>NZ_JAPRAQ010000277.1 GCF_029989365.1 Bradyrhizobium sp. Arg816 | reverse complement strand
AGCTTCTTCAGCTTCGCATTCTCGTCGGCAAGGACCTTGAGGCGCCGAGCTTCGGATACGTCCAGGCCACCATACCTGGCCTTCCACTTGTAGAACGTCGCGCTGCTGATCCCGTGCTTCCGGCAAACATCACCGGTCTTCGATCCTGCCTCGTGCTCCCGCAGCACCGCAATGATCCGCTCTTCCGTGAACCTCGACTGCTT
>NZ_JAPRAQ010000276.1 GCF_029989365.1 Bradyrhizobium sp. Arg816 | reverse complement strand
TGCAAGGCGGCAGGCTGTGGCTCACCTTTGTTCGAGTTTTGAGGTCAGTCAGCGGCGGGCGTGTGAAGTGATTGGGGCTGATCGGTCCTCGGTGCGTTATCTCAGCCTTCGGCCTGACGACGCGACCATTCGCGTCCGGCTGCGCGAGTTGGCGTCGGTGCGCCGGCGCTTTGGCTATCGCCGTCTGCTTCTCATGATCCGCAGTGAAGGCGTGCTTATCAACC
>NZ_JAPRAQ010000275.1 GCF_029989365.1 Bradyrhizobium sp. Arg816 | reverse complement strand
AGGTCGGTCAGCACGGGCCTTGCGAACAGCGTCGACAGCGGCAGCTCGACTCCCACAGCCTGTGACAGCCGGCTCGACATCTGCACGGCCAAGAGCGAGTGGCCGCCCAGTTCGAAGAAGTGGTCGTCCCGTCCGACCCGCCCCAGCCCCAGCAGCTCGGCCCAGATCTGCGCCAGCACTGTCTCCATCTCGCCCTGTGGCGGCGCGTAGGTCCGGCGCGCATACGCCTCGTCGCCTGGGGCCGGCAGC
>NZ_JAPRAQ010000274.1 GCF_029989365.1 Bradyrhizobium sp. Arg816 | reverse complement strand
GGCGGCATGGATGTTTCCGAGGCGAAGCGGTTGAGGGCCCTGGAGGAGGAGAACGGGAAGCTGAAGAAGCTTCTGGCCGAGCAGATGCTCGATGCAGCCGCACTTCGCGAGCTCCTTTCAAAAAATGGTAGGGCCCGCCGCCAAGCGCGCTGCGGTCGCGCATCTGCAGGCCGTCATGAGCCTGTCGGAACGGCGGGCCTGCTCGATCGTGGGTGCGGATCGGAAGATGATCCGCTATCGCTCCAGCCG
>NZ_JAPRAQ010000273.1 GCF_029989365.1 Bradyrhizobium sp. Arg816 | reverse complement strand
ATGGTGGCCTGGACGTATCCGAAGCTCGACGCCTCAAGGTCCTTGCCGACGAGAATGCGAAGCTGAAGAAGCTGTTGGCCGAGGCGATGCTCGACAACGCCATGCTAAAGGACCTCAATTCAAAAAAATGGTGACGCCCGTTGCAAGGCGGCAGGCTGTGGCTCACCTTTGTTCGAGTTTTGAGGTCAGTCAGCGGCGGGCGTGTGAAGTGATTGGGGCTGATCGGTCCTCGGTGCGTTATCTCAGCCTTCGG
>NZ_JAPRAQ010000272.1 GCF_029989365.1 Bradyrhizobium sp. Arg816 | reverse complement strand
CGCTGTACGTGAAGGTCGCGGCCTCGCAGCTCGCTGAGGTCGCGCTCCCCTTTCCGGGAGGCGCCGCATGACCGTCTTCGCCGCATTCCTCGACGACAAGGTCGAGCGCTACATCAAGCTGCGCCGCAGCGCGCCTTCCTCGACGGAGGCGCGGCATGAACGAACACCTCCTGCTGGCGCCGCTCCTGGAGTCGTACTTTCGTCGCCGGTTGACCAAGCAGCGCAACGCGACCTCCGCGACCTTAGCCAGCTAT
>NZ_JAPRAQ010000271.1 GCF_029989365.1 Bradyrhizobium sp. Arg816 | reverse complement strand
CCGAAGGCTGAGATAACGCACCGAGGACCGATCAGCCCCAATCACTTCACACGCCCGCCGCTGACTGACCTCAAAACTCGAACAAAGGTGAGCCACAGCCTGCCGCCTTGCAACGGGCGTCACCATTAATTTGAATTGAGGTCCTTTAGCATGGCGTTGTCGAGCATCGCCTCGGCCAACAGCTTCTTCAGCTTCGCATTCTCGTCGGCAAGGACCTTGAGGCGCCGAGCTTCGGATACGTCCAGGCCACCATACC
>NZ_JAPRAQ010000270.1 GCF_029989365.1 Bradyrhizobium sp. Arg816 | reverse complement strand
GGTCGCGTCGTCAGGCCGAAGGCTGAGATAACGCACCGAGGACCGATCAGCCCCAATCACTTCACACGCCCGCCGCTGACTGACCTCAAAACTCGAACAAAGGTGAGCCACAGCCTGCCGCCTTGCATCGGGCGTCACCATTAATGGGATGGTCCGCCCCGTCCTCCTCCCTCATTATAGGAAGGTCAGATCAAAAGAGGAGAGTATCATGGCCCATCGCAATTTGCCGCGACCTGCGGCTGTCTATGGAATCGACATTGGCA
>NZ_JAPRAQ010000269.1 GCF_029989365.1 Bradyrhizobium sp. Arg816 | reverse complement strand
CGGCTGGAGCGATAGCGGATCATCTTCCGATCCGCACCCACGATCGAGCAGGCCCGCCGTTCCGACAGGCTCATGACGGCCTGCAGATGCGCGACCGCAGCGCGCTTGGCGGCGGGCCCTACCATTTGGCGGCGGGCCCTACCATTAATGGGATGGTCCGCCCCGTCCTCCTCCCTCATTATAGGAAGGTCAGATCAAAAGAGGAGAGTATCATGGCCCATCGCAATTTGCCGCGACCTGCGGCTGTCTATGGAATCGACATTGGCA
>NZ_JAPRAQ010000268.1 GCF_029989365.1 Bradyrhizobium sp. Arg816 | reverse complement strand
CCATCGGCGCGCTGCAGGACACCGTCCCGGCCGACATGACCACGCTCGATGGCTACATCGCGCAGGTCACCGCCGCGATCAATACGGTGGCTGGCGCTGCTGCCGATCTTGGCGCCGTCAAGAACCGAATCGCGACCAACTCGGAGTTCGTCAAGAACCTGATGGACTCGGTGGATCGCGGTGTCGGCCAGCTCGTCGACGCCGACATGAATGCGGAATCGACCCGCCTTCAGGCGCTGCAGACCCAGCAGCAGCTCGGCGTTCAGGCGCTCTCGATCGCCAACCAGAACAGCCAGAGCATCCT
>NZ_JAPRAQ010000267.1 GCF_029989365.1 Bradyrhizobium sp. Arg816 | reverse complement strand
GCACAACTTGTCAGATGAGGTGCTGTGCGCCCGCTGGATCGAGAACCCCTACTACCAATACTTCTGCGGCGAATTGAGCTTCTGCCACCGTCTGCCGTTCGATCGATCGTCGATGACCCGTTGGCGCCAGCGGCTGGGCGAGGAACAGCTCGTCGCGCTGATCCAAGAAAGCCTGTCGGTGGCGCACAAGACTGGCGCCATCGGCCCCAAGGACCTGGAGCGGGTGGTCGTCGATACCACGGTGCAGCCCAAGGCCGTTGCGCATCCGACTGATGCGCGTCTGATGCATAGGGCACTCACCAAGCTCGTCGGGCTCGCCAAGCGAAACCACGTGCCGCTGCGCCAGAGCTATCTGCGCCTGGCCAAGCGCGCCGCCATCATGACCGGCCGCTATAGCCACGCCCACCA
>NZ_JAPRAQ010000266.1 GCF_029989365.1 Bradyrhizobium sp. Arg816 | reverse complement strand
AGAGCGTAATTATAAACGTGTAGAGACACAGAGGTTAGAACTGGACCGTCTTGTAAAAGAAGCGGAGCAAGTGCATGATGATTTATCTAAGCAGTATCAACAATTCCAAAATTATGAAAAGTCTCTAATAGAGGAAGCGAAAGAAAAAGCAAATCAGAAGATTAAAGCTGCAACAAAAGAAGCTGACGATATTATTAAAGACTTAAGACAATTGCGTGAACAAAAAGGTGCAGATGTTAAAGAACATGAATTGATTGATAAGAAGAAACGATTAGATGATCATTATGAAGCGAAATCTATAAAGCAAAATGTACAAAAGCAAAAATACGATAAAATTGTTGCTGGTGATGAAGTAAAAGTATTATCTTACGGTCAAAAGGGTGAAGTTTTAGAAATTGTCAATGATGAAGAAGCAATTGTTCAAATGG
>NZ_JAPRAQ010000265.1 GCF_029989365.1 Bradyrhizobium sp. Arg816 | reverse complement strand
GCATGGGGTGGCTGGGGTTTTCATGAACCGATCGAAGACCTTGTGCAGGAGTTTGAACCTAAAGATCCCCGCAGAGCGTATTCTGTACTGAGCGAAGGAGATAAGGTTGACAGAAAAGCGAATGGAATCACAGAATTTACAGCTGATCTGACTCGTGTAACGGGACATGCTTTCAGAAAATATACTGATTTCACGAGTACCGGCGATATGGATCAGGGACTAAATGCACCTTTGCTTAGATCGGCAGATGTTTACTTATTAGTGTCTGAAGCAAAAATCAGATCCGGCAAAAACGGAGATGCTGAACTGAATGCTGTTCGTACAAGAGCAGGATTAAATACTAAGACCAATGCTACAATGACAGATATTATGCACGAACGCAGGGTGGAATTATCCGGTGAAAATGAGCGTCACCAGGATCTTATGCGC
>NZ_JAPRAQ010000264.1 GCF_029989365.1 Bradyrhizobium sp. Arg816 | reverse complement strand
CCAGGACCTATCATTCATGAACTTTCAGCAGGATGTAATAAAAGGATCAAAGAAGGTGCAAAGCTTGTTCAATGTGCACAGGATATTATAGAAGATTATTTTTTTCCTGATATTTCAAAAAATTAAAACTATATTTATGAGTTTTATTTGACAATCACTTACTTATACGTATATTATTTATCATTGAAAACAAATTAAGTAAGAGGGGGATATACAATTGGCAGAAAATCTCGTCATTGTTGAGTCGCCTGCAAAAGCTAAAACCATTGAAAAATATTTAGGGAAGAAATTTAAAGTGGTCGCATCTATGGGGCATGTACGTGATTTACCGCGTAGCCAGATGGGCGTTGATACTGAAAATGATTTTGAACCAAGATATATAACGATTAGAGGAAAAGGGCCTATCGTACAAGATTTAAAAAGACATGC
>NZ_JAPRAQ010000263.1 GCF_029989365.1 Bradyrhizobium sp. Arg816 | reverse complement strand
AGTTTCATGGCATTCATGTGGAACATGTGATGAGAATTTGCTTAGCATAAATGTCTCTTCTATTTTATAGTACCCACTTAATGCTTTATAAATCATCTCATGAACTTTGACGCTAAAATGCTCTTCTGTAATCTGATCTTCAAATTGCATAAAAAGCATACGATCATTCATAAAATATTTCAGCACAGTACGCTCAGCTAACAATTGTCGTGACAGTGTCTCACTTTCAAATGTCGGCATACGCGCTTGTCTTCTATTATCCTTCTGTACTTTGAATTTTAAGCTGTCAAAGTCTACATTAAACAACTCGGTGATTTCATGCAATACTTTTTTCTGTAAATGCTCGGAATTCATTAGTTTAGCATCTTCGATAACGTTATTCAAATGTTTTTCATAGGCAAGATCATTATTCTTAATTTCATCGAGATAA
>NZ_JAPRAQ010000262.1 GCF_029989365.1 Bradyrhizobium sp. Arg816 | reverse complement strand
CGGGCGGCTGCGACAGGATCGCCATATGCGCAGGCGCACCGCCGCGGCCCACGGTGCCGCCGCGTCCATGGAACAGACGCAGCCGCACACCCTGCTGCTGACAGATACTAACCAGCGCCTCCTGGGCGCGGTATTGCGCCCAGCCCGCGGCCAGCGCGCCAGCATCCTTGGCCGAGTCGGAGTAGCCGATCATCACTTCGTGCTGGTCGCCGATCAACTCGCGGTACGCAGGCAGCGAGAGCAGGCTTTGCATGACTGGCGCGGCGTTATCCAGGTCGTCCAGCGTTTCGAACAACGGCACCACCCGCATCGGCCAACTGACGCCCACTACCTTCAAAAGCAGCTTCACCGCCAGCACGTCGGAGGCTTTCGCCGCCATGGAGATGACGTAGGAGCCAAGCAACTCCTCTGGCTGAGCTGCAACCACACG
>NZ_JAPRAQ010000261.1 GCF_029989365.1 Bradyrhizobium sp. Arg816 | reverse complement strand
GAATTTTTCAACTCGAATCATGGATTTAATCACGCCAATTGGATTAGGACAACGTGGACTTATCGTTGCACCGCCTAAAGCAGGGAAAACCTCTTTATTAAAAGAAATTGCAAATGCAATTGCAAAGAATAAACCTGATGCAGAATTATTTGTATTATTAGTAGGAGAACGACCAGAAGAGGTTACTGATATAGAAAGATCTGTAGAAACTGCAGAAGTAGTTCATTCTACATTTGATGAGCCACCTCAACACCATGTCAAAGTTGCAGAATTATTATTAGAACGTGCGAAACGCTTAGTTGAAATTGGTAAGGATGTCATTATACTAATGGATTCTATAACAAGATTGGCACGTGCTTATAACCTTGTTATTCCGCCAAGTGGTCGTACGTTATCTGGTGGGTTAGATCCAGCATCTTTACACAAACCA
>NZ_JAPRAQ010000260.1 GCF_029989365.1 Bradyrhizobium sp. Arg816 | reverse complement strand
AGGAGCACCCAATAACGTCTGATAGCGTTTACCTTCTTTGATTCCTTGTACGATTTTCTCTATCGCATCAGGCTGATCTCCTGCTGGCTGATAGTCTGAATGTATCTTAAAGTAATGATGTTCCATACGTCCCCTCCTCATCGATTTACATTTTACCAAAATATACGCTTAAGGTACAAAAATTTGTTCGTAAATCTTCATTCTTTTAACGTGCATCATATGACAAAACCCAATACACGTATAGACACTATTAAATGTCTTGCATTTACCGGATTCTATTTTGAAAAGTCGCCTTTAGTATTCAACTTCCTATGTTTGATTATCTTTATCCAGGTTGTACATCTCTACGAACAAATAGCCGACTATCAGGCTCAGCGTATCTAAAAACACAATCATCTGTGAATGAAAGAATCCTTTGTAAACAGATACGCC
>NZ_JAPRAQ010000259.1 GCF_029989365.1 Bradyrhizobium sp. Arg816 | reverse complement strand
TTCCCGCCCCACGAATGCGCCAACTACCTCAGAAACTCTGGATACGCTTCCACGTAGATGGATCAGACTCTAGACCGATCCGCTCGGATCAATCATCGGCCCCGACATCTCGCGCGATCCGGGTGCGCGAGTGAACGGCAGGGATCCGGTCTGCCGTTCGATCATGCGGTGGACGACCGGCGGTGCCGGCCCCTCGTGCAACGCCGCGAGGTCGGCGCTGTTGTCCGCATCCGCATGCGTGCGCCGCTGGTTGTGCCGGACGTAATCGAGCCAGGTCGCCACGTGATAGCGTTCGACCCAGAGCAGCGGATCGCCGAGATCGCGCAGCAGCGTCCAGTGCCGCGCGCCGTCGCGCCGACGGATGCGGCTGCGTTCGCCCATGACTCGCAGGAACGTGACGATGTCCTTCTGCGCGATCCTGTACTCGATCGT
>NZ_JAPRAQ010000258.1 GCF_029989365.1 Bradyrhizobium sp. Arg816 | reverse complement strand
AGCGCATTTAAGTCATCGACAAAAGCAATATATTTCTAAAAACAAACACTTTTTTGATAGCGAGGGAAATTTAAATGTCTAAAGCATATGAACAATCGGGTGTAAATATTCATGCTGGTTATGAAGCTGTAGAAAGAATGTCTAGTCATGTTAAACGTACGATGCGTAAAGAAGTTATCGGTGGTTTAGGTGGATTCGGTGCTACATTTGATTTATCACAATTAAATATGACAGCGCCAGTTTTAGTTTCTGGAACAGACGGAGTAGGTACGAAATTAAAACTAGCTATCGACTATGGTAAACATGATTCGATAGGTATCGATGCAGTCGCAATGTGTGTTAATGATATTTTAACGACAGGTGCAGAACCATTATATTTTTTAGATTACATTGCTACAAACAAAGTTGTTCCTGAAGTTATTGAACAAATTG
>NZ_JAPRAQ010000257.1 GCF_029989365.1 Bradyrhizobium sp. Arg816 | reverse complement strand
GTTTCACCGTCCGTCGCCACCGGTAGCGCTCAATATCTGTTCTCCTCACCTTCATGATGATCGATCGCGGCGAGAAGCGAAATCGATAAGCTGCGCTTTTCCGAAGCGCTCTGTCACCTGTTCACTCGCATGTTTCAGCTCGATTTGGATCATCCGGAGCGAAAGGCCGAAGCGCGCGGCGATATCGCGATGCGGAATATTGTCGAGCCACGCAGCGATGAAAATGGCGCGCCGCCGTGACGGCATCTCCGCCAGCACGCTCTCGTGCAACCGCATGTCGGAATGTGCCTCCGCGATTTCCGCGGGGCCGGGCTGATCGTCGATCGCCTCCATGACCGCCTCGACATCGACATGCGTCAGCCGCCGCTTTTCGCCGCGCGTGCGCATCCGTGCGAAATTCATCGCGATCTGATAGAGATACCCGCGCGGGCTA
>NZ_JAPRAQ010000256.1 GCF_029989365.1 Bradyrhizobium sp. Arg816 | reverse complement strand
CAACAACAAAGAAACCCGACACAGGACATCAAAGTGACTTCGACCAAACCCCTCCGCGTTGTCGTTGCCGGCCTGGGCAATATGGGCCGCAGCCACGCGCTGGCCTACTACAACAATCCGGGCTTCGAGATTGCGGCCCTCGTCAACCGTTCGGACGTGCCGCTGCCCGGCGGGCTGGCGGGTCACGAGATCCGTCGTTCGTTCGAGGACGCACTGCGCGACGAGAAACCGGACCTTGCCTGCATCGCCACCTATTCGGACAGCCATGCCGACTATGCGGTGCACGCCTTCGAGGCTGGCTGCCATGTCTTCGTCGAGAAGCCGCTGGCCACCACGGTCGCCGATGCGCGCCGGGTGGTCGACGCCGCCAAGGCCAACGGCAAGAAGCTGGTGATCGGCTATATCCTGCGCCATCACCCGTCCTGGGTGCGGCT
>NZ_JAPRAQ010000255.1 GCF_029989365.1 Bradyrhizobium sp. Arg816 | reverse complement strand
AAAATGAGTATCAGGCAATTTGTGATCAGTTTTTTAGCATTTATAGCTAGTAGTTCCTTTAGCTGGTCTATTATTTTAAATAGTAGTGTGACATTTTTAATTGTTTATTTATTTTATTCATCTGCGACGCCGATGCGGTATCATAGTTACTTGATGATGTTTACGTTTTGTCAGTTAATCCAGGTTAAAGGAAATACATTTTTGATGCAATCTCAAGTTTTGGCCTTTTTAATTGGTCTTTTTTTATTGGCTTTAACACTAAACGCTTGGTGGCAAACATGATTAAGTCAGCTAACCAGCCTAAATAGTCGGGTACGTGATTGCTTTTTTAAAAGTATGCAATTAAATATGAAGCAAAAGAAATGGGTGATTATTAATTTTTGGCACGACTTACAACAGACATTTTTTGGTATCACGAGTTTCAAACAATTTTT
>NZ_JAPRAQ010000254.1 GCF_029989365.1 Bradyrhizobium sp. Arg816 | reverse complement strand
GCTCCCCGGCGGTCTCGAGGTGCGGAGGCGGGCGCCTGCGCTCCATCGGAGGCTCCTCTTGGCATCGGGAGCGAACAATCGCGCGCAGCATGCCGTGATGGATTGGGTCAGCCTGTACGCGATCGCCGTCAACGAGGAGAACGCCGCCGGTAGCCGCGTCGTCACCGCGCCGACCAACGGCGCCGCCGGCATCATTCCGGCCACGCTGCGTTACTTCCGCGATCATTGTCACGACGCCGATGCGGAAGGGCTGCGCCGCTTTCTTCTGACCGCTTCCGCGATCGGAGCCCTGTTCAAGATGAACGCATCCATCTCCGGCGCGGAGGTCGGATGTCAGGGGGAAGTCGGCGTCGCCTGCTTGATGGCGGCCGCGGGATTGGCGGCCGTTCTCGGCGGCACCAACGCGCAGATCGAGAATGCAGCCGAAATCGGCA
>NZ_JAPRAQ010000253.1 GCF_029989365.1 Bradyrhizobium sp. Arg816 | reverse complement strand
AGCATTAGAACCAGTGATTCCATCTGAAAAAGATTTCCCTTATACGGTTCGCCTTGTGTCTGAGGTACTAGAATCAAACGGATCTACTTCACAAGCAAGTATTTGCGCAAGCACACTTGCGATGATGGATGCGGGTGTTCCAATTAAAGCACCAGTTGCAGGGATTGCAATGGGACTTGTGAAATCTGGTGAATACTACACAGTGCTGACAGACATTCAAGGAATGGAAGATGCACTTGGCGATATGGACTTTAAAGTGGCAGGTACATCAAAAGGTGTAACTGCACTTCAAATGGATATCAAAATCGATGGTCTATCAAAAGACATCTTAGAAGAAGCTCTCCAACAAGCGAAAAAAGGAAGAATGGAAATTTTAGATAGCATGCTATCAACAATTCCTACTTCTAGAGGAGAATTGTCTCGTTATGCACCAA
>NZ_JAPRAQ010000252.1 GCF_029989365.1 Bradyrhizobium sp. Arg816 | reverse complement strand
TTGAGTTCCTGGGCCGCAACGACGATCAGGTGAAGATCCGCGGCTATCGCATCGAGCCGGGCGAGATCGTCGCGCGGCTTTGCGAGCACGCCTGGGTGCGCGAGGCGGTGGTGGTGGCGCGCCAGGATGGTCGCGGCGAGCAGCGCCTCGTTGCGTATGTCGTTGCCACAGAGGCTGAGGAATCTGATCTTGCAGGCGGTTTGCGGGCGCATGTGAGTGCGGGGCTGCCGGACTACATGGTCCCGAGTGCGTTCGTCCGGCTGGCGGCGCTTCCGCTGACGCTGAACGGTAAGCTCGATCGAAACGCGCTGCCGGCCCCAGGCGACGAGGCGTATGCGCGCCGGACCTACGCGCCGCCACAGGGCGAGATGGAGACAGTGCTGGCGCAGATCTGGGCCGAGCTGCTGGGGCTGGGGCGGGTCGGACGGGACGAC
>NZ_JAPRAQ010000251.1 GCF_029989365.1 Bradyrhizobium sp. Arg816 | reverse complement strand
GACTACCTAATTCAATCCCCTGTTCAAAAAGGTTGGACTCATTGCGTTGTGTATCATGCAAATATTTTGCATCAATTTGATTAAAAATCGGAAGATATGTTTTGATATACAAAGCTTTAGCATCAAAGCGTTCACTCTGTCTTATTGGATTAAACATTCTAAAATACGGCACTGCATCCGTACCTGTAGAAGCAGACCATTGCCATCCATGAATATTTGATGCTGCATCATAGTCAATAAGGTGCTTTCTAAATAATTTTTCTCCCCAGATCCAATCTATAAATAAAGCTTTGGTTAAAAATTGCGACACAACCATTCTCATGCGATTATGCAGAAAACCAGTTTGTGTCAATTCCATTATTGCTGCATCAATGATTGGAAATCCTGTTTGCCCTTCGCACCATGCAAAAAAATCCGCTTCATTTTGCGACCATT
>NZ_JAPRAQ010000250.1 GCF_029989365.1 Bradyrhizobium sp. Arg816 | reverse complement strand
ATCCATCATCCCGAGCGGCTGCTCCACCCGATGCGGCGAACCGGGCCGAAGGGCTCCGGTCAGTTTGACCGGATTTCCTGGGACGAGGCGCTCGAGGAGATCGTCGCTCGCTTCAATGCGGCCGAACGCGAATTCGGAGCCGAGTCGATCTGGCCCTATTACTACGCCGGCACCATGGGGCTCGTGATGCGTGATGGCATCAATCGCCTGGCGCATGTCAAGAAATACTCTCGCTTCTGTTCCACGATTTGCGCGAACATCGCGCGTGTCGGATTTTCAGTCGGCACCGGCAAGATCGCTGGCGTCGATCCGCGTGAAATGGGCGTCTCTGACCTCGTCGTGATCTGGGGAACTAACCCGGTGAACACCCAGGTCAACGTCATGACACACGCGATGCGCGCCCGGAAGGAGCGGGGCGCCAAGATTGCCGCGATC
>NZ_JAPRAQ010000249.1 GCF_029989365.1 Bradyrhizobium sp. Arg816 | reverse complement strand
TCACTTCATCATAATTTAAGGCAGTGATATTTTCAGTTGAAACAGGGAAGGGCTCCAGTCCTGTATATTGAATATTTAAATCATTTTTATCTGCCTCAAGGGCTGTCAGAAGGGCATTAAAGCCTGTTCCGAACCCAACTTCAAGGATCGAAATCTGTCTTTTTTCCTTCATTTTTGCCCAAAGTCCCAACTCAATAAATATTCTGGCAGACTCCTGCAAAGCACCTTTCAAAGAATGATAGGTACATTGAAGCTGTTCATGATAAATGGTATGCGTACCATCTTCAGTCATGACGATCTTTCCCATACTAAGAACTTAAATTATATTCGCTGAAAAGAATAACGGGGATCTGCAAAAAAAGGCGGTTCCGAAGAAACGCCTTTTTCAATTCTATCTGTTTTCAACCTTTCGGTTTAAAATCAATCATTACAGCA
>NZ_JAPRAQ010000248.1 GCF_029989365.1 Bradyrhizobium sp. Arg816 | reverse complement strand
GATATATCACAGGAATAACGCCGTACCCGGTTCACGCAACGGCAGAGATACAGCAATGGTTAAATCTGCGATTTAAACCGGAATATGCCATTATGGCCGCAGTTGATTATGGCGTCGCAAATTTAGCATCTCTGAAAATGGCAGGATATAATATCGACGGACTTAATGATGCTGGAAAAGCCAAACTTATATATTTAACACATCATCTTGGTCTGAGTGATGCAATACATTTTATTAAGAATAACATCACTGAAGGTAAAGCAAAAGAATTATTAATAGCACAAGTAGGCGATGAATCAGCCATTTCAAAAGCAAAAAAAAATGGAGGGTATATGAAAGCACACAGAAAGTGGTTAATAGATTATAAAGATGACAACATTAAGATAGTTAAATATCTCTGCCATGAGCAAATCATCTCAGATAACCCTAAAGATAT
>NZ_JAPRAQ010000247.1 GCF_029989365.1 Bradyrhizobium sp. Arg816 | reverse complement strand
TGAGTGAGGTTCACCGACGTTTGGGCCGGAAGCTTGACGTTCACCGTCCTCATGGTGAAGGACCGCCCGGATAGAGAGTTGTTCGACGTGAGCGGCTCCCCCGTAATCCCGACAATGTTGTCGTCTTTGCGAGAAACAACTGCGGCGGATACACGGGCCTGACCGCCGCCATTGATGAGCACCAGGTTCTGCACCTTGACGGTGGCGGACTTGCCATTGACACCAGCCGCCGGAGTGTAACTGGTAAGGACCTTAGGATCGGCGCCACAAGCTGCCACACCGAGGACCCCGACAGCAGCAAGGACAGCAGTCGTCCGGCGACGGTCGATCATCGTAGAATCTCCTCTTCCAAGGCGCATATCGTCGTTGAGTTTAGCCGAATCGGCGTCCATGAGAGCCTCATCCGCCAGAGCAAGGCGACCCATCGGCAGCGCCA
>NZ_JAPRAQ010000246.1 GCF_029989365.1 Bradyrhizobium sp. Arg816 | reverse complement strand
GGTGTGTGGTTGGTTGGAAAAAGTGATCATGCATCATCAATCAAATCATGATGATGAGGTTTATTGGTTGATGTGACAAACAAAATATATCTCTCATGTTCTTTTTTGAAAAAATAAAATAGTACTTAAAATTCTATAATAGTATTTTGAATTATTATAATTTTTAAAAAATAAAGTTGACATCTTTCGCAATGTCATTCTATGATAGTTTACGTAAACGCTTACCGTAAACGTTTACTATAACGAGTGGGGAGGAATTTGTTTATGAAAAATAAAGAAAAATGGAGCGGTGTATTCCCGGCTGTCTTAATTCCTTTTAAAGATGACTATTCAATTGATAAACCTGCTTTTCGTAAGCTTGTCCGTTGGGTGGCAGATCACAAAGGCATTAACGGGATCGTTGTCAATGGACATACTGGCGAGATTATGACTTTAC
>NZ_JAPRAQ010000245.1 GCF_029989365.1 Bradyrhizobium sp. Arg816 | reverse complement strand
TATGATGGGAATCGTTTTATTAATCTACGGGCTGCACTTTATATATTTAAGTGCACAGCCTGTTGAATTTATTAATCCATTCGATTATTATGCGCAAGAAGAACTCCCTGTGCTAGAAACTTACTTATTTATCATTTTGTTTACAATGATTCCGGTCATCGCTTATTTTCTGGCACGTGTGCAACTTACACGCAGAATGATGGCTTACTTGATTATTGGTGGGCTTCTCATATTAGTACATTCAAGAATGAGTATCATATTTATGATGATGCTAGGACTTATTGTCACGAATATGATTTATAAGTTCATCGGAGCATATTCACGTACACTTTATATCAGCATCGCCTGTTTATTGATAAGTGTGCTGTTCATCGCTATTTTAATTCCGTCTTTGTTACTCTATGGTGACAAGGAGACATTTCTTAATGTTAATGCA
>NZ_JAPRAQ010000244.1 GCF_029989365.1 Bradyrhizobium sp. Arg816 | reverse complement strand
CCCACTCGTGCTGGCGCTGCGGCCCCATCTGCGCAGTTCGGCCGCGGGATCGCGCGAGTAGTCCGTTTGATTGCAGTGCCGGATGGGCGGCGGAACGGCCAAAGCCGCCGCGCCGTCCGTATTCGACCGGTCACCGTCCTGGATCATCATCCCATCACCACATGGAGGTTCGCTCAATGGATACGATCGCGCAGGCGCCGCTCATTCTGATAACAGGTGGAAGTCGTGGCGTCGGCGCGGCGACCGCGCGGCTTGCTGCCGCACAGGGCTACGATGTCGCGATCAGCTTCGTCTCCAACGAAGCTGCCGCCCTTGCAGTGGCGGCTGATGTGGAAGCCGCGGGGCGCCGGGCGTTGCCCGTGCGCGCGGATAGCGCGGATCCGGAGCAGGTGGCACAGCTCTTCGCGGCGATCGACCGGGAGTTCGGCCGGATCGA
>NZ_JAPRAQ010000243.1 GCF_029989365.1 Bradyrhizobium sp. Arg816 | reverse complement strand
GCATTCCGTAACGGAAACTATGTGACACCAAAATATACACTTGTAGATAACACTGTCTACGATACAAAAACAGGTAAAGTTGTGAAACAAAATAAAAAGACAGAGGCGATTAAAGCCCGTGTCGATAATCAGTTAAGCCTTTCAGATAAAGTGCTTTATAGGGATCTTCTTCGATTCCATAAGCTGTCTGACTTTAAGCCAGTGAATCCATCTGATTATTTCTATGGTAAATCAAAAGATAAAGAAGAGGATTCTTCTGCTAAGTAACTGAGTTTTGGGCAAGCACAGAAGGGTGCTTGCCTTTTTCTCTCTCATCGCTTGATTTGTTGGCAAAATATGTTTATATTTATGGTGATACAATACAAGAGTAAATGCTGGCGTAAAGCTGGCAGAAACTCATTTCGTCCTAGGGGATTTCAGGAGGAGCTTATGACAA
>NZ_JAPRAQ010000242.1 GCF_029989365.1 Bradyrhizobium sp. Arg816 | reverse complement strand
ACTGCGGCATTAATGCCCACCCCATCTCACTTGTTCGTCACTTTATTGCCCGCTGGGGCGGGATATACCGCGCCCAACGCCGTTCCGGCCCGTTTTGACGCTTCTTCGTGAACCAGCGGTCGGGCGGTCAAAACAACATTAGATCGGCCCTGGGAACTCCGCTAGATAGCGGGCGTTTTCGGCGTGCTTCCTGTGATCAGAAAGAAATGAAGTGCTGACACGTATTGTTGTCTCGATTGTTAAGGCGTGCACGCGGTTTGCCATCCCTGTCGTCGTCCTCTCGCTGATATCAGCGGTCGCGGCGGGCTATTACGCGGCGCGCAACTTCACCATCAATACCGACATCAATACGCTGATCTCGCCCAACCTGGACTGGCGCCAGCGTGACATCCAGTTCGAGCAAGCCTTCGACCGCGAGCGCCTGATTCTTGCCGTC
>NZ_JAPRAQ010000241.1 GCF_029989365.1 Bradyrhizobium sp. Arg816 | reverse complement strand
TCGGGCACGATGTGGGCCGGGGTCACGGCGGGGTTGGCGGGGACGTAGTTGTCGGCGGGGCCGAGATAGTTCGGCTGGAAGAAGATGAACCACGCGAACAGGATCATGAACGCCACGGTGGCGAACACGGCCTTGACCGTCGCGTAGGGGGTGAAGGGCACCGCGTCCTTGCCCGACTTGATCGGGATGCCGGCGGGGTTGTTCTGCCCGGTCACGTGCAGCGCCCAGACGTGCAGCACGACGACGCCGGCGATCATCCATGGCAGCAGGTAGTGCAGCGAGAAGAAGCGGTTCACCGTCGGGTTGCCGACCGAGTAGCCGCCCCAGAGCAGGCTCTGGATGGTGTCGCCGACCACCGGGATCGCCGCCAGGATGTTGGTGATGACGGTGGCGCCCCAGAAGCTCATCTGGCCCCACGGCAGGGTGTAGCCGAGGAA
>NZ_JAPRAQ010000240.1 GCF_029989365.1 Bradyrhizobium sp. Arg816 | reverse complement strand
ACCCCTACTACGCATAATAAATGGTCGTTAAGGGCATCCGCTACCGGCGAGCTGGTTTTTGATCATGTGAAAATACCTAAAGAAAACCTTTTACCAAATGTAGCAGGCTTAAAAGGCCCGCTGGGTTGTCTTAACCAGGCACGTTATGGAATTGCCTGGGGAGCCCTTGGCGCAGCTATGGATTGCTATGATACGGCCCTGCGCTACTCTAAAGAACGTGTGCAGTTTGGCCGGCCTATCGCTGGTTTCCAACTACAGCAAAAGAAACTGGCCGAAATGATTACCGAGATCACCAAAGCACAGTTACTGGTTTGGCGTTTAGGAGTACTCAAAAATGAAGGCCGGGCAACGCCTGCTCAAATATCTATGGCCAAACGTAACAGCGTAGAAACTGCTATTAACATTGCTCGTGAAGCCCGCCAGATGCTTGGTGGCATG
>NZ_JAPRAQ010000239.1 GCF_029989365.1 Bradyrhizobium sp. Arg816 | reverse complement strand
CTATTGATGGGGTCGCCACCGCGGTACTTGAGCTAGTCACATACACATTGACAGTAAGTATGCAGTTAAGGGTTAGACCATTAGTTATAGTTGTCGGCCCTTTGAAAACAAAAGTTCCCGGTGATGGAGGGTAGGTTTGTGTGCTGGCAGGTGTAACACCGACTAGAGATAATGCAGTTGCGCAGAGCGCAGAAACGAATTTCATGTCAACTCTCCTGTTTGAATTGCACTCATTAACCAAGGGGCGCGCAAAGACGCTTAGAGCTCTGCGCACGTCAATACGTTGCAGCAGGTAAACTCATCAGCAAGGCGCCCGATTCTACTGGAATCGGCTCGTGCATCGTGATCTGAGCCCGTGTGTCGTTTTGGCGGAACGTTTCACGCTAGCGAGCTTTGAAGCCACCGCGGTATCGTTGCCGCTAGTGAGGAGAGTATCCGT
>NZ_JAPRAQ010000238.1 GCF_029989365.1 Bradyrhizobium sp. Arg816 | reverse complement strand
TGGCGCCAAAGATTAATGGTAACACCATTTACTTTTACTAGTTATTATATTTCAAAAGTAGTGAAAACTATGCTGCAATTTGCAATAGCGATATTAGTTATTTTTATGGTTGGACATTTTTATAAAGGTGTTGCAATGAGTGCAGTTCAATGGTTAGAGTCAGGAATATTTTTATGGTTAGGTGCGTCTCTATTAATAACTTTTGGCATATTATTTTCTTTGTTAAATGATATTCAAAAAACAAGTGCTTTAGCTAATATCGTAACAATTGGTTTAGCAGTATTAGGTGGATTGTGGTTTCCGATAAACACATTTCCAAATTGGCTTCAACATGTTGCTCATGTTTTACCGAGCTATCATTTGCGTAAACTAGGTGTAGATATTGCTTCAAATCATCATATCAATTTAATATCATTTGCTATAATACTCTTGTATGCTT
>NZ_JAPRAQ010000237.1 GCF_029989365.1 Bradyrhizobium sp. Arg816 | reverse complement strand
TGCCACATTATATGATGCCGCTTCGATTAAATGTGGTAATAAACTTTGACGTAATGACGCATGCGCTTCACTCATTGGCATCAATAAATCAATTGTTTGACGCTGTTGCATCGAAAATGCAGTAGCATCTTCTTTAGAAACTAACGAATACGTAATAGCTTGATCTAATCCAGCACCTTCTAACACTTCTTTAACCATTCTCGTTTTATATTGGCGATCAGTTAGCTGACCACTAGTAACTTTATCGAAGACAGGTAACGTTGATGGAATATCGTCGTATCCATATATACGTGCAACTTCTTCAATTAAATCTTCTTTAATTGTAATATCTTTACGACGTGATGGTACTAGCACTGTAATAACATCATCATTTATTTCTGTATCAAACCCTAGTTGATTAAAAATAGTAACAATATCATTTTGTGACAAATCAAATCCA
>NZ_JAPRAQ010000236.1 GCF_029989365.1 Bradyrhizobium sp. Arg816 | reverse complement strand
GAGCGGCAGCAGCCACAGCACCCAGGGCAGGGTGAAGCCGTAGGGACCACCGGGGAGGCCTGAGAGCGCACCCATCGGATCAGGCCGTCCGCTCGGCGGCGGCGAGGCGGCGGAGCGTCGCCTCGGCCTCGGCGAAGGGCCAAGACTCCCGCGCCGCGGCGGTCTGACGGCCGAAGAAGGCCCGGCGGGAGGCGGAAAAGAAGCGGGCGAGCGCCTCTCCCTGCGCCCGGAAGGCCGGGTGGCGGTCGAGGAAGCCCGGCAGGTCGTCGGCGAGCACCCGGCGCCCGTCCGTGCCGTCGAGGCCGCGATGGAGGGCGAGCAGCGTCTGCCGGTAGCCCTCGTCGTCGCCGCGACCGCGGACCGCTTTCAGCCCCCGGAGCGCCGCCGAGAAGGGCCGAGCGGGGCGCTTCGCGAAGAGCCACCAGGCCCGGTCGCGGGC
>NZ_JAPRAQ010000235.1 GCF_029989365.1 Bradyrhizobium sp. Arg816 | reverse complement strand
CTTCAAGTTCATCAATTCGTTCTCTCACTCGATCTTGCTCAACTGTCACTTCTTTTGCAAATTGAATGATCTGTTCACCTGCCGAAGTTACGGTGAGTCCTTTTTGAGAACGAAAAAAGATTTTGGTTCCCCACTCTTTTTCGATCGTCTGCAATCTTTGGGATAACGCAGGCTGAGAGACAAAGAGCCGCTCCGAAGCTTTTCTCATATTCAATTCTTCACTTAGCACAACAAGCATATGTAACTCCTGAAGCTGCATGGGCGTCCCCTTTCTCTCTATAAGTTTTTCTTATTCCATATTTCCATTATATAAACTTTTGCTTATGAAGGCAAAAAAAATAAGCTGGGCTTCAGCTCATTTTTTCGCAGCATGTATCACTTCGTTTAAGCGCTTTAATACAACACGTCGTGTAAATATTCCTTCAAAGACTTGCTCCTCA
>NZ_JAPRAQ010000234.1 GCF_029989365.1 Bradyrhizobium sp. Arg816 | reverse complement strand
GATCCCCGCATCTCTTCTAAAGATAAACTTCGTTCTGTGAAAAAAGGAGTGGTGCAATCATGACATTGTTAACAGTTAAGCATTTGACGATTACAGATACCTGGACAGATCAAGCACTCGTGAGTGATGTGAATTTTACATTAACTAAGGGTGAAACTTTAGGCGTTATTGGAGAAAGTGGTAGCGGTAAATCAATTACATGCAAATCGATTGTAGGTTTAAATCCAGAACGATTACGCGTAACAGGTGATATAACCTTTGATGGTAAGCCAATGTTGTCGTTATCGGAAGCACAATTGAAAAAATACCGTGGTAAAGATATCGCGATGGTCATGCAACAAGGTAGTCGTGCCTTTGACCCATCAACTACTGTCGGTAAACAAATGTTTGAGACCATGAAAGTACATACGTCAATGTCTACACAAGAAATTGAAAAGACA
>NZ_JAPRAQ010000233.1 GCF_029989365.1 Bradyrhizobium sp. Arg816 | reverse complement strand
AGGCAAGTACCGAAGTACCTGCCTAAAAAAGGATTATCCACTTTTTCATCCTAACTGATTTCTCCCCATAAGTCACCTAATATCTGATTAGGTGGGGAAGAACCATTCGTGCATGAATGAGAATTTGATGAAAGATAATTTTCACTACACATATTCAATCAAGACATTGCTTTCTATAATAAACAACTATTTTGTTTTATTTCTTTTCTATAACAACCTTTGTAATTAAGTTGAATCCAGGGTTTTTAATATGCTCTGATAAATCTGGGACAACAAAACCTTTTTCTGTTATAGGGAAAGACTTCGTTTCTTCTTTTTTCTTATTCTTATCATAATAAGTGACTTCGATCTTTGCGCTTGGATCTAATTCAACTACTCTAAACTCTTTATATGCTGTCGCATCTAATGCCCATTCGACATAGTATTCAATTTTTTCTTTT
>NZ_JAPRAQ010000232.1 GCF_029989365.1 Bradyrhizobium sp. Arg816 | reverse complement strand
CATGTAATGGGCTTTTTATAAAAAAAGTACTTCTCAAAGCTATAATTTTCTGCGTTTATCATGGTGTATTTTATCTGAAAAATGGTGAAATTTTGTTGTCTTCTCTTGTTTGGTTTTTATTTAGTATTTATAAACAATTAATCAATTGTTTGGCGATTGTTAAATGGTTGATTTTGTCCTGTATTTATAATTCACACAAACGTTTGCGTAAATAATTTACTTGTAATTTGTTAATTTACAGTTATCTAAACTTTATTTTAAAATTTATCTATAAACATAACAGCAAAACGATTTAGTCTGAAATGAGATTGTTTTTCATTTTAAAAGTTTAATATTTCTTTACTTTTTGTTTACAAATAATGATTATAATTGTACAAATACTAAACAATACTATTGGAATTTAAACCATTAAAAAATGAAGAATTTTTACTTGTTAAAGC
>NZ_JAPRAQ010000231.1 GCF_029989365.1 Bradyrhizobium sp. Arg816 | reverse complement strand
AAATATTTGAAGAACGTTTTGCGCAAAATGGTAAATTAAATTTGAAGCTGTCAATTAAAAGAGATATAGACGGTGATGAATTAGAAGAACTAACATCTAAGAATTGTTTAGAGTATGAATATAGATCAGAAATTAATTTTGAATATGATGCTTCAAAATCATGGGAAGTCTGTACTATTTCGCTTTGGTATTATTACCAAGGATATGGAAAAAGTAGTAGCATAGGAACACTTTATAGCGGAACGATTAATGAATTAGAAGAAGAAGTTAAAGCAACATTGGAAGAACTGTTACATAGTGAAGATAATTAATGATTCCATTTTATATTGCGTTAAGAATGGGTTTAATTTTATGATACTAATAGGGAATAATTTAGGAAGAGAAATTTAAAGGGGATAAAAAAATGACAGAAGTACTAGAACTAAAAGAAGAACTACTACA
>NZ_JAPRAQ010000230.1 GCF_029989365.1 Bradyrhizobium sp. Arg816 | reverse complement strand
GCGGGACTGAATGATCGAAGCCATTTCCTGGCGGCGTCATCGATCGTAGCTGTCATAGCCTTGAATAGCGGTTCAACGCAAATCGAATGCCCGATAGCACCAGGTGCACCGAATGCCTTTTTACCCAGAATCCCACTTCCAATCACATAAGCCGCAGTGCGCTTGAGATCGGGGTCTTCACAGTCGATCAATGCTAGCAGTTTTGTTGCGATTTTCGGGAAGTAACCTGTTGCACTCATGCCTTGTGGAACGGCTGAAATTGGTTTTGATATTTGAATAATTGCTTGCACCGTGATGGGGGACGCGTCCGATGACTATCCCGAGACACCTTCGCCCAGAGCAGGGGCGAATTGCGAAGCAAGAACCCATATTGTATGTATTACTCCGTCTTCACGTAGAGGAATTTGCGAGATGTGAGTCGATATCACTGACTTGAACCACG
>NZ_JAPRAQ010000229.1 GCF_029989365.1 Bradyrhizobium sp. Arg816 | reverse complement strand
TGGCCGGTATATTGGAACCTGCCGATATTGCCCGCAGCCGGGATACCATATTCGTCATAGCTGTTCACGCCGATGACGTTGCCCGAGGCATCGCTCACCGCCACCACCGAGCCGCGCTCGTCGGCAGCCAGCCAGCGCCGGTCGCTGGTGCCCGAGCCCTCGTACCACACCAATGTTTCATCTACGTCGGGCCACGTCACATTGCGCTTGGTGATGGTCCAGCCGGAGGCGTTGACCTCGGCAATCTTCTGTCCACCCGCCCAAGCGAAGCGCGTGTCGGCGCCTGTGCTGCTATTGTACGTCTGCAGCAATTGCCCGCCGCCGGGCTCGTAGAGCATCGTCACGCCCGGGCCCGATACCAGCTGGTTGTCGACTGAATAGCCATAGCCCGAGCTGCCCGAGCTGGTCAGGTTGCCGCGCCCGTCATAGCCAAGGCTGGCCG
>NZ_JAPRAQ010000228.1 GCF_029989365.1 Bradyrhizobium sp. Arg816 | reverse complement strand
CGGCTGGTCGACGACCGAATGCTCGTCGAAATCGACGCACGACAAGGTGACGAGCTGGATCTCGACCCGTTCCTTGGCGAGACTGCCGGTTGCATTGCCGACGACAAAGCAGCCGGCGAGATTGGCCTTCACCTCATTGGGAAGCACGGCCGGTGCCTGGACGCGGGCGATGATCGGTTCGGGATTGCTCGTCGCATCGCGGCTCGCCAGCGCATCGACCCCGGTCAGGAGCCGCGCCTTCATGAAACCAGGCGGCAAGTAAATCGTCCGATTCTTTTTTTTGGCCGCGGGCGAGCCATCGCCACTGGCCTTGGGCACGACCGGACTGGTCGCCGAGCCGATCGTGCCGACCGTTTTCTCGACCGGCGGTGCGGGTGGGGCGGCAGGCGCGGTCGGCGGCGGCGGCAGTCGGTCGGCGTCAGCGCCAATGTCACCCGTCACG
>NZ_JAPRAQ010000227.1 GCF_029989365.1 Bradyrhizobium sp. Arg816 | reverse complement strand
CAAATGGTTTGCCCCTTCTTCAGGTGAAGATGGCAAAATCCTTCTTTCTTTTGGAAATATTGCTCAACAAGTTGTTCATTTTAGTAGTTCATTTATTTCTGAAAAACAAGCGCAGTTAAATTTAGCGCGAGAAATCTCTTTGCGTTCTACTGAGATGCTGCAACAAGGAATCGCAGATTGGCATAATTATTTTGATCGTCTTAAAGTAACGCATGAAAACCCTGAACATACTAAAACGTTTTATCATACACTGTATCGAACATTCCTATTTCCGCAAACCTTTTATGAATTGGACGAAAATCAGCAGCCGATTCATTATGATACGTTCTCGCAAACGGTTCGTCCTGGTGTACTATATACCAATAATGGCTTTTGGGATACTTATAAAACGGTCTACCCATTGTTCTCACTAATTGCTCAAGAAAAATACGAAGAGATGCTA
>NZ_JAPRAQ010000226.1 GCF_029989365.1 Bradyrhizobium sp. Arg816 | reverse complement strand
AACTAAATCTGTTGGTAAAATCACCGACATCACCAAACAAAAACATAATTATCAATCTAGCCTGGAGAACTTTCTCCTTAAAAAGGAAGAAGAAAATACAATGGTAAAGGCCTGGGCTAAATTATTAGCATCTAAGGATAAACCAGACGTTGATCAAACTTTAGTTGATCAATATTACCCAGATCTGGATGTTTTGACCAAAAGAGAAAAAGAAGTTTTAAAATGTATTGGGGAAGGATTTTCATCAAAACAAATTTCCGATAAGCTTTTTATCAGTAACAATACAGTTGAAACCCATCGCAGGCATTTATTGGAAAAATTAAAAGTAAAAAACTCTGCCGAACTAATCAGTCGTACGGCCAGAATTTCATAACCCGGTTCCTGTCTTTCTCTGCAAATTTTCCTGCATCTTTTATCATTGCGGTTAAAAATCACCATTTTC
>NZ_JAPRAQ010000225.1 GCF_029989365.1 Bradyrhizobium sp. Arg816 | reverse complement strand
ACGACATCAGGAAAATGCCGGCGACCAGCAGAATCTGCGGTATCAGCAGGGTGATCGGCGCCTCTCTCAGGGCGTCATGCACAGCCTTGCGGGGGCCGAGAAAGATCGCCTGGATGAAGCGCGCCATGTACACAAAGCCGACAAAAGTCGCCAGCAGAGTCATCAGCGCCGGCCCGTACCAGCCCTTCTCAATCATTGCGCTCAGCAGCAGCCATTTGCCGCCTAAACCGGCGAGTGGCGGCAGACCGGACAGCGCGACAATCGCGCTCGCAGCCGTTTTGAATGTGACGGGCATGCCACCGGCAAGTCCGCCGAGTTCGACAATCAGCCGCTTCCCCGTTCGCAGGATGATCGCGGCAGCGACGAGGAACAGGATGCCTTTAACCAGGAGATGGTTGGCAACGAGATACAGTGCCGTCACCCAGCCAAGATGGCTCATCAGTG
>NZ_JAPRAQ010000224.1 GCF_029989365.1 Bradyrhizobium sp. Arg816 | reverse complement strand
AACCAAGAGTGAACCGCTTTGCCTCCATTTTCATTCAATGACTCAGCAGACTCAACCTGGAGATCGAGCATTTTCGGATAAACAAGC
Organism: Bradyrhizobium sp. Arg816; assembly: GCF_029989365.1. GTDB lineage: Bacteria > Pseudomonadota > Alphaproteobacteria > Rhizobiales > Xanthobacteraceae > Bradyrhizobium. The sequence goes on along the minus strand of NZ_JAPRAQ010000224.1, from coordinate 358 downwards.
AGCTTTTTTTCTAACGGGATGATGACTTCTTTCTCCACAAAACCAAACATATCCCCCGTTTTGATTCGAACCGCTGACAAATGATGTTCCCCGCGCATGACATCATTCAATTGATAGGAAAAACGCCACGTTTTCCGAAACCAAGGAAACAGCATTTGCTTCATTTCAATTTGTTCCTTTAAATGAAAGGTGTCTGGAGGATCATCCTCAATCAAGACGTAAACGTATGGAAATGGATTTGTCCGCTTGATTTCAAGGTCAACGGACAGCACGTCTCCCGCCTTCAAGCGGGTTTGTTGTAAAGTCCTTTTCGCTGTCACTCTCAGCGGCACGAGCGAAAACAGCAAAGCATACAACG
>NZ_JAPRAQ010000223.1 GCF_029989365.1 Bradyrhizobium sp. Arg816 | reverse complement strand
CAGCGTTTCCAGCTTTTTGCGCGTCTTCCCAATTTTTTTCAAATTTCTTTTCCTTTTCATTATACATTTTTTTAATTTGATTAATTTCATCATCTATCAGTTGACTGAATGACTGCGCAATTGTTAAAGCTGATAAACTTTCTAAAGCTTTTTGTTGCGAAGAAGATAACCAACCTCCATTTGTAGTCATCATATTTGTTCTAAGTAATTCTATACTAGCTAATTTAGATATGGCATTATTAGAATGCTTTACAAATGACTTATTATTTTCTTCTACATAACCTTGTAGTTTTTTAAGTTCTTTTTTTATAGCTTTTTGTTCTTGTTCAGTTAAGAATCCATCCATTGAATGACCTTTACCATTTTCAATCACTATCTCATGTCCAAAATAAACATATTTCGTATATCCCTGAATAAAATTAGTTAACTCATCTTTATTAGATAC
>NZ_JAPRAQ010000222.1 GCF_029989365.1 Bradyrhizobium sp. Arg816 | reverse complement strand
CCTGTTCCCATGCCGAACACAGAAGTTAAGCTCCTTAGCGTCGATGGTAGTCGAACTTACGTTCCGCTAGAGTAGAACGTTGCCAGGCAAGAAATGGATGCGATGAGCCGCATTGAGACCGCAAGGTCTCTTTTTTTATGTCTAAAACGTCAAAATAAAAGTTAACACAAAGAAAAATGGCTTGGCGAAGTGAAAACGTTTGAATCTGACGAAACAAGAAAAGAGCGTAACGAGTTTAGTAGAGCTAAATGAGTAAGCGAGAGCCGAAGAAGAGGAAAGAAGCAAGCGATTGTCACAAGACAAGAAAGGTTCTTAGCGACGATGGTAGCCAACTTACGTTCCGCTAGAGTAGAACGTTGCCAGGCAAGAAAATGGATGCGATGAGCCGCATTGAGACCGCAAGGTCTCTTTTTTTATGTCTAAAACGTCAAAATAAAAGTTAACAC
>NZ_JAPRAQ010000221.1 GCF_029989365.1 Bradyrhizobium sp. Arg816 | reverse complement strand
ACAGTACACGGCGATGCTACTTCAACAACTATTGGCGCCACACCGTTTAACGTATATAGTACGCTAAATGGCTCAACCGCCTATAGTCTTTTCTCCAACTTTTCACAGTACGGCAACAACTATTTAAGCCCGTATGGTGGCCCTGATTACTCTTTGCAGACTCCGTACAACACTAACAAGCCTTATAATAATATTCCGGCCGCCAATTCATCAGGCAGCATTGTCGATCCGAACATCAAAACCTTTACCCGTACAAGTTATGAAGAAGGGTTTGATATCAAAGTATTGAAAAACAGACTGGGCTTAAGCACTACATTTTTTCAATACATTGACGGACCGCAGATTTTGGCTAACGCAATTTCGCCAACATCGGGTTATAACACTTATTACATCAACGCCTTAAAAACCCGTAAAACCGGTTTGGAGCTTACGCTTACCGCCACACC
>NZ_JAPRAQ010000220.1 GCF_029989365.1 Bradyrhizobium sp. Arg816 | reverse complement strand
AGCTCGAGGACACGATCGACGTCGAGGACGACCATGAGCTGGCCGTCGAGGCGGTGGACGCCGCCGGCGAGCTTGGCCATGCGGGGATCGAGGTTGACGGGGTTCTCTTCCATGCCGGCCTCGGCAAGGCGCAGCACTTCGCCGATCTGGTCGATCAGCAGGCCGTAGGATTCGCCGCGCAGGTCGACGCCGACCGCCATGGGGGTCTTGCCGTCCTCGGGCTTGGGCAGGCCGAGCCGGGCGCGCATGTCGACCACGGTGACGATGCGGCCGCGCAGGTTCAGCACCCCCGCGATCTCGCGCGAGGACAAGGGAACGCGGGTGACGCGCTCGGGCATGAACACGTCCTGGACCCGGGAGATCGGCAGCCCGAACAGCTGGCCGCCGATCATCGCGGTGACGTATTCGACCATGGCGCCTTCGGTGGTCTGGGTCTTGTTGCTCAT
>NZ_JAPRAQ010000219.1 GCF_029989365.1 Bradyrhizobium sp. Arg816 | reverse complement strand
CCCAAAAGACAACCATTGTAAATGAGGTGTTTTCCCAGTAACCATATTAAAAATAAGATTAATCGTACTCGTTAAAAGCAAAAATACAGATAAACTAATCATGATTGAAATACTTCCACCAGGGTTGATTTTCCATGCTAAATAAGTCGGTTGCCCTGGAGTTGGCATTTCAATAATGTCTCGATAGTGAATGCGATACTCAATCAATTCAGTCAAAAGTAATATAAATAATGCGACAATTATTAATATCACCATTACTACTAGCATCAAAATCTCAATAGATACAATTGGCAAACTTTGCGTAAACATTGATTTAATCACGCTCAACAACACAATAGGCATCGGCCCCGCAATTCCATAGCGCATATTCTGATCTGCAAGCCACATCATTAACATGGCACCTGTAACGAGGATAAGTAGAAGTAATAACTCAGTGAATCTCTCAGC
>NZ_JAPRAQ010000218.1 GCF_029989365.1 Bradyrhizobium sp. Arg816 | reverse complement strand
ACGAGCCCGAAATACTCCCGCCTTTTCCATAGAGCGCGTCTCCGGATTCGTTGGTCACTTCAAAAGCGCCGCCGTCGACACGCTTCAGGAAGTTGGCGCCGTTGAAGGTGGCAATAGAGACCTCCGCGAGATCGATGGTGCGGCCGTTCGAGTAGGTGCCGACAACACGTCCCTCGTCGCTGACCGACACGCTTTGCAGTTGACCTGCGGCGTAACCGTCCTGTTGCAGTTGGTTCACTTGCACGTTGCCATTGGTGTCCGCAAACGACGTTAGTCCGCCGGTGCCAAATGCCATTGTGACGTTACCCAGGCTGGTACCATCCACGGTAAGCCCGGCCAGCGTGATCTGACTGACCACCGGCTGCATCTGCCCGTTCGGACCAAACTTGAAGTCCGTTCCGACGTTCTGCCAGGCAACGGTGTTTCCGGTCGCGTTGGAATTGACCTG
>NZ_JAPRAQ010000217.1 GCF_029989365.1 Bradyrhizobium sp. Arg816 | reverse complement strand
CCTTTGAACCGGTTGCGATACCAAACGGTCAGTTCGCTACTTGGCTGATATTTCAACCAACACCAGGCAAGTTCCACCATCTGCACACGTGTGCTTCGGTTACCGGCTTTGCTGATGCCCTGATCACGCGACACGTCGCCGCTGGCGAAGGGCGCCGGAGCTAACCCAAGGAAGGCCGCGACGTGTCGTCGGCTTTCGAACTTTCGGCAAAAAACCTCAGCAACCAACATTGCCGCGCTGTTCGGACCAATGCCCTTCAGCTGCTCAAGGCGAACCGCTTTCTCTCGGCATGGGAAGGTAGACTCCTCATGGAGCACAACTTCAGCGCGGTCCCGCTCGATGTCCTTGATCTGATCGTTGAGCAACGCGAGCCGTTCGAAACAGCGCTCAATTTGTCGACGAAGGTTTGGTGGCAAAGGCCGCCCATCGCCGGTGCGCATGTCGTCGAG
>NZ_JAPRAQ010000216.1 GCF_029989365.1 Bradyrhizobium sp. Arg816 | reverse complement strand
GGGACTCAATACGAATGCCATTGTCGTTCGCCGAGGCTTTGGTCTGATTGTGCTTGGAATGCTGCATTATATCTTTATTTGGAATGGCGACATTCTTCTTTATTATGGAGCATGTACGTTTTTCTTGATGATGTTTTTGAGCAGCCGGATCAAGACAATGCTGATTTGGTCGGGTGTGTTAGGGGCGTTGTCTTTAGTTGTTGTGCCATATATGATGAAACTCGTTTATGGGAGCGATGAACTTTTAACTGAGGTGTATGCGAAGGGAGCGTATGGGGATATTTTGCTCAGCCGGGTTACGGTTGAAGACGATATGCTGATTGTGACCATCATTCTGGCGATCGTGACCATTACGCTTATGCCGATACTAGGGTTTCTTTTCGGTACGATGATGGTGGGGCCGTTCGCATTGCTAGGTATGGTGATTGGTAAACGTGGACATCTGACAG
>NZ_JAPRAQ010000215.1 GCF_029989365.1 Bradyrhizobium sp. Arg816 | reverse complement strand
ACCATCGATCGCCGTAAAAAACACATCGTAATTACCGAAAAAGGTTTAGAAGTAAAGAAAAGATGTCAGGAACTTATGGAAGAAAGTACGCTAAGAAACCAAAGAGGTATTCCTGCTGAAGAAATCGCTATTTTCAAAAAAGTCCTCATGAAAATGAGAGACAATGCTTCAAGCTAAAAAAATTTACCCAAATAGTTGACGAAATCAACATTATACAAATACAATTATTATTCAAATCAACCATTTTATGAAAAAGAAAGGATTGCTCATTTATTTATTGCTGCTGTCTTTCGGGTTTCAGGTACAGGCTCAAAGGAATATGACTTTAAAGGAATGCGTTGAGTATTCCCTTCAAAATCATCTTAGCAATACAGTCTATAATAATGAAATCGAAATAGCCAAACAAAAGTCTGTAGAGGCTCTGGCAGGATATTTACCTCAGGTAAATA
>NZ_JAPRAQ010000214.1 GCF_029989365.1 Bradyrhizobium sp. Arg816 | reverse complement strand
CAGCAGGGTTATCTTTTCCGTTTGGAAGTGAGTTTGGTGCCACAGGTTTTCTTTTGCCATAGCCTTTCGCGTATATACGTGTCGCTTCGATACCTTGTGATATGATATATGTAACACACGATTGAGCCCTGGCTTGTGACAGCTTATCATTATACTTATTTGAACCTATAGAGTCGGTATGCGCACTTAATTCAACCTTTATAGTTGGGTTATCCTTCAGCACAATTACCAGTGTATCCAAAACAAGTTTTGAGGCAGGTCTTAATGTGGCCTTGTTAAAGTCGTACAACACATTTTTGATGACAATAGGCTTATCCGGTGTAAAGGCCTGTAAGCAGATGTCCGGACTGTATAAGGTATCATTACGCATGGTGCCCGAGGCCGGTGCAGGAATATTTTTAGCAAAATAACAGCCTTTCTCCAATCGGAGGCTATGAGGGCGTTTATCG
>NZ_JAPRAQ010000213.1 GCF_029989365.1 Bradyrhizobium sp. Arg816 | reverse complement strand
CAGTCCTTCCCCGTCCGGCCCCTGGGCATCCTCAGCCAGCCCGCCGAAATGCCGCTCGGCCGCCTGGAAATAGATCGGGTGCGTGCCCTGGAATCCGAAGATCGCCTGCTTGTAGTCGCCGACCGTGAACAGGGTCCGCAGCCGCTCGTCATGCGCGCCGAGGCCAGCGAAGAACTCGTCGGCCAGCGCGCGGATGATCGACCATTGCTCCGGATTGGTATCCTGCGCTTCGTCGATCAGGATATGCTCCGTCACCTGGTCTAGCTTGTAGCGCACCCATTCGCCCATGCCCGGCTGGCCGAGCAGGTCGATCGTCGCGCGGATCAGGTCGTCGAAATCGACCCCGCCGATGCGCCGTTTGGCCCGGGCATAGGCCGCAGCATAATCCCGCCCGACATCGAGCGCATCGGCCAGCAGGTCGGCATAGACGGCACGGACTCGCAGATCGAG
>NZ_JAPRAQ010000212.1 GCF_029989365.1 Bradyrhizobium sp. Arg816 | reverse complement strand
TTAGAAGTTGAGTTCAGATCAGTGGAGTCAGGCAACTGACAATGATATTGAGATGAGAGACAGATAGAAATCCTTTTAAATGAGAAGGGAGGCTATCAGATGCCACGTAAAGGTCCTGTAGCAAAAAGAGACGTATTGCCAGATCCAATTTACAATTCTAAACTTGTATCTCGTTTGATCAACAAAATGATGATCGACGGTAAAAGAGGAAAGTCACAAACTATTCTCTACAAGTCATTTGATATCATCAAAGAACGTACTGGTAATGAAGCGATGGAGGTTTTCGAACAAGCCTTGAAAAACATCATGCCAGTTCTTGAAGTTAAAGCACGTCGTGTAGGTGGAGCTAACTATCAAGTTCCTGTAGAAGTTCGCCCAGACCGTCGTACGACTTTAGGTCTTCGCTGGTTAGTAAACTACGCTCGTCTTCGTGGAGAAAAAACGATGGAA
>NZ_JAPRAQ010000211.1 GCF_029989365.1 Bradyrhizobium sp. Arg816 | reverse complement strand
TTGTCCCATCAATGGGAATACATTATCTATTGGAAATTGATGTAGCGTTTCGTTTTGTGCACTCATCATATCTGTAACAAACAACTGATTGTAGTTTAATTGATAGGCATCTCGCGCTGTCGTATCTACGCCAATATGCGTTGCGACACCACCACGAACAATCGTATCAATTCCTCGACGTCGCAATTGTAAGTCCAAATCTGTTCCTACAAATGCACTAAAATGTCGTTTGTCTATGACAAAATCGTCATCTCTCTTGTCTAATAAATGATGGAAACGACTGTAGTCGTCGCCTTCTTTTGGTGGTAATGAGATCATTGCATTTGTTTGCAATACATCTTTACCATCATAGAAATTCACGCGAACAAAAGCGATAAAGCCATTGTTTTTTCTAAAAACATTTATTAATTTATTAGCGTTTTGAACGACATTTTCAGCTGTATGTGGCGCAT
>NZ_JAPRAQ010000210.1 GCF_029989365.1 Bradyrhizobium sp. Arg816 | reverse complement strand
GTCAAAGGGAACCCACAAATAAGAAGAAGATTTATCGATATGGAAATAGGTCAGATATCTGCCATTTACTTAAATGACTTATCAAGTTATCAGCGATTATTAAAGCAGAAAAATCATTTGTTAAAGCAAATGAAATTATCGAGTAGTAATGATAAAACAATGCTTGAAGTTATCAATGAACAGTTTGCCCAATATGCAGTGAAGTTAACATTGAGACGAAAAAAGTTTATCGAACAGCTAGAAGCATTAGCAATACCGATTCATACAGGCATTACAAAAGATAAAGAACACCTCTCTTTACGATACAATGCAAGCTTGAACTATGAATTAGCTGAGCAGGAGATGTTTGAGGAAACGATTCGTATATTAAATGTGCATATGGACAAGGAGATTGAAAGAACTCAAAGCTTATATGGACCGCATCGTGATGACTTAAGCTTTAAAATAAATAA
>NZ_JAPRAQ010000209.1 GCF_029989365.1 Bradyrhizobium sp. Arg816 | reverse complement strand
CCCGTGCTGTAATGCGTGATACAGGGCGTATATTACAGTTTTCAGATGCCGAATTAAAAGAAATCAGTACTTTGATTCCAAAACGTGTCGGTATCACACTTGATGATATGAAGACGGATGAGGATTTTGTGCGGTTCATCAATAAGAGTGATCGTCGAAAGCAATGGTTTGACATTGCTTATGCGCTCGAAGGACTCCCGCGTAACACATCGACACATGCTGCTGGCGTAATTATTCATGATCAGCTACTGACAGATTACGTGCCGATTATAGAAGGAGATTCAGTGTCACTTACGCAGTGGACGATGACAGAAGTTGAATCTATCGGTTTACTGAAAATCGACTTTTTAGGACTAAGGAATCTGTCAATCATACATAATGTGATGGATCAGGTTAAGATACAGTTTAATCAGCAGCTTGACCTGAATACATTGCCGCTTGATGACCCTAAAG
>NZ_JAPRAQ010000208.1 GCF_029989365.1 Bradyrhizobium sp. Arg816 | reverse complement strand
CCCATCCCCGGCTCTATCCGCTGATGTCCGGCCTCCGGGAGCGGGGAACGGCGATCGCCGTGCTGCGGTGCCCGGAGGAGGGCGCCCGCTCGGGCGACCGTCGAATCCTCGCCTTCGAGCATGCCATCGACCGGCTCTGCGTCGACGACCGGAGCGAGGCGGAGCGGCTCTCCGCCGCGGGCTTTCCCGATTCCAAGATCGTCGTCCTGTCTGACGCGGAGGGGGACTTTCGGGACATTCTCGCGGGCCTGTGGGCTTGAACGCGCGTATCCTGTCGCGGAAAGGCCGCATCCCCCGCGGCAAAGCAGGTATTTGGTCGACCAAAGATCGCGCCATGTCCGTGCCCGCCCTTGTGCGGCATCGGCCGCTCGTCTAAGCCTCCGGCCGCGCGCTCCCTGGCATTGGAGAAATTCCAGTGGTCGCCCTCGCGGGGCGCGGCATCACGGATCGGCG
>NZ_JAPRAQ010000207.1 GCF_029989365.1 Bradyrhizobium sp. Arg816 | reverse complement strand
CATGTCCACGCTGAAATGGACCCTGAGCCATCGCTGGTCGGCCGTGGTCGGCGGCATCATTTCGTTCGCGCTTACCATCGTCCTGTTCACGACGCTGCCCGCCACCTTCCAGCCCGACCAGGACCAGGATTCGAGCACGGCCACGATCGAGATGGTGCCCGGCACCACGCTCGACGATACCAAGCTGGTGGTCCGCCGCGTGGCTGACTTCCTGGGCAAGCAGCCCGATGTCGAATCGGTCTATTCGCGCGCCTTTGTCGGCAATGGCCGGGTCACCGCCATCTTCAAGGAGAAGAAGGCGAAGAAGAGCATCGATTTCGAACGGTCGCTCGCACCCGAGCTGGCGAAGATCCCGGATGCCCGGGTCTCGTTCCGGTCGAACAATGGCTGGGGCGGCAGCGGCCGTGACCTGACCGTCACGCTCGGCGGCGACGATCCGGCGCTGCTGACCGC
>NZ_JAPRAQ010000206.1 GCF_029989365.1 Bradyrhizobium sp. Arg816 | reverse complement strand
GGCGGGCCGTCCCGGCACCAGCCCTCGTTCATGCCGGGAATGCGCAGAGGGCGCCTATTCCGCCGGTCCTGAACCGCGCTTCCATGGGCTCAGGCCCAGCGCCACCCGTCCGTCTCGATCACCAGAACTTCGCCCTGGCGCACTCCGATGCGCGGCGCCGCGGAGGGATGGACGAGGCCCCGCGCCACGAGGAGACCGCGGGCGGTGCCGCCATGGGCGACGATGACGGTCGGGCCCGAAAGCTCGCGGACCGCCGCGCCGACCCGCTCGGCGAGCATGGCGTAGCTCTCGGCTCCGGGCCCGCGCGGCCGATAGCCCCAGCGGTCCCGGTCGCGGGCGAAGGCGCCGGACGGGTCCCAGCGGCGGATCTCGGCCCAGGTCGAGCCCGCCCAGGAGCCGAAGCCGAGCTCCGCGAAGCGCGGGTCGACGGCGTAGTCCTCCGGCGCCAGCCCGA
>NZ_JAPRAQ010000205.1 GCF_029989365.1 Bradyrhizobium sp. Arg816 | reverse complement strand
GGTCTGGAAATTGAGCTTGCCGCCGGCGTCGAACGCCTTCTGCACGACCACCCCGTCGACTGCCTGATCGGCGGTCTTGTACTCGATCGTGTAGGTCGCGGTCACGCCGGCGCCGAAGCGCACGGCGCCGACATCGCCGCGATAGTTGGCGGCGAAGTCGAGGCCCGAATTGGTGACGCTCGCGCCGTTGATGACCTTGGTCGAGATCCGGGCCACATTGGTGATGTTGCACGCCCCGTTGAAAGTGAAGCGTGCCTGCAGCGCGGCAAAGGCGGCGTTGCCGCAATTCGCCGCGCCGGTCGATCCGAACAGCGTATTGACCATGCCGGCGACCGGCTCGAACACGATCGAGTCCCGCAGTTCGTAGCGGAAATAATCGATGCTGGCGGTGAAGCCGCCGCCATTCAGCAGCACGCCGCCGGAATAATTGGTCGATTTCTCTGGCTTCAGCGCT
>NZ_JAPRAQ010000204.1 GCF_029989365.1 Bradyrhizobium sp. Arg816 | reverse complement strand
CCGTGTGATGAAGCTATCTGAACATTATCGATCTCAAATCCTTGACCATAATCAATCACGTCAATATATAGTATATCGTTCATTTGTTTTAATGTAAGATCCATTTTATTCGTATCAGCATGTTTCTTAACATTATTAATACACTCTTGTAATGCTCTGTATATGTTTTCTTCGATTTCATTAGATAAATCGATTAAACCTTCTACATTTACATTTAATTGTATATGCATTAATTTACTATATGCTGTCAAAGCATGAATTAAACCTTGCTCAAGTCCAACTGGCTTAAGTTGCCAAATCAATGCACGCATTTCATTAACGGCATTTTGACTCGTTTCCTCAATCGTCTTGAATGCTTGTTTAGCGATGGATTCGTTTGACATGCCATACGCAGCATGTGCTGTTAGTTTTACAGAAAATAACATTTGATTTACTGAATCATGTAAATCTCTAGC
>NZ_JAPRAQ010000203.1 GCF_029989365.1 Bradyrhizobium sp. Arg816 | reverse complement strand
ACGATGACGCCGAGGAAAGCGCGAATGGCGCCGCCGAACCGCCGTCGCGTCTCCCGCTGCGTCAACAGCAACAGAAAGCCGAGCAGCTTCGGCACGATCAGAAGCGCCATGGTGGCGCCGAACACCCAGGCCGCGAGAACGGGGTCCTGCGCCGGCCAGTTGGGAAATAGCGCAAACCCCTTCGGAAAATATTCGGGGCGGACGAAGCGGGCCTGCAGCGAGATCAGTATGCCGAGCAGCAGGAACGTGAACCAGAGCGGCGCGGTGATATACGAACCGATCCCGGTCATGAAATGCAGGCGCGAAATCCAGTGCAATCCGCGCGTCGGCAACACGGCGAGATGCTGCAGGTTCCCCTGGCACCACCGGCGATCGCGCGCCGCGAAATCCAACAGCGAAGGCGGCACTTCCTCGAAACTGCCGCCGAGCGTCGGCGCAATGTAGATGCCCCAGCCG
>NZ_JAPRAQ010000202.1 GCF_029989365.1 Bradyrhizobium sp. Arg816 | reverse complement strand
CGTCTATCTCGACCGGCAGCGGGCCGATGTCGCCGCCTTCCGGAGAGACGAAGCCATCACCCTGCCTGGGCAACTCGACTATGCCGCGATCTCCGGCCTCTCGAACGCGCTGCGCGTGAAGCTTGAGACCGTGCGTCCGCAGACACTCGGGCAGGCGGCGCGGATCGAAGGCATCACCCCGGCGGCCCGCACGCTGCTCGCGGCGCATGCCCGCCGAAAGGGGGCGGATGCCCGTGTCTGAGGCGGAAGACAGGGCGCGGGTCCTGGCGGAGTACGGTGTTTCACGGGAAACAGCGGCACGGCTCGACATCTACGTCGCGCAGCTGCGCCGCTGGCAGCGGGTGAAGAACCTCGTGGGGCCGGCGACGCTCGACGAGGTCTGGACCCGTCACATCGCCGATGCGCTCCAGCTCCTGGCTCTCGCGCCGGAGGCACGGTCCTGGCTTGATCTCGGCTC
>NZ_JAPRAQ010000201.1 GCF_029989365.1 Bradyrhizobium sp. Arg816 | reverse complement strand
TGTCGACGGCTCCGCCCTGGTGCGCTATGAACCCGATCAGTCCAGCCATTACGAACTCGGCTTTGCGCGCAAGACGCGCTCGCCGAACCTCTACGAACGCTATGCCTGGTCGACCAACGCCATGGCCATGCAGATGATCGGGTGGTTCGGCGACGGCAATGGCTATGTTGGCAATCTGGACCTGAAGCCGGAAAAGGCGCACACGGTCAGCTTCACCGCCGGTTGGCACGATCCGGCGCACAAGATCTGGAGCTTCAGCGTCACCCCCTATGCGAGCTACGTCCAGGACTATATCGACGTCGATCGCTGCGTGACCGGCAGTTGCCTTGCAAACAATCCGGACAACCTCACGGCCAGCAGTGGCTTCGTCTATCTGCGTTTCGCCAATCGCGACGCCACATTGTATGGCGTGAACCTCGAAGGCCGTCTCGCTTTGTGGGACAATGCGAGCTACGGC
>NZ_JAPRAQ010000200.1 GCF_029989365.1 Bradyrhizobium sp. Arg816 | reverse complement strand
ACCGCCTATAGGATTCATACTTGGTATAACGTGAAGTAAATTCATTAATAGTATCAAATAAGTTACACTTTTGAGCTTTCGAAAAAACCAAAGTGCAACTATGTGTTAAAAATAAAATACGAAATATTTCGAATTAATTAATTAATTTAATTCGAAAATTCAAAAATCAACCATAGCAGATGCTTTTTTCGAAAAAGCAGTGCTACATTGCTAATATAAAAAAAGGGAGTAATTAGAGAGCCTATAATAACCTATCAAAAACTCATTATAGGTTAAGAAGTATGAGATACTAAGCTCAGTGATTAGATTAAACTATTTACAATGTCGAAAATTATTTAATCAAAATTTAAATTTCATCAATTATTTTACTGATTTTTTCAGCAGTTTTTTGAATAGTAAAATAATTTAAATATACCTGATTTGCATTACTTTCCATAACTATACGACTATCAGGATC
>NZ_JAPRAQ010000199.1 GCF_029989365.1 Bradyrhizobium sp. Arg816 | reverse complement strand
ACTCAAGGCCGTTTCAACGGTACAGTTGAAGTTCACGAAGGTTCATTCAACGTTAACGGCAAAGAAATCAAAGTTTTAGCTAACCGTAACCCTGAAGAATTACCATGGGGCGAATTAGGCGTAGACATCGTTTTAGAATGTACTGGTTTCTTTACTTCTAAAGAAGCTGCTGAAAAACATTTAACTGCTGGTGCAAAACGTGTAGTTATTTCAGCTCCTGGTGGTAACGATGTACCAACAATCGTTTACAACACAAACCATGAAACATTAACTGGAGAAGAAACTGTAATTTCAGGCGCGTCTTGTACTACAAACTGCTTAGCTCCAATGGCTAAAGCTTTACATGACAACTTTGGTGTTGTTGAAGGTTTAATGACAACTATCCACGCTTACACAGGTGACCAAATGACATTAGACGGACCACATCCTAAAGGCGACTTCCGTCGTGCGCGCGCTGC
>NZ_JAPRAQ010000198.1 GCF_029989365.1 Bradyrhizobium sp. Arg816 | reverse complement strand
GCGTCAATTTAAAGAAAAAGAAATTCCATTAGTAGATTATATATTTTGCACCTATAATACAGACTTGTATTACAATACTATGATTGAACTGATAAAACCATTAGGGCATATTACAACTATCGTAGCTTTTAATGAAGATCAAGATTTAAATGCATTAAAATTAAAAAGTATAACATTTACACATGAATTTATGTTTGCGCGTCCAATTCATCGAACGCCTGCTATGATTAAACAACATGAGTATTTAGAAGATATTACGAAAAATATAGAATCAGGACATTACCAACCAACAACGACACAAGTTTTTGAAGGTTTATCACCTGAAAACTTATATCAAGCACATCAATTGTTGGAAAAACAATCAATGATTGGGAAATTAGTAATTAATATATAGATTAGTAAGTAAAGTCGCCTTATGCAGAAAATACTGTATAGGGCGACTTATTTTTTGTGTCTAG
>NZ_JAPRAQ010000197.1 GCF_029989365.1 Bradyrhizobium sp. Arg816 | reverse complement strand
AAGCTTTATAAGTATTCCACAAGATGTGATTTCAGCACCAGTAGAATCAAAAGCAATAGCACTATGTCAAAAGCCTAATTTAGGTGTTCCTAGTGAGCAAGATATTAATGATGTGATTGATGCAATTAAAAATGCAGCATTCCCTGTTTTACTTGCTGGTATGAGAAGTTCAAGTGCAAATGAAACAAATGCTATCCGTAAATTAGTTGAAAGAACAAACTTACCAGTAGTAGAAACATTCCAAGGTGCTGGTGTCATTAGTCGCGAATTAGAAAATCACTTCTTTGGCCGTGTAGGATTGTTCCGTAACCAAGTAGGTGACGAATTACTTCGTAAAAGTGATTTAGTTGTCACAATTGGTTATGATCCAATTGAGTATGAAGCAAGCAATTGGAATAAGGAATTAGACACGAAAGTGATCAATATTGACGAAGTTCCATCAGAAATTACAAATTATA
>NZ_JAPRAQ010000196.1 GCF_029989365.1 Bradyrhizobium sp. Arg816 | reverse complement strand
TGTCTACCGGCATCGTCGTCAGCTGCCAAAATGAGCGCAGCCAGTTGCAGAACAAAGCGGAAGCGATGCGGATGTTGCGGGCAAAAGTCGCGGCCTTAGCGGCGCAACAGGCTGCTGATGAAAATGATCGAATGCGTCGAGACCAGGTGCGTACTGTCGATAGATCGGCTCGAGTGCGTACCTATAACTTTCCCGAGAATCGCCTGACAGATCATCGCATTGGGTACAAGTCCAGGAAACTTGACCAGATTTTGGCTGGCGACCTAGGTGATGTTCTAGACGCGCTCCATGCCGATGAGGTGAGGCGTCGGATGGCACAACGGCCCGAAGGTCAAGAATCCTAATGGCAGATCCCAGCCCGTCTCTTCTCCTGGCACGAGCCACTCGACAACTGACCACCGCGGGGATGGAGACCCCGGCAGCAGATGCACGCATGTTGCTATGTGGAGCACTGAGGAT
>NZ_JAPRAQ010000195.1 GCF_029989365.1 Bradyrhizobium sp. Arg816 | reverse complement strand
CTGTATGATAACGCCTTGCTCATGGAGGCTTACACAGAAGCGTATCAGCTCACTCAACAACCTACATATGAAAAGCTTGTCCACCGCCTGATTCACTTTATCAAAAGAGATATGATGAATCCGGATGGCTCCTTTTATTCAGCAATAGATGCAGATTCTGAGGGAAAAGAAGGACAATTTTATGTCTGGTCAAAAGATGAAATCATGACTCATTTAGGCGAGGACCTCGGCGCATTATTCTGCGCCGTCTACCACATCACAGATGAGGGGAACTTTGAAGGGGAGAACATCCCTCATACCATTTCCACCTCTTTTGATGACATCAAGGCCTCTTTTTCAATTGATGACCAAACGCTCCAGTCTAAGCTGCAAGAAGCCCGACACATTTTACAATCTGTCAGACAGCAGCGACCCGCACCGCTTGTCGATGACAAAGTGCTCACGTCATGGAATGCGCTC
>NZ_JAPRAQ010000194.1 GCF_029989365.1 Bradyrhizobium sp. Arg816 | reverse complement strand
GCATTGTAAAAATGTAAACTTTGCAGGGAGCTTTATTTTATATAAAGTCATATATCGTCATATTTTTATAAGTTGATTGTTCTAAATTACCTACAGTGACACCAATAAGTCGAATTGGTACATCAGGGTCTTTTAAATCGTTATAAAGTAAATATGCAATATTATAAATATCTTCTTCAGAACTAACCGAATCTCTTAAACTCATCTGTTTAGATAGCGTTTCAAATTGATAAGTTTTAATTTTAACCGTTACAGTTTTAGCTGACTTCTGTAATTTATTTAGACGTTCAGCTGTTTTACCTGACAATTCCCATACTTTTCTTAAAATCTCTTCATCATCATTCACGTCTGTTGCAAATGTGCGTTCAGTCCCTACTGATTTTCTTACTCTTGATGATTTCACTTCACTATGGTCAATACCGCGTGCCTTGTTATATAAACCCCGACCTCTTTTTCCAAA
>NZ_JAPRAQ010000193.1 GCF_029989365.1 Bradyrhizobium sp. Arg816 | reverse complement strand
AGTCGCCGTTTGAGTTTGGTCCATATCTCATACTATCCATCATATTAGTTTTCACTTATTTAAAATCTGGAAGAAACCTAGGTTCAACAATTGCATTACATATAGCAAATAATTTTGTTTCTTTCGTTATATCAGTAATAAGTATTTATGCGTAGATAAAACCCCATCGACTCCATAGTTTAGGAATCGATGGGGTTTAAAAATTGATGATAGTTATCAATGGATATGTCTCTGGTTTGAATCGTCTTACCGAATGAATACGAAATATCTATAATATTTTCAATTTCGAGTTCGGCAGTTTTGTCTTGAGCAATGTCATAAATGACTGCATGCCAATGTCCATGTTTACACAAAAGGCCAATAAATATAACGTTTTCAGCTTTAATATTATCATCAACCCTATGATCTACTAACATCACATTTCGTTCTGTACAATAAATTAAAATGTCGGAAAACAGCA
>NZ_JAPRAQ010000192.1 GCF_029989365.1 Bradyrhizobium sp. Arg816 | reverse complement strand
CCTCCTCGGCGCCGACGCCGCCTCAACCCTGGGGTGCCGCGCCGAAATATGTGACGACCGTCACCAATTCCAATCCGCAGCTTTGCAGCACCATCACGCTGCCTGGTGGCGGGACGCTCCCCTATAATAACCTGGATGAGGCCAACCAGATCGGACAGAATACTCTTTTCTACCCGACCACGCCGGGCAATCCCCAGCCGGGAACCGATGCGCAGGTGCTGTTCGAGGCGAAGGTCAACCAGTATGAATCCAACTATGTAAACCAGAATTATGCGAGCTTTATCCCGCAGTTCGGCCCGTTCCGTCTTTCCCCCGGCATCACCTTGCCGACGACGACGGTCGAGGTGAAGGCGGCCTGGCGCCCGCTCTCCTCGATCCCGTCGAACCAGCGCTATCGCTACCATGTGTCGAACGTGCTCACCTATGGCGGCACCGACAGCAATCCGGTGCCCAGGGTGGTGC
>NZ_JAPRAQ010000191.1 GCF_029989365.1 Bradyrhizobium sp. Arg816 | reverse complement strand
GGGATAGTATGTATGCATCATTTGATGGCAAGATTATGATCAAGAATATAGATAATGACAGTGATAATCAACCTATACTGTATCTCATTTCAAAGGAGTCTCATATTAAAACGTCTGTTACGGAGTTTGATTTAAACAAAGTCAAAAAAGGAGACAAAGTTAACTTAAGTATTACGAGTACGGGTAAAACAGGAGCGGGGATTATAAAACAAATCTCTGAGTTGCCTATTAGTTATGAAGAGAATTTAAGTCTTCACGAAAATGATGCCCTGCATTTACCAGAAAGTAACAACGATGGGGAATTAGCAAATTCAAAATCGATTTCGGCATCTCCAATATTTAAGAGTAATAACAACTCTGAATTATCAAAGTATGGAGTTATAATTGATGATCTTAGTCTACCAATACGTGCAGGTTATTCGTTGGAAATTAAAGTCCCATTAAATGTGATTAAAATACCTA
>NZ_JAPRAQ010000190.1 GCF_029989365.1 Bradyrhizobium sp. Arg816 | reverse complement strand
CGCGTGCAGGTCCTTGAAGACCGTCGAGCGCATCAGGTCCGTGTGGAGCGCCGAGACGCCGTTGACCCGCCGCGAGCCGTGGAAGGCGAGGTGGCCCATGCGCACCCGGCGGCCATGGGTCTCGTCGATCAGCGAGACGGCGGCGAGATGCTCGGCGCCGCCCTGGCCGCTCTTGCCGCGCTCCTCGAGATGCATCCAGTTGATGAGGTAGATGATCTGCATGTGGCGCGGCAGCAGCCGCTCCATCAGCTCGACCGGCCAAGTCTCCAGCGCCTCGGGCAGGAGGGTGTGGTTGGTGTAGCTGAGGGTGCGGGTGGTGACGTCCCAGGCATCCTCCCAGCCGAGCGCATGATCCTCCAGGAGGACGCGCATCAGCTCCGGCACGGCGATGGCCGGATGGGTGTCGTTGAGCTGGATCGCGGCGTGGTCGGCGAGCGAGCGCACGTCGCCGCGCTCGGCCACG
>NZ_JAPRAQ010000189.1 GCF_029989365.1 Bradyrhizobium sp. Arg816 | reverse complement strand
ATGGGGGCGCTCATACACAGGTTCACGATAATCATAAATCGGTCCGTTATACTCTTCATAATATTGTGTCGCAACACTTTTAACCTTATCTTTTCTTATAAATAGCATCATCGCAATAATAAAGAATAATATCGGAATGATTAAAGTAACGATAAGTAAAACTAAAGGAATCGTTACAATTGCTGATATTAAGAATAATAAACCTGACAAGATTCTTATATTAATAGATATGAGAGCTACAAATGAAATAAACAAACAAACAATAAAGTAAACGATTATAGCCCATATACCATTTTGTAACCATATTACAAATTGTGTTGTATTATAGCCATTTCCAGCTAATAATTGCTGGATAAATGCATTATTGTTTAATGTATTTTCAAGATTAGCAATCGATGTGTTATTACTGAATGAAACAAGTGCTATAAACATCGTAATGACAGTAAGCACTAATAACATCACCC
>NZ_JAPRAQ010000188.1 GCF_029989365.1 Bradyrhizobium sp. Arg816 | reverse complement strand
ACGCAACGCAGATCGTCATCGGCGGACGCAAGCAATCGTTCCCGTTCAGGCTGTTCCGCCGTTCGCTACCCGACGCGCTGATGGAGCGGGCCTCGGGCCTCGGCGTCTATGTCGTCACCGGCGAAGAGGAGATGCCGCCGCCGGCTGCTCCCGCCAAGCCGCGCGCGCTGATCTTCCGCATCCTGAAGGATGTTGGGCTCGCGGCAGCGATGACCGCGGCGGTCACGATCCTCGGGCTGGCGCTCGACGAAGTCGTGCGCCTGCCAAACATCTCCATCATCTACCTCCTGGCGGTGCTCGCCTCCGCAATCAGCGCCGGCTACGCAGCGGCGATCGCCGCCGCGCTGTTTTCGGCGCTCGCCTATAATTTCTTTTTCATTCCGCCGATCTACACACTGACGATCGCCGAACCGCACGAGGTCTTCGCGCTGTTCGTGTTCCTAGCCGCGGCCATGCTGACCGGC
>NZ_JAPRAQ010000187.1 GCF_029989365.1 Bradyrhizobium sp. Arg816 | reverse complement strand
AGGCTGTCCGACGACATCCACATCTTTGCCTTCGTAATCATATTGCGACAAGAAGTACCTCATCGCATTAAGACGCGCGCGTTTTTTGTCATTAGACTTGATACATATCCACGGCGCGGCATCAGTGTCAGTTGCGGCAAACATCTCCTCTTTAGCACGGGTGTAATCGTCCCAGCGCCCCAGCGACTCCAAGTCCATCGGGGAGAGCTTCCAGCGACGAACTGGATCGAGCTGACGAATTGCGAACGGGGTGCGTTGCTCCTGCCGGGTGACCGAGAACCAGAACTTCGTAACATGAATGCCCGATTCGATCATCATCTCTTCGAGGATTGGAGCCTGCCGAAGGAAGATTCGATGCTCTTCATCGGTGCAAAACCCCATGACCCGTTCGACGCCGCCACGATTATACCACGAGCGGTCAAAGAGCACGATTTCGCCGGCCGTAGGAAGGTGTTGAATGTAACGCT
>NZ_JAPRAQ010000186.1 GCF_029989365.1 Bradyrhizobium sp. Arg816 | reverse complement strand
ACAGGAACAGTTCCGATACCGTATAGGCGGCGGCGATTTCGGGAATGCGGCTGAGGCGGCCGTCATTGGCCGCACAATACATCAATATCCGCATGGCGTAGTTGGTCTGGCGCGTGAGCCGCATGATCGCTCCTTCGCAAAGCGCTGGTTGCAGCGAATATGGCCCATAGTCTGGAACAATTCTAGACTGGAGCCGACCATAGATGATGTTTTTAATCCAGTTTCCATCGCAATCGCGTGATCCAGAGGCGGTTCCGTTGCGTCAAGCATCGCGAAGGTCTCGCCAGCCGCCCTTGCCTTGCGTTTCAGTGGAAACTCACGATTATTCCAGTTGAGGGAATGGAACCGGATACAATCCACGGGAGGGGGCATGTCTCTGGAGACCGGGCTCAGGAATATCCCCAGTCCGCCCAAGAAGCCGTTCGTCGGCAACATGCTGACGGTGGACAAGGAGACGCCGCTCCAGAG
>NZ_JAPRAQ010000185.1 GCF_029989365.1 Bradyrhizobium sp. Arg816 | reverse complement strand
TCTGCATTTCGCCATCTAGTATTTTGAACTAAAATTGCACCTAACATCAGTTCAATGTCATTATCAGCAGGCCACCAATTTTGCGGTCCCATATGCCTATATAACAATTTATACAATTCATCAGTTCCTAACATTTACACCCTCCTTTTAGAGCCCCTAATTAATAAATTAATTAGGGGCTCTTATGCAGTTGCTGCGCAAGCAAGCCAACTGTATTCCTTTACTCCCCATGAGCTTTAGCGATTTAGGCTCTCTTATGCAGTTGTGCAGTAGCATCCAACTGCGTCCCTCTTAACCTTATTCACATACTAAGCATTCCCCAATATGTCACATACCTAATTAAAAACACTCCAACACAAAGTATCTTTCGAGAAACTCTACGTTGGAGTGTATATAAATGTTCTTACATTGATTCAGGTGCGCTTACACCGACCATTGCCAATGCATTTTTCAATGTAATTCTGACCGC
>NZ_JAPRAQ010000184.1 GCF_029989365.1 Bradyrhizobium sp. Arg816 | reverse complement strand
TCTTGCCATTGATGAGGATGGCGCCGCCGGAAGACGCATCGATCAGGCTGCCCGCGGAGAGCTTCACGGATTGGGGCGAGTTCAGCGAGACATTGCCGCCGTCGACAAAAGCGAGACCGGACAGATTGCCGCGATCAAGGAGTGCATTGGTCCACAGCCCGCGCGTATCGATCACGGCGCCCGGGTTCAGCCGCACGCCCAGCATGCCGTCGATGGTCGGCAGCGTCCCGGTGCCGACGTCGACGACATTGCTGAAGGACACATTGCCGCTGCGCACGGTGACGGTGCTGTTGACATCGATAACCGGTGCGGCAGCGGTGATCTGACCGCCCGGCGCCAGTGTCAGCGGAGCGTCGATGGCGACATGCCCGCCGGTCGTCACCGTCAAGCCGCCCAATCCGAAGCTGTTGAGCTGCCTGGTATCGAACCACGCGGTATTGGCGCGGTCCTCAGGCACCGACGCGTTCGG
>NZ_JAPRAQ010000183.1 GCF_029989365.1 Bradyrhizobium sp. Arg816 | reverse complement strand
AGATACTTGCCGCCCTCATAGCGCAGGCCCGCATGAAAGCGGATCGCCGAGTACGCGACGCTCTCAGGCAGGTCCAGGCCGCGATGTTCGCGAAGGTAACGCTCAGCGAGCGTTCCGCGCGGATCGATGCAGTCCGCCCAAAGTTTCAGGGCGAACTTCTTGCGGCGTTCCTGGTCGTCGCCGGTCATGTCAGGTGCCGGCGCTTTGTCGGACTGCCAGTCATCGCCCAGGCCGAGCTTGCCGCGCACGTACTCGCGGCAGTCCTTCCAATCGTCGTTGGCGAAGCTATGGACCAGGAAGCCGTTTGGCGTGATGCGGACGGCCAGAGAGCGGTCCTTGCGCGAGTGCCCGGGGCCAGGGACGTTACAGGAATCGCGACCAGTCAGATCGCCGCCCATGACAGCGGCGATCTGGCGAGCGCTAAACGGGAACCGGAGCGCGCTCATGGCATCACTCCGAGCAATTTGTG
>NZ_JAPRAQ010000182.1 GCF_029989365.1 Bradyrhizobium sp. Arg816 | reverse complement strand
CGTCCTCTCGCTAAAGGCCGCGCCTTCGCTCTTTCCATCACAGGCATCCCCATGAAGATCAACGCGGTCGAGATTCGTCCCGGTAACATCCTCGAATATGAAGGCGGCATCTGGCGCGCGGTGAAAATCCAGCACACGCAGCCCGGTAAGGGCGGTGCCTATATGCAGGTCGAGATGAAGAACCTGATCGACGGCCGGAAGAACAATGTGCGTTTCCGCTCGGCCGAATCGCTTGAGAAGGTGCGGCTGGAGACGACTGATTTCCAGTTCCTGTTCCGTGAGGGCGACCAGCTGACCTTCATGGACAAGGTCAATTACGAACAGATCACGCTCGACGCGGGAATCCTAGGCGACGCCGCAGCCTTCCTGCAGGACGGCATGGACGTGGTGAAGGAGCTCTGGGAGGAGCGCCCGATTTCGGTGCAACTCCCTGACACGATCGAGGCGCTGATCGTCGAGGCCGATGCCGTG
>NZ_JAPRAQ010000181.1 GCF_029989365.1 Bradyrhizobium sp. Arg816 | reverse complement strand
AGCCGACGTGCCACCGATCGTGGTTACGCTCGATCTGTCCGCGCCATGCAAGACCAACCCGCTCGGCGCCAAGGGCTGCGGCGAATCCGGCGCGATCGGCGGCCCGCCATGCATCACCAACGCCGTGATGGACGCGCTGAGCGAGCTCGGCATCACCAAGCTCAACACTCCGCTGACGCCGGTAAAGATCTGGAAGGCGATTCAGGACGCGAAGGCCGTGCAGTCGTAAGCTCTCACCACTTGTCATTCCGGGATGCGCCGTAAGGCGCAGGCCCGGAATCCATTGCGCCGCATCTACCAGCGGAAAAATGGATTCCGGGTTCGCGCTACGCGCGCCCCGGAATGACGAAAAATGTGCAATTTGCCGTCCCCGATCTGCTACTCTAGCGCGAGAGCAGACCGGGAGAATTGCGATGCGGAGATTTTGGAGCGTGCTGGCGGCGCTGGCGACATTGAGCCTGACCAATTGCG
>NZ_JAPRAQ010000180.1 GCF_029989365.1 Bradyrhizobium sp. Arg816 | reverse complement strand
TGCAGGTAACTGAAGCGCTACTCAGGAAAGGATTGATCACCGATCACCCTGATCATCTTAAACAATTCAGCGTTACACCGCAAGGACTTAGCTGGTTTAAAGAGCTGGAGATAGATATTCCACAGCTAACCGTTGCCAAAAGGCCGCTTGCCCTGAAATGCATCGACTGGACCGAGAAAACCCCGCACCTTGCCGGCGGTCTTGGCGCGGCCATGCTGCAATATTTCCTGCAGGAAGGCTGGTTCAGAAAAGTTTATCAAAAAAGGAGCCTGCTCATCACCTACAAAGGTGAAGTTGAACTAAAGCAACGATTAAACATCGATTTAAATGGGTAGCAGCTCTAGCTTCTTAATATGCTCTGCCGTGTTGTTATTCTTAGGATTTATTTCTAATGAGTGTTTGTAATTTTTAAGGGCCAGTTACCGCTCGTCCAAGGCCTCATATGCTTCGGCCAGGCTGTCATAAGTATTGGC
>NZ_JAPRAQ010000179.1 GCF_029989365.1 Bradyrhizobium sp. Arg816 | reverse complement strand
AACGATTCAGAAAATTAGTGAATATGACGTATTTCGACTTTCTTCCTGTGTATCTAATTCCCTGTTTTTGACTGAATAGAAGGAAAATGGTGAATTTTCAGTGAATATATAACTTTGTGAAAATCAAAGGAGGGATAGGAATGAAAAAGCGTTCAGTCTTTTTGTCATTTTTATTGGTAGGTAGTTTGTTACCGGGAGTAAGTTCAGCTTCAGCACCAGTCGCGAGTGCTAGTCATGGGCATGATCATGGTCATGCGCCATTCGAAACACATATTAGTGAGGGGTTGCCAAAGGCAAACGATTTTAAAGATTTGACGAAAGCACCTCCAATTGAACGAGATGTGACAACAAAGGTATTAGATGAGTCTGGTAAGCAAGTAGGCTCTAGAACCTTTAAGGCGAATACAGGGGATTCTATTTCAACAAAGGCAAGCACAGGCAGTCAAAAAGTAACGGTTTATGCTGTAGCAGATG
>NZ_JAPRAQ010000178.1 GCF_029989365.1 Bradyrhizobium sp. Arg816 | reverse complement strand
GCCAGCGCGACAGCCGCCAGCAACAGCCCGAGCACGGCATATTCCATCGCCTGAACGGCAAGGATCTGCGCCCGGCTGCCGCCGAGCAGCTTCAGGATGACGGCGTCGAGACGCCGGGCACGCGCCGAGGCGGCGACCGCGCCGACCAGCACGGCGATCCCGGCAGCGACGGTGACGGCGGCCGCGGCGCGGACGGCGAAGGCAATACGGCCGAGCAGTTCGCCGATCTGGCCGATCACGTCGCCGACACGGAGCAGGGTGACCGAAGGCAGGGCGGCGCCGACTTCCCGCGCGATCGGCCCGTCGCGATCAGCCGGGGAGTAGACGCTGGCGAGCAGGCTGTGCGGTGCTTCCTCGATCAGGCCCGGCGAGAAGACGATCGCGAAATTCAGGCCGAGCCCGCTCCAGTCGATCGTCCGCAGCGCCGCGATCCGCGCCGGCACGTCGACGCCGAGCACGGCCACGGTGATCTCGT
>NZ_JAPRAQ010000177.1 GCF_029989365.1 Bradyrhizobium sp. Arg816 | reverse complement strand
GATGCATATTTATCAGTTGTTGAATCATTGAAACATGCTGGATATCCTTTTGCCAAAGATATTGACATTAGATGGATTGATTCAAGTGAAGTAACAGATGAAAATGCAGCCGAATACCTTGCAGATGTCGACGGTATTTTAGTACCAGGTGGATTTGGTTTCCGTGCAAGTGAAGGTAAAATTAGTGCAATTAAGTATGCTAGAGAAAACAATGTACCATTCTTTGGTATTTGTTTAGGAATGCAACTTGCAACAGTTGAATTTTCAAGAAACGTATTAGGCCTTGAAGGCGAACATTCAGCTGAATTAGACCCAGCAACACCATACCCAATTATAGATTTATTACCAGAACAAAAAGATATCGAAGATTTAGGTGGTACATTACGCTTAGGCTTATATCCATGTTCTATTAAAGAAGGTACATTGGCACAAGATGTTTATGGTAAAGCGGAAATTGAAGAAAGACATCGTCATC
>NZ_JAPRAQ010000176.1 GCF_029989365.1 Bradyrhizobium sp. Arg816 | reverse complement strand
GTCCTGGCTGTTGGTTTTGGCTGGTGGTGGCGCCGGCGCAGGTTTTGGCGCTGGTGGTGCCGGCTTCGCTGCTGCAGGAGTCGGCGGCGGCGGAATGTCCTTCACCACCGGCTTGGGGGCAGGCGCGGCGGCGACCGCCGGTTTCTCCGGCGCCGCAACACTTGCCGGCCTGTCGTTTGCCGGCTTATCCGCGGAAGCAGGCTTGGCCTCATCATCGGCAATGATGCGACGGATCGACGCCAGAATCTCCTCCATGGAGGGCTCTTGGACCTTTGCAGGTTGCGTCATTTCCGACGCCACATCGAAATTATCCTACACCAAGCCGCACGAGATTCGGCGGTTCCGGATGAAGCGGCCGGAATTTTTCATCGCTCGAGTCCAGACTTGTCCCCAGATCAACGGTTACCGGTGCGTTGCACGCGGTGCGTTCGCCCTCACGGCAACCGATCCGCAGCGATGAACGCAAAAAGCCGTTG
>NZ_JAPRAQ010000175.1 GCF_029989365.1 Bradyrhizobium sp. Arg816 | reverse complement strand
TTTCGGGTGGCACCCGGCAAAAGGTCAGCGCCTGTCTGGCCTTTCTGTTTAAGCCCGATATACTGATCCTGGATGAACCGACCGCAGGTCTTGACCCGCTGGCCAGTGAACTTCTTAAAGACAAGATCCTAAAGGAAAGAAATAACGGCAAACTGATCCTGATCACCTCGCACGTTTTACGTGACCTGGATGAGATCACCAGCCATGTCGTTTACCTGCAGGACGGCACACTTGTCTTTTCCAAGGCTGTGGAGGAACTGAAAATGGCTACCGGCGAACAAAAACTGAACAAAGTGATCGCTACCATTATGCAAAAAGATTTTATCGACCAACATTTCAGCGTATGAGAACGATCATCAAATATGGATTGCTGGACCTGCTCCGGAACAAAACGATCCTGGTTTATACCCTGATCCTCGCTGTTCTGGCAGTGAGCGTGCTGAGCATGAGCGGCAATTCTTCCAAAGGCCTGCTGAGC
>NZ_JAPRAQ010000174.1 GCF_029989365.1 Bradyrhizobium sp. Arg816 | reverse complement strand
CGCCGCAGCAATTGTGGAGTGGTTTAAAGGAACCGGTCTTCGCCCCTTTATTGAGCCGCTCGATGATGCCGAACGCAAGGCTTTTCTGGCTCAATATGAAGAAGAAATAGCTAAAGCATATCCTCAATACTCAGATGGCTCGGTATTGTTGCCATTTCCAAGATTGTTTATTGTGGCAACCGTTTGAATTTTATAAACTTATAAAGCAACAAAGCCTCCCGATAATATTATCCGGAGGCTTTGTGATTAATCGTCCCATTTAATTTTATAATCGTACTTCCAGTCGACTGAGCCTAATCCGAATAGTCTGAGAAAAATAGACATCATCGTATCCCTAAACCATGCCGAGATGGGCGTGTGCACTTTTTTATCGGTGTTATGTTTTTGGGCATCGGCACGCACTTTCTCCACCCGCGATTTTCTGATAGATTGGAAATCGAAAAAAGCCTTAGGGTATTCAGTTGTAGTATATTTCCTG
>NZ_JAPRAQ010000173.1 GCF_029989365.1 Bradyrhizobium sp. Arg816 | reverse complement strand
CCGCCTTCTAATGGAGAGATATCCTTTGTCAGCTCCTGGCCATAAAGCGGAAGTCTTGCTTCAAATCTCAAGGTGTCTCGTGCACCAAGCCCACACGGTATTAACACTTTTGGTGCGCCAACTTTTAATAAAGCCGACCAAATGTGGACCGCATCTTCTGACTGGCAGTAAATTTCAAAGCCGTCTTCTCCTGTGTAGCCCGTTCTTGAAACAAGCACCCCTTTTTGAGCAACTTCAGCTTTTGATAAAAATGTAAATGCCTTGAGCGATGTCACTTCTTCATCCGCTACATCTTTCATGATGTCAGCGGCAAGAGGTCCTTGAAGGGCAAGCAAGGCGATTTGATACGAGACATTTTAGATCAATACGTCATTCTCACCTTGGTGCTGAAGCAGCCATTCCACATCTTTTTCGATATTAGGTGCATTAATAACAAGCAAATAATCGTTCTTTTCTTTTTGGTAGACGAGCAGATCATCC
>NZ_JAPRAQ010000172.1 GCF_029989365.1 Bradyrhizobium sp. Arg816 | reverse complement strand
CACGTTTCATCTCTCCGCGTACCTGTCGTACGCCTAAATGAACTTACACTTACCTGATTATAGAGAGTTGATGCCGGACAATACGAAATTGAGAATTATTCGTGTTTCGACCGCCTGCATCACCTCAGAATTCTGCGCGTCATCGCTCCAGACGGCGCTAATGTACGCCTAAAAATGAGGTGAAACAAGAGGCATTTTCTTATTTACTTTTAGTAACTTACAAGTGTCGGGAATCGGCGACAGTTTAATTTCTGACAGTGATGAATCGCTATTGAGCGACGCCGCCGACACAGTAAAAAAACGCCTGTAAACAGGAGACTTATCGCTAAAAGCAGGAATGAGTAATTTACGATATGAATATTATGGCAATGCGAAATGCCAAAATAAAAGGCCTTGCGGCCTTTTTCAGATGTAGAGTGACGCTTCCCCCAGCGGGCGAGTCTTGAAACGGCGATGAATCCAGAGATATTGCTCCGGGGC
>NZ_JAPRAQ010000171.1 GCF_029989365.1 Bradyrhizobium sp. Arg816 | reverse complement strand
CAGGCTCAAGGCCTGCAGCTTCTGGATCCCGCCCTGGCTGGAGACCACGGCGGTGAGATAGAGATTCTTGCCATAGGGACTGACCCAGGCGCGGCCACGCCGGCCACGTCCGGCCTGCTGATGCTCGGCCAGCAAGGCGAACGGCGTTTGCTGCTGTTGTTGCAGACGGCGTTGTGCCTCGGCATTGGTGGAGTCGATGGAAGCCAGGACCGCTACCGGCCAACCACCCTCCCCCGCGATCCGTTGGGCATCGAGCAGCGACAGGGGCTCTTCCAGGCGGTAACCCCGCCCCGGAACCTTGAACACCTCGACGCCCAGGTCATCTTCCAGCGTCTTCAGCCGCTTCCAGATGGCACTCCTGGAGACGCCCAGGGCCTCACCAAGCTCGACGCCGGAATGAAATTTTCCATCACTCAGCAATTTCAGCAACGGCATCCTCGAACTCCGTTCGACTTTCTTCCGCCCCAAAGACAACACCCCC
>NZ_JAPRAQ010000170.1 GCF_029989365.1 Bradyrhizobium sp. Arg816 | reverse complement strand
TAAGTACTAGTATTGCATTATTATTTGCAATTGGATGTAATTTCTATATTCTTAAAAAATACGCGAAATTTAAATTTAGCTATAGCTGGATTCATTTCGCAAAAATATTCTTATACTCATTTATTATGATGTTAGGTGTAGAAGCAGTATTCTTCATTGCGAACCTATTCTTAGAGCCAACAAAACTTGGATATTTAATTATTATCATTTTAGGCGTAACAGTTGGTATTCTAATTTACGGTACAATTACGATTAAAACGCGCCTTGCAGATGAATTTTTAGGTGAAATTCCTGAAAAATTAAGACGTAGAGTTAGGTTTTTACGATGAGAATAGATAAATTTTTAGCAAATATGGGCGTCGGTACACGTAATGAGGTCAAACAGTTACTTAAAACAGGCCTTGTAAATGTCAACGAACAAGTAATTAAATCACCAAAAACACATATAGAACCAGAAAACGATAAGATATCTGTTCGTGGA
>NZ_JAPRAQ010000169.1 GCF_029989365.1 Bradyrhizobium sp. Arg816 | reverse complement strand
TCGCAGCTTCTATTTTTGGCAACATCGATCCTTCCGCAAACTTACCTTGTGCCGCGTATTTTTTCAGTGTTGCTACATCAATATCATCGATTTGTTGTTGATTAGGTTCATTAAAGTTAATAAATACATTTTCTACATTCGTAAGAATCATTAAGGTATCTGCTTCAATCAGCGTTGCTAATTTCTCACTAGCAAAATCTTTATCTATAACCGCTTCAACACCTTCATAGGTATTTTCTTTTTTTATAACTGGAATACCGCCACCACCGCATGCAATGACAATATTTTTACCGTCTGCTAAAGTTCGAATTAACTGGTGTTCTAGTATAGATTGAGGTAGTGGTGACGCAACTACTTTTCTATAACCACGTCCTGCATCTTCTTTAAAGACTGAGTCTGGCTGTTCTTTTTGTAATTCTTCAACTTCTTCTTTCGTATAAAAAGGACCAATTGGTTTGGTTGGGTTATTGAATCGTGGATCA
>NZ_JAPRAQ010000168.1 GCF_029989365.1 Bradyrhizobium sp. Arg816 | reverse complement strand
AGTGTACCAGAAGTTGTGTTTGTTGATTTTGTTTATGAACCCATCAAAGGTCATGATGATATCGTTAATGCGATTATGGTTTTAGCCATTGAGGTTACCGAAAAAGTGAAGGCCAGGCTCAATATTGAGGAAATAGAAGAGCGCGGCAGACTTGCGGTTGAAGCCGCCGAAATTGGCACCTTCGACCTTAACCTGAACACAAAGGCTATGGTAACATCAGACAGGTTCAATATCATATTTGGTTTTGATCAACCGGTTTCATGGGAAACATTTGCGTCTGTTATTCACCCGAAAGATCAGGAGACCCGTTTATTAGCGCATGCAGAGTCTATTAAAAGCGGCAAACTTTTTTATGAAGCCAGGATCACCCACCCCGATCATTCTATACATTGGATAAGGGTTCAGGGAAAGGTTTTTTATGATATCAATGATCATCCGCAAAGGATATTGGGCACATTGCTTGACATTACCCATGTACAGCG
>NZ_JAPRAQ010000167.1 GCF_029989365.1 Bradyrhizobium sp. Arg816 | reverse complement strand
AGCCGCCCACGCCTTCCGGCCCGTCTCCGTCTGCGTAAAGAAGTAGACCAGGCCTGCGACGAGCGCGGCAATCGCAGTGACGATCAACCCAATCGGGTTCAAATTCATCACGACGTTGAACGCAGCCTGCGCGGCCTTCGCCCAGTTCGTCGCCTTGACGAACTCCAGCAGCCCGCCCGCCGCCTTCACGGCGTTCACAGCGCCCATAGCAGCGCTCATCCCCTTGAACGCCGCCGTGCCAGCGACGACCGCAGTCACGAGCGGAGCGACGACGTCAGTGTTCTTCCCGACCCAGTCGAACACGCTTTTGAGCGCCTCAGCGGTGCGCTGAATCATCGACGGCCCATCCCCGCCGAACGCGCTGACCATGTCCCACACGCTCTGGGCGAGCGGCGCGAACGCAGCCGCGAGGTTCGTTGCTGCGTCCCAGCCAGCCTTAAGCATCTCCCAGGCCGCCATACCAGCATCACGCAAGTTGAACAG
>NZ_JAPRAQ010000166.1 GCF_029989365.1 Bradyrhizobium sp. Arg816 | reverse complement strand
TGGTCAGTTACAATTTGAAGTTTTCGAACATAGAATGAAAAACGAATATAATGTTGATGTTGTTATGGAGCCAGTAGGCCGTAAAATTGCACGTTGGATTGAAAATGAAGACCAAATTACAGATAAGATGAACACATCAAGATCGATTTTAGTGAAAGATAGATATGACGATTTAGTATTCTTATTTGAAAATGAATTTGCAACAAGATGGTTTGAAGAGAAATTCCCTGAAATTAAATTGTATAGTTTACTTTAACAGCTCAATTGTATAATCGAATTTGTTACATTAAAAATAATTGTTTCGTTGAAGAAAAATAAATTGTATATTTTAAAAGAAAAAGGTATACTATGATGTATCAAATGAATAACCTATGGCATTTTGTCAGAGGGGAGTAACTTAAGAATCATGACCGTATAAATGATTCGACACTTTATCGTCATTACGAAGATATCTTCCGGTAAAGTGGGCAATTTAAATTGCTT
>NZ_JAPRAQ010000165.1 GCF_029989365.1 Bradyrhizobium sp. Arg816 | reverse complement strand
ACGAGCGATTTGTCCACCTTTACCAGGTTTAAGCTCGATGTTGTGTACTACTGTACCAACTGGAATGTTTTGTAATGGTAATGCGTTACCAACTTTGATGTCAGCTTCAGCACCACTTTCAACGATTTGACCTACTTCTAATCCTTTAGGAGCAATGATATATCGTTTTTCACCGTCTGCATATACAACTAAAGCGATGTTTGCTGAGCGGTTTGGATCATATTGAATAGAATCAACTTTTGCATTGATACCATCTTTGTTACGTTTGAAATCGATAACACGGTATTGACGTTTGTGTCCACCACCATGGTGTCTTACAGTCAATTTACCTTGGTTGTTACGTCCCGCTTTTTTCGGTAGCGGTTTTAATAATGACTTTTCAGGTGTAGTTTTCGTGATTTCTGCGAAATCTAACGAAGTCATATTACGACGACCATTTGTTATTGGCTTATACTTTTTAATAGCCATTGTCGCTTACCTCCT
>NZ_JAPRAQ010000164.1 GCF_029989365.1 Bradyrhizobium sp. Arg816 | reverse complement strand
TTCGGCGACAGCGGCGGACAGGCCAATGTGCAGGACCCCGAGATTGAAGGGCGCGATATTCAGACCCTACTGGACTGGGCCGAGGGACACCTCTCGCCGCACTTGGCTTATCTGCGCGGAGATCCGCTTGTCGGCGGGCTGGGTGTGAGCTACGGCGGAGGATTTCAGCTGATCGGCTCGAGTGTCGATCCACGCTTCGATGCGCTGGTGCCGGTCATTACCTGGCATGATCTTTCCTACAGCCTAGGGCCGGACCAGGTACCCAAAACGTTGTGGTTATCGCTCCTGACCGGCCTGGCGGTGGCAGACCAAGCGCCCTGGGTCACCGCGGCTTACGCGGAATCGCTTGGCGGTACCACCAGCGAGCGGACGTCGGAGCGTCTGTCTGGGCATGGTCTTGGCGCCTACTGCGGTTCACGTCCTGACGGGCTGGGCGCACCCCGAGTCGATGCACTGTTTATCCAGGGTGTGAACGATACGCTGT
>NZ_JAPRAQ010000163.1 GCF_029989365.1 Bradyrhizobium sp. Arg816 | reverse complement strand
GTTAAGTAATACTGTAGAAACTCATGGTATCTCAACACTACGTAAAGTTCCAGAGATAAAAAGTACAGATGGTCAAGTTATGGCAACAGGCGAAGTTATTGAAGAAAGAAAAATTAGATATACTTTTAAAGAGTACGTTAAAGATAAAAAAGATTTAACTGCTGAATTATCTTTAAATCTATTTATTGACCCTACAACAGTGACGAAGAAGGGAAAACAAAAGGTTGAGGTTTCTTTAGGACAAAATAAAATATCACAAGAATTTGATATCCAATATTTAGATGGTGTTAAAAATCCTATGGGTGTCACTGTTAACGGACGAATTCATACTTTGAATAAAGAAGAAGGTAAATTTAGCCATTTTGCGTATGTGAAACCTAACAATCAGTCGTTAAGCTCTGTGACAGTAACTGGTCAAGTAACATCTGGATATAAACAAAACGCTAAAAATCCAACAGTTAAAGTATATAAACACATTGGCTCGG
>NZ_JAPRAQ010000162.1 GCF_029989365.1 Bradyrhizobium sp. Arg816 | reverse complement strand
TGCTAAAAACTTATTAGGTGTCAAAGTGATTTATCAGGATACCACTCAAACGTATACAGGCTACATCGTGGAAACGGAAGCTTACTTAGGTTTGAATGATCGTGCGGCTCATGGCTATGGCGGTAAAATAACACCTAAAGTGACGTCATTATATAAACGTGGTGGTACAATTTATGCACATGTCATGCATACGCATTTACTCATTAATTTTGTAACAAAATCTGCAGGTATACATGAAGGCGTACTTATCCGCGCAATTGAACCAGAAGAAGGTTTATCCGCTATGTTCCGTAACAGAGGTAAGAAAGGCTACGAGGTAACGAATGGCCCAGGAAAATGGACTAAGGCATTTAACATTCCACGGGCTATCGATGGCGCTACGTTAAATGACTGTAGATTGTCTATTGATACTAAGAATCGTAAATATCCTAAAGATATTATTGCTAGTCCACGAATCGGTATTCCAAATAAAGGTGATTGGACACA
>NZ_JAPRAQ010000161.1 GCF_029989365.1 Bradyrhizobium sp. Arg816 | reverse complement strand
AGATCAGCACTGTTCCATAAATCGAACTGTTCATCACCCACTGCGTCTTTGCGAACGTAAATCTGAATTTGTCCTTCTAAATCTTTGACATGGGCAAATCCTGCCTTACCTTTACCACGCTTCGTCATAATACGTCCTGCAATCGAAACGTGAGACTCCGCTTCTTTATCATGTAATTCTTCTTTAGAAAAAGCATCCCAATCTTCTTTTAAGCTTTTAGATGTTGCTGTTCTTTCAAACTTCTGTCCAAATGGATCGATTCCTAAATCCAATAAATCTTGCATTTTTTGACGGCGAACCAGCATTTGGTCATTTAATTCTTCAGTCATATTATTCTACTCCTTCTAAAATTTTAGATTCTGATGCTTCTACTTCTTGTTCGAATGTTCTAAGTATATCAACTAATTCATCGCGTGTCTCAGCCTGATTGATTAATTTTCTTGCTTTACCGTTACCTCTAATACCTTTTAAATACCATGATGCATG
>NZ_JAPRAQ010000160.1 GCF_029989365.1 Bradyrhizobium sp. Arg816 | reverse complement strand
TTCGTCGCGGCGGCGGCGGCGGCGCTGGGCGACATGCCGGCGGCGACGATGCTCACCCCGGGCATCGCCAAGGCCTATCAGACGGGCGTCGAGGCGATCGGCAGCCACAATACCGTCGAGACGGTCGCGCGCGGCAAGGCCGGACATCACTGCCAGGGCCAGGCCGGCCTGTTCCAGACCAGCGCCGAGGATTTCCTGGCTCATCACGAGCTGCCGGACGAAATCTTCGGTGCCGCGTCGCTGATCGTGCGCTGCGCCGACCTGGAGACGGTGACCAATGTCGTCGATCATCTCGAGGGCCAGCTTACCGGGGCGATCCACATCGTCGAGGCTGATCATCCCGAGGCGGCGAAGCTGATCCCGCATCTTGAGCGCAAGGTCGGCCGGATCCTGGTCAACGGCTTCGGCACCGGCGTCGAAGTGGCGCATGCCATGGTCCATGGCGGGCCCTATCCGTCGACTGCCGACGGCCGCTCGACCTCGGTCG
>NZ_JAPRAQ010000159.1 GCF_029989365.1 Bradyrhizobium sp. Arg816 | reverse complement strand
TGAGCGCCTCAAAAATGATTGATTTTTTACCCGGGGAGCGATCAGCTATCTGTATTGATGTGTTATTATCATATTTTATACCAATGCAAACCGGGGTAAATGTTAATTTGCTGGCCACGCCTGCTTCCAAAAAAATAATAATAGGAGCGCAGCAGGAAAATGCCCGGCTTGGTTATACCACTTATTTGGGTAATTAAACCTGACCCTAATTTTCAATGAAAAGGCGGTAATTATAATTGATGATGCTCCGCGACTCCAGCTTTGATTGTAGCAGGCTTAGTAACGTATCCCATTCGTTGGTTGACAGCTTACTTTCCTCGTGGGGTTTTAAATAGATATCCGTAGTCTTTTTAAAGCCTTCTTTTGGATTAGGAGAAATACTTACACCTTTACTGATGCGGATGCTTTTTAACTTGGTACCCAGTTCATACTGGCAAAAATTGGTCAGATCAGCCTGAGTAACAATTCTGTCCTTAGTGGTAAGCCC
>NZ_JAPRAQ010000158.1 GCF_029989365.1 Bradyrhizobium sp. Arg816 | reverse complement strand
CATACACCCTGTGAATATGATGTTTATCAGGACAATAGGGATCTTGTAAAATGAATGTTATACGTTCATCTTCTTTTTCCATTTTTATTGCATCAAGATCATATAATAAAATATAATCAATTTCTTCTATTTTCATAGGAGGAAACATGTGGGATACATCTGTTTTGTTTTTCAATTGATCACCCCGAAATCTAGTCTCTCTTACTCCAAACGTTCCAATCTTTCAAGCCACTTGACAATAGCTACGTTTTTAAAGAAATCGAGTATGACACCCTCGCAAAATCGTTCAGCTCTCAGAACACCCATGATGAGAGACAGTACACACTGCGAATTTAAATTGGAAGCGTCCACATCCTCCATGTCGTTCATTCCCCATTCAATTCCATTTTCTTTGAGGACCTCTCTATAGCGGGTAATCTCCAGTTCTTGATGCTGTTCTGCAAAGGTATAGACATCCTCGATAAAACGACGGACCGTTTCGGAATAAT
>NZ_JAPRAQ010000157.1 GCF_029989365.1 Bradyrhizobium sp. Arg816 | reverse complement strand
TGGACTACGCTGGGGCCAGGATGAAGGTTCGCGCGAGACTCTGCTGCACGGTCTGAGCGACGAGCACCTCGCCGTCGCCCTCGATCGGCTGAAGCGGCGCTACGGCGTCGGGGTGACCGCACGTGCGCCGGCAGTCGCGTACAAGGAGACTATCCGGAAACCCGCAAGCCAGCGCGGCCGGCACAAGAAACAGTCGGGCGGCCATGGCCAGTTCGGCGACGTCGTGATCGACATCCGTCCGCTCGAACGCGGCGAAGGCTTCCGCTTCGAGGATCGCATCACCGGCGGCGCGATCCCGCGCCAATGGATTCCGGCAGTCGAGCAAGGCGTGCTCGATGCGATGGTGAAGGGCCCGCTCGGCATGCAGGTGGTGGACATCGCGGTGGCGCTGGTCGACGGCTCCTTCCACTCCGTCGACAGTTCCGAGCTCGCTTTCCGGACCGCCGGGCGGATCGCCATGGCCGACGCATTGGCCGCAGCCTCACCCT
>NZ_JAPRAQ010000156.1 GCF_029989365.1 Bradyrhizobium sp. Arg816 | reverse complement strand
TGCATCTGATTAAAGTTCAACTAGATAATTTAACATTACCTTCATGCCCATTATATGAAGAAGTACTAGATACACAAATGTTTGGCCTTCAAAAAGAAGTTGATTTTGCTGTTAAATTAGGTTTAGTTGACCGCGAAGATGGCAAACAAATTATGTTACGTCTTGAGAAAGAACTTTCAAAATTACATGAAGCTTTTACACTTGTTTAAGGTTTACTATATAAGCATATTAAAACGGCGTGAGATATCGACAATTGAGCAGCGCCGATTTTATATTTATAATTTAATTATTGATTAAAGTGGCTGTTATGTTGTCTTCTTGATGACATGTCAGTCACTTTTATTGGGTTTTAGCAATTCACGATATTAAGTAAACAAATATTCTATAAATTACCTCAAGAGACCTGTTAATATTTGTGATTATGACTGTGTCATGTATATAATAAGTAACATGGATTTTTAAAATTAAAGTATAAAACGAAATCATTTG
>NZ_JAPRAQ010000155.1 GCF_029989365.1 Bradyrhizobium sp. Arg816 | reverse complement strand
GCCGTCAACGATCGGTAGTACCATTCCGGGTTGCCGATCCAGGTATGGAGCGGGCTGCGGATAAACATCTGCCAAGCACCAAGCACCAAGGCGATCCCAAACACTGCAAAGGCCAGCCAGAAGTGAGCGAGTATCAGACGCCGGCTATTTAACACAGCTCAACCTCTCCTGCTTGGATGCCATCGTCATGAACTCGGCCTTATCGACCACTTTGACCTTCCCCCACATGCCTTCATGCCCGAAGCTGCAATATTCCTGGCAAGGCATCAGGTACTCGCCGGGTTTGCGGAAGCGCGGGCTCTGCACGGAGATGTAGCCAGGGACGGGCATAGTGTTGACGGTCGTGCCCTGAATGAGGAGCCCGTGGATGACATCGGCGCTTGTGGCGCGGATGTTGATCGTCGTATCCGTCGGCACGAGGATGCATTGAGGCGTGAAGGAATATTGTTGCCCGATGGCGCGTACCGTGACCGATCCATCAGGCTCAAGC
>NZ_JAPRAQ010000154.1 GCF_029989365.1 Bradyrhizobium sp. Arg816 | reverse complement strand
GGCGCTATTGTAGAAACAACACTAAGCGCATTAAAATATCAAGTCACGTATTCAAAGTTTATGCCAAAACATTTTGAGACAAGTTTTAGAAGGAAACCAAGAACAAATGACGAATTAATTGCACAAACATTAACGACAACTCAAGGTATTCCAATTAATATTAGAGGGCAAATTGACCGTATCGATACGTATACAAAGAATGATACAAGTTGTGTTAATATCATTAACTATAAATCCTCTGAGGGTAGTTCGACACTTGATTTAACGAAAGTATATTATGGTATGCAAATGCAAATGATGACATACATGGATATCGTTTTACAAAATAAACAACGTCTTGGATTAACAGATATTGTGAAACCAGGTGGATTATTATACTTCCATGTACATGAACCTAGAATCAAATTTAAATCATGGGCTGATATTGATGAAGATAAACTAGAACAAGATTTAATTAAAAAGTTTAAGCTGAGTGGTTTAGTGAATGCAG
>NZ_JAPRAQ010000153.1 GCF_029989365.1 Bradyrhizobium sp. Arg816 | reverse complement strand
TACGTAATCCTTTAAAACTATAGATATGAGAAATTGTCTCAAATATCCTTCCTGCAAAGCGCTCTCTATAAAATGCATATCTATGGCTGCCAACGTTCGATAGTGGTGCCATTCCCATATTAAAGTAATCGTAATGTTCTTTGACGTATAACATCGTATTTAAATATAGACCGTCCATCATCTGAAACTCATTCTCTTTCCAGCGGATCATATCAACTGAAATAGAGTGATTATAATTTGTCGGCATAAATGATACAAATCCTATGATTTCTTCTTCATTTCTTATGACACCAACAGGTGCCTTATTGAGATAATACGCATTAAAGCTTCCAACTGAAAAGTTCATTTCTGATCTTCCATTTAACCATTCATCAGATACAGTTTGTAACTGGTTTATAAAATCCGAACTGAATGGTGGATGCACAACCTCATAAAAATAGCCTTGTGATTCAAACTTATTCACCGTTGCACGAAATGCACGTTTCTTCTTAC
>NZ_JAPRAQ010000152.1 GCF_029989365.1 Bradyrhizobium sp. Arg816 | reverse complement strand
CCGTGCTGTAAAGCCTAAATTCCAAATAGTTTTATAAAAGTTTCATATTGGCGTATAAGATTTTGTGTTGAATATTTCGCTCATATTCAACTATCGGTAATATCTGACGTACTTCCTGATTTGATTATCCTAAGATAAGTAATACCTTCCGGAATCTAATATTAAATCTTTTCAAATTGCCATATAAAACTTATTATATGCTTTGTATCAGGCGTATTGAAAATTTATTCTCAATAATTATAGTTAGACAAATTCCTGATTATTTCTCCTGAAGCTGTCCTGCATTAGGGTAAACCAATGGAATTTGCGCAACACTTGTCTTATCGGTTTGCTCTAAATTTCCTTTTAATGGTATTATTTAAGAAGTTATATGAGTATTAGCATTTATTTTTAATCTTTTAATTGTAAATCGGAAATTTAATACTTGTCTTGATGAAAAAATATATCTTTTTGTTTCTTTTTCTAGGTCTACACTCTGTAATCTTTGCGCAAAG
>NZ_JAPRAQ010000151.1 GCF_029989365.1 Bradyrhizobium sp. Arg816 | reverse complement strand
CAGCGGAGGGTCAGCAGACACGGACAAGAACGAACTGACGGTCAAAGCCATTCGCTTGCCACCGAGATTGGTCGTGATAACCGACACCGGCGACGCGGCTCTGCGCATCGCCGACAAGAAGGCATCCCTTGAGACTACCTTCGTTTCCTCACGCGCCGGCAGGCCTAAAGCTGCTGGAGCTCGAACGGTGGCATGCATGTTAGATCTCCCTTTTGGTTCGACTGCGAGCTATTTAGCTAAGGCCTCGCACTACCCAATACTGACCGCTCCTCGTTTGCGGCCCACATATCGATAGCCCTCGTCAGTCGTCGAGCATCGGATTCTCAGACGGAAGTCCCAAAAGGACGCGCCCGTAAGTCGAGGCGTTGACATCCCAGTTTTGAGTGATGTGCCGATTGGCTACCGCGGTGTCCGACACGCATCGCGCGATCGGATTTCGGTCATAGATCACGCCGCCACCACCCGCTTCCAGCACGAGGTTGACCGCGGACGACGAAAG
>NZ_JAPRAQ010000150.1 GCF_029989365.1 Bradyrhizobium sp. Arg816 | reverse complement strand
TCGTGTGATACCACCTATATCCTCAGCATTATCTACAGATGCTTTTATCCATTGTCCCTCCCAATACCTTTTCAAAATAGGCACATTAGGATTAGATGTATCTAGCCATAAAACATCATTAACCGCATTTTCGGGTGGTGTAGCCGACTTGATAATCTTTTTCTCGAAGTACTGCAACTCAGTATTCAGTGTTTCCTGTACAATCGTATTCACGTTTGAGATACTGTCATTCAACTTCGTTCGTATATCAGATAAACGTTTCTCGAACGCTTTTCGTAAATCTTCCTCGCGATACTCTTTATACTGACCGAATAAATAATTACTTTCTTTAGCGATTAGATCATACTCTTCGCCAATAACTTCTGCTTCAACGTATAACGCTGGTGTGAAGTCTCTGTTTTTTATCCTTACTTTATCTCCTAAATAAACGACTTCGTGAGGCTGACTGTCTCTAATATCTAATGAAGATACTTCGTAACTGATTATCTCTACTTTACGCTTA
>NZ_JAPRAQ010000149.1 GCF_029989365.1 Bradyrhizobium sp. Arg816 | reverse complement strand
ATCTGTTGTGAGAATATTTGTTCCTTCAAATGCAATCGTACAAATCCCAATAAAACAAGCCACTCTTGGAAAATCAGGATACGAATTTGACCACCCTGGAGTTGTCAGTCCTGTAGCAAGTCTAGGCGCACTAGTCCCTGGACTACTATGGCCACTTGCCACAAAGTATGGAAACGATCCTCCACTACCACTTAAATAATTAATAAATTTAATTTTTGATCCTCTATTATATGATGTGTTTGCTTCATTTAGCTGTTTTTTTACTTTTGACCATTTATCATAAAAATCCCAATTAGTCGATAAATGATAATCATCTTGAATATTAAAATCATGAGGATAGTTCAAACCAATATTTGACCCTCCTACATTCATCATAAGAACCTTAAATTTATCTGTTGCAAGGATTTTTACGCGTATGGAACCCCACTCTTTAAAAATATGGTGCAGCACCCCCTTTTTACTTCTAATTGTTCATACGTATCTCCTTGTAGGGTATACATGAA
>NZ_JAPRAQ010000148.1 GCF_029989365.1 Bradyrhizobium sp. Arg816 | reverse complement strand
AGCTCGACGAGGTCGGTGAAGACGTCGGCCTGGCGGCGCAACTCGTCGGCGATCATCGGCGGCTGGCTTGCGATGGTGGAGATCACGGTGACCCGGACGCCGCGGCGCTGGACGGCTTCGACCAGGGAGCGGAAGTCGCCGTCACCCGAGAACAGCACCATCTGGTCGATGTGCTCGGCGAGCTCCATGGCGTCCACGGCGAGCTCGATGTCCATGTTGCCCTTGACCTTGCGGCGGCCGGAGGCGTCGATGAACTCCTTGGTCGCCTTGGTGACGACCGTGTAGCCGTTGTAGTCGAGCCAATCGATCAGCGGACGGATCGAGGAGTATTCCTGATCCTCGATGATCGCGGTGTAGTAGAACGCCCGCAACAGCGTCCCGCGACTCTGAAACTCCTTCAGCAGGCGCTTGTAGTCGATGTCGAAGCCCAGAGTTTTCGCCGTCGCGTAGAGATTGGCCCCATCGATGAAGAGCGCGATCTTGTTAGTGGCAGAAGGTGACAT
>NZ_JAPRAQ010000147.1 GCF_029989365.1 Bradyrhizobium sp. Arg816 | reverse complement strand
GTTTCAGATCGCGCGGGTCGAAGAAATCGTACTCAATCGCGTAACCAGGGCGAACGATCTTCGCGTTCTCCATACCCTGCATGGAACGGACAATCTGCATCTGCACGTCAAACGGCAGGCTGGTGGAGATACCGTTAGGGTAAATCTCGTTAGAGGTCAGTCCTTCCGGCTCAAGGAAGATCTGATGCTGGTTACGATCGGCAAAACGCATCACCTTGTCTTCGATCGAAGGACAGTAGCGTGGGCCGATCCCTTCGATCACGCCAGCGTACATTGGGCGACGATCGAGGTTATTACGAATCACGTCATGGGTTTTCTCATTGGTATGCGTGATGTAACACGGCACCTGTTGCGGATGCTGAGAAGCATTCCCCATAAACGAGAAAACCGGCATCGGGTTATCGCCATGCTGTTGAGCCAACACGCTGAAATCGATAGTACGCGCATCAATACGCGGCGGTGTGCCGGTTTTCAGGCGGCTGACGCGTAGCGGAAGCTCACGCAGAC
>NZ_JAPRAQ010000146.1 GCF_029989365.1 Bradyrhizobium sp. Arg816 | reverse complement strand
GCGGTTTCTTCAATAACCTACACCCTGTCACATGTGCGCTATAGCCTGCTTTTATGGTACTTTGCGTACGTTATGAATTCTAAAATACTCATTCACAAAACGTGCTTGTTTTGCTGTTAAATCACTCATTCTATCACTTCTAAAATATTATCTAATAAGGTTTCAAACCATTGCCTTATAGATTGTTCTGAACAAGCTACTATATATCTAATATCTTTATAACTACATCCTTACATAAGGAGATTAAAAATATAAAATTCTTTATCAGTCGCTACTCGGCCAACGGTAATTTCTAAGTGATTCTTTACTACAAAATCATCAACATTATCATCTTTTTTCCATTCATTAGATTTCTCTTCACCTATTGAAGAGAAATCAACAGAGACCAATACAACACTTTAATTTTGTTTATTGTAATACTGTACAAAGCTTTTATTTATTGATTTTCCATTGTTACACTACTTTTGCAAATGAAAATTGATGGTAAACATTTGTCTTGAAACCTTAC
>NZ_JAPRAQ010000145.1 GCF_029989365.1 Bradyrhizobium sp. Arg816 | reverse complement strand
AAGAGATTTTTCTTGGACGACCTAAATCCATAACAGCGTCCATCGCAGCACGAATGGTCCGGCCCGTGTACAAGACATCATCCACTAAAATAACTTCTTTACCTTCAATTGAGACTGGTACGTCAGAAGAATGTAATTCAGGTTCCTCCATATCTTTCACATCATCACGATACAAAGTAATATCTAATTCACCAACTGGCACGTCAATATCTTCTAATTGTTTTAAGCGTTCGGCTAGACGTTGTGCAATGTATATCCCACGCGTTTTAATTCCTACTAAAACAATGTCTTGAATTCCTTTGTTTCTTTCAATAATTTCATACGAGATTCGAGTAAGCGCTCGTTTCATTGTGACTGCGTCAACAACTTCTTTCTTTGGCATAATAATTTCCTCCTCATTTCTTTTTTATCTACGTCCTCGCTGTCTTGGGGTCAGCGATTCTTCCTTCAATTGAGCAGCTGAAAAATAAGTGGGTTTTTATTGAAATTGTCCTGTTATTTTTTCCAAC
>NZ_JAPRAQ010000144.1 GCF_029989365.1 Bradyrhizobium sp. Arg816 | reverse complement strand
GCAAGTGTAGGAATGTATGTAATGACATATAAATAAAGTACCCAACTTGAAATCTTAATTGGTATCATTAAATTACCAATCTTGATATCTTGTATTGTCCACAGCTTTCCACCAACAAAACTATGTACGAAAGGAAAAATAATGAAAGCTAATAACAAATGAAAATTGAATGGTATTTTAAAGTCATTTACAGAAGACTTTCCTTTAAAATCAAATGCTCGCTTCCAAAATGATAAATATGAATTCATTGCCACACCTCTTTTTCTAGTTTATTCCATTTTAACATAAAAAAAGATGCCATTTTATTGACATCTTTCTTAAGACCTTAAGTCAATCATATATCGAATTTGGCACGGCGCCAATTTCACTCTTCTTTTTCTGCCCGAATTTGGCATGGCGCCAATTTCGCTCTTAAATTCTACACCCTATTTCAAATGGATCGGTCCTCCTGGTCCCACTGGAAGTCCTGTTAAATACCAAGCAATTAATAATATTGTCCAGAATATACCGA
>NZ_JAPRAQ010000143.1 GCF_029989365.1 Bradyrhizobium sp. Arg816 | reverse complement strand
CAGTCAGCGCCGTCGCGATCTCGTGAGTCAGGATCTGCACGAACCGCCGTCCGGTCTCGGCCACCAGCCGTTCTTCGGTCAGACGTGCGTCGACCAGGGCGTGGTTGCGCCGTCGTTGCTCGACCAGGAAGGCGACGAGCCACTGCGCGGCGACCGCGATCACGCGGTTGACGACGAAGCTGAGGACGATCCCGCCCTCCGGCGGTCGAATGAACGAGCCGACCAACGAGGCGGCGGTGGCGAGGGCGGCGAGACGGAACGTGCTGCCGGGACCCATGTAGACGCCGAGGAGGATCGGCAGCGTGTAGGCGAAGCAGATCGAGACGTTGTCGGCGGGCTCGAAGAGATCAGCCGTGAACACGCCGACCACGAGGAGGAGCGCGAGGGCGAGCCTCGGCTTGAGACTAAGCATCGGCAACGTGGTAATTTGGAAGAGCGCTCGTCGCGCCGCGCGACTCGGCTCGATGAGCAGAGGGCGCGCGCGCATGAGACCGACAGGGCTAGCGGCGCGCTTG
>NZ_JAPRAQ010000142.1 GCF_029989365.1 Bradyrhizobium sp. Arg816 | reverse complement strand
ATATTGGACAAGCCAGTTGGATCTTATGTCAGTGAAGTAGCTGTTGATCTCAAAATATACTTGGCACCAGTGCTTGTCGATAAGGGAATTAAAGCAGCATCAAATGCATTAGAGGAACTGCTCGCAAAGCTCAAGTTTGAAGATATCATTCGTGAGCAGATTGAACTTTTTCCGCTTAAAAAAATGGAGGAGCTTGTCATTAGCATTTCCAACAATGAACTTAACATGATCACGTTTTTAGGCGGTTTTTTAGGAGGATTTATCGGCGCAATCCAAGCAATCTTTGTCACGCTCTTTTAAAACAGACTAGAGAAAATTTCATGAATTCGTTGTATATATGTGAAACGAAAGCCATAGTTTGTTATAGTGGAGTGGTGTCCGCCGATCATATCGGTGATAACGGATAGAAAGGAGACATAACATGTCTGTAAATGTTTATGATGTTGCATATGACCTTGAAAAAGCACTGCGTCATAGCGAAGAATACTCAACTCTAAAAAATCTTTATGATGAGGT
>NZ_JAPRAQ010000141.1 GCF_029989365.1 Bradyrhizobium sp. Arg816 | reverse complement strand
CCAAGCGCACTTGAACCACCCATGCCACCGGTACCATTGCCAATTTGCATGCTCGCACCACCAGCACCTCCAGGTAATGCGATGCCACTGCCCACCGTAGTTGATGTTGTACCACCTGCCCCGCCTACGTTTGAACCTACCGCACCGCCAGAACCACCATTTGCAACTAAATTTGTTACGCCAAATGTTGTATTACCGCCTGCTCCGCCGTTGGTTGGAGACCCTGCAACACCTCCTCCATGT
>NZ_JAPRAQ010000140.1 GCF_029989365.1 Bradyrhizobium sp. Arg816 | reverse complement strand
GCGTAAAATTAAAATGCGAGACTGAACTCCATGTACCTGTTCGCCCAAAACCTTGTTGAATATCATCGACAGCGATTAAAATACCATGTACACGACAAATCTTTTCTAACGCTTCAAAATACCCTGGAACTGGTTCTAAAAGTCCACCATCGCCTTGTATCGTTTCAATAACAATACATGCTACTTCGTCAGCAGGTACATATTTCGCAAACATTTCTTTTAAGGGTGCTAAATATTCTTCTACTGAATTAGCTTGTGGCTGCTCGTACATACCACGATATTTATCTGGAAACGGAATATGATAAAAACCATTCAATAACGGACCATAATGTTTGCGCATATTTAAACTAATAGCTGACATAGACAATGAGCCAAAAGTTGAACCATGATATGCATTAGTGAAACTAATGATATAAGGACGCCCTGTATATGCTCTGGCAAATTTAATGATGCCATCATTTGCGTCTGATCCGGTTAATCCGAAGGTCACTCTTTTTTCAAAATCTCCAGGTGCAATC
>NZ_JAPRAQ010000139.1 GCF_029989365.1 Bradyrhizobium sp. Arg816 | reverse complement strand
TAATAACCATATCACTTTGAATGACTTCCCCATTTTCTGCAATGACATTATGTTCATTAATTTCTTTAATAGAAGTCTTTAACTTTAAATGGACACCGCGCTGCACCATATGTGTTTCTAATAATTTAGTCATATCTTTATCCATGCTCGGCATCACTTGATCACCTAACTCAAACAGGGTTACATCAATTCCTAATGCATGTAAATTCTCAGCCATCTCTAATCCAATAAATCCTCCACCAACGACAGACGTTGTTTTAACATTGTGCTCATTTATGTAAGATTTTATTTTATCCATATCCGGAATATTTCTTAGAGTAAAGACATGGCTTTGTTTTGCACCTTCAATCGGTACTTCAATCGCACGCGCTCCCATCGATAGAATAAGGACATCATAAGATGCTTCTTCAACCCCATGCTCTGTTTTAAGTACGACTGTTTTATTAACAGAATTGATCTGAGTGGCTTCCGTATTCGTTCTGACATTAATATTCATACGGTTATTCATCAGTTCAGGTG
>NZ_JAPRAQ010000138.1 GCF_029989365.1 Bradyrhizobium sp. Arg816 | reverse complement strand
GGTAAGCTACCTGAAATAGCAACTGCTTCAACTTTTTCTAATAACTGTTCAAAATGTTTAATAAATCCTGCAGCCTCTTGATTATCAATCTCCGGTCCCTGCTCTAAAATTTCTGTTTGTTG
Source organism: Bradyrhizobium sp. Arg816 (assembly GCF_029989365.1). Classification (GTDB taxonomy): domain Bacteria; phylum Pseudomonadota; class Alphaproteobacteria; order Rhizobiales; family Xanthobacteraceae; genus Bradyrhizobium. Next base: position 397 of record NZ_JAPRAQ010000138.1, on the reverse strand, counting down.
CCCTTCATGTAAAATTGCAATGCAGTTTCGTGTTTCACCCTTAATGTTATAAAATGCATGCTTGATGTCGGCATGATCTAATTTTTTAGCAATAAATTGACCTAATTCACCGCCAATAAAACCACTCGCAAGGACTGGCTCGCCTACTTGCGCAAGTACTCTTGTTACATTTAAACCTTTACCACCAGCTGTTTTACTTACTTCTTGAACACGATTAACATCATCTAATTTCAATGCTGTTAATGGATATGAAATATCAACGGATGGATTTAATGTTAAAGTTAAAATCATATGTGTCGTCCCTTAATCGTGGTATTCGCCTCTGTCCCATTTTTCTAAGAATTCATCAAAGAAATGTGGATCAGCTTGATCTGCATTGCTTGTTTCTAAATGTTTA
>NZ_JAPRAQ010000137.1 GCF_029989365.1 Bradyrhizobium sp. Arg816 | reverse complement strand
TTTCTTTAGTTTTGGTAGTAATGACCTGACGCAATATCTGCTGGCGGTGGATCGCGATAACGCTAAGGTTACTCGTCACTACAACAGCCTGAATCCGGCATTCTTGCGGGCGCTCGATTACGCCGTGCAAGCGGTGCATCGCCAGGGCAAATGGATTGGTCTGTGCGGTGAGCTGGGGGCAAAAGGTTCCGTGCTGCCGTTGCTGGTCGGTTTAGGGCTGGATGAACTCAGCATGAGCGCACCGTCAATTCCGGCGGCGAAAGCGCGAATGGCGCAACTTGATAGCCGTGAGTGCCGCCAGTTGCTCAACCAGGCAATGGCCTGCCGTACTTCGCTGGAAGTGGAACATCTGCTGGCGCAATTCCGCATGACCCAACAGGACGCACCACTGGTCACCGCCGAGTGCATCACGCTGAAAAGCGACTGGCGCAGCAAAGAAGAAGTGCTCAAAGGCATGACCGATAACCTGCTGCTGGCAGGGCGCTGCCGCTATCCGCGTAAACTGGAAGCCGACTTGTGG
>NZ_JAPRAQ010000136.1 GCF_029989365.1 Bradyrhizobium sp. Arg816 | reverse complement strand
CAGAAAAAAGGCTACAATTATTTTGATAAAGATGACAGAGTTTTAGGATTAAGTCTCCTGTCAAAAGGCCAAGGAGTTATGGATGAAATCCAAGAATCAGGTGTGTGGGATTCCATGTGGATGTTAGGCTTAAGTACCGCAGCAATCCGAAGTACCCAGACATTTTCTAACGAAGTTAGTAGAACTGATAATGTTGTTTTAAAAGGAAGTAGAAACGGAAAGACTTATGTGTTAGATAAGTCTAAAAGTGTTGGGAGCATGACTTATAATAAAGTCGGTGGGGCTAATGTTAGAAATAATGTACCTGATTCAATATTAAAGCATGCTGATTTAGGAGATTTCAATACTAATAATCGATTGATTAATGGTGGTCATGGGCAAAGTAATATGGATTATTTGAAAGAAAATGATATAGATTTTAATATTGTTAAAGAATATCCAAATGGTGTTAGAACGGGGAATATTCCAAGTCATAAAAATAAAATGAAACGAGCAGGAAATGGTCAGTCATGGTTTCCTA
>NZ_JAPRAQ010000135.1 GCF_029989365.1 Bradyrhizobium sp. Arg816 | reverse complement strand
CAATTGCTGATCAGCAAGAAATTTCTAATGATTTTATTACGTATTTAGAAAAACAAATTGAGAAGGCACCATTTACATATAAAATCATTGAACAGCAGCTAGTATCTATCCCAGTTGGAGAAATCGAGGATGTACTCGCATCGTTAATTTCATTTGACGCTTTAACGTTAATAGCAGAAAATAAGCTTATTTCCCTTAAAAGGTGTTCAAATCCTGACTGTGTTTTATTATTTATAGATAAGAGTGGAAAACGAAAATGGTGTTCTATGAAAATATGTGGGGAACGGAAAAAGGTAGCAAAATTTCAGGATCGAAAATTTGAGGAAGTTTAGAGAATCAACTTATAACAGTGGATTCTTGTTTTGTATTTTAAATCTAACACCTTAAATTAATATTTACAGGTAAGTTATGTCGGGTTATAATTGTTGGTAAATAAAGGAGGAGAACGATGGATAATATAACAGCAACTAAGCAGAAAGATCCTCAACCAATAAGTGTACGATATTTTACAAAAATGAAAG
>NZ_JAPRAQ010000134.1 GCF_029989365.1 Bradyrhizobium sp. Arg816 | reverse complement strand
ATCACGTGCGCGACCGACCGCGTGCGGTAGGTGTGCCCGCCGACCGTCTGCGGCCACAGGCAGAAGGTGCAGCGGCTCTTGCAGCCGCGGCCGGAGTAGAACGAGATGTAGGGGTGCTTCAGGTAGCCGATGAAGTACTTCTCCATCTCGAGGTCGCGCTTGTAGACGCTCGTGACGAAGGGCAGCTTGTCCATGTCCGTCATGATCTCGCGGTCCTCGTTATGGACCACGTTGCCGGCGGCATCGCGATAGGACAGGCCCTTGATCTCCGACATCGGCACGCCGTCGGCGACTTCCTTGACGGTGAAGTCGAACTCGTTGCGGGCGACGAAGTCGACCACCGGCGCCTGGGTCATCGAGCCCTCGGCGTCGACCGCGACCTTCGCGCCGATGAGGCCGGCGATGAGCTTCGGGTTGGCGGCCTTGAGGGCCTCGATCGTCTTCACGTCCGACTTGAAGGACGGCACCGAGGTGTGGAGCACGACGAGGTCGAAATCATTGGCCTGGGCCACGATCTCGTCGA
>NZ_JAPRAQ010000133.1 GCF_029989365.1 Bradyrhizobium sp. Arg816 | reverse complement strand
CCCGGAATATATGATTATACAAATAATGGAGTATTGAATGGCTGTGGTAACGTCGGAATTAATTTAAACTATAACTTTAGGCATACTGCTGCCATACAGCCATTTCCCAATGAATACAGGCCTAAAGTATATGTCGATTCAATAATTATAACTTTGCCTGCAGGTGTTGTTTATGATAATACTACAGCATCCAGATATATATCTACTTATTATAATAACAAATACACAACCTCATCTCGTTTTATAAATTCGGGACTTCCGGTTATCAGAGGAAATCAGCTTATATTTATAAACCACGGTACATGGACCCCAGCTGATTTTACGACATTTTCAGATGATAATCGATTGCTTTTTTATGTGAAATCAGACTGTCAGGCGGGTAGTGTTTCAAGACCTTTAACTGTAAAATTTCAGTATTTTGGAAAGGATTTTTTTTATGATTCGCCCAATCCGATAGTTCCGACTATTTCGAATGTTGTTACAAATAATAATACTTTAAGTATTGTTGGTTCTTCAAGACCATC
>NZ_JAPRAQ010000132.1 GCF_029989365.1 Bradyrhizobium sp. Arg816 | reverse complement strand
ACGTGCCATTATCTATGCGTCTTTGAATACCATTTTTAATACGCTCAACGTTTGCGTGTTGACCTGCACGCTCAGCAATATCTATGTAAATGTCTAAATCTCTTTGTGGATCTTCAGTATAAATCGCACGACTCGTGTATACTTGATAATAAATACCTGCATCTTTTAAAACATTTGTAATTTTATGTACCAACGATTTATTAAGGTGTGAAGTGCTCATTACATTGAAAGTTTCATCACGTACTTCAGCACCATTCAAACAAATATATGGTACTGTTAAATCTGTGTCAGCAACTGGTGCTTGTGCTTCATAAAATGCTCGACCTGTCGCGATAACAACCGTTATCCCTTGTTCTTGAGCGTATTTAATCGCATCAATATTAGGTTGAGAAATTTCATGTGCTGCATTAAGTAGCGTGCCATCCATATCAGTGGCTATTAGTTTTATCATTATGTTACCTCGTTTCGTAAATTTAAAATCTTGTTCTTAAATAAGAATATATACTCAGCGCACATACTTTTCT
>NZ_JAPRAQ010000131.1 GCF_029989365.1 Bradyrhizobium sp. Arg816 | reverse complement strand
GCCTCGATGTCGGCCTTCTTGCCGGCGCCGTTGACGATCGTGGTGTTCTCCTTGTCGATCATCACCTTCTTGGCGCGACCGAGCATGTTGAGCGTGACGTTCTCGAGCTTGATGCCGAGATCTTCCGAGATCGCCTGGCCGCCGGTCAGGATCGCGATGTCCTGCAGCATGGCCTTGCGGCGATCGCCGAAGCCCGGAGCCTTGACGGCCGCGACCTTCAGACCACCGCGCAGACGGTTCACGACGAGGGTCGCAAGCGCTTCGCCTTCGACGTCCTCGGCGACGATGACCAGCGGCTTGCCGCTCTGCACCACGGCCTCGAGCAGCGGCAGCAGCTCGTTCAGCGAGGAGAGCTTCTTCTCGTTGATGAGGATGTAGGCGTCGTCCATCTCAACGCGCATCTTGTCGGCGTTGGTGACGAAGTAGGGCGAGATGTAGCCGCGGTCGAACTGCATGCCCTCGACGACGTCGAGCTCGGTCTCGAGCGACTTGGCTTCCTCGACGGTGATGACACCCTCGTTGCC
>NZ_JAPRAQ010000130.1 GCF_029989365.1 Bradyrhizobium sp. Arg816 | reverse complement strand
GGCTTTACCGCCCGAAAACGGCAACAATCGGCAGGACGTGATCGGATCGGTCCTCTATCGTTTTCGATCATATATCTGCGAACTTCACAGCGCGGGGCTTCGGCGCTCGATCGCGCTGCAATTCGTGGCCGACCCCGAGCACTCGGAGTTCGCGGCCCGCGTTCGTTGTCAAATCCTGTGCCGAAGCGCGAAAGCCGACGAGCAAGCGGCAAAGGACGACGTCACCGCGTTTGCCAGGCAAGCGAACCGCACCTTCCCGCAGGAAGGTATCTTTGCCTATGGTGGCCCGCGCTGGCTGAGCAAATCCCAACTCGAGTTTGCGACCTTCGGCGGATCAGACCCGGACGAAGCGTTCGAGATTGCCGAAATTCGCAAGCATGAAGAAATTCGGCCGATCTGGAGCCAGCCCTCGATGCACTATGTGCCGCACCGCTTCTGGGCGGACCAGCGGCGCGATCCCTGGCTCGCGATCATCGAAACACTGGCGCAGGCCACTTACCCCATGGCAGTGCGGGTCGAGCTCCA
>NZ_JAPRAQ010000129.1 GCF_029989365.1 Bradyrhizobium sp. Arg816 | reverse complement strand
CCCGGAAAAAAAACAGGAATTGTTTAACGCTATAGTCATACAAAGTGAATGGGATGCCGATCAGAATGCAAAGAATGATGAACTTTTGAAGTTGCGCGTGGTCGTAAACGGTTCGCGCTCACCATTGAAACTGACGGCGTTGAACCTGGATTTTTCCGGGTCGAGTTTGTTAGGTGATATAGCTAAAGTGCACATTTATTATGCCGGTCAGTCCCCCCGTTCCGCCGCCAGGGTTGAATTTTTTGGCACAGGAAAGAAGCCAGGGAAATATACCAACTTTACAGGGATACCGGCCAGCGCTTATACCTTGAAAAATGGTGTGAATTATTTTTTAGTAACACTGGATGTGAATAAAAATGCGGTACCAGGCGATACCCTGCATGCAAAGGTAAGTTCTTTTCGTTTGAATGATAAGGCTTATATCCCGGAGGAAGATCAAACGGAAAACATCTTTAAATTAATCACGCCAAATTCGGCTACAAATCCCAATACCGTAAAACTGCTGCAATGGAATATTTGGCATGGT
>NZ_JAPRAQ010000128.1 GCF_029989365.1 Bradyrhizobium sp. Arg816 | reverse complement strand
AATTGAAGATTTTGTGATACCCCAAGCACTTTTTAAAATAATAACGGAAACTAAAATACTTGCGATAGGATCGGCGATTGTCCATCCAAATGCCCAAATTAAAATAGCTGCAGTAATGGCGCCAACTGAACCTAATAAGTCTCCGATAACATGTAGAAAAGCACCACGCATATTTAAATTGTGTGAAGTGTCGCCGCCTTTAAACATAAAGAATGCAACAACGATATTGACAATTAAACCGATAATACTAATGATTAACATTTCTTTTGATTGAACTTCAGAATGAACAAAGAAACGTTTAATCGCTTCAAAAACAATCAAAATACTTATTACAAACATCGTTACACCGTTAAATAACGCTGCGAGTACTTCGAAACGTTTATAACCAAATGTTTTTGTAGTTGTGGCATTCTTTTCAGCATAAATAAATGCGACAAGTGCAACACCTAATGAGAATGTGTCGCTAAACATATGGATACCGTCAGATAGTAATGCCAAGCTGTTAGCAAGGAGACCGCCGATGATTTCG
>NZ_JAPRAQ010000127.1 GCF_029989365.1 Bradyrhizobium sp. Arg816 | reverse complement strand
GCTGATTGATGTTTGTGGTTGATATAAATCTTCAATCATTTCCGGCTTAACGTCATAATGCTGATTTAATACTTTATCTGAAGCTTCTTTTTTATTGATAAAACGCGTTACAAATGACATATCTTCTCGCATTGGTTGACGAATTTGTTGATTAACATGTTCTTGTAACGCATCTGTCGCTGTTAATAATCGCTGTTGTTGAATTTGTAGCTTTTTCTTCTTTTTATTAAAAAACCCACCAACATTAAAGTATTGAGACATACTTTCCAAATAACTTCGTAACATTTCTCTCATATTATGCGGCATAATGTATGCATTTTCTAAAATATTTTTACGCTTATTCTTTAAAAATGCCATTAATTCATCTTGATTATTTAAAAGTTGTGCCTCTTCACTAATTGCTTGATGTTGTTGACTATTTAAAAATGCTTGTTCAAACTCCGCTTCTTCGATACCTAAATCTTCTAGTACTTCCTGAATTTCAGACTGAATGTAATCTAGCTGAGCTTCGGTAATGTATTCAACCGTTC
>NZ_JAPRAQ010000126.1 GCF_029989365.1 Bradyrhizobium sp. Arg816 | reverse complement strand
TATCATCTTGTAAATATGTACTTGTTTGATAAATTGGTGTTGTAACGGCACCTGTATAATCGTCTGTTGTGTGCCCACCATGAATTAATTTAGTTTTCTTGTTCATTATTATTCTCCTCATATTCAAATATTTGTTTAGACATATAGCGATCACTACCATCTGGAAATACGACAACAATCGTACCTTCAGTTAGTTGCGCTTTTAAATTCAATGCACCTTGTAATGCTGCACCTGAAGAACTGCCTACTAACAACCCTTCATTTATAGCCAAACTTTTGACATTTCGAAAGGCATCTTGATCTTTAATCGTAAATATCCCATCTACAAGACGTCTCTCTAAAAATATCGGCCATTTTTCAGAACCGATACCTTCAGTGTCATGTGCATGAGCTGCCCCTCCATTTAACACGGACCCTTCTGGCTCAACGGCATAACATTGCACGTGATGTTGCTTTAAATAACGTGCGGTACCTGTAAATGTACCGCCAGAGCCAATACCAGCCACAAAATAATCAATTTGCTGTAATGCTGA
>NZ_JAPRAQ010000125.1 GCF_029989365.1 Bradyrhizobium sp. Arg816 | reverse complement strand
CAAGTAACCAATGGCTCCTTGGAATAAGGGTAAAACACCGGCATCTTTTTCAATTAATGTTTTTTCTAAACTTAGTAATTCATTCCAGCGTTTTTCAGGTTCATTGGCGTAATCTTTTCTAACTTTTTGGAGACCCGCATCATACGCTGAATCGTTATAACCAGAAGTATTTAAGCCACTTTTTGAGTCATAAAATTCTAAAAAATTAATGGGATCAGCATAGTCAGGTGTCCATGTTCCAAAGGCTAAATCGTAATTACCTGCTGTTTGTAAATCCAAACGATTTTGCAAAGGCAGTGATTTTAATTTGATTGTTAAACCTGGTAAATTTTGTTGCAATTGCCCTTGAACAAATTCAATGGTTTTCTTGGCAATCGCTGAGTCCGCTGAGATTAGTTCCAATTCAATTTTATCTTTGCCCAACTCTTCTTTCGCTTTGGTCCAGTTGGCTTGGGCTTCTTTAATATTATATGGCAATAAATCACCATTTTCTTTGCGGAAATCTTCACCTGTATCTGGATTTTTTGCAAAATT
>NZ_JAPRAQ010000124.1 GCF_029989365.1 Bradyrhizobium sp. Arg816 | reverse complement strand
AACATGATTTTCCTCAGCGTATTTCTTATGAACGAAAGAGTAATTCACAGCTTTATGCTTTTATTGACGGGACTTTTAATGGAAAATATGTTAAAAAAGATTTTCATTATGAAAAAGCCGGATATTCAAATAAGGAGATAGTAATGAAGTTATTTACCGCTTTTAATAAGCATGACTGGAAGACATACGCCAATTGCTATACGCCTGATGCTGAATTTCTTGATCCTTCTTATGGAAAGGAATATGTAAAACAAACGACCAGGCAATTAATAGAAAAGTATTCAGGTTTTGAAAAAGCTATTCCGGATATCAGAGATGATATAAAAGGTATATATGAAGCAGGTGAAAAAATTATCGTTGAATTTATCTCTTCAGGAACTTTGCCAGACGGTAAAAAAATGAAATTACCTATTTGCACCGTTTTTACAATTAAAGACGGAAAAATTATCCGAGATGCAACTTACTTTGATAATGAAGAGTAGAATATAAAGGAACCCATAATTGCTGACTGCCAATCAGAAATTATGGGTTGTT
>NZ_JAPRAQ010000123.1 GCF_029989365.1 Bradyrhizobium sp. Arg816 | reverse complement strand
TCGAACGATCCGATGCTCGGCGCCTTCCGGGCCGCCGGCTCCGACATGAAGCCGAACCCGAACGACCCGACCGGCGTCATCGTCTGCTGGCCCGTCGAGTATCCTGCGTCGTCCAAGTTCACCGCTATCGACCTGGTCGAGGGTGAGCACCTCGAGGTGACCCGAGAGAGTGCCATCAGCCAGCTGGAGCGCTACCGCCTCCTGCTGAAGCACTACGTCCACCACAACTGCTCGCGTACGGTGGCCTTCGACGAGGCCGAGATCCCGGCCATGGTCGACTGGTTCATGGAGCATTGGGACGAGTACGTCGGCGTGTCATTCCTCAAGCGCAACAACCCGCTCGCCACCGCGGAGGAGCTGGGCTTCAAGTACCGCCCGCAGGAGTGTGTCTCGCGCGAGCGGTACGAAGCGTACCGGCGCCGGCTCTCACCGATCGACATCTCCGAGGACAAGTCCGCCGAGCTGCTCGACCAGGGCGAGTGCGCGACCGGCGGGTGCCCGATCCGATGAGGACGCCGGAGATCGCCGAGGAGCTG
>NZ_JAPRAQ010000122.1 GCF_029989365.1 Bradyrhizobium sp. Arg816 | reverse complement strand
AAAGAAAAAGTGCCGGCAGATAGCTACTTTGTTTTAGGTGATAATCGACGTAATTCAAAAGATGGTCGTGTCATTGGTTTTATTCATAAAAAAGATATTTTGGGTGAAGTGAAATTTGTTATGTGGCCATTCTCACGGTTTGGTCCGATACCAGAAGTGTCAAAACAATAAAAGATACAATGAGTAAAAGTGAAGGGCGGAAATGTGTAAAAACAAACACATGTTTCCGTCCTTCTTTTGTGGTAAAATAAAGGCAGTGCAAAGGAAAAGGATGTGAAACCATGAGTGTGCAGTTTATTAGAGGAACCGCCGTGGCAGATTTAGAAGCGCCACTTATACAGGCGACAAAACAATGGCTAGAAGAAGACGCACAGCATGAAGTATTCTATTTAGTCCCGAACCATATTAAATTTGAGCAAGAAATTCAAGTCTTGCAAAAGTTACGTCAATTACAGACAACCTCGTCTGATTCAATAACCAGTACCCGTCTGCAGGTTTTTAGTTTTTACCGTTTGGCTTGGTACTATTTACAACAT
>NZ_JAPRAQ010000121.1 GCF_029989365.1 Bradyrhizobium sp. Arg816 | reverse complement strand
GGTCCTAAAAATATCACTTTGAACTGTACTCATCATTTACACCTCTCTCCATTTAAATTATTTTAAAATTATTAGAAACTGTATCAATATATGATATTCAAACATTCAATTATACTTAAATATTGTTTTATGATTATATTCAAAATTATTGTATCAATAAATATGTATCATTCCTAGAATTTTATTGAACAAAAAGTTATAAAATCACTTTTATTGTAACTCAACCTTGTTTTACATTACAGAAATTAACAATAGCGATTAAAATTTTATTTTCCAACAATAAAAAAGCACAAATAATTTTATTGATGCAGCTGTATCGCTTCTCATTGTAAAAATATCTTTGCATATTATCTATTTATCTCAATCTAACGTCTTAACTAACTTGTTGTATCTTGTAAAATCTTATCCATAGAATGCGCAACACTATCACGGTACATCTCACCAAATTTCAATAAATGGACCATCAATAAATATAAACGATAAAATTCAAGTCTATAGGATGCACCTTTTGCGAGTGGATAATGTTTATTATACGCATC
>NZ_JAPRAQ010000120.1 GCF_029989365.1 Bradyrhizobium sp. Arg816 | reverse complement strand
ATACATTTTAAATTTAAAAAGGTAAATCGATCGTTGATTGGCATAAAGAGATGAAATTTGACGTTCTGATTTACCCTTTTTTGTGGGGATTTATAGGGATGTTAAGATATTTTGCTAAATTTTTTGCGAAAATAAAAAAATAAATAGCACTAGCTATTGTAAATGTATATGCAATCTTGTATAATTTTGGAATAATTGATAATCATTTTCAATAGGAGGAAATTATGAAAAAACTATTATTACCATTAATAATTATGTTATTAGTGTTAGCTGCGTGTGGGAACCAAGGTGAAAAAAATAACAAAGCTGAAACTAAATCTTATAAAATGGACGATGGCAAAACGGTAGATATTCCGAAAGACCCTAAACGCATTGCAGTAGTTGCGCCAACATATGCTGGTGGACTTAAAAAATTAGGTGCAAACATTGTAGCTGTAAATCAACAAGTCGATCAAAGCAAAGTATTAAAAGATAAATTTAAAGGTGTTACAAAAATTGGTGATGGCGATGTAGAAAAAGTTGCTAAAGAAAAGCCAGAT
>NZ_JAPRAQ010000119.1 GCF_029989365.1 Bradyrhizobium sp. Arg816 | reverse complement strand
GTCTGAATCAAACAAATTTATTTGCTCGTTCATCTTTTCCACTCACTTTCTTTATTCTTCGCAAACTCCGATACATGCTCTTTTTTTATCGTTTAAATTTTGTTCTTACAGCTTTTCAAATTCTTTATTTAAACCCTCTTTCAGTTACGTATCCTGGTATGCTCCAAATTCCGAGTGACTCATTTTTAGCCTTTTCTTGTGCTTCCTCTAATTCGAGTAGATACTTAGTGTTAGGCTCTTTGACATAAGCCACACGTGCTAATCCCTCTCTCACAAGTGTTTCCTGAAGTAGCATCCCATCCACAAATATATAGCCCAATGTACGGCCATAGCGATCAGTTCTATCGCCCTTATCGTATTCAAAAGTAATTTCTGAAGCAGTAGACAAAAGTTCTTTTGTACGCTTACTAGCTTCCAAACCAAATGGCTGTACTTTTGTTTTCGGCTTTACAGTCTCGGGTGTATCTACTAATAAAAAGCGAACCTTTTGTTCTTTTCCGTCTATTCTTAACACGGTGGTATCTCCATCAACATGACGGA
>NZ_JAPRAQ010000118.1 GCF_029989365.1 Bradyrhizobium sp. Arg816 | reverse complement strand
CGTTTCGAGATGCTTTCTAAATCATGTGTAAAACTAATCTCTCCATATAGCGTTCTCGCATATGTCGGCTTGCTAATTTGCAAATTTTGAGCGCATATTTGTAACTCTTCGTGTGCCTTAGTAAACTTTCCATTAATATTGCCGTGTGCAACAACCATAACTCCAACTTGTTGTTCGTCACCTGCTAATGCGTCACAAATACGTTGTTCAATTAATCGTCTCATTAAAGGATGTGTGCCAAGTGGCTCGCTTACTTCTACCTTTATGTCTGGATACCGTCGTTTCATTTCATGAACGATATTCGGTATATCCTTGAGATAATGCATTGCACTAAAGATTAGCAATGGTACAATTTTAAAATGGTCAACCCCACTTTGAATCAACGTCGTCATTACCGTCTCTAAATCCTGATGCTCACTTTCTAAAAACGCAATATCATAGTGATGTATATCATCTTTTACTAATTCAGAAATAAATGCTTCTAACGCTTGATTCTGTCGTCCGTGCCTCATGCCATGTGCAACAATGATATTCCCATTCACA
>NZ_JAPRAQ010000117.1 GCF_029989365.1 Bradyrhizobium sp. Arg816 | reverse complement strand
CGATGAAATCACAGCTGAAAGTGAAATCTGATGATCAAGTAGTCGATAAGTTAACACAATTACAAGATGAAGAAAAAGCATTATTAAAACAATTAGAGCAACGTGACAAAGAAATCACATCACTTAAAACGGGTAATATTGAAGATCAAGTTGAAGAAATCAATGGCTATAAAGTATTGGTTACTGAAGTGGATGTACCAAATGCGAAAGCAATTCGCTCGACAATGGACGATTTTAAATCTAAACTACAAGATACAATTATCATTCTTGCAAGTAATGTTGATGATAAAGTATCGATGGTTGCAACTGTCCCTAAATCTTTAACAAATAACGTTAAAGCCGGTGATCTTATCAAACAAATGGCACCAATCGTTGGTGGTAAAGGCGGCGGTCGTCCAGATATGGCTCAAGGTGGCGGTACACAACCTGAAAATATCTCAAAATCATTAAGCTTTATTAAAGATTACATTAAAAATCTATAATTTAAAGCCATAATATTGTATGATGATAGTGAGTTATATTTGTAATTAAAGGAGTGTCGCA
>NZ_JAPRAQ010000116.1 GCF_029989365.1 Bradyrhizobium sp. Arg816 | reverse complement strand
TACATGTGCATGTCGTTTCTGTGCAGTTAAGACAGGATTGCCGAATGAACTTGACTTAAACGAACCAGAACGTGTTGCAGAATCTGTTCGTCTAATGAATCTAAAGCACGTCGTTATCACAGCAGTTGCTCGTGATGACCTAAAAGACGGTGGTGCACATGTTTATGCGGAAACAATTCGTCAAGTACGTGAAGTCAATCCATATACAACAATTGAAGTATTACCATCTGATATGGGTGGCAGTATTGAGAACTGGGAAACGTTGATGGCAGCAAAACCAGATATCTTAAACCATAATATTGAAACGGTAAGACGCCTTACGCCAAGAGTTCGTGCGCGTGCAACGTATGACCGTTCTCTTGAAGTATTACGACGTTCTAAAGAACTATATCCAGATATCCCGACAAAATCGAGTTTAATGGTTGGACTTGGAGAAACAACAGAAGAAATCTACGAAGTGATGGATGATTTGCGTGCAAATGACGTAGATATTATGACAATCGGTCAGTACCTTCAGCCAAGCCGTAAACACCTTAAGGTCCAA
>NZ_JAPRAQ010000115.1 GCF_029989365.1 Bradyrhizobium sp. Arg816 | reverse complement strand
GCGGTTTTAAATTCATCATCATTCATTTTATTAAAATCAACAGCGTCATTTGAATTGGCATCAAATACAAAATGGTCGATGTGTGGCTCAAGTCGTTTCAATAATGGTAGATGTCTTTCCGTAGCTTGATCTAAGTGAATGTACAAGCCACCATTAGGGAATAATGCTTTAAAATAATCAATCATTTCAATCAAAGACGTGTGCAATGTCGTCACATACAAGTTGAACTTCAAATCTTTTCTATGACTGACATGCAGGGCAACGTGATGGATAAAAATTTTAAATGCATCTTTATAATCACGTGAGTCATACTGATCCAAATGCATGGTCAAACTAAAGTTATGATCTAATAAAAAGTCTAAACACAAATCAATATCATAAAATATATTCGAAATTTCTGCATCATACGTGAATGGCGCATTGAGTTTTTTCATGATATATGGAATCACATCAGATGCTAATACGTCATTGACGTGAAAATCATTATGACATGTAAGCAACTGTGATTGATACTGTGTATTGAGCAAATTCCTCAAATAGCCCAC
>NZ_JAPRAQ010000114.1 GCF_029989365.1 Bradyrhizobium sp. Arg816 | reverse complement strand
CACCGATTTCGATTTTTGCAGCACGTAACCCCTGGGAAGGATTAGAAGCGGATACGTTTGAAGATGTCGCAAAATGGTTACGTGACGTTCGCGATGTGGATATTTTCCCAAATAAAGCATTAATAGAAAGCGCTGTGGCACGTGGTGAATTAGATGAAAGTGTCTTTAATCAACTTGTTACTGATATGTTACTTGAACATTACTACAATATCCCGCAACACTACATCAATCTTTATATTGATAACATTAAAACATTAAAAGACGTACCTGCATCATATATGGATCATTCAAATGTTGATGTTGTTGCTGATCTACTATTAGAAAAATCAAAACGTGATATGGCTGAATCATATCATCACTATGATGTACGTCCGATGAGTGATGCAATAATGGATGAACAAGGTGAGCCACTTAGCGAACAAGTGAATCGTCAAATGATTAAATGGACGAAACTTTATATCGATCAATTTCTATCGAGTTGGACAATGCCGAAGCGTGAGCAAAGTTTTTACCATGCATGGTTGCATTTAGCGCAACATGACCAT
>NZ_JAPRAQ010000113.1 GCF_029989365.1 Bradyrhizobium sp. Arg816 | reverse complement strand
GCCTTCAAGCTTCTTCTCAAGCAAACTATATCCTCTGTCTATATGTTCAAGCCCTGTGATTTCGGTCACACCGTCTGCCATTAACCCTGCAACCACGAGACAAGCACCTGCACGCAGGTCACTTGCTTTCACCTTTGCTCCTTGAAGCTGCGTTTGTCCAGTAATAATGGCAGATCTTCCTTCGACCTTCATGTTTGCACCCATTCGACGCAATTCGTCAATATGCTTAAAGCGGGCTGAGTAGATCGTATCTGTGACCACACTCGTGCCTTTCGCCTTTGTTAACAGCGCCGTCATCGGCTGCTGAAGGTCCGTTGGAAAGCCCGGATACACAAGGGTTTTAATATCGACAGGCTTGAGTCCTTCGTTTCTGCCAACGATCAGCATTTGATCGTTGCTTGTTTCAATGGTGAACCCCATCTCTCTAAGTTTCGCCGTAATTGATTCTAAATGAGTTGGGATCACATTATCAAGTACAACTTCATCTCCCATCGCAGCACCGGCAATTAAAAAAGTGCCTGCTTCTATACGATCAGGGATGATGGAAT
>NZ_JAPRAQ010000112.1 GCF_029989365.1 Bradyrhizobium sp. Arg816 | reverse complement strand
ATGGCTTAACAACACGGTTTAATGCTATCCAATACTACCTTCCATTTCGAACTTGATTAAACGGTTCATTTCGACCGCGTATTCCATTGGAAGTTCTTTTGTAAATGGTTCGATGAATCCCATAACAATCATTTCTGTCGCTTCTTCTTCAGAAATACCACGACTCATTAGATAGAATAATTGTTCTTCAGAAACTTTTGAAACCTTGGCTTCATGTTCTAATGATATTTGATCGTTGAATACTTCGTTATATGGAATTGTATCTGATGTTGATTCGTTATCTAAGATTAATGTATCACATTCAATATTTGAACGAGCACCTTTTGCTTTACGTCCAAAATGAACAATACCGCGATAAATAACTTTATCACCATTTTTAGAAATAGATTTAGAAACAATCGTTGAAGATGTATTTGGCGCTTTATGAATCATTTTAGCACCGGCATCTTGAACTTGTCCTTTACCAGCAAATGCAATAGATAATGTACTACCTTTTGCACCTTCACCTAAAAGAACACAGTTTGGATATTTCATCGTTAACTTAGAACCTA
>NZ_JAPRAQ010000111.1 GCF_029989365.1 Bradyrhizobium sp. Arg816 | reverse complement strand
CCCCTGCCCTTGTTAATGCAGATGTAGGTATTGCCATGGGGGAAGGAACAGATGTAGCAGTAGAAGTGTCTGATTTGGTTTTAATGCAGAATAATTTATCCAAATTGGTACAATCTCATAATATTGCAACCAAAATGAATCGTGTCATTTGGCAAAATATTTTTTTCTCAATGGCCGTTGTTGTCTTTTTAATTATTGCTAGTTTCTTAGGTTTGACGGATATTGCAATTAGTGTCTTCCTTCATGAAGGAAGTACGTTGGTCGTTATTCTGAATGGACTTCGTTTATTAAAATCTAATTAATTCTATCAAAACCCATAAAGCTAGGGTATAGTAATAACTGTCTGAAGTTAATATGCCTTTAACGTTCTAAAAACGTTAGAGGCATATTTTTTATAAATTACTTTGTCTCAAAAATAATCGATTATGATACGATTTTTAAGGACTGTTTTTTTACTAAAAAAGTAGTCCTTTTCAGTATCAAAACTTTTTTCTTTATGTATGAATCTTTAACCACCATTTATGATACAATAAAATCAAAAAAAGGATGAG
>NZ_JAPRAQ010000110.1 GCF_029989365.1 Bradyrhizobium sp. Arg816 | reverse complement strand
AACATCTCGTTACATTCTTCTTGTACTCTTTCTGACTTTTCTACTTGCACTTCTACCTTACTTGCTTGATTACTAAACTCCTTCAAAATCCCTTGAATTCTTCCCGCAGAACGATTTGATTCTTCAGCAAGCTTTAACACTTCACTCGCTACAATAGCAAAACCTTTTCCATGCTCGCCTGCCCTCGCAGCTTCAATATTTGCATTTAAAGCTAGCAAACTCGTCTGACTTGAAATATTCGTTATTACATCTACAATTTCATTAATTTGTTTCGATTGCATCATTAAATCTCTAAATATAATTCCAGACTGTGAAACAACATCATTTAAACTTCTCATGTTAGTTTCAAAATTTCTTAGAGTATGTACACTACCTTTTGAAATTTCTAAGCTTTCATCCACACGAGCCGATGCAGTTCTTACTTGAGAGATGATTTGTTCAATATTTCCCTCCATATCATTCAATACTTCTACCGAACGATACATCATCTCTGATTGTGATTGCGTACCAACTGCCACCTCTTCAAAGGCAAAATTAATTTCACTCATCGATTC
>NZ_JAPRAQ010000109.1 GCF_029989365.1 Bradyrhizobium sp. Arg816 | reverse complement strand
GGGTGACGCGCTCGGGCATGAACACGTCCTGGACCCGGGAGATCGGCAGCCCGAACAGCTGGCCGCCGATCATCGCGGTGACGTATTCGACCATGGCGCCTTCGGTGGTCTGGGTCTTGTTGCTCATCTCGATATCTCCTCGTCCCCTTTAGGCCGCTGCCCGGTTCAGCTCGGAGGCGCCGGCGGCGCCTGCGGTCTGCTCCTTCAGCGCCGCGATCAGACCGGGACGGTCGAACTTGGCGACATAGTCGTGGAAGCCGGCCTGACGGCCGCGCTCGATCGCCGCCGGCGACACCAGCGCGGACAGGCCGATGATCGGCATCGCGCCCAGATTGGTGTCCGAGCGGATCACTTCGGCGAACTCGAACCCGTTCATGTCGGGCATCTCGATGTCGGTCAGGACCACGTCGAAGCTCTGCGCACGCAGCGCAGCCAGGCCCTCCTGCGCGGTCGGCGCGGTGCGGACGCGGTAGCCGGCCGCCTTCAGCACCGGGGCCAGCATGTTGCGGAAGAAGGCCGAGTCGTCGACCAGCAGCACCGACTGCGAGTGCTGCGACG
>NZ_JAPRAQ010000108.1 GCF_029989365.1 Bradyrhizobium sp. Arg816 | reverse complement strand
ACCTGGTACCAGCTTCCGGTTGATTTGGTGATTAATCCCTGCATAATATTAGCCTCAAAAGTAACAATTAATTTGCCATCGCTTTATTTTAGGGTGTAATGCTCAAAAAATGTGGCAAAAGCCGGCAATTTGTGTTCGTTTTTTTATCATTCAGGCAATTATATGATACAAATCAGTCTTTTTATTCGCTTTTTCATAAAAAATAAAATAATCCTTGCTATTTAAAGATTAATCTACTTACTTTACGGACATTATATATGACACTTAACAACACCATTATTACCATTATTATTAACACCGGCATAAACCTCGGAGGAAGATAATCGTATGGTGTAAAAACATAAAAAAGAAACCAAATGAAAGCCTTCCTCCGCAAAGAGGAAGGCTTTTTTGTTTAAATATTATTGACACTAAACCATAAATGAAAGTTCTAAAATTTGGCGGTACATCCGTAGGATCAATAGCAAGTATCCAAACTCTTTTAAACATCCTGGCCGGTGAGTTTAAAACCCAGGAAAAACCGGTAATAGTACTATCGGCCATGGGCGGGGTAACCAACC
>NZ_JAPRAQ010000107.1 GCF_029989365.1 Bradyrhizobium sp. Arg816 | reverse complement strand
ATGGCTCAAATTTCTAAATATAAACGTGTAGTTTTGAAACTAAGTGGTGAAGCGTTAGCTGGAGAAAAAGGATTTGGCATAAATCCAGTAATTATTAAAAGTGTTGCTGAGCAAGTGGCTGAAGTTGCTAAAATGGACTGTGAAATCGCAGTAATTGTTGGTGGCGGAAACATTTGGAGAGGTAAAACAGGTAGTGACTTAGGTATGGACCGTGGAACTGCTGATTACATGGGTATGCTTGCAACTGTAATGAATGCCTTAGCATTACAAGATAGTTTAGAACAATTGGATTGTGATACACGAGTATTAACTTCTATTGAAATGAAGCAAGTGGCTGAACCTTATATTCGTCGTCGTGCAATTAGACACTTAGAAAAGAAACGCGTAGTTATTTTTGCTGCAGGTATTGGAAACCCATACTTCTCTACAGATACTACAGCGGCATTACGTACTGCAGAAGTTGAAGCAGATGTTATTTTAATGGGAAAAAATAATGTAGATGGTGTATATTCTGCAGATCCTAAAGTAAACAAAGATGCTGTAAAATATGAACATTTAACTC
>NZ_JAPRAQ010000106.1 GCF_029989365.1 Bradyrhizobium sp. Arg816 | reverse complement strand
GGGTGACGCGCTCGGGCATGAACACGTCCTGGACCCGGGAGATCGGCAGCCCGAACAGCTGGCCGCCGATCATCGCGGTGACGTATTCGACCATGGCGCCTTCGGTGGTCTGGGTCTTGTTGCTCATATCGGTATCTCCTGATCCCCAGTGCTCTTACGCCGCCGCCCGGTTCAGCTCGGAGGCGCCGGCGGCGCCTGCGGTCTGTTCCTTCAGCGCCGCGATCAGACCGGGACGGTCGAACTTGGCGACATAGTCGTGGAAGCCGGCCTGGCGGCCGCGCTCGATCGCCGCCGGCGACACCAGCGCGGACAGGCCGATGATCGGCATCGCGCCCAGATTGGTGTCGGAGCGGATCACTTCGGCGAACTCGAACCCGTTCATGTCGGGCATCTCGATGTCGGTCAGGACCACGTCGAAGCTCTGCGCACGCAGCGCCGCCAGGCCCTCCTGCGCGGTCGGCGCGGTGCGGACGCGGTAGCCGGCCGCCTTCAGCACCGGGGCCAGCATGTTGCGGAAGAAGGCCGAGTCGTCGACCAGCAGCACCGACTGCGAGTGCTGCGACG
>NZ_JAPRAQ010000105.1 GCF_029989365.1 Bradyrhizobium sp. Arg816 | reverse complement strand
AGAGCATGTTTCCCGACAGGTGATTAACAATCATGGCAATACTGTTTGATTCTGCATTATACTGCCAGTTCAACTGTTCATCAGTCAATTGCGCGAATGTTTTTTCACCCAGTATTTTATAATAGGCAAATTGTTTTTTAACACTTTCCAAATAATCTGATGTCATAAATAAAGTTAAAGATTTTGAACTTATGGGCCAATTTTTTGTTGATTGATAGTAAGCCTTGCATATATTAATTAAATACAGATTCTGCATTTAAGTTTATTTTCATTCAAAACATTTTCTTATAAGATAATATTTTAATAATTACCTTAGGATTAGTAATCTTGCTTTTATCCATTTTGTATAATATATGCCCATTAAACACAGTTCAGCGTTGCCCCCAGAAATGTTAAGGGTTTTTGAGACCTTACCTCACCCTTATCTTATTCTTTCAAAGGAACTGTATATACTTACTGCCAGTAACACTTATTTACAATTAACCGGTAAAATGCGGGCCGAGCTGCTGGAAAAGCATTTGTTTGATGTTTTCCCCAAAAAGCCGGATTGGGCATCTGAAGAAGGA
>NZ_JAPRAQ010000104.1 GCF_029989365.1 Bradyrhizobium sp. Arg816 | reverse complement strand
ACCTTGCGATAGCCGAAATAGGCGACGGCATGGCCACGATTGTCGTCGAAGCCCGAACCGATCGTCAGCGTGGCGTCAACCGCGCCGCCATCAGCGACGCTGCCCTTTGGATAGCCGTAGCCCGGGAGCCCCGCGCCCGCACGCGCATCAAGCAGCGGCGTCAGGAACTTGTCACGATTGTCGTGCTGGAAAAGGCTGTACTGGCCGTCCAGCTTGATGCCGGTGAAGTCGGTGTCGATGATGAAGTTGACGACGCCGGCGACGGCGTCAGCGCCATAGGTCGACGACGCACCGCCGGTCAGCACTTCGACGCGCTTCAGGACTGAGGCAGGAATGATGTTGATGTCGGCGGCCGAACCGCTGGTCGGGCTCGGATCGCCCGGCAGCAGACGACGGCCGTTGACGAGAGAGAGCGTACGCGTCGTGCCGAGGCCGCGAAGGTCGACCGTGGCGGTGCCGTCGGCACCGTTGGCCCTGGTAGAATTCTGGCTGGCGAACACCGACGGGAGCGAGTTCATCAGGTCCTCGACTCTCGCCGTCCCCTGAAGCTTGATGTCCTGCGCTGTCACG
>NZ_JAPRAQ010000103.1 GCF_029989365.1 Bradyrhizobium sp. Arg816 | reverse complement strand
AATGCTGGGTAATAAATTGTATTTCTTAACATCCTTTGATGTTTTCTATAATATTTAACCACTTTCCATACACCCTTACTCACAGACTTTTTACTAACTGAATTTAAACGATTAATAAATTTAGGCCAATTACATAACCTTAGATCTTTTCTTAATCCTTGGACAAGTTCGTAGGAGCGTCGTAGTATATCGTCTTTTGAAAGCATGAATTCTACAATGTCAGATGAGCGTTTATAAGCCTTAAAAGATTTATTCCATCTGTATTTACTAAATATGGTTTTACTAGTATCCATCAATAGAACTTTCCAGTTATTCTTAAAAATTGTATAATTAGGTCCTTTTTTATTACGGTATTCATTCATAACTTGTACACGATACTTATTAAGTTCCCTATTTAAATGTTGAACGATATGGAATCTGTCAAAAATAATAGCTGCATTAGGAAATAGGTCGCGAAATAATCGGACATAGGGTTCATACATGTCAATAGTAACCGTCTTAACTTGTTGTCGATTTTTTAAATCGAATCGCTCGAAATAGGCACGCAAGAATCTTGTAGTTCTATTTTCAAA
>NZ_JAPRAQ010000102.1 GCF_029989365.1 Bradyrhizobium sp. Arg816 | reverse complement strand
AGGTCGGTCAGCACGGGCCTTGCGAACAGCGTCGACAGCGGCAGCTCGACTCCCACAGCCTGTGACAGCCGGCTCGACATCTGCACGGCCAAGAGCGAGTGGCCGCCCAGTTCGAAGAAGTGGTCGTTGCGCCCGATGCGCTCGACACCCAGGAGCTCGGCCCAGATCCGCGCCAGCGCCGCCTCGACCGCACCTTGCGGCGCCTCATAGGCCGCCAGCGCATAGGCCTGATCGGCCGGCGCCGGCAGCGCGTTCCGATCGAGCTTGCCGTTCACCGTGAGCGGAAGCGCCGCCAGCCGCACGAACGCACTCGGCACCATGTAGTCCGGCAGCCGCGCACTTAAGTGCGCCCGCAATGCGCCCGCAAGCCCGCTTCCATCGCCCTCGTCCGAGCCGGCCTCGGGCGCACAGACCATATAGGCGATCAGATGCTTGTCGCCGGCGCCGTCCTGGCGCGCCACCACCACCGCCTCGCGCACCCAGGCGTGCTCGCAAAGCCGCGCGACGATCTCGCCCGGCTCGATGCGATAGCCGCGGATCTTCACCTGATCGTCGTTGCGGCCCAGGAACTCAA
>NZ_JAPRAQ010000101.1 GCF_029989365.1 Bradyrhizobium sp. Arg816 | reverse complement strand
AATGGCAGCCTGATCAACCAAGCTTTTACCAGTATCATATGGAGTTAGCAGAAGTGAAAGATACATTTATTGATGTTTCTAAATTCGGCAAAGGAATTGTTTTTGTTAACCAAACCAATCTTGGTCGTTTCTGGAATGTTGGTCCGACGCTTTCCTTATATATTCCCAAAGGATTATTAAAAGAAGGGCAAAATGAGATCGTCATTTTTGAAACGGAAGGAACGTACCAACCAGAAATTCAGTTAGTAAAAGAACCACTATATAAAGAAATGAAAGAGGGATTACAATGAGTATTATTGGCGTAAGAATTTATGGACGTTTGATTCATGGACAAGTGGCAAATTTATGGGCGACAAAATTGAATATTTCCAGAATTATGGTCGTTGATGATGAGGTTGCAGGGAATGCCATTGAAAAAAGTGGCTTGAAATTAGCAACACCAGCTGGCGTGAAACTAAGCGTGTTACCAGTTGAAAAAGCTGCTCAAAATATTTTAGCAGGAAAATACGACTCACAACGTTTACTAATTGTGGTACGGAAACCAGATCGTTTATTAAAACTAGTAGAACTTGAGGTGC
>NZ_JAPRAQ010000100.1 GCF_029989365.1 Bradyrhizobium sp. Arg816 | reverse complement strand
AGTAGGCGGCGTTATCGGACGCGGTCGAGACGCGCTGGCCGGTCGAGATCCGGTTCTGCGTGGTCGCGAGCTGCGAGCTGACGTTCCGGAGGGTCTGCAGCGCGGTCATTGCAGACGAGTTGGTGAGCAGACTAGAACTCATTTTTGACGTCCCTTTGGAGATTGAATTGATTTTGGGGACATACCGGACTTGCACCGGTACGACAGGACGGCATCATGCCTTTGAGCTGCGGAAAAGCGCGCTCAACCTGACGTAACGGCGACGATAGCGCGCGAAGTTTGTGCGAGGCTTGTGGCTCAGTGACCGGACCGCGACAGGGTCAGCCAAATCGACGTGCAAAGTCGAAGTGCCAAGGTCATGGCGCGACCAGCGCACGCCAAAATGAAAAGGGCCGCACTTCGCGAGAAGCGCGGCCCTCTGCAGATGGTTTTGAGGCTTAGCCGCGGAACAGCGACAGGATGCTCTGGCTGTTCTGGTTGGCGATCGAGAGCGCCTGAACGCCGAGCTGCTGCTGGGTCTGCAGCGCCTGAAGGCGGGTCGATTCCGCATTCATGTCGGCGTCGACGAGCTGGCCGACACCGC
>NZ_JAPRAQ010000099.1 GCF_029989365.1 Bradyrhizobium sp. Arg816 | reverse complement strand
TATCTCAGCCTTCGGCCTGACGACGCGACCATTCGCGTCCGGCTGCGCGAGTTGGCGTCGGTGCGCCGGCGCTTTGGCTATCGCCGTCTGCTTCTCATGATCCGCAGTGAAGGCGTGCTTATCAACCACAAGAAGCTGAGGCGGCTGTATGCCGAGGAGCGGCTGCAGGTTCGCCGGCGAGGTGGACGCAAAAGAGCTCTCGGAACACGGGTTCCGATGGAGTTGCCGCAGGGACCGAACCAGCGCTGGTCACTGGATTTCGTCAGCGACACGCTGACCGACAGCCGACGCTTCCGTATCCTGGCTGTCGTTGATGACTTCACCCGGGAATGCATCGCATTGGTGGCCGACACGTCGTTGTCGGGGATCCGGGTGGGTCGTGAGCTCGATGCCGCGATCGCCCGACGAGGCCGCCCAACGATGATCGTCAGCGACAACGGGACCGAGCTCACCAGCATGGCCATCCTGCGTTGGTCGCAGCTCACCCGGATCGAGTGGCACTACATCGCGCCGGGCAAGCCGCAGCAGAATGCCTTCGTGGAAAGCTTCAATGGACGACTGCGCGACGAGTTGTTGAACGAGAC
>NZ_JAPRAQ010000098.1 GCF_029989365.1 Bradyrhizobium sp. Arg816 | reverse complement strand
GTTTCCGGCACAGTCAAGCCGACGCCCCGGCGTCGGCCGAACCATGCCGAAGGGAACCTCCGCACGATGAAGTCCACGCTCTCGCTCGCTGCCCTCCTCCTCGCCGCCGGCGTCGGAGCCGCCGAGGCGGCCCGGAAGCCCGTCGCCGTGAGCGACGCCTATGACGGGACCTGGAGCATCGAGGTCATCACCACCTCGGGTCCCTGCGACCGGGCCTACCGCTACGGCGTGAAGATCGAGAAGGGCGAGGCGCGGAACTGCACCACGATCTCGGAGAGCTTGTCGGGCATGCGCTTGCCGGTGCGCAGGTAGAACGGCACCCCGGCCCAGCGCCAGGACTGGACCTCGACCTTCAGCGCCACGAAGGTCTCGGTGCGGCTCTGCCCGCCGAGGTCGGCGAGGTAGCCCTCGACGGGCTTTCCGTCGACGGCGCCGGCCACGTACTGCCCGCGCACGGTCACCGTCTGCACGTCCGCGGCGGTGATCGGCTTGAGGGCGCGCAGCACCTTCAGCTTTTCGTCGCGCACCGCGTTGGCCTCGAGGTTGAGCGGGCTCTCCATGGCGGTGAGGCAGAGAAGCTGCAGGATGTGGTTCTGC
>NZ_JAPRAQ010000097.1 GCF_029989365.1 Bradyrhizobium sp. Arg816 | reverse complement strand
TGTTGTTTTACTAAACACATTCGGATCATCACACTAATTACTTTATTCCAATTTCCTTTTCGGTAGAAACTTTGACCCCTCACACTCCCCAAAGATGAGCCACCAGGCAAAAAACGCCCTGGTGGGCCCACTTTGTTTAGTGTATATGAGGAGTCTTTTCTTTCCGAAAAGTTTTCTCGGCATAAAAGTTCATCAAACTTTTTACACGTCTTTTCCGTTTTATTTTTAGTTTTTGAAAAATAAATTATAATTTTTAGCTTGCAGCGACTCAAATTTACGCACAGAGACGTCTTATTTATTTTTTGCTTCAAAGCTACCTGCATCAAAAAACGGCTCTTAAAATAGAAAATAAGCGTATTTTTAATGATTTTAGAACATGAGCATAAGGGGTAATGCCACCACTTTGATGTTTTGGCAGAGCCAAAACGTGGTGAACTCGGCAGTGCCGAGTTATTTACCCTTAAAAATAGTGCCACCATGTTCTTTATCTCATACGTACACTATACGTATAGTTATGCATATAATACGTATACATACAGTATATGCATACGTATAGTGTACGTATAGAATTTTTGTACGTATGCTGTACATATAAAAA
>NZ_JAPRAQ010000096.1 GCF_029989365.1 Bradyrhizobium sp. Arg816 | reverse complement strand
CTCACCAACTCGTCTGCAATGACCGCGCTGCAGACCCTCCGGAACGTCAGCTCGCAGCTCGCGACCACGCAGAACCGGATCTCGACCGGCCAGCGCGTCTCGACCGCGTCCGATAACGCCGCCTACTGGTCGATCGCAACCTCGATGCGCGCCGACAACGCCGCGCTCTCCGCCGTGTCCGACTCGCTCGGTCTGTCGGCCGCGACCGTCGACACCGAATATACTGCTCTGACCTCGGTTGTGGGCGACAAGACCGGCGGCCTGACCAAGCTCCAGGCGCTGCTGGTCGAAGCCAAGACCGCCGGTATCGACCGCGTCAAGATCCAGGCTGACATCACCCAGATCCAACAGCAGATGAAGGCCACCGCCAGTGCGGCGACCTTCAACGGCGTGAACTGGCTGAGCGCGACCGCCGCGACGGGTACCGTCGACCTGGTGTCGTCGTACTCGCGTGTCAGCGGCACGCCCACCGTCGGCAAGATCACCCTGACGATTGCGAACTACACGCTCTACAACACCGCCGGCAACACCGGTATCCTGGACAAGGTGAGCGGTGGTGCGTCGGTCGACACGATCGCCATCGGCGCGCTGCAGGACACCGTCCCGGCCGACATGACCAC
>NZ_JAPRAQ010000095.1 GCF_029989365.1 Bradyrhizobium sp. Arg816 | reverse complement strand
ATCGCCCCGACCGACAATCCTTCGACCGTGCACTGCAGCCGAAGTTGCTGTCTCGCGCGCTCGTTGATAGCCTGCAACAGGTCACGATTCTGTCGTTCGATTTCGACGTCGACCCGGGTTCGCAACAGATCGGCGGCGCGTGCGAGCTTGACCGACAGAGTCGCCTGGCGATCCTCCACAGTTGCGCAGGTTCGCATCGCCGGCGCCATGCGGCGTGCCAGAAACGACGACCAGGTTGGATAGCCCGAGACATCGTTGCCTTCAATGATGGATAGTCGCGATTGGACCAGCTCGTTATAGGCCCTGCTGGCGCCGAATCGAAACAGGCTGCCGGTCGCGCCTCTTTCGAAGGATGCGGCCAGCGCCGTCAGCTCGGCAAGCAGATGGTTGTTGAACTGCAGCCCCTCACCGCTTTGCATTTTCTCGAGCGCCTCAACAAGACGGCGGTCGATGCGATCAACAGACGGTGCAAGCTCAAGGGCCGCCGACAGGCCAAGCAGCGCCAATGGACGGTAGGTCTCGATTTCCAGGAGCCGCTGCACCAGCGCTCCGAGATCGTGCGACGTCAACCCGAGGTCGCAGACGAGGATTTTCGTGAAGCCTTTTTCGTCTACGCGGAAGTCTGA
>NZ_JAPRAQ010000094.1 GCF_029989365.1 Bradyrhizobium sp. Arg816 | reverse complement strand
TCGGTACAACGAGTTCATTTGAAAGCGTCTATTTCCGTCGCGCAACACGAATCAATACGAAGATGCGTGAGTCACTAAATAATGAATCAAAGTCATCTCATTAAATATTTTAAAATACAGTGCCATATATGATTTCAACACACACATATTAACCAACCATTGATTTCAACATCTTGGTTGGTTTTTTATTTTGAAAATCGGTTATAAATAACTAACATAACAAGATGGTGATCAGGCTGGGACATAAATCAATGTTCTATGCTCTACGAAGTTATATTGGCAGTAGTTGACTGAACGAAAATGCGCTTGTAACAAGCTTTTTCCAACTCAAGTCAACCTTGCCGGCGGGGCCCCAACACAGAGAAATTGGATTCCCAATTTCTACAGACAATGCTAGTTGGGGTGGGACGACGAAATAAATTTTGCGAAAATATCATTTCTGTCCCACTCCCAACTGAGCAACAATAATTGAAAATGTTGAAACCGTTTGCTAAGATTAATTAGCAATTGAATACTAAGGAACTACTAGGGGAGCCTAATGATGTGGCTGAGATGAATTGTTCAGACCCTTATGACCTGATTTGGTTAGTACCAACGTAGGAAAGTAGTTATTGAAGTGATGGGGCTAGTATAGCAACATTGCC
>NZ_JAPRAQ010000093.1 GCF_029989365.1 Bradyrhizobium sp. Arg816 | reverse complement strand
ATTGGCGACTGGCCCATTTACCGCCCCGGCTTTCGTGGGATGATGTTCGCCGCGCCATCGATGCGATCGGCAAGGCGACGCCGATCGACCTTCGCGATCGAGCTGTCCTGTTGTTGCTCGCCACCACAGGCATTCGCAACGGCGAGCTACGCGCTCTTCAGCTCCGGGATATCGACTGGCGAGCTGGCGAGGTTTTTGTCCGGCGCACCAAGGGCAAGCGTGACCGAGTGGCCCCGCTCATCGAGGAGACCGGCGCCGCGCTCGCCGACTACATCCTGCGGGCTCGACCGAAGGTCGATAGTCAGCATCTGTTCCTGTCCTTCACGCCGCCCGTGGGACCATTCAAGTACGCGTCGTCTGTTTCGAGGATCGTGCGGAAGCGATTGCAGCATGGTGGGATCGAGCTCGGTCGCGTCGGAGGCGCACATCTCCTGCGCCACAGTCTAGCCACCCAGCTCGTGGGGCGACGAAGGCCGATCAACGAGGTCGCCGATCTTCTAGGGCACCGAAGCATCAACACAACGGCGCTGTACGTGAAGGTCGCGGCCTCGCAGCTCGCTGAGGTCGCGCTCCCCTTTCCGGGAGGCGCCGCATGACCGTCTTCGCCGCATTCCTCGACGACAAGGTCGAGCGCTACATCAAGCTGCGCCGC
>NZ_JAPRAQ010000092.1 GCF_029989365.1 Bradyrhizobium sp. Arg816 | reverse complement strand
GTAGCGGTGCGGACTAGTGTCGCATCGCCGCGGGCAACGAAAAGCTTTTAAACCACCGTCCCGGTGAAAGCCCCAATAAGGGCCGTCATCCCCATCGCAAGGACACCCAGTAAAACCACCCGGATCATGGCGCGCCCGATCGGGGCGCCGCCCGCCTTCGCTCCAAGCGCACCCAGCACGCCAAGCAGCACCAATGCCGTTGCTGGTACCGCATAAAGCACAGCGCTATGCGGTGCTAATGCAGCGATCACGGGTAGGATCGCGCCGGCGGCAAATGCCAAGGCCGAGGATACCGCGGCCTGCATCGGCTGCGATGCGCCGTCGTCAGCAAGGCCAAGCTCATCACGGCGATGCGCTCCCAGAGCGTCATGTGCCATCATCTGTTCGGCCACCTGAATCGCTAGCGACGGCTCGACGCCACGCCCTTCATAGATTGCGGCCAGTTCCCGCGTTTCGGTCACGGGCGAACGTTCCAACTCGGCCGATTCCCGCGCAAGGTCAGCGTTCTCGGTATCCGCCTGCGAACTGACCGAAACATATTCGCCCGCCGCCATCGCCAGTGCACCCCCGACCAATGCTGCTACCCCCGCAACAAGGACTGTGCTCGCAGTCGAGCCTGGCGCGGCTGCGACACCGACGATCAGGCTTGAAACAGAAATGATTCCGTCGTTGGCA
>NZ_JAPRAQ010000091.1 GCF_029989365.1 Bradyrhizobium sp. Arg816 | reverse complement strand
AGGGAATGCACCACATGTCCCTGCGCCACGGTTTGAGGTCGTTTTCGGCCAGCCGGCGGCGCACAGTCTCGCCTGACAGGCTGTCGTGATCGGTGAGCTTGACCATCGCGTCGGCCAGCAGCGTCAGCGTCCAGCGTTTGCGGCCAGCCGGCGGCTTGGCGCATGCCGTCGCCACCAGCAGGGCCTCTTCCTTGCCCGTCAGCTTGCGTTCGGCGCCCGGACGCGGTTCCTCGCTCAAGGCCCGTTCCAGATTGCCCTCCACGAAGCGGCGCTTGGTCCGACCGACGGTGGAGAGGCTGACGCTCACGGTCCGGGCAATCTCTTCGTCGCGGCTGCCGACATCAGCCGCAAGCAAAATCTGCGCCCGCTTGAGCTTGCGGGCGGCATGCTTGCCGCCCCCGAGCAGCGCCGTCAGCTCGTCCCGCTCGGCTTGGCTCAATTCGACCCGATAACGTACATTCATGCTTCGCCTCCTTGTCGGAGGCCGGGACGAATCCAGCGATGAGTCAAAAATCAGGCGCGCATTTCACCGAGAAGCAGGGGCACTACCTGGCCTTCATCTACACCTACGCGCACATGTTCGGGCGCCCACCCGCCGAAACCGACATGCAGCGCCATTTCCGTGTCAGCCCTCCGTCGGTCCACCAGATGATGGTCACCCTCGAACGTAACGGATTCATTCGTCGTCAGCCCGGTGT
>NZ_JAPRAQ010000090.1 GCF_029989365.1 Bradyrhizobium sp. Arg816 | reverse complement strand
CCCCGTCTGGCGGACATCGGCGACGCCAAACTCTGGCGTATCGACCGCCAGGCGAGCTATGGGCCGTTCGATCAGACCGCCTGGGGCAGGGTTAAAATCAATCTGATCCGGGAAAACTGGTCCGACCTTATCCGCTTGGCCGGATCGCTCAAGCTCGGCCACCTCAAGGCCGCAGGCGTCATGCGAATGCTGCAGGTCAAAGACCGCCCAACAACGCTGGCCAAGGCCCTGTCTGAACTCGGCCGCATCATCAAGACGCTGCATATCCTGCGATACATCGATGACCGGCCGTTCCGGCGACGAATATTGTTTCAGCTCAACCGGCAGGAATTGCGCCACAAGCTCGGTCGGCGCGTCCATCACGGCGATCGGGGCGAAATCAGAAGCCCTCTGCGTCAGGGCCAAGAGGAGCAGCTTGGGGTCCTCGGTCTGGCCCTCAACTCCATCGTCCACTGGAACGCTGTCTACATGCAGGAAACCGTGCGCCAACTCAGCGAGGCCGGGACGCCGCCGCTGCCCGCCGATATCGCTCGGCTCTCGCCGATATCTTGGCGTCACATCAATTTCCTCGGCCGCTACAACTTCTCCGTGCCTGACGCCGTCGCAAACGGCGGCCTCAGACCGCTACGCCAACCTAATTCCGAATGGGACTTTTGAAAGGAAATAATGCCCCTTACGACACTTTCCTGTTCCGCTCAGCCGCACGACCCATGTTCGATCGACCG
>NZ_JAPRAQ010000089.1 GCF_029989365.1 Bradyrhizobium sp. Arg816 | reverse complement strand
GCAACTCTCGAAGATTGGACGGAAAACCCCAAACGTACACGACATGCGGAATATTGATGCATTCGAGCCTTGCGGTGACCCTTGAGGGGCTTCCACTGGGGCTCAGCGCCGTGAAGTTCTGGACCAGAAAGAGATTCAGAGGGGTCGCTGCGCTCAGGCGCGAGGTCAACCTGACACGGATCCCCATTGAAACCAAGGAGAGCATTCGGTGGCTGGAAAACCTCAAGCAATCCACGGAGCTTTTTGAGAAGCCATCGAAGTGCATCCATATCGGTGATCGTGAGGCCGATATTTATGAATTGTTTTGCGCCGCCCAAGAGGTTGGAACGCATTTCTTGGTAAGGACCTGTGTCAATCGCCTGGCAGGCGATGGCGATCATACCGTTGCAACGATAATGGACGAGGTCGCGGTCAAAGGTCTCCACCGGATCGAAGTCCAGGATAGCAAGGGCAATCCAGACCAGGCTGTTCTTGAAATCCGGTATCGTAAAATCCGTATTTTGCCACCGATAGGCAAGCAGTCGCGGTATCCAGCTTTGACTTTGACAGTGATCCACGCTGATGAAAGAGGAGCGCCAAAGAACAGAAAGAAGATTGAATGGAAACTCCCGACCGATCTTCCGGTGCAATCGCGCGGGGATGCGATCGAGAAACTCGATTGGTATTCCTTGCGATGGAAGATCGAGGTCTTCCACAAGATACTCAAATCCGGCTGTAGGGCAGAGGACTCGCAACTGCGGACTGCTCAGCGATTGAC
>NZ_JAPRAQ010000088.1 GCF_029989365.1 Bradyrhizobium sp. Arg816 | reverse complement strand
AAGCGCGTATGACTAAAATCACACTTGAACTGTTATGTGATATTAATAAAGATACAATAGATTTTATCGATAACTATGATGGTAATGAAAGAGAGCCGTCAGTCTTACCTGCTCGATTCCCTAACTTATTAGCCAATGGTGCATCAGGTATCGCGGTAGGTATGGCAACGAATATTCCACCACATAACTTAACAGAATTAATCAATGGTGTACTTAGCTTAAGTAAGAACCCTGATATTTCAATTGCTGAGTTAATGGAGGATATTGAAGGTCCTGATTTCCCAACTGCTGGACTTATTTTAGGTAAGAGTGGTATTAGACGTGCATATGAAACAGGTCGTGGTTCAATTCAAATGCGTTCTCGTGCAGTTATTGAAGAACGTGGAGGCGGACGTCAACGTATTGTTGTCACTGAAATTCCTTTCCAAGTGAATAAGGCTCGTATGATTGAAAAAATTGCAGAGCTCGTTCGTGACAAGAAAATTGACGGTATCACTGATTTACGTGATGAAACAAGTTTACGTACTGGTGTGCGTGTCGTTATTGATGTGCGTAAGGATGCAAATGCTAGTGTCATTTTAAATAACTTATACAAACAAACGCCACTTCAAACATCATTTGGTGTGAATATGATTGCACTTGTAAATGGTAGACCGAAGCTTATTAATTTAAAAGAAGCGTTGGTACATTATTTAGAGCATCAAAAGACAGTTGTTAGAAGACGTACGCAATACAACTTACGTAAAGCTAAAGATCGTGCCCACATTTTAGAAGGATTACG
>NZ_JAPRAQ010000087.1 GCF_029989365.1 Bradyrhizobium sp. Arg816 | reverse complement strand
TGTACGCCAAGTGGCGCGGGTGGAGCAACGGACGATCGGCGGAGCTGGTCGGGGTTGCGCAGCCGATCGTCCGTTGCGGTGAGGTGGGCGGCGTAGGCCGCGGGGGTCAGGTATTTCAGCGACGAGTGGGGACGCTGGAGATTGTAGTCGGCGACCCAATTGGCGATCTTGGCGCGGGCGTCATCGAGATCGAAGAACAGAGTCACGTTGAGTAGCTCATCGCGCATCCGGCCGTTGAAACTCTCGACGAAGCCATTCTGCTTGGGCTTTCCCGGTGCGATGAAGTGCCAATCGATGGCTGCGTCCTTGCACAAAGCCAGCATGGCGTTGCAGGTGAACTCGGTGCCATGGTCGGACACGATCATTCCTGGCTTGCGGCGTCGCTCGACGATTGCCGTGAGTTCGCGGGCCACGCGCCGCCCCGAGATCGACGTGTCCGGAATGGCGCCCAGGCATTCCTTGGTGACGTCGTCGACGATGTTGAGGATGCGGAAGCGTCGGCCATTGGCGAACTGGTCGTGGACGAAGTCCAGCGACCAGCGGGCATTTGGCTTGGCCTCGACCAGGATCGGGGCCCGGGTCCCCACGGCCTTGCGGCGAGTCCGCCGCTTGCGGGCGGTGAGCCCTTCCTCGCGATAAAGCCGGTAGATCCGGTTGATCCCCGATGGCTCGCCCTCCCGCCGCAGCAGGACGAACAGGCGGCGATAGCCGAAACGCCGCCGCTCGTTGGCGAGATCGCGCAATCGGCCACGCAGAACTGCGTCCGGTGGGCGGCTGGAGCGATAGCGGATCATCTTCCGATCCGCACCCACGATCGAGCAGGCCCGCCGTTCCGACAGGCTCATGACGGCCTGCAGATGCGCGACCGCAGCGCGCTTGGCGGCGGGCCCTACCATTT
>NZ_JAPRAQ010000086.1 GCF_029989365.1 Bradyrhizobium sp. Arg816 | reverse complement strand
GCGCAGGAATAGGCGTCCTCGCAATAGGTGATGTTCGGCAGCTCGCCCTTGGCCTGCTCCATGCCGACGGGATCGAAGGCCTTGACCGTCGCGCCCATGTCGATCAGGCCGGTGACCAGCGGGATCGACGGCGCATCGCGCATGTCGTCGGTGTCGGGCTTGAAGGTGAGGCCGAGCACGGCGATGGTCTTGCCGCGCAGCGAGCCGCCGAGCGCCTGGCTCACCTTGCGCGCCATCGCGCGCTTGCGGTTCTCGTTGACGGCCAGCACGGATTCGACGATGCGCAAGCTCACGTCATAGTCCTGCGCGATCTTGATCAGCGCCTTGGTGTCCTTCGGGAAGCAGGAGCCGCCGAAGCCCGGACCCGCATGCAGGAACTTGGTGCCGATGCGGTTGTCGAGGCCGATGCCGCGCGCGACCTCCTGCACGTTGGCGCCGACCTTTTCCGAAAGGTCCGCGATCTCGTTGATGAAGGTGATCTTGGTCGCGAGGAACGCGTTCGCGGCGTATTTGATCATCTCGGCGGTGCGGCGCGCCGTGAACATCAACGGGGCCTGGTTCAGCGACAGCGGACGATAGACGTCGCCCATCACCTTGCGGCCGCGTTCGTCGGAGGTGCCGACGACGACGCGATCGGGGTACTTGAAGTCGCGGATCGCCGCGCCCTCGCGCAGGAATTCGGGGTTGGAGGCGACGACGACGTCGGCCGCGGGGTTGGTCTCGCGGATGATGCGTTCGACCTCGTCGCCGGTGCCGACCGGGACGGTGGACTTGGTCACGACGACGGTGAAGCCCGACAGCGACTGCGCGATCTCACGCGCGGCGGCGTAGACATAGGAGAGATCGGCGTGACCGTCGCCGCGGCGCGAGGGCGTGCCGACCGCGATGAAGACGGCATCGGCGTCCGCGACCGGCTTCGACAAATCGGTGGTGAAGTCGAGCCGCTTGGCCTTCACATTGGTCGCGACCAGCTCGTCGAGGCCGGGCTCGTAGATCGGAATCTCGCCGCGATGAAGCGCCGCGATCTTCTTC
>NZ_JAPRAQ010000085.1 GCF_029989365.1 Bradyrhizobium sp. Arg816 | reverse complement strand
GGGGGATTAGGCGCCGATGCGCATCGCCCAGCTCGCCCCCTTGGCCGAAAGCGTCCCTCCAAAGCTTTATGGCGGCACAGAGCGGGTGATCGCCTGGCTGGTGGACGAACTGGTCGAGCTCGGACACGACGTCACCCTCTTTGCAAGCGGCGACTCCCGCACAAACGGCAAGCTTCATCCCGTGTGGCCGCGCGCGCTGCGTCTGGGGCGAAGGGGCGCGGATCCGAGCGCCGCCAGCGCTCTGCTCATCGAAGCAATCGCGAAGCGCGCGGGCGACTTCGACGTGATCCACTCACACATCGACTGGCTGCCGCTTCCGGTGCTGCGCCGGACCGGCGTGCCGTTTCTCACGACCATGCACGGCCGGTTAGACCTGCCAGGACTATCCGATGTCGTCCGGGAGTATGCCGAAGCCGGCTTCGTTTCGATTTCCGACCATCAGCGCCAACCGCTACGGGATGCGAAGTGGATCGGCACAATCCTCCACGGGCTGCCGACGCGCTCGTTTCAGGCGTCTTGCGAACCGGGATCATATCTGGCCTTTCTTGGCCGCCTGACGGCGGAGAAAGGTCCTGAGGACGCTATCCGCATCGCGCGTGCTGCTGGGAGGCCGCTGCGCATCGCCGCCAAGATACCCCGTGCCGAGACTGCCTACTTCAAGAAACGGCTTGAACCTCACATCGACGGCAAGAGCGTCCAGCTCGTCGGCGAGGTCGACGACTCCAGGAAGCAGCCGTTCCTCGCCGGCGCTGCCGCCTTGTTGTTCCCCATTAATTGGCCGGAGCCGTTCGGTCTCGTCATGATAGAGGCGATGGCGTGTGGGACGCCGGTGATCGCCTATCGCTCGGGCTCGGTGCCGGAGATCGTCGAGCACGGCGTCACGGGCTTCATCGTCGAGGACGAGGCGCAAGCCATCAAGGCGGTGAACGAATTGGACCGGCTGGACAGACGGAAAGTGCGCGCCCGGTTCGAGGAGCGCTTTTCCGCGAAACGAATGGCAAAAGAGTACGAAAGCCAATATCGGAAGCTGATCGCTCCTGCAGAGGGCGCCGAACGGGAATGCGCTCTGCAACTGCCACGAT
>NZ_JAPRAQ010000084.1 GCF_029989365.1 Bradyrhizobium sp. Arg816 | reverse complement strand
CCTGCGCCGCAGCGCGGTGCGCGCAGCCAAGCGCGAGCTTGGACCGGTCAACCGGACGCGTCTGCGCCAGGCGCTGGCGCATTATCTGGCCGCCAGCAGGGGCGTCCGCGCCACCGCAGACCAGATCCTGATCCTGCCGACCGCGCAGGCCGCGCTGACCCTGATTGCGGCCGCTCTCATCACGCCCGGCGACGACGTCTGGGTCGAGGATCCCGGCTATCCCGGTGCTGCGGCAGCCTTTCGTGCCTCCGGCGCGCGCGTGATGGGGATGAAGCTGGACGAGCAGGGCA
Organism: Bradyrhizobium sp. Arg816; assembly: GCF_029989365.1. GTDB lineage: Bacteria > Pseudomonadota > Alphaproteobacteria > Rhizobiales > Xanthobacteraceae > Bradyrhizobium. The sequence goes on along the minus strand of NZ_JAPRAQ010000084.1, from coordinate 793 downwards.
TGCAGCGGATGCCCGGCATGGCCGCGCCAAAGCTCATCTTCATGACGCCATCGCACCAGCACCCGACCGGGCGGTTGATGTCGCTCGCGCGCCGCACCGAATTCTTGGGCATGAGCAGGCCAGGCGAGACCTGGGTCGTCGAAGACGATTACGACGGCGAATTCCATTATGACAGCCGGCCGGTGCCGGCCTTGCAGGGGCTCGATGCCCATGGCCGCGTGTTCTATGTCGGAACGTTTTCGAAGGCGATGACGTCGGATATCCGGCTCGGCTATGTCGTCGCGCCACCAGGGCTGGTCGGCACCCTGGAGATCGCACAGCGGCACATCGGGCTGATCGCCTCCAGCCACATCCAGGAAGCGCTGGCGGAGTTCATCGCCGACGGGCATTTTCTCGCGCATCTGCGCCGGATGCGGCGGCTCTATCACGCGCGCCGCGATCACCTCGTCGAGGGACTGGAGCGCCATCTGGGCGAAGTTCTCTCCGCCGAAGTGCCCTCGGGCGGCATCCAGCTTGTCGCCCGCCTCAAGCGCGGTCGCACCGATCGGGCGGCGGTGCAACGGCTGGTCGAGGCAGGCGTCGAAACACGGGCCCTGTCCAGCCTGGCGCTCGGCCGTCCACGCGACCAAGGCCTGCTGCTCGGCTTCGCGGCCTGGCGCGAGAATGAGATCAGCACGGCGGTGCGGACGATGGCGTCGTGCTTCTAGAGCATGATCCGGAAAAGTGTGAAGCGGTTTTCCGAAAAGATCATGCTTAAACAATAACGCGCTAGTCCACGGCCTTCGTCACGATG
>NZ_JAPRAQ010000083.1 GCF_029989365.1 Bradyrhizobium sp. Arg816 | reverse complement strand
CGCTGTACGTGAAGGTCGCGGCCTCGCAGCTCGCTGAGGTCGCGCTCCCCTTTCCGGGAGGCGCCGCATGACCGTCTTCGCCGCATTCCTCGACGACAAGGTCGAGCGCTACATCAAGCTGCGCCGCTCCCTCGGCTACGCCTTCAACAAGCAAGCCGGCACGCTGCGGGCTTTCGTTCGCTACGTCGAGCGATCTCAGCTGGGTGCGCCCGCCACCCGGACGATGGCGCTGGACTTCGTCCTGTCGTTCGGTGGCGCCGCCGACAGCCGCGCGGTCCGTCACGGCGTGCTCCGCCGATTCTACGAGTACCTGGTCGTCTACGACCCCCAGACCGAGGTCTTGGAGCGCAAAGCTTTCCCGCGGTCCAGGGCGATTCCGCCGCCGCGCATCCTAAGTGAGGCTGAGCTGACGTCGCTTATCGACGCATGCAGCTTCATTTCGCCAGGGAACCCTCTCAGGGGCCGCACGATGGCGACGCTAATTGGATTGTTGGCCAGCACGGGATTACGATCGGGCGAAGTGGTCGGCCTTGATCGCGGCGACGTCGATCTGACCAACGGGGTCGTCCTCGTCCGTAAAACCAAGTTCCGTAAAGACCGCCTGATTCCTGTTCACCCAACGACCCAGGCAGCCCTTCGTCGATATGCCCGTGAGCGCGACACCGTGTTTCCCAGGCCCAAAGGCGAGGCCTTCTTCCTCAGCTCGCGAGGCTGCCGTCTGTCGGCGACCGGCCTGCAAAGCAACTTCGCTAAGGCCCGCAAGCTCGCGGGTCTTGACAATGGCAAGCCTCTGCGACCGCACGATCTCCGGCACCGGTTCGCGGTGACCAGGCTCAGGCTGTGGCACCAACAGCGCGCAGACGTCCAAGCGCTGCTGCCCTTACTCGCCACCTACCTCGGCCACGCCAACTATAGCGACACAGCCTACTACCTCACCGGCTCGTCGGATCTCCTCGCCATCGCGGCTGAGCGCGCCTTCCTCGACGGAGGCGCGGCATGAACGAACACCTCCTGCTGGCGCCGCTCCTGGAGTCGTACTTTCGTCGCCGGTTGACCAAGCAGCGCAACGCGACCTCCGCGACCTTAGCCAGCTAT
>NZ_JAPRAQ010000082.1 GCF_029989365.1 Bradyrhizobium sp. Arg816 | reverse complement strand
GGGCCTGTTGCGTTATCGGCTCTTGAGGCTGAAGACGTCAGGAGAGAAGGCCTTGGTCCCGGTAATTTCCTGCCAAGATCTGTAGTTGTCGCCCTCGGCGGGCGGCTCACGCGGCGATCGTGGCCCACCGCCTCATGTTGAAGGCGATGGACGCGAGCAGGACTTGCCCGGTCGCCTTGGTCAGACCGACGTAGCGGATGCAGGTCAGCCGCATGCGGCGTTTGAGAGTAGCGAAGGTGGTCTCGACCTGGGCTCGGCGGCGCGCGATGAGGAGGTTGTAGCGTTTGAGCCTGGGCGGCAGCTCCGGGTGATGTCGGTTGGGCCGACGCGCGATGCGGGGTTTCTTGCCCTCCGCCTTCAGCCGGGCTCGTCGGGCATGGGTGTCGTAAGCCGCATCGGCCCACACCGCAGCTTCATCGCCGCGGATCAAAGCGTCCGCAGGCGTCGTGTCGTTGATGTTGGCCGCTGTGGTCAGTACCGCGCGGATCAAGCCGGATCCTTCGTCGACACCGACATGGGCCTTGTAACCGAAGGTCGAGCCGCCCTTGCCTTGCCGTTTGGTGAACCGGGCATCAGGATCGTTTGAGGGGCGGTCCTCCTTGGGCGGAGCCGACACTGCCTGGATCAAGGTCGCATCCAGCATCGTGCCGCGCTTGAGGATCACGCCAGCATTCTCAAGCTGACGATCCAGTTCGCCAAACAGCTTCTCCAGCAGGCGTTGTTCAACGAGCTGGTTCCGGAAGCGGTTCAGCACCGTATGGTCGGGCGTCGCATCCTCAAGGCTCAAACCGACGAAGCGCTTGAACGACAACCGGTCGCCCAGCGCCTCCTCGAGCTCTCGCTCCGAAAGACCATAGAGCGACTGCAACAGCACAGCACGAAACAGCACCAGCACCGGATAGCCTGGCCGACCCGGGCTTGCTTCATCCCGCAAATGGCCGATCAGCTTCTCGAACCGGTACCACTTGACCAGGCCAGCCAGCCGATCCAGCGCCGCATTGGCGCCGGCCCCCTTCGGCATCAGCGCTTCCACAAAGCTCGGCTGTCCCGTCTGCTTAACCGCCATCGCTACCCTCCAAGGCTTTGCCCGAGGGAATCACAATTGACGAATTACGCAACAGGCCC
>NZ_JAPRAQ010000081.1 GCF_029989365.1 Bradyrhizobium sp. Arg816 | reverse complement strand
ACCGCTGTATGGTTATGTTGCGTGCAACATAACCGTTCTTATGTGTCGGACGAGATTATGTGGCGGAGGCGCCCTAACGCCAGCCAGGGCCGGCCACGGCTGGATTCCTCCGCCACATAATAATCAGATGTTGGCCAGCAGCTGCAGGATGGTGTCGTTCGGCCGGAAGCGCGCGCTGCGGTCGCCTGAGACGCTCGCCTTCTCGAGTCCCCGGCGCATCATCTCGACATCCGCAGCGGCGTATCGGTGGGTTGTGGCGACCTGAGCATGGCCAAGCCAAGCCTGGATCGTCAGGAGGTCCACGCCTGACCGGAGAAGCTTCATGGCGAGGGAATGCCGGAAGATGTGCGGCGATATCGGCTTGCCCTTCAAGCTTGGCCTCGTGGACCCGGCCTGGGAGGCGGCACGCCGCACGATGTGTGTCGCGCCGAAACGCGTCAGGCGCTCGTTGTGAACCCCGACGAAGATCGGCCGCGGTTCATGATTGGCGAGGCCGCGTTCGCTCAATAGGTCCGTCACCGATCGCACCAGATCCTTAGGAATGGGAACGACGCGATCTCGGCGTCCCTTGCCGTGAAGCAGCACCTGCGGACGTCCTCGCTCCAACTGGAGGTCGTTCGCGTTGACGCCGGTCGCTTCGGACACGCGAGCGCCGGTTCTCGCCAAGAAGAGCAGAAAGGCCCGGTCGCGCCGGCCGCGGGGCGTCGTCTGATCAGGGGCTGCGATGATGGCCTCCACCTCGGCGTTGGTGAGATGATGCGTCACCTCGATGTGGGCCCGTTTGGTGGGGATCGTCAGAACCCGTTGGGCGACGCCGAACGAGGCGGGATCGGCGGCAGCGACGTGATGGAAGAAGGATCGGATCGCGGCTAGTCGGGCGTTGCGCGTTGCGACGGAGTTGTTCCGCTTCTCCTCAAGCTCGTCAAGAAAGGCGAGAACAAGGTCCCGATCGAGATCCTCAAGGGCCAGCGCCGCCGGCTTCTTCCCCAAATGGGCGGCGGCAAAGAGGATCAGCATGCGCAAGGCATCGCGATAGCTGGCTAAGGTCGCGGAGGTCGCGTTGCGCTGCTTGGTCAACCGGCGACGAAAGTACGACTCCAGGAGCGGCGCCAGCAGGAGGTGTTCGTTCATGCCGCGCCTCCGTCGAGGAAGGCGCGCT
>NZ_JAPRAQ010000080.1 GCF_029989365.1 Bradyrhizobium sp. Arg816 | reverse complement strand
TGGCTGGTGTCACTGCCTACGGGGACGCTGGCGCGGACATGTCGGACCACAGTAAGGGCGGCAACGACACCTTCTTGAGTGGAACTGGCAGACAGCAAATCAATACGTTCTTCGGCGATGCCGGCGGCGCCATGTCGGGTCACGCTCAGGGCGGCGACGACACTTTTATAACTCAGACGGTACAGGGTGGCACCCACACCTTTTATGGCGACGCGGGCGGCGACATGTTTGGCCACAGCAAGGGGGGCAATGACAGCTTCCAGGGCTCCAGACAGGCTACAAATATCTTTTTTGGGGACACCGGGAGCAACATGGCCGACCACGCCCAGGGCGGCGATGACACATTCACAGCCAGAACGGACTCCGGCAACACATTCTACGGAGATGCCGGCGGTGACATGACCGGCTACAGCAAAGGTGGCAACGACACCTTCAACGGGGCCTTGTTTGCCACGCAGGTGTTCTATGGTGATGCCGGAGGTAACATGTCCGGCCATGCCGAGGGAGGCGACGACAGTTTCATGGGCTCCGGTGGGGCGGTAACGTCAAAGACCTTTTATGGCGACGCCGGCGGCAACATCTCCGGCTTTGCCAAGGGCGGCAACGATACTTTCATAAACGAGGGCGGCTCTACAGTGTCCTTTTACGGGGACGCCGGCGCCACAATGTCAGGCCATGCGCAAGGCGGCGACGACGTTGCGACGTTGCAGGGGAGCAAGAACTTCGCCGTCGGCGATGCTGTTACGATGCTCGACGCCGCCAGCGGAGGTAATGACAGTCTCAGCGGCGGCGACAGGTCGGCGACTGATGTTGGGAACCAGCTCTATGGCGACGCCCAGGCCATGGGCGGGGCGGCCCAAGGAGGCGATGATCTTCTCGTCGGCGGCCACGCCGTTGAAGTCGGCCGGGTCGACAACTTCTTGTGGGGCGATGCGGCGCAAATGTCCGGTCGTGCCAAGGGCGGCAGCGATGTCCTATACGCGGGGACGGCTGGGCAAGGTGGCACGGTCAGCAATGAGATGTGGGGAGATGGCGAGCTGAGCGGCAATGCTCATGGAGGTGCCGATACGTTTGTATTCAAGGACAATGGTGTGATGACCGTCGGTGCCAACAATCTCATCCGGGATTTCAGCCAATGCCAGGATGACAAGATAGCTTTCATTGATGTTGCGGGCGTGCAGTCGTTC
>NZ_JAPRAQ010000079.1 GCF_029989365.1 Bradyrhizobium sp. Arg816 | reverse complement strand
TCATGCCCCGCCGGATCTTGAGGTCTCGCGCAAACCAGTTAGCACAGGAGCCGGAATCGCTGGTGATGATGGCGCGTTCCGGCAGACGCGGCGACAGTTCCCAGGCGACGAGCTGGGGATTGATCGGCGTTGCGGGCTGATGCGCGCGGCCGTCGAGCGTCTTCCACCATTTGGCGACATCATTTTCGATGCCCTTGCGCCAGGCGGGGTCGGTTTTGGGCGCGAGCCGCGGCAGCAATGCGCGCAGTGTCTCGGCGGCGTCGCCGACGAGGCTGACTTCCATGGGGAAGCGGATCGACGTCATACCGGCATCGATATCTATCTGTACGCCGCGCGCGGCGCTCTCTTTCGGGAGTAATTCTGGTAGGGGAATGCGGAGCCGACCATCAGCAGCGTGTCGCATTCCATCATCATGTTGTAGCTTGGCTTGGTGCCGAGCAGGCCGATCGAGCCCGTCACCCATGTAAGATCGTCCGGCAGGGCCGCCTTGCCGAGCAGCGCCTTGGCGCAGCCGGCGGAGAGGCGGTTGGCGACCGCGATCACCTCGTCGGTGGCGTGCAGCGCGCCAGCGCCGATCAGCATCGCGACCTTCTTGCCGGCGTTGAGCACCGCCGCCGCATGATCGAGCTCGGCCTCGCGCGGTATCACGCGCGGGGCGCTATAGCCGACACCGGAATGCAGCGTCCCGTGCGCGCGGCGCGGTCCTTCGTAAGGCTCTTCCTGGAGGTCGCCGGGCAGGATGATCGCGGTCGGTGCCCGGCGTGCGAGCGCGATGCGCACCGCGCGGTCGATCAGGTGCCGCACTTGAGCAGGTGAGGAGGCCTGCGCGACATACGCGCCCGCGACATCCTTGAACATCGAGACGAGATCGAGTTCCTGCTGATAGCTCCCTCCAAGCGCACTGCGCGCCTGCTGGCCGACGATCGCCAGCACCGGTTGGTGATCGAGCAGCGCATCATAGACGAGGGGAACGGGATTGCGCGGACAACCCCCTTGATAAGCTGCAGGCCCGGTGATCAAATGCGAGGCACCGGGTCCCGATGTCGCGATACAGACGCCAAGCTCCCCGGAAAACTTTGCGTACGCGCTGGCCATGAACGCTGCCATCTCCTCGTGCCTGGCTTGCACGAAATCGATCTTGGCCTCTGCCCGGTTCATGGCGCCGAACACGCCATTAATGCCGTCACCGGGGTAACCGAAGATATGGCGGACGCCCCATTGATGCAGACGTTGGACGATGAAGTCGGAGACGGTCTGGGACATCTGGGCAGCCATTACGTTGCG
>NZ_JAPRAQ010000078.1 GCF_029989365.1 Bradyrhizobium sp. Arg816 | reverse complement strand
CGCTTCCAGTTGCATAAATGTATCCGGCCTCTCGCGAGTGGACTGCTGTTGCAGCCAGGCCATGATGAGATCCGCGCACGCCGTTCCCAATAAATGGTTCGGGCACGAAGCCCGCTTTTTTGCACAGGGCTTACGGCATGTTGATCGACTGTTTCGTCATCACTGTTCCCGAGCCTTGCAATCGAAGCCAGAAGCGTCAGGTGAAAGCAGGATCTCTGCGTTCGTACAGAGCCCCAGGCTTGTTCAAGACCACCCAGACAATGCGGGCCATCTTGGCGGCTAGAGCGACAACGGCCTTGTTCGGATGCATCCGAGCCTGGAGCCCGTCGAGCCAGCTTCCTAGGCGATCGCGCGTCCGGTCCAAATGCCGGAAGCAGGATCGCGCGCCATGCACTAGAAGCTTTCTCACATAACGGTTGCCGCGTTTGCTGACGCCAAGCAGCTTCTGTTTTCCGCCGGTCGAGTATTGCCTAGGTACTAACCCCAGCCAGGCAGCAAGGTCGCGCGCCTTACGAAACTGCAGCCCATCACCGATCGCGGCAAGTACGGCGGTCGCACCCAATGCGCCGATACCAGGGATTGTCATCAGCCGGCGTGTGACGTCCTCTCGATCGGCGACCGCTTCGATTTCCTGTGTCACTTCGCGGATCCGTTCTTCGAGGCGGCGGAGATCGGCGAAGAGATCGCCCACCAGGCGACGCATCACTGGTGACAAATCGTTTCCTTCGTCATTTAAAGCGCGCGGCAACTCGAGTTTGAATATTCCGGCACCCTGACGTAAAGGTACGCCGTACTCGAGGCAGAAAGCCCGCATCTGATTGATCAGGCGTGTCCTCGAGCCGACCATCTGCTCACGAATTCGATGCAGCGCTTGAAGATCGACTTGGTCCTCCTCCTTCACGGCGACGAAGCGCATTGTCGGTCGCGTTGCGGCCTCAGCGATCGCCTCGGCGTCGATGATATCGTTCTTGTTTGACTTCACGTAGGGCTTCACGAATTGCGCGGGGATCAGGCGCACCTTGTGACCTAGTGCCTTTATTTTCCGGGCGAGCCACTGTGAACCGGCGCAGGATTCCATGCCAACTATGCTTGGTTGTGCGCGAGCAAAGAACTGAAGAAGGGCCTCCCGTCGAAAGCGAACTTTCTGAACAGGTGTGCCGTCGCAGCTCAGGCCAACGACGTGAAACAGGTTCTTGCCAATGTCGATTCCATAGACAGCCGCAGGTCGCGGCAAATTGCGATGGGCCATGATACTCTCCTCTTTTGATCTGACCTTCCTATAATGAGGGAGGAGGACGGGGCGGACCATCCCATTAATGGT
>NZ_JAPRAQ010000077.1 GCF_029989365.1 Bradyrhizobium sp. Arg816 | reverse complement strand
ACGACCACTTCTTCGAACTGGGCGGCCACTCGCTCTTGGCCGTGCAGATGTCGAGCCGGCTGTCACAGGCTGTGGGAGTCGAGCTGCCGCTGTCGACGCTGTTCGCAAGGCCCGTGCTGACCGACCTGGCGGCAAGCATCGCCGAGCTGTTGAGCCGCTCCGGTCCACAAGAGCTGCCGTCGATTGCAGCCGTGTCGCGTCATGAGCCGCTTGTGCTGTCGTTTGCGCAGCAGCGGCTATGGTTTTTGGCGCAGCTGAACGAAGGCAGCACGAACTATCACATTCCGCTGACCTTGCGATTGCGCGGGATGCTCGACCACATCGCCTGGCAGCGCAGCCTTGACCGTCTGTTTGCGCGTCATGAGGCGCTGCGCAGTGTGTTTGTCGCGACGCAGGGCAAGCCCCGGGTTGAGGTTCTGCCGCCGGATGCGGGTCTGCCGATAGTTGAGCATGATCTGCGGGAGAGATCGGATGCGGAAGCGGCACTTTTGGATCTGTGCCATGAAGAGGGCCGCACGCCATTCGATCTTGCGTGCGGTCCGCTGATCCGCGGGCGTCTGGTGCGGTTGTCGGACGAGGAGCACGTCTTCCTGCTGACCCAGCATCACATCGTCTCGGACGGCTGGTCGATGGGCGTGCTGCTGCGTGAACTTAGCCAGCTCTACCGGGCGTTCGAGGCTGGGCAGGACGATCCTCTGCCGCCGCTTGCGATCCAGTATCCAGATTATGCCGCCTGGCAACGCCAATGGCTGTCGGGGGATCGGCTGCAGAAGCAGGCGCAGTATTGGGGCAGCGCCCTGGCAGGCACAGCCCGTCTTGTCTTGCCGACGGACCATGCGCGGCCTGCCCAGCAGTCGTTTGCCGCGGCCGCGGTCCCGATCACCGTCGATGCGGATTTGACGCGGGAGCTGAAGCGGCTGAGCCTGCAGCATGGCACGACGTTGTTCATGACGGTGCTGGCGGCCTGGGCGGCGGTGCTGTCGCGTCTGTCGGGGCAGGACGATCTTGTGATTGGCGTGCCGAGCGCCAATCGGGGGCACCGCGAGATCGAAGAGCTGATCGGGTTCTTCGTCAACACCCTGGCGCTTCGGCTGGACCTGTCGGGCAAGCCGCGCGTCTCGGAGCTTCTGGAGCGGACGCGGCGCACGGTGCTGGCTGCGCAGGAGCATCAGGATCTGCCGTTCGAGCAGGTGGTGGAGATCGTGCAGCCGCCCCGGGCTCTTGATCACACGCCATTATTCCAGGTGATGCTGGCCTGGGAGAACAATGCGGCTGGGTCATTGGACCTGCCGGGGCTGAGTGTCGAAGCTGCCGGGGAGGAGATTGATCAGGTC
>NZ_JAPRAQ010000076.1 GCF_029989365.1 Bradyrhizobium sp. Arg816 | reverse complement strand
TTTATGATGGGGTGGACGCCCCGCCCGACGGCATCGATGTGCCAAAGTGGAGTTGTTGAGCACCACTTAAGGGAGGCGTCCGTGTCAGAGGTTATCATAATCGGTCTGGATATCGCCAAGCATGTTTTCCACGCTCATGGAGCAGACGGGAAAGGGCGAGCTATATTCAGCAAACGGATCAGCCGAGGAAAGCTGCTGGATTTCTTTGCAGCCCAGCCGAGTTGCACGGTAGCTCTGGAGGCATGTGGCGGAGCCCATCACTGGGCCCGGCAGCTCGCCCAGCTTGGCCATGAAGTTCGGCTGATCCCTCCCGCCTACGTAAAGCCGTTTGTGAAGCGGCAAAAGAATGACGCGATCGATGCCGAGGCGATCTGCGAAGCAGCGCAGCGGCCGAGCATGCGGTTCGTGGCCGTGAAGAGCGAACAGCAACAGGCGGCGGGTCTGGTGTTTCGGACCCGTGACCTGTTAGTGCGGCAGCGAACGCAGCTCATCAACGCGATCCGGGGACACCTCACTGAATATGGATGGGTCGCACCTAAGGGGCCGTCGCACGTGACGATGCTTACCGACCTGATCGAGGAAGAAGAGATGGCCAGCTCGCTCCCCAAAGCGGCCCACGCCATGTTCCGATTGATGTTGGACCTGCTGACCGACCTCAATGGCAAGGTCGCGGACCTCGACCAGGAAATCGCGCGACGTGCTCGCGAGGACGAAGTATCACGCCGGCTAATGACCGTTCCCGGCGTTGGCCCAATCTCCGCCACCGCGATCGCCGCTCTAGCACCGCCGGCCGAGACCTTTGCCAAAGGCCGTGACTTCGCCGCTTGGTTGGGTCTCACGCCTCTTCAAAGATCGACAGGCGGCAAGCAGAAGCTCGGTGCGACATCCAAGATGGGCGAACGCACGCTCAGGCGCCTCCTCATCATCGGCAGCAGCGCGGTCGTGCAACAGGCAAGCAAACGCGGCGCGCCAAGGGGTTCGTGGCTCGAACAGATGCTGGCTCGCAAACCGCGCATGCTGGTGACCATCGCGCTCGCCAACAAGATGGCGCGGATCGTCTGGGCGCTACTTGTAAAGCAGGAAAATTACAGGGCTCCGGTCGCAGCCAAGGCGTGATCTTGGTGGGCCCGAGGTCGTCAGAGGTGTAGTCGGTCGAAGGAGGGTATGGCGCAACAGTCGGCGAGACGGGGCCGGAAGAACCAGATGTACTCATCGTGCCTAGAGCACGCATTTATGATTTGGTTCCGGTCCGCGAACTCCCATACAGGCCCGCAGCTCCATCGCTGCATCAGAGGCCGGACAGATGGCAGCATCCGACTACGTGCCAATCTTCCTCAAAAACCGCTTGCATCTGGCGGGGCGTCCACAGATGAGTAC
>NZ_JAPRAQ010000075.1 GCF_029989365.1 Bradyrhizobium sp. Arg816 | reverse complement strand
TCGGGCCGGACGGCAGACGTTTTCGAGCCGATGACCGGTGACGTCCAGGCCAAGGTGGCGCTGGCGTCCAAGGCCGAGGTCCGCGCTGCCGTCGAGAACGCCCGCGCCGCGCAGCCGGAATGGGCCGCGACCAACCCGCAGCGTCGCGCCCGCGTCATGATGAAGTTCGTGGAGCTGGTGCAGCGCGACTACGACAAGCTCGCCGAGCTGCTCGCGCGCGAGCACGGCAAGACCGTGCCGGACGCCAAGGGCGACATCCAGCGCGGCCTCGAAGTCGCGGAGTTCGCCTGCGGCATCCCGCATCTGATGAAGGGTGAATACACCGAAGGCGCCGGCCCCGGCATCGACATCTATTCGATGCGGCAGGCGCTCGGCGTCGTCGCCGGCATCACGCCGTTCAATTTCCCGGCGATGATCCCGATGTGGAAGTTCGCGCCCGCCATCGCCTGCGGCAACGCCTTCATCCTGAAGCCCTCGGAGCGCGACCCTGGCGTGCCGATGCTGCTCGCCGAGCTGATGATCGAGGCGGGCCTGCCGGCCGGCATCCTCAACGTCGTCAACGGCGACAAGGAAGCGGTCGACGCCATCCTGGATGATCCCGACATCAAGGCCATCGGCTTCGTCGGCTCCACGCCGATCGCGCAATACATCTACGAGCGCGCAGCCCAGACCGGCAAGCGCTGCCAGTGTTTTGGCGGCGCCAAGAACCACGCCATCATCATGCCCGACGCGGACATGGACCAGGCGGTCGACGCGCTGATCGGTGCGGGCTACGGCTCGGCCGGCGAGCGTTGCATGGCCGTATCGGTCGCGGTCCCCGTCGGCAAGTCCACCGCCGACCGGCTGATGGAAAAGCTGATCCCGCGCGTCGAGTCGCTCAAGATCGGCACTTCGATCGATCCGTCCGCCGATTACGGTCCGCTGGTCACGCGCGAGGCGGTCGAGAAGGTCAAGAGCTACATCGACATCGGCATCAAGGAAGGCGCGACGCTCGCCGTCGACGGCCGCGGCTTCAAGATGCAGGGCTACGAGAACGGCTTCTATCTCGGCGGTTCGCTGTTCGACAACGTCACCAAGGACATGCGGATCTACAAGGAAGAGATCTTTGGTCCCGTGCTCTCGGTCGTGCGCGCGCACGACTACAAGGAAGCGCTGGCGCTGCCGTCGGATCATGACTACGGCAACGGCGTCGCGATCTTCACCCGCGACGGCGATGCCGCGCGCGACTTCGCGGCCAAGGTCAATGTCGGCATGGTCGGCGTCAACGTGCCGATCCCGGTGCCGATCGCCTATTACACCTTCGGCGGCTGGAAGAAGTCGGGCTTCGGCGATCTCAACCAGCACGGCCCGGACTCGGTCCGCTTCTACACCAAGACCAAGACGGTGACCTCGCGCTGGCCGTC
>NZ_JAPRAQ010000074.1 GCF_029989365.1 Bradyrhizobium sp. Arg816 | reverse complement strand
GCTGCCCGTCGCTGGGGTCATGGTCCTTATATGGACGCCTCCCGCTTGCCAAGTCTCGCTTAGAAGGGATGCCACACAGAATACGGCTGCAGTTTTATATCCGGCCTGTTTGTGCAGGGGGTTACCTGCTGGCCCTGATGGAATTCGCTGATCCACGCCTCATTTTCCGAGAGGGCTCGAAGCCCGAAGAACCATTCAGGTTTAGTGGATCACGGTCCGACCTGTTTGCCATCACTCTTCACGGGACTTGCGCAACCTCAGAAGATCACCCTTTCGTCGGCTGAATTGCGCGATAACCGACCTACGCTGGCGAGATCTTGTATTCACGCTGGTACAGTCGTTCATGAGCCAGAAGCGCCCATAGCGTGCGCGCCGTCTTATTTGCCATCGCCACGATCGCCACATTGATGGGGCGGCGTTTGACCAATTTTGCGATCCATTCTGGAGGCGATTTGCAGTGTGTTAGCACGGACCGCGCGCCATGGATCAACAGCGTGCGTAAGTAAGTATCGCCGCGTTTGCTGATGCCGAGCAACCTCACACGCCCGCCCGTGCCGGTCTGACGAGGCACCAGCCCCAGCCATGCGGCAAATTCTCGTCCAGACTTGAACGTTTTGGCATCACCGACCGCCGCGACCACTGCCGTGGCCGTCAGCAGACCGACTCCCGGAACCTCTGCCAGCCGCCGGCAGGCATCATTCTGTCTGTACCAATCACGTAGTCGGCGCTCGATCTCGACCACTTCCTCATCGAGTCGACCGATCCGCGCGAACTGCTCGCGTAGCGTATCGATCAATATGACGGGTAGCCGATCCACCAAGTTGGCGAAGATGCCCGGTAGACGCCTGGCGATGCCGCTACGTCCTTGCGGCATGACCTCGCCGTACTCAGTCAATAGACCGCGCAGCGCATTGATCTGCGCGGTGCGAAACTTTATTAGTTGCTGACGTACCCGGTGCATCGCGAGCACTGCCTGTTGTGCTTCTGTCTTGATAGCCGCTTTCCTGACCCCCGGCTGCTGCACTGCCATCCAAATTGCCCGAGCGTCAGCCGTGTCGTTTTTGTTGCCGCAGACAAACGCTTTGACCTGCAGAGCGGGCAGTAGTCTTACGTCGTGGCCCAATGCAACCAACTTTCGCGCCCAATGCTGCGCGCCGCCACAGGCCTCCATACCGATTAGACATGTCGAACGGTTCGCGAAGTGTGCGAGAAATGTCTTGCGCTTGAGCTGGACGCTAGTGATTTCCCCAGTCTCTCTGCTGACCTCGTGCAGCTGGAAAACATGCTTGGCTATATCTACGCCAACGACGGCCCGAATATCGTTCATGCTCAGTCCTCCGATTTTGCTTCAAGAGCTCGCTGACTCGGGCATCTTTGATGCCTCTCTGCCCAGTTGGCTCGCTCGTTGCCGCTCCTACCGATTTGGGAGGGAGGCGTCCATTTCATTTTCCGAGGTCGCA
>NZ_JAPRAQ010000073.1 GCF_029989365.1 Bradyrhizobium sp. Arg816 | reverse complement strand
GATAACGTGCAAGGTCGCCGGTCCGGTACAGCCGATCGCCCTCGACAAAGGGACTGGCGATGAACCGCTCCGCTGTCAGCTCAGGGCGGTTCAGGTAGCCCCGCGCCACCCCCGCCCCGCCAATGTAAAGCTCGCCCACCGCGCCGAACGGCACGGGTGCGCCATGGCCATCCAGTAGGTACACCCGCGTGTTGGCGATTGGACGACCGATCGGGACCAACGACCCATTGAAATCAGTCGGGCAAGTCCAGATCGTCGCGAAGGTCGTCGTCTCGGTGGGCCCGTAGCAGTTAATGAGACGTACGGCGCCCTTTTCCTTCAACAATCTCAGAAACGAGGCAAGATCACCGCGCTCACCCCACAGAGGAGGTGCTTCAGTTGCGCCAACGTCGGAGCAATCGTTGATGTATATTGGTTGAATAATGCTGTTGTTAGAAACAGTGACGTTACCCGGTGCTGTTCAAGCGCCCGGGCAAAACTAGGAGTATCCCTGACGGTGGCGGCATGCATGGCAACAATGCAACCACCGTTAAGCAGCGGTGCCCATACTTCGAATGTGCTTGCGTCGAAGGCGGGATTGCCAGCCCATGCCACCCGATCTCCTGCATCGATCTTCACATACCCACTGTTGATCACGAGCCGGTTGACGGCACGATGAGGAACAACAACTCCTTTGGGAAGGCCAGTTGAGCCGGAGGTGTACATGACGTAAGCGGCAGTTTCAGCGCTCAACGCCAGCCCAGGATTGGAACTACATCCCGTTCCAGCCGTGAGCGGCTCAATAGCACGAACAGGTATCGTCGCTTCAACCAGATCATCAGCGCAAAGCACCAAGCGTGCAGCACAATCGGCCATGAGCAATTCTTGTCGCGCCGACGGGAGGGCGCGATCGATCGGTACATACACGCCGCCCGCCTTCAGAATCGCCAGCTGCGCCACCAGAAGAGCGACGGAGCGGTCCAGCACTGTGGCAATGCGATCCCCAGGTTTGACCCCGAGGGCGATCAGATGATGTGCCAGGCGGTTGGCCCGCGCATTGAGCTCGCCATAGCTCAGCCGCTCATCTTCGCAGACCACCGCCACCGCATCCGGCGCCTTGTGCACCTGCACCTCCAACAGCTCGTGGATGCACCGCTCCGCAGGATACGACGCCGCCGTCCGGTTCAGCTCCTCCAGCAGATACGTGCGCTCGGCAGTCGAGAGCAGCTCAATCCGGTGGACCTCTTGCTGCGCATCGGCAGCCATCGCCCGCAGCAGCGTCAGCAGATAACCACGCTGCCGCTCGATCGTCGCCTGATCAAACAGCGCCGTGGCATAACCCAGCGTTCCGGCGATCTCCTCGCCATGCTCGCCAAGGCTCAGCTCCAGATCGAACTCGACCTGATCAATCTCCTCCCCGGCAGCTTCGACACTCAGCCCCGGCAGGTCCAATGACCCAGCCGCATTGTTCTCCCAGGCCAGCATCACCTGGAATAATGGCGTGTGATCAAGAGCCCGGGGCGGC
>NZ_JAPRAQ010000072.1 GCF_029989365.1 Bradyrhizobium sp. Arg816 | reverse complement strand
GATAACGTGCAAGGTCGCCGGTCCGGTACAGCCGATCGCCCTCGACAAAGGGACTGGCGATGAACCGCTCCGCTGTCAGCTCAGGGCGGTTCAGGTAGCCCCGCGCCACCCCCGCCCCGCCAATGTAGAGCTCGCCTGCCGCGCCGAACGGCACCAGCTCGCCGTGACCATCCAGCAAGTAGACCCGCGTGTTGGCAATAGGACGGCCAATCGGGACGATGGCCTCATTAAAATCAGCCGGGCAGCTCCAGGATGTAACGTCGATCGCCGCCTCAGTCGGACCGTAGAGATTGTGCAGGGCCGTCCAGGGCAATACGCGCCGAACCCTATGCACACTGGCGGCAGGGAGCGCCTCGCCGCTGCATAAAACCCGCCGCAGCGATGTGCAGCGGTCAACACTCTTCGCATCCAAAAAGCTGAGCAGCATGGATGGCACGAAGTGAACCGTCGTGATGCACTGGCTGACGATCAAGTCGACCAATGCATCGGGATCTCTGTGCGCACCGGGCGGCGCTACTACCAGCGTTGCCCCTTCAAGCAAAGTCCAAAAGAACTCCCAGGCCGAGACATCGAAGCTAAATGGCGTCTTCTGCAACACGACGTCTGTTGGCTTCAGACCATAGGCGTTCTGCATCCAGAGCAGGCGATTAACGATAGCCCGATGCTCATTCTGTGCCCCTTTGGGCGTGCCCGTGGATCCCGAGGTGTAGATCACATAGGCGAGATTGCGAGAGGTCAGGCTGAGCGCCCGCGGGTCAGGATCCGCTTCCGGCAGGCTGGCCCAGGCCGGCGCCGCAGCATCGAGCTCCACCACGCTCACATTGGCCAGCACATCCGCGCCGAAGGCGGCTCGGCCGGCCACATCCGCCAGCAGCAGCCGCGGCGCCGCATCGTCGAGCACCTGATGCAGCCGCGCCGACGGATAGGCCGGGTCCAGCGGCATATACGCCCCGCCGGCCTTCAGGATCGCCAAAAGCCCCACCACCATCATCGGACTGCGCTCGACGCAGATCGCAACCGGCTGGTCCGGCCTGACCCCGAGGGCGATCAGGTGATGCGCCAGGCGGTTGGCCCGCGCATTGAGCTCGCCACAGCTCAGCTGCTCATCTTCGCAGACCACCGCCACCGCATCCGGCGCCTTGTGCACCTGCGCCTCGAACAGCTCGTGGATGCACCGCTCCGCAGGATACGGCGCCGCCGTCTGGTTCAGCTCCTCCAGCAGATACGTGCGCTCGGCAGCAGACAGCAGCTCAATGCGGTGGACCTCTTGCTGCGCGTCGGCAGCCATCGCCCGCAGCAGCGCCAGCAGATAACCACGCTGCCGCTCGATCGTCGCTTGATCAAACAGCGCCGTGGCATAACCCAGCGTTCCGGCGATCTCCTCGCCATGCTCGCCAAGGCTCAGCTCCAGATCGAACTTGACCTGATCAATCTCCTCCCCGGCAGCTTCGACACTCAGCCCCGGCAGGTCCAATGACCCAGCCGCATTGTTCTCCCAGGCCAGCATCACCTGGAATAATGGCGTGTGATCAAGAGCCCGGGGCGGC
>NZ_JAPRAQ010000071.1 GCF_029989365.1 Bradyrhizobium sp. Arg816 | reverse complement strand
TCCTCCGATTTTGCTTCAAGAGCTCGCTGACTCGGGCATCTTTGATGCCTCTCTGCCCAGTTGGCTCGCTCGTTGCCGCTCCTACCGATTTGGGAGGGAGGCGTCCATTTCATTTTCCGAGGTCGCAGGCGCCTCATGATGATGTCCGGATCGGGTGCCTCATCGTTTGCAACGGCGTGCGGGCGAGCCCGCCACCAGCCGATGACCGAGGTCACCACGACCACCGTCCCAGCGGGACATCACCGGGCCCGGCGGACCGGGCCAGGAACTTGCAGAATAAGGTCAGGCCGGCGCGTGGCCCCAGTCGAACGACGTGCCATCCACCCAAATGCAGTGGAGGATCACAGCGATCTTGCGGGCAATGGCGACCTTTGCCTTTTGCAAACCGACCCGCTTCACGAGCTTCATTCCCCAGGCCTTGAGGGAAGACCATTTTTTTGTCCGATAGAGAAGGACCGTCGCTGCCTCGAATAGGTAGGTTCGGAGATGCAATCCGGCACGTCCTGTTCGAGGCGTAACGATTTGCGATTTCTATTGGGAGAAGGTACTGGTCGCCATCGTGACCGGACGCTCAGTCCCAACTGAGCGCTCCGCCATTCTGATATTCAATCACCCGCGTCTCGAAGAAATTCTTCTCCTTCTTTAGGTCCATCGCCTCCGACATCCACGGGAACGGGTTTTCCCCCTCGGCAAAGACAGGCGCGAGCCCAATCTGCGCGCAGCGGCGGTTGGCGATAAAGCGCATGTACTGCTCGCACAGCGCCGCATTCAGCCCGAGGAAGCCGCGCGGCATGGTATCGCGGCCGTAGGCGGCCTCCAACTCGGCCGCGTCACGGATCATGCCGCGAATCTCGTCCTGGAATGCTGGCGTCCATAGATGCGGATTCTCGATCTTGATCTGGTTGATCACGTCGATACCGAAGTTCAGATGGATGCTCTCGTCACGCAGGATGTACTGGTACTGCTCGGCGATGCCGACCATCTTGTTGCGGCGGCCGAGCGACAGTATCTGCGCGAAGCCCGTGTAGAACCACATCCCCTCGAACACGACGTAGAAGGAGACGAGATCGCGCAGGAAGGCACGATCATTGTTCGGCGTGCCGGTCTGGAACGACGGGTCGTCCAGATGCTGGGTGTGCTTGAGCGCCCATGCCGCCTTTCCGGTGATCGACGGCACCTCGCGGTACATGTTGAACAGCTCGCCCTCGTCGAGGCCGAGGCTTTCGACGATATACTGGAAGGTGTGAGTGTGCACCGCCTCCTCGAAGGCCTGCCGAAGGAGGTACTGCCGGCACTCCGGATTGGTGAGGTGACGGTAGATCGCCAGCACGATGTTGTTGGCGACGAGCGATTCAGAGGCCGCGAAGAAGCCGAGATTGCGCTTGATCGCGCGCCGCTCGTCCTCCGTCAGCCCGTCCCGCGACTTCCATAGCGCGATGTCGGCCTGCATCGAGACTTCGGTCGGCATCCAGTGATTGTTGCAGCCTGAGAGATACTTCTCCCAGGCCCATTTGTACTTCAGCGGAAGCAGCTGGTTGACGTCGGCGCGGCAGTTGATC
>NZ_JAPRAQ010000070.1 GCF_029989365.1 Bradyrhizobium sp. Arg816 | reverse complement strand
CGCGATGTCGGCCTGCATCGAGACTTCGGTCGGCATCCAGTGATTGTTGCAGCCTGAGAGATACTTCTCCCAGGCCCATTTGTACTTCAGCGGAAGCAGCTGGTTGACGTCGGCGCGGCAGTTGATCATCCGCTTCTCGTCGACCGAGACGCGGCCGCCGGCGCGATCGATCGCGCCTAAGCCGGTCGGGTCGGCCGGCTCGAGCCTGAGCTGGGTCTGCGGACGCAGTGCGGTGGCGAGACTTGAGGCGGCCGGAGCGGCTGCTGTGGTTTCGGTATCGGACCAGTCGAGCATCGTCATCTCCTCACTGGCACGCTTCGCATTCGGGATCGTCAATCCGGCAGGCCTTGATGCCGTCGAGGTCCGGTGCCGCTGCGGTCGGGATCATGATCGGCGCGTGCGACACCGCCACTGACGCGGACACCGCATTGAGCTTTCCATCGGTGCCCTTCAACGTCGATTTCTCGACATGCGTGGCGCTGCGGGAGCGCAAATAGTAGGTCGTCTTCAACCCGCGTCGCCAGGCCAGCCGGTAGAGCGCATCGAGCTTCTTGCCGGAGGGATTGGCGATATAGAGGTTGAGCGACTGCGACTGGTCGATCCATTTCTGCCGACGCGCGGCCGCCTCGATCAGCCAGGCGCTGTCGATCTCGAAGGCGGTGGCGTAGAGCGCCTTCAGATCGTCAGGAACGCGGTCGATCTGGCCGACGCTGCCGTCGAAATATTTGAGATCGGAAACCATGACCTCGTCCCAAAGCCCCCTCGCCTTGAGGTCGCGGACCAGGAACTCGTTCACGACCGTGAAGTCCCCGGACATGTTCGATTTCACGAACAGGTTCTGGTAGTTCGGCTCGACCGACTGCGAGACGCCGCAGATGTTGGAGATCGTCGCCGTCGGCGCGATCGCCATGACGTTCGAGTTGCGCATGCCGCTGGACGTGACCTTCTTGCGGATGCGATCCCAGTCGAGCGTTGCGGAGCGATCGACGTCGAGACCACCGCGCGCGTCGGCGAGAAGCTGGATGGAGTCGAGTGGCAAGACGCCCTTCGACCACAGCGAGCCCGCGAAGCTCGGATAGCGTCCGCGCTCCGCGGCGAGATCGGACGACGCCTCGATCGCGTGGAACGAGATTGCCTCCATGCTGGTGTCGGCAAACGCCACGGCCGCGTCGGACGCGGTCGGAATGCGCTGGACCTGAAGCGCTTCCTGAAAGCCCATCAGGCCGAGCCCGACGGGACGATGACGCATGTTGGAACGGCGCGCTTCGGGGATCGTGTAGAAATTGATGTCGATAACGTTGTCGAGCATCCGTACGGCTGTCGTCACCGTCCGCTTCAGCTTGGCGTGGTCGGTCCCGTTAGCGCCGACATGGTTGAGCATGTTGACGGAGCCGAGATTGCAGACCGCGACCTCGTCGGCGAAGGTGTTCAGCGTGATCTCGGTGCAGAGGTTCGAGGAATGGATCACGCCCACGTGGCGTTGCGGCGAACGCAGATTGCAGGGGTCCTTAAAGGTGATCCAGGGATGACCGGTCTCGAACAGCATGGTCAGCATGCGACGCCAGAGGTCGCTCGCGCGCACGGTCTTGAAGACGCGCATGCCGCCGGCTTTCGCCCTGGCCTCATAGGCCTCGTAAGCCGACTTGAACGCCT
>NZ_JAPRAQ010000069.1 GCF_029989365.1 Bradyrhizobium sp. Arg816 | reverse complement strand
AACAGCGCTGCCGTCGATCGAAGTAGCGAGCGTCGGCTCAGGCCACCAAGCGCATGGTCACTGGCATCCTGATCACGCATGACGTTCCCCTCCTTTAAGCAAGACTAACCCGTTCCGCGCATAATATCTCAGGCCGAAGGTGCATGGTTTAAGAGCTGGATGAACTCCACAACGGCTGCAATACGACCCGTGATGCTCACCTAACACGACAACATGGCGACTTAGGCGGCCGACACTACCACGCATCGAGTCATCCGCATTTCCCCTTGAGTTCCGCTCAGCAAACTCAACGCGCGATGCCTGTGTGTTGCGATGGGCACAAACCAACCTGTAACACCTCCCCGCCGAAGCGCACCGGTCCAAAAGGGCCCGTCGTAGACGCACGCCTATGGACGACTCCAGATTGACGCCTTTTACGCACGTTGCACACCCTCTTCCATGCCGACGCTATCGATGAGCCGTGCCACGGCAAATTAGACCGCGAACAAGAGGAAGCTGAGCGAAAAAGAGGATTCAACGAAGAAATTCTGCAGATTCGACTTAGCTGCAGTCGATTTCACGCGCAGTGCTTCTGCTACCCCATCTCGCTGCGAACGGCCGCGATCGAGCACGCATTTTGTAATCCAGTTGTGCTTCTCGCCCCATGGGGAATCCAAATGTCGACGGATGGACAACATGGTTGTGCCCGGCCGAGACAGCGAGCTTACCGGGAGGCGACAGACGGTCGGATATTGCTATCGTTGGGGAGGCGCTCGCCACAAGGTTGAGCTGACGAATTGCTCGGACAAGGATCGTATCGGACAGAAGCCGTGGCGCGAGCGGGCAAAAGTGCCGGTGTCGCTTACCCCTGTCTCGCACTGCAATCGCGAAACTCGGCTCTCCTCTCCATGATGATATTGAGAAAGACCTGCGCCAGCGCGCTTCCAACTGGATTGCGCGGCGGGCGTCAATCGCGATCGCCACCGTGTGAATGACGGCGGCGAAGCGAACCGCGGCCTGAATAGTGCCGGCGGCAACGCTGGCGTCTTGCAGCTCCTGCTCATGCGCGTCGATACAGGCGCCGCAGCCTTTGATGCCGGAGACCGCTAGCGACAAGAGCTCGAAATCGGCCTTGTCGACACTGGGATTGCCGATCAGGTTCATGCGCAGCCGCGCCGGCATCGTTCCGTATTCCTTGTCGAGGCAAGGTGCACGAAGCGATAATAGATGTTGTTCGTCGCCATCACGGACGCCGCCGCCTTGGCGGCCGCGATCGCCGCCGGTGTCAGCTTCTCGGCTGCGAGCGCCTTGAATGTGGACATCACATGCGGATTGCGCGTCGCCACCGCGCAGGCGAGGAACAGGCCGTAGCGGGTCTGCTCGGCAAGCTGCTCACCGGACACCATGGACGAGAGGTTAAGCCTCGCGTCCTTGGCAAAGTCCAGAACGATGCTCTTGAGATCATAGATCAACATGGCCGCGTCAGGCGACCTTCAGGGTTTCGCCGCCGACTTCGGGCATAGCTCGTCGGCTGCAGGGCATCCAGCACGCGCAGCGTGTTCTTCGGCGCGGGGCCGACATTGAGGTTGGTGGCGTAGATGTGCTGGATCGTGTTGTCGGGGTCGTGACCTGCCACTGAACTTTCATCCAGTGGCAGTTAGAGTCTCGGGGTTCTGTACGCCAAGTGGCGCGGGTGGAGCAACGGACGATCGGCGGAGCTGGTCGGGGTTGCGCAGCCGATCGTCCGTTGCGGTGAGGTGGGCGGCGTAGGCCGCGGGGGTCAGGTATTTCAGCGACGAGT
>NZ_JAPRAQ010000068.1 GCF_029989365.1 Bradyrhizobium sp. Arg816 | reverse complement strand
GGCAGCGACGTCCAATTTAGCGAAAGCTTCGAGATCGACGGCCGCGAAATGTTCACGCACGCTTGCAAGGTTGGGCTCGAGGCGTCGTGTCGAAGGCGCGCGACAGAGTCTATAGCAGCGGCAGGGGCAACAATTGGGTCAAGAAGACCTGCGCGCAACGCGAGACCCTGACAATTGCGGGCTTCGCCCTCGATGAGGGCAAGTGGGACGGCATGTATCTTGGGCGGCGCAAGGGCGATGACCTTGTTTATGCCGGCAAGGTCGACCGTGGCTTCGACAAGTCATCTGCCGCCGAGTTGCGCAGACGGCTCGAGCCACTTGTCCGCAGGACAAAGCCATATACCAAACGGATCTCGCACAAAGGGATCTGGGTCGAACCGAAGTTGCTTGCCGAGATCGAGTACCGGGCGAAGTCCGCAGAGGGAAAGGTGCGACACCCGTTCTTCAAAGGCCTTCGCGAGGATCTGTAACGGCGCGGCGATCTGTGACAAATTTTTTTCAGCCCCCTCTTGAAACCAAAACCGGCTTTGCTAATTTTTTTGTCGCCATCCGACGATGGCGTCCGGGCGCCTGACGGGCCCGGCCAAGAGACGGGCACCGGTAGTGTCCGGTGCCGCTCGTAGACATCTTGCTCTTAGGAGGATTTGGCTATGCGCACCTACGATTTTGCCCCCCTCTGGCGCTCGACCATTGGTTTCGACCGCCTTTTCGACCTCGCAGAAGTGGCTCAGCGGGCCAGCGAGGACAACTATCCGCCCTACAACATCGAACGGCTGGCGGATGATCGCTATCAGATCTCGCTCGCGGTGGCGGGTTTCTCGCCCGACGACATCGTCATCACCGCCGAGCAGAACGTGGTGACGGTCGAAGGCAACAAATCCGACAAGACTGAGCGCGATTTCCTCTATCGCGGTATCTCGACCCGCGGTTTCAAGCGGCAGTTCAACCTCGCGGAATACGTCCAGGTGAAAGGCGCCGCGTTCGACAACGGCCTGCTGAAGATCGAACTGGTCCGGGAAATCCCGGAGGCCATGAAGCCGCGGCGTATCGCCATTGCCGGCGCAACGTCTTCCGGCAACGTCCACCAGATCGAGGCCAAGGCGGCCTAATCCATCGCCCGAGAATGCCGCGCGTCGTTCCGACGCGCGGCAGCCGCTTCGTCCAAAGAATGGAGGGAACCATGCGGCTGACGACCGCTTCCGACGACAATGTCATCGATTTCAACACGCTGCTGCATCCCGGCACCGTGTTCGAGCACCCGAGAGACGTACTGGCAGACCCTTCGCTTTCGATCTCCGAGAAGCGCGCCATTCTCGCATCTTGGGCGTCTGACGCATCGGCGATCGCTTCTTGCCCATCGTTGCGGGCACCGGTTGGACTTAAAGCGCCGGTCACCATCGACGAGATACTCGAAGCGCTGTGCGAACTCGACGGTGGTCCACGCAATCCCCCCGGAGGGAAGCCCTACCGTCTCTGTTCGACATCCAGACTTCTGGCCGCCTGAGGATCGCGATGGATAACATTGCCTTGCCCAGAGACGTCCTGAACCGCATCGAGCGTCGTTGGATGGCCAAGTTCTCGCAGGCTCCTTTCTGCCAACAGTCCTCACCGCTTGGCGATGATCCACTCCGATCGCCGCGAGTTCGGCGACTGCTGGAGGGATCCTTGAGGCCTCCTACAGGAGCCAAAAGGACGGAAACCAGCCGAGCCTGACGCGCTCGAGAGAACAGACTTCGACCTCCGAAGCTTGCGCGTTTCGGAGGTCTTTCGTCGTCCTCCGTGCGGTTACCCCACTTGCGGCTTTCGTTCTCCGCTGCCGGAACCTGGCCCCAGAGCAATCGCACCCAGCAATGTCTACGCTCGGGCTAGCGTTCGCGCGCGTCGCAATGCGGCTGTCACCTTTCCTTCTCCCAGTGGTCGTGCTCGGCCTGAACAC
>NZ_JAPRAQ010000067.1 GCF_029989365.1 Bradyrhizobium sp. Arg816 | reverse complement strand
TGATGCATAGGGCACTCACCAAGCTCGTCGGGCTCGCCAAGCGAAACCACGTGCCGCTGCGCCAGAGCTATCTGCGCCTGGCCAAGCGCGCCGCCATCATGACCGGCCGCTATAGCCACGCCCACCAGTTCAAACGCGCGCGGCGGCAGCTCAAGTTCCTGCGGACACGTCTTGGTCGGATTATCCGCGACATCCGCCGCAAGATTGATGGCGATACGGTGCTTGAAGCTCGCTTCGACCCGTTGCTCGGTTTAGCGCAGCAGGTGCGCAGCCAGGATCAGCATCAGCGCGGTCCGAAGGTCTATGCGTTACATGCTCCAGAGGTTGAGTGCATCGGCAAGGGTAAAGCCCGCGCGCCCTACGAGTTCGGCTGCAAGGTCGGCATCGCCACCCCTGTGACGTCTCCGAAGGGTGGCCAGTTCGTGATCCATGCTAAGGCCCTGCATGGCAATCCCTTCGATGGGCACACGCTCGGTCCCGTAATCGCCGACATGGAGAAGCTCACCGGGTGGAGGCTCGCCGTATCCACGTCGACAAAGGATATCGCGGTCACAACCACCCGCATCGGTTCAGGGTCTGGATCTCGGGTCAGGTCCGCCGCGTCACAGCTCCCATCCGTCGCGAGACGAAGCGTCGCGCGGCTGTCGAGCCCGTCATCGGCCACGTCAAGGCCGAGCACAGCATGGACCGCAACTATCTCAAAGGCCGCGTCGGCGACCGCATCAACGCCGTCCTCGCCGCCGCCGGCTACAACTTCGGCCTGCTCCTGCGGTGGCTCGCAGAACTCTTGCGTGCCATTATCCGGGCGTTCACCGAAACTGTCCCTGCCCAAAAGATCGCTTAAATCAGCGCTCTCCCGCCTTCTTCACGGACGACCATGTCGCGGCTGGAACTCTCCCCAAGGCGGCGTCATCCCAGCGACAGCCGGAAATACATGTTTTTCGCGGTACCACGATGATCAAAAGCTTATTGTTGGCGTGAGCGCAATCACCCCAGTCACGTCTTTATTGTGGCAGGTCCTGTAGCGAAGCTCGTCCGTTTCACCTTCTCAATTCGGAAACGCATAGATGACACCAGCCCGTGGCGCCAATCTACGCAGGAGCGGAAATGTCGAGTTCGATTTCACTCGACACCTCTACGATTGATTCCGGATGATAACCGTTCTGGAACAGGGGACATTTGAACGCCTGAGCGCGGCTCACGAACAGACCACCAAAGATCCCATTCTGCGCGCGCGCAAACCAATTGCCATGACAGTTCCTGCCAATAATGACGATCCATGCTGGAGAAGCGGACCTGTACCAAGCACGCTCCTCAGTTGACAAACCCCACATCCATACTAGAGCGGCTAAGGGGCTGTCAGCCTGTAAGATTTGGTGGCGTCCCGCGCTCGAATGACTGCTCTTACAAACTCGTGCAATGCCATGTCTATCTCATCAAGGCGCCGCATCTCGCATCGCCGTTGATTGACACTGGGGCTACGGTCCATGGGCGAGTGCCGACGTGGCAGACGTCTTCAAAAGACCGAGAGGGCGCGAACCGGTTCTACAGCTGTCCATGGCGTGAAGTTCATAGCGGTTCCCAGCCCATTGCTTGCTGGAAGGTGAATTCATCTGCTTAGGCTCGATGAATCTACCGCGATTGCGACGTTGATCGCCGCGGCTACGACTCATCATAAGACCGCGTGAGAGGCAGCTATTTCCTTCCTTGTCCCAGCAATCGGCTTGCCACGCAACTCTTGAAGGACGGCCCTCATCCTGCGCACTAGTGCGCCAGCGACTCGCGTGGCGCGTGAGACTTCTGGGCGAGTAACGTCGTGGATCTGACCTGAGCCCCAAAGGTCATCCAGCGATGGGCAGAATCCTTTGGTCATTTGAGCCTGTGTGGCTAGGTGATGCAACGGGACGGGGCGCGGAGCCCTCGACACAGCGCAGCGTCCCGTCCCGTTGCATGTCGGACGCTGTTAGCCTGGCGTAAGTTGATGGCGGCAGGTTGCCGATCCCGCTGTGCGGACGAA
>NZ_JAPRAQ010000066.1 GCF_029989365.1 Bradyrhizobium sp. Arg816 | reverse complement strand
CGCACATGTTCGGGCGCCCACCCGCCGAAACCGACATGCAGCGCCATTTCCGTGTCAGCCCTCCGTCGGTCCACCAGATGATGGTCACCCTCGAACGTAACGGATTCATTCGTCGTCAGCCCGGTGTTCCCCGGAGCATCGAGATTCTCCTGCCACCCGAAAACCTGCCCGTCCTCGAATGGCTCGGTATCAAAACGTCAAAATCAATGGGATGAACCACTAGCTCACAATTTCTCGACGCCTTAGCCGGAACTTGTCACGGATCGAGAACCGGTCTCCTCGGCGAAAGTAGTTGAAGTAATGTGCTCGAGGCGCTTCCCGTGGTTGTTAAGCTCACAGCTCATGGTCATGGCGGCCTCAGAACGTCGCTCACGCCGCATAAGCGCGGTCAGCCGCCCGCTCGAGACGACCTGACCAGGGGCCGTCACCGGACGCGAACCGCTGATCTCAAGTTCGGCCGAGTTATGAAGACGCTCCGGAGAGCGCGGTGCCGAACTGCGCCCTCTCGCCGGCTCGCCCTATGTTTCAGCGAATTTAGTTTTCCGTTTATTTGCCGTCAGCTTACGGACAGCCAAGCTGCTTATCTGCGGAGTCAGGTCTAATGACCTGAACACAATGTAACAGCCATAGGAGTGTGGTCGTCATGGACGGTCGAATTAACAATTGGTCGGATGTTCCATCCGATGATGAGTATCATTACGCAAGCTCCCCGGAGCACAGGAACGCCGACGATTTCGCGGGCGCGCTCGGTAGAATGGGATTGCACGATTCGGGTGCCAGCTCATCCTCGCAGCCGAGTTATTACCTCACTTCAAGACCTCCCGTTATTGAGATCGACCAAGCCGAATTCCGGGAACGGGTGAGGAGCTTTCATGGTGAAGAAATCAATCATATCGCCAACAATCCGCAGGAATACTCAGAATTTGTGTCCGAAAGAGCTAGGCGCACCGCGGATGTCGCTAGCAGTTTCGGGATCCGAAGGGATTCTGATGCCGCCCGATATTACAGCTACCAACTAGGAAATAGGAGCGTCGGCCTCCAAAGAACGGAAGCCGGATTTCCTATGGCGACTGAGTTCACCAGCCAAGGGTGGCGAGAACAGTTCCCCGGACGAACTAACGTCACATCAATCGTGGATTTTCAGGTTGCTCATCCGCTCGTCGGCAACGCCGGCGATATTCTGCTCGAGCACCAACTACGGCAAGACGGCGAACGGCCGCTGGTGAACTGGCGTCCTGCTAATGACGAAGCGAGAGCCCGTGCAGAACAAATGGGCTTCGTTGATGTAGATCGCAATGATATGGTACTTGATCCCACCCAGTCCAGACAGTGGAGATATAGGGATGGTGAATGGCAGCGCGCAACCAATTCTCCGGCGTATCTCTCCAAAGTCAAAACGCCGAGCGATGACGAACCTTCATCAGAGTCCGACTCGGATGGAGACTTTATGTGACGTGAGATCTCCACCAATCCATTGAGGTGGAGCAGGAGCGCAGACCAACCGACACCTGCGGCTTACGATCGAGCCTTGGACCGAACGAAGCCGAAGCCAATTCGGATCAATCCGTGAGGTGCACTATACTGATCGCACCGCGGGGCTTACGAGAGTTGGTACCTATAATAGCACAAAAGAAAACCCCAGCTTCCAGCCGGGGTTTTCGACTGCCGCCCGGGCGGGAGGAGCGGATTGCCTATGGCAGGCGCGAGCGTCATTGTGTCCTCGCCATCAGAACGGCTGGGGATCTTTCCGGGTTCGCTGGGTGAGGAGGGCTTCGTTGGCCGTTTTCTTCGTAGGCGGTAATCTCGAGAAGGGTCGGGCCAACTCATCGAGCAACGAGACCATCCACCCGGGCTCGCCGGCAGCGGACGCATGGCAAAGATCAAAAAAGGAGCAGATGCCAGCACACCCACCTCATTCTGCTTTAGTGTCCTGAACCAGAAATTCGCGACATTGCGATGTCTAGGCTTGAGTATTGTATCGGCAGAAGCGTTCGATGGAAGCCAGGATCTCGTCGGGGGGCTAGTGGTTCATCCCATTGATTTTGACGTTTTGATACCGAGCCATTCGAGGACGGGCAGGTTTTCGGGTGGCAGGAGAATCTCGATGCTCCGGGGGACACCGGGCTGACGACGAATGAATCCGTTACGTTCGAGGGTGACCATCATCTGGTGGACCGACGGAGGGCTGACACGGAAATGGCGCTGCATGTCGGTTTCGGCGGGTGGGCGCCCGAACATGTGCG
>NZ_JAPRAQ010000065.1 GCF_029989365.1 Bradyrhizobium sp. Arg816 | reverse complement strand
GCCAGGCCCTCCTGCGCGGTCGGCGCGGTGCGGACGCGGTAGCCGGCCGCCTTCAGCACCGGGGCCAGCATGTTGCGGAAGAAGGCCGAGTCGTCGACCAGCAGCACCGACTGCGAGTGCTGCGACGGCTTCATCTCCTTGCGGGTGAACCAGTCGGCGAACGCCATCGGCAGGAAGTGGCCGACGTCGATCACTTCGGTGGCCTGGCCCTTGATCACGGCCGAGCCGAGAATGCCGGAGGAGGAGCCGCCGACCTCGATGTTGAGCCGTTCCTCGACGATGTCGATGATCTCGTCGACGACGAGGCCCATGGAGCGGCCGTCATCGGCGAACACCAGGATCGGCTGGGCGCCCTGGCTCGCAATGGTGACGCTCTCCATGGCGACCAGCGGCATCAGCTGCTCGCGGTACTGCACCATGTAGCGGCCGTTGCTGAACTCGATCTTGTCGGCCGGCAGTTCCTCCAGGCGGGTGACGAGCCCGAGCGGGACCGCCTTGGGCTGGCTGGAGCCGGCGCGGAAGACCAGCAGCGAGGTGGTCTGCTCGCCACTTCCGATGTGATGCGCGCCGTTCTCGTCGCCCATGTCATGGGCCGAGGAGCCGGCGGCGCCGAGCGCCTTGGCAATGCCGTTGGGATCGATGATCATGATGACTGCGCCATCGCCCAGAATGGTGTTGCCGGAGAACATGTCGATGTGACGCAGCTTCGTCGACATCGGCTTGACCACGATCTCTTCGGTGTGGAACACGCCGTCGACGACGATGCCGAAGGTCTGGCTGCCGACTTGCGTGACCACGATAAAGCCGTTCTCGGGATCGCTGGCCGCGCCGTCGTCGATCTTGAGCAGCTTCTTGAGGTGGATCAGCGGCAAGAGCTTGTTGCGCAACCTGAGCACCGCGGTGTCCTTGATGCGCTCGATGCGGTGCTCGCTGTTGGCGCGGGCACGGACGAGCTCGACCACCGAGAGCTGCGGGATCGCAAAACGATCACCGGCGGCCTCGACGATCAGCGCCGAGACGATGGCCAGCGTCAGCGGGATCTTGATGGTGACGGAGGAGCCCTCGCCGGCCACCGACTTGATGTCGATGGTGCCGCCGATCTGGTCGATATTGGTGCGCACCACGTCCATGCCGACGCCACGGCCGGAGACCGAGGTGATCGCAGCTGCCGTGGAGAAGCCGGGCGCGAAGATGAACTTGTGGATCTGGGCTTCGCTCATCTTCTCGAGCTCGGCCTCGGTGACCAGACCGGAGGAGATCGCCTTGGCCTTGATCCTCTCGGTGTTGAGGCCTCTTCCGTTGTCGGCGATGCAGATGATGATGTGGCCGCCCTCGTGATAGGCGGACAGGCGGATGGTGCCCTGCTCGCCCTTGCCGGAGGCGAGCCGCTCGGCGGGGGTCTCCAGGCCATGGTCGGCGGAGTTGCGCACCATGTGGGTGAGCGGGTCCTTGATCAGGTCGAGCACCTGGCGGTCGAGCTCGGTGTCGGCGCCGTGCATCTCCAGCTCGATCTGCTTGCCGAGTTCGCTCGAGAGATCGCGGACGATGCGGGGCAGCTTCTGCCAGGCATTGCCGATCGGCTGCATGCGCGTCTTCATGACGCCTTCCTGCAGCTCGGCGGTGACGTTGGACAGGCGCTGCAACGGCACCTTGAACTCGGTGTCCTCGTTGCGGCGGGAGATCTCCAGCAGCTGGTTGCGGGTCAGGACCAGCTCGGAGACCATGGTCATCAGATGCTCCAGCGTATCCACGTTGACGCGGATCGACTGGTTGGCGATGCGGTCGCCTTCGGCGGCGCCCTCGTCGGCCATCGACTTCTTCGGCGCGGCCTTGTCCTTGGCGGGCTTTGCTTCCTTCGCGGCGGGCGCCGGAGCTTCAGCAACGGGCGCGGCCTGAGCGACAGGGGCCGGCGCTTCGATCGCGGTCTCGCGGAAGGCGCGCTCGAGATCATCGAGCGAGACTTCGCCTGGACGGAGCGGACGCTCCAGCGTCTGCTCGATCAGCGAGCCTTGCGTCATCTCTTTTACCGGTGCCGCCTTGGCTTCAACAGGAGCAGGCGCTTCCGGCACCAGCGGCGGCGCTTCGGCCACGGTAGCAGCGGCTCCAGCAGCCATCGCTGCCATGCCCTGCTCGACCATCGCTTCCAGCTTGTCGATGAGATCGCGGTCGGTGCCCTCGGGCTCGGCTTCGGTCGCCTCGAGGCCTGCCAGGATCTCCTTGATGCGGTCGATCGATGCTAGGATCAACGTCACCGCGCCAGCCGTCACCGGCATGCCGTCGCGGAATTTGCTCATCAGCGTCTCGCCGGCATGCGCCAGCGCTTCCAGACGCGGCAG
>NZ_JAPRAQ010000064.1 GCF_029989365.1 Bradyrhizobium sp. Arg816 | reverse complement strand
TGGCGCCGAACACGCCATTAATGCCGTCACCGGGGTAACCGAAGATATGGCGGACGCCCCATTGATGCAGACGTTGGACGATGAAGTCGGAGACGGTCTGGGACATCTGGGCAGCCATTACGTTGCGTCACCCGGAGAACCATGGCTGCCACTTATAGTTCCTGCGGGCACATTGAGCGACCGACCAGTACGCGAAGCGGCCCCCGGCAATCGGAGGTTTCCTCAACAAGCCTGCGCAGCATCGGGCCGAACCGAACCACGAGTGACGTCCCCTGAGGCCGTTCTCTTTTATCATATCCTGTTCGCGGGACGTTCGGGGCCCGTTCGCGGAAACACAACCTGGACAGTCGATTGCGGTGTGTGGCCGGGTCGGGGTGTATTCGTCTGTGGAACACCATGGCAGCTCCGAAGTTAGAGATTTGTTGAGTAAGCTAGGTAAACTCCCCGCCGTTGGCCGCAACCGATCGGCGGGCTTTTTGTGAGTTGCGTAAGTGGCAAGGCGTACCAGACCGGCGATGCCGGGCTTCATCAAGCCTCAGCTCGCCACGCTCAAGATGAAAGCCCCGGCGGGCGAGGACTGGATTCACGAAATCAAATACGACGGTTACCGCATCCCATTCCACATCGATGGCGACACCCGCAAAGCCTTCACCCGCAACGGTCACGATTGGATTAAGCGCTTCTCCGTCATTGCCGGTGCCTTCGACCTTCCATACCAGGCCATCATCGACGGCGAGGTCGTAGTCGTCCACGAAGGCCGTACCAACTTCTCCGAACTCCAGGCCGAACTCGCAGGAGGCCGTCAGGATCGTTTGCAGTATTACGCCTTCGATCTCCTATGGCTGGATGGCGGGGACCTTCGGAAGACCTCTCAGCTTTGCGCGGAAAGAACTGCTGAAGGAGTTATTCGAGACGCACGGCATAGAACCGCCAGCTCTCTACAGCGAGCACGCCGAAGGTGACGGGCAGGAGCTATTCAAGGCCGCAGCACGGTTGAACTTCGAAGGCATCGTTTCCAAGCGCGTGGACGCCCCGTATCGATCGGAGCGCACCGAAGCCTGGTGGAAGCTGAAGACGGCCCAGCGCGAGAATTTCCCCGTTGTCGGCTTCGTCAAAGACCCAACCGGCGTCGCCGCGCTCTACCTCGGCAAGAAGGATGGCAAGGAGCTGGTCTACATTGGCAAGGTCGGGACGGGCTGGAGCCGGACGAAGTCGGCGGAAATCCGCAAAGCCCTCGATACGGTCGTTAGCCTGAAAACCAAGCTCACCAAGCCCATCAAGAAGCCTAAGGCCACCTGGGTAGAGCCAAGATACTTTGCGGAGGTCGAGTACCGGGACATCACGTCAGAAGGGCTACTTCGCGCTAGTTCATTCAAGGGTTTGACCCGCAAATAGGAACGCCGGCACCAGGACAGTGTTGCAAGAACGACCAGCCACTCTTGCGAAGCTGCCGGTCTAGCCCCGAGGCCGACGATGAAGAGCGATCCATCCGGTAGTTTGTCCCGTTATGCCGAAATGCCCTCTTCAGCGCAGCAGTTCTACAAGGAGGCGGCTTCATGTCGTGAGGAGGCCGCGCGGAGCACCAATCAAGTCGACCGCGACGGATGGTTGAAGCTCGCTGGCGATTGGGCAGATCTTGCCCTCGCCGCCGAACGCGGCCGAATCTTTCGGCGAGGATAAGCATGGGCGCGTCCGAAGGAGGCTTCGCTCGATGGGTTCGAGTTTCCGAGCGCGATGGCTTTGCGGATTTGCTTGAACGGACGGCCGGACACCTTGGAGAATCCTGACTCGCTAACGCACCACGCCCGTGGCCAGTTTCCAGGTTCAGTGAACAATATCTAGGGGGATGCGGCAGACTTCCTCCCCAATCATCATTTGAGACCACGATGCAGTAATGAAGATTCTTCAGCTCCGGACGTTCGGTCAGAAGCCGTTTGGCAATTGCCTCGGCAACGTCCATTGCTTGAATATCATCCTCCAGCTCGGCCCGCCTTCGTCGGCTACGGTCGCGGAGCACTCCGCTTTGCCTGATCTGGAAGATGAGAGCCTCCGAAGAAAGACCCCGCGTCCAGCTTCGAAGAAGCGACCGGCCCTAAGATTATCGTCGAGGACTCACGCAAAGCGGCTTCCGAGTCCGAGCGCCAGCAAAAGTGGCCAGGGAGAAGGAGGAGGTCAAACGCGAGAGACTGGTCGCGAAAGCGCAGGCGGCGCTCGAAAAGTCGCAGCGCGCGCACGAAGAGCGGGCTAAATCCCCCGACGCCGAGCGGGCCGCGATCGAGAAGCGTGTTCAGGCCGAGCACGACCACTGGGAGAAGGAAAGGTGACAGCCGCATTGCGACGCGCGCGAACGCTAGCCCGAGCGTAGACATTGCTGGGTGCGATTGCTCTGGGGCCAGGTTCCGGCAGCGGA
>NZ_JAPRAQ010000063.1 GCF_029989365.1 Bradyrhizobium sp. Arg816 | reverse complement strand
GTGCGCGCCCGGTTCGAGGAGCGCTTTTCCGCGAAACGAATGGCAAAAGAGTACGAAAGCCAATATCGGAAGCTGATCGCTCCTGCAGAGGGCGCCGAACGGGAATGCGCTCTGCAACTGCCACGATCCTGAACTCACGCTTTCGCTCGCCCCGACCGATGAAATGGCTGTCGAGCGCTAGCGCCCCTGGCGCGAAGACGACGCCGGCCAAGGATCTATTTGTCCGCTCGGACCTTTGCCGCGACTTCTCCAGTTGCTTCACGCCCTGCCCCTGCTCGTACATCACCGAGCCCGGGGTCTTAGCCTAATTTTCGGGAACGCTTCGATCAGGCGCAGCGTCTGAGTAGGGCTTGCATCTTTTTCCCGGAAACTTTGGTCAGATCTTGTTGGGCAGAGGTAAGCCACCTCGCCCATCCTCCCGGCACCGGGGCTGGTACCTCTTATTGTAACTTTTTCATCGGCGCCTCAAGGGGGCAACGCTGCGACGGCCGATCTAAGCGCGATTTTGATCAGCGCAATAAAAGTTGAAGGTCGCCCAACAGGCCGCCTCTACTCTTTACACGGGTGCAGTGCGAAACTGAACTTTTTGCTGGCTTTTCCCGCACGAGGGCTTCAGACTTGCTCCCATTGAGAGTGTTAAATTTTTCAAGGACATTGCGATGGGAAAACCTGCCGTTTCCCGTGATGCCTTTCGCGGGTTGTTCGCTTTCTATGCGGCTAAGGCTCATCATGACCATAAACCCGAGGGCGAACATTGCCTTCTGAAGCTATTCGGATCTGCGGAAGACATCCCCGATAGTTTGCTGCTGCAGTGGTCGGACAGAGTTGAGCTGCTCGGTTCCGAAACCGTTGGCCGCTTAATGGAGCCGCGCGCCCGTCAAATCACGGATGGCAACGCGCGATACGACCATGCCAGCGACTTTCTCCACGCGCTCCTGAGAGACCTCGGACAAAAGGTGCAGTGATCAACCTCAGCGCTATGGTCGCGGCAGCCGTCAGACGCGCAGATTTTCTGCGCTGCTCTTTCCGCGCTTGCGATCAACTTAGATTTCGTAAGAGACCTTCTGCCCCTCAGCCAAGCCCGATAAGCCGGCGCGCTCCACCGCGCTAATGTGCACGAAAACATCCTGGCCGCCGTCATCGGGCTGGATGAAACCGAATCCCTTGGTTGCGTTAAACCACTTCACAATACCTGTCGCCACGTCCGCCTCCGGTTGAACAATGAACATAGCCTAGGTCGACCGTCTTGGGGCTGACAAGCAAAAAAACCCGCAGCGCGCGAACGTCGAGCAGTGTTTTCGAAGCAATCAGTGGTCTGATAACGGGCAAGCGAGTTGCAGCCCAACAACCCGGCGCTGGGATTGTGAACTAATTCACAGATCGGGGAAGAAAAGCTCACTACCATGTCGGGGAGCGGGCGAAGGTACTTCGCGATGTCTTGCAGTGCTGCTCGGGGTTGCATGCCCCGTCAAGCAAACGATGGAATGGATTAGTCTACCCGTCACAGAAAGACACACGATGATCGACGACCATTTGGCGCGTGCACATCGCAAAAATATTCGACGCTATCGCCTTTTATTGCAAACCAATCTGACGGAGTCCGAGCGCCAGTTTGTCGAGCGGCGCCTGAGCGAGGAGCAATCCAAGCTGGAGATGCTGGTCAGCTCATGCTCAAGCGAAGCACGGTGCGATCGATCAGGTGCTCCAGGTAACCACGTGGGCTAGGTCGGCGCCCCCGCCTAAGGAGCAGCCATGCCACCTCCGTTGAGCGGCGCGTGGGCTTCGCATCGTGACTACTAAGCAATCCCCCATTTCCGTCTTTCGCGTCATTGCGCGCCGAAGGCGGCGCCAGAGCCGCGGCACGCCAGAGGCAGCCAGGTAGGAGATCCGCCTCGTTGCAACCTTAAGCAAAGCTCACCATTGGTCAGCCGCGCTGCGACCGGCTGGGTCCTAGTGGCCTCCCGGCCTACTGCCCAGCGTAGGCGGTGCATCCTCGGATCTCATTCGATTGCGATAGGGAGCGGTCAACAGTAACTGGAACATAGCTCGAGCTGCCATGTATTGCGCAGCGGACCGACTGCGCTCGTCACCGGCCAACAGAGGACTACCGCATTGATCTGAAACAAACCACCGCCAGGTGCGGCCGCGCCTGCAAATCGAAAGGTCGAAGAGAGCAAAATCGCCAAAGGCCATTGCGCGCCCCCATCAAAGAGCTTCAAAAATAAACAGCAAACATTACAATTCTGACAGAACAACTTTCGGCTAATGCACGAGTTCCTGGGACTGCGTACGGGTCTCCCGAAAGCACCATGGCGCTGACGATCTTCGGTGATATCTGTATAAAATGCGACCGACTACTTCCCGGTGCGGATGTAGTTTCCTCTCAGCTATTACCTTGTAGATCGCTCGGAAACGGCAGCCATGTCACCTTCTGCCACTAACAAGATCGCGCTCTTCATCGATGGGGCCAATCTCTACGCGACGGCGAAAACTCTGGGCTTCGACATCGACTACAAGCGCCTGCTGAAGGAGTTTCAGAGTCGCGGGA
>NZ_JAPRAQ010000062.1 GCF_029989365.1 Bradyrhizobium sp. Arg816 | reverse complement strand
TCGGAAACACCGTGCTTGCGAGCCAGGTCGGCTGTCTTCGCCCCAGCCTCATGCTCCTTTAATACCGCGATAATCTGCTCTTCCGTGAACCTTGCTCGCTTCATCTGTCCGTCCTTCTTCGGGCCGGCCTCTAACTCCTTCTGGAGGAAATGCGCAGTGGCAGGTCAAGGCCTCGGAAGATCGCGGCGTTATTCACCTGTGCCGGAACTGCCGGTGAGCGCCTTACGGCGGAAGCAGCGCAACTGGGATTGGTGCCCGGATTGAGGAAACTGGCTCGCCAGTTCTGTGCACCGCCGCCGCGGCAATCGGCGATTTCGTCGCAAGTGAACGCCCAGAACTTCCGCCGCGCATGGGCGCTCGTTGTGGCCGCGACGAAGATCGGCCGCGGTTCATGATGGACGCGACCGTGTTCGGTCAATAGGCCCGCCAAC
This sequence comes from Bradyrhizobium sp. Arg816, assembly GCF_029989365.1. GTDB lineage: Bacteria > Pseudomonadota > Alphaproteobacteria > Rhizobiales > Xanthobacteraceae > Bradyrhizobium. The sequence goes on along the minus strand of NZ_JAPRAQ010000062.1, from coordinate 3,341 downwards.
GACGCGCACTAGATCCTTAGGAAGGGCATGAGGCGATCTCGGGCTCCCTTGCCGTGAAGCAGAACCTGCGCACGTTTACGCCGGTCGCTTCGGACACGCGAGCGCCGGTTCTCGCCACTCGCCCGTTTCGCCGAGGCTTGCCCTTGTCAAGACCCGCGAGCTTGTGGGCCTTAGAGACGTTGCTTTGCAGGCCTGTCGCCGACAGACGGCCGCCTCGCAAACGGAGGAAGAAGGCCTCACCTTTGGGCCAGGAAACCATGGTATCGCGCTCACGGGCGTATCGAGGGCTGCCTTGGGTCGTCCGGTGAACACGAACTGAGCGGTCTTTACGGAACTTGGTTTTGCAGACGAGTACGACCCCTTTGGTCAGATCGACGTCGCCGCGATCAAGAGGGACCACTTCGCCCGATCGTAATCCCATGCTGGCCAACAATCCGATTAGCGTCGTCAGCGCGCGGCCCCCGAGAGGGTTCCCTGGCGAAATGAAGCTGTAGGCGTCAATAAGAGACGCCAGCTCCGCCTCACCGAGGATACGCGGCGGCCGAATCGCCCCTGGACGGCGGGAAAGCTTTGCACTCCAAGATCTCGGTCTGAGGCACGTAGACCGCCAGGTACTCGTAAAATCGGCGGAGCACGCCGTGACGGATGGCGCGGCTGGCGGTGGTGCCACCGAACGACAGGACGAAGTCCTGCGCGGTCGTCCGGGCGGCGGCCCACCCAGCTGAGATCGCTCGACGTAGCGAACGCCCGCGGCGTGCCGGCGTACTTGTCGAAGCGTAGCCCAGGGAACGGCGCAGCTCGATGTAGCGCCCGACCGTGTCGCCGAGGAAGAGCGGTCATGCGAGGCCTCCCGGAAGGGGGGAGCACGACCTCGGCGAGCTGCGACGCCGACCTTCACATACAGAGCCGTTTCATTGATGCTTCGGTGCCTAGAAGATCGGCAAACTTGTCGATCGGCCATCGTGGCCCCAGCTGAGTGGTTCGACTGGGGCGCAGGAGATTTGCGCTTCCGACCCGACCGAGTTCAATCCTACCCTGCTGCATCGCTCCACACGATCCTCGCAACACACGACGCGTAACTTGAATGGTCTCACGGGCGGCGTGAAGGACAGCAACAGATGCTGACTATCGGCCCCCGCTGGTGCCCCTTGATGAGCCGGGCCACTCGATCATGCTCGGCCTTGGTGCGCCGGATAAAACCCCGCCACTCGCCAGTCGACATCCCGGAGCTGAACAACGCGTAGCGCGCCGTTGCGAATGCCTGTGGTGGGAGCAACAACAGGACAGCTTGGTCGCGAAGGTCGATAGGTATCGCCTTGCCGATCGCATTGATGGCGCGGCGAACGTGATCTCGCAAAAGACCGCGGCGGTGAATGGGCTAGTCGCCATGTTGGCGTTTCTTGGAACGGCGGGAGCCAGATCCCGCTCCGTGGTGGCCACTCCAATACAGAAAGGGGAGAAACGTTCGGTTGTGAGAGATCGCCCGCAGTGCGAGTGCCGGAAGAGCCGAGCGCGACAGCCGATACTCGATAGCAGCGCCAGCTGCCTCGGTGGCCAGCGCCGGCGGTCCATTACCAAAGTCAGCGCGGCGCCCATCCACCGGCGCGGCATGCCCACCCGCTCGCATGCGTTTACCGACCTCGTTTCCTATCACCGCCGCATGTGAATGCCGCATTGGTTGAGGTTGCCAAACGAGGCTGAAAGACATGATAACTGATTGTTGACGCTGCCTACCATGGCTATTTCGGTTTCCAGAGACGTGTTTTATGGCGTCGAACGGCACTCTTCGGAACACAGTTCTCACCCCTGCCGGTGGCCAACGCCTGGAGAGAGCATTGCACGAGGTCCGTTTTTGCTGCATCCACGGCAGGCGCTGCATCCAGCCACTTCAACCCCAGCTCGACCAATTCGATTGCTTGCTTCCTCTTACCGGCCTCATAGTAATACTGTGCAATCGCTCCATAGGACAGGAACTTCGCACCCTCGCCGCCCTGCGACGGTTTCGCCACCAAGATTTGTTCGGACAGCTCCTGGCCCATCGCAAAGCGCTCAGCACGCGGGAAATCGGAGTAGTCTTTCGACGGATCGAATAGCTTGCGAATCGCTACGCTCATCCAGACCACGGATTTCTTCTCGATTGCGTCGCGAACCAATCGGCGCAAGACGGGCAAGCCGGCCGGCATGTCGTGCATCTTGTGAAGCAGCAACTCCGCTTGAAGCCCACGCAAGGTAACCTCCTCCGGCATTGTCGCAAGGACCTCCTCCACCGCCGAAAGGGCCATCGGCCAATCCATACGCTTCATGGCCGATCTAAGTCTGGCGAGGATTGGTTCAATCAGCGCTCGCTTCTGCGATACCTCGCGCATTCTGCGTCGACCCGATTTTATCCGCTCGCATCCAGAGCTTTCGCTTCTTCGCTGTTCGAGCAGCATCCGTTCAGAACCTTAGGCAGGACACCATGGAGCTGTGTCGAATGATCGATCCAACTTGGCTCTCGCTTCGTTTGCCGTTGAACGCTGTTCGTCAGCCGCGATCCCGAGGAACTCAACTCCGCTGCTATATTTGTCTTGCAAGGGCGCCAAGTTCGGCATGGGCGAGACATGGCCCACACAACGTCGACTAAAAGTGTGACAATGTACACTTGCTCGCACTCGATGTTTGTGAGGGCCTGGCCACGTACCGAGCCTTCCACTTCGATCAGCGGAGCCAATGAACCGACGCCCAGCGCGTTCTCCAAGCGAACTTCACTTGCACTCTCACTGGAACTGATCATTCCTCGACTCTATTCGCTGGCTCTGCGACGTGAATTAGCAAGTCGCATGCCAACCAGCTCGCACTGGGGATACTCAGTTTTCCTACTGGCAGCCATCGGCCTCAGCCCGCAGCCGGCCTCACGCTCGGCTTGCAGCGCCGCCAGGGCACTGACAAGATCCGACGGAAGGTCGTCCAGCTTCGATATCATGAAGCCATTGAATCAGATCATGCCGCAGATTCAAACCAAAAACGGCTATCCGACACGTGAGTTTCTTGCGGGTTGCGCCAATCGATTCCGGACAACAATAGCTCATCCGAGCCGACGAGATCGTCACAGCTCGCCCGGAACCGATGGCCAGACGAACCTCTCGAGTCTCTTAGTGAACAGGCATACCCCCTGGCCATCATGCCAGATCATCTTCACAAGATTGCTGCGCCGACCACGGAAGACGAACAGATGACCGCTGTATGGTTATGTTGCGTGCAACATAACCGTTCTTATGTGTCGGACGAGATTATGTGGCGGAGGCGCCCTAACGCCAGCCAGGGCCGGCCACGGCTGGATTCCTCCGCCACATAATAATCAG
>NZ_JAPRAQ010000061.1 GCF_029989365.1 Bradyrhizobium sp. Arg816 | reverse complement strand
ATATTATGCGCGGAACGGGTTAGTCTTGCTTAAAGGAGGGGAACGTCATGCGTGATCAGGATGCCAGTGACCATGCGCTTGGTGGCCTGAGCCGACGCTCGCTACTTCGATCGACGGCAGCGCTGTTGAGCATACCGCTCTTCGCCAAAGTCACCACAGCTTGGGCGGAGGAAAAGCTCGCGGGCAGTGGCGAGGTCGTCTATTTCAGCTTTGGCGGCTCTTTCACAGAGGGCGCTCAGCGAAATGTCTTTGATCCATTCACGAAAGCAACCGGTATCAAGGTCGTCAGCGTGACAGGGCAAAACTCCGAGCCTCTGATTAAGGCGATGCATCAGGCGGGCCGTGTAGATTGGGACCTCACCACCCTTACTGCGCGGGCATACCCCGATATGCATGATGCCGGGATGTTCGTGCCGATCGATTATGGCCTTTGGGATGATGAATCGGTCGAAGGAGTGCCAGCCCAGGCTCGGTTTAAGGACGCCGTCGTAGGATACCTGTACGCGATGGCGCTCGCTTACGATCAACGCGCCTTTCCGAAGAGTGGCCCGAAGAGTTGGGTAGATTTCTGGGACGTTAAGAACTTCCCGGGACCGCGCGGGCTCTACGCGACCGAAGCCAAGTTTAGCTGTCCGCCTGCGCTGCTCGCCGCTGGTGTTGCACCCAAGGATGTTTGGCCACTTACTGACGACAAGCTGGATCGCGCGTTCGAAAAACTCAACGAGATCAAGCCGCATGTCACGAAGTGGTGGACCGCCGGGGGCGAAGCACCTCAACTGCTGATCAATCGAGAGTACGCGATGACAGCTGCGTATGACGGCCGGCTGGTGAGCGCGATCAACCAGGGCGCACCGATCAAGCTTGTCTGGGATGGTGCTTGCCTGAACTACGCTTACTCGGTGATTCTGAAGGGAGGGCCCAACACAACGAACGCGCAGAAGCTTCTCGCTTTCATGAACCGGGCGCAGATTGCGGCTGCGTGGTCGCAAGGCACGGGCTATGCCGCACCGAATACGAACCAGCTCAAATATCTGCCGGCCGACTTGAGCCCGCTGCTCGCCGTAAATCCGGAGAACTCTTCGAAGTGCATCGTTGAGGACTCCGCCTGGCTCACGGCGAAGCGCCCGGACGGCAGGACCAATCTAGATCACCTTCAGGAGCGCTGGCTGGCATGGCGGGCACAATGAGTTCTGTTGCAATCACCGGACGGCCAGAATCTTCACGCGCTTCGGCATCAAGCCGGCCCACGCCGTGGGCCTGGTTGTTGCTGCCCGGATGCATCTTCCTCGCGGTGCTCTTCGTGGTGCCGCTCGGTGAGCTTCTGTTGCTATCACTTGGGATGCCGAACTGGACGCTATCTCATTTTCTGCGCATCGGCTCCAATCCAGCCTATATCACCGTCTTGCGCACGACGCTGGAGATCAGCGTTTCGGTGACTGCGCTGGCCTTTTTTCTTGGCTATCCCGTCGCCTACGCGCTCACAACGGGTGGGACCACACTGCGGACGTTCCTGCTAATCGCAGTTGTGCTGCCGTATTTCACCAGCGTTCTGGCGCGGACCTTCGCCTGGATCGTTCTTCTCGGGCGCAGCGGTGTCGTCAACGAGACCCTGCTTCAACTCGGATGGATATCCCAGCCTGTCCCCTTGCTCTACAACCGCTTCGGCGTGATCATTGGCATGACTCACATCGTCATGCCGCTCATGATCCTGCCGATGGTCACGGTCATGTCCGGCATCGACCAGAGGCTGTTGCGCGCAGCAAGAGCTAACGGTGCGAGCCCCCTTTCCGCCTTCCTGACGATTTTTCTGCCGCTCAGCCTGCCCGGTCTTATCGCAGGAATCTTGCTCGTCTTCATCTATTGTCTCGGCTTCTACATCACGCCCGCATTGCTTGGCGGCTTGTCGGATCTGACCATCACCAGCGCGATCAGCTCCCAGGTCGTCGACCAGCTAAATTGGAATTTTGGCTCCGCCCTCTCGATGCTCCTCCTGGTGGTCGTCCTGAGTATATTGTGGATCGGCTCGCGCTTCTTCCCGATCGAGCAGCTTTTGGGCTTCTCCGATGACCAAGGCGGCTCCAAGACAGCGCGACGCCAGATGGGAACGCAGTGGCTTATGCGCGTCGGCTCCGCAACCAACGCGCTCGATCGCTGGCTCCCTTCGATGGGCGGTCAAGGGGTTACGATGCTGGCTATCGTCCTGGCCGTTCTTCTGCTGCTGCCCGTCCTGATCGTGGCCTACCTGTCGTTCAGCTCGTCCTCCTATTTCGTCTTCCCCTTGCCAGGGTACTCGCTACGGAACTACCAAGCCTACTTTTCCGATGCACAGTGGTTACGCGCAACATTCGCCAGTATCCGCGTCGGCCTGATGGCGGCCGGCATGGGCACCCTGCTCGGTGGCATGCTTGCCTTCGGCCTATCGCGCGGTCGCATCCGCGGTCGCGGCGCGATGATCGCACTTGTGCTCTCGCCAATCATCATGCCGACCATTGTCGTGGCGATCGCGACTTATTTCCTGCTGGCACGGGTGGGGCTTCAGGGTACCGAGTTCGGCTTGGCGCTCGGTCATGCTGTCCATGCGATTCCCTACGTGGTGGTGATCGTGGTTGCCAATCTGCGTGATCTCAACCCGACCTACGAGCGGGCAGCCCGCAGCCTTGGCGCAGGGCCTCTGGCCACCTTCCGCACCATTATCGCGCCGCTCGTCCTGCCGGCATTCCTTGTGGCCAGCTTCTTTGCATTCCTGACCTCGTTCGATGACGTCGTCTACGTGCTGTTCCTGGGAATCGGACGGCTCACGACTTTGCCCATGCGCATGTGGGAGGGTATCCAGCAGGACATAAATCCCACCATTGCGGCCGTCGCTACGCTGCAGATGCTGTTTGCAGCGGTTGTTATTATCGTCGGTGCTATGTTGCGTCGCCGAAAGATCAGCTGAGGCGCGAACTCAGCAGATAGATCAAGCATGAACGAAGTAATTGGACTACTCTAGGGAGCCGAAATGTTGATGAAGACCGGGCTGAGCGGCACTGATGTGAAGATCGGAAGTATCGCGCTGCATAACCTTCAAAAACGTTACGGCAGCGCAACGGCCGTCGACGATGTCAGCCTTTCCATATCTCCTGGAGAGTTCATTTCGTTGCTGGGTCCGAGCGGCTCGGGAAAGACAACGACTCTGATGATGATCGCTGGTTTCGAGATGCCGGACAATGGTCAGGTGCTGCTGGATGACAGGGACATCACGCGTCTGCCGCCCCACCGTCGCGAACTCGGTGTGATTTTCCAAAATTACGCTCTCTTTCCGCACATGACGGTCGCCGAGAACGTTGCCTATCCGCTTCGCATGCGGCGTCTGCCCAAGGCGGAGGTCGAAGAGCGCGTGCGCCGCGTGCTCGACCAGGTGCACCTTGGCGCTCTGGCCTCGCGCTACCCGCATCAGATGTCCGGCGGGCAGCAACAGAGAGTTGCGATCGCCCGGGCCTTGGTATTCGACCCGCCCGTCCTTCTTCTGGACGAGCCCCTGGGCGCATTGGACAAGAAGTTGCGCGAGCATCTCAGAAACGAAATCAAGACGCTGCACAAGGAAGTCGGCAAGACGATGGTCTACGTCACGCACGATCAGGATGAGGCGCTCGCCATGTCCGATCGGGTCGCGGTGATGCATGAGGGCCGGATACGACAAGTCTCTGCACCGCAGGATATCTACCGCAGGCCAGCGGACTTGTTCGTGGCGAGTTTCGTCGGTGATGTTAATCTCATCCCTGCCACGCTCAGATCAGGCGTCGCTCACGGCGCGGCAGGCGAGAGGTTGCCCGCGGCGCCATGGACCGATGCGGACAGGGATGCCACGCTTTGCGTGCGGCCCGAACATTTGCGGCTCGACATGACGGCCGCAGACAATTCAGGTGGAATTCAAGGGCGCATCGTCAACATGACCTTCGTTGGGGATGCAACGATCCTTGAGTTCCGCAGCGATTCCGGATTGCAGCTGAAATCGAAGATGTTGAACATCGCGGTCGGAACGATGCCCCAGATCGGCTCTGCCTGCGTCGCCTCGTGGGCCGCAAGCGATGCAACTATCCTGACAGAGTA
>NZ_JAPRAQ010000060.1:0-2500 GCF_029989365.1 Bradyrhizobium sp. Arg816 | reverse complement strand
GGCAGAATGTTGTCTGCAGAATTACCTTGCGGCACGCGCCCTCGATGAACGCTATCTGCAGCCGGACAATGATTAGAAAGACCAGCTTGCTTCGTAAGATCGTTCCGATAGCGAGGCGGTCAAGCTTCGCTAAAAGGATCATTTACAACTCGCATTCCTTCCAGACGCAGCCTTGTGAGCTACATTGAAAGGCGCACGAGCGCCGAAATGATCCGGAGATAATGAAGTATCGCGCAACAATTGCTTGTTGCCCGATCCAACTCGGATCGATCTCCTCTTTACGATGTCAGAAATCACGCACGTCACTGTCCATCCGGACTAGTGGGTGCGAAGTGATGTTTCGCGGACGATTCAGGTGCACGATCAGTCGATGATCAAACCATCTGGTGGAGCCAGACGGGATCGAACCGACGACCTCATGCTTGCAAAGCACGCGCTCTCCCAGCTGAGCTATGGCCCCGTAACCAGAAGACGAATGCTCACTCGATGAGTGTGGTGGGCCTGGGAAGACTTGAACTTCCGACCTCACGCTTATCAAGCGCGCGCTCTAACCAACTGAGCTACAAGCCCCTAACGCATATCCAGTCAAGGACCAGGGATTCTGCAAGGTTGCAGCCCCAGCGCGTGTTCGTCCGCGAAGAAAGAGAAACGAAGACGGCGAAATCCCGCCAATGCAGCTCAACAATCCTGACGATCGTTGGCCACTGATGTTTCTAAAACGGTTCGATAGAAGCAAGCTTCTGAAGAACCATCCTTAGAAAGGAGGTGATCCAGCCGCAGGTTCCCCTACGGCTACCTTGTTACGACTTCACCCCAGTCGCTGACCCTACCGTGGCCGGCTGCCTCCCTTGCGGGTTAGCGCACCGTCTTCAGGTAAAACCAACTCCCATGGTGTGACGGGCGGTGTGTACAAGGCCCGGGAACGTATTCACCGTGGCGTGCTGATCCACGATTACTAGCGATTCCAACTTCATGGGCTCGAGTTGCAGAGCCCAATCCGAACTGAGACGGCTTTTTGAGATTTGCGAAGGGTCGCCCCTTAGCATCCCATTGTCACCGCCATTGTAGCACGTGTGTAGCCCAGCCCGTAAGGGCCATGAGGACTTGACGTCATCCCCACCTTCCTCGCGGCTTATCACCGGCAGTCTCCTTAGAGTGCTCAACTAAATGGTAGCAACTAAGGACGGGGGTTGCGCTCGTTGCGGGACTTAACCCAACATCTCACGACACGAGCTGACGACAGCCATGCAGCACCTGTGTTCCAGGCTCCGAAGAGAAGGTCACATCTCTGCGACCGGTCCTGGACATGTCAAGGGCTGGTAAGGTTCTGCGCGTTGCGTCGAATTAAACCACATGCTCCACCGCTTGTGCGGGCCCCCGTCAATTCCTTTGAGTTTTAATCTTGCGACCGTACTCCCCAGGCGGAATGCTTAAAGCGTTAGCTGCGCCACTAGTGAGTAAACCCACTAACGGCTGGCATTCATCGTTTACGGCGTGGACTACCAGGGTATCTAATCCTGTTTGCTCCCCACGCTTTCGTGCCTCAGCGTCAGTATCGGGCCAGTGAGCCGCCTTCGCCACTGGTGTTCTTGCGAATATCTACGAATTTCACCTCTACACTCGCAGTTCCACTCACCTCTCCCGAACTCAAGATCTTCAGTATCAAAGGCAGTTCTGGAGTTGAGCTCCAGGATTTCACCCCTGACTTAAAGACCCGCCTACGCACCCTTTACGCCCAGTGATTCCGAGCAACGCTAGCCCCCTTCGTATTACCGCGGCTGCTGGCACGAAGTTAGCCGGGGCTTATTCTTGCGGTACCGTCATTATCTTCCCGCACAAAAGAGCTTTACAACCCTAGGGCCTTCATCACTCACGCGGCATGGCTGGATCAGGGTTGCCCCCATTGTCCAATATTCCCCACTGCTGCCTCCCGTAGGAGTTTGGGCCGTGTCTCAGTCCCAATGTGGCTGATCATCCTCTCAGACCAGCTACTGATCGTCGCCTTGGTGAGCCATTACCTCACCAACTAGCTAATCAGACGCGGGCCGATCTTTCGGCGATAAATCTTTCCCCGTAAGGGCTTATCCGGTATTAGCACAAGTTTCCCTGTGTTGTTCCGAACCAAAAGGTACGTTCCCACGCGTTACTCACCCGTCTGCCGCTGACGTATTGCTACGCCCGCTCGACTTGCATGTGTTAAGCCTGCCGCCAGCGTTCGCTCTGAGCCAGGATCAAACTCTCAAGTTGGACTTGAACTTTGAACCGGCTGATCACAACGTTTGACGAGGTCCCACCATTTTTCCATCGACCGAAGCCGATGAGCTGCCTGCGATTCACATCGCTGGCAACGATGGTGTTTCCTTTAAAACGTGTACCGCCGAAGTCTTTCGTCCCCTCTCAGAACTCAAAAGCCGAAGCTCTTCAGTGTCCGAGAGGCGCAAGGACTCCGCCGTCCACGTTTCTCTTTCTTCATCTTCACTTGTCAAACAGCCCGAGACCG
>NZ_JAPRAQ010000059.1 GCF_029989365.1 Bradyrhizobium sp. Arg816 | reverse complement strand
TGGCCATCCTGCGTTGGTCGCAGCTCACCCGGATCGAGTGGCACTACATCGCGCCGGGCAAGCCGCAGCAGAATGCCTTCGTGGAAAGCTTCAATGGACGACTGCGCGACGAGTTGTTGAACGAGACATTGTTCTCGTCACTCGATCATGCTCGGGAGCTGCTCGCCGAATGGCAGGACGATTACAACACCGTTCGTCCGCACAGCGGGATCGGCAACCTGCCGCCATCAATCTACGCCAGGCTAACAGCGTCCGACATGCAACGGGACGGGACGCTGCGCTGTGTCGAGGGCTCGTTGGCTCGTCTGGCGCTCAAGTAACGTAAATACAGTGCTTCGCAGATGCGGCTTCAAGACGTTCAACTCCCCGTCCCCCTTCCCTAAAAGGGGGCGAAAATAAACGTCCTGCTACGCGCTTTGCGGCCGATCAGCCGCCCAGCCAGGCGGAATCAGGTGGGGGAGTTTGAGGTGACCTCACCCGGGGGAGTTTGACCGACCGTCGGGGTCCCGATGGGAGGTAAGACCGCGATCCGCTTGAACTTGATTTCCAGCGCGGCCTTCGTCGTCTCATCCTTGTCGTTGCGCACGTCGATGTAGTGCAAGCCTTTGACGCTGGTCTCTTCCATCTCGGTTGCAATCGTATGACCGCCATCGCCTGCCAGCCGATCGACGCAGGCGCGGACAAGGAAGTGAGCGCCAAGTCGTTCGTGAAGAACTGGCGCGGTGCCCGGCTCAAGCGATGTTTCGAGCCGGGACGGTCTCGAAGAGGGCTCGGATGATGACACGCAAGAGCTCTGCGAGCCATCGCAGCAGCAGGCCGAAGTTATAGCCGGCAGCGGCGAGAACAGCGTTGATGCGGTCGCCGAGGCGTCCCTTGAGATAATTTCGGTCCATGCGGTGCTCGGCCTTGACGTGGCCGATGACGGGCTCGACAGCCGCGCGACGCTTCATCTCGCGACGGATGGAAGCTGTGACGCGGCGGACCTGACCCGAGATCCAGACCCTGAACCGATGCGGGTGGTTGTGACCGCGATATCCTTTGTCGACGTGGATACGGCGAGCCTCCACGCCGATGAGCTTCTCCATGTCGGCGATTGCGGGACCGAGCGTGTGCCCATCGAAGGGATTGCCATGCAGGGCCTTGGCATGGAGCACGAACTGGCCGCCCTTCGGAGACGTCACGGGGGTGACGATGCTGACCTTGCAGCCGAACTCGTAGGGCGCGCGGGCTTTACCCTTGCCGATGCACTCAACCTCCGGAGCATGTAACGCATAGACCTTCGGACCGCGCTGATGCTGATCCTGGCTGCGCACCTGCTGCGCTAAACCGAGCAACGGGCCGAAGCGAGCTTCCAGCACCGTATCGCCATCAATCTTGCGGCGGATGTCGCGGATGAGCCGGCCAAGCCGTGTCCGCAGGAACTTGAGCTGCCGCCGGGCGCGTTTGAACTGGTGGGCGTGGGTATAGCGGCCGGTCATGATGGCGGCGCGCTTGGCCAGGCGCAGATAGCTCTGGCGCAGCGGCACACGGTTGCGCTTGGCGAGCCCGACCAGCTTGATGATTGCTCGATGCAGCAGCCGCGCGTCGGTCGGATGTGCAACCGCCTTGGGCTGCACTGTGGTATCGACGACCACCCGTTCCAGGTCCTTGGGACCGATAGCGCCGGTCTTGTGCGCCACTGAAAGACTTTCCTGGATCAACGCGACGAGCTGTTCCTCGCCGAGCCGCTGCCGCCATCGTGTCATCGACGATCGATCGAACGGCAGACGGTGGCAGAAGCTCAATTCGCCGCAGAAGTATTGGTAGTAGGGGTTCTCGATCCAGCGAGCGCACAGCACCTCATCCGATAGGTTGTGCATGTGCTTCAAAATGAACAGGCCGGCGACTAGCCGCGTCGGCAAGCCCGGCTGTCCCGACCCTGCTTGGCACACCGAACTGAAGCGCTCATTCAGGATGTTCCAGTCGATCAGCGCTGCCAACCGCACCAGCGGATGACCCATGTCGATGATCTGATCGAGCGCCGGAAGCAACAGGTCTTTCTGGCGATCATCCCGCGGCTTGCTCATCGCATTCCCCAATGTCGACGACGCCGTCAGGGAATCACGAATCGCCCAAAAGCAAAATCCTAAAACGCAAGAAAGCGAGGTCCAACACCCCGCTTTCCTGCAAAATCGAATACTACATCAAGATCAATTCTGCTTATTTCTCAGGTCAATCCGCATTCTTCACGGACGACCGCCAAGCTCCTGCGTCAGGCAATAAATTCGTAGATGTCGCTTTCGCGGTCGCCGATATGAATGCAACGCGCCGGCTGTCCGAGCCGCTCGATCGACTGCTTGAGATTGTCGAGCCAGCGAACGCTTTCCTTCTTCTCAATCGGAACGCGGGTCGGGTTGATCTTCTTCTTGAGCTGCGCCGTACCTTTGAACTTTTTCCGTGTCCAGAACTTCACCGCCGCCAGTCCCAGCGGCAGGCCCTCGACAGTCACGGCGAGACTGGAATGCATCAGCATTCCGCAGACCGTGTGATGGCGCCAACGGCCGTCCTTGCCCCGGCCGCTGTTGACGCTCTTGGTCAGGCCAATAGCGCTCGTGTTTGCGCGCTGGTAGGAGAATTCCGTCGTGTCCTGAATAAGGAGGATCGGGCCTCTACAATCATCGTAACGCGCGCGCGTGGCGGCGAAGTGACCGCTGAGGATGTCGGCTTCCTCCACGCGCTCGTTGGCGAAGAAGCGGTAGGCCGCCTTCGTGTTCGCCCAGTCCTGGCACGCGAACGGTATGCTCCCGCCCATGCCGTCACCAATTTGCTTCGCAGTTCGCTAAATCGTTGACCGAGACGGGCATCCTTGAACGCTGTCTTGTCGATCTCTCGCTCCGTCCAATGTTCGACGGCATTTTCATCACCATCATCCGGGCCGGCCGACCAGCGACACGCTCTTCCGCTTGAACTCATCAAGGCACCTCGTCGTCGGCGATTCAGGTGCACGACAATGAATCACAAGCGATTCATCCGATTCAAGATTTTTTGATCAGGACTACCGCAATCGAATCAAAGCATTTGTGGGTAATTGAAAGCCGGTGACGGCCCTTGGTTAGGTCATCTTGAGCGGATAAGCAGCGGATTGGCTCGCCAACCGGATCCGCGCCGCTAGCCCGCGGGTGCGGGAGGGCCCGGCCGGCAATCTGATCAGCCGCACGCTGAGCGTGCCCGGCGGATTGGATTGCGAGGGCTCCAAAGGAATCTATGGTAGTGTGCGTGAGGTTCTGCAAAAGCTGAGCGGCTGGAGCGGTCATGGTAAGTCCGGTGGTTGGAACTATCACCACTCGTAGAGGAGCAAGGACCACCATGACCGTGACGAAGATTAGGACGGATGTATCTGCCGTCAAACAGCTTTTGGCGTCGGACAAGGAGTTCCTCAAGCCGCTGATCCAGGCCGCCGTGCAGGAGACGCTGGAAGCCGAGATGGCGGAGACGCTGGGGGCGGAGAGAGGGGAGCGGACCGAAGCTCGGCTCGGCTATCGGTCCGGCTACTACATACGCTCCCTGATCACCCGGGTCGGCAGGATCGAGTTGAAGGTGCCGCAGGACCGGCAGGGGCGGTTCTCGACCGAGCTGTTCGAGCGCTATCAGCGCTCGGAGAAGGCGCTGGTTGCGGCCTTGGCCGAGATGTACGTGCAGGGCGTGTCGACGCGAAAGGTGAAGTACGTCACCGAGGAGCTGGTGGGGCATGCCTTCTCGGCCTCGGCGATCAGCGCGATCAACAAGCGGCTGGATGCGTCGCTGAAGGCGTTCTGCGAACGCAAGCTCAAGGAGCCATTCCCCTATCTGATCCTGGACGCGCGCTATGAGCGGATCCGGGAGGATGGCATCATTGCCAGCCACGCGGTCCTGATCGCGATCGGGGTTGACTGGGAAGGCCGGCGCCAGGTGCTTGCGGTCGAACTCGCCAACCGGGAGAGCCGGTCGAGCTGAAAGGATTTTCTGGAGACATTGAAGGCCCGCCCTGCATGGGGTGGAGTTCGTCGTCTCCGACGACCATCCCGCGCTTAAGAGGCCATCCCCGAAGTCCTCACCGGCGTTTCTGGCAGCGCTGCTACGTGCATTTTCTCAGGAATGCGCTCGACTATGTGCCTCGGAAGGTCGACGACGATTGCCTGCTCGAACTGTGCTAGATGTATGACCGGCGCGACATCGCTAAGGTGCGGCGCGATCTGGCCGCCCGGCTCGGCAAATGGGGCGGCAAATATCCCAACCGGCTGGGTGGAAGAGAACATCGAGGAGACGCTGACCTAGTTCCGTTTGCGGCTGGCGCACCGCAAGCACATGAAGTCAACAACATGCTGGAGCGTCTCAACGAGGAGATCAGGCGGCGCACCTACGTCGTGAGAATCCTCCCCAACGGCGAGAGCTGCCTTCGGCTTATCCGCGCGCTGACCGTCGAGCGCCACGAAGCCTGGCTCGAGGACCATCGCTACTTGAACATGGATCTCCGTAAGCGCTTAGTCGGAACCCTTGCTTCGGGATCTCGATAGCTATGCGAAGAAGCGAAGAAGCCTCCGGCTTGGACGGAGGTTTGAGATGGGATTGGACAGCAAAAAGGACGTCCATTTAGACGGCCCATCGGCAGGGTCGGTGAGCCAGCTGGAAGTTCTTGAAGGACCGTCGGGGCGCCGCGTGCGTTCGGGAGCTGAGAGAGCTCGGATCGTTGCCGAGAGTCTGTTGCCCGGTGCCCAGGTGTCCGAGGTTGCGCGCAAGTATGGAGCGACGCGCTGGCAGATCTACGATTGGCGACGGAGGTTTCGACAGCAAGGCATGTTGCCGCCGTGCGAGACATCCCCGTCGACATTCGCGCCGCTGGTCGTGGACCGTGCGTTGGAGGAGCGTCAGGCTCCGGCGATCAAGCTTGAGATCGCGATCGATGATGTCGTGTTGCGGACGGATACGGCCATTGATGGTGCAGCTCTCCCGGGTGATCCGTGCGAGCATCACGATGATCGCGGCCGGTGCTGATCTGAAGATTTAAGTTGCAACGCGACCGGTCGACTTCCGCTGTGGCCACGATGGACTTGCGGCCAAGGTGCAGGAGATGCTCCGTCTCGACCCGTTCTTATGTGTCGGACGAGATTATGTGGCGGAGGCGCCCTAACGCCAGCCAGGGCCGGCCACGGCTGGATTCCACCGCCACATAATATTTTGTGCCCCTTGTGCGGACGCAGGATCCCCCTGCGCCGTAACGCCGGAGGGGCACAATGCTCGAGTTCTATTTTTCGTACCGTGGGGTACTTAAACGCCTTCGTGACGGGGCGCTCGGCGCCGAGATGGATCGCATCGCGGGGCACTTTTTCTCGCTCGGTTACAAGCAAGCATCCGCTAAGCTTTATCTGAGCCGGATCGCGCGGTTCGGCCGTTTTGTTGCAGCACATTGCGGTTCACGGCCGATCGGCGAAGCTATCGTCGATAGCTATCTATGCACATTCACCACGGACTCACCGCGGATTGCGGCAGTGTCTGCGCTCCAACACGCGCGACGGGTGGCGCCCGAACGATTCATTGCTTCGACGCCCATTGTAGTCGATGATCCGGACGCTCCGCTTTTGCGCTCCTTTTCTGACTATCTGAGCAGGGTACGAGGCCTTGAGCCAAGGTCCCGCGATGGCGTTCCTTGCCGCTGTCGAGTATCGGCTGTCGCTCTCGGCGACCTCCGGCACTCGCACGGCGGCGATCTCTCACATCCGAACGTTTCTCCGCTTTCTGCATTGGGGTGGCCACCACGAGCAGGATCTGGCTCCCGTCGTCCCAAGAACGCCATATTGGCGACTGGCCCATTTACCGCCCCGGCTTTCGTGGGATGATGTTCGCCGCGCCATCGATGCGATCGGCAAGGCGACGCCGATCGACCTTCGCGATCGAGCTGTCCTGTTGTTGCTCGCCACCAC
>NZ_JAPRAQ010000058.1 GCF_029989365.1 Bradyrhizobium sp. Arg816 | reverse complement strand
GGCCTCCGAGCAGCTCAAAGGCCTGCGCACCAAGAACGACGACCAGAAAACCGGCGTCGAGATCGTGCGAAAAGCGCTGTCCTGGCCGGCCCGCCAGATCGCGATCAACGCCGGTGAAGACGGTTCGATCGTGGTCGGCAAAGTCCTGGACAACGAGCAGTACTCTTATGGCTTCGATGCGCAGACAGGCGAGTATAGCAACCTTGTCTCCAAGGGCATCATTGACCCGACCAAGGTCGTGCGCATCGCGGTCCAGAACGCCTCCTCGGTGGCGGCGCTGCTGATCACGACAGAAGCGATGGTCGCCGAGCTGCCGAGGAAGGCCGCGGCCGGCCCGGCCATGCCTCCAGGCGCCGGCATGGGCGGTATGGACTTCTGATCCACTCTGTCAAAGTGTCGATGACCATGCAAAACCCTGGCCCGAATGCCAGGGTTTTGCTTCGGCGAGCCTGCAACGTAGCCCTAGCAAGCCGCGCCAAAGGCCCAACCCATCGGCCTATCCGTACGAACGGCGTTGGGCCCAGACCTAATTTGCTTGTGACTTTTCATTCGGCGGCCACAGGGGCTCGGCCAAGGTGAAACGGGTCCAGCACTGCGATGGCAGTGGGCCTGTCGCTATTTGAGTCTCACGACTGCCTCTGCCGAGTGTCTGAACCCTTCGTCTGGGCATATCCGGTGCCGCCTACCCGCTTTAGACCTTCTTGCCTACTTTCCTGCCCTGACGCGTGGTCCCAAGCGCCCAAATGCCCTTTCCTGGTTCGCACTTACATCTGATGGCCAGAGGCTTATTTGAAACCCCTCAGTGAGAATGCGCATCGACAAAAACCACAAGATATCCTGCGGAAGTGCCATAATTACTGTACGCTTTATTTTGTCCTCGCGGATGGGCTCCGCTTCGTCTAACGGCTAAGCGGCGCTCCAAAAAGCGTCTTATGCTGAGCTTCGACGAATGGAACGTCTGGTATCGAACGCGCAACGAGGTTGCCCCGGCGGTAGACCGCTGGCCAGTGGCCCCCCGATCCTTGAGGAACTCTATACAATGGAGGACGCGCTCGCCTTCGGCGGCGCCTGCATTTCCCTGTTGAATCACGCCGATCGGGTGAGAGTTGCCTGCCTGGCGCAACTCGTGAACGTCATCGCGCCGATTATGACTAAGACAGGCGGAGGTGCATGGCGCCAAACCATCTTCTTTCCTTTTGCGCATATGAGCCGCTTTGGTCGCGGAAGAATTTTGCACGCGCAAGTCGAGACGGAAGCCGACTATGCGTCGTATAACAATCCTGACGGTAGACCGGCCGGGACCTTTCCAGCGCCTGACGTGCCGTATCTCAAGACAGCGGCAGTCGCCGAACAAGGCGGCGGCTTGTCGCTCTTTCTGCTCAATCGTGATCTAAAGCAGGAGATGGAGGTGGGCGTCGAGGCCAGAAGCTTCGGTCCCCTGACAGTTCACGAGCGCCTCGAGCTCCGGCACGATGATCTGATGGCGGCGAATAGCGAGAATACGCCGGACAAGGTCAAGCCGGCGCCCTTGCAAAGCGTGGCCTTTGACCGCGGGAGGTTGCGGGCGACGCCCAAGCCGGCGTCATGGAATGTGATCTACCTGGCGCCACATTGAGAAAATGAAGGGCCCGCGAAAATTGCGCCAAAGGATCAATCGTGATCGTGGTTTAGGTTTTTGCTTGGGCATGATTTCCGCGAACGCTATTAGTCCGAGAGCGTGAGCACATCGCAAAGCGTGAGCGCTGCCGATCGTACCAGGGCCTGATGATCGCGGCCAACGCCAGTGATGGGTGATAGCCCTGCCACGATCAGCGCGTCCGCCGCCGCGCCCGGCCCAGATTACCTGCACCTGCAAGACAAACTTTCAGGCCGCCGCATTCTGCGCCTGCACGACATCATACCATCATCGTCGGTCGCCCGCCAAGCAATCGGCCCTTCGAGAGCGGCTCGCCCTACCAGCCTGCGCCTCCGATAGTCATATTGACAAGACTGATCTTGATGAGAGCCCGCGCAGCGGCGAGCAATAAATCCAAGTCCCGGCGAACGTGCTTATGCTGCGCTTGCATCACACTATACCAATGTGTAACCGAGATAGCCACGGGGATGAATTGGCACGAAGCGCGACCGAGTTCATTGTGGGCCTTATGGCTATGTATACTCAGGTTTACGCCCAATTCAGCGAGGCGCGGGAACGCACAGCCGAAGGCCGTGCAGCTGCACTATACTCCAGTTTGATCGCTGACCTCAGTCAGCTGAATTTCGCAGACGCGGATGACCGCCGAGCATTCCCTCCGACCCTACACAGCATATTGGCAAGGCATGGACTGTTCGGGCTCACCACACCAGGAGAGCACGGCGGATTAGCTCTTCCCTTGCAGGAGGCCATCAACCTCATCTCCGCCACTGCATCCTTCGATGTCTCCGCTGCCTCTACCCTCGTCATCCATAACTTCCTGGCCTTGCCCTGCATCCAAGCGGCACCGCACGTCCCCGAACAAAAGCATATCATTTGGGGTGCAACACGCGGTGATCTCTGCGCTTTCGCTTTGACTGAGCCCGGAGCTGGCTCGGCCCCGAGGCACATAGAGGCTTCGGCTCTCATGCGCGAAGATAAAGTTCGTATCTCTGGCCGCAAGATCTGGATCGGCCTCGCTGACTGGGCTCGCTGGATCGTTTGCTTTGCGCGCGCGTCTGAACCCGATGCGAAAGGTCGGCTCGTTGGTGTACTCGTTGACAGGCAAGCTACAGGCCTAAAGGTCACGCACGAGCATCGCACACTCGGTCTACGTGGCATCATTCAGAATACCCTGGAGTTCCACGATGTCGAGGTGCCGCGTTCTTACGTTCTCTCTCGCGATCAAGACGGCTGGAGCGCGGCGGCATCTAGCATGAACCGCGGCCGTGTCGGTGTGGCTGCTATGGGTCTTGGAGCCCTTGAGCGCGCTATCCAGGTCGCAGCTTCTTATGCAAGCCATCGCCGGCTCGGTAAACTGCGTATGATCGAGAACAGCTACATCGAGCAGTTATTCGGGCAGATGGTGCTGCGGCGGGAAGTCGTGAAGGCGATGCTGGCCGCATCCTGCCGACTTGTTTCAGCGCAGGGCGCGCCAAACGTCCACCTTGCGTCGGCAACGAAGGTTTTGTCCTCGGAGTGGTGCGGCCTTGTCGCTGATCAATGCGTCCAGCTGTTAGGTGGCCGTGGTTACGATGAGGGAGCGCCTTTAGCCAAAATCTATCGAGACGCTCGCATCCTTCGCATCTTCGAAGGTCCGACTGAGGCGCTCCTATCACATCTCGGCCGCTGCCTCCTCTCTAAAGCCACACGTGACGAGGTAGCCGATCTCTTTCGGTCAGTTGGAGCGGCATCAGTCCATGCTGCTGCAATTGAGGAGCTCTCTGGGCTCAATGAGACAGACGGTGCCGTGCTGATCTATGCGGGTTGGCTCACAACATTGGGGCTGGCAAAAGCTGTCATGTCTGCTGGTTGCTTCTCTGCCTCAGATTGCACCGCAGCAGCGGCTGACCTGGTCAGTTCCGAACTTGCAACTCTCCGTACTCGCGCGCCGGCTCGGCAATCTGTCGAAGTCCGCAATCGGGCTAGTCGGACTCTGACCACCTTCCTTGAAGACGCGGCTTGGTCTATTCGCTCACCTGTGCTCACAGACGATTATCTTAGATTGGTGCAGTATGTCTGACATCTGGCGGATGCCGGACGTCTTTCCACCTGGTAGTCCCGCGCGCGACGATGCAACTGCGGAAAGGCGAAGCATCCCTGAGCACTGCCGCGTCTAAATTCCGGCAGGCTGATAAGAGGGCCTAACCTAATCTCGCTCCGGGCGGCGCCGCCGCAGCAAAGGCTTTCGCGTTCAGGAGACGCCAGCGAAAGAGCAAGCCGCTTCTCGAGGAACGCAATTGTTGGTCAAGCAGATCCTGACGAGGAAGCGGGCGAAGTCGTCCCAGCGCCTGAGTAATTCATAGGCTTCAGGACGCTGAGCGTGCATTGAGAGGCATCGCCTTGGGAAGGCGCAACTGGACCTTCGCTGGTAGCCAGCGTGGCGCCGACCGTGCCGCCATCATGCTGACGATGATCACGACTTGTCGCCTCAACGACGTCGATCCCAAGGCCTGTCTCGCCGAGGTCCTGGCCCGGATCGCCGATCTTCACGCGTCACGCCTGCACGAACTGCGCCCTCTTGGGGGGGACGGCTCCCAACGGCATCGCAATGTGCCAGAGTGAGTTCGTTGAAGTTCTCAATCGAGGGAGACCGTCCGTGGAAACGATTATCCGAATTGGCATGGATACGTCAAAGAGCGTTTTCCAGTTGCATGGCGTGAACGCAGCTTAGAAACCAATCCTGCGCAAGAAGCTCTCGCGTCCAGAGATGGTAAAGTTTTTCGAGAAGGCGGCGCCTACTATCGTTGCTCTTGAAGCCTGCGGTGGGGCTCACCACTGGGCAAGACTATTAGCTTCCTTTGGGCACAAAGTGAAATTGATCGCGCCTCAGCTGGCCAAGCCGTATGTGAAGCGCGGCAAGAATGACGCGGCGGATGCAGAGGCCCTGTTCGAGGCGACGAGCCGACCTACCATGCGGTTCGTTCCAGTAAAAACCGCAGATCAGCAGGCAGCGCTGACGTTAGTTGGAATGCGAGAGAGGCTCATCCGCAATCGGACACAGATGGCCAATGCCATTCGCGGCTTTGCCATGGAATTTGGCATCGTCGCGGCCAGGATCGAACCGCATGGAGCGATTAGCGAATGATCAATCGCTGCCGGAGCTTGCTCGGAAGCTTTTTGCCATGCATTGTGATGAATATCGTGATCTGCTGTCGCAAATCAGGTCGGTCGAGAAAAAGCTAATGGAACTTCACCGCGCCGATGAATGCAGCAGGCGTCTTGCGAAAATTCCCGGTGTCGGTCCTGTTGGTGCGTCACTCTTGATGATGAAGACACCAGACCCTCGTATGTTTAAGTCTGGCCGCGATTTTGCCGCTTGGATAGGGCTCACACCCAAAGATCATTCGACGGCCGGCAAGGTTAGGCTTGGGGTCATCACACGTGCCGGCGACGAAATGTTGAGGAGCACATTGGTGGTCGGCGCGACCGCTCTTCTTCAGCATGTAAGAGCAGGTCGAAGCAGACATGCCTCCCGATAGCTTACCGATCTGTGCAACGAAAAAGCCCCAAACTTTTCGCCGTGGCGCTTGCCAACAAGATCGCCCGCGTTGCCTGGAAGCTCATGGTGAGCGGTGAAACGTATCGGCGAATGGAGGAACAGCCAAAGGCTATATAGAGGATTGGCGACCACGGTGAGAACAGAAACTACCCTGTTGCGCTGATGCTGTGAACTTGCACGAGAAGAGCAGATGGTGCGATCGATCGATCCAAAACTCGCGACACTCCGTCATTCCCAGTGGCCCTCCGAGGTCGCTGCCTTGTTAGGAACACGCGTTGCGGGACCCATCTTGGCCAGCGGTCATGTGCGACCGCATGCAAAGGCCGGTATGGAGGCAAGCGATCCGTCAAATCACTGAACAATATCTTGCAAGGAGGGAGCCGTCCACATATGGGAATGGAAGCTCCTCCGCCCAGCCGCCAAGCACCGCCGGTCTGCAGGCCGCCTGACGTTCACACAACCGATCATAGAGCTCGCTGTGCCCGCGCGCACGCGTCAATCAGGCGGTCTTCGTCGTCTTACGATTACCCACATCTTTGAGTCAGAGCTTCGCTCCCGTTGCGATATCGATGAATCGCGATAGTCCGCGCCACATGATCAGATTCCCTGGTGGCGGATCGTTGGCGCGGGCGAGATAGCCGCCGAGCCTGGCGATCTTGATGAGATAATGCGACAATGTCTTTCGTTGGGTGCTGACTGGATTCTTGTCTTTGACGAGCCGATAAGCAATTGGATTTCAGCTTTGGTCAACGCAAATTCCGGTGAGACATTTGGCGCTGAACGATTGAGCATCGTCATCCAAAAAATGCGCCAGCTCACAATGCAGAACACCGAGATCAGATTCGTCAATCGCTGAGCAGTCCGCAGTTGCGAGTCCTCTGCCCTACAGCCGGATTTGAGTATCTTGTGGAAGACCTCGATCTTCCATCGCAAGGAATACCAATCGAGTTTCTCGATCGCATCCCCGCGCG
>NZ_JAPRAQ010000057.1 GCF_029989365.1 Bradyrhizobium sp. Arg816 | reverse complement strand
TCCGCTGCCGGAACCTGGCCCCAGAGCAATCGCACCCAGCAATGTCTACGCTCGGGCTAGCGTTCGCGCGCGTCGCAATGCGGCTGTCACCTTTCCTTCTCCCAGTGGTCGTGCTCGGCCTGAACACTCCACGTCTGATCGTCGGTCTCCTTGGCGAAGCCTTGATGGAAGAGATTGCTGCCGGCCCCACGCTTCCAGCGCTGCTTTCACAGAGGGGGCAGCGATAGCTAGATCGTAGAATCCCAGAGATGTTTGGTACGTCTTCAGTTTACGCGGCATGTCGGGAGCTCACCTGCGCGACCGTGAAGCTTCGGCATACGGACGTACTGCGCAGCTTGGTCTGTCCGCGCGTCGCTGCTGTCGACACCTG
Organism: Bradyrhizobium sp. Arg816; assembly: GCF_029989365.1. Taxonomy (GTDB): domain Bacteria; phylum Pseudomonadota; class Alphaproteobacteria; order Rhizobiales; family Xanthobacteraceae; genus Bradyrhizobium. The sequence goes on along the minus strand of NZ_JAPRAQ010000057.1, from coordinate 7,990 downwards.
TTTAGGGTCGCGCTTTTGCCTGCAGCGCATTTTCGAGGCTGCGGCGCAGAGTTTCCGGCGCGTAGGGCTTCACGACGAGCACGGCGTCCAAGAGCTCGGCTTCGGATTGGATCCCGCTGTCACCTGTCGCCACAACAATGCACAAGTCAGGTCGCAGCGAGCGCGCGTCCTTCGCGAGTTGCAGGCCAGACACTCCGGGGAGGCCAACATCGGTCACGAGGATATCCACGGCAGCCTGATCCAGGGCTTTCAGACCCTCTTCAGCCGAGCTGGCCTCCATCACCTTGCAACCTAAATCGTTCAACATCTCCGTCGCAGTCAGGCGGATCAGTTCGTCGTCTTCGACGAGCAACACGGTCGCACCCTTGACGGCGTCTTCGCTTGTGGGCTGACGCGATTCCGTAGCCGCGAGACGCCGTTGAGCATGGTTGGCAAGCACATGCCTGATTTTCCGCGCAAGCGCTTCCCGCGTATAGGGCTTGGCCAAAAGCTCCACTCCCGGGTCGAGCCGTCCCCCGTGCACGATGGCGTTCTGCGTGTAGCCTGATGTGAAAAGGACTGCGACGTTGGGCAGCCGTTCCTTGGCTTTCCGCGCCAACTCCGGGCTGCGCAGGGTGCCCGGCATCATCACGTCGGTGAAGATCAGGTCGATTGGTATGCCGCTGTCGACGATGGCTAGCGCGGCCACCGCATCTCTCGCCTTCACCACGCGGTAGCCAAGATCGGAGAGCATCGACACCGCGACCTCGCGCACTTCATCGTCATCCTCGACCACCAGTACGGTTTCTTCGCCGCCTTTGATGTCACCGGAGGTGGCACTGACTAGCGTATCCTCGATGGCCATTTCTCGCGGGAAGTATAGCTTCACCGTCGTTCCGGCGCCGATCTCGCTGTAAATTTTGACGTGTCCGCCGGATTGCTTAAGAAAACCGTAGACCATGGCCAGGCCAAGGCCAGTACCCTTGCCCTCCGCCTTGGTCGTGAAGAAGGGCTCATAGACCCGCTCCAGGATATCTGACGGAATGCCGATGCCCGTGTCAGTTACCGCGATCATCACATATTGCCCCGCAATGAGATCATCGTAGTGGCGGACATACTCGTCGTCCAAGAAGGCATTGCTGGCCTCGATGGTCAGCCGACCCTCGCCGTTCATCGCGTCGCGGGCGTTGATCGCGAGGTTGAGAATGGCATTCTCGAGTTGATCGGGGTCGATGAGGCTGTTCCACAGCCCACCGCCGACGACCGTCTCGACCTCGATCTCCTCGCCGATGGCGCGACGCAGCAGTTCATCCATGCCTTTGATCAGGCGACCGACGTTCACCACCCTCGGCTCCAGCGGCTGGCGCCTCGCGAAGGCGAGCAACTGGGTAGCAAGTTTCGATCCCCGCGCGACGCCGGCCAGAGCGCTCTGGACTCTCATCTCCGCTCGGGCATTACCCGCGATGTCTTTGCTGAGCAGTTGCAGGTTTCCGCTAATCACCTGCAAGAGATTGTTGAAGTCATGGGCAACGCCGCCAGTAAGTTGGCCGATCGCTTCCAGCTTCTGGGACCGGATCAACGTTGCTTGCGCCGCCTGGAGCGCGGCTTCCGCCTCACGCCGTTCTGTAATGTCGCGGGTCACTTTGGCGAATCCTACGAGCTTCCCGTCGTCGTCTCGAATCGCGTCGATCACGACATGCGCCCAAAAGCGAGTGCCATCCTTTCGGACCCTTTGACCTTCGTGCTCCCAGCGCCCTTCGCGGGTTGCGGTCTGTAGGCCTGTTCGCGGGATGCCCGCGGCGCGATCCTCTTCCGTATAGAAATTGGAAAAGTGGCGACCGATGATCTCTTCGGGTCCGTACCCCTTGATGCGCTGGGCCCCAGCGTTCCAACTCGCCACATTGCCTTCCACGTCCAGCATGTAGATGGCGTAGTCCGTCACACTTTGGACCATTAGCCGGAACTGCTGCTCGCTTTCGCGCAATTTGGCCTCGGCCGCCCTTCGCTCGGTCAGATCCCGGGTGATCTTGGCGAAACCTACAAGCTCGCCCCTAGGCGAACGGATCGCGTCAATGATGACATGGGCCCAGAACTGCGTGCCGTCCTTGCGCACACGCCAACCCTCGCGCTCGAAGCGCCCTGTTCGCTCCGCCTCCTCCAGCGCCAAGGCAGGCACTTTCTGCTCCCGCTCGGCCTCCGTATAGAATGTCGAGAAGTGGTGCCCTATGATCTCCTCAGCCTCATAGCCCTTAAAGCGCTTCGCTCCCGGGTTCCAGCTGGTGACATGCCCATCGCGATCCAGCATATAGATCGCGTAGTCGGTGATCGCCTCAACAAGAAGCCGATAACGCCCCTCGCTGGATTGTGCAGCATCGAAGCGGTCTGAGTTTTCCATTCGGGTCCTATCCAGCCCCGCCGATAGCTGGAGGGTTGAGGTAAAACAATACTAAGACGGTGAGTTCCAACTAGCCTTCGGTCATGCAGCTGACCTCTGGCGTTTGTCCAGGGTCACACGGCGCTTAAGGCGCGGGCCCATTAGCTCGCAATCAAAGGCGGATTGGTGCGAGTTAAACGAACGCCGGATAGTTGGCTGCGAATTTGAGCATATCGGTGCGCGACATTGGCGGGGCGCAGGCATCACCTTCTCGACCAGCGACAACAGCGACGCAAACACACCGAGCAAACCCTATTCACCGACGTGGTGGTGGCAATGATGATGGAGGTCGCCAACTGAGGCGGCCTTAATTTCTGTCCTCGGTCCAAGTGCGTTCGCTGCACTGGCATTCGAACACGCGGACGGTGAGCCCGCGGAGGGAATCCATCATGTTATGGACGAGATTGGGTTGAGCACCCGCACTTGCAGCGTCGATCCCCCCGCGTCTTGGCCCCTGAGAATTTGTCGCTGCTGAAGTAGTTCATGACTGACCCTGCCAAAGGTGAGTCACTAAGTCCAAAATTGGACATTTGTTCCCATGACTATTTCGGCACCTGCAATCCGGGCGATGTCAGCCACTCGCTCATATGCGAGCCGGATCTGGCTTTGCGGAGGAGGATTTCGCGCTTACGGCCGTGAGGGAGGCTCTTGGCTCCAATCGTTCGGCTTCTAGGGCGAGGCGTTCTTCGAGGGAAGTGGTCTGTTTAAACCGACGGCGATGCTTCATGACTGGCCTCCTGCGCACGGGTCCTAACCGTTGGGTTTGCAGTCAGAGATTTAGCTAACCTCGCCGGCCACCGCTCGGATCGATTGCTAGCGGCCTCATGAAGGATCTATTATTCGAATACGGAGCGCCGATCTCGGCACACTTACGTGCAGCTCGGATTCTTCTCGTCAGGCGCGTTAGTATACAATGCAACCTAAGATACCCCATATTCTGAATTGTGGATGCGCGAATTTTCCGGGGCCGCCGGTAGCTATGGACGAAGGTCGGAAGGATCTGACCCATCCGGATGTATTGGGCCGCCCGAAGCTCTTGCTCGCGCCGTCGGGGCAGCCTGCCATTTTGAACAGTGAGTGCAGTTCCCATGGAACGCTCCCTACCGCCGGCAACGTCCGCCTATCCTAACCAACCTGAAAACCAAGACGGGCCATACTTTGCGATCCATCCGAGCAGAAGCGAACCGACGATCGAAGCCAACCCCGACCAAAGCCAAGACCGTCCGCGCGCGGCGCTGATCGAGCGCAGATAGAGAATCGCCCCGAGTAGCGTTCCGTAGTTTCTCCTGAAGTCCCCATTGAGCTTGGCGATTTTGGACAGGTCAGAAGACGTTTCGACTTCATCAGCCATTGCGCTGGTCCTTTTTTGGTTGGAGCCAGCACCTTATCAACCACTGTTTTGCCCGACGGCACAAGCGAAATTTCGGTATATCGAAATTCCCCCCGTTTCGACGGGCGCGCGTTTTCTACACCCACGACGCGCCGTAGCCCCCGCGCGTTCCGAGCTACTAGGAATCGATAATTTGACTCTGGCCTGCGTCGCGGCTCGATGGGGCCATGACCAAGGCAGAGAACAGGGCGGCCGCGAAGGCCTACCACCAAGAGCGGATGCGCCAACGTGATGAAGAGGCGCGCGCCGCGGATGTAGCCGCAGACCTGGTCGAGCTCGGCCGGCTGCGAAATTACCTGATCTTCAAGCGGCGCGCCCACGGCGCCGACGCCGAAAAGCTGCGGAGCGCGATTGACGACTATGTCAAGCAGCTGACCGGCGACCGCACGAAGCTGCACGCCCAGCACCACAGCTGTGGATGAAGAAGCCCGCCAGAGCGGCAAAGAATCGGGTAGTCGATCTGGCATGAAACTTATTGCCGAACGCCCCTACGCAGACCCGGAAGCCGCCGCGCGAAAGCTCGTCGAGATCGCCGCCGGCATCGAAGCCGTCCAGGATGGCCGGATCTATATCGAACGGATCAACGCGCCATTCTTATTCACGCTGAAGGCCACCGGCAGCGAGTTCGGCGCCGGGCTCAAACACGCCGTCGCCCAGGGCTGGCTCGAGCTGCACGAGAGCGGGACCTATGTCCGGCTGATCGGCACCAGCGCAAAAGCGGCCCCAGCAAAAGACTGAGTTGCCGGGGCCGCTGTGGGGCTGGCACAGGATCGATTCAAGGCGCATATTCGGCGCGTGGGAAGTGAGGACCAGAGGCGTTGCAAGTGCGGTGCGGTTTATCGCCGTACCGAACGCATGGCCTCCGTTCGAGAGTTCAGTAGTTTCGAGTGCGCCGTCTGCGGCGAGACAATTGAAAAATGGCATTCTGCTCTGGTCCCAAGCTACCGCCTGATAATCGGACCTGTCAGAGAACCAAATGACCCATCATCCCGAACGCCCTAGACCCAACCAGCTTCATAAGTCCAAAATTGAGGTCGTGAGCCGTTGCCGGTCGCGCTCCTGTGCAATCGGCCTTTCCACACCCACGACAGGCAGTAGCTCGCGGTCGTTCCGCGGCCCAAGGCATGGATAATTTGCGAGGTGGGTGGGACGGTCGATGGAGAAACCAAGCTATTATTGCTAGGTTGCAATTCGCCGGGATCACCGAGACCAGCATTAGGAATTCACATGTCAGCCCAGATCATCAAGTTATCCGACCGCAGGACGCGTCCTACGCCACCTTCGAGCTTGATAGGCCTGCAGCTTTCGTTTTTCGTTGCGTACGTTGACCTAAGCCTTGCAGCCTATCAGTCGGTAGTTAATGTTTGCCGAGCAAGGTTGGAAGGCGGCTCGTCTGTCACGATGATTGATTTTGATTCCGAGGTTGAACCCCAGGGGCAAGGCGCCGCATTGGGATCGCCGCAAGCTGAAGATTAACTCGCGCCAATCGGAACTCTGATTTCGGCTTTGCGTCGGGTGCTCATGCAACAGCAAAAATCGCACCATCCGGCTGCAAGTGGAATTGTCGGAGCAAGACAAGCAAGCCATCGACGATTTCTGGTTCACTGAAAGTCTTCCGAGCCGGGCGGCTGCGGTTAGGGAATTGTTGCGACGCGCGCTCGCGAACGATAAGCCAACTGTCCAATAGGAACCGTCGCCGCGCACCGGCTTTGATTTGCATGCGCTTTAGGCGCGTCAGGCTAAACAGCTTTCTTAGCCGGAGCGGCCCCAGCCCTGGGTCCTTGATCCAGGCCTGGGGTCGTTCTTTTAGCGCGAAGGGCCCGCCAGCGTGAACCCGGCGCGCGCGCCGCGGGCCTCGTTCTTATCGCCTCAGCCGCCGGCGATGCGCCGCCAGCCGCTGCCGGTCGCGCTTCCTGTGGGCTCGGCGGCGGCACTTCATTGCTTGCTCCGCGTCAGCCGTTCCCGGAGATCGCGGGCGCGGCCAACGATGGTCAGAATGACGTGGTGCATTCCCGCAATGGCCGTCTCCGCATCGGGGTGCGAAAGCGTCACGCAAAGCAGTTCGCTCAGGGTAGAGTTGAGCTGCTCGGTTCCGAAACCGTTGGCTGCTTAATGGAGCCGCGCGCCCGTCAAATCACGGATGGCAACGCGCGACACGCCCATGCTCCACGCGCTCCCGAGGGACCTCGGACAAAAGGTGTAGGGATCAAAACCGCAGCGCTATGGTCGCGGACGCCGTCAGACGCGCAGATTTTCTGCGCTGCTCTTTCCGCGCTTGCGATCAACTTGGATTTCGTAAGAGACCTTCTGCCCCTCAGCCAAGCCCGATAAGCCGGCGCGCTCCACTGCGCCAATATGCACGAAAACATCCAGGCCGCCGTCATCAGGCTGGATGAAACCGAACCCTTTGGTTGCGTTAAACCACTTCACAATGCCTTTCGCCACGTCCGCCTCCCGATTGAACAATGACAGCAGCCAAGGTCCAGCGCGTTGGGCTAACAAGCAAAACTCAGCGCGCGAACGGCCGGGGGAGTTTCGAAGCAATCATCTGACATAACTGACGAGTGAGCGATAAAAGCGACGACCATGGAGCTTGTGAAGTAGTTCACAGATCGGAACAGCAAACCGCACTACCCTGAACGAGAGCGCGGGGCATCGTCATTTCGGGGACTTTTTTGTTTCTGTTATCTGAGTCCGTCGGAAATTAGATGGCCGGGGCCGCCGGGAATGCCGGCTTCGAGAGCGAAGATACTCCACTCAATGTTGCCTCGGGTCGCTTCACCCTCTAAGCAAAAGTGGAATGGTTGGTATCTGCCAGAGGAAGACGACGATGATTGACGACTATTTGGCGCAGGCACATCGCAACAATATCCAACGTTATCGCCTCTTATTGCAAACCACTCTGACAAAATTCGAGCGCCAGTTTGTAGAAAAGCGCTTGAGCGAAGAGCAGTCGAAGCTGGAGATGCTCGTTTGGTCGCTCTCAAGCAAAGTGCACCGCGACCAATCGACTGGCCCAGATAACCTCCTTGGCTAGGTAACTGGAAGCGGTCCCACGGATACAAGACATAGGCCTGCCAGCTAGCTCCGCGGTCGCATCAATTTGCGCGGCGATTTCATTTTCTTGAGAGGTAAGCATTCATGGCAAAGGAAAACTGTTTGATCGTTCATGCCGCTGGAAGACAGCTAGATTTGCTGCGCGGAGAGGCTTCCCGCATTGCAAAACAAAATACTGTCGACTGGTGGAGCGATCGCGTAGAGATCGGCACCCGCTTTTGCTTTGCAGATGCGAAGTCGAAAGAAGCTTTTGCGATCACCTGCGACAACTTCGGCATATCTTGCCGGGACGGCTAGCGAAAAAGAAAACCTCCGATCTTGCGGACCGACGGGCCACCTTGTAGCGGCCTAGCCGGCTAATCCTGCGACATAGGATTCGGGCAAGCCCATCTTTTGCGTTACGGCCTGCAACGCGGCCACGTAGTGCGAATTACTGGCCGTACCTTCAAAGTGCGAGCTCGCACGTGTCATCCGCAAACTGTGCCAGCACAAGCTCGGTCCTTCCGTGCTGGGCACCAATGTCGCGCGCGTGCCGAGCCACAGTGCAAGCGCTCCACATAGGCTTGCCTGACGTTGGATAGGGCCTCGGCATCCATAAACAGGCCACAGAAAAAAAGTGACGTTCACTCGGTCTGCCATGCTGACTATCTAAAACCGGGTGGTCGAAAGAAGTACCCACTTATAGCCGGTTCGCTGCCTGAGAAAACATCCTAAGATTGTGTTGGATGCAGTAGAGGAGGACTTCCGATGCGCAGGCAGCCTGTTCCACTTACTCCGGGTGACCTAGTTAATCGTCAATTTGGCACCGACGACAACCTGATAGGCACCCCTGACGCACCGACACTATTCGGTGATGCTGGTGGTAGCATGTTTGACTTTTCGAAGGGAGGGAACGACACCTTCGATGAAATCGGACTTTCCAATTACACATTTTATGGCGACGTGGTTGGCAGCATTTTCGATTTTGCGCAGGGCGGCGATGACACGTTCAACGGACTCCCATTGGCTGGTGTCACTGCCTACGGGGACGCTGGCGCGGACATGTCGGACCACAGTAAGGGCGGCAACGACACCTTCTTGAGTGGAACTGGCAGACAGCAAATCAATACGTTCTTCGGCGATGCCGGCGG
>NZ_JAPRAQ010000056.1 GCF_029989365.1 Bradyrhizobium sp. Arg816 | reverse complement strand
GCCAGGACCCGCTCAGACACTTACGGCGGTCTTGAGTCATTTGTCGACCTTGTTGCGCCGACGCCGTCCGAATTGCGCGACGACGCTCATTTTGCGCCCGCCCACGTCCCCGCGGCTCCCTCAGACATCTACGGTGATAGCGTCATCAGTGAGCTCCCCCGAGCTTCAGTCGTCAACCATTATAAGGAAGACGAGGATCACATTCAGCGGTTCGAGCAGGCCTATATAGATTTGGGCCAGTCTACCAAGACTGCGAGCAAGTATGCACGCGATCTCCGCGCTCTGTCTCGCTGGTGCTTCGCAAACAACAGGGGACCCATTTCTTATCGGGTTGGTGATTCGTCATTGAAAGACGATGTCCGAGCATGCGGAGGCAAGAGCTTGCCTACAGTGGTAAGAGCGTTCGAGAGATTTCGCGGAGTGCAGGAAGCTGCCGGCGGGGCCGCCAGCTCTTTGCCGCAGAGGCGGTCTGACGTTGCCCCGATCGTCGATCTAACCTCCTATCCTGAGGAGCAGCAGGTTTATGCCTCGCACCAACACCGCAGCAAGCCAGTGCTCGGCAACCACGACTGGCTAGGTAGCGTCATCAGTGAGCTCCCCCGAGCTTCAGTCGACGATCCAAACAGGGTGCCGCAATCCAGCCCTCAAGGCGAAAGGTTCAGCAGCATGCGAGACACAGCGCCCAAGGAGCCCATGACGGGTGCCACTCCCTCGGACGAGGAGCTCATCGCATGGTACAAGAAGCAATGCGCGGATACGATACCCCCCAAGCGCCTCGTCGCCAGTGCGAATCAGCTTCGAAGGCTCGCCCGCGCGTGCGCTAAAAATGGCCAGAGGGGATTTGCTGCCCGGCTTTACGACATTAAAGACACGGCATTGCTTAAGGAAGCTATGGCCATCGGTAAGTTCGCCCATGCAGCGGTAAATGCAATCCGCAGATTAAAGGGGCTCAACCATTATAAGGAAGACGTGGATCACATTCAGCGGTTCGAGCAGGCCTGTATAGATTTGGGCCATTCTACCGAGACTGCGAGCAAGTATGCACGCGATCTCCGCGCTCTGTCTCGCTGGTGCTTCGCAAACAACAGGGGAGCCATTTCTTATCGGGTTGGTGATTCGTCATTGAAAGACGATGTCCGAGCATGCGGAGGCAAGAGCTTGCCTACAGTGGTAAGAGCGTTCGAGAGATTTCGCGGAGTGCAGGAAGCTGCCGGCGGGGCCGCCAGCTCTTTGCCGCAGAGGCGGTCTGACGTTGCCCCGATCGTCGATCTAACCTCCTATCCTGAGGAGCAGCAGGTTTATGCCTCGCACCAAGACCGCAGCAAGTCAGTGCTCGGCAACCACGAGTGGCTAGGAGACCAACATATCAATCAGGATTACGAGCTCCTGCGGCTAGAGCTAGAGAGGTTCGATGGAGGTCTCGCTGCTCGGACGCATTTTGCGGATCCGCTCGTGATCCTTAACATGCGTCTGAGTGGCGGTGAGAGGGTTGAAGAATTCGAGGCTCGTCACGGTACAGCCGACTTCCTGTTCCTGCCGCTGAGCAATGCCGAAGCTACGACTCATGGAACCCACTGGTCGCTGCTGCTGGTCGATCGCAGCGATCGGCAATGGCCGGTCGCCTATCACTACGATTCCCTCGGCGGACATAATGACTGGGTTGCCCAAACGGTCGCAAGGCTGTTGAATACCGACCTGCGATATGCCGGCATGCGCCAGCAGCAGAACGACTTTGATTGCGGTGTCTTTGTGGTTGATGGCACGCGAGCTCTGGTAAACGAATTGCTCAGCGGGAGGCAGCCAAACCTTGACCTCACTCATCTGGAGCCCAGTCGGAGTGAACTCCAACGACGGTTGAGCTACGCTACCTCATCGGACTATGCGCCGGCGCAAACTGTTAATCAGCCGATATCGTTGGAGGAGCTGAAAGATCAGACGTCAGGAGTTTGGCGGGCACTGGATCCGGCTGGAGGGTATCCAGCTGGCCAGCCTGCCGGGGATAGTTACAACACGGCGAACTTTTGGGCCGGAATGCCTTCATCGGCCCATTCGCCAGCGCAAAGCGTCAATCAGCCAGACCCACCATCGTAGGAGCAGAACGGTGTGTCGATCTTCGGCGCGCCACAGTACATGCCGCCTCCGCTAGCGGATTTAGGAGAAATCGTCGGTACGGAGTGGAAACACGACGTCCAATGGGCGTCGGAGCCACTGATGCATGGAATGCAACAACACGGCCTGCTGCCAAAGGGGACCGACCCCACTCCATCTTCACTCTGCATGGTATGCATTACGAAGCCGGGCTCGCTTCCTCAGGCAAGGTTTACAAAATGCCGCTATAGGAGGGAACCTGGTCATCGCAGTTCTGCTCTGAGTGCCTGTGAAATCGACCGGCGAACTCACTGGCAGAGATTCATACTGCTGCTCTTGCCGTGCGCCATGTGGTCTAAGGCGATCCATTATGTCCGGGGCGTTGGTGGGCTGCATCCGTTCGCAGCCGTCCGCGCGCAATAGCCGACAAGAAAGAATTACCTTGTGCAACAAGCCTTCAGGACGCGAGCTATGAGGGATTTTGGGTGACGGGGTCCGATCAGGCGGCGCGGACTTCAGCGGTCGGAATGACTTCGATTCCGTCCGCAAACTTCACCCCGGATATCACCTTCGGCAGCTGGTTTGTGCCCTTCCAACGAGCTTGATGACCATCAACTTGCTATGTGCGGCGATAACGCTCCCTTCGTTCGCACAGTCCGGTGCCTGACCGTGGCAAAGACGCTCTCGATTGGATTCGACCTGCGCAGATCCGACCAGTGCTCGGCAGGGAAGTCATAAAATGCCAACGTAGCCGAGCGATCCTTGGTCAGGCATTCAACGGTCGCCGCGGGTGTAGACCTCGGTGGTCCTCAGCGTAGCGTGGCCCAGCCACAGCGACACCTTTCGAATGTCCCCGGTCGCTTGCAGAACGACCATCGCGCAGGTGTGCCTGAGCGTAAGACCGTATTTCCCTTCTGTAATGCCGGCGGTGGGTGGTTCGCCCTACACTGGCGGTGTTGAACGAGGGTTGCTCAAGGAGCCTATCCTCACGCCAGGAGGACGAACCGTGGAAGACAATAACGCCCTTTTCGTAGGTTTGGATGTTTCCAAAGATCGACATGCAGTTGCGGTTGCCGAGAGCGGGCGCAACGGCGAGGTTCGCTATCTGGGTGAAATATCCTCTGACAACGCGTCGGTAGGACGGCTCGTCCGCAAGCTCGCACGGCCAGGTTTACGTTTGAGATTTTGCTATGAGGCTGGGCCGACGGGATATGGGCTGAAGCGAGAGATCGAAACACTTGGCCATGAATGTGCTGTCATTGCCCCGTCGCTGATTCCACACAAGCCCGGTGATCGGATCAAAACAAACCGCCGGGATGCCGAGAAGCTTGCCCGCTTGTTCCGTGCCGGCGAACTGACGGAGATCTGGACTCCGGACGCAGCGCATGAAGCTATGCGGGACTTGATCCGTGCGCGGGAGGCGGCGGTGAAGGATCGGACCCGCAAACAACAGGAGATCCGATCCTTTCATCGTCTGCAATATTGACCCCCCGCATTGCCGCATCTACGAATGTTACCCTGATGGCGCCATTGCCGATGACGATCCGATGTCGACTAATCGGTCGCGTCAGATGGCTTTCCCGCCTTGCTCGACGAGAGGGGCTGTCGAGCGGGCCCTGGGCGACCAACCGTTCGGCAGCCCTCCGTCTGAGCGCCCTCAGCAGCCGTTGCACTGGCGCGACGATCAAGGACGCGCTGTGTGGGAGGCGTCGGATCGGGTGTGCGGCAAGCGGCTCAAGGTGATGATCCCGACCTTGCTGCCTGCCCTTGAGCAACATGGCCGATTGCAGCTTGGCCAGTCGGGCAGTGATCGTGTTCTGGCCATCAGCGCGGCTACCATCGATCGTCTGCTCGTCGATGTGAAGATCGCGGCGAGCGGCGGCAGGCGGCGCCGTGCCGGATTCTAGTCGGCAATCCGGCGCGACGTCCCGATCCGCACGTTCAATGAATATCTGCGTCTTCGCTTTCTTGTTGCCTCGACCTCGCCGGTCCAACCGTCTCGCGTCGCCGGAGCGCGCGCACCGCATGCTTGCGATGGCAGCCCGTCGTCGCGCACAGCTCGTCGAGGATCCGTCCCTTCTCCGCTCGTTTGGCCGACCGGTAACGCTCCGTTACCGCCGACACTACCTCGCGCCGCGCGCCCATGCTGATCTTTCCCGCCATAGACGCCACCGAACCAATTCGATGGCACCGACCCAATCATCGGCGAGAAGTTGTCCAGTAACATTCTGGGTGAGGCACGGGCTACAGCCCATGCTGCTTCGACGAGCATTCCGCGAGCTTGGCCTCCTGCCATGGTAGGCGGAACCCTCGCCAGACTGCCTTACGCTCGGGTTTAGCCCCAGGTAGCTCACCAGCCTGGTCGGATCGGCAAAGCGCCGAATGTCGCCGACGGCCGCGGCCACGCCCGAAGCCACCGTCAAATCCACACCCGGGAGCGTCATCAGCCGCCGAATGACCGGATCGGACATCGCTTCACGCGCGATATCCGCCTCGACCTCCCTCAACGAACCCTGGATTAGGTCGATCTGCGCCAGGTGCCGCTCGATTGCGGCACGCTCATCGGCAGGGACTATCTGGGCGGCGATCCACCCGCGGCCGCTGATCCCTACACGGTTGAGGGCCTTCAAGTCGAGATAAGTGCGATTTCGGGATTGACAAACGACGCGCCGCTGTTCGTGGGCGGCATCGAATCATGTGTGCGCGTTACGCTTGGACCTTGGTCGTCGCCTGCGCACGGTGACGAACAGCTTGCGGCTCTCAGCAACGACGCGGGCCACACCGTGAAGTAGGTAGCCGATGTAGAGATATTCCATTTGTCGCGCCTTCCAGTCGAATCAGGGCGACCTCTTTAATAGGCTCACAAAAATCTCTGCGCTCAAGATCGACGTAGTTATCCGCCATTCCGGCGGCTTGGCGCCTAACTTCTGAGCAGTCTCAATCGGATGCCGTCAGGCCTATTGGGCCCTATGATCCCGGTTTGCTTGCCCGGTAATACCTCAATGGTATCAAAGCGCCTTCATCCCCCTGGTTTGCAGTCACCTTATTGAAAGACCTGCTGATCTTCAGGACTCTTAATCAGCGGCCCGGTCGGAATCAGTTATACAGCAAGCTTAGGAATCTCCTGTTCAATCAATCGCAATAATCGGGTGTTGCGCCTCCAAGATTTGAACCTGCTCGCGGATCATTTCTCGCCGGCGAGGCATTGCGTACAAACGGCGGCTTTTGACGAACTACCGCGGGTCCGCATCTTTAGTTAGGCTGCCCTTCGGTATGAAAACAGGACTCCCGAAATAGTGGGTCTGGCGCTGTAGCGGTCTCCCGCTACCATCTTTCCCCACACCCCTTTGACCTGGTTTGGGAAAGCTTTTTCGCCCAACAGGGCGTTTAACCGGCCTGATATCTCCACCGTTACGCCACCGAGGCGCGACGGATCTCGGGAGACGGTGACCGTGTCGATCAGCGACGCTCGGGCGGCAGCCCGGCTTTTGAACCTCATTAACAAAAAGCGCGACGAGGGCGTCTCGGTGGAGGCGGAGCAGGCCGCTTAGTCGCATTCCGGGCAGGTATCGCCTATGCCTTCAAGAACAGTCGCGACTGCGGCAACCGCCGCTTTCGGCGAGATGCGGGGCGGTGGATCCTGCCTCGCAATATCGAAGGCGCATTCTCGGGCATGAGGATCGGCGCGATCCTGCGCCCAGCCGTGCTCTTCGCATTCTTGGATTGCGCCGGCCTCTTGCAATACGGCGAGCGCCCAGCCTCGCAGCGTTCGGATCGCCGGGCGTTTCTGTTTCGTCATCAGCATGGCGTCGCTCCTGCCCGGACGAATCCTTCCGCCCCCTCGGTCGTTCCGGCCGGTTAGCACGGGACAGGGATTCAGAATCGGCATGGCGAAGGACTGTCCACCTGTTCCACTTAACCGTGCACAAGCCCAGGCAATCCGCCCTTCCTCGGCGGTTAGCCTCGTCGAGCCAAAGTTTTTTGCGACTTCCGAGGGGCTGCTACGGCTGAGACTCGTACAATCAAGCGGAAGTAGTTTCGTCGGCCTCCATGCCGGGGCCGGAGTAAACGAGCGCGATCATCCTGCAAAGGCCGCAGGCATCTTGCCCTGCCTTCTGCTCGACCGTTTCGATTGCCTTCGCAGCAGCAGACAAGCCCGGCACTTTCTCCCAAAGTTCCGTCAAGCGCCCCTCTTGTATGGAACGCAGTACCATCCATATACCATCCAGCTAGATGGCAATAGGATGGCGAAGCAGATGCCCTCGAATGTTCAAGAACTGAGGCCGAAGTCTCCGGAAACTGAAAAGATCACCATCAATCTCGGTTTCGTCGACCTGGGCCACGTCGATTTGATGGTGAAGGATGGGTTCTATTCGAACCGCACGGATTTCATCCGGACGGCGATCCGCAATCAGCTCGAGCGTCACGCCGACGTGGTCAAGCAATCTACCGCCCGTCAAGGCTTGGATCTCGGCCTCCGGAATTACACGCGCGCGGATCTCGAAGCGGCGCGGCGCACTGGCGAGATGCTGCACATCAACGTGCTGGGCCTCGCGACCATCGCTCAAGACGTCACGCCCGAGCTGGCCCGCGTCGCCATTGCTTCGGTTTCGGTGCTGGGGGCGCTTCATGCCACTCCCGCGGTCAAGGCCGCTCTCGCCGACAGAATGAGGTGAAACGATGCTGAATCAAGACACGGTCCGCGAAGCCACCCGCCTCACGCGTTCAGGCCGATTGGTCGAGGCCACCGCGCTCCTGCAACGCATGCTTCAGGGCCATAGCGCTCCCGGACCGACGTCCCGCGGCGCCTCCCAGGCTCCGCCTCCGTTTCTTGGGCCGCCGTCCATTGACGTCAAGGCGAACGTCACCGAGGAGAGTGTACGCCCGCAGGCCGCGCAGGCCCGCTACGGTCAGAGACGTAAGCGCACCTCAGCGCTCGACGGCATGCGGGATTTTTCCGGGATCGGAAGTCCGATTAGGCGCGCCCCGCCGTCCCCAGCGGACATTGCGCCCGAGGGCACGCGGTTCATCGCGGGCACCTTCGGCAGCGCGGCCGGAAGCCGGACCTACAAGCTGTTCATCCCGAGCCGATCCGAGGGACGAGAGCTTCCTCTGATCGTCATGCTTCACGGCTGCACCCAGTCGCCCGATGATTTTGCCGCGGGGACGCGGATGAACTTCCTGGCGGAAGAGCGGAATTGCTTCGTTGTCTATCCTGAGCAGCCGAGCGGCGCCAACCAGTCCAAGTGCTGGAACTGGTTTCGCACGGGCGACCAGCGCCGTGGCGGTGGCGAGCCATCCCTGATCGCCGGCATCACCCGCCAGATCATGCGCGACTATGGAATCGATCCGAAACGCGTCTACGTCGCCGGACTATCAGCGGGCGGGGCCGCGGCCGCCATCATGGGGGCAACGTATCCAGACGTGTACGCGGCGGTTGGCGTTCATTCCGGTCTCGCCTGTGGGGCCGCCAGTGATCTTCCGTCCGCGTTCGCCGCCATGCGGCAGGGAGGCGAATCCAAGCCGATTTCGGCTGGCAAGCGTCCTGTGCCTACCATCGTTTTTCATGGCGATGGCGACACCACGGTACATCCGAGGAACGGCACCCAGATCGTCGAGCATTGCGCCAACGCAGCAGGCTTGAAAGCGAAGGTGCTTCGCGGACAAGTTCCGGACGGCCACGCATATACCCGCACGATCTTGAATGACGCGGGGGGGCGTGCGATCTCCGAGCATTGGAATATCCACAGTGCCGGCCACGCCTGGTCCGGAGGCAGTCCCGCCGGATCCTACGCCGATCCGCGCGGGCCCGACGCGACGAGGGAGATGCTGCGTTTCTTGCTCGCTCATTCGCTCAGTAGGTAGTCGAGCTTCACAGGGCGAGCGGCCTCCGCCTTGCGGCGCTCGCTTTGACAAGCAAAACCCGAACAACTCGAATGCCCAGGCTCCGGCCGGACAGGAGTGTGGGCAACGCTACCGCCAATGAAGATCGGATCGCATTTCACAAGCCACATCGTCGAGCTCGACGACGGCTCGCGCTGGCGGATCTTCCCGGGCGATCTCGATCTTACGCTGAACCGGAAGCCTGAGATGAAGATCTCTGTCGCGTCGGCCGAGGACGATCTCTGTTCGCACGTGCTGGTCGGCGGCGGCGTCAAGGTGCGCTTATCGCCCGAGCGCGAAAGCTGGCCGGCTGCTCAGGTCAAGTCGGCGCTTAAGGAAGAATAGGGCCGTCGCTCAGCTGAGCGCCGCCCGCCCGGCATCGGTGATCCGATATTCGATCTCTTCCGACTGCAACGGTTCGCTCTCCACCAGGCCGAGCTCGACGATCCGCGCGACAAGCTCGTGGTCGAACATCGGCGGACTGATCCATGGCCCGTCCTGGAGACTCCGCAGAAAATCCCGCTCTAGGTCCGTGAGCTCCATCCCCCGAACTCCGTTTGCAGCTCCGAAGGCCGACCGGCTCAACGGAAATGGGCCCCGACCTCCATAGTGGAGAGCCGAGGCCGAATTTCAAACGTCGATTTCCCTGAGCTTTTTCCCTGAGCTATGAGATTTAACCGGCAGCGCCGGCTGTCGTTCCGGCAAAATCGCTCTCCGAAGCCAGATTCATCTTCGCAGTCATTCGTCGACGCTCAGCAATCCGACGAGCGGGGGGCCGGAGTGCCTAGGAGTCCGGGCCCCGCAACCGTAACGGCACCTGAGCAAACTCGGGCCGCTCGGTTCAGAACCCAGAATAGTAATCGTTCACAACCTTTGCCCGTCCCGGGTCTTCCCAATTCCAATCGTTGTCATTGCCGTATTTCGGGGCTCCCTGCAGCCTTTCTGCGGTGAGATTGGTCCGATAGCCGCCGAGACCCGTATCGTATTTTAGTGATTGCCACGGCAGCGGATAGTGATCGTCTCCGATCCCTAGGAAGCCACCGAAGCCGAGAACCGCATACGAGACGCGGCCGCTGACCTTGTCGATCATGACGCGTTCGATCGAGCCGATCTTTTGGCTATCGGTGCCGTAGACCGCCGTGCCTTCGACCTTATCGCTACCGATCAGCGTTCCTGTTTCACGCCTTTCCGTTTCCATCGTTTCCTCCTATTGGCAACATCAATGCGAGACAACGTAGGACTCCGGATGCTCGTTCCTCCTTGATTCCCAGCTCCATGTGTCTTGAAATCCGTACGCGTGTTCCGTCGCCGCTCTCGACAGTTTCAGCATCGTGGCAGTTGCAGAGCGCATTCCCGTTCGGCGCCCTCTGCAGGAGCGATCAGCTTCCGATATTGGCTTTCGTACTCTTTTGCCATTCGTTTCGCGGAAAAGCGCTCCTCGAACCGGGCGCGCAC
>NZ_JAPRAQ010000055.1 GCF_029989365.1 Bradyrhizobium sp. Arg816 | reverse complement strand
TCCGCAGCGATTCCGGATTGCAGCTGAAATCGAAGATGTTGAACATCGCGGTCGGAACGATGCCCCAGATCGGCTCTGCCTGCGTCGCCTCGTGGGCCGCAAGCGATGCAACTATCCTGACAGAGTAGTGGCCTGCTTTAAGGTCTGCCCACTCAATTCATTATGCACAGTGACCGCGTCACCTACGGCGATAGAGATTAACATGACTAGCCAAAGCCCCGCTCTTACGATTGTTCTCAACCATCCTGCAGCCGAGACGTATGCGCGGCTCATACGAGAGCGCTTCCCGCAAGTTCGCGCGATCGTAGCACCGGACCGCGGCCAGCTCGAACAGCACATTGGGGAAGCGGACGCTCTGCTAGCCTTTCACTTCCCGGTTGAGTTCTTTGAGCAGGCCAAGAAACTGCCACCTCCTGTTCTGCGCGGCCTCGGCTTAACGGCAATCCGCACCCGCAGTGCCAAGGTCTGGGATGACTTGCGCGCCATTCGGCTTCAGTCGCTCCAGTTCACTCTGGACCAAAGGGGCAAGGTGCCGTGCCATTGAATGCTACATCGCGTCAATCGGCAAACAGGCGACTCTGGCGCAACTCGGCGGATTTATGACTTGGGAGGCTGGATCCTACTCAATTGGATCCGGTCCGGATTTGCCGATCGGAAACGGCTTTCACTAGTGTGCACTGCTCTCCCTCGATCAAAGATGTGACGCAGAAGGATGGATTCGACTTTTACAAAGGGCGGCGTTCAGTACGCGTCGCTGAAGCCATACAGCCGTTCTACGGTGGCGGTCGTGGGCATTGGAAGATATCTCGAGATTAGCTTGGGGGCGCCCCCCCCCCGCCTACCGGGAAGAACCGGATAAGCAAAGCAAGTCAATTTGAACGCAGCGGGACATCAGCCATGCTCTGCTGGGCTGCATCTTGGTGCGTGCTTTCGGTCAATCGCTCCAGACTCTTAAAAAGCCGTCCAGCACCGTGGCGCGCCTGCCGAAGCTCAAGGAGCCGCAGCCGTCCGAATGGACACAGCTGCGGGAAAACCAGATCCTCTTCACTTATCTCCATTTAGCTCCGGATCCGGAGCAGGCTAAGGGCCTCATCAAATCTGGCTCCACTGCAATTGCCTATGAAACGGTGACTGACGCGCACGGTGGGCTCCCGTTGCTTGCCCCGATGAGCGAGGTTGCGGGAAGACTTGCGATCGAGGCAGCCGGTGCGGCGCTGAAGCGGTCCGCTGGTGGTCGGGGACTGCTGATTTGTGGCGTGCCGGGGGTGCAACTCGCTCGCATCGTGGTGATCGGAGGTGGCGTCGTCGGCACTCCGCGCTGCACGGATGGCAGTGGGGCCTGGGCGCTGAGCTCACCATCCTCGACCGTTCGATTCCACGGCTTCGCGAGCTGGATGAGCTGTTCGAAGGGCCGGTTCGTACCAGGTACTCGACGATGTCGAAGAGAAGGTCTTTGCGGCGGACGTCGTTATTGGCGCCGTTCTCGTTCCCGGCGCGAGTGCGCCAAAACTTGTCAGCCGTGGCACGTTGAGCTCGATGCGCAAGGCTCGGTGATGGTGAACGTCGCTATCGATCAGGGCGGATGTTTTGAGACATCGCGGGCGACGACGCACGCTGAACCAACCTACGAGGTGGACGGCGTTATTCACTACTGCGTCCCAAATATGCCGGGAGCCGTCCCGCTCACCTCAAGCCAGGCACTCAACAACGCCACGCTTCCTTTGGTTTGGCACTCGCCAATAAGGGATTTGCAGCCGTGCTTGAAAATCCCCACCTGCGCGCAGGCCTGAATGTTTATCGGGGCCGGCTAACCTATAAGGCCGCCGCCGAGAGTCTCGGCCTTCCCTTCTCACCGATCGAACAGGCTGCGGCCTGATCCCAGAGGCTCCCTAGGGGGCGTTTCCTCCACGACTTGAAGGGCCACTCCCTCGGCGTGGCCCTTTTTTAGCTCGTTCCGAGACTCGCTCAACCCGACAGTCATCCGGATTCGATTGGCCGGAGGTCGCGAAAGCAGTCTCTCAGTGCGCGTCGGCCGCTCATTGCGGCAGGCTTCTGCTGCGACGGCTCACCTAGGACAGCCAAATTGCCCGACATCACACGATGAATACGCAGTATCTGACGTCTGCGTCAAAAAAGATTTCGCAAGGCATTGCGGCTGAGCGCCGCCTGCGATCACCCGGGGCCTACGCTTGGGCTGCGGTCGGGGACCTCTTCCTTCCAGCGGACCGATCCAAATGGCCGCTCAAGCATGCGGCGGACGCGCACGGGATCGGGGCCGGTATGGAAGGCCGTTGCTTGACGATCTAGGGCGCGCTCCGTTTGTGTCCAGCGGTTGCGCTGGCGCAAGTAATCGAGCCATGTCGGGCAGTGATACCGCTCCGTCCAAAGTTCCGGATCAGCGATATCGCGCGCAATGGACCAACCGTACGCTCCGTTGCGTTGACGATACAATTGTACGTCCTGCATCAGATTGTGGAAGGCGCGCGCATTTCCCGGCGCGACGCGATATTCGATCTCCACGACCAGTGGCCCGCTGCGATAAGTGAGCGCCAGCCGTACCTCAGGATCGGCCAGCGGCTCGGCGTCCGTGCCGCGCGGGGTGATGGGTGGCATCTTCAGCCAAAGCCCGATCAGTGGAGACGATATCATCAGCGCGGCAGAAACCAGTAGCGCGATCTCGACACCAGCGACATCAGTGAGACGACCCCATCCCCAGCTGCCGATCGCAAGACCGCCGGAGAATGCGGTTTGCCAAGCTGCAAGCGAGCGGCCCGCGACCCAGCGAGGTGCGGAGAGCTGGATCCCAATGTTGAACAACGTCCACGTGATGGTCCATACGGCGCCCGCCAGTACCAGCGCAGCGGCCGTCAGCACCGGTTCACGGCTGAGCGCGACAGCAGCGATGGTCCAGCCGAGGGTGATGGTGCAAGCACGCACCGCGGCCTCGCTACTTATCCGTCTGCGCACTTCGCCAATAAAAAGCGCCCCAATTACCGAGCCCAATCCGAGGGCGCCGAGCATGAGGCCATAAGTTTGCGGTCCGCCGCCCAACAAATCGCGGGCAACCAGCGGCATCAGCGCTGACATCGAGCCGCCGATCACGCCCGTCACCATGCTGCGGATCAGTACGATCTTGATTGATGGCGAGTTCATGATGTAGCGCACGCCAGAGATGACGGCGCGCCTCAACTGCTCGCGTGGTAGCCGCGACGGCTCAGCCACGCGCTTCCAGAAAAACAGCGCCACCATCAGCGGCAAATATAGAACCGAGTTGAGTGCAAATGCTGCAAGGGCACCTGCAGTTGCAACCACAATTCCGCCGATCGCGGGCCCGAAGCTGCGAGCAATGTTGTAGCTGATGCCGTTGAGTGCCACCGCCGCGGGAAGTGTTTCAGCCGGCACCTGTTCGCCAACCGAGGATTGCCAAGCCGGGCTCATCAACGCCATGCCACTTCCGACTGCAAAACAAAGAAGTAGCAACAAGTCTGGTGTGGTGAGGCCGAACCAGTCGAGTGCCGTGAGAGAGGTTGCGCCGCAAAAGGCGATCGAGAGTGCAACCAGCGCGACGACGCGGCGATCATACATGTCGGCAATTGCGCCGGCAGGTATGGCGATCAACATCGCTGGCAGCATCAGCGCCGTCTGTACCAGCGCAACCTTGTCTGCCGATGACGACATCTCTGTCATAGACCAAGCTGCACCAACGCCCTGGATCAGGATGCCGAGATTAGACAATATGCTCGCAAGCCAGATTCGCCGGAACGTGGGATAACGTAGCGGCGTGGTGATGCCATCGACGCTGAAGGTCTCAGGCTTGGATTGCTCAGTCATATCGCTCCTGCATGCCAGCGATCTCGTCTTCTTCCGCTGGATCTGTGATGGTTCGGGAGAATTCGGCGTTGCTGTCCGAATGGATGGTGTTTCCAAGCCAATTTAATCCGCGCAGTGCAACTGCGCACTGTTATGGTTTTCCCGACGTCTCGAGGTGTGTCTGACATTTCCGGCTTGTCACGGTCTCATGAGAATCGGTTCGTGTTGGTGGATGTCCCGGTACCACCTTGAAAAATATCAATCGCAAACTCGGCGGTCAGTTGACCGGCAACAATGTCGTCGCACGCAGCAGCAATTGCATTGGATTTGCTGGGTGAGAGATCGCCAAGTCTAACATTTGCTAAAGCGGCCGCTTCGTTGACAATGGCGCGCGCGCCAACGAGCTGGGAAAAATGACTTATCGGAATTCGCGAGATGGGAAAGTTTCTGGTCGCCCGCGCTGTCTGAGCGCCAGCCTCGCTTGAGACATCGACTTCTCCCAAGCTATCGAGTTCGCGACGCGTTTTGCCCATGCTCGCTTTCTTTACGTATAGGTGCGGCACGTCGGGTACGAATTCAAAACCATTTGTGAAGATACGACGGTGTGATCGCCTCAATGGGGTTCGCGGGTGACAGTTCGCAATACGGAATGCGCGCAACATCGCGAGTTCTAATCGTATCTAAAGACCAATCCGCGACTCTGACAACGCAGAGCATAATCGCGCGGGAATGCGGGTTTAGACCGTTCTAGCTAAGTGAACGATGAAAAAGAGCGCGAACATGCAAAATCTTGTAGAGGGACTCCATCGTGTGTCTTTTACTCTTCGTCCGGCATCTCTACTGGAATCGCAAAGCCGGCCTTTACGCGATCCATTACGACCATTGTTTTGAACCCTTTGATATCTGAGTTCTCATAAAAGAACCGGCGAGTGAATTGCTCATAATCTTCCATGGTGCGTGCGGTAAGGTACAACACGAAATCCGCGTCGCCGGTGACGTAAAATCCATTCACCACTTCGGCCGACGCTTTGATCGCCTTTTTGAACCTGTCGATGATGTCGGAGCGCTCGCGCTCCAGCGTCACTAGCACGAGCATTTGAATGGGTCTTCCGACTGCCTTCGCTGAGACGATCGACACGTCGGCTTCGATGATGCCTTCCGAGCGAAGTCTCTTCAACCGTCGCTGACAGGCGGTAGCAGAGAGGCCTGCCATTTCGCCGATTACCTCGGAAGTCAGGCGGTTGTTCTTTTGTACAATCTCAAGAATGCGGGCGTCTGTTCGGTCGTATTGCATAAGTGGGCTCCGAGTGGATTCAATCGCAAATTAGCACCGTTATGCAGAAAACCCTACGAGCACGGGCGAAATGCGACGCAAATCTGTTGATGACATTAGTATCCTGAATGCTTGGTGCATATCAACAAACGACCGCGCGGGACTCCCCAAAATGGACCTTCGAACTGCCCGAAGCAAAACTTCGGATTCCGTCGGTATCGCTGCGAGGTGCCTCCAGGGCCTGCGCCGTCGCGATTTTGTTGCCGGGGCCGCGCTGATCGATGGTCGTTGGATCGCGGGCGACGAAAGAGATGCCGTGGTCGATCCCGCTACCGGGGAGCAGATCGCAGATGTTGCCCGTTGCACTGCCGCAGAGATGGCGGTTGCGATCACGGCGGCTGAACGGTCTTTCGCTGGTTGGCGCGGGCTGTTGCCGGCGCGGCGGGGGACAATCCTTAGGGCGTGGGCATCATTGATGCTCGAGCATTCGGAAGAGTTGGCTGTCCTGGTGACGAGTGAGCAGGGCAAGCCGCTCGCCGAGGCGCGCTATGAGATCGCTTACGGGGCGGCATTTCTTGAGTGGTTTGCCGCAGAGGGTGAGCGTGCATATGGAGAGACAATCCCTAGTCATAAGCCTGGCAGTCTATTGCAGGTCCGAATGCAGCCAATCGGTGTCGCGGCGGCGATCACTCCCTGGAACTTTCCTGTCGCTATGATCACACGAAAGGCGGGAGCAGCGCTTGCTGCTGGCTGTCCGATGATCGTAAAGCCGGCCCCCGAGACGCCGCTCTCTGCGCTTGCGGTTGCTAGATTGGCCGAGGAGGCTGGTGTCCCGCCCGGCGTGCTTCAAGTCCTTGTTGGTGATCCCGTCGAGCTCTCAGGGCCGTTGTTGCGGGATAAAAGAATTCGCGCTCTTTCGTTTACTGGGTCTACTCAAGTTGGCCGTTTGCTTTTTGAGGGGGCGGCTCAGACGGTCAAGAAGGTGTCGCTCGAACTGGGCGGCCATGCTCCTTTTGTCGTCTTCGATGACGTCGACCTTGATAAGGCCATCAAGGGCGTCGTGGCCGCGAAGTTTGCCACGTCGGGCCAGGACTGTCTGGCAGCTAACCGCATCTACGTACAAAGGGGCATCTACAGTGCCTTCGTCGAGGCGCTTGCTGAGGCGATCGCTAACCTCAGGGTTGGTCACGGCCTAGAGCCCACAACAGATATTGGGCCAATGACGAAACTGTCCGTGGCCAACAAGTGCAGAATGCAAATCGATGACGCGGTGAGCAAGGGGGCTCGGCTTATCTCTGGCAAAAAGGACCAGAACCTCGGCCCGAGCTTCGTTGTTCCGACGCTGCTCAGCGACGTGACTGAAGACATGCTCATCGCACATGAAGAAACATTTGGGCCGGTAGCTGCCGTGCTGCCCTTCGACTCGGAAGAAGAAGTCGTCGCTCGCGCGAATTCGAGCGAAATGGGGTTGGCTGGGTACGTCTACACGGACAGTCTGCGCCGGGCGCTTCGGCTTTCAGAGCAGATCGAGTGTGGCATGCTCGGCATCAATACGGCGTCTTTCACAGGCCCACCTATTCCGTTCGGCGGTTGGAAGCAATCCGGACTCGGCCGCGAAGGCTCGCGGCATGGTTTAGCGGAATACATGGAGTTGAAGTACGTCTGCTTCGGCGATTTGGAGGATTAGGAGAATAGGAATGACTGACATAACAACCATTGCTGAACGCGATCGCGCGACTGTTCTCCATCCCTTCACTCAACTCAAGGACTTTGCCACTGGTAAGATCGGCGATCCGACGATCGTAACTGGGGGGAAGGGCATCCGCATCGAGGACGCGCAGGGACACAGTTATATCGACGGCTTTGCCGGCCTTTATTGTGTGAACATTGGATATGGCCGGACTGAAGTGGCCGAGGCCATCGCGCGGCAGGCTTACAAGCTGGCATACTACCACACGTATGCCGCCCATACGACTGAGGAGCTAGCCACCCTGTCGGATCGCCTTGTACGAATGGCCCCGGGAAAGGCCAGCAAGGTGTTTTATGGGTTGTCCGGTTCAGACGCGAATGAAACCCAAGCTAAGCTTGTCTGGTATTATAACAATCTTCGCGGGCAGCCTAAGAAGAAGAAGATTATCTCGCGTGAGCGCGGCTACCATGGCTGCTCGGTAGTTTCCGGCTCCATGACCGGTATGTCATTCTACCATGACCACATGGACCTTCCCTTTCCGGGAATTTTGCACACCGGCACACCGCATCACTATTGGGGCGCTGAGCCGGGCGAGACCGAAGAGGCGTTTTCTCGTCGTCGTGCAGCCGAGCTTGAGCAGATGATCGTACGAGAGGGGCCGGAGACGATCGGAGCCTTCATTGCTGAGCCGGTGCTGGGTACGGGTGGTATTACACCGCCCCCCGCGGGCTATTGGAGCGAAATCCAGGCTGTTCTCAGGCGCTACGATGTTCTCTTGATCGCCGACGAGGTGATCTGTGGATTTGGTCGGACCGGCGCTGACTTTGGAAGCACGCTCTATGGAATTGAACCCGACCTGGTGACCGTCGCCAAAGGTCTCACGTCCGGCTACATGCCGCTCTCGGCAGCCATCGTTAGCGAGAAAGTATACTCCGTTATGGAAGAGGCGGCCGATCGTGTCGGGGCCTTCTCGCACGGGTATACCTATTCTGGCCACCCAATCGCAGCAGCCGCTGCCAACGCGGTCCTCGACATTTTCGAGAACGAAGGACTAACTGATCGCGCGAGGAAAGTTGGTTTGCACTTTGCTAAGCGGCTGAACGAACGTTTCGCGCAACTGGAAATCGTCGGTGAAGTCAGAGGGGTGGGCTTGCTCGGGGCCGTAGAGTTCGTCGCCGATCGTCAGACGAAGCGGCGGTTTGATCCGCAACTCAAGGTGGGGGCTCGAATCTCAAAGGCTGCCCGTGATCGTGGACTCATTGCACGGGCAATGCCGCATGGAGACATTCTAGGTTTTGCCCCACCTCTCGTCGTATCGGAATATGAGATTGACGAAATTGTCGAGCTAGCGTATCGCGCGACGAAGCAAGTTATGGATGAACTCGCGAAGGAGCGATCCAACGGTTGATGGAGGATCCTTAGTGGTCCGCTCCCGGATCGAGGCTAGCTCCGGAACGGGAAGTCCAGAAGGCAGGTCAGATGTCAGCCCTTCAAATAGCCCCATTTTAAACGGGGGCGCCTTCCACGTAGGGCTGTCCAGAGGCGACTGGAATGACTCGGAATCGCTACTGGACATTGGCAGACGCACCCGTACTCAGCGGTCAAAAGGCTGACGCGTTTGTCCTAAAGCAGGGGCCTGTCCCAAAAGCCGGTTTGGGGCAGGCGCTGACGAGGACGATCTATGTGTCCCTCGACCCCCATCAGTTGTACTACCTGCGGGAGCGCACCGCGCAGGCGGGCGCGCCGTGTCATGCGCGCACAGTCTCGCAGGTCGTAGAGAGCCAGATGGACGGCTTCGCCGTCGGCGACTTCGTGTTCAATACCAACGGGTGGAGCGAGTATGCCTTGATGGGTGAAGGGATCTGGCGACCGGACTATATGATTCCGCGTAAGCTCGATCCGTCACTGGGGCGCATTTCGCAGGCCGTCGGCGTGCTTGGGTCATTGGGCCTGACGGCTTATGCCGGCATGACTGTGATGGCTTCGCCCAAGCGGGGCGAGACGGTGGTCGTCTCGGTGGCTTCCGGCGGCGTCGGCCAGATTGCTGGCCGGCTTGCTAAGCAGCGAGGAGCGCGGGTGGTTGGGATCGCCGGTCGCGACGAAAAATGCCGGTTCGTGGCCGAGAAACTAGGGTTCGATGCGTGTGTCTCCCACCTTTCGCCGAGTTTGCCTGCAGACCTTGCCGCTGTCTGTCCAGACGGCGTTGATGTCTATTTCGAGAATGTCGGCGGCAAGGTATTCGAAGCGGTGATGCGGCTATTCAACAAGGGCGAGCGGATGACCATCTGTAGTCTTATCGCTCATTATAATGATGAGGACGGGGGCGCTTATCGACGTGCGGCGCTGATGAAGCTGGGCGATCCGATCTTTAAAGCTCGAAGCGTGACGGTGAAGAACCTCTCGGTAAGGGATTTTGTCGCGGACTACGAAAATGAGATGTTGGCCTATGTCGCGCCCCTAATCGCTGCCGGCAAGATGAAGTACCGCGAGGATATCCGCCAGGGCCTGACGACTATCCCAGCGGCTTTTGCCGAGATGCTGCGTGGCGACAATTTTGGCAAGATGCTGGTGCAGGTCAGCCCTGACCAGACGCTCGGACGACAGTTTGCAGCGCGACGGAGACGCTAGGCGCGTTTGTAGTTGCGGACGACACTGGCGGCGCGGTCTGTGAACGTTGTCATTTGCAGCTTCCGGCGGCTCGCGCGGCGTCTCTACAGGTAGATGAAGCTGCAAGAACGCCACCTCGGCCCAGGATCATCGATTTCATAATATACACAGAGCTGCACATCGCGATTGTGCGTCTTTTGGCGATATCGCGGCGAATTGGAAGCCCTGCAGCAAAACTGTAGACCACCGAAACCTGCGCCCGTAATCCGCGCGATACCGCGAAAGTCGGTGCGACTCAGCATGAAATACCAATAGCGCCTCAAGTAGCGACGCGTTTTTGAGTGGCTATCCGCTTTCCTTCTGCACGAGGGCCCGAAACTGCAAGCCATGGCGATCAGAGCCGTCGAAAGGGTACCGGAAAACCATGCTTGGAATTGGAAGCAAGCGCCATCGTTCGAAATCGTCAGCGTGAAGCCCGGATTTCAGGTTCAGGAAGAAAAGGGACAAAGCGCGTTCGGGACGCTGAGCGAGAAGAGTTTTCCGGTAAGTCGAAGATCATCTTCGGATTCGCCCGCCTGGCGAAGGATTTCGAGGACCGCGACGACGTGGTGCTGGGCGGCTCGACCGACAACGAGTTCTGCAAGCTCGCCTGGCGGCGCGATCACAAGGACCTCCACAAGCTGCCGAACTGGCAGTTCGCCGACACCAGGGGCTCGCTCGTTGACGGCCTCGGCGTGCGCTCACCGGACGGCGTCACCGATCGCTGCACCTTCATCGTCGACTGACCTGCCACTGCGCATTTCCTCCAGAAGGAGTTAGAGTCCGGCCCGAAGAAGGACGGACAGATGAAGCGAGCAAGGTTCACGGAAGAGCAGATTATCGCGGTATTAAAGGAGCATGAGGCTGGGGCGAAGACAGCCGACCTGGCTCGCAAGCACGGTGTTTCCGAGGCGACGATCTACAATTGGAAGGCCAGATTCGGCGGCATGGATGTTTCCGAGGCGAAGCGGTTGAGGGCCCTGGAGGAGGAGAACGGGAAGCTGAAGAAGCTTCTGGCCGAGCAGATGCTCGATGCAGCCGCACTTCGCGAGCTCCTTTCAAAAAATGTATGGTCCGCCCCGTCCGTGCAAGGGTTCGTAACAGCAAAAATGGCGCTTCCAGTTGCATAAATGTATCCGGCCTCTCGCGAGTGGACTGCTGTTGCAGCCAGGCCATGATGAGATCCGCGCACGCCGTTCCCAATAAATGGTTCGGGCACGAAGCCCGCTTTTTTGCACAG
>NZ_JAPRAQ010000054.1 GCF_029989365.1 Bradyrhizobium sp. Arg816 | reverse complement strand
ACTCGTCGCTGAAATACCTGACCCCCGCGGCCTACGCCGCCCACCTCACCGCAACGGACGATCGGCTGCGCAACCCCGACCAGCTCCGCCGATCGTCCGTTGCTCCACCCGCGCCACTTGGCGTACAAAACCCCGAGACTCTAACTGCCACTGGATGAAAGTTCAGTGGCAGGTCAGCCTCTCCTTAGCTGCGACTCCCGGGTCATTCCGAGGTCCCCGTTGCCCGCTCCAACCTGCGATCACCCCGTCATCATGCAAAGGCAGCACCAATCACCTCGATCGGCCAATCCAAAGCATTCCGAGCAAGTCAAAGCCGAGTACGGTGATCCTCTCGTGACGCTCACGAAAATCCAAGGGGCATCGCACCACGCAACGTCGACTCCCGCTGAAGTCACGGGATGTGGCGAACGGTCGTTCTCTTGATTATGCGCAAGCAAACGCACGGCTCTCAATCTTTCTGAGAAGGGCTATCTGCATCGGACAGTGAGCGCAGCCGCTGCTCGACTGGTATTTCTTAAGAGTTCTTCGCCAAGCAGTCTCTAAGTCAAACCCCGGGTACCTGACGTTGCCGACAACAAACTTATGGCTGTCGGGGTCACCGATCGCGTAGGAACAGGGGTAGAGGTCGCCATTTGTAGAGAGGTAGCCCGAAGCGAGACAACAGTTACATTCGGTGAATCTTACGTTCGGCCGCGGTTCTGCCGTGTCAACGAGAATTGGATTCGGCAGCTCGAGGCGTGTCGACGTCTGCGCAGCCATTGCGGTGAGGGCCGCCAGAATTTCTTTAATTTCCTCAGCCGCGCCCAAGCGTGCGTTCTCGTCGTCAATAACGATACCTGCGCCGAATATCGGCATAATTCTGAAAGAGCCCACGCCGATCGACGACAGTATGCGATAAGCATCCAGCGCCTCACGGATGTTGTGCCGATTAGCGATCATCCTAGCCTGTACCAAGGCCCCGCAATTGATCGCCTCGGCCATCTGCCGGAGTGCCGATTTGTGAGCTCCCCGCTTGGTCCGAAACCTGCCAAGCGCCTCCGCGCTTGCAGCATCAAAGTTGAATTGGAAAGTGAGCTTCTCACGATCATCGAAGATCGACGCAACATCGCGAATCGGAATCTGGCCAAGTCCCCCAGTGTTTAACTGGACATGAATGCCCCGTTTGTTTGCAGCATGTGACATCAGGGCCGCAGAGCGCGGAAACACGATTTTGAGAAGCGGCTCGCCACCGGTCACGATGACTTTTTTCAAGCTATATCTTTCAACGAGAAGGTCCACAAAATTAGTGATTTCCTTCATAGTCAACTGTGATGGCTCCAGACGTCTCCTGTATCGCGCTCTATACTGTTCGGGAACATAGCAGTGCTCGCAATGAAGATTGCAGTAAAAGGATACGCTTATCGCCATCTGACCAAAGACGAGGGGAGGCGGGCTGCGAAGTGGCATGACGTCCTTCCAACTTTGGATTACCGAGGGCGGAGCAGGATTTGTGCCAGCCACAACGCGGCGGAATGCTGAAGGCCTTTCGAGGCACAATGTCGCGCCCGAAACAGCCTGGTCAGTTCTACACGTCGGCATTTTCATTCAAGCAGAAGCACGCGCACCCCCTGGCGATCCAGAGTTCGCGAGAAGCCCCGAGATCACGCCCTCCGCGCTTCTTGACAGAAGGAAGATATGTTGATTCCGGGGCCGGCCCGGCATGTCGCGCCACAGGGCGCGCCTCGGCCGCGGAACCATAGAGGCCGTGCTCGCGCGCCCTGGGACTTGGCACAAGTCCGATCCGCCAGCTACTCTGCAGCGCAGTCACGTAACGCGAACTCGACACAAATGCGCTCGCCGAGCGCCGCAGCTGCCATGTCCTGCACGTTCAACGGTCGTGTCCCAGAGAATGGTGTAGCTGAATAGCAAAGCCGCTCGCGAAGCGCGCCCTCAATGGCGCCGTAGCGAGCGAGCGGCTTTGCGGGTGATCACCGATGATTCGTCGGTAAGGTCAAGCGGCAGCAGCGAGGCCGACGCCCGCGCCGCCGATTGGCACTACCTGGCGACCTCGACCTTGCTCGCATTTAATCAAGTACGC
Organism: Bradyrhizobium sp. Arg816; assembly: GCF_029989365.1. GTDB lineage: Bacteria > Pseudomonadota > Alphaproteobacteria > Rhizobiales > Xanthobacteraceae > Bradyrhizobium. Next base: position 10,474 of record NZ_JAPRAQ010000054.1, on the reverse strand, counting down.
CTCCGACTTGACCGCCTGACAACGTCACGTCACTTCTGGCGCGTGCAATAGTCGCCTTTACCTTCATCGCGATGGAAGGCGATAAAGACCGATACATAGCGACTCTCCCTTGCACACCTCACAAAGTTTTGAGCCATCCCCTCCCCGGCCATGCAGGCTTAAAAAGCGGCTCCGATGTTCTCCTTATCAAATCAAGGAGCACTCTCACTTCCAGGCTGTATGTGCCGATCTCCTCGTCTGAGCTCAGCGAACTGGCGGAACATGACAAACAGCGCGATCATTCCAGCACCCAGCTCAGCGATGGCTTGACTGACCAACACACCGCTGAAGCCCGATATGACAGGGAGTGAAAGTACGGCTGGTATAAAGAGATATCCCTGCCTCGCCAAAGACACGACGGCGCTGAGGCGTACTCTCCCAAGCGACTGAAGCACTGTCGTCATGACACTTTGAATACCGTAAAGTCCAAAAAACAGATGAAAGACGATGCAGGTCGGGACGGCAATATCGATGACCTTATCGTTATCGCTGAACAGCCTGACCAACGGCTGGACAAAGACCACAACCGCGGTGGAATACGCAATCGAAAGCGCAACCGTGATAGAGAGCATGAACTTCGTAACCTTCAGTACACGGGCAAAGTCGCGGGCGCCCCAACCGAACCCCAGGACAGCTTGAGAGCCGATACAGAATCCGGTGATAGGCAACGCGCCGATTGTCAGGATTCTTACAGCTATTCCCACTGCGGCGATGAACTCGTCGCCGAACCGCGCTGCAGCTCCACATAAGAACATACCGGCAAGAGCGGACAAGACACTCGTCATCGTCGCCGGCGCTCCAATGAACGCGAGCTCTCTGATTCGATCTACTCGCAAGGAGGCCTGGGACATCCTGATGAGGACGAGGCCCCGCCGCCTGGAGAAATAGGCAATGTAGAGGCTTATGGCGGCGATTTGAGATAGCAGCGTTGCTAGGGCTGCGCCTCGCACACCTAGATCTAGTAGGAATATCAACACGGGATCAAGCACCGTGTTCAACATGAAAGCGCCCAGCATCACCCACATGCTGAATCGTGTATTGCCTTCGGCTCTGACGATGAAGCCGCTGACGATGTTTAGGAGCATCAACGTAGACCCTAGCAAGAGGGTGGTCGCGTAGTTGAGCGCAATGGGCAGAATGGTTGGACTTGCCCCGAGGGCGATGAAGGTGCCTCGCACGCCTAGGAGCAGTCCGACTGTCATGATGACTCCGATCGGAGCAGCGAGCGCGAGCGCAGTACTCGCGCCTCTACCCGCCTCGAACTCATTACCGGCGCCTAGATGGCGAGATATCAAGGAGGCGGCTCCAATACCGATACCTTCTCCCGCCGCCGCGACAAGGACCACTATCGGCATGGTCATGCTTACAGCTGCAATCGCTTGCGCGCCAAGGGCACCAACAAATATTGCATTGAGGAGCTGCTGCAACGCCAAGATCGACAAGCCGACAACAGACGGAATGGCAAGCCGCGGGAGAAGGCTTCGAAGATTTGGATCCAATAGATCAAGGTGCTGATTTCTCTTTTGCATCGCATCGCGATCGCTCTCGAAGCGACCTCCGCATAGTTCTCAGTCATTGTTCGAACGGCCCGTACGCCCTGCCAATTTATTGCTCGCCTGCAAAAACTCCTGGCGCGCAAAAGTAGCGCGTCGCCTCTAATCGACCTCGCTCGGATCATACCTCGTTTCAATCAGTAGACGGCGGGATTGGTAACCGGTATCGACCAGAAGAGATGGTTCGCAGCCACTTCATTATGTTCTCCGATCCAAAGTGGAGAAGGTTCTGTGTCTAAGAGGTGGCCTGCGAAACGACGCTGCAAACCCACCCGATATTTCTGTCCAACAGTGGCAGGCGATCGCCGCATTTTCTGCAACGACCTGAGGTCGGGGTCTCGCTCCGGCCAATAGTCCACAACCGGTGGACACCTTGCTCTCGTAAGATTGTTGCAAGATCGTCCGGTCGTAATCGTAGCGCCTCATATGTTACCTCGTCTGCCCCGTGCCTCGGGCAACTCTCTCCGGATCCGATCCTGCAAGGCGATCAACCGCCGTAGTCGTGCCAACCGGCCGAGGTGGCACCAATTGACTTTGGTCAATTTATTTTCCTTAGAAACGGGGCTCCGCCATTCGTCGCCTTCTTCAGCGCCAAAATCGGAACGCCAAAGCTCTTCACCGGGCTGCGGCGGAGAAAGAGAACGCTACGATCCCGAGTTCACTTTGACACCTACTGACTCTTGTAGTGGATCCGCGATCCTCTGGATGGCACCGGCAATCAAGGGTATCTGTCCGGTGAAGCTTTCAATTACCCACAAATTCTCATCCATGGCGCCCATCGCGATGTCCGTGAGACGTGACAGCCCGCGCCACATGACTGTATTGCCGGGCGGCGGATCGCTGGCGCGGGCGAGATAACCGCCGAACCGGGCGACCTTGATCAGATAGTGCGAGAGAGTTTTCTGTCTTGCTTTCGGTTTGTCGTTGACGAGTCGATTGAGCACGCCGATTTCGGTCACAGTCCACGCGAGGGTTGGCGGCGCGTCTGGGGCGGAACGGTTGAGAAAAGTCATCCAGAAGAACCGCCAACTCAGGATGCAAAAGAGCGAGATCAGATCGGTCAGACGCTGGGCGGTCCTGAGCTTCGACTCCTCAGCTTTGCAGCCCGATTTGAAGCGCTGCCGTCCCCTTGAATTTCTTTCGGGTACAGTACTTAACGGCCGCCGACCCCAGCGGTACCCCCTTGATTGTAACGCGAGCCTCGAATACATCAGGATGCCGCAAACCGTGTGCGATCTGAGGCGACCCGGCTTATCCCGTCCAGTGTTTATGCATCTTGGTAATGCCGATCGATTCTGACTTCTCGCGTTGATAGCTGAACTAGGTTGTATCGTGCAGCACAGAACGAGACCTTCAGTGGCGGCGGCACGATCACGTGTCGATTGGAAATGGCCAGCCAAAATGTCCGCTTCGCTGACCCGGTTGTTAGAGAAGAAGCGATAGGCCGCCTTGGTATCCGCCCAATCCTGGCAGGCGAGCGGAATGCTTTGTCCGTGGCGCGCCTCCAATCTGCATGAGCAGTTTGCGGAATCTGTCGTCGAGCCGTGCATCCCTAAACTCGCGTCCAGTGCTCTCTCGATCAAAACATTCACTGTCCAAGGACCGCAAACAGCCTTTGCTGATCGATCCTAAAAGTCGGCCCCAGCACCCCTCGCGAATCGGGTGCAAGGAATCACAAGTGATTCCTTCGATTCAAGATATCGCCGATCGGCGGATCAGCCCGAGCGGTCAAAGTTATGGATACTGAAAGCCCCAGCGGACGCTTACCAATCATGTGTAGCCGGCCACTATAGGATCTTCCTTCACCACAGATAGGCATGCGGGAGACAAGCGTCCCGCAACTGCGTGCTGACCACCGATATGGAATTCCGCCCCCAAACTACCGCTGACCCTTGTCTGGTTTGCGACAAACCGTAAGAAGCTGTCAGGCTCAAACGCCGGTCGATTTTTTGCAGCGGGTCAGCGCGCTTTCCATGCAGATCAATGGCTTATTGCGCATGAATGCGCCTGGCACGGCCGTTGCTTTTGAGAGGGACCAACGTTGGGTGAGGTGTGGGCCGAATGCATCCAGAAGCGCGAAACATGCGATTTTTCCGCCACGTAAACCACCGACGGCCGCGCGGGAACAGCCGCGCAGTGTCTGCCTGACGGAGAGCAGCATGCCTTCAGCGCGACAAAGCAGTTTGCGGCTAAGCTCTCGCATAGAGCCGTCGAGCTCATCGATCAGTTTGGCGATACCGGCTGATTACCATCTTAGTGATCAGGACGTTTCCAAACCGGTTCAATGCTTCGCTTCACACCGAAAGGTTCTGCTGGACGGCGCGCATCCTTTTGCCGCTCTCCAGCTCTCGTCGATGCCCCTTTGGCTCTGCCCGACGTTCGATACCGCCTTAATGGGCGCGCTGTGAGAAAGTTGTCCGTTTAGTTCGCTACCCATCTCACGAGCGCCAATAGTTGTTTCGACACGACTAGTCAGTTCACATGAGAAACCGATGGATCTTGCATTCACAAAAGAAGAGCAAGGCTTCCGAGAGGAAGTGCGGAAGTTCCTGCGCTCCAACGTATGGCCGGAGTTGCGGCGCAAGATGGTCGAAGGCCGCCATGTCTCGAAGGAGGATATGGTCGCTTGGTGGCGCATTCTTAACGAGCAAGGCTGGGCAGTTAGCCACTGGCCAAAGAAATATGGCGGCACTGGTTGGAGTCCGGTGCAGCACTACATCTTCAGGGAAGAGATTCAGATGTATCCGGCGCCAACGCCGCTGGCTTTCGGCGTGGGCATGGTTGGTCCGGTCATCTACACCTTCGGCTCGGAGGCGCAGAAAAGATATTATCTGCCGCGCATCGCAAACGTCGACGACTGGTGGTGCCAGGGCTTTTCGGAACCGGGAGCGGGCTCCGACCTTGCGTCACTAAAAATGAAGGCTGAACGCAAGGGGAACAAGTGGATTATCAGTGGCCAGAAGACCTGGACCACACTGGCCCAATATGCCGACATGATCTTTTGCCTGTGTCGTACCGATCCAACCGCCAAAAAGCAATCGGGCATCTCCTTCATCCTGGTCGACATGAGGAGCAAGGGCATTACGGTGCGCCCGATTCAGACCATTGACGGCGGCCATGAGGTCAACGAGGTGTTCTTCGACGACGTTGAGGCGCCGGTAGAAAATCTTGTCGGAGAGGAGAACAAGGGCTGGGAATATGCAAAATTCCTTCTCGGCAATGAGCGCACTGGCATTGCGCGCGTCGGCGTCTCCAAGGAGCGCATACGCCGTATCAGGAAGCTGGCCTCGAAAATCGGGTCCTCCGGCCGGCCGTTGATCGAGGATCCAGCACTCCGGGAGAAACTCGCTGCCTGCGAGGTCGAGCTGAAAGCACTCGAACTCACGCAGCTGCGCGTCGTTGCGAATGAAGGTAGGCATGGCAAGGGCGTACCCGATCCAGCGTCTTCCATGCTCAAGATCAAGGGATCGGAGATCCAGCAGACCACGACCGAACTCTTGATGGAACTGATCGGGCCGTTCGCCGCGCCCTATGACGAGCATCCAGAGTCTTCGTGTGAAACGATAGACTTCGCCGCCCAGATCGCACCAAGCTACTTCAATAATCGCAAGGTCTCGATTTACGGTGGCTCCGATGAGATCCAGCGCAACATCATCACCAGGGCGGTGCTGGGGCTTTAGCTATTCCTCTCCGCGGGCAGTCAGGATCTCCAACGATTTTGTGATCAGAGGAAGCTGAAGAAAATGGATTTCGAGTTATCCGAGGAGCAGCGACTTCTAAAAGAAAGCATCGACGGCCTGCTAGGCAATGCGTACGATTTCGAGCAGCGCAAGAAATACATCAAGGAAAAGGGTGGCTGGAGCAGAGGCATCTGGAGCAGACTTGCCGAGCAGGGGCTGCTCGGCCTACCCTTTGCGGATACTGAGGGCGGCTTTGGGGGCGGCGCCGTCGAGACCTTGATCGTAATGGAGGCGTTGGGACGCGCATTGGTGCTCGAGCCCTATCTGCCAACGGTCGTCATTGGCGGGGGATTCCTACGCCAGGGCGGCTCAACGGAGCAGAAAGCCGTGCATATTCCCTCGATCATCCACGGCAGGAGCACCTTCGCGTTCGCACAACTTGAGAAACACTCGCGCTATGATTTGAACGATGTCGCTACCTCTGCGAAGAGGAATGCGGACGGATGGATCATCGACGGCGAAAAGTTCGTCGTCGTCAACGGCGCGAATGCCGATGTGCTCATTGTCACCGTGCGCACCAAAGGCGCTCAGCGCGATCAAACCGGTCTCGGCGTATTCCTGGTGCCCTCCACCGCTGACGGTATTTCCAAAAAGAGCTATCCGACTCAGGACGGCCTGCATGCCGCCGACGTCACGTTCAAAGGGGTCGAGGTAGGCGACGAAGCTGTGATCGGCGATCCTGAGGACGCGTTGCCGTTGATCGAGCGCGTGGTCGACGACGCCCGCACCGCGCTCTGCGCAGAAGCTGTCGGCCTGATGGACGAATCGCTGAAGACCACGGTCGAATACATGAAGACGCGAAAACAGTTCGGGGTACCGATCGGTTCATTCCAGAGCCTGCAGCATCGGGCCGCCGACATGTTCGTCGCGCTGGAGCAGGCGCGCTCGATGTCTATGTTTGCCACGATGGCCGCTAGTTTCGATGACAACACCGAGCGGGCGATGGCGGTGGCCGCGGCTAAAGTGCAGATCGGGAGAAGCGGAAAATTCATCGGCCAGCAATCGATTCAACTCCATGGCGGCATTGGCATGACGATGGAGGCCAAGATCGGTCACTATTTCAAGCGGCTCACTATGATCGAGAACACGTTTGGCAATTCTGGCTATCACCTCCGCCGGATTAGTGAAGGCGGCGCGCTGATTTGATCCGTTAGGCGGCATTGCGGAGCAGCGGATGTTAGGGCGGCAGGAGAGCGGTCAGGGCCAGAGAGCCGGCTCCGGAAATCTGCACAGATCGATAAGTGGAGTTTCTGCCTGACGGCGGGCAAGATTGTCCCGCGAATCAGGAGAGACGATGACGAGACGCGCACGCCGGAACCACACACCGGCCTTCAAGGCGAAAGTGGCGCTTGCTGCGGTCAAGGGTGACCGGACACTGGCTCAGTTGGCGGAGCAATTCGACGTTCATCCCAATCAGATCACATCGTGGAAAGCGCAGCTTGAGGGCGGGGCCGCCGATGTGTTCGGTCCGGGCGGTAGCAGTGCCGCGGCGGTGTTACCCGCCATCGATGTGAAGTCGCTGCACGCCAAGATCGGAGAACTGACGCTGGAGAACGATTTTTTAGAGGGCGCGCTCACCAAGGCGGGATTGCTGAGCGCAAAGCGATGATCGACCGTGAGCACGATCTGTGATCACCAGGCAGGCGGAAGTTTTGAAGATCAGCCGCGGCAGCGTCTACTACCTGTCGCGTCCGGTGTCGTCCGCAGACCTCGCCACGATGCGACGGCTTGACCGGCTGCATCTGGAGTTCCCTTTCGCCGGTTCGCGTATGTTGAGAGGCCTGCTGGCTGCCGAGGGGTGCAAGATCGGCCGCCGGCATGTCAAGACGCTGATGCGGCGGATGGGGATAGAGGCGCTGTACCGCCGTCCGCGCACCACCAAACCTGAGCCCGGGCACAAGATCTATCCATATCTGCTGCGCGGCATGGAGATCACACGCCCGAACCAGGTATGGGCAATGGATATCACCTACATCCCGATGGCGCGTGGCTTCGTGTACCTCGCGGTCGTACTGGACTGGGCGACCCGCCGGGTTTTGTCGTGGCGGCTGTCGATCACGATGGAGGCGGCATTCTGCGTCGCGACACTGGAGGATGCTTTGGCGCGTCACGGCAAGCCCGAGATCTTCAACACCGACCAGGGCTCGCAGTTCACCGGCACGGCCTTCACCGGCGCGCTCGCCAGCAACGGCATAGCGATCAGCATGGACGGCAAGGGCGCTTGGCGGGACAATGTGTTCGTCGAGCGGCTGTGGCGCAGCGTCAAGTATGAGGAGGTCTACCTGCGCGCCTACGACACTGTGTCTGACGCCCGCGCCTCGATCGGCCAATACCTCGACTTTTACAATGGCCGACGTCCACACTCGAGCCTTGACGGCAGCACACCGGATCAAGCCTACTTCAACCAGCCGCCAGTCCGCATGGCGGCCTAACCCCGGCAGACGCTCCACTTATCGACGCGGAGATTCTGTTTAGACAACCGGGACCAGCTCACAGTTCTCTTTGCTCCTTTGATCTCGACAAGGTGGTGCTGGCTGATCACTTGGTACGGCAAGTCGAGGCTTTGCTGGACCTCAGTTGGGTGCACAACGAGCTCGCTGCATTCTGCTCGCACACTGGCCGGCCCTCGATTGATCCGGTGCTCGTGATCCGGATGCTGGTCTTGGGCTACGCATTTGCACTTCGTTCCGAGCGTCGGCTCTTCGCCGAGGTCCAGGTCAATCTGGCCTCGGAGGAGCGCGAGAGGGAATGCCGGATCTCATGCGTTACTCAATGCTCGTGGAGCTAACTCAATCCACCACGGAACCTGACGTGCATACGCAGATCACCGCGTCTCGCGCTCCCAACCTGCGGGTTAGCCGTCTGATCGCAGCTTGACCAATCGTTGTTGTAACCGCGACGATTCTGTTTGAACACGCGGGTGCGCTGTCGTTGTAGGGATGAGCATTTGCTTCGGTGGATGAACCGCATCACACTCGGTTTTCGGACTGGCACGGTGCTTGCTGGGAGCTCTCCCTAAGAGGAAGTTGGAGAATGCCACCATGGGCGAAACGGCTCACAATCTCATTCCGCGTTCCGATGTCGTCAGACTGGCCGTGCGCGTCGGCGCTGAAATCAGAAATATAAAACTGTCGGGCGATTTACCGGACCGGACGATCACTGCAATCAATAGCGTGCTGCTGGAGCATAAGGTCATTTTCTTCCGTGACCAAGGTCATCTCGACGATGTCGAGCAGGAGAGCTTTGCGCGTCGTTTGGGAAAGCTTGTGCCGCACCCGACGCTCCGTGTCAGTAACGGAACAGCGTCGATTCTCAAGATTGATTCCACTCGCGGGGGTAGACGGTCCGATTTATGGCACACTGATGTGACCTTCGTCGATGCGTATCCCAAGATTGCAGTGCTGCGGGGCGTTGTGATCCCACCATTCGGTGGCGACACAATCTGGTCAAACACCGCGGCCGCTTATCTCGACCTGCCGCTCGCACTGCAGCGGCTCGCCGACCAGCTCTGGGCTGTTCATAGCAACGCCTACGACTACACCGTAATGCCTCGTATCAGTGAGGTTGAAAAGAAGTTTATTGACGAGGTCTACGCCAGTACGATCTATGAGACGGAGCATCCCGTCGTGCGTGTCCACCCCGAGACCGGCGAGCGTACGTTGGTGCTCGGCGATTTGGTGCGGCGTTTCGTTGATATTCCGAAGCACGACGGCCAGAAGCTGTTCGATTTGTTGCAGTCTCATATCATCGCGCCCGAAAATACAGTGCGTTGGACCTGGAAGGAGGGTGATGTCGCGATCTGGGACAACCGCGCCACGCAGCATTATGCGGTCAGGGATTATGGCGATCAACATCGCGTCGTTCATCGTGCCACCATTGATGGCGACGTGCCCGTAGGCGTCGACGGACGGTGCAGTGTAACGCGACTAAAGGTCACCAAGCAGGCGCCGGCGAAGGTGGGCTAGGGCGTTCGCTGCTTGCAGTATTCGCGAGTCAATCCGGGCCGTATGGCGACTAGCATGGAACTTGTCGTCGTGGTCAATCTATCGGTCTGCGACCGCTCATCTGCGCGTTCTCAGCGTTGGCGGGCGGCTGACGTGTCCGGAGCTGGGTCGTGAGCATCTAGGGCCGTTGAGTTCGCTCTCGAAACTGCGGAGCTCAAGCCAAAAATGCGTGCCAAGATCGTGCTACATTTCCTCGAGATAGTCGGCTTGCTAGCCTTTTCCGATCGCTATCCACGCGAGGCGAGCGGGATGATGGGCGAGTAGCGATCGCTCTAAGCGTCCTCTAAACTTGGAGCTTTTGCTCAAGGTCTGGGCCGATCGCCGCGTTGTGCGTAACACGGCGCAGGCGAGCCTGGCCCAGCTGATGTGCTATCGAAAGGGCATCATCTGTATCACACGCGACGAGGTGATTGGTGATCGGGTCGCACCAGCTCGCACTTCGGCAGCACGCTTAAGGATTGAGTCCGAACTGGTGACCGTCGCCAAAGGTCTTAATTCGGGCTGCGCGCCGTTCTCGGCAGCTATCTGGTGCTTACGGCGTCAGCGAATTCCGATTGGGAACGTATGTCGCCACCGGCACGCCGCAGTCCTTAGCAAAAGCGTCGATCTTTGCTGCATTCCGCGCTTGCGCGCTCTTCTCGGCCGTGTCGCAGCGTTGTTGATACATGGCGGTCCGCAAGATGCGTCAAAGCGAAATCTCTCGGGAGCCGTCGATCGTGGGAGCATCCCTGATGGATCCTTCAATTGGGCGGTGTGGTGGCGGCTTGTGCCGACAATCTCAACGAATTATCGCCCGTTGGGTTTGTCGGAGCGGCCCGGTAGGCCGCGCTCGTCCACGAAGCAGGAACGCCTAAGAGAAGCATGAACACCTAAGAAATGTCGGCTGCTTCCTTGCTTGGGCCTAAGTGGCCGTCATTGTCGGTAGGTACAATGGGCGCAGCCTGGAGATCGTACGCAGCACTTGCCTACTTCATCTAGTTTGTAAGCTGGGTGTTGCCGACTGATCTAATCATATTATGCGCGGAACGGGTTAGTCTTGCTTAAAGGAGGGGAACGTCATGCGTGATCAGGATGCCAGTGACCATGCGCTTGGTGGCCTGAGCCGACGCTCGCTACTTCGATCGACGGCAGCGCTGTT
>NZ_JAPRAQ010000053.1 GCF_029989365.1 Bradyrhizobium sp. Arg816 | reverse complement strand
CCACAAAGCTCGGCTGTCCCGTCTGCTTAACCGCCATCGCTACCCTCCAAGGCTTTGCCCGAGGGAATCACAATTGACGAATTACGCAACAGGCCCCTTGTGGGAGAAGGTGGCGCGAAGCGCCGGACGAGGGGTCTCTTTCCACGTACGCGAAAGAGAATGACGCGCGGAGAGATACCCCTCACCCGTCTCGCCGCTGTCGCGGCGAGCCACCCTCTCCCGCAAGGAGAGAGGGAAAAGCGGCGCCCGCTATTCACATCTCCACCCCTCGACGAACCCACCCCCACGGCTTACCTGTGATGCCGTGCCGCCCCGCATCCTCAAAATCCCGGCCGAGCCGGCCACGCTGCTGCCCGACCGCTTCCAGGCGTGGTTCGCGGCCCGCGGCTGGTCGCCGCGTGAGCATCAGCTCGCGCTGCTGGACAAGGCGCGCGAGGATCGTTCCGCACTGCTGATCGCGCCCACCGGCGCGGGCAAGACGCTGGCGGGATTTTTGCCGACGCTGGTGGAGCTCTCGACGCAGCCGGTCGAGCGGGACGGAAGGGCGAAGCAAAGCCTCGTCTCCACCGGCCGCGATGTTCGCCGCAGCGATGGCCTGCACACGCTCTACATCTCGCCGCTGAAAGCGCTCGCCGTCGATATCGCCCGCAATCTCGAGCGGCCGATTGCGGAGATGGGGCTGCCGATCAAGGTCGAGACCCGCACCGGCGACACGCCGGTGTCGCGGCGGCAGCGCCAGCGGCGCTATCCGCCCGATATCCTGCTGACGACGCCTGAGCAGGTCGCGCTGCTGCTCTCCTCCGACGACGCGCCGTTCCTGTTCTCCTCGCTGAAACGCATCGTGCTCGACGAGCTCCACGCGCTGGTGACGTCCAAGCGCGGCGATCTGCTTTCGCTGGGTCTGGCGCGGCTCTGGCGGCTGGCGCCGCAGCTGCGCGCGATCGGCCTGTCGGCAACCGTGGCCGAGCCGGACCAGCTTGCGCGCTTCCTGGTGCCGCAGCCGGGCGGGAAGGAGGCGGCCGCCGACATCGTCGTCGCCGGCGGTGCCGCGCCGCCGCTGGTCGAGATGCTGGATACAAGCGAGCGCCTGCCCTGGGCCGGCCACAGCGCGCGGCACGCGCTTCCCGAAATCTACGAGCTGATCAAGGCCAACAAGACCACGCTCGTCTTCGTCAACACCCGCAGCCAGGCCGAGATGCTGTTCCAGAATCTCTGGAGCATGAACGACGACAACCTCGCGATCGCGCTGCATCACGGCTCGCTCGACGTCGCCCAGCGCCGCAAGGTCGAGGACGCGATGTCGGCGGGCAGACTGCGCGGCGTGGTCTGCACCTCCTCGCTCGACCTCGGCGTCGACTGGGGCGATGTCGATCTCGTCGTCAATATCGGCGCGCCCAAGGGCGCCTCGCGCCTGATGCAGCGGATCGGCCGCGCCAATCACCGTCTCGACGAGGCCTCGCGCGCGGTGCTGGTGCCGGCCAATCGCTTCGAGGTGCTGGAGTGCCGCGTCGCCATCGATGCCATCGCCGAGAATGCGCAGGACACGCCGCCGCTGCGCGTCGGGGCGCTCGACGTGCTCGCCCAGCACGTGCTCGGCTGCGCCTGCGGCGAGCCGTTTCTTTCTGACGAACTCTACGCTGAGGTCCGCACTGCGGCGCCCTACGCTGATCTTACGCGCCGGGATTTCGACGACGTCGTCGATTTCGTCGCCTCCGGCGGCTACGCGCTGAAGACCTATGAGCGCTTCGCCCGCATCAAGCAGGACAAGGAAGGGCGCTGGCGCGTCGCCAATCCAAAGGTGCGGCAGAGCTACCGGATGAATGTCGGCACCATCGTCGAGGACGACATGTTGAAGGTGCGCCTGGTGCGTTCGCGCGGCGGCGGGCAAGGAAAAGCAGGCGGCTCGACGGGGGTGATCGCGCGTGGAGGCAGGCTGCTCGGCGAGATCGAGGAAGCCTTCATCGAGGGCCTGAGCCCGGGCGACACCTTCGTGTTCAGCGGCGAGGTGGTGCGCTACGAAACCCTCGTCGAGGACCAGGTCTACGTCTCGCGCGCCAATGACAAGGATCCGAAAGTGCCGTCCTATATGGGCGGCAAGTTTCCGCTCTCGACCTATCTCGCCGAACGTGTGCGGCGGCTGCTCGACGACGGGCGTGCGTGGAACGGCTTGCCCGAGCAGGTGCGTGACTGGCTGTCGCTGCAAAAGGACGTATCGCGCGTGCCGGCGGTGCGCGAACTGCTGGTCGAGAGTTTTCCGCGTGCCAACAAGCATTACCTCGTCTGCTATCCCTTCGAGGGGCGCCTCGCGCATCAGACGCTCGGCATGCTGCTGACGCGCCGGCTCGAGCGCGCCCGCGCCCGGCCGCTCGGTTTCGTCGCCAACGAGTATGCGATCGCGGTCTGGACCCTCGGCGACATGTCCTTCATGATCCGGGACGGCAGGATCGACCTGAATGCGCTGTTCGATCCCGACATGCTCGGCGACGACCTCGAAGCCTGGCTTGCCGAATCCGCCTTGATGAAGCGTACGTTCCGGAACTGCGCGATCATCTCCGGCCTGATCGCGCGCCGCCATACCGGCGAGGAGAAGAGCCGCCGTCAGGTGCTGTTCTCGACTGATCTCGTCTACGACGTCCTGCGCAAGCATCAGGCCGACCACGTGCTCTTGCGCGCCGCCCGGGCCGACGCCGCCACCGGCCTGCTCGATCTGCGCCGCCTCGGCGACATGCTCGCCCGCATCCACGGCCGCATCACGCATCGGGAACTCGACCATGTCTCCCCGCTCGCCGTCCCCGTGATGCTGGAAATCGGCCGCGAGTCAGTCTATGGCGAAGCTGGTGACGAGCTCCTGGCGGAAGCCGCCGACGAGCTGGTCAAAGAGGCGATGGGATAAGAGCAGGTTCGGACGTGAAGTTGGGCGCGCTGGTTTCAGGGGATGTGGAAGACATGCGCGTTTCCAGAGTCACCATCAGTGATGTGACCTTCGCAGCCGATCTCTCCGGCGCGCTGTTCTGGGAAGAGCAGCGTCTGCTCGTCGTTTCCGACCTGCATCTGGAAAAAGGGTCCAGCTTCGCGACGCGCGGCGTGCTGCTGCCGCCTTATGATACGCTCGCAACCCTCAGCCGTCTCGCCGCCGTCGTCACGCGCCACGACCCTCGTGTGATCATCGCGCTCGGAGACAGTTTTCACGACCGGACCGCGCATGAGCGGTTGTCGTCCGACGATCGCGATGCTGTCGCTGCGCTCCAGACCGGCCGCGACTGGATCTGGATCTCGGGCAATCACGATCCGATGCTGCCGCGCGATCTGGGCGGGACCGTCGCCGACGAAGTCGCGATCGGCCCGATCACCTTCCGCCATGAGCCGACCGGTGCGCGCGGCGAGATCGCCGGCCATCTGCATCCGAAGGCGCGCGTCTCCGCACGCGGCCGCTCGATGGAACGCCGCTGCTTCGCCAGTGACGGGATGCGCGCCGTGATGCCGGCCTTCGGTGCCTATGCCGGCGGTCTCAGCATCCGCGATGCCGCGTTCGCAAAGATCTTTCCCAGCAATGGCTTTGTCGCCCATCTGCTCGGAGACCGCCGCGTCCACGCCATTGCGGCCTCGCGCTGTTATTGAGGTTCCGGCCTCGTGCGAACCGGATCCATCGGGCCGGTCAACGGAAAATAGGACAGGATTACGTCCAGTACTTATCCGGAATCGCCTAAGTCCATAGGTACCTCTAACTTGCCTATTGCCGGGGCTGGATTTCATCCCGAACACGATTGCAACCGGCAAAGGGGTCGCTGAGAGGCGACCCCTTTCGATTCCGCCAGTCGGACTTCACCCTCTGCGTCGGAACAAATTAAGAACACTTTAGTAAGTCTTTGATATATCATTGTGATTCGGCGCGTTGCCGACACAATATCTAGCGTCTGTCAGACTTTGCGAGGACTACATGTCCACCATCGCCTTCGATCAATTTGCCCTCACCCGGATCGCCGATTTCGCGCGCTCGCTGTCGCGGCTGCATCAGGCGGCGCGGCGCTATGCGGTCGATGACGACCAGTTCGACCGCGAGTTCAACGCGGTGTGCCAGTCGATCTGGGGCTACACCATCGACGACGTCAGCGACGATCTGTTCTCGGTCGAGGATCATCTGTTCCTCGACACGCTGGACGAAGCGCATGCGCGCATCTTCGCAGCCGAGCAGGGTTACGACCTCATCGGCGAGGCGGGCATGCTCACCGACTGGTGGGGCTTCTGCTGGATGATCCTGGCCGAGAAGCGCGGCCTGCTGACTCAGGAAAACCGCGCCGCCGCGCGCGCGGCGATCGAGGAAAAATATCTGGCGGCGCCGAACGTGATCGGGGTGATCATCGGCAGGTGACGGTCTCCTGCCCCCGACGTAACGCAGCGCTTCTTCAGCGTCGCGTCATTTCATGCCGCGCCGCGTCCGGGACACGAGACTGAACTAATCCAGCCCCGCCCGCTTCGCCGGCTTCTGTGCAGGGGTCTTCGGCACCGTCACGTCAGGCAGCGCCTCGCGCACGATCTCGACTGAGGCCGGCGCATCTGCCGCGACCGTCTCCGCGCGCACCGGGGCCACCTTCATCTCGCCGAGCCGCGCGCGAACCTGCGCGGTGAGGCCGGGGTAGGAGGCAACCGGCGTGAAGTCCGCGGCTTGGTCATTGCCGACGCGGATGCCGGTATAGGCGACGAGGCCGTCGCTGGTCGCGATCACGTCGCCGGCTTTCAGCGAGGAATCCAGCGCGAGATCGACCGGGGCGAGGCCGACCGGCTCGCGGCCGTTGCAGGTGCAGTCGGCACGTAGCGCCTTGCGATAGGCGAACGCGTTTTCGCTGTCGGCGTAGCGCTCGCCGGTCTGCGAAGCGGCGCCGTCGATTGAAGAGCCGAAATAGACCTTTGTCGTGGTCGCAGGACAGAACGCCTGACACATCTGGGCGGGCGAGGCGAGGCCGCGCATCAGCGGAAAATATTTGCCGTCGCAGCTGCGCACGCAGAAAGCCGGGCCCGAGCCGCCGGCCGCCGCCGCGCGCGTTGGCGGTACATATTGCGGGTTTGCGGGATTCTGCTGGCTGGCAAAGGGATCGGCAAAGGAGTTCGACTGTTGCGGCACCTCACGCTGCGGCCGGGGCCGCTGCATTCCGCCGAAGAAGAAGTCGAACAGGCCTTCGGCCGAAGCCGGGGCTGGAGCCGCAAGCAGCGGGGCCGCCAGGGTTGCGGCCACTAGCGTCGCGCGACGCCGCCGCGCATGGGACAAGGCTGTACGCAATGCTCACTCCGACGCTACTGAACCGGCCGGAACCTTCCGAGGTCTCGGCACATGATTCACCATAGTGCTGGATGGTAAATGAGCAGTTGAGCGGAGGCGATTTCAAGTCGAGGCCGTGACCTCTTCAAGGCCGGGCACAGCTTCCGGCGGATGGTTGCTTCCGGGCAACGCCCGGGCATGGACGGCCAGGACTGCCCCCGGCCTTAAGCCTTCAAGAACTCCGACGCCTTGTACAGCGAGCGGAACGGCAGGCCGGCCGCGCCGAAGGTGTCGGTGGCGCCTTCCTCGCGGTCGACCATGGTCAGCACCAGCACCACTTCGGCGCCGGTCTCGCGCACGGATTCCACCGCCTTCATCGCCGAGCCGCCGGTGGTGGTTACGTCCTCGACGATCACGACGCGCTTGCCCTCGAGCGTCTCGCCCTTGGGCAGGCCTTCGATCGCGAGCTTCGCGCCGTGCTCCTTCGGCTTCTTGCGCACGAAGAACGCCGCGATCGGATGGCCCTTGATCCAGGAGATCTGCGCCAGCGCGCCGGCCAGCGGCACCGCGCCCATCTCAAGCCCGCCGATGAAATCGAGCTGGTCGTCCTTCAGCGCCTCATAGGTCAGCTCGGCGAGCAGGGTCGCGCCCTCGGGGTCGAGCATGGTCGGCTTGAGGTTGAAGTAGAAATCGCTCTTGCGGCCCGACGCGAGCGTGACGTCACCGCGGCCGAAGGAGCGCCGGCGGATGATTTCGAACAGGCGGGCGCGGGAGGCAGATTTCGACACGGCGGTCCCTCGGGGCTTTTTGGAGGTGGCGGAATTTATCCGCGACGGCCGCGACATTCCAGAGGGGACCGGTCGAGTCAACAGGGATCGGCCATCCCGGTCCGCCAGTTGTCGGGGTGCAACCTTCTGGAGTAGTTGGATGCCAGATATCTCGGGGAAGGAAATGCCTGAATGACCATCGAGCTGCACACCTGGAACACGCCGAACGGCCGCAAGATCTCGGTCGCATTGGAAGAAATGGGGCTGCCTTACAAGGTGGTGGCGGTGAACATCACCAAGGGCGAGCAGATGGCGCCGGGCTTCCTGAAGCTCAGCCCCAACAACAAGATCCCCGCGATCGTCGACCCCGAGGGGCCGGACGGCAAGCCCGTCAGCATCTTCGAGTCCGGCGCGATCCTGCTATATCTCGGCGAAAAGACCGGCAAATTCCTGCCGAAATCGCTCTCGGAGCGCATCCCCGTCTATGAATGGCTGATGTGGCAGATGGGCGGCTTCGGCCCGATGCCGGGCCAGGTGCACCATTTCATCGCGCTCGAGAACGAGCAGGATCGGGCCTATGGCCTGAAGCGCTACATGGCGGAGACGCGCCGGCTCTACGGCGTGCTGGACCGCCGGTTAGAGGCCCACGACTTCGTCGCCGGCGACCTCTCGGTTGCCGATTTTGCTATCCTGGGCTGGGCCTGGCGCCACCCTCGCCACAAGGTTGAGCTGGCCGATTTTCCCAACGTCAAGCGCTGGTATGAGGCGCTGATGGCGCGTCCCGCGGTGAAGCGGGGCATGGAGGCGAAGCTTGATTGATCTTCGCTTACCCTCCCCTGGAAGGGGAGGGTCGGCACGCGATCGAGCGAAGCGAGATTGCGTGACGGGGTGGGGTGAAGGTCTCTCCGCGTTGAACAGTGCTCGTGGGGAGAGATCACCCCGCCCCGCTACGCATTCCGCTTCGCTCTATGCGCAGCGACCCTCCCCCTCCAGGGGAGGGTAAGAAAGTTCACACCTTCTTCGCTTCCACCGCCATCCGCACCGCAAGCCCGGCCAGCACCGTGCCCATCAGCCAGCGTTGCACCAGCATCCAGCTCGGCCGGCTCGCCAGGAACAGCGCGATCGACCCGGCGGCAAGCGCGATCATCGCGTTGACGCTGACGCTGATCCCGATCTGGATCGCCCCCAACACCACCGACTGCGTCAGCACGCTGCCGGCGGTGGGATCGATGAACTGCGGCAGCAGCGCCAGATACAGCATCGCGATCTTCGGATTAAGCAGATTGGTGACAAAACCCATCGCGAACAATTTGCGCGGGCTGTCGATCGCGAGCTGCTTCACCTGGAACGGCGACCGTCCGCCCGGCTTCACCGCTTGCCAGGCCAGCCAAAGCAGATAGCCGGCGCCAGCAAAGCGCAGCGCGTCATAGGCAAAGGGAATGGCGAGCAAGAGCGCGGTGATGCCGAACGCCGCGCACAGCATGTAGAACACGAAGCCGAGCGCCACCCCGCCGAGCGAGACGATGCCCGCCGCCGGCCCCTGCGTGATCGAGCGCGAGATCAAATAGATCATGTTCGGCCCCGGCGTGAGCACGAGACCAAGACAGACGAGGGCGAAGCCGAGCAGGGCGGAGGTGTGGGGCATGGATGAACCGGTGTGGGAGACGGCACGGTTCTAATATGCGCCGCGCGGCGGAGCCATCGCGCAATTGCACGGAGGACAATTCGATCGGGTGCGGCGAACGCGGTGCGCTCCCTCGCCCCGTTCTTACGGGGAGAGGGTTGGGGTGAGGGGCCTCTCTCCGCGGATGAGATAGCGGTGAGACCTGTACCCCCTCACCCGGATCGCGCCGGACGATGCTTTGCATCGCCGGGGGGCGATCCGACCTCTCCCCGCAAGCGGGGAGAGGTAAGAAAGACATCAATGGGCCTCGTCCCAATTGTTCGCGGCGCGCGCATCGACATGCAGCGGCACCGACAGGTTCACGGCCGGGAACGGCGCGTCCTGCATCACGTGCTGCACCACCGGGAGCGTCGCCTCGACCTCCGCGTCGGGCACCTCGAAGATCAGTTCGTCGTGCACCTGGAGCAGCATCTGCGCCGTCAGCTTCTTCTGGACCAGGGCGTCCTCCATCCGCGTCATGGCGCGGCGGATTATGTCGGCGGCGGTGCCCTGGAGCCGCGCGTTGATCGCGGCGCGCTCGTTGAAGGCGCGCACCGAGGCGTTCGAAGCCTTGATGTCGGGATAGTACATCTTCCGGCCGAACAACGTGGTGACATAGCCGTTGCTCCGGCAGAAGTCGCGCGTCTCGTCCATGTAGGCGCGGATGCCGGGGAAGCGCTCGAAATACTTCTTGATGTAGGCGGAGGCTTCCTCGCGCGCGATGCCGAGCTGGTTGGCGAGGCCGAATGCCGAGATGCCGTAGATGATGCCGAAATTGATCGCCTTGGCACGGCGCCGGATTTCGCTCGGCATGCCCTCGATCGGCACGCCGAACATTTCGGAGGCCGTCATCGCGTGAATGTCGAGCCCGTCCTTGAACGCCTGCTTGAGGACGGGAATCTCGGCGATCTCGGCGAGCAGCCGCAGCTCGATCTGCGAATAGTCGGCGGAGACGAGCTTGTGCCCGGGTGTCGCAATGAAGGCGCGGCGGATCTTCCGGCCGTCCTCGGTGCGCACCGGGATGTTCTGCAGATTGGGCTCGTTCGACGACAGCCGGCCGGTCGTGGTCGCGGCCAGCGCGTAGGTGGTGTGGACGCGATGGGTCTGCGGGTTGACGTAAGTCGGCAGCGCGTCGGTGTAGGTCGATTTCAGTTTCGAGACCTGGCGCCACTCCAGGATCTTCTTCGGGAGGTCGTGGCCCTGCTCGGCAAGCTCATCGAGCACCTGCGCGGTCGTCGACCACGCGCCGGTCTTGGTCTTGGTGCCGCCGGACAGTCCCATCTTGCCGAACAGGATGTCGCCGATCTGCTTGGGGCTGCCGACGTTGACGGGCTCGCCCGCGATCTCCTGGATCTCGGCTTCGACGCGCGCCGCGGTCTGGGCGAAGTCGCCTGATAGCCGCGACAAGACCTGGCGGTCGATCGAGATGCCGCGCCGCTCCATGCGCGCGAGCACCGACACCAGCGGCCGCTCCAGCGTCTCGTAAACGGCGGTCATGTGCTCGGCGACGAGACGCGGCTTCAGCACGCGCCACACGCGCAAGGCCATGTCCGCGCCTTCCGCCGACAGCGGCGCGGCCTTGTCGATCGGCACCTGGTCGAAGGTGATCTTGCCCTTGCCGCTGCCGAGCAGCTCGCTCTCCTTCAGCATGGCGTGGCCGAACCAGCGCTCCGCGAGCGCTTCGATCGCGTGAGAGCCGCGGCCGGCATCGAGCACATAGGAGATCAGCTGCGCATCGTCGGCGTTGCGCAGCGTGATGCCGTGCTGCGCCAGCATCACGGCGGTGAATTTGACGTCGAAGCCGATCTTGAGAATGCCCGCCGATTCCAGCACCGGCCGCAGCGCCTCGATCGCGTCGGCATGCTTGACCTGGTCCGGCGCGAGACCCGCGTCGAACAGGCCGGCGCCGCCACCGGACTGCTTGTGCGCGAGCGGCACGTAGCAGGCTTCGTTCGGCGCCAGCGCCAGCGCGATGCCGCAGAGATCGGCCTGCATCGGATCGATGGAGTTGGCTCTCGTCTCGATCGCGACATGACCGGCGTCATGGATGCGCGCGATGAAGGTGTTGAGCTCTTTGAGCGTCTTGATCGCCTGGTATTTGCTGCGGTCGACCGGCAGCTTGCGCAGCGCCTCTTCGCGCGCGGCGGCCAGTGAAATCGGCGCGCCCTTGAGACCGGCCGACTTGTCGCCCTTGTCGCCGCCCGTTGCGGTCGCGGCTGGAGCGGCGAAAAGATCGCCGGAGGTCTCCGACGTTTTTGCCTTGGCGGCGTCGCCGCCGGCCCTGGCGCCGCTGCTGTTCGACGCATCGGCATCGACATTGGCGGGATCGATCTGCGAATAGTCGGCGACGCGGCGCGTCAGCGTGGAAAATTCCATCGCCTTCAGGAAGGCGATCAGCTTGCGCGCGTCGGGCTCGTGCACCGCGAGGTCGTCCAGCGGCACCTCGAGTTCGACCTTGTCGTCGAGCAGCACCAGCTTGCGCGAAATCCGCGCCTTCTCGGCATTCTCGATCAGCGCCTCGCGCCGCTTCGGCTGCTTGATCTCGGTGGCGCGGAACAGAAGCTGTTCGAGGTCGCCATATTCGATGATCAGCTGCGCGGCGGTCTTGATGCCGATGCCGGGCACGCCGGGCACGTTGTCGGTGGAATCGCCGGCCAGCGCCTGCACTTCGACGACTTTCTCCGGCGGCACGCCGAACTTCTCGATCACTTCGGGAATGCCGATGCGGCGATCCTTCATGGTGTCGTACATCATGATCTTGTCGTTCACGAGCTGCATCAAATCCTTGTCGGAGGACACGATGGTCGTGTGGGCGCCGCGATCGCTGGCCTGCCGCGCATAGGTCGCGATCAAATCGTCGGCCTCGAAGCCGCCCTGCTCCAGGCAGGGCAGATCGAAGGCGCGCACGGCTTCGCGGATCAGCGCGAATTGCGGAATGAGATCATCGGGCGCCGGCGGCCGGTGCGCCTTGTACTCGGGATAGATCTTGTTGCGGAAGGTGACTTCCGACTTGTCGAACACGATCGCCAGATGCGTCGGCCTGTTGTCCGCGGGCATGTCGCGCAACAGCTTCCACAGCATGTTGCAGAAGCCGAGCACGGCGTTGACCTGCAAGCCGTCGGATTTGCGGTTCAGCGGCGGCAGCGCGTGGTAGGCGCGGAAGATGTAGCCGGAACCGTCGACCAGGAAGATGTGGTCGCCCTTACCGGCCGCCTTCGCCGCGACTGGCGTGGCAGCAGGCTTGTCAGCAGCGGGTTTGGTGTCGGCTTTGGCGGCGGTCTTCGGGGAGGTCTTGGGCATGGCCGCAATGTATGAATTTTTGCGGGCTTTGACAGCCTTGAGAGGGGGATTTTTGGGCCGCTGGTGCCGCTATCCCCCACTGTCATTCCCTACATCCCCGCTGTCATTCCCCGCGAAAGCGGGGAATCCAGTACGCAGCGGCGTCTCGGCGTACTGGGTCGCCCGGTCGAGCCGGGCGACGACACCGAGAGCGCGGCTACTCCGCCGCCTGCAACACGGGGCCGGCCTTCTTCGGCGCGATCCAGAACGCCTGCGGCCGTTCAAACAGGAAACGGGCATTGAGCCGCATCGCGGCGTGCCAGATCGCGAGCGATCCGATCACGCCGACGATGGTGACGATCAGCGACACCGTGCCGATGTCGGCAATGATGCCGGTGCGCAGCAGCAGCGTTCGTGTCGCCGCCATCGGCAGGAAGAAGGCGAGGTAGATCACGATCGAATGCTCGCCGCAGAAACGGAAGACGTTCAACCACTGCGCGCGCGCAAGCAGCGTGCCCATCGTGATGATGGCGCAGGCGCCGGCGAAGCCGAGCACGAGCGAGACGATCTTCCATTCGCCGGCGCCGAATGCGACGAGGCCCGCATTGACCAGCGCCCAGGTCGCAAGCGCCGCCAGCGCAAGTGCGGGATGGTTGCGCGCGCGATCGGACAGCGCGAACACGTAAGGCGCGAACAGATATCCCGAAAAGAAATAGACGAAGCGCGCGCAGAATTCGTCGATCGCGGTCCAGCCGGTCGAGATGCGCGCCGTCTCCAGCGCGGCAGCGATGAGCCAGATCGCCAGCGGCGGGACTCGCCGTGTCAGTTTCGTGACGACGAAGAAGATCGGCAGCAGGTAGATGAACCAGAGCGTGCCGAACGGTTCGACGAAGGATTCCAGGTACAGCAGGCCGACCTCGCGCCAGCTCGTCTCCGCCGCAAATGCCGGTGCCTTGAAGCCGAACTGGATTGTCACCCAGACGACATAGAAATAGGCGAAATGCACCACCTTGCGGTCGAGATAGGTTCGCCAGTCCCGATCGATCACCAATGGCAGGAACAGGCCCGAAATCAGGAAGAAATCCGGCATCCGGAACGGCTTTGCGAAGGCCACGGCGACATGCATGAAACCGGTCTGGCCGGCGGCGATCTCCACCCCCAGCACCGAGTGCATCATCACGACCATGATGATGCAGATGCCCTTGGCATAGTCGACCCAGTCGACACGCGCGGGGGCCTTGGAAAGCCCGCTTCCGGCAATTGTGCCCGATAATGCCATGGTGTCCCGTTTCGAGGCGCGGTCCGCCCGGCTCTGTGCGGGCGTGGTGCAGTGTGAAGCCTTGCGGTTTAAGGTTTCTTTACCGGTACAATTCGCGTGCCGGTTTCTGCATCCGGGCTGTTCTCTCCCCTCGGGAAAATGCTAAACCGCTTGAGTTGGGGTTTCGTTAACCAAGCTGGAGCAGGGTTTTTCATGCGAATCGCGATGATCGGAACGGGCTATGTGGGACTGGTGTCCGGAGCCTGCTTTGCGGATTTCGGTCACGACGTCACCTGCGTCGACAAGGACGAGAAGAAGATCGCGGCGCTTCATCGCGGCGAGATTCCGATCTACGAGCCCGGCCTCGACGAGCTGGTCGCGACCAATGTGAAGGCCAAGCGGCTCGACTTCACCACCGATTTGTCGAAGCCGGTCGCG
>NZ_JAPRAQ010000052.1 GCF_029989365.1 Bradyrhizobium sp. Arg816 | reverse complement strand
GCATCTTGTCGGCGTTGGTGACGAAGTAGGGCGAGATGTAGCCGCGGTCGAACTGCATGCCCTCGACGACGTCGAGCTCGGTCTCGAGCGACTTGGCTTCCTCGACGGTGATGACACCCTCGTTGCCGACCTTCTTCATGGCGTCGGAGAGAAACTTGCCGATCTCCGCGTCGCCGTTGGCCGAGATGGTGCCGACCTGGGCGATCTCGTCGTTCGAGGTCACCTTCTTGGAGTTCTTGACGAGGTCCGCAACGACGGCTTCGACCGCGAGGTCGATACCGCGCTTGAGGTCCATCGGGTTCATGCCGGCGGCGACCGACTTGGCGCCTTCGCGCACGATGGCAGCGGCGAGCACGGTCGCGGTGGTGGTGCCGTCGCCGGCCGCGTCAGCGGACTTCGAAGCGACTTCGCGCACCATCTGCGCGCCCATGTTCTCGAACTTGTCGTCGAGCTCGATCTCCTTGGCGACGGTGACGCCGTCCTTGGTGATGCGCGGCGCGCCGAACGACTTGTCGAGCACGACGTTGCGGCCCTTTGGGCCGAGCGTGACCTTCACGGCGCTGGCGAGGATGTCGACGCCGCGCAGCATGCGGTCGCGGGCGTCGACGCCGAATTTCACTTCTTTGGCTGACATATTGGTTTCCCTGAGTTGTCTTGGTCTCATCTCACCTTGGCGAGGCGCCCGGCAGGCGCTCCTCCGAGGTGAGCGGTGCGAGCGGTTGGCTAGGCGGCCTTCTTCTTCGAAGCGGGAGCTTCGAGCACGCCCATGATGTCGCTTTCCTTCATGATCAACAGGTCCTGGCCGTCGATCTTGACCTCGGTGCCCGACCACTTGCCGAACAGGACACGGTCGCCGACCTGGACGCCGATCGGGGTCAGTTTGCCGCTCTCGTCGCGGCCACCGGGGCCAACGGCGATAACTTCGCCCTGCGAGGGCTTTTCCTTGGCACTATCCGGAATGATGATGCCGCCAGCGGTCTTCTCTTCTGCGTCGATGCGCTTGACCACGACGCGGTCGTGAAGCGGACGGAATTTCATGCAGCCCTCCTAAGCATTTGCACGAGTTAGAGATTTTGGAATTCTAGCAATCGATGCCCGTGAGTGCTAGTCGCGGGCCGAGCTGAGATAGGATAGGATTTTTGCGGGAGCAAGGGACTCTGGCAGAAAAATAGGCGCTCAGGACGGTCGACAGTGGTTAACCGGAGACGTGCTTGGCTGGGGTTTTAGCTGGTCGCTGGTATACCTGTCGCACGCCCAATCAAACCGGCGAGTCGCCAGCGCTCGCCCAAAACGTAGTGGCTACGCAACTGCCGCTGATGCCGCCTGAACTGTTTGGCGTGGGCGTATCGGCCTGCCATCATCGCGGCTGTCTTGGCCACACGAGCATAGGATTGCCGCAGCCTGACCCCGTGCCTCCTCGCCAGGCGATTGAGCCCCTTGATGGCCGCCTGCGACAGTTTTTCGGAAAGGTGATGGCCTTCGGTTGCACCGTGGTGTCGATCGTGACGCGCTTGAGGTCCTGGCTGCGCAATGCACCGACCTCGTGCGCCACCCGCAGGCTCTCGGCCAGCAGCAGCTCCAGCTTGTCGCCGAGCCGCTTGCGCCAATGGCTCAGGTCGCTTCGCTCGTGCGGGAAGGCGTGCTGGAAGAACTCTTCGCCGGTGAAGAACTGGAACTACGGGTCGTGGACCCAGCGCTCACAAATGCCCTCATCGGACAGCCCGTAAATGTGCTTGAGCAGCAAGAGCCCAATCATGAAGCGGGTCTCGATCCAGGCCGGCCGTTCTCGCTGTAGAGCGGTGCGACCTCGCCGTCGATCCAGTCCCAATCGACCTTGCCGGCGAGCTGAACCAGCTCGTGCTTCATGTTGATGATCTGATCCAGTCGCGCTCGGAACAGATCGTTCGATCCCGTCGACTTGTGCTTCTTCGGACGCATCGCTCCCTCCGGTGCACCACAGAATCATGGTCCACGGCGAAAGGGAATCTGGAGGGTTCTGTGAGGTCGCGCTCACGCGAGGGCGCGGCAAGCGCTTATAACGCGACCTCATTGAAGCCGGATTGAACGAAGGCGCGGGAGAATATGCACGGTGGTGCGGCTATGGGGATAGTTTGAGATCGCGGGTTGCTATCGGCAGACTGCGGAGCTGACGCGGCGACGTTTTGGTTGCGCAATGGCGGCAACTTGAGACGGAGAGCATTTTACCGGCGGTAGCGATCGATGGCCCGCTGCATCGAATAGTTTCCGGCGCGCTGTTTGGCCGCACGGATTCGGCAGCGTCTGCGATGATCGAGACGATGGGATCATAATGGCAAATGACGATCTTCGTGCACGGCATGAATTGGCTCACGATGTGTCGCACCGGAACGATTGGGTTGGAGTGTCGGAACGACTGAAGCTGTGTCGAAAGCGCTCGATGATGCGCATGACGCCACCACAATCAGGACAGGCGGGAACCTTGGGCCGCGTCAGAGCGTCCGAATCCACAGGCGACGGCTCGCCATCGTTTGGCGCGGTCCGCTCACGATCGAGAAGTTTGCGGCAAAGGGAGAGTTTGGCAGCGCGATGGCCGTTGGCCATGAAGCCGAAGTGACGGATGCGATGGAAGCCATCGGGCAGCGTGTGAAGAAGGAAGCGGCGGATGAACTCGTCGGGCTTGAGCTTCATGATCTTTGTCGCGCCGTTCTGGCGGTAGTCCTTCCAGGTAAAGGCGACGTGATTCTCGTCGAGGGCTACGAGCCGGCAATTGGCTATTGCAACGCGATGGGTATAGCGGCCGAGATAGGCCAGCACCTGCGCGGGGCCGCCGAACGGCCGTTTGGCGTAGACGACCCAGCTGATGCGCCGCATAGCGACGAGGTGAGCTGCGAAGGCAGCAGGCTCGGCCAGGGATGCGAGATCGCCGAAGAAGTTCAGGGTGCCGGCGTCGAAGGCGGCGGTCAGACGTTCGAGGAACAGGCGTCTGAACAGCCGGGCGAGCGGTTTGACGGCCAGGAAGAAGTTTGGTCGGCTGGCGATCCAGCGCGCGCTATCGGGCGAGAGGCCGCCGCCCGGCACGACGCAGTGGACGTGGGGATGGTGCGTCAGCGCCTGCCCCCAGGTGTGGAGGACGGCGACGCCGCCGATCCCGGCGCCGAGCCGGCGTGGATTGGCGGCGAGCGTCGACATTGCCTCGGCGGCGGCTTTGAACAGGATCGCATAAACGATGGCCTTGTTCTGAAAGGCGATCGCGGCGATCGGAGCCGGCAGTGTGAAGACGACGTGGAAATAGGGAACCGGCAGCAGGTCGGCTTCTCGCGCGGCGAGCCACGCGGCTCGGGCTGGCCCCTGACACTTCGGACAGTGCCGGTTGCGGCAAGAATTATAGGCGACGCGTGTCGTGCCGCAGTCGTCGCAAGCCTCCATGTGGCCGCCGAGCGCCTCGGTCCGGCACGCCACGATCGCGCTCATCACGCGCCGTTCGACCCGACCGAGATGACCGGCACGGTCACGGCGATAGGTGTCGCCATGCCGGCGCAGAATATCGGCAATCTCGATGGCGGGCCTGTTGGAGCGGCTGTCGGGGCGGATCATCACCCGCATCCGGCCGCGGATCATCGAGGTGGCGTCACCTCCAGCGACAGGCGATCGAGCGGGCTCTGCGTCGCTCGGATCGTATCGGTGGCGACCTGCGTGTAGCGCGCTGTCGACGACAAATTATTGTGCCCGAGCAAGACCTGGATGATCCGGATATCGGTTCCGTTCTCGAGAAGATGCGTCGCGAAGCTGTGGCGCAGCGTGTGCAGCGTGACGCGCTTGGTCAGGCCCGCAGCCTTCACCGCCGACCGACAGGCGGCGTGCAACACGGTCTGATCGATCGGATGATCTTGGTCACGACCCGGGAACAGATAAAGCCGCGGCCGGGCAAGCCGCCAGTAGGTGCGCAGGATGCCCAGCAGCTGGGGCGACAGCATCACGTTGCGATCCTTCGCGCCCTTGCCGTGGCGCACCTGGATGACGCCGCGGGCGCTGTCGATGTCTTCGATCCGCAGTCCCGCGACTTCGGAGGCCCTGAGTCCGGCCGCATAGGCCGTGGTGAGCGCGGCGCGGCTCTTCAGGCTGGACACGGCCTCGAGGAACTGAACCACTTCGTCGGCGCTGAGCACGACCGGCAGCTTGCGCGGTTCTCGCGCATAGGGAATGCGCTCCGGGATGAGCGCCTCGCCGAGTGTGACGCCGTAGAAAAACCGTAGCGCACAGACGATCTGGTTCAGCGCCGGCCATGAGATGCCGGTCGAGACCAGATGCACCTGGAAGGCGCGGACGTCTTCCAGCTCTAACCGGTCGGGCGATCGGCCAAAATAGCGGCTGAACTTCGAAACCGCGCTGATGTAGGATCGTTGCGTCGCCGGCGACAGATTGCGGACGGTCATGTCTTCGATCATGCGGCGGCGAAGAGGGCTCAAATCGGCCATCTCGATACTCCTGTCTGAGGGGGTGGGCTCCAACACCCACATCCTCTCAGCCAGGAGGCGATCTACGCCACCTTGCCCCTCACGCCGCGGCAGCGGCTTCGTTCAATCCACAAACGAAATTGCAGGGTTTGACCGCCTCTATCCCCCAATCCCTGCAATCTCAAGCCGTCTCGAATCCGAAAAATAGACTCTCGCTCAATCGCGTAGACCCTTGTTCTCGGACGACGGGGTATTAACGAGAAATCGGCCTTGAGTGACCTACCCGGACTGATAGGCGAGACTGAGGGCGTAGCTGATCGCTCGGATTCATCCCCAGGGACATACCATAGTCTGCGGAGAATGAGCAAAGACGGGCTTGCTGACGCCGCTGCCGATAACGTCGTCCGCCAAGCATCATCGTTGAAGTAGATCTTAGTCCTCGACATCACTCATCAACAAGCCGCCGGAATGCATAAGTATATTCTAAAGCGATCCGGCGTGCCTGTTCAATGAGATTGGCGGCGGCGCTATGCCCCCCGTCGGTATTCTCATAGTAGAGGTACGGTTGGCCCAACGCAGCGAGCCTCGCCGCTGCCTTGCGACCATGCGCTGGATGCACGCGGTCGTCCTTGGTGGACGTGAGAATGAAGGGGGCCGGGTAGGTCTTGCCTGGCACCAACCTCTGATAGGGCGAGTAGGCCTCGAGCCACTTGCGCTGTTCGAGAATGGTGGGATCGCCATACTCGCCGATCCAGGAGGCTCCGGCGCCCAGCTTGGTGAACCGAACCATGTCGAACAGCGGAACCTGTAAGATGGCCGCATTGAAGAGCTCGGGTCGTTGGGTGATTGCGGTCCCTACCAGGAGGCCTCCTTGGCTACCGCCGACTACGCCCAGCCGGCGGGGAGAAGTGATTTTGCGCCGGATCAAGTCCTCCGCGACGGCGATAAAATCATCCCATGTGCGCTGCTTCGTTGCTCCTTGGGCAGTCTGGTGCCATTGGGGCCCGAACTCACCCCCGCCGCGCAGATTCGCGACAACATACGCGTTGCCCTGCTCGAGCCAGAGTCGTCCGGTGAGGCCCGCGTAAGAGGGGATGAGCGGAGTCTGAAACCCACCATAGCCATAGAGAAGCGTTGGAGTTGATCCGTCAAACCTTGCGCTCTTGGGTCGTAGCAGAAAGTAAGGAATGCGGGTGCCATCGCGCGAGATTGCCTCGAACTGTTCGACGACAAGTCTCGAGGCGTCGAACCTAGGAGGTGTCGTCTTCAGTGTCTCAAGGCGTTCGGTTGCGGCGTCGAAGTACCAGAGCATCGTCGGGCTAAGAAAGCTGGAGACGGTGAACATCGCCTCGTCCGTTGCATGCGATGCCGCAGCCAGACCGACACTCGCATTCTCTGGAAGCGGGATCGGCGTGGCCTGCCAGGCGCCCTGATGGTACTTGTAGACGAACGCCCTACTCTGAACATTGTCGAGAATCGTTAGGATTAACAAGTTTCTTGTGGCGGTGAATCCGCTGAGCGCTTGTCGAGGCCCAGGCTTGAAAACGAACGTGGGTCTGGCGCGCAGCGGATCCTGCTTCCATTCGGCCAGGTCATACGAGATGATCGAGCCGGCTGAGAAGGGGGTGTCTCCGGACGGTGCCATCCAGTCTTCGTTTAGCGTCACCAGCAGGCGACCACTCGCGATGCCCCCGATGGTCGCCTTCTTTGGCAGATTGAGCTTAATCGGCTTGGACCCAAAGAGAACATACTCATGCTCGAACGAACTGATGCTGCGGACGGCGCCGGTCGCATGGATCCTGCCTTCACTGTCGCGCAGCACGAATGGAGTGGCCCCGACATCGGTCGGCTCGCCACGGAAGACCTCGTGTGCTTCCGCGAGCGACTGAGCGCGCTTGAGCTCCTTCACAACGAAAGGGTAACCGGCTTGCGTCATGGTCCCTTCGCCCCAATCGCGTGCAATTAGGACCGTGTCGCTGTTTACCCAAGTGACCTGCTGTTTTCCCTCGGGAAGTTCGAAGCCGTTCGAGACGAAGGTTTTGGCAACTGCGTCGAACTCCCGGACGAACACAGCGTCCTTTCCGCCCTCTGAAAGGTGGAGCAAGCACAGGCGCTCTTGGGGCGGAAGGCAGCTCGCCCCTTTATAAATCCAGTTCTTTTTCTCCGCCTCCGCCAGAGCATCCACGTCGAGAATGGTCTCCCATCGTGGGCTTTGGGTTCGATAGCTTTCAAGCGTCGTACGCCGCAAGACGCCGCGCACCTGGTTCTCGTCCTGCCAGAAATTATCGAGACCGCGCTGTCCCAATGAGACGTACGGAATCCGGTCCTTGGCCTGAAGAACGTGGAGCGCTTCCCCGTAGAAGCGCTGGTAACGTGGATCAGATTGGAGCGCACTGAGTGTCTTGCCGTTCTCGGTGTGAGCCCAAGCTAATGCGCGCGGCCCTTCGATTTCCTCAAGCCAAAGAAAAGGATCCTCAGCCCCGCTCGCAGACGCTAGCGCCTGGGACAGTCCCGCGGCCATCAAACAGCTCATGGATAGCGACGCTGCGAGAAAAAGCGAATTTTTCATGGGAGTTGTCCCGAAGTTAGCCAGCCGGACTTGGGCGTCTTGCTAGTGAGTGGAAGCATTCGGAAGATGCATACTCGGCTTCAAAGAGCGGGCATGCGGGAACTGCGTCCGCTGGCTTTCGATGGAGCAAGCAGCGTGCCGCTTGAAAATTGGAGGTTCTCCAGTCGTTTCCAACCCATGTAAGTGTCGACTTTTTGGACATCCGTCTCAAACCTGACAATCGGCTCTTAGTAAGGGCGGCATGTTGCGCAGCGGCCGCCTTGCTCATGGCACCGTTCGGCCACTCGCAACTCGGCTATGGGCAGCATCATCCGTCAACAGTTTCGACTTTAGGTGTGAAGTGCGACCACAAGTTCGATCTTCGCGGCCTCGCCGGCACCATCAGTACCCCGCGAAGGCCGCCCGTACTCGATGTGATTTGCGGCCTGTTGGCTGGGATAGACTTGAGGCGATTGGCGTTGAGCAACGCCTTTGTCCGCCAGCCAAACGCGTAACCTGCGGCAGGTTCGGCGGCCGAGCCCGTATGGAAGGCGCTCGACGCCACGATTCCTAAATTCCGCAGCGGGATCTCTCCTGAGCAAGCGTGACCGCGGCGAGCCCCAACATCACGTCGCCGGTGAATCCGAAATGGAGACGATAGAGCCACCAGATTGCGCAGCACCGGTCGAGATCGCACATGGCGAGCGCGCGCCTTATTGCTACGACCATCCGCGCCCTCGGCTTCATTCCTCGTATCATCTGGAAACCTCGACGTCTCGGCCAGCGTTCTCTATTTCGTGTTTTGATCGGCGATGGTTCGCTGTGCGCGTGCATTAAATGGACAGGTAGCTAAGATTGATGTTCGTCATGCGCTCTTTTCCGCGTTTCGAAGCTGGCTGCACACGCCTATGTGCATGCGATCTACCGTGACCCTACGGTGGAGGTACTGCTTGCAAAACGCCCAGATCTGGTAGGGCCAATTGACAGGACTCCCATCCGATAAATACGCTCGCGCAATCCCACTGCTACGCAAAGCGACTGCGCCACCTGCGACGGTCGGTTGCGGCTACGCGACCTTTGCTGACACCTCCTTAAGAATACCTCCGCGTCCGCCAAGACTATGTAGGCTCGCACCGGCAAAAACTACGCCGCTTCCGAGTGCCCTCCACGGTCACCGGTTTCGCGGCCCAACTTGCGCGAACCCAGCCGACATCGAGCGCTGGTTTGGCGGCCAAGCCCCGTCTGAGCGCGCTGGCAAGTCTCTGCCTCGCTGAACAACACCTCGGACAGTTC
The DNA here is from genome assembly GCF_029989365.1 of Bradyrhizobium sp. Arg816. Lineage (GTDB taxonomy): Bacteria > Pseudomonadota > Alphaproteobacteria > Rhizobiales > Xanthobacteraceae > Bradyrhizobium. The sequence goes on along the minus strand of NZ_JAPRAQ010000052.1, from coordinate 6,600 downwards.
GGCCCGCCGCAGCACACCATCGTGCAGCGCTTGTTGGGATTGATCAGACGCAAAGCAGCCGAGACAATCATCCCGCGCACGGCTAAAGGTGCGACGCTGGCCGCGTGTAATGGGCATTCCGCGACGTCCCCCAGTCCTCCGAGGTGCTATGGTGCAACCTCGGACTGGCCGACAGCAGGAGCTACATCGGTCAAGCGAAAGTAACATCCTCAGGTGAGGCAATACGGGGGGCAATATTGCAGCCCGGATGACAGGTGCGGCACCACCCAGACGAAGTGGCCAGGATGACCGTGCATCGTGGGCCGCCAGCGGGTCCGATGATGCGTACCCACTGGCGGCGCGAGCAATCCACTGCTAAGCGGTGAATCGTTTATCCAGGTAAGGAGACCCGAAGTGACCGCAGGACTCCAGTCCGGCGCGATCGCTTCACCGTCGGGTTGCGTCTCATACCCGCGTAAGCTTAACGAACCCTCCTTCGGCTAATTCGGCTTTGTAGGCCCGTCCGTTAAGCTGGATTGTTCTGGGGTTATTAGCGGTCGGCATGAAACCTTCTTCGCGCAGCTTGTCCATCAGGGCAGGTGTGGCCCATTGCTGTGGTAGCGGCGTTCCGAAGCGCCGGTGCTCCGTGAAGAATGCTCCGAAGTCCGGTACCCCTGCCCGGCCGACCCCAACCACTTGGTCCTCCGCAGGGTTATGAACAAGAAGAACGCGATTGGACCCATCCAAACCGGCCGTGTAGCGGTGACCTCGGATTTCATAGGTCATCGTCGGCTGGTCCGAGTCAGGCAAGAGACCCTGGTGGAACAGCCTCTCGACCATGAAGTCAGGCGCGATTTGCGAACCGTGTGAGAATCTCCGGGGAGCGGCGAATGAGACATCTACCGCTTCCTCAAGTGCGGCAGATGATGATGGTCCCGCTTCGTTCATGATCTGACTGAACAAATCATGATCTTCTTGTGTCCAGACGTGCGCCGTTGGTGATTCTGGTGAACGGGCATTGTCGATCGGGTTCGTATCCATAAAGCTCTCCTTTCTATTACGAGAACAAAGGCCTCTTGAAGATCTCCGCAGGGAGTGAGCTGAAGTTCGTTACGAATTCAGACATGGGCGGCTTCGTCATCGAGAGGCCAAGTTTGAGTGTTAAAGAATGTTTGGGTCAGGGATCGCGCTTCAGATTAGGTCGAGGATGTCGAGGCAATCTACTCGAGAGAGGCTGGAGCCGGTCCTCGATCCCGCAGACGAACGCTTGACGAGCCGCGCCGTGTTGGGCGCAACCATCGGCAATATTCTCGAATTCTACGACTTCGGGACCTACAGCTTTTTCGCGATACAGATCGGCCAAGCATTCTTCCCGGCAACCGACGCGTTCGCTAGCCTCATGCTGTCACTCGCAACCTTCGGCGCAGGTTTTGTGACCAGACCGATCGGGGCCATCGTACTCGGCTCGTATTCGGATCGGGCCGGCCGACGGCCCGCGATGACCGCCAGCTTTACCATGATGAGTGCCGCGGTCCTATTGTTAGCTATCACGCCATCGTATGAGACAATAGGACTTGCCGCGCCGTCACTAGCCGTCTTCGCACGCTTGCTGCAAGGCTTTGCTCTCGGAGGTGAAGTGGGTCCGACGACCGCCTACTTGATGGAAGCGGCCCCCGCTGACGCGCGCGGTCTTGCTGTCTCCTTTCAGCCCGCGAGCCAGCAGATAGCTGCGACGGCCGGAGCGTTGGTTGGAGAAATACTCTCGCTCACCATGACAAGCGAAGCGCTCAATGCGTACGGATGGCGGATCGCGCTGCTGCTCGGCGCCGCTACGTTGCCGTTTGGACTTTGGTTGCGGAGCGTCTTACCCGAAACGTTGCACCGGCCCGAGGCGCACGTTCTGGTCGCCCAGCCTGGAGACCAATCGAGTGCCGATCGCCGCATCATGAGCTTGGGATTGTCATCTTGGCCAGCTGCACGATCAATACTTATGTTACGGGATATATGACCACCTACGCGATGAACACCCTCCACGTTTCCGCGCCGCTCGCCTTTGGTACCACGCTCATCAGCAATGTGGTCGGAATTGCTGCGGCACTGCTGGGCGGCCTGCTCGCCGACCGCGCAGGTCGTCGTCGGATCATGATATGGCCGCAGGTCACTGCATTGCTGATGACCTATCCGGTATTCTTGTGGATTGCAGAGAGCCGCAGTGCCTTCGCACTTCTAGGAGGTCTCGACGTCCTCACCCTGATCGGAACGATTCCGTATAGCGCCTTCTACGTGAGCATGGCCGAAGGTTTGCCCAGGAACATTCGTGGTGGCGCCTTCGCGACGATTTACGCTTTTGCGATAGCGATTTTCGGAGGCACAGCTCAGCCGATCGTCACCTGGCTGATCCACCTTACCGGGAGCGCGCTCGTGCCCGCCTGGTACATGCTTTTCGCTAGCGCGGCCGGGCTCTTTGCCATGCTCATGATGCCGGAGACGGCTCCACTCAATTTTACACCTAACTATAAACGAGCCTTCGTAACGCCACGACGGCTACCCTAGGTATTGCCGGAACAATGGACATCCATGACGTCCGAAATCAATGCGAACCATCGAACCGAAGGGCGCTATGGGCGTGGCATGGAAAAGCAATAGATCCTGATAATTCGACCAGTTTTAGATCGAGCGCGGGCTCGCGTCGAAATACAGCGTGCTGTCTAAAACGACTTTCCGTTCACTCAACCTTCGCCGATGCGGCGGTCGCGTGATTTGCAGTAGTCCACCGACTGGCTGGAAGTGAGCAATCGCTTGATCATCTTTGAGAGAACAAAATGGCGCCGCTTGCACCATATGCCAGTGTAACTCGCATGAGGACGCGGCCGCTGTCGGAGCAAGCGGCCGCACGAGGCTCGATCCTCGTTCTCTGCTTGACTTGTTTTCGGTCCTCAGTGTCGTACGCACGAGGGATCGGTCAAACAAAAGAACAGGTCGCAGATACCATCCAACGGGTCGTCCGCGCACTGAGGATATGATGTATCGGCTACCTCAATCCTGCCAGCAACCGGTTGCGCGGCAACTTTTGCAGCAAAAGGAGGCACCGCCGTCGTTGCAAGCGCGAGGGCGCTCGCCGTCACTAACACAGACTTTATCATTCGAGAAATCGCTTCCCTAGGTTAGCCCCAACCGTCCTCGATGGTCTATATGACGACGCTGTAAGCGGTAAAATTGATTTTCTCGATCAGATCTATCTAGGGAATGGATAAGTCCGGACATCACCGTATGGCTCAATGTTAGCCCGCTCTGAACCTGCAATCCGCTTCATGATCGAACGCTGGAGGAGCCGCGGAGTGGTCGATGCATGTCTGGGAGCACTCGAGTACAGCGCTTTCTTGAATCCGGCTTGTATCGTCCGAGCAAGGCGAAAGTCGGTTTGCATGGTCCCGCACATGCGCTTCCCGAACGCGCCTGCGTCACACTTGGGCGCGCGATGTTCATCAGCGAGTGAGAAGACTGCGAAGATCGCTTACCCATTGTCTTGTTGGCCTGGGCTGCAGAGACGCTCAAGGAAAAACGACGAGCCCCAGCATCTTTGGGGGCCAAGGAGGCTTGATGCTGGGACCGTCGTAGCCTTATGCAAAAGTAGCAAACAGGCGGCGTTGTTGTGCACCGCCCGGCTTGATTCGTCAAAGCGGCCATGATGCTCAGCTCCCGTGCCACCGAACCATCTGCGATCCGCTGAAGCTCCGCCGACGGTTTGCGCGCCAGTTTGCCGCGGGCAAACAGGCGAAAGCACTGTTACATCTGGGCGGATCGCCGCCGGCATCAGGTACATATTTTCCATCTGCAATACTCAGCGGCCTAACTTCTCGCATGGGTGCCGATGTTCGCCACAGCCCGGAATGGCAGCTTGCTTGTGGGACAACCGACAATCCCTCCGGACCGCGGGCTGATACCCTGCCGTGAGGCGAGTTCTCTCCCGGGCTTCATCCTTTTGTAAGATGGGCTCGGCGCTGCTCAAGCAATCCGCCGCGCCGGTCTGGAAGCACGAACGCTGCCACCGAACGGCTCACCGCCGCACGGCAACCAGCTCACTAGATCCCCAGTCGAGCCATCTGCGCTGAAACGTGCTCCGGATCGGGAAGTGGCTGCCACGGCCGACCAGCGGCGGTGCTCAACAAGGACCTACAGAACCCAGCAGTGAGCTTGCCGCGGTGGATCACGACATTTTCGTGACCCTCGGCGGCTCGAGCGTTCTGCCAATGCTGATTGTATCCGCGCTGTTCGTCGGACTTCACGTGGCAGGCGGCGAATTCGCGATCGCCCAGCGTTGCCAATTGCGAGGCATAAACCGGCTGCTCGGTATGGATGTGCACCCACATCGGCCTTGGCATCGCGCCGGTACGCAGCGCCCTGGGCTGCAGCTTGATCTCGAATAGCTTACCTGGCTCTCCCTTCAACGCTTGCGGCGGACCCACTGAGTCCAGTTCCCCCGCCACGCGCAACTGTTCGAGATACTTTTGCGATGGAAACGGGTACGTCTTCATGCAATCGCTCGTGATTGCTGCCTTCCGCGCTTTCAATGAGTTTGCCTGTCCCTGCACCTCAGACGACATCGCCTTGAGCCGGAGTATTTTTTCGTGCACTTCGGGCACTTGCGCAGGCGTGAGCAGGCCACGTCGGCGAGGCTCCTCCAGCGCGGCTGCACAGGCCTCAATCTCGGCGGCCTGCGTCTGCAAGCGCCTAATGACGAGATCCAAGACGTGGTCGGCGTCCTCGGGCTTTATCTGGCGCGCTTGCGAGACGGCACTTTGCTGAGCCGGCAGATCAAATTGCAGCAGCTCGTCCAGTCGCTCGAGTAATCCCGCCAGTGCTTTCCTGGAGGGCGGAGCCCGCCACATCTGGAGGTGCTCGGTAGCAGAGGTTGACGCCCTCGCGCGTGCCTCCTCCGCGGTCGCGAGTTTTTTGGTACCGAGGTCCGAGAGCACGATAACCTTGCCGGTTCGGGCCGTGGCCGCATCGAGCCTGGCGACTTGCGGCTCGGGCGGGCGGGCCGTCGAACTCCCCTCGCCTGCGGCCGCTGCGCGCCTTCCTTTGCCCTTTCTGCGCGCTGCACTGCTTTCGCCCACCATGGCGGTATTTTCCGGCAGCGCAGCCCAAGCCGGCGGTTCAATCGTGGCTGCTAGCTTTGGCTGCACTGCCAGCAACCGCATGACTTCGTTCGCGGTAAGCCACGCACCTTCCACGATCTCGTCCAGCAACTGCAACGGAAGGTCAGCTCCCGTTCCGACCGCCCTCAGCGTGGCAACCATGGAACTCACCCCTGAAGCGAATTCCGAAAGCCGCTCCATGACACCTTCCAGAACGGCGCGATGCTCGGCGTCGAGCGGTGCCCCGCTGCTGTTCAGAACGGCCTCGGCGGTCGAGACGAATGCTGGAAAAACATCTCCGATGAAGGTCCCGAGCAGACGCACCCGCCCGCTCTCGTCCATGAGGGCGTCGTGCACGTCTGGGTCGAGCGTGTTCGCTCGCGAGTCAATCAAGAGCTCCACGAGAGCGATCCGCGATTGCAGATACATGCACTTCGTATTGAGAGCCCAGCCGGTATGCAGTCTTAATGCGGCCTCTTCGGCCTTGCGCATCTCGGGCGTGCTGCTTGGCAAGTTGGCATTAGCCGCACAGACAGACTGCATCCGCTCCAAGCGCAACACCTTCTTTCCCCACCATTCCATGCAGGCTTCATAGTAGTTCGCCACGCCTGCAAACGCGCCGGACACCTGGGCGGGCGTACCGGTGCCTCTGATCCTCGGGAGCCAGCCTGTTGCTTCCTTTCTTTTCTTCTCCAGCTCGTAAATAATCCGGGTGGCCACTGCGTTACATTCATCGGCCGCGTCCAGCGTGTCATCGCGGAGCCGGCGAGCCGGATCGTCGGGCAGAATGCGACGCGCCAAATTGGCAGGCAGATCCGCGTAGTACTCCAGAACTGTTGAGCCTGCTTTGACGACTTGATCGATCAGCTCTTGCGCCTCTTGCAAGTTCTGGGCGTGCGTGGCCGCTCGACGGCTAGCTTCAAGCTCCTCAAGCAGGCCGCCCATTTTTCGCCTTGCTGCCTTGATCTCGTCCCGCGTTGGCGCCGCCACATCCGAAGTTGAGTTGCCAAGCGCCGCGGTCCTGTCTTGAGGTCCAGAGCGCATCCGCTCCATGACGGCATCGAAAGATTGACTGCGTCCTCCCGGGAAGAGGCTGGGCTCCACGCTCGAACCGCTCACGTCTCCGGTGTTGCCGGCTCCTGCGGCCCCCACTTCCGATGCGCCGGCTCGGCCATGCCCGTCATGCTTCGTCTCCGATAAAAGTCGCGAATATGCAGCCCGTCTGATAGACCGCGTGACTGACGACTAGTGGTTCATCTCAGTGATTTTGACTCTTTGGCGGTGGTTGGATAGGCGCGGCCGAGTTTGTCGCGTGCTTTGTCGGTTGTGAACATCCATTTGATGCGGTCTCGGGTCTTATTTCGCCGCCGTTGCCATGCTGCGATCTCGTTTTGGAGCCTTTTGGGATCGTCGATGCGGCGGCCGAGACATTGGCGCTGTAGCACGCTGATCTCGCACTCGACCATGTTGAGCCAACTGGCGT
>NZ_JAPRAQ010000051.1 GCF_029989365.1 Bradyrhizobium sp. Arg816 | reverse complement strand
AGGTAACCCCCTGCACAAACAGGCCGGATATAAAACTGCAGCCGTATTCTGTGTGGCATCCCTTCTAAGCGAGACTTGGCAAGCGGGAGGCGTCCATATAAGGACCATGACCCCAGCGACGGGCAGCTGATCACATTGAGATTTAGGTAACGGCCAATCGGCCCACGACTACCGAGCTGGCTATCGATCTACCAGCCGCGCTCGCCCCGTCTCCGCAACCCGACCCGCTCCGACGGATCGAGCGCTCCGTCTTGCCGAATGGCTTCAAAAAGAGAGTTGACAATAATCCGCAATTAAAGGGCCGATTGACAGCGATGAGACAACCCCATCATAAACGGGATGGTGCGGGTCAGGGCGCGTTTAGGGATCAAGAGCGTCATCCTGCATCGGCGCTCGAAGTCGAACGATAATTTCGCCTGCTCGCTTACCGTCCTTAGCGATAGTACTAAGTGCTCGCCGGGCTTCTTCCAGATCTGGCGGTTGAGTGCCCAACCAGTTTAAGGCGGCCTCTGCATTGAGAATCGTGGCTGTGAGCGTGTCGACGACAACACTATAGGTGCGCACAAAATCTGCTGAGGTCTGCAATGGCGCTTCGCCCTTCGCCTTGCGCGGATTTCCTTCTGGTTCGTTGAACCGGCTGCGATGCACCTTGCGCCGCCTTAGGTGCAGAAGGGCGTTTGCAGCCTTGCGGATCAGATCGAGTATTAGGTCGGGCTGGGCCCGCTTGGGGACGCGGCGGCCGTCGATCTTAAAGACAGTCGAGCGTTTTGTGACAAGACATTGAAGGGCCGGTTGCACGATGCTGTCCTTGCCGCCCAAGATGTACCAACTCGGCTTCCACTTCCAGGACATAGCGCGCTCCTCTAGAGGGTTATGAGAACGCCTCGGCGCTGTCGGCCGGGGGAGCCCCCGCGACGAGCTCGATCGCCTGCACAGCATAGAACGCGGCATCGAATTCTGCCGCCTGAGCCTTGACGCAAGGAAGAGCGCAGACGGAATAAGAATCAGGATGCCGTTCCCTGCAATGAATGGCATGCGCTTGAATTTGGCCCCGATCAGTCCGGCCCGGCGCCCCTTTGCCAAGATATGACACCTGTACCACCGGTCGCAGCGAGCGCCGGAATCAGCAACAAGAAACCCCACGGTATGGTGCTCTTAACCGCTGCAACTGTGGCATGGGACGCGAACAGCTCGCTGAGTACCGTCGAAAGCCAAAATGTGCCGATCGTTGCGATAGCCAAGGCGCCAGCGACAGGATGGATCAACTTGATCATGAGTATCTTCCCTTCCTAAAAACAGCAGAGCTAGGCAACGCAGATGCCGGGCACGGCAACTTTCTGGAACAGATGAGGGGAAGCTATCGCCGAGGCCGGATAGGTGGCGATTTTTGCTAGAAAGTCAGGATGGCTGAAGGCCGCGCGGAAGTGTGCGGTGGATTCCCAGACGGCGTAGTTCAGATAGGTCGAGCTGTCGCCGAGAGCTCGGTGCAGCTGAGTGGAAATGAAGCCCGGCTGTCGCTTCATGAACGCTGCGTCGTCCTGCCAGGTTTTGAGAAAAGCCGCCTCATCGGCTTTGTCGAGAGTGAATAAGTTCACCAGGACGACCGAATTTGCCTCGATAGCGATCTGGCGGTCGATCGGGAAGGAAGGGTCGAGTGGGCGTAGCAGCGACATGAGTGCCTCCATCGCTATTTAAGACGTGATGTCTAATCGGTATTATGATTACATCACAGATTGACATCATAGTGTCAATATAAAACAATGGTGACAAATGAAAAGAGCCGAGCGAACCCCCGAGGGGGACGCCCTGACAGACCTTGTTCTCGATCTATTCAGGCTCGACAGCCTACTTCTGACGGCCGGCGACCGTCTGGTCGCCCCGCTTGGCCTAACAAGCGCACGCTGGCAGGTGCTTGGCGCCATTGTGTCCGCCGAACGTCCCCAACCGGTCGCTTGGCTCGCACGCGACCTCGGCGGCAATCGTCAAAACGTGCAGCGGATTATCAATGATCTGCACAGGGAGGGCCTCGTATCTTTTGAGGTCAACCCGCATCACCGACGGGCGCAGCTCGTCGTGCTCACTGAGAATGGACAGAGCGCCTTCGAAGCCGCAATGGAATTGCAGGCTCCCTGGATCAACGATCTTTCAGAAGGGCTGTCGGTCAAGGATATACGGATTGTCCATCGCGTGATCACGGCCTTGCGAGATAAGCAGGGCAGCCGTGAGGACAAGTCGGCCTGACATGGCAAAAGCATTGTGCTCGCCCCGGCGCCCGTGATTCAAGCTCCCTAACTGAGGCTTCGAAGCATGCGCCATGAACTAACGGACTACGAATGGGCAACTATCAAGTCTATGCTACCAAACAAGCCGCGTGGAGTTCCTCGGGTAAACGACCGACGTGTCCTCAATGGCATCTTCTGGTCCTGCGATCTGGGGCACCTTGGCGCGATTTGCCGGATCATTTTGGCCCTTACACTACCTGCTATAACCGCTTTGCTCGCTCGCGCCGGGCCGGTATCTGGAGCCGAATCATAGATGCACTCGCCGCTGCTCACGATGCGGCGGTCGAAACAAATCGGGCTCGATCTCGCCGCGCTCGAACGCCGCCACGGCTATCCCGCCCGGCTGGCGATCCAGCAGCTGCTCCAGGTTGGTCTTCCGCATGTGGAGGGGCAGGGCGCGCAAATCGGCCGCCCATGGCGAGGATATAGAAGGCGTAAAGCTGTACCTCGTGTTCGTGCTTGCGGGAGTGCAGCGCGTTGAAATAGGAAATGCCGTCGACGCCGATCACCACGGCTTCGCCGTCGATGACGAACTGCTTCTGCCGGTTCTTCAGGGCCGCCTCGGCGATCCACGGATAGCGCTTGGTCCATTGTGTGAGAGCAGGCGCATACGTTTATCGTCCCGGATGACTCGCATCCGGTAGCCTTCGTGCTTTACTTCGTGGATCCAGTCCGGCCCGTTCGGGACCTCCTTGCCGGCAGTCGCCAGGCAGAGCTCGTACGCCATACGCATGGGGCGAAGATAAGAGCTTGAGATCGTTTTTTCGAGCCGGGAACAAGTGGCAATCTGGCGGATTGGCTAGTTGCTCCGGTGTCCCTCGACCCCTGAAGGCCGGAGCAGCCCCCCAACGGCCTCAGCTGCCGCCCAGCTGGGGCCGCCCTTTTGTGGGGATCATCCAACAAGCCCCGTCGCTCTTGGCTGGTTCACGCGGGCGGTTGTGCCACCAGTTTCTCGAAACAGAACGCTGCCGGGCTCGAAATACACGTCCCGGCAGCGTTTCATTCTCAAACTGAGCCCTGAAATCCCAGTTAGCGCTACCCTAGCAATGGCCGTGCCACAGGTTCGTGGCAGGAAACAACAAAACGGCCTCGAGCATTTTCCGGGGCTGGCGCGGACACTGAGGCCGTATGGCCAGCGAGGAATGAGCAAGCAAAAAGATGACGACCGGCACCAATTTCTGAAGATCACTAGCCAGAACAAGGCTCGCCAGCGCGGAGACCGGCAGCCAATTGAGGCGACCTTACAGGCTCGCCCGGTCTGCTGCCTCCGGGACCCCAGCTCGTCGCACGCGAGTTGGGGCATTCATTTGCGTCGATTCACAAATGTGAATCCCGAGGGGGGGATATTTTGGGATTAAGCTGCGTTTGCCGCGACCAGATAGCGGCACACCTCTCGGTCCCAGCTCGTTTTTCGATCCGGAAAAACCTCCAGGCTGGGGCCGGTTGGTCTACGTTGTCAGCGCCTTTCTCGGCTCCAGCAAACGCACGAAAGTCCCGCTCTCGTGTAGCTCGAGCCAGCCCTTCTCAACTGCGCGCCTGATGCCAGCTCCGAACTCCAGTCCGCTGGCCTTGAGCGTGTAGAGAAATGGCGCGTTGATCCGTTCGATGTAGATGCGGCCATCCTGGACCGGCTCAATGCTGGCTGCCAATTCGACAAGCTTGTGCGCGGCGCTTCGGGGCTGGCGTAAGGTCGTTCAGCAGACAGCTTCAATTCTCAGCGATCCCAGGGCCACCAAACAGAAAGTGGATTACTGGCCGAGATCTTCGTGGTCCGCAAGGCGACGAGATGGCTGCGCTTAAACGGGAGCCCCTGACTGAGCATTGCTCGCATCATATAGCTCGAGCTCGTGGATGGGCGTGATCTTGGGCCGCCGAACGATATCGAGCGCTACGGTCTGGTGGGTGTTGCAACCGAGACACTTCGCCTCAAGACAGCGATAGCCGGCATTGAGGGCGTCCCCGAGCACCGGGGAGGGCTGCACAGGGCCTTGGAAACCAAACATGCGGGCATTCCAACCCTGACAGGCTAGGGCGTCAGCGTCCTTGCGCGCTCTTCTTCAGGAAGTTCAGCAATCTTCATTGCTGCGCGATGGACGAAACCCATGATGGCATCGAACGCCGCTTTCTGGTCTGGCGTCACCGCCACTCTTCCCCCGAAAATTGAAGGTTTATCGCAACTTCCGCAGCCAAGGCAGGGAGCCCGGAACCACCGGTTTCGGGATGCGCGTAGGCTTAGATGGCGCCAATCTTCACGCAGATCGCGTGAGCTACTATGAATATCGGGAGCGCTATCAGGAACCACACAATGGCGTCCGCGTCGCTATCCGGCGCAAACTCCCGATTCGGGTCCGTCTCCCGCCCGTGGGCCACTACTGAAACGGACTCGCTGAGCCGGCTACGCTTGACTGCGCGCCGCAATAGCTGTTTGACCGTTGCTTCGCGCTTTAACGTCGCATCTGTGCGTGTTTCTCGGTCGGACATTCCAAAAAGCTCCATCGCAGCGATATCTCGACTGCCTACTGTTTGTCAGGTGGCTCGGGAGGTGTTTGCGCGGCGGGTTCGGCGGCGGGTGTAGTACCCCTGAGCTCCGACGGTGTGACACAATCGCCTGCCCAAAGCTTGGTCCCCCTCACCGTTCCCACGAGCATACAACCCATCGTGGCCTGCGGCTGTTTTTGTGGCTTGGCCGCGCGGGCTTTGGGGGGCGCGGTCGCCTTCGGCGCGGCAGTTTGAGCGTAGGCAGATGCCGAAAAGCCGAGAATGGCGGTGGCGAGAATCAGCGCAGGCCTCATCATCTTCCTTCTCCCCAGATTTACTATTTGGCGTCGGAGGTAACTTCGTCCTCGACTTCAGAGCTTTCTCGGCGAGTCCGTCCGATCAGGCCCAAGGCGCCGAGAACAATGAAGAGGCCGCCCGCGATTATGAGCCAATGCCCAAGCCTCACCGGCTGGAGTAGCTCGGCGAGCGCGTCCATCCCTATCTCTTTTTGGGTCGGGGTTGATCGAGACGGTCTTCCCGGAATTCCGAGGGCCCTTTCACCAGCCTGCGCCTGCGAACCACCTTCTCTTCGGATGGAGTCTCCGGATCGGCCAAGCGATCGATGGCTTTTTCGGCAAGTTCTTTGGCTCGATCAGCGCTGGCGCCACCGGCCCTTGTCGCAGGCCTTGCAAATGAGAAGGCTCTGCCGAGCCCCAGCTCGACCAGGCGGCGGATGGCTTCGGAGCGGCCGGGGAGGTCTTCTTGCTTGGCCGCCCAGGCATCGACGCTTTTCCGTAATTCCGAAGACAGGCGGATAGCCGTAACTGGGTCCTGACCGGTGGGCGGCCGGCCCGGACGTTTCCGTACTACGTTTTTCGCTGAGGGCTTCATAATAAGTGTAGTACGCTAATCGAGCTTTGAAAACAAGCGGCCTGCCGTCGTATTGCAGAGCGAGACATGGACACAGCCGAGACGAGGAGACCATGGTGGCGTGGGCCTTGGTGAATGTCCCGCCCTCGATGATAGCTGGCACACCGTCTGCTCGAGAAACTCGCCTCGGCTATCAACCGGTTCTTTGGGAGCGTCTCCTGAAGGTAACAAGCACGAACCACCAAGTCGGTATCAGCTCAGAGATCTGGTGGGCCGCGACAGAGGGCGGTGATAAGTTGGAATTGTTTTATGAACCGGGCGGCCGTCTCGAGTGCGAAGGGAGCAGCACCCGGGGATGTGGTATCCTGGTTTTCACGGGACGCAGAGTTTTGCCCGGACGTTGCTGGAGGGCAACGTCACCTCATTAATGAGGAGCACAACACTATCCGCTTAGTATTCCGACACTATATTCTGTCTCGACGAGTGTGTTTGCGCACTTCGCCATGTTCGCTTAGAGTTGCTAACGACTGCATTCCCCGCGGCCACGGGTTAAGTGCAAAACAGATTCGCTACTTCATTGGGCCTCGGTTTCGCAACTTTTGAGAACCACGACGAGCTTTGTGGCCTGCCCGGCCGAGCGCCCAATGGAGCCTTACAGCATGTCGCGCCACCGCCTGATGTCCATACCTCGCTTCGCGCTACGTCGCGATGATGCTGCGGCGTCATTGGCCGTGTCGACGACCAGGTTTCAAGAATGGTGCGATAGTGGCCCGCATGCCCAAGGGCCGCAAGATCGACGGCGTTGGGGCGAGAACGACCAGCCCACCTTCACCGGCGAACCCCCTTCCGATTCTCTCGCGCAAGGACCTCGCCAGGAAGCCACGCTCGGGCGGATAGAATTGGGCCTAGTGGAGTTTGATTCGTGGACTAAAGGTCCAGGCGGGCTCGGTCGCTTCCTTATCTTGGGCGATGTTAAGCTAAAGGACATCATCCTTGGTGCTACCCTGTTCGCAGAAAAACTTCACAAACATGCCGTGACGTCGCGAACTGATTGCCTGCTCCTGAATTGATGCAGGTCGTTGTACTCGGTCCATCCACGACGATCTTGACAACCGACGCTGCGTCCTCGCCGCGATCGAAAATACCGCGCCCGTGTGTTGCAATATTCGCCGCCGCAGCGCGGACAAGCTAGCTCCATGACTGATCCGCGGTCTAGCAGCGTAAATTGCTTGGATTTTGCAATGTTCGCTCCCGGCAGTAATGCGGTTGGCATCGTAGGTGTTCTCCAACCCCCCAATACGCCTGGGCGTTGGAAGCGCGCAACGCGGCCTTGTGGGCCGCTGTCATGCAGTTCAAGGAACAAACTCAACCCTAAGAGGAATTCGATCCTTCCTGAGCTCGACTTCATTTGACGACGTTGGTTCGGACCGTATTGCTAACGCTCACGTCGACGTAACCGTCTTTGACGGAGACATCGGGGCTCCCGAAAGTGATGTAACGCACCGCGAACATCGTTACGACGTTCGCGATGGCCGACGTCCCAAGGCACCGGACGAGCGGGGAGATATTGCGAACCCATGGCTTGAAGGGCATTAGCGCGCCTCTCTCGGCAGTTTTGTATTGGTGCCAGGCGGCGACGCAGTCGCCGACTTGCATTTTCCCGACCTGCCTTGGGAGTCGACCAATGACACGTCTGCGCGATACGATCTCGCGCCGCAGAAACCTCTGCCAACGAAAACGTTCCATCGCTCTGCCGCCCTTGGAAGCCCGTTGCACGCAGGACTAGTTTTCCATTGTCGGGCAGCAGGCGCATGAAATCGGCGGCCGACGAGATAAACAGAGCTCTTCCGTTCGTACCGGGAGACGCCGCGATCTTTACAGGTGAGTTGCTGCCAACGCGAATGAGCAACTCAACTGGACCCGATGCGCCGATGAAAAATCCATCCGGAAGGAACGCCGCTTCAGTTTTGCTTTCCCGACAGCGAAATACCAATAGGGGCTCTCCTGGCTCACCGAGGAGCACCGCAGTGACCTGCTCAGAGTCGTCTATCGGCGACCTGCTTTCAGTGTAGACCCACCTTCCTTTGACCGGTGTGGGGTCTTGAGACTCCTGCTCGGGAGTTTGGGCTTAGGTTCGATCGCGTCGAAGCATTTCAATCGATCAGAATCAGTCGGTATTTTCTTGCAAACTGCGAAAGCGAGCGGCTCGAACTGAGCTAAAGCTGGCCCCACCGTCGGAAATGCGACGAGCGCACACGTCAGCCCAGCCTTGATGGGCGATGTGCATTGATTTCCCCTTACGCGCCGGATCCAATCTCAACCAGCGCGCGAGATCAATAGAGTGCGCTCGAACCATCCACGACAAAAAGGATGGTGCGCGGCGTTAGACTCTAGCAGTTGCGGCGGTTAGGGCATCGGTTGATGCATCGAACTTAGCCGCATTCTCGGCGGCAACAGCCCAGGCACGAGAGAGCTCGTGACCTGAAAATGCACGCCGACAATGCTTGCGATGACGAAGGTGATCTCGTCGTCGACCTGCTCAACTATGATCGCCGCCGACTCGTTGAGCTCGATTTCATCGATCCGGCCGAAAACATCTTGTTCATTCGCCGTCGCTGCGCTTTCTTGCTGTGATCACCGATGAAAGCCGACCATGTAGCGGATTGCGACGAAAGTTCCGACGACGACGGCGGCCGTGATAGCGACTGAAAACGCCACTCGCGCCAAGAACTGGCCAGGGCTAAGTCCGTCCCATGAACTCATTTTCTTACTTCGAGTTTGCGTCAGAGGCGTGAAGATGCCGTATTCAGCGCCACCAATCCTCTTCCAGGCCCAACGTGTCGGCGATGCGTTGACCAACCTGACGCTCGACGTTGCCATCGTAAGCTGGTCTTGGCAGCGGACCCTTACCCACAGGATTGGAAATCGAACTCCCCAAAGCGGAAGGACTATCCTTTATGAACTTCGCGAAAACGGGGACGCGCGCGAACTCCAGAACAAGTCTGTTGAGAGATACGCCGTAGATTTCACGAGCTTGCAGGAACACCCTCATGCAGTCGGCGAGGGTCGCCTTACCATCAGCAGCCCCAAAAGAACTCCACGCGCAGTCGCCACGCGGATTGACCTCGCGATGAACGCGCGCCCATAGCTCTCGCTGACCAATTGCGATCACAAATCGATCATCAGCCCGTTCAAAGGCGTCGATGTCCAATCCACGCCCGCTATCCGCTGCCCAATACCACCGGGGCGCATCGTCGTCAAAATCAGAATTGCTCATAAATAATCAGTCCATCGAAGCGAAAAGTAAGACGAATGGTAACCCAGCGTGTTCCTGCAGTTAGATGCGGGCATTGATCCACTCCCAGACCTGTTGGGACAACCGGCCTTGATGCAGATCATTTACCAATTTCGTAACGATAAGCCTGTCGGCTTTGTCCATGTACCTTCGTATGTCAGCATCTAGCGCGTCGAGAGTGCTTGGATGAACGGAATCGAGGCCTCATCTCTGATGTGGTTGAAGTGTGAAAGGTAATCGATCAGAGACTGTCTAGCCTGCGCATATCCCAAGGGACCAAGTACACAGCCATTACTGATTTCCATCGCTCCCGTAAGATGCTCACAGTGAGGCTACCACACACGCAGTGCTGGTAAACGGCGGTATTCGGGTTACACGCGCCGCGAATCTTCGCGCGCCTTGAGAAGCGCGTTGCAAATGGAGGCGTCTCAGGCAGTGCCGCACTTAATTCCGGTGCCCACGCTTCGCTAGATTGGCTCGATCGATCTCACGGCCGGCGGGGGCCAAGACCTCGACAAGGTTGCCGTCTGCGCCACGGCGGCGACGGAGAGTGTATGCGAGCCGAGCAAGGCTTGGCGTCGGAACGGGGATGGTCGCGCAACTCGGCCGATCCATCGTCGCGCCGTGCGCGGCCCGCCCAACAAATGCGACGCGGCATTCGGTCATTGGTCCCTGCGACCGCGTCGATCGCGGTGCCAACTTGGTCGAAAGCAGCTGCCGGTAGCGCGCCCAAGTGAAGAGCTCATGGCTCATGAAGTAGGCCTCGACTTTCCCCTCGACGACGAGGCGATCGGTGTGCCGGACGTATTCTGTTAATCCTTCGGCTTGGACAGCCTAACAACCGGTCCCACCCCCGTGGCGGAGCTTCACGGAATATCATCATCCAGGTCACGGCTGCGAGTCCCTTCGAGGTATCGGTCGGGGGAATCTCGGAACAGCATGGCCCCTCCGGCTTTCGGATTACGTCACTGGAGGCCAGTAGCGAGCACCTGGAGCCATGGCGAGTAATTGATTTTCCGCGCGGCTTTAATCCGTGCTCGTGCAACACCGAAGCAGACGTACGAGAAATCCGGGCGGCGTTGACAACTGCACCGGCAACACTTGGGGGACACGCCATCGCGGCGTTGAAAGCACAGCGCGAGATTGCCAGCCGAGATTACAAGGAGGGCCGGACTCCGTGTTGGGTGGGGGGCTTTGCGCAACTGACGACAATTTCGAATGGCGGCATCTCTACGCGGATCATTCATCATTGGTCTGATGATGTCGTCGGGCAGAAGGTGGCTGCGCGTTGATGACTCGCGAGCCAACTATGAAAATCAATCTCGGCAACTTGCCGCCCGGGCGTCTTCGTTTTCGTTGACATCGACGACAACACGCGAGCGATGCAGCGCCAGGCGCTGAGAACGCTCATACGCGAGGGCTCGGATTCGATCCCTTCCTGGCGCACATCTCGGTAATCACTTGGCGCGCGCCTACATTCGAAGGCGAGGCGCGCAGGCCACCTATAGCGGGGCGTCCTATTTTGCACAGGAACGATTCAAGCGACGCGGGTAAGCTGGACTCGGCGAATGATAACTCATTCTTCAAGCTCGTCGAGCAAGGCGTTGCGCTTGTCCTGACGCTCGCGAAGGTATTCAGCAACCGAACGCTGCGTCTTCTGCCACTCGATGCGATCTTCCGCGGTCCAAAGGAAGCACTCACGTTCGAAGCGAGTTTTCTCGCGGTCGTCGAATTCCTCGTAGAGTTTATTATCGCGCTCCACTTCATCAAGTTGTTCGCGCATAGTATTAGGCATGGCCGTCCCTTGGGGCGTTGCCTCCAGCCGATGCCGGTCATCGGCTCAATACCAGCGGTTAACAACAGTGGTTTGGCCGATCCAAGGTTTGTTCGCAAAACATATTACGTGAGGTTCTAAGCAGGCCCGCAGCGTGACGGCGACCTATAGCCGCCCGTCTTGTCAGCTTTCGGAAAGGTAGTCCGCGTAAAACGCCTTTGAAGTTAGTGGCGAGTGGCAGGGACAGCGCAATGGCACCAGAACGGTCAGCGCCGAGTCATGTTCCCGCTAACTTCAAATGGTAGCGCGGGCGGGGCAGGGACAGCGTCTGATCCAACGCAACCGAACAGCGCCGAGTCTCGCCCGTACTGCCTGCGACCTGAGACTGATCGCCGAGTCACCGCCCTGTCTTGGTAGTTGCTCTATGGCATTCGTCCGGAGAATACACCCCTGTCAGCTTCTTGCCCCCGCTTGAAGCTGATAAGTTAGCGGCACGTGGCAGGGACAGCGCTTTATCGGTCCACTTCAAAGCGCCGAGTCACGTGGCCGCTAAACGTTCCCGCTGCTTAGGTCGCGCGGCTGCCACCGTGAGCCCGGTGTGATCCTTGAGGCTATCGATTACCTTGAGCGCGGCTTCGAGTTCATCTCGAAGACGTTTCGTAATCCGCAGAATGCCGCTCGCGAGCTCCTCGCAGCTGATTTCTGCGCCGTGAGCAACTTTTTCTTCGAGGTCGCGTATAGCTTCGCCGACTTGTGCAGCGACAATGTGCTAGGCATCATCCGGCTCCGTCCTGATAAAGGGTCCGGCATCCGCCGAACCACGGCGTAAAAATGCGTCCGCTACACGGTTAAGTAAAGCGGGTAGCGTTGCGGGAAAATCTGTCCCCATCTCGCGTCTGAGCGCCTCAAATTCGGATAAGGTCGAAAGAGGGCAATCCGCCACATTTTGGAGCCGATAACTTCAAGCCGGGATCGACAATCGGCCAGCTGTTCTTCAGTTCGCTGTGGCCCCTACATGTCTTCTGCCGGTGTATGGCTTGGCCTACGGACGTAGTCCGTGAATGCTTGGATTGCCGCGACCACTTCGGTCCTAGGCACGGCGGTTACTCCTATGAGCGGAGCCAGATCGAACAGTTGCAGGCCGAGGTTTTAATATGACAGGCTCGCGGGGGTGCGGCAACCCACTGGTGCGGGTAGGTGTCCTCCGGTACTTTTCGACGATATTGCTTTGGTGGCCCCCTTGGGAATTTAAGCCTCTCGGGAGCGAGCGCGGTCAGCTTTGCTACCAGACGGAAGGCTGGCCGTGTTGAAGTTAGCGGTGCGTGGCAGGGACAGCGTTGATCAGTCCACTTTCAAACGCCGAGTCATGTTGCCGCTAACTTCACTGGCAGCGCGGGCGTGGTGGGGACAGCGTCCGATCCCTCCCAGCTGACGGCGCCGAGTCGCGCCCGCGCTGCCTAGGGTCACTGAGATTGAGATCATTCGGGGCACTCGGCTAGGAGCGGGAGAACATTGTCTGGTTGAATGTCGTCGGCCGTCGTCTTGATGTACTTGTGCCCGTTGTGCGTGGCCCAAACCACACCAACCCTGCGTCCATTTTCTTCGACATAGAACTCCCATTCGGCGCTCTCGATATCTTTGACAACCTGGTCGATGGACCTCTTCCACGGCTTTCCATCGGGGTTTACTCCGCCGACATGTGTTATTCTTTCGTGAGGATTCTTTCTGTCCGTCTTGTTGGCGTAACGAATTCGTGCGCGTTTGGCCATTTGAGTCTCTCCCAAATCTGCAAGCCTGAGGCACTAGCTTAGACCGGGGCGGTCAATTCGACCGGCCGCCAATTCAGGTAGGTGCTCCCAGTCCTGCTCAGCGATACTCCTTGATCGCACTCCTTGTGAATTTGAGCCTCTCGGGAGCAAAGGTGGCCAGCCTCAGTCTTCGAGCACGGGCTGGCCACCGAAGTTAGCGGCTCAAATCCATGGGCGCAGTACGGGCCAACGGATGCACATATTCGAGCGGCACATCACGTCCCTGCGATCGCAAGCGCTTGCGGTGCTTGCAGCCAATCAGGCCCCCGCGGTCGATCCGTCTCTGAGCCAATCAGATCGCCAAGTCGCGACATTTAATGCCGCTGAGGGTAAGCGCGAATTTCCCCGCACCTTTTGCTTTTGAGTGCTCTGATGCATGAGGTGTCCACTTAAATAGGTGGACACCTTGTGATGAGCGACGATGATCAGAAACTGCGGGTCAGGCTTGTTGGTCGGAACGGTCGCCGGCGCAGCGTTGCCACGGCCTCGACGCTGGCGTTCGCGCTGGTTCACAAATATGTCGATGGCACGCCACTCTACCGCCTGGCGCTGGCCTTCGAACGCGCAGGTGTTCCGGTCAGCCGCGGCGCTCTGGGCCACTGGGTAATCGGCTCGAGCGAAAAACATCTCTCCCGGATTTATGACGCCCTGAAGCTGCAGCTCAGATCACAACCTCTCATCCATGGCGACGAGACGACGGTTCAGGTTCTCAAGGAAAAGGATAGAGAGGCCACCAGCACATCGTACATGTGGGCCCATCGCAGCGGCGAGGACAGTGAGCAGCCGATCATTCTTCTTGACTATCAGCCAGGCCGCGGCCAAATCCACCCGCAGGCCTTCCTCGGCGATTACCGTGGCATCGTGATGAGTGACGGCTATACCGCATGGCGCACGCTGGAAGGTGCCACCCACATTGGATGCATGGCCCACTCCCGGCGTCGCTTTGTCGATGCACTCAAAGCGAGGAAGAAGGGCGGTGGTCCGCCCGAGCAGGCGCTGCGGTTCTTCGAACAGCTCTACCGGGTTGAAAGGCAGGCACGGGACACAAAACCGGACAAAGACGAAACGCCGGATCAATGCATTCGCCGCTTCCGCCGGCAACACAGCATTCCCGTCCTGAACTCCCTCAAGGTATGGCTCGATGACATGGCCCCGAAGGTCCTGCCGGACAGCAAGTTTGGCGACGCCGTATCCTACACCCGGAACCAATGGGACTATCTGACGCGTTACACCGAAGATGGCAGGATGCCGATCGACAACAATCTTCTGGAACGCGACATCAGGGTTTTTGCAACCGGCCGAAAAAGCTGGCTGTTCAGCGACACCGTCGAGGGAGCCAGGGCCAGCGCCGTCGTCTACAGCCTGATGCTGACCTGCCGCGCCTCACGCGTCGAGCCGTTAGCATGGCTGCGCCACGTGCTCACCGAGTTGCCTCTGCGCGCGGTCGATGCAGAGATCGACGATCTACTCCCCTTCAACTTCCACAAAACCGCCGCTGCCTGAACGGCTCAGCATCGTCCCAATACGAAGGCCATCCGTCAAATCGCGGGCGACAACGTGCGCGGGAAATCGCGCTTACCGCTGAGGCTCAGGCAATGGTGGACATACTCGATTGCGTGAAACCCAATCTCGGGCCGAAGGAGGCACGGAAGATCGCTGCACGCATACGCGCTCTTCTAGGGGCGCCGCGTGAGTGCCAACCGGTTCGGGTGGGATCACCCAAGACACGACGACGCTCTACGCCTCCGACCGCGACGTCTTCCTGTTCCTGGTCGACGACCTCAACCCGATCGAGGCCGGCCGACTACGTGACGGCTCGCCGGACCTCTACTTCCGCGGCTTCTACTGCTGGAATTCCGAGGTGGGCGAGAAGACGCTCGGGATGGCGAGCTTCTATCTCCGCGCCACCGCAATCTCTGAGGCGTCGAGGATTTCGAGGAGATCACCATTCGTCACTCCAAACACGCCGCCTCACGCTTTGCCCACGAGGCGGCGCCGGCGCCGGCCAGCTTTGCCAATTCCTCACCGATGCCCTTCGCCAACGGCATCAGGGCGGCGCGAGAAACGATCGTTGCCCGCACGGACGACGGCCGCAGCGAGTTTCTGCGCAAGCGCGGCTTCTCGAAGAGTGAGACAACGAAGATCATCGAAAGGGTGCTGTCCGAAGAAGAGCGCAAGCCCGAGAGCGTGTTCGATTTCGTCAAGGCATCACGGGCGGTTGCGCGGTGCAAGACCCATCAGGACGCGCGGCTTGATCTCGAGGCGCGCGCGAAGAAGCTGCTCGACCGGGCAGCCTGATACCCGGAAATCCAAGCCGTGGGGACACACTTCGATGGAAGAGTACGCAGCCTACATGCTCGAGCCTGATGGGCATATTGTGCAGCGCGTAAATATCATCCGCGCAGACGAGGACACGGCGAAAAAACGAGCCCAGCAACTCGCGGAGGATTGTGCTGTTGAGCTTTGGCAGGACGCATGCAAGATCGCTGAATAGGACCACCATCTCGCGCGTGCTGATGGATTACTTCCAGGCGCAGGGCATGAACGCCCGCGCGCTCGACACGCAAACGTCGAACGGCGTGCTGAACTGGTCGACATAACAACGCTGGATCGCAAGATGCGCGTCTTCGACACGCTGAACAGTTCGGCCGTGACGGTGCTGGATCTTACCGCCGGGCCTTCTGACGCCGACGATCGCGACGCGAACTTCCTAGCATGCAGCCATGACGATCAGCGGCGTCGATGGGGCGTCCTGTGCTATCTTTCTGCAGGTACCCCGAGAGCTACGCCGCGCGCGCGTTTTCGTCCTGAGGATGGATCATTTCGCCGAAAATCACCGTTTGAGGTCGCTAGGCTCGGACTGTGTCCGCCTCAGCGCGGGCACGCATCAGAAGCCCCAGCCGCGCCAGCCCCGGCTGGGGCTTTTTCGTGCACCCGGACATGGCGATCGGCCATACCGCGCCGATCGTCACTGGATCAAGGTGTCGGTTCAGTTCGATCGTCGTTCCTTCTTCTCCCTCAGCCATTCGAGGGGCACCAGAAGTTTGATCACTTCCGGATCGACCGGATCGTGCTCGACAAGGATCGGCGGCAGTGCCGGCGGCGTGATCGTCAAGGCCGCATCAAGCGCGGCTTGTTTCAGAGTGGATCCGGTGATTGGCTTGCCTTCAAGGCTAACGATCACGTCGGCCTTGATGACCGCGGCCGTCTCCATGAGGCGAGCTCGTTGTTCCGATGTCAGTTTGCCATCCGTCAGTTCTTCTCCCGATGCGCCCTACGCGTCTGTGAGACCCGACGATGGGCTTCAAGGTTAGCTAGACCGTAAACCTTCTCCGTAACCTTTGATCCTTCGGCGTGCCATCAGCTTCCGAAGGTCATCCGTCGCACCGCCGGCGGCGGGGGGCGAGAGTTTCGGCTCGCGTCGATGAGGCCATCGCCGCCAGCGCGTCCAGTTCGGCGCCCTTGTCCAGCGACGTCCCGGTGATCCGGTCCAGGTCGGGGCCAAGTCGTCTTGCCCGGGTAGCGTCCAGTTCGATAGGACCGCTGGGACTTGCCAGTCCGCTTCGCGGTATCCGGCGAAACAGCCGCAAACTTTGCGCCCTTTTTTCCGCCGCGCCCGGTCGCGGGCTATAGCGCCACATATGGAATCGCCCTGATGGCGGTGCCTTCACCAATCTGGCAGACGATATTTGCTGTCGTGGGCGCCATTGCCATCAGCATTACAGCGTTCATCCGCTTCAGGGGAATGGCCTCACCCGGGCCTGGGCATCGCCTCGACGGGCGGGACTGGACCAGATATCCGCAATTCTCGCGGTCCTCATCGTCGAAATTCGAACGAGAGCGGGCTGGCCGTTGAAGCTCCGATCTTCGTCAACCTCTTCGCCGACGAGGAAGGTGAGGGCTTCAGCCCGATCTGGTCCCGTCCCAGCCGTCGCAACGGCGACTGACCCGATCCACAATGCCTCGCCCGGCCGGTCCGGGCGGGGCATTACCTTGCGCAGGAGCCGGCCGCGATCTTGCGGCAGCGTCGCACCCCGACCATGCGAGCTTCGCAGGACGGATGAACCGATTCTCTCAAGGAGCTTTAGTCGCAAGTAACCGAGGGCGCGTCGTCGTGCTTGAGGTGTCGCTTTCGGACATTGTAACTCACCAGCCAGATCACGCCGACCGCGATCGGCACGAAAGCTGCGGTCAGGAACGAGGGCTCTACTCGCAGTCCGACATCATGCGCGCCCTTGGCAAGATAGCTAAACAGGCTGACCACATAATATCCAATCGCCCCGACCGACAATCCTTCGACCGTGCACTGCAGCCGAAGTTGCTGTCTCGCGCGCTCGTTGATAGCCTGCAACAGGTCACGATTCTGTCGTTCGATTTCGACGTCGACCCGGGTTCGCAACA
>NZ_JAPRAQ010000050.1 GCF_029989365.1 Bradyrhizobium sp. Arg816 | reverse complement strand
TGGCGCCGAACACGCCATTAATGCCGTCACCGGGGTAACCGAAGATATGGCGGACGCCCCATTGATGCAGACGTTGGACGATGAAGTCGGAGACGGTCTGGGACATCTGGGCAGCCATTACGTTGCGCCACCCGGAGAACCATGGCTGCCACTTATAGTTCCTGCGGGCACATTGAGCGATCAAACAGTACCGGAATCGGCCCCCGGCAATCGGAGTTCTTCCTCAACAAGCCGCACAGCATCGGGCCGAACCGAACCACGAGTGATGTCCCCTGAGGCTGATCTCTTTTATCGTATCCTGTTCGCGGGACGTTCGGGGCCCGTTCTCAAAAACACAACCTGGAAACGCGTTCGCGGTTGTATCTGAGCGTTTGGGTATATTCACGGCCGGAACACGTCTCCTTTTCTGAAGTTAGAGACTCGTTGAGTAAGGTGGGTAGACTGCCCGCCGCTGGCCCCCTACACCGGCGGCGCGCTTTTTGTGAGTTGCGTAGAGTGGCAAGGCGTACCAGACCGGCGATGCCGGGCTTCATCAAGCCTCAGCTCGCCACGCTCAAGATGAAAGCCCCGGCGGGCCAGGACTGGATTCACGAGATCAAGTATGACGGCTACCGCATCCAGCTCCACATCGACGGCGACACCCGCAAAGCCTTCACCCGCAACGGTCACGACTGGGTCAAGCGCTTCTCGACCATTGCTGGCGCCTTCGACCTTCCGTTCCATCGACGGTGAGGTCGTGGTAGTCCATGACGGCCGCACCAATTTCTCCGAATTGCAAGCAGAGTTAGATGGAGGCCGGCAGGATCGGTTGCAATACTACGCCTTCGATCTCCTCTGGCTCGATGGACAAGACCTTCGGAAGGCGTCTCAGCTCGCCCCGCAAGGAGCTGTTGAGGGAGCTGTTCGAGACCTGCATCGAACATCCCGCGCTATACAGCGAGCATGCCGAGGGTGATGGGCACGAACTCTTCAAGACGGCCGCCCGGCTGAACTTCGAAGGTATCGTTTCAAAACGTGTTGACGCACCGTATCGATCGGAGCGGACCGAAGCTTGGTGGAAGGTGAAGACGGTCCAGCGCGACAAATTCCCCGCTGTCGGTTTCATCAAGATCCTACCGGCGTGGCCGTGCTCTACCTCGGCAAGCAGGACGGGAAGGATCTGCTGTACATGGGAAAGGTTGGGACAGGTTGGAGCCGAACCAAATCTGCAGAGATCCGCAAGGCGCTCGACACTGTAGTCAGCCCGAAACGAAACTCACTAAGCCTGTCAAGAAGCCCAAGGCCACATGGGTCGAGCCGAAGTTCTATGCGGAGGTGGAGTACCGGGACATCACATCAGAAGGGCTGTTACGGCCAGCTCTTTCAAAGGCCTCACTCGCAAATAGGAACAGCGACCGCCGGACCACGTTTTCTCGTCATATATATAGGCAGCACTATTGAGGACTCGTTCAACATCGCTTGGGGCTTCCTTGAAAAGTCAGGGGAGCTTGGCGAAGTTGAAGCCGGTCGTGCCTGAGCAAGTAGGATGCCAAGAATCGCGGCTTAGTTCCGGAATTAACGCCGCGCGACGACATCAAGCTTAATCCGCGTCTTCGATTGCATCGCAGCTACGGAGCGCTAGCCTACCTAAACCGGACATTGCCCTTAGTCCGGGTCCCCAAGTGGCGAAGCCGTCGCGCCATCATATTCGACGCGACGGCTTCGTTTTACTGCAGGTCATTCATTTGAAGCAGCAGACGTACGACGGAACGCTTGATCTGATCGAGATGCGTCGGCAGCTCACAGCCCTGCGATCGCAACACTCGGACAACCTTTTGATAGCATCGCTATTGAACCGCTTCCTGGTGAAGGTCGCGTTCCTCTCGGAGCCCGAAGACCGGGAACATGAACAGTATCTCCGATCCGAGTTTGCGGAGACCATAAAGAAGGTTCAGGCGATCACGTCGCTACCTGCGAAGGGGTCAGCCGTCACTAAGCCATCAAAGTAACACTAACGATCGTGTCTCCCTTGCGCTCACTGGCGGCGTCGATGCTCAATGCAGTCGCGAGGTCGTCCTTGTTTTGCGTCCTGGCGCCTCGCGGCGAGGGCTCCCGCATGAGCTACCATCAGTAGGCCCTGCGCACCACTCTAGGCCGCGGGACCTTCGGAGAGAACCTGTTGGCAAGCGCGAGGGCGGCCATTTCGTCGGTTTCGAGCGCGATTTTCTGGGCGAGCATCACATCGCCGGCCGCTAAAGCGCCTTGGGGAATGAAGCACCAGCCGGTCTCGGGCTGTCCGGCTTCATCAAGTCGCACAACATTACTGACGGTGCCATAATGAACGCGATATCGGCGGCCAGTGTGAGAGCCAGTGACTTCGAAACAGCCTTCGGCGTCGAACTGTGCGCGCTGATCTGGCGACAACCAATCCCGGAGAAGACGACGCGAACGCGCTTCCGGCCCATTTTCTTCGACGAAGCTTCGATAGAGTGCGCGCAAGGCGTGCAAGCTCGCCCGGGTGCTGCTCGCGCCGCTGCGTCTGAACAGAAACATTTGCCGTGCCGCGAAGTCGTCTAACCGCCGACGAGGCGCGGATAGAACAACGTTTCATCCGCAATCGGATCAAATATCCGCACAACCTTGAGGTCGCCCCCCACCGTGCGAGCGGCAGCGGTAAATCCCTGACCGGTCAGCTTCTTGAAGCGTCGCTCAGCTTCGGCCAGCCGCTTGGGGTCTTTCTGCTCAAAAAAATGTCTGCTGTCGCCTCTGCCGTTCATCACGATTTGGGTAGCCATGGAAGAGAACTCCGCAATGCCTAGTCTCTGATGAGGTAAGAAACCTCGCGGCGCTAAAAAGTGTTCCTAAATTCGGCGTGCCTTTCGGGTAACTGTCAGTTCGTCTGGCGACGCTCAAAATCAAGACTTGATCCGCCGCGATCTGACGCCGGCCCAGCGCGCGAAGCTTATCGCGAAGCGGAAGGCGGCTTATGAAGCGGTGCATCCGGAGACGAAGCCGACGAAGGCGGGTGGTCGCAATCGTCGCCAAGGTGGCGACGACGTCGCCCGCTTCACCGCCGACACGGCAGCCAAGACTGGCAAGCCAGAAAGGACGATCCAACGCGACGCGACCGGCGCGAAAGCGCTGGGCTCCGATCTAGACCGCGTCGCCGGGACGTCGCTGGACAAGGGCGCCGAACTGGACGCACTCACGGCGATGCCAGCGGCAGTTCGGCGCCTTGATCCAAGTCGCCAGTTGTCTCAATGGAACTTTTGAGCTTGAATTCCCCCTATTAGGGATGCGCGGAGTAGTGGGGTGGATATGAACCGATTGCAGAAGTTCATCGAGCAGGGTGCATATGGCGAACGACCGGGGCGCACCGCCTACGCCTTCGATGCAACAACTCTACCCGAAGCAACGAAGGGTCTCGATTGGCGGCCCGTACGCGACTTCAGCCCAGCAGATGAAGTTTTGCGCGATGCAGACCTGAAGCGAGTGTTCCAAGCTGCGATCAAGCATGGGTATGCACTTGTAAGCCCAGCCACCTAAAGATCCGAGGGCCCATACTCCCGCTAATATGTCGATGCAAACAGCTGGTGCTGATGGGCAGACGCTACTCGCGCGCGCTGTCAGGGCGTTCTTCGATCGCGAATACCGTATCCATGGTGACACCGAAATATCGAAGCCTCGTGGGAAAGCCTGACGTCGGCGACTGTGGCCCTCATCTTGCCGCTATCAAGATGAGTGCTGTGCTGCCCTTGGACCAATATTCTGCACGCGCCTGCGCCGCGCCGTATTCATCAGCCAACCGCCTCTTTGCCTGTGCTTCAATATCGAGGGCGTCGGCTTGCGCGGCGTACGACCCGCGGCGGAAATCGGGGTAGACCACAAGACGGTTTCGAAGGCAACGAAAGTGAACCGGGGACCAGTTGAGAAGCGCACCGGTCGCGCCGCAAGAGGCGAAAGGCAACTGGTTCGCGGTCGAACGGGGTACGCATACGCCGCAGATGTGGTGTGAAGCCCGCAGAAGAAAGGGCCGCTTGTGAGGCAGCCCTGTCCAAAGTCATGACGCCGGTCAGAAGCGAGCAACAGGAACTCTTTCGTCGAGTTTGCGGCAAAGTTAGAGCCCAAAGTTAAAGCCCTGGGATCGTCACCTAAACGTCGCGCGGACCCGGGGGTGACCAGCTCGCCATCGACGTAGCGTGTTGCTAACGGCCCTATTTCGGAGCGCCGGTCTGGCTACTCGAACCCGTGGTCCGCTCACCTCCCGGTCGGCCCGGAGGATGGGTCGAAGTACCCGGCTTGTCTTGATCCGCCACATATCCGGACTCTCCAGAGTTGCGTGTCTTTACTCCTTTGTCTGCATCACGCTGCATCTGCTCATTCGGCTCGCTAGTCTTGAGCCCTTTGTCTACATCACGGTGAATCTCCTCGTTGGTCTGCTCGCTAGGTGCGGCCTGTTGCGCCGTTGCTTGGAAGGCAATCGCGCTTCCGGCAACTAAAATCATCGCGAGAGTTGCGATTCGCATGCTTCTTCTCCACTGCGTCCCCCCATCCTTTTAAAACGCACGAGCTGTCCGACGTTTCCTAGCTCCGCGATGCCGTTCTCTAAAGGTACTTCAGACGGTTCAACACATCGGTGCGATAGAGGCACCGCAGTGCCGCCAGTCGTCCTTGTCGACTCCACCCGAAAACCTTCCGGCATGCGCGGCATTCACCTTCGCCAGCAGCGTTGCGGGCCGGGCAGGGTGCGACAGCGCCCCTGGGGCCGGATGGTTCTCGTAAACTCAGCCGAGATCGTCTCAGTTGACGCATGTCGTGGTCGTTGCACCAACCCGGGATTTCCCTTGTTGGGCATCAGGCGACTCCGCACAAATGCAGCGGTAGTCGAAGCGCCTTGTGGCGTTGGTAGCGATGAAGTCTTGCTGTGCAGAAGGGACATCAGCGTCGGTATCGGCTGCTCGCTGGGCCAGTGCGTCGGTGACCTCGGAAGTCGCATCGCGCGACCAGCCGAGTTGCACGGTAGCTCTGGAGGCATGTGGCGGACCCCGCTACTGGGCCCGGCAGCTCGCGCAGCTTGGCCATGAAGTTCGGCTGATCCCGCCATGGGCTTTCAGCTCAGGGTAGTTGCAAAAGAGACGACGCTCTAGAACGGGCGCCGTGTAGCCGGCTTCCTTCAGCAGTCCCCCTTTTATCATGTGATCAGAGGAAATGTGAGCCTTGTTGTTGTGCCCGCGTCGCCGCTTTTCTGATCGACGGTGCCGCCAATTTGTCTCGCAAGAGAGGCAATCAACTTAAGGCCCGACCCACTTTCGTTAGGGTTTTGAATGCCGCGTCCGTTGTCGGACACTGTCAAACGGGCCTCGCCAAACCCGACGCCTCCTACCAAGTTCACTTTGATCCTGCCGCCCTTTGCGCCGAACGCATGCTTGATGCTGTTCATCGCGGTCTCGTTCAGGATCAGGCCAACCGGCAAGGCCCGGTCCATGGTCAATTCGAGTTCGTCGCACTCGACATCGACTTCGATTTCCTCAACTTGATTGCGGATTGCGCTGCACAAAGCCCGGATGTAATGGGAGAGTCTGACAATCTGGCCTTCTTGACGAGGAGCAAGCTGATCATGTGCCAACGAGATGGCGTTGATGCGGCTCGCCACGTGGTCCAAAGCGCGGTGAGATTCTAGATCAAGATAGCGGCGCTTTTGAATGGAGATCGACGATAGAACGAGCTGAAAGTTGTTCTTGACCCGATGTTGCATTTCCCGAAGCAGAATCTGCCCCTTTTGAGCTGCGGCAATCGCAGCCATAAGGCGCGCATGTTCATCCGGCCGCGCGTCGTGGCGCAGCGCTGCTCCTATCAGCGCGGCGGCGGCTGTCAGAAACTCGGTCGTATCCTGCGAGAAGTCTCTCGGTGTGGTGCTATCCACTTCCAACACGCCCCAGGCCGCGCCGCCAATCAGCACCGGAACATTGCTGACGGCGACAATGCCATGCTCCGCCAAAAGCTCGGAGCGAACAAACTCCCCCTGCTCGGCGAAATTTCTGATGCTGACAGGCTCGGCCGTTTGGAATGCGCGGCCAGGTGGCGACCGAAGGTCAGCCGAGAGCGCGGCGGTGCGGACGACACCCTCCTTCCAGCCGACACCCGCAAGCAACAGTAGGTCGGACGAGTCTGCACGATATTGAAGAACCTTTACGTGGTGGATTTCCACGGCTCGGGCAATTTGGAGCACAGCTTGGTCCAAAAAGCGCTCGATATCGGCGTCGTCCATCGAAAGACGACCAATATCGACCAAAATGCGGATGTGGCGCCGGAGTTTATCCAGGGCGTCGCCTTTAGTCGCTTCAATCGAGCGGTCTTCCATTAGCCTTTAACTTCTTGCTTGCCGTATGGTGCCTAAGCTCCTTAATTCCGTCGAGCATGCGACCTAGCGGGGCAAGCCTCTCCGCAGATCGGGTAGCGAATGATCCAAGCCCGTTGAGAGCCGGTGACCCGATGCGAGTGTCGCTACGCGACCGTTGTGTGAGGCCCCAATCCTGGGGCCGGCCAGCAGAAGACCGCTCAGGGCAAAGGCGACCTCGCACGATTTCGCTCGACGTCGGCGGTCTCCGATCGGAAGGTCGCCCACTTCTCAAGCCGACCAGCGATCCTGCTCTTCCCTGTGAGCATGCTCGTTTAAGCGTACCGGGCGGACAGGAGATTGCAGCACGGTCTCGAGGTCGTGTCCGCCTCATCCGTCTCGCGCCAGGCGCAACCGGCGCGCGCCGAAGTCTTCGAGATGTCGCGATCGAGGCGGTCGGCCGGCACGATCGAGGGCGAGGAACGCATACGCTACTCCGATACCACAAGGGCGGAGAGAGGCCCCGGCTCCAGGGGGGTCAAGGGGGTTAGGAGGGGCCCCTCCGCCAGCTCTGGCAGCAAGCCAGCGGCGACTCAAATATTCGCCCGCCCTTCTGGTTCCTTTGTGCTAGCCAATAGGGCCTGCCGCGCCGATCGTGCGGAACGTCGCAGCACACGCCGCAGGCGCTGTCTTAGGGCAGCGCCTGCGGCTCCCCATTCGACACCTTATGTTCGCCACCGCATTGTATTCGATGAGCCACGCTGATTTTGTAAAGTACCTTCTTCAAGCGAAAAATTGCCTGGATGAGGCTGAAAAGACGACGCAAGAGGTCGACAAGGAGGCGTGGCTGGAGCTTGGAGAAGAATGGATGGAGATGGCGCGCAAGGCTCAAAGGCAGAGGCTGTACGAGCGCTAAGGCTGCGGCTGGCGCCGTACCGAGTTGTCGCTAACGACCCAAGGAGGGCGCTGTGCCGGAGCGCCGTAGAGTGAAACAAACTAGCCAAGCTCAAAGAGCGAGCCAATAGTTGCCCGCAGGGGAGGAATAGGATTGCCGAGACGGGCGCACATCTGAGCGACCGGGTGCGCTCGCCGGGCCTGCAGCCGCCCAGATGAGACTTCGGAACATTTGTTCATTTTGATACTTTGGAACATCGACATGTCACGCGGGTGGTTCGATGCTCCAAATGATTTTGATAATGGCAGGGCTCGGTTCCGCTCTGATGGGCGTCATAGTCATCGCATTCGAGTGGCGCGCGTTGGTCGGGTACTGGCGCGTCAAGAAGCGCCCGCAAACCCGATGGACGTGAAGTAGGGCCCCTCAGTTGGCGGCCTCTTTAGTTAGCGTGAACTCATACTGCGGCACGAGCAGCAAACCTCCCGTTTGCAGTGGTCGACCGAGCTGCTCCTTGAGGGCGATCGGGAAGGTCGAAGCGGAAAGGCTTTGCAGAGCAGCCTCCTCCTCGAAAAGGCGCCGTTCGATGAAATGGCGTTCCAAAGGCAGAAGCTTGGTACGCAGGAGCCGGCGGTAGCGGCTGATGTTGTTGTGATGGGCACGAAGGCGTGCCAAGTTCTCGTCCATCATCATCTGGCCTCCGAAACTACGCCGCCGCAGCCGCACGTTCGGTCGAACGGAGACGGTAAGGCTTTCCGCCGGGGGGCGTTCGGGGGCCACCGTCCAAGGCGCGCAACGCGTCCAAGATCTCGTCGATCGACACCGGCTTCTTGAAGCCGGCAGGGGCCCGCATTGACGGGCAAGAAGCGATCGTGGACGCGTCGGACGCCCATGATGCCAGGATTGCGCGCTTCTCGGCCAACGTCAGGGCCGGATGATCCAGCACGTCTCTCGGTGCTTCAAACACCGTGCCGGGATGAAGAAGAGCGTTGAAGTCGAAGACATTGTCGTGAGCGGTCGTCGGCCGCATGGTCGTCTCCTTTTCATTGACGAAAGGATGGGAGCCGCACGATTAGTCGCCACGGCTCCAAGGGCGCCAGCGCTATGCGGCAGCTTTGGCTTCCAGCTTACGCATGTTGCCGGCCGAGACATCGCCGATCGCAATCCGGCGGGGCTTCATGGCTTCCGGGATCTCGCGAACGAGTTCGATGGTCAGCAAGCCGTTGTCGAACGCGGCGCCTTTCACCTGGACATACTCTGCGAGGTTGAACTGCCGCTTGAAACCGCGGGTCGAGATACCGCGATAGAGGAAATCACGCTCAGTCTTGTCGGATTTGCTGCCTTCGACCGTCACCACGTTCTGCTCGGCGGTGATGACGATGTCGTCGGGCGAGAAACCCGCCACCGCGAGCGAGATCTGATAGCGATCATCCGCCAGCCGTTCGATGTTGTAGGGCGGATAGTTGTCCTCGCTGGCCCGCTGAGCCACTTCAGCGAGGTCGAAAAGGCGGTCGAAACCAATGGTCGAGCGCCAGAGGGGGGCAAAATCGTAGGTGCGCATAGCCAAATCCTCCTAGGAGCAAGATGTCTACGAGCGGCACCGGACACAACCGGTGCCCGTCTCTTGGCCGGGCCCGTCAGGCGCCCGGATGCCATCGTCAGATGGCGACAAAAAAATGAGCAAAGCCGATTTTGGTTTCAAGAGGGGGCTGAAAAAATTTCGCCGCTTCGGGCAGCCGTTACAGGTCGTCGCGCAACCCCTTGAAGAAGGGATGCCGCACCTTGCCCTCGGCCGACTTCGCTCGGTACTCGATCTCAGCAAGCAGCTTCGGTTCGACCCAGATGCCTTTGTGCGCAATCCTCTTGGCATAGGGCTGTGTCTTCCGGACCAGCGGCTCGAGGCGCCGCAGCTCGGCCGCCGATGTCTTGTCGAAGCCGTGGTCGACCTTGCCGGCATAGAGCAGGTCGTCGCCCTTGCGCCGCGCGAGACACATGCCGTCCCTTTCGCCATCATCGAGCGCGAAGCCAGCAATCGTCAGGGTCTCACTTTGGGTTTCACCCAATTATTGCTGCGGCCCACCGGGTACACGCTGTCCCGAACCTTCGAGACGACGCCTTCGAGCCCGACCTTGCAGGCATGCGTGAACATCTCGCGGCCGTCGATCTCGAAGCTCTCGCTGAACTGCACGTCGCTGCCAGTGATGATCTTCTTCAGTCCGGCCTTGCGCTCGAATAGCGGCACCTTCCGGATGTCCCTGCCGTTGAGATAAAGCAGGTCGAAGGCGACGAGTACGATCTTAGTCGAGGCGCCCTTCAGCTCGTTCTGCAAGACGGAGAAATCGGTGCTGCCATCGGCGGCCGGCACCACGACCTCGCCGTCGATGATGGCCGAGCTCGCCTTGATGTGCCAGGCGTTGTCGGCGACCTTCTTGAAGCGGCGGGTCCAGTCGTGACAGCGGCGGGTGAAAACCTGCACCGCTTCGTTGGCGAGATGTACCTGGACACGATAGCCGTCGAACTTGATTTCATGGATCCATCGATCGCCCGCCGGCACGCGGTCGATCGAGGACGCAGCGCGGGCTCAATGAAGCCGGGAAAGGGTGCCTTGACGCCCGGCGCTTCCGGCTTTTTCCGTTGGAAGGCCATCGTTACACCAGGCGCAGACTGAATTGCTGCAGATCTTGTGGTGAGTAGCGATCCACAAACTCCTGCAGGTACGACGGCACGTCCCTCAGTTGGTAGATTGCAACGACGCTGGATCTCGCGGGCGATGGCCCCGGAAACATCTTCCGACCACCGCTCTGCTGGGTTGAAGGCAACAACCCGGATCGGCTGGCGATATTCTCCGGCAAGCAGATCCTGGATGACGGTTTCCACCGCCCTCTCCAAGTCTGCTTCGCACCAGGTGCTGCCATTGCGGCCGGAGTTATCTGCGACCAGGTAGACAGTCTCGTCGCCGTTCGGGCAATCGAAAAAAGCCGTCGTAACTGACGCATAAGCAACTCACGCAACGGAACCGGGATATTTTGACGAAGGTCGATTCGTTCCTCAAGCTAAGAAGCAAGACGGGTCCGGTTTAGTGGCCTCAGGGAGGTAACATGGCGGTCAATAAGCCCACTGGCGACAATGCGCGCAAGGGTGCGGTCAAGAAGCGTTCGCAGACAAAGACAACGTTGAGCGGAGCGTCCGCTTTCACCAAGCGCGACAAGGCGAGTTCATGGGTGTCAAGAAGCCCGCGAAGGGCAAGAAGGCCGCAAAGAAATTCAAGGGCGTGCGAGTCGAGAAGAAAGCTAAGAAAACCGCCAAGCGAGCCCGCTAGGGTCGACGGTTGGCGTTACCGCGCGGGCTCGGTGTTCGGCTAAGGCCGCCAGGTGAGGCGGCCTTACTCATCCCAGATGCGCTCGCCGCACTTTTCACATTTGAAAAGGCCGACTGTCTTTCCCTGCTTGGGATCGAGGAACTGATGGGCAAGTTGAAGTGGGGTGGCGCACGCTGGGCAGTGAAGAAACCGATCTCGCTGCGGTGTCTCTCGCTTGTCGTTCATGCGTCGTCTCTATCGTACCAACGCAAAATCGTACCAACGCAAAAGTTTGAAGCCCTCCTTTTGTTCCCCAGGCTTTGGAGTCGGACCACGCCAGAGTAAACCGGCGTCGGCTGGACATGCTTTTCCACACGGCACGCGGTCACTGAAGAGCCTATTATTGTACAGTTGGTCCAAGTATTCCTTGCGAATCTGGCCGCGATTGGGGAAAATGTGCAACGCGCGCCTGTTTGAGGGCTGCGCCGAACGGCCTCAGCGTCCGAGCCAGCCCCGGAAACTGCTTGAGGCCGTTTTGCTGTCTCGTGTCACAAATCTGTGGCACAGCCATTGCAAACCAAAACCAACTGGGATTTCAGTGCTCAGTTTGAGAATAAAACGCTGCCGGGACGTGTATTTCGAGCCCGGCAGCGTTCTAATTTGAGGCTAATGGGACAGTCCACCAGCCGGCGGGCTATTTGGGAGAGGATGGATTTGCGATCATCTCACCAAGGAAGATATAGCGCAACGAACAGCGCGAGGCCGGCGAGAATTAGTCCCCAGATGAGCGGGCTGACGGTTGCGAAATGATCCAAAGTGGTCCCTTGGGCTACGACAAGATGCTTACGCGCATCAGAGGCGAAAGTAAGAGCGAAGCTGGCGCACCTCCAGCCCGCCGGCAGTCCTTTGCGACTTTGAGCAACCCGGCCTGCTCCAGATCCATTGTCGCGAATGTGGCTTCGCTGAGCAAATCTTCTCAAGACGGCGGCGTTCTAGAAGGTGGTCCCTCTTCATCCACTTCCGAATACTCAGCGCAATACCCCTGGGAATGGCGCACCAACGCTAACCGAGCGACGAGCTGGCCAGCGGCCGCGGCCGAGATCTGCGAGGCCTCCCAATACGGCTGCGGCGACGGCTACCACGGCCGCCGCACGGCATCCGGCGCCAAGTTCAACACTTACGGGCGGGATCCTTTCACGATCGCGCACAAGACGCTGCCGTTCGGCCGCGAGGTGACGATCACCAATCTCGCCAACGGCCGCGCGATCCGGGCCGTGGTGACCGATCGCGGGCCGTTCGTCCGCGGCCGCTGCGTCGATCTCGGCCGCGCCGGCGCCGAGGCGCTCGGCATGGGCGGCACGGCCAGGGTCAGCGTCCACTGAGCGCCGATCGCTGTCCTTTGCAATGCGGGAGGCTTCTCCGCGCAGGAGATTCCTCAAAATGAAGTAACGGCGCAAGTTCAGTCCGACGAAAATGAAAATCTTGTGGCGCAATTGGTGCGGGAACAAGTGGCAATTCCACGGGTTTTCAATCCGTTCGTGTTGCATGGTTATGCGCCGAGGCAACGATGAAGACTAAGCTATCCGGGAAGTTGTCACACTACGCTAAGATGGAGGCCTCAGCTCAGCAATTTTTCAAGGAGGCGACGGCCTGCCGCGAGGCGGCGACTCGGAGCCTCGATTAGGTCGATCGAGAAGGCTGGTTGAAGCTTGCGCACGAATGGACTGAGCTCGCGCTCGCGGCCGGGCGGGGCCAGATTTTCCGCCGGGATTAGCGATGGATGCATCCCGGCAGGACGTGTCGATTGCTGGATTGAGCCCCCGAGCACAGACTGCCTTGCGCCGCGCCTTGGCGGGCCGCACGGCCACGCGGGAGAACGTCCAGGCGCTGACGCAGCGCGACCTCTTTATGCTCGTGGGCGTTGGCCGGCGGACGTTGAATGAGATTGTTAGCTGGGCGGCGAACGGCCTGCGATTTCCACGCGGGTAGCGAGGCGCAGGCTGAATTGCCGAAGATCATGCGCACCATAGCGGTCGGACGCGGTGCGCAAAACATATGGGAGTAGCGTATGCATTCCTTGCCCTCGATCGTGCCGGCCGATCGCCTCGACCGCAACATTGCTGATTGCCGCGAACATGCTGATCACTACAAGAGACTTTCTGACCACTACAAGAGACTTTCTTCCGCGAGCGGCATCTCCAAGGACCGCGCCGCCGCTCTGAAAAACATTGCCCGAACCTATGTCGGTTTGGCCGGGCAACTCGATAGGCTGGCGTCCCTTGCGCGGAACGAGCGAAGGTAGGGTGCCGGCATGCTTGCGCCGGCTCTCATCTGACAGTCTGGCGCCTCCGGAATGACGCGAAAGCCACCTCACATCGTCGTCGAGGTCGGGAATCCTTCATCGTTCTCAGGACGTGGGAGCAAGTGCGGAGAGACGGCCCCGGTTGACAGGGGAGTCAATGAGGTAGGCAGGGGCCGCTCCGCCAGCTCTGCCGGTGAGCAAGCGATGACTCAAAAATTTTGGCCCCTTTTGGTTCCTCTTCCTGAAACAACTACCGACCTGCCACCGGGAAACTTCGGTATAGGCGCATGGTGCAGCCTTGGTGCGTCCCAGTCAGGCTCGCCTATCCAAGGCCGCTCCCACCGGTATGCCTTACAAATGTTATTGACGAAACTGACGTAGTCGGGAAAACTCGGCAAAACCGGGGAAGCTGGCAGATTTCATTTCGAAAATTTTGAAACCCGGAAGTGAGGGCCGCTGTACACAAAGCAGCGGCCCTTTCTTGTCCGCGACGCACGTGCTGCGTCGGCGCTGGCCCATGTTGCCTAATTCCAAAGTTAACAATTGGGAGGCGAAACCAAGCCTCGCTGATAGTAGTTACCTGCAATCTGGAGCTTTGCTGAGCCGGCATTTTACGGAATCCCATTTTCGGTACGGGGTGTTTTTACTGAAACAATCGGGGCGCAGACAAATTATCCGCTAGTCAGCAAAGCCTTAGGCCGGCGCGCCGCCGCGCTCCGCGGATTTTTCCGGGGGGCGCGCGCCAGCTTCGCTTCCTCGCGCCGGGCTATTTTGAGTAATCGCTTTGCCTCCACGCGGAGCGCCTCCGCACGGCGAGTAAGCCGATCAGCGGCCGCGCGCAGCTCCTTGACGCGAAACTTGCGGATCTCGCTAGACGTCGCTGCGAGCTTGCCCGACAGATCGCCAGAAAACGGCCGCCGACGCCTTATTTCGCCAGGGAGGTCGTCTGACCGCGGGGTGGGGGTGTTCGAACGCATGGGCAAAGCTCCCAGCGGGTTTCTGTCGCGCTGCCGATCGCAGGTGGCGTGCTCGGGCTGTTGGCTTTCGCCATGGAGGCCCAACAGCACGAGCCGGGAGTCGAATAGGGGCGTTAGACCGGACTTCAGCTGGCGCGGGCCTGACCCGGCCGCCCCACTAGCCTGCTCGGAGCGCCCTCAAAGCACCAATAGGTCACCCAGTTGGAAGCCCACATTCGTTACAATGAAGGCTCTGCTCGCCTCGCATGTATCGTCCCCGGCGCGAGTTGGGTAAAGGCTCCCCTTAGGACAATAAGCATTCTGAAACTGCGTATTTATGACCACAGCTTAGAGCGTAAGGATCAGCCAGACCATTAGACCGGCGTTGAGAGCGCCTACCGTGACAATGCCCGCCTGGATTAGCCGCGGTTTGGGGTGTAATCGAGCAGCCCTTCCGATGCGAGCTCCTGAAGCGCTGCGCGCACCGGCGTCCGCGAGACGCCCAGCAGCGTCGTCAGCTTGACTTCGTGCAGGCGTTCGCCGGGTTCGAATTCGCCGGCGAGGATTGGAGCGCGAACGGCATCGAGAACGGACTCGAACCGTGTGGAGGAGGACGTTTCGGGGGCTGACAGGGCGGTCATTCGAATAAAAGTCCGAATCCCGACAGAGGAGAGCGCTTATGGCGAATGCAGGTGTCAAAGGCCGGCCGATCGCTGTGCATTCGTGTCGGCGATCGCCGACTTCGACGCTTACGACCTTGTCAGCAATGAAGGCTTATTTCTTGTCAGGCGGACCGCTCTTGTTTCCGGGAAGGCCCTTGACGCCTGAGCTGTCCTGCTGCTGGACAGCGGAGTTGGCAGCGCCAAGGGTAATCGCGTTTGCAGGCGGGCCGTTCAGGACTTTCGCTCAATCTTCCGAGCGGCGGTCCCCGATAGAGCCGCACAAGCGGTCAGATCCAGCACATCACAGTAGGGCGCATTGACGCCAAGCAAAAAATCGCTCCAACCGTTGCCGGAACGCTCGATCGTCGAAGCCTTCCTCAATTAACATTGCTGGTGCACTTTCCGAGCCGCTCTCCAAATAGTCGGCTTGTTTATTTGCGCGAACGTTTACGGGCGAACCCGGTTCGCCGGAAGCCACGCTCTCCTCGACCGTGGATCCGAGATACGGAACGAAAAATGATCTTACCGATTACATTGGTTGGTCCAGGCGGAGCGCGACGAGTGTTTTTTGATGTTCTGACTTTCATGAAGGAAGTTTTCCTGGCGGAAAGTCAAATAGAACATCTTTTAGGACCCGGTTGGCGTGAGTACGGGGTTAATCGGGTCGTTCTCCAGCCCCGTCTCGCATGGAGCTTATCCGGGAGACCTGCATGTTCGACTGGATTAAGGTTGACCCCCGACGGAAGAAGATCCGCAGGGATAGGCGATACATTGAAGCGCGTGCGCGACGCTTCTTAAGGAATTACCTGGCGGCGGATGAGACGGGAAAAGATCGATTCTATGAAGCGGTCGAGGGAGCCTCTGCCGCATGTCACCCGGGAATCGCTGATTCCAATGCAGCGGATGCGACCATTGCTGAAACCACTGCAGAGGCAGCACTTAACGTCGTTAAACGACGTGATCAGCGCGTAAAGGGCGGGGAGGAAGCTTCGACAGTATTCATCACCGACGCTTATGCGACAGTAGCCCTTGCATATCGCCGAGCGGCGGGAGCGTACTCTGCTGATTCGGAGATGCAGCGGTTGGGGACTGCGGCGGTGCACCTTCTTACGATCGCAACATCATACAAGACGGCTCAGCACACCATGAATTCTTCGAATGATGAAGCCCGTGACTTGCACTGAAGAAAGTGCAGCTGACATGTTCGCACCCGGACGTGCCGCCGCTGCAGCGGAGCAGATTACAACCCGTCCGGACCGCGCCCGGTTGATGCATGAGGGAGCTTTGGCCGAACCTCCTCCCTCGTGTCTTTCAACGTTCAAGCAACCGCATGCGCCTGTGGTTGTCGCCCATCCTCGACAAGGGAGATAGGTAGGGTGAAGACCCCGCCAATGCATCCTTTTTCGCCAGATACAATTGGGTAGCGCCAAGAGCGGAGAGAGATCCGATAGCCACTCGGACAGCCCCGCCTGTGAACAACAAGCCGGCATTTAACTAGAGCGAGCAAGCTGTTGTTGCTGGACCTGCTGAAGGCACGCCTGGGACAAACCCTCTTCAAACTTAACCTAATACCAAATGCAATCAGCTACCAGAAGTTTCGCACGAGCCCGAATGCGATTTTTGGTCCTCAGTTGACGTTGGTGCATGCTGATTTAGATTCATTAGCTTAAGCGATCACCCTCAGCGATTTATATCTCCACCGGCCTGGGTTTCTGCAGGAGCGGCTCTTAACAGGAGAGGGCGGCCGCACAAAAAACCTCGGCTGGCGTTTCTAACCATGTGACCGAATCTCATAAAGAAAAGCCGCCCGAAGCCGGGCGGCCAGCTCTTAGTTGTCCAACTGCTTACTTCTTTAGGGCGTCCGCCGCATCGCGCGCGGCATCTTTTAGGCCACCTGGTTCAACGCAATCGTGCGTATGTCGTCGGCGGGGGCGACTTCGCTGAGCCGGGGAGGGGAACGATGATTTTGGCGCGGCGCTTCGGTTGAGTAAGCCATGGTGTTCATGCGAACGGACGATGACCGCCCTAGCTTCACTGCTCAGCATTTCGCCAACCCGGCTTGCTCTTTTCCAGACGCTCATCGTGTCTGCGAACCGGCCTGCGCCGCCGGCGCGGGTGCGACTTCTACAGCCGCTTCGATGAATGAGAGACTACCAATGCACCCGTTGCAGGCCGACTTAGACGACAGCTCCAAAGGTTCGGAACGACGGCCATTCATTTCGGTTGCGATCCCAACCTTTCAACGCGCCCTTTTGGGCTGCAACGCGCGATGGAAAGCGTGCTGCAGCAGGACTTCGCCGATTGGGAAATGGTGATCAGCGACGACGAAGGGCTAGTGGGCGAGAGTTGTCGCCTCTTGTCCGAATATGTCAGCACAGAACCGCGCATCCGAGTCGTCGAGACCCGCAGAGGCCGTGGTCAGGTCGAGAACACGAACAATGCGATGCTTGCGTGTCGCGGTCCCTGGATCAAATTGTTGCATGACGACGACTGGCTCGCGCCAGGGGCGCTTACGTCTTTCGCGAGACTTGCGTAAGATCACCCGAAGGCAATAAAGCCCCCTAGTTTGGCGGCCACTTCGTGACTATAGCCATGCCGCATGTGGCCCTAAGCTGATCTCGTAGCGCAACTCGCCGACCGTCAGCTCTTGACCCCGAAGCGGACGCTGCGGCGCCACTCACTAACTTATCGATGAGTTCGGAGGCTTCGGCCTTGTTTAGTTCCTTCTCGGGAAGGGGCTTGTGGGCCTCCTCGGCCAAAGTCTCTTGAGGTACGATTCCTGGGCCCCGTCATCGGAGGGCTCAGTCGCGAGGGTCATTCCCCCTAGGCTCTTGTAAAAACTTTGGCGGATGACCGCGTCCCTCGTCGCGGTCACGCGGGGCCGGGCGTTCGGACGGGTCGCGGCCGAGCTTGGATTGTAGCTCGACGAGGTCGGTGAAGACGTCGGCCTGGCGGCGCAACTCGTCGGCGATCATCGGCGGCTGGCTTGCGATGGTGGAGATCACGGTGACCCGGACGCCGCGGCGCTGGACGGCTTCGACCAGGG
>NZ_JAPRAQ010000049.1 GCF_029989365.1 Bradyrhizobium sp. Arg816 | reverse complement strand
CGCGCGGGGATGCGATCGAGAAACTCGATTGGTATTCCTTGCGATGGAAGATCGAGGTCTTCCACAAGATACTCAAATCCGGCTGTAGGGCAGAGGACTCGCAACTGCGGACTGCTCAGCGATTGACCAATCTGATCTCGGTGTTCTGCATTGTGAGCTGGCGCATTTTTTGGATGACGATGCTCAATCGTTCAGCGCCAAATGTCTCACCGGAATTTGCACTGACCAAAGCTGAAATCCAATTGCTTATCGGCTAGTCAAAGACAAGAATCCAGTCAGCCCCCAACGAAAGACATTGTCGCATTATCTCATCAAGATCGCCAGGCTCGGCGGCTATCTCGCCCGCGCCAACGATCTGCCACCAGGGAATCTGATCATGTGGCGCGGACTATCGCGATTCATCGATATCGCAACGGGAGCGAAACTCTGACTCAAAAATGTGGGTAATCGTAAGTCGTCGACCATCATCTTTCACCGTGCGTTTGAAGAGCCAGCGCGCACGCATTCTGGCGGCCCTACGCGGCAGTCCAGCCGCCGTCGATAGAGAGGTTGGCGCCTGTGATCTGCGCGGCGTCCTGGCTGCACAGGAACAGGGCCAGCGAGGCTACCTGCTCGACCGTGACGAATTCCTTCGTCGGCTGGGCCGCGAGCAAGACGTCGTGGATCACTTGATCCCTGCGCATGTCGCGTGCCTTCATCGTGTTCGGGATCTGCTTTTCCACCAGGGGCGTCCAGACGTAGCCGGGGCTGATGCAGTTGCAGGTGATCTTCGACCTGGCGAGCTCCAGCGCGACTGTCTTGGTGAGGCCGGCGATGCCGTGCTTGGCTGCGACGTAGGCTGACTTGAAGGGCGAGGCGACGCGCGAATGTGCCGAAGCCGTCGTGATGATCCGGCCCCAGCCACGCTTCTTCATGCCGGGCACTGCTGCGCGGATGGCATGGAATGCGGCGGACAGGTTGATCGCGATGACCGCATCCCATCTCTCGACCGGAAACTCTTCGACAGGAGAGACGTGCTGGATGCCGGCATTGTTGACGAGGACGTCCACGCTGCCGAAGGTGTTTTCCACCCGCGCGATCAGGTCGAATATTTCGCTCGGCTTCGCCATGTCTGCGGGCGAATAGATTGCCCTGACGGCGAACTCGCTTTCGATTGCAGAGCACTCCTTCTCGACATCGGTCGGCGCGCCCATCCCGTTGAGCACGATGTTTGCGCCTGCGGCCGCGAAGGCACGCGCACATGCGAGGCCGATGCCGCTGGTCGAGCCGGTCACGACCGCCGTCTTACCCTTCAGAATACTCATCTCAGTCACTTTGCTCTGTGTGTTGCGCTTACAGCGGAGGCTTCGCAGCTTGCGAGGTTCTCTGTTGTGTGGGATTGCAAATTAGGTCACCAGACTTCGCTCCGAGGCCCGGAACGTTCGTCGAGTTGGTTCCTGCATATAGTCGTGGGCCACTCGGCCAAGACCGAGCGTGAGGTCTGCACGGATGTGGATCGCGGAGACGATCTCCAGAACCGGCAAATCAGCAACGGGTGCCAAAGCGTGCGGGATCAGGGAGAGGGCCGCGGGCCCCGTCCAGGCCCCCTTCAACGCGATTTGCTCAAGTTGGTATTCGACGAGCTCGCAGATGCGCGGGCTGCCATCGACATGCGGAATGATCTTGAGCAGGAAGTTCGGCTCCTCGAGCGCAGCCCTGACTTGGCCGAGGTCGGCTTCACGGTGTTTGTAACCCATCGTGCCCGTCGCGACCCTCAAAGGACCGTAGTCGAGCGTGCCGATCAGTGTGTCGATCTCGGTTCGCAATGTGGGTTGCGCGAGCTTTTTCGGAAAGCCCCAGAGCTCGCGTCCCCCTGCAATCGGTCCTTCGTCGTTGAGGAACATGCAGTGGGTGTAGCCGCCCCTGCGCCCACGGAAGGAGACCGGAATGACCTGGCCACTTTCCGTGTAGTCACCAAAGCCGTTCGAGTCCGGCATGCGGATGAATTCGTATTTGACGAGCGCTTTGCGTTCATCGAATTCCAACGGTTCGGGCACCACGTCGCGCAGCCTTGCCGGGTCGGTGCGATAGGTGATGATCAAATATTCGCGGTCCACAAACCGATACGGTCCGGGTGGATAGGCCGGGCTGGTGAGCGGCATTGCAAAGGCCCGCTTCCGCACTTCATTCTCACGCATTTGGGTTCTCCGTGCGGCCAGCCGCGATCGGCCGGCCTATTCGCGACCGTCGTTCTCCAGGTCGAATGTGAAGACGCTGTCCGCGCTGGCTGGACGTGCGAGTACCTCGGGGTGGCGCAGGGTGCGTAGCGCATCGTGATAGCCTGCGCGCCAATGGTCCTGCATCGAGAGGCGGGAGAACTCGTAGTCTTTGGAGTGGCCTTCGTGATTCCGCGCCCGATAGATCAGGTGAACGATGTTGTAGACGTTGTGGGAA
This sequence comes from Bradyrhizobium sp. Arg816, assembly GCF_029989365.1. Classification (GTDB taxonomy): domain Bacteria; phylum Pseudomonadota; class Alphaproteobacteria; order Rhizobiales; family Xanthobacteraceae; genus Bradyrhizobium. The sequence continues at coordinate 17,422 of NZ_JAPRAQ010000049.1, read as the reverse complement.
ACCGCGGTGCTCAGGAGCTTTACATCCTCATGCTCTGTAAGATCTTCTGGGAGCCGGCCCAGGAGCGCCGTCAGCGCACGCCGCAGGCGCTGCACGCGCTTGAATTGGTCTGTGCTTGCACGCGTGCGGCTCGAGTATTGAATCTCCTTCTGACGCGTGACGACCTCGGCCATATTGCTCGGGAGTTGCCCCTTCGCGCTCCAGAGATCGACCTGAAACGCGAGCATGTCCTGTGGCGCGCCCCAGTCGATCACCCATTGCAGCGGCGTATTGGAAACCAGGCCGCCGTCCCAATAATGCTCGCCCTCGATCTCCACCGCGGGAAAGCCCGGCGGCAGTGCGCCGCTCGCCATGATGTGCTCCGGCCGGATCGTATGGGTGCTGTTGTCGAAATAGACGAAATTGCCTGTTCTCACATTGACCGCACCTGCACTGAAGCGCGTGATTCCCCCGTTGAGGCGATCGAAGTCGATCAGGCGCTCCAGCGTGCTCTTCAACGCGCTGGTGTCGTAGAAGCTGGTCGCCTCGGTCGTGCCACCAGCGTTGAGCCAGGGCAGGAGAGGGCGCGCGGAGAAGAAACCGTTTGCGCCGCATGCCGCGGCAAGGCCCGCGCTCATCTGGTTGAGGACATTGCGCGCATTGTCGCTGCGCGCCACGTCGAGAACCGAAGTTCCAGCCCAATCCCAGGGCGCAGTGGAAGTGACCTGCGTCCAGAAATCGCGGAGGCGGTCGACACGGGACTCCGGCGGGTTGCCTGCGATGATCGCCGCATTGATCGCGCCGATCGAAATGCCGGCGACCCAGTCGGGATGGATGCCTGCTTCGGCGAGCGCCTCGTAGACGCCTGCCTGGTAGGCGCCGAGGGCGCCGCCGCCCTGCAGGAGCAGGGCGATGCAATCGAACGGAAGCCGCCGTTGGGTGGTCGGCAGGTGTGGTCGGGGCTGGAAGTTCATGACTTTGCTTGCTCTCGGGTGCGTGGTGACCGAGACGACGCTCGGCATAAAACAAACTATACGGTGTAGTGTATATGTTGCCGGGTGATCCGGCAACTCACGAGTTCGTGCTCAGCGGGCATCAGCCCGTTCGGGCTCAGTGCTGTGTTGACCGCTGTCCGACCTTGGGTGGTTCGAGCATCACTTCCTTCAAGTGGTCGCCAGTGGCGACGACGACAACGAAGTTGAGCTTGCCATCCTGCTTCACCAGCCCACCGGCGAGCGCGCGTCCCTCCGCGGCCTTTTCCGCAACCTGCACCGCTTCCGACAACTCTTGCCTGATCCACTTCAGGGCGACGATGTTGGCTAAATCATCTCGAGCCAGTTCCTTCAGGGAAGACGCAATTTCCGCCTGCGACACTTTCCCGGTGTTCGCATCAATGACATTCTCGAAAACCCGCTCATTCTTGACGGTGCGCACGCGATAGACGGCCGGCCCCGATATCTCGAAGCTGACGTCGGCGGTCCTCGATCCGTCATGCAGGCGCTCCGCGATCGCCATTGCCTCACCGAGTGGTAACCGTGTGGTGCTGAATTGTTCGAGCACACGGTGCATGGCTGCTTCGTCGATGTCTGCCTGCGCGGCTGCGCTGCGGCTTTCTGCGTTGGCAGGCGTCCGGGCGACATCGGCGATAGCCCCGGTGGCAGCGAGCGTGGCTGACCAAACGATGAAGGCAAACAGCTGGTTCTTCGGCATTTAGTAAATCCTGTGGCGTCCTGTCTAAGGGTGTCTAACGGCGTCGCTCGCAATGAGGCCGCGTCAAGGGCGGTTCTCTCCGATCAATCAAGCGAACCACTCCAGAATGTTTCGAGCTGCGAGCCAGGCGCAGATCCCAGCCTGGTTCCGGTCGGTCCCTGTGACATGCTTGCGCTGTCTTGCCGTGATCTTTCGCGGCTTCCTGGCCGGAACTGCTCGATCAGGAGCGGCCGACTGCAGTTGCGCGAGGCTTTCGCGCAGGTGCGTGTCCGTTGATGAACCGCCGGTCGAACTAACATTGGCAGCAGCAGCGGCCACTTCGGGGCGCGGAATCTGCGACGGAGCCGCGGCGCTCTCGTTTTCCGCGGGCGCCCGGTTAGCGGAGATCACATTGGTATCGATGAAAACCGGATCCGGTCCCTTCAGATCCGAATGAACTCGGATCGGCGGCAGCGCAGAATGCGAGTCCATGAGCCAGCTCGGCCGGGGTGCGGGCAGTGCCCAGTCGGCTGCTAACAGCAGCAAGAGCAACCCTGCTCCAACCGACAGAAAATAAGCTCGCAGGGGAAGCTCCTGTTCGACGCGGGTGCCCGCGTGTCTCGACAACACAGATTTCCTGCTCACGGCAGCCGGCTCCCGGACATGGAATGATTCCGTCTCGTTGTCAGATGCCCCAGGGGCGCGGATGCTGTCGGGCGAGTTCGGCATCGAGATAGCCGCGCTCGTCGAGCCATTCGATCGGGCAACAGGCCATCGCGTTCGGGTCGACCATGTGTCCGTCGCGCTCGAGCGCCGTTCGCGTGCCGGTGAGTACGGTCCAGACTGAGGAGCCGGTGGCCGGCTCCACCTGCATGACGTCGAACACTTCGGTGAAGTTGAGCATGTCGGAATTCCAGGACGCTCAGGAGGCGGGCGGGGAAGGGGGCTCGACCCCGTCAAGCTCCACGCCCCTGCGGGCGAGTTCCGATTCGACCATGTCGAACATGCATTCGACCGGCGCGAGCCAGGCGGCGACGCAACAGATGATGCAATCGCGAGCGAGCAGTAGATCCGCGGTCATGCGACGCCCCGCGGGTTGGCAGCATGCCGCACCGGCGCGGGGGCGCGCTCGGCGAGCGCATGCACCCACGCGAGCACCGAAATCGTGACACCCAGCAGCAGGCTCAGGCCCACGAGCGACAAGGCCACCATCAAGTTGAGCGATGCGACCGCAATCCCGGGCCAAGGATTTTCCCGGGCGAGCGCTAAGAACAGGCTTGACATCTGTCGTCTCTTAAATAAACTATACCGTATAGTTCATATACAGCGCGGATCACGGGACGTGTCAAGAGCAGAGACTCACAAACTGGTTTTCGTGCTGATCGAACCGCGACGACGGACGAGCCCGTGGTCACCGTTCTGGTGCCTTACGTGGAGAGAGGATCGGTTATGTTGAAGAAGCAGATGATGTTCGCAGTCTTGGTGTCGGTTTCATTGGGCGCCGGGACTGCCTTCGCGCAGGAGAGTCGCGGCACACCCGAGCAGAGGGCGGCATGCGCGCCTGACGCGTTTCGTCTGTGCGCGGGCTACATCCCTGACGCCACGAATGTGGAAGTCTGCCTCAGGCAAAAAAAGTCAGACCTGAGCCATGCCTGCGCAGCCGCCTTCGAGCACGCAGCCGCCACGGCTGCGGTCAGGACGGTAGGATCGCAGCGGTATCGCGGCACAAAAGATGAGGAATGATCGTATGAACACGATATATGTTCCCGCTCTCGCCGCGTTCGGGGGCTCGGCCTTCGGAGCGATCTCCACCATCGTGACGGGCTGGGTCACCCGTCGCCGCAGGCTCCGCGAGCGCCACTATGCTCACGGAGTCTCTAAACGTGAAAAGCTGTATCGCAGCTTCATTGAGGAGGCGTCGCGGCTTTACGCGGACGCGCTGACCAGTGACAAATCCGAGATCCCTGCGCTGGTGAATTTGTATGCACTTATCGGGCGTATGCGGATTCTGTCTGACGATCAGGTGGTCCACGCCGCGGAGCGGGCAGGCCGACGGATCATCGAAACCTATCTTGCACCGAACACGTCGTTCGTCGACCTGCCGGGCTTCATGGAGGAGATGGATCCGTTGCGTGAATTCGGCGAGGCCTGCCGGCGTGAAATGCACGCGATTCCGGCGCGTTGAGGCCGAACATGCTGAAGGCCCGGACTACCCACCAGGTTGGGTCGTCGTACACTCGTGAACGAATTGTGCAGGCCGCAATCCGCTTGTACCGGGAGATCGGGCACCGGAAGACGACGGTTGCCGACGTCGCTCGCGACGCATCAATGTCCCCCGCAAATCTCTATCGGTTCTATCCCTCCCGCCGAGCGCTCGAAGAGGCCGTCGTGACAGAGCTGCTTGAGGACGTGTCCGCGGCGGTTGCAATTGCGGCGCGAAGCGGTCGCTCGAGTCTGGAGCGGTTAAACGCCGCCTTCGGGGCGATCTCCCGGACGCATGAAGATCGGTTGGCAAACAATGTCCGACTGCATGAACTGGTCGTCGCCGCAGGACAAGCAAACTGGCCGGCCAGCCAGTCCCATGCGGATCGCCTTCGCAGTGTCGTGCAGTCGGTCATTGCGGCCGGACAGGCCGATGGCGAATTTCGAGCAGGAAGTTCGATGGCGTTGGCCTGCTGCCTGCTGGATGCCATGGACGCATACCTCAATCCGTCCCGTATCAAGGCGGTGGCTCTTCGGCCGGCCTTCAACGAGATGATGAACTTCTGCGCGGGGGCGCTGAATAGCGCAACGCTAGTTAACGCGCCCCCTCAAGTGACCAGCATCCGGACCGATTTGCGTTACAAGTCCGCCTTTCGCACCTAGCGCCTGGGCATTGCTGGCTCACGGCGTCCAGTCTGCCTCACAGGCCGCAAGAAAGAAGCCAACCCGTTCGCGCACGAACGACGGCAACTCCCGGCGCAAATCTTTCGGTGTTTCCCCCACCAGCGAACGAAGCAGCATCGGGAGCAGAATCAGATCCAGGAAGATCTGCGCGGTGGCAAGGCTTCGCTTGCCGCTGAAAGGACCTTTTGGTGAGCGAGCAAGCTTCTGCGTCGTTTCATTCAATAGCTGGGAAACGGCATTAACGGAGCGATCGCGCGCGGCATCGTGGACGTTGCGGCTCAACTCGGGGAAACGTTGCGCTTCGGCGATCGTGGCGCGAACCATCCCGAGCGATTCTTCGATGACCTTCTCCACGATCACGGTGCCGAGGCTCATGAGCTTGTCCTGAAGGGTGCGGCCCTCGGGCTCGAAGCCTTCGAAATCCGTTAGCCCGCTGATGGTACGGGCCACTACAGCTGCGAACAGTGCCTCCTTGCCGGGGAAGTGGGCATAGATCGTTGGTTTGCTCGCCGGCGCCATCTCGGCGATGTCATCGATGCTGGCGCTGCGGTAGCCCTTCTCGAGAAAGAGTTGCTGTGCCGCATCGAGGATACGAGCCTGGACGTCACCGGCAAGGTCTTTGGGCGGCCTGCCCCGTTTCGGGGTGCTCTTCTTCGTCATCCGTCGATCTCCCAATCACGAGTCTGTGCGCGCGCAGATCGCACTTGACATACCTCGGGTCGAAAGGCAATAAAAAGAAAATATACGGTATAGTTTATTTATGCCGCTCGAGCTGACCAAGAGTGTTGGCCCGCGATCATCCCGTCCACCTCAGGAGATCACAGTGACTATGTTGAGACCGGACCCGTGCCGCCCACAAGACGGCGTCCTGCTGCGCGAATTGCATCACAGGGTCGATCAAGGGATCGACACCGCGATTGATCTGGTGTCGGCTGCCGTGATCCGGGCCGACGGGACGGAAGCGAAGGCCGCCTTGAGCGATGTGGTCGAGCTGCTGCGCGGACATGGGCAGCTGCATCGGGCGCTCGCAATGCCCCAGGGTGAAGCCCTCCATGACGCCGCGACTTACATTCGCAAACTGGGCTGCGCCATGCGCCAGTCCCTATTGGATCGAATGGGGATCCGGCTGGCATTCGCCACTGAATCTCTCCCGCTTCAATCCGAGCGGTGCTGGCGGCTTGGCTTGATCGTCCACGACCTCATCGTCAACGCGGCAAAGCATGCGTATTTCGACGCGCGCGCCGGCGAGATCAAAGTCAAGCTGTCGCGCATCGGCGCGGTGGTGAACTGCGTCGTGCTGGATAACGGCTCGCGGTTGGCGCGGGCGGCCCTGGGTCGCGAGTTCCAGATCAGCAGTGACCTTGCCAAGGGGCTGGGCGGACGCATTGAGCACGGCTTCGCCGCCGAGTTCACATCCGTCGTTCTCTCGTTTCACGTGAGCGAGCGGGAACGGCAGGCGAACCGGTCGATGGCGACGCGCCGCATGAGGTCGCCGCGCCCGCTGAAGGCGAGGTCGTCCGGGGCGCCTGGCGCGGGCTCCAGCCTCTCGGATCAGGTCGAGCGCCCCGCCGCGATCGGAGCCGATTCGAGTTTGTCGCGAGCGCATCCGAACGACCTGGTCTCGCTCCGCAAGGGTCCGGACGTCCTGGGCGAGCTGCTGTCACCCTCTCACCGCATGGACGCGCAATGAAGCCGCGCTATTCGAACCACACCAAAATCAATCGAGCAGGGCGCTTGCCGAGGCCTCTCGCCGGCTTGGCGATCGCGCTTGTCGCAGCTGCGCTCGGCGGCTGCAACGATCGCGGCGATGCTCCGTCCGCGCGCGCCGCGTTCGTACGCACGGAGGTCGTCCGTCCGAAGGACCGGCAAGCCTCGATCACCCTGACCGGCGAGGTGCAGCCCCGTTTCCGCGCCGATCTGTCGTTCCGTGTCAGCGGACGTGTGATCGCGCGCTATGTCGAGGTCGGGACCCGCGTCAAGGCCGGCGAGGTGCTGGCCCTTCTCGACCCGGCCGAGCAGGAGGCCGACGTCGACGCCGCGACCGCTGCTGTCCTCGCCGCAGCATCCCAGCTGCGTGTTGCGAAGGCGACCTTCGAGCGGCAGAAGGCGCTGATCGCAAGCGGCTTTACCACGCGCACGACCTACGACCAGGCACAGGAAGGATTGCGAACCGCCGAAGGCGCACTCGAAACGGCAAGAGCGCTGCTCGGGACGTCAAAGGACGCCCTTGGCTACACCGGGCTGCGGGCCGAAGCCGACGGCGTCGTCACCGCGCGCAACCTGGAAACGGGTCAGGTCGTACAGGCTACGCAACCGGTATTTTCGCTGGCGCAGGATGGGGGGCTGGATGCCGTCTTTGACGTCTATGAGTCGATTTTCCTCGGCAATACCGATAGCCGCGACGTTTCGTTAGCGCTCGTCTCCGATGCGAGCGCGACCGCAAGCGGCCACGTTCGCGAGGTTTCGCCGGCCGTCGACGCCCGGAGTTCAACTGTTCGAGTCAAGGTGGCGATTGAGGATCCGCCTGCCGCAATGACGCTTGGGAGCGCCGTCGCAGGAACTGTGAAAGTAGAGGCCCAGCGCCAGATCGCATTGCCCTGGAGTGCATTGATGGCGGCAGGTACCAGGCCCGCGGTCTGGACCGTCGATCCCGCAACGCGGACCGCCTCGCTGAAGCCGGTCACGGTCGGTGGCTACGAGGCCGGAGAAGTGTTGATCAAGGCGGGTCTCGAACCTGGCGAGCGTGTCGTCGTCGACGGCGGGAAGCTTTTGAGCGTGGGCCAGCCCGTGACTTATGAAGGAGATCCCTCATGACGAGCCGCGCAACGATAGTGGCTGCTCCCTTTGCATGCGCGCTCGCACTTGCCGGATGTCAGCAGGAGACAAAGGCGCCGGCGCCCGTGCGGCCCGTCCAATCGGTTCTTCTCGAAGCGGACCACGCCGACGATACGGTTGCGGTGGGCGTCGTCGAGCCACGCTACAAAACCAATCTCGGCTTCCGCGTGCTGGGACGCCTGACTGCCCGTCCCGTCTATGTCGGTGATCTCGTGAATGAAGGACAGACGGTCGGCATCATTGACTCGACGGCCCTCGAGTTCGCCGTTCGCTCGGCCAAAGGGGAGCTTGCCAAGGCCGAGGCGCAGTTCGCGACCGCCCGAGCGACGGAGGAACGGCAACGAAAGCTCATCACCACCGACGCAACCACAAGGCAGACGCTCGATAACGCCGAGCAGGCGCGGGCCGGTGCCGAAGCAACGGTGGCGCACGAACAGGCAAATCTGACCAAGGCGATCGAGCAGCTCGGCTATTCGCAGATCAGGGCCGACTTCGCCGGCGTGGTCACCGCGGTCGGCGCGGAAGTCGGCCAGGTGGTCTCTCCCGGCCAAAGCGTGGTGACGATCGCGCGGCCCGATATTCGCGAAGCTGTCGTCGATATCGGACCGGACTTTCCGCTGCCGCTTGAGGTCGGCCTACCATTCACGGTCAGCCTGCAGCTTTTGCCCGCGGTTCAGGTGCAGGGCAGCATTCGCGAGATCGCCCCGCAGGCCGATCCGGCGACGCGATTGCGGCGGGTTCGCATTGCGCTCGGCAACCCGCCGGAAGGCTTCCGCCTCGGTGCGACCGTCACCGCGAAGCTGGACAACCGCCAAACACGTATGTTGCGCCTGCCTGCCTCGGCGTTGCTCGCCAAGGACGGCGAAAACTTCGTCTGGATCGTCGATCAGCCCGCCAGCACGGTGTCGCTGCAAAAGATCGATGTCATGGCCGATCGAACCGGCGCGCGCGTCGTCGGCGGGCTCGCCCCCGGCGCGCGTGTCGTCACCGCTGGAATCCACAGCCTCAAGCAAGGACAGCAAGTCCGTATCGAACAGGATGAGAAGCCATGAAGTCGTTCAACCTTTCCGACTGGGCGCTGGGCCATCGTTCGCTCGTCTGGTATTTCATGATCGCCTTCATGGCGGCCGGCCTGTTTGCGTACCTCCAGTTGGGACGGCAGGAAGATCCCGACTTCACCATCAAAACCATGGTGATTCAGGCGCAATGGCCGGGCGCTTCGCCCGAGGAGATGACGCGGCAGGTCACCGACAGGATCGAGAAGAAGCTCGAGGAGCTGGAATCGCTCGATTACACGAAGAGTGTGACTGTCGCCGGCCAGACCACCGTCTTCGTCTACCTGCGTGACACCACAAAGGCTGCTGATGTGAAGCCGACCTGGATTCGCGTCCGCAACATGATCGCGGATATCAAGGGCGATTTTCCGCAAGGCGTGATCGGACCGGGCTTCAACGATCGCTTCGGCGACGTGTTCGGCAACATCTATGCTTTCACCAGCGACGGCTTGAGCCAGCGTCAGCTCCGCGATCAGGTCGAGGACATCCGGGCCAAGGTCTTGACCGTGCCCGATGTCGGCAAGGTCGACATCCTGGGCGCGCAGGACGAGGTCATTTATCTCGAATTCTCCACCCGCAAGATCGCGGCGCTCGGTCTCGACGTCCACTCCATCATGGCTTCTCTGCAGGGGCAGAATGCGGTCGCGCCGTCCGGCGTTTTCCAGGAGGGGCCCGAGCGGATCAGTGTGCGCGTGAACGGCCAGTTCACATCAGAGGCCAGCCTGAAGGCGGTCAATCTGCGCGTCAATGATCGCTTCTTTCCCCTGACCGACGTCGCAACCATCACGCGCGGTTATGCCGATCCGGCCAAGACCTTGTTCAGGTACAACGGGGAGCCGGCGATTGCGCTTGCCATCGGTATGAAGTCCGGTGCCAACCTCCTGCATTTCGGCGAGGCGCTGAAAGAGGAGATGTCGAGAATTACGGCCGACTTGCCGATCGGCGTCGGCGTTCACCTCGTCGCTGATCAGCCCATCGTTGTCGAGCATGCGGTGTCGGGATTCACAGAGGCGCTGTTTGAGGCCGTGATCATTGTTCTCGGCATAAGCTTCCTCAGTCTGGGGATGCGCGCCGGACTTGTCGTCGCGATTGCGATCCCGCTGGTTCTCGCCATCACGTTCGTCGTGATGGCCTATGCCGGCATTTCGCTCCAGCGAATTTCGCTTGGCGCCCTGATCATCGCGCTCGGCCTCCTGGTCGATGACGCCATGATTGCCGTGGAAATGATGGTGGCGCGGCTCGAGGTGGGCGATCCCATCGAAAAGGCGGCAACCCACGTCTATACTTCGACCGCCTTTCCCATGCTGACGGGCACGCTGGTGACCGTCGCCGGCTTTATTCCAATCGGGCTCAACAACAGCAATGCGGGAGAATTCACCTTCACGCTGTTCGTTGTCATCGCGGTCTCCTTGATCGTCTCCTGGATCGTCGCGGTGCTGTTCACGCCGTTGCTCGGCGTCACGGTCCTGCCCGCCAAAATGAAGGGCCATCATGAGGAGAAGGGGCGCGTAGCGCGGTTGTTCGCGCGCCTGCTGCTCTTCTGCATGCATTACCGCTGGATCACCATCGGCGTTACGGTTGCGGCCTTTCTGCTTGCGCTGTTCAGCATGAATTTCGTGCAGCAGCAGTTTTTCCCGTCTTCGGACCGCGCTGAGCTGGTGATCGACTGGAACTTGCCGCAGAACGCGTCGATCGCGGACTCCAATGCGCAGATGGCGCGCTTCGAGCGCGAACAGCTTCAGGACAATCATTCGGTCGATCACTGGTCGACCTATGTCGGCACCGGCTCGCCGCGCTTCGTCCTGTCCTTCGACGTGCAGACCGCGAACACCTGGTTCGGCCAGATGGTGGTCGTGACCAAGGGCGGCATCAAGGCGCGCGATCAGGTCAAGGCACGGTTCGAGGACTACCTGAAGAAGACGTTCCCCGGCACCGACACCTACGTCAAGCTACTCGAGGTCGGCCCCCCGGTGGGTCGTCCGGTGCAGTATCGCTTGAGTGGCCCTGACATCGCCAAGGTCCGAGATCTTTCGCAGAAGCTTGCCGGCATCGTGCAGGGCAATCCCGATCTCGGCAATGTCGTGTTCGACTGGATGGAGCCGGCCCGCGTCGTCAAGGTGGACGTTCTCCAGGACAAGGCGCGCCAACTCGGGGTGACCTCGGAGGACATCGCCACGACCTTGAACTCCGTGCTCGAGGGCACGCCGATCACCCAGGTTCGCGACAGCATCTATCTCGTCAATGTCACGGGACGTGCGACCGCGCCGGAACGTGCTTCCATCAACACCCTGCGCGATTTGCAATTGACGGGCCTCAGCGGTCAATCCGTGCCGCTCGGGGCCGTGGCCAATCTGCGTTACGAGCTCGAGCAGCCGACGATCTGGCGGCGCGCGCGGATCCCCACCATCACGCTGAAGGCCGGCATCGTCGGCAACGTGCAGCCCAAGACTATCGTGGATCAGCTCGCGCCGAAGGTGGCGGAATTCACCAGGGAGCTACCGGCGGGCTATTCGGTGAATATCGGCGGTGCCGTCGAGGAGAGCGCCAAGAGCCAGGCGCCGATCGTGGCCGTCGTCCCGCTCATGCTGTTCGTCATGGCGACGGTCCTGATGATTCAGTTGCAGAGCTTCCATCGCCTGTTCCTGGTGTTCGCGGTCGCGCCGCTCGCCGTGATCGGTGTCGTCATGGCTCTGCTGCCGAGCGGCGCGCCGCTTGGCTTCGTTGCCATCCTCGGCGTGCTCGCCTTGATCGGCATCCTGATCCGCAACTCGGTGATCCTGATCGTGCAGATTGAGGATCTGAAGAGGGAGGGGCGTCCAGCCTGGGAGGCCGTCGTGGAGGCGACCGAGCATCGCATGCGGCCGATCCTGCTGACCGCAGCCGCCGCAAGTCTCGCGCTGATTCCGATCGCGCGCGAGATTTTTTGGGGCCCGATGGCCTACGCGATGATGGGCGGCATCATCGTCGGCACACTGCTGACGCTGCTGTTCCTGCCGGCGCTGTATGTGGCCTGGTTCCGCATTCACCCGGATCACAGCGATCACTCATCCACGGACGAGCCCGCTGCGCTCGTGCACGACATGCCTGCCCCGAAAGAAGCCTCCGGATCCACGCCGGCGCCCATCCTCGAAACTCAGTTTTAGCGAGAGAAGAGAAAAGACTATGTCCCGCAAGATACTGTTGATGCTGTCGGTCCCCGTGACGCTCGCAACCATGTCGCTGTCTCCCGATTCAGCGTTCGCGCAGTTTCCTCCGCCGCCCCCCATGGCCGGACCTCCGCCGATTGCGGCCGGCGGGCCGCCTCCGCTACCAGCCGGAGGTCCTCCAGCCTTCGCGGCACATCCTCCGATGGGGCCTGGCGGTGCGCCACGTGCCGGCCTCGGTGGCCCGGCGCCTCGTCTCGGTGCCGGGCCCGCACCGCGCGGTGCTCTCGCGGGGGCTGGGCGCGGCGGACCCGCGGTGGCGAACGCAACGCGCGCCACATCGGTTATCTCCAACCGCTTCGGAGGCTACGGTCGCTACGGCGAAGCCCGATACGGCTATCGCGCCGCCCATGCCGCAGGCGCCTACGCCGCCGGAGCCACTGCCGGCTACGCCTATAGCGGCTCGCGCGATGGCTATTACCCGGACGGCGACTGCTACTACGTTTACAGGCGATACGGACGCGTTGTGGTGTGCGATTAGCCGATGCGCTGCCACGGTGTCGGGTGCGAAAGAGTCCCGGGTGTCGGCCGTCTGTTCGACGATCGTCAGGTTGCGGGCACGGTTCGCCCGCTCGGGAACGTGGTTTGCATCCCGCTCGCTCAACCGAGGCGAACAGTCTCGATGCCTCGGCAAAACCTCGTCAGGCTCTCGCAGGTTCAAATCCTATCCTCGAAACAAAATACGAGTTCGAGCTAATCTTGCTATTCTTGATGCTGCCCCTGATATCGAGCGTGGGCGGCTGCTGAGAAAAATCCTCCTGTAGGACGGCCGCGATGTCGGACCCAAGCCGGGTCGTCCGTCTTGAATCCTGCATCAGTATCGGAGTTCCCATGGCCCCCCGCGCTAACTGGAAAGGCTTCCTGCGTCTTTCCCTCGTCACCTGTCCCGTTGCGCTCTATCCGGCCACCTCCGAATCCGAAAAGGTCTCGTTCAACCAGTTGAACCGAAAGACCGGCCATCGGATCAAGTACGCCAGGGTCGACGCCGACACCGGCGAGGAAGTCGACAACGAGGACATCGTCAAGGCTACAAGGTTGATACCGATACCTTCATCGAGGTGAGCAAGGAGGACCTCGAGAACGTCGCGCTGGAGTCGACGCGAACCATCGAGATCGACGAATTCATCGACCGCAGCGAGATCGATCCGCGATATCTCATCCGCCCCTACTACCTGCGTCCGGACGGCAAAGTCGGGCACGATGCCTCCGCGGAGGAGTATTTCGACGACATCCAGGATGTCAAAGTTACCAAGGACATGCTCGATCGCCAAACACATCGTCAATCAGAAGGCGGGCCATTTCGAGCCGGACAATTTCGAAGACCAGTACGAAACCGCCCTCATCGATCTCATCAACCAGAAGCGCGCCGGCGAACCCATCACCGCGAAAGCGCGTCCTCAAGGTGAGAACGTCGTGGATCTGATGGACGCGCTGCGCAAGAGCATCGGACGAGCGATGGGCCCTACAGAGGCGCCGAGGTGAAGCCAAGAAGCCGCGCCAGGCGGCCGCCGGGCAGAAGGAAATGCTGATGCCGATCACCGGCAAAAAGTCGAAAGAGGCCGCGGCGAAGATGCCGACCGCCAAGCCGCAGCGAAAGTCGGCCTAGCCTCGAGCCGCATCTCGGCCGCCGAGACTCTCACAGCCGAATATCGGGCCCGTTGCGAACCTGAGGAAGCACCGGCGCACGCCACCTTAGACGTTCACATGGCTCGCGCCCTTCAGCGCGAGCCGCGACCTGGCTTCGTCGGGTGTCGCGATGTCGAAGCCCAGCTCCGAGAGGATGCGGCGGATCTCGCGATCTGCTCGGCATTGGATTTCGCAAGCTCGCCACGGCCGAGATTGAGGCTGTCCTCAAGCCCGACGCGGACGTTGCCGCCCATCAGCGCATTGTGCGTGCACATCGGCATCTGGTGACGGCCGGCCGCCAGAACAGACCACTCGACATCGTGGCCGAACAGCCGCTGCGCGGTGCGCACCATCAGCAGAGGGTATCGATCTCGGCGCCGACGCCGCCGAGAATGCCGAGGATGAACTGCAGGAACAGCGGACCGTCGTAGAGCTTCTGGTCCAGCATGTAGGCGAGGTTGTAGATATGGCCGATGTCGTAGCACTCGAACTCGAAGCGTACACCATGGCCTTCGCCAAGCCTTCTCATGATGGTTTCGATATTGTGGAACGAGTTCTCGAAGTACGAGGTCTTGCCGCTCTCGAGGAACGGCTTCTCCCAGTCGAAGCGATAGTCCTTGATGCGCCGCGCGCCGGCGAACAGGCCGTTGTTGATCGAGCCCATGTTCAGCGACGTCATCTCCGGGCTCGCGCGCTCGGCAGCGGCGAGGCGCTGGTCGAGCGTCATGCCGGGTCCGCCGCCGGTGGTGATGTTCACTACCGCACCGGTCTGCTGCTTGATGCGGGGTAGAAATTGCATGAACACGTCCGGGTCGGCGGTCGGGCGGCCGTCTTTCGGATCGCGTGCGTGCAGATGGATGATCGACGCGCCGGCCTCTGCTGCTGCGACCGACTCCGCGACGATCTCGTCGGGTGTGATCGGCAGGTAGGGGGACATCGAGGGGGTGTGCAGCGATCCCGTGATCGCGCAGGTGATGATCACGCTTCTGCGTGCCATGGCGGTGGTCCTCTCGTGTTGAAGGATGTCAGTCGGCCTTGCCGGCCCTGAGGGTTAGCCGCGCCGTTGCAGCGCTGTGCGGCACGTCAGCGAACGGCGCGTCGGAGCCGAGCAGGATGTCGGCCGTACGCTGCAGGTGCGCGGCGAGCGCGTCAGATGCACGGTCGGCGTTGCGCGCCAACGTTAGCTCGAGGATTTCGCGGTGCTCCTCGTCGACGTGACGTTCGACGCGGGTATAGGGCAAGAGCATGCGGCGGTAGCGCTCGGCCTGCAGGAACAACTGGTTGCGCAGCCGCAGCCACCACACGCTGTCGCAGGCCTCGATCAGGTCGTCATGGAAACGCGCATGCAGACGTGTCCACTTCCAGCGTGCCCCGCATGATCGACGACCGCAGGCACCGTGTCTCGATGTCGATGCGGACAGCGGTGAGATCGATGAGGTCGGCCGCCGAAATCGGCGCCACCATGAAGCCGCGCTGCGGCTCCGCGACCACGAGGCGATCGGAGGTGAGCCGCGACAGGGCCTCGCGCACCGCGCCGAGGCTGACGGCGAACCGCTCGGCGATCTGGTCGATCAAAATCTTGGAGCAAGACCTGACCTACCTCGTCGATCACACATACTGACGTTTCTTTCTGCGAGACATCCAGCCCAACATATTGCTTCATAGCCCCTCCGATTCGTAAGATCGCAGAAGGCTTGAAGATAGCGGACCTTTCGTGCCGCGGGCGCCGACCGCAATTACGTCATCGTCTGCAATATTGACCCCACGGATCGTCGCCGGGAATCCCACTTCCTTGCAGGCCCGTTCCAGGATCGCCACGACATCGGTGCCGCGGAAGGTGACCGTGGCGCCAGCATCGGTGAGAACGGGGCTGCGAAGATCGTGATTGACGAACTTCGTCAAGCCGGCGTCCGCATCGCGCTCGATGATTATCGTTGCGAGCGTCTGAGGCATGCCAACTACAAAAGTTGATGGCCATGGTCGAACTCCGGGCCTGTCTTCGCATCGCTGTACAGCGTCCTTCCAAGGTGCAATAAGGATGCACGATCAACATCCCAGGACAAAACGTTTTTGTCCTTGATCACGTTGGCGGCCGGGATGGGCGTTTTGTAAAGCGCTCCCCATGCGCTGTCCTTAATAGGACGATGCGCGCTGCCCGCACACTTAAAGCGGCATCCCAAAGCGAACGTCCGTATCGGCGAAATTACCGCAGGCCGTCAGCCTCTCGTCAGCTCCCGAGGCGTAGTAGTGGCCTCGTGAACTCAAAAGGACGTCGCTATGGATCCGGACAGAATCAATCCATTCTCCTCGGATTGGCAAGGTAGGTATGATCCCACGTTCGCGCAGGAACAGCCGGGTGAGGCGAGGCAAGCGGAGGAGGCAGCGCACCCAAGCTTTGAGCAGCGCCTGGACGAGGCACGACAGGCCGTTGCTGCTCCCGTCCCAGCGCCGCCCGCGCCTCAAAACCGATGCCCCCCTCCTCTGTCTGATGAAGACGGCTCGCTCATCGAGAAAGTGATGCTGTCATTGGGTGGACCCCAGGGACTGCGCGATGCAACCATCGAGAACTATCGGACGGCTCTTCGTCGGTTGGGAAATGATCTCGCGAGTAAGCGGCAATCGATTTCTGCGCTAACTGACGATGCGCTGCTAAGTCACGCCGGCCAGTTCTTCTCGGATTACCATCAACTGTTTGAAGCCTTGCGCGTCCTTCGGGGGTATCGTGAGCAGGATGCTACATTAAGCCGTTCCGCGTGGAAACGAAAACTTCCGCCGGACGACGAGGCCCTCATCGAGAAGGCGGCTGCCAGCAGCAAGCGACCCGCTACTGCCGTCCGGCGCGGCACTTTTCGGTTGTCTGATGAAGAGTGCTCCTTCATCGAGGAAGTGTGTCGGTCAGCGAAGAGCCACGGTGCGAACGATGCAACGGTCAATAGCTATGGAGCGGCTCTTCGTCGGATTGGGCATGACCTTGCGCGTAGCAATCAATCGATTTCCGTGCTCGATCACGAGTCGCTGGTAGCCCACGCCAAGAAAGTCTTTCGGGATGACTCCAGAATGATTCCCGCCTTGAACCTGCGTCGGGAGCATGTTGAGTTCGGTGCTAGACGAAATATTCGGCCAGAAGACGAAGGGCTCATCGAGAGCGCGGCTCGCAGCAGCACGCTACCCGCACCTATCGTTAAGAGGTATAGCGGCTTCCTTCGCGCATTTTCTGAAGCTCTTAGCTGCGAGGGCTATGCTATCACGATGCTCGATCACGAGTCACGCATCCAGCGCGCCAAACAGCTATTCCGGGGCCACAGGGCCCTCCTGCCCGCATTGAAGATGATTCGCGAGTTTGGCCCCGAAGACGCCGTCCTCATCGGTGGCGCGCTCGACCAAGCTGTGAAACATCCCAAAGTTACACAAGCGCAAAGGAAATCTGCCGAGGAGCGCGCTGCACGTCTTGGCGCCCTAAGCGCATGGCTGAAAGAAAGTGGCAGGGAGAACATAGCCGGCCGACTTAACCGTTCTGAAAGGGAGTCGTTAACGCTGCACAACGATGTGGCAGCGTTCGGACGAGCAGGAGGCAAACTATACGGCTCCGACTTGCCGCATCTTCGAAATTTCTTGAAACTCGCCGAGGCGAACCAAAGCTTGCGACTACAAACCCGTGAACAGTCAACTTTCCCGGCCGGGGTCGGTGGCCCGCTCGGCCCGCCGCAGGCGCTTCCCACGAGCCCTGCCACCCCGAGCGAGGGTGCTTGGGCTTTCTTGAGGGAGCAGATGCGAGCTCCCGTGTCCTCATTAACTCCTCGAGCTCTCTCAGACACCTACGGCGGTCTTGAGTCGTTTATTGAGCTGAATGCGCCGACGCCATCCGAATTGCGTGACGATGCCCACTTTGCGCCCGTGGCCTCTGCCAGGACCCGCTCAGACACTTACGGCGGTCTTGAGTCATTTGTCGACCTTGTTGCGCCGACGCCGTCCGAATTGCGCGACGACGCTCATTTTGCGCCCGCCCACGTCCCCGCGGCTCCCTCAGACACCTACGGCGGTCTTGAGTCGTTTATTGAGCTGAATGCGCCGACGCCATCCGAATTGCGTGACGATGCCCACTTTGCGCCCGTGGCCTCTGCCAGGACCCGCTCAGACACTTACGGCGGT
>NZ_JAPRAQ010000048.1 GCF_029989365.1 Bradyrhizobium sp. Arg816 | reverse complement strand
CTGACGCTGCTGGCCGACGCGATGGTCAAGCTCACCGATCACGACAGCCTGTCAGGCGAGACTGTGCGCCGCCGGCTGGCCGAAAACGACCTCAAACCGTGGCGCAGGGACATGTGGTGCATTCCCTCGTAAGCGGAGGCGTACGGGAGGGCCGGAGATAGTCGTCACCGAACGACAGGATACCCAGCATCCACCCGAATGGCAGGCGGATCCGCCAGCTTGTCTCGATAGGGCGGCGTCAACCCGCAGCTTACAGCACGATCAGGGACAAAATGATCGTGTAGGCGAATTTCATCCAGCCCCGGCTGGAGCGAGGTCAAGGCATGGCCGCCGAGCGCAACGCCCGGCAAGAGAAGCAAGATGGGAAACACTCGTCTCAAACCGCCGGCACGCCCTTCAGATTGACGAGAAAGACGTAGACGTTGACGAAGACCTCAATGATGACCTGCGTTACCGGGCTTCTGACGACGACCGTTCTCGACCCGTTCGTCCAGGGAATTGAACTCGTGTCAATTAGTCCTAAAGGCGTTCAAACCAGCGTCATCTTTGTGAGCTAGCACCGCAACGCGATCAGACGGAAGCAAATAGTTGTCGTTTGAGAGCCCTGGGCATAAGTGGCAACGCCATCTTTTACAGGAGAGCATGAATTCTCTTCTCCCCGGCGAGGTCGAGTTTTAGCGTCCCGCTGCCGTGAAGTCCGGTGCAATTCACCTTAGCAGCCGCGTATCACCGACGTTGTTCTTCGCCGACCACCTGATGGTCGCCAAGCCCGGCACCACCGGCGTGAAGATCTCGATGCGTAAGGGAGCGTAAAGCGGTCGCAGGCTCCTTCGCGCACCACACTGAGCGAAGTTGGATTGGTTTTATCGTCATTGCTTGGCCATCTGGGCATCAGCAGCGCCGGTGAGGTCGAGCTCGGCAGCGGTCTTCGCGCGGCCGGAACTCGCATCGGCACGATGATCGGACGCGATCGCGACATAGACCGCCGGCAGCACGAAGAGCGTGAACAGCGTGCCCACAGACATGCCCGCGACTAGCACGAGCCCGATCGAGAATCGACTCGCGGCGCCAGCTCCCGTTGCGGTCATCAAGGGTATGAAGCCCGTGACCATCGCCGCAGTGGTCATCAAGATTGGACGCAGTCGGACGCGCGCCGCCATCTCTATAGCCGAGCGACGGTCAAGTCTCTCCTTGACCTGCAGCTCATTGGCGAACTCAACCATCAGGATCCCGTGCTTGGAAATCAACCCGACCAGTGTCAACAGTCCGATCTGGGTGTAGATGTTCATCGTCGCCCAGCCAAAGAATGGCGGGATCAAGGCGCCGACGATTGCCATCGGCACGCTGATCAGGATGATGAGGGGATCGCGCAGACTTTCGAACTGTGCCGCAAGCACCAAGAATATGATTATGAGTGCAAATGCAAAGGCAATGGCCAGCTGGTTACCCTCGTGCACATATTGGCGCGCGTCGGCAAGGAAGTCGTGGCTGAAGCCTGCGGGCAGTCTCTTTGCCTCCGCTTCCAGGAAGTCCACAGCCTGACCGATCGTGACGCCGGGCATCGGCACAGCCTGAAAGGTCGCGCAGTTGAGCTGGTTGTAGTGGGTGAGCGCGTTCGGATCGGTTGCAGTCTCGATGGAGACTACGGTGGACAGCGGGAGCATCGAGCCCGCCGCAGTCTTCACATAATAGCTCCCGATTGCTTGCGGCGCCAAGCGTTCCTCGCGCGGCACCTGCGGGATCACCTGGTAGGAGCGGCCCTGCAAATTGAAGCGGTTGACGTAGTTTCCGCCAAGTAAGGTGGCGAGCGCGTTTCCGATCGTCTCCATGGTGATGCCAAGCTCATTGGCCTTGGATCGATCAACCTTGATTCGTACCACCGGCTGGTTGAACTCGAGGTCGGAGTCGCTCACCATGAACAGACCGCTCTTCCGCGCGGCTTCCTTCAGCTGCGACATCTGCTCGTAGACGGATTGGAAGCCAAGCGTCGAATTGATCACCATCTGCACTGGTAGGCCATCCGAACCGCCCGGAAGTGGCGGCAAGCTAAAGGCAAACGCGTTGATGCCTTCGATTTTGGACAGCTCGGCCTGGACAAGGGACTTTAGCACGATCGATGATCGCTTGCGCTCGTCCCATGCCTTGAGCAACATGCCGGCCATGCCACTCTGCTGGCCGCCAACGCCATTGAGCACAAAGCTCAAATCAGTCTCTGGAAATTTCTGGAGCGCGTGTTCGAGCTTGGTGCCGTAATAGTCGAGGTAGTCGATATTGGCGTATCTCGGCGCCTTGGTTAGAGCGAATACGATACCTTGATCCTCCTCGGGCGCGAGCTCCTTGGAAGTATTCATATAGAGAAAGCCGACGAGGCCCAGCATGGTCAGCGCAAACAGGCCGGTAATCGGACGATAGTCGAGCGAGCGGTCGAGCTTTCGGCCGTACCATCGTGTCATGCTGCTGAACCCGCGGTTCACAAATCTTGCAAACCGCCCCCCCTCTGCGCGCCTCAGGAAGACCGAGCACATCATCGGCGACAGCGTCAAAGCGATCAAGCCCGACACGATTACCGCTCCCGCTAGCGTAAACGCGAACTCGCGGAACAGCGCACCAGTGAGGCCGCCGAGAAACCCGATTGGGGCATATACCGCAGCCAAGGTAATCGTCATGGAGACAACGGGCCCGACGATCTCGTGCGCGCCCCTTATAGCAGCCTGTAGAGGCGGCGCACCTTCTTCTAAATGGCGATGAATGTTCTCCACCACAACGATCGCGTCATCGACCACGAGACCGATTGCGAGAACCATCGCAAGGAAAGTCAGGAGATTGAATGAAAACCCCAGCGCCAGCATTATGCTGCAGACACCAACGAGCGAGAGCGGAATAGTGACCACAGGAATGATGACCGACCGCAGCGAGGCCAGGAATAGGAAGATTACCACCACCACGATCACGACGGCCTCGATGAGCGTCTTCTCCACTTCATCGAGCGACGATTGAATGAATTTGGTGGAGTCGTAGGCCACGTTCATCTTCAGTGACGGCGGCAGGTTACGCTCCATTTCTGGAAACAGCGCCCGAACGCCTCGCGCTATGGTTAGCGGATTGCCTTGCGGGCTTGCCCGAACGCCGACAAAGACCGCGTGCTCGCCGTTCATTGCGACGCTAGTGTCTGTGGTCTGCGCGGCAAGCTCGACCATCGCAATGTCCGCCATGCGCACAAAGCCACCGTCATTGGATTTGACGATCATGCGCTTGAAGTCATCGACACTCCGCAGATCCGTGTTTGCCGTGACATCGGAGATAGTGAAATAGCCCTTGGTCTGGCCGGCCGCAGCCTGGAAGTTGTTAGCGGCGATTGCGGCCGAAACTTCAGCCGGCGACACGCCGTGCCCTGCCATTTTCGCGGTATCGAGCCATAGCCGCATCGCAAAACTCTGGCCGCCCAGGATGTCTGCCGCTGCGACGCCGTCGACGGTTGACATAACGGGTTGCACAACGCGCGAGAGGTAGTCGGAGATCGCGCTGGCCGCCAGTTCCTCGCTGGAGAAGGCGATATACATGACAGCGGTGGCCTGACCGGTCGACTTAGTGACGACCGGATCGTTTGATTCCTTCGGGATTAAGTATTTGACTGAGTTGACCTTGGAGAGCACCTCGGTGAGCGCTTCGTTGGGATCAAAATTGAGCTTGATGTAGACTTGGATCGTGGAGGTACCGAGCACCGATGAGGAACTAATGTAGTCGACGCCCTCGGCGGAAGCGACTGCCTGCTCCAGGGGAGTGGTGATGAACCCCTGGATCATGTCGGCGGAGGCCCCAGGATAGGAAGTCGTGATATTGATGACCGTATTAGATAGCTTGGGATATTGCCGGATCGGCAGTACGGTGGCCGCGCGAAAGCCGATCAGTAAGATCAGGCAACTGACGACGACAGACAATACCGGACGTTTGATGAAAAGCTCGGTAAATGCCATCTCGACTCGCATTTCAAGAGAGGGATGCAAATTCGCCGGCAACGTACACCAGCGATGATCATCAATGCGGCGACTGTACTAAAGACCCCCAGCACAAGCGACGCGTTATTGGCTACTCTAAGGGCTCACACGCTAGCGCGCGGACGCCCTATCCTCCGCTTCCAGTTTCGTCGCTCAAATAAATGCTATTCCGCTGATCTGGTGGCTGATCGGGATCTCGATAGTGGCACCTTCTAGGAAGCTCCTGCCTTTTTTGCGTGCAACAAGATGTTCGTCTCAACACCTGATTGGAACGCGCCGACTTCTGGCAAGGCATCAGTTCAGACTTCGCACTGAGCCGCAGATCGAATGATCCAGGTTCGACATCGAAAGTACAAACGATCTAACCGGCGCTCAACTCTACAAAGGTAAGTGGGTGATATAGCATCGGCTGCAAAGCACTATACCAAGGTTTGTCGAATTGGCCGCTGATCGCCGCCGCCGGACACAAGGTTCATGGCCCCACATAGTCCGTGCGCACGCGCTGTGGCTTCGCTGACTCGCCGAACAAAGTCGTATCGGCGCTCGCCCTCTGCTACCAGCCTCGATACGCCTCTCGTAACAGTGGCTTGAGCGTTTCTTTCAACTCGATATACTGCGCACGGTTTGGCTACTCATTGCGCTACCGGGTTGGCAATGCCAGTATTACGTTGTCGACCAGCCGCATTGAGTCAACGTAGGCGGCCGCACAAAGCGCCGCGGCGCTCCGCAGTGGACTGTCCGCGGTTCTGAGCGTGTCACCGTCGACAAGTTCAAGATACTGCAGCCTGTCAACTGCCTCTAAATGCTTCTTCGCGACCGCAATCAGCTTTTCAACGTGGCGCTCTCCCGAGCGAAATTCATCGAGCGCTGCGGATAGTCCACGACTGATCGCAAGGGCCCGCTGACGCTCATCTTCGCTGAGATAGCGGTTGCGACTGCTCATCGCGAGCCCATCCTGTTCGCGAACGGTTGGTACGGTGACAATCTCGATCGGGAGATTGAGATCAATTACCATGCGACGTACGACTGCGCATTGCTTGAAATCCGTCTGCCCAAAGAACACGACGTCCGGCTGCACCATGTTGAACAACTTGCATACGACAGTCGCCACGTCGCGAAAATGTCCGGGCCTGAAGTCTCCGCACAGTGGTTTCGCGAGGTCGCCCGGTTCAACGAAGGTTTCGAAATGGCTCGGATACACTTCCTGTGCGTCGGGCGCGAAGAGATCGCAACACCGCGGCCGCGGCACAGTTTTTCATCGCGCAAGAAGTCGCGCGGATAGGTGCTGAGATCCTCATTTGGTCCGAACTGAGTGGGGTTGACGAAGATGCTTACGACGGTCACCTCGCATTTCGCCTGGCTCGCCGCGATCAGCGCCAGGTGGCCATCGTGGAGATAGCCCATTGTCGGCACGAATCTGCGGGATTTTGCAGGAATGCGGCAAAGTTCAGCGAACTTCCTGATTTTTTGCATTTCGAACTCTACATTAAATTGAGTTGGACGGCGCCCAGTTGTTTATTCGGTTATCGCTCGACCTTGAGGTGAGGCTTGCATTGTAGGCGATCGCAGCCTTGAGCAAGGCCACGCGCAGCCTGTCGTTCGCTCTTCATCGCTTTGCTGAAGGCATTCCGGAAGCCATCGGCGACCAGTCCGCCGGGATGTTGACGTTCATAGCGCCGCGCCGGCTCTGCCGAGTCCAGATAGCGCAATCGGTTTAATCCTAACCGCCGCCGGATAGGGCTGACGATCGCCGGCGACATGCCGACCTCGGTTGCGATTTGTTTCACCGGTGTGGCGCTGTCGTCGAACGCTCCGACGTCCGCGCACGTGGCAGCCAGGGTTTGGCTTGGCGATGAAAAATGTCTTATGGAGCGATCACGGTCCATCCATGCCTTCCTCGCGGAACGCTTGGCCACTTGGTGACGGTCTTCGCCGAAAATATTGAACTGCAGCGCGCTGCAGTCTTCGTCACGCCACCTACGATCCCGCTTGGCACTATGGCCTATCGGCCATTCGGCGTCAGAGGCGCATTCTTTGGGTATCCATTCGATCCTCACGGGGTACGCTAAAGATTCGACATCTTCAGCTTGCTCGTTCAGGGATGGACAACCTACCGAAAACTCACATCTAGTGGTCTCACAGACATCCTATTCGAACCAGCTGCCCCGCCCTGCGGCCCCTCTAGAAGCGCGCGTATGCGCGCAGCGATCTGCCGTGCTTCCTTCGGCTGCAGATTGGGCTTCATGCAATCGAGTATGGCTAGCATCGCCTGAACGTCGTCGATGTTAAATGTGGCGGCGTTGCGATCTGATGGTCCCAGAGACTGATCGGCGGCACGGGCTTGATTGGCCGCAAGCACCGCAAGGGCTTGCGACCGCAAGGACGTGATATGCCGCTCGAATATATGCATTTGTTGGCCTGAAGCTGCCCTGTGGGCATGGTGCCGCAAGCGCTGGTGGCCAACCCCCGCCACGAAGACTGGAGCCGGCCACCTTCGCTCCCGTGAGGCTCAAATTCTCAAGGCTATCAACTTGTATCTTCTAGAAGTACCGAAGGGCACCTACCAAAATCGGTCGGTCCCATCTCATCGGCTGCTCTCTAAGTTGGGTCTTTGCCCTGGAGAAATTGGAGACACCAGCATGTCCAGACACGTGCGCTTTCCATAAACAAGAATGACAGGCCAAACGCGCATGAGAGACGCGAGAATGTTGACGGAGTAAATCCAGACGGAGCGCGATAGAAGCAGTCTCTTTGGAAAGATTATCCGAGACCTCGAAAGCCACGACAGGGAGTACCGCGTTGAAGAATCGGCAACGCAGTCGGCGTCGTCGTCGCCACACATGGCGGACACAATTGCACCAAGACAACAGCGGACGGGCTTCGCAGGCAATCTCCTTCCCTTCCAGAGGGTTGGTGATGATTGATCGGAAGCAGTGCGGCGCGCTCGGCGCCGTTTGGTTGCACTGGAGCAGACGCTGTCCCTGCCCGCCCCAGCTGCTAGTTGAACTTGGTACTCGGCGCTCGGCCTCCACGGGGCAGCGCTGTCCCTGCCCCCCTAACCGGCTCCAAGCTCAGCTAGCGGAGGCAAGATGCTGATCGGGAGCTTATCGTTCGCAAAACGAGTAATATTGCCAGAACGAGACCTAACCCGTGAGTGGGAAGCAATGCGAACGCGGCTCGGCGCCTGACGGCCTGGGGGCAGCATGAGGCACGATCCCTGCCGCATCCGCGGCGCAATGAGCTTAACGGAAGCGTAACTCGGCACATGGTGGTCCTTCAGCTCATGCGCTGTCCCTGCCACGCCCCCGTTAAACCCAACGATTGTTTATCGGGGCTGGCTTACCGAAAGCTGACAGACCTGCGCAACAATTTACATAACGAAAAGCGGCCCATGTGGCCGCTTGCCGCCGAGAGCAATATCGACGTTTACGCCTCAGACGGTAGCCACTCGGCATGCTTGCGATCAGCGGCAGCCGCTCTGGGGCGACGCGCCGGATGGCGCGCAGCCAATCCACTGCACGTTTATGACTGATTGACCTCACGCACCCCAGTTCGTGCGGCTCTTTGACCGCGCAGGACTGGCCATTCGGATCGCGCATCAGTTGCTTTCGAACCCGGATACGTCGCGCCGCGGGGCGCGCTCCACGCTGGGTTCTCGTACCGAAGACGATTGTGTCCGTTTCGTCAAAATGCGCTACCAAGCCTCATCACGCCCATTAGCCGGTAAAGCGTCAAAACTAGACTCAATTGGCGAGTTCGACAGAAAGCAGCGCGGATGCGACTCGGCGCCTATATCCACCCCGGGAAGGTGGACAAATGCGCTATCTCTGCCGCATCCGCTTCGCCGGACAGCTAGGGGCGAGATGACTCGGCCCCCCATTGGAGGAAGGAAGGAGCTTTCCCTATCACGTGCCGCTGGCTCCGTAGTTAGCCTCGGGGGATCACAAGGCTAGCCCACCCGGCCTTCCCGTGAGACCCGTCGCCTCAGGGTACGGTGGGACCTTAGCGATAGAGCGTCCTCGGGTGACCTACCAGCATTGGTGGTCATGCACAGCAATCGAGAAACTGTTGGTCAAACAACGCGGATGGCGCGAGCTGGATGTCTTGCCGTCGTGAAGCCGCCCAAGTTAGGAACGCTCGTCGATCAAGCGGGGTGCCTTCTACGCGAGCGATCTTGCGTTCGCTGGACGCTCCCCACCCACCTGCGATGACGGGTTCACGCGTCGTCGATCTGTGAGGCGAAAGAATTCTTCTCAACATTCTTCGGGCACCAATGACGCGGATCCCCGACTGATTGGCCTCTGGTTTGAAGTATAGATTTACCTATTATCCGGCGTCCTTAGTTTGTTAGCGATGCAAACTGCGCGTCGAAAGGAGCTTGTAGCTGCGCAACGCTCCGGTAGACTATTTGATTTACGCGTTTACCTCTTCGCTCTCGCCAAAAATCTCGACTCATCGGTGATATCTGTACTTGCTGCAAAGGTCCGCTCGCCTGCCGGACCACAAAGGCGCGCATCAATCGGCGGGCGTTTAGCGGCACCAGCATACTTCGGCCTCCTCGGCAGCTTAGGCCGGGGCCGAGGAGGCTGTGACCTATCGGATCTAAGAGGGCGCAAGCCGACGTCGCTCATCGAGATCAGAGCCCCTGTCTATTGGGTGAAAGAGACGATCTCGGCGGCGCTCGGTATCGTTGGCAGCACCTCAGCTCATGATGACGTTGGCCAAAGAACGTGTCGGCCCACTTATGCAGCAGATCGCGATAGTTACGCACCGCAGCGTAACTGGCTGCCAGCCGTTCAGCGTCTCGAGGTTCTGGCTGACAGGAATCGACGAGCAGGGATCGGTTACGGCTCACCTGTTAGTGTTTTGAAGTATTCCGAGCCCGGAAGGTCTAGAACTAGAGGGAAGGCAGCGCGGGCCGGCCCTCCGCCCTATTCAAAGCGGCTCTGTAACTACCGGCTCCGCGCTGCCAGCGAAGTTAATGACGACGTGACTCGGCGCTCGTCGAAGAGGCCCTTGGAAAGCGCTGTCCCTATCACGTGCGCCACTAACTCCGCTCGCCAGCGTCACGGCACTGCAACGCTGCCACCTCGCACCCTTGAGCGGCTGCCCCAGGGCGCTCTGCCTTTTACCGTCGAGAAGTCCCGCAAGCCACCTGTCAGACTTAGTCGGTTGAGCTGGTTTACAAAGGAGAAGCTGGGTTGAAAAACGACTCGTTGTACCGACCACTCCTGCCCCGCCCTCACAGAAGGCACGGATCTGATTCGCAACTTCCGCATCATTGGGGCGCACGTGAAAGCCACCGGCCCTCTTTCAGGAACATCAAAAATTCAAAACCTGAAGGCGTTTCGCAGAATTCGTTCGCACGCTTTCTGACAATCGGCCGGGACTTGCTGACGAAAGCGGAGGCCGCCACGGTCGCGGCGATCGAAGTTGGCGTTCCAGCCTGGTCGATGCCCGCGAGATAATCACCGAATTCCACACGATGATCCGTCGCAAGGCCGACATGACGCTCGCTTCATGGATCGAGCGCGCCCGCGTTAGTCTCGTCGCTTCGTTCGCCAGCGGCGTGACCAAGGATGAAGCGGCGGTTCGGGCGGCAATTACTTCGCCCTGGTCGAACGGGCAGACTGAAGGTCAGATCAAACACCTCAAGCTCGTCAGTCGTGAGATGTATGGCCGAGGGAAAATCGATCTGCTTCAGGCCAGACTAATCGGCGCAGAATAATCGGAGCTGCATCAAAATTGATGGTGTGGAACGGCCCTTCGAACCGGCATCAAAAGTGCTAAACTGGTCGCCTGGGGAGGCGCCATAAAGGAAGGACCGTTCCATGGAGAAGATTATCACGGTGGGTTTGGATTTGGCCAAGTCGATCTTTCATGTTCACGGCATCGCCGAAAACGGGGAAGTCTTGGTTCGGCGCACGTTGCGGCGGTCGCAAGTGCTGCCGTTCTTTCGAGGACTCCCCGCCTGCTTGGTGGGTATGGAAGCTTGTGCGAGTGCACATCATTGGGCGCGCGAGATCGCGGCGTTGGGTCACTCGGTCCGCATGATGCCGCCAATCTACGTGAAGCCCTACGTCAAACGAAACAAGACCGACGTGGCGGATGCAGAAGCCATTTGTGAGGCGGTCACCCGCCCGACAATGCGGTTCGTACCGGTGAAGACCGCCGAACAACAAGCAGCCGGCATGATTTTGCGAACGCGAGAATTGTTGATGAGACAGCGCGGCCAGACTGCAAATGCACTGCGTGCTCATATGGCCGAATTGGGCATTATCGCGGGGACGGCATGGCAAGCATCGCTAAACTCCTGGTGCTTCTCCGGGGTGAGAAAGACAACCGGATCCCCGACGCCGCCCGCTTTGCCCTGATCCAATTCGCTGAACAGATTGAGCTGCTTACAACCCGCATAGAGAAGCTCGACAGAGAGATTTTGGTTGCCGTCAGAAAGGACCCCGATGCGAGGCGTCTGATGGGCATTCCGGGCGTCGGTCCTCTCATCGCGACCACCGTTCGGACATCGGTCTTGGATGCTCGCTGTTTTGCGACTGCACGAGATTTTGCGGCTTGGATAGGGCTAACACCAAGGGCACGGTCTAGCGGCGGGAAAGAAAGGTTCGGGGCGATATCAAAGCGTGGAAATCGGCAACTACGGACGCTCTTGATCGTCGGTGCGACCTCTATCATCAAGCTTGCTAAAAGAGGCTTGAAGGTCCCGCTCTGGGTTCGGACCATGCTGCAAAGACGGCCGGTCAAGGTCGTATCGGTGGCGCTCGCCAATAAGATTGCGCGCACCACCTGGGCCTCGCTGGTCAAAGGTGGCATCTATCAGGCGCCGACCGCAATACCGAAATCCTAAGAGCTCTCCGGCAGAAGAAGAAATCTGCCGAGGAGGCAAGGTGCAAATCTGGATGAATCCCGAATGACGACATTCCCGGTAGCAATCAGACCGCCTGACTCACTGCGCTTCGAGCGCGAGAAATTGATTGGGCGATTGCTTCCGCGGATATCATCGTGGCCAGCGGCCAGGTGCCGCGTTCACAGGCCGAACATATGACCGCACCGTCATCCCTTGTTCAACCAGAGAAAGATCTTGCAGCCCGGGCCGTTCCACATATGCGTCAGAGCCAATTTTGGACCGATCCCCCGGCTTAGGGGGTCAATATTGTTGCAGGCCGAATGACACCCAGCAGCCGATCTCGCCGCACTCGACCGAGAAACGTACTCGCCTCGGTGATGCAAAACCATCCGGACCGCCCGCTCGCCAGCCTTCAGTGACGAAGGCTTGATCTCGGCAAGCGGCGAACTCTGATCTGAGGCCGGCAAACTGGACCATTTTTGGCTAGAGTTTGCGCTGCGTAAATCCACCCGGCTGGGAGGAGCGACGACGATGAAGGCCTCAAAGTTTTCGGGCGCCCAGAAGGCGTTCATTTTGAAGCTCCACTGAAAGTCCTTGAAGCGGCGTGCGGGTTGATCAGTCTTCTCGGCCGTAGCCCGGGCCGCCGTCAGTTCGTCCGCGATCATGGCGAGCAGCCGCGTGTTGCGGGCGAACCCGAACAGATAATCCACGTGGTTGTCCTCGCACCAAGACATCAGCGGCTCGCGCGCAAAGGTATATCCTGTCCGCTGCGATAGGTACTGTCGATCGCGAGGGCCGAGAGGGTGAAAAAACTGGATTCGTCCCGCACCCTTGCACTGACCAATCCCGAAGATTGGAAGCTCGTCCTTGTAGGAGGTGTCCTTGGTCAGAAATGCCTTGAGGTCCCCATCAGAGTGAGAGGGCGGACGGGCTTCGCCATGACGGGTCGAAAAACGGAGGAGAGGCCTCCGGCGCCTGTCGTGGAGATGACCCATGACCCAAGTCGAAGTTTTGAGCGATGGCCGCGACCATGGCGGAGGCTACAAGGTGGACGTGACACGCGGGACGCGCGTCGGCCGAGTATCGTCGGAATGGTTCTCGCGGCCAGCGGACGAGCGCTATCTATCCCTGTCGGACCTCTATGCCGCAGTGCTGGACGGACCGAGCGAAGTCGGCCCCGAACCGTCGAGAGCGCTGCAATCCGGGTTGAGGCCAGCCGCGACGATGCCGAGCGCCTGGCTCTGGTGCTGCCTGGCTCTGACACGCCGATTGCACCGACCCACTGGAGTTTCGGCCAACTCGCCAGCCTGGTCGGAGCGCCAGCGGCCTACCTCCGGCAGCTTCCGGCACCGCTGGCCGGCATCAATCTGCAGTACGGCCTGACCTCCCATTCCGCCGAGCAGGTGAAGAGGCTCGAGATCGAAGACGGTCGCGTCGAGCTTCGCGCCGTTACGGGCCCCGAATATGGCCGTGTATTTGACCACGAACTCGTGGCGGCCGTTCGGCGCATCGCCGGCAACGGCACGGGCGACACACGCTGGAAGATCCCTGGCGTGCTCGACTGCCCTTCGTCAACGGCATTAAAGCCGCACGGCAAAAGATCGTCGCCCGCACCGACGACGACCGCAACGAATTCCTGCGCAAGCGCGGGTTCTCGAAGACCGAGACAGCGAAGATCATCGAAAAGGTGCTATCCGAGGAAGGGCGCAAGCCTGAGAGCGTATTTGATTTCGTGCAGGGCATCACAGCGGTTGCGCGCGGCAAGACCCATCAGGACGCACGACTCGATCTTGAGACGCGCGCGAAGAAGCTGCTCGATCGCGCAGCCTGATACCCGGAAAGCCGGAGAACACGGAACCGGTCGAAGCTCGTCCGCCCTCTGCAAAGGCTTCGTCCAGAGCGCCGGTGGACGCCGAACCAGCCGGCGTAATATCTCTCGTCGTGGCGTTGCTCTCCACCGCGAGCCTAGTGGTTCAGGACAACGCTGGCCTCTTCAGAATTTCAACAGAACCAGGGACATTCCTAGGGTTATCTCTATTGGGCTGTCAGCCCATGCTGGTTTCCAACAGTTGCTGCGAAGGTGATGAATTGCAGCTGCAGCGCGCCTCGTGCCTGCCACGTGCCTAATCCTGCCGACAGAACGTCTTCAACGAACGGCCCGTTCGGCGCGCCGGCATCCGCGCCGAGTGGACGGCCTCTTCACAGCTCAAGCGCATGATCCGCGAGCACCTGCCGCATCAGTGCGCCCTTGATCTCGCGGGCGATCTCGTCGCGAATCTGCGCTCCGAACTGCAACTCGGCATCGCTGTTTCCGGTCAGGTCATGGTCGGCGAGTCGCTGCTCGAGCCGGCTCGGAAACTCCCCCTCCATCGCCTCGGCGAGCCGGTTCTGCGTCTCTGCGTGGGCTTCGGGGGCAATCCGGCTCACCACCGTTTCCCAGGGCTGCCAGCGAGTTGCCAGAAAGTCGGCGAACCCCGCCGCTTCCTCATTCCGCACCTGCGTCTCGGCTGTGGTGAGGTCGAGCTCAGTGACGTACGAGATGTCATAGAACCGCATGTCCGGAGCGATGAGCTGCAGGTCCAGCCGGTCACGTAGCTTGACCTGATAGGCGAGATAGACCTCGATCTCATCGACGAACTGGAGTGAGTTGACCTTCTGACGGGCAATCGGCTCGAGTGCGCCCAGGCGGAACAAGACCCGGGCCTTCTGGATGAGTTCGCCGAGCCGATCGTCATAGGCCCCGTCCTCGACATCAGCGTTCAGGCGTGCGGTCTGCATGCCGTTCCAGGTCAGAGTGATGCGATCCTGGCAGCTCTCGCTCGCCCCGAAAGCCAACTGAAAATACTGCTCGCGCAATTGCGGTCTGATCGCAGCCTGCTGCAGATCCTCGGCGACGGCCTCCTGGAAATGAGGATTATCATAATTTACGGTGTTCCGGAGCCTATCGAGGAAGAGCGCGTATTCCGGCGCCCCCGCCTCGCCGGCGAAGTTTTGCCACGCGGCCATCACCTCCGGCTCCTCGTCCATCCAGTCCGCTACCACCTCGGCCAGCGACCGTTCCTGATCCACCGTCGTTCCCTCGCCCATCGAGAAGAAGACCCGCGGGCCGTCATAGCCCCGGGAATTCAGGGCTTCCGCCAAATTCGTACGCACCTGCTCGGGCAGCGGATTATTCTCCACATAAACCATGCACCCAAAACCTAGCCGGGTTAGCAGCGCCTGCGGCAGGCTGCTCAGCTGATTATTGCGTGCCTCTAGCACCTGGAGCTCGGTCGGGAGGGCCTCGGGTAAGCTGGTCAGCCTATTGCCGCCGACGTGAAGTCTCTGGAGCTCGGGGGGGAGGGTCTCGGGCAAACTGTTCAGCTGGTTGTCGCGCGCAAAGAGCACCTGGAGTTCGACGGGGAGAGTGTCGGGAAGGCTGGTCAGCCGGTTGCCATCGGCTTCGAGCTCTTGGATTTCAGGCGGGAGAGTGTTGGGAAGGCTGATCAACCGATTACCGCCGACGGCAAGTGACTGAAGTCCGGTGGGGAGGGCGTCGGGCAGTCTGGTCAACCGGTTGCCGCGGACGTCGAGGTCCTGCAGCCCATCCGGCAGGGTATCTGGCAGGCTCGTCAAGCGGCTACTGCCAACCGCGAGTGTCAAAAGGCCCACTGGAAGGTTTTCAGGCAGACTGGTCAGCCTGTTGCCCCCGATGGCAAGTGACTGAAGCCCGTTAGGGAGTGTGTCGGGCAGGCTGGTCAACCGGTTGCCGCTGGCGCCGAGCGTCCGCAGTCCAGACGGGAGGGTGTCAGGCAGGTGCACCAGCTCGTTGTCGCTCACGTCGAGCGACCGAAGCCCAGGCGGAAGGGCGGCCGGCAGTGTCGTCAGGGATAGATTTAACAGCTCAAGCCCTGCATGGACGTCGCCTGCCTCACTCCAGGCTTTTATTCGTCTTACAGCCTCTTCCCGGTCCTCGTCTTGCGACCGCCCTTCCTCCTCGGCCCACCTGTCCAGGATCAGGTCAAGCCGCGATTCCCTGAAGACGAGGTCTTCATGGTCCGTCGGACCGCTTGCGCGGCCCGGAGCCCCCGTTTGCAAGGCTATGGTCCACTGCGCTGCGGGCGGGGTGAGTCGGCGGCCTCCTCTAGAGGTATTGCCATCGTCCGGCCGGGGCTGTCGGCCCAGAATCGTTGCCCCCAAATTTTGCTCGGAATGATTTGCGGGGGACGTTGACGACTCCGGCGCTACATCACCGGCCTCCGCCCACGAATGCTCCTCCTGATCGACACTATGCGTCGGCCAATCGGCAGCTGAATCCATGGCGTGCCAATCATCTGTCAGACTGAAACTGCCATCCGGCAACTGGCCACCGCGATCCGCGGCCGCAAAAGGCGCATGCTGATCGTCTCGTTGAGAGCAGGCGAACGAATCCGACGGCGACCGCGAGGTGCCTTGTCGGACTACATCCTCGTGCGGCATTCCCAAACGATCCGCACCTCTGTTCGAAGCAACACAGAGCTCGCCGAGGCTAATTGAACTGGGGGGCAGGCGACCGTGAAGATGCAACTCATTCAGGTGCTGCTGAAACCCGGCTTGGTCTGCTGCCTGCTGCTGTTGCCGCCCATCGCAGTACGTCTGATCGACACGGGTCTCGAATGGGTTGAGGTTATTGAACGGATCCATCCCATTCTCCTTGTCAGATCTGAGCAGCTAACGCCGGTCTGGATAAGCACGTTCTCGCTAAGAGGCTTAGCTTTCTAGAAGCTGACAAGGAATCAGAATGATCGTAACTGTCCTGTAAGGCCTTCGTGGAGCGCTTATTGCTGGATGGATCATTGCAGTGACAGCTTGCGTATGTCTGCTACGCGGACTTGAGCCTTGCCAGCGTCGATCTCGAGGAAGACGTGCTCATACTCCGCGAGAGCAAGTTCAGCAGATTGCACCTCCCCCCTGCGTCCGGCAATCCGATCACTGCGCAGCTAGGCCGGACAGCAAAGATCACCTTGGCTTGACGGTGCGCAGCGTGGCGTCAAGTCCATCGTCTCACCTCGAAATCACCAGGCTTCAACCGCTGCCGGCGGTCCTTCCAAATCCCGTCCACCAGCATCCAGCGCCGCACCGTCTCAACGCTGAGATGCAAACCATGCCGCTCCGCCAGCTTCTCTGAAGCGTCGGACCAAACTCCACGTAATGAGTCTTGATCAGCGCCAGTGCTTCGCTCCGTACGATCGCCGGATCGGCGCGGTTGCTCGACCGTCTTGGTCGGCACGAACCGCATGTCGGCATCTCGCCCGAAAAGAGATTGCTGCGGACGAAGGATGGCGATGGGGTTACCCCCATCGGCACGCTCTTCACACGCATTGGCCGAGCGGTTCGATACAAGAAGTCCGATCTCGACGCATACATGAATCGAAACACCTGCTCCTCGACCACTAAGGAGCAGGCAAATGGCTAGCAAATCCAAGGCCACCGTTGCCGATCTCGGGCTCGTCGATTTCGAAACAAGCGAGTATTGCGAGCGCCAGAACGCAGTCATCGTGCGCAGACTCTTCCAACAGGATGGAGATATACGCGCGGTATACGCGCGGTCTCCATCGCGGAATGTAATCTCGCTAGCAGGTCTGGAAATCCCATTTTCATTTTCAGCCCAGATTAAGTCCGTGTGAAGCGCCGGGCGGCGGCAACGCGGGCTCCGGCGGTGCAGATCGAACAATGCGACCTTTCTCGTCGTGATCTACGATCGTTCTCTGATAGCGCGGAGATGGAAGTGAGAGCTAAAAGTCGAAAGGAATTTTCGCACTTTTGGCGCGTTCTGTGTCCGCGCCGAAAGCGTGCAAAACTAAATTGGCTGAGGCGGAAAAACGGTCTCATGCGGAAAAAGGCTCCTTTGACGCAGCCCAGTTAGACAATGTTGTTTCCTCATTGCTCTCCCCCAGGTAGCGTTCTGGGAGTTGTATTGCAGATGAAGCGAAATGCCGCGTTGGAAGCGGGACTGAACGAAAGAGGAAGTTGGCAGACTGAACGCCGTTGCGGGTACCTTGCCGCTCAAGCTGATTGCCAAGGAACTCGACCGCACCACAAGTGCCGTGCTCGCAAAGACCGCGGAAGAGAAGCTGTTCTTGACCACCCGCAGCGGGTCGGGCCGATGATCGTGAGCGCGAATTCCAAGCTTTCGGCGTCTCAGCGGCACGCGTTGGAGGCTGCAGCACTTGGCAGGGTCGTCCATGACAAGTTCCTAAAATTGAACTCTGGTCGCCGCCGGAGAGACCCGCGTGGCCTCAATGCTCAGAGAGCCTTTGTCGTTGAGCTCTGCGCGCCATCTCCATCCATTCCTGCCCAAGCTTCAGCCACGCCTTCCTGTCGACCTCGAGGGTCGCCTTTTCAGCCTCATCCAGGCAATTCCGCGCTTGATGCAAGTATCTGACAAAATCATCGTCGCCCATCGCGTCCAACGCGGCGGCGAAAAGAAGGTGCTAAATGAGGCCGCAGGACGCGCCTGAAGACCTCATTGAGGATAACCTCTAGTCCCCGGCTCATCCCCCTTCGAGCTGGCGCCCTTTCTTGCGCGACAAGCCAGGGGGACGGAGCGGCTCCGGCCTATCCCCCTTGCCCCCTGCAGCCGGGGCCGTCTCTCCGCCCTTGTCGTATCGGAGTATCCCATGGTCCTTCTGGGTGATCGCGTCAGCCGCGCGGTTCTTGAAGTAGCCGAGGACGTAGACGCGTATGGCAGACGACAGATTACCATGCTGCAGGTTGCGCTCGATCTCACTGGCTAGATCCGATAGCGACATATCGCGCTGGCGGGAAATCTCTTTCACAGCCGTCCAGAATGCCTCTTCCAGGCTGACGCTGGTCTTATGGCCGCCGACGAGGATGGATCGTTTCGCGACGGGCGATTTCATCGCTGTTCCTGGCGCTCGATGGCTTTGCGCTCGCTGCCGTTATTGCAATCATCATTTACGTGAAGCCTGCGCGCTAGCAGGCGGCGAGCCAACGTCCTTTCCGCCGCAGGCTGGGAGCCTTATGTCAGGCACGCGACCACCGCCAGAACGACATCTGCGCCGAAGCCTCCCGAAAAGATCGAAAACAGAATTCCGACACCAAGCGCAGATGCAACCACTTTGAGTGTAATCATTTGGGACTCCCCTCTTAATTCCAAAGTTCAGAGTGAGCGCGGTCTGTTTCCGGAGCGTTTCGAGACCTCGTCAAAACGGCTTCGTTAACCAAGGCGTTACATATCGGGAAAATCTGGCAATCTGGATGTCCTAATTTCAGGCGACCATGTCACATCGTCTGGCGAAAGGAACGCGGTCTAGGCATTGCCTTCGACTGACGCGGCAAAGAGACTTCAACCAACATTTGTTAGTGCCCCGACCACTTTAAGTTGGGAAAAACTGGCAGTGCGCGCGTTTTGATTCGCTGGCGCCGAACGGCCTCAGCATTCGGTGCCAGCCCGGGGATGCGCGAGGCCGTTTTCGCTTACATCTGATCAACTGTCTTTTAGCCGCACGTAAGTCCCGCTCTCGTGCAGCTCGAGCCAGCCGGCGCCGAATTCGGGCCCGGTGGCCTTGCAGCCATTCTTCGACAGAAACGGGTAATTGATCTTCTCGATGTGAATGCGGCCGTAGCTGCGTGATCCAGTCAACCTCACTCGACGTGACGTTATCAGCCCATCGCCGAGCCTTGCCCCCGGGGGTCCGGGCGCGGTCAGTCGCATGGCTTTGTATCGACAAATCCAAGCAGAGCGTGGCCGCTCAAACAATGGCAGCGGCCGGGCGAGCGATCACCTTGCCGAAAACAGACCCTTCCCTGTGGCCTGTGCCACGTGCGCATTCTGTCAGAATACAAGCGTGCTCATGTCTGAAACCCGCCTCCGACTGTCTTCGA
This sequence comes from Bradyrhizobium sp. Arg816, assembly GCF_029989365.1. Classification (GTDB taxonomy): domain Bacteria; phylum Pseudomonadota; class Alphaproteobacteria; order Rhizobiales; family Xanthobacteraceae; genus Bradyrhizobium. The sequence goes on along the minus strand of NZ_JAPRAQ010000048.1, from coordinate 1,331 downwards.
AAGCCACATTGCGCAAAAAAGAAGCGAGAGTGCCCCTTCTACAGTGCTGGCCCAAATCCTGCACCGGCTCTCGGCGCCAGGAAGTTTGGCGACGGCAACAAGATGGGAGTCGAGTTTGGGCCTCGATCCGTCAATCGACAATGCGGTTGCCGCACCGGAGGTCGTTTGTCTGTACCACGCTGGGAGAACGGAAGAGTTCCTGCTTGCCACGGCCTCGCGCGCCATCGGTCATGCCACCGGAAAACTGCTTTCAGAAGAGGGCCGGCTTATCTTCACTTGCACGCGGCACCCCTTCGGTGGCGGGCGATGTCGGTGGGATTCGGAGATAAACAACCATGTCCACGTAAATCTAGGCATTCGTCGAACGGAGCCGCGCGCCACCGCCAAGGTCGCGGAACGGCTTGCTGGCGCACCGCTACACCTATTGAGCCACAATGCCGGCATTTTGCCATAGACACCGGACCATACGTTGATGGCGTCATTCGAAAGCTGGATGAGGCGGCTCCATCTCAATCTGCCTGGCCTGACCTTCCTCCCGCAAGACCTCTTTCCCGAGTTCAAGGCGGCCTCGGCAGTGATCGTCGACATGACTCGACCAGCAACCTAGCCGCGCGCAACCGTTTCCCAGCACCGCCATTGCCTCCCGCGTCAAGGCTGACGGTTGCCTGCTCACCCTGAAGCGAGGCGTCATTACGTGATCGATGAACTAGATCTGCGAACCTTCACGCCACATCCGCAACGCGACGCTGTGCTTGGCGAAGTGCACGCGCGCCCATTCACGCGCCTTGTTTCGCCCTTCAGCGTGATCCACTTGGCTTTTCTTGCACAGGGCGAGGCGGCCACAAGCGATCGCTGCCGTTTTATCGATTTTTGCCTCGATCGCAATCTTACGCCGCCTGAGCAATCGGCGAAACTTCACCAGATTGTCATCGGGCCCGCTACGCTACGCTGGGAGCAGCATTCGGAATTTACAACATTCACCTGGATCTGCTCTTACGCAAATTGTTCTGACGCAGACCATTTTGACAAAGTTGATGGCACCGTCCGATCGCTGATCCGCGCGTTGCGTCAGACCGGACAGTTGCTGGTCGCGATCAGGCTAGAAGTGGAGCGGGACGCCTCGCCGACCAGGCGGGCCGAACAGATTTTTGACAAGAACAGCCTGGCCATGGTTGCCACAAAGAGCGGCGCAGCCGTTGCCGCCTCAGACTTCCGCGTAGACGAAAAAGGCTTCACGAAAATCCTCGTCTGCGACCTCGGGTTGACGTCGCACGATCTCGGAGCGCTGGTGCAGCGGCTCCTGGAAATCGAGACCTACCGTCCATTGGCGC
>NZ_JAPRAQ010000047.1 GCF_029989365.1 Bradyrhizobium sp. Arg816 | reverse complement strand
TGATGCATAGGGCACTCACCAAGCTCGTCGGGCTCGCCAAGCGAAACCACGTGCCGCTGCGCCAGAGCTATCTGCGCCTGGCCAAGCGCGCCGCCATCATGACCGGCCGCTATAGCCACGCCCACCAATTCAAACGCGCGCGGCGGCAGCTCAAGTTCCTGCGGACACGGCTTGGTCGGATTATCCGCGACATCAGCCGCAAGATTGATGGCGATACGGTGCTTGAAGCTCGCTTCGGCCCGTTGCTCGGTTTAGCGCAGCAGGTGCCCAGCCAGGATCAGCATCAGCGCGGTCCGAAGGTCTATGCGTTACATGCTCCGGAGGTTGAGTGCATCGGCAAGGGTAAAGCCCGCGCGCCCCACGAGTTCGGCTGCAAGGTCAGCATCGCCACCCCTGTGACGTCTCCGAAGGGTGGCCAGTTCGTGATCCATGCCAAGGCCCTGCATGGCAATCCCTTCGATGGGCACACGCTCGGTCCCGTAATCGCCGACATGGAGAAGCTCACCGGGGTGGAGGCTCGCCGTATCCACGTCGACAAAGGATATCGCGGTCACAACCACCCGCATCGGTTCAGGGTCTGGATCTCGGGTCAGGTCCGCCGCGTCACAGCTCCCATCCGTAGCGAGATGAAGCGTCGCGCGGCTGTCGAGCCCGTCATCGGCCACGTCAAGGCCGAGCACCGCATGGACCGCAACTATCTCAAAGGCCGCGTCGGCGACCGCGTCAACGCCGTCCTCGCCGCCGCCGGCTACAACTTCGGCCTGCTCCTGCGGTGGCTCGCAGAACTCCGTGCCATTATCCGGGCGTTCACCGAAACTGTCCCTGCCCAAAAGATCGCTTAAATCAGCGCTCTCCCGCCTTCTTCACGGACGACTGGGTATCGGCCTGGGGCATCAGCGCTGATAGATTGCTGGCTAGGCAAACAGACGCACTGATCAATAAGCTCACCCTTTACGCTCATCGGGTATGCCGGCGCCTTCGGCCAGCTTCATCCAATCAGCTGCAAGCCTTAACCAGGCTTCCCTGTCCGGCTGTTTAATTGCCCTGTCGGCCAAGCGGCGGCATTCCTCGGCTTCGACTCGATAGCGATCGGCCTCCTCCTCGCCCATCATTCGACTCACCCAGCGAACCAACGCAGGATGGCCCACGAGGAAATCAGAGGATATTCGACGATAGGCCCAAGCGGCGGATTGGAACCGTGGCGTCGTAGTTCGAAAGGCTCACCCGATTCTTAGGTTTTCCGCCGAGTCTTTTCCGCGATTGTTCACGACGTCGAAGCTAACCTTGGCTCCCTCTGCGAGTGAGGTGAACCCGGCCCTCTCGACGGCGGAGATGTGAACAAACACGTCCTTGCCGCCGTTGTCAGGTTGAATGAACCCGTATCCCTTTGTCGGATTGAACCACTTCACTGTCCCCATAGCCACTTTAAGTTCTCCATTTTCTAAAAACAAAAAACTAGTGCGCGAATTACGACTAAAGAAAGGCCGCGCCGACGCACCCGACACGTTCGCTACTAACTCAAATATTCTTAAATCAGGACGTAACCCTTAGGTCCATTGCGCCGTCAGCATCCGTTGCCGTGCCGCCGTCTTCGCCACCACCGCCGCTCGTCGCGATGACTGCGAATTGCTTGGACGTTTGAATCACGTCCAACCCGATGCCCCCCTCTACCCGTCGGGCACGGAAACCCGATCCTCATCAGTCGTTTTCCATCTTCCGTCTTGTTGGACCAGCGGATAGGGGCTGCCTTCCGAGCCTTCCTTTGGGTGAATACTCAAATGACCGACCTTGAAGAACAGACCCGGCCCTTTCTCGCGGAGAAGCAGCCGATGACTCCCCATGTGGCAGATCGAGCCCAGCGGCTCGAGATTCGCGCGTTCTTCGACGAAATTACCCGCATACGCTATATTCTGCGAGGCGGCTACCCAATGACCGCCGAGTGCCGCTTGGGATCCGGCGGAGGACTTCATGTCCGCGGCTACCGAAGTTCAAACTCGGCGATTAAGGCTGGGCGCGCCGCCAAGAGCATCTCTAGATGACTCTCCGGCCACATTTCGATCCTGAGCGCCCGGTCCGATTGTCCCTGCTTTTCGATGGCCACCACCGCGTCCGTCGTAAAGCGTCCGCTTGTTGCGATGATGAGTACATCGACGCGTGGCGGCTCCCATAGAGCCATCTGCTCCTTGAGGAGAGCAACATCAGTTGGCGAGATGCTGCGCTCCAGCCAGTGCTTGCATTGGATAATGACCCGCGCCCGCAAATGGCCGGAAAGTCCATCCTTGGCCACGCGGGTGACAGACAGATCCCGCCCCTTGTCGGCGGCCCGGGTCTGCGTTAGCCATTCCGGGGTCTCGTACCCCGGCTCGCCTGCAGTCAACGAGAAAATCAGCCGTTTGAACTCTCCTTCGGTCAGCTTCGCCCAGTTGAGCTTCGTCGGTATCGGCCCAGACGGCTTGCTAGCTATCAGTTCCTCAAGATCGCCGACATTTACGGGTATCGGGTCATCCTGAGCATAGAGGCTCTTTCGTAAGCTCGCCTTGGCAACCGGCCAGTCAACGCGTTCGATGTCATCGAAGTCACAAACCTGCCCGAAATGCACATGCCGGCCCATTTCTTTCCAGCGATCGGGGCGCGGTAAGCTGCTTCCATTAGCGTAGTGATTTCCTTGTAATGGGTGCGCAGTTCACCAAGTGCGGCCTCGGGGATCGACGCGCGTGGTTCCATTGCTTCGATGGCGGGACGAGTCGCCCGGATCATCCGGTCGACTTGATCGATTGCGGCGTCAAGGGCGTGCCTTATTAGTTCGCGGCGCTTGCGGTTGAACCTGAATCGATATTCGCGAAGTTGACGGGAAGGCTCCTGTAGGCTGCCCTCAAAACTCGCTTCGGCGGCGGGCTCCATAATTTCCGCCAAATCAAACCTGATCTGCGCAATCTCGTCCAGATCGAAGAAATCAAGCTTGAGCCGCCAGCCGTCCATAGCGGGCATGTGCTCGACAATCGCAGCCGCTGCGCGGCATTTGTCTTCATAGGCGGGGTCCGACCGAAACGAAATCCCGGTCGGAATCAAGCTCTCAACATCGTCGCAAAGTCTTTCAAGCTCTGCGAGATTTGCTTCTATCGCCTCGAACTGTGCAAGCGCGTCGTAAAGAGTAGGTTTTTCATTTTGTTGCCCCCACCCAAATTATCGCATCATTCATTTGGCTCAAAGGGCACATTCAGAATGAACCCAAAGCGCAAGACCGCGCAAATTGACCGTCTGGCCGGCGCAAATACATCGCCACCGCTTTCGAGGGGTTGCAGGGCTCTTCCTCGACGCCCTGCTCGAGGTGCCCATGAACCATCAGGGGACCAATCTGGTTGGCTATCCCGTTGGCGGCGTGGTCGACAACCCCGCAATTCTTAAGCTTCGTGGGATCGGTGCATATGACTTGAATGGGGACGCGCTTCCATACGCACGGAGCACTGGCGTGCGTCGAGCGCAGCAATAAGGCAACTAATACGCTCGGTCCGGCAGATTGATGCACCACAGAGATGCAGCCTTGCCCTAATCCCTGGTTCATAGTGCACATAACTCGCATGATGCTCCTCGACGTGGAGCGGCTTGAGCTTTGCGCACCATGCTCTTCAATGTGAAATCCATCCTCCGACCGACGGTCTGAAACCAGGTTGGCTCGGTGACTACGGGTGACATCACGGAACTAACCGCAACAGCCGTTGTCGCTCCATATTCAATGCTTTATCGTCGCTTCGAACGGCCGGATACAATGGAGAAGCAGTGCGGCGGAGAGGGTAGTCAACCACATAGAAAAATAAGCATTTTCTGCCATCGCGAGGCTGCTCGCGTAATCTGCTTGAGAGTTGGTGTCAGCTAATCGGGGCAGGAGGGGGATTGGCAGCGCAAGACCGCTGCTCCTTGTGGGTGGGGCCGTAGATTCACGCCGCTCTCGACGCCCTCGCGCCAAAACGACGCAAGAGCTGCGCCACCTCGGCGGCCGGCCTGGCGCCGCTGAATAAGAATCCTTGCACCTCGTTGCAGCCCTCGGCGCGAAGCCAATCGAGCTGCTCGGTGGTCTCCACGCCTTCCGCGGTCGTGGTGATGTTGAGGCTACGCCCGAGGCCCGAGATCGCGCGCACGATGGCGACGCAGTCGGAACGTTTTGCAAGATCCTTCACAAAGGAGCGATCGATCTTGATCTTGTCGAACGGAAAGCTGCGCAAGTAGCTCAGGCTGGAATAACCCGTTCCAAAATCGTCCATGGCGATGGAGACCCCGAGCTCGCGCAGCTGGTGCAGGATCGCGAGATTGGCGTCGGTCTCCGCGAGGAACACCGACTCGGTGATTTCGAGCTCGAGCCGCTTGGGCGGCAAGCCCGAATCGGCCAGGGCTAAGATCACCACCTGGACCAGATTGCGGCTACGGAATTGTGCCGGCGACAGGTTGACAGCGACCTTGATTTCGGAAGGCCACTTCACCGCCTCATTGCAGGCTTCACGCAACACCCGCTCGCCGAGCGAGGCGATCAGTCCGATATCCTCCGCCACCGGAATGAACTCCGCCGGCGAGATCATGCCCTTCTCCGGATGGCGCCAGCGCAGCAACGCCTCAAAACCTGAGATCTTGTCCCGCGCGACGTCGACCAGCGGCTGGTAGTGCAGTTCGAAATCCCCATTGGCAAACGCGCGGCGCAGGTCGAGCTCCAGTTCGCGGCGCCGCTGCACCTGGTGATCCATCTCGCGCTCGAAGAACCGCTGCGTGCCGCGGCCATCTTCTTTGGCGCGATAGAGCGCCATGTCGGCGTTGCGCATCAGTTCCTCGCTGCTCGTGCCGTCGGCTGGTGAGAGCGCAATTCCGATCGAGGCGCCGATCACCACCTCATTGCCGTCGATCTTATAAGGCGCACTCAATATCTCGATCAACCCGGCGGCGAAATCGCTCGCCTCCTTCGGTGAGGTATCGTCAGCCAGGATAACCGCAAACTCGTCGCCACCAAGCCGTGCCGTCAGATTCTTGCCGGCTACTTGCGAGCGCAGCCGGTCGGCGACCTGCGTGAGCAGGCGGTCTCCCATAGGATGGCCAAACGAGTCATTGACGTTCTTGAAGAGGTCAAGGTCGATGCACAGCACCGCTACGCGTTTGTCGGCGGCATTGCTGCCTTCGAGCGCCTCGTATAGCCGCTCCCGAAGGAGCGCGCGGTTGGGGAGGTTAGTCAATCCATCGTGGAGCGCCATATGGGCAATGCGGGCCTCGGCCTTACGCCGTTCGGTGATGTCGACCACCGCGACCAGGTAGCCCTCGCGCTCCTCCAGCACGAGGCGTCGCCCGAAGGTAAGCACACAAATTTCGCTGCCATCGGCTTTCACGTGACGCGAGTGATGTTCGGACTGGTAATTATCGCCGACGTCCCGCAGCGCCTGCGTATAGCTGAGCCACTCGTCCTTTGGCCAGATCTCGTGAACTCTCATCCGCAGGAAGGTCTCGCGGGCGTAACCGTAATGTTGCACCGCTGCGTCGTTAACTTTCACAAAGGCCATTGTCTCGGCGTCTAACGCCAACATCGGCATCGGATTGCTGTCGAACAGCAGCCTGAACGAAGCGTCTCGGCGCTTCAAGGGCGTGACGTCTGAAATAATCAGGGAGAGGATACCGCCGAAGGCGGCAATTGCCAACCGCAGGCTGCGTTCATCGCTGTCGATCTCGAACTGGTCGCCCCGGTCGTCCTTAACCGCAGCTCGCAACCGCCCTACGACCGCTTGCGAACAGAGCAGATGGGCTCCACTGCTCAGACGCTGCCACAGCAGGCTTCGTTCTGTCACGTTTAGAAGTCTCAGTGCCGCTTGATTGTGGTGCATGACCTGAAAATCAAACGGCTGGCCCGTCGCATCGCGAATGGTCGAGAGCGTGATTACGCCGTCATCGGTCGTGGAAAAGATCGCGTCGAGTAGATTGTATTCCGGGCCGCGCTCGTTGACGTAGGCGCCGACCAGCGTGCCGCCCCAGCGCGACAAAGTCGGCAGCGCTAACACGTCGTACGTGCGCACCATGCCGTCGCGGACGCAATGAGCGGCCGCGAGATAGGGATGGTTGTTTGCAATCGCGTTCGAGGCTGCCTCGCTGAGGACGGTCGCGCAATCCTGGCGCAGCGCGTCCATCGGAATGTCCCAGCGTTCATCGCCGAGCCACTTCTGCGCGTACCGCCCCGTCCGCGAAACGGCGAATGCGTCGTTGTCACATTTGAGCAGCACCAGGTGATCGGCGAGCCGCCCCAAGCTGCCCAACAGCACATTTTCATAGCGGGGAAGGGTTTCGCCGGGCTTGAGCGCAGCATGCCACTTACGACGCAGGACCGGCACGTCCTCGAACATCCCCGTATCTAATTTCACGGATTGCTTCCTGACAGCACCCATCACACATCCCCAAGTTCCAAGCTTCCTGCCCGCGCCGCATCAAATCCGGCTTGACTTAATTCGCTGTAAACGATGGACGTGGATTGCAGCGGGTAGCCAATCTTGACAATCCTATATCAGCTGATGGTTTAGCGCGCCGGGAATTTAGCGCGACTCTTGGTAAGAAACCGATACTGTGCTCACAACAGGCTGCTGCAAGGCAGCCACCCGTGATTGCATCCATGCAACGGGATGCAGGAAATCCTCGGCACAGCGGAAGAATTCGACGCAAATATGCTGACGACGCCAGTACGATGACAGAAAACTTCGAACGAACGTTTTGAACGTCGCGCATTCTGCTGGCAGAGTTTTCGTCCGTTACACGCGTCTGTACGGGCTGATGTTTGTCCAATTCGTACCAAGTATGGCTCAAACGCTTCCCGGCCGCCTCTCCCTCTCAGTGCCGCTGCCAATGAAAATGGGACCGGTGCTGCACACCGGTCCCACATGCGTGCCGGACGGCCGAAACCGTCCCGCCATCAGACGTCATTCAGCGGCGCCGAGCTGCTGTCGATCGTCGTCATCCGCGACATCCGGCTCCTCCTCATCACTGAGGAATTCGGGCAGCGGTCCGGCTTCGCCATCCTGCTCTACCGGCGCTGATGCTGCGTTGCATTGGGAAACGACGAACGAGCTGAAAGAGTAAGGCCAGAAATGACGGCAAAGAAGTGAACGACTACGAGACCAAACCGCAGCGCTTTACTGGTCGATGAGGCTGTTTAGTGATCGGACCACTCGTCGATAGCGATCGATCTGAGGTCTCGATGTCGAGCGGAATTCCCATCACGGATCGTCCGCTGCAGGACCGGCCCCATGGCACGTCAGTGACAACATCCTACTCGGCGAGCCTATCGCTACATTGTGGGAGCTTTGGAGAGACCATCACGACCGATCTGTTTGAGCCGGTCAGGTCTTATTTCACCTGTGCTCGCGGCTTCCAGAATCTTCGAGGCGACATGGGTGCGAGCGCCGGTATCGTACCGGGAAAGATTCTTGCAGACGTCTTCGAGGACCACCCTTAAGAGCGCAGCGGTAGGGGCATCCAACATTTGGAAATCTCCCTCATTCTCTTGCGGCTAACGTAGCGTATATTTCGCGTCAGGAGCGCCACGTGGAAAACTACCCAAAGTCGAACAGTCGAGAGGCACCATGGAGGAAGAAGCTGACAAGAACGCAACAAGCAGATTTCTGTTTGAGTTTTCGCGTCGTTTTTCTTGAATTGAATTAAAGAGCGACGCCCGACTGCGCGTGACGCCGATGAGCCACTACTTCCCAATCGTTGTTGCTTCGCGTCTTGGTGCACCTGAAGAGACTGCATCGCGAGCGTACTTGCACAGGGGACTTCCGGTCAGGCGGAAGTCCAACGTCTCTCAACTTTGCACGGCAGGTCCATCAATATGAGCAATATTCCGACTGATGTCTCGATCACGCTTGACGATCACACATCAGCGCAATTGTGCTCCTTGTCGCTGGAACGCGTAGATTGGATTCATACCGCAATAGGCGTAGGTGCCGGATGCGGTGGCAATGCACTGATCATAGGTCGAGAACTGGCAATTGCCCGGATATCCCCAGGTACGTCCCTGCAGGCAATAAACGTCGTGCCGTGTCGGGGGGATGTATGAACGACCCCGCGGAGCGGCGGTCGAAGGAGATCCAAAGCCGACGAGCATGGGAAGCGCAAGCACACCGATAAACAGAAGGCTGCGCATGAGACCTCTAGCCTCCGTTAGGTCTTGCTGAAGGATAGTGTATCCGGATTTGATGTATTGATCTTAGTTAATGGCAAATAGCCGGTCGCCGTCTGTGGGCCGATCGCCTTCGAACCGAGCAAGTTTGGCGCAGCATTCGTGCTGTTTGTAGCAAGGTACGCTATTTCCAGCGTAACGAGGCACATGTGCCGCAATTCGGACTTGTCGCCCAAGCGGCTCGAACCCGAGATCACCGAGTCGGTGTTCCTGCCCGAGACGGAAGCTAATCTCGCCACCTGCATCAACTGCGCGGGCTCTTTCCGTCAATTGCTACGCCAACGCTGTTCGACAGCAAGCCTCTGCAATGTGCCGCGGCCCTTTCTGATCATGCGACCCAGACGTCCGCCCAAGGAAAGGTCTGGGCGCGGCTTGGCGGATTCTAGGATGTGCGTGAGATGCCGGCGGTCGGTGGGAATGCTGTTGATTTCGGCATCGACCGCGGTCTCCACCGCCACCATCAATGTGCAGCCGCTTCCCCCAATCCGAGCCATCGAGCTCGATGCGCCCTCTCACGGCTTCCTCGATCCCATAAATTTCGGTGAGGATCTCCTTCGCCCGCGCAATCCGATTATGCGTGAATGCGTAGGTTATCATCAGGTGTTGCTCGTCCATCTGATCGAGCACCATCGGGACCGCAACCGCATAGGGGGTCGCTGCGATCTCCGGCGCGGCCCTGCTCGCGGCGAGCTTTGTCGCGAGGTGGACCAGCTGCCACGGCGTTTCCAGCCGCCTCGCGATGATCGTGAGCGCGAACGGCACGGCTTCGACGCGCTTTGCATGAAGCACATTCAAGAGATCGAACACCTTGGCGAGCGACCTGCCCTCCAGATCGGCTATCTTGAGTGGAAGCGCGCGGGCGAATTCAGCAAGCTCCTGGCGGGCGTGCATCACCCGAATCATCTTGATCAGGTCATTGAACGTGGCGCGCGAACTCGTATAGGCCTCAAGCCCGGTGCGCACAGCGGTGAGGCCATCGTCGGTTTCGAGAATTTGGTTGAGGTAGATCACGACCTTCTTTTGGAATGCTGCCGCGATCCGCCGCGCCTCGGCTTGGCAATTGACAACCATGACCTTCTGCGCGGTTGCCATGTACTCCCGGGCCATGCTCGGCAGCAGCTGTTCGGCCACGAGGTTCCAGATCGGCGCAAGCGATCCGCACGCAATCTGCCCGCTGTTGGCGCGCTCTGGCGGGGCGTCCACCAGCACCGGCTCCAGCGGCTCGTAGAAATAGCGTAACCGATTGCCAATCCGGGAGTGGCTCTCCCCGGTGTCGTGCAACTCGGCGCGCAGCGCCGCGATGAGAGGCTTCGAATGTGGAATGTCCTCGCCCAACAGAAGCAGCCGTTCCAGCTCGGCGAGCAGGCGGGCGCGCGCCCGAGGCGTTAATTGCCGCAGATACTGCGTTAGATGTTCACTGGTCTGGTCCGGCTCAGTCATCGAACGCCTCTCACTGCTCCGGACGATACCGTCGGGACACCCTGCATCGCTCCTCTCTACCTCGCCTGCAGATAATCATGACCTGATCCCGGCGAGAAAGTCATCGACTTCGACTTTGAGGCGATGGCTGGTTCGGGCAAGCACATTGGCAAATGTCAGCACCTGCGACGATGATGCGCCTGTGATGGACGCTTTCTGGGCGACCTGGCGGATGTTGCCCGCGACCGCTGTCGACATTTCGGCCGCACGCTGGATATTCTGGGCAATATCCTTGGTTACCGCGCCCTGCTGATCAATCGCAGCGGCAACCGCCGACGCGATTTGTGAGATCCTGCTAATACTATTTCCGATGTTTGTGATGGCGCTGACCGATTCCAGTGTCGCTGTCTGAATGCCGGCAATCTGCTCTCCAATTTCGGAGGTCGCGTTCGCCGTCTGGGTTGCTAACGACTTCACCTCGTGCGCCACAACGGCAAACCCACGGCCCGCATCGCCCGCACGCGCGGCTTCGATCGTTGCGTTAAGCGCCAAGAGGTTGGTTTGCCTGGCTATCGCTGCGATTAGCTCAACCACACCACCGACTTTTAGTGCCGCAGCCGAAAGGCGCTTCATCCGCCGATCCGTTTCTTCGGCCTGGCGCACGGCCCCCTTGGCGATCTCTGTAGATTGCTCGACCTGCCGGCCGATCTCGGAAGCGGATGCCATCATCTCTTCCGTTGCGGCAGCAACAAGCTGAACATTGGCTGACGCTTCCTCCGAGGCCGACGCAACGTTGTCAGATATCTCCTGAGTAACGTGGGCCGTATCCGTCAGCTCGCGAGCGGAAACCTCCAGCTCGGTCGAGGCGGATGACATCGTATCGATGACGCCGCTCACGGCGTGTTCAAACGTGCTGGCAAGCTCTCCAAGCTCCGCCTTGCGTCGCATCCCGACCAAGCGATCCTGTTCCTGATTCGCCGCAAGCTCCGCTTGCACCTTTTCCCGTGACCTGACCTTAAATGTTTCCATGGCCTGCGCCATATCGCCGATCTCGTCTGAACGGCCAAGGCCGGGCAGCGTGACGTCGAATTGCCCAGCCGCCAGTTGGCGCATTGCTGCGCTCATGCGGGTAATCAGCTTGGCCAGCCGCTGCCCGATAAGCACAGCAGCGAAGCCGATTGTGAGAGTGGCCAGCCCAATTGCCCAGCTCAATATCGCTCTGAGGCGCGACGCATGCTCTTCCGCAGAGACAGCGCGAGCGTCTGCGGCTGCAATCGCCTTCAACAGGAGGGGGCGATTCCGGCCGTAGATCTGGACGAGATCGTCAACCTCGTCATCCAGCGCCTGTTGCGATACAAGGTACGCCAGAAAGCTCGATCGATAAGACGCAATAAGATTCTTCAACTCGGCCTTAGCATCCGAAGAAAACTCTGAGGCCGCAAGCGCGGCCTCGAATTCGGCAACCCGCTTTTCCAGCTCATCGCCGTATTTCTCCTCGTGCCGCAACATGAAATCCTTTTCGTGCCGTCGCATCATCAACATCAACACCGTCAGGTGCGGCTCGTTGACATGCGCAAGCCGAGTTTCTGCCTGATGCACGGCTTCGCGGAGCTTACCTTGGAGTCCGTCATTCTCCGTAAGCCCGAGCACACGCTGCGCGGAAACGACATTGTTGAAACGAGTTGCGTAAAGGTTGATCCCGGCGCGAAGGAACGTCACGTCTCTCAGGGGATCGCCCTCCGACAAGGAAGTGACCTGCTTCTCGATCTGCTCGAGGTGCGCCAGCTCGTTCTTGATGCCTTGGGCGTGTTGCGCGATCAGGGCTTCGTTATGCTTGCGCAGAAACTCCAGCGCTAGCTGTTGCGATTCAAGAAAGGCTTCTGAAAGGAACGTCAGGTGAGCGCGAAGATTAGCGCTCTCGGTTACTTCGTTCTGTCCCTTCGCAAGGTAATTCAGTCCGGCAATGCAAGTCGCTCCTGTGACAAGCACACCTACGATTCCTAGCAGCGCGATCTGGGTACGTAGGGCTGGTCGAAGCCGACGAAGACCTTTTGATACAAGCTGTTTCACAATTCTAGGGGCGGGCATCAGATTTCCAATCGGTGCATGCGCGAACAAACGACACAAGGATTTTGATCAGCGCTCAAGTCAGCTGGCGAAATTGCTGATCGTTCGCGAAACCCCTAGTTTCGTTTGGTTACATAAGATTGAACGCCGCTGTCATCTGAATCATAAGTAGGGAGAACAGTTCGGGACTGCGTCAACAACACAGCGAGTGCTGGCGGCGGGCTCTCGCAACATCTCGTGCAAACCCAATAGTGTATCATCGTCTTTCTGGCTATCCGCTGCGAAGAAGGCCCCTAGCTACGCAGGCATTCTGCACTTTTCGACTGACGTCCGCAGGATTTGCGCAGACAGCATTAATGCACGACACTCCGCTTGGAAGCCTGACAAGGCGTGCCGAGTCCGCCACATGCGAAAGCTTGATCCCGGCGATCTGTCCAAACTGCTTCGCAAAGCACGCGCCATTGGCGGAGCGTATCAGCTTTGAGATGGGCACGATGGCAAGCTGGCTTTGGCGCGAGCTTGGTAGGGTTGAACTCCCCGTCGTTTGCATCGATGCAAGGCATGCACACGCAGCACTGTCTGTCCGCATGACGGCGAAGTTGGTCAACATAGTGAGGTAGTCAGACGACTTCTGCTGTTGTCCGATTCCGTTGAAAAAGTCGGCAGTAATTTCGTGGTGAACGCCCGCTATTCCACGGTCGAGTTGGCTTGGTGGGGCTCACGCGGGCGTCAGCGCCGGCATCGGGATCAGCTTGGCCATCTTACGAAGGTTCTGAATAGTGGTTGCCAGGGTGAACCCATCACGCGCGCTGTTCGGACCCCTTAGTCTCAAGCGATTCGAGCTTGAGAATTCGCTTGAGGTGCGCGAACAACATCTCGATCTTCTTCCGGCGCCGGTGCGAAGTGTGACCCTCCCATGATCTTGCGATCTCGCGCGCCATGTCGCGAGCGCCCTCGTAGATCGAGCGCGGCACTTTCCGAGCCCTGGGGCAACACCTCTTTTTGAGCATGCTTGACAATCGTGCTTCCTTGCACGCTAGAGGATCGTCGCGTCATCGTTCACTGGCGTCCCTGTGGTGGTGAGGGTTTTGCCATCGGGGCGCAATAGAGGTCCCCGACATGGTCATAGGTGAAGTCCTCGCGCGAGAAGGTCCCGTCGGTGCGTGCCTTCTTATCGAAGACGGTCATGTGCGGCTCGATCCCGTGCTCGTAGACCAACCACCCTGGCATCGCGGCGGAGCCATAGGCGGTGTCGCCGAGACGCCGGCTCGGATAAAGGTCGAATCGTTCGAGCGAGCGTTGGATCATGCGCTTGGCGGCCAACACTTCCGCCTAGCGGATTGTGGTCGCTTCGACATCGACAATGATGGTGTTCTCGACGTCAACCAAGTAGCTTGTCGAATACGCAAAGTAGGCTTGTCCGCCGTGCGCTCCCGTCCAGCGCGTCGCCGGATCGGAGGGCGACACGAACTTCGGAGTGACCTTTGTCGCAGCACCGAACGCGGCATCGTCAAGAACGGTAAGGTAGTCTTCGATTGCTAGACCCGCGGCCTCCGGTAGAAGCCCCTTTTTGCCTTCGATGCCCTTCTGCCGATTAGCATCCGCTTTGATCAGGCTCGCGTCGATCGCGAACCTTCGCCACCGACCAGCCGCGCCCGGATGGGACGTTCCCAAATGCCCATCGCGCTCATGGTTCGATGTCCCACAACCTGCCTCAGACGGCGTCCATGCTTCGCCCTTCTCCTGGCACTTTTAGTGGTGAGTGTGATGATGCATTGGCGTATCATCCTCTTCAGCCAAGCCTGCCGGCTCGATCGTGAATTCGATTTCTATGGTGCCCGCCTTTTCGAATTCCAACGTCCCTTTGACCATCTCTCCTTCCTTTAGTGCGCCGTGAAGTCCTTCAAACAGAATCCGCGCGCCACCGGGTTGAAGACGAACGAAACCGCCAGGTTCTATTTGAAAACCATGCTCATGGGTGGCGAACTTAGTTGGCCGTGCGCCTGCATCGGCTTCCTGCAAGATCCCCTTCTCGCCCGAAAGCGACGCCCCGAGCAACCGATCTGGCCCTGTGCCCCTGTTCTGAATTTCGATCACATAAGCTGTCGTCGCGGTATTGGTCGTATCCTTTGCAGCCACCCAGGGATGCTGGATCAGTAGTGTTCCGACCTCCAACTCATGGCTGAAGGCGGTACTGTTAAGAAAAGCCAGGACAGCAACACCGGCAATCGGCGACAGCAATGCCCTTGCACTCGCCTTCAACATCGTGGGTTTCCAAGGCATCATGGCGCCCTCTGTAATCCGCGTTTTAGCGCTTACCACTTTATGTTCGCGGGAAAGGTGGTCAGCGAAACGTTTCCCGCAATTGCCGCTTTTGGAGCTGGGCTCAACTGGTCTGGATCAAGATCATTCCGCTGAATGCCGGCAGCGCTAGCCACGATCACTCGGGGGCTGATGCGGGACGGCGAGATGAGATGCTCTTCTGCCGCCACCGATCCCCAACCCGAGCGCCTCAAAAGAGCTACCGCCTGCTTGTCGACGCAGAATCTGCTCGCTACTATGATCATGGCTCGTCCCGGCCTGCGATCTTGCTGGCACTAGACCTGTCGCCGCGACAAATGATCGATTGAAACTCGCGAGGGGCACTGCGCTCGGCGAGAGCATTGATCGCGAGTGCGATCAGCGGGAGCCAGACAGCAGTGAGGGCAAGAGTGGCCCGGACGCTAATGGTCATGAACGCCTCTCTTGTTGATCTCCGGTTCGGCTTGGAGCTGCGTAATTGCGTCGACCAGTTGCGAATGCGATGCCAATCCCTCCGTCTCGTCCGAACGCCAGCGTGCGCGCACGAATCCGAATCTATCGATAAGAAACTCGATTATCGCTGGAGGCGAATCGTTGTCATCGAAGCCGGGGTTCGCCATTGTGCGCCGATAGAGATTCCACGCAGCGGCAATGCGATGGTCTATGTCGAACACGATGCAGGGATTTCCTGACTCACTTGGAGATGGGAACTCCTCGGAGGGAGACGGCATCACCGCGATGATGATTCCGCCTGCTTGCTCGATGGCGCGCGCGTGTTGCGTCAACTGATCTAGGCGCTGCGTTCGGATGCCATCTCGGAAGATCAACACAAGTTTTGAGCGCCCATCGCTCCTATCTTTGAACTTCTCTCTCGGGTCAACGCCGCGGCACGTCGGAAAGTCGATCGCGTGAAGCCACGGCTGCCCCGCCGATATTTCGGGACCAAGAACTCTTGCTCCATAGCCAAGCGATAGAGCCATCACGTACTCGACCACTCGCCACCTGTCCAACTCCGACAGACTTTCGGCAAAGCCCGGCATCGCCGAGGATGGGAAGCCATGGCTCACCCACCAGTACATGTCTCCCATCGTATGGTCTCTCGTGTGCGGAGCAGTGAGATCGGCGGGCGGCGGCTTCAAATCATTTGCCAACGGGCCGTCTCCTCTACCCCTCAGGCCGTGGCAAGCTACGCAATGAGCAGCGAATACGTCCTGCCCCCGGGCAATCGCTTCGGCGTCATACGGCACCGAAACCGTTGAGTAGGTCGAAGGATACGCGGGGACTGATAACCCGGGCAGCGCGACAGCCCCCGCGACGCCAGGTCCAGCAACAGCCGCGATCGTCGCCCACCGCCATCTTCCCATACGGCCGAGCTCAAATGCGGCGATACTCCCAATCAACAGAGCAATGCAGCCGCCAATGGCCAGAACGTTACTTCCCGGTACCGTCGCCCAAGCGACGGCTGGATCCAGACGGAACGAAAGCGGCCAGACTATCTCGACGTGTCTCGATGGAATGGCCTGAGACAGGCAGCCCGCAAGTAACGTGACCAAAAATGCGAAGGCTAGCTCGATCTTCAAGACCATCGCGAGTGGCTGAGTTGCCCCTTCGGTCTTTAGCAACGGCAATAGCCTTTGTCTGATAAACGCCGCGCAGATCAGGACCGGGCCGATGCAGGCGAACTTTCCCGTCAGGAGCCAGCCATATTCGGTCGCCACTAAACCCGGCCAGGTCCCCACGTTTTCGATTGCTAGAGCTACTCCGGTTGCGACCACGAGCAACATGAGCGGCAGCGCGACCGTCGAAAAACTGCTCAGGAGCCTAGATTTACTTTCGGGCCTCTCCGCTGCCTGGCGAGCCATCGCGACAACGAGGGTTGACAGTCCTCCGAACCAGAGCGCCGCCACAGCAACATGGATCATGTTGATCGCGAGGTCTGCTATAGTGCCGCCAGCCGCCGAGTGACTCGAGAACAATCCCACCAGCAGCGATAGCCCGCTGGAACTCGCGGCAAGACTTGGCTTATGAAGAGGTCGCAAGCTCACAAATCCGACTAGCAAAAACCCAAGCGCCGCGACCTGAGCTCTCCCGAACCGCGTGTCCAACATAATGAAGAGCACGTCGTTGGAGCTGACAGCTAAGACCGGCTTGCCAAGGACGGCGCCGATCCGAGCCGTTGAATACAAGAGACCGAGGACGAGTCCTACGGACGCAGCGATGGAAGCTATCGTCGTGAAGCGCGACCGAGTGCCGCTTTCAAGACCCTCGCGCCACAGTGCCAAACCCCAGCAGAATCCGCCAAAAGCTGCCGTGGAGGCGAAAGCAGACCCTCGCGCAAGTGAGAGGACCGTTTCCATCAAGGTTCTCGGTAGAGAAATTTAAACTTGCCTTCCGTGCGATGCCCATCAATCGAGACAACGCTCCAACTGACGGTATAGAGCCCAGCAGATAGATGAGGTAACGAAACATTCACGATTCGCCCGTTGCCGCTTAGCACGGGCTGCGAAAGCCCTGATACGGATTTATTATCGCGAGAAAGGGCGACATTGATGAGCCGCTGTTCGAGCGCTTCAGTGAAGTACAGGACCATCGGGTCGATCGGAGCTGCAATTTCGCTGCCATCTTGCGGCGTCGATCGAATGAGATGCGCATGAGCGAGTACCGCGCTTGGCATTACGATCAGCACGGCCATCAGGACGAGCACGAACCTTTTCATCGAAGCAACCCGCCTTTGCCTGTGGTTCGCCGAGGATAGCTCCCGCCCGATCGAGTATCGCCGCCGTGCCCACAGAAACGTTCCCACGGCGCCTGACACTATGACCAGGCACCACGCCAGAAGACGTATCAGACTCCAGCCTCGCCCCACATCGAATGGAAAGTTTGCCACGCTTCGCTCACGACCCTCGATCGCCACCATGCCGACGTATCTGCCGGCTTTCTCGAAATTGACCTCGATCTTTATCGTTCCGTTCGGATACTTTCTTGGTGGAATGTAGAGGATGCTGGATGATGTGTCTGTCATTTCCATCCTTTGTACGCCGTCATCTCTAGCCAGGTTCACGCTTACCGGGATGTCTCGAAGGAACTCGTCGACGAAATCGAGAACGATGATCGTTCGCCCGACCTCCGGTATGTCCTCACAAAATTCGGCTCTCGAGCTCTGCGGCTGATAGCCAGTAAAATGCATGAAGTAGCTGTCCACTTTCAGCTTGCATTGGTCAGCCTCCATGGACACAGCTCCGTGCGCATGACCTTCGCGGACAGCGGCAAGAACAAAGAGAGCGCCGAGCGCCATCACAAGGACGGCCGGGAACGCCCCTCTTCCGCTCGCGGTCGTCCACCACTGACCTCGTCGCAACATTCGCGCACTCAAGCTTACTTAAGTTCGGTGAATACGGGCACGATTGGTCCGCCCATCTCCGCGATGACGCGTTTCCCATTCGGAGTGTAGAGGAGCAACAACCCACCGAACTTGGAGTCGACGTCGGTGAGGAAGCTGACAAGGCGCTCCAATTCCCACACGGCGTCCGTTGCCTCGATGAGGACCTCTCTCGTCTCACCGGGATTTATCGGCGTATTACTACTGAGCTCAAGCCCTGTGCGTGCGACGAGATCCCTTGGGTAGGTCGGATCTACATTGGCTACTGCTGCCGGGACCTCCTGATTGAGGAAGCGGATGTTTGCGGTCGTAAGCTCGCCGATTGAAAGAGGTTCTGACCCTTTGTTCGTTATCCTGGTCGCTAACCTCATCGAACGGCCCGGCACGTCATAGGTGGCCGATATGACCTTGACCTCTGCGTCAGCAGGGGTTGCCGGGCGCGGCGCGACCTTATTCAACCCGCTCTGGAGGGGCACATTATATGGATATTCCTGATTGGCTCGGACGTAGCCGCCGAAGACCATGACGAGAACGACCGCCGCCACAATGATCCCGACCCCGGTGTCCCTCAACGAAACCAACAAATCCTCCCTGCCCTTCTGCAGAACGAGCCATCGAGGCAAAAACAGCGGACGAACCAACCAGAACAACAACCAAGCCGCAGCCACGGCCAGCCAGGCCACATGCCATCCGACCGCGTTAGTCAGCCCGAACGTCTGCAAGTCGTCGATCTGCAGACCAGTCATAGTCTTGATCGGAAACGCGAACGAATGCGCATCACCCGAGATGTTTATCCACTGACCCGGTCCCACCAGAGGGCCAGATCCCTTGATCGAGATCGAGGGATGGATGTGGCTGCTGCCCGGTGTGCGCCCCTCAAGAACCATTCGAAAATCGTAGTCGCGGCCAAGTTCCAGCTTTGCGAAAGACTGCCTCGCTGGCTCACCGTTGAGGTATGTTTCCACCCTGGCAATTGTTGGCCCCGGCGATACGCTCGATACGAAAACAATATCCGGCGGAGTAACTGCGTCCGGCCAGTCCTCCATCAGCCTGAATTTTCCCGTTAGCTCGAACCGCTCGTTCACCTTCACGTCAGTTTTGGAGAAGTGGACATCGTAGAACTGTACCGTCCGGGTCCTCAAGTATGGCTCCTGAGCACGTTCGCCATGAGCGGCGGCGCTAGACACTCCGGCAGTGAAGGCAACAACCCAACCGGCAGTGAGTTTTATAAGTTTCGCCAACATACTCGTGTTCCCTGTGCTTATTCGCTTAGGACGCTGGCCTGCTTTTCATACCCATGAAGGATTTGACGACATCGCCGTTCTTGAGGAACGTCGTCTGGGACGCAAAACGCCCAAGCTGCCACCAAAGTTGGTGCATGAATATGCAGATGAAGCCTGCGAACGCCGCCGACACCCAACTAACCGAGCTACCGAAAGTCCGGAGCGTACCGCGCTCGATGATACGCAGATACTCAGGCATGTTCGAACGCGGAAATGTGTAACCGATCATGTCGGCCAACGACGCGACCATTCCTTGGTGCTCGACTGGGAGATAGAATGGAGCCAAAGCGGAATAGTTCGATGGCCAGAATACGAATCCGAACGCAAAGCCCGCGAAGATGGATGTGAACAGGCTATTGCGAAGGACGATTAAGGCCATATCCATCAACAATGCGCCCGCGATCACCTGTGACGGCACGCCTTCCGTGAACGGGAAGCCTGTCCATATCCACCAATTCGCGTAACGTCCGAGCCACGTGGTGATCAGCAACACTGTCGCGCCCACCGTCGCGCCGATGGGCAAACGGAAGTTGACCCAGAAGATCGCCTGCAGAGCAGCAGGAAACATGATCATGGAGATGGGCGCGACAAGGGGCCAATATTGCCGGTCTTTCCAGTCGACATACATGTCCCAATCACCGACCGTGAGCATCACGTGCAGATGGAATGCTCCCGCAAAGAGGGGCACCACCGCCGCCACGACCAAGAAGTCGAATATGCGCGAGTATCTTGCCGCCTTGGGGGGTAGACCGGAGACAGAAATGACCGTCTCATCCTTGGGGCCAGCTTTCCTTTTCGGAATCGCCACTGCATCTATGTCGGTAATTTGAGGTGACTCCTCTCCCTAGGGTTTACCTGCTCTTTCCGGACTGGGATCACTGTCCGGAAAGGCTGTTGGCTTGTATTGTTGTCGCACGGCTTTCCGCACCGCGATTTTCCAACGTGCAGCAGACGTGCGTTCGTCACGCGCTCGCTGCATCCTGCTTGAATACTATCGGAACGAGTTCTCTAAATCGTCCGACGATCTGCATCAGGACGCCCGCCAGCGCGAGTGCGCACCATCCGAGAACCACGAAACCCCAATGCAGCGGGTGGGAGAAGATTTCCTCGGTGAGCCAGTAAGCGTGCCCCCATTCGTTGAAACCGAGATTCGGCAAAATGAGGAAAGGCCCCACTACGGCGAAGACATGCATGAGCGAGACCCCCCTACAGAAGGCCGGAATGCGGGTCATTGCGTAAACAAAGCTGCCTACGCCAAAGAAGAGATAGATTGGAATGGTCGCATAGAACAGAATTATGTGACTGGGAGTAAACGGCGTGTCTCTGAGGGTCGTCTGATGCCAGACTCCATCTCCGTCGGCGAAGAAGCTGCCTGTCCAGAAGATGCAGAAGCTGTACACGACGAGCCACATGGTCAGATAAAAGTAACTGCGCAACTCGACCTCGGGCGTGATGGCCTCAATGTTCTTGTCACGCGTCAGGAAGAGATAGGTCCAGCAGAGCGCGCCCGCGCCGTACAAGACCGGTAATTCGATCTTGAAGAGCGTCATCCAGTATTCGCCAAATTCTGGTGAACTCGCATCGAGCCCCATGGAGAAACCAAACGCCTGCTGATACAGGCGCGCGCAGATGTAGAGGATCGTCAGCGCAACAATCGCGAACGCGAACAATCCATAGTTTATGCTAAAGGTCTTGGTGCCCGTGACATTCGGTGTGCGATCTAACGCAGCGTCAGACATTATTCCCCCTCAATTTTGTCCCAGTACCTCAATACTGAGGTTTTGTTTGATTGGTTTTGGATTCCAAGACGGGTAGCTGCACAGGAGAGACCAGCACTTCGATGCTGTGCGGCGATCCGGGCCCGCGCCTGATGAAGCCGCGCGTTCGGGCGGCAACACCATTTTGGTGGACGAAGTTGCCAAGCCATCGCACCAATGCACCGACGTTGAAGCATTTTTCTGGATACCTGGCCGACATTGAGTGCATATCCCAGTCGGCATCAGTGCGCTCTCCAGGAATATTCATCCTACCGTGCGGACGCGCCGAGGATGCTCGCCTTTACGATTCGGAGTTGCCTTCGAAGTCGAACAGTGGACCGGCGCCCAAAACAAAGGCCCGCCTGTCGTGGAACGTCGCTCGACCGTGAGGCCGGCCGCGTGAGCTGCATCGAAATAGTGACTGCTCTTATTGAGCACGTAAGCGGTGTTCCGAAAATGGCCGGCCGGTCGATCACCATTCGGGAGCGGGCTCAGCTGTTGCATATCCATTCCATCTGCCAAGCAGCGCCCCGACCGCTTTAGAGAGCGTGAAAACAAGCGGACGACCTCGGACCGAACTGGAGGCTCTGCACAGCATCCACGGAGTTCGATCGGCCCCCTCGCTCAAGCCTACTTAACACCGGCTTCGTGGCTTGGGCAGCTACCAAGTCAGGTAGTTCCAGAGCACACCAGAGTATGTTCCATCCGCTTAGATGGTAGCGGTTGGATCCATCCTCAGTAGCTCCCTTGGCGGTCGGTAGTGTTCGGCCTTTCCTAGATGCTCATCTGCCCTCATGACGAGATAATGCGCGGAAGGAGTAGGTGTTCATGAGCTAGGACCAACCCACAATCAAAGTGGCTCACTGGGATGCGCCGGCCAGTTATCGCGAATAGAAACCATTAGTTCGCTGTCCGATGCCTATCATGGCGGAATTCGTTCGGGAACTCGTTCACCATCGTTGATGTGACGGCGGACGGCTCAAAAGCTCAAGTTTGGATTGCGCCGATCTGGCAAAGCAGTTCGCGTACGCGCCGCCGGTCAGTATGGGAAAGAACCCGTCCCTCCTGACGCGCGAGTACGAGACCGACGCCAAGAACGTGGCCCGAGCGCGGGCCGCCCTGGCGGGAGCCAGGCTGGCCAATTTGATCGAGACCGCTTTGAAGTAGGCCTTTTTCGCCGGCAACCGGCGAGATAATGATTTGGAGGTTAAGACAATGAAAAGATTATTCGCGCAACATCGCTGCTAACCTTCCCGCCTTCGCAGGGGTGCTCTCGTCCAATTGACGCCGACCACGGGGGCGCCCGTCTTGTTCGACGCCAAGAAGATCACGGCCGTCGTCGCCCTGTCGACCAGCGAACTTCGCGTCGACGCCGAGACCCCGTCCGACGCCGATTGACGCCGGTGGCGGTTTGTCCGCACTCACTGCGGCGCCGATCTGGAAATCATCATGAGGCGCTCAAGACCTCGGATGGAAGATGACGCCAGCCCCGACATCAACCCATTCGCGCCGAAGCGCCAACGATTATCCAAACCCATTAAGCGATTATGCCGCCATCGGCGATGGTTCCGTCGCCGACCGGCACGATGTCCAGATGGTCGTCCTTGCGCCGGCTCAGGCGGCGTCGCTCATGCTCGCTTCATCCGTCGCATCGGGCTGCGGCGTTGCATCGGATCGGACCGACGGCAGCGCGCGCACGCCGCTGCCTCCCACGCGTTCAGGCCGGCGCACGCTGGCCTCCCCCGCAGCGTCGCTGCGGTAGCGCCTGGTCGAGGTCTGGCAGTACTGCGCGCGGATGGCTGCCATGGCCTCGATCAACCGCCCCCACGGCGCGGGAAAGTGTTCTTCCGCCATCACCCGGTGCAGCATGCGCGTATGAGGCGCTCGATCACCGGCTCTGTCGCTTCCGGCTGGCGTTCTCCAGCTTCGAGCACGCCCATGTCGTGCTCGGCGGCGAAAGCTTCGTCGCTCTGGCCGAGGGCTTGCAGAACGCCCTGTGGGCGCTCGGCGGCGTGCCGCGAGGGCATCGCAGCGATAGCCTGTCAATGTCGTTCCGGAATCCGAGCGCTACGCCGCGCCGCATCAGACATTGTCAGAAGTCCGACAAAGGAACGCTTTCTAAGCTGGACAACAGCTGCCCGTCAGCTCGCCATCAGCTTGCATGGGTATCCTCGCAGCGGGGCCTAAGCAGCCCGAATTGATGCGTAGAGACTAGCGCAGCACAGAAAGGTGAATCGTCGTGTATGATCGAATCAGTGGCTCATCCACACGCACTAGACAAGCTGACGAACCGAGTCAGTCGGTGGATAGCGGCAGTTTTACGGAAACACTTGCAGATCTCGCGCCTCAGTGGAGCTCACAACCGGGGGAGTTGCCTGACAAGATGGGGGCCTGCTGCAGCAAACCACATACCTCGGATGCAAACGTTCGAACTTCTAGCGCCTCCGACCCCAGTACATCCTCTCCAGAGAGTCCGGCCACTTCCTTGTTTGAATACAGAACGGCCGACCTGCGTGATGCGAATGTGGACGGCATTTGCGTTGGGCTGACTGCGGAGTGGTTCCGCAATCTTAACAACAGCCCATCAACCCGAATGAGTGCGCTCACACCCGGCTCGCAAACGCACGCCTCAGCGGCTGAACGGCAGCAGCAATATCAAAATCTCAAGGATCAGTTGCGGAGCAGGGGAGCAGGATCTTCTCAGGCCGACCTTCAGGCACAAAATACCATTTTGGAGCACGCAGGCTTGGAACCGGCTGGAGAAGAGAAGAGATTCGCATTCGGCAAGTCTTCGAACGTCAAGCGCATGGTGAACGAAATCAACGAAGATGGATCGAACCATTTGCTCAGCTTGTATTTCGCCGAAGGCGGCGCACACACAGTGGCGACGTCGGCCTCGAATGGAAGGACCACGGTTTTCGACCCTAACTATGGAGAATTTACTGTTCGATCAGATCCGGACCAGATGGCTTCATTGTTACAAAGCCTCGCCAATCGTTACAGGAATCCCAACGGGCAGCATTTATCGACAATCACGACGCAAAGGATGCAGTGAGTTGGGCCTTCAGGCTGGTGGTGATTGACGCCTTCTGTGAAGGCGCGGATGCGTCGGCCGGCGGTCGCGGCGTCGGTGGCCAAATCTGCGGCGGATAGCCGGCTGCGTGCCGGCTGGCGAGTGTGCCGGCATCGAAAGCGGGGGGCGCCGGCCCCCCGCTATCCATGACGGCCGGCACAAATTGCAGTTCTGTTTCGGAATGACCGCCTGCGGTTTCTCTTAACTGACGTCGCCATTGCTGCGGTGACAATCCATGCCGTCCGCTATCAAACCACGCGCTTGATCCAGACCGACTGTGCGCAGGGTATGACTTTCCACACATCAGCTTTCGTTCGAAGCACGTAAAACCGACGCATCGATAATGGTTCAGCCAGGATGTGCCCCTCACAAGCAGCCGGGGATCGGGCAGGCTCCGCGTTTGCGATGCGATCTGGATCGTCGAGCGGAAGAACTCAGCATCGCGCTCCCTGGGCGTTAAGCGAAAGACGTCGGCAGTTTCCATGATCGGGGCGCCGGCTCGGAGATCTCCGCGTTTACTACTCGCGCCGGTCCGGACCAGTTAAACGACGGCATGTCGCGGCCCATCGCGAAAGGCTCGACGGCGTTGATCTAATTGGAGTCCAGGGTCCGCAAGTCCACGCAAAATGCCTTCTATGGGATACCGATGATGCGGTCGTGAGCAGCATGAACTGGGGTTCTCAAACCGGCTCGTCCCATGATCCTCTCGACGAACTTGGACTGCATCTGGAAGGGCCCAGTCTCGCCACATGCCTTTTGGAAAAATTCGAGGATCAGCTCGAAGACTGATCAGTGCCGCGCAACTTTCTGCACACCAGACCCGGTCTTCGCATGCAATGTTCGCTTTTGGACCATTATCGAGCTCCACGGCTCGCTTTGAGTGAGCTTCGGGATAGCTCCGACAGTGTCGTGGCGACCTATGTATCGGAGTAATGGAGCGCTCACAAACCGACGTGGTCGACGGCCAGCAACGCCTTACGACCATAACGATCCTCCTTTGCGTCCTCCGGGACCTGGCGGATGCGAAAATCGGGCAGGCGATCCATAACTACATCTGCCAGACCGGCGACCCGCGATTTCGGCCGGGTTGAGGAGGCCAGGCACCATGGTGGCGCCGACCTTGTTGGTGCAGCAGATGAACCGCTCACGGGCTTCATGCACGACCTTCCGCAGCAACCGCTCGTGATCGTCGGCAAGAAGGACGGTCAAGGCCAGCCGCGGCAGCGGCGCGTGCCTCCTTCGGTCTCCCAGCAGCGCCAGCGCAGGGCATCTACGATCGGCCGCCATTGCGGTATTGGTAGCGCGGGCATGTGACGCTGCTCGGTGACGCCGCCCACCCGATGATGCCGCATTTCGGGCAAGGCGCCGGGCAAGCCATCGAGGATGGCTTCGCGCTCGCCGTTCTGCTGGAGCACGCCAAGCGCGAAGATCCCAGCGCGTCTGAAGGCTTATCAGGAGCTGAGATTACAGCGGACCAGCCGCGTGTAAGCCGCCTCGCGCCTGGCCGGCAAGTTCTACCGATCCGCGGCCGGGGATCCTCTGGAACTGGAGGAGAGGATGCGGGAATGGATGTCGGCCGCCGCCTGGATATTTCCGCACGATGCGGAGAAGGCCGCTTTGGCACTTCTGTAGGAAGAACCTCAAAGACCGAATTTTGCTGAGACGTTCTGCTTCTGGCCATTCGCGACATTTGCTGCTGTTGCCGGGATCGGCATATCTACACCGGCTTTTTCAACTTCCGTATGAAGTTGGGGCTTGGGCTAAGCGCACCGGAAAACAAGGGGACACAATACGGCGTCAAAGAAAAACCCCGGCATTGGTGCCGGGGTTCTGTAATTCTCGTTTTCTTCGCGGCTGGATCAGAAGTCCATGCCTCCCATGCCGCCGCCCGGGGGCATCGCCGGGCCGGCGCCGCCCTTCTTGGGCAGCTCGGCGACCATCGCTTCCGTGGTGATCAAGAGCGCCGCCACGGAGGAGGCATTCTGGATAGCGGTGCGCACGACCTTGGTCGGGTCGATGATGCCCTTGGAGACGAGGTTGCCGTACTCGCCGGTCTGCGAGTCGAAGCCGTAGGCGTACTGATCCTTCTCGAGGATCTTGCCGACGATGACCGAACCGTCTTCACCGGCGTTGATCGCGATCTGGCGGGCCGGCCAGGACAGCGCTTTTCGCACGATCTCGACGCCGGTTTTCTGGTCGTCGTTCTTGGTGCGCAGGCCTTTGAGCTGCTCGGAGGCCCGGAGCAGGGCGACGCCGCCGCCCGGGACGATGCCTTCCTCGACCGCGGCGCGGGTCGCATGCATCGCGTCGTCAACGCGATCCTTGCGCTCCTTCACCTCGACCTCGGTCGCGCCGCCGACGCGGATCACCGCGACGCCGCCCGCGAGCTTGGCGAGACGCTCCTGGAGCTTCTCACGGTCGTAGTCCGAGGTGGTCTCCTCGATCTGCGCCTTGATCTGGGCCACGCGGGCCTCGATGTCGGCCTTCTTGCCGGCGCCGTTGACGATCGTGGTGTTCTCCTTGTCGATCATCACCTTCTTGGCGCGACCGAGCATGTTGAGCGTGACGTTCTCGAGCTTGATGCCGAGATCTTCCG
>NZ_JAPRAQ010000046.1 GCF_029989365.1 Bradyrhizobium sp. Arg816 | reverse complement strand
CGGCCCATTCCGGCTGCGCGGCGCGGGCGTTCTCGACGGCAGCGCGGACCTCGGCCTTGGACGCCAGCGCCACCTTGGCCTGGACGTCACCGGTCATCGGCTCGAAAACGTCTGCCGTCCGGCCCGACATCCCCTTGACCTCCCTGCTACCAATGAAATGTCCGACAATCTTCATAGGCCCTTCTCCGATCACTTGATTGAGCGACGACGCCCTGGCGCTGTTCGCATTGCACTACGCGCATCCCTCGGCGCTGCTCGCATCGCGCCCGACCTAGCCAACAGAAGCGCTGTGAGCGTTCGCCGTGATTATGAAGCGCAGTTCGAGCTGGTATGGGTCGTAGAGATCTAGCCCTCATGCGACAATTTCTAGTGCATCAGGATCTTGGAGAGAAAGGCCTTGGTGCGATCGCACTTCGGATTGGAAAAGAATTCGTGCGGAGCCCCCTCCTCCACAATCTGCCCTTGATCCATAAAGATCACACGGTCCGCGACGGCTTTGGCGAAGCCCATCTCGTGCGTCACGCACAGCATGGTGATGCCCTGGTCGGCGAGTTCGATCATCACGTCCAGCACTTCCTGGATCATCTCCGGATCGAGGGCCGACGTGGGCTCGTCAAACAGCATGATCGAAGGCGAAAGACACAGTGCTCGGGCAATGGCCACACGCTGCTGCTGCCCGCCGGACATCTGCAGCGGATACTTCTGGGCCTGCTCGGCGATGCGCACGCGTTTGAGCTGCGCCATGGCCCGGGACTCCGCCTCGTGGCGAGGCAACTTTCCTACCGTCATCGGCGCAAGCGTCAGGTTTTCCAGCACAGTCAGATGTGGAAACAGGTTGAACTGCTGAAATACCATGCCGACGTTGCTTCGGATCCTCTGCGTGACGTTCGGGTCTTCCGTGAGCGCGGTTCCATCGACGGTGAGGACACCGCCGTGGTGACGCTCGAGTCCGTTGATGCAGCGAATCAGCGTGGACTTCCCCGATCCGGAGGGACCGCAGATGACGACATGCTCGCCTCTGGCGATCTTCAAATGGATGTCGCGCAGCACGTGGAAGTCGCCGTACCACTTGCTGACGCCACTGAACTCGATCATGGGGGAGGATGTCTGCGCCGCCATTTGAAATCCGGAGTCTGTCGAACGCAAAAGACGGTTCAATAGGTACCGTCCTTGAATGCACCTGTTTGCCCGCTCGCCCGGACCTGTTCCACGGCCTCTCTCACGTCGTCAAGGTATTCGCCTACAATGGGCAGATGTACCGGGTTGACGCCTTGCTGAATGCCCAAGGGGCGATGTAAGCGACCTGTCGCCCATCCCTTCTTGTCCAGCAGATCGGCGACCGCCATGATATCAACGGCGGGGTCGTTCGAGACGAAACCGAAGAGGTTGGATTCGCCGTTGGGACGAAGGCAACGCAGGCCCGGAATCGCGTCGATCCCGCGGATGAACCCCATCGTGGCATCCATCGTCGCCTTCGTGGTCGCCATGTACCCTTCCCAACCAAGATATCGCATTACCGCCCAGGCAGATGCGATTGCCCCGGCCGGCCGACTTCCCAGGAATGTCGGTGTGACATAGGTCCCCTTGGCCCAGGATGAGCCGTATTCGAACCGTTCGTACGCTTTCATCGCTTCGTCGCGGAACACTAGCAACGACGCCCCCTTGGACGCGAAGCCGAATTTGTGGATATCGGCCGACATGCTCGTCACTCCCGGCACGGCCAGGTCCCAGTCCGGGATGGGATACCCCAGGCGTTTGGCAAACGGCGAGATGAAGCCACCCCAGCAGCCGTCCACGTGCAGCCAGAGTCCGCGTTCGAGCGCCAACCGACCGAGTGCTGCAATCGGATCGAACACACCGAATGTGAAGCACGGGGCCGAGCCGAATATCATGATGGTGTTGCCATCGACCGCGGCCGCCATGGCGTCCACATCCGCGCGGTGCTCGGGCCCGACTTCAATGCGCCGGATGTCGACATCCAGGATTTCGCCGGCCTTGTTCACCGCGGGGTGTGCAGTCATCGGTGCGACCAGGTTGAGCGGACCGCTGTGTCCGGGATGCTTGATCCTGAAGAACTTGCGCGCTGTCTTGATCGCCTCGAAGAGGCTTTCGGTGCCGCCGGACGTAAAGGACATTCCGGCGCCCGCGGGAGCATGGAACAGATCGAATGCCATGCCGCCGATATCGGCCAACATGGCCGTCAGACTCTTGAAGACCTTGCCTGCTCCCAATGCGTTCTCCACGCCATACAGCGCGTAGGCTTCCGACTGCACCTGGCGCAGGTTCTCGTCGTAGTAGTAGATGTAGGCCGGCAAGCGACCGCGCCGCCAATCCACGTCCAGCTTCTTCATTTCGATGAGCTCGCTCCGAAGGGTTTCCCAATCGGTGCCGGTCGAGGGGAGTGTTGTGAGCATGATTACCTATCTAGCCAGGATGCGTGAGAGGAAGGCGCGGGTGCGTGCATCTACCGCGCTGTTGAAGAAACGTTCGGGAGGCCCCTGCTCGACGATGCGCCCCTGGTCCATGAAGACGACCCGGTCGGCAGCCTGCCGCGCAAACCCCATCTCGTGCGTGACGACGATCATCGTCATGCCGGAGTGGGCCATCTCAATCATGACGTCGAGCACTTCCTTGACCATCTCCGGATCCAGCGAGGACGTCGGCTCGTCGAACAGCATCAGCGCTGGCTGCATGCACAGCGCGCGAGCGATCGCCACACGCTGCTGCTGGCCTCCCGAAAGTTGGGACGGCCGCTTGTGGGCCTGATCGACGATGCGCATCCGCTTCAGTTGCGCCACTGCCAGGGCATCCGACTCTGCCCGCGACAGGCCGCGGAGCTTTCGCGGCCCAAGCGTGCAGTTCTCCAGGACAGTAAGGTGCGGAAACAGATTGAATTGTTGGAAGACCATGCCGACGCGGGAGCGCACGGCGGGTAGTGTTCCCGACCGATGAGACACTTCGATCCCGTCGACGACGATCTTCCCTTGGTCGTGCCGCACTAGCCCGTTGATGCAGGAAATCAACGTCGACTTGCCAGATCCGGAGGGCCCGCACAGAACCAGCCGCTCGCCCACCGCCACGTCTAGGCTCACGTCGTCGAGAACGGTCTGCGTGCCGTAGCGCTTGACGATGCCGCGCAACGTCGCCAGGTCATTCGTCTCAGGCACGTTGCGTCCCCTTCTTCTCACCGGCCAATCGCCTTTCCAGACCGCGCGCGTACCAGGACATGCCGGCGCAAAGCGCGAAGTAGATCAGCGCGACGAAGAGATACGGTTCGATGTAGAGCCCCCACCAGTTTGGGTCCGCTTTGGCGGCGTTGGCGGTACCCAGCAAGTCCATCATCGCCACGACGCTCACGAGTGAGGTGTCCTTCAGCGCAGCGATGAACGTGTTCACCAGCGACGGTAATGCGACGCGCAGGGCCTGCGGCAGCACGATATGGATTTGCGTCCGCCAGTAACCGAAGCCGATCGCCTGCGCGGCGGCAGACTGGCCGGGCGGTACTGCCTGCAGACCACCGCGGATAGCCTCCGCGAGGTAGGCCGCAAAGAACATTACAAAAGCGATTTGCGCACGCAGCAGTTGGTCGACATCCACCTCGGGAGGCACCAACAGCGGAAACAGGATTGTCGCCAGGAGCAGCAGGCTGATCAGCGGCACGCCGCGGATGAACTCGATGTACCCGACGCAGAGCCAGTGCATCAATCGCATGTCACTGCGACGTCCCAGCGCCAGCAGAATGGCGAGCCCGAACGCGCAGCAACAACCGATGGCGGCGAAGCCCAGAGTCAAGGGCAGTCCGGCCCACAGGCGATGTTCGACGCGCGGTAGGCCGAACATCCCGCCCGGCATCAGCACCATCACCGTTCCAAGGACGGCGATCCACAATGCGCACATGAACCATCGCCGCGTGCTGCCGAGCCACAGGCCCGGAATACATGACAGCACCACGGCCATCAGGAAGATGATCGTCGATAACCCGGCCCGCCACTGTTCTTCGAACGGGTAGGTTCCGAACAGGATCAGGCGCCACTTGGCTTGCAGAAAGGACCAGCAGGCGCCTCCGGCGGACAGGCAGTCTCCATAGCTGGCCGGCGCTACGCTGCTTTCCGTTACGAGCCAGCGCCAGAGCCCTGGAAGAGTGGTCGCCAGCAGCCAGATGCCGCCAACTGCCAATAGCATGTTGATCCAGCCGTCGAAGAAGTTCCGGTGCCACCAACGCAGCACGCGCGCTGCAGTCGCGCCTGCGCTTGCCGATCGAACGAGGTCGGCTTTCATGCGAGAAGGCCTCGTTGGAAGGTAACCCGCCCGTTGTACCAGTTCATGAAGAGCGACGTGAGCAGGCTCAAACTCAGGTAGACCAGAAGCATGGTCACGACGCATTCCACCGCACGGCCCGTGTCGCTGATGGCGACGGTGGATACTCGCATCAGGTCCGGGTATCCGATGGCCACCGCGAGAGAGCTCGACTTCGTCAGGCTCAGAAAATTGGAGGTCAGCGGCGGGATAATCACCCGGAGTGCCTGCGGCAGGACTATCTTGCGCATGGTGGGCCACCAGCGCAGGCCTAGGCTGCGCGCTGCGTCCCATTGACCACGATCGACCGACTGAATGCCCGAGCGAATGCTTTCGGCGGCAAAGCCCGCATGACAGAACACGAGACCGAAAAGCAGCGCAAAGAACTCCGGAACCAGCGTGACGCCACCAGCCAAGTTGAAGCCACGCAGTACAGGGGCGGCCCGGCCGCCCGCACGCGGCTATGGCTCCGGCGATGACGCACGACCGCGGCCAGCACCAAGCTCACGACGAGCGCCAGCAATGCCCAATCGAAAGAGGACTGCCATTCCAGTCGTGCCATGGTGACACCGCGGTTGGACACGACGATGTCGGGCAGCGGATGCCACGCTGCGCTTGGCGGCGGCAACCGGCGGATCAGAAGCGATTGCCAAAACAGCAACTGCAGCAGAAGCGGCAAGTTGCGCGCGATCTCGACATAGAGCCAGGCCATGCGGTTCATCAAGAGGTTGCCAGACAACCGTAACAGGGCAACCAGTGTGGCAACGAAAGCAGTCAGCATCATTCCGATCACCGACACCTGCAAGGTGTTCGCAAGGCCTGCCGCAAACGCCTTCATGTAGCTGTCGCCCGCCCGGTAGCCGAACAGGTTGTCGCCCAACTCGAATGACGCCACCTCATTGAGGAATCCCCAACGGAGTTCCATCTTCAGGCGGGGCATGTTGGTGATCACGTTGCCCGCAATCCAGCAGACTGCCCCTCCCACGATCGTGACGAGCAACACCTGCCAAACGACCGAGCGCACGGCGGGTCGGCGCAACCACCGCATCATCGATCGGAGCCCGCCGTCCGCATACGATCTCCCATGGCGATCGAGCGACGCCATTTTCGAGGAGCTGAAGATCTGCATGCGGCGCGACGCTGTCATCGGCTTCATCGCCAGTTCGGCGCCCATTGCAGCCCGCCGTCGCGAGCAAGTGCGTTCATGCCGCGAGGCAGCATCCCCGGAGATTTCAGCCCGATGTTGCGATCCCAAATGTCGCCGTAATTGCCAACTGCCTTGATAACGTTGACCGTGAAGTCGTCGGTCAGGCCCATCTTTGAGCCGATGCCTCCTTCCAATCCCAGGAAGCGTCGCACATCGGGATTCTTGCTCTCCTTCATGGTGTCGACATTGCTGGCGTCGATGCCTAGCTCTTCAGCAGTAACAAGGGCGTAGTGAACCCAACGTGCGACATTCGAAAACACGCGATCGTCTTCCCGAATGACAGGGCCCATATGCGACTTCGCGAACGTCTCGTTCAGGATGATGTGGTCGTCAGGCGCCTTCATCCGCGCACGTCGCATCGCGAGGAACGGCGGCTCGAGTGTGACCACATCGCAGCGGCCATCTTCATACATCGACATCATCTGCGTCGAGCCTTCGACCGCTACCGGCTTGAACGTCATGTTACGCGGCCGGAAGTAGTCGGCGATCAGACTTTCGGTTGCAGCGCCCGCGATCACGCAGATCGACGCGCCATTCAGATCGGATAGGTTGATTGCACCGGTGCGCTTGTGCACCATGAATCCATGGCCGGAGTACAGAGTTGGGCCCACGAAGTCGAAGCCCAATTCGGTGTCGCGCAGGCTGGTATAGGTAATGGCCATAGCCGCGACATCGATCTCTCCCGAACGCAATGCCGGCATGCTTTGTGCGAAAGTCAGCTTCACAAACTGCGTCTTCTTGGCGTCGCCCAGGATCGCCGCCGTGAGCGCGCGGCAGTAGTCGACGTCGAAGCCAACCCACTCTCCCTTATCGTTGAGGGCCGCAAGCCCAGGAGAGTTCTCGTAGACGCCGCACTTGAGATTTCCCCGCTGCTTTATGGTGTCGAGCGCGACCGACTTCGGTTGGGCATGCGCGTGTCCCAGCAGAGCTGCCGCGGCAAGCGCGAAGCCCCAGGTAAGACCGCGCAGGTATCGATTCAGCGGTTGGGTTACTTGAGCATCGATCACTTTGGATTCCTTTGGTTTGGCATCGTCAGTGGAGGATGCATCGACGAGCTCGTTATTCAGAATCACCGACGGATTCCGCCTTCGTTGAGTATCCAATTGGTTCAGAGCGAGATCAGGCTGAGGAACGGCTTAACTCATCAATCCAATGGTCCATGGTCTAAACAAAGAAGCAGGGCGCAGAATCAGCCAATCTCAATGTCAAGCACCTTATTGATGGCCTCTCGTCGCCGAATTGCAGTCAGCGCCTTGGGCCCAAGCTTCCGGGCAATCGCGACGAGGAGAGCCTCCGCGACAAAGTATTGAGCCATTGCACTGTCGAAGTAGAAGGGTTGATCGATGGCGATCGTAGTTCCCTCGCCTGCACCAACCTCGATAGCTGAACCTGCGTCGGTCAGCGACAGTATTGGCACCCCCTCGCTCTTCACAAATTCCACGGCCTTTACGACACTGCGCGTATACGGCCGGAACGAGATGGCCACTAGCAGATCGCTGGGCTGGATACGCGCAAGCGCCGAGGCAAGCAGGAGGCCCGGCTCTCCAACAATGGAGACTGACTCCGTCAGCGTCGCTAAATAGGTTCCGAAGAAGTGGCCGATGCCGTAGGCGCCGCGCGACGCAAGAACATAGACACGCCTTGCCTTGATCAATCGATTGACTGCTTCGTCGACCCTCTTCTGATTCAAGGTATTGGCGACCGCCATGACCTTCTGGCATTCGCTCTGGGCCACCAGCTGCAGCGAGTTCGTGGCGCCTGAATCTTCCTGTCGAGAAAGCAACTCGTCGACGCGATTGCTGTAGAAGGGCTGCGTCTCCGCGACGTGCCGACGGAAGAGATCCTGGAGGGGCCCAAAACCGCTGAAGCCGAGACGCTTGCCGAGCCGCGTCAGCGTCGAAGGCTCGACGCCATTGTGTGCGGCCAACTCCGAGATGCTCTGCACCGCTGCAGTTCCAGGTCGAGCCAGCATGTCGTCCAGGACAGCGAGTGTTCGCTTGCCCATCCGGTCACGACCCTGCGCAGTGCGCTCGATTTCCAGGAAACGACGCAGATCATCAACTGAGGTGGGGAGGTTTGTCTTCATCTTGGGTGGACTATTGCGCAACTTTTGACAACATGCAATACAATTGACGCAAATTTTTTTGCCTCGATGAGCCGAATATTCTCAATTCTAAATTGAGCGAGTCGGCAGGTCGAGAAGAACACGGGATCGAGCGGACGGACTCCGGCAGTCGCCGGTCAATGCAAAATCCTTTTCCTGAAGTTGGCGCCCGCGCCACGAATTGAACGAATCCTTCGACGAGCCGGATGGCCGTTGCAGGCTATCTCGAAATCTCGATCGAGGTGCTCGCGATCCTTCGTCGGGCTGGCGACTTCTCGGCGCCGGTTCTTTGGACGCCAGCAATGGTTGCTGCCGCGTAGACCGAAGAGCTACAACTTGAAGGAATGCACGTCGTCGTCGGGGCGAGGACGTCGCGTGTTGCCATTCGCTATTGAGCTACGGACATGTCTGAGCCCGGCAATAGGAACGATCAGCCACGCGCGACACGATTGGTTGACTTGCGCCATCTTCGATATGCAATGGCCGCTAGTGACTGCGGGAGTTTTCGGCAAGCCGCAGAAGTCCTTTCCCTTCGACACTCGGTCTTGAGCCGCTCGATGGGCGAATTTGAGCATCTGATTGGAACAACTCTGTTCGAGAGGTCAGCCAGAGGCGTGAGGCCCACAGTGGCTGGCCGAGCAGTTCTGCGAATTGCGCGGTTGGTTTTGGATCAGGTTGAAGCACTAGTCGAGAAAGATCAAACAGCCGCGGCGATGCTGGTCGTCTTTCGGTGGGCTTCTGTACGTCCATCTCTGCCGGGAATTTACGGGCCACTCTAGTCGAGTTTAGTAAGCACTTTCCACAGATCGAATTTGCGACAATCGAACGTTCACGACTTCGCCTAATGTGCGCTCTTTGTAGCGGGATGGTTGACGTCGTTATCCACCCAGGACGTTTGTTCTCGGCATGTAGTAAGAGCCTTCTGCTCTGGAGTGAGCGTGTCATAATTTCAATGCCTCAGAAGCATGCATTGGCGGCACGCGAAGCCGTTTATTGGACGGATAAGCGCTTTCTCAATCTCCTGCGAGAACGCTATCCAGCGCCCCCCTTTGCTGAATAACTTGCTCGTTTTGATTTCGTGAATCCGCGTGTCAAAGACATTCTCGGTGACCTGCGCGGTTGCACGAGCGGGCGTGACCGCACCAGTTTCGCACCAGAAACGACCTCATCGAAACGCAACAAACGCGATCGAACGCAAATGAAACCGCAGCAAAATCAACAAGGCCGATCGGTAGTCTGCCGCTCATAACGGTCTGGTTGCAGGTTCGAGTCCTGCCGGGCCCACCAATTGCATCAGGATCTTACTTGGTCTTCGTTGCCCTCAGCGCGACGACCGCACCAGAAACCGCACCAGATACGTCCACTTTTCGTTCGTGCGCGAGTTCGCACGCCGCAATCCGCTCGATGGCGCTAGACCGACTTGAGTGATGGCGGCTGCTCTCGATCATGCCGGTGCGGCGACAATATCCGGGTGTTCTCGGCCTCCGCCCATATCCCGGCCGCGGTCATGCTGATCGGCGGGCAGGGCTGGATGGCGGGACCGGCCTGCATCATCCCGCGGCAGAGCGTCGAGCTCTACAACCTCTGCCGACGCCAGGGCTGGGAGGAAGCGATGGTGCTCTAGCGCAAATTGTGGCGCGCCAGTTTCGCACTCAGCAACGCAGCGAGGCTGAGGTGCCGGGGACGCACGACAGCGCAGGATGCCGAGCCCGTTTCGGTTGCGCGCCGCACCTCGCCGCCGCCCTTTCCATGCAAGATCGCATCTTCAATTTCGCGCTGCAACTGTCCTTGACGGGCTTCT
Source organism: Bradyrhizobium sp. Arg816 (assembly GCF_029989365.1). Classification (GTDB taxonomy): domain Bacteria; phylum Pseudomonadota; class Alphaproteobacteria; order Rhizobiales; family Xanthobacteraceae; genus Bradyrhizobium. Next base: position 20,887 of record NZ_JAPRAQ010000046.1, on the reverse strand, counting down.
TCGGTGAACATGCAGTCCAAGGACTCGCCAAGCATTTCCCGCTCGTCCCAGCCCAAAATGCGATTACTAGCTGGTGACCAGTCCGTGTTCGTCCGTGCTGATGATCGCCGTATAGGGGCGCGATTGAAAATCTACCGCCATTGGGCAGCGATAACATTGCGCCCATCTGCTCGCGAGTAACAGTCGCGCGGCGTCGGCCTACATCCCGTGCGCCCGCCTGATGTTATCGATGAACTGCCGCACGCTTTCGCGCCAGGTGAAGGTCAGGGCGTAGGCGCGGCATTCTTCGCGCGGCACCTGCAATGCGTCGAGCGCGGCGCGGCGCAGATCGAGATCGAGGCAGCCGCAGCCTGACCGGCCGATCACGTCGAGCGGTCCCATGACCGGGAATGCCGCGACCGGCACGCCGCACGCCAAGGCTTCGAGGATCACCATCCCGAACGTATCCGTCAGGCTCGGAAAGACGAAGACATCCGCCGAAGCATAGACCTCGGCAAGCGCCCTCCCCGTCCGCGTGCCGAGAAAATGTGCGTGCGGAAATCGTGCCCGCAGGTTCGCGCGCGACGGCCCGTCCCCGACCACGACCTTGGAGCCCGGCAGATCGAGATTGAGGAAGGCATCGAGGTTCTTCTCAACCGCGACGCGGCCGACATAGAGAAACACAGGTTGCGGGAAGGAAAGCGGCCGCGCGGTGCGGGGACGGAACAGCTCGGCATCGACGCCGCGTGACCACGGCATCAACTTGCGGAAGCCATGCGTCTTGAGAGCCCGCTCGAGCGTCGGCGACCCGACCATGGTGCCGTCGCCGCTGTTGTGGAAGCGGCGCAGCGCTGCGTAGCTCCACTTCAACGGTACCGGCAGCCGCGCTGCCAGATATTCTGGAAAGCGAGTGTGATAGCTGGTCGTGAACGGGTAGCCGCGCGTCTGGCAGACATAGCGCGTGATCCACCCGATCGGCCCCTCGGTCGCGATGTGCACGGAGTCCGGGCGCATGCTTTTGATCGCGCGCTCGATGCGCCCCACCGTGGCCAACGCAAGGCGTATCTCGCGGTAGCCCGGCAGCGGCACGGCGCGGAAATCGCCCGGGGTGAGGAATGCGATGTCGGCGCCGAGCGAGGGCGCTTCGCTGGCGAGATATTCGAGCGAACGGACCACGCCGTTGACCTGCGGATGCCAGGCGTCGGTTGCCACCAGCACGCGCATCAGGCGACCGCCCTTGCGAATGGTACCACGCTCGCCTCGCCCGACATCTGTCGCGGCCGCGCCTCGGCCCAGCGGATGATCTCGAACCGGCCGTCTTGGTGCTCGACGACGCCGGTGCAGGATTCCACCCAGTCGCCGGTGTTGATGTAGCGGATGCCGAACTCGTCATGCATCGCCGCGTGGTGGATGTGGCCGCAGATCACGCCCTCTGCATCGTGGCGTCTTGCTTCCAACGACAGCACCTCCTCGAAGCGGCCGATGTGGTTGACGGCATTCTTGACCCGCAGCTTCGCCCAGGACGAGAACGACCAGTAGGCCAGCCCGAACCGGCTCCGGATCCAGTTGAGCCAGACGTTGGAGGCGAGCGCCGTGCGGTAGCCGAAGTCGCCAAGCAGCGCGAGCCAGCGGGCGTGGCGCACCACGAGATCGAAATGATCGCCATGGACGACGAGGTAGTCGCGGCCGTCGATCCCGCGGTGGATCGCATGCTCGACCACCTCGACGCCGCCAAAGGTCGAGCCGACATAGTCGCGGACGAACTCGTCGTGATTGCCGGCCACATAGACCAGCCGCTTGCCGTGCCGCGCCAGCTCGACGAGCTCCTGCACCACCGCATTATGCGCACTCGGCCAGTACCAACTCGACCTCAGATACCAGCCGTCGACGATATCGCCGACCAGATACACGGTCTCGGCGTCATGGTGACGGAGAAAGTCGATCAGCCGCTCGGCCTGGCATCCCCTTGTGCCGAGATGGACATCGGAGATGAAGAGGCTCCTGACCTTGACGAGATCGCGCGGCAAAGCCACTGCCTGATCGAGGCACTGCGCTGGCCGGTCGGCGCTATTGCCCTCGCGGAGGAACGCCATCGCCGCGGCTTCCGCCAATCCCGCAACGGCTTTCGTCACATCGCGGTTGGCGCGCCGACGGAAGATCGAGCGATGCCAGTAGACGGCGACGGCAAAGACGAGCAGCGCGAGTTGGGCGCCACGATGCCGACCGTCGGACGCCGCAACGCCGAACTGAAGGCCGGCGAGCAGGGTCAGCAGCGCGGCCGTCAGATGCTCGATGGTGTGGGAGCCAGGCCGGAAGCGGGACAACAGGGCTCTCATGCGATCTCCTCGACAGGCTTGGGGGCGGCGATGGCACGCGACGGAACGAGGCGCGGCCGCGCGATCGCGCGCTTGTAGAAGCGAAGTCCGAGGATGATCGCGACCTCGACGGAGATCAGGATGGCCACCACCCAGAAGCCGACGCTGACGGGATCCTGGCCGCTGCCGCGCAGCGCGTAGCCGAGACTGAGGAACGGCATATTCCAGATCACGGAGCCGATCGCGGTGGCCGCGACGAAGGCACGCGGATCGAGCCGCAGCACGCCGGCCGGCAAGGCGAGGTAGATCCGCACGGTCGGCAGCGTCTGGCCGATCAGCGTCACCCAGAAATGGTTGCCGCGATAGGCATTGGTGAGCTGCTGATAGAACGAGGGCCGCAGCAACACGTATTTTCCGTAAGTCCTCACCAGCCGCTCGATGCGCTGCGAGCCGAGCGCGCGGCCGAGCCCGTACCAGCCGATCGCACCGACGACGGACCCGATGCTGGTTGCCACGATGGTCATCGCAAGCGTCGCGCCGTCGGACACGGTGAGACCGAGCAGCATCAACAGGACGTAGGACGGAAACAGCGGAATGAATTTCTCGGCCACCGCCAGGCAACCAATTCCCAGCAGGCCGAAATGGAGAAACATTGCGATCGTGTTCGACGTGTCCATGATGCCTCGGTCACGTGTAGGGGGGACGGCGGCTGATCCGGTACACCGAGGCCGGCGGCAGGTTGCGATAGGTCTGCCCGATGCAGCTTGCCTGCAGGTCGAGACGATCGAGGATCGCATCGGGCACGGGGCAGCGCGGGCCGTAGGTGATCTGGTAGAACGCGCCGTTCGGACGGAGATAGGCAAACGCGCCGCCAAGGATCGCGAGCACTTTCTCCGGCGGCATCGTGAGCAGCCCGAGCCCAGAGACGACGGCGCCGACCGGCGCGCCCTCGAACAGCTTTTCCCTCACCAGCCAGGCTGCATCCATCCACAGCACGCGCGCACCGGGGAAGCGTTGCTGCAACAGCGGGATGAAATCGGAGCCGTATTCGACCAGCGTCAGATCCTGTTGGCTGATGCCGCGACGGAGCAGTTCGCGGGTGAATACGCCGGTGCCGGGACCGAGTTCGATGACGGGACCGGTGTCGGCGGTGATCTCCTGCGCCATCAGCGCTGACACGGCGGGCCCTGACGGCGCGACGGCGGCAACGCGCAGCGGATTGCGGACCCAGGCGCGGAAGAACGGCAGGATGTCAGCAGCCGACATGCCGGCTCTCCCTCGCGATGTAGACGGTCTCGCGGGTCGGGTTCAGCAACAAGGCCATTCAAATGTCTTTCCGCTTGCCTGTGCCCGCCATCGAAAGCGGAGGGCACTCGCTAGTGAGCCATGTCCGGCGCGGCAACATGATCAAGCCGGGCCCGACGATGACTTCAGTGTCATGCGAAGCTTGCGAGAATCTGTCGCGAATGCGCTTCCCTTGGAAAATCATCCGCGACGTTTCGCCTGCCAGAGGCCGCAAGGTTGCCGCAATGAATTGGGCATAAAACCGGCAGAGATGACGATGGGCGCGAAGGAAAGACTTCTCGATGCGGGTGCTGTTGGTAGAAGACGAGCCGGAGATGGTCACGGCGCTGCGCGCGGCGCTCGCGCGTCACAACATGCTCGTCGATCACGCGCCGGATCTGTCCGAAGCCGAGGTAATCGCCGCGGAGGGCAATTACGATGCGATCGTACTTGATCGCCAGCTGCCGGATGGCGATGGCCTGTCGTTGATTCCGAAGTTGCGCGAGAGCGGTAATGCCGTGCCGGTGCTGGTTCTCACCGCCCGCGGCGAACTTGCAGACCGCGTCCTGGGCCTCGACAAGGGCGCGGACGATTATCTCGGCAAGCCCTTTGCGTTCGAGGAATTGCTGGCACGGCTGCGGGCGCTGTTGCGCCGCCCCGCCAATGTACAGAGCGAGGTCGCGCGGATCGGCCGCCTGTCGTTCGACTCCGGTCATCGCGAGGCGAGCGTCGACGGCCAGACGCTCGAGATGCCGCGTCGCGAATTGCTGCTGCTAGAGGCGCTCGCGCATCGGATGGGACGTATGGTGCAGCGCTCCGCGCTGATGGAGGCGGTTTACGGTCTCGACGACGCGGTTCAGCCCAACGCGCTCGACACCCATGTCTCGCGCTTGCGCCGCAGACTCGCTGACGCCGACGCCGGCGTGACGATCAACGGCGTCCGCGGCCTCGGCTATGTCTTGCGGGAGACCACGTGAGCGCGCTGCGGCCGCGGTCCCTGACCTGGCGCCTGGTTGGGCGCCTCGCGAGCTTGCAGGCGATCATGCTGACGCTGCTGATCCTGTTGATCGGGCTCGCCGCGATCGTGCTGTTGCGGACCGGGCTGCTACTCGACGACTATGAAGGCAGCACCCTGGATGCGCTGAGGGACGCGATCGCGCGCGACGCCGCGGGCGGATTGTCGCTGCACCAAACGCCCGAATTGTCGGTCATTCGATCCGAGCACCCCGACCTCTGGTTCGTCATCCGCGACGCCGAGGGCCATCAGCTTTCCGAAGGCACGGTGCCGCCGCAATTCGCGCCGATCGCATCCGCCCTCGATCACGTGAGCGAGGCCCGGCTCAGATGGAATGCGGCGGAAGCCTCGCCGCCGTCGGGGCTCGCCAAATGGGTCGATACCGCGGCCGGACGGATCCAGATCCTGACCGGAACATACGGCCAGCTGTCGATGTGGCGGGCGTTGGCGGGGACTCCGTTCCTGTTCCTGAATGTCATTCTGCCGATCATCGTGCTGATGACGCTGGCGACGCTGGTGGCGACGCCGTTCGTGGTTCGCCGGACCATGAAAGGGGCTCGGGCAAGCGGCGGCGCAGGCCGAGCGGATCGACATCGACCAGCGCGGCGTGCAGTTGCCGCTCGACGAGGTGCCGATCGAGATTGCCCCGCTGGTCAAGGCCATCAACGACGCGCTCGGCCGCCTCGACAAGGGTTATGAGCGCCATCGGCGCTTCCTCGCCGATGCCGCGCATGAGCTGCGGACCCCGATCGCAATTCTTTCGACACGGGTGTCTTCGCTTGCGGCCGGACCGGAGAAGACGCTGCTGCTCGAGGATACCACCCGCCTCAGCGTCATGGCCGGCCAGCTTCTGGATCTGCAACGCCTCGACCAGGGAACAGACGCGTTCGCCGCCGTCGATCTCATCGGCGTCGCCCGGCGGGTCGTCCTCGACCTGGCGCCGCTCGCCTTCGCCGCCGGCTATGAAATGTCTTTCGAACACGAAGACGAGGCGGTCGTCGTAACAGGCGATCAGACCGCGCTCGAACGTGCGCTCACCAATCTGGTGCAGAACGCCATTGACCACGGACGGCGGCGCGGCACGATCCTGGTTCGGGTGACGAATGACGGCCGGATCGAGGTCTGCGACGACGGCGATGGCATCCCGCCCGAGGAGCGCGAACACATCTTCGAACCGTTCCATCGGCTGCATCAGGGCGGCCGCGGCGCCGGCCTCGGCCTCGATCTGGTACAGTCCATCATGCGCCTGCACGGCGGGCACATCGAGGCCGATCAGGCGCCCTCCGGCGGCGCCTGCATGCGCATGGTGTTTCCGGGGGGGCAGACCGCCCAGGGCGCGCGCGGGCTCCGGACGCCGCCAACGCCAAATATGCAGCATTGACGATTAAAATTCCGCTGATTGTGGCAAGGGAACGCCGAAGGCCGGCGGCCAGTCCTTCAGCGACGCCGTTGGCCCGGGATCAAGCAGACAAGAAAGTGAAGGCCCGCATATGCGAGCCAAGTTTCAAGGGTTATAGCTCCAATCACGGCAGTGTCGACAAGGCGATCGATCGCGCGCTGGAAGCGCTGCGTGCCGCGACGCCGGATCACCATGGAGGAATCGAGTAACGTTGCATGAAACTGGACCGGCTCCATCGCCCGGTCCGTGACCCGCCTCATCCGTCCCGGCGGTTAGACCGGGACGGTGAGTGAGTTATGACAGAAGTGGTTGCGGGGACGAGCAACCACCGATACCGATATTCGGTCCAGGTTGCAATTTGACTGACGCCACCACCTCGCGCTGAAGCAAAAGCTGGCGGTCAAGGCGTCAATTAAAGCGCGAGCCACGCCAGTCGATTAGACGATTAGGCTCGTAAAGAAGGGCTTGGTTATCTCGACGACCGAGGGTTCTCTCTCATCAGGAGTGGCGGCGGTGACAAACTCGCTTTTGCAGTTAAAGCAGCGCCAAAGATCATGGATTTCTTGGGCATTGACGCGCTCACGCCACTCTAGATGGACCAACCCAGAACCACATTGAGGGCATTTTTCTGGATCGGGCGTCGAGAAGATTGATGCCATGTGGAACCTCCCTCGTTTTCGACGCAGCGTACGACTGTCCGGGCACCTTGGAATTGATCCACAACAAACAATTTGCCCATTTGTCATCGCCGGGCGGCTTCCAGGTCCGGGACCGTCGAGTGCTGGCACGCGCCCTCCACAATCGGGCCTTGCCAGTTGGTACACAAAGGGCGGCGATGTGGCGCATGTCGAATACGGAAGCTGTGATCTTCATGGGTTGGAACGCCCAGAGCCCGCATAGGGTTAGATAGATTGCGCACCATCGCGGCGGCCTGACCGCACGCTGGATTGGAGGCAGCACATGAAAATCGTGGACGAAGACGGCGAGATCATCGCAACAGCATCCGATGACCATACTTTAATCGGCGGCCACCACCGCCTCGCAGTGGCGGCCAGCCTCGGTAAAAGACTGTTCTGGCGAGATACCGGCGAACCAGTGAAGCTTGATAACTTCTTCAAGCATTATGGAAGTTCTCTTCGACATACAGCCTGAGCCGCTCGCCGAGCGTACGTTGTTCGGTGCATCGCAACAACGCCAACGAGGATTTTTGCCATCGCGCATTCCTGGTTTAATTTTATGCGGTCCTGTATACAAAGGCGGCGCGCGATGTGGCGCAAGTGCGACAATCGATCACTCCGACTTGCCGAATATCTCCAGCCAACCAAGGCGTCACATCATATGCCGAAGGTGTCTTACAAGGCGCCTGCTGCGACTTGGGGCAACGGCGAGGTGATGGTCGAGCTAGGAGTTAGCAAGGACCAGTGGGATCACATTGCTCGCGGAGATCGTGTCGAATTTAAAGGGCGCGGATACTGGTATGAGGGCGACTGGTTTCAAGATATTTGGGATTTCAATTGTCCGCATGGCGAATGGATCATCTGGTACGGTCAGCCAAACGATGGCGACTTTTCAGGTCAAGGGTACAACGGGCCGATAAGCAGCGTCGTGGTCGAGGGACGCTGACCGGACCCCATAGTTGGCAACGCCTCACACTCGCTTGCTTTGCTGCTTGAGCGCCCACAGCCGGCAGGCTCCACATCTCGCACCAGCCTTTGTCTGCGAGATGGTACGGTCTGCCGCAGACAAAGAAGGGTCGTTACCGGCTCAGAATTTGGAACGATGTTGGCCCCCCAAATTGGGCGCGTTAGATTTTTGTGAACTCTCGGTGCACACATCGTGCATACGCACTGTTTCAACTATTGAAACAATCAAACTCTCGCTCCGATCCATGATTGGGAAGTTCGAGCTAGATTCAGCTAGCGGGAGCTATTCAGCTCCAACATCTACACCCCAACGTCCCTTTTTGCGCTACGAGTGGATCCTCCGATCCGGTCCTTTTTGTTGAATCTTACTTCTCATTGCCTCGATCCAGGTTTTCTCGGCAGCCACACTACCTTGGCGGCGCGGACGCCACTATTCGATCGATCGAGCCGACGAGAAACGGCTCCCTTGCATGGACGAGCCTAAGCGGGGCGGAGTCGATAGGACTTCGATTGCAGCAAAAAATGAGCCGCGCGGAAATCAGACGCCCCAACGCAGAGCTGCGGTCTGCACCGGGGCATCCCATAATGTCGTGGCTTTGCGATCGAGCACCGATACGGTGATCGAGACACCGGCCATGTCGAGGGATGTGACGTAGGAACCGGTCAGGAAGCGCGTCACGGTGATCCCCGCGCGATCCAGAGTCCGCTTTGCGGCATTGACCATCAGATAGAGTTCGATCAGAGGCGTCGCACCAAATCCGTTAATGAGAAGCAGCACTTCACTGCCCTTGCTCGGCGCAAGATCCTTCAGGATCGCGTCGAGCACCTCGGCGGCGATCGCATCGGCGGAAGCCAACGGTACCCTGCGCCGGCCAGGCTCGCCATGAATGCCGACGCCCATTTCCATTTCATCGTCGGCCAACGTGAAATTTGGCCGTCCGGCGGCCGGCACAGTGCATGGCAATAGAGCTACCCCCATCGAGCGCGTACGCCGGTTGACTTCATCGCCGAGCGCCTTGAGCGCGGCAAGCGGCATTCCGGTCTCCGCAGCGGCGCCGACCATTTTTTCCACGATCAACGTTCCAGCGACACCGCGACGACCGGTCGTGTAGGTCGATTTTTCGACCGCCACGTCGTCGTTCGTCACCACGCTTGCGACTTCTCGGCCGGCCATCTCGGCTGCCATGTTGAAATTCATCACATCGCCTTCATAGTTTTTGACGATGAACAGCACACCTGCGCCGGTGTCGACGGCCTCCGCAGCCTCGATCATCTGATCTGGCGTCGGCGAGGTGAAGACCTGGCCGGGGCAAGCCGCGTCGAGCATGCCCAGGCCGACAAAGCCCGCATGCAGCGGCTCATGTCCCGAGCCGCCTCCCGAAATCAGCGCGACCTTGCCCGGTTTCAACGTGCGACGGCGCACAAATTTTCGCTCGGCGCCGAGAAGCAGGATATCCGCGTGCGCTGCGGCGAGGCCGTCAAGACTTTCTTCGAGTACAGTATCGGCGCTGTTGATCAGCTTTTTCATGAGCGTTCTCCCAGTCCGGTCTAAAGTTCGATTCAATGGCTAACCGACGCTTTCCGCAAAGCGCGCGAGCTGCGCGGCTAAATCGACGATGAGCTGCTCGAGCGCACGATTCTTCTTGTCGTCACCAAGTTCAGGAACGGTCACCGTAATGACACGCGTGCGCGCTTCGCGGTGGGGTGCGCGCAGTCTTCCGGGGTGCGCGCGGCCATACGCATCGAGAAATGCCGCACGCTCGGCGCTGGACAGATGGCAGACGTCGAAGATGACCGCGACATGCTTCGCCGGGATCGGCACCAGATAAGCCGGATTCGTGATTTGACTCACGAACGAACGATTCTTGCCCAGCGCCGCCGCAAGCTTCAGGCGCGTCCCCGAGGGCCGATTGTCGAGTACCTTTCGCAGGATTATTTTGTATTCTGCGACATTCTTGTCACCGGGCGTGTCCTTGCCGACATCGTCCTTCATGAACTCACCTTTGCGATTGCGGCCTTGAGCCGTGCGACGGCAATCGGCGACACAGAGAGAGTTGTCAATCCGGTCGCGAGCAGCGCCGCCGTGAGGTGAGTGTTGGCCGCGGCGTCGCCACAGAGCGAAACCTCGACGCCACGCTTTAGCCCGGCCTCGACGGTCGCGGCTATCAATGCCAGCACAGCCGGATTGCTGGTATCATTGAGGTCAGCGACTGCGCCGATGTCGCGCGCCGCCGCCATGGTGTACTGGGTTAGATCGTTCGAACCGATGGAATAGAATGCAGCGCCAAAATCCGCTGCACAGAGCGCCGCCGCTGGCACCTCGACCATAATGCCGAGCGGCGGTCGAGCGCAGGCAACTCCTTTCGCTTGGAGGGCTGTGAACTCCGCGTCAAGTATTTCGTTCGCGCGGTCCAATTCCGACGGGACCGCAACCATGGGCAACATCACTTTCAGCGTGCCATGGACAGCCGCACGGCAGAGCGCGCGGAGCTGCATGCGAAACACCTCCGGCCGCGCGAGCGAGAGGCGGATACCGCGGAGGCCGAGAAACGGATTGCTCTCACCTTCGACCGTCAAACCGGGAACCTGCTTGTCTCCGCCTGCATCCAAGGTCCGGATCGTCACCGGCTTGTCTTGGGCCCAGACGAGAATGTCTCGATAGACCCTGTATTGCGTTTCCTCGTCCGGCAGGCCGTGGGCCGCCTCGAACAGGAATTCCGTGCGTACAAGGCCGATGCCGTCGCAAATTGCGGAATCAAGGTTTGCAAGGTCTTCAGGCCCGGCGACATTGAGCAGAACCGCTATCCGCCGACCATTGGCGACGAAGGCAGGCGCAAGGCTGGTCGCCTCGGCGACAGCCAGTTCGGCCTTCGCAGCCGCCATACGCAGCTCAAAGAGACGGATGGTCTCCGGCTCCGGATCGAAGATGACCCTTCCGGCGTCGCCGTCTACCAGCGCCAAGACTGGTGGCTGTCCATGCCACGACAACGGACCTAATCCAACGACCATCGGCGCCCCGCGCGCACGCGCCAACATGGCGACATGCGAGGAAGGTGAGCCACTGGCCAGCGCGATCGCGCCGCCTTGCGACCAGTCAGTCGCAAGAAAGGTCGAAGGCGTGATATCTTCAGCCGCAACAATCGATCCGCCCGCGATTCCGGCGACAACATCCACACCGCCCAGATGCGCAAGCACGCGATCGCGGATGTCAACGATATCAACGGCCCGGGCACGGAAATATTCATCTTCAGCCGCGCGATAGCCGGCGATCTCTAGGTCGAGTGCCCGGCGCCAGGCATGGTCGGCAGCGATCCCGATCGCGATAAGTTCATATGCCGTATCTGTTAGTGCATCGTCCTCCAACATGGCGGCCTGGAACTCCAGAATGTCTGCCGCCTCACTCTGAATCGTCTTGATCTGTTCGGCGAGTTGCGCCCTCGCCCGCCCAATCGCCGCCCGCAGCGCTGCAGCCTCCTGCTCCGGATCCTCGCTCGCCATTCGCCCGGCCACGGCCGCAGTCAGCACGGCGACCGGCCCGAACGCGAGGCCCGGCGATGCGGCACGGCCGATAAGTTGGATCTCTGCCACTGCCGTTAAGCCTCACCAAAACCGTCATGCACAAGCGCAAGCATGGCAGCAAGCGCCACCTCTCCGTCCGGTCCGGCGACCCGGAAATGCAGCGTCGCCCCCTGCGGAGCTTTTACACGCATCACCTTCACCGGGCTCTTGGCATCCGTCCAAGGCCCGTCTCCAGAGAGGGCGAGTTCGATCTTTGCGGCAAACCTCTTCGCACACTGCGTGAGCTTGACCGACGGCCGCGCATGAAGTCCGACCTTGTTGACGAGAACCGCCGAGGCGGTCAGCGGCACCGACGTCTCACCTGCCCGGCTGGCGTGGGCATCATGCATAGAATTCCTCCGCGCTACGCTTGACGGCTGCGAGCGATGAGCCACCCGAGGATTCCGTCGCTGCAATCACCGCTCCTTCGACCACCGGGGCATTGCAGACGACGACGCGCGCCCTTCGATCTTCAGCCAACATTTCCACCGCCATCTCGGAATTTGTCTCCGCACCGCCGAGATCAACGAGCACAGCCACACCTGCTGCGGACCACGCCGCCTCGATCGCCTCCAGGATTCCAGCAACATTCGTGCCGAGCCCTCCATCGACATCGCCGCCGGTCCAGGCGAGCGGCACCGCATTGCCCACCATCTGACGCACCATATCTGCCGCGCCTTCCGCAATCTTGGGCGAATGTGAAACGATGACGATTCCGACATTGCCGCGATCTGGACTGCTCATAACCTTACCTCGAATTCCAATACTTTAGCCGCAGCGCCGATCAACAGGGACACTGAGCGCGAACCTGGGTCCATGTGACCAATCGAACGTTCGCCGAGAAAAGAGGCCCTGCCGCGAATAGCGAGCATCGGCGTGGTGCGATCGGCCGCCTGCGCTGCCTCCATCGCAATCGCCCGCGCATCGCCGCCCGCGGCCAATACCGCTTGCACCGGCACCAGCACGTCGAGCAAGGTCTTCTGTCCTGCTTCTGAGCGTCCGCGTGCCTTCACGGCGTTGATCGCCAGATCCGCGGCCGCGACGAACTCTGCACGTGTTGGCTGCTCTGGAAGCGCCTTGCCCAACTCCATGAAGTAGGTGCCAACCAGCGGCCCAGAGGCTCCGCCAACCTTCATGACCAGCGTCATTCCGATCGACTTCAGCATTTCTGGCAGAGACTTGTCCGCAAGGCCGGGCAACGTCGCGAGCACGGCCTCGAAGCCGCGTTTCATGTTCAGCCCATGATCGCCGTCACCGATCGCCTGGTCGAGGCTGGTCAGTTCGTCGGCGTGCTGGATCACCGCTTCCGCGAGCGCCCGCACCAGATTCTCCCTAGAGGCCCGATCGAGACTCATGCTGCGACCCTCCTGCCGGTCGCGTCGAAGAACAGCGGCTTGTTGAGGCGTAGTGACACCACGTCGCCGACATCTAACGTGGTCTCAGACTCCGCCAACGTCACAACGGGTTGACCACCGAGATCTAGGTGCAAATGACTCTGGTCGCCGAGATGCTCGACCCGCGTGACGGTTGCCGACACGTCTCCGCCATTGCGTGTGATAGCCAGGTGCTCGGTACGCGCCCCGATGGTCTTGGCGGTCGACGGAGCGCCCGCGAATAGACCGGCCGGCAGCAGGTTGATCATCGGCTGGCCGAGCCGGGCAGCGACATAGGCGTTGACCGGGTTCTCGTAAATCTCGCGCGGCGTGCCGATCTGCATCAGCCGCCCGGCCTCCATCACGCCGATGCGCGATGCCATGGTCATAGCCTCGGTTTGGTCGTGGGTGACGTAGAGGATCGTCGCGCCGAGATCGATCTGGATGCGCTTAAGCTCCAGGCGCATTTCACCGCGCAGCTTGGCATCGAGCGAAGAAAGCGGCTCGTCCATCAGGTAGATCGAGGGCGAGCGCACCAGAGCGCGGCCAATCGCAACGCGCTGCATCTGCCCGCCCGACAACTGGGTCGCCTTGCTGTGGAGCTTGGCCTCGATATGAAGAAGACGCGCGACCTGTTCGACCCTAGCGCGAATTTCGGCCTCCGGCAGGCGCCGAGTCGGCGCGCGTAGCGCAAAGGCCATGTTCTCGAACACGGTCAGATGCGGGTACAACGAATATTGCTGGAATACGAAGGCGACGTCGCGATCCGCCGGCGCATCACTGGTCACATCCCGTCCGTCGATGCGGACCGAACCGCTGTCGGGCGCCTCTAATCCGGCAACGAGACGCAGCGTCGTTGTCTTGCCGGCGCCGGTCGGCCCCAGCAACGCAACGAATTCGCCATCTCCAATGGTGAGGGACAGATCGACGACGGCTTGCGTCTTGCCAAACGCCTTGGAGACCGCCCCGATCTCGACTTCAGCCATGCTTGCCTCCCTCGTGCAATGCGGTGCGTATTGCCCGTCCCGACCCCTGGTCGAAGAGCGACAACGTATCGGGCCGAAAATCGAGCCCGACATTCATCCCAATCCGAAAGGGCATGCTGGCGGGCGAGCGGGCCTTGAGGGCGCCGTAAGGCGTCGTCACCGTCACGATCTGCGTTGTGCCGAGATATTCCGACCCATAGATCTCGCCCCGCACCATGCCGCTATCGGAAAAACGCACATGCTCGGGTCTGACGCCCAGGACAAGGTCGCTCTCCACCAGAGCCTCGCGTGCGGTGGGTATCGCAACGTCGCGATCCCCGAGCCGGATCGCCTGCGCCCCGGCTTGCAGGCTGCCGCGAAACGGCAGGAAATTCATCGCTGGAGAACCGATAAAGTCCGCGACGAAGAGCGAAACAGGCCGGTCATAAATGTCGCGCGGACTCGCAATCTGCTCGACCACGCCGTTGTTCATCACCGCAATCAGGTCCGCCATTGCCATGGCCTCCAGTTGATCATGCGTGACGTAAACGGTGGTCGCGCCAAGCCGGTCATGCAGCGCGCGCAATTCCTGAATCATCGCCTCGCGCATCTCGGTATCGAGCGCTCCGAGTGGCTCATCCATCAGGAAGCACTTCGGCTTGCGGACGATCGCCCGCCCAAGCGCGACGCGCTGACGGTCGCCGCCGGTGAGGGTCGAAACCGACCGATCAAGGAGGTGGGAGATGCGCAGGATCCGAGCGGCCTCCACCACGCGCCGGTCGCACTCCACGGCTCCGATCCCCTCGCATTTGAGCGGAAAGCCGATATTGCGCCGGACATTCATGTGCGGATAGAGCGCGAATAGCTGGAAGACGAAGGCGATATCTCGCGCGGAGGCACGGTTCATCGTCACGTCCTCACCGTCGAGCCTGATCGTGCCGGATGTCGGCAATTCCAGTCCTGCAATCATCCGCAGCGTTGTCGTTTTGCCGCAGCCGGACGGCCCAAGCAGACAAAGGAACTGGCCGTCATCCACCGTAAAGCTCGCGCCCTTGACTGCGTGAAACTCTCCAAAGGATTTGTTGAGCGCTTCAACCCTGATCTGTGCCATCGAGCGCTACTCCCGGACCTTCGAGACGATCGTGAACATCACCGTCCCAAAGAGAGTGACCGCGAAAGACCAGGAATAAAGCGTCAGAAAAAACGGCTGCATCAGCATGACCACGCCTGCGGCAATGATCGCCGTCGCGATGGCCTCCAGCGGACCGCGCCGCAACATTCTGCTCGTCAGGCTGACGTGCGGCGTTGACGTGTTCACATCGAGGTTCATTTGCGAACGGCCCCAAAGGTAATCCCGCGCAGAAGATGCTTGCGAAGCAGCACCGTGAACACGACGATCGGCACAAGAAAGATCGTCGTGCCGGCGGCTACGGCCGGCCAATCCTGGCCGCCTTCGCCAATGATGATCGGAATGAATGGGGGCGCGGTCTGAGCGTTGCCAGAGGTCAGAAGCACAGCAAAGGCGTATTCGTTCCACGCAAAAATCAGGCAGAAGATCGCCGTGGCCGCGATCCCCGTCGTCGCCTGCGGTAGAACCACCTTCACGAACGCCTGAAAGCGCGTATAGCCATCGATCATTGCCGCTTCTTCGTATTCGCGCGGGATTTCGTCGATGAAGCCCTTGAGTAGCCAGACAGCGAGCGAGACGTTCACCGAAGTGTAGAGCAGGATCATCCCGAGACGGGTGTCCGATAGCCCGACGGTCCGGTACATCAGGTAGATCGGGATCGCGACCGCGATTGGCGGCATCATTCTGGTCGACAGAATGAAGAACAGGAGGTCGTCCTTGAGAGGCACGCGGAAGCGCGAAAAACCATAAGCCGAGAGCGTACCGAGCGCGACGGCAAGCACCGTCGAGCCAAAGGCGATGATCAGCGAGTTGATGAAGCGCGGCACGTAGTTCGACGGCCCAGCGACAACCATGTTGCGGCTGCGCGCGATGTTGTCACAAAGCCCCTGCGGCGGCCCCAGCGTCTGGATAAACTCCTGAGTCTGACGCGAGCGTGTTGTGAAGACATTGCAATAGCCTTCAAGGGAAGGCTTGAAGAGGACCTTCGGCGGATAGGAGATCGCATCGTCAGGCGACTTGAACGAGGTGAGCACGATCCATATCAGCGGAACCATCGTTATGATGGCATAGAGTATGACGAGCAGACCGGCAAAGCGGCGAGTGCCGGTCGACGGTTCGACGACTGAGTGGGCTGCATTTGAGGCGCTCATCTGCTTTTCACCCGGTTCAGCGCCTTGACGTAGATGTTGGCAAGGCCAAACACTGTCACGAACAGAATGATCGCGAAGGCCGAGGAATAGCCGGTTCGCCAACTCTCAAAGGCTGCGCGCTTCAGTGTGATCGAAGCGACCTCAGTGGTCGAGCCCGGCCCTCCTCCGGTCAGGAGGTTGACCATGTCGAACATCTTGAAATTCTCGATCCCGCGAAAGAGCACCGCGAGCATGATGAACGGCAGAGCCATCGGCAGCGTGATCGACCAGAACTGCCGCCAATTCGACGCGCGGTCGACCTCCGCTGCCTCATAAATGTAATCCGGGATCGACCGCAACCCCGCCAGGCAAATCAGCATCACGTAAGGCGTCCACATCCAGGCGTCGACGATGACGATGGCCCACGGGCTGAGGGTCACGTCTCCCAGCATCTGGAACGACGAAGCGCCGCGCCCCGTGAAGAAGGCGACCACGTAGTTGAACAGCCCGATCTGCGGCTGATAGAGGAAAGTCCAGAAATTGCCGACAACCGCTGGTGAGAGCATCATCGGCAACAGAATGATCGTGGTCCACAGGCCATGGCCACGGAATTTCTTGTCGATCAGGAACGCAAGGCCGAATCCGAGCACAGTCTCGATCAGCACGGTCCAAACCACGAAATGCGCTGTGACCTGCATTGCCGCCCAGATATCCGGATCGGTCAGGATCGACTGGTACCAATCGGTCCCCAGCCATAGCGTCGGCGCGTTCGGCCGATTGGCGCGGTAGTTGGTAAATGACAGGTAGATCGTCCATACCAGCGGGAAGATATTGATCGCCAGCAGCAGCACGATCGTCGGTGTGATGAAGAGCCATGCGAGCGCCTGGTCCGAAAGGCCGCGGATACGACGTATCACGCCTGGTCGGATCGGGACGGCGCGGTAGGTGATCTGCGACGAAGTGCTCAAATCGTTCATGGCCCTGGTCAATCCTGGCGTCGCGATTGTCGACTATGCGACGCCTGCGGGTTCTACCGAAGAGAGCCTGGAGCGCGCTCGGCGTGCGCTCCAGGCGTTTGCCCTAGAACTTCTTGCCTTCTTCCTTGAAGATCGCCTTCCAGTCCTTTACCAAGCCATCGAGCGCTTCCTGCGCGGTGCCCTTGTCCGCCACCACGTAGTCATGCACGCGCTTCTGTTCGGCTTGCAGGAGTTGGGCATAGGAGGGCTCGGCCCAGAAGTCGACGACCATTCCCATCGACTTCAAAAACTCGCCGGCAAACGGCGCGCTGTTCGGGAAGCCCGGATCGTTCAACACTGACTTGGCGCAGGAATAGCCGCCCAGCGCCCACCACTTCTTCTGCACATCTCCACCGGAGAACCATTTGATATATTGCAGCGCCTCGGCCTGGTTCTTGGAATAAGAAACGACCGAGATGCCCTGCCCGCCGAGCTGCGTCGCCTGGGTCGCGGGGCCGGCGGGATTGCTGAAGAAGCCGATCTTGTCCCCACCGACGTTCGGATCTTTGTAGAGGCCCGGGAAGAAGGCGAAGAAGTTCATCTGCAGCGCGACTTGCCCCGACTTGAACGCATCAAGCCCTTCGGACATGTAGGAGTTGGATGCGCCGGGGGGCGTACAGCACTTGTAGAGCTCCTTGTAGGCCTCGAGCCCCTTCACGGCGCCGGGCGAGTTGACGAACCCGTCCATTGAATACGGCTTCTTCGGATCCTGATACTGGAAGCCGTAATCATAGAGGTAGTTCGACACGCCCATGGTGATGCCTTCCGAGCCCCGCTCGGTATAGATCGAAGCGCCATAGACCTTCTTGCCGTCGATCTCGCGGCCCTGGAAGAATTTTGCGATGTCGCGCAGTTCATCGAGCGTCTTCGGCACGGCGAGATCGCGGCCGTACTTGGCCTTGAAATCCGCCTGGATCTCAGGCCGCGCAAACCAGTCTTTGCGATAGGTCCAGCCCACCGCGTCACCCATGGCGGGCAGCGCCCAATAGTTCGGGCTGTTCTTCGGCCACTCGGAATAGCCGACCACTGTCGCCGGCATGTAGTCGTCCATGCTGATTCCTTCCTTTGTGAAGAAATCGTTGAGCTTGACGTACTGACCGTTCTCGGCGGCGCCCCCGATCCATTGCGAATCCCCGATGATGAGATCGCACAGCGAGCCATGCGAATTGAGCTCGTTCAGGAAGCGGTCGGCATAGTTGGTCCACGGCACGAACTCGAACTTCATGCCGACGCCGGTCTTGGCGGTGAAATCCTTCGACAGTTCGACCAGGGCGTTGGCAGGATCCCACGCGGCCCAGCACAGCGTGATGGTCTTGGCCTGCGCATGCGCAGGAGTAGTCCCCACTCCGACACCGAGCGCGGATGCGAGAACTCCGAACGTAGTAAGAAGCGCCTTTACTGTCTGTTTCATAACGCTTTCCCTCCCAGTGGGGCCGGCCATCGACATGGCGCGACTCTCCAACCCGCTCGAATGCTTCGAGCAGAGCGATACAGTCCTTCACGGGCTGAACGACTAAACGGACGTTTCCTCGCGCCTGCCTGGATTCTTAGGGATTCAGCCAAGCTCGATTTGTTTAGTGAAACACTATATACTAAACATTGCAAGCACGCTCTTAAGTCTCTCGGTCTTGGTGCCCTCGCGAAATTGAGGCAGCAACCATGCGCTCAACCGGTACTGGCTAACCAAAACGGCAGCATCGACGAAAGCGCGCTCGAAAGTCTGCTGGGTCGTTTGATCGCGGCGGACGTAGACTCGATCGGACTTCTTGGAAGCACAGGATCCTACGTCTTTTTCACGCGCGAGGAACGTCGGCGGGCGATCGAAATAGCCACGCGGAAAGTGGAGGAGCGCGCGCCTTTGTTGGTCGGCATCGGCGCGCTGCGGACGGACGAGGCGGTAAAACTGGCGCAAGACGCCCGACTTGCCGGCGCCACCGCTGGCCTGCTCGCAGCGGTTTCATACACACCTCTCATGGACGACGAAGTCTTCACGCATTTTGAGACGGTGGCGCGACTGGGAAAGCTGCCGCTATGCATCACGACAACCCGGGCACGACGCATTTTCGGTTCACGCCTGGGCCGATCGGTCGGCTTAGCCGGATCGAGGGCGTCGTCGCCGTCAAGAGTCCGGCTCCGGACAAAGACGGCGTGACCGATCACATTCGCAGTCTGCGCGATGTTGTGGGAGAGCACCTATCCCTTGGTTATAGCGTTGACTGGCACTGCACGGACGCGCTCTTGGCCGGTGGAGAGACATGGTACAGCGTTCTTGGGTATATTTCCTAAACCGTGCCTGGCCATCGTGCGAGCCGCCCAGCGCGGTGATGCCGCGACGGCCCGACGCCTGAACAACTAGCTTCAACCGATTTGGGACCTGTTCCGACGCTTCACCAGCCTCCGAGTCGTATATTCGATGTTCAACGGGCTCGGATTTGCGAAAGCAGTCCCGCAATTGCCGATCCAACCGCTTGGAGAAGAGGCGCAAAGGAATGTTGCGGCCGTGGTACGGGATCTGAATCTCTCCTGACTCGGTCATCGAAGACTGCAGCAGTGCAAGTTGTCCAAATTGACAGTCAGGCGGCTTCCTACTTAGACGCGGGTAAGCGAGCCGGAGTGACGTCATGGAGTACCGAGACGAGCTTCAGAAGTTGCAACATCAGCTCGAGCTGGCCGATCGCGCGATCCCATTGATCTGCGACGCCGCCACCGTGGAGCGACTCCAGCGATTTGCCAAGAGCATCAGGAACCGGCTCGACGAATTGGAAGCTACCGCTCTGCGCGAGCAGACCAGCCATCGCGCCTTTGAGCTCTGGCGCGAATCCGGTCGGCCGGACGGGCGCGATCTGGAGTTTTGGCTGCGAGCAGAGAGCGAACAGGCTGGCAAAAGCGGCGCTTCATGCGAACCAAACGGTATAAATGAGACGCGGGCGGAGGGGCCTGAACGGTGCGTGCTCCGCGATCAAAATGCAGTTGAGACGATCCGGAACCGCGGGCGCGCGGACGGCTTGAATTGGCGGTCCAGTTTTCCCGCCGATCGCTGGCCTGCACTGCCCTTGCCACTATCCCCTGAAGCCCCCCAAGGCGAAGCCGTGCTTTGTCGGGAGGTCCACATGACCCAAGTCTACAAGGACGATATCCGCGCACGCGCCTACAAGCTATGGGAGGGGGCCGGCAAGCCCGACGGACAGATGGATGAATTTTGGCATGAGGCAGAACGCCAGCTCAAAGAGGAGCAGGTAAGGCACGTATTGAAGACGCCCGACGCGCTCTGAACGTCACTCAAACCTCCGCGCCAGCGGACCTCTTCCGCTTATGGTTTGCAGTCCCACTTGCGCGCTGGCTGGACGTAGGATTGCTCCGATCCCGCATGCGTGGCAGCGTGCTCTCAAAATGCAGCTCTACGAGGCCTTGCGAAAAGATGTCGAGGTCCGCCACGCGCGCAGCCAGCCGCTTGGTGCGGTCGGCCCAATCCCGGCCGTTGGTCGCCAGAATGGCCATGTCGCGCTTCTGCGCACCAGCGCGCGGATGACCCGCCCGAAGGGAGCCTGAACGTTCGGGAAAAACTGGAAACTTTACGGGGCAAGTTGAGTTGCCAGTGATTGGATCCGAGTCGCCGGAGCGTGAGAATGGTGGACGAGGTTACGGTCAGAAGGGCCGCAGACACGGCGTGGTCGATCTTCAGGGCGACGCGTCCCGGCGTTGATGCATCAGACAGCCGCCGCTGCCTGCTCGAGCGTCACCTACAACGGAGAGGGGAAGAGCGAGTAAGCGATTCCGAAGAACTCGCAGGCTTCGGACTTGCCTATCTGCACCGGCTTCCCGCGGACGAATGCTGACGCGCATGATGATGTTCGTCGCGCGGATGGCTCGCGGAAGCACAAGACCCAGTTGGACCCTGCTGGCCATCTCGTCTCTCATTTCGGCGACCGTCGTGCTGGCGCTGCGATGCGCGTTGGGGGATTAGGCGCCGATGCGCATCGCCCAGCTCGCCCCCTTGGCCGAAAGCGTCCCTCCAAAGCTTTATGGCGGCACAGAGCGGGTGATCGCCTGGCTGGTGGACGAACTGGTCGAGCTCGGACAC
>NZ_JAPRAQ010000045.1 GCF_029989365.1 Bradyrhizobium sp. Arg816 | reverse complement strand
TCCGCAGCGATTCCGGATTGCAGCTGAAATCGAAGATGTTGAACATCGCGGTCGGAACGATGCCCCAGATCGGCTCTGCCTGCGTCGCCTCGTGGGCCGCAAGCGATGCAACTATCCTGACAGAGTAACTTTGCGGTCCATTGCCTTTTCGGTAGACGATCACACTCGATGATCGTGAGAGCATGCTGTTAACGAGCCGTGTTTACTGCGAGTATTGCCGGCATTGAGCTTGCTTGACCGCATTCGGCCTGCGACTGACTAATGTTGGGAAAAGGGATCTTCGCCTTGACTGGTCCTCTGGACGGTTTTCGCGTACTCGAAATCGGCGGCTTGGGCCCGGCACCCTTCGCCGGCGCGTTGCTCGGCGATCTTGGCGCCGATGTGGTGCGCATTGACCGTATCCCCAAGCACGGGGCACCACCCGATGTGACTGCACGGGTTGATTTCTACAATCGCAACAAGCGATCGGTAGCGCTCGATCTCAAGCAACCTGAGGCCATAGCGACCGTATTGAAATTAGTGGAGCAGGCAGACGCCCTCACCGAAGGGTTTCGCCCTTCCGTGATGGAGCGCCTGGGACTTGGCCCGGAGGTTTGCCATACGGCCAATCCGCGTCTGGTGTATGCACGTATGACAGGCTGGGGGCAGGAGGGGCCGCTCGCGCAAGAGGCGGGGCACGATATTAATTTTTTGGCGTTAACGGGCGCGCTATACTGTCTAGGCGATGCCGATCGGCCGCCACCCCCGCCGCTCAATCTTGTCGCGGATCTTGGCGGCGGTTCACTTTACTTGATTGTCGGTCTCCTCGCGGCGGCAATGGAGGCTAGGCAATCGGGAAAGGGGCAGACAATCGACGCGGCCATGATCGACGGTGTAACGCATTTGATGTCAGGATTTCAGGCCTCCCGTCAGCGAGGAAGCTGGACCGAGCGGCGGTCGGACAATTTCTTTGATGGTGGCGCACCGTACTATCGCTGCTACGCGACCAAGGATGCGAAGTTCATAGCGGTCGGCGCTCTCGAGCCGCAATTCTATGCCAATCTGTTGAAAGTGATGGGCCTCACTGAGGAAAATCTTCCGGCCCAGAATGACCGAGCGGCATGGCCGCAGATGCGCGAACAATTCGCGAAAATCGTCGCCGAACGAACTCGTGAAGAATGGGGCGCTGCCGCTATGGGGCAAGACGCCTGCCTTACGCCGGTGCTGACGATCGACGAAGCACCGACACACCCGCAGATGAGGGCACGGAACGTCTACACCACGTTCGACCAACTGCGACACCCGAGTCCGGCTCCGAGGTTCTCGCGTACTGCATCTGGCCTGCGCATGCCGCCGCCGTCTCCAGGGCAGGACAGCCGCCAGACGCTCGCGGATTGGGGCATTTCGACGGATAAGATTGCCGCACTCGAGATGGCCAGCGCCATGGCAGCAAGCAACGTTACCACTCGGGAGTAGCACTGGAACGTCCGAGACAGCGGACGTTAGATTTGTTCGATCCAGTCCAGATCGGTTCATCAAGTTTCGTGATGCGAAGATGCGCGTATTGTGGGGAATTTCTCCAGATCCTCGCTGCTTTTTGCGGGCTTTAGGCGTCGACTTTTGGATAGTTGAAGAACGAAACCGAAGGACGATTGCAAGCAAGGAACAATGAAGTATGGCCGCAACCTCTAACTTGCGATCAACCGCCGCGATAGATCGCTTCTTCCGGGCCGAGTCGGTCGTGATCGTGGGAGCTTCCCCAAAAGGGGGCTATCTCACGAGCATCGTCAGGAATCTCAAGAAGTGGGGCTACTCGGGCAAACTCGCGGTAGTGAATCCGCGTTACGAGCAGGTCGAGGGTGTGCCGTGTTTTCCGAGCCTGGCGGCAATCCCGTATCCCATCGGCCTTGCGGTGGTCGGCATCCGAAGCGACGCCGTCCCGGCCGTCTTGGACGATTGCGAAGCTGCTAATGTTGGCGCAGTCCAGATCATATCGAGCGGGTTTGCTGAAGAGGGCGGCGAAGGCGTCACCAGACAGCGCCGGCTCATCGAATGGGCCGAGCGGACGGGCATCCCTGTTGTCGGTCCCAACTGCCTTGGGCTCATGAGCGTCCCCAATCGACAGGTTGCGCTGGCGATGGCATGTCAGCCCTCAAGCGTGAAGGCCGGCGGGGTCAGTCTCGTGCTGCAAAGCGGGACTCTTGCCACTGGCCTGCTCATGCCGCTGTGCGCGCGGGGAATCGGTATTGCGCGCCTCGTCACGACTGGGAATGAAGCGTGCGTCGACGTTGCCGATTTCATTCGCTACCTCGCGGACGATGAGGACACCCGCGTCATCGCCTGCTATTGCGAGCAGTTCAAGCGCCCGCTGGAATTCATCAAGGCGTGCGAGCGTGCGGCAGACAACAACAAGCCGATCGTGATGATTAAGGTCGGCCGCTCGGACGGCGCTCGTAGTGCAGCTTTCGCGCATACTGGATCGTTGGTGGGCTCGGACATGGCTGTCGATGCCGTGCTGAAGAAGCTCGGTGTGATTCGGGTCGACACGGCCGATGATCTGATTGAGACCGCGGCTGCGCTCTCCACCACCAAGCGGCCCCGCGGCCGGCGCGTCGCGTTTGTGTCTTGGTCAGGCACCGCCGGCAGCATGCTGTCCGACCTCGCAGATGCGTGCGGAATCGATTTCGCGCCGCCGCCTCCGGCGGTGAAAGCGCAGCTCAGCACTATCATTCCCGAGTACGGCACCGTCAGCAATCCGCTCGATCTCACCGGGCAAGCGTTCTACGACACACGCATCATCGACGAATCCTTGAAAACGCTTGCCACCTGCGGCGCTTACGACGTGGTCGCATACGGGGGTGATTTTCCCTCGTCCTTCGATATGGGTTCCAGCGCCGGCCAAGCACTGACGCGTGCCGCAGCGGCAGCGCCGGACGTGGTCTTTCCGGTCATGAGCCTTGTGGGGGGGCATTTTTACACGATGCGCGACCCGCAAAGCGCGATGGCGGACCCTCAGGTCGATTTCGACGGCATGCCTCTGCTGCAGGGAGCGGGGACGGGGTTGAGGGCACTCTCGGCACTCATTGATTACGCCGAGTTCTTGCGCACGCGCAAGCCCAACAGGCGTCTGTCCGACCAAAGAGGCCAGCGCAGCGCCTATTATGCGGAGGCGGTGCGCATTATTCGCCAAGCCAAGAGCGACGTTCTGACGGAGCGAGAGGGGAAGCGCTTGCTTGCGCTCTACGGCATTCCTGTCACCCGCGAAGCGCTAGCGACGAGCCCAAGTGAAGCGGCCCGCATCGCGCAGGACCTAACCTTCCCGGTGGCGATGAAGGTCGAGTCAATTGAGATTGTGCACAAGACCGATGTCGGCGGCGTCGCGCTCAACCTCTGTTCGTCTGAGGAGGCTGCGAAAGCCTTCGAGCAGATCGTGGCTTCTGTCCACTCGCACCGACCTAAAGCAGAAATCGCCGGCGTGGTTGTGCAGGACATGGCCAAGCCGGGGATTGAGTTGGTGCTCGGTGCAACATTTGATCCGCAATTCGGACCCGTCGTCGCTGTCGGCCTGGGCGGGATTTGGGTTGAGGCGCTGAATGACGTGCGCGTGCTGCTGCCGCCCTTTGATGCGGCCGATGTCCACGCGGAGATCGGACAATTGCGTGCGGCAAGTGTTCTGCGCGGTGCGCGGGGCGGGGCAAAGGCCGACCTCGAGGCGCTTGCCGACTGCATCGTTAAGTTCGGCACGCTCTGTACCGATCTCGCCGACGAAATCGGAGAGATCGACATCAACCCCATCATTCTTGTCGCGGACGGGAGCGGATTGACCGCGGTCGACTGCCTCATCACCAGAAAAAACGCGAAGGGTTCGACGGGCCCTCATTAAGAGCAACCGCCCCGTACAGCCGCCGGGCCATCCTATTAATGAGTTTTGCCGGTTGTTCAAATCGCTTTGTACCCGAAGGAAGCAACGATGGATCTCAGCTTTACAGAAGACGAGCTCGCGTTCAGAGACGAGGTCAGGGCTTTTTTGCGCTCCGCAGTACCTGCCGATATTCGCGAGAAGCTGATCTCCGGAAGGTATCCCAGCAAGGAGGACAAAATCCGCTGGACGCGAATCCTCGCCGAGAAGGGCTGGAGTGTGCCGCAATGGCCGGTTGAATATGGCGGCACGGGCTGGAGCCCCGTAAAACAGTACATCTTCAGCGAGGAGATAAGCCAGACCCCGGCGCCGGAGCCTGCCGGCAGCGGCTACGACTTAGGTGGCCCGATCATCTATACCTTCGGCAATGAGGCGCAGAAGAAGCGTTTCCTGCCCCGGATCGTGACGCTCGAAGACTGGTGGGCTCAAGGCTTCTCCGAACCGGGAGCTGGCTCCGACCTAGCCTCTCTGAATACGCGGGCTATCCGAGAGAACGACCACTATATTGTTAACGGGCAGAAGACCTGGATCACGGGCGCGCAGTATGCCGACTGGATTTTTTGCCTGGTGCGCACAGATCCGGCGGCGAAGAAGCGGCAGCAAGGTATCTCATTTCTGCTGATCGATCTGACGTCGCCCGGCGTAACCGTGCGTCCCATCAAGCTGATCGATGGTGAACATGAGGTCAGCGAGATATTCTTTGAGGACGTGCGCGTTCCAGTTGAGAACCTGGTGGGAGAGGAGAATCGCGGCTGGGAATATGCCAAGATCCTCCTCGGCAACGAGCGCTACAGCATCACCTACGTGGGCATTTCCAAGTTGCGTATTCAGCGCATCAAGGATCTCGCCGAGCGGACCCGCGTTGGCGGTGAGCGGCTGATCGACCGCGCCGATTTCCGCGAGAAGGTCGCCGCAATCGAAATCCAGCTGAAGGCTCTTGAGCTGACGCAGCTTCGCGCGCTCACCAATCAATCGAAACGGCAGAAAGGCACGCCGGACCCCGCTGGCTCAATTCTCAAGATCAAGGGCTCGGAAGTTCAACAGGCGATAGCGGAGCTTCTCATGGATGTGGTCGGTCCCTACGCGCTGCCATATCAGTCAGAAGAGGATCTGCAGAATAACGAGCCACCGATCGGTCCGGAGTGGGCTGCAACAATTGCGCCTGCTTATTTCAACGTCCGGAAAGTGCCAATCTATGGCGGCTCCGACGAAATCCAGAAGAACATCATCGCCAAGGTGGTCCTCGGTCTGTGAGGCCTTGCGGACGGTTCTGAAGCGTCGAAAGGCCTGAAAGAGTTTGAGGACTGATCACAATGCCCATTTTGGGAGGATTCGAGAGTGGATTTTCATCTTTCTGAGGAGCAGCAGCTCCTCAAAGACAGCATCGAGCGCCTGATGCGCGACTGTTATGGCTCTGATGCCCGCCACAAGTACCATGGGGAGCAGGGGGGCTTCAGCGAGCAGATGTGGGCTCGCTATGCAGAGCTCGGACTCCTAGGGCAGCCGTTTTCAGAGGCGCATGGCGGCTTTGACGGCGGCCCGGTCGAAATGATGATCGTCATGGAGGCGCTCGGCAAGGCGCTTATCCTCGAACCCTATTTCGCGACCGTGGTGCTCGCGGGCGGTATACTGCGGCGCGCGGCGAGCGAAGTGCAAAAGGCCGAGCTGATCCCCCTGATTGCGCAAGGCCGAATGAAGCTGGCCTTGGCCTGCGCTGAGCCGCAGTCGCGCTACGACCTCTTCGACGTTGAGACGCGCGCAAAGAAGGACGGGGATGGATGGGTACTGAACGGTGTCAAGAGCCTCGTCCTTCACGGCGAGGCGGCGGATCGGATCGTCGTTTCCGCACGAACGGCAGGAGACGCGAGGGAGAAGAATGGGATCGGCCTCTTCCCGGTTCGCAGTGACGCGCCGGGCGTCGTCCGCCGCGGCTACCCGACACAGGACGGCCTGCGCGGGGCCGAGATCACGCTCGAAAATGTGCGCGTTCAGGCGCTCGACGTCATAGGCGATCCAGCGGCGGCCTACCCGGTCATAGCGCGGGTTGCAGACGAGGCCGTCGCAGCGCTCTGTGCCGAAGCCGTCGGCTGTTTCGGCGAAATGCAAGCCACCACACTCGACTACATCAAGACCCGGAAGCAGTTCGGGTCGCCGATTGGTTCCTTCCAGGTGCTGCAGCATCGGGCGGTCGACATGTTGATCGAATTGGAGCAATCGCGCTCGATGGCCATGTACGCCACGATGATGGTAGGCGAAACCGATGCCAGCGAGCGCGAGCGAGCGATTTCGGCCGCCAAGGTTCAAATCGGTCATTCCGCGAAAGCCATTGGGCAGCAGTCAATCCAGCTCCATGGTGCCATTGGCATGACGATGGAGTACCGCGTGGGCCACTATTTCAAGCGCGTGGCCATGATCGACAAGCTATTCGGCGATACCGATCATCACCTACGTCGGCTTGCTGCGCTGGGCGGACTCATTGGTCGGCAGGCGAGTTCTTCCCGATGTTCGAGGAATCTGGAGGAACCGGTTCGGGCGACATTGTGAGATCATGGCGAGCGTCACAGTCGAGCGCCACCCGCTAGCACGCTGCGTGCCGTAGCAGGCACATCGTCTATGCGAACAGAGTCTACGGACCAAGGGTGGTTGTCCGGAGTCCGCGGGCCGCACGGAAGTCCATTGAAGGCGTCGAGGGGCTGACTCTGATGGATCTTCATCGCTGCCACGCCGTCAACCCAGTCCCCCGAATTGCGATCGATCAGAGAATCGAGGGATTGCGCCACCATCGGATGACGGGCAACCAAATAGCCACGAATTTGGGGACACGAGAAGGTGCATCGGGGATGGTGGAAAACTGTAGCACGAACCAAAATGCTCTCCGGGCGAGCCGGTGATGCCGTAGTTCGACAGCCGCAAGCCGCAGGCACGCGCCTTCGACCGGGCGATTCATCCCCGCGGTCGAGTTCTTTTTTCGCGCAAAAATCAGCGCGCAGATGCAGAATTTCGGCCATGGCAGGTCCATAATCGGGGATTTCGATTTCATGGCCGAAGTAAGATCGGAGCAAAAGAGGAGTGGGAGGACGCAAGTTGCGTAACGTCGAATCCGGGAATGGCACTCGGCTGCGCGCAACGCCTTTTCGACAGCAGGCCGAACTGATCTCTAAATCTGTCACCCCGCCAGTCTGATTAGGTACACCCTTTCTCGTTGCGCATGCGAGGTGATGTTCGAGCACATCACCTGGCACCCAGTCGGCCGAATTGTGACGCAGTCTTTTAGGTACCTTGCGCAGATCTCGAACGTGTGTGCGGTCGGTCCTAAATGAATATGTGCAAAAAACATGCTGCTGAAGGAACGGGGAAGGTTATGAGCAAACGCGCTTCTACTCATCAATCACTCTGTGGTCTGAGCCGACGGTCGCTCCTTCAATCAACGGCGGCCTTGCTCAGCGTACCGTTCGTGGTCAAGAGCACGATGGCCTCGGCGCAGGACAAGCTCGCTGGCAGCGGCGAAGTCGTCTATTTCAGCTTTGGCGGCTCTTTCACCGAAGAAATTCGGCGATATGTCTTCGATCCATTCACGAAGGCGACCGGCATCAAGGTCGTTGATGTAACGGGCGGCCATGCCGATGCCTCGATCAAGGCGATGAACAAGGCTGGGCGCATCGGCTGGGATATGACAAGCTTGGGTCCGGCCTATCCGGACATGAGTGAAGCCGGGATGTTCGCGCCAATCGAATATGCCCTTTGGGATGCAGAGTCGGTCGAGGGCTTGCCGCCGCAGGCTCGTCGCAAAGACGCGACTATCGCATACTCGTACTCGATGGTGCTCGCTTATGACCAGCGCGCCTTTCCAAATGGTGGTCCGAAAAATTGGGCGGACCTCTGGAACGTCAATAATTTCCCGGGACCGCGAGGACTCTACGCGACCGAGGCTAAGTTCAACTACGTGGCGGCACTTCTCGCCGCCGGCCTCGCCTCCAAGGATATCTGGCCTCTCACCGGCGACAAGCTCGATCACGCGTTCGACAAGCTCAGCGAGATCAAGCCGCATGTTGCTAAATGGTGGGCTGCGGGTGGAGAAGCACCGCAACTCCTGATCAACGGAGAATATGCGGCGACCGGCATGTACGATGGCCGCGCGATCAGTGCGATGGGCAAGGGGGTGCCGATCAAGTTTACTGCTGATAAACCAGCTCAAATATCTGTGCAGCTGAAATCGAAGATGTTGAACATCGGGGTCCAAACAATGCCCCAGATCGGCGCCGCCTGCGTCGCCGCGTGGGCTGTAACCGATGCTACCATTCTGACAGAGTAGTGGCCTATCACTTAATTCAGCATGCGCAGTGACCGCTCACCTACGGCGATAGAGATTAACATGACTGGCCAAAGCCCCGCCCTTACGATTGTTCTCAACCATCCTGCAGCCGAGACGTATGCGCGGCTCATACGAGAGCGCTTCCCGCAAGTTCGCCCGATCATAGCACCAGACCGCGGCCAGCTCGAGCGCTACATTGGTGAAGCCGACGCTCTGCTAGCCTTTCACTTCCCGGTTGAGTTCTTTGAGCAGGCTAAGAAGCTGCGCTGGTTTCAGTGCACCGGTGCCGGGGTCGACTCTATGTTCCCGATCCGGGACAAAGCAGCTCATCTCACGGTTACGAACGCGCGAGGCATCAATGGCGACCTTATTGCAGATTACGTCATGGCTGGCGTGGGGATGCTGCATTGGGATTTCCGCAACTTTTGGTGCGAACAGGGGGAACGAAAATGGAATCCCCGCAACGTGGCGCCGTTAGCCGACAAAGCGCTCGGGGTCATTGGGCTGGGGTCTACCGGAGCTACTATTGCCCGCCGCGCGAAGAGCGCGGGAATGACGGTTTTGGGCTCGAAGCGGGATACTTCCGTTCCGGTCGAAGGTGTAGATAGGCTGTTCGCCCCCAATGCACTGCAACAGTTGCTACCGCTCTGTGATTTCGTCGTCCTTGCCGTGCCGGCGACGGCGGAGACGATCGGTCTCATCGGTGCGGCCGAGTTCGCATGCATGCGGCGTGATGCCTTTCTGATCAATATCGCCCGGGGCAACGTCATTGCTGAGGCCGAACTGATCGAGGCTCTCCGGTCAGGCACGATCGCCGGTGCGATGCTTGACGTGTTTGAGCGCGAGCCGCTGCCAACTGACAGCCCGCTCTGGGATATGGCGAATGTAATTGCAACGCCGCATGTCGCCGGAAATGCGACAAGCTACATCGAGCGGGTGTTCCCGACCTTCGCCGATAATATCGAACGTTTCCTGGAAGGACAGCCGTTGAAGAACGTCGTCGATTTGCGGCGTGGTTATTGATTGCTGCAGGACGCATCAATCAGAAGGCTGTTGCAGTCGATCCTGGTGGACCCGCTCTCTGTCGGCACAAAGCTCGGTGGCGCGCAGCACGAGAATCTCTACCTCGCTCTTCGAGTCATACGGCTCGGGGACCGCTACAAGGGCGGACCAAATTAACGGGCACCCGCCTTGCAGCCCGCCGGATGAAATGCGACTAGTCACGCGCGGCGCATAAAAACTGCAAAGAAATGCCGATTTGTGTCTAAAACAGCGAATAACTCAGATATTTCGCAGTTTTTGTGCGCGTATCCGGATCACGATCCTACGCCTAATGCTTATGCAGTTCAGCAATCGAGGGAATCGTCATGACAAAGCGGGATCCTGGTGACCGATCAGTATGTGTTTTGAGCCGACGCTCAGTGGTTCAGTCAGCGGCCGCGTTGCTGGGGGCGCCATTGGTCGCCAAGGCCACGACAGCTTGGGGGCAGGAAAAGCTTGCCGGCAGCGGTGAAGTCGTCGCTTTCAGCTGGGGTGGTTCTTACACTGATGGACTTCGACGCTTTGTCTATGAGCCGTTCACGAAGGCGACCGGTATCAAGGTGATCGACGTGACAGCCGACAACGCCGAGCCTCAGGTCAAGGCTATGAACCAGGCCGGCCGCATTGACTGGGATATCGCGTATATACAGAGGCAAAACTATCCGGCAATGCACCAAGACGGGATGTTCGTGCCGATCGATTACAGTCTCTGGGATCAGGAGGCGCTCGAGGGAACACCGCCACACGCCCGTCTCGAGGATGCAGTCGTCATCAACCAGTTTGCAGAGGTGCTCGCTTATGACCAACGTGCCTTCCCGAAGGGGGGGCCGCAAAACTGGGCAGATTTTTGGGACGTCAGTAAGTTTCCGGGACCGCGAGGGCTTGAGGCTGTGCTCGGTCGACATACGATCCAATTTGCGCTCCTCGCCGCCGGCTTAGCTCATAACGATATTTGGCCACTCACCGACGACAAGCTCGATAGCGCGTTCCAAAAACTGAACGAGATCAAGCCGCACATTACAAAGTGGTGGAGCGCTGGCGGTGAATCGACTCAGCTTCTCATCAACCGGGAATACGCGATGACCGCCGCGTTCGATGGTCGTCTGGTCCGCCCCATTCGCGATGGGGCGCCAATCAAATTTGTCTGGGAAGGTGCCTACCTCAGCTATCCTTATCTCACCGTTCTGAAAGGAGGGCCGAACACTGCGAATGCGCAAAAATTTGTGGCATTCGCAAATCGCGCGGAGATTGCGGCAGGATGGACCCAAGGTACCGGCTATCCCGGGCCGAATAAAAACCAGCTCAAGTATCTGCCGGCTGATTTGATCCCGCTCCTTAGCGTAAATCCAGAGAACGCGTCGAAGTGTGTCCTGGAAGACTCTGCCTGGCTCGCGGTGAAACGCTCCGACGGCAAAACCAATGGAGAGCATATCCAGGAGCGTTGGTTGGCATGGCGAGCGCGATGAGCTTTATGGATCGGCTTTGCCCGCGGCTTGCCCTCCCCAGGCTGGGTGCGGACGGGCAGAAAGAGCTTCCTCCTGACGCTGATCGCGAGCCATCACTCGCGCCGCGACTTTACGAATCTTCACGAATCTTCGCTGCGAAAAGCCTCGACCTTTAGGCAAGTGAATTGGGAGCAGCTGAAGCATATGCAGCAATTCCGGCTTGAGGCTGATATCATCTAGTAAACACGTCAATCGCAATGACCTAGTCCTCCGTTAGGTGCTTGGTTGATGCCTGGACCAAATCTTCGAGCCGTTCCATGTCGAAATCAGTCTAAGTGAAAGGCTGCCTTGCAGAAATTATGCATCCTTGGCCGATTTTCGCTCTTTAGAGCTTCAACTCTCCTCTATTATTTGGGACATCACACGTATCGCTAGGGAGAAAGCCATGGGCAACGCGACACAAGCCTCACCAGCACGAGTAGACCGTGACCGTTTGGCAGGCGTGCCAGCTCAGCTTGTCTTTGCTCGGCGCTCCTCCGACGAAGCGGCTCCCGCAGCTATCGCGCCGAAAGCCTACAGTATTCCGGTGGTCAGCTACGATGTTACTATTCGAAACGCGCGCCCAATCGTCGACGAGCTGTCTCTTGACAAGGAAGGCTTTGCGCTGATCAAGCACAAGATTTCCTGTACAGACGTGCGCGATCCAAACCTCATGCGCGACAGATATCTGGAAGAGATGGTCCCGTTCATCAAGGACTATTTCAAGGCGTCGAGGGTTGTGCCCAAACGGAATGGTGTCGTACTTCGTCGCGCCGACCAGGGCGCCAACCCTGCAAATATGGCTCCAATCAGCAAAACTGCGCACAGTGATTACGCCCCCATCGCCGGTCCGGTGCTTGCAGCAGCTGAGAGCCAGGAGCAGGGGATTCCGATTACGGCCTATTCCCGATTGATGATCATTCAGGCTTGGCGTGTTCTCTCGCCGCCTCCGCAGGATTTCCCTTTGACGGTCTGCGACGCATCGACAATCCCAGACCGGGATATGCTCGTTGTGGATTACGGTCGAAACGAGCCCGGTTGGCACAAGAGCTGGTCTATTTTCCACAGTCCCGCTCATCGGTGGTACTACTTCCCAGAAATGACTGCGGATGAATTCATCATGTGGAAGGGCTATGATTCAGCGACGCATTACAACGTGCGGTCCGCTCATACGGCCTTCGATGATCGACACACATATCCGAACGCAATCCCTCGTGAGAGCGTTGAAGCCCGCTTTTTCGTCTACTACGACTGAGCCGCTCAACCTGGGACCTGCAGTACCGATCACTGCTTGAGGACGGGAGGACTTGCAGGAGTTCTTCCGGTTCTCGGTCCCATGGCGCTCCAATGTGCGAAGCGAGTCGGTCCTCAGGTTGTCCATTCGAAGTTCGAAAGTGAGCGAGCGCATTCTATGAGGCATACGCAAAGCAAATAGCTCTGCGTAGACGGGGGAAGCCTTGGTGACGCAGATATCTGGTCGCAATTCACTCTCTCGTCCAAACCGCCGCGCTCTGCTTCAATCAGCGGCGGCCCTGTTGAGTACGCCGCTTGTCGCCAAGACGGCCAGCGCCTGGGCGGAGGAAAAGCTCGCCGGCTCAGGCGAAGTGGTGGCGCTACGGCGGCTCTTGGACGGAAGGTGTTCGTAGGAATGTCTATGATCCGTTCACCAAAGCTACGGGTATTAGGGTCATCGACGTAACCGCCGACAATCCTGAGCCGCAGATCATGGCGATGAGCCGGGCCGGCCGCATCGACTGGGATGTTGTCTATACGGGAGGGATGACCTATCCGTCCATGCATGACGCCGGGATGTTCGTGCCCATTGACTACAGCCTATGGGAAGCGGAATCTCTGCAAGGCATTTCGGAAAGGGATCGATTCATAGACGCCGTCGTGCTTTTCCAGTACGCGGAAGTGCTTGCTTATGATCAACGCGCCTTTCCAAACGGCGGTCCGAAGGACTGGGTCGATTTTTGGGATACCAAGAAATTTCCCGGGCCGCGTGGGCTTGAGGTTGTGCTGGGTAGGCATACCATACAATTTGCGCTTCTCGCGGCCGGTGTTGCGCCCAACGACATCTGGCCGCTCACCGACGACAAGCTCGATCGCGCGTTCGAAAAACTCAACCAGATCAAACCACATATTACAAAGTGGTGGAGCGCCGGTGGAGAAGCGCCTCAGCTCTTCATGAACCGTGAATACGCGACGGCGGCCGCATTCGACGGCCGTTTGATCGGCATGATCCGCGACGCGAAGGCGCCGATCAAGTTCGTTTGGGAGGGGGCCTATCTAGGCCGCGGCTACGCGGCGATGCTGAAGGGCGGACCGAACACGACGAACGCGCAAAAGCTGATCGCCTTCTTGAACAGGGCTGAGATTGCAGCCGGATGGACATTGGGCACCCGCTCTCCCGGACCAAACATCAATCAGCTCAAATACCTCCCGGCAGACCTGGTCCCGCTCCTCAGCGTAAATCCCGAAAATGCTTCAAAATGCATCATTGAGGACGGTGCTTGGCTCGCAGCGAAACGGCCGGATGGGAAGACCAACGGAGATCACGTTCAGGAACGCTGGCTAGCTTGGCGGGCGTGATTAACGCTGGCCGAAGTTCTATCAGACTGTCTAGCGGGGGCGTCGATCTATCGTGGTCAACCACCGCAGTCCGGATAGCTCTTGGCTTGCTCGGCGAGGGTCTCTCGAGCGCTCGCAGGGTCGCAGCGCTACGGCACCTTCGCGGCTGGCGAGCCAACCATCACGCGGCCATTGTGAGTGGTTGCCATCGCGAATTCCATGGCAATTCGAGCCTCCGAGACGAAGTGCGTTGCGTCAAGCACGCCTGAGCATGACTGAAACTTCGATTCAACGAGGTCACGCGTCTCGCCGGACCGCGCCTAAAGCTACCGCGAGTGGAAATGCAGAAAGATCGGGCTTCCGCAAGAGCACTTACTCGCCCGTAGCAAAATCTCGCATCCAGCTTGCTATGCGCAAGCTTGCGCGCCAGCTCGTTGATCGCGTTCCTGCGAACCCTGAAATTGCGCTCCCGTCGTTTAGATGGGAGCGCCGGCGCTCACCAACGGATCGGTGAACCTCGATAGTCTTTAAAAGAACCACTGTTGGCTGGCGTGAGCTCGGCGATCCGCCGGCTGAGGCCGTGCGCGCTCTCCTCGGCGGAGACGGCAGCGACTTCGCCGCCGCCCATGGCTGTCCGCACCCAGCCGGGATGCAATATTGCAACCAGAATCCCATCGCAGGCCCAGTCCCGCGACAAGCCGCGCATACCGTTGTTGAGCGCCGCCTTGGATGCCCGGTAGGCATAACTGCCGCCGCCAGCGCTGCTCGTAGAGCCAAAATTGCTACTGATGGCGGCCAACTTCTTCTCAGAGCCGCGCCTCAGGTTGTCACGGAGCGCATAGGCGACGAGCATCGGCCCAAGCGCGTTGATCCGTAGCGTCTTCATCCAGATCTCAGTATCGATCCGATCAGGCGACCGAGCGCTCGGGTCACTCATCCCGGCATTGTTGATCACGATGTCGATCGGCTGATCACCAAGCTCGTGCTTCAACGAAGTGATCGAGGCTTCCTCCGCTACGTCAAGCTGCATGATTCGCACACGGCCATTGGACGCAGCGGTCAGCTCCTTGAGGGCGTCCGCGCTTGCAGGATCCCTGCAGCAGGCGATGACCTCGGCCCCCTCGGCCGCGTATAGGCGCGTGAGTGCAAGACCGACACCCCTGTTCGTACCCGTGATTAGAACTGTAGTCATCTGAGGAACCCCATTACCTTTATGTGTCTGACGCCTAGCGTGATGGCAAAGCGGCTTCAGAGTTGTGAGCGATCCATACCATGAAATATCCCAGGCTACTCAGGCGTAGTACACGAAGAACCGAGCCTCGATACTCTCACGAGGTTTTGCATTGGGATGCGCGCGCCGATTGTCAAATGCTGAGTGAGGTGCTCTGGCATTGCAATTGTCTTCGGAGTCAAAGCCCTTAAAGAGAATGAGCTCGTCCACCGTCATCTCAGGAAAGTAGTACCACTTCTCGAATGGATTGTAGTTTAGCACGCAGCTCTTATACGTAGCCTCAAGATCCGAAGTGTAATCATGTACGACGATGTCGGTATCGAGAGCGGTTGCGCTATCGCAGAGCGCCAACGGAAAATCCTGAGGAGGTGGGGAGAGGGCACGCCAAGCTTGAATGATCATCAATCGAGAATACGACCGTATCGGAATGCCCTGCTTCTGGCTCTCCCGCGCGGCGACCATTGGGGCGGCGATAGGTGCGTAATCGATGTGGGCCATTGCACCAGGTCCCCTTAATCCAGGAACAGCGTTCCTATCGGTGGATCGAGCAATGACGCCATCTCGTCGGGGGATGACCCAGGATGCGTTGAAGTAGTCCTTAATGAACGGAGTCATTTCCTCCAGATATCTTTGGCACAGGATCTCTGGGTTACGCTCGTTCGCGCAAGATACCTTGTGCTGAACGAGCGTGAAGCCTTCTCTATCGAGGGACAGCTCGTTCACAATCGGGCGCGCATTGCGGATAGCGACGTCATAGGTGACCATCGGTAGGTCTTCGTATCGAGGCAAACTAATTGCTGGAGCGTTTTCGTCGGCGGTGCGTCGAGCAAAGGCAATCTCACCATGCACGCATTCCAAACGATCACGGTTTACTCGAGTTGCCATGGCCATCCGTCTCCCTAATGCTATCGTCGTTACCTCTGGAGCAAAACGATAGGCGAAAGGTTACGCCCAATTGCCGACAATGACGACCGAAAGACGTAGAAATTGTGCGAAGTAAGCCTGGCCTGCGTTGGTTTTACGCGTTAGCCGTCGGACTCGGAGAAGAATTCGTCTGTATTCGATTGTAATGCGTCTCACTCGATGGCTTACAACGGAAGTGCTCCGGCGGGGCATGCCCGAACCTGCATTCTGGTCTTCAATCGAGCACCCGCGCTGGCGCTCCGAAAACTAATCCGGGCTTAGCGCAGGAAGCGATTTGCTCCGTCTCTTGATCGGCGTGTTCCGCATCGCGGAAGAGCAAAACCTATCGATGTTCTGTCGATGATCTACTGCTCGCGCCTAATTTGCTCGAGTAAAAGAAGCGAGGGTGGGATCGGACGTTTGAAGATGAGGCGGCTTTCGCGAATGAGCCGATAGGTCAGAGAGTAGAGCTACTGTAGCAATTGTCCCGTTCAGGACCTGCCCATTGCACAGCCGGACAAGAAGCTCGTTGCCCAAAAGTGTTGCGAGGTTTTGCTGCAAGGGCGCAAACGATCTGAACAACAGGAATGGGCTTCAGATGTTTGACCATTTTATCGGCACTGCAGCGGTGCCATCGTTGTCGTGCGTCGTTTTTTCCGCTCGCGCCACGTGCCAGCTCTAATGGCCGCAGACAAGAATACCAGTTCTAGGCAATGCGCCGTAAGCGCTCCTCGTGGTGGTGTTGTTGGTCAATAACCCTGCACGGCGAGGTCTGTTCGTCCAGTTGTGCTTCCAGACCCCTGCAGGAGAGCGGCGCTCCCATTCGATCTGGAACGTGAGGCGAGTACTATGGAATCCCATTCGCTGTCGGTGGGCCGAAATGCCTGCGGTTGCGCTCGATGCGAGTACTTTGAGATCAGCTGTCATTCAAGTTCGGGCGTAACGCGAACCCGATCGCAGCTACCGGATATGGCGCTGTATTTCCGCATTATCTTGCGAGCGCTCGCAGCAATGCGGCGCATCTGGATCGAAAATCGCGCAACATGGCCGATGAATATCTCCTATTCAGGCGACTGGCCTGTCGGAGTACGCCGACGAAATTGTTAATATAAGAGAGCGGCGCATGAAATTTCGATATGATCTCGAAGGTCAAGTTGCGCTGGTAACGGGAGGGGCGTCGGGAATTGGTCTTGCGACCGTCCGCATGCTCGCATCGTTTGGCGCCAAAGTAGCGGTCAATCATTTGACGGGCGATGAGGGGGCGCTTGGCGCGCTCACGAGCGAGGGGCTGAATGTTGTCAGTGCGCCTGGCAATGTGGCTGATCCCGCTGAATGTGCGGCGATGGTTGACCGCGTATTGCAGCGCGAGGGAAAGCTAAATTATCTCATTAACAACGCCGGCACCTCGGGTACGACCAATCCGATCGACTTTGCTGACCTCGACGCCATGTCGGAGGAGTTCTGGGAGTTGATTCTTTCGACGAATCTTCTGGGCCCATTTCGTTGCGCTCGCGCGGCGGCGGGTGCGCTTAAGAGTTCCGGCGGAGCAATCGTGAACACAGCCTCGAATTCCGGCTTCACTACGCGCGGAAGTAGTCTTGCCTATGCGTCGAGCAAGGCGGGATTGATCAATATGACGCGCTCGTTGGCGCGCGCCCTTGCTCCTTCTGTTCGAGTCAACGCTGTTGCGCCGGGGTTTGTTGATACGCCCTGGACCAAGCAGTGGCCTGACGCGCGTAGAAAGGATGCGATGCAGCGTTCCTTTCTCAATCGAGCGGCAACGCCCGAAGATATCGCCGAAGTCATCGTTTTCCTCGCGGCGGGTGCCGCTTACGTTAATGGCCAGACTATCGTGCTTGATGGCGGCTCGATGTAGTGCCGCCGACTAGATACATCTGACATCGAGGTTCGATATGAATGCACCGGTTAAACCAACCACCCACCCTGCGCCGCCCAAGAAAATGACGGGCGGTCGCTTCATTGCCGAAACGCTCAAGGCGCAGGGGGTGTCCCACGTCTTCTTTATGGATGCCATTCTGCGCCATGCCCTCACAGAGATGGAGGAACTCGGAATCAGGCGCGTGCTTGGTCATTCCGAGAAGGCGGTTGCCTATATGGCCGACGGGTATGCGCGCGCTTCGCGCCGCCCCGGTGTTTGCATGGCGCAATCCGTTGGCGCAGCCAACCTCGCGGCCGGTCTGCAGGAATCCTGGTTCGCGTTCTCGCCCGTAATTGCACTCACCGGTCGGCATCCGGCGCACAACCAATATCGCAATGCTTACCAAGAGTTGCCGCACGAGCCGCTATTTTCACAGGTTACCAAATTTAGCGGGCGAGTCGACGTCCCGGATCAGTTGCCGCATCTCCTAAGGCAAGCGTTCCGCGAGACGACGACAGGAGTGAGCCGACCAGTGCATATCGACCTCGTTGGGCACACCGGACAAGTCGCGGGAAGCACGGAGATACTTGCGTCGGTGCTCCCGGAGGAGGAATATGCCCGCATTCCGTCATCCCGACCTTCTCCAGATCCGGCTCAGGTTGCAAAGGCCGCTGCGGCGATCCAAAGGTCTCGACGGCCCGTCATCATTGCGGGCGCTGGTGCGATCTTGTCGGGCGCGGAGCTCCAGCTAACCGCTTTCGCCGAAAAGCACCGCATCCCGATCGTCATGTCACTTGACGCGAAGCAGGTCCTTCCAGACGGGCATCCGCTTAACGGCGGCATCGTTGGCACCTATTCGCAAGCTTGCGCAAACCAGATTGTTCATGCTGCCGATCTCGTCTTCTTCGTCGGAAGTGATGCAGGCGACATGACGACGAACAACTGGACCCTGCCGAGGCCCGGGACAGTCGTAGTCCAGGTCGACATTGATGCGTCCGAGATTGGGCGTAATTTTCCTGGCACCATCGGAATGCACGGTGACCCGATCGCGGCTCTTCGAGCCCTCGATGCTGTTATGGTGTCCGACGAAAGGCCCGAATGGTTGGAGTTGGTTACGTCGTCCGTTGCGAGGTGGCGAGCCGACGTCGAGACTGACTGTGCTTCGGACGCTGTCCCGATTCGGCCCGAGCGGCTTTGTCGGGAGTTGGGTAAGTGGTTGCCGAAGGACGCCATTTTGGTCGCTGATACGGGGTTTGCCTCGCATTGGAGTGGCACACTCTTGCCGCTGAAAGATCGAGGGCAGCTATACCTTCGCGCCGCAGGATCGCTTGGCTGGGCGTTCCCGGCGGCGCTGGGCGCACAGTGTGCTCACCCGGACAGGCCGGTGGTCTGCCTGACTGGCGACGGCGGGTTCATGTATCACCTGCCTGAACTTGAGACGGCGCGCCGCCACAACCTGAAAACGATCACAATCGTCAACAATAATCACAGGCTGGCACAGGGACGGCGCAACATTGACGCCGCCTATGAAGGCCGGACTGGCAACAGAGACGAGATTTTTGTCTACCGCGAAATGAATTTCGCCAAGCTGGCGCGTGACATGGATTGCTTCGGAGTGCGTGTCGAGCATCCGGCGGATCTTCCTAAGGCATTTGCAGAGGCGCGCGCCTCAGGCCTGCCCGCCGTAATCGACGTTCCCACCGATCCGTCGGCGTTGGCGTCGCTGCCTTGGAGCGGTACAACCTAAGCAGAAGTCCTAGTCGCTGACTTCGATTGCCGGTGCACTAGGCGGCGTCCCCGTCACAATAGGCATTGACGAGAACCTCACCAGGGTTGTTCGGATCTCATGTTTGCCCCTCGGCTGCCCATCATCAGCAGCCGAGGGAGCGTACGTCAGGGAAAATTTGTCCAAATGCCGACCAGCGACTACAGGTGGGGTGCATGAGACGCATGCCGGTGAGCAGCCATTTCAAATATTGCGAAATGCGCTAAGAACCTCGCGCGGATCCTCTGAACTTTTGCATCGCAGGAGTGCCGAGGTATCGACTTGCTCGATACTGCACGACCGAGCTCTTGGTTGTCGGGACTTCGATCGTAATCTATAGCGCAGCTGCTTCTGGGCCGTTTTCGTTCATTTCGATTGAGGAGCATTTTTGGCGGGTAAATGCCGAAACGGCCAAGTCCAAACTCTCGAGAGATGGGCGCGTTCCGACGCTATTCTTCGCTCTCAATCTGATCTTTCATGTTTTTGGTCGCTGTCACTATGCTAAAATAGACGTCGTCCGCTTATTGCGGTGGGCTGTAGGGCCGGAAACAACGTTCGCGCATGAGCGAAGCGGTCAATGTCGAATCCTGATGTGATAGCGGA
Organism: Bradyrhizobium sp. Arg816; assembly: GCF_029989365.1. Lineage (GTDB taxonomy): Bacteria > Pseudomonadota > Alphaproteobacteria > Rhizobiales > Xanthobacteraceae > Bradyrhizobium. Next base: position 11,853 of record NZ_JAPRAQ010000045.1, on the reverse strand, counting down.
TGATGAAGCCTGTTGCCTCCATAAGTGATCGTCGATTTGCATCGCTGAAGCCTGCGCAGCCATTCTACGGTGCGCCCGTTGGCATCTTGGTGTTTGAACGCCCTCAGGCCCCGTTCATCCGTCCATTCGTCCCAGGCAGTGTCGGTAATGCAAGCACGTGGAGCGTCCCGGTGCGCTACAAGGCGGTGCCGGGCCTCAAGTTCGACCAGCTGCTCGGGCCCAATGCTGAGGAGATGACTTCGGCGGTCATTCAGGCGGCGAGGAAGCTCACTCGCGACGGTGCGCAGCTGATTACGTCAAACTGCGGGTTCATGATTCGCTACCAAGAGGCGGTCCGCGCTGCCCTGGAGGTGCCTGTTCTCCTCTCGAGCCTTCTTCTGGCTCCGTTCCTCGAACGTATGCTTCCACGAGGGAAGGCGCTCGGTATCATCACGGCAAGTGCGCCTTCGCTGACTCAGCTCCTGCTGGAGGCAGCCGGTCTGTCTGCCAACTTCGACCGTGTCGTTGTTGCTGGACTTGAGCACGCGCCCTCGTTCGCCTCTGCTTGGATCACATGCAGCGATCACCTAGACGTGAGCGCCGTTGAGACCGAAACAGTCGAGGCTGCGGTTGCTTTGCTCGCCGATCGGCCAGACATTGGGATGCTGCTCCTCGAGTGCTCCGAGCTACCACCTTTCGCCGCGGCCGTTCAGCGAGCAACTGGCGTTCCGGTCTTCGACTTCACCTCGATGGTCGAGTTCTTTGTCAGTGGGTTGATACGTAAACCGTTCAACGGAATCTACTAATTGGTTCGCTGTGTGTTGCTTCGCTACGCCAGAGCCGCACTGCTTGCGGACGGCTACATACTGTAGGCGTGAAGGACAACGCTGGTCAAGGCTCGCAGAAAGAGCGTTCGCTTCTCCGTATTCCCTCGGGAACATTTTGATGAGGGGCCAAGCCGATCGCGCGCAACAGGTCGGCTGTCAGCTCATTGCGATCGACGGCGCTGCCTAACTACTGGACCGGCACGTGGATCGCCGCTCCTGTGAGAATCTTGTTTCTTGGGTGCGCGGCGGCCCGGCTCGATCCACTTATCCCGGCTTGACGATGTTCCGGTCGCGCCATTGGAATGTTTTTCAACGCTCTCTCCGACCGCTTGTACGAGACCACACGAAACGAATGCAGCGGCCAAGAGAGTTTCGTCGCGTCCCTAAAAGCAATCGCCGATTTGCGATCTCGAAAGAATCCAACGTCGACCCAATCGTCGAGCCAGAGCAGCGATCGGACTTTGAATTTGATGGACATGATCATCTCCACTCAATCGCCTCTTGCCGGTATCGTTTGCCGGAAAATGCAGTCGCCGATCGCGAGGGCGATGGAATGCCGCTGGATCTGGGCGTAGAATCCAAAGCTGTCGGATGCACCACGAGCTCTTCATACGGGCGACATCCGACATTGGGCGGCCCCGCACGTCCATTTATGGTAGATGCTCGCTGGATGTGCTTTTTTGAGTTCAATCCGCCGCAGTGCAGAAATCCAGCATCTCCATTGGTCCTATTTGTTGAACATGGGAAGTGAAATTCTATGCGGAGCAGCCCAATTGGGTGCGCTGATGAGTGCGCACAGAAGTCGTCAAGATAGCCAGCACCAAACAAGACAAGCCCGAAAAATCCTTGGGTTTGTTTGTTGCGTGGAATTCTTGAGATGAGCAAACCATGCACCTAACCCGAGGATCGGCGACAGTCGCTTTTGCCTGTGAGTTCGGTAAAACCTTAGCGGGACGCAGAATTTCAGCTGTACGATCAGAAAAAATGAGGAAAATCCGCTGACCAGGCCTGGTACGTTTTGCATATGACATTGCAAGCCCAACGCTCTCTTGGAGTCTTACACCTCGAACGAGGGCTGCCACCCGGTGCCCCAAGCTCGAAACCGCTGCCGGGGTCGTTGCTGAATCCGGCCAGTTTCAATTTCCCTGTCATCTCCGAAACCGTGGCAGGAGCTTGGGTGGAAAATGTCGTTCGCGGTGACCCTGCGCTGGAGCCGGCTTTCATCGCCGCGGCGCGGCGATTGGTCGAGCGAGGAGCCGTCGCAATAAGTTCGACCTGCGGCTTCTCGATCCGTCATCAACCAGCTGTGGCCGCCTCGGTTAATGTACCGGTGGTCATGTCCAGTCTACTCCTGTTGCCTGCGTTGCTACGCCAACTGCCGCCGAAAACGAAAGTCGCTGTGCTGACCTACGACTCGACGCACTTGGCTGAGGATCTGCTTGGACTTCCCGATCCTGGCGAGCGAGCGAGGATCGTGATTGGAGGTATTGAAGGCGGCAAGTTCTGGCATGACGAACTTAAGCGTCCGGCGCCGCCGATTGATATCGCCGCAATCGAGGCGGATGTCGGAGCTTGTATTGCTCGACTCCGCGCTGCGTATCCGGAGATCGCGAGTATCCTGTTCGAATGCGCGGCCTTCCCGTTGGTTGCGTCGGCGATCCGTCGTGTCGCGAAGTTGCCCGTCTATGACATCACGGATCTCTGCCGCTTGACACTGGCTTCCATCGCCTGAGGCGTTGTCACATGCGGCGCGCGCTGGCTGCGAGGACGGGCTCAGGCGGGCATTCCACGGCAATCGCCGCTCGCTCGTGAAGCTGTTGCGAGCCACGGGCCCGGTCACGCGCATTCACGTCGCGCAAGTAACAATCCGACCAGCATCAGGAGAAAGGCACCATGTCCGCATTCGATCAGCAGGAATATCGCGGACGTACAGCTCGGCTGCGCCAGCGAATGGCGGAGCTGGGCATGGATTCGCTTCTCGTCTTTAACGAGGCGAACATGAACTATCTCACCGGATACGATGGCTATTCGGATTACGTTCCTCAGCTCGCGCTCGTGTGCCAAGACGAGGAAGATCCGTGGCTGATTTTGCGCGAGATGGATGTTGCTTGTGCAACTGCAAGCTCTTACCTGCCACACTCACGCCTTCTCGGCTACCCAGAGCAGTTCATCGGTTCGCGTCAACGGACGCCTTGGCAGCCGATCGGAGATATAGTCCGCGAACGTACAAAATCGAGCCGCATTGGAGTCGAGCTGACAGCTAAGAACTATGGAGTCAAGGCCCAAGCGACATTGGCCAAGAGCCTGGACCTTTCGAAGAGTATCGATGCCGATGGCATGATCTCAAAGCTGAAGCTGCTAAAATCATCATCTGAGATCGCCTACATGGAGCAGGCGGGGAAAATCGTCGATCGGGCCATGCGGGTTGCCCAACTTGGCGTTACTCCTGGCGCGCGCGAGTGCGACGTTGCGGCGACCATCGTGCATGCTCTGTGCGCCGGCACGCCGGAATTCCCAGGCTCGCCCTCTCGCTTTCCGACGATGCCGACCGGTCGCCCGGCCACCGCGCCGCATATTAAGTGGTCGGACGCATCCTATGCGGTTGGCTCCCAGACCAATTTCGAGCTTGGTGCGTTCCGCCACCGCTATGCTTGCGCGTTGTCTCGAACCGTATTCTTGGGTGAGCCGTCTGCTCGGTCGCGGCACCTGCATCAGGCGGCGGTCGACGGTTGGCTGGCGGCATTTGAGACCATGCGGCCGGGAGCCACGTGCGGCGACGTTGAGCGAGCGTTCCGTCGCACTTTCAATCCTCGTGGCGTACGCAAAGAGTCTCGGATCGGCTACTCTATCGGGATTGATTGGCCTGACGGCGGCGCGAGCTTGCAGGACGACGACGAGACCGTGATCCAGCCCAACATGACCTTCCACATCATCATTGGCATTTGGGAAAAGGACGAAGGCTATGTTTTCAGCGAGACTGTGCGAGTAACTGACAACGGCGCCAAATCGTTGAGCAGCATGCCCCGCGACATGCTGGTTAATCTCTAATACCGACGCATGCTGATGACGTCAGCTCTCAGTGACTCCAAATAAGCTAACCATATAGCCAGCAAGTTAGTCGGCCAGCCGTGATTGATTGGGATACCTATGAACGACAGCATTCTGGATGCCGCGAAGCAGCATTTCTCGTCGACCTACTTCGAAGCTCGCCAAAAATTTCGCCACTACGTCAGCGAGAGCAAGGTTGGTGAGATGGCGGTCTATCCATCGCTGGCTCGCGGACCTGGTGGTGAAGAACTCACGACGGACGTTGCCTGGTTCGGCGACCGACATGCCACAAAAGTAGGGGTCATGGTGTCGGCCACCCACGGTGTCGAAGGATATTGTGGATCCGCGGCACAGTTGGGCTGGTTGGCTGGAGGAGGCTACGACAGCCTCAAATCCGACGAAGCAATTTTGCTAGTTCATGGCCTCAACCCCTATGGATTCGCATGGGATCGACGCGTCACTCAGGAAGGCTGCGATCTTAATCGAAACTTTGTCGATTTCGCTGCTCCTTTACCGCATAACGAAGCCTACGACCTGCTTGCAGACAGTCTGGTGCCACCCGAGCTGGACGGGCCGGTGTTTGCCGCTGCAGAGGCAACAATAGAGAAGTTCCGTACAGTTCACGGTGAGCTTGCTTTACGAAAGGCTCGCAATAGCGGGCAGTACCGTCATCCAACCGGAATCTTTTTCGGCGGGTTCGGCCCTACGATCGCACGCCGAACACTTGAGCGGATCGTGTCAGACTACGAAATTGCATCTCGTCGATGGGTGTTGATCATCGACTATCACACGGGCCTAGGACCGTATGGCTATGGCGAGCTACAATGCGAGCAGGCATCGGGTATTTCAGGGTATCAACGTGCACGTGACATCTTTGGCCCGTCGGTCACCTCACCGGACCTTGGGACCTCATCGGCCGTCGTGCTCACCGGCACCCAGGATGACTATTGGCAGCGGATCCTCGCCGATCGGCACGTCTATGTCTGTTTGGAGTTCGGTACTTATCCTACCGACGCCGTCAGAGCAGCATTGCGCGCTGACCATTGGCTTTATGCCTACCGCCCAGCTGAGATCGAAACTGATATCGGCCGCGGAATTCGACGGCGCGTGAAGGAAATCTATTATCCGGCGAGAGCTGATTGGAAGGAGATGGTGCTTTACCGCGGCAGTCAAGTTCACCGGCAAATGATTGAAGGATTGCGAAGGTAAAGCGTCACTGCATGACCGACTAACATCTGCTTGCAGCAAGGCGCATGCGAGTACGAGGCGATAAGGCCGCCAAACGTTGGGGGCTCGGCTGGTTGGTCGCGTGCGGGCTCAACATCCAAAACTCATGGGATTGACTTCGACGGCTCATTTGCCGGCTGCTGAAGCCGGTGAACCTCAATTATTGGCATCGGCTCTTTGAGCTGCTCTATATTTGCCGTTCCGCTATTCGGATGGATCAAGGTTGGACGGGACCTTTCCGGCAACCCCAGAGTCTGATTCTAGAGAACTCCGCGGTAACAAGCGATTCACTTTAAAGCGCCGAGCTTGAATTCTGCGTTTCTTCGCAGTGAAAGCAGAATTTCGGCCGTGAGGGGTTCCATATTGGACAATTTCCTCTCTTGGCATCAGTTAAATAACTTTCAGGCGGTGGAGACAAACGAAAAAGATGCAGCTCCGAGGAGTGCCAACCCCGTCGACCGGCGATCTGGGCGGAACTTGAGCGGATATGAGGACCGCACCAAGGGGCGAATCGGATGTTATACGCTGCTTGGCCTAATATACGGTGCGACCTTGCGTCCACACGGCGCGCCGCCGCCGCGTTGCTCGACGATGCAAGTGGGGTCTTGGACCGGCGGAAGTCGGTCGCGAGATGGGCAAATCTCGGAGAGGCTCACTGCCTTGTTGCCGATCTAAAGATCGAAGCGGGCGCTTTCGAGTGTGGATGCGAAGCGTGGCTTTGCGGGCTAACTGCCTTTGAAGTTGCCAGGAGGCTTGTTGATGACCGAGACCCACAAGGTTGTAGAGACATTTCGGCGAGAATTGCGGCGGACGTACGGAAGTTCGGACTTCTCCAGCAGAAGATAAACCGGAGAGCAATTCCGTGCGGGGATCAGGCCGTTGAAGCGTATTATGTGCCCGCTGACCGCGCTTTTGGTGTGCCGGCCGTCGTTTGCGTCAGCAGAGAAGATGAAACGGGAGACGCACTGCTCGCAAGGCTTTTGCCAGCAGTAAGAGGACGCGGCATCTCGATCCTCGTGCTCTCTTACGACGCCTTCTCGGGACCCTGGCGCGGCCAGTCGGAGGGCTTGTTTTCGTGCTGTATCGATTATTTGTCAGCTCAGGCCAATGTCGATGCCACTCGGATTGGTGTCTATGGCGAGGGCCTTTCGGCGGCACTGGCTACTGATCTGGCGGCATCAGACGACCGTGTCGCTGCTGCAGTTTGCGACGGCGGTCTCTGGAACTGGGCGCGAAGGACGGCCTCCATCGGGTGGATGACGGGAAGGTCGGATGTAACTGACGACGAGGCTAAGTCGATGTCGCGCTTGCGATCTATGCGGCAGTTAAAATGCCCAGCTCTTCTAGTAGCTGGAAGTCGCGGTATCGTTCATCCATCCGAGGCGATCAAATTACAAGCTGAATGTGCAGAGGCGGATATTCATCTCGACGTGGAAATACCGCCCGTCGCTCAGACTCCTCTCGGAGAAATCGAAAACTTCGTGAAGGTCGACGATTTCATCTTTGGCTGGTTGGAGCGTAAGCTCGCAAACGGATCAGCTACCTAGCCATAGTGACCTGTGCGGCAGGACGAAGCTCGTCCTCCGCGATATGGATCGCCGACTTCTCGGAGAGGTGAACATCGAGTCTGCAGCACGTCTGGTGACGGCCAAACGACATGTCGATCGCCCCAGAAGCTGTGCATTTTCCACGGGCTTGCTCTTCTCTACAATATGCCTATGCTCAACTTCTGGGCTGCCAATTGGCTATTTTTGGCGATCGCCTTTAGCCGTTTGTTTAAGTAGTCGAGAGCTTCCTCGTCGAGCCCCCCGAACATCGTCAAGTTGAGTGCCTGCCTCTTCATTGACAGCTTCGCGATTTCTGCTCGCGCTTTTTCAGTCAGCGAAATTTGTAGAAATCTTGCGTCGTCAGGCGACGTTACACGATCCAAGAACTCTATCGTTTCGAGCTTCTTCGTTTGGTTTGTAACGAAGGCGGGATGGATCCTTAGCTTATTGGCGACCGCAATTCCCGAGACCCCACGTCCTTCGTCGAGCTCGTCGATGGCCATCAGGATGAGCCACTGCGGTTCGGTTATTCCAAGCATTTGAGCCCAGCCCTTATGTATCTCTTCTAGCTGGGTGTGGATCTCGACAATGTTCCAGACAAACTGTCCTGCCGCCCTATTGAGTTGGCCATTTTCACTCATGCCGGTCTTTCCCACATCCGGCGCCATCACAAAGGCCCGGTGACTCCATTGAGCGAAGACGTAACCGCCCTGCCCCGCAGGAGATAGCTCAAAGAAAACATGGAAGCCATGTAAGAAATAAATTGATTAATGAAATTAATTTGGGGTATGGTTCCTTCAGATCGTTGAAGTCAACCAGCGGTCATTTGCTAAATCTCCAAGGAGAACCTCCGGGATGCCCCCCCGGAGGCTCTTTATTTTTGGTGCAATATTACCGAATCCTGGCGTTTGTACCAAGGTGAGCTGGCCAATGTTGCTTAAATGTGACATAGCTTCTTCATTCCGCCTTCCTCAATCAATTTCATTAATTAATTAATTGCAGCAATTGGTATTGTGGACTAATTGACGAGCGACAGCGAGGAGGCGCCTCGAAGTCGTTCCGTCAAGCACCGGCCCGTAGGGCGAGGCTAGTAGCGGCGGATCTTTGAAGTGGCGGAAACGGCGTTTCCAACTTGGAGGTTCATCAATGAAACTGACGAAGAGTCTCATGCTCGGTTCGGCGGCAATGTTCGCGAGCGCGGGTGCGCAGGCAGCCGATCTGCCGGTCAAGGCAAAGGCGGTCGAATATGTCAAGATTTGTTCGCTTTATGGCGCCGGCTTCTATTACATTCCGGGTACCGACACCTGCATCAAAATCGGGGGGTATGTTCGCGCTGAAACAACGCTTAATACGGCTGGTCACTATGACGTGGCCAGTACCGGCGCGCAGGGCGCTCGCAATCGCCTGAGTGACTACTACAGCGCGCGTTCGCGTCAAGACCTTACCTTCGATACGCGTACCGCGACCGAGTACGGCGTGGTCCGGACCTTCGCCGAGTTGGCGTTCACGTGGTCCAGCGGTAGCTATGCCGGCGCTGGTACAACCGCCGTGAATGGCTCGACTTCCTATACTACGTCCCTGACTTCTGCGATCGGTGCTGGCGGACTCGGTGTCTGGAACGCCTTCATCCAGTTCGCCGGATTCACAATCGGTAAGGCGCAGTCGCAGTTCTCGTCGCCTTGGGCCTCATATCCCGGCCAAAGCTTGGAAATCCCCGGCGGCGGCGGCTGGGAGCCTGTCAACCAGTTCACCTATACGGCTGACTTCGGTCAGGGCATAACGGCTTCCTTCTCGGCCCAGGATCAAGTCGCCAACTATACTACCAATATCTGGAATGTGAGCGGCGCGACAGCAGCAGGTCTGGCCACCGGCGCGTATGGTGCCAACGACATCGGCGGTACTCGAGCTCCTGATCTCGTCGCGATGCTTCGTGTTGACCAGGCATGGGGTCTCTTCCAGGCGTCGGTCGCAGCGCATGACAACCATGCTGCCTACTATGGCGCGTCCGAAGTTACCGGCTATGCGGGCGACAAGTGGGGCTGGGCCGGTCAACTGGCGTTGTCGATCAAGAACATCCCGACTGGGCCGGGTGACTCAATCAACGTCCAGGGCGTCTATACCAAGGGCGCAAGCGGCTACAACTTTGAGAGCTATCTGGCGAGAACATACGCTATGTATGGTGGCACCGGTCTTCCCGGGGCATACCAGAGCATTGGCTTCGCCGGTGTCTCTGACTCCGTGTTCGGGACTGGCTCCGGTCAGGAGTTGACCACGACCTACGGCATGAATGGCGCCTTTAACCACAACTGGGATCCGCGCTGGAGCACGTCGATCTACGGTGCGTGGGCAGCTGTACGCTACAACAATACGGCTAAGGGCTATGTCTGTGGCGCGGTCGTCGCGAACTTGGCGCTTTCCAGCGGCCTTGCCGGTTGTAACCCCGACTTCAACTATGCGGTTGTCGGTACGGCGACACGCTGGACTCCGGTCAAGAATCTGACCTTTACGGCCGAACTCGCCTACATGATGCTCGACCAGAAGTACGCGGGGGGCAGCACCGTGACCCTGCCGCTGCAGTCGGGTATCGCCAAACCTGCTACTGCATATGAGCTGAAGGATCAGAACACGCTCGCGCTGCTGCTACGGGCGCAGCGGAACTGGTAAGGAAGTTTCCCAACTAGCGGAAGGAGAAACTGAAGCGGCTCTAGCAAAGCCAAGTTGACCTCCAAGAAGGCCTCTGGCATGCCCGCCGGGGGCCTTTTATAGTGTGGTCATGTGCGAAATTGTTTCAAAGCGCCGTGCTGCATGGAGCACAACATTGCTGACCCGTAAATCCGGACCGTTGGTACGGCTCGAGGTCAGTTGCAAACTTGAAGCACGCCGCTGCCGCTCTAGACGGCTTCGACCTTTGCTCTGTCGGCAGAAAATTATCGAATTCGGCAGACACCGTGCAGGATTTGGGCGAACAGCGCGCAAATTCGGCAGCTTCCACTTTGGCAGCCTCGCTAAAAGGTTCGTCAGCACAAGGTTCGAATTAAAAGCAAATCAGTTCTAGTCTTCGCGCGGAGGGAGCTTTGGAAGCCAACGCAGCATTCGTGCCGTGAGCGGAAACCCACCTCTGATTTTGCCCTTCTCATCTGACCCAACCGAATCGAGTAAAACAATGACAATCAGCAGAGGACCGCAGGCATTCCCTAGAATAGAGTATCTGCGAAGGCTCGCCGCAGTGAAGTCAGAAATGGCGCGACGCGACATCGATGTGCTTTTCGTGTCCGATGCGAGCAACATCACCTATCTTACGGGCTATACCGCAGCGTCGGCGTATGTGCCGCAGGGACTTATTGTCACCATTCAAGAAGAAGAACCTTCGTTCATTTTGCGTCGAATGGATGCCCCTGCTGCCATCCATCAGACCTTCCTGGACCGCAATAAGATCATCAGCTATCCAGAAGGGCTTGTCGGCAACCCCGACAAGGATGGGTACGACGTCGTAATTGACTTCTTAAACGAGGCCGGCTTCGCGAAACGCAGCATTGGCCTCGAGATGAAGAACCTGCCAGCGCAATCTGCGGCGAAGTTCAAGAGTCGATTGCCGAGCACGAAAATCGTCGATTGCACAAACGCGGTAACCTGGCTCCGGCTCGTGAAGTCCGATCTCGAAATCGCGGTCATGCGAGAAGCGGCCGCCATTTCCGATGCCGCAATAATGCGCGCCGCCGAAGTGATCCGCCCTGGCGTGCGGGAAGCAGATGCGATTGCCGAAATCGCGGCGACCTTGGCCCGTGGCGTCAACGGTAAGGTTGGAACAAGAATCGTGAACATTAACTTGTGCTCTTCGCCGCGCACGGGTACGGCCCATATTAACTGGACCGAAGACGTCTTCCGTGAAGGCTCGCAGATCAACATTGAGCTTGGCGGCGTGCGCCATAGTTATTGTGCTGGAATCATGCGCACTTTCTCAATCGGAGCGCCCTCCGATCGTCTGCGTCGCCTACATGATGCAGAGGTAGCAGGGCTCGAGGCCGCGCTCGATGCGGCTCGACCGGGATCGACCTGCAGCGATGTCGCCAATGCGTTTTATCGTACCCTTCAGAAGCACGGTTTCCAAAAAGAGTCGCGTTGCGGATACGCGCACGGGATCGGTTGGATGGAGCCGACCGCAAGCCTCAGGGACGGCGATATGACTGAGTTGAAGCCGAACATGACTTTCCATCTAATGCTGGGCAACTGGGTTGATGAGGATTTCGGGTACGTGCTTAGCGAAACGATCCGTATCACGGAGAAGGGGGTGGCGGATGTCTTGACGAGTGCGCCACGGAAGCTTTTTGAGATAGGATAGTGGCTGCAATCCTGGCTCGATCTGGAAGCAAAGATCAATCCCACAAAAGCCGTGGGTTAGGTCTGTCCGTGTCGACCCTGACGACGATGCCCGCGCACACTCGCCGCGCAAGGGGCCGCCTTGGCAACAATCTGGATAATGCGTACTCCGTCGACGTTCGTCGGCCGCGATGCCGGGACTGCGACCGTCTACTATCTCTCGCCGAACGGACGATGTATCGAGAACTGCGCCTTCCTTATCCGCAAGCCTGCTTCTTTCAATCGCAGGACGACTGTTGACGGTACATCTTGCGCTCGACCGGTGCTCCACACGCAGTTTGCTCGGCACGCTGGACCTGCTGGACTGTTCATTCGATCATGGCGCCTGCCGTTCGCGCGTGGAATGCGCTGGAACTTGAACAGGAGATGGCCCTGCGCAAGGTGTGGTGTGTCGTACGCGAGACGAGTGGCTCACGCATCCACAGGTCAATGGCTGACGGCGCGTCCTCCGGTCGAGATCGAAAAAATTCCAGACAGCGAGCCCGCTCCGTTGCCTAGTGGTGAGCGTCCTATGGGCGGCCTGCGAGTGCTGCACTTTGCGCATGTACTGGCAGGTCCGGTGACCTCGGGCGTATTGGCCGAGCAAGGTGCGGATGTCTTCGCGCAAACTCGCGCCCGAAGAACTGAGTAAAGCGAGACCGGGCCTGATCTATGTCTCGATCAGCGCTTATGGATCCGGACCTACGAGGCTCAAGGCATAATGAGTGCGTCCAATCTGACTTGAGCCCCTGAACTTCCTCCAAAAATGGGTAGAATCCGTCCACCTTGAGGGAGACGGAGATGAAGCAGTCGAGGTTCACGGAAGAGCGGATCATTGCGGTGCTGCGGGAGCACGAGGCAGGATCGAA
>NZ_JAPRAQ010000044.1 GCF_029989365.1 Bradyrhizobium sp. Arg816 | reverse complement strand
TCCTGCCTCGTGCTCCCGCAGCACCGCAATGATCCGCTCTTCCGTGAACCTCGACTGCTTCATCTCCGTCTCCCTCAAGGTGGACGGATTCTACCCATTTTTGGAGGAAGTTCAGGGGCTCAGGTCAATACGAACAAGATCCAGGGCGAGCAATGATCGAAGCTCGAAAGAATTTTAACGAGAAGAAAACAAACGAACGCTGCCCAGATGAACCAGTACGTGCCGGCGACATCGTATAGAAATGGCAAAATGTCGCCCGATGCGTCAGGCGCGCGGGGGAGCACAGCCCACTTTGCTGTCTCCAGGAGAGCGTACCAAAACAGCATGGGCAGCAAGAGCTGCATCGCCCGATCGCCGACGGCTTGCGCTAACGACTTTCGCAACAGCGCGCGGCAAGCAAGATATCCGCTTATCGCCATAAAGAGAGGCATGTGGAACATGTAGATGCATTTGAAGCATGGCGAATCCCAGAAGCCTTCATTTCGGTAGAGGATATACTGGATGAGGTGACCGACGATCACCAAAATGATCAGCACTCCTTTGGCGAAATCCAAAGCTAGATCGCGATCGTTCGCCTCTGGCGCACCAGGCGCAGTCGATCCGGTTAAATTTCGCAATGTTCAATCATTCGCTGCTGCAGCTGTGCCCCATGGGGATCGATCCGACCGATCATTGTGGAGGCAATTGCCATCTAGAGGCTACGCTCCTACGGCTGGGCACCAATGTTCAATTATACGGAGGCGGGTGATCGGTATAAAGAAAGAGGGAACGAGTTATACGAGGGTTTGCCGTTTCAAGTCCACCTCACTACGATCGGCTTGCAGATCGAGCGGTCACCTTGCTGGGTTGCAACCTACTGCAAGGACTCTCAGTTGTGGCAATACCTGAGCCGATCATCAAGGACCTAAACGCCTCTCACCGAAGGATTCGACCTTACCAGCACGAATGGCCAGCGTCAGCGAAGCGACGTTGTTGGCGAGCTCTCCACATCGTTTTGACGCTTGCCATCGTCTGCACGTCGGGCTGTGGGCGCTTGAGCACGAGCGAATTCAAACTGTTGCGCTTACCCACCTGACGCCCAGCTCGCGGCTGTGCATCCGACCTCGTTCCACGGACGCCGCAGCGGGCCTCTGCTCGGCGTCACGGAATGGCTGGGCGATGAGCATATCACGGCCGACTACGCCTCGTGGAAGAAGAGTTGCAACGGAACGAGCCGGATCTCGCCGCCCAGACCCGATTCGTTCAACCTGCGCAAGCCCAGCTGCTGCGCTTGATCCCGAGCCAGAGCGACGGCGTACAAGCCTTCCAGCAGATCGTCAATGATCAGGACGGCAACGATACCGCCAACTCCTGTTCGTGCCTGTGAACGATGCTGGCGTTACCGGCGGCTGCGCCCACTGGTCACTTCTGCTGCTTGATCGGCGCGTGCCTACCGCGCCGGTTGCCTATACTATGACTCCGCCGGGTCTTCCAACAGTACCGTTGCAGAACAGCTCGCAGCCCTCCTGCAAGCGGCCAGCATGGCCCGGCAGCAGAACGGCTATCTTTGCGGGGTCTACGTGGTAGACGCGACGCGAGCGCTGATTGGACGATTGGCGCAAGGCGAGCGGCCAGACAATGGGCCGCCGCACCTCGAGCACCTCATCGCCGATCGGCCAGCACTTCAGGAGCGACTTAAGGGTGGTCGCGATTGGGGCTGACAGAGCTCGAGCGAGACGAGGCGGACATTCACGTCGCGTGGTCAGGTACCGCGCGCGATCGAAAGCAGGGACAAGTTCCGATGAATTGAGCGGTTGAAGATATGGTCGTTGGGATCTCAATCAAACCATTCGCAGTAGCTGGTGCTGCAGATCGCGGGCCGCGGGCCTATCGCGCGCAATCACAAGGCACTCCGCCGTGCCAGCCTCTTGGTCGGCGGCAAGCGGGATCACGCCCTCCTTGCGTGTGCGGTCGAACAGAAATCCTCCCTTGACCAAGCGATCATGCGCTGTTTGGAGAGATCCTGATCGAACATTTCTTACGGATAAAATAACGTTGCAACCGGAATAGTCGAAGCCCAGCAGCCGGACGGCAATGCTGTGTAACACCGAGCCGCCACCCCAACGGCCGTTCGCTTCATTAAACAGCAACCGTCCGTCATCAGCGAAAATGGCGTCAATGTTGATCATTCCGCGATATCCCAGGTTTCGCGCAAGCGCCACAAATCGGTAGGCATGCGCCTGGGCAGTCAACCATTGCTCGTTCCCCAGGTCGCTTGGAAGCTCAAGTCCTGTCCAGATCAGAGCTCTTTCAGATTGATCCGTGCTTTTACGCAGACGTATGTTTCCGCTGTTCATGAAAACGATTGGACCATCATCCTCGATTTCATACTCGAGATAGAACAAAGACTTGGCCAGGTGGTACGACTCCACGACCAGCGTCTTACACGATGCCGTTGTCATCTCAGACCAAAGCGCGTCAGGATCAAACGACGGCCATGGAACTCGCCGGGTATCTCTTGCCCCAGGTAGTGGATCGCTTTCATTGCCGGTCAGGATGACATTTCCGACTCCACCGGCTCCATTGTCCAGCTTTACAATGACGCTGCCGGTCTCGGTTCTGAGGGAAGTGATTGCTCTGAATAGTTCGTTCGAGTCCGTCGTGACAGATCCATTGGGCAGCGGAAGTGCGACGCTTGTCGCCAATTGACGGAAGTGGCTCTTGCGGTTCAACAGATCAGGCCCTCGCTGCAGAGCGAAGTCGTCGCCGGTCTGCGGTATGCCCAGCTTGGCCGCCAGGCGTGCGACGCCTTCAGTAGAGTAGCAGGGATATAATCGCCAGGTTGATTTCTGACGAATATGTCTGTTGATTCGCTCAACAACAGTCTTGGACAGGAGTGTGCAATCATCAAGCACCGGCGTTTGGCCGCCGCCTTGAGGTACAAGCAGACAGAGACTCGATGCGTCGAAATCGAGCGTCGCGCCAATGAAGGATAGCAGATCCGCCGGGATGACTACCGGGGAGACTATCAGGTCACCCTCCTGAGCAAACCACGCTGAACGGTATGCCGAGTTGGCGGCCAGCGAAAGTTGAGCTGGTGTCAGATCGGCGCCCGACATTTGAGCCGTACCGGCATTCATGATCAGGATCCGCGGCATCCGCGACCTCCGGGCATTTGGACGCGATCGGACAGGGATCGTGATGCAACAATGCTGAACTTGCTGCGTCGTGGTGAGGCACTGAGCGAAGCTTGATTTCGCGCCGTCCTGCTCCGAGAGAGGATAGGTCGGTGCTTTCGCATCGACCATTGGATCCCCAGATAATTCGGCCTGCTGAAGCTGAGGATCGCGATCCGGTCTCCCCTCCGGACGCCGAGCTGGCTCTGAAGGCGAGCGATCCGCGCAGTCTGTCGGTTGAGGCTGACGTAACTGAGAATCTGCCCTTCGAAATGGATCGCAGTTTTGTCGGGAGCATACGCAGCGTTTCGCTCGATCAGGCTGCAGAGATCCAACTCGTTATTCATGGACGTCAGACCCGCACAGTACGTTTGTCGCGACGTGCTTTCGCCGCAACCCGGAATTGCTTGGCGAGGTCCCGATCACATGCTTCGGTTGGCCCTTGTACAGGCTATGATCACACGGCCTTGGTAGGACCCGGTTTTTGATCGTTCTCATGGGTTGCGAACAATAGATACTGCTTGAGGGAACTCGGCCGATTGATGACTCTCTCTGTGCTGCTGGGCGGCGGTCGTGTGCATCTGTCCGTAGTGATAGACACACCACGAAGACAGTTTCTTGCCGCGTCTTTGATATACAGGCTCGCCGCACATATAGGCCTCTCTGGCGTCTCCATCTTTGAAGCCGATGACGCAACGGCATTGGCCTTCAATATGGTGGATCAACAGGACCTTCTTGACGCCGTCGGGCTCTTTCAACTTGCTGCTCCATAATGCCAAGCAATATCTTCCGATGCCGCGCTGGTCACGCGGAGCGACAATTGCAGCTCAGGCTCTTTGAAAACCTGGGCAGGCCCGCCGTCTGTCGCACCTTTGCGCGATGGAAATGCCTTGCCACCACGGGAAAGCAGTTTGAACCGAGCGGAAGGCCCGGTTCGGCGAACTGATTTTGGCGCGATGTCGCGCCAGAGGAGGGGCTTGGTTCAGAGCCGGGAAGCAGCGTTCCCCACTTAGGGGTTTCGGATGGAGGTCTATGTCGGTCAATTTCGTCGGCTCTCTGGTGCCCCGGCCCAGAACAGCCACATAGTCTCGCTTCGGGAATGGCGAGCCATTCAAAGCTACGTTCGAGCCGTAGCGCCGCAATCGGGACTTGCTGCAGAGCCCTTCCGACCGATCCGCCACGGGGGATGAGGATCATGACCGACCATGGGGACGGGGATCTGACCAGCTGAGACATTCGCAATCCTTCACAATCCCGGCGGCAGACCGAGATAGGTGCCCACCTCAAGACCGTACAACTTAACGTTACGTCCGATTCAAGCCCTTTTATGCAGCCGTGTGAACGTGGCCAAGCTCGAATCGGGCCGCCGGTCGGTCTAGTGTCGCACGCCTTCAGCGCTGCGATTTGCGTCAGGAAAGTTCGTTTCCCTTTGAGATCAGGGTCGCTGCCGATCCCATTGTCGGAAACGCTCGCCCTTTTGCGACCAAGTGCTCGCTACCTTTGCAGCCGATTGCCCGCCTGACTTCCGCTGCCGTCATTGGATAGCTCAGTCACTTCTATCCGATGCTGACCCTGCAATGCCAAATCCGGCATCCGACGGATAGTTTTCGATGAGGTCGGTCTGACGGGGGCGCAGCCTGTAGCCCTTGGGGGAGGGCGAGTAACGATCCTGCGAATGTGCCGGCGGCGTCATCAAACGCACGTCGCGGTCACTGACTTCGCCTGGCGCCGGGATTATCGCAGCGTCTGATACATGCGGTACAGCAACCGCGCGCGAGGTTCAATCGACGAGATGTAGAGTTGCTCATAATGCGTATGCGCGCCTTTGCCGTCGACGCCAAGGCCATCAAGGGTCGCGGTATGCGGCGCGGTGAAATTGCTGTCGGAGCCGCCGCCGCTGAACGCGTCGAGCAGCTCGAAGCCAAGTTCGGCGGCGAGCGTTTTGGCGTGTGCGTAAAGTGCGGCACCGGCGCTGGTCTTCTCATATGGCGGACGGTTCAATTCGCCTGATACCTTCACGCTGACGCCCTCGGTGCGCGAGCTGATGCCGAGAATCTTCGGCACCAGCTCGTCGGCATGGGCCATGGTCGGGACGCGCATGTCGACTTGCGCATAGGCCAGCTCCGCGACCACGTTGGGCCTGGTGCCGCCGCGGACGACGCCGACATTGACGGTGATACCACGCGTGAGATCGTTCATCGCCTCCAGCGTCTGAATCACATGGGCGAGTTCCCGGATCGCGCTGCGGCCGTCCCCGGGGCGCGTACCTGCATGCGCGGGAGTGCCCTTGATGAATACGTCAAAGCGCGCAACGCCCTTGCGCCCCGTGATGACCTTGCCCCCGTCTCGCGCCGGCTCGGTCACCAGTACGTATTTGGCCTTGCGGCCCTCGGCCTCGATCAGCGCGCGCGAGGTTGGGCTGCCGATCTCTTCGTCCGACACGTAGAGCTGGGTGATGCCGAGCGGCGGGCGTGCATCAACGGCGCAGATTTGCCGGAATGCGTGATAGGCGAGGTAGGCACCGCCTTTCATGTCGTAGATGCCGGGGCCGAACGCACGGTTGCCCTCGATATTGAATGGTAGCCGTTCGATGGATCCCATCGGATGAACTGTGTCGAGATGGCTCAACACTAGAATGCCCGGTACGCCCTGCCCCCAAGAAGAGCGGGTGACCAAATGATCGCCGCAGCCGTCACGCCCCGCAACGCGCTCGACGCTGGCCGGCAGGTCGCGATAACCTGCTGCGACAACATCAACCAGTTTGTTGATCTGATCCGGCCGCTCCGTCGGAGATTCGATCAGGACCCAGCGGCGAATGCCATCGAGAATCTGGGCGATCTCGAACGCGTTGCTGGACAAAGTTGTCTGACGCCTTTGAACTCGAATTGTCATCGCTTCTGCAAGATGATGACATCACCATGTACTCACATCAGAATGGAGCCCGAAGATCTAGAGAAGCGCCAACCGTTGCGACCCGGGGCGTGCCTCTGCACCCGATCCTGCTGCGGCAACGATGCTACTCACCTGTCGATCACAACTGATCTACCAAAGCTGGTAGTTTTCGACGGGATTATGCAGCCGAGGCCGTACTGGACTTGGACGTTCTGGTGAGCAGTTGTCGATGTCCCTTTAATCGTAGACTGGCGCAACGTTGAATCTCTTCCGCAAGAGATTTTCGCGACGCCACCAGGTCCGGTGCGTGCGCAGCAGTCGGTCTGCAACGTAAGCTGTGATCTCGACCCCGAAACGTCGCTTGGCGTCGTTCGTGAGTTGTCGCTGTGTCGGTTCATCAGGCGACGCCGTAGCAACGGCAAGCTCGGAGGCGTGCGGTTCAGAGAGCTGACTGCTCGGTCTTTCAAGCGCAGCTGCCGACCTTCAAGAGTTTGCGGACTCGTTCCAGATTTCGTGAACTGAGTGACAGCCAGAAGTCAGGAATGTGAGGCGGTGGTCAATGCATCCTGGTCTCGGGGAGCAAGCTTTGAGCGGCTGCTGCCGTAATCAGCACACCGAACCGCGCCGGACTAACGAGCGGAGTGCGCGGCCGGCGAACCCGGCTGCTCACGAGCTTGCAGCCCAGCTCTCGGTTCGCCGCGATGAACTTTAAGTAGCTTGCAAAGATGCGGTAAATCGGGACCGTATACTCTGCCTCCAGTGCGTGGGAACGAAGCGCCCCTTATACAGCTCGAACATTTCTCCGAAGCGTCGGACGAGTGACGGGCAGGTCGGTTAGGGCGCACCAAGGCGACCTTGCCGGCCGGCAACAAAGCAGGACAGCGACTTCGTGTGTCCGCGTAAGCTCGCTCTCTTCAGAAGTGGTGGCGCTGGGAGCTGGACCTAGGACCCCTTCTCAGATGGGAAAACTCTGCTGAAACATACCACGCGCGTCTAGAGGTTAGCATGCAAGTTACCTAAGCGCTCCAGCCCCTGCTCAATGAGAGATATTGGAAGATAACTGAAACACAGGCGCACGTGACCGCCACTTCGTGGGCCATAGTTCCGACCATTTATAAGGTGCACGTCGTGCTCGCGGCTTGCAGCTTCAATAAACCTCTCCGGATCCGTACCCGCGGTAAGCCGTACCCAGAGCGAGAAGCCCCCGCTTGGCACACTATATTCCGGCTCGCAAATCCGGCTGCGCTGCAATAACCTATGTAGGCCGTCTCGCTTCGCTCGGTAGTGCTCGCGCAAGCGTGTTATGTGCGAGTCAAGAGCGCTCGATTGCAATAATCCCAAAACGACATTACTTAGAACCGGACTTACGCCGCCGTCGCGTTTGAGGTGCGCAAGCCTGTTGATAATGTCCGACTCCGCGAGCACCCAGCCTACCCGTAGTCCCGGTCCGGCAACTTTTGAGATGCTATGGACATTGATCACGTTGTCGCCCGGCGCTAACCAATGCACTGGACCGTTATAGGGCAACTCAGCGTAGACAAGATCCTGCACCAAGAGAGCGCCACTGCGGGCCAGCAGTGCCGCCAATTTGGCCACATAATCGCACGACATCTGGTGCCCGGTTGGATTATGAAATGCTGGCATCGTGTAGAAAAGCTTCACCCGGGCACTGGTCTGCAGCATTGCCTCAACTTCGTTCAGATCCACTCCCTCTGCGGCCAGACCTAGCTGGACCACGGTTGCACCCGCGATCGAAAACGTACGCAGTGCACCCAAGTAGGAGGGGTCTTCCGTCAGGACCACGTCACCGGGGTCAATCCAGCCATCGGCAAGTAATTGTAAGGCCTGTGAAGCTCCACCCGTAAGCATGACTTGGTCACGCCGCACACCGTACCTCAGTGCGAGCTTTGTACGAAGTTCGGGCAAACCCGCCGCATCCGTATACTGCGGCAGATCGGCGGGAGCCACACCTGTACGTCCGTCAAACGCGTCTGGCCACGGCAGTTCTGCAAACATCACCGGGTCGGGCAGCGCGTAGCCGAAATTGATACCATGCGTCGCACTTGAGGAGTTGAACGGCGCAAAACCCTGAGCGACAGCGCTGCGTTTTGAGATGCGCGTAGTCATGGCTTCGTCATTCGGATCTTCATGATCGCCAAATCTGTTCTTTGCGAAAGCGCTTATTGTACTCCGAGGCAAAGCTTGCGGGTATTGGCGTGCTGAACCGGGGAAAGTCCACCGAGGCCTTTGGCTGGGCTGCTACGGCCGATGTCTCGAGGGACGGCCGCCACGCGCCGCCAAAGTAGTGCTGGCCGTAGCCCACCGCTAGCTCAGGTACTACGGGATAGAGTAGGCTCAGGAACAGCGAGACCTGCGCAGCATTCCATGTCCAACCCTTTGCATGTGCGAAGCCAGCTAGCTCGAAGTACCTGTCGATGATATCAAGCGCATCCCAGAAACGCAGTGCCGTGACCGCATCGGCGTAATCTTCAGCGAAGCGGCGGAAAGTCGGGGAGAGTTCGGTGCTCTCTACCGTGCGTGCACTTTCTGCATACCGCCGTAACGCATCTTCCCAGGCCCGAATGCGTGAGGCTGCCGAGATGAGCCCGTCGAGATCAAAATCGTTTGCGTCGGTTCCAAACGGCTTGGCCACTCGCGCCAGTGCATAACGGAGTACGTTTGGCCCCACTTCGCGCGCCACTTCATCGGCCCAAAGAGCATGATCACGACTGGTGGAAAACTTCTCGCCGGCCAGCTTGTAGAAATCCTGGACGGAGTGATTTTTTGGAATCGGGTAGCCGCGCGCGAGCAGAGCGCCGGCCACACCTAGCGTGTAATAGAAGCGATTATCTTGCCCCATGAAGAAGAGAAGCTCGCTGTTCTGGTCGTGCAACGTCGCGTTTGCGTCCAAACCTGAGCGGGCGCATTGCTCGCGAATTCCGGTGTCAAAGCACCAGAGGCCCTCAAACCATGTAAGCAACGTTTGACCGATCAGAGAGTCAGGCTGTTTTAACTCCACTCCGTGCCTGAAATGGCGGGTCATCGGCAAGCCGCGCACCTCCCGGTGTAGCCAAGCGCGCGCCTTGGCGCGTATCGGCTCGGGCCATGCGCTTTCTCCAATGGATTCGTGCAGTTGGCGAGCGAGACGTGGCATGTCGAACACGGCCTGCCTGATGGGTCTTAGCACAAGATTGCGGCCGCAGGTAACGTGCCGTGCGTCGCGGATTGTGTCGTGCTGAAGAGCCAGCCCGCAGTTCTCACACAGGTTGCTGTCGCAAGGCGATGAGCAAGCCGGGCAACGGCCAGTTGCGAGCGAGTCCGTAACGAGCTCATCGCAATGTTCGCAATACAGTTGGACGCCCTGCCGTACGTCGACGTAGCCGGCCACTTGCAGCTCGCGGAATATCGCTAGCGAATTTTCCTTGTGAATCGCGCTGGATGTGCGCACGAACACATCAGGCGTAATTTGCACGGCATGCAAACACTCTAAGATCTGGTGAACGTATTGTTCTGCGACCTCGCTAAAGGATCGGCCGAGCTTTCGTGCCGTTTCGAGCGTATGTGTGCCGTGCTCGTCTGAGCCAGTGATGTAGTAGGCCCGATGGCCGGTCATGCGTTGAAAGCGGACGAAGATATCGGCGAGTAAATACACGCCGCCGATGTGGCCCAGATGTAGTTTGCCGTTAGGGCAAGGCGGCGCGGGACAGACAAAATAAGTGCGCACGTCAATCCCACCAGATCGAGATAAACTTGAGAGCGCTGTCTTGGCTGATATTGCGGATAGTGTGCGTCTGATGTGGCGACATGTAACACAAGGTCGTTTCGCTAACATCACGGACCTGACCGTCGACTTCGAATTCTCCACGACCAGAAATCAGCAGCCACAGTTCGTGCTCTTGATGATCGTGCGGGTCGACCGCATCGCCTGGAGCGAGCTCCACGACTGAAGCGCCAAATGCTGGGCTGAGACCCTCCGGGAGATGCTCCAAAAGGCGCCAGACCAGAACGCCGTATTCGGTTCGCATCAGAGAATGATCGGGCTGCGTCGTGTACACGTTGGTCTTCCTCAAACGTGGCTGTCAGTCGCGATAGAATATGCCATTGGGAAGCTTTAGGTTTTCAATATCCGCCACCGCTTCCTCTGGTGGGTTGTAGGCGCGCTTCATGCGGTTGTATTCGGTGCGTGTCGGCCCCCCAGTGGATGCGCGCTGGAATACCAAGTGAATCGCACGACGCGACCGATCGCTCTTGTTTGGCAAGGAGTAATGAGGCGCATAATCGTCGAAAATGAAAACATCGCCAGCTTTCAATTGCACCGGCTCCGATGTGAAGGTCTCGGCGATCTCCGGGTGAATCACGCCGCCGGCATCCATCGGAAACATTCCTTCCTTATGGCGAGCTGGCGTGAAGAAGAGCCCACCGTTACCCGGGTCGGAGTCGTCCACGGCGATGGATGCAATTGCGTGCACCATGCGTTCGGGTATCTTGTGCGGGATATGGTAGATGTCCTGATGAGGGCGGTATCCGCCGCTGTCCGGATACTTGAAGATCAGAAGCTCCTTCAACATCCGTGTCTTCTCATTCAAGAGTGTCTCGACCGCTATACGAATGCGCCCATCGGCCAGGAGCGCTTCCCGTAGAGGGGCATGGTAGTCTAAGAAGTTCTCGGCCTTGGAGATAATCTTCCGGCTGTCACTCGTCTTCTCGAACCACAACATCCACTTGTCGGCGCTTACATCCCAACGTGCAACTTCCTCAACGTAACGAGAGATCTTGTCGCGCGTGGCTGGATCGAAAAACTTTTCCAATCGAAGGTATCCATCCTTATGCCATTTCGATTGTTGTGCCTCAGTCAGCATGTGTGAGCTCCTTCCTGAGATGAGACGGATCAGTTGTGCTTTGCCCGAGGCGGGTTGCTAGGACCGCATTAAGAGCGGTCGTGCTCAATAGGCTCAGCAACATCACGTCAGGGCCGAACCCACGGACCAACTGCCCTCCGACCATGGGAAAGCCGAAGAGCCCGAGGAAGTATGCGAGGGTAAAGATCTGCGAGGTAGTGGGCACGGAGACGCCGTGCTCGCCGGCGAGATTGACGGCTATCGTGTTCAAGGTTGAATAACTTAACCCATAGCCGACGGCAAAGAGGACAGTGGCCGCAATATAGAGTGAGGTGCTGCCACCGTTGAGAAGGAACAGTACCAGAGACGCAGCGGTCAGTAGGATGAGCGTGAGCGCCAATCGGCGTAACGGCAGGTTGCCCATGAGGTGAGCGACTGAGAAGCGTAGTACCACGCTCGTAGCAGTAAAAACGAGAAAGAACAGATCGGAATTCAAGTGACGTGATGCGGAATACGCGCTCTGATATGTTGACAGCCCCGCGAACATGGAGGCTGAAATCGCAATCATGGCGATGGGGAGTGTTGTGCACTTCTGAAGCAGTGTCGTAGTCGCAGCCAATGTAATTGCGATATCCGGCATAGCCAGTGCCGATAGCCTCGACATCGCGCGTCTTGTAAGGTCTACGCAGGCGGCGGCGATCACGCACGCAATCGCAAGCACCGCATAAATCGTGGCCAGCGAACCAGTGTATTTTGCGAGCAAGTGACCAAGTGGAGCCGCTAGGCCGAGGCCAGCCATTTGTGATCCGGATAAGATCGTCAAATACTGAATACGGGCTGAGGGCCGTAGATGGCGGATGATCTGCAGCGGTGCCAGAATGAAGAACACTGACCAAGCAGCGCCTACCATTAGTCCCCCACCGTACGCCGCTCGCGTATCGAGGGCAGCGCCGGCAAAAGCCAGCATGGCTAACGCCATAAACAGCGATGCGACAGTCAACGTGGGTAATAGGCCTATCCACTTTGCCAGCCGCCCTGCCAAGCAACAGGAAACGAGAGTGGCAGCGACGCCGCTGGAAATAATAAGACCCGCGGCTCGACTATCCGTTTCGAGTGCATGCATGTAGTCCGGCAATAGAAAGCTAGTGCCGTAAGCAGCTGCAATGACAATGGAGGCAATCAAAAATGGTACAAAGGCGCGACAGTCGAGCGTGCCTGAAAGCTCGTCGGCGGCGTTGGCCGTTCCATCCGCAATCCGGCCCCGCAGCGGTGAGGTCGAGCCGCCGTTCATGTGCTACCCAATCCCTGTCGGGTTGATCGCATCGCAACCACTCCGGCGTCTCGTTCAGGCGTGTCCGAAGGTGCGTAAACCTGAATCATCTGCCTGTCGGATGTATTCAAATAGAACGGTCGGCCGAGGAGGCTATTAATAATTTGGCTGTTGCGGTACGCGACCAAAGATAGATTGGCGCTCTGCAATCCGTGCTGCACGCGGCTTTGATTTTGTAGATATATTGGTCCTGGCATGTGCCGACCGAAGCGGACTGCGTAGTCCGGGCCGAGTACGGGCAGGCCATCTTCCATGGACGCACCCTCGAGGAGGGCCTCCAAGAAGGGCGGCGTACGTGGCTGGAAACCTGTAGCAAGCACGATACGATCGACGAGGATGCAGCTATTTCGTTGCGTTGCGATCTCATCTAGATCTACTCGCCAGCGCTTTTTGTGGGACGTGATGTCTTTCACGACTACGCTGGACAGCACACGAAAACGGTCGGCCAGCGTGCCATCCACGCTGCGTTCGTACAGCATTTCATATAGGCGATTGCACAAATCGACAGAAATACCGTCGCTCGTAAGCATCTCGCCCTCGACTATGTCCCGGCGTTTCTGAAGCGGTAGAGCGTGAAAGCGACGGCTATAGGCGGGTGTGTAAGCCTCGTTCACAAAGCTGTTGTCGTCGATGGAAAACAAGTTCGAACGCGACGTCGCCCACGTGATCTGGGTGGATACAGAACGAGTAAGAATGTCCTCGATAATCTCAGCCCCGCTCTGACCACCTCCCACGACGAGCACATGCTCGGCTGCATGCGGTAGCTGCCGCTCGAGATAGTCGGCTGCATGGTAGACAGTGTCACATAGCAAAGTTCTGGCACAGGCGGGCATCTTGGGCTCTACGCCAACGCCCACAACAACAGCGCGCGCCAAGTATGTGGTTGTATTCGTGCTGATGCGGTAGCCGTCCCTAAACGGAACAACATCCGTGACGTCCTCGGAGAAGCGGAGCGTATTGAGTCGCCCTGCGACCCACCGGTAATACTCAATGAACTCCTGCCGGGACGTTGAAGCATTGCGCTTGTTGACAAAGCTGTAGAGCCGACCATGCAGTGCCAAATAGTTGAGGAATGAGTATGGGCTAGTAGGATCGACCAGGGTCACGCAATCCTTGAGCGGCGACACCTGCAGGCGACTGTTCGGCAGCGCAAGGCCTGGATGCCAGAAAAGTGCGTCTCGCTTCTCCAGGAAAAGTGCGCGGAGCGGAGTAGGTTCAATAAGCGCTGCAAGACTGAGGTTAAATGGGCCGATCCCAATTCCGATGACATCCAGCATGTCCACAGAGGTCTCTTTGAGCTCGTGTAAGTTCTTGTCCTTGGCGCTTGTGTAAATTCTGTCCGGGTCCGGGTGCTTCGCTTCATTACTGAAGCACGTTGGTGTGACTTGGGATGGGGCAGCGGCTTGGCCTGTAGCCGCGGGAGGCGTGGTGAATCGCGCGTCCGCAATAGCCGCGTCTTGCAAGCCGTCTGTTGGAACTGGCAACAGTCTCATCCGTGTGAACACTAAAGTCCGCCTGCGACAATCTTCATCCACCCCACTCCGGTGTTCTCTCTGCTCTTTAGCAACCGCCGTGCCACCCACAAAATCTCGACCGCGCCTTGTTGGACGAGAAGAACATGCCCACGTACAGCGTTTCGTGCGGAGTTGCTCCGGCAGCTCCTGTCGGATTTACGACATTGAGGCGGCAATCGGACATACACATACGGAATACGAAGTGCGCGGATCCCTGGCTGAGAAACCAACACACCGTGAATGCTCATCCATGCCGACGATTCAAATCACCACGATCTTTCCACACATTGTCAGCGCTTGAGGGCTCGCAAACCACTCGTCTGCCGTCGCACCAGGAGAGCTGCGTCGCGCCAGGCGGCTGCAGAGATCTTCAGCTCTGAAATGTTGGCAGTTTCTCAGGCAGTGGCGGTGGAGAGTTCCGCTTTACCGATTGCGGTGGCCTCTTTTGGGAGGTGGAAACGAGCTCCTTGTCCTCGGCAAACGGTTCGGAGCGAGCGCGCTTTGCTCCACCTGCACACTGGGTACAGTGTAAACGCGGGCTGCTGGCTCCCGCTATTCGGTCCCGGTTCTGGTCCGTGCGCCGCCCCCGAGTGACTGACGGGTTTTGCCGCGGGCCCGCGCTCCGATCCTTCACCACGCTCCTCAGCAACGTGGGTTACCAGCTGCTGCTCAAAGCTCACTTAGGCTCGCGCCGTGCGCCTGTTGCCCTACCGACACGGGATTTTCTGCTGCGCAAGCCTGGGGCAAATGGGTCAAACTGCGGAGGATTGAACTGCGAACCATCCATACCAATCTCAATTTGAAAGTATATGCTGCGGACGCCGGTCACGTTCCGTCTGTGACGCTCAGCCGGATCAACGTCCGAGTCCCGGCAAGACAACTTTCGAGAAGCGGAGCAGTCAGCAATAGCACGTCCGAACGCCCCTATTTCCTAACCCGCCCCTTCGGCCGCCGACGAGAAGCCGACCGGCGAACCCGCGGACACCAAGTGCATCTTCAAGCTTGTCAAGAAAGCCGGGTGGCGGCAAGACGCACCTTGGGGGGCGCTCTTTGGCGCGAAGCAAGCCTAGAGGATACCGTCGATGTTGAGGGACTGGAGGTCGTGCAACGTTTGCTGAAGCCGGTTCGGCCAGTCTGCAAGCATACACGTCATCATCACCAACGAGCCGTAGTTCGCCGGCCATTCAATGAACAAGCGTTGATCGGGCTTCATTCCAAGGTCGCGAACGATGCGGCTGAACACGGTCTCGCGCGCATGATCGGCGGTGTCCACCCATATGGCGTACATGCCAAGATCGGCGATCGCGGGGAACGTGGACCAGTCGATCCAACCGAGCGGCGGCATTTCGGCCCCGGTTCGTTTTAGCTTCAACAGCCGGCCCTGCAATCCAGCGGCGGCGCGAAGGGCTGGCCGAGCAATGGCCTTGCTCAATCTGAAGTCGCAGTGGTCGCAATGACCGACTACGCGGGGCTTCTGGCTCCCCAACCAATGAGCCCACAGATCACGAGAGCAAGAAGGGCAATTGCTCACCAAAACGCATTGCCGGGTCCGCGATCCCGAGAGAACGTTGTGTAACTCATCGATTACGAGCATCCGCACATCCGCCTTCCGCATCAGGCGCACCGCCAATCTCTGCTGCGCAGCAATGGTGCCCCCTGGCCATTCGCCCATGCCGAGTTCTTCGAGGATTGCACCAAAAAAACGCCGCTCATCGGGACTGGCCGGCATCTGCATCTTGAGTACAGGTCTGCTAACGAGCCCATCTTCGGCGTCGATCGCTGCGACAGGAGTATGGCTGACGCCGGAACTTCTCGACGATCATCGTCTTGCCGTTGTTCGTCGGCCCAACCAGCAACCGTCTCGACGCGGTAGCGCAGACCGGCGCCAGCATCGCACGACAGGCGAAGCGCCGAAATCGCCGGAGCTGATGAGACCTTTCAATACGAGCTCTAATCTGTGAAACCAGTCGCAGCCCGGGTATTTGTTCGATGACTGTCGCTAGAAGCGACCTGGGATTGAGGCCATCGAGCGTTCTGCTCTCCCGCCGGCATCTCCGCAAAAACCGCACTCAGTCAAGGAGTAAGGTACGAAGCGCGCCCCGGAAGTTGATCAATGGATTTCCATCGTTTTGTCGGGCCGCGATAATTCGTCCGATAAAGACGGTGTGTGTGCCAAGCACCTTGTGGTCATACAAAACGCATTCGAGCGCGCAAAATGCATTGGGCAATAGCGGTACATCGAGGACGCCCTGATCCCAGGGCGCGGTATCGAAGCGTTGAACGCCTTTCGCCCCCTCCCCACCGCCAAAACGCAGGGCAAGGTCCTCCTGGTCACTGCGGAGGACACTGACTCCAAAGCTGCCGTTGGCAAGGATCTCATCATGTGCGTCGGAGCGGGCATTGATGCCAACGACCAGGCACGGCGGCTCCATGCAGATGGACGTCACAGAACTCATCGTCAGTCCACGTCGTCCGGCTGCCGCCCCGGTCGTCACGATGGCGACACCGCTCGCCAGGCTTTGCATGGCATGGCGGAACTCTGCCGGTTGGATAGACGGCATATCCCGAATCGCAGGAGAGAACTGGTGGCTCATGATCAGCCTTCTGCAGTTGAACCCCACCCCAGAGACGACTTTGATCCCTATTGGGCCTGTAATGGGGTACCCGGTATCGAAATTGCGTGACGAGTAGGCTCGGATTGAGACCGGGTATGACTTCGATGTCCTCTGGATCAGCTACCGTTATGACCTGACGGACGTGCAATATCTCGGCGCGTTACGCCGGATGGCGATCGCAGCGGCAGCAGACCGCGCTGAGCAGCGCGGCGACGCGCCAGTGCACATGGAGCGGTGGTCGCGATCCCACCAGCTGGGTTGGAACCTCGCTGGGGCCCGTGCGGACGGGATGCCGATTGCGGTACCGGCGCGCGCCTGCCAGAATTTCTTCGCATGTAGACGGCATCGACGCACCTAATGTACTTTTAGGAGAATACGTTTTTTTGCCTCGAGAAGATGCTCATCGAGCGTCGCGTGCAGCGCACCCCGCAGCTCCGCCGGGATTGAGCTATCTGTGTCGATCAATTCCCGAAACTTCCGAATGATGTGTTCTATCACTGCAATAGATCCGAGTGTTTCAATCCTCTGCCAGGACATTATCGATTGTCTCCTTTGGCGCGCAGCGCGCTTCATCGCGGATCCTCACCTCGGCAACTCGATCTGCAACAGGTTCTCGTCGACGAGAAAGTTGGCTCTTGCGCCCCGTGCTCAGCGCGAATTGTTTTCGTCAGGGCGAGCGCAGGCAGGGCAGGCTCCTTGAAATCGCGCAGAAGTGACGTGCATTCGTGGCTGCAAGATTTTCGCGCTCGTGAGTAGCAGACTTGGTCGCAATACTGGAACATCGGCCAGCTCGACTGTCAGGCGTTTGAAACCGCGATCAGGCGCTTCAGTCGAGCGGCCGCGGCGCCGCGATCAAGTGATTCTTGTCCAAGTGCTACGCCCTCCTGCAGTGTCGAGGCCCGGCCGGCCACGACCAACGCCGCCGCCGCGTTCAAAAGCGCGGCGTCGCGAAATGGACCCGGTACGCCATCAAGCACATTTTTCAGCGCAACGGCATTAGCCTCCGCATCGCTGCTCTCCAGCGCGTCGTTGCGGCGGCGGAGCCCGGTTTGTTCCGGCGTCACTTCGAAGGTGCGGATTATACCCGCCTCAAGCGCAGCAACAAACGTTGGGCCGGTGAGGGTTATTTCGTCGAGCCCGTCCGAGCCATGAACAACCCATACCGACTCGGCACCAAGGTTCTTCAAGACGTACGCCAGAGGCTGCACCCATTCGGGAGATAATACCCCAACGATCTGCCGCTTGACCCCGGCCGGGTTGCACAGAGCCTCGATCAGATTAAAAATCGTACGGGTTCCAACTGCGGTCCGGATCTGCCCGATGCGCTGCATCGCCGGATAATGGGCTAACGCAAACATGAAGCCGATGTCGGCTTCCTGCACGCAACGTGCGATGGCCTCAGGCTTGAGATCGACCTTCACACCGAGGCGCGCCAACACGTCTGCGGCGCTTGAACCCGAAGACGCAGCGCGGTTGACATGCTTGGCGACAGGAATGCCGGCCCCGGCGACGATGAAGGAAGCGCAGGTCGACACGTTGACCGAACTCATCAGGGTGTCGCTCGTGCTAGCGAGACCGACGGGTTCGCATGCCGCCTCGACCCGCCGCATTCTATTCCGCATCGCCGAGGCGGCGCCCGTGACTTCTTCGACCGTCTCGCCCCGGACTCGCATCCCCATCAACAAGGCACCGATTTGCGAGGGAGTTGCGTAACCCGACATCATGCTGTCGAAGGCTGACGCAGTTTCCTCACGCGTCAGAGTGGCGCCCGTGGCAACTTTGCCGATGATCGATCTAAGCACTTCCATCGAACTTTACACGTTCCCTGTCCAAACCTCGAGCTCTTCCGTTCAGCGAGACATCGTTGAAGAGACCCGGAACCGATTGCCTTGATGCAGCGGCCCGCCCCACGCGGCATGGCCTCATTGACGCTTGAGGCGGCAGTCGGTTGAGTGTGGGCACACTTGGCGAGGCTACAACCTGACGCTACGTGAGGGTCAAGCTCTCCATTTCGGTGGTGCCGTTGAGAGGAGATCGTCGGCCAGTTAGAATACTGCAGTTGCCTGTCGCAAGACCGATGACACTGTCTCTCGCCCGCTTGCCGCGTCCGCAGCGGCCTCTTTACCGCGGTTTCGGCCGGATCACCGCATCCTTCAAAGCCATGTAGCCTTCCGGCGCCGCCGTGGTGAAGCGTTAAAGCGGCTTCCTCTACCTGCTTCGAGGCCATCGGTACTGGCTTGATCGAGCCCGATCTCAGCTGGCTTTACAAAATAACCCCACCTGATTGTAAATGAGGGTGGCCTTGATAGAGCGATGGACGCGTCCCGTTGATCCGCCCGCGTGAGGCGGTGAGCCGGTCATGTTCGGTCCTGGCTTACAGCAGAATACGCCGTACTGAGGCGCGTCGAGCGAAGCGCTCAATGCCATTGCGAGGGCAGTTCTAGTATCGACCGGATCAAGAAGCCGTCGTCCCAAATTTCCGAGGCCGCATAATAGGAACTTGACCTCTCGCGATATTCTTCAAGAACTGGCCCTCGAATGGCCGCCAATTCCCAGCTCCGAGAGGCGCCCTCCGCGCGAGCCAATTGTCTCGCCTTGACGTGGGCGAGAACTCGGGCGTGCCTGCTCGGCACCCATCTCGGCTATCTGAGAATTCGGCCAGCTGAACACGATTCGAGGATCAAACGCGCATCCCGACATAGCGTAAGTTGCTGCGCCGTGCGAGCTATTACAAATGATAGCAACTTCGGCACGGACGCTCCGGACACCGCCATGATCAGCTTGGCGCCGTCTTTGGTGATCCCACGCCGTTTCATATTCGCGGCCAACCATAAGGCCCCTGACGTTCTGCAGGAGGAGCAGGGGCGTCCGGTTCTTGTCGCACAGCTGAATGAAATGAGCTCCCTTAGCGCGCTGTCGCCGAACAGCATGCCATTATTGGCAAGGATCGCGATTTGATATCCATGAAGCCGCGCAAAGCCGCACACGACTGATGTCGCATAGCGCGGCTGGTATTCTTGAAATCGGCTGCCATAGACCAGACGAACGATGATCTCTCGTATGTCGAACTGCGCTCGCGCGTCACTTTGGAGTGATCTCGTAGAGTTCAGACGCACCAAAAGCGGGCGGCTCGAGGCTACTCGGTCGATCGAGGTCTTCGCTGGTTGGTGGAAGCCATCAACGACACCGCGGGCAATCGCAGTTGCGTGGATATGGGAGCTTGCGAAGTAATCGCTGGTGCTGCCCGACATGCTGGTGTGCATGAGGGCGCCGCGCCAACTGTCGAGTGCTGCGTGATGCTCGGGCACGGCGCCGGCCGCTTCGCGGACCGGTCGCGTCAGGAAAGCCGCGGATACCAGGAACTCGCCGACGGCGGTCTCGCAAATCCGGGTCCGCAATTGCGGCTAGCTCACTCTTATTGGCAATCAGAACCGCGTCGAAGGGAAATTTGTGCATTCGCCTATCTGGACAAGCGCGATTACCAGAGCGTTGGTCAATTGTAGGCGAGCCATGCTCGTCACCTAACCTCGGGTGAGCGTCCTGCAGGTCACGCTGGGACCACTTCTGCGGATACGGCAAACGAACAGGTCGCCACATCGTCACTTCGAGTCGCTGCTTTTCTTGCCAGTGTCTCGCACGGAGATCACGTAGCGACATTGCTGACTGAGGCTCGCTTGCTTGGATCTGAGGCAGGCAGTGATAGCGGCGCGATCTGGTATGTGGCTGCTACAAAGGCGGAATACGTCCTCCATGCAAGCCTCTTTCTCTTCTGCGGTCGGCGCTTGATCGCGCGCGTTGACCGGCCCGGGGATTACAGCTGTCATTGCGACGACAAGAGCGCTGGCGCAGTGGTAGATTGTGAGGCGCGAAGTCAACTGAGTTCGTTGATTTTGAGTCATGATATCCCTTCAAGTCCGTGTGGCTGCGTTATTATTGTTCCTGCGCGAAGCGCAACATGACCTGTCAACCGGGAAACAGGCCGGAACTGCTTAAGTACGGTGCCGACATACTCGTTCTTCCGCTTTTGCGGTCCGTTTGCTGGTCATCTGTCCGGCACGGCAGAAATGACACCTGCCGTAGCGGCGGAGCACCACGAAGAGTGGAAGCACTGGCGGCTGAGCTGGCCCAGCAAGTGATCATTCCGGAGCTTCAGTGATTCGGTGCATGCCTGGATGTCGCGACGCATTGCTTGGGCCTGACTTGTGCTTAGGTACTCTGGCTCAGCCTACCGCCAACCGACTAATGACGCCGTAGCCGGCGCGACGCCGGGTTGAAGGGCCGGCCCAGCTATCGCGAGGCAGAGAGAGCAGGCAAAAGCGCAGGTCCGCTCAAGCCACTGTTGATGATGCATTCGATCGTTCAGAGCGAACCATGATGGCGCACGCCGAGACTATGTTTGGTGTAATCGCGCCTGTGTTCCGCGTTATGAAGGCGTTGGGTGGGGTATCTGGGATGGAGCCTCCGTCTTGCGTCCGTTCCGGTGAGACCACGGTGATGGTAGCGCCTGCCGTGCAGAGCTCGAAACGCGCGATTTCGTCCAGCCGCGACAGGAACAGCTCCGACGAAGCGCGGACAAAGATGCACCCGGAGGATCTTATCGTCCTGATCGAGTCGCGCCAGGTGAGTTTAGATGTTTGAAACATTCGAAATTCTCATGACGTGTCCGGGAACGGTCTGGATTGTCGGACGTGGTTCCCGCTTGTCGAGGATCGTACAATCTAACGCTACGTGCGATTCAAGCCCCTTCGTGCGTCCGACCGTCTGAGAATGTCGGGGCTGTGCATTCTTCCTACGAGCCTCGGCTGCAACGCGCGCTGTGGTGTTTCAGAATAACGGCTGTGCATGCGACTGTCCGCTTCGGCAACCGAGGCCCCGAGCGTCGCTGTTACGTGATTATACGGAGCGCCGGTGTCGCATTTCTTTGATCTGCGAATTGCATGCTCTCGGCATGAATCTGAAAAGCAAACTCTACCAACCCGACCACTGGCGAGGCCGTGCGGAAGCAACGCGAAAGAAAGCGGAAGCGCTCGCTGACGGAAAAGCCAAAGACAGGCTGCTCAAAATTGCCGTGGAATACGACAAGCTGGCCCGGCGCGCCCACGTGTGGCAGATGCACAAAGACGAGGACGATAGGTGGCACGAGGAAGAGCTGTAAAGCGTCGCTGCGGATCATCAAAAGGCCCAGCCTGTTGATCGCTACCCGACCCAATGGCCACGCAAATGTCGCTCAGCAAGCAAGTCAGTGCCTGGAAGCGACGTTGAGGGGCACCGTAGGGCGGGGCATCCTGACGTCCTGTGCCGCGCTCCAGGTCGCGACATATACGTGGAGGCGGAGCAGTCCGCCCTGCCCAACGCGCCTTCAGGCCTACTTGTTTAGTCAGCTTCTCGAAAGGTAATTTTCATATCACGAAAATGCGCAACCCTAGACCTCAATTTGCAGTCAATGCGTCGCAGTTAACGCGGAGGCCCGGATGCCATCCGCGCGGGGACGTTGAGCTGTTGCAGGTCAGTGTCTGGAACTTGGTCGCGGCTGCAATGGCATAACAGTTTCGCCAATTCGAGATATCTCATGGCTCAATATTTCCTTTGCGTTCGTCCAAGGGGTGGATTTCCAGGTAGTCGCGCGAAGTGTGCGCTGGAACCAAGTCTGTGAAAGGTGTCTCCACGTACCGATTGAACGTGCGCATTGCGGTGCGGCCGCGGCGTGCGAGAGGTGTCGGAAAGCTCCTCGCGCCTCTGCCATCCGCGAGATTGTTTCAGAAAAACGCTGCGATGATCCAGTAGAGTCCGGCCCAAAGCAGCGCATTTATGAGGAGTGCGGCCAGCGGCCAAAGGTTCCACCTCCTTTGCGCCTGCCGGGAGCGACAATCGGCGCCGTAATGCTTGATCGGTGGGTGCTTTGGTGCGCGCCAATGCGTCATCTCATCAGACGTCGCGCTGGTCCACCGAAAAGTGCTGGGCTTTGCATGCCTCGTACCACTCATAAGCTCGCAGTCCTCTTTCATAAGGAGAGTATTAGAAGCGTTGTCCGTTGCGCGGCGAGCATCCGGCCGATGGTATCTCGTGTATCGTCGGTGCAGTTAAGGTCGCTTTCCGTCACCGCAGCAATCTACATGCCACGACGCAGAAGTGTCGGCACCGCCTTGATGCAAACAAAAGCCCGTCTGTCGGGCTTTTGGGGACGCAGAGTCGCTGCCAGAGGTCAGATTCGCGACGTCCATGTCTGAAAGACAACACCCGCATTGGCAGCAAAAGGCTCAGTGCTACGCGAGCGCCATACCATGAACAATGAGCTAGGACTTGCATCGTAGTGACGCGGGAAGATCTGCCGACGGTCGCCCTGATTGAGATCGACTAATCATTGTTTCTGACCGTTAGCTTACGAAGAGACACCGAGATGCAGGCGACCCGCTGGATGTTATCAGCTCGAAGACAGTTCATGCCAGGCGTCCGCGGCTCCGGTGCGACTCGCCGCCGTAAAATTCAATCGTGTTCACATAGATGGCGCCTTGGCACTATTCAGACTGGACGAGAAAGCCGTGAATGATCAGGTACGATCTCACCAAGCAGTAATATCGCCGCAAAGCATCAATTGGTGACATCGTTGGCTTTGCGAGCCATCATGGAATGTGAATGTCAAGGCCCACTATACGGAGCATGCCATGATAACGACCAATTCATTGAAGAGGAGGTGCCGCCAGTTTCTTGTGCTCAAGCCGGTCGCCATGACATGAATGGGCACTAACGCTTGCTTGAAGCGCGCGAGAGCGATGGCGGACATTAGTATTGCTGATGCGCGCTTTACTCGGCGATGGTGCGACCAATACTGGCCGGCAGCGATGAGTAAGACGCTTCGCGTGAGAGGGGCTTGATGACAGAGCTGCATTATGAGCGGGAAGGTGCAATCGGCGAACTAATTCGCCATCGCCCGGATCGTACTACCGCTTATACTCAGGCAATCAGTGGCCCGCTGAGAGCGTTCGGCCCACAATGCGAGCGTTAGAAGACTGTAACAGGAGAACGAGTGATGATGGACATCTGCGGCTTTCTCAGATGGTGCACTGAAGAGCGGTATAGAAGCGCTCGGCCGAGGATCGAGCCGGTTGACGAGTTGCGAGACAACGTCATCTGCGTCGAGTTCAAGGCCATCCGAAAGGCAAAGGAGCGGGCGTGCGAGCGCAAATGATAGAGAAGCTGGAGGCCGGCCGCGTGCAACACGGCCGATTCGCTACGGTTCCGGGATCAGGCCCTTGCGGCGTGTTCTTTGTGCAGGGGCCTTGCGGGTGTGAACTAAAGATAAGTGGATTCGTCCGTCCTGGCTGGGAGCATGTCGCTGTCTCGACGCCGCGGCGCTGTCCGAACTGGGAAGAGATGTGCTTTGTCAAAGACCTGTTCTGGGATGAAGAGGAGTGCGTCATGCAACTGCATCCGCCACATTCGCAGTATGTGAATAACAGCCGATATTGCCTTCACCTGTGGAGACCCACTCATCGGGACATCCCGATGCCGCCGCCGAGCTTTGTAGGCATCGTTGGATTAGGGCCCTCAGACGCAGCAATGTTGTTCGCGCGGATGAGCGCGACAGCATGATGAACTGAAGTGATATCCGAGCGGAAGGAGAGCCGAGCGGCTGCAGAAGCACCGATTCGGCGCCGCCGAATTGAGGCGTCATAAGCGGATATATGTCAGGATCGATCGCCCGTTACCGTGCGCGGGGAGGCTGAGCCTGAATTAGCTGCTATCAACTAGGAGCAGCGAACAGTGCACTGATCCGGGTAAAGCTGGCGGAGCCATGCTGAACGCGGTTCGGCAGCAACAACAAACTCTCGCCGGGCCCACGGCCGGCTACAAGGCAATCACTGGGCGATCACGACGCGAATTGCGCACTCTTTGGAGCGAGAAGTGTGCGCCGACCGCCGGCATAACGCGATGATGGTGAGATCGAGGCCAACGAGACGGTCGAATTCAATTTGACAAAGACGCTGTCGCCCCACCACCCTGACTGCATCCGAAATTGCACAAGGTCGGCCTGCCGTCGCTGTGCGACGGTCATGAGCTCGTCGGCACTACCCCGCACCTGGAGCGGGGCTCGCAGAGACGGTCGAGACACTAATTAGGCGCGGGGGGCGGTAGCTTCGCCAACTTATCTGGTTGTCAGCTCGTCATCAGCTTGCCGCGAATAACATTCGCAAGCAGAGCGTAAGCAGCCCGCGCTCGCTCTGAGGAAACGTACGCTGAAGAAGCAGGCGAACCGGCATGTATAATCCAGTTAGTGGCCGATCCACACGCCCTAATCAAGCTGACGAACCGAGTCGGTCGGTGGACAGTTACGAATTTGCTCAAACATTGACGGATCTCGCTCGACGGGAGAGCCCGCCATCTGGGGAATTGTCCGACAAAATGGGGCTCTGCTGCAGCAAGCCACATACCTCAGATGCAATCATTTACAGTCCAAGCACCTCGGACCCCAGCACATACCCTCTGTCCTCCAGCTCAAATCCATCCTCTCCAGCGATGCCTATCCGTCCTCTGTTCGAACACAGGACTGCTGAATTGCCCGAGGCCAATGTCAACGGAATCTGCGTTGAATTGGCAGCGGAGTGGCTCCTCAATATCCCGAGCAGCCCTTCATCCCGGATGAGCGCAGCGCCCGGGGACTCAAAATCCCAGCTCAGCGGCAATGCGGCAACAGCGGTATGAAGACCTCAAGAGTCTGTTGCGCAGCGATAGGGCGGAAGGGTCTCACAACCTTCAGGCAAAAAGTACGATGTTACGCGAAGCCGACCTAGAGCCGTTCGCTGAACAGACGCGATATCGGTTTGGTACATCTTCGCGCATTGACCAGATCGTGAATGAGGTCACTGACGATGGGTCGATCTATTTGGTCCGCTTGCGTTTCGCCGCAGGTGGCGCCCACACAATCGCAACGTCGACATCGAATGGAATGACGACCCTCTTTGATCCTAATTATGGGGAATTTACTGTTCGGTCAGATCAGATGGGTGAGTTGTTCAAAAGTCTCGCCGACCGCTACAGGAACCCGAACCGACATGATATCTCGACTGTCGTCACACCAAGGATGACGTGAGTGTTTCGGAGGTTGCAACCAGACCTGGCCGAGGCCCGCGCGTGGATCCTTTCGCGATCGATGCCGGACAGCCGCATCGCCTCCGACAGTGCAACCACGGCAGGGAACATGGATTGTGGTGCCCTGAACGTGCGCCCGACGTGGTAGCGGAGCTCACCGCGGCCCTTCGGACGGTGGAGTGGCACGCTCGACGGAAGCTCTCTGGAGTAGTGCAGCGAGGGGAGAATGTTCGGAGAGAGGCTGGCCGGTGAGCTCGTGCCCTCGCGCGTCGAAGCCTGAATGGGCTGCGCTTGCACTCAAGCAGGACCGTTGGCCCGTTAGAGCTTGCCTGAAAGCTGGCTAAGCTCCTCGTGGGTTTCGACGCCTTTAGCCCTTACGCTCAGGGCTAAGGGCGGGCATCACGCATCCAACACGGCCGGCGCAAGCTGTATATCGTCTGCTTCGGAATCGTCGCCGGCCACTTCTTTACGGACCTATCCAGCCAAA
Organism: Bradyrhizobium sp. Arg816; assembly: GCF_029989365.1. Classification (GTDB taxonomy): domain Bacteria; phylum Pseudomonadota; class Alphaproteobacteria; order Rhizobiales; family Xanthobacteraceae; genus Bradyrhizobium. The sequence continues at coordinate 6,661 of NZ_JAPRAQ010000044.1, read as the reverse complement.
CAGCTGCTGTCGACGACAATGCGTGCCGTCGCACCAGCGCACGACCGAGTCGACGCTCGCCACGAGCTCCGCAACAATCCGCGCCTTGTCCTCGTCGCTGCGCTTCCGCTGACGTCCGGATCTGATGAAGATCTCAAAACCGGAAGCGACAGTGATAACACTATGCATTGTGTTCGTTCCAAGCCTAACGATCAAACGTTGCACCGAGCCGCCTACAAGGTCATTTAACAATTTTCTGATTTCCGGCCCGGAGCCCCCTTTCCGCGGAGCGGCCGCAAGGTGGCTATTAGCTTGATCTGGAAGACGTCGTCCGGTGGTTACATATGGTCCCAGTCTCACACCGGAAGCAGCGCGGGCGCGACTCGGCGCTGGTCAGCTGGTGGATCAGATGCTGTCCCTGCCACGCCGCACTGGTTGAAGTTAGCAGAAACGTGACTCGGCGCCCAAAAGCCCCACGCATACACAGGGCAAACGCTGTCCCTACCACGCGCCGCTAACTTCGACGTCACTGTACACGGACTAGCTTTCCGAAAGCTGACGAACCCGACGCCATTCACAAAACGAAAGCGGCCGGTGTGGGTCGATGCCCTCCTGTCTGAAACCCACCCATTTGTCCAGCGGACGTCCGACTTAAGGGTATCGTCAAGCACAGACATAAGCCGATCCCTTCAAAGAGGTCGTGAAACTCGCATATGCCATGCCGCGAGAAGGTGTCAGCAGAATCCCATCGATATTTGCAAGGCGCGCCTCTGCGACATCATTCACGAAAGACGATCCATTATCTCTGCGACTTCGACGACAGCCGAGCCCATCCGATCAAGCTCGAAGGTGATCCGACAACAGGCCAACGAACGGCCGTTCACTGTTACTCGATGCCGCCGGTCGCGTCCTCGGGAAGATGTCGGCGGTGTGTCGGACGATGTCGAATACCTCGATGTCACAGGTGACCCGTCTCTTCTCGAGCACGAACATATGCGCCCGTGCGGCCCAGAGAGATTCGATCGCCTTCATCGGCGGACAGCGAGCCCGGTGTCTTCGCATTGTTCGTAAAATGGAAGGGCGTCAGCGCATCATGCGGGCCAAAATAACCGTAAACCGCCAGTCAAAACGGGATCCGATCTAGGCTTACTGTTCACGGACTCCTCGTTTCTCGATATTGTGGCCGGTGTCACGCAGATGATACGATGAGATCGTGTCCCATGTCATGGTGCAACTGGCGGCGGGTCACCGCGTTCAGCGGCGGGTGCCGGGGAGGTCAGCGGGCGATCGCCGGTAGGGTGACGGTGGGATCATCACTCAGCGGTGCGATGACTTCCAGCGTCATGTAACGGGCGCGCTGGACGGTCCATTTGTCATTTTGCTCGAGCAGGATTGCACCGATGAGGCGATCGATGGCGTCCTCATTGGGAAGATGCCGGCCACCTTTGTCGCCGATTGATCTCGCCGTTGAGGCCCTCGATCGGGCTGGTAGAGTGCTTTTTGTTCGGTGCTGGGGCGGGAACGTCATGTAATCGATCACATCGGTCTCAGTCTCGGTCAATGGAGCCCGCGAGCTTGGGCAGCTTGGGGCGGAGTTGGTCGGCGACGTCCGCCACTGCGTTCCTGCAGCCTCGGCATCAACCTTGCTAAAGACGGTTGCCATGAAAGCGGAGACGACGGGTAGGAAGCTTTTACCGACATTCGCCAGCGCGTTGCGCATGAGCTGGATGCGGCACCCCAGAACGTCTCGGCTTCGGAGGGGCCGATGTCCATGCCGAACACCTCGCGCCGGCCATGGCAATCGACGCCGACGGCGATGATCACCGCGATCGACACGATGCGACTATTCTGGCGCACCTCAACGTCAGTGGCGTCGATCCGCAGATGCGGCCAGTCGCCCTCAATCGGCGTATCGCTCAGCGTGAGGACCGCCTTGCGCGGTATGATGAAGGATGAAGACATAGGCGTATGACGGACCATACGCCTATTTCGAAAGTCTCCCGATTGGAAGTGGTCTCGACAGGCGCTCGGCGCCGTTGGACATTGGAAGAGGTATGGCCACGATTTGGTGTCGGTGACGGCGCGGCGCAACGGGTTGTCTACGAGCCAATGTTCACGTCTTCCAGAGCGTAGCGCTCGGCCTGTCGGTTGAGCGGCTGATGCTGAGCGAGAGTTTCGAACATGATCATGGCCAGGAGGCTCGGGCCAGCCCATCCCCGAGCGATGGCATGGAACGGCGCCGGCGGGACCATCATCTATCGCGCCCCGTGACCACGTTTTCTCAACAACACGGCAGTGGTGGCGGCGGATTCCAGCTTGAAGGCGTGCTGTCCTACTTCAACACCGACAATATCAGCCTCGGCTTGGTGGCCGCTATTCGGCCATGCGGAAGACCAAAAAGGACGCCTACTCCATGCACTGCGAAAGCGGCTGCATCAATCACTTGCTAGCATTCGGGAGTACAGCATGGAGCGTTGGGGTACGTTCTTCCAGGCCTCCTACAAGTTCGATTGACAGATTGCGCCCTGGCCAGCTCAAGGCTGCCTCTCGAGCCATCCAGGCCTACCTGGCGCCGGCGCCGTTGCTATGACGAGATTGTCACGTGCCATGGAAAGCTGCCCACTCATATTGCCTCAGATGACAATGTTACCGAAGCGCACCGTAGTCTCTCCTGAATCAGCTGCCGCGAAAGCGTGCCCTCCAGAGCGCCGTAGCGAGCGAGCGGCTTGCGGTGATTCGACGAAAGAACCTGTCGAGATTAGATCCTAAGACACGAAGCTTGGACCGCTAGCTTGATCGCTGCGCTGCTGATGAGCTGTCGAGCGGCCTTTGATCGCCAATTCTTCAGCAATCGCTGCACCCTGCGCAGCTGATGGCCGCTGAACCGACCGGTCGCATACGCTTCCAGCCGGGAGAAGATCGACCGCGGACAAGTGCGGAGCCGCCGGTATGCCGTTTTGCTACCAGAGCAATGACGAGTCGTCGGCTCCGATGCCGCCGGAAGGCTTCATCGGCGGCAAGGATGGCGGGTCCTGAAACCCATGAAGCCCCGCGACGATTGAGAGCGGGGCAGTTTCGTTTTGCAGATGTGGAGATGCATTGCTTCACGCGCGACGGCCTCGTCAGCTTCTGGAAAGCCTATCCATAATAGGATCAGCTCAATTGATTTCTTGGACGTGAGGCTAGCGTGGACCCGTACAATTTCGATCCATCCAATGTAACGGCTTGGTCCCAGGCGCAGCACGCCGTCTTGGAACAGCACCAGGGGGGCGATGCCGGGCAAGAGGGCTTTGAGCAGCACTTGGCCGAGGCGCGCCCACCCGATCGGGGTCCTGTCTCCGGTGGCGGCCGCAACCACAATCCCCATCCCCATCTCTCTGCAGAAGATCGGGGCATTATCGATAAGGCGATTGCCAAATATGCGGCTCAGAAAAAGCCAAACCAGAAGACGGTTAAGCGCTATACTCAGGCGCTTCGCCGACTTGGAAATCATCTTGGCGCTCATCGCCAAACGATTGTTCTGGGGGACCACGAGTCCCTGGTCCGTCACGTCAAGACTTACTTCCCGAAGGACGAAGACATGAAGAAAGGGTTGAGTGTCCTTCGTGCGTATCGTGATCCGAGCTATGTCGCTTCTGCTTCTGGCGGGCGGCCGCGCACGATCCCCTCAGCGGACGACGCGCCCCTCTCAGAGCGGCTTAATGCCAGTGGCATGACGGCAGGCAGCGCTGCTCGTCATGATCGTAGTCTTCGCAGATTTTCTAACGCGCTTAATCTTGCGGGCTACTCGATATCCGGGCTGGACCACGCTGCCCGGATTGAATTCGCTCAGAAGTTGTTCCCGAAGGACGAGCTTCTATTGTTCGCGTTAAACAAGGTTGGCGATGCCGAGCACGTTTCCGGAGCCGGTGCGTCTCGGGAGCCCAGCGGCCATGCTGTTCCGTCGCCCACATTGCATCTTTATCCCGATGACGCCCGCATCATTGATGGCCTGGAAGAGGCAGAGCTGAGCATGCTCAAACCCGAGGAGACTAGCCGGAGGAAAGTTGTTCAAGATCTGGCCGGCAACCAACGAAGATTCGGTGCTTGGCTCCAAAGGAAGGGGCGAGGGAGCATAGTGAGCCGACTCACCGGCACCAGTGAGCAGCAAAAGTCGTTGAACGACGATCACACGGACTTTAAAAAAGCCAGTCAAAACGCTGACATGGGCTTCGATCGTCTTCGGAGCTACCTATGGCTCGTCGAGGCGAACGCTGCGCTGGGCGTCTCCCCTGACCAGGCGGGTGGAGAGCCGCGGCGTGGCGAGTCGAACTCAACGTGGTCGCCGCACCTGCCGTACGATTTTCAGTGGCCGACGCCGGAAGCGGTGCCAGATGGGTCGTCGGCGATCTACCGAGGTCTCGACTCTTTCGTTGACCTGCCGTACACCTCGCAGGAAGTGAGAGACGATGCTCAGTCAGCGCCGGTAGGTAGGGCTGCCGCCAGACCGCCGCTCTTCACCGGACCATCGGACGCGCCAGCTCAGTCGCCAGACATCTTCCGCGGTCTTCAGTCTTTCATTGATCTGCCGTACACGCCGCAGCAGATGCTAGACGATGCTCAATCGGCGCCGGTGAGTGGGGCTGCCGCCAAACCGCCAGTCTTCACCGGACCGTCGGACGCGCCAGCTCAGTCGTCAGACATCTACCGCGGTCTCAACTCTTTCGTTGATCTGCCGTACACACCGCAGCAGATGCGAGACGATGCTCAGTCAGCGCCGGTGGGTGGGGCTACCGCCAGACCGGCGGTCTTCACCGAACCATCAGAGGTGCCAGCTCAGTCGTCAGACATCTACCGCGGTCTCTACTCTTTCATTGATCTGCCGTACACACCGCAGCAGATGCGAGACGATGCTCAATCAGCGCCGGTGGCTGGGGCTGCCGGCAGACCGCCCCTCTTCACCGAGCCATCAGACGCGACAGCTCGGTCGTCAGACATCTACCGCGGTCTTCAGTCTTTCGTTGATCTGCCGTCCACACCGCAGCAGATGCGAGACGATGCTCAGACAGCGCCGCTGCTCAGCCCTCCCGGTAAACCCGCGTTCTTCGGCGGGCGGTCGGGCGTAGTTCAGGAGCTTGAGGACATCCGATACCGAGTCGACGAGGATTGGCAGGATGGCTCCCAGCCGGTGCCGGATTTCTTACTCGATGTCCTGGATAACATCGGGGTCCAGCCGACCCAGTTCAGCGGCCCAACCCAGGTCTCCATCAACGGTGAGACCTACTCGATCACATTGGGGCCGCGAGAACGCCGCGGTGCGCAATTCCATCATCCTCGCCCGTCTCCTGTCCCGGGTGGTGTCGGCCCCTCAGCTACCGTTGCCTCTTCCGGCCACCGCAGCGGACCCGTGCTGGACCCCACGCAGTGGCTGGGTGACGAGCATATCCAGCGGGACTATGAGCTCTTGGCGCAGGAGTTGCAGCAGAACAATCCGGATCTCGCCGCCCGGACGCGGTTCGTGGATCCCCTGATAGCCCAAATGTTGCGATCCCCCTCCAAGGAGGTCGCCGAACGAGCATTAGGCTGGGTTCGCCATGATACAGCCGGCTTCCTGTTCCTGCCGGTAAGCGATGCCAGCGATACGGATAGACATCGGCGCGGCAGTCACTGGTCGCTGCTGCTGGTTGATCGCCGCGATCGGGGCCGGCCGGTCGCCTATCACTATGACTCCACTCAGGGATACAATGACAGGCCCGCAGCGGAACTCGCAGGACGGCTCGACGCTAACCTGCAACAGGCGCCGATAAGACAGCAGCAGAACGGTTATGACTGCGGCGTCTTTGTCGTGGACGGTACCCGGGAACTGGTTAGGCGATTGGCAGCACGACCGCCGGACCTGAACCTCAACAATCTTGTCATCAGTCGGCAGGCACTGCGGGACCGTTTAGGCGCTAATGTCGGCTTCAACTGAACAGGGCGCGACCGAGTGAAATGCGCTTCTCGCCGATCGAAGATCCGCAAACGGTGTGTTCGCAGAGCATCATAGTGTCTCACGTGAGGAGCTGAGTACGCATACGACGAAACTTACGATTACCCACATTTTTTGAGGTGCACTGAGCCGAAAAACTTGAGTCGCCAGAATCACTTGTGATTCTTTGATGGGCACCTGATTCGAGAAGAGGTGCTCTATGGGACTGGCTTCACGCGCCCGGGATGAGAACGCCCATCGTTTGGCGTCTGACGCGGTGACTTGGTTTGATCGTGAAGCTGCGCTGTGCGAATTCCAGGACGCTCGACTTGGCGAGAGATTTCGCATGCTGCTGAAGCAGATTGGTGGAGACATCGGACAGAGCATTCCGATGGTTTGCCAAGACCGGGCGAATACCAAGGCGGCCTATCGTTTCTTCTCCAATGAACGAGTAAGCGAGGCCGACATCCTGTCTGGTCATTTTAAATCGACGCGGGAACGTATCGCGGCTGCGAAAGGGCCTGTTCTTGTTCTGCATGATACGACCGAATTCACCTATCAAAGGGAGCGCCCGGATCTGATCGGGATGATTAAGCGCATCCCCAAAAGCAACTCTCGAAGATTGGACGGAAAACCCCAAACGTACACGACATGCGGAATATTGATGCATTCGAGCCTTGCGGTGACCCTTGAGGGGCTTCCACTGGGGCTCAGCGCCGTGAAGTTCTGGACCAG
>NZ_JAPRAQ010000043.1 GCF_029989365.1 Bradyrhizobium sp. Arg816 | reverse complement strand
GCAGGACGATTACAACACCGTTCGTCCGCACAGCGGGATCGGCAACCTGCCGCCATCAACTTACGCCAGGCTAACAGCGTCCGACATGCAACGGGACGGGACGCTGCGCTGTGTCGAGGGCTCCGCGTTCCGTCCCGTTGCATCACCAAGCCACACAGGCTCAAATGACCAAAGGATTCCGCCCATCGCTGGATGACCTTTGGGGCTCAGGTCAGCCCGTCAAAACGAGCATTTTCAGTGGACGCGCGAACCCGTCAGGCGGCTATCATGGTCAACATCCTTCACTCACGTCCTAATGCATTCTCGTAGTTGAGCGCAGTTCCAGCTGCCCTCAGAAGGCATCATGCGGTGAATCGCGCGCATCCACACATTTTCCCTATCGGCGCCTGGCATTCTGCAGCTCCGCCCCGATCGGCTCGAGACTTGAACGCTGATCGGCGCGGAATTCCGGATTGCCTTCGCCCCACCGGATTCGGTCCTACAAAGATCTATGAAGATAGTTCACGAAGGAAGACTTCTAGATTGCAGATCAACCAGAGTTGTTTTCCGAATGTATCGTTCGCCGCTTGAGAGTGGCGTGCATACCATCGCCGGAGAGCGCCAATATCGAGATAATCGGCGATCGCGGGAGAGTCTTTGAAGACTAAGTCACGAAAAGGCGCCGAGCTCTGCTCCGTCGCCCACTTACCTAACGGCAACGGAAATCCGAGCTTCCTTCTCGTGACCACACTTGCGGGTAGACGATCTCTGTAAAGCGTGCGCAGCGCGGCCTTGGAGACGTCAAGCGTTTCGCTAAACTTCTCGATCGGCGTGAAGGCCGCCTGAAACGGGGCGAAGGCATGTTTCCAACGCAGATGTTCTGAGAACGACATGCGCAGAGCCAGCGCAACGATTCGGTGGTCTGTGAATGGAACGCGAGACTCCACCCCCGCCGCCATTGTGGTGTTGTCGACCATTTCGAGCAGCGCCGGGAGATGATGCCGTACAAAGAACTGCCTTATGCGCTCGACCGGAGTGGCGCCGCCTGAATGGTAGGCATTGCTCATCCAGCCAATCAGCTCCGCATCGTGACCGATGTCCTTTCTCCATGCCGGTGTCGCCAGCCCCAGCTTTTCGGCTTGGGGAAAGTAAGTGTAGCGCGCAAGAAAGAACTCGAATTCGCTCGCTTTGAACTTGGGAAGGCCCAGATGGCGTCGCGCCGGGCGGCCAATGACGTCTGGCAAAGCGGCCAGCAGCGCCTGTCGACGAAGGTCGAAGGACAACCTGAAGATCCGGCTATATCCAAGGAAAATTTCATCGGCACCTTCGCCGGTAAGGAGGACCTTGTGAGAGTGGCTGACCGCCCGCGCAAGCAAATACATCGCCGCTTCGTTGTGCATGCCGATTGGATGACCACGTAATGCGGTAAGGCGCTTAACGACATCCAGGCTCGTTGCCCCGGGCAGCCGAACCAAGACGTGGGCGAGCTTGAGGGATTTCGCAACCTCGACCGCATAAGGGCTTTCATCGTACACATCGTCACTTACGATTCCAGTAAAGCATGTCGGCTTTTGCGACGAGTGCCTTGAAAGCTCGAAAGCCAAGACACTCGAGTCGAGCCCTCCGGAAAGCAGCGCCGCGACTGGAGTGTGGGGCAGCAAATGTTCCTCCACGGCGCTGCCAATCAACGTTTCGAGAGAATTGCAATCACTACTCTCATCGAGGTTGGCAGGATCCCACCAACGTGTGAGCTCGTGCGATTGAGCCGTGATTTTCAAACAGGTTCCAGGTGGCAGCTTCCGCACATCTGCAAATAACGTCCTCTCGCCGAAGACGGAACGGTAGGAGAGAAAGCTTGATAATCCAACCGGATCGAGCTTCGAGCGGACCCTTGGCCACTGCAGGATGGCTGACGGCTGTGAGGCAAAGACAAGGCCATTGTCCGCGCGAGCGTAGTATAAAGGCTTAATTCCGAGCCGATCTCTGACAAGGAACGCCGTCCCGGTCTTGCGATCGTGGATTGCGAAAGCAAACATTCCCCGCAGACGTTTGACGCTATCAATCCCCCAACAAGCAAATGCCTTGCAAAGTACTTCCGTATCCGACTCTGTGCGAAATCGGTATCCGCGCCGGAGCAAGTCCTGCCTTAACTCACGATAATTGTAGATCTCCCCGTTATACGTGACGGCTAGCCCGAGCTCCTCATCGAGGAACGGCTGGTTTGAGCGAGGATCCGGATCGATAATCGCGAGCCTTCGATGCGCAAAGGCAAAGGAAGAGGTCACGCAGCTACGACTCGCGTCGGGGCCCCGATGGGCCAGCGTCTGAGCGCAGCGCGCGAGGTTCCGCTCGGTCACTGACTCATCAGTGATTCGTCCGATGAATCCACAAATCCCACACACAGCTAGCCTCCTCTGCGTGCTAAAGACGGCTCCCCAATCGGTCGGGTCGCCGGCTCGCCGGCATCTCTCGATAGGCTGGATGCCTACAAAAACAACCTCCAGCGCTCGGGCCCCGGTCAGTCATGAGCGGCAACTCGCAGGCACACTTCGGCCGTCGCGGACGTCCACGAGAAGCGCGGTCTCATATTTGGGGCCTGCTGCTGCGCTGCGCGCCAAGTCAAACCTTGCCCCTAGAGCCCTCCAATGAGCGTCCGAACCTCGTTGGTCAGGACTCGTTCGACGAGCCATTTCGGAGGCTCAATCCGTGGGGGCAGATATAAAGCGCGGTAGAGCCGCTCGAGCTCTTCTCCGCTCCGCGGGACGTCCGCCGATTCCAAAAGTCCGGTCATCATGCGCATGTAATAGAAGCGAGGCTTGCGCTTATCTTGAGTGATCAACTCGTCTTGTGAGCGACAGTTGGCCGATCTGTCCAACAAACGGAGCCACACCTGACAGAAGAGCGCGTACCCATAAAGTTGCGCTCTGGTATCTAAAGAGAGAGCTGTCTCTGAAGGCAGCACGGGGAACTGCAACTCGCCGATAATATCGCCTCTGTCGACTTGCTTCGAAAGATAGTGGACAGTCACCCCGAAGCTCTTGTCATCATTGAGTATGGCATGCGTCCGCGCAAAACTGCCGCGATATTCAGGTAGCGGGGCGGGATGAAGATTAATGCCTCTTCCGTCAAATCGTGCAAGGATATGGGCCGGGAAAATCTTGTTCCACATGACGCTCACGAGAAGCGTTCCGAGAGGAACGTCGTCCATCGACTCGAAAAATGGAATTCCGAAGCGGTCTGCGACTTGCCAAAGCTCCTCATTGGTTTCATGCCTCCACCAAGCTTTCTCGTACCGGGAAGCGCCGAGAATGCCAGCGATGTGCTCTTTGCCGCAGGTCTCGATGACGAACAGAAGACAACGGGTCGCAAGTCCCCTGGTGCCAGCAAATACCACGCTCTTAGTTAAGCTCGACATTTCTCGTCCTTACGACATTGCAAGCCCGCTTATTGACCCGCTCTATTCGTAATCAGCAGCCCGGCGGACGCAGTGACCGCGACGCCGATGGTTATCACATGTACAAGACTGCCCGAGGCTTTGATCTTGAACGGCGCGATGTGGAGCAAGGATAGCGGTACAAAGAATGCAGGAAGAACCACACCTAACTCAAGCGGCGCAATAGTGTGGTCAACGAGCAAGATCCCCGCGAGCGCTGGCAGAGCGTATGAGAGTGGTAGACCGGTCGAACGACCACGCTCGTCCAATCCGAAATGGTCAAAATAGGCCAGACGAAGAGCTCCGATCAATAAAAGGAACGCTGTGAACAACGGAGATGTTGGAGACTCGATAAAAGATGCGATGACAATCGCCGGGATGACTGATCCAAAGATGAGGTCCGAGAACGCATCGAGAGCTTTACCGATGGCTTTGGTGGCCATCGTCCGTTTCTTGGTGCGCCGGGCAATTTCGCCGTCGACATCATCAGCGATGATCGCCCAGAGTCCGAGCGCTACTCCCGCCTCATAGTGTCCTTTCACCACGAGCCCTATCGCTGCGCCAGAACACAGGAGCCCCACGGCAGTAACGGCATTTGCGCGGTCAGATAGGTATGCGATCATCGAACCTCGATGTTACTCTTTCTGCCGAGAGCGATCGAACTCTCTGCCTTGCGGCTGGTCGCCAACCGCAACTTAAATTGGGCTAGGTCCGAAATGTCCGCAAACTACCGATTCTGGTAGGACCGCTTAATGGTTCCGCGAAAGACGGCAGCTCTTCCCTTCATCCGAAATTGGACGAGGCGGGCTCGAGCTATCGTCAGCCAACTTGACGCCTTTTCGCATACACGCTGCTGTTCAATCGCCTCGAAAGGACCGCTAGCGGGCGCTGCTGACAAGCCCCAGGCAAGACGCAAAATGGGCGGAACACCGCGGCGAATGGCGGTCGCGATCGCGATGACCAACTCTAGAGTACCAGATAATCCCAACGTGCAGCTCGTCAGCTGGGGGACAGCTGTCATTTAGAGCTTTGGCCCCGCGAAGCCGAGATACGTCTCCCATTCGGCGCTGCAGTTGGACCGCTCCGTTGATCGCCCCTCTCGCACACCACGGCTCTCCGGAATGCGCGAGAACGTCGAGGTCGGCATTATAAGCCTAAGCTCAGACACTTGCGATCGTTCATCTAAGCTGGCGGACGTCTATTGACGATCCAGTTTACGTCGGCCTCGCCGTCAGGCCAATCAGCCTACTTCTTCAACGGTCTGGCTCCCGCTTCGAACGGGCACTCACGCGTGCGAATGAGAGCGTGCTTCCTACTGCGCAGACGGCTAGAGAGGCCAAGGCAAGCCCCACGCCACAGTTGGTTTGGACGAAATTGAAGAAGAATGGCGCAAACGAGGCCGTCGACAATCGGAAAGCGGTGATCAACCCGACCCGTGTTCCATACCCGTCCGGTCCGAAGACTGAGAGCGGCAAGCTTCCACGGCAGATGCTGTTTAGACCAGAGCTAAACCCAACCAAGGCAACGAAGATTGCAATTCCGACGAGAGAGTGAGACGCCAGTATAATGGTGAATGTCGCCGCCGAGAGCATAACGCATGAGAGAATGGTGAGTTGAATAGGGGATATTCTCTCACTAAACGATCCTGCAAACAGCCGTACTGCGAGCTGTGACGGGCCGAAGAGCGTGGAAACCAAGGCTGCCTCCTGCAGGTCTAAGCCGATCGACGAAAGGATGGGAATCATCCGGCTAAGTAATGCTGAAAAAGCAAATGTCGTCAGCGAGAAGCCTACCGTTATGAGGACGAGGTCAATCGGCTTGGAAGAGGGCTTGTCTTGCGAGCCACAGACCGTGCTCTGTTCTCCAAGCCTTGCGGAGGACTTCCCGAGAGCCAATTGGATTAAAGGGAGGGCGAGGAGAACATTGCAGCCTCCATAGATCCAACAGACTTGCCTCCAGGATATCGACGTGAGCAACAACGAGGTCAACGGCCAAAACAGCGTTGACGAGAAACCGACGATCAATGTCAAGGCAGCCATTTGCCATTTCGCATGCACCGCATCTCGCTGTACCAAGAACACGAACGCAGCCTCATAAAAGAGAAATGCCGACGCAAGTTGCATACCGAATAGGGCGATTGCAAAAACGACCGCATTCCAAGAAACTGCTGCAACTCCCAGGCTCGCACCTCCAGCGAATGAGGCGACTCTCATTGTCTTGCCTGCGCCGTATCTGTCCATGAGGCGACCGGCAGCCAGCGCTATCAGCGCACTGGCAAGCAAAGCTAAGGAGAAACAACCGAGTATCCACTCCTCTGTGACTGCGAGGTCACGGGACGCCTCTTTTGCAATGGCCGCCACGCAATAATAAAGCGTGCCGTAGCTGATAATTCCTGCACCGCCCAGCGCCGCAACGATCAGCCTATCATCCTCCCGGACGGGTCGTGATCTTCTCGGTTCCGGGCGCATATGCCGAGTGCCTAGATAATGCGGAGCACCTGCGCAAATAGGCCCTGTTCGCCCCTGATTTGTCCGATCAGTTTCGTTCCAGCCATGTGATGATGCGAACGACGGGGCGGGCCGACTGTCAACCGCCGTTCGGGCGGGTTGTGACGCCTCGACCACGCACCTCGCCGGCAGGCCTCTATGTAACCTTGGTCTACACTAACGACACTATCAAACGGTCCGGCCCGCACTGCATTCCGGGCAGCCAACGACGCAATCAGCTTGGCCACGGCCAATGAAACTATGCGAGCATGGACTGGGCTGACTTTCCGGCGAAGACGATCCTTCCTCAGCATCTGCAGTTTGCTAGGACTTACCTTTAAAGCACCGGCCCCTAGCGACGACTTGCACATTTTACACCACCGGTAATGATTTGTTCAGGTACGCTCAGCGCGCCAACTCGCTTGTCCGAATTGCCGCCTAAAGGTAAGGCCGCTGTACTTGGCTGCGGATGCACCCAAGTGAACAACGCCCGTCAGGCTGCCATCGCGAAGGGTCCCTTCGAACTCATAGTCTAAGCCCAATGGATCGCCCGGCAATTGTGAAAACAGGTTCAATTTCGATCCAATTATGTTGCCCCGGCAGTTGCCCGAGACCTCCGCGCCGACGTGCGTGCCCGCAATATTTTGGCGATCCTGTCGCAGCATGAACGCATGGACAGCGCTGCCGTGAAGAAAGTCGATATAGACCTGCCATGCTCCCGCCAGCTCCTCGAAAGCGCCCTCTGGTGGTGCCGCTGGCGCTAAAGGCGGTTCTGTAATGGCATGAACGATCGAACGGCCTACGATCTCGGCTTCGGCTTTGGTCAGATTGGTCGGATCGACTACAATCCGTTGCGGGCGTTGCCAACAGTCGTGCAACACAATGCGTGGGCGAGCGCTGGCCAGCTTTTTAACGATCAGGTCGGTGTTCGCCGAGAATGATTTAACCTCCCAAGAAACTGCTATTCGTGGATTACAGAATGCAGCGTCTGGTTCTAGCTCTTCGACAGAGAGGCCAGGAGCGCTCAAAAACTCGCGCTTCATTATCGAAATGCACTCGCGCCATCTTTCCATCGCACGAGCAGCCCCTCCCTTTACCCATTGCTCCAACGCGACGTAAGCGCCAATGATCTCGTCTTTTCCGACCTTCATTGACCGACCAAACGATTGGCCAGGAGGCCCATTCAGGTACGCAGCTCTGCATAATCTTTCCGAGCCAAGTAAGAAGCCAGTAGATTGAGGTCCGCTGATATACTTGCCGCCTGAATGGATCAGTAGATCGGCTCCATTTTGAAGCCAAACGTTGGGAAATCTTGGGGCTACTCCGGCCCCGTCCACAATCAGCGGAATTCCCAGTTGTTTGGAGCGCAGAGCAATTTGTTCGAAGGACAAGACCGACTTTGGAATATCTGAGGCAACAACGCATATTGCTGCGATCTTCTCAATTTGACGCTGATCCAGGTCTGCGGCGCGGCCGATAGGAAGCACCATACAACCGACTGCTCGAATTGCATGCTCGTAAGCCATTCGCTGATCAGCAGCGACAATTACCACTTTCTCGCCTCGTAACGGGAGCTTCAGCATCTTTTCTGGATCGTTACCAGCGACGCAAGCAGCAATCGCCTGACTTACTGCTGCTGCGCTTCCAGCGGTCACGAGACCCCATTCGGCACCGGTGAGCGCAGCCAATTTCCGTCCAACCGCTTCCGCCAGTTCATTCAGAACGACAAAGCCTTGACCCGAGGCTTCCATTGCGGCGAGCACAGACCGCGTTGGATTGCATCCGCCGTAAGAGGTACGTACGCCGGTGCAATTAACGATCGGTTCAACGCCGAGAGCCCGGAAAACTTGACCTGCAGCGGGGCCGTCATGCGGCGCACGCTCGCAATCATCTAAGCTCATTCAAGTACCTCTCTAACACTTTCGGTCAGAGCCGACGCCGATCGCACTGCTGACGTCAAGGAAACAAGAGTAGCTCGAGCGCGTACAAGATCTGGACCCTGCTCTACTAGCACTCGCCGTCCAGCAAAGGCGGCTGGGGTCAGTCTTCGCAACCTTCTTCCAAGGGTCGACAAGGACTCGCGCATAGCGTCGGAGCTTCGATCTATGCTCAGCATCTAATAGCATGCGATTTGACGGACGTCCGTTGTGCGGCTTTCCCTCCTCCGCGCCACCCATGACGGCACCCCGAAGCATGATGTCTACTCGGCAACTCCTTCCGCGTCGCAAGCAAGAGCATCAAAACTCGTGCCACTTCGCTGATGCGGCGGACTCCCGCTTTATTTCTTCTCAATCCGTTCGGCTCTGCGACACAATCGAAACACGAGTGTGGCGAACCTAACAAACCTGACAAAGCGTCGTATCGCTTTACCGTTAGCGAGCTTTTCCCATTCCGATGATCGGAGCGTGAGTGCGTCATGTTGAGGCTTGTCCAGTTGACGATGCAGATCGCAATTCCTGGGGCGTGAAGCAGTCGGCCGGCTAATTGCCGGTTCTGGTCGCATCTCAACGATCGCCGACAAATCGCCATCGTTCGCCGATTTTGACCGTTGAGCGGCGTCAGCAAGGTGCATCATGTTTTCGGCACTTCAGGCGCAGGGAGAAAACTCTCGCTGCTACCGCTCGATTCTGCGTCCGAGTGCATCTCGAGCCCGCGAATCGCATTCCGGACCGCTCGTGACACTGAGCCAGTCGCGCGCAGGGCCGAACGCCCCCGCCGTCGGAGTTCGGCCTATTCTGCGCCGTCCACGCCAGTCTCAAGACCGCCCTTCTGGTCGAACGCAAAACCCGTCGACATGGCGCGCTCTCCAGCCAAGAGTTCACCGCGCTCGCCAATTAGTTGACTTTGGGAGAGCTTCTTCAAGCTTCCGCGCGGCTACTGAGGATGGGGCGATGGCCTTCTCACGCCTAAATCAAAACAAACGCGAGCGGGCTAGAGCAGAGAAGCACGACACCGGCGGCGGCAAGGGCCAAGAGGCTACCCGAAACAAGGTCATAATTCCACATGGAATGTCCTCGAAAACGAATACAGCCGCCGCCCTCTCGTGTAGTCGGCATTTTCGTTCAGATCCGACGCACAATTTCTTCTCTTGTGGGGAGCGAATGCATGATTTTCATCGTTGTCAGGGCAATGTTCGCTATTTTGCCACCCGACGAAAGGCGCATGGATTTCTTGAACTCTTGCGCCAGAGCTGCGCCTCGCGTGCTGCAGGTCTTCAAATATCCCTTCGCTCTTGACGCATCGGATGTGAGCCGCTTCATAGTTGCGATAACGTTCTCTGACTTATTTTGTTCAATGCGCGTTCTTTTCATTCTTCTTGCGGTCTTTGCGATCTGTTGTCGGCACGCGGTCAGCTCCATGCTGACTTCGTGCCGCGCCCGACTGCGCCCATGCCACCGATCAACGTACCATAGCCCTAGGACCTCGGCGGCCAATAACCTTACCTGCTAGCTTTATTGAGGAAGCATAGTGAGGCCGCTCAGACTTTCTACTACCGCTGCACCGTAGCTTTTGTCGCCAGCACTCTGCCCGCCGTCGCATGAGGTCCGCTAGGTCATTCTTTGGTTGCAGAACTGGCTCAGCGGCGCGCAAACTGAGCTTAAGGATCTGATCGGAGACACCTCTCTATTTGCGATCTCAGCCTGAGCCGACGACTCCAAACGCGCCAGAAGGCAAGGACTCCTATCGGTAGCACTTCGTCGATATCGGCATTGAGCGGTCGAGCTACGAAGTGGCTCTCGATTGCAAGGACATCAACAGCCAGGGCAGATGCGTAAGGCTTACCTGCGGCCATTGCAACTTTAAAGTAACAGTTCGCGCTCACAAGAAGACAGATCGCGGGCGCTCAAACTCGTTGTTCACCTTGCTGGAGATTCGGATCAGGCCCTGCATGCAAGCAAACGCCAGGGCGATCGAGGCGGCAACAAACTGCACATCGTCTTGCATGCTAAGCGTTCCGACGGCAGGGCATACACTCGGGCGTCAACGTTCCACAGCATGTGGGATGACTCTCTGGTCGACCTGCAGGCATATTCGTGGGGCAGTTACGCCGACGCGTTCGACGTCAATCCGCTGCCGACGGTAGAAACGGCCGTCGTATGACGAAGCGCCCATTGGTGCGTGGGCGAACGATGCAGACGTCTTCGGAATAAGGCTTATCAGCTTTTGCCGCCAGGACACCTGTCCACAACGACACGGGCCATCTCGTGGACATTACGCTTTAGCTTCGAGTTGACAAACTCTCTCTCGAAGCGTGGTGCCAAGCTTTAAGCTCGGCCGCCATCGTCGGCGCTCGCATCTTGTTTGGAACGGACCGCTCGTGAGAGCGACGGCCACATCGCGGCAGCGGAGTCGCCGGGATAGGGGCAAGAGGAGAGCGCGCGGAAGCTGAGATTCGCGGTAACTCTCACAAGCTACATTACCGGACGTCGTATCGCGTCATCGACAAGAGCGCTCAGGCGCACCGAGGGCACGGAGGCTGGTCCGTTGAGTGGACGATTGATTTTGATCTGCCGCCCGCCCCTGAGCTTTCAGGTATGCGCTCTTGTAAGCCACCGCCCCATGATCACGTGGAGCGCGATCACCTATCGAAGGCAGTCCAGACCGTGAGTCGCACTTGACCGACGACATCACGATAGTCTGTTATCGCCACATGCCCGGCGCCTGGCGAAGCGCATCGAAGCCTATCTGCTTGAGACGCTCGCGCGTTCTCTCTCCTTTGCTAGCGGCTTCCAGAATCTTTGAGGCGACATGTGCACGGACGCCGCTCTCACTCCGAGAAACGTTTACGCAGACCTCTTCGAGGATCTCCCGCAGAAGTGCGGTCGTAGTAGCATCCAACATCGGAGACCTCCCCTACTTGAACAGCATGATAGCACAGCGCGTTTCCCTCGTTGAATGGATTGAGCAACCGAAACTCCGATACCGTTTTGCGTTGAATTTCTCGTCTGCGTCAGCGCCAAGCTCCTTCTGCCTCCTGTGACGTTCCTAACACTTTCCCCGCTTGTACCGGTCGTTTGCTGGCCGATACCGATCCCTGGATTCATATTGCCTTGCAAGCCCTAGCGAGACGGCGGTCGTGGACGAGCTGAACGTACCCCTAAAGCGCCAAAATTCCTCGATTGCGTGTACTTTTTCGACGAATCCCAGCTCAGCGATTGTGCGAAGTTACGAAGCATGTGAATCGGAGTGGTCGGGTGCAGGAGACCTCCAAAATAGAGGCGGCGACTGCGGGGAGTAGTGGTGGCCGGATGGTGAGCTACGCGCGGTACTTTGCTGATTGCATTCAGTTAATCCACAGCCTTGTTCCTGTCGAACTTTGCATGCCAAAGTTTGAGGACCGAGCACCTTGCATAGAATGGCGGCGAGCTCGTCCACACGTCCTTGAAACAGACCTGGTCGCGATGAGGCCAGTTAGTTCACGCGCGAGATGAGGTTGATCAATGCATGCCTGAATGATCTTCTCCAATTTCGCGCAGCTGCGCTTGGCATTACCGGGACACAAATGATGCTCTGATGACGCTGGCGGATGGGGACGAAGACAAGGGGGTTCCGGTCGACGTGCTTGCAACCTGATCGGGATTGATCCTTCTTTCGTCACCACGCAATCGAAACTACTGGAGAGGAAGAGGTTGCTGCGTCGCAGGCCATGCACGCGGGATGGCCGTGTCGTACATCTTTCACTGGCGGACCACGCGGCGAAACGTCTTGAGATCATCGCCGCACAGCAGGAAAAGCTCGATCACTTCGTTTTTGGGGATCTTGTTGCTGTTCAGGAGCGGGTAAGCTCGCCAGCAGGCTTAGCGCTCAGGCATCGGCTGCAGAGGGCTAATCTGGAAGACCAAAACAGTCCGGCGCGTAATCCGACAATCCTTCGAATGCGCGAAGTATTCTTTGTGTCGTTCGAACCTGATGTTCTGATGATCCGCTCGGGAGTAAGCCGGTTCGTTAGCGCGGAACTGATGAAAATGAATCAAGAGGGAGGGTCAACTGGATCGTCTGAGCGGTCACGCCCTAGACTACCCGCAAACTCCAGAACCAAAAAACTGACCGAGACCATGAAAAGGCGCGCTTTGAAGGTCAGAAAACCCGAGCAACGTCCTCCTCTATCCTTCTGAAATTGATTGCGCCGCAATTCTTATAATCTGATCGCGTGTCTCAACGTCGTTACCGTGGCGTTGTTGCCAAGTCGAGGAGGCCTCTGGTTGCCGCTTATAGGCTGCACTGCCCCACTGGATGGCAGGTCCGCCATCCAGCGCATGATGCATGCAATCCTGCACGGGTCATCACCCACGACCCAGGAGATCGCTTTCCAGCTTTTTGCGGCCCCGCATGGCGGACCCCAGGATACGGAACGATACAGCAGTCGCCGCTCAAAGCCCGCGCGGGAGCGCATCGCTCCACGGAGCGTAGCAGGCTCGGCAGCGGTCGTGGCCCGAGTTGTCGGCACTGTTCAAACCAGACCGGCAAACCTCACCAGGTTGAATTGGGCGCAGGCCAAGCCGACCTTGCAACGGCTGAGTCCGGAACACGGCGGCGCGGCGTATGCCGCCGCCTAGCCTCTAATCGCGATCGCGTCGGAGGCTTAGCCCGGGGGAGCGAGCTAGTTGCGTCGTGTAACGGCAACTTGAGCCGCGGCCCATTTCTGCAAAGCCAGCCTTCAAATACAACGCTGAATTTGGGCTACGGCTCCACACCGGTTGCTTGGGCGCCCCTATCTCAAGTTGCCCCCAGCCCTTAGCCGTACCGACGGCCACCGCCGCCTCGATGAGGCCCATCGCGACGCCAGACGAGCGTTGATCCGGTACGACGTAGAGCTCAGTGATGATGCCGTAGGTCCCGCGCGCAAAAAGGGAGGCGCTTTCCGTCCTCATGATGAGGCCCACAGCACGCTCCTCGGCAAAAGCGAGAAATCCGTGAACGCGCTCTTTCATCGGGAGCAGCTCGGCGACCAGCTGAGCATCCAGTTCGGCCTGCCCGTCGCTGGCCTCGAGTTCAGTAAGTAGATCCCCAACCATCTGCGTCACGGTTGTGGCGTCATCGACAGATACTTCACGCGTGGTCACCATGTCACAAGCACCTTCGACCAGAAGAGGAACCACAGCACCGGCATAGACGAGAAGGTGCAGCAGCATGGCCAGGCAGATATGCCTCCATATTGACGTTCAGTTGACGCCTCTGTTCGCTCCTCTTGAAGACGACAGGCGTCAGTGTCACCCGCGGCCGTAGGGACCACGAGAGGCTTGAAAGTGGACGCGACGCTTCCAAGCAAAGCCTTGATGATGACTCGGGAGCATCCATCCGAACATCCGCCACCACAATGACGCTCGTGACAACACGAACCACATTCTTGCCCCGCTCATACCCTCTAGTTCGAATCCCAGCCGACCTCATTTCAACTCGTCAGCGCCCCTTGCGAGCACCATTGACGAACGAATAGTCTCAGAGAACAAGGGACCAAGCAGTCGAAGACGAACTCTTTTTCACCGCAACCGGAAAACCGGTTTTCTAAGATTCACGCCGGGCAGATTGTTTGTTGCAGGGGGGCCGCCTCGGCTTTCGCAGGGCACTCCAGATTCCGTGACATCCCTTTATGATGTCATGTTTTCAACTCGGCAGCGATCACGGCGCGATAGGAATCCGCTGCAGTGCTAAACCCACCCGGGCAATCAGATCGGTGTGAGGATTCAGGTCGCCGGACGCAAAGCCATTTGGCTGGTTCGAGCAGAACCGGGCTTACGCCCCCACCCGAGATGCGAGCTCACCATTGCTCTAGTTACGCCGCCTGGACTCTCCTAAGGAAACTTCCAAGTTCGTGCTTCAGCCGAGAGCTTTCCTCAGACAGCAGTTCGGCAGACCGCAACACCTGCATCGACGCCCCCCCCGTTTCCTTCGCGCGATGAGTGACTTCACCGGCGCTCGCCGCCACCTGAGTGGTCTTGCTCGCAGCTTCCCGCAAGTTGAACGCGACATTTTTGCTGGTCTCTTTTTGCTCGCCAATAGCTTCCCCAACTGTTATGGCGATATCGGAAATGCGAGAGACGATCGCGCTGGCTTCAATATTCGCGTCGACGGCTTCAGTTGTCGCGGCCTGAATGTCGTTAATCTGCTTGCCAATCTCCACGGTCGCTTGAGCGGTTTGCATGGCGAGAGATTTAACTTCTTCGGCGACAACTGCAAAACCTCGACCGCGATCGCCGGCGCGCGCAGCCTCGATTGTCGCATTCAGCGCGAGCAAATTGGTCTGCCGCGCGATTGTTGCGATCAGCTGAACCACGCTACCGATCCGCTCCGCAGCGGACGCCAAGCCAACCATGCGCTGATCGCTGAGCTCAGTCTGGCGGACCGCTTCGCGCGCCATCTTCGCCGCTTCCTCGACCTGCCGGCCAACATCCGCCATAGTTAAGGCCATCTCGCTCGTCGAGGCCGCCACGCGCCGAACGTTGGCGGACGCCTCGTCCGATGATGACGCAATCTCCATTGAGAGGTGACCGCTTTCTACCGCGGAGGAGCTAAGGCTTCTGGCGGAGGCTTCCAGCTCCCTCGAGGCTGACGAAACCGCCTCGATCACCCGCCCGACGGCTGCTTCGAATTCGCCCGCAAGCCGAGCGATATCGGCCTTGCGCTGATCGGCAGCGGTCTGGTCCTGTTCGACCTTCGCCTCGAGCTCCGCCTGCAACTTCTCTCGGGCTCTCAACTTGAACATTTCCACACCGCTTCGGCCATATCGCCGAGCTCATCTTTTCGACCACGGCCCGGCAAAACCACATCGAACCGCCCCTCGCCCAGCTGGCGCATAGCTGTGGTCATAGTTGCGACGGTTTTGGCAATACGCTGCCCGAAGAGCACACTGAACAAACCCGCGAGCAACGTTGCAAGTCCAATGAGCCGGACCAGCCTCTGCCGAATTTCTTCAGCCCGCACTTCCATAGCCTGCGCATGTGCGTCGGCCGCGGACATGATCCTGGCGACTGCCGGGCGAATGCGGTCGTAAATCTGTCGAAGATCATCCACCTGATCGCTCAGCGTCTGCTGCGTTACCATGAATGCTACAAAATTCGCCTTGTACGCCCGCATCAGCCCGAGAATCGGGGATTTCTCCTCCGCAGGCACGCTGGCCTGAGCAAGCTCGGTTTCGAACTTCATCTCCCTGGCGGCAAGCTGATCGCCATATTTTTCCTCGCCTCGTAGTATAAAATCCTTCTCATGGCGGCGCATCGTCAGCATCAAATTCGTGAGGCGCGGCTGTTGCATACGGCTCAATCGCTCCTCGACGGCGTGGACGGCGGCACGCAACTTCCCCTGAAATCCATCATCTTCATTGAAGCCAAGGTTGCGTTGCGCTGAAACGACATTTCGAAAGCGGGTCGCATAGAGATTAATCACCGGCCGCAGCGAGGCTGCTTGCCGCAGCGGATCATCATCGGGCAACTCTCCCACGAGTTCTTCGACCCGACTTAAGTCTGCGAGCTGGCGATCAAGATGATCCGCATGCGTCTTGACCGACATTTCAGTAGGCTTGCGAAGGAAGTCGTGCGCGATCTGACCTGCCTCCAGAAAGCTTTGTGACAACGACACGACGCGGGCTTTCAATTCATTACTGGAGCTCGCTTCGCGCTGAACCAAGCTTGCGTAGTGCAGAGCTAAGACGCAGATCGCACCCGTGACCAGCACGCCAGAAACCCCGATCATTGCCATTTGCTCACGTAATCCGACTCGGAAACCGCGGCGGACAAACGACTGTTCGCGGGTGCTGGAGGCGATGTTGCTCACTTGTTATCCCTCGAATGACCTGATCTGCTAAAGACGCGCTGAAGATCGCCGGTTGGACGAATTACGCACGTGTCGAGCGCGAGCCGGTCCACCTGCTTCGCTCGGTCAATGACAAGCGCTACCTAATTCATATTGATTTCGAAATCCTGAACTCGCGCGCAAAACGCGATGCGCGCACGCGCCGTTGTGCGACTTCACGGCTGTTGTGTTCGTCCGCCGAATACCATGCGTCGTATGACGTGACGATTGTGAATTGGGGAGCTCACGGAATAGCTGCATCTAACGCATGCTCTTCGCATAAAACACGCGAAGCACGCTCAAAATTCGCGCCCAATCGGCACTACAAACAGATACTCCTGCATTGGGCTTGCGCAACTTGACCGTAGGCACAAGCTTGGAGCTCCCAGTGAGTGTGGGCACTCACTCTAGGCTCTCTTTAGCCGCCCTTTTGGGGCGTTTCCTCCCTGACTTGGCCGTGCGAACCTTTCGCACGGCCATTTTCGCAGAAAATCGAAGCGCTACGCCAATTGCAGCATTTTCTTACGAATTTGTGGCCTGCGTCGGCGGCACGCACTCGTGCCGCGATATCCCGACGGCCGTGGGCATTTTGCGACAATTCATCGCCTGGCTAACGTCGGCCGGACCCACTCATGCCAGCTATCAAGCGGCTCGCAACCAGCGAAGCCATTTTTGATCGGCCTCCCGCCGCGCCTTGAAGCGATCGACGCACCTTTTGGAGCAGAGCGCCGTTCGCCAGCAATAGTAGCGGATCAGCCCGAACTTGCCGCCACAAATGGCGCAGCACCTTCCTGATCCACCATGGAATGCATGTGAGTTATCGCGCATCTCTGCCTCCTTCGGCGCCACCTCGATGAGCGCTATGCATTCTCCACTTCCACGTCACAGCGCCCGCACATCACGTGCGGCGACACCAATTCCGATTCTGAGGCATGCAGGAACCATCGGGCGCAGCAGAATGACCCGATACGCGCCTTCTCAGCGCGGCCACCCTCAGATGAGCACCTGCGCCAAACTTTCAGACGTGTAACCGATATCTCGAGCTTGAATAATGCGATGAACCGCATTCTGCCGCGCAAATTCTGCAATTTTACGCCTGGACTTGAGGTGCTTCACCTCAAGCGGATTATTTCGGAACTTTCGGAGCTCTTGCTCGGCATGCATCAAGCGAAACGACCGGCAGCTTCCTTGATCACGGCATAAATCTGATCAATATCTGCGGCTGTAACGCAATAGGGCGGCATTACGTAGACGTATTTCCGAGCGGAGGCAGGAGCAGATTTCGGTGCTTAAAGAAGGCCTGGAGTTTCGGACCGATGCTCGCGAGATAGCCAGGGTCACTTGTTTTCAAATCAAGCGCGGTGATGGTGCCGGTCCGACGAACGTTTGCAAAGCGCGGATCAGCAATGAACGGATCAATTGCGCGCTCTTGCATGGATGCTAGTGCCGATACGCGCGTGCCTGCCTCCGAGTTCTGCCAAAGATCCAGATTTGCTTTTGCGGCGGGGCAGGCGAGCGGGTTCGCCGTATATGCACTCGAATGGTAGAATGTCAAATTACGATCTGTCGAATAATGCGCCTCGAAAATATCAGCGCGACAGAGCGTCACTGCGAGCGGAAGCGATCCACCCGTGAGCCCTTTCGAATAGCAGGCGATATCTGGTGTGACATCGGTCTGCTCGCAGGCAAAGAGCGTACCCGTTCGGCCCCGGCCCGTCATGACCTCATCTGCAATGAAGAGAACGTCCCATTCTTGGCAGATCCGCTTCATCTCCCTTAGTACCCAGGCTGGGTACATCAGCATTCCGCCGGCCCCTAAGATCTGGCGCTCCACGATCAAGACCGGCGGGATCTGCTCTTCACATACCGAATATAGCGCATCGAGCGTCTCCTGCTCGCGACCTATTGCCGAGAGCGGAATTGGTGTGACGTCAAATAGAAGCGCCTCATAGGCCGCATTGAACGGGCCACGGGCTCCGACCGACATCGCGCCCACCGTATCGCCATGGTAGGAGTGTTGCATCACGACAATGCGAGTCCGCCGCTTGCCGATGTTATTCCAATAGCCGAGCGCCATTTTCAGCGCGACTTCGACGCTTGTCGAACCGCTATCTGAGAAGAAGACATACTCAAGACTGGCCGGCGTGAGTTGCAACAGTTGCGCCGCAAGCTCCTCGGCTGGCTCGTGCGTATACCCCGCAAAGATAACCTGATTGAGCTTGCTCGCCTGGTCCTGGATGGCACTCACAATATGCGGGTGGCAATGACCGTGGGTCACGACCCATCAGGACGAGATTGCGTCCATGATGCATCGACCGTCGGCCGAGTGAAGGAAAGCCCCCTCACCGCGCAAGATCTTTGTCATCTCGCCTTGAAGCGCGTGCTGCGTAAATGGATGCCAAATTGGAGACTTAAACGTTGGCATTATGAACTGAAATCGTCCGCACGGAACGATGACTTGAATGCACTCTGAAGCGCCTCTGGCGTGAGGGGAGAAATTCTGGGTAGTCGCCCCAACCAGCGCACGCGGCCAATCTCCCGAATGGCCGTCTGAGTTTCCGGATTGCGTTCACCGATGAACGCAATACCCAGAATGCTAATCTGCCGCTTTCGAAGAGCCTCTATCGACAGCAGCGAGTGATTGATGGTACCGAGTTCTGTGCCGGCACAAAGCACGACCGGAAGCTGCCACCTCTCGATCATGTCGATATAGAGTGTGTCCCCAGCGAGCGGAACCATCAGCCCGCCAGCGCCCTCTATGACGAGAGGCCGTCCTCCCGTATCTGGCAGATTTATCGAAGCCGCATTGATGCGAACTCCGTCAATTTCGGCAGACTGGTGGGGCGATGCGGGCGTTCGAAGCCGGTAGAGCTCCGGCACAATTCGATCGGGTGAGAGACGCCCCAACCTTGTGACGGTCTCGGTATCGGTCTCTCCTTCGAGTCCGGCCTGTATCGGCTTCCAATAGTTCGCGCCGAGAAGATCAGATAGGCCGGCGGCAAACACAGTCTTTCCAATCCCGGTATCTGTACCAGTCACCACAATCCGCAAGCTCATCGAGCCCCCTCCATCGTCTCCTCAGCCAGCGCATCAACCATGCAAGCCACATCATCCTCATCGACGTTTGGCGTCAGTGAAATTCGCGAGCGCGCCGTTCCCTCCGGTACCGTAGGGTGGCCGAATTCCCCGAATATCAAAGCCGCGATCCTGCATCGCAGAGGCGAGCCGCATCGTAGGAGCATTATCACCTACAATGTATGGGAGGATCTGCGAGCTGGAATGGCATCGCAGGCTGCGGGCTTCCATCTTTCGATGCGTAAATGCAACCAGCCTTGCGAGGCGCCGCTGCTGCTCGGGTTCCTGCTCCAAGATGAAGAGTGCCGCGCGGACGGCAACGGCAATTAAGGGTGATGGGGCCGTTGCAAAGATGAACGGACGACAACGATTGATCATAAAGTCGCGCAGCACGCCGGAAGCAGTGACAAGCGCTCCCGCTACTCCGAGCGCCTTGCCGCAGGTATGCACAACCAAGAGATTCTCGCGGCGATCGTAATGCTGCTGAGCCCTCGCCCCTGCGCCCCATAAACGCCCGTAGCATGAGCCTCATCGACGACCAGGGAGGCGTCGAAGCGATCTGCGAGCGCGACAAATTCACGGAGGGGTGCGAAATCGCCGTCCATACTGTAAAGGCTTTTCACGACGATCCAGATACGTCCCATTCCTCCATGCCGACGCCAGTCGCGGATCGCACTTTCGATGGCTCCGGGATCGTTGTGGCCAGCCATGCGAAACTCGGCCCTACCAGCTCGCGCGCCTTCATGAATACTGGCGTGAACCGGAGAGACGAGGACGAGCAGATCGCCGCGCTGCGGCAGCGTCGTCGGGATCGTAAAATTTGCGACGTAACAGCTAGGAAGAACAGCGCTGTCTCTGTGCCGAAGAACCGAGCGCCTTCTGCCTCGAGGCAGTCGTGCTCCTCGCAATTGCCGCGCAAAAGCCGCGAACCGCCGGAACCAAAGTGGGGTGCCACGTTCGTCTGCCGCCAAGGCGGCCCTTTTCATACGCGATGCATTCGCGACCGCCAGATAGTCGTTGGATGAAAAATCAATTCCGGCACGCGGATTGAGACCGCGCAGGCGGTTGTCATCTTCGAGGGCGCGCAAGGCCTTGGCGTAGGGGCCAAATCTATCCATTCGCGTCGGGCTCATTGCGTACTCCAGGGCATCTGCCGGCGTTCTCGCGATACCCGGTTGAGGACGAGCTTGAACACACCGCTCAGGGCTTGTGGGTGAGGATACTATTGTTGCGGTCAGCGAGCACGACACGCGGTTGGAACGTCTTTGCTTCGCCCTCGTCGAAGGACGCATATGCAATCACAGTAATTTTGTCTCCGGGCATCGCGAATCGTGCCGCAGCACCATTCAAACCAATGATACCGGACCCTCGCGGCGCTTCGATGACATAGGTTGCAAAGCGCGCTCCGGTATCAATGTTGTAGATTTCGACGCGCTCGTAGATCAGGAACCCCGCCGCATCCAGCAACGCACGATCGATGGAGATTGATCCTTCATAGTGCAGATCCGCTTCAGTTACGGGAGCGCGATGAATCTTGCCCTTCATCAGGGTGATGTTCATTTCACACTCGCTCAGTCAGCGCCTCGATCCGCTGCGCTGCTTCGCTCGGTAAGCTCAGACGTAATGCCGAGCCGAGCGAACAAATTCGCATCGCGATCGAGCTTAGGGTTTCTGGTTGTCAGCAGGGTATCACCGATGAAAATTGAGTTCGCACCAGCCAAAAAGCACAAGGCTTGCAGCTCGTCTTCATATGCTGCCGTCCAGCCGACAGCCGAACCACGCGCATCGGCATCATGATCCGTGCAGTCGCGACCAGGCGCGCCACCGCGATGGGATCCGGACGCTCGGCTTTTCCATTGACCGGCACGCCTTTGACTTCATTCGATAGGTTGATTGGCACGCTTTCCGGATGGATGGGGAGATTTGCGAGCAGCACAAGCATGCCGAGGCGATCGTCGACGCGCTCACCCATCCCAATAATGCCTCCACAGCAGACCTTGATCCCGGCCTTACGGACGTGCGCCAGGGTATCGATGCGATCCTGCAGCGTACGGCTACTGATGATGCTGCCGTAGAATTCAGAGGAGGTATCGACGTTGTGGTTGTAGAAATCGAGCCAGCTTTGGACAGCTTTACAGCCTGGGTCGCGGTCAGCATGCCGAGCGTGACGCAGGTCTCCATGCCAAGACCTTTGACGGCGCTGACCATGTCGCACACCCGATCAAGTTCGCGCTCTTTTGGACTACGCCAAGCCGCAGCCATGCAGAAGCGGGTGGCGCCGGCCTCTTTGGCGCGCTTGCCTGCGACTACCACATCGTGGCCGTCCATCGGACGGGTTGCTTGCAAACCCGTGTCAAAGTGCGCACTCTGGGAGCAATAGCCGCAATCCTCCGGGCAGCCCCCTGTCTTGATACTGAGCAGGCTAGCGGTATGGACGTGGTTTGCATCGAAGTTCTGCCGATGAACGTTCTGCGCCTGGAATAATAGGTCTGCAAACGGCAGCCCATACAAAGATACGGCCTCGACGACCTCCCAATCAAAGCGGACCAGCCCACTGATACCAGCATCTGCAGCAGGATTCATGCATTCATCCCTGATCCAATAGATGTCGGGCTGGTAGGCGACCTGCTGTAATTCGGGCTGACTTGATGCCTGCCCGCGCGTTTTCCAGGCAAGGGTATAAAGGCGTGCACTCGCTCAAACGCTGCGGAAAATGCCCTAGAATGCAAAATTTCTGCGAGAAGCACCACACGTGATACCGATTCCGACTCTGGCCTGTGTAGAGTTAGAACCTTGGCTTGGCTTAGCGCCCGAGCGAGACCATGTTGCAGCCGTTCCTCGGCCCGCCTCGAGCACCGACAACCGGCTGCGCGGCGGGGCCAGCCATTGCGGCGGGCTCACATTTCGAGATAGTTAACCCAGCTACACTCCACGGGATCGCAGACCATCCATGATTCGTCACATCGTATTGTTCCCCGCTAAGGACAAAGCTCAGATCGATCAGATAATCGAAGGTCTCTCGATCCTTACGACAATTCCACACCCACGTCGGCTGGAGGTTACCCGCAATCGCAAGAGCGACCAACTCGGGAGCGATATCGATGTCGTCGTTTATGGTGAGTTCGATAGCGACGCTGAACTCGCAGCTTACAAGGGGCATCATTTATACCAGGAATCAATCAGGCGCGTGCGACCACTTCGGGAGCTACGGTTCGCGGCGGACTATAGTGCCTAATGGATACGGGCTCCAGAAAGACGGCCGAACCAAAGCACACTGGGGTCACACACACGACGGCGCTCAAGCAGTTGGCTTTCGGTCGTCCGGCAAGGGGCAGGTTCCGATTTGGCCAGTTCGTTGCTCTGGCGACGCGCCTCCTGACGAAGTTCTGCGGCGAAACGACAAAAACTCCGAATATACATTGCGAGTTCGCCTCGGGTGATTTTCCTCCTCTGCGTTCTTTAGGCTCACAAACAACTGGTCCGTGCCTGCGCCGAGAGCAAGACCGAGCCCGTGAGTCGCAAGGCACGGGTCATCCGTGATCGCGAAAGCTCGAGGTTACCCGACAAAGTCAAGGCAGCTTCACCGGGGAAATTCGGCGCGGATTTCGCTACCCAAGGACGTTCAGTCAAGGCAATCGAGCTCGAAAACCAGATTGATCGCGCTTTCCTTCACTTACGGGCGGCTCCGTAGAGAACCACCTGCCTATACAGCAACCGGCAAAAAGCGCCTGCCGGTTGGAACGGAACACCTCTCAAAGGCCAGAGCGACTGATCGTCAAATGCATGTCCGCGAACTTCGATGGATCGAACCTCCCGTTGCTATGCGGCGTCTTGGAAATCAACCGAACCCCACTTTTCAAGATAGCGCCGTCAGGCACGAGTTGGGGCGCTACTCATATGTGACCTGCGATCCATTCAGTAGCTACATGGTCAAAAATGGACAAGCGAGTTGCAACAGCGTCACTCTTGCGGGCAATCCGTGGGAAGCTCTCCAGATTCTACTCGCTAGATATCCGCAACAGAATCGAGCAGATCTCCCGCCCTTTCAGGGAGGTGCAGCCGGCTATTGGGGCTACGACCTAAACAGGACACTTGAGCGATTGCCGGCACCTGCGATTGCCGGTCGAGCTTTGCCCGACTGTGTCCTGCATTTCTATGACGTGGTCATCAGCTTCGACCTTCGAGATCACAAGTGCTGGATCGTTTCGACCGGATGGTCGGCTCAGGAGCCCGCGCCTCGACTTGAACGCGCACACCGTCGCGCCGATCAGTTCGCCGCCTTACTAGACATGCCAACGCCAGCTCTAAAGGACCTCCCTGGCACACTGGGCGGTAGTCCAATTTCAGCCTTGACAGCTACATCGCCGCTATACAGCGCGTCATCGGCCTCATTTTAGCAGGAGACGTCTTTCAAGCGAACATCGCGCAGCGTTTCACTGCGAGGATGCCGACCTCATCCGACCCGATTAGCTTCTACTGTCGACTTCGGTCACTCAATCCAACGCCGTTTGCGGCCCTGTTGCGCAATGGGGAGATCACCATTGCCTCAAGTTCACCGGAACGTTTCCTGAAGCTCGACGCACGAAACCTCGAAACACGCCCCATCAAGGGCACCATAGCGCGTTGCAATGATTCCGCGGAGGACCAGCACCGCGCGCAGGCCCTGGTCGCGTCCGAAAAGGACCGTGCCGAAAACTGCATGATTGTCGATCTTCTGCGCCGCGATCTGTCGCAGGTCTGCATTCCGCAATCGATCGAAGTGCCAGGGCTGTGCAACCTCGAATCCCACGCGTCGGTGCACCACCTCGTCTCGATCGTTACGGGTGAACTTTCAGAGAACCAAGACGCCGTCGCGCTGCTGCGAGCTTGCTTCCCAGGTGGCTCGATCACGGGGGCGCCAAAGGTGCGATCGATGGAGATCATCACGGAAGTGGAGCGAGTGGCTCGACAGATCTATTGCGGGGCAATCGGCTTCATCGGTTTCGACGGGCATCTGGATACTAACATCGCGATCCGCACGGTAATTATTGATGGCGATCAAGCCATGTTTCATGCAGGAGGCGGGATAACAGCGATGTCGGATCCGCAAGCCGAGTACGCTGAGACGCTCGCGAAGGCACAGCGAATCTTTGAAGCTTTTTGGTGCTGAAGTACCTGGTCCGCTGTGATCCTCATTATCGATAACTACGACTCCTTCGTCTTCAACATCGGCCGGTATTTTCAGAGGCAGGCGAATCAACCGATGTTGTCAGGAACGATGCGATCAGCGTCGCCGACGTGATCAACCTTAATCCCCGTGCGATCGTTATCTCTCCTGGTCCCTGCACTCGAAGCCAGGCCAGAGCATCTGTGGCCGTTAGCCGCGAACTTTCAGGTCGCATCCCGATTCTCGGGATTTGCCTCGGCATCAGTGTATTGGAAGCGTTTTCGGCGGACGAGTGACGCGAGCGCTACGCCCCATGCATGGGCGATCCTCTCTTATAACGCATGAAGGGGGCCGCTATTCGAGGGACTGCCCTCCCCACTTTCAGTCGGGCGTTATCATTCGCTTGTGATCAAGCTCGACTCGCCCCCAGCGCGGCACCTCGTGGTGACAACGCGGTCCGAGGAAGGCGAGATCATGGCTCTCGCACATCGCTATCAACCAACTTATGGCGTGCAGTTTCATCCGGAACCGAATACGGGTATCTGCTGCTCAACAATTTCTTGCGCCTGGTTGAACCGAGGATGTAGGCCAAGCAGAAATGAGCCGCCAGCTGAACATCCCAAAACGCCGAAGCAGCCAAGCTTCAGCGCTTGGTCGTGAGAACGGAATAATGGCTCGGCGTTCCATGGGCTGGCGTAACTTCCAACATTGGGCTTGCCGCCTCCATAGAGATCAATCGCAGAGAGCGTGAGAAGTCGCGCGCACCGGTGCGGCGTCCTGCGCAGGGCCTATGCGTCTTGCAACACAGCGGGCGCGGAGTGCAGAGCCAAAGCCATTGGTCATTCTCAGGATGCTCCGGAGTCCGTGCTGCCTGGCAGAACTGGCAGGGGAATACGGTTCAGGTTTGACGTATCCTGAAGCCGAACTCCATGGTGGGCGGCCCGAGCCACAACTTATGAGCTTCCGCGCAGTCGAACCGATGTCTGACGCCCAGCCGTCATGCAAGCTAGCGTCACAATTTCGATCACGACTTGGAAGCGGGTGATCATTATTAGCAACTCGGCTGGCCAACCAGAATCACTAGGTCACGGATAGACATGATGACTCAGCTCTTGGATCGTCCTTGGCCTGGCTCGGCCCCGCCGACTGTTTTTGTTGGCAGGAACCGGCGCGGTAACTGGGTTGCCCGTGAACAAGGGGGCGCCTTTGGCGGCCTTTTTGTCAACCGCGCCCAAGCTTTGAAATATGCTCTCGTCGAGAACGGCGGCCATCGAGAGAGCATCATCGAGGTGACACGTGAGATCGAACTCGATATTTGGGCCAACTCATGAAGTACATGAAGAGCGTAGGCCGGCGAGCCCCATGGCGCGAATCCTATCGTTATCTCCTGCAACGCCCGCTTTGCATTCGGCTGCCGGCTCTTCGGCAGCTTGGCGAGTTCGTTTACAGTCTTGTGAACCAAGCACCGCTGCTCGCGCGTTTTCGGTTACACCTCGCCGGCGACCTTCCAGAAGCCGAGTGCGCCATTGCAATGACGAACCGCGGAGCCACGTTGAGCCCGCTTCAGATCAGCAGCAGATCGCGCCAGTTGTGCGCGCTCTCGCGGGCACCATCGGTGAAGCCGACCAGTTCCTTGCGGCCTCCGCCGTCGCACCGATCAGCACGAGGATGCACTGGCTTTTCGTCCTAGAGTCGCGCCTCCAGATGGCTGCCATCGGCCCAGATGTAAACGTAGCGCTTCGCCGACAGGCCGCGCTTCTGCCACGCGGTGCGCTCTTCGAGCGAGCCATCCTTCAGTTGACTGATGGCGGGTGCCGACGACCCCGCAGCATCCTTGTCGACCAGCGCAGCCAGCGCCTCCGAGAAATCGCGAGTTGAGATACGCACCAGGTAAAGGACCGGCAGCAGCGTCTCGATCGACTTCGAACTGCGCACGTAGGGTGGCGGGATCGACGGAGAGTCCCGGATGCGGTCGGAATCGGCGGCGTCCGTGTCGCGATCGCACGCGTGGCTGGCGGATAGTGACGGGACCGACACCGGTCATCACCTCGCGCTCCTGCAGGTGACCGTGGCGGACCACGTGCTGGTGGCCGTCCGCGGTCTTTAAGTCGGCATACTTGCCGAGAGGTCTATCGGCGTCGACCGTCTGGGCCAGAAGAGCACGTGCCCGTTGCGCAAGACTTCTTGTCTGCTCGCACGGGGACAAGACAACCGATACAGCTTACGACGTTCTTTCTCTGGCCACGCACCTCTTTGATCTGACCGAGACGGTCACATCAGAAGCGGAGAGTGGCAAACCGGGATCCAGCGCGCAAGAGAGCAAGGTTGAACTTTTGGCACGAGATGAAGATAGTCTTTTCGCGCTGCGAGTTCCCAAAGAATTCGAATGTGGCCCCCTGGTCTATTTGGCCGAAAACGTTGTCTCTTACGCGCAGCTTACTTTCATCTATAATGTTCTGACGAGGCCGATCTCTCCCTCATCAGAAACCAGCACATAACTTATGCCTCTGTTATTTAGCCGGACGGCTCTCTTCGAGCGCTGTTGCCAAGAAGTTGTGATGTTGATCGAAGCAGGATCGCTCGAGCTCATCCCTCGCTTTGCGATCCTACTAGGGCCGCAAAGAGAATGACATCAACGTTTCCTCGGATCGGAGCGCATAATAGGCATCGCTGTGTCGAGCGTCGGCTTTGTCCGTATAACCTAGTGGCTCAACATTTATCTTCGTCGTGAGAACGGCTTGCCGATTTACATCGAGGGCAACAAGGCTTCCGGCCCCCGCGCGCAGCGCCGCAAGGCCGAGCACACCTGATCCGCACCCCAGATCCAGTACCTTACACCAAGCTTGATGTGCCATTTCGACATCAAGGCGTCGGCTCCTTGCAAAACCGCGGTGACAAAACGCCAGGCCGGATGTGTAGAGCCATGCCGCTCACCTCCACGCCGTGGGGATGTTCGGCCAACCTGAGTTCAGCCAGCGTTGCGTCTACATCCGTCATCTGGAGCCTTCAGATACGGGTCCCGAGCACTCATTCTAACACTCCTTCTCCCGACTTTTGACGTTACGATATCTCGCGCAGTCGGCCGACCCGGATTTAAACACCGGAAAACCGCGGTGCCGCTCTCTATGCTTCTCTACCGATCCATACCGACGTTGTTGTCCCGGAATAGCGACAACGCCCATTGGAATATGCCTTGCTCGTCTCCGAACGCACTTCGTCCGTCAATCGGTCTGCTGCTTTTCAAATTGAGCAATCTTCGATCTGACCGTGGTGCGACGCGATGCGCCGTTAACGCAGTGATAGAGACTTACTAGGCCGAATACTATTCATGGCCCCCCTTTGCCCAACATTCGTAAACGAAGCGTCCTGCGAGCTCCTCTTCAGGTCATTTAGAGACGCAAGCCAAGATCCACCGCGTCGCTCAACCTTGGCTATTTCTTCAAGCCCACAACCTGACGCGGCGTGAGGTTCAAGCCTACTGCTTTGAGAGGACGTTGGGATCCGAATACAGCTTCCCATTGCAAGATGGCTTTCAGCCGGAGGGCCAAAGCAGTGGACCTCAAAGCGAAGTTGTTGCTTTGACTGCCAGCATGATGGTTCTTAGTGCGGTGGCGCACGCATTGGGTCCGGGTGTCGCTGCTAGACACAAATCCTGCGCCAGGGACGTGCCGAGCGAGTGCAACAGGCGACGAACCCCACGTCATTCCGTGCTGGCGCGATCGAATAATCCCCAAAGTAACTTGGCGTCACCTTTACATCGGCACCCCACCTCAAGAGCGGTTCCGCGGTGATCGCTGTCTGCTTTGACAGCGACACAAGCGCACGGCCTGTGCGCGGCTCGCGACGGCCACGAAGCCGCGCTCATCATGCGATCGTCGAGCCGCAGTCCCGTTCGATGGCGACGGATATTGCGTGCCGGTCTCGCCGAGGTCCACGTCAGGGGCATGACGCTGCCGACAGATTACGCAGCTTTTACGTCGGTCTTTTGCACGCCTCTATCGCGTCTAACAGATTTTGATGACTATCGAGAAAGCCTGCAAACACATCCACGATGAACTGAGCGTCGGCGCGAGTCATCGGTGTCGAGAGGGCTGCGGCAGCAGACGGCAGGATAATGCCGTTGTCCGCGAAGAACCGCGTAAGCTGTTTCATTAGCGTTGCCCCGGCAACCGTGGGATAGATCTCGCGATAGTCATTCGGAGCTTGTGCGCGCGGATGAAGTCGAAAGAGGGAGGCCGCCCCAGTCACGCACAGCGGCGCATCCCGGACTGAGATGGCCCGCCCAATCCCGTCACGGACAATATCCCCAAGTGTCTCGAGATGTGCAAAAGCCACGGGATCTAAATGCCTCATTGCGGCGAGCCCCGCTGTCATAGATAGAGGATTGGCCGAAAACGTACCGCCTTGCGGAAGCAGCGGCCGCCCCGCTGACCCGTCAAAGACTTTCATCACATCCTCGCGGCCGCCGATTGCTCCAATGGGCAACCCGCCCCCGATGATTTTGCCCATCGTGACGAGGTCCGGAACTAGACCGTAACGGGCGGATGCACCATGGAAACTCTGCCTAAGATTTAGGACCTCATCGGAAATCACCAGAATGCCGTTAGCGCGGCCTGCTTCGTGCACCGCAGCAATGAATTCGGGCTTCGGCGCAACGAGACCGCCCCGGCTCGGCATCGGATCCACAATGATGGCGGCGAGATGGTCAGCATGCAGCGACATCAACCGCCGCACGCTTTCAACATCATTGAAGCGTAGCACGACAACTTCGTCGAGCACACTCGCGGGCATCCCACGATAGAACGCAGTAGAGTTGGGTTCCATTGGATTACCCCAATTGGCCGGTGTCGCCGCTTGACTGACCTCGACCCAGTCGTATGCCCCATGATAAGCGCCCTCGAGCTTGGCAATTTTTGAACGACCAGTGAAGGCCCGCGCAGCCTTAATCGCAAACAGCACGGCCTCCGTCCCCGTGTTGACGAACCGAACACGGTCAATCGCCGGAATGCGGCCGCAAAGTAGTTCGGCCAGCTCGATTTCGCTCTCTGTTGGATTTGCGAAGCAACTGCCGCGTTGGAGTTGGTGGGTTAGCGCTTCCACCACAGGCGCGAAGGCATGGCCATGGATCAACGTCGTGAAGTTGCAATTGAGGTCGACAAACCGGCGGCCGTCGACATCGAAAAGATAACTGCCGATCCCGCGCTCGATATAAAGCGGAGTCGGATCCCGATCAATGGTTACTCGTGACGTTCCATCGGGGAAAACCAGCGATGCCCGGTCAAAGTTGTCCTTAGACTTCTGCCCTACGCGCATTTCGGCTGCCATATTGAAACCTGCGAGCTCCTTGGTGCACTGTACCCTCATCGATTTTTTCCGGATTTGTGCTGAGTGGATCCATCTATACCTGTCACCCAGCAACCAGTTGCCGCCCTCGCGAATTGGCCGGCTATCGGGACACGGCGTTGCTCTAGAGGTAAATTGACGGCAAATACTTGGACCTGCAAGTTTGACCTAGAGCAAATTGGCCGCATTTCGTCCCGATCCGTGACTTTCGGTCGCGTTTTCATCCGAGCATCTTAGAAGACCCGTTTGTAATGAGGCCACGGCCGAAGCGCTCGCGCATGCCCCAATGGCCCGTTTGGCTCCGTTGGGGATAGCAGAATTGTCAACCTGCCGCGGCTCCGTCTACACGCAATGCGAGGCCTCTCAGAGGCCGTATCATGGCCGGCAGGACGAATTGCAAATTGACATACACACTAATAATGGATTGAGCCACTACCTACTCTGGGAGAGTAGTGTTGCCTTTGGCTATTCGAGAACGCGCCGCGTATTAGGCTCCAGATTGCAAAAAGCAAAGTGAAGCCGGTTATTCATCTCGGTCAGCAGCAGTCGACGAATTCGGGCGAGCAGCAATAGCTTTCTTCCCGAAGCTCGGGTTGCGATGGCTCGTCTGCTCATCAGACCAATTGCTATGGTTTCAAATCTAACTCGAATAAGAGCTTCGGGGCTTGAATTAGGGCGCTACTGGGCGTCGGTGGAGGACCCGGTGACCGCTAAATCATCGGCCAAGCAGGCATGACGTCTAGATCGAAAGGAAACCCGTCCAATCGTCACCGATAGCGCACGCGGTTCCCTCTTGGTGCAGCCGCACTGCACGCGGCTCAGCGTATGACTCGGGCGCTCCATTGCGGCTCGCGGCTCGGTAGCATCAAGCGCAAGCGCGTCGATCCGCACCGCTAAGATCCCGTCATCGGTGCGATAGAGTTGACTTGTTAGTCTGACGCCGCGTTCCTGGCTTTCGCGAGCTCTTCTTCCGATACCATCTTCGTACCGATGATCCCCTCCTTAGCCAAGTGCGCGATCTCGGCGTCGGAAAGCCCCAGAAGCCCTGATAGGATCTCATTGTTATGTTGGCCAAGGGTCGGTGCCGGCGTGCGGATCGTGAATGGTGCTTCACCTTCCCGAATCGGCATTGACGGCTGCGGATGCAAGCCAATGAAAGCGCGTTCGACCTCCTGCAGATACCCGCGCGACCTGAGATGCGGATCGTCGAGCAGGTCGATCGGCAGGCGTGCCACGCCGGCAGCAACTTTTGCAGCCTGCAAGTCGGACATAGCCTGATGCGGATCGCGGGTGATCGTCCAGGCTTCGATGCTTCTCTCAATGACATCCTCGATGCCGCGGCGCTGTTCGGCCGAGTTGAGCGATGTGTCCATGGCCCAGTCTGATCGCCCAATAAGCGCTGCAAGTCTTTGCCACATGCCCGCATCCGTCGCGGCGACCACGATCCACTGGTCCTCACCCGCACATCGGAAGCAGCCATGCGGAACGAATTCCGGATGTCGATTTCCGTATCGTACCGGCGGTGTACCGGCGATCGAATGAACAGTAATCCATGGCGCTGCAAAGGGCATCATACATTCAATCTGGGCAAGATCAATGAACTGGCCCTGCCCCATGGTACGGGCATGAATGAGGGCAGCCAGAACCGCAGCGCAGCCGTTCAACCCGCCGACGGCGTCTCCGAATGCGATATGGCTCATCATGGGTGGCCCGTCGGCCTTTCCGATCACACTCGGCAGTCCCGATCCCTGCTCGAGAGTCGAGCCGTAGGCCCGGCAATTGCTACGCACACTGTTCGTGCCAAACGCTGACATCGACATCATGATAAGGCGATCGTTGAGCTCTTTGAGCACGTCGTAGCCAAGTCCGAGCTTCGGCAGCACACCGGCCGAATAATTGTCAACGACAATATCAGCTCCCGCTGCGAGCCGCTTCGCGATGGTTCGGCCCTGCTGCCGTGTCAAGTCGAGTGTGATACCTCGCTTGTTTCGGTTCACCATGCAGAAGCGCAGCTTCTTCTCATACATCTGATCCTCGATGTAAGCGCGCCTTCGGTCAACGCCGCGCCACCAGTCCGGATATTGGATGGCTTCTATTTTGATGACGTCCGCACCGAGATCAGCCAGTGAGCGCGTGCACAGGGGACCAGCCCAGCCCATGGAGAAATCGATCACGCGAACTCCATCCAATGGCAGCCCACCAGCATCGAGGCGATCGAAGGGTGTCGACGCACTGTCGGTGAGACGTCTTCGGGTATCCGCAAACCTCTGCTGTTCGCCAGGAGCCGGAACCTTGCCGCCGCGTCGCGGCGGCGTCAATGTCAGCATTTGCATAGACCCAACCGTGCAGCCCTCTTCTTCACCGAGCTGGACGGGCACAATCGCGCCACGCTCGTTCTTCTCCGCGCTCCGCAAAAGCTCGGAGATTTCGGGCACCGGCACGATCGGGATCTTGCGTTTTAGCCCTTCCTCAAACCACTCCTGGGCTGTTCGCGCCTTTAGCTTTGGAATGAACTGTCGTTCGATCTCCTCAATGTGTTGTAGGCGATCGGCGCCAAGCAAGAGAGCCGGATTGTCACGCAATTCGGACATGCTGAGCATGTCGCAGAACGAGCGCCATTGTTCTGGAGTTATCGTTGTAATACCGACCCAGCCGTTTTTCGTTTTGTAAATACCGACCGGAAAGTTTGGCCAGAAGCGATTTACGCCAATGCGGCGCATGACGTCGCCGCGCTCATAGGCCTCAAATATCTGATACTCACAAAGAGCGAGGCTAGATTCAAAAACGCTAAGTGACCACGACCATCTTCTCCTACGACCCTGTAATCCCGCAAACGCGGAAGAAGCCACGGCGATGAAACCCCACAGACCGGCTAAGATGCCAGTCTGGAAATCCGGTGCGTGCAAGGGGGGGCCCTCGGGCGGTCCGGCCAATTTGATGAGACCGGCGAGCGCGCGGACGGTCGAATCGGTTGCAGCGAATCCTGCATACGGCCCCTCGCCGCCAAACCAGGTTGCTTTGAGGTAAATCAACTCAGGGCGTCGCTGCCGAATCCCGGCGATGTCGATCGATGGGCAACCTGCCGGATCAATATCGCGGCCATCAACTAAAATATCGCAAGCTTCGATCAGCGCCGTCAGCCGTGCGATTGCGTCATGATCAGTGGCATCGATAATCAGGCTGGATTTGTTAAAGTTTAGGAACGCAAACCACGCACCGTGGCCACCGGGCGTGAGTGGCGCGCAACAGCGGAGTGGATCTCCTTCTGGTGGCTCCACCTTCTGAACATCGGCGCCGAGATCGGCAAACAGGCGCGCGCAATAGCTGACGGCTGGCGAGCTACCGATCTCGATGACCCGAAAATGCGACAACACTTCCATGGAGCGCTCCGTTTTGTTTAGCCATTCGATCCTTCGAGAGCTAGCCTGCGACACGACGCGAGCTCATCGACACAACAAAAGCAGTGCTTCTTCGCAGGCGAAGACGCCAGCGTTTGCGATTGCCCGATCAAGCCAGTGCGTTGACCAGCACGCACTGCCTTGATCTAACGCCCAAGATCGACGTTTGTTGATCTTGAACATGGAGATGAGCGACTCGGTCGTGCCGCGGGCATCGATGACCGGTCTGTAAAAGACTGCATAGGCAGATCCTCGACTTTCCTCATCTCCTTGCGAAACCAGGCGGAACAGCAGCCTCCAGCCTCTGGCCGAATTCCCAGGTTGGCTACGGAATAACAAGCGTGATAGCTGGATAATGGAAAATTCCGGAGGTTCGGGTATCGCTTCGGTTACATCGATCTCTCCTTGTCCACGGGCGGCTATACGGCCAGTCCGCATGAGCTTAAAATCGTGGAGCCCGAGTGAGACCAGCATCGTGCCGTACGTTAAGTGCGATATGCATCAGCCTAGGCAGCGAACTCGCCGCCAGTAATATCGATGGTTGCACCGGTGATAAAGGCTGCCATCGGCGAAGCCAGAAACGTTGCGACGTGCGCCACCTCCTCAGCAGTTCCAAAACGACCGACCGGAATCCTGCTGAGAGCCGAGCGGTTGACCGGCGCGTGGGGCGGTCCGGTCAGATCGCTGAGAACCCGCCCAGGAGCAATGCAATTGACGGTAATACCGTGCGGAGCGAGATCCCGCGCAGCAGCGCGGGTTAGTCCGATCAGTCCCGCCTTCGAGGCGGCATAATGCGGCCCTGCGATCATCGGCATGGCGCGCCCTGCAAGCGACCCAACATTGATAATGCGTCCATAGCCCTTTGCAACCATTGCCGGTGCCAATAGCCGTATCAGACCGAACGGACCGTTGAGATTGACGTCGATAACCCGCGCCCACTCAGCAAGTGACGTCTGCGGAAGCCAAGGTGCATCCTGGTCCACACGTTT
Organism: Bradyrhizobium sp. Arg816; assembly: GCF_029989365.1. Taxonomy (GTDB): domain Bacteria; phylum Pseudomonadota; class Alphaproteobacteria; order Rhizobiales; family Xanthobacteraceae; genus Bradyrhizobium. The sequence continues at coordinate 2,948 of NZ_JAPRAQ010000043.1, read as the reverse complement.
GGGCGAAATGCCCGCATTGTTCACTAGCACCGCGATCTCGCCCCAACGTGCGCGAATCCGGTCAACAAATCCTTCAACTTCGTTGTGTCGCGTTATGTCGATTCTCTCAGCATAGAGCCGATCCCCCGGACAGCCGAGAAGATCAAGCGCCCGGTCAACATGTTCTGTGCTTGTCGCGACAAAAGCGACCCGGTCGCCATCGGCCAGAAAGCGGCGAACGATTTCTAGTCCAATTCCGCGCGCTCCTCCGGTCACGAGAACAATGCGTCGGTCGCTTTGATCCTTGTGTTTTCCTGGTTCCAGCATAGTCAGATCGTCACCACCGGTAGCAACGAGCGTGGAGTACGCATCGCTCGAAATGGGGGATCATCGTCATCGTGACCTTAAGAGCAATGAGGCTTCACGCGTCGATCCCGCAAGCCTCTGCATGGTGGATTTTGAATCGGCACCACCGAACACGAGATAAATCAATTTCGCGACCGATGCCAAACCTTCCAGCGCACGGGCAAGCTTGCGCGTTCTGCCGAGTTCCGGTCGGCTCGCTGAGAGGTGCAGCGTATTTCTGATCGTCGGCTCTCGTGCAGCGTCGCAATGCGAACGGGCAGCGACCGCACGGGGCTGGACCGTGATACTAGCGCCGACGCATCGCGCCAGTGTTTCGAATACGGGATATTTTCGTAGGCTACGCTGACCGAGACATGGCGCATATTTCAGCCGGGCGAAGTTATGATCAGGGTGAGTATTCATCATCGCGTAGGGCTCGGTCGAGAACCTTGGCGGTCGGGAGACGCCTTCGGAGCCAAACGAGCATATCTGGGGGAGACGCACTCTCATCATCTTTCTCGTAAACACAAACTTAACACGCCTGTGAATTTATCTTCTGTATGATTACCTCACCGCAGAGGGTATGGCTTTCCGGTGGTTTTGGTCACTTTTTCTATAATACAATCGCACAGTCGCTCTATATCATGGACTTCATGCTCTGCTGTAATACACACTCGAATGCCTGCTCTTCCTTGCGCAACGGTCGGGAAGAAGGTTACCGACGTATAGAAGCCCGCATCGAGAAGCTCTTTGCCGACTGCAATCGCCGTGGCTTCCGATCCCAATGCAATCATTCTGATGGGAAATGAATTACCGTGCTGAGCGGTCGCGATATGACGATCAAACACCTCGATACGTTGCGCTAGCCGCCTTTGCCGCTCGCCGAGTTCTGCCGAACGGTGAATTTTGCACGAGCTAAGTGCCGCACCAACCGCTGCGAGATTGGGTGGCACTGAAAATGCATAAGGAATGGAGTACCGTCGAAACAGTGCTTCGTGCTCGGCCATTCCGAGCATAATCATGCCGCCCGATGCGCCGAAGCCCTTGGCGAGCGAGGCTACTATGATCGTATGGTCACCCAGCACTGGCGGAAACTGAGAGCGAGCAAATCCTTCGCCTTGGCGTCCAAAGATCGATATACCGTGAGCATCATCGATATAGAGAAAGAGCCCATACCGTTCCTGCAGCTGGCGCAGCTCTTTGATCGGCGAGTTCCCGCCCATGGAGTAAACACCATCGCATACGTAGGCGACTACCGGATGTTGACGACACAGGCGTTCGAGAGCATCGATGTCGTTGTGCGCAATCGTTTCCACTCGCGTTTCATCAGCAACTACCGGCTTGTGATATGCAAGCGAGATGTGCGCAATCCGGTCGAAGACAACGACTGGCTTTCGTCCGCCCGTCAATTGACCCGAAGCAAGGAGAGGCATCACGCCTAGATTGGCGAGCATGACTGTAGAACAAGCGATTACATGTGAGCAGAACAGCTCTGAAAGGTTTGCTTCAAGCTCTGCGAGAATATCGAAATTGAGTCGCGTTCGTGCGCATGACCAGTGTAACGAATGATGCGCCTCAATTGCGTCGATCGCGCCGGCTAAAATCGCCGGATGGTTGTCAAGGCCCAAGTAGGAGCACCGCACGAAATCGACAATCTCGCGCCGAGTTTCAAGTGGCCCTGTCCCTAAACTTACAACGCGTCCAGTCGTAGAACGTGCCGCGACGCCCATCAGACCTGCCCGGTGAGCCGCATCAAAGTATGGACGACTCTGGTTGACCATATAGCTCGTGTTCCGAAAATGTCCGACAGGTAGACCATCGTTGGCGACCGGAATCTGCTCTTGCATTTCATTCTCCGTTCCATCTGCCAAGATGCGCAGCCGACGGCTTACATGAGTGAGCCGGATAGGCGACTAAACAAGATGGGCGCGCCCCTCAGGGATTTTGAAATCCTAGGGTCTGCTCGACCGCCCCTTTTGCGTCAACCAGACCTTAAGGAGTGGGACCGTGCTTGGCAGCTACCAAATCGGACAGGCTAACGGCCGACAAATTCGGAGTAAGACTTTTGACGTCGGCGAGACGTTGCTGTGCGTTCGCCGCGAAAATGGCAGGGTTGGTCGATCTTTTGACCTGAGCCCCTGAACTTCCTCCAAAAATGGGTAGAATCCGTCCACCTTGAAGGAGACGGAGATGAAGCAGTCGAGGTTCACGGAAGAGCGGATCATTGCGGTGCTGCGGGAGCACGAGGCAGGATCGAAGACCGGTGATATTTGCCGGAAGCACGGGATCAGCAGCGCGACGTTCTACAAGTGGAAGGCCAGGTATGGTGGCCTGGACGTATCCGAAGCTCGGCGCCTCAAGGTCCTTGCCGACGAGAATGCGAAGCTGAAGAAGCTGTTGGCCGAGGCGATGCTCGACAACGCCATGCTAAAGGACCTCAATTCAAAAAATGTATGGTCCGCCCCGTCCGTGCAAGGGTTCGTAACAGCAAAAATGACGCTTCCAGTTGCATAAATGTATCCGGCCTCTCGCGAGTGGACTGCTGTTGCAGCCAGGCCATGATGAGATCCGCGCACGCCGTTCCCAATAAATGGTTCGGGCACGAAGCCCGCTTTTTTGCACAG
>NZ_JAPRAQ010000042.1 GCF_029989365.1 Bradyrhizobium sp. Arg816 | reverse complement strand
TCCTCCGATTTTGCTTCAAGAGCTCGCTGACTCGGGCATCTTTGATGCCTCTCTGCCCAGTTGGCTCGCTCGTTGCCGCTCCTACCGATTTGGGAGGGAGGCGTCCATTTCATTTTCCGAGGTCGCACGCGCCTCATGATGATGTCCGGATCGGGCGCCTCATCGTTTGCAACGGCGTGCGGACGGGCCGCCACCAGCCGATTGACCGAGGTCACCACGACCACCGCCCCAGCGGGACATCGCCGGCCCGGCGGACCAGGCCAGGAGCTTACAAAATAAGGTCAGGCCGGCGCGTGGCCCCAGTCGAACGACGTGCCATCGACCCAAATGCAGTGGAGGATCACTGCGATCTTGCGGGCAATGGCGACCTTTGCCTTTTTCATACCGATGCGCTTCGCCAGCTTCATTCCCCAGGCCTTGAGGGAAGACCATTTTTTGGTCCGATAGAGAAGGACGGTCGCTGCCTCGAACAAGTAAGTTCGGAGAAGCCTGTCGCCCCATCTGGATATCTTGCCACTAGTGTCTGTTTCACCAGACTGGTTGCGCCGAGGTGTGAGGCCGAGATATGCGCCGACTGCCGAGGCCGATCGGAAGCGGGACGGGTCATCGATCGTATGGCGGAACGTCAAGGCAGTCACCACGCCAACACCAGGGACCGTCATCAGGCGACGCGTCGTCTCGTCAGACTTCGCCAATCGGCGGACCTCGTCGTCGAATTTGCTCTGCTGCTGGCAGATATGCTCATGAATCGACAGGAGCGGCGCGATCACGTTGAAGAGTTGATGATCTTCGCCCAATAGCTCGCCGACCTGGTTACGGAACTGTTGTCCAATCGCGCGAGGGAAGAGTAACCCACATTCCTTGATCAGACTGCGGACCTGGTTCTCAATATCCCGGCGTATGGATACAAGGCGGAATCGCGCGAAGGATCGATCGAACCTTCTGGCTCTCCTCGCTCTTGATCTTGACTTCTCGATACCATCCAACCCGCACCAGTTCGGCAAGGCCCCGAGCATCATTCCGGTCGCTCTTGTTCATGCGGACCGACAGTGCTGCGTGTGCATGCCTAGCATCGATGCAAACGACGGGGAGTTCAACCCTCCGAAGCTCGTGCCAAAGCCAGCTTGCCATCGCGCCCGTCTCAAAGCCGATGCGCTCCGCCAATGGCGCATGTTTACGAAGCAGCTTGGACAGATCACCGGGATCAGATTTGGCCTTTCCTTCAAAAATCGTTTGACCAATCTCGTTGACCACGCAAACCGAAGTCTCTCTTTGCGAGACATCCAGGCCGACATATTGCCTCATGACAGCTCCTACGAATCGCTTGATTGCGAGAGCTCGACGATAACGGAGCTTTTGGGCCTCGCACGCTGACCGCAATTACGTCATCGTTTGCAATTTTGGCTCTGACGCAATTTTGATGCAGCTCCGATTATTCTGCGCCGATTAGTCTGGCTTGAAGCAGATCGATTTTCCCTCGGCCATACATCTGACGTCTGACGAGCTTGAGGCGTGTGATTTGACCTTCAGTCTGCCCGTTCGACCAGGGCGAAGTAATTGCCGCCCGAACCGCCGCTTCATCCTTGGTCACGCCGTTGGCGAACGAAGCGACAAGACTAACGCGGGCGCGCTCGATCCATGAAGCGAGCGCCATGTCGGCCTTGCGACGGATCATCGTGTGGAATTCGGTGATTATCTCGCGGGCATCGACCAGGCTTGGAACGCCAAATTCGATCGCCGCGACCGTGACGGCCTCCGCTTTCGTCAGCAAGTCCCGGCCGATTGTCAGAAAGCGTGCGATCGTTCTGGCCGACGGAATCCGCTGAAGGTTTTGCGTGTCGGCCTTTTCAGCCCGTCGTCTGCGGGTGGCCCACTCGCTGATCACGCGAAGCGAGCCTCGGAAACCTCGCGCCTTCAGGCGACGCCAAAGTTCAGCTCCGTTTCGACAGCCGGACGCCCATTGATCGTCAAGCCATGGCAAATGCACGTCCAACGAACTTTCTCGGGTCCGGAAGACATCGTTGCGCTCACCGCGGATCACGTGCCGAACCAGCTTCCTGCTATGGCCAGTTTGGCGCACGATCTGCTTGATAGGTAAGCCATTCTTCGAAAGAGACAGGATGGCCGCATTGGTCTCCTCGCGGCGAAGATAGCCCTCATACTGGATCCGCTCGGCGGCTGTGAGCAGTTTGGGATCGATCGTGGTCGCACCGATGACGGTGCGTATCTGTCGCATCGATTTGCGGACGGCATCAAGGAAGGCTCGGCTGGCATTCTCCATCAGATGCCAACGATCCGCGACCTGTACCGCGTGCGGCAAGGCCTTTGCTGCCGCTTGCCATAGCCTCCGCCACGATCGCGGGCGACGATCGAGATCGCAGGATGGGCAGCAAGCCAGGCTTGGGCGGTCGCAGGCTCCCGATCCGGCAGCAAGGTGACGACCCGGCGGCGTTCCAGGTTGCAGATGATACTGGCGTATCGGTGATTGCGACGCCAAGCCCAATCATCAATGCCGATAACTCGGAGCGGATCAGTCGGCGGGCGGCTACGGCGCCGGACGACGCGCAGCAACGTATCCTTGCTCACCGGGAGCATCAGCCTTTTTGCGAAGCCTGCCGCTGGTCGACCACCAAGCGCCAGGCCGAGGTGATGAACGATAGACTCCATCCTTGCAGTACGCCGCGCCGATGGAGCCAGCACCCCTTCGGCAAAGCGCTCGGTGAAGATTTGGCGCCCGCATGTGACGGCATCGCAGCGGAAGCGGCGGGCGATTACCAGGAGCTGGACGATCCGCCCAGAGAGCGGCAGATCGGTCACGCGTCGTCGATACCGGCTATGGACACGTCGGGAAACCGTTCCGCACGATGGACACAGACCGACACTCCCCAGCGCCCGGACCGCAATAACGGCCTTATTACCTTCGAAGTATGCACTCTCTACAACAAACCCACTCGGCACCAGATTGGAGCGCTGGAGTGCCTGCTGCATGGCGCTGATTCTCCCCCGATCAAAGCGCCAGACATCCCCCCAACTGCATCAAAAGTGAGTCAGAGCCAATATTGCAGGCCGAATGACACCCTGATCGACGGCAGCGCACTTTCCAAGGTGCAAAAGCACGTTGGCAGCGATGGGCGAGGCTTCACGATCGATTTTACGTGCCGCCGCAGAGCAATGATAAACATCTCTGCGGCGGTTTGGGAGCCTCATAGTTCGAGGCCACGCTCTGCGAGCACACGGTGCATGACCTCGCCTTTGATCTCGCCAGCGATCTCGTTTCGGACTTGGGCTCCGAGCACCCGCTCGGCATCCGGATCGCCTAGAAGACCATGCTCAACCAGTCGCTGATTCAAGCGGGTTTGAAACTCCTCGCCCATGGCTTCGACGAGCCGTTCTTGCATCGCTTCATATTCATCAGGAGCGATTCGTCTCAGCACCGTCTCCCAGGGTTGCCAGCGCGTTGCCATGTAGTCGGTAAACTGGTTCGCTTCTTGCTCGCGAACCAATTCCAGAGCGCGCGCCGCATCGTCGGACGTCACGTGAGAAACCGTCAGAAAGCGCATGTCAGGGGCGACGTGGATCAGCTCCAGCGGCTCGCGTAGAAGATGTTGATAGGCCAAGTAGACTTCGACGTCGTCTACGTTTGGATGCAGGGTGAGGAGCGAGTTCACCCGGTCGCGCGCGATCCCGTCCAGCGCCTCCAGGAGGAACGCAACGCGGCCGCGCTGGATCAGTTCACCTAGGCGGTCGTCGTATACCCCGTCCTCGACATCAGCGTTAAGGCGCGCGGTCTGCATACCATTCCAGTGCAAGGTGACACGATCCTCGCAACTCGCGTTGGCCTCGGAAGCCTGTGTGAAAAATTGCTCGCGCAGTCCTGGATTTGCCGCTGCCTGGCGCAGATCATCAGCCACCGCCTGCCGAAACTCGTCATTGCCGTAGTTCACGGTGCCTCGTAGCCTCTCCAGGAACTGTGCGTAGTCTTGGGCGCCGGGCTCATCCGCGAAGTGCTGCCATTCGGCCAGCGCGGCCGGGTCGTCTGCGAGCCAGTGTGCGGCAGCCTCATGCAGGGATTGCTGCGCAAGCTGCGGTGGCGCTCCAGCTGCCGCCAGATGAGCGAGGACGTCGTCCGGCAGCGCGTTATCCCCCAACTCGAGGCTCTCCAGATGCGGGTAGTAGACGCTATTATGCGGTACAAGAGCATCTAAAAGGCCTTCAGGCAGGCTGGTCAGCCGGTTACCGCTGACATTGAGTGATTGGAGCGTGCTCGGAAGAGGGTCGGGCAGGTTGGCCAATTGATTGCCGCTGACATTGAGTTCAATGAGCCACGAGGGGAGGGACTCCGGGAGGTCGGTCAGCTGATTGCCACTGACCGCAAGCGAGATGAGCCCGCTCGGGAGAGCGTCCGGCAGGCTGGTTAGCCGGTTATCGTTTGCGTTCAGCATCTCGAGGCCGGCCGGAAGGTTTGCCGGCAGACCGGTCAAGCTGTTGTCAGCGACCTCCAGCTCAGAGAGGGTCGCCGGAAGATCGTCCGGCAAACTGGTCAAGCGATTATGGCTAATGAGAAGATGCTGGAGGCCGGGTGGGAACATAGCTGGCAGGCTGCTCAGCTCGTTGCGCCTGGCGCGCAGTTCCAGCAACCTTGGCGGCAGGGCGGCGGGCAGAGCGGTCAGCGAGAGCGAAGACAAATCCAGCGAGCGCGAGCCTGTGTTATCCGAATTCCTGATTCGTCGGCGCCCCTGTCGCCTATTCTCCGCTTCGCCCTGCGCCTCTTCGGCGACCCAATTGTCCAGGATCTGCGCCCGCGCGGAGGCTGCGGTCCGATACCCTGTCAAGGTTTCGACCAAATTCGCCACGGCACGATTGAAGCCGCCGAAGTAGCTTTCCTGGTCCGCGTCTTCAGAAGGCGCCGAGGAAGAACCTGCACTCCACTGCGCCTGTCCCGTGTTCATCAATTTCTCCATCGTCAGAATAGGAATAGCCCCCCGCTTCTCAAGCTCGCGAAGCGGGTGGTTGCGCGGCGCGATGGTCATTCGACCGCCGGTGCACGTGCTCTGCGGCTCCCGCCCGGCTTAAGTGGGTACAGGTTCACACGAGCCCGACTGCGGCAAAGGGATCGATACTGCGCGAGTTCGCTGCCCTCGTGGACCAGATAAGCCCGGGGGCAGTCAACGGGGTGGCGTAACGTTCTGCCGTTAGCAGGCCGACCTGTCAATCAGCTGACGAGTGGCGCTGCAGAACCTCAGAGTTGCTCAGGTTGGCACTGATGAGCGAAGCAATCCAGCTTGCGGGTAAACCGGTCAAGCTTCGCAAAGACCAGCTCGACACCGACTGCGTATGCATCTGAGAGGGGCGCCGTGAGCTTGGCCGTTCGGACCGCCTGCGGCCCTTGGCTTCCAGCTACTCGGCCGAAAAGGCTCCGCTGGCCTTCCAAGATAAAGCACCATCGCGGCTCTGGCGCTCTATACTCAAGCCGCGGGCCCTTGGCATCCGCAGAAACGTGTAGGCGGAAGATAACTTCCCGCGGCTGCGATCGATTCACTTCCCATAGCGGCACAGAAATTGAGCTCCGGCGTCGATGCCATCGCAGCCTTACGGCTATAGGTCTGTCAGCTTGTCGAAAGATAAGTGGCCTAGGTCCTAGAGCGCGTTGTGACGGGCTAGGTTGGCTCAGTGTTGTAAGGGGAGTGGAATGGATCCTTTTGAGGCAGGACGGATTGGGCGCAGCGGTGGCATTCCTGCTGCATCTTCCGGACAACAGGGCCAGCAAAATGGAATGGAGGCACAATGGGATGCAGTCGTAACGGGTTTCGCAGAAAACTCCGGGCATTCAGCCCATGCGGCAGCCGAAGAAGGCGAGGCGCTTGAGAATTGGGCTGCTGAACAGGACCTGGGTCCTCTCGAGGACCGGGAAGAAGCCGCGAGACGGGTCAATAACGTGGGCGAAGACGCCATACTGGATCTCGAGTCGCTGTCCCTTACCAGTCTGCCCAGACTTCCAAGCCAGATCGTTGTGCTCGATGTGCCCTTCAATCGGCTTGCGAATTTGCCTGACGAACTTCCTGCTTCGCTCCAGCGTCTCAATGTCAGTGGCAATCAGCTGAGCAGACTGCCCGCGCTGCCAAGCGGGCTCAGAGGCCTCGACGTAAACTCCAACCGGCTGGAGAGTCTCCCGAGCGTACTGCCTGCCGGGCTCCAGTTTCTGTCCGCCAACCACAATCGGTTGCCAAACCTGCCCGAAGGCCTCCCTTCTTCGCTGCGATTTCTCCACGCCAGCCACAATCATCTAACAAATCTGCCAGAGCTCCTTCCTGCTACGCTCCGGTATCTCGATGTCAGCGAAAACCAGCTGACGGAGCTGCCTCAGACTCTCCCCGCTTCGCTCGAGTTTCTCGACGCGAGCCTAAACCAGTTGACTAGTTTGCCCGAGGACCTACTGACGGGGTTGGGCGCCGGCACCACCATAGTGCTGACTGAAAATCCGTTATCCGAGCACGTGCTGACGGACCTGAATACAGTCTTAAGCGCGGAGGGTTATGCCGGTCCAACGGTCCATCTCTCGCGCGCCGACGAAAGTGAAGCGTCCGAGACAGACGATGAGCAGGGGGAGGCCCTCGCTGCAACGATTGCAGAATGGCTCAAGAGCGATCCACAGGTGGGCGATCGGGAGGTGCTCGCCGCTTGGCAGAACTTTGCAGAAGAGCCGGGAGCCCGGGAGTACGGGCTCTTCCTCGGCAAGCTGTTCAATTCCATCAACTCTAGCAATGAAGGATTCCAGCAATCGGTGGCCAATGATCTGCGGCAGGCGGCAAAAGACCCGCAATTGCGTGCGCAGTACTTTCAACTGGCGTGGGATGCCAACCAAAGCTGCGAGGATCGTAGAACTTTAACGTGGAACGGCATGCGGACCGCGCGCCTCATCGCAAAAGTCGAGAACGGCTTCTATGACGACAAGGCACGACTTGCCGATCTCGTCGATTTGGGGCGCGTCATGTTCCGCATGGACGCGCTCGAGGCGATTGCGCGCGAGAAGGCTCACTCTCTCGGCTCGGCTGACGATGTCGAAGACATCGAGGATATTGAGATCTTCCTTGCCTATCAGAACAAGCTGCGCGAGCGGCTGGGCCTGCAACACCTCGCACCGGAGATGCGCTTCTTTGAGGTCTCTGGCGTCACCGACGCCGACGTTGACCGCGCAGAGACATCCGTGAGGAACAGGGAGGCGGTTGAATTTGCCGACTACTTAGCAATGGACTGGCAGCCTTGGGACGATGTGGTGCGTCGCATCGCACCTGAAGACCACGCCAAGGCGCAGGACCAGCTCATTGATGCAATGGGGACGGAGTTCGACAGCAGACTGGAGCAACAGCTCGCCGACCAAGGGTTGACCGGGGCTGAAGCTGACCTGGTTGAAGATGCCAAGCGAACGTTGGGCCCCGCAATTCGCAAAGAGATCGCCCGTGAGATCAAGGGGGCTCTTAGAGACAAGGTGCTCAATAAGCACGGCCTCACCCTATGAGCGGCCTTTGCCCTAGACTCTGTTATTCTGTTGCACCTCTGGTGGAGAAGCCAGCGTTGCTCCTGTTTATTATGCTGCCACTAGATGCTGGTCAGGTAGACGCTTGGAGCAGACTGGCTGCTAACTCTCTACTGAGGCTCCTATGCCCAATAGCTGGTTCGTCAGCGATACCCACTCTCCATGCGGAGCACACAGACGTTTATCGGCCAGGCCTGCAATTCAAGAGAAGGTCAAGCCGGCTTATTCGCGCGCGTTTCGATCTCCGCGCAGCGGTGCATCAATTGGTCAAACGTGTCCGGCACATCTAACAACAACCCGTCATCAATCATATGCTGGTAATCCTGCTCCAAGACGGTTCGGGACTCTCCTTCGGGAACAAGATTCAATGCACCGCCGACGGCCACACGATAATCGATGACCGAGCCCGTAGCGTCCTTTTCTGAGAAAAACCACGACTTGTGTTCTGCGACAATCCCAGCCAGCTTCCGGTCTTTCAGACCCTTCTCTGCTATACCGGCCTCGTCCAATCGTACAAGATCGTACCAATGGCGCGCAAAGCGCTCGCCCTTCAATTTGCCCTGAACGCAAAAAACATGGATTGCAGTAGCCTTCTCCCAGAAGGTACGCTCTGCCTTCATCGTCTTCGGCTTGGCCGTCGGAAATTTGAGCGTCTCAAGATATTGGGCAGCATCGCAAACGACGTCATGAACTTCGCTCGGCTCGCCCGTTGATCGTGCGCCGAATTCGAGCATGACAGCGGAGCTCACATAACCGCTGCCGGTTTCCAAGGGATGGTAGGTAACAAAGATCTTGTCGTCCTTGGCTTCAGCCTTTGCGTTGAGCTTATCTTCCTGCAAGCGTTGATTGAGAACGGGTAACGCTTTGTCTCTGACCCAGATTGGAAGACGCTCTCGAGCATGGGCGCTCCACTTCCTGCCCTGACTACGATTCTGGGGAACAGGATAATCCTCGTTTGTATTCACGAGATCAGGTGCGATCGCCCGGATGTCGTAAGTGAGATCGACATCTTCCGAGAAACGGCGGATTGCGCCGTATGCCTTTGAGAGGGACGTTCCGCCCTTGAAGACGAGATGCTCGCCCAACGGCGAGGAAAAGAGCGTGTCCAAACACCAGACGACCCAAACATCCTTTTCAAGCAGATGGGCCGGCCGTCCGGAGTTTGAGGCAGCAACACCGAGCGCCTCTCGACGCTCGGTGTCTGATAGATTTAAGAACTTATCCGACACGCAGTTCGCTTACCGGTTTAGCAAGCCAAGTTGGTAATGAAAAGGCGGCGGACTTCAGCTCGCTCACTTCAACCGGAGTGAGTTTCTGGCTGACGGACCGCAGCGCTTGTCGTGCCGTCTTGGGACCAATCCAGGCAAGCGCGCGCACCACCTCACCTGCTCGACGGTTTGCGAGAGCCAGCTGCCAACCGGGCGCATGCTTGAGCTCCACGATCTGCTTGCCGAGGTGAAGCTCACGAGAAGGACCGGACGTCAGATAAACCTGGCGAACAGGGACCTGCGTTGTCAAACCGAGACGGTTAGCTGCCGCAGCTCCGCTGGACACAATGGTTTCACCGCTACGAACCTTGGTCTCTTCGACGACCTTCTCAACCGACGGAGCTCTAACTCCGAAACGGCTTTCGACCGGCCGCAAATAGACCCCTCGCCTCGCGCGCAGGAGCTTTCCTCGCTCGGTAAGACGCGAAAGAGCCTGATCGACGGCAGCCCGCTTTCCAAGATGCAACAGGGCCTTGGCAGCAATGGGCGCGCCTTCGGGCAGTTCTTTGGTGAATTCTAGAATTTGGCTGCTCAGCGGGGTCATGGCACATACTCCAGTGTCAGAAACATAGGAGGACTTCTGACACTCTACAAGAGCTAAGTTACGAAACAATTTTACCATAACATCAATGACTTACCAGCATCGTCCCGAATCGGTCCTTTTGAGCGAGCCAAATAGAGCACATTCCGGCCCCGGCCACTCCTAGGCCGTCCTCAACCCGGTTCGTTGTCTCAGCCCGCCAGGTGTTTGCGGCCCTAGGTGTCTGCGGCCTTCTCCCAATGCGACGGATCATCGGCTGCCAAGGCCATCCATACATGCATCCGAGCTTCAAATACGTGTTTTTCGATGCGCTCATCTTCAGCTACGTGGTCTTTCTGGCGAACCACAGTCGCCAGCGATCCGCTCGCGCTCCGGACGGCATGGTTCGAGTAATCGACAATTGCCACGGACATCAGAAGAAGCGATCCAAAGCCGGCCATCAATCGACCTGTGATTTTGATGTTTGCAAACACTTCTTGTGGCTCTCCGCTAAAGGGTGGTTGTCTTACCTTGAATGGACTTGTGCAGCGATCGCATCGCCTGGCTAGGAACGTCAGCCCTAAAGGCTGGAAGATTTCCGTTTGGCGAGAGCAAGCTCTCGCTCGATTAGATCGAGATCGGTTTCCAGCCTGGCCCTAGCTGAAGCATCGGCAATCTTGTGTATGGCCGCTCGTATCTGACGATGGTTCTGCTCCAGCGTTGCGATCGCACGCTCGATCGTGAGCTTGGCGCTGGCGCGGGCGGCTTTGAGCCGCTGATTTGCACCTCGACCGGAATCACATGGCATTGCGAACGGCGCTAGTGGCGCGTCACGCTTAGCAATTGCCATCGTTTGTATTGCCCGCATGGGCGCACCAGGTCGACGAAACTCCACGACATTGAGCATTTCGAACCTCGACCAAAGTGTCTCAAAAATACGAGCGCGCAGTCATGCGAATGGTTCTGCGGATAACTCGACATACATGCGCAGCGGCTGCGTGTTCGCTCCGGTTGTAAGTCGGCCAAAGTTAACAAATTTCTTTAAATGCAGTCGTCCGCTTTGCGCGCATCAACGACTGACTGCATACCTCGTCTTAGATTTGCGGGGTGCACTGGCAGCACGAACGTTGAATAACCGCGCCCACAGCCTAAGCTGTGCAGAAAATCTTCATGGCGGGCGGAAAAACGCACTCACAACGCATTATAGTATCTCCGAGCATGTACCACGTGGGTGCAAGCGGTTAATCCTGCCACCGACACCCGACAAAAAATTATTGCGTTGCCGACAGGCAGTCGACGAAAGCAGTGAATTGACCGACGCATTCAGTTTGGAAGTTAGCGACCAATTTCGAAGCAGCCCGACGGCCGGGCTGCCCCCTCATGGTCGGCGACCGCGCCGCATACCACGCGGCATGCAAGCCTATGTCTCTCGATATGACTTCTTGCTGCGGGGAAGCTAGCTAGTTCGGCATCCGATGATGAGACGGTGCAGGCAGACCTGCAGGCGATGGGGGCACTTGTACATAACGGGCAGAAAGGTCCCGGGGATCGCTGCGCCGGTCTTCCGGATGCAAAGCAGTTGTTTGACGGGTTGCCAGCCGGAATCGCCTCGCAGGCCGAGCGCCATGCCCTAAGGGGGTCCTGCTCTGGTCCGCCGGATCACCGCAGATACCGATCTGCAAATAAGAATACGGGCGACGGCGCGACAGGCAAACGCGACACCTTCGGTCAAGGCGACCTTCTGGTCTCTATTGGGCAGGGCTACCGGCGGCAACGATGATTTGCGCGGGCAAAGCCGCGGAGGGAGAGTTTGAATCGATCATGGGCTTCGACTTAATGACGAACTCGCACCGATTGCTATTTCACGTGTTGGCCGAGGCTCGCTTTATAGATTCGCAGAACTGTTTCGTACAGAAGCGTGAGGTCCGGGCTCTGCAACTTTTCGGGCAAATACAGTGCCGCTGCCGACAGCCAATCGCCGCCGCTGCGGGCCGGCAGTCCTGCATGCGCATAGGGGTGCAACTCCGACAGCAAGCTGGTTGTGCTCATGCACGATGTCTGAAATGCTCTCCTGCCCGATCCTCAAGGACGGATATTCGCTGAGTGATCGACACGATCATTTCGTCTCGCTTGTTTTGGGTCATGCATTCCAGTACCCGACGACGGCATAATCGAGATCCAATTTCTGATTCACGGTGCATTTCCCGTCGTCGCCAAAGGCGCGAGGGCTCGAAAGCGGTTGTCCAAAGGCGACATCGCCGCGCTGGGTGACGCTTCGGCACCCGATGCTCTGAGGCAATTGGTGATAAACTGGTGTTGCATGGGATCCAGCTGCACCAACCCGCCCCGCAAACGAATTGTCTCGACATAACCATATAGAGCTGCATCCGGGACGTGGACCAGCGCCTTGCCAAGCACCTCCTACGATCCCGGCTGCCGTGCCAGCGCCAGCATCCACCCGCTCCAACAGCGAATCGTTCGAGACTTTGCTGAGTAGGCTGGTGAGCCGGGGCTTCTTCAGCGGCGGCGGATGCTGTGACTTGCGTTGATTCGTGAACGAGTGGCTCCGAATGCCTTTGAAATCGAGACAATGCGCTTTCTGTTTCGCTACGAAGACGGAAGACTTTCAGAGCTTCTAAACAGGATTAAGAAGACGCCGCTCGCGTTCCTCGCGGCGCAGATTACCGCCGAGCATTGCCTTCGCTTGGCTTTTGAGAGCACTCCCCCCGTGCCGTTCAAGACCTCCATGTCCAGAACCCGACAGCAAATTGCCTCTGAGTCGATCTGAAATTTCAAAGAGATGATGGTCTGAATCAAGCTCGCGAGCCCTGGCACGTCGATTGCTAGGACGTGCCTGCTACATCATGCCACTAACTAGACGCAGAGGCCGAGTCAGACCGAACTTGCCGTCAACCAGGTCACAAGCATAGAAGCGGCGCTGTTAACTGCCGCTCCGCCAACGGAGCCAGGTCATGTTGATCGACACATCCGAAATCTTCGCCTCCATTCGTATCAATAAGCAGAAAGCGCGGGAGCGCCAGACCGCGGCGCTATGCGAATGGCCTGGTTGCCAGAACAAGGCTACCCATCCCGCGCCCAAGGGCCGCGAGAATGCGCGCGCCTATTGGCGCTTCTGCATCGACCATGTTCGCCAATACAATCAGTCCTACAATTTCTTCTCGGGGATGGACGCTGAAGCGGTCGCGCGCTACCAGAAAGACGCGCTGACTGGCCATCGTCCGACCTGGAAGATCGGCGAGAACATCAGCGCCCGCAAAATAACCGGCAGCACTGCCAATTACGAGGACGACTGGCATGCCCTCTGCACGCTCGTCGAGCTGAACGGACGCGCCGGTGCCCGCCAGCGCGCGGAGGCCAAGCCCGGGGCGCGCAAGATTTTCAATGCCGAAGGCAAAGCGTTGCAAGTGATGGGCCTGAATGCCAATGCGACGCTCGGCGAGATCAAGGCGAAGTACAAGGCGTTGGCCAAGCGGCACCATCCCGATGCCAATGGCGGCGACCGCTCCACGGAGGATCGCCTGGTCGAGATCATCAAGGCCTACCAGTACCTGAAGACCGTGGTACGCGCGAGCTAGCCCGAACGTCTCAGTGGGCTTCAACGGCGCATCGGAAGTGGCGGACGGAACCACCCAGAGCTTTGCTCTGGCTACGCGGCAGTTTGACTTCGCTGGCTAACGCTTTCGGCCGAGCATGGCGAACAATCGAATGATGAGCGGTTCGTTTCGTTCCGCGCAGCGATCAGGAAGAAGGGCAGGAAAAAGGATACAGCAAGACCGTGCGCACGTGGCGGCTGCCGGCCCCAGCGGTGAGTTCGTGGAAATGCCAAACGGTTCTATCCAGGACGGCTGAGTCGCTACTACCCGCAGTTCCATTTTCGAAGCTTCAACAGGAGTTGCGCACGATCGATCCCTCCGCTGTTCGAGGGGCAACATGAAAAGTACAAGCCTTTCCGGCACACTCGGTGGCTGTATGAAAGGGGTTCGACGCTGAAGCGACCCGTCCAAGCCTATTGGCTCGGTGGTGCCGGATCAACGATTGATCATGAGACCCCGATGAAATCGCGGGGGTCACGGCCGCTTCTGACATAGCCCGGGGCTGCAGCGCCCCGCGCCACTCACCTATCTCAAGGGCTCTGCCGATCGCCGCGAGGCAAGGCAAGGCAGGCATCGTGAACTTGATCGCCTTCTACAACGTACATCGCGTTCATCAAGCACTCGGCTATCGAACGCTGCTGAGGGGGGTCCCCTTTCGTGATTAACCGTTTGAAGGGTTTCGAATTCCCACAAATTGTCCTCTGACGACGGAGCCCAGCGATGTCGGTGAGGCGTGATAGCCCGCGCCGCTGTCTATCTCCTCTCCTCCGTCATTTATCCAAGGAGCACCGTCGTTTCCTCACCGTCAGTGTTGCTTTGTGTTCCCTCGATGTCGTTCCGTTGGCAGCCAATCTGTGGCACCTCCGAAGAACACGCTTAGCGACCATCTCGAGGCTTCGCTATCGGTCAGTTGATGGGAGTGAGGTTCGCGGCCTGAGGGGTTAGCCCCGGCCCCGAAGGATCTATATTCGGCATAATAGCTCGTGCTCAAGGAGTTGGTCTTGCCGGGAGCCCATTCGCGCCAGCCTTCCGCAACGACCTGCGCATCTATCTTTGTCGACAGGAAAACCACTGTGGCGTAGGGCCGCCAAGGGCGGCCAAGCGCGATGTCGCGCGCGGCAGGGTCGGCACTTAGGCTGCAATGATCAAAAACATAGCCGCTGTCCTCATCGGGAGCAGCCTTGCTCTGTGCGGTAAAGACGACCGCTTGATTGGCGATGCCGTGCAACTCACATTGCCGGAACCAGGCCTTGGCGTTGCCAAACACGAAATCGACATGCCCTTCGATGTAGCAGTTCGAGAAGTATTGGCGTGACATTCTGCCGTTTGGACCCTTGCCGGCAAACAGCGTGTCCTGGGCGCCGAGCAGGCGGACGCGCGTAACGACGTCCTTGTCTCCGGTAAGGGACAGTGCAACCCCTTGCGAGGGTGGATTGGCCGGATTGAGGGCGTAGTCGTTCTGTATGGTCAGATTCTCGAGCCGGATGTCATCGCCAGTGGCACTCAACGTCGCCGAGCGGACGGTTCCTCCTACATTGATGGCGCCGTCGCCATACACAATGACGGTATCCTCCGGATTGCTACCAGTCCCTGAGAGATGAACGCCGGATTTGGAGATTTTGACCTTCTCACGATAGATGCCCGGCTTGATCAGGACATCTCCGCCTTCCGCCGGCAATGCGTCGATGGCTTGCTGTACGGAATGATAGTCTGCATTTTCAGCATGCGACACCAACAGTGGCTGAGCGGACGCCGACGGGATGCAGAAACATCCCGCCAGAAGTACAGCGCGGCGAACGAAAATCCCCATGTGATCTTACACTTCGTTGAGTCAGCGGCACCTTGGGCGCAGTTGATAGGGCGTATCTCAGCGGGACAGCCGCCGAGCCCAGCCGACACATTTTCACGCCAAATCAGACTCTGCACGTCGCCTTCGCATTCCCCATCGGACAATCGCAACGAAGTCGGTACATGAGGCTCACTTTTGTCAACACCGGTAGTTTTGGACCAAATGCGGAACTCACCGCCCGATTACGGCGGCTGATGTCGTGCTTACCGTTTGCCGTCGCGGAATGCGCTGGAACATACCTCCGACCCGCGCAGCAGCGGCCCCGTCGCTCGCCCCGGCAGCGGCGGCGATACGTCAGAGTGATTTGCGGTGACTTTCGCATGCTCAACTTGCCAAGTCGCGGAGCTGGAAAATCGGACATCTTCGAGTGTCACGTCAAGTGCATGCCCCTCGTCTAGGCCGCGCATCAGCAATACACCCGTGTCACCATGCACATGACGAAGAACGATTTGCCGATAGACCGGAATCCTCGTGCCTTGAGCGCGCGGATCATATTTTGCGTCGAAAGACACCGGCCACCGGTTGCCCCTCAGGCACACGTACTCGTAAGTCACACCTTCGACGAGACCGCCTCGACTAACATCGCTCTTGATGCGCAGGCCCGACGTCGTACCATCCAACGTCAGATTACGTACCAATATGTCTCTGGCTCCGGAATTCACTTCACTGCCGATCGACATGCCATGCCCCCAGCCGAAATAATTATCAATGACCGAGATATGCCTGCTTGAGCCATTGTCCCCGGCCTTGATTGCGACGTTGTCGTCCCCCGTACGGATTAAGCTGTGGGTGATGGTCACATCCTGACTCGCGCCAAGGTCGATGCCATCAGTGTTGCGGGCATCCGCCGGCGAATCGATCGTGAGGCCCCAAAACGTGGCACTTTCGCCCCGGTTCATCGCGACATGAAAATTGGGCGCGTTGCGCAAGGTGACACCAGAGAACGTGATGTCCTGCGCTTGATCGATCTGGATCAAGCGCGGGGCGTTCTGGTTGCCGCCCTCGGCTTGGGCGCGCCGGGCTAGCTGCCACCATGTTTCCGCACTGCCGGCAATCAATGCGCCGCCCTGACCATCGATGATGCCCTCTCCGTAGATGCCGCCGCCACGGGTTTTAGTAAAGCTGATGAATGGCCGGCAACCGTCGCCCTTTTGCGCAATGCGCCCACATTGTCCGAGACCCTTGTCGTAAGCAGCAGGTTCTGGGATGGCGATCAGCGTCGCACCGCGTCCGACCCATAAGGTCACGCCCGACTTCATCTCGAGTGGGCCTGACCGGAACTCACCACGCCCTAAATACACGGCGGCTCCGGAAGGGCATTGGTCGATGGCATCTTGCAACATGGCCGTATCTTGCTTCCCAGACGGCACGGGACGGTCGCACACCGTATGAGGTGCAACAGGTTCGCTGATAATCCGGCGGTCTTGCGCTTTCGCGGCGGGGAAGACAAGCATGGAAGTGAGTATGGACAATAGGGCCCAGTTGCGAAAACGCTTTGTCATCGACCTCCTCGTGCTTTGTCACGGGCATCTGTGCCCGTTGCGATCTGGTATGGAGCGCTGGCTCAATCGAGCCGTCGCGCGTGTCAGTGGCCTGCGCAAGATGACATTTGTAAGACGCAGCAGAAGTCCGGACCTTGCGGTCGCGCAGTAGCACCTTGCATGTGCGCCCAAATAGATAAGGCGTTGTGCGCTGCTTCGAGAACTCGAAGCGCTTCATGAATTATGCCTGCGCATTTAATTATAGGCACAACTATATGGAATCCGCGCGCTCCATCGCATCTACGTTCGGCCGAAGCCTCAAACCAAAAGAATTAACGGGACCGCCCCTCAGCCGACACAGTCGCTGCGGTTCAGCCATTAAAGCGCACTGTCTGACGCTCGCTCGGCAAGTGATGGCGCGAGTTAAATCGCCGAAACCTAACGCACTACGACCAATACAAGCCAAAAGCGTTGCAGTTTGCTGGAGCTTTAGCGATCCAAGTTCAGCGTCTTGGACAGTGGCTCGCACTTCTAATAGTCCCCGGGCAAGAGGCGAGGCGCTTGATCGGCCGCCGAGGACGCCGGCTCATCATCAAGCAGTCGCCAGAGCTCTCCTGGCGGCATCTGCTCCTCGCTGAGTAGAAGCGCATCTGGATCAGTCGAAGCCGGCAAATTGCTGGCCGGCTGATCCAGGCTGGACGTTGCGCGCTCATCATCCAACAGTCCGCGGAGTTCGCCTGGTGAGAATGGCAGATACTCGAAATCGAGTGCCTTGCGATCGGCCATAACCAGCATGTGGCCGCCTAACTCGTTCAGTCCATCTGGTGCGGGCGTATCATCGCGCAGCCGAGTAAGCTCCCTTGGAGGCGGCAGGAACTCAGAACTGAAAACATTGGGATCTATCGAGCCTGCGTGACGATGAAATAGCAGATCCGGCAGCGGTAGCGTGGGTTCATCGTCTAGCAACCGCCAAAGCTCCCCAGGAGAAAGGTGCGCTCGATCAACACCCGACGCTTCTGCATCTAGCGACCGTGCACCCTCCTGCGCGTGTTGATCCGGCTCCGACAGCGCCGGTTCATTGTTCATCAGGCGCGACGGCTCCCCCGGAGACAGCGACGGTGGAACGAAAGTAAACGCGTCTAGCTCTGCCGATTCTGCGACGTGGCCGGCGAACCGATCCGGCTCCAAGCGCGCAGAATCATAATCGAGCAACTGGGAAGGCTCCACAACTGCAAACTGCCCGGCGCCCACGCTGAGCCCCCCTGAATCGACGGAGGCCGAACAAGGCAATGATTGACTCTCCAGTGCTCGCCTGCGCTTCGCCGGTTGCTCGATGAGATTCTCTGGGCCGGAAGTGAATTCCTCCGGATCGACGGAAGCCGGCAGAAGGGTGGATTGGTCATCACACCCACCCTCAATTGGATCACGAAGCTCCTGTTCTTGTCTCAGACGTGCGGGATCCTCGGACATCACGGGCCGCTGGGCGCCGTGATCATCCAGGAGCCGCCAAAGCGCCCCAGGGTCGGCATCCAATCTCGACGGCCCGGCCACCGGGCTGTTTTTCGTCTGATCAACGCCGTCTGATGCGAATGCGCCCTTCTTCGAACCTTCCGAGCCGCCTCGATGCTTGCCGAGCGCCAAGATTGAACCGGTCATTCTCCTCCAATTTTTCGGGAAGTCCTCCTTGATGAATTCGACCAGCGCATCATCGCTCGTCCCAGCAAGCGTCTCGCCCCGCAAGCCGAGACTGTGCGACAGCTTCCGGAGGGCAATATCATGATGCTGGGCAGTAGCCGGCGCCCAATGTTTGCTCTTGATACCTTCATCTATGACGCTTTCGATAAGCGGTGCATCAGCTTCAGTTGGAGCAACAGGTGTACGCCCAGTACCCACCGATGCCGCGGCCCGCACGCGCCTGACATTGACTGCAGGTGAACCTCCGCGCTGTTCTTGAAGCGCCCGCAAAGCCATACCGACGTGCTTGTTCTCCTTGAACACCGTATCAGAGAGCTGATTTAGTACACTATCATCAGTGCCTTCGAGCGACCGGCCGCGCTTGCCGAGGAAAGCCGCCACCTTGTAAAGCATTTGAAGATACTTCTCAGCCGTCGACGCTGACAGTTTTCGGTGAGTACTGACACGGGCCACTATCTCGTGAATGTAATCATAATCCGCGCCAGACACATTCGGCGGCGGTTTGCGGCCCGGGCGTCGGGCAAGCCCAAGGGGATCGGCGACGCGCGCTGCATCCCGTCGCTGCTCAAAGGCGCCTTGTTCAGCTAGGTTCGGTTGCTGATCATCCAAAACGGCATGCTGCACCGATGGCGCAAGCGCTGCATTGGATATCTTGAAATTGCGCGAATCCACATCAGCCTCTCGTCCGGGATCAGTTGGATTGCTCGGTACCCGGAGAAGCTTTCGAGAAGCTGACGAGTTTACAGCCGCACTAGATTGCATTCGCACCGGGAACCTCCTGCCTGATGTCTCACGAACGACTGACTGCCACTACCCGCTCTCTCGCGGGGCGCATTGTGACCGCTTTCCGGACATAGTCAGCCAGCTCTCGTCATCATCCACGCGATGCCGGACAGGCAAGGTCGACGTCTGCGATCAGCACCGCCGGGGCCATCGTATGCCTAGCGCCCACGCGCCATAGCGGACCGTGCAATGTTGAGCACGCCCCGTCCAGGCAGGCTTACCGGAATTTGAACGCCCAGGAGACAAACAAAACGACCGAACTGGCCCTGGGTGAAGGTGGAGAGCTAATGACATTCAATCCAGGAACTCTGCGTGAGCAGCCCCGAGACGGGAGGCTGGAGTCAAAGGCGCGGCCTCCCGCCTTTGGCGTTACTCCGCGCCAATCCCGCTAGCCAATGCAAACCGCAATCACCAAAAAGCCGAGCCTAAAGGCAGAACACTCGGTTTGCCCGCCCGATTCTGAAACCGAGTCTCGAGATTCTCCGCCCAGATCGGTGGGAACACTTGTCGCTCTTAACGTGCGTGGCGGCAGATTTCAACGGTCCCATGATCGACTCGAGAACGCCACGGCAGTATTCTGGTCAACAGGAACATCGACGCTTCCTGACTTGCGTGATCGTGCGTTACGTATTGAATTGTTTGCCGAAGAGTTGCGGTGGCGTTCATCGAAAGTCGATGAGACTGCTCGACGCTCAAGCCTCCTCTCCAAGTCCGCCAATCCTGCCTTACATTCGGCAACAACCGACTGTGCATGAAGCAGCTTGACCTTCAGCTCGTCCTTTTGCCTGACTAATTTCTCTAGATCCCAATCGTCCTGCATCAGCTCATTGACCATCTGCGACCGCCAATGCAAGGCCGGTGCTTAATTCCAACAATCCCGGCTCGGCATCTCGCCAATGCACGGCGTCAGCTAGGACTAATAGTGACGCAAACGATCCGCCTAAAGCATAACGTCTCACCCTGGTGTGCCTCATCTAGTTGAGGACCGCCATTCGTTGCGAGCCCCCTGATAGTCGGCTTCTGGCCGACAAAGCGAAGCTCGATAGATGATAGAGTTCCCGATGAGGGCTCGCGGTTTGATACCCGCATCGGAAGATCTTCGCCATTGATGAAGTGTCTCATCTTAATACTTCATCCGGTCCTACTGAGCATCAGGTCAAAAGTGATTTCATCGCAGATGAAAGCAACCGGCATGCCAATGCAATCGAGCATCTTTGTGTGAGAAAACAACGTAGGTCTTCCCACGCCCTCAGGTTTCCGGCCCCCATTTGTCGCGTCTGAAACAATCAATGTTTTGAACAATACAGAAAACCGCAACCGCGACGTCCCTAGCAGCGCTCACTACGACAGCACTCATTGAAAGAGACGATTTTAGGCATGTCGGCCAGAATGATCGCCATTTTGCACGGGGCATTGCGGTGTGAGAACAAGTGAACGCGCCTGCAGCGACAGGACCGCGTCGAAAAGGATAGCTGAAGCGCGCGCAATCCGGGCGTCAAATGAGCAAATATCGGACAGAGCGCCGTATGTGGCCTCGTGGCCGGTGAGAAGGGTAGCTGGCCATCAAATTATCGACGAACTGAACGCAACTGTAGCGATCGCAACTCAGATCGCGCTCCCGCAAACTTGGACAGATCGTGATGAGGGCGACAGATCTGGCCGGGATCGGTTCAGGCCATTGGTTGCTATCATGCTGCGGGCGCGAATTCCTAGTTTTGCGCGGACGTGTTGTATTTGCGCTCGGGCGCGGCTTATCATCGCGCGGCGGGCTAGGCCGTGAACCCGTAAATCAAGGACTGTTTGGCGCGGATATGATTGTCACGGTCGGGGGCCATCGGGTAGATTGGATGCCATGACGGTAGTTTATGATCTTTGGTTCGAGCGCGAGTATCCAGATCGCGAGGATACAGAACTGCATATTGGCATCTACGCGACTGAAACCGATGCGTCCGAAGCCATTGGCCGTTTGCGCGATCAGCCAGGATTTCGAGACTTTCCCGAAGGATTCAATATCTACCCTGTCACGCTCGGAGCCACCGGGTGGCAGGAAGGTTTTGTAACTGAGTACGTGCCGGCAAGAGAGCTTGATGCGACCGATCGACCGGCTTGAACGCCTAACCGGCGACCGGTGGCTTTCATATCGGGACGTATGCTGATTCAGTATCGGCATGAGCCGATACGATTTGACCGACTTCGAATGGCGCGTCATCGCGCCGCTTCTACCCAACAAGCCGCGAGGCGTGGCCCGTGTCGATGATCGACGAGTGCTGAACGGCATCTTCTGGGTGCTTCGGTCTGGTGCACCGTGGCGTGACCTGCCTGAGCGATACGGGCCGCGCACCACCTGCTACAACCGTTTCGTGCGATGGCGGAAAGCAGGTGTGTGGGACCGGCTAATGGATGCCATATCCGTCGCGCACGACGGCGAAATCCAGATGATCGACAGCACTTCTATCCGGGCGCATCAGCAGGCTGCGACGGCAAAAAGGGGGATCGAGATCGTTGTCTCGGTCGCTCTCCCGAGGTGGTCTCACGACCAAAATCCATGCCGTCGTCGATGCCCAGGGCCTCCCGATCCGGCTCGGCCTGACTGCTGGGCAGGCACATGACGCGCCAGCCGCATATGGCCTGCTCGACCGCCTCGATCCGCGCACCATCGTTCTGGCCGACAAAGCCTACGATGCCGATGGCATCCGCGACCTGATCCACGCCCAGAACGCAGTGCCCAACATCCCAGCCAAATCCAATCGCAAATGGAAGCCATGCTTCAGCAAGCGGCTCTATCGCGAGCGTAATCTGGTCGAACGCTTCTTCAGCAAGCTCAAACACTTCCGGCGCATCGCCACCCGTTACGACAAACTCGCCGAAAACTTCCTCGCGATGGTTCAACTCGCCTCAATGCGTCTGTGGCTCCGCACTTATGAGTCTACGGCCTAACTCTCTTCGGGCTCGCCTGGGCATCTTGCGCGGGGCCCCCGTCTGCCTGGCTGATGAAAACGTGCTCGACCCAAGCGTGCTCGTCATTGAGGATCACGAAAGCTTGCCCACGTGCGATGGCCGTCAAGATCATAGGCCCGCCGCTTCGCTTCCTGCCATTCGATTTGAGCGCGACTCTCGCCGAACCGCGCATTCACCCTGCCAGCAAGCCTCGCGGCGCCTTTCGGGCCACCGATGGGAGGGCGTCTATGCGGCTATCTGGCCCGGCGAATGGTCAGCTTTCAGAAAGCTGGACCTGCCAGTCTGGCATGGTGGAGATATCTCGGTGATTTGCGAATGCATCAAGCGGAAACCTCGTCAAACGGAGTTACGAGATGGTTCGAATCCATGACGCGCTGGACACCGCAACTTCGGGCGCTACGGAGCAAGATGGAGGCCAGACTGCCTTCGACATGCACCTGGACGGCGTGCCGCTGGAGCAAGGGCAACACGAAGGAGCAGGACCTTCCGCTGCTGTTGTCTCAAGAGACACGGAGGACCGCCTCGACGCCGTAAACCGGCAGCCCGATATGAAGCTGGTCGTCATCTCGAATCGGGTTGCCCCCTTCGACCCTAATAAGCCCCAGACCGGCGGGCTTGCGGCGGGCCTTGAGCCGGTCGTGGAACGTTCCGGTGCACTCTGGATGGGGTCCTCGGATACCCGCGGCGATGGGACCGAGCAGCCCTTGCCGCTGGTGAAAACTGGTGCGGGCGCCGTAGCTAGGCTGGACCTGCCAGAGGCGGACTATCCCGGCTATTATCGCGGCTTTTCGAATTCGACACTGTGGCCAGCGCTGCACTCCCTGCGCCAGCGGATGTCGGGCTCCGAAGGCGATTATGACAGCTATCGAAATGTCAACGCGTTTATAGCGCAAGCCGCCTTCGACGTCCGGGATCTCGACGCATTCTGGGTGCATGACTATCATTTACTTCCGCTCGCGGCTGAACTGCATAGGCTCGGCATCGATCGGCCCACCGGCTTTTTTCTGCACACGCCATGGCCGGCACCCGACATGATAGAACGCGTACCCCACCATCGCGAACTTATGAAGATGATGCTGGAGTACGATCTGCTCGGCTTTCAAACAAACCGGGATCTCAACAATTTTCTGGCTGGCCTGCGCGTTTATTTCGGGCTGGAGAGCAAGGATGGCATCGTGACAACGGAGCGTGGCCAGACGCGGCTCCAACAATTCCCGATCGGCATCGATCCCAAGCAGTTCGCGGAGTATCTTGCGGCAGACCTTTCGCCCGTAGAAGAAGAAAAACTCTCTTCATTATTGGAGAAATTCGAGGGCTCCAAGTTTGCGATCGGCGTGGACCGTCTCGACTACACGAAGGGTATCGATAAGAGGGTCCAAGCGTTCAACCACGTTTTAGCTGCGAACCCTGGCAGCATCTCGTTGTTGCAGATCGCGCCGTCCTCGCGTGCGGACGTGGGCGAATATCAGAAGTACAAGGAGGACGTGGAGAATGCGATCAGCCTCGTCAATGCTGAGCATGGCACGGACGAGCGGAAGGCGATCCACTACACGAATGACTCGTTCAGCCAGGCTGCACTCGCGCGCCTCTACCGCGCCGCACATGTAGGTCTCGTCACGCCGTTGCGTGATGGCATGAATCTCGTGGCGAAAGAGTACGTCGCGGCCCAAGACCCAAATGATCCCGGAGTTCTGGTACTATCGAAGTTTGCCGGGGCGGCTGAAGATTTCAGTGACGACGAGGCGCTGCTGATTGACCCAAACAATCCCGAAGAGATTGCAGACGCCATTTCGAAAGCGACCAACATGCCGCTGGAGGAGCGTGTCATGCGCTGGCGGTCCATGATGGATAAGATCGAGTCCTATACTATCCACGACTGGTCGGCTGACTACCTCCGGGAGCTGGATAAAAGCCGCATCACCGTTCCGGCTGATCAGTTCCACCATCTCGGTCTCGGCTGGACCAACGAGGCCAAAATGCCGCTCCATCAAGATTATGCAGCGGCGCTGACCGCCTATAACGAGATCGAGCCCGCGGCCGCCGCCTTGAAGGAGGCTGCCTACGCAGACGTGAAGTCGGCCTTTGAGGTTTTAGCGGCCCCGCTGAAGCATACACAGGACAGACTCTGGGATTCTCCCGCGCCACCGGCTTCACAAGATATTGCCTCGACGCCAACCTTGCAGAGTTCGACAAGGCCTACCATGGAAGATACAGCGCGACGAACAGTGCCAAGGCCATAAGACCGAACGTCCACACAAGCGGCCCGATCAATGTCGACATTCGCAAAGCCCTTTCGCTCTCCTCGGGCGCGCGTTGGCAGTCTTCTGCGATGTTCATTAACCCACTGCGCTCGAGATCCAAGTGGGCACGCTCCGCTTCAGCCCGGCAAATCTGCTCTACCCGCCGCAACTCTCTGAGATTTCGCTTTCTTCGTTTGTGCACGCTCATACGAACAGCCCAGTCTCAAGGCCATGCGGCAAGAATTTGGCGTAGCTAGCGCAAACGTGGCTGCTACCAGATCCGCCAGTTGATCGATCTGCGTCAGGTTTGTAGTCCGACGTGAAGCAGGCTTGGCCCCCAAAGCTAATCGAACCGCCTTCCCCACGCCAGTTACGGTAAAGACTTCAAGCTCCTGCACCGGCCCCTTGTGGGCCGACGACTTCGCGCTTGCTGGATCCAAGAGAAAGACGCGGCGATGCTCAGCGCTGACTCCACAGGTGCTGGTAGCGCTTCCACTGACCCTCTCCCCGACAGAGCGATCTCGCGATACCCTGTCTGCGAGCCGTAATTATGCCCGGACAGTCTTTCTGACAAAGGCGTAAGATCGTGTCACTGGGGTGCAACTGGCGGGGGTCACCGCATTCGCCGGTATACGCCGGTTAGCCGACGACGCCGGGAAGCTGACGACAGGATCATCGCCAGCCGCGCGATCGTTCCGGTGTCACGTAGCGCCGCGCTGGACCGTCTATTCGTCGTTCTGTTCAAGCAAGATGGCACCACCAGACGGGATGGCCCATTGGGGGAAGATACAGAGCAACTGGACTACAATCTTTTGCACCGCCGGTTCGTGGGACTGTTGCTAGTCGATCCGGTCTGGGACCGGACACACTTTACCAAGAACCCGAAGGTTGCAGAAGCGGTGGCCGGGACACAGGCGCACCGTTGTCATCAGCTTGTTCAGCGGGATATCCGCGAAATGCCAGCTAAGCGCATCAATCGCCCATTTGAATTGCATTTCCGATGAATGAGGCGCCTCTGTTTCGCCAGCTGGCTCGCTGGTGATCTGCAGCGGATGTCCCGCAGCCTGGATGCGTTCCCGCGCCTTATCGAGAAGCACCCTTGCGACTGACGACTTAAAGGGACCGCAGGAGACCTTGCCCTGTCGAGCATGGCCACTGCGCAGGCGTGACGCTCATGCCCGCCGGATTTCTCCCGTAACAAATCCATCACGAAATCAAAAGGTGTGCGGCCGCCGTTGTGAAAAACAAGCTGAACAGTCTTGGCGTCACTGAGAACTTTATCCATTGGAGACTCGCGGTAGTGGTGGTGAAACGGTTTCGGTGTGCTGCCTTGTTCCGCAGCTTGAATTTCTATCCGCGCTGCCTTGTTGCGTTAGCGCGGCTGTCGTCTTCAACAGAAGAGCCAAAGCCTGTACGACTGTGTTCACCAAGGTCTTTCTCCTTTTAGCCGAGCCGCCCGGACGACCCCCGCCCAGCGACAACACCAAGGATATGGGCTCGCAGCACATCCGCATCTTCGTCGTCCGGGTGGCTTCAGCAAGGACTATGCCTGCCCTGCATTCATGATCAGCCGTGCGAGTGGCAGGCTCTTTTGCAATCGCTTTCGCAAGCAATGTTAGAAACCCGACGCTAATGTTTGAAGTGATCTACGCGAAGGCTCGCGCACTCGATCAGCCCCAATTTCCGCTCGTGCGGCATTCCGTCCCCGTCGGCATGATGATCAGTTTTGGTGTCAATGCCAAGCAGACGCAAGCGCCTGTTGGAAGCGACTTTCAGGATATTCGAAACAAGTATGCCGCGCTACTTCCTGGTGGCGAGCTCATCTTGCAATATTGTAGTCGCTCTAGGGTAATTCTGAGGACCTCTGCCGTACTGACCGTTCGCGGTCTGCAGGATTATCGCCATCCCGAAGCACGCTGGGCTAGCTCATGCGCTCGAGTCACAGTGCCGCAGCTAATATCTAGTTCCCAAGTGGTGGCGCGCACATAGGCTCTCGGTAGGGAAGTCCCGATAAGATCTGCCGTCCTTCCAGTCGTTCGCGCCAGAAATCGCACCTCGAATCTGCTTTTGCGCGACATCAAGGCGCGTGGATCAGCTCCTGACTAGATGAGCAAAACGCGGCTAAGTTCAGTATTGGTTCTCGCTTCATGGCGCTCACACAGAGATTAGAGTTCCGGCATTCGCAGTCGTTGATCATGTCGCCGCAATTGATGCAGGCGATTAAGCTGCTGCAATTGTCCCATCTCGATCTCACGACCTTCGTGGAGGAGGAGCTCGAGCGCAATCCTCTGCTCGAGCGCGCCAGTGGCGATACAGCAGGCGTCGAATCCCCGACTGAGGTTGATCAGGTCAGCGCCGAACAGCCGGCCGAAGCGGCCGCGCGCAACGCGCAGGACCCGGCGCCGACCACCTATACCGAATGGGGCGGGGGCGCCTCAGGTGACGAAGACTACAATCTTGAAGCTTTTGTCGCAGCCGAGACAACATTGTTGGACTATCTCGCCGAGCAGCTCTCGGTCGCCGTCACCGCACCCACGCAGCGAATGATCGGGCAGTACCTGATCGACCTCGTCGACGAAGCCGGCTACCTGCCGCCCGATCTCGGCCAGGCCGCCGAGCGCCTTGGCGCATCGCAAGCCGACGTCGATGCCGTCCTTGCCGTGCTGCAAAAATTCGATCCGCCCGGCGTCTGCGCGCGCAATTTGAGCGAATGCCTGGCGATCCAGCTCCGCGAGCTCGACCGCTACGATCCTGCGATGCAGGCCCTCGTCGAGCACCTCGATCTGCTCGCGAAGCGCGACATCGCGTCGTTGCGCAAGCTCTGCGGCGTCGACGACGAGGACATCGCCGACATGATCGGCGAGATCCGCCGCCTCAATCCCAAGCCCGGCATGAAGTTCGGCTCGGCGCGGCTCCAGACCATGATGCCCGACGTCTATGTCCGCCCGGGCCCGGATAGCGGCTGGCATGTCGAGCTCAACAGCGACACCTTGCCGCGCGTGCTGGTCAACCAGACCTATTATTCGCAACTCTCGAAGAAGGTCGGCAAGGACGGCGACAAGTCCTATTTCACCGACGCGCTCCAGAACGCGACCTGGCTGGTGCGCGCGCTCGATCAGCGCGCCCGCACCATCCTGAAAGTTGCGACGGAAATCGTTCGCCAGCAGGACGGTTTCTTCACCCACGGCGTGGCGCACCTGCGGCCGCTGAATCTGAAGGCCGTTGCCGACGCCATCCAGATGCATGAATCCACGGTGTCGCGCGTCACCGCCAACAAGTACATGGCGACAAATCGCGGCACATTCGAGTTGAAATATTTCTTCACGGCCTCGATCGCCTCCGCCGACGGCGGCGAGGCGCATTCCGCCGAGGCCGTGCGCCACCACATCAAGCAGCTGATCGATTCGGAAGCGCCGTCGGCGATCCTGTCGGATGACACCATCGTGGAACGCTTACGCGCCTCAGGAATTGATATTGCCCGCCGCACGGTCGCGAAGTACCGCGAAGCCATGCGCATTCCCTCGTCGGTACAACGCCGCCGTGACAATGAGTGGGTAACAATCAATAGCCGAGCATCGGCCGGAGCTCGCCATCAGTGAAGAACTCCCAAGCCGTCGATCCGTAATTCCGAAATCGACGTTTTGTCGTAACTGGATCTATCGAAAAGCGGCCTTGGAGTTCGTCGGGCGCTATTTACTCGCCTCGGACTGCGTTCGCGAGGAGCGGGAGGCGACGACTAGAATGGTGCGGGATAGGAGAACAGGACGTTTCCCGGCGCGGCTCGATCTAATCATCGACATGAAGTACGTTGATGGCGATGGGCTGGACAGTGGATGGCGGCTCTGTAGGTGCGATTCGAGGACGTTTACATGATGATCACGGCCGGCCGCCGCTACCGACGCGCGGCTTTAGATTCGATCGAGTGACTTTGCTCGAGGCAACATCGCCGATCACGACGAGGCGCGGCCTCTTCGCCACAGAGACTTTGCGCTGAAGGTCAATCACGAGAAAAGCAGAACACAGTTGGCAACATTCTCGCGCGTTTGCACATTCCCGCCCCCGTAAGCGGGTTGGCAAAGCCGCCGGTAGTTGTCCAAACAATAGCGTTAGGATAATCGGAGCCCGCGAACGGCAAGACCGGAGGCGGCAACTGGCGCGTCGCTTTTTTCTGCAGCCCGCGGAAGCCCGTCAGCTTCTCGCAAGGTTTCCGGTGTAGCGGTGTCGTCCTTGTTTACGGAAGACGTGGTGAGCGCGGACGATCATCCCAATCTAGGAGGGCGGCTTTGATGAAGGTCCAACACTGCGTGGGACGATCATGAGGCCGGCGAGGAGTCGCAAGAGCCTCTTGATCAGCAGTTAGCGATTGCTCCTGAAACTCCCGCGGAGGAGGGCCCGCTTCTCAGCATCGTTGCCAAGCGATAAATGTCCGGACCATCTTCAGCAGACAATCCAGCCAAAGAAAACGCGCTGACCCCCGAGCCAGAGCGCGGTGCGGAGCTATGCTGACGCGTACTTCTAACTCAGATCTCGTGGTGAGAAGATCGCTGCACTGGACCACGATCACGTGCTGGCGCTCGCTGAGAGACCTTTTTTGTCCCGCGACGAGCTGATGGCGCCTGCGTTACCAGCACTTCACCTCCATCACAATCCTCATGCTCCGGCGGTGCAAGCCGAATCTATGTTGCTTACGCGGAAAAGGGGTGGTCACGTCAGCGAGAGGTCACCACTACCGGACAACTATCCTCATCAGTTCGAGACAAGCCGTGCTCTCGTTTAGGACGTCATCGGCTTGCTCGGATCAGCCAACCCGGATATCCTCAGCTAACATCCTGCCCGTACGCCCGGCCTTAAGCTCATAACTTACGCGGGCTCCCTCTTCGAGGGTGGCCAAACCAGCCTTTTCAACGGCACCGAGGTGCACGAAGACATCGGGGCCTCCATCCTCGGGCCTGATGAACCCATAACCCTTGGTCGGATTGAACCACTTCACAATACCCATTGCCACGGCGGCACCTCCATAGTGAACGCTTGTGATCTAGCGAAGAGTCTTCCGATCATAAAGAGCAGCGGCAACTAACGTCGCGGCCCCGATGTGAAGGTCTCGTGCTCTTGTCGGATGGCCTAGTGGTCGCCCAATATGCAAATAATAGAAACGCCCCTGGCGCGACGAAAGGCCTGTCTGGAATGACCCTTTGTCTGTGCTTCAGTTGCTGTCGCTAACGGTTCACGGGAGAGTTGCATGCATCGAACGTGCCGCTCAAATCATCCAAAAATACGAGCTCAGGATTGGTGGCTCGGGAAGATCGTTCACTTAGCCAGCAAAG
Organism: Bradyrhizobium sp. Arg816; assembly: GCF_029989365.1. Lineage (GTDB taxonomy): Bacteria > Pseudomonadota > Alphaproteobacteria > Rhizobiales > Xanthobacteraceae > Bradyrhizobium. The sequence goes on along the minus strand of NZ_JAPRAQ010000042.1, from coordinate 14,247 downwards.
CCCCGTGAGTACTACCCGAAGGTCGCTAGGCGTTTAGAACCTTAGCGTTCGAGCAACGTCTACCAGCAGCACGTTTTCGAAATGCGTCTGCCGACTATCATTTGCCGGCTGCGCGTCGCCCCCCTCCAAGCCGCCGTGGTAGGTCACAGCTTCAGCACGTCGGCCGCTATGATTACCAGACTTCAACCTGCGACACGTATACGACCGCCAAGCTCAAAACAGGGTAAACGACATTTGCGATCCGCCCCGCCGTCGAGCTCTAAGCGTGTGATGCGCCTGCGGCGTTATATCGGCTCGCTGTGTCCGCGTGGCGCGTCACCGTTACGGCCAGCATCGAGATAGAAGCCGTCTGTATGGTATCAGTGCCACTATTATCGCTGTGCAGCTGTCAGCTGCATAACTCGCTTTGCACTTCGCCACAGCAATTCACGGTCTTATTAAACCGCCAACCGCGGCCTAGATAAGACACCGACGTCGCGCCTTGACGACGCACTGGGTCCGGCTAGACGTCTCCAGCTTTCGCATCGCGTTCTTGACATGAAAGTTGACCGTATTCTCGCTCACTTTCAGGATGACTCCAATAGCCCAGGATGACTTCCCTTCCTCGACCCATCGCAAACACTGTCTTTCCCGTTCCGACAGCACAACCTCTTGCTCATCCGCCATGACTTTCTCCTGTGATTGAGAGAACAGGAAAGGCATCAGCAAATGCCATACCATCCAGTGGCGCCAGCAAACTACCGGCGAGGCAGGACAAATTCCTCGGCGATTGCCGCTCCATATGCGCGAGGCGCCCATCCTACTGCAGCTCCTGTCAAGGCTTGCGGCATATGTCGGAAACCCGACAGCAGCATTATGACGATCGTGGCTGTCGATATTTGCGACAAAGAGCCGGATATCCCCCTTTCACTTAAGCACTGCAGCAAGGAGTAGAGGAATTCTTTCCGGGGCCTGTAGCAAGGCTCGCGAACCCCAGGTGATTCATTTGCATCCACAGCCCTTTTTCCAGCATTTAGGCACGAGGCCAATCAACTCATAGCGAAAGCTTTGCGTTCGGCGCCAATCCTACGGCGAGCATGCAAGTATTTGCGTCCCAATAAACTACCAATGCTGGTGATTGATCGGCATCACGCCAAAACGTATGAGCAGTGATGCCGTTGCAATCGACGCTCCTCTTCCGGGATTTAGGCATGCAGTGTCAACCACAAGCAATTCGGCCTACCGCAGGTCGTCAATGCGCACGACCGTCACCTGCCGAAATGCTTCGCGCCCAGGTCTGCTCGAAAGATGAGCTCTCGTTTCTGATGGAAGCCCATGATGGCCTGTCTGCCACGATCGCCCAGCGCTCAGGATTCAAGGGGCTCTGGGCCTCTGGTTTGTCGATTGCCAGTTCGCTCGGCTATCGCGATGCCAATGAAGCTTCATGGACCCAGCTCGTCCAGAGCGTCGAATGCATTGTGGACTCGACAGAGCTCCCTGTGCTCGTTGACGGGGATGGCGGCTTCGGTAATTTCAACAATGCTCGCCTCCTCGCACGCAAACTTCATCAGGCGGGTGCGGCGGGCGTGTCGCTTGAGGACAGCTGCTTTCCGAAGCTGAACTCGCTCATTGGTGAGCGGCATCCGCTCGCCGATATCGATGAATTCTCCGGTCGTCTGCGGGCTGTAAAGGATGCAGTCGCCGAAACTCTCGTTCTCGTTGCCAGGATCGAAGCGCTGATCGCTGGCCATGGATTGAACGAAGCTATCTTGCGTGCTCACGCTTATGCCGACGCGGGAGCCGATGCAATCTTGATTCACTCGCGAAAGAGTACCGCGGACGAGATTCTTTCGTTCGTGAACGAGTGGCGGAACCGGCTCCCTGTCGTGATTGTTCCGACGACATACTATCGAACGCCGGTCTCTGCCTATCGCGATGCGCGCATCTCCACAGTCGTCTGGGCCAATCACTCCATGCGAGCTGCGGCAGCTGCAATGCGACGCGTTTGCGATAGCATCGCGGCTCAAGAGAGCGTTGCGAGCATTGAATCTCATATCGCACCGCTGAGCGAGATATTCGAGCTCCTGAGGTATGACGAACTTGCCGTGGCCGAAAAGCAATATCTGCAGCCCAGCTAGTTCATGGCAGCAGGATTGGCACAAAAGTTTCCTTTCTTCTAAACTCGCCCGATGCGCCCCTCGCCTCTCCCCGGTCTCGTCCAGTGTCACCCAGCAAGGCCGCGACCTAACATCCTGGACAGCTCCGGACATGGCTAAACATCTGTCCCTGACGCTTAAGGAAGCTCACACAGCGGCTGATTCAGCTGTATGCGCTGATGACAATTCACACCTACCCGCTTCAATATTTGGGGTGGTCGGACAAGTCTGCGGCACGTAACACTGAACAGAGGCGTTCACGATGCTTGCGGTGCGACACTCGGGATGAAGAAGGCGAATGAAATGCCTCTGAATGCTCCCAAGCATGCTCTCATTCTCGCCGCTGGAGTGGGCTCTCGGCTGCGGCCGCTAACGGATCTAAACCCGAAACCTTTAGTCCAACTCCATGGCACTCCCATCCTGCACAACGCGCTACATAACCTTGGGCGTGTCGGCGTGGAACAGGTGACGATTGTTGTGGGGTATCGCAAAGAGGCGATCCAAGACGCCTGCGGCAGCCGCTTTGGCGGTCTTGCAATCAAATACGTCGAATCCCCCGTTTACGACCGTACTGGGAGCGCCTATTCGCTCTGGCTGGCGCGTGACGCGCTCGTTTCTGGGGACCACTTCCTCCTTGAGGGCGACGTCTTCTTCGAGGAAAACGTATTGCGGCAGCTGCTCATCAGTGAAGCGCCCGACGCAGCGGCTGTCGCTCCCTTCGATGAGCTGATGCAGGGATCAGCGGTCCTGTTGTCGGATCTTGGCTTCATTTCAGAATTTCGTTTGAAACAAACAGCGAGAAATCTCATCGCGGATGGCCCTCCTCTTTACAAGACGATGAATCTATTGCGGCTGTCCGCGTCTACTCTGCGGACAGAGGTCATTCCGGCCCTAGATGATATGATCAGGGCCGGAGCTACCCAGGCCTACACCGAGGAGCTTCTTTCCTATCTCGTGGAAACACGAGGTCTGCAGCTTGCTGCCGTGCGATGCGATGATCTCAGGTGGTACGAAATCGATGATGCGGAAGATCTGCGCACCGCCGAGCGCATCTTCGCAAGAGCCGATACGTCTGATCCAACCGCCTGGGGGTGAGGTTCACGACGATCACGGAAGGTTTGACGCTGCACCTCACGACCTGCGCGGCTGCCTCTGACACAGGCTGCGTAACAACGCCAAAACCCGCAAGCTTGTCGGGGGCCGCAACCAAAGCGGCCGCCTATTGCTTCAGCAGAACGCGAGCGGCTCGTCTCGGCATGAAGCGTGAAACACACACCCACAGGCGATGGTGGTAGCGAGACAGTTATTTCGCCGCCAGCCGCTTTGACCGCAGGAATGGGACGGTACCTAGACCTTGAAAGAGGCAGATGACTTCGATTTGCTCGCTTGCGCTCTTCCGGATCGAGGCTTTCCTGCAAGCGACTGCTCCGCGGAACTAATCTCTTTAAAGTCGAACCTGAAGCTGATTCTCGGTGCGCAAAGTACATTCTCGCCAAATTTGATCGGAATACGGCCGGAGCAATCAAGGCTCTCTTTGACGAAGACCGGCGCCGAAGTCGACATTTCAAGCAGGCGCGCCTCCTGCGCAGAGGGCAGACGCGCACTTATCGTCACCCATTGCTGCGAGTAGTCATCGATTCCAATGCGCCTGAGAGCCGTCGAGATCGAGTTGGCGCCAGAGAATTTGTCCAGCAGTCCGGGAGTGCGTTTCGCCGGAAAGTAGCTATGCGCAATGACGATTGGGATCTCGTCCTGATAGCTCAGCGTGTCGATGCGCAGCACATCGTCACGAGCTTGCAAGTCGAGGTAGCCGGCAAGCCGCTCGTCTGCCTTTATCGTTGCAGCAGACAGGATCTTACGACGCGCCAAGCGGCCTTGCGAGATGAGATTATCGGTCAGCCGGGTTTGAGGGGAGAGCAGATAGGGTATTGGATGTTCGACAACGAAGGTGCCCCTCCCCTGCTCGACACGTAGCAGTCCTTCCTGCTCAAGTGCCCGAATGGCGTATCTTACGGTGTGCCGGTTGACACCATATTCGAGAGCAAGCTCTACGTCGTTCGGAAGTTTTTCGCCTGGCCGAAATCGGCTCGAGACAATGGCTTCTTCGATGTTCGACCGAACAAACTCCCAGCGCTTTCCTTGATACATAGGTCAAATGGTCCGTGGTTCAGGCTTTGAATTGCGTCGGATTAGCGCCAGGTTTATCATTCTTAGCCTGCGCCAGCCGGGTTACGGTCGCTCCCCTAAGATAAAGACGTTGTCGGTAAAGTTCCCGGAAGACAGTTGACCGGCGCGCTGAAGAGGCAATTGAGACGCTCGCATCTTCGACATCATACTGGCCTGTGTCCTCGCGATCTTGCAAAGCTTCATCGATGATACGGCCGTGCACCGTCGACGGTAGCGGCAGTCCCAAGCTGGAAAGGATCGTCGGCACCAGATCAACGATGCTGGTTGGGGCAGCAACAACTCCGCTTCTAAAGGCATCGCCACCAAGGATGCATAATGAAGACAGCTCGTGTGCCGAAAGCCCTCCGTGCATGCCAACGCCGGTCGGATAGGTCCCATCGTAGTACACGGCGTCGGGCGAAGCGCTCTGATTGGCTGCGCCACAATCGGCGAGAATAAACGACAGGTCCGCACTTCGTTGGTGTTCGGCCATGACAGCGGAAAGCGGGAGGGTGTTGGCGATAAGTGGAGAGCCATCAGCGCCCTTAGGTGAGAAGGCCACACCAAACCATGGCTCCTCGGACAGGGTGTGATACATCTCTGTCAGAAGATGGCCCTCTCTGTCCCGGGCCCAAATGTTTACAACCCGTTGAGCTGTTATTGCGGCGTCTACGTCGGGCGTGAGTTCGTATCCGACCTTGAATCCCGACCGCCGCAGGTGTTTCAATACGGAGACCTTTTCTCCAATGATGGCGTGTCCGTGATCGGATGCAGCAATAAGCTGTACTCCTTCCCGCTCTCCTTTCTCGTTCCACCAAGCGAAAATACGCCCAAACTGGCGATCGACCTCGTGGAGCACCTCACGCGCTCTAGGATGCTGAAGTCCGAACATGTGATATGTAATGTCCGGCTCGGAAAGCCAGAGCAGGCTGACCTCCGGAAGTGTTTCTTTCTTCAGGAACGAGAAGAATAGGTCGACGACGCGTTCAATGGTCGCACGCGCCGGTCGCTCGTCGGGAGGGAGCATCGGAAACGACGGCGCAATCCGGCGGACGGCAGCGTTGCCACCGAACATTGACGGGTCATGGACCCAGAACGCCGGCGCCCCCGCCTGCCAACTCCCCCAGCTGGAAAGTCCAAAAGAGCCCTGTGATTGAGATCCGATCGACAACATCGCCCTTCCATGAGCCGCCAAGACTTCGCCGATCGTCGTGGCGGTGAGAACGCCACCGCTTTCGCTGCCGAGCGTCAGGAGTGCCGAGAGCGAAGATCCGTCGATCGATCGACCGTTCGCCACAAAGCGGTTGCCGATGATTCCATGCGCCGCGCTATGTCCGCCCGTGGCCAGCGCGGCCGATGAAACCCGCGTCTCACTGGGAAAAGATGAGGTATGGCGGGCAAGTCGAAGGCCGATTTTGGACAGCTCGGCGAGATTGGGCGTAACTGCTTCGTGTAGCTGGTCAGGACGAAGACCATCCAGCATGACAATTACAAATTTCATTCGGCCACCTTCCAGCTCCGATTCCGAGACTTAGCCTACGGGAGCGGCAGCCTCCTTGTCCAGCTACCTAGGCACCTAGGCCTGTCATGATGGTGTCACACGGTGTGAATTATATCTCGCACCAATCGAACCGCTCCTCAGAAAACCATTGTCCGAGTCCGCCCGGCCCGAGCGTGAGCACGCAAAGCTGCATGGTTCAGAGCTCGGCACGCAATGGTTTGTGCAACTAAGAAGAGATGTGTGATGAAGACCTGTGATCGACGCACGGTTCTCAAATTGGTCGGTGGGCTGAGCTTGCTTCCATCGACCTCTGTCTTTGCCCAAAACGCTGGCCGGACGGCACTGCGGATCGCAATGCAGGATCTGCGCGTCGAGCTCGATCCGCTCCATCCCCGTGCCACGGCGCTCGTGAGCTTTCGGGTGCTCGAGAGCATTTACGACAAGCTCTTTGCAATCGACTATCAACGGGACGGGCAGATTCGGCCGATGTTGGCTGAAAGCATCGAGGCTCTCGACAGCACCACATATCGCGTGTCTCTGCGGAAAGGGGTTCAATTCCACGATGGTGAAGAGTTAACGGCAGAGGACGTCGCATTTACCTTCGGTGCGGAGCGTATGCTGGCAAAGGACAGCCCGGGTTATGGTGTTGGCCAGATCAGCCTTCCGTCGATGAGCGCGGTGCGGGCAACCGGTCGACACACTGTCGAGTTCAGCACGAAGGCGCCCGATCCTGTCTTCGTCAAACGACTGACCTCCTATGGAGGCGGCATCGTCTCGAAATCGGCCTATCTGAAGGCGGCGACATTCGATCAATGGGCCAGAGCACCCGTCGCGGCGGGGCCTTACCGCGTCGTTGAGGCCGTCGAAAACCGCTACATACGCCTCGAGGCGCATGACGGGTACTGGGGTGGAAGGCCGCCGCTGAAGGGAATCGAGTTTCGGATGGTGCGGGAGCCGGCGGCACGCGTTGCCGGCCTTCGCGCTGGCGACTTCGATATCATCACAACCGTAGCGCCGGATCAGTTCGATACCCTCGCCGCTGACAACCGCTTGGACGTGGTTGGCGGCGACACGATGTCCTTCCGCACGCTGGTCTATGATCCGACCACAAATGAGGTGTTGCGGGATCCACGCATCAGGCGCGCCATGAATCTGGCGATCGACAGGCAGACCATTGTCAATAGTATCTGGCGCAAGCGCATAAGTGTGCCGCCCTCCCATCAACACCCTGCTTACGGCGCTCTCTACAATCCTGACCGGCCAATCCCGCGGTACAATCCGGAAGAGGGCAAGCGGCTGCTCGCCGAAGCTGGTTACAATGGGGCAGCAATTCCTTTCAAAACGGTCGGCAACTATTACACGGCCGAGCTTATCGAAACCCAAGCTATCGCGGCAATGTGGAGGGCTATCGGCCTGAACGTCGATATTCAAATGAAAGAGAATTGGGCCCAAGTCGAAGAGCGTTTGGGCCGCGGCGTGAACAACTCGTCAGACGGCACATACTATCCCGACCCCACCGCATCTTTCGTCTCGCGCTGGGGGTCTCAGAGCAATTTTCAAAGGGGTGGGTATTGGCGGAACGACAGATTCAATATGCTGGAGACGACTTTGCTGACGGCGCAGGACCCGGCCCAAAGGCGAGTCGCCTATCAAGAGATGCTGGACATATTCGACGAGATTGATCCACCAGGAACGGTGCTCCATTCGCTTGGCGAGTTCTTCGGGAAGCGCGCCAACATCAAGTGGACACCGACGCCAACCGGTTTGATGGATTTTCGGCCAGGCGCAATCAACGTCTAGCCGAGAACGCCCTGGGCCAGACGCAGAAGACTATGGTCTGCTCGGAAGGTGGAATCATGGACCAAACCAGTTCGCATGCACTTGAAGCACCTTATGCTCGAACTCTTGAGCACGGGAGTGCCGGACGCCCGGCCATCGCGGCTGGCGGCGCGCCGATTCTTAGCATTACTGGATTGACTGTTGTTCTCGCAGAGCAGCCCGAGACGCGCCTCCTGGAGGCCGTTCAGTTCGAGCTGCGGAAGGGTGAGTTTTTCGCGCTTGTCGGCGAAAGCGGCAGCGGAAAGAGCGTGCTGTGTTCGACCATCATGGGAGTAGCTAGTTCCGAACTGAGATGTCTCGGCGACATCCATATCGAAGGCAGGCGTCTTTCTGATGTCGATCGGCGCCAGCGTGCAATGATCTACCAACAGCCAAGTCTATATCTTAACCCTGTCCGGAACATTGGTTTCCAGCTTCGCGAGACGGTCCAGGTGCTCGACGGCTTGAGCAAGAAAGAGGCGAGCGAAAGGGCTGCAGATCTACTCCGCGATGTGGGGATCAATGACCCCAATGAGACGATGAGAAAATACCCGCACGAGATGTCGGGCGGAATGAATCAGCGCGTCATGATTGCAATGGCGCTGGCGATGAAGCCGAAGCTTCTCATCGCTGACGAGCCGACCTCGGCCCTCGACGTCACTACGCAAAAGCAGATCCTTGACTTGCTCGAACGGCTCCGCTCAGACATGGCAATCCTCTTCGTGACCCATGACCTGGGCGTTGCCCTGCAACGATCGGACCGCATCGGCGTTCTCTATGCCGGCCAGTTGGTCGAAATCGGGCGCGCCGATCTCGTCGCTCGAACTCCCCTGCATCCCTATACGCGCGCGCTCTTCTCCGCTGTCCCCCCACTCTCAGGGCGTCCCCGGCGTCTGCACAGCCCAGCAGGCAGCCTCCCTGAACCTACTCAGCGCCAGGCCGGCTGCAATTTCGCATCTCGGTGCTCCGGAAGGTTGGACATTTGCCGGCACACAAGGCCTACCTTGCAGGGCATTCCACAACAAGTGGTGGCATGCCACAACTTGGAGGCATGAATGGCATTACCGATCGAGCCTCCTCACGTTCATACAGCGCGCGCGTCGTCCGAACCCATTCTCGAGCTGCGCAATGTCGATTTTTCCTACCCGGCTGCTCGGCGCTCCGCTGCGCAGGTCCTTGGCGGCTCGAGGCTGCATAAGATCAACATGATCATCCGTCGTGGCAAGGCCCATGGGCTGATAGGAGAGTCCGGCAGCGGCAAAAGCACCATCGCCAAGCTTCTGCTTGGGCTGATAGCGCCAGAAGCGGGTCAGATCTTTTTTGACGGCGAGCTGCTGACGCCGGATCGATTGGCTGCGTTCCGCCTTCGTGTCCAACCTGTCTTTCAGAGCCCTCTCGACGCACTGGACCCAATTACCCCGATCGGCAAACAAATCATCGCGCCTCTGCTCGTGAACTTCAAAATGAAATCTTCCGAGTGTCAGGCTCGGCTCGCTGCAGCAATTTCCGCCGTCGGCCTATCGGGCGAGATCCTTGGCAAATTGCCCCATCAGATAAGCGGCGGACAGGCGCAGCGGGTCAACATAGCTCGAGCACTTATTCTCCATCCCGAGGTTCTGATTTGTGACGAGCCCGTCTCCGCGCTTGACATGACCGTTCAGGCTCAGATCCTAAATCTTCTGTCGGATCTGCGCGAGAGCCGGGGCCTGTCCCTCTTGTTCATCAGTCATGATATCAGATCCGTTGCCTATCTCTGCTCAGAGATCACCGTCCTGAAGCGCGGAAGCATCGTTGAGAGCGGTTCACGCGATGAGGTGCTGCTCGACCCAAAGACGGGTTACATGAAGTCCCTACTCGAGGCGGTGCCCAATTCTGGGCTCGGCCTTCAAACGGCATCACCTTCAAAGCCTTGTTCGCAGCCAGCAGGGCGTCGCGACTTGCCGGCGGAGGGGTGATAGCCGCATGAGGCGCAACACGCGGAAGATATTTGCGAGCAAAATTGCTCGCGCATTGGTCACAGTCGTTTTGATGGTAACAAGCGTATTCGTTCTTATGCGCTGCGCGGGCGATCCGGTCACCGTCTTACTCGGGCCGGACGCGACGGCGGACATGCGGGCCGCATACTCCGGCGAATTGGGGCTCGACCGCCCTATCCTAGCGCAGTATCTGGCCTATCTTCATAACATCGTCCGAGGAAGCTTAGGCGTCTCTTACGTCTATCGACAGGATGCACTCGGTGTCGTCCTCAGCCACCTTCCACTGACGCTGACACTCACCTGCTCTGCTCTTACTTTGGCGGCGCTCGCAGGCGTTGCGGCAGGAATAGCTGCCGCGGTATTTCCCTCGAGCTTCATAGGCCGTGCGTGCACGGTCGGAACCGTCGTGGGACTGTGTGTTCCCAGCTTCTTCCTGGCGATCGTCCTGATGCTGGTGTTCTCAATTCAGCTCAATTGGCTGCCGACCGGCGGTGCGGAGAGCTGGCGCAGCTTGGTTCTGCCGGCAGTAACCATGGCGGCCGCAAGCTCCGCCGTGCTTGCCCGCTACACCCGCGTGGCCGTTCGCGAATCGCTGGACAGCCGGTATGTGTTGGCTGCGTTTGCGCGCGGCATTCCGTTCTGGCGGATATTGATCCACCACGTACTGCCCAATGCGGCGGTGCCGATCCTCACCATACTTGGCCTGCTCATCGGCGGAGCGGTAACCGGCTCGACCGTGGTCGAGACGGTCTTCTCATGGCCGGGTATCGGAAATCTCTTCGTCACTTCCGTCGGAAACAGAGATATTCCAGTGGTGCAGGCAATTGTCCTCCTTGCTGGCACTGCGATGATCATGACCAACCTGGCCGTCGATCTCGGTTACACCTGGCTCGATCCGCGCTCGAAATCCTCGGAGACATAGATGAGCATCGCCTGGGCGTATGAATGGACCTGGAACATCTTTCGGTCTTCGAAAGCTCGACTCGGCCCGCGTAAGCCGCCCAAAATGGGATTCCATGGCGCCGCCATATGGATTGTCGGATGTCTGTTGATTGCCGCGCTGGCCCAGGTGATCTCGCCCTATCATCCCGCACAGATCTCCCTGGATGCTCGGCTTTCGCCACCACTGTTCTTTGGTGGCACGCTGGACCATTTATTGGGCACTGACGAGCTCGGTCGCGACGTGCTGGCTCGCTTGATATATTCGATCCAGATCAGCATGCTCGTTGCGGTGGGCGGGACCTTCATTAGTACGCTACTCGGCGTTTCGTTAGGCTTCCTCTCTGCCGAGCTTGGCGGATTGGTGGACGAGGGAGTCATGGCACTGGTCGATATGCAGGCTGCTGTGCCGTTCATGATGACCGCACTGCTTATCATAACGATATTTGGCAATTCGCTGGCCCTCTTTGTGTGTCTTGTGGGCTTGCACGGGTGGGAGCGCCACGCCCGCATCGCGAGAGGACTGGCTTTGACCGCACGCAACCGGCTCCATGTAACGGCGGCGCGGACCTATAACGCTTCGCGGGTTCATATCTACGCACGCCATATTCTCCCAGCGTGTGCACCGACCATCGTGGTCGGCATGACCCTTGGGCTCACCGAGACGGTTCTCCTGGAAAGCACCCTGAGCTTTCTGGGACTAGGGATACAACCGCCGATGTCGAGCTTAGGCAATATGGTAGGATACGGGAGAGACTATTTGATGACCGCCTGGTGGATCGCCCTCGCGCCCGGGCTCGTCATCGCAGCGACAGCGATGTCGCTCATGACAATCAGCGAGTCTCTGCGCCGGACGGGACCTCGCGTAGCTTCTTTCATGCCTATCTGAGACGAAGTCATGCCGCATCCCGACCTCGACGGCTCAACGAATAAAACGGTCAAAAACGTGCCCCTGTATCGGCAAAGGAGGAAGTTCACTTGTGGACCATCTTCCCTGATGATGGTGATGTCCGCGCTGGACGAGCGCTATCGGCCGAATGAAACAGCTGAGCTCGAGATCTGGCGAGAGGCAACGACCATTCACGGCGGCTGCGGACCGGTTGGTCTGGCCTTGGCCCTCAAACGCCGCGGGTTCGCAGCGCTTGTTGTCGTGAGCCATGATGGGCTTTTTCTTAAGTCTCGCGCCTCACAAGACGGCGAGATTGAGGTGATGCAGATTCTCCAGGAACGAGATCTCGCCGAAGCAGACCAGCGCGGCATCCCTGTCCATGTTGGAACTTACAGCCTTGACGACCTCTCGAAATGGATGGCGGTGGGCTGGTATCCCATCGTGATGGTCAGCATTGAGTTCGAAGCTAAGACGATCACTCATTGGGTGGTGGTGACCGGGGCCGACGCCGATCACGTGTTCTTCAATGATCCTCTCAAAGATCCCGCTGAGGAAGATGCTGCCAAGCGCGTCGATCACGCGAGCTTTGCCAGCATGACCGAGTTCGGTCCCAGCCGGGAAAAGGCGGTCATTCTTGCGGGCCTTCCAAAAATGGCGAATGTCGCGCTTCCTCTTCCCAGGATTTATGCTAGCCATCAACCACGGCCTGACACGCCGAGCGCTCCTGGCTTCGGACGCTGATGCATTTTGGTAGCCGCTAAAAGCCCAACATACCCACCATCAGCAGTTCTAGCATAATGCCATCGAGTGGCCTCGGTAAGCAGCACCGGTATACACCGAGTTAGGAAGCAGCATAAACAGCCACCAGGACGCCCGCCCAGCGTTTTTCCGCGCGCCCTGACCTGAGCTGACCTGAGCCCCTGAACTTCCTCCAAAAATGGGTAGAATCCGTCCACCTTGAGGGAGACGGAGATGAAGCAGTCGAGGTTCACGGAAGAGCGGATCATTGCGGTGCTGCGGGAGCACGAGGCAGGATCGAAGACCGGTGATGTTTGCCGGAAGCACGGGATCAGCAGCGCGACGTTCTACAAGTGGAAGGCCAAGTATGGTGGCCTGGACGTATCCGAAGCTCGACGCCTCAAGGTCCTTGCCGACGAGAATGCGAAGCTGAAGAAGCTGTTGGCCGAGGCGATGCTCGACAACGCCATGCTAAAGGACCTCAATTCAAAAAATGTATGACCCGCCCCGCCCGTGCAAGGGTCGTTTCGATCAGGACGATGCAGCCTGCACAAATGTATCCGGCCTCTTGCAAGTGGGCCGCTGTTGCGGCCAGGCCATGATGAGATCCGCGCGTGCCGTTCCCAGATAAATGGTCCGGGCTCAAAACCCGCTTTTTTGCACAGGGCTTACGGCGCGCCGATCGACTGTCTCGTCATCACTTTCACGAGCCTCGCAGTCTGGAACAAACGGGATCAGCTAAAGGCCGGATCCCGCCGTTCGTAGCTTGCGCCGGGCTTAGTCATCACTACCCATGCGATCCGCGCAATCTTTGCCGCCAAGGCGACGGTGACTTTGTTGGTGTGCATGCGTGCCTGAAGTCCATCAAGCCAGGCGCCAAGGTGATATCGCGAGCGATCAAGATGTGTCACGCAGGAGCGGGCGCCGTGGATGATCATCCGGCGCAGATATCGGTTGCCGCGCTTGCTTATCCCCAGCAGCTTCGTTTTGCCTCCCGTAGAGTATTCTCTGGGAACAAGACCCAGCCAAGCTGCCATATCGCGGGCCTTTTTGAACTGTCGGGCAGATCCAGCTGCTGCCAAAAGCGCGGTCGCCGCAGTGGACCAATGCCCGGGATAGTCATTAATCGACGTGCGGTATCGCTTTGAGAGGCAACCGCCTCAATCTCGCGGTTGACTTCAGCAATCCGCAGCTCCAGCCGCCGCAGCTCGTCGAATGTAGATGCCAGAATGCGACGCATGGCCGACGTTAGATCATTCGATTCATCTGCCAAAACCCTCGGCAGATCTGCCTTGAACTTGCCGGCGCCCTGGTGAATAGCGATCCCATATTTCAGGCAAAAAGCGCGCATCTGATTTATGAGACACGTCCGTTGCGAAATCATCCTATCGCGAACACGATGCAGCGCTTGTAGGTCAATGTGTTCAGGCGACCGTATCTCGACGAAGCGCATTGTTGGTCGCGTCACTGCTTCCGCGATCGCTGCGGCATCGATGATGTCACTTTTGTTGGACTTTACATAAGGCTTGACGAATTGAGCCGGAATAATGCGGACGGTATGCCCCATCGCGGCGATCTTGCGTGCCAACCATTGCGAGCCGGAGCAGGCTTCCATCCCCACCAGAGCCGGCCCGGCGCGTTCGAAGAACTGCAAGAGTGTATCGCGCCGAAACGTCGCCTTCTGGATCGGCATTCCGGCGGCGTCGAGCCCAACGACGTGGAAAAGGTTCTTGCCAATATCGATCCCAAACACCGTTGCCGGCCTGGGTTTGTTCCGTGTCCTCATTGCTTCCTCCTTTTAAAAGCCAACTCAGTCTGACCGAGAGGATGGGGCGGGTCATCCCATTAATGGTGACGCCCGTTGCAAGGCGGCAGGCTGTGGCTCACCTTTGTTCGAGTTTTGAGGTCAGTCAGCGGCGGGCGTGTGAAGTGGTTGGGGCTGATCGGTCCTCGGTGCGTATCTCAGCCTTCGGCCTGACGACGCGACCATTCGCGTCCGGCTGCGCGAGTTGGCGTCGGTGCGCCGGCGCTTTGGCTATCGCCGTCTGCTTCTCATGATCCGCAGTGAAGGCGTGCTTATCAACC
>NZ_JAPRAQ010000041.1 GCF_029989365.1 Bradyrhizobium sp. Arg816 | reverse complement strand
TGGCCATCCTGCGTTGGTCGCAGCTCACCCGGATCGAGTGGCACTACATCGCGCCGGGCAAGCCGCAGCAGAATGCCTTCGTGGAAAGCTTCAATGGACGACTGCGCGACGAGTTGTTGAACGAGACGTTGTTCTCGTCACTCGATCATGCTCGGGAGCTGCTCGCCGAATGGCAGGACGATTACAACACCGTTCGTCCGCACAGCGGGATCGGCAACCTGCCGCCATCAACTTACGCCAGGCTAACAGCGTCCGACATGCAACGGGACGGGACGCTGCGCTGTGTCGAGGGCTCCGCGCCCCGTCCCGTTGCATCACCAAGCCACACAGGCTCAAATGACCAAAGGATTCCGCCCATCGCTGGATGACCTTTGGGGCTCAGGTCAGTATCAGTCGTACTGGTCGCGCTTGCGCCCGTGACATTCTCCATATTTCCTCTTATAAAGTATACTTACCCGTTTTTCTGCCTGGGCTTCTCATTTTCCCAGTCGAGAGACCGCTGGACGAGCATAACACGCTCTTACAAGCTGCTCTTGATCGCGTCTCTCTGCATAGCGGCACTGGTGTGTTTTCTAGCCTGGCAGAAGGACACTTATGTCTACAACAATCTCGCCCTGGTTCAAGATATGCTGTCGGCGAAGAACGTGCTTCTGATGCTTTTTGGTTCTGCGGCAGCCTCAGCGATCATGATTGAGCTCTTCTTGCAATGCTGGAGATTTGGCCGCTCAAATCGAGCGGTCCGCTTTATCGCCGTGGAAACAGGACAGAGCACGCTGGTGCTGTACTTGATTCAGGGTACGGTATTTCGCCTCATGGATTCGATACAGT
This sequence comes from Bradyrhizobium sp. Arg816, assembly GCF_029989365.1. Classification (GTDB taxonomy): domain Bacteria; phylum Pseudomonadota; class Alphaproteobacteria; order Rhizobiales; family Xanthobacteraceae; genus Bradyrhizobium. Next base: position 43,931 of record NZ_JAPRAQ010000041.1, on the reverse strand, counting down.
ACGCAGAGCCTTCGGATCTCACAACCAGGTTGGCCGTGGCGGTTATTCTAGGGGGAGCGATTATTCTCGTCACGCTGATGGTGCGCCGAACCGTGCGCGACATTCCCTATCTGTCTCAGCTCATTCTAGGAGCTTCACCCCGCGCCCTTCGTCCAGCGGGTCAGCCCGCGCATAAGTAGACTGTAGCCGAAATCCGGTCAGAAGCCCCGTAGATCATCGGAGAGCCGGCTCCCGGTCCGCTCTTCGCAGCCTCCAGCCAGCGCGTCGTAGTCGCTCTGCACAGTGATTATGACGGGCTGCGTCGGATGGCGGTCAGATTAGCTCCGGCAGGCTTTTGGCATTAACACGGACCTCGATGCTGCCGGGTGTCCTTGGCTGCCTTCTGATGTTGCGCAGGTACTCACTGAAGCTGCGAAGAGCAGTTGCATACTTGTACGCAGTTGCCGCTTCCTTTCTTGCGTTCCTTGATGATAGTCGACTTGTACTCCTTGATGAGGTCGGCATCATCGGCGGAAGGGGTTAGTCCGGCTTGCGATCGGTACGACTCCGCCCCAGCCTGCGAGGCCCGCAGATGACCGAGTGCGGTAAGGACGCCCCGCTAGCTCGCCTTCTTGAACTCCGTTGCATCGCTGTCCAGCGTGCCCTCGTAAAGGCGCTCGGATATGCCCTGCTTGTTGTTCTTGACGAGCCATCGTCCCAATCTAAGAAGAGAGTCTACATGACTCTTGGCGGTGCGCTCCTTGAAGCCGCCGTTGATGAGTGCCGCCCTCAGCGCCTCGACAAGCCGCGCATCTTCAGAATGGAGAGGCTCGCCGCTGCGGCCTACGAAAGCCCAGGTTGCCCGGCGCGGCTGCCGCGCCGAGACGGAAGGCATCGTCTCAGCCCTTCCGCCATGCGGTATTTGCGAGTATTCGTGTTCGCCCGCCTCCGTAAGGAGCTGTCCCTCAGGTAAGGGTGCACCGACTTGATGAATGGAGAATTGCATCGGCACGCCGTCACCTGCATTGGCGATCTCCAGCAACTGCTGCTCGAAAGCCGCTGCATCTGCCGGGGGGGGGGGGAACCGACAAGTTCTCTTGCGGGCCCGCGCTGCCCGACTGCCGGAGCCCCCCGCGAGTTGAGTAAAGTCCATCCGTTCTCACTTCGAAATAAATACCTAGGACTCGGCTGTTGCAGGACGATCGAGCAAAAGACCGAGCGTGATCAGAGGCTTCAAAAGAGTCTTCTCTTCTGATGGGTCCTGCAAAGCCGCAGCGCGCGCACATACCGTCCCAAATCGCCCCGAGCATTCGGCTGTTTGCTAGGTCTGGTAGCTGTCGAGAACCTGACGACAACACAGGCTTCCTGCGCGCAGCGCGCGTACTCCATCGCGCGCCGGAGGGGACAGTCTGAGCACAAGATAGCCAAGCTACCACCCTCTCCTGAGAGCTCACCCTTTACCCAATTTCAGCCCCCCAGCTCATACGTCAGCGGTAGAGCTTTCAATGATCCGGCGGTTCGCGCCGCTGCGTTTTGAACAGAAGTAGACCAGCGATCGGCGCTCACCGGACAGCACAGGCTTCACCTCGTGCCGGAGCTTACATGTGGTGATAAGCACGGCGCCAAATGGCGGTCGGAATACCTGGTGTTCGTACCGGCTTGGATATACCACGAACTCACCTCCCTCGAAGTCCCTCGCCAGCTGCACAATCACCGAGTACTCAAAATCCGGGTCGCTCGCAGCATCCAGATGAATGCCAACAAAGGAACCAGGAGGCATCCGATGCATTTGGCATCGGCGAATCACGTAATCTGACGTGGCTCCCAAAATCTTTCTTAGCGCGAAGCTTCGGTCTTTCCTTTCAAGTAGTTCCACGATCTGCCCTGGAGCTGCACCACTCGCGTCGCTAGGAGCGCGGCCGGGCGGGTCTACCCTCACGCGTTTGACGAAAACATTGTGCGAGTCGCCAGCATCTCCCTCCCTCACTTCTTCTTCGGGAATCTCAGCCTGCAGCTCATCGATCTTGGCCAAGTCATCTTGGGTGAACAATATCTGGGGGCCGATCACGACCGTCCCCTTCACCAACAGCTCTATGCGGTACTTTGTTAAAGCTTCTTCTGAAAGCAGATGGGATTTATGATTCATTGCGCGTGCCATTCGAGTTCACTCCAGGGTTTTATCTTCGACGCAGGACTCCAGGTCCTGGTGCATCGAGCGGATTGCTTGGTCCCAATGCTCGCCATCGAACTCGCTTATTGTTATGCGTTCGATGGTTCTGTTATCCAGGCATCGAATGTTTACGCTGAATCCCGAGGGGTTCGACCGCGGCCTATAGAATGGCTTTACGCCACAAACCCGGCAAAACGTATGCCGAGCGATGTTCTTGTTGAACTGATACGCCGTGAGGAATTCTTCGCCGCACTCAATGCCAAGCTTATTGCCAGGTACGAGCAAGTGCAGAAATCCAGACATTTGGCAGATTGAGCAATTGCATCGAACTGCAGAGAGCTCTCGCGGCGCTTTGACGTAGAACTTGACATTACCACAATGACAACGGCCACGGTGTTCGATCTCCGAGTGATCATCTCCCTTAAGTGAGACAATTCGCAGCATATCGCGGCACCAATGTACGCTGAGCCGATAGGCTCGATCGAATTCATCCAAAAAGCGAGCATTACGGTCAGCCGGGACAAGTTCGCCAATCAGCCGGCTTGTCATTTCTCCGTGATACTTCTCCGCGGGATCTTCTCCGCCGACATGGCTGCGGAAGTACTCAAGATCGTCAGGTCGCGCCTTAAAGGTTTTGACCAGAGTGGTCCATAGCGATTGGATCATGTCCGCAGCATGTAGCTCAAAAGCAACCATGTTGGCGCAACGCACTAAGGCATCCTTGGATGACAATCCGGCATAGAGAGAATGCAGGTACCGCCTCGTCGTGGCGCTGCAGTTGGGCCGTATTGCTCTGCCGAGTAGTTTCGACGCATCCTTTCTAAACAGGTTGGAGTGGAAGTTCTCAGTCACCAGAATATCGGGTAGCGCCGCCTTGCCGCCCTGGAGACTTTGGCTATAACCACCTGTCTCATCCCAACAAATGAAATTTGCGACCACGCTGGTCAGTTCAATGTCCCTCGTAAGATCTCGATTGTGATTCATTGCATCGAATATGAGATCCCTTTGCGCCCCCGCCAGCAGGTACGGGAACGCTTGTGACATCGCCAGATATTCAGGCATCAGGCTTGCGACCTGGTCCTGGGACATCTCCGCAGCGAACGGGTGCGGGCCGAACAGGACTCGCGCTTGCTCAATCAAATACTCGCAGCATATCTGCGGAGGCTGATCGGGTGTAAATCGAGACGCTTGAGATGTCATTTGACCCCTGGCGATGAGAAGAGAACGGTCTTTGACGGAGCAACTTCGTATCCGCGCCAACTATTGGCCACCGCGAGTTCGTTGGTTTCGATGGGCTTGTGATCGCGTTCACCATCCAGGCGACATTCTTGGCCGCCACCTTCGCGGTAGCAGACAGCGGCGTGCTCAGTGCCGCTCACCCGAATCGAAGGGAGCGCGTAGATCAACTGAGCGGCGGCGATCCAGACGGATTCCGGTCCACGAAAAGTCCGATGCCGCGAATTTCCGGCCCGGCCAGCATTCGCTTGCAGAGTCATGGTGAGATATTGCGCCGCGCAGGCCCTCGCGGTTGCTGCTCTTGCCAGTCGATCGAACCGCTATGAGATTCGTGCAGCATTGCAAGGACTATCCGCATCTACCTGGTTTTCGGGCCTTCGGGCGCAAGCTGCGCGAAATGCCGGCTGCTGGCGCCGGCACGAGCTTCTCAAAGAGACCGCCGCTATGTTTCGCGTTTGCGAGCGCCATCACGCTGCCATCTTGCGCGTTTACAGCAATCACCGTGCCAACTCATGCATTCACCCCACAGTCTGAATACATTGGCAAAACGCTCGCGACCGACTCCTCATTGCAGTGTACTGAACCTGACAGCGCTTGCACGGCCGTCGGACACCAGACGGCGAAGAGCCAGCCGCCACTCACAACGGGTATAGGGCTTTTGAATCGCGGAGATTGGTTCAAAGGTACCACATAGGTGGGCTTCGCGCCCTGAACGGCGCGACAGCGCTTTGGGCGTTCGTGCGCTAGCATGGTGATCCCGATCGCTGACGTAATCCGTCTTCGCTCGTGACAACTACGTGCGAAGCAGTCGCCTCAACGCCCTCGGAACACGACCCTATTGTGGGATCTGGACGCATGCGCAGCCCTTTGTCGATGCGCCTGACAATCGCGGTCAACTCCGGGCATCGATCGAGGGCATAACGTGGTCTGCGGAACATGCGGTCCCGGGTGATCGCGAGCAATCGAAGAACGCTATGGGCCAGAACGCGCAGGTCGCGGGCCGGGATGCCTAGTCTAGCATACATCTTGCGCGCTCACTGGACGCGGGTGCCTCATGGTGTTGGTACATCCTGGACCGTTTCGATCACGACTATCCAGATCAAGCGTCACGGACAAGTGCAGCAAGATCGGCTTCGAGCTTCGGCTGATGCTTGAAAATCGCGTCTATCAACGCCTGCGCCGGTTGCTCGGCGGCCTCAACGAGCTTCGCCTTCTCAGCCCGCGCAGAGGGAGCGAACACTCGCTTGACGACGGTCGGCGATCCCTTGAGGCCGCATTTGGAGACGTCCTCGATACCGGCATCGCTTGCGCTCCATTTCACGATTTGGGCACGCGCGGCACGCAAAGCATTCGCCATCGCGCCCCGCCGAATCTGATTCGTTGCCTCCAGCATGGTGATGAGACAGGGCAGCCTCGTGTGCAGCACCTGGACACCACCTTCGGAGCGTCGTTCCGCTTCAATTGTATGGGCGGCGAGATCTAAGGATCTGACTTTCGCAACGTAGGTTAGCTGCAGTACGCCTAGCCGCTTTGCGATGCCGGGGCCAACCTGCGCCGTGTCGCCGTCGATGGTCTGCTTTCCCGTGAAGATGACGTTTGTCGGGCCATATTCGCTACCAATTTTTCGGATGGCTGTTGCAAGTGCATACGTTGTGGCCAGGGTGTCGGAGCCCGCAAAGCAGCGATCGGTGAGTAGGACGGCGCGATCAGCGCCATAAGTCAGCGCCTTTCGCAAAGAATCTTCCGCTGATGGCGGCCCCATTGTAAGCACGGTTATTTCGCCGCCGAACCGATCGCGCAGCTCCAGCGCGGCCTCGAGCGCGAAGAGGTCATATGGGTTGATGATGGTCGGCACTCCCTGACGCATGATTGTATTGGTCACGGGGTGCACGCGGATCTGCGCCGAGTCCGGAACCTGTTTGATGCAGACGACATTGTGCACGGTGTTGCTCCAAAAGCTGCGACAGCTGCGGAGAGCACAGCAAGTGTTGTACCATCGCCCGTCCATTTGGAATCGGCTTGCCATCACAGAGGCTTAGACCGGGTGCTGCGGCCCTCTAGCCGCTTCCCCACCAACGAATGCTAACATAGTCAGGATTGCGACAGCGCTTTTCCGCAGGGCACGCCAGCTGAGTGAGGCCAGCTTGCGACTGATTACCCCGCCAATCACCAGCGTGCGGCCGACCGGTTGACGTTCAATGAGCATTGCCGCTCACTAGTCCGAGCTTGATCGACGGATAGGCATGACGCTTGTTAGATGTTCAGCCAACCGACTGTTCGCGATTGCATGGCCCGCGGGTGACGCTAAGTATGTCATGGCGCCCAATTTCCTCTCTCACCGAATCAGGTGAGCCCGCGTTTCGACAGCAGTCCCGCAAGCGGGCGCGGTGGTTTTGCTCGGGGCCAAGTCGTCCCCGAGGGCGGACCCGTTCCCTTCAGAGCGATGAGATTGCCTACCGGAGATCGTCCTCATATAGCTATATTTGGCAGTGGCAGTTCCGACCGACGTCGTCGTTCAGAACCGCTTTATCTCGATTCCAAATTTCCTCAGCGCGTAGCCAATCTGGCGCGGCGTTAGTCCGAGCAGGCGCGCTGCTTTTGCCTGCACCCAGCCAGATTTTTCCATGGCCGCAATGACCCGTTCGCGATCGGCCATCTTCGCGCCACTAACGAGAACTGCGCCGGGAGGCCCTAGTGAGGCCAGTTCGCCGCCGACAGACTGGGCCGGCTGGGTCGCTTCAACTAGCGGAATGGTGGACTTTGCGGGCACCGATGGCATGGGTGCGGGCTGGGCTGGTCTCTCGTCCGACGTGCCCTTCCACAGCATCGCAGAAAGGCACTGGCCGTGGGAGCACGCAAAGTCACTTCTCACGATCGATGATCCGGAGCACAGCGTCGCCGTCCGCTCGATGCAGTTCTCAAGTTCGCGGACATTTCCCGGAAAGCCGCAGTTCATCAGTACATCGATCGCACTCGCCTCCAAGGTCAGCGTACGGCCGTTCTCGTTATTGAAATTTCTGAGGAACTCCCTGGCAAGCAGCGGAATATCACTGCGTCTTTCGCGCAGTGGTGGCAACAGTAATGGAACTACACTGATGCGATAGTAGAGGTCCGCTCGGAACTCGCTCCTTGCGACAGCCTCTTCCAGGTTCTTGTTGGTCGCAGCTATCACTCGAACATCGACCTTAATAGTCTGGTTGCTGCCGACGCGCTCGAACTCCTGCTCTTGCAGAACGCGCAGCAACTTCGCCTGGAACGGAGCTGAGATCTCGCCGATCTCGTCAAGAAACAGCGTTCCTTTGTCGGCAAGTTCGAAGCGACCCTTGCGCGAGCTGAAAGCACCGGTAAAGGCGCCTTTCTCATGTCCGAATAATTCGGATTCCAGGACGGTCTCAGGAAGCGCCGCGCAATTCAGCTTAACGAACGGGCGCCTGGCGCGGGACGATGATTCGTGAATGGCCTTGGCTACGAGTTCCTTTCCGGTACCGGATTCGCCACGCAGCAAAACCGTGCTGTTCGATCTGGCTACAACCGCAATCTTCTCGAGCAACCCGCGCAGCGCCGGACTGTCGCCAATGATCCCGTGGACGTGTAGCTTCTTGCGCTCCCGAGCGGGTTGCCTGAGCTCCAGTACTTGCTTTTGTAGCCGGTCTTTCTCCGCCATCAGTCGTTCGCGATCGCAGCCGAACAAGCGATGCAACTTCACTGTTTGTCCCACCAGGTTGGCGATCATGGCGAGCAGTCGCGCATCGTACTCGAGCCGGAGACTCGACCTATCGTCCCGGATACGATCAACCGTCAGGGTACCCACGACCTTCGGATCAATGCGAATCGGAACCCCGATGAACGACACTGGCATATTGTCGGAGGCGCCGAGCACTTCCCGGTCTGCAGCGCTGAATACCGGCTCGGCGGCCACGTTCTCGGCGACAAGAGGCCTGTCCGCCGCGATGATCTGGTCGATTGCCTTCCGCGGCAGTCGCATCCGGTAATGTTCGTCGCTGCCTTCGCTCCAGCCCGCGCCCACTGTAATGTCTGGCATGCCGTCGTCGTCGAACAGCGAGACGATGCCGTGTCGCATCTGCACAAACGATTGCAGAAGACCAACAACGTTGGCCAACGTGACTTCGAGCCGACAAGGAGCGGTGAGTATTTTCGATATTTCGAAGATGCCGGTCAGCGCGCTCTCACGCAACGGCTCCCCCGAGAGCTTACCCTCCGGCTCAGGTTGCGAGGCCGGTCTTTCGCGTGAGGAAGGGATATCCAGCATGAGGCGGCCTCCGTTGTCTTGATCATCCTCCCTGGCACCTTGTCCTGGTTGGCGAGCTTCGTTTTGCATGTCACGCTCGATCTAACGCCAAGTGTTGACGAGATGACATAGAACCATGACACCTTTTCATGGCACGATGGTAAACTTACGGTGTGCCTTCATTTCATTTATACGGATTGCGTGCGCGTCGTCAGCGAAGAAAAAGCGTACCGCTGCTGCAGCTCAAGTCAACTGTGTCGCCACGGCCGGCCGATTCACAGATGTTGCCCACCATTGATTGGCACCTCGGCCCCTGTGACATAGCTCGCCGCATCCGAGCACAGGAAAAAGATGACCTTGGCCACTTCATCCGGGGTTCCCACTCTGCGCAGCGGGATACTTGGCACGAGACGCGCTTCTGTGTCGGGCGATAACATGTCCGTCCTGATTTCGCCGGGCGCGATCGCATTCACGCGAATGCCATGCGGCGCATAATCGTGGGCCATTTCGCGTGTGAGGCTCGCAAGCGCAGCTTTCGACGTGGCATAGGCACTGCCCGCAAACGGGTGCACCCGCGAGCCCGCAATCGAAGTCACATTCACGATCGACCCTGACGCGGCTCTTAGCTCGTCAAACAAACCCTGCGCCAGCAGGATCGGGGCCACCAGATTGAGATGGAACACCCTCATCCAAGTCTCGATTGACGTCGTCAACGACGTCATCCGATCGCCAGCGGGCGTTTTCGGCGAGACACCGGCATTGTTCACTAGCGCGTGCAAAGGTGCACCGGCCAAGCGTTTCTTGACCTCAGTGATCGCGCGCGGCAGCATTCGATGATTGCTGAGGTCGATTTGGACATGATCCTCGCTGCCTGCCGGCCAGGGGCATTGCTCGCCGTCGAACGGTTGACGCGCGCAAGAAATGATGCGCCAGCCCGCCTCCGAGAACAGCTTGGCAGTGGCATGACCAATTCCGCGCGATGCTCCGGTGAGGAACATCGCCTTCTGTTCTCCGCCATGAACACGGGCTTTATCGGCCTGAAAGGGGCAAGCCAAATGTGTTTCGGGCAGCGGGCCTCTGATTAGATCGTCATTTGGCAGATCCAGACCCACGCCGCCTCCTCTCCTGTTGCGCGCCGCACGCGTAGCAGGATTTGGGCCACTGCGATGCATGCAAATCCGCTTCGGTTTTGCGTCCTAATGTCGCGCACGCGAAATGCTTGGCTGGTTCAAGACACGGTGGGTGTGCTTTGTGACAGCGATGGTGCATCAGCTACGTAATGTCGCGAGCACACTATAAAGACAAGGCTACGAGCCGTGCTCTCTTTCCCGATCGCACAACCGGAAGAGCCAAAAAATGGCCAGCGCTCTCGTCGGGGCAACGATCGATAAGGATAGCGGCCGCCGCCAGTAGCCGCTTCAACTCGAAAGCTGACGTTACCAGCTTCGTACGTTAGATTCGCCGGCAGCTGATGCCGACTTCATCGCGCCCCGCTCTGCTGTGTCCAGCACTGGCACATCGCCGGGCGGATTGATTCCGGGCCACGACCTGGCGTACTGAATGTTTTCTTCAAAATAGTGGATCCTGAGAGCGCCCGTTCGTACCAGCGAGTACCGACCGCCAAGACGGAACTCGCCGGCTGAACGGAGACCCTTTCGATATGTTCATCCGCGATTGACCACCGATTAGCTTCGACTCGCGGCCCCCCGAGGCGAAGACGAGACGTGTTACACCTATTTACCGCGGCGGGAGCGCGTAAGGTCATTGTTGTCGACGTCGCGCTTCAGCGGAAGACATTCGGACCCCGCGTCGCTCTGTTCTCCGGTGGAAGTTCGCAACAAAGCATCACATTGGGCAGACAATTGCCGCTCTGAAACGATCTGCCAATACTGCTGGATGCAAATAGCGGCAATCAGATCGATCAGGCGAGCTACGAATTTCATGAAGCCACGAGCTCTTGCGAGGATTCTTCAATCAGGATCAATCGGCTCGGATCGTTCAAATCGAATTCTATCACGCGTGGGGCAAAGAGACGCGCATAGCGCGTGAAGGCGCTCGTCGGGGGAAAACGGATCACGGTATCGCAGCGCGCAAGGAGATACATATCGGTGAGGGCGGAAAAGCCGCCCTCGGCTCCGAGCGCGGCGTTGTGCAATGGGCCGGCCTGAGGTGCCTGGAATCGTTTTGGGATCGTGAAAACATCAGGAAATATAGTCGAAACCTTCTCAAGAACGAGCGCGCTGTCCGTGCACAGGAAAGCCCTCACGGGTTTTGCGTGGGGTAACACCCTGGCCTTATCAATGGCATTACAGACCTGTCGCAAGGCGCGCTCCGGGTCAGCCCAGTAGGGAGCATGCCCCATAATGTCCTCGCCGTTGCCATGCCGGACATGGATGCCGATTACGCTGTACGATTCAAAGTGCTCGCGGTAGATAGCATCAATCCGAGCCTGAATTTCAGGTCGTGGCTTGATGCTCCGAAAGATTTCTCGTTCGGCCTCCTGATCGCAGCGCCACATCAGGCACGCATCACACACAACCGTGTTCGCGTCACTATCTTTGTGACTTTGGAACAGTTTATCGAGTTCGTCGCGCTCCCGGAAAATCTGCTCGTCCGGGCGATAGACGCAATCGATGGATGGCTTGTTCCACCATGTCGGGAAGAATGGTCCCGGAAATGAACACTGATTGATCTTGTCGTCGCAAATCACCCGCACGCCAGCAATGTCTTGAACCGGTTCGAAGAAGACTGGAAAGGCGTTGGTGGATGGCTCATCGAGGTAACAAGATCCCCGCCAATCGATGGCTAGCGTCCGTCCTGTCTGCTTTGCAAAACGCCAGGCTGCCGCCAGTGACCACAGGCAGTCGCCGAACCCCGTGCGTCGCCGGGAAACTACGAACCTATCATTCTTCGAACCGCTCTGCATTGCCTGTTCCCGGGCTCCTGGTTGGACAAGAGACGTCATTACAGACATCTCACGTATCATCTTGTCCGACGTCATGGTCTGAAATCGCGGTGCCGGCGAGCTGCGTCGGTAGAACTTCATAGCAGCGCTATCCGTGATGGGCCGCGTTCTCGCAACACTCCGTCTTTTCTTGAGCGGTTCAGTCGGATGCCCGATGCCCCCCCGTGCGTCGGATAGCCTGGCCTCCTCACAGCAGGCATAGGCATGGCCATGCTCATGAGCTCCGGCTATGTTTCGCTTTGCACTTTATTGCAGCCGCGCGCGGCGGATGCAGCCGAACGCCCCGCAGCTCCCACACGAGCCGCAGTTCCTTCACGAGATCTTCACGCTCGGCTTGGTCCAGCATGGTTGCGTCAAGAAGCCGGTCGAGCGACGCCTCGCCCTCGATCCGCATCAAGATCTCGAAAAGCTCATGTGAGATACGCATACTATCGTGGGCGGAATGTCCCGTGCGGATCTCGCAGACCGTTTCCTGACGATCTGGCGCTGTGTGGGAGCGAACACGATGAAGGGATGCATACGGCGGCAATGAAACGCCCAGTGTACTCCAATCCTGCAGCGATGCTGGCCGCTTCCTGACGAGGAAAGGCCCAACAACAAGTCCGTCCAGGTCAGTCGTCAAGAACGTTGTGATCGCATCTGACACGGACTCCACGATGGGCTCGGCATTGTTGTTAAATGAGGTATTCAGAAGAACTGGGATGCCTGTTCGCCTCTTGAACGCATAAATTACATCCCAATAGGTGGGGTTTGTCTTGCGCGATACTGTCTGCAGCCGAGCGGTCCCATCAACGTGTGTGATCGCACCGAGCACGTTGCGCTTGGCTTCACGCACACGAACCACGAAGTTCATGAAGGGGAGCTGCCGCGTGCCCTCCGGGAGCTCAAAGAACTCGCTCGCATCCTCCTCCAGTACAGATGGCGCAAAGGGACGATAGCCCTCGCGCTTCTTGACCATCGCGTTGATGCGGTCCTTGTTTTCCGCAGGCCGCGGGTCCGCAAGAATGCTGCGGTTACCAAGCGCACGTGGGCCGAACTCAGAGCGGCCCTGAACCCAGCCGATTACAGCGCCATTTGCCATCCAGTCTGCCGCACTGGCTGCTATGTCATCGCTTCGTTGAATGTCGAGGTGGCCTGACCATGCGTTGAGCTCATACTCTACGGCTTGCTCGTTGCCGAGATCGGGCCCCCAATAAACGTCCGGAAGTCGCTCGCGCGGCGCCGGCCTGCCCAGCTCGTTTGACAGCATCAACGCAGCGCCGAGTGCGCAACCGGCGTCGTGCGCCGCGGGTTGAACAAAGATATCGTCAAATAGTCCGGAATAAAGCAGCTTACCGTTCAGCGTGCAATTATGGGCTACTCCCCCAGCCAGGCACAAGCGTGTCATGCCCGTCGCTTCACGATGGTGCCGCAGGATGTGAAACACGATCTGCTCCAGCGCCTCCTGCAGCGAAGCGCTGACATCTCGATGCTGTTGGGTGAATGGCATTCCTTTTCGCCGAACCTCGATGTTGCGAACCAGGTCTGGACCGATCCGATCCAGGTGAACGCGATAGCCACCGTTTTCCAACAACTCGTAGAACTGCGCGAAGAGCTTGCGATAAGGAGCGGGATCGCCATACGGGGCAAGCCCCATCACTTTGTACTCGTCGAACAACCCGTAGCCGAGATATCGGATCGTCTCGAGATAGAACAGCCCCAGGGAGTTATGCTCTGGGAAGCTTGCAAGTTGCGCAATTTCGGTGCCAGACCCCACCGCCAATAAGCCGGAGAGAAAATCGCCACCGCCGTCGATCGCAAAAACGAGACTTTGATCGAACCCGGACATGGCAAATGCGCTCACGGCATGCGCTTCGTGGTGATTCACGAAGGAAAGCCGCGACGGATCGATCTCGGCGCCGAACTCCCGTGCCAGCAGCTGGCGTAGCAACAGTTTGGCGTCCAACGGAACGGGCTGAGAAACAGAAAGGCGCTCGAGCATGGTATTGCAGTAGGCTTCAGTCGCGTAGAACGCGATACGGTCGATCTCGCCGAGCTCAACTCCTGCGGAAGAAAGGCAGTATCGGATCGAATTGCCTGGGAACTTGTTGGAGTGCTTGACGCGGTTGAGGCGCTCCTCTTCGACAGCAGCAATCACGCGGCCATCCTGCACAAGAACCGCAGCGCCATCATGAAGAAATGTATTCGGCAGCTCCGGCGAGCGTTCATAGATTTTGTCAAGACCGCCACTCACTCCCAGGCACAACATCCCGTTCTCCATTTGATCATGCCGGAAACGCCAACTGCGTCCCACCTATCTAATCTGTACAGTCACGCTCCGTCGGGTGCGCGGGCCAGACAGCGCAACTATCGCCTAGCGACAGGCGCTCAGAAGTAACGGTGCTGGCGTCCGCACCGATCGACCAAACAGACGGCCGTTGACCTTGCTCGATCGCACTCTTAAGGCCATTGCAACAGCTGCCGTGACAGACCAGGTCATCCCGAGCTACCGCAGAAACGCATCGTGACAGTGCATCGCTGTGACTTTCTCCATTTGCGCTGAACTCACGTCAACGCAGCAGGCGGCGCCGAAATAGTGCTGTCGACGCGAAAAAGGGCAAGACCGCGTAAACGCAGAGCGCACCTGCGTGCAGGGCCGCGCTGTCGGCGCCGCGCTCAAGCATCGCTGGGCGAATAAGGTCGACTGAATGTGCGAGAGGCAACAAGCCGGCGAAATGCTGAAATGAGCCGGGCAGTTGGCTCGTCGGAAATACCACGCCACACAAAAACACCATAGGAGTGAGGACAAGTGTCTGGTAAAACACGAAGTAATCGTAACTTGGCGCAAGAGATATGACGACCATCGCCAGGCTGGCGAAGACAAGGCCAGTAAGGGCGATTGTGGGCATCGCATACAGAATGGATGGCCATGACGCATAACCCAGCGTGGCAGCGACGATCCCGATCGCTGTTCCGGCCAAAACGGACTTACTGGCCGCCCACACCAGTTCACCCAGAACGATGTCGCCAAGCGTGAGCTGAGTGGAGAGGATTGCTTCCCAGGTGCGCTTGGCGTCCATGCGTGCAAAGGCGGCATACATGGTTTCAAAGGTCGCGGACGTCATGGCGCTGGTCGCGACCATGCCTGCCGCCAGGAACGCGATGTACGACGTCCCCTCAACGCGCCCCACGATCAGTCCAAGGCCAAAGCCGAGGCCAAACAGATTGGTTATAGGATCTGCGAGGTTGCCGAGAATCGATGCAAGTGCGACTTTCTTCCATGCGAGGAAGTTCCGACGCCATACCGCAATCCAGTTGTACGCGTTAGCGGGCATCACCGCCGCATAACTTTCACCCATCGCTCACTTCTCCATCTCGCGCCCGGTCAGCCGCAAAAACACGTCTTCGAGATTCGGGGGGCGCTGCAGAATACGAAGGCCCGCTCGCCCGCGCAGTTTCACGCGTACCTGCTCCGGATATGGCGCATAACAAAAGAGCGTCTCTCCACTCACTTCGATGTGCCGAGCGTGCGGCCTGATCAGCTCGCAGAGCTGATGTGGATCACCGCCATAGATTTCGACCACGTTACAGCCGATATGCTCATCGATCAGGCCGTCTGGCTTGCCTTCGGCGATCTTGCATCCACCCTCGAGGACACACAGCCGATCGCACAGGCGTTCGGCCTCTTCCATGAAGTGAGTGGTCAAGAGGATCGTCTTGCCACGCGCAAGCAGAACTCGCAGGCGTTCCCAAATCAGGTGGCGTGCATGCGGATCAAGACCAGTTGTAGGCTCGTCCATCACGAGTAGATGTGGATCATTAATCAGGGCGCGAGCCAGCGTCAGCCGCCTCTTCATGCCACCGGACAACTCGGAGACGCGCACGTCCGCCTTGCTTTCGAGGCGCGCAAACTCGAGCAGCGATGGTGCGACCGCCTCGATCTTACGAGCGCTCATTCCGAAATAGCGACCAAACACGAGCAGGTTCTCTCGAACGGTGAACTCGAGTTCAAGGTTATCGAACTGCGGCACCACGCCGATGCGCATACGCGCCACACGAGCGCGGGAAGGCACAGGCTCATTGAGGACCGTAATCTTGCCTGCGTCCGGCGAAATCATGCCGAGGAGCATACGCGCAATCGTGCTCTTGCCAGCTCCATTTGGGCCAAGCAGGCCGAAGCATTCTCCGCGCGCAACCGAGAACGATAGTTCATTGACGATGACCTTGTCGCCAAATGACTTTTTCACGTCGGCAAGGTCAATCGCTACCGTGGACATGTTCATCTTAGACTGAAAGAAGTCGTTCAGCAGACGATGGCTTCTTGACGACCGTTTTGGTCCAGAGTTGGCCGTCGCACCACACATGCTCGACGCGCCCCCATTGGCAGGCCGCGGCAGCATCCGGGAAGAATCCCCGTCCGTGGAGGTTGGCGCTCGTGTTGCAGAGCAGCGGTATCCCCGTGAGTTGTTCAAATTCGACGAGAAGCGCGGCGACCTTGTGCGGAGAGTTGCGGGAGATTGTCTGCAGCCGCGCCGAGCCGTCAAGATGGACCACAGCGGGCACCTTGTCGCGCCATTCCGCCCGGGTCTGGTGATCGAACAGCATGTAAGGATCTGGGGTACCTGGGCTGAACATTTCTGGCGCCCGATCCTCCAGACAGATCGGCGCCACTGGCCGGAAGTGCTCGCGACGCTTGATGTCGTTGAGATGATCCTTCATTGCTGGGGAGGTCGGCGCTGCAAGAATGCTTCTGCCGCCCAACGCCCGCGGCCCAAGCTCGGCGCGCCCGGAAAGGAAGATGACCGGCTTGTTGTCGGCGAGAACCGCCGCAAGTTCACGCAGACTGCATGGCGCGGCCTCCCAATCCGGCGGAAGCTCGCTGTCCTGCAGGACCGGACCACTGTAGACTGACCATTCCAATGGCCCGAAGCCATTTTGCGCCGCCATCGCGCCGCAAGCAGCGCCGATTGCCGAGCCGCTGTCATTCGGAAACGGCGGCACCCAAACGTCATCGAACAATCCCGCCGCACGAAGCGCGCTGTTCCACTTGATATTGAGACCGCACCCTCCGGCGATACATAGATTTCGTGCTCCTGGAAGCGACGAGTGTCGCAGCAGAACCATCGCCATTTCCTTGACAAGAAGACGTTCCACGAACACATGAAACGACGCAAGGACGTCCTCCGCTCGCTTGGCCGTCAGGCGCAATGCGCTTGCCTCGAAGAAGTCGTGCATAGCTGCAAGCGACGATTCCGCATTGTTGATGTCAGCGCGGTAGCGACGAGCCTGCTCCGTGTCAGCGGCGAAGCGCTTTTCATAGAGCTCCTGGAACACCGCCACGATGCTTTCGTCGACAGAGCCAAGCGCGATGTAGGCCATCAGCTTGCCGGCGATGCCCAAATCCCAACTGGAGCGGATCGGCTGCCTATAAGGGCCGAAGTGAAGGCCCGCGGCAGCATAGGCATGGCCAATCATCGGAAACAAGGATGCAATGAGCCGTGCCCCCCAAGGTTCCACATAGTAAAGACGTGGAAAGATGCAGCCGTCCCATACCAGGCAGAACGCGGGTTTTCCCGCGCTGGCAAAGGGACTGGTGCAATATGCTGACGCGACGTGGCCCGTGACGTGCGGGTAGCTCTTATATGGAAACACCTTGCCTCCGAGGATCAGGCCAAAGCCGTCGACGGAATCAAGAAGGCCCTCAGCATGGCGCTCGACATATGGCGCCCCTTTCAGCGCGATCGGCACAGCGCCACTTAGGACCTGGAACTCCGACTCAATCTCCCCATCCCAGCCGTCGATGACGAACTGATCGATATCCCGCGGATCCAGGCCATGCTCCGCCAAAGCGAGCACGACTGCATCGAGATTTTCGATGGATTGATAGCGTGGACCGTTGCCGCGCTTCTCTTGCTCGGTGCAAAAGACAAGCCGTCCGTCCTCGACGACAGCAATTGCCCCGTCATGTGTCAACTTGATGCCGCAGATGCGCATAAGATCCCCTGGTCTAGTGACCGACGTTTGATTGTTCTGACGAGTGACCCGGCTTCCGGAACCGGACGATCAAGCAGTCTTCGTTGACCGACTCGGTGTGGCAGTGCAGACGCTCGACCTCCGATAGGCTCTCGTTGAAGAGAGCGATCACCGTTTCGGCCCCAGCAGCATGACCCCATCGTTGACATGTGGCATCACGTGCGGACCCGAAACTCAGAGCTCCATTTGGCGCAAGCATTCTCACCAGATTGCGGATAGCCGCATGCATCTCGACAATGTCCTTGAGGTAGTAAAGAACTTCGGCCACGACGATCAAATCGAACTGCTCAGTGGTCGAGAACCGCTGAATGTCGCAGGTCACCCAGGTGATATGTGACCACGTCCTGGTCCGTCGTCTCGCTCGCTCGATCGCCTGGGGCATGAGATCGACCACGGTGAGTCTTTTGCATAGCGGCGCCAGCATGCCGGTGAATGCACCGGCTGCACATCCCACTTCGAGGGCATACGCAACATCTCCATTGCAAAGCGACATCCGGAGCATTTGCGCGTATCGCTCCTGCTCGAAAGAACTACTGTCGAGGCGCCATGGGTCGTCGACAGCTAACTCTCGCTCTAATAGCTGATGGTTTTCGTCCGGGATCATGAGCCTATCACCTACTTGCAGCCAGTCGAACGATCGCGACCGCAAACACTCTTCGTTGCCGTCAGGCTCGATTCACGGTACGGAAGCCCCGCCTTACGAATTGTTCCACACATTCCCCATTTACTTGCAGCACTTCGTCCAGCCTTCGGATGCAGGATGACAGACTGCTTTTCCCCTTCGGCCGGCCCACCGGCGACCTTGCGCGATAGCCAATCGCTGTTGCTCAATGTACAAAGCGCGTAGGCCTTCAAGGGAAGTAAGAGAAAGATATTGATCGGTGTGTGGAGCGAGAAGCCGAGAAACCGCAGTTCGCGAGCACGAAGGGCTGCCACACTGCACCGGACCATTGTCATTGCTGCAATCGTCAATCCCGTCCACCAGGGCACAGAGCCGACGATTAGGAGCTGTGCGAGCGCAGCCAATGTTGAAAGGGCGAGAAGCAACGGGCCGAGATTTTGCCCGACAACGTCTAGCGTCAGATAGCCATCGAGCTCTGGCAGCAGGCGTAATGCAAGGAACGTGTCCCGGAAGGTACTACGCGCCCAGCGGAGTTGCTGACGTAGATATGGCCCAAGGCGGTCCGGGACGACTGTTGCTGCGATCGCGTCCGAGACGTATTCGGTTCGAAATCCCGCCTTGAGCATGAGGATCGTCAGATGGCGATCCTCGCCGAAATCGCTCGGCTTCCCACGGAAGAATTGCGCTTCGTATTGATCAAGAAGCAAGGCGAGCGCGGAGCGACGATACATGGCACATGGGCCGCAGCAGCACATGACCGCACCGAAACGCGCCTGCGCCGCGCGCTCCTCGTTGCATGCCAACCAGTATTCCATATCGATCAGCCTGGTCAGCCAGGTTTGGCTGCGGTTGCTCGCTATCAACTGACCCATGGCCGCACCGACTTGCGGGTCGTGCATCTTCAGTACAAGCTTCGTGACAACGTCAGCGGCAAGTATCGTATCCGAGTCGACGTTGAGGACCAGGTCACCGTATGAGCTGCGTATTGCGGCGATCTGCGCCTTGCGCTTTCCAACGTTGTTTGCCAGCAAGATGATGCTGAACCTCGGATCGTTCGCATAGATTTTGTGTACAGGCGCGACAAGGTCGCGGTTTGCAGATCCGTCATCGACCACATAGACCTGCAGCTTTCCGGTGTAGTCTTGATTCGCAAGCGACTCCAGACATTGGGCGAGCGTGATTGGATCCTCGTTGAAGCATGGTACGATGACGTCTACACTGGGAAGGACTGCCTCCGATCGTCCCAGATTGTCCTGCAGCGATGAGTCCATCGCCGGTTGGGCATAAAGCGCTTGTGCGCTCTTGTAGATCGTCGAGAGCAGCGCATAAGACGAAACAGCGACAGCACTGGTTGTAGCGAACAGGTCCATAAGGTGTTTTTTCAGTGAAGTTGAGGGAGTGGACTGATTGAAAACCCGCGCCGTTGTAGTGCCGGGATCAGATGCGACAGCGCGCTCGTGGTCTGATCACGCAGCGTGGCATCAGTGCACGGTCGCTCCTCATTAGGAGGATATCCGTCGTGCAGGAGCAGAATTGCACCCGGGCGAACGGTCGCCAGTACTGAATTCACAATTCTATCAGTCCCGGGGCGGGACCAATCTCTCGGATCGACCGACCAGTGCACAGGTGTGAGACCAGCGCTCGATGACACAGCAAGCACCTCTTGTGTCCACATGCCGTAAGGTGCTCGCATGTGCCTGGGTGAGGCCTGCGGGCACGCCGAACGGATCGCCTCGCTCGCCGCCAGAACTTCATCGCGGACCTCCGCTGGTCCGCATCTGGATAGATCCGGATGCGTCATCGTGTGGTTCGCAACCTCGTGCCCTTCCGCGATCATTCGTCGAATGAGTTCAGGTTGTTCGGCCGCGTACGTGCCGATCACGAAGAACGTCGCCGGACTCCGATGTTGCGCCAGCACATCGAGCACCTCTGGCGTGCAAAATGGATTTGGCCCATCGTCAAAGGTCAAATAGACGGGGCGACTTCCGCTCACGTCAGCGTAGTCGCAACGGACAGCAGATATGGGGAAAAGCTCTTTCACAACTCAGGCCCGTTCCGATCGATGATCGTCCCACCCGGCCACTCGCTTATCGAGCGTCCAACCGGGAAAACCACTACGATCACGTCTTCGATCCGGATCGGCGGCAAATTGGGATAGACATCCGGATGCGTGGAGCGGACGCGAATGCCAGACATGAGGGTTGCGAGCCCCTGCCTTTCGACCAGTCGGGTCATATGTTTCTCAAGCGCAGGCCGAACCGTGCCAAAGCCGAATGGAATCCCAAGCTCATGCAGCATGGGATACATCACGCGCATTGCATGGCTGATTCCCAGCCCTTCAAGATCCGGACGCACCGCGTATAACCCCAGTTCGCCTACGAGAAGATCGACCCCACCAACATTGATGAAGCGGCGTAGTAGCCCGACGTGAGCAGCTATCCCGCGCGCGTCGTAACCGATTACGCGGACCTCAGGTCTTGCACCGGCCCAACTTCGGTTGCCCTCAAATGCCTGCGCATTGAACGCACCGGTCGGCCCGTAACACTTGCGGAAGAACTCGGCGAGTTCGGCATGATCGGTGAGCTGCAATTCGCTTTCCCAGCGACGACTCCACTGCACTTGGGCGCGTGCAGAAGGAGGTTCCGCAGTCCGGGATACGGCAACGTTCATGGCTAGCTTCCCTGCGCAGGTGGAATTATGAGCGGAGATGGTCACGTGAGCTCGCTAGTCGTCGAACCGCTGATCAATACTGAAATGAGCTGCCATGACCCGTCGGAGCGCGGCACTCCTCGCCTGCACCGCGCCGTGCGCCTTCGCTCGCGACGAAGCGATCTCATGGTTCGCACCCGTCATCCGGCCAATGCCCTGCGCGAGATATCCCGGAAGATGACGACGAGGCGATTGGACTAGCCAGTACCTCTCTGCACCACGGGGCTTTTCCGCCTCGTCTAGCATCGCTGTCGACGTTCTGACGTCTGCGGGCAGGCCTTCTATGCGCGGGGCCTCATCGATGGCGCATCCGAGTGACATCAGATCACACTAGTCCTTATACATCTTCGACACGCCCTGAATGCGGTGGACAGGCGAGCCATTTGGAGAGTCGCCTGAATTACTTGGCATCCGCAATCTGCGCCTGCCGCTATTTCGCGACACTAGAATGCGGCTGAACGCGCTCTCAAGTGTACGCGGGTAAACCTCCAATATGGAAACGGATGAAGCACGCATACCAAGGTTTATGGAGATCTGCCTGGCGTCTCGATCGAGCGAGCTTTGCACCGAGAAGAAGCGACGCCGCTCGCACGGCGCGCCCATAGCCGCCCTCGAAGCGGATGCGCCGGCTGCTCGCACGTCCAGGAGTTTTTCTCTGAGCCAGCGTGAACGAGCAGCAGCCATCATGGTATGCCTGATTACTTTTGCAAACTGATGTTTGCTATCCAACATCCCGCAATTTGGTAAAATCGATTGTTCCGATGGAACACATCCACACGATGGATAGACTCACAACATGCGGTTCAAGGGACTTGATCTAAACCTTCTCGTTGCGCTCGATGCTCTGATGGTGGAGCGCAACCTCACCGCGGCGGCGCGCAAAATTCACCTGAGCCAGCCCGCTATGAGCGCTGCGATCGCGCGGCTGCGCACCTATTTCCGCGATGAGCTATTTACCATGAGAGGTCGCGAGCTTGTCCCGACACCTGGCGCGGAGGCGCTTGCAGGTCCGGTTCGCGAGGCCCTGCTGCACATCCAACTCTCGATCATATCGCGAGACGCGTTTGACCCTACTCAGTCGAGCAGACGCTTCAGGTTCATTCTCTCCGATTTCATGACGATCGTCTTTCTTCGCAAAATTGTGGACCGTATCGCACAGGAAGCTCCCGCGGTCCGCTTTGAATTGCTGCCATTTTCCGATGAACCCGATGAGCTGCTCCGCCGGGGCGAGGTGGATTTTCTCATTCTGCCGGAACTGTTCATGTCGAGCGCGCATCCTAAGGCGACGCTGTTCGACGAGACCCTCGTATGCGTGGGATGCCGCGAGAACAAGCAGCTATCGCGGCAGCTGACGTTCGAGAAATACATTTCGATGGGGCACGTTACGGCGAAGTTCGGACGGGCGCTCAGACCAAACCTCGAAGAATGGTTCTTGCTTGAGCACGGCATCAAGAGACGCATTGAGATCGTTGTGCAGGGCTTTAGCCTGATTCCGCCCATATTGTTAGACACAGGCCGTATCGGCACGATGCCCTTACGACTCGCCAAACAATTCGAAAAGCGGATGCCACTGCGGATCGTCGAACCACCGCTCCCCCTGCCCACATTCACCGAGGCTGTGCAGTGGCCTGCGTTCCACAATACCGACCCGGCGAGCATTTGGATGCGGCGGATATTGCTGGAGGAAGCATCCAACATGGCATCTGGGCATCAGGAGCCTCCAACTCGCAGGCGCTGCTAGGCTCACCATAAGCCGCCCCCGGCACGTTCCAAATACGACTAGCAATCCTCGAAGTGCTCGGCCGCTTTCGCCACTTCAACGTGAGTGGGCGAAGCTGCCAGAGACGGCGATCGGTTGCAAAGACTTGCCGAGTGGTGCGCATGGTGACCTCGCAGGTGAGGTTTGATGCGCTTGCACTACAAACAGGCGACGCCCGGCACTATCGCGGCAGAACACGCCTCCTCCAGCACACTATTGGTTGGCATGCCCGATAAAATCGCTTGAACCACACACTGCGTCAGGTTGTAGGTTGGCCGCCGTGACTAACGCTGCGGTACTTGGCGGTCGGCTGGGCGCTTTGGCGAACTCACGGCGCTGGCCGGACACGGTGTCCATCTGCCATTAACCAACTGACCGGGTCCTGTTGCGTGGCTCGCCGGAAGCGGCGAGACCGATCAACGGGATTCCTGACGGTTTCCGGCCACTGCTGGTTGGCCTACCGCCTTGCTATCCATGGTTGCGGTCATTTCACGAGCGTCTTTTCGCGATCGCAGGACGGAAACGATGTCAGCAAGCCAATAGGACCCTCCAGACGCAGCGGTCACCGCTCGTTGTATGCGCCGCAATTACGTTCATGCCGGATAAGTAGACATGCGTTTCAAAGGTCTGGATCTAAATCTTCTCGTCGCGCTAGATGCTCTAATGACTGAGCGCAACCTCAGCGCAGCGGCACGCAAGATTAGCCTTAGCCAGCCTGCCATGAGCGCAGCCGTTGCCCGGCTGCGTTCCTACTTCCGTGATGAGCTGTTTGGGATGAGGGGGCGGGAACTTGTCCCGACCTCACGCGCGGAAGGACTCGCAGGTCCTGTGCGCGAGGCTCTAACGCACATTGAGCTCTCAATCATCGCGCGGCACGTGTTCGATCCAGCTCGATCGAACCGGCGATTTAGGATCGGCCTTTCTGATTTTATAACAGTCGTATTCTTTCGAAATGTCGTGGAGCGCGTCGCGCGAGAAGCACCCGCCGTCAGCTTCGAACTGGTGGCGCTCACCGATGAGCACGATGAGCTTCTCCGCCGCGGCGAAGTCGATTTTGTTATCTTGCCCGAATTATTCATGTCTAGCGCGCACCCCAGGGCGGCCCTATTCGAGGAGAGGCTCGTCTGCGTAGGTTGCCGCACGAACAGCCAACTACTGCGGCGTCTTACATTTGATCGGTACGTATCGATGGGCCACGTGGCGGTTAAGCTCGGAGGTGCGCGCAAGTCGCCGGTCGAGGAATACTTTTTACTCGATTTCGGTCTCAACCGGCGCATCGACATTCTCGTGCAGAGCTTCAGCATGATCCCGCCCCTGCTGGTAGGCACGAACCGCATAGCGACGATGCCATTAGGGCTCGTAAAGCATTTCCAAAGCACGATGCCCCTTCGCATTGCGGATCTCCCGCAGCCATTCCCCGCCTTCACTGAGGCGGTCCAATGGCCCGTGCTTGACAATAGCGACCCGGAAAGCGTGTGGATGCGAGAGATATTGTTGCAGGAGGCCACCCGCATGGCGACTGGAGAAGAGCCCTCCATCATCTGCGCTTCGGAACGAGCGAATACTGCTGGAGATTTCGCATGATCTGTCTCGCCGTTTTCGTAAGGACGTTCGCGAGATCTGCGATCCTCATATCCCAACGTATACCTCAGCGCAGACAATTTAGGCTCGCCTCGCTCGAATTCATGGTCGCTCTATAAAGATCGTCGCAGCGGACGGCTATCATGACGACGTTGTGCAGGTATTGCGCACGTTGGCAATAGGCTCGACGTGCGAGCGGCGGCTCAGACTGTTGGCCTGGTTTTAGAGACCGGGACGTACGTTGCACCCGGCCGCCGGGCGCACCTGCCTCGACACAGCAGAATCGTCGCTGGGCTGTCCTCGTCAACTCTCCGAATTAGTAGTGGCTCCCGATGAGCGGAAACGCTCCGGCTTCTTCGGAGTCGTACCATCACGCACCGTGAGCGTGATGGTCACCGATCATGCACATGACGGCGATCTCTTGCGCTGTCGAATCAAGCATCGCGTACGCGTGTTGCCCTGTCGCATCACCTGGGAGTACATCGCGTCTTCGTCGCGTCGCGCCGCGGGTCTGACTTCTTTTGGCCCTATCGCAGCCAAACGTCTTGACGACGTGCGCTGCCATGACGCAATGACACACAAGGAGCTGAACGTTGGAGCAGTGCAGCGGCGTGTTCGATCCGGAAGAGCTTTCCGTCTTGGGACGCCTTTATGATAGTGCGGTCACCGCGCTACCCCCATCGATGCGAAGTCCGGAAAATCGCACAGCAATCGCCAAACTCATCCTGGAGCGTACAGCGGCTGGCGAGGCTCAACTGGCATGCCTGACGAACTTGTTGATCACCATTTCCCCACCGGGTTGATCCCCCGCCATTCTGAGGATAGTCACCACTCTCGCGCTGGAATGGAAGACGATCCAGCTAGAGCTTTGAAATAGCTTGAATCACACGTGACGTCAGGTTGTAGGCTTTGAAATTGAACAACATGAGCAAAGCTACACCACGAAGGCGTCGATGGCGCATTGGCGAACTCGCAGAGGCGACCGGAGTAACGGTACGCACGCTGCATCATTATGAACACACCGGGCTACTAGCAGCTTCAGAGCGTACTGACGGCGGCCACCGGATGTACGAGCGCGAAAGCGTGCAACGGGTTCACCAGATCCGGGCGCTACGTGAGCTTGGCTTCTCCCTTGTCGAGATCCGTAAAGCTATGGAGGGCACGACCTCACTTACCGATCTTCTGCGCAAACATTTAGAGCGGATAGAACTTCAAGTCGCTCGAACAACGCTGCTGCGAGATCGCTTGCGCAACATGACCATCGACAGTGCTAGCCAGGTAAGTGTGGATGAGCTGCCTGCCGCCCTCAATGCCATGTCGCGGGTCGAGACGCATAATCAGACGTCCCGATGCACCTGCAAGTTAGCTGCAGATCGCGAGGAGCGGTGGCGGCGGATCCGCAACGACCTGCGTGATTGTATGGATCGGGGCGAGCATCCTTGCGGCGAGCGGGCAAGGGCTGTCGCAGTTGCAGCACGCTTGCTGATCAGCGAAATCGCCGGCGCCGATTCACGCGTTTCGATGATCCTGAAGGTACTTGCACGATTAAGCGCCCCCCGTAGTCTGGCTGGTTGGGATCCCTGCCTCATGCAATATCTCGATCTCGCCCTTGGCGGGTTGGAGGATCAGCCGTACTGACGTCCTCATGGCCCGCTCCGCACGGCATTGCAGATCGGCCCTGGCAACCTGAAAACGCGATGACGCTTGGTTGATCGGCGGCTCTGATGCGGGCCGACAGTTTTATTGACTCAACCGGACAGTCGACATGACCTCGCCGATCGGCGCTCCCTGACGCACTGATCGAGGCTCCCTTCAAGGGGGCTTGAACCGCACGTAACGTCAAATTGTAGGCTCTAGCGTGGTCGCAATCTGGCCGACCTAACGCAAGCTTCACTTGGCGGACAGCCTCGACGTGCAGGCACGTCTGATACAACTGCTAAAGGCTCACTTCAGGTGAGCATTGGGAGCTCTACAATGTTAAATGGGCGCTACGCTTCTGCCGCCAGGGCAGCGCTTCTCTTCTGCGCCCTCGTCTCGGTTGCACGCGGCTCCGAGGTCGATATTGCCGTCGTTGGCCCAATGAGCGGAAGCAGCGCTGCGTTCGGCGCGCAAATGCGCGATGGTGCGGCTGCGGCGGTCAAGGCGTTGAACGCTTCTGGCCTGCTTCTCGATACCAAGGTGATATTGAGTGTCGCCGATGACGCTTGCGACCCGAAGCAAGCTGTCGCAGTCGCGAACAAGCTCACAACAGAGCGGGTCCGGTTGGTCGTTGGCCATTTTTGTTCTTCTTCGTCGATCCCGGCCTCCGAGATTTACGCCGAAGCAGGCATCATTCAGGTGTCACCAGGCTCGTCAAATCCTCAGCTAACAGAACGCGGCCTTGAGAGTGTCTTTCGGATCTGCGGCCGCGACGACCAACAGGGCATCGTTGCCGCAGAGTACATTCACCGGAACTACCCTAACGACAAGATTGCAGTGCTCGACGACAAGAGCACCGCAGGCAAGGGTATCTCCGACGTGGTTGAAGCACAGCTTCAGAGTTTCGGTGAACAAGTCATTCGGCAAAGCTATGTAGCCGGTGAAAAGGATCACAGGGCGCTGGTCTCAAGAATGAAGAAGGATCGGGTGCGCGTCGTCTATATCGGCGGCTATCATACCGAAATCGGATTGTTTGTACGTCAGGCGTCAGAAGCAAGAGCGGGACTCATCGTCATGGCGAACGATCCGCTGATGACCTCCGAATTCTGGGCCATTACAGGCAGTGCTGGAAATGGCACGTTGTTTACCTTCATGCCGGACCCCGCCAGGAATGCCAATGCGGCCGGCGTGGTGGCCGAACTCAAGGCTTCCAACCTGTCCCCTGAAGGCTACACGCTTTACGCCTATGCAGCCGTGCAAGCATGGGCTGAGGCGGTGAACCGGACCGGCTCTTTCCATGCTGCGCGCGTCGCCAGCGCACTTCGTTCAGGGCCGATCCATACCGTGATTGGCCCAGTCCGGTTCGATGCAAAGGGAGACAATGCGGCTCCTGGTTTTCTGGTTTACCGCTGGCGAGACGGCCGTGTTGAAACTGTCGAGCAGAACTGATTGGCATCAACGCCGTCTCCCCAAACCCAAAGAGACACGGATGATGAGACACACTCAGGTCGTTGGAGCAGCGATACTCGCAAGCTCAATTATACTTGCAGCTTTCGGAGCATTTTTCGCGTTCGTTGCAGCGCTCGCAGAGCTGCCCGATGTCGATCTGAAGGAGACGCTACGTCCGATGATAGACAAATAGTAGCCGTGCGGAGCTGATCTGGCGCAGGCACGGGACCTCTGAAGCGGCTAACGATGCTTCTGGTCGAGCAGATGCTCGGTGTGGAGGCGCTTCGCAAACGTTATCAAGGTAACGGCCGGACCCCGTTTGCGGATTCTCGTGACCCACTCACATAGTGCAAGCTCGGTTCCACGCCCCCAAAGAGAAACGGCCTAAGCGGGTCAAATGACGAACGAGACCTCTTTGAGCGCGACGCCATGAAGCAACCAGGACTCACCATCTGACCCATAATCGGAGATTGATCGAGTGAAGAGTGGCCTTCCTTCAAGACTAACGTGCGGCATTTTCGACCATTTGGATGACGACGGCCGAGATGCCGCACGACAATATGAAGATCGTCTTAAGCTAACGGAGGTCTACGACTCCCTCGGCTTCTACGCTTATCACCTGGCCGAACACCACTGCACACCTCATGGCAGAGGGCCCTCGCCGAACCTGTTTCTATCGAGCGTCGCGCAGCGCACCCGGCGATTACGCTTCGGTCCGCTCGTCCTGCTGCTCAACCTTTATCATCCACTGCGCGCATTCGAAGAGATCTGCATGCTTGACCAATTGAGCGGCGGTAGGCTCGAGGTCGGGATAGGCCGCGGCTCCCAGCCGATTGAATGGGGCTTCTTCGGCATCAGTGCAGATACCGCACCAAGCCGTTATACGGAAGCCAGTGAAATCCTGAATATTGCGCTGAAGGGACATGCGCTATCTTATCAGGGACGCCACTTCGAGTTGAGCGAAATACCCTTAACGTTGAGGCCTCATCAACGTCCATATCCGCCTACCTGGATCGCGAGCAATCGGGCTGAGTCCGCGCAGTGGGCCGCTGCAAATGGCGCCAATCTGGCGTGCATAGGCCCCGCCTGTGTTGTCCGGAACGTTACCGACGCCTACCGCTCCCATCAAGCCCACAATACAGCCGCACACGGCCGCGAGCCATTCCTCGGGCTGGCCCGCATGGTCGTGATTGCGAAGTCTGATCGGGACGCTCATGCGGCGGCCGAAACTGCGTATCGGCGATGGCTGGAAAGCTTTAAGTTCCTCTACGAGCTGAACAACATTCCGACGCCGCCCGCCCTTCCGCTGACCTTCGATGCAGCACTCGAGAGCGAATTGTGCGTCGTTGGAACGCCAACTTCGGTCCGACAGCTCCTTCTTCAGCAGATGGAAGTGGCAGGTGCCAACTACTTGCTTTGCCAGCTTGCATTCGGAAACCTTCCACCGGAGATTTCCCTGTACACCGCAACCGCAATCAAAGCTGAAATTATCGATAGCTTTGGCGGATAATGTCTGGATTTGGGGGATCGTATGCTTGGCAAGTAGACCGACGCACTGAGGTTATCCGAAGCTGGTTGCGATTTTGGTCGTCGTTTGCCCTGGGCGCAAAGGCGATCGTCAGCCTCAATGGCGGTGATCGAGCCGTTGACTTTTCTGACTGCGCTTCTCTTACTCGGGCCCATGAACTCTGCTTTCGAACGAAATTCTTCGTTGTGAGCGCCCAGCGACCGTTCTTTCTTCTCAATCATGGCCGGTCAGCAACTGCAGGCTCGCCTAAAAGGCCCATAAGCTCACTGCACCAAGACGGCAGGAAAAAACCGACTGACCCGCTTTCGATGTAAGAGATGAGATTACGCGCGTGCGCGATCCACGAACTGGATGCATCCCATCAACACTTTCGATTTTACCAATTTCAGCCAAGTACCCCATAAGTCGGTCGCCGGTTTCCGGAAAGCACATTTCACGAATGTCGTGTGAGCAATGGACCCTTCTTGCTTTCAGCATAGTCGAAGGCCAATTCGAGGTTCTCGTGGCTGCATCGCCAACGAGGCCCA
Organism: Bradyrhizobium sp. Arg816; assembly: GCF_029989365.1. Classification (GTDB taxonomy): domain Bacteria; phylum Pseudomonadota; class Alphaproteobacteria; order Rhizobiales; family Xanthobacteraceae; genus Bradyrhizobium. The sequence continues at coordinate 15,507 of NZ_JAPRAQ010000041.1, read as the reverse complement.
TCAATCTTTGGAATCGACGCACGTGCGGCGCAAATGCAGTCGGATGGCTAATCGCAACGTCTGGCAGGTAATCTATCGCGCTGGCGCCTCCGCCTTTGCAATCATACTAAGGCCCGACACGAAGATCGACTCCCACGCACACCGCTTGGCCAAGGTAAATGCGTGCGCTGCATAGAATTGGGGCAGGCGAACTGCCCTCTACACCGGTGCGGGCTGGACTTTTTGCCCTGACCAGGCGGGCGCCGCCGACAATCCGACGCCGTCGCGGCCTTCAAACAAAGCAGTCCGGTCAGCTATCTGACCACGCTAAGTGCAAGCCGCATATCCTCGCGATCTTACTGCCCACCCCTGTAGGTGGTGTGATCGTGGATTCTCACTCTGCTCGCGTCCTCAGTCTTCGTCGGCGGGCAGCTTCCACACTCATTTCCTACAGCCTGACGCCGCCCTATCTCATTCGATGCGCCGGCGCTCTTCGACCATATCCCGGCGCGGTTATCCCTTGTCAGCAATCCTTACATCACCACCCCAACGAGGGGTGGAGGTGCGCGATCTGCCGGTCTTGTCTCTTAGCGCGCCCACCCTCCAGGAGCCCATCTGCACCCTCACCGAGCCAGGCATCGCCTGTCAACGAATGCAGACAGAAACCGCAGACGTATGTAGCGGATGTTGTTTCTGGGTTGCCAGGCATGGGCTGGGACCCAATTTTCTGCCATGATGAGGAGACCGGTCTGGACCAGTTGACGGCGCGCCATCAGCAACAGCGTCCAGCGCCAAGCGCTCTTTATGGCACTCTGCCTGGCGAGGCCTCCGGTTACGTCTGGATCGCTATGTCAGGCGGCAAGCAATCCCGCAGTTCGGGCCGCACTTCTCGACCTGCCGTCATCAGCGGTGTCCCCGCTGGCTGGAGTCACGGCCACTGTCCGACGCGCTGGACCGGCTCGACGGTCGAATCAGATGACAGGCCATCTACAACGCAGTTCGCAGCGTTCTATAGTCGATTCCGCCTTTGCGGTCCGTTCGCGGCATCATGCCTGCTACTCTCTCCCTTCGACGACCGTGTGCGCACCCTGCCTTGTGCAGCGCCATACGTTCTATCTCCGCGTCTTCGTCTCGCGAACGGGAACGCACGACACAACCGTTACTCAGTCTGCTGCCTGCATTTAACTACTTTGGAGCAACACCGTGGAACTTGACCCTTCCAATTCACGCTCAGAGGACCTCGAGGATCGCATCGACCTGCAACTCGACATCGTGGCCGCCCTCATACGCGAAGAAGGCAACGAGCTCGAAGCGATCCGACTGCTAAACGCACTCACAAACCAAATGATTACGGCGGAACTGGAGCTCGGCCAGCTCGGCGATACGAGAACCGAGGGCCGCGCCGGCGACCGGCAAACGACGCGACTGTCGCGAGACCGTGGCGTCTACTACCCAGAAGACCTTCAGGACTTGGGACGCCTTCACGATCAGGCCGTGGCGGCATTACCGCCAGAGCTCCGAACTCCCGCCAACCAAATGAAGATCGCGAAACTAATTCTGTCACGTGCAGCAGCGGACCGAGATTTCCTTTAGCTTTTTCTGCGGTTGATGGCGCGCTTATCGAACGTCTATTGCTGGGCTGACTGCTACGGCCGTACGAACCAGGGATTCGGCGACTTGGCGTTTATGGGCTCACCGTCCCGTAAGCGCGCCGGTCCGCTGGCTTTTCCATATCACAACTGTTCGCCCATGCGCGAAAGCTGGAGGCCGCGCGGGGTCGAGCAAAGGACGAGTGCCCGCGGACACATGTCAGAAAGCAAACAAGCAGTGTCCAGAAAACGCCACGCGCTTCCAGAGACGCTGCTTAGCTTGAGACTGCGAAAGGGCGGGAACGAACCATTTTCATCGATGTTCGGCTTTAGTCGTGATTGGCATGGCGCCGATCTTCCGATTGCAGGAAGAAGAGCCCCGATTATTGACTGACACCGAGCAACAAGAGCACTTCGGCAACGAAGCCGCGCGAACAACGCGAGCTGGTTTCAACCGCCTCGGAATTATTCGAATTGCGCCTGGCAATACGACATTCGGGGTCATCGTAACTTCAACAAACATCTATAAATTCATTGAAGCATCGAGAGCAGCTCGATGCCCGAGCATACTGCGGCTCTGATGTCTTACTTGCTGGGACAAGCCACAGACTCTCGGTTTGCTTTTGCGAAGGTACTTCCTTGTATCAGGACGTCGTGGAGTGTTGAGATGGATCAGTTGTTATCCGAGCAAGTGCAGATGCCAGATGCTATCGTGAGCGTTGCATTTGATAAAGCCTGGCGCTTTGTTGAGAAGGATCCTTTGCTGGCGCATAATCGCAAGACGGTCCTCCATAGCCGGTTGTGCACTTTCCTTGAGTCTTCCATAAAGAAGGGCGAGCGGAATACTTTGAATCTGGCTAACGAGGCGATACGCAGCTTGCGGGCTGAACTGGCGCCGTCGGCCGAGCAATAAGGCGCTTGAACCTCTACTGCCACATGAGTTTGGCTTGTTAAGGCTCTTGGAGACCCTATGCGGCGGCAAAACAACCGGGGCAGAGCGTGGTGGAGCTGACCTTCCTCCACTCATGTTCAGCCCCGCTGAAGACGAGCACGTTCGCGACGACAGTCGCCTGTGCAGCTCTTCTGGTGACCCCAGACCAGTCACCTGGAACCCAGAGCAAGTCGGCGACGAGACGGGACAGCCGCTCTAATATTCGCTGGCGCCAGGAAAAGCCATACCGTTTCCTCTCTCGACCTTTGGCTCGGCACGAGCTTGCGCAAGTTCAAGCAAGAGCCTGGTCAAGCACAGTCGCATCGGCTCCTTTGACATCCGTCGATCGACGTCGAGTTAAGGAACATCGTGCTACACTTGCGATAGATCCTGAGCCAAGCGATCCAGGCCTGTGATCGATCCTCGCCGCATCGCTCACGATTGCAAGCGGCAGCACGACCGTCCTGCCGGAAGAATGAGCTTGAGCGCACGAGACGCGTCCTCGATCAGCGGTCTTCATTTGCCGAACTCTCTGAATAGCGAGCATGCACGGGACGTATTGGCGCAGCCCGGCTTTGTCGCTAGTCAGCGACAGAGGGAGCTAAACAGCTCGCAGCATTACCTCCCGTCACAGGCCATCACGAACGGATCGTATTCAAAGAAGCATCTGCGCGAAGCGACCAGTGTCGGGCCCCAGCATTGCGGTCGAGGCAGTGCCATGGCAAGTTGCGCGCTCCACAATCTGACGTGGCGTGCGATTTGACCCATTTCTTTCGAAGACATGTTGTGCGGCAGTTACAGCAATTCGCGATCATATTGTTAAACGCACGGCACCGGGGGGCATCGAAAGGAACGAACTCGAATGAAGAATTTTCTGATTCTGACCGCAAGCATCGGCGCACTCAGTGCGGCCGCTCCGGCATTCGGCACGGACTTGGCCGGACAGCCCGTCAACGTCAAGGCGCCACCGCTGCCGGTCGCAGCCCCGATTATCGACTGGTCCGGCTACTATATCGGTGTCAATGGCGGTTGGGGAACGAGCCACAATTGCTGGGACTTCAATGGCGTCACTTCCGAGGGCTGCCATAATTCGACTGGCGGGACCATTGGCGGCCAGATTGGCTATCGTTGGCAGATCTTCAACATGGTCTACGGCATCGAAGGTCAGGGCAACTGGGCCGACTTCAGCGGCTCCAATGTCAGCACCGCCTTTCCGGCAAACACCGTTGGCACCACGACAGACGCATTCGGTCTACTCACGGGACATATCGGCTACGCGTTCAATGCCGTCCTACTTTACGGAAAGGGTGGTGCTGCGGTGACCAGCAACAACTATCACCTCAATTCGGTAGCTTCGCGCACCGAGCTTGCCAACAGCAATGATGTGCGTTGGGGTGGCGTTCTGGGGGCCGGTGCCGAAGTCAGCCTCACGCCGAACTGGTCAGCTGGCGTCGAGTATAACCACTTGTTCATGCAGCGCAGCAACATAAGCTTCCCAGGGTTTCTCGGCACGGACCGCGCCCACCAGGACATCGATCTCATCACGGCACGGCTCAATTACAAGTTTGGCTCGCCCTTTGCCAAATAGAGACCTCCACGCGGTTGCGTGAATCGGAACCCCGACCCCGGTCGGGGTTCTTCCCTCAGCTGCTCCTCTCCCTGCCGGCCCCCCAATCCAGTTCCGAAGCACCAGGTGCGAGCTCGTCCGACACTGGATCCAGAGGCTGGCTGGAGTGTGGCCGAGATGCCGCCAACACACTGGGGAAACAGGTCAGCCGATTCGACAATTCATCGATCTCATGAAGTCCCACAACCTCACGCAGCGTGAGATAGCGGGCTTGCTCCAAGGAGCGTCGTATCTGCGAGCTCGCCGAAGGCGCCACGCTCAACATGCCAGAAGCTGGAAGCCCACGATTTGGCTGTTAGTGCCCCGTTCTCAAAATTCAAAGAACATTTAGGCGAATAGCCATAGCGACCGCTTGAATTCGGCTGGTCGCACCCAACTTGCGCGTCGCGTTCTTGACATGAAAGTTGACTGTATTGTCGCTGATTCCCAGGATCTTCCCAATTTCCCATGACGATTTCCCCTCTGCCACCCACCGCATGCAACTGAGCTCTCGCTTCGATAATGCCACTTTTCTTTCGCAACCATTATCGCAGGGACGAGCGATGTCGCCATAGGCGGTGTGAAACTGCCAAGCCAGCGCGTTGAGATGACCGATGCGGTCCTGAGGATCAGCATCGTCGAACGCAGATGCAAACGACACCACAGATATCCGACCCAACGGGCCAAACAACGGCACGCTCATGCCATTTTTCAGCCCCGCCTCTCTCGCCTCGTCCAGCACGCGTCTTTCGTCCGGTTGAAGCTGATAGTGGTCGGCGAGTTGATCCCACAAAAAAGGCCGCGAAAGCATCGGCGTCCGCCGGACCACCGGATCGATAGTATGGTACTTGCGCTTGAAGTATCGGTCGCACCAGTCTGGCGGCCACTTCACAGCCACAGTCGGGGGTGGATACTCCGCCAGCCGAAGTGGCTCAACGAAGTTGAGAGCGCCGTATGCGACTTCACTGAAGCCTTCCTTGGTGGCACAGCCTACAAGAAGCTCAAATAGCGCTCTGAGTGAATGAGTCTGGTTAGCGCATTCGGTGAAGCTAAAGAGGTCCATGATGGGCGCTTCAGTACGACGATCGAGCTCCCCGTCATCGTGTTCGATTGCGCTTGTTTCAGGCGGAGCCACATTCCAGTCCATGAGCTGAACTCGAGGGTTAATTATTCTTGCAGTCTAAGCGCTCGCGCTGTGCCGGGCGCCATTCGCAGAATTCGTTGCCCTGCCGCCAAATGCGCGGGCATGATCGCACAAACACTGGCGATAGCGCCATCATCCCTGCCTCCGAGGCTGAGCGGAAGTGATCGGTCCAGTTCGCCGATAGCGCACTGGCCAAATCGGAGATCATCGCCCGTCATCCGTGTGAAGGATTGTGCCATCGATACGAACCCAACGGTGTCCCGTTTGATGATGCCGGCACCGACAGAAGGTCCGCGGGTCCTGGACTAAGCTTCCAAACAGCTCCAGCGCTAGAGGCTTGGCTCTGTTGAGCTTGCATGGCGAGAAAACGCAGCCGAACGACGCTTTGGTTTGTCTCGAGGCCCAGCACGACGAGATCCTGGGCTCTGATCTGCGCGATACAGCTAAGCTCGAGCGGCTTGGCGGCGCGGGACTCGACGAGCGTCCTGTCAGCATCCATTCTCGGCTTAGAGACGAAGACAACAGGAGAGTCATGTCTTTTCCCAATCTTGCGAATTGCCATCGCTAACCGTTCGCCGATTCTCCGCCGTGCGACGGCGCCGGCGACGCGATCGATGAGCAACACGGAACAGTCGAGGCAGAAGCCATACTCCTCGCATCGTTGTGCGGCGTCTCATCGAATCCGTCCGGCAGGCTTGGCGCAAACGTGCCGAAAGGGGCCACCTTAAAGGCCCAACGAGAGATACTCGTAACCGCGAGATCTGCTTGATGCGGAGGACACTTTGCATGCGCTTCTCCAGCAGGGAGAGGACCCGCCGCCAGACTAGCAAGTGTCATACCAACTGTTGATTTCACCAAAATCAACCGTCGCAGAAAGGGCTTCGAACGCACACGGTTGGTTGCGACGTCGGAACCTCGAAGCATTTATGACATGCGGAGGAAAGGCGACAGTACTAGCGCGAGGCGCGGCACGAGGTGAGCTACAGCAAGAAATGCAGCTCACCTCGGCGGCCCCCACGAGTCCGCCCCCCCTTAGGGCCCAAACGCAGCCCTATCGCAGCCCAGTCAAGTACCAAGTCCGGCAATTGATGGGACGGTCCAAACACGGCACTGGTTAAGGATTGACTGCACCTCCGGCCAGCGATTCCGGCGAAGCGCTTAGATCGTCCCCAAGCAGAAACACAGTTAGACCGCACCTGATGCACGAATCATGATGGGCTCGGTGGAAAACGGCGAAGATCGTCGCCAAGGTCGGTGAATCATGGCTACTCTGCTCTTCGCGATCATCTCACTGCTCTATGCGAGCGTCGGCCAGGCGGGTGGCACTGCATTCGTCTCGCTAATGGCATTTTTGGGTATGTCATCGACAGAGATGCACCCGACGGCGCTTGGTCTCAACATTGTCGTCGCGACTTATTCTACGTGGCTCTTCAACCGCAACAAGGTCGTTGACTGGGCAATTCTGCGCCCGCTTCTCTTTTCGTCGATGCCAGCGTCGCTTGTCGGTGGCTTGATTGTGCTCGAAGACCACATGTACAAGACGCTGACGGGGCTTGTTCTTCTTCTGGCGAGCGCAGTGATGATCATGCAGCGGGGACAAACTGCCGATCGTGTTTGCGAAACTCCGCTCACGGCAAGCGTGAGCATTGGCGCGGCCCTTGGCCTGGTTTCGGGCCTGACCGGCGTGGGCGGCGGAGTGTTCCTCGCGCCGACGCTCATCACACTGAATTTGGCATCACCGAAGCAGACCGTCGCGTTATCACCGCCTTTTATTCTGGCCAATTCCACAGTCGGCTTCGTTGGAGCTCTTTTCAGCGGCCAATTTCCCTCTCCGGATTTGGCTTTTTACGCTATCTTCGCGCTGGCGGGTGCGGTCGCTGGAACGGTAGTCTGCCTGAACTGTCTGAACCCGGCAGGCATCAGATTTATCCTCGTGGCGATTATGCTCGTTGCCGGCGTCCAATTGGTTCTCGCTTGAAATTCTCAACTCCCATCTTTCGTGGGATCGGCAGGAGATCCAGCACGGTCAATCGGGGTGCAACATGATTGAGGCTGCAGCTTAAGTCTGGTCCGCGCGCCTTGCCTAACTCTGAAAGCCGCCAACGCGACCACGAAAAGTTGTCGGGTCGAGCGACGATGGGGCGGATCACCTCGTGCATCCCAGCTGATCGTCATGAGCCGAGCGGTCCGTACCTTGTCACATCCCGTTCGCGCTTCCCATTTGGCGGGAGGGGCAATGTTGGCGGGGCGCGCCAGCGGGATGAGGCGTACCTCCATCTCGTCTATGGCCTGCGCGGCCCTCTAATCTAGGGCGCAGTAACGCAGGAAGAAGAGCATCTGATGGGAGGCGATCGGGCACGCTCTCGCTACCCCTGCGGATCACGCCAGGGGGCGCATTCGACTTCCTCAAGAGGGGGGAGCCTGGAAGATCTACTCCAATGTAGAACTGCAACGTCGCGCAATCTCGTTTCCCATGCGTGTGTCGGTTACGTTCTCATGGAGAATGTAGGGAAGATGATGTGCTGAGCGCCAGAAAGTCGCAGGCAATTCGAGATGGCATGGATGCGAAGGCGTGGCAATGAGCCGCCTCGGCCACGAAGCCGTCAAAATGTCGCGCGTGCTGCCTTTGATCAGCCGCGTCACAATAGTCATCCTTTTATCGCTCCCCGATGAGTTCGATGCCTTCGGCGTTGTACAACAGAAGTTGGGTGGAGTGTCCACTTTCGACTGATCCAGCTGTTTGGCGGCAATCTCTTTGAGGCTTGGCTGGGCTCAGCTCTCATTCGCGCGAGACGAGCTCCAGGTTCGATTGGCCCACCGAACCACAAACTTCCTCGATCCGTTGTGAATGGACTGAAATGCCAGGATGGGAAGGCCATTTTCATGCAATGAACAGGCGCGAGATCTCCCAGCCCGCTCCTGCATGGACGGCTCCAGCTCGCAGCATCGAAAATATAGTGACGGGATGGTCGAGGCCTGACCAGGCGGTCTATGTGAAACTGAGAGCTGCAGGTTCATCGCACGATGCGACGCCAATGACGGCTAACGGAATAGATATGCGCGATCTGGCAGGAATCGATAGCTCCAAAGGCGATGTAAAAAAAAACAACCCAGTTGATGAAGCAGAATAGAAACTATTGCAGATCGTGTCTCGTCCGATGCATCTGGCCGGGTTTCGCCCAGCAAGACGTCCGAAGTCGTTGTGAGTTGGTGAGCTGCATCAGACAGCGACGAGACGCCGCCGAACCAAGGCGCCCCGACGCACTTCGCCGGGGGGCTGAAAGTGCGCTGGGGTCGCCCCAACATCATCAGTACATCCGTGATGATGCTTATGGCAGTGAGACAACCAGCGTGGCGGAATTGAGGCTTATGCGTTCGATACTAGGGATCAATAATTGTATTCGTCGGCTGCGCTAAAGGACGTGACTCGCACGTCGCGTCACGTTGTGCTATTGCGCTCCTTGCGCTCTCATCTAGCAAGCAACTTATCTTTCGTGTCACGCCGGCCTTGGAGGGAGGCATCCGTTGAACTCTGTGAGCAACCAAATCGGCTCTTGCTTGAAAACGCCGGTTTGAAGATGCAGCGGCAAGCTCGGCTGCTCCTGGTGAGACCTACAAGTCCATGTTTTCGTCGCAAAAATGACTGGCCGTCAGCCAATGCGAAACGACGTGCCCTCGGATGAGCGATTGATCGTTCGCGCGGCTCGTCGGGCACGTCTAGCCGCTTTAACCGTGCTCGCACGAGAAAATTCATATCCTAAACGTCCAGATAATCGCCAACGAGCGGCTCTCACTCCCTGCCCTGCCCCTAAGCTGCGTTGGCAGTAACATCGAAAACCGGACCAGATCTCAGAAACCACTCGCCGGGTTTGACATAACGCAAAGACACAAGAGAGGCCATCGGTCAGCTTCATGCTGTTTGAGCATGGAAAGTTAAGCCTTGCAGATCTCCCTCCTAAACAAGTATTGCGATGCTCGTCTGCCTTGGTACACCATCTATCCAACCGTACCGGATTTCTCCGCGATGGTCGGTGCCAAGACTTGTGAGACATGGCTGAGGCGGCTGCCGCCCGAGGAGCCCGTATCGCTCTACATCCACGTTCCGTTCTGTCGCTCTATATGTTGGTATTGCGGCTTCCCTACAAGCCTCACTCGCGGCGAGCGACCGATCCGCAATTACTTGGCGGCAGTGCGGGACGAGATAGGCTTGGTCGCAGAGCAAGCGCCGCGCGCTCTGCCGGTGTGCGACGTGCATTTCGGCGGAGGGACGCCGACCACCATTGCACCGAGCGATTTTCTCGCCTTGATGGAACTCCTGCGCCACTGCTTTGCATTCAGCAAATCAGCTTCCATCGCGATAGAAATCGATCCGCGTGGGGTCGCCGCCGAGATGGTCGAAATGTTACAAGCGGCCGGGATTAGCCGCGCGAGCATCGGCGTGCAAAGCTTCGATCCGGTGGTTCAAAGGTCGGTCAACCGCGTGCAGAGCGAGGTGCTGACAGCTTCTGTCGTCGAAAGTCTACGCCAGCATGGCATAAGCTGCATCAATTTCGACCTTCTCTTCGGACTGCCGCATCAGACGGTGCGGTCCTGCGTGGACTCCGCGCGGACGGCTCTGGCCATGCGGCCAGACCGGCTTGCGGTTTTCGGCTATGCTCACGTCCCCTCCTATATGAAACGTCAGCGCCAAATCGATGAGACGGCGCTGCCGGATAATGTCGCCCGCGCTGAGCAAGCCGCGGCTATTGCAGATACGCTGGTCTCGGCCGGCTACCGCCAGATCGGGCTCGACCATTTCGCCCTGCCCAATGATGAGCTCGCGCTGGCGCAGAAAGCTGGTCGGCTGCGCCGCAACTCCCTGGGTTATTCGGCTGATACCTGCAAAACCGTGATCGGCTTAGGTCCATCAGCCATCGGCCGTCTGCGCGACGGTTACGTCCAGAACGAGATTGCAACCGCTTCCTATCACCAACACATTCAGGCTGGCCGTCTGGCAACCTCAAAAGGCTACTGTCTCACCGCCGAAGATCGCCTCCGCGCCGCTATCATCGAGCGTCTGATGTGCGATTTGCAGGCCGACGTACCAACGATCTGTGCTGCTCACGGATTTGATCCGTTTCCTCTTCTCGATTCGGCCGAGCGCCTGGGAATGCTTGCCGAAGACGGGATAGTGGAGATTGAAGAGGGATTCATTCGGGTCAAGCAGGAGCACCGGTTTGTCATTCGCGCTGTTGCTGCCGCGTTCGACACTTATCTCGACCGCATCCCTATTAACTAAGCCACGCACGTGAGCAGATCCCAAACCTCCAAGTTCTTCGCGAGGGAGCGATCCGAAGTAGCGCCTCGGGCAGACAGGCCAGATTTCGAGAATGCCGCGTCGGTGTGATGGACACGAGCTTTCAGATATGGCCTCAAAACTGGCGAAGGCTGATTAAACGAGAGCTGATTAAAGGATTGGCGCGGCGGATTCCGCCGTTCAGGGCCACGGCTCGATCATGCGGGAAGTGCGCTGCCCCACCTCCCCTGGAGTGCTCTCGATGATAGTGACAGCCTCAGTGACATGCCGCTGGAGACGACGGCGCCCGCACAAGCTTCCGGTATTTTACGGCCGGAGGCAGCTTTGCGAAGCTACGGTCCCCCTCGTCGAGCACAGTTGGAGACTCGACCACGCCTGCAGTGTCTCAGACCTCAAGGCTTGGCTGTCTTCGGTCCGGCGATCACTGGCGCGCCTCCGACGGAGGCAGGTGCCTGTGGTTTGGACCGCCCGAAGCGTTTCCTGGCGACGCTCGAAACCGCCCGGGCTGGCGCCAAAGGAGGCTTGGAAGCAGCAGAGGGGACAGGTGTTAAACTCTGCAGCGAATCGATCCGCGAAGTCAGCATGGTGATCTGATCCAGGATCCCTTTTAGGTCATCCCGCTGGGCATTGATCCGGCTGTTGAGTACTGCGATCTCATCGCCAGTTTTCTGCTGTGCCCAGTTTATCTCAAACAAGGCTGCCCTGTCCTCCAGTGACAGGCTCATCGTCGAAGCGACGTCCCGGGCTTCCGGCGTCTCGACAAACGCTTCAAGGTTAGCCCAAAGCCAGACGCCAGCAGCACACGAGCTGACGAGGACAAGCGGGAGCACCAAAACCGGGAGAATGCGACTTGGCGGCCCGTGCAAGATCGGCCGCAAGTCTGAAGCGGCCGCTTGATCAATCATGTCCATTGTCCCTCGTTCAAGATCTCGATGCGATAGGCTGCGATGCTCACGCGCTCCAGGAGCTGCCAGCGTCGACAACAATCAATCTTGCCGAGCTTTCGATCGTCTGCCCTGCTCCTATGAAACGCTACTTCTTGAGCAACGCAACGCGACAATTTGCGCGTGTACTCCATGATAGCGTCACCAGCGAGCAATGGTACTCATCTTCGCCGGAGATGGTGCAGCATTTTCTCACCATTCAGAAGAACCGACGAGATTTTCTTACCGTGCCACGGCACGAATGCAAACCGTCCACTCATTCCTGCAGTGTTTTCGATGGAGCCCCGCCTCACGCCCCGCCGAGACCAGCAAACTTGCTCTGGGGGTCGTGCCACGTAAGCGCCACGGCTGATCGGCCGAGCGGCAATGCCGATTGGACCGGCAAGCACTGCACCTGGTCAACTACCAATTTCGGCAGATTGTTCGAGATGACGGGGACGTGGCAAGCGTGACCAACGAAAGCCGCGCACGTCAAGGATTCGGATGCAAGATAGGTTTTGCGGCGCTGACGGCAGCCGGCAAGCGCTCGCCGATACCCGCCAAAGCTGCTCGACGGCTGATTCCTTCGGTCTCCTGCGCCATCACGTCGGATGTTGTTGTGTGGTTGCCGCGCGCGCAAATTCGAAGGCTCTTCGGCCTTCAGGCCTGGCGATTGTCTCCTGTTTCGCTGATAACGATATTAATGAAGCGATTCGTGAAGCAAAGCCTCATGCACGGCGAGCCTTGCTTTCTGGTAGCTGCCGTTTCGCCCAGAAAGCCGCCTTCGATGCAGATGCGCGGCACCGCCAGACTCGCCTGACTCGCAGTGAGCGAGGTGGACATTCGCAATGTTTTGGTGGCCAGGACAGCAAGCCCCCGCGCGCTCGTCGTGAGCATTTGCCGAGCCATCGCTCTCCGCTGGCTCTCGGCGCGCCGGCGTCATGCACAGCAACGTTTCGGACCGGATCATCGTCGCGCCGCGAGGATTGCCTTCTTGCGACGACCTCGCCTCGGACATACTCGGCTACGGCAGCACTTTCTTTCAATTTCAGGCCAAGGGGAAAGCAATCTGGGCTTGTTATCGCATTTTTGCTAGCGGCTTGTCTGGTCGGCAATTCCGTACTGGCACAAACCGCGAGCCGACTTGATCCTAGTAACCACCCTGTGGATCAGACCAGCAAAAGAGGAAAGACTTCCGATCGGGCCGCAAAGCTCCCGATCGACCCGATCCGTCAGGCAATCCGCCCTCCTGCCCCGGCGCCAGCAGCAGGTCCCGGAGTGCCTTTCGAGAAGCGCGGCAATGCGGGCAAGGGTGCTCAGACGAGACAGCAAAAGACGATCGATCCCTTCGAAAGGTACGACAAGCTGCGTGAAAAAGGGTTGTGGCTCAACATACCTGGCCCTGCGGACACGATTGACCAGGACAAGCACGGCGTTAGATCGGCGCTGGCAGATGTCGGCATCGGCTACATCGGCTGGACACACAACATCTTTGTAAACAACCAGCTGCCGAATGCAGCCAGGAGCACTATCGCAAACCAGCTCTATATGGGCCAGAATCCGACCTTCGCGTCGGCAAACTTCATGATCGTCACCTACGATCTCAGCCGGTTTGGCATTGCCGACGGGCAGATTGTCGTAGGAGCCGAGCAGCAATACTGGACGTGGGATCGCCCGGGGCCAGATCGAGTGGGAATCAATACGCTCGCCTACTACCAGACTTTCTTCGAGAGGACAGTAGAACTCAAACTTGGCTACCTCAGAAACCAAAATGAGTTCACCGGCACATTGTTCGGAGGGATTACAGGATCGAACATGTCTGCCTTGTTCCAGGCAGGGATGAGCACCAATGCTGCGCCGACGCCGGCGGTCAACTTGAAGTACAATATTGACGATCGCTTGTACAACAAGGTCTCGGTCCAGCGCTCAATCAGTCCAGATGGTGCCTTTGCCCACATAACCGAGAATCCCACCGGCTTGAACTGGAGCACGGCCAATGCGGGCATCCTTCTCGTTGAAGAAGCCGGCTACAAGAGCAAGGCTGCTGCCGGCGTACCCGACACGTGGCTGCGGGCGGGCGTTGGTTTGAACAGTAGCCGCTACACGAATTTGGCGGATCCCAAGCAACAAAGGGAGAGCGGGAATAATTTTCATTACATCGCCGCCGACAGGCAGCTCTGGCAGAGTGACGCCCTTGGGTCGCCGTCTCGCGGCATCTACGGCGGCTTCTCCATCATGCTAGCTCCGCCTGTCCTCAACAGGATCGGCCAATATTACGAGCTTCGTCTTTATGCGAAAGGGCCTTTTGATAGCCGGCCCAGTGATCTGATTGCATTCGTTGCTAGCAACACGAGCTGGAGCAAATTTGCGGTGGATGCTGCCCTGACTAAAGGCCGGCTTGCGCATCGCGATACCACGGCAATCACCGGAACATATACCGCCCATCTTGCTCCGGGAATATATGCAGGCGTGGGACTATCATACATTCATAACCCCACAAGCATCACGCACACGCCCCAAACTGAACACGCGCTCAATCTGTTGGTATCTACGTTGGTATTCTTTTGATCATCAATAACGCCATTTTGGTTCCACCTTCTCGTGCAGCATGGGAGTTGAGTTGGCGGTCTAGTTGAAGGGACCGGCTGCATCTGCGCCAGACGAGCCCGTTGGGATCTAAGGGTGCGCCAGCTGTAAGAGCTTATGGACAAAAGATGTCGTTGGATCCCAGGGAGGGTGAGGCGGATTGTTCAGGAGAGCCTGGTCCCGAACGCGGTCATTTCCGAGGTTGGCCACCGCGAATAACTCTGCGCCGCGGAATCATAGCCAGGTCAGGTTCTCGAAAGCTTGCCCGACTAGGCAGACCTGTTCAGGTGATCCTGGAGGTGAGGTTAGCGTGGACCCGCAAGATTTTGACCCGTTTAACGTGCCAGCTTGGTCGCAGGTGCAGCACGACGTCTTGCAAGAGCCGCAGACGAGCCAGGCCGGGCAAGATGGCTTTGAGCAGCACTTGGCTGAGGCAAGGCAGGCCGAACCCGCGCCAGTCGGCGCTGGGGGCTCCTATCCCCATCTATCTACAGAAGACCGGGACCTTATCGACAGGGCGATTGCTCAATATACGGCTCAGAAGAACCCACAACCGAACACGGTCAAGCTTTATACTCAGGCACTTCGTCGACTGGCGAATGATCTCCGCGCCCGTGGCCAAACGACTGATCTAAGGGACCACTAGTCCCTGGTTAATCACCTAGATACTTACTTCCCGAAAGACGCCCTCATGAAGACAGGCGTAAGCGTCCTTCGAGCATATCATGATTCCGGTCATTTGTTTTCTCGCGGGCGACCGCGCGCGCTCTCCTCGGCGAAAGACGCCTCTAACGATGGCCAGCGATCCCAGGACGAGGCGACGGATCCAAGTGCCCGGAGCAATCTCCTGGCAAGCGAGGAGGTCACCATCAATCATGAACATGACGCAGCTCAATCGAGAGCAGCGAAAAGACAGCGGACGCTGAACGATCTGGAAACAGTTCTGGTATATCGGAAACCGAGCGCAAGCGCCGCTTCAGGAGGAAGTGGCGGAGCAATGCCGGTCGCCTCAACGGGCGTCATAATCCGGGGCAGTGGGACAGGCGGCCTCTTTATCCCGAGGATGCTGCCGATATCCTCAGGCTTGAGGAGGCGCTTATTGAGGGCGGGACGGCCGCCGTTACGGCGAAGCAGAATGCAGGTTGTCAATCGGCCCTTTAATTGCGGATTGATGTCAACTCTCTTTTTGAAGCCATACGGCAAGACGGTAGCGCTCGGCCCGTTGAAGCGGGTCGGGGTTGCAGAGACGGGGCGAGCGCGGCTGGTAGATCGATAGCCAGCTCAGTAGTATTGGTCGATTAGCCTTCACCTAAATCTCAACGATCCGCTGCCCGTCGCTGGGGTCATGGTCCTTATATGGACGCCTCCCGCTTGCCAAGTCTCGCTTAGAAGGGATGCCACACAGAATACGGCTGCAGTTTTATATCCGGCCTGTTTGTGCAGGGGGTTACCT
>NZ_JAPRAQ010000040.1 GCF_029989365.1 Bradyrhizobium sp. Arg816 | reverse complement strand
GAGTGCCCGGGGCCAGGGACGTTACAGGAATCGCGACCAGTCAGATCGCCGCCCATGACAGCGGCGATCTGGCGAGCGCTAAACGGGAACCGGAGCGCGCTCATGGCATCACTCCGAGCAATTTGTGGTCACCAAGCAACGTTGCATTCTGCTGAGTGCTACGAGGCTGGGAAAACTTCCCGACCTCGTTCCCCCAAGCATCCCAGCCTTCGCGCTTTTCACGCGCGAACACGTCGGCACGGCGCAAGCCCGGCGTCTTCGTCGTGATCATCTCGTAGAACTCGTCAGGCTTGCGGCTATGCTCGCGAGCAAGTCCGTCGAAGCAAGACGGCAGGGTAACCTTGGGCGGCTTGCCGACTGTGCCCAGCAGAATGGGTTCGTGCATGCTGCGCGCCCAGTATCCGCAGCCCATGCGAACTTTGCCGTTGCGCGTGATCTTGCGCCAGGCAAGCTCGGTCTTGAAGGTGATGCCCCACGCTTCCATGACCGCCACGGCCTGGGCAAGCATGGCGCCCGTGGTCCAGACCAGGACAACGGCGTTGGCTTTCAACAAGCCGCGAACGGGCAACGCCTCGATTTCGGCGAGCGTCATGAGGCGATAATGCTGCGACGCCGACTTACCGTCTCCGGCAGGGCTCCAGGTCTTGAACGGCCACGGGGGATCGATGACGATCAGATCGTAGCTGTACGCCACGAGCGGATCGAAGAAGGAGACGGCGGTTTCCGGCTTAGGAAACTCATCACCAGCTTGCGCGCAAACGCACGCGCTGCTATCAAAAGCACGCATTTCGAATCCATAAATTGTTGATGAAGGGGCGGCTGCTGCGAGCCGCCTTTTCTGTTTGGCTAGGCCGCCGTCTGCTACGCCGCGTTCTCGCGCGCACGACGCCACGCCGCGGCAGCCTCGCGCGAGATCAACACGCGAGTGCCGACGTTGAACGTGACAGGCATCAGACCCTGAGGCTTCAGCTTGTAGAAGAGCTGCGGGCTAATGCGCTGACGCGCGCAGAACTCTTCGACGCTGTAGGCGTCAGCGTCCTCGCTTTTGTAGAAAGGTTTGCGGCCAGTTACTTCAGGGCGCGCCATGCTTTGTCCTCCGTGTTCATGGGGCTATCCCAAGCACTCTGGAGGACAGGGTGGATGCGGGGCAGTTCGAAAATCAAAATTCTTTCGCGCTTTGAAGCGGGAAGTCAGGAGATCATTTCCGTTGAATCGATGATTTTGGCTATACCGGATGGACCCGGCGCCCTGCCGAGAATGGCTGTGACGATAATCGTCAGGAAGTCGATCAACGGCCCATATGGCGTGCCATCCAGCTTTCGCGAATACGAGAGCCGACCCTCCAATGGATCTACCCACAGTTGGAGTAGCTCTTGGTACAGGTTATCGCGGTAGTAATCACGGCGGCCTGAAAAACTTGGTCCGTCCAAGGCGTTGTAGATGAAAAGCCAATCCTCAAGTCTTTGCTCTAGCGCTTCGAAACTGACATCCGGACCGTCGATGAGAACGTGTCGCGGCAACGACTTCATTCCCTCTCGCAGTTTGCGGACTTGCCGTAACAATCCGCCTAGGGTTTTGCGCATTTTCGGCGGCAATCCGAATGCGTTTCGACCTTCGTGGTACTTCCAATAAGCCCAACCTTGCACCTCAATGTGCTTGCGGACCTCCTGCCAATCTATGTCGTCGGGCCAGTCCACGCGGATGGATCGGATGGCCTGCCACTGCTCCTCGGTAAGCGCCTCGAAAGGTAAAGCCTCGACCATCATCACGCAATATTCCGAGCAAGGTGTCAGTGGTGCGCGACGGCCGGTTGATCGGCGACCCGATAGGCTGCGCATTCGCTGCCGCTGTTGTGGGAGTCATTGCTCTAAGCACGATCGAGAATCAGCGGCAAGCCGCTAGGCCAGTGTGAAAATGGAAATTCCTTCAATGATGCCAAGGTCACTTGGGACTGACAAGCAACTGACGTTCTAGTTAGCTAACGTTAGTCTGACAGTCAGTCATGTCAGACTAACAATTAGTTTGCGTTACCTAGACGGCAGCCTGGCTGATCAACTCGCCAGCGCCACAACGTTGTCAACGTTCGGCGGCTCGTGCTGCAACAGAGCGCGACGCGAGATGTCGTCGCTGTGCTCGGCGATGAATCTCGAATAGTGCTTCTCAATCATCGCGACGCTGGTGTTGTGCAGCGACGCCACAAGCCGGATCGGCACGTTGGCCAGCAGCATCCTGACAATCGACGAGTGCCGTAGCGCGTACATCGTCACCTCGGCAGGATCGAGTCCGATGGCTTTGACGACGTTGTCAACCTGCCGGTGGCAATTCTGGCCGGGACTCTTGTCCCATGCCCGGCCGTCGCTCTGCAGCAGTAAGGGCGCGTCGTCGGCGCGTCCCTTCGCTGCCGCCTTCAGCTTTGCCGCGAGCTGCACGGTGATCGGGACCGAGTAGCGCTCGATCTTTTTCTGGCTGCGGTTTCTGCCGCCGCCCTTCGCGCTCTTCGGCATCATCAGCTTCGGGCGCACTGGGTGATCGTGCAGATCCTCGACGCGCAGCCGAACGGCTTGGCTCGGTCTCGCGCCGCTTGTCGCCAACGCATCGATCAGCAGACCAAACTGATGATCGATGCCGTAGGCGGTGGCGACGAACGCGCGCACCTTGTCGTCGGGCAGGATGACGTTGCGCGCCTCTTGCGCATCCGGCAATCCGGCAAGGCCGACCTCCCATGCATCGCGGTTCTTGATGCGCTCGTCGTGTTGCGCCGCCAGCGTCAACGCTGCGCAGATGCAGCGGCACAGCCGGTTGATGGTTGACGGCACCATCCTGCCGAGCAGGCCATCCCGCCAGCGCTTCAGCTCGCTGGCCGTCAACAGGGCCAGAGGCTTCGCCAGCAGGGCGCTGGTGAGGTGCAGGCGTGGGTGCTCGGCGTTGTAGGGGTTGGCGCCTCGCGCTTCCAGATCGCGCCTGTAATCCTTCAGGGCGGTGTCGATGGTGATCGGCGCGCTATCGGCGCTGCCGTCCTCGCCTCGCGCCAGCTTCTTCGCGACGTCCTGCGCCTCGAAGAACGTCAGGATTGCCTTTCCGTTGCTTTCGTCGAAATCGTCGGCGTCGGCGATGGCCTTGGTCCAATAGGCACCATGCCCATCGCTGGCCTTGACCACCCACGAGCCCGCGTTCTTGTTGCGCCGGTACATCAGCGAGACGCCGCGTGCCAACGACGGCCCTGGATAAGGCTTACGACGAATCTGCAATTTCAAGCGAGCACTGCGACTCTCCAGCGCACTGTGACGGATCTTTCGTGCCATGTGTGTCCCCGGTTTTGTCCCAATGGTGTGTGGGAAGGCGCAAGAACGCGCATGGCATTATGAGGGTACATTTTCCGTTAGATCAATGAGTTAAGGAGTCCGCAGGACTCTCTACGTCGCCACCCCGATATTTATTTTCCCCCTGCGCAGGGAAGGCCGTGCGTACGGCTTCACCTGTATGCCGCTGTGCAGTTCTTCCGCGTGTGCTTTCGCACAGCGGACGGTGGGTGCCAGCCGGCACCCGGCTTTCCCTGCGCCCTCGTTCTTCGAAGAAGGCTATGAGAGAGGATAACTCGGGCCAAATGCGCCGCGAGAATGCGCAGCCATGTCTACAATTCGTAATGTGAGTTGGAGAACGACGCCAATGCCCCCTTGCTCCGTCATTGCGAGCGCAGCGAAGCAATCCAGAGTCCTGCCGCCCCAATTTCCTCAAAACGGTGGCCTCCAGAGCATTCACCTATAAATTGTAAGATGCGCCTTAGTGTAGTAGGAACAGTGGATGCGCTTTGTCTCCGTAGTCTGTCTTTTGATCTTTTCGATCTCTCCCTGCCTTGCCCAGTCGCCTCAGGCTTCCGCAGAGGTGACGACCCTGATCAGCCAGGGGCCTCTACTCGCGGTGCTCGATCATGACAATTCGTCCGCGCTTTCGCTGCTGACCCTGTTCACGAAAATTCACGCCGCGCAAAAGCTGCCGCAACCGGCGGTCGCCGCAGGTCCGACGCGGGCGAGCGATTTGTCGCAATTCAGCGAGACCTACGCGCAGTTCGCCGCCGTGCTGTCCGCCGACGTCACGCGTATCACGGCGGGACTCGGCATCGATTGGGAAAAGGAGATCCTGAAAACCTACGACCCGAAGTCGGCCAAAACGGACGCTGGCAAGACGCTGCGGCTGAATGGCAATGTTGCGCGCGTGTTCAACGAGAAATGGCTCGGTTCCAGCGACGGATTGTTCCTCCTGTCGGGCGTCGTCAATCGGATGGATCGCCGCGATTTCGATTCCGCGCATTGCGACGAATTGCGCTTCATCTACCGGCTCGGCTACGAAGTGAGGATGAACGGCAAGACTTACGCGTCGCGCATGCCGTTCACCGTGAACATGGTGTTCAGCTATGCGGATGACGGCAGCAATTGCCAGGACGTCGCCTCGCTCTGGCGCGTCGCCGGGATCGATACTGACGATCCGGCAGTGGTTGCCCAACGCCTGCTGCAGGGGCCGCTGGATTTTTCGCGACTGATCTTCAAGCAGATGGAGATCAATGCGCAGGTGGTGCGCTTCCCATCAGACCTCGAAAACATGGAGAACCGCAAATTCGCCGGACAGGCGATCTACTGGATGCGGATATTCGCGCCGAGGGATGGCAGGTTTCAGCCGACACGGCTGGAAAATACGCCTGACGTGCAGGCAATCCTGAAGGATCCCGCCAAGCAGAAGCAGTTGCAGGACTATCTCGCCGGCCACATCGCCGAGATCGACAATGGCACCTTCAGGATACCGGAGAGCCTGGAGGCCGATATCGCGCTCAGTTTTTCCACTGCCGGCAGCGCGCGCATGGCCAATCGTCCCTTCGATCTCGCAATCGGCAGCGAGCAGGCGGCACGGATCGTCGCGGCGGCGGGTGTCCCCGGGAGATCACCAAAATTCGTGCAATCCGGCGCGGGTCTGCTCGAACGCCTGAACACGTCGTCCTGCATGGGCTGCCATCAATCATCCTCGACCGCCGGATTCCATCTTCTCGGCGTGGACCGGTTCGATTTCGGCCGCGACGCGGACGCAATCAGAAACGCCCTTGACGGTAACGAGTTGCAATTGCCGTTCTCGCCCCATGTCTACGCGGAACTTGTTCGCCGCAAGGACTATGTCGAGCGGGTTTCGCTCGGTCAGGCGCCGAACAGTTTTCGCCCGCATCCTTCGGCGCCACCGGCGGCCTGGGAAAGCGGAATTCCGGCTTATGTTGCCGCCGGCGACAACATGCCGTGCCCTTTGAATGCGGATCTGGCGCAGGCCGCGAAATGGAGCTGCAATGCCACGCGTAACCTCACTTGTCAGGCGTTGGTGACGAACGCTGCGACCTCCTCCAATCTCGGCCAATGCGTGACCGCGGCACGGAATGTCGCCGCGGGTTTGAGCTGCCGCTCAAACGTCATCGAGGACTCCACAGCGAAGACCGCCGCCAACAACCCGCTCGGCTTCAACCTGCGCGCATTCAGCGACCGCGTCAGCAAGGAAGAACTCGTCTACAAGCTGCCGGAAGGAAAATTGAGCGGCTACGGCTACAACTGCCGTCCAACGAAGATCGGCGTGCCGCTGGGCCGAGTCACTCGTCCCTGCAAGCCCGAGGAGGCGTCGCTGGCGGTGATCCGGCCGGGCAGCGTGCCCGAGGAAATCTGCGCGATCGTCGGAGGCAAGGGCTTTGAGCAGATGGCCAAGGGATATTTCGACAGCGGCATTTTCGCCGCTGGCGTCGGCCGCGGTCTCCTGAACACATGCTCGCCGTCGCGGTTTTGCCGCGAGGATTATATTTGCCAGCAGATGCCGGATTTTGTCACGAGTGCAAGGTTCAACGTCAGTGCCCAGACGTTGAATAACTTGCAAAGCCGAAAGATCGGGTTCTGTACCCCAACCTATTTCGTTTATCAGCTCCGCCTTGACGGTCATCCGAATCCGAGATGACGCTGGGAAGCGCGGCCCAGGGTAGCGGTAGGAATTGCGGTCAAGTTGTCTCTGCGCGCTTGCAGATCAAACCTCTCTCCGGCTCAAGAACGCCAGCCGCTCGAACAGGTGCACGTCCTGCTCGTTCTTGAGCAGCGCGCCGTGCAGCGGCGGGATCAGCTTGCGCGGGTCGCGCTCGCGGAGTTGCTCGACGCTCATGTCCTCGTTGAGCAGCAGCTTGAGCCAGTCGAGCAGCTCGGAGGTCGAGGGCTTCTTCTTTAGGCCCGGGACCTCGCGCACTTCGAAGAAGATGCGCAGGGCTTCCTCGACCAGGCGCTTCTTGATGCCGGGGAAGTGGACGTCGACGATGCGGCCCATCGTGTCGGCGTCGGGGAACTTGATGTAGTGGAAGAAGCAGCGGCGCAGGAAGGCGTCCGGCAGCTCCTTCTCGTTGTTGGAGGTGATCATCATGATCGGGCGCTGCTTGGCCTTGATCGTCTCGCCGGTCTCATAGACATGGAATTCCATGCGGTCGAGCTCGAGCAGCAGGTCGTTGGGGAATTCGATGTCGGCCTTGTCGATCTCGTCGATCAAGAGCACCGGGCGCTGCTCGGCGGTGAAGGCTTCCCACAGCTTGCCGCGCTTGATGTAGTTCCTGATGTCGGAGACGCGGGCATCGCCAAGCTGGCTGTCGCGCAGGCGCGATACCGCATCGTATTCATAGAGGCCCTGCTGCGCCTTGGTGGTGGACTTGATGTGCCAGGTCAAAAGCGGCGCGTTCAGCGCCTTCGCCACTTCCTCCGCCAGCACGGTCTTGCCGGTGCCGGGCTCGCCCTTGATGAGCAGCGGGCGCTCCAGCACGATCGAGGCATTGACGGCGACCTTGAGATCGTCGGTCGCAACATAGTCCTTGGTGCCGGTAAATTTCATCGCGCGTCCTTGTTGGTCGTCGGCCGGGCATCGCCCTGGTCCAACAAACGGAACGGCCGCTCATGGCGGCCGTTCCTGGTTCGGTCAGGCTTTCAGACCCGTTTTATCAGCGAAAGGATGACGAGCACAATCACCGCGCCGATGGTGGCATCCACGATGGCGCCGACCGTGCCGGTGGCCAGCGCAATATGCAGTTGCGGCAGCACCCAGCTCGCCACCAGCGCGCCGATGATGCCGACGACCATGTTGCCGATCAGCCCAAATCCCGCCCCATGGACAATCTTGCCGGCAAGCCAGCCGGCGATCGCGCCAATGATGAGCGCTGCGAGAATTCCCATTGCAAACGTCCCCAAAACAACCCCGTGAGACGGTCAATTCTAGAGCAAAAAGCCGACCGGTCCAGCGTCCCGCGGCGGGCCCGGCCCCTTGACGTTCGCCCCCCGACGGGCAATCTGTCACCCATGTTCCTGCAATTCTTCACTTCTCTGCGCGATGCGCAGGTCCCCGTGACGCTGCGCGAATACCTCACGCTGATGGAGGCGCTCGACGCTGATCTGTCGGACTATTCGGTCGAGAATTTCTACTATCTGTCGCGCACCTCGCTGGTGAAGGACGAGCGCAACCTCGACAAGTTCGACCGCGTCTTCGGCACGGTGTTCAAGGGGCTGGAAAGCCTGCTCGACGCCATGGAGAAGGCGGAGATCCCCGAGGAATGGCTGAAGAAGCTCGCCGAGAAATACCTCAGCGAGGAGGAGAAGAAGCAGATCGAGGCCATGGGCTGGGACAAGCTCATGGAGACGCTGAAGAAGCGCCTCGAGGAGCAGAAGGGCCGGCACCAGGGCGGCTCGAAGTGGATTGGGACAGCCGGCACCTCGCCGTTCGGCGCCCACGGCTACAATCCCGAAGGCGTGCGCATCGGCCAGGAGAAGAACCGCAACAACCGTGCCGTGAAGGTGTGGGACAAGCGCGAGTTCAAGGATCTCGACGGCAATGTCGAGCTCGGAATCCGCAACATCAAGGTGGCGCTGCGGCGCCTGCGCAAATTCGCGCGCACCGGCGCGCCTGATGAGCTCGATCTCGACACCACGATCCGCGAGACCGCAAATCACGGCTATCTCGATGTTCACATGCGGCCCGAGCGGCGCAATGCGGTGAAGCTGCTGGTGTTCTTCGACATCGGCGGTTCGATGGATTCGCATATCGAGCAGGTCGAGGAGCTGTTCTCGGCGGCCAAGAGCGAGTTCAAGCACATGGAATATTTCTACTTCCACAACTGCCTCTATGAGGGCGTGTGGAAGCAGAACAAGCGCCGCTTCACCGACCGTACGCCGACCTGGGACGTGCTGCACAAATACCCGCACGACTACAAGGTCGTGTTCGTCGGCGACGCATCGATGTCGCCTTACGAGATCATGGTGCCCGGCGGCTCGGTCGAGCATGTCAACGAGGAGCCCGGCTCGGTCTGGCTCGACCGCATCATCCGCACCTATCCGCATACGGTGTGGCTCAATCCGGTCGCCCAGAAGCACTGGGACTATTCGGAATCGACCACCATCATCAAACGCATCTTTGCCAACCGCATGTACCCGATCACGATCGAGGGGCTTGAGGGTGCGATGAAGGAATTGACGCACTAGCTGCACGCGCCGTCACTCCGGACGGCCGCGCAGAGGCTGACAAGAGGGAGAACCACATGCCCCAGACCATCAC
This sequence comes from Bradyrhizobium sp. Arg816, assembly GCF_029989365.1. Taxonomy (GTDB): domain Bacteria; phylum Pseudomonadota; class Alphaproteobacteria; order Rhizobiales; family Xanthobacteraceae; genus Bradyrhizobium. Next base: position 37,079 of record NZ_JAPRAQ010000040.1, on the reverse strand, counting down.
CCGCGGCATCAAGGCGCTGATCGACGAGGCCAATGCCGAGATCGAGACGCTCAACGCCAAGGAGGCCATCGAGATCTCCAAGAACGGCGATGTCGTCATCGTCGACATCCGCGACCCCCGCGAGATCGAGCGCGACGGCCGCATCCCCGGCGCGTTCGCCTGCACGCGCGGCATGCTCGAATTCTGGATCGATCCGCAGAGCCCCTACGCAAAACCGATCTTCCAGGAAGACAAGAAATTCGTCTTCCATTGCGCCGGCGGCTTGCGCTCCGCGCTCGCGGCGAAGACCGCCAAGGACATGGGCTTGAAGCCCGTCGCCCACATCGCCGGCGGCTACGCCGCCTGGCGCGATGCCGGCGGTCCGGTGGAGCAGTGGGAGCCGAAGAAGAAGGGGTGAGGGGGCACTGCTCTCTCCACCCGTCATTCCCCGCGAAAGCGGGGAATCCAGTACGCCGCGGCCTATCGGTTGAATCACAACCGTCTCGGGGTACTGGATCGCCCGGTCGAGCCGGGCGATGACAGCGGAGTTTGACGCGCGCTGTATCAACCTCGCTCGCGCTACGCGCACCGGAATGACTGCAAGGAAAAGCCAATGCCCACCGACCCCCTCGTCTCCACCGAATGGCTCGCCGCCCACATTGGCGACGGCAACGTCAAGATCCTCGACGCCAGCTTCAAGCTGCCGGGCGTGCTGCCGCTGCCGAAGGACGACTATCTCGCCGCGCATCTGCCGGGCGCGGTGTTCTTCGACGTCGACGCGGTGTCGGATCATTCCAACCCGCTGCCCCATATGTATCCGAGCGCCGAGCAGTTCGGCCGTGACGCAGGCCAACTCGGCATCTCCAATACCGACACCGTCGTGCTCTACGATGCCGGCGGCTGGGTCGCTGCGCCCCGAGCCTGGTGGATGTTCCTGGCCTTTGGCCACAGCAATGTGCGCATTCTCAATGGCGGGCTGAAGAAGTGGCGCGCCGAGGGGCGTCCGGTCGAGAGCGGCGAGGTGAAGCCGAAGCCCGCGACGTTTAAGGCGAGCTACGATTCAAAACGCGTGCGCAGCATGCAGCAGCTCATCGCCAACGTCGAAAGCAGCAAGGAGCAGGTGATCGACGCACGCGCCGCCGACCGCTTCGAGGGCCGCGCGCCCGAGCCGCGCGCGGGCATCCGCTCTGGCCACATCCCCGGGGCCCGCAATGTGCCCTACAATCAGCTGTTCGATGCCGCGACCGGCACCATGAAGCCGCTCGACGACCTCCGTGCCGCCTTCGCGAATGCCGGCGTCGAGCTCGATGCGCCGATCGTGACGAGCTGCGGCTCGGGCGTGTCCGCCGGCGTGCTGACGCTCGCACTCTATCGCCTCGGCATCACCGACACCGCGCTCTATGACGGCTCGTGGTCGGAATGGGGCCAGGCCGGCGGCCCGCCGGTCGCGACCGGGCCGGCGTGAGATAATTGCGCGGACGGTGCGCTCACTCGCCCCGCTCTTGCGGGGAGAGGTGAAGAAAGTTCAGCGCGTGCGCGTGGCCGTTGTCGCCAGCATCTGCTGCTGGCCGAACGGATCATAGCTCTGCCGCAACTGCTGAGGCGGAGGACGCCGCACCATGCGGTGCCGCTTCTTCGCCTTCGCCTGGCGCTTGGTCGCCTTGCTGTCCGGGGCGCTGCTGTCCGAGGCGCGGCTGTCCGCCTTCGCGTCCCCCTTGGCCTTCGCCGGTGCATCCTTCAAGGCCGGCGCCGCCGGATCGTTCAGCGCGGCCACCTTGGCCGGGGCAATGTCGGGCGCCGGGGAGGCGAGGGCCGCACCGGGATCAGCCGGCGCCGGTTCGCTGGCGGTTATGGCAGGCGCGGCCTCGGGGATCGATGCCGTGGTGTCGGCCGGGGTGAGCGTGTCGGCAGGAGCCGGCGCGATGGCTTCCGGCGTGGCCTCGGCCTGCACCGGTTCGGCGGCCGGAGGCGCGGCCTCGGAAACCTGCGGCGGCACGTCGGCCTCGGTCGTCAGTGCGGCCACCTGTTCGGGCTCGTTCGCCGGCAAGCCGATGGTCGGCACCCGGTCGCGCAGCGATGGCGTGGGCTCGGCGGCCGCCTCCGGCTCGGCGCGGAGCGCCGCGAGCACCGGCTGGGCCGGCTCCGGGCCTCGCGCAAACACCTTCTCTTGCGGGCCGTTCCGCCAGGAGGGGTTGCTGACATACTGCTCGTGGGTGGCCCGCAGCAGCGCGGCGGCACCTAGGCCGAACACCAGGATGGAGGTTGACAGCAGGATCGCGGCAAACAGGAAGCGAAAGCCGGGAAGCATCGGACGGGTTGCGAATTTCCGCCCCGGCGGGTGGCGGCCGGGACCCAAGAGCCATCTGAACGCGGTGACGGTACTGATTGCCGTTCGCCACGCCGGGACGAAAGCTCAAAGCGGAGACGAATCAGGCTGATTCGAACATATCGCAACGCCTCCGCGCCGTTCCCTTAAATTCGGGGCCGGAGACTCCGGCAATCTACGGCCAGATGCGATTTCCGCCCCGTGATGCAACGGGGCAACTGTGTGTACTTGCATCACAAATCGCTAACTCAGGCACAAATCAGCCTGTAATGTCTTGAATGTGCCGCTATCTTCGGTCATCTGGCCGTTAACGGTCCGGATGGGCTCGGGGACTATACAAGAGCGATGATGATCAAACATTTTCTGACGATATGCGCTGCCGCAACAGTCGCTGCGGCGGGAACCTCGCTCGCACAGGCTCAGAGCTATCCGGTCCAGCAGGCGCCGAGCTATGGCGCTCCGGCCGAATATCGCCCCGGCGACCGCACGCCGAGTTTCGACTCGCTGGACGATGAAGACGACGCGATGCCGCAGGCGTCGCTGCCGCCGCCCGGTCCGGCCGACGATCCGCGCTACGGCCGCCCGGCTGGCCCACCGCCGGTCTATTCCGCCGCCCCGCCGCAGGGGCCGGTGATGTCGCCCGATGATCCGCGCTATGGCCGTCCGGCTGGCGCTCCGCCGGTCTATTCGGCTGCGCCGCAGGGTCCCGTGATGTCGCCCGACGATCCCCGCTACGGCCGCCCCGCTGGGCCGCCCGCGGTGATCTATGCCGATCGCCCGGGTCAGGCACCCGGCAGGGACGGCCTGCGTCCGCCGGAGGCTGTCGGTGGTCCCGCCGCGACCGGAACGGTTCAATCCGGCCAGCCGCCCGTGGGCAACGATGGCCGGCCGATGGCGATCGCTTCGCTGCCGCCCGAGGAGCAGCCCGACGCTGCCCCGGCGCAGTTGTCGCCGAACCTGCGCCGCCAGGAAGTCTCGCTGGCGACCAAGGAGCCGGCTGGAACGCTCATTGTCGATACCCCGAACACCTATCTCTATTACGTGCTCGGAGGCGGCCGTGCGATCCGCTACGGCGTCCGCGTCGGCCGCGACGGTTTCACCTGGACCGGCGTGCAGAAGATCACCCGCAAGGCCGAATGGCCGGATTGGCATCCGCCGACCGAGATGATCGAGCGCCAGCCCTATCTGCCGCGCTTCATGGCCGGCGGCCCCGGCAATCCGCTCGGCGCGCGCGCGATGTATCTCGGCTCGACCGTCTACCGCATCCACGGCACCAATCAGCCTTCGACGATCGGCAAGTTCGTGTCGTCGGGCTGCATCGGCATGCTGAACGAGGACGTCTCCGACCTGTTCGACCGCGTCAAGGTCGGCACTCGCGTGGTGGTGATGCCGGGTGGTCCGCCGCCGGGAACGGCGACTGCCTCCGCTGCGCCGACGCCGGGCGCTGCCGGTCCGGCTCCGATGGCCGCGCAGGCTGGCCCCGTCCCGGGTACCCAGCCGACCGTGGTGCCGCCGCTGCCCGCGCCGGTCACCGTGCGCTAAGCGCTTCGAAACAGTTCAAATCGCGAAGGGCGTGCCGTCGGCACGCCCTTTTCGTTTCAGGCCAGCTTGCGCGGCAGCTCGCGACCCCCGGTGAAGGCGTCGATCGCCTCGACCATCTGCCCGTAATGCATGCGCAAGCCGTCCTCGGTGGCGTAGCCGAGATGTGGCGTCAGCACGAGATTGTCGAGTTTGCGGAAGGGATGGTCGACCGGCAGCGGCTCGACCGAGAACACGTCGATGCCGGCGCCCGCGATCTTCCGCTGCTGCAAGGCATCCAGCAGCGCCTGCTCATCCACGATCGGACCGCGCGCGGTGTTGACGAGGTAGGCCGTCGGCTTCATCCGCGCGAGATCGGCAGCTCCGACCAGTCCGCGCGAACGATCGCTCAGCACCACATGGATGGTGACGATGTCGGCCTTGGCGAACAGCTCCTCCTTGGTGGCGTAGCCGACGCCGGCCGCCGCGCACTTCTCCGGCGTGAGGTTCGGGCTCCAGGCGATCACGTTCATGCCGAATGTTTTCGCGATACTCGCCATCTTGCTGCCGAGCTTGCCGAGCCCGACGACGCCGAGCGTCAGTCCCTCGATCTCGACACCGGCAAAGCTCTGCCAGGGCTCGCCCGCATGCATGCGCGCGTTCTCCCGGCCGATGCCGCGGGTCAGTTCGAGGATCAGGCCCATCGTCAGCGGCGCGGTCGGATCGCGGGAGTATTGCGTGCCGCCGATGGCAACGCCTTGCGCCTTCGCGGCCTCCATGTCGATCGAGGCGTTGCGCATGCCGGAGGTCAAAAGCAGCTTCAGCTTCGGCAGCGACGCGAACAGGCTCTTGGGGAACGCCGTGCGCTCGCGCATCGCGCAGATGATCTCGAAATCGGCCAGCGCGCTCGCCGCGGCCTGCTCCGAGGCAAAGGGATGGCTGAACACGGTGACGTCGACGCGGTCGGACAGTTTTTGCCAGTCGGCGACGTCGAGGGCGAGGTTGAAATAGTCGTCGAGAATTGCACAGCGCAGCCGCGTCATCAGCGTTCATCCATGGCGAGAGGTAACGGCGCCAGGCGGGGGGCGCCATCGTCAGAACCTGGCCATGGTTGCGCGCAATCACGCCTGCGCGCAAGCAGCTGACGTGTTCAAAAATCCGGTAGGAGCGAAGAGGTTCAGAGGTCGCGGGGCTTGAGGCGGAACGGCGTATCCATGCCGTGCTTGGCGCGCCAGGCGGGGCCGGGACCACGCATGTAGTGCAGCTCGGGGCGGTAAGGGTTGAAAGCGGTGGTGAAGAAGCGCCTCCAGAAGCCCTTGATCTCCGTGACGAGCCCGGAAGCGCTACCGGCTCGCGTCGGAACGCCGATGGAAGTGGTCTCGATCAGAGCCATGCTGCGGCCTCGCTGTTCTCCCCGCCGCTTCTGCCGCGGGTGGCGTCTTTTTCGGCGCCATGACGAGCTTTGGCCCACTTTATTAAAAAATGGTTTCAATTGTCCGGATCGGCGGCCGGATGGTGTCCATTCCGTATTGATCCGTGGTGAACGGAGGGAAAACATTGCCCTTTGGGGGCGGGATCGTTACATCGGCGGCAAGCAAATTTCCTCAAATCGAAGGTTTCACGGGACCGATGGCGCGCCAGTTCATCTATTTCATGCAGGGCCTGACCAAGAGCTACCCGACCCGGAAGGTGCTCGATAACATTCATCTGTCGTTCTACCCGGACGCCAAGATCGGCGTGCTCGGCGTCAACGGCTCGGGCAAGTCGACGCTGCTCAAGATCATGGCCGGCCTCGACAAGGAGTATAACGGCGAGGCCTGGGTCGCCCAGGGCGCCCGCGTCGGCTATCTCGAGCAGGAACCGCATCTCGATCCGACGCTCTCCGTGCGCGAGAACGTCATGCTTGGTGTCGCCAAGCAGAAGGCCATTCTCGATCGCTACAACGAGCTGGCGATGAACTATTCGGAAGAAACCGCCGACGAGATGACCAAGCTGCAGGACGAGATCGAGGCCCAGGGCCTCTGGGATCTCGACAGCAAGGTCGACCAGGCGATGGACGCGCTGCGCTGTCCGCCCGACGATGCCGACGTCACGAAACTTTCCGGCGGTGAGCGCCGCCGCGTCGCGCTGTGCAAGCTGCTGCTCGACCAGCCCGAACTGTTGCTGCTCGACGAACCGACCAACCATCTCGACGCCGAGTCCGTGTCTTGGCTGGAAGGCCATCTGCGCAACTATCCCGGCGCGATCCTGATCGTCACCCACGACCGCTACTTCCTCGACAACGTCACGAGCTGGATTCTTGAGCTCGACCGCGGCAAGGGAATTCCCTACGAGGGCAACTACTCGTCCTGGCTGGTGCAGAAGCAGAAGCGGCTCGAGCAGGAAGGCCGCGAGGACGCCGCGCATCAGAAGACGATCGCGCGCGAGCAGGAATGGGTCGCGTCCTCGCCGAAGGCGCGTCAGGCCAAATCCAAGGCGCGCTACCAGCGCTACGAGGATCTGCTCAAGCAGGCGAGCGAGAAGCAGACCCAGACCGCGCAGATCATCATTCCCGTCGCCGAGCGGCTCGGCGCCAACGTGGTCGATTTCGAAACGCTCAGCAAAGGCTATGGCGATCGCCTTCTGATCGACGATCTTACCTTCAAGCTGCCGCCCGGCGGCATCGTCGGCGTGATCGGCGCCAACGGCGCCGGCAAGACCACGCTGTTCAAGATGATCACCAAGCAGGAAACGCCGGACAAGGGCACCATCACGGTCGGCGAGACCGTGCATCTCGGTTATGTCGACCAGTCGCGCGACGCGCTCGACGGCAGCAAGAACGTTTGGGAGGAGATTTCCGGCGGCAACGAGCTGATCCTGCTCGGCAAGAAGGAAGTGAACTCGCGCGGCTATTGCTCGTCGTTCAACTTCAAGGGTGCCGACCAGCAGAAGAAGGTCGGTGCGCTCTCCGGCGGTGAGCGCAACCGCGTGCATCTGGCAAAAATGCTGAAGTCCGGCGCCAACGTGCTGCTGCTCGACGAACCGACCAACGATCTCGACGTCGACACGCTGCGCGCGCTCGAAGAGGCGCTGGAGGATTTTGCCGGCTGCGCCGTCATCATCAGCCATGACCGCTGGTTCCTCGATCGCATCGCGACCCACATCCTGGCCTTCGAAGGCGACAGCCACGTCGAATGGTTCGAAGGCAACTTCCAGGACTACGAGAAGGACAAGATGCGCCGCCTGGGCCAGGACAGCATCATTCCGCACCGCGTGAAGTACAAGAAGTTGACGCGGTGATTTCGGCATGATGCGACGGGCGCTCATAGCTGCGGTGATCACGATCATCTGCGGCCTGTCGCCCGCCCGCGCTGCCGACGCCGCCTTCACGCAGTTCATCGCCTCGCTCTGGCCGGAGGCGCAGGCCGCCGGCGTATCGCGCGCGACGTTCGACCAGCAGACGCGCGGGCTCGAGCCCGACTACAAGCTGCCCGATCTGATTCTGCCGGGACGTCCGGCCACCGGTGCGCCGTCGCAGGCCGAGTTCGTGCAGGTGCCTGCCGACTACGTCAAGGAAGCATCGATCGCGCGGCTTGCGGGGGAGGGGCAACGGCTGCTGCAAAAATATCGTCCGGCGCTCAGCGAGATCGAAAAGAAATCCGGTGTGCCGGCGACGGTGATGCTCGCGATCTGGGGCCGTGAGACCGATTACGGCCGCTATACGCTGCCTTACGATCTCGTGCGCGTGCTGGCGACGCAGGCCTATGTCGGGCGTCGCAAGGATACCTATCGCAACGAGTTCATCCTCTCGCTGAAGATCCTCGGCGAGGGCGTGGTGACGCGCAAGGACATGCGCTCATCCTGGGCGGGCGCCACCGGGCTCACGCAATTCCTGCCGTCCGAATATTACAAGCACGGTGTCGACTTCGACGGCGACGGCCGCATCGACATCTGGCATTCGGTGCCGGATGCGCTGGCCTCGGCCGCGCAGCAGCTCGTCAACAAGGGCTGGCAGAGCGGCGTGCGCTGGGCTTACGAGGTGCAGGCGCCGGCCAAGGTCGATTGCACCAGCGGCGTGCCCGAGGTGACGAAGCCGATCGGCCAGTGGCTGCGCGAAGGTTTTGTGCCGGTGCGTGGCGAGAAGCTGAGCGCTGCCGAGCAGGCGCAGCCGGCCTCGCTGCTGCAGCCGGAAGGCATTTACGGCCCGTCGTTCCTGACGACGAAGAACTACTTCGTCATCAAGGAGTACAATTTCTCCGACCTCTACGTGCTGTTCGTCGGCCATCTCGCCGACCGCATGACGAGCCCGCTGCCGTTCGCGACGCAATGGGCGGCCTCCAGGCAGTTGCGCACCAAGGACGTCGAGACCATGCAGCGCGGGCTCACGCGCGTCGGGCTCTACAAGGACAAGATCGACGGCAAGGCCGGGATGCAGACGCGCGCGGCGCTCGGCGCCTACCAGAAGTCGGCAGGCCTCAAGGTCGATTGCTGGCCGAGCGAAGAGGTGCTGCGCTCGATCCAGGCGGCGCGGTAGCGGCCTTAACGCTTCACCAAAGAAAAAGCCCGGCCGAGGTGCTCGGCCGGGCTTCGATCGCGGCGCGGATGCGCCATGCGATCGGATCTTGCGATCAGATCAGTAGCAAACGCGAACCGGGCGGACGACCCAGCCGTAACCGTCCCAATAGCGTTGGCGCTGCCAGTAGCAGGGCGCGGGCGGCGGGGGCTCGGCCACGTAGACCGGTCCGCCATAGGCGGGACGGCTCGATGCGATGGCGCCGCCGACGATGGCGCCACCGATCAGGCCGGCTGCGATGCCGGCGCCGACGCCGTCATGGGCCTTCGCGGACGGAGCAGCGGTCACCAGCGAACCGGCGATCGTCGCAACCGTGAGGGCGGCAACAAAAGTCTTCTTCATGCTCTTGGCTCTCCTGGGAGATGGACGTCCCTTGTTAGGAGCGTCGGGGTTTCAAAGGTTCACGCACACTCTGATGAAATCGACCGTGCAGCTAGGAAGCGCGCAATTGGTCAATCCACGGTAAACGCGCACGGAGCTGTGACGAGAAAAAGCGGTCTTTTTCGGGCCCGGAGATGAACGGCGCATCCGTTGTGAACCGGTTCAGCGCGTCTCAGCCACAGACTCTGACGCGGCGGGTGCGCCAGGCGTAGCCATCCCAGAAGCGCTGCCGCTGCCAGACGCAGCCGTCACCGTAATAGTCGTCCGCGACATAGCCGGGACCCGGCGCGTAGTAGCGGGGCGGGTAATAGCCGGGGCCATAGGAGTAGCCCGGGCCGGGTCCGTAATAATACGGAGAGGCCAGCGCGCCGCCCACAATGGCGCCACCGATGATCCCGGCGGCCACGCCGGCGGCGACACCACGCTGAGCTTGGGCCGGTGTCCCGGCCATGAGGGCCAGGGTGGCGACGGCGACGACCGTCAGGAGCGACTTCTTCATTGGCTTGACCTTTCGCACGAACAGGCGGGAACTCTTTGGGGGTAAAGTTCCATACTTCGCTTGAATGATCAATGAACGGCACCTTCGCCGGGGGCGACCAATGAATGGATCGCAGGTCCGCGAGGGAGACGACGATGGGCAACGCGATGATGAATACTTTGATCGCTGCCGGGGTCATTTTCGCGATCGGCTATGGCTGGTTCACCCATCTGCAGAACCGCGGCCGGCGCTCGCGGGCGGGTGCTGGCAATGACGGAGGGAGTGGCGGCGACGGTTCAGGGGCCAGCGACGGCTTCTCGCTAGGGAGCTGGTTCTCTGGTGACAGCTCGGGGAGCTCGAGCGACAGCTGTTCCAGCAGCGATAGCGGTAGCAATGGCGGGGATTGCGGAGGTGGCGGCGATGGTGGTGGAGGTGGTGGCGGTGACTAGGTCCGCCAAAATCTTGATCCAGCGCAACACCCTATTTTAGAGCCGTTCTAGGCTGTTTCCCGGCCAGTTTGGAATAGCTTCAAATACCGGTTTTTCCCTTTGCATCCGGACGGGCCCTTAAATATCGATGATGGTGCATCACCGAAGGGCCCGCCGCTTCCATGATCGTTTGTTCCTGTAACGTGCTGAGCGATGACGACATCCGCGCCGCCGTGGCCGAGTCTGACGACGCCGTCCGTCATGCCAAGCAGGTCTATGGATGCCTCGGCTGTAGCGCCGAATGCGGCCGCTGCGCCCGTACCATCAAGACCATCATCGACGAAGCGCTCGGCCCCTGTGCCAAGTCCTGCTGCTCCGGTTGCCCGCACAGCCATACCGCGGCCGCCAATGACGAGACCGCCGAGCTCGCCCAGTTCGCCCTCGCGGCCTGCTGAAAACTTCCGCAATTTCGGCTGAGCTTTTCCCCCGGCTGCGTCTCCGTAGCCGGTTGCCCTCGTCCTTAAACTGACTTAGAAGCGTTCTAAAGTCGGTTAGGGCCGATTTGGACGCAAGATTTGGAGTGCATCATGCAGGGCGACGCAAAAGTCATCGACTATCTCAACAAGGCGCTGCGCCACGAGCTGACTGCAATCAACCAATACTGGCTGCACTACCGCTTCCTCGACAATTGGGGCCTGCGGGACATGGCCAAGGTCTGGCGCAAGGAGTCCATCGAGGAGATGGAGCACGCCGACAAGCTCACTGAGCGGATCCTGTTCTTCGACGGCTTCCCGAACATGCAGGTGCTCGACCCGTTGCGCATCGGCCAGAACGTCAAGGAGATCATCGAGTGCGATCTCGCCGCCGAGATGAGCGCGCGGGCGCTCTACCAGGAGGCCGCCGGCTATTGCAACAGCGCCAAGGACTACGTCACGCGCGACCTGTTCGAGAAGCTGATGAGCGACGAGGAGCACCACATCGATTTCCTCGAAACCCAGCTTGACCTGATCGGCCGCATCGGTCTCGAACTCTACACCCAGAAGCACGTCGGCGGGCTTGAGGGCGAGGGGCACTAAGCTCCGGCGTTAGCCGCATACTCGGTGTCGTCCCCCCTAGTGCGCAATTGCGCACGGGGCGCGGGGACCCATAACCACAGGGAGTAATTGCGGCGCGAGCTGGTAACTCCGAGTCTTCGCCAAACCATTTCCTGTGGCTATGGGTCCCGGATCTGCGCTTCGCTTGTCCGGGACGACACTGTGGTTGGTGCCAGAGCTACAGCTGCGTCTTGTAGCGCTCCTCGACGATCTCCTGGCTCTCCGGCTCCCCCAGGCCGGTCTGGTCGTGAATGACCTGGCCGATGCTCGGCATCACCGACCGCTGCACCTTCTCCGGTGACCACAGCTTCGAGCGCATCAGCGCCTTGCCGCAGTGGAAATAGACTTCGCTGACCGCGACGTTCAGCACCGCGCGCGGAGGCTTGCCGAATTCCACCATCGATGCGAGCAGATCCGGATCGGCCGAGAGCGTGCCGCGTCCGCCGACGCGCAGCGTCTCGTCGATGCCGGGGACGAAGAACAACAGATGCACGAAGCCCGAGCCTTCGACGACGTTGCGAAAACTGTCGATCCGGTTGTTGCCGGAACGGTCGGGCATCAGCAATTGGTTGGGGCCGCCGACATGGACGAAGCCAACCCCTCCGCCGCGCGGCGATGCATCGACGCTGCCGTCGACGCCTGACGTTGCAAGCACGCAGAACGGCGACATCTCGATGAATTTCTTCGCATGCGCATCGATCGCGGGACGGGCCTTTGCGATCACGCGCGGGCTCGGTTTCGCATAGATGGTGGCGAGGTCTTCGGCGCAAAGATCGGTCACGAAGGTCTCCCTGATTGAGGGGCGCAGGATAGCATTCTCCGGCTCGGCCGCTATCCCCCGAAATAGCAAGTGCGGCCCGGCGTAGCCACGGCATGGCGCAGGTGGCGTAGGCCAGAAATTTCGCTTATAACGGGTGTCGTATTTTGTTGCTTTTCAAGCAAGGAATTCGTCATGGCCCCAACGCAGGCAATGCGGGTCGCGGGCGATCGGCCGCGCCGTCGCAAGCATGTCCCGGGACAATTGATCGTTCGGTTGAAGCCGGCCGCTGTCCGGCAGATCGCGGCAGCCTCGCTTCAGGCGACAACGTCACGCGCGCTGATGGCTGCGATGCCCGACGACGTCAGAGGTCCGATTGATTTCCTGCGCGACAATTTCGGACTTCAATCGATGAAGCCGCTGTTCGTGGTCGGCGGCGATGAGGCAGCCGCGCAGCCCCAGGCGATGGCTTTGGCCGCGGTTCATCGCTCGCTAGCACGCTCCGCAACGGCGCCGCCGCGGGAGGCGCTGGCCGGATTTCAGATCGTGCAGTTGAAGGACGGGAAGGTCGATGCGGGAGTCCTGAAGCGCCTGCGTGCTTCCAGGGCGGTGGATCTGGTCGAGCCCGTTCCCAACCGGTGGCTCAGTGCCGCCGCCGATCCCATGAAGATCCGGCAGTGGGGGCTTCGCGCCATCAGATGGTTCGATCGACGGCGGCCAGGCGCGGGGCGGGTTCATGTCGCTGTGCTCGATAGCGGTGTCGACGCCGGACATCCCGATCTCGTAGACGCGATCGAGGACTACAGGCACGACGGCAACGGAGCGCGTGATTTTCTCGGTCATGGCACGCATGTCAGCGGCACGATCGCGGCCGTGGTCAATAATTCGGTCGGTATCGCAGGCCTGGCCAATTGCCGGTTGCACTGCTGGAAGGTGTTCGACGATCCCAGGCGGGCAGGCGACGACGAGAATTTCAACTTCGATTTCTACAGCAAGGCGCTCGCGGCCGCGCTCGATTCCAACATCAAGGTCATCAACCTCAGCATCGGCGGCGAGGACCATTCAAAGACGGAAGCGACGGCCTTCGCCGAACTGATCAATGCCGGCGTCGTCATCTCCACCGCGATGGGGAACGAGTTCGAGGACGGCAATCCGAAGGAGTATCCGGCGGGCTACGCGGACACGATCGGAGTTGGCGCCGTCGACGAGTCCCATCGGCGCGCCTCGTTCTCGAATACGGGGAAGCACATCAAGCTGGTCGCGCCGGGTGTCAACATCCTGTCGACGGTGCCCCGGGTGAAGGCAAGCTTCGCCGACCATACCAGCTACGATTCCTGGCCCGGGACGTCGATGGCAACACCGCATGTGACCGGTGCCGCTGCGCTCGTCTACATCAACAAGCCGAAATCCAAGGCGGCCGGGCTTGCGGTTGCAAAGCGTCTGATCGCGACTGCGATCAAACTGCCGGCGATGCGGGGACGGGATTTTACCTCGGAGTACGGCGCCGGCCTGCTGGATGTTGCCGCTGCGCTCGGCCGCGCGAAGCTGGCCAAGAAATCGGGCAGGAAAACTGCCAAGAAAACTGCCAAGAAAACATCTAAAGCGAAGCCAGCGAGAAAGGGACAAAAATAGATTCTGCGACCTTGATCGGGCGCCGCGAGCGGCTAGCTTTGCATCATGTCCGTGCAATTCAAATTCCACGACCATGTCGATCAGCGCCGGCGGCGCAAGATCATCAAGACGCTCGGCGATGCCGGCTATGCCGCCGAGAGCCTGTTTCCGGGACAGAAGCGGCAAAGCCTCGCCGCGATCTTCACCGTCGCCGAGGCCGACGCCAAATCCGTTCGTGCCGCGCTCGACGATTTCGGCGATGACATCGAATATGTCGAGGCCTCGCCCAGGCGAGACCTCAAGGCCTGAATGGCCTACACCGCATCGGCCGGCACGAAGCAACTGATGATGATGGCGCCGCGGTGGTGAACGTACCACACAACGGCCTGGCCGACCGGATTGCCGCGATCGCGGATGATGGCGCGCTCGGGCACCTCCATCCACTGTCCCTCGATCGGTACCCAATAGGTGCCGCCTCGCACGTCGTAGTCGGTGCGATGGCCGTCGGAGATGTCGCAGCAGGGCACGCCGTTCGGCGCGATCACGCTCTTGAACCAGGCGCGGATGTCGGGCGGCACATGGTCGTATTGGCCGTTGTCGAACGCGAACGCGGCGCTCGTCTGCGCCATCGTCGCGGCCAGCCAAACGCACAGCGCGAGCCTGTGCATGCGAACTCCTCCCTGCGTCGCGCGCCGACTGCGCGCGATCGCGTCGCGTTCGATTCGTATCCTTGATGCGATTAAGCCTGAGCTGTGAGCGCAATGCATGCTCAAATAATATGCGGCGTGAGAGTTGCCGCACATGATGCGTTGCGATATGAGCGGTCTGCCGCGCTACATCGTCCGCTGCGGCGCGGTTTGCAGTAATTGCCTGATCTGCTCGACGTAGAATTTCGCGTTGCCGGTGGTGCCGTGGCCGCGCGTCTCGGTGCTCGCGGGGATCAGATACAGCTTGCCGTTCTTGACCCGCTTCATCGCGGCGTCCGTGATGCCGGTCTCCGGCGGGTTGCGCTCGTCGTCGGCGGAATTGATCAGCAGCAGCGTCGCCTCGATCTGCTCGAGCTTGTCGCCGGCATTGTAGTCTTGCGAGGAGCCCCACTGGTAGAGGAAGTCATTGGCATCGGACGTGATCGGTGTCGCCAGCCGCTCATCGACGATCTTGTCGGCCTTCGCCGCGGACGGCGCCTGTTGCTGATAGGCGAGCGTGCCGCCGATGCTGGCGATGCCGTAGGCGGTGATGGCGTATTTCATCACGCGCGGCTGGCTGGTGTAATTGCCGCCATTATAGTTGGGATCGTTGCGGATGGTGTCGAGCATGATCCGCCGCATCATCCAGTTGCGTGAGGCCATCTCGGTCGGCTGCGAGGCCATCGGCACCAGTGCGTCCATCTCCTGCGGATATTTCTCGCCCCACAGCCACGTTTGCATGCCGCCCATCGAATTGCCGATCACGAGCCGCAGATGCTTGACGCCGAGGCCCTCCTTCACGAGGCGATGCTGCGCCTCGACCATGTCGTCGTAATTGTATGTCGGGAAGCCCGTCTTCATGCCGTCCGACGGTTTTGACGATTTGCCGTGGCCGATCGCGTCGGGGAGGATGATGTAATATTTGGATGCGTCGAGCGGCTGTCCCGCGCCGAACAGCTCGCCGGCGAAGGCGGGCGACAGCATGCTCGCGCCCGAGCCGCCGGTGCCGTGCAGCACCAGCACGGGCTGGCCAGAGGGCTCGCCGACAGTGGTGTAGTGCAGCTTCAATTCCGGCATGGTCTCGCCGGTGTGGAACTTGAAATCCTTGGCGATCCAGTCGCCTTGCTTCGGTGCTGGATAATCGGCGGCCATAGCCGGCATTGCGATGGACAGCAGGATGGCCGCTAGCGCCGCGCAAGACGTTTTCATGTTTCTGTCCCCATGCGGCTCATGGTCGGCGGCCGCGTTGGAGCGATCTTATCAGCTGGTCACGGAGGATCGAGACCGGACCCATCATCGCCCCCCGAAAAACATTCCCCGATGGTGCGGCGCGCAAGGGGAATAGTCGCGGACCAGATATGGCTGATCCTGCCTATGACACGGCTGCTTCCGGGATGTAGGATTTCGGCCTCGCCGATCGTCCTCAGGGGAACACCGCTACTGGAGAGCCTGCATGTGCCGCAACATCAAGACGCTGTTCAACTTCGAGCCGCCCGCGACGGAGGACGAGATCCACGCCAGTGCGCTCCAGTTCGTGCGCAAGCTTTCCGGTTTCAACAAGCCGTCGCAGGCCAATGAAGAGGCCTTCGAGCTGGCGGTCGCGGAAGTGTCGGAGGCCGCGCGAAAGCTCCTGGCTTCGCTGCACACCCATGCGCCGGCGCGGGACCGTGAGATCGAGGCGGAGAAGGCCAAGGAGCGTTCGCGGCTGCGGTTCGGTTAGCCGGTCTCCTGCGTCCGTTCCGTGATCTGGCTCACGGTGAGAGCGGCCTCAAATTGCAATGATGTGCGCCGGGGTTTTGACAGCCCGGAGCACGACCATGAGCCGCCCCCTTATTCCTCTCAGAGCAGGTGCCGTCACCTTCACCGTGCTGTGGACCGCATGGATGATGTGGTGGAGCGGCTCCTACAGCAGCGTCAACCTCGTCATCCTGACGCTGCTCGGGACGCTGGTCGGCTATCTCTGGTACCGCGCCATGCGCTGGCAGTTCGAGCGCATGGGCATGCTGCCGCGCAAGGACGAGTCCTCCGGGGCACCGAAGCAACTTCCGCCCGCCTAGTCCTTGTGGCCGTGCTTCTTCTTTTTCTTCTTCTTCCTGTGATCGTCGCCTTCGCCGTCGTCGGCATCGTCATCGACGATCGCCTCGTCAACCTCATGCACGGCGGCTTCCAGCGCCTCGCGCTCGGCGGCTTCGCGCTCGCGCTGGCGGCGGCGCTCGTCCCAGGCGTCGAAGAGTTGATCGAGCCACGGCAGCACCTGCTCGATTGACGGCAGCTGGCCGGGCGGTCCGGCCTCGCCGCGTGGGCCTTGCGGCCCCGCCGGCCCGGCCGCGCCCCGCGCGCCGGCTTCGCCTGGCTTGCCCGGCAGGCCGGCCTTGCCCTGCGCGCCGGCCTTTCCAGCCGCCCCGGGCTTGCCCTGCGGTCCCGGCTTGCCACGCGCGCCGTCCGGCCCCCGCTTGCCGGGATGCCCCTGCGGTCCCGGCCGTCCCGGCTCGCCCTGCCGCCCACGCGGCCCCTGCCGTCCCTGATCGTCTGCCACGCCACTACTCCCTCTAAGGAAGCAAGCTACTTAGCGGCGTTTGACGACAGCAGCAATTCCGCCGGCGCCTTGCGCCGGGCTTGATCAACACCAATCGTGCCCGCGTCGCGTGCTAGTCGTGATACGCGGGCACGTCGATGCCGGACGCCGCATAGATCCTGATCTTGTTGCGCAACGTGCGCACCGACAGGCCGAGCACGCGCGATGCGCGCGTGCGGTTGCCGTCGCAGCGTGCGAGCGTTTGGAGCACGAGCTCGCGCTCGACTTCGTCGACGGTCGCGCCGATCAACAGCGGAACGATTTCGTTAGGGGCAAGAAATTGCGCGCCCGGATCGGACGCAGCGACATGAACAGTGGTCATCAACACACCTCCCGATCAACGCCCGCTTCCATCTTTGGAAGCGATCGAGAACCAACGGCCCCCTAGCCGTAGATCTACGGTGGGCGGGTTTGGTTAACGAGTGGTTAATCGCGGGCGATCGCACCAATTGACCTTGGGATTGCCGCGAAGGTGCCGCGATTGGCACGGGATGCATAGCGATGCGGACCGATTTTGCGCGCCCCGCTCACACCGTCCGGTACCCGCCGTCCACCATCACGATCGTCCCCGTGACATAGGCCGACAGGTCCGACGCCAGGAAGATCGCGGGGCCCACGATGTCCTCGGGCTTGCCGGTGCGCGCCAGCGGGGTGTGATCGACGAAGGCCTGCACCAGCGCCGGATTGGTCGCGCGCACGTTGGCGTTGATGTTGGTCTCGATGAAGCCCGGCCCGATCGCATTGACGCGCACGCCTTCCTTGCCGAGCTCGACCGCAAGCGCCTTGGTGAAGCCGAGCACGCCGTGCTTCGAGGTCGTATACGCCGCCGAGCTCGGCGTGCGCAGATGCACGAAGGACTGGATCGAGCCGATATTGACGATGCGGCCCTTGGCGGCCCGCAGCGGCGCGAGGAACGCCTGCGTCACGTTGAAGACGCCGTTGAGGTTGAGCGAGATGATGTCGTTCCAGTCCTTCGCCACCGTCTCCGTGTCCGCGGTGAAGGCGTTGCGGCGGGTGATGCCGGCATTGTTGACGAGGATCGAGACCTGCCCGACCTTGTCGGCGACCTGGCTGGCGAGCGCAAAGCAGTCGTCACGCTTCGTCACATCGAGCGCAAAGCTCTCGGCCTTGCCGCCGGCCTTGCGGATCTCCTGCGCGGCCTCCGCGACCGTGTCGGCGTTGACGTCGAGCAGCACCACTTGCGCGCCCTCGCGGGCGTAGCCGACCGCGATCGCCCGGCCGATGCCGGATCCGGCGCCCGTGACGACGGCTATGTGGTTTGCGAGCAATGCCATGACAATTTCCTCCCGGATTCGTTTCGAAGTTTCATGAAAGGCTAACTCGAAATTAAGGGGGCGGAAACGGCCGGCTTGGCATACTGATCCTCATTGCTAAACGTTGCGCGCATGATGGGACGGCTTGAAGTCTGGAAACTCGCTCTCGAACGCCTGCGGTCGGCGCAGCCGGCCGACTGGGCCGAGGCGGGCCGGCTCGTGGCCGAGATCGTGCGCATGAGCACGGATGCCACGCTGCGCCAGGCAGCCGAGCAGGCGCTTCCGGTGCTGCGCCAGGCCGTGGACAATGACGATCACAGCGTCACGCTGGCAGCCCAGCGTCGCGTCGGCGTGATCCTCGAGGTCGTTCATGATCTCACCGCGCCGCGCTTCGGCCGCCGCAACGCCATGCCGAAGCAGCTCTCCAGCGAAGATCGTGCCCGCAGGATGCTTGGCCTGCCGCTTGCCGTGCAGCTCACCTGCGACGACATCAACCAGGCCTACCGCCGCGCCGCCAAGGGCAAGCATCCCGACCAGGGTGGCAGCGCGCAGGCCTTCATCGACCTCGCCGCCGCGCGCGACATCCTGATCCATCCAGGTGCGCACAAGGACGCGTGAGCGCGCGCTGTCGCTTGCGCCTCGGCGGTCCGCTCTGTGCACACAAAAAAGAGCGGGCAAGGACGCATCGCGCCATTGCCCGCTCGTCATCCGCCGATCGAAGTTTTACCAGGTGCACTGGCCGTTCTTCAACGCGTGATCCTTCAGCACGAGTGCGTCGACGAAGGTCGGCACGGTCGCGCTGACGCGGGCAAAGTCGGAGGGCCATGGTGCGGTCGGGATGCTCTCGTCCCAGATCTGGCAGAAGCCGGTGTCCTGCCAGCGGATCAGGTGATAGCTGGCTTCGGCAGGGCTCGCGGCGACGAAGGCAGTGACGGCAACACCGGCAGCAGCGCACAGCACGGAAATACGACGCATGATCAGCTCCTCGAATGAAAGATGTGATGCACCTCCCGACAATGACGGGAGGGATGGTGTGGGGCGCTTTTGGGGATGCGCCCCGGACAAGATGTGAGTAGTTCCGCCGGCGGATCAGGTTCAAAGCGTGCGCGCAGGAAATGCGTCATTTGAGCCGGAAAACTAGCGCACGCCTGCAAAGGAAAAGGGCGGGTCGCTCGCGCGGCCCGCCCTCAAAATCAAATTCGTCGCGTGACGCTCAGAGCGTGCAGCGGCGCTCCGAGCGCAGCTTGATCTGGAGATCCGAAGCCGCGGTGAAGGTCGGGAGCGGCTTGCTGACGATCTTGTAGGTCGACGCGCCCCACTGGAACGGCTTGTACTTCAGGTCCTCGTTCCAGACCTGGCAGATGCCGGTGTTGTCCCAGCGGATCACGTAATAGCCGACCGCCGCCGAAGCCGGCACGGCAAACGCGGAGGTGGCGATGCCGGCAACGGCACAGAGGGCGAGAACGCGACGCATAGAAAATCTCCTTGTGGGGATGTGTGACCCGAAAATCCGTGCGGTAAAAGGCGACCCTTTGCAAGCCGAGGGGCAGCCGTTTCACGGATATGTCAGAGCGAGCCGCGCACTTGGTTCGGCCGAGTGCCCGGCAAGACACATACGCCAAGACACACGCGACAAGACACACGCGCTAAACGTCGCTCACTTCGCCAGCGATGCAATTGCCTCGATCTCGATCAGCATTTTCGGGTCGGGCAGCGCCTGCACCACGCAGGTGGTGCGCGCCGGGTAGGGCGGCGGGCCGAACGCGCCGGCATAGAGTGCGTTCATCGCGGCGACGTCGGAAGCGCGCGTGAGCAGCACGTTGACCTTGACGAGATCGCGGACCGTCGCGCCGGCTTCGTCCAGCACGCGCTTGATGTTGACGGCGACGTTGGCGAACTGCGCCTCGAAACCGTCCGGCAACGCGCCATTGCCGTCGAAGCCGGGAATGCCGGACACGAACAGGAGATCGCCGACACGCGTGGCAAAGGACAGCGGCGGCGCCTTGACGTGCGGCGGGGGTGCGAAATGCTGGATCGGCATGGGATCACCTCGGATGAAACGGTTGCGTCGCCCGCGTGAGCGTAGCGACATGCGGGGGAGTTGCAATCGGCATTGGGCAAGGCGGGCAAAACAAAAACGCGAAAACAACCCCATGCACAGTAGAAATCGTGAGTGCTTTGAATTCGGTATAGCCGAATAATTTCACTTGCTCCGTCGGGCAAAACAGGGGCATGATGGCATCATGGCGGTGGTGCTCGTTTGCGCGGACTCTTCCTTCGCCTCGCCCCGCTTGCGGGGAGAGGCCGACGCGCTCGGCAGCGCACTTGCGCGCCTAAGCGCGGCGGGTGAGGGGGACTCTCGCGAGTCCAACTCCTACCGCTTATGCCGAAGCAGCCCCTCACCCCAACCCTCTCCCCGTAAGAACGGGGCGAGGGAGCGCACCGCGCCGGCCTCACGCTCCATCATGTTGCCGCCGCGATCCATCGGATACATTCGCTGCATCTGATTCGAATCCTCCCTTGAAAAATAGCCCCCGGAGACGCCCCATGAAGCTCGCCACCACCTTCCGCGCCGCGCTGGTCGCCATTGCCGCTCTGGCCGGCCTTTCGACCTCGGCGATGGCCGACGGCGGCACCGTGGTGCTGACGATCTACAAGGCGGGCTGGATCATCGGCGGTTCGGGCGGCTCGGGCGTGCTGAACTTCCGCGGCCGCTCCTATGGGCTCTCGACCGGCGGGCTCGACTACGGCCTCGTCTTCGGCGGCTCCAAGACCGTGCTGCGCGGCCGGGTCTCCAACATCAACCGTCCCTCCGACGTCGCCGGCGTCTATGGTGCGGCCGGTGCCGGCCTTGCCGTCGGCCGCGGCGCCCGCGCCATCGTGCTGACCAACCAGAAGGGCGCGGTGCTTGAGCTGTCGGGCTACCAGACCGGCCTGATGGCGAACGCGGATCTGAGCGGGCTCGCGATCACGATGCGGTAGGGCAGGCTGCATCAGCGTCGTCATTGCGAGCGTAGCGAAGCAATCCAGGCCGTCGCCGCGGAAAGATTCTGGATTGCTTCGCTACGCTCGCAATGACGGAGCGGATTACGCGCTCACCGCCGCATGAATCCTCTCGCAATGCGCGACGAGATTCTTGTGCGCATCGACAAAGGCCTTCAGCGGCGTCGGGATCGGAAAATAATAGATGTTGGCGATGAAGCCGTAGATGCCGGCATCACAGCTGGTCGGCGCCGCGCCGTGGACGAAGCCCGCGGCGGGAACGATCTCCGCCAGCACTTCCAGATCGGCCAGGCCCCGCGTGTAGGCCTGCTCGGGCGTGTAGCGGCCGATGCCCTGGAAATAATAGCGCTGCGAATTATACGCCTTCGCCTTTTCCAGTCCCTCGGCATCGAGTTGCGGATGCTGCGCGATGAAGGCGTCGCGGAACGCCGGATAGAAGCGATCGTCCTTCCAGCGCGAATACGACATCACCCAGTAGAGATCGTCCAGCATGCGGGTGACGAGATGATTGGTCCGCCGTGCATCCTGCGACAGTGCGGCATCGATGCCCAGGTGATATTTGGCGATCGCATGCGCAATGATGGTCTCGCTGTCGCCGATGGTCTCGCCGTCGTCGACGACGTAAGGCAGCTGCCCGCGCGGCGCGGCAGAGGCATCGAAGAGATGCTCGTGGACGAACGGCACACCTGCGAGCTTCAGGAACGCGTAGACCTTGAGGCCGTAGCCGTTGTTGTCGGCGACGCCGAACAGTTTTGGGTAGGAATAGAGGGTCAGCATGGTTGCTCCCTTCAGCGCGATGGCACCTTGGCGTGTTGCTCGGTCGTGGCCGCTTGCGCGGCCTTGCTGGCGCGGATCATCAGGAATGCGCCGGAAGAGCCAGGCAGCCTCCAGCGCCCATCGATTTCGGTCGCCTCGGCGTTCACCGTGCCTTCGTAATGGACTATGTCGAAGCCGTAGCCGGGCGGCTCGTAGCGTTTGACGAACGAGACCGCGTTGCCGGAGCGCTGACCCGCGATCGAGGCGTTGTGGGTTCGCAGCGGGCAACGCGGGTTCGAGCAGGGCTCGGTCACGCTTCCGCCGAGCGCGCCGCCGGTTTCGACCAGAGTTGCGGTGAAGGTGACCATTCCGGTGCCCGGTTGAATGTAGCTGCCATCCCAGACGCCGGAAAGATCGTCGCTCATGGCGGTGCCTTCCTGGAATGATGCGGGCCGGTTGATATCAGGCTCTTCCACTTCAAGTCGTATCGCCGGAGCGACGGGCTGGCAACAGTCCTGCGCATTGTGCGTAGCGTCATTCGATCGGAGGACGCCCGGCGTCGCCCGCTCGAGGTATGAATTCGGGATGATGTACCCGCTTCGGTGAGAGGCGCGGCCTCTATTTTCCGGTCGATGCGGCGGTGAACACCGCTAGCTGCGCATCGAACGCCCGCCGGAACGCAGGCCGTGCTTCGCCGCGGGCGACGTAGGCTGAGAGGTCGGGATATTCCTCCAGCAGGCGAGACGTGTTCAACCGGCGCAGCACCGTCACCATCATGAGATCGCCGGCGCTGAACGCACCGTCGAGCCACTCGGCCTCGCCGAGGCGATGGGACAATTCGCCGAGCCTGGTCCGGACGCGATCCTTCAGGACCGGCAGGCGCTCCTCGTACCAGCTCTTGTCGCGCTCGAACAGCATCGTCATCCCGAACTCGACGATCGGCGGCTCCAGCGTGTTGAGCGCGGCGAACATCCATGCGATCGCGCGGCTCCGCGCATTCGCATCCTTTGGCAACAATCCATCATGGCGTTCGGCGATGTGGAGCACGATCGCGCCCGACTCGAACAGAGCGAGGTCGCCGTCCTCATAGGTCGGAATCTGCCCGAACGGATGCAGCGCGAGATGGGCGGGTTGCTTCATCGCCGCGAACGACACGAGGCGGACATCGTAGGACTGGCCCACCTCCTCCAGCGCCCAGCGGACCCGCATGTCGCGGGCCTGTCCCTTGCCGCGGTCGGGCGAGTTTTCGAAGGCAGTGATGGTGGGCATCTGGCGGCTCCGGGGTGATGGCGCTTTGTTTCCAGAGGACGAACGACGGGTGCGGATCCCGACACCCTATCTCGCCTTCTCGCAGGGTGGGCAAAGGCGCGCTCTTCGCGCCGTGCCCACCGTTCCTCCGGATTTGTGAAGAGATGGTGGGCACGGCGCAAGCGCGCCTTTGCCCACCCACCAAAGCCAGCTATCCGCATCGCCAATTCGCCTTGCATCGCTATACTGCCGACCATCAGCAGGATGGTGACCCCATGGGAAACGAATTGGAAGGCAAGGTTGCTGCCGTGACCGGAGCCGCGTCGGGCATCGGGTTGGCGAGCGCCGTCGCCATGCTGGCCGCGGGCGCGCGCGTGGTGATGGTCGACCGCGACGAGGCCGCGCTGAAGGCGCTCGGCAACAAGCATGGCGACGCCGTGATCCCGCTGGTCGTCGACCTCCTGGATCCCGGGGATTGCGCATCGTTGCTGCCGCGCGTCCTGGAGAAGGCAAGCCAGCTCGACATCCTGCACGCGAATGCGGGCACCTATGTCGGTGGCGATCTGGTCGATGCCGACAATATGGCCATCGACCGGATGCTGAACCTGAACGTCAACGTCGTGATGAAGAACGTGCACGACGTGCTGCCGCACATGATCGCGCGCCGGAGCGGCGACATCATCGTCACGAGTTCGCTGGCGGCGCATTTTCCGACGCCGTGGGAGCCGGTCTATGCGTCGTCCAAATGGGCGATCAACTGCTTCGTCCAGACGGTGCGGCGCCAGGTCTTCAAGCACGGCATTCGCGTCGGCTCGATCTCGCCCGGCCCGGTCGTCACCTCACTGCTCGCGGACTGGCCGCCCGAAAAGCTGAAGCAAGCCAGGGAAACGGGCAGCCTGCTGGAGGCCAGTGACGTGGCTGAGGTGGTGATGTTCATGCTGACGCGGCCGCGCGGCATGACCATCCGCGACGTGGTCATGCTGCCGACCAATTTCGATCTCTAAGGCGGCCTGCGTGGGGTGACGGTGCGAACTCCTCATGGTGAGGAGGCGCGAAGCGCCGTCTCGAACCATGCGGGCCCGTATCTCGCCCGCGGCCATCCTTCGAGACGACCGCTTCGCGATCTCCTCAGAATGAGGTCGGTGGGCGTTGAACGTCCTGCAAAGCGATCCACGCCGCAAGCTCGCGCCACGGCTCCAGCGTCCAATGCCCGGATGCAGCGCCGGAGGGCGAGGGCAGCACGAAAATCTCCGGCAATCCTGCATCGCGCGGCTGCCGCCTCAGCGCGATCCCGCTCGACGGCCTCCCGTAAAACAAGCTCGCGGCCTTCTTGCTCGTGAACGCAATCGCCTTCGGCCGATATTTTTCGATCTTGGCCCTGAACCCCGGCACGTCGATCGTCTCAGCCGCGATCTGGTGATCCATCCCGGCGCCCGACTTGGAGAGATCGGTGAAGCCGATCCCGAGCTCGATCAGCGCGGCAAACTCGCCCGGCTGATACCGCCGCTGCGTGATCCCGGCCTCATGGATCGCGCGCCAGAAGCGGTTGCCGGGATGAGCGTAGTAGTGCCCGAGTTCAGCCGAGCGCGTGCTGGCGGCGGTGCCGACGAAGACGAGGCGGAGGTTGGGACGGAGTTGGTCGGGGAGGCGGGGTGCGGTCACAGATTTATACTCGCCAAGGGTGTATAACGCTTTTATCTGTTGATAGCGTCTTGTAAGCTAAGCTCATTGTGCATTTATAAAATCAGATCGATCTTGGAGAGAAAATGTGGCCAAGCTTCATGACGCGTTCATAAGTCACGCAAGCGAGGACAAGTCGAGCTTTGTTCGTCCATTAGCGGAATTCTTAAAAACTGCGGGGGTCAGTGTTTGGTACGACGAATTCGCGTTGAAGGCGGGTGATAGTTTGTCGCGATCAATAGACAAAGGGTTGGCTGGAAGTAAATTCGGAATCGTGGTTCTGTCGGAAGCGTTCTTTAAAAAGCGCTGGACTGAGTATGAGCTAAGTGGGCTAGTTGCAAAGGAAATAAACGGAAGAAAGACGATCATTCCGGTTTGGTTCAACATAACTAAGCGCGACGTTCTAAAGTTCAGTCCGACGCTTGCGGACAAATTTGCTCTTACCGCGGATAATAAGTCCATTGAATCGATCGGATTCAAGATAATCGAGTTAGTGAAGCCTGATCTGTTTGCGAGGGTCCATCAGCGTTTAGCTACAATGGAGTACGGTCGATCTGGGCGTGCCGTTGATCTAGATCCGAAGGTCGTCAAGCAGGCTCCGATTCGACACGGTAAGCTTTCGACAGAGCTTACTTCTCGAATTCGATTGATTCGGGCGGCGCTCCTCGATGTCTATCCGTTGCCGATGGAGGCTTGGGTTGATGGATTTCGGAGGGATACTACTCCCGAGACTGAAGTCGCAATTTGGGAGCGCCTCGCGTCCGTCTATCTTGAGTATAGCTATGGCAAGCCAAAGTCTGCTCGGAAAAACTTATACGACCAAGTGTTCCGAGTCGTCGCCTTTGGTAAATCGGACGGAATTCCAGATGATCTTTTGGAGAGAGCTTCACGCGCTTTGCCGATAGAGGGAAAAGAGCGAGAGCGATATTCGGCTCGCTCGTACAATGTCCTTGCGTCAAGTGAGGAGGAGGCCGCGTTCGGTAGTGTCACCAAGGTGACCGAAGGGGTCCCGATTGATGTTGTGAAAAGATTGCGTATCGACGAGCTCAACATGCAGCTCGAAACGACCGGGCACGTTGCTATCGATGTCTCTGAGATACAAAATGAGGCAGTTCGCAGGATTATGGCTGAGGCCGGTGCGATCTTAGGGAACGACAAAAGAACAGGAGCGCAAGCTATCTTCTATGGACTGGATACACTGAGGCAGTTTAGTCAAGTAAACGAGAATGTACGCTTTCCTCGACCGGTAGTTGAAGTTTCGTACGATAGCGCTGGTGATCAATTGGAGTACCTTGTTGCGGCCGTAACCATCCTAAAGGGTGGTTGCTGTTATGACCGCAGCTGAATTTATCTAGTTAAGGATTGGGCGGGAAATGCCTTGCACGCGACAGAAAGGCCGGGCTCTAGCCCGGCCTTTCGTTTGAAGTGTCTAATACTTGCTGGGTAAGGCTCCGCATCTCCCTCACAACACCCGATTGCTCTCCTTCACCTTCTCCGCATCCAGATAAACGCTGCTCCCCATCTCCTTGAACTTCTCGCTCATCCTGGCCATGCCGTCCTCGGCAGTCCCGCTCATCGACATGCCGACGCTGTTCGGATCGTTCAACGTCGCCGCATAATCCCGCACGTCCTGGGTGATCTTCATCGAACAGAACTTCGGCCCGCACATCGAGCAGAAATGCGCGACCTTGTGGGCTTCCTTCGGCAGGGTCTCGTCGTGGAAGTTCTTGGCGGTATCCGGGTCGAGGCCGAGGTTGAACTGGTCGCTCCAGCGGAAGTCGAAACGGGCGCGGGAGAGGGCGTCGTCGCGCAATTGGGCTGCGGGGTGGCCCTTGGCGAGGTCGGAGGCGTGGGCGGCGATCTTGTAGGTGATGACGCCCACCTTGACGTCGTTACGATCAGGCAGGCCGAGATGCTCCTTCGGCGTGACGTAGCAGAGCATGGCGCAGCCGAACCAGCCGATCATGGCCGCACCGATGCCTGAGGTGATGTGGTCATAGCCCGGCGCGATGTCGGTGGTCAGGGGCCCGAGGGTGTAGAACGGCGCTTCGCCGCACTCCTTGAGCTGCTTGTCCATGTTGATCTTGATCTTGTGCATCGGCACGTGGCCGGGGCCTTCGATCATGACCTGGCAACCCTTGTCCCACGCGATCTTGGTGAGCTCGCCGAGCGTCTCGAGTTCGGCGAACTGCGCGCGGTCGTTTGCGTCTGCGATCGAGCCGGGACGCAGGCCGTCGCCGAGCGAGAACGAGACGTCATATTTGCGCATGAGGTCGCAGATCTCGTCGAAATGCGTGTAGAGGAAGCTCTCCTTGTGATGCGCTAGGCACCACTTCGCCATGATCGAGCCGCCGCGCGAGACGATGCCGGTGACGCGGTTGGCGGTGAGGTGGATGTAGGACAGGCGAACGCCGGCGTGGATCGTGAAATAGTCGACGCCCTGCTCGCACTGCTCGATCAGCGTGTCCTTGTAGAGCTCCCAGGTCAGCTTGACGGGATCGCCTTCGCACTTCTCCAGCGCCTGGTAGATCGGCACGGTGCCGATCGGGATCGGCGCGTTGCGCAGAATCCATTCCCGGGTGGTGTGGATGTTGCGGCCGGTGGAGAGGTCCATCACGGTGTCGGCGCCCCAGCGGATCGCCCACACCATCTTGTCGACTTCCTCTTCCACCGACGACGTCACGGCGGAGTTGCCGATATTGGCGTTGATCTTGGTGAGGAAGTTGCGGCCGATGATCATCGGCTCCAACTCAGCGTGGTTGATGTTGCAGGGGATGATGGCGCGGCCGCGCGCGATCTCGCTGCGGACGAACTCCGGCGTGATGAAGGCTGGGACTTCGGCGCCGAAGCTCTCGCCGTCGGCGAGCGCGGCTTCCGCGCGACCGAGCTGCTTTTTGCGGCCGAGATTTTCGCGCTCAGCGACGTAGATCATCTCCTTCGTGATGATGCCGGCGCGGGCGAATTCGAGCTGGGTGATCTTGTGGCCGTCGAGGCCGCGTAGCGGCTTGTGGTGAGCGGTGAAGGCCTTTGCGGCATGCGAGGCGCCGACGTTGCCATTGTCCTCCGGCTTGATATCGCGGCCCTGATACTCCTCGACGCCGCCTCGCTCCTTGACCCAGGCGAGACGGTTGCGCGACAGGCCGGCGTTGACGTCGATGGTGACGGTCGGGTCGGTGTAGGGGCCCGAGGTGTCATAGACCGGCAGGTTCGGCTCGCCGGCGCCTTCGGAGAGGATGATTTCGCGCAGCGGCACGCGCATGTCGGGCGCAGCGTCCGGAGACGCGAAGATCTTTCGCGACGAGGGCAGCGGGCCGGTGGTGACGGCGGGGACGGTCTTGTCGGGATTGGAGCGGATGTTCATGGGATCCTCCGGTTAAGTCGTGTGTGTCGCTGTGCGATAGGCAAATGGCGCTGTCATCCCCGCGAAGGCGGGGATCCAGTATTCCAGAGGCCGCAGTGGGATACGGAGAGGCTGCGGCGTACTGGATCGCCCGGTCAAGCCGGGCGATGACAGTGGAGTGTGGGGTGAGAGCGGAGCGTGCATCATGCGGCCTCCGCAGGTAGGCCGAGCCACTGCCGCACCCGCGCGTCCGGGTCGGCGTTTTGGGTGACGTCGCTGACGACGGCGATGGAGTCGGCGCCGGCGGCAAAAATCTCCGCGGCGTGCTCGAATTTGATGCCGCCGATCGCGACCAGCGGGATGCTGCCGATCCGCTTCTTCCATTCCGTGATTTTCGGAATGCCCTGCGGTTCGAAGCGCATCGATTTGAGCGTGGTGAAGAAGATCGGACCGAGCGCGACGTAGTCGGGTTCTGCGGCGAGCGCGGTCTCAAGCTCCGCGTCGTCATGGGTGGAGATGCCGAGCGACAGGCCGGCCTCGCGGATGGCTTGGAGGTCCGCATCGGCAAGGTCTTCCTGACCGAGATGCAGATACTTTGCGCCGGCGACGACAGCCGCGCGCCAGTAGTCGTTCACGACCAGCTTGGCCTGTGTGTCCTTCGTGATCGCCAGCGCATCGGTGACGATCTGGAGCGCGTCGGCGTCGTTGAGGTCTTTCGCGCGCAGCTGGATGGTGCCGACGCCGAGCTTGGTCAGGCGTTCGACCCATTTGAGACTGTCGACGACGGGGTAGAAACGATCAGGATACGGCATGCCAGAACGGAGTCCCAACGACAGGGGTGGAAGGGGAAGCGAAGTCGCGGGCGTTCATCAGCCCGGCTTCGTAGGCGGTGCGGCCGGCATCACAGCCGAGACGGAAGGCATTGGCCATCGCGACGGGATCGGCGGCTTTCGCGATGGCGGTGTTGAGCAGCACGGCGTCGTAGCCGAGCTCGAGCGCCTCGGCCGCATGCGACGGCGCGCCGATGCCGGCGTCGACCACCAGCGTGATATCGGGCAGCCGCTCGCGCAGCAGTTTGAGCGCATCGCGGTTGGTGATGCCCTTCGCGCTGCCGATCGGCGCGGCCCAGGGCATGACGACCTTGCAGCCGGCATCGACCAGGCGGTTCGCGACCGAGAGGTCCTCGGTGCAATAGGGGAACACCTCAAAGCCGTCCTTGATCAGGATGGTGGCGGCCTCGACCAGGCCGACGACGTCGGGCTGCAGCGTGTCGTTGTCGGCGATCACTTCCAGCTTGATCCAGGACGTGCCGAACAATTCGCGCGCGAGCTTTGCGGTGGTCACGGCTTCGCGCACGCTGCGGCAGCCGGCGGTGTTCGGCAGCACGCTGACGTCGAGCTCGCGGATCAGATTCCAGAACGCGTCCCCGGTCTTGCCGCCGGCGGCTTCGCGGCGCAGCGACACCGTGACGATGTTCGAGCCGGAGGCACGGATCGCCGCCTGCATGATCGCAGGCGAGGGATAGAGCGCGCTGCCGATCAGCAGACGGGAGGCGAAGGTTTTGCCGTAGAAGGTCACCATGTCCAAGGTGTCTCCTTAGAGGACGCTGTCATCCCCGCGAAAGCGGGGATCCAGTACGCCGCGGCGGCGCGGCTGGAAGCGAGAAGCCGCGGCGTACTGGATCGCCCGATCAAGCCGGGCGATGACAGCGGAGTGTTTGGCGAGAGCAGCATTTTCACCCTCCCTGCCGCGGCGTGATGATCTCGATCTCGTCGCCGGCTTTCAGTGCCGTCTCGGCCCAGCGGCTCTTCGGCACGACGTCGTAATTGAGCGCGATCGCGAAATGGGTGCCTTCGTAGTCGAGCTCGCTGAGCAGCGCGTCCACGCTGGCCGAGTTCACCTCGCGCTGCTCGCCGTTGACGATCACAAGCATTGGACGATCACGCGCATTGCATCACCTCATTGTCGATCTGGCCGCGCTGGACGTATTGCAGCGTCAGCTCGGCGAGCGCCGGCGCGATAAGGAAGCCGTGACGGTAGAGGCCGTTGACGCTGATCTGGCCGCCACGAATGCCGATGCGCGGCAGATTGTCGGGGAAAGCGGGGCGCAAGCCCGAGCCGAATTCGACGATCCGCGCCTCGCCGAAGGCCGGATGCACGGCATAGGCCGCACCCAGCAGCTCCAGCGCCGAGCGCACGCTGACGCCGGTGTCCTCGGCCTCGATCGAGGTCGCGCCCAGCATGAACAGATTGTCCTCGCGCGGGATCACGTAGAGCGGCCAGCGCGGATGGATCAGCCGCACCGGGCGCGCCAGCCGCACCTCGCCGGTCTCGATCAGGATCATCTCGCCCTTGACGCCGCGAAGCTCCGGCTGCTCGTCGCGCGCACCAAGGCCGCGGCAGTCGATCACGATGCCGTCGAGCTCGGCGGCGCTGACGTCGCTGGAAAACTTGATGGTGCCGCCGGCGGCGCGGATGCGCTCGTGCAGCTTCGGCAGCACGCGGCGCGGCTCGACATGGCCCTCGGTCGGGAAGAACAGCGCGTCGCGGAAGCGGCCTTCCAGCGACGGCTCGAGCTCGGCAAGGCCGGTCGCATCGAGCCGGCGGTGGCCTTCGGTCATCCGCGCAAAACGCTCGAAATCGTTGCGCTCGCGCGGGTGGGCGACGACGAGCGAGCCGTTGAAGGGGGTGTCCGGCAGCTCGCGCCGCCAGATGTCCAGGGAGCGCTGGCCGAGCCTGGAGATGATGGGTTCGGCGACCTCCGCCTCGCACCAGGGCGCGAGCATCCCGCCGGCCCAATGGCTGGTGGAATCGGTCATCGCGGCGTCACCGCGCTCGTGTAGCGTTACGGCATGGCCGGCCTGCGCGAACAACAGCGCCTGCCAGGCACCTGCAATGCCTGCGCCGATGATGGATACCGGGGAATCCGGTCGATTGGTGGTCTGCAACATCCCTGTCCCTTCGCCGGCATGACCCGGATCAGGTTCAAAGGGTCACCGCGGTCCTGGGCCTTCTGACCCATTTAGCGGTATCTCAGCTCCTCCTCGGAGCACCCCTCGGAACGGCTCTAATGTAGGCCAGTGACGGCCTGTGTCAACGCATGTTCCCGGGAACCCCGCTGTCGGGGACACGAGAGGCTACTTCAAGGCCTGTGCCCGCGCATTGCGGACGCGCTGGGCCAGCTTCTTATGCGGCGCCGTCCCGAACATCGGCTGCGGATTGCCGTTCGGCTCGAGCCAGACGTTGCCCATATTGGTGTCGCCCATATTGGCGACCTGTACGGCCTCCTGACGCTGCCGCTTTGCAACGTAGTAATAGCCGCCCGCGAAATAACGCACGGCTCGGGCGTGGTCGCCATTGGCGGCGCGATAGGCGCCGGCGAGGTATTTGACGGCGTAGGTGAGGTTCGTGTTGGGATCGCGCAGGCCGGCGGCGTCGCCGGTGTAGCCGACCCCGCGGGCGGTCGCGAGCTTGATCTGCATCAGGCCGATGGTGCCGCCGCGGCCGATCAGGCCGGGCTGATAGCGGCTCTCGCGCATGATGACGCGATGCACCAGCGCTTCCGGCACGCCGTTGGCGCGGGCATGGGCAGCGACCATCTCGACATATTCGGCTTCGCCCGCGAATGCGCCCTGCGGCAACATCAGTCCGGCCGCAGCGAGCATGGCAATACGCAAAATTTTCATTGAATTATTCCTCGGCAGAACGGACCTGCACCCGTGCGCGTTAGGCCGTGGGAACACGGCGATGATGTGGCGAAACGCCGCCAGCGGCGATTTTCGCCGGGCCGTCGTTTTTACGACTCAAACCCAGGTTAGGATTGCAGTTGGCGGTGTGCGTTACGCGACAGCAGGTCTGTCCGTTCGTGCGTTCGCCCAAAAATCGCTATTCAAAACCAGCATTCGGGAGGACGTCCATGACCCGAGCAAACATCGGCGACATCCCCAAGCAGAACCCCTGCGCGCAATGTGGGGCACCGATCCCGTCTCCGGACTGGATCGAGCCGGGCGAAGGCCGCGTTTCCTATCTCTGGAAATGCCACGCCTGCGGCTACCGCTTCGAGGCGGTGGCGATCTTCGATGAGCACGCGATCGAGCATCCGCCGCTCGCCGCCTGAGCTTACGCCGCCACCCGCGGCTGCTGCCACACCGGCAACTGCATCCGCACGATCAACCCGTGCGGCGCGCGGTCGTGCAACGACAGCTCGCCGCCATGAGCGATCGCGATCGCGCGCGCGATCGACAGGCCGAGCCCGAAGCCGGTGTGCTCGTCCATGGTGCGCGCGTCGTCGCCGCGCGCGAACGGCTCCAGCATCTCCTGCTTGCGCGTATCCGAGATGCCGGGGCCGTCGTCCTCGACGTCGATGACGAGCCTGGTGCCTGATACGTCGAGGCGGATCGTCACTTCGGCCCCGAAGCGCACCGCGTTCTCGACGAGGTTGGTGACGCCGCGGTGCAGATCGTCGGGCCGCGCGGCGGCCGTCGCCGAAGCGGGACCGTCATAGCGCACGACATGGCCCATGTCGCCGAACTGGTCGGCGATGAGCTGGAGCGTGCTCGCGATGTCGACCAGCGTCACCGCCTCGATCTTGCGGTCGTTGCGCAGCAGCGACAACACGGATTCCAGCATCGAGCGCATCTGGTCGAGGTCGATCAGCATGCGCCTGCGGTTGCCCTCGTCCTCGATGAACTCGGCGCGCAGGCGCAGCCGGGTGATCGGCGTTC
The DNA here is from genome assembly GCF_029989365.1 of Bradyrhizobium sp. Arg816. Classification (GTDB taxonomy): domain Bacteria; phylum Pseudomonadota; class Alphaproteobacteria; order Rhizobiales; family Xanthobacteraceae; genus Bradyrhizobium. The sequence continues at coordinate 4,669 of NZ_JAPRAQ010000040.1, read as the reverse complement.
GCAGGTCGTGGCTGATCGCCGCCAGCATCCGGGTGCGATCCGACATCAGCCGCGCGATCCGCTCATGCATGCGGTTGAGCGCGCGCGCGACCGAGCGGATCTCCTCCGGGCCGCGCTCGGGCAGCGGATCGGCCGCCCCGTCCAGGCTGAAATTCTCGGCGGCCCTGGCAAACGAGGACAGCGGCGCGGCCAGCGCATAGGCCGCCCACAGGCCGAGCATCGTGACGCTGATCAGCGCGAACAGCAGCGTCATCATCCAGGGGCCGCCCCAGAACCGCGGCGGATGCGGGCCCTGCTCGACGCGGCCTGCGATCACGCTGCCGTCGGGAAGCTCGACCGCGACGCGGCGCACGCCGAAATTCGGGGCCAACGCGACCACCTTGTACTGATGGCCGAGATGCCGGCGGACGTTGCGCAGATGCGGGCCGCCGCTGTCCTCGGCGACGGAGAAGGTCCCCGGCGCGAGGAACTCGATGCCGGCATTCGGAAACGCACGCACGATATTGGCGAGGATGCGCGGCCGCTCGCTCGCATCCGTGCCGTTGAGCAGCAGGGCCGCGTCCGCGAGCTGATGGGCAGCGTCGGGCGGCGGCTCGGCCCGGTCCGGCCGGCTGATCAGGAAGCTCGCGGTGAGGATCAGATGCAGCGCGACGATCGACGCCACCACCAGCGCGGCGATCTGCCCGCCGATGCTTTTGAGGTGGAAGAAGCGGAACGGCGTCATGACGACCGCCCCACTAACTGCTCAGGGTCGCCGCGACCGCTTCATTGCCAGCTGCTTCAGTCCCGGCCGCTTCAGTCCTGGCCGCTTCAGTTCTGGGCGTGAACAGATAGCCGCCGGAGCGCACCGTCTTGATGATGGTGGGATCGGCCGGATTGGGCTCGATCTTGCGGCGGATGCGGCTGACCAGCACGTCGATCGAGCGCTCGAACGAGCCGGTGTTGCGCCCTTGCGTGAGGTCGAGCAGGCTGTCGCGCGACAGCACGCGACCGGGCCGCTCGCAGAACGTCCGCAGGAGATCGAACTCGGCGCTGGTCACCGCGACGCGCGCGCCTTCCGGATTGCGCAATTCGCGCAGGCGCAGATCGATACGCCAGCCCTCGAAGGCCAGCGTGGAGGCACCCTCGATCGAGCTTGCTGCCTGGGCTGCGGCCTGGCGGCGCAGCACCGCGTTGATGCGCGCGAGCAGCTCGCGCGGGTTGAAGGGCTTTGGCAGATAGTCGTCCGCGCCCATCTCGAGGCCGACGATGCGATCGACGTCCTCGCCGCGCGCGGTCAGCATGATGATCGGCGTCTGCGCCTCCGAGCGTACCTTGCGGCACAGGCTCAGGCCGTCTTCGCCGGGCAGCATGACGTCGAGGATGATGAGGTCGACCCGGTGATCGGCCAAGGCACGCGACATCTCCCGGCCATCGCTCACGGCGGTGACGTTGCAGGCGTTGTTGCGCAGGTACTTTGCAATCAACGTCCGGGTTTCGCGGTCGTCCTCGACGACCAGGATGTTGGGATTGGCCATGCGCTTTGTTTGTCCAAGATTCGGGCCAAATGGCGAAGATTTTTGTTTCGGATTGTTTCTGCCCGTCCGGGCGCAACAGCAGGCAATACCCGGGCAGGGAAGCAACAAGGTCTCGTTAAGGGCGCTAACCATACCGTGGCGGTGTCGCTTACGAAACCCCGCAAAAGCCACGGAGCCATCATGACCTCGATTTCGGCGGCCTCCGCCGGTCACTACCAGTCGCCGCTGCAGCGGCTTCAGCAGGAATTGCAATCGGACGTTTCCGACGGCACGATCTCGTCATCGGACCAGTCGGCGCTCTCGACGGCGCTGACCGATATCGACACGGCCTTGCAGTCGAGCCGATCCAGCGATCAGTCGAGTGGCACGCGTCCCTCCAAGGACGACGTGAAGTCGAAGATCGACGATCTCATCGCCAACGAAGTGTCGAACGGGACGCTGACCTCGGACCAGGCGGACAAGTTGAAGAACGTGTTCCAGTCCGCCTTCGCCAAGGGGCCCGGCGGCGCCGGTGGTCCCGGTGGTGCGGGCGGACCGCCGCCCGGCCCGCCGCCGGATGACAGCTCGTCGGAATCGTCCGCGACGGACTCGACCAGCAGCACGTCGACCGACTCAACCACGGCGGACATTCTCCAGCAATTCCTCCAAGCGCTCCAGCAGTCGCAATCTTCGAGCGCGTCCTACGGCGCCAACGGCAGCTCATTCGGCGGTTCGGATTTCTCCGCACTCCTGATCGACTTCAAGAGCTGACCTGAGCGACGCAGGTCGGCGCGTTCCTCGCCGCGATCGTGCTTGACTCAGGGCGCATGATCGTCGGCGGGGAACTGTGCATCCGGAACGTTCCCCATCAAACGTTCCTCAGTGACGCAGGAACTTTCATCGCAGCGCAACGCCATCACCGCGCAACGAAATTACCGCAGCAAAGGAACTGCGGATGATGGCCGCTGTTCTCTCCGCATAAGCTTTCTGCTGAAGGAGAGGACAACAATGTTGATGAAATCGATCGCCGCCGGCCTTGCCGGCACCGCACTGCTTGCGACCGTTGCGTTCGCGCAGAACCCGACCGCCACCACCGACAAGGCGGCGCCCGCGGCCACCACCACCACGACGATGACGACCGCGTCGGGCGAGTGGCGTGCCTCGAAGATGGCGGGCCTGAAGATCTACAACGATGCAAACGAGAACATTGGCTCGATCAACGACCTACTGATGGACAAGAGCGGTAACGTCAAGATCGCCGTGATCGGCGTCGGCGGCTTTCTCGGAATGGGTGAGCATCTGGTCGCCGTCCCCTACGAGAAGCTGAAGTTCGTCAACGAGGCCGTGGCCTATACCGGCACGGGCGCGAAGCCTGCGGCGACCACGACCACCGGCGCTGCGACCGGCACCGAGAAGACCACCACGACGACGACGGCTACGACCGCCTCGTCCACGTCGAAATGGTATCCGGACCACGCCGTGTTCAACGCCAGCAAAGACGAGCTGAAGAACATGCCCGAGTTCAAGTACTCGGAGTAATGCTGCTCACGTGACGGCCGAAACGAAGCGCGCCCGGTTTTCACCGGGCGCGCTGTCGTGTCTTTCCTTCGTCATTGCGAGGAGCGAAGCGACGAAGCAATCCAGAGCTATCTCCGTGGACGCATTTCTGGATTGCTTCGCTTCGCTCGCAATGACGAAGAGCGCGATCAATTCCCCTTCACCAGCGGGCAGCCGCCCTTGTCGAGCGGACGGAAAGCCTCGTCGCCGGGGACGGTGGCGATCAGCTTGTAGAGGTCCCACTCGCCCTTTGACTCCTCCGGCTTCTTCACCTCGAACAGATACATGTCGTGCACCATGCGACCGTCGATACGGATCTTGCCGTTCCTGGCGAAGAAGTCGTTGACCGGCGTTTTGCGCATCTGCTCCATCACCTTCGGCGCCTCGTCGGTCTTGATGGCCTCGATCGCCTTCAGATAGTGCATGGTCGCCGAGTACAGACCGGCCTGGATCATCGTCGGCATGTGACCGACCTTCTCGTTGAACCGCTTCGAGAAGGCGCGCGTCTCCTCGTTCATGTCCCAGTAGAACGCGTCGGTGACAATCAGGCCTTGCGTCGCCTTGATGCCGAGCGAATGCGTGTCGGTGATCTCCTGGAGCAGCGCGATCATCTTCTGGCCGCCCTGAACGAGTCCGAACTCGGCGGCCTGCTTCAGCGCGTTGGTGGTATCGCCGCCGGCATTCGCCAGCGCGACCACCTTGGCCTTGGAGGCCTGGGCCTGGAGCAGGAAAGACGAGAAGTCCGAGGAGTTGAGAGGATGGCGGACCTCGCCGAGCACCTTGCCGCCGCTCTCCTTGACCACGTTGGCGGCGTCGCGCTGCAGCGCCATGCCGAAGGCGTAGTCGGCGGTGACGAAGAACCAGGTGTCCTCGCCGCGCTTCACCATCGCCTTGCCGGCAACGTTCGACAGCGCATAGGTGTCGTAGGTCCAGTGTACCGTGTTGGGCGAGCAGGCGACGCCGGTGATGTCGGACGAGCCGCCGCCGGAATTGATGTTGATCTTGTTCTTCTCGCGCGTCAGCGCCGAGATCGGCAGCGCCACCGAGGATGTCGGCACGTCGAAGATCGCATCGACCTTGTCGTTGTCGTACCAGTTGCGGGCGATGTTGACGCCGACGTCGGGCTTGTTCTGGTGATCGGCAGCGACCACCTGCACCGGCTTGCCGGCGACCTTGGCGCCGTAATCGGCAACCGCCATCTCGACGGCGGCGAGCGAGCCCTTGCCGGTCGCGTCCGCATAGAGGCTCGACATGTCCGTGAGCACGCCGATCTTGACGACATCGTCGGAGACCTGCGCCTGCGCGGCGCCTGATGTGGCAGCGAGAGCGAGACCGGCCGCGACGGCGGCGATGAGTTTCTGCATATGTTTCTCCCTGTGTTGTTGTTTGGGTTTTGTTACGGGGACTCTTCTAGCGACAATCGGTCGCGGCAGCTAAGCCAAAGATGCGTGAGGGGACGGCGAATATGCAGAGCGCGGCGGTGCTGTTGCCCTCTCCCCTTGTGGGCCTGTTGCGTAATTCGTCAATTGTGATTCCCTCGGGCAAAGCCTTGGAGGGTAGCGATGGCGGTTAAGCAGACGGGACAGCCGAGCTTTGTGGAAGCGCTGATGCCGAAG
>NZ_JAPRAQ010000039.1 GCF_029989365.1 Bradyrhizobium sp. Arg816 | reverse complement strand
CCGATCAATCCCCAGCTCGTCGCCTGGGAACTGTCGCCGCGTCTGCCGGAACGCGCCATCATCACCAGCGATTCCGGCTCCTGTGCTAACTGGTTTGCGCGAGACCTCAAGATCCGGCGGGGCATGATGGCTTCGCTCTCCGGGGGCCTCGCTTCGATGGGCGCGGCGGTCCCTTACGCACTCGCGGCGAAATATGCCCATCCGGACCGGCCCGTGATCGCGCTGGTCGGCGACGGCGCCATGCAAATGAACAACATGGCCGAGCTGATCACCGTCGCGAAATACTGGCGATCCTGGCGCGATCCGCGCTTCGTCGTCTGTGTCTTTAACAACGAAGACCTCAACCAGGTTACTTGGGAACAGCGGATCATCAATGGCGACCCTAAATTCGAAGCCTCACAGCGCATCCCCGACGTACCCTATTCGCGCTTTGCCGAGATGATCGGCCTTACTGGCATCTATGTCGATAGCCCGCAATTGCTCGGCTCGGCCTGGGAGCAGGCGCTGGCGAGCGAGATGCCCGTGGTACTGGAGGTGAAGACCGATCCTGAGGTGCCGCCGCTGCCGCCGCACATCACGCTGCAGCAGGCAAAGAATTTCTCACTGGCCTTATTGAAAGGCGACCCCAACGAGACCGGGGTGATTAAGGGAGCAGCAAGGCAGGTCCTGGAATCCATACTACCCGGAAAGGAGTGAAAAGCGATTTCGTGACATCCAGGACGGCTTCGACGGGAAACGATAAATAGCACTGCTCTTCTTCCACCGTCACCCACGGCGCCGGAAATCGCCGGAGGTTATCCATCACATCCGGCGGTTAGCTAGCGTGCCCTTGATGGGCATCCCGGTGGTGTAGGACCGGCCTTCCGGACATTTCCTTCGCACAGGCCGATTCCGCTCAGCACACAAGCCCTCGACCTTAACCTGCATCCGCTGAAGAAGGGTTTTAGGCGAGGCAGTCGAGATGCCGGCGCGCTTGAGCTGCAGGATCTCGTTGTGTTGGCGGCCGATTTGCATACGCATGCGCCCTATTCGGAGCGGATGTAATTGAGGTCAGGCATGGGGCATCCTAGGAAACTAGAACAAAATAAGAACCAGAGTCAATAGGAACATGATTTCCGCGCTCTCGTTGGCCCCTACGAAGCCAAACAGGAGTTTTCGATGAAGAAGATCATTATCGCTGCCACCGCCCTCGGTCTCATGTGCGGCTACGCCTTCGCTCAGACTTCCGGCCCCGCTCCGCAATCCGGCAACATGCAAAAACCGGGCGTGCACAACACGGAGAAGGGTTCGATGACCAAGGGCACCACCGGTATGAGTAAGGACGGCATGGCCAAGGGCGGCATGGTGAAACCCGATGCGTCCGGCCAAGGCGGCTCTGGTCCCGGCAGCGACCAAGGCGGCACGAAGGTGGCGCCGGGTAGCATGAAGTAAGCCAATCTCCTCTGTGCCTTACTTCTACAGCCGCGCCGCTCGCCAAGCCGGCGCGGCCACGCACGGCGAACCACGCCATGGTTTTATCGAAGCATTGGAAACGTCCTTAGCCCGCGATGCCAGTTCGCCCTCCACCTTGTCGATCTCAGCTTGGTTGTTCGGATGAAAGTAGCAAGCTCCGTCGCGAGACATCTCCGACAACACTTTCTGTTGTGACGACGTTTCCATCCGAGTAAGAATGTGCCCTGCCCGGTCCAAAACTCTAATTAAAAGATTCGCCCGCACGGGCGCTAACACTCGCATCCTGAAGGAGCGACTTGGCCACTCGATAAGCAAGCGAGGCGCCGACCACCGGAGATCAAGCCAAATCGATTCCGAGATCGCGGCTGCGACAGCGGGCAGTCGCATTGTCTTACAGACCGACTTCCGATGATAATCGGCGAGCTCCGCCGCTTCTTCGAGCTTTTTCCCATCGTTGACGATTAGGCGCACCAATGTCCGCTGCTGTTCGCTAAGGTCGTAAACTGCAATCGACGGCATCTGAGCCCTTAGTTGTCACGGGATGCGGTCGCGGCCGCGATGAGACGACGCAGATCGACTTTTCTTTACGGGCCGTTCCAAGAGGTACGCGGCTTCGAAGGAAGCTGCTCAAGAAGCAAATTAAACCGCTTGATCAGGCCTCCGCCGGCAAGATCGAGCTTGAACTACAAACGACCGATTGAGCCCGGCCAGAAATATTGAGCTTTGTCGAGCTTGCCCAGGTCCCTGAATTGAACTTCGAAACGCCTCACCTGCCGGCCTTGCCCTCGACCTCTCGCGCTAGCCGCTCCGCTCTGAGACGTCTGTGGTTTTCTTGAAACTCTGGATCGGCCTGACTGTCCGCAATCGTTTGCCGCGCTCCGTTGGGGTTTTGCGCCTTGCGGTCCGCCTCGTCGGCTACCCGCTGCTGGGCAGAGCGCTTTTGTTCGGTCATTACTAGATCCTTGCACTCATCGATCAGGGCCATATCGAGTCACTAAGTCACTTCGCGTAACCCTGGGATCGGAGCCACTCGATCCGACGCTCTCCATTCATCCAATCGTCAATTTCGGTCCTGCTTGTGAAACCCGTGATTTCTCGAGGGTCGGCGCCTGGGTACTCGGCGACGACGGCCCAGTCGCCGTCAGACTTACGGATTGGTTTAAAACTCACTTTTACTTTTGCCATGCCGAACTATGCAGGAAAGTGCGCAAAAAGTGAAGCTCGCGGAAGCATTTTGCCGGCCAGGTCTGCTGAGGGTCACAAGCGGCGGTGAACGCCGGTGCTGCCCAGAGTCTGCTCTACCTCCCACAGCCGACATCTCAATGGCTTGAACGCTGTTCGGCTTGGGGTATCAGCCGACATCGCCCGCGAGGTAGCGCGCGTGAATCTCATTGCTCATGCGAGCGCGCTTAAGGCCCCCCGTTGTTCTCTAAATCTCAAAGCGCACTAATTGCCTCATGTCCTTTGGTACAATGATCTTGGGGGCAGGCATGAATTAGGCTCGAAAATTGAAGCGGTCCAAGTTTGGAGGCGGCCATGTTTGTGCACACTTCCAGCGATGGGGCTCATCGGCCAACTAGGCTCGCTGATTTCGGTATATTGAGTAGCTCAAATCAGCTCGTTTGCCTGAGCGAGTTCACCTACAAGAAACGCACGGTAATCTTCGCCGAGGGAGATTCGGCCGAGTACATATACCAGATCAAGCGAGGCGTCGCTCGGAGCTACAAAATGCTCAACGATGGGCGGCGACAGGTAGCCGCATTTCATCTGCCTGGGGACATCTTCGGATTGGTGAACGGCGATTTGCACCGGTTCACAGCAGAAGCTGTAGTCCGGACCAGCGTTCGGCTGTTGAGTCGCCAAAGGCTTGATGAGGTTGCCCAGAGTGACAGTGTCCTCGCGAGAGAACTACTCAGCCTAACCACCCAAAATCTGCAACATGCCGAAGATCACATGCTTCTTCTGGGCCGCAAGGACTCCGTCCAACGGGTCGCGGCCTTTTTAACAGAGATGGATCGGCGAAGCAGCGCTTCCGCTGTGATGGCGCTGCCAATGACGCGCTGTGATATTGCGGACTATCTTGGGCTGACCATCGAAAGTGTTTCCCGCGCATTGTCGCGATTGCGTCGGGCGGGCGTCCTGGAATTTACGGACGTCATCCATCGCGAAATCAACATTCTGGACCGGCAACAACTGCATGCATTTGATCTTCAAAGCCATTCAGCGGCTCGATCTGCATCGCACAAATGAGGTCTGCCTGAGAGTTCGCAGCCCGGCCTGGAATGGCTCAGCAAAAAGATTAGCGGAAAAGCCGTCGCCGGGTTAAGCGCCGCGACGGCTTCTTCGTTACGCGCTCAGACGGCCGCGACTACCCGCCGCGTCGCATGAAGGAAACGGTTAGCAGGCGCTGCGACGCCATCAATTGGATGACGCTCCTGTTTGCGCAATTCATCGACTAGACGTTCGAGGTAGGGCGGCAGAGGCGAGGTTTCTCGAGATAAGTTCTGTTGCAATCTGTCACCCACCTCGTCACAGATCGACCGGGCAGTCTTATGGTCGATGTGGTCCGATATTCGATTGGTCGATTCCATATCGCGACCTTTCGATTTGGCCCCACGTTTAGCTTAAGTTACACAGACGCGAGAATGTTTCGCGCACTTTCAAAGAATACCGCTGGTTCCATTTGATGGAACGAAGACATTGTGCGCGGCTCCGCTCTTGGCTTGAAAGCGAACCACTACCCCGCGTTCGGTTGACGGTCAGCAGGGGGCAAAAATGCGAATTACCGCGCCCAGCGCCGGGATTTCCGGCCTGGGCAATGCGTGTGCCGCCGCTTCCTTTTGTCAACGTGGTTGACGGTAATCGCCCGGAATTGCTGTTCCGCGAACTATTGGATGGAGTCCCCTGGCAATGATGATGTTGCGTCGTAGAACTAATCGTGGTGGTTGAAGTTCGGCGCATATGTCACCGGCTGCAATAGCGGTGTCATGGCGTGCGATATGGACTCCTGAGGTGACCGGCGCCATTGAAGTTACCATCGCCTGCACCTCTTCCCCAATGAACCAATAGCCGGCCCACAGCGCGACCGGCGACTGTGTCGTCTGCTGGCGGGAGCGTAGCCGGCGCAAACGCGCGAATTGATTATCTGAGCAATCGGGAAACGCATTTATCCAACAGAGGAGTATCCTATGAAGTTGGCTCGAACATCAGCACTAGTCATTTGTCTGCTCGGCGCGCCGGGAATTTCGTTGGCCGGGGACGCCAAGGGGGACGTGGAGAAGGCTTACGCCGCTTGGGATGCCGCATTCAACAAACACGACGAGAAAGCCATCGGCGCCTCCTATGTCGCGACGGCAAAATTGATGCCGCCGACACATCAGGTCGCGTCGGGTCCGGCTGAGATCGAGAAGTTCTTTGCCGGACTCTTCGCGAGCGGTGTGACTGATCACAAGTTGGAGATGATCGACGCCGGCGGAGACGACAAGGTTGTTTTCGGCACAGCCAAGTGGAGCGCCACGGGTAAGGACAAGGAGGGCAAGCCGTCTCCCTTCAGTGGTTTGGCGACGCACGTCTTCGAACGCCAAGCCGACGGATCGCTCAAATTAAGGCTGCAAACATTCAACTAAAGCGATTGAGGCTCAATCTGTCCGGTGAGGCGGCGGCCTTACCGGACACCCAGAGCGGCTACTTGCCACCGGTGAAGGATATGTCCGGATTGGGTCCATTAGCTGAACTCGCAGCTCATCTTCGGCACTTCCGCTCTGGCAGCAAGAGCAGGCTTTGTCCACCGTCCTCGGTGTCTGAGGTGGGCCCGATATTGTTGCAAAAGTTGATTTTCGCCGATGACCAAAATTCTGCGGGCTGTGCGCGCGACTTTCGCGTACAAGATGCGAGGGACCTCAGGGTCTCACGCAAAATTCACAGGCGACTTCGGTAGCGCGATTGAGGTCATACGAAGTGTTTTCGCGAAAAATCTTGAGCCCTGCAACTTTCGACTTTTGCAACACAATCGGCCACAAGCAGACTCCGGCGCCTGGTCGATCACTTCGAAACAGTCGTCATGATGGACAGGCCGGTAATCCGCACCGGGCGATGCGTCGAGTGCGACAAGGCGCCTAGACGTTGATCTCGGCCGCTGCCCGCACAATCGCTGCTACGGTTGCCTTGGCTGCCGGCGACGCGGTTCTCCCTCGCAAACACACGATGCCCGTGCTTGACGGTGGCGACTGCCAGCCATGTACGACAAGCCGGACGAGCGCGCCGGATTCCAGCTCCCCCCGTACCGCCGCGTTCGTCGCACCCAGAACGGTATCCGTGGTGAGCGCGACCGTCTTGAGCAGACCGTAGTTGTCGCACTCGAGCGCAAGGGCGGCCTCCTGGCCCGCAGGCAGGCCCAGCAGGGCGGCGAGTTCCACCTTTGAGGGGCTCAGCAACTTCGGGGCGGCCAGACCGTACGTCCAGACGTCCTGCAGCATGTGTTCGCGCCCGGCCAGCGGATGTCCTGCCCGCACATACAGGCCGGCCTGCTGCCCCCCGATCAACTGGATGTCCAGCGCGGCATCCCCAGGCATGTCACGGACATCGGCGGCAAAGAACTCGATGCTTTCGGTACGCAAGCTCTCCAGCAACTGCACCCAGTTGCCGACCTCCATGCGCAGCGCCACCTGCGGGTGCAGGCGGCGCAACGCCACAAGCGCGCGTGGCATCAGGGTGGCCGTCAGCAGCGGCCCGACGCCGAAGGCCGTGTCCCCGAGCTGGCTGTCGCGGTAAAGTTCCACGTCGCGCTGCAGGCAACGCGCCTCGAACAGCAGCTTGCGCGCCCGCTCAATGACGAATTCCCCGGCACGGGTGGGGCGTACATCACCAACGTCGCGGTCGAACAGGCGGATACCCAGGTCGTTCTCGATGGCCTGGATGCTGCGACTGAAGGCCGGCTGGCTCAGGTGGGCGGCTGCGGCGGCGCGGGCGAAGTGCAGGGTGTCGGCAAGGGCGACCACGTGGTTCAGGCGGCGCAGATTCATGGCATTGCACTCCATGCATCAAAATAATGAGTATTATGCATTGGACGCAATAAAGCGAGCCTCTTAGACCGTTCCACAATTCAAAACATCAGAGTGGCAGGAGACGTCCATATGAGCTCGCAACTGCAGTACCTCTTGATTGGCACCTGGATCCTGGGCTTCGTAGCCATGGAGTTCGTCACCCGGCGGTATCAAGAGACGGTGCGCGGCAACGCCACAGCCAACGACGCCTGGTTGGAAGTGCTGATGTTTGTTAGCCTGCTCGCCATCACCCAGCCGATCGCGCTGCTCGGCAGCAACGCGCTGTGCAACTGGCTCATGCCGGCGCAGCACAACGCCTGGGCCAGCCTGCCATGGTGGGCCATGTTCGGCATGCTGCTCATCGGCGATGACCTCACGCAGTACCTCTGGCACCGCGCCTCACACACGCCCCTGCTGTGGCCGCTGCACCGCGCGCACCACAGCGCGGCCTACATGAGTGTGCGCATCACCTACCGCAACAACTTCTTCTACTACCTGATGATGCCGGGCCTGTGGATCGGCGGCGTGGCGGTGTACCTGGGTTTCGGCCCAGTCTATGCGGCGTATCTGGTGATCAAGTTGGCGGTCATCCTGGGCGCGCACTGCGCTTGGGCGTGGGATGCGCCGCTGTACCGCGTCCGCGCGCTGCATCCGCTGATGTGGGTGCTGGAGCGCACCATCTCCACGCCGGCCACGCACCAGGCGCACCATGCGCTCACCAATGAAGATGGCATTGGCCACTACAAGGGCAACTTCGGCAACCTGCTGTTCTTCTGGGACGTGCTGTTCGGCACGGCGCATATCACACGCAAATATCCCGCCAAGGTCGGCCTGCAGGACGACATCCTGTTTGGCCCGGAGCGCTGGACGACGCAGATGTTCTACCCGCTCGTCCACTCAAAGCGCGAACATTCAGCGCTCCGCCCCGGCGGCCGTGGCTTCACCGAAGCAGACCTGCAGACCGAAGCTAAGCAGAAGGCCACCTGAACGCGGGTAGCGTCGTCGAGGCGCCGCAGCAAGCGTTCGCGATGCCTCGGAAGGAACTGGAATGGGTAACCATCTGGTCCGCGAGCGGCCTCTTGGCCACGCCGAGATGAGCCGAGCGGAAACCATCGTGCTTGCGGCTGGAGCACCGCGCTTGTGGCGATCTTCATCCGACTCATTGGTATTGGTTAGGAGAAGGCTATGATCGTCAGTTCTTGCAATGTGTTCAGCGACCACCAGGTTCGGTCAGTGGTCATAAAAGAAGCGCGACGGCCCCGCATGAGCGAGGTGTATGCCTGCCTGGGATGCTGCGCCCAGTGCGGCTGCTGCGCTCGCGCCATCAAGCGGATCATGGATGAGAGGCTGGGCTCCGTCCATGCGAGCGCAAGCATGCACTGAACTTGGAGTTGACACGGTCATGGCTAGCACGTGCCCTGGTTATCCACCTGGAGGACACGCGAAACCCAGAGAAAGCGAACATCATGAACGTGCCTGTCAATTTCCGTTCCGTCGACATTCCCGCTGAACTGCAGTCCTGCTTCGCCACGCAGCGGGCGGCCTATTTGGCGGCGCCCGAGCCATCCTACGATCAGCGCATTGCTGACCTGAAGACCCTCGGCAACTCCTGAAGGACAACAAGGACGAGCTGGCTGCAGCGATTAACGCCGACTATGGCAACCGGTCTGAATTCGAGACCCTGTTCGCCGAATATTTCGTTGTCCTGGAAACAATCGCCGACGCCAGAAAGAACCTGAAAAAGTGGATGAAACCGCAGCGCAGGCACGTCGACTTCATGACCTACCCGCTCGCGCGCAACCGCGTCATCCCGCAGCCGCTCGGCGTCGTCGGGGTCATCGTTCCCTGGAATTTTCCGCTTAACCTAAGCTTCTGCCCGCTCGCCGCAATTCTGGCCGCCGGCAATCGTGCGATGGTCAAGATGTCGGAAAATTCAAGAGCGCTCGCCGAGGTCCTGATCCGTGTCTCGCCAAAGTATTTCCCGCTCGAGAAGCTTGCCTTTTTCGAGGATGGCGGCGGACGAGGACCCGCATTCTCGTCATTGCCCTTCGACCATCTGCTGTTCACGGGATCCGGCGCGACCGGTCGCGCAGTCATGGCAAACGCGGCCCGTAACCTCACTCCTGTCACGCTTGAATTGGGCGGCAAGGCACCTGCAATTGTTGGGTTTGACTTCCCGGTCAAGACAGCGGCAGAGCGCATTCTCTGGGTGAAGATGTTCAATGCCGGTCAGATCTGTACGAATGTCGATTACATGTTTCTGCCCAAAGGGAGTGAGGACGAGTTCGTCCATCATTGCCGCAAGCTATTTGCCGAGCGCTTCCCGGACATCAACGGTCAAGACTACACGTCGATCATCGATGAACCGTCCTTCACGCGACTGCAGGCGACCCTGGAGGATGCCCGTACAAAGGGTGCAGTCCTGGTCAATCTTGCGGAACGGCAGATTCCGGACACGAAGCAGCGCAAATTTCCACCGCATCTCGTGCTAAATCCGACGGACGACATGATTGTCATGCAGCGCGAGATCTTTGGCCCGATCCTACCGATCAAGACCTATACAGATCGGCGGGAGGTCGCCGACTATATCAATAGTCACGACCGACCGTTGGCAATCTATCCATTCACCTCCGATGCCGAGCTGCGCGACTTCTACATCTCGCGGGTGATGTCGGGTGGCGTATCGGTCAATGAAGCTCTCCTGCACGTCGGCCAGCACGACCTGCCATTCGGTGGGATCGGTGCGAGCGGTATGGGCCATTACCACGCGCGCGAGGGGTTCAACACCTTTTCAAAATTGCGCCCGGTCTTCTATCAAGGTCCTCTCTCGCCGATCCAAATGCTATTTCAGCCGCCCTACGCCGGCCGCCCAATGAGCATCCTGCGGACGATGATCAAGTGGAAGACGTGATGCGTGACTGTGGCAGATCAGCGCCAATGATATGCGCCGCAAGCCTGGGCGGATGCCCGGCGTCGTCGGCCTTTTATCCCGGTATCGTCGCGGTCGATCTCAGCCAGGGCGGCGCACATTTTGAAGCTCTGCTGACTATAGTGACTGCGGCGTCGATTCATTCTCATTCGCACGGAGATCGCCATGAAGGGTAACGTCTTTATCATCACCGGCGCGCTGGGCGCGCTTGGCAAGGTGGTCGCCGAGGAAGCCCTTTCGCGCGGCGCGCGAGTCGCCGGTATCGATCATGCTGAGTCGCAGTTCGCCGCAACAGCCCAGCGGATCGAATTCGGCCGCATCGACCTGACCGATGCGGCACAGGCGAAAGAGGCGATCGATGCCGCCGCTGCGCATTTTGGCGCGATCGACGCGCTAATCAATATTGCTGGCGGATTTGCCTTCGAGACCATTGCCGACGGCGATCCCAAGGTTTGGCAGTGCATGCATGCTCTCAATGTCGAGACCGCGCTGAATGCTTCGCGCGCAGCGATCCCGCATCTTCTCATCTCGCGGGCGGCCCGCATCGTCAATATCGGTGCGACGGGCGCATTGCAGGCCGGCCCCGGCATGGGTCCTTATGCGGCGTCGAAGGCCGGCGTGCATAAGCTGACGGAGTCACTAGCTGCCGAGTTGAAAGGCAAGATCACCGTCAATGCGGTGCTGCCCTCGATCATCGATACCGCGGCAAACCGCGCCAGCATGCCGAAGGCCGATTCTTCCAAATGGGTCGCGCCAAAGGAACTCGCCGATGTCATCCTCTTCCTGGCGAGTGACGCCGCCAGCGCCGTTACCGGCGCGCTGCTGCCGGTCAACGGACGGCTCTGAAGCGCGGTTGCGCCGCTACAGCTTCCGAAGCACAGCTCAGCTACCGGATGCCCCTGCGCCGATATCGATGTACGTCCCAGTCGCCTGTCCCGCAAAGACCACCGAAAGATGATTGTCCTCGAGGTTCTGTGAATAGGATAGCTCCAACCCAGCTTACCGCGCTGACCGAGGTCGGCGTGTCCGCTTTGGGGCACCAGGAGACAAGCCCCGACACAAGGTGCGGCGGTCCAGACGTAGATCGCCGCACCATGACGATCATGAACAATCTTATTTTGCCATCGCCGTCCTTGCGGCCTCGATTTTCGCCTTCACAGCATCGAGGTTGAAGCTCGCGCCCTTCTGCATTGGTGGAAACTCGATGGCGGTCATGGCCAGTTTCTCGACCTCCTGCTGGACGAACACGAATCGCCAGAACTCATATTTGAACCAGTCGAAGTATTGTTGCGCGCCGTATTTGGTCCCGCTATCGGGCCAGCCCGTTCGCTCGAACGGATCAAGGCGAAGGTTGATCAGGTAGGGCACGTCAACCTTCGTTTTTTCACCGAGCCATCCACCGGGCTGGTCGATGAAACGATACTTGTAGTCGTCGATGCGCACGGCCCCCAGCTCGCTTTCGCCGAAGTACCAGATTTCGTGTCGGTTCGACGGCCCCTTCCCGGTGATCATGTCCATCTGATTGTAGCCGTCCAGATGGCACTTGTAGGTGCGGTCGCCGATGAACTTGCCCTTCTTCAGTTCGTCGGCAATGTTCGGGTTGCCGGCGGCCGCCAGCAAGGTCGGGAACCAGTCCAGCCCGGAGATGATGCCGTTTTCGACCTTGCCGGCCGGCACCTTGCCCGGCCAACGGATCATCGCTGGCGCGCGGAAGCCGCCTTCCATGACCGTGCCTTTGCTTTGCGCGAACGGCGTCTGTCCGCCGTCCGGCCAGGTGAAGACCTCGGTGCCGTTGTCGGTGGTGAAGATAACGATGGTGTTGTCATCCACACCCATGTCCTTGAGCTTTTGCATGACGATCCCGATATCGTCATCAAGCTGGGCCATGCCGGCTTCATGAATCGACCAGCCGTTCTTGGAGTTGCGCATCGCCTGGTACTTCGGCGACAAGTGCGTGACGATGTGCATGCGGGTTGGATTGAGCCACAAGAAGAACGGCTTGTTCTCGGCCTTGGCCCTTTCAATGAATCCTAGGGCAAGGTCCCGGATTTCATCGTCCACCGTTTCCATCCGCTTGGGATAGAGCGTTCCGGCGTCCTCAATCCTCTGCTTGCCGACCTTGCCCCAACGCGGATCCACGGTGGCATCGTCCACATTGGTCGCCCACGAATGGACCATGTTGCGCGGACCGACTTTGTTCAAAAGCTCCTGCGGATAGGCCGGGTGGGCCGGGTCTTCCATCGCGTCGAGATGATACAAATAGCCGAAGAACTCGTCGAAGCCATGCACCGTCGGCAGAAACTCGTTCTTGTCGCCAAGGTGGTTCTTTCCGAACTGGCCGGTGGCGTAGCCCAAGCCCTTTAGCGCGGTGGCAATCGTCACGGCTTCCGAAGGCAAGCCTGTGGGGGCGCCGGCCTGGCCGACCGTCGTCATGCCGGTGCGGATCGGGAGCTCGCCGGTAATGAAATTAGCGCGACCCGCAGTGCAACTTGCCTCGGCGTAGTAATCGGTAAACAGCATGCCCTCGGACGCAATCTTGTCGAGGTTCGGCGTCCGGCCGGCCATCATCCCGCGATGGTAAGCGCCGATATTCCAGATACCGATATCGTCGCCCATGATGACGACGATATTGGGCCGCTGTCCGGCCGGCGCGGGCGCCGGGGCTGCTGCTGGCTGCTGCGCTTGAGCGAAACTTGTCGCACCGACGGCAGAGAGCGCCGAAGCCGCGACGAGAGAACTACCACTCAACAAGAGATCGCGGCGTTTCAATCCTGCGCCCGCTGGCCGTGAGTTCGTCTCGGGGTTGGCCGGCATCCTATCGTTACTCATGAGATGATCCTCTTCCTGGCACGCACCTGAAGCCGACATGGCTTGCGGAGGTGTCGATCGGCTCGGCATTGCGCGCGGCCGGGCGATAGCGGCGGCAATAGTCAGGAACGCAAGGATGCCAGCCGCCTTTAAGCACCTCGCGCATCTTTCGGTAACGGGTCCTTTGGTGCAGGCTCAGGCCCGAAAAAGCGGAGCGACCATGCTGGCAACGAGTTGCCCGTCCATCTGACCGCTCCATCCTTTTCATCTCACCAAACTGGTCGTATTCGCGATCGGGATACGTCTGACAATGAATAAGGCGCGGTCAACCGTGTGATTTGCTTAACCGTACCAGTAGCTGGCCCAGCGACCACTCCGCCTCTGAAGCTTGCGCACTTGCACCGAAGCCAGAATGACGCAGAGCAGGTTGATCTAGATCAAGAGGTCCGCTTCGGGTCGAAACGAGAAGGTACTTTGCCTGGGCAATCTCGTTCGACCGTGCCTCTAGCGAACCTCAACAATGTGCGTCGCTACTTCGCTGATGGGCCAACAACGGACCTCCGGGCCGCGCTTAGGGTTGCCGATTTTGCATCGTCAGCCATCCCGGGAGATGCGAAACTTCTTAAGCCAACTCGATCTGTGAGCATGCGCGTTTGGCACAAAACACTGGAAGGACTGCCGAAAATGTTTACTAAGCGCGATCTTCTTCGTTCAGCCGCCTCCGCTGTCATCGCGACATCAACGGCGAAGTCCGTCCCGCGTACGCACAGACCAGCGACGACCGCCCAGGTTTCTTCAAGGCTAAAGACATTGCCGAAGCAGGGTTCATCTACGGCCTGCCTATCGTGATGAACTATGCCGTCATGCATGAATACGCGATCGATCGGAGTTCTGGACAGTTCAAGGCACCGTTCAATCAGATCAAGAACGAACCTAACGTCTTCACCTACAAAGATACGGCAATCGTAACGCCAAACAGCGACACGCCCTATTCCTTCGCGTGGCTGGATTTGCGGGCGGAGCCGGTGGTGCTCTCGGTGCCGGCAATCGACCCGAAGCGCTACTACTCGGTCATGCTCTGCGACGGTAATACCTACAATTTCGGCTATATCGGCACCCGCGCCACAGGGAGCGAAGCCGGCGACTACATGGTGGTCGGGCCCGACTGGGAGGGCGATACCCGGGCGGGCATCAAGCAGGTGTTTCGTTCGAGCACACAGTTTTCCCTTGCGGGCTATCGCACCCAGCTTTTCGGCCCGGATGATCTCGACAACGTCAAGAAGGTGCAGGCCGGCTACAAGGTGCAGATGCTCTCGGGCTATCTGAAGCGCACGCCGCCGCCGGCCGCGCCAATCATCGCCTTCCCGAAGGTCGACAAGGAACTCGTGAAGACCAACTTCTTCGATTATCTCGACTTCGCGCTGCAATTCGCGCCGGCGCAGGGTAATGAGAAGGAGATACGCGCCAAGCTGGCACGCATCGGCGTCGGGCCTGGCAAGACCTTCAGCTTCAAGGACCTCCCTCTGGAGCAGAAGCTGGAGATCGGCCTTGGCATGAAGGAAGGCCAGCGGAAAGTCGACGAGGCGGTCGCCAATGTCGGCAAAACGATCAATGGCTGGCGGGTTAGCGGTCTTCCAGGCGATAGCGCGCACTACAATGGCGACTGGGTGAAGCGCGCTGTCGCCGCTCAGGCCGGCATTTATGGGAATGACCCAGCGGAAGCGACCTATCCGTTCACTCGCGTCGACAGCGATGGTCAGACGCTCGACGGCAGCAAGAACGGTTACACCCTGACATTTGCACCGGGCCAGCAGCCACCGGTGAACGCGTTCTGGTCGCTGACGATGTATGACGGCAAGTCCCAGTTCCTGATCGAAAATCCCATCGACCGCTATCTGATCAACTCGCCGATGCTGCCGAACATGAAAAAGAATGCGGACGGATCACTAACGCTCTACATCCAGAACAAGTCGCCCGGCGCTGACAAGGAAGCAAACTGGCTGCCGGCGCCGAACGACACGATCTATCTCGTCATGCGGCTCTACTGGCCGAAGACCGAAGCACCTTCGATTTTGCCGCCAGGTGAAGGGACATGGCAGCCACCCGGCATAAAGCGGGTCGCATAGAGCGACACAGAAAGCGGCCAACTCTAGGCACGAGCACTGCGGTGAAGAACCTCATTGGCCGTGCGCCGGCTCATTGAAGGGATGCAATGTCGCCTTAGGGTCACAGGCTAACTTCGACAACCTGCTTGACCTGATTCGCTTATCTCCTGAAAGCAGACATTGCAGCCCTCTGAGCGGAGGTCAGCCACGGGCCAAGTGTGGACAGGCAGTTACGCGATGAGCGCGGTTCTAGCGTTCACTGCGCGGCAATGAGTGAGCACGTAGGTTCGGACCTTAGGCCCAGGCGCGCGGCTTTAATTCATCTTCTCACGGAATTTTCTTATAATCTCGCGAAGGTCATTCGCGTACTCCTCAATAATCCGGCGAGCCTCCTCCAAGCGCGTTGGCTTGGGCTCGGGCTTATCGGATTCGGAGGGCTTGTTCATGGCAGAGCCTTGAACCTAGATCGCCGGCAAACCAATGAGCTACATCAACGGAACTTATCGCTTAGCTCTTAAGCAGTCGCGGTCATCGATGTGGAGGAACTGTGTATCCCTCATCGTCGCCAAACGGCCCATCGCGCCTTTTGGTATCAGGGTTGTGCCGAACCTTGCGGATCGAAATCGGCAAGCCGCCGCCTGTCGTTTAAGATGATCTCGCGCTGATAGTGGTCTAGGAACGTAAGGACGCCCGCTTTACGCAAATGAGACAGCGCGCGCGAGACCGTCTCGAGTGTCAAGCCGAGATAGTCCGCTATGTCGCGGCGGCTCATGGGGAGCGACATCTTGTCCGCTCCGGTCCGGCAATCCATTTCAAGCAGGAAGGCAGCGACCCTTTCTACCGCGGTCTTGCGGCCCAGGAGCAGCATATGGTTTTCTGCGTGCTCTAGGTTGCGGGTCGTCATACTAAGCAGGTTGCGCGAGACAACAACGTCTTTTGCGGCCATCAATTGAAGGCTCTCGCGCTTAATCAGGCGCACGATGGTTTCGACGACGGCCTCGGCGGTAAATCGATGCTTGTCGCCGTTTTCAAGCCCGAAAATATCGCCCGCTAAATGAAAGGCGCCGATTTGGCGCCGACCGTCTAAAAGCAACTTATAACTTCGTACCGCACCAAGCTTGACCTGGTAGACATACACGGCGGGCTCTTCTTCGCCGAAGATTTCGGTGCCCTTCTGGTATGTGAACTCATTTAGGCTGATAAATGGGGCAGATGCACCCGATAAACCAAATTCATCTAGCGTATTGGGCCGAGGTCGTTGATCCGTTGTGGTACGCACATACATGGGTCAGTCCTCTTCCGTATCAAATTCCTTACGAATAATCCTCTCGTGCTCCGGTCGTTCGACGGACCAACGTAATCGATGCTTGACCCTTAGGTCATTGTACCAAGGGACAATGTTAGGTTGCTGGCGCCACCGCTGCGCGAAGGCGCCACTAGTCCGCTAGCCGTCATGCTCGGGGTCTTTTGGCAGCCGTTTCGAGTTCGCTCATGCTAAGGATGTGCCGGAGAATTCCAGTCGTCGAACGGCCACCAATGATATTGTAATGACATTTGGTGGTTTTTATCTGGATTCTTACGTCATTTTAAAAACAGCGATCGGCGGCCCTGTTTGAGCGGATCGCGGGCCATTGCGAGAGATCAGATGACGGTGATTTCGCTAGAGGACGCAAAGGTCCGCCGGATTTAAGACGACCAACTCTACCCGCTTTGATTTCATCGTTCATGAAACAGTCACGCAATTCTCGCAGGCGACCAAATGGCCTCGTAAGCCGCTATCTTGAGAGCGGCAGTGTCAACGGCGCGAACAATTTCAGCGGGGGATCGCTTCGCCAGGTTCTTCAATGACTGCGTGACGGTCCAGGCCTGAGCGCGATCTATAAAGATCGCGCGGTCATGGAGCGTTCTTGCCGGCGCAAAACGCGCCTCAAGAGGGCGGGTGAATGTTGTGTTTTCCAGGGGGCTACAGCCGGTGAGAGACTTGGCCTTGCCCCACTTTCGTCCGTAAGCAGCCGAAGTGGAACTGCTTCTTGTAAACAAGTCCCAAAACGGTCAGTACGGATTCGTCCATGTAGGGGTCTACGATCAGCACATCAGAGCGGGCGGCACCAAGTATCTTGGATATTGCTGAAAAAGCGTCGAAGGCATTTCCGACGAGAAGGCACCTTGCGCACTTGCGGGGCTTTCAGTTCCGTTATTGCAAGCGCCTGATACAATCCGAGCATTATCTTCTGAAAGTATTCTGCGCGGTTCGCAAATTGCTGGAGCCCACTTACGGCCGCCGCGACATCGGTCATTATCAAGATATCGCCAGCTTCTTTCAACACCGCGTTGACCTGCCCGAACCATTTCATAAACTCTGGCGAGAGGTTCGCAGTCTGCGGCGCTTGAGGGGCGATTCAATCAAGCGCCCAACCCGGCGATAAAGTCCCTCAGGATCAACTATTCATTTTCTGCCCTTCGAATCAGCGGGTGATGGTGCCATACGGGCAGCGCAGGCACAGCCGATTGCTTGGATGGTATCTGCGGAATTCACAACCTATGGGCGCCGAGCTCGAGCCCCGAAAAAGCTCCCGAACCGAGCAAGACCTTGGCCTGGTATCCCACGGGTTGTGTTTGCCTGTTGTGATGTGGCCGGGCTTGTCTTGGATGTGGCCGGGCTTGCTCCCGGCCACCTTCTTGAGAGCTACGACACCGGCTTCGCGCGAGGGCTGCGATAGTGTCATTCCGCGCGCCGTTTGACCCCTTATCGGCACCGAAGGTTGACCCCGGCCAGTAATGACGAAACCCTTGGATCGTCGGCGAAAAATCCATCGCATATGGGGTCAATGTTGGAAGCCGATGGGGGTCAAAGTGCGGCGCTTATTCACATACCGGGGATGAAAAGCCGCTCCGATGCCCTGAAGACCGCCAACATCAAGTGGCTGGTCATGCTGGCAGTGTTCGATGCCGCCGTGGTGTTGTTCTTCGTCGCGCCCGAGTTGGTAAGCGCCAGCACGATGGCCATCCTGCGAGCCAGTTCAACGGCGGTCTTGCCGGTTGCGGTCCTTCTGCTTACTGGTGCGTTGTCGCATGATGCCAAGGCTAGGCTGGTCAACTGGAGGATCGCCAACCCTCTCCCAGGCGGCCGGGTATTCTCTGAATACGCGCCGGCGGATGCCCGTATTGACATCAAGGCGCTGACCAAGAACGTCGGCGCGCTACCGACCGATCCAGGCGAGCAAAACGCGAAGTGGTACAAGCTGCACAGGCTTGTGGGCACCGATCCTGCGGTGGCGCAGGCCCACAAGCTGTACCTAATGTATCGAGACATCGCCGGAATGTCGTTGCTGCTCATTCCGCTGGTGCCAGCCGCGCTTTGGTACGCTGGGGCACCGCTGGCCAGCCGATGGATCGCTGGCGGCCTGTTCGCCGTCCAATACGTGGTGTGCGCTATCAGCGCGCGTCACAGCGGCACGCGCTTTGTGTGCAATGTCCTGGCCGTCCATTCGACGACAAGGGTGAAGACCAACCCTGTGCAGCGCTAGTGCGCCGCGCACGGCGACGATGAAGGCGTGTTCCGAAGGATCGCAGGAGCCCGGCGCCTGCGTGATGACGGCGGCGGCCTCGCGCCCATGCGGCGCAGATCGCGTCGTGACGGTGGGCGGAGATCGGAGCATTCGCCTCTCACTTACTCAGGCTCACGATGTTCGCTGCGCTCGTCGCGCATCTCAGGCTCAACCGCATTAAGTCGGGCGAGCAGTTCCGCAATCCCAGGATCTTCAATTGGAGAAATCTCTTTTGGGCGATCGACTTCGTCGTTCTGCTTGTCGCGTCGGCGCCAGAAGATGAAGCCGACGCACACGAGTGCGAGGCCGACAACGATCAACGGGAGCCCAGCGCAACCATATTGCGATCGCCGAAATAGACATCCGATCCTGCTGCCAGATGACCGCAAGCGCAATGCCCCACATAGCCGGCTTGCCCCAATGCCGTGCACGATCGGCCGGAATGGCAGGCCGCAATGGAGGCGCTTGATGCTGGTGGTTGAGTCTCGGCGGCCCAACCATAAAGGCGCAGATGTCGGCTTTTGGGGCTAAGCAGAAATTCTTTGCTCACTCAGAGCATTGCCGGTTTTGACCCTGAGCGGACGAGTTGTCCGAAAGACAATCGCGTGGTCAGTCCCATTATTTTGAAACATTTAGATGTGAGCTACTTCACGTCTCTGAATGCCGAAGAAATGTATTTTGGCCCTCTGGTCACGTCCCTGGGAGACATCATGAGGAGAGCGACATGTCCCAAGACTGGAGTGCGCCCGCCGAAGCCCAAAATTCGCGATAAAAAAGGGCGCAAGGTCACACCACTCACCGTGTTCCCCGGCGACGGGCGCAACATTCTATTTGACACGAGTTGGCCGTGGCTCCTGACCGGAAAAATCATCACGAGTGACAATGACACGGGTTCCGGCGTGCTGATCGGCGATCGGCTTGTCCTTACCGCCCGTCATGTCCTGCCCTGGAATAGCATTTCGACCGGGAATTGGTGGATGAAATTTACGCCGCACTACTTCGATGGAACAGAGCCGTTCGGTTCTTCGTTCGTTAGTGACGCGCGCCACTACGGAACTGACGACTCCGAATTCAATCTATCGCACGATTACGCGGTTCTGAGGTTGTTCGAACCTCTCGGGCATCAGCTCGGCTATATCGGCACGACCTCCTTCGATGACGATTGGCGAAATCTCAACGTCTGGTCCAACATTGGCTATCCTTTTGACGTCGGTGGTGGGGAACGCCCCGCTGTGCAAAACTTCCAGCCAATGGAAGACGACTATGAAGATGATAATGGACAGACCCTCGAAACGGAGGCCAGTCTGAACCATGGCAACTCCGGCGGGCCGTTTTTTGCATGGTTCGAAAATGGGACGCAGGTGCGCGCGTGTGGAGTGGCATCAGGCGAAGTGAGTTTCAATAGCGACGTCGACAATTCCGTATCCGGTGGCGACAACCTGGTGAACATAGTGGACTGGGCACGAGCGAACTGGCCGTTATAAGGGATGGCAGAATACTTGCCGCGCCTAGTTCTTGTATCTCCGAGTCGGTGAGCGAGATTCACACTTCGCCGGGACACGCGCTAGCCGTAACCAAGCGCGAAGTGGAAAGTGAGCGTTTGACTTGGCCCTTCGCGGACCTCGTGCAATGTCCGCTTGTGCGCCGCTGTCGGGCGCATTGCGGACATCAAACGCGCCTGGGACCGCACGTAGGATCAGTGTCGCGACGAAGCCAACGAGATCAAATCGCACGCCGTGAAAAGGTCGCCAAGCGAAGCCGCCGCTACATCCACGGTCGACCTCGCCAGGCTCCCCGAGCAACTTGCGCGGTTGGATCTTCCGCACGCGCTCGATCGGAAAGAGTAGCGGCGGGCCCCAAGGACAAAGCCCGCCGCCGACGCGACCACGCGCTGCCCACTGAGAAAAACAGCAGTGGTCGCGATCCAAGTTCACGCACCCGTCGCCGGAAACATTGCGGTCGCAAGATGCTTGATGTAGCCGAGCAGTGATCTGGCCTGAGATCGGTCCGCGCCGAATATCGCGACCAAAGGTCTCTCGCCCGGTCTCGTCCTGCCGCTCGGCCGGAACGTGGCGGCAGCATAGCTGCCGATCGCAGCGGCGACGGAATCCTTACCGGTGCGCCTGGCCGAAATGACGTCCAGCTCTTTGACGCGCTTGGCCGGAGGCTCGCGACCGGTCACCTCGCGGAAGAAGTGACCTCCCGCGGCGACATCGGCAAAGCGAAGGCGCCGCGCAAGACGGCGCGCCAGCCGTCCCATGACGCGCCAGCGAACATCGGCCCGAACAACCGCGGGTCAGACATCGCCGAGACGGGATCTGGGAAGGCAGAAGTGCGCTTCATGGTGTCGTCCGCCTACGGGCGACGCCAATGGAGATCGGCAAGCGTAACCGCTTCGTCGGGGCGTGGCAGGCGGCCGATCTTCAAGTCGCCATTCGAGCCGACGTCGAGCACGCCGATGTTCAAAAGCCGCCGCGCCAACGCGGCGGATGTCCTCTGATGGATCGAGACCTGCAGCTCTCCGTGGAAGGCCCGGATCTGTCCCAACGATCCAGTGATCGAGATCAAGCGACCGTCGAGTTCGCGGCGATGCTGCGCGTGAGCATCCATGACATCGCTAAGGGCCTGCAAGCGGCGTGATATCGGCGCGCTCATGGCTGACCACTTTCCGCGCTGGTCTGGTGCCACCAGTCTTCTAGAGACTGCGGGACGGCCTTCGCTGACGAGGTCTGGAGCTGCAGCTTACTCTCGGCCCGGCGAAGCTCGTTGCGGAGACGGACCAGATCCTCTGCAACGTTTTCCCCGGCGAGCTGGCGACCCTGCATATCCTCGATCGCGATGGCTAGTTCGGCACAATCGGCTGCGAAGGTCCGCTGTAGGGCGACGTCGGGACTGGTCAGCTCGGCAAGGTAGAGCCGCCGCCGGTGCCGGACCCGGCGGCCTAGCCGTCGTGTTGCCGTCGACTCTGCCGCGCAATGGGTCAATGGCCCGAGGCGGCCTGGATTGCCGTGGCGGCCGGCGGCGGCTTGCTTTTGGCTGGTCTGTCGCTTGCTGCATAGCGCATGTCGGTTGCTGTACTCAGTCGAACATAACGCGAACTTGCGAATTTCCAAAATGCCATATTTGTAATAGTTGTTAAAAATCAATGGCTTATTGCACGATCTGCGTGCAACTGAATGTCGACCCGAAGCCGCGGCAACGAGGCCGGACCGGATTGGGGATTGATGAAGGAAGGCGGAGGTCGAGAGTGGAAATTAGGCGAGTGCACGGAATCGAAATGGCAACACGCCAGGGAATAGATCGCGTGTCTTGTGATCCTGTTCACATGCGGCGCGGCGAAGGTGTGGTACCGCGACGCATTCAAGCGACGGAGGGCTCGATATTGCCCGCCCTGTTCGATTTTCTATACCGGGAATATTGCCGCGCGCGCCTCGTCGAGATGCGCAGACAGCTTCTCCTGAGTCGGACGAACAGCCCCGAGTCCACGGAAGCGGATGGCAACATCAGCTCTGACGGCGCGAATGACCGGGGTAACAACGTAGGCGACTCGCAGCGTGAAGACGACCAAGCCGGGCCAAGTTAACGGTCCGTCGCGGGCGGCTTACCCCTGTTAACGATCTGTAGACTTTCGGCTCAGCCGCGAAATCATCGATACATCGACCGCGTAGCTCTTGGCGAGTTGCATGCGCAGGTCGACTACCTCTTTCGCGCGCTCGTCGGCAACCTGCATAGCGCGGCGCTTGGCATCGCGCAGACGAATGATCTCGGCTTTTGCCTCGCGCAGCATCGCGGCCGTGCGCTCGATCTCGCGTGCTGCCGCGAGGCAGAGCGGGGATCGCTCGGATGTCAATCGTTGCACCAAATCGGTCATGAGGTCAGGCCCTCCCTATTCGGCCAGGCGCGAAGCCAGCGTCTCACCAGCAGCGCGGCGCTTCAAGGCTTCCTTGCGCTGATGCGGCGCCAGCTTGGGCTTGCGGCCGAACTTGACGCCTTTGGCCTGGGCCGCTTCCGGCCGGTGGCGAAGGCAGGAAACGAAGCCACGGGCCACGGCTGGGCCGGCGCAGGGCCTGCAATAAGTCAGGTGCTCTTCGAGACAACTGCGATCGCTTCGCTAAATCCGGTCTCGGCATCGAAGATCTTGATTTGCAGATGAGGAAACCGAATCTTCAGTTTCCTACCGGCTTCGAACGCGCTGTCCTTTGCTTTGAATGTTGACTTGATGTGACCGTCGACGACTAGGGCATAGCCGCTCGTCAGAGGTTCAATCGACGCCTTGGTAGCGCGGGCAGACGAGGCGGGCGTTACCATCCTGCGCTTCTCGCGCATGAGGAAACTCCGATTTCGGGGATACGGGGCACCAATTGCCTGCGGTCCCCAAAGTTCCTGCTCACCAGAACCGGCCTTGCCGAGCCCCGTACAGCGGCCGTCCATCCGGCCGGTGCCAAAGCCCGGCGGAGGTGCACCAACGCACAGGCGGGCCGTCGGGGGCGGCCGTGAGGCGCCGGTATCTCAAATTTGTAAGGTGATGGTCAGGTCGCGGGCCCATTGTCTCAGTCGCCCCCGCTTGGCAGATACGCCCATGACGCGGGATAGCCGCTATTTCCTTGTTTCCCTTGTTCCTGAGAGTGGGAAAGCCCCCGGGCCGCGTAGTGGCTTTCGCATACCCACGATGTGAAAGGGCCGCCATGGTGCTGGATGGCGAAAAGTTGCGTAAAGAGGCAACGGAAGCACGGCAGATGGCCGATGCTGCCAGCAACCAGCAAGACAAGGATTTCTGGCTCCGCATAGCCGAAGGTTGGTTAAAGCTTGCTCTCGAGACCGAGGAGCTGAAGGGCAAGCGGCCATGAACGCGCGTATCAGCGTTGTGCGCGTATTGAACCGTCGCTAAGTGCCGGAGTTAAACCCGAAGGGAAAAGAGCCCCATTAGGGCGCCGCAAGCTGAAGAGGAATCAATAAGAGGCCGCCAACTGAGGCGGCCTTACTGCTTCGGCGTCGGCGGGTAGAACGCGATGGAAGCTTGCAATACAGGGTGGGCCATTGTCGTCTCTGACGTCTATGGCGAGAGGCGCGCGACTATCCTTCCCGCGAGGCGTGTTCCTGATGATATCCACGAGGGAACGCGCTGCTTCTTCCTGTGTCGCCACCAGGTCGGGCAAGGTCATTCCCTCTTCATCGACGGACAACCCATCTCCGTCCCTGATGTCGAAATAGTACCGCTTCATGCTATCTCATCTTCCCAAACTTGCCTGTGGCACTTTTGACATTCGAACACCCGAACGTTTTGTTTCTTGCGGGGATCGAATGCCGAAAACGCAACAGCTACCTCCCCATGGCAATGAGGGCATGAAGGATACGGGCCGCGGTCTTGCGGTTCGGGAGAAGCTTCTTTGCCTGCGTCTGTCATCGTTAGTCGGCACGTTCCCGTTCATCCCATGCCGAACCACTACCAGAACCAATGGTTCCCTAAACGATTTAGGCACTGCGTCTTTCAAACAGGCAGTACCGACGCCCGCCAGTGTAAACCGGCGGGCCCTGTCTTTCACGGCCTCGGCCGCTAGTGCTTCATGTGCCCGGCTTCCCACCGCCAAGTTGCCAATCGCCGTCGTCGTACTTCATCTCGAAGCGCAGGAGCATTTCCTGGAGGTGGTACACGCCGAACAGCGCGAGGTTTCGCTTCTCGCAGACGGGCGGTTCTCCGTCTGCATCATGTGCGAGGTTGACGGCGATACGGCCCATGTTCACCAGATCGCGCAGGTCTCCTCCATCTCGCGATAGGCGCCAGCGTCTAGCCGCGGCACTCCCGGCATACCGAGCCGGTCGCAGCCCACGGCAAGTGGGCGCGGTCGTCATTTCCGCGGGTGATAGGGCCGGCAAGCCCAGGCGGCCCGCCTATCGCGGTTGAAGCGCAATCCCCGGCAAGGGCCGCTTCGGGAGTTCTCAGGCTCCGCGAACCAGTCCACCACTGATTTGCTTAAAAATCCATCCCCGCCTTGGGGAAATTGCTTGCGCACCCGTCCAGGTTGCGCTTGGATTGGTCCGTAACTCTCAACAAAGCGGGAGTTGGATCATGGATCTTCGATTTATTTGGAAGGTTTCCGCGTCTTTCGTGTTGCCGGAGCTTATATTTGTCGGCATCGCTGTATTTGCCGCCAGACATTATGACAACGATGGCTTTCTTTCGCTGGGAGTTCTCGGGTCGGGGCTCTACGGATTTACGTTTTTTGGCTGCGTGTATGCCCGAGAAGCATCGACGGAAGCGGCACTAAGGGCTGCAATCGCGGCGGGCATTGTGACCCAGTACTTGGTGCTGGTCGGGCTCGTTTCGTTTTTTCAAGGCAGCGATCACGCTATGGCGCCCATCACACAAACGATGCTCTCCAACTTCACTACCGTCGTCGGTATCGTTGTGGCCTTTTACTTCGGCGCATCGGCCTACCTCGAAGCACGAAAGCACAACCCGCTGGCGGCCGAGACAAGCAAATCAGCAGGCGAAAAATAAGCGCCACCAATTTCACTGCCGTGCGTTGGCGGGTCAAAGGAAGAGCGGCGTCGCCCATCCACCGTTTTGTTGCCGTGCGTCGCTCATCTCCTTTCCGTATTTCTACCAGTTCGGCGAACGTCGCATTGATCTCGCCGACGGGTTGAGCTTGGATCGAGGCTTTAGGGCCTACCCAAAATGAGTGTCAAATCGATCGTGGCCGGAATTCTCAGAGAGGAACTGGCTTCGCTCGGAATCCGATCGTTGACCACCGAAGAGGCGGAGACGATCGCCGCTCGTATCTTTGAAAGGATCACTGATCTCGACCTGGCGATTGCCGCGCGAGACATCGCTTCTGTCAGTCGCGTGGACAAGGTAACGAGACCAGTGGCTGTGTCGGTTTACGATCCGTTGTGCCAATGGCTTTTGAGCACACGGGGACAAGCTGTTCGCCTCACATTCTCCGAGATCGAAGAAATTCTTGGCGGCCGCTACCTGCTTCTGCCTACCGCTTCAGTGCATGGTGGGGAAATGAAAGCTCGCGCAAGGCTGGTCACGCGCAGGCCTTTGCGTGGTTAAAGGCCGGCTTCAAGGCTAAGGTTTCGCTGAAGCAGCGAGCGGTCGAATTTAATCGGACATGATTCTCGCTGCGCGCACAAAGCCGGCTCCTGAGTCGCGGCGGATCAAAGGATCGACCGTGTCACCGATTGTGGCAGCGCGTTTCACCCTGCGCTCGCCCTCCGGTTGCGGAAAGATCACTCCTCTAAACCCTTGGGGGCGCCAGACGATGTTGAGTCGAATGCGACAGCGATGGTCCGAGGCGCGAGCTGATGTAGCCTCGAAGGAAGTGGCAGATATCCTTCGGCGTTATCACGGCATGCATCATTCCGACCAGGGCTTGATATCTCGTGCCTTCGATGCGGTGTTCTCTGAACTGGAAGAACAGTTAGGTGACGTTGCAAGTTGGACGATGGATCGGAAGAAGGCGGTTGCGAAACAAGTCCTAGATTCCGCCAAAATCGGATTCAAGCACGAGTGCGGTCCATAGGTCCCGCAGCTCGTCGTCGGCCAGAGCGCGATCGCGCGCATTGTTGCCGACGGTGCGGGTGCCCTCCACGATGGGGTTGGTGAAGTCCTCGTTGCGGGCGGCAATCGGCCTTAATCATCCTTATTTCAAAAGCCGCCAAATTCCGATTTTGTTAACGTTTGCATCTGCGCCGATCAGATGCAGACTACTGCATTCGTCAAGGCAGCCGGAGCTTTCGCGGCCTTGGGGTTAGGGCTCGCCTTCGCCAGCCCGGCGAGCCCTCCTTCATTCAGCGAAGCTGACGCATTAAGTTTTCCCAGGTGTGACTTCGATGACACCGCGCGCCCGCTCGGACCCTGTAGGCTTTGTCTCGCCGGGGCTGGACTCAATATTTCACGTTTTTATTCTAACCCGGCCGGCCGCAGTGCGAAACCGCCGCGGCCTTTTCCATACATAGGGACCATCCGGTTGATCGAAGGTTGGATTTATCAGCCGATGCGTAGATTCTCAGCCGACTCTTGCCGCGATTTGAAACGACGTCGAAGCTGATTATGTCGCCCTCGGTGAGGCTGCTCAGTCCGGCCTTCTCAACGGCTGAGCTATGAACCGCGTCCAACCCGATGCAGACCAGACGATCGGCGTTTCCGAGATTACCCTCTAACCGGACCTGTTGCGGACATGCCAAAATCGATGCGAATGCCCCAAGCCGATCATCTTTGAAGCTGCATCAAATCATGCTGCCAGGCATGAAGCATCGGACGCGTGGATGGCCGTCGATGTAATGCCTCCACACCATTGTACGGCCAAAACGGTTTGGTTGCGTGACAACGGCGCCGTCAGGCACGTCGACCGCTCGCCAAGCGCACCGTGCATCACGTTCACCGGTCGTGATCCTCTTGCTGGGTCTCGGTGTCATCTTATTCTTCCGGCTCCAGCAATCGGTCCGCCCCAGTTCGGAGGCGATCTGCGTCAGCGGCATCGTGCCCGCCAACGTCCTAAGCTTTTCGATTTCCTCTGCGGCCCAATCCTGCTTCCAGCGCGCCATTTTTTCCGACCTACGAATTTCGCGGTTCCAGTGAATTCACCATCGGCACACGGCTTTCCGTGAGCGCAACATCGCTTGGCACAAACTGCACTTGCCCCGGAGCGCGATGTCTCCACCATCAGTGAGCTTGCCGCCCAGGATGTTCTATCTCTGATAGCACGATTCGACGGCGGAGAGCGCTGGCCCCGGCGTACAAACAACCTCCTATATCCCCGGCGCCGGGGCCAGTTTCCGTGGGCGAAATTTCGCTCGTGTCCGCCACCAAAATTGAAGCTTCGGCGGAGTAAGAGTATGAGAAAGGCTCCGCTATTCACCTGCGCGCACTGCCGAGTGCAAGACGCGGGTGTGATCAGCATTACCGTCTCCTACAAGAAGGGAGAGTCGGTCCATGGCGAGTGGCACCCGGCATGCTTCGAGCAGGTCAGGCCGACGCTGAAACGCAAGGGCGACCCCATGATCGCCATCAGCAGCAACGTACCGCCGAGCGACCCGCATAGTCTTGATCATCCTAGCCACCGTGAACAATGGTTGGCGCTGGCCAGGGCAATCGGGCAGCATATCGCGAGAGATGAACGTAATGGCGTCAGCGGGCCGCTCATAGGAGACATGGACCTCGACGAGGACAAGTCATCATGACATTGCCAACCTCGAAGCCTGATGATGGCACGACCCTCGGCCTCGCCATGGGTGTCGTCGAAGAATGGAAGAAGACCAACAGGTTGACCTACCTGCCGCCGCGCCTCTCGCTCGATCTTGCCAAGCGGTTCGAGCGCGCCATCCTAAAAGTCCGCTTAGACCCGTAGCGGGCCACCATCATTTCTTCTGCATCGCACCCAGCCCGGCAAGGCAGTGGCCCGGATGTACGGCCTCGGTCTTGACCGGCTGGTGGTGCTCACCTACGAGCAGAGTCACGACCGCTCGCCGCAGCCGGATGGCGGCCCGGCCTCCATGAGCGAGAACGTGATCCACTACATGCGCGAGATCGAGAAGGACTGAGCCACGGAAAACTGCCCAGTCACCCTTGAGCTAGATCAACCTTTCGGCCGGGAACGAAGTGAACCTAGCGGCCGATAAAACTACGGGATTGCAACGCAGCGTCCATCGCGGTGAGCGTCACGGTGCAATTACGCATCATCGATGGAGGGAATGGAAATGAAACGTCCAGTTATATTGACGTTGTGCATCCCCTTTATGTTCACGGCTTCGGCGTTTGCCGATGACTTCAAACAGGAAGCCAGCAAGATCGCCCAGACTTACGAGGGTTGCTACACCAAGCAGGACGCGGCTTGCGTGGCCGCGCTGTACACTAAGGACGGTGTTTTTATTAACCCAACCGGAAAGCAAGACGTTGAGACCGCTTATGCCGGTGCTTTCAAGGCAGGTTTTAACAAGCTCGACGCTACGGTCGATGATGCGTGGCAGGTTGATAATGATACCCCGGCCGCGATGGGCAAATTCCACATCACCGGCAAGAACGACAAAGGTGACGCGCTGGATGCATCGGGTATTTGGACCGCCGTCTACGTCAAAGTAGACGACAAATGGAAGATCCGAATGCTGGCAGCATCGCCAGCTCCACCCAAGAAAGATTGATCGTTAAAGCGGAGCGCCCATTCTACCCGATACGAAAGAGGCCGCCACGGTTGCGACACCATGTCGGCCTCTCGCGCGGCACGGCGAGGCTACACCTTCAATCGCACACGACGTCGAACACCAAGTCGGCCCGATGCACCGGCTTCCACTGCGCATGGTAATCGATCAGCTCGCCGGTCAGCCCGAGATCGTGAAAGACTTCCCGGCCGAGGCGCTCTCTCAACTCAATATCGAAGCAAAATCGGCTGACCAATTCATCGCAGATACGATCGCACTGGATCCTCCGCGGGCCGTGGCGGCAATCCGCCGCATGCGCGAACGATTCAAGTGACCAGAGAAAACTGCGGAGGCACTCCTCATCGACATGGAGGCTGACGGGCTGGTCGAAACGGTCGACCTTTTGACCCCTTACCTTGAGTCACTCTAAGCGCCGCCTACAACTAACCATGGGACAATACTGCGAGCCGGAGCCGGCGATCGAGATCGACGGAGGCGGCGACGTCATCCGCGCCGCGAAGTTGTATCGTCCGAGCGGCAAATCCTGCGCATTGAGCATCCGGACGGTTCTGGACGCTGCATCATTTGTCCGTAAAGAATGTGAGGAGCACTTTGCCTTTTTCGCCGATCAGGCAAAGAAAAGTCCGGCGGGTGTCGTTCTTACCTTTTTCGAGATAGGCATCCCCGATGACGATGGTGCGAATGATCGTGTCCTCGACTTTCGTATTGGCCTTTGCAATCGTCATTCCATCAACGTCAAACGAGATATCTTTTATCGCGGGACTGCGTTCTTTCAGCGCGATGAGTCCAGTTGTGCGGCAGGCCTCAAGTTCCGGAGGGAGGTTTTGGGCAACGACAACCCCGAGAGGACAGGCGGCCACAGTACTGAAGAACGCGAAGCAGTACAGTGATCGGATGCTCATGTGACGCCTCCCCTTCAAACCACGAACTGTAGGCCCATCGGCGCAGGTTGGTGCGTTCACTTTGATACACAATTGAACATTTGGTGGTCCGCCCCCGGAAAACATCGTCGTGGATGTGTCTATGACGACTTGAACTGATCGGCCACCCGTGTGTAGGCCGATGGTCCTTTGTTCTTGATCTTTTTCCAGTGTGAGCAGCGGCCCAAGGTGTGGCTGGGCTCACGAGCGCGCGCGACGGCGATTTAAGACCGGCCTGCCGGT
Organism: Bradyrhizobium sp. Arg816; assembly: GCF_029989365.1. Lineage (GTDB taxonomy): Bacteria > Pseudomonadota > Alphaproteobacteria > Rhizobiales > Xanthobacteraceae > Bradyrhizobium. Next base: position 18,659 of record NZ_JAPRAQ010000039.1, on the reverse strand, counting down.
GCTGATGTGGGTAGAGGGGAAACCTATCAGCGCTCTGTCCTCATACACGGGAGTGCCCAGCTTCGGCCCGATTTCTCAATCTCCGAAAGGTTCTCCAGTTGGTGCGCCAGCGCTGGCCAGCTGCGTGAGATATTTGTCAACACAGCAGATCACGACCTGAATCTTTTTGGAATAGTTCCGCCGGTCTTGTATTCCACAGCGTAGGCTCCGCACTGTTGACAGAAATCACTCGTGCCCCCTTCCGCCCGACATTATGGCCTAGTGGAGTATGGAGGAGAAATGCGACACTTCTTGTGCACGCTCGGGCGCATTTACTGGCTTGAATTTGCCGAGCGGCTTTCGGCGCGGCGCTCGGTTCGGCAGGTCCGACTTCGAACGAGCGCATGGACGAGTCGGGGCTGCGAGAAGATGCGGAGTGGCGGCCGGGACTCCGCCAACTGAGCCAAAGCTTACTTTCGCTTCTCGGCCTTGATACGCAGGACATAGAGGGTGTTTCGGGACTCGTCCACGACTTCCATTCGCCATTCGCGGTCGGGCGTTAACTTCCCATCGAGGCCTTTGAGTATCTGCCCAGCCCTTACCGTGGCTTCATTCCAAGCGGTGTGCTCGTCAGGCAGCTCCGCGCCTTCGAGGTCGAGTTCGCGGCGTTCGTGGGTGACGTGGAAGAAATAGCGCGGCATGCGTCAGAATCCTGCAGAGCCAGGCCCCGTTCCACAACAGCCAGTGCGAAGGGCCAATCGCCAGCAACACCAACGCCGATCCGAGGCAACCACTTTGGTCCAATGCCGTCCTGCCTTTACGAACAGAACCAGTTGATCAGGCGCCAACTGAACCATCCGATGGCGCCGATCCAGACAACCGAGGCCGCTCCGCCGACGGACAAGAAGGCAACTAACAAATAGCCGGTCCACCGACTGTCGCTGACCGGTGAGGTTAGCTCAGTCTTACTAAGCAAATCGTCCCGTCCCGGAAAGAGAGGAATATCTGCTGCAAAGTCACGCAAAAAATGGCCCATTGATCCATGTCCCCGTTCAGGTCGTGATCATCGAAACTTGCGCTGCAAGATGAAAACAGCGGCTGACACACGCAGAAAAGGCCCATTCTGATCTCGCAATTCCACCTTGGTCGCGCCTCCAGTGCCACGGCGCGCCATTGCCTGACTCAGCAATTCCAAGGCCATCTCTGGTGCCATTGAGATGTTCGGCAATTTGATGCCCTCGTCGTCGATGATGGTGTCGGCGTCGCCTAGAATGTCGAATAGATGGTGGGCATGAGGTGGGAAGAACCGGCATAAGCAAGCGGGGGTTCCTATTTTTCCCGACGGCCAATTGTTTGCACGGTAGGGTGCAGAGGCGAGTTGCCTGCGCGATTTGCTACGCCCCGTAGACGAGGTTTGGCGATTTGAGATTTGGCATTTGGGCCGGGTTGCCAGACTTTCCCAATAGGCTGCTCGGGATTTCGCCGTATTACTCTAGCGGGCCCACCGTCGCCGAAGCGGAGCACTTCGCTACGTCGCGCCTTATAAAGGAACGTAGCTCAATTCCCCCCGTTTGCAGTTTGCACCGAAGAACGAGATGCCTGAGGCAAGGCCCCGAGCTAAATCGCAAGCCGCCGATATCCTGCGGAAGTATCACAAGGCCGAGACGGAATTAATGGGCAAGGCAGTCGTGCTCACGGACGGCAAGGCCGGGACTGTCGAGGGTGTACACTTAGACGAAGCCCACGGTTTGCGACTTTCCATAGCTGGCCATCCCGGAAAATGGCCCATCTCAACGATCAAGCTTGTGCAGAAGTGAAGAAACCCTTTACGGGAAGGCAAATGGCCAAGGCACCCTCGGACGAGGGGCTAAGATCACGAGGAGGACATAAAAACGGTCGCAGGGATGCCGTTCGCTCGGTGCTCCTGTGAGCAGTGCTGGGGGACGATTCGCGCCCCGCATTCAACCCAAGCTGGGGGCGCAGCGAGCGCGTCCTCCATGCTGATTATCGTGATGTCGGCTATCGACGGCGAATCTGACTTGGTGCCGCCCTTGCCTCGGCCGCCGCTTTTGACCTGAGCCGCCATTCACAGGCAGCACGCCACTGCTTAAAACCGACGCGATTCCGGTCTCGGCAACGTTCGGCGATCAGCCATCCGTCGATGCCTCCGGGCAGCTTGACGTCCGTAATGATAACGTCGGCGATAAAACGGCCTTCAGAGAAATCAACGCGCGGAGGGCTGATTATTCTCAGACTGACGCCGTTGAACATAGGTCTGGAAGATCGCTAGCTAGACGTTTGTCGGTCGGAGTTGCTACCTAAAATAATTTCGACATCGCAGAACCCGCGATTGATCTTAGCTCATGCGGAACTCCCCCAATGTACGGGTTTGGAACGTCACGTCACAAAGCCTGTTGTCCTTCAGAAATGACCGTTGCGGTCGCACCCCCATTTTCTTGGAGCGTCAGATGAGTAAACGCAAACCGGCGATAGCGCTGAAGCGCGCCCGCAATCCGAAGAAGGCCGCGCGGGCCCAACGAACCAAGCAAGCCGTTGTTAGAAGTCCGAGAGACGATCTGCACTCTGTGGCTGCAGCCGCAATTGAACGGCCTCCTAAGCTACATGATGATCCAAAACGCGCTGCTCCCCTCATCGAGACTGTTAGAAGTCCAAAAGACAATGTTCTGCACTCTGTGGCTGAAGCCGCGATTGAACGGCCTCTTAAGCTTCATGACGATCCAAAGCCCGACGCTCCACTCATCGAGCCTCGGGTGGATGCGTTACCAGGTGACCTCAGTCAGAGGATGAGAGATAGCGATTCAACGACAGGCCTTGCGTTGGCGACGGCAAACCTGCAGGCTTATCAAGCGAAGCTTCTCGAGATAGCCCAAGCCAACGGGCAATTTGCATTTGAATTCGGCCTGAGGCTTGCGGCGATCAGATCGCCAATTGAATTTTTCGCCGTTGTTACCGAATTTTCAAGCAGACGGATCGACATGTTCGGGCAGCATTCGAGAGAAATTGCTGCATATCCGTTCTGGCGGATCGAAGCGTCCCGGAGGCTGACGACTCTGCCGGGACGATGACGGCAAGCGGCGCCGCTGAGGCAAAAGACGGACGCAAGCGGATCGCGCACGTGGTTTGCTTGTCGGCTGAAGGGCTATTCGCTTCGACGTGAGCTTGCGCGCGACCAAGTGAGCTCTCGGTGCGAATGTCGGCTTTTCGAGCAAGGGTCCTCGGTTATTCCGCCCATTCGATGTAGCGCGCCAGCGCAGACGATCTAAGGATTGACCAATGTCCACAACTGAAACCGTCCTGCTGATCGTTTTAGCCGGACTTGTCATTCTGATACTCGGCAATATCACGTTTCAGGTGGCCGCGGAGCGAAAAAATCCGCCAATCGGCGTCTTCATCGAGTGCGACGGAGTGCGCCTGCACTATATCGAACGCGGTGATGCCGGCGCGCCTTGCGTGGTCCTGTTCCACGGGAATGGCACCATGATTCAGGATCTCGTCCTAAGCGGTCTGGTCGACCGCCTGGCGCACAAGTATCGCGTCATTTGCTTCGACCGGCCCGGGTTTGGCTACAGCGACCGTCCGCGGACGCGCATCTGGACGCCCACAACGCAAGCTTCCTTGTTCGCTAAGGCTCTTGATCAGCTTGGAGTGCGCAAACCCGTGGTGCTCGGCCACTCCTGGGGAACGCTGGTGGCGATCGCGCTAGCGCTGCGAAGCAGCGATGCCGTGAGCGGGCTCGTGCTTGTGTCCGGCTATTATTTTCCAACCTCTCGGATGGACTTTTGGCTCATGTCGGGTCCAGCATTGCCACTGCTCGGCGATCTGATGCGCTACACGATCTCGCCGATCATATCGTGGGCCATTATGCCGAAGCTGATGCGCACGCTGTTCGCGCCGCGCGCTGTTCCGCCGGAATTCAAGAACGAATTTCCAATCTCGTTGGCTCTCCGACCCAAGCAGTTGAGGGCGGCCGCCGAGGAGAGCGCGTTCCTTATTCCAGCTGCTGCGCAGTTGCGGCTTCAATATCGGGGTATCCGGTGTCCGGTAAGGATCGTGCATGGAAAGGCTGACCGGCTCATCGAGGCCGACCAGTCGCGCCGCCTCCACGCGGCGTTGCCCCGCTCCCTGCTTCATCTGGTTGAGGATGCCGGTCACATGGTTACCTATGCAGATGCGGCGGGAATAGCGAATGCCGTGGCGGCGCTGGCGCCCACCGCACCGGTGAGGACCGCATAGGCTTTCTTGTTGCATTGGGCGTCGGAAGTGGCGCTCCGCTGACCTTGCCGTGAGGTCTGCTTCTTGGCACTGAGCCGATCAGGCCATGAATCGTCTCGCATTTCGCTGGAGTGGTGCAAGCGCCGATCACCGCATTCGTGATCGTCACCGAGATGACCGACAATCATGGCATGGTCGTTCCCTTAATGGCGACTGCACTGATCGCATGCAACCTCGCGGACGTCTGCGATGAGGGCATCTATCAAGCCCTCGCCAAAGGCTTCGTCGAGCAAGGTTTCTCGACGTCGCCTAATCATTGATCGACGACTGGGTAATTTTCGCCATTAGGCCACCAATGTATGATGACGAACTCTTATTCTGTTGTTGTCAGTGGCCGCGGGAGAGCCCTCGTGGTCGGCTACTTGATCTACCTTCTCCACTTCATTTTCTGCTAGTATTGAGCCCCTTGGGGTCCGGTATCGCGGGGCGGTGATGTCGCCTGCTGCCCATCTGCGAATATTCGCCCTCGGGTGCTCTTGGGCAATTGCGGCCCCAGTACTCGACGGACCGGGACCATGCTCGGGACCGTTTCGCCGGCGGCACCCGAGCAGGCGCTCGCTACCTCTAGGGACCGTCCCTGTCATCGTGACCGCTGGGGCTGCTAAGGAACATAGGCACCATTAGGCAGCACCCGACGAGCAACGAGAAAAATGCGCCGAGGCCGAGCGTGATCCAGCCGTGCTTGCCGATCTCGACCCCCATTGCATCCCAAACTGAGAAGGCCCCGACGCAGGCCACAATCACGACCATTGCCGAAATGGCGAGCAGATAGATTTCGCTCTTTCCTAGAGGTTCCATGGTCAGTCCCTCCTTGGCTGCTTCCGGAACAACACGCTGCGCCATTCGCCGTTCCTCGAGTCAGCTGAACGGCCGCGCGTCTCAGCGGCCCTCAGAGAATGCCGCGTTTTCCCGATATCGCTGGATCGGAAAATGCGCAGGGGAGGTCGCTTCGCGGCTGCGAATATTCTGTTCCCGGTTCGATTCCGCTAGCTTTCAACGAATTGGCGCGCTGCGGGGGATTTGAAGCAGTTCGGATTTCTGCAATCAATGCGCGGATTGCCAGCTTTTCCTCGCGATAGGACGCTGCTTCAAAACATCGCGGGCTGTGGTGCTGATGTCATGCGAAGGGAGGATGACCGCACTCGCTTCACTGCTCAGCATTTCGCCAACCCGGCTTGCTCTTTTCCAAACGCTCATCGTGTCTGCGAACAGGCTTGCGCGCCGACGCGGATGCGACTTGCGGCAGCCGCTTCGATGGATGAGGGACTACCAATGGACCCGTTACAGGCCAACCGACGCGGCAAGTCCAAAGGTTCGGGACTCCGGCCATTCATTTCGGTCGCGATACCAACCTTACGCCGTCCCGATATGTTGCGCCGTGCGATAGAAAGTGTGCTGCAGCAGGACTTCGCCGATTGGGAAATGGTGATCAGCGACGACGAAGGGCCAGCGGGTCCGAGTTGGCGCATCCTGTCCAATTATGCCAGCACGGAGCCGCGCATCCGCGTCATCGAGAACCGCAGAGGCCGTGGTCAGGTCCAGAACACGAACAATGCGATGCTTGCGTGCCGGGGGCACTGGATCAAGTTGTTGCATGATGACGACTGGCTCGTGCCGGGGGCGCTCACGACTTTCGCGGGACTCGCGATGACCTATCCCGCGGCGGCATTCATGACGTCCACATGCCATTCGGTCCACGACAAGGGCATAAGGTACCGGCGAGGAGGCGAGGTTTACCTGTATTCGAGTCAGCAGTGCCTGATGGATCTCTATTTGGTGGGCAAGACCCGGTTGCTTTGGATGGTTCCGTCGACGCTGCTGGTCAACAGCACGGTCGTCAAAGCTGGCTGCCTGATGAGAAACTACCGGTCGATAAGTTGGGGGGTGGACCAACTGTTCTTCGTTGATCTCGCCTGTCATGGCGACATGGTGGCGATAGACGATGGTCTCATCTTTTACGACATGACCGACCACGCCAGCATTACGGCATCCGGATCGTTCACCCAAATTGACCAAGAGACATTCGATCTCAAGCGCCTCACCTGGAGTCTTCTGGAAGACAAAAGAGGACTTCCTGATCCTGAAACGGTCGTGCGTGCGTTGCGGGTTGCTCGACTGCGCGGGCGGATCGGCCGCCAGCCATTTCGCGCAACGATCCGCGATGCAATTCAAATCCTGCGGCCCTCGGTTCTGAAGGCTGCCAACAAAGTTATCCGAGCTTGGGTGCGCGCACCGGGTGCATTTTTATTGGTGCTTTCTTGGGGAACTTTGATCTGATGGCGCACCTAAGTAGGCCCTCTCGTTACGCGCAAGCACGGTAATGAGTACACGCGTAGGCCCGGCCATCGTTTTGCTTTGCTTAAGCTCGGCTCAAGCACCTATACCTACACCTTTGATAGCTACTTCCCTCTGTCCCCCATAGTGGGGTGTGCTGGAAGCCTGTCTTACGAATCCAGGTATTGATCCACAGCGCTGCAATTCGCTGTTAATTGCGCCCTGGCTGGCCCCAGGAACATCGCGGCTTTTGCCAAGTTTTCCCAGCGCCTTGAGCCTCGTCGAAGGTAACCTCAAGCCCTGGCTCATCCCGAGCCCCACTGCGCGGCTGGGTCGGGTGGGTAGGCGCAATCGCGCGACGAAAGGTCTCGCAAGAGTTCCTTCACCCTGATCTAGGAATGCGGCCGCGTGGGCAATAGCGCGAGGATCGCTTCGCGTGGAAGATAAGCGTTAAGCCTCAGTTGCCTCGGATGCGAGATCCATGAAAATGTCAGGCATAACTTTCGTTGTTTACAATCCGCCCCAACTGGGGCTCCCGTACCTAGCCGTGATGATTTCGCCGAACGACAAAATCGTAGCCGTGCCGTTCGAAACTCCCGCAGAGGCCGAAAACTACAACATTGAGAGCGCTGCCAAGACGAAGCGCTATGCCCCCGTGCGCAGTCGCGAATGACGTCCGCCATCTTGAGGCAAGCCCCTCCCAAATCCGCCGTCCCCACAAACGCGCCCCCCGTGCGACTGAACCTTTTCGCCGCCCACCTCTTAATGGACATCCGGGATTTTGCTGATTCCTCCCGGGGCTGGAAGCCGCCGCCCGCGGTAGATTTAAGCGGGCGGCGTTTTTGCTTTTCTAAGCGCGCCACACAACGAAACGGCCTCGCGCATCGCCGGCGCTGGCACCGGATGCTGAGGCCGTTCGGCACAGCCGAATCAGCACGCATTGCCGGTTATTCCCGATCTTCAAGGGGGCGCAACACGGGTGATTGCGGGTGCCCTAAAGAGGAGCGCCCCAGCGCCGTGTCACCGGACGCGCTGGGGCAAGTTGACGGTCGATGCCTTCTTGTGTGGGGCTTGGGAAAAACCTTACACCGCAGGGACGTTCCTAGCGAGCGACCAGAGAACGAAAAAAGGCCCCGCCAAGCGGGGCCTTTGGGGTAGTCGACGTTGCGTTCCTTGGAGTGCTGGAGAGCATGGAGGCTCATCAGCATCATCAACGTGACAAAGGGAGCCGGTTCCGTCAATTAGGACAACGGCTCCGCGCCTGCATCCGCAGTGTTCGCCGACGATTCCAAGAACTGGGCTAATATTGGAACCGGTTGCGAGAAACGCGCGTGGCCACCGCCTTCATGCGACGCCGCGTCACGGCCCGCTCTTGATTTAAATCAACGGCGGGACCCGCGCGACCGTGAGTCATGGGGTCGGAAGTTTCATCGCGCTGATCGCACTGGCAATTAGCCCTTCGCGCTGGCTGTTGTGGAACAGCCGGCTCTGTAGGATTCTGACGCATGCCGCGCTATTTCTTCCACGTCACCCACAAACGCCGCGAACTCGACCGCGAAGGCTATGAGCTACCTGACGAGCACGCCGCTTGGTCTGAAGCCACGGTAACGGCTGGGCAGATGCTCCAATGCCTCGGCGGGAAGCTCACACCCCACCGCGAATGGCGGATGGAAGTCGTGGACGAGTCCCGAAACACGCTCTATGTCCTGCGTATTAATGCCGAGAAGCGAACGTAAGCCTTGGCTTAGTTGGCGGCTTCATCGTGCTGTCGATGCTCGGGGGGCGGCCGGTGTCTGGTAAAAAAACCACAGCGCGATGAGCGATCCCAGAAGCATCACCGACACCACCACTGCTCCGAGGCAGCCACCACTCTGGTTCAATGCCGACCTGCCTTGCACCCTCAGCCTCATTAGGCAAACAGCTTGCCTGCGTTAGACAGCTCGCACCGCGAAGGTGTTGACCAGCAGCATCAGCCGCAACCTTTCGACTATCAAGACTTAACTGGGTTTATCCTTTTGATCTAAATCAACGGTGGCGCTGGCGACCGGCGCATCCGTCAAGTCGTGGGATGGTGGGAAGATCATCTTTTCATCGTGCTGGTCGTACTGGCGATGCTGGGTGCGGTGGCGCTTTTTGGGGCGTGTTCTAACCGCAGCCTCAGCTATCGTGTAATCCGCGCTTGATGTGACCGAGTGTGAAAACGAAAAGCATTGTTGTGATCCGGGGCCTCGGATGGCGATTGATGAGATCCTTTTTTACGCGATGGTGCTCACCGCTATCGGTTTTGCGTGGTTGTGGTTCATCGAGCAGAAGAAAAAGCGAAAGGCGCTTCGGCACGAGGAGATTGACGACCTCCGCGACCCGTAACCCTGTGCTTTGGTTTCGTGGGCGATCTATGTGATGCCTCGATAGCCCGGCCAGCTCGCCCACCGCTCTGCTGCATCGGCGATCTCTTCGGGCGAATTGATCTGCAATCGCGCAAGGAGCCGGGCTCTCTGCTCTGACACTTGCTTGGCGGTGCCGCCGAGCCGCTCCGCGATCTGCGCGTCAGTCTTCCCAGCAGCCAAGCGCCTCAATAATCGCTTCTCACGCGGACTAAGCAGGTCGCGCATCGGACTATCCCTGGTAAACCACGCGCATTTTGCAGCGCCGTACTTGATCAGCGCGCGACAGCCCCAAACGTCCGGGAGGCCGGGAGGCGGGACGGACGTTGGGGCCGCGAGCGCGCCGCTTGCCCAGCGCACCGAAGCGAGCATGTTCCACCACCCTCTGTCCATCTGTTCACTTGTGTACTCAAGGCGTCCCGCCCCAGGTCTATTCTCATCCGGCGACGGCCGCCGTGAACGAGCGAATGTTCATCGTGCTAATTATCTTGGTGGGCATGACTACACCGCATTGATCATCCTTGCACTGCTCTATCGGTGACGCAGCGCGCGACGGCCCCACGCGTCTCCGGGGGCTTTTGGGACAAAGGAGGCTGGGGACGCTGGGGCCGCGAGCGCGCGGCTTGTCCAGCGCACCGACGCCATCCTCTGCTTTCGGCGCGCTCGCGCGCTAACAAATGATACGTCGCCACATTAAATTCCCGGGTAGCCTGCCTCCAACACATCTTCAGTAGGAACGCGGGCTCTCGATCAGCATTGGCATCGCGCTTCGGGCCAGTATCACAACGTTTGCTCGAAGTGCGGCTCCAGCTAGCAAAGGGCACCGTAGGCTGGGGCCGCCCTTTCAGCAGGTGGACGTCATGACCGTCCCGAAACTTCGGAAGCAGAGATGACTTACACCATCGGATTTCGGAAGCGAAGCAATGTCGCGGTTTTAAAGACCGAAGTGCCGACGGCCAACCATGCGCTTGCAGTCATCGCAACCGTCGAACAGTCCGTGGGCGAGCTCGACTTCATAAGGTCGCCGCAGGAAGGCGAGATAGGCATCGAAATGCTTAGAGTGTTGGCAAAACAAGAAGCCGAGGAAATGTCTCAGACACCCCTTTTAAAGCATCCGTCGTAAAGCACAGCACGCGTGATGATCACCGCTCAGTTTCACTTTCATCCACCTTCACACGCTCGACGAGCCAATGGTACGCATCATCGTCTCTTGCGGCTTCCACGCTACGACGGCGACCGCAGTCTTCCCAGAACCCGCTTTGGGCCTCGTCCATCTCCCTAGGACTTTTTGGAAGGTCCTTGTAGCTGGCGATGCGCAGAAGATGGTCTTCTGCCGTTATCGTCGTCTTGCTATCAACCGCGTGCTCGCGTTTTTTGCGCGGATAACGCAACCAACCCACACTACCCTAATAGGCGCGCCGCCCCGTGCGGGGCCGCGAGGGCAGTCTCGGAGAAACCCGGTTTGCAAGCGCGATGACTGCGGCTTCGTCTGTTTCAAGCGCAATCTTCTGGGCGAGCATCACGTCGCAAGCTGCTAGGGGCCGTTCAGGAACGAAACACCACCCCGCCTTGGCTTCCATTTCTTCATCTAGCTCCCAAATATTGCTCATGGTGCCCTGATGAATTCGGTATCGTCGGCCGGTGTGAGAGCCGGTGACTTCGAAATAATCATTGGCGTCAAACTGCGCACGTTGATCCGGAGACAACCATTCGCGGAGGAGACGACGCGCACGCGCTTCCGGCCCGTTTTCCTCGATGAAGCTCCGATAGAGCGCACGTAGAGCGCGCAAACGCGCACTGCCGGCACCATTTCGTCTGAACAAGAACATTTTAGGCGGGCGAACGCGTCTATCCGCCGACGAGGCGCGGATAGAAAAGCGTTTCCTCCACCGTCGGATCAAATGTCCGTACGACGTTTAGATCGCCAGCCGCTGTCCGAGTAGCAGCGGTAAATCCTTGGCGGGTTAGCTTCTTGAAGCGCTCCTCAGCCTTGGCCAGCTGCTTGCGGTCGTCTTGCTCAAAAAAATGTCTGCTGTCGCCTGTGCGGTCCATCACAATCTGGGTAGCCATGGAAGGAAACTCCGTTTCCTAGCCTTTGATGAGCTAGCCTCTGATAAGCACGAACCTCGCGCCGCCGAATAGTGTTCCTAAATTTCGGTGTGCCTTCCCAGCGATGCGCCGCCGGTCTCGACGCTCGAACGACGAAAACCTGATCCGCCGCGTGCTAACACGGTCGCTGACTACGTCCAGGGACTGACTCAGGCGTCGGCTGCAAATCCGGAGCGACATTAACAAGGTCTCGGCATCCGCGAGGTGAAGCATGAGCAGGTCCTGAATGACGGTTTCGAGGTCTGCCGTTTCCATGTCGGTTTCGCGCCAGACGCTGCCTGCGCGCCCGAAATCATCCGCCACCAGATACACGGTCGGTACATCGGCCGGCACGATGGAAGGGGACCATCGGGACTGACGCAACGGAACCCGGTTTCAAGGCCCAATTCGTTCCAGCTCTTGGAACTGTCTGACACGCTACGCCCTATCGCGAGGGCAACCAGTGGAGGAAACATGGCAGTCAATAAACCGACTGGCGACAACGCGCGCAAGGGCGCATTGAAGAAACTCTCGCAGACCAAAACGACGATCGGCGGCGCTACCGGCTACACGAAGCGCGACAGGACATCCGGCGAGTTCATGGCTGTGAAGAAGCCGAAAAAAGCGAGGAAGGCCGCGAGAAAATTCAAAGGCGTGCGGGTCGAGAAGAAAGCTAAGAAAACCGCCAAGCGAGCCCGCTAGGGTTGACGGTTGGCGTTACCGCGCGGGCTCGGTGTTCGGTTAAGGCCGCCAGGTGAGGCGGCCTTACCATGATGAACGTCCGCAAAAAAACGGTCCCAGCACCTCGACATGCCGGGACCGTTGGAGACCTCGGCGGTAATGGGGTCGCCGAGGTTTACTGAGGTCTAGGAAGATTCGGCAATCGGGTCTGTATGCCTTCCGACATATTCGGCGTCACTGGTCGCGCTCTCTGAGTGTCGACGCGTCCTTAGCTTTTCCACGCCCCCGACCTGCAGTGGCTCGCGCTCGTTCCGCGACGCGGATATTGACGCAGCTTTTGCCGAATGGCCTCGGGAAGGTTCGGTGGTCCGTCGTTTGGAGAGCAATGACGAGCACGACCGTAGTTCTCATTCCCGGCATGCTGAAAGCGCTTCGCCTGGTGCGCGTCTACGGCTTTTTGGTCGAGCGCAGGGACGGCCCGTATTACCTCGGCACCAGGCATGTTCGAAGGCTTTGGCAGAGAAGATGGTTGAAGGCGGCTGGCTGGTGCAACGTGGAGAGCGTTATCAGCCAACAGAGAAGGGGTTGGCATTCGGCGGCTATATCGCTGGACGACTTTCCGGAAAGGCGTCGCAATCAACCACCGCTTATCACGGACTAATATCCTGGGCAGTCTCGACACTCACTGTAGTCTATCTGCTCTCCTCAGCTGCCTCCGGCATGGTCGGTGGCGCAGTCAGCACGGCGTCCTCTGCTCTAGGGGAGCAGGTAAAGCCTTGGGCGGCTCAATCCAAACGGCGGTTCAGGCCGCAGCGCCGTCCTTGAATAATGTTGGCGATCCAATGGCCGCCATCGAAAGCAAAGTACGGAGCGCGTCCGGCGGACAGGATCCCGCATCACTGCGTGACGCCGCGGCGACAACTGTTCGAGCGGCTTTAACCGGGGACACTGCGCAACAGGCTGCCGCTAATGAGAAGGCTGCAGAAGCATTGGCCAAGGCGCAGAATATCCCCCAAGACGAAGCAAAGGCTCAGGTCTCTTAATACCAGCAGCAATACAAGGAGATGGTGACCAAGACAAAAGAGCAAACAAAGCGGGCGGCCGATACCGCGGCGAAGCGTATATCGCAGGGCGCCTTGTTTGGTGCTCTCGCCCTGCTCCTGGGCGCCCTGACCGCGTTCTTCGCGGGATGCGTGAGCGCCGTCACTCCAACCGTTTCTGCCGGAGCGACTGGCGTCTGAAGCACATCAGATGGGGGTGAAGCAGTTGATGGGGCATTCCCTGCAAGAAAAACCCGGCCATTTCGGACTTGCTTTCGCGTGTCTAGGGCCTTGGTAGATCGATTTAGGAGGCGGCGCAGATCGATATAGGAGGCGGCGCCGCTGGCGGCGGCGGATTGCCCAAAGCCGGCACGCCGGTCAGTCAATCCACAATCGCGACCAGGGTAATCAAGGCGACGATGATCTGATCGAACTTGTAGGAAATCGCCGAGGAGCTGCAACAGCGCTGCGCGTGGTGCGGCGAGGTTCCGGGCTGCCTTGAGAATTTCTTCAGCGCCACGTGGACGAGACGGCCCATCCAGCTCATGCTGCCCATTGGGTGATCGAACGGGCGCGCGCGAGTCTGCTCAAACACTACGAGGCTTGTTCCCTCAATTTGTTCTGGCGCAACGACGATCAGCGTTCTCTGATTTCCATCTCGCCAATGGGCGAAGTTAGGGACGACGAAAACGTGGATCATTGCACTCATCCCAAGCGCCTCAGAGAGCGCGCCGAGGAATTCCGCCGCATGGCCGATGATCCGCAGCTGGCAGATCGATCCGAATGCCTAGAGAGATCACGCGACCAGCCGTCGCCGATGTTGAAGCCGACGATCTGGACGGGGTTGGAATAGTGCCCCTCCATGAGGTCGTGCAGCAGGGCTCCCGATCGGTGTGCTCGTCGTCGGTCTCGAGCCAAACCCGGCCGAGCGGATGGCCGTAGTCAGCGAGCAACATGTAGATGTCCCGCTCCACCTGAGGAGCAATCGACGGCGAGGAACGCATAGCTCATCTCCGCGAAGTCCGACGCCACATTCCAGCCGCTCGCCGCGAGCCCGTCAAGACTCGACATCCTCCCTGCCCGTTCCTATCTGCGCTGATATGTCAAAACCCTTTGAGCACGCCCTGCCCGTGATGGGAACCAAGGTTGCGACCGGCCCCGAGTCGTCGGGCAAGCTCACAACTCGAGTTCGCCATCATCCAGCGCTGGTACTCCCCGCTCCTTCAGCCACCGCTTCGACTTGCGTCGCAGCTCCATCGGCAACGAAGCGCGGATCGTCTGGCCGCTACTTGTAAAGCAGGAAAACTACAGAGCTCCAGTCGCCGCCAAGGCGTGTGAGCCTGGGGGGCCTGAGGTCGTCGCAGGTGCAGTCGGTCGAAGGAGAGTAAGATGTACTCATCGTGCCTGGAGCACGCATTTATGATTTGGTCCGGTCCGCGAACTCCCATACAGGCCCGCAGCTCCATCGCTGCATCAAAGGCCGGACAGATGGCAGCGTTCGACTACGTGCCAATCTTCTTCAAAGTACCGCTTGCATCTGGCGGGGCGTCCACTACCCCCCTAAGATTGGAAACACGCCTCCCGCACTTCCTACTCGTGAGAGCTTAGAAGACCGGGAGTCTTTCTTCGTTCGACAGCACTGCGAGGTTCACTTTGGCTTCGCAGTTCAGGGCATCGATGGAAAGCTGAGGCCGGGCACGATTGGCGCGTGGAAGTAACGGACGAGTTTCAGAACACGCTTTACGCGCTGCACATCCAAAGCATCTGTCCGGCCATGACGGTGGCGTCCTTCCACGCCGCGTGCTTGTCCGGGACTCCTCTCCCACGTCTCGATCGCGGTGTTTTCGTGAGTAATGTGGAAGAAGTATCTGGGCATGACCAAAATGCGTTTGAGAGGTTAGCGTTCTAGCGGTCGGCTCCGCTTAGTCTGGTTGCCGCAATCATTCAGGTGAGCGCCGGTCTCCGCGATCCGTGCCGCTTCAGCAGCGCCTCATGTTCCGCCCCGGCGGGCAACTGACTAGCCAGTGCTTTAAGTCGGGTCGCTCCGGCGGCGACCAGAGTTCATTTTAGGAACTGGAATCCGGCTGCAGCAGTTTAGGATTCGTTTTTAACAAAAAGGTGCGCCGTGCGCCGCAGAGTGAAGCACCCGCTCGCTTGACGAACGAATGGCCGAGCAGGCCGCTAAGCTCTGCGCGCCATCTCGACGCCGAACTCGGGCCCGGTGGCCTTGCAGCCATTCTTCGACAGAAACGGGTAATTGATCTTCTCGATGTGAATGCGACTGTCCTGGACGGCTCCAATGCTCTTCGCGAGCTCTATCAGTTTGCGCGCCCCGGCTTCGGGCACGGAATATGGACGGTCAGCGTATGCGTTCCTCGACCTCGATCGTGCGGGCCGATCGGCTCGACAGATTACCATTCAGGGCCACCGGCCGCGAATGGCGTATCGACGCCTGGGGCAGAGGGTTCCATATTGCCGGTAGTTCCCGTTTAACTGCCGGAGATGTCGGATGGAGCTGTCCGACCGCATAAAGTCAAACATGGAAGTAGTTGCTGGAAGAAGCCTGCTGCGCGCTGCCAAATGGCGGCAACCATGAAAGCCGGAGGCTGATCGCCGAACAGCTGTTGGAAGCGGCAGCATCGGGCCACACGACTTTGAACGAGCTACGGAGCGCGGCGCTAAGAGCGCTTGCGAAGGCTGTGCTCATCAAGCGCCAATAGGTTGACCTTTGTGGCTTCAGTATTGCTTGTAGAGGACGAAGCATTGATCCGCATGATGGTGGCGGACATGCTCGAAGAGCTTGGCCATACAGTGTCGGCTGAAGCCGCGAATTTGGCGCAGGCTCTTGCGTTGGCATCCAGCGCAGAGTTTCATTTTGCCATCCTTGACTTTAGCCTCGGTGCGGAAACGAGCGTGTCCGTCGCCGACGTTTTACAGGTCCGCAATATCCCATTCGCTTTCGCAAGCGGCTATGGCAGCGATGGCGTACCCGAGAAATTCCTGTCCCGGCCCAGGCTTAGAAAGCCTTTTCAGATCGACCAACTTCGAATCTGCACCGACTTACTGAACGTGCCCTAATCTTGCGACGGGGCGCGCAGTATGAAGTTCTATGAGCGGTTCACTCGACTTAATCGATAATGCGCCATCTCGGAGCGGCTTGGCTCAGGTAGTCCGTAATCTTTGGCCCGTTTGGCCGCGAGCCCTCGATAAGCCGACGCCTGCGAAAGTAGCTGACTTTTAAAATTTGTATCGCGCTCGCTTGATGCTAATCGCTCAAGCTGCACGGCGCGATCTAGGTACTCCACTAACATTTTCATGAAACCGATCTCCCAACGCGGCGCTAACGACCACCTCGTGCGGGAGTTCCTACAGGGAGCGCGGCTCGTCTCCGCATTGTGCTTGGCGCGCCACCTTTCCGCTGAGCTGGTTCGCATCGTTCAATGTGCTGAGACACTAACATTGGCGGAAAGTCGTAAGATTTCACCACTGGCGGCGCGGATTTTGACGGACTTTAGTCCGTACTGATCTTTGAAGCCATCGTCGATGATGATCTGCCCTAGTGCTTCGATTGCCAAACGACGAGCCGCCGTCAACATGGAGCTCGATTCCTTCGTCGTCGCGAAGCTCCCCGTCACTACCATGAAGATCAAAGTAAAACACCGCCACGGCAGGAAAAACCAGCAGTCGCACTCGAAGTTCCACGCACGATTGGTTCGCCCTTGCCGGCGACGAATTGAGCACTAACAGCGTCATCGCGGTGTGATATCAGGGCTGCAACCTTGAAAGGAGACATTGTCGATCCAGCTCCCGAAGTCGCTGATCTGCGCGCATCCGTTCAAGTTCGGCCCCAGCTTTGGTTGTCTCTTGGCGCTGGCGCTTTAGTTCGACAATAAGCGCCTCTTGCTTTGCGAGCTGCCGTTCTCCCTCGACGACATCGCGCTCTATCTGTCGCAGCTTATCGAACGTCACAGTCGTGTCCATCAGGATACTCTCGCGGCCATGCTGGCAATTCACGGGACTGGTTTGCCGCCTCTCCAGGCTACGCGCTCGGCGCCGACTACCGGAGCGCGAGGTTCATAATTCAACTCCGCCAACTTCTTGTGCGTTCCGACCGGTGCCATTTTTTCCCGATCTTGCGGGCTCTCGGGAACCACAAGGGCGGGCGACTATTTGTGTCGTCGCTGGCTCGTTGCCAGAGCTGGCGGAGCGGCCCCGGCCTAACCCCTTGATCCCTGCAGCCGGGGCCGTCTCTCCGCCCTTTGTATCGGAGTAGCGTATGCGTTCCTCGCCCTCGATCGTGCCGGCGGACCGCCTCGACCGCGACATCTATCTCGTGCTCGAAGACTTCGGCGCTCGCGCCGGTTGCGCCTGGCGCGAGACCGACGAGGCTGACACCGACCTCGAGATCATTCTGCAAAATCTATTGTCCGGCCAGTACGCCTATCCGGTCCGAATTGTATCCTTCAATCCCGTCGAGGGGTGGTCGCGGGATGTGACTTCCGACGTCGCCGACGCCCTGGCTCAGCGTGCAGCCGACACCGACGCTGCGGTCTCGTCCGCACTGAAAGACTTTATCGCCGCCAACGCCACACGGCGCATCGACATGCAACTAGCCCTGCCCTTGCGCGGTGTTGCCTGATGGTGGCGGACTTCCGCTCTAGGTCAAAAAGGGCAACGCAGGTTCGAAACAATCGAGTCAATGGCCCGGCGCTGACTCGGCTGTTGAAGGTCGACGCTTTGACAGCCCGTGGTATCGCAAAGAGATACCGAGCTGATGCGCTTTGACAGCCACTGACGAAACGCCTCGGTTCAATTCAGTGGCTATTGCTTCGCGGCGGTGATTCCCGGCCATCGCCTTGAGCTTCTGAAGGTCTTCTGAGGTCCATAGGCGAACAGAATTGGCCATATGCCGATCCTCCGAAGCGAAAAATTTGGCCCGATGCACAATTTCCGCCGGTACAAACTTCTTGGGCATCAGCCGGCAGACCGTGCGGAGACGGCCGCCACCTCGGCAGCCTCAAGCAGAGAAAACCCGCCCAGTTGCCTGGCGGGTTTCTCGTAACGCCTGATCTCCCAACCAGGCCCCTGCGGTTTGGCGCCAATTCGGCTCTGACGAACTAAGGCCCCGCGGAGTCACGCTCCGCGGGGCCCCAGCTCTTACCTAAACGCCTTGACCGACTAGTCGATGATTTTCACGACCCGGCGCGTGCGCGGTTCGACGATGACGCGGCGGTCGTTCACGACCGCGTAGCGATACTCGGTGTAGTTCGGCACCGGGCGCAAGACCACGGTCGGGGGCAAGGGCTCGCCGACGACGACGCGCTCGTGGATCAGGACGGAGTCGTCGCGCGGGATTCCGCCGAGCACGGCATTCGGAATTTCGAGGCCTGCGCCAACGGCCGCACCGACGGTGCCACCGACCATCGCGCCGACCGGGCCACCGATGTCGCCACCCGCACGCGCGCCGTCCCTGGCGCCCTGTTCGGTCGTCGACTGGGCAAAGG
This sequence comes from Bradyrhizobium sp. Arg816, assembly GCF_029989365.1. Taxonomy (GTDB): domain Bacteria; phylum Pseudomonadota; class Alphaproteobacteria; order Rhizobiales; family Xanthobacteraceae; genus Bradyrhizobium. Next base: position 416 of record NZ_JAPRAQ010000039.1, on the reverse strand, counting down.
CTGCACTCGACGCCAGCAGCGACACAGCAGCCAATGAAATCGCAAGACGGGTTTTCATGTCCACTCTCTCCAGTGGTTGTTGATGCGCCCTCAACCGCTGGGCCAGTAGCATTGTTCCGGTTCCTCATGATGAAAGGCACGTCAGATCTGGAGACTGTTGCAGAACGAGCTAAAAGGCACCTCGACTAAGATGGTCATCGTCGCCTTCGACCTGCTCTATCTGAATGGCCGGGACCTCCGGAAAGTCCCTCTGCTCCACCGCAAGGCCGCGCTGAAGAAGATCATCACTGGCAGCGACGTCCAATTTAGCGAAAGCTTCGAGATCGACGGCCGCGAAATGTTCACGCACGCTTGCAAGGTTGGGCTCGAGGCGTCGTGTCGAAGGCGCGCGACAGAGTCTATAGCAGCGGCAGGGG
>NZ_JAPRAQ010000038.1 GCF_029989365.1 Bradyrhizobium sp. Arg816 | reverse complement strand
CTGATTATTATGTGGCGGAGGAATCCAGCCGTGGCCGGCCCTGGCTGGCGTTAGGGCGCCTCCGCCACATAATCTCGTCCGACACATAAGAACGGTTATGTTGCACGCAACATAACCATACAGCGGTGCAGCCTTCGTGTTCCGATCGAAACGAGCGGACCGGATCAAGATTTTGGTCTGGGATCGAACGGGCCTGGTGTTGATGCACAAACGCCTCGAAGGTTGCAAGTTCGTTTGGCTAACGATCACGGACGGCGTGATGCGCATGTCGCCGGCGATGTTCGCTGCTTTGTTCGAAGGACTGGATTGGAATTGGTCCGCCCGGAAGAAGCACGACGCCCGCAGGCGGCGGGATAACTGCGGCAGAATGACTCGGCAGCTATTTTGAGCGTGGCACGCGCGGCGGCGATGTGCTCGAAATAGCGCATGAGCATCGCGGCGCTGCGCGACGAAAACGAACGCCTGAAGGCGCTTTTGGCGCAAACGCAGGCGGCCTTGAGCGAGCATCAGGGGGCGCTGGCAGCATCGGAAGAAGCCCGACGCCGCCTGGAGATCATTCTCGGCGAATTACGACGCGACAAGTTCGGCGCGACGTCCGAGAAGCTGCGACCAGATCAGTATCACTTGCCGCTCGAAGACGTGGAGATCGCGCAAGGCATCCTGGATGCTGCGCAGGAGAGAGCCGAGGCGGTGATCTAGGGCCGATCGCGGAGCGTGGCGGATCAAGGCTCTCATCGCAATCGCTGCTGCTTGCCTGCCCACTTGCCGCGGGTGGAGCGGGTTATCGAGCCTGTGAGCACGCTCTGCCCGTGCGGTTGCGGCGCCATGACGAAGATCGGCGAGGACGTCAGCCAGCGCCTTGACGTGATCCCGGCACAATGGCGCGTGCTGGTCGAGCGCCGCCCGAAATACATCTGTCGCCGCTGCTCGGGCCCTGTCGTGCAGGCGCACGCACCGGAGCACGTCGTGCCCGGCGGGCTGCCGACCGAAGCGGCCATCGCGCACGTGATCGTCTCCAAATTTGGCGACCGTGCGCCATTTTACCGTCAGACCGAGATCTATGCGCGGCAGGGGATCCGGCTTGATCGGGCGACACTGGACAACTGGTCGACCGCGCGTGCTTCCATCTTCTGCCCATCGCGGATCACATGCGCCACTACCTGGCCATGGCGGATCGGCTGTTCATGGATGAGACGAAGGCGCCGGTACTCGATCCGGGGCGCGGCCAAACGAAGAAAGGCTACTTCTGGGCGATCGCCTCAGACGACCGCGGCCACAGCGGTCCAAGTCCGCCGATCGTGCTGTTCCGGTATTTCCCCGGTCGCAGCGGTGTCTTTGCTGAGCAATTACTCGACGGTTTTGGCGGACGCTACCTGCAATGCGACGCTTATGAGGGGTATGACCGGTTGAACGAGGTCGTTCGACCGCAAGGGCCATGGACGCTCGTGCATTGCTGGAGCCATTTGCGCGGGCGCTTCGTCAAATTGGTGCGCAACAGCAAGTCACCGATCGCCGAGGCCGCCATTCGGCACATCGCGCAGCTTTACGCCATCGAAGCCATGGTGCGCGGCTCGTCGCCGGACATCCGGTTGGCCGCGCGCAAGGAGCGCTCGCTGCCCTTGGTAACCGCATTGAAGTCGCGGTTCGAGAAACAGCTGTCGATGATCTCCAGCGGTTCGACGCTCGCGGAGGATATCCGCTATGCACTCAATCATTGGCAGGGGCTGACCCGCTTCCTCGAAGACGGGCGTCTCCAACTCGACACAAACCCGGTCGAGAACGCCATACGGCCAGTCTGCTTGACTAGGAAAAATGCTCTCTTCGCCGGTCATGAAATCGGGGCAGAAAACTGGGCCTTGCTCGCGTCGATCGTCGCTACCTGCAAGCTCAACGACGTCAATCCGACCGCCTACATCGCCGAAATACTCGAGGCGATCATCGACGGCTATCCCCGCAGCAGGATCGAAGACCTCATGCCGTGGCGCTTCCGCAAGGCGTCAAGCCAGCTTCAATAGGGCCCCGGCTGAGCGCTTACGGATCTCCTGAAGGAGCACAAGAAGGAGGCGCTACGCCAGGCGGCCTGAAGATGCTCAGGCCCACCAAGGGATGGCTCACCGGACCCCATGATCAATTTGCTGAACTTGACGCACAGAACTGAATCTATGCGTATTCCTTCAGTCCACGGCTCGTGAAGCCGGATTTGGGCGCGCGCTGACGACTCTTTGCAGGGAACAGGCGCCGAAGGGAAATACAAGAGTCTTATTTGGATGCACCAAATAGCGGGAAGCGCCAATACGACAATCGGAAGGCGAGGAGAACAAGATGTCTGCCAAACGGGCAACGCGGATTGGAGATCTTACCGCATATGACTGTCTCGCTCTCTTTAAGAGCCGGGACTTGTCTCCTGTTGAGGTGATCGATGACTGCTTACATCGCATTGATGAAGCAAATCGCGAGTTCAATGCATTCTGCTTCATCGGCTTTGAACAGGCGAAAGCCCGAGCGCGACTCTCAGAGGGCCGATGGATGCGGGGCGAACCAATCGGCCTAATTGACGGCGTGCCCGTAACTCTAAAGGACGTCACACTTTGCCGAGGAATGCCTACGCGCTTTGGATCAAAGGCGACTAGCGAAGACGGACAGTTGGACGCCGACTCAGCGACTGCTGCTCAATTGCGAGACGCGGGCGCTGTCATTCTGGGAAAGACCACCACTTCTGAATTTGGTTGTAAGGGCGTCACAGACAACCTGCTTGACGGTATCACGCGTAATCCGTGGAATCCTGATTTCACGCCCGGTGGGTCGTCCGGCGGTGCTGCAGTCGCCGCCGCACTGAATCTAGGGTTTCTACATCAAGGTAGCGACAGCGGCGGATCGATCCGAATGCCCGCAAGTTTCACGGGCACGTTTGGCCTGAAGCCGACTCTCGGGTATGTCCCGCAATGGCCGCCGAGCGCGTTCACTACGCTGTCGCATATCGGTCCGATAACCCGCACAGTCGCCGACGCGGCCCTCATGATGAAGGTTCTTGGCCAAAGGGACGTGCGCGATGGGTACGCTGGACCAGCATACCCATTCGGTGACCTCCCTCTTGCGTCAACGCTCAAAGGACTGAAAGTAGCCTACAGCCGGAACTTCGGATATGTGGATGTCGCGAACGAGATCTTGAACGTTACCGACATCGCCGTCCAAAGGATGGAGGCGCTTGGTGCAGACATAGTCGAAAAGGATCCTGGATTTGATGATCCGAGCGAAGTAGCGTCAATGCTATTTCTTGCTGGTTGCGGCCGGATTTTCAGCCGTTTGAGTCGCGAGCAACGCGGGTTGGTGAGCCCCGTCTTCCTGCAGTACGCCGAGAAGGGGCTAACAGTAACTCTTTCCCAGTATCAAGAAGCTCAGGAAGCGCGGGCAAGACTGACAGCGACGATGGCAGCATTTCATGAGGAGTTTGACCTTCTTGTATCGCCGACGACACCCGTTGCACCATTCCCAGTGGAGCTCAATCAGGTTCCCAATCGGCCCCATTGGGTGCTAACCAGCCCATTCAACCTCACCCAGCAACCGGCGGCTTCTTTGCCTTGTGGTCTCGATCGCAGCGGTCTCCCGGTCGGGCTTCAATTGGTCGGCGCTCGGTACAAGGACATGACAGTGCTGTCCGCAGCACAGGTTCTTGAAACTGCATTCGGGCGTTTCGTCCCAGCGCGGCGAGCCCTTCGATAACAAGGCCGGCGCCCGACCACTCAGAATCCAGCCAGCAACAGGCCACAACAGAAAGGAAGGTGAGCGAAACCAATGACGAGTGAGTCGCCCATCTGGCCCAATCGGCGGAAAATTCGTAGCCTAAGGTGCCTGTTCCAGTGACAGTCTGGACTGCACTCTAAAGTGAGACACCGTAGTTACTGTGACAGTGGGTTGCTACGAAAGGTTACCGCAGTGTTATTTGCGCGAATGCGTCTTCGGAACTCAAGGGGCAACTGATATCTGAGCGCGAGTGCAGGCGCCCTGTGTTGTAGACTTCCGCGATGAAGTTGTTGATGCGGCTGCGGGCATCGTTGATGTCTGCGGAAACCTTGCCGTTGATCTGTTCGGCCTTGGGTATCTTCATGAAGCTCTCTGCCTTGGCGTTGTCGAAGGAATTGCCTGGCCTGCTCATGCGGATGGCGATGTCGCACTCAGCGAGCCTCTGGCGATAGGCCATGGAGGCGTATTGGGCGGATTCAAACGGTCGTCGCAACACCAATTGTTCTCACTCATGACAGTAATTCGTCAAGCGCTTCTGCCGGCGTTTTCCAGCCTAGTGTCTTTCTCGGCCGGGCATTGAGGGCCGCTGCTACAGCGGATATCTCGTCGACGCTGTGGATGCTCAGGTCTGTGCCTTTCGGAAAGTACTGCCGCAGCAACCCGTTGGTGTTCTCGTTAGTGCCGCGCTGCCAAGGGCTTTGCGGGTCGCAGAAGTAGACTTGGATACCCGCATCGATCTTGAGGCGGTCGTGCTGAGCCATTTCCGCTCCTTGATCCCAAGTCAGCGTGCGACGTAGCTCTTCGGGCAAAGTGATGATGGTGCGCGAGATCGCGTCACGCACGGCTTCCGCTCCGTGTCCCGCGAGTGCAGGTCCGTTCTTCTTACGTGGAACTTCGCCATGCCCCGCCAGCCGGGGAAGGTGCAGTAGCATTGTGAAGCGCGTCGTGCGCTCGACCAACGTGCCGATCGCCGAGCTGCCAAGACCGAGAATGAGGTCTCCCTCCCACTGTCCCGGCACTGCTCGATCGGCCGCTTCAGCGGGGCGCTCACTGATCATGATCGCCGGCGAGACGAAGTTCTTGCCTCGCCTGCGTACGCGCGCCCTGGGCACGCGCAACACGCGCTCGGTTCGCAAGCAGGCCGTCAGCTCGCTGCGTAGTACACCGCGGCCCTGTACGAAGAGAGCCTGATAGATGGCTTCGTGGCTGATGCGCATCGTCTTGTCGTCCGGGAAGTCGGTCGGCAAGCGTCGGGCAATCTGCTCAGGGCTCCATGCTTTGGCCCATCGTCGATCCTTTCGCCGGCCATGCCGGCGGCCGTTCCACCGAACGGCGGGGCCAGGAATACATGCTCCGCTCGAGGCTACAACGCCGCCGGCAAGTCTCTCTTCCATATAAGTGCGCAAGGTTGCGTTGAGCGCAAGCTTGGTCGGCTTGGGCCGGCGGGCAGATCGGTCTGCATGCCATTTGGCAGTTGTTGCCCGATATTCCAACCCGCCGCCGCGGGTGGCCGCGTTCCGCCGCAGTTCACGGGAGACCGTCGAAGCAGCCCGCCCCAAGCGGCGCCCGATCTCCTGTATGGAATGGCCCTGCACCTTTAGAAGAGCGATCTCCTCGCGTTCAGCCAGTGAAAGGTAGCGCCCGGAGAGAGGCTTGGCCGAAGATCTGAACATCGCTGGTGGTATGCCGCCTGCCTTTCGGACCAATCTGCTTCCGACAGGTTGCGATAATCCGGCCTCAAACGCAGCATCTTCGCTGCTCTGCCCTGTGGCAATCGCCTTCCAAAATCTATTCTGTTCATCGCGTCCGGCCGCAGACGGCCGGCCTGGCGATGGCAATGGCGCACGTCCTGACCGCGCCGAACGTCGACTTACAACTTTCATCGCAACCTCCAACTTCAGGGTGTTGCGACGACCGTTTGAATCCGCCGAAGAGGCCGCGCAAATCTGATGCAACTTAGTAGGTACTGAGAGTTCGGAGCTACTGAGAGTTCGGATTGGGACTGGTACTTCGCTTACTACCTTTCCCCGGCTCACCGACGGCCGCGTCCGTGCCGGCGGCGCGCGAACGCCAACGCCATTGTATCAGCCAAGCGTCTCGTTCGCGAAAAACTTCATGGAAATACGCACAGGGGGCGGAGCTCTCTAGTGCAACTGGGCACCATGAACGCGCCGCGGAGAATCTAGGTCGGGACGAAAAACTCAATGCGCACCTTCGAGTGGATCTGCTTGCCATCTCCAGAAAGTCCCGAACTCGCGAGGTGGCAGCGTGGCGTTCTAAAAAACTAGCGTACCGATTGGGATTGTGTCGGCGTCCCGCTGCCGCTGCAAATGCAAAAATTCGGCGGAATTTCTGCAAAAAGTACGAAAGTCTCCGCTTGAGCTCCGGGAATCGCGGTAAAGCTGCAAATAACCTCTATATCGTCCGTTGGCGCCAAGGCTCCGATCGTTGCTGGATGTGTTGAAATCTTGTCCAGCAACTAGACGCGGATCCACCGCGCGATCGACTCTGGAGGGGAATCGGAACATGACAATCTCTCGACGCGACCTCGTTAAGACAAGCTTGGCTGCTGGTGCCGTCGTATCGATGCCCTCGCTCCTACGAGCGCAAACTGGTCCTGCGACTGCGAGGACCGTCCGAATGATAAAGTCGGGTGACCTCCGAGTCTTCGATCCGATCCTTTCGACAGCTACGATCACCGGTGATCATGGCTATGCGATCTACGACACGCTTTTCGCGCTGAACTCCAAATTCACGCCCCAGCCGCAGATGGTGGGGAAGTGGAGCGCTTCCGACGACAAGAAGACCTATACGTTCGAACTTCGGAATGGTTTGGGTTGGCACGACGGCACGCCTGTTACTGCAGCGGATTGTGTAGCCTCCATCCGTCGTTGGGGGCAAGTCGCTCCGGGCGGCAAACTGATCATGGCGCGGGCCAAGGATATTTCGAAAAAGGACGAACAAACCTTCACGATCGAACTCAAGGAGCCGCTGGGGCTCTTGATTGATGTGCTGGCCAATTTGGCGAACCCGTTCCTGTTTATTATGCGGGAGAAGGACGCAAGTCGCCCCGCGACCGAACAGGTGACCGCGAATATCGGGTCGGGGCCCTTTAAATTCAATGAAGCTCTGGCCAAACCCGGCGCGAGCTTTACCTACGATCGGAACGAGAAATACGTGCCGCGCGACGATCCGTCAGACGGATTTGCTGGCGGGAAAGTTGTCAATGTCGATCGGGTCATCTGGGAGAACATCTCGAATCCGCAGACTGCCTTTGCGGCCTTGCAGGCGGGAGAGGTTGATTTCCTCGAAGGCCCGCCCGCCGATCTTTATCCGGCTGTCGAGAGCGATCCTAACCTTGCACTCCAAGTTCTGGACAAGATGGGTTGGGTTAATCTTCTGCGCCTGAACTGTCTTCAGAAGCCGTTTGACAACGTGAAGGCGCGCCAGGCGATGCTTTACCTTGTTGATCAGGCGGTAATCGCTCGCGTCATCAACCCCGACCCAAAATACAGCCACCCCGTTACTTCGATGTTCGGAAACGATACGCTCTACTCCAACGACGAAAATACGGGATGGTACAAGAAGGGCGGCGATCCGGAAAAGGCCAAGCAGTTGTTCAAAGAGGGCGGCTATGCTGGCGAGAAGGTCGTCATTCTGCAACCGACTAACCTGATGGGATTAAGCAATGCCGCGCAATTCCTCGCGGCCGCGCTGCGGAAGATTGGGATTAATGCCGAACTTGCGCCGAGTGACTGGGGCGGAGTTGTCACGCGTCGGACGAACAAGGGGTCCGTGGAGGAAGGCGGCTGGAGCATACTTATCACGGGTGTGCCCGATTCGACCCTTAGCGATCCGATTGGCGCACCCTGGCTGGGCGCGGAGGGCGACAAGGGCTTCTTTGGCTGGCCCAAGATCGACGAATATGAGGCCCTTCGGGCCCAATGGGCGGATACCCCAACGGTCGCCGAACGCCAAGTGCTGGCCCGCAAGATGCAGGCCGTTTGGTGGGACTACGTCCCAACCGTTCTGCTGGGGCAAGGTATCACCCCAAGCGCGCGCCGCAAGACGCTGACCGGCCTCATCGGAATGCCCGGTGCTCTCCCGATGTGGAATATGCAAAAGGCCTGAGGAGCATGGCCGCATACATTGTTCGTAGGATGCTCTCGACCATTGCCGTCATGGCGATGGTCGGGATTTTCATCTTTTTGCTTCTCAGACTGTCGCCTGGCGACCCGGCAGCCATCATCGCCGGCGACGCAGCAACCCCACAGATGATCGCGGGCATCCGCGAACAACTCGGACTTAATGATCCTCTACCAGCCCAGTTCCTACATTGGGCGCTGGGCATTCTCAGCGGCGATTTCGGGGGCTCAATTTTTACGGGCCGACCGGTTCTTCTCCTCATCTCGCAGCGGTTGCAGCCGACCATTTCCCTTTCGATCTTGACGATGATCGTTTCGGTGACGGTTGGGGTCGCCTTCGGCATTCTGGCCGCATGGCGTGTCGGCGGCGTCTTCGACCGCACTCTCGCAGCCTTTGCGGCGCTTGGCTTTTCTGTCCCCGTATTTGTCGTCGGCTATTTTCTGATCTACTGGTTCGCCATCAGCGTGCGTTGGCTACCGGTCCAAGGATACCAGCCTGTCGAGCACGGCCTCGGGCCCTGGCTTGTGCACCTTATTCTGCCGACCGTAGCCTTGAGTTTCCCCTACATCGCTTACTTCGCCCGGATCACGCGCGCGAGCATACTCGAAGTTCTGTCGGAAGACTATATGCGAACGGCCGCTGCCAAGGGCGCCTCTTCATATTCCATGCTCTTCCACCACGCCCTGAAGAATGCGGGTGTCCCGATCCTTACCGTGATAGGCATAAGTTTCGCCTATCTGATTTCTGGCGTCGTCATCACGGAAACGGTGTTCAACATCCCTGGTGTCGGTCGATTGGTGGTCGATGCGATCAACAATCGCGACTATCCGATCATTCAAGGTGTGCTGATCCTCGCTTCGGGCCTGTACGTCTTGGTCAATCTCGCGGTCGATCTCACTTACACCCTGATCGACCCCCGCATCCGGTATTGAACATGCCACTTCTCTCCGCACCCGTTGAAGTCGAGCCGATGGGCTGGCTGCAAAGAGCTAACCTTACTCGTCTAGCCAGGCGGTATCCGCTGATCTTTGCCGGCGCCGGTCTCTTGGCCGTGTTGATCATCCTGGCGCTCGCTGCACCGTTTTATGCCGGCGATCCCCTAAGCATGGATCCTTTCGATCGCCTTCAGCCGCCGTCCGCCAAGCTGCGGTTCGGGAGCGACAATCTGGGCCGTGACGTGTTTGCACGAACGATGTTCGGCGCTCGAATCTCCCTCATGGTGGGATTGATGTCGGCGGCAAGCGCTGCTTTGGGGGGGCTTTTGATCGGCGTCATCGCCGGCTACAACCGCAGCTTCGATAATGTTGCAATGCGGATCATGGATGGCCTGATGGCAATCCCGACGATTCTGCTGGCCATCGCCCTCATTTCCCTGGCAGGCTCCGGCATCGGCATCGGCATCCTCATCATCGCCATCACGGTCCCGTCGATCCCAAGTGTTACCCGGCTGGTTCGTTCGGTGGTTTTGAGTGTTCGCACGCGTCCTTATGTGGAGGCCGCGCTCTGCGGCGGTGCGCGTCTGCCAAAAGTGCTATGGCGGCATATCCTCCCGAGCACCATTCCGCCCCTTGTGGTGCAGAGCGCCAATCTCTGTGCGAGTGCGATTCTGACGGAAGCTGGGCTGAGCTTCCTTGGCGTAGGCGTGCCGACCGAGATCCCCAGTTGGGGCAACATGATCTCAAGTTCAAGTCTGTATCTCGCTGTCGCCCCATTGACGGTCTTTGCCCCAGGCATTTGCCTTGTCATCACAGTTCTTGCTGTCAACCTGCTCGGAGATGGCTTGCGCGACCTGTTCGACCCCCGTTCAAAAGTCAGAGCCTGACATGCAAATTCAAGAAACTACCGGGGGTGACGTGCTCCTTGATGTCCGAGGCTTGGAGACGCACTTTTTCGGCGAGGAAAGCATCACCCGCGCATTGGGGGGCATCAGCTTCCAGGTCAAGCGTAGCGAAACGCTCGGCGTTGTCGGCGAATCCGGATGCGGAAAGAGCGTCACAGCCCTTTCCATTCTTCGCCTGCTGCCGAAGCTAAGCGCCAAGACCGTCAGCGGTGAAATCCGCTTTCACGGACGCGACCTGCTGAAATTCTCAGAACGAGAGATGCGACAAATCCGCGGCGACCGGATCGCCATGATCTTCCAGGAGCCCATGACGAGCCTGAACCCGGTTTACACTGTTGGTCGCCAAATCGCCGAGGCGGTGCAGATCCACACCAAGGCCTCCCGGTCAGATGCGATGGCAAAGTCGCTAGAGATGCTCCGGCTGGTCTGCATCGCGGATCCCGAGCGTCGCATTGGCAACTATCCCCACGAAATGTCAGGCGGCATGCGACAGCGTGCCATGATCGCCATGGCGCTCGCCTGCTCACCGGAACTATTGATTGCCGACGAGCCAACGACTGCGCTTGACGTCACAATCCAGGCGCAGATCTTGCGGCTGATTATTGAGCTGAAAGAGCGCATGGGAACCGCTGTAATGTTCATCACGCATGATCTGGGTGTTGTAGCGGAGACATGCCAACGAGTGATTGTCATGTATGCCGGCCGAATCGTAGAGCAAGCGCCGGTGCTTGAGCTGTTCGCACGGCCCGCGCATCCCTATACCCAGGGGCTCATGCGCTCGGCGCCTGATCCGCGGCACGGCCGGCGGCGCCGTCTTCCGGAAATTCCTGGCATTGTCCCGAGCCTGCGCGAGCCCATTGTCGGATGCAGCTTCGCGCCCCGCTGCCCGTTCGCGATAGAAATTTGCCGCGAGAAGACGCCCATCATGCGCGACGTCGGGCCCGGTCATAAAGCGGCCTGCTGGCGCTCCGAAGAGGTCGTGTGCGCATGAGCAGCCCTCTGCTGAAGGTCGAGAATTTGACAAAGCATTTTCAGCTGGATACGGGATTCCTGAAGAAGACCGGGCCGGTAGTGCGGGCGGTGGAGGATGTATCCTTCTCAGTCGATGCGGGCGAGACGCTCTGTATAGTCGGCGAATCGGGCTGCGGTAAGTCCACTGTCGCACGCCTCCTGATGCGGATCGTGGAGCCGACGTGCGGGCGCGTGATGATCGACGGAGCTGACATCTCCGATCTCGGGACGCGCGCGCTTCGAGCGTGGCGGCGGCGGATGCAGATGATATTTCAGGATCCTTATTCGTCGCTGAATCCGCGCCTCACCGCCGGACAGATCATCACCGAACCGGTCGAGAATTTTGAGCGGCTCAGTAGGAAGCAGCGCCACGCTCTTGCCGCCGATCTTCTGCGAAAAGTCGGAATGTCACCCCAGATGATGCACAGGCTTCCGTCCGAGTTCTCGGGCGGTCAGCGCCAGCGGCTCGGCATCGCGCGGGCGCTTTCGCTACAGCCCTCGCTCATCATCGCCGACGAGGCAGTCTCAGCCCTTGACGTCTCGGTGCAGGCACAGATCCTGAACCTTCTCATGGATCTGCAACAGGAGATGGGCATTGCCTTCGTCTTCATCTCACATGACCTTGGCGTCGTGGAGCATATCGGTCATCGCGTCGCGGTCATGTACTTGGGGCGCATCGTGGAACTCGCCCCACGCGAGGCGTTGTTCACAAAGCCGGTCCATCCCTATACCGAGGCACTCATCGCGGCCGCCCCGGTGCCGGACCCGACACGGGTTCGGCTGAAGGCCCCAGTTGAGGGCGAGGTGCCAAGCCCCATCAACCCGCCGAAAGGGTGCGCGTTTCACCCGCGCTGTCCGCTCGCGGTCGAGCGTTGCCGGATCGAAGTGCCGCCTTTGGTGCCGATGGCTGACGGGCGCGCCGTAGCCTGCCATGTGCGCGCCCCCACTATGGACATTCCGGTCGAGCAGGCCACGGCGGCCAATTCTTTGCTCTCTCCTGTGGCACAGCCACAGACGTTTTGACTCGATCGAGTATCTTGTGCGTACCGCCGACACGAACATCGGACATCGGCACATGAACCTGAAAAGTGATGGAAGGATAGAACAGGACCCGATTGTGACACAGCTTCCAAGCGCGCCGCGTTTGGTGATCGATGAACGTCACGATGATCAACGGCGTTATCCGCACGGGGTCGCGCTCATGGATGGGCAATACCTGCGGATCCCGAGGGCAAGGCTTTACGACACGGTCCATGTCTGGAACGGAAAGTTCTTTGACATAGCCGGGCGCAATCAATTTCTGCTGGTGGCCGAGTCCAAGCATCTCGCGAGCCCAGTCATCGGAGCTGCCGCAAGCCTCCATCGCCAACACAGTTGGGGTGAGCCGGCATGAACTTTCGAAACTGCAGACGCGTCAGCTTTTTCCGAAACACCACAGATCCATGATCCGCCGGCCCATGCAGTTGAAAAACATTCTTTTCCAGATCGACCCTGACGATGGTAACTTCTCTCAGGGATCCTGCCTTTCCTTGCTGGGACTGTCTCACCACAAACTTGGCACATTGCGGTGCCGCCGGAGAAGGCTGGCATCCACCCCATCTGTTTCGCTTGTGTGTGGCACCACCTTTCATGGCTGGTCATCAATCTTTGAGCATTCGACGAATCGTTCACATTCTGTACCGCGGAATTGTCGAGATCTTGATAGATACCGCGACAGCGGGTGGATCATCGGCTCAAAGGCGCACTTGCTCCCTCGATCGTGCGAAAGCTTCACCTGTTCCGCACAGACGCAGAATTTCGGCCAGGCAAGGGGCCACATCGGACAAATGCGGCTCGTGGGACCGTTAGCATCTCACGGGCTAGGTTCAGTCGGCCGACCGTGCCGATTCCGCGACATCTTGATGGAACACCATGTCCGAGATCCTTGTTTTCTCCAGGCAAAAATTCGTTGCTTGTCTCAACCCGTCCTATTGCCAGTGACTCCGATGACAGAGCTCTCACCAGTGCTTTCAACAGTCGATCAGCATCACGTCGATCATCGGCGCTATCCCCATGGGGTCGCTTTCATGGATGGGCAGTACCTGCCCATGTCCGCGGCCAAGATCTCTGTGCTCGATTGGGGTTTGCTGCACTCGGATGCGACCTACGACACGGTGCACGTCTGGGACGGCCGGTTCTTCCGGTTGGACTTGCATCTCGACCGCTTTTTGCGAGGGGTTGAACGCCTTCGAATGAACCTTCCCTACGACCGCGAGGAGATCGCGTCAATCCTCGAACGGTGTGTCGCACTGTCGGGCCACAAATCGGCCTACGTCGAGATGATCTGCACGCGCGGCTCTTCGCCGACATTCAGCCGAGACCCCCGCCAGGCAGAGAACCGCTTCATTGCGTTTGCAATTCCATTTGGCTCGGTTGCCAACAGGGAGCAATTGGAAAGAGGCTTGCACGTCGCGATCAGCGAGACCGTGCGCATCCCCCCTAAATCCGTCGATCCTACGATCAAGAATTATCATTGGCTCGATCTTGTGCAGGGTCTTTTCGACGCTTACGACAAAGGCGCCGAGACGGCACTAATCCTAGATACGGACGGATATGTTGCAGAAGGGCCAGGCTTCAATGTATTCCTCGTAAAGGACGGATCTCTGAGGACGCCGGCTTTTGGGGTGTTGCCGGGTATCACGCGTCGGACCGTTTTCGATCTCTGCGCTGAGATTGGCCTCACGGCCATCGCGACCGATATTAGTCGTGACGAAATCAAGAATGCTGATGAGGTATTCATCACCTCCACTGCCGGCGGTATTATGCCCATAACGCGCATCGACGACACTACTATCTCTAAAGGGCAGGTCGGATCCATCACCCGCCGCCTCATGGATCTCTACTGGCAAAAGCACGCCGATCCGACGTGGTCGACTGCTATCAATTATCCTTGATCGGAAATGAACGATGCGTTCGCAACGTGGCCAGCAGCTCCGCGACAATCTGGATGAGCTATCGTCGCGAAAAACTCGTCAAAGTCGAGCAAGAAATTGCCTCGCCGCCAATCGGCGCGAGTCATCTGCGCGCCCTTGGCGAGCGCGACTCCTGAACATGTGCGCCAACAACTGTCTCAGTTTGGCCAATCACCCAGCCCTGCTGCGAGCCGCGCGCACAAATGGACCGCACGGACGACATTCCAAAACCATGCCACTCGCATCTTGCCTTAATAGTGGCGGCCAGTGTGTGCAGATCCGTAGCCGCAGGGAGATTGGCGAGATAGTAATTCTTCTCGCCCGAGGCACGATGCTCGCCAATGAGCCAAGCTTCGTCACCCGGGAGATGCTGTTTATCCTAAATCCGCTGCGGAGCGGCAGTGCGGACACGGAGAGCAGAAAATCGGCTTCAGCCGACCTTCCGTCCGCCGCGCATGGCAAGCTTGGGCAGCGGATCAGCGACACATGGATGTGGACCATCTCCGCAGTGGCGAGCGTGGCCTTCAAACAACCTCGACCGTGCGTTTGAAGATCCTACGGACACCGCTCTTCGCCCCAGTGCTGACGGATGCGCGTCAGGCTTGAATGTTGCGGTACCTGCTGGTGAAGGCATAACCAGCAAACCAGCGAATGGCGATGTTGACCTGGACCTCGCGCATCAGCTTGCGACCGTGTACGATCCAGGTGAGCAGCCCGGCGGGCATCAGCCGCACCGCGGCTTCCTGATCGATGCTTGGCCGACCATCGTTCCCGCAATAGCAGTCGGTAACCTCTTCCCTCAGCCAGGACAGGTCAAGTACAGGATCGACCCGCGCCAGCACGTGCTCATCGGGGACGAGCCGTTTGAGCGAGCCTGTGATGAAGAGCTCTAACTGATCCCGCTTTGCTCCGCCGATCGCGAATCGTCGACAAGAACGGGTCAATCAATTTGGAGTTTTTCAACGACCGCACGCGACAGCGCGGCCAGGTGGCCTTGAGCACCTTGGCGAGGCCGGCGGGCTTGGCTGGCGGAGGTTTGAACGAGAAGAGAAAGTGCAATGAGGTGCGTTGTCTTGGACGTGGAGGCCATTCGTAGGCGACTCTCGCGCCGAAAGTCTCAGTCCGCATTCCTCGTTTCGCCTGCTCACCGCGCCGGATTTATCTGAGCGCTGGCAGAGTTTTGCACGAAACAAGCGCGGCCATGAAATATATTCAAAATATACGGAAGCGCTCTCAAGCGTCAATCGACTGTGATCGCCAATACAATGAGAGAATAAATGTCTACGAAACCGATCGCAGATCTTACCGCACAAGACTGTCTTGCCCTTTATAAGAGCCGGGACTTGTCTCCTGTTGAGATGATCGATGACTGCTTGCAGCGCATCGATGAGGCAAATCGCGAGCTCAACGCATTCTGTTTCGTCGATTTTGAGCAGACGAAAGCGCAAGCGCGACTCTCAGAAGCGCGTTGGATGCGAGGCGAGCCAGTCGGTTTGCTTGACGGAGTGCCGGTAACTTTAAAGGACGTCATGCTTAGTCGCGGAATGCCTACACGTTGGGGATCGAGGTCGACCAGCGGTGACGGACCGTGGGATGCCGATGCTCCGGCCGCTGCGCGTCTGCGAGAGGCAGGGGCTCTCATTGTGGGAAAGACCACCACTCCGGAATATGGCTTTCAAGCAGTTACACACAGTTCGCTTTACGGAGTTACTCGTAACCCTTGGAATCCAAGTCTTACCCCAGGCGGGTCGTCCGGTGGAGCGGCAGTTGCCGCGGCACTAAATCTCGGTTGTCTGCATCTAGGAAGCGACGGCGGTGGATCAATACGGATACCCGCAAGCTTCACAGGCATCTTCGGCCTCAAGCCGACTTTCGGGTATGTCCCGCAGTGGCCGGCAAGCCTATTTACTACGCTCTCGCATATCGGCCCGATGACTCGCACAGCGGCTGACGCAGCGCTTATGATGAGGGTTATCGCCCAAAAGGATGCGAGGGACGGATACGCCGGGCTGGAATATCCGTTCGGTGACGTTCCTCTGGCATTGACATTAAAAGGACTGAGAATTGGGTATAGCCGAGACTTCGGGTACGCGAATGTGTCCAACGACATTCTGAGCGTTACTGATGCCGCTGCCCAGAAGATCGAGTCCCTCGGCGCAGAGGTGATCGAGATAAATCCAGGTTTTGATGATCCTGCGGAAACGTTCAACACATTTTGGCGTGCGGCTGCCGCTCGGCTCCTTAGCCAACTAAACGAAGAGCAACATAGCCTGCTGGAGGCAAGCACTCTGGAGGCGGCTGAAAAAGGTTTGTCGATCACGGTTTCCGAATATTTTGATGCTCAAGAAGCTCGAGTTGGACTTGCCGCTAAAATGGAGGCGTTTCATGAGAAATTTGACCTGCTGATCACCCCGACCATGCCTGTTGCACCTTTTCCGGTCGGGCTCGATAAGCCGGATAATGTTCAAAATTGGTTGCCGTTCACCTTCCCTTTCAACCTCACACAGCAACCGGCAGCTTCTTTGCCCTGTGGACTGGATAGCAACGGCCTTCCGGTTGGTCTCCAGTTGGTCGGTGCACGCTACAAGGACATGACCGTCCTGTCCACAGCACGGGTTCTCGAAAGTGCGCTCGGGCGCCTTGTCCCTCCAAGGCGGGCGGCGGGGGCGGTCTGCACGTGATGAGATACGTGAAAGATGTCTAAAGACAAAAGGACCTTCATCATCCAGCGAAAAGAGCGTTATGGCTTCCGTGCTATCAGGACTCGCTCAGCAGATAGCGAGGGATCAGGATTAGCAGCGATTAATGGGAGTTGTCGACGCGACCTCATTAAGACGGGTTTTGCCGCCCGCGCTGCCGTATCAATGCCCTCGCTTCTACGAGCGCAAACTCGTCCGACGTGCGGATACGTGATGATCGACGGAGCTGACATCTCCGATCTCGGGATGCGCTTCGAGCGTGGCGGCGGCGGACGCAGATGATATTTCAGGATCCTTGTTCGTCGCTGAGTCCGCGCCTCACCGTTGGACAGATCATCACCGAACCGGTCGAGAATTTTGAGCGGCTCAGTAGGAAGCAGCGCCACGCTCTTGTCGCCGATCTTCTGCGAAAAGTCGGAATGTCTCCCGAGAGATGCACAGGCTTCCGTCCGAGTTCTCGGCCGGTCAGCGGCTCGGCATCGCGCGGGCGCTTTCGCTACAGCCCTCGCTCATCATCGCCGACGAGGCAGTCTCAGCCTTGATGTCTCGGTGCAGGCACAGATCCTGAACCTTCTCATGGAACTGCAACAGCAGATGGGCATTGCCTTCATCTTCATCTCACATGACCTTGGCGTCGTGGAGCATATCGGTCATCGCGTCGCGGTCATGTACTTGGGGCGCATCGTGGAGTTCGCGCCCTGCGAAGCGCTCTTTGCAGAAGGCGCTTATCGCGGCAGCCCCGAGGCCGGATCCCACACGGATACGGCTGCAGGTGGCGGTAGAGGGCGAGGTGCCAAGCCCTATCAATCCGCCCACGTTGCACCTTTCATCCCTGCTGTCCGCTCGCGGTCGAGCGTTGCCGCGTTGCAGTGCAACCCTTGGTGACAATGTCCGATGGGCACGTGGTCGCCTGTCATGTGTGCGCTCCGGCCGCAGGCATCGCCGCCCAGCCGGCTGCAGCGGCCAAATCTTCCGCTCACTCCTGTTGCAGGCAAACTAGAAGTAGGTGCCGCTGCCGTGAAAAATCAAATCCGACGATATCGGCCAAGCAACTTCCTCGGAACCGCAATGACGACCATGTTGACGAACCCAGTGAATGTGCTCGATCAAAAATCACATCGACAACCGCAGCTATCCGGACGGTGTGGCATTCCTGGACGGTCGGTACCTTCCTAGCCTCTTCTTACGGTTCGCGCGAGCAGGGCAAGCACGCACGCGAATTCTACACGTTGCTGAAGGCCGTTTACGTACGTTCGTAGGAGCAAAGGAATTGGTGATGGCCTCGGTTGGGGATGACCTCTCTACGTTATCTGAACTCGAGGGAGTGGGGGTGAGCCGACCTGGGGCTCAAAGACCGCAATGAAGGCGTCTTTTCTGCAGAAAATCTTCGGTGCTGGACTGGAATTCGAAGCGTTGGGCGTTCAAATTACTCTACATTCGAGACTGTCGGGCTGCTGAGCAGCGCCGAAACTGATCTCAGGTGCGGATTTCTACCTGGCGCGGGGAGGCGAGCCGACGAATGTACGAGCCGATGGATGATGCCGCCGAATGCTATTCGGCAGAAGTCAACGCGGGACACGAGCGGCGCGAGCGCAAGATTTTCGGCATGGTGAGTGAGGCACCGCGGCAGATTCCTGTTCGCCATGCAGTTGACGTTCTGGTCGTTGGGGGCGGGCCGGCCGGCACCGCGGCAGCGATTGCCGCTGGCCGTCTTGGCGCAAACGTCATGCTCGCCGAGCGGTACAACCATTTGGGAGGCCTTTCGACGGGGGGGCTGGTCATCTGGATCGATCGAATGTCCGATTGGGACGGTCGGCTCTTGATTGCTGGGCTCGGGCGCGAGCTGCTTGACCGTCTGCCCAAGGATGCCGTACTGGGGCCCGGTCAGTCCATCTGGGGCACCCGCGCGGCCGAGCATGTTGCGGTTTGGAAACCGCGCATTGCGGCATTTCACGGCATAGTCACGCATTCGCCAATGATTGATCCGGAAGCGCTCAAGACTGTCTCACTCCAGGCGATACGAGAAGCCGGAGTCAAGCCGCTTTTCCACGTTTGGGCATCATCGGCGATCGTCCAGGACGGCCGCATCAACGGCATCGTATTCGAAAGCAAGCAGGGACGGTTTGCTGTAACTGCCAAGGTTGTCATCGATACCACAGGGGATGGAGACATCTTCGCCGACGCCGGCGAAGCCTCAGCATCCGACATTGAAGCCAGCAATATGCACCACTGCATAAATACGTCATGGCTGTGGGCTGGCGTAGACAACGAGGCTTGGCTGGCATTCCACCGTTCGGCCCAGTTTTCAGAGTTTGCCTCTCGGGCACGGCGTGAGCTCGGGCTATACGAATTGCCAAACGCGGCTTGGCGCAACGATATCGCCGTCTTTATGGGCCCCCGCTGGTCGGGATATAGCGGCTTGGACATCGAGGACCTCACGGAAGTCGAGCTGCGATCTCGCGACAAGATGATGGAGATGCTCGCCTGGTACAAGGCGAATGCGCCTGGGTTCAAGGATGCTTGGGTCGTGCTGACCGCTCCGCAGATCGGTGTTCGTCAGACCCGTCGTCTTCTCGGCCAGAGCGTTATGACGCGCGAGGACTGGCGAAACGGAGTCGTTCATCCGGATGAAATCGCCATAAGCCCGAGCCTCGGCCCAAGATTCGATCCGGTGTCCGTCCCGTATCGCAGTCTTCTGCCGCGAGGCACACTCGGACTCATCGTTGCCGGCCGGCACATGTCATCTGACGCGTCGTCGCACACGTTCATGCGCGAAATACCGCAATGCTGGTTGACCGGGCACGCGGCGGGAGTAGCAGCAGGGCTTGCAGCGAATGGCGGTATGACACCATCCGAAGTGCCCGTTCGTGATATTCAGAAAACTCTGCTCGGCCAAGGTGCTTACCTTCGGGTTTTGGAGACCGTTGTGTAACATTGGGCCCCTCTTAGCGGCATTCGAGCCGATCTTCTCCTGCATTGCCGATGCCTGCGGGTCCAGGCATTAACACAAAATCGGGTTCGGAGCCTGGTGCGGCTTAGCTATTCTGACAACGAGCGATCCTAAACACGAGCCCGCGTCCCGGCATCCAAGAGGCGAAGCCGACAAACGCTCTATGATCAAGGAGGCCCATATCGAGGAGTTGCGCAAGCTTGCGGGTGAGAAGGCCTTCTCATCGAGCCAACCTATATGGTCGCTTACGAGACCGGGGCGCGCTATGATAAAGGCAAAGCTGCTTTCGTCGTGTGCCCCTCGTCTACCACCGAGGTCTCAGCTGTTGTCGGTTGGTACCCGTGCAGAATGGCGTGGCTCTCATCCCTCGATCTGGCAACACCGGCCTAGTATCGGGCTCGACACCCGATACTAGCGGCACGCAAGCCGTACTTAGCCTCGATCGTATGGCGGCCGGTTTCGGGTTCGACCGCCTAAACCGCACCGTGCGGGTGGGCGCGGGGATGCGTCTTTCTGATCTGAATGCCAAGCTGCAAGAGCACGGCCTATTCTTTCCAATTGACCTCGGCGCTGACCCGAGACTCGGCGGCATGATAGCCACCGATACCGGCGACTCGCGTTTTCTGCGCCATGGCGATGTGCGTCCCAATACCCTAGGGATTGTAGTGGTGCTCGCCGACGCGGCAGGGGCCGTGCTCAACCTTTCCTCGCCCCTTCGCAAAAACGATACCGGGGTCGACTGGACAGCCTCATTGTCGACACGTCCGGAGCGTTCGGCGTTGTTACCGAATGCGTTCTCAACTCCGAGCCTCTGCCGCGACAGTCGGCGACGGCCCTTCTGATACCGTCTTCACCGGAAAGGCGCTGGGCTCTTATCTCTCGGCATTTGAAGGGATGTCCGGTAACGCGGTACGGGCAGCACTCGGCCATCTTTCCTCTCTGCGCAATCCGTTCCCTGGCGGAATCGTGCGCGAGTTCATGATCCTCGCCGAAATCTCGCGCACCAACGCGCCGCGTGACGGTGAATAACAGCTAGAGATTGCTCTAGAAGTGGTTCTGGCCACCATATGGCATAGGGAGGAAGCACTATTTCTCGATGCGTATGTTGGCCCGCGGCACGAGACCTGGACGCTCCGTCACGCATTGTCGGAAGGGGTTAAACACGCCGGCCGGCTCATCGCGTTCGATCTATCCTTCCGGCGGGGCGACATAATGAGGTCCTTGCGCGTATGAAGGCTGAAATGCCGGCGCGCTTTCCGAATGTCAACATTTGCGATTTCGGCCCCATTGGAGACGGCAGTGTGCATTTCAATCTCATCCCCGCCAAGGATGATCCGCGCCTCGCAGACGCCGCATTCGAAGCGGCCCTGCGTGAACTGGTATCCTCAGTTTGCGTCGAGGAGTTTCAGGGCACCTTCAGCGCCGAACACGTGGTTGGCCGCAAGAATCAGAACGTCTACGATCGCTACACCCCAGCGGAAATCCGCAGGCTTGCGGCTCCTCGCCGGGGCAGCTCGGATCGGTCACTTTGTGAGGTGGCTGAGAGTGAGACAAGATGTAATCAACGGCAAGAGCATCAGAATGAAGCGCTAAATGGCGAGCCTTTGGACCAAACAAGCTCCGCGGTTAAAGATGGAGCTGTCTAGTTCATTCTGCTGAGGCGAAGATTTGCCAGGTAGCAGCGGTTAGGTGGGGTGACCGCATAGTAGCCCAGAGTGAGTTTCCCTTGCCAGCGATAATACAGGTAAAGCGCAGAGGCCGTAGAGCAATCTACGGCCCCGCGCCGCGAAGGAACAGATAGCTCATCGTCGGTATCACGAACTCTGCGCGGGCGCGAATGCCGGTCGGCCACCGCGTGGTGATCATCTTTAGCCTGGTATAAAAGCGAACGCCTTCGGGACCCAACCGCCAAATGAATGGAACGCCATCGGCACAGGAATCGGAACATTGATGCCGACCATTCCAGCCTTAATCTGGCGCGCAAACCCCTTGCGCCTCATCGGCGTCTCTCGTGAAGATCGCGGTGCCGTTGCCAAACTCGTGCTTATTGATCATCGCCGCGGCCTCGCCATAAGAATTTGCGCGGACGACCGCGAGCACTGGGCGCGAAGATTTCCTCGCGGTAGATCTTCATATCGGTTTTTACGTGGTCAAACAAAGTGCCGCCAAGAAAGTAGGTCCGTGGCTACATTGATTCCGGCCTCGAAGAAGGCGCGAAGATTGTCGTGGATGAGCGCGACTTCCGGCGCCAAATGCTGTCGCGCTTCTATGCGGGCGAAGGGATCAGCTTCAAAAAAACCGTGCACGCCAACGAACAGGATCGTCGCGACGTCGTTGAGCGCCGCCAAGCGTGGCGCTGCACGCAAACCAGCCTTGGCGGTCGGCTTATCTTCCTCGACGAGACCTGGAC
Organism: Bradyrhizobium sp. Arg816; assembly: GCF_029989365.1. Taxonomy (GTDB): domain Bacteria; phylum Pseudomonadota; class Alphaproteobacteria; order Rhizobiales; family Xanthobacteraceae; genus Bradyrhizobium. Next base: position 31,096 of record NZ_JAPRAQ010000038.1, on the reverse strand, counting down.
AACAACGGCGATGACGCGTCGTTACGCCTTGGGCCAACGTCGGCGAACGTGCCTTGGGCCATCGCCGCACGGACATTGGAAGACGTCGACGTTCCTTGCCGGCCTGACCCGCGAGGGGCTGATCGCGCGCTTTGTGCTCGATGGGCCCATCAACGCCGAGTGCTTCTTCGCCTATGTCGAGCAGATCCTCGTCCCGGTGCTGCGCCAAGGAGACACGGTAATCCTCGACAACCTGTCGAGCCATAAGAATGAAGCGGCCGCACGTCTCATCGCCAGCGCCGGCGCACACCTGCTATTCCTGCCGCCCTACAGGCCTGATCTCAATCCGATCGAGATGGCCTTCGCCAAACTCAAAGAATTGTTGCGACAAGCCCAGGCTCGGACCGTCAATGCCCTCTGCGACCTCATCGGCCGCACCTTAAATCTCTTTACCCCTGAGGAATGCGCCAATTACATCTCTAGAGCGTCGACCGCCTGATCCATGTCTGCATCCGGCATGACAATCATATGGTTCTTCGCGCCGCCGAGTGATTGACAACGCTTCCCATGCTGCGCGGCCGTCTCGTAGATATAACGGGCAACTGGCGTGGAGCCGACAAAGCTCACAGCCACGATGTCAGGATCAGTTGCATCGACTGCCCCTTTGTCGCCTTGCACGACGTTGAACACTCGGTCGGGCAGTCCGGGCTCCTTCAACCAGTGCGCGAGCACGAGAGAGGCCGAAGGATCGCGCTCTCAAGGCTTTAGGATGAAGCTATTTCCGCAAGCGACGGTAACCGGAGACATCCACATCGGAACCATCACGGCGAAATTGAAGGGTGTGATGCCGGCGACGACACCGAGCGGTTGACGCAACGAATGGCTGTCGACGCGCGTGCCGACATTCTCGGTGACTTCTCCCTTCAGGAGCTGTGGCGCACCTGTTGCGAACTCCACCACCTCCATGCCGCGCTGGATTTCGCCTTTGGCGTCAGAGAGAATTTACCATGCTCGGCGGAGATGATTTGAGCGAGATCATCGATACGATCCTCGGTGATCCGCAAAAACGGTTCAGAATGCGAGCCCGTCGGAGCGGGGGCATTCGCCCGAGTAGGAAACGCCTTACCGATTGGATGTCTTCGTCGAAGCCAATCCGAGCGTTTCTGTCTGCTCGCCGGTTGCAGGATTGTATAGGGGGAATGTGCGGGAGCTTGGGCTCCGCACCAGTTCGCCGTTGATAAAATTCAAAATGGTGGCAGACATTCGACTCCCCTCTATGTTTGACCGGATCCGATATGAGGCCGCATAAAAATGAGCATCAATCGCCGAATTTGCGACTCCGTGGTGCAGAAAGTATAGTCAATGGATTGGGAACGGGTCCGGATATTTCTCGAGGCCGCGCGCGCTGGGCAGATCCTGAAGGCCTCAAAGAGCCTAAGATTGAATTGTGCTACGGGTAGCGCGGCAGCTCACGGCGTTGGTATCCAGTTTCATGCTAAGTTGATCGAGCGACACACAGCAGGCTGCACGCGGACGTCCGCGGGCGAGGCGTTGGCCCTCGTGGCCGAGCGAGTTGAGAGTGAATTACTAAAAGTAGGATCCAGCGTCGGAGTTGCAGCCGCAGCGATCACCGGGACGGTGCGCGTCGGTGCGCCTGATGGGCTCGGAAATTACTTCCTGGCCGACGATCTGGGGGCATTGGCCGCGAAGCACGCGGGACTTGTCATTCAGCTCGCCCCTCTACAGCGAACATTCTCGTTGTCGCGGCGTGAAGCAGGCCGTCTCGAAAAAGCTCTACTGAGACACAGTAGGAGGTCCGTCGATTCCCCAGGCGCAGAAAAGCCGCAACAGCTCTTCCTTCGCCTCTCCGAAATTAACATTCTCCGCCACCGGCGTAGCTAAGGGCCACCCTTTAGTCATTCTTGCGAAGACTCCTCCGTTTCATTCAACTTGAAACCGCTTTGCGAAGGCCTGAGATCGATGGTGCGTTTAGATCATAGGAATATGCATACTCCAGAATGATACCAGCTTTGGTAGGTTCACGCTTTGCAGTTCTGGGCTAAGCGAAGGAGTTACCTCTGAGAGGCGCGCCTCGGAAGCCCTTGTCCATCCAGAACTGTAAAAGGAAACGCTGTTGCCATACGAGACCATTAAATATGAGGTTGCCGGGCATATCCTCACCATTACCTTGAACCGTCCGGAGAAGCTCAACGCCTTGACTGGCACCATGGGACGGGAGTTGATCGACGCGTTCGATCGAGCGGACAAGGACGACGACATACGCGCGGTGATAGTGACCGGCGAAGGCCGCGCCTTTTGCTCAGGCGCCGATCTTTCCTCGGGAGCCGACGCATTAAATGGCGATGCGCGGCGCGGGCCGGTGAAACGGATGCCCGATGGTAGGGCGGACTATGGGGATCCGAAGCTTCGCGATGCCCACGGTCAACTCACGTTACGGATCTTCAAATGCATGAAACCCATAATAGCCGCAGTAAACGGACCGGCCGTCGGCGTTGGGGTCACTATGCAGATCGCGATGGACATCCGCATTGCTTCTGAAGCCGCGCGCTTTGGCTTTGTTTTTTCGCAGCGTGGGATCGTACCGGACGCGGCCGCGAGCTGGTTCCTCCCGCGCATTGTCGGCATCGCGCAGGCGCTAGAGTGGTGTTACAGCGGGCGCGTCTTCACGGCGCAGGAAGCGCTTGCTGGGCGGCTAGTTAGCAAAGTAGTGCCGCCCGATCAACTGCTCGCGACGGCCCGGGTGATTGGCCGCGACATCGCTGAGAAGACCCCGTCAGTATCGATCGCGCTGATCCGGCAGATGATGTGGCGTATGCTAGGCGCCGATGATCCTATGGAAGCCCACAAGATTGATAGCCGCGTAAGCTATACACTCGGCCGTTCGGCCGATGCTCGAGAGGGCGTGATGGCATTTCTGGAGAAGCGGCCGGCGGTGTTCAGGAGTAAGGTGTCGGCCGACATGCCAGATCATTTTCCTTGGTGGACTGAGCGCGAGTACAAATAACCTCATGTGCGACCAATTCGGTTTTTGACCGCCTTCGAATGAATGTTCAAGTTCAGCGCTCACTTGGAGTCTTACACCTCGAACGAGGGCTGCCGCCCGGTGCCCCAAGCTCGAAGCCGCTGCCCGGATCGTTGCTGAACCCGGCCAGTTTCAACTTTCCCGTGATCTCGGAAACGGTAGCCGGGGCTTGGGTCGAGAACGTCGTTTGCGGCGATCCTACGCTGGAGCCGGCCTTTATCGCCGCAGCGCGGCGACTGGCGGAGCGGGGTGCCATCGCGATAAGCTCGACCTGCGGTTTCTCCATCCGGCATCAGCCAGCTGTGGCCTCCTCGGTCAGTGTGCCGGTGGTCATGTCCAGTCTGCTCCTCTTGCCTGCGTTGCTTCGCGAGCTGCCCCGAAACGCCAAGATCGCCGTGTTGACTTACGACTCGGCGCACTTGACCGAGGATCTGCTTGGGCTCCCCGATCGTGACGAACGAGTGAGGATCGTCATTGGAGGTATTGAAGGCGGCAAGTTCTGGCACGACGAGCTTAAGCGTCCGGCGCCCCCGATCGATATCCCCGCAATCAAGGCTGATGTCGGTGCTTGTGTTGTCCGCCTACGCGCAGCCCATCCGGACATCGCCACTATCCTTCTCGAATGCGCGGCCTTTCCATTGGTCGCGGCGGCGATCCGCCGTGCCGCGCAGCTGCCCGTCTATGACATCACCGATCTCTGCCGCTTGACGCTGGGTTCGGTCGCCTGAGGCTTTGCCATATGCAGGGCGCGCTGGCAGCGAAGACGGGCTCAGGCGGATATTCTGCAACAGTGCGGCTTGCTCGAGAAGTTGTTGTGAATCGCGGGGGCGGTCCCGCGCATTCACGTCCGGGAGGTATCAAACCAAGTAGCATCAGGAGGAGGTACCATGTCCGCATTCGATCAGCAGGAATATCGCGGGCGTACGGCTCGGCTGCGCCAACGAATGGCGGAGCTGGGTATGGACCGCTGCTCGTCTTTAACGAGGCGAACATGAACTATCTTACTGGATACGATGGCTACTCGGATTACGTTCCGCAGCTCGCACTCGTGTGTCAAGACGAGGAAGATCCGTGGCTGATTCTGCGCGAAATGGATGTTGCGTGCGCAACTGCCACCTCCTACCTGCCGCACTCGCGCCATCTCGGTTACCCAGAGCAGTTTATCGGTTCGGCTCACCAGACGCCTTGGCAGTCGATTGGGCATATGGTCCGCAAGCGTACAAAATCGAACCGTATTGTAATTGAACTGACGGCCAAAAATTATGGAGTTAAGGCTCAGGCGACGTAGCCAAGAGCCTTGATCTTTCGAAGAGTGTTGATGCCGATGAGATCATCTCCAAGCTGAAGCTAGTAAAATCACCAGCTGAGATCGCCTACATGGAGCAGGCGGGCAAAATCGTCGACCGGGCCATGCGGATTGCGCAACTTGGGGTCGCTCCTAGCGCTCGCGAGTGCGACGTGGCGGCTGCCATAACGCATGCACTAATTGCCGGCACACCGGAATTCCCGGGCGGGGCTTCCCGCATTTATCCGACCATGCCGACGGGTAGCCCTGCGACGGCACCGCATATTAAGTGGTCCGACGACGCGTGCTATACGGCCGAATCCCAGACCAATTTCGAGCTAGAGTCCTCAGTCACAAGTTCGCAATCGTAGATTCGCAGTAGATTCGCGTCGCCGTGCCAAGGATAGAGGCTGCAGCAGCGACGGAGGATCTGATGGCGGTCCAGCAACTTGCGCCCCTAACATTGAGCGATCAAGAGCGGGCCGAACTGAAGTCGCTGACGATGCGGCGGAAGACGGCGCAGGCGCTGGCTCTGAGAGCGCGGATCGTGCTGGCCTGTGCGGAAGGCGGTCAGAACAGGGAAGTGGCGGCCAAGCTGGGGCTGGACCGGTCGACGGTAGGTAAGTGGCGGCGGCGTTTTGTGGGACGGCGCGTGGACGGGCTGCATGACGAGCCGCGCTCCGGGGCGCCACGTACGGTTGACGATGCCCGCATCGAAGCCGTGATCGTGAGGACGTTGGAGAGTTGCCCCAAGAACGCCACCCATTGGAGTTCCCGCGACATGGCGAAAGCCAGTGGCCTATCGGTGTCGACGGTGCAACGCATCTGGCGGGCCTTCGGGCTCCAGCCGCACCGGATGGAGACGTTCAAGCTCCCGACCGATCCAAACTTCGTGGCCAAAGTGCGCGACGTTGTGGGCCTCTACGTCTCGCAACCGGAGCACGCCATCGTTCTATGTGTGTATGAGAAATCCCAAATCCAGGCGCTGGACCGCAGTCAGCCGATGCTACCGATGCGTCCCGGCCAGCCGGCCCGAAGAAGCCATGACTACACCAGGCACGGCACCACATCGCTGTTCGCCGCCCTCGACATTGCGAGCGGACGGGGCATCGGCAAGTGCTATGGACGCCACCGCGCTGCTGAGTTCCGCAAGTTCCTCGACGAGATCGAGGCTGCCGTACCGCGTGAACTCGACGTCCATCTCGTCATAGACAATTACGCCACGCACAAGCCCCCCTTGATCCGAAAATGGCTGGCTAAACGGCCGCGTTGGCACGTGCATCTGACTCCGACCAGCTCGTCATGGCTCAATCAGGTCGAGCGCTTCTTCGCGCTCCTCACCGATAAGAAGATCAGGCGCGGCATCTATCGCAGCGTCGCCGCTCTCAGGGCTGACATCACTTCGTTCATCGATCGGCACAACGCCGATCCAAAACCGTTCCGATGAACCAAGTCTGCCGATGACATCCTTGCTTCCATCGAACGCTTCTGCCGATACAATGCCCCGGCAAAACACGACCCGGTGTTGCGAACTTCCGGTTCAGGACACTAGTGCTGCTGCCACGGTGGCCACTTATCGCCGCATCTATCTCATTTGGTAGCTGTTCTAGCATCATGATCAGTAGTTAGTTGGAACGGCACTGGAGCAGTCTAGCCCGCTTCAGCTCAATTGTGCGAAGTCGCGCGACTATTGCCTCGAGGCTGGAGCGCACACGCTCGAATCAGGTCAGATGCGAATGATTCCACGCTAGCAAGGCCGGCTTGCGCCACTCGACAGCGACACACAGCACGACTAGGTGGTTGAGAATGGAGTACTTGATAGCAGGATTGTCGGACCTGCGGGTGATCGAAATCGGTAGCTCGGCCGCGGCCAGTTATTGTGCCCGATTGTTTGCGGATTTCGGAGCCGATGTGCGAAAGGTCGAACCGCCAACCGGAGATCCGCTTCGTGGCAGCGCGCCAGTCACGCCTGAGGGCCAGAGCGCGTGGTTCGCATTTTTGAATTTCAACAAGTCAAGTCTGATCCTTGATGCTGCCGACGCCGATGCGAGCACGCGGCTCTCGAATCTGATCGATGATTGCGACGTTCTAATTGACGGCCGCGATATCGATTCTGCTGGTTGCGCGGCTATTGATATTGCTGCCATCCGGAAACGGTGTCCCGGATTGATTTACGTTGAAGCAAGCTGGTTCGGTCAACAAGGCCCGTACGCGGACTTCGCCGCAACCGATTCGACCGTCCGCGCACTCGCCGGCCTTCTGAAGCTGGTTGGAGCGGTCGAGGGCCCGCCAATGCACGCGCCGGATTTTCAAACAGGAATTCTGGCCGGTCTTTGGGGGTTCATCGCGGCGGCTTCTTCTGTCGTCTCGCGAATGCGGGGCGAACCAGGACGGTCATGGTCGGTCAGTATTTTCGAATCGAGCCTCTCCCTGTCAGAGTATCTCATGTTCGAAGCATCTGCGCAGGGCGACGTAATGCGCCGCATTGGCATAAACCGATTTTGGCCAAACTTTCCAACCGGCATCTACGAAACCAAGAAAGGTCGGATAGGCGTTAGCGCAATCACCCCAACGCAATGGCACTCGTTCTGCGATATGCTCGGCTTGTCCGAACTGCGCAGTGACCCGGCACTGGCCTCTAACGAAGCTCGTCTGAAACACATGGAGCAAATCGAGCGAGAGTTTATGCCCCGGCTAAGGACGCGGACAGCGCAGGAGTGGTTTGCGGAAGGGCTGAAACGTAAGATCCCGATTGTCCCGGTGCCCGAAATATCAGATCTGCTTCAGGACGGGGAGAAGAAGGAGCGCGGCGCAATCGTACCCATACTGCTTGGCGCGGAAAAGGGTTTGACGGCGGGCTCAATGCAGCGCCTGACGTTAACGCCGCCTCGCCGAGGCGGAAGGGTTCCAGCTCCTGGTGAGCGGCAGGATCCTCCGGATACCCGAAGATGCCAGAGCGATACTGTGCCGACATCGTCCCGCGGTTTAGATGCTAGCAGGCTACCGTTGCAGGGAATTCGCGTCGTCGATTTCTCGATGGGATGGGCGGGCCCGCTGTGTACGCGCACGTTAGCTGATCTTGGTGCCGATGTGATCAAGATCGAGGCTATCCAGTATCCGGACTGGTGGCGCGGCGTTGACCGGCGCCCTGGTTACGCGGAGCATCGGATGTACGAAGTGGCGTCCTGCTTCTGCATTATGAACCGCAACAAGCGTGGTATCACACTCGACCTGACGCGGCAGCAAGGCCTAGCTCTTGCCAAGCGGCTTGTAGCAGGAGCCGATGTTGCCATCGATAACTATTCGGTCGACGTGTTGCCGAAGCTCGGCCTCGGTTACGACGTGCTCAGTGAGATTAATCCCCGGCTCGTCGTGATGTCGATGTCAGCGTTTGGAACAAAAAGCATCCGTCGCAATTGTCGTGCCTATGGCTCGACGCTCGAGCAGGGCTCCGGCCTTCCGAGCGTCATTGGAAGCGCTGGTGGGCCGCCCATGATGAGCCACATCGCGTTCGGGGATGCTGTCGGTGGGTTGAACGGCTGCGCTGCAGTTCTGCTTGCGCTGATTCATGCCCGCAATACCGGGCAAGGACAGTTCATCGATCTTGCGCAGATCGAATGCATGGTGCCGTTTGCAGCGCCATGGATCACCATGCACTCGATCAGCGGTATGCCTCCGGAAAGGTATGGCAATCGACATCCGCAATTCGTGCCGCATGGCTGCTTTCGGTGTGCGGGCGAGGATAACTGGATCGTGATAACCGCGACGGACGAGCACATGTGGCAGAGGCTTGCCGTCCTTATTGGCCGACCAGACTGGGCTAGGGACACGTCGCTGGCATCTCCCGAGGCTCGCCGCGCGATCGAGGACGAGATCGAGAAGGACATCGAAGCGTGGGCGTTGACCCGCGATCCAGATCGGGCCTTGTCCGATTTGCAGGAATTGAGGATTGCGGCCGGCGTGGCCAGGTTGCCGATTGACTTGCTCAAGGATCGGCATTTGCGGTCGCGTTCGTTTCTGCAGGAAATCGACCGCGCTTTCATTGGGTTGCATCCGCAGCCGTCGATGCCGATTCGCGAAGGTTCACGCCCCTATCTGATCCGCACCGCGGCGCCAACGCTCGGACAACATAATACAGAGATTCTATCAGGACTTCTCGGCCTCTCGGCCGCCGAGGTCGTGCAATTGGAGAGGGACGGCATCATTGGCACCACAATGCTCTCAGAAGGGGAGCTCGCAGAGAAGGTATCGTCAAATAGCTAATTCACCGTACGAGTTTGCCACGGCGATGCTCGTCGTGGCACCGTTGCTCCTGCGATCGGCGTGCGACTGACAACCAATTTGCAACGCTTACCAGACTCCGTTGACCAAGGCTGCTTCGTATTCTTCCGTAATCTCTTTCACTAGCTCGGCGGCACCCATGATCGAGCGTACGCCTGAAACGGAGTGGCCGGCGCTCCAGATGTCGATCCACCGCCGCGGTCCTCCGGAGTTGTTGCCGCCGAATGTTTTCTTCGCGCTGGTCTCGGACACAGATTCGTCGAGTTCTGACAGGTCGAGGCCGGCCGCTATGATTGAGGGCCGCAGCATGTTGGTATGTAGTCCGGAGAAGGCTCTAGTCAGCATAATATCATCAAGCCTGCTATCGACGAGCATCTGACGATAGGAATCGCTCGCCCCGCTCTCGCGGGTGGCAATGAAGCGCGTACCCATACAAGCGAGATCGCATCCGAGCTGACAAGCCGCCGCCAGCGAAACGCCGTCGGTGAGACCGCCCGCAAGGACGACCGGACCATCGAACATGGCCCGAACCGCGCGAACAAAAGCAAAGGGATTAGCCCAACCTGTGTTGCCTCCAGCTCCTGCGGTAAGCAAAACTAAGCCGTCCGCACCGGCTTCGATCGCTTTTTCTGCATGGCGCAGCGAAGCTACATTGGCTAAGACGAGACAACCGATTTCGTGTAGCGGTTTGACGGCCGCGGCCGGTGATCCCACGCTTGTGATGACAATCTCCACCTTGTGGCGCACGAGACAAGCAAGATCATCCTTGAAGCGTGCCTCCCGGATGATGAGGTTTGGGCAGCATGGCGCAGCTCGCCGATCTAGCTCAGCGAGACTGTTCTTAATGTGGATGAGCCAGTGATCGAGCTCCTCAACGGATCGAGCGCCAGCTGTGGGAAAAGCGCCGATCGCTCCCGAGCGGCAGACAGTAGTCACGAGATCTACCCCCGAGACATAGAACATGGGCGCGACGATCAAGGGTAGGCTCAGCCGGGACGCGATAGCGCCCGGTAGCCTGCTTCGCTGGGAAAGTGCAATCACAGATACAGTCCTCCAAACAGGCTTGCCCTTCTCAGTGAAGCCTTCGGGCGTCCTGCCGATCTTCTGACCCTTGTGCACGCCCGCGATGGGTATTCGCGAAGTCGTTGGAGTGAAGTCGGAATCGCCACATCTGGATACATCCGACCGTTGACGGGCTTCACACTAACAGCGTTGAAACTTGTGTGCAGCAATTGTCGGAAAGCTCAGTATGCGCCTCCGTAAGCGAGAGGTGCAGCTAGACCTCAGCAAGCATTATTTCTGCAGGACACCCGTCGCCATGCTGACCAGGGCCATTGGCGAGAACAGTCTTCAATACTGCATCCCAACATTTGCAGGTCTCCGTTGGCCGAGCTGACGTTCAGCGACCAATCAGTGACATGCTTGTGGAGTGTAGATCAATGACCAAAATATGTAGTTGACCAGAGCGCAAATTGAATACGCTATTTGCTAGTTCTCACGGTGCGAGTGGGACTAGCGCAATCATCGCCACACGGATGCATATGGCCAAACAACGTCGATCCTCGCCTTCCATGACGGGTCGACATCTTCTGGCTTGCAGGGGCCGCAGGTCGGGCCTATTGCACGCCAACGGCCAACGTAACACATATGGATTTTGGAATTAACAATTCATCAACTACAAGCCCGGATGTTCACTCGTTTAGGCAGAACAAGGCTCTCTGCTTGTCTCGGGAATACGGCGGACCAAAAATGTCCGTCCTTCACAGGCATGTTGCTGGCGCGAGCGGTCGGGGTTCAATCTCGCCAACAAAGCGGGCTGGACCCATCGAAGCTGGAAGTAGCCCTGTTCGCTCTGTATTGTGAACTCGGCATCGCTGGTGAGGCAAGTACAGACGAACTCTTGGTCAGCGGATCGTACCGATCCAGTCCGAGCGAGTCCCATCCCTGACGTTGCCGGCAACCCAACAACTTTGCGGACGGCATCCGCGAGCGTGGAGTAGCCGGCGCCGGACACCGTGTTCGCGGGCAAGAGTCCGGGCAGGTCAGCTGGCCATCGCCGTCAGCAGGGTGCTTAGCGCCACTGTTAGCGCCGCCGATGGCAGAAGACTACCAAGGTCAGTAGGTTCGCTGTTCCCAATTCTAGGGTAGGTGCGTGCTGCGATTCAGGAAGACACCAAGGATGTACGATAAGCGCTGATTGTTTCTGCGGCTGTGTTCGTGGCTCGCGCAATTTACTGCTTGTCTATTGACTGCCTAGTTATAAAGGATGCGTGGAGTGACTAGCGAGGTGCGAAGAATGCAGGCTCTCGAAGCCCTGGAGTCGAACGTCCGCTCCTACTCGCGTTCGTTCCCGGCGATGTTTAGTCGAGCGTGCGGTTCGATTATGTGGACGGAGGATGGTCGAAGGCTCATTGATTTCCTCTCCGGGGCTGGAACGCTGAACTACGGCCACAACAATCACGATATCAAAACTGCGATTTCTCAGTATCTAGCGTCCGATGCTGTAATCCACGGGCTTGATATGGCTACTCCTGCAAAGCTCGAATTTATGACGAGTTTCAGCTCCATCATTCTTCGAGAACGGGATGCGAAATACCGGTTCCAATTCACAGGGCCAACAGGTGCTAATGCTATTGAGGCAGCTCTAAAGCTCTCACGCAAAGTCACGGGACGTCAAAACATTATTTCATTCATGCATGGCTATCACGGCATGAGCCTAGGAGCGATCGCCGCGAGCGGCAATCGATTTTATCGTGCAGCTAGCGGCATTTCTTTGTCTGGCGTAACTTTCATGCCTTATGATGGTTATCTTGGGCCAGCCGTTGATACGGCTGACTACCTGCGAAAGGCGTTGGTTGACGAGAGCAGCGGGATTGATTGTCCAGCTGCCATTCTGGTCGAAACCGTGCAAGGAGAAGGTGGCATAAACGTAGCTGGCGAGGAATGGTTACGATCAATTCAGGCCGTAGCAAGAGATATCGGCGCTCTTTTCATAGTTGACGATGTCCAGATGGGATGTGGTCGCACGGGCGAATTCTTTAGCTTCGATTTCGCCGGAGTGTCGCCAGATGTGATTGTGCTGTCGAAATCGCTAAGTGGGTACGGTCTGCCGCTATCGATGTTGTTGATCAAAGAGGAACTCGACGCATGGCGACCAGGAGAACACACCGGCACGTTTCGAGGAAATAATCTTGCACTTGTGTCTGCAACTGCAGCCATAAACATATTTTGGCGCTGCCGGACGTTCTCACAAGCAGTTCACCGCACAGCTGACCTTATGCGGTGTCGACTTGAGGCCATTGCATCCGAGTACGGGAATAGCTTTTCGGTTCGAGGGAGGGGCATGGCGTTGGGATTTGACTGTCAAATGGCCGAACTCGCGGCGGCTACAACACGTAAGGCGTTTGAGAAGGGATTGATCGTCGAGCGATGCGGACCTGCTGACCAGGTCGTAAAATTTCTGCCTGCGCTCACGATCGATCTTGAGACACTAAATCAAGGTCTTGACATATTCGAGGAATGCTTGGCCGAGGCCAGATAGGCCGAGGGCAGGGTGAGCGAAACCCCGCTGTTCATCCAGATAAGGAGGGAACCCGGATGGACTATGAGACCATAAAATATGAGGTCGCCGACCAGATCCTTATCATCACCTTGAATCGGCCTGAGAGGCTTAACGCTTTTACCAGTACTATGGCCCGGGAGTTGATCGACGCCTTCAATCGCGCCGACACGGACGACGACGTCGGCGCCATCATCGTGACCGGCAAAGGCCGCGCTTTTTGCGCGGGCGCCGATCTTTCGTCGGGAGGCGACGCATTTGATGTTGGCGCGCACCGCGAGCACGTGAGCCAGTCCGATGGCACGGTGGACTACAGCGATCCTAACCTGCGTGACATTGGCGGCGAGCTCACATTGCGGATCTTTAAATGCATGAAGCCCGTATTGGCCGCAGTGAATGGATCCGCGGTCGGTGTCGGAGCCACAATGCAGCTCGCGATGGACATCCGCATCGCGTCTGAAGCCGCGCGCTTTGGTTTTGTGTTTGCCCGGCGTGGCATCGTGCCTGAAGCGGCCTCGAGCTGGTTCTTGCCGCGTATCGTCGGCATCTCTCAGGCGCTGGACTGGTGTTACAGCGGGCGAGTATTTCCGGCTGAGGAGGCGCTCGTCGCACAATTGGTCAGCAAGGTGGTGCCCTCTGATCAACTGCTGCCTACGGCGCGCGCGCTCGGCCGCGAGATCGTCGAAAAGACCCCACCCGTATCGGTCGCGCTGATCCGGCAAATGATGTGGCGCATGCTGGGCGCCGATGATCCTGTGGAAGCTCACAAGATCGACAGCCGCGTCAGCTATACGCTTGGCCGGTCCGCTGACGCCAGGGAAGGCGTTATGGCGTTCCTGGAAAAGCGACCTCCGCTTTTCAAGGGTAAGGTGTCAACCGACATGCCTGAATATTTTCCATGGTGGACGGAGAGGGAGTACAAATAATCATCACTCGTCCCGACGAACCGAGGCGCGACCGAGACCCGCGCGTCCGTGAATGAGGTGAGAGGCCGCCCAAGTGAGGTCCCGGTGAGGGCAGGCCGGCAGAAACCAGACGCGAGGGAGTGGTCCGCAGGCTGACGGACCTTGCCGTTTTGGTTCGGCGAACTAGCCTTGGGCTTTCAATAGGTTGTCCATTCGGTCTCGGTCGGGGAAGCTGAAGGTGTCGAAGCTTCAGCAGCCCGCAAGAGAAACCGAATGGACATCCATGAGACGGCCCGGCTTACGCCGCCAGGTCGAGAGCAATTGTGCGGCTCTTGCAGAGCGGGCAGAGCCCGCACGAGCCGCAGGCGTCTACCCGCGGACTGCCCGGACGTGGATTGACATTATTGCCGCGGAGGCAGAACGGAACGAGAGATCGTTCCTCACGGCCACACCGTCTGCGCAGCCCGACGCCAGGGCCGTGACCGACCGGATCGAGGCTCTGCGCCGTCAGCGTATGACAGGCAGGCAGATCGCCAAGAAGGTCGGGTGTCAGCGGCGACGGTGAGCTGGGTGCTGCAACGCCTCGGCCTCAACAAGCAAGACTCTGGAACCAGCCGCTCCGGTGCGCCGCTATGAACGCGAACATTCTGGCGAGCTCATCAAATCGACCTCAAGAAGCTGGTATGTTCGTAAAACCCGGCCACCGCATCACCCGCGACCGCGAGAAGGGCGAAAGCCGCGGTGCGGGCCACGAGTTCGTCCGTGTCGATCGACAATGCATCGCGCCCGGCCTTCTCCCAGATCCGGAGTGACGAGGAATGAGAGCGCTATCGACTTCCTCGAAAACGCCGTCACTACCACAGGCTGGGCGTGAAGATCTCCGGCATCATGACGGACAACGGCTCCTGCTATCGCAGTAAGGCGTTCGCCCCGTGGTGCAGGAGGATGGGTCTCAAGCACATTTTCACCAAGCTCTACAGACCGCTAGGTTTGAAAGGTAACACTTGGCCGAACGCTCCAGGGTGAACGAGTTAGTCATGCCGGAGTCTGAGGCGCGTGGTTGAAGCACACACGACAAGAACCACCCGGTTAGGAGTCAAGCCTCCGCCTCGTTTGCACTAGGAAAGCCGACGAAACGGGAGGCTATACGCCTCCGCTTGGATACTGGGTTTCTTTATCCAAAGACATAGTAGTGCCGGGCTAGCAGCGCGAGCGAGCGAAAGAAAAGGGAATCCGAAGAGCTTCACGAGGAATATCGATCTGTTATTGATTGGCGCCGCCCGACGATCAGCAGGTCGGGTCAAAGATGGGGCAGGGTCGACCCGCGCTATTTGGGACAAAGGCGCCACTCGTTCAGCGCCGTACCAGGCTGCTTGCTGACGCTATGTATGGAGCGTTCATGTTTTGCTTCCGGAGACCTGGCTAGGCAACGAACATGCGCCGCGTCATAGCGGAGATCGTCAATCGGTTTGACCGTGTGCATTTCTCTTACGAGGCCAGATCTGACTGGCATGGCCTTTATCGCCGCTCCGCTACTGCTCAAAAACGCTCTGCCGCGATTGGATGCCGTTTCTTGCCAACATCATTTCTTCAAATATCGAATAAACCTTCCTCACCCAGAGCAGGTAGTACCCCTGTCCATTGTTCGTGCTGTATCATCACCTCGTAAATTCGCTTTGCGGGCTTAGGACGGTCACGAGAGGAACAAGGTGCAGCAATGAAGAGCGTAGGTAATCCGTTGCAAGTGTCACGCTTTCTTCGGGTATATGATGACGCCGCCGCGAAAAGAGGCATCCGGCTTTCGATAGGTTTCGACTTTCACGAGTATGTTTCAATCACACGGAGTCTTCCAACAAAAAAGCCAACGTACCCAAATTTCCGGCCAGATCGCTCGCCATTAAAACTAGGCGAGGGATATTGGATGATTGGTACCGACAAGAATAACGAGGTCGCCCTTGTAGAGGCAGCTCGAGTATATGACCTTTCTCACACCAACCTTGCAGAACATCTTGAATCTCTGAAGATGTTCTATGCTGAACCGGCCATACACGCACATCCTCAAGATCGCTGTACTTGCATGGCACCAAGCGCGAAGAAGATTACCGGGAAGGTCGCTTACCACGGCGACTTTTGGTTGCGCAAAGACTTTAGAGGAAAAGGCATGCCTAAGATCATGGCTGGAATACTACGCGGCGTGTCGTTCTCAATGTGGACTCCAGACTTCGTAATTGGACTAGCAGAGCGCTGGCTACTTGATAAGGGCGTCCTTGCGCAATACGGACACGCGCATCATGAACTCAGCGGGTCAATATTGCAGCTGGTCGAAGAGAACATTATCGACGACGATTTGCTCGTTTGGTTAACCGGCGAGGAGTTGAGGCGGCTTGTGGATCGTCACGACAATATCGACTTCGTTTTAGCCTCGTAATTCTAGGCGGCATGACAATTGATGCCTCACGGTCTGATCACGACTGAGCCGCAGCGTGATGATGTTCCCAATAACGTCAAAACTAAGTTGGCGACTATTGTAGTCGACGCGCGCGAGGCGCACGTGCCAGCGAAGTGACTATCACAGCGGTGCAATATACATGGATGTGTGAAGCGACATCGCGGGAGTTAATTACCAGACGAAGTCTGGCGGCCAGCCGAGCCGGTATGCCACTGCTTTGTGAGACAGGGCGCGATGCTCAGAACCACTCGATGTCACTCGGGAGAAACGCTGCCATTCCGGAGACAATCTGGAAATCACGCCCGAAAGCGAATGGGCCACCTGAAGGAGCGATCGATCCACTCCAGACACGTCAAATCGAAGAGGACACGATGAGCTAAAGTTTGCGGACGCATATGGCGGGTGCTGTGCTTATTGGGCAGAAATCTAACCAGAACTTGGACTGCGCGCCTGATCTGCCGGACGGCAACTCGCGAGTAACCTTCGAGCGGGATGGAGAGAAAGAGTTTGGGGCGGCGTTCGCTCTCTATGACCTTATTCCGGACCCCGTCACGATGGGGAGATTATCGGTTGCGAACATAAGCCTGTTACTCTGCGCAAGACTTGTCGACCAGCCGAAGTTCAGGGCGTTGGACTGGCGGGTGGCCTCATATCCACGCGACTGGAGATCCGGTTCGGACGATTCGTCGTTTCACCGTTGAGAGATAGCTCAAACAGCGGCTAACAAAAGCCTCGATACGGATAAACAGCAACAACAGCACCCAATCGACAAACCCGATAGTCGGTACCTGCGCGCGCGACGGTCGCATCCGACTCGAATGTGCATCAATCTGCAACGTTCCGACGGTGCGCCTGGACCATTGTCGACTCGCGATCGTGATGCATAAATCTGGCATGTAGCCCATCGGGACAGAAGAGAAAGTTCGGTGAACAAATCCAGGCTTGCTCCAGAAGTTTCGCCGAGAGATCAAAGTCAAAGTCGCGGCTTCGAACGAAAAACTGCTGCCTTTCTGATGTCATCGCCAGTTTGTCCTCGCGAGGTCATTTGATCGCCCCCATTGAAACGTCGTGGCTGCCTCCGTCATGCTGCGCTGACGCCGATTGCAGCGGGGCTGGCCTGAGAACGCAAGGCCGCCGAGATCTAGCCGCTGATAATCAGGGCTCGCCCGAATTGACGAGTGGGGTGTTAACTGGTGCGCGGCAGGCTTGCCGTCATTGGAGCGCATCGCTACCTGCTGATCCTGCCCCCAGATCAAGGCAGCGAAAGACGGCCGCTGGCATCGACAACAGCCGGCCGTCTGCTCAGAATTGAGGCTGTCCGCGTTCTCTGCCGCCCGCCAGGCGCGGGCGTGATGCGCCGAACGTGAGCGCGGATCCGAGCGCGTCCGTACCGATCTCGGTGACATGAAATCCTGCGCAATTGTGCGTAAGATCGCATAATTTACGCGCGAGCTGCCGCCAGCGGTGCGAGTCTGCAGCTCAAGGGCGTGATATGCCGATGCCGTAACCAGTCTTTGGACCGTCGACGATCGGTGAGTAAGCCGGTCGACCGCGCAGATCAAGCCGGGGGACAAGGAACGCAATACGACCGCCTGTCCGCTCTTGTCACGGCATGCCACTACGGTCTCGTCCTCAATATTGTGTAACAAACCCAAATTAGAGGCTGCGAATGGCCGACATCTCGCTGAGTCCTCGTTTCGATCGTACTGATCAGAAAGGCGAAACGATAATGGATTTATTGGCAATCTGATGCTTGCTTCAATCATTGCACTACGCCTCATATTGCCGAATCTTCGCCGGCTTCGCCCAAGCTGCCAACCAAGATTGCCTTGCTCGGAATAGGGCGTGTTCGTCACAGGGACGACTTGCATCCTTGGGCTCAATTATGTTGCTCAGGTTCAGCGGGAAGTGGGCCACAGCATTCACCTTCGTACTCACCTGGCGGCGATTTCAGGAGCGCTTCTTGACTCTCAGCAGCTTGCAATGGACTTTTGCGCAGCCACGATGAAGCGCTGATAGTGAGCCCGCCCAGGGCATCAGATTTGAGCTGGCCGGGCTCGATCAGATGGAGGAGTAGGTTGCCTCCTTGTCGGAGGTCGATCTCTCAAAGGCGTATCGTTCCTCGTGCCGACATTAGCTTTTATACAACGCGTTTCAACAACATCGTTTCAGCGCAGCGTGTGCTCGGGGTCACCGAGAATGATAGCCTGCAGGGCAAGCTGCGGCAATGCCGTTCGTGAAGTCGAAACCCGGCTCGCGCAGATCGATCGGCCGCAGCTCACCGTGTTGTTGCTGATGATGCGACGACACGAAAAGGATTTCATGCTGCGGCGTGAGGAGAAGTACGGCGATGAGCTGGACAAACGCGTCACTCGAGACTGCCCTTTCTGCTTCGGAGTTGGCGCCGGCCGCCAAGTCGGAACTGAAGAGCCTTACTGGGCCCTGCCGGTCGAGCTTCGTGGCGTTGCTGGTTGCGGAACAAGCGTCGGATGACCCGGTTGATGATCTCGGACAGATCTACGGCCGAAATGGTCCCCTACTGTTGAAAGCGATCGAGAAAGCTGATGCCCGCACTGCCGCGGCGGACAAGCGCGCACTCCACTGCCAGCCTCCCCCGTACCGACCTTCCGTCTTCTTCGCGCAAAATAAATGAGGCAACGATCCCGTCTTCGGGAACATTCCTCCATGAGGCAATACGCACTTCCATCCTGACGTCCCGCCCGAGTCTGCCATGCAGGCGCCGATAGGCGAGGCCATGGCTTCCTGCGCGATCGCCCCCATGCGCTGGCGCGGCGGCATCATCCACCCCGATCGCCTGGTATCTGATGGTCTGATTAAAAAAAACATTCTCGGATTGCCGTGAGTCGCGTAACCATCCCGGCTCAGGGCGCTTGGCGAACCATAGGGCGCTTGACGACAATTACCGGCTGGTCGGTTGGCCCGGGAGATTATTCTCCGCGACCGCAGCCCATATCGACCCGCTAGGGTCTATGGCACCTGTCGTTCATACGCGCCGCCACCGCTTCTTCATATCCTCACCAGAGTAGGTAGTGTCATGATCATTGTCAGTGATGTACCGTCAACTACTAACTGGCCGAATAAGGGATGATGGACGCTCATCACGATACGACAAGGTGCGGCAATGGCAAGGGTGGTTTATCAATGGGAGTGAGGAGCCGCGCGTTGCTGGACTTGAGTTCGCCGTAGTGCCGCGCGCACAATCAACATCGGATCTGCGGAGCATGCGCGTGCCGGCTGCTTAATTAGACCAGCGCCCTACGCTGGCTGTGGCCTAGGCAACTTGTCAAACGGAACGCTTGCGCCCGTTACTCGACCTATTCTTTGTCTTCTGGACTTGAGGTTTGTTATAATGACTCCGAACAACTGGACATCAAGCCAACTGCACGACCGCGTAGCAAACGCCTTGCGGAGGAGCGAGGTGCTGGAGGCCGCATATGAAACCACAACAGTGGGACAGCTTGTTTCGATGCGGGCGCGAACACATGCGTCCACAACTGCGGTCGACATCTTCGAGCGCAGCGAACGCGCAACGTACTCCGAGATGGATCGGAGGTCCAACCGCTATGCACATGCGCTGCGCGCATTCGGAGTGCGCAAGGGCGATCGCGTTGGGGTAATGCTACCCAATCGCATCGAATGGCTGAGCTTGTGGTTCGCAGTTGCAAAGCTCGGTGCGGTGATGGTCCCTATTAACGTGTGCTACACGCCAAGGGAGGTCGAATACATTATCAGCGATGCGCAGGCCAAATTCGCTATAGTCGACGAATGTGCTTGGTCAGTGTTCTGCGCAATGGATCCTTGGCCGCAAGAACTTGCCAAGGAGCGAGTAATTCTTGTAGGGCAGCCTTTCGGCGGGACAGCTATCACGCTCCATCAATTATTCAAGAGCGTCGACGATTCGCCGGTGGACGAGGATGTCCGCCCCGAGGACCTGCTGACGATCCAATATACTTCGGGAACGACGGGCTTTCCGAAGGGCTGCATGTTGACGCACGACTATTGGGGGGTCGCCTCCTACGTATCTGCCTATCTTCTCCCGGTCAAAAGGTATCTGAGTTGGGCATCCTTCTCCTATATCAGTTGGCCATTGATTCTTCTGAACTCATATGGACAAGGCGGAACGGTATACGTCGCTCAGCAAATAGACGCATCGCAATTTATGGATTGGGTGAAGAACTTTCGGATCGAGTGGTGTCCGTTGCCGAGGCTCATAGCAGAACGCGACGATAACGTACCGACGAACCTGAAGCGGGTGTGGCAGTACGACGGCTGGAGTGCTCAGACGGTCCGCCGATATCGCGAACAGTTTGCTGTGCGCGCCAACAACACCTATGGGTCGACGGAAATCGGACTTGGCACGCAAATGCCTCCTAATGTCGCAGAGATGAATGAGGTCGGTTCGGTGGGATTTCGCTCCCCTTTTCGCGAGCTGCGCTTGGTAAACGATGACGGCGTCCCTACACGAGTAGGCGAAACTGGCGAGCTCTGGGTGAAGGGGCGCGGCATCTTCAGGGGCTATTGGAACAGGCCAGACGCAAATGCGGATTGCTTCGAAGGGGAATGGTTCAAAACTGGGGATCTGTTGCGCCACGACGAACTCGGCTTTTATTGGTTCGTAGGACGTAGGAAAGACATGATCCGTCGCTTTAGTCAGAATATCGCTGCGTGCGAGGTGGAGGCGATCATCCGCGAGATTCCTGAGATCGCGGATGTGGCCGCGGTGCCTGTTCGCGATGATAAATGGGGCGAGGAGGTCAAGATTTACGTCGAACTGAAAAAAGGACTCACGCGAGCCGACCTGCAAGTGGAGCGCATTCTCGATCATGCTCGGGCGCGCCTTGCTGTATTCAAGGTGCCACGGTACATCGCCTTTACTCCGACGCTTCCGAGAACGGTCACGAGCAATAAGGTGCTCAAACGTGAGCTGATGGCCGACCGCAATCCATTATCGGACACTTACGACGCTGAGGAGAACCGCTGGCGCTGAAGCGGCTGTTTTGGTCCAGGTTTGCGTACCCGCGCAGGTAGTTCGATAGTTCAGCGGGTCGGCCGTGGCATCTCTTGCCGCCATTAGCCCTGGATTTTCCGTCTTCGGTTCGGGTTGCAAGCTTTTTGCGGTCGAGATCTCGGAAGCTTCATTTTGACTTTCAGGCGTCGCTTCGAATCGAGACTCGTAATTCTATCACGACATCGGAAAGGCCGAGCGACTAAGCGAACGAGGATCAGGCTGATGTTCGGCGCTCACGGTTGGACGCGATCATCGACATGACCTCGGCGATCCGACCAAATACGTGACCCAGCCCGGTGGCCGATATGGTGGATGACCTTGAGAGCAGGGCAGATGAAGAGATACGGAGCGTCACCTATTCCTCAGCGAATGCGGCCCGCTTTCCGCTACTCACGAAAATGGGTGTGTGACATATGAGCGCCGATGCCGATCATAAGGATCCCCCCGATTCCCACAACACAGTTGCTGAGCTAAAAAGGCATTGTGCGCGATTTCAACGGTGGCACAGCCCGGCCGATTGTCGATAACAATCGGTTTCTCATTGGGCTTGCCTGCACCGCGAGGCCTAGGGCGGGCTCGGCACCATGCGTTGCGTGCTCTGCTCGCGCCGTCGTCTTCGCGGGCTGAAACCTTCGAGCTGGGGAGGGTAAGAACGACCCTGTTCTTGGGAAGGGTTTCCCCGGCTAATCCGCACTTTGATCGGCCAATTCCCTGGCTCTCAGGCGGTCGGTGCCGATGAGCAGTCTCACCTTCCTAGGAATTATGGGCTTGAACCGGAAAATGGAAAACTCGTGATGAAAGAAATTAGGCATAACCTAGATCTCGCTCGCGCTCTGACCGACGCGGAAGAGCGCTACTCCAGACAACACTCGCTGAGCTTCGCCTATATGGAGCGCGCATCTCAATTCATGCCGGGGGGAAATACGCGATCCGTTCTGTTCTTTAAGCCGTTTCCTTTTGTCGTAAAGACGAGCTCGGGCTGTCGAGTTCAAGATCTGGACGGCAATGATTATGTTGATTTTTTGTGTGAATACAGCGCGGGGCTGTTCGGACACTCAGAGCCGACGATCAAGGCAGCTATCCAGCATGCTATCGAAACGGGCTGGGTGCATGGCGGGCACATCGAGAACGAGGCGCGCTTGGCGGCTTCCCTGTGCTCGCGGTTCCCATCCGTCGAACGCATCCGGTTCACGAATTCGGGCACCGAAGCGAATCTTATGGCGTTGGTGACAGCCAGAGCCTTCACGAAACGTTCGCGAATTGTGGCTTTTCGCGGAGGCTATCACGGGGGAGTATTGCATTATAAATCTGGCGATTCTGCTCAAAACGCGCCTTTTCCGCTCGTACTCTGCACTTACAACGACATAGAACAGACGGTGGCTGCGATTGATCGTGAAGCGCGTGACCTTGCGGCGGTTATCGTTGAGCCGCTGCAGGGTTCGGCGGGATGCATTCCTGCGAGTCGGGAATTCCTGTCAGCAATACGCAGCGTTTGTCAACGGCATGGAGTCATTCTCATCTTTGACGAAGTGATGTGCTCTCGTCTTGCGCCAAGCGGTCTCCAAGGTGTCCTCGGAATTACGCCAGACCTCACAACACTGGGTAAGTATCTCGGGGGAGGAGCTTCGTTCGGCGCCTTTGGAGGGCGCGAGGACATCATGGCGCTCTACGATCCAAATCGCCCAGATGCCCTTGCTCATGCCGGCACATTTAATAACAATGCCATCTCCATGGCTGCGGCCGTGGCCGCGGCAACCGTGCTGACGAGCGACCGTCTTGTTCAGCTAAACGTCATGGGCGATGCATTGCGGGCTAAGCTCAACGGGATCGCGCAGGCTCGCGCACTGCCCATACAGTTCACCGGAAACGGTTCGATGATGAACATCCATTTCCGTGAGGGCGACATCCGCACAATCGCGGACACGGAGACCGAAGATCCGAATGCTAAGCCCTTCTTTCACCTAGAGATGTTAGAGAGGGGTCAATATCTGACCTGCAAGGGCATGCTCAACCTGTCCCTACCGATGTCAGCGCGTGAGCTTGAGGGGGTTGCAAGCGCATTCGAAGATTTTCTGGAGCTGAACGGGAGGTTGATCGCAGCCTCCAGCAGCCCATTGACCTAACTGCCGAGAGAGAAAAGCCCGGAAGAAATACGCAAAGTGGAGTCACTGGTCTGAGGCCGGTGCCCCCCTCTTTCGTAGAAGGCCGCTTTTGCGAACTGCCGCGGCGAAGGGCGCGTCTTCATATTCGATGCTTTTCCACCGCGCCCTAAAGAATGCGGGTGTCGCGATCCTTACCGTGATCGGCATAAGTTTCGCCTATCTGATTTCTGGCGTCGTCATCACGGAAATGTGTTCAACATTTCTGGTGTCGGCCGATTGGTGGTCGATGCGATCAACAATCGCGACTAGAGCATGATGTATTTACACGGAAACATAGCCTGAGTTTTTGAAGTAGTTGGTGCACTCCTCCTCGGACAAGAGGTCGAGGCGTTCGCTGACCTTTCGCCAGGTTGCCTCCACGTCACGAGGCTCTGCAGCTCGCATGAGGTGTTTTGAGTCTGGCGAAGACCTGCTCGATTGGATTGAGGTCAGGGCTGTAGGGCGGCAAGAAGATACGGTGGGCGCCTCTGGCGCGGATTGTTTGGCGAGCCGCCTTTCCCTTGTGGCTGCCAAGATTGTCGAGAAGGACGATCTCGCCCGGTGCGAGGGTGGGTGCCCACACCTTCTCGACGCACAGTGCGAAGAGCTCACCATTGATGGGACCATCAATCACCCAAGGCGCGCTGATCCGATCGTAACGCAGCGCCGCGATAAGGTCATGGTCTTCAATGGCCGAAGGGCGCAGCGGCCTGGAGGCGCTGCCCACAGGGGCCTGGCGCAGCGGTGCCAATTGTTTTTGATCCACGTCTCGTCGATAAAAACCAAAATCGCGACGTCGATCCAGCCTTGATGCGCTTTCCAGCGGGTCCGCTTACGGGCGACGTCGGGGCGATCCTGCTTGGCTGGTAGAACGTTTTTTTGCTGAGCCACTCGGTGTGGACAAAAGCCCACACCGCCCGCACGTCCGTCTTGATCCCGCGTGCAGCCAGCTCCTGCGTCAGCTTGCGCAAGGTGAATGGCCCGAGCGAACGCGATCGCGCAGCCAGTCGGCGTCGGCATCCGACAGAACCCGCTTCCTGTGGCCGCCGATCTGGCCAGGCGCCAGGCCGCCGGTATCACGCCTCAGGTTCTTCGGTACTGACATGAATCTGTTCTCGGCTCCGGTTGAATCCTTGTCGGTGAGCCGGTCACCGCCGTCTGGCCTTTCGCGTCTAGCAAAGCGGCATCCGCTAGTTTTTATGGGTTGCTGCCTGTTGGCGCTGTCGATCGTACTGGCGCTTGCTGCTCCGCTTTAAGCCGGCAATCCTCTGAACATGGATCCGTTCAACGGCTTCACCCGCCTTCCAGCGAGATGTGGTGAGGGAGCGATAATTTGAACGCTGACGTCTTTGCGCGAACGATGTTCGGCGTCCTAATTTCACTCTTGGTGGGACTGAGGTCGGTGGTGAGCGCCGCATTAGTCGGGCTTTTGATCGGTGTCATCGCCGGCTACAGTCGCAGCTTCGACAACATCGCCATGCGGATCGTGGACGACCTGATAGCGATCACGGCGATTCTGCTGGCCATCGTCCTTCGTTTCGCTGACGGCCGCCGGAATCGGAACCCTCATCGTCGCGATCACGGTCTCTTCGATTCAAAGTGTTACGCGGCTGGTTAGTTCAGTGGTTCTGAGTGTTCGCTCGCGCCCTTATGTGGAGGCAGCGCTCTGTGGCGGCGCGTCCCTACCGAAGGTACTGTGGTGGCACATCCTCCCGAGGGCCATTCCGCCGCTTCTGGTGCAGAGTGCCAATGTCTGCGCGTCGGCGATACTGACAGAGGCCGGGCCGAGCTTCCTTGGCGTAGGCGTGCCGACCGAGATCCCCAGTTGGGGAAACATGATCTCAAGTGCAAACCTGTATCTCGGCGTCGCACCATTCACGGTCTTCGCCCCGGAGCCTGCCTTGTCATCACGGTTCTTGCCGCAACCTGCTCGGAGATGGCTTACGCGACCTGTTTAATCCCCGCTCAAAACGTGGAGGCTGACATGCAATTGCAAGAAACCATTGGGGATGACGTTCTCCTCGATGTTCGAGGCCTGGAGACACATTTTTTCGGCCAGAAAAGCATCACCCGCGTATTGGATAACATCAGCTTCTAGTCATCTGGAACGCAAATTCGTCGCATTAGTTGTCGCTCGAATCTCTAGAGAGGAGAGTGCTAGTGGCGAATGCAGGTGTGCGAGGCCGGCCCGATCGCGCCGTTAGTGCTTAGTCCGCAGGAGCGGGCGTACTTGGAGAGGCAAGTTCGTCGTCATCGTGTAGCCCGATCGCTATCTGAGCGGTGCCGCGCGATCCTGCGATGTGCAGATTGTCTGCCAAGCAAGTCTGTGGCTGCCGAACTTGGCATCCATGAACACACCGTTGGCAAGTGGCGCCGCCGATTCTTGAAGGATCGCTGTGATGGCCTGCTTGACGAAGCCCGCCCTGGCCGCCCTCGAACCATCGACGACGATCAGGTTGCTGAGGTAATCGAGCGGACATTGCGTACGACACCGCCCGACGCGACGCACTGGTCGATCCGCTCGATGGCTGCGGAAACCGGCTTTTCTCACACCACGATCCGCCGAATGTGGATGGCGTTCGGCTTGCAGCCGCACCGCAGCCAGACATTTAAACTGTCGAGCGATCCGCTATTCGTCGATAAGGTGCGCGATATTGTCGGGCTTTACCTGTCCCCACCGAACCGAGCCGTTGTCCTCAGCGTCGATGAGAAAAGCCAGATCCAGGCACTCGATCGCGAGCAGCCGGTCTTGCCGATGATGCCTGGGGTGCCGGAACGTCGCACGCACAGCTATGTGCGACATGGTACGACCACGCTGTTTGCCGCGCTCGACATCGCGTCCGGCTTTGTCATTGGCAAATGCTACAAACGCCATCGGGCGGTCGAGTTCTTGAAGTTCCTCAAAGAGATCGACGCTCAAATCCCTGAGGGGCTCGCTGTCCATATCGTCATGGACAACTACGCCACCCACAAGACACCCAAGATCAAAGCGTGGCTCGCTCGCCGGCCGCACTATTATGTCCACTTCACGCCGACTTCCGCGTCATGGATCAATCAGATCGAGCGCTGGTTCGCTGAACTCACCAGAAAGCAGATCCAGCGAGGTGTTCACACCTCCGTCAGGCAGCTCGAGGCCGACATCCGTACCTTCATCGAACTGCACAACAACAACCCGAAGCCCTTCAAATGGACCAAGTCCGCAGACCAGATCTTGGCTTCCGTCAAACGCTTCTGCCACAAAGCCCAGCAGACTTTATGTGGCGAACTTTAGATTCACCTGACTAGGTCAACGTGGCGAAACGCTCGGCGTTGTAGGTGAATCCGGATGCTGGAGAGCGTCACGGCCCTTTCCATTCTTCGCCTGCTGCCGAAGCTAAACGCGAAGACCATCAGCGGCGAGATCAGCTTTCACGGACGCGACCTGCTGAAACTCGCAAGCAAAGGGGCGACAGGTCCGCGGGAAGGGGATCGCGTTGGTCGCCAAATCGCCGTGACAGTGCGGATCCACGCCAAAGCCTCCCGATCAGATGCGATGGCAAAAGCTCAAGAGATGCTCCGGCTCGTCAGCATCGCGGATCCCGAGCGTCGCGTAATCAACTATCCGCACGAAATTCCGGCGGTATGCGCCTGCATGTCATGATCGCTATGGCTCTCGCCTGCTCACAGGAACTATGGATTGCCGACGAGCCAACGACCGCGGACCCTAGTTCACGCATGAGCGGTCCTCTGCTGAAAGTCGAGAACCTGACCAAGCATTATCCGCTCGGTATAGGATACTCGAAGACAACCAACCCGCTGAGCCGGGCCGTGGACAAATATCCTTGTCTGGCAAGGCCCGGGAGACGCTTTGCATTGTCGGCGAAACTGGCTGTGGCAAGTCCGCCGTGGCGCGGCTCTTCATGCGGCTCGTAGAGCCGACAGCCGGACGTGTGCTGATCGAGGGAGCCGATGTTGCCGGTCTCAAGAAACTCGCGGTACGAGATTGGCGCCGGCGGATGTAGATGGTCTATCAGGATCCTTACTCGGCGCTGAATCCGCGTCTCACGGCTGGACAGGTTATTACTGAGCCCGCAGAGAACTTCGATCGGCTCAGCCGCAAGCAGCGCCAAGCCCTTGCTGTGGACCTCCTGCGAAAGCCTGGTATGTCGCCGGAGATGATGCACAGGCTTCCGTCCGAGTTGTCGGGTGGTCTGCGCCAGCGGCTCGGCATAGCGCGGGCACTTTCGCTACAGCCCTCGCTCATCATCGCCGAAGAGGCAGTTCCAGCCCTTGACGTCTCTGTGCAGGCACAGATTCTGAACCTTCTCATGGATATGCAACAGCAGATGGGCATTGCCTTCATCTTCATCTCACATGGCCTTCGCGTCGTGGAGCATATCGGTCATCGCGTCGCGGTCATGTACTTGGGGCGCATCGTGGAACTCGCCCCATGCGAGGCGTTGTTCGCAAAGCCGGTCCAAGGCACTCATCGCGGCCGCCCCAGTGCCGGGCCCGACACCGGGGTTCGGCTGAAGGCGCCAGTTGAGGGCGAGGTGCCAAGCCCCATCAACCGCCGAAAGGGTGCGCGTTTCACCCGCGCTGCCCGCTTGCGGTTGAGCGCTGCCGGATCAAAGTGCCGCCTTTGGTGCCGGTGGCTGACGGGCGCGCCGTAGGCTGTCATGCGCGCGCCCCAACTATGGACATTCCGGCCGAGCCGGCTACCGCGGCCAATTCTTTGCTCGCTCCTGTGGCACAGCCACAGACGTTTTGACCGGATCGCATATCTTGTGCACACCGCCGACACGAAGATCGGACGTCGGCACATGAACCTGAAAAGTGACGGGAGGATAGAACAGGACCCGATCGTGACACAGCTTCCAACCGCGCGCGCCTGGATCCCCGTCAAGCGGATAACCGCTTTATCGCGTTTCCCATCCCTTTTGGGCCCGTGGTCAACGAACTGCAACTGGAGAGAGGATGTCGTAATCAGCCACACAGACGCATCCCCGCCAAATCAGTCAACCCCGCGATCAAGAACTTCCATTGGCTCGATCTCGTGAGGGGGGTTTTGAGGCCGACGATCACGGGGCGGAGACGGCGCGGGGCGGCTTCAACCGATTGAGGACGAGTAGGGTTCCTGGCCACCTACATGAATATGATCATAATCCCGCAGGACCTCGAGCCGCTCGAGCGCAGCCGGGCGCGCTCGATCATCGCCAACGCCGGATGCAAGGTCGGATTCAACGTCAAGGATATCCAGACCACGTGAATGCTCGCGGACAGTATCGATTACACAACGATTCTCAGCCACTCGTCCAGCCACTCACAGGGGGCGACCTTTGACCCCATCACCTCAGTCAGGGCGTGAGCGAGGCAGCGCGCTATCTCGTCGATCCCGCGGAGATGATGCAGCTTCCCTACCGTCACGCCGTGATCCTGATGCCGCGTCTGCCGTATCCGATCCTGGCCGCAAGGTGCGGTTCTGGCTCGAACGGCGCTGGCGCACCCTGTGGGACCGCTGGCGCATCGAGCTGCCGCACGCGGTGTTGCTGCCCGCCGTCTGGACGAGGTCGCGGGCTAAGGCTTCCTTCAAATGCCGCTCCCTGAATGCCGACTGCCGCGCCAACCGCTCGCCCAAGATGATCTGCCAGATCGAGATACATGTGCTTATCCGCTTGAGATGGCGGTCAGGGTTTTCGGTGGGCCGCGAACAGGCGGCCAAGGGCAGCGACACTGGCTGCTGTACTCGCTTCTTCAGTGTCGCGGCCGGTACCTTGCGGGTCTTCTGCGCGCGAAGCTCGCGAACGAAGGCCTTCTGCCAAGTATTCAACCGAAGGCGGCCGCGCGGCGTTCTTATGCAATATCCCGATCTCCGAACCATAGTCGCCGTCACCTGGAGAAATGTGGAAGCCCATTCTCACGGAAAGTTCGTCGGTACGAGTGGAATCTTTTGAGTACTGCACGAATCTACTTACGCCTGAGCGATCTCGCCAACATGTAAGTATCGAATGCTGCGAGATGTGCTTCGCTCGCTTCCAACGCCACAAGCGCGCGGCTGCCTTGCCTGGCCGCGATAAGCTCTATGAGACACTCCGCCGCTGCGAATACGGGTGTCATTGAGTGAAAGAACGAAGGTGTTTCAGTCCGAACACAAATCACAACATCGGAAAGCTTGGCGACCGGAGATAGCTCGCTATCGGTCACCGCGACTAGCTTTGCACCGCGCGAAACCGCGAACTCGGAGGCCTGCACCGTATAGCGGGTGTATGGGCTAACTGTAACCGCCAGTAGAACGTCTCCTGGACTTACCAACCTAAGCGCATCATTGGATGTGCCGCCTATTCCCCCGATCATAATCGTGGGGGAGCCCAGCAACGAGCAGGCATAATGGATTAGATATGCTGCAGGAAAACTTGAGCGGAGGCCAAGACAAAAGATGTTTCGCGCCTCAGCCATGACATCCACGGCAGCGCCCAACGCTGCAATCGCGGAGGGCTGCGCAAGGTATTTCAGATGACTATGCAAAGCATCGATTGTATCACCGATGACGGCGGCATCGCCTTCGGCCTCTCGTCTTACCGGCAGCTCCTCTGCGCGCTCGGCGAAACTTTCTGGCCCTTCTCTAACATTGTCCGCGAATATCTCCTTCAATCCATCGAAACCATCGAATCCGAGGCGCTGCGCAAACCGTGTTAGCGTCGCCGGAGATACGCCTGCTTGGCGCGCCTGCTCCCGCATCGAAAGCAATGCGACCTCCGTCGGATGATCGTGCAGCCAACGTGCCGCAACTTTCATTTGCCGCGGCATCCGCTCGTAGCTGCCCTTGATGGCGCCTGCGATGGGACAAGCCATTGCGACATACCTCCCGCTGTTGAGCCGAGAGACGCTGAGCATACGCGCGTCTTCGCCTGAGCGTACAGCTTTTCGCTCGCCGACTTTGAGTGACTTAATCGTTCTTTTCACGACAAGTATAAGGAGGTTGAGAACATTATCACGGTCTGACGACCGGCTTACCCAAGAGCCAAATTGTACCGCTGTTGGACCACCACCAGGATTGTCTGAGCGGGAACGCGCTCGCCAGCATTATAATTCCGCATGCGCAGAGTCCGCCCAACGGTAGAGATCGGAACAATCTGGCCACAATTACGCATGCCGGCCTTTGGGTTGCCGACTCCGAAATACCGCCTCTGGGCGACATCCAGGACGCGATTGATCATTCCCGAGAAGGTGTATCCTGCGGTCGTCGCAGCCAAGAAATAAGAGGCCCCCATGTTAAGTGGCGGTTCGGGGTTGATCTCTAGGACAAAGGCCTGGCCAGAGCGATCAATCCGCAGGTCGACGCGGGCGTAGTCTCGGCACATGCATGCACGAAACGTCGCAACAGAAATATCCCGCAGCTTCGTCTCAAGTGCATTTCCAACTTTTGTCGGACACATCTTCGGCGGCTCCGCGCCCGCGATATGCCGCTTGTCTTCCCAAGTGATAAAACCTGTTTTTCGATCGCCGAAATCATGCTCCACCAGGGGCAATCCCTCAATTTCTTCGTTTCCCAGCAGGCGGCACAGAGTTCCCGCCCTTCGGATTTCGCTCGCCATATTGAAGACCAATCCGGTGCGAGGGGCTTGCGAATCGGGTGGCATGAACCACTCATGGGTAGCGAGTAGTCCTTTATCACCCTCGCACAGCTGCGTTGTGTGGCCGCCCTCTTGCAGCGCCGCCACGATGGTTTCAGCTATCATTCTTCCGACCGAGACGCGGCGGTATTCCCCCGGAGGGGAGGGGTTGAACCGGTTCATCCCGCCAGTATAGTCATTGTTCCACGCGACGGTTACTCTCATGAGTATTTAACGTTTACCCGCTGCGCTGTCAGTTGTTCGCTCGATTCGAATGAACAGTTCGTCTGGCTCCTCCGCGCCGGCTGGCTTAGCAGACGAAGCCGCGAGCGGGTTTGCTCGCTTCAATAAAGGAAATCGAGATGCCCGGACCGCGTCCAAGCAATTGGGATGCCAACAACGCTAGCTGTGAGCGAGAATGGAACGCCATGTGTTTCGCTCCGCGCTAGCGGAACTCCCTACATTTTGCAATGACGGATTCCGAACAACGACGGATCGTGTCCTGTGGTGTGGTGTAGCTGGCGGCGGGCCACCGCCTTCGCCGGCATGGGCCGGATGGTCAGGGGCGATCGCCGGGAAGCCGACGGCAGGATTATCGCTCAACGGGGCGATCGTTTCCAGTGTCATGAAGCGGCCGCGCTACAGGGTTGGGGCAGCCTGGCTTGCCGACGCGGCTCGTGGCCGGCCTGTTCATTCTGAAGCACACGCACAACTTGTCAGATGAGGTGCTGTGCGCCCGCTGGATCGAGAACCCCTACTACCAATACTTCTGCGGCGAATTGAGCTTCTGCCACCGTCTGCCGTTCGATCGATCGTCGATGACCCGTTGGCGC
>NZ_JAPRAQ010000037.1 GCF_029989365.1 Bradyrhizobium sp. Arg816 | reverse complement strand
GCGCCAATGGACGGTAGGTCTCGATTTCCAGGAGCCGCTGCACCAGCGCTCCGAGATCGTGCGACGTCAACCCGAGGTCGCAGACGAGGATTTTCGTGAAGCCTTTTTCGTCTACGCGGAAGTCTGAAGCGGCAACGGCTGCGCCGCTCTTTGTGGCAACCATGGCCAGGCTATTCTTGTCAAAAATCTGTTCGGCCCGCCTGGTCGGCGAGGCGTCCCGCTCCACTTCTAGCCTGATCGCGACCAGCAACTGTCCGGTCTGACGTAACGCGCGGATCAGCGATCGGACGGTGCCATCAACTTTGTCAAAATGGTCTGCGGCAGAACAATTTGCGTTAGTCCAGATCCAGGTGAACGTTGTAAATTCCGAATGCTGCTCCCAGCGTAGCGTAGCGGGTCCGATGACAATCTGATGAAGTTTCGCCGATTGCTCAGGCGGCGTAAGATTGCGCTCGAGGCAAAAATCGATAAAACGGCAGCGATCGCTTGTGGCCGCCTCGCCCTGTGCAAGAAAAGCGAAGTGGATCACGCTGAAGGGCGAAACAAGGCGCGTGAAGGGACGCGCGTGCACTTCGCCGAGCACAGCGTCGCGTTGCGCGATGTGGCGTGAAGGTTCGCAGATCCAGTTCATCGATCATGTACTGACGCCACTTCAGGGTGAGCAGGCAACCGTCAGCCTTGACGCGGGAGGCAATGGCGGTGCTGGGAAACGGTTGCGCGCGGCTGGGTTGCTGATCAGGTCATGTCGACGATCAATACCGAGGCCGCCTTGGATTCGGGAAAGAGGTCTTGCGGGGGGAGGGTCAGGCCAGGGTGATTGAGACGGAGCAGCCTCATCCAGCTTTCGAATGACGCCATCAACGTATGGTCCGGTGTCTATGGCGACATGCCGGCATTGTGGCTCAATAGGTTTAGCGGTGCGCCAGCAAGCCGTTCCGCGACCTTGGCGGTGGCGCGCGGCTCCGTCCGACGAATGCCTAGATTTACGTGGACATGGTTGTTTGTCTCGGAATCCCACCGACATCGCCCGCCACCGAAGGGGTGCCGCGTGCAAGTGAGGATACGCCGGCCCTCTTCTGAAAGCAGTTATCCGGTGGCATGACCGATGGCGCGCGGGGCCGTGGCGAGCAGGAACTCTTCCGTTCTCCCAGCGTGGTACAGACAAACGACCTCCGGTGCGGCAAGCGCATTGTCGATTGACGGATCGAGGCCCAAACTCGACTCCCATCTTGTTGCCGTCGCCAAACTTCCTGGCGCCGGAGCCGGTGCAGGATTTGGGCCAGCACTATAGAAGGGGCACTCTCGCGTCTTTTTTGCGCAATGTGGCTTTCGAAGACAGTCGGAGGCGGGCTTCAGACATGAGCACGCTTGTATTCTGACAGAATGCGCACGTGGCACAGGCCCCAGGGAAGGGTCTGTTTTCGGCAAGGTGATCGCTCGCCCGACCGCTGCCATTGTTTGAGCGGCCACGCTCTGGTTGGATTTGTCGATACAGAGCCATAGAGTGACCGCGCCCGGACCCCCGGGGCAAGGCTCGGCGGTGGGCTGATAACGTCACGTCGCGTGAGGTTGACTGGATCACGCAGCTGGAGCGCTCTCCTCGCCTTGGAAGCGTCACTCAGAGCAGCACAAGCGTTGCGGCTCGACCGGTTGTCGCAGGGAGGCAGACCCTATTCCGTTCATGCCGTGTTCGGAACAGCGTGCGCACAGCGGCATCAAATGTGAGTTGGCCAAAGAACGCAGGGCTGGCTTAAGTCCATTCGTTACTCTGTCCCGCACACGGACGGGCGCACTTCGTCTGTCCAGACCCGGCTGGTCGGTATCGGCAACCGCCGCAATGCACTCGCTCTGCATCATCTGCCGACTCTTGCTCGCAAAATACGAAAATACCAGGTCGCCGCTACCTGGCCTGCTTAGAGCCCGTAAAGAGCCGCTTTGGTGGCTTGCCGTGGCGCTTTTCGCACACAGTCGTAGCATCTTGAACACCGTGTGAGGACCTGAACGACGCACAAGACGCACTGAGTGGCTAGATTGGCTCGTCTTCCAATTCTCCTCGCTCCAGAAATGCCAGCCAGTATACTCAGAGCACTGGTACGACGCTTGCTTAAGGATGAAGCGAAGTTCCGCCTTCATAGGCAGATTAGCCATGCGAGGCGCCCCGCCAGATCGGCTCCTTAACAAGTGGGTGACTATATGTCCGGTGTCGCCGGTGCGTTTCTCTGCGCTTCAAGCGAACCATCGCCGCGCGTTGTTGATCAGCTGAAGAAAATGATTCCGACACTTGCACTCCGTGGGCAAGCAGGTGTCGTAGTCTCTGCTTTCATGCAAGAGCGTGGGATCCGATACGGAAGGGCGTTTCAATCGAGCGATAATTCAGTGCGCATTGACTGCATCGAACAGGAGCCGCGCTTTCGGCCTCATGTTGCAATCGCGCAGATCCGTAGCGGATCCTGTGGAACTGGGGGTGACGGCGATGTGCAGTCAATTCCTAGCCGCCATTTTGCAATTTCTCTGGATGGCGCCTTGGTGAACGCCCGTGAACTCAGGAGCGAATTACTCGCTCGTGGCCAGCTGATAGACACGAACACAGACGCCGAGCTCTTGCTGAGGTGGATTGAACACTCTTGCGAACGAGAATATTGGCGTCACGGCCTGCCCGTAGACTACGAAGCTATCTTTCGCGAGCTTGATGATCGCATCGATGGTGCCATTAGTGCACTTTTGCTAGATAGGGACGGAGATCTTGTTGCATACCGCAATCGAAGCGGTCTGCGACCATTGGAGACTATGCGAGCAAGTAATGGATTGTTGCTCTTTGCTTCTGAAACTTGTGCCTTCGCAGGCTTGGAAGGTGAGACCAGCCAGCTCTTGCCTGGGAGCATACAGCGCGTGGATGCTAAGACGGGCACCAGCGTTGACCATGCCCTGAACTGCCGAGGACATAAGGCCAAGCTCTGCGCCTACGAAGCTCTCTATTTGGGAAGTCCAAACACGTCAGTCGAGGGCCATTCACATCGCCAAACCCGTTACAACATCGGGCTCTCTTTGGGGAGAATTGTTGCGGAGCGAGTTCAAGCAGAGCCACTCTTGATGCCGCCAATTGTGTCCTCCATGCCAAATACTGGGGGGCCGTACGCCGATGGTCTGTTTGACTCCCTCGCCGAACAGGGTGTGCTTGCCGAGCGTAGTGACGTATTGGCAACCCAATTTCTTGAGCGAACGCTCCTCGGCAGAACCAGCGCCCGGCAATCTCGCATTGCGCGGAAGTATCGAGTGTCGGAACCTACTGTCGCTGGACGGACCGTAATAGTTGTCGACGAGGCCCTCATTCGAGGCGATACCAGCCAAGCCGTCACAAAGATGCTCCTTGCCGCTGGAGCCAAAGCCGTACATTGGGCGATTGGTTCTCCTCCTATAGTTGCTCCAAACTACTACGGCATGGGTATCGATACGCTAGATGAGCTCGCGTTCTGGCAGGCATTGAAGCGGCTGCCGTCCGAACTGCGCGGCCAGTGCCTTCGCTTCCACAGGATGGACCCGCCAGCGCTCAGAATTATTGAGAGCAACATTGCGAACGCGATCCAAGCAGCAACAATAACCTATCTGCCCTTCCGCGCCCTTGTATCCGTACTGGCGAGCAGGCTAGAGCGCATCGATCTGTC
This sequence comes from Bradyrhizobium sp. Arg816, assembly GCF_029989365.1. GTDB lineage: Bacteria > Pseudomonadota > Alphaproteobacteria > Rhizobiales > Xanthobacteraceae > Bradyrhizobium. The sequence goes on along the minus strand of NZ_JAPRAQ010000037.1, from coordinate 61,726 downwards.
ACCCTTCACGTTCGACATGCCGACCCCTGCTGGGCGGCAGCGCGCGGGTAGACACTTGGAAGCGTTGCTGGCCGCTCTTCCTGTCAATACCCGTTTGAGGTCAAGATCATGAAACCCGCTCTCGTATTCGACTGGAACGGAACACTGCTCGATGACACCTATGCGCTTCTCGAAACGACCAATGTCATTTTGGACCGCTTTGGTCGTCCGAGCATCGATATAAACACCTTTCGAGAGCATTGTGATGTTCCCCTCTCTCGTCTCTATCATAGTCTTGGAATGTCGCAGCAGGAGGTCGAGGCTGCGGAGCGTGACGAGGGCGCACTGTTCCACGACACATACGAGCCTCTTGCGGATAAAGCCGATTTACGTGAGGGGGCGCGCAGAGTTCTCGGGTTGGCGCGACGAGAATCCGCTCTACTCATCATCCTCAGCAACCACATAGTCGCGCCTCTCCAGTCCCAGCTGAGGAGACTTGGAGTGGATGACTACATCACCGATGTGCTCGCGTTTGAAAGCCGCGCCACGCAGTACAAATCGATGAGCAAAGGAGAGCGACTTCGGCTTTATATGCACAGCCACAACCTGAAGCCGTCATCCACCTTCATCATCGGCGACATGCCCGTCGAGACCGATATTGCACGTGATCTCGGACTGACAAGCATATCTATTACCGGAGGATTTGTTTCGACCTCCCGCCTGCAAGCAGCGCGTCCAGATTACACGATCAACAACCACCACGAGCTGTTGCCCATCCTGCAAAGGCATGGCTTCTTTTCGGGATGCTAAATTATGCGCAAGGGATCATCAGTGAACGCTGCCCCCAAAACGATCAAGCAGAGCATAGGGCTTATCGGAGCGGGACGCATGGGAACGGGTATAGGCATCAGCCTTCTGCGCCAGCAAAGCGAGCTCCACATCAAAGTCAACAAGAACCGGCTCGGTGCTGATCGCCTGACAAGTGCAGGGGCCCGAGAGCATAGGTCGATCGCTGAGTTGGCGCAGCATGTAAGTGTGGTGGTGTTGTCCTTACCGTCCAGCCGCGAAGTTGAGACGGTGTGCCTCGATCACGATGGGCTCTTTGCTCACATGTGCCGAGGAGGTTTGATAATTGATTGCACGACCTCGTATCCTGCCTCGACCATTGCATTGGCTGAAAAGGCGGAAAGGCGAGGTCTAAGCTTTATTGATGCTCCAGTGACACGGAGCCCCGAGCAAGCAGAGCTCGGCCTTCTCAATGCGATGGTTGGATCGGATGCAACACTCTTTCCCGTCGCCGAACGCATTCTTGCGGCGTTTTGCGAGACCGTGATGCATGCTGGAGATGTCGGACAAGGCCACAAGCTCAAGCTTGTTTACAACAGCATGACTATGGGCATCGCTGCGGTTGCCGCTGAGGTTTGCCAATTGGCAGATAGTCTTCAGATTGATCTTGTAACGCTGCGCTCTTTGGTCAGTCGGGGTTCTACTAACAGTGGAATATTTCAAGCCTTCGCGGCCTTTTTGTTGGGAGAGAGACCAGATGCACTGGCAATTTCGATTGCGAATGCTGCAAAGGATATCGAGTGTGCTGTGCGCCTAGCGCGCGAGAGTGCGGTGTGCGTGCCGGTCCTGGATGCTGCCGCGGAGGAATTCAACGTCTCGGTTGTCGCAGGCAAAGGTGAACTGACCCTACCACATTTGGCCCGATCATAAACGCTTGGTGTGAATCCAAGCGGACCATCATTTTGCGTAAATACCGCGACCGGCCCGACCGGAGCCTTGGTTACGAGCTGGGCAATATTGCCAAAGCGCGCCGGGACGATCCGCCCATTAGCACGCCGCCCTTTCTCGACGTGCCAGTCGATGATATCGGGGGCAAGGAGCGATTCACCACTCGGCTCGGTGAGCGGCTTACCCTTTCGGGCGTCATGATCGATGCGACGCCGGCTGCGCGCGACCGCATGAGATCGGCGGCCTTGCACATCGTCCTGGATCAGACCAAAGCCGAAACCTTTCGGCTAATCTCAAAGCCCTCCTTAGCGGCCATGATCGCACGATCGAGATCGTCGCGGAACGCATAAGGGTTTCGCCGATTGGCTGTCCGGTCGCGGTGTTGAGGATCTTGTCCGAGGAATCTGAACCCCCTTCTGTCCAGTCGCCGGCGATGAACATCCTAATACTGTTGGCGTCACTTGTTCCCGGCGCATCATACCCGCACCTCAATGTCCCCAGCGAAGAGCCAGCGGGTTGAGCTCACGCGCAAGCTCGATCAATCCAGCTCTCGTCACGGGATGGATCTGCTCGAGCGGATGCCGCACGGCTTCGCATTTGATCACGCCACCTTCAGCCATCACGCTCTTGGCGGCGCGCAGGCCACATTGGCGGTTTTCGAAATTGATGAGCGGCAGCACCCTTGCATACGCAAGAGCGGCTTCCTGCCTGCAGCCCGCTCTGTGATGATCGAGCACGGGGCCGAGCAGGTCGGGCAACAGCGCGCTTGACATTGTTCCGCTCGCACCGGCGTCGAGGTCTGCCATCATGGTGATCGCTTCCTCCCCGTCAAAAGGACCAATGATGACCTCACCTCCGAGCTTGATCAGACTGCGCAGCTTGGCAGCCGCAAACGGCACCTCGATCTTGAAATATCTGGCGAGCGGCACCTCGCAAGCGAGCCGGACGAGAAACGGGACGGTCAATGTAACGCCGGAGAGCGGCGCGTCCTGGACCATGATTGGAATGCCGGCTGCGTTCGCGACCCGGCCGAAATGCCCGATCATGGCGCCTTCATCCACCTTGAGGCTTGCACCATGATAGGGCGGCATCAGCATGAGGAGGCTTGCGCCACGTTCGGCCGCATAGCGGGCGCGTTGCACCGCAATCTGCGTGCTGAAATGGCTGCAGGTCACCATGACTGGCTTGCGGCCCGCGACATGCGAAAGACAGAGCTCGACCAGAATGTCGCGTTCCTGATCAGACAGCAGGAACTGCTCGGAATAGTTGGCCAGAATGCAGATCCCGTCCACACCTTGGTCAATCATGCAATCGAGAACGCGCCGCTGCCCTTCGAGATCGAGATCTCCAGAGTCCGTAAACGGCGTCGGAGCCACCGGGAACAAGCCGCGATAGATGGGAGTTTTCGCATTTCTCATGTGGAGGATTCCAGACAGGAGGCAGTCAATTGCTGTCGAACTCGATCAGCCCATCGCAAACATCCAAGGAGCGGAGCCGATGCCGTCGAACTTTTTGGACAGATTGACTGGCGTGGCGTCACAAACAAGATTGGTTTGAGGCTTTGCTCGCGTTGGAAGCCTTTCGCGCCTCCTCATTAGATCCAGCCAGGCGGCACCAGATCGGTCAGGATGGCAAGACATTCAAACAGGAAGTAGCTTCCGAAGATCAGCTCGACGTTCTGGGCCGCATCGATATCGCGCACGATCGCCTTTCGGGTGAAGCAGCCGCCGGTGAGCATTCCAGGCGGGCGCGGGTCATCGGGAGCAGTCGGTGTCAGGTATTTCGAGCTCAGCTCAGTAACTGTGTGCTCGGCAAATAATCTATATTTGGCGCCCCCCTCAGGACCAAGTGCGGATGCGAGGCGCAGCGCCGCGGCAGCAGCGATAGCGGTGGCCGCAGTATCCCTGCTGGTGTTGGGGATCGCCGGATCGTCGAAATCCCAGAAGGCAATGAGATCCGCAGGGACATGGTCGATCCACCAGTCAAGAAGGCGGACGGCGTAGTCGCGCCATAGCGGTTCGTCCGGGCGGACCATGGCGGCGTGAGCGGTGTAGAGCATCGCCCATCCCTGCGCCCGGCCCCAGGTGCTGATATCGCTATATCCCTTGTGCGTGTGCGTTCTGAGCACCTTGCCGGTGTGGGGATCGAGGGTGGACGACTGGATAACTGAGTTGTCCCGCCGCACATGGATGTCCAGAACACGCCGCATATGTGCATTGGCAACCTCCTCCATCCGGGCATCGGAAAGCTCGTCCGCGGCCCAATAGAGCAGGCCCGTCGCCTGGAGCGAGTCGATGCTGCTCTCGGCGGCTCCGACTGCGCTCGCCTCCTCGGCATCTCTGCCCAACGGTATCAGTCCGAGATGTGGATCGAACATATCACGAAGCGACCTTGCTGCTGTCAGAGCCACCGCGCGCGCGTTTTCTTCCTTGAACAGGATGCTGGCCAGGGCGCCAGCATGATAGAAGCCGAAGCCCTTGAAGGCCGTAAGCCGCTCGGCACGCGGCAACATTCGGCTTAGCGCAGCACGCGCGTCTTCGATTGGGAACTGGCTGGGATCAGCGAGATGCGCGAGCCAAAGCTCACCGACAAATGCCCCGCCGGTCCAATCACCATCGGGCGTAAACGTCCATTTTCCGTCGGCGGCACTCGCCCAGTGCGGCAAGCCCGAGCGTGCCGTGTCCCGAGTCTCGGCAATGCGCTTCAGCATGCGCTCGCGCGCGGGCAGATATTGGCTTTCCGACATGGCTTCTGGTCCAACATAAAACTCGCCGCGCGGCCCTGGCCTGGCGATAACTTAAAGTTCTTTACCAAGAGATCCTGGGCTGGCGCGAATGGTGAGCGTTCACGCGACTTCCAAGCGTGCTTGGTTGCATCGCTGCCGAGGAGCAAACCTCGTCAGCAGCACCGCAGGGACGAACGCCGCGCGCAAGTTTATGCCCATCACCATGCCCCTCCTGACGCAAGCGCGCTAATTCCGAGAAGTCTCTTTATTCGTTTAGTGATGTGAGTCCGCCGCGCCGATGGCGCCCGTATCATAAAGATCCTTCAATTTCCTGGCGTCATAGCCTAGCTCTTTCAGAATCTCCTCCGTTTGCGCGCCGAGCTTTTGCGGCGGCAAACGCACGCCCGGCTGCTCGCCGTCGTAGCGCACGGGATGGCTGACAAGGGTAATGGGAGCGCCGGTCGCGCCGGTCACGACCTGAAAATTTTTGTTGTGCGCGATCTGCGGATCCGCGACGACGTCGGCATAATCGTTCACCGCAGCGTGCCAAATTCGACGCGATTCGAACAAGACGATGCATTCGTTGGTTGTGCGTTTGGCGACGCTGGCCGCAATCATGGCTGAGGCCTCGTCCCGCCGACGATAGGCATCCTCGTCAGGAATTCGCTGCTCAGCCGGAAGGCCAAGCGCGTCTGAGAGCGCATCGAGCGATCCCAAAGAGATCGCAATGTGTCCATCGCGTGTCGCATAGATGCCGTAAGGAGCGCCGTAGTACCAGCCGGCCACCGGGCCCGGCTGACGGACGTCGTCAGGCCTTTGGCCATTCAGGTAGCAGGTAAAAGATTCCATCTGCAGGTCGAGCGCAGCCGACAGCAGGCTAACATCGACGCGGCAGCCCTGCCCCGTCCGCGCTTTCCTCACGAGGGCGGCCAGGATCCCCGCCGCAAACAAGGCGGCGCCGTGATGATCGATGGCGGAAACGCCGACAGCCCGCGGCCCCTGCTCGCGACTTCCGGTGATCATCGCAAGTCCTGATAGCGCCTGGATCAAGAGATCCTGGCCTGGGCGATCGACGTAGGGCCCGTCAGGACCGTAGCCGGAGGCAGCGGCATAGATGATCTGCGGATTGATCTTCTTTGCATCCTCGTAGCCGAGACCAAGCTTGTCGAGCACACCCGGGCGGAAGTTCTCTGCGATCACATCCGATTTCGCGATCAGTTGCCGGGCGATGACCACAGCTTCGGGTTTTTTCAGATCGAGCGTGAGGCTGCGCTTGTTGCGGTTTCCCGTCAGAAGCAACATCGATTGGCCGTCAACCCGCTTGTCAGCCCCGCCCCATTTCCTCTGAAAGGCCCCTCCGGGCGGTTCCACGGCGATCACGTCCGCACCGAGGTCGGCAAGAAACTGCACGCCGACCGGACCCATCAGAAAGTGATTGAGGCTGAGGACACGAATGCCCTTCAAGAGATCGACCATACATCTTGCTTTCGGTTTTACCTGAAATCGAGCTGCTTGGCTCTCGATTTCTGAAATCGATTTCAGGATTAGGCTGTGCAAGAACCGGAGTCAAGCGAATCAACCAACTTTCGAATGAGATTCGCTTCACCCCGCTCCATCTGCGCATGAGAGGGCTAGAAATAGCGCGGATGGCCCGCATACAGGCCTTGAGAAGGTGGCGCTCGTGATGGTTTAACCGTTTGGAGGGGAGACGCTCTCCTTCTCCTGGTTGACCAACGCAAATGGACAAGAAACCTGTAATCGTGCCAAAAGGCCGCCAGCAGCCGCGCGTGAAGATCGAGGACGTTGCCCGGAAGGCGAATGTGTCGCCGGCGACGGTGTCGCGGGTTCTCAATCACCCCGATATCGTACGGCCGGAGCTTCGCGACAGGGTCATGCGGCATATCAATGACCTGGCCTATACGCGCGATAGCGCAGCCAGAGCATTGAAATCGGGACGCATGCGCACCGTTGGCGTCATCGTTCCGACGCTGGCACTCGGTATCTTTGCAGAAGGCGTGGAAGCGCTCCAGAACCGCCTCAGCGAAAGCGGCTACACGCTGTTCATTGCGAATTCGCAATATGACCAGCGACGTGAATTTCAGGAACTGCAAAGTCTCATTGAACGTGGCATCGATGGAATCGTGCTGGTCGGAGCTTCCCACGGACGGGAGCTGAGGAGCCTGATCGAACAGGCAGGCGTACCCGTCATCACCACCTATGTTGCCAAGGCCGGCGGCGGCATCCCCGCGATCGGAATCGACAACGAAAGCGCCACCCGCGAGATGACGGAGTATCTGCTAAGGCTTGGACACGTCCGATTCGGCGCGATTGCCAACGTTGTTGCTGCGTCAAACGACAGATCCCGCGCCCGGCTCGAGGGAATTCAGCGCGCGCTCTCGGACGCCGGTCTCCCGCTCAAGCCAACCCAGATCGTCAAGGCCGATTATTCGCTAGCCCAGGGCCGTAGTGCCCTTCGTCAACTCCTCACCGATCACCCGGACACGACAGCAGTAATCTGCACCACCGACACGCTTGCCATCGGTGCAATGGCCGAGGCTCGCAAGATGGGGCTGGCCGTACCGGCCACGCTTTCCATCACAGGATTTGACGATGTGGAATTGGCAGCGCAAATGGACCCGCCGCTCACAACAGTCAGTGTTCCGGCGGCAGAAATCGGCCGGGGAGCCGCCGATTATCTCATCAATGCCATTGCCGGAAGTCCTGTCCCGAGAAGTGTCGTGTTGCCGTACCGGCTTGTCATGCGGTCATCGAGCGCCCCGCCGCGGTCCAGCGTCCGTCCCGCCCGTCGCGGGCGCAGTCGAGATCATTGATCGGGCCAAGGTCCTGATAGCTATTTCAGAACCGTAGCCTGGCTTTCGCGTCCCAGGACCCGGTGACGCAAGCTGCTCGCCCCATTTCACTAATCGTCCGTAAGTAGAGTTGGCTGAGCATATGGCGCGCCACTTGCGCGACCGGCAATGGCACAAGAGGCTTCTCAATGCTCGCGTTCAACGTGAACGGAGTGAACGGGCGCGTGGTGGTGACTGGCGCCCAGTTCGTGCAGTCTATGATGCAGGCGATGATGCGCAAGCTCCAGGGCAGCTCGCAGCCGCGAGTGTCGCGCTTCGTCGGACTTGGGAGCGAGCGTGTCCATATAGGCGATCGATCCCTCGATTTGTGCAAGGACCGACACTGCATCCGAGGTGGCAAAGACGGGCATCCCGCCTATTTTGACATATACCGCACTGGTGTGCGCCGCAATGTCGGCCTCGCGTCCGGCGACACTGCCCCGAACGCGCAGTGCGATCCAACATGACTCGCTGATGGGCAGGGAGAGCTGCCCCTTGCACGACAAGCCCTCGCATCGAACCTCGTCGAGGACCGTGCCGTTACGTATGAGCTCCACCCGCGTCGGCGGAACGCTGACCGATTCGATCCGCCAGTCGATCGTGAGGGTGCCGCCTGAACGGGGAAGGGCCACGGTGCCTCCGGGGCGACGTCCTTCAACGGTCATCTCAACCAGAGGCCCGACCGTGATGAACGTGTCCCCGCTGCGCACGGCATCCATCCAGTTGCGATACGTGAAGTCGCGTTCGCCCAGCCGCACATAGGTCCGCGAGCCCCCGAGGAGTGCGGCCGCGTCCATCTTGTCGGAGCCGGCTACCAGCGGTAGATGGTACCCGATGTTGAGGTAGCGATACCAGTCGGCGAGACCAAATGCGCTGATCTGCGCGGTCCGCGGGTTGAACGACATCATTTCGATGGCGTCGACAAGGCCGAGCACAATGTCGGCCGCACGCTCCGCCTGCGGGTTCGGCGCATGCGGCATTACGACCAGCCCCCGTTGCTGACGGCAGCGCTCCGCCCAGTCGGCCATGGTCGCTTCCAGAACATGGCCGATCGCAGCTTCGTTGGACCCGCCGCAAGAGAGCGGATTGATCATCTCACCTTCGTAGCCGAGCAGCGATATGTGCCCCAGAACCTGCATCCGGTTCTCCGTGCCGACCCGAACCAGGAATTCTCCGTCCCCGCCGAAATCCTTTGCTCCGATCGTCGTGCGTCCGTCGAAATCGGCGACGTTGGTGAATAACTCGCCCCACTGTGCGGCGAGCAAGTTGACGACGTTGACACCCTCCGCCTTGCCCTCAAGCAGCGCTGTCTGCGGGCTCAGGAAATGGACGTGCGTATCAGAGCTAACCCATCCCTGTTCGCGCCAGCGCAGCACACGATCGAGCTCAAAGGTGAGATTGTCCGTCGTTGCAGTGATTTCCACGATGGTGCGCAGCGGGCGCACCTCGAAACCCCTGCTGATCTCTACGAACACGGGCCCGAGCGGCAGGTCCGCCTCGCAACTGCCGTCCACGTAGGCGTACTGGTTCAGTCCATTGGCAAACTCGCCCGAGAAGTCCTCAAACCTGCCGGTATTGACCTTGCGGTGATGTCCCTTGGGTGGCAGATACTCCCCGTGCGCACCATGGACATGCAGCCGCGCGGCAACACGCATGCCACTGCCCTTCTCCATGATGCGGATCTTGACCGGCCTTGTGGCCGGTTCGACTGTCGCCACATTGAGCGAGGCGCCGCCTGCGTTACCGCAACCTTCCAACGATCGAAGATCGAACATGTGCAAGCGGCCATCGTCGGAGCGCAGATAGAGCCTTGCGTCCGGATGCGCGGAGTACTCCACGATGACTTCGTTCCCGGAGCGCACGGGCTGCACGTCAACTTTGGCGCCTAGCCAATCCGCTCTGGAGTACTCGAGCACTGCGCGGGCCGAGATGACCGTGCCGAGGTCCATGCCAATCTGCTCGCCTCGATCGTCGACATCGAGCTCGCCAAGCTTGTTCAGATGGACCCCGGGCGGCAGCCTCACCTTCAGCTTGCGACGGCCCTGGAGGCGCAGCGGGTGCTGGGTGAGCGCTGTCGTGGTCACCGCAAAGACAAGCGAGCTTTCCTGTTCCGCGCACAAGCTTAGTGCCGAAAGCTCCTTGTCCGGATAAGGATTCGGGAGCGCGTAAAGCCACAGGTTCTCACCTTGTCGATCCATACGTCCCGATTGGGTGCGGGCCTCGCCCTGGAAGAAGCTTGCCCCCGGCGCTCTGCCGAGTACAAAGTCCTCGCCCGTGCTTGCATGCACGATCGGCGCGCGTAGCGGCAGGGCGGCGAACGCACTCGCACTCCAGGAGATGTGGTTCTGCTGGATCGCGAAGCGGCGCAGCACCGGCACGTGGGTCTCGCTACCGTCGGCGTAGCGGAGCCCGTATGTCGCCACCCGGTCGCCGAGTGGATTACCTTCAACAGGCAGCGTAGCCGGGCCGATCTCTCCGAAACCCTCGGGGCTTGTACTGGGGCGGTCTGCCGCCACTTGCACGAACAGCACATAGCTCGCCATTGTCGGCGGCAACGCAATTACGGCAGGAGGGGCCCCGGGGCGCAGCTCCAGCACATCCGGCCCTGTTTTGCTGCCGAAGAGAAAGGGCATGCCGCGATGGGTCTGGAGCCCGCGAAGCGAATCGATCCAGCCGGTGTCACCTGGGCGGGCGGCGAACCCTTCACCGGCATTTGCGCGCCTGGCGTTGAAACATTGCTTCAAGTCGACAGGCGTGAAGTGCGGCGATGAAGGTGCTTTCATGCTTCGGACTCCAGTTTCAGCAACTCAGTGCCGCGCAAGCAGTCTTGTGAATGACTGCTCGCGCAAGGTCGCTTGCGCCGACCCCATGCTGATACCCAGCATGAAGAGATACGCACGAGCCCTTATGTTTTGCACCTGACGTGGATGCTTTGCGTCCGTCGCGGGCACGGCAAAGCGCAGGGGCAGAGCGTGTTCATTCACCGATGTAGAGGCAGCCGCGCTTCTTGGCGATCTGGTAGACCAGCACGCTCAGGAGCGCGATCAACGATCCGTAGACGGGAAACATCCAGGCGATGTGCTCGCGTTGCAACCAGACCAGCAGATAGGGTGACGTCCCGCCAAACAGAGAGACGCCGAGCGCATAGCCGAGAGCCACTCCGGTGGTCCGCACGGCGCGCGGCATCAGCGTGGTGGCGATGAAGTTATAGAGGGCCATGTTGAAGCCCACGATCGCGCCGCCGAACACCGTGACAAAGAAGAACGTGACGATGCCTTTTTCCGAATAGAGCAGTGTCAGGAAGAAGCATGGGATGAGCAACAGGCGCAGCAGCGTGAACGCGCGCGAGGGTCGCACCTTGTCCGCGAAAGCGCCGATAAGAGGCGCCGTTGACATCCAGATCAGGACCATCAGCGTCATGATCCCGTACACATACGTGCTGTTCTCCTTGAAGACCGTGTTGGCCATGTTGGGCAGACCGGTATTCCAGGCATAGTTGGCGATCTGCACCGACCCGATCACCAGGATGACGGCGAGCAGCGAAAGGCGGACGCTCCATAGCGTTTGCCACACACCGCCAGTCGTTTCCTGAATGCGCGAAGACTCATCTTGCCGATGCATGGCTCGATTGATCAAGGTTTCCGGCACCGTCGTGCGCAGATAGATGATCAAAAGGCCCAGCACGCCACCGACCGCAAAGGGTATGCGCCAGGCCCACTCGCGCATGGCTTCAGGTGCGACCGAGGCGCTCACCAGGAAGGCAACCAAGCTGGATCCAAGGTTTCCCAACTGGATGAATGTGCCACCAATCAGACCGAGGTAGCGTCCCTCCTTTCCAGGGGGCGCCAATTCAATTGCAATGGCGTTGGCGACACCAGCCTCCGCGCCTGTGGCAAACCCCTGAATCAGCCGCATGATCAGCAGCGCTATGGCCGCCGTGACGCCGAGGTCCTTGTAGGTGGGCAACAAGGATATCAAAAGCGAGCAAACCGCCATGGCCGTGACTGAGATCAGCATCACGCGCTTGTGGCTGATGCGATCTGCGACCGGCCCCAGCAAAACCGCGCCCAGCGGCCGAGCGCAAAACCCCGCCCCGTACACGGCCAGCCCTGCCAGCAGCGAGCTGGTGGGATCATCGGAAGGGAAGAAGTGCGGCGAGAGAAACGCTGCCATTACGCCGTAGACATTCCAGTCGTACCACTCCAGCGCCACCCCTCCTCCAAGGCCTGCGGTCATCCGCTTGTTGGCAGTTTGCTTGTCAAGCTGGATGGGTACAGCGCTGGGCTGAGCAATGATGTTCATGGGTCCTCGGGCTCTATTGATGACGTTAATAATTGCGGGTCGCGCGAGAACGAGCAGCCGCTCGTCAGGTCAATTGCGCCCGCCGCGGCAGAGTCGACGAGAGCGGCGGCATCGAGCAGGCCGGACCGCGGAAGCGCAGGCGCAAAAGGTGCCCGGGATGCCCGCGGAAAGCCCGCCTGGCTTCACGTATTTGCGAGCCCAGCCTCACGAGCGGCCATTGCACGACCCTAATGGCGCAGGACGCCTCCATCGTTGCCTCCGACTTGCGCGGCGGCTCGCATAAAGCGCGCGCGAGATTCCGTGCCATTCCCATGGCTAGCCTCCTCCTGTTGCTCTAAGCGCGCTTCTGAAGAAGCTGATGTTCTTGTTGGACAGCGCGGCGTCACAAGACCGTCGCAGCGTCAATGAGATCCTTCAGATGCGCCCCACTCTCGCCGGCCGCACGCTTCCGGTTTCCCGCATTATCGGGCATTTTGACGTCGATCTCTGAAATCGATTTCAACACTAATAGGAATTCGGAACTATGGAGTCAAGCCGTTTTTCAAGGGTGAGGCGCGGCTCATGGGTCACCGTCAGGCCAGCGTTGAGCAAGGGACAGCGGCGCCGCGGAGGCTGATTCTGCCAAAAACAGGCTTAAAGAGGCCTCGTTGCCAAGAAATCGATTTCAGTTTAAGGGCTGGCCCTCATATTCCTTCAGGAGAACTGCTCCATGACCAAGACGTCCGATCTCATCCTGTCGACATCTGTCGCGCCCCACGTGCGCCTTTTGACCCTGAACAGGAAATCGAAACGAAACGCCTTGAGCAACGACATGATCGTGGATCTAGGCGCCACCTTGCGCGATGCCGCAATCGACGAAGATGTCCGCTGTGTCGTGCTTTGTGGCAGCGATGCGTTCTTCTCTGCCGGAGCCGACATCAAGGAGATGCGAGAGCGCGGCTTTGAGGCAATCGACAATTCCGCGCGACGTTCTGCCTGGAGGGATATCGCCAATTTCCCCAAGCCTCTCATTGCTGCAGTCGAGGGCATTTGCTTCGGCGGCGGCCACGAATTGGCACTGCTCGCGGATATCGTGATAGCAGGCGAAGGGGCGGTATTTGGGCAGCCTGAGATTAACATCGGGATATTGCCGGGTGACGGCGCAACGCAAAGGCTGACACGCGTGGCTGGCAAATCGCTGGCCATGCTGATGATCCTGAGCGGCCAATCCATCTCGGCGCGGATTGCGATGCAGGCCGGCCTTGTGGCGGAAGTTGTCGAAAGCGGCAGGGCGCAGATTCGTGCGCTCGAACTAGCCGATCTGATTGCGCAAAAGCCTCCCCGTTCGGCTGAACTTGCCAAAGCCGCCGTTCTCGCCGCCTTCCAGACCACGCTGGACGCAGGGCTCGAGTTTGAACGCCAAGCGATCCGGTTTGCCTTCAGCACAGCTGACCAGCAGGAAGGCATGAACGCCTTCTTCGAGAAGAGGCCGCCGAACTATCGCGGGAACTAGCTACCGCGATCTGCTCGCGGCGCCAGCGAAGCTGGCCCGCGTAACATGGGGCATTCAACACTCCTTCGGCTCGACCAGGCCGGCGCTACGGGCGACAATCTCGTATTGGCCGGCCCTTGCCACACCAACGTACATGTTCATCCTGCAATGGCGCTTGCCCGGCACCATCTCCGCCGGCCCGCCAGGCCCTTCCACAAGCTTCGCGTGGTCGAGCGCGGCGGCGACCGCGTCGCGGTCAATTGTACCGGCTTCCTTTACTGCGGCTTCCCACAGCTTCAATCCTCGATAAGTGCCGGTCGCGGCGCTGCCTGCTGAGAACCGGAACTTGCCAGGAAACTGCTTTTCGTAGGTCGACTGAATTTTGGCGCTCACCGGATCTTCCACCGCGAACGCCCTGTAATAGTCCAGGCTGCTGGCGAGACCTTCGATCTCGTGAGCCTGATTCATTTCGAGCGTGTTCTCGTCATAGTAGACGCAGCCCAGCTGTCCCCCATTCCTGGAAAAGCCTGCTTCATAAAGCTGTTTGAAGAAGGAGCCGACGCCCGGGGGGATGACGCTGTTGAATACCACGTCTACTTTGTTGGACGTGATGCGGCTCACGGTCGATGAAAAATCGATCTGGTCGAGGGGGTAGTACTCCTCGAATACCACCTCCCCGCCGCTGCTCTCGATCACCTTGCGCGCATAGGCGTTGATTGTTTGTGGCCAGACGTAGTTGGAGCCAGGCAGCGCGAAGCGCCTGCCACCGTTCTTGATCAACCAGGGGATGAACCGGTCGCAATTCTGCGCCGGTACCGGGCCGGTGCAGAACAGATAGGGCGTGCACTCCCTGCCTTCGTAGGCCTGCGGATAGATGTAGAGCGTCTTGCCACGAGAGATGATGATGTCCTTGATGGCGTTGCGCATCGAGCTCGCAATGCCACCGAGCACCAGGTCGACCTTGTCTCGCTGAATCAACTTGCGGACATTGCCAACGGCAACGGACTCGTTGGACGCGGTGTCCTCGATCAGGAGCTCGATGGGGCGCCCCAGCAAACCACCAGTCTCGTTGATCTCGTTGACCACCATGCGAGCGACATTGGCGTCGGTATTCCCGGCAAAGCCGAGTGCCCCCGTAAGGTCGGTGGCAATGCCTATCCTGATCGGGCCTTCGGCGGCGTTGGCCCAGTCAGGACGGATCACCCAGCTGCCCGGGCCGGCCGCAATGGCCGCAGACGCAAAGGCGAAATTGCAGAGAAAGCGGCGGCGGCGGAGTTGTCGGTGATCATTCAACATGGAACTGACGTCCCCTTGGCTCATGGCCTTAAATCCACGTGCCCTGCGCTTTCCGGGGCGCGGCAGCCTGAAAGCTATCCGTCATTTTGAGTTTCAAGCAGCCTCTTCCGCGAGCGTTTGGGTAAAATCGCGTAACGAAGCAGCATTCAGGACAGTCTGAAAAACTCCTTCGCGTTCTCGCCAAGGATTCTGATCGCCAAGCGCTCTGCGTCTCGCGACCGAAAGTAACCGTTCGCGACTTTTTCATTCAGAACCTCGCCGATGAGCCGACGCGCGCCCTGTATCGCGGCAAACGTCTCCTCAACGTGAAGACAATCTCCTCCAATCATCATTCGCGATTCATCTGGCAAAACTTCAATGGCTTCGTGCAGGGCGAGCTTGAAATGTGACGGGCTCAACAGAAAAGACCAGCACAAATCAAGCCAAACATTTCGATACACAAAGGCCATGCCCAACAAGTCCCGGCTCCAGGGATAGGCCAAATGCATCAGCAGAAAGCGGGTCCGAGGATGACGCTCAATCAACCCGGTCATACGTAGCGGGTGGGAGCCGCTTATGATTGCCGTTCCAAGGTGAGTTTGGACTGGCAGGCCGGCCTCGCCTGCGAGTTGACAAAACAAGTCGACGACAAAGTCGCAGAACGCCTTGCGCGCTGCCGGTGATGGCGAAATTCGTCCCCAGGCCTGCCGAGCCAGTTCCTCGTTCGGTTCGTCAAAGCTTAGGTCCCGGTCATAGGCGAGTGCGTTCTTGAGCGCAATGTGATTGCGCCGGGCGCAGCCGGCTACGAGCTCGCGAATTGCGTCGCAATAATCATCGAAGGTTTTCACCTCGAGGCCGAGGCGCCGCAGCAACGTATGCCCGCAATTTCCATTATGATCGCGAGATTCGGGGTGCCAGCCGAGGGCGAATGCGTTAATCCGCAGGACCGCATCGTAACTTTGCCCAAGGACCGGCCGCGGATCCATCAACGGATCAAGAAAAGGGTCCGTTACGATCCTTCCGATGGCGGCCCGCCCAATCACTTCACTTGGCCATGTCGCCTCCTTGTGGCGCAAGCGCACTGAAGCGTCTACCGCCTCCCAGTTGTCGCGAGTGATTCCAGTGTCGGCGACGCCGTAAAGCTCGGCGACTCCGCGGACGAGGTTCCGGACGAATGCGTTCGATCCGCTCCTCCCGAGGAACGGAGCAAGGGCCTCCCAGGTGGTCGGCTCGGCAGGGGCAGATATCATATTGCTCGTTGCCTTGGGCTCGGATGGCAGCACGTGGCTCGTCCAAGCCGCATAGCTCTGTTGGAACAGTTTCAACAGATTTACGTCCCGGCTATGTGCGACCTCGGGCATGTGATGTTCATGGACATCGACGACTTGGCACGCATTCATAAAATCGCTGATGGTTTCGGACATCGACCCTCTCTGCTCAGCCATCGCAAGGAACTCGAATGCGCCACCTTCGACCAGGAGATGGCCGCCGGCGAACGCCTCTACGGCGCTAGATACATCAATAGCCGCGGGTCGTTGCGCAGCTGCTGCGCCGGGCCCGAAAGCGCGACACGGCCGCGATCGAGCACATAGGCGTGCTCCGCTACACGCATTGCGAGGTCGAGATGTTGCTCGACGATGATGATGGCGATCTCTCTGGCTAGCTCGACCAAGCGCTCGGTGATCTCCTCGATGACGCCGATCCAGACACCCTCGGTCGGCTCATCCAACAGGAGGAGTTTAGGGTTTCCGAGGATAGCGCGCCCGATAGCGAGCATCTTGCGCTCGCCACCGGAGAGCGTTCCGGCCGGCTGATCGAGGCGCTGGCCGAGTTTCGGAAACATCCTCATCACCCGGTCCACTGCCGATCCATCGGGGTGCAAAAGCGATCCGACGGCGAGATTGTCACGCACGGAGAGGCGCGCGAACACAGAATGCTCTTGCGGCACATATCCAATACCGGCCCGTATCCGCACTTCGGTCCGCCGGCGATCGATGTCTTGGCCGTTGAACTGCAGGCCGCCCTTCCATGCCGGCAGTTCGCCGACAATCGCTTTCATGAGCGTGCTCTTTCCGGCGCCGTTGCGGCCGAGGACGGCCACCCCGCCACGCGGCGGGATGGTCATATTGACGCCGAACAAGACCTGACTGCGTCCATAGCCGGCATCGAGATGCTTGATATCGAGGAATTCAGGCACGGCGCAGATAAATCTCCTGGACGCTTCTGTTGGCCTGGATCTCGGCAACCGTTCCTGACGCCAGCACCTTGCCTTGATCGAGCACGGTCAGGCGGTCGCAGATGTCGCGGATGAAATCCAGGTCGTGCTCCACGATGACGAGCGAGCAATGCTGTTTGATCGGCTGCAGCAATTCGCCGGTGACGCGGCGCTCCTCCAGGCTCATGCCGCCGGTGGGCTCGTCCAACAGCAGCAGGCGCGGTCGGCATGCGAGCGCCATAGCGATCTCCAACCATTGCTGCTGCCCGTGAGACAGGGTCGCCGCAGCATCAAAGGCGCGATCGGCGAGCCGGAACTGGAGGAGCATCGTCATGACCTCCTCGTGCAGTCGTCCTCGAGTGCGCGAGAACGCCAGGTCCAGCAGTGAGGACCGGGCCTGCAGCGCGAGCAGGATGTTGTCGTAAAGCGTGAGGGTCGGTAGCACGGCGGTGATCTGGAATTTCAGGCTCATGCCGGCTCGCGCACGCTCTGGCGGCGTAAACGAGGTGACGTCAGTATTGATGAACGTCACCTTGCCTCGGGTCGGCACGAGCGCACCTGCGAGACACTTCATCAGCGTGCTCTTGCCCGAGCCGTTCGGCCCGATCAGGCCATGAAACTCTCTCTCGCCGACCGTGAGCGCCGCTCCGTCCAGCGCGGTGAGCTTGCCAAAGACCTTGGAGATGCCGGCGGCTTCAAGGAGCGGCATTGCGCTTCTCCTTGAGGCTCGGGCCGAAACTACCGACACGTTCCCGCTCGCCCAGCACGAGGCTGATCAAGCCGAGGGGCCGGAACAGAATGACGAGCAACAGCAGAACGCCGAGAATGATCGGCCAGATATCGCGATAGTTGTCGGAGAGCCAGAAGCTGAGTCCCTCGACAATCGCGGTGCCGATGACCGCACCGATCAATGTCCCGGAGCCGCCGAACAAGACGTAGAGCACGACCTGGGTCGACATGACCACGCCCAGCATGTTCGTCCAGACGAACCCCTCGTGAAACGCATAAAGGCTACCGGCAGTACCTGCAATCGCGCCGCTGATTGCGAATATGATCGCCTTCAAATGTTGCACTTTGTACCCGAAGAAGGCGATCCGCTGTTCGTTCTCTCGCAATCCCGCCAGCGCCAGACCGAACTGGGATCGCAACAGAAAGCGCGACAGAAGGTAGATCAGAACTAGAATGGCGAGCACCAGGTAGTAGAAACCTGGTCCCTCGCTCAATTCGTGCGAGCCGATTGTCATCGGTTGGATCGAAGGGATACCGTTCTGACCGCCAAGATAATGTGAACCTCTCGCCAGCCGGTCAGCTGCGTAAGCTCCGGTCAAAGTACCAAGCGAAACGAAGACCACACTCGAGGGGTGACGGCCGAGGAGCAGGAAGCCTGCCAGCAACAATGCCGCCACAAAGCCTATCAGGGTTCCGGCCGGAAGAACCGCAAAAATCGATCCAACCCCGAAATCGCGTGAAAGCAGCGCCACACCGTAGCCAGCCATGCCGAAGAACAACGACTGACCCAAGCTCAAGATACCCGCATAGCCCCACACCAGGTCGAACGACAACGCGAAGAGGCACAGAATGAGCACTCGTGTCGCATAGACAGTGATGTAATCCCGCAGGAGGAGAGGTGCGATCGAAGCGGCAATCAGCAATGCTAGTTCGAGAATCGGAAGCACCTTCGTTCGCCCTGCGAAGGCAGATGCCATGACAGGCGAACGAGCAGCTTCAATGACGCGTGACGGGGGCTGTATGCCAGTGCCGGTCGATGACATCAGCACTCCTTCGGATCGACCAGGCCGGCGCTACGCGCGACGATCTCGTACTGGCCGCCCTTCGCCACTCCGATGTACATCTTCATCCTGCAGTGGCGCTTGCCGGGCGCCATCTCGGCAGGCCCGCCCGGCCCTTCAGCAATTTTCGCGTGGTCGAGGGCGGCGGCTACCGCCTCGCGGTCAATTGTACCGGCCTCTTTCACTGCAGCCTCCCACAGCTTCAGTCCTCGATAGGTGCCAGTAGCGGCGCTGCCTGCCGAGAATCGGAACTTGGCAGGGAACTGTTTGTCGTAAGCCGATTGGATCCTGGCGCTCACCGGATCCTCCGCCGCGAGCACCTTGTAGTAGTCGAGGCTGCTCGCAAGCCCTTCAATCTCGTGGGCCTGGTTCATTTCCAGGAAGTTTTCGTCGTAATAGACGCAGCCTAGCCGCCCGCCGTTTTTGGAGAAGCCGGCTTGGTAGAGCTGTTTGAAGAACGGGCTAACGCCGGGGGGAACAATGGCGTTGAAAACCACGTCTACTTTGTTGGATATGATGCGGCTAACCGTAGAGGAAAAGTCGATCTGATCGAGCGGGTAGTATTCTTCAAAGACGACTTCGCCACCGCTGCTCTCGATCACCTTGCGCGCATAGGCGTTGATTGTTTGCGGCCAAACATAATTGGAGCCAGGCAGCGCAAAGCGCTTGCCACCATTTTTGATCAACCAGGGAATGAACTGGTCGCAATTCTGAGCTGGTACCGGCCCCGTGCAGAACAGATAGGGCGTGCACTCTTTACCTTCGTAACCTTCCGGATAGATATAGAGCGTCTTGCCGCGAGAGATAATGACGTACTTGATCGCATTGCGCATCGAGCTCGAGATACCGCCGAGCACCAAGTCGACCTTGTCTCGCTGAATCAGCTTGCGCACATTTCCCACGGCGACGGATTCGTCTGAGGCAGTATCCTCAATCAGGAGTTCGATCGGGCGCCCCAACAGGCCGCCGGAATCGTTGATTTCCTTGACCAGCATGCGAGCGACATTGGCGTCGGTATTGCCGGCGAAGCCGAGTGCCCCCGTAAGATCGGTAGCAATGCCGAGCCTGATCGGGCCTTCCGCAGCATTTGCCCAGTCCGGGCGGATCACCCAGCTGCCCGGGCCCGCCGCTATGGCAGCCGAAGCGAGGGCAAATTCGCCGAGAAAGCGGCGGCGGCTCAGTTGACGGCTGGCGTTGATCATCGGTTGACCCCTCTTCCCGAAACTAGGCCTTGCGGCCGGAACTTGATAAAAATGATGGCGAGCACGAACACCAGAACGTCGGCGATGACCGGTGACATCAGCCAAGGCAGCCAGGCACTGAACGTGCCGATGACGCTGGCGCCAGCGACCGGGCCCGCGAAGGACCCGACGCCGCCGACCATCACGGCAACAAAACCCTGGATAAGAAAGCGGATGCCGAGATCGGCGAACAGTGAAAAGACCGGCACGATCAGCGCGCCGGCGAGGCCCGCGAGCGCCGCACCAAACGCAAAGGTGAGGCTGTAGATCATGCCCGTGGAGATGCCCGAGGCACGCGCCAGCGACGGGTTCTCCAGCGAGGCGCGGACTCGCAGGCCGAACGAGGTGTAGGCGAGCAGTGCATGGCTCGCGGCCATCACCAGCAAAGTGATGATGACGATGACGCCGCGCCAGGTGGCGAAATGCAGACTACCGATCGTGATAGAGCCACTGATTGGCTCCGGCACCGAGAGATAGAGTCCGCCGGTCAGGCCGCGCACGGCTTCGCGAATGATCAGCCCGAGCGCATAGGTGCCAAGCATGGCGACGATTGGAGCGGCGTAGAACCGTCGCACCACGAGTTTTTCCAGCACGAAACCAAGCGCGCCGACCACGACGGGCGCGGCAAGCATGCCGAGCGGGACCGGCAAACCGACGCTGTGCACGAGATAAGTGACGTAGGCGCCGAGCAGGACGAACTCGCCCTGGGCGAAGTTGAAGATACCCATCATGCTGGCAATGATCCCGAGACCGAGCACGACCAGCACAACGATCGCGCCGAAGCTCAAGATTTCGAACATGGCGATAAGTAGCGTATCCATGCCGCTGCGTCACATTCCTTGGGCTTGCGAGCACATCCTCTTCACGCCGACCGCCTGAAGGCGTGAGCTACTCGTTGGAATGCAAAGGGCTGCTGTCACGAGAGCGCTCCTGGAAGGTCATCCCGGCAATGGGAGTTGCAGGCGATGGTGGGCTTCTTGGGCGGCCCGCCTGTCGGCGCTTCATTCACGACATGCGGCGCGAGATTGCCTAGAGAAACGTAGGGAGATCTGAGTAATGTTGGGTAATGTTCGCCGGACAAGCGACATTGCGCCCGCGTTAAAGAGAGCCCTCCGGCGGGTGCCTAGCGTTCTCGCCAGCCCAATTTCGATGCGGCAAAAAGCGATAGGAGAGCTATCCGCATGCCCTAACTGCGTCGCAGGCGGGCACACGCGTTCCGCGGCGAACGATGCCCAACCATGGGGAGGAAACCAGACGAGAGGATGCACCACCTAACGATGGCCGCCGGCGGTTAGTTCAGCACCAAAAAGGATGAACTCATTTGGGCCGAACACCTGGCTTGCCAACGAGCGGGTCCAGAGGGTTTGAAGCAACTCGTCGGACGCGGGAGGCGTGTCACTATACTCTTCCAGTCAGCTGATGACGGCGCATGATAGTCCGCTTCGCTTGGCCAACTGCTTCACCGACCAGTTCAGCATCCCCGGGCGTCTCGCAACTGTCTCCCAGTAGTCTTTGATGCCCCTTTCCGCTCCCTCGCGAGTATAATGCGCGTGGGGATAAGCGCGGCGAATATTTCCGGATGAGGCAGCGGAATGGACTGCTTCCCGCCCGTCCTTTCGCTTCGTGTGAAGCAGACGGTCTCCTCGGCATCCAGCGCGAGCTTACCTTCATCGGGCCGGCCAATGCGGATCTTCTGGCCTTGCAGATCCTGTATCACGCCGATCGGCCGATTGAACTCCCGCTCGAGCGCACGGATCGAGTCGAAACACGCGGGCGTGGTCGTCATGGGTCCCATGGCTGAAGTTCAGCGTGAACGTATCAGCCCCGGAAAGATAGAGTGCACGAAACTTTCAGGGGACGCGGTTGCCGGACCGACGGTTGCAACGATCTTGGCGCGGCGTGAGCGGCCATCGTGCCCCTCTAGGTCAGGAGATCATAACGGCATGAAACCCGGCAGGGCTCTTCATAAAGGTGCTCAAAGCGGTGCTAGTTGACCATCCACGCTCCTACTTTACCCTGGTCTGTCGTCGCCGGGGAACAGGAGAGAGCATTCGGCTTACGCTCCCGATGCCACCGCGGGCTGCTCCTGTCGCGCCGACCGCACGATGCTGTCGACCGCGCGGTAGGCGAACACAATCGCCGGGCCGATCGTAATGCCTGCCCCAGGATAGATTCCACGCATCGGCGAGGTCATGTCATTGCCGCAGGCATAAAGACCTGCGATCGGCGCCCCATTTCCATTCAGGACCTGTCCTTCTGCATCGGTTGAGAGGCCGGTGGCCGTTCCAAGGGTTGCCGGGACAATTGGGAGTGCGATGAATGGGCTGCTTTTGATAGCTCCAAGGTTCGGGTTTTTCTTTCCGACCGCCGGATCTCCCAGGGTGCGGTTGAAAGCCGTTTCACCGCGGTTGAAGAGCGGATCGCGTCCTTCAGCTGCGTGGGTATTGTGTTCTTCAACGGTCTTTTGGAGCTCGTTGGGGTCTAGGCCCAATTCCGCCGCCAGCTCCGCAATAGTGCGGCCAATCTCGATGTAGCCCAACCGGGCATACTTCTTGATGCTCAATGTCCATGGCCAGGGGAGCAGGTGTCCCATGCCCCTGAGGCGGACGAATTCCTTGTCGCAGATGAAATAGAACCGCTTGTCCGCCGGATAACCGTTGTTGAACATGGCAAGGCAGATATCATGATACGAATTGGATTCATTGACGAAGCGCTTGGCATTTGGTCCCACGGCGATGACGCCTGGACGGCCACGATCGAGCCAGCCGTACGGGACCACTTGCGAGGAGCGGCCGTTTCTGAGTATCGAGACAGGCGTCCAGAAGCCGCTCGATGCCACGTCATTATCGATCGTAGCTCCGAGCTTGCCTGCGAGCGCAATACCATCGCCGGTGACATCGCTGTGGGCGAGCGTATCATTGTGCTGGTGGGCTCGGCTGAGCTGGGATCGCAATTTTCCGTTCCGCGCAAAGCCACCGGTTGCCAGGATCACTCCGTGCGAGGCGCGGACGCGCAGATCTCTGCCATCCCGCTTGAGGAGTGCGCCAGTAACCCTCCCTCCCTCCCTCGTCAGATCTACTGACGGGCAGCGTGGCCAGATTTCAATGCCATATCTGCGCAGGCTTACCAATAACCGCGCGATCAGCGCATTGCCGCCACTGAGTTCAGTGCCCCTCCTGTAGCGCAGCCGGTCGCCTGCGTAGCGGCTGACCCGGCGCAGGACGTGTTTGAGCGAGGCAGCCGACTGGAAGGGGTTGAGGAAGCTTCTGACCTCGCCGGACGAAATCATCATGCCGCCGAGCACGACGCGAATCGGATCACCTATCAGGTCGAAATCCTTGCCGAGAAGCCGTCCGTCGTAAGGTGCCGGGCTCAGCGCCCGCCCCTTGTCGACCCCGCCGATTTGGCTGGAATGATAATCCGGAGCGGAGGCCAGTGTGAACTTCACTTCACTCCCATTCTCCAAGCTGGCGAGCGCCGTTGGGCCGTCTTCAAGATAGGCGTCCACGAACTCGGGGCGATAGTAGTTGCCAAGTTCGTGTTGTAGATAGATCTTCGCATTCGCAATCGAATCATCGATTTTCGCGGCTCGGGCCTGCATTGAGCATGGAACCCAGATCATGCCGTTCGACAGGGCGGTCGTGCCACCGAGCCGGTCAGACTTCTCGCACACCGTCACGCGAAGTCCGGCCTTTGCCGCATAGAGCGCTGCGGACAGTCCAGCCGCGCCGCTGCCGATCACGAGCACGTCCGTCTCCAAATCGTGCGTTGGCTTACTCGCTTTGGAGAAGGAAGCGGCATTGGGTTTCAATTCGGTGATTGGGCTATTCATTCATGCCTCGGTGCAGTTTCTGCAGTGAATGCTGACGCTCTCGCGGGAGCGGAACGGCTTTGAATTCTTCGGCTGCAGCCTTCACCGCCCGCTCGATCGGGATCCGTTCGATCGAGGAGGCGCCAACGAAGCCGACACATCCGGTCGATCGGTAGACTTCCGAGGTATCCCGGGGCTCAGCGATTGCCCCGCCATGGCAGAGAAGGGTGACGTCCGGGCGGACGGCTTGAGCTGCAGCATTGATGTCGTTGATGCGCCTGATGGCCTCTTCAATCGACTGTCCCTCCTCATGCCCCACAAGCCCGCCGCGCGTTGCGCCGACATGTGGGACGATGCAGTCGGCTCCCGCCGTGACCATCGCTTTGGCGTCGTGCGGGCTTGCGACATAGGCGAGCGAGAAGATGTTCTTCTTGCGGGCCGCCGCGATCATCTCAACTTCACGCTCAAAGCCGAGCCCGACGCGGCCTCGACGTTCACGCCATTTCTCACCCATCGTTGAAATGGTCGGGTAGTTGATCACGCCGGAGAAGCCGGCAGCCCAGAACTTGTCCAGAAGATCATCGAGGTCGAGCCGGAGGGGATCCCAGGCCTCGACACCGCCTATAACAGGCACGGAGGAGACGACGTTGCGGATCTCCGCCGCCAGCTCGAGCGTGCGCGCATTGGAATCGCCGATCCGGCTCGTCGGCAGCCCCATCAACCGCGATAACCCAGTACTGTAGACCACGAGCATGTCAGCCCCGCCGAGAGCTGCGCATTTTGCGACGAGCCCGCAACTGCTCGCCGCGGCAATCACTGCCTTTCCCGCCGCAACTTGAGCTGTGATCTTTGCGAGTATTTCGGCCCGATCAAACATCCGCACGGGATGACCCTCCTGGTGTCAGTCGTTCGACGATCCACGATGCGGCCGCGTCCGCAAATTCCGGATCGTTGATGTGACAATCCAGCTCGCGGGCGATGATCGAGGGCGGTAGGTTTTGCCTGACAGCGTCGAACCAGGCTCTATCGGCTTCAGGATTTCGAAAGATTCCACCGTCCCGGTCATAGTCAGACACCCCCTTGGCCGGCCACAACACGAGGGCGGGCGCCTTTGCTTGCGAAAGGCGCTCTGCTGTGAGCCTGCCTATGCGCTCGTTCTCCGAGGCCGTCGTCCGCATGAGCGTCGTGAAGGGGGTATGCGAATAGAATTGCCGCCCCTTGAACTCGGCAGGCACGCTCGAGGGAGGGCCAAAGTTCACCATGTCGACAGCTCCCGGCGCGATAAGCTGAGGAATCATGCGGTGAGAAGCTGCTGTGAGCCGATCCGGACCTGCGCTGGCGGTGCCGCCGACCAGCTCGTCAGCGAGCTCGGTTGTGGTCAAATCGATCACAGCATCGAACTCACCGGCGGACACGAGCTGCTCCATCTTGCGGCCCCCAGCGCCATTGGCCGGAAAGACAATCGCGTCGAAGCCTGCTTCTGCCAGCCGCGCTACACAGCGATTTGCCGCCGGCGTCGTGACCCCAAAGGCCGTGATCGCAACAGTCTTTCTCTTCCGCCGATCTCGGGCAGGCACATAGCGCATCGCCGCAATGGCCCGCCCTGCGTTGTCGAGAACGCGTTCGGTGAACGCGTTGATTCCGAACAGATCGACCAGGGTCGGATAGAGGATGATGTCATTGTGGAGGGCGAGTTCGGCCAGGAGGGCTGGCCTCGCGCTGCTCACCAGCAGCTTTGGGAATCCATACGGCAAATCCGATACAACTTCACCGAAGACTGCGCTGCCTTTGCCGCCCGCCACTCCGACGATCGCGTCGATCGCACCTGATCGCAGGAGCTCCTTGACTTCTTCACGCGCGCTTGCAGCTATTTCCCGTAAGAGCTCAGCGGGTGCAGCCACCCGTTCCTCGCTGCTATCCGCCTCGCTTCTGCACCTCCTGTTTGATGTGCCTACATCAATCGTAAGGGTCTTGCGGCCCGACCGTTCGACGACGCGCGCGAGATAAGCGCTTTCGCGGCCCTTTGTGTCCAAGGTTGCGATAATCGCGACCTTGCCCGAAAGATCGGACGGGTGACCATCCCGGACCGACCTCTGGTCGTCCGCGCAATGGTGAGACACGATCTTCCTCCTAGACGTTTCAGGACATTTGGAGGTCTAGATCGAACTAAAATGGCTCATAAGCCCGGATACGAGCGCGACTGGGTAAAGTTGGGTAGGTGCCAAGCGGCCATAGAAGCAGCAGCCGCTTCGCGGACGACTCGAAATCCCCAACGAACAAGCCTTGGTGCAAAAGTTTCCCGGGGGAAACCGCGCGCCGAACCCCGGAGCCGGAATCCGATGCCCCGTTTCACCGACCGCTACGTCGCCTCGCTCAAGGCCCGAGGGACTGAGCGCTTCGAGGTCAAGGATGATGCCTGCAAGGGGCTGGCGATCCGGGTAACCGCTTCCCGAAAGACCTTCTGCTTCCGCTTCAAGCGTCACGAGAAGATGCAGCGTATCACCCTCGGGAATACCCCATCATGATCTGGCGCAGGCGGTAATCGCGGCTAGCCAAACGGCGAGCTTCATTTTAGGGCTTGAGAAAGGGCGACAGCCTGGGCTCGTCGCTGAAGTACCTCACCACTTCCGCCCTCCAAGCGCCCTGCTCTTGTTCTGGCCGGGCCCCTTCAGCGCGTCCCGCTGAGTGGAGAGATCGTCGATCTTGGCCACCATCCGCGCGAGAGGCTGTCCCAATGCCCGCCCGCTGAAGCTGGAGGATCTCTTTCCGCTGCCTCCCTGACTGCGTGCGCATGCGCTCGATTTCGACCCGGATGAAGTCGATGTCCGGCATGGTCAGTCCTGAATATTGAAGATGGTCGGTACTGGCCGAAATAGGCCACTCGGGATTTCAAAGCAGGCCACTGAAATTACCACCGTAGTTATACTGACTCCAACTACCATTGCGCGAACCTATCTCTGGAGTCCACTAGAATGGAGGTAGGGAATATGTCCCGAGTTACCGAAGCTGAAGTTGCCGAAGCGGCCATCAAAGTTCTTACCGATCGAGCTTCAGGTCGTGCGACCATTAAAGAGTTGATTGAAGAAATTCCGAACTACCTAACGCTTTCGGCAGAAGACCTTGCGCCATCACCGACCCGGCCAGGCGAGGCGTTATGGGAGCAGCAGGTGCGCAACATCACCTCGCATAAAGCGTCGCCCAGAAACGCCATCTACGAAGGCGAGCTTGTCGCCATCCCCGGCGGCTTGGCGCTGCCGGGGCGCGAGGTTGCAGCCTAGCTAGGAGAACTTCGCCTTATAGCCGGGTTTGAACCATTTCAGCTCGGTTCTGCCCGGCGCTTCTTTATCCCAAACAAACCATGCATAAGCCGTCGTTCCGCTGCCCTTCGGCTCTACGCCGCTAGGATAGAAAGTAATACGTTCACTGAAAACCCAGACCCGAGCGGGCGGTATCTTTGCGAAGATCGTATTTGCGCGGTTCGCGCCCTCTAAGAAGGCAAGCCGCAACAGCAGTGCGAACTTGCGGTTCGAATGCTTGACGCCGCTGGCGACAAAGCCCTCAGCGCAGTTGTAAGGCGGATTGGTTACGATGTTGTCGGCTGACCATTTCGGCTCAAGAAAGTCAAAGCCGATCTCGCCATAGCCGCGATCGTATAAATCAGAACTGCGAACGGGCTGCCCGGTCTGCTCTAGCACCCGGGACATCGTCCCATCACCACACGCGCTTTCCCAAATCTCGCCGGTGAATTTTTCGTTGTCGATCAGAGCAAACGTTGCCCACGGTGGGGTGGGGAAAAAATCTGGCCCGCTGAGATCAGCGAACCTTTTCATTGTCGGCTTAAAGCCGCCGTTCAAATTGTAAGTTGGGTCTGCCATCCGAATCTCCTCGGATGGCAGAGTATCAGAATCATTGATTCCGCAAGGGTTTTTAGTGAGTCATTATGACTCACCCCTGCCTAACTCCCTGAAGCACCGTGAACTTCCGGCGACGATCTGGCGGCGTCTCGTGGGCAGTGCAGACGCCACAGGGAGTGCGGCGCCAACAAGCTGGGCAAGCCGACGACTTTGCCCTGACGCTGCACTCGATCTGCGGGAGAAGCCTTGTCTGCCACAGGTCTCAATTGCCCAACCGCCAATGACCGCAAGCAAGTGTCCGTTCTCACCGTCGCGGGATGAGCGTTGGCGAGATGTCGCCGAACGGTACTCGATACTCACCCTACTGCGGCGCCGACCCAACAGTGCTGGCTCGATACATCACGTCGCGATTGGAGCTGATCGCTCGTCGGGGCGCACCCCGTGGCGCGGCGCAGTTCGTTCCTCGGAGCATTGATTGGTAGCCGCAGCCAAAGAGCGAGCGAACGTCACGACCATGCCTGTTCAGCCGCAGCTAAGTGAGGACAATAAAGAGAGCGAAGGGTCCCATCAAAGTGAGCCGCGCGCACCTGGACGCGAAGGACGACATTCTCGTCCCAGTTTCGCTGGCATCGTCCAGCGCACACCCTTGCCAAGCTCTGAGAGCCCGCCCAGAATGCCACCATGGCTGAGCCATCTCTTGATGCGCCTCGAGCGCCTCACGAACTCGGGGAAAGCATCCACCAGCGTTGAACAGCCGCCGGCTGTGCAGCGCTGAACGGTGATTGAGGCGAGGTCCTTAGCCAGCCAAGAGCGTTCCGGGACCTGCCCCATCATCGAAAGGATCGCTCGCAATGGAGCGAGCACAGGGGGCGCTCTGCGTTTCGATGAAGGCGCCCGATGAGGTACAGCAGTTCCGAAACGAGGTGATTAAGCGCCACCGTGTGGATTGGAAGCCGCCTCACCATTTGAAACCAGACTGGGGCAAGCGTAGCTGGCGGATCTTTGATGGATTGGGGCTCCCCGCAAGGTCGCGAGCCGTCACCAATTCCCGACCGCGCGGCAAGGCGCGCTCCGAGTCAAAAAGATGCCGCTGCCGGAGTTTTCCAGCAGCGGCGCCAGTCAGGGAGGAAGCAGACAACCGGTCTGCTAGCGGATCCGTAGGGCGCAGATAGCTCGCCCGATTTTTTTCCCGAGGCGCTTCACGGGCCCTCTTTCATAGCGAGCGGAGCTCCTCAGTACCCTGCAGCAAATCGCATTCGACACTCTGGACGGGCGCGGAGAGCCCACTCAAGCAGCCAGGAGGAAACGGCGCCGACGACCATCCCTTTCCAGCCGAACCTGGCTCCTGCGCCAAAGAAATACAGGACGTTGCTCCGACAACGATCGAAGTCGTGGTCTAGACCTGGATGAAGCGGCGTGTAAGATCGGCGGAAGCATCAATTGGGTAGGGTTGGGTAAAAACCGTGAGAGCCAATGTCTTAGGTCGCCTTGCCGCAAGTCTCTCCTCGTCTCGCGGTGATCAGATGACGATCTATGCGCCGTCACTGCGGACCCTTCCACAGAACGCCATGCTGGTCATGGCCACGCTTCCCGTCATCGACTGGAACGACTGTCTCCTGCGGGACTTGGAAGCGGGGCCCAAAATGCCCCCTTCCTGCTATGCGGCGATCGTCATGATCGACCCGTTTGCATGCTGGGAAGATCTTGGTGATTTGTTGGAAGATGCAGGGATGACCGGAGTGACGAACTTTCCGCCTGCCCCCATGATTGAACGGACACCGGCAGGAGTGCCGCTCGATCGCGGTCAGGAGCTCGAGCTTCGCCGTATGGAGTGGTTTGCAAGCCGAGGGTTCAAAGTCCTGTTTGTCGCGGCCGACGAGGCAAAGATGACAGCAGCGGAGCAACGGCTAGGTTCACAGCTGGATGGGTCCGTCTATCTGCGACCCGAGGTGCTTGCGCTGCCGATTGGATCGGACATCGGGCTCGTAAGCCTTGGCTCTCATGGATCGTCGTCGGTACCGAAGTTCTCCCTGGAGCAGGCCGCCACGGCCAAGCAGCCGCTCCGACGGGCATGAGGCCTTATTCGAGGATCCGCAGTTTCTTGATTTTGTTGTAGAGGGTTTTGCGCGAAAGCCCGAGAGAGCGAGCAGTCTTGCCGCGGTGAAGCCGGTTTCTCTTCAGACCCTCGATAATCCAGTCTCGCTCGGACAGCGAGGCCGCGGGCCGTGCGCCTGAAGGGGGCTGCAACAACGGCTTTAGCACCTCACCGGTGATGTGACTTGATGGCATGGTCGCGAGCTGGTTGACGACCTGCCGCAACTCGCGCAAATTGCCTGGCCAATCGTGCCCGGCGAGCGCAAGGAATGCAGAGTTTTCTATCGTGAGCGTCTGGGCGCTGGAATCTCCTTTGGCTTCGACGGTGAAGTGTTGAACGAGTTGCGGCAGATCTTCAAGCCTGTCGGGTAGCGAAGGTACCTGGACATCCAGCCCGGTAAAAAGGTCGAGAAGCCGCGCGCACAGAACCGTTTCAAGGCCAGCGCCTCGGGCCACCGTTGCGGTCGCAATGATCCGGGCGTGGGAACGCATGACAGTTACCCCGTTCAGAGGGGTAAACCCGCCTGTCTCCAGGTAATCGGCGAGGCGCTCCTGGCCTTCACGCGAAAGCTGGTCAACATGCAGCAGCAGGACGGCGCCGTCGCTCGACGCCTCCAGGAGCGACAATTGGCGTCTGCCGCTCTCAAGGCGCTCGGCGCCGAACAACGGGCCGAGTGTATCCATCGCCGGACCGGGTCGGCAATGAAACAACGCCGCTTTGGCGTGCCGGCGGTCGCTAAATGCGTGAACCAGGCTTGCTATTCTACGCTTGCCGGAGCCGGCCTCCCCCCAGATGAGGACTGGGTTGGGGGTCGCCGCAACGCGTTTGGTCATCTCGAGGATGCGCTTCATTGCCGAGGACTGCGCGATGACGCCGTGCCTGAAGCCACTCAACTGCAGCTGCCGTTCGAGCAGATCCACCTTCTCGCGCAACAGGTGGATGGTCTTGAAGCCCGACGTCACCTCGAGGACCGACATTTCCAGAGGCACGCGGTCCAGCGAAGAGCCTCCGATGAACCCCTGGATTCCGGTCTCGCGACAGATGTCCAGGAGCTCGTCCGGCTTTGTAATCGGGCCGCCACCAAGCAGGCAAATGGTGCTCTTGTTGACGGATTGAGCAACGCGCGCAACGGCATTCGTACGGGCTGCAAGTTCAGACAGGCTGATCGACGGATCGGGCCCGCTTTCAACCGCGCGGTTTAAATTGAAATTGATGCAAATGGCCTCGGCACCTGCTTCGACCATTCGACGCGCTTCAGATTGACTGCGAGCATAGGCAATCGTCATCAGGCCGCGTTTTGCAGCCTTCACAAGGAGCTCGATCTCCCGGGAATAGCCAAGGCCGGACTTCTCGAGCAATGACCTGCGGTCATCATCGATGTGTATGACGGAAGGGAAGTTGGTCACACCTGCAAATCCCCATTTGACGATTCGGTCGAGCCATCGATCCAGATCAAGCTCGGGGTCGAATGTACAGGTGCCGAAGAAGACCGGCAGCTTTGTGTTTGGCAGGATCTCGGTCCGTCCGTACCCCGCTACGAACTCGTTACTATTGCGGATTGGAAGAATGGAGGCGGGCGAGGCCCCGCCCATGGCACGAAAACGGCCAGCATTGAGTGCGAGCACGAAGTCGGCGCCCGCCCGTTCCGCGGCCCTGGCCGTCATGCCAGATCCGATCCCCGCACCAAGGACGAACGAACGGGAATTCCGGAAGAACTGCCTGATGCCGGCTTCCTTCACCTCAGTGATCCGCGTGTCGATCTGAAGCCGGCATCATCGCACGGCTCGACATCAAGACTAGCTCCAAGTCGCAGGCGCTTGCAACCGCCGAACCGCCTTTCCATTGCTCATGAACAAGTGGCAATCGGCTGGAGCGGCGGTGAGGGTGAGCTTTCCGGCTCCCTTGCGCGAGCCGGATTTTGGCGCCCTGGCGACGACCGTTTCGTCTCCAACGTTACCGTAGATGTACGTGACGCTACCGAGATGCTCAACGAAATCCACGTCGAGTCCAATGGAGATCTCCTGCTGCTCGGGTGCCGGCGAGGAGAAGTCATCCGGGCGGATTCCGACGGTGACCGCCTTGCCAACTAGCCTTTGGTCCGGCTGGACCGGAACGGAGATCGTAGAGCCGGCCCCCAGTCGGACGTCCAGACCATGCTCGTGAGCTGCCTCGACCTTGCCGCCCAGGAAGTTCATCTTCGGCGAGCCGATGAATCCTGCCACAAAGCGCGAGGCCGGATTGTGATATAGATCGTGGGGGCTGCCGACCTGTTCGATGTTGCCGTCCTTGAGGACGACGATCTTGTCGGCCATGGTCATCGCCTCGACCTGATCATGCGTCACATAGATCATGGTATTTCCGAGCTGCTTGTGGAGTTTGGCGATCTGAACCCGCATTTGCACGCGCAATTCGGTGTCCAGGTTGGACAGGGGCTCATCGAACAGGAACACTTTTGGTTCTCGCATGATGGCGCGCCCGATTGCGACGCGCTGGCGTTGCCCGCCTGAAAGCTGTCGAGGCTTGCGATCCAATAGATGGTCGATCTGCAATAGCGACGCTGTTTTAACTATCTTGGCGGCGATCTCGGCTTTCGAGGCTTTGGCCATGCGCAGGGGAAAGGCCAGGTTCTCTCTCACCGTCATATGCGGATAGAGAGCGTAACTTTGAAAGACCATGCCGAGGTTGCGATCGGCGGCATCTATGTCGTTGACGAGCTCATTGTCGATGAGGAGCCGCCCACCGCTGATGGGCTCGAGCCCGCCAATCATGCGCAGAAGGGTGGATTTGCCTGACCCGGACGGACCAACGAAGACGACAAATTCGCCGTGATCGATGGTCAGGTCGATATTACGCAGGATCTCGATAGTCCCATAGGCCTTCTTGAGGCTCTCCAGGCGAACGTTGGCCATTATGCCCTCCTCTGTCGCGCCTGAGGCGCGCGAGCAGCACTTACCTCAATTTCGCGCAAGCTCGATACGATGAAGTCGGGGGCCATCAAGGACGGCCCCTGACGCGTCGGCACGCCGGTTGTAACAAGCACCGTGGCAAGACCCGCCCTCTTTCCGGCTTGAATATCCGTAGAAACTTGGTCTCCGATCATAATGGTCGAACCGCGGTTCGTACCAAGGCGTGAGAGCGCTGTTTCGATCATCGGCGCCTGCGGCTTTCCAACGATCGAAGGCTGCACTTGCGTAGCGGCTGCCACAGCTGCAATCGTCGCACCAGCCCCGGGCTCGAACCCGCTGGCCGTCGGCAGCAGAAGATCGGGATTGGTTCCGATGAAGACAGCGCCATTAAGGATCGCCTCAACGGCAATTCGCATCTTCTCGTGCGTGATATCCCGGTCAAGTCCCATCACAACCGCTTCAGGCGTTCGGTCAGTGACCTCCAGCCCAACATCGCGCATGGCCATGACAAGCGAGGGAGCGCCGATGACATAGATTCGCGTCAAGTGCGGATAATTCGCTCGAATGAGTTCTGCGGCGGTGATGGCGCTTGTGACCACCTCTGACGGTGCGATCGAAAGACCAAATCCTCTCAGCTTGCGGACGACGTCCTCCGGGGTATGCGTGGAATTGTTCGTCACAAAACAGAACGGCACGTCGGCTTCCTGCCATCGCGTAAATGCTTCTATCGCATCCGCGACTGCGGTGGTGCCACGATAGACGACCCCATCCAGATCGGAGATGACCCCTTCTATCGGCGGCCAGTTGACTTTGGAGCCGGTGCTAACCATTCATCAGCATCCCGCCATTCACATGGACAATCTGCCCGGTCATGTAGGAAGCTGCGGGGCTGGCCAGGAACACCGCGAGCCCTGCGATATCTTCCGGCAATCCGACCCGGCCCAGCGGAATTCGGCCACTGTGGCGCGCTTCGGTCTCCTCCCGCGGACGCCCGTGCATGGGTGTATCGATAATCCCGGGTGCGATCGCGTTGACGTTGATCTTGAGCGGAGCACATTCATAAGCGAGCAGCTTTGTCACGTCGTGCACGATTGCCTTTGACAAGCAATAATCAGCGCCGCCAGCCTGGTAGTTGAAAACCGCGCCTTGAGATGACAACGAGGACCCGACATTGACGATGCGGCCGCCCTTGCCCTTCATGAAGCGCTCGATCGTTTGCTTGGCACAGCGAAGCACCGCGACGGAATTGATCTGTATGGTTTTTTCGATCTTCTCGGCATTGCCGGTTAGAAGCGGCTGAGCCGATTTTATTCCGGCGTTGTTGATCAGGACATCAAGCCTGCCGAAGCGCTTGGCGATCTCATCAAGCACCCTGCCGACATCATCTTCTCGAGACACGTCCATGCTCATGGGCAGGATCCCATTGCCGTGCGGCAAGCGCGTCAGAATGTCCCGGAGGTTTTCCACATTTACGTCGGTTGCCAGGACGTTCGCACCGCCTTGACGGAAAGCATTGGCAATGGCTGAGCCAATGCCCCCACCCGCACCGGTCACGAGCACGGTCCTGTCTGCAACTGAGAACTGTTCGGTCATTCCAACTCCAAGATCGTTTGAGAATTCAGAAATTCGTCGACGGCCTCACCGCTAGGCATCGAGCTTTGGGCACCGCGTCGCGTCACACATAGGGCGGCAACCGCGAGCGCCTTTTTGATCGCTTCTCGTATTGGCAACCGGTGGGCTAGAGAGGCGGCGAAGGCTCCATTAAAGGCATCGCCCGCCGCGGTCGTATCAACGACCTTCACAGGAAATGCCCGCAGCGCAAAAGACGCGCTGGCATCAGCGTAGTAGGCGCCCTGCGCACCAAGTGTGATCAGGGCTGCTCTCGGGCCGAGATCGAGGAGCTTTCCAGCCGCATGAGCGGCGCTGTCGAAGTCGTGTACCTCGACCCCGGTGAGCTCGAAAGCTTCCGTTTGGTTTGGGGTGACGAAATCAACACTCCTCCACGCCGCCGCGGACAGGCCCGCCCTCACGGGCGCCGGATTGAAAATGAGATCGAACCCCTTGACGCTCTTCATTGCAAAGAGGTGATTGAGCGCGGGGACTGGCATGCCCATCTCGGCAACGACGATTGCGTCCCGCTCAATGAATTTGGCCGCCTTTTCGACCATGCTTGGTGTGACATTTGCATTGGCTCCCGGGTCTATGACGATCATGTTGGAGCCGTCGTCACCCACAAGCACGAGAGCAGAACCCGATATCTCCCCTGGGCACACCGCAATGGCATCGAGACGGACACCTGCCTCACCCAGCGCTTGCCGCAACGATCGACCGGCGTCGTCATCGCCAAGTCGGGTGTAGAAGCTCGGCTGAAGGCCCAATCGAGCGGCGGCGACCGCCTGATTGGCGCCCTTGCCTCCCGCATTCCGCTTCAAGCTTCCCATCTGGCTTTCACCCGGCGCTGGAAGCCGCTCGACGTTGAAGCAGAGGTCGAGATTGGTCGTTCCGAAGAACATCAATGGTCTGGGGCTCATTTCACGGCCCCGAAGGTAAGACCACGTTCGAGATGACGCTGGCCAAGGATGATCAGGATGACCGGCACAATCATGGTCACCACCAGACCCGCAGCCATCACCGGATAGAACTGAACGCCCGGGTTGAGCAGCTTGAGCAGGGCGACGGTGACTGGTGCTTTCGTCGAACTAAGGATCAGGCCGAGCGCGAAGTTGTGCCACGCGAGCAGGAAGATAAGCAAAGAAGCGCCTATCAAGCCGGGCTTTAGAAGCGGAAGAACGATGTGCCAGACAACTCGGAATGGCTTTGCGCCATCCATGGCGGCCGCCTCCTCAATGTCCTTTGGGATGTCCTCGATATATGAACGGCTCAGCCAAATGATCATTGGCAGCGTGACGACTTGATAGACCCAGATCATACCGAAATAGGTGTCATAAAGGCCGACTGTCTGGAACACGCTGAACAGCGGTATGACGACAAGGAGCGCCGGCGCGAAGCGGAAGCCAAGAATGAAGAATGCGATGTCCTCCTTCATAGGGATATCACGCCTCGCCAGGACGTAGCCTGCCGGTACCCCGGCGATGAGCGATACGAGCACCGCACCAAGCGAGATCACGACGCTATTTGTGACCGGGGTCAGGAAATCAACCTTGATGGTGCCGTAGCTTGTTGCCCCGGCCTGGGCGGCATCGAACAAAACGCGGAAGTTTTCAAATGTTGGAGTGAAGATAAAGCGCGGCGGCCACGTCATGACCTCGGCCTGCTGCTTCAGCGACATCATCACGATCCAGACCAGCGGAAATGTCAGGATCAGCGTACAGGCAACAACCAGCAGATTAGGGAACAAGCTTGTAGGCGTTGAGCGATTGAAACGCATGTTCAGCCTCCTCTAGCTTACGCGCTGCCGGACCAACCGCCACAATTTGACCATGGCCAAGGTCCCGAGAAGCACGATCATCCAGTTGACAACCATGAGCGCGGCACCACGCCCGAAAGCGAGATTTTGAAAGGCCGTGATGTAGGCGCGGACCGAAAGCACCGAGGTACTGTCACCCGGGCCGCCCTGGGTTGTTCCGAAGATGATATCGAACTGATTGAGCGATTCGATCAGCCGAAACACCGCGGCGATCAGGATGTACGGTGCGATGAGCGGAAGCTCGATATAGAGGAACGTTGCCCAAGCCCGCGCGCCATTGACCCGCGCGGCCTCTCTGATTTCGTCATTGATTCCCTGCAAGCCGGCGAAGATTATTAGCGCAAAAAATGGGGTGTAAGTCCATATGTCGATGAGAACCAGCGAGCACATCGCCGTGCTGGCGTCCGAAATCCATGCGAACCGGCCGATCCCAACAAGCGAAAGCAAATAATTCAGGATCCCGTTCTGCGGATCCATCATTGTGGTCCACATCAAAGCGACGCTCATCGGCGGCAAAACCAACGGAAGGAGAATGACGGGCCGCATCAGCCGGGCAAGAAACACTCCACTTGCGAACAATTTGGCGAGCGCAAGCCCAAAGAACGCTTCGGCGAGCACGGCGGAGCAGGCATACGCCATAGTCGCCCGCACGCTGTTCCAGAAATCTTGGGTCTTGATCGCCACTTCATAGTTGGTGAATCCAATGAAGCGAACCACGGGACGGCCAAACTTGAGATCGGTCAGTGATTGAAAGACCCCATAGAAAAACAGAAATAGAAATCCAAGCAGGATGATGATTGCGGGGGCAATCGCAGCAAGGCTCCACCAGTCAAGAGCATTCTGCTCGGCCTTTTGCACCTGCTCGTTATTGGACGAGGCCAGCTGGTCTGCCGATGATTGTAGCGTCACGATTGCGTCGATGCCTCGAAGGTCCATCGCTCACTTCTCAAAAGATACTCGGGCGTAGTGGGGGCGACAATTCGCTATGCCGCCCCCGATCGCCTTACATGGAGGAGCGGATCTCCGAGGCGAGGTCGGTCAACGTCGCCTTCACGTCCGCGCCGTTGACCATTTTCTGCATGGCAACCGCCCAGGCGTTCATTGCCTCGGCAAACCCTGCGCGCGGCGTAAAGGCCAATGCAGCCCTCTCCTGCACGCTTTTGAAGGTATCCACGAAGTTCGTGAATTCCGGTTTAGCTGCATAGTCGAGCCAAACCTTGTCGCTCCAGGTCGAGGCGCGCGGAGAGTTGACGAGCTTTCCGGCGACGGCACCGTTGAGCTCGACCTGCTTTGACGTCGCCCACTGGATGAACAGCCAGGCTGCTCCCTTTTTCTGAGAGGCCGCATTCATGGCCAGGGACCAGATCCAGATGTTCGATTCAAAATTCTTGCCGTTCGGAGCGCGCAGAGGAGGAGCGAATGCAATCTTGCCCGAAGCGGGCTTGCCGGCGACATCGTTCCAGAACCCGAACATGTTGGAATCGATCGCCATCGCTGTCCGACCCGAATTGATGCCGTCGACCACCTGATACCAGTTGTCGTTGGCAAAGGATGGAGCAGCGCACTTCTTGATCATTTCCACATAGTCCTTGTGGAAGGCGACCGACGCGGGCGAATCGAGTCCGGTCTCTAACTTGCCGTCCTTGACGACGAAGTCGTGCACACCGTAGGACTTGGCAATCGAGATTGCAGCCGTGTGGATGCTGCTCCAAAAGCGGACTCCCCGCACGCCGAGAGGTGTGATCGCAGGATCCGCAGATTTCAGCTTCTCGCAAGCCGCGGACATTTCCGGCGGGGTTGTCGGAACCTTGATACCGTGCTTGTCCAGAATGTCCTTACGGTAGAACAATTGGATGTTTTCGAAACCGTGCGGGATGGCCCACACCTGACCCCGGCCCGCCTCGATCTGCCCGCTCTTGATCTCCCATGTCAGCGC
This sequence comes from Bradyrhizobium sp. Arg816, assembly GCF_029989365.1. Classification (GTDB taxonomy): domain Bacteria; phylum Pseudomonadota; class Alphaproteobacteria; order Rhizobiales; family Xanthobacteraceae; genus Bradyrhizobium. Next base: position 24,116 of record NZ_JAPRAQ010000037.1, on the reverse strand, counting down.
GTCACGTAGTGCGGGGAAGAAGTCCTTGTAATCATAGCTCGCCGAGGTGAGCTTGGGGTCGTTCAGGTAGCGGTCGAGCGGCTCGAGCAGTTGACCGGGCGCGAGATCCCAAGCTGGCTGAATTCCCGTGCCGACGACGTCCCATGAGGGTGACTTTGTGCTCAGCTGGATGGTCAGCTTATTCCAGTAGGCATCGTCCGGATAAAGCTCGGGCGTCACCTTGATGCCTGTCAACTTCTCGAACTCAGGCAACTGTGCTGCAACGGCATCAGCATACGGATGGATGTCGTAAGCCCACACGATCGAAGAGCCCTCGAACTGGCGCCAGTTGATATCCTCCGCTTTGGCCTGGACGAAAGATGCGGACGCACCGAGCAAGAGAGGTGAGCAAATCAGAGCGATTTTGAGAAAATGAGCCGAATGGCCGCGCAAAGCGGCTAGCGTCCTTGGCATTAGTCCCTCCTTTGGGCTCTTTGGCCTGCAATTCACGCGCCCCTCCTCTTCCAGGACCGCGAGTGTTGGGAACGCTAACCGGCATTTTCCGCCCATATGCACCCATTCAGATCGAAGTTGGGTAACATTGGGTACGTCGGGGAAGCGGCATCACAGGAGCCGCTTCAAGAAGCCATAGTGAGAAATGATCAATGCAGGCGCACGTTCAGGCCCCGCGAACCCAGCCCCACAAAGAATGAGCGATCCTAACTAACTACTCGCGCTGTATCAGTAGCTGGTTTCAAATGCTCTATTGATCCCGCCACTCGTCACGGAGGCGGCGATCTTGTTCTTGAGTGGATGCCTCAAGAGAGACGACAACTCGCTGCAGAATACGACGCATTGCCGCAACTTTTCGCAATCTCCCATCGCACCGACGATTTGGTCTCTCGTTTGACCAAACGGCGGTGCGATAAACGCTGCGACCGCAGCGGGGGAAGTGTCTGATCTGCTTTCCTCGAATCAACTGCTGAATTCGTCTTGCAGCACATTCAAGCGCATTTGCTTATTTGCATTCAGCGAGCCAAGATCAGGCGGCGCGAACTGTCTGCAGAAACTTCAGCGGCATGACGGTCGTTTTGCAACAAATGGGACTGCGAGACGGGTACTGGATCGTACCTGGAAAAGCGCCAGATTCTAACCCCTGGGGACAAAGCATTGTCTGTCGCAGCAGCCCGTTTTCGCGGCGAGGGTACACTAAATCTCCTGGGTGGCCGCTGTCGTGACAAGCCCCACGACCTGGATGATCTGGTAGCAGGGCTCGAAGCCACAGCGATTCTCACCTTTGGCTAAGAGATCGATAGTAGCGGTACTGACGCGAGCCTGCCGGATGCTCGAATTGAAAGCAACCCGCGAAATTCTCGATCGCCTGCATTACCCCTTTAAGTGATGGTGCCGTGAAGGCATGGGTCTGTCCTGTCGACCAATGCGAGAGGTAGTTGCTCACGATCGTCGCCACCGAGGTGCCGAGGCCGGCGAGCTGGGCAGGCTCCAGGACCAGGCGCCCGGCCGCGTCATGGAGATCGACGGCTGCCTTGATGGCATCTATGAGGTTTTTTGCCATGTGCTTATCGTCATTGAAAGCAATGTTGATAGGCACGGGAATGCCAACCCTCGAGATGACCTCCTCGAGTTTGAACTCGAGGTACTGTCTGATCCGGGGCGCGGAATCATCGGTGTTTCCGGTATCGAGAAAGGCGTGAGTTGCATCGCGGATCTTATGGATCGCGCCCGACTGCGGCAGCACCGATGTCCGCGCGGTGCCCTGTATGCACTGATGCCACCAGCCGCCCTCGTTTGCATTTGTGTTGAAAAGCTTCTCCAGGACTGTGTCATGGCTAAGCAGGATGACCTGCGGGCCATTTGGGACCCCAGGGCGCGCAAATTGTCCTTTGATCACGTTCATCAGATGGAACTGGTGCCCAGAATCAAAGCTCGATGTGACATCATCGAGAATCAGAAACTTGGCGCCCCCACCATAGAGCGAGGCGGCCGCCAAATAGACGCTGATCGCGAAGGCGTTGCGATAGCTCTCGGAGAGGACGGCTTGGGCCGAGATGTCCGGCAGTTTCCAGAATTGAGCGAGGGAGATGGAAAGATCTTCGCTGCCGGCGCGCTTTTTCAGGGCCGGCACCACATCGGTGTACATGATCGCCGCGAAAATACTTCGCGTAACAGGCTCGATCGCGGCGAGTCGACGCGCACTTGCGGCGGACTCGGCACTGGCGAAGCGTGAGTTGGCCGTGTCAAGGAAGCTCTTGACCCGAGCAATTCGCGCAAGTTCGGCAGCGATGGCGGATTGCTCTCTCAGGGCGGCGCGCAGGTCCGACAAATTGCTCTGGAGGCGGCGTGCGGCTTCGGCTTTCTCCACGACAGCCGTGAGCTTGTCGGGAAGGCTCTTCTCCAGTGTGATTTTGCTGTCGGTGAGGTGCTTGAGCTTGGCGACCGCGCGATCAGTCAGCGTCTCTTTCCATCCCACGACCGAGCGTGCGCGCGCCCCGTCGATGGCCCCCGTCAGTCCGATGTCCTTTGCCTGGGCGAATAGGGCCTGCTCATCTGGCTGCTGCCCTAACCGTTCCAGCTCGTCGAGCTGATTCCAACCTTTTTTGGTCCATTCTTGAACCAGATTGGCCGAAGCTGTCTCCACGGCCTCAAAGGCCGCGAGCTTGTGGCGAACATGGTCGAGTAGCGAACCGGCACCAGATCGATCACATGTCGGGCAGACACATTTATCCACCCAACCGTCATCCGCGATGATGATTTCGCTGAGGCCGTAGAGCTGGCGGAAAAGATCGCCTTGAGTAAGCTTAAAGGCGGTATCACGAGCATCGGCCAGCTCGACAAGGCGCTTGGCATCCTCTTCGCTCGGCGCGGCTTTCAGTGCCTCCGACCACCTCGCCTCGTCGCGCAAGATTTTAGCGAGCTCTGCTCTCGCCTCACCTCCTTCCGCGACCTTCGCTGCATCGACGCAACTCGTGGGGTCGATCTCCTCGAACGTCCGCCCCTCGCAGAGGGGCTTGAGCAGTTCGATGCCACTGAGAGCGGAATGCGCCTTCGCGAGCATAGATGTTTCGGCTTCTGCCGGATCGTACTCGTCACCGACAAGCGCAGTGAAGGCCTCCCTTATGTTGGCCTGCGCTCGCTGGAGGGAGACAGTCGCAGTATTCTGCTTGGCTTCCTTGGTGGCGACGCCAAAGTGATTGTTGAATGCTCTCGTATTTGTCAGCGAGGCCAACCCCTGTCGCAGTGCCGAATACCGCTTCAGGCCTAGCAGCCCGGCGAACGATCGGCCGCGCTTCTGGGGCGCTAGATCGATAAAGTCCTGAAATATTTTTCCATCGAGAAGGACGAACTCGCGATTGAGGTCGGCCAGAATCGCATTTCCGTCTGCCCCGGTACTTGCCGCTACGGTTCGCCCGCCGGCCGCATCGCGCCGGACCGTCACATCGACCTCGGCGCCGCCGCCGGCTGGCACAAGAGTCAGGGTGACCGTTCCAACACCACCCGCATGGAAGCGGTTGAGGTAGTAGGACGAGCCTTTCTCGGCCGCTGGCAGCTCGTCGAGCTTGGGAATGCGACCGGTAATCGCGTAGACCACCGCATCGAAAATCGACGTTTTCCCGACACCGTTCGGCGCGGAGATGGAGTTGACGCAATCCGGCTTGAGTTTGACAACGAGGGGAGCACCCTCATTGTTAATGCCGCGAAAGCCTTCGATTGAAACCTTCTGAAGATACCAGCCGCTCATTGGGCAGTGCTTTCCTCAGGGGAGATCTGATGCGGTTGCACCGGCGCAGTCGCTGCGTACAACGCATCGAGGAGCGCCTCCTGATCGACGGCGATTTCCAGGCTGAGCTTTGCAAGTGCCCCTGACAGGACGTCCGCTAGCGGATCGTCGATCCGTTTCAGTGCGGCCGCGAGCGCCGAGATGCTTTGATCAACGGTATTGTTGTCATCGATCCCAAAAGCAATTTCATTGTTGGCCACTATAGTCCCCCAGCACATCGTCTTCATCATCTCATCTCGGAACCGCAAGCACATTTGGTTTTGTCACGGTCCGCGCGCAAGAGATTCGGCGCTCATTTCGACACGAGTAACTCCTTATCAACCTCGCAGACAGCACGTCCTTTGTACGTTCGTACCAGAACGAATTCCAAGCGACCGCATTGGTCGTCCGAGCCAGCCTCAAGCGCCCTTGCGTCGTCATGTTGTCAAATGCGGCCATCGGCTGGGAGCGCAGCGGGGCAACTCCTCGAACTTTCCGAGCATGGCAAACGACAACTACGCGCCTGGGGCGGCGCGGCGCCGCGCAACACGAGCATGGCTGGCGCGCGCGACCATCTGGATAGCGATAAGGATGGCCGCGTTCTCCATGCTCGAGATTGGATGAGAATTGTTTTCACTATAAACGGCCAAATCCACCTCGACGCCAAACCCAGGGACAGCAACCGTCTGACGCAACTTTCTGATGCCAGTCACAGTTCGAGAGCAGATGAAGCACTCGCCGTCATATAAAATTCGGAATGGGATTCGTTGCTCGCGCATCATCACCGGCCTTGATGACTCAAGGGAACTTTGGACGCCCGCGCTGCGTTCGCGCCTCGATATCATTGCTACGCGCCGGACGAAAACCTCATCGCTCTTACATTAGCGCGATTCGCGCGCTTTGATCGTTTGGTCAGCAGCCTCACATTGCAGGATTTCAGCAGGTTAGCCTGCAGTTTTGTTCAATTCCGCCCCGGCCGGGCTTTGTCATTGACGAAGCTTCTCTCATGCCATGCGGCTCTCCTAACATGTCGTCGGAGCAACCGGTCCTCCCACAAGTCTTACCAAGCCACGGCCAACGTCGCAGCCGCTGAAGGCCACTGCCCCAACAGCAATTGCCGTGGATTGCTCTGAGCTGCTGATGCTGCTTCGGCCTGACAGACCTCGTGCCTGGTGATCACATCCCGTGTCGGCCACCAGTTCTTTCGAGTCGTTCGTCTGGCCCGCGGCTACATGGGACCATCGTGCAGTTAAAGCCGGCGAAGGATCTCCTCGCGCGAACTGGCGCACTACTGAGTGCCGTCTAGCCGCGCGCGGCATGGCGCGCGACCACAAGCTGATCTAGCAGAAATGCGACGGATCATGCCCCTCAAACGCCGCAGAACGTCGTGGTTGCAATGTTAACATCCCTCGCCGATCGGCTGGGGGAACAAGCATGGTTAAAGCAGTTCGCAATACCGTCATGGCACTCACTTTTGCCGTCGTCGCCGGCAGCAACATAATTTGGAGTTTGCTGGATGACTACGTCGCCTGCGGCCTAGCGGTAGCCGCTTCAGTCACCGCCGGCTTTTGCGCCGAGCGCGCCTTCATCAAACGGTCGCATCGCGAAATGTTCCGTCAACACGGCGCAGACTGGCAGGCTGGTTGCGAGCGCATAGAGTCTGGCGGACCAACTAGGACGGCGAAGGCAGAGAAATGACAATCGATCGCAATATCCTCGAGAGCGGCACGAAGCGGGAGGCGCCCAAGCTGGAGGTGCTCGATTGGCAAACCCCGTCGCGACAGTTGCTAGCCCATGCTTCGGCGATCGAGGCATTGCGCGCCTGGTACGCCATGCAGTCGACCGTCAATACCGTCGCGCTCTACGACGCCGCAGCAGCGCTGTTCGGCCCGGATTTCGATCGGGCCGAATACAACGAGGGCGAGTGAGTATATCTGATCTCGACGCGCTTGTAGTGGGAAAGCGAGGGCCGAAGTCCAGATTATCTTACGTCGACAGAACGGGTGAAAGCCTCTAATTCGATTCCTTCCGTTACGTCGCGAGGCGGCCACCATAAGTCTCTGTCACAATAGGCATGGGCCCGAAGACGCAGGCGATCAGCCTGAAGTTATTTATGGCGCCCTTAAGGGGACGCGGCTCGGTCGAGACAACACTCTGTCCGCTCGACGGCGGTTCGATAAGGATTCACGCCATCGTAGAGATCGCGCGGGCGCGTTCGCTCGGCCAAAGTCCTGAGGTTTACGCGAAGGCCTCAACGTAGTTGCAGGCCAGTACCTCGATGTCGTCTTCAGGCATGTCGGAATAAGGGTGAGATAGCCTTCGGCGAGTTCCTCATGCGCGCCGACGCCGGCGATAAAACCACCGAGGACTCGGTCCTTACAATATGCGGACCGAGCAAGGTCTGCCCTGCGACAGCAAGAAATTCGCGCTTGCCGATCAATCTCGGCCTCCGCGACCCAGGTCGACGGAATGAAGAGCCGCCATCTTGAGACGAGGCGCGAATAATCCAGCGTGGGATCAAGCTTCGCATTTCCTGCCGTGCGCCGCGTGCGGCACAGTTCGGCAAGTGATGCTCCGTCCGAACGTCGCTCCGCAAGAAAGCCAAGTCGCTTGAACACGACGCCGTTGCCGAGCCGCTCACCATGTTCAATGAGCGTTTGATCATTGCGATCGGTCCGCTTGAGATAGGTACTCACGCGGATCCGACACCTGCTGAATGCCGCCGCCCAATGCGGCATGTCGATGAGCGGTCCGAAGACCCTTTATGCCTTCGAATCAAAGAGACTTTTCGCGATCATATCCTGCGAGTGTTGTGGTCGTCCGATTTGAACAGATGGCCGTAGCGGTCCTTGACCTAAAGACTGCTATGGCCGGCAAAGGTCTGAACTGTTTTTGGTTCAGGTCGGCCTCCATCCAGCAGGACACCGCAAAATGCCGCAAGGCGTGCCACTTGAAGCGCAGTCTTGCGCGTTTTTCGAGCGAAGTGTGGCGATCGGGCAGGCCCATTTGGCTCACCGAATTCTCTGAGTGCGTCAGCTTGTCGACAGCTGGTCCTAATAGAGCGAGAGCGACACACTCGAACCGGGGGCGGACATGGACCCATTTAACACGATCAACCCATTCGACCGAGAGTTCGCTGCTTACAGCGCCGCGGTGCCGCAAGCGCAACAGCAGCAAGCGGATTTTGAGCCGTACTTGGATGAAGTGCCGCAAGTTGGTACCTCTGCGATCGCAGAGGATCCTGTTTCTGCTGATCCCTACTATCCTCATCTGTCGGAAGAAGGCCTTAGACTCGCCGAGGCCTTGGGACTTGAGCACCAGAGGGCCGACGGTTCTCATCCCGAACACGCAGTCAGCGGACGCGAGGACGCCGCTGCCCTGATGGGTGAGGACTACACCGGCCAGTTGAGGCCTGCGAAGAGACAGAGGACACTAAGCCAGACGCAAGCCGATGCCATTGAGCACCGGCCCAGCGAGCCTAGCAATTCAGCCCCTCGCGAGCTAATTGAACAGGCTGGCACACCGTTTCGGGTCAGCGGTCCGTTGATCCTTCCTGCGGAAGACCACGCTCAGGATCTGCTGTGGGCGATGCTGGAAAACGCCGGCTCATCGTCGTCTCTCGAGCCAACCGAGCGTCATGACCACGCCGTGGATTCCGGAGCGGCCGTTCGTTCCTTCAACTCGCGGCAGGACGACCAGCGCACGTCAGGCGCGCAAGAGGGTAGCAGCGTCCCGCCGAGCCAGGACACCCCACCCGCTCCTTTCATAGTTCATAACGACCGCTTCACGGCGCTGTTCGTGCCTGCGGCGGCGATGAGGGGCAGCTCTCCACTCAATCTGTCAGGCGCACCCATTCATTTCGGATCTCGACCGGAACGCGTTTCGCAGCCGAGCGCACAGCCGGCGAATCGGCCCTCGCCAGCACTGCTTGCACAGACGATGGAGCAAGCCGCTCCGGCGTCCGCCACAGCTGAGACGACGCCGCCCGCGGCCCGCGAGATTTACGCCGCATCATTCGCCGTTCCTGAGGGCTTTTCGCACGGCACACAGCCCGCCCCAATCACGATGATCTCAAAGCTCGGCCACTGGGGCCTCTTGCCGGACGCAGCGCAGCCGATGAAGCAATATGACATTCGCGGCGAGCGTTACACGGCGCTCTTGGGGCCGGGAGGACCCAACGACGTTCGGCTCATCCATCATCCATAGATGTAGACACCAGGGACAGTCGCTACGTAAGAGGCCAGTCCAGATAGCTCAGGTAGCGAACTTGTTGCTGGACGATAGCTTGCTTCAGCGCCTCTTGCGAGCTTAGTGAGGTTCTGGGCGGTCCGGATAGGTACTGCCGGCCCCGATGAACTTGCGGGCGCCATTGCTTAGCGGCTCCTTGTTGAGCCGAACAGCCATGGCGCCTTTTTGTTGGTAAAGAGCCTGATCAGATTGCTGGGCTGGTTGCGGCGAGGTGATAGTGCAGAAAACTCGGAGGTGACTGCCGACCCCTCCGGGGCGCTCGGCACTATAATGTCTGCCCATGTCTCCACTTTCTTTCTAGCAAAGGCAGAGGAACGAATGGGCATTGACGCATTCGCCCCCAGCTCGTGAAGGCCTTGAGGAAGGCCTTGTCGGCGGCTTGCAGGGCCGCGAGAAAGGCCGGCGTGCCGCCGCGTTGAGAGTCCACAGGTCACGATCACTCGCCTCCTTGATCGGCGCGGATCTTTGCCCGGAATCCCACCGACCTGCAGCCCCTTCTAGCATCACCACGATGGCGGTGCCGCGGAAGGCGATCCGGACCATGCAAGCCGAAACGAATCCCGAGGAACTCCTAATTGTGATGAAGGCGCCGCGGATAGACGACCCTACCAATTCGTGCAGGAGATTTCGCAGCTCACGTCAGTTAGCTTGCTCGGTGTTAGTGACTTTGGGGATTTCTTCGATGTTGATTGTTGAAACTATTTTGAAGCCAGACCAGTTTGGCGGTATTGGACTTTTCTCTGCGACTCGTTTGCCTAAAGGCGCGCTACTTTGGATTCACAACCCGATCGTTGACATTGCGGTGACGCGCGAACAATACGAAGCTCTAGCTCCAACATTTCAAGCTCTACTTGATAAGCATGCCTATCCGAGGGACCACAAGGTTAATGACGGCGTCGTAGAGTATAATGCTGACAACGCTCGCTTCATGAATCACAGCAGTCATCCAAACACATATCAAGACGATCATTGCAGAATTTTCACGGCCCGCGACGTACAACCTGGTGAAGAACTGACTTGCGATTACTTGTCTTTCGATCCAGGGTGTGACTTATCGTGGAATAAGGAGCTATTGGCGATCTCCAGCTCCTGCTTTCGAAGCCTGGAGCCGGCTCCGACAGGTTGATCCTGCGCCGTACGCGTTGTTCTAGTGATTCAGTGAGCAGCTCTCGACAACCTAAAAAGCTCGCAGTCCAATCGTGTGGCGGAGCAGTGTCGCTTTTGGAGCGGACTCGCGACGTTCAGGACGTTAGACGCTGTAATCGCATGCAAAAGCAGTTCATGAAGCAGGAATTCTGCATATGAAAGTTGTATTTTGAGTGATTTCACCAGGGTGAGTGTGTGAAGCTGCTTTGCTCCTAGGCAGCTTCGGCACCGGACGTGTCTGCAAGGAAGGTTGGCACGGAAGCGAGTTGGTGGGATTGCTTATTGACCCGGGATTCGACGCTTCGAAGTAGGCGCATATGTCGTCCCCGCCAGCTGCGCTCTGCTCGCCCGGAATAGTTTTAGGATGGAGGCTCCCTGAAATCTGATGCCGTCCAAGCTGCCAGGATTGAAAAGACGGCTCGGGAAGAGCCCTGCCGCGAGTCAGGATGTGCTCAGGCGATTCACGTGGGAGATCAGAGCCATTAATGTGTGTCTGGACGACCTTCGTTATTTCCAGGCGCATGCGCTGGGCATTGCTGCACCACAAATGATGATCTTGATGGCGTTGATCGACTTGGAACAGGACGGCGGAGTTCCGGTCAACGTGGTTGCAAAGTTGATGAAGGTTGAGTCCGCCTTCATTACGAGGCATTCGAAACAGCTTGAGGATAAGCGATTTGTGCGACGTAAGCGCTGCGCGAACGATGCACGAATCGTCAACCTGTCGCTAACCGATAGCGCTCGCAGGCAACTTGCGAGCATCACGGCGCAGCAGGAAGAACTCGATGAGTTTGTTTCTGGTTATCTCGATATTACGGACTTCGCAAAGCTGGCTAGTTGCCTTAGCGGAGTCAGGCAACGGCTGGAAAAGGCTCGCCTACACGCCGCGTTAAAGATGCAAGAACCTTCAAGAGAGCAGCAGCTGCGGGACGCTTAGCCGGTCAACAACTTGAGCCCACGAACCTATTCGCCGCGGCGATCACAACGAGCACAACCCAAATCCTGGATCGGGAGCTTGGATTTACTATGCCGCTCTGCAACACAGCTCGAGCCGGTGCCGAGTGATCAAATTCGGCGCTCCAAGCTATGGCTGTGCGCATGCTGAAGGAGCCATGCGCCGACAGAAGCTCCAACGCAGCGATTTACGTCGACTCTGGCAATCGTTTCTGCATCTTTTTCCGTGAGACGATGATAAGCGATAACTCTGCGGCATTTGGCCAATCCTTTTGCTCGGAGGCGCGGTCTTCTACGAGCGACGCCCCAGAGCGCTATGGGCTATCCTCGACAGCTCGTCGCGTCGTTCTCGGTTGCGCAGTTTGGACTAATCGTAAGAATGATTCACCGTCTAATGTGAGGACAACTGACCGAGATGCGTTCATTTTGCACGAGGCAGCACCCTACACCGTTGCTTGATACTTCCCTTCTGTTAAGAACGCATTATTTTGCAGCCAACCACGACGTGCCATCGAATTGCGGCGAGCACCATCGTCGATGTCTTACAGCAGAGAAGCAGGGATTCCTGGGCAACTGCCCCTGCCGGCAGTCGGCTGGTTGAGAGCCATGGCGCTACGTGATCAAGCGCGCCTGAGCGGGGGCGCATCCTGTATTCTCGCGTTTTCATAGCAATTGTCACATGACTCCTATTGAAGCAATCAAACATTGGTACGTGTCTCTGGACGACGAACTTCAATCAGACATCGCGTATATGTTCGTATCTCTCACGCTCGGAGACTGCCAGTTTTCGCCTGCTGCAGCCGTTCGAAGACTGCTGCAATGGTTCGACCTGCGCAGCGCAGGCACGGAATATGAGGATGCGCTAGCCGCGGTCGTGTTTCGCGCCTCGTTCGAATACATATTTGCCGACCGCTTCACAGGCGCCGGGTGGACCTTTCCCGAACAATTGTTCAAAGACGTGATCCGCGAGGCTGCTGAAGGGAAAGAGGCAAGCAAGTTCGCAACGAGGGCATTTCGGTTGCTGCGTAACCTTCCGGACCGAAAAACGAAATGGAGGGAGGCAGGTGAGAATTGGAATGCCTTGGTCACCTCGGTGCTCAACGACGATGCGCTGAAGCAATGGACCCACGAGCAATTCCTGGCGAGCGACTTCGGGCCGACGCAAGACTGAAAATACTCGGAAATATTGCGAGAGCGCCGATTCGGAATGAAATTGGGTGAGACCAGGCAGCGCGACGATTAGAACGGCAACTTCCAAAGAGAGTAAAAAAAGGCACCCGAGAGCGCCCCAAAAGAGCACCGCCGCGACAGCGAAATACAGTGATCTAACCAAAGCCGGTTTCCCTTAGGGATATTTGGCGATGTAGCATCGCAACAAGCAGGATAGCGGCGATTGCAAAGGTTTAGTCGTCGTATTTCTGCTCGGAATTGGCGCCTAGCGGCCGAGTGCATCCATACTCGGGCAGCCAACCAGAGCAGTGGGGCCGTCCTACTCAGCGCACAGGGCGACCCGTCGCCAATCTGCTACGGCCGCCGGCCCAAGTCGACAGCCGCGGCCGGCCCACTAATGTTGAGACATATCGCCTGATAATTTTCGGCTTCGTCGAGGGCTGCCTTGATGAATCTCCGCTCAGCCACCGCCTCGAACGGATGTTATAATCGAAGCCCCCCTACCCATCGCCGGCCACCGTAAGAACCAAGTCGTCAGTTCGGCGTTATCCCCGCGCTATGGAGCCGTTCGCGGAGGTCTAACGATGGACAACCAGAACCGGACAGCCCTTTTCCTATCTGCTATCGCCTTGGCCATCGCCATTGGATCGGCAATCACGTCAGAGCGCATCGATACTCGTACGGCCAGCAACGATGCACCTCCCGGAACGGTAGGCCTCGCTAGGCCACACCCGCCGCTGGACCGTGCGGCCGGTGAACCGATACAAACGGTAGGCGGGCCGCCAAGGGTGAGTATTCGGCAGCGTCCCTGACCGAACACCGGCCGCGGGGCAAGGCCGCCGTCCGGCCTCGCCAGCGCGTTCTAAGGGCATGACCACCGCCCTGCTCCAGAAGCACAAACTCGTTGGGGCTTCTGCGTATAACACTCCCGATTATTCCGATTGCTCCGGTGATTCCTCTAGAAGAGTAATCGGAGTAACCAGAATAGTCAGAGTTCTATAAAGCTAGCCGCGCGCCTGCCCGAACTGGGCTAGCACCGTGTAGTAGCCGATGCGAGGCTGCATCACTTCGCCGTCCTTGACCATCTTGCGCAGCAACACGTGGACATTTTCTGGCTTCATACCAGCTGGCTTGGCAATCGCCGCCGGCGTCTGTTCGTCACCCGTCTCCTTCAAGACTGTAACGATCTTCCGCCACTCATCCGACTTCGGACATCGTCGGCATTTCCAAGGACCGACCACCTGCCGCTGTCGAAGCGCATTGCCGTCTCGATTTCCTCAATGTCTCGACCGCGGCCATAAAGGGTCGTGCCCTTGGCGTCCCGGTTGAGCACTAAAACTGCGTCGGCCGCGCCGGTTACGCCATTAGTGCCACTGATCGCTTCTAATGGATCCTCAGCTTCCATTTTGCGCGTGTGGGTCACCAAAACCACGGCTAGCCTATGCTCGCTGGCGTAGCGCTGCAGGGGTGTCACCGCCTCGTAGTCCGCGGCATAGGCGTCTTCTCCCTTCTTCCGGGGCGGACGGACCTTCACATAGACGTCGACCACAACGAGACGAGGCTTGGGATCGAGGCTGGAAATACATCAAACCGATTTTTGGTGATGTAGCGCCGGCTACGGTTCGTTTTGAGCATCTCGACCGCTGGTATTTCGGGCTTATCCAGCGGAAGGGCGTCAACGAGGCATTTCGCGCGATGAAGATTTGGCGCGCGCTGTACGGCGTGCTGCCTGGGATGAAGCTGTGTCCTGCCGATCACGACCCGTCGTTAGCAATCCGCCGTGAAACGCCAAAACCGCGAAATCAAAATGCCTCGTTAAGCGGGCGTGGCGCGAGAAGTATTTCGGCCTTGCAGCGCTAATTGCCCTCTTGTGGGACACGGGGTTCTCACCGGTCGACGGAAGGCCCCTTACCCTGGCCCATTGGGACGGGCAGGAATACAGGATTGAGCGCGGGAAGACCGGCGTTCAGGCGATCGGGACTGCCACCTTCAAAAGGCGAAAGATCGTCGGCCGCTACCTCGCGGGACTTGGGGTCGACCTGCTCCCGGACTCCGCCCTCTTTCGGAACTGTTCGGGCCCCCCCTACTCCAAAGACACCCTAGAGCCTTTCCGATTTAGGCGGAAGCGTACCCGGCGTTTCGCAGATAGTTTGCGCAGTCTTGCGGTGTGAAGTGTTGGAGAGGGCAACCATACAATGCCCACCTTGTATGCAGCGCCGGTAGCCGCAAGTAGCGGCGCGACTTTGCGGACACGATCTCGTGGCGCAGCCAGGTACGGCATGTTGGAATTGAACTGAAGTCTCGATTGAAAAGTCTAGGCAAGGTACAAATGTAGCAATGTAAGTTAGCAGGAGGCAGCGGCAGGCCCCGCACCACGATCTGGTCGGCGATGTTCATATTTTCGATCAGCGGGACAAGTTCAGGCCGGCATTCAATGATCAACTCGCCGCCAAGCACCTTCACACGCGCGAAATAGCGCGCTACCGGCGCGCTACCGAAAAAGGAGCACGATCGAACGGACTTTTGACCGTCCGGTCGCGGGCGTACACAGGTTACGTCACGCGGTCAGGCGCCGAAGCGCCTCCAAAGCAACGCGCCTTCGCAACTCGTGCGCAGCGGCCGTCAAATGGTAGCCTTCGATTCTGCCCGACACCGACGCTTTGACTCGACTTGGACCTGCCGCGATACAGGGCGGCCCGACTCACCTACCCTGCAGCGACGCTCGGCTTCGCCATCTGCGGTATGCAACTTGGAGCAAATAATGAAACCGCTTCTCACCTGTGTGGCGACCATGGACTGCCTTGTCGCCATCGTCTCACAGCGTATCCGGCGTTTTGAGCTCGTGGCTGATCAGCTCTTCCTTTAACTGTCGTTCTGCTTCCAAATAGAACTCTTGATCCCTCCCCTTTGGCATTCCGGCTTGCTGCCACAAATGATATGCCCGGCGTTCGATGTCCTTTTGGGTTGGAGGACCTGCCATGTGCGTTACTCCCGATGAGACCAACCTGAGGCTGGCCACCCTTTCCAGAATTCTCGCGTCTGCTAGATCTCCTCGGTGGTTAGTTCGTTCTAAGCTTCCCTAGATCACATCCGGCTGATCATTGCTGTTGGGGCTCCAGGGCATCTCCGCTCCGTACGGGAGGGTTACAAGCCGATCCTACTGTCTCGTGCCGTTCACGGCATCGCTGAAGTAGCTGCCTAGCGCGTCCAATTTGGCGATAGTCCGGGCTTGCATCAATCGTTCTAAATCCGGAACGCGGTGAAGCAAAAGTCGCGGGCGTTGCAGATTTACAACCCGCACAGCCATTCAAGATACTAAGCTCCTCCATTAAGACGACCAACATATTTCATTCTTAGTTCAATATGATCAGCGGGGGCAAAAGGTGTTTGATGTCTATCGCAATGACAAGCGCGACTTCCTCGTTCTAAGTACAGGCTCTGCCGTACCCGCGCTTTACGCTGCACATAAGTGGCGCAAGAGCAGAAAAAGAGTTCTCAAGGTCAGCGACGAAATCAAGTCAGCCGTTCAAGCACAAGGCTATTACCTCCGAAGCTGCGGGCCACCAAGGAGCTAATGATCGAGGTCGAGTAGGTCGGCGCCGGTGTTCTCCATTTGCAATCTCTATAGCATCACCACAAACCAAGCCGTCATCCTTGCGCTCAACCCGAGTCGTGCGCCTCTTTTGCGCCGCAGCCTTCACTTAGGCTTCATTGTAGGGGGCTGCGCCCGCTGAACGCTTTCCTGTACCGCCGCCTGCGAAGTTCGGATTATGGCGGCCTCAAACACCGCAATACGGCGATCAAGTTGCCATAGCTCGATGTCGTTGACATCAACTAGCTGCTGAGCACGTTCTCGTGCTTCCTGCTCGTCGGCACACTGCAAATTGGCCACGCTTATAACGCGGTGGTGCTGATCCAAAAGGTAAGCTCGGTAGTGCGCCATCCCTACGCCCCCAAAGGCGAAAACAGGTTACTCCATTGATGCAACGGGAAACCACGGAAATTTGGATTCGAAAGTTCACGCTTAATGTCTATCCAATTCAAAGTTGGTTCGATGCAGGAGGCTGACCACGCCGAGGCCGCATTTGGTCACGGCTTCCTAACGATACGCCGAATGGTCGGGCCGATCCCCCCCAAGGCAAGGCCGGTAATTTTGACGATCGACGAGGAACGCGAAGTCTGGATTGCGCGCCATGGATGAGGCCAAAACATTACAACAGCCTTTGCCGAATAATGCGCTCAAGATCGTGACGGGGCGGACAAAGAAAGTCGGACGGCAGGCTGAACGAGAACAGCTGGTCGGTTATCTCGTGAGGCCAGCGGCTGCGCAAAACGACGGACTACAGGGCGCCACCACGACGTGGCCAAGTGTCGTGGTGCATGCTTACGGTGGTGAGACACCGTCCCTCATTCCCGGTTTCAATACTGACTTGATGCGTGGCATCATCCCGCAGCCGGGATCGAAGATCCCGGCACCCGATGGACAATGCCGTGGCCCGCCATATCACCGAAGGGCAACTTCAGATCGACCAGGACGAGAAGACGTTCACGGCCAAAATGATTTTCGTCTGGACCTGCAACGAGGGCATCAAGGAGCAAGCTTGCAGGGCAGGTAATGCGGATCACGGACCTAATGGCCTGAGGCCTGCCGAGGCCGCTTCAGCCGACGCAGTGCGCCCACGCCTCTCGCTGCTCGGTGTGCATAAAAACGGCTTCGACCTCGTCAAGATGGAACCGAACGTCAGCCCGATTTCCGTCCGTGTGTGCTCTCCGCAGATCCAGTTCAAAAGGCACTTTGAAATGCTCAAGGCCCTTCTTGTGGTCTGCGGAAGTGGCCTTGTTATTTCGCTTATCGCGGCGGCCTATGGCCTCGACTTGAGCGCTGGCGTGTTTTGAAATAATTGTTTAACGGCAGCTGTGACGGGCGGGAAACGCGATGAGGCGTATAGGGCTCCATCCGATTCCTTGGTGTCGATCGTGTCCCAATGGCAAAGCCTGGCATGTGTTGCGTTAGCGCAGGTCCGACGAGCGCGTATCCACGTTGACCGACCTTAAATTGACTTGCTTCCTTCGGTCGATGGCCAGCCCCTGCCTGTCTCCGTGGACAAAACACAACTCTGTATTGTAGCGCGACGATTTGGATCGAGCGGCTAGCGCAATAACTGCGGCCGAAGCGACTTTTCGCACAAAACATGCGAGGCATGCACGAAAATCGCTGACAACCAACGCGAAGAAATAGGTATCCGAGCATTAGGTTTGCGCGTTAGACGACGTTAGCGCAAGCTTGGAGTTCGCGGTGAGTCATCTACTCATCCCGTCGCTCCCTTCGAGACATTCCTTTCTGACCCGGCCGACGCGGAATGTCCGCACGGACATACAAGGGCTTTTAGCGCACGCTGCTAGGCACCCGCGCCTGGAGTCCGCGGTCGTGATCTGCGACCTCTCCAAGACGATCTGTGCCTTCTCGGTCTCACAGATCCCAGCGATCTGACGCAATCACAATTCGATTATATCAACGAGGAGGCTGCGCAGAGCTATGGGAATCTTAGTGAGCTTCCCCGGTCATTACTTCAGCCGGGATTTTAGCTTCAAGGTCTGTGTGCGATGCGATGGTATCGCCGATGGTCTGACGACTCATTGCCCCGGTGTGGAGTTGCCGCCGCTCGTCGGCTGCAACGTCGCCGCTGGCCTGCTCGATTATGACAAACGCTGCGGCTGGCACTGGCGCATGCCATGGCATTCGCGGAGGCCGCTGGAATGAATTGGTTTCGGCACTCAATCTATGAAAAGTCATCGTCTAGCTGGATTTCAACGAGCCTTTCGTGATCTTCATGCTCGATGAGCGCTACAAGCCAGTTTTCGGGCCGATGGTGTTGCACTCTTTAGGCTAGCCACGACAACCGGGTTGTCGCTGCGAAGGCCAGCAGACACCGCGTAGTCCATCAGACCTTTAAGCCGCTTCCGGCTCGCGGCGGATGGCATATCGGCCATCTCGTCAATCAGCTTATTGATGTGTTTTGGCTGAAGGCCAGCAATCGGCCCTTCGCCGTGCTTATCAACAAAGCGGTCCAGCACTCCGCTATAGGTGTCGCGCGTGCTCACAGCCAAAGCCTTGAATTCAGTCGAGCCGTAATAGGCGCGCACCACCGCCGCTATACTGCCGACCTTGACACGCCGCACCTCTGGCATCCGCTCGTCAGCGCTCATTGCCGCACGATAGGCCGTCCAGAATTCCGGCGTGTACAAAGGCGCTGGCAAGGCGATTTGCGCCCTGCCCGGGGCGTCGCAGATAGACGCGGGGCTTGCCGTGCCTATCGACGTACTCGTTTACGAATTTAGGCTTTCGCTGCCGCATGCCTTGTCCCAATAGCCGTCGTTTTCATTCGCGACTGAAACACCGTCGAACAAGCGATCGAGGTCCTGGCGGTCCCACAGCACCACGCCGAGCATCTGCTTCGGCGCCGGAATATTGCCGGCTCTGCGCTGGGCATCGAAATGCGTTGGACTGATGCCCAGATAGCGGGCAGCAGCCGCACGGCGTAGGCCACGCGGCTGTACGCGATGGTTATCGTTTGCTGGATTGGGCAAGAGCGTGCCCCTGGAAAAGATGCTCTGCTTTACCTCGTCGGCCGCAGCCGACGCACCGAGCGAATCAAACGTCCGATGGGATTAGACCACATACCGCACGGGCCGTGGGGGCGCGGTAATGTTGTGTTTCCAGTAAAATGAGTAGTTAGCACAATTGAGTAGTTCTTAAAATAAATCAATGACTTAACAAAGGATAAAGAAACCAACCACGCCCCTCAGTAGTTTAGGCGCTATCACCGCGCGGTATTGTGGCAAACATCGGTGATGAGAACGCGACAATGCGCTCCCGCCTTCCTCTGACGGAAAGGTGCAGCGCATGATCAAGCGTCGCAACCGAACCAAGCATACGAAAACATTTGAAGAGCGATTGGCCGAGGAGGCTGCGCGCTTCAAGGAGGCCGCAGCACAGTTGCCGCCAGGCACCCAGCGCGAGCTATATCTCCGGCGAGCTCGCCAGGCCGATACCGCCGCTCACATCAATGAATGGCTGACATCGCCGGGCTTACAACCGCCGACCGCGCTGGAGAATATGCAGGAAGGAAGACCGGCAAAGCGAGATCGAGTCGCCTCGGATTAGAAACCCGTGTGCTAGTTGCCGCATTGAACGAAATGGCAGAGTCGTTCGGCAGCTCATTTACCGTCGTTCAAGTGACCGCGGACGACACAACAACGCAAATTTGGATCGCGCTCGCCAAGCCAAGCCAGGCGCTGACATTGGTTCTCGCTGCCGTTCCAGAAGGCTGGACCGCGGAAGTGTTGGATGTCGCATTGACAGCTGCGCAGCAGCGGATGTTTGAGCAGCTTAACCTACAGCCGGGGGACGTTCACAAGCTGACGAAGTAGCGAGCCCGCCCGATCGCTGAGGCAGGCTGCTGCGCCCCTTCAGGCCAGGTCGCCCGATGGCCCCGGAAGAACCGCGGTTGCGGCTCGTTAGTTATTTCTTGCTGGCTCGCCATCGAGCTGGCGGAGCGGCCCCGGCCTAACCCCTTGCCCCCCTGCAGCCGGGGCCGTCTCGCCGCCCAAAGGAAGCGCGATGAATTGTTTCGTTTGCGAAGACGTCGGCTGGGTGTGCGAAAGTCATCCTGATTATCCATAGGACGGGACTTGCCCCTGTGGCGGCGCTGGCGCGCCGTGCCCACGCTGCAACATGCCGGCAGAGGGGCAGCCACCTCGGATGCTCGAGGGTTTCAAGACGCTGTTTGACAGGGGCGGGGCGACATTGAGCGAGCGGCTTTGGTGATGAGGCGGCCCGCAAAAGGCGGCCATAAAGCGGCTTAGTCGTCGATCTCGTGGAGCTAAGCGCCCCACCCTCGCGGATGAGGCGCCGTGGTGATTAAGGCTCACCAAGAAGTAGCGCCAACTTGCGGGCGACAGATCTTTGGCCCGACGATCTGCGTCCCTCTGATATTGATCAAAGAGAATGAAAGAGGGACCTATATACGTGTTGACATTGACCTAAGCTACGGCACGCGCTTATAAAAGGTCGATTCGACTGTTACGGATCGAATCGCGCGGGTACCACGCGTAAGGCGAAGCTTTGCACGCGGAACCACAGCCACCCTTGTAGCCACCCCTCCGGCCACCCGGAGTGCTTGCGTTGACTAAACCGATGCGCGGGACGGGCCCGCGAAGTCAGCCCTTGAGCTAGGCTCGGGTTGGGCGGCCGGGGAAGAGAATGGTCTGTTCACGAACGGCGTATTGCGTGTCGAGTACAAAACAGGTGTGAGGGTGCGCCACGGTCAAACGTCCCGTGCCCTAGACTGAATAGGACGATCGATCCGGCGGACGCAGGGTGTGCTCTGCGTAAGACGGCGGTTTTGAACTATTCGGCGGCAAGCTTGCGTGCTCACTAGGACAACTCTCTCCTGATGGCAGAGATTGTCCCATTAGAAGAATTGTCCCCGAACGGGTCCAAACCCCGTCTTGGAGGTGAAAGTTCAGCGCCGTCACCGGCAACTCCCTTTGTCCTATCGCCGCTTGTGCGTTCCCAAGCGAGGGCGGTTGTTCACCGCCCAACAAAGAGGAGGCAGACCCATGCACAACCATGGAAAAGCGCCGAAGGACGTCTATGTCAGGTCGCACTTGCGATGGCACAACGGCCAAATCATTGAGGTCGGTTCGTACCTCAAGGGATTGACGCCGAAACTCAGCCTTCGCGATTCCGATCTGCAATTGACCTTCGGCTTCTACCACTCAGGCACGGCCTAAGTGGGAGCCTGGTGACGGCGCTGATCCCGCAATTTTGAGAACCTTCCCACGGTTGCCCGCGATTTCCTCCCTATTAGGAGAATAGGGACGCCGCGCGACAGCGCTGGTCCCCTCTTTCTTCACTCTCCCTCGCTTAACGCCGCGAAAATCGTTGCACTTAGGAGCCCGGCCTCTGCGCCGGGTTTTTTATTGCCCGGGGTAGGAGCCGCGAAAGAGCGGCCTCCCGAAGCCCTCAATCTCAGTTCGAGGCTGCGACAGCACGCTCAGTCCCTCACGACCGAGCGCGCTGTCGCGCGTGCGCGTTTGCGTCCCCAATCAACCGAATGAAAGGAACTACACGCATGAACGGCTTTATTTGGATCGATACCTACAATCGCATTCGCGATGGCAAGATTCAGCAGGTTTGCGGGCATTGGCGACGCTTGCCGCGTCACCGTTCGTCAGCGACCGTGATTCCGTTTCCGCATCCGTCGGTAGCGTAGAGACACTACGTTCTCTTGACTGACTTCGCCGTCGGACGGGAGCTTTCGCTTCCTGCCCGGCGGCTTTTTCTTTTTGGCGCGCGTAACGCTCGCCTCTACTTCCCTCGGATCAGTCCCGATAAAGCGCTTCAATGCTTCATCAAAGGGCATATCGAGGCCAAGGGGCGGCTCCGGCGGCGTACTCTTAATCTTCTTACTCATCGGCGATCAGCACTTTGTACGGCATCGGCCCGACGACGCAGTCGAACAGGGCGTTCATGTGCTCGGCAGGACTCATGCTACGCCGATTCAGCCGCCAAGTCATTTCCTGCACGTACTGTTGCAGATGCTTCGCGCTGACCCAGTGATGGGTGCCGACAATCTGGCGTTTGAGAAGCGCCCAAACCGACTCGATCGAGTTGGTGTGCGCCTCACCCTTCTTATACTCGCCCGCCTGATGGTTGACGATTTGGTGCGTCGGATTGCCATCAAGACGCTGGTAAACCGGGTGTGCATCGGTCGCCAGCATCTTGGCGTCCGGAGAAACCGTCTCTTTGACAAACGCATGCATGGTCACCTTATTGGCAACCGGCAGCACCTTGGCGACGACTTCTCCCTCCCGCTCAACGGCGCCGATCACGGGAGTCTTGTCCTTCGGACCACCCTGCGTGCCGCTACGGCGCTTGTGGCGGTTGCCAGCATCGGGGTCGTGCGGGCGATGAACCGGCATCACGTCCCAGAGCTTAACGCGAAGGGAAAAGAGCCGCATTGGAGCCGGCGCAAGCTGAAGAGGGATCAATGACCACTCTTCCGCTTGTGTACAACGTGGCTTGCATTCGCGCATCGGTTGCGGTTGAATTGATTGTTGTGGGCGGGGGCTCCGATGACTCTAGCTGGGCGTTTCGTCGTCAAGCACGCCGGTCGTCTCTTCCTTGATCGCCATTTTTTCAGAAGCGGAGGGTCGAGATGCTTATGCTTGAGTCTGAAGCGCTCTCAAAAGCAGCATGGCAATGGTTTGGTGCAGGCCTGGGATTAGCTTTCCTGATCACCATCGGAATCATTATAATGTTCTTTTGGTACAGCGCTTTCCACGCAGAGACAGAGGAGGATGCAATAGATGCAGGCTTCCTGGGTCTGATGCTACTTCTCGTAACGATCTTCTATCTCGTGGCGTTTTCTTTCCTCGTAGCAGCTTCAACCAAGGGCCTCGACATTAAGTTACTGGTTGCTACCGTAGATGCATTCGTCTTGATTGGCAGTAAATTGCTCGCCCCGGTTTTTCTGCGATATCTGAGCAATGAAAAGATAGGAAATGGATGATAGGGTCACCCTTCCAGAAGCAGGCAGAAGAGATCGCGAAGGAGATCGCCCGTAGCGAGCGGGCCCGAACAGGCGCTCCAGTCTGGAAGAGATGACAAGCAGGTTCATTCGCACTTGCGTTGGCTGCGCTTAGTTGTTGTCGATCAGTATCAATCATTATGCATGGTAGGTGGAGGTGCCGCAGCGGCAATATCAAATTTATCGGCGGATCGATGAAGTGATCGGCTCAAGGCGGATGTTCGACTATTTCAATCGTGCTGGCCTTAAGACTGTCGCGCTGCATTGGCCAACTTCGCAGGACTGAGTGCGAGCAAGCCGCCACAGACACCATTTTGCTTCGGAGCTTTCAGATGACGCGCGCGATCGTAGTGGTTCGGGAGGTGGGCAAGCTGAACCCGGAGTACTCTTTGGAATTTGACCTTCCGGAAGTTCCGAGAGTTGGCTCGTACATTTCGATCAACCGGCCCGACAATCCCGAGCCTTACGGCGAGGACATGATCGTCGAAAAGGTTTGGTGGCGCCTCCACCATCCAGAGACGCGGGCAGGTTTTTCAGCCAGCGAACCAGCAAAGATTGGCAAGCTCACCGAAATATTTGTAGAATGCATCCAGGCTACGGGGCCATGGTCCAGCGATCGATGGAGAGACATGCTGGACGTTAGGCGAGAACGAGGGGCAGAAATCCCGCAATTCGACCTCGCCCGAGTCCAGGTTCGACAGGACGCGTTTAAGGGCAAATAGTGGTGCCTCCCGGCCATAGCGTCCCGCTCATCGACCGCGTGCCAGTTGAT
Source organism: Bradyrhizobium sp. Arg816 (assembly GCF_029989365.1). Taxonomy (GTDB): domain Bacteria; phylum Pseudomonadota; class Alphaproteobacteria; order Rhizobiales; family Xanthobacteraceae; genus Bradyrhizobium. The sequence continues at coordinate 1,474 of NZ_JAPRAQ010000037.1, read as the reverse complement.
AACGACGCGATGGCTTCCTTTGCAAAAGAAAGCCAATTCACATCCCTCGCGGTATCTCTGATGGTCGAGACCGCCAGCTATGCCTGCATAGCTGCTGGCACGTTGGGCCCTCAGGCGAGCTGGGATCGAAGTATGGCGGCCGTCGGAGGCACGGTGGTTCGGCAATACAAACTGCTTGACGCCTTCCTCGATCAAATATGCAAAGATCGCGATGAAACGGCAGTCCTGATCGCGCGACCGCTGTTCGAAACGACCGTAAACATCAGGTTCTTCATTAAAAACTTCTCCGCCGATCTGATCGACTCCTACGTTCAGAAGTCTCTGCAGCATGAACGCAAACTTCGAGACAAGCTCAAGGCCAATATTCTCGCGCGGAGCGGAGTTGTGTTGCCGATTGAAGATCGAATGCTCAATTCAATTGAAAGAGCGGAAAGAGTGGCCGGCATACCGCTCGACCATGTGAACCCTAGCGACAAGCGACCTTGGGGTAACAAAAACCTCTTTGAGAAGGCGAAAGATGTCGGGCTAGCAGACGCATACTCTGGATTCTTCGGTGGTCCCTCGCACAACATTCACGGTAACTGGCATGAGATCTATAGCAATCATCTAGACTGGAACGAAGCCACCAACTCTTTCACTCCGAAGATGGCCTGGAAGCGACCAAGACCCCAAACGGTAACATCCCTCGCATTGGTGGTGGCCGACACCCTGAAGATCTACTTCGAGTTCATTGGGGGAGATGAGCTTTCAAGCCACTTCGAGCCGAAACTTGATGATCTGCAGAATCGAGTATTTTCGCTTGTTGATGCGCATGAGGCTTATCTTGCGCGTAAAAAATGGCCAGCAATTTAGAGCAGCCGTCGAAGACCGAGACCACGAACAAAGGGCGGCCGTGACTGATCGAGGCCAAGGACAATTCAAAGAGACTGCAAGGGCGCGCTACGTCAGAAGGCCATCGTGTTGGGTAGTCGTCCGTGAAGAATACGGATCGGTCTGAGGAGTAGGCAGAATTGGTCTTGATGTAGTATTCGATTTTGCAGGAAAGTAGGGTGCTGGACCTCTTTTCCTGCGTTTTGGGATTTTGCTTTTGGGCGATTCGTGATTCCCTGATGTCGGGTCATCGGCGTTGGGGAAGGCGATGAGCAAACCGCGGGACGATCGCCAGAAAGACCTGCTGCTTCCGGCGCTCGATCAGATCATCGACTTGGGTCACCCGCTGGTGCGGTTGGCGGCGCTGATCGACTGGAAGTTTCTGGATGAGCGCTTTAGTTCGGTCTGCCAAACAGGGTTGGGGCAGCCTGGCTTGCCGACGCGGCTCGTGGCCGGCCTGTTCATTCTGAAGCACATGCACAACTTGTCAGATGAGGTGCTGTGCGCCCGCTGGATCGAGAACCCCTACTACCAATACTTCTGCGGCGAATTGAGCTTCTGCCACCGTCTGCCGTTCGATCGATCGTCGATGACCCGTTGGCGC
>NZ_JAPRAQ010000036.1 GCF_029989365.1 Bradyrhizobium sp. Arg816 | reverse complement strand
CATCAGCGCTTCCACAAAGCTCGGCTGTCCCGTCTGCTTAACCGCCATCGCTACCCTCCAAGGCTTTGCCCGAGGGAATCACAATTGACGAATTACGCAACAGGCCCACAAGGGGAGAAGGGAAGAGCCTCACTCCCCGATCAGCGTCAGCCACTCGTCCTCGGTCAACACCTTGACGCCGTGCTTGTTGGCTTCCGCGAGCTTGGAGCCCGCGCCGGGGCCGGCGACGACGAGGTCGGTCTTCTTCGACACCGAACCCGACACCTTCGCCCCCAGACGCTCCGCGGTGGCCTTGGCCTCGTCGCGCGTCATCTTCTCCAGCGCCCCCGTGAACACCACCGTCTTGCCGGCGACGGCGGAGTTGCTCTTCGGCTTCTCGGCGTCGATGATCTCGACTTCCTTGGTCAGCCGCTCGACGATGCCGCGATTGTGGCTCTCGCCGAAATAATCGGCGATGCTCTTGATCACGGTGTCGCCGATCTGGTCCAGCGCGTCCATCTCGGCCATCGCCTCCTCGTCGCCCTTGGCGACCTTGAGACAGGCGTCGTGGAAAGCGTCCCATGAGCCATAGCCGCGGGCGAGCGCCAGCGCCGTGGTCTCGCCGACATGTCGCATCCCGAGCGCATAGACGAAGCGCTCAAGCGCGATTCTGCGCCGGCTCTCGATGGCGCCGAACAGGTTGCGCACCGAGGTTGCGCCGTAGCCCTCGATCTCCTCGAGCTTCAGCTTCGCGTTGCGCTTCTCCAGCGTGAAGATGTCGGCGGGCTCCCTCACCCATTCCTCGTCGAAGAAATACTGGAGCTGCTTCTCGCCAAGACCGTCGATGTCGAAGGCGCGCCGCGACACGAACAGTTTGAGGTGCTCGATCTTCTGATAGGGACAGGCGAACTCGCCGGTGCAACGGGATCGCGACTCCTCCTCGCCCGCCGCCGTCTCCCCGCGTACGACGTCGGTGTGCAGCGGGCACGGACACTTCTTCGGGAGGTGAAACTCCTTGGCGCTCTTCGGTCGCTTGTCGAGGACGACGTCGACCACCTGCGGGATGACGTCGCCGGCACGCTGGATCACGACGGTGTCGCCGATCCTGATATCACGTCCCTCGCGCAGCACCTCACCCTTGTTGCCGATGCCCTTGATGTAGTCTTCGTTGTGCAGGGTGACGTTCTGCACGATCACGCCGCCGACGCCGACCGGTTCGAGCTTGCCGACGGGCGTGAACGAGCCCGTGCGGCCGACCTGGATCTCGATGTCGCGCAGCACCGTCATGGCGCGCTCGGCGGGGAATTTGTGCGCGATGCCCCAGCGCGGCGTGCGTGAGACGAAGCCGAGCCGTTCCTGCCAGTCGATGCGGTCGACCTTGTAGACGACGCCGTCGATGTCGTAATCGAGTTTTGCGCGCTGCTCCTCGATCGAATGATGGAATGCGAGCAGCTCCTCGACGGAATGACAGAGCCTGGTCAACGGATTGGTCTTGAAGCCGCAGCGCTCGAACCAGCCGATCATGCCGCTCTGCGTACCCTCCGGCATCGCGCTCATCTCGCCCCAGGCATAGGCGAAGAAGCCCAGGGGGCGCGAGGCGGTGATGGTCGGGTCCTTCTGGCGGAGCGAGCCTGCGGCCGAATTGCGCGGATTGGCGAAGATGGTGCTGCCTTCCGCCTTCTGCCGCTCGTTGAGCGCGAGGAACGCCTTCTTGGTCATGTAGACCTCGCCGCGCACCTCGCAGATGTCGGGGACGTTGCGGCCTTTCAGCTTCTGCGGCACGTCTTCGAGCGTACGGATGTTGGCGGTGACGTCCTCGCCTTCGGCGCCATCACCGCGGGTCGCCGCGGTGACGAGCTCGCCGCCCTCGTAGCGCAGCGACATCGAGAGGCCGTCGATCTTCGGCTCGGCCGAGAAATCGACCTTGTCGTCGTCGAGCTTCAGGAAGCGCACGATGCGGCCGACGAAGTCGCGGACGTCCTCTTCGGCAAACGCGTTGTCGAGCGACAGCATCGGAACGGAATGCCGGACTTTCCTGAACCGCCCCGACGGTGCCGCGCCGACTTTCTGGGACGGCGACAGCGCGCTGACGAAATCCGGAAAGCGCTTTTCGATCGCGTTGAAGCGCTGGCGCAACGCGTCGTACTCGGCGTCGGTCACGGTGGGCGCGTCCTCTTGATAGTAGCGCCTGTCGTGCTCTTCGAGTTCGAGCGCGAGCCGCATGTGCTCGACCTTGGCCTGCGCCTTGGTGAGGTCGGCGACGTCGCGAAGCGGCCTTGCTTTGGATTTTGCTGCTCTTGCCATGGTGCTTGGATACGACGGAGCGGGCGGGAGGGTAAAGGCGGTTAGTCTCGTGCCCCGGACGCTGCGCAGCGCGGAGCGGTGCGCTGCAGAGCCGGGGCCTATGTGGCGGCATTCCGGGTCCCGGCTCGCGCTACGCGCGTCCGGGACAAAGTCTAACTCGCCGCCTTGAGCAGCCGTTCGGCGGCTGCTCTCGCCTCCGCCGTGATCTCGGCGCCGGCGAGCATGCGGGCGATCTCCTCGCGGCGGTGGTCGGCGGCCAGCGCATTGACGCGGGTGGCGACGCGCTTGCCCTTGTCGAGGGCGTCCTTGGAGATCAGCAGATGCTGGCCGGCGCGGGCGGCGACCTGCGGGGCGTGGGTCACGGCCATCACCTGCACCTTGCCGGCAAGCCGCGCGAGCCGCCCGCCGATGGCGTCGGCGACCGCACCGCCGACCCCGGTGTCGATTTCGTCGAACACCAGCGTCGGCGCCGAGCCGCGGTCGGACAGCACGACCTTGAGCGCCAGCAGGAAGCGCGAGAGCTCGCCGCCGGAAGCGACCTTCATCATCGGACCCGGCTTGGTGCCGGGATTGGTCTGCACCCAGAACTCGACGCGGTCGAAACCCTGCGGGCCCGGCGCGGCCTCATCGGTCTCGACCTGCGTCATGAACTTGGCGCGTTCGAGCTTGAGCGGCGCGAGCTCGGCGTTGACCGCCTTGTTGAGCTTGTCCGCCGACTTCTGCCGCGCCATCGACAATTTCTTGGCGGCAGCGGCATAGCGCGCGTCAGCCTCGATCGCCGCCTGCTCCAGCTTCTTCAACCGCGAAGCACCGGCATCGATCAGGACGACGTCGGCAGCATATTTGGCGGCAAGAGCGGCGAGCCCATCGACCGGCGTCGAATATTTGCGCGAGGCGGCGCGCAGGGCGAACAGCCGCTCCTCGATGCGCTCGAGCTCGCCCGGATCGAAGTCGGTCGCGGCGAGCGCGGCCAGAAGATGCTGGTCGGCTTCCTCCAGCGCGTTGATCGCGGCGTCGATCGCCTTCACGGCAGGCTCGACCAGCGCCGGCGAGTTGACACCGCGCCGCTCCAGCCGGCGCACGGCGGCCGACAGGGAGGCGACCGGCGAATGATTGCCGCCGACGGCTTCCTGCGCCTCGCGCAAATCGGAGGCGATCTTCTCGCCCTGCATCATGGTGGTGCGGCGACCGGCCAGCGAGGTCTCCTCGCCCTCCTTGGGCGCGAGCTGCTTCAGCTCGTCGGAGGCGTGGCGCAGATAGTCGGCCTCGCGCGCGGCGCGCTCCATGGCGGCGCGGTGCTCTTCCAGCGCGGCGCTGGCCGTGCGGCGCGCGTCCCAGAGCGCTTCGACCGCGGTGACATCCTTCTCGAGCCCGGCAAAGGCGTCGAGCAGGCGGCGGTGGGTGGCGGCATCGACCAGCGCGCGCTCGTCATGCTGGCCGTGGATCTCGACCAGGGCGGCGCCGACCGCCTTCAGCGTCTGCACGCTGATCGACTGATCGTTGATGAAGGCGCGGGTGCGGCCGTCGGCGAGTTGCACCCGGCGGAGAATCATCTCGCCGGTATCATCCAGGCCGTTCTCGGCCAGAATCTTCGTCGCGGGGTGATTTTTGGGGATATCGAAGACGGCGGTGACCTGCCCCTGCTCCGCGCCATGGCGCACGAGGCCGGCGTCGCCGCGGCCGCCGAGCGCCAGCGCAAAGGCATCGAGCAGGATGGATTTGCCCGCACCGGTCTCACCGGTCAAAACCGCAAGTCCGGTGGCGAATTCGATATCGAGCCGCTCGATCAGGACGATGTCACGGATCGACAGACGCGCCAGCATGGAATCAAATTTCCTAGCCGAGACTAAAGGCCTATCTTCTTGAAGGCCCTGCTCATCCAGGAACCCTGATTCTCGCTCGGCTCGAGACCGCCGGATTTTACAAGATTATAGGCGTCCTTGTACCAGCGGCTGTCAGGAAAATTGTGGCCAAGCACCGCGGCTGCGGTCTGCGCCTCGGCGACGATGCCGATCGTCATATAGGCCTCGGTGAGCCGGAACAGCGCCTCTTCGACATGGCGGGTGGTCTGATACTGCGTGACGACGGCCTTGTAGCGGTTGATCGCCGCCGTGTAGTCACGCTTCTGCATGTAATAGCGGCCGACATTCATTTCCTTGCCGGCGAGCTGGTCGCGCGCGCCCTCGATCTTGGCCTTGGCCGAGGTCGCATATTCCGAGTTCGGATATTTGCGGTTCACCTCTTCCAGCGCGGCGATCGCCTTCTCGGTCCGGTTCTGGTCGCGGCTGATGTCCGGAATCTGGTCGTAATGGGAGGCGGCGATCAGGTATTGCGCATAGGCCGCGTCCGGGCTGCCGGGATGCAGCGTGACGTAGCGGGTCGCGGCGCCGATGCAGCCGTCATAGTCGCCGCCCTGGTAGGAGGCATAGGCCGACATCAGCAGCGATTTGCGGGCCCAGTCGGAATAAGGATGCTGGCGGTCGACCTCTTCGAACTTCTTGTTCGCCGCCTTCATGTCCTTCTTCTCGTTCATGAGGTACAGGCCCTCATTATAGATCTTGTCGGCGGGCTCCTCGGTGAAGGTGTCGTCCTTGGCGGTGAACTTGTCCCAGAGCGCGCCGGTGCCGCAGCCGGCCAGCGGCAGCGCGAGCACCACAAAGGTGGCGGCTTGAAGCAGCCCGCGGACTCCAGGCGAGACCGAGAGATATCCGCGCGTCATACGCTGTGCCGACATGAATTTAAGCCCTGACGCCCTGTGATGCGGTGTCCGCCAGCCCATGAACCCCGTCATGGGCGCGAAATGTAGCCGTGGCGCCTGCTATGCGACCACGCCGTGTAACCGAAAAACGATCTCGAACCAACCGGATAGGCAGGCATTTCGCCCGGATTAAGGCGAACGCGCCGCAATCCTAGCCGATCATCGTTACCAGGAGTTTCCCGGGGAAAGCCGCCGCCAAACGCCGGCGGCAACAGAACGCCAGTGGCGACAGGTGTCTTCAGGACACGTCCGGCCCATAGGCCGCGGCGATCCGGCCGCCGACGATGCCGCGACCGACTTCGCCCACGGGACGCGTGGTGCGGCGGACCGCCTCGCCCTCGACCACCCGCCAGGCGGTACGGTCGGCCAGCAGCGCGGTCAGGACAGCGTGGTTGAGCTTGTGACCGCCACGCACCGAACGGTAGGCGCCAAGCAGCGGCAGGCCGGCCAGCGCGAGGTCGCCGATCACGTCCAGCACCTTGTGGCGGGCGCATTCGTCGGCGTAGCGCAGGCCCTCGGTGTTGAGCAGCCGCTCGTCGTCGAACACGACGGTATTGTCGAAGGAGGCGCCGAGTGCATAACCCGCGCTCCAGAGCCGGGCGACGTCGCACATCAGGCCGAAAGTCCGGGCGCGGCCGACTTCGCGGCGAAAGCGCTCCGGGCTCAGGTCGAAGCCGCAGCTCTGCTGGCCGATGACGGGATTGGTGAAGTCGATCTCGATATCCACGCGGAACCCGTTGGCGTAGGGCCGGATCTCGCCGAAGGAGTCACCGACCTTGGCCGAGATCGGTTTCAAAACCTGAATGAAGCGGCGCTGTGCCGGCTGGCTGACGATGCCGGCCTGGTCGATCGCGGCAATGAAGGCCGCCGCGCTGCCATCCATGATCGGCACTTCAGGGCCGTCGATCTCGATGGTGGCGTTGTCGACGCCCATGCCCCGCAGCGCAGCAAGCACGTGCTCGGCGGTGGAAACCAACGGGCCGTCACGATCGCCGAGGACGGTGGCGAAGTCGGTCGCGATCACCTGGTCGGCGGTCGCCTGAATCTCACGGTCACTTCCCTCGAGGCCGGTGCGGACAAAAACAAAACCCGCATCGACGGGCGCAGGCCCAAGCGTGAGAGTGACGGGAAGACCGGAATGAACGCCTACGCCGGCCACGGTGGCTTGCGCACGAAGCGTTGTTTGCCGGCTAAATTTCATTCGGAATCCGCCCCACTACGACCCACTGCGACTTATACTAGACCCGCTTGGCCGGCCAGTGCCGACGGTTGCGAATCTCCGTATCCCCAAGTCACGGCAAACCATAGTCACTGCCTCAAACAAGCCAACTCACGCTTTTTTACCGATTGTTACCCCAAACCTGCCGTATTCGCGCCAAGGCTTAACCAAATTGCGCCGGATTTCGGGACCGTTATCGGCAGTTTTACTGAACCACCAAATACGTAATTAATGATTTAAAATCAGTTGCTTGGTCCCGCAATCCGGACATGCACGGGACAAAAGGAAAGGTCCCGGCAAGCTTCCCGCCGGGACCCTTTTTCGTCAGCCTTATTGTAACAATCCTCACGTCGCCTGACGCCTCAGGAAGGCGGGGATATCAAGATGGTCGTCACCCTGTGGCGCCGGCGCAACAGGCGCCGGGCGGCCATGCATGTCCAGGCCCTGAGGCGCGGGACGGCGGGCATACTCTGATACCGGCTCCGTGGCCGCGATCTGCTGCGCCACGGTCTTCTGGGGCCGGCGATCGGGCAGCGGCGGCATCGCGGGACCGGCGGTGCGGGCTGCGACCGGCGCCTCGCTCTCTTCGTCACGGCGGCCGAGGCCGACATTGGCGAGACGCTGCAGCAGCGACAGGCGGGTCTTCTGCGGGGTCTCTTCTTCCGCCTCGCCGCGGGCCTGACGAAGCTCGGCCTGGGCCGGCATCGGCAGTTCGTCGATACGCGGCATCCTGGGCGCACGGACCGGCCCACGCTCGGCCTGCGGCGGGATGAAGGTATCCGGCGTCATCGGCTCCTGCATCGCGACCGGGGCCATGTCGGGCTCCGGAAACAGGGTCGGCTTCTGCGCGATCGGGCGTACCGTGACGTCGCCATAGGTCTGCATCGGCGCGGGCGCCTGCGGGACCTCGGCAACGGCAGCCGCGATGGCGGCCAGCGCGGCACGCTCGACATTCGGACGCGGCGCGGTCGGCGCGGCAGCGGCCGGGATCTGGGCTTCCAGCTTCTGGGCGCGCTCGGCCATGCGCTGATTGTCGGCACGCAGACGCGCGGTCAGGTCGGCGAGACGGCTCTCGGCAGCGGCGGCCGGAGCAGCGGGAGCCTGCTGCACCTGTTGGATCTGCTGCGGCGCCGCGTTCGCGACCGGGGCGCTGGTGGCCTGGGTGTTGCGGGCGATCGTTGCCTGCTCGATGCCGGTGGCAACGACCGAGACGCGGATCAGGCCGTCGAGCGCTTCGTCGAAGGTCGCGCCGACGATGATGTTGGCGTCCTGGTCGACTTCCTCGCGGATGCGGGTCGCGGCTTCGTCAACCTCGAACAGAGTGAGGTCCTTGCCGCCGGTGATCGAGATGAGGAGGCCCTTGGCGCCCTTCATCGAGCTATCGTCGATCAGCGGGTTGGCGATCGCGGCTTCAGCGGCGGTCAGCGCGCGCTTGTCACCGGAAGCTTCGCCCGTACCCATCATCGCCTTGCCCATCTCGCGCATGACGGCGCGAACGTCGGCGAAGTCGAGGTTGATCAGACCTTCCTTGACCATCAGGTCGGTGATGCAGGCAACGCCGGAGTAGAGCACCTGGTCGGCCATCGCGAAGGCGTCGGCGAAGGTGGTCTTCTCGTTGGCGACCCGGAACAGGTTCTGGTTCGGAATGATCAGCAGCGTGTCGACGACCTTGTGCAGCTCGTTGATGCCGGCCTCGGCGGTGCGCATGCGGCGGCCGCCCTCGAAGTGGAACGGCTTGGTCACGACGCCGACGGTGAGGATGCCCATGTCGCGCGCGGTCTTGGCGATGACGGGAGCTGCACCGGTGCCGGTGCCGCCGCCCATGCCGGCGGTGACGAACACCATGTTGGCACCCGAGAGATGGTCGCGCAGTTCGTCGATCACCTCTTCCGCCGCCGCCGCGCCGACGTTCGGCTGCGAACCCGCGCCGAGGCCTTGCGTGACCGCGGTGCCCATCTGCACGATGCGCTGCGCCTTCGACATCGTCAGCGCCTGCGCGTCGGTGTTGGCGACCACGAAGTCGACGCCCTGAAGGCCGGCCGTGATCATGTTGTTGACGGCGTTGCCACCGGCGCCGCCGACGCCGAACACGGTGATCCGGGGCTTCAATTCGTGAATATCAGGAACATTGATGCTGATGGTCATGTTTGCCTCTCGATCACGCGCGCGTGGGTTCGCCCCGGCCGGCGGCCGCGGGAGTTGGTGAAATGCGAAGGTTGCGGAACCGGTTCATCAGAAGCCCTCGCGTAGCCATCGTCCGACCTTTCCAAAATAACCGCCCGTCCCTGTCTTGACCTGCTGCCGCGTATTTCGCGGTTCGACATGCTCGTGGTGAACATATTGCGGGTAGACGAGGAGCCCGGCCGGCACCGCGAACGCGGCGTTCTTCGCCTCGTTGGGCAGCCGGCCGAAACCGAGCGGACGTCCGACCCGCACGGGCCGGCCGAGAATCTGTGTGCCGAGTTCAACGAGGCCGGTGAGCTGCGAGGCGCCGCCGGAGAGCACGACGCGGCCGTTGGGCTCTGAGGCGAAGGGCGAATCCTTCAGCTTGTCCCGAACCATTTCGAAGACTTCCTCGGCACGGTGCTTGACGATGTTGGCGATGGTGGCGCGGGAGACGATCTGCGGCAGATCCTGCTCGTCACCGGCTGTCGGTACAGACATCAGCTCACGCGAGTCCGATCCGCCGGTGATGACGGTCCCATATAACGTCTTGATTCGCTCGGCATCGGCAATGGTCGCGGAGAGTCCACGCGCGAGATCCATCGTGATGTGTTGCCCGCCGACCGCAAAGCCCGCCGCATGCACGAAGCGGCCGCCGGAATAGACCGCGATGGTGGTGGTGCCTGCGCCCATCTCGACGACGGCGGCGCCGAGATCTGCCTCGTCGTCGGTCAACACCGACAGGCCAGCCACATAGGGGCTCGCCGCCATGGCTTCGACATTGATGTGGCAGCGCTCCACCGCCAGCATCAGGTTACGGGCAACGGTGGCATCGCAGGTGACGACGTTCATGTCGACGCCGAACTGATGCGCGACCATGCCGCGGGGATCGCGGATGCCCTTGACGCCGTCGAGCGTGTAGCCGACCGGCAGCGCGTGCAGCACGGTGCGGCCCTCGCCGGTGGCGTGGCGCATGCCGGTGGAGGTGACGCGGCTGACATCGGCCGGCGTTACGGCGCCACCGCGGATGTCGGCCGCGGCTTCGACCAGCTGGCCGGAAAGCCGGCCTCCGGAGACGGACAGCAGCACGGACTCGACCCGCACCTTGGCCATCTTCTCCGCCAGCCCGACGGCCTGGCGCACCGCCTGCTCGCATTCGGCGAGATCGACCACTGCGCCGGCCTTCATGCCGCGCGACTGGATCTGGCTGTAACCGATCAGCTCCACCGCGTGGGTACGGTCGCGCAGGGCTTCGCTCGGCGCCGACGGCTTCAGCCGCGCGATCATGCAGGCGATCTTGCTGGTGCCGATGTCGAGGCAGGCGACGATGCCGCCGCGCTTGTGCGGCATCGGGCGCGTCTTCGGGGTCTGGGTGCGATCAAGACCGGTCATGCGGCGTCCCCGGCCTTCTTTTTCTTCTTGTCCTTGAACAGGTCCTCGCGCGCCTTGGCGGCGTCGTCGGACAGCTGCACCACCAGGCGATCGGGCAGGCGCATGTCGACGGCGACGATGTCGCGGGAGAACAGCTTGTCCTCCTTGTCGAGCCTGGACAGCGTCGCGAGGGCGTTGCCGACGTCCTGCTCGGGCAGACGGATGTCGAGGCCATCCTTGAGCCTCAGGTTCCAGCGCCGCTCGCCGACATAGATCGCGGCCTTGGTCACCGAATTGATCTGCGGATAGCGCGCCAGCAGCGCCAGGAAATCGCGCGCCTGGGTGTCGGCGCCCTTGCCGACCACGAGCGGCAGCGACAGGAACCGGCGCGAGACGTAAGGCTCGAGTACGGCGCCGTCATCGGCGATGACGGAGAGCCGGCCGGCCTCCTGCCACAGCGCGAACGCCTGGCGCTCGGTGATGTCGATCATGAGCCGGCCCGGATAGAGCTTCAGTACGGTCGCATCCGCAATCCAGGGATTGGCCTTGAGCTTGTCGCGCACGACGTCGGCGTCGAGGAACAGCAGCGAGGAGCGGCCGCTGACGCCGCCGACCGCGAGGATCTCGTCCTGGCTGAGCTGCTTGCGGCCGTTGATCACGACCGAGGTGATGCGAAAGCCCGCGGAATTGGCCAGCGCGTTGCGGGCATCGCTGACCGCGGCGATGAAATCCTGGAGGTGGCCGCCCCTTACGATGCCGAAGCCGCAGCTTCCGACCAGCAGCAGAACGGTCATGGTGATCCCGACCCGGCGCGGCGCATAGCGCTCGACCAGCGCGACCACGCGCGGCGGCGGCTCGCGCTCGACGACGGGCTTGGCTTTGGTCTTGGACCTGATCTTGTTCTGGGCGACAGCGCGCTTCTGCTCACGTTTTTCTTGCACCCACTCGCGCAGAAGCACGACCGCTCCGATAGCGGCCGCCTTCAGGTCAGCTTGGGGCCTCAGCGATCTCAGAAACGACCGGGTGAGGCTTCCTGCACCATCCATTGCACGAGCTCGTCAACAGTTAGCCCGCGACATCGCGCGGGTCCTGGCGAACATGACGTCTCGGACTTGCCGGGCCGGGTGCTGGTCTTCAGAAGAAGAAAACCTCTCCCCTTCAAAGCGTTCGCTGGAGGTGACATCACCCGCAACAGCCCACGCGCCGGCAGCCAAAGCGTCATATGCGCCGCCAGCGTTAACCTTCGGACGTCCTGGTAAACAAAAGGTAAACTTCGTTAACGCCGGATGCGTTTTGCCCAGGCATGTGAGGCATTTATGCCGCGATGTCCGGCATTTTACCGGTTTTGGGTTCCAAAACCGGCCATTTCGCCGGTTCGGCCGTTAACCAGTCCTAATTATTTTCTTACGCCCCGACCGGCGAGCTCGACCAGGCCGCGCAGGAAGTCGACGAACTCGATGCCTTCGGCTTTCAGCGCCTTGGGGTAGAGCGAGGACTTCGTCAACCCGGGCAGCGTGTTGGTTTCGAGATAGATCAGGCCCCTGTCGGAGACGATGAAGTCCGAGCGGGAATAGCCGGTGCAGGACATCGCGCGATGCGCCAGCATCGCCTGCTCCTTCAGCGCAGCGGTGATCTCGGGCGAAAAACGGCCGGGGCAGATCTCCTGGGTCGACTTCAGGAGATATTTTGCGGCGTAGTCGAAATTGCCCTCGCCCGGAATGATCTCGATCGGCGGCAGCGACATGATCGAGCCGTCGGTGCGCTCCAGCACGCCGCAGGTGGCCTCGACGCCCGCGATGTAGGGCTCGATCACATAGTCTTCGTGCTTCGCCGCATTGCGGACGGCGACGAGATCCTGCCTGGCGTTGACGAAGATCAGGCCATAGCTCGAGCCGTCGCGCGCCGGCTTTGCGATCAGCCGGCCGTATTCGGCGAAGGCCTCGTCGATCTTGTCCAGCGCAACGTTGGCCGGCGGCGTCACGCCGCCGAGCGCGGCGAAATGCTTGGCCGCGATCTTGTCGAAGGCGAGATGCGAGGAGGCCGAGCCCGATCCGGTGAAAGGCACGCCACGCGCCTCGCACATCACCTGCAATTCGCCGTTCTCGGCGCGCCCGCCATGCAGGCCGAGCACCAGCACGCGGCCCTCCGCCTTGGCCTGGTCGAGCGCCTGCCCCAGCGGAATGCCTGATGTGCCGGGCTTGAACTCGTCCTCGAACGGACGGGCGTGTTCGAGCAGTTGCTTCGACTGCACGACATGCACCTTGTCCTCGACGTCCCACCACCAGAGATCGGCCTCGGGCAGCGCCTGATGGAGCGCCTGGGCTGAGGCGACCGAAACCAGACGCTCCCGGTTGGAGCCGCCGAAGAGGATGGTGATGCGCATGTTCTCTCGTCGCCTGTCCAGGTTAGCCGGGAATTCCAATCCGCTTGATTTCCCAATGTAGCTCAATTCCGGAGTTTGCCTTCACCCGTTCGCGCACGGTCTCGCCCAGCGTCTCGATGTCGTGCGCGGTGGCATCGCCCGTGTTGATCAGGAAATTGCAGTGCATCTCCGAGACCTGCGCACCGCCGACGCGCAGGCCGCGGCAGCCGGCGGCGTCGACCAGCTTCCAGGCGGAATGGCCGGGCGGGTTCTTGAAGGTCGAGCCGCCGGTCTTTTCGCGGATCGGCTGCGCGGTCTCGCGATGGCTCTGCACCTCCGCCATCCGCGCGCGGATCGCATCAGTATCCCTGATCTCGCCGCGAAAGCGCGCGGAGGTGAAGATGATGGAGGGATCGACGCCGCTGTTGCGGTAGACGAACTTCATGTCGGCATTCGAGAACACGTGCTTGCTGCCGTCCCTCGCAACGCCGGTCGCCTCGATCAACACGTCCTTGGTCTCGCCGCCATTGGCGCCCGCATTCATGCGCAGCGCACCGCCGATGGTGCCGGGAATGCCGAAGTAGAATTCGAGCCCGCCGATATTGGCGGAGGCCGCCACTTCCGCCACGCGCTTGTCGAGCGCGGCAGTTCCAGCGGTGACGACATCGCCGTTCGCGCTCGCCTCGCCAAAGGCGCGCGGCGCCAGCCGAATCACCACGCCCGCAATGCCACCGTCGCGCACGATCAGGTTGGAGCCGACGCCGACGACATAGACGGGAATGTCGGCTGCAAGATGCGCGAGGAAGTAAGCGAGATCGTCCTCATCCGCCGGCGTGAACAGCACCTGCGCGGGACCACCGACCCGAAACCAGGTGAGTTCGGCCAGCGACTGGTTGGCCAGCATCCGGCCGCGCAGCTCCGGCATCGCGGCTTTGAGTGAGGGTGTGATGTCGGGGAAGGTCATGCGGAGATGCTCGCTTCGCGTGAGGGGCGCACGCTGCCTCTGTTCCCTCCCCCCTTGCGGGGGAGGGTTAGGGAGAGGGGTGGCCCCAAGCGAGATCGGAGTTCGTGGCCACCCCTCTGCCCCGCCCTCCCCCGCAAGGGGGGAGGGAGCGCGGTGTGCCGTGTGGCAGCAGAGGAGTTACACAAGCGCATGTTCACCCCAGCGCCTTCAATTCGCCGGGCAGCGCATACGCCCATTGCGTGATGTTGCCGGCGCCCAGGCACACGACGAGATCGCCCGACTTCGCCAATCCCTTGACGATACCCGCGAGCTCCGGCGCTGCCGGCAGGCCGATCACCTCGCGGTGGCCATGGGCGCGCAGTCCCGCGACGAAATGATCGCGGTCGATGCCGTCGATCGGCGCCTCGCCGGCGGCGTAGACATCGGCGACAACAACCGCATCCGCATCGTTGAAGCAGGTGCAGAATTCCTCGAACAGCGATTGCAGGCGGGTGTAGCGATGCGGCTGCACCACGGCGACGATCTTGCCGTTGGTGGATTCCCGCGCCGCCTTCAGTACGGCTGCGATCTCGACGGGGTGATGACCGTAATCGTCGATCACCGTGACGCCGTTCCACTCGCCGGTCTTGGTGAAGCGGCGCTTGACGCCGCCGAAACCTGCGATCGCCTTGCGGATCGCCTCGTCCGACACGCCGAGCTCGCGCGCGACCGCAATCGCGGCCGTCGCGTTCGAGGCGTTGTGGCGTCCCGGCATCGGCAACATGAGATCGGCGATCTCGTGCACGGCGCCGGTCTTGCGGTCACGAAACTCGACCTTGAACTTGGAGCCACCGCCCATCGGGGTGAGATCGACGAGCCGCACATCGGCCTGCGGATTCTCGCCATAGGTGATGATGCGGCGATCCTCGATCCTGCCGATGAGGCTTTGCACGACGGGATGGTCGATGCACATCACGGCGAAGCCGTAGAACGGCAGGTTCTCGACGAAATGCCTAAACGCGTCCTGCACCGCCTCGAAGGTCTTGAAGTGATCGAGATGCTCGGGGTCGACATTGGTGACGATCGCGACATCGGTCGGCAGCTTCAGGAACGTACCGTCGCTCTCGTCCGCTTCGACCACCATCCAGTCGCCGGCACCGAGGCGCGCATTCGAGCCATAGGCATTGATGATGCCGCCATTGATCACGGTGGGATCGAGGCCGCCGGCATCGAGCAGCGTTGCGACCATCGTGGTCGTCGTGGTCTTGCCATGGGTGCCGGCGATGGCGACGCAGCTCTTCAGCCGCATCAGCTCGGCCAGCATCTCGGCGCGGCGCACCACGGGAATGCGGCGTTCGCGCGCCGCCATCAGTTCCGGATTGTCGCGCTTGATCGCGGTGGACACGACGACGACCGCAGCGCCGTCGACATTCTCGGCCTTGTGACCGACCGAGACCGTTGCGCCCGCCTTGCGCAGACGGTCGAGATTGTAATTGTCGGAGGCGTCCGAGCCCTGCACGGCGTAGCCGAGATTGACCAGCACCTCGGCGATGCCGCTCATGCCGATCCCGCCGATCCCGACGAAGTGGATGGGTCCGATCTCGCGCGGCAGTCTCATGCTCTGTTCCCTGACCTTGCCGCCGGAAAGGCGGCATCTGGCGAAGGTCACGGCCAAATCAGCCGCGCCGTTCTTACTGGATGCCCCGCTTTGGAAGGCCAAGACAAGGGCTTTTTCGCGTCAGATTCTCGCGACTTTGATCACCAGATCGGCCAAACGTTCGGCCGCATCGAGCCGCCCCGCCCCCTTCGCGGCTGCGGCCATGGAGGCAAGACGCGCGGGCTCTGCGGCGAAACCCGAGATCTCGGACGTCAGCCGGTCGGAGGTGAACTCGGTCTGCGGGATCCGGATCGCGCCGTCGACCTTGGCCAGCACGCCGGCATTGGCGAACTGGTCCTGGTCGATCGAGCCGGGCAGCGGCACCAGGATCGAGGGCCGTCCGATCGCGGCGAGTTCGGCGACCGTGCCGGCGCCGGAGCGCGACACCACCAGATGGTTGGAGGCGAGCCGCGCCGGCAGATCGGTGAAGAACGGCGCGAGCTCGGCATTGATCCTGAGCTTGTCGTAGACCGCGCGCACGCGCGCCATGTCCTCGTCGCGCACCTGCTGGGTGAGGACGAGCCGGCTCCACAGTGCCGGCTCGAGCCGCTCGATCGCACCCGGGACGATGTCGGCCATGATGCGCGCGCCCTGGCTGCCGCCGACGACGAGCAGGCGCAGCGGTCCGTTCGCTTCAGGCGCGACATAGGGCACGGCGGCTGCGGCGAGGATCGCCGGACGCATCGGCGTGCCCACGGTCGTGGTCTTGCCTGCCAGCGCCGGATCGCGGTCAAGCACGCCGGGCAAGGACGTCGCGATGGCGCAGACGCGGCGCGACAGGAACCGGTTGGCGCGGCCGAGCACCGCATTGGCGTCGTGGATGATGCCAGGGACGCCCGCAAACTTCGCCGCAACCAGCGGCGGCAGCGTCGGATAGCCGCCGAAGCCGACGACGGCGACTGGCTTGAGCCGCTTGATCAGGCGATACGCAGAGAGCGTGCCGGCGGCGAGCGTGAGGCCGGCATAGGCGAGCTGTAATGGATTGCGGCCACGCGCGGTCTCGCTCGAGACGACGTCGATCATGTCCTTGCTGAACAGCCCGCTATAGCGCAGCGCCCGCTCGTCCGTGACGAGGCGGACGCGAAAGCCGCGCCGGATTAGCTCGACACCGAGCGCCTCGGCCGGAAACAAATGGCCGCCGGTGCCGCCCGCGGCGAGAAGAATCAGGGGGGAAGGGTCCATGAAGACTGCTTTTACAAGGTCTTTCTCGTCATTGCGAGCGAAGCGAAGCAATCCAGACTGCCTCTGCGGAGACAGCCTGGATTGCTTCGTCGCTTCGCTCCTCGCAATGACGGCTTACGCGTAACTGCGCATCGCCTCGGCGTGGCCGCGTGCCTCGACTTCGGTGCGCGGGCGCAGCCGCGTCAGCGCCAGCATCATGCCGACACCATAGGCCAACGACACGATCGAGGAGCCTCCATAGGAGATGAAGGGCAGCGTCATGCCCTTGGCGGGGATGAGCTGGAGGTTGACCGACATGTTGATCGCGGCCTGCACGCCGAACAGGATCGCAAGGCCGGACGCCGCAAAGCGCGAGAACATGTCCTCATTGGCGTAGGCGCGCGACAGCGTGCGGATCACGACGAAGGCGAACAGCGCCAACATCGCAAGGCACAGGATGATGCCGAACTCTTCGGCGGCAACCGCGAACACGAAGTCGGTGTGACTGTCAGGCAGGCTGCGCTTGGCGATGCCCTCGCCCGGCCCGAGCCCGAACCATCCGCCGTTGTAGAAGGCTTCCATGGCGGTATCGACCTGGAAGGTGTCGCCGGAGGCCGGATTCATGAAGCGCTTGATGCGGCCGGCGACGTGTGGAACGAACAGATAAGCGCTGAACAGACCGGCCGCGGCGGCGCCAGCAAGACCGAATACCCAGATCATGCGCATGCCCGCGATGAAGAACAGCGAGCCCCACACCATCAGGACCAGCATGGTCTGGCCGAAATCGGGCTCCATCACCAGCAGCGAGACCAGCATCAAGAGCAGCACCAGCGCCATCGAGGTCGCCGGCATCTCCGGCCGCCTGGTCGATTCCGCGAACAGCCATGCGGCGACAACGACAAACGATGGTTTTGCGATTTCGGAGGCCTGGATGTTGACGCCGAGCAGCGTGATCCAGCGCCGCGATCCCTTCACTTCGGGGCCGATCGCGAGCGTCAGCACGATCAGGATGATACTGGCCGCGAAGATGATCAGGGCCGAGCGGCGGATCGCGCGCGGCGACAGGAAGGACACCCCGAGCAGCACCAGGCAGGACGGCGCCAGGAACATCACGTGGCGGCTGAAGAAGTGGAAGGGATCGAGCCCGATGCGGGTCGCAACCGGCGGGCTCGCCGCCAGCGACAGGATCACCCCGGTCAGCATCAGCGCCAGGATGGCGCCCATCAGCGGCTTGTCGACGGTCCACCACCACTCGGAAAAGGGGGTGCGTTCTTCACGGGAGAGCATGGGCGGCCGCTTTCGGACAGAGGTCGGTCCATTGGTCGCCGAGGTTGGTTTACGGGGGGTTAAGGAGATCGATAACTTTGGAGATAGCGACAACGCGACCACAAATGGTGGTCATGCCCCGGCTTGACCGGGGCATCCAGTACGCCGTGGCCTCCCGGCTCAAGCACCGCCTCTGGGATACTGGGTCGCCCGGTCAAGCCGGGCGACGACAGCGGAGCAAGGAGTAGCCGCGCCCTACACCACCGGCTTCACACCCGGCAGTGCCTGCACCAGCTCGCGGAACTTGGTGCCGCGGATCTCGAAGTTGCGGTACTGGTCAAAGGACGCGCAGGCGGGTGACAGCAGCACCACTGCATCCGCGAGGACTGAGGCTTCCGCATCGCGCGCGGCGTGCTCGACGGCGACGTCCAGCGTCTGGCTGATCTCGTGCGCCACTTGCGTGCCCAGCGTTCCCGAAAATTCCGGCGCGGCCTCGCCGATCAGATAGGCCTTGCGGATGCGCGGGAAGTAGCCGGTCAGGCCAGTGATGCCGCCCGCCTTGGGCTTGCCGCCGGCGATCCAGAAGATTTCCGAAAAGGACGACAGCGCATGCGCGGTGGCATCGGCATTGGTGCCCTTGGAGTCGTTGACGAACAGCACGTTGCCGCGGCGGCCGACCTGCTCCATGCGATGTGCAAGGCCCGGAAAGCTGCGCAGGCCGTTCTGCAGCACATCCAGGCTGATGCCCATCGCGAGCGCGGCGGCGGCGGCGCAGGCCGCGTTCTGCGCGTTGTGCTGGCCGCGGAGCGAGCCGATGCCGCCGAGCTTTGCGACCTCGCTCCGCGCGCCGCCCGCGGTGCGCACGATCGTGCCGTGCTCGACATGGATGCCGGAGGCCAGCGGGTTCCTGACGGAGATCCGCACCACGTTCTTGCCGGCGCGGTCGAGCCGGTCGGCGATGTCGCGGCAGAAGCCATCGTCGACGCCGACGATCGCGGTGCCGCCTGCCTGCACGCCCGCGACGAGACGCTCCTTGACCGCAGCGTAATGCGCGATGGTGCCGTGACGGTCGATGTGGTCCTCGCTGACATTGAGCAAAATGCCGACGGAGGGATCGAGCGAGGGCGTGAGGTCGATCTGGTAGGACGACATCTCGATGACGTGGACGCGACCCGTGCGCGGCGGCTCCAGCGACAGGATCGCGGTGCCGATATTGCCGCCCATCTGGGTGTCGTAGCCGGCGACCTTTGTGAGATGCGCAATCAGCGCCGTCGTGGTCGATTTGCCGTTGGTGCCGGTGATGGCGACGAACGGCGCGTTCGGCGCGTGACGGCGACGCTCGCGGCAGAACAGCTCGATATCGCCGATCACCTCACAGCCGGCCTCGCGCGCCTTCAGCACGCTCCAGTGCGGCACGGGATGCGTCAGTGGCACGCCGGGCGCGAGCACCAGCGCCGCGAAATTCACCCAGGAGACGTTGCGCAAATCGGCGGTGATGAAACCCGCTTGCGCGGCCTTGGCGACGTTCTCCGCATCGTCGTCGGCGGCGATCACCTCGGCGCCGCCCGCTTTCAACGCGTGACAGGACGCAAGCCCCGAACCGCCGAGGCCGAACACCGCGACCGTCTTGCCCGCGAAAGACGTGACCGGGATCATCGATCGATCACCGCAGCTTCAGCGTCGAGAGACCGGCAAGCGCCAGCATCACCGAGATGATCCAGAAGCGGATCACGATCTGCGGCTCGGTCCAGCCGAGCTGCTCGAAATGGTGATGGATCGGCGCCATGCGGAAGATGCGTTTTCCCGTCATCTTGAACGATACCACCTGCACAATGACGGAGACCGCCTCCAGCACGAACAGGCCGCCGATCACCGCGAGCACGATCTCGTGCTTCACCGCGACCGCGATTGCGCCGAGCATGCCGCCGAGCGCGAGCGAGCCGGTGTCGCCCATGAAGATCGAGGCCGGCGGCGCGTTGAACCAGAGGAACCCGAGACCGGCGCCCAGGAGCGCGCCGCAGAGCACCGCGAGCTCGCCGGTGCCGGCGACATATTTGATCTGGAGGTAGTCGGCGAACACCGCGTTGCCGGCGAGATAGGCGATCATCGCAAAGCTCGCGGTCGCGATCATCACGGGAACGATGGCGAGGCCGTCGAGACCGTCGGTGAGGTTCACCGCGTTGCCGGCGCCGACGATGACGAAAGCGCCGAACACGACGAAGAACCAGCCGAAATGCAGCACGGTGTCCTTGAGGAAGGGAATCGTCAGCGCGGTTGACGCGGGATCGCGGTTCAACCGCACCAGCGCATAGCAGGCGACCAGCGCAATGGCGGCCTCGATCAGCAGGCGCAGCTTGCTGCCGAAGCCCGTCGTGGTCTGCTTGGTCACCTTGAGGTAATCGTCATAGAAGCCGACGAAGCCGAAGCCGAGCGTCACCGCCAGCACGATCCAGACATAGGGGTTGAGCGGATTGGCCCACAACACGGTGCCGACCGTGAGGCCGGACAGGATCATCAGCCCGCCCATGGTGGGCGTGCCTTTCTTGGCGAGATGCGATTGCGGGCCGTCGGTCCGGATCGGCTGACCCTTGCCCTGACGGATGCGCAGATGGTCGATGATCCAGGGCCCGAACAGGAACACGAACAGCGCGCCGGTGACGACGGCGCCGCCGGTGCGGAAGGTGATGTAGCGGAAGACGTTCAGGAAGGTGCGAACGGCACCGAAGCCGGGAAATGTGTTGGAGAGCTCGATCAGCCAGTAAAACATTCAGACGATCCTATGGCGCCTTTGCACGCGGCCCTGGTATTGGCCTTGACTTGTCTCACGCGCATTCGCGGGTCTTCTTCATGGGTCGGGCGACCTCTGGGAAAACGGACGGCTTCGCGCCGCAAAGGGTGGGATTCGGGAACTGCGCCTTCCAAGCAGTTTACGCCTTTGCCTGCAAGGCGGCCACTAGGCCCGGCACAAACTTGTTGACCCAGAACATCTTCTTGCTGCCCTTGACAACCACGACATCGCCTGCCCTCAGCAGATTTGCGACCTCGCCCGGCTTCAGCGTGGCGGGGTCGTCGTGCCAGCCCAGGCCCTTGCCCGCCGGCAACACGTCGTAGAGATGGCGCATCAAGGGACCGACGCAGTAGACGCCGTCGATGCCGTCGAGATGCTTGGCGAGGGCCGTATGGTAGCTTGGTGCGTCATCGCCCAGTTCCAGCATGTCGCCGAGCACCGCAATGCGGCGGCCGGCGGTAACGTTGCGCGCCTGGAGGCTTTGCAGTGCAGCAGCCACGCTGGCCGGATTGCCGTTGAAGCTGTCGTCGATCACGGTGACGCCGCCGATCGCCTGCTCGACGCCACGGCCGGTCATGATGCCGACCCGGTCGAGCTTGATCGCGAGCGTCGCCGCATCGAGGTTCGCCGCGCGAATCGAGGCGAGCGCCGCGAGCGCATTCTGCACGCGGTGCGGTGCGCCCGGCGTCAGGCTGAACGCGATCTCCTTCTTGCCGAGCGCGGCCACGACCTGCCAGCTCTCGCCATGCGGCGCGTGCGCGACCTCGTGCACCTCGGCTTTCTCGCCGAACCGTACCACCTTGCCCTTCCAGTCCGGCGCCTTGATCCCGGCAGGCAGCACCAGCACGCCGTCCTCGCGCAGGCCGAGCGCGATCGACACCTTCTCGCGCCTGATGGCTTCGAGCGAGCCGAGCTTTTCCAGATGCACCGGCTGAACGTTGACGACGAGCGCGACGGTCGGCCGCGTGAGCTCGCTGAGCCGCGCGATCTCGCCGGTCTGGTTCATGCCCATCTCGACGACCCACAGACTGGCATCGGGCTTGGCGTTGCACAGCGTCAGCGGCACGCCCCAGAAATTGTTGAAGCTCGACGGGCTCGCATAGGCGCCGGGATAGGCCGCAAGGAATTCCTTCGTGCTGGTCTTGCCCGCACTGCCAGTGAGCCCGATCACAGGTCCGTTGAAACGAGCGCGTGCGGCGCGTGCGAGGCCCCAGAGACCGTCGATCAGCGTGTCCTTGACGACGATCTGGGGAATGCCGATGCCGGCGATCTCGTGCGGCACGATCATCGCGACCGCGCCCGACGCTTCCGCCTTGTCGGCGAACTCCCAGCCGTCACGCGCGCTGGCGAAGGCCGAGATGAAGCCGCCGCTCGGCGTGCCGCTGAGCGCGACGAACAGGCTGCCCGGCTTCACCAGGCGGCTGTCCTGGGTAACGAACTCGATCGGCGTGTCCGGAAATGATCCCGCAGCGCCCAGCGCACGCGCCACGTCGGCAACCGTCCATATTGGCGCGCTCATGCATTCCTCGACGCTAATGCGGCGGCGACCGCCTCGTGATCACTGAAGGGCAGCACCTCGCCGCCGACGATCTGCCCGGTCTCGTGGCCCTTGCCGGCGACGAGCAGCGCATCACCGTCTTCCAACTCCGCGATCGCAGTGCGGATCGCCGCGGCGCGGTCGCCGATTTCGCGGGCACCTTTTGCGGTGGCGAGGATTTCGGCGCGAATGGCTTCCGGCCTCTCGCTGCGCGGATTGTCGTCGGTGATGATGACGCGGTCGGCGTTCTCGGCCGCGATCTCGCCCATGATCGGGCGCTTGCCGGCATCGCGGTCGCCGCCGGCGCCGAACACGACGACCAGCCTGCGTTTTGCGTAAGGCCGCAAAGCCTGCAACGCCTTCTCCAACGCGTCGGGCTTGTGGGCGTAGTCGACGAAGATCGGCGCACCGTTGCGCTCGCCGACGCGCTCGAGCCGACCCTTGGCGCCTTCGAGATGTTCGAGGCTCGCAAACACGTTGGCCGGATCGCTGCCGGTACCGATCGCCAGACCGGCCGACACCAGTGCGTTCTCGATCTGGAATTCGCCGGCCAGCGGCAGCCGGACCGCATAACGCTTGCCGCGATGCTCGACGGCAAGGACTTGCGAAAAACCTTCGACCTCGGCGCCGGCGAGACGAATGCCCTCACCTGCCCCGTCGCCGTTGCGGCCGACCGCCATCACGCGCAGGCCGTGCGACCTCGCAGCATTGATTGCTTCCGCCGAGCAATCATGGTCGGCGGAGATCACCGCCGCGCCATCCGCCGGGACCAGCTCGCGGAACAGGCGCAGTTTTGCTGCGAGATAATGCGCGACGGTGGGATGGTAATCCATGTGGTCGCGCGAGAGATTGGTGAAGCCGCCGGCGGAGACACGGACGCCGTCGAGGCGGTACTGGTCGAGCCCGTGCGAGGACGCCTCGAAGGCGAGATGCGTCACGCCTTCGCGCGCGATCTCATCGAGCTGCCGGTGCAGCGCGATCGGATCCGGCGTCGTCAGCGAACCGTAGACGGTGCGCTTGGGCGAGACGAGACCAATGGTGCCGATGCTGGCGGAGGCATGCCCCAGCCGCTCCCAGATCTGGCGCGTGAACGCGGCGACCGAGGTCTTGCCGCTGGTGCCGGTCACCGCCACGATGGTCCCGGGCTGCGCGGGGAAGAATTTGGCCGCAGCCAGCGCCAGCGCGCGGCGCGGATTGGCCACGGTAACGAACGGCACCTTGCTGGCCGCTGGCGCATGGTCGCCGACGATCGCCACCGCGCCTGCCGCAATCGCGGCATCGATGAAGCGCGCGCCGTCGGTCTTGCTGCCCGCGAGCGCGAAGAAGAGATCGCCGGACTTGACCACACGGCTGTCGAGCGCAACGCCCGTCACATCGAGCGCCGCGACAGCGGGCTCGATTGCGGCATCATTGCCCAGAACGTCCTGACCTAGGAGGTCGCGCAGCTTCATGGTCTTCCAGTCGACATGCCGTGCCGGAAAGCCGAATCTTCGGAAAAGCCGCGACTCAGCAGCGGCGACGGCCTCCCCCGTTGATTACTGGGTTGTCCTGGATGCTGCAAGAATAAGGCGGTCGGACGGCGGCAGGTCAAATCGTGGCTCGATGCCCAGAAGCGGCGCGATCCGCTCGATCACCTTGCCGCCGGTCGGCACCGCGTTCCAGCCCGAGGTGATGAAACCATGCGTTTCGGGCAGCGCCTGCGGCTCGTCCAGCATGATCAGGATCTGATATTTTGGATTGTCGGAGGGCATGATCGCCGTGAAGGAATTGAGCACCCGCTTCTTGGCGTAGCGGCCATTGATGACTTTCTCGGACGTGCCGGTCTTGCCGCCGACATAATAGCCCTTGACGTCTGCCTGTTTCGCCGACCCGACCTCTGCGTTGAGCCGCATCAGATACCGCATCTTGTCGCTGGTCTCTTGCTTGATCACGCGCTTGGCCATCGCCGCCGCTTCGGACTCGCTTCGCTTCATGAAGGTCGGCGGAATCAAATAGCCACCGTTCATCAGCGCGTTGATGCCCATCACCGCCTGGAGGGGCGCCACCGACAGGCCCTGGCCGAACGCGATGGTCACCGTGTTCAGCTCACTCCAGCGGCGCGGCACCAACGGAGCCGCGCTCTCGGGCAGCTCGGTGCGCAGCCGCGTCAACTGGCCCATCTTGGCAAGGAACGCCTTGTGCGCCTCGACGCCCTGGCCGAGCGCGATCCGCGCAGCGCCGATGTTGGAGGAGTAATAGAACACTTCCTTGGTGTTGATGAAACGTCCGAGCGCATGACTGTCATGGATGGTGAACTTGCCGTAGTGCAGGTTTCCACGTGCATCCCACATCGAGTTCAGATTGATTTTGCCGGAGTCGAGCGCCATTGCCAGCGTGAACGCCTTGAAGGTCGAGCCCATCTCGTAGACGCCCGTGGTCAGGCGGTTGATGCGATCCGGGTCGTGCGCTTCCTTCGGATTGTTGGGATCGAAGTCCGGAAGCGAGACCATCGCCACGATCTCGCCGGTCTTGACATTCGAGACGATGCCGGAGGCGGCCTTGGTGTGGTACTTCTCCTTGGCCTTCAACAATTCGTCGCGCAGCGCGTGCTCGACGCGCAGGTCGATCGAGAGCTCGATCGGCTTCTGCAGCCGGTCGGTGGCAAAGCCGGCGCGGTGGAGATCGGCGAGCCCTTGATTGTCGAGCCACTTCTCCATGCCGGCGATGCCCTGATTGTCGATGTTGACCAGACCGATGAGGTGGGCGACCTCGTTGCCGGTCGGATAGACGCGCTTGTTCTCGCGCAGGAAACCGATGCCGGGAACGCCGAGCTTGTGGATGTCCTGCTGCTGCTTCGCGGTGACCTCGCGCTTGAGCCAGACGAAACCCTTGCGCGACGACAGGCGCTCGCGCACCTCGGCTTCGTCGAGGTCGGGCACGGTCGCGGTCAGAAGCTCGATCGCCTCGTCCTTGTCGATGATGCGGCGCGGCTCGCCGAACAGGCTCGCCGCCTTGACGTCGGTTGCGAGGATCGCGCCGTTGCGGTCGACGATGTCGGGCCGCGCGGTCGCGACCACCTCTTGCGCGGCAGCACGGCGCGCGCTGTGGGCATCGGCACCGATCGCGAACATCACGAGGCGGCCGCCGATCAGGACGTAGACCGAGGTAAAGGCGAGCATCGCGAGGCCGACGCGCGCGCGCGCCTTCGCGGCGCGGTCAACATTGCGCCCGTAGAGCAGGCTGCGGATCAGCCGCTGCCGCCAGGGCTCGGGCGGCTTTTGAGTTGGCTTGGCCGGGGTCACAGCGCTCATTGCTTGTCCTCGGGTTGAGGCACGGAGCCCGTCACCGTATCCGGATCGCTCGCGGCTTCGATGGTGTTGAGCATGGCCCCGATCGGATCCGTCTCGCCCGGCCTGAACATCCGCGGCGGACGCTCCGGCAGGTTCTTCAGCGAGTCATATTGCGTGCCGTTGACCGGTTTGAGCGGCAGATGCCGATCGGACAGGCCCTGCAGGCGCAAGGGCGCATCGAGCTTGGCCCATTCGGAGCGCAGCGCCGCGATCGCGTCGCGCTGCTCGCGGATCTCCGCATGCAGCCGCAGCACCTTTTCGGTGCGCGCCGTGGAGTCCATCTTGATCCGGTAGACATAGGCCGCCGCAAAGATCAGCGCGCCGATGACGAGGAGGTGGATGAAGCGCATGCGCTAGCCACCCCTCATCACGTCGGCGAGTTTTGGCCAGGACGAGGACTCATCATCCTTGTGCGCGGGCGCATCGGTACGTTCAGCGGCGCGCAGCTTTGCGGAGCGCGCGCGCGGATTATGCGCGACTTCCGCCTCACCCGCGATCACCGGCCGCCGGGTCAGCAGTTGGAAGCTCGGCGCGGCTTGCGCGACTTCCGGCAGATGCCGCGAGCCGCCGCCGGTCTTGCTACGCTCGGAGAGGAAATTCTTGACGATGCGGTCTTCCAGCGAGTGGAACGAGACCACCACGAGGCGGCCGTCCGGCTTGAGCACGCGCTCGGCCGCAGCGAGCGCGGTCTGGAGTTCCTCGAGCTCTTCATTGACGAAGATGCGCAGGGCCTGGAACGTTCGCGTCGCCGGATGAATATCGCCGGGTTTCGAGCGCACGACCCTGCCGACGAGATCGGCAAGCGCGCGCGTTGTCGTGAACGGCGTCTCCTGCCGGTCGGCAACGATGGCGCGGGCGATACGGCGCGACTGCCGCTCCTCACCAAAGAGATAGATGATGTCGGCGAGATCGCTCTCCGAGGCGCGCGCGACGATGTCGGCCGCCGTCGGCCCGGCCTGCCCCATCCGCATGTCGAGCGGACCGTCGAGACGAAAGGAGAAGCCGCGGCCGGCCTGGTCGAGCTGCATCGAGGAGACCCCGACATCCATCACGACGCCGTCGACGGCATCGACGCCTTGCGCCGCACAGACCTCGGCGAGATTGGAGAAGCGGTCCTCAACCAGTGTCAGCCGGCCCGCGGAGCGTTCGACCAGCTCGGCCCCGCCGGCGATCGCCGTGCGGTCGCGATCGATCGCAATCAGCCGGGTTCCCGACACGTCGAGAATGGCGCGGCTGTAGCCGCCGGCGCCGAAGGTGGCGTCGACATAGATCCCACCCGCGCGCGGCGCGAGATGATCGACCGCCTCACGGCCAAGAACGGGGATGTGCGGAACCGAACTCATGCGCCACACCCGCAGAGCGTCCATGCGAGATCTGGGACGAGCGAGTCCATAACGCCTCGAATAATTCCGCGTCGCGGCGGTTCCACGACCCAACCCTCGTCCAGCATGCTTACCGAGCCCGGTCATCCCGGGTCGCAAACCCGGAGTTCCCAGTGGAATTTGTCGGGCAGCCATGGGATTTCGAGCCAAAATACGCTTTGGCCGCCTCCGGACGCGGGTCGGCTCTTCAATCCTCAGTAACGGCCCTTAGCGTTAAGAAAGCGTTGATCGGCTTGTTACAAGTCGAAAAGGTGACGCGTCGGTGATGCTCCATCCACACACATGCGCCAAAATGCATCCGTTAACCGCGCCGCGCGATTGCGTGCGGCGGAGGGTAAAGGAATAGTAAAGAGAAGGGCTTGGCCCTCTCTCCGACTTGAGTTGTCTATGTCGTCCGGTCCGTCCACGCCGTCTGGATCTGATTCGAAGCGTCAACGCGTTCTCCCGGTTCCCAAGGCCGCGGCGAACACGCGGACGTTTGAGCCGGATTCCTCGATCGTCTCCGACATCATCCCTTCGCCGAACCATGGCGACCGCAACAAGGGACGGCAGCCGGATATGATCGTGCTGCACTACACCGGCATGCCCGACGTCGAGGGCGCGCTGGCGCGGCTGTGCACGGCGGGCACCGAAGTGTCGGCGCATTACGTCGTGCTGGAGGACGGCCGCATCGTGCAATGCGTGCCCGAGGCCAAGCGCGCTTGGCATGCGGGCGTCTCGTCCTGGGCCGGCGAGGACGACATCAACTCCTGCTCGATCGGCATCGAGATCATCAATCGCGGCCATGATTGGGGCTATCCGGAATATCCGCTGCGCCAGATCGCCGCCGTGATCGCGCTGTGCCGCGGCATCATGCTTCGCCGCAAGGTGGCCGCGCACCGGGTGCTTGGCCATTCCGACGTCGCGCCCGCGCGCAAGAAGGATCCCGGCGAGAAATTTCCGTGGCATTCGCTGGCCAATTCCGGTGTCGGACACTGGGTGACGCCCGCGCCGGTCGTGCGCGGCGAGAGCCTGATGCTCGGCACCATCAGCGACGAGGTGCTGAGCCTGCAGCAGGCGCTCGCCCGATACGGCTACGGCGTGCCGCTGACCGGCAAATACGACGCCGCGACGATGGAAGTCGTTACCGCCTTCC
This sequence comes from Bradyrhizobium sp. Arg816, assembly GCF_029989365.1. Lineage (GTDB taxonomy): Bacteria > Pseudomonadota > Alphaproteobacteria > Rhizobiales > Xanthobacteraceae > Bradyrhizobium. The sequence goes on along the minus strand of NZ_JAPRAQ010000036.1, from coordinate 39,187 downwards.
AACGCCATTTCCGCCCGGCGCGGCTCGATGGTGTCGCGGATCACTCGACGCTGTCGACATTGCAGGCGTTGCTCGCGAGCCTGCCGGCGGACGCAACGGCTGTCGCGGCGAAGTGACGGTGTTCGTCATTGCGAGCGCAGCGAAGCAATCCAGACCGTCTCCGTGGAAAGAGTCTGGATTGCTTCGTCGCTTCGCTCCTCGCAATGACGGAGTATGTGGCAGCTACTCCATCTCCCGCATCCGTCGCCCATAGAGCCGCCGCAACGGTTCGAGTTGCGTCGCCTCCGTCGCTGCGCGGTATGCCTCGCGCGCCTCGTCCTTGCGCCCCAATCTTCGCAGCAAATCCGCACGCACCGCCGGCAACAGCTCATAGCCACGAAGCCCGCCACGCGCGGCGGTCGCATCGACGAGATCGAGCGCGCGTCCCGGACCGTCGACCATCGACACCGCCGCGGCGTGGTTGAGCTCGATCACCGGAGACGGACTGATGCGCAGCAGCACCTCATAGAGTCCGGCGATCTGCGGCCAGTCGGTCTGCTCAAAACTCGGCGCACGCGCATGCAGCGCGGCGATCGCGGCCTGCACCGCATAGGCTTGTGGTGGGCCGGGCACGCGCAGCGCAACATCGACCAGACGCAGGCCCTCCTCGATTTGCGTGCGATTCCACAACGTGCGGTCCTGCTCTTCCAGCAGCACGATGTCACCCGCCGAGGTCTCGCGCCCGGCGCGACGCGCATCGTGCAGCAGCATCAGGGCCAGCAGGCCCTTGATCCCGGCGCGATCCGGCATCAGCCGGTCGAGCAGGCGACCGAGCCTGATCGCCTCGGCCGCGAGATCAGGCCGCATCAAATCCGCGCCCGAGGTCGCAACATAGCCTTCGGTGAAGACGAGATAGATCACGGCGAGCACGCCGTTGAGCCGCGGCGCAAGCGCGGCGTGCTCGGGCACTTCATAAGGAATGCCGGCGAGCCTGATCTTCTGCTTGGCGCGGACGAGGCGCTGCGCCATCGCATCCTCGCCGACGAGAAAGGCGCGCGCGACCTGCGCCATGGACAGCCCGCAGACGGTACGCAGCGTCAGCGCGACCTGGACCTCGATGGCGAAGGCTGGATGGCAGCACGTGAAGATCAGCCGCAGCATGTCGTCGTCGAGCATCGCCGGCGGCTCGTCCGGCGCTTGGGCGTTGAGCTCGAGCTCATGCACGAGCTCCTGCTGCTTGCCGCGGAACACGGCCTGCCGTCGGATGCGATCAATCGCCTTGTTGCGACCGACATTGACGAGCCAGGCGCGCGGATTATCGGGCACCTCGCCCGCCGACCAGCGTTCGAGCACGACCGCGAAGGCATCCTGGAGTGCGTCCTCGGCGAGATCGAAATCGCCGACGAGGCGGATCAGCGTGGCAAGCACCCGCCCCGCCTCGTCGCGAAAGATCCGAGCGATGTCGGCTGGAGAGATCACTTGTAGATCATGACCGGCCTGACCTCGATGGATCCCTCCTTGGCCCCGGGAATCCGCGCGGCCAGCCCAATGGCGGTGTCGAGATCCTTGGCCTCGACCAGATAGTAGCCGCCGAGTTGCTCGCGGGTCTCGGCGAACGGACCGTCGGTGGTCAGGGTCTTACCATCGCGCACGCGCACGGTGGTCGCGGTCGTGGTCGGCTGAAGCCCGTCGCCGGCCTTGAAATGGCCGCTCTGGACGATCGACTGCGTATAAGTGCCGTACTCCGCCGACATCGCCTGACGGTCTGCGGGGGTCATCTTGCTCAATTCCGCTTCGCTCCGGTAGATCAGCAGTAGGTACTGCATGGCTTACTCCTGTTGTTCGGCCTGATTGCCGACATCCAGTCGAACGGGGCCAACATCAAACGACATCCTCGGGATAATTATTCGATATCAGGGGACGAGATCATTTGTAGATCATCACGGGCCTGACTTCGATCGATCCGTCCCTGGCTCCGGGAATCCGCGCCGCCATTGCTATCGCGACGTCGAGGTCTCTCGCCTCGACGAGATAATAGCCGCCGAGTTGCTCGCGGGTCTCGGCGAACGGACCGTCGGTCGCGAGTATCTTGCCGTCGCGAACGCGAACGGTGGTCGCAGTCGAGGTCGGCTGGAGCCCGTCGCCGGCCTTGAAGTTGCCGCTCTGGACGATGGACTGGGTGTAGGCGGAATACTCCGCCGACAGCTTCTGGTAATCTGCGGGGTCCATCTTGCTCTGTTGAGCTTCGTTCCGGTAGATCAGCAGCAAATACTGCATCGCCTAACTCCTGTTGCTCGGCTGGATTGCCGGCATCCAGTCGAAGCGGGCCCACGCCCAACGACATGTTCAGGATAAATTATTCGCAGCCGGCGTGCGCGGCGATCTCTGCTTGACGAAACCGTCACAAATGCCCATGCGTAGGCCGTCAGTCGGCCGGACGGCCGCCCCTGCAAGTGCCGAAAGGCCGCCGGGGAGGAAAGTCCGGGCTCCCTTGACATACGGTGCCGGATAACGTCCGGCGGGGGCAACCCCAGGGAAAGTGCCACAGAGAACGAACCGCTTCCTCCTCGGAGGAAGTAAGGGTGAAAAGGTGCGGTAAGAGCGCACCGCGGCTCCGGCAACGGAGCCGGCATGGTAAACCCCACCGGGAGCAAAACCGAATAGGGACGGCGTAGCGGGCTGTTCGCGCAAGCGATAACGCCGCGGGGCGATGTCAGGCCCGCCGTCCGGGTAGGTTGCTCGAGGCCATGTGCAAACATGGTCCCAGAGGAATGGCCGTCACGTATCGTTCGCGCAAGCGGACGGTGCCTTACAGAACCCGGCTTACAGGCCGGCTGATATTCTAAAGCGTTTTCGAGCGAAGTGGTTTTCCGGTTCGCATGAAGAAAACGCGTCTTACTAAGAGAGTGACGAGGGGTTCGATGCTAGCACATCGGACCCCTCACCATTTTGGCCTCCGTCGTCATTCCGGGGCTCGCGAAGCGAGAGCCCGGAATCCATCGGGCGACAGAGTTGGTGGCGAAATGGATTCCGGGTTCGTGCTGCGCACGCCCCGGAATGACGAACTAAGCGACAATCTCGTTCAACACGTCCATCAAAGCCTCGGGCGCCGTCACGTTCGGCGCATGACTCGCATCGAGCTCGAAATAGCGCCAGCCATCCTCGCTCTTCGTGCGCTTCGCGAACTGCCCGAACACGTCGCCTGGCGGAATGCGCTTGCAATAGATGTAGCTGCGCGGCATCGCCGGCTCGCCATGCACGAGCTTCAGCTTCGTCTCGCAGCATTTGATCGGCATGTTGACGCGGCGCTCGTCCAGCCAGTCGAGATCGGCCTGCGGCGTATCCGGCGGCGGCGGATTCGGCGGGATGCGGTAGCCGTCTCCGGCGGCGGCTGCCTTGCGCATCGGCTCGCGCCCGCCTTCGTTGAGATCGAACAGCGATTGCCCGTCACGCGGCACGAAGGCATCGAGATAGATCAGCTGCCTCACGCGTTCGCGGGCGCGATCGGCCACACCGGTGGCGACCATGCCGCCATAGCTGTGGCCGATCAGCACGATGTCATTGAGATCCTCGAACCTGATGACGTTCAGGATATCCTGGATATGCGTGTCGAGATCGACACCGGGACTGGCGAGATGTTCACGCTCGCCGAGCCCGGTGTAGGTCGGCACGATCAGGCGGTGGCCGGCCTGTGCCATCAACGGATGCATCTTCTTCCAGGACCATCCGCCGGACCACGCGCCATGACAGAGTAGAAAAATCTTCGGGCATCCGGCCATCTACATTTTCCATCGTTAGTGTCGGTCCGATGGAGTGTAGTGGTGGGCCGCGCCAAATAAACTTCACGACTGCTTCAGGCGGCGCGCGAATCCTTCACAAGTGCCGGAGCAAACTCGGTGGCCTCGCGCCGCAGCTTGCCCGCCTCAAAACCATGCATGCCGATCTGCCATTGCAGCCCGACGATGGCGCCCTTGGTCGGCTGCAGCAGCGCGAGTGAAGCGAACAGCGTCACCGGCAGCCACACGGCCAGTTGCAACCAGACCGCCGGCGCATAGGCCGTCTCGACCGCGAGGATCGCCGGCACCACGAGGTGACCAACCACGACCATCACGAGATAGGCCGGGAAGTCATCGGCGCGCTGGTGAAACAGCTCCTCGCCGCAATGGTCGCAGCTGTCCGCGACCTTCAGGAAGCGCCCGAACATATGTCCTTCGCCGCAGTTCGGGCACTTGCCCAAGAAACCACGCCACATCGCCTTCGTGAGAGAGACTGAACCGGTTGCCATGACAGCACCTCTTCCTTTTCACCGATCCATACAATAATATCTTGCATCCATACATTCAAAGGATATGGGCCTAAATTGCATGGATTGGACCCCTACAATCTCGGAGCTGAGCGGGCCGCGCTACCAGCGCATCGTCGAGGCCATGGAGGCCGACATCGCCGCGGGCCGGCTGGTGCGCGGCCAGCAGCTGCCGACGCAGCGCGCGCTGGCCAAGGCGCTCGGCATCGACCTCACCACGGTGACGCGCGCCTACACCGAGGCGCGGCGACGCGGCATCATGGAAGCGCGCGTCGGCCAGGGATCGTTCGTGTCGGAGACCAGCGCGCGCCGCGCGGTTGACCTGCCGCATCCCGTGGCGATCGACCTGTCGATGAACGTACCGCCGCATCCGCTGGAAGCGCAGCTCGACGAGCGGATCATGGCCGGGATGGAAGCCATCCGCGCGCAATCGGGCCTGACGGCGCATCTCAACTATCAGCCGCCCGGCGGCAGCACGCATGAGCGCGAGGTCGCGGCCCGCTGGATGCGTGCCCGCGTTCCCCACGCGCACGCCGACAGGCTCGTGATCTTTCCGGGCGCGCAGACGATCCTGTTCAACCTGCTCGCGCATCTCGCACGGCCCGGCGACGTCGTGCTGACGGAAGCCCTCACCTTCCCCGGCATCAAGGCCGCCGCGGCGCGGCTCGGCGTCAAGCTCATTGGTGTCGCCATGGACGACGGCGGCATCCTGCCCGATGCGCTGGCGAAGGCCTGTCGCGCGCACAGGCCCAAGGCCGGCTATCTCATTCCGACACTGCACAATCCGACCACCGCGACGCTTTCCGCCGAGCGGCGCAACGCCATCGCAAAGATCATCTGCGATGCCGATACGATTCTGATCGAGGACGATGCCTACGGGCTGCTCGACCGTTCGGCATCGCCGATCGCAAACCTCATTCCGGAGCGGACCTATCTCGCGACCACGCTGTCGAAATGCATCGCGCCGGCGCTGCGCGTCGCCTATCTCGTGTCGCCCGACAACGCCGCGCAGCGCGACATGCGTGCCGGCCTGCAGGCCACCGTGCAGATGCCGGCGCCGCTGATGGTCGCGCTGGTGACGCATTGGATCGAGACCGGCATCGCCGATCGCATCATCACCGCCATCCGCAACGAGGCGATCGGCCGCCAGCAGCTTGCGCAGCGCGCGCTGAAAGGCATTCAGTTCCTGGCCAAGCCCGCCGCCCATCATCTCTGGCTGCGGCTGCCGGACGGCCGCCCCGACCTTGCCGCGCATCTGTTGCGGAATGGACTTGCGGTCGTCGCCGGCGACGCTTTCACTGTGGACGGAACACCGCCGCATGCCGCGCGCGTCTCGCTCGGCGCCGCCCGCAATCGATCGGAGCTGACGGAAGCGCTGCGCATCCTGGTCGGCGCCTTGCACAGGCCCGCCGACACAAGGCAGATCGTCTAGAGACTTCTTATTGGTGGTGACGGCGGTGGCGCGGGCGAACGACTGGCGCAACGGCTGACGGATAAGCCGCATAGGCCTCGCTCGGTGCCACTGTCTCGCCACGAGCCCCGCGCGCCGCAGGCGTGAGCCGGCCGCCGTTCAGCACATCGCGGTCGGGATGGGCGGCCTGATAGGCCGCGGGTTCGGAGAACTGCGCCTGCGCCATTGTCGGCATCAGGGCCGCCGCAGACAGCAGCGCGGCTGCAACGGCAATCTTCGTGCGGGTCATGGTCGTTCTCCATCATCTCGTTCGGGGAAAGGCCAATCGGAGCACGTCATGGCGTCGGGCAGGCCCCCGGATTGAAGTATGGTCGTCATGTAGGCCTGCCTTTGGCGAATGCCCGCGGTTCGGGATCACGCTTGCGTGCGGTTTTGGAATTGACCTGCACGGCCGCAGCCGTGCTATGCGGGCGTTGGCGATCAACAGTTCGGGATCGTCCGTTGCGACAAGGACAATCTGTTGGAAACGCTCACTTATGCGCTGCTGCTGTTCGGCGCGCTGGCCGGCGGCTTCGTCTCGGGACTGGCCGGCTTCGGGACCGCACTGATGGCGCTCGGCATCTGGCTCTACGTCCTGCCGCCCTCGCTCGCGGTGCCCCTGGTGCTGATCTGCTCGGTGATCGCGCAGACCTCGACGCTGCCGTCGATGTGGAAGAGTTTTGACCTGTCGCTGGTCTGGCCGTTCCTGATTGGGGGCCTGATCGGCGTGCCGCTCGGCACCATGCTGATCGCCTCCGCCGATCCAAAAGTGTTCAAGCTGAGCGTCGGGATGCTGATCCTGATCTTTTCGACCGCTCTCTATCTCAACAAGAGGCCGCTCGCCGTGACGTTCGGTGGCCGCATTGCCGACGGCGCGATCGGCTTTGCCGGCGGCATTCTCGGCGGCCTCGCCGGATTGTCCGGACCGCTGCCGATCCTCTGGGCCAATATCCGCGGCTGGAACAAGCACGAGCGGCGCGGCATCTTCCAGCTCTTCAATTTCACCGTGCTCGCTACCGCGCTGGTGTTGCAGACGGCATCAGGTCTCGTCGAATTCAAAGTGGTCTGGCTCGCGCTGGTCGCCTTTCCGGGCACGCTGATCGGCGCCTGGGCCGGCGCCCGCGTCTATCATGCGCTGAACGACAAGCATTTTGGCGACGTCGTGCTCGGCCTGTTGTTCCTGTCGGGCCTGACCCTCGTCTGGAACAGTATTGCCGCGCTCTAGCTCGATGCTCTCTTCGCGGCGAGCGCCATGCCGCCGGCGACGCCGACACCGAGCACGTAGATCCAGCCCGAGGTGAAATCGAACAGATGCGTGTTGAGCAGTGACGACAGCATGTTCTGCACCACGACCAGCATGCCGATCCAGCAGGCCAGCCCCTCGCCGCGAAACATCAAGAGGTGCGCGATCCACAGCGCGTAGAGGACCAGCACGCCGACCACGCCCCACTGCACGGCGTTGCTGAGGGTCTGATTGTGCGGGTTGCTGACGATCTCGCCGCGCAGCGGGTCGTCGTGCGGATTGGCAGCCACGCTGGCGAACAGACCGCGGATCGAGCCGGTGCCGTGGCCGATCAGCGGCGCGTCGGCGATGAACCCAAGGGACTTCCGCCAATATTCGAGACGCGAGCCCATACCGCTGATCGAATTGTTGTCGGCCTCCAGGCTCCTTTCATAATCGCTCTGGAACTTGCCGATGGTCGCGCGCAGATGCGGCGAGACGGCCCAGAGCGATACGGCGACCAACGCCGTCGCAGCGCCGGCGACGAGCGCCGCCCGCCAGCGCAGATGCAGCAGCGCAAACACCACGAGCAGGACCGGCAGCGTCACCAGTGCCGTGCGCGAGACCACGACGAACATCATGTTGGCGAGGAAGCCGAGCGCCAGTACGGCGAACAAGGCCGCGATCCGAACGCGGCCCTGCCGGACCAGTGTCACGATCGGGTACACCAGCGCGATCGCACAGAGCGCGAATTCCTGGCTCTGGTCGATATAGTTGCGCACGGCAATCCCGCTCTCGACCTGGTAGGGCCCGCGCGACAGATAGAGCTTTAGCGAGAGCCTGGGATCGATTGCGACAGCGAAGGAATACAGCATGAGCAGTGCGCAGGAGACCAGGAACGCCGCAAAAACCCATTTGCCGAAGGGCCAGCGCTCGAACTGGTAGATCAGCAGAGGGATCACCAGCAGTTTTGCCGGCGGCCCGAGCGCGTGCAGCCGCTCGGCCCAGGGCGCATCCGACCAGAGCATGCCGACGAGTGCCAGCGCGAACAGCGCAATCGGCAGCAGGCAGATCGGGCGCAGCAGCGAGCGCGGGAGCTCGCGTAGGTCGATGAAAGCAAAGGCGATCAGCCACGGCACGAGCGCAAAAGTCACGCCGGTGGTGCTCCAGGGCAGCAGCAACGCGACCAGCGCAACGAAGCGGGCCGGTGTGCGGTAGCGCGCCGCCCAGATCGGGGAGAGCCACTGCGCTCGTCCCTGCTCGTTCAACACCTCGGTCATTCCTATCCCCAGCAGATTCGCGGCCCACCCACGGCGCGGCAAACTAGCCGGAGCCGTGGGTGGGCGACAAGCGCGCGTCCGTTCAATGTGCTACGCGGGCTCACGCATGGGAGGCACAACCGGCTCGGGATTTGCCGGCTTCGCGACCTTCTCCTGTGCCGGCAGCGCAAGGCGTTTTCTGAACTCCCGGAGCAACAGCCACACGCTCATGGCGGCCTGTAGCGTGGTCGTCGCGATCGACAAATACCAGACATGCTCCATCCGGAAGCCCGGCCACGTCGAGAGCCAGATCGACGGCAGCGAATAGGTGAGGACCCGCGTCGCCGAGGCCCACAACACCGGCTTGGTGTTGCCAACCCCCTGAAACATGCTGGAGCAGGTGAAGATCAGCCCCTGCGCCACCATGTTGAGCGAGACGAGGCGCAGAAACAGCGACGCAACCGCCATCGTCTCCTGATCCCTTGAGAAGCCGGCAAGTAGCAGACCGGGCGCGAACTGCGCGAGGATCATGAAGACAATCATCACGGCGGTCGCGATAAGCGACGCCTTGACAAAAGTCTCCCGCACACGTGCTCCATTGCCGGCGCCGAAATTCTGGCCGGCGATGGGCCCTGCAGCAAGGGCGATGGCGAGCGCCGGCATCTGGATCAGCCCGAGGAGACGCGTCCCGATGCCAAACCCCGCCTGCGCCGCCGGGCCAAAAACGCTCAGCACGTAATAGCCCACGCCCATGATGATGAAGATCATCGCAAATTCCCCGCCCGCGGGCAGGCCGACATTGAGGATTCTCTTCCACTCCCGCAGCTGCGGCCGCCATTGCTCGGGGTGAAACGCGACGTAGCGCTCCAGCTTGAGGAAATAGCCGAGCAGCATCAGCACGCCGATGAAGACGGCGATCGAGCTGGCAAGGCCGGCACCGGCGACACCGAGCGCGTGCCCGGTGCCCCAGCCCGTGATCAGGACCGGCGCCAGCGCGATGTTGATGACCACGGCCAGCGCCTGCACCAGCATGCTCGGCCGCACGATGCCGGTCGCTCGCAATGCGGCCGCCATCACTTGCGTGGCGAATTGCAGCGCCAGCGCCGGCATGAACCAGAGCAGATAAACGGTACCGGCTTCGACCGTAGCTTCGTCGGCTGCAACCGCGCGCATGTAAGGGCGCGACAGCGCGAAGCCCGCGACCAATGTCAGGATCCCGAACAGCACCGACAGGACGACCGACTGGTTGAAGACCAGATTGGCGTCGCCGCGGTCCTTCCGCCCCACGGCGTGCGCCATCAGCGCAACCGTGCCGACGCCGAGCACCTGCATCAGCGCATTGACCAGAAAGCCGGCATTGCCGGCCGCCGCGACGCCGGCGATCGCCGCCTCGCCCAGTCCCGAGACGAAGTACAGATCGACGAGCTGGCAGATCATGATGGTGATCATGCCGACCACGATCGGAGGCGCCATGTGCAAGATGTGGCTCACGATGGAGCCGCGCGTCAGGTCCTTCATCTCATTCCATCCTTAACGGCGTGACCGCGGGATTTTCGTCCCGCTGTCGCGCGCCTCTCACTCCGCTGCTGCGATATGTCCGAGCTCCACCACCTGGCGCTCGAACAGGCCGCGATAGATGCCCCCTAGCTTGCCCGCGAGCATGGCATGGGTACCTTGCTCGACGATCTCGCCGCGGTCGAACACCAGGATCCGATCGAGGCTGCGCACCGTCGACAGCCGGTGTGCGATCACGATCGAGGTGCGGCCCTTCATCAGCCGCTCCATCGCCTGCTGGATCAGCGCCTCCGATTCCGAATCGAGGCTCGACGTCGCCTCGTCCAGGATCAGCACCGGCGCGTCCGCCAGGAAGGCGCGCGCCAGCGCCACGCGCTGCCGCTCGCCGCCCGACAGCTTCACGCCGCGCTCGCCAACCAGCGTGCCGTAGCCCTTCGGCAGGCGCAGGATGAAATCGTGTGCATTCGCCAGCCGCGCCGCGTGCTCGATGGCCTCCAGGCTGGCACCGGGCCGGCCATAGGCGATGTTCTCCGCAAGCGTGCGGTGGAACAGGATCGGCTCCTGCTGCACGATCGCGATCTGGCTGCGCAGTGATTGCTGCGTAGCCAGCGCGATGTCCTGCCCGTCGATCAGCACGCGGCCACCGGAGACGTCGTAGAGCCGCTGCACCAGCTTGACGAAGGTCGTCTTGCCGGAGCCGGAGCGGCCGACCAGGCCGACGCGCTCGCCGGCGCGGATCGTGACCGACAGCCCGTCATACAGTGGCGCGCGATGGCCGCCATAGTGGAACGTGACGTCGTCGAACACGATCTCGCCAGCCTCGATCGCGATCGGCCGCGCACCGGCCGCATCGGCGATCCCGATCGGCTCGCCATGGATCGCCACCAATTCGTCCATGTCGTTGACCGAGCGCTGGAGGTTGTTGATGTGCATGCCGACGTCACGCAGATAGGCGTGGATGACGTAGTAGCTCGTCAGCACATAGGTAACGTCGCCGGGCGAAGCGTGCCCGGACATCCACAGCAGCACCGCGCCGCCGATCACGGACGCACGCAGGCATAGCAGCAGCGAGAGCTGCGCCATGGCCGTGTAGTTGTAGCGAAACCAGGTCCGCCGCACGCGCACGCGCCAGCGGTTGATGACGCGGGCGAGCCGCGTATCCTCGCGCGCTTCGGCGCCGAAGGATTTCACCACGGCGTTGCAGGTCAGCGCGTCCGCCAGCGTGCCGCCGACCTTGGTGTCCCAGGCGTTGGAGACGCGCGCGGCCGGCGCGATGTAGCGCGTCGAGAACAGCACGGTGATGGCGACGTAGAAAAGCGCTCCCACCGCGATCACCGCGCCGAGCGACGCCCAGTGCAGGCCGATCAGGACCATGGAGCCGATCAACACCAGCAGAGACGGCGCCAACGCCATCAGGATGGTGTCGTTGAGCAGGTCGAGCGCCCACATGCCGCGGGTGATCTTGCGCACCGTGGAGCCGGCAAAGGAGTTGGCGTGCCAGTCGGTCGAGAAGCGCTGGACGCGCGTGAAAGCCTCCTGGGCGACATCCGACATGATCTTGAGCGTGAACGGGACGATCGCCTGGAGACCGATCAACCTCAGCACCACGGAGGCCGCGCCCAGCGCCACGATGGCGCCGAACGCAACCAGCGCCGCGCGGCGCGCGTCGGGATCGGACGAGCCGCGCGTCAGCGCGTCGACCAGATTTCCGGAGAATACCGGCATGAACAGGTCGGCGATGGTCGCGCCCAGCAGGCCGCCGGCCACGATCAGGCCGCGTCCGGGCTGCTTCAGCCAGTGCCGGAATACGAAGGGCAGCACCACGCGTATGGCCGCGGGCCTTTTTGACAGAGAGGTCATGACATTATCCGGCCGCTTTCGGCGCGGCCGGCTCCATTGACGGACGCAAGTCGGCCACGGAGGGCTGACCGGCATCACTCACAACTGATTTTGACTTGGGAAGTGGAGCGATCGGGACTCGTGACCCGATCGAATCTGGCGGAAGGGGCCTCTAACAGGCCGCGTACATACCGAACCAGGCGATCATCGAGCGCGGGCGTACGATCTGCGAGTGCGACGAAATCATGCAAATCTCTCCCTGGCTCGATTGAATGAGGTGCGCTTTATAGATGCGTCACGTGCGATTTGCAACGGGGCCCACGCGAGATCACGGACGAGTGTTGCAATTTGGTGCGGGGCGCCTATGTGCTCCGCCGCCGCCTCAATCTCCGCTGTCATGCCCCGCGAAGGCGGGGCATCCAGCACTCCGCGGCTTCTCGGTTCTAGCCGCGCCGTCTCGGCGTACTGGATCGCCCGGTCAAGCCTGGCGAAGAAGCCGGGCGAAGACGCCGTGCGTGGCGTCAATGCGCGTCGCCGCCACCGGTCATCGAGGCCGGTTTACTCAGCAGCGTGACCAGCAGGCTGAGGCCGAGATAGAACAGCGTCAGCACGAAGAAGGCGTCGCCAAAGCTCATCACCACGGCCTGGCGGTGCACGATCTGGCTGAGCTGCTTCATCGCCATCAGCGTGGAATCGCCGAGCCCCTGGAATTTCTGCATGAACATGGTCAGGGTTTCGGTCGCGGTCGCATTGCCCCAGGTCACCCGCTCCTGAAGGCGGGTGATGTGCAAATCGGTGCGGTTGTTGAGCACGGTGTTGATGACGGCAAGGCCGACCGCGCCGCCGAGATTGCGCATCAGGTTGAACAGGCCGGAGGCGTTCTTCACGCGGTCGGGCGCCAGCGTTCCGAGCGCGATGTTGTTGGTCGGCACCATCGCGAACATCATGCCGATGCCGCGCAGGATCTGCGGTATCAACAGCTCGTAGAAATCGTAGTCGCGCGTGATCCAGGTCATCTGGTAGGAGCCGATCGCGAACACGACGAGGCCGAACGCGATCATGTAGCGCATGTCGAGCTTGACCATGAGCCGGCCGACCAGCGGCGCGACCAGGAACATGGTGATGCCCGAGACGAACATGGTCTCGCCGATCATCAGCGCGCTGTAGCCGCGCACCTCGGCGAGATAGCGCGGATAGATGTAGGTCAGGCCGTAGAGCCCGATGCCGATGCAGAATTGCAGCACGCAGCCCACCGCGAAATTGCGGTTGGAGAATGTGCGCAAATTGACGATCGGCTCGGCCGCGGTGAAGACGCGCCAGAAGAAGGCGATCGCCGAGATCGCGCAGATCCAGACGCAGATGGCGACGGACGTGTCCTGCATCCATTCATGTTGCGGACCTTCCTCCAGCACATATTCGAGCGTGCCGAGGAAGCCGGCCATGAACAGGAGGCCCCACCAGTCGAAGCGGTCGAGCAGCTCGAAATGCGGCTCGTCGAAATCGACCAGCGCCAGCACGCCCAGGGTGATGCCGATGCCGGGCACGACGTTGATGAAGAACAGCCAGTTCCACGACATCAAATCGGTGATGTAGCCGCCGACCGTCGGGCCGATCGTGGGAGCCAGGGTCGCAACAAGCCCGATGATGGGACCGACGATGTGGAATTTGGAGCGCGGGAACACGGTGTAGGCCGAGGCGAACACCGTGGGGATCATGCCGGCGCCCAAAAAGCCCTGAAGCGCGCGCCAGAGGATCATCTCCTCGATCGTCGTGGCGAAGCCGCAGAGCAGGCTCGAGAAAGTGAAGCCGGCCGCCGAGATCGCGAACAGCAGCCGCGTGCCGAAAGCGCGCGACAAAAAGCCCGACAGCGGGATCGCGATCACTTCGGCGATCAGATAGGCGGTCTGGACCCAGGCGACTTCACTGGAGCTCGCCGACAGGCCGGCCTGGATTTCGCTGAGGGACGCCGAGACGATCTGGATGTCCAGGATCGACATGAACATCCCGAACACCATGATGATGAAGGCGAACAGCCGCTTCGGCGCGATGCGCTCCGAGGCGGGGTTCGCCATCATGGCGGGTGAAGCGGTGGTGGCGTTGGCCATGGTCTGACCTCGCAGCGCTCGATTTGTGGCTACTGCGGGTGGATCGCGGTGGGATCGTCGAGATCGATCTCGCTGTCGGCGTCGGCGGCGCCCTTGTTGGTATCGACGGTCGCATAGACCGACATGCCGGCGCGAAGCAGGTTCTGCTTCGCCACCGATTTCGGCACGCGGATGCGGACCGGCACGCGCTGCACGATCTTGGTGAAGTTGCCGGTGGCGTTGTCGGGCGGCAGCAACGTGAACACCGAGCCGGAGCCCGCTGCGATGCTGTCGACGATTCCGGAGAACTTGCGCATGCCGTAGGCATCGACTTTGATCGTCACCGGCTGGCCGGGACGAATGCGCTTGAGCTGGGTTTCCTTGAAATTGGCGTCGATATAGACGTCGTCGAGCGGGACGATGTTGCCGAGGCGCTGGCCGACCGCGACGAAGTCGCCGGCGCTGACCAGGCGGTTCGAGAACGTACCGTCGACCGGCGCGCGCACCGCGGTGAAGCTGAGGTCACGCTCGGCCTTGGCGAGCGAAGTCTTGAGCTCGGCGAGCTGCGCCTGCGCTTCGGCCTGCTGCGCCTTGGTGACGTCGACATTGCTGACCGCAACATCGTAGGCGGCCTGCGCGGCCTTGACCGCGGCGGCGCCCTGGTCGCGTCCGGCTTCCGAGCTTTCGAACGTGGCGCGCGAGGCGAAGCCCTTGCTACTCAGCGCCTGCTGGCGCTCATAATCGAGGTCGGCGCGCTTGAGGCCCGCTTCGGCCGAGACGAGCTGTGCCTTGGCCTGTGCAACCTGGCTCTCGAGCGCTGCAATCTGGCGGCCGATGCGATCGATGGTGGCCTGCTGGGTCGCGATTCTGGTCGCGGCGGCATCGACCGCGATCTTGTAGTCGCCGTCATCGATGCGGAAGACGACGTCGCCGGCGCGCACGACCGTGTTGTCGCCGGCGAGGATCGAAGAGATGTGCCCGGCAACGCGCGCGCCCAGCATGGTGTTGTTGGCGCGGACATAGGCGTCGTCGGTCGAGACGTAGAAGCGGCCGACCAGCGTGTAGTAGCCGGCATAGCTCGCGGCCGCGAGCGCCAGCACGAGGCCAACACCCATCAGCACGAATTTGCGCTTGCCGGGCTTCGGCGCGCCGGCGGCGGACGCATCCGGTGCGGCCGGCTTGTCGGTCACGGGCTTCTCCGGCGCCTCAGCGGTGCGGCGCTTGGTTTCCTCGGCCACATGAGAGCGCAACTGCTCGGCAAGGGCGACGGATTTCTCGGTCGCAGCTTCACTGCCGGCCTGCCCCGGCGTCGTCTCCACCGCTTCCTGGCGAATGACGCGCGCAGCCTGGTCTCTCGATACGGCCATAAAGGCCTCCCCAACAAAAAAAGCGGCGACCAGGGACGGCCGTCCTGCGGCCGGTTCCCTCTCGCCCATTCCAAATATCATTGACCGAACGGTTCGGTCAACATAGATAATATTCCCGGGCAGGAGCCTACTGGCCCGAATCCTTTATTTGGGTTTCATGGGTCGGGCCCGATCCAGAAACCTTCCGAGACGCTGAACCAATGGTTGTAGCCGGCCGCGAACATCTCCACGTCGTCCAGGAGGAGGACAGCTCCAAGCGCCGCCAGATCCTGGACGGAGCCCGCAAGGTGTTCATGGATCTCGGTTTCGACGGCGCCAGCATGGGCGAGATCGCGCGCGCGGCGCAGGTCTCCAAGGGCACGCTCTACGTCTACTTCGCCGACAAATGCGCGCTGTTCGAATCTATTCTCGAGGAGGAAGCGCTCCAGCACGGCCAGGTCGTTTTCAATTTCGATCCCACGCGCGATGCCGAGACCACGCTGAAGGATTTTGGCCGGGCCTATATCCACCTGCTGTGCCGGCCCGGCGGCGGTTCGGCGATCCGCACCGTGATGGCGATCGCCGAGCGCATGCCCGACGTCGGCCGCCGCTATTATCTGCGCGTGCTGGACAAGACCATCAACCGGCTCTCCGAATATCTCGAAATCCATGTCGCCTCCGGCGATCTCAAGATCGACGATTGCGACCTTGCGGCATCGCAGTTCATGGAGCTGTGCAAGGCCTCGCTCTTCTTGCCCTTCGTCTTCCAGGCCGCGCCTGCGCCGTCGGAAGAGCGCATGACCGAGGTCGTCGACAGTGCGACGCGGATGTTTCTGGCGGCGTACCGGGCGAAATAGCAGCGGCAGGCCACGCGTTGCGCAGGCCGCTGCCGCTGCACTATATTAATCGCCATGTCCCGTGATCTTCGCCCGCCTGTCGGTATCCTCCATTACGAGATCGTCCAGGAACAGGCCTCAGCGCTTGGACGGATGGGTAGCGCACTCGAACAGAGCCTTGCGCGATTGCGCGAATTCGACGCCGCTCACGTGCGCGCGGAGGCGCCGGCCTCAATGCAGGCGGCGCGGCGCAAGCTGGTGATGGAAGCCGGCCAGGCGCTCTGGATGTTCGTGGTGCAACGTGAGGCGTCCGGCTTGCGCGACAGCCGCCATATCATGCGGACCTACAACGTTCCGGGCGAGGTGCAGCGGTGCATGGGGCTGGTCCCCGTACCGTCGAAGCCGGCCTCGAAATGATTGTCCGGGCCCCTGGAGCTAGGCCCCGATCTCTTCCATCTTGCGCCACCCGTGCAGGACGCGGTGCCCCTCCCGGGTGCATGCGAAGCAGTTGCCGCCGCCGGCCGCCTGATCGTGAACGCGATCGATGGCATGACCGGCATGGTGGCAGAACAGCAGCGTGCCGACGGCACCGTGGCCGACGAAGAGAACGTCACCCGGGCGATGGCGGGCGAGCACCGCCTCGGTCTCGCGCACGATGCGCGCCTGCGCATCGACGGCACGCTCCCAGCCGCGGACGCTGAGATGCGGCTGCGCGAAAAACTGGTCGGCGACCTCCTCGAACTCGGCCGGTTTGAGGAAGCCGGTCGCCGAGCGATCGTTCTCATGCATGGCCTCGCGGATCTCGATCATGAGTCCGAGGCGGCCTGCGATGATCTCCGCGGTCTCGATCGCCTTGCGCTCGGCGCTCGAGACGATCTGCGTGGTGTTCGCGAGCCAGCCCGCATTCGCCGCGGTCTCAGTGCGCGCGCGACCGACCGAACTCAAGCCCCATTGCGGCACCGGCACGGCGGGATCGATTTGCACTTGCGGATGGGTGAGATAGCGGACGATGGCCATTCAGCTGACGCGATAGTAGCCCGCATGGAGCGAAGCGGAATGCGGGGGCACTTTTCCCGGATTGCGCTTCGCTCCATCCGGGCTACTGGCGAACTGGTCTACTCGTCGGCGTACTCGTCCTCTTCCTGCTTGCGCGTCGTGCTCTTGCGCGTTCCGAGCGAGCCCGTGACATAGGGATCGCGCCGACCGGCGTAAGGGTTGCGCTGCTGGGCGCGGCCGGCAACCTCTTCGCCGGAGGTAGCGGCGGGCTGGCAGATCAGGCGGCGGCTGGCGCGGCGCATCAGGTCCACATGGATATGATCGTAGTGATAGACGTTCGAGCCCGGCGCGAGCACCGTGGTGAAATGCACGCACGCGCCCGATTGCACGTCGCGCAGGAACCCCTGCTCTTCCGGCATGCCGCGCCAGCCGTCCTTCACGGTGACGCGGCGGCCGTCGGCGAGCACGAAGGCGGCGATGTCGAGCGCATTGCCGAAGGCGTGCTCGGAAATGTGGGCATGCGAGTTGCCGTTCATGCCGCGGCAGGAATAGGCGGAGATCTGCTTGATCTCGACGACGCGGGCGCCGAACCAGCGCATCGCCGATGGCTGCACGGTGTCGGCGAGCCAGCGGTCCAGTTCGGACACGATCGGACAGGCGAGCGTCGCGGTCGGCTTGATCGCGACGGGGCCGACGGCAACGACGGGATTGCCCTGCGCCGGACCAAGACGCGGCAAAGGTTGCTGCGCGGGCGCCTGCGAGTACGGCGCCGGCCGCGTCGGATAGCTCGGCGCATTCATGTAGCGCGCCGCGCCCGCGGCATCGGTGCCCTCGGGCGGCAGGTCGATCTCGTCCTCTTGCTGTGCCACGCCGGGCGCATTCAGTGACATCGGGGCGGGCCCGTTGCCATAGCCGGAGGGCTGGCGCACCGCGCTCTCGGGATAGTTCGACCGCTGCGGATAGGAGGATGACGGATAGTTCTGGCCCTGCGGAGCGTTCGATCGCGGCTGCGCCACCGGCCATCGCGGCTGGCCGCCGACATTCCCCGGCGGGCGCAGTTCCTCGTCGGCAAAGCCATAGCTGCCCGAGGCTTCACCGATGGCAGCGACCTTCAACGGGAACTCGGCGCCGCACATGCCGGGGCCCGAGATCGGGTCGATGCGGACGAGATCCGGCCCCTCTTTCACCGCGCCTGATTTCAGGCATGCGGCTTCGGCCTCGGCCCGCCACGGTTCACGTTCGGCCTGGAAAAAGCCGCGTCCGCAACCCGCAAGCGAAACAAGGACGATGGAGCCGACGAGATACAAACGAACTCCGCGCGTCATGCACGCACGTTCGGTGAATTTACTTAAAGACTCTTCAACGTGTTGATTTCAGTGTTCTTTAACCATACCGGCACGCACGCGCATACGCCGCCCGGCAGCAGCGGAAGCAAGGCTGACTTTTTCGAAGAGAGACTCTCTGTTAACCATGACGCGCTCGCACGGGGGACAACAGCGGGAGCGACCTTATGACGTTGGCCGGGAGACTGAGCGTTATCACCGCGTGCCTCGCCATGGCCTTTGTCGGCGCCATCGTGCTCGGCATGATCTAGAGACATCACCGACCGCATCACCGGCTTGCCCCGGCGGCGCCGGATCATCCGGCCGCCGGGCCTATTGCCGTGCTCAGAAATCCGAGCAGGACGATCCCGTGACGCCGCCGATTTTGAAGTCGTGGCAGACCAGACCGGGATTATCAGGATCGGGATAGCCGTCGTCCTTCTCGCGAACGGTATGACTGAAACGCCAGCCCCGCGTGCGCATGCAGCGCTTGTATTGCGCCGAAGTCGCCGTGCCGTTCTGCGGCGCGCCGAGTCGCGCATCGCAGAACGCGCTGTCGACATGCAGCGCATCGTCGCCGCGCTGCTGCTTCAGCATCGTAGGGTGGGCAAAGCGAAGCGTGCCCACCATTTCTATAGTAGTCTTGGATCGATGGTAGGCACGGCGCAAGTGCGCCTTTGCCCACCCTACGATTCCGAGCTGGCGGAGAGAGAATCTACGACCTCGCTCCCCACTGCCGTGATGTCGTCATCATTTTCTCCCGCCGCTCCTCGACGCGCGTCCAGTCGTTGCCGGAGCACCAGAAGCGGCCGAGCGCGCAGGCTTCGACGCGAAGCCTGCCGGGGGAGACGCCATCGCCACCAAAGCGATCAATGTGCCAAGCGATGTCGCAAGCCGCTTCATCGGCGCCTCCCTCTGTGTCGCCACGAGGTTACGTGGGACGACCCGCCGCTGAATGTGGGCTGCCTCACCCAGCCGGCGCGAACCGTTGTGACGTCCATCACAGAAGTCAGGACAGGCCCGGCGTAGGGTCGAACCACGCTTCATCCACCAGCGACACCAGTTCAGACCGGCACAATTTTCGGAGGTTGTCATGAACAAGCTCACCATCGCCGCCACCGCGCTCTTCCTCGCTTCGACCGCCGCCGCGCATGCCGGCAATTCGATTGCGTTCCAGATCGAAGGCCAGCACATCCGCATCGAGACGCCGCGCAACTGCGCCTCGCTCGATTGCGTCACCATCGTGGCGCCTGGCCTGTCGAACAAACCGATCAAGCTGAACAACATCAATCTCAACGGCCTTGGCGGCTCCAAGGACGATGACGACACCACGCCGGCGACGACGACGGCAAAGCCCGCGCCGGCTCCGGTGCAGCAGCAGCCCGTGCAACAGGCGCCGGTGAAGGCGACCGCGCCGGCAGCGCCTGCTGTCGCCGCCCCCGCGGCTCCCGCCACGATTGTTGCCGCCGCTCCGGCCGCCGGCTACGACAACACCGCGCAGACCGCGCCCGTCGCGGCTCCCGTTGCCGCGCCGGCGCCGGCCGCCAATACGCCGATCGGCGTCTGGGCGACCGAAGAGAACAAGGGCAATGTCCGCGTCGAACAGTGCGGCGCCAATCTCTGCGGTTACGCCGTGAACTCCAACGAGCGCATCCTGATCAACATGAAGCCCGACGGCGCGAAGTGGAGCGGCCGCATCCACGATCCCGATTCCGACCGCAACTACGACTCCACGATCGCGATGAAGGGCCCGAATGCGATGCGCGTGCAGGGCTGCGCCTTCGGCGGCATGTTCTGCGGCGGCCAGACCTGGAAGCGCGTGAGCTGACACCGAAGCTGCCGTCTCCAAACATACACACTCTTCGTCATGCCCGGGCTTGTCCCGCCTGCGCGGCCGAAGCCGCTTCGGCGAGGCGAAGGCCCGGGCATCCACGTTCTTTGTGCCGCACATCAAGGCGTGGATGGCCGGGACAAGCCCGGCCATGACGGCATGGAGCGGCTTGGCCACAAGCCAGCATCGCGCACCGTTTGCACGTTCGCCCCTCCCATGCGACACATGTTCATCCGCCATTCAGCTAGCCCCAGTTGATATCGGCCGATCTCGCCTCGCGTTCTCACCGGGACTTCCTCGTGACATCAATGGTGGCTTGGCGCCGCTTCGTCTTCGCGCTTCCGTTGCTGGCGTTGCCGCTGGCCGGCGCGAGCGTGGCGCTCGCATCCGATGCAATCGAGCTTGCGCAGGCCCAGCCCCAAGCGCAGCCGACGCCCGCCCCCTCCCCGACGCCGTCGGCTTCACCTGCGCCCGCCACGGACGCGCAACCCGCCGCCGTCGAGCCGATCGGCAACGTCGCGACGGTCACAGGGATCGCAACCGTGGTCCGCGACAGGAACTCGTATCCGCTGCGCGTGCGCGACGACATCTATCTCAACGACGTCGTGCAGACCTCGTCCAACTCCTCGCTCGGCATCACCTTCAA
This sequence comes from Bradyrhizobium sp. Arg816, assembly GCF_029989365.1. Lineage (GTDB taxonomy): Bacteria > Pseudomonadota > Alphaproteobacteria > Rhizobiales > Xanthobacteraceae > Bradyrhizobium. Next base: position 18,559 of record NZ_JAPRAQ010000036.1, on the reverse strand, counting down.
CGACGCCACCACGTTCAACCTCTCCGCCAGCGCGAAGATCACCATCGACAATTACGTCTATGAGGACGGCGGCAAGCAGAACTCGGCGATCTTCGACATCGGCAAGGGCACCGTTGCCTTCGTTGCAGCAGCCGTGGCGAAGACCGGCGACATGAAGATCGCGACGCCGACCGCAACGCTCGGCATCCGCGGCACCACCGGCGTCGTCGACGTTCCCGAAGGCGCGGCGGCGAGTAGCGCGAACAACGTCAACATCAAGCTCTATCCCGACGCCGACGGCCGTGTCGGCCACATCGAGGTCAACGACCGCAGCAGCGGCACGCGACTCGGCGCGCTGACGCAGGCCGCAAGCGGTTTTGCGATCCGCCCGGGCGCAAGCGGCACAGGCGGCATGCGCTTTGCCGCCGTGCCGATCACGATTGCCCCGCAGCAGATCGCGCGCGACCGTGGCTTCGTCAGCCAGGTGCATCTGGCGCAGACCACGGGCCGGCAGATCGTCACCGAGCAGCGCGACTTCCGCCGCGCGAATCCGGCCGCGATCAGCCGCATTCCGCGGCCGACCCAGCCGCCGCAGCAGCAGCAATTGCGGCCGACGACAGCGCCCGGCCAACAGCCGCAGCGCCCGAACGGCCAGCCCGGCCAGAACAATCGTCCAGGTCAGCAGCAGCCGGGCACGCCGGGCCGCCAAGGAACACAGCAAGGCGCGCAGCCGCCGCAGCGGCAAGGACAAGGCGGCGCCGTGCAGCCGGGCACGCCGCGCGCGGGCCAGGGTCAGCAGCAGCGAGGCCAGCAGCAACCCGGTCAGCAGCAAGGTGCGGGACAAGCGACAGGTGCGCCGCGTACTGGACAAGGAACGCAGCCCGGCGGCGCACGGCAGACGCAGCCACAGCGAAGCGGACAGACCCCGGCGCAGCCCGGCGGAGTTGTGCCGTCGCAGCCGGGCACGGCGCCGCAGCCACAAACGCCGCGCACCGGATTGCAGCCGGGCCAGCCGCCCGCGGCTCAGCAGCCAGGCGGCATCCAGCGACCGGGCGGATTCCAGCAGCGCCTCCCCGCCGCGCAACGTCCCGCAGCACCGCGCAGACCGGCGCCCCTTCCGAAGGAGAAGAAAGAGCGGCGGTGATTCTTCCTTCTCCCCTTGTGGGGGAAGGTGGCGCGAAGCGCCGGATGAGGGGTTGCTTCAGCGAGTTCAAATGCGAGAGGCTCACGCGCGGAGAGTGACCCCTCACCCGTCTCGCCGCTACGCGGCGAGCCACCCTCTCCCACAAGGGGAGAGGGATGCACCGTCAACGCCGCCCTATAATTCCTTCGCCGGACAACTCACGCTTCGCCGCGCAGCCAGGCCTTCACCTTCTGCAACAGCCCATGAGGCAGTTCGCCAACTGACGCGGCTTCGGCGGGCGTCAGCGTCTGCAAGGCTGTATCGATGTCATCGGTCGCCGGCTCGGGCACTGGCACAGGCGCCAGTCCTGCCGCTGCAAGCGCGATCGGACCGACCTGCACCAGGAACGCGCGCTCATATTCGCGCGACAGGCGCGCGAGTGCATCTTCCAGCGTCAGCCAGTCGACCGCCTTGATGTCGTTCATCAGCTTGCGAACGGGACCGCCCTCGGCCTCCATGCGCCAGAAATGCACGACCTTGGAGCGCCCTCCCGACTGGTAGACGAGCGTGCCGAGGAATTCGTGGAAGGCCACATCGTGGCCGGTCTCTTCCAACACCTCGCGGTGCGCGGCTTCTTTGGGCGTCTCGCCGTCGTCGAGCTTGCCCTTGGGCAAAACCCATTCGTTGCGCTTGCGCTGGCGCACGACCGCAACCAGCGGCGGCGCGCCACGCCGCAGCACGATACCACCCGCCGCCATCACCGGCGCTCGCGCCATCACAAAATTCCGCGTCGATCCAATCGTCCCCGCGGACGATATAGGCTGCCGACGCGGCGGATTGAAGGCTAGTTTTTCTTCAACAGCGCTTGACCTGCACGAATGCGGGTGCCCTCGCCGATGCCGTCGCAGAAGTTGAAATCGCCGGGCGCCAGGATGATGATGGTGGAGCCGTGCTCGAACCAGCCGAGCTCCTCGCCCTTGGTCACGTTGACGTCGCAGGGGAAATTGACCGGGCCGCGGGTCTGCGCGTTCAGCACCATGTCGAGGAAGTGCAGGCGGATGCTCGCGACCAGGATCGCGGCGACCGGCACCAGCGTCACGGCCTCGCCCGTCGACAAACGCGTGCGGATCACCGCGCGCTCGTTCTTGCAGAACAGGCGCTCGACCCGCTTCAGCGCGATCGGGTTGACGTTCCAGACGTCGCCATGGATCAGCGTGACGCGTTCGATGTGTGCGTCATGGGGCGCATGGAAGCGGTGATACATGCTCGACGTCAGCCGCAGCGTGACGAAGCTGCCGTTGCGGTGCTGGTCGACGAGCGCGGAATCACCGAGCAGGTCGAGCAGCGAATAGGGCGCGCCCTTGACCTGGAACAGCTCGGTGTCGGCGATCCGGCCATGGGCGCCGACGATGCCGTCCGAGGGGCTGGCGACAATGGAAGGGTCGGGATCAAAGGGGCGCAGCCCCGGCTTGAGCTCCCGGGTGAAACAATCGTGCAGGCTCTTGAAGTGGGTCTTGCGTGCCTCCGACAGATCGAGGTCGGAGAACAGCTTCCACAGCGCGATCGAGAAGTCCCTGACGAGCGGGTTTTCGATCTTGGAAAACCAGCCCATGAAGCGGGTCAGGGCCGCCCGGGGGATGCGGTTGGTCAACAGGAAGTTGAGGTCTTCCTGCTGGGTGAAAGAGGCGATGAGGGCTTTGACTGTCATGAATCTGTCAGCTCGCAGTATTAGCGCTTGTTGTCATGGAAACGACACTCCCGATTCTCTCATTTTCCGTGGCCGCCGCAGCGTCCGCTGCCGCCGTCTTCCCGAAGCTCAAGGCGCGGGTCGAACTGTCCCGCGCCAAACACCGGTCGCTCGCCGGACACTCCAAGATGTCGCGCCGGGTGGCAAAGCTGCTCCCGTTCTACGAGTTCGAGGGTGATCAATACTTCGGCTGCGACGGCGCGCCCGCGAACATCGTGGCTCAGCGCAAGGACGCCTTCTTCCGCCTCGCCCGCCTTTACGCCGAGCGCTTCCCCAAAGGCCGCGCGATGACGAAGGAAGCGGCGGAAAAGATCTCCGACCTGCACTTCACCGAAACCTACCGCGTGCCGTTCCAGTTCTCGCGCCTCGTCCGCGAGCATCTGGGCACCTCGACCTTCATGGAATCGTCCAGCGGCGTCACCGTCACGGATGTCGACGGCAACACCTCCTACGACCTCACCGGGTCCTACGGCGTCAACATCTTCGGCAACGACTTCTACAAGGAGTGCATCGAGGGCTCGGAGAAGCGCGCGCACGCGCTCGGCCCGGTGCTCGGGCCCTACCACCCCGTCATCCTTGAGAACGTGCAGCGGCTCTGCCAGATCTCGGGCCTCGACGAGGTCTCGTTCCACATGTCCGGCACCGAAGCCGTGATGCAGGCGGTGCGGCTGGCGCGCTACCACACCAAGCGCACGCATCTGGTTCGTTTCGCCGGCGCTTATCACGGCTGGTGGGGCGACGTGCAGCCCGGCGTCGGCAATCCGATTCCCGCGCACGAGACCTACACCCTCGCCGAGATGTCGGAGAAGACGCTGCACGTGCTGCGCACGCGCAAGGACATCGCCTGCGTGCTGGTCAATCCGTTGCAGGGCCTGCATCCGAACGGCAACGCGCCCGGCGATTCCTCGCTGGTCGATTCCTCCCGCGGCGGCAACTTTGACCGCGCGGCGTATACCGAGTGGCTCAAGAAGCTGCGCGAAGTCTGCACCGAGCGCGGCATCGCGCTGATCTTCGACGAGGTCTTCGTCGGCTTCCGTCTCGCCGCCGGCGGCGCCCAGGAGTACTTTGGCGTCAAGGCCGACATGGTGACCTACGGCAAGAGCCTTGCCGGCGGCCTGCCGGTCGGCGTCGTCTGCGGCAAGAAGGAATTGATGCGCCGCTTCCGCGACGATCGTCCCGCCGACATCTGCTTCGCCCGCGGCACCTTCAACTCGCATCCCTACGTCATGACGGCGATGGACGAGTTCTTGAGCCGGCTCGCCAGCCCGAACTTCCGCGCCATCTATGACGGCCTGGACGCGACCTGGAACGGCCGCGCGCAAAAGCTCAACCAGATGATGACGGACGCCGACCTCCCGGTGCGGTTCGCCAACTTCTCGTCGATCTGGACGGTGAAATACACCACCCCGTCCCGTTACAACTGGATGCTGCAATATTACCTGCGCGCCGAAGGCCTGTCGCTGAGCTGGGTCGGCACCGGCCGGCTGATCTTCAGCCTGAACTACACCGACGCCGATTTCACCGAAGTCGCCGAGCGCTTCGTCCGGGCGGCCGAGAAGATGAAAGCCGACGGGTTCTGGTGGCACGACGGCGTGCTCACCAACAAGAACATCAAGCGGCAGATTTTGAAAGAGATGCTGGCCAAGCGTTTTGGGCGCTGAGGTCTTCTCACACTCAGCCCCGGTCACCGCCCGCTCTTCTCCCTCGCCCCGCCCTTGTCCGCCGAAGCCTTGGCGAAGGCGGATGCGGGGCCGCGACGAGCTACGCTCGCGCTGAGAGGGCCGGGGTGAGGGGGATTCTCCGCGAGTGCGGTGAAAGTTGGTGGACACCCCGCTAGCAACGCCCCCGCGGAGAGCCCCCCTCACCCGAATTCGCGCTGCGCGCAAATTCGGCCTCTCCCCGCACGCGGGGGGAGGCGAAAGAGCCCCCAAGACGTGGATGCCCGGCACGAGGCCGGGCATGACGTAGCAAACTGACATCGGAGTGCTTTGTGTGCGCGGCGCGCTCAGGCGTGCTGCTCTTCGAGCGTGGGCTCGGAGATGAGGCCCAGCGTGTGCTCGGGGTTGAGATGCAGGCCGGGGTCCATCAGCTCGCCGCGCATCAAAGCGAGCGGCGCGCTGCGATAGAGCATCAGGTCGTGGAAGGGGTCGGTCAGGATCTTGGTCATCCAGACGAGGCCGGTCTCGACGTCGCGGATGAAGAACAGGTGCACGGTACGGAACAACAGACCGCCACCGCCGATCACCAGCCAGATTTTCGCGACCTGCCGCATGAAATCGGTCGCGCTCGCCCAGGGCGTGAACAGGCCGAACAGCGTCGGATCGACAACCAGCACCAGCGGCGACAGCGCCCAGATCGCCATCAGCACCACCTTGCGCTGAAGGTTGTAGCCGACCTTGATGTCTTCCTTGTACTCGTGCGTCGCCTGGTTGATGTGGTCGTAATCGTGCGGCTCGAAGAAGAAGTGACCGGCCTGGCGCGAGGTCATCGAGACCAGCCAGCCGACCAGCGCCGAGAGCATGGGATCGATGAACAGCCAGACATAGGCAAAGAGAAAGCTCAGCGCGCTGACGAAGTGCAGGCTCTGATTGATGCGGCTGTGGTGATAGTAGCGATGGTCGTCCCAGCGCTGGATCCGCAGCTGCTCGAGATAATTCTTGATCATGCTCTCCCCCAAAATGCTTTCGGGTTCAGGATTTACAGGGATTCGATGTACGCCATGTGACATCATCATTTTGTCATGTGACGATGTGCAGCGGCGCGATGACGCACGGGTTACTCTCTCTCCTCATCCTGAGGAGCGCGGAACGCGCGTCTCGAAGGATGAAGGCCGAGGTGCATCAGCACGGGCCTTCGTGGTTCGAGACGGCGCTTACCGCGCCTCCTCACCATGAGGAGCAGCAGCTCAAGCCGCCTTGGCGACGTCGACCTTGCGGAAGCGCACCAGCGAGAAATGGCCGAGCGGCGGAATCAGGCGGCGCTCGGCGAGCTCGATGCCCTTGGCACCGGAGAGCCACTTCGCATAACGCGACCAGGCGAACTCGGCGGTGCGGAAGCCGAGCGGACGCACCACCGGCTGGAGCCTCTGCTCGATGAAGCGGCGCATGCCGGTGTCGGCGCTGACGCGGGTCAGGATGATCAGCTCGCCGCCCGGGCGCAGCACGCGGGCGAATTCGTCGAGCGCCACTTCCGGGTTCGGCACGGCGGTGACGACATATTGCGCCATCACCACGTCGAAGGAATTGTCGGGGAATTCGAGCTTCTCGGCGTCCATCACCGCGAGGCCCTCGACATTCTTCAGATTGCCCTCGGTGACGCGCTGGCGCGCCTTGTCGAGCATCGCTTCCGAAATGTCGGTGCCGAAGATGCGCAGATGCGGCGCGTAGAGCGGCAACGAGATGCCGGTGCCGACGCCGACTTCGAGCACACGGCCGCCGATCTTGTTGGTGGCCGCGATCGCGGCCTGCCGGCCCTTGGCGAATACGCCGCCGAACACGAGATCGTAGACGGGCGCCCAGCGGTCATAGGCCTGCTCAACCGTGCCACGCGTGAGGTCGAGCTGCTGGGTGCCGTCAAGGTTCATGATCTTAGCCATCGATGAGGTTCTCGCTGTGGGTCAAACGTTGCAGATCAACCGCGCACCGGCCGCCGCGCCATGACCGGCGAGGCGCGCAGGATGCGGCTGGGCTGAAGTGAGGTGAGATTTCCGACGAACTGACGCGCGCTGTTTTCCCAGGAGCGCTCGAGCGCGAAGTTACGGCAGGTCTCGCGCGACATGGTGAGCGCGCGGAGGCACGCGGTACGCAGATCATGGTCGATCGCGCCGATCGGATGATCGGCGATGACGTCCTTGGGACCCGTTACCGGAAACGCCGCCACCGGCGTGCCGCAGGCGAGCGCCTCGAGCTGCACCACACCGAATGTGTCGGTGAGACTGGGGAAGACGAAGACATCGGCCGCGGCGAGATGCGCGGTGAGGTCCGCGCCCTTCTTCTCGCCGAGGAAGACCACGTCCGGATATTTCTTCTCGAGCGCCGCCTTCTGCGGACCGTCGCCGACGACGACCTTGGTGCCGGGCAAATCGAGCGAGAGGAACGCTTCGAGATTCTTCTCCACCGCGACGCGGCCCATGGTCATGAAGATCGGGCCCGGCAAATCGAGCTTGGCCGGGGTGTCGGGATGGAACAGCTCGGTATTGACGCCGCGCGTCCAGAAGCCGAGCCGCTTGAAGCCGCGCTCGGAAAGCTCCTGCCGCAGCGAAGGCGTCGCCACCATGGTCATCGCGGCGGCATCGTGGAAGTGGCGGAGCACGGCATAGCCGACGGCATCGGGGATACCGGTCCGCACCGAGACGTATTCGGGAAAGCGCGTCGTGTAGGAGGTGGTGAAGGCAAGGCGGTTGCGGCGGCAATAGGCCCGCGCGGCCCAGCCGATCGGCCCCTCGGTCGCGATGTGCAACGCTTCCGGCGCCGCCTTCTCGATCCGCCGCGCGATCTCCTTTCCGCTCGGCAGCGCGATGCGCAGGCCCGGATAGGTCGGCAGCGGCCAGGACCGAAAGCCGTCCGGGGTGAGGAAGTCGATCTCGACGTCGAGCGCCTTGGCCGCGTTCGCCAACGAGGTCAGCGTCCGGACCACACCGTTAACCTGCGGATGCCAGGCGTCAGTCGCGATTAATACCCGCATGGGGAAATCCCGAGAGTTTGATGATTCTCGGCTTAGGACCATCAACCACGGATATTTCAGGCGTGTGACGTCACAGAAGTGTCGGCCCGCTGTTTTGTTGGTTAACGGGTCCGCGCCGCCACGAAACCGTCATGAAACAAATCCTTTCCGCCATGAAACCGTTTTCGATTTTCCGCGCAAAGCTCCCGAAACGTTTTGCCGTTAGTGATCTGGGCAACGGAGCACCGCAACGGTGCCGCGGTGGTCAAGAAACACCGATCAAACAGGGGCGATCAATGATCAATCTGGACACGTTCAAGACGTATTCGCGCGCCGTTGCGCTCAGCGCCGTCGCGATCTCCGCAATCGCATTTGCCGGTCCGGCGAAGGCTGCGCCCGTGCAACTCTTCCCCTTCTTCCAGCCGCTGCCGCCGATGGCCGCGCCGCAGCCCTACCAGCAGCCCTATCAGGCGACGCCTTACCAGGTCGCGCCGTCCGAGGATCAGGACGCGGTCGAGATGCCGGCCCGCTTCCGCCGCCAGACGGTTTCCTACGCGACGCGCGAGGCGCCGGGCACCATCATCATCGATACGCCCAACACCTATCTCTATTACGTGCTCGGCAACGGCCAGGCCGTTCGCTACGGCATCGGCGTCGGCCGCGACGGCTTCACCTGGTCCGGCGTGCAGTCAGTGACCAAGAAGGCCGAGTGGCCGGATTGGACCCCGCCGCCGGAAATGATCGCCCGCCAGCCCTATCTGCCGCGCCACATGGCCGGCGGCCCCGGCAACCCGCTCGGCGCGCGCGCCATGTATCTCGGCGGCACCATCTACCGCATCCACGGCACCAACGCGCCCGACACGATCGGCAAGCACGTCTCGTCCGGCTGCATCCGCCTGACCAACAACGACGTCACCGACCTCTACTCCCGCGTCAACGTCGGCACCAAGGTGATCGTGCTGCCGATGACGGAACGCCGCGCGGACCTCGGCGCCGCGACGCGCTAACGCGGCAGGACATTGTGACGCAAACGGCCCCGGAACCCACCGGGGCCGTTTTCGTTGGCATCATGCTCTCCGGACGACCTCGCTTGGAGAAGCACAGTTCGGAGGCGCAGATGCGATCACGCCTGCAAATGTCGCCAGGCACATGGCTGCGCCCGATCGCAACTGCCGGCGCATTGACGCTGCTCCTGTCTGCGCCCCCTTCGCTCGCCCAGCAGCCGGCGAGCGACGAGGCGGCTCAGCAGGCTTTCAACAATTCCTGTCGCACCTGCCACTCCGTAAAGGACGGCGACAATCGCCTCGGTCCCAATCTCAGCAAGATCGTGGGACGCAAGGCCGGCTCGCTGCCGAACTACAACTACTCTCCGTCGATGAAGGACGCCGGCTTCGTCTGGGATCCGGACAAGCTGACCCGCTTCATGGTCAAGCCGGATGAGGTCGTGTCCGGCAACAAGATGCAGCCATATGGCGGCGTCTCCGCGGAGGACGCGGCCAAGGTGGTTGCTTATCTGCAGGCGGCGGGCGGGCAGTAGCAGGACAGAGATTTATCGTAAGCCTCATCCTGCGGAGCCGCGGAACGCGGCGTCTCGAAGGACGAGGCGTTTACACCGGCGGAAACACTTTACCGCCGCCGCTCCGCGATCAGCCTCAGCCACGCCGCTGAATGAAACGCGCTCATCAGCAGATACATCGGCACCATCCCGCCGAGCACCGCCCCGTGCCCGGCGGCACACAGCATGTCCGCCGGGCCGCCGCCGGGCACGGCCGTCAGCACGGCCATGATCGCGAAGGTCGGCGTCGCCGCCAGAGCCAGCCATCTGGCGAGGTGGCGTGCGGCCACCACGCCATCGCCTCTCGCGCCGGTGGCCACGTTGGCGGGACTAGTCACGGCCTTCCGCGGCCTCCTCGCGAAAAGCCTTCTCGCCGGCTGTCGAGATCTCCACCCATTTCTTGTCGGGCGCAGCGCCGTCCGTGTAGCTGTCGTGCCAGTTCCACCATTTGTAGGTCGGCGTCTGCGGATAGCCCTTTGGCGAGTCCTCCCAGACCTCCTGCCGGCCGAGGGGCGTGATGTCGAGATAGTTCCAGGTGCCGCCCATCTGCTCGTCGCCGCGGCTCTTGACGAAGTAGGTGCGGAAGATGCGGTCGCCGTCGCGGTAGAACACGTTGGTGCCGTGCCATTCGTCCACGCCGAAATCGGCGTCGAAACTGTCGGTGACGGTGACCCAGGGCATGGTCCAGCCCATCCGCTGCTTCAGCCTGATGATGTCGGCCTGCGGCGCGCGCGAGGCGAACACGAGCGTGGTGTCGCGGGCGTTCAGGTGCGAGACATGGGCGACCTGGTCGGCCACCATCGAGCAGCCACGGCAGGCATGATCGGGCCAGCCGAACACGCCCGGCTCGAAGAAGGCCCGGTAGACGACCAGCTGCCGCCGGCCCTGGAACAGATCCACCAGACTGATCTTGCCGCCGGGCCCCTCGAACGCATAGGTTTTGGTGACGTCCATCCACGGCATGCGCCGGCGCTCGGCGGCGAGGGCGTCGCGGGCACGGGTATGCGCCTTTTCCTTCACGAGCAGTTGCTGACGGGCGGCCTCCCAGTCCTGCGGCGACACCACCGGCGGTGTTTGCATGGCGGCCTGTCCGTTAGTTCCTGCGTTGTCTGCTGATGTCATCATGGCTCTCCATTCCTCTTGTCCGGGCGGTCATTCCGCGTCGCGCTACGACAGACGCGGAACCGCTCGACCCTCACCGCACATTGTCGGTCGTCAACGATTTCTGGCACCAAGCGGTTGCGCGGTGGGAGTAACAAGTGTGGCGGGATTTGAATGGAGTCGCTGATCACGGCCGCCGCGCGCGCGTTGGAGGCCGGCGATCCGCTCGGCGCGTTGAACCGCGTTGCGCTGCGCAACGATGCGCCGTCGCTGGCGCTGCGCGGCATCGCGATGGCGCAACTCGGCGATCTCGCGAAAGCGAAGACGCTGCTGCGGAGCGCCGCGCGCGCGTTCGGTCCAAGAGAGGCGGTGGCGCGCGCGAGATGCGTGGTGGCCGAAGCGGAGATCGCGCTCGTCTCGCGCGACCTGAGCTGGCCGGTGAAAACGCTCGCGGCGGCCCGCGCGACGCTCGAACAGCACGGCGATCTCGCCAATGCAGCCCATGCGGGCCACATCGAGGCGCGCCGCCTCCTCCTCGTCGGGCAGCTCGACGAAGCCGAGCGCACGCTCACCGAACTCATCCCCTCCCCGCTCCCGCCTGCCTCGCAAGTCGTCCGCGAGCTCGTGGTCGCCGGTATCGCCATCAGACGATTGAGAGCGAAAGATGCGCGCGCGGCGCTCAACCGCGCGGCTCTCGCAGCGCGGCAGGCGAAGATCCCGGCGCTGGTGGCCGAGGTCGACAGCGCGAACCTCATCCTCGACACGCCGGCGGCGCGCCTGATCGCGCGCGGCAGCGAACACCCGTTGTTGCTCGGGGAGGTCGAGAGGCTGGCGACCTCGACGGCGCTCGTCGTGGACACCTTTCATCATGCCCTGCGCAGGCAAGGCCGCATCGTATCGCTCGGAACGCGGCCGGTGCTGTTCGCGCTCGCCCGCCTTCTGGCGCAGGCATGGCCCGCGGACGTCTCGCGAGAGGCGCTGATATCAGGCGCGTTCCGGGCGAAGCACGCCGACGAATCGCATCGCGCGCGGTTGCGCGTGGAGATCGGGCGGCTCCGCACCCAGCTCAGGCCGCTGGCCGACATCAGCGCAACGAAGCAGGGTTTTGTGCTGTCGCCGCGGAAGACGCGCGACGTCCTCGTGCTCGCACGTCCCGTCGAGGAGAAGCACGCCGCGGTGCTCGCCTTCCTCAACGACGGCGAGCCCTGGTCGAGCTCGGCGCTCGCGCTGGCACTGGGGACGAGCGCCCGCACCTTGCAGCGGGCCCTCGAAGAGCTGGCGCGGTCGAACAAGGTGCAATCGTTCGGACACGGCCGGGCACGGCGCTGGATGACCCCGCCCGTCCCGGGTTTCCCGACAGGCTTGTTACTCCCCGGACCGCTCCTGAGGGGGTAGGATGGATCGCATCACAGGGATCAAGCACATGAAGCGTTCCGCCGCCGAGATCGTCAGGGAATACGGACCTTTTGCAGGTGTCGAGGCCGTGCATGGCGTCACCTATGACGGCACCCATGTCTGGTTCGCATCCGGCGACAAGCTGAATGCGGTCGATCCGGCCAACGGCAAGATCGCACGCTCGATCGATGTCTCCGCGCATGCGGGGACGGCGTTCGACGGCCGGCACCTGTTCCAGATCGCCGAGGATCGCATCCAGAAGATCGACGCCGCCACCGGCAAGGTGATCAGCACGATTCCGGCTCCGGGCGGCGGCGGCGATTCCGGATTGGCCTGGGCGGAGGGCTCGCTGTGGGTCGGCCAGTATCGCGAGCGCAAGATCCATCAGGTCGATCCGGAAACGGGGAAGATCCTCCGCACCATCGAAAGCAAGCGCTTCGTGACCGGCGTCACCTGGGTCGACGGCGAGCTCTGGCATGGCACCTGGGAGGGCGAGGAAAGTGATTTGCGCCGGATCGATCCTGAGACCGGCAAGGTGCTGGAGCAGCTCGACCTGCCCGCCGGGACGATGGTTTCAGGATTGGAGTCCGACGGCGGCGACCGCTTCTTCTGCGGCGGCGGCGATCGCGGCAATGTGAGGGCGGTTCGCCGCCCGAGGCGCGGCTAGGTGCGCGATGACGGATGCGCGGCACCGATGCTGCCGCAACCGTTAATCTGTTCGCCCCAATTCCACCCCACCGGTGCGCTCTAGCGCCCCCCTCGCCTGCCCTGTAGACTTCCGGCCCTGGGTGGCTTGGGGGATTGATGCGACTGACGCTGAACTTGAAGACTGTCTTGATCGCCGTGGCGGTGCTCGCGGCGTCGTTTTTCGTCAGCCTGAAGGCGATGGACTGGCTGTCACCGCGCGCGACGATGACTGCGCCGCCGGTCGTGCAATTGCCACCGCTGCCGCCGGTCGCGAAGAGCTCGATCGTGGTGGCGCCGGTTGCGATCGCGCTATCGGCGATCCGCGAACAGGCCGAGAAGGCCGCGCCGCGCAATTTCGCCGGCAAGGCCGATAATCCAATCTCGCAGATCCTGGAGAATGCCGACATCGGCTGGTCCGCCGTGCGCGGGCCGATGGCGGCTACCGGCGACAAGGACGTGCTGACGATCTCGACGCCGCTCAATGGCAAGCTCAACGTGACGGGCTCGCTGTCGTCGAAAGCCACCGGCGCGCTCGGCGACGCGCTCGGCAGCGTGCTCGGCGGCGACGCAGCGAAACGGATCGGCGCGGTCAACATCAAGAATTTGAACGCCAGCGCCGAGATCAAGGGCAACGTGGTCGTCACCTCGCGCCCGAAGCTCGCGGCCAACTGGCATCTCGAGCCCAATCTCGGCGCCCAGGTCAATCTCGGCGACACCAACCTCAATGTCTCCGGCGCCAAGGTCAACGTGCCGGCGCAGGTGAAGCCGCTGATCGACAAGAATGTCGGCGAGCAGATCAACATCGTCTCCGAGCGCATCCGCAACGATCCATCGCTGCGCGAGAATGCGAAGCTGCAATGGGCCAAGGCCTGCCGCTCGATCCCGCTGCAGGGCTCGGGTTCCTCGGGCGCGCTGCCGCCGCTCTGGCTCGAGATGAAACCGACCCGTGCCATCGCGGCGCAGCCGCGCGTCGACGCGCAGAACGTGACGTTGCTGCTCGGCCTCGAGCTGGAGACGCGCGTGACCTCGACGTCGACCAAGCCGGACTGTCCCTTCCCCGACAAGATCTCGATCGTGCCGCCGACCGGCACCGGCGTGAACATCGGCGTGCCGATCGACGTGCCCTTCACCGAGATCAACAAGCTGATCGCGGCGCAGATGGTCGGCCACACCTATCCCGAGGACGGCTCCGGCCCGGTCGACGTCACCGTGAAAAGCGTCAACGTGGTCCCGTCGGGCGATCGTCTCCTGATCTCGCTGCTGGTGCGTGCCAAGGAGAAGAAGAGCTGGCTCGGTCTCGGCGCCGAAGCGACCGTGCACATCTGGGGCCGGCCGATGCTCGACCAGGCGCAGCAGACGCTGCGGCTCGCCGACATCCAGCTCGCGGTGGAGTCCGAGGCCGCCTTCGGCCTGCTCGGCGCGGCCGCACGCGCGGTGGTGCCGCAGATGCAGCAGGCATTGGTGCAGAAAGCGACGCTCGATCTGAAGCCGATCGCCGCCAATGCGCGCGAGAAGATCGCGGCCGCGATCGCCGACTACCAGAAGAGCGAGGACGGCCTCAAGGTCGACGCCAAGATCGACAGCCTGACCCTCGCCGACATCGCCTTCGATTCCAAGACGCTGCGCATCGTCGCGGAAGCCGGCGGCTCGCTGAACGTCTACGTGACGAAGCTGTCGGGGATGTAGCGCGTCTTCACTCGCCGGACCCGCGCGCCTCGCTTGCGCCGCTGGCGTTCTCGTCGGAGGATGCTAAGCTGTTTCCCGCAACCTCGAACGAGGTGCCGACAGCACTGCAGGGACAACGCGAGGACAACATGGAAGCCGGCATGGTCACGCCTGCGCCGGCGCTGGTGCGCTTTTCCGGCATTCAGAAGACCTACGATGGCGAGCACCTCGTGGTGAAGAACCTCGATCTCGAAATCAGGAAGGGCGAGTTCGTCACCCTGCTCGGTCCGTCGGGCTCGGGCAAGACGACCACGCTGATGATGCTGGCCGGCTTCGAGGTTCCGACCCATGGCGAAATCTACCTCGCGGAACGGCCGATCAAGAACGTGCCGCCGCATAAGCGCGACATCGGCATGGTGTTCCAGAACTACGCCTTGTTCCCGCACCTGACGATCGCGGAGAACATCGCCTTCCCGCTATCCGTTCGCAACACGACCAAGGCCGAGGCGCAGGAGCGCGTCAGCGCGGCGTTGCGCATGATCAAGATGGAAACCCTGGCGCACCGGCGGCCCGGGCAGCTGTCCGGCGGTCAGCAGCAGCGCGTGGCGCTGGCCCGCGCGCTGGTTTTCAATCCGCAGCTCGTGCTGATGGACGAGCCTCTGGGCGCCCTCGACAAGCGCCTGCGGGAGCAGATGCAACTGGAGATCAAGCAGCTGCACGAGACGATGGGCATCACCGTCGTCTACGTCACCCACGATCAGAGCGAAGCGCTCACCATGTCGGATCGCATCGCCGTGTTCAACGACGGCATCGTGCAGCAGATCGACAGGCCCGACGCGCTGTATGAGCATCCGGTGAACAGTTTCGTCGCTCACTTCATCGGTGAGAACAACGTGCTGGCCGGCACCGTCGAGACGATCGAGAAGGACTATTGCCGCGTCACGCTGGCTGGTGGCGGCGCCGTGACCGCACGGGCAGTCAATGTATCGGGCGCGGGCGCATCGACCTCCCTGTCGGTGCGGCCGGAGCGGATCGCCATCATCCCGGACGGCACCTCCAGCGAGGGACCGAACCGACTGCCGGCCAAGGTGCAGAACACCATCTATCTCGGCGACCACGCACTGGCCGTGCTCGATGTCGTCGGCAATGGGGAGTTCATGGTCAAGCTTCAGCCGGGGGCGCATGACGAAAAGAGACATGGCAACCTCAAACCTGGTGAAAGCGTATTCATCACCTTCCGTCCCGAGGACTGCCTGGCCCTCGATCCCGTCTGATCCGGACCAACATCGATCAACCTCAACGCAACGCACATGAAGAAGGAACAAGACCATGCTGAAGCGCAAGACTGGCAAGATTGCTCTGGGGTTCGCCGTGGCGTTCAGCGCCAGCGCCGCGCTGGCCACGGTCGCGCAGGCGCGTGACCTCACCGTCGTGTCGTGGGGCGGCGCCTATCAGGATGCCCAGAAGAAGGTCTATTTCGAGCCGTTCAAGAAAGCAGCCGGCGTTGCGATGAACGACGAGTCCTGGGACGGCGGCGTCGGCGTGTTGCGCGCCAAGGTGCAGGGTGGTGCCACCAGCTGGGATCTCGTCCAGGTCGAGAGCGACGAACTCGCGGTCGGCTGCGAGGAAGGCCTGTTCGAGAAGATGGATTACTCCAAGATCGGCGGCGAGGCCGCCTACATACCGCCGTCGGTCAATCCCTGCGGCGTCGGTGCCATCCTCTACGATTTCGTTCTCGGCTACGACAAGGACAAGCTGAAGCAGGCCCCGAACGGCTGGGCCGACTTCTTCGACACCAAAAAGATCCCGGGCAAGCGCGCCTTGCGTCAGGGCCCGAAGACCACGCTGGAGATCGCCCTCATGGCCGACGGCGTCGCACCGAAGGACGTCTACAAGGTGCTGGCGACCGACGAGGGCGTCGAGCGCGCGTTCAAGAAGCTGGACACCATCAAGGGCGACATCGTCTGGTGGAAGGCCGGCGCCCAGCCGCCGCAATTGCTCGCCTCCGGCGAGGTGGCGATGACCTCGGTCTACAATGGCCGCATCGACACCGCGAACAAGAACGACAAGAAGAATTTTGGCATCGTATGGGACGGAGCGCTCTTCACCCTCGACAGCTGGGTCATCCTGAAGGGCAGCCCGAACAAGGACGCGGCCTACAAGTTCCTCGACTTCGCGGGCAAGGCGGAGAACCAGTCAAAGTTGTCGCAGAACATTGCCTATGGCACCTCGAACAAGGACGCAGCCGCCCTGCTCGCGCCCGCCGTTCTGAAGGACCTGCCGACAGCGCCTGACAACATCAAGAACGCGGTCGAGATCAACGTTGGCTTCTGGCTCGAGAACATCGACCGCCTGACCGAACGCTTCAACAAATGGGCCGCGAAATAGCGCGCCCCGCAAGACTCGATCCAAGGCTCGACCAATGACGGATGCGCTCTTGACCGGCGCCAATGCGTCGACCGAGGTGCCGCTCAAGCGCCGATTGAGGCGTGCGGAGCGGACACGCCAGGTCAAGGCATTGGCGCTGGTGCTGCCGCTTCTCGTCTTCCTGCTCTTCACCTTCGCAGGCCCGATCGCCGGCATGCTGTGGCGCGCCGTCGATGACAGGGAGGTGCGTCAGGTTCTGCCTCAAACCATCGCGGCTCTCGCCACTTGGGACGGCAAGGACCTGCCGGACGAAAAGGCCTTTGCAGCGGTGGCAAGCGACATCCTGGCGGCGCGCGCTTCCGGCACCATCGCCGTCGCGGCCAAGCGCCTCAACTACGCACTGAACGGTTTTCGTACGATCCTGACCAGCACTTCACGCAATCTGAAGGCGGCGCCGGAGCCCGGCACCGCCAGGGAGACACTGGAAAAGATCAACCCGGCCTGGCGCGAACGAGCGACCTGGACGACGATCAAGGACGCCAGTGGCCCGGTGACCGGCTTCTATCTGCTGGCGGCGCTCGACCTGACGCGGAATGTCGATGGTGCGATCGTCGCGGCCGCACCAGACCAGGCGATCTACCGCAACGTATTTACCCGAACCTTCATCATCAGCCTGGGCGTCACGGCACTCTGCCTGATCCTCGGCTTCCCGGTCGCCTATTTGCTGGCGGCGCTGCCGCCCGGCCGGTCGAACCTGCTGATGATCTTCGTCCTGCTGCCGTTCTGGACGTCGCTTCTGGTCCGCACCTGCGCCTGGATCGTCTTGCTGCAGAGCAAGGGCGTCGTGAACGACAGCCTGCACTGGCTTGGCATCATCGACGAGCCGTTGCGCCTGATCTACAACCGCTTCGGTGTCTGCGTGGCCATGACCCACGTGCTCCTGCCGTTCATGATCCTGCCGCTGTACAGCAGCATGAAGGCGATCTCGCCTGCTTACATGCGTGCCGCCGCCTCGCTCGGCGCGCCACCGACCACTGCCTTCCTGCGGATCTACCTGCCTCAGACCCTGCCCGGCATCGGCGCGGGAAGCCTGCTCGTCTTCATCCTGGCGCTCGGCTACTACATCACGCCGGCCCTCGTCGGCGGCGCCGCCGATCAGATGATCAGCTACTTCATCGCGCTCTACACGACGGAGACGGCCAATTGGGGCCTTGCTTCGGCGTTGGGCGCGGTGCTGCTGCTCGCCACTCTTTTGCTCGCTCTCGTCTACGGCAAGCTGGTGCAGGGACAGCAGGTCACGGGAGGAATGAAGAATTGAGCGATCATTCTTCCCTCCGCACGCCCAGCCAGCGCATCGCGTGGACCGCGACCATCGTCATCTCCACGCTGGTGTTCATCTTCCTGATCGCGCCGATCCTTGCGATCATGCCGCTGTCCTTCAGCTCGGGCTCGTACCTCACCTATCCGCTGCCGGGCCTCTCCTTGCGCTGGTACGACGACTTCATCAATTCGCCGCGCTGGATGAATTCGCTGAAGAACAGCATGATCATCGGCGTCGCCTCGACCCTGCTGTCGATGGTGCTTGGCACGCTGGCCGCGCTGGGGCTGGCGCAGTGGAAGAGCCGGTTCAAACCGCTCGTGCTGGCTTTCGTGCTGTCGCCGGTCGTCGTGCCCGGCGTCATCACCGCGGTCGGCCTGTATTTCTTCTTCGCGCCGCTCGGACTGACCGGCAGTTATCTCGGCTTGATCCTGGCCCACACCGCGCTGGCGACGCCCTTTGTGGTGATCACCGTCGGCGCGACACTGCAAAGCTTCGACACCAATCTGGCACGCGCCGCCGCCTCACTCGGCGCCTCGCCGCTTTATGCGTTCCGCCGCGTGATCCTGCCGCTGATCCTGCCCGGCCTGGCATCGGGTGCGCTGTTCGCCTTCGCGACCAGCTTCGACGAGGTGGTGATCGTGCTGTTCATGGCGGGCCCGGAGCAGCGCACGCTGCCGCGCGAGATGTTCAGCGGCATCCGCGAGAACATCAGTCCGACCATCACGGCAGCGGCGGTGATTCTGACAACGGTATCGGTCATCCTCCTCGCCACCCTGGAGGGCCTGCGCCGACGCAACGAACGACTCAAGGGCAGCAGCGCCTGAAACGCGTCTTTCTTCCTTCTCCCCTTGTGGGCCTGTTGCGTTATCGGCTCTTGAGGCTGAAGACGTCAGGAGAGAAGGCCTTGGTCCCGGTAATTTCCTGCCAAGATCTGTAGTTGTCGCCCTCGGCGGGCGG
>NZ_JAPRAQ010000035.1 GCF_029989365.1 Bradyrhizobium sp. Arg816 | reverse complement strand
CGCCAATGGTACTATGGCTTAAGCCCTGGGAGAGTAGGTCGCTGCCAGGCCTGCCAAGGACAAGAAATCATCCTCTTTCGATGTTCGAATACAAAACGCCGCTTCGGGAAACCGAGGCGGCGTTTTTGTTTGTGTTGTCGTCTTCGGCAACAGCGGCGCCGAGCCTCATCCCATGAGACAGAACACGTTGACGCCGAAATAATCCGGCGTTGCGCTGTCGCTGGAACGTGTAGATCCCGCGGCGCGAGCAGAAGACATGGCTTCGCGCGGTGCGTCTTCCATTCGTAGACCGAGAGCAGATCCTCGCCGCTTTCAATGATGAGCGCGCTCTCGCGCACCTTCGTCATCGGCGCATTTTTCTGCCGGCAGAGTGATCAGTCGCAGGTCGTGATGTCAGGTGATTCCTGACACCAGGCTGAACGCCACCGCGCCGCAAATGGCAGCCGCCTCGAGAGGCGGCAAGCAGATCGATTCCATGCAGAACAATGTTTGGTGATCGCGGGAGTCACCACAGGGTTGTGATCATTCAGCCATGATCGGCCCTTAGCAGACGCAAGCGGAGTTCATGCGCAGTTCATTCCAGGCTCCCTAGTTTTTCCGTCGTCGAGACCTTCGATCGCCAAGACGTTCCACTGCCAAGACCTTCCGCTGACAACACCAACCATCCCTTTCAGGAGGAGACTCCCATGCCAGCATTGCTTCGTCCCGCCCTCACCGCGTTCGGCGTCGCGTGCCTTCTGTCCGCCGCATCGCTTGCCTCCTCCGGCACCGCGTTCGCGCAAGCCAAGCAGGCAGCGCCTGCTCCGCAGGCCGCGCCGGCGCAGGCGCCTAGCCTCAAGCAGATCGCGCTGACCGACAAGCAGCTCGACGGTGTGCTCGCCGCGCAGAAGGACATGGATGCGATCACGGAGAAGCTGCCGGAGAACACCGCGCCCGACCAGAAGGTGATCGGCCAGCTCGACGGCGTCGCCAAGAAGAACGGCTTTGCCGGCTATGACGATTACAACAACGTCGTCGACAACATCAGCCTCGTGCTCGGCGGCTTCGATCCCGCGACCAAGAAATATGTCGGCACCGAAGCCGTCATCAAGGCGCAGATCGCGCAGATCCAGGGCGACAAGAAGATGCCGGCCAAGGACAAGAAGGAAGCGCTCGACGAGCTCAACGAAGCGCTGAAGACGCCGGCGCCGCAGGTCGAGAACAAGGCCAACATCGATCTCGTCGGCAAGTACTACGACAAGCTGGTTGCCGCGTTGGGGGATGATCAGAATTGAGCGCTATTACGGAAAGCGCGCCCGCCACACCCACCGCTGTCCTGCCCCGGCTTGACCGGGGCATCCAGTACGCCGCAGCGGATGTGGTGACAGCGTGCTCTCCAATATCGGCCTCTGGAATACTGGATCGCCCGGTCAAGCCGGGCGATGACAGCTTTGGTATCGCTCCCGTCATTGCTCTACAAAAAGCCCCGGAGACATCTCCGGGGCTTTCGTCGTTTTCAGACGCCGTGAACCGTCGCTACGTCCGTGTCCGCATCCGCATCATGAAGCTGTCGTAGCTCAGCTCGGCGACCTGCATCCACGCCAGCGACTCGTTCCTGAACGCCGACAGGCTCGTGTACATCTTGTTGAAGTGCGGATTGGTCTTGCTGAGATCGGCGTAGATCTCGTTGGCGGCGTTGTAGCAGGCCTCCAGCACTTCCTGCGGGAACGGCTTCAGGATCGCACCGGCCACCAGCAGACGCTTCAACGCAGGCGGGTTGACGAAGTCGTATTTGCCGGTGACCCAGGTGAAGGTATCGCGTGAGGCCATCTCGACCACGGATTGATAGTGCTTCGGCAGCGCGTTCCATTTGTCGCGATTTATGACGTTGTGGCCCTGGCCTGTGCCTTCCCACCAGCCCGGATAGTAATAGTATTTTGCGACCTTCACGAAGCCGAGCTTCTCGTCGTCATAGGGGCCGACCCATTCGGCGGCGTCGATCGTGCCTTTCTCCAGCGCCGGATAGATGTCGCCGCCTGCGATCTGCTGCGGCACGCCGCCGACCTTGGCGATGATCGTGCCGGCGAAGCCGCCGACGCGGAATTTCAATCCCCTGAAATCCTCCATCGACTTGATCTCCTTCCGGAACCAGCCGCCCATCTGGGCGCCGGTCGAACCGGTGGGAATGCCGAGCGCGTTGTATTCCTTCAGCAGGTCGTTGAGCATCTCGGTGCCGCCGCCGAACAGAAGCCAGGAGATATGCGCCCGCGTGTTCAGTCCGAACGGCAGCGAGGTGCCGAAGGTGAAGGCGGGGTTCTTGCCCCAATAATAATACAGCGCCGTGTTGCCCATCTCGACCGTGCCGTTCGACACCGCGTCGAGCACCTGCAGGCCCGGCACGATCTCGCCGGATGCGAACGGCTGGATCTGGAATTTGTTGTCGGTGGCGTCAGCCACGCGCTTGCAGAAATATTCGCAGCCGCCGTAGAGCGTATCGAGCGCCTTGGGCCAGCTCGCGGCGAGCCGCCATCTCACCTCCGGCGAAGATTGCGCGATGGCCGGCGCAGCAACCGCTGTGCTTGCCGCCAGGCCAGCGCCTGTCACTTTCAGAAATTCACGACGTTTCATGCGTATCCCTCCGTTGTGCCGATTGCTCGACTAAGGGAACGATCTTCGTGTCGTCTTTTGCTTCGCCGAGAACCGAACTTGTCTTTGGTGAAGGTGTGAGCGTGTCCGACGGCCCTTCAGGGCTCTTTGTGGATCCCGTACGTTGCGGTTCCGGCCATCAGGATGACCGGTCGCCTTGCGATAATCAAGCGTCGTCGGGACGCTCGCAGTTGCGAGGCCGATCGGGACAACCAGCCTTGGTCCGAAACAGGAACCAAACTACGTAAAACCCCGGAGATGGCAGCATCTCCGGGGCTTCTCCGTCCTTTAGTCGTGTGAGCCGTTCAGTGCCTCACGTCTTGGTCCGCATCCGCGCCATGAAGCTGTCGTAGCTCAGCTCGGCCACCTGCGTCCAAGGCAACGAGTCATTCTTAAAGGCAGTCATGCTTGCATACATCTTGCCGAAATGCGGATTGGTCTTGGACAGGTCCGCATAGATCTCGTTGGCCTGGGTGTAGCAGGCCTCGAGCACGTCCTGCGGGAAGCCCCTGAGGATCGCGCCGTTCACGATCAGCCGCTTCAGCGCCGGAGCATTCACCGCGTCGTACTTGCCGGTGATCCAGGTGAAGGTGTCGCGTGACGCCGCGTCGATCGCCGCCTTGTAGTGTTTGGGCAGCGCGTTCCACTTCTCGATGTTCATGATGTTGTGGCCCTGGCTCGTGCCTTCCCACCAGCCGGGATAGTAGTAGTACTTCGCGACCTTGGCGAAGCCGAGCTTCTCGTCGTCATAGGGACCGACCCACTCCGCCGCGTCGATGGTGCCTTTCTCCAGCGCCGGATAGATGTCGCCGCCGGCGAGCTGCTGCGGCACGCAGCCGAGCTTGGCGAGGATCGTGCCGGCAAAGCCGCCGATGCGCATCTTCAAGCCCTTGAGGTCGTCGACCGTCTTGATCTCCTTCCTGAACCAGCCGCCCATCTGCGCGCCGGTCGATCCGGTCGGGATGCCGTAGACGTTGTGCTCTTTCAGGAGGTCGTTGACGAGATCCTGTCCGCCGCCCCACAGCAACCAGGAAATCTGCTGGCGCGTGTTCAAGCCGAACGGGAGGGCAGTTGCGAACGTGAATGCGGGGTTCTTGCCCCAATAATAATAAAGCGCGGTATTGCCGATCTCGACCGTGCCGTTCGACACGGCGTCGAGCACCTGCAGGCCCGGGACGATCTCGCCCGCCGCAAAAGGCTGTATCTGGAATTTGTTGTCGGTAATGTCGGCGACCTGCTTGCAGAAATATTCGCAGCCGCCATAGAGCGTATCGAGGGCTTTCGGCCAGCTCGTGGCGTAGCGCCACCTGACCTCGGGCGACGACTGCGCGATCGCGGGCGCAGCCACTGCTGTGCTCGCGGCCAGGCCGACGCCTGTCACCTTCAGAAAATCACGACGTTTCATGCGCATCCCTTCCATTGCGTCGATGCATCGACCAGGGAACGATCTTGCTGTCGTCTTGTCTTCGTCGAGGATCGACGTTCTCTTGTTGAGATTTGTTTGAGCGTTTCCGAATGGCCCTGATGGGCTCTTGTTGCTGGAAGCCGAGCGTTGCGGTTCCGTCAGCAAGGATGACCGGACGCCCTACGATAATCAAGTCTGATGCCTTCCTCGCAAGTGCGAACGCGGGCCAGACGCAAGTCGGAACCGTCAGCGATCTGCTACTCGATTAGGCAATGACAAGGGAGGCTCGCGCATGACGGGCAAAAAGGTCGTGGTCGCTGGGGCAACCGGTCTGGTCGGCAACGCCGCGTTGCGACACTTCGGCACATCCAGCCCTTGCGAGGTCATCGCGCTGTCACGGCGCAAGCCGCGCGACCTCTACGGAGCCCGCCACGTCCCGATCGACCTTACCAGCGAAGCCGATTGCCGCCGTGCCGCAGCCGAGCTTCAGGGCGCCACCCACCTGATCTACGCCGCGCTCTACGAGGCGCCGCAGCTCGTCGATGGTTGGCGCGACCCGCAGCAGATCAAGACCAACGATTTAATGCTGCGCAATTTGATGGCCGCGCTCGAGCCGGTCGCGCCGGACCTCAAGCATGTCGCCTTGCTGCAAGGCACCAAGGCCTATGGCGTTCACGTCCGCCCCCTGACGGTGCCGGCGCGCGAAGGCCGCTCCGAGATGTACGAGCAGCCCAACTTTTACTGGGCGCAGGAAAATTTCCTGCGCGAGCTCCAGCGCGGCAAGGCTCACAAGGAAAAGGCCTGGCACTGGAGCATCTTGCGCCCCGTTCTCATCGTCGGCCTCGCCATGGGTGGCGCCATGGATCTGATCCCGCCGCTCGGCGTCTATGCCGCGATGCTGCGTGAGCAGGGCAGGCCGCTCGATTTTCCCGGCGGCGCCGCGCGGGTGGCGCAGGCCGTCGACGTCGATCTCCTCGCGCGCGCAATCGCCTGGTCGGGCGAGGCCAAGGCGGCGCAGAACGAAGCGTTCAACGTCACCAATGGCGATGTCTTCACCTGGGAAAACATCTGGCCCGCGGTGGCCGACGCGCTGGAGATGAAGCCCGGCAAGCCGATCCCGCTATCGCTCGCCAAGGAGTTTCCCAATTGGGTCTCTTCTTGGGACGCGTTGCGACGCAAGCATGACCTCATGTCGCCGGACCTCGCCGACTTCGTCGGCCTGTCGTTCCAGTACGCCGATTACAGCATGCGCTACGGCCAGACCGAGCCCGGTCCGCCCTCGATCGTCTCGACCGTGAAGATCAACCGCGCGGGGTTCACCGAGATGATGGACACCGAGGATATGTTTCGGAAGTGGTTCAAGCAAGCCAAAGAGAGCCGGCTGCTTCCATAGAGATCGCTACTACGAAGGCAGTGCGCTCCCTCTCCCGCTTGCAGGGCCGGAGGTCGGGGCCGTTCCTACATCCAGTCGTGCACCCACCGCGTGACCTGGATGCTGATTTCGGCGAGAGCCACAAAGCCAGCACGAAACAGGCGGCCCTTTGGGGCCGCCTGAGCTGTTTAACGTCAGAGCAGATGACCTACTGGCAGAGATGCTGGAGGCCGTCGCTACCCTTGAAATAGGTGCCGGGCCGGCAGACGATGCCGTTGCGGGCAGCATACGTACTCCAGCTGCCGTTCCAGCCCATCTCGCCGTACGACATGCCGGGCGACATGGCGTAGGAATTGCCCCAGCTGCCGACAGTCGCGTCCGCCGCTGCCGGCTGGCGATATACCGTTCGCCGAGTTGATGGTCGAACTCGATAGTCGGGGGTGGTCCCCGTTCCAAGACCCGTGCAGCTGGCGAATTCAGCTTGGCATGCGTCCGGATTAGAGTTGTACCACTGCGCCTGTGCAGCAGAGCTGGACAGGGCAGATGCCACAACAACGACCGCACCAAGAATTTTCAGATTTATCATGGATTGCTCCTTACGGTTGGACCGTGGTGCAAGATGCCACGTGTGTCAGTATCCGGTTTTTTTGCGCGCGGAGTATCAAATCGACGTGAAACACGCTGGGCGAGTACGACAGAACGAGTATCCCCGCGCCATCCCTTGCCACCACCCTGACACTGCTTGGCCTGATCATTGGCTTCTCCAGGCGATCAATCGATATGACTAGCGCAAGAATTTCGAGGAGACTGAAGCCAACGCCATCGTGGTCGAATAGGACGCAACCTGCTGCAATCATAAGCCGCACACGAGCGGGACATAGCGCGGGCTGCGGCCGATGCCGGCTTTTGATCGCGAAGCCGAACTCATGGTTCAACATTCACCGCTTTGGCATAGCTCCACTTCATCTATAATTCTCTTCCGTGGATCAGCTACAGGAGGCAAGAATGAAGCGATCAATTGCCTTGTCAGCGTCGCTAATTATTGGCTTCTCAGTTGGAAGCAATGCAGGCGCGAGTGCTGCAACTTACTGCCGACACGTTGGCTATCCCGCCAATTGTCTCGTTCGGACCGGCGGCATGGTCGCGCCAACCCGTGATGTTCGCGGAATGCCACCATCAATTGATGCGGGCCCGAGCGGCGTTATAAGGCAGGACTTGTTCGCAAGGAATAATCCGAACAATTTGCGATCTGATTGGCCCGGTCCACCCGCTCAACCGGGGCAGTTCTAGCCGCTATTTCGCGAATGCCGTCTCCATCACCTTTCGCGTCTTGATCGTCTCGTTGTTCGCATCGAACTCGACGTCGCTCCAGCGCACGATTTCGCCATGGGCGACGTCGTGCTTCAACTTGAGGCGATGCGCGAGACCGATCGGCAGGGCACCTGCCTTCAGGCTCGCGGCTGCCGGCACCAGCTTGCCCCACACGGTGTCGCCGCCTTCGCCGTCCAGCATCTCGCCGGCGCGCAAGTTCCGCTTGGCCACGGCGGCGACGTCGCCGCGGAAGCCATAGGGCTGGCCGGTCGGCTCGCCCCGTAGCGCCGCCGACAGGATAGAGATGTTCAGCTCGAGCCCGATCAGGTGGTACGGCTTGTACATCGCGGCGAAGCGTCCGCTGCCGTCGGTCTTCAGGCCGTATTGCCTGAAGCAATCGGCGGCATAATCGTTCGGCGCCTCCAGCACGACATAGACGCCCCAACGCAAATCGCGAAACACCGGCCGGCCGTCGCGCTCGAGTGACGACACCACCTCCACCACGCCCGACCGCTCCAGCACGCCGCCCTTGTCGCTCGGGCGCATGACATGCGGCAAATCGTCGACGCCGCAGGGTGGAAACAGCAAACCGCTCGCGGGTACGTCGAGCGCACAGGCATTGGCGATCGCGGCCATCTCGATCGCGGATTTGGTGCCGTCGAGGAAGGAGTTGAACATCTGCGGATTCATGCCGGCCGACTGCGCCTCGCCCGCGGTGAGACCATAGTGCTGCCAGACGCCGTCAGGCGTCACGTCGTGATAGGCCGGCAGATACTTCGTGCCCTTGCCGGCCGCGACCACGCGAAAACCGGTGGCGCGGGCCCAGTCGACCATCTCCGCCGTCAGCGCCGGCTGGTCGCCATAGGCGAGCGAATAGACCACGCCCGCCTTGCGCGCTTCCTCGGCAAGCAGCGGGCCTGCCAGCACGTCGGCCTCGACATTGACCATCACGATATGCTTGCCCGCCGCGATCGCAGCGCGCGCGTGCTTGATGCCGACCGCGGGATTGCCGGTTGCTTCAACGACGACATCCATCGCACCGCCCGCAATGGCGCGCGCGCCGTCGTCGGTAAACACGGTGGCTGCGATGCGCGCCGCATCCCAGCCCACGGTGCGGCACGCTTCGCGGGCACGGTCGCGGTCGATGTCGACGATGATGGGCACTTCCAGCCCCGGCGTGTGCGGCACCTGCGCCAGAAACATCGAGCCGAACTTGCCGGCGCCGATCAGCGCGACACGGACAGGCTTGCCGGCGGACGCGCGGGCCTGGAGGAGGCGGAAGAGGTTCATGGGGATGTCCTGCGAAACTATCGTGTCCCGGACGCGCTGCAACGCGTAGCGTTGCTGCGCAGAGCCGGGACCCAGAAAGAAAACCATCCGTGGGGCATGAGCCCCGGCTCAGCAGCGCATCACTGACGTGCTGCGCTGCGTCTGGGGCACGAGACCCGTCTACTCCGCCGCCTGCCTCGGTGCTCGTGCAAGCCGCACCAAGGCATCATCGTCCACCGTCTTGATCGGCGCAAAATCGCGATGCGCGATGTACTCTGGCCGCGTCGGTGTGCGAATGTAGTTCGAGACCGCGTTCAGCGTCAGGTACACGATCTTGCGCGGGTAGGGCGTGATGTTGCCGGCCGAGCCATGCACGAGATTGCCGTGGAACATCAGCATGCCGCCCGGTTTGCCGGTCGGCGCCACGATGCCGCCCTGCTTGACCAGCCGCGTCACGGTCTCCTCGTCCAGCGTCCACAGCGGGTAGGACGTCGTCGCAAGGTCATGGGAGGCCTGGAGATCGCCGGCATTCTGGCTCTGCGGCACCAGCATCAGCGGGCCATTGATCGGCATCACCTCGTCGAGGAAGATCGCGATGTTCATCGCGCGCGGCTCCGGCATGCCGTCGTCGCGCTTCCACGTGCCGTAATCCTGGTGCCACTGCCAGACGTCGCCCGTGAAGGCCGATTTCGCGTTGATCTTGAACTGGTGCATGTAGACCGGCTCGCCGAACAATTGCTCGACCGGGTCGATCATGCGCGGATGCGCGCCCAGAATGCCGAAGGCCTCGTTGTAGAGATGCGCGGCAAAGGCCGTGCGCGGCGCGCCGCTCTTCTCGCGCCAGACCTCGGGCCGGTTGGCATCATAAATGCCGACCGCCTCGCGCGCGAGGAAGTCGACCTCCTCCTGGTTGAACAATTCGGGGAGGAACAGCCAGCCCTCGCGATGGAAGAACTCCAATTGTGCCTCGGACAGTTTCATGGATCGTCCTCCTGTTTTGCTTATTTGTTTTCTCTTTCGTCATGGCCGGGCTTGACGGCGTGCGCCAACAGCTACGCCGCCGCCTCGTCCGTCGCCTTCAATCTCTCCTCGGTCATCCGTCCCGCCGTCTGCGCATGCGCCAGCGCCGCGCGCTCGGCGGCTTTCGCATCGCCGGCGAGAATGTGTCCGGCAATCGTCGCATGCTCGGCCCATGCGCTGTCGCGATAATCGAGCTCGGAGAGCACCGTCGCCATCGAGCGGCGCATATGCGGCCATTGCGGCGCGATCGTCTCCTCGATCACGGGATTGCCCGCGAGCTGATAGATCGCGCGGTGAAAATCGACGTCGAGCACGATCAGCTCGGCGAGCGACGTCTTGCGGTCGATGCGGCGTCCGGCGGCGAGGGCTGCGTCCAGCCGCGCGCGTCCCGCCGCGTCGCTTGCTGCGCGCCGAGCGGCGAGCCGGGCGGCCAGCGCGTCGATGGCGCCGCGCACCTCGTAGAGCTGGCGGATGCGCGAGGGGTCGAGTTGGGTGACTTCAAAGCCGCGCCGGCCGCTCTCGGCGACGAGTCCCTGCCGGTGCAACAAATGCAGCGCATGCGACACCGGCTGGCGTGACACGCCGAGCTTGTCGGCGAGTTCGTTCTGCCGGATGCGCTGGCCGGGCTGAAGGGTGCGGTCGGAGATCGCTTCCAGGATCCGCGCATAGACCTGGTCGATCAGGTTCGGGAGCGGGTCGAGAGGGATCACGCCGGCAACTCCGAGATACAAAGTGGGAATACGGAATTCCGTATTCGAAGGTATCGCAGGAGGGGAAGGGCGTCAAGGCAGGCCTCACGCCGTCGTTTTTTGACCCACTAAGCCATTGATATCGCTAGGGCCGTCTACTGTGCATGGGGTTGTTTTCGCCAAAATGGCTTGGCCGGCCCCGGCGCCTATTTCTTCTTGCCCTGCTCGATCAGCATCCGGCTCATCAGATAGAGCCGCGGCACGATCGAGTTGGTGTCGATGAATTCGTCCCGCGCGTGATAGCCGAAGCCGGCGAGGCCAAAGCTCTCGACCACCACCGCCTTGCCGCTGCGGTTGGCATAGCCGGCGTCGGTGGCGCCGCCGGTCATCTCGGCGATGTCGAGCTTGCGGTCGATCTCGGCATAGATCGCCTGCCCCTCCTGCGCGAGCGCGCGGCCGCGATCGCTGGCGACGAAGGGCGGGCGGCCCGCAATGATCGTCACCGTGGTTTCGGTGTCGGGCACGAACTTGTCCTTCACCTTCGCGTCGAGCGCCGCCTGCAATTTGGCGATGCCATCGGGGATGGTCAGGCGGATGTCGGCGCCGGCCTCGGCCTTTTCCGGAATCTGGTTGCGCACCGTGCCGGCCTGCGCCGTGGTCCAGTTGAGCTGCGTGCCCGGGATCGACTTCGCGACGTCCTTCGTCTGCTGCAATTGGTGCGCGAGCTCGATCAGCGCGTTGCGGCCGAGATCGGGCGCGGCGCCGGCATGCGAGGCGCGACCCTTCACCTCCATTTTCGCCGTCGCAGTGCCGCTCGCCCCGAGCAGCAGCCCGTCATTCCTGGCGATCGGCGCGGCCACCGTCGGTTCGCAGGAGAGCACGACGTCGTGCTGGTCGGCGAGCTCGGCGATGATCTCGCCCGACCCGATCGAGCCGACCTCTTCATCCGGATTGAAGGACACGGTGAGCCTGGCGTAGTCCTGCCACCCGGCGTCCTTCAGGATCTTGAGCGCATGCAGAACCACGGCGATGCCGCCCTTGTCGTCGGCGATGCCGGGGCCGTAGATGCGGTTGCCGTCGACACGGTACGGCTCGCTTGCGAGAATGCCGCGCTGATAGACCGTGTCCATATGCGCGATCAGCATCAGCTTTCGCGACCCGGTGCCCTGGAAGGTGGCGATCACCATGTCGGCGCCCGTACCCGCGGTGGTCTTGCGCCGCTCGATGGTGGCGCCCATCGCCTTCAGACGCGCTTCGGTGAAGTCGGCGATCTTCTTCAGGCCCTCGGCATCGCCGCTGCCGCTCTCGATCATCACCATGTCGCGCAGGGTCTCGATCAGCGGCGCCTTCTCCTGCTCGGCCGCGGCCTTGAGCTTCTCGTCGGCGGCCGCAAGCGCGATGGTGCTGCCGGCGGCGAGGCCGAGCAGGGACAAAGCGAGCAGGGGGATGAAGCGGGCTGTCATGGAATCGTCCTTTCGCGTCTTGAGCGCACCGCGCGCGATTGGACTTCAGCGTAACATCCGGGCTGTCCGGATGCCACGTCCCGCTAGCGCTCCAGCACCTCCACCTCCATCGTCGCGATCTGGTCCGCATCGGCCACCGCCTCGATCCCCGCGATCCGGTCGCCGTCGAACGTCACGCGCAGCGCGATGCGCAGACGTCCGCCGAAGATGACGGCGACGCCGATCTCGCCATCGACCAGCGCCGTCCGCGCCGCCTGCGCACGGCCCTTGTAGAGCTGTGCGACCGCATCCGCGCCGCGGATCTCCGGCAGCGTGCCGAGCCGCACCGCAGCCTGGTCGGCACGGAACACGACGTCGGGATCGAGCAGGGCCAGCAGGCCCTCGAAATTGCCCTCGCGCGATGCCTTCAGGAAGGCATCGACGATCGTGCGCTGGTGCGAGATGTCCGTCTCAGGCACCGGCGCGCCCTGAACACGGCGTCGTGCGCGGCTCGCCAGCTGCCGCGAGGCGTCGACCGAGCGTCCGACGATCGGCGCGATCTCCTCGAACGGGACTGCGAACATGTCGTGCAGCACGAAGGCGAGCCGCTCCGCCGGCTGCAATGTCTCGAGCACGACGAGAAGGGCCGCGCCGACGGAATCAGCCATCTCCGCCTCGCGCTCGCGCGTCTCGTCGACAGGTTCGGGCACATGCGGGCCCATCGGGTCCTCGCGGCGCGACTTTCGTGCACGCAGCATGTCGAGGCAGATGCGCGCGACCACGGTGGTCAGCCAGCCGCGCAGGTTCGCGACATCGGACGTGTCGTAGCGGCTGACCCGCAGCCAGGCCTCCTGCACGGCGTCGTCGACCTCGGCGCGGGAACCCAGCATCCGGTAGGCGACCGCGCGCAAATGGTCCCTGCTGGCCTCGAACTGGTGGCTGAGAGAATTTTCTTCAAAGTTTTTTTGGCTCATCGGTCACATTCCCTCGTCGCGATCCGTCATCCCCATGACGAAGCCAATCCGGCCGATGTGACCGGAACCGTCGAAATTTTTCAAACGGAGACGCAAGATGATGCACGCCCGCATGAATCACCCGGTCATGGTCCTGCCGGAGGCCATGAATGTCCTTCAGTCCCTTGGCAATTTGACCAAGCAGGGCCTGCCGGAAAAGCTCCTGGAACTGGTGCACCTGCGCGCCAGCCAGATCAATGGCTGCAGCGTCTGCGTC
This sequence comes from Bradyrhizobium sp. Arg816, assembly GCF_029989365.1. Taxonomy (GTDB): domain Bacteria; phylum Pseudomonadota; class Alphaproteobacteria; order Rhizobiales; family Xanthobacteraceae; genus Bradyrhizobium. Next base: position 59,537 of record NZ_JAPRAQ010000035.1, on the reverse strand, counting down.
GACATGCATCCGAAGATCGCCCGCAAGCTAGGTGAGACCGACGAGCGCCTGTTCGCCGTGTCGGCCTGGCGCGATGCGCCCTATTTCAGCGACGCCGAACGCGCCGCGCTGGCGCTGACCGAAGCCGTCACGCGCCTCGCCGATCGCGAGGACCCGGTGTCGGATGCGATCTGGAACGAGGCCGCCAAGCATTTCGACGAGCGCGAGCTCGCAACCTTGATCCTCTCGATCGCGACCATCAACGTCTGGAACCGCCTGAACGCGACGATCAAGATGCCGGTCGGTGTTTGGAAGGTGTGAGGCTCTTTTTCCTCTCCCCGCACGCGGGGAGAGGCGAAGAAGCTACTCCGCCAGAAACCTGTTCACGACCTCGCCGAACTCAAGCGGCGCCTGCTCGAACATCCAGTGGCCGGCATTCGGGATCACCGCCGTCTTGCTGCCGGCGATGTGCTCGGCCAGCACGCGCCACATCACCGAGAGGCTGCCGGTCGTCGCGCCGCCGCCGATCAGCAGCGTCGGCGTCCTGATCGCCTGCGCATCAGCGAGCGTGTAGGGCCGGCGCTGCTCGTTGATCTGGCCGAGGAAGGTGAGCGTGTTATCGCGCAGTTGCTGCTTCGCCGCCGCCGGCACGCGCCGCCACGAGCCGTCGCCTTCGATGCCCTCGTAGAAATTCTGCAGCGCGCCGTCGAGATCGCCGGCGCGGATCATCTCGACCGAGCGTATCGTCTTCGCAGCGAGCGGCGGATGCGCGGGCGTGCCTTCGGGCACCGGCAGGCTGGCATCGAGATCGCCGCCCGGCTCGGCCAGCACCAACTTGCGCAGCAGGTCAGGCCGCGCTTGCGCGACGCGAAACGCGATGTGGCCGCCGCGCGAATGGCCCATCAGGTCGACCGGTCCGGGTTTGACCTGCTCGATGAAGGCGATCGTGTCTGCGACGTGTTGCGCCATCTTGTAGTCGTCACCGACGGCGTCCCAATGCTCGGGGAAGAAGTGCCGCAGGCTGACCGAGATCACGCGATGCGCCTTCGACAGCGGGCCGAGCACTGAATACCAGGTGCGGAAATCACCCAACGTGCCGTGGACGCAGACGAGCGGCAGGCCCTTGCCGACTTCGAGATAGGCCATGTCGTAACCGTTGACGCGAAAGCTCTGCATGATCAGCTCGCCAGAAAGTCCAGAACCAGTTCGGAGTATTTTTGCGGCGCCTGCTCGAACATCGGATGGGTTGCGTTCGGGATGATCGCCGTTTTCGAGTAGGGCACGTGCGCAGCGAGCGCATGCAGCACCTTTGGCAGCAGGCCTTTGGTCCGTGCGCCCAGGATGAACAGCGTCGGCATCCCGATCGATTCCGCATCCGCCTGCGAGAACGGCGGGCGGTTGTCGCGGACCTGCCCGATCAGGGTATAGGCGTTGTCGCGCAGATTCTGTTTCACCATCGCCGGCAGCCGCGGCCATGTGCCGGCTCCCTCCAGCGTGTCCACGAAGACGGCGAGGCCGCCGTCGACATCGCCGGCCGCGATCTTCTCGGCCGAGGCCGTGAACCGCGCCAGCAGTGGCGAGGGGCCACCGACGTAATCGGGATCGAGGCTCGCATCGAGCTCGCCGCCGGGCTCGGCCAGGATCAGCCGCCGCAACAGGTCGGGGCGGGCCTGTGCCACGCGGAAAGAGATGTGCCCGCCGCGGGAGTGGCCCATCAGATCGACGGGGCCGACGTCGAGCTTCTCGATGAAGGCGATGACGTCCTGGACATGCTGGTCGATCGAATAGGTGTCGCCGACGCCGTCCCAGCGGTCGGGGAAGAAATGCCGCAAGCTGATAGCGATCACCCGATGCCGCTGCGTCAGCGGTCCGAGCACGCAGCCCCAGACGCGGAAGTCATTGAGCGAACCATGCACGCAGACCAGCGGCGGCCGGCCTCGGTCTTCACCCACGTCGAGATAGGTCATGTCGTATCCGTTGACGCGGAGGCTTTGCATTCGGGGCTCGCGGGAAAGGGGCGGGAACTCCTGTGCAAGATTCCCGGAAACCGGGTGGATCGCAACTATTTCCAAGCCTAGATATAGGCACGGATCACAATGGGGGCATGCGATAAGGACGCAAGCCAGGAACCAAGCCATGACCGACCAGCATTTTGCCCTGTTCGACACCAGGATCGGCCTCTGCGCGATCGCCTGGGGCCCGCGTGGTATCAACGGCACGCAGCTCCCGATGGGCGGCGAGGAGAAGATCCGCACCCGCATCAGCCAGCGCCACGCCGACGCCACCGAGGCCGAACCGACCGCCGAGGTGCGAGAGGCGATCGGCCGCATCACAAAACTGCTCGCGGGCGAGCCTGACGATCTCACCGATATCCCGCTCGACCTCGACGGCGTGCCCGACTTCAACCGCGGCGTCTACGAGATCGCCCGCGCCATCCCGCCCGGCAAGACCATCACCTATGGCGACATCGCCAAGCAGCTCGGCGGCGTTCAGCTGTCGCGCGATGTCGGTCAGGCGCTCGGCCGCAACCCGTGCCCGATCGTCGTGCCCTGCCATCGCGTGCTGGCTGCCGGCAACAAGCCCGGCGGCTTCTCGGCGAATGGCGGCGTGGTGACGAAGCTGAAAATGCTCGAGATCGAAGGCGCGCTGGTGAACCACACGCCGAGCTTGTTTGATTGATCTCCGCTTTACTCTCCCCTGGAGGGGGAGGGTCGATGCGCATGCAGCGAAGCGGAATGCGCAGCGGGGCGGGGTGACAGTCTCTCCGAGTTGAACAGTGCCCGAGTGGAGAGATCACCCACCCCGTCGCTTCGCGCCGACCCTCCCCCTCCAGGGGAGGGTAAGCAAGTGGCTAGATCTTCGCCGCCGTCTTCGGCCAATACTTGTCGCGCAGATGCCGCTTCACCAGCTTGCCCGTCGGCGTGCGCGGCAGCTCGGCTTCGAAATCGATCGAGCGCGGGCACTTGATCGCCGAGAGACGTGTCTTGCAGTAGGCGATCAGGTCGGCCTCGAGCGCCTTGCCGGCGCGGCTCATGTCGTGCGGCTGCACCACCGCCTTCACCTCTTCGCCCATCTCTTCGTTCGGCACGCCGAACACGGCGACGTCGGCGATCTCGGGGTGGGTGATGAGAACGTCCTCGGTCTCCTGCGGGTAGATGTTCACCCCGCCGGAGATGATCATGTAGGACTTGCGGTCGGTGAGGAACAGGAAGCCGTCCTTGTCGAGATAGCCGACGTCCCCGAGCGTCGACCAGCCCTTCGCGTTGTAGGCCTTCTTCGTCTTCTCGGGATCATTGTGATAGGTGAAAACAGGCGCATCGGCGAAATAGACCGTGCCGATCTCGCCCACCGGCTGCTCCTCGTCGTTCTCGTCCAGGATCTTGATCTTGCCGACCACGGCGCGGCCGACGCTGCCGCGATGCTCCAGCCATTGCTGCGAATTGCAGACGGTGACGCCGTTGCCTTCCGAACCCGCGTAATACTCGATCAGGATCGGCCCCCACCAATCGATCATTTTTGCCTTGACGTCGACCGGGCATGGAGCTGCGGCGTGGATCGCGCCTTTCAGCGTCGAGACGTTGTACTGGGCGCGGACCTCGTCGGGCAGCTTCAGCATGCGCACGAACATGGTCGGTACGAGCTGTGATTGGGTCACTTTGTACTTTTCGACCAGCTTGAGAAAATCCTCGGCGTCAAAGTGCTCCATGATGATGGAGGTGCCGCCCAGCACGATCGCCATCATGTTGAAGCGCAACGGGGCCGCGTGATAGAGCGGCGCCGGCGAGAGGTAGGTGCTCTCCGCATTCATGCCGCACATGTCGGCGCAAAGCACGCGCAGGAAGGCGTTCGGCAAGTCGATCTTGTTGCCCTCGAACGCCTTCTTGATGCCCTTGGGCCGGCCGGTGGTGCCCGACGAATACAGCATGTCGTAGCCGGCGACCTCGTCCGGGACAGGCGTCGCCGGCTGTGCGGACGCTTCCTTGTCGTAAGAGCGGAAGCCGGCTTGCGGCTCGTCGACCATGTAGAAGATCGGCTCGCCGGGCGCGCCCTTGATCAGGGCCTTGATCTGGTCGGCGCATTTCGGCGTGGTGATCACGACCTTGGCGCCGCAATCGCCGATGATGTAGTCGATCTCGTCCTGCTTCAGATAACGGCTGATCGCGGTGTAATAGAGCCCGCTGCGTTGCGCCGCCCAGCAGATCTCCATGAACGCGAGACGGTTTTCCATCAAGAGCGCGATGTGGTCGCCGGCCTTCAGGCCGAGCGAGCGGAACAGGTTTGCGCCCTGGTTCGAGAGCTCGTCGAGCTCGCGATAGGTGATCGCCTTGCCGGTCCCGGCCATCTGGTAGGCGATCTTGTCGGGCGTGGTCTTCGCGTAGACGGACGGATGGGTCATGGCGTTTCCTCAAAACGCGAATGGCGAGTGGCGAATGGCAAATAGGGAAGAAGGCAAACCGCTCTTCGCCTACTCACCATTCGCTACTCGCCACCCACTATTCGTTTTTGTCTTTTCTTACAGCCGTTCGACGATCGTCACGTTGGCCATGCCGCCGCCTTCGCACATGGTCTGCAGGCCGTAGCGCTTGCCGCGCTGGTGCAGGGCGTGGACCAGCGTGGTCATCAGCTTGGTGCCGGAGCCGCCGAGCGGATGGCCGAGTGCGATGGCGCCGCCATTGACGTTCAGGCGGGACGGATCGGCGCCGGTGGTCTTGAGCCAGCCGGTCGGCACCGAGGCGAAGGCCTCGTTGACCTCGAACAGGTCGATGTCGTCGACCTTCATGCCGGCCTTCTCCAGTGCGCGCTTGGTGGCGTGCAACGGTGCGTCCAGCATGATGACGGGATCGCCGCCGGTCATGGTCATGTGGTGGATGCGCGCCAGCGGCGTGAGGCCGAGCTGCTTCAGGCCGCGCTCGTTCACGACCATCACGCCGGAAGCGCCGTCGCAGATCTGGCTGGCGCTGGCCGCCGTGAGCTTGCCGTTCTCGGCGATCAGCTTGACGCCCTTGATGCCGTCGAGCGTGGCATCGAAGCGGATGCCCTCGTCGATGTGGTGGGTGTCCTTGCTGCCGTCGGAGCGGGTGATCTCGAGCGGCACGATCTCCTTCTTGAAGTGGCCGGCTTGCGTCGCCGCGATCGCGCGCTGATGGCTGTTGTAGGAATATTCGTCGAGATCGTCCTTCGACAGGCCGTACTTCTCGGCCATCATCTCGGCGCCGGTGAACTGGCTGAACACGATGTTCGGATATTTGTGCTCGATGCCCGGGCTCTTGTAATTGCCAAAGCCGTTCTTGGCCGGAAGCTGCGAGGACAGGCCCATCGGTACGCGCGTCATCGATTCCACGCCGGCGGCGATCACCACGTCCATCGTGCCGGACATCGCGGCCTGCGCGGCGAAGTGCAGCGCCTGCTGCGACGAGCCGCACTGGCGGTCGATCGAAGTGCCCGGAACGCTCTCCGGCAGCTTCGAGGCCATGATCGCGTTGCGGGCGACGTTGTTGGACTGCTCACCGACCTGCATGACGCAGCCCATGATCACGTCCTCGACCAGGGCGGGATCGACCTTGGTGCGATCGACCAGCTCGTCCAGCACCTTGGCGGCGAGATCGGCCGGATGCCAGCCGGCGAGGCGGCCCCCCTTGCGCCCGCCCGCGGTACGCGCAGCGGCGACGATATAAGCCTCGGCCATGTCGGTCTCTCCCTGGATTGTTTTTTATCGAGTTGGATTGTCGGCGCGGATTTAATGGGCGCGACATCGTTTAGTCAATCGATCAATTAACTCTTGTGATGAGGCGCTGGTTCGGCTTATCTCCGGCCGCTTCAAGCGGCGAGAACAGGGAACTCCGTGACTACCAGCGTACCGAACAGGCTCCCGAGCGGAAAGAATTCCACGGCAGAGAAATTGCTCGTGGCCGCGAGCGAGCTGATGATCGAACGCTCGTCGATCGAGATCTCGCTCTCCGACATCGCCCAGAAGTCGGGCGCCAATGCCGCGCTGGTCAAATATCATTTCGGCAACAAGGATGGCCTCTTGCTGGCGCTGCTCGCGCGCGATGCCGCGACCGAGATGTCAAATCTCGAATATCTGCTGGCGCAACCGATCACATCGACGGCGAAGCTGAAGCTGCACATCGCCGGCATTATCCGGGCCTATTACCGGTTCCCCTACATGAACCGGCTGATCCACTATCTGCTGCATGAGAGCGTTGCCGGCTCTGCCGACGAAGTCTCAAAGTTCTTCGTGGCGCCGCTGCTGGACTTCCACCGGCGCCTGCTCACTGAGGGCGTCAGCCGCGGCGAGTTCCGCGCGACCGATCCGGTGCTGTTCTACACCAGCCTGATCGGCGCCTGCGATCACCTGTTCTTTGGCCGGCACGCGATGTCTCGCGCGACCGGCGTCGGCCCGGTCACCGACGACGTCTGCCGGCAATACATCAAGCACATGGAAACGCTGATCTGCGGCGGCATCCTCACGCAAGCCGGGGAAGCTGTCGCGGCCGGATAATCTCGCCATCACGCTCAAGTCTAGAGAAGAAACGCCCAAGGAAAAGGCAGAGGAAAGGTAGCTTACGATGGAGTTGAAAGACGTAGCCGTTCTCATCACCGGCGGTGGTTCGGGCCTCGGTGAGGCCACCGCCCGCGCCATGGCGGCCAAGGGCGCCAGGATCGGTGTGATCGACCAGAACAAGGACAACGCCGAGAAGGTCGCCGCCGAGGTGAAAGGCGTCGCGCTCCATGCCGACGTCACCAGCGAAGAGCAGATCAAGGCTGCGATCGCGAAGGCGGAAGCCGCGCACGGCGTCGCGCGCGTGCTGATGAACTGCGCCGGCATCGGCGGCTCGCAGCGCATCGTCGGCCGCGACGGCGTCTATCCGCTGGAAAAATTCGCGCGCATCATCAACGTCAATCTGATCGGCACCTTCAACTGCCTGCGTCTGTTCGCCGAGCGCCTCGTCACGATCGAGCCGGTCGGCGAAGAGCGCGGCGTCATCATCAACACGGCTTCGGTCGCTGCTTACGAAGGCCAGATCGGCCAGATCGCGTACTCGGCCTCGAAGGGCGGCGTTGTCGGCCTGACGCTGCCGGCTGCGCGCGACCTCGCCAGCCAGAAGATCCGCGTCAACACCATCGCGCCCGGCCTGTTCTTCACGCCGTTGCTGATGGGTCTGAACGAAGAGGCACGCAAGAGCTTAGGGGCCCAGGTGCCGCATCCCTCGCGCCTCGGCGATGCCAAGGAATACGGCTCGCTCGCGGTGCACATCGTCGAGAACGCGATGCTCAACGGCGAGACCATCCGTCTCGACGGCGCTATCCGCATGGCGCCGCGGTAGGCGCTGCGTACTTACCCTCCCCTGGAGGGGGAGGGTCGGCGCGAAGCGCCGGGGTGGGGTGATCTCTCCACACGGGCAGCGTTCAGGGCGGAAAGACCGTCACCCCACCCCGCTCGCGCTGCGCGCGATCGACCCTCCCCCTCCAGGGGAGGGTGAAAGACCGGCGCCTGACTCGCATGGAGGACGCTCCCATGTCCCAACCGCTGCTGATCGAGCACAACGACGGCGTCGACACGGTGACGCTCAATCGGCCTGAAAACCTCAACGCGCTCGATCCCGCGCTGATCGATGCGCTCAACGTTTACTTCCAAGGCCTTCAGCGCAACCGCGACACGCGCGTCGTCGTGCTGCGCGGCGCCGGCAAGAACTTTTGCGCCGGCCTCGACCTCAAGGCGGCGATGGCCCGCCGCGCCGGGCAGCAGGAGCCGCCCGGCGTCACCGAATCGCTCGACTCGCAGCGCCGCATCGCCGACATCGTGATGTTGATGCGACGTTGTCCGCAGCCGATCATCGCTCTGGTGCAGGGCGCGGCGGCCGGCGGCGGGTTTGCGCTGGCGCTTGCCTCCGACATCCGCATCGCGACGAAGTCGGCGCGCATGAACTGTGCTTTCATCAAGCTCGGCCTTGGCGGCTGCGATATCGGCACCAGCTACTTTCTGCCGCGGCTCGTCGGCGTCTCCGTCGCATCCGAGCTGATCCTGACCGGGCGTTTCATCGGCGCCGAGCGTGCGCTCGCGGTTGGGCTAGTGTCCGAGGTCGTCGATGAAGACAATCTCGATGCTGCTGCTGCGCCCTATGTCGATGCGATGATGACGGCCTCGCCGGTGGGACTGCGCCTGTCAAAAGAATGTCTCAACATGAGCGTTGATGCGGGATCGCTGGAAACCGTGATCGCGATAGAGGACCGCAACCAGGTCCTGTGCAGCCGCTCCGAGGAATTTTCGGAAGGCATCAGGGCCTTCCTTGAGAAGCGAAAGCCTGTCTATATCAGGCGCTGAACGAGAACGATCCGCAAAGGACGATAATTCCGGGAGACGCAAAATGAGTGGAAGTGCGGCGGCAGTGATGACGAAGCCCGCCTTTCGCAAGGTCGAGTGGCTCGCGCGCGACATCGACGTCGAGCGCCGTGGCGACGGCACGGTGGTGCTGAAGTCGCGCATTCCGCTGCAAGCCTACGAGACGCATCTGCCGGCCTCGCTGGCGAAATGGGCGCGGCAAGCGCCCGAGCGCGTCTGGCTCGCGCAGCGCGGCGGAGCGAACCGCGAATGGCGCAAGGTCTCCTATGGCGAAGCCAAGCGTACCGTGGATGCGCTGACGCAGGCGCTGCTCAATCTCAATCTCGACGGGCGTCCGGTGACCATTCTCTCCGGCAACTCGATCGAGCACGCGCTGATGACGCAGGCCGCGATGCAGGCGCGCTCGCCGGCGGCTCCGGTGTCGCCGGCCTACTCCTTGATGAGCCATGATCACGTCAAGCTGAAATATCTGTTCGACCTGATCAAGCCGGCCGCGGTGATGGTGCAGGACGGCCCGACCTTCGAGAAGGCGCTGAACGCTCTCGACCTCACCGGCGTCACCGTCGTTCACGTCGCGCGTCCCTGCGACGGCATCACGAGCGTCAGTTTTGCCGAGCTCGCGGCAACGTCCGTGACCGCCGACGTCGACGCTTCGATCGCGAAGATCACGCCGCAGACCGTCGGCAAGCTGTTGTTCACCTCCGGCTCGACCGGCATGCCCAAGGCGGTCATCAACACGCAAGAGATGATGTGCGCCAATGCGGCGATGATGATGCAGGTGCGGCCGCGCGATCCCGGCGGTCCGATCTCGACCATGCTGGACTGGATGCCATGGAACCACACCATGGGCGGTAATGCGGCGTTTCACCCCGTGCTGGTCGACGGCGGCACGCTCTATATCGATGACGGCCGGCCGATGCCGGGCCAGTTCGAGGAGACGCTGCGGAATCTGCGCGAGATCTCGCCGACCTATTACGCCAACGTGCCGGCCGGCTATGCCGCGCTCGCCGCCGCCATGGAGAAGGACGACGCGCTGTGCCGCTCGTTCTTCAAGAACCTGTCGATCATGGCCTATGGCGGCGCGCGGCTGCCTGACGATCTCTACGAGCGCATGCAGGCCCTCGCCGTGAAGACGACCGGCGAGCGCATCGTGTTCTACACCGGCTGGGGCTCGACCGAGACGGCGCCGACCTCGACCGGCACCTATTGGGACACCGAGCGCGTCGGCCTGATCGGCCTGCCGTTCCCCGGCGTCGAATTGAAGATGGTGCCGTGCGGCGCGAAATACGAGCTGCGCCTGCGCGGCGTCAACGTCACGCCCGGCTATTTCGGCCAGCCGGACCTGACCAAGAAGATGTTCGACGAGGAAGGTTTTTACTGCATCGGCGATGCCGGCATCTTCGTCGACGATGCCGATCCGGTGAAGGGCATCATCTTTGCCGGGCGAGTCGTCGAGGATTTCAAGCTCACCACCGGGACCTTCGTGCATGTCGGCTCGCTGCGTACCGATGCGATCGCGGCGGCGACGCCGGTGGTGCATGACGCGCTGGTTGCGGGACAGGATCAATGCTCGATCGGTCTGCTGGCGTGGCCCAATCTGCATGCGTGTCGCCAGCTGGTCGGCAATCCCGAGCTGAGCTTCGAGGATGCCGTGAAGCATCCTGAGGTGATCGCCTGCTTCAAACGCGGACTGGAAACACACAACACGGAATGTGGCGGCGCCAGCAGCCGCGCCATCGCGCGCGCGATGCTGATGGCCGAGCCGCCCTCCATTGATGGCAATGAGCTCACCGACAAGGGCTACATCAACCAGCGCGCCGGCTTAGAGCGCCGTGCGGCGCTGGTCGAGCGGCTCTACGCGGATAAGCCGGATCAGGATGTGATCGTGCTGCGATGAATGCGCAACTCTCTCGTCATTCCGGGATGGCCCGAAGGGCCAGGCCCGGAATCCATAACCCCGGCTGGTGGATATGGATTCTCAGATGCGCAATTGCGCATCGTAGCTCGCGCTCCGCGCGTCCCGGAATGACGGCTCAAATAAATGACAACGAATAAACAAAGGTAGCCCGCCATGAACTTCGATTTCTCCGACGACCAGAAACAGCTCCGCGACCAGGCGCGCAAATTCCTCACCGAAAAATGCTCGCCCAAGGCAGTGCGCGTCGTGCTCGACGGCAAGGCGCCCTACGACAAGGAGCTCTGGAAAGGCCTCGCCGAGATGGGCTTCCTGGGCGTTGCAATCCCCGAGGATTTCGGTGGTGCGGGCGCGGGACATCTCGAGCTTTGCGTGATCGCGGAGGAGATGGGCCGGGCCAACGCGCCGGTGCCGTTCTCCTCGACCGTGTATCTTGCCGCTGAAGCGCTGTTGATCGCGGGCAGCGATGCCCAGAAGAAGAAATGGCTGCCGGCGATTGCCTCGGGCGAGGCGATCGGCACGCTGGCGCTGTTCGAGGGCAAGGGCAATCCGTCGCCGAAGAACGTCAAGCTGACCGCCGCGAATGGCGTGCTCAACGGCGTCAAGAAGCCGGTCGCCGATGGTGCGATCGCCGATTTCGCTGTCGTCGCCGCGCGCACGGGATCGAGCGGCCGCGACGGTGACGTCTCGCTGTTCCTGGTCGACCTCAAGGCCGGCGGCGCCGAGGTGAAGAGCTTGACCAATCTCGATCCGACCCGCGGGCAGGCCGAAATCACGTTCAGGGATTGCAAGGCGGAGCCGCTCGGCGCCACCGGCGAAGGCTGGAGCATTTTGACCCAGGTGCTCGACCGCGCCGCGGTGCTGTGCGCGTTCGAGCAGGTCGGTGGCTCCGACCGCGCGCTGGAGATGGGCCGCGACTACGCGCTCGACCGCATCGCCTTCGGCCGCCAGATCGGCTCGTTCCAGGCGGTCAAGCACATGCTCGCGGACATGTATGTGTCGGCGACGCTGGCGCGCTCCAACAGCTATTACGGCGCCTGGGCGCTTTCGACCAACGCGGGCGAGCTGCCGGAAGCCGCAGCCGCCGCGCGCATCAGCGCGACGCAGGCGTTCCAGCACTGCGCCAAGAACAACATCCAGGTTCACGGCGGCATGGGATTCACCTGGGAGTTCGACTGTCACATGTACTACCGCCGTGCCAACGCCATGGCGCTCGGGCTCGGCAGTCTCACTTATTGGGAAGACCAGTTGATCGACCGCATGCGCAAGAAGAACGCGGCATAAGCGAAGGATCACGTCATGAACTTCGACGACACCCCGCAGGAAGCCGAATTCCGCGCCACCGCCCGCGCCTGGATCGGCGCGAATGCGCCCAAACAATACGAGGAAGAGCTGCGCAAGTCCTCGCTGGGCCGCACCCAGCTCAAGAACGCCAACATCCTCGAAGTGGCAAAAGCCTGGCAGAAGAAGAAGGCCGATGCCGGTTGGGCCTGCCTGCACTGGCCGAAGGAGTATGGCGGCCGCGGCTCGTCGCCGATCGAGCGCGTGATCTGGCAGCAGGAAGAAGGGCCGTTCGGCCAGCTGTCCCGCATGTTCATCATCGGCCACGGCATGTGCGGGCCGACCATGATGGCGTTCGCGCGCGAGGAGCATAAACGCACGTACCTCCCGCCGCTCGCCTCCGGCGAAAAGGTCTGGTGCCAGCTGTTCTCCGAGCCGGCCGGCGGCTCCGACGTCGCGGGCCTGCGCACGCGCGCAGAGAAGGAAGGCGACGACTGGGTGATCAACGGCCAGAAGATCTGGACCTCGGGCGCGCACTATTCCGACTATGGCATCCTGCTGACCCGCACCGATCCGACCGTGCCCAAGCACAAGGGCCTCACCATGTTCTTCCTGGACATGAAGAGCCCGGGCGTCGAGGTGCGGCCGATCAAGCAGGCGAGCGGCGCCTCCGACTTCAACGAAGTCTATTTCACCAATGTCCGCATTCCCGACCATCAGCGCCTCGGCGAGGTCGGTGACGGCTGGAACGTCTCGCTGACCACGCTGATGAACGAGCGCAGCGCGATCGGCGCGGCCGTCTCGACCGGTTTCCCGGAGCTGTTCGAATATTGCTCCAGCCTGATGCTTGATGACGGCCCGGCGATCGAGGATCGTGCGGTGCGCTCGAAGCTCGCGAACTGGGCGGTGAAGGCGAGCGGGCTGAAATACACCAGCATGCGCGCGATCTCGGCGCTGTCGAGGGGTGAGCGACCGGGGCCGGAGAATTCGATCGGCAAGCTGGTCGCGGGCTCGATGGTCCAGGACGTCGCGACCTACGCGCTGGATCTGCAGGGCGCGAGCGGCGTGGTCAGCGGTTCGGAGGATGCCGAACTCGCCGGCCGTTTCCAGGCGATGCTGCTGCGCGCGCCGGGTACCCGCGTCGAAGGCGGCACCGACGAGATCATGCGCAACATCATCGCCGAGCGGGTGCTGGGCCTGCCCGGCGATATCCGTGTCGACAAGGACGTGCCGTTCAACAAGATCCCGACGAAGGGAAGAGGGTAGAGGTCCGCCATGAATTTCGACGACACCCCGCAGGAAGCCGCATTCCGCGAGACCGCGCGCAAATGGGTCGCCGCCAACGCGCCGAAAGAGTTCGAGCAGGAGCTGTCAAAATCCTCGCTCGGCCGCATCCGGCTTGCCCATCATGACATCGTCGATGTCGGCAAGGCCTGGCAGAAGAAGAAGTTCGAGGGCAATTGGGCCTGCCTGCACTGGCCGAAGGAATATGGCGGGCGCGGCGCCACGCCGATCGAGCGCGTGATCTGGCAGCAGGAAGAGGGCGTCTACGGCAAGCTGACGCAGCCGTTCCAGATCGGCGAGGGCATGTGCGGCCCGACCGTGATGGCTTTTGGCAGCGAGGACGCCAAGCGCCGCCATCTGCCGAAGCTCGCCTCCGGCGAGGAGATCTGGTGCCAGCTGTTCTCCGAACCGTCCGCCGGCTCCGACGTCGCGGGGCTGCGGACGCGCGCGGAGAAGAAGGGCGACAATTGGGTCGTCAACGGCCAGAAGATCTGGACCTCGGGTGCGCATTATTCCGACTATGGTTTGTTGATCGCGCGCACCGATCCGAATGTGCCCAAGCACAAGGGCCTCACCATGTTCTTCCTGGACATGAAGAGCCCCGGCGTCGAGGTTCGGCCGATCAAGCAGGCCAACGGCATGCAGGAGTTCAACGAGGTCTATTTCACCGATGTGGTGATATCAGACAGCCAGCGGCTCGGCGCCGTCGGCGAGGGCTGGAGCGTGTCGCTGACGACGCTGATGAACGAGCGGATGTCGATCGGCTCGCGGCTTGCGACCGGCGTCCCCGAAATGTTCGAGTTCTGCTCCAATCTGATGCTGGAGGACGGGCTCGCCATCGACGATCCCGCCGTGCGCTCGAAGCTCGCGAGCTGGGCAGTGAAGTCGAGCGGGCTGAAATACACCAGCTACCGCGCGATCTCGGCGCTGTCGAAGGGCGATCGGCCGGGGCCGGAGAATTCGATCGGCAAGCTCGTCTCGGGCATGATGCTGCAGGACATCGCGACCTACGCCATGGACCTCCAGGGCGCGGCCGGTGTTCTCACCGGCGCGGACGAGGAGACGGTGCAGGGCCAGTTCCAGCAGATGCTGCTGTCTTCGCCCTCGATGCGCATCGCCGGCGGCACCGACGAGATCTTGCGCAACATCATCGCCGAGCGCGTGCTGGGATTGCCGGGCGACATTCGCGTCGACAAGGACGTGCCGTATAACAAGATCCCGACCAAGGGGCGGTGATCCAACCTCTCGCTGTATCTCGTAGGGTGGGCCAAACGAAGCGTGCCCACCATATGCAGATGCGCCGGGGTAAGTTGTCGGTGGGCACGGCGCTATCGCGCCTTTGCCCACCCTAGGAGAAGAGCGCGAGCCAATTCATGGATGCAAAAGTGAGCCAGACCCAGGACCGTATCGGCGTGCTCGAGGAGCTCCTCAACGAGCGCTACTCCGTCCGCGCCTTCTTGGCCAAGGAGGTCGACCGCGCGACCATCGAGCATGTGCTGGCCACCGCGCAGCGCACCGCGTCCTGGTGCAACAGCCAGCCCTGGCAGGTCATCATCGCCAGCGGTGCGGCCAAGGAGCGCTTCCGCCAGGCGATCTACCGGGAAGCATCGGGCGGATTGGGTGACGATTACGACTTCACCCCGCCGCGCGAATATGTCGGCGTCTATCTCGAGCGCCGCCGCGAGAGCGGTTTTCAGCTCTACAACACGCTCGGCATCGTGCGCGGCGACAGAGGCGCCTACGCAAAACAGGCGCTGGAGAACTACAATTTCTTCGGCGCGCCGCATGTCGCGATCATTCACACCAACGAGCCGCTCGGCATCTACGGTGCGATCGATTGCGGCGCCTATGTCTCGAATTTCATGCTGGCCGCGCAGGCGCTCGGGCTCGGCACCATCCCGCAGGCGGCGCTCGCGCGCCATTCCGGGCTGATCCGCCGCCACTTCAATCTGCCCGACGACCGCCGTGTGGTCTGCGGCATCTCGTTCGGCTATGCCGACGACGCCCACAAGGTCAACAGCTACCGGACCTCGCGCGCGAGTGTTGCCGACACGGTGACGTTCGTCGAAGAGTAATTAGACGCGCAAAGGCGGCCGCAGAAACGGCCGCCTTCACATTCGTCTCGGTCCGGTTGACGGGGCCGTTATCCGCCGCTGCCGCCGATCACGGCGCGCACGGTCTCGTCGGGCCCGAAGTCCTCGGCGCCATCGACATAAAGTAGCGCAGCAAGCTTCGAGCGCGCGCGATTGACGCGGCTCTTGATCGTGCCGACGGCACAGCCGCAGATCGAAGCTGCGTCCTCATATGAGAAGCCGGAGGCGCCGACCAGGATCAGCGCCTCGCGCTGGTCCTGCGGAAGCTTCTCGAGCGCGCCGCGGAACTCCTCGAACTCGAGATGCGCGTTCTGCGACGGCTGCGTCTTCAGCGTCTTGGCATAGTTGCCCTCGGCATCCTCCACCTCCCGCCGCCGCTTGCGATAGTCGGAGCGGAACAGGTTGCGCAGGATCGTGAACAGCCACGCCGGCAGGTTCGAGCCGGGCTGGAACGAGTCGATGTTGGCGAGCGCACGCAGAAGCGTTTCCTGCACCAGATCGTCGGCGCGATCCGCATTGCCGCTCAGCGAGATCGCGAACGCGCGCAGACTGGGCACGGCCGCGAGGATGTCGTCACGTAGGGAGTCCGTGAGAGGCATTAATCCCTCCCATTGTTGTTGTCGTTGGAGCCCCTGTCAGGTTCCACTTGGGGTGCGCCTCCCGGCGCATCAAGCTTCTTGATCAGTTCCGCGAACCGGTCCGGAACCCCCTGCCGCACCACGTCGTCGTACATGGCGCGCAGCTGGTGGCCGATCCGGGACTGGATTTCCGGAGTGAGGCCTCCCTTGCCGGGGGTCGTGCTTTTGCTGGCTTGAGACTTGAGATCTTTCATGACCTGTTCCACGTTTCCCCGAGTTAAGTAACTGTAAAATCGAGAAGTTCTCTCAACCGGGAGCCGTTCCCTGGATAGGCACAATTCGAGGTTCGACAAAAAGTTCCCAGATAAGCGGAACTTTTGTTGGCGTGAGGCGTAGTCAGCCCAGCAGGGAACCCGGGCCTCCCCGCTTGTTGCGTGGTTCGTCAAGGTCGCCCGAAGATGAATGGAGTGGGGATGTCCCGTTCGCAGCTTGTTGCTGAACACTTGCCGTTGTTGCGCCGGTACGCGCGCGCCCTGACGGGCAGCCAGGCCTCCGGTGACGCCTATGTCGCAGCCATGTTGGAAGCGATGCTCGGAGATCCGTCCGTGCTCGACGAGAGCCATGGTCCGCGCGCCGGCCTGTTCCGGCTGTTCACCCAGATCTGGAATTCGGTCTCCGTCAACGACGATGCCGAGGTGACGACCTTGCCGATGCCGCCGGAGCGGCGGCTGTCGAACATCACGCCGCTGCCGCGGCAGGCGTTCCTGCTGCTCTCGCTCGAAGGATTCTCGGAAGAGGAAGTCGGCTACATCCTCGGCACCGACGTCGCCGAGACGCGGCGGCTTGCCGATGCCGCGGGACGCGAGATGGCGGCCGAGATCGCGACCGACGTGCTGATCATCGAGGACGAGACCTTCATCGCCATGGACCTCGAGAGCCTGGTGAAGAATCTCGGTCACAATGTCGTCGGCGTCGCGCGCACCCATGCCGATGCGGTGGCGCTGGCCAAGAACAAGCGGCCGGGCCTGATCCTCGCCGACATCCAGCTCGCCGACGGCTCGTCGGGTCTGGACGCCGTCAATGAGCTGCTCCGCACCTTCGAGGTGCCGGTGGTGTTCATCACCGCCTATCCGGAGCGCTTCCTGACCGGCGAGCGCCCCGAGCCGGCTTTCCTGATCTCAAAGCCGTTCCAGCCCGCGATGGTGTCGGCGGTGGCGAGCCAGGCGCTGTTCTTCCAGCGCAACTCGCGCAACCGCACGCCGAAGGCGCCGGCGGCGTAACGAGACTTCCTCGAACCAGAAGACGGCGCGTCGCAAGGCGCGCCGTTTTTGATTGCCGGCGTCCGGCGTTAGCAACCGCGGCAGATACTGTTGAGCTTGGCCTTTACCTTGGTCTCGTCCTCCCATGGCCCGAGCCCGCCGTTGCGTGGCGTTCCGTCGAGCGTCATGAACACGGTAACCCTTTGGAGGTCCTCCTTCGCGTCGGAAGGCGGATTCGGAAATGGCTCGCTTCGCTCCACCATCTTGAGAGCTGCTGCATCGAGAAGCGGAGATCCTGTACTTTCCACCAGAGCGCTCGAGATCAATTTGCCCGAGCGGTTCACTACAAATGTGACTCCGGCATCGCCGCGCTGGCCGATTGCCCCCGGAGGAAACGTCCCGTTGCGCCATACACGCTCGGTAACCTCCTTGCGCCAGACGGCCATGGCATCGGGTGGGCCCGAGGCGGGATCCGGCTTGCTCAGCTCTAAACCAGGAGATGGCACCTCGAATTGACGGCCATTGAAGGCAATCGGCACGGTCAAGGTGAGCGAGGTCTCCTTCAACTCCGGAGGCGGCACCGGAAACGGCTGGACGCGGGCGATGATATCCAGCGCAGCAACATCGAGCGGCCGGGAGCCGGCGCTCATAGCCAGTGCCCGCCAGATCAACTTGCCAAACCGGTCAATGCCGAATGCGACCTTGGCCTCACCGGTTTGTCCCCGCCCTTCAGGCGGCAAGTCCCTGTTGCGGACAATGTGGGCCGTCAGTTTCGCCTTCCAGGCTTTGACGGTCTCGCTCTGCGGTTCAGTCTGCGCATGTGCGGGGAACGCCGCCAACCATCCGAGAAGTGCGGCCACCAAGGGGAATTTCATCTGCATCGGTGCGGATACTAATCGCGGTCAGGTTGATTGCAAGGCTCGCTACCCGTATCGCGTTCACGCGGCTGTGGGCAATTCGAAGGGCCGGGAAGCCCGCTTGACGGCGGCCAAATTGCCTCGTTCATACGTCGGGTCGATGACATCAGTCGCAACCTCGAGCCGCCAGGGGATTTTTCATCATGGACCAGCAACTCCTCGATCGCCTCGCCATCCGCGACCTCGTCGAGAATTGGGCGGTGTGGCGCGACGCCGGCGACTGGGAGCGCTTTGCCACGGTCTGGCATGAAGAGGGATGGATGTCCGCCACCTGGTTTCAGGGGCCGGCGCGGGATTTCATGCGGGTCAGCCAGGAGGGGTTTGCCAAGGGGGTGCGCATTCTGCATTTCCTCGGCGGCACCAGCATCGATCTCGCAGGCGCGCGCGCCATTGCGCAGACCAAGATGACGATCTCGCAGCGTGCCCCGGTACATGACGTGCTCTGCGACGTCGTCTGCACCGGGCGCTTCTACGATTTCCTGGAGAAGCGGCATGACCAATCAGGTATTGGCAAATGGGGCATCGTCCGCCGCCAGCCGATCTACGAGAAGGACCGGATCGACCCGGTCGATCCCGCCGCAACGCTTCAACTCGACCAAAAAGCGCTCGCCGCACTGCCCGAAGGCTACCGTCACCTCGCCTACATGCAGGAGCTGATCGGCTACAAGGTCAAGCGCGACATGCCGGGCCTGACCGGGCCTGAGGTCGAGAAGCTCTATGGCGAGGGGCGGGACTGGCTCGCGGGGAAAGCGAAGTGAGGCTCAGACAAAAGTAAGGCGCGACTGGCGTCACCACAGTCGCGGGATAACCCCGCTGCTGTTCGTTGAAGACCGTTAGCAGGCGCAGAGAGATTGGCCTTGGTCCAGCCAAGGCACGGGCAAGGACGGCTTGTCGGCTATGGAGGCCCGCCTCAAGGCCGCCGATGCGCTACCCCTCCGGTACGCCAGCGATCCGCATCCCCTCACAAATGCGCTCGCGCCCCGCAAGATAAGTCGGATTGTCGCTGAATTTGGCGGAGCGTAGGCGGCGGATAGTGAAGTCAGGAACAAAGGCCAGTCCTGCGATTGTGGCCGCTCTCGCGTCATCAACCGCGCCAAGCAAGCCCAGTGCGCCCCCAAGTACGAAGTAGGTATTTGGAGAATTCCGGTTCACCTCGATGCTTCGCCTAAGCCAATCGACTGCTTCGACATCCGCGCCAAGTTGTAACTTGGCAAGGCCAGCAAAATGCATCCAGCGATAGCTCTGGGCGTCCCGCGGGGATAAACGAAAAGCCTCGCGTATGTGATTTTCACTCTCGGCGGCGCGGCCCATGTAGTATTTCGCCAAGCTGATGGCAGCGTGTGCATTGGCAAAATTCCGATCAAGGTTCAATGCCATTTCACATTCGGAAATTCCTTTATCTGCGCGGTTTGTGCAAATGTAGACAGAGCCCAAGACAAAGCGGGCTACCGCGTAATCCGGGGATAATGAAACGGCCTTGATCGCATTCGCTTCGGCTGTCGAAAGGAGAGGGGTTCGATCCTCCATAAAATGATCGGCACCTATTGTCAGATCAACGCCTGCCAGGCCCGCCAGCGCACGCACATCGCGAGGATCGAGTACCAAAGCACGTTCGAAAAAGTTGCGCGCTGTAATTAATCCCTCGGGAGAAGCCGCTTCGTTCGCCCGAGAGCGGCCTTGAAAGTAGAGGTCCGTCGCATCTGGATGAGGCAAATTCTCCGCCCGCCGGGCCTCGGCCGCAACAAGTTGAGTGTCCAGTGTACGAGCGACCCGCGACACGATTTCGTCTTGCATTTCGAATAGATCAGCGATGGGCTTATCGAAGCGATCAGCCCAGAGGTGATTGCCGCTCTCAGCATCAACAAGTTGGACGTTGACCCGAAGGCGATTGTCGCCGCGCTGTACAGAGCCTTCCAGCGCATAGCGCACGTTTAGCTCGCGGCCAATCCGCCTGAGATCGACCGCTTTGCCTCTGTAAGTGAATGCGGTGTGGCGGCCGATCACGAACGAGCCTCTGATGCGGGATAAGTCCGTGGTCAGGCTCTCAGTCACGCCGTCCACGAAGTAATCCTGCGCGGGATCGCCGCTGAGGTTGGCGAAAGGCAGCACCACGATAGAAAGGCGAGGTGGCGAAGGTAGGCTTTCCTTCGCGCGCTCACCGGGTGCAATCAGGCTATGCTCTTCCCAAGCCGCGGCATAGGTTCGGATCGGGCGATCAATATTCTTGAGGTTTTGCTCTCCGAGATCGACAAACTCAATGCCGACCTTGCCTCGGACATGGTCGTAAGCTGAATAAGAAATGCAGATGCCCCCGGGCTCAGCGATGCTCTCCAGCCGTGCTGCAATATTTACACCGTCGCCGAAGACGTCATGCGGCTCGACAATCACATCGCCGACGTTGATGCCGACACGAAAGACGGCTCGTCGGTCTTCGGCGATGGTGGTCGAGAACTCTCGAATATGAGTTTGAAACTGAACGGCGGCGCGAACCGCTTCGACGGCACTTGGAAACTCCGCCAAGAACCCGTCGCCGGTGTTCTTGACAACCCGGCCACCATGTTCTGCGATGGCAGGCGTGATACCCTCCGCAAAGAGGGTTGTCATTAGGGCATGGGTTGCTTCTTCGTCATGGTGCATCAGCCGCGAATATCCCGCCACGTCAGCGGCCATTATCGCTGCTAGTCTACGTTCAAGCCGAACCGGCCGCTCCATGGCAATATTCCAATCCACGGTTACTGGTGGGCGGATCAGAGAAGTGCCGAACGCGCTGTTCGCGTTGTCATCATGCTCACGCGAAGGTCGGCGGTCAAAAGATAGGGGGTCCAAGTCGTATTTTTCAGTCGCTACGGCTAATCCAGCGGGCGTTTCCGCAACAGAGCATTCTTTCTACCCGATCTTTCCTTCCCCCCTTAGGACCAAGTCTTGCGCGCACTTGCGGTCGCAATCCCTTCGAGTTGCCGCTCGCGGCGAGGTTCTCGAATTTAGCAAACACGCCGAGCATATTGAGGAGGTACCGTCGGAAATCGCAGTGATCTCAGGACGATGACTGTGGTGGAAGAATTCGGCCGCCCGCAGTGGAATTCAGGGGCAGGCAAATTCGGCTCGGGGGACCGGGCTTAAGCCGCAGACCATCGGTGGGGCGGGGATGGAAAGGTGCCATCAAACAAAAGTAAGGCGCGACTGGCATCACCACAGTCGCGCCCTACGTCGCCGGCTTATGGGGCAGGGGGGAATAGCCGGCTGTTGAGACGACTCTCGGGCCTGAGAGTCGTTCCAAGCGGGTGAAAATTTTTTTGTGCGGCCTTTTTATGCGGCCTGCGGTGAATTTCGCACACGGTTAAGTGATCTTAACGGCTGAGAACTGCCGGTCCTCCCATCGCGTTGTTCCCCTGATCGCCATGGGGCGTGGGATTGTCAGCCATGTTACAGATTCAAAAGGTATTTTTGGGTGCTGTCGCGATTGCCGCGACGCTTAGTGCCGTCCAGGTTGGTGCCGTGCAGCTGGCCTCTGGCCATGATTTGGCCGCCCGCTGGCAGGCGGTCGCCGACAGACCCACGCAAGATGTGGGTCACAACGTCAACCGTTACGGCAAGGCCGACCGGTTCGCCGACCTCAAGCAGGCTCCGGTTCCCACCCGCACCGTGTCGATGCGGCTGAACGATCTGGCCGAGACCTCGGTGCTGCTGCGGGTCCCCGCGGTGATCGAGACCGGCAGCGCCAAGCCGCCGGTGCTGCTCCAGAACCGGAAGCAGGGCCCCAAGCGGCCGACGATTGCCTGCGAGCCGATGGTCAGCTCCCTGACCGAGGTCGCAAAACTGCTCCAGCCCGGCCGCTGTGTGACCTGATCCTTCTTCGCCGCCCCTGGCCACCACGGGCAAATCGCCTTCCCGCCGGGAGGGCGATATTTCACGTCCACTTGATCCCCTATCCCATCGCGTTATATGCCGGGTTTCTTCCCCCTTTGATTGACCGGGTAAACGCATGACGACGTCAGATACGGCCGCGCATACGCAGCCTTTCCAGGCCGAGGTTTCCGAGCTTCTGCACCTGATGGTGCACTCCGTCTATTCCGAGACCGACATCTTCCTGCGCGAGCTCGTCTCCAACGCATCGGACGCCTGCGACAAGCTGCGCTATGAAGCCATCGCCAGCCCGGCGCTGCTGGGCGAGGGCGACGCGCTCAAGATCCGGATCATGCCGAACAAGACGGCCGGAACGCTCACGATCGCCGACAACGGCATCGGCATGGAGCGCCAGGAGCTGATCGACCATCTCGGCACCATCGCCCGCTCCGGCACCAAGGCGTTCGTCTCGAAGCTGAAGGAGGCCAAGGACGGCCTCGGCCTGATCGGCCAGTTCGGCGTCGGCTTCTATTCCGCCTTCATGGTCGCCGAGAAGATCGTCGTCGTCAGCCGGCGTGCCGGCGAGAGCGACGTGTGGAGCTGGACGTCCTCCGGCGGCTCCGGCTTCGAGATCGCGCGCGCCAGCGATGAGGAAGCGGCGCGCGTCGCACGCGGCACCGAGATCGTCCTGCACCTGAAGGACGACGCCAAGAAGTATCTCGAGACCTACGAGATCGAGCGCGTCGTCAGTGCCTATTCCGACAACATCCTGTTCCCTATCGAGCTGGTGCCGGAAGAGGGCGAGCCGCGCCAGATCAACTCGGCGAGCGCGCTGTGGCAGCGCTCCAAGTCCGAGCTGACGGCCGAGGACTACAAGAAGGCCTATCAGCAGATTGCATCGGCCTTCGACGATCCCGCGATGACGCTGCACTACCGCGCCGAGGGCCGCTATTCCTACGCCGTGCTGCTGTTCGCGCCGTCGACGAAGCCGTTCGACCTGTTCGAGCCGAACCGCAAGGGCCGGGTGAAGCTTTACGTCCGCCGCGTCTTCATCACCGACGATGCCGATCTGTTGCCGGGCTATCTCCGCTTCATCCGGGGCGTGGTCGACAGCGAAGATCTCCCGCTCAACATCTCGCGCGAGATGCTCCAGAACAATCCGCAGCTCGCGCAGATCCGCAAGGCCGTGGCGACCAGGGTCGTGTCCGAGCTCGAAAGCCTTGCCGACAAGGACCCGGAGAATTTTGCCATGATCTGGGACGCCTTCGGCGCAGTGCTGAAGGAAGGCATCTACGAGGATTTCGAGCGGCGCGAAAAGCTGCTGTCCCTGTCCCGATTCACCACCACCTCGGGCGAGAAGCGGTCGCTGAAGGACGTCATCGCCGGTTTCAAGCCGAACCAGACCGAGATCTATTATCTCGTCGGCGACAGCATCGAGCGGCTGAAGTCCAATCCGCGGCTGGAAGCCGCGACCGCGCGCGGCATCGAGGTGCTGCTGCTGTCGGATCCGGTCGATGCCTTCTGGACCTCGATGCCATCGGAGTTTGACGGCAAGCCGCTGAAATCGCTGAGCCAGGGCGATCTCAATCTCGACCTGATCCCGCGCACCGACGAGGCCGACGAGGCGAAGAAGGACGAGCCGCAAGCCGACGAGGCCGCCACCATCGCGGTGATCAAGGCCGCGCTCGGCGAGCGCGTCAGCGACGTCAAGGTCTCGACGCGCCTCACCAGTTCTGCCTCCTGTCTCGTCGCCGACAGCCAGGGCCCGAGCCGCGAGCTCGAGCGCATTCTGTCGCAGCAGAACCGCGGCATGCGCACCAAGCCGATCCTCGAGATCAATCTGCGCCATCCGCTGGTGACGGCGATCACCAGGGCGCAGGCCGGCTCCAGGGCGGTCGACGATCTCAGCCTGCTCCTGTTCGAACAGGCGCAGATCCTGGACGGCGAATTGCCCGAAGACCCCGCCGCGTTTGCGGCAAGGCTGAACCGGCTGGTGTTGCAAGGGCTGGGCGGGTAGCGCGCGCAGCGCACCCCGCTCACCTTGCCGTCATCCGCCGGAGGAACAGTCGCCTCCGGCGTGGTGTTATGCCATAGGAGGACGTCGGCACGAGATTCGACGCCGCCATCGATTCGAGGACGTCTCCATGCGCCTGCCTCTCCTGACCCTCACCGCGATTGCCGCGCTGTTCGTGGCGGCAGATGCCGGCGCCCAGACCTATGACCCGCGCTATCCGGTGTGCATGCACGTCTATACTGCGGGCGGCCGGGGCGGTGGCGGCGACTATTACGACTGCTCCTTCACCTCGATCCCGCAGTGCCGGGCCACGGCGTCGGGCCGCGCGGCGAGCTGTGACGTCAATCCCTATTACGCCTACAACGAGCCGCCGCCGCCCCCGCGCAAGCGTCACAAGAAGGTGCAGTAGTTGTTGGCTATGCGGCGCGCAGCAACATCCCTCATGCGTTTCTCTTCCGCGCTGATCATCACCGTCGGCGCGCTGACCGCGGCTGCGCCGTCGCATGCGCAGACCTTTGATCCCAGCTATCCCGTCTGCATGCACGTCTATTCCGGCGCGAACGGTGGCGGCGGAGAGTGGTACGATTGCTCCTTCACGTCGCTGCCGCAGTGCCGCGCCACGGCGTCGGGCCGCGCCGCGACCTGCGATCTCAATCCGTATTATCCGGTGAACGTTGCGCCGCTGCGCCCACGCTACAGGCGAGGCGGCTAGCGCCCACCACCCGTTCAGCTGCGAATCCGGCGGAGCATGCAGAACTAGGTGCCGTGAGGCACCTTGTTGGCAGCCGCGAAGATCGCGTCGGTCAATTGCCAGGTCATCTTGTCCGTGGTCCAGTCGCTGGCGTGCAGCCTGGTGTCATCGCCCGGGTCGACCAAACGGTCGAACGAAATCCTTGCGACCTCGTGCCAGCTCTTCATCAGCGCGAAGCGGCGGAAGACGTTGATCCGTTTCTTGTGCGCGATCCGGCTGATCGCCTCCACCATGGCGTTCGCCTTTTTGCGCTTGGCCGGTGTCAGCACCGCAGGCACATATTGAAGGTCCATCAGGATCACGTCGATCCGCTTCGCGCCGAGCAGTTGGTCGACACCTTTACGGATGGCCTTCGTGGTGTCCGCGAACGAGGGACCTCCGGCTTGCCACACTGAATTGGTGCCGACCTGCCAGATGACGAGATCGGGATTCAGATCGAAGACGTCATGGGCGAACCGCTTCAGCTCCAAGGGAGCGTCTTCGCCGCCGACGCCCCGGTTGATCACCTCGATTCCGACATTTGGAAACTTGATCCGAAGATCCGCCAGCAGCCGTTGCGGATAGGGAGCGATGCCTCCTTCGCCCGCCGTGGTCGACGAGCCGATCGCAACCACTCTGGCCTGCCCACCCTTCGCGCGGCCGGCGAAATTCTTCAGGGGCTGCTCGAACGGGGCGGCCTGGACCGGAAACTCTGACGGATCGAGAGCCACGGGACGCCTCCCTTTCGTAGCCATGACAACGCAGGGTAGAAAAGCATAGCCCGTTTACCAGGAAGCGCCTAGCCTCGGCGAGGCCGGATCGCTACCCCGTGCTGATCCCCGACAAACTCGACCACCTTGCGCCAGCGCTCAGTCTCCGTCGTCTGCATGCCGCCGAACTCGCCCGCGTCGGATGGCTAGAGTTAATCACGTACTAACCTGACTTTACCTTGTCTCTTAACACCTGGGCAGGGCGGGCGAGCTAAGCTCGGGAAGCAGCAGATACGTTCCGAAAGAATGGACGGCATGACCACCGGCGTCATCGAGCAACCGAAAGTCGCGCGCGCACCTTCGGCTTCAAAGATCTGGCTGAAGGCGATCGAGCTCACCGCGCGCATCGAGACGCTGCCGGGCCGACTGTTCGCCGACGTCGTCGACGATTGGGCGCAGCGTCAGCCCGCTCGCACCGCGCTGGTCGCAGATGAGACGACGATCGACTACGCAGGCCTCGCGAAGCGCATCAACCGCTATGCGCGCTGGGCGCGCTCGATCGGCGTGGCCAAGGGGGATACCGTCGCGCTGATCATGCCGAACGGCATCGACTATGTTGCCGCATGGCTCGGCATCAGCCGGGTCGGCGGTGTGGTCGCGCTGATCAACACCAAACTCGTCGGCCCGTCGCTGGCGCATTGCGTCGATGTCGCCAGGCCGTCGCACGTCATCGTCGCGCACGAGCTCATGGGAGCCTTGGACGGCGCGTCGCCGCACCTGAAGACAGAAGCAAAAGTCTGGACCCATGGCGATGCCCGCAGCGAGCGCGCGATCGACGTCGCACTTGCCGCGCTTGAGGACGGGCCGCTCTCGCCGGACGAGCATGGCGACGTGACGATCAACGACCGGGCCCTGCTGATCTACACCTCCGGGACCACCGGCCTGCCGAAGGCAGCGAGCATCAGCCACCGCCGCATCCTCAACTGGGGCTTCTGGTTCGCCGGCCTCACCGGCGCCACGCCGCAGGACCGGCTCTATGACTGCCTGCCACTGTTCCACTCGGTCGGCGGCATTGTCGCCCCGTGCAGCATGCTCGCCGCCGGCGGCTCGGTGGTGATCGCGGAAAAATTCTCGGCCTCGAATTTCTGGCCCGACATCGTGCGGCACGATTGCACGCTGTTCCAGTACATCGGCGAGCTCTGCCGCTACCTTCTGAAGGCGGCGCCGTCCGAATACGAGAACCGTCACCGCCTGCGGCTCGTCTGCGGCAACGGCCTGCGCGGCGACATCTGGGAGGATTTCCAGAACCGCTTCGGCATTCCGCGCATCCTCGAATTCTATGCGGCGACGGAAGGCAATTTCTCACTGTTCAACGTCGAGGGCCAGCCGGGCGCGATCGGCCGCGTTCCGCCGCTGCTCGCGCATCGCTTTCCGGCGGGGCTCGTCAAGCTCGACCCTGATAGCGGTGCGCCGCTGCGCAACGAAGAGGGATTTTGCATTGCCTGCGCCAGGGGCGAGGCCGGCGAAGCCATCGGCCGCATCGGCACCGCCGATGAAGGCGGCGGCCGCTTCGAGGGCTATACCGACGCCGGCGAGACCGAGAAGAAGATTCTGCGCGACGTCTTCGCCAAGGGCGATGCCTGGTTCCGCACCGGCGAT
The DNA here is from genome assembly GCF_029989365.1 of Bradyrhizobium sp. Arg816. Classification (GTDB taxonomy): domain Bacteria; phylum Pseudomonadota; class Alphaproteobacteria; order Rhizobiales; family Xanthobacteraceae; genus Bradyrhizobium. The sequence continues at coordinate 32,931 of NZ_JAPRAQ010000035.1, read as the reverse complement.
CTGATGCGGCTCGACGACAAGGGCTTCTTCCATTTCGTCGACCGCATCGGCGACACCTTTCGCTGGAAGGGCGAGAACGTCGCGACATCGGAGGTCAACGACGCCGTGCGCGATTTCACCGGCGTGATCGATGCCACCACCTGCGGCGTCAGCATCCCCGGCGCCGATGGCCGCGCCGGCATGAGTGCCATCGTCGTGAACGAGGGGTTTTATATCGAAGCGCTGCCTGCGCATCTGGCGCAGCGCTTGCCGGTTTACGCCCGCCCAGTCTTCGTCCGTATCTCGCGCGAGCTCGATGCGACCGAGACGTTCAAGCAGAAGAAGGGCGAGCTGGCCCGGGAGGGCTTTGATCCGGGGCTGATAAGCGATCCGCTGTTCATGCTCGACCCGAAATCCGGCGCCTATGTTGCGTTGGACACGGACGTGTACGCAGGGATCATCGATGGCGCGATCAGGCTCTAGCCGCAGCAAAATCCGCCAGATAGGTCCAATTTTATCTGAATTGTCCAAGAAGCCATTTACTTCTGTCGGGTAAACAACACGGGCCATGGGGAGGCGGTCATCAAGAGCCGCCGTAACACGAACCATCAATAACAAGAGCGAGCCAGCCATGTCGGTAAGGTCTAAGGTCATCGAAGCGATCCAGCGGATCGCCAAGGAGCAGCACGTCACGCTTCCCGCACTCTCGGACGATCTTTCGCTGCACGAGACGGGTTTCGATTCCCTCGCCTTCGCAATTCTGGTGGCGCGCCTCGAGGACGAGACCGGCGTCGATCCCTTCACCATTTCCGAGGACGCTGCGTTCCCCGCCACCGTGGGCGATTTCGTGCGGGCCTACGAAAATGTCCCCGCGTGAGATTTTTGCGCTCCGCGACTATCTGAGCCCGGAGCTCGAGGGCCGCACGATCTCCGACGCCCATCATGTGGTGTCGCTGACGGACGTGCTGGGGCATACGGTTCTGGGCGGCCGCCTGCGTGAGCTGGCGGGCCGCTCGGTCCTGCTGAAGTTGTCGGACCAGCTCAAATCGGGCCTCGCCATGATCGAGCTCGACGGTGTTGTGCGGCGCATGCTGCTGTGCCCGCCCGATCTCAATCCCGACCATCTCGACGCGCTGATCGCGGATGCCGAGATCGATGCCGTCGTCAGCGACGAGCCCGCTCAATGGGCCGCAAAGGCGGTCGCGCTCGTCGTCGCCGCGCAATTGCCGCTTCAGGCCACAGCGTCGGCCAAGACCGAACGCGCCACGGAATGGCTGATGCTGACGTCCGGCACGTCGGGCGTACCAAAAATCGCCGGCCATACGCTGGAAGCACTGACGGGCGCCATCGTCGCCGAAGGTCCCGCGCGCGGACCCGCGCCGGTCTGGGCGACATTCTACGACATTCGCCGCTATGGCGGCCTGCAGATCTTCCTGCGCGCGGTTCTCTCCGGCGGCTCGATGGTGCTGTCCGATCCGCATGAAGCGCTCGGCGACCACGTCGCGCGGCTGAACGCGCGCGGCGTCACCCATATCTCCGGCACGCCATCGCATTGGCGCAAGCTCTTGATGAGCGGCTCGGCTGCACAGTTCGCGCCGGGATACGTCCGTCTGTCCGGCGAGATCGCCGACCAGGCGGTGCTCGACGGCCTGAAAGTCGCGTTCCCCAATTCCTCCGTCGGTCACGCCTACGCCTCGACCGAGGCCGGTGTCGGCTTTGCCGTCAATGACGGGCTGGAGGGCTTTCCGGCAAATTATCTTGGTAACCGCAACGGCGTCGAGATGAAGGTCGTGGACGGCTCGCTGCGCATCCGTTCGACGCGCACGGCGCGTGCTTACATCGGCCGCAATGCGGCCGCGCTCACCGATGACGACGGGTTCGTCGACAGCGGCGACATCGTCGAGTTGCGCGGTGACCGCTATTATTTCGTCGGCCGCCGCGGCGGCATCATCAATATCGGCGGGCTGAAGGTTCACCCCGAGGAGATCGAGGCGGTCATCAACCGCCATGCCAACGTGCGGATGTCGCGGGCGAAATCGCGCCGCAGCCCGATCACCGGCGGCATCGTCGTCGCCGACGTGATCCTCGCCGACGGCACCGATCAGGCGCGGGCAAAGGAGATCCGCGACCAGATCCTGGATCAGTGCCGCGCGCAGCTTGCTTCTCACAAAGTGCCGGCGGTGATCCGCTTCGTCGAGGCGCTCGACGTCACCCCGGCCGGAAAACTGGCGCGCACCGATGCATAATGTCCTCGTCACCGGCGGCAGCCGCGGCATCGGCCTTGCGATCGGCAGGCGGCTGGCTGATGCCGGCTATAACGTGATTGCGGCGGCACGGCGCGAGAGCGACGAGCTCAGGGCGGCGATCGGCCTCTCCGAAGGGCGCCTGCATTTCCGCGCCTGCGACCTCGCCGTGATCGACGCGATCCCGGCGTTCGCGAAGCTTATCCGCGACGAGTTCGGCCCGATCTACGGCCTCGTCAACAATGCCGGCCTCGGCACCGAAGGCCTGCTCGCCACCATGCACAATTCCGAGATCGAGGCGCTGGTGCAGCTCAACGTGCTGTCGCCGATCATCCTCACGAAGTATGTCGCGCGCCAGATGATGGCGGACGGCGCCGGCCGCATCATCAATATCTCCTCGATCATTGCGACCACGGGCTACAACGGCCTGTCCGTCTACGGCGCGACCAAGGCCGCCGCCACCGGCTTCACCCGCTCGCTCGCGCGCGAGGTCGGCAAGCTCGGCATCACCGTGAACGCGATCGCGCCCGGTTTCATCGACACCGAGTTGACGAACAATCTCTCCGACGAAGGGCGCAAGCGCATCGCCGGCCGCAGCGCGCTGCGTCGCCTGCCGGAGACCGACGATGTCGCGCGCATGGTCGAATATCTGCTGGGCGAGGGCGGCCGCAACGTCACCGGCACCGTGTTCACGATCGACGCGGGGAATACGGCGTAAGCGGAACTCCGCCGCCACAATTGAGTTGATCCGGCACAATGACATCGAGCCGGATTTGGTCGTAAGATGCCCCGCAATCGATTGGGTTACGTCAATCGATCTGCCCTAATCGAAGGGGAGCAGTCGATGGCCGCGCAAAGCATGACCGCTTCAAATCAGAGTCGGACCGAGCAGCCTCTTGCGAAGCCGGACGACATCCATTGCACGCCGATGACAAATCAGAATTCGGGCAGTCACGGCTATCAGATGTATCCGCAGCAATTCGTGCGCCTCGTCGGCTGCCACGACGCCTCGCTCGAGGCCTTGCGCAAGCGCGAGGACGAAAAGCTGCACTAGGCGTTCACGTCGCTTGCTTCGGCAGATCAATCCGGTCGTGTGAAAATTCCGGCGGCCCTTCGGTCAGGCGGCGGATGCGGCGTTCGCGTTCGTCCGTGGGCAATGCGGGGTCGAGCAGCCGCTCGATCTCGTGCACGGCCAGCGCCTCGATCCTGGTGGCGTCGGATACGACTGGCGGATCCGACGTGAATGCCGGGGGCGCAACCTTCAGGCCCAGCTCGACCAGCTTGCAGATCGCAGCCGAACGCGACAGGTGATGAGCTTCAGCCCAGGCATCGACGGTCGCGGTCAGTCGCTCCGGCATCTTCACCGCGCTGACCGGATCGAGCCCCGTGCGCCGGCGCACCGGAACGTTCGAGTCCTTGTTGCCGAAGTCGGGCACTTCGATCATCCCATGTAATCTCTGGAGATGCCCCGACCATAGCCGCTCTTCCGGCCGGCTGTTTGACGCCGATCAATGACGGACTGCGGCATTTGCGGCGCGCCGCGATCTTGTTGTCCGGGTGCATTTCGGCCAATGATCGGGAATCGAAAGAGGGCGCCGGCCGGCGAACCCGGATCGATCCTGCCTCGTATCTTTCCTCGGACGCGCTTCCCAACCATCCGGCATCACCCGATGACATCAGGCGAATCCTTCTACGGCGGCATTCCCGTCTTCCGCGGCTTCACCAGCCTGATGGACCCCGCGCTCTATGCGCCGCTTCCGGATGATTGGAGCATCGGCGTCGCCGACATCGTCGATTCCACCAAAGCGATTGCGGCGCAGCGCTACAAGGCGGTCAACATGGCCGGTGCCGCCGTGATCGCAGCGGTGACCAACGCGCTCGAGGGGCGCGAATTCCCCTTCGTGTTCGGCGGCGACGGCGCGAGCTTTGCGGTTGCGCCTTCCGATGTCGAACACGCCCGCGACGCGCTGGCCGCGACCGCGACCTGGGTGCGGGAAGATCTCGATCTGAAGATGCGCGTCGCGCTGGTGCCGGTGAGTGCGATCCGCGCGCAAGGGCTCGACGTCCGCGTCGCTCGCTTCGGTCCGTCGGCCAATCTGTCCTATGCGATGTTTTCCGGCGGCGGGCTCGCCTGGGCCGACGCCGCCATGAAGCGCGGCGAGTTCGCGGTCGCCGAAGCGCCGGCGGGCACGCAGCCCGATCTTTCCGGCCTGTCGTGCCGCTTCGAGGTGATGCCGGCCGCGCGCGGCCTGATCCTGTCGGTGCTGGTGATGCCGGCGCGCGGTGCCGATCCGGACGCCTTCCGCAAGGTGATCGAGGACATCATCCATCTCGTGGAGCGCAGCCCGGATGGCGGCCGCCCGGTGCCGCCGCAGGGGCCGCCGCTGAAATGGCCGCCGCAGGGGCTGGAATTCGAAGCCCGCACCAGGCGTGGCGGCCCGCTGATTGCGCGTCGCGCCAGCGTCCTGGCCTACACGCTGTTCGTCTATCTGATCATGCGTTTCGACCTCAACGTCGGCGGCTTCGTGCCAAACATCTACAAGCGCCAGGTGGTCGAGAATTCAGACTTCCGCAAATACGACGATGGCCTGCGCATGATCCTCGACTGCACCCCGCAGCTCGAACGCGCGTTGAGCGACTGTCTCGCGGCTGCGGCGCGCGACGGCATCGTGCGCTACGGCCTCTACCAGCAGGACGCCGCGATGATGACCTGTTTCACGCCGTCGGCCCTGCGCAGCGACCACGTCCATTTCATCGACGGCGCGCGCGGCGGCTACGCGTCGGCGGCAACGGCGTTGAAGGCGATGGTGGGGTAAGGGGATTCTCGTGTCCCGGACGCGCTGCGTCCGGGGCACGAGAGTTCGTAGATCTCAGCGTCCCGCGCGCGTCCAGGTCTCGCCGCCGCAGAGCGCGCCGACGCAGCCTTCGACCCGCAGCGAATCCGCACCAGTCACGGAGACGTTGCTCGCATAGGTGCTGCCGTCATCGGCATTGTAGATCTGGCCCGACCATTTGTTCGGCCCTGAGGGCTCCATGCCGCTGAACAGCGGCAGGCCGATCATCGCGCGTTTGGCGAGCGCAGGATTGGGATTCTTGCTGTCGGTCGCAGGCTGGCCGGTCGCGGTGTCATAGGGCTCGCGCAGCCAGACGATATGGCCGCAGATGCCGCCGCCGCATTTGCTGATCTTGACGCGCGCATCGCCGGCCTGCGTCAGCCAGGTCCCATCGGCGCTCTGCGCGTGGGCGGCAGGCGCGCCAAACATTGCAGCCAGGATGACGGAAAGGATGGCGAATCTGCCGAACATGGAAAGGGCCCCCAAAAATTGAGGCGCCTCCATAGCAGTCCGGCAGGATAGTGCAACGCTGGATGGAATCACATTCCCGCGTTTATCCCGCCCACGTTCATTTGCCTGCGCTCATTTGCCCCAGCGGGCGAAGGCGACCGAGGCCGCGGTCGAAAGCCCGAACACGACCATGGCGCCGCCGACCAGCGCGAACAAGGTCCAGGCCGGCGCCTGCGCCTGCGCCGTCATGAGACCGACGCCGCCGATCGCGACGATCAGCAGCCGCGCCGTGGAGGCGAGCACCGGACCGCCGACGCGCGCCGCACCTTGCGAGGAAAAATACAGCGACACGCCCATGCCGAAGAACATGAAGGCCGGCCCCGCCCAGTGGAAATAGCTGTGCGCCGCCGCGGTGACGCCGGGATCCGCAGTGAAGAGCGATACCCACAACGCCGGATCAAGCGCGACGACGAGGCCAATCACGCCGACGGTCAATCCCGAAGCCGCGGCCGCGGTCCAGGCGACACGTCGGGCGCGTTTCACATGTCCGGCGCCCATGGCCATGCCGACCATCGGCACCGAGGCGATGCCGAAGGCGAAGGTGATCGGGATCAGCAGGAATTCCAGCCGCGAGCCGATGCCGTAGCCGGCCAGCATCTCGGTGCCGAAGGTCGCGAGGATCTTTGTGAAGATCAGAATCGTGAGCACGGTCTGGAGCGGCGACAGGCAGGCGACCGCGCCGACCTTGAGGATGTCCAGGAACATCGCGCGTTCGAAATGGAAGGCGCGGACCTTCAGCGGCAGCCGGCTGCGGCCCGACAGGAGATACCAGACGAAGAAGATCGCCGCGCAGGTGAAGGCGATCAACTGGCCGGCGGCGACACCGGGCATGCCGAATTGCTTCACGCCGAACAGGCCGAGCCCCAGCGCGCCGCCGAGCGCGATCTGGAGCGCGCTCGCCCCGATCAGAATCATCGAAGGCAGGCGCATGTCGCCGGTGCCGCGGATCACCGAGGCCAGCGTGTTGACGAGCCAGATCGCGACCGCGCCGGAGAACAGCATTTGCGAATAGCCGCTGGCTTCCTCGAGCACGCGCTCGCGTCCGCCGAGCAGCGTGAAGAAGCTGCGGCCGAAAGCGAGCATCATCGCCGTGAAGAACAGCCCGCCGCAGAGGCCGATGATGGCGGCGTGCAGCGCCAGCGCCGCGGCGCGGTCACGATCGCCTGCGCCGAGCGCGCGGCTGATCGCGGACGAAACGCCGCCGCCCATCGCGCCCGCGCTCATCATCTGCGTCAGCATCGCAAACGGAAACACCAGCGCGATCGCCGCCAGCGGAATGGTGCCGAGCCGGCCGATATAGGAGGTCTCGGCAATCGCAACCAGCGTGCTTCCGACCATCGCGATCATGTTGGGGATCGCGAGCCGCAGCAGCGTCGGCAGGATCGGCGCCGTCAGCAGGCCCGCAATGGGGGAAGCGACCGGTGCACGTGGCGGCGCGGCGTCTGCGGAGGCGTCGATCGTCATGTCCACCGGGCGGAATATTGGATGACGATCGACATTTTATAGGGCGCAGCGCCTTCGCGCCAGTCCTCCCCTCACGCAGGGCTCACCAGGGCAGGCCGCATAGGTCGATGGTGCCCAGCGTCGGCGCGCGGACGATGTTGAAGACGTAGGGCGCCATGTAGTCGAAGCGGATCCGACCCTCCGGCTGCTCGCAATAGACCTCGCCCTTGAAGGGCAGCCAGCTGCGGGCTTGGTAGAACGCAAAATTGTCCGGTTCGGAGAACAGCAGCCCGAAACGGACCGCCTCGTTGGCGCGCATGGTGTGGATGGCTGCGTCGATCGCCATGGTCGCGTAGCCGCGACCGCGCCGGTCCTCGCGCGTGCAGACCCCGCCGATGCCGCCGATGTGAACCTTCTGTCCATTCCAGGTGACGGTACGGAAGTAGATGCCGACGTGGCAGACGAGGCCGTCCTCGGGCGTCTCGATCAGCACGCGCAGATCGGCATTGGCCCATTTGACGTGGGCCCAGGGCTTATCCGCGACCATGTGCGGACCCCAGACCGCCTGATGCAGCGGCTCCGCGATCCGCCACGAGGCGTCGCCGTTCAAAATGTCGATCTCGATGCTCATCGCTTTCTCTTTCGCATCCTCGCGCCGTGGTGCGTTCGTTCTGCCATAAGCGCCTCAAAGGCAATGATATTTTACGGCCTGTCGAAGCGCGCCCCACGATGCGTCGATTTTATGCAATCCGGCCAATCGGCCGCATCACCCATTTTCGCAAATTGGCGGTATTTAACGGCGGTGGAACCTTCTATAAGACTCCCCGTTAAGCCAGTTCCCCATCAGTCGCGGACAACAACCCATGACCTTTACGCTGCCCCCACTCCCTTACGCCTATGACGCCCTCGGCCAGTTCATGTCGAAGGAGACGCTGGAATTCCACCACGACAAGCATCATCAGGCCTACGTCACCAACGGCAACAACGCGCTTAAGGGCACCGAATGGGAAGGCAAGTCCCTTGAGGAGATCGTCAAGGGCTCGTTCGGCAAGAACCCGGCCGTGTTCAACAATGCCGGCCAGCACTACAACCACATCCACTTCTGGAGCTGGATGAAGCCCAATGGCGGCGGCACCAAGCTGCCGGGCAAGCTCGAGAAGAAGATCAACGAGGACCTCGGCGGCTTCGAGAAGTTCAAGACGGACTTCCAGGCGGCCGGCGTCGGCCAGTTCGGCTCCGGGTGGGCCTGGCTGCAGGTCAAGAACGGCAAGCTCGAAATCTCCAAGACCCCGAACGGCGAGAATCCGCTGGTGCACGGCGCCACCCCGATCCTCGGCGTGGACGTCTGGGAGCACTCCTACTACATCGACTATCGCAATCGCCGTCCGGACTATCTGAAGGCGTTCGTCGAGAACCTCGTGAACTGGGAATACGTCGAGTCCCTGTACGACAAGGCGTAAGGCTTCTTGGTCATTCCGGGGCGGCGCGTCAGCGCCGATCCCGGACTCCATCGGGCGTCAGTCCGCGTGGACAAATGGATTCCGGGCTCGCGCCCCGCGCGCCCCGGAATGACGAAAAGGCGGTCGCATGCGCGGCCGCCTTTTTGCTGTGCGGAATTCGCCGAACTAGTCCTGCGCAGTGCGCGCATCGGCCTGTGATCGTATCGTTTGCATCGCGTGGACGCCGCCCTTAATCAGAATGGGCATCACCCTCGATCCGACCGAGCCGTTGTCAGAACCTTCCCCGAACAATCCGGCGCCTGCCGAGGACGCGGAGTCCGAGCCGCGGCCGGGGCGTGTGCGCAAGCCGATCGGCTGGTCGACCATCATCATCGCGGTGCTGGTGGCGGTGAGCGCGGGCCTGGTCTGGCGGCGTGATGGCACAGACGGTGTCCTGGAGATTCTCACGCACGACCTCTCGCTGTTCGGCGGCATCCTGCCGCGCGTGCTGGCGGGCTGCCTGCTCGGGGCCTTCATCTCCGAAATCCTGCCGCACGAAAAAGTCTCGCGCTCGCTCGGGCCGAAATCCGGGCTGATGGGCCTTTTGATCGGCACCGCCTTCGGCGCGATCCTGCCGGGCGGACCCTTCACCGCCTATCCCGTGGCGAGCGCGCTGCTCGCCGTCGGCGCCGATTTCGGCGCCACCATCGCCATGGTCGTGAGCTGGACCCTGATCGGCTACGGCCGCGCGGTGGCCTGGGAAATCCCGATCATGGGCACCGACTTCACGCTGTGGCGGATCCTGATCTCGCTGCCGCTGCCGGTGCTCGCCGGCGCGCTGGGCCGCTTCGTCTATGTCCGGATCTATCCGCAGCCGGCCGCGAAGGACGACGAGAATTGAGCGCGGCGCTTCTGATCGACATCCTGCTGTGGGGCTCGGTTTTCGGCGTCGGCCTGATCGCCTTCCGCCGCGGCCCACCGGTGTTCAAGGCCTCGCTCCGCGAAGGCTCCATGGACTTCATCAACATCGTGCCGCGCATCGCCCTCGGGGTGATCGGCTCCGGCTACATCGCCGCCATCATCCCGCAGGAGGTGATCACCGGCTGGCTCGGGCCGGACAGCGGCTGGCTCGGGGTTGCGACCGCCGTGGTCGCCGGCGCCGCCACCCCCGGCGGACCCGTGATCGGCTTTTCCATCGGCACGGTGGCGCTGAAGTCGGGCGGCGGGGTGCCGCAGGTGGTCGCCTATGTCGTCGCCTGGGCCCTGTTCGCCTTCCAGCGGGTGATTCTGTGGGAAATCCCGTTCATGCCGGCCCGGTTCGTCTGGTTCCGCTGCGTCGTCTCGGTGCCGTTCCCGTTCGCCGCCGCCGCCATCGCGATGGTGATCGGCAAGCCCTGAGCCGGCCGTGGACAGGGGTAATGTTATAGTATAACGTCTTAGACATGGTTCCCGCCGCGTCCCACGCCCATCAGCACGACCACGTTCATGACCATTCTCATGACCACGGGCATTCGCATGGCCACGACCATACCCACGCCCATGTCCATGATGCGGCCTCGCCCCATCCGGCCCAGGACGCGCCCTGGTCGATCCTGCGCATGACCTTGGCCGGCCGGCTCGCGGCCGCGCTTGCCGTCTGTGCCGTGCTCTGGGGCGTGGTCTTCCTGGCGATGAGGTGACCATGGCGGCGGCACTGCACTTTCACAACGTCACGCTCGGCTATGACCGTCACCCGGCCGTGCATCATCTCAACGGCGAGGTCGCAGCTGGCGCGCTGGTCGCCGTGATCGGCCCGAACGGCGCCGGCAAGTCGACGCTGTTGCGCGGCATCGTCGGCATCCTCCGGCCGCTCGACGGCAGCATCCATCTCGGCGGACTCGATTCCCGTGATATCGCCTATCTGCCGCAGAGCGCGGAGATCGACCGCAGCTTCCCGATCTCGGTGTTCGACTTCGTCGGCACCGGGCTGTGGCGCGACGCGGGCCTGTTCGGTGGCATCGGCAAGGCTGCGCGCGAGAAGATCCTGCGCGCGATCGCCTCCGTCGGCCTCAACGGCTTCGAGAACCGCCCCATCGGCACGCTCTCGGGCGGGCAGATGCAGCGCATCTTGTTCGCGCGCGTGCTGCTCCAGGACGCGCGCCTGATCGTGCTCGACGAGCCCTTCAACGCCATCGACAGCAAGACCACGGCCGATCTGCTTGCGCTGGTGAAGCACTGGCACGGCGAAGGCCGCACCGTGCTCGCCGCGTTGCACGACATGGAAATGGTGCGCAACCATTTCACCGAAACGCTGGTGCTGGCGCGCGGGCCCGTGGCCTGGGGACCGACGGCGGAGGTGCTGACGCCGGAAAACCTGCTGGTCGCGATGCGGATGTGCGAGGCTTTTGACGACAGTGCCACGGCTTGCGCCGAGGACGGACGTTCGCGGGCGGCGTGATCACAGATGATCTATGACGCGCTGATCGGCCCGTTCACCGAATTCGAGTTCATGCGGCGCGCGCTTGCCGCCGTGATCGCGCTGTCGCTGGCGGGCGCGCCGATCGGCGTGTTCCTGATGCTGCGGCGGATGAGCCTCGTCGGCGACGCCATGGCGCATGCGATCCTGCCCGGTGCGGCCGTCGGCTTCCTGCTCTCCGGCCTCAATCTGTTCGCGATGACCGCCGGCGGCCTGGTCGCAGGCTTTGCGGTTGCGATCCTCGCCGGCGTGGTCGCGCGTTCGACCGGGCTGAAGGAGGACGCCTCGCTTGCGACCTTCTATCTGGCCTCGCTGGCGCTGGGCGTCACCATCGTCTCGATCAAGGGCACCAATATCGACCTCTTGCACGTGCTGTTCGGCAACATCCTCGCGATGGACGACCAGACCCTGCTGGTGGTCGCCTTCAACGCCACGGTGACGCTGCTGGTGCTCGCGGTGATCTATCGCCCGCTGGTGATCGAGAGTGTCGATCCCCTGTTCCTGCGCACCGTCAGCCGCGCCGGCGGCCCCGCGCATCTCGCCTTCCTCGCGCTCGTCGTGATCAACCTCGTCAACGGCTTTCAGGCGCTCGGCACGCTGCTCGCGGTGGGCCTGATGATCCTGCCGGCCGGCATTGCCCGGTTCTGGTCGCGCGATCTCACCGTCATGATCTGCATCGCCGTCGTCGCTGCCGCGGTCTCGGGCTATGCGGGCCTTGTGCTGTCGTTTCAGACCCGCGTGCCGTCGGGCCCTGCGATCATTCTGGTGGCGACGGTGCTCTACATCGTCTCCGTCCTGTTCGGCCGCGTCGGCGGTATCGTCCGGCAGCTGTTTCCCGGCCGGCATCTGGAAGCGTGACGATGCGGCGTCTCCTGCTTTATGTGCTCCTGCTGATCGCCTCGCCGCTGCATGCGGCCGAGCGGCTCAATGTCGTCGCGAGCTTCTCGATCCTCGGCGATTTCGTCCGGAACGTTGGCGGCGATCGAGTCAACGTCACGACGCTGGTCGGCCCCGACAGCGACGTCCACGTCTACACGCCCGCGCCAAGCGATGCGAAGCGGATTGCGGACGCAAAGCTCGTGATCGTCAACGGGCTCGGCCTCGAAGGCTGGCTGCCGCGTCTGGTGCAGTCCGCCGGAAGCAAGGCGCAGGTGGTCACCGCGAGCGCCGGCATCGCACCGCTGAAGCTCGGCTCGGCCGCGGATCCGCATGCCTGGCAGTCCGTCCCGAACGCCAAGATCTACGTGAGCGACATCGCCAATGCGCTGGCCGCGGCCGACCCTGACGACGCCGAGTTCTTTCGCGCCCGGGCAAAGGCCTATCTGGATACGCTCGAAGCGCTCGACCGCGAGGTGCGGGAGGCCGTGGCGAAAATCCCACTGGGCCGGCGCAGGGTGATCTCCACCCATGACGCCTTCGGCTATTTCGCCGCCGAATATGGTGTCCAGTTCGTGGCCCCCTTGGGGGTCTCCACGGAGACCGAGCCCAGCGCGCGGGACATCGCCGCCATCATCGGCCAGATCAAGGCCCAAAAAATCCCGGCCGTGTTCCTGGAAAACATCAGTGATGACCGCCTGATCCGGCGGATCGCGGCCGAGACCGGGGCCAAGGTCGGCGGGACCCTGATTTCGGACGGTTTGACCGGCGAAAAGGGGCTCGCACCCACTTACATTGATATGGTCAGGCACAATATAAAGGCCCTGACCAGCGCGCTTGACCACTAGGGCAGGGGGCCACCCCGCCGTGCGTCGCGCGGAAAAGCCCGACCCGGAGTTGTTATGTCTGAAGCGTCCCAGAAAATTCCCGTGACCGTGCTGACCGGCTATCTCGGCGCCGGCAAGACCACGCTGTTGAACCGCATCCTGTCGGAAAACCACGGCAAGAAATACGCCGTCATCGTCAACGAATTCGGCGAGATCGGCATCGACAACGACCTCATCATCGGCGCCGATGAGGAAGTGTTCGAGATGAACAACGGGTGCATCTGCTGCACCGTGCGCGGCGACCTCGTGCGCATCATGGACGGCCTGATGAAGCGCAAGGGCAAGTTCGACGCCATTATCGTCGAGACCACCGGCCTTGCCGATCCGGCGCCGGTCGCCCAGACCTTCTTCGTCGACGAGGACGTGCAGAAGAACGCGCGGCTCGATGCCGTCGTCACGGTCGCCGACGCCAAATGGCTGTCCGACCGGCTCAAGGACGCGCCCGAGGCCAAGAACCAGATCGCGTTCGCCGACGTCATCGTGCTGAACAAGACCGATCTCGTCACCAAGCCGGAGCTTGCCGAGGTCGAGGCCCGCATCCGCGCCATCAACCCCTATGCCAAGCTGCATCGCACCGAGCGCTGCTCGGTGGCCCTGGCGGACGTGCTCGACCGCGGCGCCTTCGACCTCGACCGCATCCTCGACATCGAGCCGGATTTCCTGGAGGCCGACGATCATGACCACGACCATGATCATCACCATCACGGCCACGACCATCACCACCATGATCACGGCCACGGCCTGAAGCACTATCACGACGAGGACATGCAATCGCTGTCGCTCAAGACCGACAAGCCGCTCGATCCGAACGTGTTCATGCCCTGGCTCCAGAACCTGGTGCAGGTGGAGGGCGGCAAGATCCTGCGCTCCAAGGGCATCCTCGCCTTCCACGACGATGATGACCGCTATGTCTTCCAGGGCGTCCACATGATGCTGGAGGGCAACCACCAGCGGAAGTGGAAGGACGGCGAGCCGCGCGAGAGCCGCCTCGTCTTCATCGGCCGCGAATTGCCGGAAAAGGCCATTCGCGAGGGTTTTGAGAGCTGCATCGTCTCGTGATGAAAGAGTTTACGCCGGCCCCCGATTCCGCCTCGATCGTCTCCGTCACCGACCGCGTCAAGCCGGTTACGCTCGGCATGGGCGTGACCTCGGTGTATTTCCTTGGGCCCCGCGCCGCCTTCGTCGGCGGCGAGGAGAATGTCGCGCTCGTCGACGCCAAGGGCGAGATCACGACGGTCGCTGTCCATAGCGGCGGCATTCTGTCGACCGCCTCCGACGGCAAGCGCCTCATCATGGGCGGCGACGACGGTAAGGTTGTGTCGCTCGACGCCAAGGGTGAGGTGACGCTGCTCGCCACCGACCCCAAGCGGCGCTGGATCGACGCGGTGGCGCTCCATCCCGACGGTGCCTATGCCTGGTCGGCCGGCAAGAAGGCGACCGTCAAGAGCGGCAGGGCCGAGGAGAAGTCGCTTGAGGTGCCCTCGACCGTCGGCGGTCTCGCCTTCGCGCCGAAGGGCCTGCGGCTCGCGATCGCCCATTACAACGGCGCCACGCTGTGGTTTCCGAACATGGAAGGCTCAGCCGAATTCCTGCCCTGGGCCGGCTCGCATCTCGGCGTCACCTTCAGCCCCGACAACAAGTTCCTGGTCACCACGATGCACGAGGCGGCGCTGCACGGCTGGCGGCTTGCCGACAACAGGCACATGCGCATGACCGGCTATCCCGGCCGCGTCCGCTCGATGTCCTGGAGCGCGGGCGGCAAAGGGTTGGCGACTTCGGGTGCCGACACAGTCATCATCTGGCCGTTCGGCAGCAAGGACGGCCCGATGGGCAAGGAGCCCGCGATGCTCGCGCCGCTGCAGGCGCGCGTGTCGGTGGTCGCGTGTCATCCCAAGAACGACATACTCGCCGCCGGTTACAGCGACGGCACCGTGCTGATGGTGCGGCTCGAGGACGGCGCCGAGATCCTGGTCCGGCGCAACGGCACGCCTCCGGTCGCGGCGATTGCCTGGAACGCCAAGGGCACGCTGCTGGCCTTCGCCGACGAGAACGGCGACGGCGGATTGCTGGAGCTGTGAGACCGACTATCCACAGCCTCTCCCCGCTATGTTAATTTTGTTATCGTGTAACATAACCGACAAGCAGCCCCTGTAGGGTCGCGGATGCAGAGCGTGCGACGTGCAATTTCGAATTGCCGTCGTGCGGTCAATTGCGCACAGCGCCGGTCTCTCCGGAGTTTGCGTGCAATTCGATTTCTCGCATCAACACGCGCCACCGCAGGGAATTCAGATGCCCGTCATCCCCGATCTTCCGACTATCACCAGCATCACAGCGACCGATCCGACCCAGACCGACGCCGGAACGGTGCACTACACCGTCACCTTCTCGAAGCCTGTTCTTGGCGTCACGATCGATCAGTTCAGCCTTGCAACGAGTGGCAGCATCGGCGGCGCGGGCATCACCGACGTGACGCCGGTCGCCGGCAGCAACCTTTCGAGCTATACGGTCACGGTGAATACCGGATTCGGCTCCGGCTCGGTGGCGCTCCAGTTCACGGGAAGCAACGTCCACGATACCAATGGTTACTATGTCGGACCGTACCAATCCGAATCGAAGCTGACCGTAAACAGCCCGACGTCCTTCGCGATCGGCGACGTCAACGGAGACGGGAAGCTGGACGTCGTGATGGGGACAAACTTTTTCGTCAACCCGAGCTACGTCAGCGTGGCGCTGAACGACGGCACCGGTCACTTCTCCTCAGCCTCGAACACCTCGAGCCCAGGCCTATTGCCCTTGCTGGCGCTTGCCGATCTGAATGGCGACGGCAAGCTGGACATCGAACAGGTCACCCTCGACGGTACCGTGACTGTTCGTCTCGGCAACGGTAACGGCACGTTCGGGGCCAACACGAGCTATTCCGTCGGCAGCGGCGTCTATCAAACACCTAAAGTGATCGACGTGACCGGCGATGGCGTGCTCGACATCGTCGTCGGCAGCACGGTCCTGCCAGGAAATGGCAACGGTACGTTTGGGACTGCCATCACCACGAATCTCGGCGTCGGCTCCATCGCCTATGGCGACTTCAATGGAGACGGCAAGCTCGACCTCGTGACGAGGAATTCGACCAATCTGGCAATAGCGCTGAGCTTCGGCAATGGTGACGGCACGTTCCAGGCTCCGTCGTCCCCGGTCGGGACGGCGACATCTGTCCTCACCGGCGATTTCAACGGTGACGGCAAGCTCGACATGGCGGCCGTCAGCAGCGCCACAATCTCGATCCTGCTCGGCAACGGCGACGGTACTTTCACCTCGTCCGGGACGACTCTTCAGGCGGCGGGTACGATCGGATCCGGCGCGGTCGCCGACATCAACGGCGATGGCGTGGCTGATCTCGTGGTCGTCGGAACCAACAACACGCTCTCGACCTTCTTCGGTCACGGCGACGGCACGTTCGGGCAAGTGAGGATCTCGCCGCTCGACAAGACCGCCGGGCAGATCGGCGTCGGTGACCTGAACGGCGACGGCAAGGCCGACGTTCTGGTCGGATATCAATTCGGCACCAATCCTTTCACTCAAAGTTCGGGCACCGATATCCTGCTGACCGGTTCATCCAGCGAGACGGGACCGGCGTACACGATCGTGCGGACGTCGCCGGCGCTGACCATCACCGACGGGGACGTCACCCTCGGCGCCGACGGCAACAATTACATCAACGCGGCGCATTTCCATGGTGGGGCGACGACGTTGGCCGGCACCGGCAATGCCGGCGACACCATCTCGGTCACCGACGCCATGACTCACGCAGTCGTCGGCACGGCCACGGTCGGCCAGAACGGCACGTGGAGCCTCGGCGTGTCCGGCCTGCAGGACGGCACCACTTACAGCTATGTCGCGGCTGCGACCGACTCCCACGGCAACAGCAGCGTCGGCCCGGCGTTCACCTTCACGGTCGATGCGACCGCATCGCTCGGGATCACGGGCATCAATTTGTCGGCCGACTCGTCGGTGTCAAACCCGAAGGTCACCCTGCAGGGGACGACCGACGTGGCGGCGCAGGTGACCGTCACGGTCGGAGGGACCGACGTGATCGTCTCCAGCGCAACCGGATCGTGGCAGTTCAACAGCCAGGTGGTGCCGTTCGGATTGACGACGATCGCGGCTAGATTCTCGGATGCCGCAGGCAATGTCGGCGCCTCGCCGACCTATACGCTCATCAGGGGCGGCTATACGCTTGTCTCCAGCACGCAGATCACCAACGCGGTGGTTGTGAACAGTTTCTTCACCGTGGATTCCAACGCCGCGGAAACCGGTGCGATCGTGCTCTCCGGCGCGGGCGAAATCGTCCGCGGGACCTCGACCGGGGCAACGATATACAATGGTGGGAGCCAAGGGCTCGAATACGGCACGGCGACCGGGACCCTGGTGCAGGCTGGCGCCACTCAGCTCGTGAGCTTCCAGGGGACCGCCAAGGACACGGTGCTTTATGGCACGCAAACGGTCGGCAACACGGCGATCCACACCACGATCAAGTCGGGCGGACTCCAGAACGTCTACGTCAACGGCAGCACCTACGGCACCGTCATCGAGGCTCTTGGCACCCAAAGCACGGCCGGCGCCGACCACGATGCGATCGTCTTCGGCACGCAATATGTGACGGGCAGCAGCGCGAATGCCACGATCGGCTCGGGCGGCAATCAATACGATTACGGCACAGCGACCGGTGCAATGGTCCAGAGCGGCGGCTCCCAACACGTCTATCAAGGCGGCAGTGCCAGCGGCACCACCGTTGCTGCGGGCGGCTATCAGGACGTCTACCAGGGGATGGCCACCAACACCGTGCTCGCCGGCAATCAGCAGGTGCTTGCCGGTGGCCAGGCTGCCGGCACCGTCATCAATGCCGGTGGGCGGCAATATGTCGGCTCCGGTGGCGCGACCACCAATACGACCATCGCGACCGGCGGCTTCCAGTATGTCGACGCCGGTGCCACCGACAGCGGTGCGACCATCGCTGGTGGCCGGCAGTACATCGTCGGATCGGCGACGAGCACGACCGTTGGCGCGGGCGGCGTTCAGTACGACTACGGGACGGCAACCGGTGCGCTGGTCCAGAGCGGCGGCATCCAGCATGTCTATCAGGGCGGCAGTGCCGATGGCACGACCGTTGCCGCGGGCGGCTATCAGGACGTTTCCCAGGGGACTGTCACCAACACCGTGCTCGACGGTGAGCAGCAGGTGCTCACGGACGGCCATGCCACCGGCACCACCATCAATGCCGGCGGGCGGCAATATGTCGGTTCGGGCGGTGCAACCACCACCACGACCATCGAGACCGGCGGCTTCCAGTATGTGGACTCCGGCGCCACCGACGGCAGTGCCGCGATCAGCGGCGGCTACCAGTTCGTGGCGGGCACGGCGACCGGCGCCACCGTCAGCGGCGGCGGCGAGCAGGATGTCGGCGCAACCGGCACGGCTGCGAATACGCATCTCGACGGCGGCAGCGAGCATGTCTACGCCGGGGCCTGCTCCAGAACGTCGATTTCGGCGGCTCGAACGGCGCAACGCTGGTGCTCGACGCGCCGACGGGCCTGTCTGGCGCGATCGCCAATTTCGGCGCTGACGACACCATCGACTTCCGCAACACGGTGGTCAGCAGTGTCGATGTCGACAGCGCGAACAATTTGACGGTCACGACCGACGGCGGCCAGAGCTACTCCTGGGCGCTGCTGGCGCAGTACGCAGCTTCGTCCTTCGTGCTCGCCACCGACGGCTACGGCGGAACGATGCTGAGCTACGTGCCGCCCCAGCAGACGCAACTCGCGGCCGCTCACTGAGGGGGCACCAGGCAAGACAACCAAGACGGACGGGCATCGGCTTTCACGGCCGGTGCCCGTTCAAATTGAACTTGGCGCCCCTCTCGCATAGATCGTCTGTCCATTGTGCGAGGGCCTATGCGGTTTCTGACGAGCTTCCAGCTCGCAGACTTTCTCGACACGCTGGTCGCCACGGTTTCGCTCGTTATGTTATTTTTTGTTAATATGTAACATAACCGACAAGCAGCCCCTGTAGGGTCGCAGATGTAGAGAGCACGGCATGCAATTTCGAATTGCTGCCGCGCGATCAGTTGCGCCTGACGCCGGCCTGTCCGGCGACGGTGTGCAATTCGAATCCTCGCATCAAGGCGCCACGCCAGGGAATCCCCATGCCACTCATCCCCGTTCTTCCGACGCTCGTCAGCATCACGGGCACCGATCCGTCGTCGACCGACGCGTCCGTCGTGCACTACACCGTCACCTTTTCGAAGCCGGTGTCCGGCGTCACGGTCGATCAGTTCACCCTCGCCGCGACGGGGAGCATCAACGGCGCTGGCATCACGGACATCACGCCGGTGACCGGCAGCAACGGCGCGAGCTACACGGTCACGGTCAACACCGGCTCGGGCAGCGGTTCGCTGGGGCTGCAACTGACCGGCACCAATGTGCACGATTCCAGCGGCTATTATGTCGGGCCGTTCCAGTCCGAAACGCAGATGAGCGGCCCGCGCTTCAGCATCATCAACACGGCGGCGGTCGGTGACGTCAACGGCGATGGCAAGCAGGATATGGTCTATGTCCGAACCGTCAGCGCTTCCGCATACTTTCTCGATGTCAGGACCAATGACGGCACGGGCCAGTTCACGCAAACCTCGCTGACCGGAGCTTCGGAGCTGGAATCGTCGATTCGACTCGGCGACGTCAACGGCGACGGCAAGCTGGACGTCCTGATGGGCAACATCTTCACCGGGACCCTGGACGTCAGGCTGGGCAATGGCAACGGCACGTTCGCGGCGGCGACGAAGTATGCGACGGGTGGCAGCACTGGCGGCAATATCAGGGCGTTTGCCGACTTCAATGGCGACGGCAAGGCCGACGTGATCATGTCGAACAACATTGGCACGTCGCTACTGCTCGGCAACGGCGACGGCACTTTTGCATCGCCACAGACCTTCCTGACACCGGCGCCCATCTGGAACTTGGCGGCCGCGGACTTCAATGGCGACGGCAAAACGGACCTCGCCGTGGTCGCGACCAGCAACAACACGCTTTCGACCTTCTACAGTCGCGGTGACGGCACGTTCGGTCCGGCGGTGACGTTGCCGCTCGCTTCGGGCGCCAACGGAATCACCGTCGGTGACCTCAATGGAGACGGAAAAGCCGACGTCGTGGTGGAGTGGTCAACGAGCAACTCCTCGACCGGCGAGGATGTCCTCCTCACCGCGCCGAATTCGACCACCACGCAATATACGATCAATCGCACGCCGCCGGCTCTGACCATTGTCGACGCGGACGTGACGCCGGGGGCCGACGGCAGCTACTACATCAACGCGGCGCATTTCCACGGCGGGACGACGACCCTGTCCGGCAGGGGCAATGCGGGAGACACTGTCACGGTCACGAATGCCGGCGACAATTCCGTCGTTGGCGTCACCACGGTTGGCCGCGACGGCAGCTGGAGCCTCGGCGTGTCCGGCCTCCAGGACGGTTCGACCTACAGCCATGCTGCGACGGCCACGGATGCCCTGGGCAACCACAGCAATCCCGGGCCAGTGTTCACCTTCAAGGTTGATACGACCGCCCCCGTCCTCGCGATCACAAGCATCGAAAATTCCGCTGCAACGCCTTTTTCGATCACCGTCCGGGGTACGCTCGACGTAGCCGATGCGGCCTCCGCGATCACCTTGTCGTTTGGTCCGACGGATTACGCGGTCACCAGCGCTGCCGATGGCACCTGGCGGCTCGACAATCTGTTTCCGGCAACCGGACTTTCCTACGTGACGGCCCGTCTGCGCGACGCAGCCGGCAATGACGGTGTGTCGCAATCGATCCCTCTCGCCTTTGGCTACACGATCGCGAGCGGCGCTTCACTGCAGGGCACCATCGTCGCGGCGTCCACCTCGTCCTTCAACCCGAGCCTTGTCGTCCGCGGCACGTCGGTCGGGGCGACCGTCTTGCGCAACGGAATCGAAGAAGATTACGGCATCTCGACCGGATCGGTGGTCAAGAACGGCGGCCAGCAGCATATTTTTGGCACCGGCACGACCGGCGCGACGATCGAAGCCGGCGGCTATCAGGACATCCGCGCCGGCGGGCGTGCGACAGATACCCTGTTGTACGGTTTCGGGCAGGTCTACGCCAACGGCACCTCGGCCCACACCACGATCAAGGCTGGCGGACAGCAGTCCGTTGCCGCCGGCGGCCGCGACGTCAACTCGACGATCGACGGCGGAACGCAATATCTGAGCGGAACGGCGACGGGCACGACGGTGGGCGCCGGCGGCAATCAATACGACTACGGCACGGCGAACGGCGTCCTCGTCGCGAGTGGCGGCTCCCAGCACGTCTATCAGGGCGGTAGCGCCGCCGGAACGACGGTCGCGGCGGGCGGCTATCAGGACGTCTACCAAGGGACCGTCACCGACACCGTGCTCGACGGCAATCAGCAGGTGCTCGGCAATGGCCACGCGGCCGGCACCGTCATCAATGCCGGCGGGCGGCAATATGTCGGCTCCGGTGGCGCGACAACGGGCACGACGATCGCAACCGGCGGCTTCCAATATGTGGACGCCGGCGCGACCGACGGCAGCGCGACGATCAACGGCGGCTATCAGTTCGTCGCAGGTGCTGCGACCGGCGCAACCGTCAGCGGTGGTGGCGAGCAGGAAGTGGGGGCGGGCGGCCTCGCCTCGAACTCGCATCTCGACGGCGGCAGCGAGCATGTCTATGCGGGCGGCCTCGCCCAGAACGTCGATTTCGGCGGCTCCGGCGGCGCAACGCTGGTGCTGGACGCGCCGACAGGCCTGACCGGCTCGATCGCCAATTTTGGCGCCGATGACACCATCGACTTCCGCAACACCGTGATCTCCAGCCTCGATGTCGACGGCGCGAACAATCTGACGGTCACGACCGACGGCGGCCAGAGCTACTCCTGGGCTCTGCTCGCGCAATACTCGGCCTCGTCCTTCGCGCTCTCGGCCGACGGCAATGGCGGCACAGTGCTGAGCTATACGCCGCCCCAGCAGGCGTTGCTCGCGGCCGCTCACTAAGGCAGAGAAAACAAGACGACCGGGCATCGGCTTCCACAGCCGGTGCCCGTTCAAATTGACCTCGTCGGCACTCTCGCATAGATCGTTTGCCAACCCGTGCGAGGGACCATGCGGTTTTTGACGACATTCCAGATTGCTGACTTCGCGGATACGCTGGTCAGCCTGTTCACGGCCTTCGTGCTGGGCACGCTGATCGGCGCCGAGCGGCAGTACCGCCAGCGCACCGCCGGTCTGCGCACCAACGTGCTGGTCGCGGTCGGTGCCGCCGCCTTCGTCGATCTCGCGATGCATCTGACCGGCGCCGACGGCGCGGTCCGCGTGATCTCCTATGTCGTATCAGGCATCGGCTTCCTCGGCGCCGGTGTCATCATGAAGCAGGGCATGGACGTCCGCGGGCTCAACACCGCGGCGACGCTGTGGGCCTCCGCCGCCGTCGGCTCCTGTGCCGGCGCCGACATGGTCGCGCAGGCGGCTGCGCTGACCGTGTTCGTCATCGCCGGCAACACCATGCTGCGCCCGCTGGTCAACGCCATCAACCGCATTCCGCTGAACGAGAAGACCTCGGAGGCGACCTACTATTTCAAGCTCGCCGTCGCGGCCGACGCCCTGCCCGACATGCGCGACCGTCTCGTCGACAAGCTGGAGGCCGCGAAATATCCGGTGGCCGATATCGACGTGGTTGAGACTGGGGATGACCTGATCGAGATTGTCGCAAAGCTGGTTGCGACCGCAGTCGATCCGAACGAGCTGAACGCGGTGGCGACCGATCTGCAGCACCTGCCGGGCGTGCGCCACGCCACCTGGGAAGTCAGCACCTCGGACTGAGCGCGGCGTTTTAGCACGCGACGGCACGGTTCCCGCCTCGTCCACCACGGAACCGCAGTCGGGCAAGTTCGTTGATCCCGCGGACAAAGGCGGTGATCGACATGCCCGGCCCAAATGACAAGCGCAGACTGAAGCTCGACCTGGTGATCGCCTGCTCGCTGTTCGCGGCAGGTGTCGTGGTCTCAGGCCTATCGCTGGCGGAAATCCGCGCCGAGAGCCGGATGCAGACGGCGCAGGCGACGCAACCGCTCCAAGGCACGCCGTCCAACGATCAGGACAAGACGCCCGCGCAAGCCAAGCCCGGCGGCGACCGTCCGACCACGCCGGCCCCCGAGCCCGCGCGCCCCGACCCGCAGACGCAGGGTGCGGCGACCAAGCCGGCACTGCCGGCAGCGCCCGCGGAGAAGATCGCGCCGCCGATCAAGGAGAAGTAGCCCGGCGGTCGGCGTATTGTGACGCGCATTTGATCTCGCCTCGGCAGCCGGCCCGTTCCATAATCTGTCACGCCAACGACAGATGGGGCCTCCCATGAAGATCGAAGACGTCCGCCGCACCGCCTATTCGATGCCGCTCACCAACCCGTCATTCCCGCCGGGGCCATATCGCTTCTTCGACCGCGAGTATTTCGTCATCACCTACAGGACCGATCCCGAAGCCCTCGCCGCCATCGTGCCCGAGCCGCTCGAGGTGGCGGAGCCGGTGGTGAAATACGAATTCATCCGCATGCCCGACTCGACCGGATTCGGCGACTACACCGAAACCGGGCAGGTGATCCCGGTCCGCCTCAAGGGCGAGGAGGGGGCCTACACCCACGCGATGTATCTGGACGACGAGGGACCGATCGCCGGCGGTCGCGAGTTGTGGGGCTTTCCGAAGAAGCTGGCGCGGCCGAAGATCGAGGTCGAGAGCGACGTGCTGGTCGGCTCGCTGCATTACGGCTCGGTGCTCTGCGCCTCCGCGACGATGGGCTACAAGCACCGCAAGGTCGACCTTGACGTGGTGCTGCAGTCGATGAAGGCGCCGAACTTCATCCTGAAGATCATCCCGCATGTCGACGGTTCCCCTCGGATCTGCGAGCTGGTGCGCTTCCATCTCGAGGACATCACGCTGAAGGAAGCCTGGACCGGTCCCGCCGCGCTCGGCCTGTTTCCTCACGCGCTCTGCGACGTCGCCCGTCTGCCGGTGCGCGAGGTGGTCTCGGCGCTGCATTTCAAAGCGGATTTGACGCTGGGGCTCGGCAGCGTCGCGTTCGACTATCTGGCGAAATAGGTCGCGAAACGACAATGCCCGGCACGAAGCCGGGCATTTTGATCGTTCGAGTCCGTTGAGCGATCAGCGCACCAGGACATTCCGGAACTGCCAGGGATCGCTGGTGTCGATATCTTCGGGGAACAGTCCCGGACGATCCGTCAGCGGCGTCCAGTCGGTGTAGAAACCTTTCACCGGGCCGAGATACGGCAGCTGGATTTCCAGCAGACGATCGAAATCCATCTCGTCGGCTTCGACGATGCCTTCGTTCGGGTTTTCCAGCGCCCACACCATGCCGCCGAGCACGGCGGAGGTCACCTGCAGGCCGGTGGCGTTCTGGTAGGGCGCGAGCTTGCGGGTCTCTTCGATGGAGAGCTGCGAACCGTACCAATAGGCATTGTTGTCATGGCCGAACAGCAGCACGCCGAGTTCGTCGATGCCGTCGACGATTTCGTTCTCATCGAGGATATGGTGCTTCTCCTGCATCTTCGCGGCGCGGCCGAACATTTCATGCAGCGACAGCACGGCATCGTCGGCCGGATGATAGGCATAGTGGCAAGTCGGCCGATAGACCGCCGTGCCCGATGCGTCGCGCACCGTGAAGTAATCGGAGATCGAGATCGACTCGTTGTGGGTGACGAGGAAGCCATACTGTGCGCCGCGGGTCGGGCACCAGGTGCGCACGCGCGTGTTGGCGCCGGGCTGCATCAGATAGATGGCCGCGCCGCAGCCGGCTTCGTGGGTATGCGCATTCTCGGGCATCCACCTTTCATGGGTGCCCCAACCGAGTTCGGACGGCTGCACGCCTTCGGACAGGAAGCCTTCCACCGACCAGGTGTTGACGAAGACGTCAGGCTCTTTCGGCGTCTTGGAGCGCTGGGTGTCGCGTTCGGCGATGTGGATGCCCTTGATACCGGCCTGCCGCATCAAGTCGGCCCATTCGGCCTTGGTCTTCGGCTTGGGGGCATTGAGCTTCAGATCGGCGGCGACATTGAGCAGCGCCTGCTTGACGAAAAAGGAGACCATGCCGGGATTGGCGCCGCAGCAGGAGACGGCCGTCGTCGAGCCCGCCGGGCGCGCCTTCTTGGCGGCCAGCGTCACTTCGCGAAGCGCGTAGTTGGAGCGCGCTTCCGGGCCCTTCGACGCGTCGAAATACAAGCCGAGCCAGGGCTCGTTGACGGTATCGATGTAGAGCGCGCCGAGCTCGTTGCAGAGCTCCATGATGTCGGTGGAGCCGGTGTCGACCGAGAGATTGACGCAAAAGCCCTGGCCGCCGCCTTCGGTGAGCAGCGGGGTCAGCAACTCGCGGTAATTGTCCCGGGTCACGGCCTTCTGGATGAAGCGGACGTTCTGCTTCTCGCAATGCGCCTTGCGGCCCTCGTCCTTGGGATCGATCACGGTGACGCGCGACTTGTCGTAATCGAGATGCCGCTCGATCATCGGCAGCGTGCCCTTGCCGATGGAGCCGAAGCCGACCATGACGATGGGACCAGTGATCTTCGCGTAGATCTGCGAGGGGTGGCTCATGGGATGGTTTCTCCGGAACGTGCTGGCAAACTAAAGGGTGAGGGGTGGATCAGGCGCTGCGGCGCTTGTCAGACGCTGCGGCGCTTGGCGGTGACTTCGATCTCGACCTTCATCTCGGGCTTGGCGAGGGCGCTGACGACCAGCAGCGTCGCAGCAGGTCTGATGTCACCGAGAACCTCGCCGCAGACGGCGAAGTGGGCGTCGATGTAGCTGGCGTCGGTGACGTAGTAGGTCGCACGGACGATATCGGCCATCTCGAATCCGCCCTCCTTCAGGGCGGCTTCGATGGTCTTGAAGCAGTTGCGTGACTGGCTCGTGACATCGGCCGGCATCGTCATCGTCGCGTAGTCATAGCCGGTGGTTCCGGCGACGAAGGCGAACTCACCGTCGATCACGGCGCGGCTGTAGCCGACGGTCTTCTCGAGGGGAGAGCCGGTGGAGATCAGGCGACGGGACATGGTCGTGGGCCTCGACTGAAGGGGGGGGGTTGGCGGGTTAAAGGGCGTTTCTCAGGCCCGCGCAACCCTAAAGGAACGGGCACGCGCAGGCATCGCCGCGGAGCGCGGCTTAAGTCGTCGCCATCATGGCGATCCCTTAGGCCGCGTGCGCCTGGAGGGCGCGAACTACCCTCCGTTTGGGCAGGGCCGCGCCGGTCGGGACGATCATCCCCTCAACGCCATCCAGCGCACCGGGTAGGAATTCGATCGCCAGGCGGGCGAGAAGCCGAAGCGGGCGTAATAGGGGGCATCGCCGAGCAGGATCACGGCGGCATGCCCGCGCGCCCGGGCGGCGGCCAGCGCTTGTTGCATCAGCGCGGCGCCGATCCCGAGCTCGCGGAAGGCAGGGTCCACCGCCAGCGGTCCGAGGACCAGGGCGGGCCTGCCTCCGGCGCTGACGTGCCACAGCCGCACGGTTCCCACGAGTGTCCCCTCGCGCACAGCCGACAGGGCAAGGCCTGCGGCAGGTGCACGTCCGTCGCGCAGGCGCTGGCAGGTGCGGTCATGGCGGTTCTCGCCAAAGCAGGCATCCAGCAGCGCTTCACGGGCGGCGACGTCGGCAGCACGTTCCGCACGGATCGCGAACGGAGCGGCTTTCGAAGTGAGGGCGACTTGTGGCTTCCGAAAAGCAGTCATGGCGCGTCAGTCCCCGCTTGAACCCGCGTGCGAGAAGCACGCCGGCTCAAGACGTCGTCAGAATGGCAATGTCAGGAAAGGAGCCGGCGGACCGGCTCCCGGGTTCGTCAGGCCTCAGAACGAGAGGCGGATCAGATGTGGCAAATCAGATGTGGTACGTCTTCAGCGGCGGGATGCCGTTGAACGCCACCGCCGAGTAGGTCGACGTATACGCCCCGGTGCCTTCGATCAGCAGCTTGTCGCCGATCTCGAGCGTGACGGGGAGCGGATACGGGCTCTTCTCGTACAGCACGTCGGCGCTGTCGCAGGTCGGGCCCGCGAGCACGCACGGCGTCATGTCCGCGCCGTCATGCGGGGTGCGGATGGCGTAGCGGATCGACTCGTCCATCGTCTCGGCGAGACCGCCGAACTTGCCGATGTCGAGATAGACCCAGCGCACCTCGTCCTCGTCGCTCTTCTTCGAGATGAGCACGACCTCGGATTCGATGATGCCGGCGTTACCCACCATGCCGCGGCCCGGCTCGATGATGGTCTCCGGAATCTGGTTGCCGAAGTGCTTGCGCAGCGCGCGGAAGATCGAGCGGCCGTAGGTCACGACCGGCGGCACGTCCTTCAGGTACTTGGTCGGGAAGCCGCCGCCCATGTTGACCATGGTCAGGTTGATGCCGCGCTCGGCGCAGTCGCGGAACACCTGCGAGGCCATCGCCAGCGCACGGTCCCACGCCTTCACCTTGCGCTGCTGCGAGCCGACATGGAAGGAGATGCCGCACGGCTCCAGGCCCAGGCGCTTGGCGACGTCGAGCACGTCGACGGCCATTTCCGGGTCGCAGCCGAACTTGCGCGACAGCGGCCATTCGGCGCCGGCACAGTCATAGAGGATGCGGCAGAACACCTTTGCACCGGGAGCGGCACGGGAGACCTTCTCGACCTCGGCGGCGCAGTCGACTGCGAACAGCCGGATGCCGAGCGCGAAGGCGCGCGCGATGTCGCGCTCCTTCTTGATCGTGTTGCCGAAGGAGATGCGGTCGGGCGTCGCACCTGCGGCCAGCGCCATCTCGATCTCGGCGACGGTTGCGGTGTCGAAGCAGGAGCCCATGGAGGCCAGCAGCGCCAGCACTTCCGGCGCCGGGTTCGCCTTGACGGCGTAGAACACGCGGCTGTCGGGCAGCGCCTTGGCGAAGGTCTGGTAATTGTCGCGCACGACTTCGAGATCGACCACGAGGCAAGGCTCGGTGTCCCGGCCCTCGCTGCGGCGGTTGCGCAGGAATTCCTGAATACGTTCGGTCATAGCACTCTCCCAAACGGCCCAGCGACGGGGATCCGTTCAAAAAATGTCGTCGGATAAGAGCGCTCCGGCCAGATCACGCGATGGAGGCGTGACGAGCCAAAGACTCACATCAGACTGTGCTGCCGTGGATTGGTTGGGAGTTTTCCCGCCCGCACACCTGGCAATGAAGGACAAGCCTTTTCAGTAGCCCGCGCCGGCGTTGGAATGCCGGTAGAGACCAAAAAAGCCCGATCCGTCGTTGCTTTAAGTCGCGTCCCCCGTTGAGAGCGGGGTGCGCCGGTTCGCCTCCGGCTGCCAGTCACGGTTGCAAAAAGTGAAGTCACCTTCGACATGGCATCTCTTTGAGAGAGATGCTGGACGCTCCGGGTTTGCTTCCTCGTCCGACCTTTCGGTCTTTCGACTTCCGCACTTCCGAAGAGCCCCTCGGCTTCTTCACCCCTTGGCGGCTGTCCGGCCTCTTGTCCGGATACCTACCGACTGACACACGACCACAGGCACGTGCGAAATTGGGCAAGTCCGCACATAAGCGTTTTGACTCTGGTTCGCAAGAATTTTTTTAGGCTGCGGACAGAATTGCCTAACATCTGCTTGCGCGGTGTTGCGCGAGCGACGCGGAAGATGAACGCGCGTTAAGTTTTCTGCGTCGTGCGCGCGTCTCGCGCGCGCGAGGAAGCGTCAGCGGCGCTTCGTGAACGGCTCGACGCGCTGAGCCGCGCGGATGAACGCGGTCATCACGAGCACGCCGAGCGCGAACAGCACGGCCTGGAGGATGTGCGTGCCCTGATCGCCGAGCCCGAACAGGATCGCGAGCGCCCAGCCACCGGCGAACGCGGCGCCGAACACCTCGGCGCCGATCAGGATGGCGGCGCTGATGACAGTGATGACGCTCGGCCAGACGATCTGACGGGAAGAGGAGGCAGGCGCGTTCATGAGCTTTGGGGTCCGTGGCTTCGAGGGCCGCAATCTCCCCGAAAAGGCGCCCGGGAGCAAGGGCAAATGGCCCAAAAAAGCCCCATCGCGTGCTATACCTGACCCCAACAATCGAGCCACAAAAACCGGGACTTGCGATGTCAGACCCCCGCCAAACCACGGACCCCGAGACCAACCCGCTGCTGAAGGCCTGGGTGACGCCGTTTGCGACACCGCCCTTCGACGAGCTCAAGCCTGAGCACTTCCTCCCGGGCTTCGAGCAGGCCTTCGCCGATCACTCCGCCGAGATCGCGGCGATCACCAACGATCCCGCGGCCGCCGACTTCGCCAACACCATCACGGCGCTGGAGCGCTCCGGCAAGCTCCTCACCAAGGTCGCCGCGGTCTTCTACGACCTCGTCTCGGCGCATTCCAACCCGGCCATCCTGGAGATCGACAAGGAGGTCTCCTTGCGGATGGCGCGGCACTGGAATCCGATCATGATGAACGCCGTGCTGTTTGGTCGCATCGCCCATCTGCACGAGAACCGCGCCAGTCTTGGTCTTTCGCCCGAGCAGCTCCGGCTGCTGGAGCGCACCTACACCCGCTTCCACCGTTCCGGTGCCGGCCTCTCCGAAGAGGCCAAGGCGCGGATGGCGGAGATCAACGAGAAGCTCGCCCAACTCGGCACCAGCTTCAGCCACCACCTGCTCGGCGACGAGCAGGAGTGGTTCATGGAGCTGGGGGAGGCCGACCGCCAGGGCCTGCCGGAGAGCTTCGTCGCCGCCGCCAAGGCTGCGGCGGAAGAGCGCGGCATGGACGGCAAGGCCATCGTGACGCTGTCGCGCTCCTCGACCGAGCCGTTCCTGAAGAGCTCGGCCCGCCGTGACCTGCGCGAGAAGGTCTACAAGGCCTTCACGGCGCGTGGCGACAACGGCAATACCAACGACAACAACGACACCATCGTCGAGATCCTGAAGCTGCGCGAGGAGAGCGCCAAGCTCCTGGGCTATCCGACCTTCGCCGCCTACCGGCTCGAGGATTCCATGGCCAAGACGCCGGATGCGGTGCGCGGCCTGCTGGAGCGGGTCTGGAAGCCGGCGCGGGCGCGCGCGCTCGCCGACCGCGACGAGATGCAGGCGCTGATCACGGAAGAGGGCGCCAATTTCAAGCTCGCGCCCTGGGACTGGCGTTTCTATGCCGAAAAACTCCGCCTCCAGCGCGCCAATTTCGACGACGCCGCGATCAAGCCATATCTCACGCTCGATCACATGATCGCCGCCGCCTTCGACTGTGCCACGCGCCTGTTCGGCATCACCTTCGAGGAGCGCAAGGACGTACCGGCCTGGCACCCTGATGTCCGGGTCTGGGAGGTGAAGGGGCCGGACGGCAAGCACAAGGCGCTGTTCTACGGCGACTACTACGCCCGGCCGTCGAAGCGCTCCGGCGCCTGGATGACCTCGCTGCGCGACCAGCAGAAGCTCGACGGCGAGATCGCGCCGCTCGTCATCAATGTCTGCAACTTCGCCAAGGGCGCGAACGGCGAGCCCTCGCTGCTCTCGCCCGACGATGCCCGTACCCTGTTCCACGAGTTCGGCCACGGCCTGCACGGCATGCTCTCCAATGTGACCTATCCGTCACTCTCGGGCACCGCGGTGTTCACCGACTTCGTCGAGCTGCCGTCCCAGCTCTACGAGCACTGGCAGGAGCGGCCCGAGGTGCTGCAGCAGTTCGCCCGCCACTACCAGACCGGCGAGCCGCTGCCGGACGATCTGCTCCAGCGCTTCCTCGCCGCGCGAAAGTTCAACCAGGGCTTTGCCACGGTCGAGTTCGTCTCCTCGGCGCTGGTCGATCTGGAATTCCACACCCAGCCGGCTTCTGCCGCGCAGGATGTCCGCGCCTTCGAGAAGAGGGAACTGGAGAAGATCGGCATGCCCGAGGAGATCTCGCTACGCCACCGGCCGACCCAGTTCGGCCACATCTTCTCCGGCGACCACTATGCATCCGGTTACTACAGCTACATGTGGTCGGAGGTGATGGACGCCGACGCCTTCGGCGCCTTCGAGGAGGCCGGCGACATCTTCGACCCGGCGGTGGCAAAACGCCTGCACGACGACATCTACTCCTCGGGCGGATCGGTCGATCCCGAAGCCGCCTATGAAGCCTTCCGCGGCCGTCCGCCGGAGCCCGACGCGCTGCTGCGCCGGCGCGGCCTGCTCGATGGCGCGAAGGCGGCCTGATGGGCATGCGTGCCCTGTTCGGCCTGTTGCTCGCCGCTGCGATGACGTTCGCAGCGGGCGCGGCAAGCGCGCATCCACATGTCTGGATCACCGCGACCAGCGAGCTGCTCTACGCCGCCGACGGCAGCATTACCGGTGTCCGCCACGCCTGGACCTTCGATGACATGTTCTCGGCCTATGCGCTGCAGGGGCTCGAGAGCAAGACCAAGGGCGCCTACACCCGTGAAGAGCTGGGGCCGCTGGCGCAGACCAATGTCGAGTCGCTGAAGGAATACGCCTACTTCACCTTCGCGCGAGCCGACGGCAAGAAGGAGCGTTTTAACGAGCCGGTCGACTACTTCCTCGACTACAAAGATACCGTGCTGACCCTGCACTTCACGCTGCCGCTGAAGAACCCGGTCAAGCCCAAGCAGCTGGTGCTCGAAGTGTTCGACCGCTCCTATTTCATCGACTTCCAGATGGCCAAGGACAACCCGGTCAAGCTGGTCGGCGCGCCCGCCGGCTGCCAGATGAAGCTCGATCGGCCCAGCGACGGCTCCGCCACCGCGCAGAAGCTCAACGAGCAGACCTTCCTGAACGGTGAGAACTCGAATTTCGGCATGATGTTCGCCAACAAGATCACGGTGGATTGCCCTTGATCGGTCGTCTTCGTTCCCCGCTTGTGCGCGGGCTTCTGGCCTGTGCGGCCGTGCTCGTTGTTGTGAGCGTGGCGGACGCCGCGCTTCGCGATCTCCTCGCGCAAAATCCGTTCGGCGCACCACGGCCGGCGCAGGCGGCCGAGCCCGAGGCCAGCGGCGTCATCGGCTGGCTGTTGGCCAAGCAGTCGGAATTCTATCGCCAGATGTCGGCGACCATCCGCGCCGCCAAGTCCGACGGCTCGGCGGTGTGGACGCTGCTCTTCATCTCCTTTGCCTACGGCATCTTCCACGCCGCCGGCCCCGGCCACGGCAAGGCGGTGATCGCCTCTTATCTCGTCGCCAACCGCGAGACCGCGCGGCGCGGTATCGCGCTGTCGTTTGCCTCGGCGCTGATGCAGTCGCTGGTGGCGATCCTGATCGTCGGCATCTCGGCCTGGGTGCTGAACGCCACCGCCAAGACCATGTGCAAGGCGGAAGGCGCGATCGAGATCGCAAGCTACGGCCTGATCGCGCTGTTCGGCCTGCGCCTGGTCTGGGTCAAGGGCCGCACCTTCATCCGCGCGCTCCAGGCGGTCCAGCCGGTGCCGGCCATCGCCGGCGTGCCGCATGAGCATCATGATCACGGCCATCACCATCATCATGACGCCCATGATCATCACGACCACGATCACGGTCATGATCACCATCATCACGACCATGGTCACGCCCACGCCCATCACCACCATGGGCACGACCACGTCCATGACGAGCATTGCGGCCATTCCCACGGCCCCACGCCGAGTGAGCTCGCCGGTCCCGGCGGCTGGCGGCGCGGGTTTGCTGCGATCCTGACCGTCGGCATCCGGCCCTGCTCGGGTGCGATCCTGGTGCTGGTGTTCGCGCTTGCGCAGGGCCTGTTCTGGGCCGGCATCGCCGCGACCTTGCTGATGGGGCTCGGCACCGCCATTACGGTCGCGGCCATCGCCGTCGTCGCCGTCTCCGCCAAGGACATCGCCGCCCGCCTCAGCGCGGGGCGCGACGGCGGCGGCGCGCTGTTCATGCGCGGCATCGAATTCGGCGCCGCAGCCCTCGTGCTGCTGTTCGGCGCGGGCCTGTTGTTCGGCTACATCGCCGCCGAACGGACGACGTGTTTCTAAGGTTGCTCTTTCCCTCCCCCCTTGTGGGGGAGGGGGGCTCGCCGCGTAGCGGCGAGACGGGTGAGGGGTATCTCTCCGCGAGCAAACCTCTCACGATTGAATCGTGCGGAGAGATACCCCTCATCCGTCGCGCTGCGCGCGCCACCTTCTCCCACAAGGGGCCTGTTGCGTTATCGGCTCTTGAGGCTGAAGACGTCAGGAGAGAAGGCCTTGGTCCCGGTAATTTCCTGCCAAGATCTGTA
>NZ_JAPRAQ010000034.1 GCF_029989365.1 Bradyrhizobium sp. Arg816 | reverse complement strand
GCATCTTGTCGGCGTTGGTGACGAAGTAGGGCGAGATGTAGCCGCGGTCGAACTGCATGCCCTCGACGACGTCGAGCTCGGTCTCGAGCGACTTGGCTTCCTCGACGGTGATGACACCCTCGTTGCCAACCTTCTTCACGGCGTCGGCGAGGAACTTGCCGATCTCCTGGTCGCCGTTGGCCGAAATGGTGCCGACCTGGGCGATCTCCTCATTCGAGGTGACCCTCTTCGAGTTCTTCTGAAGATCCGCAACCACGGCTTCGACCGCGAGGTCGATACCGCGCTTTAGATCCATCGGGTTCATACCGGCGGCAACCGACTTGGCGCCTTCGCGGACAATCGCGGCGGCCAGGACGGTCGCAGTGGTGGTGCCGTCGCCGGCAGCATCCGCCGCCTTCGAAGCGACTTCGCGCACCATCTGCGCGCCCATGTTCTCGAACTTGTCGTCGAGTTCTATGTCCTTGGCGACGGCAACGCCGTCCTTGGTGATGCGGGGAGCGCCGAACGACTTGTCGAGCACTACGTTGCGGCCCTTCGGACCGAGCGTGACCTGCACGGCATTGGCGAGGATGTCGACGCCGCGCAGCATGCGGTCCCGCGCGTCTACTCCGAATTTGACTTCTTTGGCTGACATAAGGAATTTCCCTCAGTTCTTATTCTCTCATCCTTCAGTGCGCCCAAGCGGGCGCTCGTCAGGGGGAGCTGTGCGAGCGCTGGGTTAGGCGGCTTTCTTGTTGGAAAACACATCGGTGAGAACGCCCATAATGTCGCTCTCCTTCATGATCAGCAGCTCCTCGCTGTCGATCTTGACTTCGGTGCCCGACCATTTGCCGAATAGCACGCGGTCCCCGACCTCGATGTCGATCGGAATCAGCTTGCCGGTTTCATCGCGGCCGCCCGGGCCAATTGCAATGACTTCGCCCTGCGAGGGCTTTTCCTTGGCCGTGTCGGGAATGATAATGCCACCAGAGGTCTTCTCCTCGGCGTCGATGCGCTTGACCACGACGCGGTCGTGAAGCGGACGGAAATTCATACAAGACTCCTGAGCGTTTTGAACAAGTTGAAGATAGTCACATTGTGACAAACCCAATTATAGCAAGGGTCAGGCCAATAATGAGCTGAACGATCCAAGCCTGCAGCTTTTGCTTGGTTGTGTCGGAAATGATAACGCCGCAATCTGTCTTCTCATCGGCGTCGATGCGCTTGACCATGACGCGGTCGTGAAGTGGACGAAAATTCATACAAGTCTCCTGAGCTCAAGTTGGAGATACTCACATTGTGACAAGACAAATTATAGCAAGAGTCAGGCCAAAAATGAGCTGAACGATCGATGCCTGCAGTTCTGCTGAATCGTTGCCTGGCCTGCGCGTGTCTTTGTCCGGAAGCAAACGCCCCTCAGGTAGACAGCCCGCCAAGCTGTTGCGAAAATGACATTGCGTTTTGTCGAAACCGGCGGGAGCTAAAGTTGCAGATGATGGCTCATCGCAAAATTAGACGGAATCGTTAGCTGAAGAGCTTGTCCTCTCAAACTGACCCTGCTGATCGACGTTCGAAAGTGTATACCACGGTCGGGTCCCATTTATATTGATGGAGCGAGATCGGCAGCTCAACAACGATCCATGCCTGATGACCGACCTGGCAAGCATCGGGAGAGCGTACGCGACCTCAACCATATGGCATGTGAAATCTCGAGGTGAAGACATACGGCCGTACCCGTGTGCGGCGGCACTCCATAGCGGCTTGGTAGTACGCCAGCGGCAAACTGAGGCCGTCAGATGGCGTCATCCCATGGCATAAGCGCGTCGATTTCGTTCCTCGGTGAGCCGCTGGCAATACGCTGAAGTATCTGAATTTAGGCGAATGGATCGACATTGTTCATTTCCGTTGTTTGCGGCAGGTTGCGGATGGCTGCCAAGGTTTGACGACGCCGTCGCTGCCCGCGAAGAGCTTTCTTGAATTGTTGTAGCTGGTGGCGCGTTCGACGACCTTCCGAGGAGTGGAGTGGTTCACACCTTGCGTCAGCGAATCTGGGATGGCAGCGGTCAGTCGGTAGAGCACATCTTGCCTGTCGCAACTGTGATCGAGGTGATGGCTATTGCTGCGCACGAGAGATCTGTCTAGCGCGCACGCTTTAGAGAGAATAGCCGACGACTGACATTCGCACGAAGCCGATCTTTCTGCCGCTCCGAAAGGTGGACCGGAGACGACGATCTAGCTCGCGGTTGGCGCCTCTCCCGAGACCGAGCGGCAATTTGCATTGTAGGGCAGTCGCTGCAGGCCCCGGTCCGACAATGGCCTCCAAAGAACTGTCATGATCAAGGGGGCCGACGGGTATATGAATCATATACATTGATATACGTTGTGCCGGCGCGTCTAGCGTGTGATTGGACGTCAAAGACGAAATTCATCCTCAGCGCCCAATGGAAAAAGCAACTGTGTCGCCCGCCGAAGTACACCAGCACATTGTTTCACTTCTTCAGAAGCCGAATCCCGTCATCCTGGATATCGGATGCAATGACGGGACCGATACGCAACAGTTTCTCAACCTCTGCCCGCAAGCTCAGCTCTACTGCTTTGAGCCGGACCCCAGAGCGATCGCGCGCTTCAAGGCGAAGCTGGGCCCATCCCTTTCTAGGGTGAAGCTGCTTGAAA
Organism: Bradyrhizobium sp. Arg816; assembly: GCF_029989365.1. Lineage (GTDB taxonomy): Bacteria > Pseudomonadota > Alphaproteobacteria > Rhizobiales > Xanthobacteraceae > Bradyrhizobium. The sequence goes on along the minus strand of NZ_JAPRAQ010000034.1, from coordinate 73,091 downwards.
TCGCGATCAGTGATCGAAACGGGATGATCGACTTCCATCCAAGCAATGCGGATGGTGATGCGAAGGAATGGGACCTCTCCGGCTCAATACGCCGCCCGAAGAATCATCTTACTGAGTATGATTGGGTTCGGTTCGATCGCCCTGTCTCGGTTGAAACGCGGCGGCTGGACGACTGGTGCAGCGAAGCCAAGCTGAATACGATCGATTTCATCTGGATGGATGTCCAGGGAGCCGAAGCCGATGTTATCGCCGGCGGCATGCAGACCTTGAGCAAGACGCGCTTCGTCTACACGGAATATAGCGATCGCGAGCTCTACGAAGGGCAGTTGTCCCTGCAAGCTATTCTTGACCTGTTGCCGTCATTCGAAGTGGCGTCCCACTATCCCCGCGCGGTGGAGGGTGATGTATTGCTCAGGAATACGCGCTTCTAGTGGCGACTCATATCGAGCGCCTCATTCATCGCTGGAAAACCTGACCAGCGCGCTTAGCCGCCCAAAGCTGCACAACAGGTGATCATTTGAGCGGATATCGGTGGCCGGACGGGCGCTCCGGTTTCCGGGTTGCCATTACAGACCCGGCGCACGACGTCCGCGTCGGGCGGGTGGTCGTTTTCTAACACTGCCAGCCGGCGCTCGAAGCATGGAATCGTCTGAACGGCTGCTGTATGGCCTGGTCCTCTGGGAAGCTGGTGCACCGCTTCGAACAAATGCCAAAGCAACTGCATCAGTTCAAGTAATTCCTTGATATGGGCGGGTTTCAGCACGCGCTTGGCGTCGCTATTGTGTGTCAATGGGAAAGCGAGCTGAAGTATGTGTTCATTCCAGAACAAAATCGGCGCGAGGCGTCCAGCATAACTGCAGCAGCCGATTGTCTCCGGCAAGGCGTCCTGGGCGCGGCGCAGGAGAAGGTGGCGGCGATCATCAGCGGCCGATCCGCGCCGGATCGGATCAAGATCGTCATCGCAATGGTGGTTACTTGCCTGCTCATTTGCCGCAGGCGGAGCTGATCATCGAATCTGCGAGCACGTTCTGCCTGGGTGGCTGCAGCGCGATGACGAAGATCGGGGAGGACGTCAGTAAAACGCCGCGACGTAATCCCGGCGCAATGGCGCGAAGTATCTCCTAGCCGCGCCGCCCGATCACCCGCAATTCCAGATCGGCCCGATCGGCGTCCGCGTCCAGCACGGCCCGAAACTGCCTCCATTGTAGCGGCCGCCGCGGAAGCCGGGTTGGCCGAAATAGTGCCACTCGCCGTCCCAACCGTAATACTGAGGAACCGGGTCAATATACCAGTGGCGTCGGTCGGCGCGCGAGAACCGGCGCATCAAGTCCTTCTGCTTGTAGAGCGGAATGCTGTTGCTCAGCGGCTGGCGATAGCCGGGCAGGAAGCCGTAGCCTTGCCAGACCGGCTTGGGCCCCGTTTTTATTGGCGCAGCGTTCGCGACGACCGGCAGCAGCGACAGGATAATAGTAGCAGTTAGACACACAAGGCGAGACATGGATCGACAATAGTCGGTCGGTTGCGCGAAGGCCATTCAAATTTGGGTGCAAAGTTCTACGTAATCTCGCGCTGAAGTTTTCTCTTAGCTGGTCACGCCCTTCCTGATCAGAAAGCACGCATATCCCCTGCTGTGGTCACCCACCTGCACGACGTCGAAGCCGTAGCGCGAGAAAATCCGGACGCGAGAGCTCACCGGGACAGATGAGTCGGCCGACCGAGCACTCGATCGCGGGCAGCACCGTGCGCTGCGTCCGGGCACACGGTCGGATCGTCGACCGCCATCATCACGCCCAGGGATCGACGCGATCGTCGAGCGGATAGAGCATTAAGATGGCGCGGACGGTCCTCTCCATAACTCATGCCCGGCAGCTGGATCAGGCGCTCCGAGCAGAGCCGCAGCGGCGATGCGGGTGGCCGGGTGGTTGGCGTCGACGGCCACGAGGTCGGCGCCATGGACCATGGAGGCGAGAGGCCAGAGCAGCTCGGGCGCTAGGATCGGATCCAATCGATTTCAGTATGTGACGAACTACCCTCCCAATCGATCGCTTACGTTTGTCTCTGTCTCCCTAACCCTTCGCAATCATCAAACACCACGGGCCAGAACACTCCAAACTGTCGTTCATTGACGCAAAAAAAGGCCCGGCCTCATTTCGATGGCCGGGCGGAAGTTAGTCGTCGACAGAGGAAGCGCCGCCGACGATTATTTGCGGCAAAACGTTCACCGCAAATTCTAATTACGGAATGATCAATGGTCGCAGAAATCTGGCGTCGTTCCTTCTATTTAAAAACGATATTGACGGAATGCGGCTCAACACTGGCTCGCACAAACCTGGAAGGAGGGATTGTCCGTTGTCCTGAGGATCGTCAAAGTCATGCTGATTAGTGAGTGACGCCGAACAGAGACGATCCGCGGCTGTTCGCATGGCATCAACGTGCCGGCCGAAGAGCGCAGCGACCCACCGTCCCCGGGGCCTGGGAGAAGTACCTTGTTATTCGCATGCGAGCACTCGGAGCGAGTTTGCGCGATCCCGCAGGCGGTGGTTGGCGCACCTGCATCCCCCTCTGCCGTATACACATCGACCGCATTGGTATCATCGTCTCACCGAGGTCGGCAGCAAACAACGGGCCGGTCCGCTTGCCGGGCATCCTCGTCAGCTACTTCAAAATGGTACAACGTGACGCTACGTGCGATTCAAGGACTTTTGAGCTGACCCGCATAAAACTCAAGCCGCCGACCTCTCGCAGATGGCAAGTGATTCGCCAGCGGTCGACATGCGTCCCGCATACCGTTATTGGATGGTCATATACACGTGAGCGCTCGAGGCACATTGCACGTCATATTTCTTGTGTGATGTCGTGTGTTCGTCTTGTCCAGAAGATCGCGTGTGCTGGCGATCATGAATCTTCAGGCCATCATTTTGGCCTTGTTGGCTTCCGACTGGCATCACCAGGGTTAAAATGTCATGCTCCATGCGCAGTCGCACGTTCTCCTGGCGCAGCCGAGTGATCTCAGGTCCGCCGACATCGCACTGCGAGTTCTCCCCCAATCAAAACGCCAGACATCCCTCAAACTGCATCAAAAGTGATGGTGTGGAACGGCCCTTCGAACCGGCATCAAAAGTGCCTAACGTGGTCGCGTAGAGAGGCGCCACAAAGGAAGGACCGTTCCATGGAGAAAAGTATCACAGTGGGTTTGGATTTGGCCAAGTCGATCTTTCAAGTTCACGGCACCGCCGAAAACGGGAAAGTCTTGGTTCGTCGCACATTGCGGCGATCGCAGGTTCTACCCTTCTTTCGGAGCCTCCCAGCTTGCTTGGTAGGTATGGAGGCCTGTGCGAGTGCCCATCACTGGGCGCGCGAGATAGCGGCGCTGGGCCACTCTGTCCGCATGATGCCGCCAGCCTACGTGAAGCCTTACGGTGCGCCCCGACGGCGCGTATTACCAGTGGAGGAAGGATCCACCCAGAGAGTTGTCGATTGATCTGGTAGCTGACGAGCGGTTTGGACGAGCAATCGGACGGATCGAAGCCTCGTGACAAAGGTCGCTTTAGGCGGCCGAGCAATCCAGCGGGCCGTAACGTGAGTGAAGCCTGAGCACGCCTCGAAAGTTACGATGTGAATGCCGACCCGATCGTATGGCGGGGAAGGCCGTGAGGACAGGGAAGCAATCGACGCACGCACCTGTCTGGTTCACCGGGGTAATGGGCACGGCACGTTGGAAAGGTAGTACGGGTAATCGGGGGAGACCCGTCTTGGTCGAAGGTCGCGCCTTCAGCATTGAGTAGTCGATGGACCGGACGGGAGTCGGACAGGGTCAAAGGTACCGATGAAACCGGGTAATTCCGGCGGAGGAAAGGACCCTGACTTCAGGTGCGCTTTTGAAGATGGCGAGGGAAAGGGTAGATTGGCGATGAGCCTTGAAACGCCCGATAAGATCAGGAGCCTTCAGAGAAAGCTTTATTGCAAAGCGAAGGCGGAGCCTGCCTTCCGCTTCTATGTGCTGTACGACAAGATCTGCCGCGAGGACATTCTGAGCCATGCCTACAAGCTGGCCCGCGCCAACGCGGGTGCGCCGGGAGTGGACGGAATAACTTTCGAACAGATCGACGCGTCGGGACTCGAAGCATGGTTGGCTGGCCTGCGCGATGAACTCGTCACGAAGACCTATCGGCCCGATCCGGTGCGGCGGGTGATGATCCCGAAGCCCGGCGGCGGCGAACGTCCGCTCGGTATCCCAACAATCCGGGACCGGGTCGTCCAAGCTGCTGCAAAGATCGTGCTGGAACCGATCTTCGAGGCGGATTTTGAGGACGGCGCTTATGGATATCGCCCGCGCCGCAACGCGGTCGATGCCGTCAAGGAAGTGCACCGGCTTATGTGCCGGGGCTACACAGATGTTGTTGACGCCGATTTGTCGAAATACTTCGACATGATTCCGCACTCGGGCCTCCTCAAATCGGTGGCCCGACGCATCGTCGACCGGAATGTGCTGCGGCTGATTAAGTTATGGCTGCGAGTACCGGTCGAGGAGCGGGATAGCAACGGGAAAGGGCGCATGAGCGGCGGTAAGAGCAACAAGTGTGGCACGCCACAGGGCGGTGTCATCAGTCCGCTGCTCTCCGTCATCTACATGAACCGGTTCCTGAAGCATTGGCGTCTCAGCGGTCGGCGTGAAGCATTCCATGGCCAGATTATCTCCTATGCCGACGACTTCGTCATTCTCAGCCGCGGCTACGCGGAAGACGCATTGACGTGGACGAAAGCGGTGATGACCAAGCTTGGGCTGACACTCAACGAGACTAAAACCTCGGTGAAGAATGCCCGATTGGAAAGCTTTGACTTCCTTGGGTACACGCTCGGACCCCGCCACTTCCGCAATGGGGGGCGGTGGTATCTTGGCGCGGCTCCGTCGAAGAAAAGCGTGCTGCGGATCAAGAGGAAGGTCAGCGAACTGCTGACGCCGGGCAACAAGGGCGCTTGGCCCGAAGTACAAGCACGATTGAACCGTCTTCTGCGCGGCTGGTCCGCTTACTTCAGCTATGGCTCGCTTGCTACGGCTCATCAGGCCGTTGATCGACACGTCTTTGACCGCGTGCTCGCCTTTCTGCGCAGACGACATAAGACGCCAGGACGTGGCGTCAGACGGTTCTCTGATCAGATCTATGGGAACCCTGGCGTACTTGTGCTGAACCGCGTGCGCAAAGTGTCGCCGACGTGCGCCTTGTGACGAAACCTGTCGGAAAGCCGGATGCGGGAAAACCGCACGTCCGGTTGTGTGTCCAGCGAAGGCTGGCATGTTCAACAGGAGACAAACCTGCCGGGGTAGAAGTCCGAGCCCCGTAGTTTGGATAGCAGGGGTGATGGAAACTGAAACTCTGAAGCCTATCGACAAGGTCTCCCCAGGGGAGGCTACGAGTCATCGGGCCGTAACAAAGGTGAACGCGTTGTGGCCTCGAAAGTGAGTATCTCCAAGGGCCGAGCCCGCAACCGAAGGGCGAAGGCGACATGAACAGCCGAAATCTGACCGACGCGGCTGCTCACCTTGGCGGGGTGAAAGCGACAGCACGGTGACAAGGACATGCTAAGCAACTGGAGAAGCCCTCCTCGTCCCGGCGCGAAATCGTCGGAGCAAGGTAGGCCGTATAACCGGCGAAACCGGGAAATCGGCCGAAGACGAGAGGGTGGCGGCTGGGTCCGTAGTAGCGATGAAGCGGAGTAATGTCCGCGGAGCGAAGGGGCCCTGCCATTTGCAATGTCTCCAACATAGGGGAAGGCAAGGACGAGATGACAAAGGCGTCCATTGATTTGCAGGACCTGAGGCGGAGAATATACGTCAAGGCGAAGGCTGAGCCGTCCTGGCGGTTCTGGGGATTATACATTCACGTCTGCAAGATGGAGACCCTGCGCGCGGCGTACGAGATGGCCAAAAAGAACGATGGGGCACCGGGAATAGACGGGGTCACCTTCGAGGCCGTCGAGACGCAAGGCGTGGAAGCTCTGCTCGAACAGTTACGGGACGAACTGATCGGGCGCACCTACCAGCCACTTCCCGCGCGGAGACAGGAGATACCGAAGGACGGGGGCAAAGCCCGTGTCCTCTCGATTCCGGCGATCCGCGACAGAGTGGTGCAAGGCGCGCTCAAGCTCATACTCGAGCCTGTCTTCGAGGCGGATTTCCAACCGGGATCGTTTGGATATCGTCCCAAGCGGACAGCACATGATGCGGTCAAGCGAGTTGCCGAGGCGATAGTCCGGCGGAAGACGCGAGTCCTCGACTTTGATCTGCGGGCCTATTTTGACAATGTTCGGCACGACCGGCTGTTGGCGAAAGTGGCGCAGCGGATAGACGACGCGGACGTTATGCGTCTTCTGAAGGTTATGCTGAAGGCTTCTGGCAAGAAGGGCGTTCCACAAGGCGGAGTCATCTCGCCCTTGCTCAGCAACCTCTACCTTAATGAGGTGGACAAGATGCTGGAGCGGGCGCGGGAGGTCACGCGAAATGGCAAGTACACCTACGTCGAATATGCGAGGTTCGCTGACGATCTGGTGATCTTGATCGACGCCTACAAGCGACATGACTGGCTGGTCGGGGCTGTGGACAAGCGACTTCGGGAGGAGTTCTGCAAGCTGCAGGTCGAAATCAATGATGAAAAGAGCCGCACAGTGAACCTTGAGCGCGGTGAGTGCTTTGGGTTCCTGGGCTTTGAGTTCCGCTACCTTCGCGGACTAAGCGGAGCGATGCGGCCGCATTATACGCCCAAGCTCAAAAAGCGGACGGCACTGGTGCGCGCGCTCAAAGAAGTGTTCCGCCGACACCGGTCGCAACCGATTGAACGGGTGATAAACTTGATCAATCCGATGCTCCGGGGGTGGGTGAACTACTTCGCGGTGGGGCATTCCAGCGAGTGCTTCAGCTTCATCAAAGACTGGGTGGAGAAGAAGGTCAGGCGCCATCTGGCGCATGCTCAGAAACGAAAGGGCTTCGGCTGGGAACGATGGAATAGGCGGTGGCTGTACGACACTCTCGGGCTGTTCAACGCCTACAGAGTGCGACGCGACGGGCCGAAAGTTGCCCCAGCAGGATAGGTCCCATAAGCGTTGGCGTGAAGCAAATGGGGGCGCGCAGTGCGGGAAATCCGCATGCTGCGTGCGACGTGGAGGGGACTGGAAACGTGGCACGTCCGAGCGGCCTGCCGGCGCGCCAGTCCTCGACCCTACTGATGAGCGGGGAGAGGAAACGGAACGCGCAACAAGCGCATCACCGCGCCTCTCCTCGACTCTACTCAAACGTAACAAGACCGACGTGGCGGATGCTGAAGCCATTTGTGAGGCGGTCACCCGCCCGACAATGCGGTTCGTACCGGTGAAGACTGCCGAACAACAAGCAGCCAGCATGATTTTGCGAACGCGAGAGATGCTAATGAGGCAGCGCAGCCAGACTGCAAATGCTCTGCGGGCCCATATGGCCGAATTGGGCATTATCGCTGGCACGGGCATGTCAAGCATCGCAAAACTCTTGGTGCTTCTCCGGGACGAAAAAGACAACAGGATCCCCGGTGCCGCCCGCTTTGCCCTGATCCTATTTGCCGAACAGATTGAGCTGCTTACAACCCGCATAGAGAAGCTCGACGGAGAGATTTTGGTTGCCGTCAGGCAGGACCCCGATGCAAGGCGTCTGATGAGCATTCCGGGTGTCGGTCCTCTCATCGCCGCTACCGTTCGGACATCGGTCATGGATGCTCGCGATTTTGCGACTGCACGAGATTTTGCGGCTTGGACGGGGCTAACACCGAGGGCACAGTCGAGCGGGGGGAAAGAAAGGCTCGGCGCGATATCAAAGCGTGGAAATCGGCAACTACGGACGCTCTTGATAGTTGGTGCGACCTCTATCATCAAGCTTGCTAAACGAGGCTTGAGAGTCCCGCTCTGGATTCGGACCATGCTGCAAAGACGGCCGGTCAAGGTCGTATCGGTCGCGCTCGCTAATAAGATTGCGCGCACGATCTGGGCCTTGCTGGTCAGAGGAGGCATCTATCAGGCGCCGGCCGCAATGCTGAAATCCTAATCTCAAGAGCTCTCCGGCGGAAGAAGAAAGCTGCCGAGGAGGCAAAGTGCAAATCTGGATGAACCTCGAATGACGTCATTCCCGGTAGCAATCAGACCGCCTGACTCACTGCGCTTCGAGCGCGAGAAATAGATTGGGCGATTGCTTCCGCGGATATCATCGTGGCCAGCGGCCAGACGCCTCATTCACAGGCCGAACATATGACCGCACCGTCATCCCCTGTTCTACCAGAAAAAGATCTTGCAGCCCGGGCCAATGGTATGGACCCCGCCCTCGCCGCGGTGCAATCTTGAGCGTCAACTGCAGTGAAGGAGGATATCATGCAGGTCGTTCGGATAGGTCTAGATCTGGCGAAGTATGTCTTCGAAGTTCACGGCGTCGACAACCACGGGAAGGTCGTTGTACGAAAGAGGTTGCGTCGCGATGCGGTGGCCGGCTTTTTCGCCAATTTACCGGCCTGCCTGGTCGGCATGGAAGCTTCACGGGGCCCACTATTGGGCTCGCGTGCTCACGGCGCTTGGCCATCAGGTCCGACTGATCAGCCCTCAGTTCGTGACGCCATACGTCAAGTCAAACAAGAACGACCAGAACGATGCGGAAGCCATCTGCGAAGCGGTCGGCCGTCCGTCCATGCGCTTTGTGCCACCGAAATCAACCGATCAGCTGGCGGTACAGGCTGTCCACCGCATTCGCCGACGCCTGGTCGCCGACCGGGTCAGGCTCGTCAACCAGATTCGCGGTCTTCTGTCCGAGCATGGCATTGTCATTGCCCGTGACATCGCGCAGCTGCGGCGCGGCCTCGCTGTCATCGTAGGGAACATCAATGACGGCCTCAGCGAGATGCTCCGAGCGCTCATGAGGGAATTGCAAGAGGAGTTGTCCGCGCTTGATACCCGCATTGCAGCCTATGACCGACGGATAAGGGAAATCTACCGTACGAATGAGCAGTGCCAGCGGCTCGGCAAAATCGAAGGCGTCGGACCTGTGACGGCAACAGCCTTGATCGCCGCCGTGGGCGATAGAAGCTGTTTCAAGAACGGCCGCCAGTTCGCGGCTTGGCTTGGCCTGGTGCCGAAGCAGCGATCCAGTGGAGGGCGGGCCCGCTTGTTCGGCATCAGCAAACGCGGCGATCGATACCTGCGGACGCTGATGATTCACGGAGCTCGCGCCGCTTTAAGCCGGGCCGCTGGCAAGCAGGATCCGCGAAGCCTCTGGCTCGGCAAAATCCGGCAACGGCGCCATCCCAATGTCGCGGCCGTGGCTCTTGCCAACAAGAATGCGCGGATCGTGTGGGCTATACGTCTGCAGTTGTGACCGTCGATCCTGATCAAGCCGGCCGTTGCAATCGGGCGGGGGCCAATATTGCAAACAGAATCACACACGGCTTGCGCTCCCACGCAGGCGACGCCGATGTCGGCGGACCAGGCTTCGGAGATCGCCCGCCTACGCCACGAGAATGAATGGCTGGCGCATGAAGCGCGACATTAAAAAAGTCGGACTTGCAAGCTTTGTGAGTTGAACCGCGAGCCGTTGGGCTCAAATGCAAGTGGATCGAGCTTGACACGACAATGATCGAGGCGGAGGCGTAGAGACCTATGAGAGCGCTCGTTATGTTTGCAACGGGGAAGGCTGCTCCACGGATATGAAATGGTGTTTTTGAGAAGCGCCTGACTGCAAGGCTCTCTCTCTCTCTCTCTCTCTCTCTTGGCCTTTAAACAAGGCGGACCGCTAGGTCCTGTAGCTGCAGACAGCATCATCGCAGGTCCGGCAATCCGTTGCTGCGGGGCGTGCGGAACGTGGATGAACACTTCATGGAAATCCCGGCTGTGCTGCACTTCCGAGCAGGACTCGGCCGGCGCTCTGGAGCGTTCCTTCGTTTAAAGCTGCGTGCTGAGCAACCACGAAGCTGTCGCACATGGCGCGCGCCAGATTGCTGGTGGTATAGAGCGACGCACTTCCAGCGAGACCGCTCGCAATGTTGCAGACCTCAGCGCTCTGTCGCGCGGCGTTCGTCGCGGCGAGTCGCATCAGCGTCGCCGTGCTCGGGTTTACCGTACCCTTGAGCGCTTCCTTCCACAGCTCCTCGGTGGCCTCATAGAAGAAGGAACGGGCGGAACGCAGCATGGCTTCGGCTCTGGCCATCTCCAGTTGGACATAACCGCGCTCTGCCATCACGGGCGCTCCAGTGATTGAGGCGCGGCTTCCGGCCATGGCGATCACCTCGTCTAGCGCGGAGCGCGCAATACCGATTCCGACAATCGCATGCGCCTGCGCAGCGAAAGTCACGGACGGATAACGATAGACCGGCGCGTCGAGTGTCGGCGGACCGCCGCGGATCAAGGTCCATTCCTCCGGTACAATGACATCGTTGACAACGACGTCATGGCTGCCGGTGCCTTGCAGGCCGATGACGTCCCAATTGGGGCGGATTGTCACCTTCTCGGCCGGCATTACGGCTACACGCGCAAGGCCACCGGTCGGATCGTCTTCCACAGTGATGCCAACGCCTATCAGATCCGCGCCCGGTGAGCCGCTGGCGAATGGCCACACGCCGTTTACGACAAACCCGTCGGTGCTTCGCCTGGCGGGCTGAAGCGGGAAAAGCGCGCCTGCCAACACCACGTCAGGTCCATTCGCGTATACTTTGCGAAGCGTGTCGTCCGGAAGAGCAGCGAGGTAGCGAGCCCCATCGCCGAAGCTGGCGACCCAACCGGCGGAGCCGTCGGCTTCGGAAATGCGCTCGATCAGGCGACAAAAATCGGCCGGCGTTCGCTCGTCGCCGCCGAATCGCTTGGCGGCCAAAGCCCGATAGACGCCAACGCGCTTGAAGCCCTCGATGATCTCGTCTGGAATCTTCTGCGCGCGGGCGAACTCGTTTCGACGCGCGCGGATATCGACCAGTAGCGGCGACAGATTATCCCAGGTCGCAGCCCTAGCGTCGGTTTCTGAAGTGATCTTCTCTGGTGGAGCGTTCATAAGCTGTCCTCGGTGTCTTGAGCCGATCGATGCCGTGTTTCATTCATTTGGATAGTGCGCGCATGGCGAAGCCGGCCGGATTGATAACCAGTCCGAAGGGATCGTCGAAACTGTCGCAGTTGATATCGACTGTGATGCGATTACAGGCGGTTGTCAGTCCAAACCACACCCCGAACGATTGACTCAAAGAAAAGGTGTTGAGGGCCGGGAAGACTGACGGAGGGCTGTCGATGCTGTCATTGAGGCTGAACCGGCAAAGCAACCGATATGCGGCAGCGAGATCGATCCGCCTCTGCTGCACTATGTCTTCGACGGCTGACGGCAGCGCTCGTTTTGTCATGTCCTGTCCAGCGGACGATTTGTCACACTTGGGCCCGGCCGGCTCGAACCAATTGTGAATTCCTGACTTGGCGACCGCGAGGTGGCCAAAGCCTGCTGCTCTTTTCCATGTCCCCAGCAATCGACGTGCCATCAATTATGGTCTGGAGGCCGTGTCTGAATCGAGCGAGATCACGTGGCTCGTGCCGCGCCGGCAGGAAGCTCGCGCCTCCCGTGTCTGATTCCAGGCACAAGACGTCATCAACCGAACGCGGCTGAAGGAGAACGACTGAAGTGGACCTCGACCGCGAACCAGCCGGGCTCGGCTTGCCTGCTGGCGTTTCAGGCCCGCTCCGATCTCCTGACATTACTAACAGCGCAATTTACCGTGCTCGCGACTATGGGTGAGCTGTTGGTTAGAAGCGGACATTAGACGGCAGGTATTCAACAAACGTGCGGCGTCAGGGGCTGCCATTGCAATCAAGTCGCTGTCCTATGTACTGCAAGAGTGCCCCCATCATGCAAGCGAAGGGCAAAAAGCTTCCAGGAGGCTTTGAGTTTTCGAGGTTCGCCAGCAACTGATCCGCCTGTTCCTGTTTAGTCGTACTAAACGCAAGAGATTCGCGCAGATTCCTGACCTGACTCACCCTTTTTGGTGGCCGGCGCCTCTCTCTTCAGCGAGCTCCAGATGCTTCAGATCATGACTGAGCTTGTCCAACTCGCCAGCAACAGCGACACGATTGGCTGCTAGTCCTTGCTGCTGAGATCAGTGCTGCACAGGACTCTGAGATAGCATCGAGTCGGGGCGCGTCCGGCGAGAGGGCCGTGATCCGGCACGCCGAAACTGGAAATCTTCTCACGGTCGCTCCGGTACGCACCGTACGCTTATGATACGATCAGATCACTCTCGCTGAGAGAGTGTGGATTGTCCGGTCAGTACGAAGCTTGCGCGCGCATGGCGAAGCCCAATCTGCCAAATAACCATCCGGGGCGGAATCGTCCGCGCCGCAACGGTTCCTTCCTTCGGCGGGCCTTCGGAAAGGCCATTAGGTGCAAAGGGGGGCGCAGGTTTCTCCGCGTGGCGCTGGCATCAAGGTGTGCAGCGGCATCACTGATATGGACGAGCCGGCCTTGGTATGCTCGTTCTGCCTGGCCGTATATCCTATGGAATGACGTGAAGCGACGGTTGTCGGCGTTGAGAGATCGGAGTGCGCTTGCTCGCGATATGTACCCCAGCCGGGGACTTGTCCGCCGGACGCCGGTACACGACGGATGACGCCGGCGGCGCTCGGCGTCTTTTCACCATTGATGGCAGATGCGGGAGAGATCCGCCGGATGGGCAGTCTGGTGGTCGTAATCCTGCTCTATGTGATCTTCGGCCCTAGCTCAGCCTGGTGATCGTAGCAGGACCAGAGGGGGCCCTACCGGATCCCGGGTGAGAGCCTGCCGAAATTGTCGCGTGTTCCGTTAGGCCGAAAGCTCGGACCCTGCATGCCTCGCACCGCGATCTGCCGCTTGCACCACCTCTGCTGGCCTAGCGCATCAACGTGCAGGCATGAATAGTGTCGCCCGCGGTATGAGTGTTTCTTGGTGCCGGCCTCGCGTTGCGAACATGAGCACGTAGAATACGAGAAGAATTAAGAGGCCGCGCATACCAAAGGTCTTCCCGAAGCTATGACAATTGTGGAGCGGGTTGTATTCGGTGCATTTGATGCAGCCGATGCACGAGCGAATTGCGTGGAACTCGACCGAAGCCCTGCATCAGGCGGCAAACGTAGCCGGCCGGCGAAGGTGCCAGCGTCAGCTCAGCAAATCGACCCTGCCGGTGTCGAGCCGATACAGGCCGCCGACGACCTTCAGTCTGTTCTGCTCAACTGCCGCGTTCAGAATCGGCCCCGTCGATTTGAGTTTGTTGACGTTATTGATTACATTTTGTCGAGTTGTTTCGGCGAACGTGTCACCGGTTTGCTGGCGAGATGCTTTTGCCGCAGGCGCAAGCGCAGCGACGAGGGATGAAATGTGCCCCGGCGGCGGCTTATCGTCGTGGATCGACTTGATCGTGGCTTCTATCGCACCGCAATGATCGTGCCCAAGTACCAGGATCAGCGGCGTGTTCAGCGCGGCCACCGCATATTCCATACTGGCGAGCGTGTCATCGTTGGCAAAGTTGCCTGCGAGGCGGCAGACAAACAGATCACCAAGTCCGCTGCCGAAGACAAGTTCAGGCGCCACGCGAGAATCGGCGCAGCTCAGAACCGCGGCATATGGATTTTGCCCATCCACCAAAATCGGGCGCTCGCGCTTGAAATCGTCGCTCCGTGATACGCCCTGGACATAGCGATCGTTCCCTTCCATCAGCCGCTTCAGGGCAGCCTCCGGCGAGATCAGGTTATCTGGCTTGGGTGGCGTTTTTGCTTCCTTCGCATCGACAATGTTGTTGCCAAGCCGCAGGCAAACCGACGAAATAGTGAACAGCAACAGCGAGCGGCGCGAAGGCGCGATCTTGGTCAGATAGGTCGGAGAATGGCCTGCATGCATGCATCTCACCTCATCGCGCGGCTTTACGCCACCCGGTGGCTTCGGCTTCCGCTTCGCTGCAGAGCCAGCGTTCACCGGGCTTCTTCGTCATGTCGATTTGTTCGTAACTGAGCTGCCCGGGCAGGTGATAAATGCGCTCGCCGTTGGGGTCTACGGTGCCTTTTATCAGACACTCGGACGAGGGCGGGTCCGATAGCAGCGCGAACCCGAGCAGGAGTTCCTGAGCGTCGATCGGAACCGAGCTCGCGCCGATGATGATCGTCCCCTTGCTGCGGTCACGCCAGTCCCAGGGCGCGATGAACGCCCCCGACCACAGCCCCGCATAGGCTTTGCTCGCCACAACCTCATAGATAACGTAGGTATGGGTAGAAGGACCCGACGATAATGCCCAGCCGGAGCGTACCATCCAGGCGTTCACGTCCTCGCCTTCTATGAAGCAACTTCCGCGTGACCTGCCGTATTCATCAACTCCTGTGGTATGACAATCCCACGTTCGTCCGTTCGAATGCTTGATCAGCTCGTCGCGAGCAGCTACGCCGCAAGCCCATTTCCGACCGTGGGCGTCGAGGCAAATCTGGTCAGTCTCGGGAGCTTCGATGCCTGAGAGCCGAAGCTTGGTTTGCTCGATCTCGATCGTATTGCCGTCGAGGATGCGCGGAGGGCCGCTGAGCCTCGCCGCGCAGACCGGAGATGTGATGACAGCGAACAATGCGACCATCATTACGCGGTGCTTCATCCCGACAATAACCTCTCGCTCTTGATCCATGTTCACGCACGATCCGGCGCCGCCACATTCGACTGCTTAAACGCTATGTCCGTTATTCGGCCGACATCTTTCGACGTTTGCTCTATGAAAGCGTGGCCGTCATTTCCAAGCTACGACCTGACGCTGGGTGAGGTTCAAGCGATTTCTTCCGGTGTGTGCGTGTCGAGGTATCCTACGAAGCTCGCCGGTCTCTCTCTGGGCACGCACTGCACCCTCTCGACCTGAGGAGGAGATCCCCATCGCTCAGCCGCGAACTCGGTATGCGGGAGAAAGCCGAACCTCGGAACGCTGTTTCTCACGCGGTTGAAGAACAAAAGTCGCCTGTGAATCTTGACGGTCGAGTGGAAGTCAGGCCGGGAGGAGCGCCTGGCTATGCTTTGAGGCAACCACCATCGGCAAGGCTGCCGACGGTTTCAGCGAGGGCGATGACATTTCGCCGCAAATTCTTGTCAGGAAAAGACTGATGTTCGAAAAATCTGGTCTCGCTTCCTCTGAGATCCGGACAAAGGCAGCCACGGAGTTCAGCTCAATGCCCGCTGCGTATAATGAGCCGGTATCGTTTGCACAAACCGCGCGAAACCCGGAACCCTCTTTCGGAGAGTCAGCCGGGATGGTCGTTGATGCCAATCGCATTGTGGCTTTTCGCACGTCTGCGCGGCACCAGAATCGTTCGTGGTGCCGCGGCCGGGTTCGTACAAGGACTGGATTGTCATGACCCAGGCGGCGCGACTGGCGGCCGCTCTCTCTTAGTACGGTTCACCGCGATCACATGTGGAGAGTTACCCAGCAAGCCCGGCGCAAGGGCGTGCGTTGCGCCAGGGAAATTTGGAACGGCAACTCCGTGGCTTCGTCGTATAGGCACCGGGCGACGGGTAAGGCGCCCGCGTGTTGGGAGGATCGCGATTCGGTGCGAGGCCTCAATCCACAACATGGTTGCCCCATCGCGGCACTCGGGCAGGTAGCTCTGGTGCGGTTTAACCGACTCAAGCTACAAATCATTCTCAACGACCTCGCTACACAATGGGAATGAAATGGTTGCAGCCCCCCGGGAATTGCCGGTCTCTTCTTACGCGCTTGAAGTGGATGGCCAACTCAGAGCCGAATTCGCAACCAGAGACGGCGCCAGGGCAGGCGGAGTAGAACTAAAGAAGCGTTTTCCCATGCTTCAAATCCGGATCTTTGACGTGCAGACGAATGCGCGCGAGGAAATCTAGCGCCGACTCTGTTCGGTCCTTGATGCCTCGCGCACGGCTCCGGGGCTCCTCGCCGGGGGCAATCGGAAAGAGGCCGGTGCTCAGGAGGCATGCCGGCCCACTAACACTGCCCGATTACCGCCTTAACGGGTTTCGTAGAAGCACTCGATCCGCGTGCCGCCTCGGCGTCGGCATGCTCACGCTCTTGGGGGTGCCAGTCAGTGCGCGATGCGCGGCGCGCACGCCGGATGGGCTTGGGCCCGAGGCATGCATCTCCAGGCCCGGCCCCTTGAAGAGTGGCTTGGAAAGCTGGTTCCTCGCGGATTGGTGTCCTCCCACTGCGTCGGGTGCGCCGGGGGCCGAATCTCGCCAGCTGGCACGCGCCGCTGAGCTCGACGCCTCGCAGAAAGAGTCGGAGGTAATCGGGCTGCCCGATTTGTTCCTGACGGGCTGAAGGCTGCGGGAAAGGCTCGCGTGAAAGCGTAAACACGGACATTGTAGAGCTGATATCTCTTGCAGTTGCTCTGAGGCGTTCGGCGGAAGGAGCTGCGGCGCGATCTTGCTCTGCGCGACCATTTTACCGAGGGCCTTCGCTCCCCTCTAACTCTTCCCGTTCCTTTGGCTCCATGCGAGCGAACCAGGAGCCAGGTGGAAAGGCCGCGATACGCTTGGCAAAGGAGGATTGCGGCTCCCAATCTTGCCCTTCGCTCTTCTCGAAAGTGATGACCCCGTTGTGTGTAAAAAAACGGGGCCCTGGGATATTACAGTTCACCAAAAGCAAAACGCGCCACAGATCACCTTTCTCGGTCGGCTTGTCATTCTGCTTCGGCAAGTAGTCCACTCCAACAGGTTCAACGATAGTGCAGTGGCCCTGCCACAGAAGATCGCCGAGCTGGCCTTGCGTAGTCGTCACAAAGTTGAAGTTGCTCGGATCATGCAGAAAGCGAAGATTTGCGTCCCTTTTGCCATCCTTGACTTCACTGGCGATCAACGAGAGCGCCAGGGCGCGCCAGCCCAATTCCATCGGCTTTGCATAGGTCGACGCAAGTTGAATCGTGCCGTCGAGCGCGATCTTCCAGGTGATAACGTACTGTTCGTCTGATGTATCATTCCGGTGCCTGGTCCACGAAACGAAAACATAGTCGTTTTGGTCAAGTTCAGCGACGCCCCACATTCGAGGGACAAACTGTGCCACCTTCGAGACGTTGGAGATAATTTGTTCTATTGTCTCGCCGTCTTGCGCTCGCCACGTTGACTTGAATCTTTCGATAAGGGGGCTCTCGTTGGCGCGAACACTGTTGCTCGTCGGAGCCAGCCCGGCCAGGCAGATCAGGGATTGACCGAGACAAAACCATAACGCGCGTCTTCCAAACATTTTCCTCATAACTGTCGGCCTATCTGGTTTCATCCACACGTCATTCCAAAGCGGGCAACCTTCAACCTGTTATGCGCGAGCGCAAGAAGTTAGCGGCGACGCAACGGGGAGACTGATGGTGTCCCGTGCGAGCAGGCGCTCCCCTCAATGTCACGCGCCGCTAACTTCGCTGCCGGCGACAGCCTCAATTTGCTGTGCTGGACATGCCCAGCAGGAGGAGACTGGGCATGCCGAAGACTTGCATTCTTCGTGCCAGGTAATAGACGGCAATTCGAACCGCTTTTGTGTCCTCTTTGTCGACTTTCCGACTGGCCCACGTCTGGATGTTTCCGTTCAGCGCTATCCAGCGCGGCTTATGCATCCTCGTCACGCACCGGATATTCGACGGCGCAGCGGAACGCCTCAGTGCCAAGTTTCTGATGAGAATTGGGAGCACGTTTGCCGCCATTGAACCGTTTGATTCGGTATCGTTGCCAGAATGTGCCTTTCGATCTCTGCCATGCGTTTGGGCATTTGCGGCCAATGGGCCATGGTGCGTTTGGCGCTCCTTTCGACATGCGGCGCTCCGGAAGTCGAGAACAGCCTCAGTCAGGTTCGCTTTGCACTCGATGGCCAACGAGGCGAAGCCGATCTTCACCGCCGAGCATTTGGAGTCTGGCTGGACCGCAAATCAACGTGCTGGCCGGGTATTGTTACTGGCTTTGCCAGCTTGGGCCTACCAACACGGATCCTGTGGGCCGAGAAGGTGGCTGGATGGTGGACGTGCTCAAGCAACCGCGGGGAAGCCGGGACTCGCAACAGATGCGTTCTGCTCGAGGCAGCAGTCCCGACCGCGCAAGCCGCATTTGTCCCTTCCACCGATCTGGCATGCGGCCCGCGGGCAGCTGCGATGGTCATTCCGTATCGCTGATTGGAGAGCGCTTCTACATCATCTCAACGATAGAGATGCACGGTCATTCGCGTAGCAGATGTCGCAGCATCAGCTTGAGACATAATCTGAGAGGTTGACGGAAGACTTCTCTTGCCGATAATCCAAGTCGTCGAGGTTCTCCGGTTTCCATTTGATCCGGAGCTAAGAGGGAAGCCGGTGACTATGCCGGCGCTGCCCCCGCAACTGTGAGCGGCAAGCCGCTGTCCAACGATGTCACTGAAGCCTGCGCGGCTTCGGGAAGGCCGGACAGAAGCGATGACCCGCGAGCCAGGAGACCTGCCCCGACAATATATTCGTCCACGGGCGGGGTGTCCCGGTGGTGCGCCAAGCAGCCGTCGCACCGCGCGACTTTCCCTGCCTGCGTCCGCCACGGCCTCTGCCCCCAACTTGGGGTTAACGCTATGTCTCTTCTCTCCCTTCCGGTTGCCACGCTAGGAACGCCACGCATCGGTCCAAGGCGCGAGCTCAAACTCGCTCTAGAAAGCTACTGGGCCGGAAAAAGCAGCGAACAGCAGTTGCTCGAGGACGCAGCTGGCCTGCGTGCCGCAAATTGGGCTCGTCAGAAATCTATCGGCGTCACGGTCATTCCATCCAACGATTTCTCGCTGTATGATCAGGTGCTCGACACAAGTGTCATGGTTGGCGCCATCCCGGAGATCTACGCCTCGAAAGGCGAATCCGTTTCGCTCAAGACGTACTTCGCCATGGCCCGCGGATCAGAATGCGACGATCAGGATGCGAGTTGCGGTCACGGACCGCGGGGTTTTGGCGCACCTGCGCAGGAGATGACCAAGTGGTTCGACACCAACTACCATTACATGGTCCCCGAATTTCACAGGGGACAGACTTTCAGGCTATGCTCTCGCAAGCCGATCGAGGAGTATGAGGAAGCCAAGGCCCTTGGCTTTCAGACCCGCCCTGTCCTGATCGGGCCTGTCACATTCCTAAAGCTCGGCAAGAGTCCCGATCCTGCGTTCCAGCCACTCTCACTACTGGATGAACTGATACCGGCCTATATCGAGGTTCTGCAGGAATTGGCCCAACGTGGGGCAAATTGGGTTCAGTTCGACGAGCCCTGCCTGGTTCTTGATCTGGATGAGAGGGCGCGACAATCTTTGCGACATGCCTATGACCGGCTCGAAAAGGAGGGGCCAGCCATCAACATCTTAGTTGCCAGCTATTTCGGCGACCTCGGGGCCAATCTGGACACCGCCTTGAGCCTGCCAGTTGCCGGACTGCACCTCGATCTCGTTCGGGCGCCACAGTTGTTGGACCAGGTCATCGCTGGCGGCCGAAGTGATCTCGTCATGTCGCTCGGTGTCGTCGACGGCCGGAATGTATGGCGGTCGAATTTGTCCTCGCTGCGCCAGCGGCTCGGACCCGCGATTGCGAAGCTCGGCAAGGATCGTGTACAGATTGCCCCATCCTGCTCGCTGCTTCATGTGCCGGTCGATGTTGAACTCGAAACCGGGCTCGCTTCCGACGTCAAGAGCTGGCTTGCTTTCGCAGTCCAGAAGATGCGGGAGCTCGCGATCCTGGCGCGGGCACTCGCAGGCAACCAGAATGTTGCGCTAGCTCTTGCCGAGTCGGAATGTGCCGCGACTATCCGCCGAACTTCGCCGAAAATCCGTGATGCCAATGTCGCTGTCCGGATGAAAGCGATCGATCAGACCACGCGTCGGCGCGCGAGCCCATTTCCCCGCCGTACCGAGATCCAAAGCAATCGTTTCGGACTACCGGCTTTTCCTACCACGACGATCGGATCGTTTCCGCAGACCACAGAGGTCCGGAATGCCCGTGCGGCGCATGCGCGAGGCGCGATAAGTGACGAGCAATACGACAGGTTCCTCAAGGACGAGACTGCGCGCGCCGTACGTTGGCAGGAGGACATCGGTCTCGACGTCCTCGTGCACGGCGAGTTCGAGCGCAATGACATGGTGCAGTACTTCGGCGAGCAGCTCGCCGGCTTCGCATTTACCAGGAACGGATGGGTGCAGTCCTACGGCTCGCGCTGCGTCAGGCCACCGATCCTGTTTGGCGATGTAGTGCGGTCGAAGCCTATCACCGTGGACTGGTGGCGCTACGCGCAATCACTAACGAGGAAGCCGATGAAGGCGATGTTGACCGGACCGGTGACGATCTTGAACTGGTCCTTTGTTCGCGATGATGTTCCCAGAAGCGAGGTCTGCCGCCAGATTGCGCTCGCGATCCGAGACGAAGTCCGCGATCTCGAGAATGCTGGTGCGACCATGATCCAGATCGACGAAGCCGCACTGCGCGAAGGAATGCCGTTGCGTCGATCGGAGTGGACGGCCTATCTCGACTGGGCCGTGGATTGCTTCCGCATCTGCTCATCGGGCGTCGCCGATGAAACGCAAATTCATACACATATGTGCTACTCGGAGTTCAACGACATCATCGGTGCGATCGCTGCAATGGACGCAGATGTCATTTCGATCGAGACGTCGCGCTCGAAAATGGAACTACTCGACGCGTTCAGGAACTACGAATATCCAAATCAGATCGGGCCGGGCGTCTACGACATCCACTCTCCACGCGTTCCCGAGACGGGCGAAATGACGGAGCTGATGGCGTTGGCTCGGGCCCGGCTGCAGGATTCGCAGCTCTGGGTCAATCCGGACTGCGGCCTGAAGACGCGCAAATGGGAGGAGGTTCGGCCGGCGCTAGCGAACATGGTCGCTGCCGCCCGCCAACTGCGCGCTGCATTCGATCCGCGAGGCCGTTGATGCGGGCTTGGGTCTATTCTCGACAAAGCTGATCCTCTTGCGGTCATTTGCGCACTCGATAATCCATGGAGCCTTGGGAACACAAAAAAGCCCGGCCCCGCGCTTTAGCGGGCCGGGCGAAAGTCTGGGAGGAGCGACGCTGACGCATCGCGCGGACTGCCATCGGCGGAAGAGAGGACAACCGCCGGTTCGATCACGGCAAGGACATTCGCCGAAAATCTGAGCCCAGTTGAAGCCCAAGCTCAGCGTAGCTCAATTATGCCGTGGTATGCGACTGTTTAGCCTGAAGTGTATAAATATACACCAAGGTTTGTCGCTCAAGAGCACGTGGGCCACGATTACGACAGCGATCAGGGGCGGTGATGCCGGGCGGTCACCGCAGGGGATGAGCCGCAAACTCGGTTCGCTCCTGGAAACCTTATGCTCGATCAGCGCGACGATACGAAAAACCCGGCTCCAAGGATCTCGCAAGCGTGGAGAATGCATGAGCGGCTGCTATTGATTTGAACCCTGCTTAAGGCAGTCCTTGGTCGACCGGTTCCACCCGATAGTCGGGCTTCGGCTTGGGCCTCTGTTTGAGAGTCTATGAGCGGACCACGCGGAGGATGTCGCGAGCTTGGAGATGGCACGGTGCCGATAGGGTGCTCCTCAGCGGTCAGCGTGGTCCTGCCCTCAACATTGGCCAGTTAAGTGATGGCGATCTCGGATCCGACACGACTCGGCTCCGCGCAGAGTTAGACCGGACGTCCAGCACCTTGCCGTTCGTGCTAAACGTACCCGGGCGAGCATGCCTCGCAGTTGGCGTGCTATGGGTCGAACCAGCTGCGGTCGGATCATTCAGAGCGTGCCGGGCTGGGAAGGAGTGGGAGTGCTTCGCCGCACCGCGCGGCCGCAATCGTCCGTCCTTATGGGGCGCCGGACATGAGAGGCATCCGCTTCCCGCGATGTCACTGCGCAACTGCTAGACTGCGACGGTCACATTGTGGAACGTGCCGGAACCAGAGCTCAGGAAGGCTCGGCCATGGCGTTTGCGCCGGTGGTCGAGGAAGCGATCATAGTGCGCAGAAGCCATTTTGGCGGTACGGCAGCCTACGTGCCAGCGAACACCCCCATTTTCATTTCGACAGGATGAGCATGAGGTCTTATTCCTGCTGTAAAACGGCAGCGATCAATACGGCCCCTCCCGTCTCGGCGCCGTGTCAGGGGGGCCGGCCTTGGTGGACGAATAACGCGACCGAGCTCCGTTCGGCCTCAGCTTCTTGCTCCAATTTCAGAATATGCGCTCTTAGCGCATCGGAAGTGGCTGCCGCTGTCTCGCTGAACAGCGGATCTCCAAGATCGGTGACGGCGGAAGCGATTTCGGTCCATTCCTGTGCCGAGAGAGCCTTCAGTGCGACCGGAAAGAAATCTCGTTCTTCCCACATCATGTGGCGCCGCTCGCGTAGTATAAAGTCGCGTATGATACTGCCGACGTCTTGCCGAAAGAGCTCACAATCCGCGAGGATGGCGTCAATAGCTCGCGCGAAGCGGTGCAAACGGTCGACGACTTCCTGGTGTTCAACCGCGAGATCGCCGACGATTTCAGCTGCATCCGGATCGCAGGCCTTGAGCTTGGAAAAAATCAAGTCTTCTTGTGGATGATGGTACACCTCGGGGTAAACCTCGAAATAGCTGATAATCGCGCGAATGACCTCATAATCGGGACGGATCCCTTTCTCAAAAATCTCCAATTCGCGTTGGAGAGCGGCCAGAAGCAGATCAATGTTGCGATGCTCTCGAAGCAAAAGATCGATGATCATTGCGGTGCTCCTGGAGGCACAATGTAGGCCGGAAGCGTTTCTGCCACTTGCAAGTTCGCCCAAGCCGAGTTCGGTGTCCTTTGCGCTGCAATTTTCCGCGCTGTTCGACGCAAAAAAGCAGCGCGCTTGACTTGAGCTGGCGTAAATCAACTTAGCCGAAGTGTTGAGGTTTCCCACGCAAGGCGCTCGTCGGATAGCAGCTGGTCTCGGTAAAACTGGCGGCCTGGGCCTGCATGGCGGACCCTATCTTGCGAACGTCGATGGGACGCAGATTGGCTGATCCTGATGAACTGGAAAATTTGGATGTTTTCCCTAGGTAGAAGTCACTAAGTATTTACACGTAGGTGCCATGAGCAGGGCGTCTTCAATGGGGGCGGCGCGGTCCCTTGTTTGCTCAAACATGTTCAAATCGGATTAGAAAGCTGCATGCTGGCTCGTCGGCCGCGTCCATGGAAACAGTCGGAAGCGCACGGCCGCACCAGTGAAGAGCTCCAGCCAGCCGAAAAGTTGTCGTCCACCGCCACTTTCGGCTCGGCGCAGGGAATCTATTCGGGGGCCTTGGCTCTGATCCCCGTCAGCATCGGTCGGCCGCGGAGGTGACGAGGCGGATATTAACGGCATCCCGATCGATGTACGCTGGCCGACGTGGTCGACGCGCTTGATGATCATGCGGTACGCTGTCGTAGCCCCCCTTAGTGGTGTGTGACGATGGTTAGGGCGGCGCGCCTCGGCCGGAACCGCACTCTGCGCGCGTTGGTATGCCAGCGTTCCGTGCCCGCAGTGCCGCTTCGGCTCTCTCCAACGCACGCGACCGTTTAATTTCGGCGACTGAAGTGACTGTCGCCCAGCCGGGCGCAATGAGCGAATGATGGTCCTCTCGTAGCCGATTGCCACAGCGTCAAGATGCGCACTTGTGCCCAATGCGATGGAAGTCGAACCGTTCACGGCAGCCCGCACCGGGAGCTCCGTTGGCGGATGGACCAGTATATTGCCGAACTATGCCGTCCTCCGGGGTGACAGACCTGCTGTCCATCGGAGCACAAATGTGGGCCCACGTAATTGATCTGCTTCATGTGCCGTCGTGATTCAAGAAACCAGCAGCGTGTGTGCATTAGTAGCCGTCACGAAAACATGATCGGCTCGGTGCGGTACGCCTGAAAACCCTCCGTTCGCCGTCTGGACTGCGCAGCTTGGATGCATGAATAAGCCATTCGCGCCATTTGCGCTGGTTGCTAGAGTCCCGCAGTAATGGCGATCCGCATCAACTCAGACATGCTGCGGGCATTGGTCTTGGCCATGAGGTTTGCACGGTAAACCTCGACTGTCCGGGGACTGATGCCGAGATCATGGGCGATCACCTTGTTAATCTTGCCGGCTAATAGTCCCTGCAGGACGTCACGCTCGCGCGACGAGAGGCCCGCGAGGCGGGCTTCCGCCTCCAGTTTCGCTGCGTCATCGGCTGGTTTCGTTGGCCGCGCTTCCAATGCACTATTGATCGCACGCAATAGCACCTCCTCCACGAACGGCTTCTCGATGAAGTCGACCGCACCCGCTTTCATCGCTTCGACTGCGAGCGATACGTCGCCATGACCAGTTATCAAGACGACGGGGCAGTTGACGCAATTGGCCTTCACTTTACTGACTAGTTCGAGACCGCTCATACCCGGCATACGGATGTCTGACACAATGCAATCAACTGGACCTCTCGCGGCGTCATTAAGAAACGCGGTCGCCGTCTCATAGGTTGCTACGTAGAAACCGTTTACATCAAGAAGAAACGCGAGCGAGTCCCGCATTGCGGCGTCATCGTCGATCACAAGAATGCGCCGCCCAATCATGTCTCTTCACTAAGCTCCGCAAATGGCGCGCTGAACTGAGGGATCGTGCTGCCACCCGGATTCGCTTCCGCGACGATATGGCCGCCATGTGACTCGATGATCGTCCGGTAGATTGATAGCCCCACACCCATGGCATGCCTTTTAATCGTGACAAAGGGCTGGAACAGTCGGTCGGCGATATCAGCGCTGATGCCGGGGCCCTTATCAGCAACGGTGAACCTGTCGACGTGGCAACTTCGCAGCGCGGGCAGGAAGCCATGGCCTCGACCTTCTGGATATGGATCTTGTACTGGAAGGTAGATGTTCGTGAACGTGAGGTCCTGAAGATATGGAGTTCGCGCCGGGCACAGCACGAGAGCCAGCGCGGCGGTGCCATAGCCTTACCAGACGTGGTCGGACATGTTTCCTGGTAGACCCTCTCATTCGATCGACTCTACATTGTTTCCCACGAGAGGCCACCGGACCAGAACAGGCCTCAACTCACACCAATCTATTGTGCAGGATGGCCCCCGCTATCTGGCCATATGCGCCAGTGCGTCGGCTGCACGGCTACGTGTTCTCCGGTCTTGGCCTTGATCCAGCCGCCGAAGGTCCGGCGGCAAGGAAAGACCACCCGGTGAATGGTATTACCCTCGATCACGGCAATCTCCAGATCCCGATCAAAGGGCGGCGCCGTCTCGAGCCGCTCCCAGGTCAGGTCGCCAGTAGATCTTGGACGGTGTTCATCGCTGCTGGCTGACAAATTCAGGCAACCTTCTGAACTACGGACGAGATGGCTTGGGCCGCCGCGCGAGCAGGCTCAGCCCAATATTGCCCAGGCGGCGTGGTCTCGATTGCGCCAGTCGCGGCCGGGGTTTTATCGGCCGTGGCGCCGTTGAACCTATCGTGCCGGGACATGATCGGCTCGCCAACCGAAATATTAGGATTGGCGCTGCGAAACAACTTCCGGGCTTCGGTCGAATCGATCTGGATCAGCTCAAGACCCCGGCGGTTGGTATTAACCGCCGTTCTGCAGAAGTTGAACTGGACTGCCGCTCCCGCAATCTGGCCCCCGGCGGGACTAATGTCCCCGTGGTCTGTCATGTCGAACATCCTTCGTTGGTGGGAAATCTCCTTGTCCCACGGCGTCATCGTGGGGCATTGGGTTGTGATGACGTCAGCCGCGCCCTTGGAAGCGGGCGGCATCCCCGAGACCCGGAAGACGCCGGAGCTCGCTTGACCCCATTCGGACGGGCCTAGCTGCGCTCGGCGTCGATCATCGCGCCCGTCCGCGGGTCGATGAAGTGGACGCCTTCGCACGCGGCGCAGGTTATTGTGTGCATGTCATCGGCACGCGGCTCGGGGACGTCCGGCAGAAGTTCTTGAACTCGGTCGCCGGATCTGGACATGAAAAGATGAGGGGCGCCAAGTCTTTCTGTCTGCCATGTGTGTGACCTAGGACGGGAAGCTCACTTCTATCAGTAGGCCGTCGCCGTAGTATTTGATGCAGGTCAAAAAGAGCTGATGCGCATCCAGAATGGCCGACCTCGAGCGGCTGCTGCGAGCCGCACAGGCCCGCGTTGGCAGGCGACATGTCCAAGTCGGGCGATCCGCCAGGGCTTCGCGTTGGTCCGCAACACGCCAGCGTGTAGCGGGGTTGATTTGAGGCGCACCGCTCGCGAGGGCCACGACAGCATTTGTCCTCGATGCTGCGATACCGGCAAGCAGATGGTCAATTGATCGCTCGCCTCGCATTATCGGTGGCCTTGCCGGGCAGATCCCCAGCCATAGGCTTTGGCGCTGAAGTCCTGAACCCTGGGCTCATCGAAACGTTGGCTGCGGCAAGCGTGATCATCGGCTTTGCTGTCGCGGCCGCAGGGGCGGTTCGCCTCATTGGCCCACGATCACGTGGGCGTAGGTCTCGCCATCGATAGCCCCGGCCGCCGGCGCCCGTCAGAAATGGCTCTGCCGGTGATTGGCGCAATGACTTGGCGTTTGCGGCAATGCCTCGTGAGACCATCAAGTATCGCGTGTAAAGTTCGCGGCCTCTCAAGTCCCCATATTGCCAGCGGTTGAGTATGGGATCGATAGAGATCAATAGCCGGCGGGCGTGACGGCGCATGCGGCTCTCAATCATCTCTTCAGACATTCCTCGATTCATCGGCGACTCAATTTTGTCAGTCGAGGGCATGAGCAGACCAGAAGGCGTTATCCCTCGGCCCAAAACAGAGTGCGATCCGCCAAGCTGGACAAATAGAGGTCGCGTGGTCTGCGGCACAACAGGAGCGCTCGAGCCGCGGTGCCAAAGTTTCGACCTTATCTCGATGGAGGAGCGGACAAGCTCTTGGGGATGCTGCTTGAGGCAGCTCAAATACACTTGTGGCGCGAATGGCAGAATGGTGGATAAGCAAACCCACAAGAAGAGGATGCCATGCCTTCATTTAATGTTCGGTTCATTAAGACCGTTTGTGACGATACCGGGCACGAACATCGTGCCTGTCAGGCAGCGTTCAAGGTTGATGCCGCCTCGCTGAGTGCTGCTGCACAGCAGGCGGAGAGCGATTTCTGCAAGCAAAAGAGTGTTCGCGATTGGACAGTCTTCGCCGATGTGATAGAGCTCCGAACCCCGCCTGCATTGCCGCCGGCATGGGCTGGTTAGCTTGACTTTGGCGGGGGAAGCCTGCGAATTGAATTGTGGGTCAATCTGTAATCTAAGCGTGATCCGGACAGGATCGCGTTGACCGTCGATTCGAGAAGAACTGGTGATGCTGGCGTCAAATCGGCGAGCGCGCTGTTGTCTCACGACACCTAGCGGACCTCGCAGTTTGCCGCCTGCCGCTCAACTGGCTCTGCAGCGCTCCGTCAAGCGTCGTACCGGCAGGGCCATCCGGAAGGATCCGCTCCCACAAGTCGGTCTTGTTTGATTCATGTCAAGCACAAGTCTGCCTCTGGCAGCCATGGCTGTTTCAAAGGGTATGCGTGGTTGGCCAATCTGCACACATTAATGCCCTTGACGGTTAAGGCATCTGATCAGCCGGTTGCGCGCGAGCCTGTCCCGGACATCCGAACCGGGCTTACTTGAGCCCGCGGCAAATCGATGCGATCGCACGTGTTGTCCGCATCTGCCTTTCAAACCATGGCGCAAAGAGCGCGCTCTCCTGAACATTTGAGCAAGCGCCTCGCACTTGACGGTTTTTCCGAGAATGCGCTTGCTGCCGCTATGGAGACATATTGCGCGATCTGCAGCGGGTGAGCGGCCTATGTCAGACCAAAGTCCGCTGCGCCGCCGACCTCGAGAGGCAAAACCATGCAAGTCCGCTCAAAGACTGCCCGAATGAACAGACCCTGCGCGCTCGGTCGTGAGATATCCTCCCCTTTCGCGATTGATTGCGCTCAACAGTTCCTCGCCGAAGATCTTGACTCCCGAGCATGCCCGCATTCAAAGAGGGCCGACACAGGACAAGCCTCATTGCCGCCTCGAAATCCACGGCATGGGTGAAGCAGTCCTTATGTCTGTACTCGCTGTTTCTGCCTACGTTTTCTTCTTTGCCGCAGCGATGGGAACACGATTCGGCGTTTACCTTCTGCGTATTGCTCGCTTTCGCCGCCAGCCTGGCCGCCGCGGCCGTCATCCTCACGCCGCTATGAACGGCCGGCGCGACTACCGCAGGCGGAGATGATAGGTCTGCCGAACTACAACTCGGTCCGATCAAATTCGCCTCGGTAACGGCGATGTGGCCGCTAGACAAAGTAAATGCAGTCTAAAGGGCGCGGCGTATTGCATGAAGACGCTCAACAGAAATGGTGAGTGCGCTCCACCTGCTCGGGCGCATATTCCTGACAAGGACGGCAATATTCCTAAAACGCGGATGGTCATTATCGTGTCGATCTGACGAAGGCTGATCCATATCGACCTCATGTCGGCCAATGGTCAGATGTCAAGGGCACAAGTTGGACCGAGGAGCGTAGCACTTTGTGACTGGCGAATCTCGCGTTCGCGCTATGAACGCCATGTCTGTGTTCCGTGACCAGTGGGCGGTAAGTTGGGATGTGAACACGTTCACGTCCGGCGGCACCATCGTGCCCGCAACGGTCCTCACGTACATTGAAACAGCAGCACCCGAGTGCGATTTGATCGCGCGGTCAGGGATAAACTCAGAACAAAAGAAGATTGCCACGCCAGACAATGTCAATCAAATTCGTCCGAGCGGCAAAAGTCCGTCGCATCACAGATCAGGCTTCTGTCTACTGAAGGACAATTCAGTTCACCGGCTCGTTATCGATCCAACGGTTGCCTGCAAAGCTTATTACCTTATCGAGAACGACGCCCCGATAAGGGGATCTGTTAGCGACAATAAGGCGTGCGAAGGCTCCTGTATTCTCGGCAATGCGGAGCACGTGAAGGAGAAGCGGGATTGCGCCATGCACGCTCAAGTGCGGGCGAAATCTGGAGAAAACTCGCGTAGAGTCTTAAAGCGCAACTGTTGCTTCGATGTCACCAAATGTATGAACCGGCGATCTACGCTCGTATCAAACGAGGGACGACATGTTCGATATTTATTTGAACGGAAGACGCGATCTTTTGGTCGTTCCGCGAGGGTTTGCGATTCCTGCGGGGTTGGCCGGCAGTTGGAAGCGAAAGAAGCGGGCGGTGCGTTCAGTGAGCGATGTCATTCGCCAAGATGTGCAACAGCGCGGTTACCACCGACGTAGTTTGATCTCAAATCGGTCGAAGACGACAGGGGAGAACTCGTCACACGCGTAGCCAACGCGGCTATCTCCGCTGACCCATTCTCCAAAACACTCTGGGCAGGATGCCGTCGAGAACCTTGCTTACCGCGTCGACGGCAGGTGGATATCCTGCTTCATCAGGCTTATGGCGCAAGGTTTCTTTTGAAAAGCGGCGCACGGCGCTGCGACTTCCCTCAGGATAAGTATTATGGAGCTTTTCCTCGACTCGATGGCGTGCTCGCGTGAGTTTTCAGCTGTCCATACTGAAGATACTTGCCGGCCAGCCGCACGGACGGGCGAGCATCGAAGTCGTTAAACAGCATTTGGCCATCTATTACAGCAGCGGCCCAGAGTGGCCGGCGCGTATGAAGCGCATCGCGAGCCGCGCGCCCCAACTCGATATTTTTGGCCAAAGGCTGATCGAGCGAGAGGCCGGGTGCTGGATTATCACCGACGACGGAAGGAAGGCTCTTGAGAGGCTCGAACTGCTAGATCTGGGTGCTAAGCAGGGTCAGGTTGAGCGGGAGATCGCGCAAGAGCCCGAAGATGAGTAGGCGCCCCTGGTGTCTTCCCAGCTACGAACGAGCGCGCGCAGAAAGCGCTCCCCGGCAAGCGATTGAGCCCGCGCAAGGGCTATCGGCGTGACGGCTTGCCGCTCAATCCCTTGCTGATGGCCACGTAACCCGATTAGATCGCGCAAGTTCAGTTTGGACATAATGCAGTGGCTATTGGTATGTGAAGTGGTTCAGCGCGACCAAGGGATGATATGGCTTCATCAAACCTAAGGAATGGAGGAGCTGATGTCTTCGTGCACTCCGACGCGTTGAGCCGAGCCCGGACGACCGACACGAAGACGTGACCGATCTAGTATTCGCGCAAGCCCCAAGGGGTCTCTGGCGTTTAGATAACGAGCGCGCTAATCGTCATAAGGTGACCATAGCAAGAGACCGCCCCGATGTTTCACCAATCGACGCCCTTCTATTCGAAGTTAAGCACGTAGACTAACATGGCTTTCGGAAGACAGGGCGTCTGGACTAGTGCAGCAGTGGAATTGTAAACTTCGTACAGACTCTGTGTTGAGAGGCTTCGTTATAATTGAATGACAGGAACCTCGATGTTTGATCGCTCTAAGCTTAATATAAATCACGAACCTCTCCAAGATGCAGCTGTTCAGGTTCATCGCGATTGGCCATTCCAGAACATGACCGAGCTAATACCCGGCGCGAGTTCCGACGACTGTCCTTTTTTACTGTCGTCGCGCGAAAAAACTATGTTACAAGCCCTCTTCTCAGAAGGAGCATTCATCGTGAAAAAAGCAACCAAGAAACGCGTTAAGCGGCGCGAGTGGACCAAGGCAGATATCAAAGAGCTCAAAGTCCATTCGAAGGCTCGGACCCCGGTCATAAAGATAGCAAAAATGACCAAACGCAGCGCCGGCGCGCTACGCCAGAAGGCCTTAAATCTCGGGATCGGACTCGGACATCAGCGTTAATTTTGAGCAGCGGTGCCTAATGGCGCGTTAGGGCGGCTCGCGGGCCGCCCTCTTTGGTCATAGAAACTTTGTCGCACATTAGGTTTGCCGATCCGCGATAAGAGAGTCTTTCACGCACGTGCTGGACTTCAATGTCGCGGAATGCGCTCCAGCGCCTCCTCATCTTTGATCAAGATTCTTGGAAGGGGGGCGACGGCCGCTTGCGATGTGTGATCGCGAGTGAAGACATAGCCTTTGCCATAACTCTGTCTCGAAGATAAAATGCCGAAACGCTCGGTCCCGGAACGCATGCGATGGAGCCACAACGCTCAGTCCTGGGCGCGTTACCTTTCGAGAAGCTGACCAGTCTCAGACGAACTCCCCTAGGGGCCGAATCTAGCATCCGTTCGGCCAGCAGCTTGTTCAGCTTCGGCGAGGCAGTCTTGGCCGCGCTGGGCCGAATACATCGGCTGATCGCTTTAGCCAAATGGAAACAACCTCGCAAATGGGGCGTCCTCGAAGCTCACGCCAGGCTAAAGTTTGGTCGTAAGCGGACTGCGCCGAGCCTGTTGGCTAGCTTGAGCTCCGACGCGATATGGCGCGCTCAACAGCAATTGAAACAGCGCTCTGTTGGCTTGGTAGATGGCGGCGGAGCGGTTACGTCCTGTACCCGTCATCACCTGCGTGCCGTCGGCGTTGTGCACGGACCACAACCACCTTCGACCGCGCTGCTTCAAGACATATTCGAAGGATGGGAGCCTCATGCTTAGCGAGCTCCATTTCTGACAGTCGTGCGTTTAGTCTTCTGAATGCCAGAGCGGGCCCTTTCCAGGCGATGCCTCATTGTAGCAGCCTTGGCAATGAGCTCGCTTGATCGGTCAACGTCGCTTTCATCAAAAGTGAGCTCATTTTGCGCTGCCTGTCGTGGCGCCAAAGTCGCGAGATGCAGCGCGTTTGGCCGTCAACGACATCTGCAGGATCCAGGTATCGTTTGCGGAGGACTTATGCCGCAGCAAACCGTTTTTCTCTAGCAGCTTTGAGTGGGTCGTCACGAAGGAAGGGTCGACGTGCATCAATCGTGACACCAGATTGACCGGTACACCCTTTTCAATGCCCAAATAGGCCACCGCCATCAGGATCGTCCACGTGGCCTAGTGATGCCCAGCACAACGGTAGGAAATCTGGCAAGTTCTTCTTCGAGACACGCGTGGTCTGCTCTCCCACATGAACGGCCGGACAATCTCGTCTCCGTCAGTATAGATGCGGCCAAGCTCGCTTGCTGGATCAGGTAAATCCGGTGGCATCTTAAGCCAGGTTCTGTTCTTTACAACCGTCCTTAGGGCCGATTAGGGGAGCGGCAGTGCTGCAAGAGCAGGTAAATCAAACGGTTGGTATAGTTCGGACGGATGGGCTTGCGAACAACAGGCGGGCCGGAGCTATGGCACAGTGTCTTGACGGACCACGGCAGCATTCACGGCAAAGTTGCGTCAGGATCGATGCGCGCTGACACGATAGCTGCGCCCCACCAAGTGAGATGTCCGCGATGTGGTCTGCTTCTTTGCCGCGCTCGCCGAGCTGTCTGCTCTTGTACGCCGAACATCAGCGAGGTGCATGTCGCATTTACGGCTTCAATGCCCCAGCAACGGGCAGCTTATGACTACACGCAATAACCTTCCATGTACCGCGGGCGGTCTTCGGCAAACGTTCGTATAGTTCTTCCCAACCTTCCCATATCGCGATCAACCTTCGTGCAATTGAGCTGGCGCTTGACTTCGTTTCAACTGTCGAGCAATCGAGGAGGCAATTGCAGTTATGCTTCCGTGATCCCGCCCGATCGATCGAACTGAACGGTTCTCAAGTCATGAGTGGTAGACAAAATTCTTGTCGTTTTGACGCTTTGTACGCATGCGGTTGCCCATGTGATCGCGCGGCGGGCTATTTTCGCTCAATCGAGCGAGCGCGGACAGGGGTTGCTTTTCAAGCAGGAGGGTCTGAACGATGAGCGGACGTTTTGGCCGTTCGCCTGAGGTGTGCTTTCTCCTCGGTCTTCCGCGATCCGGGACGACACTCCTGGCGCACTTGCTCCAGCACCATCCAGACATCGTGGCTCCGCCTGAACCCTGGTTGATGTTGGCGCTTGAAGCGTTTGGCATGGTGGATCAGCGTCACCCGGCGGGCAGCTCACTGATCAAGGCCGCGACCTCCGAATTCCTGGGGCGGATAGATCGCACGATCGTCAGCCGAGCTTTTGCCGATGCAGCATACGATCAGTATCTGGCAGAAGCGGGCAAGCGCATCATCATAGACAAGACACCACGCTATTGGACGGTGCTTGAGTTTCTTGAATCTGTCTATCCAGAAGCGCCACACATCCTTCTGATGCGCAATCCCTATGCCATCGCCGCTTCACTGAAGTCGACATGGGGCATCCCACTGCGGACAGAAACCTCGCATTCGGTTAGCGTATCCGGTCTCGCCGATCTCATGCTCCGTCTGCCCGACGTCATCATAACTTCACTCGCCGATTTGGTTCTGGGCCTTCCCAAGCTCGCCGCGTACCGCACTCGCCCGCAGACACAGTTCGTGCAATACGAACTGCTCGTGGCGCATCCGGACGAGGAAACCCGGCGTCTGTTGACGGGGCTCGGCTGTGACCCAGCGGCCGTCGCATCGACCGGGATGAGACAAGCAGATTATCTTCGATCCAGCAGCTTTGGGGATCGAAAAATCCTGGAACGAAACGCCGTCGACGAAAGCTCTGTCAAGTCATGGCAATCTCAATTGAGCGTCGAAGAGATGCAGACCGTGACGGATTTGGTCGGCGCTGAGCTTTTGCTGGAACTCGGATATGAGCAGGAACTGCTGCATGCACAGAAAGCCGGAGTGCTGGATAGGGGAGGTCAGGTAACCGAACTCTATCGTCGGATATTCCGAACCTGGTGGGATTTGCGAATTACCAAGGCAGGAGCATTATCCGGCCCCTCTCACGCTGGAGAGCCGGTCCACACTGCTTGGAACGTTTCGGAGAACCGCGACGCGGCTATCGAGATGTTGCGAGGCGAGGTCGCGCGGCTTGAGCAGATCCTCAATATCTCCTAGGGCGATCTGAATGCTTGCGATCAAAACACGCTGGTTGATTTAGCCAAGATCCTTAACCCGCACGAGCTGATCTCCCGATCAGGTGTGACGTCGGCGCCGGCCGCACCAGGGGCGGAATGCGATATGTTGCCGCGTCTGCAAGTCTGCTGTCCAATTGGGCTTGACCTCATGGACGAGCCTGCCTCTTGGCCGGCCGTTTCCGCCGCGGATATTCCCCACTCTGGGCTGGAGCCATAGAACGGCGAAGAACAGAGATCCTGCATCGAAAAGAAGACATATGCTGCCGAAACATCTGCGCCGTCTCGAAGCTGAATCGATTGAAATCATGCGTGATGTGGTCGCCGAGTTCAAAAGGCCGGTCATGCTTTACTCGATCGGAAAAGACTCAAGCGTGATGCTGCACATTGCGATCAAGGCGTTCTATCCGGCAAAAATGCCTTTCCCCCTGCTTCACGTCGACACGACCTGGAAGTTTCGCGAGATGATCAGCTTTCGAGACGCGACAGCCAAGCGGCTCGGCCTCGACTTGATCGTCCATATCAACAAGGAGGGCATCGCGCGCGGGATCAATCCGATCGATTCCGGCTCCACGCTCCATACCCAGGTGATGAAGACAGACGCGCTGAAGCAGGCGCTCGACCTCCACGGATTTGATGCCGCCTTTGGTGGAGCCCGGCGCGATGAGGAAAAGAGTCGCGCAAAAGAGCGGATACTCTCCTTCCGTTCGGCCGGACACGTATGGGACCCCCGTAACCAGCGGCCGGAGCTTTGGAGCCTGTTCAACACACGGATCCGCCAGGGCGAAACCATGCGCGTGTTTGCGATGTCAAACTGGACCGAGCTCGATGTGTGGGAATACATCATGCTCGAGAAGATTCCGGTCGTTCCGCTCTACTGCGCGAAACAAAGACCGACAGTGCGTCGAAATGGTGCGACGATCATGATCGACGACAAGCGACTGCCGCTTAACTGCGGGGAGACGCCGGAAATGCGGATGATCCGCTTTCGCACGCTTGGATGTTATCCTTTGAGCGGGGCTGTTGAATCCGATGCGACGACGATCGAAGACATCGTCGCAGAAATGCAAACCGCGACTGTGTCGGAGCGCCAGGGGCGCCTCATTGATACCGATGAAGCCGCTTCAATGGAGAAGAAGAAGCGGGAAGGCT
Source organism: Bradyrhizobium sp. Arg816 (assembly GCF_029989365.1). Classification (GTDB taxonomy): domain Bacteria; phylum Pseudomonadota; class Alphaproteobacteria; order Rhizobiales; family Xanthobacteraceae; genus Bradyrhizobium. The sequence continues at coordinate 38,096 of NZ_JAPRAQ010000034.1, read as the reverse complement.
ACTTTTGATGTTTGCAAAGCCGACAACGGAACCGGCCAGGACGAAGGATCAGCTGCGATTCATCACATGTGGGTCGGTGGACGACGGCAAATCGACGCTGATCGGCCGATTGCTGCACGACAGCAAGATGATCTACCACGATCAGCTCACGGCGCTGGAACGCGACAGCATTAAGCACGGCAGCGCAGGAAATGACATCGATTTCGCGTTGCTCGTGGACGGGCTCGAGGCCGAACGGGAGCAGGGCATCACGATCGACGTCGCCTACCGCTACTTCACGACGCCGCGGCGCTCCTTCATGGTGGCCGACACTCCGGGCCACGAGCAGTATACCCGCAATATGGCTACCGGCGCCTCGCATGCCCAGCTCGCCATCATCCTGATCGATGCCCGCAAAGGCGTGATGGTTCAGACCCGCCGCCACTCCTTTATCTGCTCGCTGCTCGGTATTCGTCATGTCGTGCTGGCAGTGAACAAGATCGATCTTGTCGCATACAACAAAGAGTGCTTCGATCGGATCGCCCGTGACTATCTGGCCTTTGCCGCCGGTCTCGGCTTCACCTCGATCGTTCCGATCCCGATCTCGGCCCGCTACGGCGACAACGTCGTGGACCGCTCCGCTCATGCCAACTGGTATCATGGTCCCTGCCTGCTCGAGCATTTGGAGAGCATTGACATCCCGTCCGGCATCGCAGGCCAGGCTTTCCGCTTTCCGGTCCAATGGGTGAACCGCCCAAACCCGGATTTTCGGGGCTATGCCGGGACGGTGGCTTCCGGGAGGATCTCGGCAGGAGACGAGATCGTTGTCGCCGCGTCGGGACGGACCACGCGCATCAAGCGGATCGTGACCCACGATGGCGACCTTGTCGGCGCCGAAGCCGGCGATGCGGTTACCATTACACTGGAAGACGAAATCGATATCGGCCGTGGCGACATTCTGTCCCGACCGGACGACCGACCGAAGGTCGCCGACCAGTTCGCCGCTTATGTGATCTGGATGGACAAGGAGCCGCTCGCTCCCGGACGCAATTACGTGCTGCGGATTGGATCACAGACGATTACCGGCAGCATTACCGCAATTAGGCATCGGATCGACGTCAACACTTGTGAGCATCTGGCCGCCGGGATGCTTTCCCTCAACGAGATCGCCTTCTGCGATGTTGCGACCGCAATGCCCGCAGTATTCGATACTTACGACCTCAATCGAAAGACCGGATCATTTATCTTCATCGATCGTTACACGAATCGTACGGTCGGGGCCGGCATGATCGCCTTTCCGCTACGGCGGGACACCAATATTGCTAGGCAAGCGCTATCCGTGGACAGGAGGGAGCGCGCCGCGCTCAAGAATCAGAAGCCTTGCGTCATCTGGTTCACTGGCCTGTCTGGCGCGGGAAAGACGACGATTGCCAACCTGGTTGATCAAAAGCTGTGTGGCATGTCGCGGCATACCATGCTGCTGGATGGCGACAACCTCCGGGACGGATTAAACGCGGACCTCGGCTTCTCGGAGACGGACCGCGTGGAGAACATTCGGCGCGTCGGTGAAGTTGCCAAGTTGATGGCGGACAGCGGCTTGATTGTGATCTGCTCGTTCATCTCGCCCTCTAGGGCCGAACGGGACAGGGTGCGCGGCCTGGTTGGCAAGGAAGAGTTCATAGAAGTCTTTGTCGATACGCCGATCGAGGAATGCGCTCGGCGAGACCCAAAAGGCCTGTATTCAAAAGTGAAATCCGGCAAGATCAAGAACTTCACCGGGATCGATTCGTGCTACGAAGCACCAACAACACCGGAGATTCATCTCAGGACTATGGAGCAGACCCTAGAGCATTCAGCGGAAGCGGTAGTGGATGTCTTGATGGCGCGCTCAATTCTTGATGGTTAGATGTCTCTCGCATCGCACCATCGATTCGCAGCAATATCCTGCTGGCCTGGCCAAGGCGATTCGGCTCAGGCGGGCCTGCGACAGGACTTTTCGCTCTAAAGGAACAAAATTGTCGCCCCCACTCCTCGACTGGCAACTTCCGGTTACGTGCTCGAAGTGGATGGTCAATTCAAGAACGAGTACGCGAGCAGAGATGGAGCATGCGCGGGAGCGCAGGAGCTCAAGAAGCGCCGTTCCATGCTCCAGATCAGAATCTACGACGCGATGACAGCCAGAAAGGAAGTCCGACTCCTAGTAGGTTGAGTTTCGCTTAGCGCTTCTTGCTACGCGTGCGGCCAGCGATACGCCGAGCTCCCGCAAAGCCAAGCCAGGCAGCGGCTCGGCCGGCTTCGATCTTTCGCGCAGTATGAAGGTGGAGCCTCGGTTTTCCGAGCCTGGCGCTTCCAGCGAGCGGGCGCTTGCTTCAGTATATTGACCAATCCGAACTTAGCAGTCGGCCTCGACTCCCTCCTGTCGCGACTATGCCTTTCGGGAAGCTTGCTTCCTTTTGGCCGCCGCTCGTCGACCGATCCGGCCCGCGTACGTCTCGCGCCTTCGCATCGCGCGACAAAGCAGCCGCGAACCCTAGCCATGCTGCGCTGCGCTACGGGCCTCCGCCATGCTTCGGGTTCTGCTCCGTCCCGCCTGCCGCCGTTGATCGCCATGAAGCCGGCGATGGGCGCGGCCGAAAAGGCAAGGGAGTTCATCCATGGCAAGCGACAAGGCGATGTCTTGATCATCGGCTCTGGTCAACCGTGACCTATTCGACCGCGTGGTAGACCGCGTCGAACGCGAGCTCGCCATCAACGAGCTGGCGCTGCAGAGGAGCCAACGCGAGCAGAAGTGCTTGGAGGTGCGATCCGTCCAACCAGAGCGCCTCGCCCGAGGTACTTGCGCTCATTGAGTGCCGCGACGCGATGGAACTCCGGCTCACCTTGGGCCTCACGCGCGTCGACCACGGCACGCTTACAAAGCCGATGATTGATCCGTAAGACGTTCTCGCCGCGAAGCGGCGTACAGAACTGAGAGATGCTACCGCATAGCGATTGCTCGCAGAGAGGACACGTGCCACTCATCTGGAGTCGGCTCGACGTAGTCCTAGCAAAGCAGGATGACATATTCTGCTTCGCGGCGACTCGCCGAAAGGTGACGAACTGATCGTTGCTAAAGGGCCAGCATTCAAAGGTCGCTCAATTGTCTTCAAGCCGGGCTCGACCACAGCCTGCCAAAGCCGCTCATTCAAGCGCAACGACGTGATACCGGCAGTCATCTGCGACGAGGGCGTACACTTTCCAGGAACCACCATCCAGGGGGATCTCGCTGGCACGGCGGAGAAGCACGTACTCCATCTGGGGGTATGGCGAGGATCGCACGTGAACGGGAAGTTTTCGCCATCACTTACCTGCAGGTAGCACGCTCGCAGGCGGAAGGCCGGCGGTCCTGATGTCGAACTCTCAAATTAATTATAGCTCGCTGTGATTCTCCGCACTCTGCTGTCTACGTCGGCTTGTCGCGGGCAGATGCGAGTACGGTCAGGAAAAATTCACGCGAGAAAATCTCCCGAGAGGGTTGAAACGCCCCTAACGTCAAGTTGTACGATGTTCATATGGACAGCGACAGGTCATCAGCGTCCGAAACCCTCCAACGACGACGGAGTGCGAATGCATCAAGCTCAAGTCCACACATCAACCTCCCGCTGCCGACGACGATCATCAAGAGTGCCGTGTCTTGATCTGCATCCGGGCGCGATGACATCCGACTGCATCGTTTTCCTAACGTCAAGTTTGCCTGAATAGAGCAGGTTCACGGCGTAAGTCGGTCGGTCGGTCGGCCGGGCTGCTGCTTCGCGACGCAAGAAGCCGACGGCGCTCAAGCCAGCGCATGTGTGATGGTTGGGATGAGAGCGCGCGTCGGCGCCACTTACGTTCGAGGGCGCGGTTGTGAATGGCATCGGTGATGAGCTTTATGTGAGATCGCTCCGTATCTGCGATGAGATATGGAGGGTGCCATCCGGCAGGTGTTTTGGGCGCCGGCCCGGAAACGCGCCCGCGATTTATGATGCTTGCCCCGAAGCTGTTGACACGAGGAAGTCGACGCTCGCCAAGGGGCTCCCCTGGTGGCTTGGCGTTCTCCAGATCCATTGACGACTACAACCTGAGGAGGAATGGTTTGACAAGACAGCGCTCTTTGCTGACGCCTGGCCCATTGTCGTTATCGCTGGCAGTCAGGAGCCAGATGCAGCTTGATCTCGCATCGCGCGATTGCGAGTTCAATGAAGTGACCGCCTGCATGAGGCGGCTGATGCTCAGCTTGCTGGGAAATCCTGAAGACTATTCGGTGGTGCCTATTCAGGGAGGCGGCTCCTTTGCAATGGAAGCCGCTCTCTCTTCATTTGTGTCCCGAGCCGACAGGCCGCTCGTTTGCATAAACGGCATCTATGGCGAGCGCATTTTACGAATTCTGCAGCTGTGGGGTGTCGAAGCACTAAAGCTTGTCAAGCGGGCCACCGATCCTTTGGACCCTCAAGAAATTGGCGAGCATCTGAACCGAAATCCTGGCGTTACGCACCTATGTTTCGTGCATTGTGAGACGACAACCGGAATCGTCAATCCGCTGGACGCGATCGTGGAGGAGGCGAGGCGGCGTGGCGTAAAGACTATCATCGATGGGATGAGTTCTTTCGGTGCCCTTAATATCGATCTGAGCCAGCGTGGACCTGACGTCCTGGTCACATCGAGCAATAAGTGCATAGAAGGGCCACCGGGAGTAGCGTTTGTCATCGCGTCTCGCGAACTGCTCGAGAATGCGGTTCAAGAACCGAGGTCGTTTGTGCTCGACGTGAGAGATCAATGGCGCTCGCTCGAGCGCACCGGTGAGTGGCGATCGACCCCTCCCACCCACATCGTTCAGGCAACGACAAAGGCCTTGGAGATCTTGCACGAGGAGGGCATTGATGCCAGGCGCTGCAGGTATGAGAAGGTCAGGGACGATCTCCTCAAAGAACTCGAAGGACTGGTGTCTCCGCTGCTGTCCACGGAGTTGCAGTCGCCGGTCTGCGTCGCGTTCAGTGCGCCGTCCGGAATCGTGGACCAAGCAGGATTCGATGGGCTGTATCGCCACTTGGCGGCCCACAACCTTTACGTCTACTCGAAGCTGCATCTTCCGACGCGGAGCTTCCGCGTCGGTTGCATTGGGGAAATCCAATCCAGCTGGATCGAGCGGTTGGGCTGCGCTTTTCGTACATATCTACGGTCCCGTCAGGCTCGGTCAGCGGCGCCGATGTTGGCCCAAGAGACATGCGGGGCTCGCATAAGGATGCCGGCGCGAGCGGCTAGGGACCCGCAGCTGCCGTTTTCGGCCGAGACTGCTGTTTTGCATGCGGGCTATCGACGTGACGTAGCGACGAAAGCCGTCGCAGTGCCGATTTACCAGAACACAGCTTATGAACTCGATGGCGATCTAAACCACATTGCCGACGTCTACAACGTCAAGGCTGATGGGTTCACCTACACAAGGATCATCAATCCAACGACGCGCGCGCTGGAAAGGCGCTACGCCGCCGTCGATATGGGACGCGACTCGCTCGCCGTTGCGTCAGGTCAAGCAGCGACGTTCCTTGCTATCGTCAACCTGTCAAGTGGCGAAGTGGGGGACAATGTCGTCGCCTCTCCGTATCTATATGGCAATACCTGGAACCTGCTCCACAACACATTAAAGCGTCTTGGGATCAGCGTGAGGACGGCCGATCCTCGAAGGCCCGAGACGTTCGAACGTGCCATTGATGATCGCACGATATGCCTGTTCGGAGAGGTGATCTCGAATCCTTGTCTGATTCCGCTCCCCGTCAAACAGCTGGCCGAGATCGGCCGAAAGTACGACGTGCCGTTGGTCGTAGACAATACGACGACGCCGCTGGTATGCCGGCCGTCAGATCTCGGCGCTGCTATTACGACGTACTCCGCAACGAAATATATATGCGGCCACGGCACGACGCTCGGTGGACTGATCGTTGACAACGGCGAGTTTAGCTACCGGGGAGCCTCTCGCTTTCCCTTGTTCAACCGTCCCGACGATGCGCATGGCGGAATTGTTTGGCATAACGCGGTGCGCGATGTCGACGATCTTGGAAAAAGCGAGTTTCTTCTCAAGGCTCGCATGACCTGGTTGCGCGATACCGGCGCGGCCATCGCCCCGTTTGCGAGCTTTCAACTGATCCAAGGGCTTGAAACGCTGCCACTTCGCATGAAGCAGCACTGCGCGAATGCTAGGATCGTGGCCGACGTTCTCAAGGAGCATCCTAAAGTGCACCGTGTCTTCTACCCGGGGCTCTTTGAAGGCGCCGATCGGGAAACCGTCGAACAGACACTCAATGCCGCATACGGACACGGGGCGATGGTCATGTTCGAAGTGGAGGACGAACAAGCCGGGCGCAAGTTCATCCAGAACGTCGACTTGATGTATCACGTTTCGAATGTAGGCGATGCCCGCACGCTCGTGACCCATCCTGTCTCGACGACCCACACCACCGTCCCGCGGGAAAAGCGCGAAGCCGCGGGCATATTTGGCGGCTCGATCCGGCTTTGCGTCGGCATCGAAGATGTCAACGACATCCTGCGCGATCTGGACAAGGCGCTTTCCGCAATCTGACAACCTGCAAGGCGATCAGGAGGAGGTTCTCATGAATCAGGCAGACGCTTGGAAATTGAGGTCATCACGCTACGAGGCCGTTCAATTCAGCCGAGAAATCAATAGGCAGCTCTCCGAGCTGGGGCCCGACAACATAACGGGAGCCGCTTATATTGCCAAAGATTACGCTGTCATCACAGCGAGCACGCTCGCAACCGTGTCGGTCTCATGGTGGCTCTACCCGCTGGCCGTCCTTATAATTGGTGCCTATCAGCGCGGATTGACAACCATCGCTCATGATGCGGCTCACCGCACGCTCGCGAAGAACACGACCTGGAACTACGTCCTGGGCATTCTGTTCGCTTCCTATCCCTTGTTCCAGCGCCACTGGGCCTACCGGATCTCGCACGTCTATTTGCATCATCCCTATCTCGGAGACCCGGACAAGGATCCCGACCTGAAGTTCTTCCTGGCCAGCGGCGTTTACGACGTGCAGCCTCCGGGGCGGTACGCTTTCAACATGATCTGGAAGCCGATCTTCGGCGGCGCGACAGTAGCGTATCTGAAGTATCTTTGGACCAATCGATTTTCGATCACAGAGGCCGAGGATCAGAGTCGCTCAGGCATACTTATCGACAAGTATGGCTTCTATCTCTTCTGGATCAGCATCCTGGCCGGGTCATATGCTGTTGGGCTGCTCCATATCGTCGTCCTATTTTGGATCGTGCCCTATCTCACCACGTTCCAGGTCCTCGGCTGGTTTATCGAGCTAGCCGAGCACTCACCTATGTGCGAAACCGAGACGCAGAACGTCTATCTCACCAGGAATCGGAAAGGAAATTTCCTCGAGCGAGCCATCCTTGGGCAGAATCTGGATGAGTACCACCTTGAGCATCACCTTTCGCCGGGTATCCCGTTTTGGCTGTTGCGCAAAGCTCAGAAAATCCGAATGCAGGATCCCAACTATGCGAAGGTTGCCGCGACCTGGGGCGGGCTCTTTGTCAGGGGACCTCAAGGTCAACCTAGCGTCATAGCTCAGTTAAAAGAGCGAAATCGACGCTTGTATGAGCAGTCCGTTGCCGAGGTTCGCACGCGAGGGCAGGTCGCGTGACGTTGCTACGGCCAGAGAGCACCCGAGCCGTGGTCGGCGTCACTTCGAATCGTCTTATGGCCGATGGTGTGCATCGCGACTGGTTGCGGCGCAAGTACTTGCAGGCACTCCATCGTCATGCGGGAGTGGCTTGCGTCATATTGCCGACGGTCGACACCGAAGATGCGGGGGAGGAGGTCCCCCCGGCGTTCATGCGCCGGCTCGACGGCTTGGTGTTGACAGGTGATGAATCGAACATCGACCCCGCCGTCCTGAGCGCGCCTGCGTCCTTGACGGAGGCTGATCGGCAGGACGTTGAGGCTGGGATCCTTGACCGTCCGCGGGACAGGCTTTCTGCTCAAACTATAGAGAGCGCCATCGCGCTCGGAATGCCTGTTCTGGGCATCTGCCGTGGGCTTCAGGAACTCAACGTCTATTTCGGCGGCACGCTTCGCTCATCGCTTGCGGAGTGGAGGCCGCAAAGTGGCGCGATGCATGCCGAGAAGCCGGATCGTCCAAGAGACCGTCAGTACGACGCCGCGCACAGCGTCAGGATCTGTTCCGATGGCGCGCTCTTTCCAATCGCGCGGACGATCGAAGCGCAAGTCAACTCTCTGCACAATCAAGGCATCGAGGCGCTTGCCCCGGCGCTGAGGCGGGAGGCGTGGGCGCCTGACGGTTTGGTCGAGGCGGCTTCGGTCATTGGCGCTCCGACCCTGCAAATCGGTGTGCAATGGCACCCCGAATGGCACGTCTCAACCGATCTTCTCAGCAAGCAACTGTTCAAGGCATTTGGAGAGGCGTGTGTTGGGTACTACCGAACTAAGAAGAACTAGAGGCGGGTTGTGACATTTCAAACTAAACGTGGTCGCAGGTCGAAAGGACAGTCCCTCGGATCCGATGCACGCGCCTGGTCCTGCGAGGGCCGTGCGCCGCCTCGCGGGCACAGGAAGACTGAGCGATTGACGAATCGCTTCGCTCTGGGAGTTTTCTTTGTGGCGCTTTATGTCGTCGTGAGCGCGGCAGGCGAGGTTTATGCGGCGTCGTATTTTCAGCAAGCGGATGTGTTCGTCGCGCTCCTGCTGTCCTTCGCTGTTGTTTGTCTGATGTTCAATCTCCTGGCTCGCCACGAGCGAGGCGAGGCAACGATGGTGAAGTCGTCGCTCCTGGTCTTCGTCGCGCTCAATGTCGTGACAGCAATCAGCTGGATCGGCCTATTTATAGGACTGAAATACGCTGAGCCTGCGATCGTCGTCGCCTTCATGGTGGCGCTGGGGCCCGCCGCAACAGTGTGGTTAAACGCACTGATCAGGCGCCAGGGTGCCCCTCCAGCATCCGATATTGTCGTTAGCGTTACGATCGCAACGATCGGGAGCTACATGATTTGGATATCGGCGAGCGGCAACGCGGGCGTGGAGTGGGGGGCTCGATCGTCCTTTGGCATCGTCTTGGCCATCGTAGCCGGCCTATCGCTGGCCCTTACAAATATACTTGTCAAACTACTGTTCGACCGTGGATTTTCTGGCCGACAAGTCCTGGCGCATCGCTTTTATGGAACGATTCTCTTGCTGCTGGGACTGGTCGACCATTCATCTATCGTGCCTGAGATCTCGCAGCATTGGTTTGCGATCGCAACAATTGGGCTGTCGACGATCCTTGTTCCTTTGCTCTTGATCCAGCAGGGCATTCGCCGCGTAGAGCCCTTCACCGTCAACATGGTCCTGTCCACCGCCCCTATCATCACCTTCCTGTTCCAGTACTTCGATTCTCGCATCGTGCCTTCGTCACATACGTTCGTTGGAAATGTTCTCATTACCGCTGTTGCTGTCTGCAACATCTACGTGCAGTATCGGAGATCCGCATGAAAGAACGGAATTGTGTAATCGTAGACGCATACTCTACCGGCCGATACCTACCGGAAGAGTTCAAGCGCTATGGAATTGGAACGGTGCATGTGATGTCGGCTGCACAGATTCCGCCCATATTCCAATCGCATTTTAATGCGGATCTGTATGATGAAGTCATTCGCCCCAGCGAGCGCATGGGGTACGACGACATCGTTGAATATCATCTCCAGGCTCTCCATGGCCGGGAATTGGAGTTCGTTATCGCGGGCTGCGAGACCGGAGTTGAACTCGCCGATTCTTTGTCGGAGCGGCTGGGCTTACCATCAAATGGGACCGCGCTATCCGCTGCTCGGCGTGACAAAGCGCGATTGTCTTGCGCGCTGACCTCCGCGGGCGTGCGATCGATCAGACAAGTCGTGTCCGACAGTCCTGTAGAGATCGCGAGCTGGAAGCGCGAAGCGAAGTTCGATCAGATCGTGATCAAGCCTCTGAACAGTACGGGTACCGAGGATGTATTCTTTTGCTCAACAGATGCTGATATTCGCCGGGCTCTAAGCGCAATTGTCGGGAAGACGAACCGTGTCGGAGCGTTGAATCGTTTTGCCCTTGGGCAAGAAAAAATAAACGGCCAGCAATATACCGTAAATGCCATCTCGATCGACGGGGAAGCCTTCGTTACGGAGGCCTGGACCTATGACACGGTGCCTATTGAGAGGGCATCATCGGTCTGCTCACTTGAGAGATTGTTGGAGGGCAGCGAACCAATCGTTCAGGAACTGTCCGACTACTTGGTGCGTGCGTTGCAGGCACTACAGATCGTCCACGGACCGGCTCATGCTGAGATCATCGTCGATCATCGGGGACCGGTCCTGGTGGACTTCGGAGCGAGGCTTCAAGGGACCATGTCGGCAAAAGCACGAACGATGTCGTTGGGGCACAACCATATGACCCTGACGGCCTGGCGCTACGCAGATCCCAAGGGCTTTGCTGAACATATGAGGCTGCGCGGGCCCTACAAGCGGCAGGCTCACGCACTTTGCGTCTCGCTGATCTCAGATATGGGCGGTGTCGTTGCCGGTTACCCGGGACTCGAAGCCATCCGCAAGCTCCCGAGCTTCGCGGACGCCATTGCATTCGTTCCGATTGGTCAAGAGCTAGTTCCCACGATCGACTTGGCGTCAACACCAGGCATCGTTTATCTCGTGAATAGCGACTTGACTCAGCTTGAGAGTGACTATCGCAAGTTGCGAGCAATGCGGATGGACCAGGTGTTCGATTTAGTGATGCAGGACTGCGACTAATGCCAACTGATCCCAGGTTGACCGGAGCGAATCCAGCCCGCGCGGCGATGGTCGGCGTAAGCGACTTCGATGGCGTTCTGCGAGGCAAACACGTCTTGGGTGAAGATCTCTCGGAGGGAGATAAAGTTATCAAGTTCTCTGAAGCGGTGCTGGCGTGGGATTGTACGGACCGGGTCATTCCGGCCAGTTTCACGCAAAAGCCGCTATCAGCGTTCGGAGATGCTGACCTGCGTATTCTGTCAGGCACCGGCCGTTCGGTGTCTCATCTTGGCGATCAATATCTCTACCTCGCGGAGTTCACGGGCGCACATGAGAACATCTGCCCGCGCGGTATTCTGCGTAAGGTCCTGCGAAGGGCTGCTGAACACGGATACGACTGCACTGCCGGGTTCGAGTTTGAATTCATGCTGTTTAAGGAGAACGCAGACACGATTGAAGAAAAGCCGTTCGGCGAATGGACTCCTTTAACTCGCGGCCCGTTCGGCTACTCAATTGCGCGCTCTGTCGCGCAACATGAGCTGTTCGATGAGATCTTGGCGCTTTGTGACAAGGCTAGAATACCTCTCAGCGGACTGCACTTTGAAACGGGACCTGGCGTGGTCGAAGCGTCACTTCGTCATTGTGATGCGCTGGAAGCTGCCGATCGAGCAACCATATTCAAGTCGATGATAAAGGCCTGGGCGCAAACGCGAGGCATGATGGCTACATTTATGGCCAAGGTTTCCGAGGAATGGCCCGGGCAGTCCGGGCATATTCACATCTCGATGTCCTCGGATAGTCAGAATGCGTTTTACGACAGTGATGCGTTCGGCAACGTCTCGAAACTTATGAGGCAATTCATCGCCGGACAACTAGAATACATGAATGACTTCTGTGTGCTCGCTGCGCCGAACTTCAACAGCTACAAGAGATTGGTACCTGGCTGCTGGGCACCAATCTGTCCAAGCTGGGGAGTTGACAACCGCTCCTGCGCGGTTCGCGCCATTCCGGGAGAGCCATCTGCCCATCGCCTGGAGTATAGGCTGCCTGGCGCAGACCTGAACCCATATCTCGCGCTCGCATGTGCGATTGGTTCGGGAATATTGGGTGTCGAGACAGGTCCGGTACTACCGGCTTCGATCGTCGGTGATGCAAGCGCGGAAATGTGTCGTCCGTCCGCGAGACTGCCTCAAAGCCTATCAGAGGCAACTTCTCGGTTTGCAGAGTCTGCAGCGGCAAGTGATGTGTTCGGAGAAAGGTTTGTTGAAGCGTTTTCTTGCTCGCGCCGTTGGGAGTGGGAAGCCGTTCAACATCGGGTCACCGACTTTGAACGTCGGAGATACTTCGAGATCATTTAGCTTGAGCTCTTCGACAGTTCTGAACTCGATTCCTCTGGCCGGTGCCGGCCGCACTATTGCGGCTGCCTGTTCCGCTGATGTTGGACTTCATACAGCGCAAATGTGCGTTACTCGTTAAGTGAGGACCTCGGGAATGCTGAGGAGGTCTGCTGTTATCTGGTCTGTGGCAGCAACCGCGATTGCTCCGTTGGGATGCTATAACGTCCGGTCCTTCTCGTGAGCTTTACATCGGCAAGCAGATGGTGGAGCTCAAGCATGCGCCAGGTTGGCAGCTATCCCTCGCTAGCCGTCGAGCGTGCGCGCGCTTGCCTGGGTTGGTCCCAAAGCGGCAAGACAAGCGCTGCGGTCCGTCAGCCCGAAACTCACTCCGGCTGAAGTGAGCGAGCTGAAGTTCCTCGCCTCTTCATTGCCGACTTTGGCTTGCCAGACCGGTAAGCGGACTGTAAGCGTAGCTCTGCGGCCCTTTTGATGATTGACGCTTGACATCTATTTGAGCCGCGTGCCGCGACGCCGCGGCTTCCAAATTTTGGACAATGCGTTGACGGCGGCCTCGAGCATCTTCGGGGCGACGACGTTGGGATCGAACTGTGGGGGCCGGCGCATATTTTCATGTTCCAGATGAGTAAGGTCGCCGCTGGCATCAAGGTATTTGGCATAGCCGGGTGCACCGCCGACGTCCTCGAGCAGGAGGGAAGTCCCTCTATCGTCGTGGTGTCGACCCATTTTTCGAGTTTGATCACTTGGCCTCAGCTGTCACCGAAGTCATAGAGATAGTGGATCGTCTTCGCGCCGGTCTCCTGAACGATATTGAAGAGCCGCGTCTTGCGATGCATCGATGGGCTGATTGCCAAAATCTCCTTCGGAATCAGGGATACCCCGACGTCCTTCGCCGGCTAGGAACTCGAAGAGATGGCTGTTCGTCCAGCCAAACGCCGCCTGAAGCGTCAGATGCAGCCGATCAAGGCGCAGCGTGAGCGGCACGACAAGGCATCGCATCACCTTCGGTTTCACATCCTTGAGGTCACCTTGATCCGGACCGCGGTCGTGTTCAGGCTCATGCCGCCGTCCTCGGATCATGTGCATGCATCGTGTAGATCGACGTCCAAGCTGTCCAAGGCAGCCAGGAGATGCAGTCCATTGATTGGAAACCACCTTGACAGCGCTTTCGATACGTCAGGCGATGAGTTCAGCATTGAAGATTGAGCGGTGGTCGCCATTTTCTTTGGAGTAACGCTTTCGATAATCGCAGCGTTGATTGCCTCAAAGCAGTTTGGAAAGGCCGGCGGGGACCTGACAACGCTCTTGCCGATGTTTCTGCTGATACCCTTCGGCGGTATCCTTCTCGTCTTCGGATATGCACTGGGATATATGCATCTCGAAAATATCTGCATATCGCGATATCGGTGGGAGCAATTTTGGTGGTGTAACCGATTCTCACGCTTCTGCTGTTTCGAGACGGGCCAATGGTAGGTTCGCCGATATCGGATTGGCGCTCGGTGTGCTTGGCACACTCACTGCGTTATTTTTATGAGCGTATTCTAAGTGCGCTTAACTGGGCAGCATCCTCGGCGAGGTCCTATTCTGAATAGGACTTGCACAACGTAAGTTCTGCTCACTCGAACGCGAGAAGAAGAGGTTGTCTTGACGGAACGTTCCACATCGAGCCAGATCTACGCATTGTTGGACCCGAAACTCTTTGGTCGAACAATAGCATGTCCTCCCGGTTAGTAAGAGCTTTGCTGCTGCCGAAAGTCTGAAAATCGACCCTCGGTTCGCCATGCTCGACGGCTTTCGGTATTCGGGAATGACTTTGGTGGCAGCGCACATTTCCATACTGGTCACGGCGAGGCAACGGAATGCGGACAGGCGCTACAATCGACGATCCCCTACCTTATGGGCCATCCCATATTGCTGCCTCAGCCCCGCAACAGCTTCCATGAAATTGGAACTCGGGCGGCGGGGTTGTGCATCCGGAGAGCATCCTTCGTCAGCCAACCGTCAGCAAGGCGGCCTATCCAGGGACGCTGGCATTGTTGACCGTATGGGAGATGGAAATGACGGGCATTGGCCGACCTGGCGAACCGCATGTTGGGGCTGCAGGAGCCGACAGCACGTCGGGATCGAGCAGTGCGCATTCGGAGCCAAATTTTGTTCCTGCGGAAGGCCACCGAGTTTTCAACTCCGTCGTGGAGCGGATGCGGTTAGCGCCTGAAGATAGAATGGCGACGCTCGCGAGCGTGCCCTCAGGTTCGGGTGTGGCTGTCCCCATTTCCTCAAGCGGCGAGGGGATCAACGCAGCGAAACACAATATGGACAGCCTGCTTGAGGAACTTGATGCTTGCCACAGTGCTGCGATGGGCGCTCAGAGCTCGTCTGAGGCGCAAGAGCTGATCGATCAGGTTGTCAAAGCAGGCGCAGCAGTTCTGGACTACTACGCGAGCCTGTCTCCAGATGTGGCGCGCAGCATTCTGTCCGAAGATCAGGCTCGCCGAGTTCGTGACCGGACTCTGGATGCGGGAAACGAATGCAATGCGCTGGCCGCACCGACTATCTACGCCTTGGAGCAGCGTAGGGAGAATGCGGGAAAGATACTCGAGCGGATGCGCCAATCCAATGCTCCGCCCGACCAACTGATCCGAGCGGCTTCCAGTGCGGCGAAACACTATTTGGCCTGCACGGAGTGGTGGGAAAAGAAGGCATTGCGCTCTGAACGTATGCAGTCCGTCTGCGCAGCCACTGCCAACTTGCCAAGTGCAACGGCCGAAATTCGACAGGCTGAACAGGCGACACTACGGCTGCATACCGGCTGGGCACTGAACACGAGGTGCGTGCATCTGCAATCGCAAGTCCTTCTCGCGCGGGTCATGATTGAGTCGCACGCGAGCACGCTCGACCCGGCCGTCAGGCAAATTCTCTTGGGTGAGAACGGTCGGGCACGTCTACTCGGAACCTTCATGGGCGATGTTGTTCCGGCATTCCTCTCAACGGGCGACGCTGTTCTGCACAGCAAAGGACAAGCCCTCGACGCAGAGCACTGCGCCGTTCTGGAAGGGGTCTTGGAGCGGCTATCGGAATTTGCGTCGGCGTTGCCTAACATGGTTGCCGAGCTAAGGAATAAGGAAGCAAGTCCCGAGCTTCCGTTGGATCTGTTGGATCAGATCGTGGAAGGATCGTGGGTCACCGCCCATGAGGTCATGCGCCTGCTAGCAGTGCAGCCGAAGACACCAGCCATCATTGCACCGCCAACGGGGGCTGGCCTTGCGTTACCGGCCGACGCTGCCGGTAACGACCCGGCGGCCGAAGGCAGTCCGGCGCGCAGGAAAGGGAAGGGCAAGCGCAGGCAGGCCGGAGGTGCGGGGAGTTCGGCGGCCGGGCAGCCCGAGCCGCAGCTCGCTAGGCCCGACGCCGACACGACGCGAACCACCAAGGTTATTGTGCTCTCGGATCTGGGCACGAAGAAACTCGCGAGCGCGGAGGAGGCGCATACGAGGATGTCATCGTCGGCGAGGGAACACTTGGCGATATGGCAGACTGCGCCATCGAAGGAGACACTGACGCGCCTGCTCGCGCGATTGGACGAACTCTTGCAATTCGATCTGCCCAGTGAGCAAAGAGCCATTTCGCAAGCGCGCCACATGAAGCCCGAAGATGCCGAGCACGTCGTGGACACCGTGGTTGAGCGGCTGCACAGCCAATCCGCGGAGATTGAGGCCTGTGTATCCGCGCTGGACGAACATCGCCGACGCGTCCTACTCACGCCTATGCAAGTGCCCGAAGTGCAAAAAAAAATAGTCCGCCTCAAGGCGATGTGGTCGGAGGTTAAGGGGCAGGCACGTACTTCGAAGGCGCAAAAGGCTTCGATCGAGATCGATTGCATGAAGACCTATGCGTTTCCCTCGCAGAAGTACCTCGAACGGTTGCAGGCGGCCGAGGAGTTGGCTCCCTTGGAGCCACCGCACGCGTTGAAGGGCGAGCCAGGAAAGCTGTTCGAGATCAAGCTGCAGCCTGCACCACTGGACAATGGTACGGTGCCAAATCCGATGTGGGCGCACATCCATACGAAACGGCCGGCCTATGCGTGGCAGTTAACGACATTGGATGACGCCGAGTTCGCCGCTTGCCACGTGAAATCCAACGAACAGCGCGGCTACAATCGCCTCTGGCAGAACGCTCGAGCTGCAGCGGGTCACGAAGACGTCGTGATCCATCGCGGCAAGCTCACGCCTGCGTTCTGCAAGTCCCTGTTAGGTTCCGCTTTTAGCGGCTATCCAGGGTCTCCTTTTGCCGGAACGGAGCGCGGGGCGCGCAGGTGACTCGATACGAGACTAGTTAAGCGACTCGATAGTTGCCGCTTGTGGTACGGCATCGGTCTTCTTCGCATCCGGATCCAGTGGCCGAATGAACCGCACCTTGGGCTCCACAGGCTCCAACTCCTGAGTTAATAAGCCAGATTGAGCTGTGTTGGAGTGGCGAGCGTTCGCTATCGCAACTCCAGGAAGAGGCCCAAGAGTTCTTGAGCCAGGCGAGGATGCGGCGGAAGTTGTGGCCGACGGCTGAGAGGATGACGTTGGCGGCGTCGCCGGCGCGGCCTTTGAGGTAGCAGCGGCCGAGGTCGCCTTCGGCGTTCATGTGCCAGATGATGGGCTCGATGGCAGAGCGACGGCGCAGCTCGCGCTTGATGACCGAAGACGCCGCGCTTCTGGCCGGAGATGAAGACGCGACGGGGATTTTGGGCATCGTGGCCGCGGTACCCCCTGTCCACATAGGCCCGCTCGATCGGACAGCCGGTGAGCTTCTCGCTGCGCACGATGACGTCCCGCAGGGGGTGCCCATCATACGGATTGTCGGGCATTGCGCTCGGGTGCAGCACGAACAGGCCGCCCCGAGCGCGGCGATTGTTGGTGACGACGGAGGCCTTCACGCCGAACTCGTAAGGCGCGGCGGCCTTGGCTTTGCCCATGCACTCCACCTCCGGAGCATGGAAGGAATAAAGCTTCCAGCCGCGCTGGCGCTGCTGCGCGAACGAATCTGCGCGGCCCGGCCGAGCGGAACGGCGAAGGCCTCCTCCAGTGCCGGCTGGCCCTCGATGTTGCGGCGGACGTCGCGAATGATCCGGCCGAGCCTGCTACGCAGGATGCGCAACTGTCGCTCATGCCGCCTGAACTGTTTGGCGTGAGCGTAGCGGGAAGCCATCATCGCGGCGGCCTTGGCCACGCGAGCGTAAGGATTGCCGGAGCCTGACCCCGTGCCTTCTCGCCAGGCGATTGAGGCCTTTGATGGCCGCATGCAGCAGCTCGGCATCGGTCGGAAAGGTGATGGCCTTCGGCTGCACCGCGACCGTGACGCGCTTGAGGTCCTGGCTGCGTAACGTGCCGGCCCCGTGCGCCACCCGCAGGCTCTCGGCCAGCAGCAGCTCTAGCTTGTCGCCGAGCCGCTTGCGCCAATGGCTCAGGTCCGAGCGCTCGTGCGTGAAAGCGTGCTGGAAGAACTCTAGGTCGTGAACTCAGCGGTCGCACGCCCCCTCATCGGACAGCGCGTAAATGTGCTTGAGCAGCAAGAGCCCGATCATGAAGCGGGTCGCGATCCCAGGCCGGCCGTTCTTGCTGTAAAGCGGAGCGATCTCACCGTCGATCCAGTCCCAATCGATCTTGCCGGCCAGCAGAACCAGCTCGTGCTTCATGTTGATGCTGGTTCAGCCGCGCCCGGAACAGATTGTTCAATCGCGTCGTCTTGCGCTTCTTCGGCCGTATCGTCCCCTCCGATGCACCACAGAATCATGGTTCGCAACGAAGGGAAATCCACAAACGAAATCGCAAGGGTTGGCGGTCTTGAGCTCCAAATCCTTGCAATCTCAAACACCCCCTCCGCCGAAAAACAGACTCCCGCTCAATCGCTTAAACCCTTGTTCACGAACGACTAGGTAATCCTAGCAACGAACAGCACCATTTCCATTCGCATTAATGACTTCTTCGAGAGGGAAGGCAAAGTAGAGCATGCTCAGAGGACGGGCCGAAGAGGTCCGTGGTGCGCGACCCTGTAGCCGAGCCGCGGAGCCACGCAGGACGCGAGGCGCAGCATCAATGGGGGCAGCGCGACCAGACGATGCCTTAGCCGCCGCCGGCCAAGACGAGGCAGTTTAAATTCCCGCGAATACGCCTGGAGATCGACCCGAGAGAGTCCTCACACATGCTGTGGGATGCCGGCGCGCGCATGCCTTCGGATCGCTTCGCGAGCAAGATGACATGCAATTTGTTACCGCCTTGATCGCCGTATGCTCGCTTGCGTGCAACGCTGCTCCAGGTCGCCAGCCAGATGGACAACGAGCTTCAGCGCGCGCAACCTTCTCCCTCAGAGCGCGAATTGTCTTTGAGGATCGCAATCGCCGCCGGAAGACCTCGAGGATGCAAGTTCCCTGGTCGTGTTCATCCCTGCGATCAAGAGCGACGTCATATGTCGGCCGCTCGATGTCGATGTCGACGAAATGCCAGCGGTAGGTGTCCTTTCCTTCCGGCGTTGAATTTATAGTCGTCCGCCCACTTTGGGACGGCGGCCAGCGAAGTGTGCCGTTCGGCTCCTTGAGCTTGGGCCTGCGCTGCCGGACTTAAGTGCCGCTACGCCAGTTTTCAATAACAGAATGACGTAGGTGTCCCACGCTAGGGCGGAGGATGTGCTGCCTACAGCAGCGGTGCAGGTCGCAAGTATGAGTCTGAGTGTGCGCCCAATATTGATGAAGTGCGTCAAGTCGTTTTCGGTCAGAGGCAGGTGCCTAGCTTACGGCACGTCGACCGGGGGCATGAATGCCGTTGGGCGTGGCACGAAGCCATTCTGGTGCCGGTCACGTGCCGCCAACATGATCGTAAAAGCCGCGAGGAGGACTAGGAGAACGCGCTTGCAACAAGGATTACTCGAAACGATATATCGCAATTATGAAACGGCTCATATCCCGTGCCTTGGAGGAGGGGCGGGCATCCCACGGCCTATTGGCCAGCAAACACCTCACAAATTTTATACATTCGTTCTCGCCGGTAGCCGCCGAACAGCGGGACAATTGCGCTAAAAAAATGCATTTTCCCTAGCAGACTGCAGGAATAGTGCAATCAATTTGAGTAGTCATCTGCTGATTGGCTGTTCACCACGAAGGCAGCCGCCCCCTCGTGCTGCTTCCGGGCGCTATAAAGAACGGTTCATGCGCAATCATGACATTGTGTCCGGCAGCCTGTTGGCGCTGACCGCGGCTGGGCTTGAGCTGCTTTGCTCACTAGCATTTGCTTTCATTTAGATCCCAAGCTCGACCTGTGGGCGCACTAGGATCCCTGCGAGACCTCACGCAGGATAGTACGCAGCTGGACAGGGGCGCTGGTATGTTTTCCCCGTATGGAGGACCGGCGGTTGCAGATGATCTGCTCAGGCATCGGTAGATCCGCTTCTTCTAATTGTTTCGTCGTTCGCATGTAGTGCCCGTCTTTCTGAACGGCCGACCTGATCTCCTGGCTGGGCTTCGTGCAGTTGCCCACTAAAAACGCAGTCCCGCTCCATCGAACGATATAATTAGTCTTATGGTTGCGCTCCCATCACGGGCTTTTTGCGTGCGCAGTATTTTGAGCCAAGTGAACTTCGGCGCGTACAACTATCGATCCTAAAATAATCAGGCACAGGCGCGCTGAAAGCGTCACCTAGCAAATCCCCGACGCGCGCAGCCTTTACGTGAGGCGGCACTCTCGAGAGCAAGCAGGTATGAATTTGCTTCACGGGTAATCCCCTCTACCGGGCCTCATTATTTAACTCACCACCTGCAGCGCAGTGCGTAGCTCGTAAAAACCCTGATGCAATCAAGACCGGCCTTGGGGACAACATTGCTGAAAATGATGCAGTGGGGGGTGCGGCTCGCGGCAGCTCTTGACCATCCTCTGCTATCGCGGCAACGAGAACAACCAAAGCAGATCGAGATGATGAGAGCGGGGTGTGGCTGTGACGGATCAATCCCAAGCATCGGAGTTGCCGCCGGTCCTGCAGAGACCGTCGAAAGGCTTTCGGTGGATCTTTGCTCTTCTAGCCGGATTGCTGGTTCTTTGTGCCGGAGGAGCCTATTTTTTGATGAATATCGAAACGTTTGCCGAGGCGCCGTCGGCGCATGAAGTCGTGCCTCCCACGCTTGGCTTGTCACCTGAGGATAGGGACGTCCTTTTAGGGATCCAAACGGGGCAGCAGAAGACAGCCGATGAAATTGCCGAGCTCAATCGAAACGTCGATGCGCAGCAAGTCGAGCTAAAGCGGATCTCGGATCAGATCGCAGCCCTGACCCAAAGAATCGAGGGCCTGCAGAATCCGGCGCCTGTTGCTTCTCCTGCTCCTGCTGCTTCTTCGCCACCCGTGCGCACCACATCCAAGCCGGTTAAGAGAGACGTCCGGCCCTTGAAGCCGCAAGGTCCGGTTTCTGTCGGAGGCGGGCCGCTGACTGAATAGCGCTGATATTGCCACAAAATACTTGCCATTATGACGCTGCACCTTCCAACCACGTTGGAAACCAACGGTGCACCACCTTGATCGGCAGGCCGAACCTCTCATTGCTCCGCGTGGTTTCGGAAATGCTCTGTCAGTCGCAAGAAGTTCATAAGCAGGACGTGCCCCTGTGAGGTAAGTATCGACTCGGGATGGAACTGGACCCCTAAGGTTGGATAATAGCCGTGCGTGAGGGCCATGATCTCGCCTTCCTCCGAACGCGCTGTCACTATGAGGTTCTGCGCACATGACTGATCAAGCTGGACGATAAGAGAATGGTAGCGTCCGACGTCAAGCGGGTTTGGCAGCCCCTTGAATAACCCTCGGCCGTCATGCGCAACGGATGAGCGCCGACCGTGCATGGGCCGTTGCGCGCGCGCCACCCGTCCTCCGAAAACGCTCGCGATACACTGATGGCCAAGGCAGATGCCGAGAATTGGTGCCCGTCCTGAAAGCTCGCGGACGACTGCTGTCGATATTCCTGCCTCAGTTGGGCTACAGGGGCCGGGCGATATCACCACCGCGCGCGGGTTGAGACCAAGGAGCTCGTTGACGCTGATAGCGTCGTTGCGGATCACTTCCGTTGCTTCACCGAGCTTGTGGAAATAGCGGGCAATGTTGAACACGAAGGAATCGTAATTATCGATGATGACAATCAAAATGCACCAGCTGGCTCAGAACCAAATGCATCAAAGATTCGCTCTGCCTTGGCGAGCGTTTCCTCGTATTCGGCCTCGGGCTCCGACAGGGCCGTTATACCGCCGCCCGCATGAAACACAGCCAGGTCGCCATCGATCGTGACAGTGCGGATCGCAACGTTTGTGTCCATGTGCCCATTGAAGCCGATGAAGCCGACCGCCCCGCAATAGACCTCTCGCGCTATGCGCTCGATTTCTGTAATAATTTCCATCGACCGCAGCTTTGGCGCTCCCGTAATGGAGCCGCCGGGAAAGCAAGCACGGAGCAGGCTAACGGCATCTTCCTCTCCGGCAAGTTCCCCCGTAACGATCGACACGAGATGGTGCACCGAGGCATAGGACTCGAGATTACACAGGGCCGGAACCTCGACCGAATGCGCAGTGCAAACGCGTGACAGATCGTTTCGCAAAAGGTCGACGATCATCGTGTTCTCGGCATGATCCTTTTCGGAAGCGAGGAGAACAGTCGCACGGCGGTGGTCTTCCTTGGAATCAGGCGAACGCGCGATCGTGCCCTTGATGGGGCGTGTCTCGACTTGTCGCCCTTCAAGCTTCAGGAAACGTTCCGGCGAACTTGATGCGATGGTCAGCTTTCCCCATCGCAGCAGGGCCGCAAAAGGCGCCGGATTCAACGATCGTAGCTGGCAATAGAAGGCGAGCGGATCAAACGAGGTCGACAGGCGGGTGCTGAAACGCTGCGCAATATTCGTCTGGAACGCGTCACCCGCCAGGATCAAGTCGATTACGCGTTGTACCGCCGCAATGTAGCCCTCGCGGCTGAAGTTCGAGCGCCATGCGCCCGCTTTGCTGGGACAACCATTCTGTGGCGCCTTTGGACCGGCAAGCAATGGTGCAAACTCGTCGGCTCGACGACGCGCTCGTTCGCTCCGTCGCACGCGATCCTGCTCCGGCCATCCGGTCGAGACGATCCAGCATTTGTTATCCCGGTGGTCGAAGCTGACGACCACGTCATAGAAATGCAGGATGGATTGGGGCAAACCCAGACCGGCAATTGCCGGCGCAGACAATCGCTCCAATGTCCTGTTCATGTCGTAGGCAAGGTAGCCTGCCGCTCCTCCCTGGAACGGCGGGAGATCGGGACGATGCTCTTGCGGGTACTTCGCGAGTAGCGCGCGAAGGACTTTCCATGGATCGGCCTCGAGAGTCAGTCCGTTCCAACTGGCTTGGCCGTTCGCGACCCTATAGGTGCTGAACGGATCGCACGTTAGATATGAGTAGCGCCCAAGCAGCTCGTGCCTTGCTGCGCTATCGAGAAACGTGAGATGGGATCGATGCCCAAGACGTCGCATCGCTGTGACAGGTTCAACCCACTGCAACTCGCGAACGTACATCTGGTTATCGGTCACCGGCGGCTGACGTCGTGAAAGTGCCGTTCCATCTGTTGCCCCACCCGATGAGAACGACGCTTGTCTGCGATGGACCGAAACTTGAGGCCCATTGCCAAGTTAACCCGGCCGTGGACTTTTTGCTGCGACAGCACCTGGATCATCCTGCCGTGGAGGCGAAAGGGGTATCTGTTGATACATTGTAGTCGGCCGCGAACCGCAGCTCGCGGATCGGTCGGACGCGTTTAATCGACTCCTGGTAGAGATCGTGCGCTTTGTACGCTGCGAGCTCCGCCTCGCTGTCGAACTCACCATAGACCACGATGTCGATATCGTTGCCGAGCTGATCGGTCTTGCGGTTGCGGGCAACCTCAAGCCGGCGCGCATGTGGTATCGTGGTGAGAAGCGAAAGACCTTCGATGATCTGGTCGATATGCGCCTCGTCCTTGGCGCTGAAGAAGACGATGTGACGAATCATGGCTGTCCGTGGAGATGTCGCTAGCGGGTGCCATAACTATCTGGGAATAGAGCCCGTTGCAATGAGGCTAGTCGCTTGGCACATGATCGTCGCTTGCGATCGTCAGCGATCCGCAATGAAGCTTGCCAGATTTGCTCAGGACGCCGGAAGGGCGAGGCGCTCAATGGTTTGAATGTGCCGCGTGAGCAGGTTACAGGCTTGATCGACGTTGCGCGTTCGCAAGGCTTGCAGAATTAGGCGGTGATCTTGATTGGAGCGCGGTCGCCAGCCCACCGATCGCGCCATCGCGAACACCAATCGAGAATTGGCAAGCTGCAGTCCATCGAGGCTCGCGAGCAGACGCGGCATTCCGCACGGCGCGACCAAGGCTTGGTGAAAGGCGCGGTTGGCCATCTCAAACTCCTCGATCGTCTTTGCATTGTCTCCTTCGATCAAGGCGAGCTCGATCCGAGCCAAATGAGCTGTCGTGAGCCTTGGCGCCGAATGGCGCAATGCCACCACTTCGAGCGCGGCGCGCATTTCGGCGATCTCCTTCACTGAACGGGTATCGAGCGGGGCAACCCGAACACCGCGACGCGGCACAGCGACAACAAGATGTTGTGCCTGCAGCTGCCGAAAGGCCTCGCGCACGGGGACGTGGCTCGAATTGAATTCTCGTGCCACGTGATCCTGACGGAGTGGCGAGCCTGGCTCTAA
This sequence comes from Bradyrhizobium sp. Arg816, assembly GCF_029989365.1. Classification (GTDB taxonomy): domain Bacteria; phylum Pseudomonadota; class Alphaproteobacteria; order Rhizobiales; family Xanthobacteraceae; genus Bradyrhizobium. The sequence goes on along the minus strand of NZ_JAPRAQ010000034.1, from coordinate 14,254 downwards.
GGCGCCGCTGATAATGCGCTCAGCGATTGAGTCCGCGATGCGCGCGACTGTTGTCATGTTGTCAGCAGTGATCATAGATTATCTACCGCAATAACCGGTGCATTTGCGAGGCAGCTCGATTAGCATCTCTTCGAGAGCAATGACCATAGATAATTGACGCGATTATCTACAATTGAGCGGGATTGGGTTATGGATGCTGCTGCGCAAGTCCAACGGAAGGAAGCAAGCAACGGGGCGCAGGTTCGTAATCATTGGAACGTCGAAGAGGCTAAGGCGCTCTACGACCTTCCTTTTGCCGACCTGATGCTTCAGGCGCAGCGCGCTCATCGCAAGAACTTCGATCCAAACCACGTCGAAACTGCGAGCCTGCTCAGCATCAAGACCGGCGGCTGTCCGGAAGACTGCGGTTACTGCTCGCAAAGCGCGCATTACGAGACCGGCCTGAAAGCCACCCGTCTGATGCGTTGCGCCGATGTGGTTTCGACCGCCCAGCGCGCGAAGGATGCCGGCGCCACGCGCTTCTGCATCGCCGCGGCCTGGCGCGCGCCAAAAGATCGCGATCTTGATTCCGTCTGCGACATGGTCAACGCGGTCAAAGGACTCGGCATGGAAACGTGCGTCACGCTCGGCATGCTGACGCCAAAGCAGGCCGCGCGCCTCGCCGAGGCCGGCCTTGACTTCTACAATCACAACATCGACACATCGCCCGAGTTTTACAGGAAGATCATCACCACCCGCAGCCTGCAGGACCGCATCGATACGCTGGCGCATGTGCGCGATGCTGGCATCCAGATCTGCTGCGGCGGGATTATCGGCATGGGCGAGCGCGTCGAGGACCGCCTAGCTATGCTCGTGCTGCTCGCCAATCTTCCCGACCATCCCGAAAGCGTGCCGATCAACCTGTGGAACAAGATCGAGGGCGTGCCGGTGGAAGACACCGCGGAGCCTCCCGATCCGATCGCACTGGTCCGGCTGCTGGCGACCGCGCGGATCATGATGCCGAGGAGTGTGGTTCGCTTGTCCGCCGGGCGGCAATACATGACCGACGAATTGCAGGCGCTTTGCTTCTTGGCCGGCGCAAATTCAATCTTCATCGGCGACGTGCTCTTGACCACCAAAAACCCGAAAGTTGATCGCGATGCGGATCTGCTGGCCCGGCTCGGCATCTCGTCCGGGCTCGCCTGACGAAAGCAGTGCGCGCAATATGTTGCCCCTACATCCAGCCTAGGTGAGAAATGCAGATAACTTTGATGAAGGGCAAAATCCATCGCGCCTCGGTGACCGAAGCTGATCTGCACTATGAAGGCTCGATCTCAATAGATCGTACGCTCCTGGAGGCAGCAGGAATGGTGATCAACGAGCGCGTCGAAATCTACAATGTGGAAACAGGAATGCGCTTTGCCACCTACGTGATCGAGGCGCCGCCGAGGTCTGGCACGATAAGCCTGAACGGTGCGGCCGCACGACTTGCGATGCCCGGAGACAAAATAATCATCGTTGCATATGCCTCATTCGACGAGGCCGAAGCAAAGATATTCAAGCCACGCATTGTGCGTGTGGACGGAGACAATCGCATCCTGGCAAGTTGATCCTAACGGGTCATCCTTCCTTCTTAAACGGCCAACGCAGTGTTTCGTGATTTGATGCGATCGATGGGAGTGGTGAATGCGGTCAATCCAAACAGCTAGACTTAGTCCCTATGTCACAGCGTTGAATGCCTTGAACGAAGATAAACGGCTGCGCTGCCTCAAGCCGCGCGTGGGGATCGATTTCGCATCGAACGACTATCTGGCGCTCGGGGGCGCCTCGTGCATCAAAAAGGCAATGGTCGCCGCGCTCGAGGCGGGCACTCCGGTTGGAGCCGGCGGGTCACGGCTTCTGCGCGGCAATTGCGAGGAGCATGAACGGCTCGAAACGGAAGCGGCTCAGTTCTTTGGCGCGGAGGCAGCGCTTTTCTTTGGAGGCGGCTACATCGCGAATTTTGCCCTCCTGACAACGCTGCCGCAGCGCGGCGATCTGCTCGTTCTCGATTCGCTCGTGCACGCCAGTATTCACGAGGGGGCGCGGGCCGGCCGCGCAGAGTGTCGAATTCACGCGCACAATGATCCCCAGTCAGTCGAAGACGCAATTCGCGACTGGCGAACCAAAGGTGGAGCGGGCCGCGTCTGGATTGTGGCCGAAAGTCTCTACAGTATGGATGGGGACTTCGCTCCACTCGAAGAGCTGGTGGCAATCGCCGATCGCCAAGACGCGTTTCTGATCGTGGATGAGGCTCATGCCACAGGCGCTTACGGGCATCAGGGACGAGGGCTCACGGCCCCTTATGACAGGCGCGAAAATCTCATCGTCGTTCATACCTGCGGCAAAGCGCTCGGTGCGGCGGGTGCACTTGTTACGGCCTCCGGCATCTTGCGCGATTTCATGGTCAACCGCTGCCGTCCGTTTATTTTTGCCACCGCCCCGTCACCTTTGATGGCCGTTGCCGTTCGAGAGGCACTCCTCGTCCTGCAGAAAGAGCCGGAGCGACAGCAACGGCTGGCCAAACTCGTTGCATTTGCGCATCGGCAGATCACCTCGCTTGGTTTGCGCACACCATCGACCTCTCAGATCGTGCCGTACATCGTAGGTGACAATGCTCATGCAATGCGACTTGCCTCTGCTCTGCAGGCGCGCGGCTTCGATATCCGCGGAATTCGGCCGCCAACCGTCCCTGCAGGCACCGCCCGCTTGCGAATTTCATTGACACTCAATGTTGGGGAGGCGGACGTGCGCGCAATGCTCGATACGCTGGTTGAGGTAACGAGAGGCTCGTTTTGACGAATAAGCGGATCGTCGTGACTGGTACGGACACCGGGGTCGGCAAAACGGTATTTTCCGCAGGGCTCGCCGGCCTTCTCGGCGCGAATTACTGGAAGCCGGTCCAGGCTGGACTCGAACAAGAGACCGACTCCGAGTGCGTCCGCCGCCTCGGCGGCCTCTCATCCGATCGGATTGTCCCGGAGCTCTATCGACTTCGAAGGCCTGCGTCGCCCCATTACTCCGCGGAGATCGACGGCGTTCGCATAGATACAGAGACGCTTCGACTGCCGGACAGCGGCGAGCGGCAGCTCGTGATCGAGGGCGCCGGCGGACTCATGGTGCCGCTGACAGCGCGCACGCTTTACATCGACATCTTCGAGCGCTGGCAGCTTCCCGTCGTGCTTTGCGCAAGGACGGGACTGGGCACGATCAATCATTCTCTGCTCTCCATAGAAGCTCTGCGGAAGCGTCAGATTCCAATCCTCGGAATTGCGTTCATTGGCGAAAGAAACGCCGAAACTGAAAGTGCGATTTGCGAGATCGGGAGAGTGCGTTGGTTGGGACGGCTCCCGTGGCTTGTTCCCCTCACGGACGATAGGCTGCAGGCCGCTTTCAATGACTCCTTTGTTAGAAGTGATTTCCTGAACCTATGAAGATAGCCAAGAGGTCGCCGATCTGGCACCCGTTCACGCAGCATGCCCTACAGCGAGACATGACGAAGGTGCTGCGGGGAGAGGGGGCTTATCTCTACACCGAAGATGGCCGACGCCTTATCGATGCAATCTCCTCCTGGTGGGTCGTGACCCACGGCCATTGCCATCCATGCATCGTGAACGCGATCCGAGAACAGGCAGGCAAGCTCAACCAGGTCATTTTCGCCGGATACACCCACGACCCGGCTGAGCAAGTTGCGACGGAACTATTGAAGGTCACCTCCCCAGCGCTGGAGCATGTGTTCTTCTCCGATAGCGGGTCGACCAGCGTCGAAGTCGCGCTGAAAATGGCGCTCGGCTACTGGCATAATACCGGAAGACAGCGAACCCAAATTGTGGTGATGCAGCACTCGTACCATGGCGACACGATCGGGGCGATGTCGGTAGGTAGCCGAGGCGTCTTCAATGCGGCCTACGGGGCGCTGATGTTCGAGGTGACCTCGATTCCGTTCCCGGCAAGAGATCGTGAGCAAATAGCGCTCGATGCGCTTGAAAACGCGTGTCGAAACGAACATCCCGCAGCCTTTATCGTGGAGCCCCTGATATTGGGTGCCGGTGGAATGCTAATGTATTCTCCCTCGGTGCTAAGAGAGATGAAGCGGATCTGCGAAGCCTTCGACGTCCTCTTCATTGCCGACGAGGTCATGACGGGCTGGGGCCGGACGGGTACCTTGTTTGCGTGTGAGCAAGCCGATGTCACGCCCGATATTGCCTGCTATTCGAAGGGCCTCACGGCTGGGGCGCTGCCGCTCGCCGTCACACTCTGTCGTGCCGATATTTTCGATGCGCATTATTCTGAAGATCGCACGCGTACGTTTTTTCATTCGAGCTCATATACGGCCAATCCAGTGGCCTGTGCCGCCGCCAAGGCTAATCTGGAGCTATGGCACGATCAGGAATATCGCCGGCGGCTGGCATCCTTGGCCAGCATGCAAGAACAGGCACTCGCGCCATTCCGCGCCGATTCACGGTTCGCAAACGTCCGACGCACAGGAACAGTCACAGCGCTTGAACTCAACACGAGCGATGCCGGCTATCTGGCGGACATCGGGCCGAAGCTTTTGGCTTTCTTCCAAGCGCGGAATCTGCTGTTACGCCCACTCGGTAACACGATCTACGTGATGCCGCCTTACTGCGTTACGGCGGCCGACCTTGATGAAATCTATGCTGCCATCCGAGACGCTGCTGACTTGCTGATGTGAGATGCGTGAGACTATGCAATCGTCTGCAGTGACAGGATCTTGCAAGGCGAAAGTGTCCGTATTGCTGCCGCTTGATAATGCAACGGGATGCAGCACCCACGGCTCGCAGGCTGATCGTGCTTTAAGCACTTGCTTTAAGCGCTCCCGATGCAACTGCCGCAGCAATCCTGCGGGCTAGCCAAGAAAGGCGCAGCATTTGGCCGAAATGTCGAGCCAATTGCGTTAATCACGATTAGAGAAATCCATTATCTTGAGCAAACTCTCGGCGAGGCCTTCTGCGGAAAGTACTGCTTCGCGAGGCAGCCGCACATCAGAGTCAAGGCTCTTGATGGCTGCATGAACCAGGAAGACGGACCGCCGTGCGACCGCACCTTCGGTGCGGGCGTGGTGCTGTGCTCAGAGGGCAGCGAGGCTTCCCAAGTAAATGTCTGACAGGAGGCGAGAATGCAGATTGGCTTCCGTAATTCCCTCGACCATTCAGCCACATGCTGCGCCATATGCGGCGGAAAGTTTGGGCTGATCCGCCATTACTGCTGGCGAACGGCCCTTTGCTCCACGAAATGCGTCAACCGCTTCAAGGTGCGGCGGGAGGCCGATCAGAAATGGCTTCGATGGTTGCGAGCGGCTTAGCACTAGACCGAGCTGTGCCGGTACCGCCCTGGTCAGACTTGTTGCGGCTTCGAGTGGCCCTCTAGAGCGCCTGGAAATCAAGTGACAGAAACATCGGCAAAAATAATCGACTTCAGGACCTATAGGGCCAGCAGGCTGGCTCGGTCTGAGCACCTTCACGACGACATCTGCTCGACCGCGATTCTCGCTGCGCTTACAGCGGCCTGTCACGTTTGGACGTTCCTGGCCTGGCATCCGTTTGCTTTGCTCGCTGCGCCAGCGCCGAAGCAGAAGTCTCACGAGTACCCCTAGGGGGCAGACACGGAGATGTGCCCTAAAGACGAGGTCCCCGCGTGCATCTGCAGCTCGGCCCGGTCGAGCCCTCACAGTTTGGAGAGACTGCAATCAGCCCAGGAAGCGCGTGCAGATGGTGGCTGGTCGCGAGCGCCGATCCTCGATTGATGCCGCGGCCGGCATAGCCGCTGAAACTGTACGAGAAGACGAGCCATCGGATGGTGAAATCGCGATGAGGAAGGTCTTGTCTCATGGTTGCGCGACCATTGGACTGTTTTTGCGCTGTCCACCAGTTCTAGAGAACTGGGGTCTCCATCCTCCATGCCATTGACAGGTTTCTCCCGCCTTCTCTAGGAAGCGCCGACGGTGTGTGGGGAGCGGATTCAATATGAGCCACAGTTCAGAGCAGCCTCGAGAACGTGTCACGATTCCGGCACTGCAGCAGTGGAAGGATAAAGGACGGCGTGTCGTGATGACCACCGCCTACGATGCGGTTGCGGCGCGCATCGCGGATCCCATTGTCGATATCATCCTGGTCGGCGATAGCGTTGGAAACGTCTGCCTGGGATTCGACAACACGCTGCCCGTCAGCGTGGCCATGATGAATCATCACCTGGAGGCTGTTGCGCGCACGAGGCCTCATGCCCTGCTTGTGGCCGACATGCCCTTTCTGAGCTTTCATCTCGGTTCTGAGGATACGATTCGCAATGCAGGAGGTTTCCTGCAGCGTGGCGCCGATGCCGTGAAACTCGAGGGTGGCGCCAAACGCATCGAGATGGTACGTGCTTTGGTCGATTGCGAAATTCCTGTGATGGGACACCTCGGTCTGACCCCGCAGAGCGTCAACGTCATGGGTGGATTCAAGGTGCAGGGAAGGACAACGGATACCGCCTTGCGGCTGCTCGATGACGCGCACCGTCTGCAGGAAGCCGGCTGCTTCGCGCTGGTCCTGGAGGGCATTCCTGCCGAGCTCGCGGCGCGAGCGACCGAATTTCTCACGATACCCACCATCGGGATCGGAGCAGGACCCGATTGCTCGGGCCAAGTGCTCGTGTTTCATGATGTCTTGGGGCTCACCGAAGGCCATCGCCCCAAATTCGTTCGTGCCTATACAAATGGATTCCAGCTGTTCCAGGAAGCGCTGTCGCGCTGGGCTGCCGATATCCGCAAAGGTGCATTCCCGGGCTCAGAGGAGTGCTATCGGCTTCCTGATCAGATTCGGCATGCCATCGCCGACTGGGTGCCCTCCAATTCAACCTGAATCAAGGTAAGAAATGCAAGTAATTACGAAGGTCGCTGAGCTGCGTCGCGCCCTTGCAGACGTTCGCAATGCCGATAAGCGCATCGGATTCGTTCCGACGATGGGATACCTGCACGACGGCCACCTGGCACTGATCTCGGCTAGCCGGGGACACTGCGACGTCACTGTCGTTAGCATCTTCGTCAATCCCACTCAGTTCGGCCCAAATGAGGATCTCAGCAGGTACCCTCGCGACTTCGCGCGCGATGAAGCGTTATGCCGCAAGGCCAGGGTCTCCATCATCTTCGCGCCAAGTGCCGAGGAGATCTATCCGGCTCAATTTGAGAGCTTTGTCGAGCCGGGCGAACTCGCAAAACCGCTCTGCGGAGCTTTCAGGCCTGGACATTTTCGTGCTGTAGCGACTGTTGTCTGCAAGCTATTCAACATGGTGCAGCCGGACGTCGCGTACTTTGGACAGAAGGATTTTCAGCAATGCGCTGTGATACGCCGCATGACGGTTGATCTGAATCTTCCGATCGAGATCGTCACTGTGCCAACCGTGCGGGAGCCAGATGGGCTGGCAATGAGCAGTCGCAACCGTTATCTCAGCCCGGATGAACGTGGTCGGAGCCTTGCGATCAGCCGTGGCTTGTTCGCCGCAGCGCAAGAGTTTGCCTCAGGGGAGCGCGACGCGGCAACGCTGATTGCGCTTGCAAGAAAGCATTTGGAAAGGGTCGATCGACTGCAGTACCTTGAGCTTGTCGACACTGGGACCCTAAGGATTGCCGAGAGCCCTCTGCGCTATCCGGCGGTGCTCTGTGTCGCAGCGTACGTCGGCTCGACTCGGTTGATCGACAATGTAGCCTTGTCCGGTCGCCATCGTAGCCAGATCCGCAAGTGATTGCGCTCAGAACCAGTCGAACCGGATGGATTGGCCCTGAAATCCTCAACATCCTGGAAGAACTCTCGAAGGCGATCCGGAACTGCCCTTTGCGTTCTGAACAACTGCCCCACGCTCGAGCTCATGATGTCGGTCGGAGATTGGCTCTGCCGCTGACGGGGTGGAGCGAGGCGGGGCTGCTCCCACGCTGCCAAGAGCAGCCAAGTGCGAGTTCACTTTCCGCATTATGACTTCGGCGGCTCGCTCAAGCGCTCCGGGACATTCTGACCGCTTGGCGCGCTTTTTACGACGTAGCGCAAAACAATTTCAGAAAGTCGTACAACCAGCTGTTTGAGGCGCGCAATCTCCTCCTTGCAGCGCTCCAGCTCGTGCTGTTCGTCTGTCATCACAGATGTTGTGCGACGATGGCTGCTGCCGAGATGATTCATGTAGCTCCCTTTCCGATTCGACAAACACAGCAGATAATCTGAACAGCCCAGTCGCTTCTCTCCCTGAACGAGGCGCCTCGGCGTCAGATCGGAGCGTTTCACACGCAGCCCGCGGTGCGCTGGTTGCTAGCTCCCTCCCTGCAAAGGGCTCGCGCCCATCTCCCAGATGCGACGGCACTTTTGGCGACGCTATCTCGCTCGTCGCTCATGCTCAGTTGCAGTAATGGCCCCAACAATGTTGCCGCGGAATATGCCGCCCTCCGGCTGCATGTGATTGCTCTGGGCGGAGACCGTAACAAAATGGCAATATCGATTAATGCAACGAGCCGCGCTCTCGCGCTCAAATCCTGCATTACGACAGCGCCCCCGATGAATTTTAACGCGACGTTCGTGTGTCCGTGCTGGGGTCCTTCAGCTACACCAGGCTTATATGTCCAAAACGCAAGTCGCTACCGAGATCATCCGCCTGCAAGCGGGCATTGCCAAAGGAGGTTCGCTCAAAATCCTGTGCTGCCAATACGTGCGATTATGGATCAATAACCACACGCCCATGACCATGAAATTACGTCACGATCGCGCAGACAACTTCCTAAGCTGCATAAAGCCGAAGTTCCCTCAAGAGCGGCCAGGGGGCGAGTCAAGGGGCACTGAGCGCGGGCGCCGGATCCTGGGCCGATTTCGTCGCCAGACGTGGACGGGCGCTGGCTTTTGACGCAAAGATATGCTTCACGGCAAGAATTGATCCGATGTCCCTTTACAGTGCAGGATGCGAAGCGATCGGGTTTGGAGCCGATAGGTGCCGTCTTGTGAAACGACATCGGAGCAGGGCAGGGGCAAGCTATTTCTACCAACTCCATCGGGGCAGGTATGCCGAAGCATTGGTTGGACGCAGCAGGCGCGATAAACGGCAAATCCTCTAGCCGCAATTGAACCTGATGAGGCTGCAACGAACTAGCACCATCCGAGCATTGGCCTGCCGCATCCGCCCAATCAGTCCGGCGCGCAATAGATGGCCGAGCATGCGGTGCATAATCGCAGAGCATGATCGCAGGACGTCACATTGGCCTCCGAGCTCTAGCAAGCTTGTCTGTTAAGCCGAGACGGCCGACGAGAAAACAAAAGCAGGCCGATCAAGCGAGCTGCCGCAATGGATCAGCGATCGCAGAGGTGCTGGACATTGCACCGCGCTGGAAATCGGCTGACCGGCAGTCGCGGAGGCTCATACGATCTGATGTACTTGAGTTGCGGTCCAGCAAGTGCCCATTATCTTCCTCGATGGTATGAGGGAGATCTCCCAATGCTGGACGGTGCCACGACCGCGCTTCTGCGCACGATCCTGGATGAGGTTTGCGAGAGCGTCTCACCGTATGACGCGGGCGTCCGCGCCTACGTTGCCTCCAAAATCCTGGAGGCCGCCACCAGAGGTGAGACGCGCCCCGATCTGCTTAAACAGATCGGTCAGGAAGCACTTTCCAGAGTACCAACAATGTGGCGATAGATTTAGGACATGGCTTGTCCTTGAGGTGAATTTCCAAGTCACGGTGCTGAAGATCCTGGCCTGCTAACGCGCGCGCCGTCGCATCGCCTGCGGCATAGCGATCCGGCCAGCTCGCAGAGGTGTATCGTGGTCGCAAATCGATGGCGGCCTAACGTCACCCAAGACGCGGCGTTATCCGATGTGAATCGGTTGGTGCGCGCTCGCTGCGAGGCCGATCGCTGAAACGAGAGAGCAGCTCGCATAACAGGCAGCGCATCCAAACCTTGGCGCACGCGCCCTTGCGCGCCACGATGCCGGTGAGGCGTCGCGCTAATAACCTTCGTCCGGAAACGAGGCGAACTCAGTGTTCGGCGCCGGAGCGCCATCAACTCAAGCGAGCCGGTGCGCTGTTGCTGTTTACTCCTGTGCGAGCGCCGCAAGTGCCGTTTCGATCACTGTGATGTCTTGCCTGACCTGAGCGATCGCTGGCTTCGGATCAATTCCGGTAACGCAGTTCAACTGCTGCAGTAGCTCCCGCCGATGCGCCAGAAGGTCCTCCAGCGCGCTGCGGTCGTTTAGTTTCACATAGCCGTCGACAATCAATCCAATCGAAAGAGACATCGAAACTCTCAACAAAGCTGTTCTCAACGAAGATGCGTATAGCACATCGGCAAATGATGTTCAGCTCGTCGTGAGAGAATACTGACGGGTCGGCAAGCTAGGCGCGGAGCCGCGAACGACGCGCCCATTCGGGGCCACGCGATTTCTCGCCGACGGCATCATCATGAGCTCGCGAACCGGCAAATAGTCGATGATATCCGCCCGCTGTTGGCCTAGCCCGGAGGACCTGATCTGCTGACCTGCACGTGAGTTCATTCGGCTCGAGTATCAGGTTCTCAATCTGTATCGGCATTTGCCCATAGCGGATTAAAAAGCCGGACTGCTCGACCGGTTCTCGCTCGCGGACCTGTTTGTATTCGGCCATATCTCGGCAGTTTGTTAGATTGGCTACACGCCCAGCCAATCGTTCTCACTCGCTAGCCAGCTGAGACAGCCACGACTTCATCTTTCATCGGTCTGCGACCACGGCATGAGATTTGCTCTACTGGCTGAGACGCTGCCGAACCGTATTCGCGGTGAGAGGCACAGCAAGGAAGGGAACGGCTTGCCAAATCTGCCACTGGATACAGTTTATGTCGCCGGTTATATCTCCGGCTGCATTCTGGGAAATACAAAGGTAAGCGGCGGCACCACGCGAAAGGTGGAACATCAATTTGGTACGCGCCGATCGGGCTCGGCTGCGAAATACCCTCGCGCCGATATTTTCACTAGTCGCCGTCGGGCAAATGGCAGGCCTTTTGCGTGTAGCTGATCCCATAGGACTACTGCACGGGCTCTCCGCGACCGACGGTTGGTTGTTTCGACGGACCCCGCAGTCGGCTGCGCGGCAGGGAAGTCGCAGTTCCGAGGCAGAACAACGGCCTCCAGCTTTTGGATCAATCACTTCAACCTGCACCGGGCAATCACACTATGATTGTGCGTAGCCTGCACGACCTCGAAGCAACCGATCACTTCGTCGATTGGGGCAATGGTACTAGCCACCGCCTTCTGACGGATAAGGACGGCATGGGTTTTAGCATCTGCCACACCGTGGTGCGCGCTAACACCGTTTCGCTTCTGCAATACCGGAATCATCTCGAAGCCTGCTACTGCATCGGCGGAGAGGGCGAGGTCGAGGACATGGACGGCAATGTCTTTCCCATTCGCAGGGGTGACATGTATGTGCTTGACAAGCATGACAAGCATTTCCTGCGCGGGGGACGGGACAAGGACATGATCCTCGTTAGCATCTTCAACCCGCCCCTGACCGGAACCGAGCGCCACAAGCTCGACGACCCGGCAGGCTCCACATATTGAGCGATTCGAATAAACGCCAATCCAGCATGAACTGCCGCTAATTCCGAGAGACATTTACTCGAGCGATCCAGCACTGCCTGGTACCGCACGCGCGGACCTCAGAAAAAGTCTTTGTCACGGTTTTACCAAAGGCGCACGCGATGCGCTTCGGCTGATTACAAATTGCTTTGGCATTCCAGATCCATTTTCCCCTGTCCGGAAGACCAGGCGAGCGGAGGCTTGTGCCGATTGATAGCGCGCTCAGTTGTACGATGTCTGGCGACGCTGTTGGACAGCTGACATAGCTCTGCTGTGGCTATCGCATTGATTGCACTCGATTTCACCTTTGGCACGATACATGCGTAATCCTCTAAAGAGCGCCATAGAGGAGAAGTCGTTCGATGGGAACGCTTACCAGAAACTCTGACGCGGTTGAGTGGCAGCTGCGATACTGCCGGCACCATATTTGGTGATGCGGCGGGTTGGAAGATTGCGTGATCTGCTTCGGCGGGTTTCGCCACATCAATGCAGACCAGCCTAAGCCCCAAAACGGATTCGAACCAGTGTGAGCGATTTGCGTGAATCAAGGAAGTCGCCTTCCGATCTTGAGCGATGAACAGGTGCAGAGCATATCTGCCGCACATGAACTGCTGGCGCGCCGGGAGGAGTTTTGGCGACGGCGGCTCGAGCAGTTTAGAATATTGCATCCTCCTTTCGTGTCATCGTCCGTGGCTGCGGCGCCTTCCCGATGGCAGTCGAGTTCGTGGTTCAGCCCAAGCGCTTTGGCTAAACTTTCCCCACAAGATCGGTCGGAATATCTGGTAACGGCTTGGCTGATCTATCTCGCTCGGATGACGGGGGAAAAAGAGTTTCAACTGGGATGGAAGCCTGCAAGGGATGGATTGCAAACTGGCTCCAAACTCGACGAGGTGTTGATCGCCTGCGTCGTGCCGATGGATGTTTGCATTGAGCTTGGTCTCGATTTTGAGGAAGTGCGCAAAACCGTAGCGGCCGAAATCGCTCAGCTGAGGGCGCACGCTAGCTTTGCCCGAGATCTTTTTGCGCGCTGCCCGACATTGCGAAGTGTGGAGGCGCTACGGGCGCGCCAGCCTTGGCCGATCGGCATCGCAATAACCGCAGAGAGCAGCTCCGTCGCCGACGATCTGACGACAAGCCACAAGGCTGGCCAAGCCTTATGCGGCGATCTGCTGACCTTTGAGGTTCGCGCTCTGGATGGGAGCTTCCGCTGGCATTTTGATGCCGCTCAATTGGCGCCCAAGCAGATCGACCGCATGAGGCAACATTTGCAAGCTTTGTTACGCGGCGTGATGGACGATGCGGGGCAGCCTGTCGGCCGAATCGACATTCTGCCGACTGACGAGCGCGCGTATCTACTGGAGGATTTGAATCGGACAGCGGCGCCTTGTTCGTATGAGCGATGTATCCATGAGCTGTTCGAGGCGCAGGTGCAAAACGCACCGGAAGCGGTGGCGGTGGTCCATGAGAAGGAGAGACTGAGCTATGGCGAGCTCAATGCGCGGGCCAACCGGCTGGCGCATCATCTGATCGAGCTCGGGGTCATGCCGGACCAGCCGGTGGCGATCTGCCTCGAACGCAGCCTAGCGATGGTGGTCGGTGTCTTGGCGATCATGAAGGCTGGCGGCGCCTATCTGCCGCTAGATCCGGCTTATCCGTCAGCGCGGATGCGGCAGATTGTCGACGATGCAAAACCGAAACTGCTGCTTTGCGATGTCGCCGGTCGAACCGCATTGGGCGGCGAAGGCGAGGCCGATGTGACGGTGGTCGATCTGGAGACGGCGACCCCGACTTGGGGCGAGCGGCCGCCTTCGAACCCGGACCCAGTCACGCTTGGCCTCACATCGCGCCATCTCGCCTATGTCATCTATACCTCCGGCTCAACCGGCATCCCCAAGGGCGTTGAAATGTCCCATGGCGCGCTTGTGAATTCGCTTGCGGGGATTGGCACGTCAAAACTGCGCACACTTCAATTCGCGACCCTGAACTTCGATGTGTCCTGCCAGGAATTGTTCATCTGTTGGAAGGACGGCGGAGCGCTTGTGCTCGTGCGGGAAGAGACCCGGAGGCGCTTCTCCGACCTGCTGGAATTTGTAGAGCGGGAGGCGATCGAGCGGCTTTTCCTCCCGTTCGTGGCATTGAATCATTTTGCGGAAGTCTGGAGCACGCAGCGCGCGCAGCTGCCCTCTTTAAGAGAGCTTTATACAGCCGGCGAGCGATTGCAGGCCACTCCACTGCTTAGGGCGTTCTTCGAAGCACACCCGAACGCGAGGTTGATCAATCAATATGGGTCCACGGAAATCAGCGTCATTTCCGAACACCACCTTGCAGCTGATCCGTCATGTTGGCCCCAGATGCCTCACGTCGGTCGTCCAATCGCCAACACGCGGGTGTACCTGCTGGATGGCCATGGCGCGCCCGTGCCGTTCGGCGCGGTGGGCGAGCTTTACATTGGCGGGGCGGGGGTGGCACGGGGCTACCTGAACCGCCCTGAGCTGACAGCGGAGCGGTTCATCGCCAGTCCCTTTGTCAAGGGCGATCGGCTGTACCGGACCGGCGACCTTGCACGTTATCTGCCGGACGGCAATCTTGAGTTCCTGGGCCGCAACGACGATCAGGTGAAGATCCGCGGCTATCGCATCGAGCCGGGCGAGATCGT
>NZ_JAPRAQ010000033.1 GCF_029989365.1 Bradyrhizobium sp. Arg816 | reverse complement strand
TGCCGATACGTTTGTATTCAAGGACAATGGTGTGATGACCGTCGGTGCCAACAATCTCATCCGGGATTTCAGCCAATGCCAGGATGACAAGATAGCTTTCATTGATGTTGCGGGCGTGCAGTCGTTCGATGACCTTGTCATCACCCAAAGCGGAACTAGCACCATTATCATGGCGGGAGCTGATCAAGTTACGCTTGCAAACTTCACGCACTTGATGACGGCGAATGACTTTTTATTTGTTTGAGAGCGCTACTCTTCGTCGGCGATCTGGTCACCGATCCTCAAAACCCAGGCAATCGCTCCAACGAATTCGGTCCTCAAACGCGACCGCTCCTGCTCATAAGCGAACGCATCATGAAGATAGCCACGCTGGATCATATCCGGCGGGCTGTTCGCGATGGGACTACTTCCCCTTCATCTTCGGGTCATTCATGGTCGCGCCCGGGTTGGTCGATCCAAGGCTGCTCGAAGCGCCTTGACCGCTAGCGGCCGCCGGAGAAGTGCCGCCGCCGCCCGATCCAGCACCCCCAGCCCCCGCGCCGCGCCTGATCCAGCGCCGGCTCCAGCTCCGCCCGCTCCTCCGCCGGCACCACCTGCACTATCCCGCCTTATCTAGCTCGCGCCGACGAAGTAATCGAGTAGAGTAGCGTGCGATGTTGAGTCCGTTGCTGGCCCTTAGCTGAACAACGCTGAGCCAATTCGGATGTCGGCTATCGGATGCGAACCTGACGCGGGGCGGCCTTTGCCTCGACTGCCGTGACCCGTTGCGGAACTCTTCTTAAAAACATGCGCGCTGTTTCAGGGCACATGCTGGTTGTCTTTCCGGATAGGCACTCATCCCAACCTCCCTTGGTTCATATTCGACAGCCAAAAAGACACCGCAGCTGGTAGTGCTGCAACCAGCCCTCCCATCATCACGGCAAACGGGTCGATGAAAGGAAATCCGATGCATAAGACCGCAGCGTAGCCGAGAGCGGTTCCCGCGATCGTCGCTGCCAAAAGACGGCTTTGCACCACCAATCAACCGCAGCCAACATTCACGCCGGAAGGATCGCAATCGCGTATGCAATTTGCAAAGCGCGTCGACAAATTCTCCGGCATAAGTAGGCAGATAGCGCCGCTGACGCGGCCATCGCCTATTTTACGATCGCTGCGGCGCGACGGACAGGGAGCGGACCTTGATGGCTTCGGTGGGCCTAATGGAGCCTTAAGGCGGTCAGTGTGCAGTTTCACATGCGGCCATGTATTTGCTTCTAAGGGCGGATCGGCTCTAACCTCGCGCGGGCGTCTCCCTGAGCAGCTATAAGCCGCCAAGGTAGCCCCCTAATCCAGATCCGCTCAATTTCGATTGATCGCCATCCCGCTGGCAAAGTGACGGGCCCCTTGCACCAATCTTCAGGGTCGTCGGGACCCGGTTGTATCTTTGGAAAACCTAGAATCAGCCCGAGCAAAAAACCGCCGAGATTTGCAAAAAATGGCCCGGCCGGCGGTTGCTCTGGAAATACATCCTTTCGGTATTCCAGCGTTTGCATAAATCGGCCCGTGCAGAAATCGCCATAGCCCCGATCCAGCATTTCCAGTGAGAGCCGCCTGTTGCCTGTTCGGGCGGCCCAAACGCCATACAGCGCCGACAACATGGGACTGCCAATGTATCGTTTTGCGATCTTCAAATAATACGCAAGGGTTGCTTGGTTGGTTTCTTCATCAAAACCGCATCCAAGGGGGAAGATGCCCATCAAGGGATCAGGGGTCGCGGCCTTTTCTTCATCTACGCGGAATGAATCATGTGAAATTACAACTTTACCCCGTTTCGGAACCACCATTTTGGTCGCCATTTCAAGCCAAGCGGGATCAAACGGCCTATTCAAGCGCTTCGCAGCGGAGATCGCGTCAAACAGAACGGATCGCGCCGAAATGTTCGTGAATACTACATTGTCGGAAGGCGACTTGCGTTCGGCGATCCCCATCGAGGCACGAATTTCGAATTTTCCGCGGCGCTTGGTGACCCGGCTTTTGACCCACTCCGCAACGCCCGATAGCACGGGCCAAGCTTTATCCCGCAAGAACGCATCGTCACCGGTTACGTCTGCGAAAAGTGCAAAGGCGCGCGCGATATCTAACGAGGCGTGGTCTTCGCGCCAGGCAGCCGACCCCGGCATCGGTGCGGCTTCCTCTCCGGAAGATGGCGCGCTTTCCCAAGGAAATTGCAGCCCTCGTCGCCCCAATAGACGCGCATTGTTGCGGGCCGACTCAAGGTTTCGCACGCGGTAGTCCAGGATACCTCGAGCCGCGTCGGGCTGGAGGAAGATCAAGGGCGGAACACAAAAAGTCTCGATGTCCCACATCACGTGACCAAAATAGTAGTGGTAGTCGTGCCAAGTCGCCAAGCCGAACATAGATGTCGAGGCGGGAGATGAGGCGTGGGTGGACGAGATCAGGTAGAAGTACGCAGCGTCCGCCATGGCTTGCCAGCGCTTCTCCGCGCCCACCAGCCGAATTCTCCCTTTCCAAAGATCAGCCCAGCACGCTCGGTTGTTCTTCCTGATTGTATCAAAGCCGATGTCGGCGGCCATCGCGACCAGTCTTACGGCCTGAAAATCTGGCTGACTATGGAGTGCGCTGGGTATCAAACTCACCAACTGACGAAGTCTATAGTGGCGGCCGCGCTGAGCCCGGAGCGTGTATTCACTCCTTAAACCTTCACCGTCCAAAGGCGGTCTTTGCGGTGCTGCATCACTTCCGACCAACTCGGTGACGTAAGCAAGTCCGCATGTCGAGACGGCTCCCGCACTTTCCCAGAGCAGTGAGCCATCGCAAGAAGGCTTGGGTTCTCCGGGTGTGTCACGGTTGTATCGCAGAGGCCGTCCTTCGAGCCCGGAAAGATCGATCCTTGCTCGCACTTTAAGGTCAGAAGCGGCGACGACCTCAAGAGAGATCTCTTGGCAAACCACGGTCGGCTGCTCGCGGCTGCAAAACGACATCACGGCGATTTTCGCTTGGTGCCCGGCTACTTTAAAAGTTAGGCGAGTGATCAATTCGGCGGTTGAAAAATCGTAGGCTTGGTCAACGACGTGAACGCATTGAGGGGCATCCGACATCCAAACGCCTTCGAGACAGATATCGCCAGCAATCGGATAGGGGGCGAACGCGGCGGCTTCGATCTTTCGTTCGGGATGCTCCCCAGAAAAACCACTGAGCAGAGCCATGCCAGGAGTAAGAGGGTTGTCGCGAATCTTCAGGCCGACGACGCCGTTTGACATGTAGGCTGCCAACTCACTGCTTCTCCCGCCTCCGGCGACTGGCGAGGGACTAATAGGACCGTCCATGGCAGCTTCCTCCACCCGTCCAACGCTTGGCGAGGTGCGGCGTTCCTGAGCTGCCACTTGAGGGTTGAGCGGAACGCTAGATTTGACGGCGCGTTGCCAGACCCAAGACGTTCAGAACAATAAATAGAGCAGGTTTTGGCAATGGCAGGAGGAAGCGCGAACTGGTGGCAGACCGGAATCATTTATCAGGTCTACCCGCGGTCATTTCAAGACAGCAATCATGATGGCGTAGGAGACCTTCGGGGAATCATACAGCGGTTGCCCTACTTGGTAGAACTAGGCATCGACGCCATCTGGCTGTCTCCTATTTTCAAGTCTCCGATGGCAGATTTCGGCTATGACATAGCGGACTACACCGATGTCGATCCACTCTTTGGAAGCTTGGAAGATCTGGATGATCTGATAACTGAGGCCCACCGCTATCAGCTTAAGGTCATTTTGGACCTCGTTCCCAATCATACGTCGGATCAACATCCCTGGTTTGTTGAAAGCAGAGCGTCTCGCGATAACCCGAAACGCGAATGGTTCATCTGGCGAGAACCGGCTGCAGATGGAAAGCCTCCGAACAACTGGCTTTCGGAATTCGGCGGAAGCGGCTGGGAATTCGATTCGAACACCAATCAGTACTATTACCATACGTTCCTGTCGGCGCAGCCGGACTTGAACTGGCGTAATCCTGCTGTCCGCAATGCCATCCACGAGGTCATGCGTTTTTGGCTTAGACGAGGTGCCGATGGATTTCGCGTGGATGCAGTTTGGTATTTGATCAAAGATGATCAGTTTCGAGATAACCCTCTGAATCCTGATTTCTGCCCGGGTGGCTTGCCTCGCGATGCGCTGATTCCGTTCTATACGGCGGACTTACCCGAAGTTCACGATGCTATCAGCGGGATGCGACGTGTTATCGATGAATTCCCAAATCGAGTTTTGCTGGGTGAAATTTATCTGCCGATCGAACGTCTGGTCGCCTATTACGGGCGCGATTTAGAAGGGGTTCACTTCCCTTATAATTTCGCACTCCTCACGGCCGAGTGGAAAGCGCGATCGCTCGCAGGACTGATCGACAACTACGAAGCTGCCCTTCCGGCGGCAGGCTGGCCAAATTGGGTTCTGGGCAACCACGACCGTCCCCGCCTAGCGTCTCGCATCGGCCTGGACCAAGCGCGTATCGCGGCGATGCTTTTAATGACATTGCGGGGAACACCGACCCTCTACTACGGAGACGAGATCGGCATGCAGCAGGTACCTATTATGCCGGACCAGGTCAGGGACCCGTTTGAAAAGAACGTCCCGGGCATTGGTATCGGTCGCGACGGGTGTCGCCCCCCGATGCAATGGGATGGTTCGAAATCGGCAGGGTTCTCCGACGTTGATCCCTGGCTACCGGTAGCTGACAACTACCAGAGCGAAAATGTGGTCACTTTCCAGGAAGATAAGCGATCTCTCTATTGGCTGTACCGTCGGCTGATCGAGTTTCGGCGCAAGTACGCTGCTCTTACAGTGGGTTCGTACAAGCCTTTAGTTGCACGCGGCAACCTCCTGTTGTTTTGTCGTGAGCTGCGGGATGAGCGCATGTTGATTGCGCTCAATGTTGGACCGGAGCCTATCTCCGGCCCATTTTTAGGATCCGAGTTGTCGGGGCACGTTCTTCTTTCTTCATTCGCAGACAGGGAAGGAGAGAAAGTACGAGGCAATATTGATTTACGCGGAAACGAAGGATTACTGGTAATGGTGAATCCTAGTGATGCCGTTTGAACATTAAGGCGAGTGAGCTATGCAGCATTTGGCATCCCGCTCAGCAGCGCTTAAGCCGACATCTCTCAGGACTTGCGTTGAGAGGCTGGTCTGGCTGGGGTCTTTGATCACCAATAGCCATATTGGAACTCACCATGATCCATCTCGACACGTTGCTAACGTATCGGTGCGGAGCGTCTATCAGCGCTGCCAAGGTAATGCCCTCCACCAGCATAGCCCGTGCAGCTTCGTCACCGTGAACCAGCCGTAGGGCTGTACTCGCCTCGGCGAAGCGTCGAGCGCAGAAGGGGGGACTTCCAGCCCACCGCCTTCTGCGCAGACGCCTAGCGGGCGGTGGATTATTCGTGCACCCGACGCGAATCCGGTCAAATCTTTGACGACGCACTCCGCGGACGAAGCCTCTCGTGCCCATTTGGCGCCTCGTCAACACAATCAACCCCAAAAGCGAACGGACCCGACTTCTTTCGCAAGGGCGGTTTGCACTGAACAGCGCCAGGCATTTGGAGGATGGGCGAGCGAGCGATGAAAGTTGCACGCCCTTCCGGCGGTCGTGTAACTGTCGGTCGTTGTTTGTCTCGTTTCCGTCGCGATTGAAGAGGCAGGCGTGCGACGCGAAGGCAGGGCATCGGGCGTTCCTGCAGAAGCGACCCGGTGGCACTCGCTCGCCGCCATGGGTGCACGTCTGCGCGCTGATTTGGGCAACAATCTCTCGTTTTTGACCGCCGTATTCGACGGCAACGCGGCCGGTCCCGGCACCGATGATCCACAGCTCCGCGATCGATACGGTGTCAATTTCCGGGTGAACGATCCGCCTCTCGCTCTCTACGAAGCGCAACTGCAGTGGAATGCGAAGAAGGGCGACCCGGGCCTGGACGGCAAGCTCAAGCTTGGTGGCTGGCGGCATTTCGGCAGCTTCACAGACCTGCGCTTCGATACGGCAGGCCTTTCTCTCGCGGATCCCGCCAGTTCGGGAACGGCTGCGGGGCACTCGGGCGACTACGGCCTCTACGCCGTCTTCGAGCAGAAGCTCTATCGCGTCGGCAAAGACGACGATCGCGGCATCGGCGTATTCGCTCGCGCCTCCTACGGACCGTCGGACCGCAATCCGATCGATCTCTATGCCGACGGTGGCCTCGAGTTTATCGGGTTATCGCACGCGCGCCCGCACGACAAGTTCGGCATCGCAGCCGCCTACGCCCACGTCTCGCGCCGCGCACAGGCTCTTGATCGGGACTTTCGGTCGATCAACGGCCCGCGATGGCCGCTGCGGACCTCGGAGGAGCTCTTGACCGCTGTCTACCAATACGAGGTGCAGGCCGGCCTGACGCTCCAGCCCAACCTCCAATTCATCCGTCATCCCGGCGGTGGCGCGACTGACCCTTTGGGGCTGTCGCCCGGTAAGCATCTCAAGAATGCGACCGTTCTCGGATTGCGCTCAGTCATCAAATTCTGAGGCTTCTTGAATCACGTCAGCGGGGCCTGAAAGACCTTCGCCCCGCGCGGCACAAAACCTGTGGTGCTCGCCGCGTCCGTCAACCAACGGCCTATTGACCAACCCCTTGGGCTCGCTAGAGACCGGCCTGCAAGCCCCAGCGGCTGGCCACGCCGCTCGCTCGTCGACTAACTTCCAGTTATGGCCGAGTCCACCCTCACCCGCCGCCGCAGCGACAATCCGCAACAGGAGACTTGGCATATCTATTGCGGTGACGTTCGCGTCGGCACTATCGGAGAACGCGCAGGCGTGCCCATCCATGCCGACCAGTGGAGCTGGTCGTGCGGGTTTTATCCCGGCCTCCATCCCGGCCAGCACCAAAGCGGAATAGCCGAGTCCTTCGAAGCCGCGCGCGAGGCCTTCGAGGCCGCGTGGTCCGATCTGCAGCCCACCATCCCAGACACCGCCTTCGCCGAATGGCGCCACGACTGCGACTGGCGCGCCGACATGGCCGCCGAGCGCTCGCAGGGCGAGAAGCTCGATAGCGAGATCCGGAGTACGCTGATGCGCTGCGTCTGCGGGACCACATTCGACAGCTGGAAGCCGTCGGAGAGCTACCCGCACCGCGCACACATCACCGCCGCGCAGGCGGCCAATGAGACCCGCCGATGAAGCATTCCGAACGACCGTATGCGGAGCCGGAGGCCGCCGCGCACAAGCTCGTCGAGCTCGCAGCCAACGTCGAGGCCGTGCAGGACGGCCGCATCTACATCGAGCGGATCAACGCGCCATTCATGTTCAATCTGAAGGGCAGCGGCAGCGAGTTCGGCGCCGGGCTCAAATACGCGATCGAGCGCGGCTGGTTATCGAAGCATGAAAGCGGCACCTACGTGAAGCTGATGCCGCCCGGCCAAGATCTGCTGACTCGGGAATAAGATACTGGTCGAAATCGGCTGCCGGCTAGGACGTGCTCTCAGAGCGGACACTTTTGCACAACCAGGAGCTGCAATGTGGGTAAAAACGGTCTCACGCGGAAAAATGGCCCCCCTCACGCAGCCAGGTTACAAATGTGGTTTCTTCATTGCACTCCCTGAGGTAGCATTGTTGGAGTTGTATTGCAGATGAAGCGAAATGCCGCGTTGGAAGCAGGCCTGGACGAAAGAGGAAGTTGACAGACTGAACGCACTTGCGGGCACCTTGCCGCTCAAGCTGATTGCCAAGGAACTCGACCGCACCACGGGTGCCGTTCTCGCAAAGGCCACGGAAGAGAAGCTGTCCGTCATCGTGACCACCCGCAACGGGTCGGGCCGATGATCGCGAGCGCGAATTCCAAGCTTACAGCGTCTCAGCGGCGCGCGTTGGAGGCTGCAGCACTTGGCAGGGTCGTCGTCCATGACACCAAGAAATTCACCTTCGTCTTGGACGGGCGCAAGTCGGACGCGGTTTGGCAACTTTGGCGCTCGAAGCTGGTCGCTCCAGGGAGCCCGCTCGGCGGATCAAGAGTCTTGATAGAGCTGACTGAGTTGGGCCGGGCCAAACTTGAAGAGCCCGGTGGCGAACGACGTTCCCGGGTATGTGCGCCTTCACGCCTTCTTCGAAAGAATGAGTGAAACGAGCACTACGCGAGCCGAGCTACTTCCACTCATGGCCCTTAGTGGGCCTTCGTAAAAGGTCGGCTTCTGCGCCCTGTTGGCGAATAAGCGGACATCCCTATTTTAGGAATACGCCCTGAGGCAATCGACATAGTGTCGGTCGGCGGCGACGACCTACGTGAGCTGAAGCTAAAGAGCGCAAGGCCAAGCTCGCCGAGATCCTGGAACGCAGACCGGAGGGCATCTTCGTGGCGCCGTTCGAGATCGGCGACTGGGGGCCGCGCCTGTTCAGGGCAGCCTGCGACATGGGACTCGAGGAGATCGTCTCCAAGCACCGCTCGCGCAGCTACCGGCCCCGTGTCTGCGACTGGGTGAAGGTGAAGAACCGGGTCCACCCTGCATTTCGACGGGTCTTGGACCAGTTTGGCTAGAAAATGGGCGCCTGTCGGTGGATAGGTTACAGAACATGTTGAGCTTAACCAGCGGACTCTTGCGCGTGAGTCCCGATAAAGCGTCTCTTGGATCACAGGACGCCCTGACTGATTCGAAGGGCTTCCGAACGGGATCAGAGACCGGCCCGACCTGCCAAGCTAGACCGGTCCCTGCGCCCTTGGCTCCCCAGCGGGTGGTCCATCAGCGTATGCGTCGATGGGCCGCCTGTGAGGGTCGAACCTACAGCACCACTGCGCGCCTGATTTGGCAAGGCCGCAGAGGGGCGGCGGAGCGCAAATCACAAGAACTCACCCCTGACCAGGAACGAGGCACCGGGCGCTGCATTGGCTTCTATGGATGACAGAGCCTGGCGCCATCATGCTCGCCGGAATGCTGCTGCTGGTCGCAGTGGCAGCGCTCCTGGTGCGCCAGCCCGAGCTGATCGATGCCGCCATCGCGGTGGACCGCTAGGCGAAGCCACAGAGCGCCAGAGCCACACGTAGGCCCTACTCTCTTAGGTCTTCAACACCGTGGCGAAATACCACACCGCTCTGGCGGCGCAACTTAGCCCGGCGGCGCCATTTCAGCCAGGTCATGATCCGGCGCGGCCTACCGGCGCTGCTGTAGCAGACGGTCGACCTCGGCGCGCAACACGATTAGCCTGTGCAGCTCCTCCAGATCGAAGCCTGGGATCTCCAAGGGGCCCTCCCGTGGAGATACTCAATCAGCGCGAGCGCTCGCTGCAATTGCCTTTGTAGGTTCGCCACTTCGACATCTGTCGATCAAGCAAGAACTGCAGCTCAGATTTGCTTGCGAACTGCAGTGAGTTTGCACAATCCTGCCAGATTGCTCCGGCAGGTCCCTGCTAGTTCAAAATGGAGACGACAATTGCTACCTAAGAAGAAGCAGACCCAAATTCGCAAGGCCTACACCGGCGACGATCTCAAAGCTCTGAAGCAGTACTCGAAGGCGCGCACGCCGATTAGCAAGGTGGCGAAGACGATGAAGCGCAGCGTCCCCGCATTGCGGGCGAAAGCGCATCAGCTGGGCATTGGTCTGGGCGAAGCCCACCGCGGCTAATTTGCGTTTTCTGCAATGGAGTGGTCCCAAGATCCTCTTCCAGAACCTGTTGCATTTCCACAAAATCGATGTGTCCTACCAAGGAGAGCCCCCCGAAAAGGGGGGTTCTTTTGTTTCAGGGGGCGGGACGATGCGGCTCTGGCTGTCTATCATTGCGATCTGCTTTGCGGGTCCGGCTCTCGCTGGCCAGGGCGGAGTCATGACGCTCGGGGTCGGGCAGAGATCCTGCGGCCAGTTCATCGCCGCCGTGGGCCAGGCTCCACTTGGCGCAACCGTTCAGCGGAAGTCACAAGATGGCGGCGCGTTCTACGCCGACCTGCGGTCGTACACGTCTGCCCTTCCGGGCGACTGGATCAAGAAACTTCGCTGCGCGCAGAGGAACGATAGCGCGAGGGCCAGGTTTCCCCGACGCCCCTGCCCCAAGGGCGAACCCCGTACTGGCCCCAGCTCATAGCCCCTGCCCCCCGAGCTGGGGCCTTCATCCGGCGAGCCTGGGAAGCGCCGCGAGCCGGAGGCTTCGGCGACGCTCCCGCCCTTCCGAATCCATTGCTCCCCAGAGGCTATTGGTCTTCGTCTGCGGCGGCCGAATCCTGGGGGCCGAGCAGCTTCAGCGCGGTCTCGATCTTCGCGAGGAGCGCCTGGATTTCGGCCCGCTCGTTCGGGCCGGGATCGGCTTCGAGCCGCGCCAGCAATTGCTCCTTCTGTCCCAGGAGTTTCGCAACAGCAGACATCTCATCACCGCAGAAACGTAATCCACGTCGAAAGGGCCGCTCAGAGAGCGGCCCTTTTCTAGTTCACCAGCTCCGGGTACCGAAGCTGAAACCGATGCTTGGGCCACCGCCGTAGCCGTAGCCGCGATCGTAGTAGCCGGGCCCGCCATAGGAGCCGTAGCTCCGGCGCACCGCGTAGCCGTCGTCTCCGCCATAGTAGCGCTGGACATAGCGGGGACCGCGGGTGCGGTAGCAGCGGCCGTACTCATCGCAGATTAGGCGAACCTGGTCGACGTTGGCCACCTCCGCCGACCCGAGCGAGGTTGGATTGAGCGGAGCTGCCGACGCAGCCGACGCCAACAGGACCGTCGCGAAAGCTCCGAGCGCAATTGTCTTCATGTTCGTGTTCCTCCGTTGGGCGAGATCAGTCGATCTCTTCGATGACGCGACGTTCCTGCGGTTCGACGATATAGGTGCGGCTATCCCGGTGAATGTACCGGTACTCCCGCAGGCTAGGCGCGTCGCGATAGACCTCGTCGGGGAACGATTCGATCTCTACGCCCTCCGGCACGCGCTCGCCCCGGCGGATCTCGGTTCGGACCGTGCTGCCGGTCGTTTGCCGCTCGCGCTCGACGGGACGCGCCTTGGCGTGCTTGCGAATCACCTCGCGATCACGATCGGTGAACGTCACTTTGCGCTGCTCGGTGCGCGCCGGCGCCGCCGCCGTGGACCGCCCCGAATACGGCAGGACCGCGACGATCTGGTAGCTGGAGGGCTCCACGATTACGATCTCGTCCTTGACCAGGACGAAGTTGTAGCCCCGGTACTGCGGCACGACCTCGACCACCTCCGTCGGCAGCGGCTGCAGGCGGACATCGCGCGGCACGGCCGTGCCCACCGACAACGAGAAGTTTAGGTTGGTGAGAGGCTGCACGTTCAGATGCGAAATCGACGTGCTGATGCGGGTCCGCTGCTGATCGTTGATGTTCACCGACGCGTTCACGTTGGTGTTCGACGAACGATCGGCCGTGTTCTGCTGATTGTTTGGTTGCTGGGCCGTGTTGGTCGACCCGGTACCCGTCGGCGACTGCGCCTGGCTGGAGCCTGAGGCGGGCGGGTTGGCGCTCTGCGTCTGGGTGTTCGTGTTCGAAGGAGAGTTGGTCTGCGCCTGGTTGGAAGGCGGATTGCTCTGGTTCGACGGCTGACCAGTCTGCGCCTGGCTGGTCGAGTTGTTAGAGCTCGGCGCCTGCGTCGTATTGGCCGTTCCGGAATTGGACGTCTGGCCTGCAGCGGTCTGCCCGGTCGACGATGGAGACCGCGTCTGGGCCGAATTGGTCGAAGGATTGGTCTGTGCGGATCCCGAAGAGGGGTTGGACGACGGTGTCGCCGTTGAAGAGGATGGCGTCGTCGATGTGGAATCCTGCTGGCGCTGCGTGGCCGACGGATTGGAGCTCGACGTGCTCGGAGAAGACTGCGCGAAAGCAGAAGTCGCGATCGCCACTGCAGCGGTCGTAGCCAAGAGTAAACGCTTGTTCATCTGAAACCTCCAAAATGCGGACATCGATCAACATTCGATGCGGTGCGCGGTTCCAATTCGGGAAAACTTGGTAACTCTCTTGAAGCAGGGATCTGGATGTCCTCCGTGGCGCGAAGCAATCTGGTGTACCGGAACGGCGCATGCCCGCTGCAGCCGGGAATAAGTGGAACTTCACTCGCACGTCGCGGTTGGCATTTACTACTTACAACCAACGAGGAGAACACCCATGAAGAAGCTGATCGTGTGCGGCGCTCTCGCCGCCTTCGCCCTCGGCACCCAGGCCGCCAGCGCCGCCGAGTTTTACATCGTTCGCGACGCGACCACCAAGAAGTGCACCGTCGTCGACACCAAGCCGACGACGACCACCACGACGGTCGTGGGCGATGGCGTCTACAAGACCAAGGTCGAGGCCGAGTCCGCGGTCAAGACCACGAAGGTCTGCACCGAATAGTAAAGCGATCATCGGGCTTAAGACCCGACGGAAGCGTTCTGACAGCAATTGGAGGAGAAAATGCCCGTACTGATTTTGTGGGCCGTTCCCGCCGTTCTGGTTGTTGGCGGCGTCGGCTATTTCTTGGTTCACATGCACTGAGCGAACGATAGTCAGCATGAATGGCTCGCCCGCAGTCCGGGCGGGCCGTTTTTTTGACCCCCGCGGCCGCGGTGCCATAAGGCAGAAAAAAACGGGCCCCGTGTGGGACCCTAATCTCAATGAGCGAACACCCTACTCTAGAACTGCGGGAGCGCTTTCAATTGCTCCTTGTTGCCGCTCATGACGGCGTGTTCGGGGACCCAATCGTTCGCATTGCGGCTCGTGGCCGTTGTCGACGCCGCGCCCGTGGTGGTGTCGCGAAGGATTAGATCCCACCAGATCCCCGTCCCTATCGACGTTCGATGGTCACGACGCGGACGGAAACGCCCTTACCTTCGGAGCGCAGGCAGGCATCAGAGAAATGTGGCCACACCTGCTTCGAACACTCTGCCGCTCCCGACGGGGAGTCGCGGACCTGCTGGATCGTCGGCTGCGAAGGAGGCGCTTCGTCCGCGAGGGCCGGCGTCACGAGCATGACAAAAGCTGCCGTCGCGGAAAGAATGATCTTCATGGGCGCCTCCTGGTCGGCGAACGGTTGGCGTCGTCAGCCGTTCCGGGAACGACCGAACGTAGCGGGGCGTTCTCAAATCCTTTGCGCCCCATTGCTTTGCCCTCACGGTTGGCGCCCTCCGCGAGCGACCAGCTCGCGATATCGGCTTTCATACTCTCTCGCCATCCGGTCGGCGCCAAAGCGCGTCTCGAACCGGGTACGAACTCTTCTTCGGTCTAGCCGGACGATTTCCTTGACCGCCTCGATCGCCTGCTCCTCGCCGTCGACGATGAAGCCGGTGACGCCGTCTTCCACGACTTCCGGCACCGATCCCGAGCGGTACGCGATCACGGGCGTGCCGCAGGCCATCGCCTCGATCATGACTAGCCCGAACGGCTCGGGCCAATCGATCGGAAAAAGAAGGGCTGCCGCGCCGGCGAGGAAAGGCTGCTTCCGGATTTCATCCACCTCGCCGACCAGTCGGATGTTCTCACCGTCGATCTCGGGTTCGAGCTTCTTCTTGAAGTAGCCCGTCTCCGCGCGGGGTATCTTGGCCGCGATCCGCAGCGGCATCCGGACGGCGCGGGCGATGCGTATGGCGTCTTCCGGGCCCTTCTCCGCCGTCAACCGGCCGAGAAAGGCCAGATACGAACCGGGTTCGTAGGAGGGCTGAAGCAGATGCCTGGGCAGTCCGTGCGGAATCGTCGCGATCCAGTTTGCGTCCGGAAGCGGACGGCGCTGGTAAGTTGTCGGAGATGGAGACGAAGGGGGCCTGCGGAAAGGTCCCAATCACGTCGGATAGACCCGGAAGGTCGAGCCGGCCATGCATGGTCGTCAGAAACGGCACTCCGGTCCGGCTCAGGACCGGCAGGGGCAACCAGTCGACATGGGAGTGGATCACGTCGAAGTCGCGAGCGCGCTCGGCAACGGCCTCGATCAGCAGCGCGCAGGCTGCATTCGGATCGGCCCCCTCCGCCCCAGACGAAGCGGTCGCGGCCACACCGCGTGGAGCTTTCCCTTGGTGTTCGAGTCGCCACTGGCGAACAGGGTGACGTCGTGTCCGAGATCGACCAGTTCGTCCACCAGCCAGGCGATCACCCGCTCGGTGCCGCCGTAAAACTTGGGAGGAACACTCTCGGCCAACGGCGCAAGCTGGGCGATCCGCATCGAGCTAGTCCCCCAGAACGATCCGCAAGCCGATCACGGTGACCGCGGAAATGAGGAACGAGATCGCAAGCAACGTCCAACGGGGCCTTGTGCTACCGCGGGCTACGCGCACGACGAGCATTTTCATGCTCGTCAACATTCGTCGCGGGGAAGCCGGTGCAGGTAGGCTATCCCGAAGCTGGCGAGCTCTTCGGTATCGCTCTCTCGCTCCTCCCATCTCCTGTGCAGATGACGCTCCAGCAAGCAGCGTCGGGTGTCATGAGCTTCCACGTCGGGGTGCCGCGATCGGTACACCGTCCAGGCAGTCTCCGTAGCGTTCTTCAAGACGGCTTCGTCAACCATGCTCGCTCTCCGGAGACCGGTCCAGTCGCTGCCAACTCAAAGCACTCCGGAAAATTTCCAGTTTTTCCCGACGGTAGACGAAGTGAGGACGAGATC
Organism: Bradyrhizobium sp. Arg816; assembly: GCF_029989365.1. Taxonomy (GTDB): domain Bacteria; phylum Pseudomonadota; class Alphaproteobacteria; order Rhizobiales; family Xanthobacteraceae; genus Bradyrhizobium. The sequence goes on along the minus strand of NZ_JAPRAQ010000033.1, from coordinate 74,266 downwards.
AGGATGCCTTCGCGCGCGCTCGCGCTCGCGCCGCCCGTCGGCGCTGCAGGCGTTTGCTTCGGCCTGCTCTTGTGGAGGCGAAAAGTCTGGGCGCGGGCTCTACGACTGAGAGTTGTTCGACGGGAGCATCCTGTTCCGTCTGCGGTCCAGATGACCTATTTTCCATGAAGGCGAGTACCGTCTGGCCCTTCTCGGTGATGCGCCACCCTCCATCGAGACGCTCAACCAGGGCCTGCGAGAAAATGTCGAGATCAGGCACGCGCGCCGCAAGGCGCTTGGTCCGCTCGGCCCAGTCGCGGCCGCTGGTCGCCAGGATGGCCATGTCGCGCTTGAGGTCAGCCATGACGGCAAATCCATCAGGATAACTCACCAGGATCTTGAGCACGGTGACCTGGAAATTCACCCCCCGTTCTCCCCTATCGCCGCATGGTGGAAGCAACGTGCAACGCGTCGCGACCTACCTGCTTCAGGCTTTCCGGCGCGGTGTCGCCTTCGGCGGTTTCCAGGAACCGCGAAGCGATCTGAGCGCGAGCGCTGGTTTCGAGCGACGCTGTCCCGCCGAGCATATCCATTGCCCCTGCCGCCGCGGCCAGCAGAAACCATTGCCTGTTTTTCCCGTTATCGGCGGGGCGCGAACAGTATGAAAGGATCTCACGATGAAGAAGATCGCAATGTCGGCGCTGATGGCCGGCGCTCTTGGTCTGGCCTCGGTGGCCACGACGTCTCCGGCCGAAGCTCATTGGCGAGGTGGCTGGGGCGGCTGGGGACCCGGCATCGCGGGCGGCTTGGTCGCAGGCGCCGTGATCGGCGGGCTTGCCTCCTCGGCGTACGGCTGGGGGCCCGGCTATGGCTACTACGGGGGCCCCGGCTACTATAGAGCCGGCTATTACGGCGGGCCCTACGCCTACGACTACGGATACGATGAACCGTACCGCTGGGGCGGCGGCTACACCACCACCTACTACACGGCGCCGGTCTCCTATGATTATCGGTATCGCCGCGTCGTCCGTCCCGCCTATGCATACTACCGCGGATCCTACCCGGTCGTGCGGCACCGCTGGCATCACCACCATTGGTGAAACCGGTCGATCCGAACGCAACAGAGGCCGCGCTCCCGAAGGCGCGGCCTTTTGCTCTGCGTCACGCGCGAAATTTCCGCTCACCACCATCCGCCGGAAAACGGGTCTTGCCGCTCGAAGGCAAGTCTTCGTTCGGGCGCCCTTTTCGACGGCTTTGCCGACCGCTTCGGATGCGTAACCGCGGAGATGCGGGCAGGCGGTTCTTTCTTGATCTGGGCGGGAGGTGCTTCAGGCATGGCGGCCATGGCTTCGCGGATTTGCTGCTGCGGTTCGGGGACCGGGTCAGCCTGCGCGATCTTCGACACATCGGTGCGGAGACGCGTGTCGAACACGATCTTCTCCGGAAGGCTTCTCGCGGAGTTGATCCGGATGATGGTCCTGTCGGGATCGGCCGCGGCCGCACGCTCGACGGGAGCCGGCAGGTACCAGTCCGCAGCGAAGAGCAGCGCCAGCAGCAGCCCGCCGACGAATACGAAGTATCGAATGATCGGCATGGACTCACAAAGAAAAAATCAAATCGGCGGACGGGATCAATGAGGCGGGCCGCTGCTTGCGACCCGCCTCAGAGGATCTAGTCGATTTCCTGGACGACCGTGCGCGTCGACGGATCGACCAGCATCACGCGTTCGCCCGAGTAGACGTAGCGGTATTTGGTCAGCGAGGGGCCCCACTCGGCGGGAACGGCCTCAAGCTCGACCTCGCGGGGCACCGGGGAGCCAACCACGATCTTTTCACGGCTCTCGATCGGCCGAATTTTGTGCTCCGTCACGTAGGAACGGATCTTGGTGCGATATTCCGGCTCGATCTGCACGGCGGCGGTATGGCCGGTGCCGGTGGTTGTCACGACCGTGGACTGGGCCATCGCAGCGGTCGAGAGCAGCGCAGCGGTCGCAAACATCAGCAGCAATTTTTTCATCATGTTCTCCTTGCCGCCAGATGCGACGCAGCGAAAACCTCTCCACGGCGGTGAAGTTCCTGAGCAAGGATAAAATATTGCCGCTTTTTCCCGATCGTGTGCTTGTCTTCGTCCCCTATCGCTAAGCCGCCCTCGATCTCGCACCGAGGAGAGGCACGCAAAGCGTTCTGGTGATGCTGCCCTCGGCGTCGAACCAGAATTTCGTACTCACAGCGCTGCCGTCGTAGTCCCGGTAGTCGAGCCGAACGCATTCCTGCTCCGGATGGACTTCATCCAGTTCGAACGCGGCCTCGGTTGCGCCGCGCAGCTTGGCCGGCCAATAGCAAAGCAAGCCGGGCCGCCCGACGAACCGTTCTCCGCTGCAGCAATCAAGCGTAGCCTGATCTGCATAGAGCGACAGCAAGTCCTCCAAGCGGCGCTCGCGGCATGCATCCAACCAATCAATCACGATTCCAATGGGATCGAAGTCAGTTCCCGAACCCGACATGGTCCACCTCACAGTTGTCCCCGGTGGCAGGGTCTCGTTAGGCCCCAGGACTTGAATGGCGTATGAACTGCCGGTTCTGCTCCCGTTTAGGTTCCGCGAACGTCCGCTTCGTGACGGATCGGCAGACTGCAGTGCACGATGGTGCGCTCGTCTTGGCGCGCAAATTGGAGCTCTTGCGACGGCGCGTGCGGGCCCGAGATATTTGAACCATTACAGCGCTCACGACGTTCACCACAACTGGAGGAAGCGAGCACGTGCAAATGAGGGCCAGATCGACATGCGGGTACTGATCGTCGACGACCATCCCGTTGTCGTGACGGGCTGCCGGGCTTTGTTCACGTCGGACCCTTCCGTCGAGATCCTGGAGGCTTCCGATGCAAAGGGCGGCCACCGTGCGTACTTGCAGAAGCATCCCGACGTCACCGTGGTTGACGTGTGGCTTCCCGACCTTACCGGCTTCGAGTTGACCCGGCGAATCCGAAGCGATGATCCGGCCGCCAAAATCGTCATGCTCAGTGTGAGTGAGGATCCGGCGTTCGTGGTGCGCGCTGTGGAGATGGGCATTCAGGGATATGTCTCAAAGAGCGATGATCCCCGGCTCCTGGCCAAAGCCATCCGGAAGGTTGCAGCCGGGGAGCGCTTCGTCTCACCGCGTCTGGCGGAAACGACGACCTTCGCGGGCGCGGCGATCAAGGCCAGTCCTTTGACGCAGATGAGCCCACGCGAACTCGAGATCCTGAGGCTTTTGGGTCGCGGCGACCGCATCTCAGAAGTCGCGTCCGAACTTGGCATCTCCTATAAAACAGTTGCCAACGCGACCTCCATGCTGAAGTCCAAGCTCGGCGCTAAAAATCACTCCGACCTCGTCCGGATTGCAGTCGAGATCGATTTGCACCGGTGAAGAATCATCGACTGGAATCCTGTTTTGCCGCGATTTTCGCGCAATAGCGACATCGGTGAAAGTTCTGCTCACCAAATGCCATCATTCGTTGAATCGAATTCTTTGATAGTTTTAAGGCCGGAGGGCATCCTATGGATGAGCAGTGCTTCACCTCCTCGGTTGCAAGGCGGCATTACCAGAAAATCACCTTCAAGTTGCAGCACCCAGCGTACTTAGGAGCGGCACAACCTCTGACGGACGGCCAAGAGGGCGAGCCATATGGAGCTATACTGATGAACGAACCATCGTCAGAAGCGTCCGCACGAACCCAATATGACAATTAGGAACCCGATCGGCCGAGCGGAGTTGGATCGCCGCCTCTCATGTTGTGTTGCGAGCCGAGCGAAGGAAGCCCATGCGTCGCGTTCGACTGGTGATAGCAGATCGACGTCCCATCGTTCTACAGGGTTTTGCATCGCTGCTCGAAGCGCAGCCCGATTTCGAAGTGGTTGCGTGCTGTCTTGATGGAGCGAGTTGCGTTGCCGCCATTCGCAGCTTGACGCCCGATGTGGTGTTACTGGAGGACGGGTTCACCGATGTAACCGCCTCCGACACCCTCGCCATCGTGGACGACGAAGCCCTTTCTTCCCCGGCTGGTGTTCTTCACTGCGACTGTCGCCTGCGGCGATCTTGCCAGAGCACTGGCGAATGGTGCTTGCGCCGCGATTTCGATGAACGCCAAGCCAGAAGCGCTGGTGCAATCCCTGAGACTGGAAAAACCAGGGTCAGACCTGGCGAGGGTGGGCAACGAAGCCAATGGTATTGCCTCGTTCGGCAATAACGTTCTGGCGGTTCTGACCGTCAATGAGCGGACGATCATGGACCTCGTCGCCGAAGGTTTGTCGGACAGCGAAATTGCCCGGGTGTTCGGTGTCTCTCTGGAGATCGTCAGGATTCACATCGACCACGCGCGACAAAAGCTTGGAACAAACAGCCGGAACGAGCTCGCCGCGCTGGCACTGTCGCGCCGTTATGGCGCGATGAGTATTCTGATTGCTGCGATCCTGGCAGCGTTGGACGATTCGCCCGGTCACGCCGCAACCGAAAGTTTCACGATCAAGGCCGCAAATGGCGGCGCGGAGGTCGTCACATTTAAAATCAGCCGCAAGGAAGCAGTATCAGGTGGCACCCAGGCCAGAGGCGCGAGCAAGGACCGCGCCGGCACCGCAGCTGGGACATCATCGCCGACCGGCAAACTCGTCGACCCTGTAGCCGAGATTGCCGCGAGCCTATTTGCGCAGACAGCACTCAACGCGCCGAGGCCGGATTCGAGCGGCTACAGAATCTTCATGGTTGCAGCTTTCGCCGCCTTGATCTACGAGCTCGATGGTGCCAACCACGCCGTGCAGGCGTTCGATTTCGGCGATGACATCGTCACTTCATCTACCGCAAGCGACACCAACGGACCGGCATCCGCACTTCACGGCTTCGCAAATTTCGGCGGCACGGCCGTGTACGATGGGACATTCGCATTCGAGTTCGCCCAAGGCGATACAATCGCCACAGACGGCAGCGAGCTTCATGTCGGCAATGCCCATGCGGAGGATGGCGGCAGCGACCGAGAAGTTACTATTCCCCGAGGTTCTGGGACCGTTGATGTTGCTGCGCCGGCCGCGAACGAAGCCTCGCAGCGTGACCCAACGCAGACAGGCCAGGAAGACGGGGCCAATCAGGGTCGATCGCAATCGGATTTGCGCGCTTTCGACAACAGATCCGAAGTCGCCAAGCATGAGGCCGCCGGAGACGACTTAAATCACGGTCAATCGCAGAAGACCCAACATGACTCCGACCACAGCTCCGGAGCCGCCAAGGGGCACGTCAAGCATGAGGCCGCGCGAGATGGTTTGAATCACGGTCAATCGCAGAAGGCCCTGCATGAGTCCGACAACGGCTCCGGAACTGCCAAGGGGCACGCCAAGCATGAGGCCTCGGAAGACGGTTCAAATCATGGTCAATCTCAAAAGGCACTGCATGAGTCCGACAACGGCTCCGGAGCGGCCAAGGGGCACGCCAAGCATGAGGCCTCGGGAGGCGGTTCAAATCATAGTCAATCTCAGAAGTCACCGCATGAGTCCGACAACGGCTCGGTGGCCGCCAAGGGGCATGCCAAGCGTGAGGCCCCGGGAGAAGATTCGAATCGCGGACAGGCGCACGGCGATTTGCACACTTTTCAATACGGCTCCGCGGCCGGCAAGCAACACGCACAGCATCCACGGGCGGGTGATTTAGACACTGGCAAACCGCAGCAGGATACACCAACGGCGTCCGTAAATTCTGCCTACGACGCACATTCAGCATTGAAGATTAAAACTGCAGGAAAGGGCGGGCCTTCTTCCGAGAACGCAGATCAGGCCAAATCAGCAGTTAGCACCGAACTCGGCGACTCCTTTAATTTTAAGAGTGGCGCCGACAATACGTCTTCAGACATGTATGATCTTCAGCAGCTGAGCCAGGGAAATAGAAATGCCTATGGAGATGGTCAGCATGCTTTCGCACGCGAAGGGCCGGTCCAGGCTTACGGGATTGATACTTCAGATGCGCACCACGATCACTCATGGCACGCCAGTCTCCATGCGCACGATTTGATTGTATAATTTCGAGATCATTGATCAAGGATTCGGATCCTCGCGGCACTTCGAGTTGCAACCAATTCAAGACTCGACTGCGACGAAAGCGGCGGAGTGCTCGACACGCAGGAAGAGCTAGAAATTCGAGATTCCGATGGTCAAAAAGTCGAAACGCTGTGACGTTTCGAGATTGATCGCTGGAAAGGCATCAGCGGATGAGGGCATAGCACCAGCGACCTGCTGGGGCCTGAAACCGTTGACCTCCGCGGGTCGGTAGGACTAGGCAATGTGAGATGCGCCCGTAGCTCATCGGGCGTACGCCAAATTCCGCCGTCTTAATACGACGCAGGAGCCGCCCAGAGTACGCCGGCGTAGTGCGGCCGCCGTCCACCCAGTAAAGGCGTTCGACGAAGAGCTCTTTATTGGCCATCCTCGTTTCCCGTCGTTACAGAAACTGCCCCCGTTACCTCGGGCTGGCGCCGATCGATCTCATCCATCTCGTAACCGAGCCAACAAGAAGTGGGCGGCCGACAAGGATGGGCGGAATACCCGGCGTTGGCCGAGGGTCGAAGAGTTTCCTGATGAAAGCCGCTTAGGCGGCGCGCGGCCGCGTGCAGCTCCTCAAGGGATTGTGCGCGGCCTACTGCTTTGAATCGGGAGACCGCGAGTGTCCTAAGTAAAATTTAAAAGTGTCCTAGTTCGGCCGTGTGTCTCCTTTGATACCTTCCAGGCGAAGGAATCTTGCTACTATTTCCCGAACAACGGGGCGGGCAATGGAACACCTGAAGAACTCACTGGGGCAATTCGAGGCCCCCATTTGCCACGTCGGCATGAGATGGTTTCGATCCGAGTTGGTGCAAGACGACGCGCAGTCGCCAATTGCTCACCTCTTCGTTTGCCCCAATTGCCAGAGCGCTCAGCGGCTGGACAGCAAGGTTGCGCCAGTTCGTATCCCTCCCAAGAAGCTACTGGGCCCGTGCTTGCGTGTGGTTGCACAAAGTAAGGTCGCCTCAGTTGCCGCCCATTTCTTGATCTATCGCGCTGCGCAGGGCCGGACCATGGGTTCATGGCCGATCCTGAGAAGAAGAGCGAGGGACAGGAGACAAAGCCCTGCCGGTTGGAGGAGGCGGCGCGTGATCGAGGAATGCGGCTTCAAAGTTCCTTCAGAGTAAGGCCGCCTCAGTCGGCGGCGAGCAATCGGTCGCACCAAAGGTTTCCACTAGGATTCCCCAGGTGCGACCTTTTTTCTTCACTGGCAGATCGTGGCCGTGCCAATTGGCGTTCAGTGACGGTCCATGAGCGGCGCCAGCACTTCCGGCATCAGGTCCACGCCCAGCCTCTGCCGCCTCTGCGGCCTTCCCTTATGAGTTCGCGGCGACGGACTTTGTGGTGATGCTAGTCATGGTGCGAGATTCTTTCATTGATGCCCGGTGAGCCCCAATGCCCTCCCGGTCGTGCTCGCCACCATCGCGCGAGTGGGCGGTCGCCGGCGTTCGCGTCGTCTGTGTTTCGATTTTCCTGGATCTCCCGGTGCTCTCTTTGCGCTTCGGTTCGCCAAGATGGGAGGAGCGTGTGTCATCGCAACATCCTCAACACACAAGCGCAGACCTGTGCGGCATCTTCGCTTTTTCGACGATGAACCAGTCCATTTGCGTACCAAGACTATTGGCGTTTACGCCATACTATTCTCGGCATGGAGTTCGAGGACCCCTTGACGGAGCGCGGTCGACGCTAAATCGGTTCGCTGTTGCTACGGAGAATTGTTCCTCCGGAAAAACAAGACCCCCTCCCACGAAACCTTCTTCAGGTTCAGGCATGACAACCATATTGTCGCGAACAGACCGGACAGCCGGTCCTGGTCGATTCGACACGGCCGCTAATCACTGATGGTCGTCGACATCGGCGATAGATGGCACCCCGTCGAAGATCTCCACTCGGCCGTGCCAGCACCGGCGGCCACTTCAACAACCCTGATGCCGGTGCCATTGGACAATCAGGCGTCCGACCACCGTGGTAGCTATGGGGTAGCTAGATGTAAAAGCATGCTGGTGTAAGGTATTGATCTATTAGTGGATCCTAATGGAGTTAGACCACCGACCTCCTGTTGTAAAGACAGCGAAGAAGACTACGGCCCTTTCAACATGGGCTGACAAATTGAAATACAATCAATTGGTTAAATCCGCCGCCCACTGCCTTTTTCTCAATAACAAATAGCGCTATGGCGGTTGCAGGCGGTTCGAGCCAATATCGAGGTAACACGTTGATCTTGCTGGTACAGTTGGGTGGGCTCGAACCACCGACCTCCTGTTCCACAGACACAGCAAGGACTCCGCCGGTGCTACGCCATTCTCGCCGTTAGCACGAAAATGGCAATCTTATCATCGATTAAGTCCGCCGCGCGCCGCCTTACCTGCGCTGCAATTGGCGCTATAGTGGTAGCTACTTGGTAGCTACAGAGGCGATCGATGGCTGTTTCCAGTGTAACGATCCGCACAGTGCAGGCGCTCGAGCCGGGCGAAACCATTTGGGACGCCGACCACCGCGAAGCTGTGCGGGGCTTTGGCGTTCGGCGCCAACGCGACCGGGCGACCTACGTCCTCAAGTACCGCGTCTTTGGTCGACAGCGCTTCGTCACCATCGGTCCTCACGGCGCCCCTTGGACACCCGAGCTGGCACGCAGGGAGGCCAAGCGGCTTTTGGGCCTCGTTGCCAATGGCAAAGATCCGGCGGACGAGAAAGCTAAGGCGCGCCTGCAGGCGGCCGACACACTCCTGGCAGTCGCGGATCAGTATCTGCGGAACGCGAAACAACGGCTGAAGCCCCGAACCTATTCGGAAATAGAACGCTACTTGCTGGTCGTTTGGAAACCCCTGCACCCGGTTTCGGTGTTCCAGGTCACCCGCCGTCATATCTCGGGTCGTATTGCCGACATCGCATCAGTTCATGGAACGGTCTCCGCGGCCCGCGCCCGGACGGCCGTGTCCTCAATGTTCAACTGGGCAATACGCGAGGGCCTCGACATTCCCGCGAACCCGGTTCTCGGCACTAACCGACCCGCCCAGCCGGGAAGCCGCGAGCGGGTCCTCACGGAGACGGAGCTATCAGCCATCTGGCAGGCCTGTGGTGATGACGACTATGGACGCATTGTGCGTCTGTTGCTGCTCACGGCCCAACGCCGTGATGAAGTAGGCAGCATGCAATGGACCGAACTTGATACTATTTCAGGGCTCTGGACGCTGCCACGCGCCCGGACCAAGAACCATCGCGAGCACTTGCTTCCATTGGTGCCTGCCGCCTTGGCTCTACTCCCGCCCCGCCGAGACGACCGTGACTTCCTCTTCGGTGATGGACCCCGACGCAGCGGTGACCCTTATCGTGGGTTCTCCGGCTGGTCCAAGTCGAAAGCAGCGCTTGATGCGCGCGTCACGGAGACTCTGGGCGCGCCCCTGCCCCATTGGACAGTTCACGACCTTCGGAGATCAGCGTCAACAGTGATGGCCGATCGGCTTGGCGTGTTGCCTCACATCGTGGAGGCGATTCTCAACCACGTCAGCGGGCATCGGGCTGGCGTTGCCGGCGTGTATAACCGCGCTCGGTATGCGACCGAGATGCGCGAGGCGCTTGAACGCTGGGCGGAATACGTTGCGGCCTTGCAAGCCCAGAAGCCGGCGCATGACACGGTGATAGCGGGCGCCCCTCTCTCTCATTCCAGCGTCTCCCATGGGGCTGTTGGAGTCCACTCCTAGTTCACAGAGCTCGCCGACGAGCGGTCGGGGGTTGGATTCCAGGAACGCACCGCCTTACCCCACACCAGCGCAATTTACGATATTTTCTACGGGCGTCCGCCTTAATGGCCGGATCCCATTAAGTGGTAGGTTTAAATCGGAAACCCGCAGCGCCCCCTAGACTGAAACCGATCGGAATTTCTCTGCATTGTAAAGGCTTAGACCGGCAGTCTGCTCTACACCGTATAGCGGACATTGGTGACAACTGCCAACAGGTCGGCTAAGGGCCGATAGTGTTGCAAAAGTCGAGAATCGAACGGCCCTAAAAACCTCGCGAAACCAAAATGACTTTTGCAACACAATCGGCCAGACTCCGAAATCATGGCCGATCAGACCCGTGTCGGTACTGCCCTCACAGCGGACAGGATCGCTCTGGTCGCTCAGGTCAACTCGGGGCCAGAACCGAAGCCCGCGAAGCGGCCCGTTGCATCTTAGCAATCGACATGCTCTTCCAGCACGGGTGCCCGGTCCATCGCTCCTGGAAGCAATATTTACCACCCGAGCGTTCCCATCGAGGAATGCGCTAGCGCGAGCATGACAATTTCATGACGCGGAATGCGCCGACGGATGTCTGATCCTCATATTCGATATGGGTAGAACTGCAGATCGGTGTTACGCAACGCCGGTGGAGAAGAGCACCTTTGCAGCCTCGATACTTTGACGCTGCAACTGCATCGATACTGACACTCTCTTCCCTTACTCGCCGCACTCATGTTGCGGACAATTCCCCAAAGTCGACCCATTCGTGTCTACGAGGACTCAGGCTTGAGCCGATGCACAGCTGGAATATTCGTGTTTGAAGGTGAATTTGATCTCAATGTGAGTAGTGACGGCAGATCTAAACATAGATTAAGGCCGCCGTTCCTCGCCGTCCGGAATGAAGTGGACGGAGGACGCCTCACTGCGGGTCGTCTGCCGTGACGCATCGGGGCGGAATGCATAACCGCCTTCTGGCAACACTGCCGCAAGCGGATCTTGATATGCTGGCGCCAGAGCTACAGAAGGTTGCGCTTGATCAGGATGCCGTCCTCTCGCGGCCGGGTGATCAGATTGAGAATGTCTTCTTTCCTCATAGTGGCGCCATCTCGCTGATGATCGACATGGCGGACGGGCAGACGGTTTCCACCGCCGTGGTCGGGCGCGAGGGCGCAATCGGCATTCTTTCCGTGCTAGGGCCATCGCCTTCGGGGGTCACCGCAGTCGTTCGCGCGGCAGGTACCGCGTCGCGAATCCGCGCGTCGCGGTTTCACGCCGTTTTCAACCGAAGCCCAGCGATCCGGCACGCGGTTCAGATCCACGCCAGGACCATGCTGATGAAATTTCAGCTCGGCATGGCCTGCAACGCATTGCATCCGGTCAAAGCTCGCATAGCCCGCTGGTTACTCCATTTTAGCGACCGCATCGACCACGACCTCCTTCCGCTCACCCAAGAGGCCCTATCGCAAATGATTGGTGTCCGACGAACGACGGTGACGGTCTTGATGCACGATCTGCGCGCATCCGGCGCGATCAAATCTCATCGACGAGGTCAAATCGAGATCGATCGGTCGCGGCTCGCGATCGCGGCGTGCGAATGCCACGGCACCATGCGTCTGGAACTCGAGAAGATCTTCGCGATAAGTACGGCCCGACCGATCTCATTGGCTATGCCGGATTGAAGGGCGAAGCCCTAAAGCAGTTGCCATGTCGCAGAAGGGTCAGAATGAAGAACTCAGGTTGAGCAAATCTGGTCCGCTCTGTCGCGATGAGCGGACCTCAGTTAGACAGGGCGCAGTTTCACGGATGGGCCAGGAGCGGCCCATGGCTGCTATGCGAGAAGCACGCTAACGCCCCAGGAGCAAACGAGCGTCATCTCGCCCGTTTGAATATTAGCTCCAAGGTAATGCCGGCCGGGATGCGCGAATTTGTAACTTCAATTCTTCATTGGCGATCGATTGGACGATCCGCCGTTGATTATGCGCTACGACTAATCCGGAGACGAAATCGTTTCAATGTTGACGTAGATCGTTTTGGTGGTCTCGTCCACTTTGTATGTCCCGGTAATACTGAGAATGGCTGCATATCTAGATTCACGACGTGAAGACTGCGGGCAGGCTCTCAAGAAGCCCCGTCCGATCCGTTCGGACGGGGCTTGATTGAGCGCTCTTACTCGCCGTTCTTGCGCGGCCGCGACCACAGAAGGGTGTAGCCCTCACCGCCCTCGTCATCGAACAGGTTGGCGTAGATCGGCGCGTTGAACGAGGGGTCGTCGAGCTTGAGCGAGAGGTAGTCGCGGCCCTCTTCAGAGCGCTTCGACCAGGCCGCGCCGATCTCCGCGCGGCCCACATAGATGCGGTGGCTGGGAGCGTTGTCGTTGGATCGGTTGGTCTCGGCGACGATGCGGACGCCCTTGGCCTTCAGGCTCAGGGTCACGATCTCGCCCTGGAATTCATTACCGACCTTCTTGAAAGAACCGATGTTAGCCATGTCACTTCTCCTGTTGTGTTTCGAGCCCGCGACCCCCGCGGCCTCGATGGCGATCTAGGGCCGAGGACGATCGGCGACGCACCCGCTCGGGCCGGAGCGCAGCGGAGGACGTCGTTGTGGCGAGTTTCTTGTCTCGCGAGGAATGGGCGAAGCCCAGGGGAAGAAAGTCGCATCGACGGCGTTGCGGCTCAGACGATCGAGGCGAAGCCGGTCTTCGGCCAGATCAAGCCATCAACGAGGCCACGTGCGTCCGCGTGCTGAACCACAATCTTACGGAGAAGCGTGGCTATCTCGGTTTTGATGAACAAGAGGCCGGATCGATTCAGCGGGGAAAGAGAAACAATCTCCTGCAAAAGGCGGCATCGTCTCCCAAGAACCGATCGAACGACATCGCTCTGCCCCGGCCGGGTGGGCCGGACCGAATGCCGGCAGCTTGATTGAGGCGTTCCGAGGAGGACTGCCTCTCCCGCGCTCAGGTTTCGATCATCCCCCGTTCACCGCGCCGATCTACGCGAACCTGTTCGACGATGAACCAGGAAACGGTCGTCGCTCGGCCAATGCGGCCGTAAGAACTGTTTAGGACGGGTTCTCCACCACCCCGCCCTGCTCCGCCGGGCGGGGCTCCGCCAAAACCATCAAACGCGTCCCTGACGTGACGCCAATGCAAACCGCCCCTAGGCAAGCGAAGACCTCACACAAAGCCAGTGAAGGCACTCCGATCTGGGACAGGGCGAACACCACGTGATAGCCGGCGACGGCAGCGGGAACAGCGAATGCTGTCGCGATCGCGATGCGCAAGGCCGAGGACCGAGTAACGGCGAAGGCGACCTGGCCGAGGACGAGCGTCAGCGCACCGCCGGCCGTTGCGATAACCAGCGAGCCAGCGAGGCCGGCACCGCTCTGGAACGCCGTCATCCCGATACTCAGTGCGACGAAAAACGGCAGAGCGTAAACAGCGAGCGCAAAGATCGCCCAGCAAAACAAGCCAATGCCGAGTGTGTTGAGAACAAGCCCAAGGGCGAGCATGGTGGTGGCTCCATGTGCATAGATGTATCAGTCGCGCCTTCCACCACCACCACGGCGCAACTCTGGATATGAAACCGAAACGAGGCAGAGTTGCGGCGCGTGCAACTCCGCCTCGAAGGCTTGGAGTCGAGAAGACGGCGCTCACGCGCCTCCGAACCTCCAAACAGGAATGCCGAGGCGCTTCGCCTTATCGGCGAGGTTGTCCTGGATTCCCGTGCCCGGGAAGTGCATGACGCCTATCGGCAGGAGTTCGAGCATGGCATCGTTGCGCTTGAATGGCGCCGCCTTGGCATGCTTAGTCCAGTCGGGCTTGAAGGCGATTTGAGGCACCTTGCGGTTGGTCGCCCATTTGGAGGCGATCAGTTCGGCCCCTTTGGGCGAGCCGCCATGGAGCAGGACCATGTCGGAATGCTTCGCGTGAACCTTGTCGAGGCGATCCCAGATCAGGTGATGGTCGTTGAAGTCGAGGCCGCCGGTGAGTGCGATCTTCGGTCCCGGCGGCAACATGATCTCGGTCTCGGCGCGGCGCGTGGCCGCGATAAAATCGCGGGAGTCGATCATAGCTGCCGTCAGCGTGCGATGGTTCACCAGTGATCCCGATCGGGGACGCCAGAATGAGCCGGTCTGGGTCTCGAAGCGCTCGATGGCCTGGTCACGAGCGAGCTCCAAGCAGTTGCGGCGCTCGATCAGCGAGATGCCTTCCGCCGTCACGCGCTCGAGTTCAACCGATCGAACTTCGGAGCCGTCTTGCTCGCGCTGGCGCTTCTGCTGCGCCTGTTCGTTGTCGTCGAGTTGGCGTCCGATGCGGTCGACGGCTCGGTGGAACAGGTTGACGGTCGACCAGAGCAGATCGTCGAGGTCCGGTTCAAGCCGGGTGTCGCTCAACGTCGCGACCAGGGCATCGAAGATATCGGCGACGGCGACGGCGATGATCCTGCCCTCGGGGAGCGGCCGTGGATCAGGCTGATCGTTGAACGGGCGGTAGCCGTAAAGTTGCAGTTCGGTGAGAACGTGGTCGGTCGGAGAAGAGGCGTGCGGCGGTTCGATGTCATCGTGGTCGGTCATGGAGGCGATCCTTTACCGGATCGGCCGCGACCATCGCGGCCTTCGTGGCGATCACTCAGACGGCAGGCGGAACGGGCCAGAACCCGGAGCAGAGCGGAGGGCCGAAGCGGCAGCGGAGGATGGCGGAGGCCGGCCATTTTGCTTCGCGATGCAAAGCGCGCTCGCCAGATGGCTAATGTGTCATCTCGTCGCCGGCGCGCGGCGGAAAATAGCCGGACGCAGCCATTGCCGGGCCGAGCCGCTTGCCGTCCGATCGCCCGCTAGAAGGCCGTGGTCGCGTCCTCTTCCGGCAGTGGCCGGCACCGCGACCGACCTGTCGACGCCCATCGAATTGCCGGTGCTATTCCGCGGTTGCCATCGACGAATGCAGGAAACGGACGACGTCCTCCGGTACGAGTTGCAGTAGCAACGCTGCTCGGAGGGCCTCGAGGCCGAAGATGTGCAGATCTTCGTTGAAGTCGCCCAGCCGGGGCGACAATGCGATCGCTTCAATGCCGGCGGCTTCTGCGCGCTGGGTGAGAATAGCCTGTACGGCATCTCCGGCGGCATCTGCGTCACGGGCGATATAGAGTCGGCGCAGGCCAGGCGGCAGCAACATGGCTGAGAGGTGATTGGCCGAGAGAGCAGCGGTCATGGGCAAAGTCGGCAGTACATAACGCAGCGACAGCATGGTCTCGATCCCCTCGCCCGCAGCGAGCACGTCGTCCACCACGCCGAAGCGAACGGCGTTACCAAGCAGGTCGCCCATGGCCCGTCGTGGCGTGTCGATCGGGGCTTTGCCGAGCCGCACGCGATCAAAGCCGTGTGGATCTAGCCAGGTGCGATGCACGCCGGTGATCCGTCCTTCGAGGTCCGTGACAGAGCTTATCATCGCCGGCCAGGTTTCAGTCGGCAAATGCTCGTCCGGTCGGTAGTAGCAACGTGGGTGGAAGCGCAGGCTACCACCATGGTGGATTTGGCTTATTCCACGACGTTGCAAATACGCTTCCACCAACGTCCCTTCGATCGGCCCGGATATCGCAAAAAGTCGACGGGCGGCTTTCTGCGATCCGGCCGGCACGACTGGACGAATTGGTTTCTGAGCTGGCTGCTGCTCAGAACGAGGTAGCTTTAGAAAGCGCTTCGCCTCCTCGGTGACCTCGCGAAAGTCTCGCAACGCCATAGTTTCGCGGATGATGTCGAGGAGATCGCCATGTTCTCCGGTCGCGGCATCGGTCCACTTGCCCGCGGGCCCCTTTGGCGATTCGTGCAGCCGCACGAACAACGAGCGGCCCGGGGTGTTGTGGACGTCGCCAACCACCCAGTACCGCCCCGCGCGCTTACCATTGGGCAGATAGTGTCGGCACACCGCCTCGGCCTCGCGCGCGAGGCGGCGTGCCAGCTCCGAGACATCGCCGGACATCACGCGGCCTCCCGCTCACTGACGCCCGTAACCGGATAGGTGTCGAGCACCCTCGACAGGACCTCGATGCCGCTCGCGTCCGTGGGTACGAACATGCGCAGCTTCCAAGAGATGATCTCCCCAAACAGACCATAAGCCCGCAGTCGATCACGCATCGTGTCGTTGAAACCCGACAGCTCGATGCGATATGCACCCATCACGCGGACACGGCGAAGCTGAAGTCCCTCCGCGAGGTCGAGGACGGTGCGTCCTTCCATCAGCGCGGCAAAGGCAGCGTCCGGCGTCAGCGCGGGCGCGTCCGCCGCAAGGAAGTTTGCGACCCACGCGGCAGATACCCTGCGGCCGATGACGCGTTCGCCTGTATCGGTCTGAAGCCGATAGACGCGGGTCGATTTGTTCGGCAACCGCTTCCAGATCGGTAGCAGCAAGCCCGCCACGACGTGGATCGTGCTTTCCGTGAACTCGGACACCTCGGCAAGCTCCGCCAGCCAGGTCGCGACGAAGCGTTCACGATCCGCTTCGTCCCAATGACTTTCGGCCATTATGGTCAAGGGGACCGTGTGCTGATCCATCGGCCGGATCAGGCGGACGCGCCGTTCGATCTCGCCGTCGTCGAGCATGACGCTCGCCGCGGGGACCTGCACGGCGGCTCGTCCCGAACGCTCTTTGACGAGCAGGACGGCCTGACGATCGGAAAGACGAGCAAGAGCGTCATCCAGACTCACCGGATGATTGCGCTGGCGCTGGGCGACCGTGAGCAGCCGGGTCTCGGCGCCGGTCCCCGGATGGTCATAGATCGTCCGCCGGTCGGTGACGACAAAGCTCTCGGCACGGAGGGTTTCCAACCCCACGTCGTAGGTGCCGGATGCAACCGCGCCTTCGATCCGAGCGGTCAAGAGCTGCTCGAAAGTGGTGAACAGGATATTCTGCAGGTCGATCGTGAGCGCCAGCAATCTGTTCAGAAAGGTCGTGATCGGCGGCAGGTCGTCCCTGAGCCCATTGGCATCTGTCAGCTTCAGGCCGGTCGCATCCTCGAACCTCCCCAGCGAGCAGCCGTCGACCTTGCCTCGGGCGAGCAGCGTGTAGAGTTGACGCAAGGCATCACGGCCGTACTGGCTTTCGAGGTTGTCCTCGGGCCGGAACAGGCCCTGCCCTCCGGTCTGGCGCTGGCCGCGAGTAATGGCACCCAACGTGTCGAGCCGACGAGCAATGGTGCTGAGAAAGCGCTTTTCGGCCTTCACATCAGTTGCGATGGGACGAAACAGCGGTGGCTGAGCTTGGTTGGTCCGGTTGGTCCGGCCGAGCCCCTGGATCGCGGCGTCGGCTTTCCAACCGGGCTCGAGTAGGTAATGGACTCGCAGGCGACGATTCTGGGCCGACAGTTCGGCATGGTAGCTCCTCCCCGTGCCGCCCGCGTCGGAGAACACGAGGATGCGCTTGGCGTCATCCATGAAGGCCGAGGTCTCGGCGAGGTTGGCGGTGCCGGCTCGATTTTCGACCACCAGCCGGTCGCCCTTGCGAACGATGCGGCGCGAGCGGCCCGTCACCTCCGCGACCATTTCGGTGCCAAAGCGCTGGATGACCTGATCCAATGCGCCTGGTACCGGCGGCAGCGAGGCGAGCTTCTCAATCAGGCGGCCGCGGCGGGCGACGGCCTCCCGGCTCTCGACCGGCTGGCCGTCGCGATAGACAGGCCGGGAGCAGAGGTTGCCCTCAGAGTCGGTAAAAGGCTCGTAGAGCTGGACCGGGAAGGAATGGGCGAGATAGTCGAGGACATACTCGCGCGGGGTGATGTCGACCTGGACGTCGCCCCATTCTTCAGTCGGGATCTCGGACAGCCGGCGCTCCATCAGGGCTTCGCCCGTCGAGACGATCTGGATCACGGCGGCATGGCCGGCCTCGAGATCGCGCTCGATCGAGCGGATCAGCGACGGCGTCTTCATCGAAGCCAGGAGATGACCGAAGAAGCGCTGTTTTGCACTTTCGAAGGCAGATCGCGCCGCGGATTTTGCTTGCCCGTTCAGCGTTCCGTTTTCGCCGGTAATGTTGGCCGCTCGCATCGCAGCGTCGAGATTGTTGTGAATGATGCCGAACGCATCGGCATAGGCGTCGTAGATGCGAACCTGCTCCGGCGTCAGCTGGTGCTGAACGAGATCATACTCGACGCCTTCGTAAGAGAGCGAGCGAGCCGCGTAGAGGCCGAGCGCCTTGAGGTCACGCGCCAGCACCTCCATGGCCGCGACCCCACCCTCCTCGATCGCTTCGACGAACTCGGCACGCGCGGCGAACGGGAAGTCGGAGCCGCCCCAGAGACCGAGGCGTTGGGCATAAGCGAGGTTATGGACCGTGGTGGCCCCCGTCGCCGATACATAAACTACGCGTGCATTCGGCAAGGCGTGCTGAAGCCTCAGGCCCGCGCGCCCCTGCTGGGAGGCGGCCTGGTCGCCGCGCTCGCCCTTGCCCCCGACCGCATTCTGCATGGCGTGGCTCTCGTCGAAGACAATCACTCCGTCGAAGTCCGAGCCCAACCATTCGACGATCTGCCTGACACGCGAAAGCTTTGCGCCGCGCTCGTCGGTCCGTAGCGTGGCGTAGGTGGTGAAAAGGATGCCTTCCGAGAGCCGGATCGGGGTGCCATGGCGAAACCGCGACAGTGGCGTAACAAGCAATCGCTCCATACCCAACGCAGACCAGTCGCGCTGCGCATCTTCGATCAGCTTGTCGGATTTGCTGATCCAGACCGCACGGCGGCGGCCCTTGAGCCAGTTGTCGAGCAGAATCCCGGCGACCTGTCGTCCCTTGCCCGCGCCGGTGCCATCACCCAAAAACCAGCCGCGGCGGAAGCGGACGGCATTCTCGACATCGTCCGGCGCGGCGGCCACAACGTCAAACGTGGCGTCGACCGTCCAAGAGCCTGCCAGGAATTCGGAATGCGCCTCGCCGGCATAGATGACGCTCTCGAGCTGAGCATCCGACAGAACTCCGTCGTCCATGACATTGGCGGGCAGGTGCGGACGATAGGATGGCTTCGGTGGCGCAACGGACGCCATCGCGGCAGACTGCACGAGCTTGGTCGGATGTGCGCATGATCCAGGAATGCAGATCGACTGTAGTCCGTATTCCTCATGAATCGCATCGGTCAGTCGGGTGCCTTCCGGCGGGGACCATTCGACCGTCTCGTAGATCAGTTCTGCGCCTACTGGCGCGGCGTCTCTCGAAGTGGACGATATGCGTGGTGCAACGGCGCTGACCGATCGCGACATCGTTGGCCGCCCGATAACAACGATCTCCGGTGGCATCGCGACGGGCAGCCTTGGAGGCACATGCAGGTTCACCCAGCCAAGCAAGGTAGCGACATCACCCGCCATGCCTGGCGAGGCGGGAAAAGCCGTAGAATCGGCAGCGGGCAGCTTGTCTATCACAAGCAGCCTAGTATCCGTCTGAGTGCCGTGCTTGGCGTAAACGGTCCCGTCAATGGCGGCAGAAAATACTACCCGTCCGCGTTCCTGGAGGCGAACGAAGGCATCTCGCCATGCCGGGTTATCCCGCGCGAAGCTTGCGCCGGCGATAGCGACGAGGCGTCCACCGTCGCAAAGACGCGCGAGCGCCGAAGCGACGTGGCGGAAAGCCGCATCCGCCATCCGTCGATCGACATTGGCGAGCGCAGAGAACGGCGGGTTCATCAGGACGACGCTCGGTGCGACGCTCGCATCGAGGTGGTCATCGATCTGGGCGCCGTCGAACCGCGTAACTTGAACGTTGGCGAAGAGATGGCCGAGCAGCTCTGAGCGGGCATCGGCCAACTCGTTCAACACCAAGGCGCCGCCGGCGAGCTCTGCAAAGACGGCGAGCAGGCCTGTCCCCGCGGATGGCTCGAGAATGCGATCGGCAGGCGTAATTCCGGCTGCGGTACATGCCACCAGCCCGAGCGGGATCGGCGTCGAGAATTGCTGAAATGCCTGGCTGTCCTCGGACCGCCGCGTATGTGTCGGCAGAAGGCCAGCTACTCGCACGACCATCGGCAGCATGGCGGCCGTCGAGCCAGCCCTGGCGCGGATGGCCGGGCCGAACTTGCGAAGAAACAGCACGGTTGTCGCCTCGCAGACGTCATAGGCGGTCTTCCAGTTCCAGGCACCAGACGCGTCGGAGGCGCCGAAGGCAGCCTCCATGGCGCTACGCAGAACAGCGGCATCGATGCGCCGGCCGCGTTCGAGGTCGGTCAAGAGTTGTCGCGCGGCCCTGACGGCAGCAGAGGTGAGACTTGCAGTGGCACGCATCGAGAGCGGCGCGGCGACAGCGCCGCCGGCGAGAGATTCGGTCATGGCAGGGTTCTTTCGGAGAGCAGGAATGGGGCGAACCATCAGGCGCTCTCCTCTGATCCCGACGGCTCAAACCCTTCCCGGCCTGACTCTCCCTCTCACCCTCGCCCATGAAAATGGGGACCAGCGCTGCGCGCCGGTTCCCAAACAACCACGGGACGGCCGAAGCCATCCCGCTCTATGACGTCACTCAGCCGCGTCGAGCTGTTGCGGATCATCATCGCTGACATTTTCTGTTTCCTCCTCGCCGGCGGGGAATTCGGGCAGCGGGCCCGCTTCACCCTCCTGCTCCAGTGGCTCCGCATTGCGATCGACGAGACGCAGCGGCTCTGGCAACCAGCCCGAGCCATCCAGAAGACGCTCGGCCTCCTTGGCCATGTCGGCCTTCTTCAGATGGTCGATCAGTTGCGCCGACGACTCGCCCTTGGCTTCCCGCACCGCCTCCAGAATTCGCGGCTTGGTGACCCGGCCGAGATAATTGTCGACGGTCGGTCGCCAGCCAGCCCGCACCATGTCGAGCCCGACCGCGCGCGCCAGCACATCAGCCTGATCGAGACGCCTCCGAACGCCGTGGGCGGAGACACGGCCCTGATTGTAGCGATTGGCCGGTTCATAGACGGCGTTGACGGCAAATGATGCACAGTGGGCGAACAATGATGCCTGTGCACCGCCATCAAGAGCCGTGAGCGCATCCCAGAGATCGTTTTCGCCCTTCGGCAACCGAGCCTTCCAGGCCTCATGTCGCGCCTCGACAGCCTTGGCCGAGACGCTTTCTCTCAGCCCCGGAGCTTGAGTTAGAAAGTTTGGCGTGCGAAGGCCAATCTCAAGACAGCTCCCGGACGATGCGAACCGGTAAAAGGCCGTCAACACGAAGTTATGCAGTACCGCCTGGAACGCGACCGCAGGATTTTCTGCCAGCGCATCCCGCAATGCCAGCGTACGATGCGCCGTCAGCTCGGTGATCAGCCGATCCGGCAGAGGCCTGGCCGCGTCCTCATCATCCTCTTCGGCATCAGGAGCGCCACCTGCGACTGCGATCACCGTGCCCTGCACGGAAGGGCCCCCTTCTTGACCTTCGGTCGACGACGCGTCGGCTCCCTGCCCGACATCAGGATCAATTTCCTGCACCTCGTCCTCCAGCCGGACATAACCCCGGTCCACGGAGAGCCGTCCTTCGGAATCGATGCTGATGAATACACCCGCTCGGGCGATCTCCGTCGGTTCGTAAAGCATCGGCCGGTCTTCGAATGCCGCCAGTGCCGACTCAATTTCGCCGAGACGCTGATCCACCTCGTCGGGCAATTCGTCGGCATCCTGGTAGTCGGCTTCCAGCTTGGCCTGCTCGGCGTTCAGCGCATCGATGGTGGCCTGCTCCTCAGGCGAGAGATCGACAGGTCTGCCTTCGATTTCTCGTAGGTCTTGAGTGTGACCGTAGGAGAACTCTACGGCGACCGAGATCCACTTCCAGCCTTCGGTCGCAATCGTCTCAGCTTCGGCTTTGAGCTTTTCGGTTACGAGGCGGTCGAGCAACAGGACATCCTGAAACCAGCCGCCGTCGTCGTGCTCGAACAGATCCCGCAGAACGTCGCCACCCGCGTGCTGATAAGCATCGAGGCCCACAAATTGGGCCCGGCGATCGGACCCGCGCACGGTGTTCTCGGTGAGCATGCGGCGGATCTGGTATGGCTCGTCATAACCGGAACGGCTGACGTTCTCCCAGACTTGCTCCTGGCGGGCATGATCCGCAGTGACTGAGAACGCCATGAGCTGCTCGAGCGTCATGCCGTCTTCGGCGTAGACGTCATGCAACTTGGGCGAGACCGACGCCAGGCGCAGGCGCTGCTTGACGATTGCGGAGTTCACGAAGTGTCGCGCGGCAATGTCTTCCTCGCTCATGCCGATATCCCGGAGCGTCTGGAAGGCCCGAAACTGATCGAGCGGATGCAAACCGACCCGCTCATCGTTCTCCGCCACCGAATCGTCCGCGGCAATGCCCCCTTCACGCACAACGCACGGCACCGCCTGCGTCTTTGACATGCGTTTCTGTTTCACCAGAAATTCGAGAGCACGAAGCGCCTGCCGCCCGCCGGCACCTCGAACATGCCGGTCTCGTTGCCATCTGCATCAACGACGGCCCGAACGCTCAGACTTTGCAGAAGAGTACGCTGCGCGATGCTCTCGGCCAGCTGCTCGATCGAGACAGCGGCCTTGACGCGGCGAACGTTCGACTGGCTGAGCACGAGCTTGTTAAAGGGAATGTCCCGGGAAGGCGACAGCGTGATCTTTTGTACGGCTTTTGTCATTTCGGCTCTCCACGACGGGCGGCCGTGAGACTCTCTCTCGGCTTCCAACCCGTCGCGAGCAGCCTCCCCTCCTCTCACTCTCGCGCAGCCACCAGGCCAAGCATCACGTCGTCTCGTGATCGGCGACAACCGAATCCCGCGACGGGGGCTCAAAAGACCCGGGAACGAAGCCGAGCAAATAGTCCGCGGCCTTGCTCGCCAGCGAGGCGGCACGCACGATGGCCCGATTGTCTTCGCGCAGGACTTCAAGCCAGGAGCCGATATAGTCGGCATGGCGCACGGTCGGGACGATCCCGAGCGACGCGCAGCTGAATGCGGAACTCAACTCGGCGACCAGTTCTTCGAAGGCATATCTCTTCGTACCGTAGGATCCGCTCTGGTCGCGATTGAGACGCGAAGGATGCCCGGTCGCATGACCGAGTTCATGCAAGGCCGTACGGTGCCAGTTGATGGGTTCGAAATAGGCCTGCGGCGGTGGTACCTGAACATAGTCTTCGGCGGTTGCATAGAATGCGCGATCTCCACCGATCCGAAATGGAATTCCACTGGCCTTGATCAGGGCGTCGAGCGTAGGTTCGATGAGGCTAGCCGGCGGTGGCGGCGCAGCAGTGGCAATGCCGTCGGGCAGTTGCTCGCACTGATCGACGTTGAAAACGGTAAATCGTTTGAGGAATGGAATCGCCTGCGCGTCTTCGCCGGTCTCGGCGGCGCGTCGCTTTTCGTCATTCGGCACGAAACGATCCGCGTAGACAACAGTGGTACCGCGTTCTCCCTTGCGGACGTGACCGCCAAACGAGAGTGCCTGACGAAATGTGAGCCAACTTTGCCCGGTAAATCCGCGTTCGATCACGGCTCCCCAGAGGATGAGGATGTTAACCCCACTGTATTGCCGGTTGGTCGACGCATTTTTCGGCATGGCCAGCGGCGCTTTCGCCGCGGCCGTACCCCAGGGCTGAACCCAGGGAACGCGTCCGGCCTCAAGCTCGGCGATGATCTTGTCGGTGATTTCGTTATAGAGGTTCGCCCGGTCCTGGCCGGCGCACGCGCGAACAGTAAGGTTTGACATCGCGGGTCTCCCCGACGGGCACCGCGAGCCTCTCTCGCAGCTTGTAACCCGTCACGGAGAAACCCAGCCTGCACTCTTACTCTGAGCCTCTTCGCAATCCGCCTCAGGGCCGCAGGCCCTGATCGGGCGTGCGCCAGGGGCGCATCGCCTTAAGAGAAATGGCACCCGGAGAGCGGTGAGCATAGCGACCCGAAGGGGCACGCGGGTCCGAGTGCAGCGACGAGACCGGTTCAATAGCGGCACCCGGGAACGGGGCAGTGATAGCGATCGCCGCAGGCGAGCCCCCTTTCCCGAGTGCCCCCGGCGAGGAGCACCAAAGCTCTGCGCGAGCTGGGGTAATCCGATCCCCAGCCCTTCGCTACCCTGGTCTGGGACTGATTCGGCCCGGCAAGGGAGACGCAAAATGGCTTTGTTCGTCGGACTTGATGTTTCGCTCAAGACCACTTCGATCTGTGTCGTCGAAGCAGACGGCTCGCCGGTATGGGAAGGTAAAGCCGAGAGCGAACCTCTCGCACTCATCAAAGCCCTAGTTGGATGGCGCGATGAGATTGCGCGGGTTGGTATTGAAGCTTGCCCGTTGTCAGAATGGCTTTACGGCGCATTGGTAGAGAGTGGCTTTGAGACCGTGTGCATAGAGACGCGCCACGCTCAGCGCTTCCTATCGTCTCGGCCCAACAAGACGGACCGTAGCGATGCGCGCGGCATTGCCGAGATGATGCGGCTTGGCCACTACCGCGCAGTACACGTCAAGAGCGAGGCTTCGCAGATCCTAAGGACCGTCTTGATCGCCCGTCGGAAGTTCGTCGATCACATGCTGGCGATCGAAGATACCGTTCGCGGCTTGCTAAAGGTGCATGGCCTCAAGCTGGGGCTCGTGCATCGCGCCCGCTTCGCCGCAAAGGTCGAGGCCATGCTTGCTGACGCACCGGAACTGCGATTGGCAATCGAGCCCTTACTCGACGTACGGAACGCCATATGGGCAAAGAAAGCCCTGTTGGACCGTCAGCTTTCGCAAGTGGCCCGTAAAGATGGGGTCTGCAGGCGTTTGATGACCGTCTCAGGCGTGGGACCGATCGTGAGCCTGTCCTTCAAGGCGACGATTGACGACCCCGCGCGTTTCAAGGACTCGAGGGCCGTGGCGGCGCACCTGGGACTGACCCCACGTGTCTATCAATCTGGCGAGATCGACCGGTCTGGCAATATCAGCAAGTGCGGTGACAAGATGATGCGCCACGCTCTATACGAGGCAGCAAATTCACATCTCCGGATCGCGAAGAAATGGTCGGTTCTGCGGGCATGGGGCGTGAAGCTCGCCAAACGCATAGGTGCGAAGAAAGCATGCGTGGCAGTAGCCAGGAAGCTGGCTATCATCATGCACCGTATGTGGGTGGCTGGTGCGGACTTCCGCTTCGGCCAGCCACCGGCGGCGCGCACGACATAAGGATCGTTCCGGCGTAGCTATCTGCTCTGCCGAGGACGTGGGGAAGGTCAGTCCGTTTCGATCCCTGTGCGTTCCAGCACGTGCTGTGAGCTTGGACGACCTCGCCTCGCCGGACCCCATCATGGAGCGAGCCATTTCTGGCCGACTCCGAACAGAAGCGCGGACCAGGCAGAAGCAGTAAGCGGCAACGATCGTGACCCAACGGGCGGAGACGCTTCGCGGCTCCGGTCGCGGGCGTATGGCCGCGTAGATGTTAGGCAGGATCGCATCGCCTTTCGGCGAACGCGCGCGGCAAAGCTGCTTGAGAACGCGAGCATATCCGGACTTACCTGCGCCATTGTCACCATAGATGACCGTGAGGCCGGCTTTGCCAAAGGATAGCCGCTCGCCGGGCGCGAGGGCATTGACGTGCGAGAGGCCATGAAGGGCGCCAAGGCTGACGACGGCATGGCTGGCCGACGGGTCGCGGACGTGGCTGGCGTCGAGGGGCACTCCCTGTTCGGCGGCCTTGCAGATGGCGACAAGCGTTATGATATCGGCGCTTTCCAGCAGGGGCTGACTACATAGCCGCCGCAGCGCATCGCGCTGCCAAGCCGGCAAATCCGCCGACCATTTGAGAATGTCGGCAAGAGCTGCTGCTTCGTTCGAAAGATCCTCGTCCTGTCCGTCCATGGTTTCCCCCGCCCTTTACCTGCTGCCACAGGCCACGTTTCTATGTTTCGTTCTCGCAATCACCATCTCAGGTCGCTCTGATGATGCGGCGTTCCTGGCCGAGCGGCACGATCCAGCCCCCCGCACGATCAGACCGTGCAAAGTCATCCGGCTGCGCGGTCTCGGTCAGCCGGACGCGCACTGCGTCGGGCTCGGCGTCGATGGCGGCGCGGATGAGATCCCGGTCTATCCCAACGAAGATCGGCCGGAGATTGAGGCGGGCGAGCGCTTCCTGATCGGCACCGGAAATATCGGCATCGTTTACAGGTCCGGCGCGTGTGACGATTCCACCGACAAGCCCGCCGATCGCGCTCGCCTTTTCAACATCGCCCACCGGGGCGGCGTCGAGCAGCGATCGTGCCGTCTGGACGTCAGCCTGGAGCCGGTTGGCGAAGGGCTGATGGGTCATGCGCTTCAGGGCATCCGACAGTTCGACATGACCAAGTGGCCGAATCAGATTGGCGATGTGGAGGCGGAGCAGCCCAATGAAGAGTGCGTCCGTCTCCTCTGGCTTGATGGGCTCGCCCTCGTCCACGGGGTCCTTGACCGAGAGATGGGCACTAGCCGGGCCTGAGACGGTCATGCCCCAACGTGTTGCGACGGCGATGCGCTTCACGGTGACTTTGCGGCCTCGGGCCGTCACATCAATTCGCGCGGCCTGCTTCCAGGCGCGGGCCAATGCCGCTGCCGGACCTCCTGCATCATGGCAGCCCTTGGCCTCCGCGACGGTCAGGGAGGCCAAGTCGGAGGCACAAGCGACCCAGTCAGGCAGATCACCTCGGGACAAGCGCTTGATCTTCACCTTTCGGCGCCCGTCGAGATCGATGACGCGGCTGCCGAGATGCGCGAAGATCGACAGGCTAAAGTACCGCTCAAGGTAGGTGCGCGCGATGAAGCGCCCGAACAGACCAGATAGGGCCACCTTCACCTCGCGGGCCTGACCAAGTGGCTCCTTGAAAATGAAGGGCGTTCCAAAGCCGGTTGGGGTGAGCAGCGCATCCAGAATGGACCATGCGCCATAGGCAGCGCCCGGCGTTTGCAGCACTTCCCGGATACCGGCGTCCTCGATGGCTGCGACATCGAGGTCGACGGTGGGACCAGTGACGGGATTGGCGGTCGGCGGGTCGAAGCTGTGAAGAAAGGTTCTCGTCATAAGGCGAGCGCTCGGTTCAGGTCGTCGTGCTCGAATGCGCTGGCCATGCGGTTGATCTCGGCCCCGCGGGCGCCCACCGCCTTCGCGGTGTGGCGCCAGGTCGCGGTGACGGTGGCGACTTCCTTGATAATCGCGCGAGCCTGCACCAGCGTCAGCGCGAAGAACTCGGAAGCAGCCTCCAGCAGATCGAGCGAACAGGTGCCCTCGTCAAGATCGATGTTGGTAGTCAGAACCCGCGCCTTGAGATCCGTCGGGACAGGATTGAGATCGTAGGCCGGAGAGAGCGACCATCCTGCCTTTCCGAGCCACAGGAAACCGTGGTTGCGCAGATGATCGTCGACATTGGAGATCAGCACATTGAAGACGACGCGCCGATAAAGAGCATGGGCGTCGGTCTTGCTCTGCGCGCCATATTCAGCGAGGGCATCGACGATTTCGGGATAGCTGCCGCGTTCGCCGTCCCGGACGCCCATCATCGCCATGGCTGACAAGAACGGAATGCGGATTGCGCCACGCCGATCGAAGCGCCGTGACAGCATGACCTTCTTACCGGCGACATCGATCAATTCATGTCTGGGGGTGACGATGCCGGCCTGGCCCGCGAGGCGCAGCGCGATCTCCTCCCATGTCTCCATGCTGTAGTCGTCAGTTTCCTTGGGGAATTTGGCGATGGAGAGTTGCCCGTGTTGGTCGATCACCGACGCCTTGGGCCGCGCCCCGCCCAAGGAGGATCCAGGAGCGAAGATGAGTTGCATATCTTCGTCGGTTTCCTCGTCGCGAAGGATACGTTCGGTGATCTGAAGCAGGCGGCCAAGCTCGACCAGGGCAGGCACGCCCGTGCGAATCGGCGCCTGGAAGGTATCGTCGCCAGCCCAGCGAAAGCGCAGCGCGCCCAATCGGGTCTCGTCGGCGACGCCTAGAAGATAATCGCTCTCCGCGAGCGTACGGACCGCACGGCCTTCGCGTTCGGCGAGGCGGCGCGCGGAACGCTGCATGAGGCGACGGCCCCAGGTGTCAGGAGCCGAATCGCCAATGGAACCGAAAGTTGCAAGGCCGGCGGGCGGCGCGAAGGCGCCGCGGCCCAGAGCGAGGGCGGGTTCAAGCGAGAAGGCGTCGGGGTCTTCCAGCCACGCGCCGTCATATTCGAAGAGAATCGTCTCGGCGCCGCGAACGCGATTGCTCCGCGCCAGCCCGATCTGGCGCGTGCGACCTTCGAGATCGATATGGACCTCGAAATCAGCCATTACGGGGCGGTCCAGCCGGCCGTTTGAGATGGATGCGCTTGGGTAGCTCGGCACTGGCGAGGGCCCGCCCGACGCTATCGTTGCTGATGTCGGCAATCTGGCTCAGGCCGTCGAGGAGACCGAGCGCTTGGAGGACACCGGCATAGATGCCGATGCTGACGTTGGTGTCGCCGGCTTCGACTCTCTGGAGGGTGGAGCGGGACGTGAAGGCGCGTTCCGCCACGACCGCCATGGGCAGCCGTCGTCGGCGGCGGGCGTCATGGATGTCCGCGCCCAGCTTGCGCAGGGCGCGCCGCACAGCGGCGGGAGGATTGTGAGGAGTCGGCATTTGACACCTTCGCACTACAAAATTGGAATATATGTAGCACGAAGCTAACAGTTTCGCCAGTCCTTCGGGCTGCCGCTACCCTGGAATGGCGCCGCCCAATGGAGACAGCCAGCGAGGCCTCGTCGGACTCGGGCAGCTGGCTACCATGAACCTCCTTGCGAACAAAACAAGAAACACAGATCGTGAGGGTTCCACCGTGACTGATTCGAACAACGCGCAAGCGCCATATCGACGTCTGCATTCGAAGTGGAGTTGGGGAGATTGATGCAATCAAGGAATGCCAAACGGCAACTCGATACGCTTGAGCAACGCTTCGAGCTCGATGAAACCTTCCTGTCATCCCCAAATACGGCCGCGCTGAAATCTGCAGTGATCCGTGCGACCGACCGTCGTACTGACGATCCGGTGGTCCTCAAATACTGGGCAAAGACCGGAACCGCGGTCGACGCGGACTTCCGAGAACTGTGGCGGCATGAAATGCGCCAGAGCGAGCGCGTGCGTGCTTTCCCGCGGGGGAATGAAGTCGTTGTCGAGGTTCTGGCCTCGGGAGAAAGTGACGATGCATTTTACATTGTCATGCCAAGCGACGTCGCTCCGCTGGAACACGCCTCCCGATTTGTGCGCCCCGATCATTGGCTCCGCAGCCTACACGGACCGCGTCAGCGCGTTCTCCTCTGGAAGAATTTGCGCCGTTTGGCGGAAGCTCTCGGTGCCGTTCACGGCCAGGGGTTGGTCCATGGCCGGATCGATGGCCGGGCCGTCTATTCTACTGGAGCCGCGACAACCCCGGATTTTCGCGTGGGCGGGTTTGAGTTTTGCCTGCGGGTCGCAGAACTCAACAGGGCTCCACTGCATGTCATCGCCAAGAGCCGTCCGGTCGGCTCGGTCATCTTTTCCTTCCTCGACGACTGGCGCGCGCTGGGCAAGGTCATCGCCGATCTCATCGGCCTTGATGCAAACAAGCTCGACGAAGAGGATATTCCGTTCATTGAAGGGCGCGCGAAAATCGATTTGCGTGCCTCAGAAATTGACCTGATCCGGCTGCTATTTGAACCAGAACGCAATCGTATCCTCGATGCCGCAACGGTCACGAACCGAGTTGACGCTATTCTCAACGAGCTGGATGCGGAAGCATTCGCCGATAACGGCCGTTATGTGCTATCGAAGATGACAGAGAGCTAGGTGATTGGATCACTGAATTAGTGTTGCGGAGTTCGCCAACGTTCGCCGACGCTTATTCAACGAATATTCGACGACTTCACCAGAGTAGACCTAAGCCATTGAAATAACTGGCGCTCCCTAGGGAGAATCGGACCCCTGTTTCAGCCTTGAGAGGGTGACAGCAAAGCGCTTGGAGAGTGGCAATTGCTGAGCCAACCCGAAGCATTCTGCCGCGACCGTTTACTTGCGTTCCTTCTGAGCCACTACGGACAATGACACGCAAGTATCTCCCATCTTGTCTAGAACAGCAGCTCCGCTCCTGATCTTTCCGCTTCTGAGAGTGTATCCGTTCTGCCTTCAATCGTATCCAATTCTACGACCGACGTGTGAGCGGCCTGCCGTTCGTGGAAACCACGCGGCATCCTGCCGGGATGAAACGTACGAAGACGAGGGACGTGTTTCATCGTGCACTACAATGTGTACCCCCACGTGAGATTGATCCTGCTCTGTTCAAGTTTGTTGAAGCCCTTGCAATAGCCGACGCGAGGCGCGATCATCTGCTTGAGAGTGAGCGGCTGATGAAAGATCATCTCGATGCCGCCGGCGATAAGCGCATCAGCGGTGGTGTCCAATATGAAGCCCGCAGCAGTTTATGCTCGGTTCTCGACCGAGCTTCAGAACGAAAAGTCGACTGAAGATCAGATTGCGTTGTGCAGGGCCTATGCGGCCCGTCATCAACTCGACGTCGTTGCTACTTTTGCGGACAAAGCTCGTTCTGGGGCCTCTGTATTCGGGCGTGATGGCTTGATGCAGCTTATGGATGCGGCGCGCCAACAACATTTTACCGTTGTCATTGTGGAAGCGCTGGATCGACTTTCTCGTGATATGGAAGACTTGGCCGGCATCCACAAAAGGCTAACATTTCAAGGGATCGAAATCCAAGCCGTTCATGACGGGACCGCGGACTCGATTTTGATTGGAATTCGCGGCCTCGTTGGACAGATGCAGCGCGAAGACGGAGCGAAGAAGGTTCGTCGCGGCATGGCCGGTGTGATACGAGACGGTCGCCACGCCGGGGGGCGTGCCTACGGATATCGAGCCGTTCCCGGCAAACCCGGTGAACTTGAAATCGTCGAAGACGAGGCTGCGATCGTGCGGCGCATTTTCACGGCATACGCCGCGGGACGAACGCCCCGGGACATCGCACACGATCTCAACCGAGAGAACGTTCGTCCACCGCGAGGCCAGCGATGGAACGCGTCGACGATCAATGGCAACGCCCAACGTGGTGCCGGGCTCATCTTCAACGAACTCTATGCCGGCCGTATCGTCTGGAACAAAGTCCGGATGGTCAAAGATCCGGATACGGGCAAGCGATTATCTCGCCCGAACCCTCGTGATGAGTGGCAGAGCATCGAGGCGCCTCAGGTACGCATCGTCGAACGGTCCATTTGGGAGCAGGCTCACGCTTTAAAGACTAAGAAGAGCCACTTGGCCAGCCACGTAAAGCGACGGGCGCCGCATCTCCTCTCAGGTCTTCTTCGCTGCGGTTGTTGTGGGTCGGGAATGTCGGTTCATGACCGTGACAAGACTGGAAAGACAAGGATCCGCTGTTCTGCGGTTCGCGAGAGCGGGAGTTGTTCAAATCGTAGGATCATCTACCTGCGCGATATCGAAAGGCTTGTGCTCAGCGGCATGGCCGAGGAATTAAAGGATCCGCGGCTGATCGAGACTTATGTGCGCGGCTATAACAGTGAACGAGAGCGGCTTGCGGGGGACGCAGTCGCGGTGCGTGCGCGATTGACGGCGAAACGTGACCGAATAGAAGGTGAGCGGCAACGCAACATTGATCTTGTGATCAAGTACGTCATATCCGAGGAGGACGCCAAGCAGCGGATCGGCGAGCTCAAGGAGGAGCGGCTGCGCGTCGAGGCCGAAATGGCCGCGCTCGAAGAAGCCCCCGTTCCGATCGCGCTCCACCCATCTGCCTTGGATCGCTACATCGGTGCAGTGAAGGCGCTTGCCGAGACAATGGCTGGCCATTCGAAGGCAGAGGACGACCGCGGTTCCCTAGTGGAAGATTTTCGGGCCCTCGTGCACAGCGTCACTGTCCATCCAAAGTGTCCATGGAAGGGCTTCGAAGTCGAAGTGAAAGGTAGACTCGCCACCCTGATAGGCGGGGAGGTCTTTCCGGAGGCCCACCACAATAGTGGGGGATACGTGGTAGCGGGAGAGGGACTCGAACCCCCGACCCCAGGATTATGATTCCCGTGCTCTAACCAGCTGAGCTACCCCGCCACAGGGTCGCGAACGGCGGAACGGCCGATCTCGCGAACGCGCGGCATATAAGGAAGGGGGCGGCGGGCTGTCAATCCGCCTTCGCTAAAGCTTTGGCGTGACAAGGCCGTTTGTGCCGAATTTAGCACCAGAATCTGCAATTTTTCGGCACCAGACTCGTGGATAGTCCCCCCACCCGGATCGCATCTTCGATGCGCTCCGGCCTCTCCCCGCATCCGCCTTCGCCAAGGCTTCGGCGGGACAAGGGCGGGGAGAGGCGAAGGAAGGGAAGAGCCCTATTTCGGCCGCACGGTCGGGTCGCCGCCAGGGCTGCCGGGGGGTGGGATGACCGGCATGGCGCCGTCCGTAGAGGGCGCCGGGGCATGCATGTCGGGGTCGACGCCGGAGGGGGGGCAGAGCACGCCGTCGGATTTTGCCAGTTTATCGCCGAGCGGTTCCCGGGACTGGCCGGTGGTGGTGCCGTCGGGCGCGGTGGCCCGGTTCGGGCGGTCCTGCGGGGTGCAGTTGGCGGCGTGTTGCGGGGATGGCGGCGCGGTCGCTTGCGGCGGCGTGGCCGGGGCGGGCGGCGCCTGCGCGATCGCGGCGCCTGAGGCTGCGATCACGAGGCTGGCCAGGATGATGTTTGATGTCGTGCGCATGGAAGGGAAACGTCTCCGGCCATGCGGAGGTTCCGGCCGACGCACGGCGAATTGAAGCGCTGGAATGTCGCGGGTTTCGTGGCGGCGCATCCTTCGAGACGCCCGCTGGCGCGGGCTCCTCAGGATGAGGTCTCGATTCGCGGCGACAGGGCGCCGACTCGCGGCGCGAGCCCGGCCGATCGCAGTCACGATTTGACGTAGCGGATCAGCGAAAAGTGTCCCATCGGCGGCATCGGGCGGCGCTCGGCGAGCGTGACGCCGCCGTGTTTGGCGGCCCAGTTGACGAGGCGGTCCCACGGGAATTCCGGACGCCAGCCGAGGCGGCGGGCGACGGGCGCGAAGGCCAGCTCGAACAGCTTGCGCGGGCCGCTCTCGGCGCCGATGTGGTTGACCAGGATCAGCTCGCCGCCGGGCTTGAGCACGCGCACGAACTCGTCGAGCGTGCCTTCGGGATCGGGCACGGCGGTGATGACATATTGCGCCACCACCGCGTCGAAGAAGTTTTCGGGGAAGGCGAGGTTCTTCGCATCCATCACCGAGAGCACTTCGACATTGCTAAGCCGCAGCGCACGCACGCGCGCCTGCGCCTTGCGCAGCATCGGCTCCGAGATGTCGACGCCGCAGATCTTCGTGGTGCGCGAATAATCGGAGAGCGACAGCCCGGTGCCGACACCGACGTCGAGGATGCGGCCGCCGATGCGGTCGGCCTCCGCGATGGTCGACTGCCGTCCGGCGTCAAAAACCTTGCCGAACACGAGATCGTAGACCGGCGCCCAGCGGCCATAGGCCTTCTCGACCCCGGCCCGCGAGATGTCTGCTGCCATGCCCCTGCCCCGGAAATTTTCTAGCCGCGTACCGCTTCCACCAGCGGCCTCGCAGTGCTCGTTGCGACCTTCGCGGCGGCGCTCTGGATGAAGCCGCCGCCGAGCACGCGCGCCTGCCCCGAAGGCGCGTCGTAGAACACGCAGGCCTGGCCGGGCGAGACGCCCTCCTCGCCGGCGACGAGCTCGACTTCGTAATGGCCGTTGCCGCCGCGCAGCCAAGCCGGCTGCGGGCTGCGGGTCGAGCGCACGCGCACGAACATCTCGAGGCCGGCGCCGATGGCGCGGTCGATGTCGCCGCCGCCGATCCAGTTGACGTCGCGCAGCACGATGCGGTGCATCTTCAGCGCATCGCGCGGGCCGACAACGACGCGGCGGCCCGGAGCATCCAGCCGCACCACGAACAGCGGCGCGTGAGCGGCGATGCCGAGGCCGCGGCGCTGGCCGACGGTGAAATTGGCGATGCCGTTGTGCCGGCCGAGCACGCGGCCGTCGAGATCGACGATGTCGCCGGGGTCCATCGCGTTCGGGCGCAGGCGGGTGATGATGTCGGTGTAGCGGCCGGTCGGCACGAAGCAGATGTCCTGGCTGTCGTGCTTGTCGGCGACCGCGAGACCGAAGCGGCGCGCAAGCTCGCGCGTCTCGGGCTTGGTCATGTCGCCGAGCGGGAAGCGCAGGAAGTCGAGCTGCTCCTGCGTGGTCGCGAACAGGAAGTAGCTCTGGTCGCGGTCGCTGTCGGCGGCGCAGACCAGCGCGCGCGAGCCGTCGTCGCGGCGGCGCGAGGCGACGTAATGGCCGGTGGCCAGCGCCTGGGCGCCGAGCTCGCGCGCGGTCTTCAGGAGGTCGCGGAACTTGACCGAGCGGTTGCACTCGATGCACGGCACCGGCGTCTCGCCGAGCGCATAAGAGTCGGCAAAATTGTCGATGACGGACTCGCGAAAGCGGTCCTCATAGTCGAGCACGTAATGGGGAATGCCGAGCTTGGCGGCGACGTCGCGGGCGTCGTGGATATCCTGGCCGGCGCAGCAGGCGCCCTTGCGGTGGGTCGCCGCGCCGTGGTCGTAGAGCTGCAGCGTGATGCCGACGACGTCATAGCCTTCGGCCTTGAGCAGCGCAGCCGTCGTCGAGGAATCGACGCCGCCCGACATGGCAACGACGACCCTGGTGTCCTCAGGACGGCCTTCGAGATCCAGACTGTTCAGCATGGGCCTTAAAGCGTTGTGACGGCGGCGTTCGCGATCCGCGATGACGTGGACATTTCGGCTTCCGGCGGGACATCGACGATCCCCGGGAACTTTGGTTCCCCCGGGGGCACGACTGCCCGGTCGAAAGCGGCTGAGAGCAGCTCTTTAATATAGGCGGCATTCCGGTGAAGCAATCATGCGGGCGGCCGCTTAGGGCAATTCTTGCCGGGGAGGCAGAAATGGCGGGGCTCTTGCGCCTCTCGCGGCGAAGGCGAGAATCAATCAATTAATTGATTTTGCTAGCTAAAATAGCTCGCCAGGAAGCTGGCCCGCTCCTTGCTACCTCTATGCCGCCGAAGATGTTTCCAAGAGGTTTTCCGTGGTCGGTCGGACGTCAGATGTAGCAGCCAGCGTGCAAGTCCAGAGCGCGCAGCAAAGGCCTGCCCGGTCGCAGAGCTCCAAGGACACGTCCAGCAACGATTCCTTCGGCTCGTTGGTCGACAGCAACACCCAGGCGATAAGCAACGACGCAGCCTCGCAGGACACCGCGCCGCGCCGGACCGAGTCGTCATCCTCGTCGTCATCCGCCTCCGACAAGGGCCCGCGCGATACCGCCCCGACCGACCAGCCCTCGCAGAGCAGGGCGAACGACGACACCGACACATCGGCCCCCACCGCGAGCGACGCGACGGCCGATCCGGCCAAGCCGACCAAGGACAAGTCCGAGACCTCCGACGCCAAACCGGCGGATAAGTCCGACGATACCAAAGGCGACAAGACCGACGGCACCGCTGCCGCCACCGTCGATGCCGCCGTGCAGCCCGACGCGACGCAGGTCGCCGTGCCGGATCCGAACGCCATCGTGGTGGCCCCGCCCGTGGTACCGGTCGATCCGAACGCGGCCGCGAGCCAGGCCGGCGATGCCGCCGCCTCCCCGCTGACGATTGCGGCCGCCGGCATCGCCGCCAGCGCCTCGACCGCGGCGCAGATCGCAGGCGGCAAGACCGATACCGCCACGGCGAGCGACAAGAGCGCCAAGACCGCGGGTGCCAAGGTCGATACCGACACGACGACAAAGCTGGGCGATGCCGCCACCGGCACGACCGACGGCACCGCGACCGACGCCAAGACCAATGGCGGCCTGGTCGCCGCCGTCGACCAGGGCACGCCGAAGCCTTCGTTCAAGGCCGTCGCGACCGCGCAACGCGAGAGCGACGTCTCCAATATCGGCCAGGACGCGGGCAAGGCGAACGCCACGCAAACCGCGACGACCGCCAACGCCGCGCATGTGCAAGCCGCCAAGCCGCAGGCCGATTCCGCTGCGACTGATGCGAAGGCCGATGTGAAAGCCGGCGCCACTGACGCGACGCCCACTGCCGCGAACACGCACGCGCATGCCGGCACGCAGGCCGCCGTGCCCACGACCGACACCAGCGCGCAGGCGGCTTCCGCCATACAGGCGCCGGTGACCAATACGACCTCCGCCGCGACAGCTTCGACCGCAACGCTGACCGCGACCGCGGCCAACACGAATGCCGTGCGGATCAGCGGCGTGCCGGTCGAGATCGCCGCGGCCGCACGTGCCGGCAAGACGCGGTTCGACATCAGCCTCGATCCGATCGACCTCGGCCGCATCGACGTCCGCATCAATGTCGACCGCAACGGCCAGGTCACTTCGCATCTCACCGTCGAGAAGCCGGAGACGCTGCAGATGCTGCGGCAGGACGCGCCGCAATTGCAGCGCGCGCTCGACGATGCCGGCCTCAAGACCGGCAGTAACGGGCTGTCCTTCAGCCTGCGCGACCAGAATTCATCGGGCCAGAATTCCGGCCAGAACAACGACAATGGCGGCAATGCCCGCCGGCTGATCATCAGCGAGGACGACACCGTTGCTGCCGCGCCCGTCGGGCGCGGTTACGGCCGCATGCTCGGATCGAGCAGCGGCGTCGACATCAGAGTGTGAGGAGTATTCGAACATGACCACCACGAATGCCGCCACCGCCCCGACGCCTGTCTCCGGGACGACCGACGTCCCGAAGTCGTCCTCGTCGAACTCGCTGAGCTCGAACACGGGCGCGACGCTCGCCGGCAACTTCCAGACCTTCCTGACGCTGCTGACGACGCAGCTGCAGAACCAGAACCCGCTCGATCCGCTCGACACCAACCAGTTCACCCAGCAGCTGGTGCAGTTCGCCGGCGTCGAGCAGCAGCTCAAGACCAACGATTCACTGTCCCAGCTCGTCACCCTGCAGCAGACCACGCAGGCGACCCAGGCGCTGGGCTTCGTCGGCAAGACCGCGCTGGTCGACGGCTCGACCGCGACCATGACGAAGTCGTCGGCGACCTGGCATCTCAACGTGCCCAGTGACTCGACCGTCAACATCACGGTTGCCAATTCCAGCGGCCAGACCGTGTTCACCGGCAAATATACCGCCGCGGCCGGCAAGGACATTCCCTTCACCTGGAACGGAATGGGCAATGACGGTACGCAATGGCCCGACGGCAAGTACACGATCACGGCGACGGGCAAGGACGTGGCGAACAACAATGTCGGCATCGCCGCGCAGGTGCAGGGCGTGGTGTCGTCCGTCGACCTGACCCAGTCGCCACCGCTGCTCACCATCGACGGCGCCAGCTACACCCTGAGCCAGGTCAAGAGCATCATCGCCACCAGCAGCAATTAAGGGCGCGCGCCTCGCCACACACGAGATGTCATCCCCGCCTAGTGCGCAATTGCGCACGGGGGCGGGGATCCATAACCACAGGACGTCGTTTTCGCGTGAGACGTAACCCCGAGTCGTCGTCAAACTACTCCCTGGGGTTATGGGTCCCGGGCTCGCGCGACGCACGCCCCCGGGACGACGGCTGAGGGCTTTGCGGCACCGCGCGCAGGCTCCGTTTGTTAGTAAAGTATTTACCTTCTGCCCGCTCGGACGGCTCGGATCATGGTGTCCAGCCCTCCGGGCCGGCTGTGTTCCAGCCATTTTCAACGAGAATTGTATTGAAGCCTTAGGCTTAGCGGATTTTTAAGCCCGCACGCGTAGGGTTACGGCGTGAGTTCAGTGGTTGAGAGTTTGTGAGTACGCCATGACAGAACCCCATCGCCCGAGGGTAAAATACGTCATCGGGCCGGACGGCAGTCCGCTGACGATCGCAGATCTGCCCGCACCCGGCACCAAACGCTGGGTCATCCGCCGCAAGGCCGAAGTCGTCGCCGCTGTGCGTGGCGGACTTCTCTCCCTCGAGGAGGCCTGCAGCCGTTACACCCTGACGGTCGACGAATTCCTTTCCTGGCAGTTTTCCATCGACCAGCACGGTCTGGCGGGTCTTCGCACCACCCGCATCCAGCAATATCGCCAGTAAGCGATCCGGAAATCTGCAGCTTTTGACGAAAATCGGCCCCGCCCCGCGAGGCCGATTTTTTTCATGTTTCCTTTTGGCGCGACTTTTGTCCCAGCTCTTAACCTTCGTTAACCATATCGAAACCATCACCTAGGCAATAATTGCCCACTCGACCGCTCGGTTGCGGGTCGAAGCTTCGGGGCGGTTGCTTGCAAGGTCTTGCGGACTTTTTGAAGGGTATCGGCGCCGCCCGGTTCGGGGCGATGATCGCGGTCACCGCCGCGCTCATCGGCTTTTTCGCGTTCGTCATCATGCGCGTGACCACGCCGCAGATGACGACGCTGTTCACCGACCTCTCGGTCGAGGATTCTTCGGGCATTATCAAGGATTTGGAGCGACAGGGCATCCAGTTCGAGCTGCGCAATGAAGGCAGCATCATCATGGTGCCCAAGGACAAGGTCACCCGTCTGCGGATGAAGCTCGCCGAGGGCGGCCTGCCCAAGGGCGGCGGCGTCGGCTACGAAGTGTTCGACAAGTCGGATGCACTCGGCACCACCTCTTTCGTCCAGAACATCAACCATCTCCGCGCGCTCGAAGGCGAGCTCGCCCGCACCATCCGTGCCATCGACCGCATCCAGGCCGCCCGCGTCCACCTCGTGCTGCCCGAGCGCCCGCTGTTCTCGCGCGAGGCGCCGGAGCCGTCGGCCTCGATCGTGGTGCGGGTCCGCGGCTCGCTCGAGGCCCAGCAGATCCGCGCCATCCGCCACCTCGTCGCCTCCGCCGTCAACGGGCTCAAGCCGCAGCGGGTCTCGATCGTCGACGAGGCCGGCTCGTTGCTCGCCGACGGCGCCGCGACCGATCCGGAGCAGGCGGTCGGCGACGAGCGCCGCACCGCCTTCGAGAAGCGGATGCGCAAGCAGGTCGAGGACATCGTCTCCTCCGTGGTCGGCTCCGGCCGCGCCCGCGTCCAGCTCTCCGCCGATTTCGACTTCAACAAGGTCACCCAGACCTCGGACAAGTTCGATCCCGAGGGCCGCGTGCTGCGCTCGAGCCAGACCCGGGAAGAGAGCAGCCTCACCGCCGACAATAACGGCCAGGTCACCGTCAACAACGAGCTGCCCGGCAACCAGCAGAACAGCGGTCCGACGGCGAAGGACCAGAGCAAGAAGACCGAAGAGACCAACAATTACGAGATCTCCCGCACCACCAAGACCGAGGTGACCGAGGCCGGCCGGGTCAACCGCATCTCGGTCGCGGTGCTGGTCGACGGCATCTATTCCAAGAACGACAAGGGCGAGCTCGCCTACACGGACCGCACCAAGGAACAGCTCGACCGCATCGCCACCCTGGTGCGCTCGGCGATCGGCTTCGACCAGAAGCGCGGCGACCAGGTCGAGGTCGTCAACCTGCGCTTTGCCGACGCCCCCTCCACCGCCCCGATCGCCGAGCCCTCCGGTTTCCTCGGCACGCTGCAGTTCACCAAGGACGACGTCATGTACTTCGTCGAGCTCGGCGTGATGATGCTGCTCGGCCTGGTCGTGCTGTTCCTGGTGATCCGCCCGCTGGTCAAGCGCATCCTCGCCTCCGAGGAGGTCGCCGCCGCCATCTCCGGCGCCCTCACCGGCCCCGCCGCTTCGGAGGAGGCCGCGCCTGCCGGGCAGGCGCTGCTGCCGGGCGGCGCCGCCAGCGCGATCGACGTCGCCACCATTCAGGGCCAGGTCCATGCCCAGTCCGTTCATCGCGTCGGCGAGCTCGCCGAGCGCAACCCCAACGAAACCGTCGCCATCATCCGCCAATGGCTGACCGAACCCGCGAAATAATCGAGAAGTGAACTGACATGGCCGGCAACCTGCAAAACGCCAATTCCAACGACATCACCAGCGTGATCTCGACGCTCGGCGCCCGCCAGGGCAGCCGCGCGGGCGGCAAGAGCGAAGCGGTGACGGGACCCAAGCGCGCCGCGATCCTGATGCTGGCGTTGGGCGAGCAATATGGCGGCAAGATCTGGTCGATGCTCGACGACGACGAGGTGCGCCAGCTCTCGCTGGAAATGTCGACGCTCGGCACCGTCGAGGTCGACACGGTCGAGGACATGCTGCTCGAATTCGTCTCGCGCATGTCGGCTTCCGGCGCGCTGATGGGCAATTTCGACGCCACCGAGCGGCTGCTGCAGCAATACCTGCCGCCGGAGCGCGTCAACGGCATCATGGACGAGATCCGCGGCCCCGCCGGCCGCAACATGTGGGAAAAGCTCTCCAACGTGCAGGAAGAGGTCCTCGCCAACTACCTCAAGAACGAATATCCGCAGACCATCGCGGTCGTGCTGTCGAAGCTGAAGCCGGAACACGCCGCGCGCGTGCTCGGCATCTTCCCCGAGGAGCTCGCGCTCGACGTCGTCAACCGCATGCTGAAGATGGAAGCGGTACAGAAGGAGGTGATCGAGAGCGTGGAGAAGACGCTGCGCACCGAATTCATGTCCAACCTGTCACAGACCCGCCGCCGCGACGCCCACGAGGTGATGGCGGAAATCTTCAACAATTTCGACCGCCAGACCGAAACCCGCTTCATCACGTCGCTGGAAGAGGACAATCGCGAATCGGCAGAGCGCATCAAGGCGCTGATGTTCACCTTCGACGACCTCGTGAAGCTGGATTCCGGTTCGGCCCAGACCCTGATGCGCAATGTCGACAAGGACAAGCTCGGCGTCGCGCTCAAGAGCGCCAACGAGGACGTCCGCAACTTCTTCTTCGGCAACATGTCCTCGCGCGCGGCCAAGATGCTCCAGGACGACATGGCGGCGATGGGCCCGGTCCGCCTGCGCGACGTCGACGAGGCCCAGGCGCTGCTGGTCAACCTCGCCAAGGACCTCGCCGCCAAGGGTGAGATCATGCTGACCAAGAACCGCGCCGACGACGAGCTGGTGTATTGATGGGCGCCCCGGCAAAATTCCTGTTCGACACCGACTTCGCAGCGCCGGAGCGGTCGCCGCGGGAGAGGGCTGCGACCGCCGCCGAGATCGCCCAGAAGATCGCGGAAGCCGAGGCGCGCGCCTATCAGGACGGCTTTGCCGCCGGCCAGCGCGAAGCCAAGGCCGAGAGCGACCGCCGCGTCGCGCTCGCCATGGAAGAGATCAACATCGGTATCCGGGGCGTCGCCGCCGGCATCGGCAACATCGAGACCAAGATGGAGACCGAGGCGGTCGACGTCGCGGTGGCGGTGGCGCGCAAGCTGTGCGCCGATCTGGTTGCCGCCGAGCCGCTCGGCGAGATCATGGCGTTGGTCAAGGACTGCTTCTCGCACCTGGTCGCGACGCCGCATCTCGTCGTCCGCATCAATGACGCGCTCTACGACAGCGCGCGCGAGAAGGTCGAGCGGCTCGCCAAGCAGAGCGGCTTCGAGGGCCGGCTGGTGATCCTGGCCGAGCCCGATATCGCCACCGGCGACTGCCGGATCGAATGGGCCGACGGCGGCGTCGTGCTGGAGCGCGGTGCCATCGCGGCCAAGATCGACGAAATGGTCGGACGCTATATCGCGTCCCGCAGGGGAGCTAAGCCATGAGCGCCACGGACGGACAGGTCCCGCTGCCCGATCTCAACGGTCCGATGCCGCCTGCCGGCACCGACATCGGCTACAACGAGGACGAATATGCGGCGCGCGCCGCCGCCGACCTCGAGGCGGTGTTCGACGTGCCGGTGCAGGTCTCGGCCGTGCTCGGCCGCTCCAAGATGGACGTCAGCGAGCTGTTGAAGCTCGGGCCCGGCACTGTGCTCGAGCTCGATCGCCGCGTCGGCGAGGCCATCGACATCTACGTCAACAACAAGCTGGTCGCCCGCGGCGAAGTCGTCCTGGTCGAGGACAAGCTCGGCGTGACCATGACCGAAATCATCAAGACCGAACGCAGCTAATAGCGCAAGGAATGACGCGCGGCAGCGCGACCAGACGGACAGGAGACTGACATGCGGCTTCTCATCGTTGGCACATTGAAGGGCCAGCTCACCACCGCCACCAAGATCGCGATGGAGAACGGCGCCACCGTGACCCACGCCGAGGATCACGAGCAGGCGATGCGCGTGCTGCGCGGCGGCAAGGGCGCCGACCTCCTGCTGGTCGACGTCGCCCTCGACATCCGCGACCTCGTGATGCGGCTCGAGGCCGAGCACATCCACGCGCCGATCGTCGCCTGCGGCATCACCAACGACGCCCGCGCCGCGGTCGCCGCGATCCACGCCGGCGCCAAGGAATACATCCCGCTGCCGCCGGATCCGGAGCTGATCGCCGCAGTGCTGGCCGCCGTCGCCAACGATTCCCGCGAGCTGGTCTATCGCGACGAGGCCATGGCCAAGGTGATCAAACTCGCCCAGCAGATCGCGGGCTCCGATGCCTCGGTTATGGTCACCGGCGAATCCGGCACCGGCAAGGAAGTGCTGGCCCGCTACGTCCACACCCGCTCGGCCCGCGCCAAGCGGCCGTTCATCTCGATCAACTGCGCCGCGATCCCCGAGCATCTGCTGGAATCCGAGCTGTTCGGCCACGAGAAGGGCGCCTTCACCGGCGCGATCGCGCGCCGGATCGGCAAGTTCGAGGAAGCGACCGGCGGCACGCTGCTGCTCGACGAAATCTCGGAGATGGACGTCCGCCTGCAATCAAAACTGCTGCGCGCCATCCAGGAGCGCGTGATCGACCGCGTCGGCGGCACCAAGCCGGTGCCGGTGGACATCCGCATCATCGCGACCTCGAACCGCAACCTGGCTGAAGCCGTGCGCGAAGGCACGTTCCGCGAGGATCTGCTGTTCCGCCTCAACGTCGTGAATCTGAAGATCCCGCCGCTGCGCGAACGTCCCCTCGACATCCTCGAGCTCGCCCAGCATTTCGTGAAGAAATATGCCGAAGCCAACGGCGTACCGGTGCGCCCGATCTCCGCGGAAGCGCGCCGCGTGCTCTCCACCAACCGCTGGCAGGGCAACGTTCGCGAGCTCGAAAACACCATGCACCGCTCGGTGCTGATGGCGCAGGGCGACGAGATCGGCCCCGACGCCATCCTCACCCCGGACGGCGACCGCCTCGACCTCGCCAAGACCGCCCCGGCCGTGGCACATGCGACCATGGCCGCCGAGCAGGTGACACGGGCGCTTGTGGGCCGCACCGTCGCTGACGTCGAACGCGACCTGATCCTGGAGACGCTGAAGCACTGCCTCGGCAACCGGACCCATGCCGCAAACATTCTGGGCATCTCGATCCGCACGCTGCGCAACAAGCTCAACGAATATTCCGACGGCGGAATTCCGATCACACCGGCGGGGACGCCGGGCGAATATCCGCGGATGCCGATGGTGGGGGCGTAGGTCTCCACACTGGTTGAGAATGCAAATGCCCGGGCTGGTCCCGGGCATCTTGTTTTGCGCGTCCACCGGCAGAGTCCCGTAGCCCGGATGGAGCGAAGCGCAATCCGGGGTTAGCTCCGCGATCGGGATTCCCGGATTTCGCTTCGCTCCATCCGGGCTACGGGACCTATCACATGGCCGCACCGCATCCGGCGACTAGGTCGCGCCTACGCGAGGCTCTATAAGCAAAGCCCTAGAACCACGCGAGGATACACATGTCGGAAGCTCAAATCACGGACTGGCTGGCGTCGCAGCGGCAGGCGATGATCGATCTGCTGCGCGACGTCGTGAACATCGATTCCGGATCCTATGACAAGGAAGGCGTCGATTCGGTCGGTGCGCGGTTCGAGCGGCATTTTGCCGAGCATGGCATTCCGTTCCGGCGCGAGAGCAACGCCACCTTCGGCGATGCGATCCATGCCGAGATCGCCAAACCCGGCAGCAACGAGAAGCCGGTGCTGTTGATGGGCCATCGCGACACCGTGTTCGGCAAGGGCGAGGCCGGACGGCGTCCGTTCACGATTGAGGGCAAGCGCGCCTATGGACCCGGCGTTGCCGACATGAAGTCCGGCGTCGTCATGAACATCTTCGTGGCGACCGCCTTCCACAAATTCGGCGGCAGCCCGCATCCGATCAAGGTGCTGATCACCTCGGACGAGGAGATCGGCTCGCCCTCTTCGCGCCCGGTGATCGAGCGCGAGGGACGCGCCGCACGCGCCGTGTTCAATTCCGAGCCGGGACGGCCGACCGGCAACATCGTCACCGGCCGCAAGGGCGGCATCTTCATGCACTTCGCCATCACCGGCAAAGCCGCGCATTCCGGCGCCAATTTCGCCGCGGGCGTCAGTGCGATCGGCGAGCTCGCGCACAAGATCGTCCATATCCACGCGCTGA
Organism: Bradyrhizobium sp. Arg816; assembly: GCF_029989365.1. Taxonomy (GTDB): domain Bacteria; phylum Pseudomonadota; class Alphaproteobacteria; order Rhizobiales; family Xanthobacteraceae; genus Bradyrhizobium. Next base: position 30,249 of record NZ_JAPRAQ010000033.1, on the reverse strand, counting down.
CCGATCTCGACAAGGGCATCACGCTGAATGTCGGTCTCGTCTCGGGGGGGCAGTCGGTGAACACAACGGCGCCCTCAGCAGAGGGCCAGATCGACCTGCGTTACGTCGATCCGGCGGATCGTGCGAGGATCATGGCCGCGATCGAGACCATCATCGCGACCTCTTACGTGCCGGGCACGAGTGCGACGCTGACGGTCAAGGGCGAGTTCGTGCCGGTGGTGCAGAGCGCGGAGTCGAAGACGCTGTTCGACGGCTATCAAGCGGCCGCAAAGCAGGTCGGCCTTACGACGCTCCAGGGCGAGTTTTCCGGCGGCTGCGCCGATTCCGGCTTCACCGCCGCAGTCGGCACGCCGACGATCTGCGGCCTCGGGCCGGTTGGCGGGCTCGCGCACACGCCGGAGGAATATCTCGAGCTCGACAGCATCGTGCCGCGCGCCCAGGCGCTGGCGCTGGCGATTTTGCGGGGGTGAACACAGGTGCCGTAGGGTGGGCAAAGGCGCGTTTGCGCCGTGCCCACCATTCGTCTCGTTCGATAGCAGCGGTGGGCACGCTTCGCTTTGCCCACCCTACGAGACCTACCAAGTCCTACGAATAACTCGGCGCGTCCGGCTTGCGGAAGATGTGGATGGGGTCGCCCGGCACGATCGGCTGGCCGCTGAACATTGCATAGGCGTAGAGCGCGAGGTAGCCGATTGCGAGCGCGCCGATGGCGTAGAAGGCCCAGGTCGCGACGCGTTTCATCGTTCCGCTCCATTGCCGTCCCGGACGGGACCGCTTAGGGCGCTTCTAGAGCGATGACGGGGAAAAGGCCAGCCTGAAGGCCCGCTTGTCAGCGGCGATCAAACGCCGCGCAGGCCCCGGGCGGGAAGGCTGACGTCTGCGAGCCGAGCCGCGTCCTCGTCCTGGTCGACCGCCACATACTGGCCGTGCCAATAGGCCAATGCAGCATTGCGGGTCGAATTCCTGACGCTCCTGACGCGGCCGATGACGATGCCGTGCGAGTGGCGTTCGACGATCTCCTCGACCTCGCAATCGACCGCGGACAATGCACCGACGAGCAGCGGAACGCCGGAGACCGCCGTCACCCACTGGCTGCCGGCAAAGCGATCGGCGCCCTTCAGGCCGCCCTTGCCGGCAAAACGCTCGGCGACGTCCAGCTGATCGGCCGCCAGCATATTCACCCCGAAGGCACCGTAACGCTTGATCAGCGGGAAGGACGAGGCATCGCGGTTGATGCTGACCAGCAGCGTCGGCGGTTCGACCGACAGCGAGGTCACCGAGGTGACCGTCATGCCGGTGATGTCCTTGCCCCGCCCGGCGGTGATGACGCTGACGCCGCCCGTGAGGTGGCGCATGGCGCCGCGGAAATCGGCGGACGAGACGGCAGTTTCAGTCATGAGATCGCGGGGCACTACATTCATGGCATGGTCCCCGAACCGGGGTTCCCTTGTATTTAGGTACGATCTTCCGCCGACAAAAGATGGCTCAGGATCGAGCCTTCGAGGCTTGCGAGCTCGGCGGAGCCGCGTTCGCGCGGCCGGGCGGCGTTAACCGTAACGTCGTGGGCAATCCGGCCCTCATCGATCACCAGCACCCGGTCGGCCAAGGCAACGGCCTCGGAGACGTCGTGGGTCACCAGGATCGCGGTAAAGCCCTGGTCGCGCCAGACCCGCTCCAGCAGACGCTGCATCGAGATGCGGGTCAGCGCATCCAGCGCGCCGAGCGGCTCGTCGAAGGCGAGCACCCGGGGACGGGAGACCAGCGCGCGGCCGAGCGCGACGCGCTGCTTCTGGCCGCCCGACAGCACCGACGGCCACTGGTCACGCTTGTCGGCCAGCCCGACCTCGGTCAGCGCCTTTTCGGCGCGCGCATGCGCGTCGCCGGAGGACCGATCTCGGCCGAGGCCGACCTCGACATTGGCGAGCACGCGCGCCCAGGGCAGCAGGCGCGGCTCCTGGAACATCACGCGGATGTCCTCGGGCTGGACATCCTGGCCGAAGCTGATGCTGCCGGCCTCGAACTTTTCCAGACCGGCGATCAGACGCAGCAGCGTGCTCTTGCCGCAACCGCTCTTGCCGACGATGGCGACGAACTGGCCGGCGGGGATGTGCAGGTCGATGCCGCGCAGCACCTCGTTGTCGACGAAGGACTTGCGCAAGCCGCGAATGCTGAGCGGCAGGCCTGTGGTCTGCGCTTGACGTTCTTCTTGGCGCTCCTCGCGCACGACGCGCGCCTGCGGCACGAAATTGGCGCGGCTGGCGAGCTCGGTTTCGGGAAGGGTCGTACGAAGAGCTGTCTGCATGTGATTCCCAGTATTTCTGCTCAGCGTTTCTGGAAGGCGGGGTGCCAGGAGAGCGTCAGGCGCTCCAGCACACGGGAGGCGCTGTCGGCGAGCTTGCCGAGCAGGGCGTAGATCAGGATCGAGAGCACGACGACGTCGATCAGCATGAACTCGCGCGCCTGCATCGCCATGTAGCCGAGGCCTGAAGACGCCGCGATGGTCTCGGCGACGATCAGGGTGAGCCACATGATGCCCAGCGCGAAGCGGATGCCGACGAAGATCGAAGGCAGCGCGCCGGGGAAGATCACCCGTCGGAACAGCTCGCTGTCGGTCATGCCGTAGATGCGGCCCATCTCGATCAGCTGCGGGTCGACGGTTCGGATGCCGTGCAGCGTGTTGAGGTAGATCGGGAAGAACACGCCGAGCGCCACCAGGAACAGCTTTGCGCTCTCGTCGATGCCGAACCACAGAATGACCAGCGGGATCAGCGCCAGATGAGGCACGTTGCGCACCATCTGGAGCGTGGTGTCGGTGAGCTTGGCCGAGAGCTGCGACAGGCCGTTGGCGAGACCGAACGCGAAACCGATGCCGCCGCCAATCAGGAAGCCGATCGAGGCGCGCCAGAACGACACCCAGATGTTACGGACGAGCTCGCCGGAGAGCAGCAGCTTCCAGCCCGCGAGCACGACGTCGCTCGGCGCCGGCAGCACCCGCGTCGGCACGAAGCCGGTGACGCTCGCGACCTGCCAGATTGCGATGATGGCGAGCGGCACGATCCACTGGATCAGGCCGTCAACCCGCGGCAGGCGGAAGCTGCGCGGAAGTGAAACGCTGTCGATCAGGCTCATGACTCGGACACTCGCTGCTGCGGACGGTAATCGCTGCCGACGGTCTCGCCGAACGGACCGCCGTTGAAGTGCAGTTTGGTTACGTTGCTCGGCTGCTCAAGCGAGAGCAGCGGGAATACCAGCTCGGCGAAGCGATAGGCTTCCTCCAGATGCGGGTAGCCCGACATGATGAAGGTATCGATGCCGATGTCCTGATACTCCCTGATGCGGGCCGCCACCGTCTGGGCGTCGCCGACCAGCGCCGTGCCGGCGCCGCCGCGCACGAGACCAACACCGGCCCACAGGTTCGGGGCGATCTCGAGCTTGTCGCGTTGGCCGCCATGGAGCTGCGCCATGCGCTGCTGGCCGACCGAGTCCATGCGGGCAAAGTTCTTCTGCGCCAGCGCGATGGTGTCGTCGCTGACATGCCTGATCAGCTCGTTCGCAGCGCGCCAGGCCTCTTCATTGGTCTCGCGGACGATCACATGAAGACGAATGCCGAAGGAGAGCTTGCGGCCGCGCGTAGCTGCGACCTCCCTCACCTTCGCGATCTTCTCGGCAACCAGCGCCGGCGGCTCGCCCCAGGTGAGATATTTGTCGACGGCGTCGACGGCGACGTCGATGCCGGCATCGGATGAACCGCCGAAATAGAGCGGCGGCCGTGGCGCCTGCACCGGCGGAAACAGCAGCTTGCCACCCTCGACATGGATGTGCGTGCCCTCGACATTGACGGTCCTGCCGGCGAGCAGGTCGCTATAGACGTTGAGGAACTCGCGGGTGACCTCGTAGCGTTCGTCATGGCCGAGGAAGATGCCGTCGCCCTTGTTCTCGACGGGGTCGCCGCCGGTGACGACGTTGACGAGCAGCCGGCCATTGGTGACGCGGTCGAGCGTCGCGGTCATGCGCGCCGCCACGCTCGGCGATTGCAGGCCGGGGCGGACGGCCACGAGATAGCGCAGCCGCTCGGTGAACGGCGCAACCGAGGAGGCGACGATCCAGGAATCCTCGCAAGACCGCCCGGTCGGCAACAGCACGCCGTAATAACCGAGCTGGTCGGCGGCCTGCGCAATCTGGCGCAGATAGTTGAAGTTGACCTCACGGCCGCCGATGCCCGTGCCGAGATAGCGGCCGTCGCCGTGGGTCGGCAGGAACCAGAGGATGTTGGCGTTGGACTGCTTACTCATATGCTTGCTCACGATCCTGGTTTCCGGGCCACGTCGGAAATCTTGATGGATTTGGGGATCAGGTTGAGCGCGAAGAACGCATCCGCAACCTGCTGCTGGTCGGCGATGACGGCATCGGTGATCGGCTTGATGCCGTAGGCCTGCCGCTTCAGCGCCACCTCGACCACGGGGACCGACAGGCCGATCGCCGGAGCCAGCTGCTCGGCAACCGCGTGGATGTCGCCCTTGGCCCAATCGTCGACCGAACTCAGCTCGGCCAGCACGGCGTCGACGATCTTCGGGTTGGCTTCGAGGAATTTCTTCGAGGCGAAATAGAACTGGTAGTTGGCGACGATGCCGGTGCCGTCGGCGAGCGTGCGCGCGCCGGTGGCGGCTTCCGCGGCGGCCTGGAAAGGATCCCAGATCACCCAGGCATCGACCGCGCCGCGCTCGAAGGCGGCGCGCGCATCGGCCGGCGCCAGGAACACCGGCTCGATCTCGGAATATTTGACGCCCGCCTTCTCCAGCGCCTTGACCAGGAGATAGTGGACGTTGGAGCCCTTGTTGAGCGCGACCTTCCTGCCCTTGAGATCGGCGACCAATTTCAGCGGGCTGTCCTTCGGCACCAGAATCGCCTCGCCCTTCGGCGCCGGCGGCTCGTAGGCGACGTACTGAATCGGCGCGCCGGCGGCCTGCGCGAAGATCGGCGGGGCCTCACCGGTGTTGCCGAAATCGATCGCGCCGACATTGAGCGCCTCAAGCAGCGGCGGGCCGGACGGGAATTCTGTCCACACCACCTTGTAACCGTCCGCCGCGAGCTTCGGCTCCAGCGTGCCCTTGCTCTTGAGCAGCACCAGCTTGCCGTATTTCTGGTAGCCGATGCGGACGACCTTGTCTTGTTTGTCCTGGCCGTAGGACGTGCCGACCGCGGCGGCGACGATGCCGATCGACAGCACGATGGCCGCGATCAGACGTTGAATGATACGCCTCATGTTCAAACCCTTGTGCGTGGGAAGAGTGGTCGGCACGATCAGGCTGCCGGGTTACGCCAGACGATGTCGCGAACGACGATCGGCTTCGGGATCAGGCCGAGCTTGTAGAAGCGGTCGGCGACGCCCTGTTGGGTCACGACGATGTCGTCGGTGACGGGGCCGACCACGAAGTTCGCGCGGTCGGCCGCGACCGTCTGGATGTCCAGCGGGACGCCGGTGACTGCGGCGAGCCATTTGGCGACCTCGCCGCGATTCTGTTCGGCCCATTTGCCGGTCGCGGTCGTCACGTCGACGATCTGCTGCAGGATGGCGCCGTGATTCTTCGCGAACTCGCGGTTGGCGATGTAGAAGGAATTGGTCTTGGTGACCTCGCGCGCATTGATCAGGATGCGGCCACCCTGTTTGGTCTCGCCGATCGCGAAATACGGATCCCAGATCGCCCAGGCCTCGATGCTGGCATTGGCAAACGCAGGGCCCGCGTCCGGCGGCGTCAGATAGACCGGGGTGATGTCGGCATAGGTGAGACCGGCCTTCTCCAGCGTCTGCACCACGACATTGTGGGCGCTGGACCCCTTGGTGAAGCCGATGCGCTTGCCCTGCAGATCGGCGATGGAGCGGATCGGCGAATCCTTCGGCACCAGGATGCCCTGGCCGTTGGTGATGGGCTGGCCCGCGGCATAGACGATCGCGGCGCCCGCGGCCTGCGCGAACACCGGCGGGGAATCGCCGACCGCGCCGAAATCGACGCTACCGACGTTCATCGCCTCCATCATCGGCGGGCCCGAGGAGAACTCGACCCATTTCACGTCGATGCCTTGCGGATTGAAATGCTTTTCCAAGGAAGCCTGCTGGCGCGTGATAACCAGCACGCCTGTCTTCTGGTAGCCGATACGAATTTCCTTCACCGCGCCCTGCGCGTTCGCGCGCGAGGCGAACGCTGCCGCCACTGCGGTTCCAGCGGACAATTTCAAGAAGTCACGACGCTGCATTCCAAAACTCCCGGCCACACGCGGCCGTCATTCATTTCTGATGAATGATGGTGCGGAGCGGGAAGAGTGTCGAGACGCCAAGGAAAATAGCGATGCGAGCACTGCGCGTGTGGCGAAGCGCATGATTAATCTTTCAAGCGGCCGCGCTCATGCAGAGGGATTTTTTTCCGCACGCGAATGTGAGAGCCGCGTGGATCTGGTCAACGCTCCCAGCGCCGGAACATAAAATGTCGAAAACAACCCCATGCACAGTAGCCGACGATAGTCCGATCAATGACTTACGTATTATCCGAAGTTCGTTTGACACGTCGGGCAAAACAGGCGCATGATGGCACCGTGGCGAACAGGATCTGTGGTGACGGAGAGCTCCATCCACCACCTCGTTGTCATTCCCCGCGAAAGCGGGGAATCCAGTATCCCAGAGACGTCAATGCTTCACACGACTGCCGCAGCGTACTGGATCGCCCGCTTTCGCGGGCGATGACAACGCCTTTGTGGCGACGGCGCGCCCTGTAAGCTAATGCAACCATCTCACCGGCAGGTTCTGCAGCCCGCGGAACGCCCAGCCACCGATCCGCACCGGCTCGTCATCGGCGATCTCGAGCTGTTTGGCGCGCGCGAACACCGTCGGCAGCGCGACATCCGCGATCATCGCACGCGAGGCCCAGGCGCCGGCGCAGAAATGCGGGCCCGCGCCGAAGGCGACGCTCTTGGAGGTGTCACGCCGCACGTCGAACTGGTCGGCGCGCTCAAAATGCTTCTCGTCGCGATTAGCGGAGCCGAACATCAGGAACACGCGCTCATCCAGCTCGAACGAGACGTCGCGGATGCTCCACGGCTTTGCGATGCGCCGCGGCGACATGCCGATCGGCGAGATCCAGCGCGCGTATTCCTCGAACGCCTCGAGCCAGGACACCTCGCCCTTGCGCACGAGAGCGAGCTGGTCGGGATGGCTCAGCAGCGCCCACACCGTGCCGGCGATCGCCTTGCGCGGCTCGTTCTGGCCGCCAGAGATCGCGAGTTTTACATTTGCGCGCACGTTCTCCATCGGCATGCCCGCAGCGAGGAGTACGCCGAGGATACTTTGATCGGGATGCTTGCGCATCACGGGCAGGATGTCGTCGATCGCAGCATCGATGCCTGACGTCGCGGCATGGCAGCGCGCCTCGACGGCGGGATCGCCGCCATAGTTCGCGATGCCCTCGATCATGCCTTGCGACCACGCGTCCATGTCCTGGAAGCCGATATTGGTGAGGCCGGTGATCGACTTCAGGCATTCGCCGGAAAACGGCAGCGCGAAGTCGCGCATAAAATCGATCCGCCCCGGCTCGATCGCACCGATGATGCGGTCGGCATGGGCCTGGAACAGCGCGGTCCAGTGCGCCTTCACCGTCTTCGGCGACACCGTCGGAAACATCGCGCGCCGCTCGATTTGATGCGCCTCGCCATCCTTGCGCATCATGTTGTGGCCCATCAGCCGATTCATCAGGCCGGCGGGCTGGTGCGAGGAGAACACGTCGATCTGCTTCTCGGAGATCGAGATGTCGTCGCGGCTCGCAAGCAGCGTCGAGCCGAGCTGCGGCACGAAGGCGATCGGCGCCTCCTTACGCATTTTTGCGAGCATCGGATAGGGATCGGCCCAGAACGCTGTAGGGTCGATGTCGATGCGCGGCGCGGTGCTCAAGGCGGTCTCCCCTGATCCTCGTGTGCTTCAGGCGAGACTACCGGACTCTGCTGCCGGCGTCTGTCCCTAGCGATAGGGACGGACGGCATTGGGGCGTGTGTTCATAAGCTTGATCCGCGCGGGCGCGATAGCGAGGTCCGCATGGCCCACAACAGCGGACATCGACAAACGCAGGAGCGACGGTCGTTATGGTCCATAAGTGGACGTCAAAACGTGAGGGTTCAAGACGCGACGTCGGTCACCGGAACTCAGTCGAAGACCGCCAGAGTCTTGTCATCGCGGACCTCGAGGAAGCGAGCCGCCACGACCTCGCGGCTGGCGCCACTGGCTTTCGTTGCCAGTATACAGGCGACATAGTCGGGACGCTTTACATCCGGCTGCGACATCATCGATTCGATCCAGGATGTCGCCAGAATACGGCAGACTCTTCGAGAGAGCAGACGCACCCAGAAACTGGCGTCGAGACGGGCAAAGCCGATCAACGCAGTATGCGGGCCTCCATCGGACTGCATCAGGCAAATCGAACTCGTATCGACACCAAGGTCTGAGCTGTACAACGGAAACCCGAACTCAGGTGGTTTGGGGGAATGGCAGTGAGCCGGCCGCCATTCACGGTTGCCAAATTCAAGCGCCTCCGCCGGGGCCGTCTTCGCGAAGCTAGCCTTGACCTTGTCGACGGTCTTGCCCGGCTTAACAGGATCTTTTGGTTCGATCGAAAGCTCGAACGGAAAGCTCTCCACGTTCGACACCATGAACACGCCAAGGAAGCCGTACACGGAAAATCCAAAGGGACGTGTTTCGACCACCTTGTCTCCGACACGGGCGACCCATGTCAGCTCATGGGAAGACATCGACGCAGATGTCGACGCATCCGGTCCATACTTGGCTTTAGCTGCACGATTCCACTCGTCGATGTGGGAGAGGTCCGACTTTTCCGATGTCGTAACGGCGAAATACCCAGTCCGGCGCGAATGCGGGACAGGCCAATCCGTCACCAGGAGGACAACGGACATTGCTGCCGCCCCGCAAAACAGCGCCGCCGCGATCACTTTCTTGAGCACCAGCGTCACCGATTGAACAGAGCGACCAGACCATTGCGGCAGCTAAGATTCGCGCCGAATGTTGTCCCTTTCGTTTGATTGAAGCTGACTACGTAAGCAACCAAAGGTTAAGCTCTGGTATCTGCAGTACGTGACGGTGCTGAGGGCCGCTCCGGGGCACAAGCTGACCTAAAGGCGACAACTGGATGCCTCCTTGTCCTCAGTTGCGGCCCGAGGACGGAGCACTGACTTACCGGACCTCGGCGATCTTCGGTCCAGGTGACAACATCTGCGCGTTAGCCGCCAGGGGCCGCTTCGACGGCGATGCCGGGTCCGGCAACCGGAAAGCGGCGTCGGCCGGCGCTCCCTGGGATGGTCGACGTGCCGCCGTTGCCGGAAGCACGATCACTTTCGCTCCGACTTTCACCCGCTCATAGAGATCCGTGACGTCGTCATTGGTCAGCCGGATACAGCCGGACGAAACCTTCTTCCCGATGGTAGCGGGGTTGTTGGTGCCGTGAATGCGATATTCGGTCTCGCCGAGATACATCGCCCGGGCGCCGAGCGGATTGCCGGGACCGCCCGCCATGAACCGCGGCAGATAAGGCTGACGCGAGACCATCTCCACAGGCGGATGCCAATCCGGCCATTCTGCCTTACGGGCCACAGTCTGCTCACCGGACCATGTGAAACCTTCGCGGCCGACACCGATGCCGTAGCGCATCGCTTGGGCGTCGTTCAGAACGAAATAGAGGAATGTGTTTCCGGTATCGATGATCACGGTGCCCGGCGCCTGACGGCTGGCGTAGTCAACCACCTGCCGGACAAGTGCTCCGGGAACGCCAGCGTCGGCTTTGGGTGGTTCGACCAGAGGCGCCGGGGCCGGGATCGGAGCCGGGACCGGAATCGCAGCCGGAACTGGCGCTGATGCACGAACTGGAGTCGACACGTAAACCGGAGTTGACGACGCCTGGGCCTGCTGTGCGGACGGCTTTCGTATCGGTTGCACGTCCGCCGGGCTAGACAGCAAGCTATACCCCACGACGGCGACGGCCACGGCGCCAATCGCAACTCTCGCGGCCATGGGTATTGCGAGGGCCTCTGCCTTCTTACGTTTGGCCCGCTTGCTCATGTCTTTCCCCAGGTCACCATGCCCAAGAGAGGTACCCAGCAAAATTTAAGAAACTTCGAAGCGATGCCGCTCAGACTGGAACCGTTAGTCGTGGTTAACGCCGAACTCTTGTTCGACGCATCCGCTTTGCTCTCGGAAATGGACATTCCGGACTTGGTGTCCCCTCAGTTCAGACCGCGCGGACCCGCCAGCAAGCCCAGCACGATCGAAAACAGTTCATTCTGCGAGGAGATGCCGAGCCGCTCATAGGCGCGCTTGCGGTAGGTCAGGGTCGAATGCAGGCTGATGCCGAGCGCTCGCGAGATCGCCTCGGAGCTGAAGCCGAGCAGGATGCGGCGGCAGACGTCCTGCTCGCGCGGCGTCAGCGCGGAGAGCGGCGCGCGCGTTGCGAACAACGCGGCGAGGTTCTGGTCGGGCGTCGCGGCGGCCGCCTGCTGGAAATGACGCGCAACGCTGGCGCTGATCGCGGGCGCAATGGCCTGAAGCCGCGCACGCTCGGCGTCGCCAAAGCGGCCCTGGGCCGTGATGCGGTAGAAGTTGACATAGAAGCAGGTGTCGTCGACCCAGATCGCAGTGGCGCATTTGTCGATGATGTCAGAGTCGTTGAAGAAGATTTTCCGGTAGCGTGCGCCATACATGCGCGGCGCGAACGACGGCAGCATGATCGGCGCGCTGCCCTCGCCTTCGAACAGCGCATCACGATTGGGATCGGATTCGTGGAACTGACCGGCATAGGCCGCGCCGAGATCGCTGCCGATCGGGATGTTGCCGGCATCGAGCAGGCAACTGGCCGCGCCGGTGCGCGTCAGGGCGAACACCATGCAATGGCCGACGCCGGCCTGCCGGCGCAGTGTGTCGATGAGGACATTCGGGAAATCAGGTCGGCCGATGGCGAGCACCGCCGGCGCGATGTCGTTCGCCGCTGGAGTCGAGGCCATGTCGTGGGGCCGCATTGGTTTCCTCCGCAAAAGTTCTTTTGGCGGAAGATATCAGCAAGAGGATTTGGCAGGAAGTCGGAGACGGCGGCTTTTGCCGCTTCTGGGTCCCGGCTCTGCGCAGCAACGCTACGCGTTGCAGCGCGTCCGGACACGAGAGTGTTGCTGGTCGATGCAGAGGATGGTCTCGTGCCCCGGACGCAGCGCAGCGTGACATAAGCGCGTTTACGCGCGTCTTCGACGCGCTATGGCGCTGCTGAGCCGGGGCCCATGCCGCCGCAGCGGGACTACCCCTACCCCGCCGCGGCCTTCGCCGGCGCGACGTTGATCGCGAGCTTGCCGTAACGGTCCGTGAACGCCTCGGTGTCGATCTCCTCCAGCTTGATCTCGCCGCTCATCACGCCCTGCTTCCAGGCGGCCTGCACGGGATCGTTCTGGAACTCCGGCATCACCTCGCGGCCGAACAGCTCGAGCGATTCGCAGATGTGCTCGTGGCTGTTCTTGCCCGCTTGATTCAGCAGGATGACCTGGTCGATATGGGAGGACTGGAACCGCTTCAGCTTCTTGCGGATGGTCTCGGGCGAGCCGATCAGGCCACCGCGCAGCGCCGCCTCCTGCGCCTCCGGATTGTCGCGCTTCCACTTGTTGTACTCGTCCCACATGTTGACGGTGTAGGGCGCGGGACGCTGGCGGTTCTGCGAGGCGCCGTAGAAGCGCAGCGCGAACTGGAAGAAGGTAGCGCCGTCGGCGCGCGCACGCGCCTCCTCGTCGGTCTTCGCGCACATGAAGAACGACACCAGCGCCATGTTCGGATTGATCTCGTAGTCGGCGAGCTTGTGCAACCGCTTGGTCATCGCGTTGTAATAGGCGTGCACCCAGGCATGCGCGGCATCGGCGCTGACGAACTGGAAGCCGAGCGCGCCAAAGCCGTGACGGCCGGCGCGCTCGATGGTCGGCAGTTGCGAGCAGGCCATCCATAAAGGCGGATGCGGCTTCTGCACCGGCTTCGGCACGACATTGCGCAAGGGGATGTCGAAATACTTGCCGTGATGCTCGGAGCCGGCATCCCTGAACATCGGGAAGATCGCGGCTACGGCCTCCTCGAACACTTCCTTCTTCGTCTCCATGTCGCGGCCGAACGGCGTGAGCTCGGTGATGGAGGCGCTCTCGCCCATGCCGAATTCGCAGCGGCCGTTGGAGAGCAGGTCGAGCACCGCGACGCGCTCGGCGACGCGCGCCGGGTGGTTCGTCGTGAGCTGGAGGATGCCGTGGCCGAGCCGGATGTTTTTCGTGCGCTGGCTGGCGGCGGCGAGGAACGATTCCGGCGAGGGTGAGTGCGAGTACTCTTCGAGGAAGTGATGCTCGACGACCCAGGCGTGGTCGTAGCCGAGCTTATCGGCAAGTTCCATCTGCGAGAGCGCGTTCTGGTAGAGCTTCAGCTCGTCGCCGGCCACCCAGGGCCGTGGCAGCTGCAGCTCATAGAAGATGCCGAACTTCATGACGCCTCTCCCGCTTATTCTTGTTGCGCTCATCTTAGTGAGCGGGGAGGCGCTGTCTACGCGGTCGCAATTCCGCCGCGCGGGAGAACGCGCTTTTCGGTGCGGCGGCCATTCAGCACCACGCCGATGAAGGTGAAGCGCACCAGCAGATGATAGCTCGCCAACATCGGGAGAATCGCGACGACGAGAATGATGGCGAACTTGGCCGGCCCGGGCCAGTCGAGCTGCGACAGCGCGACCTGCAGCGCCATCACGATCGGCATGTGGATCAGATAGAGCCAGTAGGAGGCATCAGCGAGGTAGCGCCGGGTCGGGCTGAAGCCGGACATGAAGCGGAGCGCGAGGCCGAGGACAGCGAAGGTCGAGATCCATATCGCCGGCGCATACAGGATGGCGGAGACGAGCCTGAGCGTGGCGAAGCTGACCGGCAGTTTCGGCGCACCCGGCACGGACATCATCACCCCGACAAGCACGAAACTGATCAGAATGAGGCCGAGCGCCGGCAGGAGATTCCACAGCCAGCGTCGCTCCAAAATCCGCAGTAGATCGGTCTGACGATGCAGCAACCAGCCGACGCCGAATGCGGTGCCGAAACCGATCCAGGCCTGCGCGTTGGTGATGAGTGATTGATCCGGCGTCCTCACGCCCATCACGTTGATCCACCGTGGGTCCAGGCTGAACGCGATGCCGATCGGGATCGCCAGGACCAGGGGCGCCAGCGGATTTTGCATGATCTGCGCAAAGAGGCGGTCGACAACCGTTCTCAGCGTGCCTGATACATCGAGCCAGACAATTGCGCCGCGCAGCAGGAGCATGGCGACATAAAGCTCCAGCAGCACATAGAGAAACCAGAGATGGGTCAGCGGGAAATTCGGCAGCACCGGCGGCCAGCGAGGTGCGCCGGGGATTGGGCCGCCGTTCGGAAAGCCCGCGGCCCAGATGACGACCAGAGCCATCGGCGTAAACACGATCGGCCAGCCGATCACGAGCGGCAGTCCGATCCTCTGCAACCTGTCCCTCAAGAAGCCCAAGGTCCCACGGCGATGGAAACTCATCCGGGCGAAGAAACCCGCCATCAGGAAGAAGGTCGTCATCCGGAAGACGTGGATGACGAAGAACAGCAGGCCCAGGGCCAGGCTTTGATGGGTGTCCTGGATGATCCAGATCCTGGTCGGGGCCGGCACGAACGACAAGGTCGCATGCAGGACGATGCCGAGCAGCAGCGCAAAACCCCTGACCGCGTCGAGCGCGTGCAGCCGTTCCGATGCGGGGGCGATGGCGGTCGATCGGGACATGGACGGACTCGGCTTGCTGGTGAAAGGCTTGTTTCCGGCAATCTGCCCGATCATGTCACGTTTCTCTTGCCCAATCCCATAATCGGCTAGCCGATTTCTCGGCGCAGCTGGCCGATTTCGAAATAGCGGTCGGCATCCGGCGCCGTTTGCGGCCGGCTCAGCGCCTCGCGCCGGAATTCGGTTGGCGTCATGCCGGTCTCGGCCTTGAAGGCGCGATTGAAAGGCCCGATCGACTGGAAGCCTGCATCCATGGCGATGGTCAGCACCGGCACCTCCCGTTGCGTCACATCGGACAGCGCCAGCTTGGCATCCTCGATGCGATAGTGATTGAGGAACGCGTTGAAGTTGCGATAACCCAGCCCTTCGTTGATGGCCTGGCGAAGTCGGTGCTCGGGAACATCGAGCCGCGCCGCGAGCGCGCCGATCGCAAGACCTTCCTGCCGGTAGATTCGCTCCACGGTCATCAGATGGTCGAGGCGCCGCAACAGGACGGGGTCGGCCGTGCCCCGCCCTGTGGGTGCACGATCGGTCACCGGTCGCCCGGCCGTGTCGCCGGGTCCGATCGCCGCCGCGGCATCATTGACGGTGACAATCGCCCGCAGGTCCAAAACGCCGAGGCCGGCGAGCATCGCCAACACGAACAGGCTGATCGCGGTCGGAAGACTGCTGGGCTCGCCGGGAACCGCGACGGGGACCGCGGCGACGCCCGCTCCGGCCACGACCCCGATGAACACGACATTGATCGCGAGCACAGCCAGCCGCAGCCGGCGCCGCCGCGCGACCAGATCGACTCGCCAGGTCTTGACCGTCTGGACCGCGGCCGCGAGCGCCAGCAGCACGGCCACGGCCGACAGGACTTTGCTGCCACCGCTGGCCAAGTTGGGCCAGGTCGTCCAGCCAAGCGACACCGCAAATCCGACGGCCAAGATGGTCAGCCACAGGACGCCATGCCGTCGCCGGAGCACAAAATCGTCGTCGAACGACGCGCGCGCCCACAACCAGAAGACGGCGGGCAGCGAGGACAGGATCGGCAACGTCCACCACAATGACGATTTGGGAAAGACCGGCGCGGTGACGATCGCATAGAACGCTCCGCCGGCGGCCATGGCCGTGCCGAGCAAGGCGAGCTGATTGGTGGCACGACGCTGCAGCACCATGAGAACGATCAACAGGAACACGCCGCTCGCCGCGCCGCGAAGCCCGAGATCGATGGCCGAGAGCCCCATCGCGTTCACAATCCGCGTTTCCCCGTTCGAGATCAGACTCTCGCACCGCCCTTGCGCGGGCACAATCCAAAATTGCGGCGGTGGTCCCGGCCCGCCAATCTCCCCGCGGTGACCGACGAGATCGCGAAGCAAATCACGTTTAACAAATTCAGGACGTTGCCCGGTTCAGAGCGGCAACAGCCAGGGCACGAACAAGGTGCAGACGATCAAGACGACCCGGGAAAACGGTACGCCGATGCGCACAAAGTCACCGAACGTGCAATGTCCGGGGGCGACCACCAACGTGTTAACCGGCGACGACACAGGCGTCATGAAAGCAGTCGAAGCAGCCAGCCCACCGTCATTGCAAACGGATACGGCGAGGCATGCATTTCCCTCGCGACAGTCACGCGCAGCCGTTATTCGCGGTCCGCGAGTTTGTACTCATCGATCCAGACCGAGAGGTTCGGGTTGCCGACGTTAGCACAATGTTCGGATCGCTGAAACCTGCCAATGCTTCGCTCATGGTGAGGACACCGGTGAAGGGGAGCGCAAGGAGCATGATCAGTGCGACCACATCCAGGCGCGGCCTGTTGATCGCGAACATCAGGATCGCAGCCCCGAGAAGGACCAAGACAATCGTCGGATCAAACATGGATGCCTGCCATGGAAGTCGCCGACTTCAATTCAAATGATGATGACAAGACGGACGAGGGATCAAGGACACACCGACTGGCCGCCAACCCGCGCTTGCCGTGATCGACCGTGGACTACGATCATGGCGATGCTGGTATTGATATGACTTGCACCGAGACGTTCATCCGGCTGAATGCATCCGCCGGACCATCCCACGTCCCGGAAAGCGGAGAGGCCCTTTCCTGTTCGCGCGTCACGGCGACGGGTATGTGTTCACTGCCGACGATCTTGTTGTTGGTGGGATCATAGCCGCGCCACCCGGCTCCGGGGATATAGATCTCGGTCCAGGCGTGCGTGGCGCCGTGTTGTCCCTCGGCCATCTGGATGTAGCCAGTGACAAAGCGCGCACCAAATCCCCAGTAGCGGGCAGCTTCCATCATGAACACGGCATAGTCACGACAGGTCCCGCTGCCGAGCCGCAGCGTTTCGTTGGGTGATTGAACCCCGTGAGCCTCGCGGGAAACGTATTTGAACGATCGGTAGATGTGAGTATTCAAATTGTTCAGAAGGTCCAGCGTGCCGATCAACTGGCCGGGTTTGTAGAGATCGCGCAACCATTCGAGCAGGGCGGTCGCGTCGTAGAGATAGCTCGGGAGACGATACACCGTCAGCTCAAGTTGCTCCTCCGGGGGATATTGGAAGGGAAATGAACTGGCGAATGGCGCAATCCGCCATTCAATGGGGTCGTCGTGGTAAAGGTCGACGTCGACCTCGCTTGCGATCCTGAGCGTGTCGGATAATTCCAAAAAGGTCACGACTGCGATGGCATTGTCGTAATTGTCGCGCAACCAGCGAACTTCAGCGTTCGGCTCGATATCGACCGACCCTCTCACGATGTGGACGTCATGTCCCTCGCGAGGCCGCATCATGGCTCGATGAGTGCCGAAGGTGACCGGCCGATTGTAAAAATATTCGGTCTTATGAATGATTCGGATTCGCCTCATATGTAGCTCCCGCCACGTAGCAGCGATGGATGTTGCGGCGCCCGCTACCACTGGTAGTAGGTCGCGGGCATTTCCGAGGCAAGAGAAGATGTATGCGGCCTGACCCCCGAGCCGCAAAGCATCTTCGCTTTTGGGTAACGATCGTTGCCGCTTGCTTCTCTCGCGCTCACGGAGCGCCGCGGCACGGTCCGTTGGCCGCGCCGCGACATCCGGTCAAGTCGACGGGTTGATCCAGATCAACGCGTTAGCGGCCCTGCTCCATTTAAATTGCAGCAAGGCAACGGCCCGGATGCCGTCCCGATTCCTATACCTTTCAGAGAGACCGAATATGTCGGCCCCTGACGACACGACTTCGCGCGTGCGCCGTAAGCGCATGGAGATTTTCGCTTTCCTGTTCCTGACCGCGGTCGTGATGCCCGTCCTCGCGGTCGGAACGGTCGGCTCATACGGGCTCGGCGTCTGGATCTACCAGATGTTCGCCGGTCCTCCCGGCCCGCCACCCTCCCCGCATTGACCTCCGAACAGCGAAAGACAGGCATCATGGCCCAATCCACACTCAACCGCCGCGCATTGATCACCGGCCGGGTGCTCACCGCCGACCGCGTCGTCGCGCCGCCAGGCTGCGAGATCGCCAGCATCATCGTGCAGGCGCGCCCCGAGCACCTGGATGAGCTGGAAGCCGAGATCGCCGCGATGCCCGGCTGCGAGATCCACGGCCGCGACGCCCGCGGCAAGCTCGTCGTGGTGACCGAAGCGCCGGATGCCGGCAGCCTCGGCACCCTGCTCAACACCATCCAGTCGCTGCCCAACGTCTATTCCGCGGCGCTGGTCTTCCACGCCATCGAAACCGCCTAAGAGCCGGGAGAGCCATCATGACATCGCCGAAGCTCGACCGCCGCCAGATGCTGAAGCTCGAGGCCGCCGCGATCGCGGCCGCCGCTGCGGGCATGCCGGCACCGGCGCTCGCCGCCAATCTCGTCGCCGAGCGCGACAACAGCGAACTGAAATGGGACAAGGCCGCCTGCCGCTTCTGCGGCACCGGCTGCTCCGTGATGGTCGCGACCAAGGACAACCGCGTCGTCGCCACCCACGGCGACATCAAGGCCGAGGTCAATCGCGGCCTCAATTGCGTCAAGGGCTACTTCCTCTCCAAGATCATGTACGGCCACGACCGCCTGACGCAGCCGATGCTGCGCAAGACCGGCGGCAAGTACGACAAGAACGGCGAGTTCACGCCAATCAGCTGGACCGAAGCCTTCGACATCATGGAGGTGAAGTGGAAGGAGACGCTGAAGAAGCGCGGGCCGAACGGTCTCGCCATGTTCGGCTCCGGCCAGTGGACGATCTGGGAAGGTTACGCCGCCTCGAAGCTCTACAAGGCCGGCTTCCGCACCAACAACATCGACCCCAATGCGCGCCACTGCATGGCCTCCGCCGTCGCCGGCATGATGCGCACCTTCGGCATCGACGAGCCGGCCGGCTGCTATGACGACATCGAGGCCACCGACGCCTTCGTGCTGTGGGGCTCCAACATGGCGGAGATGCACCCCATCCTGTGGACGCGCCTCGCCGACCGCAGGCTGTCCGCGCCGCATGTCCGCGTCGCCGTGCTCTCGACCTTCGAGCACCGCTCGTTCGACCTCGCCGACATCGGCATGGTGTTCAAGCCGCAGACCGACCTCTACATCCTCAACGCCATCGCCAACCACATCATCAAGACCGGACGCGTCAACAAGGACTTCGTCGCTGCGCATACGATTTTCAGGCGCGGGCAGACCGACATTGGCTATGGATTGCGGCCCGAGCATCCGCTCCAGAAAAAAGCAACCGGTGCGGCCAAAGCCAACGACTCCACCGACATGAGCTATGACGAATTCGTAAAATTCGTCTCGGACTACACGCTTGAGAAAGCTGCCGAGATGTCCGGCGTGCCGCTGAACCGGCTAGAGGCGCTCGCCGAGCTGTACGCCGATCCGAAGACAAAAGTGGTCTCGTTCTGGACCATGGGCTTCAACCAGCACACGCGCGGCGTCTGGTGCAACAACCTCGTCTACAACATCCATCTCCTGACCGGAAAGATCTCCTCGCCCGGCAACAGCCCGTTCTCGCTGACCGGCCAGCCCTCGGCCTGCGGCACCGCGCGCGAGGTCGGCACCTTCTCGCACCGCCTGCCGGCCGACATGGTCGTGACAAACAAGGCGCACCGCGACAAGGCCGAGCATCTCTGGCTGCTGCCGGAAGGCACCATTCCCGACAAGAACGGCGCCCACGCCGTGCTGCAAAGCCGGATGCTGAAGGACGGCCTGATCAACGCCTATTGGGTGCAGGTCAACAACAACCTCCAGGCCGGTCCCAACGTCAACGAGGAGACCTATCCGGGCTTCCGCAACCCCGACAATTTCATCGTGGTCTCGGACGCCTATCCGTCGGTGACGGCGCTGGCCGCCGATCTGATCCTGCCGACCGCAATGTGGGTGGAGAAGGAAGGCGCCTATGGCAATGCCGAGCGGCGCACGCAGTTCTGGCACCAGCTCGTCAACGCGCCCGGCGAGGCCAGGTCCGATCTCTGGCAGCTCATGGAATTTTCAAAACGCTTCAAGATCGAGGAAGTCTGGCCGGAGGAGCTGATCGCAAAGAAGCCGGAGGTTCGCGGCAAGACGCTGTTCGACGTGCTCTACAAGAACGGCCAGGTCGACAAGTTTCCGACCTCGGAGATCGAGGAAGGCTACGCCAACACGGAATCCAAGGCGTTCGGCTTCTACGTGCAGAAGGGGCTCTTTGAAGAGTACGCCTCGTTCGGCCGCGGCCACGGTCACGACCTCGCGCCGTTCGAGGCCTATCACCGCGAGCGCGGCCTGCGCTGGCCCGTCGTCAACGGCCAGGAAACCAAATGGCGTTTCCGCGAGGGCAGCGATCCCTACGTCAAGCAGGGCACCGACGTGCAGTTCTACGGCTATCCCGACGGCAGAGCGCGCATCTTCGCTCTGCCCTACGAGCCGCCGGCGGAATCGCCCGACAGCGAATATCCGTTCTGGCTCTCGACCGGCCGCGTGCTGGAGCACTGGCATTCCGGCACCATGACGCGCCGCGTGCCCGAGCTCTACAAGGCGTTCCCCGAGGCCGTCTGCTTCATGCATCCCGACGATGCGTCGGAAGCCAAGCTCCGGCGCGGCGACGAAGTGAAGGTGGAATCCCGCCGCGGTTTCATCCGCGCCCGCGTCGAGACGCGCGGCCGCGACCGGCCGCCACGTGGCCTCGTGTTCGTGCCGTGGTTCGACGAATCCAAGATGATCAACAAGGTGACCCTGGACGCCACCGATCCGATCTCGCTGCAGACCGATTACAAGAAATGCGCCGTGCGCATCGAGCGGGTGAACCTGTCATGATGAAACGATTTGGCATAGCCCTGCTCGCGGTCGCGATCGCCGCGGGCGCGAGCTCTCTCACCGCACAGACGGTGAATTCAGGCCTGCGCGGCCCGGCCCCGCTCAATGACGAGGGCGCGGCGCCGCCGATGCTGCCGAACCGCAATACGTCCGAGAGAGAGGTGCGCAACTACCCGGAGCAGCCGCCGGTGACCCCGCACACCATCGACGGTTACCAGATCGACCTCAACGGTAACAAATGCCTGTCCTGCCATGCGCGGGCACGCATCGCGGAATCACAGGCGCCGATGGTCTCGATCACGCATTTCATGGACCGCGACGGCCAGTTCCTGGCCTCGATCTCGCCGCGGCGCTTCTTCTGCACGGAATGCCACGTGCCGCAGAACACCGCGACGCCGCCGGTGAGCAACGATTTCATCGACATCGACACGCTGCTCTCCCGCTCAAGCCCCGGTGGCCGCCGATGACGACGGCTGCTGACGAGCCCAAGGGAAAGGTGGAAGCCAAGCGTAGCTTTATCCTGCGCTGCTGGGACTTCGCGCTAGAGCTCTGGCAGGTGCTGATCCGGCCGAGCTCGGTGTTCGGGCTCGGCGTGCTGGTGCTCGCGGGCTTTGCGGCCGGCGTGATCTTCTGGGGCGGCTTCAACACCGCGCTGGAACTGACCAACACCGAGAAGTTCTGCACCGGCTGTCACGAGATGCGCGAAAACGTCTTCGCCGAGCTGAAGTCGACCATCCACTTCACCAACCGCTCCGGCGTGCGCGCGACCTGCCCGGACTGCCACGTCCCGCACAACTGGACCGACAAGATCGCGCGCAAGATGCAGGCCTCCAAGGAGGTCTGGGGCAAGATCTTCGGCACCATCGACACCCGCGAGAAATTCTTGGATCACCGGCTCGAGCTCGCCGCGCACGAATGGGCGCGTTTCAAGGCCAACGATTCCCTGGAGTGCCGCAACTGCCACAGCGCCGATTCCATGGACATCACCAAGCAGTCGCCGCGGGCCTCGGTGGCGCACCAGCGCTTCCTGTTCACCAAGGAAAAGACCTGCATCGACTGCCACAAGGGCATCGCCCACCATCTGCCCGACATGCGCGGCGTGCCTGGGTGGCAGTAGGGCGGGTCCTGAGCAAGCGCCTCGTCCTTCGAGACGGCTGCTTCGCAGCCTCCTCAGGATGAGGCTAAGCGGCATCCTGGCCTGTTGAAACCGGCGCCACACACTCCGTCCTCATCCTGAGGGCCCGCCAAAGGCGGGCGTCTCGAAGGATGGCCGCAGGGAACGGTGGTCCCGCGCTTGAACCGGCGGGGCGAATGGTTAGTTTTGGGGGATGGCGAATCGCATCGTTTCGCCCCTTCCTCAAGACAGACATGGCCACTTTCACCCCGCATCAGGATGCCGCGCTCAAAGCCGTTGGCGACTGGCTCAAGGCAAAACCCGGCCGCAACGGCACGCCGCCGGTGTTCCGCCTGTTCGGCTTTGCCGGCACCGGCAAGACCACGCTGGCGCGGCACATCGCCGAAGGCGTCGACGGCGAGGTGAAGTTCGCCGCCTTCACCGGCAAGGCGGCGCTGGTCATGCGCAACAAGGGTTGCGATGAGGCCTCCACCATTCACTCGCTGATCTACCGCGCGCGCGAATCCGGCGAGGAGCAGCCGAGCTTCGAGCTGTGGGACGACGCGCCGGCCTCCAAGGCCAAGCTGATCGTGATCGACGAATGCTCGATGGTCGATGCCGAATTGGGCCGCGACCTGATGTCGTTCGATTGCCCGCTGCTGGTGCTGGGCGATCCCGCCCAGCTGCCGCCGATCCAGGGCGGCGGCTTCTTCACGAACACCGAGCCCGACGCGATGCTGACCGAAGTGCACCGCCAGGCCCAGGACGATCCGATCGTGCGGATGTCGATGGACGTCCGCGAGGGCCGCGAGCTCGACATCGGCCGCTACGGCGAGAGCGAGGTGGTGTCGCGGAAAGAGCTCGATCCCGACCGCGTCATGGGCGCCGACCAGGTGCTGGTCGGCCGCAACAACACGCGCCGCGCCTACAACATGCGGGTGCGCCAGCGCCAGAACATCGAGGACGTCTTCCCGGTCGCCGGCGACAAGCTGGTGTGCCTGCGCAACAACCGCAAGAAGGGCCTGTTCAACGGCGGCCTGTGGCGCGTGAAATCGCGCAACACCTCGCGCTCGAAATCGCGCATCCTCAGTATGCGGCTGTCGCCGGATGAAGACTTCGGGCACAAGGTGACGAAGGTCTCGGTGCGCGCCGACTGCTTCGAGGGCGGCGTCGAGGCGATCGCCTGGGAGCAACGCAAGCCCTATGACGAGTTCGACTACGGCTATGTGCTGACGGTGCACAAATCGCAGGGCTCGCAATGGGACGACGTCGTGCTGTTCGACGAGAGCTTTGCGTTCCAGGATAGCCGGGCGCGGTGGCTGTACACGGGGATTACGCGCGCGGCGAAGCGGTTGAGTATTGTCGTTTGAAGCTGCCGTAGGGTGGGCAAAGGCGCGAAGCACCGTGCCCACCATCTATCCGAGCGCGCAGTGAAAATGGTGGGCACGCTTCCGCCTTCGCTCTTCGAGCTACGGCGGACAAGTCGCTTTGCCCACCCTACGGCACTGTTGTAGCCCGGATGGAGCGAAGCGTAATCCGGGGGGCGGGTCCGCGCTCGCGATTCCCGGATTTCGCTGCGCTCCATCCGGGCTACGGCCTCTCAACCCCTCATTTCCCCGCCACGAAATAAAAATCCTCGCGTCCCGGCGGCGAGCCGTATGAAAACGGCTGCTGCTCGTGCTTGGTGGCGGACCAGACGTCGTCGCGGACGATGTCGAACAGTTTCCGGATCTCGACCTTCGGCACCTTGATCTCGCGGGCGAGCGCGGTGGCGAAGGGGCTGTCGGCGCCGCCGTCGCCGTCCAGCGCGGTCTCGCCGTGCTTGGCGGCGTAGACCACCATGAAGCCGGCGCCGGGCTCGATGTTGGAAAAGCCCTTGTCCACCAGCTTGAGCGACAGCGTGCGTTGCATGGCCGGCGCAAAGGGATTGTCGCGGCAGGCATCCAGCATCACCAGACGCACTTTTCTCGCAGCGCCCACCGCTGCGATCACCTGCTCCAGCGCAACCGCCTGGGTCTCGGCGTCCCTGTCGGCGGCAAGCTTGGCGTCGACAGGGACGAGATAGTTCACGCCGCCGATCTCGAAACCGTGCCCGGCGTAATAGACCACCGCCCAATCCGCATTCTCCGCTTCGGTGGCAAACGTCTGCAGCGCCTCGAAGAACTTGTCGCGGGAGAGGTCGCTGACGGAGATCACGGTCTGGAAGCCGACATCGCGCAACACGTTTGCAATCATTTTCGCGTCGCGCGGCGGATTGGGCAAGGCGTGGACGTTCTTGTAGGCGCCGTTGCCGATCACGAGCGCCACGCGGCGCCCGGTGGACCCGGCCGGCGCCTGCGGCGTCAGTGCGGCCAGGCGCTCCTGCGCGATGGCGCGGGCGCGTGCGACGTCGGGCTCGTCGAACCTCGTCAGCGAATAGGCCGCCGCACGATAATCGGCACGGGCCTGGGCGAGATCTTTCCTGCGCTCGTAGATCTGGCCGCGGCCGGAATGGGCGCGCACACTGTTCGGATTGAGCTGGATGACCGTGTTGTAGTCCTTCAGCGCGGCGTCGAGGTCGCCCTTCATCACGTTGACCTCGGCGCGATTGTTGATCGCGAAGGTATTTTTGGGCTGCTTCTGGATCAGGCCATCGCAGTCGGCGAAAGCCTGGTCGTACTTGCCCATCATGCCGTAGGTGATGCAGCGGTTGCCGGCGATCTGCGGCGCGGCGGGGTCGATCTTCTCGGCTGCCGCAAAGTCGGCAATCGCGCCGTCGAAATCCTTGTTCAGCGTGCGCATGCGGGCACGATTGGTCCAGCCGAGCAGGAACGCGGGCGTGTATTTGATCGACAGGTTGAAGTCGTCGAGCGCGCTTTGCAGCGCGCCCCGGCGCAGATGGATGGTGCCGCGATTGTTGTAGGCATAGCCGAAATTCGCGCGCTTCTGGATGGCGAGATTGTAGTCGGCCATGGCGAGATCGTCCTCGCCCTTGCGCTCATGGGAGAGCCCACGCAGGTTGATGGCGCCGACATTTTCCGGATCGAGATCGATGGCGGACGACAGCGCCTCGATGGCGCGGTCATAGTCGCGCTTGTTGATCAGCGCATTGCCACGCACGACGAGCGCGAGCGACTTGTCCTTGCCGCCGAGCTTATCGGCCTTCAACAAATTGTCGCAGGCCGTCGCGCGGGCCTGGCCCTCCGCCTGGCGGTCGCGACAGGTGGCGAGGTCGTCGCCGGCTTGCGGCTCGGCCGCGGCGATCGCGGCATTTGAGATCAGGATGGCGAGGGTCAGGGGATGACGCGCAGCATGTTGTCAGGTCAGCTCCAGCCACCACATATTTGAGTCGAGCGCCGATCGCGCGCGTTCATCTAGCCCGGAGTTCCCGGCCTCGCCAAGCCGCACCGTCTGAGGCTATTTTTCACAGACTCGTGTCCGTTTCCCCGTAACAATCGCCGTCTGCGCCCGTATTTCAGATGTCCGAAAACGCGGCCAAACAGGCTGTTCGCCCGTCCCCGGCCGCCCTACACTGTCAGACCTTCCGAAGAGGATCGCCATGCGCCGCACCGCCCTCGCCTCGCTGCTCGCCGCCACCGCCGCACTGACGCTGGCCTTCGCCTTGCCGTCCAGGGCCGCGGAGGATGCGGTCGTGATCCCCGCTCCCACCGTGGATGCCGCGCCCGCAACCGGGATCCAGACCGCCGTCATCGCGGGCGGCTGCTTCTGGGGCGTCCAGGGCGTCTTCCAGCACACCGCCGGCGTCGTCAACGCAGTCTCCGGCTATGCCGGCGGCACCAAGGCGACGGCCGATTACCAGACGGTCTCGAGCGGCCGGACCGGCCACGCCGAGTCGGTCGAGATCAAGTACGACCCGAAGAAGATCTCCTACGGCAAGATCCTCCAGATCTACTTCTCGGTGGCGCACGACCCGACCCAGCTCAACCGCCAGGGCCCCGACACCGGCACGCAATATCGCTCGGCGATCTTCACCACCTCCGACGAGCAGAAGAAGGTGGCGGATGCCTATATCGCCCAGCTCAACTCCGCCAAGGTGTTCGGCAGGCCGATCGTGACCAAGGTCGGCGCGCTGGAAGCGTTCTACCCGGCTGAGGCCTATCACCAGGACTATCTGACGCTGCACCCGAACCAGCCCTACATCGCCTACAACGACATTCCGAAGGTCGAGAACCTGAAAAAGCTGTTCGCGGATAACTACATTGAGAAGCCGACGCTGGTGAGCGCCAGCAAGGCCACCAACTGATCGCAAGATCACCGAAAACAAGTTCACCAAGCAAACGGGAGACCCATGCCCGACACCAAGACGAAAACCACCGACGACAAGGTCATCAAGAGCGAAGAGCAGTGGCGCAGCGAATTGTCGCCGATGCAGTACGCGGTGCTGCGCGAGAAGGCGACCGAGCGTCCCTTCTCCGGCGAATATGAGCACGACCACCGCGCCGGCACCTATGTCTGCGCCGGCTGCGGCAATGAGCTGTTCGAGTCCGATGCCAAGTTCGATTCCGGCTGCGGCTGGCCGAGCTTCACCCAGCCCGCGGTCGAGAGCCATGTCGACGAGGAGCACGATGCCAGCCACGGCATGGTCCGCACCGAGGTGCTGTGCTCCAAGTGCAGCGGCCATCTCGGCCACGTCTTCCCCGACGGCCCCGGCCCGACCGGCCTGCGCTACTGCATCAACTCGGCCGCGCTGAAGCTCGAGCCCAAATAACATTGCGCGCCGCCCGGTTCCGTCATGGAACCCGGCGGCGCGATGTGCTTTTCTCTTCTGGCGGTGCGGCCGATGCGCGCGATCCGGCAGCCGCCAGGGAGGATGCCATGACGCTTGGGACCATCCTGATCATCCTGGTGATCATCTATCTGCTGGGCGGCATGTCCGGCCGGTTCGGTGGTTACGGCTATGGCATGGGCCATTCCGGCATGGGGATCGGCGGCGTCGTTTTGGTGATACTGATCGTGCTGCTGCTGCTTGGCAAACTGTAAACCATCTAACGCATTGGAATTACTTGGTTTATAGCGCTCGCGGAGCTGCCATGCGCGGATTCATCATCTCCCATCGCGGGGGTCGCATTTCTGTCAAAACAGCCTATATTAGAGGGCGAAAATGACATGTGCGGCGGGCCCACTCGATGGTGGCCCCTGCCTTTCAAAACCCCACGCGCTTAAAGCCCCAGACAAGATCACGAGGTCTTTGACCATGCGTCCACTGCGTCCGTTCAACTTCAACACCTCCGCCGAGCTCTTCCCCGCCGCGATCCGCAAGAAGAAGCGCGCGGGCTTTACCTATCGCCGGTTCGGCACCGCGGCCGAAGCCGTGCAGTTCGCGATGGAGCAGTTGCCGACGGATTCGCTGAACGGCGCCTATCTCCAGGTCGAGGAAGCACGCTTCGACCAGAACGGCATCCGCTCGCTCTATGAGAGCGAAGCCTTCCCGCTGCCCCGCCGGCCCCGGCCGGCGCCGGCCGCCGAGACCGACGCCGACGCGGCGTAAGTTTTCGCTAAGCCCGATATGCGCTGAAAGCGCGATGGCCGAAAGGCCGTCGCGCTTTTCGCGTTTGGAGGCGACGCCTCTTCTCTTCTTTTCTTTCCCCTCTCCCCGCTCGCGGGGAGAGGCGAAGAAGCGCCACGCTAAATCCGCGGCTGCTTGTCGAGCCAGCGGCGGAGCAGTCGGACGTTGCGCATGTTGGCGCGGAACATGACGTCGAAGGCATCGCCCGCGAACGGCACTATGCCAACCACGCCGTCGACCGCGACATTGCCGAGCATGCGCGCGGTGAGATACCACGGCGCGCCGAGCGCGCGGGCCTCGCGCACCAGCCACAGCGAGATCGCGGTGGTGATGATGTCGCCGACGACCGGGATCAGCCCGATCAGCCCGTCGATGCCATAGCGGATATTCGTGCCGGGCAGGACGAAGGCGACATCGAGCAGCTTTGCGATCGCCTCGATCCGCGCCACCCGCTGCTCCCGCGTCAGATTGCCGAACGGGTTTCCCTGGCCGAACTCGAAGCGAAACTCGCGAAACCCCTGCTCCAGCGTTTCGGGACGGATCTCGTGGCCGTCCTGGTCGATGATCGGCCCGCGCGCTTCAGTGCCCGAAAAACTCCCGCGCGGGCGGGACTCGGCACGGGGTCGGCGCGGAGCAAGAATCGTCGTCGGGCATGGCCATGGCCTTTGGAGAACGCACTGGTGTGGCGGAAGTTGCCGCGCCGCGCCCGAACGTCGCGCGTTCAGGTCTGAGCCGCAGCCGGCTGCGGCTCCTCGACATATTTATGCACGAGCCAGGATGAAAGCACTGCCGGCACAAATCCGACCAAGCCGTACAGGATGAATTGCACCGCGCCCGAATCCGGCCCGCGCGAGCTGTAGGTCAGTGACGCCAGCACGAAGGCGAACAGGCCGACCAGGAGCATCCGCAGCACCGGGCCGATCCGGCGGATATGGATCAGGATGTCGTCGACCGCACCGATCATCAGCGAGGGCAGGAAGCCGAACAGATAGCTGTATTGCAGCGATTTGAAGAACACCGCGAACAGCTTTCCGACCTCGCCGAGATTGGTCTGGGCCCAATAACCGGATTGATAGGTCGTCGTCAGCAGCAGCAGGAACCCGCCGACGAACGGACCGACCAGAGCAAACACCAGATAGCGTTTCATCAGTATCCTCATCCTTCGCCGCTGTTATAGCAGCGACGCGGGAACCTTGAATAGCGGGGCCCCGGCCCGTCCTGACGGGAACAAGCGGCAAGGCGACGAGTTCAGACAGGACTGAAATTCATACCAGCAGTCAGATTGGAGTTTGTCGATGTCCCGGAAATCCGTCCTTATGGCGACGCTCGCCCTGACAACCCTGAGCGGTATCTCGATCACGCCTGCTCTCGCGCAAGGCCACATGGGTACGCCGCAGGAGCAGAACGCCTGCTCGCGCGATGCCTCGCGGTTCTGCCGCAAGGACCTCGGCAATGACGGCGCGGTGCAGGGGTGCCTGCAAGCCAACCGGGCCAAGCTCTCGAAGTCCTGCAGCAAGGTGTTTCAGAGCCACGGCATGTAAGGCCGGGAACGATCCCCGGCGCACGGAGAGTGAAGCCATGTTGCGCGACGAACAGCTCTCGATCCTGCGGGACATCAGCCAGTCGGTCGCCTTTGCCGACGACCGGCACGGCAAGATCGGCGAGCTGATCGCCGACGGCTACGTGATGAAGGACGGCGATCTGTTCGAGCTCACTGCGAAAGGCGTCACCGCCGTCGAGGAACACCCTGCAGCATCAGGCGCGAGCGATGCGGAAGAAGCGAGCGCGTCGTCCGATCGGTTGATCTGATCTCGCGCCGCATGCTGCGTGACGGACACGCAACAACTGCGAATTCATTCGAGCGGACCATTGCAGCCGCGTGACAATGGCGCATACTCGAATCGGGCGGCGCAGCACTTTTCGATTCGAACACCACGAGAGATCGAGCGACCACATGCGGGACCAAAGTTCCCGGCGTGAAGGCTGTGACATGCGGCAGATCAAGCCGCGTGCGGCGCCCCAAAACCAAGTGGTTCAAACCACGGAACTTGGGGACGCATTCGTCATGACACGCTACACGACCATCGTTTCGCTGTTCGCTTTCGCAACCACCGCCATCGTACTCCAGACATCGCCCGGCCTCGCCTTCTCGTCCGAAGCACAGCAGATGTGCACAGGTGATGCGATGCGCCTGTGCTCCAGTGAGATACCCGACATCTCGCGCGTCAGGGCCTGCATGGTGCAGAAGAAGGCGCAGGTCAGCCCCGGCTGCCGCGCCGTGATGGACCGCGAGCACGCCGCCGCGCGCAAGCGAGAGGCCGCCGCGCAGTAGGCCGGTTCATTCCCGATCGGATCGTTTGAGAGTTCGATTCACCTCTCTCATCGAGAGAGGTGAACATCGGTCGCGCGCCGGCCCTAATCGCCCCACTGCGCGAACGCATCGTTGAAGGCGCGCTCGCCGGGTGCGCCCTTCTCGATGGCGATGATGGCGCGGCGCTGGTTGGCGTAGACCAGCGGCACGTCGAACCATGAGCGCTCTTTCAGGAGCTGGACGTTACGGGCGCGGTCGGCGTCGACATTGGAGAGGCCGACCAGGAAGAAGCCGTCGGTGACCTTGACCGCGAGACCCGCGAGCGGCGTGCCGCGCGCCTGCTCGTTCGACTTCATCAGGATGCCCGGCACGTTGGAGATGCTGCCGCCCGGAAAGTCCGGCGGCAGGATGAAGGTCAATTCCGCAGTGTGGCTCGCCGGCAGCGACGAGTCGGTGTTGCGGCGGAACGACATCGTCATCTTGAACTTGCGGTCGGGGATCTCGATGTCGGCGCGCACGGCGACGTCGGCCTTCTGGTTGCCCGAGGCCTTGATCGGCTCGAGCCGCCACACCACCGAGCCGACATATTGCTTGCCCTTCGGGTCGGACGGATCCTCGTCATAGAGCACGACCTTCTGCGCCACCGGCGCGACCGGCTGGTCGCTGGCCGAAGGCTGGCCGACGCGATCCGGAATCTTGGGCTTGCTCTGCGGCTGGGCCGGATCCTTCGGCGCCTCCACCACC
Source organism: Bradyrhizobium sp. Arg816 (assembly GCF_029989365.1). GTDB lineage: Bacteria > Pseudomonadota > Alphaproteobacteria > Rhizobiales > Xanthobacteraceae > Bradyrhizobium. Next base: position 506 of record NZ_JAPRAQ010000033.1, on the reverse strand, counting down.
TGGGTCGGCGAGGACTTGAACAGGCCGCTCACGGTCTGGATCAGGGGCTTGCCCCAGAGGATCCCGGCGCCGACCAGGATCAGCACGATGCCGACGGCGATCGCGCTCTTGAACGGGAAGGCAGAGCCGGTGCGGGCGCGCTTCTTGGCTTCGCGCTCGGGCGCGACGCGCGAACGCGGCGACGGCGGCTGCGGCGTGTAGCGCTCGGCCTCCTCGATCGACTCGTCGTAGGAATAGGGCGCGTCCTGCTCGCCGGCGCGATTTTCCAGGCTCGGCTCCAGCCGGTCGAACTCCGGCGAGGGCGAGGGCACATTGGCGTAGGTGCGACGCGCGGCGCGGTTGGCCTGCGCGGCAGCGCCGCCGAGATCGTTCACGTCGGCGGTGATGTCGCGAAAACCGCGGACGCCCGGTGCCGGCGGCTGAGGCGGCGGCGGCCCGATGTCGGGCGGACGGCGCCCGGGCGGGCGGTCACGTCCGGCCGGCGGAGCAGCCGGCGGCTCCGGCAT
>NZ_JAPRAQ010000032.1 GCF_029989365.1 Bradyrhizobium sp. Arg816 | reverse complement strand
TGCCGATACGTTTGTATTCAAGGACAATGGTGTGATGACCGTCGGTGCCAACAATCTCATCCGGGATTTCAGCCAATGCCAGGATGACAAGATAGCTTTCATTGATGTTGCGGGCGTGCAGTCGTTCAATGACCTTGTCATCACCCAAAGCGGAACTAGCACCATTATCATGGCGGGAGCTGATCAAGTTACGCTTGCAAACTTCACGCACTTGATGACGGCGAATGACTTTTTGTTCGTTTGAGAGCGCTCCTCTTCGTCGGCGATCTAGCACCGGTCCTCAAAACCACGGGCAATCGCTCCAACGAATTCGGTCCTCCGACTGCTCCTGCTCATAAGCGAACGCATCATGAAGACAGCCCGCTGGTAGGCCATCGGGCTGTTCGCGATGGGGCTACTTCCCCTTCACCTTCGGGTCATTCATGGTCACGCCCAGGTTGGCCGATCCGGGGCTGTTTGAAGCGCCTTGACACTAGCGGCCGCCGGAGAGTTGCCGCCGCCGCCCGATCCAGCACCCCAGCCCCCGCGCCGCCGCCGGCTCCGCCCGATCGAGCGCCCGCGCCTATCCCGCCTTATCTCCTCGCTCGCGCCGACGAAGTAATCGAGTAGAGTAGCGTTTGCGATGTTGAGTCCGTTGCTGGCCCTTAGCTGAACAACGCGAAGCCAATTCGGATGTCGGCTAACCTCACACGGGTGATGAACATCGTCGGCAAACCGAGCCTGATTGCAGCCATCCGCTCCGCCTGAAGGCCGGAAAGTGCGTCCAAACGCGCAATACCGCGTCGCGATACCCACTTTGGCCGGATATTGGACGATCCGACGCGAGAGCATCGGCCGCCTGCGATGATTGGCGACCACGGCCGCGTGACGACCTATCGGTTTGCACACAACCAAGACCCGAAGCAGACGTGGCGTGTCTGCAGGATGTCCGCTTTGCCCGGCGGCCTGAACCGGACGGTTGGGGCTTGGTAGCCCTTTGACCCCACAGTCAGCCTGCGAGATGCTCTGTCTTGTCCGGCGCCCAGATCGACTGGTTAATCGTCAACTTGGTCACAAGTCTGCCAGCAACTTGCGAGCTTCCACGAGATCGCGTGTTTCCAAGCCCTCGCTGAACCAGCTGTAGATCGGCACAAGAGCGTCGCGCGCCTCTTGCCGCATGCCGCGTGCCGCTTGAAGTCTGGCGCGCGCAACGCTTGCCCGAAGCTCGGGCAGCCTTGCCCCCTGGGCAGCGGCAATTTCAATCGCAGCCTCGAACTCCGCGTCCGCTTGATTTTCGGCCTCCGCCCCGGCTGCGAGCAACAGCAGTTCACCGCGCTCCCGGTGAAGTTCGACGGCGCACCAGCTCTCGAGACTTGCGTCCGCAAGTGCGACCGCTTCGTCGATGACCCGAAGCCCGGCCATGGCGTATCCAGCCTTGCGACGAAGCGCGGCGAGCAAGCCGAGATGGTGCGGAATACGTAGCCCCGCACTTGTACGCCGGAAATCCTCAAGCCCCGCATCAAAGTCTGCAAGACCTTCGTCAAGCCGGCCGGATTCTGCAATCGCCCAGGCGCGAACGAGGCTGGCCCATGCGCCATAGTAGTCGAAGCCGTACTTGGCGCAGATTTCGCGTGACTCGACAGCGGCTTGCAGTGCGGCATTTGGCTCTCGCTGGAATTGATGGAGCATCGCCAGATAGTTGAGCGCGAGCGCGATGCTGAATGGATGTGAAATCTCACGCGCGACGGCGAGCCCTTCCTCAGCAACCCTGAGGCTACGAACGGGATAGCCGAGATGCCAGTCGCAATGGCTCATATAGGCACGGCAGAATACGCTCATATCAATTCCGTAAACCTCGGAATAATAGCGGCCGCGGTATTCGCCGGCTTGTGCGCTTCTCTCGAGCCGATCGCGCGAGAATTGAAACCGGCCAAGGTGGAACGAGAGCACTCCCGCAAGATGATCGGCTTCGGCCTCACGCACGGGATCACCGCTTCGTTTGGCCAGCACCTCCGTCTCCTCCACGAGGCTTGTGACCTCGCGCAGGTTGGCGCGCACGTGATAGACGTGGCCGAGCCCCTTCAACGCGGCGGAGAGATCAGCCTCGCTCTGCAGCTCGCGGCTGAGCTCCTGCGCGCGCTGGAACGCCGCTTCCGCCTCGCGCGACGCAAATCCCTTCGTTGCAATCAACGGGCCGCCAAGCCCAAGCTGCAGGTCGAGCTCGAAGCGCGAGCGTGATGCGCCGAGGGGAAGTGTTCGGGCGCACTCGAGCCCTGATCTCAAATGGGCAATTGCCTCCATATTCGCCGATCGAGCGCCTGCGAGGCGACCGGCCCTCAGCCAGTATGGAATGGCCTTCTCTGCCAATCCGGCCTCGCCGAAGTGACGGGCGACGAGCTCCGGCTGCGCTTCGATAAGTTGCGGAAACAGCGCTTCGATCGACGTGGCAATCCGCGCGTGCAATTCCTGGCGGCGCCGTTTGAGCAGGCTTTCATAGGCGGCGTCGCGCACCAGGGCGTGCTTGAAGACATAGGTAGCGGCAGGCGCGAGGCCGCGCCGGAAAACGAGCTCTGCGGCCACCAGGCGGTCAAGCGCCGCGGCGAGCTCCACCTCTGGCATCGACACGACTGCAGCAAGCAACTCGTGATCGAACTCGCGGCCGATACAGGCTCCGATCTGGGCGACCTCCTTGACGGGAGCAAGACGGTCAAGCCGCGCCATCAACGAATCGTGCAGCGTCGCCGGAATCGCCAAGGACGGGAATGCTCCGGCGAGCACGTAACGAGCGCCGGTGTAGCGGAGGATCCCGGCTTCAAGAACGGCCTTCGTGAGCTCCTCGGTGAAAAGCGGCACACCCTCGGTCCGCTCCAGTATCCGATCGAGAACCTCGGCGGGAAGCGCTTTACCTTCGGTGATCCGGTCGACAAGCACGACCACCTGCGCCTGTGGCAGGCGGTTCAGCATGAGCAACGTGACGTGCGGAAACCCGGTCCATGGTGGCGGGAGTTCCGGGCGGAATGTGGCGACGACCAGCACTGGCAAGTCCTGGAGACGATCCACGATCTGGTCGAACAGCTCGCGCGAGGTCGGATCGAGCCAGTGCGCGTCTTCAAGCACCATCAGAACCGGGCCACGAGCGGCAAGTCGATTGAGGCGGGCCAGGAATGTGCGGAACAGGAGCGCCTTCCTTTGCTGCGGCGACATCTCTGGCTGGGAGCTCGGTCTCTCAGTTGGAATGCCGAGCAGATCTGCAAGAAGCTGGATTGCATCGCTAGACAGCCCTTCGCCGTTTTCGCCAAGGAGTAATTCGAGGCGCTTGAGCCGTGCTTCCGCGGCATCCTCAGGTGCGAACCGCGCCTCGCGCTCGAGCTGCGAGATGAAGGGAAAGAGCGGGCTGTTCAGGTGATGCGGCGAACAGGCATAGCTAACGAGCGCGATTTGTTCGGTCTGTAGCCGCTCGCGCAGTGCGAGCACCAATCGTGATTTTCCAATTCCCGGCTCGCCAAAAAGCAAAACGACCTGTCCAGCCCCTCCTTCTGCAAGCCGCCACCGTGACAGCATCAGATCGAGTTCCTCGCCGCGCCCGACGAGTGGCGTGACGTGGGCGCCGTGCAGGGCCTCGAACCTGCTCTGTGCCCTGCCTTCGCCGATGACCCGCCACGCTTGGACCGGCTCGGCAAAGCCCTTGAGCTGAAGGGGACCGAGCTCAACAAATTCGAAGAGATCGCCGACCAGGCGGCGCGTGCTGTCGGCGATAACGACCGTACCGGGATCCGCAACCTGTTGCAGACGGGCAGCGAGATTGGGTGTCTCCCCGGTGACCGTTTCCTCCTGCGCAACACCTTCCCCGAGCAGATCGCCCACCACGACAAGCCCGGTGGCGATGCCGATACGTGCCGCCAGCAGGCCCCCTGCGCCTGACGACATGCCGCTGACCGCTGTTGCGACGGCAAGTCCCGCCCGGACAGCTTGCTCCGCCGCATCTTCGCTTGCGCGCGGCCAGCCGAAATAGGCCTGCACCCCGTCTCCCAAAAACTTCGCGACGTGGCCCTCCAGTCGCGCAATCTCTCCCGCCACCGTATTCGAGTAGGCCCGCATGACCTCGCGCAGTTCCTCGGGATCGAGACGGCGGCTGAGATCGGTCGATCCGACGAGGTCGACGAACATGAGCGTGAGCTGACGTCGCTCGGCCGACGCAGGGGTCCGCGTCGCCGCCAGGTCCGCTGGCAGCAGGCCGATTGCATCGAGAATCTTCCGCCGATGGCCTACGGCCTGGACTCCAATCTCCTTGAGATCTTCAACCGTCAGGTGGGATAGGATCTCAAGGTCGATTCCGTTGTCGCGGAACGTCTGCTCATAGGACTGCAAGCCCAGGGTGCGCAGCCATTCTCCGATGTCCAACTTCGTCTCCGTTGCCCCCCCTCAACTACGGTCTCTTGTCAGGCGGCCGGTCGCTGTGCGGCGGACGGCCTGACGTTCTGGTTTAGCCGGAACAGGTTGCCGGGATCGTACTTGGCCTTCAGCGCCGCGAGACGAGCATAGTTCGGGCCGTAGGCGCCCGCCACGCGATCGGTCTCGTCCTCCGGCATGAAGTTGACGTAAACGCCGCCGGTTGCGTGGGATGCTGTCTCAGCAAAGAGCTGACGCGCCCAGCTGATCGAACGTCGCTCATCCGCCGGGTCGCGCCATCGCGTGTGAACGTTCATGACAAACTTCGTATCGCGGTGGGGGAACGCCGTGGCGTCGACGGCCATGCGACTGGTGGCGCCACCAAGCTGACCAATGAAAATCTCGCACTCCCCGGTCGGTAGGCTTGTCGTATGGCTCACCAGGGTGTCGAGAAGACCGTCGTTGAGCTCAACGAAATTGTGCGACTTCCAGTAATTATAGGCGCCGGGCGTGAGCAGTGGGTCAAACGCAGTCTGCCACGCCGCGAAGGGCTGCATGCCGATCACGTCCGCGATCGGCTCTCCGAGCGCGCGCAACGGCTCCAATGCACGCTTGCCCTCGTTCTCATCTCCCGCGTAGCAGACGGCGAACGCGACGATCTCCTTGCCGTGAACCTCGGCAGGCAAGAACGGCAGGGGCGGCGCCTGCCTGAGCACCACCCACACTGTCAACTCATCGGGCGCCTTGGCGGCGACGTCACGATAGCCCGCGAGCAGTTCCTTCGCCCGGGCAAAGGGATGGATGATGAGCCCGGCCAGAACCATTGGACCAACAGGGTGCAGGCGGAACTCAAACGAGGTCACCACCCCGAAATTGGCTCCGCCTCCGCGCAGAGCCCAGAACAGGTCAGTATTCTCGGCGATGCTTGCCCGGACGAGCTCACCTTCGGCCGTCACCACGTCGGCCGAGATCAGGTTGTCGGCGGCAAGCCCGAACTTGCGGCTAAGCCATCCGAAGCCGCCGCCCAGCGTCAATCCCGCAACGCCGGTCGTCGAGTTGATCCCGAGCGGGGTAGCAAGGCCGAAAGCTTGTGCCTCCTTGTCGAAGTCGCCAAGCGTTGCCCCCGGGTCCACGCGCGCCGTGCGGTGAAATGCATCAACCCGGACGGAACGCATGAGCGAGAGATCGATCAAGAGCCCGCCGTCACAAACAGCATTGCCCGCGATGTTGTGGCCGCCACCGCGCACGGCGACCAAGAGGCCGTGCTCACGCGCAAACCGTACGGCACGAATGATGTCTGCGGCCCCTTTGCAGCGCACGACCGCGCCTGGACGGCGATCGATCATCGCATTCCAGATCGTACGTGCTTCATCGTAGCCCGGCTCCTCGGCCAGACAGACGTTACCCCGCAAGGTTTGGCGAAAGGCCTCAATTGCATCGCTTTCAAGCGAAATCGCCTCGCCCTGCAGCGAGGCCAGCCGAATCTGCGTCATGGCATCTCCTCCGTGACTAGCGGTAGTATTTCGGCAGTCAGTTCTCATGCACTTAGACGGATCAGCGGAAAGGACGACCACGCCACGGCTGTTGCAACCGACGTGGCGCAGAAGCACCCCGCTGCACGGCCGTTCGACATTGCGAACGGCAGATTTCCGCCTAGAGGTTAGTCCTCCGGCAAAACAAATGGTTCAGCGACAGAATGTCTCGCGGATGAGGAGCGCCTAAAAGCCCGCGCGAGTCGACTTTCCGTCACCTGCAAAAGAAACCAAGAAAATCCGGTCCACAGAGGGAACTTTGGGGGTGGAGGAAAGGATGGAGGTCGAAAGCAACTCGTCGGCCGATGCCGCTTTGCCGCCCAAAGCTGCCACTTCTCGCAAGTCGGTTCCTGGCCCATCAGCGAAGTGGCGAACCCTCTCATTCAGGTCGGATTAGCGGGCAGCAGCGGACTAGTTTTGCGCAGATCGAGTTCTTCGCATTTTGACCCTTAGCGGATAACCTCCACGTTTGCTGCTGCTTTTACCTCAATACGGAAGTTAAGCTTCAGGCCCCGAAGCCTTGATCTATCTCAACGTCACTCCTGTTCCGCCCACAGATCGTGCGGTAGCGGCTTTCGCCGTCAACGTTGATGGCGTTTGTGCTGCGGCCAAGCCGTAAATGCCGCCACGTGAGGTAGCCGCTACCTATTGGGCTGGAGGTTTGCGTTCGCTGCCCGCCAGTTTTGAATTCTTTTGAAAGGGAAATACCATGGATATCACCCGCCGATCCCTCGCATTTGGAGGAATGGGCCTGCTCGCAGCAGCTGCTAGTCGATCCGCACTCGGCCAAGATGCTTTCCTTGGCGTGGGAGAGGGCCTGGAGGAGTTCTGGCTCGCGAGCGACGCTTACATCTTCGGCTATCCCTTGGTGACCATGGAGATGACGCGCCGGGTCATTACCAACGTTGCCGAGCCCGTGGGGACGCGGGGGCCAATGGGTCAAATCATAAAGTTGCGCCAGTATCCCGACGCTTCGTTCCGGGACGTCACCGCGCCTAACGCGGACACGCTCTACACGACTTCCTTCTTCGACGTCGGCAAGGAGCCGTGGGTTCTAAGCATCCCGGATATGAAGGGGCGCTATTTCCTGATGCCGATGCTGGACGGTTGGACGACCGTGTTTCAGGTGCCGGGAAAGCGGACTACCGGCACCGGCGCTCAGACTTATGCGATTACCGGACCCGGGTGGAAAGGCACGCTGCCGGCCGGCGTGAAAGAGTATAAATCGCAGACCAACATTGTGTGGTTGCTCGGCCGCATCTATTGCACCGGCACGCCGGAGGATTATGCCGCCGTCCACAAGTTGCAGGACGAATGCAAGCTTGTTCCGCTCAGTGCCTACGGCAAGGCATACACGCCACCTCCGGGAAAGGTCGATCCGTCCATCGACATGAAGACAGCAGTCCGCGAACAGGTCAATCGCATGGACGCAGTGTCGTATTTCAAGCTGCTGTGCGATCTCATGAAGAGCAATCCGCCCTATGCAGCAGACAAGCCCCAACTTGCCAAGTTTGCCCGCATCGGCATCGTTCCTGGGCAGGATTTCGACGAAAGCAAGCTGAAAGCGGACTTCCTCAAGCGGCTGCCTGAACTGTCAGTCGACAGGATTATGATTCAATTCAAAATCAACAAAGCCATCAAGGACGAAAATGGCTTCGCTTTCACAACGAAAGGCGGCATCTATGGCACCGACTATCTGATGCGGGCTCTAATTACCGCAATCGGACTTGGCTGCAATCGACCGCAGGATGCGGTCTATCCGACTTCGGAGAAGGATGCGGACGGCCGCAAGTACAATGGTGCGAACAAATACGTCATGCGATTTGCCAAAGGCGATCTGCCTCCTGTGGAGGGATTCTGGTCGCTGACGATGTACGATAGCGGCTACTTCTTTGTGAAGAATCCGATCAACCGCTACTCGGTCAGCGCTCGCGAGGAGCTGAAGGAAAACGCGGACGGCTCGACCGATCTCTATATCCAGAAGGACTCCCCGGGCAAGGACAAGGAATCAAACTGGCTTCCCGCGCCCGAGGGAGATTTTATCCTCATGCTACGCATGTATTGGCCGCAAGAAACAGACCCGTCGATCATCAACGGCTCATGGTCGGTGCCTGCCGCCAAGAAGGTCGGTGCTTGAGAACTAGCGCGCCATGCTAACATGCAGGCGCGCCAAGTGCCTTCAAGGGCGTCACACGCCGGAGGATCTAGATGAGCAACGCAGCTATTGCAATGGACGGCAGTGCTGCCGTTACGCCAACGGCACTTAGTTGGAAGTTTATCCGTTGGGGTCTGGGGCTGTTTATTACTGGATTTCTGACGGGCTTTATTCCCATCGCGCACTACATGGTTGGCGCTATAGCCGGAGACGTGGGTCCGGATTTTCTGAGAAACATCACGCTCTGGTGGGGCTGTCCGGCGGTCCTGGCAGAACTGACCCTCAAGGCAGGCGGCCTTGGCATGGTTGCCATCGGCTTTTGTTATCAGGCAATCCATCGGCAGGGTGCGCCACTGGATATTTCGAGCCACGAGCGTATTGCGCCTACGCTTTGTGCGTTCGGTCTGATTTGCACGCTCGTATCAGCAGCCGCAGGCTACGTAATTTGCAACTATTTCTGGCCTAACTTTTATTATCATGCGATTCCGACCGGAAAGAATGTGTGGCTTGCGGCGCAAGGGCTCAGTATAGCCATCTACGTGGTTGGCGCTTGCTATTCGTTCGCTGGCATCCGTAGAGCGTCGGCGCACTTTCGATGACGTCCTGTTCGGATGATTTCCCAACCGAGAGTCGTTCGCCGCTAAGGCGGCCACGGTTTGCGCGCTGGTCGTGGCAAGCAGGACCCTGGTCGTTCATAGGATGGCTCTGTGGGATCGCAACGGGCGCACTGTGGATCTATTCCGGTATGCCTATGATTTGTCATTGAGCGACGGTGTTTCTGCCAATGGCCCTGAGCATGTAACCCCGACTTCCGCAGATGTCCGCTTGTAGCCCGTCGGCGACGTAGCAGCGCCCCTCCACGAAGTCCGCTTACGGAGGAATCGCAGACCAGATTTGCTCACGTTGAGTTCTTCGTGTTTTTGACCCAAAGCGGTCCTATTCGGAACTGCCGGTCTGCCCGCTTTTCGCATCTTTCGCTCGATTTCTGGACGGCACGTGTCTCGACGCACGTGGCGGCGTCGCAACTGCACGAGCGGCGGAGGTGGAAAACCGAGCTGGACATCCCACACGACGATCGGCCGCCGCTTCATTGCGGGCTTTCAGTGAGTAGGCTTCGTCGCCCCGCGCAGATTGACCGAGCCGACAGGTCAGATAAGATGCTCAGACGAGCGCCCATCCAGAATGGTGATGGTTCGGTTTCGAATGGGCTGGTTCAAGGACAATATCAGACAGGGTTCGTGGGCGGCGCTGATTGCGCTCGCCATTAACTTTGCGTTGTCCTTTGGTCACGTTCATGCCTTTGGCGGTACGGGCTCAGGTCCAAGCCAGATTGCCCTCACAGCGCCAAGCGCGCCCGACGATCGCAATCATACGCCCAAACACCCTGCTGACGGGGTGGACTATCTCTGTCCGATCTGTATCGCCAGCGCGGCGATGGGGAACGCGCTGGCGCCGACACTGCCTGCGCTGCTCGTTACGCTCGCCGAGGTGTCGGTCGATCGTGCGGTCGAGCCCGCGTATGCAATCCCTCAGCCGCACCGCTCGGCCTTTCAATCCCGCGGCCCCCCGATTTCCTGACGCCGCTGCCTCGGTCGTGTAGCGCTGCACTAAAACTGTCGTCGCCATCGGCCGAGGTTCCATCGCTTAGCATGGCTTACGTTGTTTTGCCCCGCAGCCTTGCATCAGCTCAGTCAGGAATCTCATGTACTTCGCCCCTTTGCGCATCCCGCGCAGCCTTCTCGTAAGCGTGTCGACGCTTGCGCTGGTCGCAGCGTCAGATGTCCCCGCGCTCGCGCAAGCCGGCGCCGCCTCGCCGCCGCCGGAACCATCCGCTTCCCCTTCCGCGCCCGAAACGCCGGCTCCGACCCAGCCATTACCGCAGCAGAGCCCCCCTGCCACGGAACAGACCCCGTCGCCTCCGTCCCAAGCGCAGGGCGGCAATGTCCTGCCCGAAACGCGCGTGGTCGCACCCGCCGAGCGGCGGCCGCGAACGCCACCACCGCGCCAGGTGGTGCGCCGCCAGCCAGCGCCGACACAGACCCAGGCACCGAACGAGGCGGCGACCCAGGCGCAGGTCGTTGCCCAGCAGAACCAGAAATTCGACGCGGCCCGCCAAAACATCTTCCCACCGATAGGGGCCGGCTCTTTTGAGATGAACCGTCAGGCCATCGAGTCCCTGCCGCAGGGCAACAACACTACGCTGGATAAGGCGCTGTTGCAGTTCCCGGGCGTCCACCAGGATTCGGCGGCGAGCGGCGAACTCCATGTGCGCAACGAGCATGCCAATCTTCAGTACCGCATCAACGGCATCATGCTGCCCGATGGCGTCGGCGGTTTCGGGCAAATCCTCGACACGGGTATCGTCGGCAATATGGCGCTGCTGACGGGTGCGCTGCCGGCGCAATATGGCCTGCGCACGGCCGGCGTGCTGGATATTACAACCAAGGCGGACGCATTCGATAATTCCGGCAAGGTCAGCGTCTATGGCGGCAGCCACCAGACCATCACGCCGTTCGCCGAATACGGTGGCACGGTTGGACAAACGCAGTATTACGTGTCGGGTCGCTATCTCTACAATAATCTCGGCATCGAGAACCCGACGCCCGCAAATGAGGCCATTCACGACCGCACGCAACAGGAAAAGGGCTTTGCCTACGTCTCGACGGTGATCGACCCCAACAGCCGCATTACCTATATCGGCGGCGTCTCCAACGCGCTGTACCAGATTCCAAATAATCCCGGGCAGCCGTCCAACTTCCAGTTGGGTAACATAACCAGATTCGATTCCGCGTTTCTCAACGAGCGGCAGTCCGAACTCAATCAGTTCAACGTCGTGGCCTACCAGCACTCGGCCGAAGGCATCGACTACCAGCTTTCCTATTTCAACCGCTACAGCCAGCTCCACTTCTGGCCCGACCCGACCGGTGACCTGCTTATCAACGGCATTTCATCGAGCGTGTATCGTCAGAGCTACGTCAATGGCATCCAGGAAGACACGGCCTGGCGGATCGCCGACGCGCACACGCTGCGGTTTGGGTTCACCACGAGCGCCGAGCGGTCCCTGGTCACAGGCATCAACGCGACGTTCCCAAGTGATCCGGTGAGCGGTGGTCAGGCGTTCGACCCCACCACGGGCGCACCGCTTCCACCCGTCACCATCTACGATTCCTCCAGCAAGCTCGGCTGGCTGTTCGGCGCCTATGTGCAGGACGAATGGAAGATAACCAACAACCTGACCCTCAACGCCGGCTTGCGCTTCGACCAGATGTGGCAATACGTCGACGCCAATCAGTTCAGCCCGCGCATCAGCCTGACCTGGGTGCCTCAGGACGGCACTACCGTCCATGCCGGGTACGCGCGGACGTTCACGCCGCCGCAGCAGGTGATTGCAGCTCCGACCAACATTGCGCTGTTCCAGGGCACGGTGGCTGCGCCGGCAGTTACTCAGAACAATCCGGTGCTACCGGAACGAGCCCATATTTTCGATGCAGGCGTGGTTCAGAAGATCTGGCCGATTCCCGGCCTCGAAGTCGGCCTCGACGGCTACGTGAAGCTGGCGCGAGATCTTCTCGATGACGGGCAGTTCGGCCAAGCCTATGTGCTCAATGGCTTCAACTATGCCAAGGCAAACAATATCGGCCTCGAATTCAAGGCAAGCTATACCAAGGGCAATCTTAAGCTCTACGGCAACGTGGCTTGGGCGCGCCAGATCGGCAAGAATGTCGTCTCGAACCAGTTCCTGTTCGATCCGGACGAACTGGCCTACATCGCCACCCACTACATCTACACCGACCACAGTCAATGGGTGACGGCATCGGCCGGCGCATCCTATCAATGGTACGACACGAAGTTTACCGCTTCCATGATCTACGGCAGCGGACTTCGTTCCGGCTTCGCCAATACCGACCACGTGCCGTCCTACACCCAGGTCAATGTCGGCGTATCGCAAGACTTCTATCTCGTCGCGCCGAACAAGCCGACCACAGTGCGGTTCGACGTCGTGAACCTCTTCGACAAGATCTACGAAATCAGGGACGGGTCCGGCATCGGCGTGTTCGCTCCGCAGTTCGGTCCGCGGCGCGGTTTCTTCGTCGGCATCTCACAGAAGATATGAGCGGGAGCCGGGGGTGATCCACGAGGACAACGGAAAAGAGAACCATATGCCTGATCGCAAATCACGGGCGAAGTCTGGAAATTTCGCCCGCATCGTCACGCTGACCATCGTGAGCCTTGCACCGCTCGCGATGTCGACGGCTGCGCTGGCTGACACATCAAATCCGCTGCTGCCCCGCAATCTCTCGCCGTGGGGCATGTTCCTCAACGCCGACATCATCGTGAAGGCGGTGATGATCGGGCTTGCGTTTGCATCGTTCGTGACCTGGACGGTGTGGCTTGCCAAAACGATTGAGTTAGCCGGCGCGCGGCGGCAGGCCCGCCGCCGCACCAGGCTGTTGGAAAGCGGCGGCAGCCTCGCGGAGGCGGTCCGCGCATGCCGTAACGACAGGGACGCCGTCGCCCAGCTCATCCTCACTACCGCGCGCGAGGCCGAGCTGTCCGACGGCATCGTCGACGAGGCGTTCAAAGAGCGCGTCGCCTTGCGGCTGGAGCGCGTGCAGGCGGCGATGACACGGCAGATCTCGCGCGGCACCGGCCTGCTCGCCACGATCGGCGCGACGGCACCGTTCGTCGGCCTGTTCGGCACGGTCTGGGGCATCATGAACTCCTTCATCGGCATTTCCGAATCCCACACCACCAATCTCGCGGTGGTGGCGCCGGGTATCGCCGAAGCGCTGCTCGCAACCGCCATGGGACTGGTCGCGGCAATCCCCGCGGTCGTGATCTACAACCACCTGGTGCGGGTCATTGGCGGCTACCGCACCCTATTGGACGACGCCTCGGCGCAGCTCCTGTTGATGATCAGCCGCGGACAGCACGGCACCGCGGTAATGCTGCCACGGGCCGCGGAGTGACAGCATGGCCATACGTCTTGGACAACGTTCGGGCAGCGACGATCTCGAAATCCAGCACGAGATCAACGTCACGCCGTTCATCGACGTCATCCTCGTGCTCTTGATCATCTTTATGGTGGCGGCACCGCTTGCCACTGTCGACATCGGAGTCAACCTGCCCGCCAGTACCGCGCCGGAGCAGCCGCGGCCCGACAAGCCCGTCTTCCTGACCATTAAGCCGGACGAGACCATTGCGGTTGGCGAGACCTTGGTGCCACGTGGGGAGCTTTCGGCCGCGCTCGATTCCGCGACCAACAATCATAGGGACGAAACGATTTTCGTCCGCGGAGACAAGACCCTCAGCTATGGCGCGCTCATGGAGGTGATGAACAGCCTGCGCGATGCCGGATATCTCAAGCTCGCTTTGGTCAGTCTGGAAACGCCGACAGCCAAGCCATGAACGCGTTTGAACTACATCTGCCAGAACGGCGCGGACTTTCCCGCTGGACATTTGCCGGCGTGACGATCCTGATGGCGCACGCTGCGATCGTGGCCGCGGTTGCGTTGTGGTATGCCCGCAGGCCGGTCGAACCGAACATCCTGCCCGCCATCGCAGTGACACTGGCACCGGTCGAAAGCAGTTCGCCCGAGATTCAAGACCAGGACATCGCCGTTGGGCCAACCATGCAGCAGGCCGAGGCCGCGCCACCGGAACCGCCCAAGGTCGAGGAGAAGCAGGAAGAGCCGGTGGTGCAGCCGCCGCCGGCACAAGAGGCGGAAGTCACGCTGCCAAAGGTCGAGAAGCAGGTGGACGAACCGAAGCCGGTGCCGCAACCGCCCGCGCCGGAAACCCGCGCGCCGCCAAAGAGCGAACATATCGGACAGTTCACCGAAGCAGGCTCAAACGCCTACAACGCACTGGTGTTCGGCCATCTGCAAAAGTTCAAGCGCTACCCGTCGGCCGCGCGCGGCAAATCAGGCACGGTCATCGTGAGATTTGTGCTGAACCGCGCAGGCGATGTGATCGGCAGCACTGTAACGAAGTCGTCGGGCAACGATGTCCTCGATCGCGAGGCGATCGATATTCTTCGACGCGCGAGTCCGTTCCCAGCATTCCCTGCCGCCAAGTCGGGGGCGGAGGACACTTACATCGCGCCGGTGAATTTCGCCCGGGCCAGTTGAAGGCGCCGGCATCTCCGAACGTTCTGAGTTGCCGCTCTGCCCGGCAACTATGGACGCCGAGCATCGATTGCCTGTCATAAGAAAGTAGGGCCGCGTGCTGACCCTGGTCCTAGTACCTGTAAGAGGCACGCAGTTGACGGGAGTGTCGAATGACAGTCCGGACCTTGTTGCTGGCTCTTTGCCTTCTGATTTGCAGTGAACTGCCCGCTGTTTCCAAAGGCAGTGCCGCAAATAAGGAGGATCCTTGGGATCCTCGTCATATAGACGATTTGCCCGCTGAGGTCCGACAATACATCACTGGAGTTTGCAAAGGACCGGCCCGCGCCCAGCATGGCTTTGCGACCTACTCTCCGCGCGAAAAGCGCTGGCGAATAAACCTTGAGTACCTTCAATGCAACGGCCTTGGCGAATACCGTCGAGGAAACCAATGTCTGGACGTTGACTTCGTTGAAGTGGGGTCGCTGTTTCGTCTCGCCGGAAAACAGTATAGGGATTGCGGCTTCTGAACCTCACCAATTCCTACGATGTCGCCTCTTGGGCCGATTTCGTTGCAAAAGTTGGCCGCTACCGATGCA
This sequence comes from Bradyrhizobium sp. Arg816, assembly GCF_029989365.1. Taxonomy (GTDB): domain Bacteria; phylum Pseudomonadota; class Alphaproteobacteria; order Rhizobiales; family Xanthobacteraceae; genus Bradyrhizobium. The sequence goes on along the minus strand of NZ_JAPRAQ010000032.1, from coordinate 76,459 downwards.
ACTGGCGCCTGTTGTTTACGGGCCACGGCTTTGACGCGCCGTGCCCTGGCGCTCGTTACTCAACTCTGACGCTACGCGATGCGCAGAGCCCTGGCAGGTGGCGGCGTGCGGCCAGGGCCACGAGTCGTCGCAGGTTCTGAGCGACGGGGGCGAGGACAAACTCATCTTGTGCGCCTCGCGGACCACGCAATCGCAATCGACCAAGCCTCTGGATGCGCTTCAGGTGTGCGAACCGCATCTCAATCTTCTTGCGCTCACGTCGAGACTGCTCAAAGCCCTCGGTGCCAGCGAAGGACAGTGCAACGTCTCGGGCGCGCCTTTCGCCGCATAAGTGGCTGTTGAAACGCCGTGTGGATCAAGCCAAAAGCCTATTACGCGATCGAACGCTCCCGCTTTCGGATGTGGCGCTGTCCTGCGGCTTTAACGACCAGTCTCATTTCACCCGCTTCTTCGCAAAGCTGACCGGCGTTACCCCCGGCGCATGGCGACGACATCTTTACTGATCGTGTGGGCGAAACACCGCGGCCACTTCTTGATTTGAAAATTGCGATATAGTGGGCTGCCGCCAAGGCAAATGTCGCGTATGGGTCAAACTGTGAAAAGCGCAACGCGAGCAATTCACGTCAGCTAGACCCTGCGAAGCAGTCCTCTAAGGGCGAGCCGCGGCTTCGCCGACGGCTTGACCGTTCACTGAACGAGCACGTCCTGATCGCGTCAGGCGCGGCCAAACCTGGAATGCCTCAGCGACAAGATTAGCGGAAAAGCCGTCGCCGGGTTGAGCGCTGCGACGGCTTCTTCGTTACGCGATCAGACGGCCGCGACTACCCGCCGCGTCGCATGAAGGAAACGGTTAGCGGGAGCTGCGACGCCATCAATGGGATGACGCTCCTGTTTGCGCATTTCATCGACTAGACGTTCGAGGTAGGGCGGCAGAGGCGAGGCTTCAAGAGATAAGTTCTTTTGCAATCTGTCACCCACCTCGTCACAGATCGACCGGGCAGTCTTATGATCGATGTGGTCTGATATTCGACTGGTCGGCTCCATATCGCGACCTTTTGGTAGGCCCCATAATTAACTTAAGTTACAGGATGCGAAAATGTTTCGCGCCCCTTCGAAGAATGCCGACGTTCCACAAGCGAAGTGACGATACTCCTCTTCGTTCCATTAAATGGCCAAGAGGCGAAATTGACCCGTGGTCACGCAAAAAGTAAAGCCCTGCCGAGGAAGTGATCGGCACCTCTAACGGCGTGCACTTCCGGTTGAACCTTCGCGCGGTTCCGAAGCCCCACGCAAATGGGCTGGGAAACGGAGGTTTCCATGACCAGTTCCAATAGACACCCAGTACATCTTTATAGGTTGATCGTAGCGCGCACGTTGGGATTTTGTGCGGTCGCACGTTTCAGCATCACCACAGCCTTTTCACATGACCTGATGCGACCAGAACTGGACGCTTGGTTCAAAAGTCTCAAGAATAAGGCAGGTGAGCCGTGCTGTGATGGTGGGGACGGCCAACATGCGGAGGCCGAGTGGGATATGGCAAAAAATGGCTACAGAGTCCTTCTGAAGCATCCGCATCGGCGAAACGAGCCCGGGCAATGGTTTGACGTGCCAAACTCTGTCGTGCTCAACCAGCAGAACCTCAGCGGCAGGGCGATGGTCTGGTGGTGGCCGTCCTACGCCGATGGAAGAATGACCCCTATGTGGCGCTGCTTCATTCCCGGACCGGAGGGACGATCCTCCCCGGGGAAACAATGGCACCCGTAAGTCCGCCGTGGGTCAAAATCGGAAGTCGGGGTTGACCGCGGTCTCCGTCCGCGCTTGGTTTGAAAGCAAACCATTGCCCGTGCTCGGTTGACAGTCAGCACAGGGCAAAAAAGCGAATTACCGTGCGCAGCGCCAGGATTTCCGGCCTGGGCAATGCGTGTGCCGTCGCTCCCATTTGTCAACGTGGTTGACGGTAATCGCCCGGAATTGCTGTTCCGCGAACTATTGGATGGAATCCTCTGGCAACAAGCATGATGATGTTGCCTTGCTGAACTGGTCGTGGTGGTTGAAGTTCGGCGCATATGTCACCGGCTACAATAGCGGTGTCATGAGGTGCGATATGGACTCCCGAGGTGACCGGCGCCATTGAAGTTACCATCGCCTGCACCTCTTCCCTAATGAACCAATGGCCGGCCACAGCGCGACCGGCGACGGTGTCGTCTGCTGGCGGAGCGTAGCCGCGGCAGGCGACTGGATTGATGAATCGGGAAAGGCGTTATCCAGTAGAGGAGTATCCTATGAAGTTGGCCCAAACATCAGCACTCGTCATTTGTCTGCTCTGCGCGCCGGGAATTTCGTTGGCCGCGGACGTTAAGGGGGACGTGGAGAAGGCTTACGCAGCGTGGGATGCCGCATTCAACAAGCACGACGAGAAGGCCATCGGCGCCTCCTATGTCGCGACGGCAAAATTGATGCCACCGACACATCAGGTCGCGTCGGGTCCGGCCGAGATCGAGAAGTTCTTTGCCGGACTCTTCGCGAGCGGTGTGACGGATCACAAGTTGGAGATGATCGACGCCGGCGGAGACGACATGGTTGTGTTCGGCACAGCCAAGTGGAGCGCCACGGGTAAGGACAAGGAGGGCAAGCCGTCTCCCTTCAGTGGTTTGGCGACGCACGTCTTCGAACGCCAAGCCGACGGATCACTCAAATTAAGGCTGCAAACATTCAACTAAGCGATTGAGGCTCAATCTGTCCGGTGAGACGGCGGCCTTACCGGAGACCCAAAACGGCTATTTGCCACTGGTGAAGGATATGTCCGGGTTGGGTCATAAGCGGAGGTGAACGCCGGTGCTGCCCAGCGTCTGCTCTACTCCCACAGCCGACATCTCAAAGGCTTGAACGCTGTTCGGCTCAGGGCCGATTTTGTTGCAAAAGTCGGGTTGAGTACGACCTCGAACGGTGATTCCGTTGTGTTGACGCGATTCTCGGCGAGGTCGATCCATGATGGGCCGTCTGTAGAGTGACCAAGGTCAGCTGTTCTACGAGTTTCGCCTCGGCGATTCGGTTCCTGAAGACCATCTGGTACGGAAGATCGAGGCCGCTCTCGATCTGTCCTGGCTTCGTAGCGAGTGCACCTCATTATTCATCGATGGGTAGCCCGTCGATCGATCCGGAACTGATGATCCGGATGCTGGTCGTGGGGTATGTCTTTGCGATCCGCTCGGAGCGATTGATCTGTCGTGAAGTGCAGGTGAACCTCGCCTATCGTTGGTTCTGCAAGCTCGGTATCGAGGATGCTATCCCGGATCATTCTGCGTTCTCGCGCGCCCGCAATGAGCGCTTCCGCGAGGGAGATGTTTTCCGTCGTATGTTCGAGCGGATCGTTGAGACGTGCATCGCGGCGGGCCTGGTTGGTGGCGAAGGCTTTGCGCGGTCTATTGCCGGAAGGCCCGCGAAAAGTGGCTCACCGATAAGCCGTTATCAGTTGCTAGATCGGCCAAAGAGACGTCACCTTCCAGATTTGCGGCAAGGGTTTCTTCACTGCGTTTCACCTGCCGGGGCGCGAGTCCGCCACGTACCGGGCGAACGACCGGTTGCATACCGCCATAGGTCTGCGCGGCCATGTGTACCGACTGCCATCGTCACGTACTCTGCGAAGACGCGGCTCGCCTGTTCGGGACGCTCGAACGCGGGCATTAGAGAGGCGACCAATGCCCGCATCGTCGGATCGTCGACGCCAACTCCGGGTTGGTAGCGACAATTCCTCGATTTGGCGCGCTTCGGCACCGTCCGCACCCAAGTTCAACGCGGCGCGGGGGAAATAGAAATGAACGGAATGAAATGGATTGTTGATGGTGAATTGCGGCTTGCGTTTCATATCGTAGATAGTCGTGTCTTCGGCTCTTAGTGACGTCACCGGGGCCACTCGCTCCCCTCAAACGATCGTGGACCGGGTTGAAGCGCAACTATAAAGGCATCTTCACGAATATGCGGGGCCGATGTGCCGTGCGCCGGATCGTCGGAACGAACCTCTGTGACCGCGATATTCGTATTCTGGAGCGAACGAAAAAACACAGCCGAGCGCGCTTGCAAGCGCTTCCCCAACTCTTCTCCGTATGCGCTGCTGTGTGCCATACCGCTGACGAAGCCTCTCAAAAGGTCGGCAGATGCGCCTTCGTTCAGATGCGGTAAAATACTTTCCCCGCGCAGGGAAGCAATGACCATCTGCAAGTAAGCCAGTTCGGGTACGGCTGTGGGTCACTCGGGCGACTACGGCCTCTACGCCGTCTTCGAGCAGAAGCTCTATCGCGTCGGCAAAGACGACGATCGCGGCATCGGCGTATTCGCTCGCGCCTCCTACGGACCGTCGGATCGCAATCCGATCGATCTCTATGCCGACGGTGGCCTCGTAACCTCTAGGCCCCGGCTCATCCCCCTTCGAGCTGGCGCCCTTTCTTGCGCGACAAGGGATCAGGGGGACGGACCGGCTCCGGCCTATCTTGCCCCCTCCAGCCGGGACCGTCTCCCTGCCCTTGTCGTATCGGAGTATCCCATGGTCCTTCTGGGTGATCGCGTCAGCCGCGCGGTTCTTGAAGTAGCCGAGGACGTAGACGCGTATGGCAGACGACAGATTACCATGCTGCAGGTTGCGCTCGATCTCACTGGCTAGATCCGATAGCGACATGTCCCCCTGGCGGGAAATCTCTTTCACAGCCGTCCAGAATGCCTCTTCCAGGCTGACGCTGGTCTTATGGCCGCCGACGAGGATGGATCGTTTCGCGACGGGCGATTTCATGGCTGTTCCTGGCGCTCGATGGCTTTGCGCTCGCTGCCGTTGTGGCAATCATCACTTACGTGAAGCCTGCGCGCTAGCAGGCGGCGAGCCGGCGTCCTTTCCGCCGCCGGCTGGAGCCTTATGTCAGGCACGCGACCACGGCCAGAACGAGATCTGCGCCGAAGTCTCCCGAAAAGATCGAAAACAGAATTCCGGCACCAAGCGCAGATGCAATCACTTTGAGTGTAATCATTTTGGCTCCCCTCTTAATTCCAAAGTTCAGAGTGAGCGCGGTCTGTTTCCGGAGCGTTTCGAGACCTCGTCAAAACGGCTTCGTTCACCGAGGCGTTACATATAGGGAAAATCTGGCAACCTGAATGTCCTAATTGCAGGCGACCATGTCACATCGTCTGGCGAAAGGAACGCCGTCTAGGCATTGCCTTCGACTGACGCGGCAAAGAGACTTCAACAAACATTTGTTAGTGCCCCGACCACTTTAGGTTGGGAAAAAATGGCAGTGCGCGCGTTTTGATTCGCTAGCGCCGAACGGCCTCAGCATTCGGTGCCAGCCCGGTGATGCGCGAGGACGTTTTCGCTTACATCTGATCAACTGTCTTGTTTAGCCGCACGTAAGTCCGGCTCTCGTGCAGCTCGAGCCAGCCGGCGCCGAATTCGGGCCCGGTGGCCTTGCAGCCATTCTTCGACAGAAACGGGTAATTGATCCTCTCGATGTGAATGCGGCCGTCCACGGCTTCAATGCTCTTCGCGAGCTTGATCAGCTTGCCCGCCGCGGCTTCGGACACGGAATATGGACGGTCAGCGTATGCGTTCCTCGCCCTCGATCATGCGGGCCGATCAGCTCCACAAATTTACCATCCGAGACCACCCGCCGCTATGGCGTATTGACGCCACGCGGCAGAGGGTTCCATATTGCCGGTAGTTCCCGTTACCTGCCGGAGATGTCGGATGGAGCTGTCCGACCGCATAAAGTCAAACATGGAAGTAGTGCTGGAAGAAGCCTGCTGCGAGCTGCCAAATGGCGGCGACCATGAAAGCCGGAGGCTGATCGCCGACCAACTTTTGGAAGTGGCAGAATCGGGCCACACGACTTTGAACGAGCTGCGGAGCGCGGCGCTAAGAGCGTTTGCAAAGGCTGCGCTCATCAAGCGCCAATAGGTTTTTTTGTGGCTTCAGTATTGCTCATAGAGGACGAAGCATTGATCCGCATGATGGTGGCGGACATGCTCGAAGAGCTTGGCCATACAGTGTCGGCTGAGGCCGCGAATTTAACGCAGGCTCTTGCGTTGGCATCCAGCGCAGAGTTTGATTTTGCCATCCTTGACTTTAACCTCGGTGGGGAAACGAGCGTGTCCGTCGCCGATGCTTTACAGGTCCGCAATATCCCATTCGCCTTCGCAAGCGGCTATGGCAGCGACGGCGTACCGGAGAAATTCCTGTCCCGACCTAGGCTTCGAAAGCCATTTCAGATCGACCAACTTCGAATCTGCATCACCAACTTACTGAACGTGCCCTAATCGCGCGGCCGGGCGTGGGCAAACCGTAACGTGGATTATCAGTATGAAGTCCTATGAGCGGTTCACTCGACTTAATCGAAAATGCGCCATCTCGGAGCGGCTTGGCGCAGGTAGTCCGTAATCTTTGGCCCGTTTGGCGGCGAGCCCTCGATAAGCCGACGCCTGCGAAAGTAGCTGGTTTTTAAAATTTGTATCGCGCTCGCTTGACGCTAATCGCTCAAGCTGCACCGCGCGATCTAGGTATTCCACCAACATTTTCATGAAGCCGATCTCCCAACGCGGCGCTAACGACCACTTCGTGCGGGAGTTCCTACAGGGAGCGCGCCTCGTCTCCGCATTGTGCTTGGCGCGCCTGCACCTTTCCGCTGAGCTGCAAAATTCGCGTTGCGGAAACTCGTAAGATTTCACCACCGTCGTCGCGGATTCTGATGGACTTTAGTCCGTACTGATCTTTGAAGCCATCATCGATGATGATCTGCCCTAGTGCTTCGATTGCCAAACGACGCGCCGCCGTCAAATCATGGAGCTCCCTTCGTCGTCGCGAAGCTCCCCGTCACTACCATGAAGATCAAAGTAAAACACCGCCATGGCGGGAAAAACCAGCAGTCGCACTCGAAGTTCCACGCACGATTGGCTCGCCCTTGCCCGGCGACGAATTGAGCACTAACAGCGTCATTGCGGTGCGATATCAGGGCTGCAGCCTTGACAGGAGACGTTGTCGATCCAGCTCCCGAAGTCGCTGATCTGCGCGCATCCGTTCAAGTTCGGCCTCAGCTTTGGTCGTCTCTTGGCGCTGGCGCTTTAGTTCGACAATAAGCGCCTCTTGCTTTGCGAGCTGCCGTTCTCCCTCGACGACATCGCGCTCTATCTGTCGCAGCTCATCGAACGTCACAGTCGTGTCCATCATGATACTCTCGCGGCCATGCTGGCAATTCACGGGACTGGTTTGCCGCCTCTCCAGGCTACGCGCTCGGCGCCGATTACCGGAGCGCGAGGTTCATAATTCAACTCAGCCAACTTCTTGTGCGTTCCGGCCGGTGCCATTTTTTCCCGATCTTGCCGGCTCGCAGGAACAACAAGGGCGAGCGACTATTTGAGTCGTCGCTGGCTCGTTGCCAAGGCCGGCGGAGCGGCCCCGGCCTACCCCCTTGCCCCCCCTGGAGCCGGGGCCGTCTCCGTGCCCCTTGTAGTCAGAGTAGCGTATGCGTTCCTCCTCGATCGTGCGGGCCGACCGCCTCGACCGCGAGTACTTGAAGACTTCGGCGCGCGCGCCGGTTGCGCCTGGCGCGAGACGGATGACGGCTGACACTGACCTCGAGGGCGTCCTGCAAAATCTCCTGTCTGGGCAGTACGCCTATCCGGTCCGGATTGTATCCTTCAATACCGCCGAGGGCTGGTCGCGGGATGCGACTTCCGACGTTGCCAACGCCCTGGCCCAGCGCGCAGCCGACACCGATGCCGAGATCTCGTCTGCACTGCAAGCCTTCATCGCCGCTAACGCCACAAGGCGCTTCGACATGCAGCTAGCGCTGCCCTTGGGCGGGGTCGCTTGCTAAGAAAAGCCGCTGGCCGCCGGTGCAATGACCACGACGTGCATCAACTGTGACGACCGCTGGGTTTACGAGAACCACCCGGATCGCCCTTGGGACGGCCGACGCGCCTACCGGGCCGACAGTGCAACGCCGCCAGCCAGATCAATTCGTCCGACCATCGAGCCAAGTCTCGACCGTCCATGGGACTGTGCAAGTTGAGTGGCTGTTCCACCAGTCTCGAAATAGAACGCTGCCGGGCTCGAAATGCATGTCCCGGCAGCGTCTCATTCTCAAACTGAGTTCTGAAATCCCAGTTAGTTTGAATTGTGCAATGGCCGTGCCACAGGTTTGTGACGGTGCCCGCTGGCTTACGCGGGCGGCTTCCCGGCCCCAATGGCTGCTGTGTGCACTTGTCCACATACTCCGATCGCTACCTGGAGTATGATTTCGCGATCGCCGCTCGGCCCGTGGCATCAGTCGGTGATGAGAACGCCGGTAGCGCTCCCGCCCTACTCGAACCGGGAGAGCGCCATGACCATCAAGCGTCGGCGTCGCATCAAGCAAACAGAAACGTTGGAAGAACGTCTGACTCATGAAGCTGATCGGCTTCGTGAGGAGGCCAAGAAACTGAGGCCCGGCATGAAACGGGAGCATCTGTTGCGGCAAGCCCGCCAGTGCGAGACCGGCATGCACATCAGCGAGTGGCTAAGATCGCCCGGCTCGCAACCCCCAAAATCTGGTTGACCACGCTTGTTCCGGGGGTGAAACTCGGGGCAAAGCGGACGACCTCTGTGAACGACTACCAAGCCCAACTTGAGAAGCTGCGGACGGACGCGGCCGAGTGTGCCCTCATCCGCGATCTCGCAGCTGGATCAAAGGTCCGCCTTGGCCGATGAGAAGGTGCCTTGTCTGCCGTTAGTGCCTCTGGATGGGTTCGAACCTGGCGATCTTGGTTGCGCCTTCCCAAAGCTCTACTGCGTGCCCGTCGACAAGCTGCTCGGCTTGCTCCCTTGCGCATGGCTATGTGCCCGTCTTCCCCGATGATGTAAGCCCGAAATCCTCGCATGATTCAGCTCCAAAACACCGCCTCGTTCCGAAGCGGGATCGATTTTAGAGCCGATCTAAAAACACGTCACTATCCAATTTGGGCCTCTGTGAAAATCAAAGTAGGTCCCTGAGTTGGGGACAGGCCAGTTACCAACAGGGGGCGGCCCCGACCGTCAAGTTTTGGTACCCGTACATATATGTTCGATCTCAAAGCGGTCGAGACAGAGCCGTTAAATCGCGCCGGTGTTCTCACAGTTTAGCGGGGGAGTATGGCTGCCTCAGGAACCGGCGACCTCAGACTCTGTTACGGCTTTGCTGGCTCGCCGCCGGGCTGGCGGAGCGGCCCCGACCTATCCCCGCAATCACCCTGCAGTCGGCGCCGGCTCTCCGCCTTTGGCATGCCGAAAGGTAAAAAAGACCAATGAAGGTTTTCATCTACGTGAACCCCACTAAGCAGGTCGGTGACGTCGAGCATCTCAAGGTCTTCGCGACCGAAGACGCTGCCAAGGATTGGCTCGATGAGAACGATCCCGAGGGGGTAGCGTTCGAGTACGATGTGATAGGCCCGTCGGCGCGAGTGGGGTCATTTCCCGCTGCTAGAGCGGAAGATGGGATAAGGTCGCCTCAGTTGGCGGCTTCCTCTCCATCGCCATCTCAACCTGGTCTGCTAGAACCGAGAGATGGTTTGCGATTGGTTGAACAGCTCGCGCTTGGCCGGTTCGGCTCCGGCCGGTAACTAGCTGGCCAGTTGTTTTGAGCTTGGTGGCTTGTTCGGCCATTCGTTCTTCAAGGGAGCGGGTTTGTTTCACTCTGCGGCGCTCTCCCCTGGCGCGGCTCCTTGAGTATCGCGTACAATGCGCCAGCCTCGGATCAACCATCTGGCGATGACCAAGCCCGACGAACCGCGCCCGGGACAAGAATTGCCCCTAGAGCCTTCCCAGCTTGATGAGGCGTGGCAGGTCGTTGAGGAATACATCGAAACCCTCCGAGCGATCATCAAGAAGCTCCGTCGCAAGATGAATTAAGGCGCCTCAGTAAGGTGGCGTGGGGGCGCATTGAACCTTGGCTTGGCGCGCTCAGACAGATTGGTATCGGGATTTTACAATCTCCCTCGCGGGGCTGGAAGACCGCCGCCTGCGCTTTCAATTTAAGCGGGCGGCGCTTTTACTTTTGGGACCGCAGCTCCAACAACGAAAACGGCCTCGCGCATCGCCGGGGACTGGCACCGGATGCTGAGGCCGTCGGCGCAGCCGAATCAGAGCGCGCATTGCCATGTATTCCCGATCAGCAAACAGGCGCAACTCGTTGTCATAGCGGTGTCCAAACATCCCATCGGAACAATTGTGCACTTTCGCACTTCCTCAGTCGCCTCCGGCGGGTGATCCCCATGAACTTTTTCAGTAGCGACAAATTTTCAGGTCTGAAGACCCGGGAAGAGCAGCGGTGCAAGTGCGGTGCGCAACCCCGACTGGCTCACAAGATGATGGACCCATTGCGCGGCCTCGCCGTACGCATGTGCGAGTGCCAGTGCGGCGAGCGCAGTTGGACCGAGGACAAGGAGTGAGACCCCTCACCTGCGGCTGCACATGCGCAACCAACCACACGGCCGAAGAAAGGGCAGTGCGGCGGTCGGGCCCACTGTTCCACTGAGCGTCGTGGGAACGATTCAACGATTCGATAATTTGTGTCTGCGTGGCAGGTTCCGCATGCCGGGAGGATGTTGTGCGTCAGCCCCTTGGAATGTTAGCCGCGATGATCTTGATGGCTTCCGGATTTGCGGCCGATGCCGGACAGACCGAGTATGACCCGACCAAGGTCAGCGACAGCCTCAAGGCAGTCTTCCAATTCGGCTCGATAGCGACCAAGAAGGCGTTGAACGCCAACACGGTCACACTGCTTACTGGTACGATCGGCGGCACCTACGTGCAGTTCGGTGCAGACTTGGCTTCCGTGCTCGACGACGACGGTAAGCTGCGCGTCCTGCCGATCACCGGTCGAGGTTCGGTGCAAAGCGTTGCCGACATCCTTTTTCTTAAAGGCGTCGATCTCGGCATCGTGCGCGCCGACACGCTCGACTATCTCGAGAAGAAGGGCTTCGCCAACAACATCAAGAAGCAGTTCACCTACGTGACCAAGCTTTACAATGAGGAGATGCAGGTCGTCGCACCGAAGATGATCAAGACTCTGCGCGATCTCGAAGGTAAGACGGTGAGCGTCGACCTGCCCAATGGCGGCACGTTTGTGACTGCACTGACAGTTTTCGAGCGGCTCGGAATCAAAGCGAACTTCCTCTATATCGAGCAGCGGATCGCAATGGAAAAGTTAAAGAAGGGCGAGCTCGACGCCGTCATCGTGGTAGGCGGCAAGCCGTACCTGTCTGTCACTACCTTCAAGAACGATGGCCGCTTTCATCTTGCCGCGGTCGACTATTCGAAGCCCCTGCAGAGCGATTATCTGCCGGCGACGTTGACCTCGAAAGACTATCCGAACCTGATTCCCGAGGGGGAGACGGTGGAAACGATCGCGGTGCCAGCGGTGCTTGCTGCGTACAATTGGGCACCCAACACTGAACGTCGTCGCAAGCTCGCCCTGTTCGTTGACGCCTTCTTCGAGAAATTCGCCGCTTTGCAGAACCCGCCCTTTCATCCCAAGTGGAAGGAGGTCTCCCTGACGGCACCACTCGCCGGCTGGAACCGCCTGCCGCTCGCGCAGCAGTGGCTCGACCAACACGGCCTCGAACCGGTAAAGCGAGAACGCTTTGAGGCATTTTTGCAAGAGAACCCAGCCGACGCTAATATCCAGTCGGAGGCCGATAAGGAAGCACTATTCCGGCAATTTCAGACCTGGGAACAAGGGAGAAACGCGCAGGCACGGATGAACTACCAGGTGGACACCAAGAAGGTTCGAGACCGCGACTCTACCTCCCACTCCGCAATGCAAGCTACACCTCCACGCCATGTGCGCCGCCGATCGCACCCTGTGAGGCGGGCACTCGGTAGCTTGACGGGGCAAGGCTCGGTGGGCGAATGCACCCATCCGGATTTCTGCAAGCCCGCAAGCGAGGAGGTCTGGCGGAACCCATTCGACGGCGCCACTTCGCCCCCCGGCGCCAATCACGGACTCTCAACTTCCCATGGTCCGCTTCGTGGCTTCGCTCCGACACAGCCTGTCCTCAGATAATGGAAGCCCTCTGATCTCGCGCTGTTCGTCGGCGGGCGTCGTGTCGCGCCCCTCCAAGACACGCCGCACCGCAGCGCTGCCCAACTGAGCTAGATCGAACTTTCGTTAACTCTTGATTACAGGCTCGCCACGTTAGTCAGCAAGAAAGCCAGATGGAGCGTCGTGACGTTGCCGGCCATCTAAGGTCAACTCCATCCTTTCAGGCGACTTAGGAAGGTCGGCTGCTGACCTGACCCGTTGCTGACCTGCCCCTTAGTGCGTCAACACGTCCGCTTCCAGGAGATGAGCCGATCTTGGTCAAGCGAGCTTCCTAGGCCAGCTTTTGACCCAAAGATGACGTGCGAGGATCTACTTACGGGAGCTAAAACTCGCGGACGTTTGATATAGGTCAACAGAGACCGAATAGCATCGGCTGCACGCTTCCTCAGGAGCTACGGAGGGGGTCATGGACTATGCTGCGGAAGCCGAAAGGGCATCGGCACGTCGCTGAACCCGCACCATTGCTGAATGCACGTCTGAGAAGTAGTCGCCACCGTTTCAGCATCAGTGGGGTCCAAATGACAAGAATTGTTCAATGGCTGCGCGGGCCGATCGTGTTTGCCGGTTTGCTGTCAGTTGGCGTTGGCGCGCAATGCCAAACCCCGGGCCCTGCATTGCTTCCCTCGGACGGCGGAGCGAGTGTGGCCGCGCACTTCGACCCGCTCGGAAAGCCGCCATCGAAGTTCACGATCGAGCTGCGCAACGGCCAGAAGGCCGAGCTTCCGTTTGCCGACAAGCGCGATTTCGACGAGGCGAAACGAGGTTTCATCGCCGAGCCTCCATACAAGAGGATCATGGCTGATGCCGCTCATGTCGCGTGGGACATGGCGAGCTACGGCTGGCTACTAACCGGCAAGGACTTCGAGAGCATCCATCCCTCCCTGCAGCGGCAGGCCATCCTGAACATGGCTTACGGCCTGTATGAGGTTGTCCCCGACCGTGTTTACCAGGTGCGCGGCTATGACCTTGCCAATATCAGCTTCATCAAGGGCGATACGGGCTGGATCGTCTTTGATCCGCTGACTGCGCAGGAGACCGCGCGCGCGGCGTTGGAGTTCATCAATGAAAAGCTCGGCAAGCGCCCAGTCGTCGGGGTCGTATACTCGCACTCGCACGTCGACCACTTTGGTGGGGTGCGCGGCGTCGCCGACGAAGCCGATGTCGCCAGCGGCAAGGTGATGGTTATCGCGCCAGACGGTTTCTTGCAGGAGGCAATCGCCGAGAACGTGTTCGCCGGCAACGCGATGTCGCGCCGCTCGCAATGGCAGTACGCGGTATTGCTGCAGCGCAGCCCGTTCGGCCATGTCGACCAGGCAATCGGCAAGAATGTGGCCAACGGCACTACGGGCCTGATCGCGCCGAACCGGCTGGTCAAGAAGGAGATCGAGGAGATCACCCTCGACGGCGTGAACATGGTCTTCCAAAACGCGCCTGACACGGAGGCGCCAGTCGAGATGAACACCTACTTCCCGCAGTTCAAGGCGCTCTGGACCTCGGAAATTGTTACCGGCACGATCCACAACATCTACACGCTGCGTGGCGCACAGGTTCGCAACGCGCTGAACTGGTCGAAGGAGATCAACGAGGCGCTGTACAGGTTCGGGCAGGAGGCCGAAGTGATGTTTGCGTCGCACAGCTGGCCGCGCTGGGGCAATGCGCGCATTCAGGAGGTGCTCCGCGCGCAACGCGATACCTACGCGAACCTGAATAACCAGGTGCTCCACTATGCCAACCAGGGCGTGACGATCAACGAGATCCAAAACGTGTACGAGGTACCGAAGAGCCTGCGCGATCAGTGGCCTGCTCGCAGTTACCACGGCGACGTGCAGAATAACGCGCGTGCGGTGATCAACCGCTTCCTGGGTCACTACGACGGCAATCCGGTTAACCTGATTCCCCTGTCGCCGAAGGATTCCGCGCCGCTCTATGTGGAGATGATGGGAGGCTCGGCGAAGATCGTCGCCAAGGGTGAAGAACTGATGGGGCAAGGCAAGTACCTGCTCGCCACCGAGATACTGAACAAGCTGATCTTCGCCGAACCGCAGAACCAGCCGGCGCGACGGCTGCTCGCCGATGCCTACGAGCAGCTTGGCTACCGGGCGGAGAGCACAAGCGTACGCAACAGCTTCCTCCAGGGTGCGTTCGAATTGCGCAACGGCCTGCCGGGAGGCGTCCCGCCGAAAAGCACCGGCCCGGATGTTGTGCGAGCGATGTCGACTGAGCAATGGCTCGACTTCATTGGCATTAGCATGGATCCGAAGAAGGCAGAGGGGATGCGATTCACCTTCAATCTTGTGACGCCGGACAACGGCGAGCAATACGGAGTCGAACTCAGCAATGCGACGCTCACCAATATCAAGGGCTTCTCGGCGAAGAACCCGGACTTGACGGTGACCGTGAATCGCGCCGATCTCAATCAGGTGATGATGGGGCACGCGTCATTCGATGATTTGCTCGCGTCCGGCAAGGCTCGATTCGAGGGCGATCGGAGTGGATTCGATCGCCTTCGCTCCATCCTTGTTCGGTTCACGCCGGACTTTGAGGTTTTGCCGGGCACCGCCGCAAAGGCGGCAACACCCGCGCCGAAGCCCTTTGAGGTTCGCGATCTCGTCGAATCTGACTGAACGCTGGGGTAGGCGCTGGAAGAGCTGCTTCTGGCCGATTGTGTTGCAAAAGTCGTTTTGCAGGAGATGTCTAAAATTCTAAGGGCCGCTGGCGCGTTCTTCGTATAATGATCCGAGGGACCTCGTCGCCTTGCGTAAAATTCATGGGGGACTTCGGTAGCGCGACTGAGGCTATGCGCATCATCGACCTCTTTGCGCTTGAGGTTTTCGCCAAAAAGTTGGAGCGTGCAACTTTCGACTTTTGCAACACTATCGGCCCTTAGCTGAACGACGCCGAGCCAATTCGGAAGTCGGCTATCGGCGGCGAACCTGACGCGGCGCCCCCTTGCCTCAAACGCCGCGTTTGACCCAATTCGGACATCGAGCTAGCGACGGTTCGCTCCGCTGCTATTTAGTAATCATCCGCCTCGGCGTTGGCGGAGGCGCCGCCGCGGGTGAGATGACAAATGTCAGCCAGGTATTCCAGCCAGCCGGGCGAGCCGAGTTACCAAATTCTCCGTAACCTTTGACGTTGATGTAACCTTGGAGGTCTTGACTGAGCGGAAACACGTAACCGAACTGTGGCCCGATGCCGAACACCTGCGATTGGAAGCATCCGACGCGGTCGCCTGTGCCGCTGTCGCAGCCGATTTCTTTGTAGGCATAGCCCACCAGACCCACCTGAACCTGCTTGGTCAGGAATTGCGATGCACCCCAATCGAAGTGCAGGTCGACGCCATTCTGATACTGTGTTGCTGTATTTTTCAAATTATAGGTAAAGCCAAGCACACCTGAGAACTCATGGCCGGTCGCCGGATTAAAATAAGTGTAGCCACCGCCTGCGTCGATTGCGCCGTGCCCGATACCTACATTCGACAGGCGGTTGGAGTCGTAAGCGCCGACCGGTATATCGCCGGTGATGTAGGTCATGTAGTTGTGGACGCCCGCGTTCCAACGCAGAGAGAATTGTGGAATCAAATCACCAAAGCCCCAGGTCGTACTGTTGAGGCTATCAGATCGCATGAATGGGAGGCTACCGCCGCCCGGTCCTGTTATGCTCCCCGCCAACTGGCCTGCCAGAGTAGTGCTTACGACACCATAGGCTGACACGAGAGACACCGCCGCCTGGCCGCCGAGTACCGGCGTCGCGAATACATAGCTCGGGATCACAAAGCCAAGATCGCCAGTGGCGTTGAGACGCAAATTCAGATTTGCGTTTACCGTAACGTTGGCGGGAACCCTGTTGAGCGTGAATTCACGCGCGCGCGCAACGTCGCCACCTGCTGACAATGAGGTATGATAATAGACGTTAGCCAGTGACCAACCCGGTTGCTGGGGAGCGGCTGCGAGGCTTCCAAAGAAACCGGGGACCCAGAAGCTGACACCGCCTTCATCGGCCATCGCACTATGGGAAAAAAACATGATCGCGGGCGCCAAAACAATTGCAGCAATGCCAAATCTGCGTCGACGTGCTGAGATAAGCCGCCTGCTTTTCGCGGTCAGTGCAATGCTCGCTGTCATATTGTGCCCCGTAGCTAGCAAATTGGCGGCAAATGCGTCGCCTTCCAATAAACTTCAGCGTGTAAGAAATCTTACGCCTGGAGATGGCGGACTCGCTATGCGAATTCGGCCAGGATTGAATTTGCCAGAGAAAAGATGAATACTGCGACCAAAGAGCCACAGGCGCTTTAGCAGGCATATCGCCGGGGATGATCTTTCCTGGCGCCGGTTCCGTTATCATAGTGGCCAATGAGAGCGAAGTTGCCGACTATGAAGCACACGCTCACCGCCATCGTTCTAGTGCTGTACCTTGCTGCGCCCGTGACCGCTGGCCCGTTCGAGGATGCGGTCGAGGCGCATAGCAGAGGCGACTACCAAAAGGCCCTGCGGCTTATTCGTCCACTGGCCAATGATGGCAACGCCGTTGCCCAGTTCAATCTCGGGTTAATGTATGCGACCGGCCAGGGCGTACAGCAGGACGATTCTGCCGCAGCATTATGGTTTCGGAAAGCTGCAGAGCAAGGCTACGCCCCCGCCCAATCCAACCTCGGGACCGTGTATCTCTACGGCCGAGGCGTGACGCAGGACGATACCGAAGCAGTAGCGTGGTTTCGGAAGGCTGCGGACCAAGGCGACGCCATTGCCGAGTTTCTACTCGGGAACCAATACGCAAACGGCAAAGGCGTACCGCAGGACTATAGTGAGGCGATGATCTGGTTTCGGAGGGCTGCCGAGCAAGGCCATCCCGTCGCCAAGCTCTTTCTTGGGGTCATGTATGCCGAAGGCCGAGGCGTGGCGCAGGACTATGTCCGTGCCCACATGTGGTTCAGTTTAGCGGCGGCGCAGGGTGAGCAAAGAGCGGCTAAGACTCTAGAAATGGCCGAACGGAGGATGACCCCGGCTCAGATAAACGAAGCGCAGAAGCTCGCACGGGCCTGGAAGCCAGCTACGCAGCCAACTCCTCACTAAAGTAGTCTGCAGCCCGTCCCCCAATTTGCAACCGAATGCCGCGCGGTCAGCTCGGCTTTGAAGCGCTATGGCACCCTCGGCCACATCGACAGCTGACAAAAGTTTTACTGGTGATGGTGCGGTTGTCTCTTATCTAGACAACAAAGGAGACAACCATGAAGCTTGCGGCAATGGCACTAGCCTCTGCGTTCGCGCTCTCCAGCACCTGTGCATTTGCCCACGCAGTTCGTTACAAGTCAAACGTCAGGACCCATCCCATGCATAGCGATGCTACGCCGTCAGTCGTCTCGCATCCGAAATATGGCAATCCGAACAGCAATTTCAGTGGGTACGGGAGCCGCGATGTGTGGGGCCACTGGGGCGCCTACTATGGGCCCATGATTCCCACAGGCGCTGGCGGCAGGTGAAAGCGCTAATGCGGGCGAGGCCGTTGCCGCCGCCGAACGCACCTACACCACCAAGCACGACACGACCGCGAAAAAACACTCCTCGCCACAGCCGACGAGGTGATCGAATGAGTGCGTTCATTTCCGTTGATGGCCCATCAGCGAAGTAACGCCCAGTCTGATGGAGGTCCGGTTATTCGGGCATAGCGGACTAGATTTGCTCACCCTGAGTTCTTCGCATTTTGACCCACCCTAAGCGGAAATCGGAGACAGTACTTCCATTCCAAGAAGGCGGTTTCAAATTCCTTCCCGCAAAAGGACGATGACGACGAGCGCCGCCCACACGAGAACTGATTGAGATTTCGAACCAATCGAAGCGCCCGCGCAATCGATTCTCCAATAGAGCGTGCGCGCATGCAAGAAGTCTGCAGCGAGCGGCGTAATTGGACCTTGATCCACTTACCCCTCCGCAGCGCGCCACACGCGAGCGCGGGAACTCAAGCGCGGAACAAAATTCGCATAGGGGGCTTGCAGAAGCATAGCCGTTCCCGGCGCTGCCACTTTCTGAATCCCAGCTAGAACACAGACCGCCCCGTCAGGAGGAGAAGCTAGTGAAAAATCTCTCGCTCTCGTGCGTCCTCGCTATTGCGGCGGCCTCCCTCGCTCCGTCGCTATCTGCCGAAGAAGCGTTTCCCGACCAACTGCTGAAGACCGCAACGACACCCGAGGTCGTCGCGAAGGGCTTAGAGGCCGATGGATACCAACTCGCCATATCCGCCTATTCCTGGGGTTATCCGCTGGTCCGCATGGAACGGGTAGCGCGCCAGTATATCGATGTCCCGAACCCGAAGCCGTCCACCAGCTATCGTGCCCCGCTTAATCAGATTGGCTGGGCTTCGCAGCTCGCGACGCCCGAGGCGAAGGATATGCCGACGGCTAACAACGACACATACTACATGAGCGCTGTCGTCAAGCTCGACCGGCCTTACATTCTTTCGGTCCCGGATACGAACGACCGATACTACGTCGTTAACGTCTTCAACATGTGGCAAGAGCTGGAACATTACATCGGCCGTCGCACCACCGGCACCAAGGCAGCCCGCTATGCAATCGTGCCGCCGGGTTGGAACGGCCAGCTTCCACCCGACGTCAAACGGCTCGATGTCGCTACCGACAAGGTCTGGCTGTGGGGCCGTCTGCGCATTGCCCAAGGTGAGCCGACAGAGCCTGTGCTGGCGCTACAGAAGCAGTTCACGCTGGAACCCCTTGGAGGCAGTAACGCACAGAATGGTGAGAAGCCACTGCCTCCACTGCCCGCTATCGCTGGTGACGATCTGGGTTTCTTTAAACATCTCGCGTTCGCGCTCAAAGACAACAAGGTCAAACCGGCTGATGAGGCTCTCTTCGGACAGTTCGCCCGCATCGGCCTGACCGAGAACGGCTTTGATCCGTCAAAGCTTCCCGAGCCAACCCGCAAGGGTTTGCTGCGTGGCTTGGAAGACGCGCCCGCAGTGGTCGTCTCATCGCTCGCGAGCACCACGTTGAATCGCAACGGCTGGACATGGGCCACGGGTATGGACAGCTTTGGATTTAACTATCCTCTGCGAGCAGTGGTCGCCGGGGACTATCTTGGTGGCAACGGCGAGCGGGAGGCCATGTATCCGCTTCGCTCAACCGATGCCGACGGCAACGCGCTGAATGGCGCAAATCGCTATGTCGTCAAGCTTGATCGCGATCCGCCGGTCGGCGCGTTCTGGTCGCTGACCATGTATGATGACGGCGACAAAATGCTGGTTCCAAATTCCATCGGTCGTTACAAAGTCGGCACTGACACAAAGGGATTGAAGCATGCCGCCGACGGTTCGATCACCATTCCGATCCAGGCAGAACCGCCACAGGGCGACGAGGCTACAAATTGGCTTCCGTCCCCCAAGGGCAATTTCTACGTCATTCTGCGTATGTATCAGCCCAGCGAACAAATTCTGAACGGCACCTTCCAGCTTCCTCAGGTGCGTAAAGTCCAATAGCCACACCTCTGGCAGCGTTGGCTTGGGGTCGTCGCTTGGCCTGAGGCCAGCCTGCCGCGCGTCGGAGGTGAGGACCGCTTGTGGCCCTGAGCCGACCAAAGCTCCAGCGAGGTGCTACGTCCGCAGTTGATCGTAGACCGGACGTCGGCCGCGTGCAGCGCCATAGCCGTCATTCGTCGCAGGGCAATTCAGGAGAATGCTTGACATTCGCGCGGGGAGTCGTCTCACGGTTTGCTAACTTTGATTTTAACGATTTGAGATGGCCTTCACGACCCGTGATGCACCGGCTTGCGTTACCTATGCGTTGTGGCGGCGAACAGAGCCGATCACTGCGGGCCAAATTCAGCTCTTTCTTCCCCGACGCTGTCAGATCGACGATGTACTTGCCGTCAGATATGGCGCCGTTCTTGATCAAGCCGGCGCGGCGCAGGCTATGTAAAGCCTTGCTGCCCACAGTCGGCACGTCAATACTCCGCTCCTGCCCAACGCGCGTCGCACTTGGCCGTTTCGACCGCCTCCAACGCCCGTAGTGCAGCACGCGAAAGCAAACTCTTATTCAACCGCTGACGTGGCATACAACCCGCCTGAGTTCAGGGACCATCATGCCAGCTTTCTGAGCGACGGCAAGGCCGCCTCTGTCCGCCGCTCCCTGAGTGTCTCACCTATTGGCCCTTAGCTGCCTCTCTGCTCTCTACTCCTGATGTCGGCTTGCGGGACGCGAGCGGACCAGGACAAAGATCGCCGCGACGTCTGCATGTAACCCAAAGGAGTCGTTGCTGGAAATCAACAGGATTGAATGCTCCACCAAGAGGGCGGCAATGCCGGGGCAGCCTGGACATCGTCAGAGATTGGTCATGGCATACGTGTCACGGCCGGTCCGAGTGCACACTCTAATCGTTGTCAGTGCAATGAGCAGCCTGCGCAGAGCGCTGTCGTCAGCGGGCGATTTCAGCCGTCGATTTTGCATCGTCCGATAGCCTTTTGCGGCGGCATAGATCACCTGTGACACGATGAGACTGCACTAAATTATGGATCGTCTCTGATCGGCTCATGTATTCTCTCGCTTGGCATTAGGCAGGACTTCGCCCGGTCCGCCGGCGCACCGGATCCGGAAATGCCAGGACATCGCCGCGTGGGAGCGTTCCCAGACCTTCAATCCGTCGGGACGAATCCGGTTGCTTGTACGATGGCTTTCCATCGGTCGAATTCCGATACGATCAGCCGGGCAAAGTCACTCATCGCAATCGCGTCAGGCTCAACTGCCAGTCCTGCCATGCCGGACTTTACTTCGTCGGAACGTAGGGCCGTTTGGATTGCAACATTGAGCTTTTCGACGATATTCGCTGGCGTCTTCGCCGGAACGAAAAACCCATACCATGTGAGGTCCTCAAGCGACGGATATCCTGCTTCCGCCACCGTCGGCACACCGGGAAGAAACGGGCTGCGGCGCGGTCCGGTGGTCGCCAGCGCACGTAGATCTTCGGATCGGACGAGGCCCAGGGAGCTGCCGATTGGCATAACGGTTGACGCGATTTCGCCTTTGAGTAGATCCTGAATCGAACCATTGCCTTGATAGGGAACGTGAAGAAACTCAAAGCCCGCGGTACGCCCCAACATCGCACCGAGGAAATACAGCGTGGTCCCGGCACCCGCTGTGCCGTAGGTGGCGTGCCTTGGGTTGGCACGGCACCACGAGACGAAGTCGGCAAGGTTCCTTACGTCACCCGGCACCTTCGGACCTACGGTCAGCAAGGTCGGAGTTGAGGCGACGGTCGACACCGGGGTGAAATCCCGCGGCGCGTATCTGAGCGTCTTGTAGACGTGCGGAAAGAGCATCATGAATCCAAGCGGCGCGAACAGCATCGCCGATCCGTCGGCGTCAGCGGTCTTCACCGCCTCCACCGCGACACGACCGGCTGCACCCGGCCGAGTCTCGACCACGATAGTCTCCGCATAGCCGTTCATCTGGCCGGCAATGAGCCTTGCCAGGGCGTCCTGCAGCCCTGGCGTGAAGCCCGTCAGTATATGCGCGGTTCTTGCGAGCGGTTGTGCGACGGCCCGCTGCACGAGACCCGCGACAGAGAACGCGACACCGGCCGCCGACACGGTCAACAAATCACGACGCGTGATCATCACCTGTCTCCCTGACCTCATCTCAATTTGTCCGAGCGAGCCACCTTTGGATGTACCACGGCAAGGATGGACACGCTTGATCCCCGGCTTACTTTTTCCTTACCGACGGTTTATTCTTCTAGTCTGGCAGTGTCATAGGCCCCTGGAGATCGACCGCCGCGCGGAGGAGTGGCTTGCGCTATTTTTTTGAAGATTTTTCATTTGATACTGCCCGACGCGAGCTGCGTCGCGGGACGGATGTAATCGCGATCGCGCCGCAGGTGTTCGACCTGCTCGACTACCTGATCGGCAACCGGGAACGCGTCGTCAGCAAGGACGATCTCAGAAGGGCCATTTGGCAAGGCCGCGTCGTTTCGGATGTGGCCCTGACCACCCGCATAAATGCTGCGCGCAAGGCGATTGGCGATTCCGGAGATGAACAACGCCTCATCAGGACCTTTCCGCGTAAGGGTGTCCGTTTCATCGGCACGGTGCGCGAAACGGCTGGGTCGGCGGACGCAACGGTCGCGGGCGGCTCGCCGAAACCGGGCTTTGCCGTTCCTGATAAGCCCTCGCTGGTCGTTCTTCCGTTCACCAATCTGAGCCCCGATCCGGAGCAGGAATATTTCGCCGATGGCGTGACCGAGAGCCTGACGACGGATTTGTCGCGCATGGTTGGGATGTTCGTGATCGGCCGCAACACTGCCTTTACCTACAAGGGAAGGCATGTCGATCTGAAGCAAGTCGGGCGGGAGCTCGGAGTTCGCTATGTTCTTGAGGGCTCCGTGCAGCGTGGTGGAAGCCGCATTCGCATCAACGTTCAGCTCATCAATGCCGAAACGAGCAACCATCTATGGGCTGAACGATTCGACATGCCGATCGCCGATCTGTTCGACATGCAGGATGAGATTGGCGCTCGCCTTGCCAATCAGCTGGGAACGGAGCTGGTCACGGCGGAGGCTCGGCGCGCGGCGCGGGCGCCCCATCCGGACTCGATGGACCTGTATTTCCAGGGCATGGCGAGCGTGCACCGAGGATCGGATCCCGCAAACCTGTCGCAGGCGCGCAAGCTTTTCGAACAGGCCCTCTGCCTGGACGCCGGCAACGTTGAAGCAATCGTTGGCACGGCATTCGTCGACGCCATGCAGGGGACATCGATGTTGAGTGGCGACCGGGCCGCACGCCTCAAGGCGGCCGAAACGTCTTTGGCCAAGGTGCTTGCCCACACGCCAAAGCACGCCTTAGCGCATTGCCTTCTTGGCGTGGTCCAAATTTTTACCAAACGCGCCGCTCAGGGCATCGCCGAATGTGAACGCGCATTGGATCTGGATCGAAATCTAGCCACCGCTTACGCGTGGATTGGACTTGGCAAATGTTATCTCGGTCGAGCCGAGGAAACTGAAGCCTACATCATGGAAGCATTTCGGCTTTCCCCCCGTGACAACAGGGCGTTCACTTGGATGAATACGGCGGGCGTCGCGCAGTCATATCTCGCGGCCGATGAAGCCGCTGTCCACTGGTTCAAGCGATCCCTCGAGACCATCAGGAATGTCGCCCCATTCGTTCATTTCTATCTCGCCGCCGCGTTGGCTCATCTCGGGCGGGTCGAGGAAGCGCGGGCTTCGGTGCAGGCGGGGCTCACTCTCGACCCCAATTTCACTCTCGCCCACTTCCACGCCAGTTCGCCAACCGACAATCCAACCTGTCTCGCGCAGCGTACGCGGATTGCCGAAGGCATGCGAAAGGCAGGGCTACGGGAAAGGTGATCGGAGAGCGGGCATTCTCTTTTCTGGATAGGTCAAAAGGACCGACTCCCGCGAATGACTGCTTGTGGCCCATCAGCGAAACCTTTCATTGAGGTCCGCTTGGTGGGGTAGAACTGCGCATCGCGGCCGCCGCGAACGATGCCGCGGCGCTCAAGGACGAACTGAAGGATTTCAAGCGAAAGATTTCGGAGGCCGGCCGCACGACATATGCGGCACGCGTCGGCGTTCACGACGACCTGGTGCTGTCGGTCGCCATAACGCTATGGATGGCGACGCAGGGACCGGAGACGATCGTCAGTGAGTTGCAGATTTAGAACTGGTCAGAAGTGCCAAGCCCCACCCGGTTTCCCGAGCGGGGCTTTTTATTTCAGAACCGCGTAGGTGAGCTTGGCATCGCTCGGTTTACGCGGCTGCCTCTCGCGAGGTCTTGAAAGCCTGATGCCCCGAAGGGCAGCGCAGGAACGCCCTATGAATTGGTCACTTCTCAGGCCAAGTCAAGTGGCCCAACCCGATGGCGTGTAACACGCATTGGTAAACGGTTTGCATTACTTCGGGTTCCAGTTGTCGGGTCAGATACTTACGTTTCCCGAACGGATCCCGGCCGGTCCGGATCAGATCCAACCGCTCAAAGCCCACCGTGGCCAACATGTCAGCCTTCACCCACGCTTCCTCAGAATCAAAGGGCGACGGAAGCGCAGGTTTCACAGTGATCTTGCAGTGATGATCACACACTGGTGATGGCGCGCTCGTGCTGAGCGGTACGATGGTAATAAGGCCGTCCCGGCGCTTCAGCCGCGGCGAAATCGTCACCACAGGTCGCTTCTTGACCATTTCGGGAATTCGAAAGCCCGTGGAATAGTCGCAGATCAAGAGCGTTCCGGGCTCGGGATGAAATTTCAAAGGCATGTGGGGGCAAATGCTCGCGAATCGGAAGACCTACACTAGAACTTCCGGCTCATCCGCCCACAAGTTGCCGACGGTTATCCCCGCATGCCGCGGACCAGTTGATAAGCGCGCAGTTGCTATTGATTCATACCTACCGGTTTTTTTGGCCGGCGGCCGATTCTGTCTTCGTCGGACAGCTTAATTAGTGGGTCGGTAGGCGCACAGGGCATGAGGCACGCAGGATCCTCGACCGGGTCGTTCGGGATTTGAGTGACTGTTTCAGTTCGAGGGTATGAGTCGGCTATCGTGGCGGCCGCCCAAATTCCGAGCGCCAGCGCGGAGAATGCCAACACCACCCACTTCATGATTTTAGGGTGCCCATACCAAAGCTGTTACCCTATCCGTTACCCTTGGAGAAATCCGGACGCCCTGAAATCCGGCTAAGTATTGGTCGGAGCGAGAGGATTTGAACCTCCGACCCCTAGTCTCCCAGACTAGTGCGCTAACCGGGCTGCGCCACGCTCCGAACGTCGTTCCATTAGCTAGGATCGCCGCTTTGCGCAAGGCGAGGTCGCAGCATTTTGGCGCTCGCGCCCATAGCTCCCGGAACTGCCGGCAAAGCTCGCGAAAAGCGCCCTAGCCGTCCTTCAGCGCCTGATCCAGCATCTCCCGGCACGCGACGAGGTCGGCGAGCACCCGTCCGAGCCGCTCCCGGTCCAGCGCGCTGGGCCCGGCAGGTGCGGCGGGGGTGCCGCCCTTGCGGAAGGTGGTGAGGATGTCCTCGTCGTCGACCTCCGTGAAACGGAAGTCGATGCCTTCCTCCTCATCGCCCTGGTAGTCGTCTTCATCAGCATCCGTGACGCCCTTGATGGGCGCCTCGTCGTCGTCGTCGGGCTCCATCAGGCTCGCGCCGATGGCATCCTCGATGGCCCCGAACGAGACCGCGGCCGCGCCGTCGGCGAGGCCCTGCACCGACTTGACGCCGTGCTCCTTGAGGATGCGCTGCACCCCGCGGATGGTGTAGCCCTCCCCGTAGAGCAGGCGGCGGATGCCCTTGAGCAGGTCGACGTCGTCGGGGCGGTAGTAGCGGCGGCCGCCGCTGCGCTTCATCGGCTTGATCTGGGAGAATCGGGTCTCCCAGAACCGCAGCACGTGCTGCGGAATGTCGAGTTCCTGCGCTACTTCGCTGATGGTTCGGAACGCATCCGGCGCCTTGTCCAAATGCCAAATCCTTCGAGCAGGCGGTTACGCCTCGGGTTGAGCCTTGCTGGCGTCGCCATTGCCGCGATGCTGGGTGTTGATCCGCTGCTTCAGGATCGCCGACGGCTTGAACACCATGACGCGGCGCGGCGAGATCGGCACCTCGGTGCCGGTCTTCGGGTTACGGCCGATACGCTGACCCTTCTTGCGGACCATGAAGGAGCCGAAAGAGGACAATTTCACCGTCTCGCCCTTCTCGAGGCAGTCGGTGATCTCCTTCAGGACGAGTTCCACGAACGCAGACGATTCCGTGCGCGACAGGCCCACCTTCTGGTAGACGGCCTCGCAGAGATCAACACGCGTTACGGTTTTGCTTTGGTCGGTCATCGCCCTGCCCCACATCACGGCGAACAATTGTTGTCTGAAATTATGAGGTTACGATACGCCGGTCAACAGCGCTCATCAATGCAGGCGCATCGATAATCGCGGCTAATTCCGGCAAAATTCTATCGATTGGCTCTACCAGCGCACCAGCGCGGAGCCCCAGGTGAACCCGCCGCCCATCGCCTCCAGCAAAACCATGTCGCCGCGCTTGATGCGGCCGTCCTTGCGCGCCACCGACAGCGCCAGCGGGATCGAGGCCGCCGAGGTGTTGCCGTGGCGGTCCACCGTCAGCACCACCTTCTCCGGCGCGATGTGCAGCTTGTGGGCGGAGGCGTCGATGATTCGCTTGTTGGCCTGATGCGGCACGAACCAGTCGATGCTGTCGGCATTGAGCCCGGTGGTCTCGAAGGCGTCGACGATCACGTCGGTGATCATGCCGACCGCGTGCTTGAAGACCTCGCGGCCCTCCATGCGCAGATGGCCGACGGTCTGGGTCGAGGACGGACCGCCGTCGACGAACAGCTTTGCCTTGTGGCGGCCGTCGGAGCGCAGGTGAGTGGTCACGACGCCGCGGTCGGTCGCGGCATTGCCCGGCTGCTCCTGTGCCTCCAGCACCACCGCGCCGGCACCGTCGCCGAACAGCACGCAGGTACCGCGATCGTTCCAGTCGAGGATGCGCGAGAAGGTCTCGGCGCCGATCACCAGCGCGCGCTTGAAGGCGCCGGTGCGCAGGAAATTGTCGGCGGTGGCGAGCGCGAACACGAAGCCCGAGCACACCGCCTGGAGATCGAACGCCGCGCCATGGTTGATGCCGAGCGCGTGCTGCACCGCGACCGCGGTTGCGGGGAAGGTGTTGTCAGGCGTCGAGGTCGCCAGCACGATCAGCTCGATCGACTGCGCGTCCACGCCGGCGTCGCTGAGCGCAGCCTGCGCCGCCTTGATCGCCAGATGCGAGGTGAACTCGCCCTCGGCCGCGATATGCCGCTCGCGAATGCCGGTGCGCTGCACGATCCACTCGTCGGACGTGTCGATGCGGGCCGCCAGCTGGGCGTTGGTCACCACCTGCTCCGGCAGATAAGAGCCGCAGCCCAGCACGACCGAACGAATTTGAGTCACGAAACATCCTCCGGCGCGGTCTGCACGGAACTAAGTGCACCACCCTCGCGGTTGAGCATCTGATTGATCTTGTTCAGGAGATCGTAGTGAGCCATCTCATAGCCAACATCGATCGCATAGGCAAAGCCTTCGGCGCTGATTCCGCCATGGCTCTTGACCACGATCCCCTTCAATCCAAGGAACACGCCGCCATTGGACTTGTTGGGATCCATCTTGTCGCGCAGGGCCTGGAAGGCGCTGCGCGCCAGAAGATAGCCGAGCTTGGACAGCCAGCTCCGCTGCATTTCATTGCGAAGTAATTCCGCCATCTGCCGTGCGGTTCCCTCGGCGGCCTTGAGGGCGATATTGCCGCTGAAGCCTTCGGTGACGATGACGTCGGCCAGCCCCTTGCCGATGCCGTCGCCCTCGACAAAGCCGAGATAATCGAGTTCCGGCAGGTTCACCGCACGCAGCCTGTCCCCGGCCTCGCGGATCTCCTCGTGCCCCTTGATCTCCTCGGTCCCGATATTGAGCAGGCCGACCGTGGGCCGGGGCTTGTTGAACAGCACGCTCGCCATCGCGGCGCCCATGACGGCAAGCGAGACCAGATGGTGTGCGTCGCCGCCGATGGTGGCACCGAGGTCGAGCACGACCGATTCGCCGCGCTTGGTCGGCCATACCCCGGCAATCGCCGGGCGGTCGATGCCCGGCAGCGTGCGCAGGTGGAAGCGCGACATCGCCATCAGCGCGCCGGTATTCCCGGCGGAGATCACGACATCCGCCTCGCCCTTCTTCACCGCGTCGATGGCGAGCCACATCGAGGAGGTCTTGCGGCCGCGCCGCAGCGCCTGGCTCGGCTTGTCATGCATGCTGACGGCGACGTCGGTATGGATGATCTTCGAAGCGGCCTTGAGGGCGGGATGCTTCTCGAGCTCGGGCTCGATCTTGGCGCGGTCCCCGACCAGCAGGAATTCGATCTCGCGATGCCTGTGAAGCGAGATGGCGGCGCCTGGAATGACCACGGCGGCGCCGACGTCGCCCCCCATGGCGTCAAGCGCGATGCGAACCTTGCTTGGCATAAAAGTCCTGGAAACCTGGTCTGGTGCGGTCTTGAACGAGCGGGGCCGCAAATGAATTCGCCATGGACCTGGCGACCGGCCTAGCGCCACGCCGCGCCCGGACCGGGGCGCGACAATAGCGTTTTGTTATCCCGAAACAACCTCTTGCCCCCAGCCTTTTGCATTCGGGGCGATCCGCGGGCGGCGGCGAAAATTCACAATAAGCATATTAAAATCAAACAGATATGGGCACCTGTCAAACCATTCGGACAGGCGGCTTACGCACCTCGCGAAGCCATCCTCCCCGGGAATGCCCAGCTATTTGCCTTTCTTCTTGTCCTGGAGCGCCTTCAGCGCCGCGAACGGATGGTCCTCGGGGTCAAGCGCGGTGACCTCGGCCTCGAACACGACACCCGGCTTGCGCGGATAGGGATCGACCGCCAGGAACAGCGCGTCGGTCGCGATCCGGCCAAGGTCGATGATTCCATTGACGATCGCCTCCGGCGGATCGATCACTTCCGGCGGCTCCGCGTCGTCCTGCCCCTCCTCGATCAGGTCGGCCATCTTCCGAACCTCGGCTTCGGGGGCGAACACCAGATCGACGTCCTCCTCGATCTCGCTCTCGATCGGATCGAGGGTGACGACGCAGATCTGGCCGATCCGGGCGCGGACGTGCCCCGTTACCTGGATCCGGCCGCCGCTCTTGGGCACGACGTCGAAAGCAGCCTGGGCGGAGAGCACCTCCCGCAAGCCGCCGACCTCGGCGATGGCCTGCCGCTCGGCGACCGATGCCTCGAGCTTGCGGTGCAGGCCGGTGTCGGGGATCTGCGCGACGATGACGGGAGACCGCCAGGGATCGGGTCTGGATTCGGCGTTCGGTCGGCTCATCGCGTGATGTCCTCAGTGAGCGCTGGGGGATACTTGAAGGAGGCGCACAGCAACGTGGCCTCGTCTGTCCGGCCGAGATCGGCCTCGGTGGCCCGGGCGTAGGCCGCGAGCTGCCGTGCCTGGTCCATACCGGTCCCATTCAGGATATTCTTGCAGATGGCGGCCGCCAGCGCCTCGCCGCCACCATCGATGGCCTGGTCATAGGCCTGGACGCGGCCGTAAAACGCCTCGCCGAAGGCCCGCATCCGCTTCGGCACGGTCTGGTCGCCTATCCCCATCTCGCGAAGATTGTCGTCCATGTCCTCGCAGAAGCGGTCGAACAGCGCCTGTGACAGCTCCGTGGCGCCTTGGCTGGCGCTCTGGACCGTGCGCAGGCGTCGCAGCAGCAGCCAGAGATGCAGCAGCAGCAGGTCGAAACGCCCGTTAACCGTATCGGGCACGCCCAAGTCGCGGTAAAATATGGGTTCTCGCGCCTGCGTCACGATCATGCCATAGATGGCTTCAATGGTGCCGCGCGGGGCTTGCCGGGGTTTCCTGAAGTGATTGAACGGCCAAACCATTGTGGGTTCCGCAAGCGGGCGTGTGCGTGTTGCAATTGCAGTCTCCGCCCGGTACTTCAGCGCCTCGCGCGACGCAAGGGGACGGAATCAGTTCCACTATGACGATAACGAACCAGACCAGCCTGCGCGCCAACAAGCCGCGCGGCCTTCATGCACGCTGGCGCGGTTTGCGCATGCTCGCGGCCGTCGCCCTGGTCGGCGCCGCCCTTGCCGGCTGCACCGGCGAGCAATTCCAGAAGGGTTACATCCTGCCACCCGGCGCGCTGGAGCAAATTCCGATCGGCGCAAGCCAGGACCAGGTGCTGATCGTGATGGGCACGCCCTCCACGGTCGCAACCCTCGACGGTGAGGTGTTTTACTACATCTCACAGCGCTCGGAGCGGATGGTCGCCTTCATGAACCAGAGGGTGGTCGACCAGCGCGTCATCGCGGTCTATTTCGACAAGAACCGGCGCGTGCGCCGGCTGGCGAATTACGGCCTTCAGGACGGCAAAATCTTCGACTTCATCAGCCGGACCACGGCGACGTCGGGTCAGGAGATGAACTACCTCACGCCACTGTTCAAGCTGCTCAGCTTTAACTGAGTCTTCAGCCTGCGGCCTCGTGCTGCCCTCCGCGCGGCACTTGCCGTCGCGTGCGACTTGCCGTTGCCCGCCCGGTTCCATACGCTCCCTGCAAAACAAGAAGCAGGGAGTGGATTCGTGCCCAAGAAACTTCAAAGGACTTTGTTGTCCCGCCGTCGCGTGCTCGCCGGTGCTGCCGGCCTCTCGGCCGCAGCGATCCTGCCGCGATCGAGTCTGGCGGACTGGAAATCCACCGAAAACGTCCGCATCATCGTGCCGGCTGCGGCCGGCGGCTCGACCGACGTCATGGGCCGGCTCCTGGCCGCGCATCTGCAAACCGCCTGGGGCCAGTCGGCGGTCGTGGAGAACCGCTCCGGCGGCGGCGGTACGATCGGCACGGCCGAGGCCGTCCGCGCCAAGCCTGACGGCCAGACCATCCTGATCGGCAACCCCGGGCCGAACGCGATCGCCTACAGCATCTTCAAGAATCTCACCTACAAGCCGGACCAGCTCCAGCCGGTCTCCAACATGATCCGGATCCCGAACATCGTCTCGGCGCATCCGAAGACCGGCATCAAGTCGGTCGCCGAGCTGATCGCGTATCTGAAGACCAACCCGGACAAGCTCAGCTACGCCTCGTCCGGCGTCGGCCAAAGCCCTCACCTCACCGGCGCCTGGTTCCTCCAGCTCACCGGACTGAAGATGACGCATATCCCGTTCCGTGGCGCGGGCCCCGCGCTCCAGGCCGCGCTGGCCGGCGACATCCAGATCCTGTTCGACAATCTCTATCCGAGCCTGCCGCAGGTGCAGAACGGCACCCTCACCGGCCTCTGCGTCACCACGACCGACCGCAGCGACCTCGCGCCGAACCTGCCGACCATGCGCGAGAGCGCGCCGGAGCTGGCCAATTTCGACGTGTCGTCGTGGTTCTCGGTGTTCCTGCCGAAGGGTGTGCAGCCCACCGTGCTGGAAGCGCTCAATCTTCAGGTCAAGGCGATGCTGGAGCGCGACGACATCAAGAAAAACATCTCCGCCATGGGCGCCCGCGCCGATTACGGCTCGCCGCAGCAGTTCGCCGACTTCGTGGATGCCGAGACGAAGAAGTTCGCCGGCATCATCCAGAAGGAAGGCCTGCAGATGGACGTGCAGTAGGCGTTCGCGTGAGACGTTGGCGCGGGGGGTAGCGGCTGCACGCACTGCTGTCGTTCCCCGCGAAGGCGGGGAATCCAGTACGCCGCGGCTTCTCCGCATAACGGTGCTGTCTCTGGAATACTGGATCGCCCGCCTTCTCGGGCGATGACAGCTTGGGTGTGGCTACCCTCGCAATGACGTGGTGAGAGCCTCCAGCCCGTCAAACAAAAACCCCGCGGCTCGCGCCGCGGGGTTTTGTCGTGTGTCGCTTACGCCGTTCAGTGCGCGAGGATCGCCAGCAGCAGCAAGGCCACGATGTTCGTGATCTTGATCATCGGGTTCACCGCCGGTCCCGCCGTATCCTTGTAGGGATCGCCGACGGTGTCGCCGGTGACGGCCGACTTGTGGGCATCACTGCCCTTGCCGCCGAAGTGACCGTCCTCGATGTACTTCTTGGCGTTGTCCCAGGCGCCGCCGCCCGAGGTCATGGAGATCGCGACGAACAGGCCCGTCACGATCACGCCGAGCAACATCGCGCCCACCGCGGAGAACGCAGCCGACTTGCCGGCCGGGCCGCCACCCGCGATCGCATAGATGACGAAGTAGACGAAGATCGGCGACAGCACCGGCAGCAGCGAGGGGATGATCATCTCCTTGATCGCCGCCTTGGTCAGCAGGTCGACCGCCTTGCCGTAATCCGGCTTGTCGGTGCCCTGCATGATGCCCGGCTTTTCGCGGAACTGCCGGCGCACCTCCTCGACGATCGCGCTTGCCGCGCGCCCGACCGCAGTCATGCCCATCGCGCCGAACAGATACGGCAAGAGGCCGCCGAACAGCAGGCCGACAACCACGTAGGGGTTGTTGAGCGAGAAGTCCGGATTGACGCCGGCGAAGTACGGATGGTGCGCGGAGTCCGCAACGAAGAACTTGAGGTCCTGGTTGTAGGCCGCGAACAGCACGAGGGCACCGAGACCGGCGGAACCGATCGCGTAGCCCTTCGTCACCGCCTTGGTGGTGTTGCCGACCGCATCGAGCGCGTCGGTCGATTTGCGCACCTCCTTCGGCAGGCCCGCCATCTCGGCGATGCCGCCGGCGTTGTCGGTGACCGGGCCGAAGGCGTCGAGCGCGACGACCATGCCGGCCAGCGCCAGCATGGTGGCCGTCGCGATCGCGATGCCGAACAGGCCGGCCAGGCTGTAGGTGACCAGGATGCCGGCGATGATGACGATCGCGGGCAGCGCGGTCGCTTCCATCGAGACGGCGAGACCCTGGATCACGTTGGTGCCGTGACCGGTCACCGACGCCTGGGCGATCGACTTCACCGGCCGATAGTCGGTGCCGGTGTAGTATTCGGTGATCCAGATGATCAGCGCGGTGACGACGAGGCCGACGATGCCGCATTGGAACAGCGACATGCCGGTGTAGTCGACGCCGTCGAGCTTGCCGAAGCCGATCAGATAGTAGATCACGCCAGCGATTCCGATCAGCGACAGGATGCCGGTTGCGATCAGGCCCTTGTAGAGCGCGCCCATGATCGACTGGCTCGGCCCGAGCTTCACGAAGAAGGTGCCGATGATCGAGGTGATGATGCAGATGCCGCCGATGGCGAGCGGCAGCGTCATCATGTTCATGAGGATCGGCGTCTTGGCGAAGAAGATCGCCGCGAGCACCATGGTGGCGACCGCAGTCACCGCATAGGTCTCGAACAGGTCGGCAGCCATGCCGGCGCAGTCGCCCACGTTGTCACCAACGTTGTCGGCAATGGTGGCCGGGTTGCGCGGATCGTCCTCGGGGATGCCGGCCTCGACCTTGCCGACGAGGTCGCCGCCGACGTCCGCACCCTTGGTGAAGATGCCGCCGCCGAGACGGGCGAAGATCGAGATCAGCGAGGCACCGAAGCCGAGCGCCACCAGGGCGTCGACCACGAGACGGCTATCGGGCGCGAGTTTCAGCGAGTGCACCAGGAAGCCGAAATAGAGGGTCACGCCGAGCAGCGCGAGACCCGCCACCAGCATGCCCGTGATGGCGCCTGCCTTGAAGGCGAGCTCGAGGCCGCCGGCAAGCGACGTGGTCGCTGCCTGGGCGGTGCGCACATTGGCGCGAACCGAGACGTTCATGCCGATGAAGCCGGCCGCCCCCGACAGGATGGCGCCGATCAAGAAGCCGATGCCGACGTAGAGACCAAGGAAATAGACGAGCAGGACGAAGATGACGATGCCGACGATACCGATCGTCGTATACTGGCGCCGCAGATATGCCTGTGCGCCTTCAGCGACTGCGCCTGCAATTTCCTGCATGCGCGGTGACCCCGCATCCGCACTCAACACCGAAGACGTCGCCCAGATCGCGTAGACGATAGAAAGCACTCCGCAGAGCACTATCAACCATAATGCTGTCATGTGATTTTTGCCTCAGATCCTTGATGTACGTACCCCCGGCGCCTTTTGTTTTTCCGTCATGCGGTGGGCGCCCTTATGTTGAACAGGGCCGCCCCTCGCACGAAGGTGTGGCCCTGGTCGGTCACAAGCTTGCCAAAATCAAATTGAGGGTGCAACGCCGGATAAGGTCGAAAAAGCCGATCTCGGCAGGTATTTAGGCCAATTCTGGTGCGTTTGACCGACGGCTTGACGCAACTCCGCGAGGCGCCTCTCCGAAACCGGCGAGGCTTGGCCGCGGCCACGCCTATGCGGCCGACCTCACGGGATGGCGAGACGCTGCCGCCAGTTCCAAGGTCTGCCCGTCGGCTGTTGTACGCCGGTTGAAGATCTTGACGTCGTAGACGCCGCCATTGGGGCCAGCCTCCAGCGTCACCGAAACGGCCTGCTCGGGCTTGAGGATGCCGAGCGGCACATCCTGGTCGGGCAGGATGAGCGTCCCCTGCTCATTGACCAACACCACGACAAGATGGCCTTTCGCCATGTTGGCCTTCGACAACCCGCGCAACTGGCCGTGATAAGGCTCCCGGGTCCAGGCCGATGGCAGGCCGGGATCGACCACGACATGAATGTTGTTAGTCCCGGGATGCAAGGTGAGCACCATCTTCGACTGATCCGGCTTCCATTGCATGGACATCGACGGCATGGTTTTCCAGAGACAATTGAACGCGGCGCACTCGTCCGGCAGATTGTCGTGGATCGTGCAACCCCGGCCGGGCTTGCAATGCGAGCACCATTTGCCAGCGGCCTTGCCGAGCTCGACCACGTTGTAGACCTTGCAACAGAGCGTGCAGCTTCCGCACTCCCTCAAGGGAACAGTTCGCGCCTCGCTCAAACTCGAAACGGCCGCCGTCATCGAATCACGTCCATTGGCTGCTTTGGTGGCTATGGCGCTGATACAGCCGCTTGCTGTCGCCAGGGTTGCGCCAACCGGCGACCGGGAAAGGCCGGGACAGATCGGGGTTCGGGCGGATTTGAATTCAGAAGTGGCTGTAAGACAGGCGCCTCAAGGCCAATTCCTGGCCTCGCCCGTCCAAAAAGCGCGGCCGCTCATGGCCCGCGACGATCGTACCGATCGCCGTGACAGCCACACCCGCCGCCTGCCCCGCGGCAATCAGCGCATCGCTTTGCCCCGGCGGCACGGTGCACAGCACCTCGTAATCGTCGCCCCCGGCGAGCAGCGTCTCAACGCAAACGACGTTGCCCGCGATCAGGCCAGCCGCAGCAGCCGAGAGCGGCACGTTCGCGACGTCAACCGTGGCCGAGACGCCGGATGCCGCACAGAGTTTCGTCAGATCGCCGGCCAGGCCGTCGGAGACATCCATCGCGGCCGTCGCGTGGTCCCTCACGGCCTGCGCCAGCACATTGCGCGGCTGCGGCACGCGATAGCGCGAGACCAGCATCTCCTTCGCCTGCGGTTCGGACGCGAGCGCCCCGGCCGCGGCGCCGCCTGTGAGCACGTCGAGGCCGAGCGCGGCGTCTCCGATCGTTCCCGTCACCAGGATGCTGTCGCCCGGCCGCGCGCCGGTACGGCCGACCATCCGTCCCTTCGGCACGCGGCCGAAGGCGGTGATCGAGATCATCTGCGGCCCCGGCGTCGACACCGTGTCGCCGCCAAGCAGCGGGCACGCGAAAGTCCTGCTGTCCTCGCCGAGCGCATCGGCGAACGGCCTGAGCCAGGCATCCTCCTTGCTGCGCAGCGCCAGCGTCAGCACGAAGCCGGCGGGCACCGCGCCTTTGGCGGCGAGATCCGACAGGTTCACCCGCAGTGCCTTGCGGGCGATGGTGCCCGGTGGATCAGTGGTCAGATAATGCACGCCCTCGACGACGGCGTCGGTGGTGACGACGATGTCGTCGCCGGACGAGGACAGGACCGCGGCATCGTCGACCAGCCCGAACGCGCCGGGGTCAGTCGCCAGCGGCTTGAAATAGCGCGCGATGAGGGAGTCTTCGGCGGAGCCCTGATCGTCGTTCTGCGTCACGATAGCAGACCCGTCATCCTGAGGTGCGAGCCCTTGCGAGCCTCGAAGGATGCACGGCCGAGCAGCACCTCAGCGGCACGCCGTCGTCCTTCGAGGCCTCCGCTTCGCTCCGGCACCTCAGGATGACGGCTACGGCGGAAGTCATCGTCTCAATTAGCCCCGCCCGAACTCGTCGCCGCGGAACTGGCGACCGATCTGGTCGAGCACGGCGTTGACCATGCCGGTCTCCTCGCGGTCGACGAAGGCGTTCGCGACGTCGACATATTCCGACACGACGACGCGGCCCGGCACGTCCTTGCGATGCTGGAGCTCATAGGCCCCTGCCCGCAGTACCGCGCGCAGGATGGCCTCGATCCGCTTCAGCGGCCAGCCCTTCGACAGCGCCTCGTCGATCAGGGGATCGAGCATCTTCTGGTCGCGCACGACGCCGGAGACCACGTCGCGAAAGAAGGCCGCTTCCGCCGGCAGGTAAGTATCGCCCTCGACCTCGTTGCCGAGCCAGTGGCTCTCGAACTCCGCAAAGATGTCGTTGATGCCAGCGCCGGCAATGTCCATCTGATACAGCGCCTGCACGGCCGCGAGCCGCGCCGCACCGCGCCGGTTCGCTTTCTTCTCGGTGCCGACAGGCGGTTTTTTGCTGTTGTCAGCCATCGCTCAGGCCCGCGCCAGGCGGCGCTTGATGCGCAGCATCGCGATCGCGGCGCGCGCGGCATCGCCGCCCTTGTTGAGCTCGCTGGCGCGCGCCCGCGCCCAGGCCTGCGCCTCGGTGTTGACGGTGAGGATGCCGTTGCCCAGCGGTAGCTTTCGCGAAACCGCAAGATCCATCAGCGCGCGCGAGGATTCCTGCGAGACGATCTCGAAATGGATGGTATCGCCGCGGATCACGCAGCCGAGCGCGATCACCGCGTCATAGGGCTTGCCGTTCGCCGCCGCGGCATCGATCGCGATGGCGACCGCCGCCGGGATTTCCAGTGCTCCTGGAACCGTGATCACGTCATGCGTCAGACCGGCCGCCTTCAGCTCGGTCACCGCGCCGTCCAGAAGCGCATCCTGGAGATCGTCATAGAACCGTGCCTCGACAATCAGCGCGCGTGCGCCGGAAATGTCGGTCTGGTCCTTCAGGGGTGCGCGCCGCGCGTCT
Source organism: Bradyrhizobium sp. Arg816 (assembly GCF_029989365.1). Taxonomy (GTDB): domain Bacteria; phylum Pseudomonadota; class Alphaproteobacteria; order Rhizobiales; family Xanthobacteraceae; genus Bradyrhizobium. The sequence continues at coordinate 39,679 of NZ_JAPRAQ010000032.1, read as the reverse complement.
GCCATCGTCTAAATCCGTTTAGTTAAGTCGTCTCTTGGGTCGGCGCGTTATGTAGTCGCCGCGAGCGGGTAAGCCAAGTTTTAAACCGTCATTTCGGTCAGCCGCGCTGCATAGCGGGCCATCAGGTCGACCTCGATATTGACCTCGGCGCCCGCTTTCCAGCCGCCGATCGTCGTGACCGTCAGCGTATGCGGGATGATCAGCACCGAAAAGGTCACGTCTCTCACCGTATTGACCGTCAGGGACACGCCGTCGAGCGTGATCGAGCCCTTGGTGGCGATGAATCGCGCGAGCTCCCGCGTGGTCGCGAGCTCGAACCGCGCCATATCAGGCAGGTCCTCGCGACTGACGAGGGTGGCGACACCATCGGCATGGCCGGCGACGATATGGCCGCCGAGCTCGTCGCCGATCTTGAGCGCACGCTCGAGATTGAGCCTCGTGCCGACCTTCCAGTGCTTTGCAGTTGTCAGCGCCAGCGTCTCGGCGGCGGCATCGACGTCGAACCAGGTTCTGCCGCCTTCGACGCCGGAAGCAACGACCGTCAGGCAGACGCCGCTGCAGGCGATCGAGGCACCATCGGCGATGGTGGTCTGATCGTAGCGGCAAGCGATGCGCAGCCTGTGCAACTGGCCCTGCGCTGTCGGCGTGAAGCCGACGATCTCGCCGATATCGGTGACAATGCCAGTGAACATTACGAGCGCTCGTAGATGGTGAGAGTATCCTTGCCGAATGTCTCGCTAGCATGAACCTTATAGGCCCGCGACTGCGTGATTTTCGACAGGGGCAATGCATCGAGCGCATCGACGCCGCCCGGGCCGACCTCTTCCGCTCCGCGGAACAGCCAGATCTCGTCGGCGAGGTCGGCCGCGACGAAGGACGCCGCGACACGGCTGCCGCCCTCGACCATCAGCCGCGTGATGCCTTTCTCCGCCAGCACATGCAGCACGGCCGAAAGATCAAGCCCGGAAGCGTTTCCCGGCGGTACGCGGATGATCTGAGCGCCGGCCGCTCCGAGCCGCGTGGCGGCGGCAGCTTCCGCAAGCTCGGAGCCGATCACCCAGAGCGGCGTCTCCCGCGCGGAACGACCAAGCTGGCTCGCGGCCGGAATGCGCAGATTCTGGTCGAGCACGACGCGTATGGGAGAACGTGCTTCCATGCCCGGCAGGCGACAATTCAGCTGCGGATCATCTGCCAGCACCGTGCCGATGCCGACCAGGATGGCGTCGCTCTGGGCGCGGAGCAGATGCACACGATTGCGCACGGCCTCGCCCGTGATCGCAAGCGGCTTGCCGCCAGCCGCACCGATCTTGCCGTCAGGCGAGACCGCGAGCTTCAGGATCACATGCGGGCGCTTGTCACGGATGCGGCGGAAATGCCCGGCGTGGTCGAACGCGGCCTCCGCCGCGCACAGACCCACATCCACATTGATGCCGGCGGCGCGCAAGCGCGCATGACCCTGACCCGCGACTTCCGGATTGGGATCCTCGATCGCCGCGACCACCCGCGTGATGCCGGCGGCGATCACCGCGTCTGCGCAAGGCGGCGACTTGCCGAAATGCGAGCACGGCTCAAGCGTGACATAAAGCGTGGCGCCGCGCGCGGCCTCGCCGGCCCGGCGCAGCGCTTCGGGCTCGCCATGCGGCCGCCCGCCTGGCTGTGTCCAGCCGCGGCCGATGATGACCCCGTCCTTCACGATGACAGCGCCCACGGCAGGATTGGGCCAGGTGCGCCCCTGCCCGCGCTTACCCAGCGCCAGCGCAAGCTGCATGAAGCGGCGATCGGCGTCCTTGGACTCGCGGGCCTTCTGCGCGAACTGATCCTCCAGGATCCGGAAGATCATTTGCGGATCGCGGCGAGCCGCGCTTCCTCCTCACCGGAGAGCTCGCCGAGCACGTCGGCGAAATCCTTGGCCTCGCGGAAATTGCGATAGACCGAGGCAAAGCGCACATAGGCGACGTCGTCGAGCGTGCGCAGATGCTCCATCACGGTCTCGCCGATCACCTCGGAGGAGATCTCGGCCTCGCCGCCGGTCTCGAGCTCGCGGACGATGGTGGAGACCATCTTCTCGACCCGCTCCGGCTCGACCTGCCGCTTGCGCAAAGAGATCGACACCGAGCGCATCAGCTTGTCGCGGTCGAACGGCACGCGGCGGCCGTTGCGCTTGATCACCGTGAGCTCGCGCAACTGCACGCGCTCGAAAGTGGTGAAGCGGAAATTGCAGGCGACGCACACGCGCCGCCTGCGGATCACGGAAGAATCCTCGGTCGGACGCGAGTCCTTTACCTGCGTATCGAGACTGTTGCAGTTCGGGCAGCGCATCCGTGTACCCTAGACCTTACTGATAGATCGGGAACCGATCGGTGAGTGCCTTGACCCGCTCCTTGATCGCGGCTTCGACCAGCGGCGCCTTGCCGTCGTCGGACTGCGCGATCGCGTTGAGGACTTCGGCGATCATGCCGCCCACCTGCTGGAATTCGGCGACGCCGAAGCCGCGGGTCGTCGCCGCCGGGGTGCCGAGACGCAGGCCCGAGGTGACGAAGGGCTTTTCGGGGTCGAACGGAATGCCGTTCTTGTTGCAGGTGATGGCGGCGCGGACCAGCGCCTTCTCCGAGACGTTGCCCTTCAGGCCCTTCGGCCTGAGGTCGACCAGCATCAGATGGTTATCGGTGCCGCCGGAGACAATATCGAACCCGTGGCTCTTCATCGCCTCGGCCAGCGCCTTGGCGTTCTCGACGACGTTCTTCGCATAGATCTTGAAGTCCGGACGCAGCGCCTCGCCGAAGGCAACCGCCTTCGCCGCGATCACATGCATCAAGGGGCCGCCCTGCAGACCCGGGAAGATCGCCGAGTTGAGCTTCTTGGCGAGCGCCTCGTCGTTCGAGAGGATCAGGCCGCCGCGCGGACCGCGCAGCGACTTGTGCGTGGTGGTGGTGGTGACGTGGGCATACGGCACGGGCGAGGCATGCACGCCGCCGGCGACGAGACCGGCGAAGTGCGCCATGTCGACCAGGAGGTACGCGCCGACGCTGTCCGCGATCTCGCGAAAGCGCTTGAAGTCCCAGGCGCGCGAATAGGCCGAGCCGCCGGCGACGATCAGCTTGGGCTTGACCTCTTCGGCCTGCTTGGCGACCGCGTCCATGTCGATGATCTGGTCCTCGCGGCGCACGGTGTAGTGCGCGGCCTTGAACCACTTGCCGCTCATGTTGACGGGCGAGCCGTGAGTGAGATGGCCGCCGGCCGCGAGGTCGAGGCCCATGAAGGTGTCACCGGGCTGCAGCAGCGCCAGGAACACGGCCTGGTTCATCTGGCTGCCGGAGTTCGGCTGCACATTGGCGAAGTTGGCGCCGAACAGCTTCTTGGCGCGATCGATCGCGAGGTTCTCGGCGACGTCGACCCACTCACAACCGCCATAGTAGCGCGCGCCCGGATAACCCTCTGCGTACTTGTTGGTCATCACCGAACCCTGCGCTTCCAGCACGGCACGGCTGACGATGTTCTCGGAGGCGATCAGCTCGACCTCATGGCGCTGCCGGCCGAGCTCGCCCTTGATGGCGGCGGCGATTTCCGGGTCGGCCTGGTCGAGCGAGGCGGTGAAAAACGAGTCGGGCGCGGAGGCGGTTCTGGCTGAGGTCATCTTGCGAATATCTCCACCGCCGCAGCCTTTTGGCGGGCTACGGGCGGTCTGGTGTGGCGATCGGAAGCGGCGAGCGCGATCTACCACATCACCCGCCCCCGGCCAAGTATTTGCGGGTCGGGCCTGATATTTATGCAAGATATGGTGGGGATGGAAGGATCCGGGCGAGAGGACGGCTTCTGAACCGTCCGACTCGATAAGTCCTGAAGGGTCCGATTTGGACCTTAAAATCCGTGCCGGCCGGACCGGCCCCCTACAACCCGGTATACCCCGCCTTCACCGGGTCCACGCTGCCGTCGAGCTGGCGCAGATAGGTCAGTCCGCAGACCGTCAACCTGTGGGGGTCCTTCTCGCCGGCTTCCATCAGGGTATTGAGGTAGTTCGTGACCTTGACGCGGGCCTCCTCGCTGGCCGCCGCCGTGCGATTGGCGAGCAGGTCATAGGTCTGCATGATCCGGTCGATGGCAGCTTCCATGTCACCCTCTGGTTCTGTCGAATTTTGGGAGTCTTGATCAGGCAACCGCGCGAGACCCGGACTGGGCCTCGAACCGGCCAATGGCCTTGTTGGCGAGCCTGATCTTGTTGAATTCGCCGTGCTGGAGCAGCTTGATGACGATCTCGAGCAGGCGTTCGTTGGTGACCAGCGTGTCGGGAATCGCGCCGGAGCGGCGGAGATAATTCGCGGCGATGGCATAGGCATCGCTCACGAGTTCGACGTTCATTGCCTGAAGCCCGCGCTCGACCAGCATCGCATCCTCCGATCCGCAGTAACAACTGCGGTGCGGGGAACTGGTTCCGCCCGGCCGGGTAATTATTTCGCAGTCGCGAAACGACAAAACGCACCGGTCCGGGCAGAGCCGGGCCGGCGCGCTTGGGGAGGTCAGGCACGTTCGGGAGGCTTGCCGGTCTTGTTGTGGGCCGGCTTGGCCAAGTCCCGTCGTAAAGAACTCAGAGACGATACAGGATCTGGTCGGTCCAGAACCGCTCGAGGCGGTGCAGCGACTTGTTGAGGGTCGAGAACTCCTCGCCCGAGATGCCGCCGACCTGCTCCACCGTCTTGACGTGCTTCTGGTAGAGGGAGTCGACGATGCGGCGGACTTCCTGGCCCTGCGGGGTCAAGCGGATGCGCACCGAGCGGCGATCGACGCGCGAGCGCTGATGATCGAGGAAGCCGAGCTCGACGAGCTTCTTCAGATTGTAGGAGACGTTGGAGCCGAGATAGTAACCGCGCGTGCGCAGCTCGCCCGCGGTCAGCTCCTTGTCGCCGATGTTGTAAAGCAGCAGCGCCTGCACCGAGTTGATGTCCGCACGGCCGCGGCGATCGAACTCGTCCTTGATGACGTCGAGGAGCCGGCGATGCAGCCGCTCCACCAGAGTCAAAGCTTCCAGATAGAGCGACTGCACCGAACCCTGCTGGCCGGAGACGCGCTCTGCGGTATCTGCCGCAGTTGCGACGGCTTTCATCATGACACTTCCCCTGTTGTCGTTTTTATCGACACTTATTCGACGAAACTTGTGCTCCGTCTGATAGGTGCAACTTAAGAGGGGCGTTTGAAGATCGGCTTAAATAAGAGAATAAAGAGATCATGAATTTAAGACAGTGAATTGCGGATTAAGCCTGTGTCACAAGGGCTTTTCGCAACCGTCTGTTGACCCTCGCAAGGTCCTGTTCACCCTCCGTCCGCGACCTCTGTCGCATTCCAGTACAGGGCCGCCCCGTTTCGAAACGGGCGCGTAAGAGCTGTGGCGGGATGCACGGAGTCAATGAAAAGTTACCTCGAATTTTAGGCAACCAGCGGTCAACCAAGCCACGACTTCGGAAATGCCGCTCTCGTGTCCCGGACAAGCGAAGCGCAGATCCGGGGACCCAGAAAAGCCAAAAGCGAAATTGCGGCGTGATGGGCCCCGGCTCTGCAGCGCATCACTACGTGCTGCGCTGCGTCCGGGGCACGAGAGAGTGTACGTTGAAATCGACTGCGCGCTACGGCGGCCGCTCGCGCGCAGCCATCCAGGCGAGTGCGAGATAGGCGGCGAGCATGAAGGCTTCGACGCCGACGACGACCAGGCTGCCGCCGTAGATGCCCGGGAACATCAGTTCGATCACCGCCATCGACACCACGGTCGTCAGCCACACCACCGCGCCCCAGGGCGTCGCGAGCCAGAGGCCGACCGCGGCAACGAGCTCGATCACGGCGAAATAGACCGTGGCGGCCTGCCAGGCCATCGACTGGTTCTCGAACGCCTCGTCCTCGCCGCCGACGAAGCCGGTGACCTGGGCCCAGTGATAGAGGCCCTTCAGAATCGACAGCAGCGCCATCACGCGCAGGAACAGCACGAGCCGGCGCGTCCAGACATTGTCGTCGGACTCGGGGCGCTCTGACGAGATCGCCGCCACCGACATCGCGTTGTCTCTGGCGTTGTCTCTGGCGGCGTCCCTGGCACTGGCGCCGTCGCGGGCCGCATCGCGGGTGGAGATTTCGGACATGGTCCCCTTCTGGCTGCTTCGCCCCGCAAAATCAATCGGCTGCCCGCGTGACCTCAATTTTGCCTTGCGGCAGGTCAAGCCGCGGTGGCGGGAACCATGCGAGCTGGTATAAGAATAATTCCAGCCGGAGGAAGAATGATGGCGATCAAGTACGGACGTCCGATCGAATTGCGCGAGGTTTCGCGCCGGGATGGCGCTGCAGCCTCCCCTGCCCTCGATCTGACCGTCCGCCCGCGCCGCAACCGCAAGGCCGAATGGGCCCGGCGCATGGTGCGCGAGAACGTGCTCACCACCGACGATTTGATCTGGCCGCTGTTCCTGATCGACGGCAACAACAAGCGCGAGCAGATCGCCTCGATGCCGGGCGTCGATCGCCTCAGCGTCGACCAGGCCGTGCGCGAGGCCGAGCGCGCCATGAAGCTCACCATCCCCTGCCTCGCGCTGTTTCCCTACACCGACCCGTCCCTGCGCGACGAGGAAGGCTCCGAGGCGACCAATCCGAACAACCTGGTCTGCCAGGCGGTGCGCGCGATCAAGAAAGAGTTTCCCGACATCGGCATCCTCTGCGACGTCGCGCTCGATCCCTTCACCAGCCACGGCCATGACGGGCTGATCTCCGACGGCAAGATCTTGAACGACGAGACGGTCGCGGTGCTGGTGCGTCAGGCGCTGGTCCAGGCCGAAGCCGGCTGCGACATCATCGCGCCCTCCGACATGATGGACGGCCGCGTCGCCGCGATCCGCGAGGGGCTGGACCGCTCAGGTCTGCTCGACGTGCAGATCATGGCCTATGCGGCCAAATACGCCTCCGCCTTCTACGGCCCGTTCCGCGACGCCATCGGTTCGGCCAAGACGCTCACCGGCGACAAGCGCACCTACCAGATGGACAGCGCCAACACCGACGAAGCGCTGCGCGAGGTCGACCTCGACATCTCCGAGGGCGCCGACATGGTGATGGTGAAGCCCGGCATGCCCTATCTCGACGTGGTCCGGCGCGTGAAGGACACTTTTGCGATGCCGACCTTCGCCTACCAGGTCTCCGGCGAATACGCGATGATCGCAGCGGCCGCCAACAATGGCTGGCTCGACGGCGAGCGCGCGATGATGGAAAGCCTGTTGGCGTTCAAGCGCGCCGGCGCCGACGGCGTGCTCAGCTATTTTGCGCCGAAGGTGGCGGAGAAGCTGCGGAGCCAAACGTAAGGCATCGTTGGGTAGGCAAAGCGGCGCGCGCCCACTATCCCAGCCAGTGATCCCGGAACGATGGTGGGCACGGCGCCACGCGCCTTTGGCCACCCTGCGGCACGGCTCGGTCCGCCGCCCCCGAATTGCCGGAATATTTCGGCTTGCTGACGCCCGCGCACCCTTGGCACGGGGATGGCTTGTTCCCATGTCCTGCCACGGGAGTTTCCCTTGGGAGAACGGACCATGTCGTATTCGGACTCGGGCAATGCCTGGCGCAATGACGGCGCTGCGCAACCGCACGCCTACGATCCCTATCTGCACCCGGAATTGTTCCGTGGCGTGGCGACGCGGCGGGCGTTCGCCTTCCTGATCGACATGGTCGTGATCTCCGTTCCCGTGATCCTCGGCTACGTCTTCATCGCGCTGTTTGGCATCGTCACGCTCGGCATCGGCTGGGCGCTGTTCTGGCTGGCTTGGCCGGCCTCCGTTGTTTGGGCCATCGTCTATTACGGTGCCTGCATCGGCGGTCCGTCGTCCGCGACGATCGGCATGCGCCTGATGGATCTGGAGCTGCGCACCTGGTACGGCGCGCCCGGCTATTTCGTGCTCGGCGCCACCCATGCCGTGCTGTTCTGGGTGACGGTCTCGTTCCTGACACCTTTCGTGGTGCTGGTTGGGCTGTTCAACGGCCGTCGGCGCCTGCTGCATGATGTCGTGCTGGGAACGGTCGTGATCAACAATTCCGTCCGCGCGCCCGTTCCGCAGGCCGCAAGGACCTACTGAGAGCCTGATGATCAAGAACCTATCAACCAGGACCGACTAAACTGACTGATCTGACCTGCCGCGTAGACCGATTGACCGGGGGGCTTCGTAGCGCGATGCTGATGCCCACTTTGGAGGCCCACGACGTCCCTTGACCCAGCACTCGCGCGACACCCCCCAATTTTACCTCACGGCGCCCTCTCCCTGCCCGTATCTGCCGGGCCGGCACGAGCGCAAGGTGTTTACGCACCTCGTGGGGGAGCGCGCGGGCGACCTCAACGACCTCCTGACCCATGGCGGGTTCCGCCGCAGCCAGTCGATCGCCTACCGGCCGGCCTGTGACCAGTGCCGCGCCTGCGTCTCGGTCAGGGTGATCGCCAACGAGTTCCGCCCCTCCCGCAACTTCCGAAAAGTCATCGCGCGCAACGCCGACATCATCGGCGAGCAGCGCAGTGCCGTGCCGACCTCCGAGCAATATTCGGTGTTCCGCGCCTATCTCGACTCCCGCCACCGCCATGGCGGCATGGCCGACATGACCGTGCTCGACTACGCCATGATGGTCGAGGACAGCCATGTCGAGACCCGCATCATCGAGTACCGCAAGCGCGGCCCTGACAGCGGCATCACCGGCCGCGGCGAGGAGCTGATCGCGGTGGCGCTGACCGACGTGCTCAGCGACGGCCTGTCGATGGTCTATTCGTTCTTCGAGCCGAGCCAGGTCAGCCGCTCGATGGGCACCTTCATGATCCTCGACCACATCGCCCGCGCCCGCCGCCAGGGGCTGCCTTACGTCTATCTCGGCTACTGGATCGAGGGCTCGAAGAAGATGGACTACAAGGCCCGCTTCCTGCCGCAGCAGCGCCTCGCGCCGTCGGGCTGGCTGCGCATCGATGCGCAAGGTGACGCGACGTCAGAGCCGCAGGATTAGCTCGCTGTCATGCCCCGGCCTTGACCGGGGCATCCAGTACGCCGCGGCTTCTAGGCTCAATCACAACCGTCTCTGGAATACTGGGTCGCCCGGTCAAGCCGGGCGACGACGGCGGTGTGTTGGGCGAACACTCACCCGAACAGCGTGTCCACCAGCAGCTTCACGTTCAGGATCACGATGATGCCCGCGACGATCCAAGCGACCGCGGCGACGTATGGCGGTATCGCGAACTTCCCCATCTTGCGGCGGTCGGAGACGAAGCGCACCAGCGGGATGACGGCGAAGGGCAGTTGCATCGACAGCACGACCTGGCTGAACACCAGCAGATCGGCCGTGCCGCGTTCGCCATAGATCGCGGTGACGACGATCACCGGAACGATGGCGATGCCTCGCGTGAGCAAACGGCGCGCCCAGCTCGGCAGGCGCAGGTCGAGAAAGCCCTCCATCACGATCTGCCCGGCGAGCGTCGCGGTCACCGTCGAGTTCAGGCCAGAGGCGAGCAGCGCAATCGCAAATAGCGTCGAGGCGATACCGAGGCCGAGCAGCGGCGACAACAGCTCGAAAGCCTGGCCGATTTCGGCGACGTCGGAATGGCCGCTCTTGTGGAAGGTCGCGGCCGCCACGACGAGGATCGCGGCATTGATGAACAGGGCCAGCATCAGGGCGATGGTCGAGTCCGTCGTCGCCCATTTGATCGCTTCGCGCCGTCCGGTGTCGTTGCGCTCATAGGCGCGCGTCTGCACGATCGAGGAGTGCAGATAGAGATTATGCGGCATCACGGTCGCGCCGATGATGCCGATCGCGATGTAGAGCATTTCCGGATTGGTGAAGATCTCGGTCTTCGGCATAAAACCGTGCAGGACTTCCGCCACCGGGGGCGCCGCGGCTACGATCTGGACCACGAAGCAGACCGCGATCACGACAAGCATCGCGATGACGAAGGCTTCGAGAAAGCGAAAGCCGCGGTTCATCAGGAGCAGCAGCAGGAATGCATCGAGCGCGGCAAGCAGCGCGCCGCCGATCAGGGGAATGCCGAACAGCAGTTTGAGTGCAATCGCTGTGCCGATGACCTCGGCGAGATCGCAGGCGATGATCGCCGCCTCACAGGCGAGCCAGAGCAGGAAGTTCACCGCCGGCGAATAGGTCGCGCGGCAGGCCTGCGCGAGGTCGCGGTCGGTGACGATGCCGAGCCGCGCCGCCAGCGACTGGAGCAGGATCGCCATCAAATTCGAGAGCAGGATGACCGAAAGCAGCGTGTAGCCGAACCTCGACCCACCGGCGAGGTCGGTCGCCCAGTTGCCGGGGTCCATGTAGCCGACCGAGACCAGATAGCCGGGGCCGACAAAGGCGAGCAGCCGCCGCCACCACACCCCCGCCGTGGGGATGGCGACGGAGGCATTCACCTCGGCGAGGCTCTTGGTAGCAGGCGCATCAGTGCGCCAGCCGGCGGCATCTCGGGTCAAATCGGGGGAGCGGGCATCCATAGCAGCAGAATACCGAAGTCGAAGCTTATTGCAACTCATTTGCAACTGCATCTAGCCGCGTGAGTTCCCGGCGCGGCGGTTATCCGCCGCCCTGTCGGGAAGCGGGTGGGTTTGGCGGTCCTCGGGGGCGGATACTGGCGCCAACGCGACTTTGCAGGAAATGCGCCATGTCAAACCCGCTTCGCCTCCCCGACACCTTCAACCGCCTCGCCTGGTCCAACCTGGCGGCGCAATCGGCCGAGCAGATCGCGCTGGCCGCGGCCCCGATCGTCGCCGTGCTCACGCTGGGTGTTGCGGAAGGCCAGACCGGCCTGCTCCAGACCGCCCTTACCCTGCCCTTCGTCCTGTTCGCGATTCCAGCCGGCCTGCTCGCCGACCGCATCTCCCGCCGCTCGCTGATGGCGGGTGCCGAAGCGCTGCGCGCGGTCGCGCTGGCGGCCATCGTCCTGTTGCTCACACTTGGCGCGCTCAATTTGCTGCTTCTCGCTCTGCTCGGCTTTGCCGCCGTATGCGGCACGGTCGTCTACAGCGTGGCGGCGCCGGCGCTGGTGCCCTCGCTGGTAAGCGCGGAGCTGTTGCCGTCGGCAAATGCCCGCATCGAGCTCGCCCGCACCATCGCCTTTGCAAGCGGGCCTGCGCTCGGCGGCGCGCTGGTCGGCTGGTGGGGCGCGAGCCCGGCCTTCGGCTTTGCCGCGGCACTCTCGGCCATCGCCGTCGTGCTGCTTTCCGGCATCTACGAGCCCACCCGGACACCCTCGCCGCGGCGCCATCCGTTCCAGGACATCCGCGAGGGCGCGGCCTTCGTGTTCCACCATCCGCTGCTGCGGCCGGTGTTCATCACACAGTTCATCTTCAACACCGGCTGGTTCCTCCAGATCGCCGTGTTCGTGCCCTATGCGGTGCGCCATCTCGGCCTGACCGCCGCAGGCGTCGGCACCGTGCTGACGATGTACGGCGTCGGCATGGTGATCGGCGCGCTGTTCGCCACGCGCGTGATGAAGCGCATCGCCTTCGGCACGGTGGTCGGCCTTGGCCCGGTCACGGGTTTCGTCGCCGCGGTGGTGATGGCGCTGACGGTGCTGGTCCCCTCGCCCTGGCTCGCGGCCTTGAGCTTCTTCCTGCTCGGCGTCGGGCCGATCCTGTGGGTGATTTCGACCACGACCCTGCGTCAGTCCGTGACGCCGCCGCGCCTGCTCGGACGCGTCTCCGCCATCAACATCATGAGCTACGGCGCCCGCCCGCTCGGCTCGGCGCTGGGCGCGATCGTCGGCGGCCTCTGGAGCGCGGAGGCGTGCCTGTATCTCGCAGCCGCCGTGTTCGGCGTGCAGGCACTTGTGACCTGGCTCTCTCCCGCCGTGGCGCTGGATCGGCAGCCGGCCATGGTGGGGGACGAAGTGCCGGCGCGGTGCTAGTCCGGTACGCAATCAGCGGCGATAGCCCGCGCCAGTCGGGCAACCGCCGGTGCAATGGTCTGCTGCGGGTAGCCGCTAAAGCCCAGCATCAGCGCCGACTGTGCCGGCGCCTCGATATAGTGGCGGCTCATCGCGCGAACGGTGACGCCGTGGTCGCGAGCGGCCCGTTCGATCTTCACATCGGAAAGTCCCCGTCGCGTGTAGGCAACCAGGTGCATGCCCTGGTCCGGCGGCTCGACCGACAAATGGTCGCCCAGGCGCCGCCTCAGTGCCGCAACGAGGGTATCGCGCTGGCGGCGGTACACTTCCCGCATTCTGCGGATGTGGGCTGCGAAATGCCCCTCTTCCATGAAGGCCGCAGCAACGGACTGGCAGAGGCTCGACGGTTGACGGTCGATCAGATAGCGCGCGGCAACGAAATTCCGCACCAGCGGGTGTGGTAGCACGGCGTAGCCAAGCCGCAGTCCCGGGAAGAGCGCCTTGTTGAGAGTTCCGACGTAGATGACACGGCCGGCCTCATCCAGGCCCTGAAGCGAAGCGAGGGGACGGCCGCCGTAGCGGAATTCGCTCGCGTAATCATCCTCGATGATCCAGGCGCCGGACTCGCGGGCCCAGGCGAGAAGTTCGAGGCGGCGCGCCATCGACAGGGGAACGCTTGTCGGAAATTGGTGCGAGGCCGTTATGAAAACTGCGCGCGCCTTCGGGGCGCGGCGGATCCCTTCCGTGACGTGCACGCCGTGCTGGTCAACCGGGATGGCGCAAACCTTCGCGCCTGACGCAGCGAGGGTAAGACGGGTCAGGGTATAGCCGGGGTCTTCGATCCAGACCTCCTTGTCCGGCCCGGGCATGACACGTGCGACGATGTCCACGGCTTGCTGCGTGCCGGCGGTGATCACGATCTGGTCGACCTCGCAGCGCACGCCGCGTGCGGCCCGAAGATAGTCGCAAACCGACTCGCGCAGCTCCAGCAAGCCACGCGGATCGCCATAGCCGAGATGATGTCGCTCAAACGATCGCAGCGTGCGCGCAGTGAGTTTGCGCCACAATTCGGCGCTACGTGCATCCAACAGCGTGCGCCCGAGGTTGAAGGGACGCTCGTCATTCTGCGTCGTCACATCGACAAAATCGCCGAGGCCGTGAAAGGAGGCCGCGCCTGCCGCGGCCGGCGCCGCCCGCGTCTTGCGGCCATGAGGCGCGGCAAACGGTTCAGGCAGATCGGACGCAACATAAGTCCCCGCCCCCTTCCTGCCGAAGGCATAACCCTCGGCTAGCAGCTGCTCGAAAGCCGAGACAACTGCGGTACGCGAGACACCGAGTTGCGCCGCAAGGTCGCGCGTCGAGGGCAATTTGGCCGCCGGACGAAGCGCTCCGGACAGAATTGCCGATCGCAGTTCGAGGTAGATTTGGCGGAATACCGGCGCCTCCGCCGTACGGTCGACGCTGAAGGAATAGAGTTCTGCCCAGCTCTGCCTGCTCTTCACGGGTCCTCGTCCGATAGGGTGAGCCGCACAGAAGTGGTATGCCGCGATAGGACCAAGTGGACCTTTGCTCAAGACCACTATTTTTCTATCCTGTTTCGGATAACAAGGAAACCTGAAATGTCCGCTCATTCGGATGGCGGCGCGGAGCGTCTTGCACCATGAGTTCACCGCAAATCCGTCGCGAGGACCGCGCCATGTCGCAGGAGCGGATCCTGGAGATGCTGGCACGTGGATATGCTGGCCATCTCGCGACAGTCAGCGAGGACGGCTTTCCCTACTGTATCCCGCTCCTCTATCTCTGGCTCGACGGTGAGGTGTATCTGCACACGACGGCCGCCCGGGGACATCTGCGCGCAAACATCGAGCGAGATCCCCGCGTCTGCATCGAGATCGATGAGCACGAAGGTGTCTTCGACTATGGACGGTTCGAATGCGATTCCGGTCTCGCCTATCGAAGCATATGCCTGTTCGGCCGCATCAGGGTCGTGGGCGACACGGGCATCAAGCAGCGGTTCTGCGAAACGTTGATGGCCAAATACGGCAAGCCGGATACGACGCGACCGAAGGGGTTCTTCCCGCGGCTCGACATCATCACCGTCTACGCCGTCGCCGTTGAGCGCATGACCGGCAAGGAGACTTCGATGCCGCCGCTTTCCGAACAATGGCCCGCCAAGGATCGAACGAAAACGCCTAATGTCTCGGCCCCTACGATCCGCCGCTAATTCGCCAGATACCGCTCGTAGCTCCCGGTCACCGGCTCGCTCGTATCGACCTCGGGATCGAGCGTGTAGAGGTCCTGCGCGCGGCCGATACCGCGCAGCGCATAGCGTCCGGTGGAGACGAGGTAGCGGCGGCCGGTGGCGTCCAGGCCCTTGTAGAACTCGGCCGAGGCCAGCAGCTCGCGGTCGACCGAGCGGCTCATCGAGGCGATGCGGCTGACCTCGTTGACGGTGGGGCCGACGACGGTGAAGTCGAGCCGATCCTGGCTGCCGATATTGCCATAAAAGACTTCGCCGACATGCAGGCCGATATAGGCCGACGTTGTGGGACGGCCGTCGGCCTCCCGCCGCTTGTTCAGCGCAGCGACGTTCTTGCGGAACAGATGCTCGGCGCGCAGCGCAGCGCGCCGCGCATCCGACATGTCCTCCCCCCAGAACATCGCGAGCACGCCATCGCCGATCAGCTTCAGCACGTCGCCGCCGGCATCGTGGATCGCGTCGATCACGGCCTGGGCATAGTCGTTGAGGAACGGGATGATCTCGTCCGGGCCGATGCTCTCGCTGATCCCGGTCGAGCCGCGCAAATCCGAATACCACAGCACGGCATTGATGCGCTCGGTGACGCCGCGCGTGATGCGCCCGCCCAGCACCTGCGCGGAGGCATCGCGGCCGAGATAGACGCGGCCGAGGGTTCGCGCGATGTCGACCTGTTGCGCCGACTTGATCGCGAGCCCCAGCACCGGCACGAGATCGCGCAGGGCTTCGAGCTCGGGTTCGGAGAAGCCGCCGTCGCGGCGCGTGGTCCAGCAGGAATAGAGGCAATCCATCAGGCCGAGCGCGCCGTTCTCGCCGAAGCGATGCACGAAGGCGAGATAGTGCTTGTGGCCTTTTTCCGCGAGTTCACCGATCTGCGAAAAATCCATCGACGGCGCGTCGGCGAGATCGATCACCCTCTCGTCCTCGCCGTGCTCGAGCATGTGGAAGAACACCGAGCGGCGCCAGCTCTTGGCGGCATCGCCTTCGGCGGTCGAACCATATTCGAACACATCGCTCTCGTTGCTCTGCCGGTCGCTCCACCGGAAGCCGCGGCCCTCATAGATCGGATGCAGCGTGTCGATCACGACGAGCCCCCGCGAGAGTTCCAGCCCTTCGGCGCGGCAGCGCTCGCAGAAGCCGCGGAGCAGCTCGTTTTCGGGCAGGCCCGTCAGCCCTTGGCCGGTCAGCCAGTTCATCAGCGCGAGGCGCGAGGTCAATTGCATACGCCATTATGGCGTGCATTCGTGACGAGCGAAAGGCCACGCACGGACCGTACGCAACCAAGGCTCCCGTCCGCAGCAGATCGAATATGTCGCGGACGCTGTTGACGCGCTTTCGCCGCGGGCCGCAAATGCAACCGATGACACCGCCGCACACCGAGACCAGAATCGTACCGGGATGAGCCAGCGCCAGCTTCCGATCATCCTGGCGCTCGGCACCACGCAGACCCTGGCCTGGGCTTCCAGCTACTATCTGCCGGCGCTGCTCGCCGATCCCATGGCGCGCGACCTCGGCGTCTCCTCCAACTGGATCTTTGGCGCGTTCTCGGCCTCGCTGGTGATCTCGGCGATGCTCGGCCCTCGCATCGGGCGGCAGATCGATCTGTTCGGGGGCCGGCAGGTGCTGTCGGTCTCGAACCTGACGATGGCCGCCGGTCTCGTCCTGCTCGGCCTCTCGCACTCATTGGCGGTGATGGCGTTCGCCTGGCTCGTGCTCGGCATCGGCATGGCGATGGGGCTCTATGACGCCGCCTTCGCAGCGCTCGGCCGCATCTACGGCACCGAGGCGCGCAGGCCCATCACCGGCATCACGCTGATGGCAGGCTTCGCCTCCACTGTCGGCTGGCCCCTCACCGCCTGGGGCCTGTCCCATATCGGCTGGCGCGAGACCTGTTTCGCATGGGCGGCCGCCAATCTCCTGATCGGCCTGCCCCTGAACTTCTTCATGCTGCCGGCGATCATGGGCGCCAAGCAGGCCGCGGCGACAACCGAGAAGCCGCATTTGCCGCTCGACCGCACCATGGTGCTGCTCGCCTTCGTCTTCGCGGCGGTCTGGACCGTCACCGGCGCAATGGCCGTCCATTTCCCGCGCCTGCTGGAGGCCACGGGCGCGACGCATGTCGAGGCCATCGCCGCCGGCGCGCTGATCGGCCCGGCACAGGTGGCCGCGCGCGTTCTCGAAGCGGGCTTTCTGAGCCGCTTCCATCCGCTGTGGTCCACGCGCCTTGCCTGCGTCACCCACCCGCTCGGCGCCGCAATCCTCGCCATCTTCGGCGCGCCCGCCGCAAGCGCGTTTGCGCTGCTCCACGGCTCGGGCAACGGCATTCTCACGATCGCGCGCGGCACGCTGCCGCTGTCGATCTTCGGCCCGAAAGATTTCGGCTACCGTCTCGGCATCATCGGCGCGCCGGCACGGATGGCGCAGGCCGTGGCGCCACTGGCGTTCGGCCTGCTCATCGACGTCATGGGCGCCAAGGTGCTGATGGTCTCCTCCGCGCTCAGCCTCTCGGCGCTGGCGACGCTGTTCCTGATCCGCGCCGAGCGGCGGCCGGATTGACCGCGCAGCCGCTTTCGCGCACAAGCGGGCCATGAGCGAAGACAACAGCCCGCCCCGCACCTTCAAAGGCCTGCTGCGCTGGGCAACCACGCCGCCGCAGGCCTGGGGCGTCTATCTCCTCGCCATCCTCCTGGTGTGGCTGCTCTCGTTCTACGCCGGCACGCTCAAGCCGAAGAAGACACCGGACGCCAGCCCGCCTCCGGTCACAGCACCGCGCAGCTAGGCCGTCTTCGCCTGGCTGGTCGCGATAAAGATGCCAGCGAACACAGCAACCAGCCCGATCAGAAGGTTTGCCGTGATCGGCTCACCGATGAGCAACGCCGCAAGCAAGGTCGCGGCAATCGGATTGACCGTCATGGTATTGGCAACGCGGGTCGGCGTCGCCCGTGCCAGCGCCATCACCCAGAGGATGAAGGCGAGCGCGCCGCCGCCAATGCCGAGATAGACGCCGGCAATCCATTGCGCCACCGTGAAATGATCGAGCGCCGCAAAGCTGCCCTTTACGAACCCCGCCAGAACCAGCACGGCGGCGCCCGCGCCCATGCCGACGGTGAGAAAACCCAATGCGCTGGAGCGCTGCATCAGAGGGCGCGACAGCACGTTGTAGAACGCCATGCAGAACACGGCACCCGTCATGATCAACTCACCGCGCCAGGCACCGGGCGGGCTCTGGGCGAGCCCCGCTGCCAGCGCGGCTGTCACACCGAGCACGGCGATGCCGACGCCAATGATCTTGCGCGCCGTCAGACGCTCGACGCCGAGGATCGCACCGACCACCATGGTATGGAGCGGCAGCGTTGCCAGCGCGAGGCTGGCGCGCGCGGCGGTCGTGTAGGACACCGCGATATTGTAGAGGATGAAGAACAGGCCGAAGAAGCAGATGCCGAGCAGCGCCACCGCCGACCAGTCGGGCCGCTGCGGCCAGCGCACGCCAAGCAGCAGCGCGCAAGGCAACAGGCAGAGAAAGCCGATCCCCCAGCGCAGGATCGCCAGCAGAACCGGATCGGCGCCGCCGACGAGATAGCGGGTGATCGCCGCGGCCGTGCCGCCGAGGCTGCTCGACGCCAGTGCGATCGCGACCCCGGCCCACTCTCCCACGCTCGTCTCCCATCGCGGAGCCTTTCGCGGGCCGTAGCACGCTGCTGCTGCCAACGCCATGGCAGCAGCCTCGGCGCAAACGTCAGTCGTAAAACTCGGGCACCATCTTCTGGCTGTCGCGCTGGGCCTTGTCGTGGTTGATCCAGAGCTGCGCCTTCTCCTTGGTCAGCGTGTCGGCGATCTTCTGCATCGATGCCGCGCTCTGGTCCTTGTTGGCGTTCATGCTGGGGACGCGGCGGTTGTCCCAATTATCCCTGAAGTGGACGGCGTCGCCCGACAGCACCACCGCGCCGGTCTTCGGCAGCTTCACCAGCAGCGACTGGTGTCCCGGCGTGTGGCCGGGCGTCGACAGGATCGTCACGCTGCCGTCGCCGAACACGTCCTTGTCACCCGCGAGCAACTCGACCGGATGCGAGGGCTTGAAGCGCGGTTCGTTGTTGGCGCCGGGCCAGTCATATTCGGCCTTCTGCACGTAGAGCATGGCCTGCGGGAACTGCTCGACATTGCCGGTATGGTCGGGATGCGTATGCGACACCGCCATCGCCTTGACGTCGTCAGGCTTGAGGCCGAGCTGCTCGAGCTGGGCGGCCAGCGTCTTCGGCCGGCGCCAGGTGACGGCCTTGGGATCGGCGGGAACAAGGCCATTCGGCATGGCTGCCACGGCATCGGCGATGCCGGTGTCCCACAGAAACCAGCCCTTATTGCTGTGCTTGATGAGATAGCAGCTGTCGACGAAGTCCATCGCCTTGCCTTCGT
The DNA here is from genome assembly GCF_029989365.1 of Bradyrhizobium sp. Arg816. GTDB lineage: Bacteria > Pseudomonadota > Alphaproteobacteria > Rhizobiales > Xanthobacteraceae > Bradyrhizobium. Next base: position 21,146 of record NZ_JAPRAQ010000032.1, on the reverse strand, counting down.
TCAGGCCGGGCGTCCAGCGCGAGATATCGCCGGCGGTGCCCTCCCCGCAATTGAGGACGTAGAGCTTTTCGACGCCCGATTTCTCGGACTGCGCGACGGCCGCGTGGCCGGACAGAGCCAGCGCGGCGACGGCGAGAGCAAACTTGATCCCTGGCATCATCCTTGGTTCCTCTTGCAGCGCCCGGTATGGCGGCGACCGAGGATCAACCCCGGCCGCGCCGCTGAATTCCGTTTCGGCAGATCACATCAATGCGGGCAGGTCTCGACCTCGACCGTGACGTGGCTCAGGCCCTTCAGCCCGGCGAGCCGCTTCTTATAGACGGCCGGCTGCTTCGGCTTGTCCGACACCAGCGAGACCAGCACGGCGCAATGGCCGGGCCCGACCTGCCAGAGATGCAGGTCGGTGACGCGGTCCTCTCCGACCTCCATGCGGGCGCGGATGGTGCGTTCGAGCTTCTCGTCGGCGCGGACGTCGAGCAGCACCGCGCCTGATGTCTTGACCAGGCCGAACGCCCAGCTCGCGATCACGGCGCTGCCGATCAGGCCGACGGCCGGATCGGCCCAGACCCATCCCGAATACATCGCGACCACCAGCGCTGCGATCGCCAGCACCGAGGTGGCCGCATCGGCCATGACGTGGACGTAGGCCGCACGAAGATTGTTGTCGTGATGATGGCCGTGATGATTGTGGTCGTGATCATGATCGTCGTGATCATCATGCGCATGCCCATGGCCGTGGTCATGGCCGTGATGATGGTGATCATGGCTGTCGCGCAGCAGCCACGCGCTGGCGAGGTTGACGCAGAGGCCGAGGGCGGCGACCGCGATGGCCTCGCCATAGACGATCGGCACCGGCGTGAACAGCCGCAGCACGCTCTCATAGGCGATCTCGACCGCGATCAGGCCCAGGATGATCGCGCTGGAGAAGGCGGCGAGATCGCCGAACTTTCCGGTGCCGAAAGTGAAATGCGAATTCCCCAGATGCCGGCGCGCGAAGCGGTAGGCAAAGGCGGCAATCCCGAGCGCCGCCGCATGCGTGCCCATGTGCCAGCCGTCGGCGAGCAGCGCCATCGAGCCGAACAGCGAGCCGGCGACGATCTCGCCGACCATCATCACCAGCGTCAGGACGACCACGAGCCAGGTGCGCCGCTCGTTCTCGTCGTGCTTCTCGCCCAGAAAGGCGTGGTCATGGGTCCATTGCTCGATCGAATGGGAATGCATCGAAAACTCTCCGAAAGGTCCGGTCCGTTGACCCGCAATATAGACCTGCGGAACGTCCGGGCAAAATCAAGTCAACGAGCCGATTGACAGCCCGGCGCGGTTTCGTTGTAATGGCGCCCATGGGGATTGAGCGATCTCCCCACGAGGCGACAAGCCCAAGTATCGCGTCCCGTTTGTTCTTACGAGGGCGCATCATGTCTTCCTACACAACGATATCATCTGACAAATTGGCACGGCTGATCGGCACGGCGAACGCCCCTGCCCTGATCGACGTGCGCACGGACGAGGATTTTGCCGCAGACCCGCGACTGATCCCCGGCTCGATCAAGTTCAGCCACGGCAACGTTTCGGACTGGGGCGGCGAATTTTCCGGCCGCTCCGCCATCGTCGCCTGCCTGCGAGGCGCAAAGCTCGCGCAGGGCACGGCGGCCTGGCTCAGGCAGCTAGGGGTCCAGGCTGAGACTCTGGAAGGCGGCTTCGAGGGCTGGAAGGACGCAAAGCTGCCGCTGGTCGATGCTGCAAAACTGCCGCCGCGCGACGCCAAGGGCCGCACCGTCTGGGTGACGCGGGCCCGACCAAAGGTCGACCGCATCGCCTGCCCCTGGCTGATCCGGCGCTTCGTCGATCCCAACGCGGTGTTCCTGTATGTCGCGCCGTCCGAGGTCGTCGCCGTGGGCGAGCGTTTCAACGCGGCGCCCTTCGACATCGAGAACGTGTTCTGGAGCCACCGCGGCGAGCTCTGCACCTTCGACGTGATGATCGAGGAATTCGGGATTGCCACGCCCCCGCTGCTGCGGCTCGCCACGTTGGTCCGTGGCGCCGACACCGCGCGGCCCGACCTCGCACCGGAAGCCCCCGGCCTGCTCGCGGCTTCGCTCGGGCTGTCGCGGATGTACGACGACGATCTCGAGCAGCTCGAAGCCGGCATGACGCTCTACGACGCCTTCTACCGCTGGTGCCGCGATGCGACGGCCGAGACCCACAACTGGCCGACCAACAAGGTGAAGGCGTGATGGACATCCGCGCCAATCAAACGGAAGCTGATGCCGGTCACGGCATCAGCTTCCGCGAAGCCTTTCGCGTCTGGCTCCGCGTCGCCTGCCTGAGTTTTGGCGGGCCCGCGGGCCAGATCGCGGTGATGCACCGCATTCTGGTCGAGGAGAAGAACTGGATCTCCGAAGGCCGATTCCTGCATGCGCTGAACTACTGCATGTTGCTGCCGGGGCCGGAGGCGCAGCAGCTTGCGACCTATGTCGGCTGGCTGATGCATCGCACCGCCGGCGGGCTGATGGCGGGCGGGCTCTTCATCCTGCCCGGCATCATCGCGATCATGGGCCTGAGCTACATCTACGCGGCTTTCGGCAATGTCAGCTTCGTCGAGGCGCTGTTCTTCGGATTGAAGGCCGCCGTGCTCACCATCGTCCTCGAAGCCGTGGTGCGCGTCGGCAAGCGCGCGCTGAAGAACCGCATCATGATTGCGCTCGCCGCAATCGCCTTCGTCGCGATCTTCTTCTTCGCGGTCCCCTTCCCGATCATCATCATCGCCGCCGGCGTGATCGGATATGCCGGCGCGCGGGCCGGCCGCCCGGAATTCGCACCGGCCGGCCACGGCCATGGCGGCAGCACCGCCGTGATCGACAGCATGCTCGGCGAAGCCGTTCCCGAGCATGTGCGCCCCAACACCGCGCGCGCGATCCGCGTCGGTGCGCTATGGCTCGCGCTCTGGCTGGTGCCGGTGATCGCGCTGCTTTTGATTCTTGGTCAAGCCAGCGTGTTCAGCCAGATCGCGCTGTTCTTCTCGAAGATGGCGCTGGTCACGTTCGGCGGCGCCTATGCGGTGCTGGCCTATGTGGCCCAGCAGGCGGTCGAGCATTATCACTGGCTGAAGCCGCACGAGATGCTCGACGGTCTCGGCATGGCCGAAACCACGCCGGGCCCGCTGATCATGGTGCTTCAGTTCGTCGGCTTCATGGCCGCCTATCGCGATCCAAGCGGCCTGTCGCCGATGCTTGCAGCGACGCTCGGCGGATTGCTTGCGACCTGGGTCACGTTCACCCCCTGCTTCCTCTGGATCTTCGTCGGCGCCCCCTACATCGAGCGCCTGCGCGGCAACACGGGCCTCGCCGGCGCACTCGGCGCGATCACCGCCGCCGTCGTCGGCGTGATCCTCAACCTCTCGATCTGGTTCGCGCTGCACACGCTGTTCCGCGAGACCGTTCCGGTGCACGCCTTCCCGTTCGCATTCGACAGGCCGGTGTTGAGCAGCGTTGATATTCCGGCGCTCGTGCTATCGATCGCCGCGGCGACTGCGATCTTCCGGTTCAAGCTCGGCATGCTCACGGTGCTGGCGGGCAGTTGCGCTGCGGGCGTGGCGTTGCGGCTGGTGGGGATGATCTAGGGCGGCCAAAAGCCGACATTCAAAGAGAGCGCGCTCCGAGCCGAACAACGACAACGGGCTCGGGGCGTGCGAGCACCAAGAAACGTTAAGGTATGAGCGACGCCGTATGGGCGACTAGCGCGATCATGTCGTCGATGCTGAGGTTTTCAACAGCCGGCTTCATGAGGTCGCTATTGGCGCCCTTCCGCGCGCCCGACTTGAAGTCGTAAAGCTGACGGAACAAGTACGTGGGCGAACGGGCCGCAATCCCTGGCGCCACGGCAGTCCCTTTGAGGTCGGCACCATGACAAGCGGCGCACTGGACGCGGAGGTCGCTGCTCGCTGCCAACGCCCTCCCCTTCTGAATGCTGCCAACCGGGACATAGGCGATGAAACGAGCGCGCGAGTCCCGGCTGACAAAGTGTTCAACGTTTTCCGGAATCTCGATGATGCGCTGGCCGATGGGCTCTTTCTCGCCGCCGTCCATCGGCGCCAGGAACAAGTCCCTTACATGTGTCTTCGGAACGTTGTCGGTCTCTACGACCGCAATCTTCGATCTCGGTTTGATTGACGCAAAATAGTTCGCAGCCTCCTTGAGTTCCTGATCGGTGATGGCCTTGGACGTCTTGATCATCAGGTCGGTGGCGATGCGGGGCGCCGAATTCGTACGCAGGCCCGTCTTGAACTCCACCGTTTGCTGGATGATGTATTCCGCGGGGAAGCCAAACAGGCTGGCATTCTCAGGGCCGCCCGGTCCGTCTGCCCGGTGGCAGACGCCGCACGCGAGCACGTCAGGCTTTCTCCCCCTTGCGACGATCTCTGGCATAGCCGGATGGTCTTCCGGATGCCAGTCGGGAGCGGCGAACAGATCGCGCAGTTGCGTGAGCGTAAAACCGGCGGCGCTGTCAGGGACTCGCCGGATCGTGCCGTCGTCGGGGGCGCGTTGGAAATTCGGCGGGTTTACCGGATAGGCCCATGCTGGCGGGCCGTCTTGGCTTTGTGCAAGCGCCCCCGCTGGAGCAAGCGACGTCAGCGAAAGGGCCAAAAGCGCCGAAGAAATCCTCATGGCTAAGACCTCCATGCGCATCGGCGGACCGAGACCTTCGAAGCCGAAAGCGTGAAGATCGGCCGCTCGCGAGGCAGTGCCGCAGAAATCTGCGGGCAGGCGTTCCTCCATTAGGCGTTCCAAGAAGCATTCAACGGCCGAGAAAAGCTGGCGTCAATTAGGGATTTGGGTGCGAAGCACTCAACCTGAGCAATTCCGGTCTGCTAGCCTCCCCTGAGCAGACCTTAAGCGGCAGGAAGCATCTTCGCGGATCGCTATGCAACGGAACGCCCCTTCGACAGCTCCCGTTGCGCAACGACCCGCACAGGTGGAAAAACGACGCAATCCACTACGTCGAAATTGACTTGAATGCGCCGGTCGAACGACTGCGCAAAGGCAATAGCGCCTTTGCTGTTTTTATCGGCGATGCGTGTGCCAAGTGTGCAGTGGGGCGTCCACGCACCGGGCCGATAATGTGGCCGACAGTAGGTCGGGTCGATGGCAGCGCTGATTGAAGCGTGCCACCTTCTGAGGGTCTCGCTCGGTTCGGGCTCAGCCCACAATACAAGTGGCGAGCCTACGAACCACCTAATTCGCCCGAATGTGACAGGCAATTGTGTTTCGCCTGCGCTTGCAGACAGCATTGCTTTCCACGCCGTCTTTTCGTCAATCTCGGGCGCATCATAGATCGCGAATGTCAGATGTGGTCGGTACGCCAGAGTGCGCATCGACGGCCCGTCCTCCAACGCAGCAACTTGGTCCCATAACTGTTCGATCTCGTCCGCGGAATCGTTATCAGCTCGGATATTGATTGCGACTGCCATCCGCCCTGCTCAAGCCGGTGAAGTCCGTCATCTTGGACCGCCCCTCGAAGATCCGCAACGGGTCACAAGCCGTCGATGATGAGCAAGCGGGACGACTTCCGCTTAAACTCCAGAAGCTGCCTTTGATGAGTACACGCCTCTGGCCGAAAGCTCGTCACCTACGCCCTCGTCGACGATTGCCTGTCGGGCAACACAGCCGCGCTGCGTGACCTCATGACGTGTCAAGCTCCGCCTCTTAAAATATTCCACTTTACCGAAATTCGGATTTGTCGTATGTCCGAAACATCCTGGCCCGAGACAAGGGGCGGATCGCGATCGTCACGAACCGCGGGCCGGGCAGCGATGGACGCGACAGCGTCGGGCGCGATCGGCATTGCAGGGCGGGACACCGTGAGCAATGGCTCTTGCGCATACGACACGACGCTGACAGCATCTTCGCATGGCTTCGGGAGCGAGCACACGCCACCTCTCGGAGTCCCAGCGAAAACGTGCGCGGACGGCCAAGTCGTGTGGTCCTGACGCCCGGGGTCTGTGCGTCAAGTCTTGTGGTGATGTGTGCTGCCCAACCGGGTGCGCGCGTCAGCCATCCGCAAGCCGACGGGGGCAATAGTGCATCGCTCCCCGGGGAGAGCGCGAAGTAAGCCGTAAACCATTGCGCAGGGAAGGCCGGGCGATCCGGCGAAACCTGTGGTCCACCCCGTGTGCATTTCTAAGGTGCACGGACCTGCGGGTGCCAGCCGGCGCCCGGCCTTCCCTGCGCCCTTGTTATGATGAGGGCAATGTGACGGAGCAAAGCTCGGGCGAAATGCGCCGCGAGAATGCGAACGCTCGCCCGCTGTTTGAAATGTGTAACCGAGCGATGCCCCGTCCAGCCCCACTCTCAGCGTCAACGCCCACGAAGGCGGGCATGCCACCTGTATTGCGACAACTACCGCATCATCATCCGCGCGATGGCTTCGCCGATCACCACCGTCGTGAAATGGGTGTTGGCGCGACAGTCCGACGGCATGATCGAGGCGTCGGCGACGCGTAGACCCGAAATGCCTTTCACCGTACCGTCCGGATTGACCACGCCCTCAGCGTCGTTAACGCCGCTCATGCGGCAACTGCCGGCTGCGTGCTGGATGTCTCCGGTCTCACGGCGCAGCACCGCATCGAGCTCGTGATCCGGCAGGCTAGCTGCCTGCGGAAGCGTCAGATCGGTGTCGGCAAGCCGTATCCAGTCGGCAACGCCCGAGAGCGCCGGCTGCGAGGTGATCACGGCCAGTCGCTTCACCGCATCCTTCATCCGCAGCATGTCGCGGGGATCGGCCAGCATGTTCTCCTCGACGATGGGATCGATCGCCGGATCGGTCGAAGCCAGCTTGAGCGTGCCGCGCGAATAGGCGTTGAACAGGCCGGCGCCGATCGCTCCGGGCACGCCGATGCCGCGGTGGTTGAAGGCGATCAGGATCATGTCGCGCTTGCCGCCATCGGCGAGGCCTGACGAATAAGTCACGCAGCAATTGGTGTGGCGGGTGTCTGGATCGGTCGGCCGCAGGTTTTCGTGGAGCTGGATCGTGGCGCGAAACAGCGGGTGGTCGAAGAAGTGGCGGCCGACCGGCAGATCGCGCTCGACCGCGATCCCCATCGCCTTCAGCTCATCCGCCGGTCCGATGCCCGAACGCAGCAGGATCGCCGGACTGTGGATGGCGCCGGCGCAGAGCACGATCTGGCGCGCGCTGATCTCGTGGGTGCCCTGCCCTTCGATGTGAACCCGAAGGCCGGTCGCCCGGCCGTCGCTGATCAGCACGCGATCGACCAGCGCATGCCCGCGAATCTCGAGATTGGCACGGCCGCGCGCCGGCTCGAGATAGCCCTCGTTGGTTGTGATGCGGCGGCTGTCGCGGCTGTTGATGGGATAGCAGGCGACGCCCTCGCCATCGGGACTGTTGAGGTCGGCGCACCAGGGATAGCCGCTCGCCAGCGCCGCATCGCGCAGGCCGCGATCGATCGGGCCCCACTTCTCGGGCGGAGCCCGATAGACCGGCAGCGGTCCGCCGCTTCCATGGCCCGGGGCGTCACCAAATTCCAAATCATCTTCGATCACCGAGAACAGCGGCATCACGTCCTTGGCCGACCAGCCGGTGCAGCCATTGGCTGCCCATTCGTCGAACGCGTCGGCGACGCCGCGGATGGCAATCTGGCCGTTCATCATCGATGAGCCGCCAAGCCCCTTGCCGCGCCAGTAGAAGCGCGGCTCCTGCCCGGCCACCCGGCGCGTCAGGAGTTCGGGCCATTGCCATTTCTCCTGGTACTCACGCTTGTGGATGATCGGGATCGGATTTGGGGTCATCACCTCCCAGGGCGCCTCGTCCGCGCGCCAGTCCAGCCCCGCTTCGAGCAACAGGACGCGCCTTGCGGGATCTTCGGACAACCGCGCCGCAACAGCGGCGCCGGCGGAGCCGCCGCCGACAACAATGACATCGTACATCGCGTTACTTCTCAACGTTCCAGAACACCGGGATGGCGGACGGTATCAGACCACGCAGGGTGGCGCGATAGGCCGCCGGCTGCGCGAACTGGCCCCACGGGATCGCGGGCGCCTGATCGTACATGACGCTCTGAATCTCGCCGGCGATCTTCTAGCGATCCTCCTCGGCGGGCGCCTTGGCGAAGGCTTCCATCAGCGGCGTGATGCGCGCATCGCATTGCCAGCCGGTGAAGTCGGCGCAGTTGAAGGCGACCATGACGTTGGTCAGCGGCGAGCCCAGGTCAAAACCGCCGGCGTGAACGCCATAGACGCTCCAGCCCTCTTTCTTGGCGCGGCGCGCCAGCACGCTCGCCCAGTCCATCACCTGGAGATCGACGTTGAACCCGGCCTGCTTCAGCCGCTCGGCCAGCACCTGCGCCGAGACACGCGGGGCTTCGAGGTCGTTGGCTTCCATGACGACCACGGGCTCGCCGGCATATTTGGTCGCCTTCAGCGCAGCTTTCGCCGCTTCAATCGACGTCTTCGCGGCGGCTTCCGTGCCCGCCTTGCTCTCATAGGTGGTGCCGCAGGTGAAGAACGTCGCGCAAGGAGCGGCGTATTTGGCATCGAGCCCGAGCGCATCCAGCACTTCGCGCTGGTCGACCAGCTTCCACAGCACGCGGCGAATTTCCGGATCATCAAACGGCTTCGATGCGGCGTTGAGACGATAGGCGCCGGCGAACATGTTGCCGCCGGTGAAATTGACCAGCTTGACGCGGGAGTTCTTTTCCAGCTGCGGCAACAGATCGAACGGCGCATATTGCATGAAGTCGACCTCGCCGGCCTGCAGCGCGGACGCGGCGGTCGCGCCATCCGGGATGACGCGGATCTCGAGCGTGTCGATGCCGACGCGCTTGCCGCCGGCGAGGAAATCGGCGGGCTCAGGGCGCGGCACATAGTCGGCGAATTTCTTCAGGATCATGCGATCGCCGGTTCGGTGATCGCCCTTGCTATAGACGAACGGGCCGGAGCCGATGATCTCCGTGATGCGCTGGTCGCCGGGTGTTTTCGCGATGCGCTCGGGCATCATGAAGGCGACGGGGCTGACGGGATTGCCGAGCGCATCGATCACGAGGCCGGACGGCTCCTTCAGCGTCAGCACGAAGGTTTTCGCATCCGTCGGCTCGAGCGAGGCTGTGATCGCGAAGATCCGACGGCCGAGAGCGCTGCGGGTGCCCCAGCGGCGCAGCGACGCCACGCAATCGGCCGCCGTGACCGGCTGGCCGTCATGCCATTTCAGGCCGTCGCGCAGCGTGAACGTATAGGTCAATCCGTCGGATGAGACTTTCCAGTCCTGCACCATCTGCGGCTTGATGTCGCCCTTGGAGTCTTTCGCAAAGAGCGTGTCGAACACCATGTAGCCAAACGTGCGCGAAATGTAGGCCGTGGAAAAATGCGGATCGAGCGTGACGATCTCCGCCTCGAGCACTGCAACGAGATTGCCCGCCGCATGCGCGGGCGCCGCGACCAGCGCGAGGCCGAACAGCGCCGGAATAAAAGCCTTCAGTTTGAACATTGTGCCTTTTGCTTCTTCTTGAGAGTTCATTTGCAGGCAAAGAAAAAGCAATGTTCGTGCCCGATCGACGCAGGCACTTATGCGCTCACGCCTATCTGCCAAGCGTTTGCGCCACACTCGCTGTCATCGCCCGCCTAGTGCGCAATTGCGCACAGGGGCGGGCGATCCAGTATTCCGGAGAGGGGCGTGATGAAACCGAGAAGCCGCGGCGTACTGGATGCCCCGGTCAAGCCGGGGCATGACACCTGTGTTGTGGCATCCCGGCTCTGCGCAGCAGCGTTTCACGCTGCAGCGCATCCGGGACACGAGCCTGCTTACCCGATCACCTTGCCGAACTTGTTCGACTTCGGGAAACCCTTCGGCGGCATGCGGCCGGCATCCGCACGGGTGCCTTGCCACTCGGCGAGCTCCTTCATGGTCGCGGAGAATTCGCGGCCGGCGGAGTCCTTCCAGGTCAGGCCCGCCTTGGCCTCGAACACGGCGACGTCGGACAGGCCGCCGTCCTTGTACTTCTGCAGCCGCACGCCGCGACCGCGGGCCATCTCCGGCACTTGGTCGAGCGGGAAGATCAGCATCTTGCGGTTCTCGCCGATGACCGCGACGGTGTCGCCGATCACCTCGGTGACCGTGCGCGCCTCGTTCGGCATGTCGACGTTGAGGACCTGCTTGCCCTTCTTGGTCGTGCCGACGCAATCGTCCTCGTTGACGACGAAGCCCTGGCCCTCGTGGCTCGCGACCAGGAATTTGCGCCCGCCCTTGTTGACGAACAGCGCGACGGGAGCGGCCTCCTGCTCGAGGTCGATGAACAGACGGATCGGCTCGCCATGGCCGCGACCGCCCGGAAGCTTTGCGACATCGAGCGAGTAGAATTTGCCGTTGGTGGCGAACAGCAGCAGCTTCGAGGTCGTCTCCGCGAAGAAGGCAAAGCCGAGCTTGTCGTCCTGCTTGAAGGCCAGCCCCGAGAGATCCTCGACATGGCCCTTCATGGTGCGGATCCAGCCCTTGTCGGAGACCACGACCGTCACCGGCTCGCGCTCGACGAGGGCTTCCTCCATCGCGGCGAGGTCATGCTCGGGCGCATCCGCAAAGGTGGTGCGGCGCCTGCCGAGCGGCGTCTTCGGTCCAAACATATCGCGGACCTTGCCGACCTGCTCGCCGACCTTCTTCCACTGCTCCGGCTCCGAGGCGAGCACCGCGTTGATGCCCTTGAGCTCGGCGCGGAGGTTCTTGTCCTCGGTGCGGATCTCCATTTCCTCAAGCTTGCGCAAGCTGCGCAGGCGCATGTTGAGGATGGCTTCGGCCTGCACCTCGGTAAGCTTGAACGCCTTGATCAGCGCCGGCTTCGGCTCGTCCACGGTGCGGATGATCCTGATCACCTCGTCGAGGTTCAAGTACGCGATCAACAAACCGCCCAGAACTTCGAGCCGGTGCTCGATCTGCGTCTTGCGGAAGTTGGTCCGGCGGATCAGGACGTCGCGCAGATGGTCGAGCCATTCGCGCAAGCACTCCGCGAGCCCCACGACCTTGGGGATGCGGCCCTTGATCAGCACGTTGAGGTTCAGCGGAATCTTGTTTTCGAGCTCGGTCAGCCGGAACAACGATTCCATCATCAGGGCGGGATCGACGTTCTTCGACTTCGGCTCGATCACGATGCGGACGTCTTCGGCCGACTCGTCCCTGATGTCGCCGACCAGCGGCAGCTTCTTCTGGTCCAGCAGCTCGGCGACCTTCTCGATCAGGCGCGACTTCTGCACCAGGAAGGGAATCTCGGTGACGACGACGACCCAGGTACCGCGCGTACCCTCTTCCTGCTCCCATCGCGCGCGAACACGGAACGAGCCGCGACCGGTCGTATAGGCCTCAGCGATCGCCTGCTTGGAATCGACGCAGATGCCGCCGGTCGGGAAATCCGGGCCCTTCACCCACTTCAGCAGCGCCTTCGACTTCGCGTCGGGCTTCTCGATCAGATGCAGCGCGGCGTCGCAGAGCTCGGCCGCGTTGTGCGGCGGGATCGAGGTCGCCATGCCGACCGCGATGCCCTGCGCTCCGTTGGCAAGCAGGTTCGGGAAGCCGCCGGGCAGCACGACCGGCTCTTTCGACTGGCCGTCGTAATTGGCGCGGAACTCGACACCGTCCTCGTCGATGCCGTCGAGCAGAAGCCGCGCGACGTCGGTCATGCGCGCTTCGGTGTAGCGGTAGGCGGCCGGGTTATCGCCGTCGATATTGCCGAAATTGCCCTGGCCGTCGACCAGCGGGTAGCGCGAGGAGAAATCCTGCGCGAGGCGGACCATAGCGTCGTAGATCGCCTGGTCGCCATGCGGATGGAACGAGCCCATCACGTCGCCGACGATCTTCGCGGACTTCTTGAAGGCCGTGCCGGGGTCGAGCCTGAGCAGGCGCATGCCGTAGAGGATGCGCCTGTGCACCGGCTTGAGGCCGTCGCGCGCATCCGGCAGCGCGCGGTGCATGATGGTGGAGAGCGCATAGGCGAGATAGCGCTCTTCCAGCGCCTCACGCAGCGGCACCTCGTGAATTTCGGCCGGTTCCTCCGGCGGAATCAATCGTTTTCCCATGCCGCCCGGTTAAACCGTGGAAGCGAATCGGGCAAGGATCGATTGGTTCCCTGTGGGCGGCTATTGCCCTGCCCAGCCGGCGGTCACTGGCTGCTGGGTCTTGGCTTGCGCGGTGACCGGCGCATTGGTCAGGCAACGCCGGGCGACCTCGATTTCGGCCTCCGTTGCCCCCTTGGACCGCGCCCATGCCTCTGCGGCCGCAGCGGAATATTTCGCCACGTAATACCGGACCACGGTGCAGGATGCCCGGCGAAAGACACCCGGTTGCGGCTCGCCAGCCACCGCGTCAGGCGCGAATGCAAGCAGCGCCGCCGACAAGGCGAATCCCTTGATCAACATTTAGGCTGTCCCCGTTGTGGAACCCAGCGAGGCCAATTCAACCAGGCGGATTTGGTTCCGGGGAATATCATGCCCTCAGGCAAGGCAGAGGCCCCCCCAGGTCATGGCGCCGGAATCGCCGCCTTCGCCTGCTGCCGCGTCAGCGCATTGATGAAGCCGGCGCGCGCGTCGGAATGGCCCTGGCCGCGCGGCTCCAGCACATGGCGCAGCAAGAACAGGCCGGTAAGCCGGAAGCCGTCCTGGAGATCCTGGTCGGTGAGGTCGCTCGCGGCCTCGCCACGACGCAGGAACGGCGGCAGGCGCAACAGCCGGTCGCGCCAAGGTTCGCCGGCCCCGCGCGACACCGCGCCGCCGGATTTCGGCGAAACATAGATCAGGTCCGTGGTCTCGCCGGTCACCGCACAGTTTTCCAACGCGAGCCCAAAGCCGAGCTCGGCGAGCATCGCCAGCTCGAAATGGATGAGGTGCACGGCGGCACTGCCGATATCGTCGAAATCATCGAACGAATGTTCGAGCATCGCAAAGATGTCTTCGTGCGGATCGCGCTCCGGCAGCAGCCGCGCAATCGAGGCGAGATGGGTGACGCCATAGACGCCGTGGGAGGATCCCAGCAGCGTCGCCGCGCGCAGCTTGAGGCCCTCAACCGCATAGGTGCCGAGATGCTCGTCGAGCCGCGCCCGCCACACCACGCTGACGCTGTTGCCGGGCTGCAAGAGCGGTCGCATCCGCGAACCGGCGCCACCGCGCACGAGGCCGAGATGCCGGCCGTGCGTACGCGTCAGCAGCTCGACGATGGCGCTGCTCTCGCCATGCCGCCGCACGCCCAGCACGATGCCTTCGTCGGTCCATTCCATGGTAGGAAGTGTAGCGCAGTTCGAGCGATCGTAGGGTGGGCAAAGCGAAGCGTGCCCACCAATTTGATTTGCGGCACGATTATGGTGGGCACGACGCGCGAGGGCGCGCCTTTGCCCACCCTACGGCCCCGCACTAGGCGTTGAACCAGCCCTGCGCGTCGCCGGTGAAGGAGAAATACAGCCCCATCGCGGTCAGCACGCAGGAGACGATCTCGATGACGCCGTCGAGCTCCAGGCCCTTCTCGCCGATGATCTGGCCGAGCGAGATCACGGACAGTGCGAGGGCCGCCGCCAGCACCCAGCGCGGCCAGTTCTTGCGCCAACGCGCAGCCAACCAGACGAAATAGACCAGCAGCACGATCATGCCGCCGGCGAGCAGGGTCGCCATCATGATCATCTGCTCGGTCATTTCGGCATTGGGCGTGCGGTCCTGCACCGCGACCGACAGGGCATCCAGCATCAATGACGCATAGAGCAGCGCTTCGAAGCGCTGGACGTTGCTGGGTACGCTCATCGGTGACCGATCTTTTCTTGGTTATTCTTTGGGAAATTCCAGGCCCATCTCGCGATAGCGATCGGGATCGTCACCCCAGTTTTCGCGCACCTTGACGAACAGGAACAGGTGCACCGGCACGCCCAGGATCTCGCCGATCTCCTTGCGCGAGTCCGCGCCGATCGACTTGATGGTGGCGCCGCCTGCGCCGAGCACGATCTTGCGCTGGCTCTCGCGCTCGACGAAGATCGTCTGCTCGATGCGCACCGACTTATCCTTGCGCTCCTCCCACTTGTCGGTCTCGACCGTGGATTGGTAGGGCAATTCCTGATGCAGCTTGCGATAGATCTTCTCGCGCGTGATCTCGGCCGCAAGCTGCCGCATCGGCGCGTCCGACATCTGGTCTTCGGGATAGAGGAACGGCCCCGGCGGCACGATTTCCGCCAGCGTGTGCCTGAGGTCGTCGACGCCGTCGCCCGAGATCGCCGCGATCATGAAGGTCTTTGCAAAGGCCATGCGCTCGTTGGCGGCTTGCGCCAGCGCCAGCAGCTTCTCACGCTGGACCAGATCGACCTTGTTGATGACCAAGATCTTGTCGTGATTGACGCTCGCGGCCTTGGTGAGGATCGCCTCGGCCTCTTCATCAATCCCGGTCTTGGCGTCGAGCAGCACGCAGACGAGGTCGGCGTCATGCGCCCCGCTCCAGGCCGTCGAGACCATGGCGCGGTCGAGCCGGCGCTTGGGCAGGAAGATGCCCGGCGTGTCGACCAGGATGATCTGCGCGTTGTCCTCGATGACGATGCCGCGGATCAGCGCGCGCGTGGTCTGCACCTTGCGCGAGACGATCGTGACCTTGGCCCCGACCAGCGCATTGACCAGCGTGGATTTTCCGACATTCGGCGCGCCGATCAGCGCAACGAAGCCGCAGCGCGTTGCGGAGGGCGCCTCGCCGCTTGGTTCAGCCGTCATTGCCGCCGCCAACACCTTCACGTTCGATCATCACTGAAGCCGCCACCTTCTCCGCTGCACGCTTGCTGCCACCGATGCCTTCGGCCGGCGCCAATCCCGGCAGATCCACCGCAACGCGGAACTGCGGATCGTGATGCGGGCCGGTGCGCTCGACCTCGCGGTAAACCGGCGTCGGCAGCCCCTTCCCCTGCGCCCATTCCTGCAGCACGGTCTTGGGATCGCGCAAGGGACGCCGCGGCTTGTGCATGCGTTCAGTCCAGTTGCGCCTGACGAATTCCGCCGCCGACGCGTAGCCGCCGTCGAGGAAGACGGCGCCGATCACGGCCTCGCAGATGTCGCCGAGCACGCTCTTGCGCAGGCGGGCATCGGCGCTCGGCCCGACCGAACCGAGCTTGACGTCGTCGAGCAGACCGAGCGACTTGGCAACGTCGGCGCAGCTCTCCTTGCGCACCAGTTCGGCAAGTCGCTTGGACAGCTCGCCCTCGTCGGCATTCGGAAAGGCGTGATAGAGCATGTCGGAGACGACGAGCCCCAGCACATGGTCGCCTAGGAATTCCAGCCGCTGATAGCTGTCGCCGCGCTTGCGCCCGGACTTCAGCGCCGAGACATGCGTGATCGCCTGCATCAGCAGATTCGGATCGGCAAAGCTGTGGCCGATGCGCGCCTCGAGCGCCGCGTTCGCATCCGAGCCCTTGGCCTTGCTGCTCCGCACCCGCTTCTTCTTTGCAGGCGTCTTGGTTTCATGTGTTTTGGTTTCAGGCGTCTTGGTCGCAAGCGTCTTGGTCGCAGCTTCGCCGTCGGCGCCCGCCGCGGGCTCGGTCGATTGGATCGGGATGTCCTTGGCTTCGTCTTTCATCGGACGATTTTGAAGAAACGGTTCCAGCGAACAGCCCAAGGCCAGCGCCAGAACATCCAGGCGTGCTCGCCTTCGGCGATGGAAAAGAAGATCATCTGGGCGCGGCCGATCAAATTCTCCTGCGGCACGTAGCCGACCTGGCCGAGGAAACGGCTGTCGGTGGAGTTGTCGCGGTTGTCGCCCATCATGAAGAAATGGCCCGGCGGCACGTTGTAGACGTTGGTGTTGTCCATGTAGCCGTTGTCGGCGCAGTCCAGCGTCTCATAGGACACGCCGTTCGGCAGCGTTTCCTTCCAGCGCTTCACCCGCGAGATGCCCCCGCCTTCGGAGCCGCAGGGATCCTCGCCGACAAATTCGCTCATGCGCTGCCGCTCGACCGGAGTGTCGTTGATGTAGAGCAGCCCATCCTTCATCTGGACGCGGTCGCCGGGAAGGCCGATGACGCGCTTGATGTAATCGGTGGAGTCGTCCTTCGGCAGGCGGAACACGACGATGTCGCCGCGGTTCGGGTCCGAGCCCCAGATCCGCCCCGAGAACAGCGGCGGCGAGAACGGGATCGAGTAGTGGCTATAGCCGTAGGAATATTTCGAGACGAACAGATAGTCGCCGACCAGCAGCGTCGCCTTCATCGAGCCGGACGGAATGTTGAACGGCTGGAACAGGAACGTGCGGATCACGAGCGCAATCAGGAGAGCATGGATCACGACGCGGATCGTTTCGCCGACGCCGCTTTCAGTTTTCGTTCCCGAAGTCACGCTCATTGCTCTCTCAATTCCGGCAGGCGATCACAGTGCGCCCTCCTACCGCGAACAGCCCATCGCTTCGCGGCCCAAGGAGATTGTCCTGATTCTGATAATGAGGGCCAATTCCGGCGTAAAGCCGAATTCGCCCAGGCTGATTTGCGTCCGCGGACTTTTAGACGGTTGTCGGGGGCCACGCAATCAAGGATCGCATCAAAACTGCATAAGACATTGATTTATAATATGAATTATAAAAACAGCCCGCTAACGGTCAGGGCTTGGCCAGCGGCACGGCGGAAATGATGACGAAGGCCTGCGCCAGCGGCCAGTCGTCGGTGATCGACAGGTCGATCTTCGCCTCGAACCCCTCGGGCGTCAGGGCCTGGAGCCGGGCCAGCGCCCCGCCCGTCAATTGCATGGTCGGCCGCCCGCCCGGCAGGTTGACCACCCCCATGTCGCGCCACCAGACACCGTTCCGGATACCGGTGCCGAGCGCCTTCGAGCAGGCCTCCTTGGCGGCAAAACGCTTGGCGTAGGTCGCGACCACCATCTTCTCGCTCTTGGCGCGCCGCTCCGCCTTGGCCCGCTCGGCCGCGGTGAAGATGCGGTCGAGGAAACGCTCGCCATGGCGCTCGATCACCTTGCCGACGCGGGTGATGTCGATCAGGTCGGAGCCGATGCCGATGATCATGCCCGGCTCCGGCCGCGGTCCATCGCGGCGCGCATGCTGCGCACCGTCTCGGCGAGCCCGACGAACAGCGCCTCGCCGATCATGTAGTAGCCGATGTTCAGCTCCATGAGCTCCGGCAGCGCCGCGATCGTCTCCGCCGTCGCATAGTCGAGCCCATGGCCCGCATGAACCTCGAGCCCCGCTTCCTTGGCCAGTTTCACCCCTGCCACGATCCGCTGCCATTCCGCCTCGGCCTTCCCGGTGTGGCCGTCGACGACGGCGTCGCACCAGGCCCCCGTGTGGATCTCGATCACGGGCGCGCGCAACCGTGCCGCCATCTCGATCTGCGCGGGGTCGGCGGCGATGAACAGCGAAACCCGGATGCCCGCATCGTTCAGGCGTGCGATGTAGGGCGCCAGCGCATTGTGCTGGCCGACGACGTCGAGGCCGCCTTCGGTCGTCACCTCCTGGCGGCGCTCCGGCACGAGGCACACCGCGTGCGGCTTGGTCGCGAGCGAGATGCGCATCATGTCGTCGGTCGCCGCCATCTCGAAATTCAGCGGCTTGGAGATCTCGGCCTTCAGCCGCGCCATGTCCTCGTCGCGGATGTGGCGGCGATCCTCGCGCAGATGCGCGGTGATGCCATCAGCGCCGGCCTCGATCGCGAGCAGCGCGGCGCGCACCGGATCGGGATGGCGGCCGCCGCGCGCGTTACGGACGGTCGCGACATGGTCGATATTGACGCCGAGGCGGAGCGGAGATGCGGGCATTTCAGGACTCACGAAATCGGGGGGACGGACGCATACGAAAGGCGTCTATCCATTAACACGTTCGACGCGGGCAACGACCGCCTTCGCGCGCAACTGGGCGAGGATCGCGCTCAAATGCTTCAGATCGTAGACTTCGAGATCGATCGTCGTCTCGGTGAAGTCGGGCGAGCGGCGCTGCATGCTGATGTTGTCGATGTTGCCGTCGTGCTCGGCGATCACGGTCGCGATCTGCGCCAGCGCGCCGGGCTCGTTGACGTTCTCGACCTTGATGCGGGCCGGGAAGCGCTGCGGGGCGGAGTCCTCGATGTCCCAGCGCACGTCGAGCCAGCGCTCCGGCTCCTCCTCGAAATCCTTGAGGGCCGGCGCCTGGATCGGGTAGATCGTGATCCCCTCGCCCGGCGTGACGATGCCGACGATGCGGTCCCCGGGCACCGCGCCGCCGTTCGGCGCGAACTTGATCGGCAGGTCGGAATTGATGCCGCGGATCGGGATCGCGACCGGGCTGCGAGGCGGCTCCGACGACTTCTCCTTGAGCTTGGCGGCGAGCCCCTTCTTGACGCCGTAGCGCGCGATCCGCTCCTCCTTGTAGTCGGGATACATCGCACGCGCGACGTGGGAGGCCTTGATCTCGCCACGGCCGACCGCCGCCATGACGTCCTCGATCGAGGTGCGCGCCAGCCGCGGCAGCGCGCCCTTGAGCTTGTCGTCGGCGTATTCGATTTTGGCGCGCTCGAACAGGCGCTCGACGATGCGCCGGCCGAGACCGACATATTGGTCACGCACCGCGGTCCTGGTGGCGCGGCGGATCGCGGCGCGCGCCTTGCCGGTGACCGCGAGCGTTTCCCAGGCCGACGGCGGCGCCGCTTGCGCCTCCGAGGTCAGCACCTCGACCTCGTCGCCGTTCTGGAGCTCCGAGGACAGCGGCGCGAACTGGCCGTTGATCTTGCAGCCGACGGCGCTGTTGCCGACGTCGGTGTGCACGGCATAGGCGAAGTCGATCACATTGGCATGGCGAGGCAGCGCGATCAGCTTGCCCTTCGGGGTGAAGCAGAACACCTGGTCGTGGAACAGCTCGAGCTTGGTGTGCTCGAGGAATTCCTCGGGGTTGGCGCTCTCCGAGAGGATGCCGATGGTGTGGCGCAACCAGGCGAACGCATTGGACTCGCGCTTGAGAAACTCGGTCGGCGAGCCCACGTCTTCCTTGTAGAACACGTGTGCGGCGATGCCGCGCTCGGCGATCTGGTCCATCGCCTCGGTACGGATCTGCAGCTCGACGCGCTGGTTGCCGGGGCCGATCACGGTGGTGTGGATCGAGCGGTAGTCGTTCTGCTTCGGCGTCGAGATGTAGTCCTTGAAACGCCCGGGCACGACCGGCCAGGTGGTGTGGACGATGCCGAGCGCGCGATAGCAGGCCTCGATGTCGTTGACGACGAGGCGGAAGCCGAAGATGTCGGACAATTGCTCGAAGCCGACCGACTTGCGCTCCATCTTGGTCCAGATCGAGAACGGCTTCTTGCGGCGGCCATAGACCCGCGCGCCCAGCCCCCGGTGGCGCAGATTGTTGGAGAGCTGGTCCTCGATTTCGCCGATCAGGTTGCGGTTGCGCTCGGCGAGCGCGTCGAGCCGCTGCATCACCACCGAATAGGCTTCCGGATCGAGGGTGCGGAAGGACAAATCCTCCAGCTCCTCGCGCATTTCCTGCATGCCCATGCGCCCGGCCAGCGGCGCATAGATGTCGAGCGTCTCCTCGGCAATGCGCCGTCGCGACTCCGTCGGCACGAAGTCCAGCGTACGCATGTTGTGCAGGCGGTCGGCGAGCTTGACCAGCAGAACGCGGACGTCGTCGGCAATGGCCAGCAACAATTTGCGCAGGTTCTCGGCCTGCTTGGCCTCGCGCGACACCAGTTCCAGCCGCTTCAGCTTGGTCAGGCCCTCGACCAGCGCGCCGATCTCGGGCCCGAAGATCTGGTCGATCTCGGCACGCGTCGCCTCGGTGTCCTCGATCGTGTCGTGCAGCAGCGCGGCCACGATGGTGGCATCGTCGAGCTTCAGATCGGTGAGAATCGCCGCCACTTCGAGCGGGTGCGAGAAATAGGGATCGCCCGAGGCACGGGTCTGCGAGCCGTGCGCCTTCATGGCGTAGACATAGGCGCGGTTCAGCAGGTCTTCGTTGGTATTGGGATTGTAGGACCTGACGCGCTCGACGAGGTCATATTGACGCATCATCCGCGCGCGGGGCTTGGCCGGGCGCCCCACCGGCGCAGTCGGGGCCACGGCAACCGATTCGGTTGCGGCCAGCATCTGCGTTTGTCTCGGGCGCCGATACACCATGCCATCCTGCCTTCAAACGGACCATCAGCCGCCCGTTGCATACATCTTAGCCCCGATCGCGCGTGCGTCCGATCAATTCGGTGACAGGCAAGCAACGCGATGCGGCAACGCTATGGTAACCACGAAAACGCCAACAAAAGCAAAGGCCCGAACACGGGTTCGGGCCTTTGATAAGATCACAAGAAG
Source organism: Bradyrhizobium sp. Arg816 (assembly GCF_029989365.1). Lineage (GTDB taxonomy): Bacteria > Pseudomonadota > Alphaproteobacteria > Rhizobiales > Xanthobacteraceae > Bradyrhizobium. The sequence continues at coordinate 870 of NZ_JAPRAQ010000032.1, read as the reverse complement.
TCGACGACTGCGACGGGACGATTACTCGTCCTCCTCGGGCTGTTCTTCCGGCGGCGCGAGGCCCTCGAGGCCCTTCAGGAGCTCCTCTTCGGTCATGCGCTCAACGGCAACTTCGGTATCGTCGGCATCGACGCTGGCACCGGCGGAACCGATCAGCGGGACCGTATCGGGCTCGGGCTCGTCGACCTCGACGAATTTCTGGAGCGAGTGGACCAGCTCCTCGCGGAGGTCCTCCGGCGAGATGGTTTCGTCCGCAATTTCGCGCAAAGACACAACGGGGTTCTTGTCGTTATCGCGGTCAACCGTTAGTTGTGAACCGGACGAAATCATGCGGGCCCGGTGGGCGGCCAGCAGGACCAGGTCAAACCGGTTGTCGACCTTGTCGATACAATCTTCTACGGTGACGCGAGCCATGGACTGTCGCTCCGTTGTGGGTGGGACGAAATATGTGGATGATTGGGGCTAGTTATAGGGGACAGGGCGATTTCGCAAGGCCAATTTGTGATTTGGCCTCGCCAAACGGCTCTGCTACCCCCACATTGGGGCTGGGATGGGTGGTTTGCCGGGCTGCCATTGAGGGCGGCACCGGGCGTATGCAGGTCCGCCATAACTATACCTTGATTGCCACGACTTCTCCGGATTTGCGGTTTCGACGGGTTTCGGCGGCACCATAAGACTGCGCGGCTTGCTGTCGCCGCGCCAACAATAAACGATCAATCACGAACGCTACGCGAGCAAACTGAATGTCACCTTCTGCCACTAACAAGATCGCGCTCTTCATCGATGGGGCCAATCTCTACGCGACGGCGAAAACTCTGGGCTTCGACATCGACTACAAGCGCCTGCTGAAGGAGTTTCAGAGTCGCGGGA
>NZ_JAPRAQ010000031.1 GCF_029989365.1 Bradyrhizobium sp. Arg816 | reverse complement strand
GCCGCCCGCCGAGGGCGACAACTACAGATCTTGGCAGGAAATTACCGGGACCAAGGCCTTCTCTCCTGACGTCTTCAGCCTCAAGAGCCGATAACGCAACAGGCCCACAAGGGGAGAAGGAAGAAAGCCCGTTCCTACTCCGACATCGGCTTGTCGGAGATGTCCCAGTCCTTGCCGCTGAAGGTGGAGATGAAGAGCGTCTTCATCGGCGTGTAGTCCTCCGGCGTGTAGCTGTAGGTGACGCCGTCGAGGAAATAGGGCGAGTGAAAGCCTGCAAGCGTGGACGCCTGCTTCAGCACGTTGGCGCGGGTGAGATCGTCGCCGCAGCGGCGCAGGATCTCGCCCATGGTGACGGCCTGGCCGTAACCGGCAAAGGCGATGGTGTTGTCCTGATCGATCGCCGGCGTGTACTTCTTGCGCAATTCCTCGAACGCCATCACGTCCGGATCCTTCTCCCATTTGGGGAGGCCGACTTCCTTGTTGTAGCGGATGGCGACGATGCCGGCGGCGTTTTCGAGGCCTGCGGCGTTGAGGATCGAGCGGCCGGTCGAGCCGGCCGACAACAGCTGCAACGGCTTCCAGCCGAGCTCGGCGACCTTGCGGATCGACTGCGACGAGGCCTTGCCGGTCGAGATGTTGTAGAAGACGTCGGCGCCCGACTTCGAGAGATTGATGAGCTGGGAATCGACGGTCGGATCGGTCAGATCGTAGGTCTGCTCCATGATCACCTGCGCGGTGCCGCCGGCATCCGCCAGCACCTTCTTGAACGGACCGAGGAAGTCGCGGCCGAAATCGTCGTTCTGGTAGAGGATGCCGACCTTGGCGTTCGGCTTCACGCTGATGACGTGCCGCGCCAGGATGCGCGCCTCGGTCGGATAGAGCGGCAGGCCCGCCATCGTCCATTTGAATTCTTTCGGATTGTTCCACTTCGACGCGCCGGTGTTGAGCAGCAGCTGCGGCACGCCTTTCGAATTCAGGTATTTGTGCACAGAGGTCTGCGGCGCGGTGCCGAGCGAACCATAAAGCGCAAGCACCTCTTCCTGCTCGACCAGGCGCCGCGTCGCCTCGACGCATTTCGGCGCGCTGTAGGCGTCGTCCATGGTGAGGAACTTGACCTTGCGGCCGTTGATGCCGCCCTTCTCGTTCAGCATCTGGAAATAGGCTTCGCCGATACGACCGAGCACGCCGTACAGCGAGCCCGGACCGGAATGCGGCACGGTCTGGCCGATCTTGATCTCGGTGTCGCTGGCGCCCGCATCGTATTTCTTCTCCGCGGCCCAGACATATGGCGCAGGCAAGGTGGATGCAGCGACGGTGGCGAGCGCGCCGGCGCTGAAATCGCGCCGCGTTGGATTCTTCGTCATTGTTTGTTTCTCCCTAGCGGCCGCATTGTGCTGGCATCGCAGCGCGGGTCGCAAGTGGGAAGTCGCAGCTCAGCGACGCAATGACGCGAGAATCGCAGGGTGTTTAGCGCCTAAACTCAAGTTTTCTCGGCGACGACGACGAGGCCGCGCACCGGCTCGTTGTTCTCGATGCGTGGCGATGCCGGCTCCAATGTCAGCAGCTTGAGCCCGGCCTTCGCCATCGCGCCACGCACATATTCCGCCGAATGGGCATAACGCAAGCCTTCGCCGAGAACGATGCCGGCGCCGTCATGCGTCTCCAGCGTGAAAGCGAGCACGCCGCCGGATACGAGCACGCGCTTGGCTTCGGTGAGCACCGGTGCGAGATCGGAGAGATAGACGAACGCATCCGCGGCGACGACGAGGTTCGCGCTCGCATCGCCCTTGGTGCGCAGGCCTTCGATCATGTCGGCGACCTCGAGCTCGGCATAGAGCTCGGTGGCGCGCGCCTCCTTGATCATGCCGGCCGACAGATCGATGCCGATGAAATGATCGACCTGCTTGGCGAAGGCGGCGGCCGCAAGCCCGGTGCCGCAGCCGAGATCGATGGTGCGCTTGAACAAGGCCGGCTTCTTCGCGGCGACGCGCGCGGCCACCACCGCCTTGAAGATCAGCGACGGTGCGCGATAGTCGAGATCGTTGATCAGCGTGTGCTCGAAGCGCGGCGCATATTGATCGAAGAGGGCCTGCACATAGGCCTTGGGCATCTCCGCCATCTGCGCGTCGCCGAGCCGCATCAGATGCAGGCCGGCACCGTGCTGGTCCTCGGGGTCGCAGTCACATGCTTTGCGGAACGCCGCGATCGCCTTGTCGCGCTCGCCGAGCTGCTGGCGGATCTCGCCGAGCGTGAACCAGGCCGAGGTGAAGTCAGGCGCGAGCTCGATCGCCTGCTCGATGAGGTCGGCGGCGGCGGGCAGATCGCCCTTGAGCTGGAGGTCGCGCGCGAACTCGAAACGGCGGTCGGCCATGAGATCGCCGGAGGAGTGGAACAGGCGCAGGGGCATAGGAACTCGGCTCGTCATTGCCGGGCTCGACCCGGCAATCCATCAAAAAGGGAACTAATTAAGAGGATGGAGGCGCGGGTCCCGCCTCCGCCAATTGGCTTCGGCGGGCTTTTACACCGCCGGGCCGGCGAAGCCTAGCGGAGACGGCAAGCCCGGGCATGACGGGTTCATTTGGGGTGGCCGCTCCCTATATGACGCCCATGCGTCCGCAAGACATCCTGCTGCCAACTGCTGACGGCCTGTGCTGCAAGCCCGGCAACTTCCACATCGACCCTGTCCGCCCGGTCGAGCGGGCCGTGATCACCCACGGCCATTCCGACCATGCCCGCGCCGGCCATGGCGCGGTGCTGGCCACGCAGGAAACGCTGGACATGATGCGGCTGCGCTATGGCGAGAACTTTGCCGGCTCGACGCAGGCTATCCGCTATGGCGAGGAGATCCGGCTCGGCGACGTCCGTGTGACGTTTCATCCGGCCGGTCATGTGCTGGGCTCGGCGCAGATCGCGGTGACCTGCAAGGACACCTGCATCGTCGCCTCCGGCGACTACAAGGATGCGCCCGACCCGACCTGCACGCCGTTCGAGCTCGTGCCCTGTGACGTCTTCATCACTGAAGCCACCTTTGGCCTGCCGGTGTTTCGCCATGGCGATGCCGCCGACGAGGTGAGGAAGCTGCTGGCCTCCGTTGCATTGTTTCCCGAGCGCGCGCATCTGGTCGGCGCCTATTCGCTCGGCAAGGCGCAGCGCGTGATCGCGCTGTTGCGGCAGGCCGGCTATGAAGCACCGATCTACCTGCATGGCGCGATGGAGAAGATCACCGAGTACTATCAGAGCCGCGGGATCAATCTCGGCGAGCTCAAGCCGGTGATGGGCGTAAAGAAGGCGGTGCTCGCCGGCACCATCACGCTGGCGCCGCCGTCGGCCACCTCGGACCTCTGGACGCGGCGCTTTCCCGACCCCGTCACCGCCTTTGCCTCGGGGTGGATGCGGGTGCGCGCCCGCGCACGGCAGCGCGGCATCGAGCTGCCGCTGGTGATCTCCGACCACGCCGATTGGGACGGCCTCACCGCGACCATCGCCGCGACCGGCGCCGGCGAGATCTGGGTGACGCACGGTCAGGAAGACGCGCTGGTGCATTGGTGCAAGTCGCAAGGTCTTCGCGCGCAGCCGCTCGATCTCGTCGGCTATGGCGACGAGGAGGAGAGCGAGACCCCGCTTCAAGATGAGGCCGAAGCATGAACCGCTTCGCCGAACTGCTGGACCGCCTCGCCTACGAGCCCGGCCGCAACAACAAGCTGCGGCTGCTCACCGGCTATTTCCGCGAGGTCGGCGATCCCGACCGCGGCTACGCGCTGGCCGCGCTGACCGGTGCGCTCAGCTTCAAGCATGCCAAGCCCGCGCTGATCCGCGATTTGATCGCGGCGCGCACGGATGAGGTGCTGTTCGGGTTGAGTTACGATTACGTTGGCGATCTCTCGGAGACGGTGGCGCTGATGTGGCCTCGGCGGGTGCCTCGTAATAGCGAGTCTTTTTCGGGCCACCCCTCTCCCCCGCCCTCCCCCGCAAGGGGGGAGGGTGCGCAGCGGAGCGCGCGGCCAACAGTGAGCATCACGACTGACAGTGATCCAGCGAGTGATGGACGTACCACTCTCACCGTTCCCTCCCCCCTTGCGGGGGAGGGGCGGGGAGAGGGGTACCGCGGGCGAGATGCCAGCGATGCGCTTCACCCAAGCAACCACAACAACCCACCACCCCCAACCCTCACGGACGTCGTCACCACGCTCCGCACGCTCGGCAAGACCGAGCTGCCAAAGCAGCTCGAACGCTGGCTCGACGAGCTCGACGAGACCGGCCGCTGGGCGCTCTTGAAGCTCGTCACCGGCGCGCTGCGCATCGGCATATCCGCGCGGCTGGCGAAGACCGCGGCTGCCGCGCTCGGCGACAAGGACCCGCATGAGGTCGAGCTGATCTGGCCGGGGCTCAGCCCTCCCTATCTCGACCTGTTCGCCTGGCTGGAGGGCCGCGGCGAAAAGCCGGTCAATCGCGATCCCGCGCCGTTCCGCCCGGTGATGCTCGCGCACGCGATCGAGGACGCGGATTTCGCCGCGCTCGATCCCGCCGATTACGTCGCCGAATGGAAATGGGACGGCATCCGCGTGCAGGCGGTGGCGGGCCGCGATGAGCGCGGGCAGATCACGGCGCGGCTCTATTCGCGCACCGGTGAGGACATCACGGGGAGCTTTCCGGACCTCGTGCCGTCGCTGCGGCTGGCAGGCGCAATCGACGGCGAGCTTCTGATCCTGCGCGAGGGCCGCGTGCAGAGTTTCAACGTTCTGCAACAGCGCCTCAACCGCAAGGTCGTCTCGCCGAAGCTGATCAAGGAATTTCCGATCCATTTGCGCGCCTACGATCTGCTCGGCGACGACGCGAACGATCTGCGCGAGCTGCCCTTCGCGGAGCGGCGCGAACGGCTGGAGACATTCATCGGCAAGCTCGACGACCCCCGCATCGACCTGTCGCCCACCGTGCCCTTCGCAAGCTGGCAGGCGCTGACCGCGGCGCGCGCCGATCCCGCGAGTGCCGGCGCGGGCGCAGATGCCGATGCCGTCGAAGGCGTCATGCTGAAGCGGCGCGATGCGCCTTACCTGCCGGGGCGGCCAAAGGGCCCGTGGTGGAAGTGGAAGCGCGATCCACACATCATCGACGCCGTGCTGATGTATGCCCAGCGCGGCCACGGCAAGCGCTCGTCCTATTACTCCGACTACACCTTCGGCGTCTGGACCGCAGGCGAAGCCGGCGACGAGCTGGTGCCGGTCGGAAAGGCCTATTTCGGCTTCACCGACGAGGAGCTCTTGCAGATCGACCGCTTCGTCCGCCGCAACACCACCGAAAAATTTGGCCCCGTGCGCCACGTCGTGCACGAGGGCGACAAGGGGCTGGTGCTGGAGGTGGCGTTCGAGGGGCTGCAGCGTTCGCCGCGGCACAAATCCGGCGTCGCCATGCGCTTTCCCCGCATCAGCCGCTTACGCTGGGACAAGCCGCCGCGGGAAGCCGACCGGTTGGAAACGCTGGAAAAGATGTTGAAGGCTGACGAATCCCTACCAACAATTAAGGTTGCGGCGTCCGCCGACAGCCATTGACGAGGGAATGCGGGTTCCCCATGTGCCCCGCCGTGACCTATAATGGGGTCGAATCCCCGCGAGGAGTTTTGAGATGGTCCAAGACGTCAGAGATTTGCCGGCCGGCCGCAGCGATGGGCTGAACCGCTTTCTCGGCGGCTCGCCGCTGGCGGTCGCGTTTCGCCTGGTCCTGCTCTCGATCCTGGTCGGCGTCGTGCTCGCCGCGATCGGCTTCGATCCCTGGAACATCATCTACAGCATTCGCCTCTTGTTCCAGCGGCTCTGGGATCTCGGGTTCGACGCGGTGAACTGGCTGTGGCGTTATTTCCTGCTCGGCGCGGTCATCGTGATCCCGATCTGGCTGCTCTCGCGCGTGTTCGGCGCGCCGCGCAACAGGTAGCGATTTGGGAGCCCGCAGCCGATGCAATTGCGCTTTGTCGGCTGCGGCGACGCCTTCGGCTCAGGCGGCAGGCTCAACACCTGCTTCCACGTCTCGGGGCGCGAAGCCAATTTCCTGATCGATTGCGGCGCGTCGGCGCTGCCGGCGCTGAAGCGACTCGAGATCGACCGCAACGAGATCGACCTGATCCTGATCACGCATTTCCACGGCGACCATTTTGCCGGGCTGCCGTTTGTCCTGCTCGATGCGCAATTCTCGCTGCGGACCCGGCCGCTGACAATCGCGGGCCCGCAAGGCCTCGAGATGCGGCTCAGCCAAGTCATGGAGGCGCTGTTCGAGCATTCCTCGAAGACCAAGCGGCGCTTCGAGCTGAACCTCATCGAACTCGCGCCCGGGCGAAGCCAAACCTTCGGCGCGGTGAATGTGACGCCCTACCCGGTGGTGCACGGCGAATCCGGCGGGCCCTTCCTCGCCTACCGCGTCGAGGTCGAAGGCCGCACGCTCGCCTACAGCGCCGACACCGAATGGACGGAGACGCTCATTCCGCTGGCGCATGGCGCGGACCTTTTCATTGCGGAAGCCTATATGTACGAGAAGGTGGTCAAGAACCATCTCAGCCTGAAGACCTTGGAACAGCATCTGCCAGCAATCGGCGCGAAACGCCTGGTCCTCACCCATATGAGCGACGACATGCTGTCGCGCCTGGACGACGTCCCGCATCTCGCCGCCGAAGACGGCATGGTGCTCGTGTTCTGACATGCACGCGCCCATTCACTTAGGGATAGGCTCCCGCCAGGTCTTCGCCATCGCAGGTCCCGCGATGGTCGCGAACCTCACCACGCCGCTGATCGGCGTGGTCTCGACCACCGCGATCGGGCGGCTCGACGATGCCGCACTGCTTGGCGGCGTCGCGATGGCCTCCGTGATCTTCGACTGCCTGTTCTGGCTGTTCGGCTTCCTGCGCATGAGCACGCTCGCCTTCACGGCACAGGCGCTGGGCGCGAGCGAGACGCGCGAGCAGACCGTGATCCTGGTGCGCGGCTTCATCGTCGCGGGCCTGATCGGCGCCGCGCTGATCGCGCTGCAACTGCCGCTGGCCACCGCGCTGTTCGACCTGATGGGCGGCAGCGAAGGCGTCACGCGCGCGGCAAAGACCTATTTCATGATCCGGATCTGGTCGTCGCCGTTCGCTTTCGCCAACTACGTCATTCTCGGCTGGCTGGTGGGGCAGGCGCGCGCCAATCCGGCGCTGCTGCTGCAGGTCGTCATCAACCTCATCAACATGGCGGCGACGATCTTGCTGGTGCTGGTCTACGACACCGGCATTGCGGGCGCGGCGATCGCGGCACTGCTCTCGGAGACGATTGGCTTCGTGCTCGGCGTGATCGTCTGCCGGCGCTATGCGGATGGCGGCTTTGCGGTGCCCCTTGCCACGCTGTTGGACCGGGCAAAACTGATGCGGCTGCTGGCGGTGAACTCCGACATCATGATCCGCACCGCGGCGCTGATCGCCGTGTTCCTGTTCTTCACCGCCAAGGGCGCACGCGCCGGTGACGTCACGCTGGCGGCGAATTCCGTGCTGAACAATTTCCTGCTGGTCAGCGCGTTCTTCCTCGACGGTCTTGCGAACGCAGCCCAGCAGCTCTGCGGGCGCACTTTTGGCGCACGCGATGCCAGGGGCTTTGCTGACTCGACGCGGCTGGTGCTGCTGTGGGGCCTCGGCTTCGCACTGGTCGTCGCGGTGCTGTTCGCGCTGTTCGGGCCCGCGCTGATCGCCTTCATGACCGCGAGCGAGGACGTCCGCCGCGCCGCGCGCGAATTCCTGCCGTTCATCGTGCTTGCGCCGATCCCCGGCGTGTTCGCCTTCGGCTTCGACGGCATCTATGTCGGCGCGACCTGGGCACGCGAGATGCGCAATTTGATGCTGCTATCGTTCACGATCTTTCTCGGCGCCTGGTGGGCGCTGCAATCGTTCGGCAATGCCGGGCTGTGGAGCGCGCTGATCGCATTCTACGTCGCCCGCGGCGGCTTGCAGGGCGCGCGCTATCCGGCGTTGTATCGGGCGACGTTTCCGAAGGCTACGCAGCGCGGGCTTACAGCCCCGGCCAGTCTTCCGCCGTCAGCGTCGCGGCATCCGCGCCGACGATCTCTGACAGCGAATCCCGCCCTGTCCGCAGCAGCGTCGAGGTGAGATCACGCTTGATCTCGTCGACCAGGCCGAGGCCCTTGTAGACCAGCGACGAATAGAGCTGGATCAGGCTCGCGCCGGCGCGGATCTTGGTCAGCGCGGCGCCGCCGGAATCGACGCCGCCGACGCCGATCAAGGGGAACGCGCCCTCGACGCGCACATAGGTCTCCGCGACCATGCGCGTCGACAGGCGGAACAGCGGCCGGCCGGACAGGCCACCCTGCTCCTTGGCGCGCATCTCCTCGCGCAGCGTGCTCGGCCGCGCGATCGTCGTGTTCGACACGATCATGCCGTCGACCCGGCGCGAGCGCGCCACCTGCACGACATCGTCGAGCTGGGCGAGGCTGAGGTCCGGCGCGATCTTGAGCAGCACCGGCGTGTCGCCGGCCTTCTGCCGTACCCGCTCCCGCGCGTCGATCACGCGTCCGAGGAGATCGTCGAGCAACGCGCCTTCCTGCAAATTGCGTAGGCCCGGCGTGTTCGGCGAGGAGACGTTGACGGTGAAATAGCTCGCGACCGGCGCAAAGGTCTCGATCAGCTTGACGTAATCGCCCACGCGATCCGGCGAATCCTTGTTCGCGCCGACATTGACCCCGATGATGCCGCCGTGCTGCGCACGCGCCGCGAGCCTGCGCAGCGCGACTTCAGCGCCGTCATTGTTGAAGCCCATGCGGTTGATCACGGCCTCGTCGCGCTCCAGACGAAACAGCCGCGGCCGCGGATTGCCGCTTTGCGACTTCGGCGTCACCGAACCGATCTCGACGAAGCCGAAGCCGAGCCGCAACAGCGCATCCGGCACCTCGGCGCTCTTGTCGAAGCCCGCGGCCATGCCGATCGGATTGGGGAAGTTGAGCCCGAAGGCACGCACTGCGAGCTTGGGATCGTCAGGCCGCGGCTTGACCGGCGGCAGGAAGCGCAGGCCCTGGATCGCGAGGCGATGCGCATCCTCCGGATCGAGCCAGCGCAGCACCGGCAGCGAAAAGGCGTCGAAGGCGCGGATCACGGGATAAGCTCCGGAACGTCGTGGCCGCCATCGGAGCGCATGTTGAGGTTCATCACCGACAGCACCGCGCCGAGATCGAGCTCGCCATAGAGGTGCGGAAACAGCTCGTCATTGCGCGAGCGCTCCCAGCGCAATTCGCTGCCGAGCGCGTCGCCATCGACCTCGACCAGGAACAGCGCGCGCTGGCCGGAATAGTGCTTGCGCAAGGTCTCGGGAACCTGGGGCGCAGTCGAGAAATGGATGAAACCGTCGCGCGAATCGTCCGCGCTGCCCCGGTAGACACCCTGCCGTTCCGCCTCGCGCCAGGCCGAGGCCGGACAGATTTTGTAGATCTTGACCACCGCTCACGCAGCCCTGTTTGCTCTTTGAGTCTTTTGAGTTTTTTCGTCTCGTCCGGGTCCTCAAAACCCGGGCGCGACCGTAATGGCCGCCCCCTCCGAACTCAAGGCTTAGAGCCATTTCCGTTCCGATGAAATCGGAACGGAGCTTTAAATTCTTGTTTTGACGCGTTTTCCCGACACGAACCGGTATCCGCTTCGCTTGAAAATGCTTCCCCCGCCACCCCTTGCGCGAAAAACGGAAAACCGGTTGATTTGAGGACAGTTTTCCTGAGTTGCGACGGGCTGGACCTTCCATGGTCAGACAGGCCAAAGCGCAGAGGATACTGACTCACGACCAGATCTGGGGAGCGCTGGATCGGCTGGCGGAGCGTGCCGGCCTTTCGCCGTCCGGCCTCGCCAAGCGGGCCGGGCTCGATCCCACCACCTTCAACAAGTCCAAGCGCGTCACCCCCGACGGGCGCGAGCGCTGGCCATCCACCGAATCGATCGCGAAAGCGCTGGCGGCGGCCGGCTCATCGATGGACACCTTTGCCGGGTTGATCGGTGACGACGCCAGCGACGGCCGCTCGGTGCCGCTGCTCGGCCTCGCGCTAGCCGGCGCGAGCGGCGCTTTCGACGAATCCGGCTTTCCATCCGGCAAGGGCTGGACCGAGCTTGCGCTTCCCACCGCCGAGGATAGTCGCGCTTTTGCGCTGGAGATTTCCGGCAATGCGCTTGCCCCGGCCTATCGCGACGGCGACGTCATCCTGATCTCTCCTCGCGCGCCGATCCGCAGAGGCGATCGCGTGGTGGTGAAGACCAAGGCGGGCGAGGTGACGGTCGCGACGCTGAAGCGCCGCACGGCAAAGGCACTGGAATTGCAGCCGCTCGATGCATCGCAGGCCGAGCACACGATGGCGCCGAGCGACGTCGGCTGGATCGCACGAATCGTGTGGGCGAGCCAGTGATTGCGTCGTGACCGGACCATGACGCCGGCCGCGCCGCTTCTCGCCCCGGCGACCTTGCGACTCACCGCCCCTCTCGCATAGGTTGCGGCCGATTTTGCCGATCCAATTCATCGCAGGGGGATATGATGAATCGCCGTCACGCATTGAAGGCCCTGGCGGGTCTCGCGCTTTGTCCGCTGTGCAAGCCGGCCTTTGCCGCCGAAGGCACGCATTGGAGCTACGAGGGCGCCGGCGGCCCGGCCAAATGGGGCGATCTCGACGCGGCCAACAAGGCCTGCGCGGTCGGCCTGCAGCAATCGCCGATCGACATCGAGGGGACGATCAAGTCGCAACTACCTGTTCTGAAGCTGAACTGGGGCAAGAGCGCCGACACCATCGTCAACAACGGACACACGATCCAGCTCAACTTCGCCGAAGGCAGCACGCTCACGCTCGGCGACGTCAAATACAAGCTGCTCCAGGTGCACTTCCACCGGCCGAGCGAACACATGATCGGCGGCAAGAACTTTCCGATGGAAGCGCACTTCGTGCATCGCAACGATGCCGGCGGGCTCGCCGTGGTCGGCGTGCTGATGGCGGAAGGCAAGCCGAACACGGCCTTCGGCAAGATCGTCAAGACCATGCCCGCGGCGGAAGGCCCCGCGGTGAAAGCCGACGCAGCCATCGATCCCCACGCCATGCTGCCGCACAGGCTGAGCTACTTCCGCTACTCCGGCTCGCTGACGACTCCGCCCTGTTCGGAGGTGGTCGAATGGTTGCTGCTGACCGACCCGATCCAGGTCTCGGCCACCGACGTCGCCGCGTTCGCAAAGCTCTATCCGATGAACGCGCGCCCGGTGCAGAAGGACAACCGGCGCTTCGTGCTGCGCTCGATCTGAGGCGCGCTTCAAATCCGTAGCCCGGATGAGCGTAGCGACATCCGGGCTACGTACGGCATCTACTACGCGCTTCGCGCCAGCGCGCCGTCGATCATGTTGACCGCGTTCTGCACGCCGTAGACCGCAACGAAGGAGCCGAAGCGCGGGCCCTTCTCCTGGCCGAGCAGCACCTGGTAGAGCATGTTGAACCAGTCGAGCGTCACGCCCGGACGGCCGTCCTTGCCCTTCTTGACCTGGTCGAGGAACGGCTCGCGGCGGCCGATCTCGTAGACGACGTTCTGGATGTCCTCGGCCGAGGATTCCTGCGGAAGCTGCGACAGCGCATCGCGCAGATCCTGCAACGCGGCGCGCTCAACCTCGGTCGGCTCGCGGAACTGCTTCGTCGGCGCCACGAAGTCACGATAATAGTTGATGGCATAGCCGACCATCGCATCGAGCTTCGGATGCGTCTGCGGGCTCACGCCGGGACGATAGCGGCCGATGAAGCCCCACAGCGTCTCGGCATTCTCCGCGTTCGACGATGACACCAGCGTCAAGAGGAGCTGGAACGTGACGGGCATGTCGCCCTTCGGCGGATGGCCGTTGTGGATGTGCCAGACCGGATTGCCAAGCTGCTGCTTGCCATCCTGCTTCGCAAAGCCGTCGCTGAACTGCTGGTAGTCGTCGACATTGCGCGGGATGACATCGAAGTACAGCCGCTTGGCCGCCTTCGGCTCGCGATACATGAACAGCGACAGCGATTCCGGCGAGGCGTAGCGCAGCCATTCGTCGATGGTGAGGCCGTTGCCCTTCGACTTCGAGATCTTCTGGCCCTTCTCGTCGAGGAAAAGCTCGTAGTTGAAACCTTCGGGCGGCGTGGCGCCGAGCGCCCTGGCGATCGCGCCTGACAGCTTCACGGAGTCGATGAGATCCTTGCCGGCCATCTCGTAGTCGACGCCGAGCGCGACCCAGCGCATCGCCCAGTCGGCCTTCCACTGGCACTTGACGTTGCCGCCCGTCACCGGCGTCTCGACTTCCTGGTTGGTATCGGGATCGACATAGGTCACCGTGCCGGCCGCGACATCGCGGCGGATCATCGGGACCTGGAGCACGACACCGGTGGTCTTGCTGATCGGCAGGAACGGCGAATAGGTCGCGCGGCGATCAGGCCCGAGCGTCGGCAGGATGATCGCCATCACCTTGTCGTAGGCAGCTAACATCTTCAGCAACGTCGCGTCGAAACGGCCGGACGTATAGTAGTCGGTCGAGCTCGCGAACTCGTAGTCGAAGCCGAAATGATCGAGGAACGCGCGCAGCCGCGCGTTGTTGTGGTGCCCGAACGACGGGTACTCGTTGGAGAACGGATCCGGCACCCGCGTCAGCGGCTTGCCGAGATGCGCGGCAAGCATCTCCTTGTTGGGGACGTTGTCGGGCACTTTCCGAAACCCGTCCATGTCGTCGGAGAACGCCAGCAGGCGCGTCTTGATCTTGTCTTCGGTGAGCACGCGGAAAGCATGCCGCACCATCGAGGTGCGCGCGACCTCACCGAACGTGCCGATATGCGGCAGGCCCGAGGGCCCATAGCCGGTCTCGAACAGCACCTCGTCCTTCGGGCTTTTCTTCAGCCGCGCAACAATGGCCTTCGCCTGCTCGAACGGCCAGGCGTTGGATTGTTCGGCGAGCGCACGCAGATCGCTCGGGTTCGCAGCAAGATCGATGACAGACATTCAGGGGCCTCCGGGCCGCGGAAAATAGCGATTTCCGGGCAGAATGCAATTTTGTGGAGTGAAGGAGCCGCCTCCGCCGTCATTGCGAGCGTAGCGAAGCAATCCAGAATCTTTCCGCAGAGACACTCTGGATTGCTTCGTCGCTACGCTCCTCGCAATGACGACGGAGGCGGCAGCAATAGGACTAAAACGGGCTCACCGAAAAATACCGCAGCCACAGATCGGTGTAGCGGCCCTTCTCCCAGACGCGGAACAGGGCCCAGTTCAGGGCCTGGCGCAGCACGTCGTTGCCCTTGCGGACGGCGATGCCAATGCCCTCGCCGAAGAAGCGGCTCTCGACGAAGGGGCCGCCGGAGAAGGCGCAGCAATCGCCGGAATCCGTGCCGTTGATCCAGAACGCGAGCGAGATGGCGTCGCCGAAGATGAAATCGACCTCGCCCTTGCGCAAGGCTGCGCGCATCGCGTCGTCGTTGGGATAAGGGTGCAGCTCGGCGTCGGTGAACATCGCCTTGAGATAGGCTTCATGCGCGGAGCCGCCGATCACGCCGACCTTCTTGCCCTCGAGATATTCCGGCCGGATCTCCGGCATCACCGCATCCTTGCGCGAGGCGAAGCGCGCCGGCACGCGGTAATAGGGATCGGTGAAATCGACGCGGACGCGGAGCTGCGGACTCACCGCCATCGAGGCAATGATGGCATCGCCCCGGTTGGAGGAGAGCGCGTCGACCAGGGTCTCGAAGCGGCGCATCTGCACCGTGCAGGTGACCTTGATCTCCTCGCACAGCGCGCGGGCGAGATCGACGTTGAAACCGGCCGGATTGCCGTCGGCGCCGGTGTAGTTGAACGGCGGATAGTCGGTCTCGGTCAGGAAGCGGATCACGGTCAGGCGCGACAGGTCGGGCCGCTCGGGCCGCCGCCGCGGGTCCCAGAAGCCGGGCACGGCCTGGGGAGCGGCTTGAGGGGCGACCTGCGGCGTGGCCTGGGGTGCCGCCGGGGGCTGCTTGGCGGGCGCCTGCGCCTTTGCGGAGGGCGGGCCTGCGAGGAGGCAAGCACCGACGACCAGCCCGGTCAGGACGCGGCGCACGGTTTTGGACGATTTTGCCTGTCGCGACGGGGCCATCGGCGGGAAATGAACGAATTTCGTTGGGATCGGAGGGCGTTATAGACCATCCCGCCGGGAACGCGAGCGCCGATTACGGCCGTGGTAGAGGTCTCTCGGTCGTCATGCCCGGGCTTGTCCCGCCTGCCGGGCCGAAGCCCCTCCGGCGAGGCGAAGGCCCGGGCATCCTCGTTCTTCGTCCCGCACACCAAGGCGTGGATGGCCGGGACAAGCCCGGCCATGACGGCTGGATTAAAGATACCGCTTCAAATCGGCCGCGGCCTCTTCCGGCGTCCGCTTCATGTTGAACGGCGATACGAACCGCCCGTCGCGGTCCATCAGGTAGATCAGCGCTGTGTGGTCCATGGTGTAGTCACCGTCCTTGGTCGGGACCTTCTTGGCGTAGACCCGGTAGGAGGTGATCACCTTGGCGGTCTCGGCGGGGTCGCCGCTGAGCCCTTCGAGGTGCGGGTCGAAGCTCGACAGATAGTCCTTCATCGTCGCCGGCGTATCGCGCTCGGGATCGACCGAGATGAAGACGGCGTTGACCTTGTCGGCATCCTTGCCCATCGCGCGCAGCACCTCCGAGATCTCGAACAACGAGGTCGGGCAGACGTCGGGGCAATGGGTGTAGCCGAAGAAGATCAGGGTCGGCTTGCCCTTCAGGTTCTTGTCGGTGACGGCCTTGCCGTGCTGGTCGGTGAGCTGGAACGGGCCGCCGATCGCGGCCGGCTGCGCCACCTTGCTGACCCCGCCCATCGCCCAGAACACGATCAGCAGTCCGACGACGAGGCTTGCAGCGAAGGCGGTCGCGATCACCAGCGGACGGGCGGCAGAGCTCATGAGCGGAAAACTTCCTGTCGCAGGTCAGAAGCAGGCGGCAAAGCCGGTCCTGATCATTTCGAAGAACACCTGGCTGCCGTAGTGGAACCAGAGCGCCAGCGCGCCGAGCACGACCAGACCGCCGATCCCCGCGCCAGCCAACAGCAGCACGAACGGCAGCCGGCCGGCAGTGGGCGAATTGTCCTGTAGCGGTTGGGCCGGGTGCAGTGGTTGAGCCATGACAACGATCGGGGCGAAGGCCCCGGTTCCCTTGCCATTCAAATAGGCGTTGGCCCGGGCCCGGGCAAGCGCCGCGGGTGTTCCAAGGAATACTTCCCGGAATCAGATCACGCCGATGACGTCAGCGAAGCAGCTGGCCCCGAGCGGACTCCAGCTGTTCCGCTTGCGGGAGAGCCCGGCGCAGGGGGCGGTTGGTCGAGGCCTGCGCGTCGAGGTAGCAGGGCTTGTACATGGCCTGGAGTTGCTTGCCCCTCAGGAAGAGCATGTGCGGGGTGAGGCCACCGCGCTGGTTGATCCAGCGCCTCACCTGCGAGGGATACATCGCGTAGAGCATCTGGGTCGCCTCGGAATTGGTGACGGCACGGCCGTTGGTGCCGAAATCCCAAGCGGCGTGGAAGCCGAGCGTGGCATGTGACGTCACGCAGATGCGGTCGCGCGGAATGGCGCCGAGGACGATGGTGCAGGCCGAGGCACAGAGGCCGTCGATGATGACGGTGTCGCCTGACTGGCGCAGGTCCTGGTATTTGTCGACGTAGGTTCCGATCCGGCCACCGCGGTCATCCGCAATCCGAACCACTGCGTGAGAAGCCCCCATGCCCGCGATCAGGAGAACCGCCGCGAGCAACCCCGTCAGAAACTTCATTGTCCCCCGCCCCAGTCGAATTCGAATCTGCGTGTCAGGTGGTGATGCGTTGCTAGCGTCCGTCGTAACCGTGGTTTTGTCTAGGCACGCCGGCTGGCTCAAAACAAATTCAAATCCAGTGTTGCGCCCGCGCTGCACCAGGTCCGACTCGGTCCCAAACTGGAACAGTTAACGAGGTCTTACGCGCCAAGCCCTTGATCTCAGTTGCAACGGCTGGCTTCAATCCGGACAACTACAGGGGGGAACCTATGGCGGAAGAAACAGACGTCATCGTCGTCGGCGCGGGACTATCGGGACTGGTGGCCGCAACCGAGATTGCCGACGCCGGCAAGCGCGTGATCGTGGTCGACCAGGAAGGCGAGCAGTCGCTCGGCGGCCAGGCGTTCTGGTCGTTCGGCGGCCTGTTCCTGGTCAACTCTCCCGAGCAGCGCCGGCTCGGCATCAAGGACTCCTTCGATCTCGCAATGCAGGACTGGATCGGCACCGCCGGCTTTGACCGCGACGAGGATTTCTGGCCGCGCCAGTGGGCCGAGGCCTATGTGGCGTTTGCGGCGGGCGAGAAACGCGACTGGCTACGCGCGATGGGGCATCGCATCTTCCCGGTGGTCGGCTGGGCCGAGCGCGGCGGCTACGACGCGATGGGCCACGGCAATTCGGTGCCGCGCTTCCACGTCACCTGGGGAACCGGCCCCGGCATCGTCGAGCCGTTCGAGCGCCGCGCGCGCGAGGCCATGAAGAGCGGCCGGCTGACCTTCAGGTTCCGCCATCGCGTCGATGCGCTCTCCATCACCAACGGCACGGTGGATGGCATCAGCGGCGCCGTACTCGCCCCTGACAATGTCGAGCGTGGCAAGAGCTCGTCGCGCAACGTGGTCGGCGAGTTCGCGCTGAAAGCGCAGGCCGTGATCGTGGCGTCCGGCGGCATCGGCGGCAATCACGAGCTGGTGCGGCAGAACTGGCCGAAGCGGCTTGGCGAGCCGCCGAAGTTCATGATCTCCGGCGTGCCCGAGCATGTCGACGGCCGCATGATCGGCATCACCGAGAAATCGGGCGCGCGGCTGATCAACCGCGACCGCATGTGGCATTATGTCGAAGGCATCCAGAACTGGAATCCAATCTGGCCGCGCCACGGCATCCGCATCCTGCCCGGCCCGTCCTCGATGTGGTTCGACGCGACAGGCACGCGGCTGCCAGCGCCGTTGTTTCCCGGCTCCGACACGCTCGGCCAGCTCCAGTACATCATGTCCACGGGCTATGATTATTCCTGGTTCATCCTAACCCAGAGCATCATCAAGAAGGAATTTGCGCTGTCGGGCTCGGAGCAGAATCCTGACCTGACCGGCAAGAGCTGGCGGATGACCCTGCGCCGCGCCACCAACAAGGGCGCGCCGGCGCCGGTGGAGGCATTCAAAAGCCATGGTGTCGACTTCATCGTACGCGACAAGATCGAGGATCTCGTCGCGGCCATGAACAAGCTCGCCGGCAGCGACCTCCTCAAGCTCGAGCACGTCAGGATGCAGATCGAGGCGCGCGACCGCGAGATCGCCAATCCCTACGTCAAGGATGCGCAGGTGATGAACATCCACAATGCGCGGCGCTATATCGGCGACAGACTGATCCGCACCGCGTCTCCGCATCGCATCCTCGATCCCGCGCAGGGGCCGCTGATCGCGGTCAAGCTCAACATCCTCACCCGCAAGACGCTAGGCGGTTTCGAGACCGATCTCGACTCGCGCGTGTTCGGCAGCGAGGGCAGCGTCATTCCCGGCCTCTATGCGGTCGGCGAAGCCGCCGGCTTCGGCGGCGGCGGCGTGCACGGCTATCGCTCGCTGGAAGGCACCTTCCTCGGCGGCTGCCTATTCTCGGGCCGCAATGCCGGCCGCGCCGCGGCGAAGGCCGTGGGCTAGATCATGCGGAGGTGGATGCGGATCGGGGCGCTTCTTGCGACATTGGCCGCAGCCTCGGCCGCATCCGCCGATACGATCGACGTCAACGGCGTGAAGCGATCCTACACCGCGCAACTGCCGGCGAAGCGGCTAGTGCCGCTCGTGGTTGTGTTGCACGGCAAGACCCAGCGCGGCGCCGACATGGTCGCGCGAACGGCGTGGCCACAGGTCGCGAAGCGCGAAGGTTTTGCCGTGGTCTTTCCCGACGGGCTCAACCATGCCTGGGCCGATGCGAGGACGAAGGCGGGACCGGCGCTGCGTGGCCCGCCCGAGGGCACCGACGACGTCGCCTTCATCGCAAAGCTGGTCGAGACGCTGGTCACGAACGGCACCGCCGACCCGAAGCGTGTCTATGTCGCCGGTATCTCCAATGGCGGCGCCATGGCGATGACGCTGGTTTGCGCGCGCGCCGATCTGTTTGCGGCGGGCGCGAGCGTGATCATGAACCTCACGGATGAGGCCGCAGTCACCTGCCATCCATCGCGGCCGTTGCCGATGCTGCTCATCAACGGCACGGCCGATCCGCTGGTCCCCTACGAGGGCGGACGCGGATCGAGCTATTATGCCGCAGACGGGTTCTGGTCCACCGAAGAGACGCTGGCCTTCTGGCGCAAGCTCAATGGTTGCGAGACCGACGACGCCGAGGTGACCGATTTGCCCGAGAAGGCACCCGCGGATCAGTCTACGGTCACGCGGATCTCCTCACGCTGCCCCAAAGGGCACGACGTCGTGCTCTATCGCATCAACCATGGCGGCCACCGCATGCCCGGCTTCGCTCCGGATGCCCGCTTCCCGAAGGTTGCAACCAGCCTGCTCGGGCCGCAGAACCGCGACATCGACGGCGCCGAGACGATCTGGTCGTTTTTCAGTCAGTTTCCGTGAACGACGCATGCATCGGCTGGCAACGCATGCGTGCCGGGCAACGCATGCGTGCCTGGCAACGCATGCGTGCTTGGCAACGCATGCGTGCCGGGGGTGGCAGAGCAGGGGGCGCTGGGTTAGACAGGGCCGCCATTCCCACCAGGAGATCCCACAATGAGCATTCAGCGTTTCGAAACCGGCCCGCGCATGAGCCAGGTCGTCGTGCACGGCAACACCGTCTATCTCGCCGGCGTCGTCGCCAACAAGGCCGCCGGTGAAAGCGTCACGAAGCAGACCCAGGACATCCTGGCGACCATCGACAGCCATCTCGCCAAGGCCGGCACCGATAAGTCGAAGCTGCTCTCGGCCACGATCTACATCACCGACATGAAGACCTTTGCCGAGATGAACGCGGTGTGGGACGCCTGGGTCTCGCCCGGCAACACCCCGGCTCGCGCCACCGTCGAAGCCAAGCTCGCGGCGGCTCAGTACACCGTCGAGATCATGGTCACCGCGGCGAAGTAAATTTGCGCTGAAATTGTTGCGAACGTCCGAAGCGCGATGAGAGCATCATCGCGCTTCTTTTCTGCGTACGCATGACCTCCGAGGTAATCGATCTACGCGTGCGAACCTTCGATAGTCGAGACAGCCGAACACGGCGCCATCGAAGGAGAGCACCATGACCGACCCCGTCACCATCGCCCGCCGCTACATCGAGCTCTGGAACGAGCGCGCGAGCGGCCGCCGTCGCGAACTGCTCAGCGAAAACTGGACGGCGGATGCGAGCTATGTCGATCCCCTGATGAAGGGCGACGGCCGGGACGGCATCGACGCGCTGATCGCGGGCGTGCAGCAGCGTTTCCCCGACTTCAAGTTCACGCTGATCGGCGAGCCCAATGGCTACGGCGAGCATGTCCGCTTTTCGTGGGGCCTCGGTCCCGACGGTGTCGACAGCCCGATCAAGTGCACCGACTTCGCCGTGCTGAAGGACGGGCGGATCAGGAGCATCACGGGATTTCTGGACCAGGTGCCCGCGGGCGCGTGACGTCTCTTACCCTCCCCTGGAGGGGGAGGGTCGGCTCACATTGAGCGCAGCGAAATGTGAGACGTGGTGGGGTGACAGTCGCACCGATGCGGTGCCCGAGCGGAGAGATCACCCCACCCCGCTCGCGCTGCGCGCGATCGACCCTCCCCCTCCAGGGGAGGGTAAGCAAGAGCCCCGCCCTTAGCTTGCAGTTGCCAGCCGATAGGCTCTCTTCGCGTTCACCCCGAACGCCTTTTCCCGCACCTGCGGCCCAAGCTTCGCCAGGCACGCTTCCAGCGCCCGCTTGATCTCGCCATAGCTCCCGGCAAGCAGACACACCGGCCAGTCCGAGCCGAAGATCAGGCGATCCTCGCCAAAACATGTTGCGGCATGTTGGACGAACGGAAACAGCCGCTCGGCATCCCAGTCACTCCACACCGCCTCTGTCGCGAGGCCCGAAATCTTGCACCAGACATTGCCGCAGGCCGCGAGAGCCGCGACGCGATCGGCCCATTCGGCGCTTCCGCCACCGGCGATCGGCGGTTTTGCGGCGTGGTCGAGCACGAAACGCGCTTGCGGAAAGGCCTGCGCGGTTGCGATCGCGGCGGGCAATTCGCGGGAGCGGACGAGGAAATCGTAGGCGAGATCGCGAGCGAACGTTGCGGCGAGGCCGCGTTGAACGTCCTCGCGCAGCAACCAGTCCGGATCGGCCTCGTCATGCACCTGGTGACGGATGCCGACCAGCTTGTCGCCGCCGGGCGAAGCGCGCAGGCGATCGAGCGTGTCGCCAAGCGCACCGCCCGTCAGATCGGCCCAGCCGACGACGCCAATCACCGAGGGCGTCGCATGCGCGATCCGCAGGAATTCCTCGGTCTCCTCCAGCGCGGAGCGGCACTGCACCAATATGCTCGCGTCGATGCCGTTTGCTTTCAACAGCGGCGCGAGATCGGCGGGGCCGAAGGCGCGGCGGATCGAGGCCAATTCCGGCGCTTCCATCCAGGGATAGTCGGCGCGCGACGGATCCCAAAAATGCTGATGACCGTCGACGATCATGCCTCACGCTCCGCCCGGCAACGGCGCGCGTGCGTCGACGAATTTGCGCGTGCGCAGCTCCTGCCAGAAGGCTTGTGGCACCGCCTTCTCCGACATTGCGATGTTGTCGGAAACTTCCGCGGCGTTGCGCGCGCCCAGCACGGCAATTGTGACCGCCGGATGGGCCATGCAGAACTGGAGCGCGGCGGCCTTCAGCTCGGTCCCGTGCTTGCGGCACAGCTCGTCGAGCTCGAGCGCACGCGCGATCAGCCCGGCGTCGGCGTCCTGATAGTTGAACTTCGCGCCAGAATGCGGATTGGCCAGAATGCCGCTGTTGTAGATGCCGCCGAGCAGGATGCCGATGTTCTTCTCGCGGCAGACCGGAAGCAGCGCATCCAGCGCGCCCTGGTCGAGCAGCGTGTAGCGGCCGGCGAGCAGGAAGCAGTCGACCGGAACGGCTTCCGCAAAACGGAGCAGCATTTCCGACTGGTTCATGCCGGCACCGATCGCCTTGACCGTGCCGTCGGCGCGCAGGCGCTGGAGTGCGCGGAAGGCGCCGGCCACGGCGTCGTCATAGTGATCGTCGGGATCATGCACGAGCAGCACATCGATGCGGTCGAGCCCAAGGCGCGTCAGGCTCTCCTCCACCGAACGCATCACGCCGTCATAGGAGAAATCGAACACCGGCCGCTCGCGCGACGTGCCCTTGTAGTGCTCGTCCTCGGCGGCCGCGCCATCAGGCGCGCGCAGCAGACGACCGACCTTGGTCGAGATGACGTAGGAGTCGCGCGGCTGCTGCCGCAGGAAAGCGCCGAGCCGCCGTTCGGCGAGGCCAAAGCCGTAGAGCGGCGCGGTGTCGTAGAAGCGGATGCCGGCCGACCAGGCACGCTCGATCGTGGCGAGCGCATCGGCGTCGCTGACGGCGGTGAACAATCCGCCGAGCGGGGCCGAACCGAGACCGATTGAGGTGACGTCGAGAGAGCCGAGCCGCGACCGTTTCATTCCCATTGCTTTCCAAAGTCTTCCAACGGTCCAAATCATCTCTCCCGCTTGCGGAAACCGCAAGCGGTAGAGGCTCGCAGGAGCACGGGGCTGGCGACGCTCCTACTTCAACATCTGCGCAACGTTGTCCTTGGTCACGAGATCGAGGCCGGTATAGACGATCTCGGGCACCTTCTCGCCCTTCTTGATGGCGAGCAGCGTGTCCATCGCCTTCTCACCCATCTCGAACGGACGCTGGCCGACCAGGGCATTGGCATAGCCGTCGCGCAGCAGCTCGAGCTGCATCTTCAGCGTATCGGCGACGACCAGCGTGAACTTGCCGGAGTCGATGTCCTTCTTATTCCTGGAGGCGAAGGCCTTGAAGCCTTCGGGGGCGAACATCGGCCAGCCGCCGATGGGAACGATCGCGGCGAGGTCGGGTGTTGCGGTGCGCATATCCGTCATCTGCTGGACCGCCAGCGCCGGATCGTCGTTACAGAAGGTCGGCGAGCCCGCGACCTCGGTCCATTTCGAGCCCTTCAGCGCCTCGCGGACGCCGTCGACGCGCTCGGCGAGATTCTTGGCGCCCGGACCGCCCGAGACCATCGCGTATTTGCCGCCATCGGGCCGCAGCTTCAAGAGCTCCTTGCCGAGCGCGACGCCGAACTCCTTGTTGTTGGTGCCGATATAGGCGATCCGCTTGGAGCCAGGCGCATCGGCATCGAAAGTGATGACGGGGATGCCGGCCGCGGTCGCCGCCTCGATCGACTTGGTCATGGCCGCAACGTCGGCGACCGAGATGGCGAGGCCGTCGACCTTCTGGGTAACGAAGTCCTGGATGATCTGCGCCTGCGTCGCCGGCTCATGCTCCACCGGCCCCTTGTAGATGCACTCGATGTTGCCAAGCTCCTTGGCACGCTTCAGGCAGCCGTCGCGCGCGAAATCGAAGAACGGATTGTTCATCGCCTTGGGCACGATCACGAAACGGTAGTTCGCGGCAAACGCCGGCGTCGCCATTATCGCGACCGCGATGCCGGCAAGAAGAAGTTTCCTCATTGTTTCCTCCACCCTTCTCTGGCGCCCATCCTCTTAAGATCGTCCGGGGAGCGGACAGGCGACATTTTCGTTGCCCTCCCGGAACGACGTCATTTCAGGTCATCCGCGAGCGGATGCGGTCGACCAGCACCGCCAGGATGATGATCACGCCGACCAGCGTCTGCTGCCAGTAGGAGCTGACCTGTGCCAGCACGAGGCCGTTGCGGATCACTTCCAGCAGCACGCAGCCGACGATGGCCCCCAACGGACCGCCGATGCCGCCGGCGAGGTTGGCACCGCCGATGACGGCCGCCGCGATCACGTTGAGCTCGTAGGACGTCGCCATGTTAGCGGGCGCCGAGCCGAGCCAGCCGGAGATGATGATGCCCTGCAGCCCTGCGGCTAGCGCGCAGATCACATAGACCTCGATCTTCACCCGCACGACCGGTATGCCCGTGAGTTCGGCGGCCTTCTCGTTGCCCCCGAGCGCGAACACGTGGCGGCCGAACGAGCTGTGGTGCAGGACCACGGCCATCGCCAGCGCGAGGATCACGAGATAGATGAAGGGCACGGGCACGCCGAGCACGTCGCCCGAGGTGAGCGCGTAGAAGTAATCAGCATCCGGCCCGCCCGGAAAACTGCCGCGGCCGTTGGAGACGACATAGCCGAGCCCGCGCACGATCGAGAGCATGCCGAGCGTGGTGACGAAAGGCGACAGGCCGAGCACGGCGATACAGAAGCCGTTGACGAGGCCCGCGATCAGCGCGACGCCGAGCCCCGCAAGGATCGAGATCAGGAGGATCAGACCGGGCACGTTGGCGAGCACGGTCTTGCCGTCAGCGGCCATATGCACGAACAGCGAGCCTGCGGGCGAGCCGGGCGCCGACAGCTCCGTCATGACCATCGAGGTGATCATGGCGGAGAAGCACATCATCGAGCCGACCGACAGATCGATGCCGCCGGTGATGATCACGAAGGTGACGCCGAGGGTGGCGATGGCGATGAAGGAGAAATTCTTCGCCACATTCTGCATGTTGCCTTCGGTGAAGAAATAGGGGCTGGCGAAATGCATCACCACCAGCAGCATCGCCAGCGCGAGCAGGACATAGCCCGTCTGGGAGGCGAAGATGCCGCGCTGCCACCATTTGATCCGGCCGACATTGGTGAAGCTGATCGGAGATTCCAAGGGCATGGCCATCACGCAGCCTCCTTCGCGCCGGTGATCAGGGCGGTGACTTCCTCGGGCGACGTCTGGTGGATCGGCTTGTCCGCCCGCTTCTCGCCGCGGCGCATGACGATCACGCGGTCGCACACCGCGAACACGTCGGGCATGCGGTGCGAGATCAGCATGACGGCGACGCCCTGCTCCTTCAGCCGATGGATCAGGCCGAGCACCTGCTCGACCTGGCGCACCGAGATCGCGGCGGTCGGCTCGTCCATCATGACCAGCCGCGCGTTGGAGAGCCGCGTCCGCGCGATCGCAACCGCCTGGCGCTGGCCGCCAGACATCTGCTTGACGAGATCGTCGGGGCGCGTCTCCGAGCGCAATTCGCCGAACAGCTCCAGCGCACGCGCCGCCATCGCCTTGTGGTCGAGCAATGCGAGCGGGCCGAACCTGCGCTTCAGCTCGCGGCCGAGGAAGACGTTGGCAGCAGCCGTCAGATTGTCGGCGAGCGCGAGGTCCTGGTAGACGACCTCGATGCCGACGCCGCGGGCATCGACGGGCCGGTTGAAATGGACGGCGTTGCCGGCAAAGCGGATCTCGCCATGGCTGGGACGGAAATTGCCGGCGATGATCTTGACCAGCGTGGACTTGCCCGCGCCGTTGTCGCCCATCAGGCCAACGACCTCGCCGGGCTGGACCTGCAGGTCGACGCCGTGCAGCGCGCGGATTGCGCCGAACTCCTTGCCGATGCCGGTCAGCTCGAGGACCGGTGTCGCTTCAGCCTTTGTCATCAGCGGCCTTCCTCAAACGTAGCGATTGACCAGGGATTCCAGATATTCCTGCCGCCCCGAGCGCGGCCGCGGGTCGAAGCCGGGGCTGAGCGCACGGTCGGCAAGTTCGGCGAGCGAGCGCTGGCCGCCGAGAATGGCCCGGCCCTCGGGCCCCGCCCATCCCCCGTAGCGCTGCGCGAGCGGTGCGGTGAGGGCGCCGGCATCGAGCATGTCGGCGGCGGCGAGGAACGCGCGCGCGCAGGCATCCATCGAGCCGACATGGGCATGGATCAGATCGTCGGGGTCGATCGACTGCCGCCTGATCTTGGCGTCGAAATTGAGCCCGCCCGAGGTGAAGCCGCCGCGATTCAGGATCTCGTGGAACACCAGAGCCAGCTCCGGCACGTTCATCGCGAACTGGTCGGTGTCCCAGCCGAGCAGATCATCGCCGCGATTGACGTCGAGCGAGCCGAAGATGCCGAGCGCCTCGGCGAGCGCGACCTCGTGATGGAAGGAGTGGCCGGCAAGAATGGCGTGGTTCTGCTCGATGTTGAGCTTGACGTCGTTCAGGAGATCGTAGCGTTCCAGGAAGCCGTAGCAGGTGGCGACGTCGAAATCATATTGATGCTTGGTCGGCTCTTTCGGCTTCGGCTCGATCAGGATCGGGCCCTTGAAGCCGATCTTGTGCTTGTGCTCGACGACCAGCGAGATGAAGCGGCCGAGCTGGTCGAGCTCGCGCTTGAGATCGGTGTTGAGCAGCGTCTCGTAGCCCTCGCGGCCGCCCCACAGCACATAGTTCTGGCCGCCGAGTCGGTGCGTCACCTCCAGCGCGGCGCGGACCTGGCCGGCGGCATAGGTGAAGATCTCGGGGTCGGGATTGGTCGCGGCACCCGCCATGTAGCGGCGATGCGTGAACAAATTGGCGGTGCCCCAGAGCAAGCGGACTTTTGCGGAGGCCATCTTCGCTTCGAACAGATCGGCGATCGCGTTGAGATTGGCGACGGACTCGCTGAGCGAAGTGCCTTCCGGCGCCGCATCGACGTCATGGAAGGTGAAGAAGGGCACGTCCAGCAGGCGGAACAGCTCGAAGGCGACATCGGCCTTGGCGCGTGCCTGCGCCATGGCATCAGCACCTTGATGCCAGGGGCGCAGAAAGGTCTCGCCGCCGAACGGATCGCCGCCCGGCCAGCAAAACGAATGCCAGTAGCAGACCGCGAAGCGCAGATGATCCTCGAGCCTGCGGCCATGGACGAGCCGGTCCTTGTCGTACCAGCGGAAGGCGGGCGTGTTTCCCGCATCCTTGCCGCCGAAGGCGACAGGGGCGCTTGCATCGAAGAATTTCGCTGATGCGTTCACTTAAGGCTCTCCTTCAACGCAGGATAAAGTTCGCGCCACCGCCGATAGGCCTCGTCATAGGCCGCTGTGACGGATGCGCGGGGCGCAAAGCTCGCGAGCCGCCGCGGGCGCTTGCACACGTCCGCGGGATCTTCGCCGGTGGCGGCGAGCCGGCCGAGCCGTGCGGCGCCGAGCGCCGCCCCGACCTCGCCTTCCTCGACGCGGTGGACGGGAATGCCGAGCACATCGGCGCAGATCTGCGCCCACAGCGGCGAGCGCGAGCCGCCGCCGACGAGATCGACCTCCGCGATCGGCCCGCTGGCCGCGCTCAGCGCCGCCAGGTTGTCGCGCGCGGCGAAGGCGACGCCTTCCAGCACGGCCTGCACGATCTGGCTGCGCCCGGTCGCACCGCGCAAGCCGACGAACGCGCCGCTGGCGGCGGCATCGTTGTGCGGCGTGCGCTCGCCGTCGAGATAGGGCAGGAATTTTATCGAACTCGGTCCGTCGACACGCTCGCCGAGCGGCGCCAGGAGCGCGGCGGCCGGCGTCTCCATCACGCCCGCGAGCCAGGCCAGCGAAGCCGCGGCCGACAGCATCACGCCCATCTGATGCCAGAGGCCGGGCAGCGCATGGCAGAACGCATGCACGGCCGAAGCCGGCGCCGGTGCAAACCGGTCGGTGACGCGGAACACCACGCCGGAGGTGCCGAGCGACAGGAACGCATCACCCGGTGCGATCGCGCCGAGCCCGATGGCGCTCGCGGCATTGTCGCCGGCACCGCCGGCGATCACGACATCATTGGCCATGCCCCAGCGCCGCGCGAATTCCGGCGCGAGCACTGCACTGACCTCGCTGCCCTCGACGAGGCGGGGCATGTGGTGGAGATCGAGCCCGACGGCGTGCAGCAGCAGCGCCGACCAGCGGCGCAGACCGACATCGAGCCACAGCGTGCCGGCGGCGTCGGACATGTCCTCGACCATCTCGCCGGTGAGGCGATAACGCACATAGGCCTTTGGCAGCAGCACCTTTGCCACGCGCTCGAAGATTTGCGGCTCGTGCCGCGCGACCCAGAGTAACTTTGGCGCGGTGAAGCCGGGCATTGCCAGATTGCCGGCGATCGTGTGCAGCGACGGGCAGCGCCGCTCGAGCGCGACGCATTCGGCATGCGAGCGGCCGTCGTTCCACAGAATAGCGGGGCGCAGCGGCCGTCCATCCTCGTCCAGCAGCGTCGCGCCATGCATCTGGCCGGACAGCCCGATGCCGCGCACCTGCGCGACCTCGCGCGGATGGCGGGCGGCGAGATCGTCGACCGCGCCAACCGCCGCATCGACCCAGGCGTCGGGATCCTGCTCGGACCACAGCGGCGCAGGATGCAACAGCGCAAGCTCGCGCGCGGCCGTCGCGACAATCGCGCCGGTTTCGCTCACGAGCACCGCTTTCACACCGGATGTGCCGATGTCGATACCGAGATACACGCCGTCCTCCCTTTCGCCTGATGCGGTGCGCGATCTCAGAGTCGCCCTTTCCGCAACGGACCGTTTTGAAATCCACCCGCCCCTAAGGCAAATTGTCCCGCATCACGATGTCGATCCTGATCTTCTCCTGTTCGCGCAAAATCGGCTCGCCGCGCGCAAGCGCGAGCAGCACGCGCACGGCGGCGCGCGCTTCATGCCCGGGGTTCTGCGAGATCGCGGCATCCATCACGCCCTGCAACAGCAGCCGGCGCGTCAGTGCGGTGACGTCGTGTCCGACGAACACCACCTGCTTGCCGCGGCCGGCATCGCTCAACGCTTTGGCGACGCCTTGCGTGCCGGCGCCGACGTTATAAAGGCCGACAATGTCAGCATGCCTGCCGAGCAGCCGCGCCAGAACCTGTTCCGAACGGCCGTCTTCGTCGCGCCCCTCCAGCACCGGCAGCACGCTGAGATCGGGGAATTCCGACGCCATCACCTGGCTGAAGCCGAAGATGCGTTCGGAATGGTCGCGCAGGCCCTGCGAGCCCGCGACGATCGCGACCTTGCCGGACCGTTGGCCGACCAGCCGACCGACCAGTGCGCCGGCGGTGCGTCCCGCCGCAATGTTGTCGATGCCGACATAATGGTGGCGACGCGAGGACGGCACGTCCGAGACCAGCGTCACGACCCTGGTCCCGGCGTCGACGAGATCGTTGATCGCGGCGCGGACCCCGGGATGGTCCAGCGCCACCACGGCGACGCCGTCGTAATCGCCAGACAGCGTCTCCAGCGAGGCCGCGAGCACGGACGGGTCGAACACGTCAGTGGCGACCATCTCGACGCCGAGGCGGCGGGCTGAGAGCCAGGCCGACATCTCGCCGAGATAGGCCTCGATCTGCTGCATGAAGGGGTTCGGCCCCGCCGGCATGACAAAGGCAAAGCGGCGGGCACGGCTGCGGGCGAGCTCGGCGGCCGCGACATGCGGCTGGAAGGCGTTGCGCTCGATCGCCGCCTTGACGCGCCGGACCGTATCGGGCCGCACGCCCGGGCGGTTGTGCAGGACGCGGTCGACCGTCGCGAGGCTGACGCCCGCCTCGCGGGCGATGTCCTTCAACGTCAGCGCGGTCGCGGTGAGAGTATCGGCCATGGCTGAAGGTTATCGAGGTGTTTTGAGGTACGCAACTCATTTTGAGACGCACGGCGATGTTTTCGGGCCGAGGTTGCTCCGCGCGGCCTCAGTCGCCCGTCAGGTCGCGCGTCAGGAACAGGCTATTGGGATCCTCGGCATAGCCCTCGAACGGGCCGCAGAGCACAAAACCGTGCGCCTGGTAGAGCGCATGCGCGGGCTTGAAATAATCCCACGAGCCGGTCTCGAGGCTGAGCCGCTTCAAGCCGCGCGCGCGGGCCTCAGTCACGATGTGGCGCAGCATCCGGCCGCCGAAGCCGCGCCTCCGCGTCGTTTGCAGCGTGTGCATCGACTTCACCTCGCCATGGTCGGCCGAGAGCATCTTCAGCGCGCCGGTGGCGACCAGCGTCTCGCCGTCCCAGCCGGTCCAGAACGCAACGTCGCTCGCACGGAGCCCCGCGAGATCGAGCGCATGGGCGCTGCCCGGCGCGGTCTGCGCCCGCGCAGCCGTGACGTGATGGTCGAGCAGCGCAATGACGCGCGGATCAAAGGTATCGCCGGTGCGCACCTGCATCGTCACGGCCTCACCTCACTGGAAAGCCGCTTCTGCATGAGGACCATATCGAGCCAGCGGCCAAACTTGCAGCCGACCTCAGGCATACGGCCAACCTCGGCAAAGCCGAACGACGCGTGCAGCCCGGTCGAGGCGGAATTCGAGGCCTCGATCGCGGCGACCATCGTGTGCTTGTTGAGCGCAGTGGCGCGCTCGATCAGCGCGGCCATCAGGCTGCGGCCGACACCGAGCCGATGATGTTGCTCGCCGACATAGACCGAATTCTCCACGGTGTGGCGATAACCGGGCCAGGGGCGGAAATCGCCGAATGATGCGAAGCCGACGACGTCCCTGCCCTTCATCGCGACCAGCACGGGATAGCCGGCCGCTTGCCGTGCGCACATCCACTCGCGCCGCGAAGCCAGATCAGCCGGTCCGTCGGTCCACACCGCCGTGGTGTTGATCGCGGCGTAATTGTAGATGGCCAAAATATCTTCGGCATCCTCCAGCGTGGCGTCCCGCACGATCAGCGGCATCACATTTTCCCGTACGATGTGCCGCGCCGCGTGATGATGACGTAACGCGCATCCTGTTTGGTTTCGTTCTCGAAGGTCACCGCCCGCATCACGTCGAAATCGAGACAATCGCCATCGCGCAAGCGCACCGTCTTGGCGTCGATATGTACGCAGACCGCGCCCTCCAGCATCAGCAGCTGCTGGGTGAACGCGTTGCGGCCCCAGGGGCTGTAGGAGACGCGCGCTCCGGCCGGCAGATCGACGACGATGATCTCGATGCCGCTTGCCGCATCCGGCGGCGAAGCGTGCCGCCGCCGATAGCCGCTGTCGGGATCGCGCCAAAGCGGCTGGTCGGCAAGCCGCATCAGCCGCTCCGGTGGCTTCTCCGCGAGCGCGACGACGTCACTGAGGGTGACGTCGAGCGCCGCGCAGAGCTTGTTGAGCAGCGCAGCGGTGGCGCTGCTCTGCGCCCGCTCCACCCGCCCGATCATGGCCCGGCTGACACCGGAGCGCGTCGCGAGTTCGTTCAACGTCATGCCCGCCTGCGTCCTCAACGTCTTCAAGCGACGACCGATCGCACGGTCGAGTTTCTGCTGGTCCATGGTTGCTGGTCCTGGCCGTCATCCGAACATTGCCCGACGCAAGGACCGCATCCGCGGGGCAAGAAGAGCTTAGGCCGGGGAAGCGGTGTGTGCCGGGAGCGAAGGGCTAATATATTGGAATCTTTGGAGGCCAAACATCGCAATGAGGCCCGTGCTTAATTCGACAACCAAGGCGGGTACAATCCAACGTCGATTGCATTTGAGAAGCAGCAGGGTAGAGTTTCCTGATTGCCAGTTCTATCGGGCCATTCGGATTCAGGCTCGAGATCTATTAGCGGGTGTAGCCATGCCCACCAATTCGGACGCCATCGTCAGTGCAGGGCTTTGGATAATCGCGATCGTGTGTCTCGCGCTTGGCATTCTCAATATGTTCGGCGCCATCAAGATCACCGCCGACGAGAGCACGAAGTTTCTGCTGGGACTCGCGGTCGTAATCGGGGTCGTCCTGATCTTCCGAGACCGCTTGACCAAAGTCGTTCTCCCCGGGGGGATTACGGCGGAGATCTCAGCGGTCAAAAGAAGCGTTCAAGATGTTGCCGCAGCAACGGAGGAGCTGAAATCCAGACAAACAGAAATTGCGGCCCCGAAGATGGCAATCCTGGCTCCGTCCGTAACAACCAGGCACGCTCCACAAATGCCGATTGAAGACCCGGAGGACAAGAACAAAGGCCAGTTCGGCAGAGAGGCAGCCAAGAATGGCCTACGCCTGTCGGCTACCGTCCAACCTTCCGACGTGCGGCCGGGATGGTTCAGGATTGATCTTGCAGTTACGGGCCTCGACCGAAAATTGGTCGATCCGGTCGCGTTTCATCTGCACGAAACGTTCAACCCCGCGGTGCAGCCGGTCAATCCGATCAACGATCAAGCTCGGCTCACAGTACTGGCGTGGGGTGCTTTTACGGTCGGGGCGATTGCCGACCATGGCAACACGCTGCTGGAGCTTGACCTCTCGGCAGACACGACCTTCCCGAAAGCCTTTCGAGAGGCATGATCTCAAGGTCGGCGGCGCAATGGGTGAGCTGGCTTGCTGCCGTAAGACGCCCATCGGCAAAAAAATTGGAGCGGGCGAAGGGAATCGAACCCTCGTATGCAGCTTGGGAAGCTGCCGTTCTACCATTGAACTACGCCCGCGAATGCGCGTCTCACGCCAACCCTGATTAGCCGAGACGGCGTCCCTCGCCAAGCGCTTTGGCGCGGTCAGCCGGACGGATGTTAACGTCCTGGCAAGATTTTGGGTGCGCCGGATTGTGGCGGTGTTATGATCACGCGTCTGGGGAGACGTGCACTGAGTGGGGCGTGTGCATGGTGGGGCGTGGCTACGCGATATTCAACACGGCCATAGGGCGCTGCGGCATCATCTGGAGCAGCACCGGTGTGGTTGCCGTGCAATTGCCGGAGGCGCGGGAGATCGACACCCGCCGCCGGATTTTCGCGGTCCATCCCGAGGCGCGCGAGCAGCAGCCTCCGCTGAATGCCGAGCTTGCGATCGAGGGCATCGTGGGCCTTCTGCAGGGCGGCGACCCTGATTTTTCCGAGGTCAGCCTGGACGCCGGCGGCGTGCCCGGCTTCCACCGGCGCGTTTATGAAGCCGCCTGCGCCATTCCGCGCGGGGAGACGCGCACCTATCACGAGATCGCCAAGGCGCTGGGCGCCTCCGGCGCCGCGCATTCGGTGGCGCAGGCGATCGCCAAAAATCCCTACATGCTGATCGTGCCCTGCCACCGGGTGCTGGAGGCCGGCAATTACGCCGACCGGCTCTCGCCTGACGGCGGGGTGATCTCCAAGCGGCGGCTGCTGGCGCTCGAGGGCGCGCATCCGGTCGCGAGCAAGACGCTGTTCGAGGTGCTGCTGCCCGTTGCCCCACCGAGGCCCTCCAGCTAAGGCGCGATCTCGATCGCACTTTAGCTCCGTTTTTTTAGGCATGATCTTGTTGGACAACCGCTACACACTTGTCCGGATCATGCCTAGATAGGTGGCATGGACGCGACCACGCTGCTGACCACGCAATCGATCATCGTCTCCGAGTTTCGCTGCGATGCGGGACCGGACGACAAACCGTTCGCGGAGTGCCGCACCGGCCATTCCATTGCCTATGTCCGCTCCGGCAGCTTCGGCTGCCAGTGCCGCGCCGGCTTCTTCGAGCTGGTGGCGGGCTCGATGCTGGTCGGCGCTCCCCGCGAGGAATACACTTGCACGCATGAGCATGTCAGCGGCGACGTCTGCCTGGGCTTCTTCTTCAGCGAAGACATGGTCAATGCCCTCGGGGGACGGCGCGAGATCTGGCAGGTCGGCGCGACACCGCCGCTGCCCGAGCTGATGGTGCTGGGCGAACTCGCCCAGACGGCCGCAGATGGCAACAGCGACCTCGGTCTCGACGAGGTCGGTCAAATTCTGGCCGGCCGCTTCGTCGATGTCGTCTCGGGCAAGGCGCGGAAGCCGGCCACGCCCACCGCACGCGACCGCCGCCGCGCGGTCGAAGCGGCGCTGTGGATCGACGCCAACTCGCATGCCGAGGTCGATCTCGAACAGGCGGCGCGGCAGGCGGGCCTCAGCCCGTTCCATTTCCTGCGGCTGTTCTCGGCCGTGCTCGGCGTCACCCCGCATCAATATCTGGTGCGCTCGCGGCTACGCCACGCGGCGCGGCTGCTGACAGATGATGACATCGCGGTCACCGACGTCGCCTATGACGTCGGCTTCGGCGATCTCTCCAATTTCGTCCGCACCTTCCATCGCGCCGCCGGCGTGTCGCCGACGAAGTTCCGGCAGGCATCGAAGGGCGAGCGCAAGATTCTCCAAGAGCGCGCGACCCTCAACTGAATAGGGTCGTCTCCGGCGCGCGCCAGTTGCGGCGCGCTTTGCAATGGAGACGATCATGTACGACCATATCGGACTGCGTGTTGCCGACCTCGACGCCGCCACGCGCTTCTACACCGCGGTGCTGGCCCCGCTCGGCTACGCCCTGTGCTCCAGCGGCGACGGCTATGGGGGCTTCGGGCCGAAGGGCGAGCCGGCGCTCTGGTTGCACCTGAACAAGGGACGCAAGGCCGACGGCGCGCATATCGCCTTCCGCGCCAAGGACCATGACGCGGTCAAGGCATTCCACAGCGAGGGCCTGAAGAGCGGCGGCCGCGACAATGGCGGCGCCGGCCCGCGCAAGGACTATAGCCCGACCTACTACGCGGCGTTCCTGATTGATCCCGATGGCAACAACATCGAGGCGGTTTGTGTGTGAGCTCTCTCCTCCGTCATTGCGAGGAGCTCTTGCGACGAAGCAATCCAGATTGTCTCTGCGGAAACATCTCTGGATTGCTTCGCTACGCTCGCAATGACGGTGTTTGTGGTGACGACTTTCCCAATCAAGGACACCTTCATGGCCTCCATCCACAACGACATTTCCCTCCCCGTTCCCGCCCGCGACGTCTGGGACGCCGTACGAGATTTCGGAGCGCTGCCTCAGCGGCTGGCGCCGGGCTTCGTCACCGCCTGCACGCTCGACGGCGATGCACGCATCGTCACCTTCGCCAATGGATCAGTGGCACGCGAGGTGCTGGTCGATTGCGACGATGCGCGGCAGCGGCTGGTCTACGCCATCAACAACGAGCGGCTGAGGCATTACAGCGCCTCGGTGCAGGTGATCGCCGAGGGCGAGACGAGCTGCCGCCTTGTCTGGATCATCGACATGCTGCCGAACGAGCTTGCGGCTTACGTCCAGGGGCAGACCAGGGACGCCGTCGCCGCGATACACCGGGCGTTCCCGGCCGTGGCGGCGTGATCTTTCTCACAGAGCCCTGCCCTCGCCGGCCCTAACGATGGCCGCGTGCGTCCGGTTGGCTCCGCTCTCCCGGCGGAGCCACGCACGCGAGGAGCAGGCCATGAGAGGTGCGGATAAAGTGATCTGCCAGGCAGCCGCCGTGCTGCTGCTGTTTTCGATCTCGAGCGCGCCGGCAAAGGCGCAGTTCCTCGGCGGCGGAGGCGCCGGCGGCGAGGACATGATGACCCAGATGGCGCCGATGCTGGAGATGATGAAGGCGAAGATGGGCAAGCGCCGCTTCGCCATGCTGATGCAGACCATGGGTCCGATGATGAGCCGCATGATGGACAATGGCGGCGGCGGGCTCGGCAGCATGATGGGCGGCGGCGGCAATTTCGGCGGTGGCTTCGGCGCGCCCAACTACGGCGGCTACACGCCGATGGGCGGTGGCGGCTACATGCCGACCGGAGTGAGCGGCATGGGTGGCGGCGACATCATGGGCATGCTCGGCGGCACCAGTGGCGGCGACATGATGGCGATGATTCCGCAATTGATGCGGCTCGCCAATGTCGGCGGTGGCGGCCATCGCCGCCACAGGCACCGTTAGTCGGCAGCCGAAAGAGCCGGCCTGATCGCAGGCTTGTTCTCGCGCGGCCCCCAGCGTGTCAGCACCACGCTGGAGCACGAGAGCAGGCCGAGCACGACCATCGAGCTGGCGGCCAGCCAGAAGAAGCTCTGCGCGGTGGCGTCGTGCGTCGACAGCCACCAGCCGATCGCCGCGATGTAGATCAGGCGCGTGGTCTGCGCCAGCACCGGACCGATCACCTTCGCCGCGCCCTGCGACGAGAAATACATCGTCGAGGCGAGCCCGATGAAGGCGTAGAATGGTGCCACCGTCGACAGATATTGATGGCTGGTCGCGCGCACGGTGGCGCTGTCGGTGAAGATGTTGACCCAGAGATCTGGGAACAGCGCGACGAGGCACGCCGGCGCGCCGACGGCGACGAACGCGCTCGCACCGGCGATCCAGGCGATGCGCCGGGCGCGCGCGATGCGCACCGCGCCGATCGCCATGCCGATCATCGGCACCGAGGCGATGCCGAACGAGAACGCGATCGAGGTCAGCAAAAATTCCAGCCGCGCGCCGATGCCGTAGCCGGCGAGGATCGCAGTGCCGAACTTTGCCAGCATGTGGGTGAAGATCGAGATCGTCAGCACCGATTGCAGCGGCGAGAAGCAGGCGATGGCGCCGACCTTGAGGATGTCGAAGAACATCGCCCATTGGACCCGCAGCCCGCGCAGTTTCGGTACGATTCGGGCGCGGCCGGAGAACAGGTACCAGCCCATCACACAGATGTTCATGGAATAGGCGATCAGCGAGCCGGCCGCGACGCCGCGCATGCCGAACTGCGGCACGGGCCCGAGCCCGAGGCCCAGCGTGCCGCCAAGCACGACCTGCATGACCGCGGAATTCAGCATCAACAGCGAGGGCAGCTTCATGTTGCCGGTGCCGCGCAACACGCCGGCCATGGTGTTGAGCAGCCACGGCAGCACGGCCCCGCCAAAAAACACCTGTGTGTAGGCGATCGCATGCGTCAGCACATCCCCGCGTCCGCCGAGCATTTCCAGAACGCGCGGCCCGAAGATCAGCATACCCAGCATGAAGACGAGGCCGAAGGTGATGCCGATCAGCAGTGCATGTGCGGCGAGCGTGCCGGCGCGCTCGCGGTCGCCTGCGCCGAGCGCCCGCGCAATGGCCGACGCCACGGCGCCGCCCATGGCCCCGCCGGACATCGTCATGGTCAGGATCACTGTCGGAAACACCAGCGCCATTGCGGCTAGCGCCTCGACGCCGAGCCGACCGATATAGGAGGTCTCCGCGATCACCACACAGGTGCCGGCCGACAGCGCGACCACGTTCGGCCAGGCGAGGCCGAGCAGCGTGCGCAGAATCGGCCCGTCCATCAGCGCGCTTCGTACCGGCCGCGGAGGCGGCGGCAACGGACGCTCTTGTTCATCGACCGGGATTTCGGCGATGTCGGACATGTCCTCTCCCGGGCGCAGGCCATTCGCGGCGCGGCAATGCGTAGGTGTGCCAATAAATTTCTTCGCGCGGAAGGCGCGGCGACAGGCTTAGCACGGCATTTGCCGATTCCTCCTGCGCCGGATGCAGGCGTGCCCTGCGGCAGCGCATTTCAAGTGGTGGAATTACTCAATGGTCCACACCAGCGGCGGCCGACCGCCCGCTGTCGGGCGCAGGTGCACGCCGATGTGCCGCCCGCATCCGGCAGCGAGCCCCTCGAACAACCCTTCCAGCACCTTGGTGCAGGCGCGATGATAGTCGGCGACGTCATCCATCAGCTTCCAGCTCTGCTGACGAAATTCAAACGTGCCTTCCGATGCCGTCGTCTCGGCAGAGTCATCCTGCGCGGCAAACAGCGCATTCAGGAACGCTGCGAACTCGCTGGCGCCGCCGCGGCTCATTGCGAGCGCCGCTGCAACCTCGTCGAAATACTGCATCCCGATCAGCTTGCCCGTGAGATGCAGGAGATAGCCGGCGTCTTCCGGGCCGAACAATTGCACCATGACGGGCGCGGCGGTGCGCACATATTCCATCGCGTAGTTGCGGTAGGCTTTTTCCAGCCGCGGCTTCGGCCAGCTCGCGACGGGCAAGGCAGGCGCGGTCTTAGCGTCGAACAATGGCGCTTCCAGATGGCGCGCGAACACCAGGCGCTGGTCCACCTCGAGCGGGTGGTCGTACTGATGATAATAGCCTTCGAGCCCGTCCTGACCGTCGACGCTTTGCTTGGTGCAGACGAAGCCGAGCCTGAGATCGCCGAGCGCGACGCCATTGTTGGCGTGCCAGCCGCGCAGCATCGCGCGCGAGACCTCACCCGGCACGCCACAGATCGCGGTACCCTTCCAGATCCAGCGCGGCGGCGGATAGCGGATCCAGGCTTTGCAGTCGCTCTCATACATGTACTCGACATGCACGCCGCCGATCCAGTTGGAGAGATAGTGATATTGCGCGGCGGCCACCGCCGGCGGCAGATGACTGAGACCGAGCTTCTCGAGCCCCGGCAGGAAGCGCTCCTGCTGCTGGCGGCGAAACACGCGGAAGACGAATTCGGCAGCATCCGCCGTACCGCGCCGCGTGACGACGGTGAGGATGAGGCCGGTGAAGTAGGCGTGATAGAGGTCGGCGACCGCGCGCCAGCGCTTCCATTGCGCTTCTTGTGCTGCGTCTGATGCGGCGGTCATGTTCGCTCCCGATCGTTGTTTTGCGGGAGTGTGTCATCGCGGATGGGGTGACGCAACACGCCACAAGCTCGGTGTCATCACCCTGCGAAGACCGGGCGATCCAGTATTCCAGAGGCGCTTGTGATTGAGTCGAGAGGCCGTGGCGTACTGGATTCCCCGCCTTCGCGGGGAATGACAGCGGAGGGTGGGCTATTACTACACCCGGAAATGCTTGCTCAGCTTCAGCCCCTGCGCCTGGTAGTTCGAGCCGATGCGCTGGCCGTACATCGCGTCGGGGCGCGCCAGCATCTTCTCGTAGACGAGACGGCCGACGATCTGGCCGTGCTCGAGAATGAACGGCACTTCGCGCGAGCGCACTTCCAACACGGCGCGCGATCCCTGCCCGCCGGCGCCGGCATAGCCGAAGCCGGGATCGAAGAAGCCGGCATAGTGCACGCGGAACTCGCCGACCAGGGGATCGAACGGCACCATCTCCGCGGCGTAATCGGGCGGCACCTGCACGGCTTCCTTGGAGGCGAGGATGTAGAACTCGCCGGGGTCGAGGATCAGGCTGCCATCGGGACGCGCCGAGATCGGCTCCCAGAAATCCTCCACCGCATAGCCGGAGCGGCGGTCGACGTCGACGACGCCGGTGTGGCGCTTGGCGCGGTAGCCGACGAAGCCGTTGGCCTTCTCGCCGGAGAGGTCGACGGAGACGGCGACGCCGCCGGTGAGATCAGCATCGTCGAGATCGACCAGACGCTCGGTCGCATGCAGCGCCTCGAGCTCGTCGATGTTGAGGATGGCATCT
The DNA here is from genome assembly GCF_029989365.1 of Bradyrhizobium sp. Arg816. Classification (GTDB taxonomy): domain Bacteria; phylum Pseudomonadota; class Alphaproteobacteria; order Rhizobiales; family Xanthobacteraceae; genus Bradyrhizobium. The sequence continues at coordinate 54,368 of NZ_JAPRAQ010000031.1, read as the reverse complement.
CCGGTGCGGAAGCGCACCTGGCTCAAGCGCGAGCCCTCGCTGACCAGCACCGGAAACGTCTTCGGGCTGATCTCGGCGTAGAGCGGGCCGTGATAGCCGGCGCCGATCATGTCGAAGCGGCGGGTGCCGTCGGCGATGACGCGTGTGAAGACATCGAGCCGGCCGGTCGAACTTTTCGGGTTCGCGGCGGCGACGATCTCCGGCGGCAGCGCCAGGCTTTCCAAGAGCGGCACGATGTAGACGCAATTGGTCTCCAGCACCGCGCCATCGGTGAGGCTGAACTCGTGCAGCTTCAACTCGTCGATGCGCTCGGCGACGGTCGCGCCGGGACCGGGCAGGAAGCTGGCGCGAACGCGATACGCGATGTCACCGAGGCGGAGGTCGAGGCTCGCCGGCTGGATCTGGCTCTCGACGAAGTCATAAGCGGGCAGGATGAGGCCTGCCTCCGCCATCGCTGCGATCATGCGGTCGGGCAGGATACCATTGGCGTCGGCGGCAACCGTGAAGCTCAACCAGGGGTCCTCGTCGGGGGTCAAACGCATCCGGACATGCGGGAAATACTAGCCTTTTACGGCTATCCGATGGACGCCTTGACGGAAAGGCCATTGCGGAATATGAGCATCACTTATCCCGTGGTGATTTGAGCCGGCCGGCTTGCAGCCACGTTAAATAAGTCGCTAAACAGGCCGGGGACCTCTGTGATCCCGGCCCGTGGAAGTTATCCAGGCCGGTTTTTTTGTGACCATTTTCGATGGTCACGCAGAGGAGGTCCTATGTCGAAGTCCCCGGCGTCCACCACGCAATACCGTCCTGAAACCCGTCTGGTTCATTCCGGCACCCTGCGCTCGCAATATGGCGAGACGTCGGAGGCGCTGTTCCTGACCCAGGGCTATGTCTACAACAGCGCCGAGGAGTGCGAGGCGCGGTTCAAGGGCGAGGACCCCGGCTTCATCTATTCGCGCTACTCCAACCCCACCATCGCGATGTTCGAGCGCCGCATGATCGAGCTCGAGGGCGCCGAGGCGGCGCGCTCGGCCGCAACCGGCATGGCCGCGGTGACGACCGCGATCCTGGCGCCGCTGAAGGCCGGCGATCACGTGGTCGCCTCGCGCGCCCTGTTCGGCTCGTGTCTCTACGTCATCCAGGACTTGCTGCCGCGCTACGGCATCGAGACCACGCTGGTGGACGGGGCCGATCTCGACCAGTGGCAGCGTGCGCTCAGGCCGAACACCAAGACGTTCTTCCTGGAAAGCCCGACCAATCCGACGCTCGACGTGCTCGACATTCCCGGCATTGCCGAGATCGCGCACGGCGGCGGCGCGCGGCTCGTCGTCGACAACGTGTTTGCGACACCGATCTGGCAGAGCCCGCTCGCACTCGGGGCCGACGTCGTGGTCTATTCCGCGACCAAGCACATCGACGGCCAGGGCCGTTGTCTCGGCGGCATCATCCTGTCGTCGGAAGCGTTCATCGCCGAGCACATCCACAATTTCATGCGCCAGACCGGCCCGTCGATCTCGCCGTTCAACGCGTGGGTCCTGCTCAAGGGCCTGGAGACGCTCGGCGTACGCGTGCGTGCGCAGACCGAGACGGCGGGACGCATCGCCGACGTGCTGGCGAGCCATCCGAAGATTTCGCGCCTGGTCTATCCCGGCCGCGCCGACCATCCGCAGGCAGCTCTCGTGAAGAAGCAGATGCGCGGCGGCTCGACGCTGGTCGGCTTCGAGGTCAAGGGCGGCAAGCAGGGCGCGTTCCGCGTGCTCAACGAGCTCAAGCTTGCAAAAATCTCGAACAATCTCGGCGATGCCAAGAGCCTCGTCACGCATCCGGCGACCACGACGCATCAGCGCCTCAAGCCGGAAGACCGCGCCGCGCTCGGCATCAGCGAGGGCTTCATCCGCTTCTCGGCGGGGCTCGAGCATGCGGATGATCTGATCGAGGATCTGACCGCGGCGCTGGAGAAGGCGTGAGGCTCTTACCCTCCCCTGGAGGGGGAGGGTCGATCGCGCGAAGCGCGAGCGGGGTGGGGTGATCTCTCCAAGCGGGCAGTATTCGATGCGGAAGCACCGTCACCCCGCCCCGCTCCGCATTCCGCTTCGCTGCATGCGAAGCGACCCTCCCCCTCCAGGGGAGGGTGAGCGAAGCTCACATCGGCCGATACGTCCGCACATCAGCCGGCACATTCACGCCGAGCTTGATCTGACCGACGGAGCGGATGATGTCGTCGCCGAGGAGCTGGGCGAAGCAGGCATAGCCCCAATCGTTCATGTGCAGGCCGTCGGCGATCACGAAACTCTCGACCGGGATCGATTGCTTCTCGTGCCAGTCGCGCATCACCTCGAAGCGGGGGAAGATGCCGACGTGACGAAGCTCGGCGACCTTGCCGAGCAGCTGCACCATCTTGCCGGCGCTCTCCTTGCGCTGGTTCACGGCCGGCGAGTATTGCGGATCGACCAGCACGATGTCGGCCCCGCCGGCGGCCTGGATGCGGGAGATGCCGTCCTCGACCATCTTGGCGGTGTCACCGGGATCGAGATTGCGCAGCACCGCATTGGTGCCGACCTGCCAGATCACGAGATCCGGATGCACGTCGATCACCTCCTTCTGGAGGCGCTTCATCATCTCGGGCGCGTCCTCGCCGCCGACGCCCGCATTGATGACGGTGATGTCGGCGCTCGGATATTGCCGCCGGAGCTGCGCGGCGAGGCGGTTCGGATAGTTGAAATCGGGCGAGCTCGCGCCATAGCCTGCCGTCGACGACGAGCCGAACGCAACGATCGCGACGGGTTTGCCGGCGGCGAGCTTGCCCGCGACATGCGGCAGCGAGCCCATCGTCTTCGCGCCGCCCTTCGGTGCGAGGCAAGGCACGCGGCTGAAAATGTCGCCGGCGGATTTCGCGACCTGCTTCACCTTGTCGATGGCGCGCGCGGTCACGCCGCGCTGTTCGGGGGACGTCACGGCGACGGTGGTCTGGGAGGGCGAAGCGGGAGCCGGACTAGCGGCCTGCTGCGGCGCGGGCGTTGCCTGCATGGCCTGCGCCTGCACCGGTGCCAGCGACACCGGCGTCAGCAACAGCAGAGCCGCCGCGGGGGCAGCCAGCCACGCCGTCAGGCAAAAAGGGCGGAGAGAACTCATTAACGCTAGACCTCAATTTTGCTGCTCAGCCGGCCCCAGATGGGCTGCGTCGATCACGAACTGTGCCAACGCCCGGCCAAGGCAATCATGGACCTGTTTCGCCAGCTCTGGCCCGCGGGACGGGCTGAACAGGTCGAACTGACCCTGATCATTCCACTGCCGCATGATCGCGAAACGGTCGAACAGCGGGATGTCATGCTCCTGCGCCACCACCCGCATATTGTCGAGATAGGGCGGCACCGAGATCATGGTTTCGGTACGTGGGCTGTACTGCAAGTTCATCAAGACGACGTCAGCCCCTGCTTTTTGCAACGCGGAAACCCCTCCGGTCACCGCCCCGCGAAAATCATCGGGATCAATCGCTCGGATAGCATCGACAGTCCCGGTCTGCCAGATGACCAAAGTAGGCCTTTTTGCTTCCATCAGCTTAACGAAGGTGGTGGCCGCTTCCTCGGCCGTCTTCTTGCTCTGTATTTCTACGGAGACATGCACGGCCTCCGACGGCAGCAGCCTGTCCTTCAAAATGGCCTGCATGCGCGCCGGATAGGAGCTGTCCTCCGAGGCCGGAATCGTGGTCGAACGGCTGCCTATGACCAGGATTTCCAGCGGTTTGCCGGCCTTGATGGCGTCGGCGACCCTGGGAAGCTGGCTTTCAGTGGTGAGCAGATAGGATGGCAATTCGCAGGCCGGGGGTGCGGCCGGAGCAGTCGACGCAGCATCGCCCGCGCGCGCCAGGGGCGCGGCGAGGTTACCGCACAGCAGGACCAGGCTCAGGAGAACCTTCGCCTTCATCAGCCCCCTCCCGCCAGATCGGCGTTGCCGACGGCGTTTTTGGTTTTCGCACCGCTCTTGTCAGCCACGCGCTTGTACCACGAAATCACCCAGGCAACGCCCCACATGATCAGGATTCCGGAGAGACTAATCAGCGCATGCATGGCTGCGCCGCCGGAGACTTCGGCCAGGATGAAATGGCCGGCGAAGGCGAGGAAGACGCCGAGACAGAAGATCTCCAGGGAATGCTGGCCGCAGAGGATCAGCGGCCGCAGCCAGGGCGATTTCAGGCCCGGCCATTCCCGGGGCAGGAAGCGAACGGTGAGTGCGGCGAACGCCAGGAAATGCGTGAAGCGCAGCACGTCGAGATCGGCCTTGTCGATCGGATACATCCACTGCTCGAGCCGCTTCGGCATGAAGTGGGAGAGCTGCGGCACATACCAGGTCAGCGTCACGTAGAACGCCGCGACCAGATAGGCGATCGAGATCCACATCGTGACGCGGGACGCCAGGATGCGCGACATGCGTCGCGCACCTCCGAGCGCACACCATGCACCGAAGACGAAAAGCAATTGCCAGGCGAAGGGATTGAACGCCCAGAAGCCGTTCGGATAGGCCGACAGATAGAGGTCGTATTCCCAGGTCACCGCGTAGAGCACGACCGAGAGGCCGAGCGTCACGTCGGGCCGCCATTTCATCAGCCACAAGATCAAGGGCAGCGCCAGCATCAGCACGATATAGAGCGGCAGCACGTCCATGTTGACCGGACGAAAGCGCAGCAGCAGCGCCTGCACAATCGTGACGTCCGGCTGCTTGAGGAAATCCATGATGCCCATCTCTTCGGTGTAGAGCGGGTTCTCGAACCTGGTCGCAACGTAGGAGATTTCGGCGAGGAAGATCGTGAACAGAAAGACGTGGGCGACATAGATCTGCCAGACGCGCCGCAGGATGCGCGCGGTGGCGACGACGAAGCCGCTTTCGAGCATGGCACGACCGTAGACGAACGCCGCAGTATAGCCGGAGATGAAGATGAAGATCTCGGTAGCGTCGCTGAAGCCGTAATTGCGGATCGTGAACCAGGTCAAAAGGCTCGGCGGCAGATGGTCGACGAAGATCAGCCACAGCGCGAGCCCGCGGAACAGGTCGAGCCGGAGCTCGCGCTCGCCGATGGCGGGCAGCGTGATGGCCGGCGCGGCGGAGCGCGGCTTCGCCTCCGCAGGTCTGGCCTCCGCAGGCTTGCCGGTTCCCGCGATCGTCGATCCCGTCACTTGGTCGGCAATGGTCATCGGGGGTTCGAAACCCTTCCGCAAATCGCGACGTATCAAGGAGTGTACAGGTCCGGCCGTCGTCTCGCAAAGCGGCCGGATCACATTGGGATCTACTTCCTCGGTAATTCTGGCGGCACGATGTCGCCAAAACCGCCTGCGGCCGTTGGTTCCCGGCCGGGTTTTCGTTATGATGGCAGCCATGTATCGCGCCGTGACCCGCCAGATCGAAGTGACCGTCGAGCCGAACTTTGTTCCGGAGCAGTCGTCGGCCGACCGCTCCCGCTATTTCTGGTCCTACACCATCGTCATCACCAATTCCGGCGACGAAACCGTGCAGCTGAAGACGCGACACTGGATCATCACCGACGCCACCGGCCGCCAGCAGGAGGTCAGGGGCGAGGGCGTCGTCGGCGAGCAGCCGACCCTGGCTCCCGGCGAGCGCTTCGAGTACACCTCCGGCGTGCCGCTCGCGACCGCCTCGGGTTTCATGACCGGCCGCTACCAGATGGTCAGCGAAAGCGGCGAACGCTTCGAGATCGACGTGCCGACGTTCTCGCTGGACAGCCCGGACAACAAGCGGGTGTTGAACTAGGGCGCGCCGAGATCGTCGCAACACTTGCAGCCGTCATGCCCCGCGAAGGCGGGGCATCCAGTACGCCGCAGCCTCTCGGCTCAATCACTGCCGTCTCGGAGTACTGGATCGCCCGGTCAAGCCGGGCGACGACACCAAGTGTGTGGCTCGCAATGACGAAGGATGCGATGCCTACGCACCCTCGACGCCCGCCTCGGGCGGCGTGAACTGGTACACCGACGAGCAGAACTCGCAGGTCACCACGACCTTGTCGTCCTTGACCATGGCGGCGCGGTCGTCGGGCGAGAAGCTCTTCAGCATCGCGCCAACCGCATCGCGCGAGCAGGAGCATTGCGCCTTCAGGACCAGCGGATTGAACACGCGCACGCCGCGCTCGTGGAACAGGCGGAACAGCAGTCGTTCGCCGGAGAGCTCGGGGTCGATCAGCTCGACGTCTTCGACGGTCTCGACCAGCGAACGCGCCTCGACCCAGGCGTCGTCTTCGGCGACAGCATGCACCTCCGCGCCTTCGGGCGCATCGCCGGGATGCAAATCGGCCTGCCGCGCGCGCTCGGGCGCCTTCGGCAGGAACTGCATCAGCATGCCGCCGGCGCGCCAGCGATGCTTGCCGCCGTCGTTCGAGCGCCACTCCTCGCCGACCGCGAGACGCACGCGCGTCGGGATCTGCTCGGAGCGCAGGAAATATTCGTGGGCGGCATCTTCCAGGCTACCGCCGTCGAGCGCGACCAGACCCTGGTAGCGGCTCATGTCGGGACCCTGGTCGATGGTCATGGCGAGATGACCGTTACCGAGGAGCGTGCCGGAATCTTTTATCTCGCCGAGGCGCTCGGCATCGTAGCGCGCATAGGCGCGCAGGCGATCCGGCGCCATGTAGTCGACGACCAGGAACGACACCGGACCGTCGGTCTGGGCCTGGAGAATGAAGCGGCCCTCGAACTTCAGCGCCGAGCCGAGCAGCGTCGTCAGTACGATGGCCTCGCCGAGCAGCTTGCCCACGGCAGCGGGATAATCGTGCTTGGTCAGGATCTCGTCGAGCGCGGGACCAAGCCGCACCAGGCGGCCACGCACGTCGAGCGCGTCGACCTCGTAAGGCAGCACGGCGTCATCGATGGGAACCGCTGATGGCGCGCGAACCGGGCCTTCAGGCCCGGTATTCATGTCAGGGGATTGGGAAACCATGGCGCTTTATCTGGGGTCGATGGAGGAAAATGGAAGAGGGCGCAAGGGTGGTGTGTTCCGGATGCACTTATGATCGCACAGGATCCTGCAAATTCGATGTCGTCCCGGGGCGCGCGAAGCGCTGATACGGGACCCATAGCCACAGGATTACGCGATAGCCCGCGTAGCCCGGATGGAGCGTAGCGCAATCCGGGACCACTCCAACTGCGGACACAAACCCGGATTTCGCTGCGCTCCATCCGGGCTACAAGTGAGATTACTTCACCGCGTCAAAGCACCAGGCCAGAATGCCCTTCTGCGCATGCAGGCGGTTTTCGGCCTCGTCGAACACGACCGATTGCGGGCCGTCGATCACCTCGTCCGTGACTTCCTCGCCGCGATGGGCGGGCAGGCAATGCATGAACAGCGCATCGGGCCTGGCCAGCGACATCAGCTTCGCATTGACCTGATAGGGCTTGAGCACGTTGTGACGGTGCTCGCCCTCCTTGTCGCCCATCGACACCCAGGTGTCGGTGACGACGCAGTCGGCGCCCTTCACGGCGGCCTCGGGATCGGTGCCGAGCACGATCGGCGCGCCGGTGGCCTTGATGAAGTCCCGCATCACCTTTTTCGGCGCAAGCTCCGGCGGCGTCGCGACATTGAGCTTGAACTTGAAACGCTCGGCGGCATGCGCCCAGGACGCCAGCACATTGTTGTCGTCGCCGGTCCAGGCCACCGTCCTGCCCTCGATCGGGCCGCGATGCTCTTCGTAGGTCATGAGGTCGGCCATCACCTGGCAAGGGTGCGAGCGCCGCGTCAGGCCGTTGATGACGGGCACCGTCGCATATTCCGCCAGCTCCAGCAGGGCCTCGTGATTGAGGATGCGGATCATGATGGCGTCGACATAGCGCGACAGCACGCGCGCCGTGTCGGCGATGGTCTCGCCGCGGCCGAGCTGCATCTCGGCGCCGGTCAGCATGATGGGCTCGCCACCGAGCTGGCGCATGGCGACGTCGAACGAGACGCGGGTGCGGGTGGAGGGACGCTCGAAGATCATCGCCAGCGTCTTGCCTTCCAGCGGCTTCACCGGCTGGTGCGCTTTCTGCTTCGCCTTCATGGCGGAGGAGGCCGCGAGCATGCTCTTGAGCTCCGACAGCGGGAGCTCGTTGATATCCAGAAAGTGCTTCGGGGACTTGCTCATCAGCTTGCCGCCCGCTTGGTCTGACTGGACGAGATCGCGGCGCAGGCGCGTTCGAGCCGACCGACGCTGTCCTCGATTTCGGCTTCGGTGACGATCAAGGGCGGCAGGAAGCGCACGACATTGTCGCCGGCGCCGACCGTGAGCAATTTCTCGTTGCGCAGCGCCGCGCCGAGATCGCCTGACGGCACCACGGCCTTGATGCCGATCAGAAGGCCTTCGCCGCGCACTTCGCTGACGATGTCAGGATAACGATCGATCACGGAGGCGAGCTTCTGCTTGAGCAGCAGCGACATCTTCTGCACGTGATCGAAGAAGCCGGGCTTGAGCATGACGTCGAGCACGGCGTTGGCAGCCGAGATCGCGAGCGGATTGCCGCCGAAGGTCGAGCCGTGCGAGCCGGGCCCCATGCCGGCAGCCGCGTCCGCGGTCGCCAGCACCGCGCCGATCGGGAAGCCGCCGCCAAGCGCCTTGGCCAGCGACATCACGTCAGGCGTGACGCCGGTGCGGCGATGCGCGAACAGATCGCCGGTGCGGCCCATGCCGGTCTGCACCTCGTCGAACGCGAGCAGCAGACCCTTCTCGTCGCAGAGCTGGCGCAACGCCCTCAGGAAGGCGGGCGTTGCCGAACGCACGCCGCCCTCGCCCTGGATCGGCTCAATCAGGATGCCGGCGGTCTGCGGACCGATCGCCTTCTTGACGGCTTCGATATCACCATGCGGGACCTGGTCGAAGCCGTCCATCGGCGGGCCGAACCCCTCGAGATATTTTGCCGAACCGGTCGCGGCGAGCGTTGCCAGCGTGCGGCCGTGGAAGGCGCCTTCGAAGGTGATGATGCGGTAACGTTCCGGATGCCCCTTTGAGAAGTGATGATGGCGGACCAGCTTGATCACACCTTCCAGCGCTTCAGCGCCGGAATTGCAGAAGAACACGAAGTCCGCGAAGCTTTCATTGCACAGACGCGCGGCAAGCTTCTCGCCGTCCGGGCTCTGGAACAGGTTCGACATGTGCCAGAGTTTGGTGGCCTGCTCCTGCAACGCCTTGACCAACGCAGGATGAGCATGGCCGAGCGCATTCACCGCCACGCCCGAGGTGAAATCGAGATAGCGATCGCCGTTGGTCGCAATCAGCCAGCAGCCTTCGCCGCGCTCGAAACCGAGGTCGGACCTGGCGAAAACGGGGAGCAAGTGCGGCGCTGCGCTGTTAGTCATGACGATCACTTGAATGTTGCGGACGGTGTGAGCGTGCATTGCGCAACGCACCATTGACCGGCCCGGAAAACGAAACGTGCCGCCTTTTAAGGGCGGCACGCACGACTATCTTATGCCTGGTGAAACCGGTGTCAATGCCGCCCGGAAAGCCTCGCGAAACGCAGAATCCGTAGTCTTGCGGTGTCGATTTTGCGTATTTCCGCCACGGAACATGTGGAAGCGAGTCGGCGGACTCTTGCGCGTGAGTCACGCCATATTGTAGCGTTTGGCTTGTCAGATACGACATCTCGTGCAGCAGTTCTGATCCTCTAAGTCCTCATGTACCGGCGTAAGCGTTCGGGCGCATCTGGCGCGCCCGGCGAGCCTTAAGGGATTCTGGCGGCACGGGTTTTTCGAAGCTTAGGCATTCGCCGTGCGGCCGCCAGGATGGCAGGCGCCGGCGAAGGAAAGGGTGCAATGACCGTTTTGACCTGGTCGGATGATCGCGTCGAGCAGCTGAAAAAGCTCTGGGAGGCCGGACTTTCGGCCAGCCAGATCGCCGCTGAACTCGGGAATGTGACCCGCAATGCCGTGATCGGCAAGGTGCACCGGCTCGGCCTGTCGGGCCGCGCCAAGAGCCCTTCATCGGCAGCGCCCCGGCCGCGCAAGGCGCGCCCCGCCCAGCACATGATGCGGGTGACCCGCCCGATCGCGCGCGGCAACACCGCGCTGGCGCAGGCCTTCGAGGTCGAGGTCGAGGCCGAACCGGTCACCTACGACAACGTCGTGCCGATGAGCCAGCGGCTGTCGCTGCTGGAGCTGAACGAGGCCACCTGCCACTGGCCGGTCGGCGATCCCTCGAGCCCGGATTTCTTCTTCTGCGGCGGCAAGGCGCTCTCCGGCCTGCCCTACTGCGCCCAGCACTCGCGCGTGGCGTATCAGCCCGCGGCCGATCGCCGTCGCGCGCCGGCGAAGCCGGGTCCGCGCTGAGTTAGCTCCAGACAACCTTGTCCCGGCACAGGGCTGGGACGATCGAGCAAGAAAAAAGCGCGCCACCCGGCGCGCTTTTTGTTTGCTGGCTTGCGGCGGACCCTACGCCTGCTCCGCCTTCGCAAAGCGATCGTCCAGTGCGTAGCCCGCGCCGCGGACGGTGCGGATCGGGTCCTGCTCGCGGCCGAGATTGAGCAGCTTGCGCAGGCGGCCGATATGGACGTCGACGGTGCGCTCGTCGATGTAGATGTCACGGCCCCAGACGCTGTCGAGCAGCTGCTCGCGCGAGAACACGCGGCCGGGATGCTCCAGGAAGAACTCCAGCAGGCGATATTCGGTTGGACCGAGATCGATCGGCCGGCCCGAACGCGCCACGCGGCGCTTGTCGCGGTCGAGCTCGATGTCGCCATAGGCGAGCACCGTGGCGAGCCGCTCCGGGCTGGCGCGCCTGAGCAGGCCCTTCACGCGTGCCAGCAGCTCCGGCACCGAGAACGGCTTGACGATGTAGTCATCGGCGCCGGTCGCAAGGCCCCGCACCCGCTCGCTCTCCTCGCCACGCGCGGTGAGCATGATGATCGGGAGCTGCTTGGTCTCGGGCCGGGTGCGCAGCCGCCGGCACAGCTCGATGCCGGAGAGGCCCGGCAGCATCCAGTCGAGCACGATCAAATCGGGGATGTGCTCCTTGAGGCGGGTGTCGGCATCGTCGCCGCGCATCACCGTCTCGACGTCATAGCCGTCGCCTTCGAGGTTGTAGCGGAGAAGCTCGGTGAGAGCTTCCTCGTCCTCAACCACCATAATGCGTGCGCCCATGGTGTCGTCGCTCCTTAAGTGTTCGGGACCGTCGTGGCGAAGGTCGTCATGTCGCCCTTCGGCCGCTTGTCGGTGATCGCCTGGCCCTCGATCATGTAGAACACGGTCTCGGCGATGTTGGTGGCGTGGTCACCGATGCGCTCGATGTTCTTGGCGCAGAACATCAGATGGATGCAGAACGAGATGTTGCGCGGATCCTCCATCATGTAGGTGAGGAGCTCGCGGAACAGCGAGGTGCAGATGGCGTCGACTTCCTCGTCGCCCTTCCACACCGCCATCGCCGCCGGCAGATCGTGCGCGGCATAGGCATCCAGCACCGACTTGACCTGCTGCTGCACGAGGTCGGTCATGTGCTCCAGGCCGCGGAACAGCTTGAGCGGATGGAAATCGGTCTCCAGCGCCGCGACGCGCTTGCCCATGTTCTTGGCGAGGTCGCCGATCCGCTCGAGATCGGTCGCGACGCGCATGGCGCCGACGATCTCGCGCAGATCCACCGCCATCGGCTGGCGGCGCGCGATGGTGAGCACGGCGCGCTCCTCGATCTTCTTCTGAAGCGCGTCGAGCTCGGCGTCGATGGTGACGACACGCTGGCCGAGCGCGACGTCACGGCGGATCAGCGCGTCGACGGAATCGACGATCATGCGCTCGGCGATGCCGCCCATCTCGGCGACCAGGCGCGTGAGCTCCTGGAGGTCGGTGTCGAAGGCCTTTGCGGTATGTTCAGAACCCATGTTCCGTCTCCTCAGCCGAACCGGCCGGTGATGTAATCCTGCGTGCGCCGGTCGGTCGGCGACGTGAAGATCTTGCTGGTGTCGTCGAACTCGATCAGCTCGCCGAGATACATGAAGGCGGTCTTGTCGGAGACGCGCGCCGCCTGCTGCATGTTGTGGGTGACGATCGCGATCGTGTAGTTCTCGGACAGCTCCTGGATCAGTTCCTCGACCTTCGCGGTCGAGATCGGGTCGAGCGCCGAGCAGGGCTCGTCGAACAGGATCACCTCGGGCCGCACCGCGACCGTGCGGGCGATGCAGAGGCGCTGCTGCTGGCCGCCGGAGAGCGACAGGCCGGAGGCGTTGAGTTTGTCCTTGACCTCGTTCCACAGCGCGCCGCCGCGCAGCGCCTTCTCGACGCGGTCGTCCATCTCGGACTTCGAGATCTTCTCGTAGAGACGGATGCCGAAGGCGATGTTTTCGTAGATCGTCATCGGGAACGGCGTCGGCTTCTGGAACACCATGCCGACGCGGGCGCGCAGCAGATTGAGGTCCAGCTTGGGGTCGAGGATGTTGGTCTGGTCGAGCATGAGCTGACCGGTGACGCGCTGGCCCGGATAGAGGTCGTACATCCGGTTGAAGATGCGCAGCAGGGTGGACTTGCCGCAGCCCGACGGACCGATGAACGCCGTGACGCGGTTGGTGCCGAGCGCCAGATTGATGTTCTTCAGCGCGTGGTGCTCGCCATAATAGAAGTTGAGGTTGCGCACCGTCACCTTGGCCGGGGCTTCGGGCAGCACCGGCGCCTGGGGCAGGCCACCGGCCGCGCTCATCGATACGGAAAGCTCACTCATTTTGCGGTCCTCTCGGCGCCAAGGATGCGCGCACCAATATTCAGGGCAAGAACGGTCAGGGTGATCAGCAGCGCGCCGCTCCAGGCAAGCTGCTTCCAATAGGCGTAGGGGCTCTGCACGAAGTTGTTGATGGTGACCGGCAGGTTCGCCATCGTCTTGTTCAGGCCGAGGCTGAAGAACTGGTTCGACAGCGCGGTAAAGAGCAGCGGCGCGGTCTCGCCGGCGACGCGGGCAGTCGCGAGCAGCACGCCGGTGATGAGACCCGATCGGGCGGCACGATAAGCAATGCGCTTGATCACCAGCGAGCGCGGCAGCCCGAGCGCGGACGCCGCCTCGCGCAGCGCGTTCGGCACCAGCAGCAGCATGTCCTCGGTGGTGCGCAGCACCACCGGGATGACGATGACGGCGAGCGCGAGCGCGCCTGCGATCGCCGAGAAGCCGCGCATCGGCACCACCACCGCGCCGTAGATGAACAGGCCGATGATGATCGAGGGCGCCGACAGCAGGATGTCGTTGATGAAGCGGATCACCGAGGTCAGGCGGTCGTTGCGGCCGTACTCGGCGAGATAGGTGCCGGCGAACAGGCCGAGCGGCGCGCCGATGCCGACGCCGAGCACGGTCATGATGATCGAGCCGACGATGGCGTTGCGCAGGCCGCCTTCGGTCGAGCCCGGAGGCGGCGTGTCCGCGACGAAGAGCTCCAGGTTCAGACCGGCGATGCCGTTGTAGAGCAGCGTGATCAGGATCAGCGCAAGCCAGGTGACGCCGAAGGCGGCGGCGCCCATGCAGAGCCCGCGAACAACGATGTCCTTGCGGCGGCGGCGTGAATAGATCGGGTTCATGGCGCTAGTTCCCCGCCTTCTTTTCCAGCCGCATCAGCATCAACCTCGCCGCTGCGAGCACGAAGAATGTCAGCACGAACAGCAGCAGGCCGAGCAGGATCAGGCCGGACTGGTGCAGGCCGTCGCTCTCGGCAAACTCGGATGCGATCGCCGCCGAGATCGTGGTGCCCGGGGCGAAGATCGAGGAGGAGATCCGGAACGAGTTGCCGATGATGAAGGTCACGGCCATGGTCTCGCCGAGCGCGCGGCCCAGCGCCAGCATGACGCCGCCGATGACGCCGACGCGGGTGTAGGGGATCACCACGCTGCGGACGACTTCCCAGGTGGTGCAGCCGACGCCGTAGGCGGCTTCCTTCAGCACCGGCGGCACCGTCTTGAACACGTCGACCGAGATCGAGGTGATGAAGGGCAGCACCATGATCGCGAGGATCAGCGCGGCGTTGAACAGGCTGAGATAGGACGGGGGACCTGCGAAGATGGCGCCCAGCACGGGGACGCCGTCGAAGATCTTGATCATGAAGGGCTGGAAGGTGTTGGCCAGGAACGGGCCCAGCACGAAGAAGCCCCACATGCCGTAGATGATCGAGGGGATGCCGGCGAGCAGCTCGATCGCCATGCCGATCGGGCGGCGCAGCCATTGCGGGCAGAGCTCGGTGAGGAAGATCGCAATGCCGAGACCCACGGGAATGGCAATCAGCATCGCGATGAAGGAGGTCACGAGCGTGCCGTACATCGGTCCGAGCGCGCCGAGCACCGGCGGATCGGCGGACGGCGCCCAGCGCTGCGTCCACAGGAAGGAGAGGCCGTATTCCTTCATCGCCGGGAAGGCGCCGACGATCAGCGAAATGATGATGCCGCCGAGGATCAGCAGCACCGAGATCGCGGAAAGCCGCGTGATCCAGTAGAAGGTGACGTCGCCGAGCTTGAAGGCGCTCAAGGCCTTGGCGCGGTCATACGGTCCGGCGTCGTCGATTATATCGCTCTGAACGGCCATCTCTGCCACGCCGATCCCCTGTGCCCGTTTGATATACGCTTGTTGTCGGTCTTGTTGTTGGTGTTGCGCTCCGGATGCGGCGCGAGGCCGATCCGGAGCGGAGGTCTTGTGAGATCCCGGCGCCCAGTCCGGGACAAGAGCGCTTAGCTCTTGATCTCGGCAGCCCAGGTCTTCTCGATCAGCTGGACGACCGGGTCCGGCATCGGGATGTAGTCGAGCTCTTCAGCCGCCTTGCCGCCGCTCTTGAAGGCCCAGCGGAAGAACTTGATGGCTTCCTGCGAGGCTGCCTTGTCGGTGGCATCCTTGTGCATGAGGATGAAGGTCGCCGCCGTGATCGGCCAGGACTTGTCGCCGGGCTGGTCGGTCAGGATGACGTAGTAGCCGGGAGCCTTGGCCCAGTCGGCGTTGGAAGCCGCGGCCTGGAAGGCTTCGACCGTCGGCTGCACCGGCTTGCCGGCCTTGTTGACGAGACCGGTGTAGGTCAGCTTGTTCTGCTTGGCATAGGCGTACTCGACGTAGCCGATCGAGTTCTTGGTCTGGCTGATGTTGCCCGACACGCCTTCGTTGCCCTTGGCGCCGACGCCGACCGGCCACTCGACCGCGGTGCCCTCACCGACCTTGCTCTTCCAGTCCGCGCTGGCCTTGGAGAGATAGTTGGTGAAGTTGAAGGTGGTGCCCGAACCATCCGAGCGGCGGACCACGGTGATGGCGTCCGACGGCAGCTTCACGTTCGGATTGAGCTTCTTGATCGCGGCGTCGTCCCACTTGGTGATCTTGCCGAGATAGATGCTGGCCAGGGTCTCGCCGTCGAACACCAGCTCGCCGGGCTTCACGCCCTCGATGTTGACGACCGGAACGATGGCGCCCATCACCATCGGCCACTGGACGAGGCCGTCCTTCTCGAGCTGCTCGGCCTTGAGCGGCGCGTCGCTGGCGCCGAAGGTCACGGTCTTGGCCTGTATCTGCTTGATGCCGCCGCCGGAGCCGATCGACTGGTAGTTCAGACCGTTGCCGGTCTCCTTCTTGTAGGCGTCAGCCCACTTGGAATAGATCGGGAACGGGAACGTCGCACCGGCACCCGTAATGTCGGCAGCAAAGGCCGCCGTCGCCGATGCGGCGACCAAGCCGGCAGCGACGATCGTTTTGATGAAATTCATGGTGGTCTCCATACAGGGGAGCGAAGCGCCATCCGCGCCCGATCGCGCTCCCCGTGCCGCCCCTTTAGGAGCGGTCGGCTGTGCTTTTACGAAGGTTTCGTGACAGCTGGATGACACATACAAGCGTTTGAAATCGCTTGAATATCAGGTTAGAGTCGCGGTCTTCGCCTGGGGAAAACAGGCCGTGAAAACGGCACCCTGCTTGGGCACGCTCTCGATCAAAAGCCGGCCGCGATGGCGGTTAAGAATATGTTTCACCAGCGATAATCCGAGCCCCGTCCCGCCCTGCGACCGGCTGTCGCCGACGTCGACCCGGTAGAACCGCTCGGTCAGCCGCGGCAGGTGCTCGGGCGCGATGCCAGGGCCGAAATCGCGGACCATGACCCGGATTTCCTGAGTTCCATCAGTGGCTGCCGCGGCCGCCAGCGACACGATGACACGTCCGCCCGACGCCCCGTATTTGAGCGCGTTCTCAATCAGGTTCTCGAACAGACGGAGCAATTCCTCGCGATCGCCCGCGATCATCACCGGGGTCTCAGGCAGATGGGTTTCGACCTCGACCTGGCGCTCCCGCGCCAGTGGCTCGAGCCCGTCGGCGACCTGGAAGATGATCGGCAACAGGTCGACCAGGGTGTCGGGCCGCACATGGGCCGACAGCTCGACCCGCGACAGCGAGAGCAGATCGTCGATCAGGCGCGCCATCCGGGTCGCCTGGTTGTGCATGATGCCGAGGAAGCGCTCGCGCGCCTTGGGATCGTCCTTGGCCTGGCCCTGGAGCGTGTCGATGAAGCCCGACAGCGCGGCGAGCGGCGTGCGCAGCTCGTGGCTGGCATTGGCGACGAAGTCCGCGCGCATTTCCTCGACCCGGCGCAGCGGCGTCTGGTCGTGGAAGGTCATCAGCATGCATTTGTCGGCGCCGCCGAAGGAGGTCGGCACCGGCACCGGCGTGATGATCAGCTCCATCCAGCGATCGACCGGGACATGGTCGAGATAGGTCGCACGCCGCGGTTCGGTGGTGGCGATCGATTCACGCAGCGCCGTGATGATCTCCGGCGAGCGCAGCGCGAACTGGGCGAGCTCGTTCTTGCGCAGCGCCGGCGCCAGCTGGGCGGCGGCGGCATTGAGATGGATGACACGCCCGGCGCGGTCGAGCAGCACCGCCGGATCCGGCATGCCGGCGACGACCGCAGCCACCGCCGCGCTCTCGACCTGGTTGACGCGGCGGGTGTCGTCGCGCGAGGCGGCGTTGTCGTGCAGCCGCCAGGGGATCAGCGCCGCGGCCGCGATGCAGAGGAACACCGTCGCCGCCCGCATCACCGACAATTCGCCGAGCGAGACCACCACCGACAGCGCCAGCGCCGCGGCGATCAGGATGACGGTCGAGTGCCGCAGCCGGTCGGACCAGGGCTGCGCCGAGGGAGAAGATGGGGCGTCGATCGCCATCGGGGCGGGCTTCTCCTAAGGGGATGCGCCGGTCAGGCGCCGCTGTCGCTGCGCTCTCTCACATAGGCGGCTTCACGTGCCGGGCCGGGGTCGAGCTTGAGCGCCGCCTGCTGCAAGCGCTTCGATCGAGCGCCGATTATAACCTCGCGAAACGTCAGCAAGATTACAGATATGACGAAGGGGGAGAGATAATAGAGGACGCGGAACAGGAGCATGCCACCCAGCAGTTCCTCGCGATCCATCTGCCAGAGGCCGACCAGCATGGCGGCATCGAACACGCCGAGCCCTCCCGGCGAGTGGCTGGCGAAACCGAGCAGCGTCGCCGAGACGAAGATCACCGCCACCACGACGAAGCCGAGATTGGGCTCGTCCGGGACCAGCACGTACATCGCGAGCGCACAGAAGCCGAGATCGATGATTCCGATGGCGATCTGGAGCAGCGTCAGCGGTCCGCCCGGCAGCACCACGGTCCAGGGCCCGCGGCCGACCACCCGCGGCTGGGTCCAGACCCAGACCACATAGGCGACCAGCCCCACGATGATCATCATCGCCAGCATCCGGTTCAGCCAGGGCGGAAGCTGGTCGATCGAGGCCGCGGCTTCCGGATGGTAGGAGATGCCGAGGCCGAGCACCGCGGCATTGCCGAGCCAGAAGGTCAGGCCGGCGAGAAAGCAGATCTTTGCGACGTCGATCGCGTTCAGGCCATAGGCGGAATAAATGCGGTAGCGCACCGCGCCGCCGGTGAAGACGCTGGCGCCGACATTGTGGCCGATCGAATAGCTGGTGAAGGCGGCGAGCGCATTGATGCGGTAGGGCACATGGGCATGGCCGATCGCGCGCACGGCGAACAGATCGTAGAAGGTCAGGGTGAAATAGCCCGCGGCCACGAACAGCGCCGCCATCGCAATCTGGCTCGGCTCGGTGCTCTTGATCGCTTCGAGGACCTCGTTGACGTCGATGCCCCGCAGCATGTGGTAGAGCACATAGCAAGCGATGCCGATGACCGCGACGCTGATCACAACTCCAAGTTTATGCAGGACTTGCTTCTGGCGCAGAAACGTCATCGCCCTGCGTATGGCTTCCAGCATCTAGACCTCGAACAACGCTTCAGCGGCCAGGGCGGCCGGCGGACAGGCGGACGACGTACAGGCACTCAACGAACCCTTGCCGCCGGCTCCGGCATCGCGCGTGCCCCATGCCCCTCCACTAGCGCGTTTTGGGGCGGAGTGGAATTCAGCAATTCGAACAAAAACTCGTGCCTTCAATATTTTAGGCAGGGTTGCGGGCTCCTGATGCACGGATTGGCGCTTTCGGCGGCAAGACTGACGCGAATCTCCATGGCAATCCTGCGCAGGCGCCATGAAGTTTTGATGATTTCGACCGCACAATGTTCCGTCACGACTTAAGCCAACGTCAATCTATGGGCCGCCCCCGCCTGGCGAAAGAGGGCTGGCCGGAGCTGTTGTTCAGGGATTTCCGGCGGGCTGAAAGGCCGCGGCGACGGCCGTGGCCTCAGGGAGGCGATCAGATTCCGCCCCGGATCAGAGCCACACGGAAGTGACGGCGGCACGCTGCCGCAGCGCAGCAGCGGCCTCCTTGGCGCGCTTCTCGTAGCCGCAGGGACGGCAATAGATGATGGTCACGTCAGGCATCGCGCCCTCCTATCAGGCCGCGCGCTGCGGACGCACCGCCTCGATGCCGGCGATCCAGCCGGCGACGGAACGGCCGATCGCCTCGGGGTGATCCTCCTGGAGGAAGTGCAGGCCTGCTCCGAGGCGGACCAATGCGCAGTGCTTCAGCGAGGCCGCGAACCGCTCGGCAAATTCGGGCGCGACGAGCGCACCGGGCGTGCCCGAGAACAACAGCTTCGGATAGGACGATGCAGCGAGCGCGGCATGC
Source organism: Bradyrhizobium sp. Arg816 (assembly GCF_029989365.1). Taxonomy (GTDB): domain Bacteria; phylum Pseudomonadota; class Alphaproteobacteria; order Rhizobiales; family Xanthobacteraceae; genus Bradyrhizobium. The sequence continues at coordinate 35,357 of NZ_JAPRAQ010000031.1, read as the reverse complement.
GCGGATCGGAGCATCTGGTAGACGTCGGCGGGCTCGCCCGCGATCGGCAGCTCGCGGGGGAAGGCGAGAACGGGCCGGCGGCTCTCCGGCGTCGGGAATGGCGCACGGTAAGGCGCCATCTCGTCCTCGCCGAGCTTGCGGACGATCCCACCGGGCAGCACGCGTTCGACGAACGCGTTCGCCTCCAGGATCATCGCTTCGCCCTCGCCCTCCGTCCTGAATTTGCGGAACGCCGCCCTCGCCGCCTCGGCGTGATCCTGCTCCTCCGCGACCTCGGTGTGGTGAAAGTCCTGCCAGGTCGGCATCGGCCGGATGAACTCCATGAAGGCCAGGCCGCGCACGAAATCGGGCCGGCGCGCGGCGAGATGGAACGCGAGCGCGGTGCCCCAGTCCTGCGCGACGAGATAGGCCGATTTGATGCCGCGCTGTTCGATGAATGCATCGAGATAGCGGACGTGGTCGACGAAGCGATAGCCGATGTCGGGCTTGCCGGATTGGCCGAAGCCGACGAGATCGGGCGCGATGCAATGTGCGACCGGCGATACCAGCGGCAGGATGTTGCGCCAGATATGCGACGACGTCGGGTTGCCGTGCAGGAACAGGGCAGCGGGCGCATCGCGATCTCCCATCTCGCGATAGGCCATCGTGCTTCCCAGCACAGACGCTTTGCGAATCTCGATTTCGATTGGCTTGCTCATGTCAGCTCCCTGAAGACGGTTTGAAAGGCGATGGTCTTGAAACGTTCGAGGGCGTTGGGATTGCGGTCGACCTTCATGCGCAGGATCGCGCCCTGCCAGGATGCGAGCAGGAAATCGGCGAGATCTTCGGGCTCGAAATCGGATGCGATCTCGCGGCACGTCTGGGCGTCCCTGATGCAGGCGGCGAACGGCGTGCGCCACTCAGCGAAGATTTCGGCGAGACGCGCGCGCAGCATTTCGCTGCTGGCTGATGCCTCCAAGCTGAGATCTCCGATCAGGCAGCCGCGCCCATAGCCGTCGGCCTCCAGACGGCCGGTGATGATGTCGAGATAGCGGCGCAGCCGCGCGCGCGGCGTCAGCGAGGTGTCGTCGAGCGCCTCCGCGACCAGTCCCCTCGTGGTGTCGAAGTAGCGGTCGAGCACCTCGGAGGCGAACACCTCTTTGGAACGAAAATGGTTGGTGAAGGACCCCTGCGGCGCGCCGGCCGCGGCGGTGACATCACGCACGCTGGTGCCGTGATAGCCGGTCCGGAACATGACCTTCAGGCCGGCATCGAGGATGGCGTCTTTGAGTGAGGGCTTTGGCATGAGCGAATAATACGTACGTACGTATTATTGTCAAGCGCATTCTGATCGGCAATTTGCTTGCCGATCAGGCCGTTATTGCAATGTTGGATAGAGGCCCCGCCCTCCGAGCGAACCTGAATATCTAAGCCGCAGGCTGGCTCCGCGAGACCACCCTGTCGCGCAGCCAGGCGCCGATGGTGCAGCCGACGAGGTAGCAGGCGAACATGACCAGCCCGAGATCGAGCCAATAGCCGAAGCGGCCGGGCACCACATGCGCGAAGGAGGCAGCGACCAGGGCGGCAGCAAGCGCGCCGAGCCAGCGCGCGGTCACCTTCGAGGTGCCGTTGCCGCGCTGGACCACCGAGATCCAGCCCATGCAAAAGCCCAGCAGCAGCGAGCCGATCAGCCAGCCCAGATGGAACGAGACGAGATAGGGCATCGTCACCTCACCAGAAATTCGATGCGGCGGTTCTGCGCCTTGCCTTCGTCGGTGTCATTGCCGGCGAGGGGCTGCGTGGCGCCATAGCCAACCGGAGTGAAGCGGGTGGCCGGCAACCCGGCCTTGACCAGATAGTCGATCACGGCCTGCGCGCGCTTCTCCGAGAGAGCCTGGTTGAAGGAGTCCTCACCATCGGCATCGGTGTGCCCGGCCACCTCGATATTGGTGGTGGGGCAGCGCAGCGCCGTCTCGATCAGATGGTCGAGAATGCCGGCGGAATCCGGGTCGATGTCGGCGCGTTTCGTTGCGAAGCGGATCTTGCCCTTGTTCAGGAGCTCCGAGAACAATTGCTGGCAGACCGTGCCATCGACCGGACCCGCGGCAGGCTTCACCGTAATCTCCGGCTTGTACTGCCAGTTCTTCGGGAAGTCCTTGCCGAGGCCTGCGCGGATGTCGTTGGCGGCGCCCTCGTAGAGGGCATCGCCCGACAGCTTCACCTCGCGATCGGACACCACGAGCGTACCGGTCGACAGCCGCGACAGCGCGCCGAGCGCTGCGACCACGGCAGTATTGAAGGAGCCGGGTGCGCCGACGCTGGCCTTGAGATTGTCGACGACCTTTTCGGTGAAGAACTTTCGCGAGGCACTGGTTGCAATGGCCGCGTGCACGCTGTTGTCAGGCACGTAGCCCGTCAGCGTCACGGTCGCCGCGACCGGGTCCTTGTAGGCCTGGAAGATGTAGGGCGGCGCCTTGACGTCGTTGGCGGCGACCGAAAAGCCCTCGGGCAGGTTCTTGAGCGCGGCCGCGATCGCCTCACGGCCGCCGAGGTCGCGCGCCATGCCCGACAGATTAACCTTGGTGTCGGTGATCGTGATCTTGCCGTCCTTGAGCTTGCCGATCTGGTCGAGCAGCAGCATCGCGGCCGCCTCGAACCGCGGCGGCGCGCCGCGCGCGAGGCCCATCTGATCGGCGACCTCGGTCCCGTTGACCTCCTTGCGCGCGGCCTCGGTCAGGCGTGCCTTCATCGACGGCAGGGGCGCGGAGCCGGACAGCGTTACCCGCACCACGTCACGCTCGGCATTCCAGACGAAGGGCGTCGCTTCGGGAACAAGGCGGGTCCGGTCGTCGACCAGGCGCACGCCCGGGACGAGCTCGACCGCCATCACGGCATCGCGGCGCCCCTCCTCGGAAAAGGCGTCCGCGGCCAGGCTGACGTCCCGGCCGTCGACCGCGATCCGGGTCTTGTCCAGAACAGTCTCCTTGAGCGCCGCCGAGCTGCGGGCGGACAGGTCCGCCTCGACCGGCAAGGTATTATTCCAGGCCGCAAATCCCCACATGACGGCCAGGGGGATCAGCCCTGGCCACCATTTGCTGGCCCACCTGAAAAGCTTCTGCATTCAACGACCCGAACTCTGGAACCGGAGACAAAACAAACCCTTGGCGGGCTGTCAAACCGGAAATGATGCCCTTCCGAGGGCCATGCGTCGACAATTGGAATAACTTTTTCTTCAAGGGTTCTTCCGTAAGTTGAAAGTGGAATGCCAGAGTTCGCCAGCCGGTCATGAAACAACTCCGAAACAACGTCATCCGCGCAGCGCTGGGGGCACTCTATTTCAGCGGGGCGCACCACCTGTTGCGCCCGCTCTTGTCGGGCGTCGGCGCCATTTTCATGCTGCACCACGTGCGGCCGGCCCGCGAGGCCGCGTTCCAGCCGAACCGGCACCTCGAAGTCACCCCCGATTTCCTCCGCGCCACCCTGAGCCATTTGCGCTCGCGCGGGATCGACATCGTCAGCATGGACGAGCTGCATGAGCGGCTGGTGCAGGGCCGGTTCATCCGCCCCTTCGCCGCCTTCACCCTCGACGACGGCTACCGCGACAATCTCGAATTCGCGCTGCCGGTTCTGCGCGAATTTGACGCGCCCTTGGCCGTCTATGTCGCGAGCGAGTTTGCCGAGGGCACCGGACGTCTGTGGTGGACCGCGCTGGAGGCCGTGATCGCCAAGGCCGAACAGATTGACATCCAGATCGGCAATTCCGCCCTGCGGCTGGATGCAACGACCCCAGCCGCAAAACAAATGGCGTTCGACCGCCTGCACGATTGGCTGCGCGCGCTGCCGGGCGAACATGATCTCAAACGCGAGATCGAGGCGCTCTGCGCCAGATACGACGTCGACATGGCCGCACTGTGCCGCAGCCTGTGCCTGTCCTGGGACGAGGTGAGGGCATTTTCCGCCGATCCGCTGGTCACGATCGGCGCGCACACCATCAGCCATTGTAATCTGGCCAAGCAGAGCGAGGGGATCGCCGCGCAGGAGATGGCGGTCAGCCGCGCGCGGATCGAGCAGGCGCTCGGCCGTACCGTGCTGCACTTCGCCTACCCCTATGGCGACCGCGAAGCGGCCGGCGAGCGCGAATTCGCACTCGCTGCATCGGCCGGCTTCAAGACCGCCGTGACGACCCGGCCCGGCATGCTGTTCGCCGAGAACGCCGGCCACATGACCGCGCTGCCGCGCGTCTCGCTCAACGGCAATTACCAGGACGCGCGAATTTTGCCGGTGCTGACCTCAGGCGCCGCGACCGCGATGTGGAACGGCTTTCGCCGGATCGCCGCGGCCTGATCCATCACTCAGACCTCATCCTGAGGAGCGCTCAGTAAGAGCGACGGCGGAGATTGACTCCCCTCTCCGCCGCGCTCAAAACGGCGCCAACCAAGGGAGGCACCATGTTCAACGATCTGTTCTCGCTCAAAGGCCGTGTCGCGCTCGTGACCGGCGGCTCGCGCGGCATCGGCAAGATGATCGCGGCGGGCTTCCTCGCGCAGGGCGCGGCGAAGGTCTACATCACCGCGCGCAAGGCAGGTCCCTGCGAGGCGACGGCGAAGGAGCTCTCCGCCCAATATGACGGCGAATGCATCGCGCTGCCGATCGACATCTCGACCATCGAAGGCTGCGACAGGCTGGCCTCCGAGATCATCAAGCTGGAGCCGAAGCTCGACATCCTCGTCAACAATGCGGGTGCGGCCTGGGGCGCGGAGTTCGACGAATTCCCGGAGAGCGGCTGGGACAAGGTGATGGACCTCAACGTCAAGTCGCTGTTCTTCCTGACCAAGGCGCTTGCCGCACCTCTGCGTGCGGCGGCGTCGCACGAGCGGCCCGCCAAGGTCATCAACATCGCCTCGATCGACGGCATCTTCGTCAATCCGAGCGAGACCTATTCCTACGCCGCCAGCAAGGCCGCCGTGATCCACCTGACGCGGCGCATGGCGACGAAACTGATCAAGGACAACATCAACGTCACCGCGATCGCGCCGGGCGCGTTCAAGTCCGACATGAACCGCGCCGCGCGCGACCATGCGGACGAGGTCGCAAAGCGCATCCCGGCGCGGCGGATCGGAACCGATGAGGACATGGCCGGCGTGGCGATCTACCTCGCCTCGCGCGCGGGCGATTACGTGGTCGGCAACACCATCGCCGTCGATGGCGGCGTGGTCTATGCGAATGCGGGACTGGAGATTGCGGGGTAGGCGAGCTTCAGGAGAAGCCGTGCCGCACACTCCGCTGTCATGCCCCGCGAAAGCGGGGCATCCAGTACGCCGCGGCTTCTCGGCTCTAGAACGACCGCCTCTGGAATACTGGATCACCCGCTTCCGCGGGTGATGACAGCATTCGTGTGGCGCGAGCGTCGTCGTCTAACGTCTACGACTCGATCTTCACGTACTCGAAATCGCCGGGCTTGTTGTCGATGCCGACTTTCGGCGGCGAGATCCAGGAGGCGAACTTGCCGGTCTCGGTGACGGGCTGCATCAGCGAGGTGATGAAGTCGCCATCGGCGGTCGAGGGCAACCAATCATCCTTGCGCTTGGCCCAGGTGGCGTCGTCGATCAAAAGACCATCCGGCGTCGCATGGATGCCCTTGAACTCGCCGATGTGGCGGTGGAAGGCGACATTCGGCAGCGTCAGCTTGAAATCATAGCCCGCGGTGGAGATCACCTTGTTCCAGCGCAGCATGCCCTTGACGCAGTCCTGGCTGTAATCGTCGCGCAGGCGCATGTTGAGCGCGGTCAGCGCCGGCTCGTCGACGAGCTTGATCTCGCCGTTGATGAACTTGAGCACCGGATAGGTGGCGTTCTTGAGCTGGTGATCGTCGTCGATCTGGGTCTCGTGATAGCGGCCCTTGATGCCGGTGTTGAAGGCGTTGGCCGCGTTGGTCGAGACCTCCGAGCCGAACAGGTCGAGCGACAGCGTATAGTGCAGATTCAGCTTCTTCTGGATGGTCGGCAGGTCGATCACGCCGAGCGCACGGACCTTTGCGATGTCGGTGGGATCGGTGATGCCGGCTTCGCGCATCGCGTCACAAGTGCGCTGCACGACGCGGGTGATGCCGGTCTCGCCGACGAACATGTGGTGCGCTTCTTCCGTCAGCATGAAACGGCAGGTGCGCGACAAGGGATCGAAGCCCGACTGCGCGAGCGAGTGCAGCTGCATCTTGCCGTCGCGGTCGGTGAAATAGGTGAACATGAAGAAGGACAGCCAGTCCGGCGTGGCCTCGTTGAACGCACCGAGCATGCGCGGCGCGTCGGCATCGCCCGAGCGGCGGCGCAGCAAGTCATCCGCTTCCTCGCGACCGTCGCGGCCGAAGTACTTCTGCAGCAGATAGACCATCGCCCAGAGATGGCGGCCTTCCTCGACATTGACCTGGAACAGGTTGCGCATGTCGTAGAGCGAGGGCGCGGTCTTGCCGAGATGGCGCTGCTGCTCGACGGAAGCCGGCTCGGTGTCGCCCTGGATCACGATCAGGCGGCGCAGCATGGCGCGATACTCGCCCGGGACTTCCTGCCAGGCCGGCTCGCCAAAGTGCTCACCGAACGGAACGACGCGGTTCTCCTCCTGCGGCGCAAGCAGGATGCCCCAGCGATAGTCGGGCATGCGGACATAGTCGAACTTGGCCCAGCCGCGCGGATCGACGGAGTACGCGGTGCGAAGATACACCAGCGACTCCTGGAAGCCTTCCGGCCCCATGTCGCTCCACCAATCCATATAGCCGGGATGCCATCCTTCCAGCGCCTTCAGCACCTGGCGGTCTTCGGCGAGATTGACGTTGTTCGGAATCTTGGTCGAGTAGTCGACGTTCATGATGTTCATGGCCGTGCTCCTTGCTCCGTCTCGTGTCCCGGACGCAGTGCGGCGCGAAGTGCTGCACTGCTGAGCCGGGACCTATTGTCTGATCCTGTGGGTCCCGGTTCTGCGCGGCGTCACTTCGTGCCGCAGCGCGCCCGGGACACGAGAGTCATCAAACTCTCGTCATATCGAATTTCGGCTTCTGGCCGCTGCCGTAGCGGCGCAGTGCACCTTCCTCGCCGACCGCGTTCGGGCGCTGGAAGATCCAGTTCTGCCACGCGGTGAGGCGCGCGAAGATTTTTGATTCCATCGTCTCGGGGCCGACGAAGCGCAGGCTGGCTTCCATGCCGGTGAGGCTGTCGGGCGAGAAGCTGGCGCGCTCTTCCAGGAACACACGGACCTCGTCGTCCCAGTCGATGTCGTCGAGCGCGAAGGTGACGAGGCCGAGCTCTTCCGCCTGCTCGGCGTCGAGCGCGGTGCCCATGGTGGCTTCCGCACGCTCGACGTCGGACGGATCGGCCTGGAAGCGCGATTCCAGCCGGGTCAGGCCGTGGCTCATCGGATACGGACCGAAATTCATCGCGGAGAGTTCGATCGACGGCGGCGGACGGTTGTCGCCCTGACGCGTGCCGATCAGCATGTAGGAGCGGTCGGCAGCGAAGACGAGCTCGGCGAGCGTACCGGCAAAGCAGGAGCCGGGCTCGACCAGCGTCACCAGCGTGCGCGAGGTGACGTCGATGCGCTTCAGCACGCGCTTCCAATAGTGCCTGATTTCGTTGACCAGCCAGTGCGCCTTGTGGGCATCGAGGAAGGCATCGGATGCCAGCACGTGGGCGCGGTCGCCATGGCTCTTGAACACCAGCATCGCAATCTCGAGCTCGTTGATGCGCAGATGCAGGATGGCGTCGTCGAGCTCGCGCGCGACCTGGAGCGGCCAGAACGATGACCCCTGCGCCATCATGCCATCGATGTCGGCCGGCGGCGCGGCCTCCGGCGCCTTGATCGAGATGGTGGCGATGCGCGCCGTGCGATCGATGTCGACGCTGACAAAACCGTAGCGGATGCTGGTCTCGTCGATGACGCGCCTGAGCGGTGTCAGCGCAATACCCTTGCCGCTGCCCTTGCGCTTCGACTGGCCTGCGAACGCCTTGGCGCGCTCGGCGACCTTGGCTTCAAGTTTGGAGTTCGGCGCGATCTCGTCGACGAGGCGCCACTGCACGGCGCGCTTGCCCTTCACGCCTTCCTCGATGGTGCAGAAGAAATCGGCGTGGTCGCGGCGCACCTTGCGCTTGTCGACGACGCGGGTGAGGCCGCCGGTGCCGGGCAGCACCGCGAGCAGCGGCACTTCCGGCAGGGCGACGGCCGACGAGCCGTCATCGGCGAGGATGATGTGGTCGGTCGCGAGCGCCAGCTCATAGCCGCCGCCGGCGGCCGAGCCGTTCACCACCGTGATGAAGCGCTGGCCGGAATTCTCCGACGAATCTTCCATGCCGTTGCGGGTCTCGTTGGTGAATTTGCAGAAGTTCACCTTGTGGGCATGCGTCGAGCCCGCGAGCATGCGGATGTTGGCGCCGGCGCAGAACACGCGGTTCTTGGCCGAGCGCATCACCACGACCTTCACCTCGGGGTGCTCGAAGCGCAGGCGCTGGACGACGTCTGCCAGCTCGATGTCGACGCCGAGATCGTAGGAATTGAGCTTGAGCAGATAGCCCTCGAACAGGCCGCCATTCTCGTCGACGTCCATGGTCAGGGTGGCGACGTCGCCATCGACCGCGAGCTTCCAGTGCTTGTAGCGGGACGGTTCGGTCTGGAAATCGATGAATGTCGCGCCGCCTGCGAGGCGCCGATCTTCCCCGGCCATGGGCCACCCTTGAGCTTGATTATGCGTTCTGGCTGTAGCGTTAGATGCACAATAGTGCATCTTTTCGAAAGCGTCTAGCCCTTAACGGCTGCCGCATGCACTTTGTTTCATGAGGCCTATCAAGACCGCACAATGGCGCCGAGGGTGATCCAGTCCGCCTTGGAGAGTTGGGGACGGCCCAGCTTGGCCTGGAGCAGAGCCGCCAGCGCCGGAATGGGGAAGCTCTCGACAAAGCCGTCGCCTCCCGCGGCCGCCTTGCGCGAGCTCAGCGCCCGCAACTCCGCCTGCGCGTCGCCGAACAGGCGCGCGGCCGAATGCAGCCGCTGCATGCGCAGTCGCAAATTGGCATTGGCGATGTGAATGCAGGCGCGCAGCAGGATGCGCTCGCGGCCGCCTTGCGGGGCTGCGGCCCACACCGCTTCCAGCACCTCCTGCGATTCCCAGAAATAGCCGCGGTCGTTGAGCGCGAGCCCGTAGCGCAGCGCCGGATGGCGCGCCGGCACGTAGCCGCGGAACGCCGGGGGCACCAGTGGCTTGGCCAAATCAAGCGTCTTGTAATCCGCGTCGACCCCGCCGGTCTCGCCCGGCACATAGGCCCATCGCGGCCACGGCAACGGGCCGCTCGCATCCGAAGGCACATTCATAAATGTGCCTCCGCAGGATCACGCGGCGCGTCCTTGAAGTCCCTGGTCGTCGCGCAGGGCCGCTTTTGCAAATTGCTCAATCGCGTCAAGCGTCGCCCCCGGCGCTTCACGATGCGGGGAATGTCCCGCGTCTGAAATAATTTTCAAATCTACCGGACAATAGCACTCTTCTTGCGCAATATCGACCTGACGCAGTGTCCCATATTGGTCGTTCTTGCCCTGCACGACCAGGATGGGAACGCGGATGTAGGCGAGATATTCCGAGATGTCCCAGTCGCGGAATTTCGGATCGAGCCAGGCACCGTTCCAGCCGTAGAAGGCGTTGTCGACATCCTTGTGCCAGCGCGCCAGCTTCACCTTGAGGTCGGTGGTCTCGAAGGTCGTCTTGATCGCTGCGATGGATCTCACCGAGATGTCCTCGACGATGAAATGCGGCGCCATCAGCACGAGGCCTTGCAGACGGTGATCCTGATGCGCGCCGGCATAGATCGTCGCGATCGAGGCGCCGTCGGAATGGCCGAGCAGGAGGCCACGCTTGAAGGAAATCGCATCGAGGATCTTCGGCAGCACATCCAGCGCCTCGCGCTGCATGTAATCGAGCGGCCGCGGCAGCGTGACCGGGCTCGACTGGCCGTAGCCGGCACGCGAATAGACGAAGATGCCGGCGCCGGTGGCTTGCTGCAGCTTCTCGGGCAAGTCGCCCCACAGGCCGACGGAGCCGAGGCCTTCGTGCAGCATGACGATGGTGGGGCCGTCAGCGGCTTGTGGCGCAAGCCATTTATATTCGAGGCTGGCGCTGCCGATGGTCAGGAAGCCGGTGGGGGTGAGGTTGGTCATGGTCGTATTCCTGTTCGCTCCGTCTGTACCCTCCCCTGGAGGGGGAGGGTCGGCTCACATCGAGCGCAGCGAGATGTGAGACGGGGTGGGGTGACAGTCTCTCGGCGGATGCGGTGCCCGAGTGGAGAGATCACCCCACCCCGCTTCGCATTGCGCTTCGCACCATGCGAAGCGACCCTCCCCCTCCAGGGGAGGGTAAGCAAGCGAGTCCACCGCCTGCGCGCTCAATTCGCCCCTTCCCGCAGCTTGAACCGCTGGATCTTCCCCGTCGCGGTCTTCGGCAGCGACTCCACCACGTCGATCCAGCGCGGATATTTCCACGGGCCGATCTTCTGCTTGACGTGCTCCTTCAGCATCTCCTGCAAGTCCGCCGTCGCCGCGCCCGGACGCAGCACGACGAACGCCTTCGGCTTCAACAGGCCTTCCGGATCGGCTTCCGGCACGACGGCGGCTTCGAGCACGGCGGGATGCGTGATCAGCGCGCTCTCGACCTCGAACGGCGAGACCCAGATGCCTGAGACCTTGAACATGTCGTCGGCGCGGCCGCAGAAGGTGTAGCGGCCTTCGCCATCCCTGACATATTTGTCGCCGGTGCGGGTCCACGGACCTTCAAAGGTGCGGCGGCTCTTGTGGCGCTGGTTCCAATAGCCCTCGCCGGCGGAGGGCGCATCAACCAGCAGCTCGCCGACCTCGCCGTCGGCGACATCCTGGCCCGCCTCGTTGACGAGCCGCACCGCATAGCCCGGCACCGGCTTGCCGGAGGAGCCGTATTTGATGTCGCCGGGCGCGTTCGAGAGAAAAATGTGCAGCAGCTCGGTCGAGCCGACGCCGTCGAGGATGTCGACGCCGAAGCGCGCCTTCCAGCTGTTGCCGACGGATTCCGGCAACGCCTCGCCGGCCGAGGTGCAGATGCGCAGCGACTTGCCACCGCGCTCGCTCTTCATGGTTTCGTCGTTGAGCATCGCCGCGAACAATGTCGGCACGCCGTAGAAGATCGAGGGATTGTACCTGTTCATCAGGTCGAACATGCGCGCCGGCGTCGGGCGCTCGCTGTTCAGCACCACGGTGGCGCCGACCGACATCGGAAAAGTCAGTGCATTGCCGAGGCCATAGGCGAAGAACAGTTTTGCCGCAGACAGGCAGACGTCGCTCTCGCGGATGCCAAGCACCTGCTTTGCATAGGTGTCAGCGGTCGCCTGCAGGTTCGAATGCAGATGGCGCACGCCCTTGGGCATGCCGGTCGAGCCCGACGAATAGAGCCAGAACGCCGGCTCGTCCGGATGCGTCGCGGCGGTCGTGAACCGGTCGCTCTCATCGGCGAGCTCTTCCGCGAGCTGCTTGTGACCGTTCTGCTTGGCGCCGGACACCACGACGTGCTCGAGATCCGGCATGCGGCCGACGACGTCCTTGATAACAGGATAGAGCGCCTCGGAGACGAACAGCACACGCGCGCGGCAATCGGCGAGGATGTAGGCGTATTGATCCGCGGTCAGCAGCGTGTTCAGCGGCACCGGCACGATGCCGGCGCGGATCGCGCCCAGGAACACGATCGGGAAATCGACCGTATCCAGCATGATCATCGCCACGCGCTCCTCGCGGCGGACCCCGAGCCGACGCAGCATGTTGGCGGCGCGTCGGGTCTCGCGCTGGAGCTCGCCATAGGTGAGCCGCGAGGCGGTGTCGTCGAAGGCGAGCTTGCCGCCCCTGCCGTCCTCGACGTTGCGGTCGAGCAGCCAGGTCACCGCGTTATAGGATCCCTCGCTCACGGACTTCTCCCCCGAATTTAGAATTATAATTCATAGAAAGACACCGCCGCGGCTTGCTGTCAATGCTGGCAGGCACTATGTTTCATTAAAATGCGCCGCAGGACACCCTCTCAAGAAGGCCCATGATCTGCAGTCCATGACCGACAGTCCCGACGCCGAATCCCGATTTCTCGAACAGCTCGGCCAGCGCGTGCGCACCATGCGCGCGCTGCGCGGCATGTCGCGCAAGGTGCTCGCCAAGGTATCAGGGATTTCGGAGCGCTACATCGCGCAGCTCGAGAGCGGCAAGGGCAATGTCTCCATCGTGCTGCTGCGCCGCGTCTCCGACGCGATGGGCGCGCATCTCGAAGACCTGCTGCCCTCGGCCGACCCGACGCCGGACTGGCAGATGTTTCGCGATCTCCTGCGCAAGGCGACGCCGGCGCAGATCGCTCAGGCCAAGGACGTTCTCGCCGGCGGCAGCGCGTCGGCGCCGCGGCGCGCCCCGTTCTGCGGCATTGCGTTGATCGGCCTGCGCGGCGCCGGCAAATCGACGCTTGGGCGGATGCTGGCGAAGAAGGTCGGCTGGAGTTTTGTCGAGCTCAACAAGGAGGTCGAGCAGCAGAACGGGCTCTCGGTCGCCGAGATCATCGCGCTCTACGGCCAGGAAGGCTTTCGCCGCATGGAGCAGGCCGCGCTGCAACAGCTGCTCGCACGCAACGAGCTGATGGTGCTGGCGACCGGCGGCGGCATCGTGTCGGAGCCGTTGACCTTCGACCAGATCCTGTCGTCGTTCTACACGATCTGGCTGAAGGCCGAGCCTGAGGAGCACATGGCCCGCGTGCGCCGCCAGGGCGACCTGCGCCCGATGGCGGACGACCGCTCCGCGATGGCCGAGCTGCGCAACATCTTGCTGAGCCGCGAGCCGCTTTATTCGCGTGCGACGGCGGTGGTGGATACGGCAGGGCTGTCGGTCGATGCGGCGGCTGCAAGGCTGATCGATGCGGTGCGGCCGGTGCTGCAGAACGAAGCGCGGAGTTTCGGCCTGCGCAGCGTGGCGCTGTAGAGCGATCTGCTAACTCCGTTCTCCGCTGCATTCCCTCCCCCCTTGCGGGGGAGGGTTAGGGAGAGGGGTACCACACGGGGACTCCATCACTCGCGAAACGCGCTTCTTCTTCGCGACAACCAATACCATTTCCTGGGCGACCCCTCTCCCCCGCAAGGGGGGAGGGAGCAGAGCTGAGCGCGCAGCTACGCCATGCGTCCCCTTTTCATTTCGCAAAGGGAGACGATATGAAGAGCCTTGCATCAGACAGGACTCACGATGACCTCCAGCGACGTCGCAATCTCCATGTTCGAGCGGATCGGCGGCAGCGGCACGATCGACCTTCTGGTCGACCGCTTCTACGAGCGCATGGACACGCTGCCGGAGGCGAAGATGATCCGCGCGATGCACGCGGATGACCTCGGACTGATCAGGGACGTGCTGAAGCGCTACCTCACCGAATGGACCGGCGGCCCAAAACTCTATTCGGTCGAGAAGGGCCATCCGCGGCTACGGCAGCGGCACATCAGCTTTGCCATCGGCGACGCCGAGCGCGATGCGTGGCTACTCTGCATGCGCGGCGCGCTGGACGAGACGGTCACGGACGCTGCCGCGCGGCAAGACCTCGACAAGGCGCTGTCCGGTCTTGCCGACTGGATGCGCAACCGACAGTGACACAGAGCGCGAGGCGGGGACGCGGTGGGTTACGCCAGCGGACTGCGCTTCGCGCAGTTGCAGGCTAACCGACCCTGCGCACCCCAGCCCGATCGTTGCACGCATCGAACACCGAACGGTCGAGTGCTTCGGCGGCAAAGCCCGCCACATAGATCAACGCCAGGATCGCCGCGGAGATCGCCATTGTCTCCGCATGCGCGAGCAGCAACCGCAACAACCGCTGCGACAATGTCGGCGGCGGGAAGCGGTAGGTCCGGCCCTGCGGCGTGATCAGCTCAAACGACCGAACCGATCGCGAGCGGACGGGGATCTTGCTGGGCAGCATCTGGAACTCTCCTCTCCAGCTCCTCGATCATGCCGCGCGCGATCTCCCGCTCGCCCATGATGACGACATCCGCCCCCAGCCCCTTCAAATGATCGACCTCGGCATCCGCATGCGCCCGCGCGATGATGCGGATGTCCGGATTGGCCGCGCGCGCCTGCTGCACGATCTGTCCCGCCTCGAACGCCTCGGGGATCGCGATCACGAGATGCCGCGCCCGTGACGGATTGGTGGCGCCGAGAATTTCGGGCTGCGCGGCATTGCCCATGACGGTCTCGATGCCGCCCTGCTTCAGCTTCGCCAACGCACCCTCGCCGACTTCGGCGACAAGGAACGGTAATTGCCGCTGCTTCAGGGCATCGCCGACGAGCGCGCCGACGCGGCCATAGCCGATCACGATCGTATGGTCGGTCAGGTCCGTGGTGCGGATCGGTTCGGGCACGGCAGCCGCGGCCTGCGGTGAATCCCGGCGCGGGTCGAGACGCGGCGCGAGCCAGGTGGCGGCCGCGAACATCAGCGGGTTGAGCATGATGGAGAGGATCGCGCCGGCCATGATCAGGTCGCGGCCGTCGCTGGGCAGGATCTGCGAGGCGACGCCGAGCTCGGCCAGGATGAAGGAGAACTCGCCGATCTGCGACAGGCTCGCCGAGATCGTCAGCGCGGTCGCGACCGGATGCCGGAACAGCACCACGATCAGGAACGCCGCGAGTGATTTGCCGAGCATGATGATCGCGAGCGTCGCCAGCAGCGGCCAGGGCTCGCGGATCACGCTCATCGGATCGAACATCATGCCGACCGAGACGAAGAACAGCACGGCGAAGGCATCGCGCAGCGGTAGCGATTCCTGCGCGGCGCGCGCGCTGAGCGGCGATTCCCGCAGCATCATGCCGGCGAAGAACGCGCCCAGCGCCAGCGAGACGTCGAACAGCTTCGTCGCCCCGAATGCGATGCCCAGCGCGATCGCAAGCACGCCGAGGCGGAACAATTCGCGCGAGCCGGTATGCGCGATGTAGTGCAGGATCCAGGGAATCACCCGGCGCCCCACCACCAGCATCAGCCCGATGAACACGATGATCTTGGCCAGGGTCAGCATCACGATGCCGGCAAGCCCGAAGCCGGCCTGCGCGGCCAGCGGCTCGAAGGCCGGCTTGTCGCCGCTGCCGCCCTGAAGGCTTGCGATCGCCGGGAACAGCACCAGCACGAGCACCATCGCGAGGTCCTCGACGATGAGCCAGCCGACCGCGATGCGGCCGCGATCGGTCTCCATCAGGCGCCGCTCCTGCAGCGCGCGAAGCAGGACCACAGTGCTCGCGACCGACAACGCCAGTCCGAACACGAGTCCCGCACCGACGCTCCAACCCATCAGCCATGCAAGGCCGAGCCCCATCAGTGTGGCGACCGCAATCTGCACGACGGCGCCCGGAACGGCGATGTGCCGGACGCTCAGCAGATCCTGGAGCGAAAAATGCAGGCCGACGCCGAACATCAGCAAGATAATGCCGAGCTCTGCGAGCTCGGTCGCAAGCGCCTGGTCGGCGACGAAGCCCGGCGTGAACGGGCCGACGGCAACGCCGGCGAGCAGGTAGCCGACAAGCGGCGGAATGCGGAACCGCTGCGCTATAGTTCCAAGTACGAACGCTAGTCCAAGTCCGACGACGATGGTGGCGATGAGAGGTGTGTCATGCGGCATTTTTGCCTTTTGACACAGCGAGCGCGCCGGCGCACCGCGACCAAGTGAGGCGGCTCAGCGCGCGACGCCTGCCGCAATCGCGCCGTCAGATCGACCAATAATTCGGGTGCGCGTAGGGCCGCGAACGATCGCCCCAGTCGAATTCGTCGCCGTCGAACTCGCACGGTCCGCTGGCGAGTTCGTCCTGCGTCACCTCGACACGAAAGGCCTGCCGCGCGGGATCGTATTTCAGCGCGCCCCACTGCACAGGATAATGGTGGTGCGTGCCGAGCAGCCCGCCAGTCTTGATCACGGCGTAGGCGACCGTGCCGGTCACCTTGTCGAGCATCAGCCGCTCGATCGAGCCGAGCTTCGCGCCGTCGCGTCCGTAGACGCAGACGTGCTCCACGCGATCACTGGGAACCATGGTGTGTTTCATGGCGTCCTCCCCGTTGTCTTGCGTGACGAGATTATAGGCCCGCGGACGCGCGGCGCCAACGATCGTTGCTAGAGCAGCTGCGACCGCACGGACTCCGCGCCTTCGCGGAGCAGCGGGAGCAACCGGTCAATCAGCTCCCCTGCCGGCACGCGGTCGACATGGGCCCCCATGTTGATGGCCGCGACGATCACGCCGTCGTAGCGGCGCACCGGAACCGAGATCGAGCGGAAATGCGGCTCTGCCTCGCGATCGACCAGCGAATAGCCCTGGTCGCGATCGGCTGTGATGCTGGCCAGCAGCGCCTTGGGATCCGTCACCGTCTGCGGCGTCAACATATCGCGCTTCATTGTCTTCAGGCGTGCGGCAAGCGCTGCATCATCGAACTGCCCGAGCATGGCGCGTCCGACCGAGGTGCAGAACGCCGGCAGCCGGTAGCCGATCTCGAGCCCACCCGAAAACATCCGCGCCGGGCTGCTGCGCGCGACAAACACGACATCGTCGCCGTCGAGCACCGCGAGCGAGGAAATTTCCTGCGCTGCCGTGGCGACGCGATCGAGCACCGGCTGAAGCACGGCGACGAGCTGGCTGGAGCGCAGGTAGGACGCCGCGAGCGTCAGCACGTGCGGCGTCAGCGAGAACAGCTTGCCGTCGCCGGCGACGAAGCCGCCGCGCTGGAGCGTGAACAGCATGCGCCGCGCGGTGGCGCGCGGCAGCCCCGCGGCGCGGGCGAGATCGCTCAGCGTCATCGGGCCTTTGGTCGCGCCGAAGCATTGAAGCAGGCGCAAACCGCGATCGAGGCTCTCGACGAAATCCGTCGCCCGCTCGTCGTTTTCGCTGCGCTTCAGCTTGGGCATTGGTCCGGGAACATCCTGCAAAATATTGCTTGCTGCCGGACCCAGGCATGGCATAATTCGCCCATTCGTTCAATAGGCGAACAAACGCCTCTCCGACAAAGGACGCCCGCCATGATGAGCCAGGAGCAGAACGACCTGATCACCCGTACCGGTCCGAAGGACCCCTGCGGCAAGCTGATGCGGAGCTACTGGCAGCCGGCGGCGCTGGTCGACGAGCTGGAGGGCGCGCGCCCGATCCGTCCCGTCAAACTGCTCGGCGAGAACCTGGTGCTGTTCCGCGACGAGAGCGGACGCTACGGCCTGATCGATCGTCACTGCGCCCATCGCGGCGCCGACCTGGCCTTCGGACGTCTCGAACATGGCGGCCTGCGCTGCGCCTTCCATGGCTGGCTGTTCGACGCCACCGGCCAGTGCATCGAGACGCCGGCCGAGCCGAAGGACTCAAAACTCTGCCAGAACATTCGCCAGCGTTCCTATCCCGTGGTCGAGAAGAGCGGCATCCTCTGGGCTTATCTCGGCGAGGGTGAGCCGCCGGCATTTCCGGAGCTCGACTGCTTTGTCGCGCCCGGCACGCACACTTTTGCGTTCAAGGGCCACATGGCCTGCAACTGGCTTCAGGCCCTCGAGGTCGGCATTGATCCCGCGCACGCCTCCTATCTGCACCGCTTCTTCGAGGACGAGGATACGTCGACGGCTTACGGCAAGCAGTTCCGCGGCGCCTCCGCCGGCAGCGACCTGCCGATGACAAAGATCCTGCGCGAGTACGACCGGCCGATCATCAATGTCGAGCACACCGAATATGGCCTGCGGCTGATCGCGCTGCGCGAGATAGACGAGGTGCGCACCCATGTGCGCGTCACCAACCAGCTCTTTCCGCACGGCTTCGTCATCCCGATGAGCACGGAAATGACGATCACGCAGTGGCACGTGCCGGTCGACGACGAGAACTGCTACTGGTACGCGATCTTCACCAGCTATTCGAACCCGGTCGACAAGCAGAAGATGCGCGATCAGCGGCTCGAGCTCTATGAGCTGCCCGACTACAAATCGTGCAAGAACAGCGGCAACGATTACGGCTTCGATCCGCACGAGCAGGCGACCGCGACCTACACCGGCATGGGCACCGACATCAACGTCCACGACCAGTGGGCGGTGGAATCGATGGGTGCGATCCAGGACCGCACCAAGGAGCATCTCGGCTCGAGCGACAAGGCGATCGTGCAGTACCGCCGCCTGCTGCGGCAGGAGATCGAGAAGGTCGGCGGCGGCGAGAAGCCGATGCTGTTCCTGGACGAGAGCAGGGCGCGCAGCATCCAGGGACCGGCCACCATGGACGGAATCGGGCCGACCCAGGGTTGGGAGCTCTACTGGATGGAGGTCGACGTCAAGCGCCGCCGCGGCGCGCCTTGGGCCGCGCCGGTGCCAAAGGAGATCGCCGACAACGTGCACCGGCTGACGGCGGCGGAGTGACGATCTTGCACGCCTCCCCCTCGTCATTGCGAGCGAAGCGAAGCAATCCAGACTGCCTCTCCGGAAAGATTCTGGATTGCTTCGCTGCGCTCGCAATGACGGAGAATGTGGCAGGCGTCTTGCACCCGTCCAACATCGTGACTGAGGAGCAACCGAAGTGACTTTCGTCGCGCGTCATGCGCTGTGGTCGGATGAGCAGAAGGACGCCGCAGCGCGCCTGCGCCGCATCGTCGAGGAAAAGAACCTCGAGGTCATCCGCCTCGCCTTCCCGGACCAGCACGGCATTTTGCGCGGCAAGACCATCATCGCCGCCGAAGCGATCGCCTCGCTGGAGAGCGGCTGCTCCATCACCACGACCATGCTCGCCAAGGATACCTCGCACCGCACGGTGTTTCCGGTGTTCACTTCAGGCGGCGGGTTCGGGATGAAGGAGATGGAGGGCGCGGCCGACGTGTTGATGGTCGCCGACCCAACCACGTTCCGCGTGCTACCATGGGCGCCCGCGACGGGCTGGGTGCTCTGCGATCTCCATTTTGGCGACGGCCGTCCCGTGCCGTTCGCGACCCGCGGCCTCTACCGCAAGGTGCTCGATGATCTCAGCGGCCGGGGCCACGATTTCGTCGCCGGCCTCGAGGTTGAATTCCACATTTTCAAGCTCGACGACGCGCATATGCGGCCCGAGGATGCCGGCCAGCCCGGCACGCCGCCCTCGGTGAGCCTGCTCAGCCACGGCTATCAATACCTCACCGAGCAGCGCTTCGATCAGATGGAGCCGGTGCTGGAGATCCTGCGCCGCGATATCGTCGCGCTCGGACTGCCCTTGCGCTCGGTCGAGGTCGAGTTCGGGCCGAGCCAGTGCGAATTCACCTTCGCGCCGAAGAAGGGGCTGGAGCCCGCCGACAACATGGTGCTGTTCCGCTCTGCCGTGAAGCAGATCGCGCGCCGCCACGGCTATCACGCCACCTTCATGTGCCGGCCGAAACTGCCGAATGTGTTCGCGAGCGGCTGGCACTTGCACCAGTCGATCGTCTCGCGCGCGAGCGGCGAGAATCAGTTCATGACGAAAGAGGGCAGCGAGCCGCTCAGCGCGTTCGGCAAGGCGTATCTCGCCGGCCTGCTCGACCACGCCCGCGCCTCGACCGTGTTCACCACCCCGACCATCAACGGCTACAAGCGCTACCGCTCCTATTCGCTGGCGCCGGACCGCGCGATCTGGGGCCGCGACAATCGCGGCGTGATGATCCGCGTACTCGGCGGCGCCAATGATGCCGCAACGCGCCTGGAGAACCGCATCGGCGAGCCCGCCGCCAATCCCTATCTCTATATGGCCTCCCAGATTCTGTCGGGCCTCGACGGCGTCGACCGCAAGCTCGACCCCGGTCCGTCCGCCGACACGCCCTACGAGACCAAGGCGCCGCCGTTGCCGAAGTCGCTGCGCGATGCGGTCGCCGCGCTGAAGGACGATCCGTTCTTCCGCGAGAAGTTCGGGCCTGAGTTCGTCGACTACTACACCCACATCAAGAATGCCGAGATCGACCGCTTCCTGTCAGAGGTGACCGATTGGGAGCACCGCGAATATTTCGAGGTGTTTTGATGGAGATACGTCTCACGCCCGCGTGAGGCGACTTCGTCCGGTCTGTTCCGACGACATCGCGGCGCTCGCCGACGAAGCCATTTTCCTCCCTCCGCGAAAACCGCCGGAAAGACACGGGGTTTAGACTTTACCCAGATGATCAACAGCGGAGTTCGGTCATGTGGGGTCAATTGTTCAGTCTGATCTATCGCTTGTCCTGCCGGACCACCCTGATCGAAATCGGCACGCATCATTTGTCGCGTTAGTCGCTGACGAGTGCGATTTGGGTAAGACATATTGACCCGATAACGGGGTCCGTATGCGCACCGGTCGCGACCTCTCCGGGCGCCACAACCCGCACTCAGTCCACTGCAAGCACGAGCGAAACGGCGAAGCCAAAGCGCCGCCAGCCGTCTACCGAAGCCCGCGTGATCCGGGAACTGCACCGGCATGGGATTTATTGGTAAAGCGCAGCGCTCATCCCGATCACCTCAGGGAGAAGTCTGGCGACGATGGGTCGCCCGGTACCAATACCGATCGCACCCGATAGATTCCGCGGTATGGGTCCTGGCTTTCGCCAGGACGACACCGAGTAAGCGGCCAGCGTCCTGCCTCTCACCTCAACGCGTCGCTAAATTCCCAGATATTTGTGCTGGAGGTCCGGCTCCGCCATCAGCGCGACGGACGTGCCGCTCCACACCGTCTTGCCGCGCTCGATGATGTAGTGGCGGTCGCAGATGCGGGCGAGGTGGTCGACGTTCTTGTCGACGACCAGGATCGACTGGCCCCGGCTCTTGAGCAGCGACAGGCAGTTCCAGATCTCTTCGCGGATCAGCGGGGCGAGGCCTTCGGTCGCTTCATCCAGGATCAGCAGCTTTGGGTTGGTCATCAGGGCACGGCCGATCGCGAGCATCTGCTGCTCGCCGCCGGAGAGCTGGTTGCCCATGTTGGAGGCACGCTCGGCGAGGCGCGGAAACATCACGTAGATCGCAGCGAGCGTCCACGGATTACTGCTGCCGAACCGATCGGCGGCGGCCGCGACCAGATTTTCGCGCACGGTGAGGTTCGGGAAGATCTGGCGTCCCTCGGGGACGAGGCCGACGCCAAGCTTGGCGATGCGGTAGGACGGCAGCTGCCGTACTTCTGCGCCGGCGAAGCGGATCGTACCGGCGCGCGCCGGCGTCAGGCCCATGATGGAGCGGATGGTGGTGGTCTTGCCCATGCCGTTGCGGCCCATCAGCGAGACCATCTCGCCCGGCTTGATCGATAGCGACAGGCCGAACAGCACCTGGGAGAGGCCGTAGCAGGTCTCGATGCCGTCGACGTCGAGCAGCGTATCAGCCATCACCTTTTCAGCCATGGTGCGTCACCACGTGCTGGTCGCCGAGATAGGCG
Source organism: Bradyrhizobium sp. Arg816 (assembly GCF_029989365.1). Taxonomy (GTDB): domain Bacteria; phylum Pseudomonadota; class Alphaproteobacteria; order Rhizobiales; family Xanthobacteraceae; genus Bradyrhizobium. The sequence goes on along the minus strand of NZ_JAPRAQ010000031.1, from coordinate 14,006 downwards.
CGCCTGACGTCGTCGTTGGCGCGGATCGCGGCCGGATCGCCCGAGGCGATGACGCGGCCATAGACCAGCACCGAGATGCGGTCGGCGAGCGCGAACACCGCCGGCATGTCGTGCTCGACCAGCACGATCGAGACCTCCTTGCGCAGCTCCTGGAGCAGTTTCACCATGCGCTGGGACTCGGTGACGCCGAGGCCCGCCATCGGCTCGTCGAGCAGCAGCAATTTCGGCTTGCTCGCGAGCGCGACCGCAAGCTCGAGTTCGCGCCGCTCGCCATGGCTGAGCCTGGACACCACGACTTCGGCGCGGTGCAACAGGCCGACGCGGTCGAGGGCGGCGTGCGCGGCATCGCGCAAACCCTTTTCCTTGCGGGCGTTGGCGAAGAAGCGGAACGAGTGGCCTGCATGCGCCTGCGCCGCCAGCGCGACATTGTCGGCGGCGGTGAAGTCGAGCAGCAGCGAGGTGATCTGGAACGAACGGGCGAGCCCCAGCGCACAGCGGCGATAGGCCGGCAGATAGGTGATGTCGCGCCCCGCCAGCGAGACGCTGCCGGAATGCGGTTCGAGGTGTCCGGTGAGCTGGCTGATCAGCGTGGTCTTGCCGGCACCGTTCGGGCCGATGATGGCGTGCAGCTCGCCGGCCGCGACATCAAGGGAGACGTTGTCCGTCGCAACGATGCCGCCGAAGCGGCGCACCAGTTTTTCGACGCGGAGCAGCGGTTCAGCCACGATTGAGCCTCCCGAGCAGGCCCATGATGCCGCCGCGGCCGAACAGCACGATCAGCAGCAATAGCGGACCCATGATCAGCGCCCAGTATTCGGTGATCTGCGACAAAAATTCTTCCAGCAGCAAAAACACCACCGCGCCCATCACCGGGCCGAACAGCGTGCCCATGCCCCCAAGGATCACCATCACCATGAGGTCGCCGGAGCGGGTCCAGTACATCACGGCCGGGCTGACGAAATCGGTGTTGTTGGCAAGCAGCGCGCCGGCAAGGCCGCACATCGTGCCTGAGATGACGAAGCAGACGAGCTGATAGCGTTTTGCCGGAAAGCCGATCGCCTGCATCCGCTGCTCGTTGGAGCGCAGGCCCTGCAAGACGAGGCCGAAGCGCGAATTGGCGATGCGCCAGATCAGGACGATCACGGCGAACAGGCAGGCGAGGCAGAGATAATAGAACTGCGTGCGGTTCGACAGGTTGATCAGGCCGGAGAAGTCGCTGCGCTTGTAGACGGTGAGACCGTCGTCGCCGCCGTAACGTGCGAGGCCCGAGGCGACGTAATAGGCCATCTGCGCGAAGGCCAGCGTGATCATGATGAAGTAGACGCCACGCGTGCGCAGCGAGAGCGCGCCGATCACCAGCGCGTAAGTCGCGGAAGCTGCGAGCGCGACCGGGAACTGGATGAAGCCGGAGCCGACGCCTTCCTGCGCGAGCATGCCGACCGCGTAGCCGCCGATGCCGAGATAGGCGGCGTGGCCGAAGCTCATCATGCCGCCAAACCCCATGATGAGGTTGAGGCTCGCGGCCGCCAGCGCCAGGATGACGATGCGGGTGAACAGCGTCAGGATGAAGATGTTGCCGGACAGTTGCGAATACAGCGGCAGCAGCACGAGGCCCGCCAGCATCAGGGCCGTGACGGCCTTGCTCACAGTGAAAGCCTTCATCGACGGTTGGCCGGAAACAGCCCCTCCGGCCGCACCACCAGCACGATCGCCATCAGCAGATAGATCAGCATGGACGACAGCGCGGGCGCGGCGGTGGAGGCCGCGGCGCCGCTCAGCACCTGCCGCAACAGGTTGGGCAGGAAGGCGCGGCCGAGCGTGTCGATCATGCCGACGAAGATCGCGGCCAGGAACGCGCCGCGGATCGAACCGATGCCGCCGATCACGATGATGACGAAGGCGAGGATCAGGATGTTCTCGCCCATGCCGATTTGCACGGTGAGGATCGGCGCCTGCATCAGGCCGGCGAGGCCGGCGAGCGCGGCGCCCAGGCCGAACACCAGCGTGTAGAGCAGCTTGATGTTGATGCCGAGCGCGCCGATCATCTCGCGGTTCGAGGCTCCGGCGCGGATCAGCATGCCGATGCGGGTGCGCATCACGCCGAGATAGAGCAGCAGCGCGACCAGCAGCGCCACCACGATGATGGCGAGACGGTAAGCGGGATAGTGGATGCCTGGCAGGATCGGCACCGGCACCGTGAGCCAGGCCGGCAGCGGCAGCGCAAGCCCGGCCGGGCCCCAGATCAGCCGCACGGCTTCATTGAAGAACAGGATCAGGCCGAAGGTCGCGAGCACGTGGTCGAGATGGTCGCGCCCGTAGAGATGCCGCAGCGCCGTCATCTCCAGCACGATGCCGAGCACCAAGGTCGCGCCGAGCGCCATCAGCGCACCGAGCAGGAAGCTGCCGGTCCAGGCCGCAAAGGTCGCGGCGAAATAGGCGCCCATCATGTAGAGTGAGCCGTGCGCGAGGTTGACGAGATCCATGATCCCGAACACCAGCGTCAGGCCGGCGGCGAGCAGGAACAGGAGCAGGCCGAACTGCAATCCGTTCAAGAATTGTTCGACGACGAGCAGCATCAAAACTCTTTCAGGCGCACGCGGTGTCGCGCCAAAGTTCGAACACGGTCGCCATCAGTGAAAGAGCTCCCCCTGCCTCTTCAAGGCGGAAAAATGGGTAATGGCAGTATCGTTCCGAGGCAAGAGCGATTCAACACCAGACATGCACTTTGTTGCATGCCGGTGCATGCGATCGAAATTGGCCTTGCGAATTGGCCTTGCAAGAAGGCTGCCGTGCAGGATGGGTCAACCTGCCGCACCCAAACGATCGCCCTCCCCCAGGCATGCCTGGAAGAGGGCGCGAAGGTCGACGGAAGCAGGAGAAGGCGTCTAGTGCGACGTCATCTGCCGGGGAAGATCATCCGGCTCGGCCAGCACGTTGTTGGCCGTCGAGGCTTCCAGCGCCGCCATCCGGAACAGATAGGCGAGCGTTGCCAATCCGGTGTCTTCCGCCATCTGCGCCAGCTCGAGCGCCATGTCGGACATGTAGCCGAGATTCTCGTCCTTGGTCTGCGCCATGATCTGGCTGTCCCGCATCATGTTCGACATCTCAGGCGCTCTTTCGTTGCGCGGCAGCAAGGCCGCAGAGGTTGGCACGGGCGACGGCGTCCAGACGCGGGCCGTCCTGTTGTACGATCGAATCCACGCCGATGCGATCATGCAGGGCATCGAGGGTCTCGCGGCGAATGTCGATGGTCGCCGCCATGGTCCAGGCGTTCTCCACCAGCGCGGGCAGACCAAGCGGCGTCACGACGAAGCCGGCCTCATGGAAGCGCGGCAGCCACCAGGTCTCCATGATCGCGCTGACCTGCGCGATTCCCTGATCGAGGCAGAACTCCTGCACCGCCGCCATCAGTTGCAGGTTGAGAGCGCCGTCGCGGCGATCGCGCACGACGAAGTAGCGCGACCATTCCCAGACCAGCGGATTCGCAGGGCAACCGCGAACCGATGCCAGATGCGGGAAGACCTCGCTCATCATCGAGGGTTTGGTGGTGGGGTAGAGCCGGTGACCGCCGACGACGCGCCGGCCTTCCAGCGCGAGCAGATAGACGGTGTCCTCGTCGTCGTAGGAATCAACCTCGCGGCAATCAGGCCGGCGCAGCGTCTCCCAGTGCCGCTCTTCGACGAAGATGTCGTGGCGCAGCCGGAAGTGCTGCTCGAGTACGTCTTCGTAAAGGTGGCGATTGACCGAAGAAATTGCGTGAATCATGAAAACCCCCATTCAGCCTGAATGAGGGACAGCCTCCGCGAAAAGAGGCAGGTTCGATATTGGGAAATTTCCCAGTACGTCGCTTAGGGATTGATGATCTTGTTGCGAATCGCCAGTGCAACCGCATGCGTACGGTTGACGGCACCGAGCTTGCGCGCGGCGGTTGCAAGATGCTCTTCGGCGGTACGCTGCGTGATGTGCAGGATCTCGCCGATTTCCCAGGCCGACTTGCCCTGCGAGGCCCAGGCGATCACCTCGCGCTCGCGCGGCGTAAGACGCGTCGAGAGATGCGGCGCCGGATCGAGCAGGCGGCGAATATGGTCGAAGCCATACATTGCCATCAGGTGCAACGCCGGCTTGCTGCGGGAATTGAGGTCGAGATGGACGCCGCCGAGCGACACCGCCGCCTCGTAGCCGGTGAGCCCGTGGATCGGCACGATGAAGCCGCGCGACATGCGAAAATCGGTGGCACGGTTCATCACCTCGGCCGCGTTCGGCTCGAGCTCGGCATTATAAGGCGCTTCCGCCCATTCGAACGGATTGACTGATTGCCGGCACAGCCGCACCACGGGGTCGACGCGGTCGTAATTGTTCTGCGTGTAGAGATTGAACCATCCCGCCGGCCAGCGCTTGGCGAGCACCATCTGCGCGAACCGCTGATCGGGATTCGGCAATCCCGTCACGATGATGGTCTCGAAGCCGAAGCGACCGAACGCCGCCTCAAGCGCACCCATGGCGTCCGGTACCTTCCGATAGGTTCCGAGGCCTTCGATGAAGTCGAGCGCTTCCCGGCCATAATCTACGGCGTCTACGGCGGACATCGGTGCGTTTCCTGAGCCTCGCCGTCGGTATAGCACGTATTTGGGAGCTGCCTCAATTCGCTGCTTCCGTAGTTTACCGGCCCTCGTCTGCACCGCAGATTTAATCTACTTGTGGAGGAAGTGACGTCAAGTTACACCTATGGCGTCTGAAGCGGGAAAATCACGATGGAAGACGAGGACATCGCCCTCAACAGCGTGCTCGGCCTGGAACTCAACCGCGTGTTTTTCGCCGTCCGCGAAACGGCAAACAAGCAGAAGATCATCGAGTACGCGCGCGAGGTGCTGCAGCGCGAACGCGCGGAGCGGCCCGGCAGCGCGTCGCCCGAGAGCCCGGCGAGCTAGAACGCAGTTACAGGTGTGGCGTACGTTCTGGGCGAGCGACGCCCCCCGTTCGAACGTGCCGATTTTGGCCGAAACTTTCTGACCGCGAAGTTAATCAGCAATTGTTGCCGGTGAGCGCGCTGCGCTCTCACTCTCCCTTGGAGGCGGAAAGCACCGCCCGCTCCGTCCACATCAACGCACACTTGCCGCTGGATGACATCACGGCTCTCGTGAGATGATCGCCACCACGATCCTCTTTGGGATGCCCACGAGATGATGACGCTGCGCCAGGTTGAAGTGATCCGTGCCGTGATGGTGACGGGTACCATCGGCGGCGCGGCGAAGCTGCTCAACGTGTCGGCGCCGGGGATCAGCCGGCTGGTCAAATACACCGAGCGCACGCTCGGCATCCGCTTCTTCCAGCGCCAGAACGGGCGCTATTTCCCGACGCCGGAAGCCGAGAACATCTTCGAGCAGATCAATGGCGTCTACAAGAAGGTCGACGACCTCTCCGAGCTCATCTCCAAGATCGGCCGCGGCGGCTTGTCGGAATTGCGCATCGGCTCGGTTCCGAGCATCTCCCAGGTGATGGTGCCGCGCGCGATCGAGCGCGTCCGGCGCCGCTATCCCGATCTCGGCATCGACATCAACATCCTCAAGCTCGAGGAGGCCATCGACTATCTCATGCTGGGCCGCGGCGAGTGCGTGGCGATGAGCTATCGGCTCGAGCATTCCGGGCTCGACTTCATGCCGCTCGCCTCGGGTGAGCTCTATTGCATCGTGCCGCCGGGTCACGAGCTTGCCGGCCGCAAGCAGGTCTCGGCCGCCGAGATCACCCGCTATCCGCTGATCGGCATCGATCCCAACGATCCCTACGGCCGGATCATGGCCGGGATCTTTGCGCGCCACCGGCTCGACTACAACATCACGATCCGCGCGCGCTTCGGCACCACGGTATGTGCGCTGGTGAAGGCGGGGCTCGGCATCGCCATCATCGACCAGTTCACGGTGGCCCACGGCGGCTATCCGGGAATCGAGCTGTTGAAGATCACCGAGCCGACGCGGTTCGAGACCTATATCGCGGTGAAGCGCGGCGCGCCGTTGTCGCTCCATGTCGAGTATTTCATCGAGTCCCTGCGCGCCGAGATGCGCACGGTCGAGCCGTCCCGCAGCGAAGGCAAGGCCGCCCCGGCACGCGGGCGGAAGAAATAACATTATGTTAGGTTTGCCCGATAAATGGGTAATTGTGTTAGGCAGGGGAAAGGCTATCGTCGCAACTGGAAGCCCCCTTGGAATTGTGCGGATTTCCCCGCTAATGGCCAGGACCCAACGCTCCCAACGAGACGATAGGCAATCATGTCCAAGCGCGGATACGCCGCCAGCAAGAAGCTTCTCACCGGCCTGATCGGGGCGCCGATCGCGCATTCCGCCTCCCCTGCCATGCACGAGCGGGCCGCCGAGGCGCTCGGCCTGCGCGGTCACTACCAGCTCATCGAGGTCGCCGGCGCCGATGCGGCCGGGCTCCGCATGATGCTCGAGGGCGTGCGGCGGCTCGGCTTCGCCGGCGTCAACGTGACTTACCCTTACAAGGAAGCAGTGGTCCCGCTGCTCGACGAGCTGGCGCCGGGCGCGGCCGCCATGGGCGCGGTCAACACCGTCGTCGCCAACAACGGCCGGCTGATCGGCCACAACACCGACACGACCGGGTTTGCGCGCGCGGTCGCGCCGCTGCTGGCACCGTCCGGAAATGCAGTCGCCGTGATCGGAACCGGCGGCGTCGGGAAGGCGATCGCCTTCGCGCTGGCGAGCCTGAAGGTCTCCGACCTCCGCATCTTCGACAGCGAGACGGCGCGCGCCGAAAAGCTCGCTTCATTGCTTGCCAGCCACGGCGGCGCCACGGTGGCGAAAAGCGTCGAGGACGCGCTCGATGGCGCAACCGGCCTCGTCAACGGCACGCCGGTCGGCATGCTGCCGAACCGGGGCATGCCGGTCCCGGCGGCCTTGCTGCACGAGAAAATGTGGGTCGCGGACGCCGTCTATTCGCCGCTGATCACGCCGCTGCTGGCAGCGGCACAAGCCAAGGGCGCGCGGATCATGACCGGGCGGGAGCTCGCGATCTACCAGGCCGCCGATGCCTTCGAACTGTTCACGGGCCTTGCCCCATCGACCGAGGTCATGGGAGAGGCATTCGACGAGGTGATGACGGCACGAAGCGCAGCCTACCACGCGGCGTAACCGAAGCGGCCGGACACAAGGCCGCGGAAGACATCAACGAAAAATGGGAGGAGTGACCATGAAATCGACCCTAGTGGCAGGCGCCTTGCTTGCCTTCGCGACTGCAACCAGCGTCCACGCGCAGGCGATCAAGCTCGCCGACGTCGCCGAACTCTCGGGCGGCGGCGCCACCGTCGGCACCAACTGGAAGAACGGCATCGACCTCGCGATCGAGGAGATCAACGCCAAGGGCGGCGTGCTCGGCCGCAAGCTGGAGGTCAGCCACGCCGATTCGCAGTCCAACCCCGGCGTTGCCCGCGCCCAGGTGCAGAAGGCGCTCGACGCCGAGCCCTATGTGCTGCTCGGGCCCGGCTATTCCGGTTCGGTCAAGGTGACGGCGCCGCTCGCGGCCGAAGCCGGCATCGCGCAGATCATGGGCGGCGAAGCCGCCGAGCTGACGCAAGCCGGCAACAAGTTCCTGTTCCGCACCTCGTTCGGCCAGCAATCGTCGATGCCGAAGGTCGCAAAGTACATCCACGACGACATGAAGGCGAAGACGGTCGCGGTGGTCTGGGTCAACAACGATTTCGGCCGCGGCGGTCGCGACGTCGTCGTCAAAGAGCTCGACCGGCTTGGCTCCAAGGTGGTCGCCGATCTCTCGACTGAAGCGGGACAAGCCGACTTCGCCGCCGACGTCGGCAAGATCAAGGCCGCCAATCCGGATGCGGTGTTCGTCTACCTGAATGAAGAAGAGAGCGCGCGTATCCTGAAAGAGCTGAAGCGCCAAGGCGTCACCGCGCCCCTGATGGGCGAGACCACGCTGATCGGCCAGAAGGTGATCGAGCTCGCCGGCGATGCCGCCAACGGTGCGCGCGGCCATGTCGGCCTCACCACGGACGCACCGGTCGACCTGATCAAGACGTTCCGCGACAAGTTCGCCAAGAAGTACAATTATGTGCCCGACCATAACGGCCTGAAGGGCTACCTCGCCGTCTACATGGTGAAAGCCACCACCGAGAAGATGGGCAAGGTCGACAGCAAGGCGTTCGCCGACACGCTGCACGGCCTGACCATCAAGGCCGCGGACGAGCCGGGCATCCTGATGGACGTCACCTTCAGCGAGACCGGCGACATCGACCGGCAGAGCTTTCTGGTCGAGGTGGTCGAAGGCAAGCAGGTGGTGAAGCAGGTGCTGCCGAAGGTGAAGTGAGGGACTGCCCCTCTCCCTCGCCCCGCTCTTCGGGGAGAGATCTTTCGTCGCCCTCTCCCCGCCCTTCGCGGGGAGAGGGCGGGGTGAGGGGCTGCTTCTGCAAGGACGGTGAGAGATGGGCTCGCGGACAGAGCCCCTCACCCCTCCCTCTCCCCGTAAGAACGGGGCGAGGGAGACGACAGAGCTGGGCGAGGGACACGAGAGGGGAAAATGTCCAATCTGTTCGATCTTCTGGTCGCAGGCCTTGCCACCGGTGCGATCTACGCGCTGGTCGCGGTCGGCTTCACGCTGCTGTGGCAGACCTCGCAGACCATCAACTTCGCGCAAGGCGAGTTCGTGATGCTGCCGGCGTTCCTGATGCTGGCGACGATGCATGCCGGCGCGCCGTTCTGGCTTGCGATCATCCTCGGCATCCTGCTCTCGATGATCCTGCTGGGCCTCGCCTTCAAGATGCTGCTGGTCGATCCGATGATGCGCCATGGCGTGCTGCCGCTGGCGATCGCGACGATGGCGCTCGCGATCGGCATCAAGGAGGCCGTGAAGCAGTTCTTCAGCGCGGAGGCCTCGCCCTTCCCCTCGATCGTGCCGACCGGTGACATCTCCATTCTCGGACATGCCGTATCGCTGCAAAGCATCGGCGTCCTCGTCCTCGCCATTCTTGCCGTCTTCGGCCTGACGAGCCTTCTCAACCGCACGTCGCTCGGTCACCAGATGCAGGCGGCGGCGCAGAACCCGACGGTGGCGCGCATCATCGGCGTGCCGGTCGAGCGCATGATCCTGCTGACGTTCCTGATCAACGCCTTCCTGGTCGCGCTGGCGTCGCTTTTGATCACGCCGATCTATCTCGCAAAATTCTCCTCCGGCGAGGTGCTGGGCCAAGCCGCCTTCATCGCCGCGATCGTCGGCGGCTTCAACCAGGTGCGCGGCGCCATCGCCGGCGGCCTCCTGATCGGCGTGCTCGACAATCTCGCCGCTGCCTATGTCTCGACGCAGTACCGCGCCGCCGTGCCGATGATCTTCCTGATCGCCGTCATCCTGTTTCGGCCGCAGGGCTTGCTCGGCCGCGCCGAGGAGCGCACCGTATGAGCGGCTTCGCCAAACCGTTGAAGATCGCGCTCGGCCTCATCGTCATTGCCGGCCTGATCATCGTCCCCATGAATTTCAACCGCTACGGCCTGTTCATCCTGAGCCAGTGGGCGGTGATGAGCATCGCCGCGATGGGGCTCAATTTGACGCTCGGCTATGCCGGCCAGGTCTCGCTGGCGCAGGGCGCCTTCGTCGGCATCGGCGCCTATGCGGCAGCGATCATGACCACCCAAGGCTGGCCGCTGCCGGCGGCGATCGTGGTCGCGATCGTCTTGAGCTTCGCGGTCGGCTGGGTGCTCGGCTATCCCGCGCTGCGCGTGCAGCACCATTACCTCGCCTTCGTCACCCTCGCCTTCTCCACCCTCGCCTTCCTGGTGTTCCGCAACGAAAGCTGGCTCACCGGCGGCATCTACGGCATCTCCAACATTCCGCGGCCGCACATCTTCGGCATCGCGACCAACAAGCCGCTGCCGTTCTACTATGTCTGCCTCGGCTCGCTTGCGATCGTGTCGCTCGCGGTGTGGTGGCTGATCCGCTCGCCCTGGGGCCGCGCCTTCATGGCATTGCGCGAAAATCCGCTGCGCGCGCAGTCGCTCGGCGTCGACACAAGGCGCTATACGCTGATGGCGTTCGCGATCGGCTCGGCGCTCGGTGGCATCGCCGGCGCGCTCTATGCGCCGCTGACGCAATATATCGATCCCGTGCCGTTCAACCTGTCACTCTCGCTCGACCTCTTGATGATGGTGATCGTCGGCGGTGCCGGCTTCTATTTCGGCCCCTTCCTCGGTGCGATGATCGCAGTGCTGTTGCCGGAATGGCTGCGCTTCACGGAAGGGTATTATCTGATGCTCTACGCCGTCGCGGTGATGCTGCTGTTGATCTGGTCGCCGACCGGCATTCTGGGAATTCTCGACCGCTATCTCGCCGAGCGCCGCACCAAGGCGGCCTCCGCGCTGCGCGCCGTCGCAAAGTCCCGACTGGAGACGGTGCAATGAGCGCGGTCCTGGAAGTCACCGGCATCAAGAAGAATTTCGGCGGCATCAGCGCCGTCGACGGCGTCTCATTCGACGTCCGCGAGGGCGAGATCCTCGGCCTGATCGGCCCGAACGGCTGCGGCAAGTCGACCCTGTTCAACTGCATCCTCGGCCAGCTCACACCATCAGGCGGCGAGGTCAAGCTCGACGGCAAGCTGGTCACGGGCCTGCGTCCCGCCGAGCTCAACAAGCTCGGGGTCAGCCGCACTTTCCAGCTCTTGCAGGTGTTCCCAAAGCTCTCGGTGCGCGAGAACCTGATCCTTGCGGGACAGGAGCACCAGGGCAGCATGGCCTCGCGCCTGGTCGGCCGCTCCGATGCCGGGCTGACTGAGGCCGCCAACCAGATGATCGGCTTCTTCAAGCTCGACCATCTCGCCGACGAGCCGGCCGGCGGGCTCTCCTATGGCCAGCAAAAACTGCTCGATGCCGCGATGGCCTTCATGGGCGGGCCACGCCTGGTCCTGCTCGACGAGCCCGCCGGCGGCGTCAACCCGTCGATGCTGTCAGACCTGAAGGATCGCCTGGTCGCAATCAACCGCGAGAAGAACGCCACCTTCGTGGTGATCGAGCACAACATGGAATTCGTGATGTCGCTGTGCTCGCGCGTGATGGTGATGGCGGAAGGCAAGGTGCTGGCGATGGGACGGCCGGACGAAGTGCGGAAAAATCCCGCCGTGATCGAAGCCTATCTCGGACATTAGGAAGCCATCATGAGCGACCCGATCCTCTCGGTTCACAATCTCGTCGGCGGCTACGGCAAGATGACGATCCTGAACGGCACCACCTTCGCCGTGCCGCAGGCCACCATCACCACCATCATCGGCCCCAACGGTGCCGGCAAGTCGACGGTGTTCAAGGCGATCTTCGGCCTGTTGAAGCTGCGCGAGGGCAAGATCAGCTTCGCCGGCCGTGACGTCACGAATTTGAGCCAGCGCGCGCTGCTCAATGCCGGCATCTGCTACGTGCCGCAGGGCCGCAACATTTTTCCGGAGCTCTCGGTACGCAGCAACATCGAGCTTGGCGGGGTCTCCGCCGGGAAAGGTATCGACCTGCCCGCACGGATCGAAGCCGCGCTCGACCTGTTTCCCGCGCTGCGCCGCAAGTCGGCGCAGCAGGCATCGACACTCTCCGGCGGCGAGCAGAAGCAACTCGAGATCGCGCGCTCGCTGCTGCTCGAGCCAAAGCTCGTGCTGATCGACGAGCCCTCGATCGGCCTGTCGCCGCTGATGGTGCAGCAGACTTTCGACATCCTGAAAGGCTTGCGCGACCGCGGCGTCACCATCCTGATGATCGAGCAGAACGCGCGCTCGGCGCTGGAGATTTCTGACATCGGCATCGTGCTCGAGCTCGGCCAGACCCGCATGGTCGACGGCGCGAAGCGCATTCTGAACGATCCGCGCATCGGCCAGCTCTTTCTCGGCGGCGCCATGGAGGACAACGCAGCATGAACAAGCGTTCGATCGCGACCGTCTCGCTCTCAGGCAGCCTGGACGAAAAGCTCCGCGCCATCGCATCAGCCGGGTTCGACTCGGTCGAGATCTTCGAGAACGACCTGCTGTCGTTCGGCTTGGGCCCGCGCGAGGTGGCGCAGCTGTGCAAGGACCTCAATCTCGAGATTTGCGCATTCCAGCCGTTCCGCGATTTCGAGGGCATGCCGGAGCCGCAGCGGACACGCAACTTTGCCCGCGCCGAGCGCAAGTTCGATCTGATGCAGGAGCTCGGCACCGACCTGCTGCTGATCTGCTCCAACGTCTCGCCCGCCTCGCTCGGCGGCATCGACCGCGCCGCGGACGATTTTCGCGAGCTCGGCGAGCGCGCGGCCAAGCACGGCTTGCGCGTCGGCTACGAGGCGCTGGCCTGGGGCCGCCATGTCAACGACTACCGCGACGCCTGGGAGATCGTGCGCCGCGCCGATCATTCCGCGATCGGCGTCATCCTCGACAGCTTTCACGCACTCGCGCCCGGCTTTCCGGTTCGCGCCATGGCCTCGATCCCCGGCGACAAGATCTTTCTGGTGCAACTCGCCGACGCGCCGAAGCTCGAGCTCGACATCCTCTCATGGAGCCGGCACTTCCGCTCCTTCCCCGGCCAGGGCGACCTCCCGGTCGGTGAATTCATGCAGGCCATCGCGGCGACCGGCTATGCCGGGCCGCTGTCGCTCGAAATCTTCAATGACCAGTTCCGCGCCGGCTCGTCCGCGCAGACCGCGGTCGACGGCCTGCGTTCGCTGATCCTGCTGGAGGACAAGCTCGCACCGGATTGGCCAAAACTTGTCAGCGAGCCTCTGGCGCCGAAGGCCAAGAGCCACGGCACCGGCTTCATCGAGTTTGCCGTCAACGAGACCAAGGCGGTCGACCTCGCGCGCCTGCTCGCGCAGCTCGGCTTCCGCAAGACCGGCAAGCATCGCAGCAAGGCCGTGGAGCGCTGGTCGCAAGGCAAGGTCGAGCTCGTGATCAATTGCGAGACCGACGGCTTTGCGCATTCGCACTACGTCACGCACGGCCCCGGCGTCTGCGCGATTGCGCTCGACGTCGACAATGCCGGTCTCGCCATGCAGCGCGCCGAAGCGCTGAAGACGCGCACCTTCTACCAGCCGGTCGGGCCGGGCGAGCTGGAGATTCCCGCGATCCATGGCGTCGGCGGCAGCCTGCTCTATTTCCTCGATCAGGCCGGCAAGAACTGGGATACCGATTTCGAGCCGGTCGCAAGTGACGCGAACGCCGACGCCCTGCTCGCCGTCGATCACATCGCGCAGTCGATGCCCTATGACGAGATGCTGTCCTGGCTGCTGTTCTACACCGGCATCCTCGACCTCATGCGGCTGCCGCAGATGGAAATCGCCGATCCCCGCGGCCTCGTGCAGAGTCAGGCCGTCATCAACGCCGACCAGAGCCTGCGCTTCGTGCTCAACGGCTCATCCGCCAACCGCACCCTGCCGGCGCGCTTCATCTCGGAATTCTTCGGCTCGGGCGTGCAGCACGTCGCGTTCTCCTGCCGGGACATTTTTGCGACGGTCGCCGCGATGCGCAAGCGCGGCGCGGATTTCCTGGATATCCCTGATAATTACTACGACGACATCGAAGCCAAATACGACCTCGCGCCCGACCTGATGGCGCAGCTGCGCGCCAACCACATCCTCTACGACCGCGAGGGCGACGGCGAGTTCTTCCAGGTCTACACCCACATCTTCGACGAGCGTTTCTTCTTCGAGATCGTGGAGCGAAGGGACTATCAGGGATTTGGCGCAGCCAATGCCGGGATCAGGCTCGCGGCGCAGGCCCGCGAGGTAAGGCCTGCGAGCATGCCGCGGGTGTAGGCTTTCTTACCCTCTCCCCTTGTGGGAGAGGGTGGCTCGCCGCGCAGCGGCGAGACGGGTGAGGGGTCTCTCTCCGCGAGGACATCTCTCACAATTGAATACGCGGATACATACCCCTCATCCGGCGCTTCGCGCCACCTTCTCCCACAAGGGGCCTGTTGCGTTATCGGCTCTTGAGGCTGAAGACGTCAGGAGAGAAGGCCTTGGTCCCGGTAATTTCCTGCCAAGATCTGTAGTTG
>NZ_JAPRAQ010000030.1 GCF_029989365.1 Bradyrhizobium sp. Arg816 | reverse complement strand
GTGGTGGCGAGCAACAACAGGACAGCTCGATCGCGAAGGTCGATCGGCGTCGCCTTGCCGATCGCATCGATGGCGCGGCGAACATCATCCCACGAAAGCCGGGGCGGTAAATGGGCCAGTCGCCAATGAAGTCGACCGGATGGCTGGCCAGGAACACCTTCACACCAGAGGGAATCATGCCGAACGGACCGCCCGGATCACGCGCTGCAAATGCGCCTCGTCGACATCCCGGCCGGCGCGCACGACCACCTCGCCAATGGCAATCTCGATCACTGACATGCAAGCCATCGCGGCTTCGCGACTCGAACGCTGCGAGGGGTAAGTTCGTTCGGCCCGCGCATCACGGCGCCAGGCGAACAGCTGCGAAGGGTGAATGCCGATCCGGCGGGCGATCGCCGATACGCTCGCGCCGGGCTCGAGCGCCTCTGCCGCAACTTGCGCTTTGAACTCGTCCGACCAGCGTCGCCGAAGCTGCCGCGGCGCTCCCTCAAGACGCTCGGCGACCGCTTCGATCATATGGAAGGTTCTAGTTTCAGAACTAGGCGCAGACATAGAAACTCACATCGGCTCACAACTGAGCATCCGATAGCCGATCGCTCAGCCAGTCCGCCAGATGGGGTCTCTTTGTCGCTTACCTTGCAAAGCTCTTTGCGCCACCTGAACAGCTGGCTGACATGCAGGCCAGCCACGCGAGCTACCTGGGAAACACTCGCTCCGGGCTCGAGCGATGCTGCAACGAGCCGTTACTTCTCGTCCTGCGACCACCGGCGCCGCCGTTCGACCGATGTGATTACCTCCGCCCTCGAAATCGTCATAGCGCTCGTCCTAGGATTACCCCTAAGACCTGCAGCCATCCCGCTCATCAGGCAAGGCCGCCCTCAATGGAGGGATATGGAGAAGCGTAACCAGCGGCCTCTGCTTCTGCCGGCTTAAGAACAATCGTATTTCCTGAAGCTAAGATTGGCGGAAACTTCGCGCTGCATTTAGCAAGGGATAGTTCCGCGCCGGAATCGCGCCTACGCCCCCAAATCGCTCCCGATCGACAAGTGTCGCCGCGTCACTTCCGCACAGTGGGACCGTGCTTGTCAGTTAAGCCAGCGTAACAATCGAAAAGCGCAGCTGCGTGCTGCACGGAATCTGTTGTGGTCTCGCTGATCGGTCTTCCACTGTCTAGCGTCTCAATCGTTCCAAGCTCTTTGGCGTGTTTGCGGATCTCCCGCGCGATGCGGAGCATTAGCGTCGCACGCCTGCCGCTATCGTCAGCCCACGACGTTGTGACGGCCTCCGCTGCCCGCACTGCCCGATCCGCATCTTAGGCCCGCGCCCTCGAGGCCGCCATCAGATACCGACCGTCAATTGGGCTCGTCACTGCGAACGAGTCAGCATCCTCAGCGCAGCACCATTTCCCATCAATCGAAAGCGTGCCTCTGTCAAAGCATTCCGCTGGCAGTAGACCTCGAATCTCCTCGTGCATCTCCACCGCCGATTTCACAGACGCCTTTTGATATTTGTCGACAACTGACCGGACCCGTTTGATGCATCTGACTTGCCAACGCGCACATCTAAACGGGGCTGACTTTCCCCGAACATTTTTGGCTGGAGAAGGGTCCGCTGGCTGAGCTCAGTTGATTACGCTCCTCCACATTGCTCTTCATTTTCGCTCTCCCATGGCTATTAGTGCTGTGGCCCGTCCGCCGGCATTCGCAACTGATCTGCGAGACTGCTCGACGCGACCTAGGTCGTGCGGAAGCGGCAATGGCGGCGCGCAGAGCACGCGTGAGTTTGCGAGTGCCATGCTATTCATCGCCCGTCGCAGCTAGCGCCGATAAAAAACTCGCGTTAGCTAATGCCGCTTCACTCGAGTAGCCGACTCACTGACCAGCGGAGGTATTTGCATGTTCGGCGGCTTGTCCTTTTTTCAAGTTTCAAAGCGAGCATCAGCGGATCGCAGCGACCGACAGTTCGAGATTTGGAAGGAGCCTGTCGCGATTGCCAACACCGGAAATGCCAAGCAGTTCTATCGAACCTCTTCGCCCGACTAGATGTAGACGAGCACTGGTGCGGTCTCCGTGGTCTTTAGAGAGCCAGCACCGTCTCAACCACATTCGCCCTGTAGCCGATTCCATAAGGCAAGGCCTCATCATTGAAGTCATACCCTGGGTGATGTAGGCTAGCTGTCGATCCGTTACCCAGAAAGATGATTGCACCCGGCCTCGCTTCAAGCATGTAGGCGAAATCTTCCGAGCCCATCCGCGGGCTTATCTTTTCATCGACGCAAGCAGGTCCAACCAAGTCGCGCGCCGCTTTTACCGCCAAGTCAGTTTCTCCCGGGTGATTGATCGTGACGGGAGCGGACCTTCGGTACTCAAATTCGACATCTGCGCCAAATCCGCGCGCTATGCCTCGAGCCGCAGCAAAAATCTGCCCTTGTGCGAAGTCCTGCAGGTCAGGCACAAGAGTTCTGACACTGCCCGCCAAGTCTACTTGATCAGGGATGACGTTGTAGGCCTGCGCCGCCTTGAGTTTGGTGACAGATATTACGAGCGCCTCCATCGGGTTTGTCTTACGAGACACCAATGCTTGCAGCCCGACGACAATCTGTGCGGCGATAACTACCGGATCAATGGCCTCCTGAGGTTTAGCGGCATGGCCACCCCTGCCCTTCACAATAAGATCGAACTCGTCGAGAGCCGCCATGATCGGACCTTGGCAGATGCCGAAATGGCCGACTTTTATTCCTGGCACATTGTGCAGGCCGAACACCTTGGCTATTGAGAAACGGTCCATGATTCCTGCCTGAACCATCCTTTGGCCGCCCTCTCCACTCTCTTCAGCCGGCTGGAAGATCAAGGCGACCGATCCCTTGAAGCGCCGAGACGCAGCAAGGTATTTCGCGGCGCCCAATAGAATGGCCATGTGACCGTCATGCCCACAGGCGTGCATCTTGCCCGGTACTTTGGAAGACCAGAGTTTGTCGGACTGTTCAAGTATCGGAAGCGCGTCCATATCCGCGCGCAGTGCGATCGTGGGACCCTTTCGAGACTGGCCGTAAATCAGGGCGACGATCCCAGTTTCCGCTATCCCCGTCTCGATATGATCCACGCCGAAAGAAGCGAGCTTCTCGGCTACAAATCTGGCCGTCTTATCAAGCCGATAGTCAAGTTCAGGATTTTCATGCAGTTGGCGGCGCCAAGCAGTTGCCTCGGCCTGCAGATGCTGAAGCGCTTCGATGCCATTCATGCCGAGCCCACAGCTTGAAACAGCTTGCGATCTGTACAGCTGAGCACTTCGGCGCCCGATTCTGTAACAAGCACGTGCTCGCTGCAGCCGAACAGATGCCCAGTTTTCCCGAACAAGATAATCGGAAGATGAAAGGTCATTCCGGGCTCTAAAAGATCCTCCGCGGCAGGCTCCAGACTGAGGTTTCCACGTTCTGTCCAGTGGATGCCAGTTTGGTACCCGGTACGATGCCGAAAGGCCGCTGGCCGTCCAGATCGCTCAATCACCTCGCGGGCCGCGGCGTCCACTGCCTTCGCGGCCACCCCTGGTTTTATCGCGGCCATGGCGGATTCAAGAGCTTCCACCGAAAGAGCGTGCAGCGCTTCGGTCTCACGATGCCGACCAAGCACCGCGCTCCGGACCAGGCCTGCGGCATAGCCGTGCTTGACGCCGCCAATCTCGATCATGGCCGGTTCATTGTTTCGGATGGCGTGAGGCGTTGGGACACCGTGCGGCATCTTCGTCCGGTCGCCGAACACGAGAGTAACGGATCGCCATATTTCGCCGCCAGCTTTGCTGACTTCTCGAGCTATGGCAGCGTACGTTTCCGTTTCGCTTACACCTTCGGACACCGTGTTTTGAAACACGCGTACGGCGAGATCGGTTATAGCCATTGCTTGACGCATCACATCGATCTCTAGAGGGCTTTTCACTGCGGCGACTGATGCAACTAAATGAGAGGCGTCGGCGATTTTCATGCCCGGACACAGTTCTCGTATGGCACTCAGGTCAGCCGGAGCAAGATTCCAGCATCCGAATTCGAGACCCACTCTCCGATCCTGCAGCCGATGCTGGCGAAGAACATCGGCACAAGTCCTAGCAACATCACTTGGATGCCTATAGCAAACGACCTCGTCGACGCATCCCTCGGCACGGACAGCCTCGGCGTCGTACTCTCTTGCAACGAAAACCGGCGCGTACCCCGGTGCTAGAATTAATGGGAACGGAGCGAAGTACCCGCCAAATCCATGATAACCGGTAAGGTATCTGAGGTGACCAATAGCGGTGACCACAATTGCGTCAAGCTCGGCGCGCGCTACCGCTTCAAGCACCGTCCGCTGACGGCGATCGTACTCCGACGTTGGGAATGGAAGCCCAGCCCAGGGGATTTCCGAACCTGTCGTTGCGAGCATAGAATTCTCCAGCTTCGGCGATCCTGCGCCAGCGACTTTCCGCCAGCTCGCGTACTCGTCAAACACTCAGCGATTGGATGAGCCATCCGTACCTGGCCCCTCAACCGTCTGCAGCAAACATTGAAGCGCCTCGAGAAGGAGCTAGCAACTGCCCGGTTTAGTAGTTTCAGGTCTTTTAGAGAGCTGACCGGCTAACATTCAGGCAAAAGGAGTACGGTCAGGGTCACGTCTCAGTTGATCACCTGGATTAACTACACAAGGCGCCGAGCGGTCTGGCTTCATAAAGGGCATATTCGCACCCAAAAGCATTGCGAAGCAGCTCAACCGGCCAGTGCGCGACTTGAGTTTGCGCGAGGAACGCCACGCTCCAACAGCTGCTAATCCTGATGGTGCAGCGCTGGCGTCAGTCTGCGAAAGGTGTTTGACAACGGCACGACCAAATATGGTTATGGATAGAGTAAAGTTCTAAGGTGACCGCCTCTCTCGCAAAAAACAAGTTCCTTACACCCGGAACGACCGCGCTGACAGTCTCCTGCTGTAATCGTGAGGATGAGACTTGCTAGGATATCAACAAAGCGTTGATCCCGTCCTTTGTTTCTCGCGAAGGCAGGATAACAGGCGGCACGACAGAGCCGCCGCCGCGTTTGCTCACACAAGCCCCGAATTTTCCCGTTTGCGCAAGCTCAGCGCCGCTCGCGCACCGAGCCCTCCTGGGCGACCGACGCTACGAGCGTACCGTCTCGCCTAAATATAAGCCCTCGGGCGAGACCGCGTCCGCTCTGCGCGCTGGGCGAGTCCTTGGCGTAGAGCAACCACTCGTCGGCACGGGAAGGACGATGAAACCACATTGCGTGGTCAAGACTTCCGGACAAGATGCGTCCGTCAAACAGTGTGCGCCCATAACGTGCCATCACCGCATCCAGCAGCGACAAGTCCGAGGCATAAGCCAGTGCACATATGTGCAGGACCGGATCATCCGGCAGCTTTTTCGTGGCCTTCATCCACATATGAAGCCTTCCGTCCTCAATTCTTTGGCCAACATACCTGCCGATTTCGACCGGACGAAGCTCGACTGCACGATCGGGCTCATAGTAGCGGCGGACGATGTCGGGCAGATCGGTATGTAGTGCCATCTTGGACAACTTTTCCGCTGCGAAATGTTCGGGCGCTGGGACCGGCGGCATTTTATCCTGGTGTTCGAACACCCCTTCTTCGCCTCTATGGAACGAGACCATGCTCGAAAAGATTGTGCTACCGTGCTGGGTCGCCGTGACGCGGCGTGTCGAATAACTTTTGCCATCGCGGAGGCGCTCGACGCTGTAGATCAATGGCACCTGGGGATCGCCGGCTTGGATGAAGTAGCAATGCAGCGAATTCGGCAGTCCGGACTCGATTGTGCGACATGCCGCAAACATCGCCTGTCCAATGATGAGGCCTCCGAATACCCGTTGCTCCCGGACGTTTGGGCTCTTGCCGAGAAATACGTCGCCCCCAATCGAGTCAAGGTCGAGAATTGCCGCAAGGTCGATCAGATTTTTTTGCATTCAAGAACTCGTGTTCAGTGTCACTGCAGCGGTGCAGCCAAAGGGCCCCCTTGCACACAGCGAAACTTCAAATAGCCTTCCGCTTGTGACAATCATTTATGGCTGCTGCAATTGGCGTGCCGCTCCGCACATCAGCTCACCAGATGCACAATAACGAAGTTCTTGTGGCATCAGCATTGGGAGCGTTGAGAGCAATTGGTTCCGAGCATGTCGTGAACCAAACAGCCGGCATGTGATTGGCTATTCGTTGCGAAAGCTTATATAAGCTCCTTCCTAGATTCTCCGGCCGAAGGGCTCAAGGAACTCCGGATTTACGAAAGCGGCTTAAGCCGCTTCTAGCTTCATCTCGACGGGCTGCTGTAGCAATTGGCCGCGTGTCTGCGGTGGCGGTTGTAGAAGAGATCGATGTACGTGAAGATCTGGCGCTCCGCATCATTTCGGATTTCATAGTAGGCTGAGGGGTCAGTTCGGCCTTGATCCTGTTGAAGAAGCTTCTCACCGGGCATTGTCGTAGCGACCGGCCTTTACTTCTCGCCAGACGTCAGAAGCCTGCGGCGTTTGGCGACACTTGGTTCAATCATCTTAGATGCCGCGATCGGAGTGACGGATCATCTCCGCATCGGATTTTTGCCATTATCGCATATTCAATGCCGCAACCGGAAACTCGGCGCCCACATGCTGCGGATCTGCAAGCCGGCCCCTTTTCTTTAGAGCACACAAAGCGAGCTTGGACGTCGCCCACGCGTCGGCCTGGCTCCAAGAACGACGAAGCGGCTCACCGCGCTCTCTCGAGACCTCAGCGCGCGATCAGCCGGATCGTCCAGGCATAAAGGCCGCGATTCGAATGCTCATACATCGTAAGGTACATTCGTGCGGCGCCGCGCGTCCATGCGGACGTCGCCTCGGACCTTTCGTGCATGTCGGCGAGAACCGCTAAAGCGAGCCAAACTGGCAGCCGATCGGATGCTGGGAACCGACGCCCCCTGCTTAGTGCAGCACTGCCAGCCCATTCTTGACGACGGTAACTCGACGCACTCGTACGCAAGCTTCGAACGAGATGGAATTGCCGTCCTTCCAAAGATTGACGGTAACAACTTCTCCCGGGAAAACCGGCGCCGAAAAGCGGGCGCGGTGACGATTAAAGGCAGAGGGATCGTAGTCGGCGTAGGTCTGCAGGACCGCTCTGCAGGTCAGCCCATACGTACACATTCCGTGCAGAATGGGCCTTGGAAAGCCGGCTCGACAGGCGAACTCTGGATCACTGTGCAAAGGGTTTCGGTCGCCAGAAAGACGGTAGACCAGGGCTTGGTCAGGTCGGGTCGAGATATCGAGTGATCTATCTGGCGGCCGGCGCGGCACTCGATGTGGCTCGGGCATCCCATCCGATGGACCGCCAAAGCCGCCGTCCCCTCTGGCGAATGTCGATGAAACGATCGTGGCAATTCTATCGCCGCCCCTGTCTCTGACAACCACCTCGTTCTGAATGATCGCTCCTTTCTCTTTGCCTTTGTCGTAAATTCCCCTCACACGCGCGTCCGCTGTCACATTCGCCGCGGCCGGCATCGATTGGTGAAACGTGATGTCCCGCTCGCCGTCAACAACCATGACGCGATTGAGATCGATGACTCCAGGGCGAGCGCCCCAAACGCAGACGGAAGCAAACGTCGGCATCACTTTTAGTGGTTTGGAATTTGCAAATGCCTCATTGACAAATTGCAGCTCCTCCTTGTTCAAGGGATTTGACCCCATGCCCACTCCAAGCGCATAGAGCATGACCTCCCGGTCGCTCCAGGAATAAGGAGCTCCACAAGTCTTCAGGTTTAGCGCAGCGGGATAGTCGATCGGCATCCGAACCTTTCCACCCTCGCGACGCTGGGCGCCGCCAGGTTGTCAAGTGAATATGCTTCGTGGGGCAGCGTGTGTACAGCATGTGCTCCTTGACCTGGAGGGCGTGCGGCCGATCTCATTCGTCGGGCAGATCATCAAGCCAGCAGGCTGTCGCTACGTGCGGTCGGGAAAAGATCTTGCCGATCTTCTCGGGGACTTTATTTTGATGGTATCGCATATACACCCGCCCATCCTGTCCTAGATCCAATATCTCAATTTTTCCTGTGTAGTGGGACATGATGTATTTAAATGTCTTCTCAAGCCCGCTCAGACGTTGGTTGATGCCGCGCACAATTTCGAGTCCGCGCCCCAGCGCGACTTGGAAGTGCGAGGCGCCCTTCACCGGCCTCGCTTGAAATAAGTAGTACGGCCGCACTCCGATTTCGTGGCATTTGGCGAAGGTCGCAGCCAATATCTCGGGATCATCGTTGACTTTTGCGAGAAGCACAGACTGGTTAAGAAATTGCACTCCCTGTGCTCGCAAAGCGCGAACTTTGCGCTCCGCGCCGGATGAGATCTCACCGACGTGATCGAAATGCGCGACGATGATTGGGGATTTGCCCGCCTTGTGGATACGCTGGAATAGCGCCGGTAGAGCGGAGTCATCAAACCGCTTTGGCGCATAGGCCAGCATTTTCGTGCCAAATCTGATCGACTTCAAATGCTTTATTGAAAGCAGATGGTCGACGATCTTGTTCAGATTGGACGTGCTGAGCACGAACGGGTCACCTCCGGAAAGGAGTACGTTCGTCATCTCAGGATGGCATGCAATATATTGCGCGACCCGACCAAAGTCGGGTGCGATTTCATCCGAAACTTTGCCCACGATGCGCTTTCGAAAACAGTAGCGGCAATATGAACCGCAGCGTTCCGTGACCAGTAATAAGCCGGTTTGGGCGTACTTGTGCTGGAGTCCCGGCACGACCGTGTTGTCGTGCTCGCCGCTCGTATCCAAGGTGCCTGGGCTGTCAAACTCTTGGATTGAGGGCTCGACAATGTACTTCAGCTGATAGTAATACCCGCTCTTGATGATCTGTTCGCGATAAGACTTTGTGACATGATAAGGTGTTATATTGTTGGCTTGCAGTTCACTCTCGCTAACGACGCGGGTTTTTTCAATGAACTTCAACACGTGTGCTCCGCAACTCAGGGGATTAGCTGGTGTTTCCATTCCGCACCTCGTCTTGCCGTATCAGTGCGTTTGATTGAATGTGAGTTTCCTCGTCTACAATACAGCATCAACAGTGGATGGATACCTACCTGATGTGGTGAGGACTTCTTCGAGAGTTGAGAAAGGCGCACTTGGTACTCGTCAGATGGCTGCGCGCCGAGGACAACGGCGCGATGAGGAACCTAAGTTGCAGCCGTTA
This sequence comes from Bradyrhizobium sp. Arg816, assembly GCF_029989365.1. Taxonomy (GTDB): domain Bacteria; phylum Pseudomonadota; class Alphaproteobacteria; order Rhizobiales; family Xanthobacteraceae; genus Bradyrhizobium. The sequence continues at coordinate 85,956 of NZ_JAPRAQ010000030.1, read as the reverse complement.
GATCGTGTTGAGATCGAATTGAATCGCAAGAGATTCCAAAGCGGGCGGCGCTTGATGCATCCTCGAGGCGGCGAGGGGGGCGGCGTGGCGCATGGGGAGGCTCTGGGTGAGGGTTCGAGGAAACGAGCCGCACAGCAGCTTTGCTAACCGGGCGCGGAGCGACGCTCCACGTTTGAAACGGCACCGCGATTAGCTTCTGGACGATCTGACGCTCGATGCGATCGCCGAGCGCGTGCTTCGCGCGCAGGGGGCGCCAAGACGAGTCGATGCTGTCGCGGTTTTTCGTCGGCGAGGAGGTCAGCTTCCTTGATGAAACTTGACCACAACCGTAATGGCGCGTCGTTACGGTTGACGATGGAAGTGATCTCGGAATAGCTGTCGTGCCGTATCGTGCTAAGTTGAGGGCAACCGCATGCCGGTAACGACCGGCACCAAAACGTTTTTGTTTCCCGGCCGGTCCTGCCCCTGCGGCAAATCCAACCTGGAGATTGCAATGCCTGCAAAAGCCCAGAAGCCGAGCTACGAGGTTGTCTCATCACAGGCGAAGTCGAAAGTGCGTTCTGGGCAAAGATTGGCGCGGCCTGGCCGCATGACGTGGCAAGGGCTTCAACGTCGATCTGATCGCCCTACCCATCACCGGAAGGCTGGTCATCCGTGTACGAAAGAAAGCCACCGGCTGATCATTCGAGGAGCCTGACTGCACCGACGTGGCTCTGTGCGATCCTTCCCGGAGCAGCGGTTGGGCGCGCTGGCGTAGCAAGGGAGACCATCCCCAAGCCTTGAAATGGTTGAAGTCCGTTGAGAGCTGATGACCCGCAAGGTGCAGAGCTACTTGTCCCGCATTGGAAACGATGCGGGGAACTTTTGTTGAACAAATATTCGGGCTCAGCCTTTAGGTTCGCTGCATTTCAGAGATGCATCGGAAGTGGTCGCCTTTGCTGGTGGGGCACCACCGACGGAGTTTCTGAGCAGATCGCCGAACCTTTGTTTCTCCTCGGCAGGGCCGATTACCGCCCAGTACGAGACGATCGTGCAGTGCCCATCCTTGCCGTGGCCCCACCCACTAAGGTTTCCAATGAAGATGTCATCGTTGTCGGTGTCGAGCCGCTGCCCCACAAATGCGCCCATCCCTAGTTTGTCAGTGCTCGATATGTACGTGAACATTAAAAGATCGCCGGAACGGGAGCCCTTTACTTTGAAGTTGCGGGGATTGTCTTTCCTATTGTCACGTTCAGCGACTGCTCGATCCTGGATCATCCTTCCGGACGCGAGAATATATCGGGGCACGAGAAATTCGTATTGATCGTCTGCACTGCCGGAAGGATCTGTATAGATGTACAGCGCCTGCTCGAGGCTCAACATTCTTATGAGCAGGGGAATGACGTTCTGCTCGAAAGGGTCACGTACAAAACCGACGACAACAGCTGCCACGACGAAGCCTAGCGCCGCCTTCAGGCCCTGACGAACCAGGTCAGGCGCCAGCGGCCGCACCGCGTCGCGAACCCGCTTCCAACACCTTTTTGCAGCCAGAAATCTCGGAGGTAATACGAGCTGCTTGCCCGCCCGTGCTTTGCGCGAATTGCCCATACTCCCCCTCAAAGATCTTCTCGGGCGAAAAACGCCCGAGAGCCTTTTGCATTCTTAACCGCCGCAGAGCGTCAAGTTTGCCCTGACGATGACCGGTGCCGACGGACGAGAGCAGCGCATCTGTTCCTCCATGCGAGCAGTCGAGTTACTCGCTCTTATTATGTTGGAAGGCGAAAGAAGCGGTTCAAGAGAGTCGATTAAAAAACCAGAGCTTTCCATCTAAGTGCCGGATATCATTTGCTTCTCACCGTCCGCCGCAGCGCAACACTACCAACCCCTAGGCCTACCGCGACATTACAAGCACGCCGCACGTCATTTTACAGCTCGCATATGATGTAGTCGATGATTCAGCACCTCGTTATTTTTTTGCTTTTTCCGAATTTTATCATAGCATCCCGCATCTCCGACACGTTAGCGTCGCAGCCGCCCAAAAGCGCCATAGCCGCCGCGCAAAAGCATTCGTCGGTCTAACGGTCATGGTCCGTTCGTAACTCAATCTTGCGCTCTACATCCGTATCCGTTCGGCGTAGGCCGCGCAGCGTCACCGCCTGAGCAGTTTAGGGTTTTCTTTGTAGAACTTGATGAGCTCGATCAAGTTGTCGATGCCGAAGTCGGTGAACGCCTGGACGCCGTCTTCTCCGACGCCATAGACCCAGATGACGCTATCCTCGATCTCCATCTCGTTGGCGATGTCCCACAGCCAATCTTCATCTTCGCCGAGGTCTTTGGCGACTTTGGCGAGGGTGGTGACGTGATGGACCTTGTTGATGTGCGTGGTCATGCTGCTTGAGCGGAGAGCGTTGATGCCAGCGTCCAATTCCAGGGCAGAAGCTCGTCCAGGCGATAAGCCGGGTGGGTGGCGATGCGAGCAAGGGCATCGGCCAGCCACATTGCCTCTTACCGGCGAGCATCACCTCAGAAAACAGCCAACCAACGGCGTGGCCGGCGGGGCATTCCGAACACTCGTATCACCGATCAAAACCCAATCCGGGTCTGCCCTGGCACGATCCAAGCAGGGGGTTCGCTTCTCTAGGGATAAGAATAGCTCGATCGTTGTCGTGGCGGAGGACCCAACGATGGAGAACGGTCGCGCGGCAGTAAATGCAGAATGCCTCACACCTTCAAAGCGTCAGAGCAGCGCCCCTTTGGGACATGGCTTGCTGAGGACGAGATGATGTTATCCTGGTGCGGCAGGGCTAGGCGGCTTAAACCCCGCTAAGAACGCGATTGAGCTGATCCTTTAGCCGAGAGCTTTCGCCAGACAATTGCTCGGTTGATTTGAGCACCTGCACCGCGCTCCTCCCGTTTCGCTTTCCCGGTTTTTGACTGCGCCCGCTCGAGGCCACCTGGACAGTTTTCGCTCGCAAGTTCAGCGCGATACTCTGCCCGGTCGCGTGCTGATCCTCAATTAAGGCGAGGGCACCTGTGGCGATGTCTGCGAGCGGTGATGACGCTGACCTCACTATTCTCTCGCACCGCTTCGCTCGTAGCTGCCTGAATAGCGCCAATCTGATCGCCAATTTCGACAGTAGCCTAAGCGGTTTGTTACGCAAGGGACTTCACTTCCTGGGCTACAATGGCGAAGCCTCTGCCCACCTCCCCCGAGCGCTGCTTCGATTATCGCGTTGAGCGCGAGTAAATTGGTCTGCTGCGCGATCGCGGCAATCAATTGGACCACGCTCCCAATCCCCTCCGCTGCGGCTGCGAGCCGGCCGACTTCTGCAATCGTCGCCGCCAATTTGCCCGTCGCGACTGCGACATGTTGAACATTCGCGGAAGCCTCTTCCGAAGAGACGGCGACCTCGACGTAGAGCTTCCGGCTTTGATCCGCCGAACAGGCGAGAGTTCGCGCGGACGCTTCCAGCTGCGTGGAGGCGGACGAGAGACCGTTTCAATCACCCGCCCAACCGCCTCCTCGAATTCAGCTGTGAGCCGAGCGACGTCGGCCCGACGCTGATCGGTAGCTGCTCGGTCCCGTTCGGTTGATGCATGGAGATCGGCCAGCGCCTTCTCACTCGCTCGCAGCTTGAACATCTCAATCGCTTCAGCCATATCCCCAAGGCTTGCGCTCGAATTCATTCGCCATTTGGCCGGACTCCAGGAACGTTTGCGACAACACTGTGACGTGAGCTTTGAATTCGTTACTTGCAGTCGACTCTCGTTGCGCCGCGCTGGCGGAGAGCATGGCGACAGGGCAGATTGCGCCTGTGACAATAACCCCTGAAATCCCCAGCAGTGCCAGCTGCTCGCGCAGCCCGCCGCCGCAGCCGCGAAGCAGTGACGATGTCCAACGAATTCTGATCACGACTTTGCGCATTGTGCCCCGCAAGTAAGTTTGTTCGACGCGGCTGGTGCTGGTACGCGCTGCCAGGACGCACAGCGATCATGCTGAATCGCGGACCGGATGTTTATCTGCCGCCTAATTGAGATTGATTTCGAAAGCCTGAGGCCAGCTCCATCAAACGTAGGGGCGGATATACAGATCTATGTGCACGATCACGATAGCCTCGATGAGCAGCACGCAACCTCGAACATTCTCGCGAGGACGGCTTCAGAACTGCAGTAGCTGCAAGCTGGCCGCCTTTTACGCACAAAAGCTGCAAGTTATCCCGGGGAACGCCGCTAATCCGCTCAATGAAATGAGTATGCGATGCTGGCTTGCACGATTTGACGACGTTTCGTGCAAGATTGGAGTTGCCAGCGAGTTCATCTACTCACTGCGCTCCTTTCAGTGCCCTTAGGGGCGTTTCCTCCCTGACTTGGCCGCGCGGTATCTCGCGCTGCCGTTTTTCGCTATCGACGACTAAAATCGGATCGCTCGGATTTGGGCGGAATAACTTGAGAGGCACATCAATGAGCGACTTGAAAGAAAAGTTTGCGTTCGAAGTCGACGGCGTAGAATACTATAGCGAAAACCATGAGATGAGCGGCCGTGACATCCGCTCGCATTCGGGGCACGACCCGGCGGCCGACTGGTGCCTGATCCAGGTCAACGACGGCTACACGAGTTCGGTCGGTCTCGAGGCGTCGGTGAAGCTCGGCGTTGGAGCCAAGCCGAACTTCCGCACCATGAAGAGCGATCGGGTCTTCGAGTTCACCGTCGAGGATCTCGGCTGGGAGTGGGGCTCCCCGACCATCGCCGAGGCGGACGTGCGTACCTACGGCAAGATCGCGAACGACCGCGAAATCGTGGTCGAGGTCATCGGTCAAGAAGAGATCGTCGTGCCGCGCGGCGGAGCAATCGATTTGGCAGGACCGAAGATCGAGCGCATCCATACCCGCGAAAGCCACTTGCCCAACAAGTTGCACGTCATCTTCGTGATCAACGGCGACCCCACCCCCGTTGAGGGCAAGCCTGCCGAGCAGTTGGTCAAGCTGCTCGAGAAGGCGCTCAAGGAGAGCGAAAACACTGGCCAGCCCGTCGATTCCTGGCAGGTGACCGACGAGCCTGGCAACGTGCTGGACGTGTCGAAGACGCTTGCCGAACTCGGCATCAAAGACGGGGCGACCCTGCTGGCGAGCCTCAAAGCCGGAGCGGCAGGTTGATGCAGGCCGTCGATAGCGAGGTCAGCCGGCGTAAATTCGAGCGCGAAGTCGGTCATCTCCGCGAGATCGAGCCCACGCTGATCTCGCGCGGCTGGTGGGTGATGTCGACCGAATTTCCGTACGTGAAAATCGCCTTCGCGACTGTCGGGATGCACCCGCGGGTCATCCCATTCGCGGTCAAGGTGGATTTCACCGACTACGACGTCCGGCCTTTGGCGATCACCTTCGTCGACCCTTTCGAGAATCGCGAGCTGGCTGCGTCGGAGATGTTGACACATCTTCCGCGGCTGCTGCCGGTCGATCCCGCCGTCCCGACAGAGGTCGCCGCACAAATGCCGCCGCAGAGGATTAACCTGTACCAGCACTATCCGCACATGCCGACCGCGCCGGGCTTCCTTTGTCTGCCTGGTACGCGCGCTTACCACGAGCATCCCGCGCATTCCGGCGATCCATGGGAGCTTCATCGGAACACTGGCGAGGGGCGCCTTTTCGCCTTGCTGGAGACGGTGTGGCGCTACGGCACGGCGCCCATCAAGCAGTTTCAGTTTGCGGTCAATGTCGTGCTCGTCCCATCAGAGGTTCCGGCATGAAGGTTCCCTTGACGGAGGTCGTCTCGGTTACGCTGCCGCGCTCCGTGGTGACGCGTACTCACGCGCACCTTACCGCGACGGGCATGCGTGGCCTCGAGGGCATGGCGCTCTGGGCAGGCGTGCAGGAAGGCCGGGTCTTTAACATCCGAGAAGTCATCATTCCGGAACAACAGGGCATTCGCAGCGATCACGGTCTAGCCGTCATGGTGCTGGGTCCGGAGCTGCAGCGCATCAACCTGCACCTTTACAGGTCAAAGTTGCGGTTGTTGGCGCAGATCCACAGCCATCCGACGCACGCCTTCCACAGCGAGATGGACGACGAGTACGCGATCGCGACGACGCTCGGTGCGTTCTCGCTGGTCGTACCGGACTTCGCACGCGATCCCTTCTCCATCGCGCGTTGCGCGACTTATCGGCTCACGCCGCGTCCTTGGTGGAAGCCCGGTATTCGCCCCGAATGGAAGTCGGTCGACGCCGCCGTCGGCATCTTCAACATCGTGGAGGGCTGACGATGGGCGTTGCTCCTTTCTTCGACCGCGCGCGCCAGAGCGTTGCGCAAGTGCTGCGCGACATCCATCCCGACGCCTTCGAGCGTCGATTGGCCGAGACGGTGGTGACCCTCGCCTTCGATTCGCAAGCGGCTTCGACCGCAGAGGGCCTGGCATCGCTCGATATGGCGGCGCGGCTCATTGCCCGGCTCTATGCGCGCGTTCGCGTGCGGATGCTCGATGGCGACGACGTGCTGGCGGACGAGCTGATCGCATTGATGCGAAACATCAATCCAAACCTGGAGATCGTGATCGAAATCGGCAACGAACTCCACGTGGCGGTGGTCGCCGGCGGAACGAACCTCGAGGCCGACGCGACAGTCTACATGGGGTCCAATCGGTGGATCGCCCGCGTCTCGACAGTCGCTCCGGTTGGCTCGGTCGAAAGTCCGAACCCTTTCGGGGCCGGCGCGGCGGCGTGTATCGCCATGGCGAACGTGTTCCGGGCGGTTTTCGCATCATGGATAGCCAAGCCGGGCCTCGACATCGAGGTCACGTTTTCTCTGCTCAACTTCGAGATGGGAGCACTTGCCGCCAATACCGACCTTCCGGCCGGTCTTGATTTTGGCTTGGTCCCGCTCGCCGGGGTGGGCGCGATCGGAAACGCTTTTGCGTGGGCCATGTCGCGGTTACGGGGCGTGAAGGGCAAGATCGACCTTATCGACCACGAAGCGGTCGATCTCACCAATCTGCAGCGTTACGTGCTCACCGCAATGACGGACGTCGACGCCTCCAAGGTTGCACTGGCGGCCTCGGCCTTGAAAGACAGCGGCATCGACGCGCGAATCTTCGCCATGCCATGGGCCGGATACGTGGAACAGACGGGCCATTATCGTTTCGACCGCGTCGCTGTGGCGCTCGACACCGTGCGCGACCGCATTCAGGTCCAAGGCTCGTTGCCGAGACGCGTGTACAACGCGTGGACCCAAGCCGGCGATCTCGGAATCTCGCGACATGGGTTTGACGGCAACGAGGCATGCCTGGCGTGCTTGTATTTGCCCACTGGCAAGCGCCGGAATGAGGACGAGATCGTAGCGGAGGAATTGGGGTTGGGGACGCAAGAACAAATTCTTCGCGTGCGTGCCATGCTTCATCTGGGCACACCCGTCGGGGAACAGTTTGTGCGGGAGATCGCCGCCAATGTCGGCACGGACGCGGCGACTCTCCTGCCGTTTGCTGACCTACCGCTCCGCGCGTTTCGTCAGAAAGCGATCTGCGGCGACGCCATCTTGCGCGCTGCCGACGGTGCAGGACCAGAACTCGAAGTACCCATGGCGTTCCAATCTGCACTGGCGGGCGTGATGCTCGCCGCCGAGATCGTCGCGTCGACACCTAATGTTCGGACAGCGCCGCCTGCAACGCGTTCGGTTGTCGATCTGACGCGTGCTCTGCCCAACCGCATCACGTTTCCTACGTTGAAGCGAGGGCCGGGACCGCTTCGGTGCGTCTGTCAGGACCCGGATTACGTCAGCGTCTACCGCGCGAAGTACGGGGCAGAATCTGTCTGACGCAGGCCTACGCCCGCTGGTGGTCGTGACAACTAGGAACTCCATCGAGCGGACCGCGCATACTATCGGCTTCCTCCTCGCAGTGGTCGCCATCGTCTGGATCGGCGTGCTGGCGGGCCGCCCTGCAGAGAAGAGCGGGAGCCGAAGTAAAGAGAGAACGTCTTTACGAAATCCGCCAGCCCGTGCACCGCAAGTAGCGGCGAGCAAGCAATCCAAACACCTCAACGCGAGAACTTACTCGTCCACGTCTAGTTTCACGACGACCGACCAATCGCCAGAACCTCAGAAACCCGCCTCTCCACTCAGCTTGACGTTGTAGACCCGGCGCCTGCGCAAGCACTCAACTCTTTGCAAATCGGCCGCCTACCCTCAGCAAGACTCTTGCAATTGGTTAGCTGCTCGGCCGCCGCGCCATGTCAAATGCGGAAAGAGGTACCAGCCTGTATCCGTCCCTCAGATGCTCCAACGTGTCCACACCGACCCTTGTCACGATGTGAACGTACCAATGCCAACTCTCCATTAGCAACACCCAGATCAGGATGCTCACCGCCTGGATAAATCCCCAAGTAACTTCGGCTGATCCGGCCCTAACAGAACTTTCTGGCGACATCACGAGGGCAAGCCCCAGCATAACAAAAATCCAAACGAGCCCGACAACTCCCCGCCGCCATTTCCAGGTGCCGCAGACTTGGTTCTCAACCAATCGCAACTGCTCCAACCCAATTGCGTCGTACGAGTGACTGTATACTTGGCGGGCGTGCTGAATCATGGGCTGAAGAAAAGTTACCATATTGCCACGCGGCATGGTCGGTAAACAGCGCCAGGACCCCGACGAACTGTAAGAATGTATCCACCCACACCAAGGCTGCACCAACAACGAGGATCGCAAAGGCCATTCCAAACGCCTGCAAGGGCATCTTGCCTTTGTTAGGTGCGTCCAGGTAAACCCGCTCCTGCAGCCCAACATCCCAGAGCGTTCCCCACACCCATGCGAAGAAATAGACGACGAGGGCGGTCTTCCAGACGATTCCACTGGCAGACGCGTTAGAGATCAGCTGCGCGATCTCTGACGAGGACAAATTACGGAGCTTCAGCCATGTGAAAGCGAGCGGCAAGACGAAAAATATCGAACGGACCATGAGCCGAGCAACGGCCGCGAGTTTCGTTCGAGAGGCAATGTTCGTCGATGTTACGATTGGATCGGTCATAGCCGGGCCCCCGGTCACTACCTTTCCTATCGGACGCGATAAGAAATTAACCCGAACGTGTCCGCAACGCAATTGTGGCTCAATCGTCACATCCGCACCAAAGCTCGAACACCTCAGACTGACGGCCAGTCGCGAACACCCCATTCTCGACAAGGGCATCGCTCCTGGAATCGCCGTTATTCTTCAGTGATGCTGGCGGCAGGAGCGCAATACACCGCCCTGACCAAACTCCGTATCCCATAGACTAGAGTAGCGGCGGCGCTGATTTTTTGCATTTCAGCCGGTACTTGCGATGAACAAGAGCGCGAGCTCTCGTTTTCTAGCCGCAAGACGTCGAAATCGAAAGTCGCTCGATCGCAGATTCGTCGCGGACTATCTCGGGCCCTGTGCCCGGCTAGCGCGTGTTACGGCCTGCAAGCCATCGCTGCGGTTCCTATTGACCGCTCGCGATCAGCTTTATCAGCACGGGACATGCGTCGGTGAGCGATTGGCGCGACGATGCAAAGAAGTTGATTCATTCGGAGAAAACTCTGCGATCGCAGCGTTTCGGCAACCAGCCCGGAACGGATGACGGCTAGCTGTTTCGCCGCGAGCCTGATGCCGGATCATGTCAAGGAGCCCTCTCGATTCTGGCTGAACGTGCTGGTCCTCCTCGCCTGAGAGCAGCGAATTGGCGCAACATAACGAATAGCGCGATCATTCCAGCGCCGAGCTCAGCGATGGCTTGACTGGCTAACAATCCACTGAAGCCCGATATGAGGGGGAATAGAAGTACCGCCGGTATGAAGAGATACCCCTGCCTAGCGAAAGACACCACCGCGCTAAGGCGTGCTCTCCCCAGCGACTGAAGCATTGTCGTCACGAAACTCTGAATACCGTAAAGGCCAAAAAACAAATGAAAGGCGATGCAGCTCGTGACGGCAATCTCGGTGACCTTGTCGCTATCGCTGAACAACCTGACCAAAGGCCGGACAAAAACCATAACAGCTGCGGAATACGCAAAGGAAAGCGCAACGGTGATAGGGAGCACGAACTTCGCAACCTTCAGTACACGGGCAAAGTCGCGGGCGCCCCAACCGAACCCCAGGACAGCTTGAGAGCCGATACAGAATCCGGTGATAGGCAACGCGCCGATTGTCAGGATTCTTACAGCTATTCCCACTGCGGCGATGAACTCGTCGCCGAACCGCGCAGCAGCTCCGTACAAGAACATACCGGCAAGAGCCGATAAGATACTCGTCATCGTCGCCGGTGCCCCAATGAGCGCGAGCTGTCTGATGCGATCTACTCGCAACGAGACCTGAGATATCCTGACGAGCACAGTGCCGAGCCGCTTGGTAAAATACGCGATGTAGAGGCTTATAGCGGCGATCTGAGATAGCAGCGTCGCTAGGGCTGCGCCTCGCACACCCAAGTCTAGTAAGAATATAAAAATGGGATCAAGCACGGCGTTCAATATGAAAGCGCTCAGCATCGTCCACATGCTGAATTGTGTGTTGCCTTCGGCTCTGGCGATGAAGCCGCTGACGACGTTTAGGAGCATCATAATAGCCCCCGGCGAGAGGATCGTGGCGTAGTCGAGCGCCATAGGATCCGCTCGTTCCTGGTGCGGGGCTCAGCTGATGGACTAGTTCCAAGAGCTTTGCCTGACTATCTCCCAGAATATGTTGGATCCGATCGCGCGGATAATCCGGCGCTATCTGCACAACAACAGCATCCAAGCTTCGCGCCGCAAGCATGACAGCGGCAACGTCCGGCGACCGGTCAACAAGCATGGCGACCAGATCGCCGGCCCCCACCTTCATATCCTGCAGTAACGAGCGGATAGCTGCTACGCGCTCACGCAGCTGGCCAAACGTGACCTCTCCGAACTCGCCAAAATATGCTACTTTGCCGGGATTAAAGACGCTGATCTGCTCGAAGGCTTCAACAAGCGGACATTCAGATTCGTATCGCTGGGTCGACCCATCCAGCGAATGCAGTAAAGTGAGGTCTGAGGCGCCAAGGCAGCTTAGTTCCTCAATGGGCACATGTGGTTTATCAACGCAGGCGGGAATCAGACAGCGCAGATTGTTGGCCATGCGGACAGCCAAATCACCTGAGATTATGTCTTCCGCATGCGCCAGCTGGAGCGCAATCTCATCGCCGTGATCTTGCGCGTACAGTGTTAAGTCGAATTTGACATAGCCTGTGTCGTACTCGCGGAATGTCAGAGCCACCTCGTCTTGACCAAGTGGCTCGGCGGCTTCGGAGTACATGTTGAACATGACTTGGAAGATCGGTGATCGACCCGGTTCGCGACATAACCTGGTGTCCCTGACCATCCATCCGAATGGATACGCCGAATGTGCGATGGCATCGCTGACCAGGCTCTGGATGCGCCTGGCATGAGCAGCAAAGGACTGACCGACATCGATCGCGGCTCGGATCGGCAGCATATTCAGGAAGAAGCCAATGATGTCGGCGCTGCCAGGTTGATCCCGCACAGCGTGTGGCATGCCGACGACAATATCGTCCTGACCGCTATACATTCGTAGCAGCAGCTGGAAGCACGCCAGCAGTGTCGTCGACGTGGTGCAGCTATTTTGGCGCGCGAATTCTCTTACCCGACTGGAGAGATCGCTGCCAAGCAGCGCCGGATGCGAGGCGCCGCGGTATGAAACTGTTTGCGGACGCGCTCTTCCAAGCGAAAGCACCGGCGGATCATTACCAATCTGGCGATGCCAATAGAGACGTTGGCTTTCCAGCGCCTCTGGGGAAATGTGTTGTTTCTCCCAAGCCGCGTAACCCGAGAGTGACGCACGATTCTCTGGCCAAGGCGCCGCGGCATCTAAATATCTCTGCTGAATATCTCTGAGCAGCACAGAAATCGACCAGGCATCAAGGATGATTTCGTGAGCGGTGATCAATATGAGATGATTGTCAGGATCAAACCGGACCATGCGCGCGCGAAACAAGTGGCCCTGTCCGATATCGAAATTGTCTTTCAGCTCCGTTCGCCGAAACTGTGCGATGAGCTCCTCAGCCTCGGAGGAGGTGAGATGAGATGCATCGATCAATTCAAGATTGGCGCATGGCGGAGCATCAAAGCATTGAACCGGACCGTTCTCGTCGATAAAGCGCGCCGAAAGTGCCTGGTGGGAATGAATGACCTCGGTCCAGGCGCGATTGAACCGAGCTAAATCGATGTTTCCCTTAATCCGCAGCCCGCCTTGAATGATGTAGTTCCGGGCAGATGGATCGAGCTGCGCCAGAAACCAAAGGTGCTCCTGGAGTCGCGTCAGAGGTGATCGGTCAAGCTTTCGGTATGTCAAGGCTGCGGAGGGATTGGGCTCAGCGCGAGCCTCGATCGAAGCGGCAACAGATCGGATCGTCCCATTCAGTACCAGCCTGAAATCCGCTCTCACTCCCAGCAAAGTCTGCAACTGTCCCAATATGAGCATTGCGCGGAGCGAGTCTCCGGCGAGGCTCATGAATTGGTCATTCACACCTATGTTCTCGATACGCAAAATGCCCGACCAGATTTGACGTAGCCGGACTTCGAGGTCTGATTGCGGCTCCTCGAAGGGCGTTGACAATGCCGACCGAACACTCCCCGGGTCAGGCAATGCTGAAAAGTCGACCTTTCCGTTCCTGGTCAGTGGAATACCGCCGACGTAGATGATTCTTTCCGGAAGCATGTAACTGGGGAGTGCCTCGGCAAGAAACTTCTGAAGGTCGCTTTCCGCCAGTTCAGCTGGAGCCGACACGTAAGCAACCAGCCGCCGCGATTCGACTTGCGCCTCCGCCCCAGCGATATCTCGCGCCGTAAGCTTTACACCTGCGCAAGAAGAGGCGACTGCGACGGCGCCATGCACCAAGGGATGACCGGACAAACGAGCTTCGATTTCTCCCAGCTCGATTCTGTGCCCGCGAATTTTGACCTGACGATCCCGTCGCCCGAGACACTCCAAAAGGCCGTCGGAACGTCGGCGCCCAAGATCACCCGTCCGATATAGGCGCCGGAAGGACAGGTCGTTTGAGAATGGATTTGGCCCAAACGCATCCTTGGTGCGGACCTGGTCATTGACGTAACCGGTAGCGACACCGACGCCGCTAACACAGATTTCGCCGACTTCTCCTACGTTGCAGAGCCGTGGTCCGTCCGCGACGTATACCTCAACGTTTTGAATTGGCCTGCCGATCGGCACATAGGGCTCAGCGAGCGCAGGCGGCACGGAAACCAGATGATGTGTCACGCCGTCTGCGCACTCGGTCGGCCCGTAATGATTAAGAATGGAAGCGCGGGGATACAAGGCAAGCCACGCACGCGCCAATCCGGGCGTTAGAGGTTCTCCGACCGTAGAAATGATCCGCAAGCCGTCCATGGCTCGCTCTGCCGGGGTAAGCGATTGCAGATATTCAACAAACACTGCCAGCATCGACGGCACGAATTGGACAACCGTAGCCCCGCATCGTTGAATTGCTTGAAGCAGCGATGGCGGCGATTTCAGTGTCGCATCATCGATGATTGATGTAGAGGCTCCGACGCAAAGCCCGGAAAGAAGCTGCCAAAGCGAGATGTCAAAGCAGTGCGATGCCGTTTGCGCGACGCAATCCGTCCGAGTGAGAGTTAGGGCATCAATCTTTGCCGCCAAATGATTGTTTAGGCCGGCGCGCTCGATCATTGCGCCCTTAGGCCGGCCCGTCGAACCAGACGTAAACAGAATATAGGCAAGTCCATCCACGTTCGGCGATGGCATAACGGACGGGGTCTGGATCCGGCCCAGTGCCGCCTCTATAGCTACGAATTGCGGAGCTGTCCTGCTGCTCCCCTCGAACAGGCTGAGCGAATCCGGACGCTCTCGGCCCATCAACAAAGCGCAGCGGCTCTGCTCGATCATGAATGATGTACGGGAAGCCGGCAGCGATGGATCAAGCGGTAGGTACGTTGATCCAGCCTTCAAAATTGCGATGACCGCCGTCGCCCAGTCGAGGTCCCGTTCCCCCCAATAGCCGACAACCGCGCCGCGAGCACCCTGTTCTCGTAAGGTCCTTGCAAGGGCATCCGATCTTGATCGTAGGGCCTCATATGTGAGTTCGTCTGCGCCGTGCCTCAGCGCAACTCTCTCCGGATCCGAACCGGCAAACCGATTGATCGCCGTGATCGCGTCAACCGGTTGACGTTCCATGGACTGCTTCTTGGCTGATTGATTTTGCGTAGTCACACGCCCCCGCCATTCGTCGCCTTCTTCGGCGCCAAAGTCGGAGCGCCGGAGCTCGTCATCAAGGTGTGCATGCGCAGCCACCCTGATTCCGCACGTCGTAAGGTTTTGTCCGTATGAGCTTCTCGGTGTTCGCTTCCGGCTCGGTGATCGGCAGAGGAACAGGAGGACGCTAGGACGGCGCGTCCACTTTGGCACCTACCTGCTCTTGTAGAGGACTCTGCATGGCGACCCCCAATCAACGCGTCCACAGGCTGGTCATGGCTTGTGATTATCGTAATTGTCCGATTTCCTGGCTCTTGAGCGGCACCACCAACCCATCGAGAGCGTGCTGGCCATCCCGGCGATACAGCTTGTACGGACGAGAGGCTTTTTACCGCAATCACCGCCAAACCGATGGTGTTCAAGCCGGTGATCGTCGCATCAAGGACCCGGCGGCGCTCAACATTCCAACGAGTTATCGAAGCTCGCAGCAGCAGCCCCGACCGCGGCCTTGAGGTCATCCAAGTACTGGCACCGGTAAACAAAGCGCCCGATCGCCTGGTCACCTACATCCGAATAGCTCAGCTTATTTGGCCGTTATCCAACGGAGATCTATTTATGAGTAAGGATAACGTGAGCTGGAAACTGAGACGTCGTGTCATCGACGTAGCGCGCGGAGGTGAGCACAAGCCGCTGTGGACAGGCGCCGAGGGCATATTTTCCAGGCGGCGCACGGTTGAACGGCTGGCCGTCTGCAGGGACGACGAAGACTCCGATCGACAGAGACGCAGCCTGCCCAGGGTCCTCTGGGTGAGGTTTAATCCCTCCAATGCGCTCGCCAGACTTGCTTGAGCTACTTCGAGCCCGTCGATTCAACTATGCTGGACTGCATTAGCAGCATTATCCATGCCACAAACCTCAGCCTGCTGATGCGACGAAGCGACGGAAGCTTCGCGTCGGCCCACAGCGGGGGAATGTTCTGGTGCGCAGGCACCCTGGTGATCCATCCCAAGATCCTCACCGACCTCGAGCCGCTGTGCGATCACCTCCTTCACCATCAACTCGAGGGCGATTGATGCCTCGCGTACGAAGCCATCGTACGCGCCATGTCCCTCCGCTCTATCCAGCACGCTGGCACGGTAGAGCGCGTTTGCAGACCTCCCCTCGAAATGCAGAGGCGCGCGGCGGCTTTCAAAGCTCATCCGCCCACTGCCGACACAACGGCGTCGTAGGCAAAGCGCAGTCCAAGCAGGAAGGCGACGAGAGACCCAACCAAGGGGACGTAGGCCAACCGGTGAAGTAGCTGCATCGGGCGTGTGGTGCCTTCATTGCCGTACCCAAGCTGCACCAGGTAAGCGATCAAGAACAGCACCACGCTCATTACCGTTCCGATCCCGAACGAAACCAGCGCAGAGCCGAACGAGGGCGTGACGACCCGGACACGGGCACCGAAGAACGTTAGCAGCGAAGCCGCAGCGCCGCCGTTGACAAGAGGAGCGACTTAATCGTCTCCAGGGCGTACTTATTGCCCTCGCCCCAGTGCCAACACTGCTCTTCGGGATTCGGTCTCGCCACCACAAACCCTCAGGAGTTCTCCAAGGCTTTCAGACGCTTGTCGATGTCCTCGAATGCTAACGCGATGTCCTGCAAGAGCGGTTGGAGGTCGCTGTATTTGACGACCACGCTTCGATCGGGACGGTTGGTAAACTGGAGCAGATTCGTAACTGCCTTGCGCACGTCGTCAGCCATCTGGCCTCCTGACGAATCGGGTGTGCGCAAGCTTAGATGCGCTCCAGTACTCGCGCAACTTGCACCGCAGACCAGGCGCCAGGATACCGCGGCTATTGAGCCCATCCGCGATCGCGCTCAGGCTGGCTGCGCCGGCGGCCTGTAATTCCGCGATCACCGGCGCGATGTCGGAGGCCCCTCGCGGTGGCCCGCTTCTGGAGGGCCGCCGTGGAGGCAGCGCGCATCTTCGCGGTGGGCTTCACGCCGCGGTGACCACCGAGCTTAACCCCCTTCCGCTTGGCGGCCGCCAACGCCTTCTTGGTTTGATCGGAGATCATGCCAGCCTCAAGTTCTGCCACAGCAACCATCTGCTGAAGCATAAAGCGGCTCGTTGCGCCATCGATCTGTGGAAGGTCTGCGAAGCGCACGTCGACACCGGCCTCCAGCAGACGCGAGAGGAAGGCCGCGGAGCGCGTCAAGCGATCGACCTTGCTAACAACCAGCGAAGCGCGGTGCAGCCGCGCAGCAGCCAGCGCCTTCTCCAGCGCCGGCCTATCCGATCGCTTGCCCGACTTGACCTCAGCGTATTCGTCGACGATCGTCCAATCGCCGCCACCTTCTGCGCCTCCAGGCCTAGGCCGCTCCTGCCCTGCTTGCCGGTGGAGACTTGGTAGTAAGTGACGAACTTCCCGTTGTTCTGAGCCATGGCCGCCCTGTTACAAAACGGGCAACCTATGGAGTCAAACGTCTCTTCGGAGTGCTCCTAGGAACATTTTGCGGGACATCGAGGGGACAAAGGGACATTGGGACGAGCCGAGCGTCTCCATTGGCGGGGCGCTGGAACGCCCGCCGGGCGCCAGATATAGGTGATGGCGTTGATCGGGCGGCCAAAAAAAAATTGCAAGGCTGGCGTGCCTATGTGAAGGCTATGTGGAGGCAAGTCATTGAGGCACGCAGGAAGCCCTGTTCGACAAGATTTGAGGATGGTCGGCCGCCCCAAGGAAGAACATGTAATGGCTCGTGATCCCCGCACTACTGATCGCCCGAGGCGGCGACGTCGCGCCCCACAGGTGGCCGCAATCCAAGAAGCGAATACAGCCGGCGCCGCCGATGGGATTTCGTCGGCCGCCGCAGAGGGTGCCGCGATTTCTGAAGCCGTCGGGACGGCGAAGGGCGATCCTCGCATTGCGATGGCTGGCATGGGACAAGCCGGTGCAATGATAGCGGGCTTTTCAGAAGGCGCTGAAGCCGTCGGCAACTCTAGTGGTAGCCCAATGAACCGGGGCGTAGCTGGTGGCGGAGTCGCCGGCATTATCACCGCTCGCCGCGAATCCCCCGACGTTGCCGAGATTAAGGACGACGTGACAAACCCCGATCCCGTCGATGCACTATGGGACAACGTTCGTGCGCAACGTGCGCTGATGCAGGCTATTCTGCAAAATCGCCCGCAGACGCCGGTGGGGCCAGGGCACAATCGCGGACCTGAATTTGCTCCCACAATTGCGCAGGATTTGGTCGAAACAAACCGTCTTATCGAGCTGCTCTCTGAAGCCGGTCCGCACAGCCGGGTAAGGGCCGGAGAGATTTTGGAGGTTGCGAGGTCGGCGGCGAATACAGCTGAGAGAGGCAAGACCGCGATCAATGCCTTCGCGCTTGCCGTGGTCGCAGGAGCTGGCCAATTTGTCGGTAATAAGGGCCTCGAATTGCTTACGAGTACGCCTTGGTTCAAGGCCTTTTACGCTCAGTTGGCCGATCTTGCTGCCGCGGCCATCGCGTTGGTCCACGCAATCCTATAGGCACCGCGGCAACCATGCCTTCACTTGATGAGGTCTACCAAAAGTTCGGCTTCGTTGCGGAGGCCGTGGCGCTTCTCGAAACCGAACTCGGCAATAAGCTCCTTTGGAGCCGTGGGACGGATCGGGGTCTGCTCGATAACCCGGATCCGGAGGCGGCTCGCGAGATTCTCGACAAGATTGATCGATCCACGCTCGGTCAATTGGTGAAGGGGGTTGGTGCTCAACCACCCGATCTGGAGGATCTACTTTCGAACGCTCTTAGCGTACGCAACCGGCTCTTCCACAGCTTCTACCGCCAACATAATTTCCGGCGGAACTCCGACGAAGGCAGGACCATCATGTGGAACGATCTCGATTCAATCCACGACGTGCTTCACAGAGCCTACGATGCGCTGGCGCTATTCAACGGAGTAGATATCGACGCCATGGTGGAATCCGGTGCATCGCCGCTGCCAACGGCCCATGTGGCCATCTGAGCGGCTACCTGGTTGGCCTATATCCTAGGGAAGCCCAAGGATCTTCGCGATCGACTTCCACAATTTTCGGCGCCGGCGCGATGTGGTGCGCGTTTTCCCGCACATAGTCGACCAGCCGTTCTCGCTAGCGCCGTGTAAGCGGCGCGCGTCGAGCGCGCCTCACGAACTCGGCGAAGGCGTTCGAAGCTCTTTCAGTCGGGCTTGGTGATCCGGCTTTCTTGTCTTGAGAGGCGGCGGCATCCAGCCAGCTCATCCGGTTCAAGCCACCACCGATCTGTGGCGCCGTCGTGCTTGATGCGCTCGGCGATCGCGGCTGTCACGCCACAATCCGTCCGGTCACAAATGTACAGATTGTCGCCGGACGCATTTTCCCGTGACTTCTCAGAAGAAGCAACACGTTCCCTACGCCTCCGCTGACGCTTGGCGGCTTGCGCCCTCTCGTGGATCAACCGCTGCTTTGGCGGAAGCTCCAAGCGCGGGCGCCCCGCGGTCGTCCGCTACTCTTCTTGCACGGTCTGTCCGCATGCGTGCGGCGTCCGCCTTCCGCTCAAGCACGCGGCGTCGATCGTAGTTGGGATCGTCGTCGGCTCCCAGGAAGTGCTGAAGCTTCAGTTCTCGACAACGATCGAGGCTTAGCTCGAGCACCACAGCGGACTGGTCATTGGTCCACTTGAGGTTCGGGACGCCTTTCAGCGCGCGGAGCATCGCTTTGAACTTGGTCTCGCTCGCCCACGGTGGCCAGTCACGGCAGAACTCGCGCACCGCTTGCTCGCGGTCAGATGGACGAGAGCACCATGCATGATCGGCAGCCCATCGTAGGATACGCCGTCCTCTCTCAGAGCTCGGAATCGCCTCGAGCATCGTGTTGCAAACAGCTGCTTTGTCTTGATCACGGTGAAGCGTGTGGAGATGCGGGGGGTGGTGCCCTGCTCTCGGACTTTCAGAAACCCCGTCGGTTGGCGCTGGCGGGGTTTTGCTTTTGAGCTACTGTTTCAGTATGCCGCCTTGACCGGCCTTAGGGCGTGCCCACAAAGGCTCAAGCTGGCCGAATCCGTTAGTCACTCGTCTCGGACGGCATATAGTTGCGAAATGGTTAGGATCGGTAGTCGCCCTAACCCATCGACAGAAAAGGCTCCTGCCCTTTCTGCCGGGATCGCCAACGCCCAAATGGCGGCTTGAAATCGTTGCGAAAAATGCGTTTCAGTTACCCCACTTTTTAGAACCTCTGTTCCGGTGAGTAACAAACGTGTGTCGCCCGCGCCGTCGGGGATGACTTTCCGTCAATCGAACAGGTGCCGGCTCGCATCTGGCCTGCTTTGGATATACGGCCCGGCGGGCTCTCCGGAGCCGGACGTCGGGCAAGCGACCGCGGAAAATGAGACCGACGCCCCGCAATCGTGACAGGCGATCAACCCCGGCGGCGCCGCGGCTTGGTGTCTGCTATTTTTCATCGGTTCGATCTACCGAGATTTCCGCAACTCGGCGGCAAAATCAAAGACTGGGCCTGGCGCCGAGGTCCCCGACCAGGCCCACAAGATGGCCAATTGGATCGCACCAACAAGCGGGCTGCGGAAGACCTATAATCCGGTCAGCGGCGTCGGTGCGCCGGTTTGACGAGGCGCTGGGTGGCCGGGGCAAAGGTCTTCAGGAGAAGCCGGCGACAACTGCGCCGGCACCAGCGCTATTCAAGCCTCTCTCACGTTAGAGATCGACTTTCTGGACACAGCGAAGCGGCGTCTCGGCGCTCTTCGTTATGCAACATCATCAATGCGACCGCCGCCCTTAGGCGTGGTAATCGCCCGGTCGTGCCGATACAGCCGATCCATCAAGTAATAAAGTCCGACGCCGGTGACGGTCGCAATGTGCGCTACGACTAGCGAGAACAAGATAATCGTGATGCTTCGGATTGACAGATAGAGGCCATCTCCACCAATTGCGATCAGATGAGAGACCAGCGTACTGTTCCTGCTCATGCCGACCGCAAACGCGGCTGCAAACGAGAAGAGAATGCTGGAAAAGGCGAGATAGCCAAAAATCGCGCAGGCGAGTTCGCGACGGGTTAGGTACTCCGTGATAGCGTGCCCATCCGCATCTTTTTCAATGAGCGCAATAGGTCCTGACCGAATGACCTTGTCTAAGTCTTCGTGCGTAAATGTTGCCGCAGCTACGAGCGCGGCTACATAGAACCCGCCGAGCGCAGCTGTAACGTTGATGAGCTTATCCAGGAACCCGTCTGGATTGAAAAAGACCCCTCCAAACGCAACGAACGGCCCTGCCATAAGCGCGGCTAGAATCACCGTCGGAATAAGATCTAAATGCGCCTTGCCATCAGCCCGGAGGCGGAAGTAGCGCAGCGGATAGAATAAGCGCCACATGGAGGGCCTTCAGCCTTTCTTGAAGAGTTCGATAGCCTTGCTCAGCAACTCTTCGTTTACGTTCTCAGTGCACGCGGGAAGGGGCTTCTTCACAGTTACCGGAACGGCGCGGACGAAAAGGACATCAGCCGCGTCCTGCACGCGGGCGACAGAAACAAGTCGCGAACGAGCTTCAGGCATATTAATACGAACGCGAACGTCGCTCCAATCCTTTCCCGCCCATTTCTTAATTTTATTTATGATCGGAAGTGACCGTTCGGGAGTGCTGCGGATGTACAATTTCCAGCGAACTTCCCGCGGAACAATGTGCTCCATATCGAGACCTCTCACGTCAGGCGGCTTCACCAATTCGACGTACTCAATTTCACTTCCTGCACCCATTGCCTTGTCGATCGTTTCAGACTTCACGCCGAGAAAATCGACTAACGTATATGTCTCTTGCTCCTTCCCGCGCCTGTCCTTGTAGTTGTACTTGTGGGCTCGTAGCACGTCTCCGAGGATGCCTTGGACATACGTCCTGCCAAGGCCCGGAATTTCTTCCAGTATTGCCCGATGGGTGGGTCGCGGACCGCCGTCGGTCTTCAACTCGACAAACAGGTGGGCCGACATCGTGATCGCGTCGTCTTCACCCTTGTC
Organism: Bradyrhizobium sp. Arg816; assembly: GCF_029989365.1. Lineage (GTDB taxonomy): Bacteria > Pseudomonadota > Alphaproteobacteria > Rhizobiales > Xanthobacteraceae > Bradyrhizobium. The sequence goes on along the minus strand of NZ_JAPRAQ010000030.1, from coordinate 64,772 downwards.
GGCTTCGCGAAGCTCGCGTGTTCGCTGGTTCTCCCAGACCGGCGTGGTCGCGTCAGGATCGGACCGCCGGAATAGAAAAATTGCCACACCTTTATCGCGCCTGACCTCGAATTTCGTCAGACGAATGACATCCTTGTTCCGCAGCGCCATCTTCGCGCGGTCGTCGCGAATTGCTCGCGTAACAACGTCCTCCACGTCGATGTTACCGTCTGTTGACAAGATAGGGAGCGCGGCGCCGTGATCATAGGGCGTTCGTAAACACAGGTCATGACGGACAAAAAACCGCTCATACGGGTCTACGATCATCTATTCCTCCCCCACCCGGCACAAGCTGAACTAGAAATCGCGGGGTAGCGCAAGCGCAACCCAGGGCTATCCATAGCGATTCTACCGAGGGATAGGCATGCGTGCCGACAGTGCCCAAGGATCTATATGAATGGGGCCAACGTCGGCCTCTTCCCTGCTGGAACCCAAAATCCGACCGATTCGGAGCGGATGAAGCGGTTTGCGGCGGATAAGTCCAGTGAGAGCGCGCGTCCATCCGCCGATAAACAAAGGTGTTGATGACCGAGCAATACCTGCCTGTGGTGGGACAACCTAAGAACTGAACCCGGCTATATCTCCTCTCAGGCGGTGTCCCCGCGGCTCCGCCTGTGGTCGCCGCCGAGCCGTTGGGGTGCGGCGGCTTCCAAGGTGATGCAGCCAGGCGCAGGGCCAGCAGAACGACCGGCAGCACGCGCGTCGAGTTCGCCCCGAGCAGCGTAGCGATCGGAGACATCCTGATCTGAGCGTATGCGCAGCCGACCCCGACGCTGAGAGCGATAGTCAGATCGAACGCGGCATTGCCGAAAACGCCGTCCCCGAGCCACTGCATCAGGCAGGAAAGGAGGCCGATCGCCGAGTGAAGAGCCGTCAAGCGAGATGCATAGCTGCCCCGGCTGAACCAAACCCAAATTCCCCAAAAGATCGCGGCGACCGCCAGCCACTGCAAGGACCCGATCTGACTCACGAGATGGCCCACGGAGTAGGCCTGGCTGGTCAGAAGGTTGGTGTAGAACGCCGCCCCGAAGATCACGCCGCAGGCGAACAGGCCGCCCCCCGCGGCGAGCGCACTGATGAGCGCAGGCCTCGCGCCAGTGCGCCAGTCGCGCAGCAAAAGCCACAGAACCGCGGTTGCAGATATCCCGATAATGTTGTGCTTCCAGAAGCCTGCTAGGACGATCACCAACAAAGCCGGGACAGGAGAGAGCCCCGACCGCTCGCGCTCGAGGAACCAAACGAATCCCGCGGCCATGTTCGCTTGCCCGACAATCTGCAGATTGTTCGCGCCCAGGTAGCTCGTCGCATTGTGCGCCATGATCGCGACGAACCAGAGGCCGCCGACGGCACCCGCCGGCAGCGACCCGGCCAAGATCCGCACTACCAACGCGATCTCTACCGCGAGCGTGAGAAGCCCAATAATCGAGAGCGCGCGCCCCACGAAGAGACTATCTCCGAAGAGACGTCCGAGCGCACCCACGATGAAGAATGAGAGCGGTGGGTAGTTGTTAACGATGAGCTGATCGGCGCTCGGGTACAGTGGCAAACCGGCCGCCGCAGCGTCCTGATGGAAGGCGTTCCGCGATTCCGAGAACCAAATCTCGACCGGGAATTGAGCCCGCCAGACCGACCAAATCAAAAAATAAAGCGCGAGCGCCGCAAAAGTGCCCAGGCTCAAGACGCGCGTACGACTATGCATTTCTCAGCCCTGCCGGACCGCACTCAACCGGGCGCGAGCGGCTGGCGAACACCCGCGGACAGAACGAAAAGACGAACGAGCGAACCCGCCGAGACCAGCACGCCCGGCAGTAACCGCTCGAATTGATATAAGCCCCAAAGCCCCGCTCCATTTGCCCGCAATGGATCCGCGCAATTACGAATCATTGCAGCAAACCTCTACCGAAAACTCCGTACGTTTCAGACGAAAACGAAGCTTTTCACGCGGGAAACGATCGCGCCCAGCGTGGAGAGGACGGAATATCTGCTTTGGTCTTCCAAGGCGCGGGCCTAAGCCCCACGCCGGTTGTCACCAACTCAGTTGACGCCGACCTACCGATTCAACTCAGTAGGCGTCACCACCAATTGCCTGAGAAGAGCGTCCGCCATTGGCGCTTCAGCGGCGCGCGCTGCCCCGACGGTGTCTGGCGCCAGGAACATATCCGGCAGTTGGCCCGTGCATCGGCCGAGCCAAGCGCGCTTGGCCCGATCACGAATGCCAGTCAGCGCCGATAGGCCGCCCGACTTGGCCGCAGCAGCGATCTCAGCGCTAAAATGTCGTAGTTGGGTCAATTTCGACGGATTTATCAGGGATCATCGGCAGGTTGATGGTAAGCGGCATGAGGCACCCACCTAGCCCCCCCTGGGCTTACGCGCGATAGAGGCTGGCATGAGCTGATCGGAGGAGGTGGATCGATGGTAAATGCCATGCTTGATGCCAGGCAGGAAGGTGACTCCTATCGTCGTGTTGAGGTGATCACCGGGGAGCGCCGGCGGCGGCGATGGACGGGCGAGGAGAAGGCCCGGATCGTGGCGGAGAGTTTTGAGGAAGGCACGAACATCTCCGAGGTGGCGCGGCGCAACGGCGTTTCCCGCGGGCTGCTCACGGTGTGGCGACGCCAGATTACGGCAATGGCCGGCAAGGTGCCGAGCTTCGTGCCGATCCAGATTGGCGCCGAGGGCGGCCAGCTCTCAGCGTCGGCGCAAGCGCGGCCCTTGAAGGTGACCGCGCCGCCGACCAGGGCCTGTGGGGTGGTCGAGATCGAGGTGAGTGGGGCGCGCATTCGCGTCGAGGGAGAAGTGGATGCTGCGACGCTTTGCACGGTGCTGTCGGTGCTCAGAGGCGATCGATGATAGCGCTGCGGCCCGACCTCAAGGTGATGCTGGCGTCCCAGCCGGTCGACTTTCGCAAGTCGGTGCACACGCTGTCGGCGCTGGTGAGCGAAGCGCTACACACGAGTCCTTATGACGGCAACGTCTTCGTTTTCCGTTCCAAACGTTCCGACAGAGTAAAGCTGCTGGCGTGGGACGGCAGCGGCATGGTGCTTGTAACGAAGTGGTTGCACGAAGGGCATTTCACCTGGCCGCCGATCCGCGACGGCGTGGTGCATTTGAGTGCGACGCAACTCGCGATGCTGGTCGACGGGCTCGAGTGGACACGTGTCTCACCCAAGCCTGTGAAGCAGCCAGCCGTTGTCGGCTGAGAGGTGAGGATTTCGCTGGAGCGTGTCGCGTGCGCATGTATCGTCTGATCATGGCGATTCGCCCCGACGCTCTCCCGACCGATCCGACGGCTCTGACTGAGATGGTGCTCGCGCTTGACGCCGAGAACGAGAAGCTGCGCGTGGCGATGCAGACGCTCAAGGAGCTGATCTTCGGGAAGCGCTCGGAGCGGCTTGCCGCGCTCGTGGCCGAGCAGCTCGCGCTTGATCTCGACGATCTTGAGACCGGCGTCACGCCACCTGCCGCTGCCAACGACGACGTGCCTGCAGCGAAGCCGCCCGGCAAGGTGCGCAAGAAGGCGCGCCGCAACATCGGCGCGCTGCCCAGGCATCTGCCGCGCTGTGAGCAGGTGCTGGAGCCGGAGGCGACCGCGTGCCCGTGCTGCCAGGGTCGGCTTCACAAGATCGGCGAGGACGTCAGCGAGGTGCTGGACGTGATCCCGGCGATTCTGCGCGTGCTGCGGACAATTCGTCCCAAGTACGGCTGCCGAAGCTGCACCGACGGCGTGGTGCAGGCGAAGGTGCTGCCGCGCCTCATTGAGAGCGGCATGGCGTCGACGGCTCTCGTGGCCCACGTGGTGGTCTCGAAGTTCGCCTGGTATCTGCCGCTGTACCGGCAGGTGCAGATCTTGGCCAGCCAGGGCATCCAGCTCGACCGCGCGACGCTCGCCGGCTGGGTGAAGCGTACCGCCTGGTGGCTCAAAAGCCTCTATGAGCTTCAGCTGAGGACAATCCAGAGCGCGCCGCGCGTGTTCTGCGACGAGACGCCGATGCCGGTGCTCGACCCCGGACGACATCGCACCCGCATCTGCCAGTTCTGGGCGCATGCCATCGATGACCGACCATGGGGCGGGCCCTCGCCGCCGGCGGTTGCCTACGTGTTCGCGGCCGGCCGCGGCACGGAGCAGATCGCCGGACAATTGACGGACTTTTCCGGCATTCTGCAGGTGGATGGCTATGCCGCCTACAAGGCGCTCGCCCGCAATCATGGCGGCGAGATCCAGCTCGCCTTTTGTCTTGCTCATGCCCGACGTAAGTTCGTCGAGGTGTTCAAGACGACGCAGTCGCCGTTCGCGCGCGAGGTAATCGAACGCCTGCAGGCGGTCTATGCGATCGAGGCCGAGATCCGCGGCTCGAGCGCCGAGCAGCGGCTCGCTGTCCGCCGCGCCAGGACCGCTCCGTTGATGGAGGCACTCAAGGCACGATTGACCACAATGGTTGGCCAGCTCTTCTCCCAGTCGAAGCTCGCAGAGGCCATCAACTACTCGCTCAATCACTATGCCGGACTGACGCTGTTCCTCAACGACGGCCGCGTCGAGGTCGACAGCAATACGGTCGAGCGTTCCATGCGCCCAATTGCTCTTGGAAGACGCAACTCATTGTTCAGCGGCAACGAAGGCGGCGCCGAGAGCTGGGCGATCCTGAGCTCGATTCTCAATACCGCAAAGCTGCAAGAGCTCGATCCGCAGGCCTATCTCACCGATGTGCTGGAGCGCATCGTTTCCGGGGGAACCAGAAGCCATCAGCTGCACGAACTGCTCGCCTGGAACTGGAAGGCGGAGCACCGGCGAGCCGCATGAGCCCGCGTCGCCGCAAAGCTTCGTCGTCAATGGCGGCAGCCGCGATGCCGCTTGAAGAGCTCGAGCGATGGCTCCAGGCTCGCGTCGACCGGCAGCCCGCCGCCACCAGCCTTCCCATGCTCGACGGCTACGTCGCCGCGATCGTGGCCGGACCGGTGTCGATGAGCCCGCTCGACTGGATCTGCCCGCTGCTCGCCATCGATGCCGATGCGTTCAATCACGGCGACACGCCGGAGTTCGCGGCGATCTCCGCCGTCGCATTGCGCCATAACGAGATCAGCCAGACCCTTTCGACCGCGCCGAACCAGTTCGCGCCAATGCACCGGCGTGAAGCCAATGGCGATGTCGACGCGCGTCCCTGGTGCCAGGGGTTCTACGCCGCGATGCGGCTCAGGCTACCGGCGTGGGCGCCGTTGCTGGACGCCAGCAACGTCAATCACCGCCTGCTGCGACCCATCCTGCGGCACTGTCGCGACGATCAAGGCCGTCCGCTGCTCGGGCCGCCACGAAACAGCCCCGACACCCACCGTAACGCCTGCGCCGATATTCCAGCAGCTGTGGAGGCGCTGCGCCAGTACTGGATGCCGATCCGCTACCCGCGCGCCCGCTGATCACCCGGACGTGGGAGCTCATACCGGTTACGGTTGATGTCCGCTTCTGCCCGTAAGCGCCGAACCGGGTCCGAGCCAGAAGCATTGCGTTTGGCCGGAGCCAAACTCCCAAACTCGGGGCTCGATCATGCGCTACGAAGTGGCCGACTATGAATGGACTGCCATAAGACCGATGCTGCCGAACAAGCCGCGTGGCGTTCCTCGGGTGAACGACCGACGCGTCCTCAATGGCATCTTTTGGATCCTCCGATCAGGAGCACTCTGGCGTGATCTGCCGGCGGCGTTTGGCCCATACACAATCGGTTCGTCCGGTGGCGGCGAGCTGGTGTCTGGAGCCGCATCATAGACGCACTTGTCGCTGCCCATGATGCCAGTGTCCAGGTAGTCGACACGTCTATTGTCCGCGTACATCAACATGAGGCCTGTATCACAAGGAACCAGCGCCAATCGATGGGAAAGTCCCGCGGCGGCTTGACGAGCAAAATCCACGCGGTGGTCGATAGCAATTGTCTGCCGGTGCGACTGGCGTTGAGCTCAGGCGCAGGCGAACGACGTACGACTTGCCGGAAGACTTTGTCTCTCGTCTGAAGCCCGGGTCAATGCTGCGTGCCGACCGGGGCTATGACGCCGACAGGATCAGGGAGCTTGCCATGAGGAAGGGAGCGTGGGCCAACATCCCGCCGAAAAGCACCGCAGCGATCCGGTCTGCTTTAGCCCGTACCTCTACCGCGCTCGCAACCACGTCGAACGGTTCTTCAACAGGATCAAGCAATGCCGTCGGGTGGCGACGCGCTACGACAGGCTTGCAGGAAACTACCTTGCCTTCGTCCAACTCGCATCTATCCGCCTATGGCTGGCCGCGCGTTATTAGTCCGCGCCTTAGTTCGGCTTGTGCGGTCTGCTCACGTATATCCTGGTGCTACTGTGTGCCCGCAGTCCGCCGGCACTCGATGTGATTGCGACCTTAGTGGGCTGGGGGAGACGTGAGACGTTTGGCGTTAGGCTGAGATTTTTCTGTCCGCCAGCCAATGCGCAACCTGGTGCAGTTTAGTACGGCAGTGCCAGCGCTCGCATGAAAGGTCGCCGATGTCGCGAGGCCTAAGTGCCGCAGCGGGATCTCTCCTAGACAATCGTGACCGCGGCAAGGGCCAACATCACGTCCTGATTGATGCCGAAATGGAGGCGATAGAGCCACCAGATTGCGCAGCACCGGTCGAAATCGGAGAGTGCCCGCGCGCGCTTTAATGCTGCGACCCGCGCTATTGGTTTCATGACACGTCTCATCTGGGAACCTGAACGTCTCGGGACCAGTGCTCCAAATTTGGTGCGTTTTTGGTCGGTGACGGTCCGCTGTCGCGCGCATGCGCCTGCAACGGATTGGGAGCTGAGATTCATGTTTGCCATGGCATGCGTCTCTCGAAGCCTATTGGGAACACCCATATGTGCATCCGACCTGTCCGTAACCTTACGATGCCAGTATTGCCTCCCCAACACCCGGATCTGGTAGTGACAATTGACAGCACTCTTATGCTACTGCGCGCGTTAATTCGCAGCCCCGATCCTGGCGCATCGAACCGATAGCGTTGGCTGCACCTCGGGAAACGGGGTAGGCTCTGGCGGCGCGAGTTCGGCGCCATGTGAAATCGTCTCTATTCATCGATGGCCCGTTGACGATCCTGAGCTTTATTCGCGCCTGATGACCCCGCCCCCGGCGACGGGCCGTTATTTGGAGGCGGTGATCCACTTCGACTTCCTGCCGCTGTGGGGATGCGGTCAACCAATGTGTATTCGTCATTGGCCGGCCGACCACCTAACCGATTGGACACGCGATATAGCCAAGTTATACGGCAAAGCTGCCCCGCCCATAACACTGGTCCGGTTACAGTCGACACCACGTCACGCAGCCTGATGCGGCCTTCACGAATCTTGAGGCCAAGCGAATGCGAATTTGGCGCGCACACCCGCTCTCTGAGGACGATCCTTCAACTGAACAGACTACCAATGCATTATCATGCTGTGCGCACACGCATGCTCTAGGACCAATTTTCTGGTCCCGGTGAGCGGGTTTGTTGAACTCTGTACTTGCGCCGCCTATACTTCATTCCAGGCTTGGGAGCGATCGGTTTCATTTTTGGCTGCGTGTGCTGATGGGGCGGTCAGCGGCCGTCAGTGAGCATAGTCCGCAATCGGCCACGACAGCTGCGGTTCGTTTGTGAATTGCCGCACGGGTTTCGTCAGCTTTTGGAAAGCTAGCGTGGGTACAGAGCCGCCGGGGTTAGCGACGCGTGGTAGAGACAGCGTCATTACCAGAATGGGACCGCGCCGAGTCACGTTCCTGCTAACCTCAATCTGCAGCGCAGGCGCGGCAGGGACAGCGCCGATCCAGTCCCAACCGACCGGCGCCGAGTCGCGCCCGCGCTAGTGCCAGCGTTGATGCCGAATGGGGCAAGGCTGGTGCTAAGGTTAGCGGCGCGTGGCAGGGACAGCGCTTTTCCAGGGATTGAGCGCCGAGTCACGTCGCCGTTAATCCTTGACGTCACTGGCACGCTAGGGACAGCGCCTTCGAAGGCTTGCCCGCTCCTACAGTTAGGTGCCCTGCGGTACCTTTCGGCAATACCAACACCGCGAGGGGCTTGCCCCTCACGGGAGCAAAGGTGGCCAGCGACACAGAGGCTTGCGGCATCGGCCAGGAACAGGGCTTTAAGGGCTTCACTAGCCGATCGCCGAGCCACCCGCTAGTTTCGCTCACATAGCGGCTAGCAGGAGCAGAATCGGATTCTTTCCATGGCGCCAGTCGCGTCTGTGCTGCTCTCCGTGTTCTGAACAACTCTTTCCTGACACCCTCGTCGCTCCTGGCACGCTGGGCAACATCGAAGTCTCTCAGCTGAGTAATCTAAAGGATATGCCAGCCCGCGACGTTCGAATGGACTGGACAACGCCCAAGCCGAAAATCTCTCAGCTAGTCTCAACGGCACGCCGAATCCGAATTCGTTCCGGCTCATACATCATGGGTAACGATCCGCGTGGCCATCTGTTCGACTTCAAAGTGGAGGATCCAATTCGCGACGCTCGCCGCTTGCCCTCGCGCTATCGCCTGCCCCTTCCAAGTCGACGCTGCGAGACTTTGCTCTCTGGACGCCACTCTTGTGCAGTCAATGGCTGCTGCCAAAGTAGGTTACGATTTGCCGCACCGCGTTTGCTCTGAACTGGTCGTTATACTTGATAACCCGACCGGCTCGCGTTCCTTGAGCCTCAGTTAAGAGAGTTCGCCGGCGTGCCTCTTGAGCGGACGGGAGCGCCTAAAATTCCGTATCATGGCTGGTGGCGCCGTGCGGAACGTCCACAAAGATTTTGTACCGGTATCTGAGTCGAGAGAATGAACAAGGTTAGGGTCCCTGAAACGTGCCGTCTGAGCGGATCCAGGGATACAGACCACAATAACCTTGGTTGAACGGCTGTCGCTGCGATCGCGATCGTCTGCGCCGGCTCATTTCATCGGAGCTGCAACTCCATTTCGATGAATGGAGGAGCATCGCCTCGCTCAGTCAGCATCTTTGCTTGCCTTAAGCCGTGGATGTCGCGCGACCAGCCGGTCGGCGCGCCTGCGTGCTTCCACTCGACATAGGTCGGATCGCTGTCTGGGGCGTTCGTGCAAGTTGGGCAGCGGAATCGAACCGCTGCCGAGGTGACAGTTCGGGTGAGCTTCGGCCAGCGCCGGGAAAACCGTAAGCGCTAAGCGAAAACCCTTGCTTCAGGATCTGGATAGCTGTGCGAAGAAGCCTCCGGGTTGGACGGAGGTTTGGGATGGAATTGGACAGCAAAAAGGATGTCCATTTGGACGGCTCATCGATACGGCCGGTTAGCCGGCTGGAGGTCCTTGAAGGGCCGTCGGGCCGCCGTGTGCGTTCGGAGGCTGAGAGAGCTCGGATTGTCGCCGAGAGTCTGTTACCGGGTGCCCAGGTGTCCGAGGTGGCGCGCAAGCACGGAGCGACGCGCTGGCAGATCTACGATTGGCGGCGGCGATTTCGACAGCGAGGCATGTTGCCGCCGTGCGAGGCGTCGGAGCCGACATTCGCGCCGCTAGTCGTGGAAGGCGCGTTGGAGGAGCGTCAGGTTCCGGCGATCAAGCTTGAGATCGCGATCGGCGATGTCGTGCTGCGGACGGACACAGCCATAGATGGCGAGCAGCTATCCCGGGTGATCCGCGCAGTGCGGGCGTCACGATGATCGCAGCCAGTGCCAATCTGAAGATTTACATCGCGACGCGGCCGATCGACTTCCGCTGTGGCCACGATGGGCTTGCGGCGAAGGTGCAGGAGATGCTTCGTCTCGACCCGTTCAGCGGCGCAGCCTTCGTGTTTCGATCGAAACGAGCGGACCGGATCAAGATTTTGGTCTGGGATAGAACGGGCCTGGTATTGGTGCACAAGCGTCTCGAAGGTTGCAAGTTCGTTTGGCCAACGATCGGAGACGGCGTGATGCGGATATCGCCGGCGATGTTCGCAGCCCTGTTCGAGGGGCTGGATTGGAGGTTGGTCCGCCCGGAAGAAGCACGGCGTCCCCAGGCGGCTGGCTAACTGCGGCAGAATGACTCGGAAGTTATTTTGAACGTGGCACGCGCGGCGGCGATGTGCTCGAAATAGCGTATGAGCATCGCGGCGTTGCGCGACGAAAATGAACAACTGAAAGCGCTTTTGGCGCAAACGCAGGCGGCCTTGAGCGAGCATCAGGGGGCGCTGGCGGCGTCGGAGGAAGCGCGGCGTCGGCTGGAGGTCATCCTCGGCGAATTGCGCCGCGAAAAGTTCGGCGCGAAGTCCGAGAAGCTGCGGCCAGATCAGTATCACTTACCGCTGGAAGACGTGGAGATCGCGCAAGGCATCCTGGACGCGGCGCAGGAGAGAGCCGAGGCTGTGATCAAGGGCCGATCGCGGAGCGTTCCGGATCAAGCTTCTCATCGCAATCGCGGCTGCTTGCCTGCCCATTTGCCGCGGGTGGAACGGATCATCGAGCCTGCGAGCACGCTCTGTCAGTGCGGTTGCGGCGCCATGACGAAGATCGGCGAGGACGTCAGCAAACGCCTGGACGTGATTCCGGCGCAATGGCGCGTGTTGGTCACGCGCCGCCCGAAATACATCTGTCGCCGCTGCTCGGGCCCTGTCGTGCAGGCGTACGCACCGGAGCATGTCGTGCCTGGTGGACTACCGACCGAAGCGGCGATTGCGCACGTGATTGTCTCCAAGTTTGGCGACCATACGCCGTTTTACCGTCAGGCCGAGATCTATGCGCGCCAGGGGATCCGGCTTGATCGGGCGACACTGGGCAATTGGTCCGGCCGCGCCTGCTTCCATCTCCAACCCGTTGCCGACCACATGCGCCGCCATCTGGCCGCGGCGGATCGTCTGTTCATGGACGAAACTACGGCGCCGGTGCTCGATCCCGGGCGTGGCCAAACGAAGAAGGGCTACTTCTAGGCGACCGTCTCCGACGACCGCGGCCATAGCGGCCCAAGTCCGCCGATCGTGCTGTTCCGATATGCCCCCGGCCGCAGCGGCGCCTTCGCTGAGCAGTTCCTGGACGGCTTTAACGGACGCTTCCTGCAATGCGATGCCTATGACGGTTATGACCGGCTGACCGAAGTCGCTCGACCGCAAGGGCCGTGGACGCTCGTGCATTGCTGGAGCCATTTGCGCCGGCGCTTCGTCAAATTGGCCCGCAACAGCAAATCGCCGATCGCCGAGGCCGCCGTCCGGCAGATCGCACAGCTTTACGCCATCGAAGCCATGGTACGTGGTTCATCGCCGGACACCAGGCTGGCCGTGCGCAAGGAGCACTCGCTGCCCATCGCCGCCGCGTTGAAGCCGTGGTTCGAGAAACAGCTGTCGATGATCTCCAGCGGCTCGAAGCTCGCCGAGGACATCCGCTATGCGCTCAATCATTGGCAGGGCCTGACCCGCTTCCTCGAAGACGGGCGTCTCGAACTCGACACAAACCCCGTCGAGAACGCCATCCGGCCAGTCTGCTTGACCAGGAAAAACGCGCTCTTCGCCGGTCATGAAGTCGGCGCGGAAAACTGGGCCTTGCTTGCCTCGATCGTCGCTACCTGCAAGCTCAACGACGTCAACCCGGCTGCCTACATCACCGAAACACTCGAGGCGATCATCGACGGCCATCCCCATAGCAGCATCGAAGACCTCATGCCGTGGCGATTCCGCAAAACGTCAAGTCAGCCTCAATAGGGTCGCGGCTAAGCGCTTACGGAAAACCTGTGCCGCCACGAATTGAAAGACGGTCGACATACCGGCGCATGTGCGGGCCGCTCCAGTAGCGTCCGGGAAAGGCGATACGGTGGCTCGCATACCATCCAATCCGGTGATGTTTTTAGGTAGGTTATAGCCAGTGGTTTGATGACCGTCGAAATGGCTGCTTTCGCGCATGAGAGCTCGTGCGCTTGTGGCTTACAATGTGCGCCGGATCCGCGTCCAGCGCGGTATTCCGCAGGAGCAATTGGCTTACGATGCAGGAGTTGATCGCTCCTACATGAGCGGACTTGAGCGCCAACAAGCGAACCCGACAGTCGATCTTCTTGATCGCCTTGCCAAGACGCTCGGCGTAGCTGTCTCCGAACTGTTTGTTCGGCCATCCAAGGGCGCCCCGCCACCTGCAACCTTACCTAAAGGCCGCAAGCCGAAGCCCGCACGCGGCAAAAGGACTTAACCCCTGACAGACACCATCTGAGACACTGATGTCGTGCGCTCCGGGCGCAGGTATCGCGTCATACGAGGGTTTTATGCGTGGCGGACGCTGATACGCAGCGATCCGGCCATGGGCATCGAATATTGTGATGGACTTTGATTCTGGCGCCGGAGCAGACAATGGCGGCTCGAGACGATGAAGTGCCTCTAAATGCCATCCGCGCTTTTGTGACCGTTGCCCGCGAAGGCAGCGTCACGCGCGCGGCCACCACTTTGGGGACAACGCAAAGTTCGGTGAGCCGTTATTTGGCTGTACTGCGGGATTATCTGGGGGCTGACCTCATCGAGCGGCGTGGACGGCGCAGCGATTTGACCGAGTTCGGAAGGCTATTCGCAAACGCAGTGTCTGAACCGCTCGAAACCGTCAGTTTCACGGCGAAGAGAATGCGACGCCGCGCAGGCGCAGGAACGAATCGGATCGTGGTCCGCACGTCACTATCGACCTTTTCTTTCTCTATCCTTATTCCAAATTTGCAGGCTTTCTCTTCTGAAGCGGGTGGCGTTATCGTGGACATCATCAGCTCGCTGGCGCACCCGACATCTTCGGATGATTTCGATATTTTGATTACACGGGATCTTTCCGTCATCGAACCCGCCGACAGTTGGGAGATTTACAAAGAGGAACTGGTGTGCGTCGGCCCGCCAAATCTGGTCGGAGGCCGAGAGCTCTCGATCGTTCGCACAACCCCGATACTGAACATCACATCCCGCCCCGACATCCTGCCGACATGGCTGAGAGCCATGAATCTGTCTTCGAGCGACATACGAGTGGGCGCCCGGTATGATCATAATTATCTTGCGCTGCCGGCAGTCATGACGGGAAAATGCCTTCTTGTCGCGCCGGAAATCATCGTCGGAGATCTAGTCAGAGGGGGCGCTTTGCAAATCATCCCTGGCACCCGCACTCCAAGTGGCATGCAATATCGCGCTTATGCCGTAGATCGCAGCGCGCACCCCGAGATCGCACGTTCGTTTTGCCGATGGCTGGCTCGTCTTTGCAAGAAGGTCGTACTTGCGCAGGCTGCCTGAGGTCTAGCGGTGCCTCAATCCGGTGCAGGGAGGAATCAATGTTCAGGTCGAGGGCGCCTCAACTTAAGAAAACCATTCACGCATAATCCGCAAAGCCTACGGAGATAGCGCCCCCTCTGTTGCAGCAAAGACGCCAACAATGAGAGAGCGGAGCGCAAAGACTTTATCCTATCCGCCCCCCATCGTGACAGTCAGCAGAAGAATTGGCTGGCAGAACGGAAGGTAGGCCATTTATCGCGCCGCAACCCACTACTTGTCATCCCTGCCCCTGCGTTTGTCGAGCAATGCTCGCCAGCGTAGGCGCATGAGGCGCTGCCCCAGCTTAACAAGTCGAATGGTTCGGCTGCGCAAATCGTCTGTTTTCCAGGCGCGCTCGGCAATACGATGACTTCCAAACAGGCCTTGCGCGATTTGGCGATAGCTATTTCCTTCCTGCCATCCATCCACTGCGCGCAACGCCAGGATCAGCCGACGCCGCTTCAAAGCAGGCAAAGCAAGTGGCGGCTCTCCGAGCGCCCGACGCTGAAGGGCAAGCCAAAATCGACGTGCGGCCCCCAGGCGAAGCTCGAAATCGGCATCGAGCGGCAGATCAACGACGACAGCATATCCGCTCGCCGGAAGCTCTCCTAGCCAAAGGCGATGCTTCGTGCCCCCGAGCGGCACGATCGCATGCCATCCATCCGGCGCACGGCGAAGCTCGCCGCCCGCCAGATTGTCGAAATCGAGCTGATAACTTTTGGGCGCAATGCGGTTGGCCGCCCGCACAGCCAGTACGGTCGGCAGCACCTCAGGCGCCCAAAAGACTGCTTGCTTGTCGAAAGTCTTTTGCGGATCAGCAGGAAAACGAGAGCCCCCACTTGCGTCGGAACTCGCCCGCCGCCGCGCTTGAACGTTCGCGGCGAGATAACCGCTTATAATCCTCTTGGTAGTCGTGATCCCGGCGCAGCCACTCCCAGGCCAGGTCGGCAGCATCTGCCGTCTTCAGGCCGCTGTACGCTTCCCCAGATCTCCAGTCAGTATCCGCCATCGCACCTTTCCCGCTCAATTTTCAGACGCGGCGGAATGCAGCCGATGATTGTGGCGCTTTCCGGCTGCTTGCTTACCGTGTGCGCGTCTTCCACGCAACTAATCGATGGAACAATCAACTTTTGCGATTGCGACGATTGCGACGACCTCGACATCCGCTCTGATCATTGTTTTGGCCAACCGCTACGTAGCAGATCACGATAGCCCTTGCCCGCGAGCCACTTGGCCCGCGTCAGATGACTTTCGAACGTGCGTCGCGCTCGATCCGGTTCAACGGTCGGGTCAAGCCCAAGCACGATCCGCGCAATTTCACGCCAATCTGCCTTGTCAGCGTCGGCATCAAGAAGTCGCATGTAGGCAACAGCGTGCTCCTTGTCATACGACGTGAGCTCGTCGACGCTGGGCGCCAATTCTGCGATCTTCGGCTCGGCTGGCACTGCTTGAAACTCCTACCCAGCTGAAAACTCTACCGAAATCAGAGCAACGATAACTAATTTCTGGTCGCTTTGGTACCTACCCAATGGTCGCACGCCAATCTCCTTTCGCGCCAAGACGGCAATCGCTATCAGCTCGCATTGGCCTGTTGGCTCCATGCTGCGCTTTCCCTTTTTCATCGCAGTCCATACTGGAAGCGATGGCACATGCGCCCCGCAACTAGGTTGTCCTTGCTGTTCCCGGCGGAAGGGCATGGTGGTTCGTGGTCACCGGCCTGATCGCACTTGTGAAAGGCAACAACCAGAACCAGCCAACTGGAGAATATTCGTTTCCCTTTCGAGCTCTAGTTGACCATTCGTCCTATCCAGTCGTGGTGCGCGGAAAACAGCGCAGGTACCTCTGACGTGGTGCCTTCTCTGCTGCTAGTCGCAAGCTATCGCCCCGCCAGAACGCTTGCGATGGTCAACCAGAAGACGGCGCGCGCTACTGGGGTCACCACCTCACCGTTGCCTGATTTCTCGAAGCAATTGGGGAGGACAGCCATCGCTGGGTGCGAGCTTATTGTAATAGTCTGGCTATAACCAGTGGTTTCATAGTCATCGGAATGGCTGCCTCTGCGCATGAACGCTCGTGCGCTTGTGGCCTGGAATGTGCGCCGGATCCGCGTAGAGCGCGGCATTCCGCAAGACCAGTTGGCCTATGATGCCGGGATCGACCGCTCATACATGGGGCGCATTGAGCAGAAGAAAGAGAACCCGACTATTGATCTACTGGAACGCATCGCCGCGGCTTTGGGTATTCACTTGTCCGAATTATTCACACAGCCGGCTAAAGGTGCAATGCCCCCCAGGCCGATGTCCAGAGGGCGCAAGCCGGCACGGCTTGGCCGAAACAAGACGTAATTATGCGAGCCGCTTTTCGGCTAACGCTTGGGCGGAATCGAGCCGGAGCGGCCCATGTGCTTCATCGATCTACAGCCGACGCTTCCGATCTCCTGCTCCAGCCGATGTACTCCCAGCAGGGTTCCGCTTAGCGCAGCCTCGGAGCGGCCTGTTATAAGGCGGAGCATCTTCGAAACAAGGGCTTGCGCCGCTCGCGTAATCCTGCCGAGGGACGCTTGAAACGGAGGTTCTCTAAGAGTCCGTTTAGAGCTTTGGTCGGTTTGTCGGCTAGGGTTCGGGTGATCGCAATGGACCCAACTGAAAGACTTCCGCAAGGGCATGGAGGGACTTGCTACCGTGGTGCGCAAGAGCCTGGGAGCAGATACGTCCTCCAGAGCTGTCGGTCGGAGGATCAAGCTGGTGCACGGCTCGAGGACGGGACCTTTCCGCTGGCCGAAGATCGGCGAGTTGCGATGCGCTTGGCGCAATTTGGGGGCTCTTGGAAGGCTCGATTGATGGCTTGTCCATGGACACTTAAGACGCCGGCACGATTGCCACGGGATCTGCCGGCGCGGCGCGATGTGAATCACGGCCGTCGGACGCCTCGCCAGTTGGCGAATATGTCTAAATTGGGTGTGAGCGACGTCAGGCCTGACTATCCCGAGACGATGAAACAAGCTGCACGCGGAACGAGAGCCAACGGATGCATCAGATCATCAAAAATGCAGCGTCATCGGTTTGACCGGGGAGCAGAGACGATGCCTGAAGATTAATGCTGTCGGGCCTGGAAGAAGCCTAGCAGTTGGCAGCTGCGCCCGTTAGCCGGTCCTCGCGCATAAGACGGGCGGCTCCGCTCGACATTGCAGGGCCACAACTTGGACTTTGGTCTCCAGGCGTCTGACGTGATCCGGGAGATGTGGACAATGTCAGGCAGCCTTTGCCGCCCTTGATTTCGACCTCTTCACGTGCGGTACGCGGGCGTCAATCGCAAGCTGGTCCATCATCCAGTGAGGGCTGCTGGATTTGCTGACGGGGTATGGCTCAGTCGCGCGATTGTCCCAGATTACGACGTCGCCTGATTTCCAGTTCCAGCACAGGGTATTCCGGGGCGCTATGAGATAGGATTGCAGCCGTTCAAACAGTCTTTGGCTGGGATAGCTTTGCAGGCCGACGAAGTTGTTCACGGAACGACCGAGCGATAGTATGCGTTCGCCGGTCTCGGGATGAACACGAACAATCGGATGTGTCGTTTCGTAGATCGTTCCAGTGGACACACCCCACCAAGGCCGCTTGTTGGCTTCGGTGGCCCTCTCTGTCGCAGTGAGATCAGATACGCCGAAGCTCACAGCCCAGAGATTATCTGCGAGCATCCGCAGGGGATCGGGAAGATCAAGGTAAGCGGCCGCCCTACTCGACCAAGCAATGTCACCGCCAAAAGGCGGGGCCGCTGCGAGCCGCAGCACCGAAATAGCTGCGCGGACCCGCTCATCGTTCATCTGGTTGAGATGACTGCAGGCGCGATCAGGCAGCTCCTGCCGGATCGCTAAACCGCCCATTGTGTCCGCCATTGTCAAATTCGGTGTCAGCGAGCCGAGCCGGAGCACGAAACGCTGTTGTTGGGCATCGTCGAGATGTCCCTGATCACGGAAGAAGATGACCTTATGCTCGAGCAGCAGCTGGCGGAACGCTACGATGACATCGTCAGGCAAATCGTCAGACAGCGTGATGTTCTTGATTTCGGCACCAAGCCGGTCCGCGTGTTTGACGATGTTTGCTCGCAGAATGATATTATCAACAGCCATAGTTTCACTCATGACGGTGCCTCTCTCTGGATGTCTAAACACGCTCCGTGGTGGTCGTGCCTGGCGACAAACCGGCAAGACAATCTTGATGATACGCATCCCATTTGCCTGCGCGTGGTCACTACTGCTCAATCAGGCGGCCGCATTCTGATACACACCACCAGTATTTTAGAATCCAACTCCCTCTGCGTGTCGACACGGCTAGTTCTCGAAGGACGCGTGCATATGAGGCCACCACATCGATTTGCAGCCTGATCAAACAGTCCAGATCATAGACGCGATCCATGTCCAGTCCATGAAACGAAACCAGCTTTCTTTTCGAGCTCGCGTAAGGTTCGCCTCGTCTCAGAACTGATGCTTGGAAAATCCTCGAACAACGACTGCGTCGTCCTCATTCAACCCGCACGACCTCATGCGCAGACGAAGATTGGAACTGGTTCGCGGCATGCGCTCGCGAAGCGGACAGGACCCACCGCCTCGGGAGCAAAATCTACCCCAAGATGTAGCGCAAGTAATAGACTACTTCAACGGGTTGTCGATCATTTTTTTGCGATTTGGAGTTATTCAATGCGCGACTTGTTTCATCAGCTGATCACTTGCTGCCATGCCTTGGACCAGCGGGAGAAGCGCAAAGGAAGAAGGCTGCAACTTCCAAGGCAGCTTAACAACGGACTTAATCCCTCAGTTTTCGAAACTTCTCGGCACCAATTCAGGCTGTTGCGGCGATGGCCTGCGTTTGGTCTACCTGGAGACGTAAATGCCCCTTACGGACTGCATGCTGTTTGGCTTCGCGGCGGTTGAGCACACACAACAAAAACAGCGCGCCGACGAGACGGTAATGCGTCTGCGCTTTCAGCTGCAAGCCGCAAATTCGGATGGCAATTTTGCCTCGCCATGAGCGCACGACACTGAATGCCACGCCGGATTACAGATCATAAGCCGGATCTTTTTCCTTATGGGTCTGACTGTCGCAACGGATCAAAGCCGCCGATTTCAGCATACTCGCCCGAGATCGACTTTGGCTTGTGGCCACCGATCTGGCTGGGCTCAACGCTGCCGGTCTCGTCGCCCGCTTCAAGCAGCCAATCGCCGTGCTGCTGGCCACCCCAAACTGCTTGGCTCTTGCAGAGCGCCAGCGCCTCAAAAGTCGCTCGGACTGGGAGGCGTGTCCGCAACGCAAGCTGACGCCCTAGTCAGTCCGAACGCCTACGGCGGCGTAGGAAGAATCGGATCAAGCTCCTCCTGCTCGAGGATCTTGGCTCCGTCTTTGGCCAAGTATGCCGCCAGTGAAGCGATGCCGGAGTCCGGTGGGCAACGGGCGGGTGCGGACTTTTTGGTCGGCACCTGCCCCGAGCGTTCGGCAATTTCGACGCTCATGAGATGCGGCAGGATCGGTCGTCCGACGGCGCGCTCGATCGTGTGGAATATCCAGGTGCCGTCCGGATCGATATCCGACCAGTGAAAGATCGGGGTCTGTTCGGACACCATTCCCGAGATCGTACGCAGGGCCTGTTGGGTGGCAAGCGAGGGATACCCGCCAACATACAGCGTAGCGCCCAGTCGACCGGGGTCGGCCTCGGCGACGTGCCTGTTGAAGCTTGCGAAGTTTTCGATTGTCAAAACGTACGCCGGCGGCTCCCGGAAGCGGACACGATCCGCCTCCTTAGGCGCGATCCCGAGATAGAGCGGAGTGGCTCCGGAGAGATTGGCCCCAAGGAGATCGATCTTACCCGCGATCAGCAGCGGCGGCGCAAAGCGTTCCAGCCCGATCGCCCGCAGTGCCTCGCGGGGCCGCGCGCCCGGAGGAAACTCGAGGACGCCGCTCAGGAGCCGAACCACGACGCCTTCGACGCGTTCCAGCGTCTTACTGTGCTTCACCGTCCGTCGCGAGAAGGTCTTATAGTCAACGTCGAGATGCTTGTTGTCCAGGATAGCCTGGGCGAGATCGAACGCGTGGCGCAGCGTATCGACATCGGACGAAGCGAAGCCGTGCCACGTTTTCCCCCGTCCCCACACTTCGGCGATCTGAGAAGCGCCTGTCTTCAGCGAATCGTGCAGCGCCGATCCGCCGACAAGCCGCGCGACGGCGTCCTGCGCGATCTGCGGCGCCGGGGTGCGGCCGAGGCATCGGTACAGGGCCTCCGCCGAAGCCAGCCGCGCGTGGGCGAGCTGGTCCCGCTTCGCGCCGCGGCCCCAACCAATTGAGACTGCGCCGGCAGCTTCGGCTTCGCGAATACGTTTCAGAAAGGCGTCGGCATCGACGACGGACGGGAAAGCCGCATAGTCCGGATGCGCGATCGGACTCGCAGCACCGGCTTCGAAACGATCGAGAAGATCGCCAAACAGGTCGTTCGCGTCTGTGAAGCGGCGAGGCATGATTATTCGGCAGCGAGCCGGGCGGCGAGATCCTGGTCGGACATGAGGTCAGGATCGATCGCCATGAGTTCGCGTTTGGCCTTTTCCTTCAGCGAAACCACGGTCGCCCTCGACTGCTCGCCGATCCGGTCGACTTCCACGATCGTATCCATGTGCTCCAGCACCGCCACCCGTTTCTCGAACGGCGCTGCGATGACGAACTGCAAGCCCAGTTTCTTGTAGAACGCCATCATCTGGCGCTGATTTCGGCCGTCCATCTTGGAGAACGCCTCGTCGAACATCGCGAGCGCGAAGCCGGACGGCTTGCCGGCGCGCCGTTCTGCGCTTCCGTAGACGGCGGCGAGCGAAGCCCCGATGGCGACGTAGATCGGCACCTGCTGCTCGGCGCCGGAACCGGTCCCACGACGTTGCTCCCATCGCGTCGAGCGACCGGTCGCCACGTCCTCCATGTGGATCTCGAAGGTGTAGAAATTCCGGTAATCCTCGAACTGCGTGAAGTCCTTCTGGGGATCCTCGAGCAAAGCCTCCAGCGCCTTGATCGTGTCCTTGTGCGGGAAGTCGTCGGGCACGTCGCCCCGGAAGAGCAAGTCCAGCGCCTCCGGCGAGGTCTTTCCGATCTCGATGATCTTGAGGATCGGCTGGAATTCCACGACCTGGGTGCGATGGAACGAGTAGCGCTCGTTGTGGAAGGGATGGGCCTGGAGGCTGCGGTTGAGCGATTGCAGGTCCCGTTCCATCTTTCCGATCCGGGACGTCAGCGCATTGATGAATTCTCCCCGGAGCAGCGTCTTGGCTTTCTCGGCGGCCTCGTGCGCCTGACGTTCGTACCTACGCAGCTCGTTGGACTCGATGTCGTCGATCAACTGCTCCATCCAAGGCTTTACCTCCTGGAGCGGCTCGCTTTCGATGCCGACTTGGGAGCTCGTGCCGAATTCTTCGAAGTATCCGTCCAGGAATTCCCGCACCTGGCGCTCGATGCGGTTGCGCTCCACATCCGACGCCGCCGCATCCTTCAGCGCCTTCTCAGCGATGGAACGATGCTTCTCCGCTTCGCTCTTCTGCGCGCGCCCATCGAGGCGGGACCGGTACGCCGCACGCCCCTTGCTCGCGGCGTAGAGCGGCCGGTTCTTGAGGAATATCGAGCGGGCGACCTTCAAGTTGAGCTCGGAGCCGGGCACATTCTCGCCGTCGCCGAGCTTGCCCTCGATGAGCCGCACCTCGCCATTGTGCTTGTTGAAGGCCTTCTGCTGCGTTTCCCGCTCGGAGCGGCGGCGCTCCTTCAGGTCGAGCTGCGCCTTCTTCTTCGCGCGAAGCCCGCCATCGCCGGCCCCGTCCAACGCCGATAATCTTGCCTGCGCATCGATCTTCTCGGCCTGCGCGGCGGAGAAGGCTACCGCGAAGTCCCTCAGGCCGGCGCTCCCGTCGACGCAAAGGGACTTCAGGGCCGCGAATGCGCCATCGGCCGCCTCAGCCTCCCTCGCCTTCTGCGTAAGTGCGTCCTCAAGCGCGTCCGACTGCTCCTGCAACGCCAGCAGCGCGTTTGCCTGGGCCGCCTTGCCGATCTTGTGCTCCTTGGGATCGACCGAACGGTGGGTCCGCACCAACCCGTCGTCGTACAGGCCGTCCTTCATGACGGCCCTGCCCGGCTTGTTGAATTGTTCGAGCGTATCGGCGAGGCGCACCGAGCCGTAGCGCCGCATGATGAACGACAACGCGTCCGGATCATCCGTACGGAAGATCGAAGGAAACGTTCCGCGGTCCGGCTTGGCCCTGAACTGCTCCAGCTTGTTGAGACTAACCAGCGAGGTGCGCCGGAATTCGCGGCGCCCCTCCTTGAAGATCGAAGTCGCCGCACCGATGTCCGGCCTGTCGACGAACACCGCGTCCCGGTCGCGGCCGAGAAGCGCCTCGGCGGCTGCCACCCATTCCGGATCGGCGACCTCGATCAGTTCGCAGAGCACCCGCGGCACCATGCCCTTTTGGCGGAGCTTGAGGCACAGCCGTTCGGTATCCGGCTCCAAGTGTGCGCGCGCACCTCCGGAGTCGTGCTGTTGGATGCGTTCGAGCAGTGCGCCGCGCTGCGCGCGCAGCTGAGACGCTTCGGCCATGATCGCCTGCCTCGCCTCGTCGACCTTGGCCGACCACGCCGGAGCCGAGGACACGAACGCCTGCTCGGCCGCAGAGAGACTGTCGGACACAGCGCCGATCTCCGCACCTTTGGCTTCGCCGACGAGCTTCTCGACGGCGGGAATGAACCCATCGAAGCCGCAGCCGTACATGGCGAGCAGCGGGCGAAGCCGCCGGATACTTTCCACCCGGCTCCTGAATTCGGAAAGGGTCCGCTGCGCGGCCTGATCCGCCACCATGGCGGTCTGCGACAATTCCTTCCGGCCCGTCTTGGCATCGTGTTCCGCGATCGCCGTCGTGAGCCGTTCAATCTCCTTGTCGATGGCCTTGACGTCCTCGTCGATGTCGGCGAGCTCGACGGTCGCCGCAGCACGCCGCGCCTGCTCGTCGCGCAGCCTGGCCCGCAGGTCGCGATTGGTCGCCCTTGCCGCAAGCCAATTGGCCCGCTTGGCGATCCACTCCTCGCGGAACCTGGTCTCCAGCGTCTCTTCAAGACTCGCCAGGATCGCCCGCAGCGCCTTCAGCGCGTCGAGCTTCTCCCGCATCTTGCGGATCGTCTCGCTGATATTGCGGTAGGTCTGAATGGATTCGCGCAGCTCTTTGATGCCGATGCGGCTATCCTCGAGGATGTAGTCCCGCACGAACTGGGTGGCGGTCTGATTGTGGTCGAGGGTCATCGCGTTCACGATGGACTTCTGCAAAGCGCTCGCGTTCTGCTCGCCGAAGGGCGCATGCGGCACCAGATGACGCATGTATTCGCGCACGTAGTCTCCGGCCCGGTCCCGGTGATTGACGAAGTTCGCCTCGCCGACCGCCGACACGATCCGCGCACGCGCGTCCTCCCAATGCGCCGGGAACTGCTGCGCACCCTTGCGCTCGATGAAGTCCTTCGCGGTCAGGACCGCACCGACGGCGACGAAGAGCGCGAGCACGGTCTCCTTGCTGTCGGATTTACGCGCCTCGAGGGCCATGCCGATCGTGACCGGAGGCCGGTCCCCGTCGGTATCCTCGAATCCGAGCGCGACGTAGGTTCGAGCCTCGTCCCGGCGACGCTGGTCCTCGCCGAGCGTACCGAGGCAGTAGTCGACGACACTGCGCTTGGATCCGCTGCGGGACTTTCCGCTATCCCCCGCGACCGCGTTCAGGCGCAGAAAGCGCCGGTTGCCGCCAGTGAGAACGACCTGGGCCATGTCGAGGATCGTCGACTTTCCCGACCTGTTCTCGCCCAGTACGCCGATGTGGCCGGCGACGTCGATGTCGGCGACGTCGAACAGGTGCCAGTTCACCATGGCGAGATGCCGCAACTCCATCATGCCTGATCTCCCGTGTCCCGGGGAAAGCGGACCTCCTCGCTACGGACGTACCGCTCCAG
The DNA here is from genome assembly GCF_029989365.1 of Bradyrhizobium sp. Arg816. Taxonomy (GTDB): domain Bacteria; phylum Pseudomonadota; class Alphaproteobacteria; order Rhizobiales; family Xanthobacteraceae; genus Bradyrhizobium. The sequence goes on along the minus strand of NZ_JAPRAQ010000030.1, from coordinate 41,524 downwards.
CCGCTGCAGGGCGTCACCACCGCTGATCAGCTTGATCATGGGTCGGATCCGGACCTCGCAATCCTGCTGCTCGTTGTCGAAGTCGCCGATCTCGACCAGGCTGCGCTGCGCCGCCTCCTTGAGAATGTCGCGGAAGCGCTGACTCGAGATGGCGCTGCCGCCGTTGGGCTGCACCATCTCCCGATAGCGGTCGAACAGATCGTTCAGGGTGGCAACCACGACCGCGCGGTCTTCCATCGCGCCCGCGTTGATCTCCTGCTGCCAGTAGGCGGCGAGGACGAGCATCACGATGGTTTCGTCCAATTTCATCCGCGGCAGCGGCACGTCCTCGTCCATGGCGACGATGCCCGCCCACTGCGCCTCCGGATCGCGGTGGACGCGGTAACCGCAGGTATCGAAAAAGCCGTCGACCGCCTCGCGGAAGCGGCCGTCCATGATCGAGTTGTAAACGATGCCGGTCCGGGGGTCGCCCGCGAACACGAACTGCCGGCGCAGCAGGAAGTGCAGCGCCTTGCGCAGATCGGCGGCCTTGTCGGCGCCGGCCGAGCGCTCAATGTTCTCGAATTCGCTAAGCACGCGCCGCTCCCTTACCAAAGCCGCTGCCAAGACCGCGACGACGGATCACGAAATTCGCGCATCGCAGCCATTCGCTGTCGTGCGGCGGCGTGTCGGGCGACGGTTCGAGTTCGAAGCTTCCGGCGATCTGCGGCGGCACCTCGCCGGTCAGGGCGTACCGGCGAGCGCAGTCGAACGCGAGGAACTCGTCGATCGTCCCGATTTCGAAGAAGCGCGCCTCCTTCGTTCCGGCCGGCGGGACCTGACCCTCGAGAAACGTTCGTACGTCCTCCGGGCGCGGCGCGATGCGCGCGATGTATTCGAGCCGGAGTTGCTTCCTCAGCTCATAGAGCGGATCCGAAGGCGGCGCTGAAAGCTCCCTCGCCTCGACCGGACGGCGCGGCTGGCGGCTCGGCGCCTGATGGTGCTCCGACCAGGGAGAGCGAAGCGGCTCGACGCTCCACTCGACGGTAGCGCGCTCATGACGTCCGTCTCGCAACAGCGCGTCGAGACGGCGGACGAGGTCGCCGGCGCGGCCCACCAGACCTTGTGCGCCCCGCTCGGCGTACTTGATGGTGTTCCGGACGCGCGCCTCAAGGTGCCGCCGAAAGGTCTCAATCCGATCGAACATCTCGCCGATCTGCTCGAAGATGTTCTCGATCGCCAACAGATCGTCCGCGGCGGCCATGCGTCCGTCCTCGACATCGGACGCCATACTGGCCGCGACGTATTCCTCGGCGAGCACCTGCATGGTCTCCGCAGTGTAGGAGATCCGTCGCGCGAGATCGACGATAGCGTCGCGGAACCGATACGGATGGTTGACGGTCAGGATGGACTCGAAATCCTTGAGCAAGAGCTGGTCGACAAATTCCTCGAAGAAGGCTTCGAGCCGGCTCCCGACGGTCTTTGATTCCATCACCGTTCGCCTGATGCGTTTGAGGTCGGCGAGAATGGCGCGCAAGCTCTTGGTGAATTGGTCCGCTTGGTTGCGAGCCTCTCGGACTGCGAGCGCGGCTTCGCGCTGCTTGCGATCGGTGACCTCGGGAGTAAGCTTCTCAACCGCTTCGAGGTTAAGGCGTATCTGGACGATCAGCCCCCCGAAGCGCTGTGACAGATCCTTGTTGAGGCTCGCCAACCGCTGGATGACTAGGAGAGGTCCCATCGCCATGTCCACGGTGACGCGCAGGCCATATTCCTCCTCCTCGAGCCACCCCCAGGCGAGAAGCCGGGCATAGAGCTGCCGTGCCAGGCCAAGCGCCTTTTCACCCTTCTCGGAGGCGAGCGCGACATCGGCCTTGCGAATGCGGCGGCGACCGGCCGAAATCATTTCCGGCAGGCTGCCGAAATCATCGGCTTCGCTCCACAACGTGGGATTGGCACGCATGACGTCGTAGATGGCGTGCACGACCTGCTGAGGGGTCGGGAATGCCGGCGCCCCCGAAAAAAAACGCTCATGGAGATCGAGCAGACAAGCGGCATAGAGGTGCTTGTGATCGCGCGAGAAGGCCAAGAACGCGTCGTCATGCAAATGGCGGAACAGGGACAATGATTGCACGCTCCTTGCGCCGACATCCCAAGATGTTAAACCCATGAAAATATGTAGGATATTAAAGCCAGAACAGGTTCAAGATTTGCAACTGGAAGAATGGTTCACAGTATGCTCCGGTATACTCTCGGCGATGACACCACAAACCGCAACCCCGAGGATTCAGGCAGTCCTAGGGAGTTGTGGGTATGTCCCAGTTCAGCGCGCCGCACTTTCAGAGCCACGAAGCAGCCCGCGAGTACCTTGAAGGTCTCCGCTGGGGCACTGAGCGCGTCTGTCCGCATTGCGGCGTGGTCAATCAGTCGTTCCTCACCAAGAAGCCCGGCGTCTACCGTTGCCGCGTCGAGGAGTGCCGCAAGGATTTCTCCGTCACCACCAAGAGCGTGATGGAGTCGAGCCACATAAGCTGCACGTCTGGTTGCAGGCGTTCTACCTGATGGCGTCTAGCAAGAAGGGCGTTAGCTCGCACCAGCTCCACCGCTCGCTTGGCGTACACCAACGGTCGAGGGCTACTACAGCATCTTCAAGCGCGGCATGAAGGGCGTCTATCAGCATTGCGCTGAAAAGTACCTTCACCGCTATCTTTGAGAATTTGACTTCCGTTACAGCAACCGCGTTGCGCTTGGCATCGAGGACGGGGAAAGTGCGGACCTTGCCGTCAAGGGCGCGGCTGGCAAGCGTCTGACGTATCGTCAATCTCACTAAACGCGACCTTGCAAGACTCGCCCGACGCTTCCTAAGATGGCGCCAAAAGCGTACCCGTTCGCGTACGGCTGGAACCCCAAAATAGTTACAGAATCGCTAAAAGGGCCGCGTACGGGCCCCGTACGGGCAGAAAACCCAGTTCCCACCTTGGGAATTTTAAATTGATCCCATATTGGGAACATGCTATGGCAATGAACGTAATAGCAAGGAAGGTACTCAAAGACTTTTGGGAACGATACCAAGACGCCGAGAAACCTCTCGGTACTTGGTATCAAATCGTTTCCAAGGGAACCTGGGGCTCTCCCGCAGATTTGAAGACGGCTTTTGGAGCCAATGTGGACTTTGTCGGAGATAATAGAGCTATCTTCGATATAGGCGGGAATAAGTACCGCCTCATCGTCCACTTTGCGTATCTACACAAGACCGCCCTCATCAAGTTTGTCGGCACGCATGAAGAGTATGACAGTATAGATGCGGAGCGGTGTGATGATGGATGTTCGACCTCTCCATAACGAGCAGGATTACGGTTGGGCAATTGGCGAAGTAACTCGCTATTTCGAGGCTCAGCCAGAGATCGGTACGGCAGATAGCGATAGATTTGAGGTGCTTGTCACTCTCATTCGAGAGTACGAAGACGCGCACTTTGAAATCTCACACACCGATCCGATTGAGGTCCTAGAGTTCGCAATTGAATCAATGGGAAAGACTCAGGCTGGCCTGAGCGAACTCATTGGACGGAATCGCGCGTCCGAAATACTGAACCGCATCCGTCCACTGACGCTCGACATGATCCGCACGATCAGCGCCGAATGGAAAATCCCCATTGAACTGCTGACTCCACAATACGAATTGGCTAAGGCTTACGCCTAGTGTCCAACCCCCGCTTTTGCGGGGGTTTCTTTTTAGCCCTTGGCTTTTCCTTCAACGGCTCATGCGGCGTTTTGAGCGCGCCACGTAGCGCCGTCTCAAAGCGCTTCTGAGCCTCCGCTTCACTATATTGGTCGTCTGGCCGTGGCTTGCTCACAGGATTCCTTGCATTTTCCCAAGGATTTAGCTATATAAAGCGGCGCAACGCCACACCAGTGGATCAGACCGGTGCAGCGTGACGCCTACTCTATGGTGGTTGCATTTGAACCACCTCCTTTGATCCCCGGGGTTCTCCGTGCCTCCCCCCGGTTCTAGACGAACGGGCCTCGCAACCCATCCATGCCCCCACTATTTCAGGGGACTGCCCTCTGCATCAGTGACACGGCCTCATGCAGACGGAATACGACGGCGCCTTCGGGCGCCGTTTGTTTCAGTGAATGCGCCCCTCATCGTTCGGCTGCATGAGCGCGCTGATCTTCACGTTCTCTGTTTTCACCACGACGCCATTGCTGACATCGCTGTTGCGGATATCCTTCGGGACACCGGCATAGTCGGCAATCCTTCGCCACTGCCGCCGATATTCGACGCCAGTGTACGGAAGGCCGTTGTGTTCGTTGATGATCATCGCCCCCCTCTTGGGAAGCACGCCGCCATAGATCCTCTGCAACTCCTCCAGCACCATTTTCGTATGCTTGAAGTCGAGGCCGGTCTTTTCGCCATCGATGGTTCCGCGAAGGACCATGTCGTCACCAACATCATCCCAGCGAAGGCCAGTCAGCCACTTCAATTCATTCGACACGATGTCGGAGTCGCCCGACTCCAGCATTGAAACCCACTCGCCAATGACAACCCGCTGGGGCAGCGAAAACTCGTACTGCAATGCCTGAGCAAGAGCGATTGACGGGCGCTGTATCCAATGCGCCTTCTCGCGCACTGCGTTGACCTGATCCAACGTTAGGCCAACCTTCTCGCGCGCGGTCGGGACAGGAAATTCCAGCCGATTCATGATGACGCTCAGACGTGTGCATGCCTCGTCATTCAGCGTGGTTACACCGAACGAGGCGAGCAGCCTGAGCTTCGTGACCATGCTGTGGCCAAGCGCGATCCTGCCATCCGCGACCCACTTCTTATGATAGCCCTTCAGGAACTCGGCATTGATCTGGTCGAGCGTCATCGATCCAATTTCATCGTGCATCCGGTTGATGACACTGTCGTAGTTCGCCCTAACCTTCGGCTTGAGGTTTCTGTAGGGGGAGCGAGGATCGGTCCGATAAAGACGAACAAGCGTCGCAATGGTCATTGCGCCCGTCTGGGTGTCGCTCTCACGGATCGTTAGACGATCTCTGAAGAAATCGGCAGGTTCCGGGTTCTTGATCTGGACGGCCATCCGCTGACCGTCGGGCATAGTGACCAATGCGTCCACGCCGGCATCAGCCTTGGCAGGAACGACCTGCAACTGATACTTAATGAGCAAGCGTTCCAGATCAGCCATGTCGCGCGCGATCTCGGCCTCCGCCTCCGCAAGGTGGCGGGCCTTCTGAAGTTCAAGCGCCCTTTTGATGGCTGTCGAATCTTTGGGGTCCATGGGTTGGTTGTAACCCATGTGCATTAACTCGTGCAATGTGCGAGAGGGTATGGTTCCCCTCTTTTCCTCCGCTATTCACACACGCGTTCTGTCGAGACCGCGAAAGTCTCATTTTTTATGCCCATGAGTTCCACCGCGCTCTCGAAGGCCGGGAAATGCGGCGTGCACCAAGCGGCGGTTACCCGCTTCAGCGCGAGCATAGAAACGTCCCCCAGGGTACTCACCCCGGCCGCGGCACGGTCATCGTTCGCGAGACCCGCAACAAGCCGGCGAAGTCGTTCAGATCGCTACGTCAGCTGATTCCCGGCCGAGACGAGCGCCGATTGCACCGGCATGAGTTTTAACTCATACCTCTGGATTATTAGATAAAACTAATATCGTTCGATATTGCGTAAAACTCATATCCGCCCTATATGTCTTAAATCTCATAGGGTGACTGGCATGATTTTGAAGACAATCAGCGACTTAGGACTGGCCGTCCGGGAAGCCCGCCATCGGCGGAAGCTGACCCAGAAGCAACTCGCCGAGAGGCTGGGGACCACCCAAGAGTGGATTTCGCAGTTCGAGACCGGCCGCCTGGAGAATCCGAGCCTCGGAACGGTGCTAAAGGCCTTCGCCACGCTCGGGATCGACCTGAACATCGACAGTCTGCCGGGGTCTGTACGAAACGACGACTTGGATACCGGTGATCTCGCGCTCGACGAGCCGAGCTTCCTCAAGGGACGGCGGCGATGAGCAAATTCATGAACGTCCTGATGGGCGGGGTCCTGATCGGCCGTCTCGAGCAGATGGATACCGGCGTCCTCGCCATCGAGTACGCCGATCGTTGGCTCGCGGCCGATAGGGTTCAAATTCCGCTTTCGATGTCCCTGCCTCTCGCCGCCAAGAAGCACACCGGCGCGAAGGTGGCCAATTATCTCTGGAATCTGCTTCCGGACAACGAACAGACCCTGCAGAAATGGGGACAGATCTTCGGCGTGTCGCCGAACAGCGCGTTCGCTCTGCTGTCGAAGGTCGGAGAGGACTGCGCCGGCGCGATCCAGATCGTCACCGACGAGTGGATGGCCGCCAACGCGGATTCGCCCGGGGATGTTCAGTGGATCGACGAGGCGGAGGTCGCGAACCGCCTCAAGCGCCTGCGCGAGGAGAGGACCTGGACGGGACGTCGCGACGGCGACCGGGGGCATTTCAGTCTCGCCGGCGCGCAGCCGAAGATGGCCTTACTATTCGACGGAAAGCGGTGGGGCGTACCGAGCGGCCGCCGGGCGACCACGCACATCCTCAAGCCGCCGATGCCTCACCTGCGAGGCACGACCGAGAACGAGTACGCGTGCCTGCGTCTCGCGAACTACCTCGGGATCACGGCGGCCGAAGCTAAGGTCGGGAAGTTTGGCGAAGAGGTCGCGATCGTCGTCACCCGGTACGACCGCGAGATCGACAAGGACGGCGTCGTCAGACGATTCCACCAGGAAGACATGTGCCAGGCGCTCGGCGTGCATCCCGCCGTCAAGTACCAGAGCGAGGGCGGACCCTCGATCGAGCAGATCTCCAACGGCGTGCTGCGCTACGCTACCGATCCGGAGGCGGACAAGGCGGCGTTCGCTGATATGATCGCCTTCAGCTTCCTGGTGCTCGGTACCGACGCGCACGCGAAGAACTTCTCAGTCATCCACCTCCCGGGCCGGCGGATGTTTCTTGCGCCACTCTACGACGTCCTAAGCTTCGTGCCTTACGACGACGACGAACATGAGCGGCGGCGGCTGCGCATGGCGATGAAGATCGGCGGCTACTACAAGTTCTCAGAAGTCCTGCCGCGGCATTGGAGACGCCAGGCGGAACTGATGAAAATGGATCCCGACGAGATGATCGCGCGATTGGTGGCGCTCGGCGAGAAGATTCCCGACGCGCTCAGCGACGTCGTGAAGGAGGCGAGGGTCGAGGGCCTGAAAGAACCGGTGCTTGACAAGATGCTGGACGGAATCTCCGCGCGCGGCAAAGCGATCGTGCAGCAATACTCGGCGTGAACGCGCCGCGCTCGGGATCGTCCACGAGGTAGGCGTGACGCCGACGGACGCCGCCGACGCCCGTTCCGGACGCTGAAATCCGATGACCAAATAACTATTATGAATCCCGCGGGGCTACCGCGGCCCCTTGATCGATCAACTACGGATCGACTGGAGCGCGCATCTGCACCTGAAGCGGTGGTTCGATCTGGTCGAGGCAGGCCGGGCGTGATGCGGGCGTTCATCGAAGCATGATCGCTATTCCGGCGCGACCCGAACGGTTGTCACCTTGCCGGGGTATGGTAGCCTTTCGGTAGCATCCCGCGCATGCGCGACCCTTGAGGTGATCCATGGTCATGATCGAGTCCGCCGCCCCCCATCCGCTCGACGGCATCTTCCTAGATTTCGAGAAGAAGTCGGGCTGGACGCTAAGCCAGCAGGCGAAGAACATCCTCAAGGAGGGTCTCGAGGCGGTCCATGTCGATACGCTCGGCCTCGGGGACTTCGCCGTGGCCGTCGACCGGGCTCCCATCGTCCATCGTGTCATCGACGCCCTGCCCGAGTTTCTGTTCGATCTCGCTAGGAAGGCCGACAAGCGCGACAGGGTCGAGACGTCCAAGCGGACGATCGGCGGCGTGTTCGTCCTCCAGAACATGAGGCTGTGGGAAAGCCTCGCGGGCTGCACCTGCTGGCCGGTCTGAGCTGGCCATGAACGATGCAGCACCTCCGCCTTCCGCGCCGATCAAGGACACGATCGACGCGAACTCCGGCCGGTTCGAGTTCCTCAAGCAGACGCTCACGCTCGGGCTCGCCGGTATCGGCGGCGTGGCGGCGCTCTTCACCGACCCGTCGCGCGTTCCGAGCGACACGTTCTCGAAGTGGGTGCTGGTGCTTGCCGGCGCCGGGCTGGTCTTCGTCGTGGCGTTCGCCGTCATGGGCCTCTCGACCTACGCCAATCTGCTGACTGTCAGCGCGAAGGTCCCTCGGAACACGAAGGATGTCGAAAAATATTCGAAGGGCGTACGCGATCATGCGCGCGTCGTAATCATCGCGCTTTCGGTGGCGCTGGCCGGTACGGTCACGTTCGCGATCAACCGGCTGTTCGCGCCGCAGAGCACGCCCGAAGGCGCGGTCACGGCCGCCGTCGGTTTCGTCGCCAAGGAAACGAAGCTCACTACCGACATGATCCATTTCGACAGGATGGAAACCGACAGCGACGCCTACATCGTGACGTTCTCGGTGCCGACGACCGGCAACGGCTTCACCGTCCGTGTCGCGAAGAAGGACGGCAGCGTCGCCCAGGCCACGCAGCAGAAGAAGCCCTAGCGGAGCAGCCTAAAACAATCTCGTGACCAACGGCTCCGATGTGGCGACTCACAGCGATCGCTACGGGCTCGCGACCTTCGACCTGTCGCCGGGTCAAACGGCTTCCCATCGACCATCCCGATCTTCTCGGACCGCGGCACTTGGCTTAATCGGCGCCCCCTGCGCCCGTACAGAGGATTGCAGATGAAGTTCGATCGTCACTCCAACGATATCGAATACATCAAGGATGCCCTTCAGGCATCGCTCCCCGACGTCAAGTCGTCCCACCGCGTCGAGGCGCTCGTGCGGCCCGGGCTGGGCGACGAACGCGTCGATGCGCGCGGCGCTGGGAGCGGCGCCGGCGGAGACCGCTCCGCGACGAAGGCCCTTTCGACTACCTGCGCGGGCATTCGTTCGACGCGCCGAGCGATAGGCTGCTGCGGGCGTTCGCGCAACGTCGTGGAGAGCAAGAACTCCTGGTTTAGCGAAACGCCCGATCCAGATAAGCGTCCAGACGCGCTTGAGTAACAGCATCAAGCGCACTCTGCTCGTTCGCTGATCGCACATTGGATCTTTGAAGGGCGGACCTTGCCGCCAATCCAGGAGCCACGATCGCAGCCGCAGCTGTCTGCCGTGGAGCCGTTCGTTTCGTCGTGTCGAGCGACAGACCAATGATCAGCGCGTGCTTATCCATCCTCGATCCGGAGACACCGAGGCTTGCTGCGCTCGCCAATCCCCACCGGTTTCCCGACGGTGCTACGATAACATGCGGAGAGGCTGATCCTGTAATGGTCGTGGTGAATGTCAATGTATCTGCAAAAACCGTCGCGCTCGTTTTGTCAGGCGACAAATTCTTGATCTCGTTGACCTCAAAGAACGTCGAAAGCAGTTCGTCGATGCCGATCTTTCCTGCGATCGGGTAAGTGTAGTTGGATGATTTGTAGTCGTAGCTCGGCCCACACTCCAGCCGGCCATTCTCCAAAAGATCTTCGGCTGTCTCACTGACAACGAAATGCCTGAGGTTCTCGCGCCTGAAATCGCCGCTTGCCGACAAGCCGAGTCCCGCAGCCCCATTGGTGAACAACTTGACGGGATCGGCGCCGCCGAAGGCGCCGTTGTCCTCAGTAATGTCGAAGGAAAAATCATAGGCTATGCCAGTCCGGATGTATCGATCGTAAATGACCTGCTCGATTCCGTTTAAGCGAGTCCTGAGGTTCGAAGGCCACTGTCTTCCACGGAGAGCGCTGAGCTCATCAATCAAAGGGTTGGCCTGATCCTCCTTCCGGAAGAGTGCGATCGCCTTGTCCTGGATTGCCAGTCGGCTTTCGCAACGAATGTATTGCACAAGCTCGGACGTGCGCACCCCGGTAACATCCTGTTGGACCGGATGGAGCGAACAGCCCGCAAGAAAGACCGTTGTGATGCAGGCCAAAGGTGGCTGCCATCGCGTTTCACCCCATGCTTGGCTGAAGAATTTCGCGCGAATGTTCGGATGCTTAGACCGCCTATGCAGCATGACTACTCTCAAGCAATTTGTTGAAACAAAGCATGAATACAGAACAAGCAACGAATGCCACTCCCGCCGGACCGCGGGCCGGGGGGAAATGTCTATGATAGCGTTTAAGTCGCCGACTACCTTACGGCAGCCATTAACAGAATAAATGCGTTACGGGTTTGCGCGCTACAAATTCTCAGCTTGTGACTCGATCGCCACATCCGCGAGGAACGCTTGAGTACGTGAGGCTGACGGCGGGTCGCAGCAGCCCGTCCTCGATCCTAATGAGCATCGCTCCTGAAATGGGCTGTGATTCTTCCGCGATGCGTCGGTGGGGTGCGCAACACAGCAAGCTTCCAAACTTCGTAGCCCCACAGCCTAGAGCAGCAGCGGCGCCGGTTTTTTGCGTTTCCGCCCCGAGTCACGCTGAACAAGAGCGCGAGGCCTTGTTTTCAAGCCGCAAGACGTCGCTATCGAAGGCCATTCAATCCTAACTTCGTCGCGGACCATCTTGCATCCTGTGCCTGGCAAGCGCGTATTCTTCCTACTGGCTAGATGCAGTTCGTACTGAGTGTTTGCGATCAGGCTTTGCCAGCCGCCTCAAGAGGAGTCATACGTCAGCAATCGATTTGCGCGACGATGAAGAAGTCGCGGCCATTCGGAGGAAAACTCTGCGAGAGCTGCCTAGAAGACATCGACAAACCTAGCACACTCCTGTAGGGAAGTGCACAATATTGAACGCGCTACCTAAGAGCGTGACCGTAATTCAATCTGTTTCAAGTCGCCCTGATGCTTGGGGCTCAATGCTTTCAATGTGAGCTGGCGCGAATGCCTGGTACCCGAGCCTATTTCAGTGGCTTGCCAGCGACCTCCATAAATATGTGAGGAGATCACGCGATGACTGTGCGCGAGCAGCTGTTTACTTTGTTGCGCAACCTTCGATGGATTATTGTTCTTTCGGTAGCTATCTCGGTGTTGCTCTACCTGCCAGATCAGATTCAGGAGCTCTACCGGATAGCCGCAGACGACCTTGGTTGGGTGACGTTCAAGGAGTTCGCTGCCTTGGGCGTGATCGCCATAGCGATTTGGGCAAGCGCTTTTCAACTCACAACTGCATCCCTGCCGCAAATCCCCAAGCCTTCGGGGCGCCTGGCTTTCTATATAAGACTTGCTCCCGTCCTGCTTGGAGCACTGCCGATCATCGCCGCCACAGCAGGCCAATTCGCCTCGCGGCCGGCGCGAAAGATTGGCGAGGTCGAGGAAGTCGGAAGTATCTTCCGCATTCAGGACCAGGCGCTCGCGTTTGAGCGGAACATGCTGTTCATCCTCGCAATCGCCATGCTGATCATGCTCGTCTGTTTCGTGGCATTTACTTGGCGGATAGGATCAAGGGATCGCTCGGTTGATCTCGCGAGCCGCGCCAACAACGCGTACTTCATCCGTTACAGGTTTCTCGCGCTCTCGATCGGCGGCATCGTGCTGTTGACAGCAGCATTCCTTATGCTGCCTGATAGGCTTGCACAATTTGTCGGATCGTTTGGCGTGATCGCCCTCTTTGCGGTTTGCGTCCTTGGTCTCACGGTCCATTTTGCTCTCTTAACGATCAGATTTACGTTTCCGTTTATTCCCGTTGTGTTTGGCGGCTTGTTTCTGCTTGCCTCCTTGTTGGGAGGTGACGACCACGAACTGCGTACTGTCTCTGAAGCAAACGGCCAGCCGGAAAAGGCGCGCATGTCCGCAGCCACCGCATTCCGCGAGTGGCTTTTACAAAAGCCGCGGGTGGAGGAAGCCAAGAGGCTCGGCGAATATCCCGTCTTCATTGTGGCGACTCAAGGCGGAGGGATCTATGCGGCCAACAATGCGGCGCGGTTTCTTGCGCGGATGCAGGATCTCTGTCCGGCATTTCGCCAACATCTGTTTGCGATAAGCGGTGTGTCCGGGGGCAGCGTCGGTTCGGCAATCTTCGCCGCTGCGCTCCACGCCGAAAATGCGTCCCTTGATACGAATGCCGTCGACGGCAAGACATGCCCCAAAATCGCGGATTTCCTGGCAGGGGTTGGACGGGTCCAAGACATTGATGCTCCTGGGCCGGTCGAGCAGCGCGTTGCAAGCGTCCTGGCTACCGATTTTCTGTCGCCTTTGGTTGCCGGCTTTCTGTTTACTGACTTCACTCAGATGTTTTCACCGTTCGCGATCCCGGCCTTCGATCGCGCCCGCTTTCTCGAATACACGTTGGAGAACGCCGGTGACAGAGTCCTCGGCAGCAACAAGGGCAGCGGCAATCAATCCAATCTGCTAAGGGCTGACTTCCAGTCCCATTGGGCGCCCGACAACAACATGCCGGCCCTGTTGTTCAACACGACGGATGCCGGCAGCGGCAAACGGGCCGTCATCTCTCCCTTTGATTTCAATCCGCTGCACCCCAAAGACACGGACCTGTGTGTTCTTGCCGCGCTTGAACGTGCGGGCACTGGGCCGGACCAAACCGTCAAGAGCCACTCGCTGCGTATTCCGCTCAGCACGGCCGCTTTCACGAGCGCACGTTTTCCGTGGGTGACGCCGGCGGCGACCGTCTCAGTCAAAAATGACTGCATAACCACTCATCCGCAGGCGCGCCTGGTGGACGGCGGATATGTGGAGAACTCTGGGATTGAGACCGCGCTCGACCTGATTGAGAAGCTTAACGCCATCAAGGGCACCTCCGATGCGCCGAAATTCAGGATTTACCTCCTGTCCCTCGTCAGCGGACAGTTCGGTGATCATGGTTCATTCATGTTCGGAGAGCTCATGGAGCCCGTACGCGCGCTTCTGAGCACGCGAACCTCCCGAACCTATGTCGCGCTCAATCATGCAACCAGCATCGACCGGCCCGACGCCGAAGTGATGCCCAGTGTTCAGCGCCTTCCAACGTTCGGCCGGACGGACATAACAGGTTTGTTTTATAGCCTTCCACTCGGCTGGACGTTGTCCCAGAAGACCGAGGATATCATCTCATTGAGCAGCGGCCGCTTTTGGGACTGCGTGCCGAAGGACGACTTCGATCAGTCCCGCGAAAGGCAGAGCAATGCAGATTGCCTGCAGGTGAAGTTGTTCCATCTTCTGAATGGATCGGTCGCGACCGCATTTGAAACGCTGAAGGATGCCAAACTTGCACGGGCTGCCTACGCCGACGAGCTCGCGAAGGAATATCAACCAACTCCAAAGATCAAGCCCCAGCCATTGCTTGCTTGTTATGAGAGCAATTGGTTGCAAAAGCGCGTCTATGAGGAATATCAGGAAAAAGTCGCCGCCTACGAGCACCAGCTGAGTGAATCGAGCAAAGATCATTCGCCGGCGCCTCCACCCCTTCCGCCATATCGCAAGAGCTATATGGCCTACTATCAGGCCGAGCAGGTCAAAGCCTTGTTGCAGGAATGGGATCGCGTCGAGGAAACGGATCCCCGTATCCTGGCCTATATTCTGGGATCCGTCTCTTACGACAGCGCCGATTTTACTCGCAGCAGCGAGAACTTTTCTTACAGCGCGGTTTCTCAACTCCCGCAGAAATGGCGCGATCGCATTGACAAAAACAACTCAAGGCTTCTGGCCGCAAACAAGCCCGCGGTCGACGTCAACTCTTTGCTTAATCATCCCAAGGAACTGGCCAATTTCGTGCTCGCTTACGATGACAACGACTTTGGCAACCAACCCGGAACGGAGGACGGCTGGCTGTTTCGCCCGCGAGGAATGTATCAATTGGTCGGCCGTGAGCAGTATCAGGAAGCGCAGGATCAAATGCAGCAGCTGGGCGAGCTGCAAGGACTTGATCTGCTAACGCTTCCCGACGCGCTATGGGATGTGAGGATCTCGGCCAAGGTTACTTTCGCTCACTTCCGATTGCACCGGTATAAGGATGACCGGTTAGCTCCGCCGAACAACCGCCGAACGCTGTTCGAATTGCTCAAGGATCGTGCGAACGACTGGACAGCGGTGCGCGCGTTGCAAACGGATATGGCGCATCCAGCCGACCGCGCGCGGGTCAATGCACGCAGTGAAATGTTTCTCGGCTGTATCGAGGAGGCGTTGCATCCGACGAAACTCAAGACCTTGCAAAGCCAATTCTACGGTGAGGAATGAAAGGCTTGATCCGGTCACCCGCATTGCCTTGGCGAAGCGCGTGGCGGCGAGATGTAGTTGTTCGACAGCTGATGTTTGAAGTTTTGGTCTTACAGGGGGATTTCCAATGATCGCGAGGGGTCAAATGCACGGATCTCTGTTTCCGCGACGGCTTGCAAGCTTGTTAGCGGCGGGGGTGATCTTCGCCGCAGCTTTGGAGGGAGGAGCGGCTCCGGCGCAAGCCGCGTCGAGGCCGCTTGCGCCCAATGATGTGTCCATCCTCTTTCCTCCGCCGAAGTCGGCGGGCGACCTCGCCAATCTGATCGCCGTGTCCGATCTTGCGGGCCCTTCGGGATCGCCGCAGCGGCTGTTTTCCGACGCGGACTTCGCGCACTTTATCGCTAACGCCGAAAATCCGGAGCATCCGGGCCTGCCGGATTCGGGTGCACGGCACATTCAGTTTCCCGATGCCGTGAAAAAGATCGACGCCTGGTTTGTGGCCGGCATCCGGATCGATCCGGGCGCGCCGGGATTGTCGCCGGAGATCATCGCCCAGTTTGGCCGGCAGCCACAAATCCGGCTCATCATTCAGCCGGTGACCAATGGGCCGGACGGCTTCAAGGTTCATGACACTGCAGGCCACCTTATCTTCAGCTTCACCCTCGACCCTGGCCCGCCTCTGGACGGTTGCGCGCCGTTCCCGCGATTCAAACCGGACGACGAAGCCTTCAAGGCGATCGTTCGTGACGTCGCGACCTTGCGCGATCAGCTTGGGGCCGGACATTTTGGCAATGTCAAAGTCTCGACTGCCGGTGATCTGAATGTGCATCCGGGTCTCGTAGGGGCATCGGCAAAGGCGTTTCGCGATGCACTCAAGGCATTGATTGAGAAGCATCTCTCGCCGCAGCGCCTCAACACCATGGCCGTGATGGGCATCGCACCGCCCGAACCCTGGATTTTCGTGTCGATGTTAAGGGTCCCGCAAGCAGGCCTAATCCCAGTCCCCGGCCCGACGCTTGATGGCATGCACGTGGCACAGATGTTCAGCGCTATCGGCGGAAAGCACGTGGTCCCGCAACCGGGCACGAACAATCAAAATCCGATCACTTGTCGACACGCTGCATTGCAAACTCCGCCCTTGCCCCAAGCTGATCGTAAGGGTGTTTCGACCTCCGAGTTCATCGATGGTAACGTGCCCAACAGCCGCATCATCGAGATCGTCAATACCATTGCCGATCCGAAGAAGAGCCACTTCTTCAATACCGATTGCGTGAGCTGTCACACCGAGACGGCACAGCCACTCGCCAGGAAAATTCCAAACTTCGCAGCGCTTGGCGTGAACCGCGCCGTCTGGCCGAAAGAAGACCGGAATGTTCGCAACTTCGGCTGGTTCCCATCCTTTTTGCACGGCGGCCCGGCAGCGGCGACGATAACCAGGCGCGCGGCAGCCGAGACGTCCGACGTGGTCGCCTTCATCAATAGCCAATTGCTGAACAAGTAACAGACGCCGCCGCCGTTTCCGGTAGCCTGCCGGGCCGGCTGGACGCACAAAATATGGATGGAGTCCTTGCTATGGGGAGACCTTCTTTTGGCTCTCGTCTTTATTCCGGGGTGATGCGCTGGCCTCATATCACCAGCCTGTTATTGGCAAGCGTCGTTGTCGTGATCGTGGCGGCCGGCCTGGTGTATTTCGCCCCGGAGAAGGTTCGCGACGCAGCCCTTAAGATAAAGAACGATGCTAATCTGGTCGCTCAATTACTGCCTGCGACCCTGCCCGAGCCATCAAAAATCGAAAGCGCTTATTGGCTGCCGCAAAACTGGAGCTCCCGCCAGCGTTACTGGTTTCACCACACATCGCAGGGGACAGCGACCATCCCTGTCCCTTATCAGTGGTTTTTGGCCCTGGAACGCCCGGAGCTGTCCTTCTCTTACACAAGCTTAACGGACGAGAACTACCTGCGCCGCCTCGGCTTCATTCCTAGTCCTAGCTCAAAGGACTTCGCCGGTAATGCGGCCGCCTACGGTTATCACGACGATGCGCCGAATGGGGACACAGCCAACCCCGGTTGGACTCCAAGCGCGCCCGAGAACCCGAATGCTTTGCCGGTCGGCTTTGCCATCCTCAAGGGCGGTATCGATCCGACGACTGGCGCCCCGTATGAAGATCAGATCGGTCTAACCTGCGCCGCCTGTCATACGGGTCACCTCGAATACAAGAATGTCAGCATACGGTTCGACGGCGGGCCGGCGATGGTCAATCTGGGCGAGGTAGAAAGGGCCATCGGGCTGTCGATTGGTTACACGTTGATCTTGCCATGGCGTTTCGAGCGTTTCGCCAGCAAGCTGGAGCAGATCAAAGGGCAGAGCGTCGATCGAAAGCAGCTGCGAAGCGATCTTGAGCTAGCGCTTCAGAAGATCAAGAACCAAAAGGGAGAGACCGACAGACTTTTGACGGGACAGGGAGTGACGGATCTCGATGAAGGGTTCGGTCGACTTGATGCGCTGAACCGGATCGGGAACCAGGTTTTCTATACAAACCTACTTGATCCCGTGACCGGCGAACTCTCCGAGCCACTCCTCAAGGGCAACTTTGCGCGCCATGATGCGCCCGTGAGCTTTCCGCCGATCTGGGACACCCCGTATTTCCTTTGGGCACAGTATGACGCTTCTGTTCTCAACGAACTCGTTCGCAATGCAGGCGAAGCGCTCGGTGTCAGCGCAAAAATCAATATGACCGCGGCCGCGCCCGGACGGCCGCTTTTTGCCTCATCCATACATCTATCCGACATCGCGCGGTTCGAAGAGCTTCTGCGCGGCACCGATCCCTTTTCGTCCGAAGATGCAGGAGGCAGAAAATTCACCGGGCTCGTAGCACCGCGATGGAAGGACGCGCAGGAGAAATTCCGCGGTGACCCGGCCTGGGCGATCGATGAAAAGCTCGTTGAACAGGGTCGCGATCTTTATCGTGCTCACTGCTTTGAATGCCACCGAGGCCCGGTGAACGATGCTGCGTTCGACAAAAAGTGGACGGAAGACTCATTCTGGCGCGCAGAGAACCCCGATCGCTCAGCCAAGAACGAGAAGAATTGGGTAGAGATCGGCGGACGGCATTATTTTAACGTGGTCCAGATGCCGGTCTCGGCGATCGGCACCGATCGCCAGCAATCTAACGTCCTCACGACGCGGCGCGTTCACCTACCCGAGTCACTCGGATTAAATCCTGCAGACGACCTCAACAAAGCCGGAGGTTGCGGCCTTCTGGCAGAAAAAGGCGCAGATCCTCTGTTTGTACTCGCGCTCATGGACGTCGTCGGCAAAACGATCGACCAATGGGTCATTGCGAACGGCACTTCTGAGGAAACCAAGCGGCAATTGTGGGGGCCGAGGAAGAACTGCCAAAACCAGCGAGTCTATGTCGGGGCGCGTGCGAGCCGCAACGGCAAGGACGAAGTCCTTCTCGCCCTTGAGCCTCAGTACCGGGCGCGCCCGTTGGATGGTGTTTGGGCAACGGCTCCTTATCTGCACAACGGGTCCGTTCCGACGCTGAGAGACATGTTGGTGCCGCAAGCCCAACGGCCGATGTCGTTTTGCGTCGGCAGTCGTGCGTTCGACCCGGTCAAGGTCGGGCTTGTTACGAAAGCAAAGGCGACCGAGAGCTGTGCGGCCGGCCTGACGAACTTTGATGTGTCGCTGCTTGGCAACAGCAATCGCGGACATTCGTTCGAGGGCAAGGAAACCGACTTAACGAAGCTACCGCCCGGAGTCATCGGACGAGAATTGACCGAGGCCGAGCGCCGAGCGCTTGTCGAGTATCTCAAGACTCTATGAGCGATGCGTGGCCTGCCGAACTATATGTCGGCGCCGCTACGTTGGACCTTCCCGTTGGGTTCGCACGCGCATCGTCAGCACGCGTGCCATTCGGGATGCGATCGAAACCTTGGTCCTGAGGGGATCGAGGACAATCTCGCTGACCCCGCGTAGCAGGCTCCCTGAGCAGGCTGCTGAATCCCCTACAGACTAAGGGTGTTGGTTGCCGGGAGGCGCAACACTCGGCTATTGCGATTGATTGAACAAGAGGTTCCAAGGTTTGTTGCATGAGAGGACGCGACGGGGCCGTTGATGAAGCGTCAGGCCCGGGTTGAGAACAATCAATGACTTACTGGTCGCACCACTGGGCTTATCCGACTGAAAGTGGGCATTCGCACGATCATAGAGATTGCACTGCCTTCTACCCGAACACGCGGGGTCAACTGCGACTACAAGGGCATCGATCGAAAGGGTCGAGTAGAGGCCTCGATCGCTCGACGCCTCCCTCACAGATCCGGACGTGCAGCTTTCCCGCATCCGGCTCCTCTGACGAGTAGCTTGATCAGACCATTTGGTGACGCCAGTCACCTACCTGCCCGATCGGTATCGGGAAGACCTTCAGGATCGCGTTGAACCGCTCCCGCGACAGCTTCGGCCGTTGGCTTCGCCGTAGTAGGATCCGCCGCTACGCCTTCATTACCTGAAGACGGAAGCGACCGAGGCAGGTGCTATTGCCAGGGATGCCGAAGTACCCGTAGTGCCCGCGCAGCACCGCAGCCAGCCGCCGGCATGGCCCGCCAGTTTCAGCCAGTCGACGCGCTTGAGCACCTTCTTGGCGGCGTCGGCGACCTTCGTTGAGACAGGGCGGGCGCGGCGCAGCTCGTCGACAATGGTTTCGATGACGACGGTCTTCGCATCCTCGAAGCCCTCGAACGTCCAGCCGTTGAACCACAGGCAGAGCACCCGGCCGTCCTCGGCGAAGGCGCCTTCCAGCATCTTGAGAACGCTTGATTTGCCAGCACCCCAGTCGCCGTGCACGCTGATCGTCACCGGGCGTCTGGCGTCTTCCGGATTAGACTGACGACAGTCTTGGCGATCGCCTCGTAATAGAGCAGATCGGTTGCCGTCTCCCGGTCATTTAAGAACACATCAAGTCTCCGGTTCGAGGTGGCTGGTTCCAGGCGCGCAGGTCGCACGGCTTAGTCCGCCGCCAAAAGAAAAAAATACGAACATATTAAACTAGCTTTACGGACTTGACGAACTTAACGGAATTTCCCACCTTGTCTAGGGAAAGCTGCCCGCGTTCCAGGACAGGAGCTGCCCATCATGGCAAAGGCGAAGAAATCAGCACAAGGAAAGACCGCGACACGGGTTCGCAAGCCCAAAGCGCTGCTGACCATGTCCTTCATGACAGACCTGAAGGGACTGCTATCCAGGCCTGTCCGGGACATCAAGGTCAATGCATCCGGCAGTGCCGCCAAGGCGATGGCCATGAAACCGAAATACGTCCGGCTGCTGATCGAGCGTTACGGAGAGGCCCTCGAAAAGAGCACCAAAGAGGGAAATCCCTTCAGCTTCCGCGTCAATGTCGATCCAACCGGCAACGCTGTCGCCGCGCCCCTCGAGCGGGTAACCTCCAAAGAAGAT
The DNA here is from genome assembly GCF_029989365.1 of Bradyrhizobium sp. Arg816. GTDB lineage: Bacteria > Pseudomonadota > Alphaproteobacteria > Rhizobiales > Xanthobacteraceae > Bradyrhizobium. Next base: position 21,914 of record NZ_JAPRAQ010000030.1, on the reverse strand, counting down.
ATCGCAATTGATGAGGAAAGCAGCCTCGAGCTTGATCAGGCGTTGGCTGCAGCGCGAGACCGAGGTCTGATCAGGGCTGCGGAGATCCTGTCTGGCAAGGACATGCGCAGTGCCGACGAACTTGCCGAGTTGGTGCACACGACGCGCGCAACGATCAACACCAAGCGACAAAACGGACAACTTCTCGGGTTGGACGGCGCCAAACGCGGCTTCCGCTTCCCGGTTTGGCAAATCGATCACAATGGAAAACCCTATTCCGAGTTGCCGGCCCTGCGGGAACGGCTTGGTAGCCCCTGGGCCATCTTCCGTTTTCTCGTGCAGCCCCACGATGAACTTGACGGCTTGACTGGCCGCCAAGCGCTGGAGCGCGGCCAGGGGGAAGCCCTGCTCGCTGCCGCAGAGAGTGTCGGTCGCGGAGATTTCCACTAGGTGGCTGCCAAGGACCCACCGGCGACGCCGCGACTCGAACTCAACACCGTGGCCGCGGGTGCGAGGTTCGGGCGGATCTATCTTGGGGGTTATCCGGACCCACTTGGATACGGAAAATGACCCAGCCGATTCAGCGATCCGCGACGCCGCGTCGAGGCCAATCGTTTCGGTGTGTTGTACCTCGGCGATACGCTGAAAGCTTGTTTCCTTGAGGCCGTCTTGCGCGACAGACGCGATGGTGCCGACGGATCGCTTCTCCTAGGTGGGGATGAACTCCATGAGCGGAACTATGCGGAGATCGAGGTCACGTCGGCCTTGACCATGGTCGACCTGCGGAACGATTGCGCCATCCGTATGGGAGTTCCGACCGATGTCGCCCGTGCTTCGGCGCAGACGCTCGCGCGTAAATGGTCCCTCGCCTGGCACGAGCACCCCAAGCAGCCCGACGGCATCATCTATCCCTCGCGGTTGAACGGTCAAACCAATCTTGCAGTTTATCACAGAGCAGTGCCAAAGCTGCGGGCCATTGGTGTCCGATCTCTGATCCGCGCGTCAGGCTTGGCGGCAGTACTCGATGATCTGCTAGTGGAATTGGCACCTTGACCAAGGCAAAACGGCTAGATTCACGGAGTTCTAGGCCCCTCGCATTTCCGCGCGGCTTTCACTCGAAACGGCCAAGCCCATCCCTGCTGATCGGAAGCTGCAGCTTTCGTCACGGCTGCGGCCATGAGAGCCTATGTGCAAGGGAACGAGCTAGCCCGGTTCAGTGAATGTGAACACCGATTTCGGCCCGATGAATCCGGGTCCCGGAACACCAATCGATGCTCGTGATGACGACATCGTCATCACCCCCGAGCAAGAATTTGGCATGTATCCTTCGGAGATACGCAACAATCGAACGACCCGTTATCGCAGGTCGGGCGCGAGGCCGGCCGCGCCAATCCCGGCCACTTGACCTGCTGTGCTGCCATACACAACGACTGCTCGAACTGAAACTTTGCACCCGTCGTTGTCTCACTTCGCCAAGGACCTAAATGCCTGCGGCCTCCAGAATGGCGCTCATTTCCGCTTCCGCGCCGCGATTGTCTGCGCCGCTTGAACCTTCAGTGCGTGATGCGCCTCCTCGGCGAGGTTTCGGATGATGGCAGCGGCCAAGATTGCGTCCTCCGGAGACCGGCATCCCTCCAAACTGACCGCAACCAAAGGCAGGGGAATATCCAAGGATTTTAGCGCGGCTGCCCAGACGGCTCCGTGGCCCTCCGGCTACGCGCGAAATCTTTCCACCATCCGGCGCATAATCCGGATAGCCGTAGTATCAGCCGGCCGCATCCATGCGGTTCGCAATCTGTCCAAGATATTGGTGTGCGCGACCAGCGTGCTCACCGGCTCGCTTCATCCATTCTACGGATTGTTCAATGCGACCGATCTCGGGTGGCACACCTCCCTTTGAGACAGCTAAAAGCTGTTGGCAGACAACCTCAAAGTCCTGTGTGAGATCATAGATCAGGTACGCGACGTTATCGAGCGTAAGCACGTTAGCAAAATACGGCTCTTGCTCCCCTTCCAATTTCATTTCGACAAACGGCACTAGTACCGTTCGGCTGGGCGCAACTTCCCGATCGGCAGACGGATTGCTCTCGTCTGCCACAGACTCGATGTCACCGACCGAAAGAAGCAAGGACATAAGCGAGTTCTTCACCACGCTCACATTGTCGAGGAAATCCCCGTACATGCGGATCGCGTCGGGATTTCGCTCTTCGCCTTCGGAAGGAGTATCTGTGGCTCGGCTACTCACCATCTAAAGCTCTCCGATCCGAGCCTACGCTCGCTCAACCAGCTACCGCCTTATTGAATGTAGCGGGCTCGTATTGATTGACACTTCTGGTAGGATGAAGAGACTCCTTGGAATAGATGACCTGCTTCGCACCCTCGTGCTTAATTGGATGCGAAGTTATTATTGTCGTCACGCCGGTTCGCCTTTGGCTAATGACAGGCGCCTCTCTCTCCGCGAGTATCTTCGCGGCTCTCAAACCGCCCGCAGTTAGACTGAAAGCCGCCTGCTTGCCGAAGCTACTTCGTCGTATCAGGCCGGCAACCGTCATCATATTCAGCACTCGGGAGAGATTTGCCTGACCAAGCCCGAAATGACGCAAAAGTGCTGCTCTGTAGATTCGACGCTGCGGCTCTCGGAAAATCTGCATGAGAATGTCACGGACATGTTCGCGTTGCAGCACTTCCGCTGATGACAGACGTTCGCCAGCGGTAATGGATTCCGAGACTAGCTCTTTCAGTGTGCTGATCTTGTTCGCAAAAGCCTTGTGATCGACCTCAAGGTAAGCCCCGGTTCGAGCCATAATCTCGTGCCAGTGCCGCAACTCCTCGTCTCGCCGACCATCGACCAGGCACTTCCAAGTCCACGCTCGAAGTGCCCGATAAATGCTTTCAGCCGCTCGCGGGCTGCCGTCCGTTAGGGCGGCACGAATAACGAGCCGCGCTTCGTCCGGGGAAGCGTCGCCTAGAGCGATACCGTCGAATGCCGACATGGAACCGTTACCCTATCTCCAGGACCCCTTATCCCATCTAAGGCTTAAGAGATCATTTCACAACGTTTTACACCCGATTTGGTCCCTAGGTAAATCTGTGTTTCATTCTGAAACAGACTGCCATTCCGCTTTTGATTTCAATGAATTAACCTGAATTCCCGCGGGTGCCTGCGGCATAGGCAGCACGTAACCGAGCTCATTTTTCGAGGCCAATCGGGCATCCGTTTGCTGCACCACGAGCGCGCGCGCCCCGGTCTTGGCCTGCACTTCAGCAGCAACATTGAGATGGGCAAGCATGGTGGATTCCTCTCCCATCGACGGCACGACGAAAAAATCCACCTGCAATGTCAGGTACGGCGACACCACCGACGCCCGGTCGCAAAAGTCGCGACAGATAGCCATAGCGATCACTTGGTGATCAGTGATCACGACTGGGATGAATTCCCCCGATTTGATGTCCTCAAGACGGCCAGCTTCGTCTCGCGCCGGCACGATCTTATCGAACGTTTTGAGCTCTCGTCCGTATCCATCCAGAACCCTCGCCCGATTGACGTAACCCGTGCCGGTTTCCTCATGCCAACTTCCGGCAAGCACCCAATGGAGTGGCAATTCGTCCTCTTCGACGATCCGTTGTCGCAGGAGTTCACAGATCTTACGCCGCGCCCCCGGATCGATCGTCAATTCCGGCCAAACGATGCCTGCGCAATCACCCTCCATTGATCGTCGAATATGATTGGCGAGAGTGCCGTCAACATCGTCCGCAGCTATGCCGTCAGCGATGAAGTTACCTTCCCGCGTCTGATGGGTGGCAAGCTGCAGGTTGGAGAATAATGAAGCGGCTATCCCCGATTTCGTCCCCAAAGCGCGCAGATCAATGCGGACGGGCACAATTTCAAGGCCACCGACTTCAGGCGGCAGAAGGCGATGCCTCAGCGTGCCTCGTTTGAGATAGGGACGTCCATTCAAACGAGACTCGGGCAAATTCTTCGGACGAGGCACTACGAGCATTTTTGTGGAAGAGCAACGCCAATCCTCCAACTCAGAATCAGGGTCGCCGAAGTCTGTGCCGGCCGTGGTATAGAGCAATTCATCCACGGCCCTAATCTGCGCGGCCAACGAGGACATCCAGGCCTCGGCAGTGCTCGTGTTAGGCAGTGTCCAACGATGAATGCCGCGTGTCATCGCCTCGATACGCCGGGCGGCCTGCTGTCGTAGCTGGCTCTCGGCAAGCCGCTCGTAGGCCGCTTGAACAGGAAGCGGCGCCTCGCAAGCAAGCAGATGAAGCCGACACAAGATCGCGGTAAGCGGCTTTTTTTCTATCGACGGCGAGGCAGCGATTTCCGCCTCAAGATCCCGTGCCTTATCAATCCATTCTTGGAAATTCATGCGGCGACTTGTGACTCCCCCGGCAAACAATGCTAGGGGTTGAAGCTCGGCGCAAGCTCTACCACCCTAGTAATTTCCCTAGGACGGTGGACAACCCGAGGCGGCGGATCGCCATGGGGGCATTAAGCCGATGTCAGGGCTTGCGAAAATCAGCCCTCGATCGCGCAAGGATACTCAGCCGACCGCAGCCGCATCCAGCTCGCCGTCAACTTGACGAATCCGAACTCCCAGCCTTCCCGCCAAAGGTTCAAGAACGCCCAATATCAAGTTCCTTAAGTTGCGATAAGCATAGCTCTCGTAGACTGAGAGCAACATGTCGAGCGCTGGTTGAGAACCGTGAGCTGCGATCATTTGCACAGCTCCGGACGCCCCATTGTAGGAGCAGCGGGCAACGACGGACTCCAAAAACGTCAGGCTGAGCAAATGTTGCCGCTCTCGCAAAGTCCTGAGCGCTCCACCGATGCGGGCGGCGACCATGTGGTTCTCAGATCGACTTCATTCGATGCAATGATCGCTTTTAGTCTCTGTTCCGTCGTCGCCAAGGCAGCCCGCGATCCGAGCTGCACAAGGTTCTCGGCGACGATCAGAGCTTGTTCGAGATCATAATCCTGCATCGTAGCCCAGTCTTCCAACAGCGGGCGAAATAAGTCAGCGCCAGGATGGAGACGGGCAGGCTCTATCCCTCCACCGAGGAAAGAGTCCATTTGGAATACAGATGTCATTCCGACAACAACGTTGCCCGACAACGCGGCGCGATCCATCGCAGACAATGACCTACCTTCAAGATGCCGAACAATTTTCTCGGCTAGCGCTCGCGATGGATGATGACCGAAGATCGAAACAACCGCCTTTAAGTCCTCGATCGGCACTCCAGCGGCGGACTCGATCAGGCTAGACATCGCGTCGCGATCGCCGTAACGCGCAGCGAACGTCAATAGGCGTCGCCGCAGAAACTCCTCAATGTGCATGTCGCTAGCTAACGAGCGAAGAACATCTAACTTCCTAGAATCGGGGAGCTTTCGCGGGAGGTATCCGATGATCTCGAGCTTATCCTTATCCGTCAAATCGGATCTCATGAGTGCCGACTTGAGCGCAGGAATTGGATCATCAAACCTGGCTATAACTTCAACTGCGGCGGATCTGTTGAAATAATCCGAACTTGCCAATCCGGCCTCGACCAGCGGTAGCACTCGATCATCTGCTGGCGTAGCCAAATGACCAAATGCCTCTAACCGGATCGGTAATGAGAGATCCTCACTTTGGCCAATAGCAAGTAGCCGCTCTCTCGACAGTTTCCCTGCATCGAGGTGCCCAATGAGTGAAGCGATGGCACACTGGTCTCGATCGGTCGTTCCGTCGCGGCGTGCTCTCCCCTCATAAATGTCGAGCGCTTCATCTCCCAAATCATTGACCGCGATTTGCAGCTCGCTGAGATTTAGCAAATTCTCGATGTCGCCAGCCAACAGATCCAAAAGTACTTCTTTTGTCAGGCCAGGGTCGCCGATTTGCGTTACGATTGCTCCGGCTCCGGCATGCAGCATGTAGCGATCAGAAAGCACCGCGCGCAACTCGGGAAGTAACGGCACACTGAATACTTCCCCAATGAGTGAACCAATACGCTCTTGCAGTGGCCAACCCATCGACCTCCACAGTTCGCTCAATCGCGGGCTGATTTCACTTCGGAGTTTCGTCGTTATGCCCATTCCATTGGCCGCGCAGCGCGCCACAAGCCGAAGTCCTGTTGCAAATGCATCGTCCTCCCGAGCCAAGAACCTCTCGAGCAATTCCGCAGGATCTGGATGCTTTTCAAGCACGAACTGCATTGCCTGAACCCACGGACGCCTTGTCGTTCCTATAAGACGGCTCTCTATCTCCCCCACTCTGTGCTCGAGGATGTGGCAGGCGGCGAGATATTCCTGGATGACAGGGTACGGGAACGTAAAGTGCACTGGACCCGTCCGACGTAACACGCCGCAGGCAACTAGCCGCTCGATAACCTGCAGAGGCGACGCTTCGGCCCCACGCACTTTGCGAATCGAACGCTCCAACCGTCGAGCATCTACTCCAATTTCTTCGCGCTCCAGCGCTTCATAGGCCACCACTTCGGCTAGCGACCTCAACGAGGTGGGATCCACCTCACGCGGTTCCACTTGCTTGAATTGCTCTGGGCGGAACAGTAGTTCTAGATAAGCCTCCAGCAATTCGGTTCTTTTGAACGGCATGTCATCGGCGCTTAATCCCGAAGCTAAGAGAAGAGCCAGAAAGAATGGAATCCGTATCAATCGCGCAAGATCAGGACGGGCTTCTGCTGCATTCCTCACACGATCGGCAACAGCAGCCCCGCTCTCGCCGTAGAATGAAATAAACCGTCCAACGTCGTCCGGATGCAAACTTTCCAATTCTACGCGGAGCGCGTCCGTCGGAGCAGCGAGAGCCGCGACGTCGCGAACCGTTAGCAACCAGGACACTCGTGGATGTCGACTTGAGAAGGTCTTAATGCGCTCCAGGACGACGGCTCGGCGATCGCTTGAGACCTCATCAAGGCCATCAAGAAACAGAACCAAGATTCCCGCGTCGGCCGCCACAGCCCAATCGATCGCGACATCGAACTCAGTGTTTAGTGGTCCGCGAAGATACTCGCTGAGTGTCGCATCGCTTCTTGAGAGATCCGGAATACGCACAACCGCAGGCAGGAGACCTCGCGAGAGCGAAGACTTGACCAGCGCTGTGATTAAGGTGCTCTTTCCTAATCCTTGACCCGCAACAACAATCAGGCGATACAAAGGAACACTTGGGAATTGCGAAAGATCCACTCTATCGGGAGATACACCATAGGAAGATGTGGGCACCTCATCGTCGAAATCAGGCCGACGCGCACGGTCATAGCGTCGCGCACGAGGCCATACGAAGGTGTCGTCGAGCGGCTTTACCAATCCAGTGCCGGGTACCTCGATGGTACACTTGTCGGTCATGACAGCGCGGTAAGACGCTATACCCCAACCCTCCGGCTCAGCAATGGCAACTCCGTGCTCCGTTCTTAGGCGCTCGAGCAGTGGCGCTGCGGAGAAGTCGCCTCGCACACTAGATTCTCCACCCACTATATCGCGGAGAATGGACAGCAACGCCGTCGGGTCAGCGGACGATTCCGGCATCCAAAGAGGCGCAAAGTCTCTCTCGATTGTGGTGTAGGGATAAATCTCCACATCCACGCGGGACAAAATCTTCAGGATCTTGTCTGACGAAATCGCTCCTCCAAAAGCAGCTTCGATCTTGTCTAGCGTCAGACGCTGATAGTCTGTTGCTCGCCCCAAATACTCGGCGAGATCGACGACACCCCTGGTACGCAAACAGCATTCACGTAACGCGACAACGGTCGGTAAGTGCTCGCCGAAAGCCAGAATGATACGATCTTCGTCAAGTATCGACGGGTCCACAAGCTGATCTCGGACTTGTGCCCACATACCAAGCCAGGCGTCCGAAGAAGTGTCGATAGACCGCTTTGCCTGAACGAAACGACGCGAATGGTCTCCCAGTCGGACCACCATGTCGTCGACACTCGTGGGGGCTTCGACGCGCAGGTGCAACACCCGATCGTGCCTGGCACGCGGCCTCATGTCCAACATCCGGCCTAGAAAAAGTGCGGCAATAGTGTTCTGGAAGAGTACGCCGGCCTGATTCGCCGGCCCTCCTAACTCAGGCATGTTCGGGCCTCCCAATCCACCGGATACCCGATTCATCGCGGGATGTGCAGCTTACGAATTCGCCTATCCCCGAGCCCAGCACCGTCGAGCAGCCTACTCCGCCCGAGTCGCTTGGGACGTGTCGGATGAAGGTCAAGTCGTGAGAGGGGGATGGCGGTTTCGATCTAGACCGACCAGCCTGCCAACGGGGCGGGATCCGACCTAGGGTTTTCCCTAGGTTGCGCCGAGACCTATCCCTCGGGCCGCGCCACTATCGTAAATTTCAGATTGTCTACTGTCACAACAACCATTTAAGATCGAGGATCGCTGTACGAGGGCCGGACAATGCCGCTTGTTTTCGTGCATGGTGTAAATAACCGCAGAGGCACTACCCAACAGGAGCAGCAAGTCTTCGATGATCGAAGTACGTTGCTGCAGCAACAGCTCGCGCACGTTGCTTTTGTCGACCGAGTGAAAGCGACTGACGGGCTCAAAACGTTTGCGCCTTATTGGGGAAACCTCGGGGTCAAGTTTGCTCGTAACTTAGCCAGCTTGCCGAAGCCAGGAGCTCAAACGCTGGCTGTTGGGCAGCCGGCGCGTATCGATTTAGTGAATTCAACCGCCGCAAAGTTGGATGGGGAGCTCGTTAAGCAACCCACCCTGACTAACGACCCGCTGTTGACCGTCGCAAGGACCCGCTCGTTGCCTGCCGCAGTGGATCTTCTCTTTGCGGGATCCTCGAACGCGCCGAAAGCGGGTCCGCTCGCGCAAGCGCTGACAAATGCGTTGCCGGATGTGGCACGATTCTCCTTGGTTGCCGAGGCTTACGCAGCCACCAACCGCAATCCCCCCTGGCTGGCGACGGTCAAGAACGACGGTGAGTTTGTGGAAGAGCTGTTTCGTTCGGTGACAGCGTTTTCCGCGGCTCCTACCGGTACGGATGGAGCGATCCAGACACTTGCGATTGGAAACACAGTTCTAAATTGGTTGAAGACCGGCGCGGCCGCGATCAAAGATGCCGTATCGGAAGTCACTAAAAACGTAAAAGACGCTGTGGGCGGCGTTGCCGTCGACGCGACGCGCGCGGCCTTCCTGGGCCTGTCCGAATACGTTCGTCCGTCCGCCTCCACATTTGCGGGACGGTTCGTCGGCGATGTGTTCACTTATATGGACAATCGACAGCCAATAGTCGACGAAGTCCTGGCGGCAATCAGAAAGGCGGACGCAGCCCGACGTGCGGGAGACGACGAGCTCTATCTTGTTGGCCACAGCTTCGGTGGCATCATCCTCTACGATATCCTAACCCATTTTGCGAAGGACTTACGGTGCGACCTCTTTGTTACCGTCGGTTCGCAAGTCGCACTGTTTGCTGAGATGGGCCGATTGGCAGCAGCCAGCGAACTCGAAGAGCCTTTCTCGAAAGGCGAGCCCGCAGATCCTCCCGCGGCCGCAGCGCGCTGGATTAATGTTTATGATCTGACCGACTACGTCGGATTCGCTACGAAGGGCGTCTTCAAGAACGTGCTCGATTTCGAGTTTGAGACGGATGCCTTGCCGATTGTCTCTCACGCCGCATATTTCGATACTCCTCGCTTCTTCGCCCGTTTACGTGAACGAGTGAAGGAGGCATTTGATCCAAAGCCCCAGGCTTAATCGGGAGGGGATACTCATGGCCCTGATCTGGGCCGAAGGGTTTACGGGCGAAAGCGCGCTCGCTCCAGCGTGGCTGGAGATGAGCAAGACCACCGCCAAACGCAGCAAACTGAAGGCTTCAGACGGGATCCCTTTTCTGGACGCGAGCAAGGCTGAAGAGCTCGCCGTCGAGAAATACGCGACGCTCGTCAGACAAGCAGAAGACGCGATGAAGAATGCTGCGATCGGAGGCAAGCCCCGGACGCACATAATGATCGTTGGCGTGGGCGAATACGATTCAAAGGACGTCATCCCGACGGTCACCACGTCAGTGAATGGAGCCAGGAAGTTCGCTGAGTGGGCGTTAACACAATTCTCCAAGGCTGATCGTCCATTGGGTTCTATCGAATTCCTTTGTTCGGCAACACCGGAACAAGGTGAATGGATACCAGAAGACGACGCGGCCAAAGCACTCGGTTTTACAATTCCCTGTACCGCCCTGTCGGCCGAACCCGCTACATTTGAGAATATCCGAAAGCGCTTCGGCGAATGGTTGGAGCGTTCCGGCACTATGCTGGAGAACGCAGCGATCTGGTATTTCGCCGGCCACGGCATTTTCAAATCCGAGCCGACGCTCTTTGCTCAGGACGCACGCCTTCCGACCAATGACAAAGAAGGAGGCAATCTAATCGCGACCATCGCGAGCGCGACTTATCTGCAAAATCGTATGCCGAGCGTTCAATGCTTCTTCGTGGACGCTTGCTCCGAGTATAACTTCGAGGCCATCGCAAATCAGCTCGAGGTCATAGGCCGGCCTCTCTGCACTCCTGTCAACGGAGCGGCTATTGCCCAGAGAGACGCGTCAATATACTTCGGTTCGTACGCCGGCGGTAAGGCCTACGGGAGTGCGAAAGATGCGCCTTACTTCACGCAGGAGCTCATACGTTGCTTGACCCAACGAGCCGGTGATCCGACGTTCGATGGAAGCCCGGTGACCATGTCTTCGCTGGCGAGCGCTCTCAAAGCGGCGGCTATGCACCGTGCGGAGACAGAGGGGAACAGTGGGATCATCTTCTCCGAGAGCAAACCCGGTGTCGTTAATACAACCGGCGTTCTCTGCGATCTCGTCGGCCCTCCAGAAGTTTTGGTCAAAGTGAGGTGCAGCCTCGGCATGGCAATGTCCGCCGCCGACCTGTTCGTCACTGAGGAAGCGCCGGGCAAGAGACGTCTAAGCCGAGCTAAACGCAGGGACGCGCTATGGTGTACGCCCGTCCCGAGCGGAAAGTGGGCGGCGAGCGCCGCCTTTGACACAGATCAATACGAAAGCGGCCTCAAGTTATTCGAACCGAGGCCTCCGGTCTCTGAAGTCATTATTGACATTAAGCCCAGCACCAAAGCGCCAAGCAAACCGGATGGGACAAAGCCGTGACCAGCTACATTGTCCGGATAAGGGCTGAGAATGTGCCAGCCGATCTAGCCGGAGCGCCAGTCGCCGTGGAGGTGTTCTCCGAGGCAGGGAAGGCAGAGCGAGCGGCGTTGCGGCTCTCAGGTCGTCCCACCGACGTTATGGTCACAGGACCGGGCTCCTATCTGGTGAGGACCGCGCTTCCATCTGGCCGCATCATCTCAATCACCGTGGCAACCCCGGAAACCGCCGACCCAGGCGGACTAGCCATTGGCGAAGCCGTGTTGGACATGAAGGAGAGCGATGCGATTGCTGATTTCTGGCGCGAAGCCGAATCCCTGATGAAAATCGCGACGGCGATACAAGCAGGCCGCAAACCTGGCGAGTCCATGCCGAGCTGGGTAGTCGAGCGCGGACGCGAGCTCGCGAACCGTGCAATGGAAAACCTGGCTGAACTTGCGGGAAATGCTATTTCGCGATTCCTTGCTCGCTTCCGAGCACCTGTCGATGACATTGGCGTCAGTTCGGCGGACCCCGCGTCACCCGGCGTTACTAAATCCGACCATCACGTTCAGGAAGAGTCCCAAACTGGCCACCCGATTGAACTAACCTATCGCTGGGGCACATTTTTGGAATGGACTGCTGGAAGAACAAACTCGGCCTTGGTCCTGAAAAAGCGTGGAGATGGAAGAGTCAGCCTGAATGGGGAAATACCGATCTCCTCCGAGATGCCCCCAAATAGCTGCTACTATATAGAGATTGCAGAGCCGTCGCGACGGAATGCAGCCTTGGTCATTTGGCTCCCCGGATCGACGGGAGGAGCCGTCAAACTGGGTATAAGCTCTGAGCTGAGCGGCTATAGGAGCGGGTCCATTCTATCCGCCTTTCCGTCTTCGCCCGACGATGCTGTCGCAACGACATTGTTCGAGTACGTCCGTCAGGGGGCGATTGAAAGTGCTCGCCTCTCGCTTGATGATCTCATCGATCGACTGCAGAATTCCCAAGAGACGCCAAGCGCAAACACCAGCATTTTAGCCGCCTACGTTCTCTACAAACTTAGGCATCCCTACGCGGATGAACTTATCTCGCGCCTCTGCGAGACAAATTCTGACCTACCTGATGCGCACGTGCTCCAATGCGCGCAATGGATAGCCACGGGTCGACAAGACAGCGTGCCGGACCAACTCATAGAGGCGATCAGATGTGGCATTCCCATCTACACCGAGGGCGTCAGACTGCTCCGGGACAGCTCAAATCTATGCCGCGACCTATTCCCGGACGACAAAAGATTTGGCTCCCAAGTACGCAAGGCTCACAGCGCGGCTTCAGCAGCCAATTTCGAGTCCATGTTGACCTGCTTGCGGCTCGGCGCCGATGTTGTGGCCGAATTTGTCTAGGAATGCGCTACACTTCGCCGGCCAGTCTCGCACTGCCGACCACCGTGACATTGCGCGTGCGGCGTTAGCCTCTCATCGCTCGGCCCACTGGCGAGCAAAAGTACTTAGAGCGATATAAGCCCGTGCCGAAGCCCGATGACGACCGCGCTGATTTTATTCGCAGCTCCAAGCTTTTTCTTCACGTTACTGAGGTGAAACTCGACGGTTTTCTCGGAAATTCCTAGAATTCCACCTATCTCCCAGTTCGTCTTCCCCTCTTTGCACCATTCGAGACACGCAACCTCTTGAGGTGTCAGGAGCGGACCATTCGCGCCGACTTCGTGAGCCGGTGATTGCTCTGCGAAAGATTCCGGACCCTCGAAAGGAAGAGAGTCTCCATCCAGTTGCGCGGCTATCGCCGCCGCATGCAAACGATCGGTATCTGAATGGGACTGGTGCGACACAGCGCAGCGCTGCCTCTGATATTGAGCCCCTTCGGGCGTCGAGATTGGAGATCGACTGGAGGGCATGCGGTGCAACACATTTTTTCCGGCGATTCCGCCCGGGAGCTAATGAATTTCGGATTTTCTAGAAACTCAAATTATGGCACTAGCTTAAATTGAGTTCACCTTCCAACGCAATGCATTTGTGCTGCAGTGAACGGAGCACGCGCCGCCTTTTGCTTGCTCGATCTTGTGGCGGCGTCTCTCTCCTGAGCAACACCGGCAGAACCAGCCGCCTTGACCGCCTGAGCACCGTCGCGATTTCGTTGCGAACCCAATCGTCCGGTGCATCGAGCCGACGCACGCCGGGTGATCGTTCGCAGGTGATCCATTGCGGTCCAATCAGCACCACTAAGACTTCACAAACCTCCAGTGCATCCTTCAGCGCTCTGTCCCAATCCGCACCCCAGGGAATGCTGCCGCCTCGCGAGTCCATAAACACCGAGCCGTCGCCGAACGATTGACGGAGATCCGCGTAAAGGTGGCGCCCCCTGATTCCATGGTATCGATGCGCCGATAATTGATGAAAATTTCGCGCATGGTCATGCTCAATTATAAATTTCAACCAGACCCGCCCGAGCGGATCGGTCTATAACGGTCTCTAATTCTAGTTGAAAGAATTGCCATCATCAAAGAGTCTAGATAGAATGCCCCGGCGCTGGCGAATGCCATTTCCCGGCGGATGAGAGATTGTTGCTCTGCCCCAACAAGGCTTCGCGTCTGACCGCTGGGACGTGGCGTTGATTAGGTGGCACATGAAAATAGCGCTCTACCCGGCGAGCGCCAAATACGAGCCATGGATGGGCCCGCACCGGCATCCTACTCTCCTTTCGGCACCTCAAGCCGACTTCGATCTTGATGCTCGTCCTGATGACGGCTTTCCAAACCACCACATGGTCACGAGAGGCCAGTGTCCCTTCGAAATGCGACCGCTCACGATTTCGGTCGTTCTTGATGTTGGACACACAGTCCAGGCGCCCGGCGCTCGGAGCGCTCGCAACATATCTGAATATGATTTCAATCTGCGACTGGGCCAGCGGATCGAGCGGCGGTTGATGGTGGATGGTTTCACCAGCACCACTGCTGGTTACTGACCGAGAAGCTAGACCAAGCTTGTTTAAGCGTGTGGCCACCGCAAACCAACTTCCGGCAGATCTATTCGTATCCATCCACCACGATTCAGTGCCCGACTGGCTTTATGAAGATTGGGAAGTTGATGGCACGCCTAGCCACTTCAATGATAGATTCAGCGGCTATTCGCGCTTCGTCTCCCGAGAAAATCAAGATTACGACGCGAGCCTACTTTTCGCCACGCTACTTGGGAAGCAATTGAAGGCGCACACAGTTTGCACTATGCTCGGCATTACACAGAGCCTTTCATGCAGCGTTACCAGCGCGAACTGGTGGACGTCGAACTAGGGATTTATCGGTACGATCCGCTCATCGTGCTCAAAGAAGCCAAGATGCCCTCTATCTTGCTTGAGGCTGGTTCGATCATTAATCGAGATGAAGAGATCCAAATGAATTCACTGGAACGGCGTGATCTAATCAGTGCTTCCGTGAGCAGTGCCGTGGTAGCGTTTTGTGATGCGCGGGCTGGCGGTTGATATCACTACATTGCGCATCCAGAGGCCTTGGGCTTGAGCCTTCCGGACATGCTTTTTTGGTTCGCGTCGCACCCCGATCAGGTACGTCACCGATGGTGAGCACCGCCAAGCCTTCTGGGAATGCGAAGCTACCAACAAATCCGTCGGCACCCGGACCTGCGGACGCCTGGACAAGATAGTCGACCTCGCGCCCGGCATGGCACGACGGTGGAGATCAAGACGGGCAATGGGCGAGCCCGCGTTACGATTTCTCTTGTCTTGAAACTCTGCGACTTCGGCAAGATACTGGCCAAGATCATTCCGAGGAAGACGATCATGGCGATCCAAATCGTGATGGACAGTACCGGCGACAGCCGTCACTTTTTCAATCCCAGTGTCGTTTCTCGCTCAATCGGAGTCGGTATGCGGAAAAGGGCAGATGGTTCAGCCTGCGTTAGAGTCAATGCTGGTTAGATCGGAGTCAGTTGACCGCGATTACACTTCCATCGGAGTCCCTTGGGCTCCGTCCGCGGTTGTGCATTATAGTTGACAATTGCAGACGAGTTGTGTACTGCAATACACATGTTCGAGGTCCGCCAGACAGACATCTTTGCGAGTTGGCTCCGGGCGCTCAAAGACGCAAACGCCGTTGCGCGGATCGCCGCCCGCATCCGCCGTCTCGAACTCGGCAACCTGGGCGATGTGAAACCGGTTGGCGAAGGCGTCAGCGAGCTGCGGATCGACTACGGGCCAGGGTATCGCATTTATTTCATTCAGCAGGGCAACACCGTGGTTATCCTGCTTTGCGGTGGCGACAAGCGAACCCAGAACAAGGACATCAGGACCGCCAAACGGATGGCGAAGGAGGTTTGATATGTCCCTTAGAACAACCAAGTTCGACGTTCAGGAGTATCTGAAGACGCCTGATCAGCAGGCAGCCTATTTGGAAGCAGCGCTTGAGAGCGATGATCCTTCGTTTATTGCTGCTGCTATCGGAGATCTGGCCAAGGCTCGGGGAGTTTCGAACTTCTCCCGCGAGACGGGACTGAGCCGCGAAGCGATCTACAAGACATTTCGCGTGGGCGGCAATCCAACGCTTGATACATTGAGCAAGGCAACGAACGTTCTCGGCTACAAACTAGCTCTTGTGCCGAAAGATCGGATCGCTAATTCGGTAGTTCGCCGCCTGAGCGGCCAGCGCGTTACTACCGCCAAGGCAAAGAAGCGCGCTTGAGGCGCGGGCGTGACCTGACGTGTCGCCATGAGCTCGGAGCGACGCGCGCCGGAGGGACCGCCTTGCAGGTTCGCGGCCACCGCTACGAGATCCGGGCGCGAAGGTGCGCACCGACTGGTTTCATGTTCCGACGAAGTCGGCTGCTGGTTGAGCCGCGCCGGCCCTTGCTTGAATATCGGCGAAAGATGTGGCGTAGCCGAGGTTGTGCTGAATTCGCTGGAAACCTGCATGACGACAGCGACTAAGCCGAAAATTCGAGCCTACGTCGTCCTCGGCGACTTCCGTCCCCTTCAAGAGACTCCGACGTGGTCCTGAGGGGAGCATGAGATTCATGTTGGAGATAATGTCAGTCGGCTCAAGCAGAATCTCTTCGGGCCGCTGAACTGGCCGAAGGCGCGAGATCGAAGGCGGAGTCAGAGTTCGCTCGCGGCCCGGCGGCGACCGCGCCAACAGCTAAAGCGTCCGGCGCCAGACGAAGGCGAAAGCTTGCCTCTATACCGCATCGGTCAGCCAAGGTGCACAGGGCCTGCAGCGAGACCGAACTTTGGACCACCCAGAACTAGAGTTTTGCGCCTCCTGCTCTGAGACCATTCTTTGGACCGCCGGAGGCTGGAGTTTTCCGGCTTCGTCATGATGGCGGGCTGGCTGCGTCATCACGATTGAGCAAGGTTATCGGGGGGTTTTGCCCGATTGCCCCATGCGGGCGCTCTTCGTTGTAGTATCTGCGCCAATCCTCCAATTTTGTTCGGGCATCGTCAAGGGTTAGGAACCAGTGCGCGTTCAGACATTCCGCCCGGAAGCGTCCGTTGAATGCTTCGATGAAGGCATTGTCGGTGGGTTTGCCCGGCCTAGAGAAGTCCAGCGTGACGCCGCGTTGATAGGCCCACAGATCCAAATCGCGCGAGACGAACTCGGTGCCCTGATCGACGCGAATCGTTGCCGGGAATCCCACTTTATTGCAAACCCTTTCCAGTACCTCCACGACGTCGGTGCCGCGGAAGGTGAACCCTGGCTCCAGCGCCGGCGAGAAGCGGGAGAAGGTATCGACTATCGTGAGCACGCGCAGCTTGCGTCCCGTAGCCAGCTGATCGTGTACGAAGTCCATCGCCCATGTCTCGTTTGAGCGCGTCGCCGGCTTTCGATCGTCGCGCAGCTTGGCCTTCACGCGTCGTTTTGGTGTTTTGTTGCGCAATTGCAGGCCTAACTCGCGGTAGACCCTGCGCGTCTTCTTCTGGTTGATCGACCAGCCCTCGCGGCGCAGCAGCACGTGGACGCGCCGGTAGCCGTAACGGACCCGCGTCTGGCAGATCTCCTTGATCCTGTTCTCCAGGTCGGCCTGTCCGGGCCGACGCGATTTGTAGTGATATGTTGACCTGTCGAGTTCGAGTAGCTGGCAGGCCCGCCGGATCGAGACATCCCATTCACCACAGACCACATCGACAAGCTTGCGCTCGCGGACAGGCCTCAGAGCTTTCGGCGGATGACGTCCTGCAGCATCTCCTTGTCCAGCGACAGGTCCGCCACGATCCGCTTCAGCTTGTTGTTCTCGTCCTCAAGCTGCTTCAGCCGCCGCATCTCGGTCGGCAGCAAGCCGTCGTACTTCTTCTTCCAGTTGAAGTAGGTCGCCTGGCTGATCCCGGCCTTGCGGCAGATATCGGCCACCGGCACACCGTCCGCGCCCTGCTTCAAAATAAACGCCTTCTGGGCGTCCGAAAACTTCGAAGCCTTCATCGTGCTCCGCTCCTCCCAGCCAGGGAATCTGGCGCGGAAGACTCTAACCAAAAACGGTCCAGTTTTAAGGGCTCAGAGCAGTGGAGTGGTACTGAAGAAACCCCAGCCGAACAACCTCGTCTACAAGCGGCACTCGCCGCATGGATTGTGGATTCTTTAGCGTATGGTGCTTGTTTGCAGCGAACGCGTTCGTCAAACACGGCGGCCTCTGGCGGAGGTATACGATCTTCGGCGTACGGTCCCGCTTCCGCGCGCTGAGAGAGAGATGCCGTTGGCCAGCGCTCAGTCGCCGCCCGCGCGTTTCGTCCACAGCATGCCATCGCACCACACGTGGTCAACGCGGTCCCACTGGCAGGCAGATGCCGCATTCGGGAAAAACCCGCGTCCATTGTGATTGGCGCTGGTATTGCATAGTAGCGGAATGCCCGTCAGGCCTTCGTATTCGACGAGAAGTTCGGCGATTTTGTGCTGAGAGGTTCTGCAAATAGTCTGCAATCTCGCAGATCCGTCCAGATGCACAGCAGCGGGAATCTTGTCCCGCCATTCTGCTCGTGTTAGGTGCTCGAAAAGCATGTAAGGGTCTGGCGTTCCGGGACTAAAAATATCCGGCGCACGATCCTCCAGGCATATTGGTGCTACAGGCCGGAAGTGCTCGCGAAGTTTGATGTCGTTGAGATGGTCCTTCATTCGTGGCGATGTCGCCGCGGCCAGTATGCTTCTGCTACCCAAAGCCCGAGGTCCAAGCTCCGCGCGGCCGGCAAGGAAAATGACGGGCTTGTTGCTGGCGAGAATGGTTGCAAGTTCACGCATGCTACATGGTGAGCCGCCCCATCCGGGCGGCACGTCGCCTCGTTCCACAGCCGGACCACTATAGACGGACCATTCCAATGGTACAAAGCCTTGATCCGCCGCCAATGCGGAGCAAGCGGCACCTATTGCCGAGCCACTGTCATTTGGAAAGGGTGGCACCCAGATAGCATCGAACAAGCCGGCCGCTCGTAGTGCGCTATTCCATTTTATGTTGAGACCGCAGCCGCCGGCTATGCACAGATTGCGGGCGGAAAGCCTCGAATGTCTCTGTATAGCATTCGCGAGTTTGGTAACGAGCAGACGCTCTTGGAAGCAATGAAAGGATGCAAGCACATTTGCGGGGGGGTTGGCCTTTAACCGTAGCGCGCTGGCGTCGAAGAACTCGTGGACAGGCTCAAGCGCGGCGTCCTCGCTGCAACGACCGACTGGCTCCGTAAACGTGATAAAGTGCTTTTCGTAGAGCTCCTGAAACACCTCGACGATGCTTTCATCGACCGAACCGAGCGCGATGTAGGCCATCAACTTGCCCGCAACACCGAGGTCCCACTTGGTCCGGTTCGCCTGCTTGTATGGTCCGAAGTGATAGCCTGCGGCAGCATAAGCATGCCCGATCAGCGGGAAGAGGCACTCGAGGAACCTGGCTGCGCGGCGTTCTACATGGTAGAGACGCGGAAAGGAGGCGCCGTCCCACACCAGACAGAACGCGGGCTGCCCGGCCTTGGCGAAAGGGCTAGTACAAAAAGCGGAAGCTACATGGGCTGTGACATGCGGATAGCTTTGATAAGGGAAGGCGCTCTCGTTGAGCATCAGCCCAGAGCCGTCGTGCGCTATGAGGAGGCCTTCGGCATCGCCCTCAACATACGGTGCCCCTTTAAGGCTAATGGGTGCAGTCCCACTGAGAACCTGAAATTGTGACTCGACCTCGCCCCACCATCCGTCGATGACGAACCGATCAACGTCTCGCGGATCTAAACCGTGCTCTGCCAAGGCGACAACAACTGCCTCGAGATTGTCGATTTTTTGATATCGCGGATTATTGCCCCGCTTCTCCTGCTCGATACAAAACACAAGCCGTCCGTCCTCGATAAGGGCGACTGCTCCGTCATGGGTCAGTTTGATACCGCAGATGCGCATACTGTCTCCGAACCTAATGTCGGTGATCCACTCGATTTGAAGGTGCCGCAACTGTTGCTCATGTCGCGAGACTCAGATTGGCTCCCATTTGTCACGATGCACGCTCTGGGCCAGTTCCAATCAGAGGAATGGCTGGCGATTGTCTGATCAAAGTCGGGGCCGGAAGTGGCTTGGCCGATTCGTGACACCGGACGCGTTCGGTTTCGGACCAAGCACTCCCGCCTACGACGACAATATGCGTGCGCGCGACCTGCGGCCCGTGCGCCTTCTCCGAGGTCGAGCGAACGAGCGCAGCGGGGCTCCCTACCGGATGAACGAGATCATGGCCGCGCGATGCCGCCGAGTGGCTCACGGTGACACAAACCCACTTTGTAATTCAGTTAGAACCTAGGCATTCGCGCTAGCACGACCTCAAATAGGCCGTGGCGAACCGCGCGTATCATAGGCGCCCTATACCGAGATGGCGGAAGTCAGGAAGACCGAATGCGCTTGTCTGCACCGGTCTTGGGTTGAAGGGTAAGCGCCGTTCAGGGGCCACCTACCGGGTGACGGGGTGATCTGCGAGTCTGCCGTTCGGTTTGGACCTTTAGGCTTAGAATGGACACAGTGCATACTGCTATCACGGAGCCGGTGCGGCGGCTCGAGGTCTTCACCGCAGCCGGCCGTCGGCGGAAGTGGAGCGACGAGGACAAGGCCCGGATTGTTGCGGAGATCGTTACGAGTGGCGACTCGGTGCTTGGTAGCGCGACGGCATGGATTGTCGCCGCAGCGGCTTTTTGGCTGGCGCCGTCAGTTGCGAGAAGCAGCGCGCGGTCATTTCGAAGCAGAAGAAGCGTAGTTTGTGCCGGCGGTGGTGGATGCCGTGGTGCCGGCGCCAGCTCTTGGCCGTGAGCGCTGCAAGGCCAAGGCGGATACCGGGGTCATCGAGATCGAAGTTGACGGCATCACGATCCGGGCTGGCCGTGGTGCGGACCCGACGATGATTGCGTCGATCGCCCAGGCGCTGAAGGCGAGCCGGTGATCGGTCCGTCGGGTGCGGTCCGGGTGATGGTGGCGACCAAACCGGTAGACTTCCGCAAGGGAATGGAGGGCTTGCTACCCTGGTGCGCGAGAGCTTGGGGGCGGACCCATTCTCGGCAACTGTTTATGTGTTCAGGGCCAAGCGGGCGGATCGGATCAAGCTGGTGTTCTGGTACGGAACGGGCCTGTGTCTGTTCGTCAAGCGGCTCGAGGATGGGATCTTCCGCTGGCAGATCGAGGATGGCGTGATGCGCCTGTCGGCGGCGCTATTGTCGGCATTGCTCGAAGGTCTCGACTGGCGGGCGTATCCACGAGGGACGAGAGACGCCGGCGCCAACGCAAGCGGATAGTTGTTGGCGGCACTGCGGCGAAGTGAATCAGGCGTCGGCCGCGTCGCCAGATGACGGCGAATATGCTCTGAATTGGGTGTTAGCGACGCCCTGCCTGACGATCCCGACACGCGCAAAGCGATGCTGCTTGCCGAGTGGCGGGAGAGCGAACGACTGCGTCAGATCATCAAGGAATTGCAGCGGATCGGTTTGGCCGCGCCTTCGCGCCGAGGCTGTAGACGCCTGCTCATCATAAGTTGCACCGCCTGTTGAGAGCCGCTCATCCAACCTAAACAACACCGGCTTGCAGACTCTGGTTTTCAAGTAGAGCGAACTACCATGGCAACCATCGGCACCTTCAAGAAGACTGGCAACAACGAGCTCACCGGCGAAATCGTCACCCTCTCGCTCCAGGCCAGGAACGTCCGGATTGTCCCTGAAACCAACCGCTCCGGCGACAACGCACCGAGCCACCGGGTCTATGTCGGCCGTGTGGAGATCGGGGCCGCCTGGTCCAAGCGCTCCAACGAGGACCGCGATTATCTGGGTCTGAAGCTCGACCATCCGAGCTTCACCGCTCCGATCTTCGCCGACCTCTTCGCCGACGAAGATGAGGGCCTCAGCCTGATCTGCTCCCGCCGCAACCGTCTAGCGGCGACTGACCCGATCCACAACGCCTCGCCCGGTTGGGCCGGGCCGGGCATTACGTTGCGCAGGAGCCTGCCGCCATCTTGCGGCAGCGTCGCACCCCGACCATGCGAGCTTCGCAGGACGGATGAACCGATTGCCTCAAGGAGCTTTAGTCGCAAGTAACCGAGGGCGCGTCGTCGTGCTTGAGGTGTCGCTTTCGGACATTGTAACTGACCAGCCAGATCACGCCGACCGCGATCGGCACGAAGGCTGCGGTCAGGAACGAGGGCTCTACTCGCAGTCCGACATCATGCGCGCCCTTGGCAAGATAGCTGAACAGGCTGACCACATAATATCCTATCGCCCCGACCGACAATCCTTCGACCGTGCACTGCAGCCGAAGTTGCTGTCTCGCGCGCTCGTTGATAGCCTGCAACAGGTCACGATTCTGTCGTTCGATTTCGACGTCGACCCGGGTTCGCAACA
>NZ_JAPRAQ010000029.1 GCF_029989365.1 Bradyrhizobium sp. Arg816 | reverse complement strand
ACGCCGCCACCGCCGGTCGCCCGGCCGGCTCCACCGCCGCCGCCGCGGATGGCCGTCGCGCCACCGCCCCCACCGCGTCCGGCGGCACCTCCACCGCGCCCAGCGGCGCCACCGCCGGCGGCGAAAAAGTGCCCGCCGAACCAGCCCAAATGCTAGGTCTTTGCTAGGTCTTTGCGGACTGGCGTGGTCTTTACGGAAGAGGGCCTTCGGGGGACGAAAACCGCCCCCGAAAGGCCCTTATTTCCTTGCTTCTGGCCGAAATGGCGCTATATAGCGCCCCATCTCACACGGAAACATGGCTCACAAGGCCGTCCGGTGGCAACCGGGGCGAGAACGCTCCGTTTTGCTCACACGTTTCCGGAGGAACCAACCGGAGAATTGAAACTATGGCGCTACCCGATTTCACCATGCGTCAGCTCCTCGAAGCTGGCGTGCACTTTGGTCACCAGTCTCACCGCTGGAATCCGAAAATGGCACCGTTCATTTTCGGCGCCCGCAACAACATCCACATCGTCGACCTCGCGCAGACCGTGCCGCTGCTGCACACCGCCTTGCAGGCGGTTAGCGACACCGTCGCCAAGGGCGGCCGCATCCTGTTCGTCGGCACCAAGCGCCAGGCGCAGGACGGCGTCGCGGACGCTGCCAAGCGCTGCGCGCAGTATTTCGTCAATTCGCGCTGGCTCGGCGGCACGCTGACCAACTGGAAGACGATCTCGGCTTCGATCAAGCGCCTGCGTCATCTCGATGACGTGCTGTCCGGCGGCGACGCCAGCTCCTACACCAAGAAGGAGCGCCTGACGCTTCAGCGCGAGCGCGACAAGCTCGATCGCTCGCTCGGCGGCATCAAGGACATGGGCGGTCTGCCCGACCTGATCTTCGTGATCGACACCAACAAGGAAGACATCGCGATCCAGGAAGCCCAGCGGCTCAACATCCCGGTCGCCGCGATCGTCGACACCAATTCGGATCCCAAGGGCATCACCTATGTGGTCCCGGGCAATGACGACGCCGGCCGCGCGATCGCGCTGTATTGCGACCTGATCGCACGTGCGGCGATCGACGGCATCTCGCGCGCCCAGGGCGATTCGGGCATCGACATCGGCGCCTCGGCTCGTCCGGTCGCCGAAGAGCTGCCGGCCGCTTCCTCGAGCGGCTTCCAGGGCCTTGCCGGTCCGCGCGGCACCGCCGACGACCTCAAGAAGCTCCCGGGCGTGTCGGGCGCGATCGAGAAGAAGTTCAACGACCTCGGCATCTTCCACTTCTGGCAGCTCGCCGAGCTCGATCACGACACCGCGCACAAGATCGGCGAAGAAGTCGGTCTGCCGAGCCGTGCGGATGCCTGGGTGGCCAAGGCCAAGGCGCTGACCGCGGAAGCGGAATAGTCAAAAAGAGCGATGGGTTGGCCGGATATAAGTCCGGCCACCATTTCAGTTGACGCGAATTCCTGAGATGGACCGCGGCGGGGCTGTTTGATGCCACGCCGCGGCAAACCGGCAGGCAAGAAGGATTTTCAACGATGGCAACGATCACAGCTGCGATGGTCAAGGATCTGCGCGAGTCCACCGGCGCAGGCATGATGGACTGCAAGGCCGCGCTCACCGAAAACGACGGCAACATGGAAGCGGCGCAGGACTGGCTGCGCAAGAAGGGCCTGTCGAAGGCTGCCAAGAAGTCCGGCCGCGTCGCTGCGGAAGGTCTGATCGGCGCGCTCACCAAGGGCACCAAGGGCGTCGTGGTCGAGGTCAACTCCGAGACCGACTTCGTCGCGCGCAACGGCCAGTTCCAGGGCCTCGTCAAGATGGTCGCCCAGGTCGCATTCGACGTCGGTGCCGATGTCGAGAAGATCAAGGCCGCCAAGGTCGGCGACGTCACGATCGAAGCCGCAATCAACGACGCGATCGCCACCATCGGCGAGAACATGACGCTGCGCCGCGCAGCTTCGCTCGAAGTGAAGCAGGGCGTCGTGTCGAGCTACGTCCACGGCGCCGTCGTCGAAGGCGCCGGCAAGATGGGCGTGATCGTCGCGCTCGAATCGCCCGGCAAAGCCGACGAGCTCGCTGCCCTCGCTCGCCAGATCGCGATGCATGTTGCGGCCACCAACCCGCTCGCGCTCGAGCCGTCCGGCCTCGATCCGGCGGTCGTGAAGCGTGAGAAGGACGTGCTCGCCGACAAATATCGCCAGCAGGGCAAGCCCGAGAACGTGATCGAGAAGATCGTCGAGTCCGGCCTCAAGACCTATTACAAGGAAGTCTGCCTGCTCGAGCAGGCCTTTATCCACGACACCGGCAAATCGGTGGCGCAGGCGGTGAAGGAAGCCGAAGGCAAGGTCGGCGGCGCGGTGAAGATCGCGGGCTTTGTGCGCTATGCTCTCGGTGAGGGAATCGAGAAGCAGGAAAGCGACTTCGCGGCCGAGGTCGCAGCGGCCAGCGGCAAGAAGTAAGCGCCGGTACGTTCCTTCCGGCTTGCCGCCGGAAGCGGCGCCCGGACGGGGAAAGTGCTCATGACTGATCCGGTCTATCGTCGCGTCGTGATCAAGCTGTCCGGCGAGTATCTCGCGGGACAGCAGGGTTTTGGCATCGATCAGCCGACCCTCGACCGGGTTGCGGACGATCTGATCGCCGCCCGCCAGCTCGGCACCGAGGTTGCGGTGGTGATCGGCGGCGGCAACATCGTGCGCGGCGTCGAAGTGTCCGCGCAGGGGGTGTCGCGCACCACCGGCGACACCATGGGCATGCTCGCCACCATGATGAATTGCCTCGCGCTGGAGGCGACGATCGAGCGCAAGGGCACGCCGGCACGTACGCTGTCGGCCTTCGTCATGCCCGAGATTTCCGAGCTGTTCACCCGCACCGCAGCGCACAAATACCTCGCCGAGGGCCGGATCGTGCTGCTCGGGGGCGGAACCGGCAATCCGTTCTTCACCACCGATACGACCGCGGTGCTGCGGGCGGCAGAGATCGGAGCCGAGGCTGTGCTGAAGGCGACCAATGTCGACGGCGTCTACTCGGCCGACCCGAAAAAGGATCCGACCGCCAAGCGGTTCGACCGGCTGACGCATTCGCAGGCGATCGAGGGCGGCTACAAGGTGATGGATGCGACCGCCTTCGCGCTTGCCCGCGAGACGTTGCTGCCTATCATCGTGTTCTCGATCGCGGAGCCGGGTTCGATCGGCGCTGTGCTGCGTGGCGGCGGCCACGGAACCGTCGTCGCCGGCTGACGGCTCGTCGGTCGCGCCTGAAAGGGGGCGGAAGGGGTCGCCGGGATTTTGAAGGAGAAACGTGATGGCCACGGGTAATTTCGACCTCAACGAAGTGAAGCGTCGCATGCAGGGCGCCGTCCAGGCCCTAAAGCACGAGCTTGGCGGCCTGCGCACGGGGCGCGCGTCGGCCTCGATGCTCGACCCGGTGCAGGTCGAGGCCTACGGCAGCCACATGCCGCTCAACCAGCTTGCCACCGTCAGCGTGCCGGAGCCGCGGCTGATCTCGGTGCAGGTCTGGGACAAGTCGATGGTCAAGCCGGTCGAGAAGGCGATCGTCGATTCCAATCTCGGCCTGTCGCCTGCGACCGAAGGCCAGGTGCTGCGCCTGCGCATCCCCGAGCTCAACGAGGAGCGTCGCAAGGAACTCGTCAAGGTCGCACACAAATACGCGGAAGCGGCCAAGGTCGCCGCGCGTCATGTCCGCCGCGACGGCCTCGACGTCCTCAAGAAGGCCGAGAAGAATCACGAGATGTCGGAGGACGATCAGAAGCGTCACGCCGACGAGGTGCAGAAGGCGACCGACGGCACGATCTCCGAGATCGACCAGCTGCTGGCCACCAAGGAAAAAGAAATCCTGACCGTCTAAGGCCACTTCCATGTCCAACGCCGCCGCGCCAGCAACCGAAGGACCCGACCGGTCCGACGCGCCTGCGCATGTCGCCATCATCATGGATGGCAACGGGCGTTGGGCGGCCGCGCGCGGCCTGCCGCGGGCCGAAGGGCATCGCCGCGGTGTCGAGGCACTGCGCCGGGTGGTGCGTGCCTCGCACGAGCTCGGCATCCGCTATCTCACCATCTTCTCCTTCTCTTCGGAGAACTGGTCGCGTCCGGCGAGCGAGATCGGCGATCTGTTTGGTCTCCTGCGTCGCTTCATCCGCAACGATCTCGCGAGCCTGCACGGCGACGGCGTCAAGGTCCGCATCATCGGCGAGCGCGACGGACTCGATAGCGACATCTGCGCACTCCTCAACGAGGCCGAGGAGCTGACGCGCGACAACACGCGCCTGACGCTGGTCGTCGCCTTCAATTACGGTTCGCGGCAGGAAATCGCGAAAGCCGCCCAGAAGCTCGCGCGGGAAGTCGCAGACGGCAAGCGCGCCCCTGAAACGATCGACGCCGAGACGATCGGGGCTCATCTCGATGCGCCCGACATCCCCGATCCCGATCTCATCATCCGCACCAGCGGCGAGCAGCGGCTGTCCAACTTCCTGATGTGGCAGGCCGCCTACAGCGAGCTGGTCTTCGTGCCGATCCACTGGCCCGATTTCGACAAGGCGGCGCTGGAAGGCGCGATCGCCGAATTCGCCAGACGCGAGCGCCGTTTCGGCGGTCTGGTCGCGAAAAACGCCTCGTGAGCGAACCCGACGCCGCATCGGCGGGCGCGAAGCCTGCCCCGAGCAATCTGGTGATGCGAGTCCTCGCGGCGCTGGTGCTGGCGCCGCTCGCCATCGCGCTGGCCTACGCCGGCGGCTGGCTGTGGGCGCTTCTCGTCACGCTGGTGTCGATCGGGCTGTTCGCGGAATGGCTGATGGTGGTGGGCGCGGGGTCTGCCGCACTGACCGGGGCGGGGACCATCGTCATTGCCATGATGGGGGCCTGCGTCGCCTTCGGCGCGCTCAAGACCGCAATCATCACCGGCCTCATCGGCGGCGCGATCGTGATGCTGATCGCGCGGGGCAAATTCATCTGGGCGGCCACCGGCTTCGCCTACGCATCGGCGGCGCTGCTGGCCTCGATCCTGGTGCGGCAGGATCTCGTCAATGGCTTCGCAGCGCTGATGTTCGTGCTGCTGGTGGTGTGGGCGACCGATATCGGCGGCTATTTCGCCGGACGCAGCATTGGCGGGCCGAAATTATGGCCGCGCGTGAGCCCTAAGAAGACCTGGTCCGGGGCGCTCGGTGGCTTCGCGGCGAGCCTTTTGGTTGCGGCCGGCTTTGCGGCGTGCGGGATCGGAAAGGCGGTTCCACTGCTGCTCGTCAGCGCCATCCTGTCGGTGGTATCGCAGGCGGGCGATCTGTTCGAATCCGCAGTGAAGCGGCGCTTCGGCGTCAAGGATTCCAGTCACTTAATTCCCGGCCATGGCGGGCTACTGGACCGTCTGGACGGTTTTGTTGCTGCCATCCTGATGGCATGGATTATCGGCTTTCTCCGCCATGGTGTGCATAGCGCCGGAAGCGGTCTTATGGTTTGGTGAGGATATGAGCGCGGTCCCATTGCGTAACAACAAGGCTGCGGCGTCGAGCGTCCGCAGTGTCACGGTTCTCGGCGCCACCGGCTCGATCGGCGACAGCACGATGGATCTGCTGCGCGCTTCTCCCGAGCGCTATCGCGTCG
Organism: Bradyrhizobium sp. Arg816; assembly: GCF_029989365.1. GTDB lineage: Bacteria > Pseudomonadota > Alphaproteobacteria > Rhizobiales > Xanthobacteraceae > Bradyrhizobium. The sequence goes on along the minus strand of NZ_JAPRAQ010000029.1, from coordinate 94,384 downwards.
AAGCCCTGACGGCGAACGGCAATGTCGAGGCGCTGGCCAAGCTCGCCAAGGAGTTTTCCGCGCGCTACGTCGCGATCGCCGACACATCCAAGTTCGCCGAACTCAAGGCTGCGCTTGCGGGAACGAGCACGGAATGCGGCGCGGGCGAAAGCGCGGTGATCGAAGCCGGCGCGCGTCCGGCCGATTGGGTGATGGCCGCCGTCAGCGGCGCCGCCGGACTGAAGCCAGCTTTGGCCGCGGTGGATCGCGGCGCGCATGTCGCGCTCGCCAACAAGGAATGTCTCGTCTGCGCCGGCGATTTCTTCATGCAGCGCGCGGCGAAAGCGGGCGCCTGCATCCTGCCGGCCGATTCCGAGCACAATGCGCTGTTCCAGGCGCTCGGCTCAGGCAATCGCGACGAGCTCGTCCGCGTCATCATCACCGCCTCGGGCGGACCGTTCCGGACCTGGAAGCCGGCCGACATCGAGCAGGCGACGCTCGAGCAGGCCCTGAAGCATCCGAACTGGAGCATGGGCCAGAAGATCACGATCGATTCCGCCTCGATGATGAACAAGGGCCTCGAGGTGATCGAGGCATCCTATTTGTTCGCGCTCTCGCCCGACGAGATCGACGTCCTCGTGCATCCGCAGTCGATCATCCACGGCATGGTCGAGTTCTCCGACCGTTCGGTGGTGGCTCAGCTCGGTTCTCCCGACATGCGCACGCCGATCGCGCACTGCCTCGGCTGGCCCGACCGCATCAAGGGGCCGGCGGCCAAGCTCGATCTGGCCAAGATCGGCCAGCTGACCTTCGAGGCGCCGGATTTCGAGCGCTTCCCTGGACTTCGGCTGGCCTTCGATTCGCTCCGGACCGGGAAGGGGGCGACCACCGTCTACAACGCCGCCAACGAGGTTGCGGTCGCCGCCTTCATCGCCGGCAAGATCCGGTTCGGCGCGATCGCGCGGCTGGTCGAGGCGACGCTGGACGATTGGATCCGTGGCGGGAACCAGGCTCCCCTGACGTCCGCCGATGATGCCATCTCTGTTGACCATGTTGCGCGAAATAGAGCTGCCGCCCTATTGCCTCAAATTGCCTTAAAGGCATCCTAGATGGCACGGGGCCAGGGCCTTGCGGCGCTGGATGAGGGAATTCGATGATCGACTTTTTCGTCCATAGTTTCAATGCGTTGAGCCATGGGCTCCTCGGCTACGCGGTTCCCTTCCTGTTCGTCCTGACGATCGTCGTGTTCTTCCATGAACTCGGCCATTTCCTGGTCGCGCGCTGGGCGGGCGTTCGGGTGCTCACCTTCTCGCTCGGTTTCGGACCGGAGCTGGTCGGCTTCAACGACCGCCATGGCACCCGCTGGAAGATCTCGGCGATCCCGCTCGGCGGCTACGTCAAGTTCTTCGGCGACGAAAGCGAAGCTTCGACCCCGTCGGCCGAGACGCTCGCGGCCATGACGGCCGAGGAGCGCGCCGGCAGCTTCCATCATAAGAAGGTCGGCCCGCGCGCCGCCATCGTCGCGGCCGGACCGATCGCCAATTTCATTCTGGGCGCGCTGATCTTCGCCGCCATGGCGTTCTATTACGGCAAGCCGAGCACGATCGCCCGTGTCGACGGCGTCGTCGCCGACGGCGCTGCGGCCGCGGCCGGCTTCAAGATCGGCGACGTCGTCGTGCAGATCGACGGCAAGCCGATCGAGAGCTTTGCCGACATGCAGCGAATCGTTGCGATGAATGCCGGTTCGGCGCTTGCCTTCCAGGTCAAGCGGGACGGCGCCATCGTCTCCCTGACCGCGACCCCGGCGCTGCTCGAGCGCAAGGATCCCTTTGGCAACAGCCACCGCCTCGGCGTGCTCGGCGTCGAGCACAAGTCTCAGGCCGGCGAGGCCTCGACCACGCCGGTCGGCGTCGGCGAAGCGCTCAAGATCGGGGTCGAGCAGGTCTGGTTCATCATCACCAGCACCTTCAAGTTCCTTGGCTCGCTGTTCGTCGGACAAGGCAATCCCAACGAGGTCAGCGGCGTGCTCGGCATCGCCAAGATGTCGGGGCAGGCGGCCAGTGCCGGCTTCCAGTTCGTGATCAATCTGTGCGCGGTGCTGTCGGTGTCGATCGGGCTGTTGAACCTGTTCCCGATCCCGCTGCTCGATGGCGGTCACCTGATGTTCTACGCGGCGGAAGTGGTCCGGGGCCGGCCCTTGTCCGAGCGGACTCAGGAGATGGGGTTCCGAATCGGGCTCGGTTTGGTGCTGATGTTGATGGTGTTTGCCACCTACAACGACATCCTGAGGATGGCAGCATCCTGATACGGGCTTTTTTGTGGCGTTGCTTATGAGCAACGTCTTGGAATGAAATTGAAATTGCGGTGTCCGCGGCCGTTTGCGACACCGGGGAAATTGGCTACAAGCGGCTTCGAACTTGGGGAATCTCCCGGACCGGCGTTGGGGTTGGGTCTGGTACTGATAAGGGCGCGTTGCGCAATGAAGTTTGGACTGCGACTCCGGGGGGGCTTGCTCGCAACCCTGATCTTGTTCGGCGCGCCGGTGCTTGCCCCGGTTGGGGCTGGTTTTGTGTCTTCGTCTGCGCTTGCTCAGACCGTCCAGTCGATTTCCGTCGAAGGAAATCGCCGTGTCGAGGTGGAGACGATCCGCTCCTATTTCAAGCCTGGCCCGGGTGGCCGCCTGGATCAGGGCGCCATCGATGACGGCCTGAAGGCCCTGATCGAGACCGGCCTGTTCCAGGACGTGCGAATCAATCGCGGTTCCGGTGGCCAGATCATCGTCTCCGTGGTGGAAAACCCGGTGATCGGTCGCATCGCGTTCGAAGGTAACAAGAAGATCAAGGACGAGCAGCTCACCGCTGAAGTCCAGTCCAAGGCGCGCGGCACCTTCTCCCGCGCCATGGTGCAGTCCGACACCCTGCGAATCGCCGAAATCTACCGCCGCTCGGGTCGCTATGACGTCCGCGTCACGCCCGAGATCATCGAGCAGCCGAATAACCGCGTCGACCTGATCTTCACGGTCGACGAGGGCGCCAAGACCGGCGTCAAGTCGATCGAGTTCGTCGGCAATAACGCGTTCTCGTCCTACCGCCTGCGCGACGTCATCAAGACGCACGAATCGAACCTGCTGAGCTTCCTCGCCAGCAACGACCTCTACGATCCCGATCGCGTCGAGGCCGACCGTGACCTGATTCGCCGTTTCTATCTCAAGAACGGTTTCGCCGACGTCCAGGTGGTCGCCGCGCTCACCGAATACGATCCGGAGAAGAAGGGCTTCAACGTCACCTTCAAGATCGAGGAAGGCTCGCAGTACCGCGTCGGCACCGTCGACTTCCGCTCCTCCATTCCGAACTTCGATCCGACCACGATGCGCAACTATTCGCGCGTCAATGTCGGCGCGCTCTACAACGTCGAATCGGTCGAGAAGTCGGTCGAGGAAATGCAGATCGAGGCGTCGCGTCGCGGCTATGCCTTCGCCGTGGTCCGTCCCGGCGGCGACCGCAATTTCGAGGCGCACACCGTCGCCGTCGTGTTCAACATCGACGAGGGCCCGCGCACCTATATCGAGCGCATCAACGTCCGCGGCAACACCCGCACGCGCGACTACGTGATCCGCCGCGAGTTCGACATCTCCGAGGGCGATGCCTACAACCGCGCGCTGGTCGACCGTGCCGAGCGCCGCCTGAAGAACCTCGACTACTTCAAGAGCGTGAAGATCACGACGGAGCCGGGCTCCTCCAGCGACCGCGTGGTCCTGATCGTCGATCTCGAAGAGAAATCGACCGGCGACTTCTCGGTCTCGGGCGGCTACTCCACCACCGACGGCGCGCTCGCCGAAGTCTCGATCTCCGAGCGTAACCTGCTTGGCCGCGGCCTGTTCGCCAAGGCGTCGGTGACCTACGGCCAGTATGCGCGCGGCTATTCGCTGTCGTTCGTCGAGCCGTATCTGCTCGACTACCGCGTCGCGCTCGGTCTCGACCTCTATCAGCGCCAACAGCTGTCCAACAGCTACATCTCCTACGGCACGAAGACGCTCGGCTTCTCGCCGCGCCTTGGCTTCTCCCTGCGTGAAGATCTGGCGCTCCAGCTGCGCTACTCGATCTACCAGCAGGAAATCACTCTGCCGTCCTCCCTGGCGAACTGTAACAACAATCAGTTCCTGGCGGATGGCGTGACGCCGAATCCGGCTTTCAACCCGAGCCCGGCCTTTGCCAATGCAACTGGTATCGCCCTCGCCCCATCGACCGGCGGTCTCGGCTGCTACTCCGACGGCGAAGCCTCGCTGCCGGTCCGCAAGGAGCTTGCCGGCGGCAAGACCCTGACCTCGGCGCTCGGCTACACGCTGACCTACAACACGCTGGACAACAACAAGAACCCCACCGACGGTCTGCTCGTCGACTTCCGGCAGGACTTCGCCGGCGTGGGCGGCGACGTCACCTACCTGAAGTCCGTCGTCGATGCGAAGTACTACGCTCCGCTGGTGTCCGACATCGTCGGCCTCGTTCACCTTCAGGGCGGCATGCTGAACAAGATCGGCAACAACGATATCCGCATGCTGGATCAGTTCCAGATGGGCCCGAACTTGGTCCGCGGCTTTGCTCCGAACGGCATCGGTCCGCGCGATTTGAATCCCTTCGGCACGCAAGACGCGCTTGGCGGTACCAAATATTGGGGCGCTTCGTTCGAATTGCAGATGCCGTTCTGGTTCCTGCCGAAGGAAGTGGGTCTGAAGGGCGCGGTCTACGCCGACGCCGGTGGTTTGTTCGACTATCAGGGCCCGACGACGTGGTCGCTGACCAACGAAATGACCACGACCAGGAACTCGAACTGTACGCCGTCGACCATCAACCCGTCCACCGCTGGAACCTGTACCGGCCTGGTGTATGACAACGGCAACGTCGTCCGTTCGTCGGTTGGTGTCGGCCTGATCTGGCAGTCGCCATTCGGACCGCTGCGCTTCGACTACGCCGTGCCGCTCACCAAGGGCAAGTACGACCGTACCCAGGAGTTCCGGTTCGGCGGCGGCACCTCGTTCTAATTCGATCAGCAGGGCATGAGCCGGCCCCTTGTTGGGGCCGGTTTCCAAAAAGATCGTGCTCAATCCGTGAGATAAGGCATGATGCGGCCTGACCGCTTCATGCCGAAGCCGGACCGCGATGGGGTGGAATGGCGCAGCCGACCTTCTTCAAAAAGCCGCCGGCCTCGGCGCTGGCTGACATTGCAGCGCTGACCAAGGCGCAGCTCGTCGACCCTGCCAGGGGCGGTCACGTCATTACCGGTCTTGCTTCGCTCGACGAAGCCGGCCCGATGCATCTGGCGTTCTTCGACAACCTCAAATATGCCGACGAGCTCAAGGCGACCAAGGCCGGGGCTTGCCTGGTGAGTCCGCGCTTCGAGGCCCAGGTGCCCGCGCATGTGGCCGTGCTGCGGGTGGCGCAGCCGTTCCGCGCCTTTGTCGGGCTCGCCCGGGAATGGCACGGCGATGCGCTGCGCCCGCAGTCCTGGGTCGGCAATGACGGCATCGCGCCGTCGGCCATTATCGATCCTTCGGCCCGGCTGGAGGACGACGTCATCGTCGATCCCCTGACCGTCATCGGCCCTGACGTCGAGATCGGCAGCGGCACCGTGATCGGGGCCGGCGTGGTCATCGGTCCCGGCGTCAAGATCGGCCGGGACTGCAATGTCGGCGCCCGCACGGCCATCCAGTGCGCGCTGATCGGCAACAACGTCCTGATCCATCCCGGCTGCTCGATCGGCCAGGACGGCTATGGCTTCATCTTCTTCGGCCCCGAGGGCCATCTCAAGGTGCCCCAGACCGGCCGCGTGCTGATCCAGAACAATGTGGAAGTCGGCGCCGGCACCACCATCGATCGCGGCTCCCTGCGCGACACCGTGATTGGGGAGGGCACCAAAATCGACAACCAGGTCCAGATCGGCCACAATGTGACCATCGGTCGGAACTGCCTGCTGGCGGCCCAGATCGGGCTCGCAGGCAGCCTGACGATCGGCGACAACGTGGCGCTGGGAGCAAAGGTTGGCATCAACAATCACCTCAAGATCGGCGATGGGGCCCAGGTCACCGCGATGAGCGGCGTCAAGGATGACATCCCGCCGAACGGACGCTGGGGCGGCTTTTTCGCCAAGCCGACCAAGCAATGGTTCAAGGAAATTATCGCGGTGGAGCGCCTGGTACGCGACAGCAGGGCCGATCCGAAGAACGAGGGACGGGAATGACGGAGGAATCACCTGTTAAATTCGAGCTGGTGGATATCAACGCGATCCTCCGGACGCTGCCGCACCGTTTCCCGATGCTGTTGATCGACCGGGTGATCAATATCCGCGCCGATTACAGCGGCATTGGCATCAAGAACGTCACCTTCAACGAGCCGGCCTTCCAGGGGCATTTCCCGGAACGCCCGGTCTATCCCGGCGTGATGATGATCGAAGCGATGGCACAGACCGCGGGCGTGATCGGCATCACCTCGGTCGAAGGCACCGAGAAGCCGCGCGCGGTGTATTTCCTCACCATCGACAAATGCAAGTTCCGCAAGCCGGTGCTGCCCGGCGACACCATCGAATATCACATGCGTTCGATCGGCCGCCGCAAGGCGATGTGGTGGTTTCACGGCGACGCCAAGGTCAACGGCCAGATCGTTGCGGAAGCCGACGTCGGCGCCATGCTGACGGACTGAGCAGCTCAAGCCAGCGGAAATGGATTATGCGCCGCAGCCGTAACGGCTGTCGGCCGTCTCGCGCCTGATATTCCGGTTGAAGAACTGGCCCATGGACGGTGCGCCGAGCAGGCTGTCGACTGTCTCGGCCGCGACCCCGCAATAGCGGTCATACTGGCCGTCGATCGCGACGATGAGGGCCTGCCGCGCGCGGTCGTAGCAGACCCGCTGAAGCACCGTGCTGCGGGTGATATCGCGGCACTCGAACGTCCCGAGATCGACGAAGCGGCGTTCGCAGGTCTCGACCGTCTCGGAGACGATCGGGGCGGCCGCGAGCTGTGCGAGCAGAACTGCCAGGGCCCTGACCACGATGACTTCAAGCTCCACATGAAGGCGTTGAAGGGCTGGAGCATGATCCGGAAAAGTGTGCAGCGGTTTTCCGAAAGGATCATGCTCAAACAATAGCCTGAAGCGCGATGACGATTCATCCCAATCTCATCGTGCTTTAGGACGGCCGGCTCATCCGGTGCCTGAAACAGGCCGAGATGATACGTCACTGGACAGATCGGGCATAGTCGCGCTAACCACCGGAAAACCGAGCGACTTCAACACATAATCAGACCTTCTTGATGAGTCAGATTGCTTGATGAGTAAGATTGATCCCACCGCACGGGTCGAGGACGGCGCCGTGATCGGCGAGGGTACCGAGATCGGACCCTTTTGCATCATCGGTCGCAACGCCCGGATCGGAGCCAATTGCAAGCTGCTTGGACAGGTCACCGTCATCGGCCACACCTCGATCGGCGATGGCTGCGTGATCTCGCCCTTTGCGGTGCTCGGCGGCGCGCCGCAGGACCTTAGCTACAAGGGCGAGCCGACCACGCTCGACATCGGTTCCGGCAACACCATCCGCGAGGGTGCGACGATGAATGTCGGCACCGTCAAGGGCGGGGGAAAGACGCGCGTCGGCAACAACGGCTACTTCATGAACAACAGCCATGTCGGCCATGACTGCGTGGTCGGCAACAACGCGATCTTCGCGACCTCGGCGACGCTCGGCGGCCATTGCGAGATCGGCGACGCCGTCTATATCGGCGGGCTGTCGGCGGTGCATCAGTTCACCCGCATCGGCTCCTATGTGATGGTCGGCGGCCTCTCGGGCGTGCGCGACGACATCATTCCGTTCGGCCTCGCCAACGGCCAATATGCGGCGCTGGAAGGCCTCAATCTCATCGGCATGAAGCGGCGGCAGTTCACCAAGCAGCGGCGCGCGACCGTGCAATCGTTCTACCAGAAAGTCTTCCACGGCCCCGGCACGTTCGCCGAGCGGCTCGCGGCGGCCCAGCCGCTCGCGGGCGAAGACCCCGCGATTGCCGAGATCCTCGACTTCATCGGCAAGCGCAAGCATCGCCCGATCTGTCTTCCCGCCATCGAGAAGTGATTTCGGGATGGCCGCGGGCATGACATCGGCGGCTTCAGAGATTTCATCGCCGGTCGGCGTCGTCGCCGGCGGCGGCGCCATGCCGTTCGCGGTCGCCGACTCGCTTGCCGCCCGCGGCATCACGCCGGTGCTGTTCCCGCTGCGCGGTGCCTGCGATCCGACGCGGGTGGAGAAATTTCGCCATCGCTGGATCTCGGTCGGCCAGCTCGGCCGCGCCATGCGGCTGTTCCGCGAGGAGGGCTGCCGCGACCTGATCTTCATCGGCACATTGGTGCGGCCCGCGCTGTCCGAAATAAGGTTCGACGTCACGACACTGCGCCTGCTCGGCAACGTCATCCGCGCCTTCCGCGGCGGCGACGATCATCTGTTGTCCGGCGTCGGGCGCATTCTCGAGCAAGGCGGCTTTCGCATGGTCGGCATCAAGGATGTCGCGCCGGATCTGCTGATGCCCGAGGGCTGCATCAGCCGCGCCTGGCCGAACGACAACAGCAAGGCCGACATCGAGCGCGGCCGCGCGGTGCTGACCGCGCTCGGCCCGTTCGACATCGGCCAGGCCGCGGTCGTGATCGACGGCCATGTGGTGGCGATCGAGGATATCGAGGGCACCGACGCGCTGCTCGCGCGCGTGGCACGCCTGCGCGAGGAAGGTCGCATCCGCGCTGCGACAGGACGCGGGGTGCTGGTGAAGGTGCCGAAGAGCGGACAGGATTTGCGCTTCGACCTGCCGACGATCGGCCCGCGTACCCTTGAGGGCGTCGCTCGCGCCGGGCTGGCCGGCATCGCCGTCGTCGCCGGTAACACCATCGCCGCCGAGCCGCAGGCGATGATCTCGCTCGCCGACACCAAATATCTCTTCGTCATCGGCCTGCCGGCGTGATGCAGAGCCGCGATCCCAAGCGAAAGATCTTCCTGATCGCGACGGAGGAATCCGGCGACCGGCTCGGCAGCGCCTTGATGAAGGTGTTGCGCCAGCGGCTCGGCGACGGCGTGCAGTTCGTGGGCGTCGGCGGCCGGACCATGGCGCGCGAGGGGCTCGAGACGCTGTTTCCGATCGAGGAGCTGTCGATCGTCGGCTTTGCCGCGGTGGTGCAGCAATTGCCGAAGATATTGCGGCTGATCCGCCAGACCGTGGACGCCGTGCTGGAGGCCGCGCCCGACGCGCTCGTCATCGTCGACAGCCCCGATTTCACCCATCGCGTTGCCCGCCGCGTGCGCGCGAAGAATCCCGCGATCCCGGTCGTCGACTATGTCTCGCCGCAACTCTGGGCCTGGCGGCCGGGACGGGCGCGGACCATGCTCGGCTACGTCGATCATGTGCTCGGCCTGTTGCCGTTCGAGCCGGAGGAATACCGCAAGCTCGGCGGGCCGCCATGCAGCTATGTCGGCCATCCCCTGATCGAGCAATTGCCGTCGCTGCGGCCAAATGCGGAGGAGCAGCGGCGGCGCGACGGCGAGCCGCCGGTTCTGCTGGTGCTGCCCGGCAGTCGCCGCAGCGAGATCAGGCACCATCTTGACGTGTTTGGCGCGACACTCGGACGGCTCCAGGCCGAAGGCCGCGCCTTCGAACTGAAGCTGCCGACCATGCCCCATCTCGAAGCCACCATCCGCGAAGGCATCGCGAGCTGGCCGGTCAAGCCGCAAATCGTGGTCGGCGAGACCGAGAGGCGCGCCGCGTTCCGATTCGCGCGCGCGGCGCTGGCCAAATCCGGCACCGTGACGCTGGAGCTCGCGCTATCAGGCATTCCGATGGTCACGGCCTATCGCGTCGGCGCGATCGAAGCCTTCATCCTGCGCCGCGCGATCCGCGTCTCTTCGGTGATCCTCGCTAATCTCGTGATCGGCGAGGATGTCATTCCGGAGTTCTTGCAGGAGGATTGCGTACCGGAGAAGCTGGCGCCGGCGCTGACGGAGCTGCTCACGGACACGCCGCTGCGCAAGCGACAGGTCGAAGCGATCGCCCGGCTCGACACCATCATGTCCACCGGCAACAAATCGCCGAGCGTGCTCGCCGCCGACATCGTGCTCGCGACGATGCGGAAGGGGAGGCGGAGCTAAGCCAAGCCGCCGTCGATCCGAAAACACTGGCTGGTGATACGCTGGCTCTCGTCGGATGCGAGAAACAGCGCCATGCTGGCGATGTCCTCGGGCGTCACCGCATCGGGCACCGCCTGGCGGGTGCGCAGCTCGGAGATCTTCTGCTCGTCCGGAAACCAGAGCCGGCGCTGGCGCTCGGTGATCACCATGCCGGGCGCGATCGCGTTGACGCGAATGCGGTCGGGGCCGACTGACCTGGCCAGCGAATTGGTGAAGCCGACGATCGCCGCCTTCGCCGCGGCATAGACCGGCAACGCCGGCGCACCGCGGATCCACGCCACCGACGACATGTTGATGATCGAGCCGCCGCCGCGCGCCTGCATCTGCGGCACCACCGCCTGGGCCGCAAAGAAGACGTGCTTGAGATTGACGCCGATCGTCCAGTCGAATTCGGCCGGCGTCACCTCGGCCAGCATCTGACGTTGGTCGTTGGCGGCGTTGTTGACGAGGACTACGGCATCGCCGAGCGATCCGTGCACCCGTGCCATCGCAGCGCGCAAGGCGTCGATGTCGAGGAGGTCACAGGGCACGAACAGGGGCGCGGAGCCGGATGTGGCTGCGACGTCCCGCGCCAGCGCTTCGCCGGCGCTCGCATCGATGTCGAGGAAGGCGACGCGGGCGCCCTGGGTCGCGAAGGCGCGCACGAAGGCGGCGCCGATGCCGCTGGCGCCACCGGTGATCAATACCACGCGGCCGGCAAGGCTGGGATAGATGGTCCGGGTCATGCGATCAGCCGCTCCGTCTCGGGGTCGAACAGGCAAATGCGCCGCGTGTCGAGCGCGAAGGAGGCGGGGGAGCCCGGCGTGGGCCGGACATCAGGCGAGACGCGCGCCTGCGCCGGCTCGCCGCCAAGCCGCAGCAGCACGATGGTCTCGGCCCCTGTGGGCTCGACCATCTCGACCGGCGCGGTGACGATGACGGGGGCGCCCGTCGCACCGGAGAACGCCCGGTTCCCCTCGGCGATGCATTCCGGCCTGATCCCGAGCACCACCTCGCGGCCGACATAGGACGCCGCGTCGTCGTAGTCCTGGAGGCGAAGACGGACTTCGTCCGGCCGCCCGGCTCCAATGACGGCCACTGGCCCGCCGGTGTCGGCCTCGAGCCGCGCTGGCATCGTGTTCATCGGCGGCGAGCCCATGAAGCGGGCGACGAACAGATTGGCCGGATAGCGGTACACGGTGTCCGGATCGGCAAACTGCTGCACCACGCCCCTATGCATCACGGCGATGCGCGTTGCCATCGTCATCGCCTCGATCTGATCGTGCGTGACATAGATGATGGTGGCACCGATGCGCTGATGCAGCCGCTTGATCTCCATCCGCATCTCGACGCGCAGCTTCGCATCGAGATTGGAGAGCGGCTCGTCGAACAGGAAGAGCAGGGGATCGCGCACCAGCGCCCGCCCCATCGCCACGCGCTGGCGCTGGCCGCCGGACAATTGCGACGGCTTGCGGCCGAGCAGCGGCTCGATCTGGAGGAGGCGAGCCACATTCGCCAGCGCTTTCTCCTGCTCAGCTTTCGGCACATGACGGCATTCCATGCCGAACGTGATGTTCTGGCGCACCGTCATCGACGGATAGAGCGCATAGGACTGGAACACCATGGCGATGTCGCGATCCTTCGGGGGAACATCATTGACGACGCGTCCGCCGATTTCGACGGTGCCTGCACTGGGGCGATCGAGCCCGGCGACGATGTTGAGCAGGGTGGACTTGCCACAGCCGGATGGCCCGACCAGCACGGTGAACTCGCCGCTCTCGATGTCGAGATCGATACCTTTCAGCACCTCCAGATTGGCGTAGCGCTTCGACAGGGTGCGAATGCTCAACGCGGCCATGAAAACTCCATCATTTTACGGCGCCGGCAGTGAGGCCGCGTACGAAGTACTTGCCGCCGATCAGATAGATCAGCAGGGTCGGCAGGGCGGCGATCATTACGGCTGCGCTTTGCACGCCGTGCTGCGGGATATCGGCGACCGCGGCGGATAGCGCGATCAGCGCGGCGGTGACCGGCTGCTGCTGACCGGTCGTGAATGTCACGCCATAGAGAAACTCGTTCCAGATATGCGTGAACTGCCAGATCACGGTGACGACCAGGATCGGCGGCGAGAGCGGCAGGATGATGCGCCAGAAAATGCGAAAGAAACCTGCGCCATCGATGCGCGCTGCTCTGATCAACTCCTGCGGGATGGCAACGTAGTAGTTTCGGCAGAACAAGGTGGTGAAGGAGAGCCCCTGGATCGTGTGGATCAGGACCAGGCCCGTCAGCGTGTTCATCAGGCCCGTATCGCGCAGCACGATGGTCCAGGGCAGCAAACGCATCTGCTGCGGAAGGAAGATGCCGAGCGTGACGATACCGTAAATCCAGCTATCGCCGCGAAAGCGCCAGAGCGAAACCGCGTAACCGGCGACCGCACCAAGCAGGGTGGAGAAGATCGTCGCGGGAATGGTCACGAGCGCGGAGTTCAGCATGTACGGCCGGATGCCGGCGCACGTCTCGGCGACGCAGAAACCGCTCCAGGCGGCGGCGTAGTTGCTCCAGGCCAGGTGTTGCGGCCAGCCGATCATCGAACCTTGCGCGATCTCCTCGTTGGAACGGAGCGAGTTCAGCACGACGACAGCCAGGGGCGCGAGCCATGCTGCAGCGATCAGCGAAACGATGAGATAGATCAGAATCCGGCTTGGGGCGAAGGTTCGGTCACGCATGGATCGCCCGCCGCCGCTGGACATAACGCCACGCTGCATACGGCAGCAAAACTGCGAGAAGAAGGAGCAACATGAGGACTGCCGCCGCCGCTCCCCGTCCGAGCAGGCTGCGCTGGAACATCAGGTCATAGACGACGAGGGCCGGAAGCTGGGTCGCTATGCCGGGCCCGCCATTGGTGAGCGCGCGAACGAGGTCGAAGGTCGAAATCGCGAACTGCAGCTGGATGACGATGACGGTGATGGTGATCGGCCAAAGCGTCGGCAGGATGACGCGCCGGTACATCCTGACAGGTCCGGCGCCGTCGATCTGCGCGGCCTTGATCAGGTCGGCATCGACGGAACGGAGGCCGGCGAGGAAGAGCGCCATGGCGAAGCCGGAGGATTGCCAAATCGCGGCGATGACAATGGTCCAGATGGCCATGTCGCGGTCGATCAGCCAGTCGAACCGGAAGGAGGTCCAGCCAAGGTCGTGGACCAGCTTCTGGATTCCAAGGCCGGGATTGAGCAGCCAGCTCCAGACCGTGCCGGTGACCACGAACGACACCGCCAGGGGGTAGAGGAAGATGGATCGCAGCACGTTCTCGCCGCGAATGCGTTGATCGAGCAGGATGGCAAGGATGAGGCCGGTCGCCAGACTCAGCAACACGAAGGCGCTGCCAAACAGCAGCAGATTGTCCAGGGCGATCTGCCAGTTCCGCGATGCCGCAACCGCGGAATAGTTGCGCAGACCCACCCAGCCCGTAACAGGGATCAGCGTGGATGGTGTGAACGATATCCAGATCGTCCATAGCGAAAACGCGATGAGGTGCGCGGCGGACAACAGCAGCGGCACCCAGATCGCCAGATATTCGGGCAGCCGGCGCACCCGGTCAGAAGTCGCCGGCCGGCCCGGTCCTGTCGAGACGGCGATGGTCAACGTGCGCCCTCGACGGCCTCGGCGAGGCGAGTGGCCGCTTGCTCCGGCTTGATCGTCTTGTTCTTCACGTACTCCGTGATCACGTCGATCATCGCTGCGGTCATACCGTTTTCCTGCGCCATGTTGTGCGCAAGACTGAGGACGGCCTGATTGCTGGCGATAGAGTCCTTCAGAGCTGCTGCGGTCCGGCGTTGACCGTCCGACCAGCCTTCACCGGAAAGATCGACATCGGTGCGCACGGGGATCGATCCCGTGATCTGCGAATACATCGTCTGGATCGCCGGATCCATGACGAGCTGGGCCATCAGCGTCTGGCCGGCTTGCAGGTCGGGCTCCTTGCGCTGCCAGAAGATGAAGGCATCGGCATTCAACAGGAAAACCGGCTTGCCATTGTCGCTCGGCCCCGGGGCGATCATGAAGTCGTCGAACTTGAAGCCGGCGTTGCGCAATACGCCCTGCGCCCAACCGCCCATGATCATCATGCCCATGTCGCCGTCGACGAAACGTTTCAGGTTGGTCGAAAAGTGCTGGGCGCCGACGTTGGGGTCCATCCAGTCGGCGATCTTGCGGACCTGTGCGAACGCCGCCTTGATCTCGGGGCCCTCCAAGGCCTTCTTTTCGAGGTTCATGATGGCCGCGCGGTAAGAGATGGGACTGATGCCCGCCAAAGCGGCCTCGAACTTCTGCCCGTCATCGGGGCGGGTGCCGCCGTTGGCGACGGGATAGGCGACGCCGCCGGATTTCATCTTTTCGGCGAGATCATTGAAGTCGGCCCAGGTGACGGGGATCTTGTCAGCCTTGGCCTTGTCCATCGCGCGCTTGGAGAGAAACAGCATGTTGGTGCTGTAGATCTGCAACGGCAGCGCAATCCACTTGCCGCCCGGCTTGTGCAATTTCGCAAGGTCCGGAGCGACGACCTTTTCGTAACCGGCGGCCGCGACGACGGCGTCGAGATCGACGGTCGGGGCAATCTTGGACCAGGCCGCAATCTCGGGGCCCTTGAGCTGCGAACAGGCCGGCGGATCGCCGGCGATGATCTGGGCGCGCAGCTTGTTCATCATCTCGGTGGTGAAACCCGGAACGGGCGAGTGCTGCCAAGTGCCGCCTTTCTCCTCGAACTTCTTGCCGAGCGCCGTGATGGCCGCACCATCGCTGCCTGCGGACCATTGCGAGATCGCGGTCAGGCGCGGCTTGACCGCGCCTTGCGCGCGGGCGAAGGCCGGCAATGCGAGCGCGGCCGCGGATCCAGCGAGTAGACGGCGCCTTGTTGTCGTGATCGGCATGGCAGTTCCTCCCGGTGTGAACTTTCTTGGCGCGCTGAGCCACGCGGCTCAGGGCATGTCAGGCGGCCTCCGTCGAAGCCGCGGGCATCCCGCCGCGGCTGGCGAGACAAAAGGCGGCGAAGGCGAGAGCTGCTTGCGGATCGTTGCCGTTCGAGGGCGGCACGAAGGCGAACGAGACCTGCGCCAGTTTCCGCCCGCCGAGAAGGCAGGCGTCGATCCCATCGACCACAGCCTTGCGATCCTCTTCGGAAAGAAGCGACGGCCAGCCGCTGATCGCGACGCCGTTGCATGGCTTCACGTTCAGCGTGTTGCCGATCGAAAGGCCCAGCCGGAACAGGCGCTGACGCAACTCCTGGCGCATTCGCGACGAGCGCGGGATCGTGCTCACAAATTCGCTGCCGAGCTGGAGCAATTCGGCCTCGGTGACGCCGAGGAGCTCGGCGAGGGCTGGAAGCGACGTGTAGGCTTCGACGCAGCCATGGTGACCGCAGCGGCAGCGCGGTCCGTCGG
Organism: Bradyrhizobium sp. Arg816; assembly: GCF_029989365.1. Classification (GTDB taxonomy): domain Bacteria; phylum Pseudomonadota; class Alphaproteobacteria; order Rhizobiales; family Xanthobacteraceae; genus Bradyrhizobium. The sequence goes on along the minus strand of NZ_JAPRAQ010000029.1, from coordinate 78,785 downwards.
CGTTGAACACCATATGGCCGAGCTCGACCGGCTGCAGGGCATCGGCCTCAAGCGGATCGTCCATCCAGGCGCCGGCAACGCCCTGGCCGACGAAGACGAAGAGATGTGCGCCGCTGAAGGGATAGTTTTGCGTACGGCAGCAGTGAAAAATGGCGTGTGCGACGACCGAGTTGGTGAACTCGACCGGCACACCAGCAAACATCCCGCCGAGCATGTCGCCGATGCGTTCGACGTCGCACGGAATGATCGGATTGCCCGCGACGCTCAGGCGGCCGAGGCCGGGAATGGTGATGCCGATCTGCGCGAGACTGATGCGGCGGCGGCGCGTCCAATCGCGCAGCAAGGTGAGGGCTTCGCGGAACACCCGGCCGACGGTCTCGACGGTCGGCTTCTTCAGCAACGGAACACGCTCGGTGTAGTGCATTTCGCCTGACAGGCTGCCAACGCCCACGCTGAGCCACTGGCCGGTCAGCTCGAGGGCCGCGAGCGCCACCGAGCCATCGAGCGACACGAGGCCTGTCGGACCGCCGACATAGGGGGCAGGGCGCCGCACTTCCTCGATCAGGCCTTCGGCTTTCAGATCAAACAGGATGCGCGACAGGCTCGCCTCGGACAGGCGCACGGCCTTGGCCAGCGGCGGCCGGAACGAGCCGCCGGACTGGAGCAAATGAGTCAAAATGGCAGCGCGCGTCTGCCGCCGACTTCTCGGCTGCTCCGGCATTTCCATCCCTGTCGTCATTCTTACTTAGTGTAAGAATTTGCGCGCGGAGCGTTTCGACTGTCAAGCGATTGCGGGCGCGATGAGTCGACTTGTTGTTGTGCGTGGCAGCAAGGACGGGATGTGATCCGATCAGTTTCGTAGGGTGGGCAAAGCGAAGCGTGCCCACGGACAGGTGGTGGGCACGCTACGCTTTGCCCACCCTACGACGCATGCACAAACAAAAACGGCGCCATCCGAAGATGGCGCCGTTCCGAAAGCCGTAGTGGCTGAGACTTACTTCCGATCCTTGATCGCGACGTAGTCGCGGCGGGTGACGCCGGTGTAGAGCTGGCGCGGACGGCCGATCTTCTGCTGAGGGTCCTCGATCATCTCGCTCCACTGGCTGATCCAGCCGACGGTACGGGCGACCGCGAACAGCACGGTGAACATCGAGACCGGGAAGCCCATCGCCTTCAGCGTGATGCCCGAATAGAAGTCGACGTTCGGGTAGAGCTTGCGGTCGATGAAGTACTGGTCGCTGAGCGCGATCTTCTCGAGCTCGAGCGCCACCTTCAGCATCGGATCGTCGCCATGGCCGGTCTCCTTGAGAACGGCATGACACATCTTCTGCATGATCTTGGCGCGCGGATCGTAGTTCTTGTAGACGCGGTGGCCGAAGCCCATCAGGCGGACTTCGCTGTTCTTGTCCTTCACCTTGGCGATGAATTCCGGAATCTTGTCGACCGAGCCGATCTCGGCGAGCATCGCGAGCGCGGCTTCGTTGGCGCCGCCATGCGCCGGGCCCCAGAGGCAGGCGATGCCGGCGGCGATGCAGGCGAAGGGGTTGGCGCCGGAGGAGCCGGCGATGCGCACCGTCGAGGTCGAGGCGTTCTGCTCGTGGTCGGCATGCAGGATGAAGATCTTGTCCAGCGCGTCAGCGAGCACCGGGTTGATCTTGTACTCCTCGCACGGCACCGCGAAACACATGTGCAGGAAGTTCTCGGCGAACTTCAGCGAGTTCTTCGGATACACGAAGGGCTGGCCGATCGTGTACTTGTAGGCCATCGCCGCCAGCGTCGGGATCTTCGCGATCATGCGCATGGAAGCGATCATGCGCTGCTTCGGATCGTTGATGTCGGTGGAGTCGTGGTAGAACGCGGCGAGCGCGCCGACGGAAGCCACCATCACCGCCATCGGATGGGCGTCGCGGCGGAAGCCCTGGAAGAAGCGGGCCATCTGCTCGTGCACCATCGTGTGATGGATCACGCGCTCGTCGAAATCCTTCTTCTGCGCGGCGGTCGGCAGGTTCCCGTAGAGCAGGAGGTAGCAGGTCTCGAGGAAGTCGCCGTTCTCGGCGAGCTGCTCGATCGGGTAGCCGCGGTATTCCAGCACGCCGGCGTCACCGTCGATATAGGTGATCTTGGACTCGCAGCTTGCGGTCGAGGTGAAGCCGGGATCGTAGGTGAACAGCCCGGACTGGGCGTAGAGCTTGCCGATATCGACGACATCAGGCCCGACGCTGCCGCTGTGGATCGGGAGATCGTAGTTCTTGTTTCCGACCGTCAGCGTGGCGGTCTTATTGCTTGCTTTTGCGTCCATCAGAGGTCCCCGATGTGTGGTGAAACGGGCCGGACCCGGAAGGCCCCAATGACTTGTTGGGGCAGGCCGGATATTCCAGAAGGTACGGGTGAGATGGGTATATTATTGCTGTGTGCGCTGCAAGATCGCCGCACGCATGGTCGACTTACGTCGTAGCCTACTCCTTGGCCTGATCCTCAAGCCGGCCCAGGCTTTCCTGGCGTCCCAGCACGTCCAAAACCTCAAATATACCAGGCGATGTCGACCGCCCCGTCAGCGCCGCCCGCAGCGGTTGGGCGACGGCGCCGAGCTTGAGACTATTTTCCTCGGCAAAGGCGCGCAGCGCGGCCTCCGCATTCGCCGCACTCCATGTCTCGACTTTCTCCAGCGCGGAATGAAGCTGGCCGATCAGCTTGCGGTTCTCGGGCGTCAGCAGCGCTGCCGCCTTGGGATCGAGCTCCAGCGGCCGGTCGGCAAAGATGAAATAGGCGCTGTCGATCAACTCGATCAGCGTCTTGGCGCGCTCCTTCAGGGCCGGCATGGCCTTGAGAAGCTGCGCCCGCGTGGTGTCGTTTAACTTGGCCTTAAGCTCGTCGCGGCTGGGCACAACGTGGTCGAGCACGTCCTCGAACATCTTCACGAGTGATTGATCGTCAGCGTTTCGGATGTAGTGGCCGTTGAGGTTTTCGAGCTTGGCGAAATCGAAGCGGGCGGCGGCGCGACCGACGCTGGCGAGGTCGAACGCGGCGATCATCTCCTCGGTCGAAAAGATCTCCTGGTCGCCATGGCTCCAGCCGAGCCGGACGAGGTAATTGCGGAGCGCGGCAGGGAGGTACCCCATGGCGCGGTAGGCATCGACGCCCAGCGCGCCGTGGCGCTTCGATAGTTTCGAGCCGTCCGGGCCGTGGATCAGGGGGATGTGGGACATGCTAGGCAGCGCCCAGCCCATGGCGTCGTAGATCTGCTTCTGGCGGGCGGCGTTGATCAGATGGTCGTCGCCGCGGATGACATGGGTGACGCCCATGTCGTGGTCGTCGACCACCACAGCGAGCATGTAGGTCGGATTGCCATCGCCGCGCAGCAGGACGAGGTCGTCGAGGTTCTCGTTCTGCCAGACCACACGGCCCTGGACCTGGTCCTCAATCACGGTCTCGCCGGTCTGCGGCGCGCGCAGGCGGATCGTGGGCTTGACGTCGGAGGGCGCCGTTGCCGGGTCGCGGTCGCGCCACAGGCCGTCATAGAGGCGGGTGCGGCCCTCGGCGCGCGCCTTCTCGCGCATCGCGGTGAGCTCTTCGGCCGTGGCGTAGCAACGGTAGGCCTTGCCGTCGGTGAGCAGTTGCTCGGCGACCTCGCGGTGACGGGCGGCGCGGCTGAACTGGTAGATGACGTCGCCATCCCAGCCGAGCTCCAGCCATTTGAGGCCGTCGAGGATGGCGCCGATCGCAGCCTCGGTGGAGCGCTCCCGGTCGGTGTCCTCGATCCGGAGCAGCATCTTGCCGCCGTGCTTCTTCGCATAGAGCCAGTTGAACAGCGCCGTGCGGGCGCCGCCGATATGGAGGAAGCCGGTCGGGGAGGGAGCAAAGCGGGTGACGACGGAATCGGTCATTCTTGGCAGGGCCCATGCATTGGAGGCGGTGGTATATAACAGGACCGGAGCATAACTAAAGCCCGGCAGCGGACCGCTAAGCTCTTGGCTCAGCCAAGCGAATTTGGCAGAAGGACCGCTGATTTCCCTACAGGATTTTCGTAATGACAGAACCGGTGGCGACTGAGGTTGGGCGCGATTTCATTCGTGACATCATCCAGGCCGACCTCGATCAGGCCAAATACACGGAGATCGTGACCCGGTTCCCGCCGGAGCCGAACGGCTACCTGCATATCGGCCACGCCAAGTCGATCGCGCTCAATTTCGGCATCGCCCAGGAGTTTCCGGGCCGCTGCCATCTGCGCTTCGACGACACCAACCCGGTCAAGGAAGAGCAGGAATACATCGATTCCATCCAGGCCGACGTGCATTGGCTCGGCTACGACTGGGGCAAGAACCTGTTCTTCGCCTCGGACTATTTCGACCGCCTGTACGAATGGGCGGAGAAGCTGATCCGCGACGGGCTCGCCTATGTCGACGACCAGACCCAGGAGGAGATTCGCCTCGCGCGCGGCACGCTGACCGAGCCCGGCAAGAACTCGCCGTTCCGCGACCGCAGTGTGGACGAGAATCTCGACCTGTTCCGCCGCATGAAGGCCGGTGAATTCCCGAACGGCGCGCGCGTGCTGCGGGCGAAGATCGACATGTCCGCGGGCAACATCAACCTGCGCGACCCCGTGCTGTACCGCATCCTGCATGCGCACCATCCGCGCACCGGGACCAAGTGGAGCATCTATCCGAGCTACGATTATGCGCACGGCCAGTCGGACGCGATCGAGGGCATCACGCACTCGATCTGCACGCTGGAGTTCGAGGACCATCGGCCGCTCTACGACTGGTTCATCGAAAAGCTGCCGGTGCCGTCCAAGCCGCACCAGTACGAAATGGCGCGGCTCAACCTGACCTACACGCTGCTGTCCAAGCGCGTGCTGACCCAGCTCGTCCGCGACGGCCATGTCGCCGGATGGGACGATCCGCGCATGCCGACTGTCGCGGGGATGCGCCGTCGCGGCGTGCCGCCGGCAGCCTTGCGCGAATTCGTCAAGCGCATCGGCGTTGCCAAGGCCAACAGCGTCGTCGATGTCGGCATGCTGGAATTCTGCATCCGTGAGGAGCTGAACCGCACGTCGCAGCGGCGCATGGGCGTGCTGCGGCCGCTCAAGGTGGTCATCGAGAACTATCCGGAAGGGCAGACCGAAGAGCTCGAGGCGATCAACCATCCCGACGATCCCTCGGCCGGCACGCGCAAGATCACGTTCGGCCGCGAGCTCTATATCGAGCAGGACGACTTCATGGAGAACCCGCCGAAGAAGTTCTTCCGCCTGTCGCCGGGCAACGAGGTGCGGCTGCGCTACGCCTATTTCGTCAAGTGCACCGGCGTGATCAAGAACGAAGCGGGCGAAGTGGTGGAGCTGCGCTGCACCTACGATCCCGCGACCAAGGGCGGCAACGCGCCCGACGGCCGCAAGGTCAAGGCGACCATGCACTGGCTGCCGGCGGCGACGTCGGTGCCGGCGGAGATCCGCATCTACAACCAGTTGTTCTCCAACCCTAGCCCGGACGCCTCGAACTTCGCGGCCGATCTCAATCCGCAGTCGCTGGAGATCCTCTCCAACGCGCGGATCGAGGCATCGGTTGCGGAGAGCAACTCGACCGAGCCGATGCAGTTCGAGCGTCAGGGCTATTTCGTGCGCGACAAGGACTCGACGCCGGGCAAGCCGGTGTTTTCGCGCACCATCGGCCTGCGCGACACGTTCGCGAAGGAAGTCGCCAAGGGCTGAGGGGATCGGGCATATGAACAGTGAGGCCGACGCCATCGTTTCCGCCATCATCGCGAAATGGTGCGCCGGCTTCGCGACACTCGATGCGGCTGCACTGTCGTCGCTCTATGCGAAGAACGCGTTCTTCTTCGGCTCCAATCCAAAGCTCTATCGGGGCAGGGACGGCGTCGCCGATTACTTCAACGGCCTGCCGCGCTGGCGCCAGCCGAGTGCTGCGTTTTCCGAGGTGCGCGCCGCGCAAGCCAGCCCGGACCTGATCAACATGGCCGCGATCGTGTCGTTTGACCTCGCCGGCGAGAGGGCGGAGTTCTCGGTCAAGATGAGCTGGGTCATCCTCCGCGAGCACGGCGACTGGAAGATCGTCAATCACCATGCCTCGTCGCGTGCGCCGTTGATCTGATGTTGCTGCCGCCCACGGCATCGTCATTGCGGCGATAGCAACGAACGCTGCCCCCGCGCGTTGGGGTGGGTCCAACAAGGAACCCACCATGCAGAACATCGCAGAGCATATGGAAGTCATCGGCGCCGATGGCGTCCACATCGGCACGGTCGACAAGGTCGAGGGCAACCGCATCAAGCTGACCAAGAAGGACAGCGGCGAGGGCAGCCACAAGGGCCACCATCACTTCATCGACAAGGGCCTCGTCGCCGGTGTCGAGGGCAACAAGGTCCGGCTCTCGGCCAAGGCGGACGTCGCCGTGACGATGGAAGAGGAAAAGTAGGGGGACCTTCGCTCCGTTCCTGATCCGTACCGCTATTCGCCTGGCGATTATAACCTTGACAAAGCAGCACCTATGGGTAGAGTGGAGCCCATAGGAGCTACTTGCCATGTCCAACCTTCAGAACCCGATCTTCACCGACGAGACCAAGGCCCGCGAATGGCTGGAAGCTCGGGTTTGGCCGAACGGCCCGGCTTGCCCACACTGCGGCAACGTCGATCAGGACAAGATCAAGGCGCTTCAGGGTAAGGCTCATCGTCCGGGCCTGTATCAGTGCGCGGCTTGCCGCGAGCAGTTCACCGTGACCGTCAAGACCGTCTTCGAGCGCTCCAAAATTCCGCTCTCGAAGTGGCTTGCCGCGCTGTTCCTGCTCACTGCATCCAAGAAAGGCATTTCGGCCCACCAGATGCACCGCATGCTGGGTATCAGCTACAAATCGACTTGGTTCATGATGCATCGCCTCCGTGAAGCGCTGCGTACTGGCGGCCTTCTCCCGCCCATGGGCGAAGGTGGCAAGGCCGTTGAGGTTGACGAAACTTTCTTCGGCCGTCTCGAAGGCCAGAAGAAAGGCAAAGCCGCGTGGGCTCATAAGAATGTTGTCATGACGCTTGTGGAGCGCGGCGGCTCTGCCCGCAGCTTCCACGTTGACGGCGTGCGCACTGGCGACCTGTTGCCGATCATCCGCGAGAACCTGAGCCGTGAAGCTCAGTTGATGACCGACGAAGCCGCCTCATACAAGATCATTGCCGACATCGAAGGGCTCGACCATTCCAGCGTCAAGCATAGCAAGGACGAATACGTCCGCCGTGATGGCGATAAGGTCATCTCCACCAATACGGTCGAAGGCTACTACAGCATCTTCAAGCGCGGCATGAAGGGCGTCTATCAGCATTGCGGCGAGAAGCACCTTCACCGCTATTTGGCGGAGTTTGATTTCCGCTATTCCAACCGCACCGCGCTCGGCGTTGACGACTACACCCGCGCCGAGATCGCCGCTAAGGGCATCGTCGGCAAGCGCCTGACCTATCGACGGCCTAACAGCAAAAAAGACACCCCGTCGAATTAAGAAGCTTGCGGCGCATTTCCTGCGCTGGCGCGCGAAGCTGGGGAAGACCCGCGCTCCGTAAACTCACGGACTCGACTCTTGCGAGCGAGACTGTTCCCATCCGTCCTAGTGCGCGAAATGATTCGTGCATCAAATGGAAAAGCCAGACCTCGGCAAAAGGTCTGGCTTCCATTTCATCACCGCAAATGCCCTGAGAAGCTTGCGGCGCAGTTCGATTAGCAAATTCACACTACGTGAAATCGACTCGCTGTCAAGTTTTTCAGGGCCCTTACTCGAAAGGGCCATCATGGCTTACTATAAATATCCGCAGTTTCTCACGCAGAAAGATCACGCTGCATTCGATGCAATCGTTGAGCCGGGTTCACGTACTATGAACTCCGGCATCTATCGCTGCACGACATGCGGATATGAGTGCACCTCTATCGAGGGCGCTCCGTTGCCCCCGCAGAATCATCACCTGCACCCCGCAGATAGGCAAGGTCCTGTTCGGTGGTTGCTTGTGGTCTGCTCAGCGCACCACCCACAATAACAACAACTACGCGGGGCTGGCTCCCATCCGGCTGGCCAGCCCCTGCCAACTCGTCACCTGTCATCGTTCTTTTCCTTCTTGCGCGGAGGCTTCGTCTCTTTTGAATCGCGATGCTGGGGCGGGCTTTTCCCGACCACCTCCGCAGCGCGTTCGAAGCGTTCCCACGCATCGGGATGAAGTTCGATTTCCACCTTTGGTTTGTCCTTGGTCATATCTAGGTTGCACACCGAAAAAATGCCGCACGATTTAGCTCACATTCCCCCATCCTACGAAACATGCATAGTCTGTGGTGACGCACCGCTAACTGAAACTCACATCTGGCCCAACTGGCTACGGAAAGTCCTTCCTCGCGAGAAAAACTATATTAGCACAGTAGCCCGAGCCTTTCATCCAGACGAACAGAAGGAACGCGCGATATCGTCTCAAAAGTTTAAGCGAGACTTGTTTTCGCGCGATCCGCTTCTTGCATGTGAAGCCTGTAACAATGGATGGATGAGGCAGTTCGAAGATGAGGTTGTCATCTTCCTAAAGCCAATCTTATTAGAGGACGCCACGATAAGACTTACAGAGCAGCAGCAGAAATCACTCGCCGGTTGGCTTGCATTGATCGCAACGCTCGCGGAATACGCCAATAACCATCACCCGACAATCAAGCGGGCAGCGCTCCTTCACTTGAAAAAACGCCGACTGCCGCCGGAAGATTTTCATATCTATGTCGCGCGAAGCGCTGGACCGAAGTGGAGGAAGCATTATAGCTACCACAATTTCTTAATGTACGAGGGCATCTCATCTATCGACGCTGTGCCACACACGGCGGACGGACGCCCCCGGTACAATACCCAGGTTAGCACGATGGGAATCGGCAGCCTGCTTGCCCACATTTTTAGCGGCCCAGCAAGCACTCCAATACAGAGTTACAGCATAGCGCTGGAGGGCTCTCAACTTGAGCGGATCTGGCCCCCTAAGAGATCTTTTTGGATGAGGCAAGATAGGCTGTTGGAGTTTCCTTTGAAAACGGAACTGCAAGACTACGAGACGGAAATACTCGCCGAGGATTTGCGGTTTCGAATAAATACGTTCGGGTAGTTCGGGCGCGCCAGCCGCCAAATCAGTGGCGGCAGGCTCTATACCTAGATTCTGTACCTGCTTTGTCAAGGTTATAATTCCCATTCGCCTGCCTGCACGTTCCGGTAGCCTCCAGGCCTGTCGCGTATCGTAAGGTGCAGGGAATGGCGGAGCCGGGCCGGCCAGTTCGGTCCCAGGGGATCGCGGGGACTTGGATCGCGGGGACTTGGATTGCGGGGACTTGGCCCGTCGGCCGAGCTGCATCCGCGGGCGGCCTCGTGCCGGCAGGGTTCGACCTCTGGACGTCGCTGGCCGGGACCCTGCGCGAATGGGCGCGCGCCGAGGCCGGCGCCGGGCGATTGTTGCCGTGGGTGATGCCGGTCGCGTTCGGCGGCGGTATCGCGCTCTACTTTGCCGCCGATCATGAGCCGGTGCTGTGGGTCGTTGCCGCAACGGCCATCGCACTCATGCTTGGCGCCGTGCAGTTGCGGCGGAGCCGGTTGTTTGCGCCGGCGATCATGATCGCGGCGGTCGCGGCCGGTCTTGCCACGGCGACCTGGAAGACAGCGCGGATCGCGCACACGGTGCTGGCAAAGCTTCCGTCTCGCTGTCGGGCTTCGTCGAGACCCGCGACATCCGCGAGCGCACCGACCGCTTCGTGCTGCGCGTCACGGCGATGGAGGCGCAGCGCAGCGACGTCAAGCTCGAGCGCGTGCGCCTCTCCGTGCGCAAGGGGACTGCGCCCGAAGTCGGCAGCTTCGTGCAGTTGAAGGCGCGGCTGTTGCCGCCGTTGTCGCCGGTGCGGCCCGGCAGCTATGACTTTTCGCGCGACATGTTCTTCCAGGGCATCGGCGCCTCCGGCTTCGTGATGGGCACGATTGCGGCATCGGTGCCGCCGGATGCCGGTGGCTTGCGGCTGCGTTATGCCGCCTTCATGCAGGGTCTGCGCGATGCGATCGACGCGCGCATCCGCGTCACGCTCGAGGGCGACAACCGGGCGATCGCGACCGCGCTGCTCACGGGCCGGCGCGATGCGATTACCACGCCCGTCAACGACGCCATGTTCATCTCGGGGCTCGGCCATGTGCTCTCGATTTCCGGCTATCACATGGCGGTCGTCGCCGGCGTCGTGTTCTTCGCGGTGCGCGCGCTGCTGGCGTTGATCCCCGGAATGGCGGCGGGCTTTGCCATCAAGAAATGGTCGGCGGCCGCCGCACTTGTCGCAGCCGCGTTCTATCTGCTGCTGTCGGGCGCGGAGGTCGCGACGCAAAGATCGTTCTTCATGACCGCGGTGGTGCTGATCGCGGTCATGGTCGATCGCCGCGCCATCACCTTCCGCACGCTGGCGGTGGCCGCGTTAATCGTGCTCGCGGTCGCACCGGAGGCACTTGTGCATCCGAGTTTTCAAATGTCCTTCGCCGCGACGCTCGGACTGGTGGCGCTGGTGCAGATCGGCATGCCGAACCTGTTTGCGTCGCCCGATCATTCGGCGACCGCGCGGATTGCGATGTGGGGCGGGCGCGAAATCGCGATGCTGTTCCTGGCCTCGCTGATCGCGGGGCTCGCGACCACGCCCTATGCCGCTTACCACTTCCACCGCGTCACCCCGTTCGGCGTGCTCGCCAACCTCGGGGCGATGCCGGTGGTCTCGGCCCTGGTGATGCCCGCGGGCCTGTTGGGTTTGATTGCAGCGCCGTTCGGACTTGATGGTCCGTTCTGGTGGCTGATGGGGATCGGCATCGACTGGATGGTTGCGGTGTCGCGCTGGGTGGCCGATTTGCCGGGCGCGGTCGGCCGCATCTCGGCCTTCGGCATCGCGCCGCTGATCGCTGCAAGCTTGGGAATCATCGTGATGGGCTTGTTGCGCACGCCGTTGCGCTGGGCCGGCGCGGTGGTGCTGTTAGCCGCGATCCTCTGGGGACTGTGCGCGCGGCAGCCCGATGTCCTGATCGCCGGTGACGGCCAGAGCGTCGCGGTGCGGGGCAGGGATGGACACCTGCATCTGATCAGGTCGAGCAAGGACGGTTTTCTTCTGAAGGAATGGCTCGCCGGAGACGCCGATCCGCGCGACGCCGGCAGTGCCTCACTGGCCGCCGGCGTGTCGTGCGACGAGGCCGGCTGCGTGACGCCGCTTGCCGACGGGCGCCTGGTCGCGCTGGCCTTGCGCATCGATTCATTGGCTGACGATTGCAGCCGCTCCGCGCTGGTGGTGACGGCGCGGCCGGCGCCGCCGGATTGCGCGGCGATGGTTGTCGACCGTCAGCGTCTCGCAAGGCAGGGCGCGCTGGCGTTGACGCGAAGCGGCGACGGCTTTGTGGTTCAGGCGGCGAAGGCAAGGGGAGCGGACCGTCCGTGGTCGCCGGCGGTTGCCGGCGAGGCGGATTTCGGCGCGAGCCTTGGGCCGCAGGCGGCGGCTTCCCGCAACCGCGATGCGACGCCATCGGAAGCCGACCTGCAGGCCGAGGATTGAGCGGACGGGTTACAGATACCAGGCCAGCACGGCATCGAGCCTGGCGTTGCCGATCACCGGCAGGACGACCATCTGGCTCAGTCCAGAGGCGCAGGCCTGCGAGGCCGCGGCCGAGCCGTCACGTGCGAGATCGTCGTTGAGCGCGGGCATGCCGGTGGCCCAGGCCCCGCCGATGCTGCCTTCGCCTTTGGCGATGGATTTCGTCGCATAGAGCGCGGCGAGGTCGGTCTGCGCGCTGCAATCGCCGGCGCGGAAGACCAGCGCGGAGCGGGCCTCGTCCGGGACCCAGATCTCGAAGCGTCGTGCAATCGGGGTCGCCTGCGCCGAGAGGAACGTCAGCACCCAGGTCTGATCGGTGCCGGTCCGATAGGGAACGCCGACCCCGAGATTGATTCCGACCTTGGCGGCGTCCTCCCAGCGCAGAAAACTCCTGGCATCGTACAGGTCCTTGATGACCAGCGGCAGGCCGGCTTTCCAGATGCGGCCGGGCAGGCCGAAGCCACGCGGAAATCTGGTGTGGCGGGAGTTGAATTCGAACATTTCGGCGGTGCCGTAATAGCCGTCGACGAGCGCCATCTCGTGGGAGGTTTCGGCATCGTTGTGCCAGAGCTCGATCGCGCCGACATGGGCCTCGTCGTCGCCGCAGAACAGCACCATGACGGCTTGCAGGAATTCGCCTGAAAACACCGGCACTGCCACGCCGCATGTCAGCCCGGCGGCGATGGCCTGATCGGTCCGCTTGAAATAGGAATCGGTGAATCTGGTGAGGATCACGGGGTGGCCGCTGGCCCAGGCCTTGCCGGGAAGCCCCTCGTCATATCCGAAGTGCAGATCTTCGCTCACGGCCCTGAACGCGGACAGCCCTTCGCCGTAGAGGCTGCCGCCGAATTCCAGCCGCATGCGTGTGCGGTCAGGCACCCAGAGTTCAACGACGCGAATGAAGGTCTTCATTGAACGTGTCCGCCGTCTCAAGCCGCACCAAGCATCGGCCATTTGGCTGCGGAACGGACGTTCAAAATTCAGGCAGGACAGCGCAAACTTCGTGCGGTGGGAGGCGCAACGGCTTGGTCCGCCCGAGGGAGTTTCGCGGGACACGAACGACACCATCTCGCCGGCCTCGGCCGGCGATGGCGATTTTCAATCCTGGCCCGACCTGCCGGCCGGGAATGGCTATGTCAGCCGATCGGCAGGCGGGTGATGGTCGGCCGGCTGTCGGTGATGATCTGCGGCTTGTGCTCGCGCTCGCCGAGCGGCTGGGTCACCGGTAGTTGCAGCACGGTCGCGCGCTGGCCTTCGACCAGCTGCGTCACCAGCACGGATTTGCCGTCGGGGAATTCGATCGCATCATGATGGCGATCGGGAATGTGCGGATCGATCTTGCCGAACTTGCCGACGCGCGAATTGACGGTACGCGTCCAGATCCAGCGATTGTCGTAGCGGACGTTGTCGGCGAAAGCGAGCTCCGTTCCCGGGAGCAGGCAGACCGCGACGGTCGGATCGGCTGCGGAGGCAAAGCCGCGCGTCGAGGTGCCGCGGAAGGTTGTCGTGACGACCGTCTCGCCGACTTCGGCGGGACGCGACGCGACGGCATGCAGGCTATAGTCACACATCGGGTGCTCCTCATGCAGGGATAGCGACCCACGTCTCTCAATCGAGGCGCAGGCCTCTATCAGAGTGGAAATGTGAAAGGTTCTGCCCGGTTGTAGGCAAATCTACGGCTCGCCGCAGCAAGCCGCAATCACATTATCTTTCCCGCATCCACTAGGAACAAAGCCCGCCCCTATGCATTCTGCAGGCGCGTGTCAGCGCCCCGCAGGCGCCGACCAGCCGGAATATTGCCAGGCCGGCCGCGACGGTTGCTCGACGGCGTTGCGGGCCTTGCGGGCTCGCTCGCTCACGGCGGTGTCGTTGCGGACATGGGGTCGCGATTGTGCGGCCAAGGCTTTCGACGCCAAGGCTTTCGACGCCAAGGCTCGCGACGCCAAGGCTTGCGACGCTGATGCTGCGATCAGCGCCACAGCAACTGGGATCTGAACGATCCGGCGCATGACTTCTCCTCGAACCTGAAGGCCGCGAAGCAGGGCTGCTTCGTGCGGCGTGCCGAGGATTTACCGCCAGAGGAGGGGCCGGATAATCTGCGCGAAACCAGAAAGACTATCCAGCGGAAGCGGACAATCGTCCGCTCCAATCTCGGATCGGCGATGCCGATCTAAAGCGCGCGGGGCGCCAAATAACCGATCCCGGCGCGTCCGGTATCAGTACTTCCGGTAGAGCCCGATCAGTTTGCCCTGAATCTTCACCCGGTTGGGCGGGAGGATGCGGACCTCATAGGCTGCGTTGGCGGGCTCGAGCGCGATCGAGGCGCCGCGGCGGCGGAAGCGCTTCAGGGTTGCTTCCTCGTCGTCGATCAGCGCCACCACGATATCGCCGGTGTCGGCGCTCTCGTTGCGCTGGATCAGCGCCATGTCGCCGTCGAGAATGCCGGCCTCGACCATGGAATCACCACGCACTTCGAGCGCGTAATGTTCGCCTGAACCGAGCATGTCAGGCGGTACGCTGATGGTGTGGCTGCGGGTCTGCAAGGCCTCGATCGGCGTGCCGGCCGCGATGCGGCCCATCACGGGGACCGCCACGGGACGCTCGCCCTCATCCGCCGGCGGGCTGGAAGTCGTGCGGACCTTGCCGAGATTGCCTTCGATGACGCTCGGCGTGAAACCGCGGCGGCTGCCGGCGGCGGCCTGAAGCTCGGGCAGCTTGATCACCTCGATGGCGCGGGCCCGGTTGGGCAGGCGCCGGATGAAGCCGCGCTCCTCGAGCGCGGTGATCAGGCGATGGATGCCCGATTTCGAGCGCAGGTCGAGCGCGTCCTTCATCTCGTCGAAGGAGGGCGGCACGCCGCTTTCCTTCAGCCGCTCGCTGATGAACCGCAGGAGCTCGTATTGTTTGCGCGTTAACATCTCGACCAAAATCCCCCGGTTGATGTCGTTCGATTCCGAGACGCTGAATTCAGCAGTAAGCCGCTACATGCTCGAAACAAATCATGAACGGACACTATATGTTCGATACATGTTCCGCAACTGCTTAATTTACCGTGAACGCGACAAAGTTCGCGGAACGCACGCGAACGAAGCGATCAGACGGGCAGCCGCAAGACCTCGCAAGGCGTGCCGGCTTCGGCCTTCGGCGCGAATGGCGCGCGCACGAGAAGTGCCTGTGCCGCAGCGAGATTCGCAAGCAGCGAGGAATCCTGGTGATTGACCGGAACGGCGACGAGCGTGCCGTCGTCGCGCAGTTCGAGGCGTGCGCGCAGATAATCCTCGCGCTGGTCGTTGGCGCCGACATCGCGGCCGAGCACCGCGCGTTCGCGGCGGTGATGAATCATCGAACGGCCCGAAAGCGCGCGAATCAACGGCACCATGAACAGGAAGCCGCAAACATAGGATGACACGGGATTGCCAGGCAGGCCGATCACGCGCATCGCGCCGAGCCGCCCGTTCATCATCGGCTTGCCCGGCCGCATCGCGATCTTCCAGAACGCCATCGAGATACCTTCGTCCCTCAGCGCCTGCTGGACCAGATCGTGGTCTCCGACCGACGCGCCGCCGGTCGTGATCAGGATGTCCGCGCCGCTCTCCCGCGCGCGGCCGATGCCGGCCGTGGTGGCCGCCAGCGTGTCGGCGGCAACGCCGAGGTCGACGGTATCGGCGCCCTCGCTGCGGGCGAGCGCGTGCAGGGCGTAGCCGTTGGAATAGACGATTTGGCCGGGACCGGGCGTGGTACCCGGCATCACCAACTCGTCGCCGGTCGCGAGGATCGCGACCTTCGGGCGTCGTCGGACGGGCAATTGCGGGTAATTCATGCCGGCGGCGAGCGCGAGGTCGCGCTCGGTGAGCCTGATACCCTTGCACAGCAGCACGTCGCCTTCCGAGAAGTCGACGCCGGCGGGGCGGATGTGCCGCCCCGTTACGGCGGCTTCCTTGATGGTGATGCGCTTGCAGTCCGCGACCGTATCCTCTTGGATCACGACCGCATCAGCGCCATCGGGAACGACACCGCCGGTGAAGATACGCACGGCCTCGCCGGCGCCGACCGATCCCGCAAACGGGCGGCCCGCCGCGACCTCGCCGATCAGGGTGAGCTGGGAGTCGGTCTTCGCCGCATCGACCGCGCGCACCGCATAGCCGTCCATTGCCGACATCGCCTGCGGCGGCTGCGTGCGCCGCGCGGCGACATCGCGCGCGAGCACGCGATGGAAGGCCGCGTCGAGCGCGATCATCTCTTCAGGCAGCGGCTCTGCGCCCGCCAGCACCGCGGCGAGCGCATCGGATACCGGCATCAGGGCCACGGCGAACTCCCGCAACAAATCGAAGGACTCGGTCGGCAAGGTTCTAGCCGAGCGGAGGGCCTGAAGCAAAAGGGGCTCCCCAAAGGCGCGCGAGCCCACACTTCCATTCGGCGGCGGCCCGGCCTATCTTTCTGTCGATGACAAGACTGCTCGAAAAAGCGCTCCAGGCCGTGCGGCAGCTCCCTGCGGATAGCCAGGACGAGATTGCGCGTGCGATGCTGGCTTTGAGCGGCAACGCAGGGGAGCCTGAGGAGATCGACCCCGGGAATCTTGCGGCGGTCCTTGAGGGGCTTGCACAAGCCAACTTGCGCCAGTTTGCGTCTGACGCCGAGGTCGAGGCTGCGTTCCGTCGCTTTGAGCGATGAAGCTTCGGTTCACACCGCGCGCGACCCAAGATTTGATCAGCCTTGCCGACTATGTCCGTGAGCACAGCCCGCAAGGCGCATTGCGCGTGCGCGCTGCAATCCTTGAATCGCTACAGAATCTCGTTCGCTTTCCAGGTCTTGGGCGACCGCAGAACGTCGCCGGCGTACGCAAGCTGGTGACGCGTCGATACCCTTATCTGGTCTATTACACGCTGGACGAGGAGGCCGGCGAGGTCGTCATTCTTACGATCCAGCATCCGGCGCGGGACCGCGAACACTCCGACGCCTAAGTGAACTCACGTTCGCCGCGGCATGATCCAGAAGGCGAGACAGACCGGTACGAGGATGGCCATGGCGAGGACGAGAAGGACGAGAGCCACGGCCAGCATCGGTCAGCCCCCCGGCTGCTTGTACGGACTGACGTCCGGCGCTGCGGGGCCCTGATCCTTGTCAGGCAGCGGGTCGGCCTGGGATTTCAGGTCGGCGGCCTTGCTGATCAGCTTTGCGGATAGGTCAGAATCCGAGGTGGTTCTGGCGAATTTCATCAGCAGAGACGCCTGCTTGGTGAGGTAGGTTTTGCCCAACACGACGATTGATCCGATGTAGAATTCCCAACGGACTCATGAGTCCCGAGAGGGGCAATCGTTCCGGGAACTCCGTATAAAAATGCACAAAGGGACTTGGTTCCTCGCCCCGGGGCAAAATAGTTCCATTCGCGGCCCGTCGGCTTGCCGGCCAGAGATCAGAGTCCGAGCGCCTTGAGGGCGTTCCCGACGTCGCGGGGCGAGGTCACGTGGACCGTGGTCAGGCCGCGCGACCGCGCTCCTTCAATGTTCTCGGCAAGGTCGTCGAAGAACACGATGCGGTTCGCCGGCACGCCGATCGCGGCCACGACATGGTCGAAGGCCTCCACATCCGGTTTGCGCAGGCCGATGCTGGACGACAGATACAGCTCGCGGAAATGGCCGAGCAGGCCGGCATATTCCTTCGAGAAGTGGTCCACATGCGGCCGGTTGGTGTTGGAGAAGGCGTAGAGCGGCATCTGCTTTGCCGCACGCGGCAGCAGCTCGGCGATGTCGGGCATCTCGCCGGCGAAGATCGCGTTCCAGCCCTCCAGGAACTGCGCGTCCGAAATGCCGATCCCGAGCGAGACGCGCAGCGAGTCAAAATAGGCCTCGTCGCTGATCTTGCCGACCTCGTGCAGCCGGTAGGCTTCGCTGTCCCGCACATAGCGCGCGACGATGGCTTCCGGCTTGCAGCCGGCATGTCCCGCCCAGCAGGCGATCGCCTTGGAGAAATCGATGTCGAGCACGACGCGCCCGAGATCGAACAGGAGCGCGTCCGCGCTGCCGGGGGAGAGCGAGCTCATTGCATCCTTTCACTCAATATCGATAGGGGTCGTGGTCGAACAGCGGGAACGCGCTGAACACGCTCGGCGCATTCGTTGCGGTCGCCTGGTGCAGGCAGGACTTGTTGACCTCGGCGAACGAGGTGGCGCCCAAGAGGCCGAGGCAGCGCAGCACCTCGTCCTCGAGCAGCTCCAGCATTCGCCTCACGCCGGCTTCGCCGGCCGCCGCCAATGCCCAGCATTGCAGCCGGCCGATGCCGACCATGTCCGCGCCCGCCGCGATCGCCTTGACGATGTCGGTGCCGCGGCAGAAGCCGCCGTCGACCATGATCTTGGCGCGTCCCTTCACGGCCTCGACGATCTCGGGCAGCACATGCATGGCGCCGCGGCCGTGATCGAGCTGGCGGCCGCCATGGTTGGAGACGTAGATCCACTCGACGCCGTGATCGACCGCGATCTGGGCGTCCTCGGCGGTGGCGATGCCCTTCAGGATGAGCGGGATCTTGAACTTGTCCTTGATCATCTTCACGGTCCGCCACTCCAGGCCCTTCTGATAATCGCCGCCGGTGGCGCGCAGGCGGCTCTCGCGAACATAGCGCTTGGCAATGTCACGTTCGCGACGGCTGTAATGGGCGGTATCAACGGTCAGGCAGAACGCGGCGTAGGCGTTCTTCTCGCTCCGGCTGACGACATCGGCGACGAAGTCGTCATCACCGCGCACGTAGAGTTGATAGAGCCGCAGCGCATCAGGAGCGGCCTCGGCGGTCTTCTCCAGGCCGGGCTCGGACACCGAGCTCAGCATATGCGCCGCGCCAAAGGTGCCGCAGGCGCGGGCGACGCTCGCCGCGCCATCAGGATCGAAGATCTCCAGTGCGCCGACAGGGGCGAGCACCACCGGTAGCCGCATCCTGCGCCCGAACAGCTCGACCGAGCCATCGACCTCGCGGACGTCGCGCAGCACGCGCGGCCTGAAGGCGATCTCGTCGAGCGCCATGCGGTTGCGGCGCATCGTGGTCTCGGTCTCGGCGGCGCCGACGATATAGTCCCAGGCGTTCTGGTTGAGGTTGGCGCGCGCCTTGCGGATGAATTCGTGCAGGTTCTGGAATGGCTCGGCGCTGGCGCCGAGTTCGACGTTCCGTTCCGGCCGGATGCGGGGCGCGTCGTTCATGGTTGTCCTCCCGAGAATTTGAAGCCTTATTGTCATCGCCTATCGTGTCCAGCCCTCCAAAACCATCCTAAAATCGCATAGCTGCGAGGCGTGGGCCGGCCGGCCGATTCCGGCCTTGCGCGAAACGGTCGGAACGTTGCCAAAAGTTTAGGCCCGGGCGAAGGGATTTTTACGGTGTACCCGCCGGCGTGGCGTCCCGGCCTTGAAGAAACCAGAATGGTATTGTGAACAGCGGGCTGGATCGCCATTTGCATGGCGCCTCCCAAGCCCCAAGCAAAGCTCCAAGCAAGAAGGCAAGCCTATCCATGCGGAAAAATCTGCTGTTCCCCCTGGGCGCACTCACGGGAGCGTGTCTGACCCTTCTGGTTGCCAGCCCGCACGGCGGAGTATGGGCGGCGCGGGCGGCAGCGAGCGCGGATGATGCCTATTCCCGGCTCAATCTGTTCGGCGAAGTGTTCGAGCGGGTGAAGGCGAGCTATGTCGAGAAGCCCGACAATTCCAAGCTGATCGAGGGCGCGATCACCGGCATGGTGACCTCGCTCGATCCGCATTCACGCTACATGAACGACAAGGCCTGGACCGAGATGCAGGAGACCACCTCCGGCGAGTTCGGCGGGCTCGGCATCGAGGTCACGATGGAGGACGGCCTGGTCAAGGTCGTCTCGCCGATCGACGACACGCCGGCGTCCAAGGCCGGCATCATGTCCGGCGACCTCATCAGCAAGATCGACGGCGATGCCGTGCAGGGCATGACGCTCGAGCAGGCCGTCAACAAGATGAAGGGGCCGGTCGATACCCAGACCAAGCTCACCATCGTGCGCAAGGGAGCCGACGCCCCGCTCGACGTCGCGATCAAGCGCGAGATCATCCATGTGCGTCCGGTGCGCTTCCACGTCGAGAACGGCGACATCGGCTATATCCGCGTCACCTCGTTCAACGAGCAGACCACCGACGGCCTGAAGAAGGCGATCGCGTCGATCTCCAAGGAGGTCCCGCCGGAGAAGCTGGTCGGCTACGTGATGGACCTGCGCAACAATCCGGGCGGCTTACTCGACCAGGCCGTCTCGGTGTCGAGCGCTTTCCTTCAGCGCGGCGAGGTCGTCTCGACCCGCGGCCGCAATCCGGAGGAAACCCAGCGCTTCACTGCGCATGGCGGCGATCTCACCAAGGGCAAGCCGCTGGTCGTGCTGGTCAACGGCGGCTCGGCCTCGGCCTCGGAGATCGTGGCTGGCGCGCTGCATGATCATAAGCGTGCCACGATCATCGGCACGCGCTCGTTCGGCAAAGGATCGGTGCAGACCATCATTCCGCTCGGCGCCGGCAACGGCGCGCTGGCGCTGACCACGGCGCGCTACTACACGCCGTCGGGCCGTTCGATCCAGGCCCAGGGCATCGCGCCCGATATCGAGATCCTCCAGGATATTCCGCCGGAGCTGAAGGGCCGGATGGACACCATGGCGGAGTCCCAGATGCGCGGCCATCTGCAGGCTGCTGACGGCACCGAGCAGACCGGATCGCAGTCCTACGTCCCGCCGGAAGAGAAGGACGACAAGGCCCTGCATACGGCCTACGACTTCCTGCACGGCCAGACCGCGAATGCGGTCGCCGCCAAGCCCGCGCCGAAGGCAGCGGTGCCGAACTAAAGCCCTACGACGTCCGGATATTGTCCGGGAGCGGATGACCGCTCCCGGGTGAATTCGTGCGGTGACGCTTCCAATTGTTGGGAAGACCGCCCTAATTAGCTTGCCTCGCGGCGCCGGCCTTCCTCGCCGCCGCGCTGGGCGAGGCGGCTGCGGTGCAGCGCGAACAGCTCCAGCACCTTGTCGGCCGGTTTTGCGGCACTGAACAGATAGCCCTGCATCTCGGAGCAGCCGAGCGCACGGAGCAGGCGCTGCTGCTCCTCGGTCTCGACGCCCTCGGCCGTGGTGGTCATGCGGCGGGCGGCAGCTAGGTTGACGACGGCCTGCACGATGCTGGCGGAGCCGTCGGGACCGGCGATGTCGCTGACGAAGCAGCGGTCGATCTTGATCTTGTCGAACGGGAAGCGGTGCAGATAGCTCAGCGAGGAGTAGCCGGTGCCGAAATCGTCGAGCGCGATCCGCACGCCGATGGCGCGGAGCTGATGCAGGATCGCAAGCGCGGTGTCGTCGTCACGGATCAGCACGGCCTCGGTGATCTCGAGCTCGAGCCGGCTCGCCGGCAAATTTGAGGCGGCAAGGGCCGCCATGATCTTCAGTGCCAGCGTGCCGCTCTTGAACTGCACCGGCGAGACGTTGACGGCGAGGCGGATGTCGTCGGGCCAGTTGGCGGCATCGCGGCAGGCCGTGGCCAGCACCCATTCGCCGATCTCGTTGATCAGGCCGGTGTCTTCGGCGATCGGGATGAACTCGGCCGGCGAGACCATGCCGCGCTCGGGATGGCGCCAGCGCACCAGCGCCTCGCAGCCGGTGATGCGGTCGTCCTTCAGGGCGAGGCAGGGCTGGTAGTAGACCTCGAGCCCGCCTTCGAGCCCGCCTTGGGCGATGGCGTGGCGCAGATCGATCTCGAGCTGCCGCCGCTCGCGGACCTTGGCGTCCATCTCCGGCTCGAAGAAGCGATAGGTGCGGCGTCCGGCGGCCTTGGCGGCATACATCGCCATGTCCGCGTTCTTCAGGATTTGGTCCAGCGCGGTGCCGTGTCGTGGCGCCAGCGCGATGCCGATACTGGCGTCCGTGGTGAGATGATGGCCCATGCAGTCGAACGGCGCGCGGATGGCCTGGAAGATCCGCGCGACGAGCTCGTTGATCTGCTCCAGCGACGTCACCGCGCTCTGTACGATGGCGAATTCGTCGCCGCCGAGCCGCGCTACGAAGTCCGCAGGACCTGCGCATTGGCTGAGGCTCGTCGCGATCGATTTCAACAGCTCGTCGCCGACGAGATGGCCGAGCGCGTCGTTGACGCCCTTGAACTCGTCGATGTCGATGTAGTGCACCGCGATCTCTTCGCCTTCGGCGATGGCGGCGAGCTCCGCGCGCAGATGCTCGTGGAACATGGTGCGGTTGGGCAGGTCGGTCAGCGCGTCGTAGTGGGCGAGGTGGGTGATCCGCTCCTCGATGCGCCGGCGCTCGGTGATGTCTTCGTGGGTCGCCACCCAGCCGCCGTCCGCGAGCGGCTCGTTGAGGATGTGGATCGAGCGCCCGTCGGAGGTGTCGACCACCATGGAGTTACGCACATGGATGTCGCGCAGCACACGGACGACATAGTCGCCGATGTCGCCACTGAACGAGCCGGTCGCCTTGCGGTGGACAATGATGTCGTGGAAGCTGGAGCCGGGCTTCACCACCTCAGCTGACAGGCCGTACATCTCGATGTAGCGCTGGTTGCAGATCACCAGCCGCCGCTCGGCGTCGAACAGCAGCAGGCCCTGCGTCATGTTGTTGACGGCGCGGTCGAGGCGCTGCTTCTCCAGCGTCAGCCGCTCGCGGGAGGCGCGGTGCTGCTCCAGCAGCTTGCGCACGATCGCGATCAGCACGCCCGCGATGGCGAGCGCGGAGGCGCCCGCAACCGAGATCAGGATGCCGATCTGCTCGCGCCAGTCGGTCAGCGCCGCCGCGCGCGTCGTGGTGGCCATCATCAGGATCGGGAAGTGGGGCAGGGCGCGCGAGGAGATCAGCCGGTCTTCTCCATCGACGGGGCTCATGATGCGGCCGGCGAAGTGATCGAGCCCGAAGATCCTCTGCTGCTCGAACGGGCCGGTCTTGAAATTCCTGCCCATCTGCTCGCTGGAATGGGGATAGCGAGCGAGCAGCGTGCCGTCGCGATGCAGCATCGAGATCGAGGCGCCTTCGCCGAGCACGACGGAGGCAAAGAACTTCTCGAAATTGGCCGGTTCGATGCCGCGTCCGACCACGCCCATGAACTCGCCGTTCGGTCCCACGATCTTGCGCACGATCAGAATGGTCCAGGCGCCGGAGACGCGGCTGTGCACCGGCTCGATCAGCACGTTCGGCGAGTAAGGATCGTATTTGAAAGTGCGAAAATAGGCGCGATCGGCGACGTTCACTTTGGGGGCCGGCCACGCCGTCGAGGAGTTGATCAGATTGCCTTCGGCATCGATGATGTTGACGCCGCCCATGTAGGGCAGCGCCTCGATCTTCGAGCGCAGCATCCGGTGGACGTCCTGGCCGGAGAGGCGTTTGCGATAGTCCTCTGCGCTTGCGATGCCGGTTGCGCGGACGTGGTCGACGAAATCCTTCTGGATGACCGCGAAATCCTGCAACTGCTGATCGAAATGATGAGCGAGCAGCAGGACGGTGTTTTCCAGCTCGCGCCCGCTGTTGCGCAGCGCACGCTCTCGGAAATTCTGCGCCATCAGGACCGAGCCAATGGCGATGGCCGCGATCAGCAGCGTGCCGCCCACCACCAGCCAGCGGATCGGTCCGCTGCGCACGAAGACCTGGTCAAAGAGGCGACTGCCGTATTTCGTCATCTTGTCGATCGTTGCCGCGCACACGTCAGGATCGAGTCTTGATCCCGAGAACATCCGTTGGTTTACGGAAACGGTGTGGAGGCGGAGTTAGGAAGCGCGGTTAATGCGACATGAACGGCCGTGTACAAAAGCAATCGATGCGCGCGACGCAAGACGTGCAGGAATTGCCGGAAGCTCTCGCGATGCCGGTCAATTCCTGCCGGTCGTGCCACGGTCAACCAAGGCTTAACCATCTAAGATGTTGGCGATCCACACGTCGGCATTGGCACGTGATTTGCGAACATGCCTGCCAACGACACAGAGAGGACTGGACGATGACAAACACCTTGAAGAGCTTCCTCGCCGACGAGCGTGGTGCAACCGCGATCGAATACGGCCTGATTGCCGCCGGCATCGCGCTGGCCATCATTTCCGTCGTGAACGGCATGGGCTCCAAGCTCAACGCCAAATTCGGGTCGATCAGCTCTTCGCTGCGCTGATCGCGCGAGCTCCGCTGCGCGCCAGTATCGTCATCACGATCAGCGCCGCGACGACGTTCGCGGCGGCGCTGATCAGGATCGGCAACGTATAGCTGTGGTTGACGTCATAGGCGAAGCCGGCCGCGCTCGGGCCAACCAGCGTTCCGAACGCCACGCTGGTGTAGAGAATGCCGATGATGCCGCTGACGTTGCGTCCGCCAAAATAGTCCATGACCACAGCGGGCAGCACCGCGACCCAGCCGCCGTAGAACACGCCGTAGACGAAGGCAAAAGCGGCGAGGGTCCAAACATCGTCGGCGACGGCCCAGATCGCCATCGCGAACGCCATTCCGACCAGGACCATGATGAGCGAGCGATCGCGGCCCATCCGGTCGGCGAGCGCGCCGAGAAAGAAGCGGCCTGCGGTGCTGCCGGCCCCGATCACGCCGAGCAGCAGCACCGCAGAGGACGCCGCGACCCCGTGGTCGCGCGCGTAAGGCACGAGATGGACGAACGGGACGAAGGCGCCGAACGAGCAGACCAGACACGACACGTAGAGGGCGACAAACCGCGTCGACCGGACAGCATCGCGCACCGAAGCGCCGCCGGCATTGCTTGCGCCCGCGGCCTCGCGAGGCGGATCGCCGTCGGGTCCGAGGCCGCGGTGCTTCGGATCGTTCTCGATCAGCAGCGACGCTCCGCCGCCCAGCGCCAGTGCGATCACGCCCAGCACCAGATAGGCGCCGCGCCAGCCCACCGATGCGATCAACAATGAGGCGAGCGGCGGCATCGCCAGCGTACCGAGCCCGATGCCGCTCACCGCGAGCCCGGAGGCGAAGCCGCGGCGCTTGACGAACCAGCGTTGCACCGCGCCGATCGCGGGAACATAGGCGCAGCCGAGGCCGAGGCCGACGCCCAGCCCGTAGGCTAGATAGACCTCGACAAGGGAACGTGCCGCGCTCGCCGCCGCAAGTCCGACCGCGATCAGGATCATGCCGGCTATGGCCAGCGGACGCGAGCCGAGCCGGTCGGCGAGCGGACCGCTGACGAGCCCGAGCGCGAAGTACAGAAAGCCCGCAATCGAAAACACGAGCGAGATCGAACCGCGCGAGGCGCCGAAATCGCGCTGGAGCGGCTCCAGAAATGCGCTGAACGTGTAGGCGGAGCCGAAGCCGACGAACATGACGGCAAATGCCGCCGCGACGACGAACCAGCCATGGAAAATGCTGCGCTGAGCGAGCGTGGATTGAATGGTCAATGCTGCCTCCGCGAGCTGATGGAAGGATGGCGACGATGCCAGGACGTGGCCCGCTGGAACGCCGCGCCGGCGCGCACGAGCATGGCCTCGTCGAGATGAGCGGCGACGAGCTGAAACGCGATCGGCAGTCCGTCTGCCGATGCACCACCCGGTAGCGTGATCGTGGGATGACCGGTCATGTCGAACGGGCAGGTGTAACGCTGCAGCTTCGCGATCAGATCCGGCTGCTCGCCGAGCGTCTGGATCATGGCGAGCGTCACCGGCGGGAACGGGTGTACCGGGATCAGCAGCAGGTCAATGGTCTCGAATAACGCGGTGACGCGGCCGCGCAGAGCCAGCCGCCGCAGCAGGATCTTCTGATAATCGAGAGCGGAGTGCGCGCGACCGGCCTCGATCAGCGAGGCGAGCATCGGGCCATACTCGTTCTTGCGGGCAGGATAGGTCGCCTCGTGCGCGACCGCAGCTTCCACCGCGCAATTCGGTGTCCAGTCGGCAATTGCCTGCTTTACGTCGGGAAATCCGACATCGACGATGTCGGCGCCAAGCGCGCGGAACGCATCGATGGCGTCTGCCAGCACGTGCTGTGTCGTAACGTCCACGTCGTCGCTGTTCCAGGCGGCATCGACGCCGATCCGCAAGCCCCGCACGTCCTGTGTGGCCGCGGCCAGATAGTCGGGCAACGGATCGAACAGCGAGGTCGGGTCGTTGGGGTCGTGTCCGGCAATGACGCCGAGCAGCGCGCCCGCATCGGCCGCGCTGCGGCCGATCGGTCCGACATGGTCGAGCGTCGCGGCCAGCTCGAACGCTCCGTGTCGGCTGACGCGACCCCAGCTCGGCTTCAATCCAGTCAGACCGTTGGCGGCGGAGGGCCAGCGGATCGAGCCGCCGGTGTCGGAGCCGAGCGAGCCGAAGCAAAGCCCGGCAGCGGTTGCGACCGCCGAGCCACTGGACGAAATGCCCGGCCAGTAACTCGCATTCCACGGATTCTTCGGCGGCGTCACCAACGGATGGTGATCGGAATAGGCGCCCTCGGTGAGTTGCAGCTTGCCGAGTATCACGGCACCTGCGTCCTTGAGCCGGCGCACGACGGTTGCGTCTGCGCGGGGACGAAAGTCGCGGTGAAGCGTGGTGCCGGCCGCCGTCGCAATGCCCTTGGTCCAGAACAGGTCCTTGAGCGCAATCGGCACGCCATGCAGCGGGCCCCGATACCGGCCTTGTGCGATTTCGGCGTCCGCGGCTTTTGCCTCGGCGATGGCCGTTTCCGCCATCACATGAACGTAGCTGCCGAGATCCCGGTCCATGGCGTCGATACGGTCGAGTTGCGCGCGCGTCACGTCCAGCGCGGAGATGTCGCGCGCCTTGAGGCGTGCTGCGAGCGCGGTGAGTTCGAGATAGTGCAGGGCGTCGGTCATCGGCGCGTGGTCTCCGGTCTGGTGATCGCAATGGGTGCTCGATCCCGAAGGATTCGACACCAGTATAATTAGGATACAGGTGTCGCTTGCTGTCAACCAGTAAATCTGTTTTACTGGTGTTCCAATCTTTGGTGTTCCGATGTCGAAAGAGTCACGCAAATTCCAGGTTCCCGACACGCTGGCGAACGTCTACGATTTCGCCAACACGCTCGATGTTCGCCACTTCACCCATTTCGGCGTGGAGCATCCGGAGAGCGATGAGCTTGGCGGGCCGAAGGAACTTGCGGACTGGATGCGGGAACGCGGCCTTGGCGCCGAGGGCGGGCGTGTTACGCCCGCGATGTTTGAGACCGCGCTAAGACTGCGCGGCGCCTTGCGCGCCTATCTGCAATGTGAGCCCATCGAGCGGCCCCGGAACAGGAGCGTTCTCGGCACTCTCAATGAGGCGCTCGCGCCGTTTCCGTTGCGGGTGGAGGCGCGCGCAGGCCGTGGCGCGATGCTGTCGGCCGCGCGCGAGGATGCGCTCGCAGGCCTCTCGACCATCGCGATCGAGCTTCATGACGCAACGCTTGTGGGAGCGCTGGATCGGCTGAAGATGTGCGCGTCGGAGGAATGCCGCCGGGTGTTCTTCGACCGGTCGAAACCATCGACGCGGCGGTGGTGCATGTCGACGCTGTGCGGCAACCGGATGAAGACGCGTGCCTATCGCGAGCGGCAGCGCGAGGCGAAATAGATCACGGGGCGCTCAGGCGCGGTAGTGCCCCGACTTGCCGCCGAGCTTCTCGACCAGATGGATGCCTTCGATGCGCACGCCGCGTTCGACCGCCTTGATCATGTCGTAGATGGTGAGGCAGGCGACCGACACCGCCGTGAGCGCCTCCATCTCGACGCCGGTCGGGCCCGTCACCTTCACGCTGGCGCGGACGAGGCAGCCTGGCAGTTTCGCGTCGGGCTCGATGTCGACCGTGACCTTCGACAGCGCGAGGGGATGACAGAGCGGGATCAGCTCCGAGGTGCGCTTGGCCGCCATGATGCCGGCGATGCGCGCGGTGCCGAGCACGTCGCCTTTCTTGGCGTTGCCCGAGACGATGAGATCAAGCGTCGCCTTGGTCATGATGACGTGGCCTTCGGCGACAGCGAGCCGCTCGGTCGCGGGCTTGTCCGATACGTCCACCATCCGCGCCTCGCCGGAGGCGCCGATATGGGTGAGGGCAGGGCCGGCTTTCGTCCTGGATTGCCTGGTCTTGGCGGACTTGCGCGCCATGTCAGCGCGTACCCGTCGCGCGCGGCGCGTTCTCGCGCGCGAGCAGCGTGCGGGTGGCGGCGGTCACGTCGGCCTGGCGCATCAGGCTCTCGCCGACCAGGAAGGTCGACATGCCGACGCGCTCGAGCCGGGCGAGATCGGCGGGCGTGAAGATGCCGCTCTCGCCGACCATCAGCCGTTCCGCAGGGATCAGCGGCGCCAGCGTCTCGCTGGTCGCGAGCGTGGTCTCAAAGGTGCGCAAATTGCGATTGTTGACGCCGATCATCGGCGAACGCAGCTTCAGCGCTCGGTCGAGCTCGGCGCGGTCGTGGATTTCGATCAGCACGTCCATGCCGTAGGCGAGGGCGGCGTCCTCGAGATCCTTGGCGGTGGCATCGTCGAGCGCGGCCATGATGATCAGGATGCAGTCGGCGCCATGCGCGCGCGCTTCGATCACCTGATAGGTGTCGAACATGAAATCCTTGCGCAGCACCGGGAGCGACGTCGCCGCGCGCGCCGCCACCATGAAGTCGAGATGGCCCTGGAACGAGGGCGTGTCGGTCAGCACCGACAGGCAGGCCGCACCGCCAGCCTCATAGGCCCTGGCGAGCAGCGGCGGATCGAAATCGGCGCGGATCAGCCCCTTCGACGGCGAGGCTTTCTTGACCTCGGCAATCAGCGCGTAGTCGCCGTTGGTGTGCTTGGCCTTGATCGCGCGCACGAAGCCACGTGGGGCTCCTTGCGCCTTGGCCTTGGCCTCGACTTCCGAGAGCGGCTGCGCGCGCTTGGCGGCTGCGATCTCTTCGCGCTTGTAGGCTTCGATCTTGGTCAGGATGTCCGACATGTCAGGCTCAGCCGTTCGAGACCGCGATCAGATGCTTCAGCCGCGCGCTCGCCGCGCCGCTGTCGAGCGACTTCGCACCGATCGCAACGCCCTCCTTGAGGTCCTTGGCGCGCCCGGCCACGACCAGCGCAGCGGCGGCGTTGATCAGCGCGACGTCACGATAGGGGCTCGGCTTGCCGTCGAGCACGCTCTGCAAGGCGATCGCATTGGCGTCGGCGTCGCCGCCCCTGAGCGCACCGGGATCGCAGCGCGGCAGGCCGGCGTCCTCCGGCGTCACCTCGAAATTCCGGATCTCGCCATTGTGGAGCGCGGAGACGAAGGTCGGGCCGGTGAGGGTGATCTCGTCGAGGCCGTCGGAGCCGTGCACCACCCAGGCGGATTCCGAGCCGAGGTTTTTCAGCACCTGCGCCAGCGGCTGCACCCATTGCCGCGAGAACACGCCGACCATCTGGCGCTTGACGCCGGCCGGGTTCGACAAGGGGCCGAGCAGATTGAAGATCGTGCGTGTCGCGAGCTCGACCCGGGTCGGGCCGACGTTCTTCATCGCCGGATGGTGGGCAGGTGCGAACATGAAGCCGATGCCGCATTCGCGCACACAGCGGCCGACCTGCTCGGGCCTGAGGTCGATCTTCACGCCGAGCGACGCCAGCACGTCGGCGGCGCCCGACCGCGACGACAGCGCACGGTTGCCGTGCTTGGCCACCGGCAGGCCGGTGCCCGAGACGATGAAGGACGCGCAGGTCGAGACGTTGACCGAGCCGGAGCCGTCACCGCCGGTGCCGACGATGTCGACGGCGTCCGCGGGCGCGTCGACTGTGAGCATCTTGGAGCGCATCGCCGAGACCGCGCCGGTGATTTCGTCCACGGTCTCGCCGCGCACCCGCAGCGCCATCAGGAGGCCACCCATCTGCGACGGCGTGGCCTCGCCGGACATCATGGCGTCGAAGGCGGAAGCCGCTTCGTCACGCGACAGGCTGGCGCCGGTCGCCACTTTTCCAATGATCGATTTCAGGTCGTCCATCGCGTGCTTTCAACTCACTGGTTCGCGCCGGTCACCTGCGCGAAGGCGGCCTGATTAATGGTGGTCCCGATGTCGGTTTCAAGCTTGTTGACGTAGGAGGCGACCTGCTCGTCGGTCAGCGCGCGGTCGAGGCTGTCCTTCAGCTTCTTCACCGCGTCGGACGCGGCGTCGACCGCGGGTTCGACGATGTCGGTGACGCGGAAGACGATCACCTCGCTGCCGCCGCTTACGGCGGTCTGTCCGACCCCGTCCTTGGCGGTGCGGAAGGCGGCCGCAACGACGTTGGCGGGCACGCCGGCGGGCGAGTCGTCGCGCTTGAAGCCGGAGGCGGTCTCGACCTTGGCGTTGATCGCGGCGGCCTCGTCAGCGAGCTTGCCGCCCTGTTCGAGCTTCTGCACCATCTCGGTCGCCTTGGTCTTCAGCTTGGCGGCGATCTGGTCCTGGCGCCAGCGCGCCTCGACCTGGTCGCGCACCTCGTCGAGATTGCGGTCGCGCGAGGGCGTGATGGCGAGCACGTCGTACCAGACATAGCCGCCCTTGAACGAGATTGCGTCGTTGTCGACGCCGACATCGGTATTGAAGGCCTGCGACACCACGTCGAGGCCCTGCGGGATGCTGGTGACGGACTGGCCGTTCGGGGCACGGCCGGAGCGGTCGACAGCGTCGATGGTCACGGCAGCGAGGCCGAGCTTCTGCGCCGCGTCGATCACGCTGGCGCCGCCGCCGCGCTCGTCTTCCATCTTGTCGCGGAGATCGCTGACCTTGACGCGGGCGCGCTCGGTGGCGATCTCGCGCTTGATGTCGCCGACGAGGCTGGCGTAGTTCGCTTCACTGCCCGGTTCGATCTTGTCGACCTTCACGATGGACGTGCCGAGACGCCCCTGGATCGGCTGGCTGATCTCGCCTGCGGGAAGCGCGAAGGCGGCATCGCCGACCGCGGGATCGAGCGACGATTTGGTCACGAGCCCGAGGTCGACATCGGAGCTGCTCAGCCCGCGCTCCTTGCCGAGGTCCTCGAACGACATCCCGCCGGCGAGACGCTCGCGTGCCGCCTGCGCCTCGGCGACGTTGGGGAATACGATCTGATGGATCTGGCGCTTCTCCGGCGTGCCGAGCCGGTCCTTGCGCTGGTCGAACACCTTCTTGGCGTCCTCGTCGGAGACCTCGCTCCACTTGCCGATCTCTTCCGGCGAGACCACCACGAAGGAAATCTTGCGATATTCGGGCGCGCGGAACTGGACCTTGTGATCCTCGAAATAGGCGGCGAGGGCTTCGGGCGAGGGAGCGTCGATGGTGCCGGCCTGCGCGGCGTCGAGCCTGACGAATTCGATCGCGCGCTGCTCGCTTTGGAAGCGCGTCAGCACGTCGATCATGGCCTTCGGCGGTTCGAGGCCGGCGCCGATCGTGCCGGTGATCTGCCGGCGCAGCGACACCTTGCGCTGCTCGGAGACGTAGCGCTGCTCGGTATAGCCGAAATTGCGGATCACGGCCTGGAAGCGGTTCGGATCGAAGGCGCCGCCGACGCCCTTGAAGTTGGGGTCGTTCATGATGACCTGGCGGATCTGCTCGTCGGACTGGCCGAGCCCGAGCCGGCGGGCTTCTTCGTCGAGGGCGGCTTCCGCGATCGTCTGCTGGAGCACCTGGCGGTCGAGGCCGAAGGCACGCGCCTGGTCAGGCGTCAGCGGCCGGCCGAACTGGCGGCTGATCTGTTGCAGCCGGTCAGTATAGGTCTGCCGGAACTCGTTCAACGAAATCTCGGTGCTGCCGACCTTGGCCACCGTGGACTGCCCGAAGCCTTTGAAGATGTCGGCGATGCCCCAAACGCCGAAACTGATGATCAACACGCCCATCACCACGGCCATAATGGTTTTGCCGAGCCAGTTTGATGAGGCCTTGCGCATTCCTCGAAGCATTTGGTCCAACTTGTTTGGCAGGAGGGGAACGGGAGCGCGTCTTAATGCAGATTCCGCAAAAGCGCGTCACCAAATTGATCAATCATCATAAAGTGGCGGCTTTCCCCCCGCAACCTCGGGCCTTGGGCGGCGCGGTCCTTCGACGCTGCGGTTAAAAGCCCTTTAGCTCTCTGGAACTGCCGCGACAGCTCTGCTAGCGCATGCACAAACCTCATTTTGCTGGAAATTGACATGACCGACGCCATCCGACCGCTGATCGCCGGCAACTGGAAAATGAACGGCCTCAAGGGCTCGGCTGCCGAATTTGACGCCATGCTCAAGGGCGCGGCAGATGTGGCCGCCAAGGCCGATTTGCTGGTCTGCCCGCCGGCGACCCTGATCGCGGCCTTCGCCGACAAGGCGCGCGGCAGCAAGGTCGCAGTGGGGGCACAGGATTGCCACCCCAAGGCCTCCGGCGCCCATACCGGCGATATCGCTGCCGAAATGCTGGCCGATGCCGGTGCGACCGCCATCATCGTCGGCCATTCCGAGCGTCGCGCCGACCACGGCGAGGGCGATGCCCTGATCCGGCAGAAGGCCGAGGCCGCCTGGCGCGCCGGCATCACGGCGATCGTATGCATCGGTGAGACCCAAGGCCAGCGCGATGCCGGCCAGACCCTGGACATCCTGCGCGGCCAGCTCGACGGCTCGCTGCCGGACGGCTCGACCGCCGCCAACCTGGTCGTGGCCTATGAGCCGGTCTGGGCGATCGGCACCGGCCTGACCCCGACGGCCCAGGATGTCGAGCAGATTCATAGCTTTATCCGGGAACTCCTGACCTCCCGGTTCAGGGCGGCCAGGATGCGCATCCTCTATGGCGGCTCGGTCAAGCCATCGAACGCGGCCGAGCTGATGTCCGTGAAAAACGTCAACGGCGCGCTGGTCGGCGGCGCCAGCCTGAAAGCGGCCGATTTCCTTGCGATTGCGAAGGGCTGCCCCTAGCTAAGTTCAAAGCGCGGCCGTGGCCGATCGGGGGGTGGCAATGCCTCTTCCGATCGTGTAACACCGCGCAACTTCAGGAAAACCCGCGAAGCGCGATCGGCCGCCGTCTCGGCGCTGTCGGCTTGTGACGGAAGGACACTATGCAGACTGTTGTCATCGTCATTCACCTCATGATCGTCGCCGTCATGATCGGCGCCGTCCTGCTCCAGAAGTCGGAAGGCGGCGGCCTCGGCATGGGCGGCGGCGCGGGCTTCATGTCGAGCCGGGGCACCGCGAACCTTTTGACGCGGACCACCGCGATCCTGGCTGCGGGCTTCTTCCTCACCAGCCTGTTCCTGTCCTGGCATGCCGGCTACAGCCGTGCACCTTCGTCGATCATCGGCGCACCGGCGTCGCAGGGGCAGCCGGCCGGCGGATCGCCGATCGCCCCGCCGACCTCAGGCGGCATTCTGGATTCGCTGAAGAAGGCGGACGAGCAGCAGCAGGCCCCGGCTCCGACCGGCCCGCAGGTGCCTCGCTCGCAATAAAGCAGGGGGGCCATGCAGGGCGGCCGCTACCGTCCTGCATCAATAATCCCCATCAAGACACTGTCACCACTCTTAGTTTTGGCTCACCCACAGGCCCGCGAAATATTTCGGGCGGAATACGAATCGCTTTGGCGAATCGAATTCGAGGGATTAGAGGTTAGGTCCCATGGCGCGGTACATATTCATCACCGGCGGCGTGGTTTCTTCGCTCGGCAAGGGTCTGGCTTCAGCGGCACTCGGTGCCCTGTTGCAAGCCCGGGGCTACAAGGTCCGCCTCCGCAAGCTCGACCCCTATCTCAACCTCGATCCCGGAACGATGTCGCCGTATCAGCACGGCGAAGTGTTCGTGACCGATGACGGCGCGGAGACCGATCTCGATCTCGGTCACTACGAGCGCTTCACCGGCCGGCCTGCGACCAAGCAGGACAACATCACCACCGGGCGCATCTACCAGGACATCATCTCCAAGGAGCGCCGCGGCGATTATCTCGGCGCGACCATCCAGGTGGTTCCGCACGTCACCAACGCCATCAAGGAATTCGTCCTCTCCGGCAATGACGATTACGACTTCGTGCTGGTCGAAATCGGCGGCACCGTCGGCGACATCGAGGGGCTGCCGTTCTTCGAGGCGATCCGCCAGCTCAAGAACGAACTGCCGCGCGATCACGCCATCTACATTCACCTCACGCTGCTGCCTTACATCCCGAGCGCGGGTGAACTGAAGACCAAGCCGACGCAGCACTCGGTGAAGGAGCTGCGCTCGATCGGCATCCAGCCGGACATACTGCTCTGCCGTACCGACCGCGAGATTCCGAAGGAAGAGCGGCGCAAGCTCGGCCTGTTCTGCAACGTGCGCGAGAGCGCCGTGATCGAGGCGCGCGACGCCGACAGCATCTACGCGGTGCCCGAAGCCTACCACGTGGCGGGCCTCGACGACGAAGTGCTCGCCGCCTTCGGCATCGGATCGCGAATCCCGCCGGAGCTCAAGAGCTGGCAGCAGATCAACGAGCGCATCCGCAATCCCGAGGGCAACGTCACCATCGCCATCGTCGGCAAATATACCGGCATGAAGGATGCGTATAAGTCGCTGATCGAGGCGCTCTCGCATGGCGGCATCGCCAACAAGGTGAAGGTCAATCTCGACTGGATCGAGAGCGAGATCTTCGAGAAGGAAGATCCGGCGCCGTTCCTCGAGCATGTCAACGGCATTCTGGTGCCCGGTGGCTTCGGCCAGCGCGGCGCCGAAGGCAAGATCCGCGCGGCGCAGTTCGCGCGCGAGCGCGATGTGCCGTATTTCGGCATCTGCTTCGGCATGCAGATGGCGGTGATCGAAGCCGCGCGAAACCTCGTCGGCATCGAGGACGCCAACTCCACCGAGTTCGGCCCGACCAAGGAGCCGCTGGTCGGCCTGATGACCGAATGGCTGCGCGGCAACGAGCTCGAGAAGCGCTCCAAGGCCGGCGATCTCGGCGGCACGATGCGTCTCGGCGCCTATCCCGCGGCGCTCAACCGCGGCAGCCGCGTCTCGAAGGTCTATGGCGGCGCGACCGAGATTTCCGAGCGCCACCGCCACCGCTACGAGGTCAACACCGCCTACAAGGACCGCCTCGAGCAGCACGGGCTGAAATTCTCCGGCCTCTCGCCCGACGGCGTGCTGCCGGAGATCGTCGAGTACGAGGATCATCCCTGGTTCATCGGCGTCCAGTTCCACCCCGAGCTGAAGTCGCGGCCGTTTGAGCCTCATCCTCTCTTCGCCTCGTTCATTCAGGCGGCGATGGTGCAGTCGCGGCTGGTGTGATGCCTCAGGGCGCGGCGGTGTAGTCGCGCACGAGGTGCATCGGCGCCGGCGCGACCGGCATTGAAGCATCAGGCGCAAACGATTCTGTGACGATCTTCATCTGCGGCCGTCGCGTCAGCTTGTAGACGGCGGCCGGCGGCACGTTCAGCAAGGCGCGATCCACCAGCTTTGCGCGCAAACCCAGCCGGTCGAGCACTGGCCGCGGCACCGGGCAGCTCATCCCGTAGGTGAACTGATAGAACGCGCCTCCCGGGCGGACGTGACGGAACGCACCGCCGATGATGGAGACGACCTTGCGCGTCGACATATTGAGCAGCGGCAGGCCGCTGACCACGGCGCCGACCGGCGCGCCGTCATAGAGCCGCTCCGTCGTGAGCCGCCCTGCATCCATCCACAACACGCGCGCGCCAGGAAAACGTATTTGCAGGAGCTTCGTGAAGTCCGAACCGTATTCGATCAGCGTGAGATCCTGCTGGCGCACGCCGCGTTTCAGGAGCTTGTAGGTGAAAGCGCCGGTGCCGGGGCCGAGCTCGAGGATCGGGCCGGTCGTTGCGGTGATCTCGCGGGTGATGAGATCGGCTAGGGCAGCGCCCGAGGGCGCGATCGCGCCGACCCGCCGCGGGGCCGACATCCAGGACAGGAAGAATGAGAGGAAATCATTGGGCATGCGCACTCCGGCATTTCGATTGCGCCTCGCAAATCAGAGGTGAGGCGGTCGAAGAGTCGCCTGAGCGCATTGCGACAGCATTGCGCTTGAGACGCAGAGACGAATTGAATCAGCCCTGTTGCAGGGGTGGCAGCGTCATCCTGAAGCACGCACCGCCGTTCGGTCCGTCCAGGACCGAAACGTGACCGCCATGCAGGAGCATGATCTCGTGCACCATGTTGAGGCCGAGGCCTGCGCCGCGATCGAGCGGCGTGAGCCGGTAGAACGGCTCGAAGATCAGCTCGCGCTGATCGGGCGGAATGCCCGCGCCCTCGTCGGTGACTTCGATGCTGGCGGGGCGGCTGACGCGAATGACGATCGTGCCGCGGCGAGGGCCGTGCTGGATGGCATTCTGCACGAGGTTGGTCAGCGCGCGTTCGAGCGCGGCCGCGTCGCCGAGCACGTCGATCCGCGCCGCCGGTGCGTCGAAGGACAGCTCATAGCCAGCCGCGATCGCCAGCGGTGCGAGGTCGGCGGCAACGCCTTGCGCGACGGAGACCAGGTCGACCGCCACGAATGGATGCCCGCAACGGTCGAGCCGCTGGATATCCAGCAATTGCTCGGCAAGCGTCGCGAGCCGCGCCGCATCCTCGATCAGGCGGGTCTTGTCCGGTCCTGACGGCAGCGATTCCAGCCGCGTGTTCAGGATCGCGATCGGCGTACGCAGCTCGTGTGCGGCGTCGGCAACGAAGCGCTTGTGGCGGGCGTAACCCTGATCGAGCCGCGCCAGAGCGTCATTGACCGCGGCCACGAGCGGCACGACTTCGAGCGGAATGTGCTCCACCGACAGCCGCGCGCCGCGCTGATGGATATCGATCCGCCGGGCCTGGTCTGCCGTCGCGTCCAATCCTCTGAAAGCGCGCTGCACGACCATCGGCGTCGCGATGAACGTCGCGGTCCCCATCAACAGCAGGCCGGGGAGCGCGATGCCCAGCAACACGAGCGACGTCGTGAACACCGCCTTGGCGCCGCTGAGTTTCCCCTGCGTCGCCGTGATGACCTGCACGTTGCCAGCGGCCGTGTCGATGCGCTTCAACCGCGCCGCCGGCTTGCGTGGGTCGTCCTCGAAGAGCTGCCAGCCGAGCCGCGCCTGGCTGATCTGGTCGAGGGCGCCGCCGATCCCGGCGAATTCAGCCGGCACGGAGCCTTCACTGAGCGAATGCCCCTGCCTGTCGCGAACCAGCAGCCAGAGGTCGGGGGTCTCCTCGCGCAACGCTTTCAGCTCAGCCGTCGGCCGCAGCGCCAGGCCGCCCGCTGCGTCGCGCGCGAGCGCGCTCTGTACGACGTCGATCACGCGATCTTCGTCCCGTTGGACCAGCACGAAGCCCGTAGCGCACAGCGCGCCGATGATGACGACGACCAAAGCGACGAACAGCGCGGCCTGGAGCGAAAGCAGGCGCCAGCTCAGCCGAGAGCGCAGGCAATATGGGTCGGCGTGCCTGCTCACGGCAGTTTCTTCAGGAGATAGCCGACGCCGCGGATGCCGTGGATCTCCACGTGCGCGTCGGCTTCGGCAAGCTTGCGGCGCAGCCGCGAGACATGCGTGTCGAGGGCGTTCGACTGGATTTCGTCGTCGAAACTGTAGACCGCTTCCTCCAGCGCCGATCGCAGCACGGTCCGGCCCATGCGGCGGACCAGGGCTTCCAGCACAAGGAGCTCCCGCCGCGGCAGTTCGAGCGGAGTCCCGTCGACGCTCGCCTCGCGATGGCCGAAGTCGAAGGCGAGGCGGCCGGCGCGAATGATGTCGGGCTGAAGCCCGGCGGGCCGGCGCAACACCGCGCGCAGGCGCGCCAGCAGTTCCTCCACCGCGAATGGTTTGGCCAGATAATCATCCGCCCCGCGGTCGAGCCCGGCGACGCGATCGGCGAGCTCGCCGCGCGCCGTCAACACGATGATCGGCACACCGTCGGCGCGCGCTCTCAGTTTCGGAATCAGGGCAAGACCGTCGCCGTCGGGCAGCTGGCGATCGAGCAGCACGGCGGCGTGCACGTCGGCGGAAATCGCCTCTTCCGCCTCGGCGAGCGTTGGCACGTGATCGACGATCATGTCGTACCGCTTGAGCGCCGAGGCCAGCGCTCCGGCCATCTCCGCTTCATCCTCGACGAGCAAAATCCGCATGATCCGCACCTGAGCCTCAACCTAAGCATTGTAGCGGCAGTATCATTGCGGCAGCATTGCGGGAACCGGGTGCGATCGGGGCCGGCAGCCATGCGCCAGACGCCGCGGGCCGCATCGGGCAGGGCCGGAGACACCGTCACGGCCAGCCGCTATAACGCCCGACGTCATCAGGGAGGAACAGGAATGATCTATGAAATGCGCATCTACCGTTGCGTGCCCGGCCGCCTGCCGGCGCTCTTGAAGCGGTTCGAGACGGTAACCCTGAAGCTCTGGGAGAAGCACGGCATCCGCCAGGCCGGGTTCTTCACCACGCTGATCGGCGACTCCAACCAGGAGCTGACCTATTTCCTGGCGTGGGAGTCGCTCGCCGAGCGCGAGAAGAAGTGGGGCAGCTTCATGACCGATCCGGACTGGATGGAGGCGCGGGCCAAGTCGGAAGCCGACGGCCAGATCGTCGGCAACATCGTCAGCCAGATCCTGACGCCGACCGCCTTCTCGTCGGTGAAGTAGGGCATTCCCGGCACAGGGAGCCTTTCGAGGAACCTTGGCGCAACCCTGATATTCGAACGGCCCGGGCCGGATGGGGTTGATCCGCCCCTCATCGCCGCTATGGTCGCGGCGAAACGAGGGAATTTGCCTTGAGCTCTTCGAATTCAGCAGCGCCGGTCGTCACCATTGGCACGGTCAAGTTCGGCAATGATCTGCCGATCTCGATCATTGCAGGACCCTGCCAGCTCGAAAGCCGCCAGCATGCGCTGGAGGTGGCCTCCGCGCTGAAGGAGATCGCCGCGCGGCTGAAGATCGGCCTCGTCTACAAGACCTCGTTCGACAAGGCCAACCGCACCAGCGCGTCCGCAGCACGCGGTCTCGGGCTCGCACAGTCGCTGCCGATCTTCGCCGAGATCCGCGCCTCCCTTGGCTTGCCGGTCCTGACCGACGTGCATGACGCCGCGCAGTGCGCCGAGGTGGCGCAAGCCGTGGACATCCTCCAGATCCCGGCCTTCCTGTGCCGGCAGACTGATCTGCTGCTGGCGGCCGCCGCGACGGGCAAGGTCGTCAACGTCAAGAAGGGGCAATTCCTCGCGCCCTGGGACATGGCCAATGTCGTGACCAAGATCACGACCGCAAACAATCCCAATGTGCTCGTCACCGAGCGCGGCGCCTCGTTCGGCTACAACACGCTGGTCTCTGACATGCGCGCGCTGCCGATCCTGGCGCGCACCACCGGCGCGCCCGTGATCTTCGACGCCACCCATTCAGTGCAGCAGCCGGGCGGGAAGGGGACGTCCTCGGGCGGCGAGCGTGAGTTCGTGCCGGTGCTGGCGCGCGCCGCCGTCGCGGTCGGCGTTGCCGGCGTCTTCATCGAGACCCATCCCGACCCTGATCGCGCGCCCTCGGACGGGCCCAACATGGTGCCGCTGCGCGATTTCGAAGGACTGATCCGCACGCTGATGGCATTCGACGCGGTGACGAAAAGCACAACGCGCTGATGTCCCAGCCTGCGATCGGGCCGTCGTCCGACCAGAAGTTTCCGCCCGCGATCAATATCATCGCGCTCGCGAGCTTCTCGGCGGCGTTGTCCACGCGTGCGCTCGATCCCGTCCTGCCGCATGTCGCTGAGGATTTTTCGATCAGTATTACGACGGCCGCCAGCATCGCGGCCGGCTATGCCTTGATCTACGCGCTGGTTCAGCCGGTGATCGGAGCGGCTGCCGATCTGTTCGGCAAGGCGCGGTTGATGACACTGTGCCTGGCGCTGCTTGGCGTTTCCTGCATTCTTGGCGCGGTCGCGACCACCTTCTCGGGCCTGTTCGCGAGCCGCATCCTCGCCGGGATCGCCTCCGGTGGCGTGTTTCCGGTCGCTCTCGGCCTGACCGCCGACCTCGTAGCGCCCGCCAAGCGGCAGGTCGCGATCGGCCGCACGCTTGCGGGATCGATGACGGGCAATCTGCTCGGTGCGACCGCCTCCGGCATCATCGGTGAACTCATCGGCTGGCGCGGTGTGCTCATGATGCTTGGCGCGCTCGGCCTGATCGCGGCCGTTGCGGTGGCCGCGGGCTTTCGCGGTGCCGCGCTGACGGCGCAGCCGAAGACCGATCTGAAGGCCTTGCGGCAGGGCTACCGGACCATCTTCGCCAACCCCAACACGCGCTACTGCTATTCGGCGGTCTTCGTCGAGGGCTGCTGCGTATTCGGCCTGTTTCCGTTCATCGCCGCGCTGCTGTTCGATCTCGGCGAGAAGTCGCCGTCGATCGCGGGCATCGTGATCGCGGGCTTTGCGATCGGCGGACTGTTCTACACTTTCACGGTCTCACGCTTCCTGCCGTGGCTCGGCGTCAAGGGCATGATGATTGCGGGCGCGGGCCTCGTCGGACTGCAACTCGGCGTGCTCGCCTTCGGTCCCGGATGGAAGCTGCAATTCGCCAGCATGCTGGCGATGGGCTGGGGTTTCTACATGATCCACGGCTGCCTGCAGGTGTTTGCCAGCGAGCTGTCGATCGGGGCGCGGGCAACGGCGATGTCGCTGCATTCGTTCTTCTTCTTCATGGGGCAGACCGTTGGCCCGATCGCCTATGGCCTTGGCCTCCAGCACGGCGGCAAGGTGCCGACCCTGCTCGCGAGCGCTGCGATCATGGTGGTGCTGGGCCTCGTCTGTGCCCGGCTGCTCAAGCCGCGGGCACCCTCGGACGCGCGGGTCTGACGGGAGTATCGAACCCTGTCGTCAGCGGCGAACGAGACCGGCCGCGCCGCGTCCGGCGTGCTGAAGGCCGCCGCCAACCTGTCGCGCCAGTCGACCTCGCTGACGTCGGAGGTCGACGGCTTCATCAGCAAGGTGAGGGGCGGTGACGTAACGCGCGCACCGAACTCACCTGGTTGAGCCGGTCCAGCGGAGCGCTGCGCTATTTCGCTCCACCAGCCGCGATCGGCTCCATGCCGCTCGCGATGATCGCTTCGCTGGCTGCGGGTGAGGCGAGGAACTGGATCAAGGCACGGCCGGCCTCGGGCTCCTTCGAACCGGCCGCGATCCCGGCCGAGAAGATCGTGATCTTCTGCAATTCGTTCGGTAGCGGTCCGACGATGTCGATGCCCTTCACGGGCTTCAGCTCGCTGATCTGCTGGAAGCCGAGCTCGGCCTCGCCGTGCGCGACGATCTCGCCGACGGGTGTTGCGGGAATCTTGCGTGCCTTGTCCTTCATGACGTCGGCGATGCCGAGCTTGTCGAACATCTCGGTCGAGACGTAGACGCCGCTGGCGCTATCGGAATAGGCGATCGTCTTGGCCGCCAGCAGCGCGCGCTTGACCGCCTCCACCGAGCCGATATCCGGCTTCGGCGCACCCGATTTCACGGCAACGCCGATCGGCGATCTGGTGAGATCGACCTGGCTGCCGGCCTCGACCTTGCCCTTGCCGGCGAGGTCGGCGAGGGCATAGCCCACCATGATCAGGACGTCGGCGGGTTCGCCGCGCTCCAGCCGGACCGGGATCGCATTGGTGGTCGTCCCCATCGACGGCCCATATTCCGTTAGCACTTTGTTGCCGGTGGCCTTCTCGAATTCCGGCACGAGCGCCTTGTAGGCAGCCGTCAATCCGCCCGAGATCATCACATGGACCTCGGCAGCTTCGGCCGCGCCGGTCAGCCACAGGACGGTTAGAACGCCGAAGGCAATGTTGCGGAATGTTGCTGATATCGATGTCATCGTCATTCGTCTCCAACTAACCCCGTCCGCGATACGGTGCGACGCCTTGCTCCGGCACCCACAATCCCTTCGGCACGCGGCCGGTCTGCCAGAACACGTCGATCGGGATGCCACCGCGCGGATACCAGTAGCCGCCGATGCGCAAGAACTTCGGCTTGATCTCGCTTGCGATGCGCTTGCCGATCATGACGGTGCAATCCTCGTGGAATGCGCCGTGATTGCGGAAGCTCGCGATGTAGAGCTTGAGCGACTTCGACTCCAGCAGCCACGGGCCGGGGGCGTAATCGATCATCAGATGCGCGAAATCCGGTTGTCCCGTGACCGGGCAGAGCGAGGTGAATTCCGGCACGGTGAAGCGCACCAGATAGTCCGTGCCGTTTTGCGGATTGGGCACGCGGTCGAGTTGGGCTTCTTCCGGTGTGTGCGGCCATTCGACCGCGCGCCCGAGCTGGAGGGATTTTTTCGCCATCGTCGTCACATCCTGTTCGAGCATGATCCGGATCCGGAGGGCCGCGTTAGCGCAAAGTGGGCACCGGTTTTCCGAAAGATCATGCTCAACTAAAAAACCGGAGCGCGATAAGATCGCGCTCCAGAGGGTGTCGGGATGGACGCAAATGTCGCCGTCGTCAACCAGCCGCGATCGTCTGGATCACGACGATCCGGTCGTTGCCGGACTCGCAGCCCCAGAGCTCGCCCGGGCGGCCGTCGAGCTGGCGCACATTGGCATTGGCCTTGTCGCTGGCGAAAACGTTGAACCGCTCGGTCGTGGGATCGAAGCGGACAATGGCATTGGCGGAGAAATCGGTGAGCCAGACCTTGTCCCTGTCGTCGACATAGACGGCATAGGTACGGGGGCGATCGCCCGGCAGCTTCCAGGTTTTCCAGGAGCTGTTGGCGGGATCGTGCACCGAGACGTGACCGCTGTTCCACTCGCTGACCCAGATCCGGCTTTGCGAATCTGACCAGACCCGCCGCGACCCCTGGCTCGGCGTCGGCGGCTCGACAATGGCGGCATTGCCGGTCGCAAGATCAATCTTCGCGATATGGCTGCCGGCCAGCGAGGCGTATCAGACCTCGCCCTTGGGCGTCACGGCGATGCCGTAGGGGCCAACACCCCTGGGTGCCCTGAACACGTCCATCTCGCCCGATCCCGGCTTGAGCCGACCGTAATAGCCGGACTGGCCGGTGAACCAGTAGGTACCGTCCTTGTCGAACACGCCGGTGTTGAGATTGGCGTAGGCGAATTTTTCGGGCAGGCGGAATAGCGTGACCTTGAGATCGCCGGGATCGACCCGGGCGATCGCGTTCTGGCCGCCCTCGGTGATCCAGGGGGCACCGTCGGGGCCGATCGTCACGCCGTGCGGTGCGGCGCCCTGGCCGAGGCTGACT
The DNA here is from genome assembly GCF_029989365.1 of Bradyrhizobium sp. Arg816. Taxonomy (GTDB): domain Bacteria; phylum Pseudomonadota; class Alphaproteobacteria; order Rhizobiales; family Xanthobacteraceae; genus Bradyrhizobium. Next base: position 36,172 of record NZ_JAPRAQ010000029.1, on the reverse strand, counting down.
GTCTTGAAACTGCCATCCCGGGGGTCGAGCCTGCCCAGCATGCCCTTGCCCTGCGCCGTGAACCAGACCGTGCCGTCGCGAGCGGGCGCGAGGTCGTGCAGGCCGATGCCGGCGCTGATGGGGAAGTATTTTGCCCGGAACGGGCCTTCCTGCGCAAAACTTGGGCGGACGGCGAGGAGGGCGGCGCTCGAGGCAAGAAACTGGCGGCGGTTCATGGCGTTACCCCGACTGTTTCAGATTGAGGTTGGACGCGCAGAGCAGGCGACTTCAAGGATAGTCCGAGCCCGCTCACGCGTCAGTCGAAGCACGCCGTCCAAGCGTTCACATTTGCTTGCGGCCCGTGTAAGACCCCCGGCACCGATCAGCCCTAACGAACGGAAGTGCACATCATGACCGCCATCATCGACATCATCGGCCGCGAAATTCTCGACAGCCGTGGCAATCCCACCGTCGAGGTCGACGTCGTGCTGGAAGATGGTGCGCTCGGCCGTGCCGCGGTGCCGTCCGGTGCCTCCACCGGCGCCCATGAGGCGGTGGAACTGCGCGATGGCGACAAGGCCCGCTATCTCGGCAAAGGCGTCACCAAGGCGGTCGGCGCCGTCAATGGCGAGATCTTCGAGGCCCTGAGCGGCCTCGATGTGGAGCAGCAGGCCCAGATCGACCAGATCATGATCGATCTCGACGGCACACCGAACAAGAGCCGGCTGGGCGCCAATGCCATCCTCGGCGTCTCGCTCGCCTGCGCCAAGGCAGCCGCGAACTCGCTCGACATGCCGCTCTATCGTTACGTCGGCGGCACCTCGGCGCGTCTCTTGCCGGTGCCGATGATGAACATCATCAATGGCGGCGTGCATGCCGACAATCCGATCGACTTCCAGGAGTTCATGATCCTCCCCGTGGGCGCGTCGTCCTTTGCCGAGGGCCTGCGCTACGGCGCGGAGGTCTTCCACACCCTGAAGTCCGAGCTGAAGAAGGCCGGCCACAACACCAATGTCGGCGACGAGGGCGGTTTCGCCCCGAACCTGCCGTCGGCGGACGCCGCGCTCGAATTCGTCATGAACGCGATCGGCAAGGCCGGCTACAAGGCCGGCACCGACATCGTGATCGGCCTCGACTGTGCCTCGACCGAGTTCTTCAAGGACGGCAAGTACGTCTACGAAGGCGAGGGCAAGACCCGCTCGATCTCCGAGCAGGCCAAGTACCTCGCAGACCTGGTGTCGCGCTATCCGATCGTGACCATCGAGGACGGCATGTCGGAAGACGACATGGACGGCTGGAAGGAGCTCACCGACCTCATCGGCAAGAAGTGCCAGCTGGTCGGCGACGATCTCTTCGTCACCAACGTCAAGCGCCTGGCCGAAGGCATCAAGGCCGGTCGCGCCAATTCGATCCTGATCAAGGTCAACCAGATCGGCACGCTGACCGAGACGCTCGCGGCCGTCGAGATGGCGCACAAGGCCGGCTATACCTCGGTGATGTCGCACCGCTCCGGCGAGACCGAGGATTCCACCATCGCCGACCTCGCGGTCGCCACCAATTGCGGGCAGATCAAGACCGGCTCCCTTGCGCGTTCCGACCGCACCGCCAAATACAATCAGCTCCTGCGCATCGAGCAACAGCTCGGCAAGCAGGCGCTCTACGGCGGCAAGGCGGCATTGAAGGCGCTGGCATAAGCCGGCGCTCCAGCTAGGACAGGGGAGGATCGACATGAGCGACGGCAAGACCGGACTGCAACTGCGTTCGCTGATCAAGACGAGCGGTGAACTGGAAATCTCGCTCGTCGACGTGCCGACTCCCGAGCCCGCCGCGGACGAGGTCGTCGTCCGCGTCGAGGCAGCGCCGATCAACCCGTCCGACCTCGGCCTCCTCGTCGGCGCGGCCGATATGAGCACGGCGAAGGCGTCCGGCACCAAGGACGCTCCCGTCATCACCGCGAAGGTGCCGGAGGGCGCGATGCGGGCGATGGCTGGCCGGCTCGACGAATCCATGCCGGTCGGTAACGAAGGCGCGGGCGTCGTCATCAGGACCGGCTCGTCCGATGCCGCGAAAGCGTTGATGGGCAAGACCGTCGCCGTGATCGGCGGCGCGATGTACGCGCAGTACCGCACGCTGAAAGTGCGCGAGTGCCTGCCGCTGCCGGCGGGCACCACGCCGGCCGAAGGCGCCTCCTGCTTCGTCAATCCGCTCACGGCGCTCGGCATGACCGAGACCATGCGGCGCGAGGGGCACAAGGCGCTGGTGCACACCGCGGCCGCCTCCAATCTCGGCCAGATGCTGAACAAGATCTGCATCAAGGACGGCATTCCGCTGGTCAACATCGTGCGCAGCAAGGAGCAGGCCGACATCCTGCACAAGATCGGCGCCAAATACGTCGTCGATTCCACCGCACCGAGCTTCCTCGGCGATCTCACCAATGCGCTGGTCGAGACCGGCGCCACCATCGCCTTCGATGCCATCGGCGGCGGCAAGCTGGCCGGCGACATCCTCAACTGCATGGAAGCCGCGATCAACAAGACCGCCAAGGAATACAGCCGCTACGGCTCCAACGTGCACAAGCAGGTCTACGTCTACGGCGCGCTCGATATCCGCCCGATCGAGCTGCCGCGCGGCTTCGGCATGGCCTGGGGCGTCGGCGGCTGGTTGCTGTTTCCGTTCCTGATGAAGATCGGGCAGGCGGACGGAGCCAGGCTGCGCCAGCGCGTCGTCGACGAACTGAAGACGACCTTCGCCAGCCACTACACCAAGGTGGTGTCGCTTCAGGAGGCGCTCGATCCCGCCAACATCGCGGTCTACGCCAAACGGGCCACCGGCGAAAAATTCCTCATCAACCCGAATAAATCTTCGTGATGTGCCGCGGCACACCATCCAAAGAAGGACTTGCCTTCTGAGCGAAGCGCGGGAACATTCGCGCCGCAATTGAAAGCGGGGCAACCGCAAAGCATAGAAGGGGACACTTCCATGACTGATCTGAATCGCCGCGACCTGCTCGCGGGCGCGGCGGCTATTGGCGCGGCGGCCGTAACCGGACTTGGACCGACCACTGCCAGTGCCTCGGTGCCGCAAAGCGGGGCGCAGGCGCCGGGCTTCTATCGCTACAAGGTCGGCAGCTACGAGTGCACCTCGATCAACGACGGCGCGCGCACCTTCCCGATGCCGGACAAGTTCGTCGTCAACCTGCCGAAGGAGGAAGCGCTGGCCGCGGGCGAGGCGGCTTACATGCCGAAGGGCATGGTCACGGTGCCGTTCAATCCGCAGCTTATCAACACCGGCTCGAAGCTGGTCCTGATCGACACCGGCAACGGCGTTGCCAATCTAGAGCCGAGCAAGGGCGCGGTCGGCCGCACGTTGCAGAACCTCGCCGCCGCCGGCGTCGACCCCAAGAGCATCGACGTCGTGCTGCTGTCGCATCTCCATCCCGATCACACCAATGGCATTCGTCTCGCCGACGGCGCGCTGGCCTTCCCGAATGCGGAGATCATGGTGCCGGGGAAGGATTGGGAGTTCTGGGCGAGCGACGAGAACGCGGCCAAGGCTCCGAACGACATGACGAAGAACTACTTCGCCAACGTGAAGAAGACCTTTGCCGGGCTCGAATCCAAGGTCACGAAATACGAGTGGGGCAAGGAGGTCGCGCCGGGCATCACCTCGATCGCGACGCCCGGCCATACGCCGGGTCATACCTCGTTCGCGGTGGCCTCTGGCGACAAGAAGGTGCTGATCCAGTCTGACGTCACCAACATTCCGGAGTTCTTCCTGCGCAATCCGGATTGGCACGTGGCGTTCGACAACGATCCGGCACTGGCGCAGGCCACCCGCCACAAATTCTACGACATGGTAGTAGCCGAGAAAGCGACCGTGATCGGATTCCACTTCACCTTCCCCTCGGTGGGGCATGTCGAGAAGGATGGCGCGAAATACCGCCTGATCCCGTCGGCGTGGAATCCGACGATCTGAATAGGGCTAGGGGTGTGCGAGAAACATCAGGCCGCCCTCGGGCGGCCTGATTGTTTTTGGATCGTGGCGACCATCTGCTTTCGAGAAACTCAGCGTTTCCAAATGGGACCGGTTCATGCACTTGCATCCATCGGTCGGGATCGCTTAAGTGCCGCCCGGAACTTCCGCTCAAGCCCTCAAGGACAATCCATGGCCTACAACATCGTCGTGATCGCCGGCAGCCTGCGCAAGGACAGCTTTTCGCTGAAGATCGCCAATGCGCTCGCAAAGCTCGCGCCGGCCTCGCTCAAGCTCGAGGTCGTCACGCTGGCAGGCATCTCGTTCTTCAACCAGGACCTCGAGGGCGCGCCGCCTGCGGACTGGCTGGCCTTCCGCGAGAAGCTGCAGAAGTCGGACGGCGTCATCTTCGTCACCCCCGAATACAACCGCGCGATCCCGGGCGTGCTCAAGAACGCCATCGACGTCGCTTCGCGCCCCTATGGCAAGAGCTCGTTCAACGGCAAGCCCGTCGGCATCATCTCGAACTCGCCGGGCCCGCTCGGTGGCGTCAGCGCCGCCAAGACGCTGCAGAATATCCTGCCGGGCATTGCCGGTCCGATCCTGCAGCAGCCGGAGATTTATCTGAACGCGGTCGGCGATGCCTTCGATGCGGAGGGGAACCTGACCAAGGAATCCCTGAAGCCCGTCCTCCAGGCCTATATCGACGCGTTTGCTGCGCACGTGGCCAAGCACCACGGCTGAGGTTTTTCTTCGTCATGGCCGGGCAAAAGCGCGAAGCGCGTCTTCGCGCTAGATGTCCCGGACATCGACGCCTTAGCCCGTGGTGATGAAGAACGTGGATGCCCGGCACAAGGCCGGGCATGACGGCCGGGGGCAGGGATTGGAACGCGAAGGGGGAGGCGATTAGCACTCCCTTAACCAACCTGCCGCATCTTCCCAAGATGGTCTCCCGCGCGCGTCTGAAATCGATCCTGACCGGCCTTGCCCTCTATGCGATGGCGGCCGCTATCGTCGGCTATTTCGGCGTCAACGCCTACACCGGCAAATACGGTCTCAACGCCCGTCAGGAACTCGACCAGGAGATCATCGCGCTGACGAGCGAGCTGGCCCAGCTCAAGCGCGAGCGCGCGAAGAGCGAGCAGCGCGTGTCGCTGCTGCGGACGTCGCGGATCGATCCTGACATGCTGGACGAGCGGGCGCGCTATCAGCTCGATTATGTCAATCCGCACGATCTCGTTCGGATGATCCCGGCGAAGTAGCGCTTTCCGCTGCATTCGAAACCAGCATCGAAAGCCGCTACAGAAATCCGTAGCAATTCTACCGAAAGTCGTAGGCTTGGAACCGGGCTGCCGCCTTGACGGCAACGCGCCAACGGCCCCATGGCTTCTGCCGTCGTCGGCCTGAGTTGACGCAGATCAACCGGGCCGCGCCGGCACAGCCTAGACTGCCACCCGGAGGAAACAGTGATGAATGGGCCAATGTCCCGGCATCACGCGGCCCGCGTCGAGGCCGCCATTGCGTCAGGCCAGGCCGCACGCTCGGCGCTGGTGGCCTCATGGCGCCGTTCGTCCCGATTGCATCATCTCGATCCCGCCGGCCGCAGCGCGCCGATGCGGCTGAGTGATGTCGAGTTGCGGCAGGCGCGCGAGCGCGTCGCGCCGCTGCTCGCCGCCGCGCAAGGCGCGATGGACCGGCTCTATCAGGCGGTCGGCGCGAGCGGCTGCTGCGTGCTGCTCGCCGACGGTGCGGGCGTGCCGGTCGACCGCCGCGGCACAGCGGTGGACGATGCGACGTTCCAATCCTGGGGCCTGTGGACCGGCGCGCTCTGGAGCGAGGAGCATGAAGGCACAAACGGCATCGGCACCTGCGTCGTCGAGCAGCGCTCGCTGACGATCGACCGCGACCAGCATTTCTTCACCCGCAACACGCTTCTGAGCTGCACCGCCGTTCCGATCTACGACCACGAGGCGGCCTTTGCGGGCGTGCTCGATGTCTCCTCCTGCCGCGCCGACCGGACTGACGCGTTTTCCAATCTGATCGCGCTCGCGGCAGGTGAGGCGGCGAGGCGCATCGAGGCTGATCTGTTTCGCCGCGCCTTCGCCCATGCCCGCATCGTGCTGACGCAAGGCGCCGACGGCCAGTCGACCGGGCTCGTCGCGGTCGATGCGGATGATCTCGTGATCGGCGCGACCCGCTCCGCGCGGGTGGGGCTCGGGATTGCGCCGGGCAGGGCGCTGCAGCCGGTGCCCGCGGCTGACCTGCTCGGCGGCGATATCGCGCATGACCATCTCGCCGGCGGCCAGCGCGCGGTGCTGCAACGGGCGCTGCTGCGGGCCGGCGGCAATGTGTCGGCCGCGGCAAATGCGCTCGGCGTCAGTCGCGCCACGCTGCACCGGAAGCTGAAGCGGTTCGAGGTTAAGCACTGAGCTTCCTTCGTCATTGCGAGCGCAGCGAAGCAATCCAGAATCCTTCCGCGGGAACAGTCTGGATTGCTTCGCTGCTTTCGCATTGACGATGTGGATGCCGCGAGCACTCCATTTAGCCTTCGCCTCGCCCATGACTGTCGCAGAACTGCGACAGGTTACCCCGGCCATCGCTCCCGCCCGGGCTGACAGGAAAACGCTCCCGCGACATCGTCGGCGCAAGTCGTGAACACGCGACGAATTGCGCAAACAGCAAACATCGGGAGTGATCAATGAACAAGGTGGAGTTCCTCGGCGTCACAAAAGTTCCCTTCGCCGAACGCTATGACAATTTCATCGGCGGCAAATTCGTCGCGCCGATCTCCGGCAAGTACTTTGACAACGCCTCGCCGGTGAACGGCCAGATCGTCTGCAAGATCGCGCGTTCCGATGCGCAGGACGTCGAGGCCGCCCTCGATGCGGCGCACGCCGCCAAGGCCGCCTGGGGACGCACCAGCGTCGCCGAGCGCGCCGCGATCCTGAACCGGATCGCCGACCGGATGGAAGAGAACCTGGAGCGCCTTGCGATTGCCGAGACCTGGGACAACGGCAAGCCGATCCGCGAGACCCGCGCCGCCGACCTGCCACTCGCGATCGATCATTTCCGCTATTTCGCCGGCGTGGTGCGCGCACAGGAAGGCTCGATCGGCGAGATCGACCACGACACCATCGCCTATCATTTCCACGAACCGCTCGGCGTGGTCGGCCAGATCATCCCCTGGAACTTCCCGCTGCTGATGGCGTGCTGGAAGCTCGCGCCGGCGCTCGCCGCCGGTAATTGCGTCGTACTCAAGCCCGCCGAGCAGACGCCGGCCTCGATCATGGTCTGGGCCGAGATCATCGGCGATCTCCTGCCGCCCGGCGTCCTCAACATCGTCAATGGCTTTGGCCTCGAAGCCGGCAAGCCGCTCGCGTCCAGCCCGCGGATCGCGAAAATCGCCTTCACCGGCGAGACCACGACGGGCCGGCTGATCATGCAATATGCCAGCCAGAACCTGATCCCGGTCACGCTCGAGCTCGGCGGCAAGTCGCCGAACATCTTCTTCAACGACGTCACCGCCGAGGACGACGACTTCTTCGACAAGGCGATCGAAGGTTTTGTGATGTTCGCGCTGAACCAGGGCGAGGTCTGCACCTGTCCGAGCCGGGCGCTGGTCCATGCCGATATCTATGACCGCTTCATGGAGGGAGCGCTGAAGCGCGTCGCCGCCATCAAGCAGGGCGACCCGCGTGCGGCCGACACCATGATCGGCGCGCAGGCATCTAGCGAGCAGCTCGCCAAGATCCTCTCCTATATCGACATCGGCAAGCAGGAGGGCGCCAGGGTGCTGGCCGGCGGCGGTCGTGCCGAGCTCGGCGGCGATCTTTCCGGCGGCTTCTACGTCCAGCCGACGGTGTTCGAGGGCCACAACAAGATGCGAATCTTCCAGGAGGAGATCTTTGGTCCCGTCGTTTCGGTCACGACCTTCAAGACTGATGACGAAGCGCTCGCGATCGCCAACGACACGCTCTATGGCCTGGGAGCCGGCGTCTGGAGTCGCGATGCCAACCGCTGCTACCGCTTCGGCCGGGCCATCCAGGCCGGCCGGGTCTGGACCAACTGTTACCATGCGTATCCGGCGCATGCCGCGTTCGGCGGCTACAAGCAGTCGGGCGTCGGTCGCGAGACCCACAAGATGATGCTCGATCACTACCAGCAGACCAAGAATCTCCTGGTCAGCTACAGCCCGAAGAAGCTTGGCTTCTTCTGATCGGGCAAGATCTGATCGGGCAAGATCTGATTGGGCAGGAGAGGGCGGCGCAACCTTGCGCCGCCCCCTCCGTCGTCATCCGTCTGTCAGAGTCTTGAGACAAGACGACAGCGCCGACCGTATTCGGTTCGGCGCCCGCGGCATTCGAAGCGATGCCGGGCAAAGACGGAGGCTTGGTGATGCGGAACAGTCGTTCGGGACGGACAATGGGTGTCGCAGCGATGCTGTTCGGCGCGGCGGTGCTGCCCTTGTCGATGGCAGTTGCACAGTCCGGCCCGGCGCCGGCTGGCGCCAAACCCTTCCTGACCGTCGATGGAAAGGCGCCACTGGTCCTTGGACATCGCGGCCTGCCGGGCCTGGTACCTGAAGAGACCGAGGCGTCGTACGACCTCGCCGCGGCGCTCGGGACCGATGCGCTCGAAGAGGATTTGCACCTGACCAAGGATTGCGTTCTGGTCGTGCGTCATAACCCCTGGCTGAGCGACAACACCAACATTGCCGAGGTGGCGAAGACCAATGCGGCCGTCGCCGCCCGCAAGCGCACCGTGCCCGGTGTGCGCGTCAAGGCCCCGTCGGCCACCGGCGTGCCTGCCGATTACCTGACGGATCTGAGCGACCCGGCCGATCCCAAATCGGTGCTGAAGTCGCTGATTGTGGACGGCGAGGATCATACCAACGATTGGTCGATCAGCGACTTCACCATGGCCGAGCTGAAGCAATGGATCGGCGGCACCACCTATGACGCGGCCAACGAGCGGCCGAAAGTCTTCAACGGCAAGCTCCCGATCATCAGCTTCCAGGACGTCATCGACATCGCCAAGGTCAAGAGCAAGGAGACCGGGCGGTCCATCCTCGTCTATCCCGAAACCAAGAACCCGACCTGGAACAATGCCCAGGCGATCGCCAATGGCTGCGGCGTGGCCGGCAGCCGTCCGCTCGAGGATGCCCTGATCAAGATCATCAGGGATAACGGCCTCAACACCAAGGACGCTCCCATCCTGGTCCAGAGCTTCGAACCCGGCAGCCTGAAATATATGCGCAGCCACGGCCTTCAGACGCGGCAGGTCCAACTCGTCGACGGCAACGGAATCGACTTCAAAACCGGCAAGGTCCTCCTCAACAACATCACGAATTCGCGCCCGTTCGACTGGACGGTTGCGGGCGATGCGCGCTTGTACGATGCGATGTTGACCCCGGATGGGCTTGCCGAGATCAAGACCTATGCCGAGGGCATCGGTCCGTGGAAGGCCTATATCGTTCCGCTCAAGATCGCGCCGTGGAAGGACGGCAACGCCGATGGCACGCCCTACAAGGGATCGACGCCGGAGGCTTCGACGCAGGACGCGACCAGTCTTGTCGCGGACGCGCACAAGCTCGGTCTTTTCGTGCATGTCTTCACGTTTCGGAACGAGAAGAAATATCTCGCCGCCGACTATCGCGGCGACCCGAGCCTTGAATATCTCAAATTCTACCGGCTCGGCGTCGATGGGGTCTTCAGCGACTTCACGCATACCGGCGTTGCCGCCCGTGCGACGTATTTGCGCGAGTTGGGCTGGTAAGGCCGGCACGGCGAATCGGACGCGCGTGGGATTTCGGATACAAAACACCGCGTCCGATTTCTCTGCGTTGCCTGCTCACGTTCCCTTTGCTGACCGGTGAGCTAAAGTTGCCCGATCGGCGCCAAAGGTTTTGCAAAGTTTCGGTCACGTTGCAGTGCGGCATAATGAAAGTCGCGCCATGCCGCCGCGGTCCTTTCCAAGGGCGTTTGACTTGGGTTAGAGAGGGCTGAAGTTTTCTCTGACCCGGAATTCCCATGGCCGCACCCAAGAAAGCCGCCGCAAGCACTCCACAGGACAAGACCGACGGCGGTTCGCCCCCGGAATTCACCAGAGAGCAGGAGCTCAAGGCGCTCCGCGACATGCTCCTGATCCGGCGGTTCGAGGAAAAGGCCGGCCAGCTCTACGGCATGGGCGCGATCGGCGGCTTCTGCCACCTCTATATCGGCCAGGAGGCCGTGGTGGTCGGCATGCAGATGGCCCTGAAGCAGGGCGATCAGGTCATCACCGGCTATCGCGATCACGGTCATATGCTTGCCACCGGCATGGAGGCCAACGGCGTCATGGCCGAGCTCACCGGCCGGCGCGGCGGCTATTCCAAGGGCAAGGGCGGCTCCATGCACATGTTCAGCAAGGAGAAGCACTTCTACGGCGGCCACGGCATCGTCGGCGCCCAGGTCTCGCTCGGCACGGGTCTGGCCTTCGCCAACCACTATCGTGGTAACGACAATGTCAGCGTCACCTATTTCGGCGACGGCGCGGCCAACCAGGGCCAGGTCTACGAGAGCTTCAACATGGCGGAGCTCTGGAAGCTGCCGGTGATCTACGTCATCGAGAACAACCGCTACGCCATGGGCACCTCGGTGTCGCGCGCTTCGGCGCAACAGGATTTCTCCAAGCGCGGTGCGTCCTTCAACATTCCCGGGATGCAGGTCGACGGCATGGACGTCCGCGCCGTGAAGGCCGCGGGCGAGGAGGCGGCGACCTGGTGCCGCGCCGGCAAGGGCCCCTTCATCCTGGAGATGCAGACCTACCGCTATCGCGGCCATTCGATGTCCGACCCGGCCAAGTACAGAACGCGCGAAGAGGTCGAAAAAGTCCGCCACGACCAGGACCCGATCGAGCAGGTGCGCAACCGACTGCTCGCGGCCAAGGTGACCGAGGCCGATCTCAAGGCGATCGACGCCGAGGTCCGCGACATCGTCAATGCGTCCGCCGACTTCGCCCAGCATGATCCCGAGCCGGATGCCGCCGAGCTCTGGACCGACATTTATCGCTGAACGCGCGCAAGCTTTCTTTTGGAGTCGATATGCCAATTCAAGTGCTGATGCCCGCGTTGTCGCCCACGATGGAGAAGGGCAACCTTGCCAAGTGGCTGAAGAAAGAGGGCGAGACCATCAAGTCCGGCGACGTCATCGCCGAGATCGAGACCGACAAGGCGACCATGGAGGTCGAGGCGACCGATGAAGGTACGCTCGGCAAGATCCTGATCCCCGAGGGCACCGCCGACGTTGCCGTCAACACGCCGATCGCGACCATCCTCGCCGATGGCGAGAGCGCCGCCGATCTCGCCAAGGCGCCGGCCGCGCCCGCGCCGAGCGTCGCGCGGGAAGTCGCCGAATCCCGCTCGCCGGTCGGCGAAGGCAAGCCGATGATCTCGGCGCCGAAGGCTGCGGCTGCCCCTCCGGCCGTCGCCGAACCCGATCCCGAAGTGCCCGCCGGCACCGAGATGGTGACGCAGACCATCCGCGAAGCGCTGCGCGACGCGATGGCCGAAGAGATGCGCCGCGACGCCGACGTCTTCGTGATGGGCGAAGAGGTCGCCGAATACCAGGGCGCCTACAAGGTGACGCAGGGCCTGCTCCAGGAGTTCGGCGCCAAGCGCGTCATCGACACGCCGATCACCGAACACGGCTTTGCCGGCATCGGCGTCGGCGCCGCCATGACCGGGCTGAAGCCGATCGTCGAGTTCATGACCTTCAACTTCGCCATGCAGGCGATCGACCAGATCATCAACTCGGCCGCCAAGACGCTCTACATGTCCGGCGGCCAGATGGGCTGCTCGATCGTGTTCCGCGGCCCGAACGGCGCCGCCGCACGTGTCGCTGCCCAGCACAGCCAGGACTACTCGTCCTGGTATTCCAACGTCCCCGGTCTCAAGGTGGTCGCGCCGTTCTCCGCAGCGGACTACAAGGGCCTGCTCAAGGCTGCGATCCGTGATCCCAATCCGGTGATCTTCCTCGAGAACGAGGTGCTCTACGGCCATACCGGCGAAGTGCCGAAGCTCGATGACTTCGTGATCCCGATCGGCAAGGCGCGCATCGTGCGCTCGGGCAGCCACGTCACCATCATCTCCTGGTCGAACGGCATGACCTATGCGCTGAAAGCTGCCGACGAACTCGCCAAGGACGGTATCGAGGCCGAGGTGATCGATCTGCGCACGCTGCGGCCGATGGACACCGAGACCATCGTCAACTCCGTCAAGAAGACCGGTCGTGCGGTCACGGTGGAAGAGGGCTGGGCGCAGAGCGGCGTCGGCGCCGAGATCGCCGCGCGCATCATGGAGAACGCCTTCGACTATCTGGATGCGCCGGTCGCGCGCGTCTCCGGCAAGGACGTGCCGATGCCCTATGCGGCGAACTTGGAGAAGCTCGCGCTGCCGTCGGCAGCCGAAGTGGTCGAGGCCGCCAAAGCCGTCTGCTACAGGTAGACCATGGCGGGCCCGAAGGAGCAGCCATTGCCACCCGACGTCCTCGCCCGCGACGATGCGGTCGAGATCCTGCGCGTATTCGTGCTGGACGGCGGGCTGTCGATGGCGTTCCAGCGCGCCTTCGAGGAGCCCGACATGTGGGGCCTCCTGCTCGTCGATCTCGCCCGCCACGCGGCGCGCGCCTATGCGCGCGAGAGCGAATACACCGAGGAGGACGCGCTGAGCCGGATCCTCGAGATGTTCCAGGCGGAGATTGAACGGCCAACCGATACGGGCACGACGACACCGCGCGGGAAGGGGCACTGATCGTGGCGATCGAAGCCCATCATTTCGATTTCATGCTGGAGGCGATCCGCGAGGCGGAGGCCTCGATCGCGCAGGGCGGCCTGCCGATCGGCGCCGTGCTGACGCGCGGCAACGAGATCATTGCCCGCGGCCACAACAACCGCGTGCAGGAAAAGAACGTCATTCTCCACGGCGAGATGAGCTGCCTGCGCGAAGCCGGCGTGATCTCGTTCCACGACACCGTCATGTACACCACGCTGTCGCCATGCTCGATGTGTGCTGGCGCACTCGCTCTGTTCAAGGTGAAGCTGGTGGTGATCGGGGAATCCGTCACCTTCCCGGGCTCCAAGGACATCCTCGACAAGTTCGACATCCCCTGGATCGACCTTGCCGACGACCGCTCCATCACCATGATGAAGAATTGGCGTTCCATCCCTGCCAACGAGCGCCTGTGGCAGGGCGACATCGGCAACTAAACCTGGTCGTCTTCGCTGTCGGAGACGACGTATTGAAAAGTTCTTCTTGAGGTCAGCATGCCCATCAACATCCTGATGCCCGCTCTCTCGCCGACAATGGAGAAGGGCAACCTCGCCAAGTGGCTGAAGAAGGAAGGCGACAAGGTCAAATCCGGCGACGTCATCGCCGAGATCGAGACCGACAAGGCGACCATGGAGGTCGAGGCGATCGACGAAGGCACGATCGCCAAGATCCTCGTGCCCGAGGGCACGCAGGACGTCCCGGTCAACGACGTGATCGCCGTGCTCGCCGGCGAAGGCGAGGACGTGAAGGCGGCTGGTGCCGCCAAGCCCAGCGCTTCGGCCGCACCTCCGAAAGCCGCTGAAGCGCCCGCCGCCGCGCCGGCTCCCGCAGCTGCGCCTGCCGCGCCCAAGGCTGCGCCGCCGCCTGCCGCCGCACCGGCGCCGCAAGCCGCAGTTCCAGCCGCGCAGAGCAACGGCCATGGCGGCCGCGTGTTCTCATCACCGCTCGCACGCCGTCTCGCCAAGGATGCCGGCATCGACGTGTCGATGGTCACAGGCACCGGCCCGCACGGCCGCGTGGTCGCGCGGGACGTCGAGCAGGCCAAGTCCGGCAAGGGCCTGAAGGCGCCTGCCGCTGCGCCGTCCGGCGCGCCCTCGATCGCGCCGACCATGTCGGACAAGCAGATCCTGTCGCTGTTCGAGCCCGGCTCCTACGAGATCGTCCCGCATGACGGCATGCGCCGCACGATCGCGCAGCGCCTGACTGCGTCGATCCAGAACGTCCCGCACTTCTACCTCACCATCGACTGTGACATCGGCAAGCTGCTCGCCGCGCGCGAGGAGATCAACGCGGCTGCTCCCAAGGACAAGGAGAAGAAGCCGCTCTACAAGATCTCGGTCAACGACTTCGTCATCAAGGCGATGGCCGTTGCGCTCCAGAGAATCCCGAACTGCAACGTCAGCTGGACCGAAAGCGGCATGGTCAAGCACCACCATTCCGACGTCGGTGTCGCCGTGGCGATGCCCGGTGGCCTGATCACGCCGATCATCCGCAAGGCAGAGACCAAGACGCTCTCCACCATCTCGAACGAGATGAAGGATTTTGCTGCGCGCGCCCGCTCGCGCAAGCTGAAGCCGGAAGAGTACCAGGGCGGCACCACGGCCGTTTCCAACCTCGGCATGTTCGGCATCAGCCACTTCACCGCCGTGATCAACCCGCCGCATGCAACCATTCTGGCGGTCGGCACCAGCGAGGAGCGGCCGGTCGTCCGTGGCGGCAAGATCGAGATCGCGCATATGATGAGCGTGACCTTGTCCTGCGATCACCGCGCCATCGACGGCGCGCTTGGCGCCGAGCTGATCGGCGCGTTCAAGCAGCTGATCGAAAATCCCGTCATGATGATGGTCTGAGATGGCGCATGACGACGCGCTGGCCCTGGATCTCGATGCTGGTCTCGCTGATCCTCACGCTCAGCCCGCTCGGCCGCGACATCGTTGACTCCGCCTTCTTCGCCGGCGAGGCGCTGTCGCGCAACATTTGGGCGCCGATCGCGCTCACCATCTTCGCCGTCATGGCGGCCGCCATTCTCTCGGAATGGCTGATCAGAACCTACATCCGCAATCGCCGCGCCCGCGGCGCAACGACCGCTTGAGTTGAACGGGAGCCGCCATGGCCGATACATCCTTCGACGTCATCATCATCGGCTCCGGCCCTGGCGGCTATGTCACCGCGATCCGCGCCGCCCAGCTCGGCTTCAAGGTCGCCATCGTCGAGAAGTCCTATCTCGGCGGCATCTGCCTGAACTGGGGCTGCATCCCGACCAAGGCGCTCTTACGCTCCGCCGAGATCTACCACTACATGCAGCACGCCAAGGATTACGGTCTGTCGGCGGAGAAGGTCTCGTTCGACCCGAAGGCGGTGGTGCAGCGTTCGCGCGGCGTCTCGAAGCGGCTGAATGACGGCGTCGGCTTCCTGATGAAGAAGAACAAGGTCAGCGTGATCTGGGGCGCGGCCTCGATCGACGCGCCCGGCAAGGTCACCGTGAAGAAGTCCGACGTCGAGGGCCCGAAGGGTGCGCTGGGCGAGGGGGCTTACCAGGCCAAGCACATCATTATTGCAACCGGCGCGCGGCCGCGCGTGCTGCCCGGGCTCGAGCCCGACAAGAAGCTGATCTGGACCTATTTCGAAGCGATGGTCCCGGAGAAGATGCCGAAGTCGCTGCTGGTCGTCGGCTCCGGCGCGATCGGCATCGAGTTCGCCTCGTTCTTCCACACCATGGGCTCCGAGGTCACCGTGGTCGAGGTGCTGCCGCAGATCCTGCCCGTCGAGGACGCCGAGATCGCCGGCCTGGCCCGCAAGCGCCTCGAGAAGCAGGGCATCAAGATCATGTCCTCGACCAAGGTCACGAAGCTGGAGAAGAAGGCCGACAGCGTCGTCGCCACCATCGACGATGGCAAGGGCAAGCCCGTCACCACCGAGTTCGAGCGCGTGATCTCGGCGGTCGGCGTGGTCGGCAATATCGAGAATCTCGGTCTCGAAAAGCTCGGCGTCAAAACGGATCGCGGCTGTATCGTCATCGACGGCTACGGCAAGACCAACGTCCCCGGCATCTACGCCATCGGCGACGTCGCCGGTCCCCCGATGCTGGCGCACAAGGCCGAGCATGAGGGTGTGATCTGCGTCGAGGCCATCAAGGGCCTGCATCCGCATCCCATGGACAAGGACCTGATCCCGGGCTGCACCTATTGCCAGCCGCAGGTCGCCTCCGTCGGCCTCACCGAAGCCAGAGCGAAGGAAAGCGGCCGAGAGATCCGCGTCGGGCGTTTCCCGTTCGTCGGCAACGGCAAGGCGATTGCGCTGGGCGAGGACCAGGGCCTGGTCAAGGTGATCTTCGACAAGAAGACAGGTCAGCTCCTCGGCGCCCACATGGTCGGCGCGGAAGTCACCGAGCTGATCCAGGGCTACGTCGTCGCCATGAACCTGGAGACGACCGAGGAAGAGCTGATGCATACGGTGTTCCCGCATCCGACCCTGTCGGAGATGATGAAGGAAGCCGTGCTCGATGCATATGGAAGGGTTTTGAATATTTGATGGGCGCCATCGCCGCCCGCCGTCGTCATTGCGAGCGAAGCGAAGCAATCCAGACGGCTTCTGCGGAAAGATTCTGGATTGCTTCGCTGCGCTCGCAATGACGAGCAGAGAGCCGTTTGCAAAATAAGAAGGAAACCAACCCATGCACGACAACGACAACCTGACCATCGAACGCCCGACCTTCGTCACCCATCTCGAATGCGCGATGGAGGGCGATCATTACGCCGCCGACCAGGTCCACAATCTCTCCAAGGCCGGCAAGCCGCTCTTGGTGCGCTACGATCTCGCGGGCGTGAAGAAGGCGCTGACCAAGGATGCGCTTGCCCAGCGTCCCGGCGACATGTGGCGTTACCGCGAGCTCTTGCCCGTGCGCAAATGCAAGGACATCGTCTCGCTCGGCGAGGTCACGACGCCGCTGATCCGGCTGCCGAAGCTCGGCGCCAAGCTTGGCGGCGGCGAGATCATCGTCAAGGACGAGGGACGCCTGCCGACCGGCTCGTTCAAGGCGCGGGGCCTCGTGATGGCGGTGTCGATGGGCAAGGCGCTCGGCATCAAGCACATGGCGATGCCGACCAACGGCAATGCCGGCGCGGCGCTCGCAGCTTACGCCACGTCGTGCGGCATCAAGACCACGATCTTCTGCCCGGCCGACACGCCGGAAGTGAACGTCAGCGAGATCGAGCTTCAGGGCGCGACCGTCTATCGCGTCAACGGCTATATCGACGATTGCGGCAAGATCGTCGGCGAGGGCAAGGCAAAAGTCGGCTGGTTCGACACGTCTACGCTCAAGGAGCCGTACCGTATCGAAGGCAAGAAGACGATGGGCCTGGAGCTCGCCGAGCAACTCGGCTGGGACGTGCCCGACGTGATCTTCTATCCGACCGGCGGCGGCACTGGCCTGATCGGCATGTGGAAGGCTTTCGACGAGCTGGAGAAGATCGGGTTCATCGGCTCCAAGCGCCCGCGCATGGTCGCGGTGCAGGCGTCGGGCTGCGCGCCGATGGTGCGGGCCTATGATGCCGGCACCGAGCATGCGACGCGCTGGGAAGACGCCCACACGATCGCGTCCGGCATCCGCGTGCCGCAGGCGATCGGCGACTTCCTGATCCTGCGCGCGGTGCGTCAGAGCAAGGGTTTTGCCATCGCGGTCGACGACGACAAGATCTCGTCGGCGCTGAACGAGGTCGCGCGCGAGGAGGGGCTGCTGCTATGTCCCGAGGGCGCCGCCACCTACGCCGCCTACAAGGACAGCCTCGCCGACGGCCGCGTCAGCAAGACCGACCGCGTGATGCTGTTCAACTGCGCGACCGGCCTGAAATACCCGCTGCCGCCGGTGACCCGCACGCTCGATCGCCACAAGCCGATCGACTACACGCAGTTCTAGAAATCTCTCCCTCTCCCCGTTCTTACGGGAGAGGTGGGTGAGGGGCCTCTCTCCGCGAATGAAATATTCGTGAGACCTGTATCCCCTCACCCGAATTCGCGCTGCGCACGAATTCGACCTCTCCCCGCAAGCGGGGCGAGGTGAAGAAAAACACAGAGACATCGCTGGGGAGAAGACAATGAAGAAGGCCATCTGGGCCGGGCTGCTCGGTATCCTCGCTCTCACCGGCGTCGCCCGCGCCGACGACTATCCCTCGCATCCCATCACCGTCATCGTTCCCTTCGCCGCCGGCGGCCCGTCGGACGCGATGGCGCGCGTGCTCGCCGAGCGCATGCGGGTGACGCTCGGCCAGCCGCTGGTGATCGAGAACGTCACCGGCGCGGGCGGCTCGATCGGCGTCGGGCGCGCCGTGCAATCGGCGCCGGACGGCTACACCATCTCCTTCGGGCATCTCGGCACCCATGTTGCCAACGGCGCCGTCTACAAGCTCAAATACGACCTCGTCGCCGATCTCGAGCCGGTGGTGCTGCTGCCGAGCAATCCGATGATCGTGGTGAGCAAGAACGCGGTGCCCGCGACCTCGCTGAAGGAGCTCATCGATTGGCTGAAGTCGCGGCCGTCGCCGCCCACCGCCGGCACCGCCGGCGCGGGCTCCGGCAGCCATATCGCCGGTGTCTATTTCGAGAGCGTCAGCGGCATCAAGCTGCAATACGTGCCCTATCGCGGCACGGCGCCCGCGCTGAACGATCTCATCGCCGGCCAGATCGACGTCATCATCGATCAGACCTCCAACTCCATCAACCAGGTCCGCGCCGGCACGATCCGCGCCTATGCAATCACCGACGACAAGCGGCTCTCGTCGGCACCGGACATTCCGACGGCTGCCGAGGCGGGGCTGAAAGGCTTCAACATGACTTTGTGGTCGGGCCTGTGGGTGCCGAAGGGCACGCCGAAGGAGATCGTCACCAGGCTCAATGCGGCCGCCGTGGAAGCGCTGAACGATCCCGCCGTGAAGAAGCAGCTCGAAAGCCAGGGCCTCGAGATGACGCCCAAGGATCAGCTCACGCCCGAAGCGCTCGGCGCCCGCCAGAAGGCCGAGATCGCAAAATGGTGGCCGATTATCAAGGCTGCCGACATCAAGGTGGATTGAGGCGGCTTGCCTCTTCGGATGCGGCCACAACGTCAAGTCGCCGCACCCTGTGGAGCAATCAGGTTCACGCGGCGCCGCGTTACGTCTTGGCTTCGCTGTGCTTCGACAGGGCCTGCTCCAGGCAATTGATCAGAGCCGGCGTGGAAAACGGCTTCGCGAGAAAGCAGATGGCGCCGGCTTTCAGCGCGCGGTCGCGCACGGCATCGTCGGGAAAGGCGGTCATGAAGATGAACGGCGTGCGGTGACCAAGGCCGCGCATATGCATCAAAAGATCAACCCCGCCCATGACCGACATCTGCACATCCGCGATCACGCAGGACGTCGTCTTCAGTTCGGCCGACTGGAGAAATTCGAGGGCAGAGCCAAAGATGCAGACGGTGTATCCCCGCGACGTCAGGAGATTGTTCGTCGCAAGGCGGACTGATGGATCATCGTCAATGATGGAAATGACCGAGAGGACTGACAAGATGATCGCTCCTGATCGGGGAGCCGCCGATCATGGTGCAGCACCCACCGGAGGGTGAGCCCTCGGGGCGAGCTTGAAAAGCATACTTAGGTTTGCACCTTTCCCCTTGGGCGCGGGATTCCGAGCGTCTCGGTCATTCTGACGAGATCGGCCAATGACTTCGCGCCCATTTTCCGCATGATCTGCCCGCGATAGATCTTGACGGTAATCTCAGCCAATCCAAGCTCGGCCGCGACTTGCTTGTTCATCAGGCCGGACGCAACCAGGGCGAGAATGTCGCGCTGACGCGCCGTCAGGCCCTCAAAGCGAGCGCGCACGCTTGATACCGACTTCTCGGCATCGCGCCGCCTGCGATCCCGTTCGATCGCAGCCTGGACTGCATCCAGCATGTCCTGGTCGCGCACCGGCTTGGTCAGAAAATCGATGGCGCCACTCTTCATGGCCCTGACGGTCATCGGGATATCGCCATGACCGGTGATGAAGATGATGGGCGTGCGAATGTCGGCCTTCACGAGGTCCGCCTGGAGGTCGAAGCCGCTCGAGCCGGGCAGGCGGATGTCGAGCACGAGGCAACTGGGGACCACCGGCGGCTTGGCTTCCAAGACCTCCGCCGCCGAGCCGAAGGCCTCCACCCTGAGGCCGACCGATTGGAAGAGATTGGTGAGCGCACGCCGCATCGACGGATCGTCATCGACGATCAGGACGATCGGATCATCGGCCGCCGCCTGTGCCTGCGCCTGTGTTGGCTTGGCCTGGTCAGTCACGACGCGGCCTCGTGTGGGAAGGGCAGGGCAATCTGGAATGTTGCACCGCTTCCCTCATTTGGAAATGCCGAAAGCCGGCCCGCATGAGCCTCGATGATCGATCGGCAGATTGATAGTCCCATCCCCAGGCCGCTCGACTTTGTCGTGAAGAACGGCATGAAGATGCGGTCTGTCACGTCGCTGTCAAGGCCGACACCGCGATCTGTCACGGTAAGGAGCAAGTGCCCGTCGCCGTCCCGACTGGACCGAATCGCCAGCTCGCGCGGGAGCTCGACATTGGCTTGCATGGCTTCGATCCCGTTCATGACGAGGTTGATCAGCACCTGCTGGAGCTGGATCCGATCGCCGCAAATGTTGGGCAGGCCGGACGACAACTCCATCCGCACCGACACGGCATGGGTGGCGAGCTCGCGCCGAACGAGGGCCATCACCTCCCTTACGACCTGATTGATGTCGACTGGGACCATCTCGATCTCGGTCTTTTTCGCGAGCGCCCGAATCCGGCGGATCACCTCGCTCGCCCGATTGGCGTCCTCGACGATCCATTCCACTGAACGACGCGCAGCGTCGAGATCGGCCGGGTCGCGGCCGAGCCAACCGATGCAGGCGTCCGCATTGGAAATGACAGCGGCAAGAGGCTGGTTGATTTCGTGGGCAATCGAGGCGGTGAGCTCGCCGAGCGTCGTGATGCGCGTGACGTGAGCGAGCTCGGCTTGCGCTTTGCGCAGGGCATCTTCGGCCTGCTCGGTGCGGATCGCCGCCGTCACGTCGCTGCTGACGCCCCTATAGCCGAGGAAGTTACCATTCTCGTCATGGAAGGGCTTGCCGCTGGTGCGCACGTAAATCGGAGATCCGTTGCGATCCTTGCTGCGGTAAACCAGGTCGCGGAACGGAAGGTGGGCATCGAGCGCAGCGCGATGCTGCTCCCACTTCTCGGGCTCGAACTCGGCATCGGGCGGAATGTCCCAACGGGTCAGCCCGATCAAGCCCGTCGGCACCGGACTGGCCGTATCGGCGTGTTCCGATATCCGGGTGATGCGGTGATCCGGCCCGGTCTCCCAAAACCAGTCCGATGCGGTTTCGGCATAGTCGCGGAATCGCTGCTCGGATTGCTTGAGCTCGTCAAAGGCCTTTTGCAGTGCTTCTTTTGCGGCGAACTGCTCGGTGACGTCCACGTGCGTGCCGATGATTTCCATCACATCGCCATCGCCGCCCTTCACAGGATGTCCCTCCGTATGGACACGTCTTATCGAACCGTCCGGACGCGCAATCCGAAAGTCGACTTCGAAGGGCTCCCCTTGGTGGATTGCGCGGCGTTCCACGTCGGCAATTCGTCGAAAGTCATCGGCGAGGATCCGTTGCTGGAAAGCCCGCGCCGGGACATTGGTCTGCTCCGGCTCAAATCCGAACAGGCGGTAGAGTTCAGCCGATCGGTAGGCAAACTCCTGACGACGCACGTCCCAGGCCCAGCTGCTCGTATGGCTGAGGCGTTGGGCTTCGGCCAGATAGGCCTCGCTGCGGCGCAGCCTCTGTTCTGTTTCCTTTGCAATCGTGACATCGGTGACAGCGCCGGCGAACTCGATGCGCCCGGATGCACGTTTCACCGCGCGTGCCACGGAATGGAGATATTTGATCGATCCATCCGGCATCAACAGGCGATATTCATGGTCGAAATCCTCCGCTTCGCGGAAGGCTCGATCAAGGGTCTTGCGGACCGCATCGCGGTCCTCCGGATGGATGCGCTGAAAAACGAAGCCCAGGTTCGGCTGCATTGCCGGGTCACATTGGAAAATGCGAAAGGTTTCCCTCGACCAGAAGATCTCGCCTGTCGCGGGGCTCAAGCCGAAGCTGCCCGTGCGGCTCAGTTCCTGCGCCTGGGCGAGGTAGGCCTCGCTCTGCCGCAGCGCATCCTCCGCCTCCTTGCGCTGGGTGATGTCTTCGCAGGCGACCAGCACGACCGGCGTGCCGTCGCCGCGCAGCATCGCCTTGGCGTTTTCACGGACCCAGAGAACCGAGCTGTCTTTGCGGATCTTGCGAATCTCCCAGGTGTGCGACTCGTCGACGGTTTCCAGGCACAATCCGACGCATTGACGGACGAAGTCGCGGTCTTCCTCGAAAAAGACGTTCAGCACGGATTGGCCGGTCAACTCGGCCTCCGTGTAGCCTAATTGTGCGGCGCCAAACGTGTTCACGTTGAGCACCGTCCCAGCCGGATCGACCATGAAATACATGACCGGATTGTGCTCGAACACCTCGCGCCACTGCTTCACGGCGTCGCGTAGGTCGACGATGTCTTGTCGCGAGTCACCGCCGACCGCGGGACTGTCCTTCTCGCCGGTGCCGAAAGATCGAAGCGCCGCGAGGCCGCCGAGCAGCAATTGCGCCGCCGAATTCCCAAATTTCGCGATTTGGCCAGGCATCATCGCGGGCGTCCCGGCTCGCTGGAGCCGAAGCAAGTAGAGCACTTTGCAACCAGGGGAGCAATTCCCTCCGACCAAAGTAGAACTACGCTCCGAAACTCGCGGCAGCCGTGCAGCCTGCCGGCCTTGCGCCGTATCGTTGCGATGTGTGGCGAAGGCCCGAAAAACTACGGGACAAACCTACGTATAGCTCGCGCATCCCAAGTCATAGCGCACATTTACCTCCGTACAATTGAGTCGTCCGTTGCATGCGGATTAGTCTCACAACCATCGAGGGGACGCGATGTGCAAGGCCACAAGCCGGCGATTAGTTCGATGTGCTGCCGATAGGCCTGCGTCCATTGCCCGACCTGCCGCACGATTGGCTGGTCGCGATTGAGAGACCGCATTTTTCACTGACGAGCGTGGATGGCCGTGCGTCAGCGCACGCGCGAAGCCACGACCATGAGAGCCGGGAGGAGAATTATGTGCGATACGCCTGAACACTCCGAGCGTGGTCCTGCTGCAAAAGCCTGCGCTGTCTGTAGCGGCAAGTTTGGCCTGATCCGATATTATTCCTGGCGAACGCCGCTGTGCTCCAGAAAATGTGTCGATCGCTTCAGGGCGCGCCGCGAACGCGACCGCCGATGGTTGTTTCGATCTCAGGCGGCATGAGGATTAACCCTTCGATCGGCTCCATTCGGCAATTCTGAACCGGAGGCTGCGTGCTGAACCATGCTTGCAAGCTCCTCTTGATGATCGCGCTGCCGCTTCCGTTGATGGCGGGAGTGAAGGCCGACGAGCTCGGACAGGATGGTGCACACCGTCATCATCCGCTCCAGGATCAGCTCCTGCACGAGAAGTTCTATTCCAGCTGGCACATGCCCGACAATCCTGTGCTCAGCTGCTGCAACAGCGCGGATTGCTACCCGACCGAGGTGCGATACGTCGACGGCCGGATCTTTGCGCGACGCCGGGAAGACGGCAAGTACATCCTCATTCCATCCCAGAAGGTCGAGCGAAACAGGGACAATCCCGACGGCCGCAACCATCTTTGCGCGCCGCCGCCGTCCGCCTCTCTGGTCGACACGGTCTACTGCTTCGCGTTGGGAGGTGCCACGTGAGATTCATATTGGTGAACGGCAGGACCCCTTTCCGCAAGACATTTTGTCTATGGTGTTGCGAGGAGATCAGCGGCGGTTATCTGCGCGACGCGAAGACGTTGCTGCCCTATTGCGGCTACGCGTGTTACGCGCTCCATCACGAAGCGGCGCCGGTGATCGAGAGGCGAGCGCAAGCGGCGTCTTGAGCAGGCGGGTGGGCGAGGCGCATCGGCTGATGCGGCTGCTGGCAGGGGAGGACAGGACGTTGAAATTCATGCTCGTCAATCAAGGCCAACCGCGCCATGGCGTGACCTGCAGCGCGTGCGCCCGGCCGCTGGGCTCGAGCTACGTCCGGCATGTGTCCACGCAACGGCAGTACTGCGAGTATGATTGCTACCGCCGATATCAGCCGACGAGCATGGAAGCGCTCTGGCCTTACCGCAGTTCGCTCGAGGTGATCACGGTGTTCGCGGCCATTTCGAGCTGGAGCTGGATGATGCAATTCGGCGCGCTCTCGGGCGCCCTGACGGAAGCATTTCTGCGCGCGCACGAACCTTCTGACCACGGAAGGAGGTGACGGCTAGCCTGACGATGCGAGCCGCGCAGAGTGGTCGGCCGCAGTCACTGCATCCAGCTTCGCGCCGCGTCCAGCCCCGGCGTTGCGAAGCTAGGGCGCGGCGGCTGCGGCCGCTGCCGTAGGTGTCGCGCTGACTTCGTGCGTCGTGACGCGTTGCTCGGACTTCGCCGTGGCTGTGCCACTGCCCTCGAACCGGGCGCGGTAGACCAGCACATTCTCAATCACGCGCTGGACGTAGTTGCGTGTCTCCGACAGCGGGATGCGCTCGACCCAGTCGACCGGATCGACCTTGGGGTCGCGCGGGTCGCCGCGCGTCTGCACCCATTCGCGCACCCGGCCGCGGCCGGCATTGTAGCCGGCGAAGGTCATGATCTGGTCGCCGCGATATTCCGACAGCAGCGCGCTGAGCTCGGCCGCGCCCATCTGCGTGTTGTAGACGGGATCTGACACCATCCTGTCCCAGTCGTAGGTCAGGCCAAAGCGCTTTGCGGTATCGCGGCCCGCCTCCGGCGTCACCTGCATGAGGCCGACCGCGTTGGCGGGTGACTTGTCGCGCTGGTCGAACGAGCTTTCGGTGCGTGCCACCGAATAGATCACGCTGGTCTCGATCGCGGGCGCGACCTGCTTGTGCTCGGGAATGCCGATGGTCGGGAAGGCGTAATGGTCGAGCGCAAGCCCGCGCGCCAGCGCCGACTTGCCGACCTCCAGCATCACGCGCGCATCGTTGCGCCGGCCGGCGAGCTCGCCGAGCGCTTCCAGCGCTGCGACGTCGGTGCTCTCCTTGGCAAAATCCTCGGCATAATAGAACACCATGTCGCGCTCGCCGACGCCGTAGAGCATCTCGGCGGCGCGCACACGCTCGTCCGCGGGCTGTGCGTCGGCCGCGGCCAGCACGGGCGAGGGCGGGCGCAGCTCGATCCCGTCGAGGCCGAGCCTGGCACGTGCGAGCTGGCCGTAATAGGCGGTCGTATAGCGCGCAGCGGCCTGATAGCTCATGCGCGCATCCGCCGTCGCCCCCATCGCCTCGGCCGCGCGGCCGCGCCAGTAGTGCGCACGCGACAGCGCGATCGGATTGGCCGAGCCTTCATCGATCGCGGCGAAATGCACCATGGCCGCCTTGGGATCGTCGAGATAGCGCAGCGCGATCCAGCCGCACATGAAGTGGTAGTCGACGCGATAGACTTCCATTGCGGGCACCGCCGCCGCACGCACCACGTCGTAGGCGGTCTTGAACTTGCCCTGGTCGAGCAGCTTTCGCGCGAGCAGGCGGCGCTCGCGCCACCAGGCATCGGTGTCCTGGGCCGCCATCGTGTCGGGCGCGGCGGCCAGGATCACCTCGGCGGCGTCGTCGATGCGGTCGTTCTGCAGATGCCACTGCGCGCGGCACAGGACATAGCCGAGATCGCGGCGTGCTTCGGTCGAGACGTCCTCGAGGTAATCCTTGGCCTTGTTGGCCTTGCCGGTGACCGCCGAGCAGGCCTTGACGATCGCGAGCGCATCTTCGCCGAGCCGCTTGGCCGCGCGTCTTGCGGCGGCGTAGTCCTTGGCGCCGAGGCGCTTGTCCATGCGGGCGCGATGATCGTCAGCGGTCAGGAGGTCGCGGAACGCCTCGTAGGAATCCTCCTCGCTGCGCTCGGTTAGTTCGTCCGTACGCCAGGCCTCGCGCACCAGACGCGTAGCCCTGTCATTGTCGCCTTCACTCAGGAGCACGCGGGCGAGCGCGAACTTGCCCTTGGCGCTGGTCGGCCGGTCCATCGTGAATTTGTGCACGGTCGCCGCGTCGCTCTTCTCCTGCCACAGCCGCGCTTCGGCGCGGCGGCGGAGCAGGGCGTTGCTCGGCCAGTCCGGATTGACGGCGAGGAAGCCGGCGTAGCGCTTGAAAGGTGCTGTGCTCTCGGAATGGCGCAGCATGAACCAGTCGGCGAGCTTCTGTCCGGCCGGATCGGCAATGCGGTCGCGCGCCGCGCTGGCATCGTCGGTCTTGCCCTTGCGCGCGAGATCGATGGCGTCCTTCAGCGCGGCGAGGTCGCCGGTGAGCGGCGGGGCTGCCTGCTTGTCCGAGGGCTCGTCGTCCTTCTTCGGCTTGCGTTTGGCCTCGGCGTGCTTGCCATGGCGCGACTTGACCGCAGCATGGCGCGGCTTGCCGGCTTTCGCCTCATGCGTCTTCTTCGACGC
Organism: Bradyrhizobium sp. Arg816; assembly: GCF_029989365.1. Taxonomy (GTDB): domain Bacteria; phylum Pseudomonadota; class Alphaproteobacteria; order Rhizobiales; family Xanthobacteraceae; genus Bradyrhizobium. The sequence goes on along the minus strand of NZ_JAPRAQ010000029.1, from coordinate 9,866 downwards.
GGACGATTTGTGACTGCTCTTCGCTGCCAGCTCGGTTGGGATCAAGGCCAAAGCGGCCACGGCAATGACACACGCGAGCGAGCGTAGGCACTGGTTCATTCGATGGTCCCCCTGCGAAACCACTACAAACCAAGGTCCGCGACGACATGCGGCTTGAGAATCAAAGACGACACCCAAAACGATGCCACGACATCGTTTCGCAGTCCTCACGCTCCTTCAACAATGCGGCAAAATACCGATGGGAACTCGAGAACTTCCGAAATGGCGGAAAGGGGAGCGTCTTTAAGCTTTGTTAACGAACGGGGCTCGCGCGACGGTTGCGTGCGGTCAGGGGCGTCGCAAGGGCCAGATTGCGCGTGTTCCTGCCGCCAAAACCGGTGTATTGAGTTCCCAACCGGTCCTTTCAGCTCTTACCCCCACCGCTCATGCCACTTTTCAACCAGTCGATCAGGCGCAAGATCGTCGGGATCGCCCTCGGATTGATCGTCCTGATGCTGGTCACTGCGATTCTTTCGATGGTGATGTCGAGCCAGGTCGGCGTCCTGCTCGACGAGCTGACCGATCGCTACATTCCGGCCTACGGCCATCTGGCGCGCGCCAACATCCGCTCGCTGGAGCGGTCGGTGGCGCTGCGGCGGATGGTCATGATGAAGATGCAGGCGCCCTCGGAGGAGGAGGCCTACGCGGCGCGCCTGCGCGAATTCGAGGAGGCCGATCGGAAGATCGACGAGGAGGCCGAGGCCGCGCGCGCGCACATCAACGCGATCATCGACGACAAGAGGACGCCTTCCGACAATGCCGGGCTGGCGCGGATCGAGACCCGCATCGAAACCGTCCTCACCGAGCTGCGGCAGGCGATGAACGAGGATCACGCCAAGCTGCTCAAGGAGGTCGACGCCAAACAGATGACGGAGGCGCGCGGCACGCTGGAGCATCTCGACACCATACGCGACCAGTTCAACCAGAAGATCGATGCGATCCGCGCCGACATGCTCAAGCAGGTCTTCGCCAGCACAGCAACGGTGATCAGTCGCCAGCGGCAGGCGATCATCATTTCGGGTGTCGTGACATTGCTCGCGGCGATCGTCGGATTTGCTTTCGCGCTCCTCGTCTCCAGCGGCATCACACGGCCGGTGCGGCTGTTGCTCGCCGGCACCCGCGAGGTCGAGGCGGGCCGCTTCGACAAGACCATCACGGTCTCGACCCAGGACGAGATCGGCGAACTCGCCGCCGCCTTCAATCGCATGATCGAGCAGCTGCGGCACAACGAGCGGATCCGCGAGACCTTTGGCCGCTACATCGATCCCAAGGTGGCGCAGGGGCTGATCGACCGCCCGGAGGTCGCCATCGACGGCCAGCGCCGGGTGATGACCATCATGTTCTCCGACATGAGCGGCTTCACCTCGATGAGCGAGGGCATGACCCCGCGCGGCCTCGTCAAGGTCATGAACCACTATTTCACGGTGATGTCCGCGCCGATCCGGAGCCATCGCGGCGTTATCGATAAATATATCGGCGATGCCATCATGGCCTATTGGGGGCCTCCCTTCATCGAGGAGGACGAGCCGGCGCTGTTCGCCTGCTACGCCGCCATCGACATGGCCGATGAGGTGCCGGCGTTGCAGAAGCAATTGCCTGACCTGCTCGGTATCCGCGCCATGCCAGGCCCTTGCGATCTGCGCATCGGGATTGCCACCGGCGAGGTCCTGACCGGCAGCATCGGCTCCGAGCTGATGATGAGCTTCACCGTGATGGGCGATGCCGTGAACCTCGCTTCGCGGCTCGAACTGGTCAACAAGATCTACGGCACGCGGATCCTGATCGCGCAGGCGACGGCGGACGCGATCGGCTCTAACCTCGAGCTGCGCGAGATCGATCGTCTCGCAGTGGCCGGCCAGAGCGCGCCGCAGGCCATTTTCGAGGTGATGAGCAAGGCGCACGGGCTCAGCGTCCCGCAGGAGAGCCTGCGCGCGCGCTACGCCGAAGGCCTCGCCGCCTACCGCGCGCAGCGCTTCCACGAGGCTCGCGCCGCGTTCAATGCAGCGCTCGAAGCGGTGCCCGGCGACGGCCCCTCGCGCACGCTGCTCGGCCGCATCGCGCAGTTCGAGGCCAATCCGCCGGACGCCAATTGGGACGGCGCCTGGCGGCTGGAGCAGAAATAGCCGTCGTTGCCGGGCCGGCACCGGCCTCGCCGGAAAAAACGCTTCTACTCGATAACGATGTTCGCCGTGACCTATTTCTCAGGCTTAGGTTTGTCGTCCCTTGAGGCGTTTGACGGGGACACGCCGATGACAGAACTTCATGACAGGCTGGAACGGTTCGAGACGCTCACCGCCGAATGCGAGCTGATTGCCAAGCTCGCCACCGACAGCACCAAGCGCGAGTTCTATCTGAGACTCTCGGAGCAGTATCGTCAGCTGGCGGTGGATATGCGGAAGGTGATCGCGACCAAGGCTGCGGCCTGACGCCTGCTGCAATCCGTTCTTAATGTTTGGCGGGCATCCTTCGGGATGCGAGCGTCACGATCCATGATTGCTCGCGGTGGGAATGTCGAGATCCGTTGCGGTGCGGCGCATCTCGCTGACGTCGCTTTGCCGCTCCTTACCAGGGCAATCCCATGCGCCTTGTCGCAGTCCTCATCTTCGCGCTCATGACGGCCGCCTGCAACCAGGAGCAGGACATCACCGGCTCGACCCCGGTCTGCGCGATGCGGAGCTACAGCTCCTACAATCCCCGCGACATGAACCAATGCGTCGCCGCCTGCAAGGCGTGCGACCACGGCAACACCGTTACCTGCTCCACGTCATGCACCCTCAAGGGCGCCCACTGAGCGGCGACGCTGCCTGGAGCTGACGGGCTGACGGTGCTCGGGCACCGGAACGATTCACATGGGTTAGTCATTGAAGCGGCAGGCAGGACGCGGAGTCCTATGGAATGGGTATGCTCGATCCCGGTCGGTTCCTGGTGTCGTGCTCGCATTGCGATGCATGGCCGATGGCGGCCAACGTCAAACGTTCGAGCTGGTCGGCGTCGCCGCATGAGGTCCGCTTCGTATGCTCGCGCTGCCGCCGCGAGGAGACCGCCATCATCTCGGCCTCCGGTGAGCTGACCCCGATCCGGCGGAGCGATGCTCCGCTGCGCGACGTCACCGCGGCCTGGGCTCAGGCCCAGCGGCCAAGAGGTCGGGCGTAGCCCGCCCGTCACAAGACCAAGAGGGCGGGCCTAGTCAGCTCTGCGCAACGCCCTGCGCGGTCTGGTTTTGGAACCCGGCCTACGCCCACGCGTTTCCGCTCCGACATCAACGCATCGAGGCCCTGCGAATGATCAGCGAGCATTTCGACACCCGCACCCGGATCAACATGAAGCTGGCGCTGGATCGGGTCTGCCGCAATCGCCCGGTCGGCGAGGACCATTGCTTTCGCAGGTCCGTTGCCGAGAACATCATCCGCTGCGCGCTCACGGGCCGCACCGGCATCGGCCAACTCGTCGATGCCGGCGAGCGGGCGATGATCAGGACGCGTTCGGAGCGGGAGCCGGCCTGATTGCGCCAGCTCAATCTCCGGTGCGGCGCGCTGACCGTGATGCAACCGTCCGATTGACTCTCCGCGTGCCCGCCCCGTAGATTGGCCGGTGACGGTTCTCCTCACGGAGATCAAAAGGGAACGTGGTGCGAGGTTTTCCCGATACCGGGATATTCTCAACGCCACGGCTGCCCCCGCAACTGTAAGCGGTGAATCTTTCGTCATGTGCCACTGGGAATCTCGGTCCTGGGAAGGCGACGTAAGGTAACGACCCGCGAGCCAGGAGACCTGCCGTCAGCCGTGGTCACACGCGAAGATGTCGGTCGGGGAGTACAGACATTAGCTTCACCGGAGCAATCGATCGCTCCGCCGTGAAACCTCGTTCGCTGTGACGTGCCACTGACGTCATACCGAGGTTACAAGAGTGTCCCGTATTGTCTTTGCCGCCAGGCGCTTCTGCGCCGGCCTTGTCGCGTTCGTTTCCCTGTATTCGCTCGATCTGTCCATTGCCCAGGCCCAGCAATCGGCATCGCCCGATCTGCTGCCGCCGGTCGAGGTTGCGCCGACCGAACGTGCGACGAAGCCGCAAGTCGCGCGGCGTGCGCCCGACCAGCCCGAGCAGCGGCGCGTGGCTCGCATGCCGAAACCCGAGCTGTTGCCGGCGTCGCCCCCTGTTGCCGGCGTATCCGCCGCCAACCTGTTTCCGACGGTCGTCGTCAGTCCGACGGGCGTTGTCACGCCGACCAATCTGGTTGCGAGCTCGGTGACCGTTCTGACCGCCAGAGACATCGAGCGCGATCAGCGCCGGACCGCATCCGATGCGCTGAGCGCGGTTCCCGGCCTCAACCTCGTGCAGACCGGCGGTCCCGGCGGACAGACGTCGATCTTCATGCGCGGAACGAATTCCAACCATACCAAGGTCCTGATCGACGGCATCGACGTCAGCGATCCCGGCAACCCGAACCGTTCGTTCGATTTCGGCCAGTTGCTCACCTCCGACATTCAGCAGATCGAGGTTTTGCGCGGCCCGCAGAGCGGTCTCTACGGCGCAGATGCGCTGGGTGGCGTGATCTCCGTCGTAACGAAGAAGGGTGACGGTCCCGCTCGCGCGACCGGCTCGGTCGAGGGAGGCTCGTTCGGAACGTTCAATCAAACCGCAGGCCTGAGCGGTTCACAGGACCACTTCAACTATGCCTTCAACGTCGCGCATTTCCGCGCGAACGACGTGCCGGTGACGCCGGTCGAATTGCTGCCGCCGGGGCAGAAGGCGATCGGCAACTATTACGACAACATGACCTATTCGACGAAGCTTGGCGCCGAACTGACCGAAAACCTGACGCTCAACGGCGTCGCGCGTTACACTGACGCCACCCTGCGCTTTACCGGAGACACCTTCGATCCCGTCGCATTCGCGAGCTTTCCCGCGGCCGCGCAAAGCACGCAGACGGTGCACCAGCTCTTCACGCGCGGGGAGGCGGTTTGGTCCGCTCTCGACGACCGGATGAAAAGCTATTTCGGCGTCAACTACACCAACCACTGGAACCACAACGTCTCGCCCGGCGACGTGATGCCCACGATCACGACCGGCGATCGCGTCAAGTATGATTGGCACACCACGACCCAGCTCGCGCCCAACAACAATGTCATCATTGGTGCGGAGCATGAGACCGAAACACTGCAAACGGCGACGGTCTCGGCGCAAAACGTCAACAAGGCCGGATATATGGAGCTGCAGTCCCAGTTCCGGGATCGCGTCTTCTTCACGGCCAACGTCCGGCAGGACGACAACGAGCGGTTTGGAGAGCATCCGACCTTTCGTCTGGCGTCTGCCGTGATCGTGCCGGTCACGGATACGAAGTTCAAGGGTAGCTACGGCACCGGGTTCAAGGCGCCGACGCTCAACCAGCTTTACGTCAGCTTTCCCGCGTTCTTCTTCTTTGCAAATCCCAACCTCAGGCCCGAGGAAAGCGTCGGATACGACGCCGGCTTCGAGCAACCCTTGTTTGGCGATCGCGTTCGCATCGGGGCGACCTACTTCCGCAACAACATCACGGACCTGATCCAGAGCACGTTCGATCCCGTGACATTCACGAGCACCAACACCAATATCGGCAAGGCGATCACGGAGGGCACGGAGAGCTTCGTCGCGGCTGCGATCACTGACCGGCTTCGCGTTCGTGCCGACTACACTTTTACCCGCGCGGTGGATGCGACGGCGGGACTGGAGCTGCTGAGGCGTCCGAAGGAGAAGTGGAGCGCAAATGTCATCTGGAATCCGATCGACCCGCTCACATTGTCCGCAACAGTGTTGCACGTCGGGAGTTTCGTCGATGGTAACCGCGACTTCAGCATTCCGCGTCTGCTGGCTCCGGCCTACACCGTCGTCAACGTCGCAGCCGAATATCTGGTCACCGACCAGGTGAAGGTATTTGGCCGGGTCGATAATCTCGCCGATGTGCACTATCAAAATCCGACCGGCTTTCTGCAGCCGGGACTGGGCGTCTATGGCGGCATTCGCCTGGCGAATTACGACGTCAGATAGCGAGAGAGAGAAGCCTCATGACGACGGCCGATCCGCTCATGGACCTGATCGCAAGCCAGCTTGCCGACGCTGAGGCCGGCTGGAGCATCGGCACGTTCGGTGCCATTGCCGAGTTCACACGCGAGCCCGGTGAGGACCTCGACATGGAGCAGTCGCGCAACGGGGGCAGCGTTGTGACACAGAAGGGTGGGATGCGCGTTGTCTCCCACCCGGATCTGCGCCTGATCGCATCGGAATCGCCGACCACGGAGAGCTGGAGCCACCGCATCGCGCTGTGTCTCCCGCGTGAAGCCAGCGCCATGAGCGGTCGTACCGTGCTGACCGAGCTCGGTCCGGATATCGAGGCGCTCCTGACGAGGGATCGCAGCGGCATCCTGTTCGACCTTGGCCTCGGAACGTTGCAGATCGACGCCTGCATCCGCGTCAGCGATGCCGATGCCGTCGCCGCGCTCAGGAGCCGCACGGGCCAATCCGTGTTCGCGCCCGAAAGCGACGCCATGCGGATCATTTTGGCCGCCAATCCGCACCGCGTCTTCATCAGCCGCATCGGGCGCGCCGAGGTATTCCAGCCGATCCCGCCGCCGGGTGGGCGAAGCCCTGACGGCCCGCACACCCACGTCCTGCCAAAGCTGCTCGCGCATCGCCGCACCCATTCTGCGACCGAGCCGCTGCCTGCGGGATGGATCCCCTGCGCGCATCTCTATCCGGCCCATTCGCTGCGCGATCAGCTCGGCCGCAAGCGCGCGTTTCGGCCGGATCATCACGCAGCCTTCCAGGCGCTGCTCGACCTCTATGGGCTGCCGGAGCTAACGGCGTGCAAGGGCGCCGTGGTCGAAGCGGTCGCGAAGGGGCGGGGACCTGAGACGGTGACGTTTCCATCCGATCGCACGGCGCGCGCCGCCGTTCGCGTGGCCTTGCGCCAATTGGCGGCCATGGAGCCGCACGCCGCGACACTCGCCGCCTGGCTTGCCGCCCACGACCGGCGCGATCCAGCCGAGACTGAAGATCCCATGGACGCCCTTCACTGAGTCAGACGTGATGCCGCGTTCCAGCAAAAATGTGCTACAAATCCCACAAGGAGATCGTTCCATGACTGTCACTATCCTGCCGCCCCACGCCGACCGTTTCCGCCTTCACCCGGTCGCGTCGCGCCTCGCGCCGATGTTCTGCTTTGCGCTGCTGACGGTGTCATGCGCGCTCGCGAGCTTCGCCCTTGCCTGCGCGACGCCGTTTGCGGCGTTTGCCGTCGTCGCCGCCGCAATGCTGCCGATACGTCCGGCGCTGCTCGTCGTCACCGGCGCCTGGCTCGTGAACCAGACCATCGGCTTCGGCGTGCTGCATTATCCCATTGATGGCAGCACCATCGCATGGGGCTTTGTCATCGGTGCTGCCGCGTTGCTGTCGACCGTGGCGGCATCGACCGTGCTTCGTATGCTGCCGCAGGGGCGCATGCCGCTGATGCTGGCCATCGCGCTCGTCGCCGCCTACGCCGCCTATGAGCTCGCGCTGCTTGCCGCGACGCCGTTCCTTGGCGGAGAGGGCGCGTTCACTGCGGCCATCGTGACGCGCATCGGGCTGACCAGCGCCGTCTGGCTCGCCGGCCTCGTCGCCGCCTGCGAGATCGTCCGCCTGGTCGATCCGTTCGGGCGCGCGATGCGGAACGCGTAATGCTGGATGTGCGTCATCCCTAGGGTTGCGCGCGCCGGGCGGGAATTCCCGCATTCCACAGGGATCACCGCTTCCGGCCCGCAACGAATCGTTGACACCCGGCTGCATATGTCACCACATGTGGGCGTCACGGTTCCGCTGGATCGCAAGATTTAGTGGCTAAGAGGGAAGCCGGTGAACCGCGCGAGAGCGTGGAATTCCGGCGCTGCCCCCGCAACTGTCAGCAGCGAGCTGCTTCCGAACAATTGTCACTGGTGCCTTTCGCGCCGGGAAGACGGGAAGTGGGCGACGACCTGCGAGCCAGGAGACCTGCCGCGACAATCTGAACGTCCACGGGCGGGGTGTCCGGCGGTCGCTTGCATGCACCGCCCGGCAACTCTGCCGCCGGCGTTTCAGCAGCGTCCTTCCTTACAGCCCCGTTCAAACACAACGCGCGCATCACGGGGCCCTTTGATGTCACTGAACCTGCACGACGCGGACACCGCTTCCGCACCCATCGTTCATTTGCGTCCACAATTGCTTGCGCCTGCTTCGAGCGAGCCGGCCATGCAGATCATCCGTCGCAATGGAAAAGTCTCGCCGTTCGATTCCGCCAAGATCGCGGTCGCCATGACCAAGGCGTTTCTTGCGGTCGAAGGCACCAGCGCGGTGGCCTCGCGTCGCGTCCACGAGAGCGTGGAGCAGCTGACGGCCGAAGTCGTCGCTGCGTTGATGCGGCGGGCAGGCGAGGGACGCACCTTCCATATCGAGGACGTGCAGGACCAGGTCGAACTCGCCTTGATGCGGAGCGAGCACCACAAGGTCGCACGCGCCTATGTGCTGTACCGCGAGGAGCGGTCGCGCCGGCGCGCCGAGGAGGCGGCCGCGGAAGCGACGTCCGCCGTCGCGCCGGCACTTCATGTCACGCTCGCCGACGGTTCGCGCGTTGGTCTCGACACCAAGCGGCTCGCGCTGATTATCGGCGAAGCCTGCGCCGGTCTCGACGGCGTCTCCGCGGCACCCGTGCTCGCCGAGACCACCCGCAATCTCTACGACGGCATCAGCCAGGACGAACTCGCGCTGGCCTCGATCATGGCCGCTCGCACGCTGGTCGAACAGGAGCCGAACTACGCCTATGTCAGCGCGCGCCTGCTGCTGGACAAACTCCGTGGCGAGGTGCTGTCCTACGTCCATGGCCTGCCGACATCCGCCTCGCAGGCGGACATGGCGACCCGCTATGCCGAATACTTCCCGGCCTATGTGAAGACCGGTATCGCCGCCGAACTGCTCGATCCGGAACTGGCCCGTTTCGATCTCGGCCGGATCGCCGCGGCGCTGAAGCCCGAGCGCGACTTGAACTTCCAGTTTCTCGGCCTTCAGACGCTGTACGACCGCTATTTCCTGCACGTCCGCGGCAAGCGGATCGAATTGCCGCAGGCCTTCTTCATGCGCGTCGCGATGGGTCTTGCGGTTCGCGAGATCGACCGAGAGGCCAAGGCGATCGAGTTCTACGATCTGCTGTCGTCGTTCGACTTCATGGCCTCGACGCCGACGCTGTTCAATTCGGGTACGCTGCGTCCGCAATTGTCGTCCTGCTTCCTCACGACCGTTTCCGACGATCTCGACGGCATCTTCAAGTCGATCAAGGACAACGCACTGCTGGCAAAATATTCCGGCGGCCTCGGCAACGACTGGACGCCGGTGCGCGGCCTCGGCGCCCACATCAAGGGCACCAACGGCGAGAGCCAGGGCATTATTCCATTCCTGAAGGTCGCCAACGATACCGCAATTGCCGTCAACCAGGGCGGCAAGCGCAAGGGCGCAGTCTGCGCCTATCTGGAGACCTGGCACGTCGACATCGAAGAATTCCTCGACCTGCGCAAGAACACCGGGGACGACCGCCGCCGTACCCACGACATGAACACGGCCAATTGGGTGCCGGACCTGTTCATGCAGCGCGTCGATGCCGATGGCGAATGGACGCTGTTTTCGCCGGACGAGACGCCCGATTTGCACGATCTCTACGGCGAGGCGTTCAAGTCGGCTTACGAGGCCTATGAGGCCAGGGCGAAAGCCGGCGGCATGCGCGTCTTCAAGACCGTGCGCGCGAGCGACCTCTGGCGTCGCATGCTGACCATGCTGTTCGAGACCGGTCA
>NZ_JAPRAQ010000028.1 GCF_029989365.1 Bradyrhizobium sp. Arg816 | reverse complement strand
GCTGCCGGCCCCAGGCGACGAGGCGTATGCGCGCCGGACCTACGCGCCGCCACAGGGCGAGATGGAGACAGTGCTGGCGCAGATCTGGGCCGAGCTGCTGGGGCTGGGGCGGGTCGGACGGGACGACAACTTCTTCGAACTAGGAGGGCACTCGCTCTTGGCGGTGCAGATGATCGAGCGTCTACGGCGGCGGTCACTGCGCATCGAGGTGCGCACCTTGTTCGTCAAGCCGGTGCTGGCGGATCTGGCAGCAAGCCTGGGCCGCCATCACGAGGTGGCGGTCCCGGCCAACCTGATCACCGAGCGGAGTGCGGCGATCACGCCGCAGATGTTGCCGCTGATCGAGCTGACGCAGGACGAGATCGACCGGATCATCGCCACGGTACCCGGCGGGGTTTGCAACATTCAGGACATTTACGGCCTGTCGCCGCTGCAGGACGGCATCCTGTTCCATCATTTGCTAGCGGCAAAGGGCGATCCATACCTACTGGTGTCGCAGATGGCGTTTGCCGAGCGTGGGCTGCTCGATCGCTATCTTGCCGCGGTCCAGCGGGTGGTGGATCGGAATGACATCCTGCGTACCTCGTTTGTCTGGGAGGGCTTGTCGCGGCCGGCCCAGGTAGTGTGGCGGGAGGCGCGACTGGAGGTGATAGAGGTCCAGCTCGATGGCGCTCATGGCGCTGGAGCCGAGCAGCTCAGGGAGCGGTTTGACCCACGTCGGCACCGCATCGAGCTTGGCCGGGCGCCACTGCTGCGGTTTGTGATTGCGCGCCAGCCCGGCAGCGCGCGCTGGCTGCTGCTGGAGCTGCAGCATCATCTGATCGGGGATCACACGACGCGGGACGTGATGCATGCTGAGGTCCGGGCCGAGCTGGAGGGGCGCCAGCATGAGCTGACCGCGCCGCAGCCATTCCGCAATCTGGTGGCCCAGGCGCATCTACGCGGTGATGCCAAGGCCGATGAAGCGTTCTTCCGGGAGCTGCTGGCCGACATCGACGAGCCGACCACGCCCTTCGACTTGAGCGAGGTGCGTGGCGACGGCGGCGGGGTTCGAGAGGCGCATCGGATGCTGCCGTCAGCGCTCCATGAGCGGCTGCGCGAACAGGCGCGGCGGCTGGGCGTGAGTCTGGCGAGCCTGTGCCATCTGGCGTGGGGACAGGTGGTGGCGCGCAGCAGCGGCCGCGAGCAGGTGGTGTTCGGCACGGTGCTGTTAGGCCGCCTGCAGGGCAGCGCTGGCGCCGACCGCGCCATGGGGCTGTTCATCAACACCCTGCCGCTGCGGCTTGATCTCGATGAGACCGCCGTCGAGGCGAGCGTGCGGATGACGCACGCCCGGCTGGCCGACCTACTGGCACATGAGCATGCCTCGCTAGCGCTGGCACAGCGCTGCAGCGCTGTTGCGGCGTCGGCACCGCTGTTCAGCACGCTGTTGAACTACCGTCACAACACGGCGCCGGCTGTGCCCGGCTCCGGGACGAATGATGTCTTGTCGGGCATGGAATGGCTAGGTGGGGAGGAACGCACCAACTATCCCCTGACCCTGTCCGTGGAGGATTTTGGCGAGGCGCTGGGCCTCACTGTGCAGGTGGCGGAGCCAATCTCGGCGGATCGGATCTGCGGCTACATGCAGCGGGGGCTCGAGCAGCTGGCAAAGGCGCTGGAGAATGCGCCGGATACGCCGGTACGCGAGCTGGACATCTTGCCGGCTGAGGAGCGCACCTATCTGCTGGAGGATCTGAACCGGACGGCGGAGGCCTATCCATCGGACCTGTGCGTCCATGAGCTGTTCGAGGCGCAGGTGCAAAAGGCGCCGGAGGCGGTGGCGCTGGTCTGCGAAAATGAGCGGCTGAGCTATGGCGAGCTCAACGCGCGGGCCAACCGCCTGGCGCATCATCTGATCGAGCTCGGGGTCAAGCCGGACCAGCCGGTTGCGATCTGCCTCGAACGCAGTCCGGCGATGGTGGTTGGTGTCTTGGCGATCCTGAAAGCGGGCGGTGCCTATCTGCCGCTGGACCCAGCCTATCCCAGCCAGCGGCTGCATCAGGTTGTCGACGATGCCGCGCCGCGGCTGCTGCTTTGCGACGTCATCGGTCGCGCAGCACTCGGCCCCGAGTTGCTGACCGATGTGACGGTCATCGATCTGGAGACGGCCACGGCCGCCTGGGCCGAACGGGCGGCTTCAAACCCTGACCGGCGCACCCTTGGCCTCACATCGGGCCATCTCGCTTATGTGATCTACACCTCAGGCTCAACAGGAACCCCAAAGGGGGTCATGGTCCAGCATCAGGGGTTGGTCAATCTGCTGTCGGCTCAGGTCGGCCTCTTTGGCGCTTCTTCCAACAGCCGCGTCGTGCAGTTCGCCTCCATTGCTTTTGATGCAAGCGCTTGGGAGCTTGTTATGGCGTTTGGCTCCGGAGCCGCTTTGCACTTGGCTGCGGAAGAGATACGTCAAGCGAGTAACAAGCTATCGGATTATCTCCAAAGCGAAGCCATCACCCACGCGACATTACCCCCAGCGTTGCTTCAGCCACGCAAGGATCCGGAAGGTTTGGCTGTGCAAGTTCTCATTCTTGCTGGAGAGCTGCCGAAGCCAGAACTCATCCGAAGTCTGGCTCCAGCATCAATTGTCAATGCTTACGGCCCGACCGAGGCAACAGTCTGTGCGACGATCTGGACTTGCCCGACTGATTTCAATGGGTCGTTGGTCCCGATCGGTCGTCCAATCGCCAACACGCGGGTGTACCTGCTGGATGGCCATGGCGCACCCGTGCCGTTCGGCGCGGTGGGCGAGCTTTACATTGGCGGGGCGGGGGTGGCGCGGGGCTACCTGAACCGCCCTGAGTTGACAGCGGAGCGGTTCATCGCCAGTCCCTTTGTCGAGGGCGATCGGCTGTACCGGACCGGCGACCTTGCACGTTATCTGCCGGACGGCAATCTTGAGTTCCTGGGCCGCAACGACGATCAGGTGAAGATCCGCGGCTATCGCATCGAGCCGGGCGAGATCGTCGCGCGGCTTTGCGAGCACGCCTGGGTGCGCGAGGCGGTGGTGGTGGCGCGCCAGAACGGCGCCGGCGACAAGCATCTGATCGCCTATGTGGTCTGCGCGCCCGAGGCCGGCTCGGACGAGGGCGATGGAGGCGGGCTTGCGGGCGCCTTGCGGGCGCACTTAAGTGCGCGGCTGCCGGACTACATGGTGCCGAGTGCGTTCGTGCGGCTGGCGGCACTTCCGCTGACGGTGAATGGCAAGCTCGATCGGAACGCGCTGCCGGACCCGGCCGATCAGGCCTATGCGCTGGCGGCCTATGAGGCGCCGCAAGGTGCGGTCGAGACGGCGCTGGCGCGGATCTGGGCCGAGCTCCTGGGTGTCGAGCGCATCGGGCGCAACGACCACTTCTTCGAACTGGGCGGCCACTCGCTCTTGGCCGTGCAGATGCTCAGTCGAGCATTAAATCTTGGGCTGAGTTTTAGCGCCACCGACCTCTTCCGAGCGCCTGTTCTGAAGGAGCTTGCATCGAAGATTCGTTTGCAGATGCCGCCCAGTAACACGGCGGTGATTCCCGTTCGACTGACCGGATCGCAGCCACCTCTCTTCTTTGTCCCAACAGGTTTTGGGGATTGTTCGTATGTCTTCGGTTTGGCGACAGAAATGGATGCAGACTGCTCGGTCTACGCTCTGCCATGGCCCCCTTTCGATGACGTTCGTCCACCGACTCTTGAGGCGATGGCCGCGGAGGTGATTTTTGCGATTAAACAAATTCAGCCACGCGGCCCATACCGCTTTGCTGGATACTCATCAGGCGCAATCCTGGCTTATGCAATTGCCGAGCAGTTACTGAGTGTTGATGAAGTTGTGTCATTCATGGCGTTCATCGATGTTAGTCTACCTGCGGCTTCTTCAAACGGATCACTGAAGAATTTGGCGCGAGAATTTGTTTTGGATCGTTGTGGAATCTTGCGGGATGAGTATCACGAGATTTTGGAACGCGACACCGAACAATGTTCCATCTCTGAGTTGCTTGAAAAGGCGCAGCAAATAGGAGCGTTAGCTCCAGATCACGATCTTCACAGTGACATTTCGATGTATCAAAGGGCCTCGATATTTCACCGCGCGCTGCAGTCTTATCGCGTTCCCTCGCTCCCGATTGAAATACACCAGTTTTATGCCAGTGAGCCTCTCATCAGTCGGTTATCAGCTGACAAACAACCTGATCGCGAGTTACCAAAGCAGGGCTGGGACCGGGTTGTGAATGCGGGGGCTATTCATGCTGTACCCGTTCCAGGCAACCACGCGACAATGGTGAACCATCCGGAAAACCGCCGAGTTCTGGCTCGATCCATTTCAACGGCCTTGATCGGGGCTGTTGAATAGATTCAAAGGCCTTTCCCAGAAGCGAGCGAACTCATGGCGCTCCTGGATGGCAACAAAATTGGTCGCGTACGCAATGACGCTGCAGCCCTGTTGGTCGGGCCAGCATCCTTCTTCATCAGCCGGTAGACGCGCTTGGCATTGACGGGATCGTGGCCGGCGGATCAACTCGCTGAGGACGGCTACATGATCGGTGCCGACCGGGTGTCAGGAGCGCGCGTTTTATCGACGCGGAAGGGCATGATAACTCATATATCAACGAGGCATCGATCAGGCGCGCCGCCGACGAACACCGGCTAGACGTACTGTCCCTGAGCAAGGTTTGTTTCGGGACGACCCGCTTTATTCGACCGTGTTCGTCTGGCTCATGCGTAGAGAGTAATTTGTAAGGCCGCTCGGATTGGACGCCAGTGACTAGCCCTCGCGCTGGTGCGGCTATTGCGGTGAAGATTTGATGATCCGCAGCAAGTTGAGTTGTTTGACCCAGCGGCTACGACGACCTTCTTGAGGTGAAATGACCTGGAGAGGACCGGTTCCGCTCGGCAATGGGGAGCCATCTTGCGCATCAGCCACCAGGAACGTGCCGTTATCAAATTCAGGAAGAGAAATAATTGCGACGAAACCGTCAGCGCCTTGAACGTGGAGATATTTTGCGACGTCGGCACCTTTCAGATCTTGCTTGAGCGGCACCCCTGCTTTGTTCAAAAGGGCAGCCAGATCAACTCCTGAATAGGTCGTATTTTCCCCGGCCGAATCCGTGACGGTGATCGATGTGTGAGGAAGTGCCTGAAAATCGGGTTCAGAGAAGAACAGTGGCGTCGTCACTTGTCCATCTACCGTCAAATAAGCAGATGACGTTGCAGTCTGCGCCTGCGCGCTTGCCGCAAAGAGGAAAAGGAGAAGCGCCGTACGTTTCGTACAGAACACGATCGTGATCCTCCCTTTAAAGGTCAGGCCTACGCCCAAGCTCTGCCCGAAGCTTACCGGCGAATCAATTCGGGCTTGCAAAGGCAGATTCCCGCTGTAATTGTAACGGAATAAAATGGTGCGTCAGAGGATAGAGGCTCATGCGCGTTATTCAACATTTAGGAAGTCGTATATTCCGCAACGTCCTTTTTGCGACCACGATCACATGCCTTGCTCCGACACATGGACATGCCGCAAGCGGTTGTGCTCCCGGATCGACTTGCCTGTCGGTGACAGGGAAGGGCGTTCCGGCTCCTGAGCCGGCCCCTTTCATTGCGCAATGCACCGGGGTCTTCCCAGACTTCGTCACGCCATCAGCGATGGTACCCAGTGCTGGTCCGTGGTTCAAACTGTCCCAATCGTATCCTACGGCTGTCCCGGCGAACGACGCAACGTGGTCGAATATCGACTTCAAGGACGGAGTGACGGGCGCCAATGCTTACCTCTATGCTCTGCGAGACTATGCATTTGATGGCATGATCGATGCCGACTTCAAGCCGGAAGCCAATAACGTTCGGCCCTGGTTTCACATGCCGCTGATGAATTTTGGACCGCGTGCACGAGAGCCGATGCGCGGCTTGACGTCAGAACGATCTGTGACCGGACCGGAGCTCGGTCTCAAGCCAGGAGTGACCATTCACAATTATGCGGTCGGCTTCTACAATGCAGCAGGTGCCGTCACGATCGGACAGGTCTTGGGGGGCGCCTCGCCCGATCTGGCAAAGGCTCAATTCCCCCAAGGGGCAATGACCTTCAAGATCTTGTTCAGCGACGTTACCGCGAATGACTTCCAGGGTTCCGACGTCTTGTCGGGTGCTCCGCAGTGGACGATCCGAACAGCAGCCGGCCCCCAAACCGTGCGCCTCATGCAGATGGACGTCGCCGCGGTGGATAGTCGCTCGCCAACCGGGTGGGTCTTCGGGACTTTTGCTTTTGACAGCAATGCAACTGATACGTCGCCGTGGCGGAGGCTCCGGCCCGTAGGCCTTTCGTGGGGAAATGACTTCGGCTTCACACCCGCTGATCAGCAAGCAGGCAAGAAGCTGACCGAAACCACGATCTCGGACCAGGCGCCTGCTTACTCAGCCTCCCATTTGGGATGGGCGGGGCGCGCGAACGGGCCGGTCGACAATCCGATTTCGGGGTGCTTGAGCTGTCACAGCACCGCCCAATCGCCGTCGGCGCCTATTACATTTTCGAACGCCTGTACAACGGACGCTCAGAAGATGCTCTGGTTCAGAGACCTGAAGGGTAATCAGCCGTTTGGAGGCGTGGATGCAAGCTGCAATCCCATCACCAGCGCACCTCCGCCGAAGCCTCTCGACTTTTCACTCCAATTATCGGTCGCAGTCCAGAACGTGGTGCAGTTTGGCGATGTCAATCCGTGTTCGCCATCGGCCTCTATCATGAACCTTCGGGTCGACGACCATCCCGGAGAGCACCCGCGCATTGCTCGCTAGCGCCAATCATTGAAGGGTTGGAAGAGCGCTTCCGCAAGATGGTTCTTCTCAACGACGTGCTGCGACATCTTCGTCGCAGCACGGTTGGCATCAAGCTGTCAGGTCTTTGAGAAAGTCCTTCTCGGAATAGGTCTTGGCGTCGAGCCCGAGAAATTTCGAACTCAGTTCGGGATTTCTCGCGATCGTCTGCAACTCTTCGATCTGCGGTGGGGTTGCAGGCAGAAATCCAGCAAGCCTATGTGCTCGCTCGACTTCACCCGCATATAATGCCGTGTGCTGAGCCCACTGGAGCTTGAGCTCCTGCTCGAAGCGGGCGTCCACGTGCGGACGTGCAATAATGAGCTCTGCCAGCAAATCGGCCTCAAGAAAGGCACCTGTAATTCCCTGGGCGGTGACCGAGTCCTTGTGAGACCAGGCATCGCCAATGAGACGCGCTTCGGTGTCTGGCATGCCGCGAATGAACGATAACGCCCTTCGGAAGCCCTCATAGAGCGTGGCCTGGGGCGGAAGCGTGACGAAGTTTGCTATTCGAGTTGCTGCTTCGCGCAGAAAACGTTGGGGAACAGCCTTGTAACTGTCGAAGAGAGCCGCCGGTCGCTGAATGACGTAGATCATGTCTCCGTCTGTGGTGGGAAAACGAACCAAGAATTGGAGTGATTCCTGGCTGCCAAAGCTGCGCGGAGATCGGCGATCCGCGAGGGCGGAGCTGGCGCTACTCATATCCGAGGTCTTGCCGAAGGGAGTTGAGAGCTTCGAATTGATGGAGGGCATTTGGGTTGCGCATCCTCGGTACGTGCTCCCGTGGCCGCTGTCCCGCAGGTGATCGTGATGCTCTTCCAAATTGGCGAGCAGAATACCGCGACTGGAAAGGCGGAAGATATCGACTTTGCTACGCCGGCAACCGGGACAGAGCCAATTCTGTTCGACAAGAGCCCAATTCTGATTGAGGTCGAAACCCTTCGCACCGTGTCTGAGAACGGCAGCCTTGGTCGGCGAGCGTCGAAGGGCGCCAGAAGGCGAGTTCGACAAGCCACATGCGGCTCGGTCCCGTTCGAATTCAGGCTCAATTTCAAAATCGCCGGATATGGCTGCCATGAACGTTTTTCAATCGTTTGTGTTCATGCTATGTTCCCGGGTCGATTCCGTAATCCGGCGCCTTTGAGGCGCCATCTGGGATTGATGGCGTCCTCGCCAGCTCCTTGATTTTCTGGAACCTGGACGGTCCATTAATGGACCATAAGGGCTGATCTGGTCTTTTTATGCACCAGCCAGTTGAAGATTTTGCGGCCTTGGTCTATATATGATCCATGAAGAACGTGACGATCGATTTATGAACCATGGCTAAGATCCACCATCCCATTTCTGCCTATGCAGCCGATGCTGCGGTGCTGCTTGGACAGCTCCTGCGCAAGGCCCGCATAGAACGGAAGATGAGCACGCTCAATGTCGCGGAGCGGGCAGGAATCTCGCGCGGGCTGCTGCGGCGCGTAGAGGCAGGCGACCCGCGATCCACCATTGGCGCTGTCTTTGAGGTCGCTGCAATTGTCGGCGTCAGGCTGTTCGACGTCGAGCAGGCGACAATGTCTCAGGCGATCGAAAGCAATCGCGAAGTCATGACGCTTCTGCCTAAATCCATTCGTGCCCGGCGGGGTGAAGAGGTCAAGGATGACTTCTGATCCCAAATTCACCGAGGCTTATGTCTGGGCTTGGCTACCGGGCCAGACGAAACCGGTTGTTGCAGGCCTTCTGTCGGTGCGTGGCGAACAGCTCCTTTTCAACTATGGACGGAGCTATATCGAGCGCAAGGACGCCATTGCGCTTTACCAGCCCGAATTGCCGCTCCGGAGCGGAATCCTTCCGCTTCTTGCGGGTCTGAACATGCCGAACTGTATTCGCGACGCCGCTCCCGATGCCTGGGGCCGGCGTGTGATTCTCAACCGGAAGTTCGGCGCCCGTGGGAAAGAGATTGACGCGGGCAGTCTTGATGAGCTGACCTTCCTCCTCGAGTCAGGGTCGGATCGCATCGGCGCGCTCGATTTTCAAGCCTCGCCTTCCGCCTATGTCGCACGTGAAGGCGAGGGCGCCTCTCTCGATGAGCTTTTGAATGCGGCGGCGCTCGTCGAACAAGGAGCGCCGCTGACGCCCGAGCTCGACCGGGCGCTTTTCCACGGTAGCTCCATTGGCGGGGCGCGCCCGAAAGCGACGATTACTTCCGATGATAAGAAATTCATCGCGAAGTTTTCTTCGCAAACCGACCTCTATAGCGTGGTGAAGGCAGAATTCATCGCAATGCGCTTGGCCGCGGCGGCCGGGCTTCGCGTCGCGCCTGTGAGCCTTCAACGTGTGGCGGGCAAGGACATCCTCCTTATAGAGCGCTTCGATCGTGCGAAGGCTAACGGCGGATGGCACCGCAAGGCCATGGTATCCGCCCTAACATTGCTTGAGCTGGACGAAATGATGGCCCGGTACGCCAGCTACGAACAGCTCGCCACGACCATCCGCCACCGTTTTACGGAACCCAAGGAGACGCTACGGGAGTTGTTTTCGCGCATTGTCTTCAACGTGCTCTGCGGCAACACGGATGACCATGCCCGAAATCACGCAGCCTTCTGGGACGGCACGAATCTGACGCTCACACCTGCCTATGATATTTGCCCGCAAAGCCGCACGGGCGGCGAGGCTACGCAAGCGATGCTTATATTGGGCCAGGATCGACACAGTCAGATTAGGCTCTGCCTAAAAGGCGCGCCGTCGTTTCTTCTCAACGAGGCGGAAGCCGTCGCGATTGTCGTGCATCAAATCAAGGCCATCAAGGAGTGCTGGTCAGCTGTTTGTGACGAAGCAGCGCTTGGACAAGTGGACCGAAATTTGTTTTGGCGCCGCCAGTTCCTCAATCCTTACGCCTTCATTGGCGCGCCGCAGGCCATAACAAGCCTGGTCAGCTAGTTCGATCGGAGACCAAACACATGAGCGACAAACACGCGATCGAAGTCTTCCAGGATCTCTCCATCCTTGGTCCCGAAACCAAGCGTGCAGAGCTGCGGGAGGCGCTTATTGCCGCGGCAGCAACGCCATGGGAGCGTGGGATAGACGCGGAGACCATGCCCTCAAGCTCGTCATTGAATATGAGTTCGGGCTTGATTTGTTGAAAGCCTACGATTCCCAGCGCGCGTGATGGCTTTTCCAGTCTCCGACATCGTGACGCGGGGCCCGGCGGTGCTGTGCCTCGACACCTGCATTATCCTCGACATCATGCGCGATCCGACGCGGGACAACGCCAATCCAGCGGATCGGCTCGCTGCGCTTTTGATTCTGTCCGCATTGCAATCGACGTCGCAGATCGTGGGTTTGCTTGCCGAACAGGTGCAGGTGGAATTCATGGAGCACGTTAAGAGCTTTCGAAATTGCGTGAGCGGTTGAGACGCCTCGATGCGATTAATGTCGCACTTGGCGGGCACGGCGTGGCCGATATCAGCCATTACGATAATCATGTGTCTCGATCGAAGGTGATTGCGGAGCGCGCGACCACCCCGGTACCTCAAGCCGACGAGACTACGTCCCGCGCCTTCAAACGGCTGAACGAGGCCCGGACGCCCGCAAGCAAGGGCTGAAACTGCGTTGTAATTGAGAACTTCTCTCGCGGCCGTGGCAGAGCTGCGCAAGGCGGGCCTGGCGTCAGTTGTCGTCTTTGCATCCTCAAACACGAAAGACTACGCCAGTGAAGTTGGACGCGCCCTAAGAACGGATCTCGCCGCCGAGTTCGCTGCGTTGAGAATGGAATACGCTCCAAACCTCTCGGCGGCGAAACACCTGCTTGGCTTATGAGACACGCGATCGATCTGACGACCGGCAATCAGAAATTACGAACCAATGCGCGCGCAGCCTCCTGCATGAGGCGCTGGTCGCATCACGCTCGCACGCCTTGCCTTGCGATTCGAGAGTCCGGCCGCAGAAAGCCGCGCCGGAAGGGGGCAAATCGCTGAAGCCGTTGCGCTCGAGGGGCGAGCCGTCGGCGGGCGGTCCTCGAAAATGGTCTATCTGAGCCGGTCTCGCCCGCCCGCGCGGCCGGAGAAACCGCAATTTTTTAAACGGAAATTCCCTGGAATCTGCCCGATCGCGGCGTGCGAGCGAGCTTTGTTGTGCAAGGCGGTTGCCATGCAAGCGCGAGTCGACGATATCCCTGTCCGCTGTCAGCGCGTCGATGGCTTCGTGCAGCGTGTCCCGCACGAAGAAGTGGGCAACCGGCCCCGGCGTATCAGCCTATTAAACTGATGATCCCGACATTGTGGCCGCAACGCCGGCTCGGTCAGGAACGCTGCCCGTACGAGGGGCGCCGCCGGGCCGAGCATCATTCACTACTCTTGAGTACGGCCAGCGGCGCTCGCTTCGCGCCATCAGCAATCATTCTCCGGAAATCCTTTTGGAAGCGCATTCAGCACCTGATCTATGCTTTTTGCGGCAGTGTCGCTAAGCTCCTGGACGACGACCTTGACCTGCGGCTCCTTCTTGATTCATGCCTAGACGCGAGTGTGAGCTTTACTGATTCCCACCCGCTGTTCTCGTCTTTGCTTATTTGTACGATTCTACGCTCGAGCGCGCGATAGAGGTGGGGCGGAGCTTGCCCACGGAGTAGGTCTCCGCGACGAATGTTGCGATACCGGTAAGCTCCCCCTCTACAATACTCGACAAGGCGTCGATGACAAATCGAACGCAACCTGAAATAACCCCCGATACTCCTCTTCGCCTTGCTGATGCCGTGAAGATCGCGTTTCCTTTGGGAGGAATTACGGTCGCGGGCTTACGTCGCGAGCGCGATCGTAACCGATTGGTTATTGAGAAGATTGCCGGCAAGGAATTTACGACGCTGGCGCATATCGAACGGATGCGAGAGCTATGCCGCGAAGAAGCAAGGGGGCCAGACTTCAACTCAAGGCAGCGCGCCGAAACAAGAGCGGAAAGATCACTCACCAAGCAACCTGGATCATCAGAGACAACGGCCGGGATGTCGGCACAGGCTGCGCTGCAGACGAGATTGCGGCCGCGGAGGAAAGACTAAGGGACTACATAACCTCCAAACACACGCCAAAGCGACGCATCCGCCACATAGATTATATCGCAATCGCGGACGTCCTCTCGATTTACTTGGATGCCCAACTGGACAAGCTTCGCAGTCGCTTCAACGTCGATAGCGAAAGCGAAGATGCCGTCCCAGATATCCGCAAGTTCAAGAAGCGAATTGAGCGATTGAATGACTGGTGGGGTGCAAAAATGCTTGGCGAGGTCAATGGCGAGGCGTGTCGCTCCTACACCAAGTGGCGCGGCAAAAAGGGAGGCGCCCGGCGGGACCTCGAAGATGTACGCGCCGCCATTGGTCACCATGCAGCCGAAGGATTTCATCGAGAAATCGTCAAGGTCTCGCTGCCAGAGAAGGGCCAGCCGCGAGACAAGTGGCTGACGCGCAGCGATGCGGCCAAACTGATTTGGATCTGCTGGCGCTATCGCGAAATGCAGAAGGGCTCGCGTCGGCCGTTGGACGACGAAAAAGTCCCGACCAGCAAGCGTCCCCTCCGCCATCTTGCGCGGTTCATTTTGTTGGGGATCTACAGCGGAACTCGTGCAGGAGCTATAGCTGCCGCATCTCCCATTCCGGCGATCGGTCGCTCTTATGTCGACCTGGAGCGCGGCCGCTATTACCGTTTGAAACAGGGCACCGCCAAAACCAACAAACGGCAGCCGACGGTGCCGATCCCCTTGCGCTTGCTTGCACACCTGCGGCGCTGGCACCGGATTGATCCAGAGGCGAAGCATTT
Organism: Bradyrhizobium sp. Arg816; assembly: GCF_029989365.1. Lineage (GTDB taxonomy): Bacteria > Pseudomonadota > Alphaproteobacteria > Rhizobiales > Xanthobacteraceae > Bradyrhizobium. The sequence goes on along the minus strand of NZ_JAPRAQ010000028.1, from coordinate 96,242 downwards.
CGTCGAGTACAACGGAAGAGCCGTTAGCTCGGTCAAGACGGCGTTCAAGAACGCTGTGCGGCTTGCGGGACTTGGTTCGGGAATCTCCCCTCACACTTTGCGACACACCGCAGCGACTTGGCTCATGCAGAGAGGCGCGGACCCTTGGCAGGCAGCGGGTTATCTAGGCATGTCGCTTGAGGTGCTGCTCAACACCTATGGCCATCACCATCCCGATTATTTGTCCGATGCCGTCGAGAAAATCGCAAAGCGCGATCCAGCCGGCGAACGAAAAGCGCACGTATCTGGTGCGGTTTCTGGTGCGGTGATTCCGATCAGACGAAACGGCGCCTGATAAGTTACTGATTTCGTTGGTGGGCCCGGCAGGACTCGAACCTGCAACCAGACCGTTATGAGCGGCCGGCTCTAACCATTGAGCTACAGGCCCCGCCGCGAGACGGCCGCGGGAATGCGCGGCCGGCAACGGTGCGCGGTTCGTTTACAGGGATGGAGGCGGGGGTGCAATGCTGGCTCTGGCGGATGGAAACCCCTGGCGCAGCATCGCCGGGCTATTTTCGAATAACCGAAATTGGTGATGATGCCCTTATAGTCCTGTTTTGCCCGACGGGTCAAATCGCTCTCGTCGAGGCTCGCTTTTTCAGTTCCGTAACCCCTTGTGATCACTTGATTTTTCTACTGTGCATGGGGTTGTTTTTCGCAGTTTTTGATTGGAGGGGGCCTTCCGTCCCCTCCAATGTCCTGCTGGCGAGCTGTAAGCACGCCGCTAGAGCCCGGTCTAATCCACCGAAACCCCGGCGAACTCTACCACCTTCTTCCACTTCTCGGTCTCGTCAGCGACCAGCTTGCCGAATTCGGCGGGCGTCATTGGCTTCGGGATGCCGCCATTCTCGGTCAGCCGCGCGATGACCTTCGGGTCCTTCAGGGCTTCGCCGACGGCCTTGTTGAGGATCTCGATCACCTCGGGCGGCGTGCCCTTTGGCGCGGAGATGCCGTAGAAGCCGACCGATTCGAAGCCCGGCACGGTCTCGGCGATCGCGGGCACGTCGGGCACGGTCGGCCAGCGCTGCGGCGAGGTGACGCCGAGTGCGCGGACAGTGCCGCCGCGCGACTGCTCGAGCGCGGAGGGCAGGTTGTCGAAGATCAGCTGCACCTTGTTGGAGATGATGTCGGGGAAGGCGATCGCCGAGCCGCGATAGGGCACGTGCACCATGTCGCACTTGGTCATCACCTTGAACAGCTCGGCCGACATGTGCACCGAGGTGCCGTTGCCGGACGAGGCAAACGAGATCTTGCCGGGATTGGCCTTGCAGTAGTCGATGAACTCCTGGACCGTCTTCGCGGGAAACGCGTTGGAGACAACCAGCATGTTGGTGAGCTGCATGATGCTGGCGACCGGCACGGTGTCGCGCAGGAAGTCGTAAGGCAGCTTCTTGTAGAGCGAGGTCGAGATCGCGTTGTTGGGCGCGACGAACAGCAGCGTGTAGCCGTCGGGGGCTGCGTTGATCGCGGCGGCGGCCGCGATGTTGCCGCCGGAGCCGGCGCGGTTCTCGACGATGAATTGCTGGCCGAGGCGATCCGAGAGCGCTTGCGCCATGATCCGCGCCACGATGTCGACCGGGCCACCGGCGGCGAAGCCGATCATCCAGTGCACGGGGCGGTCGGGATAGCCGGCGGCGGAGGCGGGAGGGGAGGCGTTGAGGAGAGTTGAAAGAAAAAGCAGCCCAAAAACAGTGTTACGCAAAATTCGCAACATGACGTCTCCCATTGTTCTATTGTCGTTGGGCTGCATGCTTTCACAAAAACCACCCGCTGCCTACATCGCCGCAAGTCGATGTTGACGCGGGGCGGCCGGGACTCATCATGAGATTCGCAATCACAATCCTTCTCGGCGCGGCGCTGCTCGCAAATCCACTCGCAAGCCCCGCCGCTGCTCAAACCGGAGGCAACGCCATTCCGCCCACCACACTCAGCCTGGGCACCGCGACGCCCGGCGGCGGCTTTCCGCTCTATGGCAACGCTTTTGCGGAAGTGATGAATGCGGCCGATCCGCAAATCACCATCGCGCCCCGCAACACCAAGGGCAGCAATGAGAACATTCCGCTGCTGGAGAAGGGCGAGCTCGATCTCGCGCTGGTCGCGGGCGAGCCGGCCTATGAGGCCTTCGCCGGCATCGGCCGCGCGCCTGTGCGGTTGAAGATTTTGACGGCGATCTATTCCAATCCCGGAATGTTCGTGGTCCGGGCGGACAGTCCGTACAAGACCATTCACGATCTCGTCGGCCAGCCCGTCGCCTTCGGCGCCAAAGGCTCGGGCCTGCCGATCTTGGCGCGCTATGTGCTCGATGGTCTCGGCCTCAAGCAGGACGAGGATTTCAAGGCCGTCTATCTCGACCGCGCCGGCGATGGCCCCGCGATGGTCGAGGACGGACGTGTTGCAGCACTCTGGGGCGCCGGTATCGGCTGGCCCGGTTTTGCCGCGGTGGCATCGGGTGCGTCAGGCGCGCGCTTCATTGCGCCCAGCGCTGAAGAGATCACGCGCATTCGCGCCAAGCATGCGTTCCTGAAGCCGCTGCTCGTGCCGGCCGGCTCCTATCCGAAGCAGGCCGAGCCGATCGCCTCGCTCGGCTCGTGGAGTTTCGTCCTCACGCGCGAGGACCTGCCCGATGACGTCGCCTATCGCCTCGCGAAGACGCTGCACGGCGTCGAGGCGACGTTCTGCAAGCAGCTCGCGCAGGCCTGCGAGACCACGGCGTCGAACACCGTCGCGGCAGCGCCGAAGCCGGAACTGATCCATCCGGGCGTGATGAAGTATTTTCGTGAGATCGGGGTGGTGAAGTAGCGAATGGCGAGTGGTGAATGGCGAATGGCGAATGGAGCCTTCCCCATTCGCCACTCCCTATTCGCAATTCGCCATCATCACTTCTTCACCAACGGACACGCCGGGTCCGGCGGCCCGAACGCCTTGTCGCCCGAGATGGTCGTGAGGATCTTGTAATAGTCCCACGGATATTTGCTCTCCTCCGGCGTCTTCACCTGCACCAGCCAGAGATCGTGCACCATCAGATTGTCATCGCGCAGTTTGCCGTTGCGGGCGAAGAAATCCTCGATCGGCTTTTCCCGCATCTTCGCCGCGACCTTGAGCGGATCGTCGGTGCCGGTCTCCTTGATGGCGTTGAGATAGTGCATCACGCTCGAATAGACGCCGGCCTGCCACATCGACGGCATCTTGTTCATCTTGGCGAAATAGCGCTTCGACCATTCGCGGGTCTTGTCGTCCATGTCCCAGTAGAACGACGTCGTCAGCAACAGTCCTTGGGCGGCCTGCAGGCCGAGGCCGTGGATGTCGGTGATCAGCGCCAGCAGCGCCGCCATCTGCTGGCCGCCCTTGAACACGCCGAACTCCGAGCCGGTCTTGATCTCGTTCATGTTGTTCGGGGGACCTGCGGCAATGCCGATGATCTTGGCCTTGGAGGCCTGCGCCTGCAGCACGAAGGAGGAGAGGTCGGGTGTTGCCAGCGGCGGCCGCACCGAGCCCAGCACCTTGCCGCCATTGGCGGTGACGACGCTGGAGGCGTCGCGCTCCAGCGAATGGCCGAAGGCGTAGTCGTCGGTGATGAAGAACCAGCTGTCGCCGCCGCGCTTGACCACCGCATCCGCGGTGCCGACCGCGAGCGCGCGGGTGTCGAACACCCACTGGATCGCATACGGCGAGCAGAACTTGCCGTGGAAGTCCGCCGTGCCGGTGGAGTGGGTGATGAACAGCCGCTTCTTCTCGTTGGCGATGTTCTGCACCGCGAGCCCGACCGCGGAGACCGGCACGTCGACGATCAGGTCGACCTGATCGACGTCATACCAGCGCCGCGCGATGCCGCCGCCGATGTCGGCCTTGAGCTGGTGGTCGCCGATCACGATGCTGATCGGCTTGCCGAGCACCTTGCCGCCGAAATCGTCGATCGCCATCTGCGCCGCCGTCACCGAACCCTGGCCGGTCGGCGCGGAGGCGGGGCCGTTCATGTCGGTGAGCACGCCGATCTTGACGATGTCATCGGAAACCTGCGCCGACGCCGCACCCGGCAGCAGCGCCGCCGTCAAGCACGTCGCGACAAAGCCGGCCGCGACCGGCAGTCCAAATCTCGTTGGATTCACGCTTGTCCTCCCCTGATCCGGCTCGTTGGCCGGTGTTGCCCGGGTATGCCCGGCTGAATTGGTTTCTTTTGCAACTATTTGGGGGCGGGCGTCAACGTCAGGCCGCGAAGCGGATCTGCCCCGCCGGCGAGGGATCGTAGCCGGTCAGCTCCTCGGCGCGCTGCCGCAGCCGCCTTTCGCTGAGGAACCGGATCAGGGCCTGCATCGGCGGGCGGAAATAGCTGCGTTGCCGCATTGCGAGATCAAAATTCTCCCAGACCAGCGGCACGAAGTCGAGCCCGGCCGAGCGCGCCGCTGCACGCGTCGCGATTCCGCAATCGGCCTGTCCCGCGCGGACGATCTCGGCGAGATCCGGCCCGGTGAGGGCCGGCGTCTCGACCCGGCGCAGATCGCGCGTCGCGGCGCCGGCGCGCTTCAACAGCACGTCGAGCAGCATCTGTGCGCCTGTGCCCTGTTGTCGCATCGCCATCCTGACACCGAGCGCAAGCACGTCGGAGAGGCCGCGCAGCCGCTTCGGATTGCCCGGCGGCAGCACGAGACCCTGCTCGCGGCGCACGAATGCGACCAGCACCGCATCATGCAGGTCCGGAGCGTCACGCAGCGCCGTCGCACTGGCGTCGGTGGCAAGATTGCCGTCGGCCTCCAGGCTGTGGAAGTGCACCGCCACCGCCATCACCTCGTCGCGCTGCAAGCGCTCGAGCCCGCGCGCGCTGCCCTCGCTCATCGATCCCAGGCCCGAGCCGGATTCACGCAGGCTCCAGTCCAAAAGCTCGTCCTGGCTGCCGCCCACCACCGGCGGCGGCTCCGCAGTCAGCATGCCGGCCGGACGCGCCAGTCCCGACAGGACCCAGAGGTCGAGCTCGTGCCGCGGGAAGAGCCACTTCCCGGTCACCTTGGTGCAGGGAATCGCGCCGGTGGTGACGAGTTCGTAGAGCTTGCGTTCACCGAGCCGAAGGTAGTCGGCGGCTTCGCTGGTCGTCAGGAATTCCATCCTGCATTCCTATGCAAATTCTTGCTTCTTTTTGGCGTTCGACGCAGGTGGAATTCTGCATTTCAATTTACGTCCGCCAGGACCATGCCCGATCATCTCGCTGCTTTGCAACACATCCTCACGCGCGATCTCTGCTTTGGTGAGCGATCCCCAAGCACCCGCGTGGCGCGGGCCTTGCGGCCGTCGCGCTCGCAATTGCAATGGGCGCACCGCGCGAGCCGCATTGCCGAAATGTCCCGAGTGAGGAGCGCAACGCGCAAACGCGTCACGAGTGTGGCGCAATCGATCATCATCATGATTGCGTCATAGCCAATGGGAACCCGATCATGGTCGTCCGCCGCCTGTCCGTTGCACTCGCGCTTCTCTGCGGCCTCGCCGCGGGCATGGCGGCGTCATTTGCGGAGGACCGCGCGATCGTGCTGGCCTCGACCACGGCGACACAGGAGTCCGGCCTGCTCGATCATCTGCTGCCGATCTTCCGCGAGAAGACCGGCATCGAGGTGACGGTGATCGCGCGGCGCGCCGATGAAGTGCTCGACGGCGCGCGCAGGGGCGAGGTCGACGTCGTGCTGATGCACGCACGGCCGCAGGAGGAGAAGTTCGTCGCCGACGGTTTTGGCGAGAAGCGTTTTGACGTGATGTACAACGACTATGTGCTGATCGGACCGAAGAGCGATCCCGCCGCCGTGAAAGGCAAGGACATCGCCACTGCGCTGAAGGCGATCGAGGCCAAGGGCGCGCCGTTCGTGACGCGCGGCGATCGCTCGGGCACCCATGGCGCGGAGCTCGCGCTCTGGATCGTCGCCGGCATCGATATCGCTGCTGCCAAGGGCGCATGGTATCGCGAAGTCAAGCAAGGGATGGACGCAGCCCTCGACGCGGCGCGCACGGCGAACGCCTATGTGCTGTCCGACCGCGGCAGCTGGATCGCCTTCAAGGATCGCGGCGATCTCGACATCGTCGTCGAAGGCGACAAGCGGCTGCTCAATCAGTACGGCGCGATGCTGGTGAACTCCGAAAAATTTCCGAACGTGAAGAAGGAGCTGGGGCAGACCTTCATCGACTGGCTGATCTCGCCGGAGGGGCAGGCGGCGATCGCCGGCTACAAGGTCGACGGACAGCAGCTGTTCTTCCCCAATGCGGCCAAGTCCGGCGGCTGATCTTCGCATCGCCAGCGGTTGCCAAACCGGGCGATGCATGGTCCATCATGGCGCATGACCCAGCGCCTGCCGCCATCGCTGACGCCGCTCGACACTGCGCTCGCCGCGTTGCTGCGAGGCGTTGATCCGATCGCGACGATCGAGTTGCCCCTGACGGAGGCCGCCGGCTGCATCGCGGCAGGGACGCCGCTGCTTGTGGCGTCTCCGCCGCGCGACATCGCCGCTGCGGATGGCTGGGCGCTCTGCGCCAACGATATTGTCGGCGCGTCCGCCTATTCGCCGCTGCCTCTGATGACGGCGCCCGTTTGGGTCGATGCCGGCGACGCGATGCCGCCGGGATGTGATTGTGTGCTCGATGCCGACGCAGTCGAGGTGTCGGGTCCACTCGCCCAGGTGCTGGCGGAGGGCGTGCCCGGACAGGGCGTCAGGCGCGCCGGAAGCGACATCGCCGGGCGCGCGCCTGCCGTGGCAGAAGGGCATTTGATCAATTCTGCCACTTTGCTGCTCGCGCGCGCCGCCGGTGTTGAAAAGCTGAGCGTACGGCAACCGCGGCTGGGCATCGTCAACGTGCCGGGCGCAGCCGTGACGGCGCACATGATTGCCGAGATCGCGCGCGCCACAGGGCTGCAGGTGCAAGCGCGCGAAGCTGCCGCGCGAGATGTAGGATCGATCGCGGAAGTGCTCGGCAGTCTCACCTGCGATCTCGTCGTGACGATCGGCGGCAGCGGCGCCGGCCGCCGGGATGCCGCGGTCAGCGCGCTAGCCCGGCATGGTGACGTGTTCGCCCACGGCCTCGCGCTTCAGCCCGGGCGCACCGCCGCGGTCGGGCGGCTCGGACAGGTTCCCGTCGTCGCCTTGCCCGGCTCGCCCGACCATGCGCTTGCGGCCTGGCTCGCGCTCGTGCTGCCGCTCGTCGATCGGCTGTCGGCGCGGCAGTTACGCCGACGCATGACCCTGCCGCTTGCGCGAAAAATCGCATCCAGTGTCGGCATCGCCGAAATCGCCCTGCTGGCCGAGGAACATCACGCGTGGCTCCCGCTTGCGGTGGGGGAATGGCCGCTTCAGGCCATTGCCCGGGCCGATGCATGGCTGCTCGTTCCCGCCAGCCACGAGGGATTTGCGGCAGGAACGCCGGTCGATGCCTATCTGATGCGGGAATGATATGGGTTTGGCATGACGATGATCCCGCAATCGCAAGACCGCAGCGCGCTCGAGCAGGAGCAGTTCCTCAAGATCCTCTCTCGCGAGGACGCGCTGGCGCGTTTTGAAGCTGCGTTGTTCCCGCGCGCGGTCCCGAGCGAGGCGCGCAAGCTTGCCGATGCGCTCGGCGCGGGGCTGGCCGAAGACATCACGGCGCCGATCGACGTTCCGCCTTTCGACCGTTCCAATGTTGACGGCTTTGCCGTGCGCTCGGCCGATCTCGCCACGGCCGGCGAAGGCGCGCCCGTTCGCCTTGTGCTGAACGGCGAGACCATTCACTGCGGCACCGCGCCGAAGCTGCAAGTGGCGACAGGAACCGCAACGCCGATCGCAACCGGCGGGCCGTTACCACGCGGCGCCGACGCCGTCGTCATGGTCGAGCATACCCAGCCCGCCGGATCCGATGCGATCGACGTCCGGCGAGCCGTTTCGCCTGGACAGTTCGTGTCCTACGCCGGCTCCGACATCGCGCGCGGCGAGGCGCTGCTGCGCGCCGGCACGATCATCGGCTCGCGCGAGATCGGCATGCTGGCGGCCTGCGGCATCGCCGAGGTGACCGTCGCGCGCAAGCCGCGTGTTGCCGTGATCTCCACCGGTGACGAACTGGTTCAGCCCGGCGAGGCGCTTGCGCCGGCTGCGATCTACGACACCAACGGCGCCATCGTCGCCGCCGCGATCGACGAGAACGGCGGCGAGGCGGTGTTCCTCGGCGCCATTCCCGACGATGAGGCAAAACTCGAAGCCGCCATGCGCCGCGCGCTGGTGGACGCCGACATGCTGGTGCTCTCGGGCGGCACCTCGAAGGGCGCGGGCGACGTGTCCCATCGCATCATCGGCCGGCTCGGCCAGCCCGGCATCATCGCGCATGGCGTCGCGCTCAAGCCCGGCAAGCCGCTGTGCCTTGCGGTGTGCGACGGCAAACCGGTGGTGATCCTGCCGGGCTTTCCGACCTCGGCGATGTTCACATTCCACGACATGATCGTGCCGGTGTTGCGCAAAATGGCCGGGCTGCCGCCGCGCTCCGATGCCAAGGTGAACGCAACCGTGCCGGTGCGCATCGTCTCCGAACTCGGCCGTACCGAGTTCGTCATGGTCTCGCTGGTCGGCGGCAAGGACGGCCTGATCGCCTATCCCTCCGGCAAGGGGTCCGGTGCGATCACATCGTTCGCGCAGGCCGACGGTTTTCTGCGCATCGACGCGCTCGCCGACCAGATGCCGGCGGGCACCGACGCCGAGGTGACGCTGTTCACGCCGCATGTGCGGGTGCCCGATCTCGTCATCGTCGGCAGCCATTGCACCGGCCTCGATCTCGTCACGGCGCAACTCGCGCATGCGGGGCTGACCGTGCGCTCAATCGCGGTCGGCAGCCTCGGCGGACTCGCGGCGGCGAAGCGGGGCGAATGCGATCTCGCGCCGATCCATCTGTTCGACGACAAGACCGAAACCTACAACAGGCCATATCTCGTCGACGGTCTCGAGCTCGTGCCGGGCTGGCGGCGGATGCAGGGCATCGTGTTCCGGAACGGCGACAAGCGTTTTGAGGGGCTCGGTGCGAAGGAAGCCGTCGCCGCCGCGCTCGCGGACTCCGCCTGCATCATGGTCAACCGCAACCAGGGCGCCGGCACGCGCATCCTGATCGACCGGCTGCTCGGCGGTGCGCGCCCGGAAGGTTACTGGAATCAGCCGCGCTCGCACAATGCCGTGGCTGCGGCTGTCGCGCAGCACCGCGCCGACTGGGGCATGACCATTGCGCCGGTCGCCCATGCGGTCGGCCTTGGTTTCATTCCGTTCGCGGAAGAGCATTATGATTTCGCGCTGGTGACGGCGCGCAAGCAGCGGCCGGCCGTGCAGGCCTTTCTCGACGCACTCGGCTCGGATGAGGCGCGTACTGCGCTGGAGCGGGCGGGCTTCCGGCCTGCATAGATCGACGACGCGGCGTTCAAGCCGCGCGACAGGGTGGGGGACGCGATGGCAAGGCCGCTTTCGGTTGCGATCGTCGGTGCCGGCATGGGCGGGCTTGCGACGGCCGCGGCGCTTCGGCGCGTCGGTATCGATGTGATGCTCTACGAGCAGGCCTCCCAGTTTGCCCGCATCGGCGCCGGCATCCAGATCGGCTGCAACGCGATGAAAGTGCTGCGCGCCCTGGGGCTGGAGGCGCGGATGCGCGAGCACTCGTTCTATCCTCGTTCCTGGAACAATCGCGACTGGAAGAGCGGCGACATCAAGTTCGACATGATTTTTGGCGAGAACGCCGAAGAGAAGTTCGGCGCGCCCTATCTGCTCGCCCATCGCGGCGATCTCCACGCTGCGCTGGCGAGCGCGGTGCCGAACGAATTTGTGAGGCTCAATCACAAGCTCGTCGGTCTCGACCAGACCGGCGATGGTGTCCGGCTGACCTTTGCGGATGGCACGCGTGCCGTCGCCGATGCCGTGGTCGGCGCGGACGGCGTCCATTCGACGGTCCGCGATATCCTGTTCGACGCCGCGCCGGCCAAATTCACCGGCCGCATCGCCTATCGCACCACCTATCCCGCCGCGCTGCTCGGCGGCGCAGGGATCGACGACTGCACCAAATGGTGGGGGGAGGACCGCCATATCGTGATCTATTACGTCAAGCCTGACCGCAGCGAGGTCTATCTCGTCACCAGCCAGCCCGAGCCGGACTTTCGCATCGAGTCCTGGTCGGCGAAGGGCGACGTGCGCGATCTGCGCACATCATTCGAAGGCTTTCATCCGCAGGTCGCTCGGGTGCTCGCCGCCTGTCCCGACGTGCACAAATGGGCGATCATGGACCGTGACGCGCTGGAGCGCTGGGCCGACGGCAAGGTGACGTTGCTCGGCGATGCCTGTCATCCGATGACGCCCTACATGGCGCAGGGTGCGGCGATGGCGATCGAGGACGCCGCCGTGCTGTCGCGCTGCCTCGACGGTGTCGGCCGCGACGGCGTCGCCAATGCGTTCCGCCGCTTCGAGGCGACGCGCAAGGAGCGTACCACGCGGGTGCAGGAGACCTCGCGCGCCAACATCTGGCTGAAGGAGCGCACTGATACGAGCTGGGTCTACGGTTACGACGCCTGGGAAGTGCCGCTGGCGGCTTGAGCGGCAGGCTCGCACTTGCGCCGACGCTTCTTGTCAGGACGCCGCATCCAGTGCGGCCAGCCGCTCGGCTTCGGCGATGTCCTCGACCGTGTTGGCGTTGAAGAACGGATCGAGCGGCTCGGCCGGCCATGTCACCGTTGCGAGCGGATAGCGCGCGGTCCAGCGGTCGATCTTGCGGAGGTCCTCGACGACCAGCGCGTGACGCAGCTGGTCGCGCAAGGCGACGCGCCACAAGCCGATCACAGGATGCGACTGGTCGCCTGATGCGGCGACCGCAAGCTGGGCGTTCTCGCGTTCCCGCGCCTCGTGCAGGCGCGCGACGAGATCGCGTGGCAGGAACGGGCAGTCGCCTGCGGCGCTCAGCACCCATTCGATGTCAGGCCGGTTCGCCGCCGTCCAGTCGAGCGCGGCGAGAATGCCGGCGAGGGGCCCGGGAAAGCCGGGTACGTCATCGGCGACAACGGGCAGGCCGAACGTCGCGAAACGTGCGGGATCGCCGTTCGCATTGAGGATCAATCCGCTACATTGCGGCGTCAATCGTGCGATCACGCGCTCAAGGATGGTGCGGCCGCCGATGGTCCGCATCGGCTTGTCGCCGCCGCCCATGCGCCGTGCGAGGCCGCCTGCGAGCAGCACGCCCTGCGTTTCCGGAAAGTCAGTCGTCACCACCTTCACCCTTGCGTTTGTGCTTCGCCGATTCCTCCTCGACGTAAGCAAGGTTCTGGTCGTAGACGATCCGCTCTTCGCCCGCGAGCACGATGAAGCGCTTGCCGCGCGTGCGGCCGACCAGCGTCAGTCCGACCTGGCGAGCGAGATCGACGCCCCAGGCGGTGAAGCCGGAGCGCGACACCAGGATCGGAATGCCCATGCGCACGGTCTTGATCACCATTTCCGAGGTCAGCCGTCCCGTGGTGTAGAGGATCTTGTCGGAGGCATCGACGCCGTGGCGGTACATCCAGCCCGCGATCTTGTCGACCGCGTTGTGACGGCCGACGTCCTCGGTGTAGCAGAGCGGCTCGCCCTCCTTGCACAGCACGCAGCCATGGATCGCGCCGGCCTCCAGATAGAGAGAGGGCATGGTGTTGATGGTCTGCGTCATCTGGTAGAGCCAGGAGGTGCGCAGCTCTGCCTTCGGCAGAGCGACGCTCTCGACCGCCTCTAACAGGTCGCCGAACGCGGTGCCCTGCGCGCAGCCCGAGGTCTGGGTGCGCTTCTTCAGCTTGGCTTCGAAATTGGTGTGATGTGAGGTGCGCACCACCACCACCTGGAGGTCGTCGTCGTATTCGACCTCGGTGACCTCGTCATTATATTTCAGCATGTTTTGGTTGAGCAGATAGCCCAGCGCCAGATATTCCGGGTAGTCGCCGATCGTCATCATGGTGACGATCTCCTGCGAATTCAGGTAGAGCGTCAGCGGCCGTTCCATCGGCACCTTGATCTCGATCTTGGCGCCGGCCTGGTCGGTGCCGGTCACGCGCTCCGTCAGGCGCGGGTCGTCAGGGTTCGGAACGATCAGGGGCACCGGGGCTTTGTCGATCTTCATCATGGCCGTGACGTTAGCATGACATTCGGGTCAAGCCGATATAAGCATGCTCACGACGATGGAGAAGGCGGTTCCGGCCGCATGACACGGCTGGCGGAGATCGAGTTGCGATGAAAGTCATCGGCCTTGCGGGCTGGAGCGGTGCGGGCAAGACCACGCTGTTGACGCGGCTGATCCCGCATTTCAACGCGCAAGGCCTGCGCGTCTCCGTCATCAAGCATGCCCATCACCAGTTCGACGTCGACGTGCCCGGCAAGGATTCCTGGCGCCACCGCGAGGCCGGCGCGGCCGAGGTGCTGGTTGCGTCGTCGAACCGCTGGGCCCTGATGCATGAGTTGCGCGGCGCGGCGGAGCCGCGGCTGCCGGAACTATTGAGCAAGCTGTCAGCCGTCGATCTCGTCGTGGTCGAGGGCTTCAAGCGCGAGCCGCACCGCAAGATCGAGGTGCATCGCGCCGGCAACGGCAAGCCGCTGCTGTTTCCCGATGATCCCGGGATTGTCGGGATTGCGACCGATAGCGCCATTGAAACCCGCCTGCCGACCGTCCATCTCGATGATATCGAGGCCGCCGCGGCATTGCTGCTGCGTGCGGCGATGCCGGTCGAGGAAGCGGTGGCAAAAAGCGCCGCGATACGCTGACGAGGCACCATGGCGCAACTGTCGGACGATTGCTTTGCCTTCGGTGGACCGATGATGTCGGTCGATGAGGCCGTTGGTCTGATCACGACCCGCGTCAACGCGATTGCCGATCTGGAGACGGTAGCGCTCGTCGATGCCGATGGACGCGTGCTCGCGCGCGATATCGCGGCGCCCCTGCCGCTGCCGCCTTTCACCAACTCCGCCGTCGACGGTTACGCCGTGCGCAATGCCGACCTTCCGGACAGCGCGGAACGGGCATTCCCGCTCGACGGTCGCATCCAGGCCGGCGGCCTTGCGCAGGCGCCGATCAAGGCCGGCCACACTGTGCGCATCTTCACGGGCGCGCCGATGCCGCCTGACGCCGAGACCGTCTTCATGCAGGAAGACGTTCGCCTCGATGAGGCCGGCAGAGTCGTGCTGCCGCCGGGGCTGAAGCCCGGCGCGAATGTCCGCCCGGCGGGCGAGGACATTCCGCAGGGACACGTCGCGCTGCGGGCCGGCCAGCGCTTGCTGCCGCAGCATGTCGCGCTTGCTGCAGCATTCGGCCTTGTCAGGCTCGACGTCGTCAGGCGCATCCGCGTCGCCGTGTTCTCGACCGGTGACGAGCTGGCTTCGCCCGGCGAGCCGCGCGTGGCGTCACAGCTGTTCGATTCCAACCGCTTCATGCTGATGGCGATGTTGCGCCGGCTCGGCTGCGAGGTCTCCGACCTCGGCATCTTGCGCGACGAGCGCAATGCGCTCGCGGATGGATTGAAGCAGGTTGCAGGCAGCCACGATCTGATCCTCACCACCGGCGGCGTCTCGACCGGCGAGGAGGACCACGTCAAGGCGGCGGTCGAGAGCATCGGCTCGCTGGTGCTGTGGCGGATGGCAATCAAGCCCGGCCGTCCCGTGGCGATGGGCATCATCGGCGGCACGCCGCTGATCGGCCTGCCCGGCAATCCCGTCGCCAGTTTTGTGACCTTCGTCCACGTGGTGCGGCCGACGGTGCTGGCGCTTGCGGGCAGTCTGCCGGAGCCGCTGTTGCCGATTCCGGTGCGCGCCGCGTTCACCTACAAGAAGAAGATCGGCCGCCGCGAATATGTTCGCAGCTCGTTGCGACGCGGAGAGGACGGTGCGTTGGAAGCGGTCAAGTTTCCGCGCGAAGGCGCAGGGCTGTTGTCGTCACTGGTCGAGACCGATGGCCTCATCGAACTCGGCGACGACATCACGCGTGTCGAGCCGGGACAGAGCGTAGGTTTCTTGTCCTATGCGGACTTGCTCTGAGGCCTCGCGTTGACGCGATCGCCTCACCCCGCCATGTTGCGCCCATGACCAGAACCACGCTCGATCTCACCGGGTTGAAATGCCCGCTACCTGCCCTGAAGACGCGCAAGGCGCTCAAACCGTTACAGCCGGGCGATCAGCTCGAAGTGCACTGCACCGACCCCTTGTCGGTGATTGACATTCCGAACCTGATCCGCGAGACGGGCGACACGGTGGAGATCACCGAGCGCAACGAGGCGCGCATCGTGTTCTTGATAGAAAAGATCAATGGTTCAATAGAGAAAACCAATGGTGCACTGCGTTCGTAGTGCGCGGTCACTCTGCTGATACCTACCTTTTGTCTATCGACATCAATCGTGGCTTCTGCCCCAATTGACAACCTCCGTGCAGGCGCGGAGGTTGAGCTTTGTCTGCGATACGCGGATGAGCGGGCCAAACTCGCGAAGCCTGCACGGTGTATCGGCATAGAGCCCCGCTCGAGGGGTTAACGACTCGGGTGCGCGTGACGATCCTGGCGCGCGTCGAATGATTGTGCGGAGCAGCAGGGACCGTTGGCTGCACCGCAATGGGCTGAGGACCAGGATTGCAGCGGCAGGCTTGCTCAGAAGGGCAACTGCAGGGGAGGACTACATGGCAACAATCGAGAGCGCTGGAACACTTTCGGGTGCCGGCGCAGGTTTTCTGGATCGCGAACGAACCATCGCGACCGCCGGCTTCAATCGCTGGCTGGTGCCGCCGGCTGCGCTCTGCATCCATCTCTGCATCGGCATGGCCTACGGCTTCTCGGTGTTCTGGCTGCCGCTGTCGCGCGCGATCGGATTGAGCGCGCCGAAAGCATGTCCGGACATGTCGCTGTTTCAGGAACTGTTCACGACCAGCTGCGACTGGAAGGTCGCCAGCATGGGGTGGATGTACACGCTGTTCTTCGTGCTGCTCGGTATCGCGGCCGCGGTTTGGGGCGGCTGGCTGGAGCGTGTGGGCCCGCGCAAGGCCGGCTTCGTCTCGGCGCTGTGCTGGTGCGGCGGTCTCTTCCTCGGTGCGATCGGGGTCTACACCCATCAGCTCTGGCTGTTGTGGCTGGGCTCGGGCGTGATCGGCGGCATCGGTCTCGGCCTTGGCTATATCTCGCCGGTGTCGACGCTGGTGAAGTGGTTTCCGGACCGCCGCGGCATGGCGACCGGCATGGCCATCATGGGCTTCGGCGGCGGCGCCATGATCGGCGCTCCGCTGGCGAACCTGTTGATGAACTACTTCAAGACCCCGACCTCGGTCGGCGTCTGGGAGACCTTCGTCGCGATGGGCGTCATCTACTTCGTGTTCATGATGATCGGCGCGTTCCGCTATCGCTTGCCGCCGCCCGGCTGGCAGCCCGAGGGCTGGACGCCGCCGTCGAAGGCCAACGCGATGATCTCGAAGAGCAACGTCCATCTCAACGACGCGCACAAGACGCCGCAGTTCTGGCTGATCTGGTGGGTGCTGTGCCTGAACGTGTCGGCCGGCATCGGCGTGATCGGCATGGCCTCGCCGATGCTCCAGGAGATCTTCGCCGGCAAGCTGATCGGCCTGCCTGAAGTCGGCTTCAACGCGCTCGACGCCGGGCAGAAGGCGCAGATCGCCGCGATCGCCGCGGGCTTCGCCGGATTGCTGTCGCTGTTCAACATCGGCGGCCGCTTCTTCTGGGCATCGCTGTCGGACAAGATCGGGCGCAAGAACACCTACTACACGTTCTTCATCCTCGGCATCGTGCTCTACGCGCTGGCGCCGACGTTTGCGGCGATGGGCTCGAAGCTCCTGTTCGTGCTCGGCTTCGGCATCATCCTGTCGATGTATGGCGGCGGGTTCGCCACCGTGCCGGCCTACCTTGCCGACATGTTCGGGACTCAGTTCGTCGGCGCCATCCACGGCCGGCTGCTGACGGCGTGGTCCACCGCGGGCATCATCGGCCCCGTCGTGGTGAACTACATCCGCGAGTTCCAGCTCGCGGCGGGCGTGCCGCGCGATCAGCTCTACAACACGACCATGTACATCCTGTGCGCGATGCTGATCGCGGGCCTGATCTGCAACTACCTGATCAAGCCGGTCGATTCGAAGTGGCACATGAAGGAAGCCGACGTCGCCAAGCTGCAAGCGGCGAGCGCCAGCGCCGCTGCCGCGGGACCGCACGGCTCCTACGGCATCGGATTCGGCGGGCTTGACGTCAAGGCGGCGATGTTCTGGGCCTTCGTCGGCGTTCCCCTGCTTTGGGGTGTCTGGAAGACGCTGGAGAGCGCGGTCAAGATCTTCTGATCGCCGTTGAGACTGCCGCGGGATGCTGATCATCGGCGTCCCGCGGCGTTCGCCTTTTAGACATCATCGAGAGTCGGACTTAATCAAGAGTGGGACTTAGGGGGATTGAAATGCTTCGCACCCGAATTTGCCTTGTGGCCGTGTTGCTTGTCGCTGGCCTTCATGCCGCATCCGCGCAGACGACGCCGCCGGCGGCGCCTGCCGCAACGACCGAAGCCAAGCCGGGCAAGATCAAGCTCACCATGCAGAAGCTGAAGGACATGAAGGCGAAGTGGGCGGCCAACAAGCCGAAGCTCAAGGCCTGCCGCGCCGACGTGAAGTCCAAGGGCCTCGCTGGCGACGACCGCTGGTTCTACATCGAAGAGTGCATGAACAAGACGTGAGGCCGCGCCGCAAATAGGGTCGATGAAGGGGCATGGAGCCGGGCGGCTGCATGCCCCTTAAATGCTTATCGGAACGCATGAATTCTCTTGGCATCTGGTATGCCAAAGGCTAGGGTTGGACTCGTTCTAAAGAAGAGATACGAGACGCATCGATGAGTCACGACGTGCACGAGGTCCGCTCGTTCGAACATCCGGGCGAGGGACGGAAGCGAGCCAAGGCCACGCCCAAGGGGCGGCAGGTCGATCCCACCGCCGCACACGAGATCGAGCAGTTGCTCGGCGACAGGCCGCGGCGGCGCGATCTGCTGATCGAATATCTGCACCTGATCCAGGACAAATATCACCAGATCTCGGCCGCACATCTCGCCGCGCTTGCCGACGAGATGAAGCTCGCCTTCGCGGAAGTATTCGAAACCGCGACCTTCTACGCCCATTTCGACGTCGTGAAGGAAGGCGAGCCTGATATCGCGCCGCTGACGATCCGCGTCTGCGATTCTCTCACTTGCGCGATGCTGGGCGGCGAGAAGCTGCTCGCGGATTTGCAGAGTACATCGGGTCCCGGCATCCGCGTCGTGCGCGCGCCCTGCGTCGGCCGCTGCGATACCGCGCCGGCGGCTGAGGTCGGTCACAATTTCGTCGATCACGCGACCGTGGCCAATGTGATGGCGGCGGCGAAGGCCGGCGATACCCACGCGCATCTGCCTGAGTACGTTGACTACGACGCCTATATCGCCGGCGGCGGCTACAAGCTGCTCCATCGCGTGCGCTCGGGTGAGTTGCCGAAAGACGATCTGCTGAAGGCGCTCGACGACGCCTCGCTGCGCGGTCTCGGCGGCGCCGGCTTCCCCACGGGCCGGAAATGGCGCGCGGTGCTGGGCGAAGCCGGCCCGCGGCTGATGGCGATCAATGGCGACGAGGGCGAGCCTGGCACGTTCAAGGACCGCGTCTATCTCGAAAGCGATCCGCATCGCTTCATCGAAGGCATGCTGCTCGGCGCGCATGTCGTGCAGGCCTCCGACGTCTACATCTATCTGCGCGACGAATATCCGGCATCGCGCGAGATCCTCGAGCGCGAGATCGCAAAGCTTCCGCCGGGCGGTCCGACGCTGCACATGCGCCGCGGCGCCGGCGCCTATATTTGCGGGGAAGAGTCCTCGCTGCTCGAAAGCATCGAGGGCAAGCGCGGGCTGCCCAGGCACAAGCCGCCTTATCCGTTCCAGGTCGGCCTGTTCGGCCTGCCGACGCTGATCAACAACATCGAGACGCTGTGGTGGGTGCGCGACATCGTCGAGAAGGGCGCGGACTGGTGGAAGGGCAATGGCCGCCATGAGCGTCACGGCCTGCGCAGCTTCTCGGTCTCGGGCCGCGTCAAGAACCCCGGCATGAAGCTGGCACCCGCCGGCATCACCGTGCGCGAATTGATCGACGAATATTGCGGCGGCATGGCCGACGGGCACCAGTTCTATGCGTACCTGCCGGGCGGCGCGTCGGGCGGCATTTTGCCGGCTTCCATGGACGGCATCCCGCTCGATTTCGGCACGCTGGAGAAATACGGCTGCTTCATCGGCTCGGCCGCGATCGTGATCCTGTCGCAAAAGGACAGCGTGCGCGCGGCCGCGCTGAACCTGATGAAGTTCTTCGAGGACGAGAGCTGCGGCCAGTGCACGCCGTGCCGTGTCGGAACCCAGAAGGCGGCGCAGCTGATGCAGAAGCCGGTCTGGAACCGCGCACTTCTGGAAGAATTGAGCCAGGCGATGCGCGATGCCTCGATCTGCGGGCTCGGACAGGCGGCATCGAATCCGTTGTCCACCGTGATCAAATATTTCCCTGACGAGTTCAAGGAAGCGGCCGAATGACCAAAATTACGTTCGAGCTCGACGGCAAGCAGGTCGAAGCCAAACCCGGCGAAACGATCTGGCAAGTCGCCAAACGCCAAGGCCGCGAGATTCCGCATCTGTGCTATTCGCCGGCGCCCGATTACCGCCCCGACGGCAATTGCCGCGCCTGCATGGTCGAGATCGAGGGCGAGCGCGTGCTCGCCGCGTCCTGCAAGCGCACCCCGTCCGTCGGCATGAAGGTGAAGACCGAGTCCGCGCGTGCGGTGTCGGCGCAAAAAATGGTGATGGAGCTGCTCGTCGCCGATCAGCCGGCGCGCGAGACCTCGCACGATCCGGATTCGAAGCTCTGGCACTGGGCCGAGACCACAGGCGTCACCGAGAGCCGCTTCCCCGCCGCCGAGCGCTGGGCGACCGACGCCAGCCATCCGGCGATGCGCGTCAATCTCGATGCCTGCATCCAGTGCGGCCTCTGCGTGCGCGCCTGCCGCGAGGTCCAGGTCAACGACGTCATCGGCATGGCGTATCGCAGCCATGGCTCGAAGATCGTGTTCGACTTCGACGATCCCATGGGCGAGTCCACCTGCGTCGCCTGCGGCGAGTGCGTGCAGGCCTGCCCGACCGGCGCGCTGATGCCGGCCGTCATGCTCGACGAGAAGCAGACCCGTGTCGTCTACGCCGACAAGAAAGTGGATTCGCTCTGCCCGTTCTGCGGCGTCGGCTGCCAGGTGACCTACGAGGTCAAGGACGAGAAGGTGATCTACGCCGAGGGTCGCGACGGTCCTGCCAATCACAACCGTCTCTGCGTCAAGGGCCGCTTCGGCTTCGACTATATCCACCATCCGCATCGTCTGACCAAGCCGCTGGTGCGGCTGCCGAATGCGAAGAAGGATTCCAACGACCAGGTCGACCCGGCCAATCCCTTCACGCATTTCCGCGAAGCGAGCTGGGAAGAAGCGCTCGACATCGCAGCCAAGGGCCTCGTCAAGATCCGCGACGAGAAGGGCGTGAAGGCGCTGGCCGGCTTCGGCTCGGCCAAGGGCTCGAACGAAGAGGCCTATCTGTTCCAGAAGCTGGTGCGCACCGGTTTCGGCTCGAACAATGTCGACCATTGCACGCGGCTCTGCCACGCCTCGTCGGTGGCGGCGCTGTTCGAAGGCCTGAGCTCGGGCGCGGTGTCGGCGCCGTTCTCGGCTGCGATGGATGCCGAGGTGATCTGGGTGATCGGCGCTAATCCGACCGTGAACCATCCGGTCGCCGCGACCTTCATCAAGAACGCGGTCAAGCAGAATGACGCCAAGCTGTTCGTGATGGACCCGCGCCGGCAGTCGCTGTCGCGTCACGCGACCAAGCATCTGCAGTTCAAGCCGGGCTCCGACGTCGCCATGCTGAATGCGATGATCAACACGATCATCACCGAAGGCCTGACCGACGACCAGTATATCGCCGGTTACACCGAGGGATTTGAGGACCTCAAGGAGAAGATCAAGGAGTTCACGCCGGAGAAGATGGAGCCGATCTGCGGCATCCCGGCGCAAACTCTGCGCGAGGTTGCGCGCACCTATGCGCGGGCAAAATCGTCGATCATCTTCTGGGGCATGGGCATCAGCCAGCATGTCCACGGCACCGACAATGCGCGCTGCCTGATCGCGCTCGCGCTGATCACCGGCCAGGTCGGCCGTCCCGGTACAGGTCTGCATCCGCTACGCGGCCAGAACAACGTGCAGGGCGCCTCCGACGCCGGCCTGATCCCGATGTTCCTGCCGGATTATCAGCCGGTCAGCCGCGACGATCTGCGCGGCAATTTCGAAAAACTGTGGCAGCAGGATCTCGATCCCGTCCGCGGCCTGACCGTGGTCGAAATCATGAATGCGATCCATGCCGGCGAGATCACGGGCATGTATATCGAGGGCGAGAATCCCGCGATGTCCGATCCCGATCTCCAGCATGCGCGCCAGGCGCTCGCCATGCTCGATCATCTCGTCGTGCAGGATCTCTTCGTCACCGAGACCGCGTTCCACGCCGACGTCATCCTGCCGGCCTCGGCCTTTGCCGAAAAGGACGGCTCCTTCACCAACACCGATCGCCGCGTGCAGCTCGCGCGCCAAGTGATCAAGCCGCCGGGCGATGCGCGGCAGGATCTCTGGATCATCCAGGAGATCGGCAAGCGGATGGGCCTGCCCTGGAATTATTCCGGCCCCGGCGACGTCTACACCGAGATGGCGGAGTTGATGCCCTCGCTCAAGAACATCAGCTGGGAGCGGCTGGTGCGCGAAGGTGCCGTGACCTATCCGGCCGATGATCCGAACAAGCCCGGCAACGAGATCATCTTCACCACGGGCTTCCCGACCGCGAGCGGCCGCGGCAAGATCGTGCCGGCCAAGGTCATCCCGCCGGATGAGCTGCCCGACGCCGAATATCCGATGGTGCTCTCGACCGGCCGCGTGCTCGAGCATTGGCACACCGGCTCGATGACCCGCCGCGCGCAGGTGCTCGACCAGATCGAGCCGGAGGCGGTCGCGTTCATGTCGCCGAAGGACATGCACCGGAAGAAGCTCGCGCCCGGCGATTTCATCCGGCTGGAGACCCGCCGCGGTGCGGTCGAGGTCAAGGTCCGCTCCGATCGCGATGTGCCGGAGAACATGGTGTTCATGCCGTTCTGCTACGCGGAAGCCGCGGCGAACCTCCTGACCAATCCGGCGCTTGATCCCTTCGGCAAGATCCCGGAGTTCAAGTTCTGCGCGGCCAGGGCCGAGAGGGCGGAGATGCGGGACGCGGCGGAGTAATCTTTGCCGCCCTTCGCCGGGACGGCGGCCGAGTGTGTGGACGCAGGTGTGCCCACACCGTCATTGCGAGCGCAGCGAAGCAATCCAGAACTGCCTCCGCGGTAAGATTCTGGATTGCTTCGTCGCTTCGCTCCTCGCAATGACGGTGGTAAACATCGCACATGTCCAAAGTCACCCCAGCCACGCGCGCGCTTGCAGCCGCCGGCGTTGCCTTCACCGTCCACACCTACGACTACGATCCTGACGCCGAGAGCATCGGGCTCCAGGCGGCGTCGGCCCTTGGTGAAGATCCGGCGCTCGTGCTGAAGACGCTGATGGCGTTGGTGGACGGCAAGCCGATCTGCGTCGTCGTCCCGTCCGACCAGGAAGTCTCCATGAAAAAGCTCGCCGCGGCCGCGAGCGGCAAGTCGGCGCAGATGATGAAGCCACCCGAGGCCGAGCGCGTCACCGGCTACAAGGTCGGTGGCATCAGCCCGTTCGGGCAGCGCAAACCGGTGCGCACCGTGATCGAGCAGAACGCGCTCGCGCATGATCAGGTCTATCTCAACGGCGGCCAGCGCGGCTTGCAGGTTCGGCTGAAGCCGGGCGACGTTCGGGATGTCCTGAAAGCGGTCGTCGCGGATGTGGTCGCGTGAGCGCCCTGGCGCTACTGCTTCTGCAGCAGCTTGAGCCGGCAGCGCAACGCCTCGCGGATATGCGCCCGCGCAAGCTGCTCGGCCTTGTCGCCGTCGCGCGCGGCGATGGCCTCGATGATGGCCTGGTGCTCGCCGTGACTGGTCGAGGGACGGCCTGTCACCGTGAAGGTGGTCGGGCCCAGCAGCGCGATCCAGTCCTGCAATTCGCGCGAGGCGTTGTCGAGATAGCGGTTGCGCGCGGCGCGGCAGATGGCTTCGTGGAAGGCGCGGTTGAGCCGCGCCATTTCGGCAGCGTCTGACGCCGACGCCTCGACAAAGGCCTGCTCGATATCTCGGAGTGCATCGACTTCGGGCGTGGAGGCGTGCTCGGCGGCCAGGCGCGCTGCAGCACCTTCCATGATCTCGCGCATGGCGTAGAGCTCGAGCACCTCGGAAATGTCGAGATCGCGCACGATCAACCCGCGGCCGCCGGCGGGTTCGACGAAGCCGCGGGCCGCGAGACGGCCAAGCGCCTCACGGACCGGCGTGCGGCTGACCTTGAGCCGCTGCGCGACCTCTTCTTCGCGCAGCCGGTCGCCGGCACGGTAACTGCCGGCCTGAAGCGCCTCGCACAGCGAGCGGAACACGGCTTCGCCCAGCGCCACGCCGCCGCCACGCGCGATCGATCCGCCTGTCTTTGCCGCGCGCTTGGCCATGTTCCCTCACGGCGCATCCTGCCCATGCAGAGATGCCACTTGCTTCGCCGATGTATATCTTTGTATACAAAAGTACGCAACGGCTGCCTGGGTTGATCGGGGTCATGGGCGGCAGAATGTCTCTAACTTCGTCGCATCGGGCAGACAGGATGAGCAGCAAATACGATGTGCTGGTGATCGGCGGCGGCAATGCGGCACTGTGCGCGGCGATCTCGGCGCGCCGCGGCGGTGCCTCGGTGCTCGTGCTGGAGGGCGCGCCAAAGTTCTATCGCGGCGGCAACACCCGCCACACCCGCAACATGCGCTGCGCCCATGATGCGGCGACTGAGATCCTGACCGGTCCCTACACCGAAGAGGAATTCTGGCAAGATCTGCTGCTGGTGACGGGCGGCCAGACCGACGAGGACCTCGCGCGGCACATGATCCGGGAGTCCAAGGATATCCTGAACTGGATCGTTGAGCAGGGCGTGCGCTGGCAGCCCTCGCTCGGTGGCACGCTGAGCCTTGGCCGTACCAACTCCTTCTTTCTCGGCGGCGGCCGCGCGATGCTGAACGCGCTCTATCTCACCGCCGAGCGGCTCGGTGTCGACGTCGAATACGACGCCGAGGTCACCGACATCGTGATCGAGGACGGCATGTTCCTCGCTGCGCGCCTCAAGCGGCCGATCAAGGGCGAGACCGAGATCCGCGCGACGTCGCTGGTCGCCGCGGCCGGCGGGTTCGAGGCCAACATCGAATGGCTGAAGCAATATTGGGGCGAGGCCGCCGACAATTTCCTGATCCGCGGCACGCCCTATAACCGCGGCTCGATCCTGAAGATGCTGCTCGACAAGGGCGTGCAGGAGGTCGGCGATCCCACCCAGTGCCATGCGGTCGCGATCGACGCCCGTGCGCCGAAGTTCGACGGCGGCATCATCACGCGCCACGACTCTGTCGTGTTCGGCATCGTCGTCAACAAGCATTCGCAGCGCTTCTATGACGAGGGCGAGGACATCTGGCCGAAGCGCTACGCGATCTGGGGCCGGCTGGTCGCGGCGCAGCCCGACCAGATCGCCCACATCATCTTCGATTCGACCGTCGTCACCAGATTCATGCCGACTCTGTTCCCGCCGATCGCCGGGCAGACCGTCGCCGAGCTGGCCGGCAAGCTCGAGCTCGATCCGGCTGCGCTGGAAAAGACCATCACCGAGTTCAATGCGGCGGTGCGTCCCGGTACGTTCGACCATACTATCCTGGACGATTGTGTGACTGAAGGCATCACACCGCCGAAGACGCATTGGGCGCGCAAAATCGAGACGCCGCCCTATCTCGCCTATCCGGTGCGGCCGGGCATTACCTTCACCTATCTCGGCACGCGCGTGACCAAGGAGGCGCGGATGCTGATGGCTGACGGCAAGCCGTCCGCCAACATGTTCGCGGCCGGCGAGATCATGGCGGGCAACGTGCTCGGCAAGGGCTACGCGGCCGGCATGGGCATGACCATCGGCAGCGTGTTCGGGCGGATCGCGGGACGGGAAGCGGCGAAACATGCACGGAACTAGAATTTTAGACGAAGCCGACCGTCTGATGACGGTGTGCAATTCATGCCGCTACTGCGAGGGTCTTTGCGCGGTATTTCCGGCCATGGAGATGCGGCGCGCCTTCTCCGACGGAGATCTCAACTATCTCGCAAACCTCTGCCATTCCTGCGGCGCCTGCTACGTCGATTGCCAGTTTTCGCCGCCACACGAGTTCAACGTCAATGTCCCGAAGACGCTCGCGGTCGCGCGTGCCGAGTCCTACGCGGCCTATGCCTGGCCGCAGGCACTGTCCGGTGCCTTCGCCCGCAACGGGCTCGTCATCAGCGTCATCGCCGCGCTCAGCATGGCCGCCTTCATCCTTGGTTTCGCGGCCTTGAACGACCGCAGCGTGCTGTTCGGCGTTCATACCGGGCCGGGCGCGTTCTACAGACTGATGCCGCACAACGCGATGGCCGCATTGTTCAGCGCCGCCTTCCTCTACGCGATCCTGGCGCTGGTCATGAGCGTGCGCGCGTTCTGGCGCGATATCGGCACGCCCATTGGCGGTCGCGCCGACGGCGGCTCGATTTTCCAGGCGATCCGCGATGCCGGCGAGCTGCGCTATCTCCACGGCGGCGGCGTCGGCTGCTACAACGAGGACGACAAGCCGACCGACCGGCGCAAGCTTTTTCATCACCTGACGTTCTACGGTTTTCTGCTGTGCTTCGCCGCGACCTCAGTGGCCACGCTGTATCACTATCTCCTGTCCCGCGAGGCGCCGTATCCGTGGTGGGATCTGCCGGTCGTGCTCGGCACGCTCGGCGGCATCGGTCTCATCGTCGGTCCGATCGGGCTCTTCGCCGCGAAGATGCGCCGCGATCCGGCGCTGCTCGACGAGAACCGCTATGGCATGGACGTCGGCTTCATCGCCATGCTGTTTCTGACCGGCTTCACCGGCATAGCGCTGCTAGTCTTGCGCGAGACCGCCGCCATGGGGCCGCTGCTGGCCCTGCATCTCGGTGCAGTGTTCGCGCTGTTCATCACCATGCCCTATGGCAAGTTCGTGCACGGCATCTATCGCTTCGTGGCGCTGGTGCGCTATGCGCAGGAGCGGCGCAGCGAAGCCGGCTCTTGAGAGGCATGCGCGGCTGACGTATCTCTTGGGCCCGTTCGCGCAGAGAGCGAATCGCTTTGGGAGCCCGCGCTCATGTACATGTTTCTGCCTTTTCTGCTGGCGCTCGCGGGCTGCGCGAGTGTCTGGCGTTCGCGCGTGGGACTGAGCTATGCGCTCTGGAGCGCTACAGTCGTGGTCACCGTCGCATGGTTCTTCCACCACGCGACCGATCCGCTCAAATTCTCGTTCTGACGGTGTCGAGATGGGCACTGCAGAGATGAGCGAGCAACGGCCGGTCGGCACGATCCTGAACATGCTTGGGATGCTCGGGATCTCGTTGATCCTGACGGTGGCGTTCACCTATCAGCTTGCGCTCGGCGAGCTGCCCTGTCCGCTTTGCCTCTTGCAAAGGGCCGGGTTCATCGCGGTCGGCATGGGGTTCCTGTTCAACATGCGCCTCGGTGAACGCGGGTCTCACTACGCGATGATCCTCATGGCCAGCCTCGTCACCGGCTTCATCTCGATGCGGCAGGTATCGCTGCATCTTGCGCCCGGCGACCCCGGATACGGCTCGGCGCTGTTTGGGCTGCACTTCTACACCTGGGCACTGATCGCGGCCGTCGGCGTCATCTGCTACGTCGCGCTCGTCTTCGTTCTCAAGGATATGGCCGGCGAGCGAGACGGGGATGCGCCGATGGGCGGGCCGGCATCGAACGTGGTGTGCGCGATCTTCGCGTTGCTGGTCGCCGCAAATCTGCTGTCCACCGTGCTGGAGTGCGGAGCGGGGCAGTGTGACGACAACCCGGTCCGCTATCTCCTGCTCAGGTGAAGGGACCGTCGCACCGGGTCTCCGCCGGTGCGACGATCGTGATGCTCACGCAACCTCGCGCTCCGGCGAGGAGGCCTGCTCGCGGGCCATCGTCGTTGCCGTGACATAGTCGGTCTTGCCGGTGCCGAGCAACGGTACCTTGTCGACCACCATGATCGCCGCGGGCACGGTCAGCTCGGATGCGCCGATTGCCTTGGCCTGGCCCTGCATCGCGCTGCGTTCGGCGGTCTTCTCCGTCGTCAGCAGCACGATGCGCTCGCCCTTGCGCTGGTCGGGGATCGACACGGCGACCGAGGCGGCCTGCGGCCACAGCGCCGTCGCGATGCTCTCGACCGCCGACAGCGAGACCATTTCGCCCGCGATCTTGGCGAAGCGCTTGGCGCGTCCCTTGATGGTGATGAAGCCGGCTGCGTCGATCGCCACGATGTCGCCGGTGTCGTGCCAGCCCTCGGCGAGCGGTTCGAGCACGCCAGGGTTTTCGGCCCTGAGGTAACCGAGCATCACGTTCGGTCCGCGCACCGAGAGGCGGCCGCCTTCCTCGATGCCGGGGACCGGATCGAGGCGGCTTTCCATCAGCGGTGACAGGCGGCCGACGGTGCCGGGACGGTTGGCCATCGGCGTGTTCATCGCCAGCACCGGCGCGGTCTCGGTGACGCCGTAGCCTTCGAGGATGCGGATGCCGTAGCGCTCCATGAACACCTGACGGGTGCGATCCTTCACCGCCTCCGCGCCGGCGATCACCAGGCGCAGGGTGCGGAAGTCGTAGGCATGCGCCGAGCGTGCGTAGCCGGTGAGGAAGGTGTCGGTGCCGAACAGGATCGTCGCGCCGGTCTGGTAGATCAGCTCCGGCACGATCCGGTAGTGCAGCGGCGAAGGGTACATGTAGATCGGAATGCCCGCGAGCAGCGGCATCATCATTCCGCCGGTCAGCCCGAATGAGTGGAACACCGGCAGCACGTTGAACACCTTGTCATTGGCGTTGGCATCGACCCGCGCCAGCGCCTGCGCCGCATTCGCAAGGATGTTGCGATGGGACAGCACCACGCCCTTGGGCGTGCCTTCCGAGCCCGAGGTGAACAGCACGACGGCCGGATCGTTGGCCTGGCGGGCGACACGCGGTGCGGTGCCGGCGAGCAGGCCCTTGATCTTGTCGGCGGTGCCGATCGAAGCGCGGACGTCCTCGAGATAGACGACGCGGGCTTCCGCAGAGATCGCGGCCATCAGCTTGTCGAGCTTGCCCTTCTCGATGAAGGCCTTCGACGTCAGCACGGTCTTGACCTGCGCGGCCTTCATGGCGGCGAGGACGTTGACCGGTCCGGCCGAGAAGTTGAGCATGGCCGGGACCCGGCCGATGCTTTGCAGCGCCATGAAGACGACGGCGACGCCGGCGGAATTCGGCAGCAACACGCCGACATTCTCGCCGGCCACCGTGCCGGTTTCGAGCTTGCGGCTCAACACCTGCGCGCCGAGGATCAGCTTGCGATAGGTCAGCTTGGTGCCGAGCGCGTCCTCGACGATCACCTTGCCGGTGTCGCGGTCGCGATAGGCATGTCCGAGCGCTTCGAACAGGGTGTGGTCGAGCATGGCGTTCTTGACCATGGCGTCGATCATCACGTCCTGGAGCGCAGCGCCCGCGGCATTGCGGCGTGCCTTGCCCTTCAGCGCCGGATCGACCGGAAGCTTGACCGGCGGCAGGATCGTGACCGTCACCCGCGGAAACCACGAGCGCTTGATCTGGCTGCCGTTGAGATAGCTGAGATGCGAGCGCTGGGCGCCCTCGATACGGACAGGCACGACCACCGCATCGGCCTTGTCCGCGATCATCGCGGTGCCGTCATAGACCTTCATCAGCGAGCCGGAGACGGTGATGCGTCCTTCCGGGAAGATCACGACCGGTTCGCCGGCGGCGACGAGCTTGATCAAGTCGCGCGCGGCCAGCGGCTTGGTCGGATCCATGGTGTAGTGCTTGACCACCCGCAGGAACGGCTTGGCCCACCAGGCCTTGGAGATGCCGGTATCGACCGCGAAGCTCGCATCGATCGGCAGCACGGCATGCAGCAGCGGGCCGTCGATCAGGCTGACATGGTTGGGCGCGATCAGCATGCGCGTGCCCGGAGGCGGCAGGTTCTCGAGCCCGCGAATCTCGGTGCGGAACAGCGCGCGGAACAGCAGTCCGCCGAAGTCGCGCACGCCTTCCTTGCCCCACTTGGTCAGCACGAACCACACCGCGCCGAAGCTGGCGACGCCGAGGCCGAAGAAGATCCAGCCGACATGCAATCCGCCCGCCTGGAGCAGCGCGACGAACAGCGAGCCGGCCACCATGAAGGCTGCCTGGAGCACGTTGCCGGCGGCGATGATGCGGGCGCGCTCGTTCGGGGCAGACCACGCCTGGACGGCGGCGAACGACGGAACGACGAACAGGCCGCCGCCGAATGCGAAGGCGACGAAGTCGACCAGCATGCGCAAGCCCGCGAACGAGGTCGCAAAATCGGCCGCCGCGATATCCTGACCCTTGGCGGTCACGGCGATGGCCCAGGCGAGATCGAGGCCGGCAAAGCCCATGATGATGGCGCCGATCGGCACCAGCGCGAGGTTCGGGCGAACATGGCTCAGGCTGGCCGCGAACAGCGAGCCGATGGCAATGCCGATCGCGAAGGTCGCAAGGCACAGCGTCACCACGCCCTCGGTGCCACCGACGACGTCCTTGACCAGTGCCGGCAGCAGCGACAGCACGATGGCGCCGACCAGCCAGAACCACGAGACGATCACGGTGCCGTCCCACAGCCGGTGGTCGGCATGCAACGTCTTGAGCAAGCTGACCGTCGAAGTCCAGGGATTGGCATCGACGGGCAGATCAGGCGCGGAGGGCGTTGTTTGCGGAATGCGGGAAGCGAACGCCCATGACAACAGGGCCAGCACGACCACCGCCGAAGCAACCCAGCCCATATGCGCGGAGCCGGCCACGAACTGGCCGCCGGCGACGGTGCCGAGCAGGATGGCCATGAAGGTCGCACCTTCGACCAGCGCGTTGCCGGTCGCGAGCTCGCCGAGCTCGAGCTGATCCGGCAGCATGGCGTATTTCACGGGGCCGAACAGGGCGGCGATGACGCCGAACAGCGCGAGCGCCGTGAACAGCAGCGGCACCGAATGCAGGAAGAAGCCGGCGGCGGCAAAGGCCGCGGCAAAAATCTCGGTAAACTTCAATCGCCGCGCGATGACCGATTTGACGTATTTGTCGGCGAGCTGGCCGCCGAGCCCCGACAGGATGAAATAGGGGAAGATGAAGACGGCGCCTGCGACCGTCACCAGCGCGTCGCCGTGACCGGTCGCGGCACTGTAAAGCAGGATGATGACGAGTGCGTTCTTGAGCACGTTGTCATTGAGCGCCGAGAAAAATTGCGCCCAGAACAGCGGCGCGAAGCGGCGTGACGACATCAATTCCCTGATCATGACAAGTCCTGTTTTGGGAAGGCGGCCTGAAATTGTTACGTTGTCGGTGAGGCGTCACGACCGGAAGCTTACGGAACGAACGATGGCTGGATGACGACGGTTGCCGGCCTGCTCTGTTCCCCTCGACCCTTCCGATCCTGTTGGTCTCCAAATGGTCTCGTTAGGTTCGCAAATATCTGGTCGCAGCCGTGGTTCGGACGGACCGGCCGCGCTTTTCCGGATACCGCGCGGCGCGATGAGGAAAAGTTGAACCGCATCGCCAAAGGCCGCCACGTCGGCTGCGAAATGTCGGGACATGGTAAGTCCTTCCTTGCAACCGGGTCTTGCATTCGAGCCGACCGGAACGTCCCGGGTGCGCCCGCCTCAGGTGAGATGAGCGAGGTGGCGAAAGGGCGAGAGGCGGCCGAGCAGGCTGAACCGGCGGCCCGCATGACGGCTACGGGCTCGGTTGGCCCGCCACATCCGAAAGGTCGCGCGGCGCTCGGTGAGCACGCCGGCAATGTCGCAGGCATTTGCAATGCGATCGACCGGCGCCATCACGAACTTGAGGACGGCCCGGCCAAGTCCGGTCACGAGAGCCGCGGCGTCATCGACGAAGGTGGAGGCGATATCAACAGCTAGGGTTTGCATTTTGCCGGTCTCCGGGTTAATTTGAACAATGTTCACATGAGTAGCTTGAAAATGAACAATGTTCAAGAAGAATCGCCACGCGACCAGAAAAAAAATCGACGGAGGCTCCAGATCCTGGAGATCGCCCGCGGCATAATTTCATCTAAGGGGCTGAGATCATTGAAGGTTCGAGACGTTGCGGAGGCCGCCAATTGCTCGGTGGGCAGCGTCTATAACGAGTTCGGCGACTTCGACGGGGTGATCCTGACGGTCAATCGGGAGACGGTTCAGGCCCTCACGGTGCGGCTCGGCGAGGTCCCGGGGGAAGATCCCGTTCGCCAGCTCTACGGGCTTGCCGAGACTTATCTCGAATTCTTCGCCGAGCACGCAAACCTGTTGCGCTCGCTGTTCGAGCATCGGATGGAGGACGACCGTCCTTATCCCGACGACATCCTTCAGATGGTGATGGACGCTTTCGCGCTGATGCATCCACCCCTGGTGCGGTTGCTACCGGATGCGGACGACGTGAGGATCGCGCTGCTGTCGCGCACGCTGTTTTCCGCCGTGCACGGCATCATCTCGCTCGGCCTCGAGGAGCGCATGGTGGCGGTGCCGCCCCAGATGCTGCGCCAGCAGGTCGAGCAATTCGTCGATACGCATCTCGCCGGCCTCGGGATCGTGCCGGTCGGCGCGCGGTCGCCTTGAGGAGGCCAAGCGGCTACCACGCGTATCGCAGGCTCGCGGTGCCGGAATAAGTGGTGCTGCGCGCCGCGAACTCACCGTCGAACTTCGCCGACAGGGCAACGCCGTTCGAAAACTTCAGCTCGGCATCGGCGGATGCGAGCGCGGTGTTCTTGGCTGGCGTTGCGCCATTGACGATGAAGCTCGCGCCGGGCAGCGCCTGGAATGCGGCGACGAGCGTCGGGTCGCTCACCCAATCATGGGCCCAGGCCGCGCGGCCGTGCAATGTGAGGACCGAATTCGGCGTGACCAGCGTCGCGCGATCGAAGCGCGCGCCGAGCTCGCTCCGTGTGTCGGAGGCCGTGCGTCCCTGATAGGTCAGGCCAAAGCCGCTGCCGGCCAGATCGGCCTCGGTATAGGTCGGTGTGCGAAAAGCCCGCGCCTGCGCCGCCGCGTATGGCGTGAAGCCGCCAATCGGCGTGGCGAAGCGATAGCCGCCCTCGACGCGGCCTCCGACGGTTTGCGCGTCGAATTTGGCGGTGAGCTGGTTGCCGAACGGTGCGAGCCGGTCGGTCGACATCCAATGATTGGCCACTGCGAGAGAGGCGGCGAAATAGACCGGCCCTGTGCGCACGGCGGTGTAGACGCCGGCCTGGATTGCATCGCTCTTGCCGCCGCCGATCGCCTGCGCGAGGTCCCATTTGGTGCCGCCGCCCGACAGCGCGAAACCGACCAGCGCATCGCGGTCGAAATGGTAGTCGGCACCGGCCGCAACGCCGAAGGTGCGCGCGCTCAGGTCGTGACTGCCGATCACGACCGGGTCGCCACTGGTGCGGTTGGTACCGCCGAACGCAGTGCCCCAAGCCGTCCAGCGCTCCGCAAAGGCCGGCGCTTTCGCGGCTGGCGCGCCCAAGACTTTGTTGTAGGCGAGGGCGATATCGTCCGGCAGCGCGCCTCTGCCGGCACGGTGAACCACGACAGCGCGCTATCGGCAGCAAGAGCGCCGATTGCGGTACTCAAAAGAAGCGCGTGCCTCCGACACGTCTTCGTGCGACGGATCCGGGGCGGGGGCAACAAACCATTCCAAAGCACCTGCAAGCTCCTCTTTTGGGCACGGTCCGAGCGGAATTTGGGCCGCAACGTTGGCTGGTGCCATGTTTAGCGGGGGAGGTTCCGGCCATCGTGGATCAGCGCGCAAGGCGGTGTGGCGGAAAGCGAAAGACGCAGTTTTTCTGGGAGTAATGTGGCTGCGGCGTCACACAGCTTCGCCGTCGCGACGCCGTTGGACATGTCCGCAAACGGATGCCCTATCAGCCTCGCGCTGCGACCGCCTCGCGGGGACGGGCTGCAACGACGACGACGTCCGGTCTGCCGTTGTCGACCTGTACCCGGTTGCGCCCCTTTTCCTTGGCGCGGTAGCAGGCGGCATCCGCGCGCCGCATGGCGTCCTCGAGCGTGGTGTTGCCGTCCGCGATACAGGTGACGCCGATGCTGGCGGTCACCGCAAAGCAACGATCATCCCAGGCGAAGGTGAACAGCTCGAGCGATCTGCGCAGGCGTTCGGCGATATCGACGGTGGTCGAGGGCGAGCATTGCGGCAGGATCAGGCCGAATTCGTCGCCGCCGAGCCGGGCCACCAGATCATGCGGTCCCCGGTCCTGTTGCAGCAGGCGCGAGACCTGGCAGAGCAGGCGGTCGCCGGCGAGGTGGCCGCAGGTGTCGTTGACGCTCTTGAACTGGTCGAGGTCGAGCAGGATCAGGCCCAGCGAACCCGCCGCGGTGGTGTCCAGCACGCTTTGCAGGCGCCCCTCGAAGGCGCGGCGGTTGGACAGGCCGGTCAACCAGTCGTGCGACGCCTGCCATGCCAGGCGCTCCTTCTCGGCATGCAACGCATCCTCGAACGCCTGTCGTTGCAGCATCAAGCGCCGCGTGTGCCAGATCAGGAGCAGGATCAGCGTCGCGGCCGCCACGATGTTGATGCACGTCAGCGTCACCTTGATGGCGCGGGAGCCTTCGCCGAGGACAGTCGAGAACCGCTTTGCATGCACCGTGAACTGCGTGTTGAGCTCCGAGAGCCGCGACGAC
The DNA here is from genome assembly GCF_029989365.1 of Bradyrhizobium sp. Arg816. GTDB lineage: Bacteria > Pseudomonadota > Alphaproteobacteria > Rhizobiales > Xanthobacteraceae > Bradyrhizobium. The sequence continues at coordinate 63,313 of NZ_JAPRAQ010000028.1, read as the reverse complement.
AGCAGCCGCAGGCGGTCGCGGTCCTCGATGGGTCCGTGCGCCAGCTCGGACCGGATGACCTCGCCGAAGACGCTGAGCTCCAGCAGCATGGGATCAGTGGCCGCCCACTCGTGGATCGCTTCCTGGAGGAAGCTGACGCGGCTGAAATAGCGGAACAGCCAGATCAATCCCGGAACGTCATCGGGATGGTTGCCGCCTTGCAGAAACCCGACGCGGGCAGCCTCGACGTCGACCGGATCGCGCTCGAGTGCCCAGCGCGCGAACTCATCGCCGATGGGAACGGCAAGGGAAGCCTGGTAGTGAGCGAACTGGCTCGCTTCGCCTGAATGCAGATAGAGGTTGAGGAAATAGACGGCGTTCTTCTGTGACCGCGACCACATCGCTTCGCCCGCGACATAGGCGCGGACCGATGACATCACCTCGAGGCTGAATCCCGCGATCGTTGCCTGGAGCACGACGACCATCACGAATGGCGAGACAAGCTTGATGACGTGAAGGAAACTGCGTTCCTTCGCCGACGTCGCTGTTCTGCGAAACACCCTGCATTCCCCAAATCGATCAACGACCCCACCGGAGCGTCGCGCCTGCAACGCCAAGTAGAGGGGAAAGTTGCTTAACTCGACCCCAAGACGCAGGCGACTGCACTGCAGGGTGAAAGCGTCGTGAAGCGGATGCCTGCAGATCGTTGCAAATGCCGACGAACCGGAACCGATGCGGTCGTGGCGTATCAATGCCTCGCATTCGTCCTGCGCGGTTTACCTGATCGAGAGAGTTTGGTCCGGCGCTAGACCAGCACCGGCTTGCGCACCCGGCCGGCGTCGCCGAACACGCGCAAATAACGTTCGATCTCGGATGGCATGCCGGTCGCCTTCTCCGGATTATCCGAGAGCTTGACGGCCGGGTGGCCGTCAACCGACGACACCTTGCAGACCAGCGAGATGGGATCGAGATTGAACGAGCCGTCCGGCGGGCAGCCGACGAAATCATTGGTGAGGTTGGTGCCCCAGCCGAAAGAGAGCCGCGAGCGACCGGAGAAGTGGTGGTAGGTCTCCTCGATCGAGCCGACATCCATCGCATCGGAGAAGACGAGCAGCTTGTCCTTGGGGTTGCGGCCCTTCTTTTCCCACCAGGCGATGATCTCCTCGCCGGCCTGGATCGGCGGCGCGCTGTCGGGGCGGAAGCCGGTCCAGTCGGCGACCCATTCCGGCGCATCGCGCAGGAAGGATTTGGTGCCGAAGGCGTCGGGCAGCGCGATCAGGAGGTTGCCGCCATAGGTCTGGCGCCATTGGTCGAGAATGCGATAGGGCGCCCAGCGCAACTCCTCGTCGTCCTTGGCAAGCGCAGCCGCGACCATCGGCAGCTCATGCGCATTGGTGCCGATCGCTTCGAGATCATTGTCCATCGCCAGCAGCACGTTGGAGGTGCCGATGAAGGACGGGCCCAGGCCTTCCTTCACCGCCTCGACGCACCAGCGCTGCCAGAGGAAGCCGTGGCGGCGGCGGGTGCCGAAATCGGAGAGCCGCAAATTCTCGAGCTGGCGCAGCCGCTCGACCTTGGTCCACAGCTTGGCCTTGGCGCGGGCATAGAGCACGTCGAGCTCGAAGCGGCCGCGGCCCTTCATCGCGGCGCGCGATCGCAACTCGTTGAGGATGGCGAGCGCCGGAATTTCCCACATCGTGGTGTGGGTCCAGGGGCCATGGAAATGCAGCTCGTACTGGCCCTCGACCTTGCGCAGCTCGTATTCGGGCAGCCGGAATTCGGCCAGCCAGCGGATGAAGTCCGCCGAGAACATGTGGGTCTTGCCGTAGAAGGTGTTACCGGCAAGCCAGATCAGCTCTTTCTTGGCGAAGCGGATGGTGCGGGCGTGGTCGAGCTGGGCGCGCAGCTCGCCCTCGTCGATGATCTCGGCCAGCCGCACATGGCGCGAGCGGTTGATGACCGAGAAGGTCACCTGCTGATCGGGATAATCCTCCCGAATCATCTGTAACATCAATAGCTTGTAGAAGTCGGTATCCAGCAGGCTGCGGATGATGGGGTCCAGCCGCCAGCTATGATTGTAGGTCCGGCTCGCAATATCGGTCACTGTCATGGCCGAATTCTAGCGTGGCGGCCCTCGCGCAACCAGTGGGTTTGGCGAAGGGCTGGCTTCCCTGAAATCGTGACCGAGGCTCAGTCTCCGGCCGCCGTTGCCGCCACGGTTTCGAGCTGGCCGCGGATCCAGCGATGGGCCGGGTCTTTCTGATAGCGCTGATGCCAGACCATGAACATTGGCAGCTCGGCCAGCGTCTTGGTTCGCGACGCCAGCGGAATCGGTACATGCGCAAAACCGCGCATCACACCGGAGGCGAGCAGGCTCGGCATGCTCGCCAGCATCTGCGAGCCGCGCAGGAAGGGCGGCACGCCGGAAAAGCTCGGCACGGAGATGGCGATGTCACGAAGAAAGCCGTTCGCCGCCAGCCGGCGGTCGAAGTCGAGCCGCTCGTTGTCGGTATAGACCACTGTGATGTGGCGTGCCGCGAGATAGGCGCTACGGCCGGCTGGCGCGGTGCGCGCCTTGGGATCGAAGTAGCAGACGTAATGATCGCTGAGCAGCCGCTTCTGTACGATGTCCACGCCGGATGGTGGCAGCGGCGTGACCATGAGATCGCAGCGGCTTTCGCGCAGCATCGCGGGCGACGGCGACTGCGAGGGGATCACGCGCAGGTTCAGGCTCCTGACCTGTCCCGCGACATGATCGAAGAACCGCGGCAACAGCAGATCGCGCTGGAAATCATTGGCGGCGATCGTCAGCGAAAGCTGCGCGCGTGCCGGCTCGAAGGTGACGCCGCCGGCAAAGCTGCGCATCTCGTCGATCAGCGCCCGCGCTTTCGCAGCCAATGCCTGAGCATGGGCGGTGGCGACGATGCCGCGGCCGGATTTGGCAAACAGCGGATCGCCCGCGATCCGCCGCAACTTGTTCAGCCCGTGACTGACCGCCGATTGCGTCAGACCAAGCCGCGTGGCTGCCGCCGTGACCGAGCCTTCCTCCAGCACGGCAAGGAACAGTTCGAGCGCGTGGCCGTCGAGCGCCAAATGATCGATTTCCTTCATGTAATTCATTATAATCGATCTATTTATCTTGAGAATAGATCGTCGCATGATCTCCCGATAAGCCGCGCCCCCACACCCGGGCGCCACAGGGAGAGACAACGCCGATGAATGTCCAGGCGCCAGCCTTGCAGGATCCCCGCCTCAACCGACCCGAGCCGTTCACCCCACGCGACGGTGGCTTCTTCCAGCGCGACCACTCGATCCATCCGCCGGCGCATGCGCCCGGCTACAAATCCTCGGTGCTGCGCTCGCCGCGCCAGCCGATGCTGTCGATCGAGAACTCGGTCTCGGAGATCACGGGTCCGGTGTTCGGCCACAACGATCTCGGTCCGCTCGACAATGATTTGATCCGCAACTACGCCAAGGATGGCGATCCCGTCGGCGAGCGCATCATCGTCCATGGCCGTGTGCTGGACGAGACCGGCCGCGGCGTGCCGAACACGCTGGTCGAGTTCTGGCAGGCCAATGCCGGCGGCCGCTACCGGCATAAGAAGGACACCTATCTTGCCCCGATCGATCCGAATTTCGGCGGCTGCGGCCGCGCGCTGAGCGACGACACCGGCTACTATTATTTCCGCACCGTGAAGCCGGGCCCCTATCCTTGGCGCAACTTCGTCAACAGCTGGCGTCCGGCCCACATCCACTTCTCGGTGTTCGGCTCGGGCTTTGCGCAGCGCCTGATCACGCAGATGTACTTCGAGGGCGATCCGCTGATTCCGGTCTGTCCGATCCTGACGACGATCCCGGACAAGGACGCGCTCGACCGCCTCGTGGCGCCGCTCGACCTCAACGCTTCGACGCCGTTCGACTCGCTCGCCTACCGCTTCGACATCGTGCTGCGCGGCCAGCGTTCCACCTATTTCGAAAATCGTACCGCGGGGAACTGAGCCAATGCCGCAGCCGCTCAACTATCTCAAGGAAACCGCCTCGCAGACCGCCGGGCCCTACGTCCATATCGGCCTGATCCCGGCCATGGCCGGCTTCGACATCTTCGAGAAGAACTTTTCCAACGTGCTGGTGACGCCACGCACGCAAGGCGAGCGTATCACGCTGGAGGGCCGGGTGTTCGACGGCGCGGGCACGCCGCTGCGCGACGTGCTCCTGGAAATCTGGCAGGCCAATGCGTCCGGCCGCTACAACCATCCGGCCGATCGTTCCGCCGGCGCGCCGGACGACGAGTTTCGCGGCTGGGGCCGCGCCGGCTCGGATTTCGACAGCGGCCTCATCACTTTCGAGACCATCAAGCCGGGCGCGATCACGGACAAGGCAGGTCGCAGATGCGCGCCATACGTCAATATCTGGATCGTCGCGCGCGGCATCAACATCGGTCTCAATACGCGACTCTATTTCTCCGACGAAGAAGCCGCGAATGCCGCCGACCCCGTGCTCAACCTGGTCGAGCCGCCGGCGCGGCGCGCGACGCTGATCGCCACGCGCGGCGAGCGTGCCGGCAAGGTCGTGTACTCTTTCACGATCAATCTGCAGGGGGCGGAGGAGACAGTGTTCTTCGACGTCTGACGATCCGGCGGTCGTCCCGCACGATCATTCCACCTGGTCGCCTCGATTGATCGATCCGCGCGTGGTGGCTTGCTGTGGTTGCTGGCGCATCTCGCGCGATCCCGGCCGCTCGGCCGGGGCGCGCCCCACTCTTGGCTTCAACTCCGTCAGATCGATGAAGACGTCAGCCTGCCGGCGCAGTTCGTCGGCTACCATGGGAGGCTGGCTCGCAAGCGTCGACACGACCGTCACGCGGACGCCGCGGCGTTGCACGGCTTCCACCAGTGAACGAAAATCCCCATCGCCCGAGAACAGCACGATCTGATTGACGTGCTCGGCGAGTTCCATGGCATTCACGGCGAGTTCCACATCCATGCTGCCCCTCATCTTGCGGCGGCCGGTCGTGGCGTCAACGAACTCCTTGGCGAGCTTGGTGACGACGGTGTACCCGTTATAGTCGAGCCAATCGATCAATGGGCGTATTGACGAGTATTCCTGATCCTCGCTCACGGTCGTGTAGTAGAAGGCTCGCAGCAGCGTACCTCGGCCGTGAAATTCGCCGAGCAGGCGCCTGTAGTCGATATCGAAACCGAGCGCCTTGGTGGCGGCATAGAGATTGGGGCCATCGATGAAGACCGCAATCTTCTCAAGCGAAGACATTCTGCACAAATCCCCAGTTCCGCATGGAAGCCGGCGGGTTCAGCCGTCAGGGCTGCGTGCCGGCCGGAAAACGCCGAAGTCGCCGATGGCCCGCGGAAAAAGGCGGCGCGCAGACGGCCGGAGGGAGGGCCGTCCCGCGCCAGTTAAGGGAGGTTGCTGCGATCAGCGTCAGGATTCCGAATGCAGTCACCTTATGGCGTGCGCATGCCACGCTCAATTGTACGGAGGTAAACGGCGCGTATCCAAAGGGTTGGATGCTCTATACGAAGGTAAGTGGCGCGTCAGGTCGGATCTCGACAGCCCGGCGCGATCACGGATACGGCCGGCCGCAAATGCGCGCCGCACGTCGATGTCTGGATTGTTGCGCGCGCCCGAGGACCGGTTCTTCGACGCGGGATGCCTCAAGCTTCGCCGCCATGGAGCTGGGCGCGAAAGGCGCGCGGCGACAGGCCCGTGGCTGCGGCATAGACGCGGCTGAAATAGGCGGGATCCTCGAAGCCGAGCGCATAGGCGATCGTCGAGACCGGCAAATTGGTGTAGACGAGGTTGCGACGCGCCTCGCGGATCAGCCGGTTGAGGATCAGGTGCGAGGCGGTGTCGCCGGTCGCCGCCCGCGTCAGCCGGTTGAGATGGGTCGGCGTGATCGACAGCGCACCTGCATAGTCCGCAACGCTCCAGCGTTCCAGATGATGCTGTTCCAGCAGCGCCTCGAAGCGGCGGAACAGCCCGCTTTCCGCCGTACCGTTGCCGCCGCTCTCGCTGGTGAGCGCGCGGGCCACCAGCCCGATCATGGCCGCCGACAGTGCACGCAGCACGTGCGCGCGGCCGAAATCGCGCGCGGCGTGCTCGGCGAAGATCTGCTTCATGGTGGTGCGGATCTGCGGCGTGCCGCGCACCACGGCCGATCGTGACAAGGCGCCGCGTAGTCCTTCCGAGGCAAGCAGTGCCTCGTCCAGAATTTCCGCGGCGATGGTCAGCACCCAGCCCTGGGTATCGGGCTCGAAGCGGAAGCCGTGGACATGGCCGACCGGCACGTTGACGACCTGCATCGGCCGGAGCGGCACCGCGCGCCCGTCGAGCGTCGCCTCGCCGCCGCCGCGCTCGATCAGCAGCACCTGGTGCAGCCGGGCATGGCGATGCACGGCCAGCGTCCAGTCGTGCAGCACCGAGCGCGAAGCGATCGTCTCGCAATGCACGACGTCGGGCAGATCGCCGGACTCGCCGAAGAGGTTGTAGACCCGGATTGCCGGGGCTGAGGCTGTGCTTCTCATGTTCGAATAGTACAAGACAAAGACGAAACCCTCCATCGGTTTGCGGCGTCGTATCTGCAAAAAACGCAGCGACGGACGTAAAAATGAAAGTTCAGGTCTGCATCATCGGCGGTGGGCCGTCCGGGCTGCTGTTGTCCCAGCTTCTGCACCTGAAGGGCATCGACACTGTCGTGCTGGAGAAATACAGCCGCGACCACGTGCTCGCCCGCATCCGTGCCGGCGTGCTCGAGCACGGCTTCGCCAGGTTGATGCGCGAGGCGCAGTGCGGCGAGCGGATGGACGGCGAGGGCGAGATCCACAACGGTTTCGAGATCGCGCATGACGGCGTGCTCTCCCATATCGACCTGCACAAGCATTCCGGCGGCAATTCGGTGCTGGTCTACGGCCAGACCGAGCTGACGCGCGACCTCTACGAGGCGCGCGATCGCCTCGGCGGCAAGGTCGTGCACAACGCCGAGGACGTGACGCCACACGATCTGACGTCGGACCGGCCCTACGTGACCTATCGATCGAACGACGAGATCGTCCGCATCGATTGCGATTACGTCGTTGGCGCCGACGGCTTTCACGGCGTCAGCCGCAGGTCCATCCCGAAGGACGTGCTGCGCGAATACGAGAAGGTGTATCCGTTCGGCTGGTTAGGGGTGCTGTCGCGCACGAAACCGGTATCGCCCGAGCTGATCTATGTGAAGCATGAACGCGGCTTTGCGCTCTGCTCGCTGCGCTCACAAGTGCTGAGCCGCTACTACGTCCAGGTGCCGTTGACCGACAAGGTGGAGGACTGGAGCGACGATGCGTTCTGGACGGAGCTGAAGCGCCGCCTGCCGGACGAGGTCGCCGGCCGCCTGATCACCGGGCCCTCGATCGAGAAGAGCATCGCGCCCCTGCGTAGCTTCGTCGCCGAGCCGATGAGCTACGGCCGCCTGTTCCTCGCCGGCGATGCCGCCCACATCGTGCCTCCGACCGGCGCGCGCGGGCTCAACAGCGCGGCGTCTGACATCTATTACCTCTACCACGCCATGTTGGCGCATTATCAGCACGGCGACGATTCCGGGCTCAAGGGGTATTCCGCCAAGGCGCTTGCGCGGATCTGGAAAGCGCAACGCTTCTCGTGGTGGATGACGATGCTGCTGCATCGTTTTCCCGACCGTTCCGAATATGAGGAACGGCTTCAGCAGACGGAGCTGGAATATCTGCTCTCGTCCGAGACCGCGCAGCGCCTGCTTGCGGAGAATTACGTGGGCCTGCCGTTTTAGGTAGTGGCAGTCGCCTGCTGTGCTGAGCCGCAGTGAAGATCAAATGACTCAGCATATCTGCCCGTTGTCGCCCCAGTCGCAAATGTGACCGGGCCAGCCCCGGACCGACGGACCGAACCATATTGGAATGCCGTCCCAGAAAATCCAGCGGCCATCCGGTTCAAGCGGAAGCTTGTAGGACCTGCTGACGGTGGCGGAATGGTTCATATCAAAGGGCGCGCGTATTATGACGCGTCGCTTCTCGCGAGCCATGGCGGACGTTGTGAGCATAGCGATCGCGATCAATCCAATCGACAAGAGCTTGATTGGGGACATCGAACTTGCCTTTTAGCCCTTGATAGGGGCTGCAACCTTAGCCCGTTTCTTCAACCTTGGGCAGGCGGAACCTATCCGAGTTGTCATGGCGCATTTGCGCCAGTTGAAAACGCACCGGGCCGCGGCGGCAACTACTTTCCTTCCAGCGTGTTGACCGGTGTCCAATCCGGCGGCGGTGGATTGGCCGCGAGGGCTTGGGCGCGCTTTGCGAACAGCGTTGACGCTGGATCGGTCTTTGCCATCGTCTCGAACGCCTCGGCCGCCTTTGCGAACTCCCGCGCCCGCCAGTAGGCCAGCCCCTCCGCATACGCCGCGCCCACCTTTGTTTGCGCCGCGCTCTCCGCGCCCTTGTCCGCCAGCGGCTCGAACACCTTGATTGCCTCGCCGCGGCCGAGCACCCTGATCGCATCGAGCTCACGCCAGGCGAAAGTGTCGCCGGTCTGCGCCATCGTCGTTTCCGAGGCCATGATGGCGGTGCCGTAATATTTGTTGGCGCCCTCGAGGCGCGAGGCGACGTTCACGGTGTCGCTCATCACGGTGTAGTTGAAGCGACGGCGCGAGCCGATATTGCCGACCACGGCCTCGCCGCTGTTGAGCCCGATGCGGTGCGACAGGCCGTGGCCCGCGAAGGCGGGATTGCTGGCGTTCAATTCCGCGAGCTTCTCGTGGCACTTCAGCGCGGCGTGAACCGCGTTGCGCGCGTGTACGGGATCGTCGGCCGGCGCGCCGAACATCGCGACGATGGAATCGCCGATATATTTGTCGACATAGCCGCCATGGCTCTCGATGATGTCGGTCATGGCCGAGAGATATTCGTTCATCAGCGTCACCAGCTCGCCCGGCGTCATCGTCTCGGCGATCGAGGAGAAGCCGCTGAGGTCGGAGAAGAACATGGTGACGTTGCGCATCTCGCCGCCGAGCGCCGGCATCTTGCCGGAGGCGACCATGGTGTTGATCACTTCGGGCGCCAGATAGAAGGCAAAGCTCTTGCGCAGAAAACGCTCGTCGCGATCGGCCAGCACGAAGCGGTAGCCGATCATCATCGCGAGCGCGGCAAGGCTCGCGAGCGCGGGCTCTGTCAAGGGCAGCGCCAGGGCATGCACGAACGCGCCGACCGCCACGGCGGCGTAAACGGCGGTGAGGGCGAGCCAGGCGATCACCGCGCCGCCGGGTGCGAGCATGCAGGCCGCGCAGGCGATGATCGCCGCGAACGCAATCGTGAGGACGGTCCGCGCCGGAAAGCCGAGCTCCGTCACGGCGTCGCGCTCGATCAGGTTTCGCACGACGGTGGCATGCACGAACACGCCGGCGATGTCGCTGCGGGCCTTCTGCGCGGTGCCGGCCGGGGCGGGCAGGGCGCAACGCGGTGCGGGCGAGCCGTCATATCCGCCGGAAAGCCGCATCGAGGTGAGCTTGCGGTCCTCGAAATTGAGGACGGTGCCGAGCAGCACAACCTTGCCGTCGAAGGCGCGGCGGAAGAAATCGCGGTCGCCTTTCTCGACGCAGGCACGCAGGTCGGCGAAAGAATAGGCCGGGACGTCGCGGCCCATGCCACGGTAGTTGAGCGTCAACGTGTTGGGGACCGCGCTCGGGATCGTGTAGCCGGGCAGCTGCATCGCGCCGGATGGTCCGTTCCCGGGCGTCGTGCCGAGCGCACGCGCGGCGAGCTCGACCGCCATCGCAGGGACAGGCTTGCCGTCGATGGCAAAGCTCAGCGGCATCCGCCGGATCACATCATCGGTGTCGGTATGCACGTTGAGGGCGCGGACAACGTTTTTCACCGCAAGTCGCTGTGCGGGGTAGGGCACATCCGGATGGTCATTGCTCAGGATCTCGCCAAGCACCAGCTTGCCGCCGTCGGAGAGTTGCCGGAGTGCGATGAGGTAGTCCCGGTCAAATCCCTTCAAGCGGCTGCCGAACGACGCGTCGCCAAAGGGAATTTCCGACTGCTCGATCGAGCTCGGAAAGATGACGTCGAAGCCGATCACCTTGGCGCCGCCCTCGCTGATGCTGGCGAGCACCCGGCCGATCTCGCGCGTCCAGGTCTGGGTCGGCGATCCCTTGAAGGGCGGCGTGTCGTAGGTCTCCCCGTCGATCGCAACCACGACGACCGGAGAAGCGGCGGGATCGCGGCGATCGCCGACAAGCTTCCAGCGCAGCGCCGTGAGGATATCGAGCGAGAGACCTTGCAGCGTCTGAAGCGGCGGGGACGTGAAGACTGCGCCCGCAACGAGCGCAATCAGGATCGCCGCAACGATGTCCCGTCCCCCGATCCGCCGCATCGCCCCGTCGCAGACCGCCTATTCGAGCCGCAGCAGGCGGCCGACGATCGGCGTCGACGATGATGTGGCGCTGGCATCGACCTGGAAGGCGTAGCGCTTGGCGCCGAGGATGGCGAGATAGCTGCCGCCCGGGGTCAGTGTCTTTCCGGCCTTGGCAAAGTCGTAGAACTTGCCACCGACCATGATCTCGCTCTTGAGCGGCACGCTGATCGTGGGCTCCTTGCCGTCGGTGCGTTCGATCACCAGCGTGCTGCCGCTCTTGGCCTGTACCAGCGGCGCGACGCCATAGAGCGTCGGCAGCTTGGCCGGCGGCGCTCCCTTCGCGTCCGATCGCATGGTGCGGAAGGTCGTTGCGGCGCTCTGGTTCGCCTCGCGCTCGGACAGTTTTGCCGCATTGGTATCGCAGGGCACCTTCTCGCGCTTGACCTCGCCGAGCTGTACGGTGCTCTGCTCGGCGCCGACCAGGACGACGCCTTCGCTGATGGTCTCGCGCTGGCAGGATTTGAGGTAGCTGAGCGTGACGCTGGCCTTGGGCCCGAGCTTGATGATCTTGCCCGGCGCCACATAGTCCATGAAGGCGATGCCGTCGACCTTGCCCTGGACGTCTTCGACGATCGCGGCCGGGGTCTCCGCCAAAGCGGGAGCCGCAAGACAGAACGCGCCGACACCAGCGCCGATCAGGCTTCTCATGGGAATTCTCATCCAATTCGACCGATAAATCGCCGGTCCCCGTCCTGGTTCGATGCTTAGCACCGGCGCGTCCAGACAAATGTGACCGGAATCACTCTTGGTTGTTGGTGCACTCTAGCAGGAACAGGTTCAAATCTGCGACCGGAGAAAAGCGAAGTCGCGGCAAGCTATTGGCCGGATGGATCATGTCAGGCGGCCGGGACGGGCTCAGGCAACCGGTCCTCGACCGCAGGGCTCTCTGCCGCACACTCTATAATAGGTGCGAGACGCGCTTCGGTCTTCTGATACGGCGTCGCCTGTTGACCGGCGGCGATTTCCACGACCTCGTCCCAGCGCGACAGGAAGGCCCCGACGCAGGCCGGGTCGAACTGCCGGCCCTGGTTCTCGACCAGATAGTCGCGCGCCACGTCGAGCGGCATCGGCTCTTTATATGGCCGACGCGTCGTCAGGGCGTCGAACACGTCGGCGACTGCGACGACGCGCGCGGCGACCGGGATCGCGTCTGCCTGAAGGCCGTTCGGATAGCCCGCGCCGTCCCAGCGCTCGTGATGGCCTGCGGCAATTTGCGCACCGAGCTGGATCAGCTCGCAGCTGGAATCCGCCAGGATCTTTTCGCCGATCGTCGCATGGGTGCGAATCACCGCCATCTCATCGTCGGTGAGCTTGCCGGGCTTGAGGAGGACATGATCGGGGATGGCGACCTTGCCGACGTCGTGCAGGGGCGCGGCCAGATAGATGTCGCGGCAGAGCCGGGGCGGCAGGCCGAGCTGCTCGGCGATGATGCGGCTGTAGCGGGCCACCCGCAGCGTGTGCTCGCCGGTGTCGTTGTCGCGGTATTCGACCGCGAGCGCGAGCCGCAGGATGATCTCTTCCTCGCGCTCACCGAGCTTCCGGGTCGCGGCGGCGACCGCGCTCGCGAGATCGGCGGCACGGTCGTTCTGCTTGCGTACGGCTGCACCAAGGCGCACCAGATTGCGCAGGCGCACCGTCATCTCCAGGCTCTGTGGCTGTTTCGGTAAGAAATCGGTTGCACCAACCTGCAGCGCTTCCATCTTGACGTCATCGGTCTGTCGCGACGTGATCATCGCGATCGGGATGTCGGCGCAGCCGGGCAGGGTGCGGAAGGCGCGGATGAAGCTGATGCCGTCCATATGCGGCATCTCGTAGTCGACCAGCACGAGGTCGAAGACGCGCTCGCGTGCGCGAGCCAGCGCCTCGACGGGATCGAGGAAAGTCGTGGCCTCGACCAGGCCTTCGGCTTCGATATGACGTTTCAGGAAATTGAGGACAGAGCGGCTGTCATCAACCAAAAGCGCTTGGGTCAGCATCGGCGGCCGGTCTCGTTCGGATGGCGAGGCGTGACCTCCACGAATAGCCGCTGCGATTTAACGCGGAGCAAACGTCCGGGCTGCGGCGAACTGACTCAAGACTGCGCACAACGCATGAGAAATGAGCGAACCATGCACGCCTGCATGCATGCGCGAAGTTCTAGGGTTTGTGACCCGTAGTTGTACGGTGATGCCCATTAGGGGTTTGCACACTCTCCCAAGGGAATAGTCGCCGTGCGGGATTCGCGTCATGCGTGCAGCGAATCCCGAGGAAATCTGGGGGACGAATGCCGTCTGATGTCACTGAGCCGAAGTGGTCCCTACGGCTGCCTGCAGATTGCAGCATCGCTGCGATCCGCAGCGTCTATGACCTGATCCGAGAGGCTTTCGGCCGGCAGGACCGGCTCGAGATCGATTGTTCGAGCGTCGACAAGGCCGACGTAACCTCGATCCAGCTTCTGCTGTCGACCGCCAGGACGGGCGAGGCCCAGGGCCGCCCGGTGGTGCTCACATCATTCTCCCAGTCTCTGCGCAACACCCTTCGCCGCGCCGGCTTCGCCAGCGATGCGATGATCGAACAGCACTTCCCGCAAAAGAAAGATGGCACCTGATGGCCACGATTCTCACGGTCGACGATTCCCCCAGCATCCGTCAGATGATCAAGGTCGTGCTCGAGCCGGCCGGTCACAACGTGATCGAGGCCGGCGACGGCGCGCAAGGGCTCGCCAAGGCGCAGGCCGGCAAGCTCGACCTCGTCATCACCGACCTCAACATGCCCGTCATGAACGGGCTGGAGCTGATCCGGGCGCTGCGCAAGCTGCCGAGCGCGGTCGGCATGCCGATCGTGTTCCTGACCACCGAATCCAATGACACGGTGAAGCAGGAAGCCAAGAGCGCCGGCGCCACCGGCTGGATCACCAAGCCGTTCAAGCCCGAGCAGCTGCTCGCCGTGGTCGGCAAGCTGGTGCGTGCATGAGTGCGATGGACCCGACCGAGGTCTTTCGCCAGGAAGCCAGCGAGCTGTTCGAGGTCCTGGAAGGGGCCCTGCTCGATCTCGGCCAGCGTCCCGACGACCGCGAGCTGGTCGATTCCGCCTTCCGCGCCCTGCATACGATCAAGGGCTCGGGCGCCATGTTCGGCTTCGACAAGGTCGCCTCCTTTACCCACGAATTCGAGACCGCGTTCGACCGCGTCCGCAAGGGCGAGATCAAGCCGACGCAGGAGCTGATCTCGGTCGCGCTTGCGGCCAAGGACTATATCCGGGCGCTGATCGAGGATCCGCAGTCGACCGACGACATCATCGGCGAGGCCATCCTCGACGATCTCAAGCGCTTCGTGTTTCCCGACCAGCCTGCCGCTCCTGTCGCCGAAATCGCCGAAGCGCCGCCGCTGGCCCCCAGTGAGAGCAAGCAGACCGGCTGGCACCTGTATCTGGAATTTGAATCCCACATCCTGCGCAACGGCTCGAACCCGCTCGATCTGCTGGAAGACCTTTGCAAGCTCGGCCCGTGCTTCGTCGTGCCCGTGACCGACGGCATCCCGTTCCTCGACGAGATGGAGCCGGAAGACTGCTATCTGAAGTGGGACGTCAAGCTGCACGCGGCCTGCGACAAGGACGCGATCGACGACGTCTTCATGTTCGTCCAGGACGAGATGAAGCTGACGCTCTCGCCGCTTGAGCAGGTCGAAGCGCCCGCGCCGCTACCGTTGTTCCAGCTTCTCGACGAGGAGCCGACACCGGTGGCCGAGATGGCCGCGCAGGCGGTCGAGGTCGCTGCCGCGCCCGTCGCCGCGCAGCCCCCCGTCAAGGCAGAGCCGAAGCCGGAAGCCAAGCTTGAATCGAAGTCTGAACCGAAACCCGAGGCCAAGCGTGACGATCGCGGCATCGCCACCGTCCGCGTCCAGGCCGAGCGTCTCGACGAGTTGATGGACCGGGTCGGCGAGCTCGTCATCGCCCAGGCGCGGCTGACGCAGCTCGCCTCGTCCGGTTCGGATCTCTCGATCAAGATGATCGCCGAGGAAATCGAGCGCCTTGCCTCCTCCTTGCGTGACACCACAATGGGCGCGCGCATGGTACCGATCGGCTCGCTGTTCGGCCGCTTCCGCCGCCTGGTGCACGATTTGTCGCGCGACCTGTCGAAGCCGGTCGAATTCGTCACCACGGGCGAGGACACCGAGCTCGACAAGACCATGATCGAGTGCCTGGCCGATCCGCTGGTTCACCTGATCCGCAACGCCATCGACCATGGCATCGAAGACACCGCGACCCGCTCCGCCAACGGCAAGACGGAGCAGGGCCGGATCGAGCTCGCGGCTGTTCATTCCGGTGCGCAGGTGCTCGTCACCGTGAAGGACAATGGCGGCGGCCTCAACACCGCGCGCATCCGCGCGAAAGCGGAAGAGCAGGGGCTGATCGCCTCCGGCGCCGTACTGACCGATCACGAGATCCACCAGTTCCTGTTCCACCCGGGCTTCTCGACCGCGCAGACCATCTCGGCGCTGTCGGGCCGCGGCGTCGGCATGGACGTGGTCAAGCGCACCATCGAGACCATGCGCGGCACGATCGACCTGTCGACCCGGCCGGGCCAGGGCACCACGGTGACGCTGCGCCTGCCGCTGACGCTCGCGATCATCGAGGGTCTTTTGATCCGCGTCGGCGAGGGCCGCTACATCATTCCGTTGTCGGCGGTGGAGGAGTGCGTCGAGCTGACGGCAGAGGACGAGCGCTCCCGCGGCCGCAACTTCCTCAACGTGCGCGGCAACCTCGTGCCGTTCCTGCGCTTGCGCGAGATCATGACCGCATCGGGCGCGCCCGACCGGCACCAGAAGACGATCATCATCTCGACCGGCGAAACCCGCGTCGGCCTGGTCGCCGACCAGATCATCGGCAACCACCAGACCGTGATCAAGTCGCTCTCCAAGCTGCACTCCGACGTCACGATCTTCTCCGGCGCGACCATTCTGGGCGACGGTACGGCGGCGCTGATCCTCGATGTCGCACAGCTCGTCGCGATGGCGCAGTCGAAGGTCGAGAAGCAGCACATCAGCGAGGCGGCGTGATGAACGAGGCGCATACGGAGGAACATCAGGTCGACGCGATGCAGGTCGTGATGATCGGTCTCGGCGAGGAGAAATTCGCGCTCGACGCCGGCCTCGTCCGCGAGATCATCGATCCCGTGCCGGTGACCAGGGTGGCGGGCGCGCGGGCCTTCGTTCCGAGCGTCATCAACGTGCGCGGCAACGTCATTCCGCTCGCCGACCTGCGCATTCGCTTCGGCATGCCGCAGCTCGACGACTCCGCCGACACGCGCATCGTCGTCATCGAGATCGAACTGGACGGCGAGCCGGTGCTGGTCGGCGTCACCGCCGACAAGGTCTATGAGGTCACCGAAATATCGCAGACCGACGTGCAGCAGACACCGCGCGTCGGCATGCACTGGAAGCCGGAGTTCATTCGCTTCATTGCCAAGTGGCGCGAAGAGTTCGTCATCGTTCCGAACATGGAACGCATCCTGAATTGAGATGAGGTCTCGGGCGAGACTGGGGTAGGGGCTGGAAATGAGATTTACGGTCAAGGCAAAGCTTGCCATCGCGTTCGGTGTGGTCCTGTTGCTGTCGATGGCGGCGGGTGGCCTCGCTTATGTGAAACTGAGCGAGATGATCGACACCGCCGACAGTCTGGTGTCGCGCGCGGGCCGAATGGACCGTGCGGCGGAAATCGAAAAGGGAGTTCTGTCCCAGGTTCGGGCCGAGAAGAACCTGCTTCTCGCGCCGGATAGCGAGGCCGACCGCTTCATCGCCGAGATCGCCAAGCAACGTGAGACGCTGCTGAAACTGAAAGAGGAGATCCATGGACAGGCTTCTGCCGAGGGCAAGAAGCTGATCGAGAATTTCGGCGCCGCCTACGTCCGGATGAATGCCATTCAGGACGACGTCCTCAAGACCGCCAGGACCGACAGGACGAAGGCCGTCGAGCGCTCGTCGATTGAGGCTCGCAAGGCGGCCGGCGAGGCGATGGAAGCCGCCAGCGTCTACGTAACCAACGTCAAGAAGAACATGGCCGCTCAGACGGCCCAGGCTCACGAGGACGGCAACCGCGCTCAGTTCCTGCTGATCTCGGCCGTGTTAGCATCGCTTGTGATCGGCCTGATCGCCGCGATCTGGATTTCCCTCAGCATTGCGCGTGGCCTCAGCCGCGCCGTCGGCCTTGCCGGCGCGGTGGCGAGTGGCGACCTCAGCCAGACGATCAACGTCTCCAGCAACGACGAGATCGGCGATCTGGTCAAATCGCTCAACATGATGGTCGAGAAGCTTCGGCAGGTCGTCGAGGAGGCTCTCACCGCTGCAAACAACGTCTCCGCCGGCAGCCAGGAGCTCTCGGCCAGTGCCGAGCAGCTCTCGCAGGGCGCGACCGAGCAGGCCTCATCCGCCGAGGAGGCCTCGTCCTCGATGGAAGAGATGGCCTCGAACGTGAAGCAGAATGCCGACAACGCCAACCAGACCGAGAAGATCGCTGCGCAGTCGGCCAAGGACGCGGAAGCCAGCGGCGTCGCCGTGGGGCGTGCCGTCAATGCGATGCAGACCATCGCCGAGAAGATCACGATCGTGCAGGAGATCGCGCGCCAGACCGACCTGCTCGCGCTCAACGCCGCGGTCGAGGCCGCGCGCGCCGGGGAGCACGGCAAGGGCTTTGCGGTGGTCGCCTCCGAAGTCCGCAAGCTCGCAGAACGCAGCCAGGCGGCGGCGGCCGACATCGGCACGCTGTCGACGGAAACCGTGAAGGTCGCGCGGGAAGCCGGCGACATGCTGTCCAAGCTCGTGCCCGACATCAAGAAGACTGCCGAGCTGGTCCAGGAGATCACCGCTGCCTGCCGCGAGCAGGACGTCGGCTCGGCCCAGATCAACCAGGCGATCCAGCAGCTCGACAAGGTCGGCCAGCAGAACGCCAGCGCCTCCGAGCAGGTGTCCTCGACCTCCGAGGAGCTCGCCTCGCAGGCCGAGCAGCTTCAGTCCACCATCTCGTTCTTCCGCATCGAGCATGCCGGCCGCGGCGAGGCTGCGGCGCCCGCGCCGATCGACCGTGCGGTCACCCAGCTCCGCGCCAAGGCCGCGCACATGGCGGCAGCGGACCGCAGCGTCAAGAAGCCCGCGCCCGCCCGCAAGCCGGCGCGCGCGATGAAGGTCGCCAATGGCGGCGGCTTCGCCTTCGACATGCATGACGGCGAAGACGAACGCGACGCCGAGTTTCAGCGCTGACCGCAACTTGAAAACTATCTGACTCTGGACCGTACCATGGCCGCAACCTCGCAATATCTGACGCTCGGGCTCGCCGGCGAGACGTTCGGCATCAGCATCCGCAATGTCCGGGAAATTCTCGACATGCGGCCGATCTCACGGCTGCCGCATGCGCCGAATTTCCTGCTCGGCATGATCGACGTGCGCGGCAGCGGCTATCCCATCGTCGACCTCCGCACCAAGCTCGGCCTGCCGGCCGTGGAAGCGACTGAAGCGACCCGCATCATCATCCTCGACGTGCCGATGAAGGATCGCCTGGTCGGCGTCGGCTTCGTCGCCGATTGCGTGTTCGAGGTCACCGATATCGACGAGCAGGCGATCGAGCCCATCCCCGAGGTCGGCGGCAAATGGCAGTCCGACTATGCCGCCGGCATCGGCCGCAAGGGCGAGAAATTCGTCGTCATCTTCGATCTCGCCAAGCTGATGGCGAACGACGAGATCCCGGAAGGGCGCGATACCTCTCGCGCCGCCTGAATTTGCAAGCGTGAAGCGTGGTCAAGCGTAAGCACCCCAATTCGAACCAACGAGACTGACATGAGATTCACCGTCAAAGCCAAGCTTGCCAGCGCATTTGGCGTCGTCATCCTGCTGTCCATGATCGCGGGCGCGGTCGGGTACATGAAGCTGGCCGACATGGTCGGCACCACCGAGCTTCTGGTCAGCCGTGCGGGCCGGATGGAAAAGGCCGCCGAGCTGAAGGAAGGCATTCTGTTCCTCGTTCGCGCCGAGAAGAACTCGATCCTGGCGGCGAACGACGCAGAGCACGAGCAGTTCCGGGCTGACCTGATCAAGAATCGCGAAGCGGTTGCCAAGTCCAAGGACGAGATCTACGCGGCGGTCAGCGAAGGCGGCAAGAAGCTGATGGAGGTCTTCAACGTCGCCTTCGCCAAGCTGAACGCCTATCAGGACGAGACGGTCGCGCTCGCGAAGACCGACAAGCCGAAGGCCCTGGATCGCTCCATGCATGACGGCCGCAAGGTCGTTGCGGACGCGATCGAAGCGGCCGACGGTTACATCAAGAACGTCAAGAAGAACATGGCTGAGCAGGCCGAGCAGTCCAAGCAGGACGGTGCGCGCGCCGAGATGCTGCTGATGAGCCTGGTCATTGCCTCGCTGCTGATCGCCGCGGTCGCGGCGACCTGGATTGCGCTGAACATCAGCCGTGCCCTGGCGCAGGCGGTGGGCCTCGCTGATGCGGTGGCGATCGGCGATCTCAGCCACAAGATCGAGTCCTCCAGCAACGACGAGATTGGAGATCTCATCAAGTCGTTGAACGCGATGACGGTCAACCTCAACGCGACGGCGGCGCTCGCCAACCAGATCGCGCAGGGCGATCTCATGGTCGAGGCCAAACCGCTGTCGGACAAGGATACGCTCGGTCTCGCGCTCGAGCGCATGGTGGAGAAGCTCCGCAAGATCGTGTCGGAAGCCCTGACCGCGGCGCAGAACGTCTCCGCCGGCAGCCAGGAGCTCTCTGCCAGCGCCGAGCAGCTCTCGCAGGGCGCGACCGAGCAGGCCTCGTCCGCCGAGGAGGCCTCGTCCTCGATGGAGGAGATGGCCTCGAACGTGAAGCAGAACGCGGACAACGCCAACCAGACCGAGAAGATCGCCGCGCAGTCGGCCAAGGATGCCGAGGCCAGCGGTGCCGCCGTCGGCCGCGCCGTCAACGCGATGCAGACCATCGCCGAGAAGATCACGATCGTGCAGGAGATCGCGCGCCAGACCGACCTGCTCGCGCTCAACGCCGCGGTCGAGGCCGCGCGCGCCGGCGAGCACGGCAAGGGCTTTGCGGTGGTCGCGTCCGAAGTGCGCAAGCTCGCCGAACGCAGCCAGGCGGCAGCGGCCGAGATCGGCACGCTGTCGACTGAGACCGTCAAGGTCGCGCAGGAGGCCGGAAATATGCTCTCCAAGCTCGTCCCTGATATCAAGAGGACGGCAGAGCTCGTCGAGGAAATCACCGCCGCCTGCCGCGAGCAGGACGTCGGCTCGGCCCAGATCAACCAGGCGATCCAGCAGCTCGACAAGGTCGGCCAGCAGAACGCCAGCGCTTCCGAACAGGTCTCCTCGACCTCGGAGGAGCTCGCCTCGCAGGCCGAGCAACTTCAGTCGACGATCGCCTATTTCCGCATCGAGCAGGGACGCAGCCAGGCCGCCGCGCCGATCGACCGGGCGGTGAACCAGCTCCGCGCCAAGGCGGCGACAATGGCGGCCGTCGAGCGGCCGGCCAAGAAGCCGCAGGCGAGGCCGGCGCGCGCCGTGAAGGCGGCCGGTGGCGGCGGCTTTGCCTTCGACATGAACGACGGCGAGGACGATCGGGATGCCGATTTCCAGCGCTGAGACCCGTCAGGAGGTCGGCCCATCCTTCACCGATGGGCCGATCCGCCGTCAGTGATCGTGTAAATGCGTGGGATTCAAGATGGCCCGTTCGGCCCGACATTCAGTGCAGGCAGCCATCGCGGATCGGGGCATTCAGCCATGATGCCCGCCGTGCAGGATACGGTCGTCCATCTGTCCGACCGCCACTTCCGGACCATCGCCGAACTGATCGAGGGCCAGGTCGGCATCAAGCTGCCGCAGGGCAAGCGGCTGATGCTGGAGGGGCGGCTGCACAAGCGCGTGCGCGCGCTGAACTTCTCCGACCTCAATGAATATGTCGACAACCTGTTCGAGGCCGAACATTTCGACGCCGAGCTCACCCATCTCATCGATGTTGTGACGACCAACAAGACCGACTTCTTCCGGGAGCCCCAGCACTTCACCTTCATGAGTGACGTCGCGATCCCGGCCCTGCTCAAGTCGCACGGACGGAAAAACGCGAACCTGAAGATCTGGAGCTCGGCAAGCTCCACCGGCATGGAAGCCTACACCACCGCCATGGTGCTGGACGACATGACGCGGAACGGCTCGCGGTTTCAGTACCGCATCCTCGGGACCGACATCTCGACCGCGGTGTTGCGGCTTGCCAAGACCGCGATCTACACCCGTGACGTGCTCGCGCCGGTACCGGAGCCATTTTTGAAGCGATATTTCCTGTCGTCACGCGACAGGTCGCGCGGCGAGGTACGGGTGGTGCCGGAATTGCGGCGCATGACGCATTTCATGAGGATGAACCTCATGGATAAGTCCTACCCCGTCGACCGGGACGTCGACATCATCTTCTGCCGCAACGTCCTGATCTATTTCGAGCGTGAGACCCAGCGCAAGGTGGTCGAGCAATTGTGCAGCCATTTGCGGCCTGGCGGTTATTTGCTGGTCGGACATTCGGAATCGATGATTCACAGTGCCGTCCCTGGTCTGAAACAGGTTCAGCCCACCATTTTCCAGGTCTGATTGGAGCCACGCGAGATGCCGAAGGAGAAAGTTCGCGTACTGATCGTGGACGATTCGGCGTCGGTTCGCCAAATCCTGCAAACGATCCTCAACGACGACCCTGACATCGAGGTGATGGGGACGGCCTCCGATCCGTTCGCGGCGGCGCGCCGCCTCCAGAACGAAATCCCCGATGTCATGATCCTCGACCTGGAAATGCCGCGCATGGACGGCATGACGTTCCTGCGCAAGATCATGGCGCAGCGCCCGATCCCGGTGATCATCTGCTCCTCGCTCACCGAGGAAGGTTCCAACGTGATGTTCGAGGCGTTCGAGGCGGGCGCAGTCGACATCGTGCCGAAGCCGAAGATCGACACCCGGCAGGCGCTGTTCGAATGCTCGACGCGACTGCGCGAGGCCGTGAAATCGGCGGCGCGCGCGCGGGTCCGCCCGCGGGCGGAGCGCCGTACGATCGAGAGGAAGCTGACCGCCGACGCCATCATCCCGCCGCCGGTGCAGGGCAAGGTCCGGCCGACCACTGAACGCATCGTCTGCATCGGCGCATCGACCGGCGGGACCGAAGCGCTCAACGACGTCCTCGAGATGCTGCCGCCGCACTGTCCTCCCATCGTCATCGTCCAGCACATGCCGGCAGGGTTCACCGCCGCCTTCGCCAGGCGTCTCGACAGCGTCTGCCAGATCCGCGTCAAGGAAGCCGAGGACGGCGAGCCGGTGCTGCCGGGCTGCGCCTATATCGCGCCGGGC
Source organism: Bradyrhizobium sp. Arg816 (assembly GCF_029989365.1). Taxonomy (GTDB): domain Bacteria; phylum Pseudomonadota; class Alphaproteobacteria; order Rhizobiales; family Xanthobacteraceae; genus Bradyrhizobium. The sequence continues at coordinate 41,555 of NZ_JAPRAQ010000028.1, read as the reverse complement.
GCCCGTCACATGCTGCTCCAGCGCATCGGCCTGCGCTACCAGATCGCGATCAAGGACGGGCCGCCGGTGTCGCGGCATCGCCCCTCGGTCGACGTGCTGTTTCGCTCCGCGGCCCAGCATGCCGGCGCCAACGCGCTCGGCGTGATCATGACGGGCATGGGCGACGACGGCGCGCGCGGTATGCTGGAGATGCGCAAGCTCGGCGCCTCGACGCGCGCGCAGGACGAGGAGAGCTGCGTGGTGTTCGGCATGCCCAAGGAAGCCATCGCGCATGGCGGAGTCGAGAAGGTCGTCTCGCTGCATCATATCCCGCGCGAGATCATGCTCTGGTATCAGGCCGGACCCGTTGCGGTGGCAGGTTGATTGCGATGTCCGCCATTCCGGCCAACACACTCACCGAGGCGATCGTCGCGATCGAGGACGTCTCGTCGCGGATCGAGGACGTCTTCGCGCGCGTCGGTCACGAGCTCGGTCGCGGTCACCTCATCTTCAAGGAGCTGAACCAGGGCCTCGCGACGCTATCGGAGGAGCTCTCCGGCGCCGAGATCGAGGGCGCCGCCACCGCGCTACAGGAGATCGCCGCGCGGCTCAGCGAGCTGGCAGAGGCGCTGCCGGCCGAGAGCGCGCTGCTTGCGACCATCGGCACGAGCACGGCGGAGGCGTCCTCGCTGCTCAAGCCGCTGTTCAAGCACATCCAGATGATCACCATCATCGCGCGCAGCGCGCGGATCGAGGCGGCCTCGCTCGACGGCGATCGCGAGGGCTTTCTCGCCTTCACGCAGGAAGCCTATGATCTCGGCAAGGCGGTACAAGGTTCGATCGAGGGCTGCGCGCGGGACCAGCAGCGCCTGTCGGAAGCCGTTGCGACTGCCTCCGGCCGGCAGAAGGAGTTCGAGAGCCGTTATCGGAATCAATTGGTGTCGGAGAGCGCCGAGCTCGGCGCAGCCTATTCCGGATTGCGCGGCCAGCGCCGGGACAGCAGCCAGCTCGCCGACCTCGCGAGCACCAGCACGAGGAAGATCGCCGAGGCGGTCGGCGGCGCGATCATTTCCCTGCAGGCCGGCGACAGCACACGCCAGCGCCTCGAACATGTCTGCCATGGCCTCGGCCAGGCGTCGGAAGCTGCGCCGGGCCTCGTTCCCGAACGGGGCGCGAGCGAGGACGGCGCGCGCGCGATCTGCCAGTTGCAGGCGGCCCTGCTCAGGGACGCCCAGCGCGAATTCGGCGGCGACATCGGCCAGATCGTTCGCGCGCTCAGCGCCATCCTGCACGATGCGGGCAACGTCGTCGGCCATGGCCGCACGCTGTTCGGCGGCGAGGATGGCGGCTCGTCATCGTTCCTGGCGCGCATCAAGCAGGCACTGGCACATGCCTCGACACTGATCGCCACCTGCGAGAGCGCCGGCCGCTCGGTCGACGAGGCGCTCGCCATCGTCGAGGACACGCTGGCAAAGTTTCGCCAGGCTATCGCCGGGCTCGCCGAGGCGACCGTCGACATCACCCTGATCGGAATGAATGCCGGCCTCAAGGCGAGCCATCTCGGCAGCCGCGGCAGCGCTTTCGTCGTGATCGCCAACGAGCTCAAGGCCACCGCCGACCATGTCTCTGTGGGCGCGGGGCGCTTGCGGCCCGTGCTCGACGGCATCGAGCGCTCTGCGAACGAGCTGAAGGAGCTCCGCGTGCGGGGCGATCCCACGCAGCTCGGCAAGTTCGAGCCGCAGATCCTCCAGGCGCTGCGCGAGGTCGAGGTCGGCAACGAACGGCTCGGCAAGCTGATGAGCCGGCTCGTCGATGAAGGTGCGGAATTCGAAGGCCTGATGAATTCGGCGCAAGGTCTGATGAGCTCGCTGGGCGAGAGCTCCGCGGCCCTGCCTGCGGTTGCCGCGCGTCTCGAGACCGCGAGCGCGGGCACGCAGCAGCCGCAGCCGGAGGCGCAGGATCAGGCGATGCTCGACGATCTCTTCGCGCGCTACACGATGGAGCGCGAGCGGGACGTTCACCGCGAATTCCTGCAAGCGCTTGGCCTTGCGTCGATCGCCGCCACGCGCCGCGTCGATGCGGTCGAGACCGCGGATGACGGCATAGAGTTGTTCTGACGTTCGCCGCCGGCGTCGCGCGTCGGCGGCAATTCGACGGATTGGGTTTTCGGAGCATTAACCTTGCCCGAAGGGCTGGCCGTTAGGTCATTGTCGCGCCCCAGAGTTGGTCGCAAATACAGGGCGATCTTCACCTCGGAAATTCCCCATGCTGAGAGACGGTAAATACGCTGCCTGGTTCAGGACCCCACGAGGTCAGGGCACCGGCATCGTGGATCTGGCCGAGGGCCGGATCTCGGGCCGCGACAGCTTCTTTACTTATGGCGGTTCCTACCGGGTCGATGAGCAGTACTTCTCGGCCGTCCTGACCGTGAACCGGCATGCTGACGGCCCGCTGAGCGTGTTCGGGCCTGATGAGGTCGAGGTCAAACTTTCGGGTGTGTGCAACGGCCTGGTGGCGAGCTGTTCGGGAACGGCCAAGGAAGCGCCTGACGTGAAGTTCGAGGCGACGCTGATCTATAGCCAGGAAGATGCGCCGGCCGACGCCAAATGCGCGGTCGTGAAGCTCAACGCCGACAAGCTGCCCAAGGGCCTCGACAACCGTTCCCGGCCGCGTCATCCGTTTACGCCGCCCAAGGCGCCTGTCTCGTAGGGTGCGGGCTTTTAGCTTTGCATTGACGCTGTTGTCGCGAAAACACCGCGCGACTGTAGTGCGGCAACACTAGTTTTAGAGGTGAAATCTAGGTTGAGGCCCATAACAAAAGGCGGACAGGGACATGCCTCAGATCTGGATGACATATGACGAACTCGCGACCCTCAGCGGCTGCAGCGCTGCCGAAGCCAGGATGCAGGCGATGCATCTGTCGCTCGATCGCCGCAAGAGCCGCGACGGGAACACCCGCGTCAAGCTGAACCTCGCCTTGATGGCCCGGTTCTTCGAGACCGTTCGTGAAGCCGAATTCGACCTCGACGATGCGATCACGGCGCTGCGCGATGCCCATCGGCAGATGTCCGGGGTTCTTTCGACCAATCAGCCGAGCTTGCGGCGCGGAGTAGCGTAAGCCGGCGGCCGCCTCAGGACGGCGGCCTCGGCAGGAAAGCCAGGATGGTCTGGGCCAGAAGGACGCCGACGGTGCCGCCGGCGGCCTTTTGCAGCACGTCGATGAATCGTGGATCACGATCCGGCGTCACCGCCTGCAAGACCTCTAACCCGACTGCGACGGCGATCACGAACGCGCAAGCCAGCTTGACGCGCCCCGGTAGCAGGAAGGACAGCAGGAAGCCCAACAGACCGTAGGCGCTGAAGCGCTCAATCACGACGACCCAGTAGGCCTCCGCGTGGCCCATGAGCGCCGGCCGGCCCGCGAGCTTGGCCAGCGTCGCATAAACGATGAGCACGAGACAGATAACCGCGGCTGCGGTGAGATGATTGCGGCGCATTGCGCCAACATAGCCGGTCGACCGGCTGGCCGCTTTCGAAAGCCAAGAACATCGTTAAGGTTCACAAACCCTCGAGGGCATGAACCAAGGTTCGCGGGCGAACCGCGGAGCCGTGGCTGCGGCCCAATCCGCATGCATCCAGTTGACGTCAAACGAGGCGCGGTCCGGCGACCGTTCTGCGCCGAAAAGGGACGATGTTCAATCTTCATCGTTGGATAGTCTAACATCCGGGCGCGGAGAGATCGCGGGCGCTGAAAGCGATTGGCCCATGTCGACTGGCGGCTGCCATGCATCGATTGATGAGGCGGACGCGCCCGTCCATGACGTGTCGCGTGCGGCCGACGCTAGCTCTTCTTGGCGCCCTTGGATTTCAGCGACAGGCCGAGGCGCAAGGCCATACGCTTGATCGCATCGGGCGAGCGCCCGAGAAGTTTTGCTGCCTCTTCCAGCGAAGTCGAAGACTTGGCCAAATCCATCAGCCGGCGGTCTTCCTTGAACGACCAGGGCCTGCGCGCCATAACCGAAATCATCCTCTCGTCGACACAAAGACAAAGCCGCCAAGCGGACCCACGTTCGCTCGACGGCTTTGCTTGGGTGGGGCCGGGCCTGGGGGAGCCCGGTGCGAAGATGGATATGCGATCCGCTAAGGTTCGCAACAAACAACGCGGATTAAGCTAACTGCTCAACCTTACCGCGATGAAATCGGCGCGTTGCGCTCCGTATAACCACGGAGTTTCGCTAACCAAGATCGATCTGCACGCTGTGATGGTGGGATCGCGGATGTACTGGCACCACGTCCGGTTGTCGCAGAACCGGCGCACGGTCTTCACAAGTCCGCGCTCGAAATCCTCGCGGGAGCGCCAGCCGATATTCGAGATCCGACTCCGCGTCTCGACGCTGCGGCAAGGCTCGGAAGCTCCGCCAATTCGCGCGGACTGTTCTGATGAGCATGGAAGAAGTGCCGATCCCGGAGCCGTCGCCGAGCAGCCGTCGAAACAGCGACCGGTCCTTCGACGCGGTGGCGATGAAGATGTTCCTGATGCCTCCGAGCGTCAGGATGGTTTGCAGGCGCTGGATCATCGGCTTGCCGAAGACAGGCAGGAGCTGCTTGGATGCCATGCTGGCGATGGAGGCGAGCAGGGAACTTGTTCCCTGCGATGATGTCCCTCAATGTCCTCCAAGCTTGGGCCGGCAACCTCCCCTTGATAATGGATGGCACGGCGTTTCGCTGTCAGCACTTGTGCGCGATTAGGAATTATATGCTTCGAGATCACGACATTGTTTGCTTCGAAATCACGACGTAGATTCGAGTGATCAACTTGAATTGAATCGCCGCCGTTGGTCGCAACGGCTCGAACGAGAAAAAATCCAATCGCGATGCATGCGGCAGCGGCCCCGACGAGCAGTATTGCGCTTCTCTCGGTTGAGTCGTCACGAGATCGTCGAATTCGTTCGGCTATGGTGCGCGCGCACGAACAAATCAAAATCAACAAAATCAAGAAGACCGAGATGCTTCAAAAGGCGCGAGCGGCACTTCCTCTCACGAAGCTCAGAGAGCGGGCGTTTGAAGGCGCCTTTTTCAGCGTTGCGCTGATCGCGATGGCGGGCTGGGTGTATTTCATCACGCTGTTGCTGGTGCGATTGTTCCTCTGGTTCTTCGGTTGACGCACGAGCCCGATCACTTCGCATGCAGGGTGCTGCCCAAAAAATCCCTGGCATGACGAGAAAATCAGCGGCGGTGATCATGATCTCGACACAACTCGAAGATGAGACTGCCAGTATCACTGGAATGACTTGCGAATGATGCTGCTCGCGATCCTGGTCTCGCTCCTCGCTGGCTTTGGCGCAGGCTATGCGACGCGCGCGCTGCGGCCTCGCGAGCGCGCGGAGCGTCATCCGTTCCACCGTCCCTACAGTCCCACCGCGTTCCGGCAGAACAGTTCATTGGCGAGGGCGCGGCGTGCATTCTGATGAATTACAACCGGCGTGCGGTTCTCGCGTTGCGGCTCGCATGGCGGCGGAGGGGAGTGAATCATTCCGGGATTTCGGGGAGACGCCATGACGAGCCCGACGTACAACGCGCCACGGCGGTATTTCGTCGATGGGGGAGGTCGCCGCGTCCTGATCGGCCTGACGCCCGAGGAGACGTTCGAGTTCGAGCGGCTCGACAGCGAGCAGGCGCCCGGCCAGGCGCAGGTCGCGCCCGATGGCCGCAATGCGTGGCCCGATGCCGGCGAGCAGCGCAGGCTCGAGCTCTATGAGAAGCACGAGGGTGCCTGGAGGGCCTGGATGGCGCAAAGCCGCACCGAGCGGCGCGAAGGATTCAACCTTTATTAACCATCGCGGGCCCATTTTCTGGTCTGGCGCCTCGAACCGGAAAATGCACGCATGTTTCAGCTCTTCCTGCGGGCCCGCACCCATAACTTCCTGAAAGACCGTTTCGGCGGAGAGCAGGTGTTCCGCGCGCGCTCGCCCGAGCGCGACGCCGAAACCGATCGCACCCGCATCGAAGCCATCATGATTGCGATCGATGACGCCCTGCATGCGGCGGAGCGCGAGCAGTCGGGTCTCAACCGCCGGGTCGAAGACGTGCTGGCGCGCGCCGCCGTGACGATCGGCAACGGCGACGACGAATATCTCGAGCGCGAGGCGCTCGACAATCACCACCAGGACCTGTTCGACAAGGAAATCCTGAACGGCCAGCGCCGACTCAAGGAGCTCGGCGCCTCGATCGCCCATTTCAAGTTCCTGAAGGCGGCGATGCTGAGCCGTTTCCCGGACTACCGGCCTCCGGCGAGCCCCACCAACTGACGCTTGATACGGCGCGCGAGCGAGGCCGCTAGATCGCGAGCATGCTGTTGCCCTGAATGGACAGCAGCGTCAGGTTGCCGGTGGCATAGGCCCCGGTATCGATGTTGGCCCGGTTCTCGAGCAGCTCGGCCTGCTTCACCGGCGTATGGCCGTGTACGACGTATTTGCCGAAGCGCCTGTTGCTTTGCAGGAACTCGTCCCTGATCCACAACAGGTCTTGTTCGCGCTGCTCGGAGAGCGGAATTCCCGGACGCACCCCTGCATGGACGAAGAAGAAGTCGCCGCACGTGAAGGTCGGCCGCAACTGGCGCAGGAACGCGATGTGCTCCGGCGGCATCACCGATGTGAGCTTGCGCACCAGATTGGGCAACTCGTCCTTGCCAAGACCGGGCGCGGCCGACACGCCGTACGACATCAGGGTCTGGAGCCCGCCGAACTGAAACCATTCGGCGGCGCGAGCGGGATCTTCCAGCACCGATGTGAAATAAGCCTCGTGATTGCCCTTGAGAAAGACGGTGTTGCGGCGGCGGCTGCGGTCGATCAGGAGATCGAGGGTATGACGCGAGTCCGGTCCGCGATCGATGTAGTCACCGAGGAAGACCTCGATCGCGCGATACGGCCGGCTGTTCGCCATGTCCGCATCGATCACGGCGAACATCTGCTCGAGCAGATGCGCACAGCCGTGGATATCGCTGATCGCATAGATGCGCACGCCGTTCGGTAGCTTCGGCCGGGGCGAATTTCGGGGCGCAATCATGGACATGGGGTGCAACTCTTTCAAAGAGCTTCGCCCGAGATGTCAATATGCTATCGGCGAATTTGGATGTTCGAGTAGGTCTTTTTACCCCTGCCGGCAAGCGCGCACCTGGCTGATCATTCACCAGCTCTGCGAATCACCCGTCCCCAAGCTTGCGCGGGGCTAGCCGAAGCTGCGGCTGTCGAACGATGGATGGTGCGGCCTTGCCGCGATAGGCGGCCGTTCGCGCGCGGACCAGAACCGCGCCGCAGAAATAGCCAAGCTGGAGCACCGACGCGAAGACGAGGATCGTCACAACGATGTGAGCTGAATCATGTCCCTGCCAGACGGAGGCCACACCGAGAATCGTGGCACCGAGAACGATGGCGGGCGGCAGAATGAAGATCCGGAATCGGCCTCCCAGCAACGATCCGATCAGCAGACTGAAAATGGCAACCGTACTCACGACGCAACTCCTCGAATTGGTCACGAGTGTTAATGGCGGCGGCCTAATAACGGCTTAAGCGGCATGGTTGAACAGCCGTTCAAATGCGCGCGATAATGCTGTGCGAAAATGACGCGATTTGGTGTGAAACGCGGCGTGATGCCCGCTTAATTGTCACGTGTGTGACAGTAGTTTGAGCATTGTTTTGCTGCGACGCTGCATTGCATGAAAATCGATTTGATTTTTTCGGTGCACTGCCGCAATGTCGCTTTGTTTAGTTAAGATATACTCCGGCGCACGTCGAAAAAATTAGATCGATTTGCTCGCAATTCCGATTGCGAGTGGTGACGAGGCAGCGAGGTTCGGATGGCTGTAGCAACTTACGGTTCGGAAAATTATTATTCGGTTATCTCGAACCGACGCGGTGCCCTCCAAAGACCCCTGCAAGTGGCTTTGATCGCCGGAGACTTCGTCGCCGTTCTGCTCAGCTATTTCGCGGCAAGCGGCCTGTATCGCGTGCTCGTGATCGAGCAGGACTCGTCCGTCGGAGCAGGTCTGGTGGTCGGCGCGGTGTTCGTGACGATCGCTTATTTCCAGGGCGTCTACGATCACCATCGTCTGATGAACACGTTCTGGCAGCTGCGCAAGGCCCTGGCGGTCTGGCTGATCTCGCTGACCATTCTCGCCGTCGAGGCGTTCCTGCTCAAATCGTCCGCGGACCTGTCGCGCGGAACCACGCTGCTGTTCGCGGCCACCGGCGGCGTCGCCTTGGGCGGCCTGCGCGTGCTGTGGAGTCTGGCGCTGACCTCGAGCTACGCCAAGGGCCGCCTGGTGGATCGCAAGGTCGTGCTGCTCAGCCTCAAGCCTCTCGATTTCACCTCGACCCGGTTCAAGGATCTGCGCAAGCACGGCTTCAACGTCGTGCGGCATTTCGTGCTCGATCCGTCTGAAGAGGGCGCGGGCTGGGATCGCGAGATTCGCGACATCACCCGTCAGGCGCGCACGGCGGATGTGGAAGAATATCTCCTGGTCATCGACTGGGACGAGATGCCGCTTCTCCAGAAGCTGAGCCAGCACCTGCGCGTTGTTCCCCAGCCGATCCGTCTTCTGCCGGATTTCCCGATCGCCGATCTGGTCTCGCGTCCGTTCCAGCCCGTCAGCGGAACGGTCGCGATCGAGATCCAACGTGCGCCACTCAACGTCTTCGAGCGGGCCCAAAAGCGTTGCCTCGATATCGGTCTTGCCTCCCTCGCCTTGTTGCTGCTTGCTCCATTGCTAGCGACTGCCGCGATCATGATTAAGCTCGATTCAATCGGAAAGGTGATCTTCAAGCAGTCCCGGCGCGGTTTCAACGGCAAGCCGTTCGAGATCTGGAAATTCCGGTCTATGACGGTGGCGGAGAACGGTCATGTCGTCACGCAGGCGACGAAGAGTGACATGCGGGTCACCCGCGTCGGCCGGGTGCTGCGGCGGACCAGCATCGATGAGCTGCCGCAGCTCTGGAACGTTCTACGCGGTGAGATGTCGCTGGTCGGGCCGCGCCCGCATGCGCTCGCGCACGACAATTACTACGACCCGATCATCAGCAACTACGTGTACCGGCATCACATGAAGCCGGGCCTGACCGGTTGGGCCCAGGTCAACGGCTTCCGCGGCGAGACGCCGACCATCGATCTGATGGAAAAGCGGGTCGAGTACGACATCTGGTACGTCAGCAATTGGAGCATCTGGCTCGACATCAGGATCATCCTGAAAACCGCGCTGGCGCTGATCCATCAGGATGCCTACTGAGCCCTGAAGCCTCCTGCGGATCGTCGGTCCCGGAATCAGACGGGCCCGAGAGTTCACGGTGCAGTCCGCGTTGGTTGTCGGCCCTTGCTATTCGTAACCGTCGTCACACCGGGAGTCGGTGTGCAAGGGGAGAATGGCGAAAGCAGCTATCGCGCAAACGACGATCGCGAATGGAACAATTAGGACCGCATAGACTGCCGACTGCAACGCCCGACCGATCCAGGATCGATTATCGCCCTCTTCAGAATTTTCCCGGGCAGGCTGGGCCATCGGCCCGACCGCCAACCGGTGCGACTCCTCGGTGCCGGTCGCGGCCGTCAACATCGGCAACGAACTTCCGTCCAAATCAATCTGCGACATGACCAATGCTCCCTGGATCGTGTTCTTGTTCGTTGTCCCGCAATTCGCCTGCAAGGCTTTGGACTTGAACAATTCGCCGGGAAGGCCCTCTATCGAGGCCGGTTATGTCTCCCGGATAGGAAGTGAATGCACGCGGTTGAAGGCTTGGTACGCAACCTTCAACTTCAAGAACTCTGCCTGCATGAAGCTAACGGATCGTGAGCAGATGCAGAGCAGCTTGATGCAAATTTGTGCTGCGAAAGCGCCTGGTGTAAATCCCCCCGATTCCGGATTTTGTCATAAAAATGCAATTTTAGTTAACGGCTATTCACAAGCCTTGACGAGGTCAGCGGCCCGTTTCAGCGGGAGATGGCCGAACGCGGTGACCTCGCGGTGGCTGTGACGCTCACTGGCAGTGGATAGTCTTCGCGAGGCGATCGGCAATGGCGGTGTTGGCGGCCGTGCTGAGATGAACCTTGTCCTCGGTCCAGATGGGGACGACGTTCCTCAGGACCTCTTCGGTATCGATGAAGGTGAGACCGAGATCCGTCGCGGTCTTGCGAACCACCGCCCTGAACGGCGCGATCAAGCGCTCCTGGTGTTCGTTTCCGATTGGGGGCGGTGAAAGCAGGACCACTTGGCTCCCCTCAGCCTGTCGTCTGTGTATGAGCAGATTGAGGACCGAGCGGAATGTGTCGATGGATACGATGCCGGTCGGTGCTCTGCCATTGTTTAAGGCATCGTTCGAGCCGTACATCAGGATGGCCAGATTGGCGTGAGAGAGGGTTTGCCAACGCACGAGCCCGTCGACCGAACGGTCCCCCGGATATCCATGGTTCGCGACAGCGGCGCATCCCCTGAGCCGTTGGGCAAGCGTTTCCGGGAAAGGCTCCGTGCTGCGGGTCTGCGGCGCGCCGTTGATCTGGGTCGGTACTCCGGCCGGAGAGACGTCCATGCCATAAGTGAGGCTGTCGCCCTCGGCAACGATCGTCGATCCGCGTGCGATAACGACGGCGGACTCGCTACGAGCTGAGTTCGAAAGCACGAGGACGGTCGCAAGGGCGATCGCGGCATATCCAGCGGACGTCATGCCTAGCTCCGGTCAGAGGAGACGTTTCAGACGTAAGAACGGCTTCTCGATGACCGTCCAGGAGAAAGCTGAGCACAAGATCGTCAACACCAGCGAAGCCGCCATGACGAACAAGGTGATCGCGGCGTCCTGTTTGAATATCCCGAGTGTGATGAGGATGAAGACCAGCGTCTGCGCGATGGGGTACCCATAGAGATAGATCCCATACGAATAGTCGTTCTTGAAGAAGCGATCGAACCAGGGGGTTCGGAAGGTGCCAATGCACACGACACAGTAGATGAGGAAGAGGCACGAGATCGCGTCCGGAATCCGAAGCGTCATGCCGACCATGTAGAGCAGGAGGCTCGCCACGAACATTAGAGGGTTGTATACGATCTTGTCCGCGTACTGCGCAAACACGACGCCAACGAAGAACAAGTAGACGATGAACCAGTTGGTGAAGTGCGTATTGTCCGCTCTGGTCGTAAATCCCTCGGGTGACGCCAGCGACATCACGCTAAACGCGACGGTCAGAAGAACGATGCCGGTGAGAACGACCCGTCTCCGCGCGAGAATGCCACCCGCCATCAAGACCGCGATGATCAGGTAGCAGTAAAATTCCGGCCGCAGTGTCCAGAGGTTTGCGTTCACCATTCCCTTGATCGGATTATCCTGGAAGACACCGGGCAGCCAGAACGTGATCCAGCCGACGACGTTGCCGAAGTAGCGGTAAAGTCCAAGGCTTGCGAAATAGTCGCTCAGCGGCAAGCTGGTCACGAGCGGACCCAATACGAGCGCCGAAAGCGAAACCTCGAACAGCAGCGCCGGTATGATCCTGAGCGCGCGGAAGCCGAGAAACTTGCGCACGATACCGGTGCGCCCCGCGCTGCCAGCCACCAGGAAGCCGCTCAGCGCGAAGAAGCCGCCGACAAGCGCAAACAAGAGCGGTCGAAAGATCTCGCTCGACATCGCCGTATGAAGGAACGCCGAAAACTGCGGCACCGTCGACGTCGCGCCCGAAATCGCGGTGTCCGCGACCGGCAATACGCGTTCGCCGCGCACCAGGACGCGGGCGTGGTTCAGCAATATGACGGTCGAGAGGAAGTGCCTGAGAAACAAGAAGCCCGGATAAATTCCGCCGTTCGCTCTTCTGACCTCTTCAAGTGTGGCTCCCGCAGGTGACGTCGCATAGTCTGCAACTGCTTCGCTCATGTGACGTACGTACTCCCCACCATTCGATTCTGGTGCCTCGTAGGCTCAATATTTTGCCAGATTGTGACGTCGGTCCGGAACATGCTCATCATGCTTCCAAACCAGCAACACTGCGATGCCCAGATCGGAGGCTGGCGTCGAGCACCCGGCGCAACCGTACTTCGATCAGTTCATATGTCATGGCCGACATCGCGAAGCTGACGATCAGCCCGACCGCCGCAAAGGACAGCCAGATCGGCCAGAGCGGATAACCATGGGCGGCGAGCTTGGCTCCCGCCATTTGCAGCGGAAAGAGCGCAAAGGGATGCGCTAGATAGAGGCTGTAGCTGATCTTGCCGATGTATTGGATGACTGGCCGCTCGAGCGGAGCGACGATTCCCGAGGTTGGCGCGCGGACCATCGCGAACAGCAGATATCCGGGAATGAGCCCGAGGAAGGGATTGATGTATTCGAGGCAGACATACATCAGGAACAGACAGACCATCCCGGCCGCAGCACCGCGCAAGCCCGGTAGTTCCAGGCGGACATCGAAATACCGGATCGCGACACCGACCAGAAAATAGGCTGCGATGGGAAAAGCTGCGATGGCGATGAGGCCTGCGGCGACGAGAAGTCCGGCTGCCACCCACACTCGTCTGATCGTGACAAAATAGAAGGTCGCCGCGAACCAGAAATAGAACAGCCATTCATAGGTCAGCGTCCAGGCGTTCTGCTGAGCGGCCGGCAGGCGGAGAATGTCCGGCAGAAAAAAGAGATTGGCGAGGAAAAGACCGAGATAACTCAGAGGATCGATCCCCTTGAAGAACTTGTAGCCGACGATCGGTCCGACGATGAATATGACGAGGTGGAAGACGACGAACACCGGCAGAATACGCATGCAGCGTTCGTAGAAGAATTTCGAAATCTGCCGGTGGCGCACCAGGCTCGCCGGAATCAGATAGCCGCTGATGATGAAGAATAGCTCGACGCCGCGACCGCCGGTCAGGATGGTGAAGTCGAACCAGGAGGGAACCGTCGGCAGAAAGCCTGCATTCATCGGCATATCGTAGAGATGCACGAGCAGCACGCTCAGCGCGGCGATACCGCGCAAGCCCTGAATGGAGGGTTCGAATTTCTTGTCGTGGCTGGCTTCCACTGGATTGAGGCTTTCTGTCACTTAGGTGCCTGCCACAACAGGCAATGCAAGATGCTCGCCAACTAGCGGGCGCGTATGGGAACCGACAGCGCTCCGGCCGGCGTGGGAACCATGACCCGCGTAACCCGCCGTGACGGTCGGCGGAAGACCTCGCTGAACGCAAGCCCGATGATCAGAAGGCCGCTGGCGGGGCCGTAACTCAGAATCGTGATGGTGTAGATGTTCATCACGAACGCCAGCGTCAATTTGTAAATGTCCCCGGTACGAGCCACCGCGAGCACGACGAAGATCATGAAGACGATAAAGATCGGACCTATCATCAAATACGTACCGATGTAGAAATTGTCGACAGGTACCCAATAGGAGATCTTGTCTGAAAACAATTGCTGCGGATAGTTGAAGCAGCCCAATCCGCATCCGGTGATGAACCCGCTGGGCATCAGCTTGGCCATATAGACGAACGGCAATTGCCAGCTGTTATCGATTCGATCCTGCAAGCTGAACAGGCTGCGCGACAGACTAGTGAGATTTGTTCCCGCGAGCACGATCATCAGGACGATTGGAATGAAGATGCATGAGAACGATAGTAATGACATCGTCCGGAGCACGCTGAACCGGTAGCGCTCCTGGAACATGCGAACGAGCATCATCGCCAGGAAGTATAGGACCAGAGTGCCGGCGGCCGTCTTGCTGGTTGCGAGATTGTTGATTGCGTAGAACGCGATCGGCATCCAGACCAAGCACCAGATCAGGCCACGCCGGGGTGACGTCATGACGTAGCCCATCAGCACGAAATAGCCCGCCATTGTGCTGTCGGCGGCGAAACCTTGCAGGCGAGTCTGGCCTTCGGCCCACCAAAGCTTGCCGGCAATGCGCGACGCTCCGAACGTCTCGTATTCGAAGCCGACCCAGGGAAACTGGACGCGGGACGACCAGAACAGGCCGATGATCGAGATATAGAAAAGGGCGTGTATGAGCCCCAAAAGGAATCTGTAGTCCTTAACCTCCCTGCCGCAGAAGCAGAAACCGACGAAGAGCGGGGCGATCATTTTCAGCGCGGAGAGGCCTCCGCGGTGGTCGTTCAGAAAGACGTAACCGACATAGAGCGAGAACACGAGGTAGAGCAGCGTGAATATCGCGAGCGAGTTCGCCTGCTTGATCGCATAGCGATATGCAAACGTTGCCATGCAGGCAAAGGCTATGAGGTCCGGGATGAACCACAGGGCGCCAAGGTGCGTGATGGTCGCGTAGTAGCGGAACGCTCCGGCAAACGCGTCGCGGGTAAAGTACAGACACAGCGCGATCGCCTCGATCGGGAAGGACACGGCCTCCTGCCCGCGGATCGTCTCCATGCGGGCTTCGCTTAGGCTTGGCGCCGCTTCAAGCGTCATCGTCGGTTGTCGATCTCTCATATTCGTGCGTATTCATTCGTAAGATAGCATCCACCTGCTGGCTGTACCAACAGCGTCGTACTTTCCAAGTCGGCCCTTTTTTTGAGCAATCGATGGCAACGAGTTTGCGGGACTACGTCAATCTCGGAAAAATATCCAACGCGCTGGCCTCGACGGTTTTCGTGCTCGCGCCACTGCCGCTCGGCTCGGTCGATCTGGCCTGGGTGTGCATCTGGACGGTTCTGCTTGCCGTGAGCCTGGCGACAGCTTCGGTAGACCGCAGTTGCAAGGCTGATTTATGGTTTATAACGCCGATTTTTGCTGCAATTGCTACGATTGTCCTGATCATCTGGATTCAGGTGTCGCCGAATGCCGTCTCCAACTTGCAGGATCCGGCGTGGAGCAACGCGCGCGAACTCGCAGGCATCAACGTGCCGGGTCGCATTTCGCCGACCCAGTCGGTGCCCTGGTTGAGCTTCGGATATTATCTTCTGTTCACGCTCGGATTGAGCCGCGCCTACCTGCTTGCAATAGATGGCTGGCGGGCAAATAAATTACTCAAACTGGTGGCCTATGCTGGCGTTTGTTACGCTCTATATGGGATTTTTTCGCAATTGTTGCTGCCTGACACTCTGCTATGGCGGCAGAAGGAGTTTTATCTGCAATACGCCACAGGAACCTTCGTGAACCGCAACACGGCGGCTACCTTCTGGGGCAGTTGCGGCCTGATCCTCCTGATCATGCTGGTGCGCTCGATCCTGCACCGATCAGACGACCCCGGTCCGACCCGCATCAGGTTTTTCGACCGGCCCGCGACGCTGGCGTCAGGTTGCGGCATCTGTCTCGTGGCGGTGGGGATGACCGGGTCGAGGGCGGGTATCCTGATTACGATCTTCAGCATGGTTTGCGCGGTCGTGCTCTACCTGGCACCGCTTAATCGCAGTGAACGGTCGTTCATGAGCTCGGTGCGAAACAGTGTCGCGGTCGGCGTCATTGCGCTGGCCCTCGTGGGCAGCATGGCAATGGGGCGCATCTCCGAGATTGGCCTGGTCGATAGCCAACGCTACGAGGTCTATAAGACCGTCCTCGACATGATCCGGGGGCACGCTCTTCTCGGCTTTGGAGTCGGCAATTTCGAGGTTGCCTTTCCGCCGTTCCGGCCGGAATCTCTTGGAAGCCAGGGCATTTGGGACCGTGCCCATAGCACGCCGCTGGAGCTCGTGCTGGACCTTGGGCTGCCAACAGCTATTGGGATTGTCGCAGTCGCCATCTTCTATTTTGCGAGCCTGGTCATTGGCGCACTTCGCCGAAAACGAGACCGTCATATCCCGGTCATGGGGGCTGGGGTCTTCGCTTTGGGCTCCCTGCACTCGTTCGTGGATTTTTCGCTCCAAATTCCCGGATTTGGTCTGTTATTTGCCTGTGTTCTCGGCTGCGGGCTGGCTCAATCGATATCCACCTCAGCGCGAAGTCTCGCGCACCTAAGTGGAGATTGAAATTCACCATTTCTTAGGTAAATCTACCGTCAGAGCCGAACTCGATATAATGTATTTGTAGAAAATTGTTGGTGATTGAACATGCGCTTAGGTTATTTCGTTTTGGCTGCTGCGTTTCTGGGATTGCCGGACGCAAGTCTTGCTGCCACCGCCTATGGTGGCGCCTGTGCTTCGCCGTCTCCGCAAATCACCGCGGAGAAAGCCACCAACTTTCTGGATGCGCCAGCCGCCCTCCTGGCAAACTATGCAGATGGAGGCGGTGCGCTTTCATCGGCGATCCGTGATCTCGTTTCGACCCGGCCCGAGACTCTTGAAGGCATCCAATCGCTGTCCGAGGCCGCCACACCCGACCAAAATAGCGCCATCGGCGCCGGTCTCGGAACGGCGGCTGCAATCTGTGTGGTGTCCCAGCCGGCCACCGCCATGGATATCCAAGCTGCTGCCCTCAAGAGTGGGAGCAATGAACTCCTAACCTCGTTCACGAGTATTACCGGTGACATCCCCACCAATGTCACGCCCGGCTCGGACCCGACCGGTGAATCGACTGCGGGGGGCGGGAAGGGTGGTGGCACGCAAACCCAGCAGGCGGGAGGAGTGACTGGAACCAGTGACACACAGTCATTCTCGGCGGCCCGGACAACAATTAACAACGTCTTCTCGGCGGTGGCGGCTGCGCCGGCAGTCGTGGTCTCGCCGGTGAGCCCGACAAACTGAAAAGACGAGCTTCGATCAAATTTTAGCGAAATCCGGAACTGAAGCGTGAAAGGTGCTTGCTAGTCTACAGCGAATGTCCGGCAATCGCTGAGGTTAGCTATGAAAACTCTGGTCGCTCTTTCATTTTTCGTCCTGGGCTCAGCGAGCGCATTTGCCGCGCCTGTCGAGCAGGAGAATCGCTCTTCCGCCACCATCATTGGCGAGGCCCGCAACGTCCTGGCGCCGATCCAATTCGTCAAGTTCTGCATGAACTATCCGTCGGAATGCGAGGCTCGTACCAGTGAGGAGCCTACGCTGTCGCGAGACGATGCGTTTGCCGCCCTTGAGGAGGTCAACACGCGCGTCAACAGGTCGATCGCCCCCACGGTGAAGTCGAATGCGCCGTTAGCGGCGCGCTGGACGATCGGGCCGGCCGCCGGCGATTGCAACGATTATGCGGTGACCAAGCGCCATGAGCTCCTGGCGAAGGGCTGGCGGTCTTCCGACCTGCGCCTCGCCGTTGTTTTTGCGCCGGAGGGCGGTCATTTGATTCTGGTCGCGCGCGTGAAGGACGGCGACTATGTGCTCGACAATCTGTCGGAAGTGGTGCGGCCTTGGAACGAAACCAGCTATGCTTGGGTTTCGATCGAATCGACGGTGAACCCGAAATTTTGGGTGGCGGTCGACGGTAAGGGCCAGACGGGCAGTGCACAGAAATCCGCCTCTCTCGACTGATCGATGGGATGAATTAACTCAACAATGGGGCGGTCTAGACCGCCCCATTGTTAGTTTTTGCACCGCACAAAGATTTGCCATAGTGTTGCAGTCTACGGTCCGTTCTGCAGCTTGAGGCGAGCCAGGATGTCGGTACAAACAATGCCCGAACCGAGGCGCGTCGCAGTCAGCTGCAAGTGGGCACTGCTCGCGGCCGTTGTCCAGCTGTCGTGGTTGAGCCCGGCTCTCGCGGCAAGTGGCTGTGTTCCGCTCCTTGAACGAACCCCACCACTTGAGCTGGAGCTGTTCTCCAAAGACACGAGCCGAGTGCTGGCTTACGCCCAAAGCGACGACACCAAGCTGGAAGACAAAGTCACCTCCTATCTGGCGACGGATCCTGAGCTGGTGTCGGTCATGAAAAACCTCCTTATCAAGGCTCCTCCGGCCCGACACTTCGTAATCGGTAAGGCGATGGGCCGTGCAGCGCTCCACTGTGGAGCCGTCGAGCCGGCCTATGCCAGAAAGATATCTGCTTTTGTGGGCACGCTACGTGATTCTGACGTGTTGGCAGGATATACGTCCATCGACACGTCCAATGAAACGCAGCCCGGGACAATCGGGATAGCCGGATCAAAAAAATCCGGGGGGACCGCCCTTTTCGAAGGCGAGTTTGGTACTGAACTTGCTAATCCGTTCGCCGAAGTACCGTTGCCTCAATGACCTGTTGGATCTCGACTGATGTATCAGCCTAGGACTGCGTTTGAGCCGAGCTCCAGTTTTCGAACGCCTCTAAACGAGGCGTTTTTGACGTTTGAGCGGCTGCTCGACATCGTTCGTCGCCAGTGGCCGTTGATCACCTACACGGTCATTGGCGCCGTAGTCGTGGTGATCCTCTACCTGCTGGCCGCTTCGCCCATGTACACGGCGACGGCCAGCATCCTGATGGACACGCGTCAGGCTCAGATCTTGAACAAGACCAGCGAGGTTGCCAACACCACGTTGATCGATCCTGGCTTCGTCGACAGTCAGGTTGAGATCATTACTTCCGAGAATCTGATCCGGGGCGTCGTCAACAAGCTCAGTCTGACCAAGGATCCGGAGTTCGTGGGACCGCCGACCGGCGTCGTTGCGATCGCGATGGGGGCCGTGTTGCGCCTCTTCTCGTCCAATGGCCCGCCGTCGAAGGAACAATTGGAGCAGACCGCCGTCCTCGAATTGAAGAAGAACCTGAAGGTCGAGCGCGTCAGCACTACCTACGTCCTCAACCTGTCGTTCCGCTCTTTGGTCCCTGAAAAGGCGGCCCAGATCTCAAATGCGATCTCCGACGAGTACGTGGTTGGATCGCTCGAAGCCAAGTACCAGTCGACCAAGCGTGCGAGTGAGTGGCTTCAAAACAGAAGCGCCGAGCTTCAGGCTCAAGCGATCGCTTCCGATCGCGCGGTTCAGACCTTCAAGGCCGAGAATGGTATCGTCGGCACCAGCCGCGGATTGGTGAATGAGCAACAGCTTGCCGATGTCAACACTCAACTGATCCAGGCACGTGCGTCGACCGCCGAAGCGAAGGCCCGGCTGGATCGCATCAAGCAGGTGACTACGCAGGATTTGGCTCAGCCAACGGTGACCGATGCGCTGAACAATCCGGTGATCACCCGTTTGCGTGCCCAGTATCTCGATCTTTCGGCGCAGTATGCCGACTGGTCGACGAAATACGGCAAAGAACACCAGGCGACCGTTAATCTGGCCAGCAAGATGCAGGACCTAAAGAATTCGATTCGCGACGAGGTCAACCGCATCGCCGATGCCTATCGAAGTGACTACGAGATCGCGAAGAGCAGGGAAGTCTCGCTGGAGAATGGCCTGAAAGGACTGATGAACGAGTCGGGCAGCACCGCGCAGGCTCAGGTGAAACTGCGCAATCTCGAGAGTGCCGCCGATACCTACCGAACTCTTTACAACAACTTTCTCCAGAAGCTTCAGGAAGCTAACCAGAACGAAAGCTTTCCGATCTCGGAGTCACGCGTGATTGCGACTGCAGTCACACCGGACAAAAAGAGTTCGCCGAAGACTGGCTTGGTCCTGATCGGAGGGGTCATCGCCGGGCTGTGCTTCGGCCTCGGCGGGGCATGCGCGCGGGAATTGCTGAGCCAGGTAATCCGGACACCAAGCGAAATCGAAAACGAAATCGGGATGCGCTGCGTTGGGACGCTTCCCGACGTGGCAGATGGTAAGGATCAGCTCTGGTCGGCAGCTCGAGCGAGCGTATACGCGGTTGACCATCCTTTCTCCCGCTTCGCAGAGTCTCTTCGCAGCGCAAAGACAGCGATCGATGCGGCGCGCCTGACCAAGGAGATGAACGTTGTTGGCATCGTCTCCTCATTGCCCAAGGAAGGCAAGACCACGGTCGCAGCAAACCTGGCGCATCTGGTCGCTATGGCCGGACACAAGACGCTGTTGATCGACGGCGATCTGCACACGCAGTCATTAACACGCAAGCTTGCTCCCGAGGCGACCTACGGCTTTCTGGAGGCAATGTCGGATCCGGATCACGCCGAGCGGTATGTGAGCGTCAGCAAGAAGACAAACCTGTCCCTGCTGCCTGCCGTGGTGCGTTCGCGATTGACGAACGCGTCTGACATCATGGCGTCCCAACAAATGGCAGACCTGCTTGCCGCGCTTCGACAAAAATATGCCTATGTCTTTATCGACCTGCCGCCAATACTCCCGGTTACCGACGCCAAGGCGGTCGGGCATCTTGTTGATTCTCTCGTCTACGTGGTGGAGTGGGGCAAAACGCGCAGGTCGGCAGTGCAGGAAGCCGTCGCCGAAGTCGAGGGCTTCAGCAGCAAGATCGTGGGCGTCTTGTTGAACCGCGCCAATCCGAAGGTGCTGAAGCGGATCGAATCGTACAAGGGCCGTCACTACTCTGACTACTATGTCGAGGCAACCTGACGCGGCGGGCCGATCGCCGCGATTGCCAGGGCGCATCCTCGTCGCATTCAGGCTTGTTCTGGCTGCGGTCGGCATCTGGTGGGTTGCTCAGGTCGGGAGTACCATTTTCGAACCGAACTTGCGGCAAGTCGCCGAGCGGCTCGGCCGCGGAGAGACTTACGATACCGAGGGTCTGCGGAGCATGGCCTCTCCCGTTCGTGCCGGCGAGGCGCGCTTGTGCGACGTCAAGGGGAGACGGAACGCCTTGCTGATCCAGCTTCGCGTGGCTTCCTCGTCGATCGAGAAGGCCGATCTTTCGCATTTGGATCAGGATGTCGGTGACGTTGCCGGCCTCAGCAAGGAATTGCTGGTTTGCTCGCCGTCCGATGGCTTTGCATGGCTTGGGTTGTACTGGGCTGAAATTCATTCGGGCGGTGCGGGGCCGAAGGCATGGTCCTATCTGGCGCAGTCCTATCGGTTCGCGCCGCACGAGGCCTGGATCCAGCTCATCCGCGCCACGCTCGTGCTGCGTTCGGGACCAGCGATCCCTGATGCGCTACGACCGTCGGCTGTCGCCGATTTCGATGACATCTTTCGCGCGCGGCTCTATCCGAGCGCGGCGGTCATCTACAAATCGTCCTCGGCCCGGATGCGGACCGTGCTTCTCGACCAGACATGCGGGTACCCGTCCGAGCCGCGTGCGGTGTTTCTTCACTATGTGAAGGAGCAGGGCTTGAGCATCGAGCACCGATGCTATCCAGCCCGGACGAATTCCAGCGCTCAGCCGAACGAGCTGAGCAGGGCGAGAGCAGATTTTCGCCAGGAATAGATCGACAGCCGAGCCTGCTGCGCGGCCCGTTCGGCCTCGCGCATCGGACCGCCGGCGATTTGCTCGTTGAGACGTGCGGCCAACCCGCGCGGATCGGTTGGATCGAAATAGCGCACGGCCTCGGCACATGTTTCGCGAACCGGCGGGATGTCGGCCGCAATGACAGGACATCCGAACAGCATGGCCTCGAGCGGCGGAACGCCAAAGCCCTCGTACAGGCTCGGGAAGACGAAGGCGGTCGCATGCTGATAGAGCGCTGCCAGGCCTTCGTCGGGGAGCCGCCCGGCAAAAATGACGTTCGCGACCGGGGCGGTCGGCGTCTCCCCGCGGCTGAAGACGCGATCGTTTTCGCCCCCGACGACGATCAGCGGATAGTCGGTGCGCCCAAGCAGCCGCATTGCCTCGATCGCGACCTGGACGTTCTTGTTCTTCTTCAGCGATCCGACGGCGAGGAAGTAGCGGCCGGCCTCGAGCTGGAATCGTTTTAGGACGGCGGTGTCGGGATGTACACGCGCCAAATGTTCGGCGCTGTTCGGGCACACGCCGATGGTCCGCTCCGGCAGGCCCAGCGAATCGGCCAGCTCTCCGCGCGAGAACTCCGAGACAGTGAAGATACGGCTGCGGAGCGCCAGCAGCCGGCCGAGTTGCCGATGCGCGAAGGCGTATTTCCAGCCGAAGAACTCGGGATGCTTGAACACCTGCGCATCGTGAAGCACCACGCGCTGGTCCCGATGGAGCAGGGGGCCTGAATTGGCGAGGCTGATCAGTGGGCCGCTGCGCGCCGCCCGTGCGAGATCGATCTGGTCCCAAACGTGTCCGGACCGCGTTCCGACCTGAGCCACCTCGATGTTGCGCAATGCAAGGTTTGAGCTCGAATTCGGCGGTACCAGCAGCGTCCAATGCGCGCTCGAAATGGACTTAGGAAGCGCGGCCGTTCCCGCCAGCTCGTCGATCGACCTGACCATCTCGGCCGCGTAACGCTGGACGCCGCTGAGCGATTGCGACAGAAATCGCCCGTTGATGAAAATCCGCAAAACAGCCAAGCCTGCTCTAAAGCTTCGCCCTGAAAGGAGCGAGCGTCTCGTGGAACGAGACCGGGGAAACGGTCGCAACCTCGCCTGGAGGCCAGCAAGCTGCCGTTCATCGGTCACGCGAAAGGGCGTGCGACAGGATTATCGCACGCCCTCGCGCTTGCCGACAAGCGGACGTTTGGTCGTCCGCTATGCGAAGATGAAATTGTTATGGGTGAGCTGGCTCGCCGTGACATGCGCCAGCGTGATCGAATCCGATCCGTTGATGTGGACGACCGTGTCTTGTCCGCTCTGTTCGAACTGCAGGTGGCTGTAGTCCGCGACGAGCGACTTCGAGATCTGCACCACGTCGTAGCCCGCGACCGAGCCGGCATGGAAATTGGTAATCGTGTCGTTGCCATGGTCGAACACCATGGTCGTCGAAGCCGTGGAGAACACAAATTGGTCGTTTCCGTTGCCGCCCTCCAGGGTCTGGCCGGCCTTGAAGGCCGTGACCTGATGCGTGCCGTCCGCCGCCGTCACGTCCGTCTGCAGGACGCCGCCCGACGAATTGTACGACACATGCTGGGTAGTACCTTGAGAACCGAAGTCAAAGACGTCTCGGGCTCCATTGGTTCCCACCAGAACTTGCGACGTCACGTTTCCTTGCGCGTCGTAGTGGAGCGAGTTGGTGCTACCGTCGGCGGCAAAGGTCTCCTTGAAATCGAGGGTTCCGTCAGTGTGGGTCCGGACGATCGAGGTGAGCTTGCCGCTAGCGTCGACATGCTGGACCTGGTTGGCATAGGTCTGCCCGGTGATGCCATACGAGTAGATGTCATGGCTTTGGTCCGCGTTCGCCACGACCTGCTTGGTCAGAACGCCGGCGCTGAAGGTCGAGATGGCAGAGGACCCGTCGGAGTGGGTGACCGTCTCGCTGGTCACGTGGCCTGAAGCGTCGTACTGGTCCGTCGTCGTCGTGCCGTCCGCAGTTTTGGTGACCTTCATCAGATCGGTACCGTCGGCGCGGAGGCGCTCGAAGGACGTCATCAGGCCGGCCGTATTGTAAACCGAGTGTTCGGTCGCGTAGGCCTGCCCCTTGATGTTGAACGTATAGTATTCATGCGATCCGTCGGAATGGACGATGCTCTCCGACGTCTTCACGCCGCTGGCGTTATAATAGACGCCCGTTCGCGTGCCGTCGGCCGCCGTGACCTGGGTGTAGTCAAGCGTGGCGTCAGCGTGACGCTGAACGATCTCCGTTACCTGGCCGTTCGCGTCGTAGTGCTTGTGTTGAGTGGTGTAGCTCTGACCGGTCACATTGTAGAGGTAGATGTCTTTGGTTGCATCGGTATTGGCGACCGCCATCTGTGCCTTGACGCCGCTGGTATAGGTCGTCGAGTGCGATGAACCGTTGGCATAGGTGACGACCTCGCTCGTCAGCACGCCCTTGGCGTCGTACTGGTCGGTAGTGGTCACGCCGTTCACGGTCGTGACCTTGAGCGCGTAGCTGCCGTCGGCATGGAAGCGTTCGAACAGGGCGAGCTTGCCCGCGGCGTCGTAGCTGCTGTGCTCAGTGGTGTAGGACTGGCCCGTGATGTTGTAGGAGAAGTATTCCTTTGCCCCATTGGGATGCGTGATGCTCTGCGCGGTCTTCACGCCGGCCGCATTATATTGCGTCGAGGAAACGGTGCCGTCCGCAGTGGTCGATTCCGTATAGTCGATGCTGCCGTTGGCATGGTAGCGCCAGACTGCGGTCACCTTGCCTGAGGCGTCGAGGTGCTGTTGCTGCGATGTATAGGTCTGGCCCACGATCCCGTAGGCATAGTTGTCGTGGGACTGATCAGCGTTAGTGACGAAGACGTAGGACTTTGCCCCGGCGGAAGTATAGAGCGTCGTGCTCGACGATCCGTCGAGATGGGTGATGGTCTCGGACGTGAGCTTGCCTGCAGCAGTATACTGGTCGATCGTCGTGGTTCCGTCGGCCGCGATCTTCGTTACCCCGGTCAGCTTTCCGTTCGGATCGACATGGTCGATCTCGGTCACCTTGCCGCTGCTAGCGTAAAGATAGGTGTCCTTGGAATGATCGACATTGGTGACGACCGTCGTCGTCTTGACGCCGTTGGCGAAGTTCGTCGCGGCGGTGGACCCGTCCGCATTGGTGACGAGCTGATAGGCGATCACGCCGTTTGCGTAGGCGGATTCGTCCGTCGACGTCTGCTTGCCGGTCGAATCGTAGTTCGTCGTCAGTTTCCAGCTGCCGCCGTTGATCGTGACGGCAAAGGAGTAGCCGCCCTTGATCGTCGACAGCACCTTACCGTAGTTGGCGATCATGTACTTCATCGTCGCTTCGGAGGCGACCGTCAGAACGTGAGTGTCCGTCAGCGTGATGCTGGTGACCGTTCCGGCTGCGTTCAGATCCGACAGCTGCGCCACAAGGTCGGCGGCGGTGTCAGTCACCGTGGTCACCGTGGCTGGAGGAGCAGTAGCGGCGGGCGGGTCGATCTCGATGATAAGCGGATGATCGCTGATCGGAACGTTGAAGTCCTGGACGTTGTGGTAGGTGGCGATCGGAACGGTTCCAGTCAGCGGGTCGTAGATGACGACAGTCTGATGAACCGCGCCGAGATGCACGGCGACCGACTTGGTGGGGTTTGACACTTCCTTGTCAGTCGTATCGTTCCACAGCGTCGGCTCGGCCCAGACGACGAGGTCGTAGGCCCCGTTGCTCTTTCCGAGGACCATGCTGTTGCCCGTCGTGGGCATGTTGCTGAGGCTGTAGTTCAGCGAGGCGGTCGGCGTGTGCCCGCCGGTGCCGTCGTCCGCGAGGATGGTTGTCAGATTATGGAGCGCCTTTGCCGCAAGTTTCGGCGTGCCATCTGAATTGAACAGACCGAAATGCGCCTCCGGATCCGTGTTCGAGGAACTGGAGTCACGGTCGAGCAGCTCGTACAGATACGTCTTCTTGACGCCATCGCTGTACGAGTCGACCAGCAAGTTCAGAATGGATTTCGCCTGCACCGTCTGGTCGACGCCGAGTCCGCTCGCGCTGGCCAACGTGGTGTAGCCTGTTTCGGTAATGACCGACGGCTTTCCGACCGCGCTCGTCGAGGCGGTGTCCAGCGAGACGTCGAGGCCGTACTGGTTCGGCGTGCTGGTCGCGACATAGGCGTGCGCGTTGGAATAGTCAGCGTATTTGGCGAGGTTTCCGAGCGAGGCGTAACCGCTCGCGTCGTTATAGGCCAACGTCATATTGTAGACCGCGACGCTGCCGAGATGGGCATCACTCTTGATCGCGGTATAGAAGTCTGCCTGGAACTGGGCTGCAGCCGAGAGCGACGAGCTGCCGTGATAGCTGAAGGACTGGATGTTGGCTTCGTTGAGCCCTTCCACGGCGACGATGCTGCCGGGGTGTGCCGCAAGGAACGCGTCGATCGATGCGACATATTGCATCAGGCCGCTGCTGCCTGTCACCGGAAGATCGGACGACGTCACGAAGTCGAACTTTATGCCAGCGGCCGCGAGTGCATTCACAACGGGCACTGCGCTCGGATCGGTCGCAAATGAATCTCTGACGGTTGTGACGCCAAGATATTTGAGATCGTCGATCACGAGGCTGGCGTTATTATAGGCACCCCACGAATAGGCCGCGTGCGTGTTGATGCCGATCGAGCCGACGAACGAAGCAGCAGAGAGAATCGTTTGATTGGCATTCGCCATAGTCCAGGTCCCCATTTCAATTTCGGAGACATGCTGACAGGCGACAGCGAGAATTGAGTGTCGGGAAAAAGTAAAATTGTTAGCGTTGCGATGTTTTTCTTGCGACAACGTCCCGTTGTGGAACTTACGCGCGCGCAAGCACCATCAGGGACCATCCTCCGACGAGCCGCACCGTTGCATCGGGGGCCATTGTGAAAGCTATGCGACGCGGCCAGGCCGCGATCCGCTTCTTCCACGTCTTGTGGGACTGGTCGATTGCCCACGCCGTATAGAAGTCGTCTACGATTTCGAGCCCCGACTCATTCAGCAGAGAAATCGCACTCTCGCGTGAAAAATAATGAATGTGCCCAAGGCTTCGGCGTGCTTCCGGCAGCACCCAGCCGCGGCCGACCGAAAGTGCGTTCATGTCGAGCGGGATGTGGAGCACGTGCCACTGTGCCACTCTTTTCATCGCTCTGACGAAGGCGAACGGATTTTCGACATGCTCGATGACGTCGATCGCCATGCACAGATCGAACGTGCGCCCGCTCTCGAATGCGTCGGCCATGGTAAACGACAGGTTTTCGGATCGTCGCTTGGTGCTCATGGCGTGGGCATGCGGGGAGATCTCGAAGCCTTCGGCCATGGCCTGAGGGTACCGCTTCGACATGATTTCGATGATCGCGCCGGTCCCGCAACCGACGTCGCAGATCGACTTCGGCTGGACATGGTTATCGTCGAGTATCTTCGTGATGTGCGCCGCCTTCCAGGGGGCGTCCTCTTCGTGCCAGTCTGGATTGTCGGCCAGATATTGGTCGCTGGTGTATTTATCAGAAAGTTCCGGCTGCGCGCTTTCCATCGGTCACTCCGCGGTCCTTATCCATGGGCAATGCCGCGCCGGCTGAGCCGCGCCTGACGGTCTCGAAGAAGCTGACGAGCTTGTTGCCGAGCGTGTCCTGTTCGAATTCATGCGCCCCAAGCTTGGCATTGTCGCGAAGAGCAACAAGTTGTGCCGGGCTTTCGAGAATGCTCTTTAGTGCGCTGCGCCAGGCCTCGACCTCGCCGGGTGGAACCAGAACACCGTTGACGCCATCGATCACCAGCTCGGGAATTCCTCCCTTGTTGCTGCCCATCACGGGCAGCGACTGGCCGAGGGCTTGGATGACGACGCCCGGCGAATTTTCCTGCCAGATCGATGGGATGAGGAGCATATCGCTGGCGGCCATCCGGTTGGCGACCTCTTCCATCGACACGTGCCCCGTGAACGTCACCCATTTGTGGTTAGTGCAACGCTGCTTCAAGCGCTCGGCGCTCGGACCGGTTCCAACCACCGTGAAGGTAAGGTCATATTGGTCCGCAAGCGGCTCCAGCGCATCGAGCACCACATCGACGCCCTTGGTTTCGTGCAGCCGGCCGACATACAGCAGGCGAACGGTCTGCGAGGGGGCGTGCTGGACCGTCGGGGCCGGATATTTGTTGGGATTGAGAATGTGGGCCGTCGGATAGTCTCTGATGGGCAGAAACCTCGATAGCTTGTTGAGATTGTTCGCCGACGGAGAGACAAACCCCACCCGCGGAACTTTCCGGACATGGCCCATCTTGACCTTCGCCGAGGCGGCGCACGCGGTGCATTGGTCGATGCATTCGCGTCCGTTCACGAACATCGCCATCTTGATGCAGGCGAGGCTCAGATCGTGCAGGGTGAAAACGGTCGGGATGTCCCGCTTGCCGATCTCGGCGAGACCGTTGTAGCCGAGCCCCTGCATGATATGGATGCTGATGAGATCGGGTTTGAACGCATCAAGGGCCCTGGCGACTACCTTCCGGTTTCGCGGATCGAAATGATCCTGCAGGTGCCAGATCGGCTTCTGCCAGCCGGTGCGATAGATCGCCTCGAAGACGGTGTAGGGCCGCGGCATCGTCGCCCGCCAGACCTTCAGTCCCTGAACCGTCTCTCCATTGAGGTCGTCGCTGGGGGCTGGCGACGTGGTGAGAACGCCGACCTCATGGCCCTGGGCAACAAGCCAATGGGCGAGGCTTTCGGCGCTAAGCTCGGCACCTCCCTGCAGGTGCGGAGGGTAGAGGGCGGAAATGAAGAGAATACGCATATTGGTCCGTCGAGATGGCAGCCGTTAGCGCGGGCCCGCTGAATCGATGAATTGGCTCTTCCAGGCGAGAATGTCCTTGGTAGGAATATCGAGTGAGACCGGCGACGGCTTGTTTATCCATTGCTCGATCTGGTCGAAGGCGTCGCGCTTTGCGGTCGGCAGCCGGGTATTCTTTGCGATCTCGGTCGCGCGATTGTCGACCTCGAGGATCAAGGATCGAACGCCCGCCTGGAGCGCAAGCACGCCGCAATGCAGGCGCATACCGACATAGTCGACGTCGCCCCCGGTGAACACGTTGCGCGCACCGCTGATGCTCGGTTCGACCACCAAATATCGTGCCTGCGAGATCGCGCGCAAATATGCGAGATCCTCGTACATCTGCGGCCAGAAGAACAGCTTCTCGTAGTTCGCTTCGAGTCGCCTGACGAACTCCCGGTCACTGTCGGGATTCTTGAGATAGCCCGTCAGGGTGAAGAAGACGTTGCGGGATTTCTTCGCTGGAATGCTCGAAACATGCTCCGGCGTCAGATCCCACATCGTGGGACATCCCGTGTACGTCACGTTGGCGATGCCGGCGTCACGCAGTTTCTCGAAGGTGTATTTGTCGCGAACGGAATGAGATACGTTCCTGTTCAGCAGGACGCTGTAGATCTTCCGCGTGAACCAATCGGGCGTGCCCTGGTACTTGTGCCAGCCCACGCCCATCAGCACCGGATGTCCCGCATGCCGGAGCTGCGTCGGCCGCAATTTCCACTGATGATACCAGAGCCAGTGGCTCGACAGCATGTTGGTCCCGCCGACGAAGGCGAAATCCGATTGCTTCAGCGCCGCCATCGAAATCGACGAGGGGTAATCGTGTGTCGGGATTCCCGTGAAGAAGCCTTCGGGAAACATCTGTCTCAGATGCTTCATCACCGACTCCATGATGATCTGGTCTCCCAGATTGTCGGTGACATAGGACGTGTCAAATACGCAAATCTTCTTCAAGGCGACCTCGGACGATTTCGTTCATTGAGCTTCCGCGCGGACATCGAACTACAGGGGAGTTCGGGCGGATGACAGAGTGAAGACCGGCTCCTGTGGAAGGAGCGGAGTTATCTTTGCTGGAATCCCCGCCGCCAGCGAGCATGGCGGGACATCCTGAGTGACCACGGAATTCGCTGCCACAATGGAGTCTCGCCCGATCGTGATGTTTCCGAGGATGACGGCGCCGACCGACACTTGCACGCCACTTTCAATTTTGGGGCGTTCCTTGTCGTTCAGCTTCTTTCTTCCGACGGTCACATTCTGGAGAATTGTCACATTCTTCCCGATATCGCTGACCCCAAGCACGATTCCGTAGGGGTGCGGGATATACAGGCCGCCGCCGACCTCGCAAGCAATCGCGATTTCCGAGCTGAAGACGATGCAGGTGATCCACCAGAGGAGACGCCGAAGCGGCCGCCCCACAACCGGGATGCTCGCCACAAGCTCCTGTAGCCTTCGGGACAGGACAAATTGATATCCCGGCGTGATCAAGATCAGCCGGAGCACGATCAAGATCGTGGCCAGCTCCGAAGGCTCTCCGTCCACATAGGCGAGCTCTTGTTCAAGATAGCGAGCAGTATCGTCCCTGATCCTCTGGGTAGGTGTGTCGTTCGGGCTCACGGTCAATTCTCGCTGGTTCTCCTTCTGGTACAGTATTGCTTTGCCGAAAAGAACCCCAAAATTTGTTGGAACGCGCGCCGAACAGCAGCAACTGGCATGCGTCATGCAGACGGCAATTTGCCCTCAAATGCCCCATTTTCATGCTAGATGCTGTGCTCGGTGAGACGTCGAGTTGCTCACTTTGACGTCATGATCGTTCGCTATCGCCGCGTCCCTCGATGGGGCACCCTCCTCGCAAAGGCCCATGTCAGAGATGATTGCAAGAAGCCTGTGTCGCATCATGTTGGTTGTCGTGCTTATCTACTGCGTCGGGGACCATCATCTGGTTGCCGCCGGTCCAGGCAAGACTCTGCTGTTCGACAGCAAATCGATCTCTGCTCGCGGCACTCCCCTGATCGTCGGTGTGGGCGTGCACTTCGGCATCGGTGGCGAGCACGGCTACGGCGCCAGCAAGGCGGCTCCCCTGATTGCCGCAGGGCATTTCGATTCCTACCGCGATGATCTCGGCTGGAGTGTCTTTTATTCCCCGCCCTCGGGCGGACCGGGAAGACAGCCGGCAAAGTTGTTCGATTTCATCGGAATGACGAAGGTGCGACCAACACTTGTTCTTGGTCATCCAAATCCGGCAATTCCAGATGGCAATCCGCCCTTGACGGATACCGGCCGCGCTGCCTTTGCCGACTTCACCGCGAAGGCTGCTCTCGGGACGCGCGATCTTCATCCGATCTACGAGATCTGGAATGAGTGGAACATGAATGCAGTCAGGGGACGTCCCTGGCTGACAGGGCCGGGCGAGGCTAGCGATCCCCGCGCTGCCGTGAATTACGCGGCCTTGGCGAAGGCGTCCGTCAAGGCAGTCTCGCGTGCCGTGCCGGGAGCAACGATCCTGGTCGGTGCGGTGGGCGTCGATCCCGGATGGAAGTGGACGCAGGCCATCGTCGATATGGGCGTTCTCGACGGAGCCAGCGGTCTGTCCGTGCACATGTATAATCATTGCGAGAAGGTGATTGCCAATCGCACCGCGCGCGAGGCGATCGACCGCCTCGACGAACTCCAGGCCTTCCTGACGTCGAAGCACGCAGGACAACCCTATCCGGTTTACATAACCGAAGTCGGCTGGCCGACGGCCCAGAAGCCGTGCGCAATGGCGCGCGAGACGTCCGCCGACAACCTGGCCCAGTTCATTCTGTGGTCCGCTGCGACGCCTTGGCTGAAGGGAGTTTGGGCTTACGAGTTGAAGGATCAGGTCGAAAATCCCAACGACCTCGAGAGTAATTTCGGCCTCTACGACGTCAACTACCAGCCCAAGCCAGCCGCCTGCGCGGTTATCGAGGCCAACAAGATCATCAAGAGCTCATCGGGCATGACGCTTCACCGCCCATTCGATGATTTGTTCATCGTGCAGGCGCAGAAACAGAATGGAATCAGGCTCATCGCGTGGACGTCGCGAGACGCTGTGCAGGGGACGCTGGCGATCGAAGGAAATGCTCCTGTCCGCATTTCGAAGCTGTGTCGCGAGGACGCCGTCTCCGGCGCCAATCCGACCATCGGAGCAACTCCGGTCGTCATCGACATCGACGCCCCGCAAGCTTCGGTCCGCGCGCAGTTGTCCCCGTAGTCGAACCGTTAAAGCGCGCGCGCTAGATAGTACAACCGGACGGCCAGCAGGATGACGGCCGTGGCGAGTGCGGCGAAGGCCGTTCCCACCAGATCGAACATATAGCTCGCCCCGAAGCTGAGGACAGCCGATAGGACGACGCCCATCGCATTGATCGCGGCGTATGGCTTGTCGCCGCCCGTGCTTGTGATCCCGATGTTTGCGAGATCCGAGCAGGAACGAAGCACGGCGGCGCCGAGCATGGCGAGAAAGACAACGCGATGCTCCTCCAGTTCGTGCATTCCCAGATATCGCAGCAGGATCTCGCTGGCTACGAATATCGCGATTGCGAGTGTCGTCGACGTTGCGATTGTTTTCAGGAACTCGAGCCGGAGGCTCGAACGCCACGCTTGTCTGTTGGCTGTCTTGAACTTGCTGACCAGGACGGGCAACGCGATCTGCACGACCGATGTCGCGACCAGCGTCTGGAGCGCATTCGTCAAGGACCAGAAAAACGTATAGATGCCGGTGGCAGTCAGGCCGAGCAGGAAGCTGACAATGTATCGGTCGAGATAGGTCAGGCCGATGAGACCGAGGTCGCTCAGGTAGATGTGCCAGGAGCGGGATAGCCGCAGCTTGATCCACTTGAAGTCGATCGGGGAGCGCAGCGCGCGGTCCAGATTCCACCCTCGGCATACGTAGACGAGAGCAACGAGCGCGAGCAGATTTGCAATCGCCCAGGCCAGGAACACGGCGTCGATCGTGCGCGTGCCCGGCGCCAACACGCCAAGGATTACGATCGGCGGAACCCATGACGCGAGGCGAATGAAGGCGAGCGCGTTGGCCGCAGTTGCCTTCCCGAGGCAGACCAAAGGCATATGAATGTCGAGCGCCAGAGTTTCCAGCCAGACCAGCGCCGCGATCAAAACATAGACGAAGGTGATCGAATATCCACAGATCAGTGCCACGGCCGTCGAGACGATCGAGGCGGCCGTCAGAGACGACAAGGTCACGACGAGCCGGTCCCTGATGCGGGCGACTCCCTGTTCGGGAGGAACGCCCACGACTTCTCTTGCCGTGTAGTAGTTGAGTCCCCATCCGAGCGCGCCGGGCAACGAACCGACAGCGCCTGCTGCGAGACCGTAAATGCCGTTCGCCTCGAAGCCGAGGAATTTCACGATGTAGAACGAGAGAATGAAACGAAGACCAAGCGTCAGGGAGCGCAACGCGAGATTCAGGAGACCTGTGAGCTTGGAAAATTGCATCTGGCTTCTGTCAAGACGGATAGGCGCGGTGGCCGACTTGTCCGGGAAGGTTGCTGATCACTGGGGAGCGACGAGATCGAGTGTGCTTTGAGCGCAGCGATTCCAAGTGAACAACTGGGCGCGCTCGCGTCCCTTTGCCGACAGCGTGGCCAGTAGCGCCTTGTCTTCCAGCAGTTGTTCGATCTGGCTGGTGATGTTCGCGGTATCGTACGGGTCGCAATAGATCGCTGCATCACCGCAGCGTTCGCGCAGGGCCGGAATGTCGGAGGTGAGGACGGGACAGCCGCACGCCATTGCTTCGATGGGAGGCAGACCGGACGATTCGTAGTTCGAGGGGAACATGAACAGAGACGCTTTCTTGTAGAGCTCGATCAATTGTCCTCCGTCATTGACCTGTCCGACGAACTTGACGAGCTCTCTCGACTCCTCTGGCACATGGCTTGCCGATTCCACGAGCCCCCCGGCGGTTCCGCCAACGAACGTGAAGCGGTATCCCTTCTTCTTGGCAAGAGCGCACGCGATTTCCAGCATTCTTGGGAAGTTCTTTCGCTTGCTGAGGCTGCCGACGTAGAGGACATGGCCTTCGTCGCGCTTCGAACCTTCGAGCTTCGGCAACACGTCGTTCGCAAGTCCGCCGTTGGGAATTGCGACGATCTTCGGGCCGACGCCGGGATAGTGCTTGAGGATCGATATGCGTTCGGACTCGGAGACCGTGACGACCCGATCTGCGCAACGAAACGCCAGCGGGACGAGAAAGCCATAGGTCGCACGAAAGGCACGGCTATAGGCTTCGGGAAAATAGAGATAGGAGAGATCGTGCACGGTCACCAGGACGCGTTGTCCGCCGATGAGTGACACGGCGGGTGCCGTGTTGCCGGGACAGAAGAGGACCTTGCCCCAGGCGAATCGCGGCAATTCGAACTGCTCCCACGCGTGGCCTTGCAGCCGTCCGCGCTGCTGGATTGGGATGTTTTTGAGCACGGGAGCCTCTCCATTCAGCACAGGACAGACCACCGACACGCTCAGGCCTGGACGCGACGGGAGAATCCGATCGATCGCATGCAGAAGCTCATGACCGTAGCGCTGAACGCCGGTCACTTCCTGGGTCAGAAAACGACCGTTGACCACCAATTCGATCGATCTCGCATCCATATTCAGCCTTTCGATTAACAGGTCGCTTTTACACCGGTGCGAGTTGACGCGGTAGCCCATCGGAGCAGGAGCACGTCCCGTGCCTCGTCGCCTCGCGATCGTGATGCATGGTCAACCGAATTTTCACGCCGTTGTCACCGTGTTGCATGTGGTGTTTCGCAAGCTGCCGGCCTCTTGCGCAGTGGTGTCCGATGGGCTTCAATGCATTCGAACTCCACTACTTATTGAGCGTAGGTCTATGCGGAATTCCTCTCGAACTTGGTTACGTCGTGAGAATATAGCGTTTGCGGAGGGCGTGCCGGCAGGCTCTCGCGTGCTCGACGCGGGTGCCGGCGATCAACCGTATCGCAAGCATTTCTCTCATTGTGAATACGAGGCCGCGGACTTCGAGAAGGTCGACCGAAGCTACGCCAAATCAACTTACGTGTGCGATCTGTCAAGCATCCCCGTGTCGGACGCACGCTTCGACGCAGTCGTATTCAATCAGGTGATGGAGCATCTCCCGGAACCTCTCAGCGTCCTGCACGAGTTGAACAGGGTCCTGAAACCTGGCGGAAGAATGATCTGCACCGCACCT
Source organism: Bradyrhizobium sp. Arg816 (assembly GCF_029989365.1). Classification (GTDB taxonomy): domain Bacteria; phylum Pseudomonadota; class Alphaproteobacteria; order Rhizobiales; family Xanthobacteraceae; genus Bradyrhizobium. The sequence goes on along the minus strand of NZ_JAPRAQ010000028.1, from coordinate 7,438 downwards.
CTGTTCTTTGAGGAGCATGAGGTTCCCTTTGACTTCTACCGCTACACGCAGTTCGCATGGCGCCATCTTTTGGGCAAGGCCGGTTTCGAGGTCGAGAGTCTGAATTGGATGGAGGGCTATCTCAGCACCGTCGCCTATCAACTTCAGACGGCCGCCAGATATCTGCCTTCGAACCCCAGGGATGTCGCGCCTGGACTCCTCGGCTGGGTCTGCGCCCCCGTGCTGCTCGGTTGCAGGGTAGCCTTTCACATTCTCGCCAGATTGTTTCACGTCCTGGATGAGCGGGAACGCTTTACGAAGCGCGGCTATCCCAAGAACTACGTCGTTGTCGTCAGAAAATTGTAGGGCGTGCCGTCATCCGGTGGTTGCGCACTGCATTCGTGACGTGCGGTGTGTAGCCACGCTCCGCCGTCCGCACTTTCGGCGGTCAGCTCTTCATCAAGTTGCCTTGGTCGAGTTGACGTTATGCTCCTCGATGGCGCCCTCGACGGCGTCACGAAAGTGCTGGGAGAACAACTCGCGAGAAAACTTCAACGCATTCTGTCGGCAATCGTCCGAAGTGATGGTCGGTGCAAGCGATTCGAATTCGTCGATGGCGCTCTTGATCGACTGCGTCGTCTGCTCGTGGAAATAGACGCCGGTTCGGCCAGGACCATCGTGGCCGCGCACCGTCTCAAGCGAGCCGCCGCGGCCGTACGCGATGACCGGCGTTCCGCATGCCTGCGCTTCGACCGGGATGATGCCGAAATCTTCCTCGGCCGCGAAGATGAAGGCGCGGGCACGCTGCATATGATCTAGCAGAACGTTCTTGGGCTGATAGCCCATGATCGTGACGTTCGGCCCCGCGACAGCTCTTGCGTTTGCCAGCTCCGGTCCGTCGCCGATCACGACCAGTCGCTTCTCGGGCATGCCTGCGAACGCCTTGACGATCATGGGAATGCGCTTGTAGGGCACCATCCGCGAGGCGGCCAGATAAAAGTCCGAACGATCTCCCGGACCCGGCCTGAAATATTCAGTGTCGACCGGCGGATAGATCACATCGGATTTGCGGCCATATGTCTTCTGGATCCGGCGTGCTACGAATTGCGAGTTGGCAACGAACGTGTCGACGCCGTGCGCCGTACGTACGTCCCACATCCGAATGTAGTGCAGGATGGTTCGCGCGATCATGCTGCGCAGACCGGAGTCCAGCCGGCTCTCTCGCAGATACTCGGCCTGCAAGTCCCAAGCGAAGCGCACGGGACTGTGAACATACGAGATGTGGAGCTGGTTCGGTCCTGTGATGACGCCCTTCGCCGCGGCATAGGAGGACGAGATCACGAGGTCGTATTCGGACAGATCGAATTGCTCGATAGCGATCGGGAAGAAGGCGAGATAGCTGCGATACTTCGTTTTTGAGAACGGTAGTTTCTGCACGAAGCTCGTGCGCGGAACGAGGCCGGACAGGAATTCCCTGCGATCTTCGGGCAGATGACATACGAGCGTGAACAGGTCGGCTTCGGGGAAGAGCTTGATGATTTCTCGAAGAACCTGCTCGGCGCCTCCTTGCACCATCAGCCAGTCGTGTACGATCGCAACTCTCATGCTAAGCGCTGATTTCTTCCGAGCCGGAATTGCGGAACGCAATTGGAACTAGAGGCCTACTGCAACTGGTTATCAACCGCCGCGTTGCAATAGTCAACGTGATGCGGCGCAAAGCGCTTGCTTCGAAATGTGAAGATTTTGCAGCCCGTAACACGTATTGCGTGCAATTGGTCACGCGCCTGCCTTGTCGGCAGGCGCTGGACTTATTTCAACGCGTTGATGTTAACGGCCGTATTAGTTGCTGAGTTCGTGAGGTTGAGGAATTTGAGAATCTCGGTCTCAGGAGATTCAGAGACAACGAGCTGGTCGTGATCGCGAACTTGGAACGAGTCGGCGAGGAACATGCCGTCGGGTTTGCTCCAGTCGAACCAATAGACCGTCGGGATTACGTCTCCCGGAAACATCTTGGTGTCATAGCCTGAGGAGTCGAGCAGGCGACGTGGCTCGAAACGGAATACGTAGACGGTCGTAAGATTGGCGCGCACCGGATCGAGGCCGCCGGACTTTGCCAGCGCTTCGGCGAGCGTCATCGTGTCGTTCTCGAACGTAAACCGCCTGTTGTTGGTGCCTCCGATCGAACCGGGTGAAGGCGTCGAGCCGAACGTCATGAACACACGCGGTTCGCGCGACAGATAGACGACGTCGCCCGGTGCGAGTTGCACGTCGTCGTTCGGCTTGCGGATCAGGCCGCTCATCGACTCAGTCAGAACTTGGGTGCCCCGCTTGATGGTCACCTTGGTCTCGTAGGACGGATACTTCGGTCCACCGGCGCGCGCGACCGCGCCGGTCACCCTGATGCCGCCCGGGTCGACCGGGAAACGAACTGGCGTGTTGACTTCACCCAACACACTGATCTGGTTGCCGCGCTGCTCTGCGACGGCGACGACCACCTGTGGATCGATGGCGCGGTTCTTGATGCGCTCGCGAACGATGTCCGACACGGCGCGCGCCGTGAGTCCGGCGACCTTGACCGAGCCGGCATACGGGATCGTGATGTTGCCCGATTGGTCGACCTGCTGCTTCGGAATGTCGACAAAGTTGCCAGGCCGGACGCTTGCTTCCTTGGGAATGAAAAGGCCGCCGGATTGGGCCTCGTACACCGTCACCTGCACAAGGTCGCCTACAGCGATCGTGACGTCCTTGTAGTTTCCGCCACGCAGCTTGGCGAAACTTCCGCCGTACTGGTCAGTCACGCCATTGGTCAACCGCATCACGTCCGGATTGATCGGCACAAGCACGTACGGAACGCGCTCGGTCGGTGCGGTCCTGAGAGCCGCGTTGCCACCAACGGAGATCGCGTTCGGAGCGTCTTGCGGAATAAAGCCGCAACCTGCCACGCTTAACGAAAGCACCGCGGCAGTGGCAAGAAGGAAGTGGCTTTTGTAGGCGGGAGTCAGGCGCAAAGGGATCACTCAGGTCATTGCTACGTAAATATCGGCGAAACAGATACCAGCAGCTAGTATGCGTATCTACGACACAATGGAGGGCAAGGGCTCTTCTCAGAACCTTGTTGCGAATGGGCAACAAGAGCGCGATGTGAACTTGAGTTCACATTGCCGCCTTTTTCATCGTCGTGACATAAACATCGGCAAGAGCCGCGTGCGTTTTCTCGATCGAGAAGAATTCCACGAAACGTGCGGAGCCTTTCGCGCCCATTTCCGACAGATCGCGTTCCCTTGCCTTCTGCAGGCCATCTTTCAACGCGCGGGCGCTAATGGGATCGCAGATGATTCCGGTGACGCCGTCTTCGACTATTTCGGGCAGAGCGCCGGCGCGGAATGCGACAATCGCTTTCTTTGCGCGCATCGCCTCCAGCGCGACGAAGCCGAATGCTTCCCACCGCGACGGGATCACGGTGAGATCCGCCAAGTCGAGCTGGATTTCGATTTGCTTACGGTCGAGCCAGCCCAGCATCTGAACGTTGCTGGGAAGTTGTATCTTCTCCCGTGAGCTGACGACCGGAGATCCGATCATGCGGATATCCGCTAGATTCTTCAGCATCTCTGCCGCTTCGATAAGCAGGTCGAAGCCCTTCTGCCGATCAAGTCGTCCGACGAACAGAACCTTCAGCCTGTTCGAGTCCCAGCTTGCTTGCGATGGCGATGCCTTTTTCCGAGCCGTCGAAAGTCCGTTAACCACGAGACTAAGGCGCTTCTCGGAGATGCCGGCGCGCTGGGCCGCACGGTATTCGTCATTCGAGACGCAGATGATTCGATCCGTCCGGCGCGCAAGCAGGCGCTCGAACAGGCCGGTCATGATGGTGCTGACACGGGATGTTTCCCGGGAAAAAGCCCAACCATGCGGGCAGTAGACGATCTTCGGTCGTGACGGCATGAAGATCAGGATCGGGCGCAGGACCAAGCCGGCAAATGTAGAGTGAATGTGCACGATGTCCGGCTTCAACCGGCGCACCTCGGCGACGGTCTGGCGCGCAAGTCGAAGCAGGCTTGCGAAGTTTCTGCCGGTGCGCCCGAACAGCGAAATATACCGATCGTCGATCTCAACCAGCTCGCTGCGATGATCGGCCGGAACGACGTAATGAACCTGCCTGAAGGTCTCGCGCTGGAGCGTGTGGAGTTCGTTGAAGTACGTCGCGATACCACCTCGGATGGTCTCGGCGGCATGCAATATCGTCAATGGTAACTGCGTTTCCGCCATGATCAAAATAAATGCGGTTTTGAGCGACTATGAGTCAATTGACACGCCGAAAAATATTTGAGGCTATCACACGGAATAAGCTTCTTAGGGCCACTTTTTCGCCGCGAGAAATCGACATGGGCAGCGAACAAAGTGTGGCCGAAAGTCGCAATTGGCGGCTAGGCAAACGGAGGGTTGATGAGATCAGTCCTTGTTCGACTTAGCCTTGTCCGATGTCATAGATCGGGTTCCTAGCGACTTTAATCCCGTAGTCCGGGACTTCGCCGAAAGCAGTGGAGGATGGTTTGGGTTGAGGCGTGGATCTGTTTACGCAGGTCTGACTCTTCAACTCTCTGCTCCGAAAGCGCGGCTCAATTTTCGCTGGATGGCTGCTGGATTCTCGTCTGCCTGGAATTCCAGATGACGCGGGAAGTGCGTCAGCGACAGTCATGGGCCTTGTCGCATGTTTGTTTCTCGAATGGAAGCACCAAGACATCTCCGTTCGGTCTTGCATCTAGCTTGTCAAATTGGAGCGAGCCAATATGGCCACATCGGACCTTGGCGAGCGAAGCGCCGTGGGTGACCCTATTTCCCAGCTGAAGCCGCTCTTGTGGCGGTCTGCGGACCTCTGCGAGCAAGCCCTGCCGCGTCGGATTTAGCATCATGCTTGGCGGTCGCGTTAACTGTTCATCTCAGTGCCAGGGTTGACCTCAATCAGCCGATATGCCCAAGAACTGTGTTGCCTGCACACGGGCTGTGCATCCGAGGATTGTAGGGCCGGGGCGGGTGCTCGCAGGGCCTTTTGATGGAACGTGAGACTTCAGGCCATGAGCAAGCGGATCGCTCTCATCACCGGCGTGACCGGTCAGGACGGCGCCTATCTCGCCGAATATTTGCTGTCGCTCGGCTATGTCGTGCACGGCATCAAGCGGCGTTCGTCCTCGTTCAACACCGCGCGCGTCGATCACCTCTACCAGGACCCCCATGTCGGCAACGTGCCGTTCCTGATGCATTACGGCGACATGACGGATTCGACCAACCTGATCCGCCTGGTGCAGCAGATCCGGCCGACCGAGATCTACAATCTCGCCGCCCAGAGCCACGTCGCCGTCAGCTTCGAGAGCCCGGAATACACCGCCAACGCCGACGCCATCGGCGTGCTGCGCCTGCTGGAAGCGATCCGCATCCTCGGCATGGAGAAGGAGACGCGGTTCTACCAGGCCTCGACCTCCGAGCTCTATGGCCTCGTGCAGGAGATCCCGCAGAAGGAGACGACGCCGTTCTATCCGCGCTCGCCTTACGGCGTTGCAAAACTCTACGGCTACTGGATCACGGTGAACTACCGCGAAGCCTACGGCATGTTCGCGTCGAACGGCATCCTGTTCAACCATGAGAGCCCGATCCGCGGCGAGACCTTCGTGACCCGCAAGATCACCCGCGGCGTCGCGCGTATCGAGGTCGGGCTGGAACAGACGCTCTATCTCGGCAATCTCGAAGCCAAGCGCGACTGGGGCCATGCCAGGGACTATGTCGAGGGCATGCACAGGATCCTGCAGGCCGACAAGCCCGATGACTTCGTGCTCGCCACCGGCGAGATGCGCTCGGTGCGCGAGATGGTCGAGCTGTCCTTTGCGCATGTCGGCCGCCGCATCGCATGGCGCGGCAAGGGCGTCGAGGAGACCGGCGTCGACGAGGCGAGCGGCAAGACGGTGGTGAAGATCGATCCGACCTATTTCCGTCCGACCGAGGTCGATCTCCTCGTCGGCGACGCCAGCAAGGCGCGCGAGGTGCTCGGCTGGACGCCGAAGCGCAGCTTTGCCCAGCTCGTCGAGGAGATGATGGCGAGCGATCTGGCGGAGGCAAAACGGGATACGGCCAGTGGCAAACGCACCGTTTGAGCTGAAGGGCAAAAGCGTCTATGTCGCCGGCCATCGCGGCATGGTCGGAGCCGCGCTGCTGCGCCGGCTGGCGCGGGAGGACGTGCAGCTCGTCACCGTCGACCGGCGCGAGGTCGATCTCTGCAACCAGGCCGCCGTGTTCGACTGGTTCGCCAGGACGCGGCCGCAAGTGATCTTCCTCGCCGCGGCCAAGGTCGGCGGCATCGTTGCCAACGACACGCTGCGCGCCGAGTTCATCTACGACAACATCGCGATTGCCGCGAACGTGATCCAGGCCGCGCATCAGAGCGGCGCCGAGAAGCTGATGTTTCTGGGCTCGTCCTGCATCTATCCGAAGCTGGCGCCGCAGCCGCTGCGCGAGGATTCCGTGCTATCAGGCCCGCTGGAGCCGACCAACGAGCCCTATGCGATCGCCAAGATCGCCGGCATCAAGATGGCGGAAGCCTATCGCAGCCAGTATGGCAGCGACTTCATCAGCGTGATGCCGACCAATCTGTACGGGCCCGGCGATAATTATCACCCCGAGCTAAGCCACGTCGTCGCCGCCCTGATCCGCCGCTTCCACGAGGCAAAAGTCGCAGGCGCAAAGAGCGTCATCGTGTGGGGCACCGGCACGCCGCGGCGCGAGTTCCTCTATGTCGACGACATGGCGGATGCCTGCGTGCATCTGATGAAGACCTATTCGAGCGCGGAGCTGGTCAACATCGGCACCGGCGAGGACATCACCATCGCCGAATTCGCGCGCGTCGTGGCCGACGTCGTCGGTTACGGCGGCGAGATCAGTTTCGACACCTCGCGCCCCGACGGCACACCGCGCAAGCTGCTCGACGTCAGCCGTCTCGCCAGGCTCGGCTGGTGCGCCACGACCTCGCTCGAGGACGGCGTGAGGCGCGCATACGCGGCGTATCTATCGCATACGTAGAATGCAACAAATGCATGTCGCGTATTTCAGGAGTTGTCAGCAACGCCTGTCGCGCGCGGCGGCTAAGGTTAATTCGGTTCGCGTAGCGACCTGCCCTAATGTAGCGTGCGGCCGGATAGGGAAATGGTCTAGGGTGTAGTGGGAGATCCGACTTCAACGGAAAGAGTTTTTCATGCGAATCGCGATGATCGGAACGGGCTATGTGGGACTGGTGTCCGGAGCCTGCTTTGCGGATTTCGGTCACGACGTCACCTGCGTCGACAAGGACGGGAAGAAGATCGCGGCGCTTCATCGCGGCGAGATTCCGATCTACGAGCCCGGCCTCGACGAGCTGGTCGCGACCAATGTGAAGGCCAAGCGGCTCGACTTCACCACCGATTTGTCGAAGCCGGTCGCG
>NZ_JAPRAQ010000027.1 GCF_029989365.1 Bradyrhizobium sp. Arg816 | reverse complement strand
CGCGAACTCCCATACAGGCCCGCAGCTCCATCGCTGCATCAGAGGCCGGACAGATGGCAGCATCCGACTACGTGCCAATCTTCCTCAAAAACCGCTTGCATCTGGCGGGGCGTCCACAGATGAGTACTCGCCCAGTGATCAGCTTTCAGCGCACAAATGGCGGAATGGTTCGTTGTCGGCCGCGGCCGGAGGTACGATCTTCCGCCGCAGGCAGCTTCAAGACAAATCCTGCGTCAGGGTCGTGGCGAACTGCTCCAGCGCCCAGTCGACCTGGTCGCTGGTGATCACCAGCGGCGGGGCGATGCGGATCGTATGCCCGTGGGTGTCCTTGGCGAGGATACCCTTGCCCTGGAGCGCCTCGCAGTAGCGGCGCGCGGGGCCGGCCTCGGGATGCAGCTCGACCGCCAGCATCAGGCCGCGCCCGCGTACGTCGCGGATCGTGTTGGCGCGAATGTCCTTCAAGCCTTGCAGAAGGCGCGCGCCCTGCCTGGCCGCGTTCTCGATCATGCCTTCCTCGACCAGCACGCGCATCGCCGCGCGCGCCACCGCGCAGGCAAGCGGGTTGCCGCCGAAGGTCGAGCCATGCTGTCCGGGTCGCAATGTCCCGAGCACGTCGTTGTTCGAGAGCACGGCCGACACCGGATAGAAGCCGCCGGACAAGGCTTTGCCGAGCAGGGTCACGTCCGCCTCGATTCCCTCGTGTTGTTCGGCGAGCAGCTTGCCGGTGCGGCCGAGCCCGGTCTGGATCTCGTCGAGCACCAGCATGACGTTGTTGGCCGTGCAGAGCTCCCGCACCTTGGTGAAATAGCCGGCTGGTGGAATGATGACGCCGGCCTCGCCCTGGATCGGCTCGACCAGAAAGGCGACGGTGTTTTGCGTGATCGCTGCTTCGAGCGCCGCGGCGTCGCCGAACGGGATGATCTTGAAGCCCGGCGCGAACGGTCCAAAGTGTCCGTGGGTCTCGGGGTCCGTTGAAAAGCCGACGATGCCCAGCGTGCGTCCGTGGAAATTATCGGCGCAGACGATGATCTCGGCCTGGCCGTCCGGCACGCCCTTCACCTCGTAGCCCCATTTGCGCACCGACTTGATCGCGCTTTCGACCGCCTCGGCGCCGCTGTTCATCGGCAGCACCTTGTGGGAGCCGGTCAGCGCCGCGATCTCTTCGTAGAACGGGGCGAGCTGGTCGTTGTGGAAGGCGCGTGAGGTCAGCGTCAGCCGGTGTGCCTGTTCCACCATCGCCGCCAGGATCTTGGGGTGACAATGGCCCTGGCTGACCGCGGAATAGGCCGAGAGGCAATCGAGATAACGGTTGCCGTCGGTATCCCAGACCCAGACACCTTCGCCGCGCGACAGGACGACCCCGATCGGTTCGTAATTACGGGCGCCAAGGCGCGCTTCTGTTGCGAGGAAATCAATGACGGACGAGCTCATCTTTCGTCACTCCATTGCTGCGTGCCGGCGTCAACCGACTGCACCACGCTTAAATTGATCCGGGCATCGGCGAGATGCGCGATGCCGCTGATTTGCCTCCCCTAGTCAAATGGTTATGTGGATCCACAGAGGCAATCTTCCGCCAACCTCCGCTACTGTGCATGGGGTTGTTTTCGAATTTATTGTTTTAGGGCCCTCAACCTATGGAGGAGGGCACGCTCAGGAAGCCGCGGAACCGCACCCGTCCGCCCCGCACCGGATGGCCGCTCACGGCATAGTTCGGGAAGCGCGCCAGGAAGCGCGAGATTGCAATGGCCCCTTCGAGCCGCGCCAGTGCCATGCCGGCGCATTGATGTGCGCCGGTGGCGAAGGCGAGATGCCGGTTCGGCGTGCGCGCGATGTCGAAACTTTCGGGGTCCGGAAAATGCGCGGGATCGCGGTTGGCCGCCCCGATGCACAGCGTCACCGACGTGCCGGCGTCGAGCATGACGCCGCCGAGCTCGATCGCCTCTGTCGTCATGCGGTTGCCGAGCTGGTTCGAGCTCTCGTAGCGCAGCATCTCCTCGACCGCGGTCTTGATCATGTCGGAGTTTTCGATCAGCCGCTGCTTCTGGTCCGGATTCCGGTGCAGCGCGACGAGGCCGTTGCCGATCAGATTGGTGGTGGTCTCGTGCCCGGCATTGAGCAGGAAGATGCAGTTGTGCAGCAGCTCCTTCTCGGTCAGCCGCTCGCCGTTCTCCTCGCCGCTGCCTTCTCCCTGGATCAGGCGCGTCAGCACGTCACGCTCGGGATTGCCAGGCTTTTGGCGCCTGCGCGCGACCAGGGTTTCGAGATAGGCGAGGAAGTCCTTCACCGCCTTGTTGCCGCGCGCAGCCACTTCGGGCGATACCACCGGCTCGAGTGCACCGAGGATCGCCAGCGACCAGTCGCGCAGCGGCCCGCGTTCGTCGTGGGGAACGTCGAGCAGATTGCCGATCACTTCGATGGGGATCGACGCGGCGAAGTCGTCGATCAGCTCGCAATCCCCCTTGGCGGCGATGGCATCGAGCAGGCTGTCGACCAGCTTGACGATATCAGGCTCCATGCCCGCGATCGCGCGCGGCGACAGCGCGCCCATGATCAGGCGGCGCACGCGAGTGTGGGCGGGCGGGTCGTTGAAGACGAGGCTCGTGGTGTGGTGCTCGTAAAGCGGGGTGTCGCCGTATTTCGGCGCGAACTCGCGCTTCTTGTCCGAACTGAACGACTTTGTGTTCTTGTAGGTGGTGACGAGATCGTCATAGCGGGTCAGGAACACGGTGCCGTTGGGGAGGCGCTTGACCGGCTCGTTTTCCCGCAGTGCACGATAAGTCGGGTAGGGATCGTCGTAGAATGCGGGTGTCAGCTTCTCCAGATCGAAATTGGCCGCCAGTTCTTTCGCACTTGCGTTCATCGCCGCCATACTCGCCGGTTGAGACCGATATGCTGTTTTCGCTCTTTCGAGCGGCTCGGCTCACCGTCTACAGTCGTGTCGTGATTTGCAAGCCGACCGGACAGGAAAATGCACGCCCGCGCTGACGCTGCCGACACGGCCCCGAATTGGCCCGACGATATTTTCGCGACATTGCAACGCTTCGACGTCCGGCAGGTGCCTTACGTGCCCGATGCCGGCCATTCGAAGCTGATCCAACGCGTGCTGGCCTCATCCACGATGCGCGGCATTCCGCTGACGACGGAGGAGGAGGGCGTCGCGCTCCTGGCCGGGGCCTGGACCGGCGGACAGCGTGGCGTGCTTCTGATGCAGTCGAGCGGCGTCGGCAATTGCATCAACATGCTGTCGCTGATCCCGATCCTGCGCTTTCCGTTCCTGACGCTGGTGACCATGCGCGGCGAGTGGGGTGAGTTCAATCCATGGCAGGTGCCGATGGGATCGACCACGCAGGGCGTGTTCGAGCTCTCGGGCGTCCAGGTGCTGCGCGCGTCCAATGCGGCCGAGGTGCCGGCCGTGCTGGAGGCGGCCGCAGCGCAAGCCTACAACGCGCTCACGCCCACCGCCGTCCTGCTGTCGCAGCGCCTGATCGGCGCCAAGGTTTTCACCAAATGAGCAAGGCCAACCTCCTCGACCGCCGTCAGGTGGTGTCCACCCTGCTTGCGAACCGCAAGGACGTCGTTGCGATCGGCGGCCTCGGGGCCTCCACCAACGACATGTGTGCCGCCGGCGACCACGCGCGCAACTTCTACCTCTGGGGCGGCATGGGCGGCGCGGCGATGATCGGGCTTGGCATGGCGCTGGCGCAACCCAAATTGCCGGTGCTGGTCATCACCGGCGACGGCGAGATGCTGATGGGGATGGGGAGCCTTGCCACCATCGGCCTGCAGAAGCCGTCCAATCTCTCGATCGTGGTGCTCGACAACGAGGCCTATGGTGAGACCGGTGGCCAGACCAGCCACACTTCCGCGGCTGCCGACCTCGTCGGCGTCGCCAGGGCCTGCGGCATCGGGGACGCCCGCGCGATCTCGACCATGGCCGAGGTGGAGGCCTTCGCCAAAGCCGTCCACGACGTCTCGGCGGGGCCGCGATTTGCCAATGTGAAGATCGACAGCGCCAGCCTCGACCGGATTCTCCCAGTCCGGGACGGGACTTACATCGTCAACCGGATCCGTGGCGATCTCGGCTTCCAGCCGATCTAACCCCGCTTGGCTCCGTCCTGAGCGACGGCCCGGGGCCTTCGGGCGGGGGAGTGTGGCCATTTTCCAACAAGTTTGCACCCACATAGGTTGCGTCGCAGCATTCTGCTTGACTTTTGCGTGGGTGAGTGCTTACTCACTAACATGAGCTCATTGCGAATGACGAGCGACCTGAGGCGTCAATTGATCCTCGGCGCCGCAAAGCGCTGCTTTGCCCGACACGGCTATACCGGCACCACGACCAAGAGCGTGGCGGCCGCCGCGGCCATTTCCGAGGCGCTGCTGTTCAAGCATTTCCCGTCCAAGGCGGCGCTCTACGCCGAAATCCTCAGCGACGAATGCGAAGCCGATCCGGCACTGATGGACCTGCTCGAGCGGGAGCCCTCGACGGCCACGCTGGTCGAGTTGATCCGCGGCATGGTCCAGCATTTCCTCCACATCGCCGACGGGCCTGATCAGGAGGAGGCGCAGCGCCTGCGACTGATGGCCACCAGCCATCTGGATGACGGCGAATTCGCCCGTCTGCTATATGCCAAAATCGAGAAGTTGATCGGGGCGGTCTTCCTCGCCTCGCTCGAGCGCGCGGTTGCCAGCGGTGACGCACGGCCGTTCAGCGGCGATCCGCTCAACCTGTTCTGGTTCGCGCATCATTCGGTGATGATGGCTGCGCTGACCAGGCTGCCGGCCACGCCCTGTCTCGTCTACGGCAAGGCGAACGATCTGGAGCGGCAGCTCTGTGAGTTTCTCCTGAGGGGTATCGGACTTAACGACGCCGCAATTGCTTCGCATTTGGGCCGCGATCAGGCCGCGGATGCGGGCAAGACGGCGATTGCAGAAAGCGCATGACATGAACATCGTAACCGAACACAAGATTTCGGGCGAACCGATCGACACCAAGGCTCCCAAGCGTCCGGTTAGGCCGGTGCTGTGGTTCATCATTGTCGGCACGCTCCTGGGCGTGCTCGTTGGCGGCCTCGTCTGGTTCAATTACTTCCGCGGCCAGATGATCAAGCAGTTCTTCGCCAACAACAAGCCGCCGCCGACGGCGGTCAGCGCGGCCGAGGCGAAGTCCGAGGTGGTGCCGAACCTGCTCACCGCAGTCGGTGGCCTTGCCGCCGTGCACCAGGTCGACATCAGCGCCGACGTCAACGGCCGCGTCACCGAGATCAAGTTCGAGCCGGGTACGCGTGTCGAAGCCGGCACGCCGCTGGTGCAGCTGTTCGACGCGCCGGATCAGGGCGACCTCGCCAATTACAAGGCGCAGTCGACCGTCGCCCAGCTCTCGCTCGATCGCGCCAAGCAACTGGCATCGCGCCAGTTCGGTCCGCAGGCGACCGTTGATACCGCGCAGGCCGCCTATGACCAGGCGCAGGCCGGTATCGCCAAGACCGAGGCGTTGATCTCGCAGAAGCTGGTGCGCGCGCCGTTCTCCGGCGATCTCGGCATGCGCAAGGTCGAGGTCGGCCAGTATCTGACGGCTGGCACGGCGATCGTGTCGCTGACCGACCTGTCGGAGCTGTGGGCGAACTTCACCGTGACCGAAAAGGACTCAGGCAACCTCAAGGTCGGCCAGCCGGTCCGGCTCAAGGTCGACGCCTACCCCGGCCGCACCTTCGATGCCAAGATCACCACGATCGAGCCGCAGATCTCGACCGACACCCGCAACATCCGCGTGCAGGCGACTGTCTCCAATCCGGAGAAGATATTGAAGCCCGGCATGTTCGTGACCACCACGGTTGTGCTGCCGGACAAGCCGGCCGTGATCACCGTGCCGGAGACGGCGGTCGACTACACGCTGTACGGCGACTCGGTGTTCGTGATCACCGAGAAGAAGGAACAGGACGGCAAGACCAGCCTCTCCGCGGTGCGCACCTTCGTGCAGACCGGCAACCGCGTCGACGGTCGCGTCGAAATCATCAAGGGCGTTAAGCCGGGCGACAAGGTCGTCGCCGTCGGCCAGCTCAAGCTGCAATCGGGCGCTCCGGTGTCGATTTCGACCGACCCGGCTCCGCAGATCCCGGCGCAGCCGCCGCGCTACTGATCAACACCATCCAAGTGATCCGGCTCGGCCGGATCACTTTTCTTGAGACAAAGAAATCGAGATCGCCGCGATGGCATTTACCGATATTTTCATCAAGCGACCGGTTCTGGCGGTCGTCGTCAGCCTGCTGATCCTGCTGATCGGCCTGCGTGCGGCGATGGTGCTGCCGATCCGGCAGTATCCGAAGCTGTCGAACACGGTCATCAACATCACGACCGTCTATCCCGGCGCGTCCGCGGACCTGATCCAGGGCTTCATCACCACGCCGATCGAGCAGGCCGTCGCTTCCGCCGAGGGCGTCGACTACATCACCTCGTCCTCGGTGCTCGGCACCTCGACGATCCAGGTCTACATCAAGCTGAACTTCGATCCGAACCAGGCGCTGACCGAGGTCCTGGCCAAGACGAACTCGGTCAAGTACCTGATTCCAAAGGAATCCAACGATCCGATCGTCACCAAGACCACGGGCCAGACCACGGCCGTGATGTATCTCGGCTTCTCGTCCGAGGAGCTGTCGGGCTCGGCGATATCGGATTATCTGACGCGCGTGGTGCAGCCGGTGCTGTCGACCGTCGATGGCGTGGCTTCCGCCGACATTCTCGGCGGCCAGACCTTTGCGATGCGGCTGTGGCTTGATCCCGTGAAAATGGCCGGCCGCAACGTGTCGCCGGCCGATGTCGCGGCCGCGATCACCACCAACAACTTCCAGTCCGCGGCGGGCCAGACCAAGGGCTACCTCATCGTCTCGAACGTCTCGACGAACACCGGCCTGACCGACGTCAACCAGTTCAAGAAGATGATCGTCAAGGCCAAGGACGGCGGCTTCGTGCGGATGGAGGACATCGCCACCGTCGAGCTTGCGGCCCAGAGCACGGATGCGAGCGTCGCCTTCAACGGCGAGCACGCGATCTTCATCGGTGTGCAGGCGACGCCGCAGGGCAATCCGCTGACGCTGGTGAAGGGCGTGCGCGCGCTGTTCCCCGAACTCGAACGCAATCTGCCTCCGTCGATGAAGATGAAGGTCGCCTACGACTCGACCAAGTTCATCCAATCCTCGATCGACGAGGTGGAGAAGACGCTGGGCGAAGCGGTGATCATCGTGATCGTGGTCATCTTCCTGTTCCTGGCCTCGTTCCGCTCGGTCATCATTCCCGTCGTCACGATTCCCTTGTCGATGATCGGCGTCTGCACCTTGATGCTGGCCCTGGGCTTCAGCTTCAACCTCTTGACCCTGCTCGCGATGGTGCTCGCGATCGGCCTCGTGGTCGACGACGCCATCGTCGTGGTGGAGAACATCCATCGCCATCTGGAGGAGGGCAAGACACCCGTACAATCGGCGCTACAGGGCGCACGCGAGATCGTCGGTCCCGTCGTGTCGATGACGATCACGCTCGCCGCGGTGTACGCGCCGATCGGATTCCTCGGCGGTCTCACCGGCTCGCTGTTCCGCGAGTTCGCCTTCACGCTTGCCGGCTCGGTGATCGTGTCGGGCGTGATCGCGCTGACGCTGTCACCAATGATGTGCTCGGTGCTGCTCAAGAACACCGAAGAGGGCCGCTTCGCGAAGCTCGTCAACAGGGTGTTTGGCGCGCTCACGCGCTGGTATGGCCGCAGGCTCGACCGCTCGCTCGACTACAAGGCCATCACCGGCCTGTTCGCGGTGACGATCCTCGGGCTCGTCGGCTTTCTCTACATGCATACGTCGAAGGAACTGGCGCCTGAGGAAGACCAGGGCATCGTGTTCGCGGTGACCAAGGCGCCGAAATACGCCAATATCGACTATGTCGACTTCTATGGCGAGAAACTCGACAAGGAATTCCAGAAATTCCCCGAGACCGATCTGCGCTTCGTGCTGAACGGCATCAACGGCCCGCAGGGCGGTATCGCCGGCATGCTGCTCAAGTCCTGGGAGGAGCGCAAGCGCTCGTCGATCCAGCTGAAGCCGCTGGTGCAGGCCGAGCTCTCCAAGATCGAAGGTGTGCAGGCGTTCGCGTTCAACCTGCCGCCGCTGCCCGGCGGCCCGGGCGGCTTGCCGGTGCAGATGGTGATCAACTCCACCGCCGGGTTCCAGACGGTCTATGAGCAGATGGAGAAGCTGAAGGACGCTGCGCGCAAGAGCGGCATGTTCATCGTCTCCGACAGCGACCTCGCCTATAACCAGCCGAACGTTGAGGTCACGATCAACCGCACCAAGGCGCAGGATCTCGGCGTCAACATGCAGAATCTCGGCAGCACGCTCGCGGTGCTGCTCGGCGGCAACTACATCAATCGCTTCAATCTCGAGGGCCGTTCCTACCAGGTGATTCCGCAGGTGCCGCGCGGCCAGCGGCTCTCGCCGGAATCGCTCGGCGGTTATTACGTGACGACCAACACCGGTCAGCAGCTCCCGCTGTCGACGGTGGTCTCGATCCGGACCAAGACCGACCCGAATTCGCTGACGCACTACAATCAGCTGAACTCGGCGACCTTCTCCGCCGTGCCGATGCCGGGCGTGACCGTTGGTGCGGCGGTCGACTTCCTGGAAGGCGAAGCCAAGAAGCTGCCAGCGGGTTTCAGCCACGACTATCTCGCGGACAGCCGGCAATACGTGCAGGAGGGCAATCAGCTCGCGGTCACCTTCGGCTTCGCGTTGGTCATCATCTTCCTGGTGCTGGCGGCGCAGTTCGAGAGTCTTCGCGATCCTCTGGTGATCATGATCTCGGTGCCGATGGCGATCGTCGGCGCGCTGATCCCGTTGTTCTTCGGCGTGGCGACCATGAACATCTATACCCAGGTCGGCCTGCTGACACTGGTCGGGCTGATCACCAAGCACGGCATCCTGATGGTGGAGTTTGCCAACGAGCTCCAGGTCAATGAGCGGCTCGACCGCCGCTCGGCCATCGAAATGTCGGCCCGTATTCGTCTGCGGCCGATCCTGATGACCACGGCCGCTATGGTGACCGGCCTGATCCCGCTCCTGACTGCGTCCGGTGCAGGCGCGGCCAGCCGCTTCTCGATTGGTCTCGTGGTGGTCGCCGGCATGTCGATCGGCACGCTGTTCACGCTGTTCGTGCTGCCCGCGGTCTACGTCGTGCTGGCAACCGACCACCGCGCGGCGGCCGATTCCGAGCGGAACAAGGAGGTCAACGATCTCGACCTCAATTCCAAGGCGTTGCGCCCGACCTAAGCCGAGGTCAGCGAACCAGGAGGGCGGCAGCGGCTTCCGTTGCCGCCCTTTTTCATTTGCCCTGCAGCCCGTAGACGCCGTCAGGCTTACGGGGGAGTCCTTTCCGCGTTGGCGAGAGACAAAATCCGGCCTTCTTGCTAGATTCGCCGGGATGAGCATCTCCCTCCACCCCGACACCCCGCAAGCCACGGCAGCGCCGGGCGCCGCCGCGGCTGGCGTCGTGCGCGGCGAGGCGGCGGCGCGCGGGATCAGGATCCGGCTCTTCACCAAATATGTCGCGCTGTTCGTGGCCGTCGTCGCCATAGCGCTGCTGGCCAACGGGCTGTTCGAGGTCTTCTTCTATTATCGCGAGCACAAGGCCGCGCTGATCCGGGTCCAGCATGAACAGGCCGAGGCGGCGGCGGCCAAGATCGGCCAGTTCGTCAAGGAGATCGAGAGCCAGCTCGGCTGGACCACGCAGCTGCCCTGGTCGGCGGGCTCGATCGAGCAGCGCCGGTTCGACGCGCAACGGCTCCTGCGCCAGGTGCCCGCGATCACCGAGCTCGCCCAGGTCGATGCGGCCGGCAAGGAGCGCTTGCGGGTCTCGCGGCTGGCCATGGACGCGATCGACAGCGGGATCGACCTGTCGGCCGACCCGAAGTTCACCGAGGCGGTCGCGCACAAGGTCTATTACGGCCCAGTCTATTTCCGCAGGGAGTCCGAGCCCTACATGACGCTCGCGCTGGCCGGCGCGCGCAAGGATGCCGGCGTCAGCATCGCGGAGGTCAATCTCAAGCTGATCTGGGACGTCGTGTCCCAGATCAAGGTCGGCGAGCACGGACATGCCTATGTCGTCGGCCCGGAGGGGCGCCTGATCGCGCATCCCGACATCAGCCTGGTCCTGCGCAACACCGACATGTCCGGTCTCGCGCAGGTGCGCGCCGCACTGGCCGGAGGCGGCACCAGGTCCGACGTGCTTCCTGAGGCGCGCAACATCCAGGGGCAAAAAGTGCTGACCGCATCGGCCCCGATCGAGCCGCTGCACTGGACCATGTTCGCCGAGCTCCCGGTCGAGGAGGCGTATGCTGCGCTCTATGCCTCGCTGCAGCGGTTGGCGATCGTGCTGCTCGCAGCGTCGATCTTCGCGGTGCTCGCGGGGATATTTCTCGCACGCCGCATGGTCGGACCGATCCAGGCCCTGCGCAGCGGCGCCGAGCGGATCGGCGGCGGCGATTTCTCGCAGCGCATCTCGATCCGGACCGGCGACGAACTCGAGGGACTCGCCGACCAGTTCAACGACATGGGCGCGCGCCTGCAGGAATCCTATTCGGATTTGGAAAACAAGGTCGAGCAGCGGACGGCGGAACTGCGTGAATCGCTCGAGCAACAGACTGCGACCGCCGAGATTCTCGCGTCGATCAGCGGATCAATGCACGACACCAAGCCGGTGTTCGACGCGATCGTACGAAATCTGCTGCGAATGTTCGATACCCGCTTTGCAGTGGTGCAGACCGTTCACGATGGGACGGTTGAGATGCCGGCGGCAGATGGGCAGCCCGGCTTCGAGCGGCTGACCGAGCGATATCCGCGCGCGCTGGCCGACGACACGGTGGGCGGCCTCGCCATTCTGTCCAAGCGAACGGTGCAATTCCAGCCGATATTGGGCAACCCCTCGGCACCATCTTCCACCAGGGAATTTGCGCGGGATTTCGGGTTCAATTCGGTCCTGTTCACGCCGATGCTGTTGAGGGAAAAGGTGATCGGCGCGATCGGTGTCGCCCGGGTCGAAGCGGCCGCCTTCGACGACAAGCAGATCGCGCTGATCGCGTCGTTTGCCAACCAGGCCGTCATCGCGATCGAAAATACGCGCCTGTTGAACGAGCTGCGCATGCGGACGCAGGAGCTGTCACGATCTCTCGACGACCTGCGCGCCGCGCAGGATCGCCTCATCCAGACCGAGAAGCTCGCCTCCCTCGGTCAGCTCACGGCGGGAATTGCCCACGAGATCAAGAACCCGCTCAATTTCATCAACAATTTCTCCGCGGTCTCGACCGAACTGATCGACGAGCTCAATGAGACCCTGCAGTCGGTCTCTTTCGACGGCAAGAGCAAGGAGGAGATCGACGAGCTGACCGGCATGCTCAAGAGTAATCTGGAAAAGGTGGTGCAGCACGGCAAGCGCGCCGATTCCATCGTCAGGAACATGCTGCTGCATTCGCGCGCGGGTTCCGGCGAGCATCGTCCCAGCGATATCAATGCCATCGTCGAGGAAAGCCTTAATCTCGCCTATCACGGCGCGCGCGCGGAACGGCCCGCCTTTAACGTCACGCTTGAGCGCGAGTTCGATCCCGGGGCCGGGATGGTCGATGTCTATCCGCAGGAGATCGCGCGCGTCTTGCTCAATTTGATCTCGAACGGCTTCTATGCTGCGGCCAAGCGCAAGGAGAGTGCGACGGACGGCTTCGAGCCCACCTTGAACGCGACGACGAAAAATCTCGGCGACAAGGTCGAGATCCGGATCCGCGACAACGGCACGGGGATTCCGCCCGAGGTGAAGGCGAAACTATTCAATCCGTTCTTCACCACCAAGCCGGCCGGCGAGGGCACCGGGCTCGGCCTGTCCATGAGCCATGACATCGTCGTGAAACAGCACGGCGGCACGATCGACGTGAACACCGAGCCCGGTGTATTCACCGAATTCATCATCACGCTGCCGCGCATGATGGCGGCAGGCGGCACTCCCGGAGGCAAGAGTTGAACGTTTACATCCTGGTCGTCGATGACGAGCCCGACGTCGAGGCGCTGTTCCGGCAGCAGTTCCGGCGTGACCTGCGCGCCGGACGCTTCCAGATGGAATTCGCGCCGTCCGCGTCCGACGCGCTCAGGCTCGCCTCCGAGGTGCGCGACCCTTCGTTGATCCTGATCCTGTCCGACATCAACATGCCCGGCATGAGCGGGCTCGACATGCTGCCCAAGGTGCGCGCGGAGCATCCGGACGTTCCCGTCATCATGATCACGGCCTATGGCGACGCCGAGACGCGCCGGAAGGCGATCGAGCGTGGCGCCATCGGGCTCCTCACCAAGCCGATCGATTTTGCGCTGCTCCGGCAGGAGATCGACACGAGGCTCGAGCAAGCCGCATGACTTCGACCATCCTCTTCGTCGATGACGAGCCAGACCTCGAGGCGCTGATCCTGCAGAAGTTCCGCAGGCAGATCCGCGACGGGCTCGTGGCCATCATGTTTGCGCGCGACGGCGTCGAGGCGCTGGAATCCCTCGAGCAGAACCCGCATGTCGACATGGTGGTCTCCGACATCAACATGCCGAGGATGGATGGGCTGTCGCTGCTGGCGAAGCTCCAGGAGGCCGAAGACAAGAAATCGACCATCATCGTCTCGGCCTACGGCGACATGAGCAACATCCGCACCGCCATGAACCGCGGCGCGTTCGACTTCCTCACTAAGCCGATCGACTTCGCCGACCTGGAAGCCACGATCGAGAAGACCATTCGCCATATCGAGATGCTGCGCGAGGTGCGGCGCCGTCAGATGGAGGCGGAGCGGGCCCATGCCGCGCTGTCGCGCCATTTCTCGCCCGAGCTCGCCAAGCGTCTGGTAGCCGGCGGCGAGGGTGAGGGGATCGAGGTGCAGTGGCGCGATGTCGCGACCATCTTCACGGATATCACGGGGTTCACCTCCCTGGTCGAGAGCGCGCCGCCCGAGACGCTGGGCGCGCTCCTCAACGAATATGTCGGCGGGATGACCGAAACCATCTTCGCGCATGAGGGGACGGTCGCAAAAATCATCGGCGATGCGATCCAGGTGCTCTTCAATGCGCCCGGCGATCAGCCGGACTATGCGACGCGTGCGGTCGCCTGCGCCCATGACCTCGATGCCTGGGCGCAGGATTTCTGCGCGCGCCAGAGGGCCATGGGCGTGAATTTCGGCACCACCCGGATCGGCATTCACGCCGGGCCGGCGCTGGTCGGCAATTTCGGAGGCAACCGCTTCTTCGATTACACCGCGTATGGAGACACCATCAACATCGCGGCGCGGCTGGAGGCCGCCAACAAGCATCTGGGAACACGCATCTGCGCCAGTGCCAGCGTCGCCAAGGCGGCGGAGCATTTTCAAGGCCGTCCCGTCGGCGATCTGATGCTGCGCGGACGCAGCGAACCGCTGCGTGCATTCGAGCCGTTGCCGCAGGAAAAGTTCGAAGCGCCAAGGACGGCGCAATATTCCGAGGCTTTTGCCAAGATGGAGGCCGGCGACGTCGGGGCCATGCCCGCCTTTGCCGCGCTGGTCGGGATGCACGCCGACGATTCCCTGGCCGGCTTTCACCTGAAGCGCTTGCTCAACGGCGCCAAGGGTATCCGCATGAAACTGGATTAGGAGTTCGACATGATTGGTGATTTCTCCGCCGGCAACTATCGTTTCATTCCGTCCGTGTTCCAGTATTCGGCCGGTGCCGCCGCTGACGACGGCTACGAGATCGAGCGGGTTCGGTTCGACCGCATGGTGCCGCTGGCCGAGGGATTTGCGCTCGCGGCGAAGTATATCCAGGAAGCAGGGCGTCCGCTGACGGCGTTCTGCGCCTGCGAGTTGCGCTCACCGGCGGCCTTCAGCGAGGAAGGCTTTCGCGCATTCAACCTGCATTATGTGAAGACGCTGTCGGAATGGGGCATCTTCGACGGCACCACCAATCCGGTGGCGCGCAGCAATGTCTGTCCGGAGTTCGATCCGCCGTCCGAGCCGTCGTTCTATGCCTTCTCCTTCACGCGTCCGACAACCTCGAAGGCACCAAGCTTCGTGATTGCCGGTGGCGCCGAGGCGCGCGAGGGCGGCGGCACCTATGTCGAGCGCACCGTGCGCTACCGCGACCTCAGTCCGGAGGGCCTCCGCGAGAAGGTGCGGTTCACCACGACGTCGCAGATGGAGAACCGGATGACGGCCTTCGGCTTCGGCTGGAAGGACACCACTGGCGTGCAGGCCTATTCCGTGCACGATTTCCATCACGCGCTGGTCGACGAACTGGTCCGCCGCGGCGCGTTGCGCTCCGGCCTGACCTGGCACTTCGCCCGTCCGCCGGTGGTGGACCTCGAATACGAGATGGATTGCCGCCGCGTGATGCGCGAGACCGTGATTTGAGGTCCTCGACAGCGGCGCTCTCTCCGTTCCCTCCCCCCTTGCGGGGGAGGGGCAGGGAGGGGGGCCACACGGGGATTCTATCCTTTGCGCGTCGGCCTCGGCGCGTCATCAGCAACCGGCACCTTTTCCTGGGCTACCCCTCTCCCTAACCCTCCCCCGCAAGGGGGAGGGAACGCACCTACGTCGGGGCGCGGGTCGAGGCTCATCCCATCAGGCCTTAGCGCTGGCGCGGGTCGAGCGCGTCGCGCAGGCCGTCGCCGAGGAGGTTCAGCGAGAGCACGACGAGGAAGATCGCAAGGCCCGGCCAGATCGCCATCCACGGCGCCTGGGTCAGGAAGCGCTGCGCCGCGTTGAGCATGCTGCCCCAGGACGGCGCCGGCGGCTGCTGGCCGAGGCCGAGGAACGATAGCGCCGCTTCGGCAATGATGGCGGCGGCGATCGACAGTGTCGCCTGCACCAATAGCGCCGGCAGGATGTTCGGCAGGATGTGCGAGAACGCGATCCGCCACGGCGGATTGCCGAGCGCGCGCGCCGCCTCGACATAGTCTTCGGCCTTGACGCTCAAGACCTGCCCGCGCGTCAGACGGATGAAGATCGGCGTTGCCGAGATGCCGATCGCGATCATGGCGTTGCCGAGGCTGGGACCGAGGAAGGCAGCCAGTGCGATCGCGAGGATCAGGAACGGGCAGGCCAACATTGCATCGGTGATCCGGCTGATCAGCGCGTCAACAAATCCGCCGCGATAGCCGGCGAGGAGACCAAGAGGGACACCGATCCCGAGCGCGATCGCGACCGAGATCAGACCCGCCATCAGCGAGGCCCGCGCGCCGTAGACGACGCGGCTCAGGATGTCGCGGCCGAGATCGTCGGTGCCGAACCAGTGTGCCGCGGTGGGCGGCTTGCGCACCAGGCTCCAGCTCGTTGCAATGGGATCATAGGGCACGACCAGCGGGGCAAGGGCCGCAAGCAGGATGAAAGCCGTGATCACGACAAGCCCGAAGACCGCAGCCTTGCGCTTGAACAGGCGCCGCCGCGCGCGGCGGGCCGGGCTGTCCAGCTCGTAGGCCTGCGTGGCGGGACCGACTGGCAGTGCTGCGTCGGTCATCGCCTAGCCCCTCAGCCGCGGATTGACGAGGACATAGGCGACGTCGGCAACGAGATTCAGCGTGATGTAGACTGTGGCCGTCACCAGAACCACGCCCTGCACCACAGCATAGTCACGGTTGAATACGGCATCCACGATCAGCTTGCCAAAGCCGGGGATGGAGAAGATCTGTTCGGTCAGCACCGCGCCCGACAACAGCGTGCCGAGCTCGAGCGCACCGAGGGTGATGATCGGCGTCAGCGCGTTGCGCATCGCATGCTTGAGGATCACCGAGCGCTCGGAGAGACCTTTCGCGCGCGCGGTGCGGACATAGTCGCTCTCCAGAACCTGGAGCATGGCGCTGCGCGTGTGCCGCATCAGGACCGCCGAAATTGCGTTGCCGAGCACGAAGGCCGGCATGATGGTGGCGGCCAGGCTCGCGCGCCAGTTCTCGGTGAGCGGCACATAGCCTGAGGCCGGCAGCCAGCCCAAGTGAATCGAGAACAGGAAGATCATGAGGATTCCGAGCCAGAAATTCGGCGTCGAGATTCCCCACAGCGCGAACAGATTGGCGCCATAGTCCCAAACCGTGCCCTTCTTCACCGCGGAGATGATGCCGGCGGGAATGCCGATGAGGAACGCGATCAGGATCGCCATCGAGCCGAGCTGGAGCGTCACCGGCAGTTTCTGTGCGATCAGCTCGCGCACCGGCATCTTGTTGCGCAAAGACTCGCCGAAATTGCCTGAGAGAACGCCCTTGAGCCAATAGACGTACTGCACGGGGATCGGCTGATCGAGCTTGTACTGCTGGCGGATCTGCTCGATCACGGCCGGATCGCGTTCCTCGCCGGCCATCACCAGCGCGGGATCGCCCGGCAGCAATTGCTGGAGTGAGAAGATCAGCACCGACACGAAGAACAGTGTCGGCACGATCTGCGCGATGCGGTGGGCGAGGAAATTCAGCATGGTTCCACGCGCGTCCCAACCGCTGCCGTGATCACTTGAACTTCAATCCGACTACGCGCACCAGCCCATCGGGCATCTGCTTGTAGCCTTGAAGCTTGGTCGTGTGTGCGATGAGCAGTGTGCGGTGATAGATGTAGATGATCGGCAAATCGTCGAGCAGGATCTTGGTCAGCTTTTCATAGATCGCCTTGCGCTCCTCGACGTTGGACGTCATGCGTCCATCTTCCATCAACTTGTCGGCCTCGGGGTTCGCGTACACGCCGTCGTTTTGCGGCGCCTTGCTGCGCATGAAGATGTAGGAATTGCCGTCAGGATCGATGCGGCCGCTCCAGTTGATCTGGAAGATCTGGAACTCGCCTGCCTGGGCCTGCTTGAAGGTCGTGGCGAACTCGACCGCGCGGATCTTGATGTCGAAGCCCGCTTCGGCGGCCATCGACTGGACGACCTGGGCGACGGCTTCGTTCTCCGCGCCCTTGGGGATCATGTAATCCACCGTCACCGGCGCGGTGACGCCAGCTTCCTTCAGCAGCGCCTTGGCCTTCGCGATGTCGCGACCGCGAACCGGGAACGCTTTCTGGTAATA
Organism: Bradyrhizobium sp. Arg816; assembly: GCF_029989365.1. Lineage (GTDB taxonomy): Bacteria > Pseudomonadota > Alphaproteobacteria > Rhizobiales > Xanthobacteraceae > Bradyrhizobium. Next base: position 108,165 of record NZ_JAPRAQ010000027.1, on the reverse strand, counting down.
GGGATGCTTCGGGCTGACCCACTGATTGCCGGGCGTGAACTCGCCGTTGAAGACGACCTGGTTGAGGGCTTCGCGATCGATCGACAGGTCCAGCGCCTGACGGACTTTTGCGGACTGGCTCAGCGGCCCCTTGGTCTTGTCGTTGCCGATATTGACGGTCAAGCCGAGATAGCCGAGCTCCGGCGCGGTCGACAGCACGAGACGGGAATCGGCGCGCACGTCCTTGATGTCGGTGGCGAGCACGCGCTCGATCAGATCGAGCCCGCCCGACTTCAGGTTCGCAAGCCGCACCGTCGCGTCGACGATCGGCAGGAACACGACGCGGTCGATATGGATGTTGTCCTTGTTCCAGTAGTCGGCAAACTTCTCGAACACCATGCGGTCCTGCTGGACACGCTCGACGAATTTGTAGGGGCCGGCGCAGACCGGATGCAGGCCGAACTTGTCGCCGGCTTCCTTGGCCGCCTTCGGCGACACCATCATGCCGGAGCGGTCGGTGAGCTGGGCGATCAGGGGCGAGTAGGGGGTCTTGAGCACCAGCTTGATGGTCAGGGGATCGACCACCTCGACATGGTCGACGCTGGCAAGCTCGGACTTCCGGAACGAGGTCGGCAGCGTCATGTGCCGCTCGAGCGAGAACTTTGCGGCTTCCGCGTCCAGCGGTTCGCCATCGTGGAATTTGACGTTGGGCCGGAGCTTGATCGTCATCTCCTTGCCGTCGGCCGAAGTCTCGTAGGACAGCGCGAGCTGCGGCACGATGTTGAGCTTCTCGTCGATGTCGAACAGCTTGTCGCAGAAGGCGGAGAAGACGATGCGGCCGACATAGGTGCGGCCGATGCTGGGATCGAGGATGTCGGGGTCTTCGGCGATGCCGATGCGAAGCGTGGTCTGAGCCTGGGCTGCGCCCATGAGCGACGTCAGCACAGCCGACGCCAGGATTGTCAAACGCATGAAACTCATCGCTCTCAACCTCTGTTTTGCGGCTATGCCGGGTCCGTTCCCAATGGACTAACCCCGCTGCCGCGGACTGCTTCCGGGCCGCCGCTGAAGGCGGCGACCAATTTTTCAAGGACCGGCGAGAAGCCGCCGTCGGACGGGACGATCGCCGCGGAGGACGGCAGTTCCGACGTTCGGTGACAGGCCGTTGCATGTCCGATGCCATCCGGCACCAGCTGCGGCATTTCACTGCGGCAGCGGTCGACCACGTAGGGGCAGCGGGTGTGGAAGCGGCAACCCGGCGGCGGGCTGAGCGCGCTCGGGATCTCTCCCTGCAGCACAATCCGGCTGCGCTTTGCCCGCGGTTTAGGCACGGGGATCGCGGACAGCAGCGCACGGCTGTAGGGGTGGCGGGGCGCTGCAAACAGCGCATCGGCCTCGGCGGTCTCGACGATCTGGCCGAGGTTCATCACCGCGACATGGTCGGCGATGTGCTTGACCACGGCGAGATCGTGCGAGACGAAGATATAGGCCAGCCCAAGCCGATCCTGCAGCTCGCGCAGCAGGTTCAGGATTTGCGAACGGATCGAGACGTCCAGCGCCGAGACCGGCTCGTCGCAGATGATCAATTTCGGCTCGACCGCGAGCGCGCGGGCAATGGCGATGCGCTGACGCTGGCCGCCGGAGAACTCGTGCGGATAGCGCCGCTCGAGCCGCGGCTCGAGGCCGACCAGCCGCAGGATTTCCGCGACGCGCTCGCGCCGTTGCGCCGGCGGTACCAGATCGTGCAGCGCCAGCGGCTCGGTGAGAATCTGGCCGACCGTCATGCGCGGATTGAGCGAGGCGTAGGGGTCCTGGAAGATGATCTGCGCTTCGCGGCGGAAGGCGCGGAGCGCGCCGGCGTCCAGCGAGAGCAGGTCACGGCCGGCGAAACGCACCGTGCCTGCATCCGGCTCGATCAGCCGCAGCACCAGGCGACTGACGGTGGATTTGCCGCACCCGGATTCGCCGACCAGGGCCAGCGTCTTGCCGGCGTCGAGAGAGAAGCTGACGCCATCGACCGCTTTGACATGCCCCAGTGCCCGGCCGAACAGCGACCGCCCGGCGACAAAATGCTTGACCAGGCCTTCGACCTCGAGGAGAGCCATCACGACACCAGAAGTTCGAGCGGCGCGCGGATGCAGCGCGAGAGGTGGCCGGGGCTGACCTCGACCAGCGGTGGTGGCGCCTCGGTGCAGGCGTCCAGCACGAAGGGGCAGCGCGCACTGAATCGGCAGCCGGCGGGTGGCTGCGCCATGTTCGGCACCATGCCCTCGATCGTGGCAAGCTGCTCGGCGCGGTGGTCGAGCCGCGGGATCGAGCCCAGCAGGCCGACGGTGTAGGGATGCTGCGGCATCGCGAACAGCTCGTCGACCGGCGCGCGCTCGACGATCTCGCCGGCATACATCACCGCGACCTCGTCGCAGACTTCGGCGACCACACCGAGATCGTGGGTGATCAGGATGATGGCGGCGCCGCTCGCCGCCTTCAATTCGCGCATCAGCTCCAAAATCTGCGCCTGCAGGGTGACGTCGAGCGCGGTGGTCGGCTCGTCCGCGATCAGGAGCCGCGGATCGCAGGCCAGCGCCATCGCGATCATCACGCGCTGGCGCATGCCGCCGGAGAGCTTGTGCGGATATTCGTCGATGCGACGCTCCGGCGAGGGGATGTGGACGCGGCGCAAGAGCTCGATGGCCCGCTCGCGCGCGCTGCGCCGGGAGCCGCCGCGGTGGCGCAGAATGGTCTCGATGATCTGGTCGCCGATGGTGAAGCTCGGGTTGAGCGACGTCATAGGCTCCTGAAAAATCATCGCCAGCCGGTTGCCGCGGAGGTCGCGCAATGTCTGGTCAGGAGTCTTCAACAGGTCGAAGCCGTCGAAGCGGATCGCGCCGGTAATTTCCGCGCTTTGCTTCGGCAGCAATCCCATGATCGCCAGCGACGTTACGCTCTTGCCGCAACCGGATTCGCCGACGAGGCCGAGCGTCGCGCCATTGGCGACGCTGAGATCGACGCTGTCGACGGCGTGGGTCACGCGGCCGTCGTCGCCGTGGAAGCGGATGCGCAGATCCTTGATCTCGATGAGAGGGCTTGCGCTCATGATTGCCTTGCTCGGCTCGCAGCGATGCTGGCGTCGATGACGCTGCGATCGGTGTTGCCTGCCGGGTTCTGCCGCGTCGGCATGGAGGTGCGGAAATGCACCCAGAGTTCTTGACTGACGCGCTCCAGCCGTTCGAGCTCGCCCAGCGGATCGGAATGATCGTCGGCGCGAATGTCCAGCGCCGGCCATTCCTCCTCGCCGTGGATTAGGAGCGCAGCGGATTGCTTGCCGCGCTTGTCGCCGCCGGCGGCCTCGCCCGCGCGCATGGCGGCAAGCAGGCGGCGCGGGAAGGGCAGGCTGTCATTGGCGATATAGGTCTTCGCCGTCTCGTCGAGCACGTCGGCGCCGGCCAGCATGTTGCCGGCGATGGAGAAACCGCTGCCGGCGATGTGCCCGCACCAGTCGACGCAGTCGCGCCCGGTATGCGCGGCGATCGCGCCGCTGGCGTCCATGATGTGGATCTGGCGGCTCTCGCGGCCGTCGTCGGTCGCGAGCAGGGTGGCGAGAACGTCATGCGCGTTCAGGCCCTCGCGCAGCAGTTTGACGCCGTCGATGCCGTAATAGGGATTGACGAAGGCCTGGGTCGCGATGGCGCCGAGACCGGCCGCGACATAGGGCACGCGCGCGCCGACGGCGAAGAAACGGGTCGCTACCGCGATGCCGAACTGGCCGGTGGCAGGATCGCGCGCGATGATCGACCAGGTCATGTGCTGCCTTCAGCGCCCTGCGGCGTAGCCCTGCATGCCGCGCGGGTTGGCGGCGGCGCGGCGGCGCACCCCGACACGCGAGGCCGCGGTGAGGCGGCCTTCCGACCAGTCGGGGCCGACCTCGACAATGTGTCCGCGCTCGCGAAGGGTCTCGATCGTCGCCTTCGCCACGCGGTTCTCGACCACGAGCACGCCGGGGCGCGCGGTGCGCGGCCAGAACGAGATCGGAAAATGCTCGGAGTGCCAGGCCGGTGCGTCGATCGCTTCCTGGAGATTGAGGTTGCAATGGACGTGGCGCAGGAAGAACTGCGTGATCCACTGATCCTGCTGGTCGCCGCCGGGCGAGCCCCAGGCCAGATACGGCTCGCCGTCGCGTAGCGCCATGGTCGGCGACAGCGTCGTGCGCGGCCGCTTGCCCGGCGCGAGCGAACTCGGCTGGTTCTCCTCCAGATCGAACATTTGTGCGCGGCTGCCGAGGCAAAAACCGAGCTCGGGAATGATCGGCGAGGATTGCAGCCAGCCGCCCGACGGCGTCGACGACACCATGTTGCCGGCCTTGTCGATGATGTCGAAATGCACGGTGTCGCCGCGCACCTCGCCGAAGCGGCCTGCGGTTGGTTCGCCGGCGCCGAGTGCGCCGACGGCCTCGCGCTGTCCTTCGGCGCGGCGCAGCTTGACCACACCGCCAAGACCCTCGACCGTGCCGGGCCGAAGGTCGAGCGAAGCTTTCTCGGTCACCAGCTTGCGACGTTCGTTGTTATAGGCGTCCGACAGCAGCGTCGCGATCGGGATCTCGCTGAACTTGGGATCGCCGTAGAATTTTTCGCGGTCGGCGAAGGCGAGCTTGGCGCATTCGATCTGGAGATGGATGAATTCCGGCCCGGTCGGATCGAGCCCGTCGAGCGCAAAGCCCTTGAGCAGCGCGAGCTGCTGGAGTGTCACCGGACCCTGGCTCCAGACGCCGGCCTTGCAGACGGTGTAGCGGCCATAGTCGTAAGTGAGCGGTGCCTCGATCGTCGGCTGCCAGCGCGCCATGTCGTCGGCAGAGAGCACGCCGCGATGCGGCGAGCCGCTGACATCCATCACCTCTTGGGTGCGGCAGAACTTGTCGATGGCCTCCGCAACGAAACCTTGCGACCAGGCCTTTCGCGCGCGCTCGATCTCGGCGTCGCGGCCACCGCCGCCGCTCTCGGCTTCGCTGAGAATGCGGGCGTAGGTCGCAGCCAGCGTCTTGTTGGTGAAGAGCGTGCCGGGCCTCGGCACTTCACCATTGGGCAGATAGACCGCGGCCGAGGTCGGCCAATGCTTGCGGAAAAGCTGCTCGACGGTCTGGATCGTGGCGCAGGCGCGCTCGACCAGCGGATAGCCGTCACGCGCGTAGGAGATCGCCGGCTCCAGCACGTCGCGCACGCGCATCGTGCCGTAGTCGCGCAGCAGCATCATCCAGGATTCGAACGTGCCGGGGACGCAGGCCGCGAGCAGGCCGGTGCCGGGCACCATGTCGAGGCCTTCGCTCTTGTAGTGCGCGATGGTGGCGCGCGCCGGCGCCGGGCCCTGGCCGCAGATCACCTCGGTGCGTGCGCGTTTGACGTCATGCACGATGATGGGCACGTCTCCGCCCGGGCCGTTCAAATGCGGTTCCACGATCTGGAGCGTGAACGCGGTGGCGACGCCGGCATCGAAGGCATTGCCGCCCTTTTCCAGGATGGCCATGCCGACCGCGGTCGCGATCCAGTGTGTGGTGGCGACGACCCCGAACGTGCCCTCGATCTCGGGGCGCGTCGTGAAGGGATCGGGATTGACGTTGCTGGCCATGGGATTTCGCTACCTTATTTGTCGCGCGCGCAATTGATCACAGGCAATGCCGTGCCGCCAATGCGTGGACCGCATGGCACGCGCGCGTCACGCCGGGACCGGCGCGGTGTTCACCGCATGGCAGGCGACGCCTGCGATCAGTTCGGGGGCTTCCTTGCGGCAGAGATCGAATGCCAGCGGGCAGCGCGGATTGAAGGCGCAGCCGGGCGGCGGATGGATCGGATTCGGGATCTCGCCCTTCACCGGAATACGCTGGCGGCCCGACATTGCGAGATCGGGCACGGCGCCCAGCAGCATCTTGGTATAGGGCATGCGCGGTCGGGCGAACAGCTCGCGTCCCTCCGCGATCTCGACGATGCGGCCGAGATACATCACGCCGACGCGGCTCGCCATGTGGCGGACCACGGCGAGGTTGTGGCTGATGAACATGTAGGTCAGGCCGAATTTATCCTGGAGGTCGCGCATCAGGTTCAGGATCTGCGCCTGCACGGAGACGTCGAGCGCCGAGGTCGGCTCGTCGCAGACGATGAACTCCGCATCGGAGGCGAGCGCTCGCGCGATCGCGATACGCTGACGCTGGCCGCCGGAGAATTCGTGTGGAAATTTCAACCGGTCGTCGGGATGCAGCCCGACAAGGCTGAGCAGTTCGCCGACGCGCGCCTGGATATCGCGCTCACCCTGGATCAGGTCGAAAGCGCGGATCGGCTCGGAGATGATGGCATCGACCCGGAAGCGCGGGTTCAGGCTCGCATAGGGGTCCTGGAAGATCATCTGGATGCGGCGGCGCAGCTTCCGGCGCGCCTGCGCCTGCCGCGGATCGGTCATCGAAACGCCGTCGATCAGCACGTTGCCGGAACTCGGCGGCAGCAGGCCGACGACCATCCGCGCCACCGTGGTCTTGCCCGAGCCGGACTCGCCGACCAGCGCAAAGGTCTCGCCCTTCCTGATGTCGAAGCTAACGTGATCGACAGCCTTGAGATATTCGAGATGCCCGCCTTCGAGTATGCGGTTGAGCCAGGGTTTTGAGACGTCGAAGACGCGGCGCAGATTTGTGGCCTGGACGAAAGGCGTGCTCATGCCGCGCTCTCCGCAGGCACGGTGTCGTAGAGATGGCAGGCAACGGACTGTGTGCCGCGCGATAGTGGCTCCGGCCGTTCAACCCGGCAGCGATCGAAGGCGAAGGCGCAGCGCGGATTGAACGAGCAGCCGCGCGGGATCGCCGACAGGCGCGGCATGGAGCCGGGGATCTGCACCAGGCGCTTGTCGTCCCCGGCAAGCGTCGGAATCGCGCCCATCAGGCCCTTGGCGTAAGGGTGCAGCGGATTCCTGACAACGTCCTGGACCGGGCCGATCTCGGCGACGCGGCCGGCATACATCACCGCGACGCGATCGGAGGTCTCCGCGATCACGCCCATGTCGTGGGTCACCAACATCACGGCGGTGCCGTGGTCGCGGCCGAGCCGCTTGATCAGCGAGATGATCTGGGCCTGCACGGAGACATCGAGCGCGGTGGTTGGCTCGTCCGCGATGATCAGCTCTGGCTCGGCGCAGATCGCCAGCGCAATCACGACGCGCTGGCGCATACCGCCGGAGAATTCGTGGGGATAGCCGTCGATGCGCTTTTCCGGTGCGGGAATGCCGACTTCGGCGAGCAGGTCGATGGCGCGGCGGCGCGCGGCCGTCTCGGACAGGTTCAGGTGGGTTTTGATCGTCTCGATGATCTGGTCGCCGACGCGGTAGAGCGGATTGAGCGAGGTGAGGGGATCCTGGAAGATCATGCCGATCCGTTTTCCCCGGATGCGGCGTATCTCCTCGGCGGGCAGATTGTCGATGCGCTGGCCGGCGAGACGAATCTCGCCGCCGGCGATGCGGCCGGGCGGATCGATCAGGCCGATCACCGCCAGGCCGGTGACGGACTTGCCGGCGCCGGATTCGCCGACCACGCCGAGCACCTCGCCCTTGGCGATGTCGAACGAGACGCCGTCGATCGCGCGCAGCGTGCCGCGGCGGGAGGCGAACTCGACCTGGAGATTGCGCACGGAGAGTACGGGTTCGGTCATGGGCGAGGCGTTTTCATCGAAGCTTTGCTCATCGAAGTTTCGGGTTCAGCGCATCGCGCAGCCAGTCGCCGAGCAGGTTGATCGACAGGATCAGCGCGGCAAGCGCGAGTCCGGGGAAGGCGACGATCCACCATTCGCCGGCGAAGAGGTAATTGTTGCCGATCCGGATCAGCGTGCCGAGCGACGGCATCGTGTCGGGCAGGCCGACGCCGAGGAACGACAGCGTCGCCTCGGTGATGATGGCGAGTGCGAGGTTGATGGTGGCGATGACCAGGATCGGTCCCATCGTGTTGGGCAGCACGTGCCGCAGCATGATCTTCGGCGCGGGCAGGCCGATCAGCTGCGCTGCGGCCACGTAGTCCTTGTTCTTCTCGACCATCACGGAACCGCGTACCGTCCGGGCATATCCGACCCAGAAACTGAGCCCGATCGAGATCACCAGCACCACCAGCATGCTGTTGGCATCCAGCCGGTTGCCGAGGATCGATTTCGCGATGCCGTTGACCAGTAGCGCGATCAGAATGGCCGGGAAGGTGAGCTGCACGTCGGCGATCCGCATGATCACGCCGTCGACCGCGCCCCCGAAATAGCCGGCGATCAGGCCGAGCGCGATTCCGAGCGCGCCGGCGAAGACCACGCCGGCGACGCCGACGGCGAGCGAGATGCGCAAGCCATAGAGGATGGCGGAGAACACGTCGCGGCCCTGCTCGTCGGTGCCGAGCAGGAACGGACTCTGGCCGTCGGCGGTCCAGAGCGGTGAGATCCGCGAGTTCATCAATTGCAGCTGCGCCGGATCGAACGGGTTCTGCACCGCAAGCGCGGATGCAAAGATCGCGAGCAGGAAGAACAGCACGGTAATGGCCGCCGCCACCATGGTCAGCTTGGAGCGGCGGAACGAATAGAAGATGTCACTGTCGAGCGCGCGACTGAGCCAGCTGCGGGCGGCATGCGTCGGCAGCGTGCTCTGCTTGTCGGAATTTGAGGCGACTGCATCGGACATTGAGGCTGCCTTATGCGGCGCGGCCGATGGTCGAGCGCAGGCGCGGATCGACCACGGTGTAGAGGATGTCGACCACCAGATTGATGGTGACGAAAATCAGAGAGACCATCAGCAGGTAGGCGGCCATAATCGGGATATCGACGTTTTGCACGGCCTGCACGAACAGAAGTCCCATGCCGGGCCATTGGAATACAGTTTCGGTGATGATCGAAAATGCAATAACCGAGCCAAACTGCAGTCCGGCCACCGTGATGACGGGAATGAGCGTGTTCTTCAGCGCGTGGCCGAAATGGACGGCGCGGGTGGTCAGCCCGCGGGCCCGAGCGAAGCGAATATAGTCGGTCCGAAGCACTTCCAGCATCTCCGCGCGCACCAGCCGCATGATCAGGGTCATCTGGAACAGGCCGAGCGTGATCGAGGGCATGATCAGCGCCTTCAGGCCCGACAGCGTGAGCAGCCCCGTCGTCCACCAGCCGAGCTTGACCACCTCGCCGCGACCGAATGAGGGCAACCAGCCCAATGTCACCGCGAACAGATAGATCAGGAGAATGCCGATCAGGAAAGTCGGCAACGAGATGCCGATCAGCGAAACCGCCTGGAATAATTTGGCGAGCACGGTGTCGCGCTTAAGCGCCGAATAGACGCCCATCAGGATGCCGAACACCATTGCGAATACGGTCGCGCAGATCGCAAGTTCCAGCGTCGCCGGCATGCGCTCCATCAACAGCGCCGAGACCGGCTGGCGGAATTGATAGGAGACGCCGAATTTGAACTGCGCGGCGTTGCCGAAATAGCGGACGAACTGCACCGGTACGGGATCATCGAGGCCGAGCGATTTGCGCACGGCTTCGCGTTCGGCCGCCGACGTATCGATCGAGACGATCTGGTTGACCGGGTCGCCGGCGAAGCGGAACATCGAGAACGCGATGATGCCGACGGCGAACATGACGCCGATGGCCTGAACGGCGCGGCGAAGAGTGAAAGCGAGCATGCCTTCCACCGTCCTTGGGTGTGCGTTTGGCTGACGCCGTTGTCAGCCGGAAAAGGAAAGGTCCCGGAAGCCTGACGCTGCCGGGACCTCGTGTTCAACCGACGCTATTCCTTCTTGGTCGCCCAGTGGAACATGACTAGATTGTCGGCGCGCTGCGGCAGGTTAACCTTCTTCGATACGCCCCAGGCCAGCGCCTGCTGGTGCAGCGGGATGTAGGACCAGTCCTTGTTGCCGATCTCGTAGGCCTGCTTGATCAGCTGGTTGCGCTTGGCGGTGTCGGTTTCGACCAGCACCTTGTCGGTGATGGCGTCGAACTCCTTGTTGCAGTACCCGCCGAGATTGGCTTCACCGCGCGAGGATTTCGCATCGTCGCGGCAGCCCATAATGTCATAGAGCACGTTGTGGGAGTCCATCGTGCTCGGCGTCCAGCCCAGCATGTAGAACGAGGTCTGGTAGCCGCCCTGCTTCAACACCTTGGCGAAGTATTGCGCCTTCGGCTGCGCCAGCAGATTGATCTTGACGCCGATGCGGGCGAGCATGCCGACGACGGCTTGGCAGATCGCGGCATCGTTGACGTAACGATCGTTCGGGCAATCCATGGTGACCTCGAAGCCGTCGGGGTACCCGGCCTCGGTCAGGAGCTTCTTGGCGCCATCAGGGTCGAATTTCGGCCGGGTGAACTCCTTGGACAGCAGGAACAATTCCGGAGCGATCATCAACGCCGACGGCGTCGCCAGCCCGCGCATCACGCGCGTCTTGATCAGCTCGATGTCGATCGCCTTGTAGAAGGCCTCGCGGACGCGGATGTCCTTGAATGGGTTCTTGCCCTTGATGCTGGAGTAGAGCAACTCGTCGCGGACCTGATCGAAGCCGATGAAGATGGTGCGCAGCTCCGCCCCCTTCAGCACCTGGGCGTTCGGGCTCGAATCGACGCGGGAGATGTCCTGGATCGGCACCGGCTCGATGACGTCGACTTCGCCCGACAGCAGCGCGGCGACGCGGGTGGCGTCGGAGGCGATCGGGGTGAAGATGATCTCCTTCAGGTTACCTTCGACCTTGCCCCAGTAATTTGGATTGGCCTTGAACAAGGTCTTCACGCCGGGCTGATGGCTCTCGATGACGAAGGGACCGGTGCCGTTCTCGTGGAGCGAGGCGTAGCTCGGCGTGGTCGCCGCCACCGGCGTCGGATCGACGACGTTGTTCTCCTCGGCCCATTTCTTGTCCATGATGTACCAGACATCCCACGCGTTATGCAGGATGGGATTGGGCGAGGGCAGGACGAAATCGACGGTATAGTCGTCGACCTTGACCACCTTGACGTCGGGGGCAAGGCGGGTCTGCATATTCGACCCCTTCTTGCGGACGCGATCTGCGGAGAACACCACGTCGTCGGCGGTGAAGGGGTCGCCGTTGTGGAACTTCACGCCCTTGCGCAAATGGAAGCGCCAGCGGGTCGGCTCCGGAGTTTCCCAGCTCTCCGCCAGCGCCGGGATGATCTTGAGGTTCTTGTCGCGCGCGGTGAGGCCTTGATAGACGTGACCGAGATGGGCGTGAGTGGTGCTCTCGTTGAGGGTATAGGGATCGAGCGACTTCAGGTCACCCTGGTTGGCATAGCGTAGCGTCTGGCTCGACGCCGACGAGACCGTCAACGCAAGCGTACCGGCGAGCGTCGCCGCAAACAGACTTCGACCGACTGACATTCTTGACCCTCTCCACTCTGCCGCGCCGGTGATTTTTTGATTGTTCGGCGGGCGGTTGAACCATGTTGCCCAGAGTTCTCGACCCGTGCAAGCGCCATTCCAGCAAGGAACGCGCCAAGTTGCGCCGCTGTGCAGCAATGCTGACCGACAATCGGACCGCGAGGCGGATTTTGATTGACCATATCTGCCGATCGTGGAGGCCGGTGCCCGGCCACCTGTCTCAGGTCGCTTGCGTTGCACACCGTCTCGCGGTGATACTGCGACAGGCCGCTCGAATCTCATCTGGAGGGGACATGAAAGTTAACATCGAAATCGACTGTACCCCCCTCGAGGCCCGCCAGTTCTTCGGTTTGCCCGACGTGTCGCCGATGCAGACGGCGGTGATGGACAAGCTGCAGCAGCAGGTTTTGAGCAATATCGAGAAAGTCTCGCCGGAATCGCTGATCCAGAGCTGGTTCACCTTCGATCCCAAGATCGCCGAGCGGTTTCAGGACATGTTCGTCACCATGGCCGGTCTCGGCAGCCCGCGCAGCGGCGACAAGAAGAAATAAATGTCGCCCGGGCCGGACGAGCCGCAGGCGTCGGGCCGGCTTCGTCCGCCGAGCCTCGGCCTGCTGCTGGCCGAAGCCCGTGGACTTTTCGAATTCAACGCCAGCCTGATGCTGTCGCCGCTCCTGATGCGCGCACCCAGAGGCGACGGCCATCCGGTGCTGGCGCTGCCGGGCTTTCTCGCCAGCGATCTCTCCATGGTGCCGATGCGGCGCTATCTCAGCGAGCTCGGCTATGAGGCGCATGCCTGGCGGATGGGGCGCAATCTCGGTGGGCTGGGGCGGATGAGGGAGGCCTTGCGCACGCGCCTTGCCGAAATCCACGCCACGAGCGGACGCAAGGTCAGCCTGGTCGGTTGGAGTCTCGGCGGCGTCTACGCCCGCGATCTCGCGCTCCAGGCGCCCGAGATGGTCCGTTACGTCGTCACGCTCGGCAGCCCGTTTGCCAACGACGTGCGGGCGACCAACGCCACGCGGCTCTACGAAGCGTTGTCCGGCGATCGTGTCGAGGATTTTGCCGAACTGCGCGAGGCGATCGCCGGCGATCTGCCGATGCCGGCGACGTCGATCTATTCGCGCGCCGACGGTGTCGTGAACTGGCGAACCTGCTTGTTGCGCCCCTCCGACCGCGCCGAGAACATCGAGGTTCACCTGGCGAGCCATATCGGGCTCGGCGTGAACCCCGCGGCGCTGTGGGCCGTGGCGGACCGCCTGTCGCAACCGGAGGGGGAATTCTGGCCGTTCGACCGGGCTGGGCCGTTTGCCATTGCATATGCCCCGCCGGAACGGGCAGTATCGGCCTGACGAGAAGCGCCGGCAAAGGCGCCCGTCAAAATTAGCGGAGGGAACTATGGCTGACGGTAAGAAGCTGTCGTCGCTGGACGCATCATTTCTCTATCTGGAAACGCCGGAGATGCCGATGCATGTCGGCAGCATGGCGATTTTTCGCCTGCCTGACGACTACAAGGGCGACTTCTTCGAAGACTTCAAGGCGATGATCGTCTCGCGCCTGCACATCGCGCCGATCCTGAAGGCGCGGCTGGAGAAGGCGCCGCTCGATATCGATCATCCCTCCTGGGTCGAGGACGACCAGTTCGACATCGACCGCCACATCTTCCGTGCCAGCCTGCCGCAGCCGCGCGACCGCGCCACGCTCGAGCGCATCGTCGGCTGGATGCACGCCAAGCTCTTGAACCGCGCCCGGCCGCTCTGGGAGTTCTACGTGTTCGAAGGCATGAAGGACAACGAGGTCGGGCTCTATTCCAAGATGCACCATGCCGCCATCGACGGCGGCGCCGGGGCGGCGCTGACCAACATGATCTACGATATCTCGCCCACCCCCCGGAAGGTCGATCCGCCGACGGCGGGAGCTAAGCCCGGACAGGAGCCGCGCGACATCGCCGCCAACCTGCTCGATTCCTATCAGCAGCTCTTCAACCAGCCGCTCGATGCCTCGGCGGCCGCGAAGAACCTGCAACTGCCGCGCACCGGCAAGAGCGACATCGGCTCGATCCTGTTCGACAATGCGATGTACCAGATCGAGAGCGCGGTGCGCTTCGCCGGCAACATCCCGACCATGGTCAAGAGCGTCTCCGACGTGCTCGGCAAAATCTCCGATCCGAAATCCCGGGAAAGCCTCGCCAGCATGGTGTCGCCGCCGACCATGCTGAACAAGACGATTTCCTCGGAACGCAGCTTTGCCGGCGTCTCGATCTCGCTGTCGCGTTCAAAGGCGCTCGCCAAGCAGGCCGGCGGCAAGCTCAACGACGTGGTGCTGGCGCTCGCCTCCGGCGTGGTCCGGCGCTACCTCCAGCAATATGGCACGCTGCCGGCGAAATCGCTGACCGCCGCCGTGCCGATCTCGCTGCGCGAGGAAGGCAACACCGAGGCCAACAACCAGGTGTTCGGCATGATCTGCTCGATCGCGACCAATATCGACGATCCCAAGGCGCGGCTGGAGGCGATCATCGCGCAGTCGACCAAGTCCAAGGAGATGTCGCATCCGTTGCGGGCCCTGATGCCGCAGATTTCCAACATCTCGATGCTGGGTGCGCCGATGATGGTGCAGGTTCTGGCGCTGCTCTACAGCCGCTCGAACCTGTCGGACGTGCTGCCGCCGGCGGCCAACATCACGGTGTCCAACGTGCCGGGGCCGCGGCAGACGCTCTATGCCGCCGGCGCGGAGCTGTTGCACATCTTCCCGGTGTCGATCTCGACGCATGGGCAGGCGCTCAACATCACCGTGCAGAGCTATCGCGACCAGCTCGACTTCGGCTTCATCGTCGGCGCCAACATCATTCCGCACGTGCAGGTGATGTGCGACATGCTGCCGGAGGAGTTTGCCGCGCTGGAGGCGGCCTACGCGCCGCCGGCGGCCGACGTCAAGGGCGCCGCAGAGTAGGAATAGTGCGATGATTGAAATGCCACCGCTCAAGTTCGTGCAGACGAACGGAATCCGTATGGGCTACTACGAGGCGGGCCCGGTCAGCGACAAGCCGCCGATCGTGCTGTGCCACGGCTGGCCGGAACTCGCATTCTCCTGGCGTCACCAGATCAAGGCGCTGAGCGAGGCCGGCATCCGGGTGATCGCGCCGGACCAGCGCGGCTATGGCGCGACCGACCGGCCCGAGCCGGTCGAGGCCTACGACATCGAACATCTGACCGGCGACCTCGTCGGGCTCCTCGATCATCTCCAGATCGACAAGGCCATCTTCGTCGGTCACGACTGGGGCGGCTTCATCGTCTGGCAGATGCCGCTGCGGCACATCGACCGGGTTGCGGGGGTGGTCGGCATCAACACGCCTCATACCAACCGTGCCTGGGTCGATCCGATCGAGCTGCTGCGCGCTCGCTTCGGCGACAAGATGTACATCGTGCAGTTCCAGGATCCGGCGCATGAACCCGACAGGATCTTCGGCAGTCGCGTCGAGCAGACATTCGATGCATTCATGCGCAAGCCGGCGCCGCGCCCGCCCGATGCGCCGGCAGAGGAAGTGATTGCCGGCGTGGGTGCTTCGCCGCGGGTCAATCTGGCGTTTCCGCAGATGATTGCGGCTTACGACGCGAAGCACGATCCGCGCACGCCGATCCTGTCGCCGGAAGAGAAAAAGGTGTTCGTCGACAATTTCACCAGAACGGGCTTCACCGGCGGCATCAACTGGTACCGCAACATGTCGCGCAACTGGATTCGCGCCGAAGGGCTCGATCATACGGTGCGCGTGCCGTCGCTGATGATCATGGCCGAGAACGACGCGGTGCTGCCGCCGTCTTCCGCCGATGGCATGGACAAGCTCATTCCCGATCTCGAAAAATATCTGGTCCGCGACAGCGGCCATTGGACGCAGCAGGAGAAGCCGGAAGAGGTCAGCGCCAAGCTGATCGAATGGCGTAGAAAGCGGTTTGGCTAGCGCTCGTCGTTGCGAACTCGTCATTGCGAGGAGCGAAGCGACGAAGCAATCCAGACTGCTTCCGGGGATATATTCTGGATTGCTTCGCTTCGCTCGCAATGACGACATTGAGGCAGGGGGGACTACATTTCAATGTCATCCAAGAACCGTCTGGACCCGATTCCGCAGCCGCCGACCAAGCCAGTGGTCGGCAACATGCTGTCGCTGGATTCGGCCGCGCCGGTGCAGCACCTGACCCGGCTTGCCAAGGAGCTCGGGCCGATCTTCTGGCTCGACATGATGGGCTCGCCGATCGTCGTCGTCTCCGGCCACGATCTCGTCGAGGAGCTCTCCGACGAGAAGCGCTTCGACAAGACGGTGCGCGGCGCGCTGCGCCGCGTGCGCGCGGTCGGCGGCGACGGCTTGTTCACGGCCGACACCCGCGAGCCGAACTGGAGCAAGGCGCACAACATCCTGCTCCAGCCGTTCGGCAACCGCGCCATGCAGTCCTATCACCCGAGCATGGTCGATATCGCCGAGCAGCTCGTCAACAAATGGGAACGGCTCAACGCCGACGACGAGATCGACGTCGTCCATGACATGACCGCGCTGACGCTGGACACGATCGGCCTGTGCGGCTTCGAGTACCGCTTCAACTCGTTCTACCGGCGCGACTACCATCCCTTCGTCGAGTCGCTGGTTCGCTCGCTCGAAACCATCATGATGACGCGCGGCCTTCCGCTCGAGCAGTTTTGGATGCAGAAGCGCCGGAAGACGCTCGCCGAGGACGTCGCCTTCATGAACAAGATGGTCGACGAGATCATCGCCGAGCGCCGCAAGAGCGCGGAAGGGATCGACGACAAGAAGGACATGCTCGCCGCGATGATGACCGGCGTCGACCGCTCGACCGGCGAGCAGCTCGACGACATCAACATCCGCTACCAGATCAACACGTTCCTGATCGCGGGCCACGAGACCACCAGCGGCCTGCTGTCCTACACGCTCTACGCTCTGCTCAAGCACCCGGACATTCTCAAGAAGGCCTATGACGAGGTCGACCGCGTCTTCGGCCCCGATGTCAATGCCAAGCCGACCTACCAGCAGGTGACGCAGCTCACCTACATCACGCAGATACTCAAGGAAGCTCTGCGGCTGTGGCCGCCGGCGCCGGCCTATGGCATCTCGCCGCTGAACGACGAGACCATCGGCGGCGGCAAGTACAGGCTCAGGAAGGGCACCTTCATCACCATCCTGGTGACGGCGCTGCATCGCGATCCCTCGGTCTGGGGACCGAATCCCGACGCCTTCGATCCCGAGAATTTCAGCCGCGAGGCGGAGGCCAAGCGGCCGGTTAATGCCTGGAAGCCGTTTGGCAACGGCCAGCGCGCCTGCATCGGACGCGGTTTTGCGATGCACGAGGCGGCACTCGCGCTCGGCATGATCCTCCAGCGCTTCAAGCTGATCGACCATCAGCGCTATCAGATGCATCTGAAAGAAACGCTGACGATGAAGCCGGAAGGCTTCAAGATCAAGGTACGTCCGCGCGCCGATCGCGAGCGCGGTGCTTATGGCGGGCCGATCGCAGCTGCAGTTTCAGCGCCGAGAGCACCGCGTCAGCCGACGACGCGGCCCGGCCACAATACGCCGATGCTGGTGCTGTACGGCTCCAACCTCGGCACGGCCGAGGAACTCGCGACGCGCATGGCCGACCTTGCCGAGATCAACGGCTTTGCCGTGCATCTCGGGCCGCTCGACGATTACGTCGGCAAGCTGCCGCACGAGGGCGGCGTGCTGATCATCTGCGCCTCATATAACGGCGCGCCGCCTGACAATGCGACGCAATTCGTCAAATGGCTCGGCGACGATCTGCCGAAGGATGCCTTTGCCAATGTGCGCTACGCCGTGTTCGGCTGCGGCAACAGCGATTGGGCGGCGACCTATCAATCGGTGCCGCGCTTCATCGACGAGCAATTGTCGAAGCGTGGTGCGCGCGCGGTCTATCCGCGCGGCGAGGGCGATGCGCGCAGCGATCTCGACGGCCAGTTCCAGAAATGGTTCCCGGCGGCCGCGCAGGTCGCCACCAAGGAATTCGGTATCGACTGGAATTTTACCCGCACCGCGGAGGACGATCCGCTCTATGCGATCGAGCCGGTGGCTGTGACCGCCGTCAACACCATCGTCGCGCAGGGCGGTGCTGTCGCGATGAAGGTGCTGGTCAATGACGAGCTTCAGAACAAGTCCGGCGCCAATCCGTCCGAGCGTTCGACGCGCCATATCGAGGTGCAGCTGCCGTCCAACATCACTTACCGCGTCGGCGATCATCTGAGCGTGGTCCCGCGCAATGATCCGACGCTGGTGGATTCGGTCGCCCGCCGCTTCGGCTTCCTGCCGGCGGACCAGATCAGGCTTCAGGTCGCCGAAGGCCGGCGCGCGCAGCTGCCGGTCGGCAATGCCGTCTCGGTCGGACGCCTGCTCAGCGAGTTCGTCGAGCTGCAGCAGGTGGCGACACGGAAGCAGATCCAGATCATGGCCGAGCACACCCGCTGCCCGGTCACCAAGCCCAAGCTGCTGGCCTTCGTTGGCGAGGAGGCCGAGCCGCTCGAGCGTTATCGCACCGAGATTCTGGTCAGGCGCAAATCGGTGTTCGACATGCTGCTCGAATATCCGGCCTGCGAGTTGCCGTTCCACGTTTACCTGGAAATGCTCTCGCTGCTGGCGCCGCGCTACTATTCGATTTCGTCCTCGCCGTCGGTGGACCCGGCGCGGTGCAGCGTCACGGTCGGCGTGGTCGAAGGGCCGGCCGCCTCCGGACGCGGAGTCTACAAGGGCATCTGCTCGAATTATCTCTCCAACCGGCGCGCGGGCGATGCGATCTATGCCACCGTGCGCGAGACCAAGGCCGGCTTCCGGCTCCCGGATGAGTCATCCGTGCCGATCATCATGATCGGCCCGGGCACCGGACTGGCGCCGTTCCGCGGCTTTCTCCAGGAGCGCGCCGCGCGCAAGACGAAAGGAGCCGCCCTCGGTCCGGCCATGCTGTTCTTCGGCTGCCGCCATCCCGACCAGGATTTTCTCTACGCGGAGGAGCTGAAGGGGCTGGCGGCAAGCGGCATCACCGAGCTCTTCACGGCGTTCTCGCGTGCAGATGGACCGAAGACCTATGTGCAGCACATGCTTGCCGCGCAGAAGGACAGGGTCTGGCCGCTGATCGAGCAGGGCGCGATCATCTATGTCTGCGGCGATGGCAGCAGGATGGAGCCCGACGTGAAGGCCGCTCTCGTTGCGATCCATCGCGAGAAGAGCGGCAGCGACGCCGCCACGGCTGCGCGCTGGATCGAGGAGATGGGCGCGAAGAACCGCTATGTGCTGGACGTCTGGGCGGGAGGGTGATTGTTCGTCCGATCGTGCTAAAGCTCTCCCATGATTCCCTGGGAAAAGATCGACACCGCAAAAATCCCCGGCTCCGACGAGGAGCTCCGCCTGATGCGGCGGGGCAAGGAGTTCTCCATCAAGCTCGGCACCAACGAGCTGATGAACAACCGCCTGTCGGGCTCTGAGGCCGCGCTCGCAACGCTGGCAGCGAAGCAGATCGAGACGGTCGCAAAGCCCGTTGTGCTCATCGGTGGTCTCGGCATGGGCTTTACGCTGCGCGCGGCGCTCACCGTGCTGGGAAGCAAGGCCAAGATCGTGGTCTCCGAGCTCGTGCCGGCGGTGGTCGCCTGGGCGCGCGGCCCGATGGCCGAGGTCTTTGGCGACAGTCTCGATGATGGCAGGGTGAGCATCCGGGAGACTGATGTTGGCGAGATCATCCGCGCACAGCGGTCGGTCTTCGACGCCATTCTTCTCGACGTCGACAACGGGCCGGAGGGGCTGACCCGGAAGGGCAATGACGCACTCTACGATGCGAGCGGGTTGAAGGCGGCGAAGGCGGCGCTGCGTCCGGGCGGCGTGCTCGCCGTCTGGTCGTCGGGACCCAACCCGGCCTTCACCAAGCGCCTCGGCAGCGCCGGCTTCGACGTCAACGAAGTCAATGTTCGCGCCACCGGCAGAGGCGGTGGCGCGCGCCATGTGATCTGGATGGCTAGGAAGGCTTAAGTCGCCTTTTTGACTATGCTGCCTGCGCCGCCGCCCCATGGGCGTGCTTGTCGATGGCGCGGATGATCTCGGGCCAGAAGCGCATCGGCAGCGCATGGCCCATGCCGTCGATCATCAACAGCTTTGCGCCGGGAATCGACTCTGCGGTGTCCTTGCCGCCTTCGGGCCGCACCAGCGGATCGACGGTGCCGTGAATGACCAGCGTCGGCGTTTTCACGCCATGCAGCCGCTCCTTGCGGCTGCCGGAGGCGAGCACGGCGCGGAGCTGCCGGCCGACGCCGGCCGGATTGAGGCCGCGTACGAACACGCGCTCGGCACGATCGGGGTCGAGCGCTTCCTCTTCCGGAAAGGACCCGGCGCGCAGCACCTTCCAGGTCTCGCCGAAGCGGACGATGAACTCCTCCTTGCTGCGCGGCGGCGGTGCCATCAGCATTGCAGAGGCCTCGCGTGTCGGCGGCGGCACGCGCGGATTGCCTGTCGTCGACATGATCGAGGTGAGCGAGCGCACGCGCTCGGGAAACGACAGCGTCACCTCCTGCGCGATCATGCCGCCCATGGAGGCACCAACCAGATGCGCGGACTTGATGCCGAGCGCATCCATCAGGCCGACCGTGTCCTTCGCCATGTCGATCAGCTTGTAGGTTGCGGCGACGGGAATCCTGAGGAAGCGCAGCTTCAACAGCTCGATCGGCGTCAGGCGTTTGCCGCCCGTCAGATGGCTCGACTTGCCGATGTCGCGATTGTCGAAGCGGATCACGCGAAAGCCATGCACGGCGAGCTGCTCGCAGAACGCATCGTCCCAGTGGATCATCTGCGCCCCGAGCCCCATGATCAACAGCAGCGGCTCGGCATTGTCGTTGCCAAAAATCTCGTAGCAGATGTCGATGCCGTTGGCGCGGATGGTCTGGGGTGGCTGATGGGTGGTCACGGGCGCGTTCCCTCCTGCTGATCGATGCTGTATCGCACGGTTTCCCGCCGCAAAGAAGCGGCGTGCGTATTAGCGCACCCGCTGCTTGGCGGTTGACCGGCACCGCGCAACGGTGTGGTATGGCGAAAAAAGAAGGGCATCGCAGCTCTCGATACCAGGAGGACGCCGATGACCGACAAGACCAATGACCCGGTCGCCATGTGGCAGAAGATGATGGGTGAGATGGAGAAGGGGTTCAACTCCTTCGCCAACCAGGCCATGTCGTCGCCCGAATTTTCACAGGCGATGAACCGAGCGGGAGGGGTTGCTGCAGGTGCTCAGAAGCAACTCGGCGAGCTCATGGAAAAATATCTGGTCTCCATGAACCTGCCCAGCCGCGATCAGGTCACTGGCCTTGCCGAAAGGTTGCAAGCCATCGAAGGCCAGATCGGTGAGATCAAGTGGCTGCTGACCCAGATGGCGGCAGGTTCCGGCGTGTCTCAGGGCTCCGATACGGCATTGCGACCGCCGCGCACCAAGCGTCCGCCGTCCGAGGGCGGAGAGCAGACATGAATGCAGCCACCGGACTAGATTTCGCATCGATCCCGGATCGCATCCAGTCCGAGGTGCAGCGCGCAATCCAGCGCAGCATCAAGGGCGTCGAATATTTCTCGACTTCGGGCCCTTCGCTCGGCTCGACGCCAAAGGACGTGCTGCATTCGCGCGGCACCATGAGCCTCTATCACTACCGACCGATGTCCGACGAGATCTACCGCGTGCCGGTCTTGATCGTGATGGCGACCACCAATCGCGGCTACATCCTCGATCTCGTGCCTGGCCAGAGCTTCATCGAATTCCTGCTCAAGCGCGGCTACGACGTCTACATGCTGGACTGGAGCGCGCCGCGGCCCGAGGAGAAGAGCCTGCGCATGGAGGACTACGTCCTTGACTTCATCCCGGACTGCGTCCGCCGCGTGCAAGCGGATTCCGGCGAGCAGGACGTCTCCGTGATCGGCTATTGCTTCGGCGGCGTGCTGTCGCTGCTCTACGGCTCGATCCACAAGGACGGGCCGATGAAGAATTTGATCTGCTTCACCACGCCGATCGACTTTCGCGAGATGAAGCTGTTCTCAAATTTTTCCGACCGCCGCTATTTCGACGTCGACCGTCTCGTCGACAGCGTCGGCAACGTGCCGCCGGAAATGATCCTGTCCTCGTTCGAGATGCTGCGCCCGGCCTCGCGCACGGTGAGCCAGATCCAGCTCTGGGAAAACATCTGGAACGACGAGTTCGTGAAGTCGTACCGCATGTTCGACCGCTGGGCGACCGACACGCTGCCGCTTGCGGGCGAGTATTTCCGCGCCATCACCAAGGACCTGATGTGGGACAACAAGCTGTTCAACGACACCATGTCGGTCGGCGGCCGCGCGGCGAAGCTCGAAGACATCAAGGTGCCGTTCCTGCATGCGGTCGCCGAGCACGATCACATCGTGCCGTATGACGCCGCAAAGCACCTGATCGCGAAGATCGGGTCCGATGACAAGGAAGAGGTGATGCTGAAGGGCGGTCACGTCTCGCTTGTTGCCGGCGGCAACGCTGTGAAACGGCTGTGGCCGAAACTGGATACCTGGCTGGGGAAGAGATCGACATGAGTGAGCAGCGTTCCTATCCGCGTCAGGTCAAGACCGACGCCGGCGATATCGACATCCGCCTGATGTCGCCTGCGGACGAGGCCGCGATGCTCGCGTTCGGCAAGGGCCTGCCGACCCATGATCTGTTGTTCCTGCCGCGCAACATCAGCGAGCCGAAGGTGCTCTCGGCCTGGGTCAAGGAGATCGAGCGCGGCGCGATTACCAGCCTGCTCGCAGTCAGGGACGCCAAGGTCGTCGGCTGTGGCACGCTGGTGCGCGATCCGCATTCCTGGTCGCCCCATGTCGGCGAGATCCGGATGGTTGTTTCCCTCGACGTGCGCGGGAAGGGAGTGGGGCGGGCGCTGTCGCAGGAGACCTTTGCGCTCGCGCTCGGCGCCGGCCTGGAAAAGCTTTCGGTCCAGATGACAGTCGACCAGCAGGCGGCGATCGCCCTTTTCGAGAGCCTCGGCTTCAAGGCCGAGGCGCTGCTGCGGGACCATGTCCGGGACGTCGACGGCAAGACCCACGACATCGTCGTGCTCGGGCACAATATTGCGCGGGTCCAGGCCCAGATGGAGGCTTACGGGCTGCCAGGCGCCGTCCAGCACTAAAGGCGCCGTCCAGCATTAGGGGCCGCCGGTGCGTTTTCCGGGAACCCGTCTGGCCAGGGAGGCGCCAGATTGCCTCCCATTAAGGCTGTTCACGATTTCGTGATATCGCAGTGCAATACGAATATTGCATCGCACCATTAATTATGTCATATAAGCCGTGCCCCGGGCCAATGAGGACGGGGTGAGCCCATAGCTCAACCCAATGAGGATGGAGAGAACCCCATGACCACCGAAACCAACACTGCCTTCGAAGGCTTCAAGGACGCTTTCAAGAACATCCAGAACCTGGAAGTTCCCGAGGCCGCCCGCGAGTTCGTCAAGAAGTCTGCCAACACCGCCAAGGACCGTGCTGCCGAGGTGTTCGCTGGCTCCGAGCGCGTGACCGCCGCCGTCGAGAACGCGGTGACCGAGTCCGTCACCGAGGCCGGCAAGATCAGCCGCAACATCCAGCAGGCGATCTACGAGGACGCCGAGGCGTTCTTCTCGGGCATCGACAAGCTCGCGTCCGCCAAGTCGATCAGCGAAGCCGTCGAGATCCAGTCGAGCCTGCTCCGCGCCCGCGGCGAAGTCTTCGTCTCGCGCGCCAAGGCGACCGCCGACTATGTCGGCAAGCTCGCCGCCAACGGTGCGAAGTCCGCTCAGGACAATTTTTCCAAGGTCTACACCAAGACCGCCTGATACGGCATCCTGAGTACAAACTGAAATTTGAGGCCCGCTTCGGCGGGCCTTTGTTTTTGCGCTGCCGTCATTGCGAGTGAAGCGAAGCAATCCAGCCCGTCTCGGTGGAAAGACTCTGGATTGCTTCGCTTCACTCGCAATGACGAGTAGGGTGATGCAGTGATGACCCCGCCCGCCACTTTCTCATTCGACAGCCCTGGTGACGCCGAACGCGCGGCGGAGCTTCGCCGCGTGAAAGCACTGGCGACGCTGGTGCTGGCCTCGACGCTTGCCCTGTTCGTCGTCGCGAAATGGCTTCTGCCAGTGCATCCCGTGTTCGGCTTCATCGCGGCCTTCGCGGAAGCTGCGACCATCGGCGGGCTTGCCGACTGGTACGCGGTGGTCGCGCTGTTCAAGCGGCCGCTCGGCCTGCCGATCCCGCACACCGCGATCATCCAGAGCAATCAGGCCCGCATCGCCGACAAGCTCGGCGAGTTCATCCAGGTGCATTTCCTCGAGGCCGGCCCGGTCGAGGCCAAGCTGAGGGAGATCGATTTCGGCTCTTTCGTCGCCGATTGGCTGCGCGACCGCAAGCGCAGCGATGATCTCGCGCGTTTCGCGTTGCGCCTGCTGCCGGAGGCCGTCTCCGCGACGGAAAGCTCAGGTCTGATGACCTTCATCATTCGCCGCATGTCCTCGCAGCTGCAGGCGATCGACCTTGCGCCGCTCGCGGCCGGTACGCTGCGCGGCTTCGTCGCGGAAGGGCGGCATCAGATCCTGTTCGATGATCTCCTGCGCGTGATGCACGAGACGCTGAACCAGAAAGAGACGATGGCGATGATCCGCGAGAAGGTGCGCGCGGAGTTGCCGACCCTGCTCAATCTCTATCGCGCCGACAAATTTCTGGTGAACAAGATCGTGGCCTCCGCCACCGCATTCTTCAACGAGGTGCGCAGTGATCCCAAGCATCCGTTCCGCGGCGAGTTCGATCGTATGGTGCTGAGCTTCGTCGACCGGCTCGGCACCGACCAAGCCTATATCGATCGTATCGACAGCTTGAAGCGCGACCTGCTGGCGCGGCCGGAGCTTGCCGATCTCGCCCGCACCGTCTGGACCAACACGCGTTCGTTCATCGAGCGCAGTGCGAGCGGCGAGACCCAGGTGCTGCAGCATCATCTCGCCGGCATGTTCGTCTCCGCGGGCGAGGCGCTCGCCGGCGATGCCGAGCTCCGCGGCGAGATCAACAAGGGTCTGGTGGCGGTGCTGCGCAGCTTCGTTGCGGATCAGAAAAGCGGCGTCTCGACCTTCATTTCCGACCAGGTCAAGGCGTGGGATATGGCGCAGCTGATTTCGCTGATTGAAATCAATATCGGCCGCGACCTGCAATACATCCGCTTCAACGGTTCGCTGATCGGCGGGCTCGCAGGTCTTGCGCTCTACTCCGTAGAATTCCTGCTTCGATGGTTGTGACTTTTGCGTCACGGACGCTGGCATTCACGCGCGAGCCTATTGTCGCCTTGGGCTTCACCCGCTTGAATGTCCGGAACCGGCCGCCTAGCTGATTCATGCTGCGTTGCGGAACGTTCAAGAAGCCGGACTGTTGGAATTTGTACCCATTTGCCGGCATCGCAACCGGTAGCCTTTTCAGCAATTCTTCCCAGGGGACCATTGATGACCGCTACTGCCCAGACTCTGCGTCCGCCGTCCCGTACCCTGATGTTCCTGGAAGGGCGCGCGATCCACGAGTTCGGCGCGTTCCTCGGCGCGCTGCCGCTGCTGAGCCTCTCGCCCCGCGGCGATGGGCATCCGGTGCTGGTGTTCCCGGGCCTCGTGGCCTCCGACGCGTCGACGCGCGCGCTGCGCTCGTTCCTGACCAGCAAGGGCTATGCGGCAAGCGGCTGGCGCCAGGGCCGCAACTACGGCCTGCGCGAGGGCGTGCAGCATGCGATGGTCGATCTCGTGCACGAGCTCAGCGACAAGCATGGCCGCAAGATCAGCCTGGTCGGCTGGAGCCTCGGCGGCCTTTATGCGCGCCAGCTCGCCAAGATGATGCCGGCGCGCGTGCGCCAGGTGATCACGCTCGGCAGCCCCTTCGCGGGCGATCCCCGTTCGACCAATGCCTGGCGCGTCTATGAATGGGCGAGCGGGCGGAAGTCCGACGAGGTCGATCCGCAGTTCGGCGGCGAGCTCGCCGTCCCGCCGCCGGTGCCGACCACCGCCATCTTCAGCCGCACCGACGGCGTCTGCGCCTGGCAGGGCTGTATGGAGCAGACGGGCGCGCAGACCGAGAGCATCGAGGTCGAGAGCAGCCATTGCGGCATGGGCCATCATCCCGCCGCCGTCTACGCGGTCGCCGACCGCCTCGCGCAGAAGGAAGGCCAGTGGCAGCCGTTCAACCGCAGCGGCTGGCGCAGCATGGTCTATCCCGATCCGCATCGGTGATGCTTCGCCTCTCCCCGCCTGCGGGGAGAGGCCGGAATTTGCGAAGAGCAAATTCCGGGTGAGGGGGAGTCTCCACGAGTCCAACTCTCACCGAATGCGCGGAGGCTCCCCCTCATCCCGACCTTCTCCCCGCAAGCGGGGAGAAGGAGAAGAGGAAGCGTCGCCCCCGTCCATTGTCGCGCCCGCATCAAACGCGCTATGCCTCGCGGATGGCGCATCCATTGTCCCGCATCATCGACCAGCTCAAGCGTGAGCCGTCACGCACGGGCTCCATCGTCATCACCGTGTTTGGCGACGCCATCGTGCCGCGCGGAGGTTCGGTGTGGCTCGGCACGCTGTTGGAGTTCTTCGAGAGGCTGGACATCGATGCCGGCGTGGTGCGCACTGCGATGTCGCGCCTTGCTGCCGATGGCTGGCTGATGCGCGAAAAGGTTGGCCGTAACAGTTTTTATCGCCTGGCCGACAAGGGAAGTCAGACCTTCGAGGCCGCCACGCGCCACATCTACGATCCGCCATCGCCGGACTGGACCGGGCGCTTCGAGCTGCTCCTGATCGGCAACGGCGAGGATCGCGACGTCTCGCGCGAGGCGCTGCGCAACGCCGGCTTCGGCAGTCCGCTGCCCGGCGTGTGGGTCGCGCCATCAGGCGTGCCGGTGCCGGACGAGGCTGCCGGAGCGATCCGCCTCGAAGTCTCGGCGGAGGATGACAGCGGCCGCCGTCTGCTCAGCGCGAGCTGGCCGCTGGACCGCACCGCCGACGCCTATCTGAAATTCATGAAGACGTTCGAGCCGCTCCGTGCCGCTATCGCGCGCGGTGCGGATCTGTCCGAGGCCGATGCCTTCACCGCGCGCATCCTGCTGATCCACTATTACCGCCGCGTCGTGTTGCGCGATCCGCTGCTGCCCGAGAGCCTGCTGCCGGGCGATTGGCCCGGCAGGGCCGCACGTGAACTCTGCGGCGAGGTCTATCGCGCGCTGCTTGCGCCGTCGGAACAATGGCTTGATAGCCATGGAACCAATGAGAAGGGGCCGCTGCCGCCGGCTCGAAAGCTCCTGGAGCGGAGATTCGAGGCCTGATTTACATGTTACAGAAATATCTTGCATGATGTAATTCTTGTTATATATTGCCTCCCAATAAAACGGGAGGATGCGCATGTATACCCAGGCGCTGAACACGGCCGAGACCGACGATCGCGGTCTTGAGGAAGCAGGAAGAGCTGCGCAGTTCCAGGCCCGCATCGATGCGGAGGAGCGCATCGAGCCGAACGACTGGATGCCGGCGGCCTATCGCAAGACGCTCACCCGCCAGATCTCCCAGCACGCCCATTCCGAAATCGTCGGCATGCTGCCCGAAGGCAACTGGATCACGCGCGCGCCGACCCTGCGCCGCAAGGCGGCGCTGCTGGCCAAGGTGCAGGACGAATGCGGCCACGGGCTCTATCTCTACGCCGCCGCCGAGACGCTCGGCACGTCGCGCGAGGAGCTGGTCGACGCCATGCTTGCCGGCAAGGCCAAATATTCCTCGATCTTCAACTATCCGACGCTGACCTGGGCCGACATCGGTACCATCGGCTGGCTGGTCGACGGCGCCGCGATCATGAACCAGATCCCGCTGTGTCGCTGCTCCTACGGCCCTTATGCACGCGCGATGATCCGCGTCTGCAAGGAGGAGTCCTTCCACCAGCGCCAGGGCTACGAGATCATGCTGACGCTGTGCCGCGGCTCGGATGAGCAGAAGGCGATGGCGCAGGATGCGCTGAACCGCTGGTGGTGGCCGGTGCTGATGATGTTCGGTCCGCCCGATGCGACGAGCCAGCACAGCGACACGTCGACCAAGTGGAAGATCAAGCGCTTCTCCAATGACGAGCTGCGCCAGAAGTTCGTCGATGCCACCGTGCCCCAGGCGCAATATCTCGGCCTTGCCATCCCCGATCCCGGCATGACGCAGGATGCCGAAGGGCACTGGCGCTACAGCGAGATCGACTGGACCGAATTCAAGCAGGTGCTCGCCGGCAACGGCCCCTGCAACCGCGATCGGCTTGCCGCGCGCCGCAGGTCGCACGATGAGGGCGCCTGGGTGCGCGAGGCGGCAGCTAGCTATGCCGCAAAGCGCGCGCAGCGTCAGACCGCACAAGCCGCGGAATAGGGAGATCAAAAATGGCCACGCCGAACACGCCGCTGTGGGAAGTCTTCATTCGCAGCCGCAACGGGCTCGCGCACAAGCATGTCGGCTCTCTGCATGCGAACGACGCCACCATGGCGCTGCAGGCCGCGCGCGACATCTACACCCGCCGCGGTGAGGGCCTGTCGATCTGGGTCGTGCCGTCCACCGCGATCACCGCAAGCGATCCCGCCGAGAAGGGCATGATGTTCGAGCCGGCGGAAACAAAGATCTACCGGCATCCGACCTTCTATGAGGTGCCCGAGGAAGTGGGGCACATGTGATGCTTGTGGCCAACATCCAGGTCGCGGAAACGCCGCTGGTGCTCTACGCGCTGCGCCGCGCCGACGATGCGCTGATTCTCGGTCATCGCCTGTCGGAATGGTGTGGGCATGCGCCGATGCTGGAAGAGGACATGGCGCTCTCCAACATCGCGCTCGACCTCATCGGCCAGGCGCGTGAGCTCTACACTTACGCCGCCAAGGCCGAAGGCAAGGACAACGACGAGGACAAGCTCGCCTATTTGCGCGACGTCAGGCAGTACCGCAACCTTCTGCTGGTCGAGCAGCCGAATGGCGACTTTGCCCAGACCCTGGTGCGGCAGTTCTTCTATTCCGCCTTCGCCGACCTTTATTGGCGGGCGATGATGGCCTCGCGTGATCCGACGCTTGCGGCCATTGCCGCCAAGTCCGAGAAGGAGAGCGCTTATCATTTGCGCCACGCCTCGGAATGGATCATTCGGCTCGGCGACGGCACCGGTGAGAGTCACGCCAGGGTGCAGGCCGCGATCGATCACCTATGGGCCTTCACCGGTGAGATGTTCGCCGTCGATGACGGAGAACGTGCCCTGATCCATGCCGGTATCGCGATTGATCCCGGCAGCTTGCGCGGTCGCTGGCTGACGACGCTCTCGGATGTCATCAGCGAAGCAACACTCACGCTGCCGCAAAACGACTGGATGCAGCAGGGCGGCCGGTCCGGCCGGCACAGCGAGCATCTGGGCCATCTCCTGTCCGAGCTGCAATCGATGCAGCGCACCTTCCCGGGGCAGACATGGTGACGGTGCTTGAACGCGACAGTGAGCTGCGCCGGCGCGCCTGGGATGCCGCTTCGAGCGTCGTTGACCCCGAAATCCCGGTGCTGACCATCGCCGATCTCGGCGTGCTCCGTGATGTCGTGCTCGACGGCGATCATGTCGAGGTCGCGATCACCCCGACCTACTCGGGCTGTCCGGCCATGAACATGATCGCGCTCGAAATCGAGGTCGCGCTGGAGCGCGCCGGCTTCCATCGTCCGAAGGTCCGCACCGTGCTGTCGCCGGCCTGGACCACCGACTGGATGAGCGAGGAGGGGCGCCGCAAGCTGCACGCCTACGGCATCGCGCCACCGCAAGCGTCGAGCTCGCGCCGCGCGCTGTTCGGCGAGCAAGCCGTCGCGTGCCCGCAATGCGGCTCTGACAAGACCGAGCTGCTGTCCGAATTCGGCTCGACCTCCTGCAAGGCGCTGTGGCGCTGCAAGGCCTGCCGCGAACCCTTCGATTATTTCAAGTGTCATTGATCATGTCCGCAGCCGCACCGCGCTTTCATCGCCTGACCGTCAACGACCTCCGCCGCGAGGCGGCCGACGCCGTGTCGATGACCTTTGCGGTCCCCGGCGAACTCGCGGGCGATTACGCTTTCGCGCCCGGCCAGTACCTTACGCTCCGCACCATGCTGGATGGCGAGGAAGTCCGGCGCTCCTATTCGATCTGCTCGGGTCCTGACGATGGCGAGATCCGCATTGCCGTGAAGAAGATTGACGGCGGAGCATTTTCGAGCTGGGCGGCGGATGAACTCAAATGCGGCGACGAACTCGACGTCATGACGCCGACCGGACGCTTCGGCGTGATCCCGCCGGCGGATAGTGGACGCATCCATGTCGGCTTTGCCGCAGGCTCCGGCATCACGCCGATCCTGTCGATCGTCAAGGGCGTGCTCGCGCGGGAGCCGGGCAGCCGCTTCTTCCTGTTCTACGGCAATCGTGCGACCGACAACATCATGTTCCTGGAGGCGCTCGAGGAGCTCAAGGATCGCTTCATC
Organism: Bradyrhizobium sp. Arg816; assembly: GCF_029989365.1. Lineage (GTDB taxonomy): Bacteria > Pseudomonadota > Alphaproteobacteria > Rhizobiales > Xanthobacteraceae > Bradyrhizobium. The sequence continues at coordinate 78,304 of NZ_JAPRAQ010000027.1, read as the reverse complement.
GATCGCCTCTCGATCTTCCACGTCATCTCCGGCGAGGAGCAGGACATCCCGATCCTGCATGGCCGGCTGGACGGCGACAAGGTGCGGGTGCTGCTGCGCTCCCTGGTACCTGCCGCGAGTGTCGATCATGTCTTCATCTGTGGCCCCCTTGGCATGAGCGAGGAGATCGAGGCGACCTGCCGCGATCTCGGTATCGCGGACGAGCGCATCCACGTAGAGCGCTTCGTCTCCGAATTCGGCGGCAAGCCGCGACCGAAGAAGATCGTTGCGCCCGACGCGCCGCCGAAGGCGATCGCCTCCCTGATCATCGACGGCAAGCGTCGCGACGTGCCGGTTGCCGAGGACGAAGCGATCCTCGATGCCGCGCTGCGCGCCGGCGTCGATCTGCCCTTCGCCTGCAAGGGCGGCATGTGCTCGACCTGCCGCGCCAAGCTGGTCGAGGGCGAGGCGCCGATGGACATCAACTATTCGCTGGAGCCCTGGGAGTTGAAGGCCGGCTTCGTCCTGACCTGCCAGGCGAAGCCATCGTCGGAGCGGGTCGTGGTCGATTACGATCACGTTTGACAGTTATGGCCGGGCAGCAGAGCATTGTGGCCAAACATTTGGCCGGGAGAAGCGCGTGAACGTCAAAGCCAACCTGTCGCCCGAGGATATTGCCCGCGCCTGTGCCGACGCCATGTGGGCGGAGGACGATGCCTCCAAGGGTCTCGGCATGGAGATCGTCGAGATCGGTCCGGGCTTCGCGACGCTGGCGATGAATGTGCGGCCGGACATGGTCAACGGCCAGCGCATCGCCCATGGCGGCTTCATCTTCACGCTGGCCGATTCCGCCTTCGCCTTTGCCTGCAATTCGCACAATGAACGTGTCGTGGCGGCACAGGGCCAGATCACCTTCATCAAGCCGGGCAGGCTTGGTGACCGCCTCGTTGCAAAAGCGCGCGAGGTCAGCCGTGGCGGACGCTCAGGCATCTACGACGTGCGCGTGACAGCGGGCGACACCGTCATCGCGGAATTCCGGGGGCATTCGCGCGTCATTCCCGGCACGTGGCTGCCGACGCAAGAACAGTAAGAGTCCAATAAAAAGAACCAACCAATGTAGGGAAACGAGGATGGCTCTGACGAGGCTCAAGGAAGGTGGCAGCGCCTATCGTGCCGAGATGGACGCGCATGAGCGCGCGTCACGTGACGAGATCATGGCGCTGCAAACGCAGCGGCTGGCCTGGTCGCTGAAGCACGCCTACGACAACGTCGCACATTACCGCCAGGCCTTCGAGAAGGCCGGCGTGCATCCGTCCGACTTTCGCGAACTCTCCGATCTCGCGAAATTCCCGTTCACGGTGAAGACGGATCTGCGCGACAATTATCCCTTCAACATGTTCGCCGTGCCGCGTGAAAAGCTGGTGCGCGTGCATGCGTCCTCCGGCACCACAGGCAAGCCGATCGTGGTGGGCTATACGCAACGCGACATCGACACCTGGTCGGAGGTCATGGCGCGCTCGATTCGCGCCGCCGGCGGCCGCACCGGCATGATCATTCACAACGCCTATGGCTACGGCCTGTTTACCGGCGGATTGGGCGTGCACTATGGCGCCGAGAAACTTGGTTGCACCGTGGTGCCGATCTCCGGCGGCATGACCGAGCGGCAGGTGCAGCTCATCAACGACTTCCGGCCTGACATCATCACGGTGACGCCGAGCTACATGCTGGCGATCCTCGACGAGTTCAAGCGTCAGAAGCTCGACCCGCGCCAATGCTCGCTCAAGGTCGGCATCTTCGGCGCCGAGCCCTGGACCAATGCGATGCGCGGCGAGATCGAGGACGCCTTCGACATGGACGCGACCGACATCTATGGCCTCTCGGAGGTGATCGGCCCCGGCGTCGCGCAGGAATGCATCGAGACCAAGGACGGCCTGCACATTTGGGAGGACCATTTTTATCCCGAGGTGATCGACCCGGAGACTGGCGCGGTGCTGCCGGACGGCGCGAAGGGTGAACTGGTCTTCACCTCGCTCACCAAGGAAGCCTTCCCGGTGATCCGTTATCGTACCCGTGACCTGACGCGGCTGCTGCCGGGCACGGCGCGGCCGGGCATGCGGCGCATGGAGAAGGTGACGGGCCGTTCGGACGACATGATCATCCTGCGCGGCGTCAATCTGTTCCCGACCCAGATCGAGGAGGTATTGCTCGCGACTGATTGGTGCGGCGGGCATTTCATTCTTGAACTCACCCGCGAAGGCCGCATGGACGAGCTGACCATCATTGCCGAGGCGCGGCCGGAAAGCTGGGACGGAAGGGGTCTCGTCGATCACGCCGACCGCATCTCGACCCACATCAAGAACACCATCGGCATCAGTTCCCAGGTGCGCGTGGTCGCGCCGGCCACGCTGGAGCGCTCGCTGGGCAAGGCCAAGCGCCTCTACGACAAGCGGCCGAAGGATTGACTTGGCCGGTCCCAAAGGCGACAAGGCCCGCGAGAAATCGTGGGTCTTTCGATGTCATCCGCCGATCGCAAAACCGTCGAAGCGCGCTGCGTCCGCTTCAATGCCAAGGCCGATAATGCTGCGGCGATCGCGCCGCTGATCGAGCGTCATATGCTCACGCGCGGTCCGAAAGATCTCCTGATCGAGATAAGGGCCGCCGCCGTCAACCCCTCCGATGTGAAGGCTGCGACCGGGCTGATGCCCTATGCGGTCTTCCCCCGCACGCCCGGCCGCGATTATGCCGGTGTGGTGATCGACGGGCCGGCCGATACGATCGGCCGCGAGGTGTTCGGCTCCTCCGGCGATCTCGGCATCCGCCGCGACGGCACCCACGCCAGCCATCTCGTCGTCGAAGCGGACGCCGTGGTGGAGAAGCCGAAGACGGTGTCCTGGGAGGAGGCTGCCGGCATCGGTGTGCCCTTCGTCACCGCGATGGAAGGCTTTCGCCGCGCCGGCGTTCCAAAGCCCGGCGAAACCGTGCTGGTGTTCGGCGTCAACGGCAAGGTCGGTCAGGCCGCGGTCCAGATCGCGACCTGGCAGGGCGCGCGCGTCATCGGCGTAGTGCGCAAGGCGGAAGCCTATGAGGGCCATGCCAACGCACCGATCGAGGTGATTGACTCCTCGGCGACCGATGTCGCCACGCGTGTGCGCGAAGTGACCGGCGGCAAGGGGGCCGACATCGTCTTCAACACGGTCGGCGATCCCTATTTCCAGGCCGCGCACAAGTCGCTCGGATTGCGCGGCCGCCAGATCCTGATCGCCGCGATCGACCGCATCGTGCAGTTCAACATTCTCGAATTCTACCGCGGGCAACACACCTATGTCGGCATCGACACGCTCGGGCTGTCCTCGGCCGCAACCGGCGCGGTGCTGCGCGACCTCGGCCCCGGCTTTGCGAGCGGGCACCTGAAGCCGTTCCCGATCAAGCCGAATGCCGTCTATCCGCTGGAGCGCGCCAAGGAGGCCTATGTCGCGGTCGCCGGTTCGTCGCGGGATCGCGTGATCCTGAAGCCTTAACACACCGTCATTGCGAGCGCAGCGAAGCAATCCAGAAATGTATCCGCGGAGACAGTCTGGATTGCTTCGTCGCTTCGCTCCTCGCAATGACGGAGAATGGCGAGAGACCTGAGAACCAAAAATGGATTCCACCCAACTCGTCATCCTCGCCGGCCTCGTCATCGGGCTCATCTATGGCGCCGTCGGGCTCCTCAGCGGGTTCTGCCTGATGAGCAGCATACGCGGTTGGCTGGCCGAGGGAGACGGGCGGCTGGTGCGGACCTTTGCGATGGCGATTGCTGTTGCGGTTGCTGCGAGCCAGTTCCTTGCCGGTAGCGGCATGGTCGATCTCGGCAAGTCGATCTATCTGCAACAATCCTTCTCGGTGCCGGTGCTGTTCCTCGGCGGCCTGTTGTTCGGCTACGGCATGGTGCTGTCGAACGGCTGTGGCTCGCGGGCGCTGGTGATGCTCGGCCGCGGCAATCTCCGCTCCTTCGTCGTCGTGATCGTGCTCGCCATCGCCGCGCAGATGACACTCAAGGGCCTGATCGCGCCGGCCCGCATAGCCCTGGTCCAGGCCTCGCAAACGACCGTCAACGCCAATTCGCTGCCGTCACTGTTGGCGACGCTCGGTCCCGGTGAAGCGGTCTCGCGCGCGCTGGGCGCTGCCCTAATCGTCGTTGCGCTGATCCTGTTTGCGTTCGCACACCCGGCATTCCGGCGTTCGCCCGGCCAGATTGCGGCCGGCGTCGTCGTCGGCCTTCTGGTCGCCTGCGGCTGGTTCGTCACCGGCTATCTCGGCGCCGACGATTTCAATCCCGTCCCGGTGACCTCACTCACCTTCATCGCGCCGATCGCAGATAGCCTGCAATACGCCATGCTCTCGACCGGCCTGACGCTCAACTTCGGCATCGCCACCGTGGCCGGTGTTCTCGCCGGCAGCCTTGTCACCGCGCTCGCTGCGGGCCGCTTTCACCTCGAAGGTTATTCCTCGCCGCGCCACATGCTGCGCTCGGCCGGCGGCGCGGCGCTGATGGGGATCGGCGGTGTGATGGCGTTCGGCTGCTCGATCGGGCAGGGGCTCACGGGCGTGTCGACGCTCGCTCTGGGCTCCTTCGTTGCGGTCGCCGGCATGCTGCTCGGCACGACGGCCGGCCTGCGCGGTGCACTGCGGGTTCAGCCGCTCGCGGTGGCCTGACCGCGCAGCAGCTGGTCGCCCAGCGTCGCAAGACCGATGCCGGTGACGATCAGTCCGGCCGCGACAGCAAGGCTCATGTCGATCGGCTCACCCAGCAGGATCGCCGCGCTGGCGATGCCAACGAGCGGGGTCCCGGTGGTGCCGAGCGACGTTGTCAGGGCCGAGATGCTCTTGTTGACCATTGACATCGCCCAATAGGCCAGCGCCGTTCCGATCAGCCCCGAATACAGGAACAGCAGCACGAGCTTCCACGACCATTCCGCGTGCGGCAGGCCATCCGTGACCACCGCCGATCCGGTCAACACAACGGTTGCCACGAGCACCTGCCAGATCAGGAGCTGGAGCGGCGATGCAATCCAGCGATGCGCGCTCATATAGATGATGTTCGCGGCCCAGGACATCGCGGCCAGGATGACCATGCCGGCCCCCAGCAGGACGTTGGTATTGGTCCAATCGATCGACGTGGGGTTCAGGATCACGGCAAGGCCGATCAGCCCGAGCAAGGCGCCGGCGAGCTTGGGCGCCGTCAGCGTATCCTTCCCCAGTAAGGGCGCGGCGATCGCGACCCAGAGCGGCGTGGTGTAGCCGAGCACGATGGCCTTGCTCGCGGGCAGGAAGCGCACACCGGCCGCAACCAGAACCGAGAACACCGTCATGTGCAGCAGCGCGACGCTCAGGATCACGGGAATGTCGCGCCGCTCCGGGATCACCAGATTGTTGCTCAGCCCGAGGATCACGAACAATCCGGCCAGCGCGATCCAGCTCCTGATTGCCGAAGTCCATAGTGGCGGAAGGAACTGGACGAGTTGCTTCGTCACCGACCAGTTCACGCCCCAGGCCAGCACAACGATGAGGAACAGGCCGACGGCCGCGCGGGAGGAGAGGGAGTTCATCGCAAAATCCTTGAAGCAGTCCAGTCCGGCGCATAGCATCCGGATTGGCACCTGAAAAAGTGCCAGATTGGAAAGGAACAAGGTGCCAGTTTCGGAAGGTGTGATCTCCGCCCTGATCGAGTTGAAGCGGACCGACGACGAGGGGTTGACGGCGCAACTGACGAGCCAGCTGCGAGACCTGATCGCGACCGGTCGACTCGGCAAAGGCCGTGCGCTGCCGTCGAGCCGCCGGCTTGCGGGCGATCTCGGCGTCTCGCGCAACACCGTCACTTATGCTTTCGAGCAGCTCGCCGCCGAGGGATATCTGGAGGCGTCGCACGGTCGTCGTCCCATGGTCACGGTCGACGGCGGCCGTAACGAAGGGACGGGCGCCGTCGCACCGAGCGTCCGCTCTGGTAAGCCGCGGCTCTCGCCCTGGGCGTCGAAGCTCAAGCAGACCGACTGGCCGATGTCCTATCAGGCGCCGCTAAAACCCCTGCGTCCGGGGCATGGAGATGCGCGGGAGTTTCCGCACGAAGTGTGGGCCCGCTGCCTGCGCCGCAGCGCGGTGCGCGCAGCCAAGCGCGAGCTTGGACCGGTCAACCGGACGCGTCTGCGCCAGGCGCTGGCGCATTATCTGGCCGCCAGCAGGGGCGTCCGCGCCACCGCAGACCAGATCAGCACGGCGGTGCGGACGATGGCGTCGTGCTTCTAGAGCATGATCCGGAAAAGTGTGAAGCGGTTTTCCGAAAAGATCATGCTTAAACAATAACGCGCTAGTCCACGGCCTTCGTCACGATGCGTATCTCCGAGGTCAGCGTCCGGTGCACCGGACACTTGTCGGCGATCTCCATCAGCTTCCTGCGCTGCTCCGCATCGAGCGCGCCGTCGATCGCGATGTCGCGCTCGATCTGGTCGAGCATGCCATCGCGCGTCTCGCACTCCGCGCAGTCCTTGGCGTAGATCTTGGAGTGCTTCAGCGTGACCGTGACGCGATCGAGCGGCAGCGATTTGCGATCGGCATAGAGGCGCATGGTCATGGAGGTGCAGGCACCAAGGCCGGCCAGCAGGAAGTCATAGGGGCCGGGGCCGGCATCCTCGCCGCCGGCCGCAATCGGCTCGTCCGCCACTAGATGATGCGGCCCGACCGTAATGGTCTGGTTGAATTTGCTCTTACGGGTCTCCTGCACCACGACCCTGCGCGGCTCCTCAGCGACATCCGTGGCCTTCGCAGGCTCTGCGATGTCGATGTAGCGGCTGGCCCAGGCCGCGATCACGTCGGCCGCGTAGAGCGCGTCGGCCGGCTTGGTCAGGAGATGATCGGCGTGGTCGAGCGAGACGAAGCTCTTGGGATGCCTGGCCGCAACGAAGATCTTCGTCGCATTGTCGATCCCGACGGTATCGTCGACAGGTGATTGCATCACCAGCAGGGCCTTGTGCAGGCCGGTGATGTCCTTCATCAGTTCGTGCTCGGCGATATCGTCGAGGAATTCGCGCTTGATGCGGAACGGGCGCCCCGCAAGCGAGACCTCGACCTCACCCTGCGCGCGGATGCTGTCGAGTTGCTCGCTGAACAGACCGGTGACGTGAGCGGGATCGGACGGCGCCGCGATGGTCACGACAGCCTTGGCTTCCGGAATCCTTCCGGCGGCGGCGAGGATCGCGGCACCGCCGAGGCTGTGGCCGATCAGGATCGACGGCGCCGTGCGGACCTTGCGCAGATGATCGGCCGCGCGCACGAGATCGGCGACGTTGGAGGAGAACGTCGAATTGGCAAAATCGCCCTCACTGGAGCCGAGTCCGGTGAAGTCGAAGCGCAGCACCGCGATGCCTTTGGCTGCAAGCGCGACCGAGATGCGTTTTGCTGCCAGCGTGTCCTTGCCACAGGTGAAGCAGTGCGCGAACAGCGCGTAGGCTGCGGGCTCGCTATCGGGCAGCTCCAGCGCGGCGGCTAGTTGATGGCCACCTTCGCCGGTGAATTGAAAGCGTTCGGTCGGCATGGGCTTCCCCCGTCCTTGCTTGAACCTAATCGGCTGAATAACGCTGCTCGGCCCAGGGATCGCCGCGGCTATGATAGCCGCGGACTTCCCAGAAGCCCGGCGCGTCCTTGGTCAGGAATTCGATGGCCTGAAGCCATTTGGCGCTCTTCCAGAAATACAGATGCGGCACGACGAGCCGTACCGGGCCGCCGTGCTCTTCGGTCAGCGGCTGACCCGACCAGCTGTGGGCGAGCAGCGCGTCCTCGGCGGCAAAGTCTTCCAGCGTGAGGTTGGTGGTGTAGCCGTCATGGGAATGCAGGACCACGAAGCGGGCGTCCTCGCGCGGCTGGCAAGCCGCAAGCAGCTCGCGCGTGGCGAGGCCTTCCCACTCATTGTCGTAGCGCGACCAGGTGGTCACGCAGTGAATGTCGGAGGTGATCTGCGCCTGCTTCTGCGCCGCGAATTCGGCAAAGGTCCAGAACACAGGGGTCTCGATCGCACCGTAAACGTCGAGCCGCCAGCGCTCACGCGAAACCGGCGGCACGACTCCGAGATCGAGCACCGGCCAGTCCTTGGTGAGATGCTGGCCCGGCGGCAGCCGCTGATCCTCCGGTCGCGTAACGCGGCCGGTGAGGAAGCGGCCTTCGCGCGCCCATTTCTCCTTGGTGCGCGTCAGCTTGCTGTCGGGCGGCTCGTTGTCGTCGGCCATGAGCTACTCGTGGCGATGCATCGCGGAGGCGTGCTTGGTGTCACGCATGGTGGAATAGATGATCAGCGACAGGCAGATGACGCCGGCGAGATAGTAGTAGAACCACTCCTCGTGCCCGATGCTCTTGAAATAGAGCGCTATCGCCGGCGCCGTGCCGCCGAAGATCGAGACCGTGATGGCGTAGGGCAGGCCGACGCCGAGGGCGCGGACATTGGTCGGGAACAGCTCGGCCTTCACTACGGCGTTGATCGAGGTGTAACCGGCGACGAACAGCCAGGCGCAGCAGATCAGGATGAAGGCCATGAAAGGCGACTTGGTCTCCTTCAGCGTCATCAGCAGCGGCACGGTCGCGAGCGTACCGGCGACACCGAAGAAGATCAGCAACGGCTTGCGCCCGATCTTGTCGGAGATCGCGCCGTAGATGGGCTGGAGGATGGTTGCGAAGATCAGCGTGCCGAAGATCACGAAAGTGGTCTGGTCCTCGGTCAGCCCGACCGAGAGCTTGACGAAGGTCTGCATGTAGGTGGTGAAGGTGTAGAACGCCGCGGTGCCGCCGGCCGTGAGGCCGACCACCAGTAGCAATTCGCGCGGGTAGCGTAGCAGATTGGCCAGCGAGCCGGTCGGCTTCACCATCTTCTTGGCCTCCTCGAAGGCCTCGGTCTCCTGCAGATTGCGCCGCATCACCGCGGCAAAGATCGCCAGCGCCGCGCCGATCGCAAACGGGATGCGCCAGCCCCAGGCCTTCAGCTCCTCCGGCGTGAGGAAGACCTTTTGCAGGAGCAGCAGCACGATGATCGCGGTGAGCTGGCCGCCGATGAGGGTGACGTATTGAAAGCTCGAATAGAAACCGCGATGCTTGGGATCGGCGACCTCGCTCAGGTAAGTGGCGCTGGCACCATATTCGCCGCCGAGGCTCAGGCCCTCGATCACGCGGGCGAGTGCCAGGATCACAGGTGCGGCGAAGCCGATCGTGGCATAGGTCGGCGTCAGCGCGATGATCAGCGAGCCGAAGCACATGAAGACGACCGACAGCGTCAGCGAGATCCGGCGCCCGAAATGGTCGGCGATATAGCCGAACAACCAGCCGCCCAGCGGGCGCATCAGGAAGGTCGCCGCGAACACCACGGCGACGTTCAATTGCTGGACGACGGGGTCACTGCCAGGGAAGAAGGCCGGAGCGAAATAGAGCGCGAACGCCGTATAGGCGTAGAAATCGTACCATTCGACGAGGTTGCCGATCGAGCCGATGAGGATCATCTTGATCCGCCGTTCGGCGTCGGCGATGTCGATGTGGTCAGAGGCCGGTAGGGTTGCTTGCTCTGTCACGTCCGGCCTCTCTCCTTTGGTCTTGGAAAGGCCTACATCGCCTTTCCGAGCAGAAATGGCAACTGGCGGGGGCCTCTCACCGTGCCCTGTGACCAGGTCACCGTGCCTGCCGGATCGAGAGCGAAGTCGGGGATCCGCTTCAGCCATTCCTCCAGCGCAATCTGCATCTCCATGCGTGCAAGGTTGGAACCGACGCAGCGGTGGACGCCGAGGCCGAAGGCGGCATGGCGGTTCTCGCGGCGGTCGATCACGACTTTGTCAGCGTCCGGAAACATCTTGGGGTCGCGGTTGGCGGCCGGGAACGACAGCAGCACCATGTTGCCCGCCTTGACCGGGCAGCCCGAGATCGTGGTCTCCTTGACCACCTCGCGGGCCATGGTCACCGGCGAATAAGCCCGCAGCAGCTCCTCCACGGCGGTCGGGATCAGCCCGGGCTCGGCGATCAGCCGTTCGCGGTCGGCCGGCGTACGGGCGAGATGCCAGAGCGAGGAGCCGATCGCACTCCAGGTGGTGTCGATGCCGGCGATCAGGAGCAGCCGCAGCGAACCCAGCACATGGGACTCTTCCAGCGGCTGGCCTTCCTTGTCCTTGGCATTCATCAGATAGGAAATCAGATCGCCGGTCGGCTTCGATCTGCGCTCCTCGATATGGGTCCTGAAATAGTCGCTCATCTCGTGCACGGCCTGGAGCAGCATATTCTCGTCCTTGATGCCGAGCTCCAGGATCATATGGATCCAGTTGATGAAGAGATCGCTGTCAGACTCGGGAATGCCGAGCATGTGGGCGATCGCGCGCACAGGGATGTATTTGCTGTAGCGCGCCGCGGCATCCACCTGGCCGTCGGCGATGAAGCCGTCGATCAGCTCGTTGCAGATCGCGCGCATGCGGGGCTCGAGCTTCTTCATCGCATCCGGCGTGAACGGCGGCAGCAGCAATTGCTTGGCCGGCTTGTGCACGGGCGGATCGGAGGTGATCGGCGGCGCCGCGTTCCTGGAAATCTCCGGCCGGACGTCACGGACGATGATGCGGCGCGAGGAGAAATGCTCGGTGTCGTTGGCGATCTCGCGCACGGCCTCGTAGGTCGTCGGCATGTAGCAGCCGAGAAAACGGTCGGTGTGCACGACCGGGCTCGCGGCACGCAGCTCCTCCCAGATCGGGAAGGGATCGTCCGTCCATTGCGGATCGGTGTGGTCGAAATCATGGACCCAGTCGGTCACGGGGGGATGGGCGGCGGGCTGGCTGACGTCGGACATACGGGAAATCCCTTTGGGGCTCGTGTTCGCTGAAAGCACGCAAGCGGGCAGGAGCCGCGCTACTCCTCGATCACATCGATCGCAATTTCCGGGCAGTTGGATTTGGCGAGCCAGGCCTTGTCTTCGAGGCCGGGCGGCACGGTGCCGTCCCCGGCCTCATGGGCGTTGCCGTATTCGTCGAGCTCGAACAGCTCCGGTGCAAGCGCCTTGCAGCGTGCGTGGCCCTGGCATTTGTCGGGATCGACGTGAACCCTCAGTCGCTCTGTCATGGCGGCTTCCTCGGTCGTGTGCGCGGGACCCGAAGGCCGCGCGTTCCTCATGTGAGTTTTATCGGCGGCATTTGCCGCCGCTTTAAGTTATATCCTATTACATTCGCGGCGGGCTTCCCCTGTCAAGCGCAAACTTATAGGCTTGACGTAACATGCGTTCACAACTCGTCCGTAAGCCGGAGAATACCTACCACCATGGCGATCTCCGTGACGCCTTGATCAAGGCCGCGCTGCGCGAGGCGGAGCAGGGCGGCGCCGAGGCGATCAGCATCAAGGCGCTTGCCAAACAGCTCGGCGTCTCGCAGCCGGCGCCGTATCGGCATTTTGCCGACCGTGATGCGCTGCTAACGGCGGTGACGGCGGAGGCGTTCCGGCAGCTCAGTGCACTTCTGCGCGAGGCGATGGCGAAGCCGTCGAAGCAATCGAAACTGTCGCGGCTGGCGCAGGCGATGCTCGATTTCGGTCTGCGCCGCAACGGCATCTATCGCCTGATGTTCGCCTCCCGCACCGTGTCATGCGCGGCAAAGGGCAGCGAGCTGCACGATGCCACGCGCGAGACGTTCGCGCTGGTGATCGAAGCCCTCGAGGCGCCGGCGGTCGGCTTTTTGCGCGAGCGGCAAGCGCTCAAGATCTGGGCGGCGTTGCATGGCGTGGTGATGCTGGCCGAACAGGGCCTCTTCACCGGCGAGGCCGCGCATGCCACGCGCGAGGAACTGGTCGAGGACTTTGTGAACGAAACGAAGGCCGCGCTCGCTGCTGCGATCAAGGATGCGCGACGTCGGAAAAAGTCCGGCGCCTAGGCCTTCGCTTTCAGCAGCCTCATCAGCTTGTCGACCGCGCTGTCCGGGGTCGTCACGACCGGGCGGCCGGTGGCTTCGGCGACCAGCGGCGCGGTTGCGGCGATGCTGAATTGCGCGAGCGCAATGACGTCACAATCGCGCAAGTCCTTTGAAGCCTCGACGATCACCCTGTCGTGCATGGCACGATCGCCGCGATCGAGCGCCGCCAGCGCGCCCTCGGCGAGTTTCGGCACGACCTGGGCCGAGGCCGGAAACTCCGGTGGCATCGAGGCCAGTGTCGGCGGGAAGGTCGAGAGCAGGCCAATCCGCTTGCCCATGTTCACGGCCTGCTCGATCATCGCCTCGTTCGGCTTCAGCACGGGCATCGTCGCATGTGCGCGCGCGACGGCCTCGATGCAGGGGCCGAAGGCCGAGCAGGTGAACAGGATTCCGTTCGCTCCAGTGGCTACCGCATAGTCGCCGAGCGCGAGGAAGCGCTCGGTCATGGCATCGTTGAGCACGCCGTCGCAGGCCAGATCCGCCGACAGGCTGTCGTCGAGCAGGTTCATCAGCCGCGCCTCCGGCCACGCCTTCGCGAACGCGGCCTCGATCGGGGCGATGGAATGCTTGAGGGCGTGGATCAGGGCGATGCGCATCGGTGTCTCTTCTCCCTCGCCCCGTTCTTACGGGGAGAGGGTCGGGGTGAGGGGCTCTATCCGTACCAAAGGTGAAAGCGGGATTCGAGGAGACTCCCCCTAACCCGGATCGCAATCCGACCTCTCCCCGCATCCGCCTTCGCTAAAGCTTCGGCGGACATGCGCGGGGAGAGGTGAAGCACCGTTTACTTGAACGGCACCGCGTACATCAAGCCGCCCTTGCTCCAGAGGCCGTTGAGGCCGCGGTCGAGCTTGAGCGGGCTCGCCTTGCCGACATTGCGCTCGTAGATTTCGCCGTAATTGCCGGTGGCCTTGATCACTGTCACCAGCCATTTGTTGTCGAGACCGAGCCGCGAGCCGAGGTCGCCGGAGGCACCCAGCAGGCGCTGGACCGCCGGCGTCTGTGACTTCGCCATCTCATCGACATTGCCTTGCGCGACGCCGAGCTCCTCGGCCTCGATCAGGCCGTAATGCAACCAGGTGATGATGTCGCTCCAGACTTCGTCGCCATTGCGGGTGAAGGGCCCGAGCGGCTCCTTGCTGATGGTCTGCGGCAGCACGACGTAATCGGCGGGATTCGGCGCCGCGGTCGTCACGGCGCCAGCGAGCGCGGAGGCATCCTGGGTCATGGCATCGCAGCGGCCGCCGAAGAAGGTCTGGTACATGGTGTCGACGCGGTCGAACACCAGCGGCTTCCAGTCGATGCCGTTGGCGCGGCCGTAGTCGCCGAGCGTGACTTCATGCGTGGTGCCCTGCGCGACGCAGACCGTGGCGCCCTTGAGGTCCTTCAGCTCCTTGACGCCGAGGTCCTTCTTCACGACAAAACCCTGGCCGTCGTAGAAGTTGATCGGACCCTGGCGCAGGCCCAGCGTCACGCCACGCAGATAGGTCTGGGTCGAGTTGCGGTAGAGTACGTCGATCTCACCCGATTGCAGCGCGGTGAAGCGATTCTGCGCGGTCAGCGAGACGTAGCGCACCTTGCTGGCGTCGCCGAGCACGCCGGCTGCGAGCGCGCGACAATAATCGACGTCGAGACCCTTGTAATTGCCCTGCGAGTCCGGCGCGGAGAAGCCGGCAAAGCCGGCGCTGACGCCGCAGATCAGCGTGCCGCGGCTCTTCACCGTGTCGAGCGTCGCCGCCGACGCGGCAACCGTCGATGCCGCGAGCATGCTCGCCGCGATAACCACTTTCCTCATGATATGACTCTCCCCTCAGTGATTGACACTACGCAACACGTTGTCGACGGCCGTGCCGAGCTTGTCGACGATCAGGTCGATCTCGTCAGCCGAAGCGATGTAGGGCGGCGCCAGCAGCACATGGTCGCCACGGACGCCGTCCACGGTGCCGCCGCCCGGATAGCAGCCGAGCCCGTTGGCGAAGGCCTCCGCCTTGATCTTCTGGTTCAGCTTGAGCGCGGGATCGAACGAGGTGCGGCTGGCGCGGTCGGCGACGAGCTCGATCGCCCAGAACAGGCCGCGGCCTCTGATATCGCCGACATGGCGGTGATTGCCGAAGCGCTCGGTCAGGCGCTGCTCGAGCTGCTTGCCACGCTCCTTGACGCGGTCGAGCAGGCGGTCTTCGCGTATGACGTCCTGCACCGCGAGCGCGGCCGCGCAGGCGAGGGGATGCGCGAGATAAGTGTGGCCATGCTGGAACGCGCCCGATCCGGCGCGGATGGTGTCGATAATCCTACCACTCGCGAGCATCGCGCCGATCGGCTGGTAGCCGCCGCCGAGGCCCTTTGCGATCGCCTGGATATCAGGAGCAACGCCCTCCTGCTCCCAGGCGTGCGTCGTGCCGGTGCGGCCCATGCCGCTCATGACTTCGTCGAGGATGAGCAGCGCGCCATGTCGGTCGCAGATGTCACGCACGGCTTTGAAGTAGCCGTCCGGTGCCGTCACCGCACCGGCGGTGGCACCGACGACGGGCTCGGCGAGGAACGCGGCGACGGTGTCGGGGCCAAGCCGCTGAAATTCGGCTTCGAGCTCAGCGGCCAGTCGCGCCACGAACTGCGCATCGGATTCGCCCTGGTGCTTCTCGTGATAGGCAAAGGCCGGCGTCACATGGCTGAAGGCCCCGGACAGCAGGGGCGCATAGGGCGCGCGCCGCCAGGCATTGCCACCGGCGGCTAGCGCGCCGAGCGTGTTGCCGTGATAGCTCTGCCGCCGCGCAATGAAGTGCTGCCGCTGCGGCTCGCCGCGCTCGATGAAATATTGCCGCGCGAGCTTGATGCTGGCTTCGATCGCCTCCGATCCGCCGCTGACGAAATAGGCGTAGGCGAGACCGCCGGGTTCGTGCCCGACCAGCGTCTCGGCCAGCGCCTCGGCCGGCTCGGAGGAGAAGAAGGCGGTGTGCGCATAGGCCAGCGTCGCGGCCTGTTTTGCCATCGCCGCGATCACGCGCGGATGCTGATGGCCGAGGCAGGAGACGGCTGCGCCGCCGGAGGCGTCGATCACGCGCCGCCCGTCCTCGGCGAAGAGATAGACGCCTTCGCCGCCGATCGCCTTGGGCGGCGTTTCGCGCAACGAACGGTGCAGCACGCGGCTGGTGCGAGCGGCCATGGGTCAACCTTTCTCTGGGACGTAAGTGGAGGCCGCGGCGAGCCGCGCCTCGGTGGTTTCCAGGCGCTTCTTTGCGGTCGTGCCGCCGAGCGAGAATGTTACCGCCGCGAGCGATTGCGCAATCGCGATGGCGCCGGTGAGGCTCGGGAAGAAGCCGGGGGACGAGGCCGCCTCAAACAGCAGCACGTGGTCGGCGCCTTCGGCCATCGGCGCCGAGAGGCTGTCCGCGATCGCGATCAGCGCTGTGCCGGCACGATGGGCGGCCTGCGCAACACGGACGCTCGCATGCGTGTAGGGCAGGAAGCCGATGACGATGACGGCCTCGCCGGGACGAAAGGCGCCCAGATCGAGATCGTCGGGGCCGGATGCGCCGACGAGTTGCACCTGTTCGGGACGGAACAGCCGGAGCTCGTAGTTCAAGAGCTCCGCGACGCTCCGGCAGCTTCGGTAACCGGCAATCCAGATCCGCTTGGCGTCGTGCAGCGCGCGGGCGGCATCCGCAATCGGCTGGGCCGGAATGCGCAAAAGGCCGGCGCCCTCGGCCTCGAGCTTGTCGGTGACCAGCGCGACATCGGCGTTCGGGCCGTGACGGCGGCTCTTGGCGCGGCCGGAGAAAGGTGAGATCTGCGACGGCCGCCGCGCTTCGGTGAGCGCCGCGCGCAATTGGTCCCAGCCGGAATAGCCGATCGCCTTGGCAAGCCGCGTAAATGCGGCCGGGTCGGCGCCGGCCTCGGCGGCGAGATCGCGCATCGAACGGGTGGTGGCGTCGTAGTCATTGGCGGCGACGAAGCGGCCGACCTCCTGCAGGCGCAGGGGGAGCGATGGCAACGCAATGCGCAGTTCGCTCAAGGGCGAGGATTTCGCGGGCTCGGCCATGAAACATTTGTTGCACGCTTTTCGGATTGGTGCAACAGTTGACGTGCGCCGCCGGAAATCGTTGCTCGCCAGAAGGATTTTTGTGCTGTGACTTCAGACAGTCCAAGACCGCCGCCCCGCCGTCGCTTCTTCGGCGGATTTGGCCGCCGAGAGCTGCAAGGCCTGTTCTGGCAGGTGCTCGTCGTCGGAATCGTGCTTGGGGTTGTCGCCTTCCTCTGGTCCAACACCGTCACCAATCTCTCGGCCCGCCGCATCACGACCGGCTTTGCTTTCCTCGGCCGCGAAGCCGGCATGCCGATCGCCGACAGCCTGCTCTCTTATAATCCGAGGGACACGTATCTGTGGGCCTTCGTCGTCGGCATCGCCAACACCTTGCGCGTCGCCGTGATCGGCATCGTGCTCGCGACGATCCTGGGCACGCTGATCGGCATTTCGCGTCTCTCCGCCAACTGGCTGTTGTCGCGGCTCGCCGCCGTCTATGTCGAAACGCTCCGCGACATCCCGCTGCTGCTGCAGCTTCTGTTCTGGTACGTGTTGATGCAGGCGCTGCCGGCCGCGCGTGCGGCCTGGCGGCCGGTCGAGGGCGTGTTCCTGTCCAATCGCGGCCTGATCCTGCCGGCGATTCCGGTCGGCTCGCCGCAGCTCTGGGTGCTCGGTACAGCCGTGCTCGGGCTTGCCGTGTTCTATCTCATCAGGCGATGGCTGATCGCGCAGCAGATGCGCGACGGCAAGCCGCGGCCGGCGTGGCCCTTTGCGGTTGGCCTCATCGTCGCGCTGCCGGCGGCGATGTCCGTGGCGCTTGGTGTGTCCTGGAAGATCGAATGGCCGGAGCTGCGCGGCTTCAACTTCGTCGGCGGGCTGACGCTCGCGCCGGAATATTTCGCGCTGCTGATCGCGCTCGTGACCTACACCTCGGCCTTCATCGCCGAGATCGTGCGCAGCGGCATCCAGTCCGTGCCGCGCGGACAATGGGATGCCGCCAATGCGCTAGGCTTGCGCCGCAGCTTCATGCTGCGGCAGATCATCCTGCCGCAGGCGCTGCGCGTCATCGTGCCGCCGATGACGAGCCAGTATCTCAATTTGACCAAGAACTCCTCGCTCGCGGTCGCGATCGGCTACCAGGACGTGGTCTCAGTCGCTAACACCACGCTGAACCAGACCGGGCAGGCGATCGAGGCGATCGCGCTGATCATGGCGGTGTTCTTGACCATCAGCCTCGGCATCAGCTTCTTCATGAACTGGTACAATTCGCGCATCGCGCTGGTGGAGCGCTGATCATGACGGCGATCACCGACATTCCGGACGCCCCGCGCGCTGCCCGCCGCCCGCAGATGGGCAACCCGGTGCTGCGCTGGCTCCGTACCAATTTGTTCTCGTCGATCCCGAACGCCATTCTTTCGGTCGTGTTGCTGGCGATCCTCGCCAAGGGCATCTTCAGCTTCGTGCAGTGGGGCATCGCGAACGCGGTCTGGCTCACGCCGGCAAACGACTCCAGCGCCTGCAAGGCGGTGCGGGGCCTTGGCGCCTGTTGGGCGATCATCCCCGAAAAGTATCGCTTCATCCTGTTCGGCACCTATCCGTTCGACGAACAGTGGCGGCCGGCGCTGTCGGTTGTGCTGTTCATCGCGCTGTTCTATCTCTCCACCGGCCGCGCCCTGTGGCGGCGCGAGCTGGCCTATATCTGGATCGGCGCGCTGGCGTTGATCAGCGTGCTGATGTGGGGCGGGGTGTTCGGGTTCTCCTTCGTCTCGCAGGACCGTTGGGGTGGCTTGCCGGTGACGTTGATCCTGGCGACGTTTGGATTGGCCTTTGGTTTCCCGCTCGGCATCCTCGTTGCGCTCGGCCGGCGTTCAAAGCTGCCGGCGATCCGCTCGCTCTCGGTGCTCTACGTCGAACTGATCCGCGGCGTGCCGCTGGTGAGCCTGTTGTTCATGGCGAGCGTGATGTTTCCGCTGTTCATGCCGAGTGGCTTCAATATCGACAAGCTGCTGCGCGCGCAGATCGCCATCATCCTGTTCGCGGGCGCGTATCTTGCCGAAGTCATCCGTGGTGGGCTCCAGGCCGTGCCGCGCGGGCAATATGAGGCCGCCGATGCGCTGGGGCTGTCCTACTGGCGCAAGCATCGCCTGATCGTGCTGCCGCAGGCGATCCGCCACGTCATCCCGCCGCTGGTCAACACCTTCATCGCCTTCTTCAAGGACACCAGCCTGGTCCTGATCATCGGCATCTTCGACCTGCTGACGACGGCCAAGACCGCGATCATCGATCCAGCCTGGCAGCAATTCTCGGTCGAGGTCTACATCTTCGTCGCCGCGATCTACTTTGTCTTTTGCTTCGCGATGTCGCGGTACAGTCGCGGCCTGGAGGCGAATACCGCCTCGAGGTAGGCAGCTTCTCCGCCGCGGGAGCGGGCCAGAAGCGCTGGAAGCCTATACTCGAGCGCGAAATGCTTATGCCGCGCCTATAACGCGTGCCTGGATTCAAACTGGCAATCCTACGCGGCGAGATCCATCTGCAATTTGCTGGTGGCACTCACAAGAGGCACGTCACATCATGATAAAATCAGTTCTCGCAGCGTCGGCCATGCTGGTCGCGCTTTGCTCCGCCGCCTCTGCCCACGAGGCAATGAATCACTCGCACATGGCTTCGGCGGCCACCGTCCAGATGTCGGAAACGCATCCGAACTCCTTCGCCTTCGCCGCTCCAACGGATGAGGCCGGATACGATGCGCATCAGTATCACGGCGGGCCGAAAGCGAACGACTAGGGTCTGACCGGCGCACGGCGGGGACGGTCAAGTCCCCGCCGGTGCGGCTCGCGTTATGCCTTCACCTTGGGATCGATCGGCGTGGAGCCGCGCAGACCCAGAATATCCTCCAACACCTTCGCGCCGGCGATCACCTGCGCATCCGCGCGCGGGGCACCGACGACCTGTACGCCGACCGGGAGGCCAGACGCCGTGAAGCCGCAGGGCAGCGACAGCGACGGGCAGCAGGCGAGCGTGATGGCGTAGACGATGCCGAGCCATTCGACATAGTTCTCGAACTTCTTGCCGGCGCATTCGGCGACATAGCGGTGCTCGATCGGGAAGGGCGGCACGATCGTGGTCGGCGTCAACAGCAGGTCGTAGTTTTTGAAGAACTCGATCGCGCGCGCGGTCATGCCGACGCGTTGCGCCTCGGCGCGCGCGAGCTGCTCGACGGTGAGCTTGAGGCCTTCCTCGATGTTCCAGATCACCTCGGGCTTCAGGAGGTCGCGCTTGGTCCGCAGCAGATTGGCCTTGGTGATCGCGAAATCGAAGGCGCGCAGGACGTGGAAGCATTCATGCGCCTCGCGCCAGTCCGGATGCGCTTCCTCCACGATCGCGCCAGCCTCCGCAAAGCGTTCCGCGGCCTTGCGCGTGATCGCCTTGACCTCGGGATCGACCGGCGTGATGCCGAGATCGGGCGAATAGGCGATGCGCTTCGGCTTCTTGCCTGACTGCGCCGCCGACAGGAACGAGGTCGCAGGTGCGGGCAGCGAGAGCGGGTCGTCTGCATAGTCGCCGCTCATGGCATCCAACAGCAGCGCAAGATCCTCGACGTTGCGTGCCATCGGTCCCACCACGCCGAGATTGCGGTCGATCGCCGATTTGGGCGTATGTGCGACGCGCCCGATGCTCGGCCGCATGCCGACCACGCCGCAGAAGGCCGCGGGGCTGCGCAAGCTGCCGCCCATGTCGGAGCCCTGGGCGAGCCAGGCCATGCCGGTGGCCAGCGCCACCGCCGCGCCGCCGGAGGAGCCGGCCGCAGACTTCGTCGTATCCCAGGGATTGAGCGTCGCGCCGAACACTTCGTTGAACGTGTTGGCGCCGGCGCCGAATTCCGGTGTGTTCGACTTGGCGTAGACGACCGCGCCATTGCCTTCGAGGTTCTCGACCATGAGATCGGACTGCTTGGGCACATTGTCCCTGAAGATCGGCGAACCCTGCGTGTTCAGCACGCCGGCGACGTCAGTGAGATCCTTGATCGGCACCGGCAGGCCCGCGAGCAGCCCGCGCGCGCCGGCCGGCTTCTGCATCAGCGTCTTGGCGTTGTCCCGCGCGCGATCGAAGCACAGTGTCGGCAGCGCGTTGACCTTGCCGTCGACCTCACCGATGCGCTTCTCCACCACATCCAGCAGTTCGAGCGGCGAGACGTCGCCGGAGCGCAGCTTGTCGACGACGGCGCAGGCGGTTTCGCGGATCAGGTCTTGAGACAACTATTTTACTCCTGTGATTATTGTGTCGTCATTGCGAGCGCAGCGAAGCAGTCCAGACTGGTACCGCGGATGCGTTCCTGGATTGCTTCGCTGCGCTCGCAATGACGGAGATACTTAGCCCCATCCGGCGCTGATGCCGCCATCGACGGTGTAGATCACCCCCGACGTATATCCGGCGCGATCAGACGCCAGGAACGCCATGAGATCGCCGATCTCGCGCGCATGCGCGGGACGGCCGAGCGGCAGGCTCTTCTGGAATTCCTTGTAGCGGCTCTCATCGCCGAACTGGTGCTTTGCCCGCGTCTTGAGCAGGGTGACGTGGCGATCAGTGCCGACCGGGCCGGGATTGATGCCGACCACGCGGATGTTGTCGGCTAGGCTCTTGCCGCCGAGCGCGCGGGTGAAGGCCATCAATGCGGCGTTGCCGGCGCTGCCGCAGATGTAATTGGCGTCGAATTTTTCGCCGGCCGCACCGATGTCATTGACGATGACGCCGCCGCCCTTCGCCTTCATCTGCGCGTAGATCTGCCGCGTCAGGTTGATGTAGCCGAACACTTTCAATTCCCAGGCGTGCCGCCAGGTCGCCTCGTCGATCTTGTCGATCGAGCCGCCGGGGATGTCGCCGGCATTGTTGACGAGCACGTCGATGTCGGCGGCTTCCCGCGCGAGCCGCGCCACGTCCTCGGCCTTGCGCAGGTCCACGATGCTCGTCGCGGCGTCGATCTGGTGTGCGGAGCGCAGGCGGTCCGCCAGCGCCTTGAGCTGGTCGCCGCTGCGGGCGGCGAGCAGGAGGTTTGCGCCTTCTTCGGCAAACGCCTCGGCGGCGGCTGCGCCAATGCCTTTGGACGCGCCTGTGATCAGGACGCGCTTGCCACGCAGATGCAGATCCATGAAGGGTACTCGCTCGGTGGGAACATCAGGATCAAACCAGTAGGCGCTCGGCCGCGCCACGGTCAACATTGCAGTGCAGCGTTGCACTGCTGCCGAGTTTGGTCCATTGCAGTGCGGTCAAAAAGGCGGCGGCTGCCGGACCAACCAAGGACGTTCTCGATGAGCAAGAAACAATACCGGATTGCAGTCATTCCCGGCGACGGCATCGGCAAGGAAGTGATGCCCGAGGGCCTGCGCGTTCTGGAGGCAGCGGCGAAGAAGCACGGGGTGTCCCTGCATTTCGACCATTTCGACTTCTCGTCCTGGGACTATTACGAGAAGCACGGCCAGATGATGCCCGACGACTGGAAAGAGAAGATCGGCAAGCATGACGCGATCTATTTCGGCGCCGTCGGCTGGCCGGCCAAGATTCCGGATCACGTCTCGCTGTGGGGTTCGCTGATCAAGTTTCGCCGCGAGTTCGACCAGTATGTGAACTTGCGCCCGGTGCGGCTGATGCCCGGCGTGCCGTCGCCGCTGGCGAACCGCAAGCCCGGCGACATCGATTTCTGGGTGGTGCGCGAGAACACTGAAGGTGAATATTCCTCCGTCGGCGGCCGCATGTTCCCGGACACCGACCGCGAGTTCGTGACGCAGCAGACGGTGATGACCCGCACCGGCGTCGACCGCATCCTGAAATTCGCTTTCGAGCTCGCACAGTCGCGGCCGAAGAAGCACCTGACCTCGGCGACGAAATCCAATGGCATCTCGATCACCATGCCCTATTGGGACGAGCGCGTGGAGGCGATGGCCAAGAAATTCCCAGGCGTGAAGTGGGACAAGTACCACATCGACATTCTGACCGCGAACTTCGTGCTGCATCCGGACTGGTTCGACGTCGTGGTCGGCTCGAATCTGTTCGGCGACATCCTCTCCGATCTCGGCCCGGCCTGCACCGGCACCATCGGCATCGCGCCATCAGGCAACATCAATCCCGAGGGCGATTTCCCCTCGGTGTTCGAGCCGGTGCACGGCTCGGCGCCCGACATTGCGGGGCAGGGCATCGCCAACCCGATCGGCGCGATCTGGTCCGGCGCGATGATGCTCGAGCATCTCGGCGAGAAGGAAGCCGGCAAGTCGATCGTCGATGCGATCGAGCGCACGCTCGCCGAACGCACGCTGCGGACGAAGGACCTCGGCGGCAACGCCGACACCACCGCCTGCGGCAAGGCGGTTGCGGATATGGTGGATTGAGGCGGCAGATCTTCCCCTCTCCCCTTGTGGGAGAGGGTGGCTCGCCGCATAGCGGCGAGACGGGTGAGGGGTCTGTCTCCGCAGATACAGACCTATCAGTCACAGAATTGTTCGCCGCGAGAACCCCTCATCCGGCGCTTCGCGCCACCTTCTCCCACAAGGGGAGAAGGGAAGGGCAGCGGTGTTTTGGCGAACCCTACACATACGACTTTCGCTTCGGATCGAAGATCGGCGGGTACTCGTTCTCGTCGAGAAGATCGAGAAATGGATCCAGTCCCTCGGACTTGATCAGCGCGAGTTCCTGATGCGAGATCAGGTTCACGGTCAGGATCTCCACCGGATCGCCGGCAATTTCAAGCGCCTCGGCGATCTGCTTGTCGGGGCCGATGACCGGCGTGAGAAACAGAAACGTCTGGAAGTCCGTTCCTGCAACCGGCGGCCACGGCATCGCGACCCGTTGACCAAAACCGAACCAGGTCGTGTCGATGAACGGCAGATTGGCGAGCCAGCGCAGATTGGCGCAGATCTCCTTCGTCGGCTCACGGACGTACCACATCAGCTCGGCACGCGGCTTGGCGTCCCCATGCACTCCCGGCATCCGCTGCTCGCTCATGCCGTTGGTCAGAAGCACATAACCTTCGTCGGAGCCTTCTTCGCACATCGGCACGAAATCGCGGCCAAAGGCGTGAATGTCGATGCGGCGCTCCGCGCTGTCCGTGAAGCTGTGCTCGGGTTCGTCCAGCTCGCGTTCATAGATGGTGAGCCGTTGCCGGTAGAGATCGGCCGCGTGGGACGGCTGACTTGAGCCGGACATGAACTTTGCGAGACGGGAAAGCATGTGAACCTCGGGGGCGGATGTGGGCCGGGATATCCGCGTTGTCGCGAGACAACGCGGGCCGGTTCAAATCCGTCCCACGGACGCGGCGACGATTCGCCGTGGTCCATATCTTCTTGCGCGATTGTGCATTCGGCCAGGCGTATGCGAGATGCGCTTCGTTCCCGATTAGCCCGCGATCTTCTCGATCGCAGCCTGATCCAGCCCAAACGTCTTCCCGGCCTCCAGAATGTCCCGCCACGTGGTCGGATCGACCTGAATGCCTTCGGCCAGGCGCTTCTTCTTGGTTTCGCGTTCGGGGTCGCCTGCGATCTTCACCTTGTCGACCCCGGGGGCGGGTGGTGAGGCGGTCTGCCAGGCGACGAAGCTTTCGACTTCGCGCGCGAGGTTTTCGCCGGTGCCGAGCTTGTCCGGATCGATGATGATCGAGAGCATGCCGTTGAGGACGTTGTACTTGCCGTCGGACGGGCCCTTGACCACCTGCCCGCCGGAGAGCGCGCCGCCGAGGATTTCGCACACCAGTGCGAGGCCGGAGCCCTTGTGCTCGCCGAACGGCAGGATGGCGCCGTGCGGCGGGATCACGGTGTAGCGCGGGTTGGTGGTCGGCTTGCCTTCATTGTCGATGATGGTACCGGGCTCGAGTTCGACGCCCTTGTTGTGGGCGACGCGGGTCTTGCCCTGCGCGATCCTGCTGGTGGCGAAGTCGAGCACGATCGGGTCCTTGCCCCTGCGCGGGATGCCGACGCAGAACGGGTTGGTGCCGTGGCGCGCATCGCTGCCGCCCCACGGCGCCACGATCGGGCGCGAGATCACGTTGACGAAGTGGATCGAGACCAGCCCGTGGTCGATGCACTGCTCGGCCCAATGGCCGATGCGGCCGATGTGGTGCGAGTTGGAGAGGCCGACGAGACACACGCCGTTGCGCTTGGCGCGCTCCGCCGCCAGCTCCATCGCTTCATGGCCGATCACCTGGCCATAGCCGGTGAGGCCGTCGAGAGTGAGGAGCGGACCGGTGTCGAGCACGATCTTGACGTGCGCGTTCACGGCGAGGCCGCCCGTGGTGACGCTCTGGACATAGCGCGGGATCATGCCGACGCCGTGCGAGTCATGTCCTCTAAGATTGGCCTCGACGAGGTTGGTGGCCACGAGCTCGGCTTCGCGGTCCGTAGACCCGCCCGCCTTGACGATGGCACGGACGACGTTGGTGAGCGGCTGTGCCTTGATGGTGCGATAGTCGGCCATTGTTGTTGCTTTTATCCCTTCACGATCCGGCGGCAATGGACCCATGCCGCTTCAATCAGGTTCTCGCTCGCTTCCGGCGTGCGGAAGGCCGAATGCGCCGACAGCGTCACGTTTGGAATCTTCGTCAGCGGATGATCGCCGGGCAGGGGCTCGATGTTGAAGACGTCGAGGCCGGCATGGCGGATGTGGCCGGACCTCAGCGCGTCGATCATCGCCTGCTCGTCGACGACCGCGGCACGCGCGGTGTTGATCAAGATGACACCGGGCTTCATCGCAGAAATCTTCTCGCGCGTGATCATGCCGCGGGTCTCGTCGTTAAGCAGCAGATGCAGCGATACCACGTCGCTTCTGGCCAACAGCGTGTCGAGATCGGTGAACTCGACGCCCGGATGGCTCTTTGGCGACCGGTTCCAGGCGATCACCTTCATGCCTGAGCCGCCCGCAATGCGCGCGACTTCCGCGGCGATGCCGCCGAAGCCGATCAGGCCGAGCGTCTTGCCGGTGAGCTGCATGCCGTCCTCGCGCAGCCAATTGCCGACGCGCATCTCGCGGTCCATCATCGCGATGACGCGGGCAGAGGCCCACATCAGGGCGATCGCGGACTCCGCGACTGCCGTGTCGCCATACCCCTTGATCAGGTGCACGGAGATGCCAAGCTCGGCGAGTTCTTCCGGATTCATGTAGCTGCGCGCGCCGGTGCCGAGGAACACGACGTGCTTGAGGCCGGCGCATTTCTTCGCGACCTCCGTCGGCAGCGCGGTGTGGTCGACGATGGCGATCTCGGCGCCATCGAGAATTTCAGGATATTGCTCGGGCTTGATGTCGGGATCCCTGTGGATCCGCACCTTGGGATCGCCTGATATCTCCAGCCGCTCCATGATCACGGCGAGAGCTTCATTGGCGTCGACGAAAACTCCGCGCATGGTTCTCTCCGATCAGGACGCGACGCCGGCGATCGCCAGCACGGTATGCATCAGCACGTTGGTGCCCGCGGCGCAGTCGGGCTGCGTGGCGTCTTCCAGCTCGTTGTGGCTGATGCCGTCCTTGCAGGGCACGAACACCATCGCCGCCGGCATGACGGTGTTGAGGTTGCAGGCATCGTGGCCGGCGCCGGAGGTGATGCGGCGCGAGGAATAACCGAGCGTCTTCGCCGCGTTCTCGACCGCCGCGATCAGCTTGGGATCGAAATGCGTCGGCGGCTTGCGCCAGACCAGGTCGATCTTGACTTCGACCTTGCGGCGCGCTGCGATCTCGGCAATGGCGGCGCGCAAATCGCGATCGAGCGCATCCATGATGGCACCATCCGCACTGCGGCAATCCATGGTGAAGGCGATCTCGCCGGGAATGACGTTGCGCGAGGGGTTTGCGATCACGGCCTCGCCGATGGTGCCGACTGCCTTCGGCCCGTGCTTCTTGGCAATCGCCTCCATCGCCAGCACGATTTCGGAGAGCGTCGCGAGCGCGTCGCGCCGCAGTGGCATCGGCGTCGATCCCGCATGGCTCTCGAAGCCGGAAATCTTGCCGTCGTACCAGAGCACGCCCTGGCCGGAATCGACCACGCCGATGGTCTTGCCCTCGGCCTCGAGGATCGGACCCTGCTCGATGTGCAGCTCGACGAAGCAGCCGAGCTTCTGGAAGCCGACCGGCTTGTCGCCGCGATAGCCGATGCTGTCGAGCGCCTGGCTGACGGTCGTGCCGTCGATGTCCTTGCGCGACAGGATGTCATCGGTGGTGAAATCGCCGACGTAAGCCGCGGACGCCATCATCGCCGGTGCGAAGCGCGAGCCTTCCTCGTTGGTCCAGTTGACGACGCAGATCGGCGCTTCGGTTTCGATGCCGGCGTCGTTCAGCGTGCGGATCACTTCCAGCGCGCCGAGCGCCCCCAGAATGCCGTCATACTTGCCGCCGGTCGGCTGGGTGTCGAGATGCGAGCCGATGCCGACGGGCAGCTTCGACATGTCGCGGCCCTTGCGCAGGCCGAACTGCGAGCCGAGCGCATCGGTGTGCACCTCGAGGCCGGCGTCCTCGCAAGCCTTGCGGAACCAGTCGCGCACCTGCTTGTCTTCGCTGCTCAGCGTCAGCCGCCGTACGCCGCCCTTGGCCGTCCCGCCAAACTGGGCGGTCTCGTGGATGGAGCCCCAGAGGCGGGCGGAATCGATTTGCAGATTGGTGGCGGCTCGGCTCATGCGGTCGGTCTCTCGGTTGTCCGGCGCCTTTTTCAATGACGCGCCGGCGCGGACTCGTCAACCGCGAGGCTGCTCTGCGCAATCTGCCGTGCGAGCTCGGCGACGCGCTCCACCGCGACGACGTCAGGCGAGGCGAGCCAGCTCGCCGTGAACGTCAGCGGCGCGATGGTGAGATCGGTTTCGAGCAGTTGCAACCGCCCGTCGGCGAGCTCGTTCTCGACGATGGCGTCGGGGATCACGGCGATGCCGAGCCCTTCGACCGCCATATGGATGACCGTCGCCAGCGATGCGGACGCATGCAGCCGGATCGGCGGCAGCTCCGGCCGGTCGAAGACTTCGCGTACGACCTCATAGGGTCTGGTCTTGCGCGGGAAGGTGATGATCGGAAACCGCGCGAGGTCGGCGCGCGTCACCGGGCCGTCGCCGAGCCCGAGCGAGGGGCTTGCAAGAAAGCCGATCGGATAATCCGCGAGCACGCGATTGTGGACGCCCGACGCCGACAGCGGCCCCACCACGAAGGCGAGCTCGATCTCCTGCGCGAGCAGGCGCGCAGTGAGGTTCGGCGTGATGTCGACCTCGATCTCCAGCGACAGGTTCGGATAGACTTCGTTCATGCTCTTGACGAGCCGCGGCAGCCAGGTGTGCACGATGGTCTCGGCGACGCCGAGGCGCATCACGCCGCGCATTGCGGAGCGGTCGCCGATCTCGGCGATCATCTGGGCGCGGAGACCGATCAGCTTCTCGGCATAGACCATCATCTGTCGGCCGCTCGGCGTCGGAGAAGCAACGCGATGATCGCGGTTGAGGAGCTTCACGCCCATCTCGCGCTCGAGCTGGGCGATGCGCTGGGAGATCGCCGGCTGGGTCGTATTGAGCCGTGCTGCGGCGCCGCGAAAGCTCCCGAGCTTCACAACCCAGAGGAAAGTTTCGATCGACCTGAAGTCCAGCATTGAGAAGGATTTTCCCGTCCGATAAATTGAATTTATCGACATCGATTAAAAAGGAAGATTAGACTTTATAGCATGCTTGGTGTTGGCTGTCTTTGTCGAGTTTATAGGCAGGTCGATCAAATGACTGTTTTGGTGGCAGCGCAGCAAACTGAAACGCCCGACACCCTCCCGAGCCGTCAGGCGCGGCTCGCCTATCGCGGCGGCCAGGTCGGATCTACCGCCGGCGTCGCTCCCGGCTTCGTCCAGGGCAATCTGGCGATCCTGCCGGCCGAATACGCCAGCGCCTTTCACCGCTTCTGCCAGCTCAATCCGAAACCGTGCCCGATCATCGGCATGTCCGATGTCGGCAGCCCGCACATTCCCGCGCTCGGCGCCGATCTCGACATCCGCACCGACGTGCCGCGCTACCGCGTCTGGCGCGACGGCGAAGTGGTCGACGAGCCGACCGACGTGACCAAGCATTGGCGCGACGATCTCGTGACCTTCGTGCTCGGCTGCTCGTTCTCGTTCGAAGAGGCGTTGCTCGACGAGGGCATGCCGATCCGCCACATCGAGCAGAACGTGCGCGTGCCGATGTACCGCACCAACATCGCCTGCGGCGAGGCCGGTCCGTTCGCCGGTCCCATGGTGGTGTCAATGCGTCCGTTCAAGCCGGCCGATGCGATCCGCGCGGTGCAGATCACCTCGCGTTATCCCGCCGTGCACGGTGCACCCGTGCATCTCGGGCATCCGCACCTGATCGGCATCAAGGATCTCGCCAAGCCGGACTACGGCGATCCCGTGCCCGTCGCCGACGACGAGATCCCGGTGTTCTGGGCCTGCGGCGTGACGCCGCAATCGGTGATCAACGCCGCCAGGCTGCCGTTCGCGATCACGCATTCGCCCGGCCTGATGCTGGTAACGGATCTGAAGAACCGGAACATGGCCGTGATTTAGTAGGCAGCGTTTGCTGCTTCTTCGGGCTTTACCGCATCCATCAATCGCTCCATTCGATCACTCGAAATTTAGTAACAGGGGACTTTGCCATGACGATCTCTCGCCGCGACGTGCTGCTAGGAGCCACCGCCACTGCCGCGCTGGTGCCGCTCGCTGCACGCGCCCAGACCTCGGAAATCGTGATCGGCGTCATCTATCCGTTCTCCGGCGGCAGCGCGCAGCAGGGCGTCGACGCGCAGAAGGCCTATGAGACCGCGCTCGAGGTCATCAACAAGGACACCGATTTCGATCTGCCGCTGGCCAAGGGCGAGGGTCTGCCGGGCCTCGGCGGCGCAAAAGTCCGTCTCGTGTTCGCCGACCATCAGGCCGATCCGCAAAAGGGCCGCGCCGAAGCCGAGCGCCTGATCACGCAGGAGAAGGTCTCCGCGATCATCGGCACCTATCAAAGCGCGGTCGCGGTCACCGTCAGCCAGATCTGCGAACGCTACCAGATACCGTTCGTCTCCGCCGACAACTCCTCGCCGAGCCTGCATCGCCGCGGCCTCAAATATTACTTCCGCGCCGCCCCGCACGACGAGATGTACTCGGCCGCGATGTTCGACTTCTTCGATGCCTTGAAGAAGAAGGGCACCAAGATCGAGACGCTGTCGCTGTTCCATGAGGATACCATCTTCGGCACCGATTCCGGCAACGCCCAGGCCAAGATCGCCGGCGAGCGCGGCTACAAGATCGTCACCGACATCAAGTATCGCGCCAACTCGCCCTCGCTCTCGGCCGAGGTGCAGCAGCTCAAGACCGCCAATGCCGACGTGCTGATGCCGTCGAGCTACACCACGGACGGCATCCTGCTGGTCAAGACCATGGCCGAGCTGGGCTACAAGCCGAACGCGATCGTGGCGCAGGACGCCGGCTTCTCGGAGAAGGCGCTCTATGACGCCGTCGGCGACAAGCTCGAAGGCGTGATCTCGCGCGGCACCTTCTCGCTCGATCTCGCGCAGAAGCGTCCGATGGTCGGCAAGATCAACGAGATGTTCAAGGCGCGATCGGGCAAGGACTTCAACGACCTCACCTCGCGCCAGTTCATGGGTCTGATCATCCTGGCCGACGCCATCAACCGCGCCAAGTCGGCCGACGGCGAGAAGATCCGCGATGCACTGGCCGCGACCGACATCCCGGGCGAGCAGACCATCATGCCTTGGAAGCGCGTCAAGTTCGACGAGGCCGGCCAGAACAACGACGCCGACCCGGTGCTGCTGCAATATGTCGGCGGCAAGTTCGTCACCATCTTCCCGCCGCAGGCCGCGATCGCCGAAGCGATCTGGCCGATGAAGTAAGCGTTTCGGAGCGCGGGAGCAGGGGAGCAAATCGAGATCGTCGCACGTGCCTCGTCATTGCGAGGAGCGAAGCGACGAAGCAATCCAGAGTGTCTCCGTGGCGAGATGCTGGATTGCTTCGCTTCGCTCGCAATGACGGAGCAAACGATGACGTTTCGAACGGGGGACTACAGTTGACAGCTCAAGCCATTATCCAGAGTCTCGCGAGCGGCCTTCTCATGGGTCTGCTCTACGGACTGATCGCGGTCGGCCTCGCGCTGATCTTCGGCCTGATGGACGTCACGAACTTCGCTCACGGCGAGTTCCTGATGATCGCGATGTACCTGTCCTTCTTCCTGTTCGCCTTCTTCGCCATCGACCCCCTGCTGTCGGCGCCATTGGTCGCCGCGGCAATGTTCGTCTTCGGAGCGGTGGTCTATCTACTCCTTGTACGCTTCGCCATGCGGGCCAAGGCCAATGCCGGCATGGTGCAGATCTTCACGACTTTCGGTCTGGCGATCGTCATGCGCGGCCTCGCGCAGTACTTCTTCACGCCGGACTATCGCAGCATTCCACAGTCCTGGCTCGGCGGTAAAACCATCTCGGTTGCCGGCATCTTCCTGCCGGAGCCGCAACTGGTCGGGGCGCTGGTCTCGATCGCGGCCTTCGCCGGTCTCTACCTGTTCATCCACCGCACCGACTTCGGCCGCGCCCTGGAAGCGACGCGTGAAGATCCGGGCGCTGTCGCACTCGTCGGCATCGACAAGAACCGCGTGTTTGCGTTCGGTTGGGGCCTTGGCGCCGCGCTGGTTGGTCTCGCCGGCGCGATCATGGCGGTGTTCTTCTACATCTATCCCGACGTCGGCGCGTCCTTTGCCCTGATCGCCTACGTCACGGTGGCGCTCGGCGGCTTCGGCAGCGTGTTCGGCGCCTTTGCCGGCGGCATCATCGTCGGTCTCGTCGAGGCTGTCACGGCGCTGGTGCTGCCGCCGTCGCTGAAATCGGTCGGCATCTACGCCGTCTACCTGCTCGTCGTCTTCATCCGGCCGCGCGGCCTGTTCGGGTCGATGTGATGGACAAGAATTTTGCCGCGCGGCGCCGCCGCGACCTCATCATCGCCGCGGTGTTGGTCGCACTCGCGGCGCTCGCCCCGCTGCTCATCAAGGATGTCTACGTCCAGAACATCCTGATCCTGACCCTGATGTATGCGGCGCTGTCGCAGAGCTGGAACATCCTGTCCGGCTATTGCGGGCAGATCTCGCTGGGACATGCACTCTATTTCGGCATCGGCGCCTACACCACCGAGTTGCTGTTCACCAAGTTCGGCGTGCTGCCCTGGTTCGGCATGCTCGCCGGCGGCGTGATTGCGGCGATCATCGCAATGGGGCTCGGCTATCCCTTCTTCCGCCTGCGCGGCCATTACTTCGTGATCGCGACCATCGTCATCGCCGAGATCGGACTGCTCTTGTTCCAGAACTGGGAATGGGCGGGGGCTGCGATGGGAATCACCGTTCCCGTGCGCGGTGACAGCTGGCTGAAATTCCAGTTCATGCGCAGCAAGCTGCCGTACTTCTATTTCGCGCTGGTGCTGTGCAGCCTCGCCTGGTTCGTCACCTGGTGGCTGGAAGACTCCAAATGGGGCTTTTGGTGGCGCGCGGTGAAGGACAATCCGGAAGCAGCCGAGAGCCTCGGCGTCGTCGTGTTCAACTCCAAGATGGGCGCGGCCGCGGTCTCCGCCTTCCTCGTTGCCATCGGCGGTGCCTTCTATGCGCAGTTTCTCGCCTATATCGATCCTGAAAGCGTGATGGGCTTCCAGTTCTCGCTGCTGATGGCGCTGCCGGCCGTGCTCGGCGGCATCGGCACCCTCTGGGGCCCGGTGCTAGGGGCGGCCATCCTGATCCCGATGACCGAGCTGACGCGCTCCTATATCGGCGGCTCCGGCCGTGGCGTTGACCTCATCGTCTATGGCGCACTCATCGTGGCGATCTCGCTGGCCCTGCCGCGCGGTCTGGTGAGCCTGTTCTCCCGTTCAAAAGCGAAGGGAGCCACGCGATGACCGCGCTCCTTGAAACCCGCGGTGTCTGGCAGCGGTTCGGCGGCCTCGTCGCCAACAGCGATGTCTCGATCTCGGTCGGCCGCGGCGAGATCGTCGGCCTGATCGGGCCGAACGGTGCCGGCAAGTCGACGCTGTTCAATCTGATCGCCGGCGTGTTGCCGCCGACACAGGGGTCGATCTGGTTCGACGGCGAGGATGTCACCAACATGCCGGCGGCCGAGCGCTGCCAGCGTGGCGTCGGGCGCACCTTCCAGGTGGTCAAGAGCTTCGAGACCATGACTGTCATCGACAACGTCATCGTCGGTGCTCTCGTCCGCAACACCGTGATGCGCGAGGCACGCCGCAAGGCGCATGAGGTTCTCGAATTCACCGGCCTTGCCGCGCGCGCCGACGTGCTCGCGAGCGACCTCGTGCCGGCCGAGAAACGCCGCCTCGAAGTCGCCCGTGCGCTGGCGACCGAACCGAAGCTGCTGCTGCTGGACGAAGTCCTCACCGGCCTGACGCCGACCGAGGCGCAGACCGGCGTCGCGCTGGTGCGCAAAGTGCGTGATGCCGGCATCACCGTCTTGATGGTCGAGCATGTCATGGAGATCGTGATGCCGCTGGTCGACCGCGCCATCGTGCTCGACCTCGGCAAGGTGCTAGTCGAGGGTAAGCCTTCCGACGTCGTTCGCGATCCCAAGGTGATCAGCGCATATCTGGGAGATCGTCATGCTGTCGGTGCATGAAGTCACGACCGCCTATCAGGGCCTGGTCGCGATCTCCGCGGTGTCGATCGAGGTCCAGAAGGGCGAGATCGTCTGCGTCGCCGGCGCCAATGGCGCGGGCAAGTCGACGCTGCTCAAATCCATCGCCGGCGCCGAGCGCCCGCGCTCGGGCACGGTGACGTTCGACGGCAAGCGCCTCGACGGCATGGCGCAGCATCACATCACCGCCACCGGCATCGCCTATGTGCCGGAGAACCGCCGTCTGTTCCCGCGCCTGTCGGTGCGCGACAATCTGCGCCTCGGCAGTTATCTCTATCGTGGCGAGACGGATCGTGAAGGGCCGCTCGACTTGGTCTTCAAGCTGTTCCCGCGTCTCCAGGAACGTTTGGAGCAGCGCGCCGAGACGCTGTCCGGCGGCGAGCAGCAGATGCTCGCGATCGGCCGCGCGTTGATGACGCGCCCGCGGCTGTTGATGCTGGACGAGCCCTCGCAGGGCATCATGCCGAAGCTGGTCGACGAGATTTTTCAGGCGGTGAAGCTCATCCGTGACTCCGGCATGACCGTGCTGATCGTCGAGCAGCGCATGGCCGAATGCCTCGAGATCGCCGACCGCGCCTACATCCTGCAAACCGGCCGCGTGCTGATGCAGGGCCCGGCAGCGGAGATCAGGGGCAACCCGGATGTGCGCAAGGCGTATCTGGGGCTGTAGTCGCAAAGTGTGGGGCACGCTCGTCCCACATTTTCGGTGTCATCGCCCGACTTGATCGGGCGATCCAGTATTCCGAGACATCAGAGGGATACGGAGAAGCCGCGGCGTACTGGATTCCCCGCTTTCGCGGGGAATGACAGCGGTGGATGGGGTGACTCTATCCCGCCCATGACGGTACGACGCTAATGCTCATGCGCATGCTCCGGCAGCGTCACCCCGAACACCTTCACCAGATCCGTCACCTGGTCCGGCGACAGATACCGCGGGTTCATCCCGCGCAGCAGCAGGTACAGCTTCGCCGTCTCTTCCAGCTCCTCCGTCGCGAACACCGCGGCCTCCAGCGTGTCGCCGGCGACCACCGGGCCGTGATTGGCGAGCAGCACGGATGAATATTTGCCGGCCAGTCCCTTGATCGCATCCGCCACGGCAGGATCGCCGGGGCGGTAATAGGGCAGGAGCGCGGTGGCGCCGCATTTCATCAGATAATAAGCCGTCATCGGCGGCAGCGCGGCGCGCGGGTCGATCTCGGGCAGCATCGAAAGCGCGACTGAATGGGTGGAGTGCAGATGCACGATGGCGCGTGCGCTTCCGCGTGTGTCGTAGAGCGCGGTGTGCAGCGGAACTTCCTTGGTCGGGGCGTCGCCCGAAACCAGCCGGCCCTGATCGTCCAGCCGCGACAGTTTCGCGGGATCGAGGAAGCCGAGCGAGGCATTGGTCGGCGTCACCAGCCAGCCGCCGCCGTCCAGCCTGACGCTGATATTGCCGGAAGAGCCCGGCGTCAGCCCGCGCTCGAACAAGGACCGTCCGAAGCGGCAGATATCCTCACGCAGCCGGGTCTCGTTGCTCATGGCCGTCATGCCCGCTTGTCTCACGCTTTGGCAGCGCGGCCAAGCCGTGTTATTCGGATCAGTGAGCCGCCGCAAAGGGCGGCCGTCCAGGAAACGTTCGCAAGGGTCAGTTGCATGTCCGCCTCCACGTCACAAAATCAGCGTATCGCCGTCATCGGGCTCGGCTCGATGGGGTTCGGCATGGCGACCTCGCTGAAGCGCGCCGGTCATGCCGTGACCGGCTGCGACGTCTCGGCTGACGCGGTGGCGCGTTTCGTGAAGGACGGCGGCGCAGGCGCCAGCACGCCGGCGGAAGCGGCCAAGGGCGCCGATATCGTCGTCAGCGTCGTCGTCAATGCCGCGCAGACCGAGACCATCCTGTTCGGCAAGGATGGCGCCGCCGAGACCCTGCCAAAGGACAGCGTCTTCCTGTCCTCCGCCACCATGGACCCGGATGTAGCCCGTCGCCTCGCAAAACAGTTGGAGGCGACCGGCCGTCACTATCTGGATGCGCCGATCTCCGGCGGCGCGCAGCGTGCGGCCCAAGGCGAGCTGACGATCCTTGCCTCCGGCAGTCCCGCTGCCTTTGCAAAGGCACGGCCGGCGCTCGATGCCATGGCGGCAAAACTCTACGAGCTCGGCGACGCCGCTGGGCAGGGCGCCGCCTTCAAGATGATCAACCAGTTGCTCGCCGGTGTGCATATCGCCGCCGCCAGCGAAGCAATGGCGTTCGCTGCCAAGCAGGGCCTCGACATCCGCAAGGTCTATGAGGTCATCACGGCTTCCGCCGGTAATTCCTGGATGTTCGAGAACCGCATGCCGCACGTGCTCGACGGCGATTATACGCCGCGCAGCGCGGTCGAGATCTTCGTCAAGGACCTCGGCATCATCCAGGACATGGCGCGCAGCGCCCGATTCCCGGTGCCGGTCTCGGCCGCCGCTCTCCAGATGTTCCTGATGACATCAGCGGCCGGCATGGGCCGCGATGACGACGCCTCGGTGGCGCGCATGTACGCGCAGGTCACCGGCGCAAAACTTCCCGGCGACAAGTAGAGCCAAGAGGATTTCAAATGCCCCGTTTCGCCGCCAATCTCTCGATGATGTTCACCGAGGTGCCGTTCCTCGACCGTTTCGACGCCGCCGCGCAAGCGGGCTTCACCGCGGTCGAATTCCTCTTTCCCTACGAGCATCCGGCCGAGGTGGTTGGCGAGCGGCTCAAGCGCAACGGTTTGACGCAGGCGCTGTTCAACCTGCCGCCGGGCGACTGGGATGCCGGCGAGAAGGGCTTTGCTGCGCTTCCCCAGCGCTTCGCCGATCTCAAGGCGAGCCTGGAGACCGCGTTGCCTTACGCCAAGGCGACCGGTGTCAAGCGGCTGCACTTGATGGCCGGCATTGCCAACCGCGGCGAGCGCGTCGCGATCGAGGCGTTCTACAAATCAGTGGCGTGGGCTGCGGAGTTCTTCGCTCCGCACGGCATCGACATCGTGCTCGAGCCGATCAATGCGCGCAACGTGCCCGGCTACTTCCTCAACGATTTCGGCTTCGCGCGCGACCTGATCCAGGAGCTGAGACTGGCGAACCTGAAACTCCAGTTCGACATCTATCACTGCCAGATCATCCACGGCGACGTCACCATGCGCCTGCGCGAGATGATGCCGATCATCGGCCACATCCAGATCGCCAGCATCCCCTCGCGCAACGAGCCCGACGGCGAGGAGCTGAACTATCCGTTCCTGTTCACTGAACTCGACCGGCTCGGCTATACCGGCTTCGTCGGTTGCGAATACAATCCGCGCGGCAAGACGACCGATGGCCTCGCCTGGTTCAAGCCTTATGCGGGAGTGAAGCCGTGACGCTCGCACTGGGTTGCATCGCCGACGACTACACCGGCGCCTCCGATCTCGCCAACACGCTGACGCGCGCGGGCCTGCGTACCGTGCAGACCATCGGCGTGCCCGCGGACGACCTCGCGCTGCCCGAGGTCGACGCAGTCGTGGTGTCGCTGAAGAGCCGCTCGATCGGGGCAGGCCTTGCCGTGTCGCGCTCGCGCGCGGCGGAGACATGGTTGCGTGGCCGCGGGGCGCGCCATGTGCTGTTCAAGATCTGCTCGACCTTCGATTCCACCGATGCAGGCAATATCGGCCCGGTGATGGACGCGCTGCGCGCCGATAGCGGCGAGGCCGTCGTGCTGGTGACGCCGGCCTTCCCGGAGACCGGTCGCACGGTCTACCAGGGCAATCTGTTCGTCGGCGCCGTGCCGTTGAACGAGAGCCCGCTCAAGGACCATCCGCTCAACCCGATGCGCGATTCCAACCTGGTGCGCGTGCTGGCGCGCCAGAGCAGGACGCAAACCGGCCTGGTCGATCTCGCGACCGTCACGCGCGGCGCAGATGCCGTGCGGGCGCGGCTGGCCGAGCTCGCGGGCAAGGGCATCGGTGCCGCGATCATCGACGCCGTCTTCGACCGCGACCTTGAGACCATCGGCCTCGTCGCCGCCGAACATGGGCTATCTGTCGGCGCCTCAGGCATCGGCCTTGGGTTGGCGCGTGCGCTGGTGTCGACCGGAAAGGTGCGGTCGAACATTGCGGGCAACGACGCGGGTGCCGTGGTCGGCGGCCCGGCTGCCTGCCTTGCCGGAAGCTGCTCGCAAGCGACGCTTCAGCAGATCGCGAATGCCGAGCGGGTCATGCCGGTGCTGCACCTCGATTCCGCGCAAATTGTCGCAGGTGCAAGCGAAGCGCGGCGTGCGCTCGCCTGGGCCAGACCGCGGCTCGCCGAGGGGCCGGTCCTGATCGCCTCGAGTGCGACACCGGATCAGGTCGCCGCGCTGCAGGCGCGTCACGGCCGCGATGCCACCGGACATGCCATCGAGCAGGCGATGGCCGACATCGCCGAAGGCCTGGTGCAGGCCGGCGTCCGGCGCTTGATCGTCGCGGGTGGCGAAACATCCGGCGCCGTGGTCGACCGGTTGAGGATTCCCGGATTTCTCGTGGGAGTAGAAATCGCAGCGGGCGTCCCGGTGCTGCGCGCGGTCGGTGCGGATGCGGGCGAGATGTTGCTCGCTCTTAAGTCCGGAAATTTTGGCGGCGCGGAGTTTTTCACGGACGCACTTGGGCTCATGCGCTGAGCGCAGAGCATTTTTAGCCGCCTGTTCATTTCTTTCGGGTTCCGTACTCGTACGGAGTCGTAGTTAACATCTGCTCAGGTGCTCTGGTGTTGGATGTCGGTGCTGCTCCCTTTGATTGATTCGTAAAATTTCCGGACGCGCACCGCGCCAGCACAAAGAGACCCGATCATGCTCGCCACCATCTCAATCCGCGCCAAGATCATCAGTGTCGTGGCGCTCCTGCTGGTCGCGATGACCGGCATGGGCCTGCTCGCCGTCACGAAGATGCGGTCGATGAACGCCAACACCACCGACATCACCACGAGCTGGCTGCCCAGCGTCCGGGTGCTCGGCGAACTCCGGGCCAGCGTCATCACTTATCGCAACGTCGTTCGCCAGCACATGCTGTCCGAGACCCTCGAGGACAAGCTCGCCAACGAAAAAACGGCCGGCATCGTGATCGAGGCGCTCGCCAAGTCCCGCAAGGCCTACGAGCCGATGATCACCTCACCCGAAGAGCGCCGGCTGTACAACGAATGGGCCAAGCTCTGGGACGATTACAAGAAGGGCACCGAAGACGTCTTCGCGCTGTCGCGCAAGGAGGCCGGCAAGGTTCCGCATGACGCGCAGGAGCTGAATACCAAGACGGTCAACAAGATCGGCCTTGCGTCGGATGAGGTCCTGATGAAGGACATCGAACTCAACACCAAGGGCGGCGACCAGGCCGCCCAGGATGCCTCCGACAGCTATTTCTATGCCTTCATGCTGGTCTCGATCATCCTCGGCGCCGCCGTGATCATCGGCATCGGCGTCAGCTTCTACCTGGTCCAGGACGTCTCCGCCGGCATCAACTCGATCATCCAGCCGATGCAGGCGCTCGGCAAGGGCGACCTCTCCGCCGAAGTCCCGCATCGCGGCGAGAAGACCGAGATCGGCGCCATGGCCGATGTGCTCCAGATCTTCAAGGAAGCCTTGATCGCCAAGAAAGCCGCCGACGAGGCCGCCGCCGCCGATGCCGAAGCCAAGATCGAGCGCGGCCGCCGCGTCGACGGCATCACCCGCGATTTCGAAACGATGATCGGCGAGATTGTCCAGACCGTGTCCTCGGCCTCGACCCAGCTCGAAGCCTCCGCCTCGACGCTGACCTCGACCGCCGACCGCTCGCAGCGGATGGCGACGACGGTCGCCGCGGCCTCGGAGGAAGCATCCACCAACGTGCAGTCGGTGGCCTCGGCCACCGAGGAGATGGCTTCCTCGGTCGGCGAGATCAGCCGCCAGGTGCAGGAATCGGCGCGGATGGCGGGCGATGCCGTCGGCCAGGCCCGCGCCACCACCGAGCGCGTCAGCGAACTGTCCAAGGCGGCCTCCCGCATCGGCGACGTCGTCGAGCTGATCAACACCATCGCCGGCCAGACCAACCTCTTGGCGCTGAACGCGACCATCGAGGCGGCGCGCGCCGGTGAAGCCGGCCGCGGCTTCGCGGTGGTGGCTTCCGAGGTGAAGGCGCTCGCCGAGCAGACCGCCAAGGCGACCGGCGAGATCGGCCAGCAGATCTCCGGCATCCAGGCGGCGACCAACGACTCGGTCGGCGCCATCAAGGAGATCTCCTCGACCATCGAGCGTCTCTCCGAAATCTCCTCGGCGATTGCGGCTGCGGTGGAAGAGCAGGGCGCCGCGACCCAGGAGATCGCCCGTAACGTGCAGCAGGCGGCGCAGGGCACCCAGCAGGTCTCCTCCAACATCACCGACGTGCAGCGCGGCGCGACCGAGACCGGCACGGCCTCCTCACAGGTGCTGTCGGCAGCGCAGATGCTGTCCAACGACAGCACGCGGCTGAAGACCGAGGTCAGCAAGTTCCTGACCAACGTCCGCGCGGCCTGAGCCGGGATACCATCTCAGTTCTGAAAGCGGCGCCCCGCGGGCGCCGCTTTTTTACGTGGGGGCAAGCCGCTTCCATAATCTTCCGGCCGCAAGCTGCATATCTGGAATGCGATTTCGCAGTGCGATAGCAGGGAAGTGACCGCACGGGGCGGCGCTGTCGTTGGCCATTTCCGCGGTGTTCGGGTAAATCAGCTCAGGGAAGCCGTGGGGCGTGTTCCCTGTCCCCCGATTTGGAATTGCCTGACGAATGATTGCTCTGGTTCGTATTGCCCTGAGCCGACCCTACACGTTTGTCGTGCTCGCGCTTCTGCTCCTGATCATCGGGCCGCTCGCGGCCCTGCGGACGCCGACGGACATTTTCCCGGACATCCGCATCCCCGTGATCGGCGTGGTCTGGCAGTACACCGGCCTGCCGCCGGACCAGATGTCCGGCCGCATCACCACGCCGTTCCAGCGCGCGCTGACGACGACCGTCAACGACATCGAGCACATTGCCGCCAACTCCTATAACGGCTTTGGCATCATCAAGATCTTCTTCCAGCCGAACGTCGACATCCGCACCGCCAACGCGCAGGTCACCGCGATCTCGCAGACGCTGCTGAAGCAGATGCCGCCGGGCGCAACGCCGCCCCTGATCCTGAACTACTCCGCCTCGACCGTGCCGATCATCCAGGTGGCTTTGTCGGGCGATGGCCTGACCGAGCAGAACCTCGCCGACATCGGCATTAACAATCTGCGCACCCCGCTGGTCACCGTGCCCGGCGCGGCGATCCCGTATCCGTTCGGCGGCAAGCAGCGCCAAATCCAGATCGACCTCGATCCGACCGCGCTCCAGGCTCGTGGCCTGTCGGGCCAGGACGTCGCCAACGCGCTCGCAGCCCAAAACCTGATCACACCGGTCGGCACCCAGAAGATCGGCCAGTTCGAATACAACATCCAGCTCAACAACTCGCCGCTGAAGATCGACGAGCTCGGCAATCTGCCGATCAGGACCGTCAACGGCGCGATGGTCTATGTGCGCGACGTCGCGACCGTGCGTGACGGCAATCCGCCGCAGACCAACATCGTCCATGTCGACGGCAACCGCTCGGTGCTGATGATGGTGCTGAAGGCGGGCGCGACCTCGACGCTCGATATCATCGCAGGCATCAAGCAGAAGGTGATCGACGTCAAGGACCAGCTGCCGGACGCGCTGAAGATCGGCTTCATCGGCGACCAGTCGGTGTTCGTCCGCGGTGCGATTCAAGGCGTCGCGATCGAAGGCGTGATCGCGGCGCTGCTGACCAGCGTCATGATCCTGCTGTTCCTCGGCAGCTGGCGTTCCACGGTCATCATCGCGGTCTCGATCCCGCTCTCGGTGCTCGGCGCCATCATCATGCTGTCGGCGATCGGCGAGACGCTGAACATCATGACGCTCGGCGGCCTCGCGCTCGCGGTCGGCATCCTCGTCGACGACGCCACCGTGACCATCGAGAACATCAACTACCATCTGGAGCAGGGCAAGCCGGTCGAGCAGTCGATCCTCGACGGCGCCAACCAGATCGTGACGCCGGCCTTCGTCTCGCTGCTCTGTATCTGCATCGTGTTCGTGCCGATGTTCTTCCTCACCGGCGTCGCACGCTTCCTGTTCGTGCCGATGGCCGAAGCCGTGATGTTCGCGATGATCTGGTCGTTCATCCTGTCGCGCACGCTGGTGCCGACCATGGCGAACTATCTGCTGCAGGCGCACGTCCATCATGAGGGCGGCCCGCCGAAGTCGCGTAATCCGCTGGTGTGGTTCCAGCGCGGTTTCGAGGCCCGGTTCGAGCGCATTCGCGGCGGCTACCATGACTTCCTCGGGCTCGCGCTGGCGCACCGCACGGTGTTCGTGATCGGCTTCCTCTGCGTGGTCGGCGCGTCCTTCGCGCTGGTGCCGTTCCTTGGACGCAACTTCTTCCCGGCGGTCGATGCCGGCAATATCCTGATGCATGTCCGCACCCAGGTCGGCACCCGCGTGGAGGAGACGGCGAACCAGCTCGCCGACGTCCAGAAGGCGATCCGCAAGCTGATCCCCGGCGAAATCGAGACGCTGACCGACAACATCGGCATGCCGATCTCCGGCATCAACATGACCTACAACAACACGGGCGTGATCGGCCCGCAGGACGGCGACATCCAGATCAAGCTGAAAGAAGGTCACAAGCCGACGGAAGAGCACGTGCGCGTGCTGCGCGAGCAGCTGCCGCGCCTGTTCCCCGGCGTCAGCTTCGCCTTCCTCCCCGCCGACATCGTCAGCCAGATCCTGAACTTCGGCGCGCCGGCGCCGATCGACCTGCAGATCCGCGGCGCCAACATCAACGCCAACTTCGCCTACGCCAACAGCCTGCTGGCGAAGGTCCGCAAGATTCCCGGCGTTGCCGATGCGCGCATCCAGCAGTCGCCGAACAACCCGACCTTCAACATCGACGTCGACCGCACCCGCGCGCAATATGTCGGCCTGACCGAGCGCGACGTCACCAATAGCCTCGTGGTCAATCTCGCCGGCTCCTCGCAGGTGGCGCCGACCTACTACCTCAACCCCGACAACGGCGTGTCCTACTCGATCGTGATGCAGACGCCGCAATATCAGATCGACTCGCTCAGCGCGCTCCAGACGCTGCCGATCACGGCGGCCGGCAATTCGCAATCGCCGATCCTCGGCGGCATCGCCGACATCAAGCGCTCGACCTCGAGCGCGGTGGTGTCGCAATACGACATCCAGTCGATGGTGCAGATCTTTGCCACGACCTCGGGCCGCGATCTCGGCGCGGTCGCCGCCGACATCCGCCAGGTGATCGCCGACACCGCCAAGGACGTGCCGAAGGGCTCTTCCGTGGTGCTGCTCGGCCAGGTGCAGACCATGAACAGCGCCTTCACCGGTCTTCTGTTCGGCCTGCTCGGTGCCGTCGTGCTGATCTACTTCCTGATCGTCGTGAACTTCCAATCCTGGTCCGATCCGTTCGTGATCATCACGGCGCTGCCGGCCGCGCTCGCCGGCATCGTCTGGATGCTGTTCATGACCGAGACGACGCTGTCGGTGCCGGCGCTGACCGGCGCGATCATGTGCATGGGCGTTGCCACCGCCAACAGCGTGCTCGTGATCTCGTTCGCCCGCGAGCGCTACGAGGAGCTCGGTGACCCCGTCGCCGCTGCACTCGAGGCCGGCTTCGTCCGGTTCCGCCCGGTGCTGATGACCGCGCTCGCCATGATCATCGGCATGGCGCCGATGGCCCTGGGGCTCGGGGAGGGCGGCGAGCAGAATGCGCCGCTTGGCCGTGCCGTGATCGGCGGCCTGATCTTTGCAACTTTCGCCACGCTGATGTTTGTTCCCGTGGTGTTCAGTATGGTACACAAGAAACAAGGCGCCAAAGCCGCCGCCCCATTGGAGACTCCGCATGTCGCCCACTGAACCCCGCTCCCCGGTGTCGCACCGGAAACTGGGCATCTTCGGCGTGGTGGCGCTGATTGCGGCAGGCCTCGTCGTCGGCACCGGCATTCGTGCCCGCGAGGAGCAGGGCTCCAAGCTCAAGGAATGGACCGACGATCAGGCCGTTCCCAGCGTTGCGGTGACGCTGCCGAACGCAAAATCCCTCAACGGCACCATCGACCTGCCGGGTCGGCTCGAAGCCTATTACCGCGCGCCGATCTTCGCACGCGTCTCCGGCTATCTGAAGAGCTGGAGCGTCGACATGGGCGCGCGCGTCAAGGCGGGGCAGGTGATCGCTGAGATCGAGGCGCCCGACCTCGACCAGCAACTGCTTCAGGCCCGTGCCGATCTGGCCAGCCAGCAGGCAAGCGCCAGGCTCTCGGAAGCAACGCTCAACCGGCGCAAGACGCTGGTCGCCTCCAACTTCGTCTCCGCGCAGGAGATCGACGAGCGCACCGCCGATCTCTCCAACAAGAACGCGGCCGTCCACTCAGGCCAGGCAAATGTCGAGCGGCTTGAAGCGCTGGCCGGCTACAAGAAGATCACGGTGCCGTTCGATGGCGTGGTCACGGCGCGCGATACCGACGTCGGCGCGTTGATCAATGCCGGCGGCGGCTCCGGCCCGGCGATGTTCGTGGTCTCCGACATCACCAGGCTGCGCGTCTACGTCAACGTTCCCCAGAACTACGTGCCGGCGATCAAGATCGGCGCCAAGGCCACCATGGTCATGCCGGAATACCCGAACCGGACATTCCAGGCGACGGTCGAGGCGTCTTCGCAGGCCGTCGACGTCGCCTCAGGCACCACCCGCATGCAGCTTCGGCTCGACAATTCCAACGGCGAGTTGATGCCCGGCGGCTATGCCAGCGTGAAGCTCAACCTGCAGCGCGAGACCGCGCCGCTGAGCATTCCCGCCAGCGCGCTGATCTTCAACGGCAGCGGCCTGCGTGTTGCGACCGTCGGTGCGGACGACAAGGTGCAATTCAAGACCGTGACCATCGCGCGCGATCTCGGCAAGGAGGTTGAACTCGCCTCGGGCATCGCCCCCGACGACCGCGTCATCACTGCCCCGCCGGATGGTCTTTCCGACGGCGACCAGGTTCGCGTTACCGGCGCCGGCGCTAAGGGCAAGCCGGCGACGGCCTCGGAGAAGCAGGCGCCCAAGGGCTAGACTTCTTCACCTCTCCCCGCGAGCGGGGAGAGGGAGATTAACCGACCCGCCACTCCGGAACGCCATCCGCGGCCATCGTGATCTCGCCGAGCGATCCTACCGGCGTGCGATCCATGTTGAGCAGATGCGCCAGCGTCGCCGCGTCACTTGCCGGAATGCGCGCGAGTGTGCGCCGCTCGTCCGCCGTCCGCAGCATCACCACGCCGTGTTCGACCTCGCTGCCTCGGCCATAGAGCACCGTAAAGCTCTCGACCTTGCCCTTGCCTGAGGCT
Source organism: Bradyrhizobium sp. Arg816 (assembly GCF_029989365.1). Classification (GTDB taxonomy): domain Bacteria; phylum Pseudomonadota; class Alphaproteobacteria; order Rhizobiales; family Xanthobacteraceae; genus Bradyrhizobium. The sequence continues at coordinate 34,352 of NZ_JAPRAQ010000027.1, read as the reverse complement.
TCGGTGACGAACTCGGACACCGCGCGCTTGTTGCGGTCGGCCTCGCCTTGCACGCTCGTCTCCTGCGCCAGCGCCTCACGCGGCGTCTTCGACACCACCAACGCGTGGTGCTTGGTGACGAAGCCGCCCTGGCCGTAGAGCAGCCCGAGCTTGGCACCATTGCGCACGCGCCGCACCATCGCGCAGGCCGCATGCGTCATGTAGGTGTTGAGCGGCGCACCGAAGAAGGTGAGACCACCGGTCACGGTCGGCTGCACGTCGGCGCCGAGGCCCAGCGTCCTCCGCGCCATCTTGGGCACGCAGGGGAAGCAGCTATAGAGCTCGATCGCGTCGAAGGCGTCGCCGCCGGCGAGGTCCATCACGGCCTTCAACACCGCGTTCTGCGGATGGCTTTCATAGAACTGATCGCGCAGGAGGTAATCGCGCGGCTCTTCCGCCGAGGCGCCGCCGAGCGGATAGACCAGTCTGTCCTCCGCGATGCCGGCCGCGCGCGCCTTGGCGAGGCTGGTGAGCAGCAGCGCGCCGCCCATGTTGACGCTGGGGTTGGCAACCATGAGCTTGTTGTAGGGCCAGGCGATCAGCCGGTTGTCGGCCGTCGGCGTCGTGATCTCGTCCGGCGCATAGCTCCGCTTCAGCCAGGCGTTGGGATTTTCGGCGGCGGCCTCCGAGTAGCGCGACCACAGCGTGCCGGACTCTGCCATGGCTTCGCGCGGCGTCTGGCCCCAATGGGCGGAGGAGGCGGACTCATAGAAGGGATAAACGGTGACGGGACGGAACACGCCGAGCTTCACCGCCAGCGGCTTCTGGAAAGCCGCCCCACGCTTGGGCTCCTCGACGTCATGGGCGAACGGCGTCCAGGGCAGCTTGATCCCGGCGCGCTCCGCCTTGGTCGCGGTCGACTGCGCCTCCGCACCGCAGACTGCCGCCACCATGCATTCGCCACGCGCAATGCGCTTTGCCGCCTCGTGGATGTAGCGGATCGGACTCTCGCCGCCGACCGGGCCGTAATAGCAATGCGCAGGCGCAATGCCGAGCCGCTGCGCCAAAATCTTCTCCGGCTCGCGATAGCGCCAGCTCAGGAAGTTGACGACGTCGAGCGAATGCACCTCGGCAAGCAGTTTTGCGCCGGCGTCCTGCTCGGCCCGCCGCAGCGCCTGTTCGAGCAGATCCAGCGGCTCGAGGCCGTCGGTGATCTCCTTGGGGCGATCGACGATCTCGCCGATGCCGACGATGACGGGGATACGGTCTTCGGGTAGATTGGTCTTGGTCATTTCTTCTTGCTTCACGTTTCAGATCTTGGTCACGCCGTCGCCCTTCGAGGGCCGCTGAAGAAGCGGCCACCTCAGGGTGACGGCTACGGAGGAAGCGTCATCCTGAGGTGCGAGCCGAGCGACGCTTGCGGCGCTTGGCGAGCCTCGAAGGATGAGCCGCACACACCAATCACTCCGCCACCAGCGCATTCATGTGCTCGACGGCTTCGGCGAACTCTTCCTTGAACTCCTGCACCACCGCGCCCGCCGACTTCACGCTGTCGATCAGGCCGACGCCCTGGCCGACGAAATAGCTGACGAGATCGCGCGCCTTGGCGTTGCCGCTTGCGGCTGCGCGATCGATCGCGTTGAAGGCGTCGCGGCTGATGACGCTTTGCAGCGGCATCGGCAGCGCGCCGGGGCTTTCCGGCGCACGATCCCAGGCATCGGTCCAGACCGAGCGAAGTTGCCGGGCCGGCTTTCCCGTGCGCCCCTTCGAACGGATCGCGTCGCGCGAGGACGCCGCAATCATCTTCTCGCGAAAAATCTCCGTGGTCTCGGCCTCGACGGTGGCGAGCCATACCGAACCGGTCCAGGCGCCGGCCGCGCCCATCGCCATGCAGGCGGCCATCTGCCGTCCCGTCATGATGCCGCCGGCCGCGAGCACCGGCACGTCGCGGATGTTCTTGATCGCCTTGATCACCTCCGGCACCAGCACCAGGGTGGAGACCTCGCCGCAATGCCCGCCGGCCTCGGTGCCCTGCACCACGAGAATGTCGACGCCGGCCGCAACCTGCCGCAATGCATGCTCCTTGGCGCCGACGAGGGCGGCAACCGGCACGCCGTGCTTCCTGCCCATCTCGATCATCGCCTTCGGCGGCACGCCGAGCGCGTTGGCGATCAATCGGATCGGATGGTTGAAGGAGACCTCGAGCAGCTGAAGTGCCGTCTTCGCGTCGAACGGTTGCGGCTGGTTGTCGGCCACATCACCTGTCGTCAACTCAATATCGTATTTTTTCAAGAGGTCGCGCGTGTAGGCGCGATGCTCCTGCGGCACGCGCGCCTCCAGGCTCTTCCAGGTGACGTCCTTCTCGCCTGCGGTCGAGATGTTTTCGGGGATCAGCACGTCGATGCCGTAGGGCTTGCCGTCGACATGCTCGTCAATCCATTTCAGCTCGCGCTCGAGCGTGTCAGGCGTGTGCACGGTGGCACCCAACACGCCAAAGCCGCCGGCGCGGCTGACGGCGGCAACGACGTCGCGGCAATGGCTGAATGCGAGCAGCGGGAACTCGATGCCCAGCATGTCGCAGATCGGCGATTTCATGGCTCTCTCCCGGCAGCCGTCGCGTTGCTGTTGTTGCTTTGCTCGAGCGAAGGCGCTTCGACGCTAGCCCATCGTCGCTAGCGATGCCAATCCGGATTTGGCCGCGCATCTTGCGTGCAGACGCCACGCGGCGGATGAGCCATTCCGCTGCACAAAATAAACCGACCGGAGCCCGCCGATTTGCCTCTTGCGCTTTTGTGGGTCTGTGAGAATGCTGGCTCAAACAAAGAGAAAACAGCGAGGGAGCGCCAACCGATGTCGTCAGCGCAAGCGAGTCCGGTCCGAACCGTGAAGGCCCAAACCGTGAAAGCCTACGACGTGGTCGTCGTCGGCGCGGGCTTTGCCGGCATGTACATGCTGCACCGTCTGCGCGGTCTTGGCTTCTCGGCGCGCGTCTATGAGCAGGGTGGTGGCGTCGGCGGCACCTGGTACTGGAATCGCTATCCCGGCGCGCGCTGCGATGTCGAGAGCATGCAGTATTCCTATTCGTTCTCGGAAGAGCTTCAGCAGGAGTGGGACTGGAGCGAGCGCTACGCGCCGCAGCCGGAGATACTGAACTACGCCAACCACGTTGCCGACCGTTTTGATCTTCGCCGCGACATCCAGTTCGACACCCGCGTCGAGCGCGCGGTATTCGACACGGGCGCGCAGTGCTGGTCGGTGACGACGTCTGACGGCTTGACGGTTGAGGCCCAGTTCATCGTGCTTGCGACCGGCTGCCTCTCGAACGCGCGCAGGCCCGACATCAAGGGCCTCGAGAGCTTCAAGGGACCTGTCTACCACACCGGCAGCTGGCCGCATGAACCGGTCGATTTCACCGGTCAGCGCGTCGGCCTCATCGGGACTGGTTCATCGGGTATCCAGTCGGCCCCCATCATTGCCGAGCAGGCGAGACATCTCACCGTGTTTCAGCGCACGGCGAATTTTTCGATTCCCGCGCGCAACGCCGCGCTGACCGACGAAGAACGCAGCAACGTCCGCAACACCTATCCGGAGATCCGCCGCTTCGCCCGCGAAGTCGCGCGCAACGGCATTTTCGCCGAGCAGCCCGATCGCGGCGCACTCGACGACAGCGACGAGACCAGGAATGGCAAATATTCGGCGCGCTGGGAGCGCGGCGGGCTCACCTTCATGTATGTCTACAACAATCTCGGCCTCGAGCGATCCGCGAACGATACCGCGGCGAACTTCGTGCGCGGCAAGATCGCCGAGATCGTGAAGGACCCCGAAACCGCGAAGCTGCTGCAGCCGAACAGCCATCCGATCGGCACCAAGCGGATCTGCATCGATACGGAGTATTTCGCGACCTTCAACCGGCCGAACGTCTCGCTGGTCGACATCAAGACCAATCCGATTGAGGAGATCACGGCGAATGCCGTGCGCGTCGCAGGCAAGGACCACGAGGTCGACGCGCTGGTGATGGCGACGGGCTTCGACGCCATGACCGGATCAGTCGCGAAGATCGACATCAGTGGCCCGGGCGGACGGACGCTGAACGAGAAGTGGGCGGAAGGCCCAAAGACCTATCTCGGGCTGATGAGCGCGGGCTTTCCGAACCTCTTCATCATCACCGGGCCCGGCAGTCCGTCGGTGCTCTCGAACATGATCGTCTCGATCGAGCAGCATGTCGACTGGATCGCCGATTGCCTCGTCCACATGCGCAGGCAGGGTGTTGCCACCATGGAGGCGAGCGGGGAGGCCGAGGACAAGTGGGTCGCCCATGTCAACGAGGTCGCCCACGGCACGCTCTATCCGCAGGCCAATTCCTGGTACATGGGCGCCAACATTCCAGGCAAGCCGCGCATCTTCATGCCCTATATCGGTGGCGTCGGCGTCTACCGCCGGATCTGCGACGAGGTCGCGGCGAAGGGATATGAGGGATTTTTGCTGGGTCGGGCCGGGCAGGGGCTGACGGCGGCTGCGTCATAGAGGCTGTCATTCCGGGGCGCGCCACCTGGCGCGAGCCCGGAATCCATCTCTTCGAGCATTTCCGCGGCCCGATGGATTCCGGGCTCGCCCTGCGGGCGCCCCGGAATGACAGGGGAGGGCTTGCCATGACGAAAAGTAGAGTTGCCCAGCCGGGCAATGCATTTTGGTACCCTTGCCATCGGCCATTCGCGGGCTAATTAATGCAGGCGCATCTTTTCGCCGGAGCCCCCGCATGACCGACGCCCCCGCCTACGTGCCGCCCAAAGTCTGGACCTGGAACAAGGAGAATGGCGGGCAGTTCGCCAGCATCAACCGGCCCATCGCCGGTCCCACCCACGACAAGGAGCTGCCGGTCGGCAAGCATCCCTTCCAGCTCTATTCGCTGGCGACGCCGAATGGCGTGAAGGTCACGGTGATGCTGGAGGAACTGCTGGCGCTCGGCCACAAGGGCGCCGAATACGATGCCTGGCTGATCAGGATCGGCAATGGCGACCAGTTCGGCAGCGGCTTTGTCGACATCAACCCGAACTCGAAAATTCCCGCGCTGGTGGACCGGTCCGGTCCCGAGCCTGTCAGGGTGTTCGAGTCCGGCTCGATCCTGGTCTACCTCGCCGAGAAGTTCGGCGCCTTCCTGCCGAAGGACATCAAGAGCCGCACCGAAGCGATGTCCTGGCTGTTCTGGCAGATGGGCAGCGCGCCCTATCTCGGCGGCGGTTTTGGTCACTTCTATGCCTACGCGCCGACCAAGATCGAATACGCCATCGACCGCTTTGCGATGGAGGTCAAGCGCCAGCTCGACGTGCTCGACCGGCGCCTCGCCGACAACGAGTACCTCGCGGGCCTTGAGTACACCATCGCCGACATCGCGGTGTGGCCCTGGTACGGCGCGCTCGCCAAGGGGCTGGTCTATGGCGCCGGCGAATTCCTGTCGGTGCAGGACTACAAGCACGTGCAGCGCTGGACCGACCAGATCGCCAAGCGCCCGGCCGTCAAGCGCGGCCGCATGGTCAACCGCGTCTCCGGCGATCCCGCCAGCCAGCTCCACGAGCGGCACGACGCCGGCGATTTCGACACCAAGACCCAGGACAAGATCGGCGAGCCGGCCGCGACGTAGTGCTGTCGTTGTAGGGTGGGCAAAGCATCTGCCGTCGCTCGCAGAGCGAGGGCGGATGCGTGCCCACCATCTTCGTCCCGCGCGAGAAATGGTGGGCACGTCGCGCGAAGTGCGCGCCTTTGCCCACCCTACGCGGCCTACTTCCCCTTCGCCCCCTCCGCGGCCGGAAACACCACGCGATCATCCGTGCGGCAGTAGCGATCTGCGAACATGCGGCCGATCGGGTGATAGCGGTCCATGTGCACCCGCATTGCCTTGTCGTCCCACAGCTCGTCGCGGATATGGAAGTGGACGCCTTCGCCCATGATCAGCCGGCGATCGTCGTTGACGTCGATCATCTTCCAGAGCTTGCACTCCATCGCCCAGGGCGTGTCGGCGAGCCGCGGCACGGCGATCCTGGTCGAGGGCGCGAGCTTCAGCCCGAGATAGTCGGGCTCGCCGATTTCGGGCGGAAAATCTCCGCTGCTCTCGTGCATGACCTTCGCCAGCGGCTCGTCGGCGAGGTTGACCACGAACTCGCCGGTGCGCTGGATGTTGAGAAACGTGTCCTTGTCTTGGCCGTTGGGCTTGCGGTTCGCCGCGAACATGCACAGCGGCGGATCTTCGCAGAAGGCGTTGAAGAAGCTGAACGGCGCGGCGTTGACGATTCCGGTCGGCCCGACCGAGGTCACCCACGCGATCGGCCGCGGCAGGATGAATGACGTCAGCACCTTGTAGCGCTCGCGTGGCGTCAGCTCGCTGGCGGCGTATTCCATGGTGGCTCCGTGAGTTGTCGCCGCGCCCATGTCCGCCGAAGCTTTAGCGAAGGCGGATGCGGGGAGAGGTCGAATTCGATCGCAGATCGAATTCGGGTAACGGGGTACAGGTCCCTCGATGATCTCATGTGTGGAGAGAGGCCCCTCACCCCAACCCTCTCCCCGTAAGAACGGGGAGAGGGAGAGGAGAGAGTCTTCACGCCATGCTCAGCTCGTGGCGTCCCACCACCATCCAGTGAACCTCGTCCGGGCCGTCGGCGAAGCGCAGGTGGCGGACGTCCTGGTACATCTCCGCGAGCGGGGTCCAGTGCGAGATGCCGGTGGCGCCGTGCATCTGGATCGACTGGTCGATGATCTTGCAGGCGCGCTCCGGCACCATGGCCTTGACCATGGAGACCCAGACGCGGGCCTCCTTGTTGCCGAGCACGTCCATGGCCTTGGCGGCCTTCAGCACCATCAGCCGCATCGCCTCGATCTCGCAGCGCGCCTGCGCGATGATCTGCATGTTGCCGCCGAGATGGGCGATCTTCTTGCCGAACGCCTCACGGGTGAGGCCACGCTGCACCATCAGATCCAGCGCCTTCTCGGCCTTGCCGATGGTGCGCATGCAATGATGGATGCGGCCCGGGCCGAGGCGGAGCTGCGAGATCTCGAAGCCGCGGCCTTCGCCCAGCAGCATGTTTTCCTTGGGCACACGGACGTTGTTGAAGCGCATGTGCATGTGGCCGCGTGGGGCGTGATCCTGGCCGAACACGTACATGGGCCCGAGCACCTCGACGCCGGGCGTGTCGCGCGGCACCAGGATCTGCGACTGCTGCTTGCTCGGCGCCGCATCCGGATTGGTCTTCACCATCACGATTAGGATCTTGCAGCGGGGATCGCCGACGCCGGAGATGTAGTACTTCTCGCCGTTGATGACCCATTCGTCGCCGACGAGCTTTGCGGTCGTCGAAATGTTCTTGGCGTCGGAGGAGGCGACGTTCGGCTCGGTCATGACATAGGCTGAGCGGATCTCGCCGTTCATCAGCGGCTTCAGCCACTTCTCCTTCTGCTCCTTGGTGCCGACGCGCTCCAGCACTTCCATGTTGCCGGTGTCGGGCGCCGAGCAGTTCATCGTCTCGGAGGCCAGCGGACTCTTGCCGAGTTCGGAGGCGATATAGGCGTAGTCGAGATTCTTCAGGCCCTGGCCGGTCTCGTCGTCGGGCAGGAAGAAGTTCCAGAGGCCTTCCTTCTTCGCCTTGTTCTTGGCGACCTCGAGCACCTCGAGCTGCTTCGGGGTGAAGCTCCAGCGATCCTCTTTGCCTTCGCCGGCCTTGGTGAACTCGATCGACATCGGCTCGACGGTGTCGCGGATGAATTTCCTGACGTGATCGTAGAGCGGCCGGACCTGGTCCGACATGCGGAGATCGTTGAGCTCGTCGCCGGGATTGAGGGTGTAGTTGGTGGTGCGGGGTATGTAGGCGTGTTTTGTCATTGTTCCTCCCGGGGTCACTGAGATCGCGTTGGGTTGGAGAATAGTCGCAGCGCGCGCAAAGTGCGAGCGCGCTTTTTTTCACGCGAGCCATCCCATCTCATGGAATATCGCAATGACGTTTCAAACACTGTTTGAGCGAGCTCGGCATCGCGGCGGCGACAGTCGGATGACCTGCCTGCTCGCAGATCTTCAGCAGGCGTCTTGCGATCTGACCATGTGGGTTGGTCGACGGGGCGCGCCAGCAGACCCGCGGCTCCTCTGGCCGGTTCCGGACTGATTCCCGGCGGCTATTGGGACTTTTGCGCGCCGCTGTAACCGGCTAACCTCCGGCTCGCGCAGAGGGAGAGAGCATATGAGTTCTTCCGTTGTACGCGAAGTGCAGTTTCCTAAGCAGCCGGCGCTCCAGTTGATCTACGATACAGCGCCGATCGGGCTTGCTTATCTTTCGCCGGACTGCCGCTATTTGCAGATCAACCAGCGCCTCACCGAGATCTGCGGTATCTCGGTCGAAGGCCATCTCGGGCATACGGTGCGGGATTGCGTGCCCGGGCTCGCATCCGCCGTCGAGGGCATCGTTCGCTCCATCATGGAAACCGGCGAGCCGGTCACCGGGATCGAGGTTTATGGCCAGCGTCCCGGCTATAATGACGAGCGCTGCTGGATCACCTACTGGCATCCGCAGCGCGGACCGAACGGCAACATCGTCGGCGTCAACGTCGCGGCGGAGGAGATCACCGAACGCAAGCGCAGCGAACGCGAGCTCCGCAGTGCCCGCGACGCGGCCGAGGCGGCGTTGCAACGCCTGAAGGAGGCTCAGGATTCACTGGTCGAGGCGGAGAAGCTCGCGGCTCTCGGACGGCTGGTGGCCGGCGTGGCACACGAGATCAACAGTCCTGTCGGCACCAGCCTGACCGTCACCTCTGCGCTTGAGCGCAAGGCGGTAAAGTTTGCGGCGGAAGTCGCGCGAGGCGGGCTGAAGCGATCGAGCTTGAATGAGTTCGTCACGGTCGTTCAGACCGCATCAACGCATCTGGCCGACAATCTCGCCCGCGCGGCCGAATTGATCCAGGCGTTCAAGCAGGTCGCGGTCGATCAAGGCTATCTCGAGCGCCGCAGCTTCGATCCGGGCGAGCTAACGCGACAGGTTGCCGCGAGTCTACAGCAGGAATTGCGGAAGAACGGTTTGGCGCTCAATGTTGATTGCCAGCCCGGTCTCGCAATGAACAGCTATCCCGGTCCATACGCACAGGTGGTGACAAACCTGATTAAGAACGCGATGGTGCACGCGTTTCCGCACGGCAAGAGCGGCAGCATCAACATCGAGATTCGCACGTGCGGCCGGGATGATATCGAGATCACCATTTCCGACAATGGCTGCGGCATGAGCGAGGACCTCCGCCGGCAAGCCTTCAATCCGTTCTTCACGACGCGTCGCAGTCAGGGCAGCATCGGCCTCGGCCTGCACGTCGTCCATAACATCGTCTTGAATCGGCTGGGCGGCCGCATCAATCTCGAAAGCGAGCCAGGCGAGGGGACCCGGATCGGAGTGATTGCGCCGCGAGTGGCGCCCGAGCCAAGCGATGCCTAATGAGGATGCTGTCCGTCGACGGCAGAGAATATCCCTGCCATCGACGGCGCAGTGAGTGCTTCGCTCACGCCATCCGATGCATCGCGCAGATCTTGTTACCGTCGAGATCGCGCAAATAAGCGATGTAGAGCTTGTTCCCTGCGCCCTCGCGGATGCCGGGCGGATTCTCGATCGGCGTTCCGCCGGCGGCGATACCAGCGGCGTGCCACTTGTCGACCTGCTCAGGCGAGTTGGCGGCAAAGCCGATGGTGCCGCCATTCGCGCAGGTGGCGGCCTCGCCGTTGATTGGCTTCGTCACCGAGAACACGCCGGTCTTGGTGATGTAGAAGATGCGATGGCCGTCGACCCTGGCCGGGCGCACCTCGAGAGTACCGAGAAGGTTGTCGTAAAAGGCCTTGGCCTTGTCGAGGTCGTTGGTGCCGATCATGATGTGCGAGAACATTTGCCCATTCCCCTCAGAGTTTGTAGCCCGGATGGAGCGCAGCGAAATCCGGGTCTTGCTTGCTTTTGAAATCCCGGATTACGCTTCGCTCCATCCGGGCTACGAGATTCAAAACGCCGTGTAGCCGCCGTCGATCACGAACGTATCCGCGGTGTGATACGACGATGCCTTGCTCATCAGATACACCGCGATGCCGCCGAAATCGCTGGCCTCGCCGAAGCGCCGCATCGGAATGCGCGGCATCACATTGGCGACGAACTTCTCGTTGGCCATGATGCCCGCGGTCATGTCGCTCTTGATCCAGCCGGGCAGGATCGCATTCGCGGTGACGCCGTGGCGCGCCAGCTCGACGCCGAGCGCGCGCACCAGCGCGTTGATCGCGGCCTTGGTCGCGGCATAATGCTCGTTGCGCGCAGTGCCGAAGATCGAGGCGAGGCTCGATGTCGCGACCAGCCGGCCGAAGGGATCGCCGGCATTGGCGCGCTCGGTCATGTGTTTTGCTGCGGCCTGGAACGCGTGGAACACGCCGTCCAGATTGGTCGCAAACATGGTGCGCCACTCTTCCTCGGTGCGCTCGATGAAAGAGCGCCGGCCGCCGCCGCCGATGCCGGCATTGGCGAAGCAGCCGTCGACCCGGCCGAAAATGTCGAGCGTGGCCTTCATAGCGGCATTGACCGAGGCCGGATCGGTGACGTCGCAGACGCGGCTGTCGACCTTGCCTGATAGCCCCGTCATGCTCGCGGCAGCAGCCTTGTTCTTGTCAGGATTGCGGCCCCAGATCGAGACGCTGCAGCCCTGGCCGGCGAGCGCCTGCGCGATGCCGAGCCCGATACCGCCATTGCCGCCGGTGATCACGGCGACGCGGCCGGTCAGGTCGAAAAGGTTCATGGCGCGTTTCCTCTTCTTGGCACGGGCGCGCGCCAGCCTGTGCGCGCAAGATTGTGCGATACGACGACAAGGTATGTTCGGACCACCATGGACAAGGCCGCGACAAAAATCAAATATGCGCCCCGGCAAAACTAATTCCGGTCTGCGAAACATCGCTAGTACCAACTGACGAGGAAACCATGCAGTTCAAACACGTCACGCTAGATTTCGATGGCTCGGTCGCGATCCTCCGGCTCGACCATCAGGAGGTGATGAACGCGGTCTCCATGGACATGCTGGGCGGCCTCTCCGATGCGCTCGACGCGATCGAGGAGAAGAAGGGCGACGTGCGCTGCGTGGTGCTGACCGGCGCCGGGCGGGCGTTCTGCACCGGCGCGAATCTGCAAGGGCGCAACAACCAGTCGAAGAAGGCCAAGGCCGGCCTGACGCTGGAGACCGGCTTTCATCCCTTCCTGCGCCGCATCCGCAATCTGCACTGCCCCATCGTCACCGCCGTCAACGGCCCGGCGGCCGGCGCCGGCATGAGCTTCGCGCTGCTCGGCGACATGATTTTGTGCGCGCGGTCCTCTTACTTTCTTCAAGCCTTCCGCCGCATCGGCCTGGTGCCGGATTGCGGCTCGACCTGGCTGCTGCCGCGTCTCGTCGGCCGGGCGCGCTCGATCGAATTGTCGCTGATGGGCGAGCGCCTGCCGGCCGAGAAGGCGCTGGAATGGGGCCTCGTCAACCGCGTCTACGACGACGGCGTGCTGATGGAGGAGGCGATGAATCTAGCGCGCGACCTTGCGAGCGGCCCGACGGTCGCGCTGTCGCTGATCCGCAAGCTCTACTGGGACAGCCCCGAAAATTCGTTCGAGGATCAGCTCAATCTCGAATTCCAGTGCCAGCTGCGCGCCGGCGACACGGACGATTTCCGTGAAGGCGTTGGCGCGTTTCTGGAGAAGCGCCCGGCGCAGTTCAAAGGCAAATGATCGAGCCGCAACTTGGACGAATCGTCAGCTCCTGGCACGCGGGTGCCTTCGGAGTAGCCAATTCTAAGAGGCTCTCCGGAGGCGCGAGCCAGGAAACCTGGTCGTTTGATATCATGCACCCTGACGGCTTGGCGGGGGCGATCTTACGCCGTGCGCCTCAGGGGTATGGGGCCGCACCGACGCGAGCAGCCGGCTTGGCAGCTGAGGCGAAGCTGATGCAGCTCGCGTTTGAAGCCGGTGTTCCTTCACCTCGTGTGCTGTACGTGCTGAGACCGGAAGATGATCTCGGTACCGGTTTCATCATGGAGCGCGTCGAAGGAGAAACTATCGCGCGGAAGATCCTTCGCGATGCCAAGTTTGCTAGAGCTCGGCCGAAGCTCGCGCGGCAGCTTGGGGAAGTATTGGCAGGCCTGCACAGGCTGCCGCTGTCGAAACTGCCCGAGCTGCGCAGCCGGTCCGCGACCCAGGAGATCGGCGAGTTCGAGCGCGACTATCGTAGCCTGAACTGGCCCAAGCCCGTGTTCGAGCTGGCGCTGCGCTGGCTGCGCGACCATGATCCGGGGCCGTCGGCCGAGACCACGTTGGTGCACGGCGATTTCCGCAACGGCAATCTCATCATCGGCGCCGACGGCGTCCGTGCCGTGCTCGACTGGGAGCTCGCCCATCTCGGCGATCCCATGGAGGATCTCGGCTGGGTCTGCGTCAATTCCTGGCGCTTTGGCGAGATCGACAAGCCGGTGGGTGGTTTTGGCACACGCGAGGAATTGTTCGCCGGCTACGAAGCGGCAGGCCGAAGAGTCGATCCCGTGCGCGTCAAATTCTGGGAAGTGATGGGCACGCTGCGCTGGGGCATCATGTGCGGCGGCATGATGCAGCGATTCCGCGAGGGGCCGGATCATTCGATGGAGCGCGCCATGATCGGCCGCCGCGCCTCCGAGACCGAGATCGATCTGTTGCGGCTGCTGGCGCCGCGCGGGAGCTGACCATGCAGGACGAACCGACCCCGATCGAGCTGACCAAGGCGGTCGCCGATTTCCTCCGCAACGACATCACGCCGCTGATCTCCGGCCATCAGGCCTTCAAGTTGCGCGTCGCCATCAACATCCTCGACCTCGTGACGCGGCAGCTGACGCAGGAGGAGGGGTGCGACGCGAAGGAGGTCGAGCGTTTGCGCGCGCAGCTCGGCATGGACGGCTCGGTCGCCGATCTCAACCGAGCGCTCGCCGATCGCATCGCGAAAGGCGAGATCGACCTCGCAACGCCGGGTCTCGCCGAGCATCTGTGGGCGACCACGATGGACAAGCTCGCGGTCGATCAGCCGAATTACGCGTCGTACAAGCGGGAGCTGGGGCGGGGCGGGTAGGGAGGTCGCGCGCCTCATACTCACTGTCATCGCCCGCGAAAGCGGGCGATCCAGTATTCCAGAGACCGCAGTGACATACAGAGAAGCCGCTGCGTACTGGATGCCCGGTCAAGCCGGGGCATGACACCGATGATGTTGGGGGCGCTCGTCGTCGTGACGGGAGACCTCTTACTTCCCCACCCATTTCGGCGGCCGCTTCTCCGAAAACGCCTTCGGGCCCTCGATATAGTCCTGCGAGGCCACCATCGCCTTCACCGCCGGATATTCCCGCTGCTCCTCGATCGCCTGCTCCAGTGACACGGCAAGCCCCTTCTGGATGGTCTGCTTCGAGGCCCGGATCGACATCGGCGAGTTCTTGGTGATCATCTCCGCCCAGCGCAGCGCGGCGGTCAGCGCCTCGCCCTGCGGCACCACCTCGTTGACGAAGCCGAGCTCATGGCCCTCCTTGGCGCTGACATGGCGCGCGGTGAGGATCATGCCCATGGCGCGCTTCAGTCCGATCTGGCGCGGCAGCCGGTGCAGGCCGCCGGCAAGTGCGGCGAGGCCGACGCGCGGCTCGGGCAGGGCGAAGGTTGCGTTCTCGGACGCGATGATCAGATCGCAGGCCAGCGCGATCTCGAAGCCGCCGCCCATGGCGACGCCGTTGACCGCAGCGATGATCGGCTTGTCGCAGTCGAAGCGCGAGGTGAGGCCGGCAAAGCCGCCCTTGTCCCAGCCGCGCTTGCCGCCGGCGGCCTGCCACTTCAGATCGTTGCCGGCGCAGAACGCCTTGTCGCCGGCACCGGTGACGATCGCGACCCACTGCTCGGCATCGGCCGAGAAATCGTCGAACACCTTCTGAAGTTCGAAATGCGCGTCGGTGTGGAGCGCGTTGTAGACCTCGGGCCGCGACAGCGTGATGATCGTGATCGGCCCCTTGCGTTCCACCTTTGAGAATTTCAGATCCATCGCGCGCTCCCGCATTTTCTCGTGAAGGAATATTGCGGACATACTAGCGCGCGTCAGTGCCGCGACACCATCGAATTGCGCGGACGCGCCTTGCGCCTGTCACACGCCTTGCCTTGCTTGACTTGCGCGCGCACTTCTCACCTTAATCGCGCGAAGCGAAAAGCGCGGTAGCGCCTTAACGCAAAACAACAAAATCAATCCGGGAGAGAGCCGTGGATTTCTCATTGCCTGCCGATCTCGTCACCTATCTCGGAGAACTCGATCGTTTCATCGAACGCGAGATCAAGCCGCTCGAACAAGCCGACGACAACATCCGCTTCTTCGATCATCGCCGCGAATGGGCGCGCACCGATTTCGACAATGGCGGCCTGCCGCGCCATGAATGGGAAGCGCTGCTGCGCAAGGCCAAGGATCTCGCGGATGCCGCCGGCCATCTGCGCTTTCCGGTGCCGAAGCAATATGGCGGCAAGGACGGCTCCAACCTCTGGATGGCCGTGATACGCGAGCACTTTGCCGCCAAGGGTCTCGGCCTGCACAACGATCTCCAGAACGAGCACTCCATCGTCGGAAACTTTCCTGTCGTCACGATGCTCGACCGCTATGGCCGCGACGACCAGAAGGCGATGATCGACGGCTCGATCAAGGGCAAGTACCGCATCACCTTTGGCTTGACGGAGCCGCATCACGGCTCGGACGCCACCCATATGGAGACGCGCGCGGTGCCCGCGACCCGCGACAACATCAAGGGCTGGATCATCAACGGCGAGAAGATGTGGACGACCGGCATGCACGTCGCCACGCATTGCGCGCTGTTCGCGCGCACCTCGGGCAATGACGGCGATGCCCGCGGCATCACCTGCTTCCTGGTGCCGGCCAAGAGCCACGGCGTGAAGGTCGAAGAATATATGTGGACCTTCAACATGCCAACCGACCATCCCCGCGTCAGCTTTACGGACGTGTTCGTGCCGGAGGATGCGCTGTTCGGCGAAGTCGGCCGCGGCCTGTCGCTGGCGCAGTGCTTTGTCCACCAGAACCGCATCCGCCAGGCGGCAAGCTCGCTCGGCGCCGCCGTCTACTGCATCAACGAGAGTGTGAAATACGCGCGCGAGCGAAAGCCGTTCGGTAGGGCGCTCGCCGAGAACCAGGCGATCCAGTTCCCGCTGGTCGAGCTCGCCACGCAAGCCGAGATGCTGCGCCTGTTGATCCGCAAGACCGCGTGGGAGATGGACCAGCTCACCGAGGAGCAGATCGAGCGCACGCTTTCCGACCGCGTCTCCATGTGCAACTACTGGGCAAACCGCCTCTGCTGCGAATCCGCCGACCGTGCCATGCAGGTCCACGGCGGCATGGGCTATTCACGCCACAAGCCGTTCGAGCACATCTACCGCCATCACCGCCGCTACCGCATCACGGAGGGGAGCGAGGAGATCCAGATGCGCAAGGTGGCGGGGTTTTTGTTCGGGTATATGGGGCCGGGGAAGCATTAGCTGCTGGTGCGAGCACAGCTATCGTAGGGTGGGCAAAGCGAAGCGTGCCCACCACATCTCCCGGTATCGAAGAATGGTGGGCACGGCGCTCTGCGCCTTTGCCCACCCTCGGGCACCGCGGGTTCAATTCACCCGCCGATCCTTCCCCGCCCAATACGGCTCCCTCAACTGCCGCCGCAAGATCTTGCCTGACGGGTTCCTCGGCAGCGCCGGCAGGAACTCCACGCTCTTCGGCGTCTTGAACCCGGCAATGCGTTCGCGGGTGAAGTTGATGATGTCGTTGGCGGTCGCCTGCTTGCCGGGCTTCATCACCACGACGGCCTTCACCGCCTCGCCCCATTTGTCGTCGGGCACGCCGATCACGGCTGCTTCCGCGACGTCGGGATGATCGCACAGCGCGCTCTCGACCTCGGCCGGGTAGATGTTCTCGCCGCCGGAGATGATCATGTCCTTGATGCGGTCGTGGATGTAGAGATAGCCGTCCTCGTCCACATAGCCGGCGTCACCGGTGCGCAGCCAGCCATCGCCGCGCAGCGTCGCCGCAGTCGCCTCAGGCAGGTTCCAGTAGCCCGCCATGTTCGAGCCCGAGCGCGTCGCGATCTCGCCGACCTCGCGCGGCGGCAGTGGTTTGCCGTCCGCATCGAGGATTGCGATCTCGACGCCCGGCAGCGCCTTGCCGGCCGATCGCATCCGCTCGAGGCCCTCGACATGGTCCTCCGGCGGCAGCGCGACGATGGTGCCTGTCGTCTCGGTCATGCCGTACATCTGCACGAAGCCGCATTTGAAGACCTCGATGCATTCCTTCAGCAGCGCCGCCGGAATCGGCGAGGCGCCATACAGCATGTATTTCAGC
The DNA here is from genome assembly GCF_029989365.1 of Bradyrhizobium sp. Arg816. Classification (GTDB taxonomy): domain Bacteria; phylum Pseudomonadota; class Alphaproteobacteria; order Rhizobiales; family Xanthobacteraceae; genus Bradyrhizobium. The sequence goes on along the minus strand of NZ_JAPRAQ010000027.1, from coordinate 17,969 downwards.
CGCGAGAAATCGACTGTCCTCGCGCGCGGCTGCCGCACCACGAACTGCATCGCCGCCGGCACCATGAACAGCTTTGTGATGCCCGACTGCTCGAAGAAATCCAAAACCTTGGTCGGATCGAACTCGCGCGCGATCACGCCGCGGGCGCCGTGATAGAGGCCCATCACGCCCCAGCCGGAGCCGCCGATGTGAAAGATCGGCATCGCCACCAGCGACACGTCGTCGATGGACCACCGGTTCCATTCCGGCTTGTCCGCGGCATTGCCGGTCTGCACGAGGTTGAGGAAGTTCGCATGCGACAGCATCGCGCCCTTCGGCTTGCCTGTGGTGCCTGACGTGTAGAGCTGGATCGCGATATCCCTGGTGTCGATCGGCACCCTGGGATCATCGCCGCTCTGCGCATCGCGCCAGGCCGTAAAATCTTGCCATTCCGGCGCGCCGCCTTCGGTGGTGATGACAGTGCGCACGCCAGGCAACTGGTCCTTGATCTGGCGGACCTGCGTGATGAACTCCGGTCCTGCGAATAGCACCGGCGCCCTGCAATCCGCGACGATGAAGGCGACCTCGGGCCCTGCGAGACGCCAATTCACCGGCGCCATCACCACCCCGGCCTTCATCGCGCCCATCAGCAGCTCGAAATAAAGGTCGCTGTTCTTGCCGAGATAGGCGATGCGGTCGCCCTTCTCCACGCCCATCGCGATCAACGCGTTGGCGACCTTGTTGGTCTTGACGTTAAACTCGGCAAAGCTGGTGACGCGGCCCTCGAACTCATAGGCGGTGGCGTCGCCGCGGCTCGTCGCGCGCTCGCGCACCATGTCGGCGAGATTCGCCAATGGCTGTGTGGTGGACATGTCTCTCCCGTGGCGTCTTGTTTTTATGCCTGGGAGTGTGGCGCCATCCGCGGGTGAAGACAAGATGGGAGAGGCCCCGCCGTCGTTCCGGACAAGCGCAGCGCAGGGACCCATGCTGCTGCTTCCGCGTTTGAAGAGAGATGGGCCCCGGCTCAGCAGCGCACCACGCCGAAGGCGGCGCGCCGCGCTGCGTCCGGGGCAGAGAGAGCATCACCCCCGCTTGGCCCGGTCCTTCTCGTTCTGCGCCATGATGCTCTCGCGCGCGGTTTTCCAGTCGTCGTCGCTCCAGTCGCGGAGCTGGTAGAAATTGCCGCCCATCGCCAGCGCCTGCGCGCCGTCCATCGCGATGGTCTCGCCGCTGATCCAGTCGCAGCCGCCGGAGATCAGGAACACCGCGAGGTTCTGCAATTCCTCCATGGTGCCGACGCGGCCCATCGGGTTCATCGCCTTGGTGCGCGCGCCGGCTTCGTCGCCGGGCTTGATGCGCTTGCTCATGCCCTCGGTCGGGATCTCGCCCGGCGCGATCGTGTTGAGGCGGATGCCGTACCGGCCCCATTCGGTCGCGAGCGACATCGTCATGGCGTGGATCGCCGACTTGCTCATCGCCGACGGCACCACGTAAGGCGAGCCGTTGCGCACCCAGGTCGTGGTGATGGAAACGACATTGCCGGGCTGCTTCAAGGCGATCCAGCGCTTGCCGACCGCATGGGTCACGTAGAACGTGCCGTGCATGACGATGTTGGCGACGGCATCGAAGCCGCGCGGCGACAGCTCTTCGCTGCGCGAGATGAAATTGCCGGCCGCGTTGTTGATGAGATCGGTGAGGGGGGCGTCACGAAAGATGGTCTCGACCATCTCTTCGACCGCGAGCGCGTTGCGGATGTCGACGCCGTGGCTGGTGACGCGGCCGCCATACTGATCCATCAGCTCGGTCGCGGTCTCGTCGCAGACGATCTTGCGCCGGCCGCAGATGTGCACTTCGGCGCCGAGCTGAAGGAAGCGCGCCGCCATCGACTTGCCGAGCCCGGTGCCGCCGCCGGTCACGAGAATGCACCGCCCAGCCAGAAGATTTTCCTTGAACATGGCTGTTTCTCCCGTACGGATTGTCAGTTAATTGGTCGATTGACTAAATCCGCCCGTCAGCTTTCTGTAAAGCGGCACCGAACAAGAACAGGGGAGAATTCATCCATGGAAGAGCGCGTCTCGATCTCGATCTCGGAAGGCGTCGCCGACGTGCGCCTGGTGCGCGCCGACAAGATGAATGCGCTCGATCAGGCGATGTTCGAGGCCCTTGTTGCCGCAACCGACCGGCTTTCCAAAGAAAAAGGCGTGCGTGTCGTCGTGCTCTCGGGCGAAGGCCGCGCCTTCTGCGCCGGTCTCGACATGGGGCGTTTTGCCGCCATGAAGGAGACAGGCGGCAACGGAATTCCGGGTGGCGAAAATCGCGATCTCACCAAGCGCACCCATGGCCAGGCGAACTTCCCGCAACAGGCGGTGTGGGGATGGCGCCAGCTTCCGGTTCCCGTGATCGCGGCCGTGCACGGCGTTGCTTTCGGCGGTGGCTTCCAGCTCTCGCTCGGCGCGGACATGCGCTTCCTTAGCCCCGATGCGCGGATGTCGGTGATGGAGATCAAATGGGGCCTCGTGCCCGACATGGCGGGCACGCCGATCCTGGCCTCGCTCGTGCGCGACGACATATTGCGCGATCTCACCTACACCGGCCGCATCTTCTCGGCGCAGGAGGCGATGAGCTACGGCCTCGCGACGCGCATCTGCGACGACCCGCGCGCCACGGCTCTCGAAGTCGCGCGCGAGATCGCCGGCAAGAGCCCCGATGCGATCCGCGCCGCCAAGCGTTTGCTCAACAATCTCTCGGTCGACCCCGGCCCGGCGCTGCTCGCCGAGTCCGTCGAGCAGCAGAAGCTGATCGGCAGTGCGAACCAGACCGAAGCGGTGCGCTCCAATCTGGAGAAGCGCGCGGCGAAGTATGCGGATTAGCACAGACCTCATCCCGAGGAGCCGCGAAGCGGCGTCTCGAGGGATGGGCCATGGGCTCTCATGGTTCGAGACGGCGCTGTGCGCCTCCTCACCATGAGGGTCGACAACAACAAAGAAAAAACAAAAATGAGCGAAACGTCAGAGTTCCTCGGCATCGTCTCCGGCGAGCGCCGCCGCGCCCACGCCGAAATCGCCACCCGCGCCGATCGCATCGCGAGCGGCCTCGCCAAAATCGGCGTCAAGCAAGGCGATTGCGTCTGCATGCTGATGCGCAACGACATCGCCTTTCTCGAAGCTGCCTACGCCGCGATGCGGCTAGGGGCCTATGGCGTGCCGATCAACTGGCACTTCAAGCCGGAGGAGATCAACTACATCCTCAACGATACCGGCACGTCCGTGCTGATCGGGCATGCCGACATGCTGCATGCCTTGCGCGATGCCATTCCGAAGGGCGTCACCGTGCTCAGCGTGCCGACGCCGCCTGAGATCCTGTCCAACTACAAGATCGATCCCGGTCATCTGAAGACGCCGGACTTCGCGATGGATTTCGAATCCTGGCTTGCGCAACACCAGCCCTATGACGGCCCAATCGTGCCGCAGCCCATGAACATGATCTACACCTCAGGGACGACCGGCCATCCCAAGGGCGTGCGGCGCAATGCGCCCACGCCGGAACAGGCGGCGGCCGGCGAGCGCATGCGTGCGATGATCTATGGGCTCAAACCCGGCGCTCGCGCGATCCTGCCGGGTCCGCTCTATCACTCCGCGCCGAACTCGTTCGGCATTCGCGCCGGCAAGCTCGACGGCGCGCTGGTGCTGATGCCGCGCTTCGAGCCCGAAGAATTTCTGGACCTGATCGAACGATACAAGATCGACACCATCTTCATGGTGCCGACCATGTTCATCCGCCTGATGAAGCTGCCGGAGGCGGTGCGCGGGAAGTATGATGTCTCGTCGCTGCGCCACATCATCCATGCCGCAGCGCCATGTCCGGCCGACGTCAAACGCGCCATGATCGAATGGTGGGGGCCGGTGATCTACGAATTCTACGGCTCGACCGAATCCAGCGCGGTCACCTTCGCGACCTCTGAAGATGCGCTCAAAAGGCCCGGCACTGTCGGCAGGATTTCGCCCGGTGCCGAACTGCGCTTCATCGGCGATGACGGCCGCGTGCTCCCCGTGGGCGAGATCGGCGAGATCTATTCCCGCATGGCCGGGATGGCCGACTTCACCTACCACAACAAGCCGGAGAAGCGCACCGAGATCGACCGCGACGGTTTCATCACCTCGGGCGACGTCGGCTACATCGACGAGGACGGCTACGTCTTCATCTGCGACCGTAAGCGCGACATGGTGATCTCGGGCGGCGTCAACATCTATCCGGCCGAGATCGAATCCGTGCTTCACGCCGAGCCCGGCGTGCATGATTGCGCGGTGTTCGGCATCCCCGATGCCGAGTTCGGCGAGGCGCTGATGGCCGTGGTCGAGCCGCAACCGGGTGTCACACTCGATGCCGGCGATATCCGCACCCGGCTCAAGGGCTCGCTCGCCGATTACAAGGTGCCCAAGCACATCGAGATCCGCAGCGGGCTTCCGCGCGAAGATTCAGGAAAGATCTTCAAACGTCGCCTCCGTGATCCCTATTGGGAGCAGGCGGGGCGGAAAATTTGAGGGCCTTGTAGCCCGGATGGAGCGAAGCGCAATCCGGGGCGGTGCTCGCGTCAAAAAGACCCCGGATTTCGCTGCGCTCCATCCGGGCTACGAACACAGGAACGAATGATCATGACCGACGCCGCAAACGAAGTGCTCTACGAGGTCGCCGACCACATCGCGGTGATCACGCTGAATGCGCCGGAGCGCATGAACACCATCTCCGGCCCGATGTTGAACGATCTGGCGCGGCTGCTGACCGAAGCCAACGAGGACAAAAACGTCCGCGTCGTGATCCTCACCGGCAAGGGCAGGGCGTTCTGCGCCGGCCTCGACCTACGCAAGGAGCGCGACGGCAACGGCCTCAGCGCCGCGTCCTCGCCGACCACGATCAATCTCCGCAACACGCCGCCGACGGTTTTGCAGGCGATGGACAAGCCGACCATCTGCGCCGTCAACGGCGGCGCGGCCGGCTATGGCATGGACACCGCGCTCGGCTGCGACATCCGCATCATGGCGGAGTCCTCGAAGCTCGCCGCCGCCTTCGTCAAGCGCGGCGTCGTGCCCGAATCCGGCGGCACCTGGCTGTTGCCGCGGATGCTCGGCTGGGCCAAGGCTTCCGAGCTGATCTTCACCGGCCGGACGCTAAGCGCCCGCGAGTGTCTGGAATGGGGCCTCGCCAACGAGGTCGTGCCGGATGTCGACTTGATGGGCCGCGCCCGCGCCATCGCCTGCGAAATCGCCGCCAACGCGCCGCTCGCGGTGCAGGCCTCCAAGCGCATGATGCGGATGGGCCTCAACGAGAACTTTTCAGATCACGTCCATCACGTCTATCTCCAGCTCCTGCCGCTGTTCAAAACCCAGGACATGGCCGAGGGCATGAAGGCGTTCATGGAGAAGCGCGAGGCGAAGTTCGAGGGGCGGTAGCCGACGCGGGCTGGTACGCGCTGGGGTAGCAATCATCGATCGGCTCGGCTAGGTTGGCGTTCCCACGCTAACCCCCTGCGATCACCCATGCCCTCATACCGCGCCGGTCCCGGCTTCTTCGAAGTCCCTCATGCCGCCGTCTACGCGCTGATGACGGTGACGGTCCTCGCGTCGGGGTTCTGCTTCATCCTGGCGGGCGGCGCGTCGGCGCCGGCAGAGTTGCTGTATCGGTCCGGCGGCATGTATGCGACCGCAATCGCGCGGCATGAGTACTGGCGCCTCGTCGCTTATGGCTTCCTGCACGTCAATTTCGTCCACCTCACCATGAACATGTTGTGCCTGGTGCTGTGGGGCGCACATCTCGAGCGGCGGGTCGGACCGGCCTATTTCCTCATCATCTACCTCTGCGCGATGGTGTTCGGTGCCGTCATCGGCAATGGCATCCATTCCACCCCTTATTTGACGGTCGGCGCATCCGGCGCCACGTCGGGCATTTTGGGCGCACTGCTTTGCCTGTGGATTCTCGGCAAGCTCGACCTCAGGCTTGATTTCTTCGCCATCAACATCGGATTGAACATCGTGTTCGCGTTCAGCAATTCGCGGATCGATTGGGGCGTCCATCTCGGCGGCTTTGCGGCGGGCTTGATTGCATGCGCATTGCTGGACCTTGTCGAGAAGGCGAATGCCTATGTCCTTCGCTGCAAGTTTCCCGAAATCGTGAAGGTCAATCTGACCCTGCTTGCTTGCGTCACCGCGCTGTGGGCCTGGAACGGTCAGGCCCACGCCACTTCCGGATGGGGTCTGATGATCGTCGTCGTGGTCGCATGCTGTGCCGTCGTGAAGCTGGTCGATCTCGCGCTCTCCATGAAGAAGGGTCTCGCGATCGTCGTGACGGCCTTGGCCGGAATGAACGCTGCCGCCGTGATGCTTTGCGGTTGGGCTCTGGCGTTTTATTGCTGGCCCCACATGCCAATTGGATACATTCCGCTCGACATTTTTCTTGTCATATTTTGCCCCTATCCCTTTTTCATCTCGGGAGTCGCCGCGATTGGCGTCGCCGCGCTGACGCTTTGTCTCGGCGCGAAGGAGATTTCGCGAGGGATCGAGGATGTTGGATTCGTCGCCACGTCGCTGCGTGCCGAACGCAGCCGGCGTCATGGACTATGACCTCGGGGGGCGTGCTATAGTGAGGGGGTCATTGACCCCGCGGATAAAGCCATGACCCCCGTTTCCATCCTGCTCAACATCCTCTGGATTCTCATCGGCGGTGCCTGGATGGCGTTCGGCTGGCTGGTTGCCGCAGTCATCATGGCCGTCACCATCATCGGCCTGCCCTGGGCACGGGCGGCGTTCAACATCGCCGTCTACACGCTGCTGCCGTTCGGCTCGAGAGCGGTCAACCGCTACGAGGTCACCGGCACGAGCGACATCGGCACCGGCCCACTCGGGGTGATCGGCAATATCATCTGGTTCGTGCTCGCCGGCTGGTGGCTGGCGCTCGGCCACCTCGTGACCGCGCTGGTTCTCGCCATCACCATCATCGGCATCCCCTTCGCCTGGGCCCATCTGAAGCTCGCCGGCATCGCGCTCTGGCCGATCGGCAAAGTGATCGTGCCGGCCTAGCCGCAAGGAGCGATCGTCCCTTTCAGTGTGCGCCGCCCCCAACTTCATCTTGCGCTGCGGCAAAAAACTTGCACACTCGGCTGAGCCGGGCAGCGAAGCGAGCTCGAACAAGGAAGCGAGCCATGTCCCTCCAGACCGTGCCACCCGACGCCATTGACAACCGCCCGAACCGCGCTGAGGACGCCCAGGCGCTGGAGGCCGATGCGCGGCTGCGTGACGACATCCGCCTGCTCGGGCGTATTCTGGGCGACACCGTGCGCGACCAGGAGGGCGCGGAATTGTTCGACCTGGTCGAGCGTATCCGCCAGACCTCGATCCGGTTCCATCGCGACGAAGACCGGCTCGCCCGCCGCGAGCTCGAGCAGATCCTCGACAGCATGTCGACCTCGGAGACGGTGCGGATCGTCCGCGCCTTCAGCTATTTCTCCCACCTCGCCAACATCGCCGAGGACCAGAACAACATTCGCCAGATGCGCGCCCGGAGTGCCGCCCAGAGCGCCGGCTCCGGCGTGCTGGCGGAGACGCTGGCCCATGCCAGGGACGCCGGGATCAGCTCCGATGTGCTGCGCAATTTCTTCAAGACCGCGCTGGTCAGCCCGGTCCTGACCGCGCACCCGACCGAGGTCCGCCGCAAGAGCACCATGGACCGCGAGATGGAGGTTGCTAGCCTGCTCGACCGCCGCGAGCGCGTGGCGCTCACTGAAGACGAGGCCGCCGCCAGCGACGAACAGCTCCGCCGCGAGGTGCTGACGCTGTGGCAGACCAATCTCTTGCGCCGGACCAAGCTCACGGTGCTCGACGAGGTCGCCAACGGCCTGGCGTTCTACGACTACACCTTCCTGCGCGAGGTGCCGCGGCTGGTCAATGTGCTCGAAGACCGGCTGGAGGAGGCTGGCGAGGCGGCGGCCACCGAGCTCGCCTCGTTCCTGCGCATGGGCAGCTGGATCGGCGGCGACCGCGACGGCAATCCCTTCGTCACCGCCGACGTGATGCGCGGGACGCTGCGGCTCCAGTCGAGCCGGGTGATGCAATTCTATCTCAACGAGCTGCACGTGCTCGGTTCGGAGCTGTCGATCGCGGCACACCTCGCCGACGTCTCCGAGGAGCTGCGGACGCTGGCGGAACGCTCGCCCGACACCTCGCCGCACCGGAGCGGCGAGCCCTATCGTCTCGCGGTCTCCGGCATCTATGCGCGCCTGACCGCGACGGCCGAAAAGCTCGAGGTCGAGATCACGCGCCGGCCGGTCGGCAAGGGCAGGCCTTACGAGACCGTCAGGGAGCTGCAGGCCGATCTCGACGTGCTGCACCGCTCGCTGATCTCCAACAATGCCCGCGTCATCGCCCGCGGCCGGCTGCGGCTGCTCCGGCGTGCGGTGGATTGCTTCGGCTTCCATCTGGCGCGGCTCGACATCCGCCAGAACTCGGCCGTGCACGAACGTACCATCGCCGAGCTGATGGATGCCGCGAACCCCGGCATGTCCTATCTCGCGCTCGGCGAGGACGCGCGCATCTCGCTGCTCACCAATGAATTGCGCAGCACGCGCTCGCTGGTCTCGCCATTCGTCAAATACAGCGACGAGACCATGGGCGAGCTCAACGTCTTCCATTCCGCCGCGGAGGCGCATGGGAAGTTCGGCTCGGACGCGATTCCCCAATGCATCATCTCGATGTGCAAGGGCATGTCCGACATGCTCGAAGTGGCCGTGCTGCTCAAGGAGGTCGGCCTCGTCCATCCCTCCGGGCGGAGCGCCATCAACATCGTGCCGCTGTTCGAGACCATCGAGGATTTGCAGGCCTCCAGCGGCATCATGGATCGCATGCTGTCGCTGCACGATTACCGCCGCCTCGTCGACAGCCGCGGCAGCGTGCAGGAGGTCATGCTCGGCTATTCCGACTCGAACAAGGACGGCGGCTTCGTCACTTCGGGCTGGGAGCTCTACAAGGCCGAGATCGGCCTCGTCGACGTGTTCGAGCGGCATCACGTGCGGCTGCGCCTGTTCCACGGCCGCGGCGGCTCGGTCGGCCGCGGCGGCGGCCCGAGCTATGATGCCATCATCGCGCAGCCCGGCGGCGCGGTGAACGGACAGATCCGCATCACCGAGCAGGGCGAGATCATCTCGTCGAAATATTCCAACGCCGAAGTCGGCCGCAACAATCTGGAGATCCTCGCCGCCGCGACGCTGGAGGCGAGCCTGTTGCATCCGCGCCAGAGCGCGCCGCGCCGCGAATATCTCACCGCGATGGACGAGCTTTCAAATCTCGCTTTCAAGGCCTATCGCGGCCTCGTCTACGAGACCGACGGTTTCGTCGATTATTTCTGGGCGTCCACGGTCATCAACGAGATCGCGACGCTGAACATCGGCAGCCGTCCGGCCTCGCGCAAGAAGACCCGCGCGATCGAGGATCTGCGCGCCATTCCCTGGGTGTTCTCCTGGGCGCAATGCCGCCTGATGCTGCCGGGCTGGTACGGCTTTGGCAGCGCAGTCGAGCAGTGGATCGCGGAACATCCCGACAAGGGCATGCCGTTCCTGAAGGAGCTCTACAGGGAATGGCCGTTCTTCCGCATGCTGCTGTCGAACATGGACATGGTGCTGGCGAAAAGCTCGATCGCGATCGCCTCGCGCTATGCCGAGCTCGTCCCGGACGAAGCCTTGCGCGAAAAGATCTTCGGCCGGATCCGCCGCGAATGGCATTCCTGCATCGAGACGCTGCTCGACATCATGGGGCAGGATCGCCTGCTCCAGGGCAACCCGCTGCTGGAGCGCTCGGTGCGCCACCGCTTCCCCTATCTCGATCCGCTCAACCACGTGCAGGTCGAACTGCTGAAAGAGCATCGCGCGCAGAACCCGGACGAGCAGGTGCTGCGCGGGATTCAGCTCACGATCAACGGCATCTCGGCGGGGCTGAGGAATACGGGGTAAGTGGCGAGTTGCGAATGGCGAGTAACGAATAGAACCCTATTCGCCACTCGCCACTCACTATTCGCTGCCTCAACAGAAATGCGCCCCCTGCGTCTCCACATAGACCGCATACAGCGACTGGCTCGCGGTCATGAACAGGCGGTTGCGCTTCTTGCCGCCGAAGCAGACATTCGCGCAGGTCTCGGGCAACAGAATCTGCCCGATGCGTGCGCCGTCGGCGCCTGAAAACACCTGCACGCCGTCATAACCGGGGCCGACCCAGCCGGCACCGACCCAGATGTTGCCCTCGGTGTCGACGCGCAGGCCGTCCGGGAAGCCTGACTTTCCGTCGAGCGTCATGTCGATCAGCTTCTTCGGGTTCGACAGCTTTGGCCCGTCGATGTCGTAGGACCACACCACGTTCTTGGCTTCAGGGTAGTGCGTGATGCCGGTGTCGCAGACATAGAGTTTCTTGTAGTCGTGAGAGAACGCGATGCCGTTGGGTTTGAACGGCTCGTCGGCGACCTTTGAAACCTGTCCGGTTTGCGTGTCCAGCCGATAGACCGCCTCCTTCTGATAGGGCTGCAGCGAGCCGGTATTGGCGAGCTTGCCTTCGTAGATGCTGATCGCGCCATAGCCGGGATCGGTGAACCAGATCGCCTTGTCGTTGGGGTGCACCACCATGTCGTTCGGGCCGTTGAGCGGCTTGCCGCCCGCCTGCTCGGCCAGTGTCGTGACCGAACCGTCGTGCTCGTGGCGGACGAGGCGGGTGCGCTCGGCGCTGAGCTGGCGTCCTTCGGTGTCGAACGAGTTGCCGTTGGCTTCGTTCGACGGCTTGTGGAACTGCTCGGAGATATGGCCGTCGTCGTCGAGATAGCGAAGCTGCCGGTTGGCCGGGATGTCGCTCCAGACGAGATATTGCCCCTGCGCATTCCACGCCGGACCTTCCGCCCACAGGCAGCCGGTATAGAGCCGCTTGATCACGGTGTTGCCGACCTTGGCCTTGAAGCGCTTGGGATCGATGACGACGATGTCGGGGTCGGGATAGCGCTGCGGCTCGGCGCTGGCGCCGAAGTCGCGGGCCTCGCTGCGCGAGGCGAGCAGGGCCGATGCGGCCAGGGTTGCCGTGCCCTTGAGGAGAGTGCGGCGGCCGAGACCGCCACGCTCGCTTGCAGTCGTATCGTCAGAGTTGGTCAGTGTTCTTGTCATGGTTTCCTCCCAAAGTTTTGTTGGGAGGACACCATTCGCCCGCAATCGGGCATAAAGCGGGGCGATCTCCGGACCAGACAACCAGAGATCGCAGGGCATGGATGCCGGAAATGCGGCTAGACGGGATCCTTTACACGGGATCCCAGGGGAAGATGTCGGCGGAACGGTCAAGCTTGTAGAACGAGCCCTTCAGCGCCGGCATGCCGTGTTCCGCGATCGTTTGCGGCGTCCAGCCTTCGCTCCGATGCACCGAGCGCAGCGGACGGTTCTGGCTGAACAGGAACAGCTCGTTCATGCGTGCGCCGAAGATCTGCCCGGAGACGTCCTTGGCGGCATCGGACAGCAGATAGGCGCAGATCGGCGCGATCTTCTCCGGTCCCATCTGCTTGATCTTCTCGACGCGCGCCTTTTCGGCTTCGGTCTCGGTCGGGATGGTGCCGATCATGCGGGTCCAGGCGAACGGCGAGACGCAGTTGGAGCGAACGTTGAAGCGGCCCATGTCGAGCGCGATCGACTTCGACAGCCCGATGATGCCGAGCTTGGCCGCGGCGTAGTTGGCCTGGCCAAAATTGCCGATCAGGCCGGAGGTCGAGGTGAAGTGCACGAAGGAGCCGCTCTCCTGCTCGCGAAAGATCCGCGCCGCGGCGTGGCTGACGTAGAACGAGCCCATCAGGTGAACCTTGATGACGGCCTCGAACGCTTCCACGCTCATCTTGTGGAAGATCATGTCGCGCAAGATGCCGGCATTGTTGACGACGCCGTCGAGCCGGCCGAAATGATCGGTCGCGGTCTTCACGATCTTGCTGGCGGGGACGGCTTCCGCCACCGACTCGAAGTTCGGGACGGCGATGCCGCCGCGCTTCTTGATTTCCTCGACAACCTCTTCGGCCGGCGTGGCGCTGGTACCGGCGCCGTCGGCGGCGACGCCGGGGTCGTTGACGACGACCTTGGCGCCCTCCGCCGCGCAGAGCAGCGCGATCTCGCGCCCGATGCCACGGCCTGCGCCGGTGACGATGATGACCTTGTCCTGCAGTGATTTTGTCATGTGGGGTTCTCCGCTATTCGTTCCGACGTTTCTTACCTCGCCCCGCTCGCGGGGAGAGGTCGGATTGCATCGAAGATGCAATCCAGGTGAGGGGGACTCTCCGCGAGTCCGGTGTGTGGAGGCAGACCCTCACCCCAACCCTCTCCCCGTAAGAACGGGGAGAGGGAGAGGCGAGCAGCGCGTCACCTCTCGTTCGTAAACACGATCGTGCCACTTGCGGCGAACATGCCGCCGACGCCGTGGCACACTGAAATCTTCGCATTCGGCACCTGTGCCGGCGCAATCCCGCGCATCTGGCGTACGCTCTCCTGAAGTGCGTACATGCCGTACATGCCCGAATGCATGTAGCTCAATCCGCCGCCATTGGTGTTGAGCGGGAGCTTGCCGCCCGGCCGGGTGTTGCCGTCGGCGATGAACCTGCCCGTCTCCTCATGCGGCATGAAGCCGAGATCGCCGAGGCCGAACAGCGGCAGATGCGCAAACGCATCGTAGATCATGAGATGGTCGACATCCCGGTGCGCGATGCCGGCTTCCCTGAACGCCAGCGGGCCGGCGGTCTTGAACGCGCGCGAGGAGTTGAACGTTTCCATCTGGCTGACCATCGGCGTCTCCACGCTCTCGCCGGTGCCCATGATGTAGACGGGCTTGCGTGGAAAATCCTTGGCGCGGTCGGCCGAGGTCAGGATCAGCGCGCCGCCGCCGTCGGTGACGAGGCAGCACTGGAGCAGCCGGAACGGATAGGCGATCATGCGCGAATTGAGCACGTCGGCGACCGTGATCGGGTCCTTCATCATTGCGCGCGGATTCTTCGCCGCCCATTCCCGCTGCACGACCGCCACCGAGGCGAGCTGCTCATGCGTGATGCCGTAGGTCTTCATGAAGCGCAGCACGGGGATCGGGAACATGCTGGGCGGGCCGTAGACGCCGAACGGCGCCTCGAACTGCCCTTGCAGGCTGTCGGCGGGGATCGAGCGCGGCGCCTTGCCGATCATCGACTTGCCGCTCTCGGCATGGGTGATCAGCACGGTCTTGCAGAGACCTGCCTCGATCGCCGCCGCCGCATGGCGAACGTGCAGCATGAACGAGCAGCCGCCGACCGAGGTGCCGTCCACCCAGGTTGGCTTGATTCCGAGGTAATGGCAGACCTGCTGCGGCGTTTCGACCGCGGTGGCAAAGCCGTCGATGTCGGACAGTTTCAGCCCGGCATCGGCGATGGCGTTGAGCGCCGCATCCGCGTGAAGCTGGAGCTGCGAGGCGTTGGGGATGACGCCGAGCTCGGTGGTCTCGGCCGCGCCGACGACGGCAACCTGGTTCCTGCGCATGGCTTACCCCTTCGCCGGACGGAAGACGGGGAGGGTGATCTTGTCGTCGAGTGCCTCGAAGGCGACCTCGAGCTTCATGTCGAGCTCGAGCGCCTCCGGCGTCTGCGGACAATCGATGATGTTGCTCATCATCCGCGGTCCTTCGGCGAGTTCGACCACCGCGATCGCATAAGGCGGCGTGAAGCCGGGCGCGGCGGGACGATGATTGATCACGTAGCTGTAGAGGAAACCGTTGCCACTCGCCTTGAAGATGCTGACCTTGCGCGAGGCGCAGGAGGGGCAGAACGGGCGCGGCGGGAAATAGACATGCGCGCAGGCGTCGCAGCGCTGCAAACGCAATTCGCCCGCTTTCGTGCCGTCCCAGAAATGCTGGGTCTCCGGCGTCGGTTTTGGGCGCGCGCGCTGCGGTTCGGCCATGTCGGAAAACCCTCCCAAAGGCAATTCTTGCTAAGGCATGGCTTCACGCCTGCCTGTTTCGATCCTGATGCGACAATCGACCATGGCGCGTCAACGGTCCAGCAATGCGCATGCATGCCATCATGCGCACAATGCTTGTGTCGAACCGAGGCGGCGCTATAGATTGCGCGCGCAATATTCCGTGAGACAGACATGCCCGATTTTCCGACACTGGCGAAGCTCGCCGACGACCTCGAAAGCGGCCGCACGACCTCCCGCAAGCTGGTCGAGGCCTGCCTCGCCAGGATCGCCGATCCGGCCGGCGAGGGTCGACGTGCCTTCATCCACGTCGACAAGGACGCCGCGCTCGCAACCGCGGATGCGATGGACGGCTTGCGCAAGGCCAAAGCCGCGCCGTCGCGCTATACCGGCATCCCGATCTCGATCAAGGATCTCTTCGATATCAGGGGGCAGACGACGCGCGCCGGCTCTCGTGCGCTCGACGATTCCGATCCGGCGGAGCACGATGCGGCGGCGGTTGCGCGGCTGCGCCACGCCGGCTTCGTCGTGATCGGGCGGACCAACATGACCGAGTTCGCCTATTCCGGCATCGGCATCAATCCGCATTACGGCACGCCGAAGGGCGCCTGGAACCGGGCCGAAGGACACGTGCCCGGCGGCTCGTCCTCGGGCGCCGCGGTGTCCGTGCTCGACGGCATGGCGCATGGCGCGCTCGGCACCGACACCGGCGGCTCCTGCCGGATTCCGGCCGCCTTCAACGGCATCGTCGGTTACAAGCCGACGCAGCGCCGCGTGCCGCTGGACGGCTCCGTGCCGCTGTCCTTCTCGCTCGACAGCATCGGGCCGCTGGCGCGATCGGTCAGCTGCTGTGCCATTCTCGATGCCGTGCTCGCGAACGAGCCGATCGTTCCGCTGAAGCCGCGACCGGCAAAGGGCATGCGGCTCGCAGTGCCGACCACGATTGCACTCGACGATCTCGATGCGGAAGTTGCCTCGACCTTCGAGCGCGCGCTCAAGAGCCTCGCCGATCACGGTGCGATCATCGAGCGCATCGAGATGGCCGAATTTCACGACATCGGCCCGATGAACGCCAAGGGCGGCTTTGCGGCATCCGAAAGCTACGCCTGGCATCGCTACCTCATCACGGCCAAGGGCGACGTCTACGATCCCAGGGTCTTCGTGCGCATCATGCGCGGCGAGGCGCAGAGCGCGGCCGATTACATCGATCTTCTCAACGAGCGCCGCTCGCTGATTGCGCGCGTCAATGCGCGCATGGCGCCCTATGACGCGTTGGTGCTGCCCACCACCGCCAACACCCCGCCGAAGATTTCCGATCTCGCCGATGACAAGGCGTTCACCAGGGAAAACCTGCGCGCGCTGCGCAATTGCACTCTCATCAACATGATCGACGGTTGCGCCATCTCGCTGCCCGCGCATCGCGAGGGCGAAATTCCCGTCGGCCTGATGCTGGCGGGCGCGGGCGGATCGGACCGTCGTATTTTCGAGCTTGCTGCCGGCATGGAGGCCGTAATTCGTGTTTGACCTGACTTTCACCGTCGACGCCCAGGACACCACCACGCCGCTGACGCTGGCGATCGACCAGATGGTCATTGCCGGCTGGACCGGCCGCGATCCCGTCGCCCGCGACAAGCACATCGCCGAGCTGCAAGAGATGGGCATCGCCCCGCCGGCCTCGACGCCGATCTACTATCGCGGCTCGGCGCGGCGGCTGACTCAGGAAGACCGCATCGAATGCACCGGTGGGGATTCCTCCGGCGAGGTCGAGTTCGTGCTGATCGGCTGGCAGGGTCGCATCTTCGTCGGTTGCGGCTCCGACCATACCGACCGCAAGGTCGAGGCCTACAACGTCACCGTCTCCAAGCAGATGTGCGACAAGCCGGTCGCATCGACGCTCTGGGAGCTCGAGGACGTCATCGGCCATTGGGACAGGATGATTTTGCGCTCCTACGCCTGGATCAAGGGCGAGCGCGTGCTCTACCAGGAGGGCACGCTCGACGCGATGCTGCCGGTCGCCGACCTCATCGCGCGCGGCTTTGAGGGTGGCAAGTTCCCCGACGGCTGCGCCATGTTCGGCGGCACCTTCGCCGCCAAGGGCGGCATCCGCCCCGCCGATCGCTTCGAGTTCGAGCTTGAGGATCCCGTGCTGAAACGGACGATCAAGCACGGCTATGACGTGACGACGCTGCCGGTGCGAGGCTGATACCTCTCCGCCGTCATTGCGAGGAGCCCTTGCGACGAAGCAATCCAGGATCCCTCTGCGGAAAGACTCTGGATTGCTTCGCTTCGCTCGCAATGACGAGGAGATAGTCGGGAATCGGGTGGCAAAGGGCGGGGCGGTCTTGCGAAGGTGGCAGTCATGACAGCAATGGCACGCAAATCACCCCCTAAACCCTCAGTCGACCTCGCCGCCCACGTCGACGCCCTCGATTGGCCCCAGATCACCGCCGAACTCGACTCCCAGGGCAGCGCCGTCCTGAAGAATCTGCTGACACCGGACCAATGCCGCGCCGTCGCCGAACTCTACCCGGACGACACCCACTTCCGCAGCCGCATCGTCATGGGCCGCCACGGTTTTGGCCGTGGCGAGTACAAATATTTCTCCTACCCGCTGCCCGATCTCATCGCGCAGCTGCGCCCGGCGCTGTATGCGCACCTTCAGGCCGTCGCCAATCGCTGGAACGAGGCGATGGGGATCGACATCCGTTACCCGGCCGCGCATGCGGCGTTCCTCAAGCGCTGCCACGAAGCAGGCCAGGCGCGGCCGACGCCGCTGCTGCTGCAATACGAGACCGGCGATTTCAACTGCCTGCACCAGGACCTCTACGGCGAGCACGTGTTCCCGCTTCAGGTCGCGATCCTCCTGTCCGAACCGGGACGCGATTTCACCGGCGGCGAGTTCGTGCTCACCGAGCAGCGGCCACGCATGCAGTCCCGCGCCGAGGTCGTGCCGCTGATGCAGGGCGATGCGGTCGCCTTCGCTGTGCATCACCGCCCGGTGCAGGGGACACGCGGCACCTACCGCGTTAATCTCCGCCATGGCGTCAGCCGGATCAGGTCCGGTCAGCGCCACACGCTGGGTGTGATCTTCCATGATGCCAAATGAGCGCTGCGATTGACGGGTGATCTGTTCGACACGGCCGCCGAGGCACAGCCGTCGCGCGAGGATCTCGCCGACGGCGCCGTGTTGCTGCGCGGATTCGTCAGGCCGATCGAGAGCGAGCTGATCGCCGCCGTGCGCGCGATCGTGGCGCAGTCGCCGTTCCGCCGCATGACCACGCCCGGCGGCCATTTGATGTCGGTGGCGATGACCAATTGCGGCGAGCGCGGCTGGATCACCGATCACACCGGCTACCGCTACGATCCCATCGATCCGCGAACCGGCGCGCCCTGGCCCGCGATGCCGCCGGTGTTGCGCGACCTGTCCCGGCGCGCGGCGGAGCAGGGCGGTTTCACCGGCTTTGCGCCCGATGCCTGCCTCGTCAATCGCTACGAACCCGGCACGCGGCTGTCGCTGCATCAGGACAAGGACGAGCTGGACTATTCGGCGCCGATCGTCTCGGTCTCGCTCGGACTGCCCGCGACCTTCCTGTTCGGCGGCCTGGCCCGCAGCGACAAGCCGCGCCGCTTCCGGCTCGTCCATGGCGACGTGGTCGTCTGGGGCGGGCCCAGCAGGCTCGCCTATCACGGCGTTGCGCCGCTCGCCGATGGCGAGCACGCGCTGCTCGGGCGGAAGCGGATCAATTTGACGTTTCGCAGAACGCGGTGACCTTCCTTCTCCCCTTGTGGGAGAGGGTGGATCGCTGACGCGAAGCGGCAGCGAGACGGATGAGGGGTCTGTCTCCGCGGATAGAGACCCCTCATCCGCCTTCCCTTCGAAGGCACCTTCTCCCACAAGGGGCCTGTTGCGTTATCGGCTCTTGAGGCTGAAGACGTCAGGAGAGAAGGCCTTGGTCCCGGTAATTTCCTGCCAAGATCTGTAGTTGTCGCCCTCGGCGGGCGGCTCACG
>NZ_JAPRAQ010000026.1 GCF_029989365.1 Bradyrhizobium sp. Arg816 | reverse complement strand
CGCGAACTCCCATACAGGCCCGCAGCTCCATCGCTGCATCAGAGGCCGGACAGATGGCAGCATCCGACTACGTGCCAATCTTCCTCAAAAACCGCTTGCATCTGGCGGGGCGTCCACAGATGAGTACGCGCTAATCCCCGTAGCCACGCAGCCGCTCGACATCGAGAATGGTGACACCGCCATATTCGAGCCGCAGCAGCCCCTCCTTCTCCAGCCGGTTCAGCGCGCGGTTGGCGTTCTGCCGGGACATGCCGGAGAGCGCCCCGATCTCCTCCTGGGTGATCTCCAGATGTGCGGTGGATTCGGGATAGAGGATCGGATTGAACAGCGAGGCGATGCTGCGCGCGAGGCGTGCGGTGGCATCCAGCGTGCGGTTGACCTCGAGCATGCCGATGAACTGGCCGAGCCGCTCGTTGAGCTGGCGTACCAGGAAGCGGTTGAAGCCGACGCTGTTCTCGAACAGCCACATGAAGGCGCTGCGTTCCATCAGCGCGACGCGGCTGTCGCGTAGCGCGACCACGTCGTAGCGGCGCGGCTCGTTCTTGAGCACGCTGCCCTCGCCGAACCAGGCTCCGGCCGTCAGCCCCGCAAGGCTCGTCTCCTTGCCGTCGCGCGAGACCCCGCCCATCCGTGCCAGGCCGCTCACCATGCCCGCCCAATAGCCGAACGTATCGCCGCGCATGAACACGGTCTCACCGGTGCGGTAGGACCGTTCCGTGATCCCGGTGCGGGCGACCTCGATCTCCGCGTCCGTGAGCTCGCGCGACCAGGCGGCGACCCGCTTCAGTTGATCCTCTGAAATCATGATGCCGAAGCCAGCCGCACCGTTCGCCACCCAATCTCTCTGCTGCACTGCAACACAATCACTTCGACCACCATCCGACGAAAGATGAAGGCCACTCCCGCCTGAAAAAACTTTGTCGCAGAATTGTCAGGCCGGAGACATTTCAAAATAGCGCTTTCCCCTATTGAGGACCACCTTGGGCGATGCGGCTTTTGATCCCGATCGGGAGCAAGAGTGGCGCGGCGCCGGTCGAGACCAATAGCTGCATGGCCTCACCGGCACGGCCGTACTAGGATCGCCCGACAGGAACGGACGAAGAGCGCCGCTGAATGCGCCATCACCGGGAGGGATTTGTTTGGTGGCTACCAGTCTCGAAGTGCGCGGCGTGTCCTTGCGATTCGGCGGCGTCCGTGCGCTGACCGATGTCAGCTTTGCCATCAATGACGGCGAGCTGTTCTCGATCATCGGCCCCAACGGCGCCGGCAAGACTTCGATCGTGAATTGTATTTCCGGTCGCTACAAGCCGACCGAGGGCCAGCTGTTCTACCGGGGCCGCGACATCACAGGGCTGACGCCGAACGCGCGCCCCACGCTCGGCATCGGCCGCACCTTCCAGAATCTGGCCCTGTTCCACCACATGAGCGTGCTCGACAACATCATGGTCGGGCGCCATCACCTTCTGAAAAACAATTTCCTCACGGGATCGCTGTACTGGCTCACCGGCGCGCGCAAGGAAGAACTCGAGCACCGCCGCAAGGTCGAGGAGATCATCGACTTCCTCGATCTCCAGTCGGTGCGAAAGGCGCAAGCCGGCACCCTCTCCTACGGCCTGCGCAAACGCGTCGAGCTCGCCCGTGCCATGGCGCTGGAGCCGCGCCTCATTCTCCTCGACGAGCCGATGGCCGGCATGAACTTCGAGGAGAAAGAGGACATGGCCCGCTACGTCGTCGACCTCAACGAGGAGTTCGGGATGACGGTGGTGATGATCGAGCACGACATGGGCGTGGTGATGGACATCTCCCACCGCGTCATGGTGCTGGATTTCGGCCGCAAGATCGCCGAGGGCGATCCGGCCGCCGTGCTCGCCGATCCCCACGTCAGGCGCGCCTATCTCGGCGAGGAGGACGAGGTGCTGGTCGATCCGGACGATGCTCCGCCGGCGCAGGAGAGTGCGGCATGATGGATTACGCGGGCCGCGTCGCGCAGGCCGACACCTATCCGAAGATGCTGCGGCTCAATGCCAGGGAGCACGGCAACGAGATCGCGTTGCGCGAAAAGGATCTCGGGCTCTGGCGCATCTTCACCTGGAATGACTACAACACCCGCGTACGCGACTTTGCGCTCGGCCTCATCGAATTGGGCTTGGGGCGCGAGGACGTCATCGGCATCATCGGCGACAACCGGCCGGACTGGGTCGCGGCGGAAGTGGCGACCCACGCCATCGGTGGATTGAGCCTCGGGCTCTATCGCGACGTGCTGGACGAGGAAGCCTCCTACCTCCTCAACTATGGCGAGGCGCAGGTCGTTTTCGCCGAGGACGAAGAGCAGGTCGACAAGCTGCTCGCGCTTGCCGAGCGGGTCCCGCGGCTGAAGCACATCATCTATTCCGATCCGCGCGGCATGCGGAAATACGACGATCCCAGACTGATGTCGGCGGAAGAGTTCGCCGAACGCGGTCGCGGTCGCGCCACGCGCGAGCCGGAGCTCTACGATCGCCTCGTCGATGCCACCAAGGGCGAGGATGTCGCAATTCTCTGCACCACGTCGGGCACCACCTCGCACCCGAAGCTCGCCATGCTCGCCGCCGGCCGCGTGCTCGGCCATTGCGCGACCTATCTCGCCTTCGATCCGAAGGGGCCGGACGACGAATACGTCTCCGTGCTGCCGCTACCCTGGATCATGGAGCAGGTCTATGTGCTCGGCAAAGGCCTCTTGTGCCGGATGAAGATCAACTTCGTCGAAGAGCCTGATACGATGATGAACGATCTGCGCGAAATCGCGCCGACGTTCGTGCTGTTCGCGCCACGCGTCTGGGAATCCATCGCTGCCGACGTCCGCGCCAAGGTGATGGACGCAACGCCTTTCAAGCAGCGCCTGTTCGACGTCGGCATGAAAAGCGGCCTCGCCGCGCTCGCAGACGGCAAACGTTCGAGCTTTGCCGACGCAATCCTGTTGCGTGCGCTCCGCGATCGTCTCGGCTTTACCCGTCTGCGTTCAGCCGCGACCGGCGGCGCAGCGCTCGGCCCTGATACCTTCAAGTTCTTCCAGGCCATGGGCGTGCCGCTGCGCACGCTCTACGGCCAGACCGAACTGTTAGGGGCCTACACGCTGCATCCCGAGGGCAAGGTCGACCCCGACACGACAGGCGTGCCGATGGCCGACAGCGTGGAGATCCGCATCGACAATGCCGACGTCCACGGCGTCGGCGAGATCGTGGTGCGGCATCCCAACATGTTCCTCGGCTACTACAAGAACCCCGAGGCGAGCGTCGCCGACATCAAGGACGGGTGGATGCTGTCCGGTGACGCCGGCTACTTCAACGCGAACCGCCA
The DNA here is from genome assembly GCF_029989365.1 of Bradyrhizobium sp. Arg816. Classification (GTDB taxonomy): domain Bacteria; phylum Pseudomonadota; class Alphaproteobacteria; order Rhizobiales; family Xanthobacteraceae; genus Bradyrhizobium. The sequence goes on along the minus strand of NZ_JAPRAQ010000026.1, from coordinate 127,562 downwards.
GCTCGTCGTCATCGACCGCATCAAGGATCTCGCCGAGACCTCGCGCGGCGAGCGCTTCTCGCCGCAGTTCATCGAGAACAAGCTGAAGTTCTCGCCCTATATCGCGGAGGCCGTGGTGTTAGGGGCCGGCCGCGACACGCTCGCGGCGATGATCTGCATCCGTTACTCCATCATCTCGAAATGGGCGGAGAAGAGCCGCCTCTCGTTCACGACCTACAGCGACCTAGCTTCACGGCCGGAGGTCTACGCGCTGCTCAAGAAGGAAGTCGAGACCGTCAACGCCACATTGCCGCCGGCGCAACGCATCTCGCGCTTCCTGCTGCTCTACAAGGAGCTGGACGCCGACGACGGCGAGCTCACCCGCACCCGAAAGGTGCGCCGCAGCGTCATCAACGAGAAATACGAAGGCATCATCAACGCGATCTACCGCGGCGACGCCGACATCCCCGTCGACACCGTGATCCGCTTCCAGGACGGCACCACACAACGCGTGCGAACGACGCTGCGCGTGGTGGATCTGGGCGGGCATGGGCATATGGCGGAGGCTGCGGAGTGAGCCTGCTTCGAACCGAGACCGCGCTGCCAACCGGTGCGCCCTCTCCCCTTGTGGGAGAGGGCATCTCGGCCGCTCGCCACCCCCTCACTCGGGTGAGGGGTCCTCTCTCCGCACCGTCGCTGCCGAGAGAACCCCTCACCCGTCTTCGCTTCGCGAAGCCACCCTCTCCCACAAGGGGAGAGGGCGTACCGTCATCGCTTCTGCATTTTGCGCGGACATCGACATGAACACCGCCTTCCTCATCCAGCTCCTGGTCAACGGCCTCGTGGTCGGCACGCTCTACGGCGTGGTCGCGATGTCGTTCGTGCTGATCTACAAGGCGACGCAGGTCGTCAACTTCGCGCAAGGCGAATTGCTGCTGGTCGGCGCCTGGGTGTGCTGGGCGCTGCTTGCGAAATACCAGGTGCCGTTCTGGATCGGCATGCCGATGACGCTGGTGTTCATGTTCGTATTCGGCATCGCGATCCAGGTGCTGATCCTGAGACCGATGATCGGCGAACCCATCATCTCGGTGATCATGGTGACGATCGGCCTCTCGACCGTGCTCCAGGCCACGCTGAAATGGATGTTCGGCGTCAATCCGCAACCGTTCCCGCGCGTGTTCGAGAGCCAGTCGGTCAGCCTGTTCGGGCTTCAGATCCAGACCGTCTATGTCATGAGCCTGGTGGTCTCGGTCGCGATGATGATCGGCATGGCCTGGTTCTTCCGCGCCTCCAAGTACGGCCTCGCCATGCGCGCCACCGCGTTCAACCAGCAGGTCGCGCAATCGCTCGGCATCTCCGTCAAGAGCGTGTTCGCGATGGCCTGGGCGATCTCCGCGACGGTGTCGGCGGTCGCGGGCGTGGTGGTCGCCGTCGTCAACGGCGTGTCCTCAGGCCTCGCCGCCTACGGCATCAAGGTGTTCCCGGCGGCGATCCTCGGCGGGCTCGATTCCGTCGGCGGCGCCGTGCTCGGCGGCATCATCATCGGCTTGCTCGAGAACATCGCGCAATATGTCGACAGCGAGTATCTGCACTGGGGCAATCTCTACGAGATCGCACCGTTCTACGTCCTCATCATCGTGCTGATGATCAAGCCCTACGGCCTGTTCGGCACCCACGACATCGAGCGGATCTGATCCATGGCCGGCCCTGCCCTCATCCGTGCTGGTGATTTCCGCACCTCTTACGCGGCGGACACCACGATCTTCCCGACCACGACCAGCCGCAACTTTGCGATCATCGGCGTGCTGTTGCTCTGCCTCGTGCCACAATTCCTCGGCGGGTACTGGCTCAGCATCCTGATCCAGATCGGCATCTTCTCGATCGCGGCGCTCGGCCTCAACATCCTGGTGGGCTTCACCGGCCAGATCTCGATCGGCCATGCCGCCTTTTTCCTGCTCGGCGCCTTCACCTCGGCTTACATCTCCAACAAAGCGCCGATCCCGGTGTTCTTCGCGATCCCGCTTGCGGGCGTCGTCACCGCGCTGGTCGGGCTGATCTTCGGCATCCCAGCGGCGCGATTGAAGGGGCTCTACCTCGTCATCGCAACGCTGGCGGCGCAATACATCCTGCTCGACTTCTTCTCCCGCGCGGAGTGGTTCACCGGCGGCTCGGTGCCGGCCAGCGCCAATCCGTTCTCGATCTTCGGCTTCACGCTGCGCGGCGATAGGCAATATTTCTATGTCGTGCTGGCCTATGTGATCGCGAGCTACATCCTCGTCACCAATCTGATGCGCACACGCGACGGCCGCGCGCTGGTGGCGATCCGCGACCATTATCTCTCCGCCGAGATCATGGGCATCAACCTCACCAAATACCGTACGCTGTCGTTCGGCCTCGCCGCCTTCTTCGCCGGCATCGCGGGCGCGCTCTATGCGCATTACCAGCTCGTGGTCTCGCAGGAGGGTTTCGGCATCGAGCGCTCGATCCTGTTCCTCGCCATGATCATCATCGGCGGCACCGGCTCGATCATGGGCACGCTGATGGGCACCGCTTTCGTGGTGCTGCTGCCGGAGGCGATGGAATTCATCAGCCACTACCTCAAGGGCGGGGCGATCGACAAGGCGCTGTCGCTCAACACCAACATCACCTTCCTGCGCGAGATCGCGATCGGAGTGATCATCATCGCGTTCCTGATGTTCGAGCCGGACGGGCTCGCCCATCGCTGGCGGCAGATCAAGGCGTATTGGAAACTCTACCCGTTCTCGCATTGAGCGCGGGCAACTCTCTAACCAACGAAAAAACAGGAGGAGGCAACCAATGAAGACAAAATCCCTTTTGAGCACTGCATCGCTCGCGCTGGCCATCGCCGCGTTCTCGGCCGGCGCGCAGGCGCAGATCGCGATCGGCCATCTCGCCGATTATTCCGGCGGCACCTCCGACGTCGGCACGCCCTACGGCCAGGCCGTCGCCGACACCTTCGCCTGGGTCAACAAGAACGGCGGCGTCAGCGGCAAGCAGCTCAACGTCGATACCAACGACTACGGCTACCAGGTGCCGCGCGCGATCGCGCTCTACAAGAAATGGTCGGCGCCGGACTCCAAGGTCGCCGCGATCATGGGCTGGGGCACCGCGGACACCGAAGCGCTGACCGGCTTCCTCGCCCAGGACAAGATCCCCGACCTCTCCGGCTCCTATGCCGCAGCCCTCACCGATCCCGAGGGCGTGAGCGGCAAGGCCAAGCCTGCGCCCTACAATTTCTTCTACGGCCCGAGCTATTCGGACTCGCTGCGCGCGATGTTGATGTGGGCGGCCGAGGACTGGAAGGCCAAGGGCAAGCCCGGCAAGCCGAAGTTCGTGCACATGGGCGCCAACCACCCCTATCCGAACGCGCCGAAGGCCGCAGGCGAAGCCATGGCGCAGGAGCTCGGCTTCGAGGTGCTGCCGCCGCTGGTGTTCGCGCTCACCCCGGGTGACTACAGCGCGCAGTGCCTGAGCCTGAAATCCTCCGGTGCCAACTACGCCTATCTCGGCAACACCGCGGCTTCCAACATCTCCGTCCTGAAGGCTTGCAAGACCGCCGGCGTCGAGATTCAGTTCCTCGGCAATGTCTGGGGCATGGACGAGAACGCCGCCAAGACCGCCGGCGATGCCGCCAACGGCGTGATCTTCCCGCTGCGCACCGCGGTGAGTTGGGGCGGCGATGCGCCCGGCATGAAGACCGTGATGGAGATCTCGAAGATGTCCGACCCCACCGGCAAGGTCTACCGACCGGTGCATTACATCGCGGCGGTCTGCTCGGCGCTCTACATGAGGGAGGCGCTCGACTGGGCCGCCAAGAACGGCGGGGCGACCGGCGAGAACGTCGCCAAGGGCTTCTACCAGAAGAAGGACTGGGTGCCGGCCGGAATGGACGGCGTCTGCAATCCCTCGACCTGGACCGACAAGGACCACCGCGGCACGTTGAAGGTCGACCTCTATCGCACCAAGATCACGGGTGCGACCGACGGCGACCTCAACGATCTCATGGCCAAGGGCACGATCAAGCTCGAGAAGGTCAAGACCGTCGAGCTGCCGCGCAAGCCGGAATTGCTGGGGTGGTGAGCGCTATCTCCGACGTCATGGCCGGGCTTGTCCCGGCCATCCACGTCTGGGCACTCGGCATGAAGAACGTGGATGCGCGGGACAAGCCCGAGCATGACGACAGTAGCAGATTGGCGGCATACCCAATGACCGAAATCATCGATGCAACACGGTCCTCCCCGACCGTCGTGCCCGCACCGCCCCTCCTCGCCGTCCGCAACATCGAGGTCGTCTATGACGACGTCATCCTGGTGCTGCGCGGCCTCAGCCTCGACGTGCCCAAGGGCGCGATCGTGGCGTTGTTGGGCGCCAATGGCGCCGGCAAGTCGACGACGCTGAAGGCGATCTCGGGGCTGCTCAAGACCGAGGACGGCGAGGTCACGCGTGGCGAGATCCTGTTCGAGGGCTCCGCTATCGCCGGCATCGATCCCGACAAGATCGTGCGTCGCGGCATCTTCCAGGTGATGGAGGGCCGGCGCATCGTCGCCGACATGACGTCGCTCGAAAACCTCAGGCTCGGCGCCTTCACCCGCAGGGATCGCGAGGTCGATGCCGATCTCGACATGGTCTTCAACTATTTCCCGCGCCTGAAGGAGCGCACCGGCCTTGCCGGTTATCTCTCAGGCGGCGAGCAGCAGATGCTTGCGATCGGCCGCGCGCTGATGGCGCGGCCGAAGATGATCTTGATGGACGAGCCCTCGATGGGCCTGTCGCCGCTGCTGGTGAAAGAGGTGTTCTCGATCATCCAGAAGATCAACCGCGACCTCGGCGTCACCATCCTGCTGGTCGAGCAGAACGCCCGCGCCGCGCTGTCGGTGGCGAGCCACGGCTACATCATGGAACAGGGCAAGGTCGTGCTCGACGGCACCGCGGACGAACTGCGCGACAACGAGGACGTCAAGGAGTTCTACCTCGGCGGCGCCGGCGATCAGCGCAAGAGCTTCAAGAACCTCAAGAGTTTCAAGCGGCGCAAACGGTGGCTGTGAAACTCAGCTCAGCACCTGCTCCGCTTCCGTGACTGCGCAGAGAACATGATAGAACGACGACGCAGGAATGGTGTCGACCAGCGATTTGCCGTCGCGATCGAACTGGTCGTACCAGCCGCCCTTCACGGGATGGCTGAGATAATGCCGTTCGAGCCGCACCAGCGCCGCGCGCGCCTCGTCCGCAGCGCCCGCCTCGCCGGACTCGGCCTGCGCGATCCATGCCTTGGCCATCTCGGTCTGCGGCCACAGCCGGCGCGTGCTGCGACGGATGTTGCCGCTGGCATCGCCCTCGTCGACCAGGCACCCCGTGGCCTCGTCGCGATAGCGCAGCGCGGTCGCGAGCAGTTCGGCGCGACGCTGTCCGGTCGGGCAACCCGTGATGCGTTCAAACCCTTTCAGCAGCCAGACCCACTCGGCCTGATGGCCGGGCTCGACGCTGACCGGCTCGATCTTGGACCAGTCCTCCTCGAAATACTCCGTCAGGATCCGCTTCTGCTTGTCGTAGAGATTGGCGAGGAACAGCGCGAAGAACTCGCCGGCGCGGTTCTGGAACGACAGATGGTGGGTCGCATCGAAGCACGCGATCATCGCCTCGAACAGATGCATGTGCGGGTTCTGCCGGCGCGGCAGCGAGACCGGCAGGCCTTCATGCACGCCGCCATGCGGCGAGCGCAGATGGCCGTCGAGGAAGGCGAGCAGCGCGTCGATCTCGACGCGAATTTGCGCATCCTGGTCGAGCCCGTAGACGGCCGCGAGCGCAAACAGGATGAAGGCGTGGTCGTAAGCATCGCGCCGGCCGTCCAGCACGGCGCCGTCCGGCGTCAGCCGGTGCACATAGCCGGGCCGGCCGTCGGGCGCCTTCGCTTTGCTGAGCAGCTGCTCCAGTCCCTTCAGCGCGATGGCGCGCCCCTCAGGATACCAGCCCATCTGCGCCGCCTTGGCGTAACAATAGATCTGGCGCGCCTGCACGAGCACGCGCCGCGGCGCGGCCGCGTCGGCCGTGCCGTCACGGTGCAGCCGGTCGACGAAACCGCCTGCCGCATCGTCCCAGCCGACGGACGACCACAGCGGCAGCGCCTCGTCGATCATGCGGCGCTTCAGGCGCGCGACGACGTCTGCCGCCTCGTCAGCCACAATGATGCCTTCGTCCGCCATCGCGTCCCCTCCACGCCTCGACACTGGCCGTCTGATACCCATGCCAGCGGCGGCGTGCAACGGATGCCAACCCGGAAAGACCAGCCATGACCGCCCATTACGACGCCCGCGAGACGCGCGAACCGGCCGTGCGCGAGGCGGAGCTGTTCTCCCGCCTGCCGGACGTGCTGCGCGGCGCGATGGCCGCGCCCGCCTATGCCGAACGGCTGAAGGGCATAGATCCGGCCGCTGTGACCTCCAGGGCGGCGCTGGCGGGCCTGCCGGTGCTGCGCAAATCGGAGCTCCCCGCCCTGCACAAGGCCTCTGCGCCCTTCGGTGGCTTCGTGCCGGCAGCCCCGGGATCGTTCGCCCGCCTCTTCACCTCTCCCGGTCCGATCTTCGAGCCTGAAGGGCGGCAGGCCGATCCCTGGCGCGGTGCGCGGGCGCTGTTCGCGGCCGGGTTCCGCCCCGACGACATCGTGCTCAACACCTTCAGCTACCACCTCACCCCCGGCGGCTTCATCTTCGATGCCTCGGCCCGCGCGCTCGGCTGCGCGGTGATCCCGGCGGGCCCCGGCAATACCGAGCAGCAATTCGAGCTGATCGAGGCCTACCGCCCGGTCGGCTACAGCGGCACGCCGGACTTTCTCAAGATTCTGCTCGATGCCGCAGCAAGCTCGGGGCGCGACGTCTCCTCGATCAAGCGCGCGCTGGTCTCGGGTGCGGCCTTCCCGCCCTCGCTCCAGGCCGAAATCAAGGCACGCGGCATCGACGCCTACCAGGCCTTCGGCACCGCCGACCTCGGCCTCATCGCCTTCGAGACCGAGGCGCGCGAGGGCATGGTGGTGAACGAGGATCTGATCATGGAGATCGTCAAACCCGGCACCGGCGATCCCGTCGCGCCGGGCGACGTCGGCGAGATCGTGGTGACCTCGCTCGATCCGCACCATCCCTGGATCCGTCTCGCGCTCGGCGACCTCACGGCAGCGCTGCCGGGCCAGAGCAAATGCGGCCGTACCAACATGCGCATCAAGGGCTGGATGGGCCGCGCCGACCAGACCACCAAGGTCAAGGGCATGTTCGTCCGCCCCGAGCAGGTCGCCGAGATCGGCAAACGCCATGCCGCGCTCGGCCGCCTGCGCCTCGTCGTCATGCGCCAGGGCGAGGCCGATGCCATGACGCTGCGCGCGGAAACTGCGGCCGCGAGCGACGCCCTGCGCGAGGAAATTGCAGGCACCCTGCGCGCGGTGACGAAACTCGGCGGCAATGTCGAGCTGGTCAGCCCGGGCGCGCTGCCGAACGACGGCAAGGTGATCGCGGACGAACGGTGAGCCAGCGGCTGGAAGAGACCGGAACTCGACCTGCATTCATTTTGATCTCTTGAGACCATAGACGCAACTTCAATGCCTTACACTGCTCGATTTGCAGAAGTACTCGCAATTGGCGAACGTTGTATCAACACACGCATTTAAAATGGCGGCGCGATCTGCAGGTGCCAAGATAAGCGAAACAACTGCAACTCTGCCGCCAATGTTAGTCAGAGTTAGCAGCTTTTCCGGAGCTGAATGATCCTTCAATCATCCGAGCGGACGAATTCTTCCTATGCGCCGCCACCTCGTCCGCCATTTGCAATTTGAAGAATCGTCCGAGGAGCTGATCGACATTCCGCTCAATGCGTTCTTCGGCAGCAAGGTCTGAAAGGAGACGTTCCTGGTTCATCACTTTCAAGGCTGCTTCGTAATAGCGGTTGGAAACTGGAGCGGGATAGCGCTTCCGCACCAAGGGCAGCAAAACCGTATCAACTTCCCTCTTAACCGCAGCGACCCAGTGAGAAGTAGTCTCGTAGTTCTCCTCCGGGCAGGTCTTGTTCAAGTGGTCTGCAAATTCGGATGGTAAGCCCCCAATTTTGATCCGAAAGATCGAGGGTCCCAACTCACGATAGAGGCTACAGCTAAAGCTGACGAGCTCATCGTATTCCTCGGAGACTCGGATGCAGCGTTTAGTCCCGTCGCCATCACGCATGTGCGCGAGTTGTTGTTTCGTCAATTCCATCTGATCATCGCAGAGAGGCAGCGGGTGCTTCCAAAGAATGCTGTTCTCTGCGCGATCAAGCTCAGCGGCCAAATCGATCTCACGCTTCTTCTGAACTCGACGCTTGCGCCACATCAGCGAAGCGATGCTTGCCATGCAATCTTCCTGGAGCGGACCGTCCGGGCTGTATTTCTCGAACAGCCCACGACGAAGCGCGGCAAACTCTTCCGGACTCTCCCAAGGTAGCAGATCAATTGATGAGAAGGCGCCGTGCTTCATCGCGTTCGGCGTTTTCGCGGTGAGAGCTTTTCGTGAACCGGCAGCGCGTTTGCTGAGCGGCAGGTCGTGGGACATGAGCCAATTCTCCGTGTTGATAAACGCGGAACCTCCTCCCTTCCCGATACGACTTGAAAACTTCCTACAAGAACCGGGACAGGCTACGAGAGCCCGCGCGGCTTCCTGAGCCGATGATCGAAAGCGGGACTTTTCTTCCATACAGCAGAAACGTCCAGCTCCGCCGCCGCGATATCCACATCTTTAGCGAGCCCAAAGTGAATCCCGACCAAAGCCGGGCTTGCGAAACGGTTTGTCGCTCGTCTCTCCATCGCTGTCGGCCGGGACTTTTGCTGGCTTCTTCGATCAGTTTCCTTTCCGAACCGGCTTCCAAGTGGCCCGGAGCCGGGACCTCTCGAATCGGCTACGCTGGGGTACGGCTTGCCGGCCTCGTTCCATGCCTGCGCTTTCAGGAATGGGATCGCGAGCGGTCCGCACCAAAACGCATCATCCATAATGGTGCCGCGGGTCATGCCGGGCGTGCGGAGAAGCACGAAACTGATGTAGCTTTCGACCGAGTTGTGACCGGACCAGATTGTGATTGCATCCGCGAAGCGCTTGTTCCGGTAGTTCGGCGACGTGCGCCAGAGATCCATTTGCGCGCAGGTGCCTGCGGAACACTGCGATATTGTTGCCTGCCCTTGCCGTCGTTAAGTGTCACAGGCTTCTTTGCAGCCCCCCACTTGATGGCGAGGGCACTGCCCCACAAGCGGTCGAGGCTGGTTCAGTCATGGAAACTCCATAGAAAAAGCCGCCCGAAAGGCGGCTTGGGTTGTTCGATTAGTGGTTGCGGTGGTAGGAATGACGCCCATGAAGCGCGCCATCCCTTGGATATTGTCTGCGACCCTATCGATCGCCCTTGTCGCGTATTTCTCGGAGTTTCATCGGCTCCAGACCAAAATCGGCATACTCTCCCAGCATACTTTCCACGATCATCAGGACGTTAGACGGGCTGTAATTCGGGCACACCTAGCAGATGCGGATCGCCCAATCGTCATTGTCGGCGACAGCATCACAGAGATGGCGAGTTTTCCGAACGATCTGGATGGTAGGCCACTCATCAACGCCGGCATAGGCGGCGCAACAATTGCCGATTATGCCGCGCTGGCTTCCAAAATATTCGAAGGTTCGCAACCGTCTCTTATCATCGTAGCAATTGGCGCGAACGACACGACCAATCCGAACAGACAGCAGAACATGAAAAATCTGTTGTCTGTTCTTAAACCATACGCTCCTCTTGTTGTTATCGACCCGCCGACCGGGCAGACCGTTGATGGCACCCATCCAACGCGTTCTGTTTCGAGGCTTTGGGTTCAATCGATCGTAGCCGAGATCCTACGTTCGTCCGGCAAGAACTAGAATGGCGAGGCGGCTTGGGTTGCTCTATCAAGGGTTGAGATGGTAGGTTCCGGTCGCGCACCGATACGACCGGGTCTATTTCGTGAAATACAGACTTTTCGCAGTTCTTTTCATCTTGTGTTCAAGCCTGCCGTTCGTCGCGGCCTATTTCCTGGCGCGAGATCCTTCAGACCCTCTGATCTTGAGGCCGCCATTCGATCATCACACGAACTACGCCTATGTCGTCGGCGTCGCTGCCGGATGGTCTGAAGTTGACGACGAGCATGTCGAGCAGTCCTCAACAATAGAGGTATACGAGAACGGCGTTAGACTAGGACCGGCTCACTCCTCAGTGTCAGACGTCGTCATGATTGGAGGCGGCCGGTACAGGTACATGGAAGTTGATTCTGTGAACCACACCAGCGGGATCATCTTTTCGACCAGTGACAACACCGACCCGAATACGAATGGGCGGCTGTACAGGGTGTTTAACCCGAACGCGAAGAAGCCACACCAGCGCGCTCCCCGACAGACCGGGTTGCCCGATTAGCAGTTGCGGTGGTATGCCCCCGATATGGGGAAAGCAGACGCTCGAATTCCTGAACTAGATGGGCTGCGTGGGATTGCCATCCTGCTCGTCTTGGGTTGGCATTTCACCGGCATGTTGATGGACCCTTCAGACGGCGCGGTCCAAGAGATCATTTGGCGATTTGGCATCTTCGGACAGAGCGGCGTCGATCTGTTCTTTGTCCTGTCCGGCTTTCTGATAGTGGGAATTGTCGTCGATAATCGTACCAGTCCAACTCTATTCAGAACGTTTTATGCCAGGCGCGCCCTGCGCATTCTTCCCCCATACCTGCTACTTGTGTTTTCATTCTCAATCGCCAGCGCTATCTTTGGCCGGACGTACTATCTAGGACGAGACCTGCCGCTTTGGTCTCTGCTGACCTTCTCCCAAAACTGGGTAATGTCATACATACGCGATTTCGGCCCAGCCGGCATCAGCGCAACATGGTCACTAACCATTGAGGAGCAGTTCTACTTAGTCGCGCCAGCTATAATTTTCTTCCTGCCCAGGCGTTTTCTTTGGCCAGCCTTAATTGCCGTCGGACTGATGTCTATAGGCGCCCGTTCTATTTGCTTTGCCCTTTACCCCGAAAATGTCTACGCGCCTTACGTCCTGACGCCGCTACGGCTTGACGGACTTAGCGCCGGAGGACTAATCGCCATCGCGTATCGTAGTTCAAAGTGGTCTACCATTGAATCTCGCAAGTCGCTGCTACTAACAGCAATGATTGTATTGCTAGGCATTGCCCCATTTTATACTTGGTTCCTTCATTCTGAAATCGCGCATCAGGTACTCTATCATTTCGGCCATAGCTATTTGACTGTCCTTTACAGTCTCGCGCTTCTCAACATTCTAACTCGCTCGGGGACCGTTGCCACTTCGTGGCTTCGATCTCCGGCAATGATCGGTGTCGGCGCGATTTCATACTCGCTTTATCTATTCCACACGCCGTTTAAAGGCATCTTCTTCATTGCAGCCGGGCACCCTGAGTCATTCCGCTCCTGGACAGACGGGTTGCTCCTGCTTCTGGCGCTGCTCTCGACCTTCGCTTTTTGCGCGGCCTTGTACTGGGTCCTTGAGCGTCCAGCGCAAAAGCTGGGAAAGAGCTTCTTGTACTCTACGACGAAAAGTCCGTGTCATAGAGCTTGCCAGAAACAAGATCGGCCTTTCGAATTGTCCCAACAAACTGTTGACTCGCCGCATCAGTAACGCCCTTGGTGTTACCGATCGCAAATTCCTGAAGGCTTTGGGTCCCGGAAATGGTCGCTGAGTATTCGTCCTTCCCGTTCACGTAACCGAGAACAGCGCTGCCTTGCCTGGTGAGAACGATCCGATATCTCGTGCTGGTGGTTAGGGCCGTCGTCCAGGTCGCACTCGTACTGCCGACCTGCGAGTACATGGTGGTGACGCCGCCAGCAGAGGTGGAATTGAGCCGCCTTTCAGGCTAGGCAGCGCAACGTCCGCTTTTTGGGCGGGGCTGACGGCAAGCTTCCAATCACTCAGCTCAGGTCAACTAGTCGCCTCGCTGCGCGACCCGCGGTTGTCATCGATGACAGCGGTCACGCCGTCAATGAAAGCTTGACACTCAGCGTGGGTCTTGAACGTGCCCTTGTACTTCCCGAATAGGAAGACGGTCCGGCCGTAACCCTTTCCGAAGAAGTATTGACCGACGTGTCTGCCGCCTTCGTCTTTGAGCTCAAAGCTACCAAGGCTTTGCACTGACGTGAGGTCTGTCTCAGGCAGTTTGATCTGCACATCTGTCTCCGCGATGCCGGGTCCGAAATCCCTATCATAAACTGCGTGGACGCCACAACTTAGCGGCAAAACGGTGGTCGCCTCTTAGGAGGGAATTAAGGGGCCGGTTTGCAGGTCTACGAACCGGCCGTCGTTACCTTCGACGAACTTAGTACTTCCTGACGAACGATTGCCGTAGGACTGTTTGCGGCCACCCGCGGGTCGCTGCACGAGCAGCAAATCGTCGCCCAGATTTTGTTGTCCGACGACGGTCGCAAGCATCGATCGTACGCTTGCTAAACAACGAACAAGTTCCCAATCACCGGGGAACATCATGGTCTGAAGGGATGATCCGCAATATCATGAGCGACGAAGCCTACATCAGCAACAGCGTCTATACCTTGACGCGCGCCGACAATCTGATGCTGAACTGCTGCAGGAGGCATCGAAGCTTGCCACGCGCATTCGAGCACTTGGCGCTGCGGCCGTCTGGGACGGTGACGCCAAAGTGATGACTGTTGACGGGAGGCTCGCCATTTCTCTTCGAATGGCTCGCTACTACATCGCGCCGCAACACGCCCCGCCTGGCTGGTACATCGAAGGATTATCGGACCCGCCGAGTTCATTTTGGCGCTGAGGCTGGATCCAGCCACAAACAGAGAGGTGACGAACTATTTCCTATTGCCGCTGAGTGAAATGGCCAAGGAACGAATTAATCTTACGGCGACGCCGCGCTCCCGATTTGCAGTCTATCGTTGCCCTACAATTGAGGACGTCTTGCGAGCAATCATGAACAAAGTGGCAGCCCTCTCAGCATAAGGGCTGTACGAGGCAACTGCACGACTGTGCGTCAGAAGATGTACGCCGCGTCTCGTGATTGGTCGTCTTTCCTGATTGGTTTGTTTATCCGGCGGGTAAATGGCTGCGGACGAACCGCTGAAGATTTCCGGCCTCGAAAAGGTAGCCGCGTATCCCCGCTCCGTTCGCCGCTTCGATGTCAGTGAACTTGTCGCCTATGAGAAAGCTGCGTGCAGAATCAACCGGGAAACGATTCATGATCTTCGTGATCATGCCGGGCTTGGGCTTTCGGCAGGTGCACGAAGTGCGATAAAGCTCAACGCTTGCCTCGGGATGATGTGGACAATACTCGAACGCATCTATTTGAGCTCCAATTTTTGCCAGCTCCTCTGACATCCAGATATGAAGAGCTTGGATATCGGCCTCCTTGTACAATCCCCTAGCAACTCCTGACTGGTTCGTGACTACGAAAGCAAAATATCCGGCGTCGTTGACTGACTTTACAGCTTCGCGCGCACCTGCCGTCCACTTGAAGTTCGCTTGCTCGTACAAATAGCCCGTGTCCTCATTCAGGACGCCATCACGGTCAAAGAACACGGCGGGTCTATTCACTTGTCAGATACCTTGGGGTGGAGCAGGCAAGGGCAAGCATGCCTTTCCGTTCGCAGCACTATCGTACCGGCTTCCGGAGGCGGACGCCCGGGCCACCTCCATTTTCTTCAATGAACTCTACACCGGCTGCTTCGAAGGCGAAGCGCACTACTTGCAATGTCGAACGTCGAGGCTCGTGAACCCCCGCTTCAAGCTGGCGAATTGTTACGATCCCGACTTTTGAGCGGTCTGCCAACTGCTGCTGACTCCAGTCCAAAAGGCCGCGGGCTGCTCGACATTGCATCGGAGAAATCATCTTGAATTCCTTTTGACCCAATATGTCGAAAAAGAATTGATTTGTCTAAAATGTGCATTATAATCACTTCTGTCGATTTTAGATGGAGAGATTCATGATCAACGCGGCTGAGATTCGGAATGCAAGAAGGGATTTCATTGGGGGGTCCGACGCTCGGATCATTATGGGAGAAGACGAAGACAAGCTCATTCGGCTCTGGCGCGAGAAACGAGGTGAGGTCGAGGCGGTGGATTTGAGTCGCGAGCTGATCGTTCAACTTGGAACCACCACAGAGGACCTCAACCGCACCTGGTACGAGCGAACCAGCGGCAACCGCGTCGAAGACGTTCAGAGAAGGGTCAGGCATCCGGTACACAAATGGATGGGAGCAACGCTGGACGGGCGTGTTCAGGAGACCGGGGCAGTATTCGAAGCCAAGTTCATGTTGCCTTGGAATTTTTCAGAGGAAGCTGCAGCGGAGAAGCACATGGCTCAACTGCAGCACAACATGTGGGTCGTGTCGGCACGTTCCGCGGTGCTATCCATCATCACGGGCGGTGGGAAGTGGGTTGAAATCACGGTACATGCTGACCCTCTATACCAACACCTTCTTTTAACGGCCGAAAAGCAATTTTGGCGCTGCGTGCAAAGCGGCGATGCACCGGCCCTGTTCGGAATTGAAACGCCGCGTCCTCGGCTCGAGGCCATCAAGATCGTCGATATGGCAACATCCAACTCCTGGGCTGGACTTGCCGCGACTTACCTGCGCACCCGAGATGCTCACGATGACCATGAGCTCGCCAAAGCCGAATTGAAGAAGCTGGTTCCGGAAGATGCGAAGGAAGCCAGCGGACACGGTATAAGGGCGAAGCGCTCCAAATCTGGCGCGATTAGCTTCGAAACTCTGCGGGTGGAGGTCGCTCATGCATCGGTCCAGTGAGCGCATAGGCGCCCTCGCTGCGGCCTTGGCCAAGGCCCAGGCTGTGCTGATCAACCCCGAAAAAAACCTGACGGCGACAATCCGGTCCCCCTTCCCGCGGGAGGATGACAGGACTTTCCGCTACGCCTCTTTGGCCTCCGGCTTGGACATTGTCCGCAAGACACTGAGCCAGCAGGAGATCGCAACGGTCCAGACCACGCGTGTTGAGCAGGTCTCAGGTCAGATACACCTCTCGACGCTACTGGCCCATGCTTCCGGAGAATGGATTTCCTCTGACCTGCCGGTCTGCGCCGCAAAGGACGTCGAGGCTCCGCACCGAATGGGCTCGTCCTTGACCTATGCCCGTCGCTACGCCCTGTTCGCTCTGGTCGGCATTGCCGGTGAGGACGATCTGGATACCCCCGATGTAATCGCCGGACCTCCCGCTGCCGCCGGGTCGCAAGTGGCTCCGAGCCCCAAGGGGAAGCCGGGCAAGGCGGTGTTAAATCGACCGGCGGTCCTCGAGCCTCCGCAATCTGCTGACCTACGGGAGCGGTTGTTAGCCCAGTTGACGACCCTAAGGGATAGCAACGACCTCCTGGCTTGGGCCAAAGCCAGCCTTCCACTTAAGAACACGCTGCTGGAGGCCGACGCCCGGGCCTTGGAGCGGGCCTATCAGATGAGGCTCGAGGAAATGGCTCGGCCCGAGACTGAAAACGACATGCCTCGATCTGGGCTTGGGAGCAGCCCAGGAGAGGGACCGGTGGAAGGGCCCTCCCCAGACCAAGCCGTTATCGCAGGCCCAGATACCGGTGAGCCGGCGGATCAAAGAGAGGGGCGCCTCACCTTCCCCAAGGAGCCTCCGCGCAAGCGAAGCAAGGCCCATCTTGCTTTTGTCCGGGCACAGCCTTGCGTGATCTGCAAGCAGGCTCCGTCCGACGCCCATCACCTCAAGTTCGCCCAGCCGCGAACATTGGGGCGCAAGGTCAGCGACGAATTCACCGTCCCCTTATGCCGCTCTCACCACCAGGCTCTCCACCGGCACGGGAACGAAAAGGCATGGTGGGTGGATATGCATATATCGCCCTTGCCTGTTGCCAGCGAGTTATGGGCGGCTAGTCCCGTTCATGATCCCGCCAAGCCAAGCACGGCCACTTATGATGCTTCATCGCAGGCCCGGCTGGAGGCCACGGGTCTCAATGGATATCGAGCAACTCGTCTACGAGGTTAGAAGACTCTACGATGCCGCATGCATGCTGGTTCGGATTGCCACGATTATCAGAGAAGGATAGCCCCCAATTCTGCACTGCTTGCAAACGAATATCTGCTCAATGCCTTCTTAGCCTGACAGTCAGTCGATCAGCTCGGAAGTGTAATGATCCCCCAACGCTTGTGCGGACTACAGGTACGAGCAGCTGATCCGAACCGCTCAGCTTTCAAAGTACTTGAGCGCAGAAAGCGCCGGTGAAGACGTTTTGGACAAATAGGACTCGTAAGCGCGCCGGACTCCATCTTCGAGCGAGGTCGTCGCGCGCCAGCCGAGCTTGGCGAGCCGGTTGACGTCCAGCAATTTGCGCGGCGTTCCGTCGGGACGCGAGCTGTCGAAGCTGATCTCGCCGCCGTAACCGACGATGTCGGCGACGACCCGCGCGAACTCGGCGATGGTGATGTCCTCGCCGGTGCCGATGTTGACCAGCTCCGTGCTCGAATAGGTCTTCATCAGGTGCACGCAGGCATCCGCCATGTCGTCGACATAGAGGAACTCGCGCCGCGGCGTGCCGGTACCCCACACGATGACGTTTTTCGCTCCCGAAACCTTCGCCTCGTGGAAGCGGCGGATCAGGGCGGCGACGACGTGGCTCAATTCAGGGTGATAATTATCGCCGGGGCCGTACAGATTGGTCGGCATCACGCTGATGAAGTCGCTGCCATATTGGCTGCGGTAGGCCTCCGCCATCTTGATGCCGGCGATCTTGGCAATCGCATAGGGCTCGTTGGTCGGCTCCAGCGGGCCGGTGAGCACGGAATCCTCGCGCAAGGGCTGCGGCGCCAGCTTCGGATAGATGCAGGACGAACCCAGAAACATCAGCTTCTCGGCGCCGTTCTGATGCGCGGCCTGGATCACGTTCGCCGCAATCGCGATGTTGTCGTAGATGAACTCGGCGCGCAGCGTGTCGTTGGCGACGATGCCACCGACCTTGGCCGCGGCGAGGAAGATCACTTGCGGCCGCGTCCTGGCGAACCAGTCGAACACGGCGGCCTGGTTGCAGAGATCGACCTCGCGCCGGTCGACCGTGACGAGGTTGACGTCCTCCCGCGCCAGCCGGCGCAGCAGTGCGGCTCCGACCATGCCGCGATGGCCGGCGACGTAGACGCTTTTGCCCCTCAGCTCAAACGCTGCGTTTGCCACTGGCCGCATCCCGTTTTGCCTCCGCCAGGTCGCTTGCCATCATCTCCTCGACGAGCTGGGCGAAGCTGCGCTTCGGCGTCCAGCCGAGCACCTCGCGCGCCTTGCTGGCGTCGCCGACGAGGAGATCGACCTCGGTCGGACGGAAATAGGTCGGATCGATCTTCACCACCGTCTTGCCGCTCGTCTCGTCGACGCCGGTCTCCTCGACGCCCTTGCCGCGCCAAGCGATGCGGCGGCCGACATGGGCAAAGGACAGTTCGACCATCTCGCGCACCGAGCGCATCTCGCCGGTGGCGAGCACGAAGTCGTCGGGCTTGTCGGCCTGCAAAATCCTGTGCATGCCCTCGACATAGTCCCTGGCATGGCCCCAGTCGCGCTTGGCTTCGAGATTGCCGAGATAGAGCGCCTGTTCCAGCCCGACCTCGATACGCGCGACGCCGCGGGTGATCTTGCGGGTCACAAAGGTCTCGCCGCGGATCGGGCTCTCGTGGTTGAACAGGATGCCGTTGCTGGCGAACATGCCGTAGGCTTCGCGGTAGTTCACCGTGATCCAGTAGCCGTAGAGCTTGGCGACGCCATAGGGCGAGCGCGGATAGAACGGCGTCGTCTCCTTCTGCGGGATCTCCTGCACGAGGCCGTAGAGCTCGGAGGTCGAGGCCTGGTAGAACCGCGTCTCCTTCTCCATGCCGAGGATGCGGATCGCTTCCAGCAGACGCAGCACGCCGATGGCGTCGGCGTTGGCGGTGTATTCCGGGCTCTCGAAGCTGACGGCGACGTGGCTCTGGGCGGCGAGATTGTAGATCTCGGTCGGCCGGATCTGCTGCACCAGGCGGATCAAATTGGTCGAATCCGTCATGTCGCCGTAGTGCATCAGGAACGGCACGTTGCCGACATGCGGGTCCTGATAGAGGTGATCGACGCGCGCGGTGTTGAACGAGGACGAACGCCGCTTGATGCCGTGCACGACATAGCCGAGCGACAGCAAATATTCAGCGAGATAGGCGCCGTCCTGGCCAGTCACGCCGGTGATTAAAGCCACCCGCTTCGTCATACTATCCTTGTCCCCAAATTCGAGCGAGCGCGTTGCGATCAATCATAAAGTACCGCTGATACCATTTGAACATTGCGGTCGCCTCGTCAAGCTCGGGTCACCGCGACAAGAAACACGAGTTCCGGAAGAGCGAACGAACAAGACTGAAACGCTTGATGGCCGCGTCGCGCAAAAGGAGCATTCAAATCGGGATACACTTCTAAGTATACTACAAGGCAAATTGCAACATGTTCCCAAACCAGCTAGATAGCTCGCCAAAAGTATTTCGTGACTCGCCGGAGTCGGGCCGCTAAGACGCCGTTACACAACCGACCGCCTACCAAGCGTGCTAGGAAAATCAAGCTGCTGTGCCGCTTAAATAATTGTCTCGGGCCTATTCAATTGGAGAAGGAAACTCTCTGACGGCGGCAGTTACGCGGTTGGGAATCAACGGTTCTCCGCGTAGCGATCTCTGAATGTGATTTTGCCCTGCGGGCTTTTCGCCCGTGGAACATTGAACATGGGTTGACCTCTCTCTGGTGCTGGAACCGAAACACCGGTAAATAACGAAGTCCGAGATGAGCGAATTAATGACACGTCTTTCGCATCTCACCTTGCGCAATTTCCTGATCGCGCTCCACGACCTGCTGGCGACCACGGCGGCGCTGTTCGCAGCGGTCTACCTGCGTTTCGAGGGTGGCCACGGCTTCTTCGACCGCCTGCCGCTGCTATTCCAGATCCTGCCCTACTTCCTCGCCTTCAGCATGGTCGTGTTCTTCCTCTTCAACCTGACCACGACGAAATGGCGCTTTATCTCGCTGCCTGACGCTCTGAACATCATCCGCGTCGCGACCGTGCTGACGGTTGCCCTCCTGGCGCTCGACTACATCTTCGTCGCCCCCAACGTCCGCGGCGCCTTTTTCCTCGGCAAGGTGACGATCGTCCTCTACTGGTTCCTCGAGATAACGTTCCTCACCGCGTTGCGCATAGCCTACCGGCACTTCCGCTATACGCGCGTGCGGCGTCGTGCCAAGGGCCAGAATGCCGCGCCGACGCTGCTGATCGGCCGCGCCGCGGATGCCGAGGTGCTGTTGCGCGGCATCGAGAGCGGGGCGATCAAGCGCATCTGGCCGGTGGGCGTGCTGTCGCCGTCGAGATCCGATCGCGGCCAGTTCATCCGCAACGTGCCGGTGCTGGGCGACATCGAGGACATCGAGGACGTCGTCGGCGACTTCGCCAAGCGCGACAAGGCGATTGCGCGCCTGGTGATGACGCCGTCCGCGTTCGAGCCGGACGCTCATCCGGAATCGATCCTGATGCGGGCGCGCAAGTTAGGCATGATCGTCAACCGGATGCCATCGCTTGAGGGCGGCGATACGCCGCGCCTCACGGCCGTCGCAGTCGAGGACCTCCTGCTGCGGCCGAGCGAAAAGATCGACTATGCGCGGCTCGAAGCGCTGATCAAGGGCAAGGCTGTCATCGTCACCGGCGGCGGCGGATCGATCGGCTCCGAGATCTGCGAGCGTGTCGTTGCCTTCGGCGCCGCGCGTCTCCTGATCGTAGAAAACTCCGAGCCGGCGCTCTACGCGGTTACGGAGACGCTCGCCGCGCGGGGCGCGGCGGCTGCGATCGAGGGGCGGATCGCCGACATCCGCGACCGCGGGCGCATCATCCGCCTGATGGCGGAGTTCAAGCCGGACATCGTGTTCCATGCCGCCGCGCTCAAGCACGTGCCGATCCTGGAGCGCGACTGGAGCGAGGGCGTCAAGACCAACATCTTCGGCTCGATCAACGTTGCCGATGCGGCGCACGGCGCCGGCGCCGAAGCCATGGTGATGATCTCGACCGACAAGGCGATCGAGCCGGTGTCGATGCTCGGCCTCACCAAGCGCTTCGCCGAGATGTACTGCCAGGCGCTGGACCACGATCTTGCCGCAGCTGGCGGCAGTGCCAGGCCGCCGATGCGGTTGATCTCGGTCCGGTTCGGCAACGTGCTGGCATCGAACGGCTCGGTGGTGCCGAAGTTCAAGGCCCAGATCGAGGCCGGCGGTCCCGTGACGGTGACGCACCCGGACATGGTCCGCTACTTCATGACCATCCGCGAGGCCTGCGATCTCGTCATCACGGCGGCGACGCATGCGCTCGGCACCGCGCGCCCCGATGTCTCGGTCTACGTGCTCAACATGGGCCAGCCGGTGAAGATCGTCGATCTCGCCGAGCGCATGATCCGTCTCTCGGGCCTCCAGCCCGGCTACGACATCGAGATCGTGTTCACCGGCATGCGGCCGGGCGAGCGCCTGCACGAGATCCTGTTCGCCTCCGAGGAGCCGACCCGCGAGATCGGTGTCGCCGGCATCATGGCCGCGCAGCCCAACGAGCCGCCGATGCAGACGCTGCGCAAATGGATCGCGGCGCTGGAGCAGGCGATCGCGCGGGACGATCGGGCCACGATCAGGACGATCCTGAAGGATGCGGTCCCGGAATTCGGATCGACCGCGGCTTGACCATGCAGTCTCAAGGCAAGATCGTCGTCGCGAGCCAGCATTACCCGCCGGATCCGAGCACGACCGCGGCGATCATGGCCGAGATCGCCTGTCGCGTCGCCGTCGACCACGAGGTCATCGTGCTGTCGGGCTCGCCCGGCGTATTGCCGGCCTCGCAAACCGGCCCGGGCAAGCCGCGCGTAATCGCCATCAGGAACCGGATGGCGGGAAAGGCCGCGTTGGTGCGACGTGGATTGTCCGAGCTGCTGTTCGCGGCGCGTGCCTTCTTCGCGCTGATCCGGGAGCTCAAGTCAGGTGACGTCGTGCTCACCGTGACCGCGCCGTTCATGCTGCCTTACGCGGTCGCGGCTGCGGCAAGATGCAAGGGCGCGCGCTCGGCGCTGATCATGCACGACCTCTTCCCCGATGTTCTCGTGATGGCGGAAATCCTCAAACCCGGCTCGTTGGTGACGCTGACGATGCGCGCGGCCAACAGCCTGATGTTCCGCGCGCTCAATGCCGTCATCACCATCGGCCGTGATGCGGAGCGGCCGCTCTTGAGCTATTCCGGCATGACGCGGAACAAGATCCGCTTCATCCCGAACTGGGCGACGCTGGTACCCGCGGCACGTCCCGTGGCGCCGGACAATCCGTTCCGTAAAGCGCTGTCCGCGCGATTCATTGTCGGCCTGTCGGGCAATCTCGGCTTCACCCATGATCCGGAGATCGTGTTCGAGGCGGCACGCCTCTTGAAGGACGAGCCGGACTTCCACTTCCTGCTGTCCGGCTGGGGCATCGGCTTCGAGCGGCTGAAGCAGTTGCAGGCTGAAGCGAACTTGCCCAATGTGTCCTTCGTGGCGCGGGTCGCGGATGCCGAGCTCGAGGCGTTCCTGGCGGCTGCCAATCTCTGGATCATTCCGTACCGGAAGGACGTGGCGGGGGTGTCGGTGCCGAGCCGGTTCTATAATCTGCTGGCGGTCGGCCGTCCCGTGGCGCTGGTCTCGGAGCCGGAAGCCGAGGCTGCGTTGACGGTGGTGGAGAACGGGCTCGGCTGGGTCGTGACGCCGGGCCGCGCCGATCAGCTCGCCGACGCAATCCGCGCGGCATCCCGGTCCGACGAGGGTGCCATGGCGGAACGCGCGGTGAAGGCGGCTGCAAAGTTCGATCGCGCCACCGCGATGAATGCCTACGCCGCCCTGGTCGACGAATTGTTGCGCAACCCCGAGCTTATGAGCAACGCACGACGATATTACACCGGTATCGACTGAGTAGTTGCCGGACTCGACCGCAAGGGTGTTTAGGACGAGGAGCCCACCGCCAGCCGCAATCCATGGGTCATGCTGAGCGGCGGCGTCCAGCCGGTCGACAGCGCGGCGGAAGTGTCAATCTCCATAGATCCTACCAAGCTGTGGCGCAGCTCCGGCCTTATCGCTTGGAGGGCGAGCGTCAGAACCACCGAGGGCACCGGCAACAGGATAGCGGTCCGGTTCATCGCCTGCCCGATCCGACGAACGAAAGCAGTCGTCGAAATCTGCTCGTCATCCGCGACCAGAAAAATCTGGTAAGGACGCGCCACCGGCAGGGCCACCAGATGTGCGACAAAGGACGCGAGATTCTGCACGCTGACGAACGCCCGCTTGTTATCGACGAGGCCAAGCGGAAGCGGGATCCGCCGTCTGATCGCGCTAACGAGGTGACGGAAATTACCGAGCGCTTCGCGTCCATACACCAATGGCGGGCGCACCACAGCTACCCGCATCTTGGATTGTGACGCCAGGCGCTGCAGGGCAGCCTCAGCCGCAGCCTTGGACCGTCCGTAAACGCCGCGTGGCACCACTGCGTCATCCGGCATGAACGGCCCTCGCCCATCCGTCGAGCTTCCGTTGACCAGGATTGTGCTCAGAAACACGAACCTGGACACCCCAGCCCGCGCGGCGGCTTGGGCCAGTTGCAGCGTACCTTGTGTATTCACTGTGTCGTACAGCTCGTCCGCGTGCTCCTCATTAGGGTGGTGTACCCGGGCGGCCAGATGGACTACCGCGTCCACTCCCACAAGGGCTGCGTCCCAACTGGTAGTTGCCCCTATCGAACCGACCACGACATCGTTCTCTCCGGCCCGGCCGGCCCGTAGCGCCCGGCGTACCCGATAGCCGCGGCTCTCAAGCAACGGGACGAGATTGCGTCCGACAAATCCGGTTGCGCCGGTGACGAGGACGACCGGTTGATTCATGGCGGTGCGCGCTCCAGCAGACCCAGTCCATATCGATGCGCTCGAACGACCCGTTTAATGGTCGAGGAGAAGCTCTCGGCGAACTCCCGCACCCGCCCGCCCAACTGATCGTTCATCTCGCGCACCACAAACGCGGGGTGCGTGAAATCCTGCAAATGGGCGGCCAGAGCTGCGGCATCGTCGGCGCCAAAATAGCGGGCGCGCTCTCCAGCCTGCTCACGGTGCACGTCGATATCTGACAGCATCATCGGCACGCTGAACGATTTTGCTTCCTCGACCGTGGTGCTCCAGCCCTCGAAGCGAGATGGATTAATCAGCGCTGCACTGGAACGGAGAAGGGCATAGACTTCGGCGAGCGGAATCATGCCGAGGTAGCGGAACTGCTGTGCCAGGCCGCGGCCTGCCGCTTCATGCACGATTTGATCGAGATATACCGGATCATTCGGATCACCGCCGCCGGATGCAGCGACAACCGGATGAACGCCTCGCTGCGCAAGCAATGAAAGCGCGTCTAGGACAATCCTGTGGTTCTTGTGGCGCCAGAACTGGTTGGGGACATAGAAGTACGTTCTCGGCAGATCGTACTTCTGGAGCACTTCTACCGGATCCAGCTTGAGCAATTCGGCCGAAGGCTCGCTGGCGAACCTCACGACGGCGGTTCGGCCCTTCGTCCGGGGATAGTAAGAAACGCAATCGCGCTCGGCGCTGCGGCTACTCAGAATGATGGTGCGGCCAGACAGGACCTGCAGCTGAAAACCCAATTCACGCCGTCGTCTCGCATTGTTAGAGAACAGATGCGGCAGCTGCCGATGTTGGAAATCAGGAATCCAAGCCACCGTCGGATAGGGAGACTTCCATCCGAAGAAGCGGGCGTTCTCCCAGACCGCATCGATCTTGTGGTTGCGAAAGCTGGCAATCGCACGCCGATCCTGAGCGAACATGGTCGGCAGCAACGAGGTCAGCGCAGGCCGATCGAAGTGCACCGAGCAAACAGTCTCGGCCCCCAGCACCTTTCGGATAGGCGCGAGTTCGCCAGCATCGTGAGCTTCGCTCGCAAACACCACGGGCGTGATAGCGCCCGGGCAGTATTTCGCAAGCGCGTGGAACAGGTTCAGTTGATAGTTGTAGCCGCCCGCCCAAGCCTTGCGAGAAATTAACGTGAAGGCGAGCCGGATGGGGCGAGCGTCGCTCAATAGACCTGCCCCTTGAACCAGCTTACATACTGAGTAATACCGTCCTGGACCGGGATGTGCCAACTGAAGGGAATGGCGGAAAGCTCCCTCGCGTCGGCGACTAGGCTGAAGGGATCGCCCGCACGGACCAGGCCCGAAAACCGAACTGCGATATCGCCGCCCCAGGCTTTTGTCACCATATCGGCGATCTCGGCAACGCTGGTAGGGATACCGCTGCCGCCATTCAGCACCTTCAGGGGCATCCCGTCAGTCCGTGCGAGCCCCGCAAGCAGCCGCACGACGTCCCGTACATCGATCCAGTCACGCGCTTCGTTGCCGGTGCCGCCCAGGACGAGCTCGCACTGGCCTTGCGCTAGACGGGAGCAGAGGTCCCAGAGCAACTGCTTGCGGAGTGAGGGACCGTACACTGAGAATAACCGGATGATGATCACGCGGATGCCGAACGAGATCGCGTAACTGCGGCAGAGCTGCTCCATAATTAGCTTGTGATGGCCATATGGCGACATCGGCTGCGTTTCGGCATCCTCTGAAATCGCGCTAGCATGATGGGCGCCATAGACCGCCGCACTAGACGCGACAATCAACCGGCACCCGGGGGCCGAGCCGCGAAGCCATTCCAGCAACCGGGCCGTGCTCGCGACGGTGCGCGAAAAATCCTCAAGTGGCTGCGCGATCGACAATCCGACCGAGGATCCGCCAGCCAGGTGGAAAATCGTGGACGGCAGCCCGGATTCGCCGGCCAGCGTGTTGAGATTGGCCGCCTCGATTTCCCCGTTCAGCCACTGCCCGAGACCGATGCGCTGCCGTTCGGGTTCATTGATGGCGCCGTGACCAATGCCATGTACGGCATGGCCCTGGTCAGCTAACACGCGCACCAGGTGTCGACCGATGAAGCCGTTGGCGCCCGTGATCCACGTCGTCATGTTTACGCCTTGTGGCAGACAAATGAATAAAGTCGGCCCGGACGATTATCGAATCGTTCCGCCACCGACAGCAGCGACGTGAAGACGGCCTTGGAACCCAACGCGGCGCGCCACAATGGACCGGCGGGAATTTTCCGCGATAGCTTTTCCACAACAGCGGCTCGCAGGGTATCGATCGTATAGGGAAACAGATTGATCGGACTCTGCAATGGCGGGAGAATCTCTACCCGCTCAAACCCGGCTCCGCGCAGTGCACCGGTATAGCGATCGAGAAGAAACGCATGCTCGCCCCCATAGAGGTGATGCAGCGGATGCTGATCGAGGAACTGCCCGAGATCGGCTTCCTTGCTGATCACGTGCTCGCGCGCTGCAATGAAAATTCCGCCTGGACGAAGCACGCGAAACATTTCACGGCAGGCGCTGTCGAGGTCGCGGGTGTGGTGCAGCACAGCTCGGGCGAATACGACATCGAACGCGCTCTCGTCGAATGGCAGGCGTTCGGAAAATTCCTCGACGACTTCGATGGGCAGGTTGGCCTCGGCGGCCAGCGTCCGGATCGCCACCGCTCCGACGATGGCGCTGGGGTCCGGTTCGAGCGCGGTGACTGCAAACCCCTCCCGCGCGAGGGCGTAGCTGGCGATGCCGCGCCCGGCGCCAACGTCGAGGGCCCGGCCGGTGCGGTCCCGCAGCAACTTTGAAACCGCCTGCCATTCGTCGCCGGCGAAGTAACGTTTGGCCGCGGCGATCAAGGGATCATCATAAAACGCGTCCAGCACGAGCTGACGCTGGTCCGGCTGATTGCGAAGCCAGACGACCGCATTTTCCCAAGTGGTGATTTCAGGATTGGCGGGCATCGGCGGGCAATTCCTTGATCAATACGGCAGGATTGCCCGCCACAACGGAAAACGCAGGAACATCCTTGGTGACCACAGCCCCGGCGGCGACAACGCCACCCTCGCCCACGGTCACGCCACGTAAGACCATAGCTCCTGCACCAATCCAGGCGTCATCGCAAATCCGGACCGGGTTTTCGTCAAGCGAAATGTCGCGAGGATGGCCATGAGAGAAAATCTGCCTAATCTGCTGGTGCCGCGCCGCCGCCCCCAACGGGTGGGTCAGATTGTCGAACACGTTCGCGGAATGCGAGATCAGGACGCGATTGCCGATGATGATGGAAGCCGCGGACCAGATCCGGCTTCCCTCGCCGACATAGCACCATTCGCCAAGGCTGATTTCGCCGCCATGCGCGAAGGTCAATAGCTCGCCCAAAATCCGGGAGTGCTGGCCGACCGTAATCTTATCCGAATCGCCGCGAATATTCCTGATCCTTGCCCTGGAGCCAAGCACCGCGTTCTGTTGCAGCCGGCAGGTTGCGCGCCCGATAAGTCGCTGGATTAGATAATCGACGTTCATGCGGTCAACTGCAGGCACGCCACGGCACGCGACGATGCCGCCAGGTCAGTGCTCCATCCCTTACCCGTGTGAACGTCATATACGGTGGCACTCGCCAGGGCATGCGCGGACTTTCGGGACCAGCCATCGAGCGAGTAACCGAAGTAATCGATTTGGTGCGCAACCGGGGCAAATGTCTCGACGATCTTCTGGATCATGGCAAGGTCGAAGACCTGATACCAGCCGAGATTGTCTCGCTTGCCGAAAGGCACCGAAATGAAGCAGGTGCCGCCGGGCTTGAGGATACGCTTGAATTCCTTCACCGCGGGAACGAACCCGTTCTCATCGGATTCCGTATCTGCGGGATCTCCCGTGTAGAGCATCGTGTTGTTCAGGCCGATATGCTCAATGGTTGAAATGCTGGCGATGGTATCGAAGGCATGATCGGCAAACATCGTTTTCCTGAGATCGCCGAACACATATGAATAGCCGTTGTACCAGTAACAGCGCTTTTCAGGTGCCAGCGTCATGATCGTGAGATCAGCGCCCCGCAACGGCGGCCGTTCCAGAAGAAAGTCGTGATTGAAGGTCGATCCGGCATCGAGCATTTTGCCGACATTAGCCAACCGGGCGAACACCCACGGGTATTCAACAACCCGCTCGTCCATGGCGACGCCGTAGCCGGGTGGCAAGTCATCGCCGTCGCGAAGCAGGCCGCCGTCGACCGCCGACGTTATGATCCGGCGTTTCACCGTCTGATAACCCGGACCAAAGGGCCGCGGTCGCATCTTGAATACGGGCGCGGCGGCGCCGTCGAGCAACCACTTGATCCCCTGGGCCAGATTGTCCGTTCTCATCGTCAAACCCTAATTATCTTGTCAACATTGATGTCGTGTCCGCGCCAGCATGCCTAGATCCGTGCGACGATATCGACAAATCGTTCCCATTGCGCAGCCTTACCATAGGCCGCCGACATCTGGCTCCGTCCCCGAGCGGCCATCTCGACCGATCCCGGCCAACTTTCCAGACACTTGGAAACGATTTCAGTGGCCTGTTCCGAGGATGTATAAACTTCCATAGTCAGGCCCGCTGTCATTGCGTCTGGATAGCTGCCGGCGTCGGACAAAAGCAACGCGCCGCAGCCCATGGCCTCGAAGCAACGCATATTGCCGCGATCGCTCCCCGCCATGTCGATGGCACCATTCAGCACGATCTTCGACGATCCGAGAAGCTCGTAAAGCGATTTCCCGAATACCGGCGGTTGTGCGATGCTGGCAATGGCCTGGGGACGCCGATGCTTTTTCAACGGCAGCAGGCTGCCGAGCGCGCTCTCCGCAAGCCATGTCAGCCGTGAAGAGTCAAGGCAATAGACGATCCGGTGGGTATCGGCTAAATTGGCCACCTGCTCGAGCGTCTTTGCCCGCGCGGTATGATGCCGCGAATAGCCTCCCACAAAAAGCACGTCAATCGGGCGATCGCCGTGACCATAGTTTTCCATGAGCGGGTCGAGCGCGGGAAAAAAAATCTCGGCGCGACAGCCGGCGCGGCGCCAGGAATCCAGGATCGAGGGAAAGTTGCCGAGGACGGCACCGTAAGCCGTCAGGTCGGCCTTTCCCGACGGCGCAGCCCGCCAGCAGAGTGTTTTTTTGACGCAGCCTGGAAGCTTGCGTACGAATGCACTCGGATAGCGCACGGGATCGAGATTATAAAATACCTCGGTGCGGTGATGCTCGATCTGGGCGAGCAATATGGTCTCTAGCGACGACTTGCCCTGAATTCCCTGCTCACGCGCCCAATGACGCTGCAGGGTTTCATCGTCAGCATTGGTGAAGAAGGCCTCCGGCGCGTCGCCGAGTACCGGTTTGAGGAAATGCAGGGCGCCAAACCGGTCATCCAGAAAGACGCGGCGCCGCTCCGCGAAACCCCGGGCTCCCGCTGCAAGCTGATTCAGGCGTCTCAAATAGGACGGATAGAGACCGCTATTCTGGAATAACCGCATTGGTTACGCTTACCTCGCCAGCATCCACTTCATGTTCAGATACGGCCAGATTCGTCCGACCGTTTCCCAATCCCAGGTTTTGGAAGACGTCAGGCGTGTGACGGTCTTCCGCAGGTCGGTCTCGTCCACCAGTTCGGCGAATGCCGGGACCTGTCGATCGAGCAGATCACTGGTCCAGCCGGCAAGAGGCCCGTTCAACCACTCCGGCATTGGCGAATTGAAGCCGACTTTGCGGCGTCCCATGCGGATGGACTCCGGCATCTGATTAGCCATCGCGCGCCGTGCGATGACCTTAGTATAGCCGTCGGATGACTTGCTGGAATCCGGCAAAGCCATCGTATAGGTCACCAAACGCCAGTCCATGAACGGCATCCGGACCTCTATTCCGTGCGCCATCGAAAGGCGATCGAAATTCCGCAGAATCGTCGGCAACACGGTGGCGTGGAACATTCGATAGAGGCGCTGGTTCAATGATCCCCAATGGCGCGGCAGCATGTCGTCCTCGCCGACCAGGCTGAGCTGAGCCGGGATACCGCGCATACCGCCGCGCAAAAAATAATGCCGCTGTCGCTTGATCATCATCGCCCGCATCAAATCCACACCGCGTCTGGCCATTGCCGAATTGGACGACAGCCCCGCCAGCGTATTTCTGGCCCAGAACGCCATCGATTTCCCCTCCTGGAGATAGGCTCCCATCAACTCGTCCGCGCCGTGGCCATCCAGCGATACCGTCACGTTCTGGCGCCTGAGCTCCTGATAAATCAACCAAGCCGCGCTTGGCAGCCCGATATAGACGTCGTCATTGTCGTCCAAAATTCGGTCGATATCGGCGAGCGCGTTGTTGCGACCTATTTCAAGGAACGACGGAGCGACGTCGGCCCAGGCGGCGGCTTCCTCGGCCATAGGTCGCTCATCATTGATCGCGCCGGGAAAGGTCGCAACGAAGGCGTGGCGCCAGGAGGCATTGTCGCGCGGTCCCATGCCGGCTTTTTCGTGCGCCGCCATGGTGCAGATCACGGCTGACGAATCGAACCCGCCTGACAAACATGTTCCGATCGGCACATCGCTGCGCATCCGCAGTGCGACCGCATCCTGGAACAGTTCGCGAAAGCGTTCGACGCGCTCGCCCTCGGTGGCCGGCACCTCCGGCAGATGATCCACGGTGCGCCACCAGCGCCGGATCTCCAATCGCCCGTGACGAAGCCACATGCAGTGACCAGCCTGCAGGCGGCGCACCTCCCGGCAGAGCGTCCGTTCGCTTCCTTCCACCCCGAAAGCATCGATCAACACTCGCCGTGCGACATCGACATCCAGCGCGGTGTCGATCAGGCCGCTTCGCACCAGCGCGCGTTGCTCGGATGCGAAAACAAAGCGCTCCGGCGACCACGAATACAACAGCGGCTTGATACCGAAGCGGTCGCGCGCAAGAAATAAATCCTCCGTCTCCGTATCGAAGATCGCCAGCGCCCACATTCCGTTGAAGCGCGACAACATGCCCTCCTGCCACGCCCGCCACGAGGCGAGAATGACCTCGGTGTCGGACTGGCTGCGAAAGACCGCGCCCTGGGCCTCTAGCTCGCGCCGAAGCTCGAGAAAATTGTAGATTTCGCCATTGAACACGATCACATGACGACCGTCCGAGGATACCATAGGCTGAAAGCCACCCTCGCCGGGATCGATGATCGCCAACCTGCGGTGGCCGAAAGCCAGGTTTCGGTTGGCGCTGAACCAGGTTCCCTCGCCAAAAGGGCCGCGATGCGCAAGCAGGTTCGTCAGTCGCGAAATTTCCGCGGGATCGACCGGGTTGCCGCGAATATTGAGGATGCCAGCAATCCCGCACATGGTTACGTAGCCCTCACAGGTAAGAAACGAGTGGCGATGACGCGCAAATCCCGCCAGCAGGCGGCGCCGTGCGGGCCAACCCGCGAAACCGTAACTACGACGACGAAAATAATGGCGGCCGCAACGCAATAAAGGCCCCCCACATACCACCAGGGCGACACATGGTCGAATAACGCGTCGCGAAGCGCATATCGCAAGGCAAGGGCGGTCGCGATGCCGGTTCCGAGCGGCAGCAATACGAAATGGGCGACGCGCGACCACATGCCGGCGATGCTGAAACTTCGTCGCAGCAGCAGGATGGTCGTGACGATTTGGGCGCTCATGCCGACGCAGGCGCTCCAGCCTGCTGCCTGCCATCCGAAATAGGGCAGCGCGATTGCGCTGGTGGCCACGGTAAACACCGCTGTCACCAGCGAGATCAATGCAATGGAGCGGGACTGGCCGTGCGCCAGAAGATAGAATGCGAAGACGTTGGCGCTGCATCCAAGCATGCCGGCAATCGCGAGCACGACCAACACCCGCTGGGCTTCAGCAGCCACTTCCGGGCCAGTCCATAGATAAAGCAGCGGGCCGGCCACCGGAACCAGGGCCCCGAGGACGCTCGCCGCAAGCACGTTGAGGATCCAGGAGGAGCGGAACAACAGTTCGGCTTTCCGATCGCTGGATTCTCTTTGCAAGGCGCTGAAATACGGGAACAAGATTTCGCCGACTTTCAGGATGCCAATATACATCGCCTCTTCGAGCCGCTGCGCGATGGTATAAAATCCGACAAACTGCGGCTGCAACAGCGCGCCAAGCAGGTATCGATCCACCTGCCCGGAGAGCAACCCCCCACCTTGAGCGGCGAGTTGCCAGGATCCCACATTGACGAGATCGCCAAGCGGGCCGCGATGAAGCGCTGGACGCGCCAGCCATTCGCCGAGCCGCAGACGCGACAGCACGAACACCATCAGCAGGCCTGTCGCAAAGCCCAGCGCCTGGCAGCCTAGAAACGTCGACGCCTGCGGCCAGGACGGGATCAGCACTACCATCGAGCCCGTCGCGACGACGGCGCTGGTAATGTTGATCGAGGAAATCCGCCGATAATCCTGGCGCGCTGTGAACAGCGTGAGAAACACCGCCGAAAGGCACTGGCACAGCCACCCGACAGCACCCAGGGCAAAAGCGCGTCCGAGATCGTTGGCACTGTCGCCGTTCAGATGAAACGCAAGGCGCGCGAGTGGCGGCCCAGCCGCGACAAAGCCGATCACGATCAGCCCGCCGATCCCGACGGCAAGTAGCAACGCCGTGGCGAAGAAACGTCGGGCATCGTCGCGTTCGGCCGGCGCCAGACGGTGGGCAAGTTCACGCGCGGTCGATAATGCGAGGGCATTGCTGAATGCCAGAGCGGGCGCGAGACAGGCCATCACCAGACCGGCGACGCCAAACGCGGCGAGGCCCAGCCGGAAGACGACGAACGGCAGGATCATCAGATTCAAGCCAACACCGATGACAAAGGCCGCCGCATTCCAAGCGGAATTTCCCAATAGACGAAAAGTGCCGTCTGGCTCAGCCATGTGGGCGATCAGGCCTCTGCCTATCTTGATTGCTGCGGAATTTAGAACGTTCGAATCAAATCGATAACTTCGCTCTGCTGCTCCCGCGTGATCTCCGCGAACATCGGCAGCGACAGTATCTGGCCCTGATCCTGATGCGCGTTCGGAAACTGCTCGGGGAGATGCTTGAACCGTCCATAGGCGGCGAGGAACGGCAGCGCCGTCGGGTAGTTGATCGCGGTCTGAACGCCCTTGGCGCCGAGGTGTGCGGCCAGCGCATCACGGCGCGGATGCTTGATAGTGTAGAGGTGATAGACGTGGGTGCGGTCTCTCGCGACCGAAGGCACAACGACACCTTCGATCTGGTTGAGGCCGACGTCGTAAACCTTCGCAGCCTCCTGGCGCGCCCGGGTCCAAGCCGGCAAATGCGGCAGCTTGGCCGACAAGATCGCGGCCTGCAGGCCGTCGAGCCGGCTGTTGATGCCCTCGATCTGGTGCTGGTGTTTGACGAGGCCGCCATGGCGAGCCAGCATGGTCATGTGCTCGGCCAACACATCGTCATTGGTGACGATGGCGCCGGCATCGCCCATCGCGCCTAGGTTCTTTCCCGGATAGAACGAATAGGTCGCCGCTTGCCCGAAGGTGCCGATCTGCCGGCCCTTGTAGCGCGCCAGATGCGCCTGCGCGCAGTCCTCGATTACCCATAGCTTGTGCTTGCGCGCGATCGCCATGATCGCGTCCATGTCCGCCGGCTGTCCGTACAGATGCACCGGAATGATGCCAACCGTTCGCGGCGTAATCGCAGCTTCGATCGCCGCCGGATCAATGGTGAAGTTCGCGCCGTCGGTATCGCAAAATATCGGCGTCGCGCCGGCATGTGTGATCATCGCCGATGTGCTGATCCACGAATGCGCTGTGGTGATGACCTCGTCGCCGGGCTGCACCTTGAGTGCCGACATCGCAATATAGAGCGCGTCGGTCCCGTTGCCGCAGGACACGCAATGTTTGATATCGACGGCTTTGGCGAAGTCCCGTTCGAAGGCATCGACGTAGGGTCCGCGAATGAAAGAATTGTCGCGAATTACCGCGGCTATCGCCGCATCGATATCGCCCTTGATGTTTTGATACTGCAGCTGCAGATCCGCGTAGGGTACCAGCATGAATCCACCTTCTAACTCCGGGGCGCCAACCGGCGCGCGGGATTTCCGGCATAAGTGCCGGCGGCCGCGATGTCCTTGGTGACGACCGAGCCCGCCCCGATCACCACATCGTCAGCAATGCGCACCGGCATGATGGTGGCGTTAGAGCCGATCGACACTCGGTTGCCTATCACTGTGTTCCGCCACAACGTCTTGTCGCCGCGGGCCGGGCCGCCGGTGGCGAAGGTATCATTGATGAACATCACGCCGTGACCGACAAAGCAATCCTCGCCGATCGTCACCAGTTCACAGATGAAGGCGTGCGACTGCACCCGGCTGCGGGCGCCGATGGTAACGCCCTTCTGGACCTCGGTGAAAGGTCCGACAAAACAATCGTCGCCGATCTCACAGCCATAGAGATTGCAGGGTTCGACGATCTTTACCCGGGCGCCGAACGTCACGTCGCGCACAGCGACATGATTTGATTGCGGCCGGTTCACGACGCCATACCGAGGCGACACAGCCGCGGCGTGAAATGTAGCGGGACTTCCTGCCCGGTCTCGATCGACTCATAGAGCGCGGAGATCAGCTCCAGGCTCTTGCGGCCCTCAAGCCCGTCCACCAGCGCCGCTCGCTGATTGATCAGGCAATCAATGACATGCTGGTAATAGGCCTGATGGCCGAAGCCGTAGACATTCGGCGGATTGACCGAGAAGTTCTCGATAACCTCTTTGTCCGAAGGCAACTCGTCCACGAAGCGCCAATGACGAATCTTGTTCATAGCAAAGCCGCCTACTTCCACGGTCCCCTGCTCGCCGAGGATGGAGAGTGAGCCTTCGAGATCAGCCGGCCGCACCGCGGTTGTCGCCTCGATTATCCCAAGCGCGCCGCTACGAAACTTCAACGTCGCGACAGCCGTATCTTCCGTTTCGATTTTGACTAACGCAGTCGTGCTCCGCGCATGGACGCTGACGACGTCGCCGAAGAACCATTCCAGCATGTCGATGTGATGGCTTGCCTGATTGGTGAGTACGCCGCCGTCATAAGCCCAAGTGCCACGCCAGGCATCCTGATCGTAATAGGTCTGGTCGCGACACCAGCGCACTCTAACCGTCCCGAGCACAAGGCGCCCGAACCGACCCGCCTCGAGGGCCCCCCGCGCTTTCACGATAGGGACATTGAACCGATTCTGCTTCACCACGAAGAGCTTGACGCCCGCTTCGTCGCACGCTCGGATCATGGCGTCAGCGTCTTGCAAGCGCAGCGCCATCGGCTTTTCAACCACCACGTGCTTGCCTGCCTTGGCGCAGGCAATCGCATGCTGAGGGTGCAGACCACTTGGCGTGAGCACTGCCACGGCGTCAATGTCTTTCTGGGAAAGGAACTCATCCATATCGAAGTAGGGGCGCACCGAAAATTTTGATGCAACAGCCTCCGCTCGCTCTTGAACAGGATCGCAGACCGCCGTTAGCGAGGCACCATTGACCTGACGCCCGCCAAGCAGATCGGAATGACGCTTGGAAATGCGTCCGCAACCGAGCAGTCCAAACCTGATCATTACTTATCCCTTTTTGAACGCAGCGGACCTGCCAGCGTGCGGGCGCACGCAACGTCGGAACACCGGTCATGTCAATCACGAAATCGCACGCAAACCGGTCCGAACCATCAATCCCCTAGACCAAAGTCGCATCCTTCTGTGAAACACGCCCCATCCCACGAGTAGCCTTTACAGGAAAAAGCCGTTCGGAATCAAGTGACTGCATTAGATGCTTGTAACTGCTTCCAATTGACAAGAATTGCCCGGGCCAGAATTCGAAGTGCATTTCGTGGCTTTTTGAACCACTTTTCTGCGGTCCTCTATTCCTTCAATGTCCTGGAACTGAACCTGCGTTGGAGGCAAAAAACTCTCGTCGATTTGTGTAAAGCGTCGATACGCATGAGCCGACAGCGGTAAAAACCAGAGAAGCGGAAGTAAAAAGGCAAGGTTGTGACGCTTGATGACAAGGTCAGGTTTTATTGGGAATTTGGCCACAGGTGAGACAATGATTTGCTAGTAATCGCTACCAGGCGATGCTCTCAGCGTGATTCCCGGATAGATCGAGAGACTAGAACCGAAATCTGGCTATCCGCTCGATCCGCTGTTAAAGCTCCGGAATCGTGAGGGATGAGAGTCCAAGGGAATCTCGAATGCGCCCGAACGTTAGTTCGTCTTATCAACTCGCACTTACTCCTCGGAGCGGGTGCCGCCATCATGATCATGCTGGACGGCACTCATGTATTCTCCAAGATTAAGCCGCAAAAAGTGCCGTGTTCGATATCATGGGGACTTTCTGAACATGCTCGGAAATATTGCGAGCCAGATCATGTCGGCTCTTTTGATTTCGGCAAATTCAGTTGCGGTTTTTTCCCACGGGGTGTTCGGGTTAGGATCCACTTTCACTGCGATCTACCTTATTGTCGTCACTGGAAGCCTCATCTGGCTCGGCAAGTGGCGATCTACTTCTTTGAACGTCGCTGACTATCTAGCGATCGCTTTATTTCTCTGTTGCGGCCTTTCTCTCGCTTTGCACCCCCCGGCCGATTACAAAGATTTGGCGCTTCTCGTCTTGTCATTTGCGGCTTATCCTGCCGCGCGCGGGCTGACCACTCCACTGTATGGTCAAACATTCATGTCGGTGCTCGCGGTCATAGCCGCAGTGGGCGCTGTCGCGACGACAATTGCGCTGTCCACCGACTTGAGCGCCTTGCACGGCAAGGCGATGGTGTTCGACAAGTACTCACATGCCCCAGCCCAATTTACGATACTCGTTTCACTCGCCCTAGTGTGCATCTCGCTTGCCGGAGTTTCCCTTCGCAGAATAGCGGCGCCCGCGGTTCCGCTTGTTTGTATTTTTGCGGCAGCTCAAGTCCGATTCGCCTTCATTGCTTTGATGGTAGCTTTAGTCGTCGGCTTTGCTGCTAGACCGGCACAACGCTTCCGAATCATGGGCATTATTGGCCTCATCACAATCTCAATCTCTGCCGGAGCGCTTTTGCGCGGCTCGACTACCTTGAAATTCCTTCGCTACGCGGAGACAAGCCTTGTACTGCCAATCACCCAAATGGGGCAGGAATCGAAAAGCCCCCAATCTTCGGAGACGGAGATTGACAGTCCGTCGCAGGGCTGCTCGCAAGTAAATCTGGACAACTCGATCGATATTCGGAAACGCATCTACTCGCAAGCCGCCGCCCTGCTCCCATCCGCAGGCTTGACTGGGATTGGCTTCAACGAATTTGCAAAGCGCTCGTGCGTCGGTGCTGAGGTGCACAATTCCATCCTGCAAATGGCCGTCGAGTTCGGCCTGCCTGCTGCGCTGCTTTTTGTGCTGCTGATATTGTCAGTTTTCCGCTCGCTGTGGTTGCAACGAGGGAATACCGAGGCTGCACTGGCCTTGTGTGTACTCACTTTCGCCTTACTGATGTCACTCGTCTACGGCCGGGTAAGCGAGGATTGCTTGCTATTCTTCGCTCTCGGGAGCGGCGCGGCGGTCATACCGAGGCTGCCGTCCGACGAAACAGCATCGATAGGCAATGCTCTGCGTAAGGCGAAGATCCAACCGTTTGGCGCACTAGCCGTCACGATGATGAGCTTCATGGTCATCGACATTATTTCAATGATCGTGTCCGCACGCATGTTCCCAGCCATGCACTTTTGGCCTTCGTGGCCGACTATTGAAGCGATGACTGCTGCGATGGCTATGACGTTTTTTGTGCCGCTGTTTTTGATTGCAAGGTTTTCTTTCGGCTACACCGTCGCCTTTTCATTGTTCTCAGCCGTATTTGGCTTCGTCTGGCTAAGCTTTTTCAGCGAGTTCGATTACCCCCATTCGACTACGCGATGGGCCTTGGTCGCTGGACTGTTAGCTGCACTTGTTCCACTACTCTTCGTTCGTGCGGTCCCGATCAGACCATGGACAGTGCGTCCAGCGTTGTTGCGCGCGCTCTTGTCCTTGATCTGCGTCGCGGTGCTCATCGCTGACGCATCCTATGGAATTCAGTTCGGAGATCCCTACGGGGATCTGCGCAACACAGTGATCCGTCCGACTACACTAAATTATCTGACCTTGACCACAATTGGCACAATCATTCCCTATCTCTTCGCGAGCTTCGCAGCCCGTAAGCAATGGGGTTTCGCAGCTGGTGTACTCGCGCTGTCACTGAGCTTTTATCCGGTGGTATTGAATAAAACGGTTCTTTTGGTTCCCCTTTGGCTTCCGCTCTTATTTTGGCTATACAGCCGATTCGAACCTCGCGCTGCGACTATCTTAGCATTTGTGATTCCGTTGCTCATCGGCATGGGCGCGTTCATGCTACTTCGACCTTTCTCGCCATATTTGGCATTGTACCCGCTTGGGACTGTGAGTTTGAGGTTCGTTGGAGTACCCGTTCTCGCGCTGGATCAGTACGCCGACTTCTTCACACACAATCCGAACACTCACTTTTGCCAGATCTCGATCGTAAGGCGTTTTTTTGGCTGCATGTACGGCGAGCTCGGGCCAACAATCGGAGCAGCGTATCGAAATGGCAATTTCAACGCGTCCTTCCTTGCCACGGAAGGTATAGCGTCGGTCGGTCTTCTGCTCGCACCAGTGTCCGCCTTCGTCTGCGGATCAATACTCTCCCTCGGAACGATCGCGTCGCGACACCTCGATGCACGCTTTATCGCAGTCTCGTCCGGGCTAGGCGTCCAGCTGATTATGAATGTGCCACTCTCAACTGCACTGCTGTCCAACGGTCTCGGTATGCTATTTGTGTTATGGTGGCTCACTCCGGCTCAAGAGATAGCGGTCGAGCCGACGCAAGTCGATGCCGGCCTGCTCGCATTCTCATCCGGGCCTCAGCACTCGATCGCGGAAAACGGGCGCTCAGGCTACGTGAAAGTCGATTAAGGTGAAGCTGGGGCTGATATGAGCGGGTAGACCAATCGTGCCATCTCCATTCAGATCCTGATGAAAGGTCGTCTCGAGGCTTTCCAGTGCCGCGCTGCTGCCCGATACGATCTGCGTGAGGTTCGTCAGGTAGTTCCCGTTCGCATCCGTGCCCCACACCGTGTAATTGTTGGTGCCGGGCATCTTCCAAGCGAAGTCAAATCCGCTGGCCGTCTGCTCGGCACCGATCGGCACCCAAGGCGAGAACTGACCGCTCACGACTGCCGCTCCGTTGTACTTCAATATCGGACCAGAACTGCCGAGCTCATAGGTGTTGCCGACCTGGAGCAGACTTGTTGAGCCAAACGACTCGAGCGTCGTTTTGAGCAACCCAATCGTGCCATCTCCATTTAGATCCTGATGAAAGGTCGTCTCGAGGCTTTCCAGCGCCGCGCTGCTGCCCGATACGATCTGCGTGAGGTTCGTCAGGTAATTCCCGTTCGCATCCGTGCCCCACACCGTGTAATTGTCGGCGCCCGGCATCTTCCAAGCGAAGTCAAATCCGCTGGCCGTCTGCTCCGCCCCGATCGGCACCCAAGGTGAGAACTGACCGCTCACGACTGCTGCTCCGTTGTACTTCAATATCGGACCAGAACTGCCGAGCTCATAAGTGGTGCCGACCTGGAGCAGACTCGTTGAGCCAAACGACTCGAGCGTCGTTGTGGGCAACCCAATCGTGCCATCTCCATTCAAATCCTGATGAAAGGTCGTCTCGAGGCTTTCCAGTGCCGCGCTGCTGCCCGATACGATCTGCGTGAGGTTCGTCAGGTAATTCCCGTTCGCATCCGTGCCCCACACCGTGTAATTGTCGGTGCCCGGCATCTTCCAAGCGAAGTCAAATCCGCTAGCCGTCTGCTCCGCCCCGATCGGCACCCAAGGTGAGAACTGACCGCTCACGACTGCTGCTCCGTTGTACTTCAATATCGGACCAGAACTGCCGAGCTCATAAGTGGTGCCGACCTGGAGCAGACTCGTTGAGCCAAACGACTCGAGCGTCGTCGTGAGCAACCCAATCGTACCGTCTCCATTCAGATCCTGGTGAAAGACCGTCTCCAGTGATTCAAGCGCGCTGCTGCCGCCGGAGACGATCTGGGTCAGGTTTCCGGTATAGTTGCCGTTCGCGTCAGTACTCCACACCGTATAATTATCCGTCCCCGGCGTCTTCCAGGCGAAGTCAAAACCACTCGCGGTCTGCTCCGCCCCTATTGGAACCCAAGGTGCGAACTGCCCGGCCGTCACCAGGGATCCGTTGTACTTGAGCATCGGTCCGGCGTTACCGAGCTCATAGTTGCTTCCGACCTGAAGCAACGTCGTGGAACCGAACGATTCTACAGTCACGGAGAGCACTCCGATCGTGCCGTCACCGTTCAGATCCTGGTGAAAGGCCGTCTCCAGTGATTCAAGCGCGCTGCTGCCGCCGGAGACGATCTGGGTTAGGTTTGCGGTGTAGTTTCCGTTCGCGTCAGTGCTCCACACCGTATAATTATCCGTCCCCGGCGTCTTCCAGGCGAAGTCAAAACCACTCGCGGTCTGCTCCGCCCCTATTGGAACCCAGGGTGCGAACTGCCCGGCCGTCACCAGGGATCCGTTGTACTTGAGCATCGGTCCGGCGTTACCGAGCTCATAGTTGCTCCCGACCTGCAGTAACGTCGTGGAACCGAACGACTCCATAGTCACCGAGAGCACCCCGATCATGCCGTCGCCGTTCAGATCCTGGTGAAAGACCGTCTCCAGTGATTCAAGCGCGCTGGTGCCGCCGGAGACAATCTGGGTCAGGTTTCCGGTATAGTTGCCGTTCGCGTCAGTGCTCCACACCGTATAATTATCCGTCCCCGGCGTCTTCCAGGCGAAGTCGAAACCACTCGCGGTCTGCTCCGCCCCTATTGGAACCCAGGGTGCGAACTGCCCGGCCGTCACCAGGGATCCGTTGTACTTGAGCATCGGTCCGGCGTTACCGAGCTCATAGTTGCTCCCGACCTGAAGCAGCGCCGTGGAGCCGAATGACTCAAGGACGATGGGACCCAATTGGCTGATCAGCGTGTCACTGGTCACCGTGCCGTCGGCGAACTGGAAGTTCTCCACGCCCGTCACCGTATCGGTGCCGTCAGCCGAACCGGCGCGCTGATCGGCCAGTGTGAATGTCTGCGTCGCCGGATTGTACGAGATGGCGTAGCTGGACTGATTGCCCGAATACACCGTCGTATCGGTACCGGCGCCGCCAATAATGGTGTCGTTGCCGCCGCCGCCAGTGATCGTATCGTTGCCGCCGCCGCCGTTCAGCACGTTGGCGATGGCGTTACCGATGATCGTATCGTTGCCGGAGCCGCCGGTGGCATTGTCGATGTAGGAGCGCGCGTCGTTGTTGTAGAGATAGGCGTTGTAGACGTTGCCTGAGGCGTAGTGGTCGTAGCCGAGATTTTGGTTGTCGCCGAGATTGGCTCGTTGCACGGTTGAGAACAGCGACGTCGCGCCGGGATTGAGATTGATGCTCAGATTCGTCGTGTAGTTAGACAGATCATAGGTATCGATGCCGCCGCCGTCCCAGATTGTCTCGTAGATGCGGTTGGCCGAGTTGCCGGTGCCGCCGCCCGGCGCGAGTTGCCCGACACCGTTGATGAACTCCTGACCCGTGGTGGGATTCCAGGAGTAGACGGTGTTCCCACCCTGGGTCGCGTAGTTCGCGCCGTACATCGTCTGGAGCGCGAGGATATCGTTGGCCATATAGGTCTGCGGATATCCGTAAGCCTCGTTGCTGGAGCCGGCGGTCGTCGAGGCGCCGACATAGCTGCGATAG
Organism: Bradyrhizobium sp. Arg816; assembly: GCF_029989365.1. Classification (GTDB taxonomy): domain Bacteria; phylum Pseudomonadota; class Alphaproteobacteria; order Rhizobiales; family Xanthobacteraceae; genus Bradyrhizobium. The sequence goes on along the minus strand of NZ_JAPRAQ010000026.1, from coordinate 86,839 downwards.
CTCATGATGGTGTATTCGCTGTCGTCATGCGCACTCGGCACCGCGACATTGGCGGGGCCGCCGGTCTCCTGGCTGTGCTTGAGACCGAGAGCGTGGCCCAGTTCGTGCATCGCGGTCGTGAAATAATAATTGCCGAGCTTGGCCAGCGAGTAATTGTATTGGGTCCCGAACCAGACGTCGCCGCCGGCCGCATAGTCGCCGGGGTAGTAGGCGTAGGAGGTCGCGGGCTTCGACGACTGAGCGATCATGATGTTCGCGCCGTCGGTGCCCACGTACTGGATGCTGGCATTGGTGTAACCGAGGATCAGTCCGACCGCGTAGTTGATCGCCGCCTGCATCGCGCTCGGCGCCGCGGCGAAGCCAGACGATGTCGGCTCACTGTTGCCGCCGTAATAAGGATTGGAGTAGTCGCTGGCCGAGTCGGGAAAGCTGTAGGTGATCGTGCCGGTCCACTTGTAGCCCGACAGCAAGCCGTCAATATCGGCGTTGTTGGTGGCACCAACGGTGACAGAATTGGCCAATGGACTCTCCGGAGCAACGGATCACGCGATTCGCGGACGAAGGCGCGTGATTCTAACTTGAGAGATATACGTTTGGTTAAAATTCGGCAGCGGCCTCCGGCCCCCTTTCATAAGGCCGTATTAGCCATCAAATCAAGTAGCGGTACGGGCCAAGGGCAAGGATTCAGGTCCCGCCTGCGGGTATGATCTGTAAAGGAAATCATGAAACCAGGCCCATTTTCAGTCGGTCTCATCGGGTTCCTGGCCGTGTTCGCCGGGCCGGATCGTCTGCCCATCGGAGAACAGCTCGCCATGGTCGGGAAAGCCAATGCAGACGACGGCGGCAAGGACAAAGGCAATGAAAGCGGTAAGGCGGGACGCGCCCCCTCCATGCCGATGGCCCGCGACCCCGCGGCGACGGTCACCCGGGAATACGAGACCGCGCGTCAGAAGGGAACCCGGGAGGCGTTCGAGCTCTTCATTGCGCGCCACGGCGATGACCCGCTGGCCGAGCAGGCACGCGACGAGCTGAAGCGCCTGTCGCGCTGATCCCTTCATGCAGCGCAGCAAACCGCACCAAGCACTGCATTTTGACAGGCGGCATCCGCGCCGGCGCAGACTTGCCGCATGATGTTTCGGCACTATGGTGGCTCCCGAATCTGCCCCGGAGCCCTTAAATGCCCTTTCCGCAAGCCTCGGAAGCCCTGTCGCGCTTCACCGTGCTCGATCTGACCCGTGTCCGGTCCGGGCCCACCTGCGTGCGGCAGCTTGCGGACTGGGGCGCCAATGTCGTCAAGATTGACGCGCTGACCGAGGATTCCGGCGGCGAGCAGCCGGGCGGGCCGCGGCGGGGTTCCGACTTCCAGAATTTGCATCGCAACAAGCGGGCGATGACGCTGAACCTGAAGGACGAGCGCGGGCTCGCCGTGTTCAAGCGCCTCGCCGCCAAGGCCGATGTCGTGGTCGAGAATTTCCGTCCCGACGTGAAGAATAAGCTCGGCATCGACTATGAGAGTCTGCGCGAGATCAATCCGCGCATCGTCTATGGCAGCATCTCTGGCTTCGGCCAGGACGGGCCCTATCACAAACGCCCCGGCTTCGATCAGATCGCGCAGGGCATGGGCGGACTGATGTCGATCACCGGCGCGCCGGGCGAAGGACCGATGCGGGTCGGCATTCCCGTCGCCGACCTCACGGCCGGCCTGTTCTGCGCCATGGGCATCCTCACCGCGCTGCTCGAGCGCGAGGTGTCCGGCGAGGGACAATGGGTGCAGACCTCGCTGCTGCAGGCCCAAATCTTCATGCTCGACTTTCAGGCCGCGCGCTGGCTGATGGAGAAGGAAGTCGCCAAGCAGGCCGGCAACAACCACCCGACCAGCATCCCGACCGGCGTGTTCAAGACTTCGGACGGCTACATCAACATCGCCACCACGGGCGGACGGATCTGGGAGCGTTGCGCGCAGGCGATCGGCGCCCCCGAGCTCTTTAGCCATCCCGACTATGCGACCGCGCCCTCACGCTCCAAGAACCGGGACGCGCTCAACGCCGAGCTTGAGAAGCGCACCGTGACCAAGTCGACCGAGACCTGGGTCAGGGAGCTCAACGACGCCGGCGTGCCCTGCGGGCCGATCTACGCCATCGACCAGATGTTCGAGGACGCGCAGGTCAAACATCTCGGCATCGCGCAGGATGTGCCGAACGGCGAGAACCGCGCAATCCGCCTGGTCGGGCAGCCCGTCACGCTGTCGCGCACGCCGAGCAAGATGGTGGCGCGGCCCCCGGAGTTTGGGGAGCAGACGGACGATGTGCTGAAGGAGTTCGGGTTCGAGGTTGATGAAATCGCCGTATTAAAGCGAGCCAAAGTGGTGTAGGTCCCGAATCTGGTCCTAGCCAGGAGAGTGGGGGCCAACGGGTGAGTGGCTAGACGGCGCGCGTCGTTGATTGCCCGGTGGCGGCAGGCGGGAATCAACGTCCCCAACCAAACTAACTGCACGGGGCCAAAGGCTCGGGTTGATGCGAGATCCATTGGGCCGTCTCCAACCGCAAAACCCCTTTAACGGCAGTAGAAAATCTTCGCACTACAGGCTGAATTCGAGGTTGAAGCAGCGCTTCTTCGATCAACACGTCACGCTCGCAGCCTAACGCGCGGACTCCCAGTTGCTCCCTCCTGTATCATGCCTCAAGCTGAGCGCTGGCCACGTGCGCGATTGCAAAACCGCCAATCCCCTTCACCAACTTCCTGCTTCTGACCCGTTCAACTTAGGCGTGGTCGGATCACCTAGAAAACACCGCAGGGACCCTCATGTTAAGAAGACAAGTGGTGAGAGCTCTTTCAATGTTGCGCTGCTGAAAGAGGAAATTTGTCGGGCCTCCGATAGTCCGCCGCCAGTCGCCATCCGGAGATGTCGCTTGCTGTGCCGCAAGCATCACAACGCAGCTCCTCCTCGCTTACCGACCATCGTCGTTTCGCAAAAGCACCGTCTGATGCGCGCTCAAGACAGTTCGGACACACGAGGGGCATGGACCGAACTTTCCACTGATCTCGGAACTTGAACAAAGCTCCAAAAAATAAAAGGCGAAGGCGCTCTACTCGCATGATCTTCTCAAACCACAGGATCTAGGTGTCTTAAACAGTGCGCAATTGGGCACAAAAGTGACATGTTAACAAGTCGGCACTGCATTGTCTGCCGCGGAACAGCAGCATGCCTACAGGGCTTGCCGGCCTTCTCGCAATGGCGGAACAAAATGGGACGATCGACAATTGCAGATAAACGAAGGGCCGGCACGGAGTTCCCGTGCGGGAGCTTGCGGATTTTAGCCTTCCCGTCGCCGACCCGCGGCCGGCCTTTCTTTAACATGGTATCCTCACCGGCCTGCTCGAGCGCGAGGTCCCGGGCAAGTGCCAGTGCCTGCAGACCTCGCTGCTCCAAGCCCAGATCTTCATGCTCGACTTTCAATCCGCCTGGTCGGGCAGCCCCGTCACGCTGTCGCGTACGCCGAGCAAGACGGTGGCGCGGCCGCCGCTTCGCGCCTGACGAAACTTCCGAACTGAGACGAGCGAAGGTCGTTTGACGTCGTGCAGCGCTAACGCGCACGGCCCGCTAGGGCCTGCGCACGGCTTGGGGATCGTCTCGCGGGCCTGCCTGAAGCGATCTGCCAACGCGATCTCGGACCGAAGAATATCAAGCTCCAGGGGAGCAGAACCGCGGGTCATCGTTGTTGTCCAGCTCAAATCGTACCTGGCGGTCTGCTCCGGCGCGCATCTGAGGCGGTGCCGAGCCCATGCCTGCATCACCCGGATTCCCGAGCTGCCGCGCTAGGCCGCCTTCTCGCCTGATCTGCGAACCGGCCTTCCTGCCAGCAATGATCCGTTGATTTATATCGCTCTACGATATATTTCCGGCGCCGGCCGATGTGATCGGCGCCGCTTCATCATCCTCACAATCGCGTTATCCCGATCGGACAAGATGCCCCGCCCCATCCCCGCCAATTCCCTGCCGCGCCTCGGCGACTTCACGACAGACCGGCGCGTTCTCATGCTGGTCGCCATGGCGGTCTTTGTCGGCGCGGGTGGCGCCGGTACGGCATGGCTGTTGCTGCGCGCCATCGCGCTCGTCACAAATGCCGTGTGGCTGCACACGCTGAGCACGCAGACCCTCCCGACAGCCAATTTGAAACCCGACGCCTGGATGGTTGCGGCCCCGGCCTTTGGCGGCCTCGTCATCGGCCTGATGGCGCGCTTCGGTTCCGACAAAATTCGCGGCCACGGTATTCCCGAGGCGATCGAGGCGATTCTGATCGGCGGCAGCCGTTTGCAATCGAAAGTCGCCGTCCTCAAGCCCCTATCGTCGGCGATATCGATCGGCACCGGCGGGCCATTCGGTGCAGAGGGTCCGATCATCATGACCGGCGGTGCGGTCGGCTCTCTCTTCGCGCAATGCTTCCACCTCAGCGCGGCCGAACGCAAGGCGTTGCTGGTGGCCGGTGCCGCGGCAGGCATGACGGCCATCTTCGGAACACCGATCGCGGCCGTCATGCTCGCCGTCGAGCTTCTCCTGTTCGAGCTGAAGCCGCGCAGCCTGATCCCCGTGATCGCCGCCTGCGTGGTCTCGTCGTCGCTGCGGCCCTGGCTGATCGGCAGCGGCGCATTGTTTCCGTTCGCCGGCGGTGGGGGCCGCTTGCCTGCGTCGGCGTCGGCGTGGTCGCGGGATTGCAATCGGGATTGCTGACCACGCTGCTGTACAAGGTCGAGGTTTTTTTCAGTCACCTGCCGATCCACTGGATGTGGTGGCCGGCGATCGGCGGACTGTTCGTCGGCGCCGGCGGCTTGATCGAACCGCGGGCCCTCGGTGTCGGCTACGACATCATCGGCGACCTGCTCAACGACAACGTTGTGGTATCAGTCGCGGTGCTGATCCTGCTGGTAAAGTCCGCGATCTGGATCGTCGCTCTCGCGTCGGGCACATCCGGGGGCGTCCTCGCGCCGCTTCTCGTTTTCGGCGGCTGCGTCGGCTGGCTCGAAGGACAATTGCTGCCGGGGCCGCATGGGGCATGCGCGCTCGCCGGCATGGCCGCGATGATGGGCGGCACCATGCGCTCGCCGTTGACCGGTATCCTGTTCGCCGTTGAACTGACTGGCGACTTTCCGCTGCTCGGATCGCTTCTGATTGCCACGAGCGCCTCCTATGCGCTCACCGTGCTGCTGCTCAGGCGCTCGATCCTCACGGAGAAGATCGCGCGGCGCGGCCAGCATGTGGTGCGCGAATACGGTATCGATCCCTTCGAACTGCTGCGCGTCAACGAAGTGATGGTGACGGACGTCGATACGCTGCCCGGAACGATGACGGTCGGCGAAGCGATGTCGTTCTTCTCCGGGGACGAGCGGCGTCACAAGTCCTACCCGCTGATCGATGCAGGCGGTCAGGTCTCGGGTCTCGTGGGCCGCGCGGACGTCTTGCGCTGGCGCGCGGAAAGCGCCGACGGTCGCGACACCTTGTTCGACTGCGCATCGGATCGCTCGCTCACACTCGGCTATCCCGACGAACCGGTGTCACATCTTGCGGATCGGATGGTTCTGGCCGACGTCGGGCGCGTGCCGATCGTCGAACGCGCGACCGGGCATCTCGTCGGCCTGGTTGCCCGCAAGGATATCCTGCGCATTCGAGCCACCGCAAGGTCCGTCGAGAAGCAGCGCTCGGCCTTCATCGGCCTTGGCGCCGCAGCCCGTCAGAAAAGGTAACCGCCCTTAACGAAGCGCGGCTTTAGACAGCGGATGCGCCTCGCCGACGATGTCATACAACTCTCTTTGCTAGTTCGTATCATGCGATAGCTATCCAGCGAGGAAGAAGGAGCCATAAAACGCTGTATAGCAGACCCAAGCGAGCCGTATTCCCTGCCAAAGGCTCGTCCTAGCAAGAGAAAGAGCCGTTCCAAAAGCAATTACAGCGAGAGCTTGTTGCATGCGCTAATCATTCGTGAGTTGCCCATACCGGACGCTGCAGAAATACTGACCCGGCTATGGATCCCCTGTTGCTAATTGTCGGCGTTGTGGCCATTTTGGCAGTTGGCGCCACGTTCGCGGTGATTACCTATTTCGATGTTAGAGCTGAGCGCAGGCGCCAACGGTAAGGCCGCCTCTGTTCATTCGGTTTTTGGCGGTTCAATGGTCGCATGATTCCGATACGGGCAAACATTGTCGGGCTGCCGCCTTCCGCCGCCAGGATCAGTGCTGCATCGCGGCTTGCCATTCCGGCGCGGAGTGCTCTTTCTTCGGCAGCGTGGCGATGTACTCGCCGGCGTCGATCAGCGTCACCAGTACGCGATCACCGATCCTGGTCGGATCCTCGAACGGCCGACGCCATCCTCGTTCCTTCACACCGCCCCCGGTTACCAATAGCCCATGCCACCGATAGGCCCTTTGGCGTTCCAGTTGAAGTCCGGTCGTACGTCTGCGCCACGCCAACTCCGGCTGGCGAGTTTTTATCGCTGACGCGGAACCCCGCCGAAGGCCCGTCAGTTTTATTGAACGGGCGATTCCTTTGCTGAGAGGCGGTGCGTCATGGACTGTCTCAGGTTTGTCATACCGGCCACTATTGGCATGCTGGCGGGTTTGTTCTTCCTGGGCCACAGTAACATTGATCGGCGGAGACGGTGACGCAATTACCTCGGGTCCGCATATGAGTATAGAGGACCCGTCCGTTCGCGCTGGGGCGCTTTTTTGCACGCCCGGCAAACTCCCCGTTGACGCGGCCGAGAAGGCTGTCACATTACTTTGACAGGCGGGTGCCAGTTTGGCGGGCGCTGGGATTTCAGAGCCCAGACCGGAATACGCGGCGAATGCTGCCGAGCGAATATATTCCGCTTGTGCAGCGTTCAGTATCCTCTCAATTTCGGGAGTTCGGCGTGTTTGATGCTGAAATAACTGCGCTGCTCAGGGCGGTGCTCGAGGAAGTTTGCGAAAATATTCCTGTAAGCGAGACGGGCGCCAGAGCGGACGTTGCCTCGAAGCTGCTGGATGCCGCAGCACACGGACAGCTCTCAACCGACGCGTTGAAAGCGGCGGGCCGCAAGGCCCTCGACCCACCAACGATGTGGCCCTGATTATCCGCTCATCACTCGATCACATCGTATTCGAATGCGACGCCGGTGCGTTTAGGTCAATGTTGCTTTCTTTTCGCATGCAATTAAGCGCGATATGGAATACCAAAGGTTGCATAAGCAGGGGACGCTTATGGATTGGGCGGAACGAACTTATCTGTTCAGCTTTGTCGTGCTGTCGATCTACAACGCTTTGGGGGTGGTATGGATGATTTTATCGCTGTGAGCCGTGCTACGCGGGGCCTTAGCACGCATCGTGCGGTTAGGTCTTGGTGCGTGTCGTTCGGTTGGATTGCGCTACTCGCGATTGTTGCCTACGCGATCGCTAACCTTCCCTGGTAAGGCACCAAGCAACTCCGCTCAACACAACGGCCTTTTCTTTATGCTCAGCGTAGCCACCAGCACCGCTGCCAATAAAACCCAGCCGACGATATGAACGATAGTCATAGAACCGTACCCTCAAGACTATCAGGGTAGTGCCTTGGCCCCGAGAAAGGTTCAAAATCTTCGTGTCATCGCTGGCGCGTGCGGTCGCTAGTTCGTGACTGGAATCAGGGGCTTGAACGCTGGTCGGTGGAGTGGAAGCCTCCTGGCGGAAGATCGATCTGAGCGTCTATGGCGGGCTCGCCGCCGTTCTTGCCTCCCAGGACGATCGATAGCTGGCGGGCCCGTTCTCCATAGTGGCGCGCTTTGTTCTCACATATCTTTGGCGCTGGCCTGTGTCCGGCGACAGTGGCCTAGTTTGAAATGACAAATAACCGTATGATACGCAGGAGATCTTCTGCGCTGGTTGCTGCAACGCGGGTTCGGCCGCTGCCTCGATCCGCCTCGCCCAGAAGAGCGGCAGACTGCCAGCTTATGGTCGAGCCGCCCAAACCGTTTGACCAGGACTCCCAGAACTTGCACCGCAACAAGCGGGTGATGACGCTGACCTGAAGGACGAACGCGAGCTCGCCGTGTTCAAGCGTCTCGCGGCCAAGGCGGACGTGGTGGTCGAGAATTTCCGGCCCGACGTCTAGAAGAAGCTCGGCATACGATCAATCCGGGCATCGTCTATGGCAGCATCTCCGGCTTCGGCTAGGACGGCCCCTATCACAAGCGGCCGGGCTTCGATCAGACCGCGCAGGGCATCGAATGACTAAGGGAGGCGGGCGTCGTCTGAGTCCGCTCACGACAGGGGCAGTCTCGCATTGGGTAGAACGTTGGATGCCTGTCCGTTCGGGGCCGCCGGCCCCGACCGGATAAGCCTGATTGACCCTCCATCCCGGTTTTCACGAAAAAAGAGTCTCCGTTCCGGCCGTTCCTAGTTGTTCATGCAAGGCTGCTTTAACCACAAGTGCTCTAGATTTCAACCCATCAAAGCGGAATGAACCCCAATGGCGATCGATTCCCGGACGGTTAGCTACAGCATCATTGTCCCGGTCTTCAATGAGGAGGCCGTTCTCCCGATATTGCTGCGCCGGCTCGACCTGCTGCTGACCCGGCTCAACGGCGCGGCGGAGGTCATTATCGTCGACGATGGCAGCAGCGATTCCGGCACCATCGTGCTGGAAGCACTCGTCAAACGCGATCCGCGCTATCGCTTGATCGGCCTGTCGCGCAATTTCGGCCACCAAGTCGCTATTACCGCCGGCATGGACGCGGCGCAGGGCCAAGCGATTGTGGTTATGGATGCCGATCTGCAGGACCCACCTGAGGTCGTGGAGCAACTCATCGCCAAATGGGAAGAAGGTTACGAAGTCGTCTATGCGCGGCGCCTGTCGCGCGCTGGTGAAAGCCGGTTTAAGCGCTCGACGGCCCATCTGTTCTACCGGATACTCGGGCGCATGACCTCGGTTCGGATTCCGGCCGACGTCGGTGACTTCCGCCTGATCGATCGCAAGGTGCTCGACGCGCTGCGCCAGATGCCGGAGCGGGACCGCTTCGTGCGCGGCATGATCGCCTGGCTCGGCTTCCGGCAGACTGAAGTGACCTTCCATCGCCTTGAGCGCGCGGCCGGCGAGACAAAATATCCTCTGCTCAAGATGACCCGTCTTGCGTTGGCTGCAGCGCTCGGCTTTTCCGATGTGCCCTTACGCCTGGCAATCTGGTGTGGGCTCGCGGTGTCGTGCCTGGCCCTCCTCTACGGCGGCTGGGTGCTAGTGCTGTGGATGAGCAAGGACAGCCACCTGGTTGCCGGCTGGTCCTCGACCATGGTCGTCATATCGCTCCTATGCGGACTTAACATGCTCATGACGGGCATCGTCGGCCTCTACATCGGCCGAATTCATGCCGAGGTGAAACACCGTCCACTCTACGTCGTGCAGAAGCGGTTGGGCTTCGATCGCGCCCAGGCTGCGCCGGCGAGCGCCGCAGCTCACGCCATGCACGAATAGTGAGCCACATGAGCGAGCTCTTCGACCAGTACCGCAGCAATTACCGGGACGTCGTCCAATCATCGATCGACTTCTCGGGCCTGCCCCACAGCTTCTTCATGCGCTCCAAAGCCGACCTCCTGCGCGACCTGATGGCGCGGCGTCTCGGATCGGCGAGACCCGCGATGCTCGACGTCGGTTGCGGCGTCGGCAGCTTTCATCCGTTGCTGCGCGGCATGGTCGGCAGCCTGACCGGCATCGATGTTTCATCGGAGAGTATCGAGCAGGCGCGCGCCGACAATCCCGGCAGCGAGTACCGCGCCTTCGACGGCAGGAGCTTTCCCTTCGACGACGACAGTTTCGATATCGTGACTGCGATTTGCGTGCTGCACCACGTCGCGCCTGCCCAATGGACCAACTTCATCAATGAGATGCGGCGCGTGGCGCGCCCGGGGGGCCTTATCTGCATCATCGAGCACAATCCCCTCAATCCGCTTACCCGCCTTGCCGTTGCGCGCTGCGAATTCGATCGCGACGCCGTGTTGCTCAGCGCTCGCAAGGCTCGGAGATTGATGGCGGCTAGCGGTTTGCAGAAGATCGGCGCGCATCATTTCCTACTGTTGCCCTGGGAGGCAGAGCCGGCACGCCGCGTCGAGGGCGCCTTGAGGCGTATTCCGCTCGGCGCCCAATACGCCGCCTTTGGTACCGCCTGAACTATTTCTACAACACATCCAACCGCCGATGGGCGACCGCCACATTGTCGCTGAAGATGCATTGCCAGTCCGGCAGGCAGTGGAGCAGCGTGACCCCCGGCGTGTCCAGCTCAAGCAGTGTCGCATCAAGCTTGTATTCGTCGAGCAGCTTGAGAAAATCGCGCCTGATGGGGCCAAATTGACGCGCCCCAGAAGGCAATCACTACAAGAGCCAGCGCTCCAATTCCTAGTAGCAGAAGAACGGCTTCCAGCATGACGAATCAAGCTCCGTTCGCGAATGGGACATTCGTCGCGAAAGCCGGGATTGACTAAACGTCTTCCTGCACGGCACAGGGATCGGCGGCGCTCTCAGTAAGGACCTCGCCGGCTTCTGAGCTGTAATTCCAGATTTTCATAGCGAGTTCTCAGTATTTGATCCACGCAAACAGCGCGATATTGCGCGGCCGCGCCTCGGAGCCGCCGAGCCCACCGTTAACGCCACCGCTCGCGCCGGTAGTCGGCGACTGCGCGATAGCCGTAGCGCCACCAGGCGAATTGTAGAAGTGAGACGGTGCGCAACTTGGTATCGGCGCCGAAGGGTCGGTCATGAGTTGCTCGATTAAAGGTTGCGAATTAAATTGTCGCCCCGCTGGGGGAATCTAATGATCCATCGATTTGTTGCGCCCGGCTGCCGTTCGCTGTCCGTTCTCGCTCAACGCGTCTATCGGAGGATGGACCGGGAATGGAAATATTAACCTGACCTCTTCAACTTGAGCCAGACGGGGGCGAAACCAATGACGCTCGGCGCACGCTCAGGCGGCGAACCATCTCCGGGGTGACGGCCAATGATCGATAGTAATGATGACTATTCGCGAAGGTTTCAGGAACTAAGGCCATTTCTCGTAAATGACGAAGGTCTCAGATACGCGGACTTCATCAAGACGCTGACGCCCAACTATACGAGGCTCTATCTGGATATTGCGCTCGGCTACTTTGCGCTGATTGTTACTTTTGCGTTTGTCCGCGCCGTGCCCATGGAAACGGACTATGGACTGCTATTTACTGTGTTTGCCGGTGCAATCTCTATTGGCTTCTGGATCGCCTACCTGCAACTGTTCCTTCATGAAGGCGCTCACTTCAATTTCGCCCCTGATAGAGGACAGAGTGATTTTCTATGCAACATTCTGGTTGCTTGGATGATAGGCACATCTGTTCAGCAGTACCGCATCACCCATTTTCAGCATCATCGCGCGCTCGGCAAAATCGACGACAGCGAATCGACTTATTTCTCCTCGCTTAATCTGGCATTTCTGATCAAGGCCCTGTTTGGCGTCCGAGTGATGGAAGTGCTGCGGTCGCGCACCGAACTCGAAGCTAAGGCCAAGAGGGTCGATCGAGGCACGTGGGTCAGGCCCATGGGTCTCCTTGCGCACATTGCAATCGTCACGATTTCCTTCTTTTCTCGCGAGCTACTTTTTTGCGCCGCGTGGGTCCTGGGGACCGTGATGTTTTTCCCCCTCTTCGGCGCTCTTCGCCAGTTGCTGGAACATAGAGACCCCTCTGCGGATCCATGTGTCGATTACAATGAGCATGATCATGGCGCTTATACGAGGGTATTTGGACCCGGCATATTCGCTTCGGTATTCGGAGCCGCGGGATTCAATCGCCACCTACTACACCACTGGGAGCCGCAGGTTTCCTATACCAACTTGCATGAAATGGAGGCATATCTCCTCAAGACGGAGTTAGCATCGGTTATCGAGCAGCGTCGCTCCACATATTTGAAAACGTTCCTCAGTCTCTTCAGGTTCACATGACCAAAATAACGTGCCCGATTTGTGCCGATGGTTCTGTGCGTCATTTCGCGAAAGCCAACGACGTTGAGTATTTTACATCGGGCAGGCTCTTCGATTTCTACCGCTGTGACAGCTGCGATATTCTGTTCATTTACCCGATGCTGTCGGATCGGCTGAATGAAATCTATCCATCCAACTATTATTCGTTTCACGCCAATGCAGCCGATACCTTGGCACTACGCTTCAAGAAGCGTCTTGACGACAGGGCTTTCCAAGCAATCACCAAACAACTCAATGGAGAACGCCTGTCTGCATTAGATGTTGGAGGCGGAATCGGTTGGCTCCTCGACGGGCTGAAGAGAGCCGATTCCAGAATTGCTGATACAACCGTCGTAGACATTGATGCTGGAGCGGCCGATGTCGCCCGCGCCAAAGGTCACAACTTTCACCTCACGCCTATTGAAGGCTTCGAGACTGAAAAAACGTTTGACTTGATCTTGATGCTAAACCTGATCGAGCACGTTCCAGATCCGATCCAGATACTGAAAAAGGCAAAGAGCCTGCTTTCTCCTGGTGGTCTCATTTGGATTAAAACGCCCAACTACGACTCGCTAGACGCTCGTATTTTTAGATATCGTTCCTGGGGAGGATATCACACGCCTCGACATTTTGTTCTCTTCACCAAACCTAGCTTCATTCGTCACTGTGAATCCGCGGGCCTTCATGTTTTGAATTGCTCGTATACGCAAGGCGCCCCATTCTGGACCGTAAGCGCCATTAACGAATTAAAGCGCGTTGGCCTCGCAGAGGTGTCAGCTGCACGGCCATCGCTGCAGAACAGCCTTACTCCCTTTTTTCATCTGCTTTTTGCGGCGTTCGATTTTGTCAGGATGCCTTTCTCTAAGACGTCGCAGATGAATTGCATCCTCACGGCCCAATCATCCATTTCTGAGACATCATCGGCAACACTTTCGAGGGCGAAGTTGGGGTCAAACAGGATTTCTGGCGGTGCGTGATCCGGTCGCTCCAACAGGAATCAGCGCGCGGGCCGGACGGCAATCTGAATCCCGGCTCCATATGAATGCCATGGCTGAGAAGACTCCCGACGCTGCCTAAAAGAGCTGCGAGATCTGCGTGCAAGATCATCCGTTTGGCGAGAATTCTCCGACCTCTCTCAGCCATTACCCCGCGCAAAGACCTGCGCTCAGGACGTGCCGAACGACGAGGACCGCCACATTCGACTGGTCGGCCAACCCGTCACGCTGTCGCGCACGCCGAGCAAGATGGTGGCGCGGCCGCCGGAATTCGGCGAGCAGACCGACGAGATCTTGAAGGAGTTCGGCCTCAGTGCAGACGAGATCGCGACGCTCCGGAACGCCAAGGTGGTGTGAAGAACGGCCGCGTCTCGACGGCCGATCTTTCGGATCCGGATCGCCGCGGGGATTACCATCGGCCGCGCATTGACGGCTTACGCAACCATCTAGATCTTGCGCAAACCGTCGAAGCGCGTGCCGACATAGCGGCCGGCAGCATCGACGACACGACAAAGCTCGCCGCCGTCATGGTAGAGCAGCACGACCTTGGCTCCCGCCTCGAACTGTCCGGTCGGTGGGTCGCTCGGCGCGCCCTGCGAGGCATAGAAGGGCTGCGATCTCGCCACCTCGTGGGTGAACTGGTTGGGCGGCGGCGAGATCAGGCAGTCCGACGGGATCAGTGACGAATCTGGAAGCACGATCGCTTCCGGTCGCTTCATGCCCTCCATGATCCTGTATCCCTGAATTGCCGAGGAGCCTTGGTTGGCAATGAGTTAGCCTTAGGGGCCAAGGCTCTCCTCGGGCAACGTGATCGGAATCCGCGGGAGCACGATGCCTCTTGCCTTTTCAGCATGCGCGGCAACGAGCCCCGCCTCAGCCATATGGAGATGATCAGGTAGCTGATACGGCTGGGCAGCGTCCATGTTCACCTGATAGCCGAGATCCTGCAAGCTTGCGATCGTCACCCGGCTCATCGGATTACCGCCCACGTTGACGAAGCCGGTCATCAGCTCTGCGCCGAACACGGTGTCGCGCCAGTGCGAGTCCACCGTCCCCTCCCCGCCCGTGTTTTCGACGGGAACGGGCAGCGACCCCGCGGAACCACGGAGCTTGCCGTATTCGCGCATGGCGTTGGCGCCGTTGAATGTCGGATTGCTCGGGTGGGTCCTCTTCAACAATTTCTTGTTCGTCCAGATCGTCCCGATGCCGATCACGTGCCCCATCTCGTGCGTGATGACGTCGTTCAGGGTGCCGTCCGCCTCCATCGCCGCGAGGTCGGCCGTATCGAATTGCATGTCACCTGTCGCCGGCAGGAACGCAGCAGCTCCCGCATTCTGCGGGCGCAGGCGGTTCGGTCCTGCCTGACCAAGAATCCTCCCGGGACCGTCAATGTCGGTGCCCTGCGCCGTGATACGCAGGTTATTGATCCTCTCGCCACCGACAATGACATCAGGCAGATCGCCGACGATCGCGTGTGTCCAGCGGTTCGCAGCAAGCTTGAAGGCGGCCTTCTGCTTGGGCGTCAGCCCGCCCAGGAACCGAACTTCAATCGTGTAGCCTCCGGGAGCTGCAGCGGCGGCCGCGTGTGGAATCTCCTCGCCCTTCCGGGCTCGATAATGCTCAACTGCCATGATGTCCTCCAAAAAGAACAGATCAATGAAGCTCTATCTACGCTTGTATCCTGATGCTGATTAACGTCGTTGACAAGCGCGGGAAGCGTCACAGGCTCTGACCGTTTCACGATGAAATAACGAAAGCCCGGCGTCACCGCCGGGCTTTCGATTCTTCGTCACCGCGATCACGAGGACCACCGCAGATACCGAGCGCCAGATCAGGATGCGCTCGGTAGATTTTCGCCAGCTTCGCTCTCCCGATTTGAACGGCGGCAGCTTCGCTCAGGTCCTGGTCGGGCCGGCCCAACGCGACGACCCGCATCGCGTCGGCACGGAAAACGTTGCAAACACCAAAAGCCCCGGCGAGCCGGGGCTTTTGCATTTCACGTCATCGCTGAGCCCTGCGATTCTCGTTCTTACTGCAATCCGGTCGGATTGGTCGTGCTGCCGATTGGCGTGATCGTTCCGCCGGCACCGTTGTTCGTGAAGCGATTGTTCGAATGCGAGTTGACCGTGCCGGACACGCCGGTGCTGTTGAACGAAAGGTCATTGTTGGACAGTTGACCGATCCGCCGACTTGCTTGATGCCGATCGTGTTGAAGGAAATCGTCGCGGCGTCAATGTTGATGCCGCCGCCCGAGATGGCAATGCCGGCAACCGAGTTGCTTGACACGACCGAATTGCTGAGGTGAACGGCGGCGCCGGCACCCACGCCGATACCGCTGGCCGCATTGATCACCTTGACGTTGCTGAGCGTCGCCTTGATCAAGCCCGCAGCCGCGCTTGCAATCGTAAAGCCGCTGCCTCCCATATCCCGTGGTGTTCACGACGTTCAGCGCTCCAGTTTCCAATCCGCTTGGGTCAAGCGGCAGGCTTCGCCCGCCGCGGCCATCCGACGCAGCGCAGCAAGCGGTCGATCACAGGCCAAAACAACAGCACGATCGCCAAGGTTGTGATCGAGCCGACAAGGCCGTTCGACCAGAACACCTTGAGGTTGCCGCCGGCCCCGATCATCGACAGGCGGAAGGCATCCTCGGCGCGGTTGCCGAGCACGAGCGCCAGGGTGAACGGCGCGAGCGGGATGCCGATCTTCTTGAAAACGTAGCCGACGACGCCGAAACCCAGCATCAGCCAGATGTCGAACATCGCGTTCTGGATCGCATAGGCGCCGATCGCGCAGGACACCACGATCATCGGCGCCACCGCGGCGAACGGCACCCGCAGGATCGAGGCGAAGATTGGCACCGTCGTCAGCACCAGCACGAGGCCGACGACATTGCCGAGATACATCGAGGCGATCAGGCCCCAGACGAAGTCCTTGTGCTCCACGAACAGCAGCGGACCCGGATTGAGTCCCCACACCATCAACCCGCCGAGCAGGATCGCGGCCGTGCCGGAACCGGGAATGCCGAGCGCCAGCATCGGCAGCAGCGCCGAGGTGCCGGAGGCATGCGCTGCCGTCTCCGGTGCGAACACGCCCTCGATGCGGCCCTTGCCAAAGCTCTCGGGATCCTTGGCGAAGCGTTTTGCGAGGTTGTAACCCATGAAGGAGGCCGCGATCGCGCCACCCGGGGTGATGCCGAGCCAACAGCCGATGAAGGAGGAACGCACCAGCGTCACCCAGTATTTCGGCAGGTCCTTCCAGACGCTGAGCACGACGCGGAGCGAGATGCTCGCCGCGTGTCCACGCAGCGCCAGCCGCTCCTCCATCGTGAGCAGGATCTCGCTGATGCCGAACAGGCCGATGACAGCAACGAGGAAGTTGATGCCGCGCAAGAGCTCTGACGAGCCGAAGGTCATGCGCAGATTACCCGACACCGTGTCCATGCCGACGCCGGCGAGCAGAAGGCCGAGCGACATCGAGATGACCGTCTTGTGCTTAGCCTCGCGCCCCAATCCGACAAAGGAGCAGAAGGTCAGCAGATAAACCGCGAAGAACTCGGGCGGGCCGAACTTCAACGCAAAGGACGAGATCATCGGCGCGAGGAAAGTGATCAGCAGCACCGCGACCAGCGAGCCGATAAAGGAGGACGTGAACGCCGCGGTCAGCGCTTCCGCCGCCCTGCCCTGCTGCGCCATCGGATAGCCGTCGAACGTGGTCGCGACCGACCAGGCCTCGCCCGGGATGTTGAACAGGATCGAGGTGATGGCGCCGCCGAACAGCGCGCCCCAGTAGATGCAGGACAGCATCACGATCGCCGAGGTCGGATCCATCGTGAAGGTGAGCGGCAGCAGGATCGCAACGCCGTTGGGGCCGCCGAGCCCGGGCAGCACGCCGACGAAGATGCCGAGCACCAGCCCGACCATCATCAGCACGAGCGTCTTCCACGTCAGCAGGACGGCGAAGCCATGAAGCAAGAGACCGAAAGCTTCCATCGTGAGCGCCTAGTGGCCGAAGGCCGCTTCGAGCGGCCCTTTCGGCATGATGACGTCGAAGGCGATGTCGAAGGTGACGAACATGATCGCCGTGAACAGGAAGGCAGTGAGCAGCGACTTCCACAGCGCGATCTTGCCGACGAGCCGCATGAAGCCTGCGATCAGGAGAAAGCTCGCGACGTAGAGGCCGAGGAACTGCATCACCAGGCAGAACAGCAGCGTGGGCACGAACACCGCCATCACACGGCGCGCTTGCGCACGCGTGACGAAGCTTTCGGATGCCGCGCGGTGCGCCACGAAGGCCGCAATCAGGCCATAGAGGCTGCCGCCACCGAGGATGACGGAGAGATAGAACGGGAAATAGCCGGGCTCCGGCCCGGTCGAATCCCAGGAGGCGCCGGTGCGCCAATTGTCATAGCCGAGCGTTGCGGCCAACGCGAGCAACAGCAGGCAGACGAATATCTCGATCGTGCCGGAGGAGACGACGGAGGGTGAGTCGTCTTCAGGTGTGGTCGGATCGTCGACGACGATTTCAAGATCGGTTTGGGACATGAGCTGCTTTGCAAAAGCCGGGAATGATGTCACCTCGCCCCGCTTGCGGGGGAGAGGCAGAGGCCGCGTCCGCGGCCGTTTTCTAGAACGCCGAAGCGCCGGGTGAGGGGACTCTCCGCGAGTCCGTCTGCCACTCTCTTCGGGGAGGGAGCCCCTCACCCTGCCCTCTCCCCGTAAGAACGGGGATAGGGAGAAGAGAGACGGCTACTTCGCGACGAATCCGGCTTCCGTCATCAGCGACTTGTTGGTGGCGTCGTCCTCCTCGAGGAATTGCACCATGTCCTTGCCGGTGAGGAAGATCGGCTTCAGCGCCTGCTTTTCCATGTAGTCCTTGTATTCCGCGGTCTGCGTCACCTTGTGGAACAGATCGACATAGAACGCCTGTTGCTCCGGCGTGACCTTGCCGGGCAGGAACATCGCGCGCAGCATCAGATACTGGACGTCGACGCCCTCCTCCTTGCAGGTCGGGATGTCGGCCCAGGATTGCGTGTCCGTCACCTTGCTGGTGTAGGAGATGCGCTCCTTGTCGAACACACAGAGCGGACGCACCTGGCCGGCACGCCAGACTTCGAGATTTTCGCTGGGGTTGTTGACGTTGGATTCGGTATGGTTGCCGACGAGCTGGGTCGCGGCCTCGCCGCCGGACTTGTAAGGCAGATAGGAGAATTTCGCGCCGGTCTTCTGCTCGAGGAAGACGGTCAGCACGTGATCCTCGCGCTTGGAGCCGGTGCCGCCCATCTTGAACGGCGAACTCGCCGCCTTCGCGGCCGCGACGAATTCCTTCACCGTCTTCGGACCTGCGCTGTTGTCCCACAGTACGAACTGGTCGAGCGCGATCACCGAGACCGGCGTCAGCTCGCGCCAGTTGAACGGGATCTTCGCCGACAGCGGCAGCATGTAGATCAGCGAATAGGCGATCAGCGCCTTGTTCGGGTCGCCTTCGCTGGACTTCATGTACATCAGCGCTTCCGCGCCTGATGCACCGCCCTTTAGCGAGACGACGATCGGCTGCTTCATCAGATTGTTCTTCTGAATGGCGGCCTGCATCATCCGCGCCATCTGGTCGGAGGCGCCGCCCGCGCCTGCGGCCACCACGATCTCGACGGGCTTGGTCGGCTCCCAGCCGGCAAAAGCCGGCGCGCCGCAAAGCGCGGCGGCCAGCGTGATTGCGGCCTTCATTCCATGTCTCACGCGCATCTTCCCTATGTTCTTGTTCGGATTGGCAATTCGTAAAGTAATGCGAATTGCATTGTGCGGGCGAATGCCGGCCAGTTCAAGCGGGCCGGTGCCGCTCCGCTTATGACTTTGGAATGAGATCGATTGCAAGCAGGACCGCTGAAATCTCGGGACCGGAATAGAAGTCGAGCGCCCAAATCGACGCTGCAGTTCGGGATTGCCCTTACGATCGTTCGGGAATTACCTGCTGTTTGGCGGTGAGAGATAATTTGTCACAGCTTTGTGCCACAAAGTCCGCGAGACCATTGGACGGATGGGTCGGCGTGCCAGATGCAACCGATATGATCACTGGTCCCAGTTACTTCATTGAAGAGCGGGCGCATCGTTTCCTCACTTCGCAGATGCCGAGAGTCTATGGTCTATTTCAATCGGAACTCCACTGGAGAAACACCGGAAGGAATTCAAAGCACTTTGGCATTCGCTGGTGTCGTATTCGTGCTCGTTGTCACAAGCCTCATGATCGTGCCGGGGGCGGATGGACTGTTAGGTGCATACCTCGCCGCCCTAATGCTCGGCATCGCCTGTAACGACGCCCGCCACTATCGCATTCCAAACGAGCTGACCGCCGCGGCTTTCGGAATTGCCTTGTTGCGCGAAGCAATCTTACCCAATGCCAGTACAGCATCGATATTGTGGCCGGTCTTTCGCGCCTCGGCGGTAAGTCTACCGTTGTTTTTTCTCTTGTTGTTCTACCGTTACTGGCGCGGCCGGGACGGATTGGGACTTGGGGACGTCAAGCTTGCCGCGGTTGCCGGTGCCTGGCTCGAACTCCCAACGGCGGCTGCGGTGATCGAATTGGCCGCACTTTCAGCGATTGCCGCATACACCGCCAATGCTCTCGTGCGACGGCGGTCGCTGCGAGGTACGGCATTCCTGCCGTTCGGACTTTTTATGGCACCAGCTATTTGGATCGGCTGGCTGAGCGAACAATTACTTTTGCGCTGGGGCTATTTCTGGCCAGGTTGACCTCGTCGCTTGCAAGGTCGGTGCCTCGGCGGTCCCGCGGCCGCGAATTGAGCGATCGAGACGCGGAGACGTAGTGTTGCGCGCTACTTGCCCTTCCAGTTCGGTGTACGCTTGTTGAGGAAGGCGTCCATACCCTCGCGGAAATCTTCACTCATATAGGCCTTGAGGATCAGGTCCTCGCCCTCTTCGCGCGACAGCGTGCGGCGGATGCGGCGCACCGCCTCCTTGGTCGCTTCCAGCGTGAGCGGCGCATGGCTTGCCACAAGCTTGGCGGTCTCGTCGGCACGGCGCTGCAGCGTCTCGACGTCGGGCACGACCTCGTTGAGCAGGCCGAGCGACAGCGCTTCCTGCGCCTCGACGAGGCGCGCCTTGAAGATCAGATCCTTGGTGCGGGCGGGACCAACCAGCGAGACGACGCGGCTGATGTTCGACATCGACAGGCAGTTGCCGAGCGTGCGTGCGATCGGAAAGCCGATGCGCGTGGTCTCGGTGCCGATGCGGAGGTCGCAGCAGGCCGCGATGCCGGCGCCGCCGCCGGTGCAGGCCCCGGCAATCGCCGCGATCACGGGCACGCGGCACTGCTCGAGCGTGCCGAGCACGCGGTCGATGCGGGCCTCGTAGTCGAGCGCGTCCTGCGCGGTCTTGAAGGCGCGGAATTGAGAAATGTCGGTGCCCGAGGCGAAAGCCTTGTCGCCGGCGCCGGTCAGGATCAGCGCCTTGATCGAGCGATCGGCGTTGATCTCCTGGCAGATCTCCGCCATGCGGTCATACATGGCGAAGGTCATTGCGTTGCGCGCCTGGGGGCGGTTGAAGGTGATCCGCGCGATGCCGTCCTGGACGGAGTAGAGCAGGTCTTCGTTGGTCGTCGTCGGTGCGTTCATCGCGCGCTCACTTTCCAAGTTAGTTCAGGCCACTTGAGCCTTTAGGCGACCTGAGCCTTGGCCATCGGCACCGCATCGCGGCCCTTCAGGACGTCCATGGCCGCCAAAACGCCGCCGCTCCGGTGCGGAATCTTTGCAAGATCCAGGCCCATCTCGACGCCGGCGAGCGTGCCCATCAGCATCAAATCGTTGAAATGGCCGATATGACCGATGCGGAACACCTTGCCCTTGACCTTGTTCAGGCCCGTGCCGAGCGACATGTCGAAGTTTTCGAGCACCACCTTGCGGAAGGCGTCGGCGTCGTGTCCATCGGGCACGCGCACGCCGGTCAGCGCCGGCGAGTGCGCGGCGGGATCGGCGCACTGCGTCTCCAGGCCCCAGACCTTGACCGCGGCGCGGGTCGCGGCGCTGTGGCGCTTGTGGCGGGTCCACACGTTCTCGAGGCCTTCTTCCTCCAGCATCTTGACGGCCTCGCGCAGGCCCATCAGCAGATTGGTGGCGGGCGTATAGGGGAAGGTGCCGAGCTTGTTGAAGCTGATGACTTCCTGCCAATCCCAATAGGAGCGCATGCCCGGATTGGCCTTGGCCACGGCGAGCGCCTTCTCCGAGACGGCGTTGAAGCCGAGGCCCGGCGGCAGCATCAGGCCCTTCTGGGAGCCGGCGACCGAGACGTCGATGCCCCAGGCATCGTGCTCGTATTCCATCGAGCCGAGGCCGGAAATGGTATCGACCATCAGAAGCGCCGGATGCTTGACGCGGTCGAGCAGCTTGCGCACCTCGAGCGGCGGCGTCACGCAGCCGGTCGAGGTCTCGTTGTGGACGACGCAGACCGCCTTGATCGTGTGCTGCTTGTCGGCGGCAAGGCGCTGCTCGATCTCGGCGAGGTCGGCGCCATGGCGCCAGTCGCTCGGGATGAAGTCGACGTCGAGCTTGAACTTGTCGGCGATGCCGCGCCACAG
The DNA here is from genome assembly GCF_029989365.1 of Bradyrhizobium sp. Arg816. Classification (GTDB taxonomy): domain Bacteria; phylum Pseudomonadota; class Alphaproteobacteria; order Rhizobiales; family Xanthobacteraceae; genus Bradyrhizobium. The sequence continues at coordinate 65,283 of NZ_JAPRAQ010000026.1, read as the reverse complement.
CACGGCGAACTGACCGGTCTCGCACATCAAAACCTTGTCGCCGGGTGCGAGCACGTTGACCATCGCCGCTTCCCAGGCGCCGGTGCCGGACGAGGGGAAGATGATCACGGGCTGCTGGGTGCGGAACACGCGCTGCATCGCGGCAAGCGCGGCAAAACCGAGCTCGGCGAACTCCGCACCGCGATGGTCCAGCGTCGGCATGTCCATCGCCCGCAGCACCCGGTCGGGCACATTGGTCGGTCCTGGAATCTGTAAGAAATGCCTTCCAGTGTGCACGGTCATCGGCGTCCTTCCCGGTCTAGCCTTGGTTTTGATGGCCGCCGAATAGCACCATTTGACCGGCTTGTCCCCTCTCCTAAAGGCGCCTCCCATGCATAGGCGGCGGGCCTCCGCCGTCCCTACTCCGCGGCCACCACCTTTCCGACCGGCAGGCGCCCGTCGGCCTCCGTGAACGGGCGCTCCGGATGCATCAGGAAGGCGGAGAAGCCGCCGAGCAGCAGCAGCCCCATCGACATCAGGAACGGCAGGTACCAGTTGCCGGTCGCGTCGATCACAAACCGGCCACGAGCGGCGACACGATGGCGGCGAAGGCCGAGCCGGTGTTCATGAGTCCCGAGGCGGTGCCGGAGTATTTCGGGGCGATGTCCATCGGGATCGACCACATCGGGCCGATCACCAGTTCGGCGCAGAAGAAGCCGGCCGACAGGCACAGCGCGACGATCGTGATGTCGTGGACGAACAGGATCGGAAATAGCGAGAGCAGCGCCCCCGTAAATCCCGCAACGGTGACGCTCAGCCGCGCCAGGCGGACATTGCCGGTGCGATCGAGGATCTTGTCCGAAAGCACGCCGCCGACGCTGTCGCCGACAACGCCGGCGAAGAACACGCCGGAGGCGAACAGCGCCGAGTTCTTGATGTCGAGATTGTAGTTGTTCTTGAAGAACAGCGGCAGCCAGTTGAGATAGAGCCACAGGCACCAGCCGTAGCAGAAATAGGTCAGCGTCACCGGCCACATGCGGCCGAGCAACGGCCCCCATGGCACGCGCGGCCGCTCGCCGGTCGGCCGCGGCGGCAGCGCGGCAAGCTCGGCCTCGGTGATGGAGGCGTGCTCCTTCGGCTCGTTGCGGAAGTACCAGACCCAGACGACGCCCCAGACCAGGCTGACGAAGCCGAGCACGACGAACGCGCCGCGCCAGGTCAACCAGAGGATCAGCAGCGCCACCACCGGCGGCGTCACGGCATTGCCTAGCCGGGCGAAGGAATGGGTCAGTCCCTGCGCAAAACCGCGGCGGTTCGCGGGCGTCCAGTATTGCATCGCGCGCGTTGCCGTCGGAAAGGTCGCGCCCTCGCCGAAGCCGAGCGCGAAGCGCGCGGCGAACAGTGCGGCAAGACCGTTGACGAAGCCGGTCGAGATGGTTGCCGCCGCCCAGATCATGCCGCACCAGAACAGCGTCTTGCGCGGCCCGAAACGATCGCCGACCCAGCCACCGATCACCTGGAACAGCAGATAGGGATAGGCGAAGGCGGAGAAGACGAGGCCAAGCTGGGTGTTCGACAGACCCAGCTCCTTCTGGATCTCGCTCGCGGCGGTGCCGATGTTCACCCGGTCGACATAGGTGATGAAATACATCGCGCACAGCATCGCCAGCACGACATGCGTCGCCTTGAACCTGATACCCATCTCCACCCCTGCCGAATTGCTTGTTGTGATTGTCGCCCGCCCGCCCCGCGCGGCTTAGGTGCCGACCACTTTCAGATGCGGCGAGGCATTGCCCTGCGGGCGCTGCTCCAAAAGCTTCATCGCGACATCGACGCCGCCGGAGCGATGCGGCACGCCCGCAACCGACAGGCCCATCTCCACGCCGGTGAGCGCGCCGAGCAGCGTCAGCGCGTTGCATTCGCCGAGATGGCCGATGCGGAAGACTTTTCCGGCGACCTTCGACAGGCCCGAGCCGAGCGACATGTTGTAATTGTCGAGCACGATCTTGCGGAACTGATCGGCGTCGTGGCCCGGCGGCATCAACACCGCGGTGAGCACCGGCGAGAACTCCGAGGGCTCCTGGCAGAGGATCTCGAGGCCCCAGTGATTGACGGCGGCACGCGTCGCGGCAGCCAGCCGCTGATGGCGCGCGAACACGTTGTCGAGCCCCTCTTCGAGCAGCATCGCGATCGCCTCGCGCAGGCCGTAGAGCAGATTGGTCGCCGGCGTATAGGGGAAGAAGCCGTTGGCGTTGGGCTTGAGCATCTCCTCCCAGTCGAAATAGGAGCGCGGCATCTTGTTGGTCTTTGCGGCTGCGCGCGCCTTCTCCGAGATCGCGTTGAAGCCGAGGCCGGGCGGCAGCATGAAACCCTTCTGCGAGCAGCTCACACTGACGTCGACCTTCCATTCGTCGTGGCGGTAGTCGACCGAGCCGAGCGAGGAGATGGTGTCGACCATCAGCAGCGCCGGGTGACCAGTGCGATCAATAGCCGCGCGGATCTCGGCGATGCGGCTGGTCGCGCCGGTCGAGGTCTCGTTGTGCACGACCATCACGGCCTTGATCGCGCGCGCTTTGTCGTCGCTGAGCCTTGCTTCGATCACGGCCGGGTCGGCACCACGGCGCCAGTCGCCGGGCACGAAATCGACCTCGATGCCGAACCGCCCCGCCATCTGCCGCCACAGGGTGGCGAAATGGCCGGTCTCGACCATCAGTACCTTATCGCCCGGCGACAGCGTGTTGACGATCGCGGCCTCCCAGGCGCCCGTCCCCGACGAGGGGAAGATCACGACCGGGCCCGCGGTCTGGAAAATCTTCTGGCTGCCCTCGAGCACGGCGCGGCCGAGCTCACCGAACTCGGCGCTCCGGTGGTCGATAACAGGCATGTCCATGGCGCGCAGGACGCGCTCTGGGACCGGGCTCGGGCCTGGAATCTGAAGGAAATGGCGACCTTGGTGCATAAAAACCTCCCTGGCGACGGACTCTGGCCTGCTTCAGAGACCATTTTGCATTCATTTTTTGTCATTTCAATTGAATTTTGGTATTCGATTGTGAACATCGACGCGATCAAACAGGCAAACTATTGTGCTGCAAATGAAATCCACGATTCCCGACACCGGGGTTCCGATCGCCCCAACCGCCGCAAATGGCGGCGACCGCCAGGAGGCTTCGCTGCACGGCGAGATCCTGCTGCGGCTGCGCGACTACGTGGTCGAGGGCAACATTCCCGACGGCGCGCGTGTTCCCGAGCGGCAGCTCTGCGCGATGCTCGGGATCTCCCGCACGCCACTGCGCGAGGCCCTGAAAGTGCTCGCTTCCGAGGGGCTAATCGAGCTTCTGCCCAACCGCGGCGCGCGCGTCCGCCAGCTCAGCCAGCGCGACCTCGAGGAGCTGTTCGACGTGATGGCGGGGCTGGAGAGCCTTGCCGGGCGCCTCGCCTGCGAGGCCATTACGGATGAGGAAATCGCCGCGATCGAGCAGCTGCATTACGAGATGTACGGGCACTATCTGCATCGCGACATGCACGGCTATTTCCAGACCAACCAGCGCATCCACGAAAGCATCGTCGCGGCCGCACGCAACGAGACGCTGAAGACCGCCTACGCCAACTTCGCAGGCCGCATCCGCCGGGTCCGTTACTCCGCCAACTTCGCCCGCAAGCGGCAGCGCTGGGCGGAAGCGATGCGCGAGCACGAGGCCATCCTCGACGCGCTGCGCCGCCGCGCCGGCAGCGAGCTCAGCGACATCCTGTTCCAGCACCTGCGCAACAAGCGGGCGGCAGCGATCGAGCACCTGACCGAGCCCCATGAGGACGCTCCGGCCTCGCCCTGAGGGGCGGCCGACTTGCTCATTTTGAATTCATAATATAATCGGTCGTGAGAAATAATGAATAACTCAGCAAGACTGGGCCTCGCTGGGCCAATCCGGGACCAGGGATGACAAACGCCTCCTCGCTCGAACGGCGCCTGCGCGCGGAAATGACCGGCGACGTCCTGTTCGACGGCTTCAGCCGCGGCCGCTATGCCACCGACGCCTCGTTCTACCAGATCATGCCGGCCGGCGTGGTCGTGCCCAGGACCATGGACGAGGCCTTGCGGGCGCTGGCGATCGCTCGCGACGAGGGCCTGAAGGTCACCCCGCGCGGCGGCGGCACCTCGCAATGCGGCCAGACCGTCAATGACGGCCTCGTGGTCGATCTCTCGAAACACCTCAACCGCATCCTCTCGCTCGATGTCGCGGGCCGCACCTGCGTGGTCGAACCCGGCATCGTGCTCGACGATCTCAACCGTCAGCTCAAGAAACACGGCCTGTGGTTTCCGGTCGACGTCTCCACCGCCTCGCGCGCCACCATCGGCGGCATGGCCGGCAACAATTCCTGCGGCGGCCGCTCGCTTCGCTACGGCACCATGCGCGACAACACCCTGTCGATGGAGGCGGCGCTCGCCGACGGCACGCTGGGCCGCTACGGTGAGGTGTCGCGCGATCTCTCCGATCTCGATGCGAACGACCGCGCGCGCGCCCTGTTCCGCGACATGCTCGATCTCGGCGCCCGCGAGGCTGACGAGATCGCCGCGCGCTTTCCAAAGGTGCAGCGCCGCGTCGGCGGCTACAATCTCGATGCGCTGACGCCACGCAATGCGCGCAACAACATGGCGCATCTCCTGGTCGGCTCCGAAGGCACCCTCGCCTTCACCACCAAGGTCGAGCTGAAGCTGTGGCCTGTCATCCGCAACAAGGCGCTCGGCATCTGTCATTTCGGCAGCTTCTACGAGGCGATGGACGCCGCCCAGCACCTGGTCAAGCTCAAGCCGATCGCGGTCGAGCTGGTCGACCGCACCATGCTCGCGCTCGGCCGCGACATCGCGATGTTCCGGCCGATCATCTCCGCCGCCATCAAGGGCGATCCGGATGCCGTTCTGGTGGTCGAATTCGCTGAAGAGGACCAGGCGGACAATCTGGCGCGCCTCAAGCAACTCGGCGAATTGATGGGCGATCTCGGCTTCGGCTGGAACAACGACAAGCGCAAATGGGGCGGCGTGGTCGAGATCACCGAGCCCGCACTGCAAAGCGGCATTGCCGATTTCCGCGCCGCCGGCCTCAACGTCATGATGTCGATGAAGCAGGAGGGCAAGCCGGTCTCGTTCGTCGAGGATTGCGCCGTGCCGTTGCCGCACCTGGCCGACTACACCGCGCGCTTGAGCGAGGTTTTCGCAAAGCACGGCACCAGCGGCACGATGTATGCGCATGCTTCCGAGGGCTGCCTGCACGTACGGCCCGTGCTGAACCTGAAGCTGGAGAAGGACGTCAAGGCGATGCGGGCCATCGCCGAAGAAGCCTTCGCGCTGGTGCGCGAGTACAAGGGCTCGCATTCCGGCGAGCATGGCGATGGCCTGGTGCGCTCTGAATTCCACGAGACCATGTTCGGCGAGCGTCTCGTCGCCGACTTCAGGGAGGTGAAGCGGCGCTTCGATCCCGAAGGCGTCCTCAATCCCGGCAAGATCGTCGATGCGCCCCGGATGGACGATCGCTCGCTGTTCCGCTTCAAACCCAACTACCACGTCAACGAGCTGAAGACGAAGCTGGATTGGTCCGCCTATCCCGGCGCCGGCGGCGGTTTCCAGGGCGCGGTCGAGATGTGCAACAACAACGGCGCCTGCCGCAAGCTCGAGGGCGGCGTGATGTGCCCGTCCTACCGCGCCACGCGCAACGAGAAGGACGTCACCCGCGGCCGCGCCAACAGCTTGCGGCTCGCCATCTCCGGCCAGCTCGGCCCCGACGCGTTGTCCTCCGACGAGATGATGGAGACCCTAAAACTCTGCGTCTCCTGCAAGGCCTGCCGCCACGAATGCCCGACCGGCGTCGACATGGCCAAGATGAAGATCGAGGTGCTCGCCGCTCGCGCCGCGTCCCATGGCCTGACCCTGCGCGACCGCCTGGTCGGCTACCTCCCGCGCTATGCCGGACTCGCATCGCGCTTCGCGCCACTCGCCAATTTGCGCAACCGCAGCCCGCTGCTGCGAAAGCTGTTCGAGCGCTTTGCCGGCATCAGCGCGCGCCGCGCCCTGCCCGCCTTCCGCAGCGACGTGTTCGTGCCGCCCGCGGAAGCGGTCGGGCCGGAGACCGGTCGCGAAGTCGTGCTGTTCACGGACACCTTCAATCGCATCTACGAGCGCGAAAATCTCGACGCCGCGCTCCGCGTGCTCGCCGCGGGCGGTTATCGCGTGCACCTGCCCAGGCCGGCGAGCGGCAGTCGCCCGCTCTGCTGCGGCCGCACATTCCTCTCAGCCGGTCTCGTCGACGAAGCCAGGGCCGAGCTCGACCGCCTGGTGGCCGCGTTCGCGCCCTTTGCCGCCCGCGGCGTGCCGATCGTCGGCCTCGAGCCGAGCTGTCTGCTGACGCTGCGCGACGAGCTCGCTTCGCTGCGCAAGGACAAGGATGCCAAGGCCGTCGGCGCCCACGCGCTGACTTTCGAGGAATTTTTGGTGCGCGAAGCGGAGGCCGGAAGGCTGCAACTGCCGCTCGGCACCGTCGGCGACAAGGCCGTCGTGCATGGCCATTGCCACCAAAAATCCTTCGGCGCCTTCAAGCCGGTCGAGCAGGTGCTGCGCCTCATTCCGGACCTGAAGGTCGAGACCATCGAATCGAGCTGCTGCGGCATGGCCGGCGCCTTCGGTTACGGCGCTGACACCTATGATGCCTCGATCGAGATGGCCGAGCTGTCGCTGCTGCCCGCCGTGCGGCGGGCAGACCAGACTACACTCGTCGTTGCCGACGGCACCTCCTGCCGGCATCAGATCCACGACGGCGCCCAGCGCGAAGCGCTTCACGTCGCGCGCGTGCTGGCGATGAGCCTCGACCGCGCCGGAGCAAATTCCACTTCTCACACTAAAAAGGAAACCAGCCATGGCTGACCTCACGCTCGACACCGCCCGCAAGATCCTCGACGCCGCTTTCGCAAAATCCACCGAGCTGAAGCTCAAGCCGCTGGTCGTCACCATCCTGGACGCACGCGGCGTGCTCAAGATCGCCGCGGCGCAGGACGGCACCAGCCTGATGCGCGCCGAGATCGCCCACGGCAAGGCCTATGGTGCGCTCGCCATGGGCATGGGCTCGCGCGCCTTGTTCCAGCGCGCGCAGGAGCAGGCCTATTTCATCGATTCCGTGAACACGATTGCGAAAGGCGCGCTGGTGCCGGTCCCCGGCGGCGTGCTGATCATGGATGGCGCAACGCTGCTGGGTGCCGTCGGCGTGTCCGGCGACACCTCCGACAATGACGAGGCCTGTGCGCTGGCGGGCATCGAGGCGGCCGGGTTGAAGGCGAACGCGGGTTGACGATGCTGTAGGGTGGGTTAGCGAAAGCGTAACCCACCCTACAAACTGCGCGCGCACGACCAGGTTGACGTGGCCCCTCACCGTCCCGTCCAGACCGGCTTCCTCTTCTCGCCGAAGGCCTTCAGCCCCTCCTTGGCATCCTCGGTCATCGCGAGCAGCGCGATCTGGCTTTCGGTGTAGGCGATGCTCTCGTCGAACGACATCGAAGCGATGGCGCGCATGGCATATTTGCCGCGGCGGATCGCGGTCGGGGATTTGTCGATAATGCGGCCGATCAGCCAATCGACTTTGGCATCGAGCTCCGCTGTCGGCACGACGTAGTTGAGCAGGCCCGCAGCTTGCGCCGCTTTCGCGTCGAACGGCTCGCCGGTGAGCGCCCATTCGTTGACGAGTCGCGGCGGCGCGATGCTCTGCAACAGGCTCAGCACCTGCATCGGGAATACGCCGACCTTCACCTCCGGCAGGCCGAAGATGACGTGATCGGCCGCAATCGCCATGTCGGTCATGCACAATAGGCCCATGCCGCCGGCCATGCAGACGCCACCGACCCGCGCAATCGCCGGCTTCGTCGCGTTCTGCGACAACCGCAGCAGATCGGCATAGTCGACATTCGGCTTGGAATGATCCATCGCGAACGCCGCGCCGGAATTCTGCAAGTCGGCGCCGGCGCAGAACGCCTTGTCGCCTGTCCCCGTCAGCACGATGACGCGGACGTCCTTGTCGTCATGCGCGTCGCGATAGCCCTTGGTGATGCCGGCGATGACCCCGCCGTTCAGCGCGTTGCGCTTCTCCGGCCGGTTGATGGTGATCCAGAACGCCTGCCCACGCTTTTCGGTGATGATTGCTGTGGTGTCGGTCATGGTACGCTCGCTTCCTTGCTCCCGTTTGCAGCCATTTGCGGCAGCTCGGGCGGCGGGCGCAAGGGCAATCTGCGACGAGGCCTTGCTTTAGCGCCTCGACACAAATGGGCGGGCGAGCGAAGCGTGCGCTCAGGCCGAGACCGTTTTCCTGATCCAGACCTTGTTGTCGTGGAATGCAGCTCCCCCGATCGGCGCGATCGTATCGGCTCCAGTCAGCACGTTGATGCCGCGGCCGCCGATATGATTCTTGTTCGGGTGAACGGATTCCGCGATCAGCACGCCCCGCCGCACGCCATCGAACAGCGTTGCGAGCAGCGTGGTCTCGCCGCGGGTGTTGCCGAGCGTCACGGCGTCGCCGTCGGCGATGTCGAGCGCGGCCGCATCCAGCGGATGGATCATCACGCTCGCTCTGCCTTCGCGCGCCTGCGAGGACGGCGTCTCGTTGAAGGTGGTGTTGAGGAAGCTGCGCGAGGGACTGGTCGCGAGCCGGAACGGATGGGCGTGATCGGTATGCTCGATCACCGCCCAATGGTCCGGCAGCGACGGCATCTTGTCGAAATCGCCCATCGTCTGGCCGAACGGCGGATGCGCCCAATCCGCCCTAAAATGGAATTTCTTGTCGGCATGGGCAAAGCCGTCGAGATAATGCGAGGTCCGGAAGTCCGGTTGCAGGTCGCGCCAGATGTCGGCTTCGAGACCAGCGATGTCGCCGTGGTTGCTGAGCTTCAGCGTCGCGTCGATCAATTCGCGCGGCGTCATCTCGAAGCCCGGATGCTTCGCGTCAAGCCGCGGCGCCAGCGCCTGCATGACCTGATGGTTGGAGCGGCATTCGCCGGGCGGGTCGATCAGCTTCGGCCCGACCGAGATGTGCTGGTGGCCGCCGCCGTAATAGAGATCGTCATGCTCCATGAACATGGTCGCCGGCAGCACGATGTCGGCCATCTCGGCCGTCTCGGTCATGAACTGCTCATGCACCGCCACGAACAGATCCTCGCGCGCAAACCCCTGACGCACCAGCGCCTGCTCCGGTGCCACCGTCATCGGATTGGTGTTCTGGATCAGCATCGCCTTGATCGGCCCTTTTCCGAGCAAAGCTTCGGCGTCGCCGGTGAGGATGCGGCCGACCTGCGACTGGTCGAGCGCACGCGTGGTCTTATCGATCGCGTCGTGGCCCTCGATGAGGGATTCATTGAAGTGCCACAGCGCGTAATTGTTGAAGAAGGCGCCACCGCCTTCATACTGCCAGGCGCCGGTCACCGCGGGAACGCAGAGCGCCGCATGCATTTGCGTGGCGCCATTGCGCGAGCGGGTGAAGCCGTAGCCGAGCCGGAAGAAGGTCCGCTTGGTCTCGCCGACCAGTTTCGCGAAGGCCTCGATCTCGGACACCGGCACGCCTGAGATCGCGGACGCCCACTCCGGCGTGCGCGTCTTCAGATGCGCCTCGAGCTCATCGGGGCAGTCGGTGTACTTGTCCATATAGGCACGGTCGGCGTAGCCATCGCGGAACAGGACATGCATCACGCCGCACGCGAAAGCGCCGTCGGTGCCGGGCTGCAGGATGATCTTGATGTCAGCCTGCTTCATGGTCTCGTTGTCGTAGATATCGACCGCAGCGATCTTGGCGCCACGTTCCTTCCGCGCACGCGCGGCATGCGTCATCACGTTGACCTGCGTGTTGACCGGGTTGGTGCCCCAGATCACGACGAGGTCGGAGAGCGCCATCTCGCGCGGATCGACGCCGGCGATCTTGCCGGTGCCAATCGCAAACCCGATGCGCCCGACATTGGCGCAGATGGTCTGATAGAAGCGCGAATATTTCTTCACATGCGTGAGGCGATTGAGACCGTCGCGCATCACCAGCCCCATCGTGCCGGCGTAGTAATAAGGCCAGATCGATTCCGCGCCATACTCGCGCTCGGCCTGGTTGAAGCGATCCGCGATCTCGTCCAGCGCCTCGTCCCAGGAGATCCGCGCGAACTGCCCGGAGCCCTTCGCACCCGTTCGGCGCATCGGATACATCAGTCGCTCGGGGTGATGGATGCGCTCGGCGTAACGAGCGACCTTGGCGCAGACGACGCCAGCCGTGTAGGTCTGCTTTTTCGAACCTCGGACGCGGCCAATGCTGCGGCCTTCGACCACCTCGATATCGAGCGCGCAGGCCGAGGGGCAGTCGTGCGGACAGGTCGAATGGCGGATTTCGATCTTGGCGTGCTGGTTCATGTCCCAGTTGGTAACACCAAAATAGCACCCAGCCGAGGGCATTTATCCGGCAATGCCCATGCGATTTGCTCAGATCACGTGCGCTGCCGGTTCCTGCCGCGACCGCGAAGAGCGGCGCGGTCACACCAAAAACGGACCGATATTCCCGGCTCGATCGGCTTTGTGAGCCGTCGACAGTCCGCATCTCCTGCCGCTACATTGCCAGCCAACAAGAACGACAACAGGGAGGTGGGCATGACGGCCCGAAGGTTGATGCTGGCGCTCGCCGCTCTGCTCGGTGCATTCGCCGCGGCCCCCTCATTCGCACAGGATTACCCGACCCACGCCGTCCGGATCGTGGTGCCCTTTGGCGCCGGCGGGCCGGCGGACGTCGCGGCCCGGCTGATCAGCAACGTGCTCCAGGAGAGCTTTGGCCAGCCCTTCGTGGTCGAGAACCGCACCGGCGCGGGCGGCGTCATCGGCACGGTCGAAGCGGCGAAGTCGCCGGCCGACGGCTACACGCTGCTGATGATGTCCAACACCCAGACCGCGAATGAATCGCTATTGACGCCGGACAAGCGCAAATACGAGCTGATGCGCGACCTCGCGCCGATCGCGCCGGTGAACTACTCCGATCTCGTCATCGTGGTGAACCCGCAGGTTGCGGCGAAGACGCTGCAGGAGTTCATCGCGCTCGCCAAATCGCAGCCTGGCAAGCTGAACTACGCCTCCTCCGGCCAGGGCACGCCCTATCACATGGCCGGCGAGCTGTTCAAAGCCATGGCCGGCATCGATGTGGTCCACGTGCCCTACCGCAACAGCGGCGAGGCGCGCAGCGGCGTGATCGGCGGACAGGTGCAGATGATGATCGACGCCGTGCCGGCGATGGCGCCGAATATCGGCGAGAACCAGGTCCGCGCGCTCGCGACCACCGGCGAGCAGCGCTCGGCCGCGCTGCCGAACGTGCCGACCGCGGGCGAAGCCGGCGTCGCAGGCTATGAGGCGACGATCTGGCTTGGCCTGATGGCCCCGGCCGGCACGCCAAAGCCTGTCATCGACAAGCTCAATGCCGCCGTGAACGCAATGGTGAAGCGACCGGACATCGTCAAACTCTGGACCGAGCAGGGTGCCGTACCCATGTCCATGACGCCGGAGAAATTCGAAAAATTCCTACGCGGCGATATCGAGAAATGGGCCGATGTCGTCAAGAAGTTCGACAAATCCTGAGGCCGTAGAGCGATCATGCCGACCATTCAATTTCAGCTCAACGGCGCGGCAATGACCGTGGAGGCCGATCCCGACCAGACGCTGCTCGATGTGCTGCGCGGCCGGCTCGGCGTCACCGGTCCGCATTTCGGCTGCGGAGCCGGTGAGTGCGGGGCCTGTCACGTCATGGTCGATGGCCGCGCGATGGCCTCCTGCGACATGCCGATGTGGTCGGTGGTGGACAAGGTCGTCGTCACGGTGGAGGGCCTCGGCACGGCCGAGCAGCCGCATCCGCTGCAACGCGCCTTCGTCTCCGAGCAGGCGATGCAATGCGGCTATTGCGTCTCGGGAATCCTGATCAGCGCGGCGGCGCTGCTGAAGCGCAATCCCTCGCCGACAGAGACCGAGGTCAGAGCCGCGCTCGATCGCAATCTGTGCCGCTGCGGATCGCATAATCGCATGGTCCGCGCCGTGCTGCGCGCGGCAGCGGAGACGGCGACGTCATGACTATGCCCTCCCCCGTCCCGAAACTGCCGGTTAGCCTCGCGGCCAATCCAAAGCTGTCGTCCTGGGTGCGGTTCAGCTGCGAAGGCGGTGTCGCAATCTCGCCCGGCAAGGTCGAGATCGGCCAGGGCATCGTCACGGCGCTGGCGCAGATCGCCGCGGACGAGCTCGACGTCGACATCGGCAGGATCGAGCTGATCCGCGCCTCGACGGCGGCCAGCCCGAACGAGGGTGTCACCTCGGGCAGCCTTTCGGTCCAGCAATCCGGCCGCGCGCTGCGACACGTCTGCGCCGAGGTCCGCCAGCGCTTCCTCGCGGCCGCATCAGAACGTCTCGGCGTCGATGCGGCGCTGCTCGATGTCGATGACGGAACGATCTCGGGTCCCGGCAATGTCAGGACCAGCTATTGGGAGCTGGCTGGCGACGTCTCGCTCGACCGCGACGCCACCGCGGGCGCCGTGGCGAAGCCCGCTGCCACACGCGGTGTCGCCGGACATTCGGTCCAGCGGGTCGACATTCCCGACAAGGTGTTCGCGCGACCGCGCTTCATTCACGATTGTGCACTGCCGGACCTGGTGCACGGCCGCGTGCTGCGGCCTAACCTCTCGGGTGCCAGACTGATCGCGCTCGACGAGACGGCGGCGCGCGCCGTTCCCGGCGTCGTCGCGATCGTCCGCGACGGCGGCTTTGCCGGCGTGGTTGCCGATAGCGAGGCTGCGGCGGAAGCCGCACTAAAAGCCTTGCGCAAGGGTGCAACCTGGTCGGGCGGCGAGCCGTTGCCCGACGAAGACGATCTCGCGGGCTTTCTGAAGAGCCAGCCGGTCGAAACCACCGTCATCGACACCAGAGCAGCGGCAACGACGAAGAGAGCTGCGCGCACCCTTCGCCGGCAATACACCCGTCCCTACATCGCACATGCCTCGATCGCGCCATCTTGCGCCATGGCGCGATGGGACGGCGATCGTCTCCATGTCTGGACACACAGCCAGGGCGTCTATCTGCTGCGCGCCGATCTTGCGATCGTGCTCAAGCTGCCGGCCGAAAACATCGTCGTCGAGCATATGGAGGGCGCCGGCTGCTACGGACACAATGCGGCCGACGACGTCGCGCTCGATGCCGTGTTGCTGGCGAAAGTCGCCGGCGACCGCCCGGTGCGGGTGCAATGGTCGCGCCATGACGAGATGTCTCATGCGCCGTTTGGCGCAGCGATGGCCATCGAGATCGAGGCCGAGCTCGATGCGGACAGCGAGATCGTCGGCTGGCGCCATGCGATCTGGAGCAACGGCCACGCCGCGCGCCCGGGACGCGCGGCGCAGCCGGCGCTGCTTGCGGCGACCGAGATCGCGAACCGCTACCCGCGCATGATCTCGACGAATCCACCAGCCGCCAATGGCGGGGGCGGCGACCGCAACTCCGTCCCACTCTACGACCTTCCGGCCTGGACCGTCATGAGCCACCGGCTGCTGACGATGCCGGTGCGCACGTCGGCACTGCGGACCCTGGGCGGGCAAGGCAATGTGTTCGCCATCGAATCCCTGCTCGACGAGATCGCCGCCTTGCGCGGCGAGGACCCGATTACATTCCGCCTGCGTCATCTGCAAGACGAGCGAGCGAAGGACGTCATCCGCGCTGTGGCGCGGCGCGCTCAGTGGAAGCCGCAGAAGCGAACCGGTATCGGCCATGGCGTCGGCTTCGCCCGCTACAAGAACACGGGCGCCTATTGCGCCGCGATCGCGGAGATCGAAGGCACCGACGACATCCGCGTCAGGCGGTTGACGCTTGCGGTCGACGTCGGCGAGGCCATCAATCCGGACGGCGTCATCAACCAGATCGAGGGCGGTGCGATCCAGGCCACGAGCTGGGTGCTGAAGGAACGCGTGCGCTTCGACCGCTCGCGCATCACCTCAACGTCATGGACGGACTATCCGATCCTGACTTTCAGCGAGGTGCCGGCGGTGGATGTCGAGATCATCCAGCGGCCGGAGATCGAGCCGGTCGGCGCCGGCGAGGCCGCGCACGGTCCCGTGACGGCGGCGATCGCCAATGCGGTCTACGATTGCCTCGGCGTCCGCGTACGCGACCTGCCGATCACGCGCGACAAGATCATCGCAGCCATGGAGCTTGCATCGTGACGACAGTGACCATTTTGAGCGGCGGCGCGGCGCAAGGCCTGGTGCGCGGCCTCAGCGAGCCCTTCAAGACGCAGACCGGATTCGGCATCGATGGCCAGTTCGGTGCGGTTGGTCTCATGGCCGACAAGCTGCGCGCCAGCACGCCGGCAGATCTCGTGATCCTGACGCAGGCGCTCCTTGCGAAGCTCGCCGCGGAGAAGCTCGTCGTCTCCTCCTCGATCGCAGATATCGGCCGGGTCGAGACCGCGCTGGCGGTCCGCAACCGCGATCCGAAAGTCACGGTGAAGACTGAGGCCGATCTCCGCGAGGTGCTGCGATCCGCGGACGCCATCTACGTTCCGGACACCAAAGCCTCGACCGCGGGACAGTATGTCGCAAAAGTGCTGGATCAGCTCGGCATCGCCTATGAGGTCGCATCGCGTCTCAAGATCTTTCCGAACGGCGCGACCGCGATGCGCGAGCTTGCTGCATCCACCGCAACTCGGCCGATCGGATGCACCCAGGCGACCGAGATCATCGCAACCGACGGCATCGCACTGTCGGGGTCGCTGCCGCCGGGCTGCGAGCTCGTGACAATGTACACGGCCGGCGTGACCGCGCGGGCCGCACACCCGAAGGAGGCGGCCGCGCTGATCGCGCTGCTGACCGGCGCAGACCAGAAGGAGCTGCGCCGGAGCATGGGCTTTACCGGCTAGGTGCCGACGGCCGCCCTATTTGTGCAACTGGGTGAGACCGGTCGGCGGCCCATCGACCGCGGTCCAGCCGCCGTCGACGAACAGCGTGCTGCCGCTGACATAGCTCGCGGCATCCGACGCAAGATAGGCGACCGCGGTCGCGACCTCGTCGGCGCTGCTCCAGCGGTTGAACACGGTGTGGCCGGCATAGAGATTGTAGATATCGGGCCGCTGCTTGAACGGGCCGGTCAGCGCGGTCTCGGCAATGCTCGGCGCGATCGCGTTGACGCGGACGCCAGCGTGGCCGACCTCCGAAGCAAAACCCTTCACCAGGAGGCCGATCGCCGCCTTGGTCGAGCCGTAGACGCCAAGGCCCGGCTCGATGGTCACCGCGCGAACCGAGGAGCAGGCGATGATGCTGCCGCCCTTCTGCTCGACCATGATGCGGCCGAAGGCCTGGAAGAACCAGACCGTGCCCTTGACGTTGAGGTTCAGGACGCGGTCGAGATCCTCCTCGGTGTAGTCGAGGATGGTCTTGCGGATGTTGAGCCCGGGCGTCGTCACGGCGATGTCGAGCCGCGAGAATTTCTGCATCACGATCTTGGCGAGCGCATTGACGTCCGCAGCGCTCGCGGCGTCGCAGCCAGCTGCTTCCGCCCAGCCGCCCTTGTCGCGAATGCCGGCGGCGGTCGCTTCCGCGGCGTCAAGCGCACGATCTGCGCAAAACGACGCGGGCGCCGAGCCCGGCCAGCGCCTCGGCCGACGATTTGCCGATGCCCGATGCGGCGCCGAGCACCACGGCCGTCTTGCCGGTGAGATCGAAGAGCTTGCGATAATCAGTCACGAACGGATTCTCCTGCGTTGCTGCTATCCCTTGTAGCCCATCAGCAGGCGGGGCAGCCACAGCGAGAACGCGGGGACGTAGGTCACGAACATCAGAGCTGCGATCAGGGCAGCATAGAACGGCAGAATGGTGCGCATCACCGCGCCCACCGAGATGCCGCCGATGGCGCAACCGACGAACTGCGTCGTTCCGACCGGCGGGGTGTTCAGCCCCAGCGCACAGTTGATCAGCATCAGCATGCCGAACTGCACCGGATCCATGCCCGCCTTCATCGCGATCGGCAGGAAGATCGGGGTGCAGATCAGGATGGTCGCCGCCATGTCCATGAACGTGCCGAGCACGAACAGGATGACGTTGATGAGCAGGAAGATGACCCAGGGTTGCGAGGACACCTTGCTCATCAAGTCACCGGCGAAGTCGGCGACTTCGTAGAGTCCCATCAGGTACTGGAACATGGTGGAGACACCGATCAGCAGCAGCACCACGCCCGTCGTCTTCACGGCCTTGGCGGCAGCCCGCAGGAAGTTCGGCAAGGTCATGGTGCGGTAGATGAAGAACGTCAGCAGGATCGTGTAGGTGACCGCGACGGCTGCGGATTCAGTTGCCGTGAAGACGCCGGACAGGATGCCCGCCAGGATGATGCCGACGATCAGCAGGCCGGGCAGCGCGGCCGCGAACGAGCGGAACACCTCGGCCCAGCCCGGGAACTTGCCGGCCGGATAGCCGCGCTTCACCGCGACCGCGTAGGCGGCAACCAGCATGCATACCATCAGCACAAGCGCCGGCAGGAGGCCGGCCGCGATCAGCGCCCCGATCGAGACCTTGCCGCCGGCGGCGAGCGCATAGATGATCATGTTGTGGCTGGTCGGCATGAGCGCGCCCACCAGGGAGGCATGGGTGGTGACGTTGACGGCGTAGTCGGTATCGAACCCTTCCTTTTTCATCATCGGGATCATCACCGCGCCCATCGCCGACACGTCGGCCACGGGCGAGCCGGAGACGCCGCCGAACAGCGTGCAGGCGACCACGTTCGACATGCCGAGCCCGCCGCGGATGTGTCCGACGAGATTCTTGGCGAGCTGCACGATCTTGTCGGCGACCCCGCCATGCAGCATCAGCTCACCGCTGAAGACGAAGAACGGGATGGCGAGGAAGGAGAAGATGTTCATCCCCGACATCATCTGCTGAAAGATGACGGCAACCGGCAGGCCTTCGTAGAGGATGGTGCAAATCGCCGAGAGGCCGATCGCGAAGGCGACGGGTACGCCGAGGATCAGGAAGCCGAAGAAGGTCGCGCCGAGAATGATCAGTTCCATGAGGGGACGACCTCTTCGCCGCGCAGGAGCGCAATGATGTGCTCAATTGAAAAGGAGACGATCAGGACGCCGGAGGCGATCAGCGGGACGTAGCGGATGACCTCGGGGAGCCCGAGATTGGGGATTTTCACGGTTCCGACCGATGCCCCGAGGATCCAGCCGTTGTAGGCCATCGCAACGCCGAACAGGGCGACGAGAACGTGGATCACGAGCTCGATCTTCTCGCGCAGATGATCCGGCAGCATCACCAGCAGACTGTCCATGCCGATGTGTCCGGCATCGCGCACACCGACGGCGGCGCCGATCAGCGTGACATACAGGATCAGGACCAGCGCAAGGTTCTCCGTCCAGGTCGGGCTCGAATTGAGCACGTAACGTCCGAACACCTGGTAGAACACGATGGTGACGATGACGAGCAGGCCGGTCACGGACAGATACATGCCGAGGCGAGCAACGACGGCATTGATCCGCGACAGCAGGCCGGTCGACGGTCGGCCGGTTACCTCCTGCTCGTGGCTTGCGACATGTGGGTCTGTCATCGGCGTCTCCCTGCGCGTCCCCTTCGCGAGGGTCCGGCGCCCGCCTCGCGGCGACGCCGGACCCGACGCTGTGGTCTTACTTTGTGTCCTGGATCCGCTTGACGAGGCCCTTCAGCTTTTCGTCACCGGCGAACTTGTCGTACACCGGCTTCATCGCGTCGACGAATTCCGCCTTGTTGGCGATCGTGACAACCTGAACGCCGGCGGCCTCGACGGTCTTGCGCGAGGCCTGCTCACGCTCGTCCCAGAGCTTGCGCATGACGGGCACCGATTCCTTGGCCGCCTTGCGGATCATCGCCTGATCCTCCTTGCTCAGCGTGTCCCAGACCTTCTTGGACATCACGAGAACTTCGGGCGCGAGCGAGTGCTCGGTGACGTTGTAGAACTTGGCGGCCTCGAAGTGGCGCGAGGACTCGTAGGAAGGCCAGTTGTTCTCGGCAGCGTCCACGAGGCCCGTCTTGAGGGCTGTGTAGACTTCGCCATACGGCATCGGCGTCGGATTGGCGCCAAGGCTCTGGATCATGCCGACCCAGAGGTCGGACTGCTGGACGCGGATCTTCAGGCCCTTGAGGTCGGCGAGCGACTTGACCGGCGCCTTGACGGTGTAGATGGAGCGGGCGCCGCTGTCGTAATAGGCAAGCCCGACCAGGCCGGCGGGCTCCATGGCTGCGAGGATCTCGTCGCCGATCGGTCCGTCAAGGACGGTGCGCATGTGCTGCGTGTCGCGGAAGACGAAGGGCAGGCACAACGCGATGGTTTCAGGCACGAAGTTGTTCAACGGCGATGCGTTGATCCGCATCATGTCGAGGGCGCCGATCTTCAGCTGCTCGATGGTGTCCTTCTCGGAGCCCAGGGCTCCATTGGGAAACACCTTCACACCGAGCTTGCCGCCGCTCGCCGTCGCGAGCTGCTTGCCCATGAACTTGACGGCTTCGACGGTCGGATAATCGGCGGGGTGGATGTCGGCCGAACGGAAATCGCGTGCGGTCGCCAGCGGAGCTGAGACCGCCAGTACGGCGGCTGCGATGATACCGGTGAGTGTCTTCATCTGGGCTTCCTCCTGAGTTGATTATGTTGTCGTTGGGCCGATGCTGCAGGCCGCCTTGGGTCGCTCCACTTCAGGTGTAAAGTCAAGCGTTGCAAACACACCACCTTGGTAGGATTGCGCGGCGGAGTCGAGCGGATTTGACTGGTGGATGATCATGGCGAGGAAAGGTGCGAGCTTCATCGCGCCCTCTCCGGCGGGGACTTGCGCGGCAGATGCCGGCTTCCCTTCAATCCCGCCTCGCCGTCGGCCAATACCGCACGCGAGGTGACGATGCTCGTCATATCCATGGACGTTCCTCTGGTTTTAGAATCGACCGCTATTGGTTGCGGCTTGGAGGTGCAGACGTGACGGTCGCCCCATCCTTGTGCGATGCGCGCTGATCAGCGCGATGTCGCCAACGTCGTCCCTAGGGCGGGCGGCATTCTGAGTCCAAGCCAAATCCGGCATCGATCAATGCTGGAGTTGCATCGATCGATCATGCATCACTTCGAGGGCACGATCGGCGAATGGCCCCGTTTTTCCGAAATCGCCTGCACCGGGGCGTTACTTGACGCCACAGGTAGAGCCCGCCCAAGATGCGCCGAAACGAAACATCGCGAGGAAATGCCCATGCCGCGGAAGCTGATCGATATTTCCGTGCCGCTCAGAAACGACGTGACGGCCGATCCGCCGGGCAATCACCCGACGATCCAGTATATTGATCACCAGCAGGGCCTGCCCCGCATGCTGCAGTTCTTCGACGGCCTCAAGGCGGAGGATTTGCCGGATGGCCAGGGCTGGGCGGTCGAGCAGGTCTCGCTGTCCACCCACAACGGCACGCATCTCGACGCGCCCTGGCACTTCCACCCGACCATGAACCGCGGCGAGCGGTCATGGACGATCGACGAGGTGCCGCTCGAATGGTGCCTGCAGCCCGGCGTGAAGCTCGACTTCCGCCACCTGGCCGATGGGTACGTGGTGACTGCCGACGATGTTGAGAAGGAGCTGAAACGGATCGGGCACACGCTGTCGCCGCTGGAGATCGTGGTCGTCAACACCAGCGCCGGCGCCAAATTTGGCCAGGCCGATTACGTCAACTCCGGCTGCGGCATGGGCTATGAGGCCACCATGTACCTGCTTGAACGCGGCGTGCGGTTGACCGGCACCGACGGCTGGAGCTGGGACGCGCCGTTCGTCTACACCGCGAAGAAATATGCAGAAACAAAAGATGCCGGCCTGATCTGGGAAGGTCACAAGGCGGGACGACACATCGGCTATTGCCATCTCGAGAAGCTGCACAATCTCGACAAGCTGCCGTCGACCGGATTCACGATCTCATGCTTCCCGGTGAAGATCGAGCGAGCGTCAGCGGGCTGGACCCGAGCGGTCGCCATCGTCGACAGTCAGGTCTGAGGCCTCACTCGTCGTCGAGACCGCTCTCGGCGAGGTCGCGCAGCGCATCGGTATCCAGCACGACGATGGCGCCGTGCTCGAGACGAACCCAGTTGCGGCCGGCCCAGGCGCGCAATTGCTTGTTGATGCTCTCGCGCGTCATCCCCACCATCTCGCTGATCTCCTGCTGCGTGATGGCGAGCGTGCCGCTGCCGGAGTCGAACTTGCGCTCTTCGGTGAGACCGAGCAGCGCGCTCGCAAGCCGGCCCGGCAGATTTTGCAGGATCACCTGCTCGACCTGCTGGCTGGTCCAGCGCAGGCGCGCGCAAAGCAGCTCGATGAACTTCATCGCCAGCGCCGGCTGGCTCTTCACGAATGGCAGGAAGTCGCGGCGGTCGATGATGTAGAGCTCGCAATTGGTGTTGGCGGTCGCGTCGGCCGAGCGTGGCGCGCCATCGAGAACCGCGATCTCGCCAAAGATTTCTCCAGGACCGATCAGATTGAGAATAGCGTTCCTTCCATCCGGTGATGAAGAGGAAATCTTCACTGTCCCCGTGATCACCGCGAACAGGTTGTTGCCGGGATCGCCCTTGGCGGCGATCGTCGCGCCGCGCTTCACCGTGGTGTGCTTGGCGTAGCGGCAGAGCTGATCGAGCGCGTCCGGCTCCAGATCCGCGAAGATCGGGTGCTTGCGCAGGACCGATAATTTGTTGCCCGCAGCTTGTCGGGGGTCGCCGGTCTTGTCCTGAGGCACGCCGCTGGGCTCCTAAGACTGCGAGGCACTGGAGTTCCTGCGTAGTCAGTGTTGCCCGGCTTTTCAACCGGAAAGCATGTGCACGGTTTGAGGCAAATACGGCGAAAATGCCGCGGTCGGGCACAAAGGTGGCATCCGAAGGATGAGCCAACGCGTCCCGGTCGATGCAAAGTTGCAGCTCTTGAGCTCTGCATTGCGTTGAGGCGCTGCCGAACGGCCGCGAACTGGCCGTGGGAGGCTCCGCGGTAAGCGCGGTGAAACGCGATTGTGATCTCAGGAGCGTCAATGCTTGGCGTCCGAATCGAGCCGACCTGTGCTGGTTTGCCGGTCTGCCCAGGCCAGAGCCCCGGCGAACGTGACAAATACGGCCACGACAGCGATCGTCATCAGCAGCGCGTCAGTCGGCATGATGCCCCTCCCCCGTTGTTTGGGGCATTATTGACGGCGCACAGCCGCCGTCATTGATCGGGATCAAAAATTGTCGAACGCCGAATCAGGCCGCAGCCAAGGCCTCGACCTTCGCCGGATCGAGCAGACTGACGCCGCCGTGAATGATCTCGATCACCCCGTGCCGCTCGAGCTTGGTGAAGGTGCGGCTGACGGTCTCGATGGTCAGGCCGAGATAATCGGCGATGTCCTGACGGCTCATCGGAAGCGGAACCGTGTCCGAGGCACCCTTCAGGGAGACCAGCCGCTCGCGCCAGGCGAGCAGAAACGTCGCGACCTTCTCATCCGCCGATCGGCGGCCGAGCAGGACCATATGGTCGCGCGCCTGGCTCAACTCGCGAATCGCCAGCTCGTTGATCCGCCTGAGCAGATGCGGCCGGCTCTCGACGAAACGGCCGAAGGGCACCTTCGCGAACTGGCACACGGTGACGCCACCGATCGCATCGGCCGAAAAATTGTGACGGCCGGAAATATTCATCCCCAGGAAATCGCGTGGTAACGCAAATCCCACGATCTGCCGCCGACCGTCGGGCAACAGCTTGTAGAGCCGCATGACGCCGTCGAGGAGATTGTAGAACGAGGTCGTGGTGTCCTCCTCGGAGAAGACGGTCTCGCCCCCGTCAAAGAGGACGCGACGCCCCAGATGCTCGAATTCCTTGAGCTCGGCCGGGTCCAGCGACGAGCACACCGAGAAGTCGCGGACCGCACAATCGCGACAGAAATGCCCGTTCGGCTCGGTCGTCACCACGGAAGGCTTCATCCACCGCTCCACGCACCGGCTGCCCCGCATCAGGCCGAGCCCACCGCACGGGCTGCATTTTACTGCACTGCGCCAAAGCCGATTGACCTAGATCAATTTTGGCGGGCATGGCCGTTTTGCCCCGTTGCAGAGCGCAAACGGCGCTAGACCGCCTGAACTGTCCAGCCGATCAGCTCCTTTGCAATGCGGGCGAACGCTGTGTCGAACGCTGCGACCGCTGCGGCCGGCTCGACCTTGTCAAGCTTCTCGCTGGTCTCGACGAGGCGCGACGCGACCACTTTGCCGTTCTTGTCGACGATGCGTGCCGATAGTCCGATCTCGACCCGAGCCTCGCCTTCCGTGGCGATCCGGAAGCGCCTGATGTCGATCAGGAGCTGGTAGTCCGCCTGGCCGAGATCTGTCGTGCGCAACGGCGCGTGAGCGATGTCGTAATTCTCAAAGCTGTCGATCAGCCGCGCCTGCACCAGTTTTGGAATGCTATCGGCCCAGAGGAATTCCGCAAAACCCGGATTGTCCCCGCTGGGTGCAAACTGCATCCGCTGGGTCTGAAGCATCGCGACCGCGGTCGGCTCGGGAATCGCCAGGGACGCCGAAAGCGTCTTGCCGGCCGGCCCAAGATTCTGCGGCGTGCGCAGGTCGTAGGTGATCTTCTGAGCCGGCGTCCCGCCGCCGGTCATCTTTTCGAGGCCCGCCAGAATACCGTTGATTTTTCCGGTGTTGCGCGCGAGGCCGTCGGAGAACGTCTTGAGGTTCGCGATGGTGTCCTTCAGCGGACCGGAATTGTCCTCCAGCACGGTGTCGACCCGTCGCAGCGCATCGCGCGCAGCCTGCGTCATGCTCTGGCCTGCACCGGCCTCGGCGATCAGGGTCACGCGCTCGCCGGCCTTGGCAACGATCATGCCGCCCTCCAGCGTCACCACCGGCACGCCGGTCAGCCCCTGAAAATCGAGCCCGACCTTGGTGTCGGTACGCACGGGTGTCGTCGAGGCAACCGAGATCGTCGCATTGACGAAGCGCGGATTATCCGGCGCGAGGTCGATCTGCGTCACCTCGCCGACGCGGATGCCGTTGAACAGCACGCCGGCACCAACCAGCAGACCCGGCACCGGACCCTGGAATTGCACATGATAGTTCGCGCGCGGCCCGATGCCGCCCGTGTTGTTCAGCCAATAGACGAAGCCGAACACCGCGAGGATAGCGGCCAGGACGAAGCTGCCGATCAGCACATAGGGAGCGCGGGTTTCCATGTCTCATCTCATCTGGTGTTGCAGCATCTGCGAGCGCTTGCCGTGGAAATAGGCGCGCACCCAGGGATGCTCGGATTGCAGCAATTCGCGCATCGGGCCGATCGCCACGATCTTTCCGTCGGCGAGCGCGGCGACGCGGTCGCAGACCGTGGTGAGGCTCGCGAGGTCATGGGTGACCATGAATACGGTGAGGCCGAGGGTCTTCTGCAGGGTCCGGATCAGCGCGTCAAAATCACCGGCGGCGATCGGATCGAGGCCGGAGGTCGGCTCGTCCAGGAACAGGATCGGCGGATCGAGCGCGAGTGCGCGGGCCAGCGACACGCGTTTGGTCATGCCGCCCGAGAGCTCCGACGGATATTTGTCGGCGTCCTGCGCCCGCAACCCGACCATCTCAAGCTTGGCGATCGCGATCTCGTCCATCAGCTCCTGGGACAGCACGAGATTTTCGCGGAGCGGAAACTGCACGTTTTGACGAACCGTCAGCGAGGAGAACAGCGCGCCTTGCTGGAACAAAATGCCCCACGTCGTGGCCGCGCCTTCGGTGCGGCCACCGATCGGCTGTCCCATGACCTCGATGCTCCGGCCCTGGCGCGGGATGAGGCCGATGATGGTGCGCATCAACACCGACTTGCCGCCGCCGGACGCGCCCACCAGCCCGAGGATCTCGCCCCGACGGACATCGAGCGACAGATGGTCGAGCACGGTCTGGCGGCCGAAGCCGACCACGAGGTCGCGAACGCGGATCGCGGATACCTCTTGCGATTCGTCCATCGTCACATTCCGATCGAAGCAAAGAAGATCGCGAACAGGCCGTCGAGCACGATCACCAGGAAGATCGACTTCACCACCGACGTAGTCGTCTGCCGCCCGAGCGATTCCGCGCTGCCCTTCACGCGCAATCCTTCGCTGCAGGCGACGATCCCGATCACCAGCGCCATGAAGGGCGCTTTCAGGATGCCGACCTCGAAATGGGTGACGGAGATGGCCTCATGCAGCCGCGCGATGTAGATCGCCGGTGCCATGCCGCCGTAGAATTGCGCGACCAGTCCTCCGCCATAGAGCGCCGCAACCGCCCCAATGAACGCGAGGATCGGCAGCGCGATGACGAGGGCCGCAACGCGCGGCAGTATCAGGACATGGACGGGATCGAGGCCCATGGTCGAGAGCGCGTCGATCTCCTCGCGCATCTTCATCGAGCCGAGCTCGGCGGTGTACGCGCTCCCCGACCGACCGGCGACCATGATGGCGACGATCAGCACACCCAGCTCGCGCAGCACCAGGATGCCGAC
The DNA here is from genome assembly GCF_029989365.1 of Bradyrhizobium sp. Arg816. GTDB lineage: Bacteria > Pseudomonadota > Alphaproteobacteria > Rhizobiales > Xanthobacteraceae > Bradyrhizobium. The sequence goes on along the minus strand of NZ_JAPRAQ010000026.1, from coordinate 40,783 downwards.
CATGTCGACGGTGTAGGACTCCGCGCCGAACCTGCGGAAATGAAAGAACCCCTGCTGGGCAATGATGGCACCGATCAGGAAGGTAATGAGAACGACAATCGGAATGGCCTGCCAGCCGATCCGGTAGAGCTGATAGACAAGCGATGTCAGCCGCAGCGAGCGTGGCCGGCGCAGCACGCCGATCAGGGCGACGAACAATGCGCCCAGCATTTGAAGAAAGATCGTAACGTCTTCGCGCGCGCCAACCGTGGCTTTGCCGAGATCGCCGAGCCTGAGCAGAACCGGGTTTGGTGCGGTCGCAGGCGTTGGGGTGCGGCGGTTGACCTGACGCACCTCAGCCATCAGGCCGCTGAAATGATCGGCAACGCCGACGAATTCGGCCGATCTGCCGGAAGATGCGGCCCTGCGCGACAACTTCTCCAGGATCCAGGCTCCGAGCGTGTCGAGCGCGCTGACGCCGGACATGTCCAGCGTCACGGCACTGGATCGATCGACATCCGCTCCGACCGATCGGGACAGCGTTTCGAGCACCGACACGTTGGCTGCCGTCCACGGCCCTTCCGGGCGCAATTTCAGCACATCGCCGGAGGGCGTTGCCAGCAACAGCGGTTCGGAGTTCACGCTTCCACCTCATCGGGACAATCGGTCCCCATTCAGGCGCCACTTCTAGGCCAGCATGTGGCGGCCGGTTTGACCTGTCTCAAGACCAGGACCGCGCGCCGTCCCTTGACGCAAATCAAGGGCGCCGGGTCGCCGGGCTAGGTGTCAGGCGCGGTCCATCATCCGCTCAGCACGATTGTGCCGGTGCTGGTGCCGCTGATCGCGATCATCGTCAAGAGTCTGCGGAAAACGGCCACGGAACCCGCCGCATCGCGCGAAGCGCACTCGTGATCGGAACGATCAGAGCTTGAGCCTGACGTCACAGAGGTCGGGCTCGGTCGAATCCGGCTTAACGTCGAAGCCGAGCTGGCGGCACATCTCAAGCATTGTGGTGTTCTCCCTGAGAACATCACCCGAGATGGTCTTCAGACCCTCCGACCTCGCATAGGCGATGATCAACTGCATCAACGCCCATCCGAGCCCCCTGCCCTTGAGGTCGGACCGCAGCAGGATCGCATATTCGCCGCTCTCATAGACCGAGTCCGAATGCAGCCGGACCACGCCGACCATCTCGCCGGTCGCTTCGTCGAATGCGATGAAGGCCATTGCGCGCGCATAGTCGAGCTGGGTCAGGCGCGCGATGAACTCGTGGGTGAACTCCTTCATCGGCGCGAAGAAGCGCAGGCGGAGGTCGTGCGCCGTAACGTGACGCAGGAATTCGTGGATGGTCGGCTCGTCCTCGGGACGCAAGGGCCGTACGAAGATGCGCCAGTCGTCCTTGAGCGCCAGGCGCCGCTCCCACTGCGACGGATAGGCCCGGACGGCGAAGTTGGCCGGACCGGAGCCGGCGAATTTACGCTGCGGCGGCCCCACCGCGACGCGGGCGTCGACCGCGGTCACGCCGGTCTCGTCCGCAAGCAACGGGTTGATGTCGAATTCACGGATCTCGGGAATGTCGGCGGCCATCTGGGCGAGCTTGACCAACACCATCGCGACGGCGTCCTGCTCGACCGCGGGTACGTCGCGATAGGCCTTCAGCAGCCGTGATACGCGCGTGCGGCCGATCAGGTCGCGGGCGAGTTGCAGATCGAGCGGCGGGAGCGCCAGTGCCTTGTCGTTGATGATCTCGACCGCCGTCCCGCCCCGGCCGAAGACGACGACGGTGCCAAAGGTGGGATCGTCGGCAAGACCCAGGATCAGCTCACGCGCCTTCGCCTTGACGACCATCGCCTGCACGATGACGCCCTCGATGCGGGCTTCGGGACGGAGCTTTCTCGCCCGCGCGAGAATGTCGGTGGCAGCCGCACGCACGGCCTCCGGCGTGGTCAGATTGAGGACGACGCCGCCGACGTCCGACTTGTGGACGATGTCGCGCGACATGATCTTCAGCACGACTGTGACGCCTTGCGCGAACATCTCGCTGGCGTAGGCGACGGCCTGCTCGACATCATCAGCAGCACGGGTCGGCACCATCGCGATGTCATAGGCCCCGAGCAGGTGCTTGATCTCGATGGGCTCGAGCCATTTGCGGCCGTCCGCGATCGCAGCGGCGACGATCTGCCTGGCAGCCCGGGCGTCAGGCACGAACGTGTCGGGCATCGCGGGAGGAACCTGGCTCAGCTCCTCCACGACCTCGCGATGCCTCACGAGATGCATGAAGCCGCGCACCGCATCATCTTCGGTCGGATAATTCGGAATGCCCGCACCGGAGAGCGCCTGAACGATGTTCTGATCGGCTCCGACCCAAGCCGCCAGCACGGGCTTCGCCAATCGGCGCTGCTGCTCGCGATATTTGCCGACGAGCTCCGTCACTGTCGCGGCGATGCCGGCCGCCGGGGCGATCGCGGTCTGCACGTTGAGGACAAGGACGGCATCATTATCAGGATCGGCGAGCAGCACCTCCAGCGCCGCCGCGTAGCGCGATGCATCGGCATCACCAACAATGTCGACGGGATTTGCACCGGACCAGGTCGGCGGCAGCACTGCATCGAGGCTCTTGCGCGTCTCAGCCGAGATGGACGCCGGGATTCCACCAAGGTCCACCAACCGATCCACGGCCAGGACACCGATGCCGCCGCCATTGGTGAGGATGGCGAGACGCTTTCCCGCCGGCGGTTCGACGCGACCGAGCGTCTCGGCGCAATCGAACAGCTCGCGCAGATCGGAGACCCGCAGGACGCCCGCACGGCGGAACGCGGCATCATAGACGGCGTCGGCGCCGGCGAGCGCGCCCGTATGGGTTGCCGCCGCTTTGGCACCCTGCGTCATGCGGCCGGACTTCACCACGACTACCGGCTTCACGCGCGCCGCGGCCCTCGCCGCCGACATGAACTTGCGCGCGTCCTTGATGGCTTCGATGTAGAGCAGGATCGCGCGGGTCTTGTGGTCCATCGCGAAATGATCGAGCAAGTCGGCAATATCAACATCGATCTGATCGCCGATCGTGACAATGCCGGAGAACCCGACGCCGCGCTGCGCAGCCCAATCCACCATTCCGGCCGCGATCGCGCCGGATTGCGAGATCAGCGCGAGGTTGCCCGCCCCCGGCATGTGCGCGGCAAAGCTGGCATTGAGGCTGGCGCCGGGCATCATGATGCCGAGGCAGTTCGGCCCAATCAGCCGCATGCCGTATTTGCGCGCCGCAGCGATTGCGGCCTCGTGCAGGGATCCTGGTCCGTGACCGAGGCCCGCCGAAACGATCAGCGCGCCGGCCGAGCCGCGACGTCCGGCCTGGTCAATGATGCCGGGGACCTCTCGCGCCGGAGCGGTGATGACCACGAGCTCGGGCACGAAGTCCAGCCTGTCCAGATTGCCCACCGCAGTGATGCCGCCGATCTCGGCATGCCGCGGATTGACGAGGCCGAACCGCCCCTTGAATTCGGCCTTGTGAATGTTCTCGAGAACGGCGCGGCCGACGGAGACCGGGCGGGCGCTCGCTCCGACAAGCGCTACCGAACGCGGCGACAGCAGATTCTTCAAGCGATAGGTTGACATGAAAGCAAATTCGCGCGGTCGGTGGCGGTTTCGATGGTTGGCGATCAGGCCGATAAACTGGCGATGCGCCTAAAGCGCGATGAGATTGAGATGAATCGTCATCGCGCTTTAGGTTGTTGTTTGAGCATGATCTTTTCGGAAAACCGCTACGCACTTTTCCGGATCATGCTTTAGTGCGAGATCATAACCCAGCACGGTGGCTGGCCAATGACGGTCTTTGTCACACCACCCCAGACGATCTCGTTCAGGCGTGAATGATGGTACGCGCCCATCACGATCGCATCCATGGCATGGGAATTCGCCCAGCTTCCGAGCACCTTGCCGATCGAGCTGCCGTCGCCCTTCGTGGTTTCGAACGAGGCGTAGACCCCGTGTTCCCTCAGATGGTCGACGAGCGCGGTTCCGGATTGCACGATCGCATCGGTCTTGTCGTCCGCCACCGTGACCACCCGGACGGATGCCGCAGCCTGAAGAATGGGCAGCGCGTCGCCGACCGCCCGCGCGGCACGGGCAGAGTGATCCCAGGCGATCATGACGTTCTCGAACTCCGGTCGCAGCTCGTCCACATGCTGTTCCGGACACAGCAGCAACGGCCGGCCGGATTCGAACAGGAAGGTCTCGATGATGTGCTCGGTGCGACTGTCATGCGGCCTCACGGGGACCAGCGTCAGATCGCTGAAGCGCGCATGCTCGGCCAGGATCGACGCGATCTGGTCCGCCGGTACCCTGGCCGATCGGCTTTGGGCGCGAATGTTGGCGCGGGAGGCTGCCTTGGTGAAGGCGTCGAGGAGTTGCTGCACGTCGCTTACCTCACGCGAACCGCTCGCCTCCGCGGAATCGAGATCACCAGGGATGATGACCTTCGGCCGCACGAAATCGTCTTCCTCGAGCGCGAGCGCGGTGATCCTGGCGCCGAGGTCTGCGGCGACAGCCACGCATGTCGCGATCGCAGCGAGGGCCGGCCCGCGCGGTTGACCGACAAGGGGCAGAAAGACATCCTTGATGGGCATCGGGATTCTCCTTACCGGTTAGGATAAGCCACCTTTCGCCGGGAAGCTTGATCCTCCTCAAGGTGGGAACACCGCGCAGCCAACCGACGACAGGCTTTGACCGATGTCAAGGACTGGCTTCGATCCACCTCTAGGAGTTAGCCTGCGGCCTCACCGCCGGTGCATCTGGATTTGCTCGCAGAGATGACGGACGATTTTGCAACTCAGGAACGGGTCTTCCAAGCGCTGAGCGCGCGTCCTGGTGTGAAGCGGATCGACACGCACGCAGCCTCGGTGCTTCTGGACGGGACACGCGCGCTGAAGATCAAGCGAGCAGTCAAGTTTCCATTTCTCGACTATTCGACGCTCGAAAAGCGCGAGGCGGCCTGCGAAGAGGAGATCAGGATCAACCGACCGCTCGCGCCGCAAATCTATCACCGCGTCGTGGCGATCACGGAGGAGCCGGATGGATCGATCAAGATCGACGGTCGCGGCCGGCCGGTCGAGTATGCAGTCGACATGTCCCGCTTCGACGAAAACCGGACGCTGGACCATGTGGCAAAAGCCGGCCCGCTGGATGCAGAGCTTGCCCCGGCCATCGCGGATGCGATCACGGCGTCGCATGCGAGAGCGCCCGTCGCGGACGGCACCGCATGGATTGCCTCCATTCCTGCGCTGATCGATGGCAACAGCACCGGGCTGCTCAGCGGTGACCATTTCGAGGCAACAGAGGTTGATCAGCTCGACAAAGCCTCACACCAGGCATTTCTGCGCGTCCGCGCTACACTGGAAGAACGCGCGCGCCACGGCTTCGTGCGCCGCTGTCACGGCGACTTGCATCTTGCCAATATCGTGCTGATCGATCGGCAGCCTGTCCTGTTCGACGCGCTCGAATTCGACACGCAGATGGCGACTGTGGACGTGCTCTACGATCTTGCATTCGCGCTGATGGACCTGCTGCGCCATGACCAGCCGGCCACGGCCAATGCCGTCCTGAACCAGTATCTGATGACGGCGCCCGACGAAACGCTGGACGCCCTGGCTGCGCTGCCACTGTTCATGTCCATTCGCGCGGCGATCCGTGCGCAGGTGGCGCTGGCGCGGCTGAGGCGGCCTGATGCCGACGGCCCCGGCACTCTCGACGAGGCGCGCCGCTATTTCGAGCTCGCCCAGGCTTTGATTCATCAACCCGCCCCTCGCCTGATCGCGGTTGGCGGACTGTCGGGCACCGGCAAATCCGTGCTCGCCCGCACGCTGGCGCCCACCGTGACGCCACAGCCCGGCGCCGTCGTGCTGCGCAGCGACGTCATTCGCAAGCAGCTGTTTCAGGTGGGACACACCGAACGGCTACCGCCGTCCACGTACCGGCCTGACGTGACGGCGCGCGTCTACGAGGTGCTGATGCAGCGCGCCCGGCAGGTTCTGGCGCAAGGCCATTCGGCGATCGTCGACGCCGTCTTTGCGCGCGAGTCCGAGCGAGACGAGGTGGCCGCCCTGGCACGCGAGTGCGGCGTACCGCTCAATGGACTATTCCTCGTCTCCGACCTCGCCACCCGCCAGGCGCGAATCGGTAGCCGCCGGGGCGACGCGTCCGACGCCACGCAAGAGGTTGCCGCGCAGCAAGAGCACTATAATATCGGCCATGTCGGTTGGGCGACCATCGATGCATCCGGGACACAAGCGCAGACGCTCCAGAACTGCCGGGACGTAATCGCTGAGGGCAAATAAGGCAATCTGATTGGCGCGGGCTAGGATGGCGCGACCCACCACGAGTTCGATGGCGACCGCTCGCGCCAAGTCTGCGGCGCGACGCAATGTTCTGCCCGGCCGCCTCAGCCCCGGCATGGCCTGCGACACCGCGTTCCGGATCATCGCCCGCCGTCACCTCGATGCCGTCCTCGCCCAGCACGATGGCACCTGCCACGGCGATCCGGAGGCGCTGCATCAGATCCGGATCGCACTGACGCATCTGCGCACCGCCATCCGCTTCTTCTCGCCCATGGTCGACGATGCCCTGCGGCCGAATGTCTGGGCCGAACTGAAATGGCTGAACAGCCAGCTCGGCATGGTGCGCGACCTCGACGTGGCGATCGAGCGGGTTATCGCCGAGAGCGGAGGCGAGCTTGACGTGATTGCCGAGCTTCAGCATTGGGACGAGAAGCGCGCCGAGAGCCACCGCCTGCTGGCGCGCGCGCTGCAATCGGCGCGGTATCGCCGTCTTGTCGAGCAGACCTGGGCCTGGATCGAGAGCGGTCCTTGGTCGACCCGGCGCAGCAAGGAGGCCATCCGATTGCGCCGCTGCCCGCTCGCCGACCACGCGACGGCGCAGCTCACGGAATGGGAAACGACGCTGCTCAGGAAGGCGCGGAAACTCCGCAAGCTCGACGTCGAAAAACGGCACAAGCTGCGGCTCCTCAACAAGCGGCTGACCTATTCGATCGAGTCGCTGGAGGATTTGTTTGCGGACGAATCGCTGACGAAGCAGAAGTCGATCCTCAAGCAATTGCGCAAGGCGCAGAGGTCCCTCGGGCGATTGAACGACGATGCGCGAGGGCAAACCCTGGCAGCGTCACTGAACGAGGCCGTCCCCGAGGCGGGCATTCGCTTCCTCAACCGGAAGCGGCAAAAGAAACTGTTGCGGACCGCCTCGAACGCCTACCGGAAACTGGACAAGGCCAAGCCGTTCCGCTCCTCCGACCTCGCCCCGAATGCAGAGCCCGAGGATTAGGTGCGGACCAGCTTGACTTAAGTCAAATCAGCTTCCTGCCGGTGACCTAAGCTCCACACATCGATATCGTGTGAACTTGCGGAGCTTCCCCATGCGCGCCCACCAGATCATGACCCGCTCGGTCATCTCGGTTGCCCCCCACACCAGCATCGTCGAGGCGGCAAACATCATGCTGAAGCGGCACGTCAGCGGCCTCACCGTGGTCGACGATGCCGGCAAGCTGGTCGGCGTGGTCTCAGAGGGGGATTTCGTCCGCCGCAGCGAAATCGGCACCGGGCGCAAGCGAGGCCGCTGGCTGCGGTTCATCCTCGGCCCCGGTAACTCCGCCAGCGATTTCGTCCACGAGCATGGCCGCAAGGTCTCGGAGGTGATGACCGCCTCGGTCGTGACCATCACCGAGGATACGGCGCTCGCGGAGATCGTCGATCTCATGGAACGGAACAACGTGAAGCGGCTGCCGGTGGTGCGCGGCGACAAGGTCGTCGGCATCGTCTCGCGCGCCAATCTATTGCAGGCGGTGGCGGGGCTCGCCCGCGAGGTACCGGATCCGACGGCCGACGACGATCACATTCGCGGCCGCATCATCGACACCATGGAGAAAAATGACTGGTGCCCGTTCGGACTGAACGTCATCGTCCGGGACGGCATCGTTCATCTCAGCGGTGTCATCACTGAGGAACGCGCGCGTCAGGCTGCCGTCGTTGCGGCGGAGAACGTCGAGGGCGTCAAGAAGGTGCACGACCATCTGTGCTGGGTCGACACCGTATCGGGCGTCTATCTGAATTCGCCCGAGGACGACGATCTCGCCAGGGCCAGCTAGGCGCTTAGCGGGGAATGACGGCGGTGGCTTCGATCTCGACGCGCGCCGCCTTCTCGACGAGGCGGACGACCTGCACCAGCGCCATCGCAGGATAGTGCGCACCGAAGGTGGCACGGTAGCTCTTGCCGAGCTCCCTCAGGTTCGCCAGGTATTCGTCCATGTCGACGACGTACCAGGTCAGCCGCACGAGGTGCTCGGGCCGCGCACCCGCCTCGGCTAATATCTCGGCGACGTTGCTCAGGGCTTGGCGCACCTGTGCGACAAAGCCGTCCGCGAGACGCTCTTCGGCGTCCCAACCGATCACGCCGCCGGTGACGACGATGCGTCCCTCGGCGGCCATGCCGTTGGCATAGCCTTTCGGTAGCGGCCAGCCGGACGGTTGGAGCACCTGCGCCCTGGAGCCGGTTTCGCCCTCGGCTGCTGTCGGCAGCACCGCGAGGTGCGGGCCTTTCGGCGTCGTCACGGACAATTCTTCATCCTTCTCTTATTCCGCCGCAACGCCAGAGGACGTCGCTGCAGCCTGCGCCAACTGCCGCAGGGCAAATCGCTTCAACTTGCCGGTCTCGGTCTTCGGCAGTTGCGCCACGAACTCGATCGCGCGCGGATACTTATAAGGCGCAATCTCACGTTTGACATGCTCCTGCAACTCCGCTGCGAGTTGAGCGTCCGGCGTCACACCGGAGGCGGCGATGATATAAGCCTTTACGATCATGCCACGCGCCTCGTCCGGCGCACCGACGACGCCGCACTCGGCTACGGATGGATGCGTCAGCAGCGCCGCCTCCACATCCGTGCCCGCGATGTTGTACCCGGCCGACACGATCATGTCGTCGGAGCGCGACTGGTACCAGAAGTAGCCGTCGCTATCCATCAGATAGGTATCGCCGGTGATATTCCAGCCGTTCTGGACGTATTTGCGCTGCCGCTCGTCGGCGAGATAGCGGCAGCCGGTCGGGCCGCGCACCGCGAGCCGCCCCATCGTGCCCGGCGGCAGGTCATTGCCGTCGTCATCGACGATTTTTGCTTCGTAACCCGGCACGGGTTTGCCGGTTGCGCCGGGACGGATCTCGTCCTCGGTCGCGCTGATGAAGATGTGCAGCAGCTCGGTCGAACCGATGCCGTCCATCAGCTTGATGCCGGTGGCCTTGAGCCAGGCATCGAATGTCGGCTTGGGAAGGGTCTCGCCGGCAGAAATGCACTTGCGCAGCGAAGAGATGTCGCGACCCGCGAGCTTGCCGATCATGGCGCGATAGGCGGTCGGCGCGGTGAAGCAGACCGAGGTCTTGTATTGCTCGATCGCCGTTAGCATGTCGTCCGGCGTCGTCTTGTCCAGCACGACGAAGGAAGCGCCGATATGCATCGGAAACAACACGCCGCCGAAGCCGAAGGTAAAGGCGAGCGGCGCTGAACCGACGAAGCGATCCTTCTGCTCCGCCCTCAAGATGTTGTGCGCATAACCGTCGCAGACCGCCAGCATATCCCGATGGAAATGCATGGTGCCCTTGGGATCGCCCGTCGTGCCCGACGTGAAGGCAATCAGGCAGATGTCATCGGCGGCGGTATCGGCCGCCTTGAACTCCGGGCTCGCATCAGCAATCAGCGCCTCGAGCGAGTCCGACGCGCCGTTGCCCCAATAGACCACGTGCTTGAGGCCGGGCGCTGCCGCTTTCGCCTTCTCCATCTCCTCCGAGAGTTTTCCGTCGCAGAGCGCGAGTGCAATCTCCGCCTTCTGAATCGGATAAGATAGTTCCTTGGCGCGCAGCAGAGGCATAGTCGCCACGACGATGCCGCCAGCCTTGATCACAGCGAGATAGGTCGCAACCATCATCGGGTTGTTGGCGGAGCGCAGCAGCACGCGTCCGCCGGTTACGAGACCAAGCTTGCGAACCAGCACGTTGGCGATGCGGTTCACGAGCGCTTGCAGCTCGCGATAGGTGTAGCTGACGGCCGGACTGATGACGCAGGACGCGTCACCGTGGCCCTGCTCGACCCAGCGGTCGAGAAAATAGCTGACGCAGTTCAATCGCGGCGGATAGTGCAGCTCCGGCCGCGTGAAGATGAATTCGGGCCAGAACTCTCGCGGCGGCAGATGCTGCCGTGCGAATGTATCGACGTGGGCCGTCGCGGCGTTGCCGTCATACGAACCCGACTCTTGAGCCTTAGCGGCGTTGGCCATCGCACGCTCCTTTCAGCATGGAAAGCACCCGGCAGCATCATCTGGAAAACATTTTAGGCTTAAAACAATTCGGCGCAATAGCGGATTTTGGGCATCCCATGCATTTTCCTGCGGCAAGGTGGGACTGGCGGACTACGGCCGGCGGCGACCGGCCGATTTCTGCGCCGATGCCTTTGTCTTGGCCAGGAGCCGCATCAATTCGCGGACATCCTTCGGGGTCAGGTCGGCGAACAGATCGGCAATCCAGGTCTCGTGCTCAGCAGCCATCCTGCGAAACTCGGCGCGGCCCAGCTTTGTGAGGCGGATCACCTGGACGCGGCGGTCCGTCTCCGAGGTGCGCCGGTCGAGATGGCCCGATTCCACCAGCCGTTCGACGAGGCCGGTGACGTTGCCGTTGGACACCATCATGCGCTTGGAGACGTCGGACAGCGTCATGCCGTCGGGCGCCTTGTCGAGCTGCGCCATCAGGTCGAACCGGGGCAGCGTGACGTCGAAGCGCTGCCGCAGGCGGCCGCGGACTTCACCTTCGATCAGCGTCGTGCAGGTGAGCAGACGCAGCCACAGCCGAAGCTCTTCGGCGTGGTCCTCCGGCGTCTCGACGGCCTTGGTCTCGGAATCGAGCATCTCGATGCAGTCACTCATGGCCGGCCTTGGCGCCAGCACGGATTCCCCAACGTTTTGAGCTTCAAATAAATCGGCCCCGGCTGCAAGCCCAAAGCTGCAACAATCGACCGCACCGAATTTCTTTAGGCTTCAAATAACTGGCGCGCCGCTTGCATACGCCACTGCCCGCAGGATGGCCACGCCTTGAGCTTGCTTGCCGCGGCCGCCATCATCGGCATAAGCTTGGATTGGAATACGCGGCTTGCTGCGCAAGCCCGATCGTCACGGGGGACACATCATGAAGACGCAAATGACCTTTGCCGCTGCCGCCCTGCTGCTCGGCACCGCGGTGAGCCCTTCCCTCGCCCAGGAGAAGATCAAGCTGGGCGTGGTCGTGACCCTGTCGGGCCCCGCCGCCGCGCTTGGCCAGCAGGTCCGCGACGGCTTTGCGCTCGCCGTGAAAGATCTCGGCGGCAAGATGGGCGGCCGAGATGTCGAGGTGATCGTCGCCGATGACGAGTTGAAGCCCGACGCGGCGGTCACGAAGGTCAAGGGCCTACTGGAGCGCGACAAGGTCGACTTCGTGGTCGGCCCGATCTTCTCCAACATCCTCCAGGCGATCCACCGCCCCATTACGGAGTCCAAGACGTTCCTGATCAGCCCCAACGCCGGCCCATCGACCTTCGCCGGCAAGGACTGCAACCCGTTCTTCTATGTGACATCGTACCAGAACGACCAGGTCCACGAGATCCTCGGCAAGGTCGCGCAGGATCGCGGCTACAAGCGCATGTATCTGATGGTGCCGAACTATCAGGCCGGCAAGGATTCAGTGGCGGGCTTCAAGCTCGACTACAAGGGCGAGATCGTCGAAGAATCCTACATGCCGCTGAACACGCTGGACTTCCAGCCGGAAATTTCCAAGATCTCGTCGCAGAAGCCCGATGCGCTGTTCACGTTCATGCCGGGCGGCCTCGGCGTCAATCTCGTCAAGCAATACCGGCAGGCCGGCCTTGCCGACAGCATTCCGGTGCTCTCGGCTTTCACGGTGGATGAATCGACCTTGCCGGCGCAGCAGGATGCGGCCGTCGGCATGTTCGGCGGCGCGAACTGGGCGCCCAATCTCGACAATCCCCAGAACAAGAAGTTCGTCGCGGCCTATGAAGCCGCCTACAACGTCGTGCCCGGCACCTACGCTTTCCAGGCCTATGACGCCGCGATGCTGATCGACAGCGCAGTCAAGGCCGTGAAAGGCGATCTCTCGAACAAGGATGCGGTTGGGGCTGCGCTGAAGAAGGCCGACTTCACCTCTCTGCGCGGCGCGTTCAAGTTCAACACCAACGGCTATCCGATCCAGGATTTCTATCTGACCAAGGTCGCCAAGCGTGCGGACGGCAAGTTCCAGACCGAGATCGTTGAGAAGGTCTTCGAGAACTATGGCGACCGCTATGCCAAGGACTGCAAGGCGGCAAACTAAGCTGCATCGCGTTACGGGAGGACTGCAATGAAGAGCGAGATCACCGGCATCACACGGGCCAATGAAGGGATCCAGGGCATTTCCTGGAACATCCTCGGCCAGACCTATGTGCCGAAGAGCAATACCGAGCACAGCTTCTCCTGGCACGCGACATTGCCGCCGGGCACATTCGTGCCGCCGCACATCCATCCCGACCAAGATGAGTATCTCTACATGCTCGAGGGCAAGCTCGACTTCGTGCTCGGCAATTCGGAGTCGCAGGCGACCGCGGGCGATCTGATCCGCCTCGGCATGGGCGTGCCGCACGGCATCTTCAACAAGTCGGAGCAGACTGCAAAGGTGCTGTTCTGGGTGTCGCCGACCCGAAAGCTGTTCGACTTGTTCTGGGGCCTTCACAACATGAAGGAACAGAAGCCCGAGGACGTGGTGGCGATGGCCGCCGAGTTCAACATCCACTTCCTGCCGCCGCCGCCGCCCGGCGGCTAGCAGCGAGTCTCAAGCGCGCACCGCCGCAAGTCCCGGCACGGCGGCGAAGCCGGCCTTGGTGGCGTAGCCGCGCACGATCGCCTCGCGCTGGGAATAGCTCAGCACGTTGTCGACGTTGTCGAAGCCATCGGGCGCAAGCTGCTCGACGGCGTCGATGACGCCCTCGGGGCCGCCGCGCCGGTTGGAGCGGACGATGTCAGCGGTCATCGGCAGCCGCTTCTTCTCATATTCAAGCAAAGCCTGACGCGGATGCTCGGCGCGCACCAGCGCATCGGCAAGGCAGCGCGCGTCGAGGATCGCCTGAGATGCGCCGTTGGAGCCGACCGGATACATGGGATGCGCGGCATCGCCGAGCAGCGTAACGCGCCCGGACGACCAGTAAGGCAAGGGATCGCGGTCGCAGGTCGGATATTCGTAGAATTCCGGCGTTGCCGAGATCAGGCTCTTGACGTCGATATAGGGCACCGAGAAGCGCGCGACATGCGGCATCAACTCCTCGCGCCGGCCGGGCCGCGACCAGTCTTCCTTCCGGGGCGGCGGGGCATTGCCTTCGCCGACCTTCACCAGCACCGCCCAGTTGGTGAGACGGCTCGCCGGGCTCGATCCCTCTGCGATCGGATAGATCACCACCTTGGCGTTGAGGCCGCCGGCCACGATCATCGACTTGCCGGTGAGGAACAGCGGCCAATCGCGTGCACCGCGCCATAGCATCAGGCCGTTCCAGCACGGCGGCCCCTCGTTCGGGAACAGCGTGTCGCGAACGCGTGAATGGATGCCGTCAGCGCCGATCAGGATATCGCCGCGCGCAGTATGAATGTGCGCGCCCGAGCGGTCGAAGAAATAAGCGGTGACGCCGCCCTCGTCCTGCGTGAAGGCGCCGAGGCGGCAGCCGGTGTGAATTGCCTCCGGTCCGAGCCGCTCCTCGACGGCGCGATGGATGACGCCCTGAAGGCGGCCGCGGTGAATCGAGAATTGCGGCACGTCATGGCCGGCGTCGATGCCGCGGGCTTCGCGCCAGACCTCCTGGCCGTGGCGATTGAGGTAATAGAGCTGGTCGGTGCGGATCGCGACGTCGTCGAGCTGCTGGAGGAGACCGAGACCGGCAAGCTCCCGCATCGCATGCGGCAGCGTGTTGATGCCGACGCCGAGCTCGCGGATCGTGTCGGCCTGCTCGAAAATCTCGCACCCGATGCCGCGCGAGCGCAGCATCAATGCCGTGGTGAGACCACCGATACCGCCACCGACGATAATCGCCTTCATCGCCCTTACTCCACTCGAAAATACGCCAGGCAATGGGGCTAAAGTCGCACGGGCGGTCACTCCGCCGCAAGCGGCTTTGTCGCCTCCGCCTTGAGCTCGGCCCGGGTCTTGGGCTTAGCCTTAATTCTCAGCTCCTCGAGATCCCGCCGGTCGCGCACGTTGTTGCGGAAAATCTGATCTGTTCTGTGCAAGTACTGCGGCGCAAATCCCCATTGCTAGCCTCCCGCAGCAAGTCCGGGGCTCAGTCGCCCCTGAAGACCGGCTTGACCTTGTTGGCGAACGCTTCGAAGGCGCGCTCGAAATCCGCCGTGGTCATGCACAGCGCCTGGGCAACGGCTTCCGCTTCGATCGCCTCTTCAATCGACATCGCCCATTCCATCGCCAGCATCCGCTTGGTCATGGTGTTGCCGAAGGTCGGCCCTTCCGCGACCTGCTTGGCCAGCAACTGCGCCTGGGGCAGCACCTGCTCGGGCGTGACGATGCGGCTGAAAAAGCCCCAGCGCTCGCCCTCTTCCGCCGTCATGAACCGGCCGGTGTAGAGCAGCTCGGAGGCGCGGGACTGTCCGATGATCCGCGGCAGGATCGCGCAGGCGCCCATGTCGCAGCCGCCAAGGCCGACCTTATTGAAGAGGAACGCGACCTTCGCACCGCTCGCCGCGAGCCGCATATCCGATGCCATCGCGATGATCGCGCCGGCGCCAGCGCAGATGCCCTCGACCGCTGCCACGATGGGTTGAGGGCAGGCCCGCATCGCTTTGACGAGGTCGCCGGTCATCCGCGTGAAAGCGGTCAGCCCCTTGGTGTCCATCTTCACGAGCGGGCCGATGATCTCGAACACATCGCCGCCGGACGAGAAGTTACCGCCGGCGCCGGTGACGATGATGGCCTTGACTGCATCATCGAAAGCGCAGGCGCGGAAGAAATCCGTCAGTTCCCGATAGCTCTCGAAGGTCAGTGGATTCTTCCGCTCGGGACGGTTGAGCGTCACCGTGGCAACGCCGTCGACCACCGCCAGCAGGAAGTGCTGCGGCGAATAATCCGCGAGCGGCACGGTCACAGGATTAGCTGGTCTGCTCATGCGATCTCCTAACTATGTTTGTTCCGCGCTACTAGATTTCGCCGCCTGCGACTGCAATCGCCTGCCCGGTGATCGCACCAGCGCCTTCGCCGCACAACCAAAGCACTGCGTCAGCCACCTCTTGAGGCGTGATCAGCCGCCCTTGCGGATTGTGCTTCGCGAGTTCGGCGATCGCCTGCTCGCGGCTTCTCCCGGTCTTCTTGATGATGTTCTCGATGCTGCCGGCGACAAGATCGGTATCGGTGAACCCCGGGCAGACCGCGTTGACGGTCACGTTGCTTCCGGCCATCTCGAGCGCAAGCGAACGTACGAGACCGACCACGGCGTGCTTGGCGGCCGTGTAGGCACTGACATAAGCATAGCCCTTGAGCCCGGCCGTCGATGCAATTGCGACAATGCGGCCATAGGGGCGCTCCTTCATGCCCGGCAGAACGCCCTGGATGGCATGGACGACGCCCATGAAATTGACGTCCATCATGCGCGCAAACAGGGCAGCGTCCGATTTCGCGAACGGCGCGGTTTCTGCACTTCCCGCGTTGGCGATCAGGATGTCGATCGGCTTTCGCGCGCTCGCTTCAGCGATAGCGGCTTTCAGTGATAATTCGTTCGAGACGTCGGCGATCGCAGCAAAATGCGCGGCACCTGCGCTGACCGCCTCTTCTAGAACAGCGGCGTTCCGGCCGAGCACCGTCACGGTTGCGCCTGCCCCGACAAGAGAGGCTGCGATGGCGCGGCCGATGCCGCGACCGCCACCGGTCACGAGCGCGTGCGGCGAGTGCGGTAATCCGGACATGCGCTGGCTCCTTGGCTCTGCTGATCGTTCCTCGATATATTTTAACCTTCAAGTTTTTGCAACGAAGCTGCCGTAGCGCCGCGAACGCCTTCGCACGAGAGACCGGCCCGAAAATTGCTTTAAGTATAAAATTATCGCTTCCCATCCCCCACAGGCCTGTTAGCATCGCCCGGCCGAGCAAAAGGATGTCGCGTGTCGCAGCCTGCGCCAATGATAACAAAAGACGGCCGCTTCGCCTATGAAGCCGCGGGCGATCCGGACGCGACACCCCTGATCTTCCTGCATGGCATTGGCGGCGCGGCACGGGCTTGGCGGCAGCAGCTTACCAGATTCAGCACCCAGTTCCGCGCAATTGCATGGGACATGCCGGGCTACGGCAGATCGGCTCCGCTCGCCAGCGTCAGCATTGCGGCCCTTGCCGATGCGCTCCAGCAATTCATTGAGCAGCTTGGTGCGACAACGCCAATTCTGGTCGGCCATTCGATCGGTGGCATGATCGTGCAGAAATGGCTGGCGCAATCTCCGAAACTGGCCCGCGCGATCGTCCTCGCGCAGACCAGCCCGGCCTTCGGCAAGGCCGATGGCGATTGGCAGCAATCGTTCATCGCGGCGCGGCTTTGGCCGCTCGATCGCGGCGAGACCATGAAGTCGCTGGCTCCCTCCCTGGTGAAGGAGCTTGTCGGCGACGATCCTGATCCGAAGGGAATGGAGCTTGCGCGCGAGTGCATGGCAAGCGTGCCCGAGGCGAGCTATCGCGCCATGATGCTGGCTTTGATGGGTTTCGATCAACGCAGCACGCTCAAGGACATTTCCGTCCCGACGCTGTTGTTGTCCGGCTCCAAGGACAACAACGCGCCTGCCCCCATGATGGCAAAGACGGCAACATTCATTCCCACCGCCGAATATGTCGAGCTGGCTGGTGTCGGCCATCTCGCCAACCTTGAACGCCCTGACGCGTTCGACGAAGCGCTCGGCCGGTTCCTGAATTCCGTCGCGACCAAAACGTAGGGTGGCTGCGCAATGACCATGCAAGTCAGAAAGAACATCGGCGCAACCGACAAGGTCGCGCTGGATGCTCCGATCTTCGATCCCGTCGCATTCCGCCTGAGCGACGAGCAGGCCGGCATCATCGCGCGCGCCCGCGAGATCGGCCAGAGCGTGTTCGCTGGTCGCGCGGCGACTTACGATCGCGAAGCGATCTTCCCGACTGAGAACTATCGCGACCTGCATCGCGTCGGCCTGCTCGGCATCGCGGTTCCCAAGAAGCATGGCGGGCTCGGCGCGAACTATCAAACCTACGCGCTGGCGGCAGCCGAAATCGGCCGCTATTGCGGCGCGACCGCCCTCACCTGGAACATGCACGTCT
Source organism: Bradyrhizobium sp. Arg816 (assembly GCF_029989365.1). Lineage (GTDB taxonomy): Bacteria > Pseudomonadota > Alphaproteobacteria > Rhizobiales > Xanthobacteraceae > Bradyrhizobium. The sequence continues at coordinate 23,416 of NZ_JAPRAQ010000026.1, read as the reverse complement.
GCTCGACCCTGTGGTCAGGTCCGCTCGCCGACGATCTCGACATGGATGCGGAGACCCGCGCCGAGCACGAACGAAGGCGCGCGGTTCATTACAAGCGTATCGTCGAGGATGGCGCGATCTACTCGCAGCCCTTTTCCGAGGGCGGAGCGGCCGCGGCGGGCGGCGTCGCGTTCGGCACAGAAGCAAAGCCCGTGAAGGGCGGTTGGATCGTCAACGGCAAGAAGATCTTTGCATCGCTGTCCGGTCATGCCGACTACTACGGCGTGCTCTGCACCGAGATCGAGGAGGGCGAAAAAGCCTCGCGCCGCAACACCCTTTACCTCGCGATCGCCGCGAAATCGGACGGTGTCTCGGTGGTCGGCGACTGGGATCCGCTCGGCATGCGCGGCACAGTCTCTCGCACGCTGCTGTTCAAGGATGTGTTCGTCCCTGAGGAATCCGCGCTGATGCCGCGCGGCGTTTATTTCCAGGCGGCGATGCGCTGGCCTCATATGTTCCTGACGCTGTCGCCGACCTATATGGGCCTGGCGCAAGCCGCCTATGATTTCACCGTGCGCTATCTTCGCGGCGAGGTGCCGGGCATGCCGCCGGTCAAGCGCCGGATGTACCCGACCAAGCAGATCGCGGTCGCGCAGATGCAGATCAAGCTCGAGCAGATCAAGGCGATCTGGTTCCAGGCGGTCACCGAGGCCCACGCCAATCCAAGCAAGGAGCAGGTGCTGCGCGCCTATGCCGCGCAATATTCGGTGATGGAGGGCGCCAATGAGCTCGCCGCGCTCGCGATCCGCACCTGCGGCGGTCAGGCCATGCTCCGCTCGCTCCCGCTGGAGCGCATCTATCGCGACAGCCGCTGCGGCTCGCTGATGCTGCCCTGGACAGCCGAGCTCTGCCTCGACCGCATCGGGCGCGAGGCGCTGTACGAGGCCGGTGAAACGGACGACTGACCGTGGACCTCTGTAGTCTGATCGATCGCAACGCGGCGTTCGCGCCAGACAAGACGGCGATCGCCTTCGAAGGTGAGCGGCTGAGCTACGCCTCCCTCGCCGCGCGCATCGAGCGCACCGCCACGGCGTTGAAGCAGGAGCTCGGCGTCGGCCGAGGCGACCGCGTCGCAATCCTGAGCCTGAACCGGCCGGACTACCTGGTTCTGCTCTACGCATGCGCGCGACTGGGTGCGATGCTGGTGCCGCTGAACTGGCGGCTGGCGGTTGCCGAGCAGCGCTTCATTCTCACCGATGCGGGCGCAAAGGTCCTGGTGCTCGAGCAGGCATTTGCGGGAGTTCTCCCGGAGCTTGCGCCGGGGACGGCCGTCATCGGCCTCGATTTCGCGCCGTCGCGGGGCGTGACATTCGAAGACCTGCTGGCTCGCAGCGAAGGCAGCGGCCGCAATTCGCACACCGATCTCTCCTGCCCGCTGCTCGTCGTCTACACGTCTGGAACGACGGGACGGCCGAAGGGCGCTGTTCTGCGGCAAGAAGCCTTGTTCTGGAACGGCGTCATGAGCCAGCACATGCACAACATGGTCTCGGGTGATCACGTGCTGACGGTACTGCCGTTCTTCCATGTCGGCGGCCTCAACATCCAGACCACGCCGGCGCTGCAGCTTGGCGCGACCGTCACGATCCACGCCCGCTTCATGCCGGATACTGCGCTCGCGGCCATTGAACGGGAACGACCGACCCTGACAGTGATGGTGCCTGCAATCCTCCAGGCCGTGAGCGAGCATCCCGCCTGGACAACGACTGATCTCTCGTCGCTCAAAGCCGTCTCGACCGGCTCGACCATCGTGCCACCGCACCTGATCGACCGCTTCGTGGCGCGCGATGTTCCGGTGCTTCAGGTCTATGGATCGACGGAAACCTGCCCCATCGCAGTCTACACCCGGCTTGGCGGCGATCTTTCGCGCGCGGGATCGACCGGACTTGCCGGCCTGTGCTGCGAAGCGAAGGTGATCGATCAGGCCGGCAATGAGGTCCCTGCGGGTGCGCCGGGCGAAATCGCCGTACGAGGGCCCAACGTGTTCTTCGAATATTGGGGCAATGCGGATGCCACGCACGATGCGCTGCACGACGGTTGGTATCGCACCGGCGATATCGGCCTGTGCGATGCCGACGGGTATTTCTGGGTCCGCGACCGCAAGAAGAATGTGATCATTTCCGGCGGCGAGAACGTCTATCCGGCCGAGGTCGAGCGCGTCCTGCTCGAACATCCCGATGTCAGCGAATGCGCCGTGATCGGCCGGCCGGACCCGCGCTGGGACGAGGTGCCGATCGCCTACGTCATCGGGCGGTCCGGCTGCCGGCTCGAAGCGGAGGAGCTGAGAGCGCATCTTCAGACGCAGCTCGCCCGTTACAAGGTTCCGCGCGACATCGTCTTCGTCAACGACCTGCCGCGCACGGCGCTTGGCAAGGTCCAGCATTTCCTGCTGAAGCAGCTTGATGCGCAGTCGCGCGCGCAAGGAGAAGCATCTTGAAGATTGCAGTTCTGGGTGGGGGAAACGGCTCTTTCGCGGCCGCGGGCGATTTTGCGCTGTCGGGGCATGAGGTCCGGCTCTGGCGCCGCGACACCGATCAGGTGACGGAGCATCGCGCGGCCGGCTCGCACATCCTGGTCAAGGATCATAATGGCCGGCACGATGTGAAGCTCGCGCTGGTGACGACCGACATCGCCCAAGCAATTGATGGCACCGAGCTGATTCTGTGCCCCGCCCCTGCCTTCGCGCAGCCGGACATTGCTCGTTTGCTCGCTCCGCATTTGCGGGACGGCCAGGTCGTGTTCCTGCCGCCCGCCACGTTCGGCTCGATGATCTTCGCCCAAGCCGCGCGGGATGCCGGAAACCACGCCAAGGCAAGCTTTGCCGAGACCGGCACGCTGCCTTGGCTGACCCGCAAGCACGGGCCGTTCGAGGTCGCAATCACCATCCGTGCCAAGCGGCTGCCGGTCGGCGTGTTTCCGCTCGATCAGGCCGCGCATGCACTCGAAGTGATCGGACGCGCTTTCCCTGATGCGATCGAGCCCTGCGGCGATGCGCTCTCCGGCGCGCTGATGAATGCTGGGCCCATCATTCACCCGCCGCTGATCGTGATGAACGCCGGCCCGATCGAGCATTTCGAACGATGGGACATCCACAAGGAAGGAACGCAAGCCGCGATCCGCCGGGTGACCGACGCGCTCGACGCAGAACGGATCGCCGTACGCGAAGCGCTTGGCTATGGCGCTCCGCATTTCCCGCTGGCCCACCACTACGCCAAAGAAGGCGAGATCTGGATGTATGGCCGTGGCTCGCACGACCGGCTGACCGATTCCGGCGACTGGCGTGAGCGGATCGTGCTGACCGAGCACCGCTATATGCGCGAGGATTTGCGGCTTGGGCTATCGCTGCTGGTCTCCGTTGCCGGCATCGCGGGTGTATCCACGCCGCTGGCCAGAGCATTCCTCTCCATCGGCGGCGCTGTGTGCGGTGAGGATTTTGCGCAAGGCGGCCGAACGCTCGAGACGCTCGGACTAGGCAATCTCGGCAAGGCCGAACTACAGACGATTCTCCGTACGGGGTTTTAACCGATGACCCGCCGCGCCAACATTGTCTGCCTCGGGGCCGGCCGCATGGGGCGCGGCATCGCCGTCGCGTTCGCCTACGCAGGGCATACGGTCACGATGATCGATATCAAGGGCCGTTCCGCGGACGATTTCGCCAGGCTGGAGGCGGACGCGCTCGACGAAGTCGGGAAGACCTTTGCCAGCCTGTCGAAGCTGGGACTGCTGACCGAGGCAGATGTCGATCCGCTTATCGCACGGGTTTCGGTGGTGCCGGCCAGCCGAAGCAGCGCAGCGCTGGCCGAAGCCGGGATGGTCTTCGAGGGCGTTCCCGAGGTCGTCGAGCTCAAGCGCGAGGTGCTGGGGGCGGCCTCAAAGCAAGTCGGCCCGGATACGATCATCGCTTCGACCACGTCGACCATCCTCGTCGACGATCTCGCTGGGGCGATCGTGAACCCTCGCCGCTTCCTCAATGTGCACTGGCTCAATCCAGCCTATCTGATCCCGCTGGTCGAGGTTTCACCCGGCAAAGCCACCGATCTCGCCATCATCGATGAGGTCAAGGCGCTGCTCGAAGCCATCGGAAAGGTCCCCGTGATGTGCGCGGCGACGCCTGGCTTCATCGTCCCGCGCATCCAGGCGCTGGCGATGAACGAGGCCGCACGCATGGTCGAGGAAGGCGTCGCCAGCGCCGAGGAGATCGACAAAGCGATCCGTTACGGCTTTGGCTTCCGCTATGCCGTGCTCGGACTGCTCGAGTTCATCGACTGGGGCGGCGGCGATATCTTGTACTATGCCAGCCGGTATCTCGAAGGCGCGCTCGGCAGCGACCGCTATCGCGCGCCGGACGTCATTTCCCGCAATATGCGAGAGGGCCGCATCGGCTTGCGAACGGGTGCCGGCTTCCTCGATTATTCAGGCATGGACGTCGATGCCTATCGCGTGAAGCGGCTTCAGGCCATGGTCGACCTGCTCCGGCATTTCGGCCTGGCGCGCCCACCGGTCCTCGACCGCAGCTAGCCGAAGACGTCCTGCAGCACGCCTTCACGAACGACCGCGACGCCGTCGAGTTCGATCGTCGTTCCCATCATCGGCAAATCAAAGTGGCCCGCCGTGTAGCGGCCGGCAAATTCGTTCGCGCCGGTCGAGAAAAGGAAATTGCCGGAGACGGCACGAATTTCAGTGCCGTTGGTGTCGCGCTGGTCATACATCGAGAGGGCTTCGTAGCGGGCCCCCGGATTCATGCCGAAACCGACATGCGAGACCGCATAGGCCTCGCGATCGCCCCACGCCGCGAGATAGGCGCGCATCATCGCCGCATCCGTGCCCTCGCCCTCCAGCTCGACAACATAATCGTCCTTCAGCGTCATTTTCACCGGGGACGCCAGGTAGCGCTTGAAGGTCAGATTGATGTCACCGGGGGCCATCACCAACGTCCCGTTGATCGTTCCGCTCTTGGGAAAGCTGACCACAATGCCACCCGGCCAGTGCGCCAGCGTGCCGGGCTTGTCGGTCCAGCCCCACACGCCGACCGTGGACGCACCGACCATGTCAACGTCGAGCGTCGTGCCGGCTTTCGATGTCACGCGCATCCGCTTCGTCCCACGCAACAACTTCGCCGCCGCGCGAACACGCTTCTCGAGTGCGGGATCCGGCACCATCCGCTCCAGCGCTTCCGGGTGTTCGTTGGAGATCACCAATATCCGCGCGCCGGCCTTGAGGATTTCCGGCGTTTCCACCGCATGCATCAAGCCCTCGATGGTGCAATCCACCACAAAGCCGGCCTGCTGGAGTGCGGTGATGACCGGACCAAGCCGCTGGATTGCCTCGCTTGCCCCGGTCGAGCGAACCGGCACGATATTCCGGTTACGCGGCGTCGGCATCACCACATGAAACGGCCGCGCGCCCATCCGCAGCAGGGCGAGCTCCGCCAAATGAACGTTCAGCGCACGCGATTGGGTTTCCGAGAGGATCGCCGCGGTGTCGCCGGCCTTGACAGCGCAGCGCTCAAAGATCTCGCAAAACGCGTCGATCCATTTTGCCTCGATGCGATCCGCCAGCATGGTTCACTCCCGGTCTTCTGGTTTCTTTGTTCAGTCAGATCACGCTTCGGGGAAGCCCCGCAAGAGATACGATCGCAAGGCGCCCAGCAAGCCGTTCAGGATCAACCCCAGCAGCGAGATCGTGATCAGCGGCACGAACATGTCGACGGCCTGAAAAGTTCGGGCCGCCGTCACCAGCACATGCCCCAACCCGTCCGTCGACGTGATCATCTCGGCCAGAAACACCACGATGCAGGAAATGACAAGGCCGATCCGGCAGCCGGTCAGGATCGAGGGCATCGCTGCCGGCAAGACCACCTTGAACAAGATTCCATAGCGCGGCGTTCCCGCCGCCATGGCCGACCAGATCAGCTTCTGCTCGACGGTTGATGCGCCGTAATAGGTGGACAGCAAAATGGGAAAGAGTGCGTCGGCCGCCACCAGCGTGATTTTCGATCCGTGGCCGAAGCCGAGCAGAAGCAACAGCGCCGGATAGAGTGCGACTTTAGGCAACGGCGCCAATACGCGCACGATTGGCCGAACCACGGCGTTGATCGCTGGATTGGCGGCCGCGGCAATGCCGATACTTACACCGAGCACGACCGCAATCGCAAAGCCGGCAAACAGCCGGATCAGGGTCGCGGCGATCTCCTGCTGAAACGTCCACGTCACGAGTTGCTGGAGCAACCTGCTGAAGATGTATCCCGGCGGCGGCAGCAAGACCGCAGGCGCAAAGCCGAACGATACGAGGCTTTGCCACACCGCGATCACGAGCACAATTGGCGCGAGCCCTAGAACGACGTTTGCTGAGAGAATACGCGATGTCATGAGAAGCTCAGCGGCATGTCGAACTGAGGTTCGGACCAGCGCACCAGCCGTGCGCGGACCCGCTCAAAAATCGCATCGAGGCAAATTCCCATCGCCCCCACGATGATGATCATCGCGAAGACGGTGTCGTATTGGCCCATGTCCAAAGCGTTGAACAGAATGTTGCCTGCGCCGGACTGGCGGGCGATCATCTCGCTGGTGATCATCGTGATCAGCGCCAGCACGAGACCCGTGCGACATCCGGTCAAGATCTCCGGCAGCGCCGCCGGCAGCACGATCCGCACCAGCCGTTGCAGCGGCGAAAGTCCCATCGCAGCGCCCGACCACAGCATCTTCTCTTCGACGGCTTGGGCTCCCTCAAAGCTGTGATAGATCACAGGGAGGCTGACGCCGAGGAAGATCACCAGCGTCTTCGTGATGTCGCCGACGCCCAGCCAAAGCATGATGATCGGCATCAGCGCCGCTTTCGGCACCGGATAGATCACCATCAGAAACGGGTTGAAGAAGGCCGCGACGGCGCGGCTACGCCCCATCAACAGACCCAGCGGGATCGAAACGAGCACGGCTACACTGAACCCGATCGCCATGCGGCGAAGCGAGGCCAGGATATTGATCAGGGACTCCTTGTCGCCAAGGATGTCCGGGATTGCGCGGATCGCCTCGATCGCCGTCGGAAAGCTGTCATTCTTCAGCGCGAGCGACGCGACCTGCCACACCGCCAGCAGCCCGATGCAAGCGAACACCGGTGCGGCACGTCTGACGGCGGCACCCAGAGATGTCATGACGGCGATCCGGTCTCGTCGACCTCGTCGAACATCCGCTCGATGTCGACGACGTATTTCTGGTAGCGCGGATCGAGCAACAGCTCGCTGCGGCGACGCGGCCGAGGCAGATCGATGTCGATCACCTGCCGAATGCGGCCGGGAGATTTCGACATCATCACGACCTTGTCCGACAGGAAGACGGCCTCGTCGACCGAATGGGTCACAAACAGCACCGTCTTGCGGTCACGCTCCCAGATGTTCAGGAGATCATTCTGGAGACGTGTACGGGTGTGCGCGTCGAGCGCGCCGAACGGCTCGTCCATCAGCAGAACTTCAGGGTGGTAAGCCAATGTCCGGGCCAGCGCGACGCGCTGCTTCATGCCACCCGAGAGCTCCTTGGGATAAAAGTTCTCATAGCCTTTGAGGCCGACCATCTCGATCAAGGCCTGGCTCTGTGCTCCGGCCTCGGTGGCAGGCACACCTTGCTGGCGCAGGCCATACATCACATTGCCCAACACGGTCTTCCAGGGAAACAGAGCGAACTCTTGAAACACTGGTCCGCGATCCGGACCCGGCCCCGTGATCGTCTGTCCCTTCATCCTCGCCACGCCGCTGGTCGGGTTGACGAAGCCGCCGACGATATAAAGCAGTGTCGACTTGCCACAGCCGGACGGACCAAGGATCGAGACGAAGGCTCCTTCCTCGATCGTCAGCGAGATGTCCGATAGCGCCAAATGATCCTTACGCGCCGAGGTCTGGAAAACCTGGGAGACGCGGTCGATCTCGATGATCGCAGAAGCCGGCCTTTGCGACGTCACCGGATTCACCCATTCGCTCGATCTCGAAGGCACTACCCTCATCCCGTCTCTCGCTTGACTCACGCGCGAACGTCACGCAATCGATCCGCTGATGTCCTCCATCAGCTGATCGAGCTTAGCAAGAAACTTGCCAGACGGGCGGTCAATCTCGCACGGAAGCGGCGCGTCATTCGAACCAAGGCCATTCTGCAGGGCCCTCATGTGTGACGGCTCCGCCCGGCGCCTGTCCGACCAGCCGCGCATACTTTGCGAGCGCACCTGCACGGTGGCGGGGTGGCCGTGGCTTCCAATCGCGTCGGCGCGCCGTGAGTTCCTGCTCGTCGACCAGCATATCCATCCGCCGGTTTGCGGCATCGATCCGGATCCTGTCGCCGTCGCGAACAAGCGCCAACGGACCGCCGACAAACGCTTCGGGGGACACGTAGCCGATGCACATGCCGCGAGTGGCGCCGGAGAACCGTCCATCGGTGATCAGGGCCACCTTCTCGCCCATACCCTGGCCGTAGATCAGCGCGGTAACGCCGAGCATCTCGCGCATGCCCGGGCCGCCGACTGGCCCTTCATTGCGGATCACCAGCACCTCGCCCGCCGTGTAGGCGCGGTCACGGACCGCTTTGACACATGCCTCCTCATCTTCGAAGACACGCGCAACGCCCTCGAAGTGATGACTCTTCAAACCTGCGACCTTGATCACCGCACCGTCTGGACAGAGATTGCCCTTCAGAACCGCCACGCCACCATCAGGCATGATCGGCGCGCGAGACGCGTAAACGACTTCACCATCGGGAGCGTTGGCCGCGCCATATTCTTCAGCGAGCGTGCGCCCGGTCACGGACAAGCAGCTCCCATCGATGTGCCCGCTCTGGATCAGCTCGCGGATCACGACGGCCGCGCCGCCGATGTCATAGACATCCTTCGCCGTGTATTTGCCACCCGGCCGCAAGTTTCCGATCAGCGGCGTCCTGGCAAAGACCTGGCCGACGTCATCGATCGTGAATGCGATCCCGGCCTCATTCGCGATCGCCGGCAGATGCAGCGCTGCGTTGGTCGAGCCGCCCGTGGCGGCCACAATCGCCGCACCGTTCTCGAGGGATTTCCGAGTCACGAGGTCTCGCGGCAGCGGGCCGCCACGTTCCAGCATCTCCATCACCAGTCGCCCGGCGCGGCGCGATATCTGTGCACGTTCGGCATAGACACCGGGCACCATCGAGACGTTGGGAATGGTCAGCCCCATCGCCTCCGACACCATCCCCATCGTGTTCGCGGTAAACTGGCCGGCGCACGCACCAATGGTCGGTAGGCAGGCGCGCTCGATCCGCTCGAGCGTGGCGCCGTCGATCTCTCCGGTCATGAAGCTGCCGACGGCTTCATAGGAGTCGAGCACCGTGAGAGTCCGTCCGTCCACCCGGCCTGGCAACGAGCTGCCGCCGTAGATGAAAATGGACGGTACGTTGCAACGAACCATGCCCATCATCACTCCGGGAAGCGTCTTGTCGCATCCGCCGTACCCGATCAGCGCGTCATAGGCGAGACCATGAACGACGGCTTCGATCGAATCCGCAATCAGCTCGCGCGAAAAGAGAGAAAACTTCATTCCCTCGTGATTCATGCTGATGCCGTCGGAGACCGACACGGTCGAGAATTCGCGCGGCGTGCCGCCAGCCTCCTCGATTCCCGTCTTGGCCGCGGCCACCTGGAAGTCGTGGGTCATATTACAGGGCGTCTGCTCGCCCTTCATGCTGACGACGCCCACCATCGGTTTGGCGATCGCTGCGTCGTCAAGCCCCATTGCGCGCATGAAAGCGCGGTGCGGGGCCCGGTCGAGGCCGTCAGTCGTGACCCGTGATCGCAACTTCTTCATACGCGCATCTTCTTCAGGCAACGTCCCGGATGATCCGCGGCGCCGCGATCTCGTCGTTCGATAATTCGCGCCCCGCGCCTATTCCAGCGGCGCGACGATCGTCGCGTGCTTGAACTGCGTGGCATCCAGCTTCGGCAGCATTCCGGTCTCCGCGTAGATGTCCAGCATCTTCTGGATCGCGGGGAAGTTCGGCGCAGCGCCTGGATCCCGGCCGAAATCGTTGTCCTTGAGCAGATAGGTCTCGAGCACCGGAATAGGCGCCTTCAGAACCTCATTGACGACCTTTAGCGTCTCTTCGCGGTTGGCCAGCGCTTTCTTCATGCCTGAGGTAATGTCACGCACGTAGGCCTTCACCAAGTCGGGGTTCTTGTCGACGAAATCAGCGCGGCAGGCTTCCAGGATGTGCACGATGTTCGGCATCGCCTGCGACAACGAGAACAGCTTTCTTGTGCCACCCTTCGCCTCCGCACGTGCGGCAAACGGCTGGTTCATGTTGACCGCGTCGACACGGCCCTGGCGCAGCGCATCTTCGGAGACGGCAAAGCCGACCTCGACCAGCTTGATATCCTTGGCCGGATCGACGCCATTCTGCTTGAGCAACAGGTTGAACGGGCCTTGCGTGCCGCCACCAATCACGGAAATGCCGACCGTCTTGCCCTTGAGATCGGCGATCGTCTTGATAGGCGAGTCATCCATCACCGCCCAATAGACCGAGAAACCGCCGGGCTTCTCGAAGACGTGCTGCGCCACGATGTAGGCCTTGAGATTGCCGCCGACCACACCGTTGGCGAGCGACAGCGGCGCTTGCGTCGCGCAATCCAGCGCGCCGGCCGCCAATGCCTGCGTCATCGGCGCGGTGCCCTGAAATTGGGTCCATTCGATGTTGTAGGCCTTGCCGATATTGGGAAACTCAGCTGGCCTGCGCATCATCCAGTACTTGGATTCCTCGGCCGGGATGGTCCAGCCAACGCGAATGGTCTGCTGTGCCCATGACGGGCCTGCCCCCGCGCTCGCAGCCGCGGCCGCTCCCAAAGCCAGGATCCACTTCGAAACGGTTCGCATCGTGCCCACTCCGCTGCTCCGGCGCCGACCGGCGCCGCCCAACCCGACCGCCTCAAATGTTTCATGGTTCAAACAATCAGGCAAGCCATGCGAGCCGGACGGTTTCGCCGTCCGACCCGCAATGTATGGTAAGGCGGCGTTTGCGCTGCGACAGAAGGAGGCAACCTATGGCTGATGCGAGCAAGACAAACCCGCAGGGCGTCGAGAGGCTCGGCTATCTCGGCCTTGGACTGATGGGAACGCCGATGACCCGGCGCCTGCTCAAAGCCGGCCATCAGGTCGCTGTCTGGAATCGTTCGGAGGGCAAGGTCGCTCCGATCGTCGCGGCCGGCGCCAGGCGCGCAGCCACGCCCCGCGACATGTTGGCGAACGCGGATATCGTCTTCATGTGCGTGACCGATGCCGCCGCCGTCGAAAAGGTGATCTTCGGACCCGAAGGTCTTGCAGCGGCTTCCGGCGCAGGCAAGCTCGTCGTCGACTTCTCGTCAATCCATCCCGACGCCGCGCGCGATCTTGCAGCGCGGCTGAAGGACGCGAATGGCGCGGGCTGGATAGATGCGCCGGTGTCCGGCGGCACCAAGGGCGCAGAGGAAGGCACGCTCGCCATCATGGCCGGCGGAGAAGCTGCTGACATCGAGCGGGCACGGCCCTATGTGCTGCACATGGCACGCAGGTTCACCCACATGGGCCCGATCGGGGCTGGCCAAACCACAAAACTCTGCAACCAGGTGATCGTCGGATGCGCGATGGCCGTTTTGGCGGAAGCAACGCGCCTTGCCTCGAATGCAGGAATTGACGCAGGCCGGCTGCCCGAGGCCCTCGCCGGCGGCTTTGCGGATTCCATCCCGCTTCAGCTCTTCGTGCCGCGCATGGTCCAAGGCATCCACTCGCCGCCGCTTGGCCATATCGCGACAATGCTCAAGGATCTCGACACGGTCGCCGATGTCGCCCAGGCGACGTCAACGCCGGTGCCGATGGCGACCCTCGCGGGACAGATATTCAGGCTGGCCAAAGCTGCCCGCGGCGCGGACGCGGACGCTTTGGAAATCTACAAGCTCTCGGCCACAGGCCGCTGAGCCGACGAGCGTCCTTGAATCGCCTTATGGCGACTTCTTGCGTTCATCATCAGCCAGGAACCGGCCATACACCCCGCGCGCAAACAGCAGGGGCTCCTTGGCGCTGTAGGCATAAGCCTCGACCGCGCCGAGAAAGATCACGTGGTCACCGCCATAATAGCGATTAACCGATCTGCATTGAAAGTTGGCGACACTCTCCGCAAGCACCGGAGCACTCCCGAGGCCCGGGGTCCAGTCGATCCCGGCGAACTTGTCCTCGGACGATTTTGCAAATTTATTCGCAAGCGCCTGCTGCGACGTGCCGAGTATGTGAACGGCGAAATGGCTGGCGTTCTGAAACACGGGGAGGCTTGAGGAATAGAATCCGAGGCTCCAGAGGACCAGAGGGGGATTCAGAGAGACTGACGCGAACGAATTGCAGGTGATGCCATAGGGCTTTCCGTCTGGGGCCATGGCTGTGATGATCGTTACGCCCGTTCCATATGTACCGAGCGCGTTGCGAAAATCGCGGGGATCGATCGGCGAGCTGTCGCTGGCGAGCTCATTGGCTGGGTCGGGAGCGGCCGGCTGCTTCGGCAGATCATTCATCGGCCGGCCTCACAGCGTGAGATTCTCGGACGGCAGGCCCAAAGCCACCCGTCCGTAGTTGGTTCCGGCCGCATCAAAATTGAACGCAAGATGCGAGTTGATCGCGTGCGCATCGCGGAAATGCCGCTGCAGCACGCCCGTCGTGAACAGACCGCGCGCTCCGCTCGCCGCAAACAGCATCGAGACCGCGTCGGTGCACAGATTCACCGAAAATGCTCCATCGCGACGATATCTGGTCTTGGTCGCCATATCAGGAATACGACCGCGCCTTGCATCCTCCATTGCATTGACGCAGGCCGAACGCATGATCAGGCGCGCAGCGTCGATCTTGGCCGAAGCCTCCGCGATCTTGATTTGCGTGCTTTGAAAGTCGCTGAGCTTGGCACGGTTGTAGGTCGAGATGCGATGACGCGCGACCTCCGCATAATCGTCGAGGCATACTTGCGCGTTCCCCAGCGCGACGCCGGAGAGGACGTAGGGAAACAGCGAGAACACGGGTAGCGCATACAGCGGATTGGGATTGACCTTGCTTCCCGGCGTCGGGCCGCCCGCAAGATCGCCAACCGCGACCGTCATAAAGTCGGGCACGAAAGCGTCCCTGACTTCGACGTCGCAGGACCCCGTCCCGCGCAGGCCCGCGACATTCCAGGTGTCCAACACCTTGTAATCGCCCTTCGGCAGCAGAAAGATTCGATACTCGATGCCGTCCGCCTCGTCGTCGGAGTAAACGACGCTTGCAAGCATGTTCCATTCGCAGGAGGCAACGCCGGAGGAGAACGGCCAGCTGCCGTGCAACCGGTAGCCGCCCTCGACCCTCGTGGCGCGTCCGGCAGGAAAAATGAACGAGGACGCAATCAGCGCGTCCGGATCGGGGTCCCAGACTAAATCCTGCGCCTTTTGCGCGAACATGCCGAGCATCCAATGGTGGCTTGCCAGGTTAGCGAGATTCCACGCCACTGACGCATCCGCCATTCCCAGCAGTTCGGCGCAGTCGACAAGAGCGACATAGTCAAGCTCGGCACCGCCGATGCGCTTCGGCTGCAGCATGCGGAACAGGCCGGCGTCGTGGAGATCCTTCTCGGTTTCCGTCGGAAGATGCCGCAGTTCCTCCGTGCGGGCAGCCCGCTCTCGCAGCCGCGGCACCAGCGCCCGGGTCCTCGCGATCATTGCCGCATAGGCATGTTCGCCGGCTTCCCGCCCCGTCGGCTGGCCCATGCTCGGCTCTTGACCAGGCGCCATTCGAGTCCCTCGCTTTCACATAGTTATGCGGCGGGAACTTCGCCAAATCAAGCTGGGCAGGATTAACGTTGCGTGGTCGCTCTGCACCCCGGCTGTCCGCAGGAATGCGATGTCGCGTATACCGTCTTCTCGAAGCAGCCTTCCGCAAGCTTTGCGATGCCTGGCTCCACGGAGCCGACCGCTCAGGCTTAGCCTGAGGTCGATGGCTTGCCTGATCCAAAGACGCCCTTCTGAGTGAACTCCGAAATCCGGCGCTCGTCGTAACCGAGCGTATCACGCAGGACGTCTTCGGTATGCTCGCCTAACAGGGGCGCAGCGACGGGATCAATCGCTCCCGTCAGGCTCATATTGATCGGAGGTTCGATATTGGGGATCCACTCTGCCGTACGGTGCGGAATTCTGTTCAGGCGATGGCGCTGGCGAGCCTCGGGCGCATTGAACCCCTCTTCGACCGTTCGGAGATAGCCGACCGGAATATTGGCCAGCTTCATCCTTGCCATCCAATTCTCGAGGGTATCGCTCGCGAAGACCTCTGCAATGGCTGCCCGCAGGAGCTCCTTGTTCTCGGAGCGCGCTTTGCGTGACGCGAACTGCGGATCAGCGATCAAATCGGGCCGGTTCAGCACCTCGACCACCAGCCGGCGATAGAGCCGGTCATTGGCGCAGGCCATGTAAAGCGGCCCATCGGAAGCTTCATAGACACCGACAGTGGGGGACCCGCTCGGCGAATTGCCGAACCGGCCAGGGTTTTCGCCGTTGATCAGATAGGCCATGCCGTAAAAGCCGGTCATGCCCATGGCGACGTCGAACAGGGCGACCTCGACATGCTGCCCACGGCCGAGCCGATCGCGCGCCAATAGCGCCAGCAGGATGGCGTTGCAGGCGGACATCCCCGTCGCCATGTCCACGATCGGCGGGCCGGTACGAACCGCCGGCCCATCGGCAAACCCATTGAGCGACATGAAGCCGCTTTCCGCCTGCGTGATGGGATCGAAGCCAGGCCGCGAAGCGAACGGTCCGGTGCGTCCGTAAGCGGAAATCGAGCAATAGACCAGCCGCGGGTTGAGCGGCGCGACCGCCTCGTAGTCGAGGCCGAATTTCTTCATGACCCCGCTCGAAAAATTCTCCACGACCACATCCGCCTTCCTGATCAGGTCCAGTGCGATCTCGCGGGCCTGCGGCACGGTCAGGTCGAGCGCGATACCGCGCTTGTTGCGATTCAAGCTCAGATAAGCGGCGCTTTCGCCGCCGATTTCGGCGTGTTCATAAGCGCGCGTATCGTCGCCGCCATCGGGATTCTCGATCTTGATGACGCGTGCACCGAAATCGGCAAGCGTCTGCGTGCAGGCCGGCCCCGCCACTATGCGCGTGAAATCGACGACCAAGAGACCGTCGAGCGCGGTAGGCGCGCCCGTCGCCCGCGACGAACGTTCCGGTAATTGAGGCTTGGTGGGCATCGACGGCGCTCCCTTGCATCGGCTTATGGTCGCCGAATTTCCTGCAAGACCAAACTTAAAGCCCGGCGCCTCCGACTTCGCAAGTGCCTCAGCCGCATCGCTTCAATACGCAAAAAGGGCCCGGCAGCCGTCAAGCTGCCGGGCCGTCGGACATTCCGCATGTACAAGGTCGTGCGACGTCTAGCGCTGGCCATTTAAAACACGTTCCGCACGACGGGAAACCCTGCTCAGCGAAGCCACTTTCGCCAATAAAGCGTATGCGCCCAGGCCCAAGGAGCCTCAGGTTCGAAGAGACGATAACCCGCCTGGATGAAGTTATTCGCAGAGACTGGATTGTCCGTCGTGTCAGAGACGACGCTGTCCCATCCGATACGCCGTCCCCTCGCCTCGACCACACGCATCAACCTGCGCTGAAGGCCGCGCCCCCAATGCCGTTGCAACACGCCGACCCTGGAGAAGTAGCCGCCGTTTCGAACGTGCGTCGACGGCATGACGCCGGCAAAGGCGACCGCCTCATCGCCATGATAGGCAAGCCACCACGCTCCCAACTCGAATTGCGGCATGGCCGCCGCATCGAAGAACGTCAGCTGATGCAGATCAGCCAACGTGTCGACGAGGTCGTCATCGGATGCATCGACGATACGAATTCTGTACATGAGACGGCCCGTTTGCGGGAAATAGCGTGAGTGCAAGTGCAGCCATGTCGTCGCCGTGGCGGCTCACTTGCCCAGTACGACCTTAACGCCTAGCCAGACGGCGCCCATCAGTCCGGTCGCGATCACCGTGATAACGGCCTTGAAGGTGTAGCTCTGCGCCTGCTCCACGCTCTTTCGCCACCTCCGCAGATGCTGGAAATCGGCCCTTAGTTCCTTTCGATCGTCATCTTCGATTCCGAAGGAAGCCAGCACCGATGCGACGGCCTTCAAAACGATTGCATCGACACTCTCCTGTTGCAGCCTGTGTTGCTCTGCCAGTGTCTCGGCAACTATCGCCCTGATTTCTTCATCTGGCATCTTCACCGCTTGATGATCCTTGCAACGTTCTCGAAACCACGCTTGGCGAAGTAGAAGGAGACCACCAGATTGGCCGTGATCGCCGCAAATCCCGCCAGAGGGTCCGTCGTTCCGAGGCCGAGAACCTTGTCGAAGATCAGGAGCTTCGCAAAGTAGAGAGCGACGCAGTAACCCATCAACTTGTCCGGCTCCCAAGTGCGAGCGATATCAGATGGGCGGTCATCGTCTCTCCACGAAAAAAGAAAATGCGCGGCAGATCGCGTGACGAAGCCGCGATCGTTTCGGGCGCGAACCCTATCTCCGTGTCCGGAGACCGCAGCGGCGCGAGCAACAGGCCCGGCGCCGCGGACCGGCACGTTCGCGCGTGCACGGCCAGCAATGGTACGGACGGCGGCGCGCCAATCGGCGCTCCCTTAACGTGATCTAGCGAGTGCGTGGCCGGATGCGCGGCCACCGTCCGATCTGAAATCGAGACGAAAAAACCCGCGGCGGATGCTTCCGGCGCGGGTGAACCAAACTCGTCTCGATGATGTCATTCTGCCGGTGTTTTGCCCGACGTGTCAAACCTTGTCTTGAGTGAGATCGTCACGCCAAACAGAAACAAAAAAGCCCGCTGCGGATCCGCGCGGGCCGAACCAAACGTCTTTCGATGATGCCATTCTGCCAGTGTTTTGCCCGACGTGTCAAACATCCTCGTTCGACCGCACCGTGCCGGAACTTACCCGAAGAGCGGCGCGTTTATTCCTTCAGTCAAAGGAACGTGCATGCGATGAGCCACACCGTACTGGTTGTTGACGACGATCCCGGCGTCCTCGACGTCATCGTGGGCATGCTGGAAGATCTCGGCTGCGAGGTGACAAGCGCCCAAAGCGGGCGGGATGCGCTCGATCGGCTCGGGCAGAACGAGAACATCTCCATCCTCATCACGGACATCAATATGCCGGGCATGGATGGTCACGAACTGGCCGAACTGGCGAAGCGGCTACGCCCGGGATTGAATATCCTGCAATTATCGGGGCGCGAACCGCGGCGCGGGGGCCTGCCAATGATCAGAAAACCGTTTTCGTTCGAGGAGCTCGCCGACACCATGCAGCGAACCATCGGCGTTCGCTGAACGCAAGATGCCCAGAAGAAAACCCGCGGCGGGGGCTCCCGCGCGGGTCGAACCAAACTCATGTCGATGATGCCATTCTGCCGGTGTTTTGCCCGACGTGTCAACGCGGCGAACGCGGAAGAAGGAGCCCTCCCTCCCACTTTGATATGTGGTGCGCAAGGGGCTTGCTTCAAGCCCCCCGCCCTGCCGTAGAACCCCCGACCCAATGACCATCCAAAGCAGCAACTCGAGGGGGTCCACATGCCTGTATTGCTTCCGTCGTCCCGGCCGCGCGGCCGTTCCGAGCGGGCCGGCGCCATCCGCGCGAGCCACCATGCCGTGGTGATCGCCGGCGGCGGCCCGACCGGGTTGATGCTGGCCGCCGAGCTGGCGCTGGCGGATGTCGACGTCGCGGTGGTCGAGCGGCGCGCGGATCAGGAGCTCGTCGGCACGCGGGCCGGCGGATTGCACGCGCGTACCATCGAAATCCTCGATCAGCGCGGCATCGCGGAGCGCTTCCTGCGGGAGGGGCAAGTCACCCAGCTCGCGGGCTTCGCCTGGACCAGGCTCGACATCGGCGATCTCCCCACCCGGCACGCTTATGGCCTCGCGCTGCGGCAGAGCCACATCGAGCGCATCTTGGCCGACTGGGTCGAGGAGCTCGCGGTGCCGATCTATCGAAACTCCGAGGTAACGGGCTTCGTTCAGGACGCGACCGGTATCGACGTTGCGCTCTCCGGCGGCAAGACATTGCGCGCAAGCTATCTCGTCGGCTGCGACGGCGGTCGCAGCCTGGTGCGTAAGAAGGCCGGCATCGATTTCGTGGGCTCCGATCCGACGCTCAGCAATCTCATGGCCGAAGTCGAGATGCGCGACGAGCCGGCGTGGGGCCTCCGCCACGACGCCATCGGCTTTCATGGTCTCAGCAAAGCGGAGAGCGGTCGCGTGCTGGTCGTCGTGACGGAAGCGACGCTCGACCGCACCGGCGAACCCGGCTTGCGCGATCTCAGCGATGCGCTCGTCGCCGTGTATGGCACCGACTTCGGGGTCCAAAATCCCGCCTGGATCTCCCGCTTCACCGATGCGGCGCGCCAGGCCGTGTCCTATCGCCGGGAGCGCGTGCTGCTCGCCGGCGATGCCGCGCATATCCATCACTCCGTCGGCGGACAAGGCCTCAACACCGGCGTGCAGGACGCGGTCAATCTCGGCTGGAAGCTGGCGCAGGTGGTCAGGGGCATTTCGCCCGACGGCCTGCTCGACACCTACCACGCCGAACGGCATCCCGTCGCCGCATGCGTCTTGCGCAACACCATGGCGCAAATCGCCCTGCTCCGCCGCGGCGAGGCCGGCCTAAAGGCTGCGCGCGATGTGGTGTCCGACCTGCTCGCCATGGACGAGCCGCGCAAACGTTTTGGCGCGATGATGAGCGGACTCGATATCCGCTATGATCTCGGCGAAGGACACGAACTGCTCGGGCGTCGCGTCCCCGATCTCGACCTCACGGTCGATGGCTGCCCCCGAAAACTCTTCGCGCTGCTGCACAGCGCACAGGCTGTGTTGCTCAATTTTGGCAAGCCCGGCAGCGTCAACATCGCGCCCTGGGCAGATCGCGTCGGAACAGTCGACGCCGACTACAACGGCGCATGGGAGCTTCCGGCCATCGGACAGGTCACCGCCCCCAAAGCCGTGCTCGTGCGGCCCGACGGGCATGTGGCGTGGGTCGGAGATGAGAGCCAACGCGGACTTGCGGACGCCCTGACGACCTGGTTTGGACCGCCGGCTGTGGCGTAGCGCACGAACGTCAGAGACGCCATACAAACAAAGCCCGCGGGATTCCGCGGGCTTGATCCGAACTCATCTCGATGATGCCATTCTGCCAGTGTGTTGCCCGACGTGTCAAACGACCTCGCGTGGTGCGCCTAGGACTTCGACGCCTTCACTCCGGCCGAAGCAACAGACAAAGCCAGATCTTCCACGAATCTCGACGTGAAGACACTAGGGACGAAGGTTCTTTTAATTGCCGTAGGGATCTCCGAAGCGTAGGCCTCTAAGACCGGCAGCCTTGCAGGCGTCCTTCATTGCTTGGTCGCAAATAATCCTCGTCTCCAGAAAGCGTGGCCGGAAAATATGAGCAGAACCGATGGCCTCCTCTCTGAAGACAAAGCTGGAAATCGCCACGTTACTGTACCGCCTGAAATCTGTCCCATCATCCAGGATTTCGACGTTCGACTTTTCCTCGTCGATGACATCGAGTTGGCGCACGATATCGCCAAGCCAATAAACCGGCGCAGCTCCATTCAGTGACCGCGTTTCGCACTTCAAGAACGCCACACCCTCTCTATCCACGGCCTCCAGAACGCTCTTCATCCGATCTGATACGAGCCAAAGGTCGTGAAATAGCTCCCAATCGACCGGCGGCCGCCCGAGAGATTTATCGATAAGCAATCGTGGCGGCTCGGACAGCGGAGGAAAGCATCGTTTGCCTCGCGGTGACATCAGCGGGCGGTTTCCGCTCAGGACCACGATATTTTCCATTTGCAAACCGGGGGGCGAGTGAATTCTGAAATCCAGCCCGACACGATAGAGTTTCGGCGCCTTCGGCTTTCGTCGTTCAGTAGGGGACGCAGCCATGAATCATTCCTCCCTGCGAATATGCGCTCGGCTCCTCACACTCATTACGCCAAACCGTCGGTACGGAAGACAAAAGCAATCGACTTCGTAGTAGCGCTGCTTTCGCGCGTTGGGTCGTCGTTTCGTACCCATGACCATCATGCGCGTCGAGACGCGGCGTAGAACTACCATCAACTGCCAACAAAAAAGCCCGCGGTACCCCCGCGGGCTCGATCCAAACTCATCTCGATGATGCCATTCTGCCAGTGTTTTGCCCGACGTGTCAAACGACCGATCTCAAACGGCGCGATCGCAACTCCTTTCGTATCAACTCTCTCTATCGTGCCGAACCGTCGCTACAGAACAACACAGGCAAACCGCCGAATTGATCGGAGTTCTTGTAGCGAACTGTGAAGCGCTCACGCGCGCTGCCACCAAACGTATCACCGTCTTTGACCACAAGTCCGTGCTCGACCAGATAGACGGCTAGGCCATCCACTTTTTCGATCAAGGTGGCAAGCGCCAGCTTGCGAGTCTCGAACTCAATTTCACGCTCGGCAAATGCCGACAGCCCCATCGTTACCGCGCCGATGCCTGCGTCTGATCGGAACGGCAATATGTCGACCCACAGCGAGGAAGGGCAGTCGGGAAACGGCGCAAACGATCGGGTCGAAAAGTCCAACCATAGATCGGCAGGTCGCGCGACCTTGCCATTCCAGACCACAGCGCAGCATTGCGGCATGGTCGCGATCAACGCGCCGATGACTGCAGTCGTCAGACGAGCTGTGGGCAAAGGTCGCTGGTTTTGGCCAAGCACCGAAACGATCAGATGCCCTCGGTGCCGCGCAGCGATCGCCTTGCCCTGCGGCCATGTCGCGGAAGCGCGCGACCACAGGCCGGGATCTTCTGGAATGGCCGCCGGCATCGACATGACCGCAACGAGTTCGTTGCCACAGCGAAGGAGCGGCGAACCCTGGCGACCGCTCCCCTCGCCGCCTCCTTCCACCTCCATCGGCAGTTCGGGATGTCGCGCCCGAATAGCCTCGGCAAGCGCGGCCATGTCCGGAGTTGCAGGCGTCTCCAACAAGACCAAGGCAAGAAACGACTTACTCATTCGGCCGCCTCAGGTAAGTTTCGAAGCGTGACCATCAATCACGGCTCGCTCATAGGTTGAGTTGACCTCAACTAGAACATAACGAGAACGATGTCAACGCATGCTCGCCCCGTACTCCACGCTTTTGCTGTTCCGAGCGATGTGCGAAAGCCCATGCATGCGAGCTCGCGGCCTGGCAGCGTGTTCGCGCTCGACTTGTCGGGGCTGACGGCCCCCGGATCAAGGGACTAGAACCTCGCCGCGACGGACGCTCGAGATTTCCGGAGGAATGTATCAAATGTTGCAGACGCCTGCCGGGGACAGGCATACAGTCAGCCATCACCGCGCGGCACGTGGCATCGGTCGGTGATGAGAACGCCAGTTGCGCTCCCGCCCCACTCGAACGAGGGAGCAGCGTCATGCTGAGGCGGCGTCGTTTCAAACAGTCCAAAACTCTCCACGAGCGGCTCGCAGACGAGGCCGCACGCCTTCGCGACGAGGCCCAGGCGCTTGCGCCGGGGCGGCGCCGCGAGATCCTGCTGCGCCGGGCGCGACAGGACGAGACGGCCATCCAGATCGAGTCCTGGCTGCATTCGCCCGGCCTGAGGCCGCCGACATGACCCGGCAATACCGCGCGTATCTGGTCGGCGAGAACGGCGTGTTTCTCTCCGCCGAAGCGTTCGAGGCTGACTCCGATGTGGCCGCGCTTCGCGTCGCACAACAGTTCACGCGCCGGGGCAACGTCGAGGTCTGGCATCTCGACCGGAAGATCGGGCTGTTGACGCAAGCCACGCCGCCCGTCGCAGCCTGACCGGCAGCCACGCACCTGAGCCGCCGCACCGGAAGGTGTCACTCCTCCGCAAGCTTGCGCTCGATATAGGCGTCCACCGTCTCGGCGAAGGAGCGCTGCACCCCGACCGCGGCACCGTGCTGGTCGAGCGCGTCGCGCTGGAGCACGCGCAGGCCGCGCCCGCGCAGGCTGGCCGGCGCGGTGTTCAAATATTGATCGATGGCGCCTTTGGCGAGCGGAATGGCCCTCGGATCGCCCCTTGCGATCAAGAGACGCAAGAGGCTCTGGCAATCGGCCAAACCGGGCATGGCTCAGCCTTCAGCGTTGCTGCGATTTCGGCTTCGGTCGCTTGACCGTCTGGGTGTGCGTGCCGAACAGCGCCAGCAGAAACGCGATTTCTTCCTTCGAACCGACCTGGATCATGACTTGTCTCCTTCACGCTCCGTTGGTCGGGGCCAACGGGCGCGGCGTTCAGGACAATCGGGTTTCAGCAATGTTTCAGGCGTGTTTCGTCGGGACCGAAAACGATCTCCAGACCTTTCGATGATGGGTGATGATGCCGTTCTGCCGGTGTTTGTCCGATCAGCCCGAACTCGTGAAAACGGCCCCGGCGCGGGACGGGGGGCTGGGGGCGCCGGAGCCGCCATTTCCGGCCGGCGATCGGCGGTGTGCCGGCCATAATCCCAAATGGAGTTTGGAGCTGGAAGTTCCTAAAGTGGACCGGCAACTTCGCAGCCTCTTCTTCACTTTCTTCAGCCGCTGCCCACCTGCCTGACCGCCTTCCTCACCGCGGATGGCTGGCAGATCAGGAAACTGGGAAATTCACCGGTCTGGTCCACATTTGTTATGGTAAGGATTTGTTAACCGGGAAAAGATGGCAACCCGGGGAGCTGGTCGAGGCATTTCATTTCGGAATTATTGAAACCCGGAAGCATGAGGGGCCGCTGTCCAAGACAGCGGCCCTTTGCTTTGACACCCCGCGAAGGCGCCGACGGGGATATAGAAATAAATCATGAACAAACGAAAGGTGATCTTCACCTCGAGTTCATGTCGCCAGCCCTAAACCTCGGGCTCTGACGGCACGTAGGTAGGAAACATGTCCTTTGACCCGATGGCCGCTGCGGTTGACTGGCTTGATGCCTATCGCGCCGGCGACATCGAAACCATTTTGAAAACGTATGCCGATGATGCGATCGTCCATTGCGCCTGCGGCGGCATGAAGACGATTTCGACCCGGCAAGGCCTGCGTGCCTATTGGGTCGACCGTCTCAGGGATTATCCCGCTTCGCATCTGGACGATCTCCATCCGTCGGAGGATGGAGCAGCCATTTCCTATATCGCGCGCGATGGCGTCGTGAGCGCGATCCTCACCTTCAATGCATCAGGTCAGATTGCTTCGTTGACGTGCGGGCCTTTGAACCAGGGCGTGTACTCATCTGTGGACGCCCCGCCAGATGCAAGCGGTTTTTGAGGAAGATTGGCACGTAGTCGGATGCTGCCATCTGTCCGGCCTCTGATGCAGCGATGGAGCTGCGGGCCTGTATGGGA
>NZ_JAPRAQ010000025.1 GCF_029989365.1 Bradyrhizobium sp. Arg816 | reverse complement strand
TTGCCGAGGCCGGCATGGAAGAGAACCCCGTCAACCTCGATCCCCGCATGGCCAAGCTCGCCGGCGGCGTCCACCGCCTCGACGGCCAGCTCATGGTCGTCCTCGACGTCGATCGTGTCCTCGAGCTCGCGCCCGAGATGATGGCGGCCTGATACGGCGGCATCGCCGCCGACGGACTCGCAATTAGAAGTACCCCCACAAGGGGGTAGGAAGCAGAGGTTCACATGCGCACTTGTCTCGTCGTTGATGATTCCAGCGTCATCCGCAAGGTTGCGCGCCGGATCCTGGAGGGCCTCGACTTCCAGATTCTCGAAGCCGAGGACGGTGAGAAGGCACTGGAGGCCTGCAAGCGCGGCTTGCCCGATGCCGTGCTGCTCGACTGGAACATGCCGGTCATGGACGGCTACGAATTCCTCGGCCATCTCCGGCGGATGCCCGGCGGCGACCAGCCCAAGGTGGTGTTCTGCACCACCGAGAACGACGTCGCGCACATCGCCCGTGCGCTGCACGCCGGCGCCAACGAATACATCATGAAGCCCTTCGACAAGGACATCGTGACGGCGAAATTCCAGGAAGTCGGGCTTATCTGAGCGAACATCCGGAGGCTGAACGGATCCTTCGGCGATTGTTTCAACTGAACCGTTTCAGTCTGAGTTGGTGAGTAATGAGTGTTGCGTTCGCAGGTAATTCGACCACGGGTCCGTCGCGCGACGCCGGGCCGCTGCGGGTGATGGTCGTCGACGACTCCGTCGTCATACGCGGTCTGATCTCGCGCTGGATCGGTGCCGAGCATGACATGGAGGTCGCGGCCTCGCTGCGCACCGGGCTCGAGGCGGTCAACCAGCTCGAACGCATCAATCCCGACGTTGCCGTGCTCGACATCGAAATGCCCGAGCTCGACGGCATCTCGGCGCTGCCGCAACTGCTGGCGAAGAAGCGCGATCTCGTCATCATCATGGCCTCGACGCTGACCCGCCGCAACGCGGAGATCAGCTTCAAGGCGCTGTCGCTCGGTGCAGCCGACTACATTCCGAAGCCGGAGTCGACGCGCGAAGCGTCGGCCGCGGACATCTTTCATCACGACCTGATCCAGAAGATCCGCCACCTCGGCGCGCGGCTGCGCCGCAGACCCGCAGTCGCGAGCCCGCCGCTGGCGCCCGCGACCCCGGCACCGGCTGCACGTGCACCGGCTGTCGTGCGGCCCGCCGCGCCCGCACCGGCCCTGCATGCGCCGTCGTCGGGGGCGCTGTCCACGCGCCCGTTCTCGGCCCACGCACCGAAGGTGCTGCTGATCGGCTCCTCGACCGGCGGTCCGCAGGCGCTGATGGCGCTCGTCACCGAGCTCGGCCCGGTGATCGACCGCTTCCCGGTGCTGATCACCCAGCACATGCCGCCGACCTTCACCACCATTCTCGCCGAGCACCTGGCGCGCGCGAGCCGCAAGCCGGCGGCCGAGGCGGTCGACGGCGAACCGGTGAAGCCGGGACGGATCTACCTCGCGCCCGGCGGCAAGCACATGCGTGTCGTGCGCAGCGGCGCGGACGCGGCGATCGCGCTCGACGACGGTCCCGCCGTCAATTTCTGTAAGCCCGCGGTCGATCCGCTGTTCACCTCCGCCATCGACATCTGGCACGGCAACATCCTCTCGGTGATCCTGACGGGCATGGGCTCGGACGGCATGCGCGGCGGCAAGGACATCGTCGCCGCCGGCGGCAACGTGATTGCGCAGGACGAAGCCTCCAGCGTGGTCTGGGGCATGCCGGGCGCGGCGGCCAATGCCGGCATCTGCGCGGCGATCCTGCCGCTCAACCAGATCGGCGCCAAGGTCAATCGCCTGTTCGCGGGAGACCGCTCGTGACGCCGGTCGACTACGAATATCTGCGCAAGTTCCTGAAAGAGCGCTCCGGCCTCGATCTCTCCGCCGACAAGCAATATCTCGTCGAGAGCCGGCTGCTGCCGCTTGCCCGCAAGGCGAGCTTGCCCGGTATTCCCGATCTCGTGCTGAAGATCAGGAACGGCGACGGCCGGCTTGCGACCGACGTGGTCGAGGCGATGACCACCAACGAGACCTTCTTCTACCGTGACAAGATCCCGTTCGATCATTTACGCGAAACCATCCTGCCGGGCCTGCTCCAGGCGCGCGCGGCGCGTAGGTCGCTCCGCATCTGGTCGGCGGCCTCGTCGACCGGGCAGGAGCCCTATTCGATCGCGATGTGCGTGAAGGAGATGGGCGCGGCCTTCGCCGGCTGGCGCATCGAGATCGTCGCCACCGATCTGTCGCAGGAGGTGCTGGAGAAATCCAGGGCCGGGATCTACAGCCAGTTCGAGGTGCAGCGCGGCCTGCCGATCCAGCACCTGATGAAATACTTCACGCAAGCCGGCGAGCTCTGGCAGCTCAATGCCGACATTCGCGCGATGGTGCAGTTCCGCCAGCTCAATCTGTTGCAGGACTTCTCCCATCTCGGCACGTTCGACGTGATCTTCTGCCGCAACGTACTGATCTATTTCGACCAGGACACCAAGGCCGTGATTTTCGAGCGCATGGCGAAGGGACTGGAAGCCGACGGTACGCTGCTGCTTGGTGCGGCCGAATCCGTCGTCGGCATCACCGACGCGTTCCGCCCGATCACCGAGCGCCGCGGTCTCTATCAGCTCAACCCCGCGCGCTCTGGCCGTCCGATGGGCGGATTGATGCCGCAGCCGCTGAAGGTCGCCGCGGCGAGGTGATTCGCCGAACGACAGGCAATCTCACTGAACGCCGTCGTCGCGAATGATCGGCAACAACTGGCGGATATCGTTCCGTCAGAGTGCGTGACGCTTCACACGCGGTTGAGCATTGCGGATTACTCGACTACCGCGCAATAGAGCGCGTGCCGCGATGCAATGCAATCGCGGCGCTAATCAGCATCTGACGGTTGTGCTATGCTGGCGATGGTCCCGCCGAACCGAGGCGGGATTCCATTCCATCATGAATTGTACTGAGGAGGACATACCATGCGAATGTCTTGTGCCTCGTATTTCTTGTTGGCGGCGCTTTCGTTGCCCGCCACTGCTCTCGCTGGCGAGCAGGTCCTCGAATTCAAGCTTGTCACCAAGCCGATGGACTTAAAGGTCACCGAGGTCGCGAACGTCGAAGGTCAGACGGTCATGTCTGGCAAAATGTTTGGCGTTGCCTTCTTCAAGGACGGCCGCGTTGCGGTGAAGGACTTCGTCCACTCCGCCGACCTGATCAAGGGCTCAGGACCCATCTACGGCTACAGCACCTACACCTTCGACGACGGATCCTCGATCACGGCGCGCTACGCCGGCGCGATCAAGGATGGTCGGGCGAAAGGCGAATACACGATCCTGTCGGGCACCGGGGCGTATGCAAACGCGACGGGCACGGGCGGCTTCGAAAGTGCGCAAGCCGGCTTCAAGGGCGCGGGCCTCTACGACGGGAGATTCATCGTCAAGACACCCTGAGTAAGCACGCAAGTCTCTGCGCTCGCGTGCCGTTCCGATGAGGTCGCGAGCGCATTTCACAAAATCGCATGCGGCAGAAACCGCGAGCGGTTGCCCGTGATCGGGCTCTCGTCCTCGCGGATCGACAGGCCGCACGGCTCGTGGTTCACCAGCCAGCTTCCCACCACCACATAGAAGCCCGAGAAATTCGGCAGCGGCGACAGCGCCTGCCGCACGAAACCTTCGGCGCCGTAGGGGCCTGCCTGCTCGTCGAGCGGCGTGCCTCCGGACACCAGAGTGACATTGGCACCTTCGCGCGACAGCAGCGGCTTGCGGACGTAGGAGCTGCCGAGCTCGGCTGCCCGCGCGTCGTCCTCGAAGAAGGCCGGCAGCAGATTGGGATGGTTCGGAAACATCTCCCAGAGCAGCGGCAAAATGCCCTTGTTGGAGAGCACCGCCTTCCACGGCGGCTCGATCCAGCGTGTCGGCGCGCTCATCAGCTTGGCGCCGAAGGCGTCGTGGAACATCCATTCCCAGGGATAGAGCTTGAAGGCGAACGCGATGTCGCCGTCGTCGAGATCGACGAAGCCGCCGGGCTCGTCGCGCCAGCCGATCTCCTCGATGTCGAGCAGCCTGGTCGAAAGCCCCGCCTGGCGCGCGGTGTCCTCGAGATAAGCGAGCGTGCCGGCGTCTTCCTCGTTGCCGGTGGTGCCGGTGAGATGGACATGGCGGCCCGCGGCAATCTCCTTCCACGCCGCGATCAGCCGCTCGTGGATGGAGTTGAACTGGTCGGCGCGCACCGGAATGATGCGGCGTTCGATCGCCTGTTCGAGCCAGGTCCATTGAAACACCGCGGCCTCGAAGATCGAGGTCGGCGTATCCGCGTTGTATTCGAGCAGCTTTGCAGGCGACTGTCCGTCGAACTTCAGATCGAGCCGGCCATAGAGGCTGCGGTCATCGCGCTCCCAGCTCTCGGCGATCAAGCTCCAGAACGCCTCCGGAACCTTCAGGCGTCGCAGATAGCGCTCGTCACCGATCACGCGGCCGGCAAGCTCCAGGCACATCGCGTCGATCTCGGCTGTCGGCGTCTCGATGCCGCGCTCGATCTCGTCGAGCGTGAAGGCGTAATAGGCGCTCTCGTCCCAATAGCGTTCGCCGTCGATGGTGTGGAAGGCGAAGCCGCATTGTTCGGCGGTCTGCCGCCAGTCGTCGCGCTCGGGGCAGACGATGCGTCGCATGGATCAACCACCCCCCGAGAAGCCATGGCCGAACGAGCCGAAGCCGCCACGGCTCACGCTGCTGGAGCCTGAGTCCGAAGAGCTTCCCGAAGAGGAATGGCTCGAGGAATCGCTGCTGAAGAAGCTCGATCGCGACGACCAGCGCGAGCTGCTGCCGCCGCTGCCGCCGGATGAACTGCTGCTACTGCTGCACGTCGTGGTCGTCTGGCCCGGCACGGCTCCGGGCGAGGGCTCGCAGTGCTGCCGCGGCATCAGCGTGTAGGCGGTGGTGCCGACCGCAATCGTGCCCATCACCAGCAGCGCGACATGGCCGGAGCGCTTCACCGGCGGCCCCGATGGCGGCGCCACGGGCGCCGGCCGGCGCTTGCCGAACTCCTTTTTGGAGGGTTTGGCCATGTCAGTAGATCATGCAGGCGGCGTTCAACAGGCCCGCCGCGAGCGAGGACAGCCCGAGCCAGATCGCCGGCGCAAGCTCGCCTGCGGCAATCCGCGCCGACAGATTCGGCACCGGGACCTTCACCAGAAAGAGCACGATGATCTGCACGATCAGCGCGATAATCGCCCAGATCAGGCAGTCCAGCACATTGGCCGAATGCGCGATCGCGCTGACCAGCGGTGCCACGAAGCCGAGCAGGCTGAGACCGAGCGCGATCGCGGCCGCCGGCTCGTTATCGCGGATGAGCTGAAACTCGTTGTGCGGGGTGATGCGGGTGTAGACGAGCAGATACGCCACGATCGCGATCAGGCCGGTGCAGAAATAAACCAGGAAGGCGGGCAGGCCGGCCAGTGATTGCAGGATCATCGTTCCCCCATCGTGCAGCGACCATTCGTCGGCGGGGGGAAGATAGCGGTTCAATGGCGCAAGGACGATGAGGCCGTGTTGGCGTCCCCCAAAAAACAAAACCCCGCCATTTGCGGCGGGGTCCAGGCTGGGAGGAGCGAGCCCCGGGGGCTCGCGACGTAAAGCCTAAGATCAGGCGGGAATGCGCTCTTCGTGCTCGTGCGGCTCGCGCAGCACGTAGCCGCGGCCCCACACGGTCTCGATGAAGTTGCGGCCCTCGGAAGCGTTGGCCAGCTTCTTGCGGAGCTTGCAGATGAAGACGTCGATGATCTTCAGCTCCGGCTCGTCCATGCCGCCATAGAGGTGGTTGAGGAACATTTCCTTGGTGAGGGTCGTACCCTTGCGGAGCGAGAGGAGCTCCAGCATCTGGTATTCCTTGCCGGTCAGATGCACGCGCTGGCCGCCGACTTCCACCGTCTTGGTGTCGAGGTTGACGACGAGGTCGCCGGTCTGGATGACCGACTGGGCGTGACCCTTGGAGCGGCGCACGATCGCGTGGATGCGGGCCACCAGCTCGTCCTTGTGGAAGGGCTTGGTCATGTAGTCGTCGGCGCCGACGCCGAGACCCTTGACCTTGTCCTCGATGCCGGCGAGGCCGGAGAGGATCAGAATCGGTGTCTTGATCTTGGAGACCCGAAGCTGCTTGAGCACGTCGTAGCCGGACATGTCGGGCAGGTTGAGGTCGAGAAGAATAATGTCGTAATCGTATAATTTACCGAGATCGACGCCTTCTTCCCCCAAATCGGTCGTGTAGACGTTGAAGCTCTCAGACTTCAGCATCAGCTCGATCGACTGCGCGACGGCGCTGTCATCTTCAATCAGCAAAACGCGCATGCCAGTTCCCCATAGTCGCCGCTCCTGGGCGTCAGGTCGGCCGCATTCGCGGCACTCAACAAAACGCCTTTGAACAACTGATTCGGATCCTGACAACAGATGGTTAACAAACTCTGATTCTGGAACGCAAGTCCCCCCGGTGCAATTTTTGTCGAATCGCCCTAAGGTCTTGCGCGCGAAGCAGCTTTCGTCACCCCGTACCGTTCAAGTTCCACTTTAAGAGACGGGCCTAACCGACTCCCGCGACTCAGCCTTCTTCTGAAGGGGAGTCACGCTCAGTCACAAAGACAGTGACGCAATGATTAACGATGCGGGTAAACACGAAGTTAAGCGCCGTTCAGAAATATGGCGAAACTTAAGTCTTTCGCCATGAAGCCCGGGATCGAAGGCGATCGCCCTATGAACGTCCTCTTATTGAAGGCGCGCCTTTCATGAAGGCTCTTGCCGAACAGATCGGCGACATCGACGGCGTCAACATTTATGGCCGCGTGGTCGGCGTTCGTGGCCTGATGGTCGAAGTGGCCGGACCCATTCACGCGATGTCGGTCGGTGCGCGGCTCGTGATCGAGACCGGCGCGAACCGTTCCATTCCCTGCGAGGTGATCGGCTTCTCCGGCAACAACGCTGTCGTGATGCCGTTCGCCGGCCTGGACGGGGTGCGCCGCGGCTGCAAGGCCGTCATCGCCAATGCCGCCAACCAAGTGCGTCCGTCATCGGCCTGGCTCGGCCGCGTCGTCAACGCGCTGGGCGAACCGATCGACGGCAAGGGGCCATTGCCGCAGGGCCCGGCGCCGAT
This sequence comes from Bradyrhizobium sp. Arg816, assembly GCF_029989365.1. Classification (GTDB taxonomy): domain Bacteria; phylum Pseudomonadota; class Alphaproteobacteria; order Rhizobiales; family Xanthobacteraceae; genus Bradyrhizobium. The sequence goes on along the minus strand of NZ_JAPRAQ010000025.1, from coordinate 125,720 downwards.
GCCATACCGCAATTCGCCGCCGCCGGCGCATTCGCGCAAGCGCGTCGGCGCCCCGCTCGATCTCGGCGTGCGCGCGATGAACACATTCCTCACCTGCTGCCGCGGCCAGCGCATGGGCATTTTCGCAGGGTCCGGCGTCGGCAAATCGGTGCTGCTGTCGATGCTCGCGCGCAACGTCGATGCCGCGGTCAGCGTGATCGGGCTGATCGGCGAACGCGGCCGCGAGGTCCAGGAATTTTTGCAGGACGATCTCGGCGAGGAGGGCCTTGCGCGCTCGGTCGTGGTGGTCGCGACCTCGGACGAGCCGGCGCTGATGCGGCGCCAGGCGGCGTATCTCACGCTCGCGGTGGCGGAGTACTTTCGCGATGAAGAGAAGGACGTGCTCTGCCTGATGGACTCGGTGACGCGCTTCGCCATGGCCCAGCGCGAGATCGGCCTGTCCGCCGGCGAGCCGCCGACCGCCAAGGGTTATACGCCGACCGTGTTCACCGAGCTGCCGAAGCTTCTGGAGCGCGCGGGGCCGGGCCTCGGTGAGGGCGCGATCACCGCGATCTTCACGGTGTTGGTCGACGGCGACGACCATAACGAGCCGATTGCGGATGCCGTCCGCGGCATCCTCGACGGCCATATCGTGATGCAGCGCTCGATTGCCGAGCGCGGCCGTTACCCCGCCATCAACATCCTCAAATCCGTCTCCCGCACCATGCCGAAATCGGCCGATCCGCAGTTCTGGCCGACCATCCAGCGGGCCCGCCAAGTGATGGCGACCTATGCCGACATGGAGGAATTGATCCGGCTCGGGGCCTACCGGGCCGGTTCCAGCCCCGAGGTCGACGAGGCGATCCGGCTGCACGAGCCGCTGGAGGCGTTCCTGCGCCAGCGCAAGGACGAAAATGCATCACTGGCGGACGGCTACCGCCAGTTGGCGCAAATCCTCGGTGATTTGGAAACGGAACGCTAACTTTGTCAGGTCATCATCCGCTCTCACAGAGTAGCAGAGCCGGTCTTGGCCCTATTAGGGCCTGTGGGGAGACCGGTGACGTCCCACGTGCAGCCAGGGGACTTCTGGGGAGTATGAGTCGATGAAGTCACGTGATACCCTCATCCGCCTGAAGAAATTTCAGGTCGACGAGAAGCGCCGCCGGGTCACCCAGATCGAGACCATGATCGCCGACTTCCAGCGGATGTCGACCGATCTTGAACGCGAGATCACGACCGAGCAGGAGCGTGCCGGGATCAACGATCCCTCGCACTTCGCTTATCCGACCTATGCCAAGGCCGCGATTCAGCGCCGCGAGAACCTGACCCGCTCGGCCGACGAACTGAAGGGCCAGCTCGACGAAGCCAAGGCCGCGCTGGCCGAAGCCTTCGAGGAACTGAAGAAGGTCGAGCTCCTCGACGAGCGTGACCAGGCCCGCGAGCGCGCCGAAGAAAACGCCCGCGAGCAGGCCGATCTCGACAGCATCGGCCTGATGCGCGCCCGCATCGGCGCCGTCGCCTGACGGCGCAGCCAGCGGTCCAACAGCCGAGAATTCGTCGAACCCGGACCCGCAAGGTCCGGGTTTCGCGTTTGCTATCCACAGCGTGGCGCGCCGCCCCTTGGTGATGGGCTTTGCCGCGCGCTATGGTAGCGGAGTGCCAGGGCCTGCGCGGAACGCGACAGGCCGTGTGTGGGGGGCAGAATGCTGACGCCAGCAGAGCTGGTCGGGCTGATTGGGGAGGTCGCCAGGGGCGATCAGGCCGCGTTCGAGCGCCTCTACGTCGCCACGCGCGCGAAACTCTATGGCGTCGTGCTCCGTATCTTGCGTCGACAGGATCTCGCAGAGGAGGTCATTCAGGAGACCTACGTCAAGATCTGGAACGGCGCCGGCCAGTTCAATCCGGCCTTGTCGTCGCCGATCACATGGATGGCATCGATCGCGCGCAACCGCGCCATCGACATCGTGCGCAAGAAGACGGAAGTCTCCATCGAGGAAGAGCCGCAGGCGATGGAAGTCGCTGCCGACAGCCCCGATCCGCTGGCGCGGAGGGAGATGACCGAGGAGTTGAAGCGGCTCCTGGAATGCATCGGCCGGCTCGAGCCGGATCGTCAGAGGCTCGTGCTTCTCGCCTATTACAACGGCTGGAGCCGCGAGCAATTGGCGGAAAAATTCGCTGCGCCCGTCAACACGGTGAAGACGTGGCTCCGGCGCAGCATGTTGGATATCCGCGAGTGCCTCGGACTATGAGGGCTTGCATTGTGAGGGTGGTTCTGGACTGCAAGTGATGGCCTACACGGAGGACCATATCGCGCTCGCCGCGGAATATGCGCTCGGTACGCTCGACGCCGACGAGCGCGCGCAGGTCGAGACCATGATGGCCGTGGACAAGGCGTTCGCCGATGTCGTGCAGGCCTGGGCTTACCGGCTCGGCGTCCTCAACCAGATGGTCGGCTCGGTCGAGCCGCGCCCGATCGTGTGGGAGAATATCCGGTCCGAGCTTGCGCGGACGGACTTTGCACAGGAGACCCCTGCGCCGGAAGCTTCGCCGCCGCCACTACCTGTGCCGGAGTTCTCCCCGATCGAAGCTGCACCGCCCGAGCCGTCACCGAACGCCGCGCCGCAACCGGAGCTGCAGCCTTCCGAAGCAGAGCAGCCGGGGACGGCGCGGCCCGCATTCGATGCGCTTCCCGACATCGCGCCGGTATTCATGCCGCAGGTCCATGCGCCCGATCCTGACGTCGCGCGCGCGCCGCAGGCGCCGGTCGCCGACAACAGCAACGTCATCCGGCTCGAGAGCCGCGTGAAACGTTGGCGCACCATCGCCTCCGCCGCAGGCGCGCTTGCGGCCGCGCTGCTGGTGACGCTGTCGCTTCAGATCTTCCGGCCCGATGCGCTGCCGGGCGGCTTGCGTCCGGCGCCGCGCATCCAGACGGTGGAAGTGAAGACGCCGGCGCCGCTCACGGCTGCTTCGCAATATGTCGCGCTGTTGCAGGGCCAGGGCGGCGGTCCCGCCTTCATTCTCACGGTCGACGGCGCGACGCGGAATTTCACCGTGCGTAAGGTCGGCGCGACCCCGGAGGCCGGCAAGAGCTTCGAGCTCTGGCTGATCTCCGACAAGCTGCCGCGTCCGCGCTCGCTCGGCGTGATCGGCGCGGGCGATTTCACCGCGCGCCCGGTGCTCGGCTCCTTCGATCCCGAGGTCGTCAACGGTGCGACCTACGCCGTGACCGTCGAGCAGGCCGGCGGCTCGCCCAACGGCCAGCCGACCTCGGCTCCGGTGTTTTCCGGCAAGCTGATCGAGACCGTACCGCCGTCTCAGCCGCAGGCGCCCGCGAAGAAGTAAGTGTCGTGGCGCCGTGGCCCGGATGGAGCGCAGCGCAATCCGGGCTACACGGCGCTCGACCGTCGCCAAGGTCCGTCCAGCCGTCGCAACCCGACAAGTCCTGCCGAATCCGCTCCCGCTTTGAACCTCCCCGCAATCCGCGGCGTCAAATGCCCGGAATTTGCAGTCGGCGCTGCACATCATGGTGCCGGAGAGGGGCTAGAAGTCAGATGGATGCAGCAAAGACGCCGGGCATCTTCGTCCACCAATATGCGGGTCTTCCGCATGGTCCGGCCTTCGAACATTGGCGCGAGCGGGCCTTCGGTCCCTGCGGTCTCGATGTCGGGCCGAGCCATGGCGACAGCATCGATTGCCGGCTCCAGGTCAGCGTGGTCGACAATATCGCGTTGGCCATTCCCGAAGGTGCCTCCGCGCAATATTCGCGCACGCAGAGCCATCTTGCTGATGGCAGTGACGATCTGGTCCTGATCGCCGCGCATGCGGGTCTCGTCCGCGTCGGGCAGAACGGCCACACCGTCGAGCTTGCGCCCGCGCAGATGGTGCTCGTCGACATGGGCGTCACCGGCACCGTCGGCCACACCCAGGAAGATCGCTTCACCAGCATCCGCATGCCGCGCCGCGCGCTGCTCGACATCAATCCGCGTGCCGAGGACAAGCTGTCGCAAGTGCTCTCGGATGGCGCGGTGGCCGAGACGATCTTCCGCTACCACGCACTCGCCGCCAATCACGCGCCGCATCTCGACGCCGTCGGCCAGCGCCTGACCGCGCAACACGTGATCGATCTCGTCGGCCTGCTGCTCGGCACCGATGCGGAGCATGCAAGCCTTGCGCGCGGTCGCGGACATGCGGCGGCCCGTCTCGATCTCATGCGTGCCGACGTGATGGCCGCGCTCGGCCGCAACGATCTCTGTCTGTCCGAGATCGCGACGCGCTCAGGGCTCAGCCCGCGCCAGGCGCAACGCCTGTTCGAGCAGGCCGGCACGACCTTCACCGAATTCGTGCTGGAGCAGCGCCTGGTGCTGGCGCGCAAGCTGCTCGGCGATCCCCGCGCGAGGGCACGCAAGATCAGCGACATCGCGCATTCCTCGGGCTTCTCCGACCTGTCCTATTTTAACCGCGCCTTCCGCAAGCGTTTTGGCGCGACGCCATCGGAGCTGCGCGAGGCCTGAGCCGCGATTTTATGCAGCGGAGCGGCGCCGCCGCAGTTGGTCGATCCGGGCAAATGAGCTATATCTGCCTGCGCGGGCAGGCCGCCGGAATTCTTGGACAAAGCAGTATACGGACATGGCGCGTATCGTCGTGCTCGGCGCGGGGTTTGCGGGTCTATGGGCGGCCATCGGCGCCGCGCGCAAGCGCGACGAGATCGGCGCAGCCGGCCGTGACGTCGAGATCCGTGTTGTCGATCGCAATCCTTATCACAACATCCGGGTGCGCAATTACGAGGCCGACCTCAGCGAGGTCGCACTGCCGTTGCCGCAACTGCTCGATCCGATCGGCGTCACTCACGGCATTGGCGAGGTCGAAGCCATCGACCCGGCAAGGCGCGAGATTTCTCTCGTCACGAGCAGCGGCGAGGAGACGCTGAGCTACGACCGCCTGGTGCTGGCGCTCGGCAGCGAAGTGATGCGTCCCGCCATCCCCGGCCTTGCCGAGCATGCTTTCGACGTCGATACCTATGCCGCCGCGCTCAGCCTCGAAAATCATCTCGTCTCGCTCGGACACAGCGCGCCCTCGCCGGGGCGCTCGACGGTCGTGGTGGTCGGCGCCGGATTCACCGGCATCGAGGTCGCGGCCGAGATGCCGGACAGGCTGGCGCGCGCCGGCATCACCGGCAGCCGCCGCATCGTCCTGGTCGATCCCAACCCTGCGGTCGGCGCCACCATCGGCGCGCATGCGCGTCCCGTCATCGAGACGGCATTGGCCTCGCTCGACGTCGAGACACGGCTTGGCGTGCGCGTCGTGTCCGTCGAGGCCGCCGGCATGCGCCTGAGCTCGGGCGAGTTCATCCCGGCGCAGACCGTCATCTGGTGCGCCGGGATGCGCGCGAGCCGGCTGGCCGAGAGCTTTGCGGGCGCGCGCGATCGCCTCGGCCGCCTGCTGGTCGATCCTTTTCTGCGTGTTGCCGATGTGCCGGGCGTGTTCGCCGCCGGCGATGTTGCCTCGAGCGTGGTCGACGGACTGCATCCGACGGTGATGTCCTGCCAGTTCGCCCGTCCCATGGGCCGCTTCGCCGGTCACAATGTGGTGGCCGATCTCGCGGACCTGCCGATGCTGCCGCTGCGGATCGACTGGTACGTGACCGTGCTCGACCTCGGCGGCTGGGGCGCGCTCTATACCGAAGGGTGGGATCGCGAGGTTCGCGCCACTGGCGCGGCGGCAAAGGCGACCAAGCAGACCATCAACTGCAAGCGCATCTACCCGCCGCTCACCGGCCGCAAGGCCGAGCTCTTCGCTGCGGCAGCACCGACGGTCCAGGCGCCGCCGCCGACTTATGGGGCGCGGTAGCTGGGGCACGGTAGCGCCAAACACTCGGTGTCATCGTCCGCCTTGTGCGCAATTGCGCACTGGGGCGGACGATCCGGTATTCCAGAGACGGCAGTGGGATACGGAGAAGCTCCGGCGTACTGGATTCCCCGCTTTCGCGGGGAATGACAGTGGTGTTCGGGGCGACGTCCCACGCTACGTCCGCAGTGAAAACATGCCCCAGACATGAGAAAGCGCCCGTGGGGGGCGGGCGCTTTCCGTAGTCGACTTGGGGTTGGGGTCGTCTACATATCCACGTGGCGACTTTGGGGGGCTGGTAAAGAGCCGCGTGAATTCACAAAACTCGTCAAATCTCCTTATCGAACGAGGGACGCGTTCGAGCTGGTGATAACAACCGGCTTGCCGGCCTTGATGACGCGGGCAGTCTGGGTCAGGCCTTCGTCCGAACCCGTGCGTGCCGCCGTGATGCCGAAGCCTGCCACCGCGATCCCAGCGACGAGGGCTACGACCACGATTTTCAAGTGGGTCGAGCGATCAGCGCTGTAAATCGAGTGGTTCATGGAAGGCTCCTGCCGCCATCTACCCGAAGTAGTCGCTACCCTGTTGGGGGAGGTTCATGCTTCCGGTCCCCAACAACCTAGTATTGGGGGGATTCGTTCCCAAGGGGCGATCACAAGAGCGTGACAGGACGTGAAAGGTCGCGATCAAAAGCGACCCCTCGATCGTGCGATTATATAATTATTTCAAGGTGGTAATGTGCTTGCGAGGCGGCTTGTTTGCATGTGGTCGACAAGGCGCCAGGAACTCAAAAACCATTTGCCTGTGGCTGAAAAACATACGGCTTCTTAAGGCAAATCAGATGCTTCCGACCGTTTTCAATCTCGCCCTGGGGTGGATTTCAGCCTGCGACAGCACCGTCGTCTGGGCGCGGAACCGCTCGACGAGGGAGCGTACGAAGGGACGAATTGCCGCAGACGTGACCAGCACCGGCGCCTCACCTTCGCGCGCGGCGCGCTCGAAGGCCTCGCGCACGCCGGTCATGAATTCCGACAGCTTCGAGGGTTGCATCGCGAGGCTGCGTTCCTCGCCCTGGCCGATGATGGATTCGGCGAAGGCCTGCTCCCACCGCGCCGACAGCGCTATCAGCGGCAGATAGCCGCTGTAGGAGGTGTTCTGGGCGCAGATCTGCCGCGCGAGGCGGGCGCGGACATGCTCGACCATGGTCGCGGGATTGCGCGAGAAGGCGAGCGAGTCGGCGATGCCTTCCAGGATGGTCGAGAGATCGCGGATCGAGATGCGCTCGGCGAGCAGCAGCTGCAGCACGCGCTGGATGCCGGAGACCGTGACCTGGCCCGGCACGATGTCCTTGACCAGCTCGCTCTGCTCCTTCGGCAGCTCCTTGAGCAGCTTCTGCACCTCGCCATAGGAGAGCAGGTCCGACATGTTGGCCTTGAGCAGCTCGGTGAGGTGGGTCGAGAGCACGGTCGCGGCGTCGACGACGGTGTAGCCCTTGAGCGAGGCTTCTTCCTTGAGGCTGGCGTCGACCCAGGTCGCGGGCAGGCCGAAGGTCGGCTCGGTGGTGTGGATGCCGGGCACCTGCACCTGGCTGCCGCCGGGGTCCATGACCATGAACTGGTTCGGCCAGATCTTGCCGGTGCCGGCGTCGACCTCCTTGATCTTGATGATGTAGGTGTTGGCTTCGAGCTGGACGTTGTCGAGGATGCGCACGGCGGGCATCACGAAGCCCATCTCGATGGCGAGCGAACGGCGCAGCGCCTTGATCTGCTCGGTGAGCCGGTCGGTGCCATCAGGGCCGTTGACCAGCGGCAGCAGCGCGTAGCCGAGCTCGATCTTGAGGTCGTCGATCTTGAGCGCGGCTGAGATCGGCTCTTCGGCCGCGGCGGCGCCCGACGCGCCGGCAGTACCCGCCGGAGGTGCGGCGTTGGCCATTGCCTCGGCCTTGGCCGTCACCCGGTTGCGGTTGCGGGCGTGCCAGGCGAGCGCGCCGGCGCCGGCGCCGAGCGCCAGGAAGGGAATGGTCGGAATGCCCGGCAGGGCCGCCAGCACCAGCATGACCGCCGAGGACATCGCGAGCGCCTGCGGATAGCCGGAGAACTGCTTCATCAGCGCCTTGTCGGCGGCGCCGGACACGCCGGCCTTGGAGACGAGCAGGCCGGCCGCGGTCGAAACGATCAGCGCCGGCACCTGGGTGACGAGGCCGTCACCGACGGTCAGCAGCGTGTAGCTGCGCCCGGCGTCGGCGAAGGAGAGGCCCTGCTGCGCGACACCGATGATCATGCCGCCGACGATGTTGATGAAGACGATCAAAAGGCCCGCGATGGCATCGCCGCGGACGAATTTCGAGGCACCGTCCATGGCGCCGAAGAAGCCGCTCTCGTCCTCCAGGTCCTTGCGGCGCTGCTTGGCGACCTTCTCGTCGATCAGGCCGGCGGAGAGATCGGCGTCGATCGCCATCTGCTTGCCGGGCATGGCGTCGAGGTGGAAGCGTGCGGCGACTTCGGCGATCCGGCCCGAACCCTTGGTGATGACGACGAAATTGACGATGATCAGGATGGCGAAGACGATGATGCCGATGACGAAATTGCCGCCCATCACGAAGCTGCCGAAGGCTTCGATGACGTGACCGGCAGCATCCGTGCCCTCGTGCCCATGCGACAGGATCAGGCGGGTCGAGGCCATGTTCAGCGAGAGGCGCAGCATGGTCGAGATCAAGAGGACGGTCGGGAAGGCGGAGAATTCCAGCGGCGCCTGGATGAACAGCGACGTCATCAGGATCAGGATCGAGAGCGTGATCGAGATCGCCAGGAACAGGTCCAGCACGATCGCGGGCAGGGGCAGGATCAGCACCACCAGGATGGTGAGGACGCCGAGCGCCAGCGCGATATCGCCGCGCTTGAGGATGTTGCCGATCTCGGTGAGGGTGGGGAAGCCGGCGTTCGTGCCGCCTACGCCCTGTCCCGCGGTGACGTCGACCATGGTAGCTGCTCCCCCGCGCGACTGCCGTCCGCGCGCCCCAAACGTCTGCGCGGCGGCCGAAGGGCCGCCGTTTCGAAAGTGAGGCACCGCACTGGCGTCCACGGGGGACCTCCCGTTCTACGCGGCTGACGACACTCGACTTCACCCGGCAATTCTTGCCGGGTGTATGGTTAGCAAAGGGTTAACGGAGGGTGCGGCAGGAGGTCAGACCGGGGTGTTTCGGGGCGCGGCCAGGTAGGAGTTCGTCATGCCCGGGCTTGTCCCGCCTGCGCGGCCGAAGGCGTGGATGGCCGGGACGGGCCCGGCCATGACGCTGTGGAAGCGTTTGGCGCCGAAATCAGCTGCGGAGGACGTAGCCCTACTTCGCCTTCTGCATCGTCGTCACCGTATACCCCGAAGCCGCCTCCTCGGCCTCGAAGGTCACCTTGTCGCCGACCTTCACCTGCTTGAGCAAAGCGGGGTCCTTGACGCGATAGACCATGGTCATGGGTTCATCCATGCCGAGGCTTTTCGCTGGCCCGTGCTTGAGCGTGATCTTGCCGGCGCCCTCGTCGATCTTCTTGACCTCGCCGCTGATCGCGGCGCCCTGGGCCGCGAGGGCTTCGGCGGCAAGACCGACGGTCAGCGCCAGCGCTGTGGCGATACGGATGGTGCGCTTCATGGGAGTCTTCCCTTGTTACTTCACGGTGACGTGGCCGACCATGCCGTAGTCGCGGTGGTCGGGAATCAGGCAGGAAAATTCGAACGTGCCGGCCTTGCTGAACTTCCAGAGGATCTCGGCCGTCTTGTTCGGTGCGAGCCTGACGCCGTTGGGATCGTCGTGCTCCATGTGCGGATGCTTCTTCATCTCCACGGCATGCGCGAGATTCTCCTTCGTGGTGGCGAGCAGGAATTCATGGTCCTCCTTGCCGACATTGCGCAGCACGAAACGAATCTGCTCGCCGCGATTGACCTCGATCCTGGCGGGCGCGTAGTCCATCTCGTTCAGCAGGATCTCGATCGTGCGCGCGGGCTTCCTGGGATCGCCGGGCTCGCCGGCGGAAAACGTCCCATGCCCGCGCTGGTCGTGGGCAAAGGCCGGCGCCGTCGAAAGCGCAGCCAGCGCAAGTCCGAGTTTGATCGTCTTCTTCATCTTGTTCTCCAGTTGGTGGTTCATCGAAACGCTCACATCTTCATGTTCTTCATCGGCGTGCCTTGCTGCCGCGCCGGCTCTGCGGACGGCGGCGTGACCTCGTAGGCGACGGTGCCTTGCGGGAATTTGTAGGGGCCGGGATCGCGATAATCGTCGCGCGCGAGGTCCTCGCGGATCTTCATCACCGTGAACATGCCGCCCATCTCGATCGGCCCGAACTGACCGGTGCCGGTCATCATCGGCAGCGTGTTGTCGGGCGCGGGCATCTCCATGTTGCCCATGGCCATGCCGGTCGAGCCCATCGCCATGGCATCGGGCGCGAGCTTGCCGACGGCCCTGGCGAGATCCTTGCGCGAGACGCCGATCAGGTTGCGCACCTCGTGCCCCATCGCGTTCATGGTGTGGTGCGACTTGTGGCAGTGGAACGCCCAATCGCCGGGATTGTCGGCGAGAACGTCGAACACGCGCACCGCGCCGACCGGCACGTCGGTGGTCGTCTCCGGATATTGCGCGCTCTCCGAAATCCAGCCGCCGTCGGTGCAGGTCACCGCAAAGCTGTGGCCATGCAGATGAATCGGATGGTTGGTCATGCTGAGATTGCCGATGCGTACGCGCACCTTGTCGCCGAGCCGCACCGGCAAGGGATCGATGCCGGGAAACACCCGCGAATTCCAGGTCCACATGTTGAAGTCGGTCATCTCGTTGACCTGCGGCAGGTATGTGCCGGGATCGACGCGATAGGTGCTCATCACGAAGACGAAGTCGCGGTCGACGGGTCGGAAGCTTTGATCGCGCGGATGCACGACGACCATGCCCATCATGCCCATCGCCATCTGCACCATCTCGTCGGAATGCGGGTGGTACATGAAGGTCCCGCTCTTCTTCATCTCGAACTCGTAGACGAAGGCTTTTCCCGGCTGGATGTGCGGCTGCGTCAGTCCGCCGACGCCGTCCATGCCGCTGGGAATGATCATGCCGTGCCAGTGCACGGTGGTGTATTCGGGCAGCCTGTTGGTGACGAAGATGCGGACCTTGTCGCCCTCGACCGCTTCGATGGTCGGACCCGGCGACTGGCCGTTATAGCCCCACAGATTCACTTTCATGCCTTCGGCGAACTCGCGCACCACGGGTTCGGCGACGAGGTGAAACTCCTTCCAGTCGCCGTTCATGCGGAACGGCAGCGACCAGCCGTTCAGCGTGACCACGGGGCGATAGTCGGGGCCGCTGATCGGGTGCAGCGGTGGCTGCATCACCACCTTGTCCATGTGAGGCGCTTCCGGAATGGATGCGGCCTGCACACGGCCGCTGATGGCCGACGCGCTGGCAAGCGCGGCGGTGCCCAAAAATCCTCGGCGGGAAAACATATTGGCCTCCATGTCAGTGGCCGCCATCGGCAGGCGCTGCCGCGGCGATGGTGGTTGAAGTGTCGCCGCCCGACGCAGGTGCGCCGCCGCCGTTGACGGCGGTCTGGAGGTCGGACTGGGCGAGGAAGAATTTTTGCTTGGCATCGATCGCGCCGCGCAGCGATGCGAGGCGCTGCCGTGCTTCGGTGAGCAGCGCGAAAATATCGACCTGCATGCTGGAGAAGCGCAGCTGCATCTCCTCCGTGATGATCTTGCGCAGCGGCAGGATCTCGCGCTGGTAGTGGCTGGCGATGTCGTAGCTGGAGCGATAGACACGATAGCCATCGCGCGCCTCGGAGCGAACGTTCACGGCGCGCTCGGTCAGGCGGTTGAAGGCGAGATTGTAGGTCTCCGCCGCTTGCCGCACGCGCACCTCGCCGCCGTCGAAGATCGGGATCTGGAACTGCACGTCAAAACCGCGTTCGCGGAACGGCGGGCCCTCCGGATCCTGGGTGCGACGGGAGATGCCGGCGAGGTCGAGCAGCGTGACGAAGCGCGTCGCCTCGGTGAGGTTGAGTGACTTTGCCAGCGCCGTCAGCTCCAGCCGCGCGATCTGAAGATCGATGCGATGGGCAACCGCGTCGGCTTCGATCGAGGGCAGTGCCTGGGGCCGGCGCGGCAGCGGCGGCAGCTGATCGGGCAGACGGAAGTCGAGGCCGCCGTCCCACAGCCCCATCAGGCGCGCGAGCCTTTCGCGGGCGCTCGTTGCCGCCTGCCGCGCGGTGGCGAGGTCGGCCGTGGTCTCTGCGTAGAACACCTGCTCGCGGGCCTGGTCGAGCTTGTTGATCGAGCCGGTCTCGCCGAGTTTGACCGCGAGCTGCGCCGTCGATTCTGCCGTCGCCTTCGCGTCGGAGAGCAGCGCCACCATTTCGTTTCCGGCGACTGCACGGACATAGGCGCGCCGGACATCGGCGGCCAGCCGCAGCGTCGCCAACGCCGCGCGCAATTGCGCCTGACGGAAACGGTCGCGGGCGATGTCGGAGCGGAACGGCAGCGTGGCCAGTGCGAGGATGTCGCCGACCACCTGGCGTTCGATTTCGCTCGCGCCATTGCCTGTGATGCGCGAGATCGAGAATACGGGATTGGGCGGCAGGCTCTGCTCGACGAGTTCGGTCTCGGCCAGCGCCAGCTCGTTGTAGGTGGCTTGCAGTCCCTTGTTGTTGAGCAGGGCGATCTGCACGGCTGCGTCCACGCTGAGGGGCCGCGACAGCAACTGGCGAACGCGCGCATCAACCGCGCCGGCACCTTCGGCCGTTCGCACGAAGGCGACGTCCTTGTTGATGGTCTGGCTGGTGAGGTCCGAGACCGTCGTCATGCCTCCGTCCGGCGAGAATGCCATGCAGCCGGAGAGTCCCAGCGCAGTGAGCACGAGCAGGCCCCGCGCGAAATGATGTGCCATGGCGCGCTCCTAGCGGTCTTGCTTCGGCTGCGGTGCGACAGCGTCGTTGCGGTCGCGCCATGGCCCCGGCGTCGCAGGTCGCAGGCTGGTGTAGGGCGCAATCGTCGAGCGATAGCCGACGCGCGCGACCTTCGCCGCCGGATCGGCAGGATCGGCGCCGGCCACGGGCACAGTTGCCGGCATGCAGCCGGACAATATCAATGCGGTTGCGGCCAGCAGCGGCCAATTGAATCGAAAGTGTCGTCCACGCGCCGCGGATGCGGCGGCGAACTTCGCCCCGGAAAGCGTAAGCATGAGTCATCCCTGATCTGTCGTAGAGACCACAGGTTCGCGCGCGCGGATGCGCGTGCGGCCCTGACGTCGTCGCGTCAGATCAGGCGATGGGAGGGCGGTAGTGCTGAGGCGGCGCCGCGCTGTGCAGGCTCACCACGATCTCGGGCGCGCAGGCTGAGATCGGCTGCAGCGGCTTGGCGACGCCGGGCAGGTCGGCCGGCAGGGCGCTCACGCACATCATCGCGCAGCACGGGCCGGCCTTGCCGTCATGGTGATGTTGGGCGGGCGCATCCTGTGCGGCAGTCTGGTGATGCGCGTGCACGCCTGCGTGGTCATGCGGCACGTCGCCATGCATGTGGCTGGCCTGCATCTGGTGATGCACCGGCACGAGATCGGCGAGCAGTGCGTCGTCGAGGCACGGCGCCGGGCCGCTGCCCCAAGCGAGGGCTGCTGCCGGCGCGAGCACGCAGAACAGATAGGCGAGGGCGATGATCCGCCCCACCCTGATCCGCATCGATCGCGTCAATCGCAACAGCATTCCGCCGACAGGCTCCTCGCGCGGCAATGTTGCACACGCAGATTGCAAACTAATGGCAAAGCGCGGCTTCGCCAAGCATCTTCTTACCGCAGTGCACCGCGCATGCCCAATATCGCGGCACGATGCTTGACCGCGCGGCGGTCTGCGAACATGGTCCGGCCCGTGCACGCGCCAAATCTTCCAGGACAGAGACCGGCCTCATTCACCCCTGATTCGCGTCAGGCTTGGGTGCGGCTGTTGCTTGCGCTGCTGATCGGTTCGATCGGCGGCGTCGGCATGTGGGCGGTCGTGGTGGTGATTCCCGTCGTGCAGACCGAGTTCGCCGCCACGCGTGCTGCGGTGTCGCTGGCCTTCACACTGATGATGTTCGGCTTCGGGCTCGGCGGCGTGATCGCCGGCAAGATCACCGACAAGTTCGGCATCGTGCCTGCGATGGCGATCAGCATCGCTTTCATCGGCGTTGCCAATGTGCTGGCCGGGGTCTCGACTCAGCTCTGGCAGTTCGTCGCGGCCTATTTCCTGATCGGGCTCGGCACCTCGGCGACCTTCGCGCCGCTGATGGCGGAGGCCTCGCACTGGTTCGAGCGCTATCGCGGACTTGCCGTGACCATCGTCGCGAGCGGCAATTACGTCGCGGGCACGATGTGGCCGCCGCTCATCAGCGAGGGCATGCAGACGATCGGCTGGCGCACCACGCATATCGGCATCGCCCTCGTTTGCGTGGTCTTGATGACGATCCTGGTGCTGGTCCTGCGCGCGCAGATGGGCGACGACAAGGTCCGCAATCACGCCAATGCGCGGCCGCCGCAGGTCGATCTCAAACTTTCGACCAATACGCTGACCGTGCTGCTCTCGATCGCCAGCATCTCCTGCTGCGTCGCCATGGCGATGCCGCAGGTGCACATCGTCGCCTATTGCGGCGATCTCGGTTACGGCGTGGCGCGCGGCGCCGAGATGCTGTCGCTGATGATGGCCTGCGGCATCGTCAGCCGCATCGGCTCGGGCTACCTAGCCGACAAGATCGGCGGCATCCGCACGCTGCTGGTCGGATCGCTGGCGCAGGGCTTTGCGCTGGTGTTCTATCTGTTCTTCGACAGCCTGACTTCGCTCTATCTGATCTCCGCGATGTTCGGCCTGTTTCAGGGCGGTATCGTGCCGAGCTACGCCATCATCGTGCGCGAAGCGATGCCGGCGAGCGAGGCGGCAACCCGCGTCGGCATCGTGATCTTTGCCTCGGTGTTCGGGATGTCCTTCGGCGGCTGGGTGTCGGGCGTCATCTTCGACGCGACGGGGTCCTACGCTGCGGCGTTCGCGAACGGCGTGGCGTGGAACGCCCTGAATGTCGGCATCGTCTTGACGCTGCTGATCCGGTCGCGAATGAACGCGGTCAAGACCAAACCGGGTTTTGCGACTTAAACTTCCCGTCCCGGCTTGAGCAGCGAGCAGCCGGTGATCTTGT
Source organism: Bradyrhizobium sp. Arg816 (assembly GCF_029989365.1). Taxonomy (GTDB): domain Bacteria; phylum Pseudomonadota; class Alphaproteobacteria; order Rhizobiales; family Xanthobacteraceae; genus Bradyrhizobium. The sequence goes on along the minus strand of NZ_JAPRAQ010000025.1, from coordinate 110,711 downwards.
AACTGCCGTCGCTCTGCTGCTCGAGCGTGTACAGCGCTTCCCAGGCTTCGCCGTTGGCGTCGATGATATGGACGTGCTGGGAGATCCAGCTGCCTTCGCTCCTGCTCTCGCCAAATTCAAAACTCTTGTGCCGGTAGACCGGCGCGTAGCCGTTTTGCACCATGGACATGAAGATATCAGGGGCGGGGAATATCTCTCTGATCGCAGGCGCGGCATGGGAATAGGCCGCGGCCGCATCGTCGCGCGCGAAAGCCTGTTCCTGGGCGCGGATGACACCTTGCGCCGCCGAGACGTCGCCGGCGCGTGCTGAGACGGAGCTGAAGATAACACTGATAGCGACGACCAAGGCGGCGATGCGCATGACAGGCTCCGCGTTGAAATCCCGGCGATGCCAATCCTAGCACGCCCCATGGGAAATACGGCGTGCTATCGCTTCCGTTTCACCGCCGCCTTCGTAGGCTTGGCGGCGCGCGCCTTGGCTTTCGCGACCGGCTGCACCCGCAGCCCGTCGACGAACACGTCGAGCATCCGCAGCACCGAGGATTGCCAGCCGGGCTGGTCGTGCATGTAACACATGCCGACGAGTGCCCTGAGCAGATCCTCCGGGCTGACATCGCCGCGCATCTGGCCGGCGGCGACCGCGCGGTCGAGCAGCGAGCCGATCGCCTTGGTCAGCCGGTCCATCGAGAACGCCGCGAGTTCCGACGAGCTCTGGAACGTCAGTGCCAGCGCGGCCGACATGCCCTTTTTTGTGGCGACGAATTCGACATTGGAGCGCAGCCAGCGCCGTAGCGCATCGACCGGGTCCTTCGCGGTTTTCAGCTGCTCGGCGAGCTCGCTGAGCTGCTCGACCTCGCGCCGGTATACCGCCTCGAACAAATCCTCGCGAGTCGGGAAATGCCGATAGAGCGTGCCGATGCCGACGCCGGCGCGTTTTGCCACCGCTTCCAGGCTCGCCTCGGGACCGCCTGCATTGAAGACGACCTTCGCCGCCTCGAGCACGCGCTCGCGATTGCGCACGGCATCGGCGCGGGGCTTCCGAATCTGGTCGGTCTGGTCGTCCATGGCGGTAATGTAGATCACGAATTGGTTAGATTGAACCCTCGCAGGGCTGCATCGCGTTGTCTGCGCATGGGCTTTTGACGAATTCCAAAAATTTTCGGGCAGCCCTTGTTAAGCGGAGGGTGCCTCCGTATCTTCCTCGAGACGTTGGCCGGGTTCCGGCCAACGCATATCGACGGCGGCCACGGAGGTGGCGCGCTGGCCGATGACTCATGTCCATATCTGATCGGAGCCTTGTATGAACCACTCCATCAGCCTCACCGTGAACGGTGCGCGGCGCGACTTCGTCCTCGACGATCCGCGCGTCACGCTGCTCGATCTCCTGCGTGAGCGCCTCCAGCTGACCGGAACCAAGAAGGGATGCGACCGCGGCCAATGCGGCGCCTGCACCATTCTCGTCGACGGCAAGCGCATCAACTCCTGTCTTGCTCTCGCCATCAGCCATGATGGCGCCGACATCCTCACCATCGAAGGCGTGGCGCGCGGCGACCAGCTTCATCCCGTCCAGGCGGCCTTCATCGCCCATGACGGATTCCAGTGCGGCTTCTGCACGCCCGGCCAGATCATGAGCGCGATCGGCATGATGCAAGAGGCGCAGGCCGGCAACGATCCCGAGCGCATCCGCGAATGCATGAGCGGCAATCTCTGCCGCTGCGGCGCCTATGCCGGCATCGTCGATGCCGTGCTGGAAGCCCAGACCGGCATGGACGAATCCAATCAGAGGCGCTCCGCATGAAACCGTTCGATTATATCAGGCCGGCCACGGTGGCCGAGGCCGTTGCGGCGGCCGTCCAGCCGGGCGCTGTTTATCTCGCCGCCGGCACCAATCTGCTCGATCTGATGAAGGGCGGCGTCAGCCGTCCGGATCGTCTGGTCGACGTCACGCATCTCGATGGGCTCGACGGAATCGAGACTCTCGCTGACGGATCGTTGCGCATCGGCACGCTCGTCAGCAACGCTGATCTCGCGCATGACGCAAACTTCGCGAAGTCCTACCCGGCTGTCGCCGAAGCGCTGCTGTCCGGTGCGTCCGCGCAACTGCGCAATGCCGCGACCGTCGGCGGCAATCTGCTGCAACGGACGCGCTGCGCCTATTTCTACGACACCGCCAGCCGCTGCAACAAACGCGAGGCCGGCTTGGGCTGCGACGCCCGCGATGGCGAGAACCGCACCCATGCCGTGCTCGGCTGGAGCGAGAGCTGCATCGCCACGCATCCCTCGGACTTCTGCGTGCCCCTGCTTGCGCTCGACGCCGTCGTCGAGATCGAGGGCAGGAACGGCCGCCGCGAGATCGCGCTCGACGCGCTGCATCGCCTGCCGGCCAATACGCCCGAGCGTGAATCGGCGCTCGAACCCGGCGACCTCGTCGTCGCGGTGCGCCTGCCGCCGGCGGCGCGCGGCTTTGCCACGCATGCGCGCTACCTCAAGGTTCGCGAACGGACATCCTATGCCTTCGCCGTGGTCTCGGCCGCGGCTGCGTTGCGGATCGAGAACGGCAAGGTCGCGGAAGCGCGGCTGGCGCTCGGCGGCGTCGCCGCAAAGCCCTGGCGCGCTCGTGCCGCGGAAGACGTGCTCAAGGGCGTTACGCCCACGGCAGATGCCTTCCAGGAAGCGGCCTGGCGCGCGCTCACAGACGCAAAACCGTCTGGTGACAACGCCTTCAAGATCGAGCTCGCACGCCGCATCGTCGTGCGTGCGCTGACCCTTGCCGCCGCCGGTACGCCCGCGCGCATCCCCGCGCTGCCTGCCTCCCCCTTTGCCTCGACGTCCGGAGCCATCCATGCCTGAGCTTAATCTATCCAGCTCTCCCGCCCATCTGCGCCACGGCTCGAACATCGGTCAGCCGCTGACCCGCCGCGACGGCGTCCTCAAGGTCAAGGGGCAGGCGACCTATGCCGCCGATAATCACCCGCCCGGCATGCTGTTTGCCGTGATGGCGGTCGCCAGCATCGCGCGCGGCCGCGTCACCTCGCTTGATGTCGCCGCCGCAAAACGCCATCCCGGCGTCGTCGACGTCATGACGCCGGACCACAAGCCGCAGCTCGCAATCGATCCGGAGATCAAGACCAATCCGTTCGTGTTCCGGATGGAAGTCCTGCAAAGCGACGAGGTCCGCTACGCCAACCAGCCCATCGCCGTGGTTATCGCTGAGACGCTGGAGGCGGCGACGGAAGGCGCGGTGCTGCTGGCGCCGCGCTACGAGACGCTGCCCGCGCTGGTCGGCCTCGATGCCGGCGAGAGCTATGTTCCGCCGGTCGTCGGCGTCGGCAATCCCACCGAAAATCACCTCGGCGATGTCGAGGCGGGTCTTACCGCGGCCGAGAAGCAGATCGACGCGATTTACGAAACGCCGCCGCAGTATCACAACGCGATGGAGCCGCATGCGATCGTGGCCGCATGGAATGGCGACAGTCTGCAGATCGACATGCCGACCCAGGGTCTCATGCTGTCGCTTGCGCGCGTTGCCGAATTGTTCGGCATCGCGCATGACAAGATCCACATCCGCAGCCCGTTCCTCGGCGGCGGCTTTGGCTCGAAGGGGCTGATGGCTGGTCCGCCGGTCCTCGGCATCATGGCCGCAAAGCTGGTCGGCAAGCCCGTCAAGCTGGTACTGCGCCGTGAGCAGATGTATGGCCCGGTAGGCCATCGCGCGCCAACGCGCCAGCGGCTGCGCATTGGCACGGACGGCGAAGGGCGCCTGACCGCGCTCGATCATCACGCCAGGACCGTGTCGAGCACGTTTGACGATTTCTACGAGCCGGCCGCGGATGCCTCGCATACACTCTATGCCAGCCCGGCGATCCGCACCTCGCATGACGCCGTGCGCGTCAACACCGGCACGCCGCTGTTCATGCGCGCCCCCGGCGAGGCGACGGGCTCGATTGCACTGGAAAGCGCGATCGACGAGATGGCCTGGGCCTGCGGCATGGATCCGCTGGCCTTCCGCCTGAAGAACTATGCCGAGGTCGAGCCGATCACGGGAAAACCGTTCTCCTCGAAGGCGTTGCGCGCCTGTTACGAGCAAGGCGCGGCGCGCTTCGGCTGGGCGAAGCGTTCGCTCCAGCCGCGACAGATGCGCGACGACGCAGGTCTCCTCGTCGGCTGGGGCATGGGCACGGCGACTTTCCCGGCGCTGATGTTCCAGGCGGAAGCGCGCGCGGTGCTCCGCCGCGACGGCAGCGGCGCGATGGAGATTGGCGCCCATGACATGGGGCAGGGCGCCTGGACGGCACTCGCCCAGATCGCGGCCGACGAACTCGGGCTCGACATCGACCGTGTCGAGTTTAAGGCTGGTTCATCCGACTTGCCCGACGCCGGCATTGCCGGCGGCTCCGCACACACGGCGACCGCGGGTGCTGCGATCCATAGCGCCGGTGCGGCCGTCGTCGCAAAGCTCGCCGATCTCGCCACCAACGACGAGCGCTCGCCATTGTTCGGCGCCGGCAATGCCGGCGTGATCGCACGCGATGGCCGGTTGATTCGCCGCGATGACGAGACCCGCGGCGAGAGCTACGTCGAGATCCTCGCGCGCGCGGGCGTTGCCGAGGTCGAGGCCCGCGGCACCGGTGCGCCGAATCCGGCGGCGATGGAAGAGTACGCGATGCATGCCCATGGTGCGGTATTCGCGGAGGTCAAGGTCGATCCCGAGCTCGGCCAGGTCCGTGTCACCCGCATGGTCGGTGCGTTCGCGGCCGGGCGCATCGTCAATCCACATCTGGTGAAGAGCCAGCTGTTCGGCGGCATGATCTGGGGCATGTCCTTCGCGCTGCACGAGGAAGCCATCACCGACCGCCGCAGCGGCCGGATCATGAATGCCAATCTCGGCGAGTACCATATCCCCGTGAATGCCGACGTGCCGCCGCTCGACGTGATCACGGTTGAGGAGCACGATCCGCATGTGAATGCGCTCGGCATCAAGGGCGTCGGGGAGATCGGCATCACCGGAAGCGCCGGCGCGGTCGCCAACGCGGTGTGGCATGCGACCGGCGTGCGTGTCCGCCGCTTTCCGATCAAGATCGAGGAGTTGTTGACGCAGCGTTGAGGCAAAAAGGCGGGACGAGATCTTCTCGTTCCGCCGCGTCCTGCTAATGCAGTTTCTTGCGGAGCGCCTTCAGCGCTTCTCGCTGCGTCTCGATGTAGTCGGCAATAGCCCTACGCAGCTCCTGCGAATGGAGCTTGTCGGTGTCGCGCTGCACTTCATCGAGCGCAGCCTCTGCATTGGCGAGCGTGATCTTCATCTTCGAGCCCAGTTATGAAGCGGCGCCGGAATGTCTCTCGGCTTGGGTTCGCAACATATAGAGGGTCGACGCGCGGAGATTGAGATGCATCAAGTTCCGTAAGATACCGGGGCACTCCGTAAGATTCCGGATAATGTCGATGCGCCTCAAAACGTCGGCGGCGTGCAGGCCGAGATCACTTCGCACGGCTTGCCGCCGACGCAGCGGAAGCGATGCGGGCGACGGCTCTCGAAGTAGTAGGCATCGCCGGGATTGAGGATGCGGCGCTCGTCCTCGACGGTGACTTCGAGCTTGCCCGAGATCACGATCCCACCTTCCTCGCCGTCATGGACGAGGTGAACGCGCCCGGTGTCGCTGCCGGGCTCGTAACGCTCTTTCAAAATCTGCAGGCTGCGGCCGAACAGATTGTCGCCTACTTGCCGATACGAGATCGGCTTCTTGCCGACCTCGGTCAGCTCCTCGGCGCGGTAGAAAATCTTGCGCCGTGACTCCGGCTCCAGCGCGAAGAACTCGGCGAGCCCCATCGGGATGCCGTCGAGGATGCGCTTGAGCGCGCCGACCGACGGGTTCATCTGGTTGGATTCGATCAGCGAGATCGTCGAATTGGTGACCCCGGCGCGCTTGGCGAGCTCGCGCTGCGACAGCTTGTGGTGCGCCCGGATGAATCGCAGCCGTCCACCGATGTCGACGCTCATGCCCCTGGTCCCTGTTGCAGATGTTGCGGATCGCGCAAATATGGACCGACAGCCCCAGTGAAATCAATGGCTTGCAGGTGACCAGAAAAGGACTTGTTGCGCTTCCGAAGCCGTGCCTCTGCTATCCGGTCAGCAAAGGAGCGTGGCCCGTGACCCTTCATCAGATTCCGAACACTATCAAGACCGACTCGTTCTGGATGCCGTTCACGGCCAACCGTCAGTTCAAGAAGGCGCCGCGCCTGTTCTCCTCGGCTGAGGGCATGCACTACACCACCGTCGACGGCCGCAAGGTGATCGACGGCTCCGCCGGCCTCTGGTGCGTCAATGCCGGCCACGGCCGCAAGCAGATCGCCGCTGCGGTCGAGCGCCAGCTGATGACGCTGGACTTCGCGCCGTCGTTCCAGATGGGCCATCCGCTGGCATTCGACTTCGCCGAGCGTCTCGCCGAGATCGCGCCGAAGGGCCTCGACCGCGTTTTCTTCACCAATTCCGGCTCCGAGTCGGTGGACACCGCGCTGAAGATCGCGCTCGCCTATCACCGCGCCAACGGCCAGGCGAGCCGCACCCGTCTGATCGGCCGCGAGCGCGGCTATCACGGTGTCGGCTTCGGCGGCATGTCGGTTGGCGGCATGGTCGCCAATCGCCGCGCGTTTGCGACCCACCTGCCGGGCGTCGACCACATCCGCCACACCCACGATCTCGCCCGCAACGCCTTCGCCAAGGATCAGCCTGAGCATGGCGCCGAGCTCGCCGACGATCTCGAGCGTCTGGTCGGCCTGCATGGCGCCGAGACGATCGCGGCCGTCATCGTCGAGCCGGTGCCGGGCTCGACCGCGGTGCTGCCGCCGCCGAAGGGCTATCTCAAGCGCCTGCGCGAGATCTGCGACAAGCACGGCATCCTCCTCATCTTCGACGAGGTCATCACCGGCTTCGGCCGCCTCGGCACGCCGTTCGCCGCCGACTTCTTCGGCGTCACGCCGGACCTGATGACGACGGCCAAGGGCATCACCAACGGCACCATTCCCTGCGGCGCGGTGTTCGCGAGCCGCAAGGTTCACGACGGCCTGATGGTCGGCCCGGAGAACCAGATGGAGCTGTTCCACGGCTACACCTATTCGGCGCATCCGACGGCCTGCGCCGCCGGCATCGCGACGCTCGACATCTACAAGGACGAGGGCCTGCTTACGCGCGGTGCGTCGATCGCCGGGTACTGGGGCGATGCGCTGCATTCACTGAAGGGCCTGCCCAACGTCGTCGACATCCGCAATTGCGGCCTGATGGGCGCGGTGGAGCTGTCGTCGCGTGACGGTGCGGTCGGCGCGCGTGGTTACGACGTCATGGTCGATTGCTTCAATCGCGGGCTGTACTTCCGCATGAGCGGCGACTCCTTTGCGTTGTCGCCCCCGCTCATCGTCGAGAAGAGCCATATCGACGATATGGTCTCGATCCTGGGCGACGCCATCAAGCGGGTGGCCTGATAATTGCTCTCGCCGTTGCGGAGTTTGTTCTTGCAGCGGCGAGCGCGATGCCGCGGGAGTTTGACGAAGCGTGAAAGTTCTGATCCTCGGCAGCGGTGTCATCGGTGTCACCTCTGCCTACTACCTTGCGCGTGCCGGTCATGAGGTGACGGTCGTCGACCGTCAGCCCGAACCGGCGCTGGAGACCTCTTTCGCCAACGCGGGCGAGGTGTCGCCCGGCTATTCCTCGCCCTGGGCCGGCCCCGGGGTGCCGGTGAAGGCGATCAAATGGCTGCTGATGAAGCACGGCCCGCTGGTGATCCGGCCGAAGCTCGATCCTGTCATGTGGGTCTGGCTCTCCAAGATGCTGCGCAACTGCACCAGCGCGCGTTACGCGGTCAACAAGAGCCGGATGATCCCGATCGCGGAATACAGCCGCGATTGCCTGCGCGATCTGCGCCGCGACATCGGCATTCAATATGACGAGCGCTCGCAGGGCACGCTGCAGCTGTTCCGCGCCCAGGCGCAGCTCGATGGCACCGGTGAGGACATCGCCGTCCTCAAGCAGTATGGCGTTCCTTTCGAGGTGTTGAGCCGGGAAGGCTGCATCGCAGTCGAGCCGGCGCTCGCCGCCGTTAAGGAAAAATTCGCCGGCGGACTTCGCTTGCCGCAGGACGAGACCGGCGACTGCCACATGTTCACGCAGGCGTTGGCCAAGCATGCCGAAGCGCTCGGCGTGCGCTTCATGTTCAACACCGGAATCGACCGCATCGTCACGGACGGCGCGCGCGTCAGTGGTGTCGTGACCAGTGCGGGCACGTTGCAGGCCGATGCCTACGTTCTCGCGCTCGGAAGCTGGTCGTCGCGGCTCGTTGCACCGCTCGGCATCTCATTGCCGGTCTATCCGGTGAAGGGCTATTCGATCACGGTGCCGATCAAGGACGCCTCCGGCGCGCCGGAATCGACCGTGATGGACGAGAGCTACAAGGTCGCGATCACCCGCCTCGGCAATCGCATCCGCGTCGGCGGCACCGCCGAGATCTCCGGCTATTCGAGCCAGCTCTACGGCGCCCGCCGCGCCACGCTCGATCATTCGCTGACCGATCTGTTCCCGCGCGGCGGCGATCTCTCCAAGGCGACGTTCTGGAGCGGCCTGCGTCCGATGACGCCGGACGGCCCGCCGGTGATCGGCCCGACGCAGTACGGCAACCTCCACCTCAACACCGGCCATGGCACGCTCGGCTGGACCATGTCCTGCGGCTCCGGCCGCGTGCTCGCGGACATGCTGTCGGGCAAGAAGCCGGAGGTCGATGTGAGCGCGCTGACGGTGGACCGGTACAAGTATCGGTTCGGGTAAAGGTCTATCCACTCGTCATTGCGAGGAGCGCAGCGACGAAGCAATCCAGAATGTCTCCGCGGAAAGACTCTGGATTGCTTCGCTTCGCTCGCAATGACGATGTGGAGACGTTGCGGTTCTTCTTACCTTCGCCGTGTGCGGTGGCAGGTGAGCACGTGGCTTACCCCGCCCCTGTCACGCAATTCACCCACAGCACCACAGCCTTCGCATCATTGGCCGGATTGGAAAACCGGTGCGGCCTTCGGCTCGCGAACCGAAAGCTGTCGCCGGTCTTCAGCGACCACGTCTCGCTGTCCACCGTCAGCATCATCTCGCCTTCGAGCACGAGACCAGCCTCTTCGCCGTCGTGGGTGTAGAGCTCGTCGCCGGTGGAGCCGCCGGGCTCGAGATGCACCAGGAACAGATTGAGCCGGTTGTCGCTGCTCGCCGGACTCAGCAACTGCTTCGACACTCCGGTGCGCCAGAGTTTCAGTTCGGGCCGCTGGGGCCCGCGCGTCACCACTTGATCGGAGACGCTGTCGGCGCTTGGGCTTGCGCCGAACAGCGCGGCGATGCCGACGCCCAGCACGTCTGCGAGTGTGGCCAGCACGCGCAGCGACGGCGACGACAGGCCGCGCTCGATCTGGCTAAGAAAGCCGATCGACAGGTCCGTGCGCGCCGCCACCGTCTCCAGCGAGAATTGCCTGATACGCCGGAGATCCCGGATGCGGCGGCCGACCGCGACATCCATCGCGGGCTCGGCCGGCTTGGCCTTGACCGGCACCTTCCTGGCCTTCACCGTCCTCGCCGGCTTTGCGGCGGCCGGTTTGCGCATTCTTTTGCCACCGCTCACGTCAAACCGCTTCCTTCATGTGCATGAAAACCGCTTGCATCGCCCGCGAAAGTGTGACCAAATTTTCATATTGGTGAAAATAGGCCGAAACGGCTTGGCCCGCAACGTCTGATCACGACATGCGCGAGCGCCGACATCGGCCAAGCCCAAAGGGGGATGCGATGAAGCGTTTTGGTCTGGCCGCGGTCGCGGCGCTCGCGATTGCAGCGGTGATGCCGGCTTCGGCGCAGCAGGTGCTGAAGGTCGGCTCGACGCCGACAGGCATTCCCTTCACCTTCCTCGACACCAAGACCAACACCATCCAGGGCATCATGGTCGATCTCGTCACCGAGATCGGCAAGGACGCCGGCCTCAGCGTGCAGATCGAGCCGATGGCGTTCTCGGCGCTGATCCCGTCGCTGACATCGGGCAAGATCGATATGATTGCAGCGGCGATGTTCATCACCGCGCCGCGCAAGGAGGTCGTCGACTTCTCCGATCCGATCTACACCTACGGCGAAGGGCTGGTGGTCCCGAAGAGCGACACCAAGGCCTATACCACGCAGGATGATCTGAAGGGCGAGACGGTCGGTGCCCAGGTCGGCACCGCCTTCGTCGATGCGCTGAAGAAGTCCGGCCTGTTCGCCGACGTCAAGGCCTACGACACCATCCCGGACATCCTGCGCGACGTGAACACCGGTCGCCTCAAGGCCGGCTACGCCGACTATCCGATCCTCGCCTACAATCTGAAGCAGGGCGGCTTCCCCGAGGTGCGTCTGGTCGACGGCTACGAGCCCGTCACTGTCGGCTCGGTCGGCATCGGCGTCCGCAAGGGCGAGGCCGCGCTGCTCGGCAAGATCAACGCCTCGCTGGCTAAGCTGAAAGCCAACGGCACCATCGACAAGATCCTCGAGAAGTGGGGTCAGAAGGCGCAGGGTTGATCGACAGAGGCTGGTAAGGCTGTCCGATGAAAGGTTTCTGGCACGACGCCGTCGAGTTCTTCCCGATCCTGATGAGCGGCGTCGCGCTGACGATCATCGTCACCATCGGCTCGCTGCTGCTCTCGACGGTGCTGGGTCTGATCTGGGCGATGATGCGGGTCTCGGGCATCAAGGTGCTGTCGATGCTCAGCGCCAGCCTGATCAACGTGATCCGCGGCATCCCGATCATCGTGCTGCTGTTCTACCTCTATTTCGTGATGCCCGATCTCGGTGTTACGCTGTCGGCCTTGCAGGCCGCGATCCTCGGGCTCGGCATCGCCTATTCGGCCTACCAGGCCGAAAATTTCCGCGCGGGCATCGAGGCGATCGACAAGGGCCAGATCGAGGCGGCGCAGTCGATCGGCATGGGCTGGTGGCTCACCATGCGCCGCGTGGTGTTGCCCCAAGCGGTGCGCATCGTGCTGCCGCCCTATGGCAACGTCATGATCATGATGCTGAAGGACTCGTCGCAAGCCTCCACCATCACGGTCGCCGAGCTCGCGCTGCAGGGCAAGCTGATCGCGTCCTCGACCTTCAAGAACACCAGCGTGTTCACGCTTGTGGCGCTGATGTACCTCACCATGAGCATCCCGCTGATCCTGCTGGTCCGTCACTTCGAGAAGCGGGCGGGCAAGAAATGATCGAGCTCACCGACGTCCACAAAAGCTTTGGCCAGAACGAGGTGCTCAAGGGCATCACGGCCTCCGTCCAGAAGGGCGAAGTGGTCTGCATCATTGGCCCTTCGGGCTCCGGCAAGTCGACGATCCTGCGCTGTATCAACGGGCTGGAAAGCTACGACCGCGGCGAGATCAACGTCGAGGGACTGAAGGTCGACCGCGATGCGCCCTCCATCGTGAAGGTCCGCACCCAGGTCTCGATGGTGTTCCAGCGCTTCAACCTGTTCCCGCATCGCACCGTGCTGGAAAACGTCGTCGAAGGCCCGCTGTTCGTAAAGAAGGAGCCGCACGCGCAGGTGCTCGAGCGCGGCCGCGCGCTGCTCGGTCAGGTGGGCCTCGCCGAAAAGGCCGATGCGCATCCGCCGCAGCTCTCCGGCGGCCAGCAGCAGCGCGTCGCCATCGCGCGCGCACTCGCGATGCAGCCAAAGGCGATCCTGTTCGACGAGCCGACCTCGGCGCTCGATCCCGAGCTGGTCGGTGACGTGCTCGGCGTGATGCGCAAGCTCGCCGATGACGGCATGACCATGGTCGTCGTCACCCACGAGATGGGCTTCGCCCGCGACGTCGCCGACCGCGTGCTGTTCATCGACGGCGGCGTCATCGTCGAGCAGGGACCGGCCAAGGCGCTGCTCAATCAACCCCAGCATCCACGCACGCAGGATTTCTTGCGCCGGGTGCTGCATCCGCTCTGATCGGTTCTCGTCATGACTATGCGCCTGCCTCTGCCGCCCTCGCTCTATGCCGACACCGCCGTTGCGCCGGTTGCCACGCCGCCGCTCGACGCTGACAAGACCGTCTCCGTTGCGATCGTCGGCGGCGGCTACACCGGCCTGTCCACCGCGCTGCATCTGGCGGAGCAGGGCGTCGACGCCCTGGTGCTGGAGGCGCAGGAGCCGGGCTGGGGCGCGTCGGGCAACAATGGCGGTCACACCAATCCCGGCCTGAAGCATGACCCCGATCAGATCGAGGCCGATTTCGGCGCTGAACTCGGCCGCCGCATGATCGAGTTCTCCTACGGCACGACCAACTTCACGCATGACCTGATCCGCCGATACCAGATCCCCTGCGAAGCGCGGCAGAATGGCACGTTGCGCGCGGCCTACAACGAGGCCAGCGCTGCTGCGATCGAGAAGACCGCGCAGCAATGCATCCGTCGCGGCATGCCGGTGCAATATCTGAACCGCGAGCAGTTGCGCGAGATGACCGGCACCGACCGCTACATCGGCGCGATGCTGGACACGCGCGGTGGCGATCTGCATCCGCTCAGCTACGCCCGCGGCCTCGCGCGCGCCGCGATCTCCGCGGGCGCGAAGGTCCTTGGCGAAACGCCGGCGCTGTCGCTCCGTCGCGACGGCGCGCGCTGGCGCATCGAGACGCCGCGCGCGGTGGTGCATGCCGACAAGGTCCTGCTCGCCACCAACGGCTTCACCGACGATCTCTGGCCGGCGCTCCGCCGCACCATCGTGCCGGTGTTCTCCTCGATTGCCGCCACCGCGCCGCTCTCCGACGCGGTCGCCCGTTCGATCATGCCGACACGGCCGGTGCTCTACGAGAGCGGCCACATCACGGTCTATTACCGCATCGATCAGCACAATCGCCTCCTCATGGGCGGCCGCGGCCCGATGCGCTGGATCAAGTCGCACAACGACGTTGCCTATCTCATGCGTTATGCCGAGCGGCTATGGCCGCAGCTCAAGGGCGCTGCCTGGACGCACGGCTGGAACAGCCGGCTCGCCATCACCAAGGATCATTATCCGCATGTGCACGAGCCGGCGGAAAACATCCTGATCTCGCTCGGCTGCAACGGCCGCGGCGTCGCGCTCTCGACCGCGATGGGCGCGCAGCTCGCGCGCCGGCTGATCGGCGGCGCCAAGGCTGAGATCGACATGCCCGTCACGGGCATCAAGCCGATTCCGATGCACGCGTTCTGGCCGGTCGGCGTGACGACGGCGGTGATTGCCGGGCGAGTGCGCGACCGGTTGGGGATCTGATTAAGCTAAGCTGCGGCCGCAGCGAGGATGTGCTCCTCTCCCCGCAAGCGGGGCGAGGTAACGCAGCTCAGCCTCAGCCCTCCGCCACAGCGTCGGCCCAGGGGTGGAAGATCTCGACCGCGCCGGAATTCGTATCGCCCTCGCGCATCACCACGCTGGGGCAGGCAAACTTCTGCGGCACGGCCTGCACTTGCGTCTCTTCATAGTCGAAGCGTGCGGCAAGCGTCTTGCGTACGTCCGCGGGCAGTCTGATATCGCCGATCACGATCGCGCCTTCGCTGGCATCGATACGCGGCTGGTGGATCGCCGTATCGAGGTCCATGCCAAAATCCATCGCAAAGGACACGAGCTGGATCACCGACGGCAGGATGCGGCGGCCGCCGGAGGCACCGACCGCGAGACGCTTGCCGCCCTTGGTCTCGGCAATCACCGGCGTGATGTTGGTGAGGCACCGCTTGCCCGGGGCGAGCGAGTTGGTGGTGCCCGGCGTCGGATCGAACCACATGATGCCATTGTTCATGGCGATGCCGGTGTGCGGCGTCACGTATTTCGAGCCGAAGGACGAGAGCAGCGTCTGTGTGACCGCGGCGATGTTGCCGTGGCGGTCGACCACGGAGAAATGCGTCGTGCAGGCGGGCGCCAGATGTTCGGCGCCGAGCGAGCGCTTGCCGTCGGCATCGCCCATGTCCTTGAGCCGCTCGCGGAAGGCTGCTTGCAAGGCGAGCGCATATTCGACGTAGGCTGCGGCATCCGGCACGCTCACGGGCTTCAGGCCTTGCTGCAGCAGGCGCAGCGCATGCGCCATGGTCGGACCGGCGGTGAGCTCCGGCGTCGCATACACCTTGCCGTCGCGATAGGGGATCGCCAGCGGCTCGCGCAGATGGGCGCGAAACGCGGCGAGATCCTCCACCGACAGCGAGCCGCCGTCGGCCTTGATGTCGGATGCGATGCTTTTGGCGAGATCGCCCCGGTAGAAATCGCGCGGACCGGCAGCGGCGAGATGTGACAGCGTCGCCTTCAGCGTGGCCATCGGCAGCCGCGTCTCGGACTTGATGCCCCACGGCGCGCTCGGCGGCAGGCCATCCTTCAGGAATGTCGCCGCGCTCGCGGGATAGCGCCTGAGATCGGCGGCCGATGCCGCGATTGTCAGCGTGGTCCACCAATCGACCAGCAGGCCTTCGCCGGCGAGCGCGGTGGCCGGCGCGACCAGATCCTTCCACGGCATCTTGGCGTAGCGGCGATGCGCCTCCTCCATGCCGGCGACGACGCCGGGCACGGCGATCGAGCCGGGGCCGTGGATGTTGCGATCATCCTTCACCCGCGGCCAGGGAAAGAGGTCGGAGGCCGCACCTTCGCCGCTGAGCGGATAGTCGGCGGCGCGCAGGCTCTGCGGCGCGCACATGCCGTAGTCGATCACCTCGGTGCGGTTTTCCTTGGCGCGGTAGAGTACCATGACGCCGCCGCCGCCGATGCCGCTGTTCCAAGGCTCCAGCACGTTCAGCGCGAAGGTGGTCGCGACGATCGCGTCCACGCAGTCGCCCCCTGCCGCCAGCACCTGCGCCCCCACTTCGGCCGCCCGCCGCGATTGCGAGGCGACGATGCCGCCCTTGGATGTGACGGCAGGTTTGCGGACGGTTTGGGCGAGGCTGAATTGATGAGGCATGATGTCGTCTTGATCTCTGGATTCGATTGTTCTGGCTTCGTTGCGCTGACGCGGAAGCTGCAGCATTGGCGGGGCGCGCGAAGGATGGCACATTGCCGCCAACGAGAAAATCCAAAGGGAGACGCGACATGGCAGGTGTGAAACAGGCGCGGGATGGCGCGGTTGGGATCTTGACGCTCGACGAGCCGGCGAGCCTGAACGCGATGACGCCGGACCTGCTCGGCGCGCTCGCCGCCGCCGTCGCCGAGATGACCGGGGACGAGGACGTCCGCGCCCTGGTTCTTACCGGCGCTGGACGCGGTTTTTGCTCAGGACAGAATTTGAAGGCGTCGGAGGCGCTGGGCGAGGACATCGCCGCCGGCGTGATGCGCTTCTACTGGCCGGCCTTTAAGGCGTTGCGCGAATGCCGCGTGCCTGTCGTGGTCGCCGTCAACGGCGTCGCGGCCGGCGGCGGCTTCAGCCTTGCGATGGCCGGCGACATGATCGTTGCGGCGCGGTCGGCGAGCTTCATCCAGGTGTTCAGCCGCATCGCCCTGGTGCCCGATCTCGGTTCGACCTGGCTGCTGCGGCGGCTGGTCGGCCGGCAGCGCGCGCTCGAGCTGATGCTGCTGAACGAGCCGCTGACGGCCGAACGCGCGCAGGAGATCGGCCTGGTGCGAGACGTCGTCGACGACGCGAAGCTGATGGACGAGGCCCTAACTCTGGCGCGCCGTCTGGCCGACGGCCCAACGCGCGCTTTGGTCGCAACCCGCACACTGGTCGAGGAGAGCGAGCACACGACCTATGAGGCGCAGTTCCGCCGCGAGATCGAACTTCAGGCCACGATCCGCAAGAGCGCCGACGCCATCGAAGGCCGCAACGCCTTCGTCGAGAAGCGTAAGGCGAAATTTACGGGGAAGTAGGGGAAGGGTGGTGGATCGCGCTCAGAGCCTGCGATCCAGCCGGCTGGCCTGATATTTGGCGTGCCATTTCGGGCCAGGTCCGCGCATGTAGTGAAGCTCGGGGCGGTAGGGGTTGCCTGCGATCCGCACCAGCTTCTGCCACTTGTTGGCAACGAAGTTGAGGGGCTGGCGGAGCAGGGTCAGTGAAGCGAACAGCACGACATCACCTCAATGCGGCTTGCCGAGCATGGCGGTGAAGGGAAGGTCGAAGATCTCCTCGCCGTCGGAGCCGCTGACATGGATCACCCAGTCGCGCCAGTCTTCGGCACCCGGAGTGTAGATCATCGAGTGCATGATCTGCGCCGCACGGTCACGCGCCTCGGTCAGGCTGGCCACCGCGATGCCGCTGCGATCGATCAGCGTGCCTTCGGTGTTGGAGCAGTGAAAATAGACCTGGACCATATCCGTCTCCTGTCGGGAGCGACTGGGATGGCAAATCGATACCACCCGAGGCCTTCGCGAAACATTCGGGGCGAGCCCGGTAAGGGAATCTACGGAGATTGGTCGCTGCGAAGGCCCGAGCGGGTTTGATCACAGGGGGGTGATGATCAACTGGACGGCGTTCCCATGGCATGGAACAACTTTGGACCGAAAGTCCGGGGGATCGCCGTGAACCAGCTCACATTCTGGCATGAACGCCGAAGCTTGTTTGCGGCGATCGTCGCCGGAGCGCTGTTCGGTCTTGCCCCGGGGGCCTCCTGCGAGCCGGTGAGGAAAAGCGGCTACGCGATCGGCACGGAAACCTGCGGCAGCGGCGATCTCGCCTTTCCCAGAATCCAGATCGACATGAAGGGGGGATTCTGCGCCGGTCTCGTCGCCTCCGAAGAGGATCGCCTGACATTTCCGCGCGCGATCATCCAGGTGCCGGGCCGTGACCTGTTCGTGGTCGCCGACATGGGTGGCTGGGGCCACACCGATGGACGGCTGCTGCTGCTCGATCCGCATGCGCCGCAGGGGCAGCGGTTCAAGGAGCTGCTGACCGGTGTCGAGTATCCGTTCGGCCTCGTGATTGGCCCGGACAAGAAGCTGTACGCCTCGACCGCGGAGACGATCTTCCGGTTCGATCCGCTCGCCGACAATCCCCGCAGCACGGTCGAGACCATCATCCGGCACATGCCCGGCCGCCGGATCACATTGCCTGACGGCACCAGGCTCGACGAGAGCGCGCATCCGCTCAAGCAGTTCGTCTTTGACAGGAACGGGCGGCTGTTCGTCAATGTCGGCTCGCACAGCGACGACTGCATCACGTCGGCACCGATCACAAGGCCATGCGCGGCGGCCGAAGGCGCGTCCGCGATGGCCTCGATCTGGCTGTTCACACCGCCCGCAGGCGCCACCTTCCCGGCGCTGAAGCCGGCCGATCCGGACCCGCCGCACACCGTCTATGCGCGCGGCTTGCGCAATTCGATGGCGCTGGCGCTGCATCCCAACTTTCCCGATGCGGGTTACGCCTTCCTGCAAGGCGAGAACGGCCGTGACCTGCCCGACATCTTCAAGCCGAACGAGGAGATCAATGCGATAGAGCAGGGCAGGCATTATGGCTGGCCCTATTGCTACGACCTGTCGACGCCGAGCCCCGAATTCAAGCTCGTGCTGCAATCCGGGGTCTACAAGTCGCTCTGCACGGCCAATGCGTTCTACAAGGCGCCGTTCTCGCTGATGCCGCCGCATGGCGCGCCGCTCGCGATGCTCTATTATCACGGCGTGAAATTCCCGGAGCTGGAAGGCAAGCTGCTGGTCGGCCTGCACGGCTATCGCCCGACCGGCAGCCGCGTCCTCGTCTATGACGTCGACGACCACGGCTTCCCGAAGCCCGCCCCGGCGCCGGTGCGCTACCACGTCAGTTGCGCGGCTGATCCGACCCACAGCTTTCAGACCGGGGCCGGCGACGTCGCGGCCGCGCCATTCGAGGAGCTGATCGCCGGCTGGCACCGCGTCAACGGCGCGCGGCCGCAGGGCGCGCCAGTCGGTATGACTGTCGCGGCAGACGGCGCAATCTGGCTGGTGGAGGACAAGAACAAGACCGTGATCCGCATCGACCGCGCCGCGGGTGACGCGCCGGTGCCGCTGCCATGCGACATGCGCAGCCAGGCGATGATCGACCAGCTCGCGGCCTTCGTCGCCAGGGACGCGCAGAACGGTGTCCGGCTCACGACGCTGCGCAAGGGCCTCGTCGAGAAGCATTGCGTTGGCTGCCACTCGGATTTCGGCCTGAAGGCTGGGCAATCGGATGCGGAAAAGGACGCGACCGTGCTGCGCTTCATGCTGTCGCAGGACGGCTGGATCTATCCGGGCGATCCAGACTCCGGCAAGCTGCGCACGCGGCTGCGCGGCATCGGCGCCGAGAAGCTGATGCCGCCGGGCGGTGAAGGCCTGCCCAGGACCGAACCTGGCTACACGCGCCTGCTCGATACCGCAGACCTGCTGGTTGCGAAAATGGTTCCGGGCACGCGGATGCGGATCAAGTCCGGCCCGCCGCAGCGCAAGTTCTTTGGCAAGACCAACAAGGAATGCGGCGAAATACCGGCCGCCAAGGTCGTTGTCGTGACACAAAGGAGCGCTGTAGACAAACCCGGCTTCAGCCGGTTCTTCCGGCCTGCCGACCCCTATCTGAATGGCGAGTGCAGCGACGACGATGGCTATTACATCCGGCAGGAATTTCTGGTGCCTGTGCAGTAGCGTCCTTCTCGTCATCGCGGCATCGGCGGCCCATGCTGAAACAAAGCTGTTCGAAAGCGTGCAGGTGACGCCGCCGGGCGAATACACCTTCGGCATCGAAGGGCCGGCGGCCGATCTCGACGGCAATCTCTTCGTAGTCAACTTTGGCAAGCCCGGCACCATCGGCAAGCTGCCGGTCGGCGGCGCCGCTTCGGAGCAATTCACGGCACTGCCCGAGGGCAGCGTCGGCAACGCCATCCGCTTCGCGCGTGACGGCACGATGTTCATCGCCGATTACAAGAAGCACAACATCTTAGCGATCCAGAAGGGCGCGAGCGAGCCCGTCGTCTGGTTTCATTCCGACGAGATGAACCAGCCCAACGACATCACGGTCGCGCGCGACGGCACGATCTATGCGAGTGATCCGAACTGGAAGGGCAGGGAAGGCCACATCTGGCGTATCGCCAAATCTGGGGACGGCACGGTGCAGGGGCGGGTGATGCCGGCGCCGCGCGCGATGGGCACCACCAACGGCATCGACCTCAGCCCTGACGGCAAGACGCTCTATGTCGGGGAATCCAGCAGCGGCCAGATCTGGTCCTACACCGTCAGCGGCAACGAGCTCACCGGCGCAAAACTCGTCAAAGCCTTTCAGCCCGACACCGTCGACGGCCTGCGCACCGACGTCGCCGGCCGTCTCTATGTCGCGCGCATCCTCAAGGGCACCATCGCGCTGATGAAGCCCAATGGTGCGGTCGAGCGGGAGATCGCACTGAAGGGCAAGGAGCCGACCAATCTCGCCTTCGGCGGCAGCGACGGCAAGACCGTGTTCGTCACCCAGCGTCAGGGCGGCTTCGTCGAGTCCTTCCGCACCGACCAGCAGGGCCGCGAGCACTGCCTCCAGCGCGGGCGTTGCTGAGCGTCACGGGCGGTCTGCCTCCGGCGCAGAGCAGGACCAAAGCGGCGGCACTCTTCTTGCTTGCATCTGGCCGCCGCAGGCATTTAGACATCTGTGGGCACCGTCAACGCGACCACGGAGTGTTTGAGTGAAAGCCGTCCATACCGAACTGCATCGCAGCCACGATCCGCAATTCTTCCTGGTTCGCGGTGTCGTCAAGCGCACCACAGAGCAGCCCGAGCGCGCCGATCGCCTGCTCAAGGGGTTGATGGACGGCAAGCATCAACTGGTCGAACCGACGACATTCGGACAGGGGCCGCGTGCGCGGATTCACAGCCCGGAATATCTTTCGTTCCTCAGCGAAGCCTGGGATGCTTGGACCGCGCTCGGCGATTCCGGCCCGGAGATGATCGGCAACATCCATCCCGTGCGTCATGCCGCGACCTATCCCACTCACATCGTAGGCCGACTCGGCTGGCACACCGCCGATACCGCGGCGCCGATCGGTCCCGGCACCTGGGCCGCGGCCTGCGCCGCTACCGACGTTGCGGTCACGGCAGCGCAGATGGTGATGGACGGCGAGGATGCGACCTATGCACTCTGCCGTCCGCCCGGCCATCACGCCTACCGCGACATGGCCGGTGGCTTCTGTTTCCTCAACAACAGCGCGATCGCCGCGGCGCATCTGCGTCTGAAGCACGAGCGCGTCGTGATCCTGGACGTCGACGTACACCATGGCAACGGCACGCAAGGTATTTTCTACACGCGCCCTGACGTCTACACGGTGTCGATCCACGCCGACCCCATCGCGTACTATCCTTATGTGTGGGGCTACGCGCATGAGCGCGGCGAAGGACCCGGCCTCGGCGCCAATCTCAACATCCCCCTGGCCATCGGCACCGGCGACGACGGCTACATCCAGGCGATGGATGTCGCGCGCAAGGCGATCGAATCCTTTGCACCCGGCGCCCTCGTCATCGCGCTCGGCCTCGACGCCTCCGAGCACGATCCACTGAAGGGCCTCGCCGTCACCACGCCGGGCTTCCGCCGCATCGGCCAGGCCATCGCGAAGCTGGGCCTGCCGACCGTGTTCGTGCAGGAGGGCGGCTATCTCTCGGATATTCTGGGCGCGAACCTGACCTCGGTGCTGGCCGGATTCGAAGAGGCGCGGTGAGGCCGGTTCTTAACCTCTCCCCGCTTGCGGGGAGAGGTCGGAGTTTGCGTGAGCAAATTCCGGGTGAGGGGGTACAGGTCTCACGAACATCTCACTCGCGGAGAGAGGCCCCTCACCCCAACCCTCTCCCCGTAAGAACGGGGAGAGGGAGAAGGATCGCACTCGTCTCCGCCTGCCGCGCCTCAATCCCTGAACAAAATCTGCTCCAGCAGGTCGATCCGCTTGATCCGGATGCTGCTGCCGTCGATGGCGATGATGCGGCGGTTCTGGAACCGCTTCAGCATCATCGTCACCCATTGCCGGGTCGAGCCGACCATGGCCGCGATCTGGTCATGCGTGATCTTGCGATTGATGATGATGGTGTCGCCGTCGGCCGTGCCGTGCAACTCCGACAGCGTGAGCAGGAATTGCGCCAGCCGTTCGATCACCGATCGCGTGCCGAGGATCTGCGCCATCGAGGAGTAGCATTTGCCCTTGGCGATGAGGCCGTCGATCAGCGCCAGCGCGAAGGCAGGCATGCCGGTCAACAGCTTCTCGAGCGCGGGGCCGGAGAGTGTCGTGATCTCGCAGGCCTCGATGGCGATGCCGGACCACATGTGAATGCCACCGCCGGATATCTCGGGGCCTCCGATGAAATGTCCCGGCGTCCAATAGGCGAGCGTGATCTCGCGGCCCGACGGCGCGGTGTAGTAGACCCGAACCTGTCCGCGGCGGATGATGAAGATGCCGTCGTGGCCATCGCCCTGGCTGAATACCATCTCGCCTTGCGGCACCGTGATGATGCGGCCGGCCGCGTGCACGCGCGCCTGCTCCGACGCGGACAAGCGGTCGAGGAAATGCGCGCCGGCATTCAGCCCGTCGATCGTCTCGCTCATGAACAGCGCCGAGCTCGCGGGCCTCGCGCGTGTGCTGCGGACCCGCCGCGTCTTCTTGTGGTCGGTCCAGTCGAACGGAACGCCTGCATGAGGCCGGTCGGCGAAAGCGGCAGGCTCGGTCGCGGCAGCTTCCTTGAGTATGGTCATCGCAATCCGTCAGCTCTCCAGGGGCTTGCGAATAGGTAAGTGCGGCGATGGTGCGATGTCCATCTCTTTGCGATCGTTCCAAATCACTTAGCAAAGCTTGACATGCGCGGCGACCGGCAGCGAAACGATTCCTCTGTCCATGGCTTCGTCCTGAGAAAATCCTTTGCGTCGTTGCGCGACGGAATCATGACGCGAACGTCCTGCGACAGCGATGCAAGTAATTGCTTCAAGCGTTGCGCCACGCCTTCGATAGTGCCGGCCAGCATTGTTGCCGGCGCGCGCCCGGCCTCCCCGAGGACAGTTCGATGATCGAATTCAGCTCTTTGAGACTCAGTGTGGCCAGTGTGGCCATCACCGTTGCGATGTTCGCGCCGGCCCAGGCGGAGACGATCCGTGTGGCAGTCGGGACGCAGGACACGACGATCAATTGCGCGACCGGCGGACTGCTCATTCACGAGCTCAAGCTACTCGAGAAATTTCTGCCCCATGACGGCAAGTACAAGGATGTCACCTACGACATCCAGTGGAAGAATTTTACGAGCGGCGCGCCGCTCACCAACGAGATGGTCGCAGGCAAGCTCGATTTCGGCGCGATGGCTGACTTTCCGGGCTCGCTCAACGGCGTGGCGTTCCAGAAGGCTGGCCGCCGCAGCCTCTTCATCAGCGTGCTGTCCGGCAGCACCAAGGGCAGTGGCAACGGCATCGTGGTGCCGTCGAGCTCGCCGGTGCAATCGCTCGATGAGCTCAAGGGCAAGACCATCTCGGTTCCCTTTGCCTCGACCTCGCACGGCATGCTGCTTCGGGCGATCGAGGCCAAGGGCTGGAATCCCGAGACCGACGTCAACATCATCACGCAGGCGCCGGAGGTTGCGGGGCCGGCCTTGCAGGCCGGCAAGATCGAGGCGCATGCCGACTTCGTTCCGTTCGCCGAGCTGTTCCCGTGGCGCGGCTTTGCGCGCAAGATCTTTGATGGTGCGCAGGCCAATGCGCCGACGTTCCACGGCGGACTGGTTGATGCCGAGTACGCCGAAAAATATCCGGAGATCGTCGTTGCCTATTTGCGCGCAGCGATCGAGGCGGATCGCCTGATCGCGGAGGAGCCGGAGAAATACAGCGAGCTGATCGCGAAGGTCACCGGCATCGAGGCGGAGGTCGACTATCTCTTCCACGGCCCGCTCGGTCTTCAGACCCGCGATGTGACCTGGAAGCCGGAATACCGCCAGGCGGTCGCCACCTCGATCAAGACGCTGAAGCTGCTCAAGCGCGCCGACAGCGATCTCGATATCAACCAGTTTGTCACCGACAAGTTCATCCGCGTTGCGACCGCGCATGCGGGGCGCGACTATGACGCCGAGCTGAAGAACTACGCGCAGCTTCCGCTTCGTGCCAAGGACGCCGCAACGGGCGCCGAGATCAGCGACTTCAGCCGCGTCGCGCAGATCTGGGTCAAAGACGAGGCTCATGTGCGTCACTACGCGTCGCCCGAGAACGCGCTGAAGGCGCTCGCCGGCCTCGAGAAGGACGGCAAGACCATCCGCGTCGTCTACGCTCAGGATCGCGAGAGTGGTATTAAGCTGTTCGCAAACCAGGCCTGGTTCGTACGGTCGACCAAGGGCGAGCTGAGCGCCTTCCTGCTCAAGCAGGCGGCCGAGGGCTGGTCGAAGAAGAACGGTGGCGCTGTGCTCGACTTCGCGGCCGCGCGCGAGTCCCTCGTCGCGAGCCGGTGAGGCGATGGCCACCGCTATCAAGGCGCGGCCTGCGGCCGTCCGCTGGATGGTCCGCGGTCTTTCGATCCTGGCCTGCATTGCCCTGTGGCAGGTCGCTTCGACAACGCATCTCAATCTGGGGATCGTGACCTTCCGCAACGTGCCGCCGCCGGTCGAGGTCGTTCAATCCGCGCTCGCCCTGTTTCGTTCGCCGAAACTGACGGCACACGTCACCAGCAGCCTCTGGCGCGTGTTCGCGGGCTACGGGGCGGCGGTGGTGATCGGCGTATTCCTCGGCTTCGCGATTGGCCGCTCGCGCGCCGCGAGCGATCTCTTGCTGCCGCCGCTGGAATTGCTGCGGCCGATTCCGGCCGTGGCGTGGATTCCTCTGTCGATCTTGATGTTTCCGTCGTCCGAGCTGTCGATGATCTACATCACCTTCATCGGTGCCTTGTTTCCGATCGTGCTGAACACCGTCCACGGTGTCGCGAATGTCGACCGCCGGCTGGTTGCCTCCGCCCGCAGCCTCGGCGCGGGGAAGTTGGCGATCCTGAGGGAAGTCGTGCTGCCGGACGCCGCGCCCAGCATCGTCACGGGGCTTGCGATCGGCATGGGCACCTCGTGGTTCTGCCTCGTCACCGCGGAGATGATCTCGGGCCAGTTCGGCATCGGCTATTACACCTGGGAAGCCTATACGCTCCAGAACTACGCCGACATCATCGTCGGCATGCTGATCATCGGCCTGCTCGGCATGGGATCGAGCTGGCTGCTGACGACGGCCGGGCGGCTTCTGATGCCCTGGCGTAGCCCGAAGGTGGCGAGATGAACATCCGGGTCGCGGATATCGGCACCGAGAGCGTCGGTCGCATCGACTTCGCCGATGTCTCGATTTCACTCGGATCGGGCGGTGACGCATTCGAAGCGGTCAGCGGTCTCGATGTCGCGATTGCGCCGGGCGAGCTCGTCTGCATCCTCGGTCCCTCCGGCTGCGGCAAATCCACGCTGCTCGGCGCGCTGGCCGGGCATTTGCCGATCACGGCTGGCCGTCTCACGGTCGACGGCCAGCAGGTCCAGAGTCCGAGCCCGGACCGGGGCATGGTGTTTCAGCAGCACACGCTGTTTCCCTGGAAGCGGGTGCGTGACAATGTCGCCTTCGGCCCGAAGATGCGGGGCCTCGCGAGGAGGGAGCGCGACCGCGCCGCCGACGCGATCCTGAAGCTGGTCGGCCTTTCCGGCTTCGAGGCGTTCTATCCGGCGCAATTGTCGGGCGGCATGCAGCAGCGCGTGGAAATCGCGCGGGTCCTGATCAACCAACCGCGGGTGCTGCTGATGGACGAGCCCTTCAGTGCGCTCGACGCGCAGACGCGTGGCATGATGCAGGAGGTCCTGCTCGACATCTGGAGCAAGATCCCGACCACCACGGTCTTCGTCACCCACGACATCGACGAGGCATTGTTCCTCGCCGATCGCATCGTCGTGATGAGCGCACGACCCGGCCGGGTGATTGAGGATGTCGTGCTGCCTTTCGCGCGGCCACGCAGCCACGATCTCGTGACCGAACCGGAGTTCGTGCGCCTGAAGCGGCATGTCATGCAGCTCTTGCGACGGCCGGAGGACAGCGAGCCGTTGGCACGGCTCAGTCCGCTCGGCGTGCCGTCCTAAAACATCCCGCTCGCCGCGAGCGCCTTGCAGACGTGCTGCATCTCGGCCTCGTCGGCGACCATGTCGAGCATGATCGTGGTCAGGCCCTTCGCTGCAAAATCCTTCAGCTTTGCGCCGATCTCGGCGTAGCTGCCGACGAGATAGGGGCAGTCGGCCTGGAAGGTCAGGAACGGCAGCAGCCAGTAGCCATTGTCAGCGAGCTCGCCGCTCTGGCCGTCATAGAGCCGCCGCTTCCACACGGAATCGCTGTTCTCCACGGTGAGCGCGAGCAGCTCGCGATCATCGGGATTGTCGCGAAAGCGTGCCTTAGCGGCCTGTCGTGCTTCCTCGCGTCCCTCGCGGGCGAAGATGCCAAAGTTCATTCCTGATACATCGAGACCGCGATCTAGATCGGGCGGCAACATCTGCATCTTGATGCAGCTGGTCTCCTTCGCCACGCGCTGCGCCGCCTCCGATTGGCCCGCGACCAGGAATTCCGGCATCAGCTCCGCCGGCAGGCGCGGGCGAAGTTGCAGATTGCTCGCGCGGTAGAACCGGCCCTCGAAATTCACCGGGCGGGGGCTTTCCAGCAATTGGCGCATCAGCGCGACGAATTCGCTGAGCCGGACGTAGCGGTCGGCATGCGACTGCTCGTCGCCCAGCCCGTGCAGGTCGCTGACCGCGGTCCCCGTGATCATGTTGAGATAGACCTTGCGGCTGTGGAGCTGCGCAAAGGACGAGACGAATTTTGCCGCGGCGAACGGGTGCATGTAGACCGGATTGACCGCGATCAGCGGCGAGCTTCGCGTGGTCTTACCGATGATGTGCTGGGCCATCGCCCAGGGCTCGACGGACACGTCGTTGCCTTCGAACAGCAGGATGCCTTCGAAGCCGTTGCGATCGGCGAACTGCGCCACTCGCATCAGCTCGCCGACATATTTCTTGGGATCGCGGTTGCGCGAGATCGCTGGAAAGACGCGCAGCCGCAGCGGCGTCATTCAGCTGCTTCCTGGAAGGGCCAGGCATTGCGGGTAATGGGAAGGCCGCCATGCGCGCGGGAGCCATCGGCGATCGCGAGGCGATGCGAGGGCGACGGCGAGCACAGCGAGAATCGCCAGCCTGACGGATCGTCGGCGATATCGGGCTTGAAGCTGATCTCGATGGCCTCCCGGGACACCTGCATCGCGAAAGCGTCGAGCGGCAAATTGAGCCCAAACCCCCTTGCCTTCAGATAGGCCTCCTTGAGCGTCCAATAGTCGAAAAAGCGCTCGATCGCGGCGGGCTCCGGCAGTCCGCGTAACGATTCGACCTCCTCCGGCGCAAAGAAGCGAAGCGCGGTGGACAATGGCGCGACACGCCGTGACACGGTTTCGACGTCGACGCCGACGGTCTCATGCCCGGACACGACGCAGGCAACGCAGCCATCGGCATGGGACAGGCTGAAATGCAGCGCGGTCGAGGTCGCGGGCGCCGCGACAAACGGCCGCCCGTAGCGGCCGGCCCCGAAGGACCAATCGGTGGGTGCGACGTTCGGTGCGGCCTGCGACAGCGCCAGGCGCAGCATCGCGTGCGCGAAAATATACTGCCGCCGATGCCGCTCAAACATGAAGCGATCGGCGCGGATCCGTTCGTCGACCGAGAGCAGGCGTCGGCACGCATCGATTGCGCCCGGCGCGTCAATGGTCTCGATCAGTCCGACAAACAGTTCAATTCTGTCGTCTGCCATCAAAAGGGCCCATGGCGTCAGGCGGAGGCCAAGTCTCCGGCCCTGACGGAAGAATCAACTGAGCAAGAATCAACTGAGCGGACCGCTTCTAACGGTCCACCCGGGCAATTTCTTGTCGATTTGCAGGCCGGTTTACAGGCGCAAGCTTGTGCGAGACCCCAACTCGACGAGCGAGCGGCCCATATCCGGAAAGTGAAGCCTGAGGATTCGTGCGGCGTCCCGGCCGACGATCCTTACTTCTTCTTCTTGGCTTTCTTCGCTCCGCCCAGCATCGAAAGGCTGGCGTCGACATCCTTGAGCGCGGACTGGAGCTTCTTCTTCTCGGCGCCCAGCAGCTTTTGCAGGGCCTTGCGGTCCTTGTCGCTCAACGAGGTACCCTTGGTAAATTTGATGAAACCCATAACAAACTCCCCGGTTGAAAATAATCGTCCAAATCAAATCGAGAGAATAATCTTGCGCGCTGGCGCCAAATAATCAAGCTGCAACTTGGTCATTCACAGCTTTGACGAGTGAACCTGTGTTCTCCCGTCCCGTACAGCCGGTCATGCCGCCCTGCGAGCGAGCAATCGGCCGAGCGGCGTGTTGGGGTGGGCGACGGCCGCATTCAGCAGCGCGACGAGATTCGCCATCCACTCACCGACCCTGTGGCCGTCGAGCAGCTCGCCCTTGTAATTGCATGAGCCGGTGATTCCGGTGGGGCGCTCCTTGAGCATCAGCGACAGCCAGGTCTGGTCGATCGGCAGCACCGGCTGGCCTTCGCGCGCGACGTTGCCGATCGATTCGATCGTGACGTCGGCCAGATCGAGCGGCTGGCGCAGCGGATTTTGCAGGGTGAAATAGACCTGGAGCAGCGAGGCCGGATTGATCCCCTCCTGCTCCAGATGGTCGGCCAGGATGTTGAACGGCAGCTCCTGGCGCGCATGCGCGTCGAGCACGCTCTGGCGCACCCGGGCCAGGGCTTGCGCGAACGACAGCTCCGGCGTGATTCGGGTACGGACGATCACCGTGTTCTCGAACGGACCGAGGACCCGGTCGGTATCGGGCTGGGCGCGATTGGCCATGGCGGTGGCGACCGAAATGTCGTTGCGGCCGCTCTGCGCGAGCAGCAGGGCTTTCAGGCCGGTGAGAAGGCACATGAACAGCGTGCTGTTATGCCGCCCGGCGAACGCCGTGAGCCGGCCGATCAGCTCGCGCTCGAGGCTGACGGGGTGGTGCCCGGTGGACGCGCCGGGGCTTGCTTCACCGTCGAAGACGGGGGCCGCGCCGCGCAGATTCTCCGTCCAGTCGGCGGCCTGACGGCGGGCGGCGTCGGTGCCGCACCACCAGCGCTGCCAGCGGGCGACATCCGAAAACGCGAGCGGCAGTTTCGGCAGCGGCACGGACGGACGCCCGGCCAGCGCCGCATAGCGGTTGGACAGCTCCTCGAACAGCACGCCGATCGACCAGCCGTCGGCAATGGCATGATGCAGCGTCAGCAGCAGCACATGATCGTCGGCATGGAGCCGCAACAGCCGCGCCCGCAACAACGGCGGCCGCGCGGTGTCGAACGGGGCGTAGGTCTCCTGCTCGATCAGGAGATCGATCTTCCTGAGTTCGAGTGCTTTGCGCCGCTTGTTGTCGTGGGGACGTCCGTCGCCGATGACCTCGATCGTGAGGACCGGTCCGAGTTCGCCGGGCGTGGCGATGCGGCTGACGGGCTCTTCGCCGCTGCGGCCGAATCCGGTCCGCAGCGATTCGTGGCGGCGCACGATGTCGCCGAACGCCTGCGCGAGGGTGGTCGGATCGAGCGGGCCCTGGAGGCGGAAGGCAAAGGGCAGGTTGAACAGCGGCAGGCCCGGCAGGTTCTGCTCGATCCGCATCATCTGGTCCTGTGCGATCGAGAGCGTTGGGAGCCCGCTTTCAGCAGGCCGCAGCATGCCTGTTGCCGGCTTTCGCGGCTTTGCTGCCACGGCCTCGTCAACCCGCCGGGCGAGTTCTTCGATCGTCGGAGCCTCGAAGATGGTCTTGATCGGCAGCGACACGCCGAGCGCACGGGCGACGCGCGCCATCGCCTGGCCCGCCAGGAGCGAATGGCCGCCGAGATCGAAGAAATTATCGGTCACGCCGAGGCCCTCGACCTTCAGCAGGTCGACCCAGATGTCCGAGAGCACTTTTTCGGTGAAGTGCCGCGCCGGCACGGCGGCGTCCGGTCCGGAGACGTCCTGCTGCGCGGGCGCCAGCAGCGCCGACCGGTCAATCTTGCCATGGGCATTGAGCGGCATCTGGTCCAGGAACAGGAATGCGGACGGAATGGCATGGCCCGGCAGCCGGCTCTTCAGGAAGTCGCGCAGCTCGCTGGCGCTGCTCTGGCTGCCGGCCCTTGCGACGATATGGGCGATCAGCCTGACATCGCCGCTCGCCTCGCGGCGCGGCTCGACGATGCCGGCGCGCACCGCAGGATGGTCGGCAAGCGCGTTCTCAATCTCCTTGAGCTCGATACGGTAGCCCCGGACCTTGACCTGATGGTCGGCGCGGCCGAGGCATTCGATGGTGCCGTCGGCGCGGCGGCGTGCGAGGTCGCCGGTCCGGTACAGCCGCGCGCCGTCCTGGCGCGAGAACGGATTGGGCAGGAAACGCTGACGGCTCTGCGCGGGATCGTTGATGTAGCCGCGGCCGACGCCGGCGCCGCCGATGCAGAGCTCGCCGGTCACGCCGACCGGAAGCGGCTGGAGGTTTTGATCGAGCACATGGAGCTGGGTGTTGGGCAGCGGCGCGCCGACCGGGACGTTGCTCGTCGCCGCCGCCGGCGCTTTGGTCAGGCGATGAAGCGAGACGTCGTCGGAACATTCCGACGCGCCATAGGCGTTGATCAGCGGCACCTTCGGGCAGCGGGCGAACCAGGCGCGGCAGAGATCGACGGGCAGCGGCTCGCCGGTCGAGATCAGGAGCCGCAATCCCGCAAAGGCGCGCTGGACCTGCGCTTCGTCCATGCGGTCGAGGATCAGGCGCAGCAGCGACGGGACGATCTCGAGCACGCTGATCCCTTCACGCTCGATCTCCCGCGCAAGCAGGATCGGGTCCTGCACGATTGCGTTGGCGCAGACATGGACGCGCGCGCCGACCATGGGACCGGCAAGGAACTGCCAGACCGAGATGACGAAGCTCTGCGGCGCAGTCTGGGCGATCACGTCCGTGGCCGTAAGGCCGAGCTCGGAAATGAGCGACGCCAGATGGTTCGACAGCCCGCGCTGCTCGATCATGACGCCCTTCGGCGCGCCGGAGGAGCCGGATGTGTAGATGAGATAGGCGAGGCTCGCGGCTGCGCGCCGCGCGGCGCGGGCCGGCCTGGTCGATCCGGGTGCGATCGCGTCCTCGAGCTCGGCGACATGAACGCGCTCGACCAGCGGTTCGAGCAGCGCCTCGACCATGATCGACTGGGCGCGCCCGATCAGCAGCATGCGGGCGCAGCTCGATCCAAGGATGGTCGCAAGCCGCGCCGGCGGCTGGTCGGGATCGAGATTGAGGAAGGCTGCGCCCACGCGCTGCGCGGCGATCATCGCGGCGAGCAGGTCGGGCCCGCGATCCGCAAGCAAGGCGACAACGCTCTCGGCGCCGACACCTTCGCGCGCGAGCCAGCGTGCGGCCGCCTGGCTGCGACGGGCGAGCTCGCGATAAGTCAGGGAGGTGCGGCCGTCGGAGACGGCGATCGCGTTCGGCGTCTTCTTCGCCTGGCGCTCGAGGCGTTCGCAAAGATTGCCGCGCGTGGTGAAATTGGCCACCACGCCCTGGCCTTTCGCCAGCAACTGCCGGCGTTCGGCCTCCGTCAGAAGCGGCAGGCGCGAGATGCGCTGCTCCGGATTGGCGATCGCGGCCTTTAGCAGGGTCTTGAACTGAGCGGCCATGGTTTCGATGGTCGCCGCGTCGAACAGATCGGTGGCGTATTCGAAGAAGCCGGTGAAGCGGCCGTCGGCCTCGACCAGTTCGAGCGTGATGTCGAAACGCGCGACTTTCGGGTCGACCTCCAGCCGCCGCGTCGACAGGCCCGGAAAACGTGCCGCCTCGATCGAGGCGTTCTGGAGGATGAACATGATCCGGAACAGCGGATTGCCGTCGCTCCGGCGCGCGATCTGGAGAGCGCGCAGCACTTCCTCGATCGGGAGGTCCTGGTTGCGGTAGGCATCCAGCGTGACCTGCCGCACCCGCCGCAACATCTCGCCAAAGCCCGGATCACCACCGAAATCATTGCGCAGGATCAGGGTGTTGGCGAACAGCCCGATCAGGCGCTCGCTCTCGATCTGGTTGCGGTTGGCGATCAGCGATCCCGTCGCGACATCCTCGTGTCCGGTGTGGCGGAACAGCAGGCACTGGAAAGCCGCAAGCAGCGTCATGAAAGGCGTGACGCCCTGGTCCTGGCTGAGCGCGCGCAGATCGGTTGATAGCGCCTTGGAGAATTCGAGATAGTGACGGGCGCCGTGACCGCTCCAGACCTCCGGCCTTGGCCGGTCGGTCCGCAGCGGCAGCGTGGTGACGCCGTCGAGCTGGGTCCGCCAGTAATCAAGCTGCTCCTTCGCCGCCGGCGTCTGAGCCCAGCTTTGCTGCCATAGCGCAAAGTCGCGATACTGGAAGGCGGGCGAGGGCAACGTCACAGCGCTAGTCTTGCGCGCGGCGGAATAATGGGCGGCAAGCTCCTCCCAGAACATCCGTTGCGACCAGCCGTCGGTGACGAGATGATGGACGTTGACCACCAGCGCGTGGCTGGATTTGTCGAACGACAGCAGGGTGACCTTCAGCGGCGGCTCGCGCGCCAGGTCGAACGGATATTGTGCGAGCTCGAGCGCCTCGCGCCGGATGATTGCGGCCCGCTTGTCCGCCGCGCAGGGCTTGAGCCTGATCCGCTCGAATCGCGGAGGTGATTGCAGCACAAGCTGCGCCGGCTCGCCCTCGCGTTCGATGAAGACCGAGCGTAGCGCCTCGTGGCGAGCGCAGATCGAGGCGAGGCTCGCAGAAAGCGCGGCGACGTCGACCAGGCCCTTGAGAACGGCGACTTCGACGACGTTGTAATTGTAACGGGTCGGATCGAGCCGCGAGAGCACATACATCCGCTGCTGCTGGAACGACAGCGGTGCGTCTGCCGCCGCCTGGCGCCATGCGGGCACCATCGTCTCGCGATGGGTTGTGGCGGTCTCGATTCGGGCCGCAAGCGCCGAGACCGTGGCGCAATCGAAGATGTCCTCGAAGGAGAAGTCGACATTGAAGCGTTCGCGCAAGCGCGAGCGCATCTGCGTCGCCGCGAGCGAGTCCGCGCCGAGCGCAAAGACATCCTGGTCGATGCCGACCTGCGGCAGCTCCAACAGACCGGCCCAGATCCCCGCGAGCTGGGTCTCCAGCGCGTTGCGCGGCAATTGCGCTTCGTCGCCATGCTCCGCGGTTGCGATCAGATCGGCCAGCGCGTTGCGCTTGACCTTGCCGCTCGCACCTTTCGGCAGTGCGGCCACGCCGCGGATCAGGCTCGGCACCTTGTACGCCGCAAGACGTTTGCGCGCGAACTGCCGAAGCTGGTCCGGAGTTGCTTCGGAATTCGGGCGCAGCACCACGACGGCGGCGACGTTTTCGCCGAGCTTCTGGTGCGGAACGGCGAACACGCCGGCCTCCAGCACCGCCGGATGGCTCAGCAGGACCTCTTCGACCTCCAGGGGCGAGATCTTCTGCCCGCCGCGGTTGATGACGTCCTTGATGCGGCCGACGATGAAGAGATAGCCGTCGGCATCGAGATAACCGAGGTCGCCGGTCCGGAACCAGCCGTTGCGGAAGGCGGCCCGTGTCGCCGCCTCGTCATTATAATAGCCGCGGCTCATGTTCGGCCCGCGCAGCATGATCTCGCCATGCTCGCCGCTCGCAAGCGTGCGGCCCGCCCCGTCCATGATCGCGATCTCGGGGCCCGCAGCGCGGCCGACCGATCCGATCTTGCGCAGCTCGAACGGATTGGCCGCGATCTGCGAGGCCGCTTCGGTCATGCCGTAGGTTTCGAGCACGGGAACGCCGAACATCGCCTCGAGCCCGTTCAGGATCGCGGGCGCGAGCGAGGACGAGGCCGAGCGGATCACGCGCAGCGACGATGACCGGGCGCGGTCCGGGTCGGCCTCGGCCGCCGTCAGCAGCGCGCGATGGATGGTCGGCACCGCCGTGTACCAGGTTGGTCGCAGCTCCCGCATCCAGCCGAAGAAGGACGATGCGTCGAAACCGTTGGTGCAGATCACGCTGGAGCCCGCGGCCAGCGCCGTCAGCAGGCCGGAGATCAGACCATGGGCGTGAAACAGCGGCAGGGCATTGAGCAGGCGGTCGTGGGCTGCGAGCGACAGCACGCGGCCGGCATTGTATGCGGACAGGCACACATTGCGCTGCGTCAGCGGCACCATTTTCGGCCGCGCCGCCGTGCCTGACGTCAACAGGATGAAGGCGTCATCGTCGCCGCGCGAGGCGCCGCTCGTGCAGGCCGGCCCGACTGCCGGGCCGATGAACGCGCAGCCGCCGAGATTGTCGTTCGGTCCCGGCACGAAATCGATCACCACGATATCGAGCGCCTTGGCAACGTCACGACTTGGTGAATTCATGTCGGCCCGGGTGACGAGCGCGGTTAGCTTCAATTCGCTGAAATAGCGTTGCAGCTCGTCGGCCGTCAGATCCGGATTGACGGGGACACAGGCGCCGGCCGAGGCGACCGCAATCAGCGCCAGTGCGCTGTCGGCGCCGCGCGGCAGCGCAACGGCAATCCGGTCGGCAGGGGCAATGCCGAGCCCCCGCAGGGTGCGGACCAGTTGCTGGATCAACTCACCCAGCTTGGCGTAGGTGAGGGCCGGCCGGCCCGGCGCGAGGAGAGCCGGTGCCGCCGGCGTCTTGCGTGCATAAAAGTCGAGAAGGCCGCCGATATCGGCAAAGGTCCTGGTTTCGGCGCCTGCGCTGTCCGAATCCTCTCCCGCTACGGATGCAATATGGGACAATGCCATTCCCTTTTGATCTGATTGAGCTATTCTTCCCAAGACTTAGGGAACGCGTCCAGTCTGAGGTGAAGTTCGGGCCCCAAAATCTGTGGTTGAGGGGCCTAAAGCCCTTCGACGGAGTTAAGGTCGGGCAGAATCACCATGCTGGAGAATGAGCCTGTTACGGAGACTGAAGGCGGCTTGAAGCGCTGGCTCGAAGGCGTCGGTCTTGGACATTACACCGATCTCTTCGCGCAGCACCGCCTCGATCTCGATGTCATGGGGGACCTGACGGAATCCGACCTGGTCGAGCTAGGATTGCCGCTCGGCGACCGCAAGCGGCTTCAGCGCGCGATGTCGGCGCTATTCCACGCCGAGACCGCAGAGAAGCCCGATGCGGCCGCGCGCCCGCAAGCCCGGACGGAAGTCGGTGCCGAACGGCGTCAGCTCACCACCATGTTCTGCGACATGGTGGATTCCACCTCGCTGTCGGTGCAATTCGATCCGGAAGACGTGCGCGACATGATCGCGAGCTTTCGCGAGACCTGCGTCCGGGTGGTGAAACATTACGAGGGGTTTGCCGCGCGCTTCGTCGGCGACGGTATCCTTGTCTATTTCGGCTATCCGACCGCGCATGAGGACGATGCCGAGCGATCGGTGCGCGCCGGGCTCGAGATCGTGCGGGTGCTGTCGACTGCGCGCGCGATCGAGCCGCGCGGTGCGCTGAGCCACGCCCCCGCCGTCCGCATCGGGATCGCAACCGGTCTCGTCGTGGTCGGCGACCTCGTTGGCCAAGGCACCGAGGAGCGCGATTCCGCGGTCGGAGAAACCGTCAATCTCGCCGCACGCCTGCAAGGTCTGGCGCCGCCCAACGGCGTCGTGATCTCGTCCTCGACACAGTCGCTGCTGAAGGGCAAGTTCGACTACCGCAATCTCGGTGTCCATGCGCTGAAAGGCATCTCGGAGAAGACGCAGGCTTGGCACGTGGTGCGCGCCTCGCGGGCGGAGACCCGCTTCGCCGCTGCCATGGGCGGGCGGTTGACGCCGCTCGTCAACCGCGAGGAGGAGATCGCGCTGCTGATGGGGCGCTGGCAGCAGGTCAAGGACGGCGACGGCCAGGTCGTGGTCAAGTTCGGCGAGCCCGGCATCGGCAAGTCGCGCATCATCCAGGAGATATTCGACCGGATCGCGGGCGACCGCCATGGACACGTCTCGTTCCAGTGCTCGCCCTATTACACTTCCACGGCGTTCTATCCGTTCTCCGAGCAGCTCAAATTCTCGCTCGGCCTCGACCGCGAGGATCCGTCCGCGACGTCGCTGGCGGGTCTGGAGACCGCGATCGCCGCCGCCCATGGCGACATCGAGCAGGTCACGCCGCTGTTTGCCGCGCTGCTGTCGATCCCGACCGGAGACCGCTATCCGCCGCTCGACCTGTCGCCGCAGCAGCAGAAGGATGCGACCGTCGCGGCGCTGGTCAATCATTTCCTCGGCCTTGCCCGCGACATGCCGCTGGTGATCGCGCTTGAGGATCTGCACTGGATCGATCCAACCTCCCGCGAGGTGATCGACCTCCTCGTTGACCGCGTGCAAAACCAGCCGGTCCTTGTCATCATCACTGCGCGCTCCGAATTCCAGCCGAGCTGGAGCGCGCATTCGCACATCACCACGCTGGTGCTGAACCGCCTGAGCCGGCAGCTGCGCACGACGCTGGTCGAGCGCGTCGCGGGCCGCGAGCTTCCCAAGGAGGTGGTCGAGGAGATCATCGTCAAGACCGACGGCGTGCCGCTGTTCCTGGAAGAGCTGACCAAGACCGTTCTCGAATCCAACCTCCTGACCGAGCGGCACGGGCGCTACGTGCTGTCGGGCCCATGGCGGCAGCTCGCGATCCCGGCGACCCTCACCGACTCGCTGATGGCGCGGCTGGACCGGATGGGGCCGTTCAAGCGAATCGCGCAGATCGGCGCCACCATCGGTCGCGAGTTCTCCTACGAGACGCTGCACGCGGTCGCCAACACGCCGGCGGAGCAGATCGAGGCCGCGCTCAATCATCTGGAGGAGGCCGGGTTGATCATGCGCCGCGGCCATCCTCCCGGCGCGCTCTACTCCTTCAAGCACGTGATGATCCAGAACGCCGCGCACGACAGCCTGCTGCACAGCGAGCGGCGCAAGCTGCATTCGCGGATCGCGCAGGTGCTCGCCGAAATGTATCCGGAGAAGACCGAGCGCGAGCCGGAGCTGCTCGCCCATCACCTCACCGAATCCGGCCAGAGCGAGGGTGCCGCCAGCTTCTGGCTCAAGGCAGGCAAGCAGGCGGCCAAGAGCGGCGCCAATCTGGAGGCGATCGGGCATTTGCGCCGGGGCTTGAGCGTCGTGCAGGCCAATGCGCGCATGCAGGGCGCCGACGAGATGGAGCTGGAGCTGCGCATCGCGCTCGGCAACGCATTGATTGCCGCCAAGGGCTACGCCGTGCAGGAGGTCGAGGAGAACTACATCCGCGCGCTCGAGCTCGGTCAACAGCTCGACGACGACGAGAAGGCCTTCGCCGCCACGCGTGGGCTCTGGGTCTGCCATTTCATCCGTGCCGATCTCAGCCGCGCGCACGATCTCAGCGTCGAGCTGTTGAAGTTTGCCAAGCGCGAGCGGCTGAACGAGCGCACGCAGCCGGCGCAGCAGACCGGATATCTGATCGAGGCGCACCGCTCGATCGCGATGACGATGCTCTATCGCGGCCGTTTCGCCGCCTCCCAGCATCATCTGCACCGCTGCATCAACCTCTATAGTCCCGATCTGCACTCCGATCTGATGGAACGGCACGGTACCGATCCCGGCGTCGTTTCGCTGTCCTATCTCGGCTATCTCCTCTGGTTCCTCGGCCGGCCCGACGCGGCGCGCCAGCACAGCGAGCAGGCGATCGCGAATGCCGAGAAGATCCGCCATCCCTTCACGCTCGCCTTCGCGCTCGTGTTCGGCGCCTATCTGTGCCAGCATTTGCGCGACGTCGAGGGCACGCGCGACCACGCCAACCGCGCCATGATCATCGCCACCGAGCACAATTTCCTGCACTGGAAGCAGCAGGCGGCGATCCTGCGCGGCTGGGCGCTGGCCCAGCTCGGCGAGGCCGACGAAGGTCTCAGCCAGATGCGCTTCGGCCTCGACGAATACGAGGCGATGGATTCCTGGCTCGCCGGCTGCTGGTTCCGCTGCCTGCTGGCGGAAGCCTATGCCAAGGTCGGGATGCGCGACGCCGCCTTGCGCGCGCTGGACGGCGCGCTCGCGACCGCGAGACGGACCGGCGATCACTCCTATCTCGCCGAGGTCTATCGCCTGCAGGGCGAGATCACGATGTCGGATGGTGATCCGGCATCGGTGCAGGAGGCCGAGGACCTGTTCGCCCTGTCGCTGGAGACTGCGCGCAAGCAGGGCGCGCTGTCATGGGAGCTTCGGACCGCCGTCAGCCTTGCGCGGCTGTCGCACCAAGCCGGCAAGCGGGAGCAGGCAAGCCTCCTGCTTTTGCCGATCCTCGGCAAGTTCAGCGAGGGCTTTTACACCCCGGACCTGAAGCAGGCGATGCAGCTCCTCAACGAGCTCGGCGGAGACGTGCCCGTCCGTGAACGGGCCGATGCGGTGAAATGAGCGATCTTGCCGCCGCGCGTGCGCGCTACGTCGAGTTGATTGCGAAGCGAGAGCGGATCTCCTCACCACGCCTGCTCGACGCGCTCGCCGCCATCCCGCGCGAGGATTTTCTGGCGAAGGGACCCTGGCGCATCAAGAGCGAGGCGGCGCGCAGCTACCGGTTGACGCCGGATGCCGATCCCGTTCGTCTCTACGACAATGTGCTGGTCGCGATCGATGCGCGCCGCAAGCTCGACACCGGGCTGCCGAGCCTGTGGGCGCACTTCATCGATCTGCTCGACGTCGGGGAGAAGGACCGCGTGGTCCAGATCGGCTGCGGTCTCGGCTATTTTTCGGCGGTGTTGTCGAAGATCGTGGGGCCCAAAGGCCGGGTGCATGCAATCGAATGCGACGGGCGGCTTGCGGCGCGTGCCGCGAATTACCTTCGCCCCTATCGCAACGTCGAGGTCGTGCATGGCGATGGATGCGAGGAGGTCGGCGAGCCGGCCGACGTGATCATCGTGCATGCCGGCTTCCCGCACCCGCATCCGCTCTGGCTTCAGTCGCTGCGTCCGCGCGGCCGCCTCCTAGCGCCGCTGACGCAGCGCGACCGCGAGGGCGCCGCCCTCAAGATCACGCGCAAGGGCAGGGGGTTCGAGGCCGAGGCGGTGCAGCAGATCCGGATCTTCCCCGGCCGGGGTCGCGGTGTGACCGCACTCGACGACCGCGTCGCCGACTGGTGGCAGCGCGCCTCCGCGCTGGCGCCGCTGCGTTTTCGCGGTATCGAGCAGGGGCTGCCGTCGGATGGCTAATGCTTCGTTTCGTTTTACCTTGATTCCGTTTGTGAGTTTCCAGCATCTCGCGGTGCGGCTATGAGTGCGGCTTGATGGCCATTTGAGCGCGCTCCATGCATTCCGTTGCCTTGCTGACCGCCAGCTACGCCAAGGATATCGAGCGCTTTTCGTTGCTCAGCGAGAGCATCGACACCTGGCTCTCGGGATACACGCGGCATTATGTTCTCGTTAACGATGAGGACGTGCCGCTGTTCGCGCGGTTCGCCTCCGACAAGCGCGTCATCGTTCCGGCCTCGAATTATCTACCGAAATGGCTCTGGGCGCTGCCGCCGGCGCTTCAGTTCCTCAGCAAGCGCCGGGTCTGGCTGTCGCTGCTGTCATCGCCGGTGCATGGCTGGCACATCCAGCAGATCCTGAAGATCGCCGGCGTCCTCAACGCGCCGGAGCAGCGCGTCTGCATCCTGGATTCGGACAATCTGTTCTTCCGTGAATTCGACGTCGGCCAATATGCCGGCGCCGAGAAGACGCCGCTGTTCGTCACCCCGAAGGACATCGGCGCTGACCACCCGTTGCACGGGCTGTGGCTGCGCACTGTCGATCAGCTTCTCGGTATCAAGGAGCGCTCGTTCCCGGCCGACGACTATGTCGGTAACGCACTTGTCTGGGATAGGGATACCGCGCGCGCGATGACCGATGCCATCAAGTCGGCGACGGGGTTGAACTGGGTTCTGGCACTGTGCCGGAAGAAGAAGTTCTCGGAATATCTGATGTACGGACACTTCGTCGCGAACTCGGCCGCGCATCTGGCGACCCATCGGGTCACCGAAGACAGCATCGCGGTCTCGCATTGGGACGACACGCCGCTCGACCGTCCCGCCATCGAAGCGATGATGCGCGCGGCCTCGCCTGAACAGGTCGCGCTCTGCATCCAGTCCTATTCGTCGACCTCGATCGACGACATCCGCGACGTGTTCCGCCTTAGCTCGCGGGATCGACGCAGCCCGAGCCTGTCTCCTGAAGATATGGGTGATGCGGCCGAATTCGAAGTGCCGGCGAAGACGCGCTAAGGCCGCGTCTCAGGCGCTCGTGAATTTGCTGATGACGTCCATGAACGGCTTCGGCTTGAACTCGCCGTCGAGCGGCAACGGGCGGTTCGGCTGCTTGTCCGCGCGGGCGAAGGTGCCGTTGATCCAGCTATAGCGATCCGAGAGGCCCCAGGTCAGGATCGAGCGGGCCGGGCCGCTGGTCGAGATCGCGGTCAGGAGATCGTCGACGCGCTTGGCGACGATGGCGTCGCGCTCTGCCGGATTGCCCGTCAGCTTCTGGTCGTCGACATCGAGCTCGGTGACGAGCACCTCGAGGCCCCAGGAGCGCAGCTCGGTGACGAATTCGGCGAGCCCATGCGTGTCGATCTCGAGCTCGGCGTGCAGATGCGATTGCAGGCCCACGGCGTGCAGCGGCACGCCCTGGTCGAGCAGGTCCATGATCAGGTTGCGGTACGCCGCGCGCTTGGCGATGAACGAGTCCTTCGCCGACTCGATGTCATATTCGTTGATCGCGAGCTTGACGAAGGGATCGGCCGCGGCCGCGGTGCGGAAGGCCAGCGGAATCCAGCTGTTGCCGAGATGCTGCGTCCAGAACGTATCGCGCCGGTCGGTGACCTTCTTGGGATTATCAGGGATCGGCTCGTTGACGACGTCCCATGACGTCAGCTTGTCCTTGTAATAGGACACGACGGTGCCGATGTGGTCGACGTACGCGCGCTCGACGCCCTTGGTGTCCTTGATCTGCTTGGCCCAGTCCGGAATGTCGTGATACCAGGCGAGCGCGTGGCCGCGCATCGTCAGGTCGTTCTCCCGCGCGAAATCCAGGATGGCGTCCGCGCGCTCGAAATTGAAGGTGTGCGCGTTGGGCCGCAGCATCGGCCATTTCAGCTCGAGCACCGGCACCACCTGGGTGCAATAGGTGCTGATGGCTTCGCCGAGCCTGGGATCGGCTTGCAGGTCCCAGAGCGTCGCCGCAGCGCCAAAGCCCGGACGGCGCTGCGCGAGTTTCGATGCCGGCGCGGCAGAGGCCGTTGCCCCCGCCGCGAGTGCTGCGGCGCCGCCGAGGAGAAATTCGCGTCTGTCGAGCCTGGTCACGGTGGGACGTTCCTTTTGGAACCAACGCGCCATCGTACCAAGCGGCGCCCTGCGACGCCGGAGTTTCCTGTCGTTGGGTTAACCTTTGCGGATGTCCGGTGCGTCGACGCGCGTGGCGCTGCATCGCTGTTCCAGTCTGGACCAGGGTTTCGTGCCGTGATCGCAGGAAGCGCTCCAGGGAAAGGGCAAATTTAACGCTAACGCGCGAAAGCGGCCTCTCAGCCTCATTCGCCGCCCGATCTGCAGACTTATGTGACACTCTTGACAGATGCTGCGGCGCAGTTCGTTCGCCCCGCCAAGGTCATTGATTAACGGCCGTCACCATCGCAACACCGTTGCCGGTCCTGTGCTCGCATGCTGAACCGCCATTTCTCGATTTATCTGGTCGCCTACATCCTGCCCGCAGCGGTAGGTTTCTTCGCGGTCACGGCCTACACACGGCTTCTGACGCCGGCCGAGTATGGCGTCTATGTCGTTGGCATCAGCCTTGCCGGCATATTGGGGGCGATCTTCTTCGCCTGGATCAAGCTGTCGGTGTCCCGCTATCAGGCGATGTCGGCGGAGGTGGATTTTCGCGGCACGGCGTTGGTCGCCTTCGGGCTGACGGCCGCGGTGCTCTGCGCCACCACGCCGCTGGTCTTTCTGTTCCGCAGCGACCTCAGTGTCGAGCTGCTGCTCGCCAGCATGTTCGTCGCGATCATGGCCAATGCCGTCGATGTCGGCCAGGAATTCGAACGCGCCAAATTGCGCCCCTACAGGTTCGCGGCGATCTCGATCGTCCGCAGCGTGTCGAGCGTCGGCTTTGGCCTGCTGGGCATCTGGCTCGGCTGGGGCGGGTTGGGACTGCTTGCCGCGTTCGGCCTGGGCTCGCTCACCGGCATCATTCTCAATCTCGTCGGCGATCGCACCGGGATCGCGCGCTTCGAGCGAAGCCAGTTCATGCAGTTGGCGCGCTACGGCCTGCCGCTGACGCTGGCCGGATTGTCCGTTGCGGTCTATTCGGCCTGCGACCGGCTGATTGTCGCTTATTTGCTCGGCAAGGACGCCGCCGGCATTTTCGGCGTCGCCGCCGATCTGCCGCGCCAGTTCATGGTCATGATCGCCTCCAGCGTCGCCGCCGCGACCGTGCCGCTGGTGTTCCGCTCGTTGTCGGAGAAGAACAACGAGACAACGCGGGAGCGGCTGAGCGAGAGCCTCGAATTGCTGCTCGTCGTCGTCGCACCCGTCGCCGTCTGGCTCGCACTCGCGGCCGACCAGGTCGCGGGCACGCTCGTCGGTGTCGATTTCCGCGCCGGCGTGTCGGCGCTGCTGCCGACGCTGGTGCTCGCGCGCTTCTTCGGCATCGCCAATCAATTCTATGTGCAGATCAGCTTCCAGCTCGCCGAACGGCCGTTCATGCTGGCGGCGCAGTCGTTCCTCACGCTCGTTCTGAGCGTGGCACTGATGTTCGCGCTGGTCGCCGGCTACGGCCTTTACGGCGCGGCGCTCGCCACCCTCGCCACCGAAGCGCTCGGCTTCGTCGTCGCCGTCACCCTGATGCACCGCGCCCATCCCGTGCCGTTCGACGTCAACCGCGTCGCCGGCGTTGCGGCTTCGGCTGCGGCGATGGCGGGCGCTATCCTCATTGCGCGGACGCAAGCCGGCGGTACCGGTATCGTGGCGTTGATGGTCGTCAGCTCCGTGGGCGGGGTTGCTTACGCCGCTGCGGCCTGGCTGCTCAACGTCGCGAATGTGCGGACGTTGTCGCTGCGCTTCCTGCGGACGTTCAACCGCAAGGCGCTGGGCGTGTAGGCCCGCGCGCTACCCCGCCAGAAACCCGCCATCGATGGCAACCACCGTACCGGTCGCGTATTGCGAGGCCGGCATGCAGAGGAAGGCGACCGCGCCGGCAATGTCCTCCGGCTGGCCCCAGCGCTTGAAGGCGGTGCGGTCGGCGATGCGCTGATAATGCGCAAGGTCGCTGCGGCCGGCGGCGTTGATCGTGGTTTCGATGTAGCCGGGCGCGACCGCGTTGATGCGGATGCCTTCTTCGGCCCACTTCAAAGCCAGCGCCTTGGTCAGCATCACGACACCGCCCTTGCTGGCGCAATAGGCGGGAATCCGCGGCAGCGCCAGCATCGCGTTCATCGAAGCGATGTTGACGATCGATCCTGTCTGCTCCGCGAGCAGGGGATGGAAGGCCATGCAGGTCCGGAACGTGCCGGTGAGATTGACGTCGAGCACCTTCATGAAGGTCTCGATCTCGAATTCCTTGTCGCGCGCAAGAATGCCGGCGCAATTGATCAGCGCGTCGACGCGACTGTGTTTCCGGGCGAAGGACGTGACGGCCGCGTCATCGGTGACATCGAGCGTCGCGAGCGTGAGGCCCGCGCGCGGCTTGAGGAGGGTGCGGGCAAGATCGGCCTCGTTCGCACCCGTTGCTGTCACTGTCGCACCCAGATCGCAGAATTGATTGCTGATGGCGGCACCAATGTCGCCGGCGCCGCCGATTACGACGGCATGGAAGCCGGGGGCGAGGGAAAATTTCGAATTCATCGGGAGTGTCTCACTTCAGGGATTTCGGAGGCGCAGCCGTCGACTCGCGGACGACCAGCGAGAAGTCGATCTCGCGATGCATGATGGTTTGCTCGCCGGCGAGGCTGCGCACCAGATATTCTCCGGCGCGCTGCCAGGTTTCTCCGGTCGGTACGTGGATCGTGGTCAGGCTCGGCCGCAAATGCCGGCTCCAGTCGAGGTCGTCGAAGCCGACCACCGACAGGTCGCGCGGCACCGAAAAGCCGCTGCGCTCGGCTTCGAGCAGCACGCCGTAGGCGATCACGTCGTTGCCGCACACGACGGCTGTGGGACGATCCTTGAGCCCCAGGAGATAGCGCGCCGCTTCGCGGGCGTCGTCCAGCGTATAGGGCACCTCGACATGCCATTGCGAAGGCAATTCGAGTCCGTTCTCGGTGAGCGCGCGGCGAAAGCCGGCGACGCGCGCGCTGGCGCGGTCGTTGTTGCGCTGGAGTGCCGACACGATCCCGATGCGGCGGTGGCCGAGCTCGATGACATGCGCGGCAGCGCGATGGGCGGCGGCTTCGTTGTCGGTGCCGACGCAAGGATAGGGCCGGTCGGGCTGGTAGATGCCGACATTGATGAAGGGCACCGCGTTGTCCGCCAGCAGCTTGCGCAATCCGTCGTGATGGCAATCGCCGCGCAGCACGAGGCCGTCGACACCGCGGCTGATCAGATTGCGCGCCTGCTGCAATTCGACGTCGAGATCGTAGCCGCTCGTCGTAAGGAACAGCATGTATCCGACCGACGACAGGTATTGCTGCAGCGAGGCGATGCCGCGTGCGAACATCGTGTTGTCGATCGTCGGCACGATCGCGCCCAGGGTGCGGGAGCGACGCGACGACAGGATGCGTGCCGGCGCATGCGGAATGTAGCCGAGTGCGTCGATGGCCTGCTCGATGCGCGCCCGCAAGGAAGGGCTCACCGCGTCGGGGTTGTTGAGGGCGCGCGAGACCGATGCCGTCGAGACGCCGGCACGGGCCGCCACGGCGCGGATGCCCTGCTTCACAGACTTGGCGTTGGTCAGTCTCATGAATGTAACGTTACATCGGGCGCAGCGAACCGCATGGTAGCGGCAATGTCGCAAATCTGCCGCAGATTGCGCGGCTTGTCCATCGCTTGACACGGCGGATGTGAGGTCTATTTTGTAACCGTTTTCAAGTGCTGCTCAAACGTTTCAAAATGGTCCGCCAGCTTAAGGCGGCCAGCCGGGAGGAGAGTTCGATGAAGGCCAGGATGCTCGCGACCCACGTCGCGTTGCCCGTTCTCGCGATTGCTGCGGCGACTGCGCAGGCGCACGCCGCCGATTTCGACTGGATGAAGTTCAAGGGCAAGACCATCACCTTTCTCGCCAACAACAATCCGGTCTCGCAGGCGCTGCTGACCTACAAGGCCGATTTCGAGAAGCTGACCGGCATGACCCTCAAGGTCGATGGCTATCAGGAGCAGCAGATGCGCCAGCGTCTGGTGACCGTCATGAATGCGAACAGCGACGAGGTGGACGTGTTCATGACGCTGCCCTCGCGCGAGGGCGAGCAGTTCGCCGCCGCCGGCTGGTACGGCGATCTCACCGCGATGGCCAAGAACGAGGTAGCCGGGGAATACGACCCCAACGGATTGAGCCAGGCCCTGCTGAAGGCCGCGACCTTCGGCGGCAAGCTGACCAGCATGCCCATGAACATCGAAGGCCCGATCTTCTATTACCGCACCGACATCTTCAGGAAGTGCGGCCTCGAGGCGCCGAAGACGATCAAGGACGTCGAGGCCGCTGCCGAGAAGATCAAGAGCTGCGACAGCACCGTGACACCGTTCGTCTCGCGCGGCCTCAAGCCCGCGATTGCCTATACCTTCAGCAACATGCTGCACAATGTCGGCGGCAGCTATATCGCAAACGGCAAGTCAAACCTCTGTTCGGCCAAGGGCAAGGAAGCGCTCGACACCTATAGCCGGCTGCTGCGCGATTTCGGACCGCCTGGCGTCGTCAATTACAGCTTCCAGCAGATTTCGGCGCTGTACCGCGGCGG
Source organism: Bradyrhizobium sp. Arg816 (assembly GCF_029989365.1). Taxonomy (GTDB): domain Bacteria; phylum Pseudomonadota; class Alphaproteobacteria; order Rhizobiales; family Xanthobacteraceae; genus Bradyrhizobium. Next base: position 65,934 of record NZ_JAPRAQ010000025.1, on the reverse strand, counting down.
CCGCGCCGCGATGGCGTTTGAGTCGTCGAACGAGTTGCGTACGGTGATGGAAGGCGGCGCGCGCTTGAAAGACACCGGCCTGCTGCCGTTCCCGGCGGGCGATGCCGGCCAGGTGCCGACCACGATTGGCTGGGGCATGGCAGTGTCCTCGCACAGCAAGCAGCCGGATGCGGCCTGGTACTTCGTGCAGTGGGCGACCAGCCCAGAGGTGCAGAAGAAGATGGCGCTTCAGGGCATTGCCCCGCCGCGTCCGTCGGTCGCCAAGGATCCTGAATACCGCAAGTGGATCGACGAGGAGCCGGTCCGCAAGGAATGGCAGGCCGCGCTCGACGTGCTCGCGACGAAGGGCTCCTCCGAGGTCGGCTATCCCATCGTCGCCAATCCGCAATCGCGCGAGTTCATCGGGCAGGCGGTGCAGGATCTGATCCTGAAGCAGAAGACCGTCGATCAGGCTTGCGCGGATGCCGACAAGGCGCTGGATGCGCTGATCGCGCTGAACTAACCGCCTCATGCCGGCAGGCTTGCTGCCTGCCGGCATCTCCTCACGATAAGGAAACGGACTCATGTCGGCTACGGCTGCGACATCGACGCAGGACCGGCAGAAGCTGGAGATGGTGGCCCTCTCGGCGCCGGCCGTGGTCTTCACGGTCGCGATGATCGCGTTTCCGGTCGTCTATACGATCTGGCTCGGCTTCCAGACCTTCTCCTCGACCGGCAAGCAGTCTTTCGCGGGCCTCGCCAATTATTCGAAGCTGATCTCCGATTACGAATTCTGGCACGGGCTGTGGATCACCATTGCGCTATTCGTGCTGTCCTTGGTGCTGCAGCTTGTCTTCGGCGTCTGGCTGGCGCTGGTGCTGTTCCACGCCAAGCGGTTGCCGGGCATCGTGCGCTCGTTGTTCATTTCGCCCTTCATGATGCCGCCGGTGGTGGCGGGCATGATGTGGCTGGTGATCCTCGATCCGTCGCTCGGTGCTGCCAACTATATCCTCCAGTCGTTTGGCCTGCCGCCGTCGGACTGGCTGGCCTCGCCGACCTGGGTCATTCCGACCGTGGCTCTGATCGACAGCTGGCAGTGGACGCCCTATGTCGCCCTGATCGTGCTGGGCGGCCTGCAATCCCTGCCGCCGAGCGTCTACGAGGCGGCGCAGATCGACGGCGCGTCTCCATTCAAGACTTTCCAGCGCATCACGCTGCCGCTGCTGCTGCCGACCATCGTCACCGCGGCGATCCTGCGCAGCGTCGATCTGCTGCGCTTCTTCGACATCATTTACATCACGACCCAGGGCGGCCCGGGCAACGCCTCGAACACGCTCAACATCTACGGCTTCAGGGTCGGCTTCGAATTCTTCAACTTCGGCTACGCCAGCGCCCTGATGCTGACGCTGACGGCGATCGTGTTCGGTGCCGTGCTCGCCTTCAATCGCCTCCGCGGCGCGGTGGCCTGGTGATGTCATGAACGATGCCGCCAACACCGACCGCTGGATCCGCTGGCTCAACACGATGCAGCTCGTGCTCGCCGGCGTGCTCATCATGGCGCCGACGGTCTGGATGGTACTGTCCTCGTTCAAGCCGTCGTTCGAGGTCACCGCATATCCGCCGACGCTGAGCTTCTCGCCGACGCTGGAAAACTACGTCGAGCTGACCAGGACCACGCCGTTCCTCAGCTACGCGCTCAACAGCCTCATCGTCACCGTCGGCTCGACCACGCTGGGGCTGGTGTTCGGGATTCCTGCTGCGTTCGCCGTGTCCTGGACGCGAATTACGTGGCCGGCGATCCTGACGCTGGCGGCGCGCATGGCGCCGGGCACGCTGTTCCTGCTGCCGTGGTACGTCATGTTCCGGCAAATCGGCATGATCGGCTCCTACACTGCGCTGATCCTCAGCCATGCGGTCATTACGCTGCCGATCGTGATCTGGGTTCTGCTGCCGTCCTTCGACGGCATTCCGCGCAGCGTGTTCGAGGCGGCGCAGGTGGATGGGTGCAGCGTCACGCGCATCCTCTGGCGCATCGCGCTGCCGCTGGTGGCATCAGGCGTCGCCGTTTCGGCGATCCTCGCCTTCGTGTTTTCGTGGAACTACTTCCTGTTTGCGCTGGTGCTCTCCAACGGCGACACCAAGACGCTGATCGCGGCGGCCTTCAACTTCATCGGCGAAGGCTCGACGCAATGGGGTGCCCTCATGGCTGCGGCGACGCTGATCGCGTTGCCGCCGCTGGTGCTGGCGGCCCTGGTTCAGCGCTGGCTGGTGTCCGGACTGACGCTCGGTGCGGTGAAAGGCTAGGTATCGAAATGAACGTGTCGCCCCGTCCGAATTCGATCATGCAGGCCGCGGTCTTCCACGGCAATGACCGCATCACCATCGAGCGCATCGCGATGCCCAATGTCGGCACAGGTGAAGTGCTCGTCCGCGTCTCGCGCACCGCGCTGTGCGGCTCCGACTTCAAGCTCTGGCACAAGGGCGCCGAGTTCACTGCGGGCCACGAGATCTTTGGCGTGGTCGAGCAGCCCGGTCATCGCCTGCACGGTCGCCGCTGCGCCGTCTATATCCCCTTGCACTGCGGCCACTGCGCCGCTTGCAAGCGCGGCGATACCCAGATGTGCCTGGAAGTCTCCAGCCTGATCGGCTGGAACAGGCCGGGCGGTTATGCCGAATATGTGCCGGTGCCGGAAAACTGTTTGCTGCCGGTGCCTGACGATATCGAGGACAGCCTTGCGCCGCTGCTACTCGACACCATCGGCACGTCGGGCCACGCCGTGCGCTTCGTCAGCCGCGTCGTGCCGCCGAATGAGGCCGGGCCGGTCCTCGTGATGGGCGCGGGGCCGGTCGGTCTTGGCGTCGTGCTGGCGCTCCGCGCGCTCGGCTACGACGACATCCACGTTGCCGATCCCAACGCGGCACGGCTGAAGATCGCGCGGTCCTTTGGCGCAAAGGCGCATCCCGTCGGCGACACTTCGAAGCGCTTCGCCCTCATCATGGAATGCTCCGGCGCCCATGCGGCGCGCAACCTCGGCATCGAGCTGGTCCTGCCGCGCGGCGCGCTGGTGCTGGTCGGCGAGAACGCCGCGCCCTGGACCATCGAGGAAGGCAAGGTCTTCCGCCGCAAGGATTTTTACATGATCCGGACCTTCTATTTCCCGGTCTCGGATTTCGAGCCGAATGTCGAGCTGCTGCGCAAATACAAGGACGAGTACCGCGTCCTCGTCGACGGCGAGTTCGGCCTACAGGCTCTGCCCGAAAATTTCGCCCGCTTCGCCAAGGGCGAACTGATCAAGCCCGTGCTGGCGCTGGACTGAGCGATCATGGCCTCGATCTCGATCCGCAACCTCACCAAACGCTACGGCAATTTCACCGTGATCCCCGATCTCAATCTGGAGATCGCGGACCATGAGTTCGTGGTCTTCGTCGGCCCGTCCGGCTGCGGCAAGTCGACCTTGCTGCGGGTCATCGCGGGCCTCGAGCCGATTTCGTCGGGCGATCTCTATATCGGCGACAAGCGCGTCAACGGCGTGCAGGCCGCGCAGCGCGACATCGCCATGGTGTTCCAGGATTACGCGCTCTACCCGCACATGCGAGTCTACGACAACATGTCGTTTGCGCTGGAGCTGCGGGGCACGCCGAAGGCCGAGATCGACGCCCGCGTGAAGCGTGCGGCCGCACTGCTGCACATCGAGCCCTATCTCGATCGCAAGCCGAAGGAGTTGTCCGGCGGCCAGCGCCAGCGCGTCGCCATGGGCCGCGCCATCGTACGCAATCCCAAGGCCTTTTTGTTCGACGAGCCGCTCTCCAATCTCGATGCGAAGCTGCGCGGACAGGTGCGGGCGGAGATCAAGGCGCTGTCGCAGGAGCTGAAGACCACCATGGTCTTCGTGACACATGACCAGATCGAGGCCATGACCATGGCCGACCGGATCGTCGTGCTCCAGAGCGGCACGATCCAGCAATACGATACACCGGAGACGGTTTACGAGCGGCCCGCCAACCAGTTCGTCGCCGGCTTCATCGGCTCGCCCGCGATGAATTTCTTCCCGGTCGAATGGCGTCAGGAGCGCGCGATCCTGTCGCAGGGCGGAACGGTGGTGCCACTGGACGGCGAGACCGCTGGCCGCCTGAGCAAGGCCGGCAACGCCGTGGTGGGCATTCGCCCCGAACACTTTGCCATCGCCACTGATGCTGCCGATGGCATCGCCATCAACGTCAAGCTGGTCGAGCCGCTCGGTTCGGACACGCTGATCCATTTCGATGTCGCCGGCGGCTCCGCCATCGCGCGGGTCGATCCGGCGCTGCGGCCGAAGGTCGGCGATCGCCTAAGCCTGCGTCCGCAGCCGGGCAAAACGCATTTGTTCGCTGCATCCAACGGACAGGTCTTGCGGTGAGTGCGTCGGCAAACATCGACGATCTCTCGGCGCTGGCCGACCTCGCGTCCGGCACGAAGCCCGTGCACGTGATCTGCCTCGGCCTGTCCGCGCTCGACCAGGTCTGGCGCGTCGATCGGCCGTTCGCGGGTGGAAGCGAGAAGATCAAGGCGGTCGAGTACGGCACGCTCGGCGGCGGTATGGCCGCCAATGCGAGCGTGGCCGTGGCAAAGCTCGGCGCATCCATCGCGTTCTGGGGGCGGGCAGGGAATGACGCCGCCGGCCATGAGATGAAATCGGCCTTCACGGCTGAAGGCGTCGATGTCGAGAATTTCCGGCTGTTTCCCGATGGCCGCTCGTCCGTGTCCGGGGTCATCGTCGACAGCTCCGGCGAGCGGCAGATCGTGAATTTCCGTGGCCTTTACCCGGAAACCGCAGACTGGCTTCCGCTCGAAGCCGTCGCGCGCGCCTCCTCCGTGCTGGCCGATCCGCGCTGGGTGGAGGGAGCTGCGACGCTGTTCCGGGAAGCCCGGGCGCGCGGCATTCCGACGGTGCTCGACGGCGACATGGCCGATGCCGAGGTATTCGAACGGCTGCTGCCCTTGACCGACCACGCCATCTTCTCCGAGCCCGCGCTCGCCGCCTTTGCCGGCTCGGCCGAAGATAAATCTCTCACAGCCCTTGCGCGTTTCGGCTGCCGCGTCGTCGCCGTCACGCGCGGCGAGGGTGGCGTGAGCTGGTACGAGAACGGCCAGCTGCACCGGCAGGCGGCCTACGCCGTCGACGTCGTCGACACCACAGGCGCGGGCGACGTCTTCCACGGCGCCTATGCGCTCGCGATCGGCGCCGGCCTCGACGTGCGCGCCGCCATGGCGTTCTCGGCGGCGACGGCCGCCATGAAATGCCGCCACGCCGGCGGTCGTAACGGAATCCCCGATATCAACGAGTGTCTTGTATTCATGAGGACGAAGCCATGAGAACGATTGGAAAGAACCGCGGCCTGGCACGGCTTGCTGACGCGGATGGCCATTTTCGCATGGTCGCGCTGGATCAGCGGCCGCCATTGTTCGATGCCATCGCGAAGGCGAAGGGGATCACGCGGGACCAGGTCGAATATTCCGACGTCACGGCGGCCAAGCGTCTCCTGGTCGAGAACCTCGCGCCGCATTGCAGCTCGATGCTGTTCGACCCGAACTTCGCAGTGCCTGCCGCGATTGATCTGCTGCCGCCGCGCTGCGGCCTGATCATGACGCTGGAAGAGCACCGCGTTGAGGAAACCGCGGGCGGCCGCAAGTCGCGCGCGATCACCAATTGGAGCGTGGAAAAGATCCGCGCGATGGGCGGCGACGCCGTCAAGGTGTTGGCCTGGTACAGGCCGGACGCCGATGCCGCCGTGAACGAGCACCAGAAGCGCTTCGTGCGCGAAATCGGCGAAGACTGCGCCCGTCACGATATCCCGTACGTGCTCGAGTTGCTGGTCTACCCGTTCCTCGGCAGCGCCAATCACACGGCCGATTACGTGGAATCGCCCGGCAAGCTCCCGGGCCTCGTCATCGACAGCGTGCGCGAATTCGCCAAGCCTGAATACGGCGTCGATCTTCTCAAGCTGGAGAGCCCGCTTGCAGCCAACAGCCTGCCGGCGCGTGACGGCGGCGCGGCAGCAAAGGCCGCGCAGAAGGAGTTCGATGCGATCGGTGATATCTGCCGCGAACGCAGCATCCCCTGGGTGTTGCTGTCGGGCGGCGCTGCGCCTGAAAAATTCGAGCGCGTGCTCGACTACTCCTATGCCGCAGGCGCAAGCGGCTTCCTGGCGGGCCGCACCATCTGGCTGGATGCCGTCCTGAAGAACTTTCCGGACCGCGCAGCGGTGTCGGCCAGCCTGCGCAAGGATGGCCTCGGGGTGCTGGAACGGCTCAATCAGCTGACCACGGCCAAGGGCACGGCGTGGAAGGCGCGCTTCCCGGCGTTCGCTGATATCAAGCAGGAAGGTGACTTCGCGCGCGTCTACTGAGATGGTAACGGTCCCGCGTGGTCTCAACTCGGTCGCAGGACCTGCAATATGACGACAGGCAGCTTCACCATCCGCTCGATCGAGGCCTTCTGCTATCGCTATCCCCTGGCGACGCCGGTGGTGACGTCGTTCGGCAAGATGCTCACCCGCCCGGCCATCTTCGTTCGCGCGATGGACGAGGACGGTGTCGAGGGGTGGGGTGAAGCCTGGTCCAACTTTCCTGCACCGGGCGCCGAGCACCGTGCCCGGCTTGTCAATGAAGTGCTTGCGCCCGGCCTCGTCGGGCGCAAGTTCGACGGTCCTGCTCAGGCCTTCGAGGCTCTGACCAAGGGCACCGAGGTGCTCGCGCTTCAATGCGGCGAGCCCGGTCCGTTCGCGCAGGCGATTTCGGGCATCGATCTCGCGCTGTGGGACCTCTCCGCGCGTCGGCAGCGCTTGCCGCTGTGGCGGCTTCTCGGTGCGCAGTCGCGCAGGATCAAGGTCTATGCCAGCGGGATCAATCCGGGCGGCGCCGCGCAGACGGCCGAAGCCGCGCTCGCGCGTGGCCATCGCGCGTTGAAGCTGAAGGTCGGCTTCGGTGCCGAGACCGATCTCGCCAATCTGGCCGCGCTGCGCGCGATCGTCGGTGCGGGCATGCTCGCCGCCGATGCCAATCAGGGCTGGTCGGTCGATCAGGCGCTGGAGATGCTGCCGCGGTTGGCCGCGTTCGATCTGCGCTGGCTGGAGGAGCCCATCCGGGCCGACCGGCGGCGCGAGGAATGGCGCAGGCTGCGGGCGTGCGCGACGATGCCGATTGCCGCCGGCGAGAACATTTCGAGCGTCGAGGGATTCAAGGACGTCCTGGCCGAAGACGTGCTCGGCGTCGTTCAGCCCGACATCGCGAAATGGGGCGGGCTGAGCGCGTGCGCTGGCCTGGCGCGCGACATTCTGAAGGCGGGCAAGACGTTCTGCCCGCATTATCTCGGCGGCGGCATCGGACTGCTCGCCTCGGCGCATCTGCTGGCGGGCATCGGCGGCGACGGCTGGCTCGAGGTCGACGCCAACGACAATCCGCTGCGCGACCGGTTCTGCGGTGCCGTTGCCAATGTCACTGATGGTACGATCGTCCTCGGCGAGGAACCGGGGCTCGGATTCACGCCAGACCTGTCGGGAATCGCGGACTATCGCAGCCTGTAGACGGCTGCGACACCTGCGTCGTCGGGCGCCCCGCGCAGGCGAGTTTCCGCTTGCGTTCTATTCCTCGTCGCGGAAAGCTGCCGGCGAGACGGGCAGCCGCCTTCACATTTCATAACGATGGCCGGAGCCATGTCTCGCCGAGCTTGAAAATCAAAGTTCGTTCTGCTCATTAGGGATCTGCAATTGCGCTGCAACATGCGCAAAAAGCCCATCGACTAAAGTCGATAGCCAGCGAGGAAACGAAAAAATGCGCAAGCTCACTTTGGCCATTGCCGTGATCGCCCCGATGCTCGGTCATGCCGCGTCGGCTGAGGACACTCTCAAGATCGGCTACATCGATCCGCTCTCCGGCGGTGGCGCCAGCGTCGGCGAGGGTGGTCTGAAGACATTCCAGTATCTTGCCGACGAGCTCAACGCCAAGGGCGGCATTCTCGGCCACAAGATCGAGATCGTGCCGCTCGACAACAAGACCAATCCGCAGGAGAGCCTGGTGCAGGCCCAGAAGGCGATCGACGCCGGGGTCCACTACATCACGCAAGGCAACGGCTCATCCGTCGGCGCGGCGCTGTCGGATTTCGTCACCAAGAACAACACGCGCAATCCCGGCAAGGAAGTGCTGTACTTCAACTACGCCGCCGTCGATCCCAGCCTGACCAACGAGAAGTGCAGCTACTGGCATTTCCGCTGGGATGCGAGCTCCGACATCAAGATGGAGGCGCTCACCAACTACATGAAGGACACCGCCTCGATCAAAAAGGTGTACCTGATCAACCAGGACTATTCGTTCGGTCAGTCCGTCCGCTCCGACGCGCGCAAGATGCTCGGTGCCAAGCGGCCCGACATCCAGATCGTCGGCGACGAGCTGCATCCGCTGCTGAAGGTCACCGATTTCTCGCCCTATATCGCCAAGATCAAGGCGTCCGGCGCCGACAGCGTCGTCACCGGCAATTGGGGCCAGGACTTCGCGCTGCTGCTCAAGGCTGCCGCTGACGCCGGCCTGAAGGTCAACTGGTACACCTATTATGCCGGCGGCGCCGGCGGCCCCACTGCCGTCAAGCAGACCGGTCTCGATCATCAGGTCTTCCAGATCACTGAAGGCTTTGCGAATTCCGGCAACAAGGCCGCGATGGATTACGAGAAGGCGTTCCGCGCCAAGGTCAATCTGTCGCTCTGGTACCCGCGTGCGGTCAACGAGATGCGCATGTTCAAGGCGGCGGCCGAGAAGGCCAACTCGATCGATCCTGTGAAGGTGGCGGCGGCGCTCGAGGACCTGAAGTTCGAGGTTCTGGACGGCGGCACCGGCATCATGCGCAAGGACGACCACCAGTTCCTTCAGCCGATCTACATTTCGTCCTTCGGCAAGCTGACCGAGAACGAGCCGTTCGACGAGGAAAGCACCGGTTGGGGCTGGCACCTCGTCTCCAAGGTCGACACGCCGCAGGCCATGGTCTCCACGACCTGCAAGATGGCGCGGCCGTAATCACGACATCCGTCGTTTTCCCGCGGCCGACATCGGTCGCGGGAAGGCGGTGGCCGGACTATTCTTGATTGGGCGATGTTCACCGGGGCCATCAGGCCCCGGTCAGAGACGAGTGCGCTGTGCTTGAACTCATTGTCATTTCGACCCTGAACGGCGTGCTGTTCGGCATGCTGCTCTTCCTGCTGTCGAGCGGGCTGACCGTCATCTTCAGCATGATGGGCGTGCTCAACTTCGCACATGCCAGCTTCTACATGCTCGGCGCCTTCTTCGGCTTCCAGCTCACCAAGTGGATCGGCTTCTGGCCGGCGCTGGTGCTGGCGCCGCTGCTGGTCGGCGCCATCGGCATGGCGGTGGAGCGCTACGGCCTGCGCAACACCCACAAGCACGGCCATGTCGCGGAATTGCTGCTGACCTTCGGTCTGGCTTTTGCGATCGAAGAAATCGTGTCGATGATCTGGGGCAAGAGCCCGGTCGACTATCGCGTCCCGGCGCTGCTCGACTTCCCGGCCTTCACGATCTTCTCGACCAACTATCCCGCCTACAAGCTCTTCATGCTGGCCATGTCGGTCGTGATCTTCGTGGCGCTGCTGGTCGTGCTCAAGCGCACCCGCGTCGGCCTGATCGTGCAGGCGGCGCTGACGCATCCGCATATGGTCGGGCATCTCGGCCACAATGTCGGGCGCGTGTTCATGGTGGTGTTCGGTGTCGGCAGCGCGCTCGCCGGCATTGCCGGCGTCATTGCCGGTCCGGCCCTGGTGACGCAGTCGGACATGGCCGCGGCACTCGGGCCCATCCTGTTCGTCGTCATCGTGTTCGGTGGCCTCGGCTCCTTGCCGGGCGCTTTCATCGCCTCGCTCGTCATCGGCCTGGTGCAGACTTTTGCGGTGGCGCTGAACGGCTCGCTGGCGAGTGCGTTCGGACCGCTCGATCCGTCGACGGGACCGTCGGTCCTCACCGACATCTGGAACGTCACGATCGCGCAGGTCGCGCCGATCGTTCCCTATATGCTGCTGGTGCTCATTCTGATCGTTCGCCCCATGGGCCTGATGGGGACGCGCGAGTCATGACCGCCAAACCGATTTCGACATCGAAGCCCGCCGGCGACGGCCTGCGCTTCTACGGCGTCTGGCTGATCGGCATCGCCGCGCTGATCGTCCTGCCGCTGATCTTCTCCTCCGGCGGCTCGCTGACGTCCTTCAGCCTGATCGGCATCGCGATCGTCTTCGCGCTCTCCTACAACATCCTGCTCGGCCAGACCGGCCTGCTGTCGTTCGGTCACGCCGTTCACTATGGTCTTGGCGGTTTCGCGGCCTGCCACATGATGAATGCGGTGGTGTCGCACGGCTGGCCGATCCCGCTGCCGTTCATTCCGCTGTTCGGCGGGATCGGCGGTCTCGTCTTCGCGATCATCATCGGCTGGGTCATGACCAAGCGCGCCGGCACCGTGTTCGCGATGATCTCGCTCGGCATCGGCGAATTGGTGGCGTCGTCCTCGCTGATCCTGCGCTCGGTGTTCGGCGGCGAAGCCGGCATCACAACGGATCGCACGGCGTTGCCCAAGATGTTCGGCTGGTCGTTCGGGCCGCAGGTTCAGGTCTATTACGTCATCGCGTTCTGGCTGGTGCTGTCGGCGATTGCGATGTACGCGCTGACGCGGACGCCGCTGGGGCGGATCAGCAATGCCGTCCGCGACAATCCCGAGCGTGTCCAGTTCATCGGCTACGATCCTCACGTCGTGCGCTATCTCGCTTATTGCTTTGCCGGGTTCTTCGCGGGCGTCGCCGGCGGACTGACCGCGATCAATTTCGAGATCGCGAACTCCGCGCTGCTCGGTGCGATCCAGTCCGGTCTGGTGCTGTTCTCCACCTTCATCGGCGGCATCGCCTATTTCTTCGGGCCGATCCTCGGCGCGATCCTGGTAACCTATCTCCAGCTCGGGCTGACAGGCCTCACCAGTGTCTGGCAGCTCTATTTCGGCATCATCTTCATCGGCATCGTGATGTTCGCGCCGGGCGGTATCGCCGGCCTGTTGATGATGCACCGGCCGCTGGTTCGCGCCGGAACGCTGTGGACGGTGATCCCGTCCTATCTCGTCGCTGTTGTGCCGACCGTGGCGCTCGCCTGCGGCGTCATCCTCACCATCGAGACGGTCGCGCGCTATTCCGGCGGCGACCCGATCAACCTGTTTGGCATTCCCTTCAATGCGAAATCCCCGGTGACGTGGGTTGCCGCAGCCGTCCTCGTCGTCGGCGGCGCGTTCGTCGCGCGGCTGACCTGGCGGAGGATCGCGGACGCGTGGGACAGGGCTGCGACGGTCGCCCGTGACCGGGGGTATCTGGCATGAGCGGAGCGGTATCTGGCATGAGCGGAGCGGTGCCCGGAAAAAGCGCAGCCATCGAAGTCCGCGCCGTCGAAAAACGCTTCGGCAATGTCGGCATCATCCGCGACCTCAACCTCAGCGTCGCGAAAGGCGAGCGTCACGCCGTCATCGGCCCGAACGGCGCAGGGAAATCCACGACGTTCAATCTGATCAGCGGCCACATCAAGCCGACCTCGGGCGAGGTGAAGCTGAACGGCGATGTGATCTCCGGCCTGCGGCCGTTCGAGATCAACCGGCGCGGCCTGTCGCGCTCGTTCCAGGTCACCAACGTGTTCGCCCGCATGTCGGTCTGGGAGAACGTCCGCTGTGCCGTGCTGTGGGCGACGGGGCATCGCTACGCCTTCTGGAAGAACGTCGACAGCCTGCCGGAAGTGCGCGAGCGCACGGCCCAGATCCTGGACGACATTCATCTCACCCATCGCCGCGATGTTCCGGCGGGCCTTCTCACCTACGCCGAGCAGCGCGAGCTCGAGATCGGCATCACCATCGCGAGCGGGGCCACGGTCGTCATGCTCGACGAGCCGACCGCCGGCATGAGCCACGCCGAAACCGACCGCGCGGTGTCGCTGATCCGGCGGCTGACCGAGGGCAAGACCCTGGTCATCGTCGAGCACGACATGAGCGTGGTGTTCGGCCTTGCCGATCGCATCTCCGTGCTGGTCTACGGCCACATCATCGCATCGGGCACGCCGGAAGAGATCCGGCGCGACCCGAAGGTCAAGGAAGCCTATCTCGGCGAGGAAGCGCACTGATGCTCGAGGTCAGGGATCTCCACGCCTATTACGGCAAGAGCCACATCCTCCAGGGCGTCGACCTCGATGTCGCCGCAGGTGAGGTCGTGAGCCTGCTCGGCCGCAACGGCGTCGGCCGCTCCACCACGGTCAAGGCGATCATGGGCGAGGTCGCGCCGCAGGGCACGATCCGCTTCAAGGGCAAGGACATCGCCGGCCTTCCGAGCCACAAGATCGCGCGCCTCGGCCTCGGCTATGTCCCTGAGCATCGCGATATCTTCCCGAGCCTGACGGTTCGCCAAAACCTCCTGCTCGGCGTCAAGGACACGCGCCGTCCCGGCAAATGGCGGCTCCAGGACATGCTCGACATGTTCCCCAATCTCGCCGCGCGCGCCGATACGGCCGCGGGCGTGCTTTCGGGCGGCGAGAAGCAGATGCTCACCACCTGCCGGACGCTGATGGGCGATCCGGACCTGATCATGATCGACGAGCCGACCGAAGGTCTCGCCCCGCTGATCGTGCAGCAGGTCGGCGATCTCATCGCCCGCATCGCGCAGGCCGGCGTCGCAATCCTGCTCGTCGAGCAGAAGCTCTCGATCGCGATGCGGATCTCGAAGCGCGTCTACATCATGGGCCACGGCCGCGTCGTGTTCGAGGGGACGCCGGACGAGCTCAAGGCCAATGCCGCCGTGCGCCAGGAATGGCTCGAGGTCTGACGCGTGGCTCGAAGTCTGACGCTCACATTGTCGTGTGACGCGCGCGCAAAATAGAACGGCTGCAAGCTGCGCATACGCATCTGAATTCTTCGCTACATCTCACGCTTCATAATCAAGGTATCGTCGCGCTCGCCGGCATCGCAATCGATACGGCCGATGATAACCAAGAAGAAAGTGGAGGGCGCCGGCGGCAGCCTGTGAGCTCGCGCGTCGATGCGTCTTGCCTGGGAAGGAGATGCCGAGCATGCCGGGAAGACAACTGGTCCGTGGAGTCATTGCTCTGCTTGGGGCGCTGGGCGCAGCTTCGGCCGCGACGGCCGGAAACTACGACACCGGCGCGACCGACACGTCGATCAAGCTCGGGCAGACCATGCCCTACTCGGGACCGGCTTCCGCCTATTCCGCGATTGGCCGCGCCGAGATCGCCTATTTCAAGATGCTCAACGACAAGGGCGGCATCAACGGCCGCAAGGTCGAGCTCCTCAGCATGGACGACGCCTATTCGCCGGCGAAGACGGTGGAGCAGGTGCGGCGCCTCGCCGAGAGTGACGAGGTGCTGGCGATGTTCTCGATGCTCGGCACCGGTCCCAACATCGCCGCGCAGAAATACCTCAACGCCAAGAAGATTCCGCAGCTGTTCCCGTCGAGCGGCGCCAGCCGCTGGAACGATCCGCAGCATTTTCCCTGGACCACCGGTTCGCAGCCGACCTACCGCACGGAAGGCCGCATCTATGCCAAGTGGATTGTTGCGAACAAGCCGAATGCCAAAATCGCCGTCATCACGCCGAACGAAGATCCCGGGCGCGACTATCTCGCCGGCTTCAAGGAAGGGTTAGGGGAGCACGTCAACCAGATCGTGTCGGAGGCCACCTACGAGACATCGGATCCGACGGTGGACTCCCAGATCGTCAAGTTCAAGGCTGCCGGCGCCGATGTTGTCTTCAACGAGTGCACGCCGAAATTCGCAGCGCAGGCGATCAAGAAGATCGCGGAGCTCGGCTGGAAGCCGCAGATCATTCTGCCGGCGGTCTCCAACTCGGTCGGCTCCGTGCTGGTGCCGGCCGGGCTCGATAATGCTGTCGGCATCGTCACCGGCGCCTTCCAGAAGGATCCCGGCGATCCGCGCTGGGCCGATGATCCCGGCATGAAGGCCTGGCGCGACTGGATGAAGACGTACAATTCGGGCGCTGATCCGGCCGACATCTTCAATGTCACCGGCTACACCATGGCGCAGATGATGGAGCTGGTGCTGCAGCGCGCCGGCAACGACCTCACGCGCGCCAATTTGATGAAGCAGACGCAGTCGTTCAGGGATGTCGAATTGCCGATGCTGCTGCCGGGCATCAAGCTCAACACCTCGGCCGAGCAGGTGACGCCTATCCGGCAGTTGCAGATGGCGCGCTTCAACGGCAAGTCCTGGGAGCTGTTCGGCGACGTGATCGGCGAATAGGATCGACGTCAATGTGACGGACGGGCTGGCACCAGCCTTGCCCGCCTGTCCTGCCCGCCTGTCTTGTCCCGCAGTTGCTTCCTCCAACCACAGTGAAACGACGATGACACCGACCGGCCCCCTCAGCGGTATCCGCGTTCTCGATCTGACGAGCGTGCTGTTCGGCCCCTACGCCGCGCAGATGCTCGGCGATTGGGGCGCCGATGTCATCAAGGTCGAGCCGCCCGCGGGCGATACCTGGCGCTACACCGGCGTGTTCCGGAACCGCGGCATGAGCGGCCAGTTCATGGCCGTCAACCGCAACAAGCGCAGCCTTGCGCTCGACCTGAAGCATCCCGACGGCAAGGCGGCGCTGGCGCGACTGATCCCGACGGTCGATGCGCTCGTCACCAATGTGCGACCCGCCGCGATGGCGCGGCTCGGCTTCGGTTATGAAGCCTGCGCAAAACTCAATCCGCGTTTAATTTACGCCGCGGCGACCGGCTTCGGGCAGGACGGGCCGTGGGCAGCGCGCCCTGCATTCGACGAAATCATCCAGGCGGCTTCAGGCCTTGCGTCATCGATCGGATCGGACGAGGAGCCGGAATTTGTTCCGAGCCTGATCGGCGACAAGATCTGTGCAATGGCGATGGTCGGTGCGGTGTCTGCGGCTCTGTTCCGGCGCGAGCGCAGCGGGCAGGGCCAGATGGTCGAGGTGCCGATGCTGGAAACGATCGCGGGCTTCAACAGTATCGAGATGCTGGGCGGGCACGCGTTCGATCCGCCGATCGGCCCGACCGGCTACAAGCGGATGAAGAACCGGCGCCCGGTGCAGACCAAGGACGGCTGGCTGACGATGCTGCCTTACTCCGGAGACAATTGGTGCGCCTTCTTCGAGGCTGTCGGCCGCCCCGAACTGATCGAGGAGCTCGGGGTGCGCGATCCCGTGCTTCGTTCCCAGAACATCGACAAAGTCTACGACCGCATGAGCGAGATCGGGCCGACCCGCACCACCGCGGAGTGGGAGGAGCTATTGCTGCGGCTGGACGTGCCGCACACCGCCTTCGCCCGGCTCACCGAGATCGGCGAGCAGCCGCATCTCGCCGCCGTCGCGCTGTTTGCGGATATCGATCATCCCTCGGAAGGCCGAATCCGGCAGGCGCGGCCCGCGACGAAATTCTCGGAAAGCCCGGCCGGCATCCATCGCATGGCGCCGCGCCTCGGCGAGCACTCGCGTGAGGTGCTGCGCGAGGCCGGCCTGAGCGATGCGGAAATCCAGGCCGCGGTCGACAGCAAGGCGGTCGGGGTCGCGTCTTGAGCCGGCCGGTGTTCAGGAACCGTCGCGCATCTCTGTGATGACGGTCACATCCTGCGGTCTCGGGCGGGCCTAGCGTAGGTCTGTTCATCTTCGCCCCGGATACGGTCATGACCGCCACCGACTTTGCTTTCGTTTTGCGCAAGCTGGGTCTTGCCGCTGCCCTCATCTGCGTCCTCCTGAGCGTTACCGTGTTCGCGGTCCTGCTGATCGTGGAGCACGAACCGGTCGGGCAGGCTGCCGCGCACGCTCTGCCGCTCATGGTGTATGCGCTGTTCGGCCTGTTCGGCGCTGCAATGACACGGCTGATCGGGCGCCGAACCCCCTAGCCGGACATTGTGCCGCAGCGATTCGTGACCAGCCCCGGGCCAGCCCCGGCCCCAGGCCACCTTCCGCCTGCGCGAGCCCTCGTATATGAGAGATTTGCCGCCTGATAGGTCCGAATATTGCCGGATACGGAACGCAAGGTGGCTGGGAATTCTTAATCCAAAGATCGCAATCTGACGTGATCGACGGAAGGCGCGGACTGGTACTGGACCGGGGAATGGCATGAAAGACCTGATGACGACGGCGCAATCCACCACGGCGATGCGGCGTTGGCGGCCCCCCGGACTTGCTGTGCTCGCAACGGCCGTTGCCCTGACGGCGCTGATCGGAAGCGCCGAGGCGGCCAAGCAGGCCCGCCAGCCGGCCGAGGCGGTGGCGCCGCGCGAGGCCGGCGAGCCGATCATGGCGATCGTGTCGATCAAGAGCCAGCAGGTCACTTTCTACGATTCCGACGGCTGGATCCTGCGCGCGCCGGTGTCCACCGGCACCACGGGACGCGAGACGCCGGCCGGCGTCTTCGCCGTCGTCGAGAAGGACAAGGACCACCGCTCGACCATGTATGACGATGCCTGGATGCCCAACATGCAGCGCATCACCTGGAATGGCATCGCGCTGCATGGCGGGCCGCTGCCGGGCTATGCCGCTTCGCACGGCTGCGTGCGGATGCCCTTCGGCTTTGCCGAGGGGCTGTTCGACAAGACCAACATCGGCATGCGCGTGATCATCTCGCCGAACGACGCGGCCCCGATCGATTTCACTCATCCCTCGCTGTTCGTGCCGAAGCGCGAGGCCATCGCGGCCGTGCCGGGCCGGGCCGACAAGCTCTCCGCTGAAGCCGAGGAGGCGGTCCAGGCTGCCGCCGAGGCCAAGAAGGCTGCGGCCGCGGCCGCGAAGGAGGCCGCGTCGCTTCCCGCGTCGCTGCGCAAGCTGGAACAGCAGAAGGCCAAGGCCGATTCCGAGCTCGCCTTCGCCGACAAGAAGATCGCGGCCGCCAAGACCGATCAGGCGCGGGCGCAGGCCGAGGAGCTGAAGCAGAAGGTTGCGACCAAGGCCGCCGACGCTGCGTCGGCGCTCGATGCCGCCAAGGCCGCCGCGCAGCCGAAGCGCGACGCCGTTGCTGTCACCAAGGAGGCCGCAAAGGTCGCGGCAAGCAGGAAGGCCGACGCCGTGACGGCTGCAACCGACGCCAAGCTCGCCCTCGAGCCGGTGTCCGTTTACATCAGCCGCGCGACGCAGAAGCTCTACGTGCGGCGGAACACGCACAAGCCGGCGCCGGATGGCGGCGGCGAAGTGTTCGACACCAGCATCGAGGTGCCCGTCACCATCCGCAATCCCGACCAGCCGCTCGGCACGCACATCTTCACCGCGATGGCGAAGACCGATACCAGCCTGCGCTGGAGCGTGGTCACGATCGAGGACAGCGACAACGCCAAGGACGCGCTCGACCGCATCACCATTCCGCAGGACGTCTGGGATCGCGTCGGGCCGACGGCATTGCCGCGTTCGTCGATCATCATCTCCGACGAGCCGCTGAGCGCCGAGACCAACTACCGCACCGAGTTCGTCGCGGTGCTGAGCAATCATCCGCAGGGTGGCTTCATCACCCGCAAGCCGACCGCGCCGCCCCCGATGGAAATGGCAAGCGACGAGGGCTGGGGCAATGGCGGCAACGGCTTCGGCTTCTTCTTCCAGCAGCCGAACCCGCAGCCCGTGAATCCGCGCCGCCGCGGCCAGTATCAGTATTATCAGCCGGCGCAGCCGATGCAGCGGGGCTTTTGGTAGGACGCCGCACGCGTTGGGCCGCCGTCGTCGCCTGAGCTGAACATAGCTGTCGTCGGCGACCGCAGCGGCGCCGACGACGGGCATTCCGGCTGTCTACTGTGGACCCGTCGACATGCCCTGCAACTGCCGAAGCGGATTGAGCGGGCCAAGCGGGATCAGCTCGAAGCTCATGAGATGAGCCTGGCCCAGGGGCAGCTTTTCGAGCATGTCATGAGCGGCCGCGATATCCGTGACGTTCAGGATGAACGCGACGCCGACACGATTTTGCAGCGAGTACCACTGGTCGATTTTGCCATCGAGATAGAGCTTCACCGTCTCGCGCACTTCCGTCGGCAGGATGGCGCGCGCGGCCGCGGCATCGGCGCCGGGGTTGATCGTGCCGATTGCAAGAATGCGAGTGGTCGGTGTCGGTGGCGTGGGTGACTGCGCGCGTCCGGGGACGGCGTAGGTCAGGCACAGGGCGAATGCCAGGAGACCGGCAGCGAGTGTAAGCTTCATTTGAAATCCTCCATGTCACGAGGTTTACGCTCTTCATTTAGTCATGCTTCGCCGGCAGCGATTTGCCGCACGTTGCATCGCCGCCGTGGAACGGCGGCGATGCGGGCCGGTTCGGAAGGTTGATGGAAGCGTCGCGTGTCGGCCCGACGCGCGGTCACTTGCCCTGGATGAGCATGCCCAGCGGCGCGAGCGGACCCACCTGCATCAGCTCGTAGGTGGCGAAGCCGTCGGTGACGAGCGGCAATGCTTCCACGGTCGCCTTGGCCTGTTCGATGGATTCGACGTTCATCAGGAAGACCACGCCTGGCTTGTCCTGGCGAAACCAGAACTGCTCGATCTTCCCGTCGAGATACAGCTTGAGCGTGGCCGGCACTTCCCTCGGCATGATCTGCTGCCGCTGCTCCGGTGTCGGTGCCTTGCCGATGGTGCCGATGGCGATGACTTTCATGTGGGCTCCTTTGGATTGCTGGTTGTCAGTGGACGGCATCGGATCAAAAGGACCTCTCGCAATGTTGGCAGAAACGCCATTTTTAGAGGCGTTTGCGCCATAGCTTCCTAGAGCGCGCATCTGGAATAGCGTTGTTTATTCAGATGATTGCTTCTATCTATCGATCGCTATGAAGGAATTCGTTCCGGTTGCCGTTGCATCGCAAGCTAGGCTTGCTTCCGTTCGAACGGTATTGTCGTAAACGACAACTTTGAGAGCGTTTCCGCCATGCGCATTCAATTGCTCGCCCTGGAGGGATTTTGGGACACCGGGCTGACCGTGACGCTCGATGCGTTCACGATCGCCAACAATTTCGCAGCCGCCCAAACGGGCGGAGCGCCCCATTTCGATGTCTCAATTGTCGGCGTGCGGAAGAAGGTCCGATCCGGGCAGGGCTTTGCGATCCCCGTCAAATCGGTAACGTCCGATCTGAAGCCGGACTGGGTCATCGTGCCGGCGTTGAATACCAGCCGGCCGGAACAGCTGATTCCGGCGCTCGACCGGCGCGATGTCAGAGAGGCAGTGAAACAGCTCCAGTCCTGGTACGCCGAGGGCGCGCGCATCGCCGCGTCCTGCATCGGTACCTTCGTGCTGGCGGAGGCGGCGCTGCTTGATGGACGGGACGCGACCACAACGTGGTGGCTGTCCCCCTTGTTTCGCCAACGCTACCCCAATGTTCGTCTCGATGAGACACGCATGCTGGTGACATCGGACCGCGTCGTCACGGCGGGCGCTGCGATGGGGCATCTCGATCTTGCGCTGTGGTTCATACGCCAGGCGAGCCCCGAGCTCGCGGCCGTCGTGTCGCGTTATCTGCTCGCCGACCTGCGCTCCCTGCAGGCGCCCTTCATCATTCCCAATCACCTCGCGCAGGCCGATCCGCTCATCCAGCGTTTCGAGCGCTGGGCGCGCGAGCATCTCAAGCAAGGGTTTTCGCTGCAGGACGCTGCCAGTGCGCTCGCGACGAGCGCACGCACCTTGCAGCGCCGGTGCGAGTCGGTGCTCGGTAAGTCTCCGCTCTCCTACTTTCAGGATCTGCGAGTCGAGCGCGCGCAGTCGCTGCTGCATGGCAGTGGTCTCGACGTCGATGCGATCGCCGCCGAGGTCGGCTATGAGGACGGCGCGACGCTCCGGACGCTCTTGCGGGAACGGCTTGGACGCGGCGTGCGCGAGCTTCGCGCAAACCTGCGCTGAGGGCCCGCACCTACTACCGCGCCTCGATCACGATCGCCTGAATTTTGCCTTCGACCGCTCCGGACCCATGGCGCGATCGGAGCGCCTCGGCGACGAGGTCGGTTGCTGCCTGAAGCTTGCTGGCATCCCTGGCCTCGATCTCGTTTCGAAGCGGCGTTCCCTGGCAGTATGCGAACGCCACATACTCGGCCGACGGCGCGCGGCTCACCGCAGCAAGCGTTTCGATCGAGATGTGGCGGAAGCCCGCTTGTTCCAGGTCGACTCTGATAATGGCCTTGTCGTGATAGCCATGCGGCGTTCGCACCATGAAACGGGGCGGATCATCGGGAAACAGTTTTCCGAGCGCGGCGGTGGCGTCATCAGCGAACACGTTCTCCTCGATGCGGTCCCAGACGTTGAATACGAACGTGCCTTCCGGCCGCAATACCCGCTTTGCCTCGGCATAGCCTTTGACACGGTCGGGAAAGAACATGACGCCGAACTGGCAGCAGACCGCGTCGAACGCGGCGTCGCCAAAGGGCAGGGCGGTGGCATCCGCCTGACGCCATGTCATGCGCGGGTCCTCACCCTGGCGCTGCGCCGCGATCGCGAGCATCGGCTCGTTGAGATCGGTTGCGACGTAACGGATGCCGGGAGGCCGCGCCGCGGTCACAGCCCGCGTAAGGGCGCCGGTACCTGCCGCGGTTTCCAGTATCGTCGACGGGGAAAGAGCCGCGATACGCTTCGCGATGTCGGCGGCGTAGTGGGCAAAGATCAGCGGGACGAGATACTCGTCGTAGATTTTCGGAATCGAGCCGGCAAAAACCTTGTCAGTGTCGGACATGCTTGCCTCGCTGAAGGTTCGGACACGAGCTTCATGCTACCATGGATGTGGTCTCACTACACCAGCAGCCTCTTCCTGGCGCAAGCCGGCGATCGGAGCTACGATTTCGCTCCGCCGACCTCGCGGATCGCCCGCGTTCCGTCCCAGGTCATGGCTGCCTGCCGGACCTTCTCGAAGAACGGCCCCTTGGTGCCGCTGATGTCGGAGATCTCGATCACCGTGCCCGGGTGGGCCTGCGTGTCGAAATAGGCAAAGCGCCCCCTGTCGCCGCCGATCTGGCCCTCATGGCCGACCTTGTAGCCGAGCCCGATCGCCTTGTCGTAGAGCGCCCGGTAGTCATGGCTCCAGTAGGACATGTGCTGCAGGCCTTCGTGGCCGGCGTCGAGGAACTCCCTGTACAGCGAGGGGGCGTCGTTGCGCTGCTGGATCAGCTCGATCTGAAGATCGCCGGAATTGGCCAGCGCAATGCTCATCTCGACCGCGGAATCCCGGCCGCGATGGCGGAACCAGTCGGTCTTGACGCGGTCCATGTAGTACCAGGGACCGACGCCCATCACCTCGATCCAGTGCTTCATCGCGGCGTGAATATCCCGCACCACATATCCGTTCTGGCGCACCGCGCCGAAGATGCGGCTCATGCCCGCGCTCCTGTTGTCGTGTTGCTCACTTGACTTCGATCCCCGCATCCTTGGCAACCTGCTTCCAGGCCGCGATGTCGCGGGCGTTGATGTCGCGCTGCTCGTCGCCCGGCACGAATTGAGGCGTGATGCCGAGCCCCAGAAGCTTCTCCTTCACCTCGGTATCGCCGAGCGCGTCCTTCAGCGCCACCGACAATTTCTGTGCGATCGGCGACGCGAGACCCGCAGGCGCATACATCGCCCAGGACAGGCTGCGGTCGAACGGTACGCCCTGTTCTTTGTAGCTCGCGATATCGGGCAGGCTTGGCGAGCGCTCGCCACAGGCGGCCAGCGCCTTGATCGAACCGTCCTTCACCAGCGGCGTTGCGGTCGCCACGTCGAGTGTCGCCAGCGAGATGTGGCCGCCGAGCAGGTCGCCGGCGAGCTTTGCGATGCCGTTGAACGGCACGTGCTCCATCTTGATGCCGGTCTGCTGCATCAGGATTTCCGCGCAGAACTGCCCGGTCGACCCGATGCCCCAGCTGCCATACTGGATCGCCTCGCCCTTCTTGGCCAGTGCGATCAGGCCCTTGATGTCATTGGCGGCAAAACCCTTGGTCGCCACCAGAATGATCGAGGAGACGCCGACGCGCCCGATCGTCGTAAAATCCTTGATCGAATCGTAGGGCAGTTTCGGATAGATCGCCGGCGCCAGCACATGCGTGGTCATGCCGCCGACGGTGATGGTGTAGCCGTCATTCGCAGAAGTCGCGACCATTTGCGTGCCGAGCGTGCCGGCAGCGCCGGTGTGGTTCTCGATATAGATGCTCTGTCCGAGCGTCTTGCCCATCTTGTCGGCGAGCAGCCGGCCGACGACGTCGCCGCCGCCGCCGGCCGCGTAGGGCAATAGCATCCTGATCTTGCGTGTCGGGTAGACGGCGGGATCTTCGGCGTGCGATGGCAGCGCCATCGACAGCAATGCGAGAAACGAAAGCGTGACGGTGCGCTGCATCATGATGGCATTCCCCTAATCCTCGAAACGAAATCTGTAGGCATGGCCGTGCCGGATCACGCGCCCGGCGGTCGGCGCTGGAAAATGGCCGGTGAGGAGATAGCTCGGCGTGTCCGCGAGCTCTTCCAGCAGCGCCATCCGCGTCGCGACCGCGGCGGCCGGATCGACGTCGGCGGCGTTCGACAGCCACGGCGCGGCGCACTGGATGGGATGGTGGATGACGTCGCCCGACATCACCGCATGATCGTGGCTGCCATTGAGGTGGATCTGCATGTTGCCGGCGGTGTGGCCGGGTGCTGGGGCGAAGCGCAGGGCGGCGTCGCGATCGTCGAACAGGCGATGGTCGGTCTCGACCAATTCGGCGAGGCCGGCGGCGACCACCGGCAACACGGAATCCTCGAACGAGCCGTGGTTCACGGGGTTCTTCGGCGCGGCATTGTGCGCTGCCTCGAAGTGACGATATTCGGCGCGTGCCATCAGATAGCGCGCCCTGGGGAAGGTCGGTACCCAGCGGCCGTCCACGAGGCGCGTGTTCCAGCCGACGTGGTCGACATGCAGATGCGTGCACATCACGAAGTCGACCTCTTCAGGGGCGACGCCGAGCGCCCGCATGTTTGCGAGGTAAGGCTGGTTGAGGTTGTTCCACACAGGAACGCGCGGCCGGGGCTTGTGATTGCCGCAGCAGGTGTCGACGATGGCGGTCCAGCGCGGCGTGCGGACGAGATAGGAGTGGTGGCTGAGGATGAAGCGGCCGGTCTCCGGCTCGATATAGCGATGATCGAGCCAGCTCCGGTTCTCCGCGATCACGGCGTCGGTGACGTTGGCGAACAGCCAAGTCTTGTCGAAGGCAAGCGAAGGGATCTCGCTGACGAGATCCACCCGCATGCTGCCGATCTTGACCTGCCGCATGCTTTAGTTCTTCAGGAGGTCGCCGAACGGCACCCAGCGCGTGCCGTCGAAGCGGATGAGCTGAAGGCTCGTCATCGGCGTGTAATGCTCGGGCGAATTGTTGACCGCTGTGCCGTTGATCAGCATCGGCAGGCGCACGTTTTTGAGCGTCGTCGCCTGCTTCATCACATTCGCGCGGGTGAGGTCGTTTCCTGAGGCCTTCAGCACTGTCACCAGCGTCTGCGCGATGGTGTAGCCATAGACATTCAGCCAGTCGCTCTTGTTGGCGTCGGGCAGGTACTTGTCCATGAACGCCAGCCATTCCTTATAACCGGCATCGTCCTTCGATGCGGGATCGGTGGCGTCTTTCAGGTACTGGCTGGAGATCACGCCGGTGGAATTGTCCTTGCCGGCCGGCTCCAGCACGCCGCTGATCGAGGCCGAGACGTTGGAGATGATGGTCGTGGGCTTCCAGCCGATCTCGCCGATCTTGCGGATCGCCTGCGCGGCAAATTTCGGCGTCGCCGCCACCAGCACGACCTCCGCGCCGGCAGTCTTCAGTTGCAGGATTTGGGTGTCGACGGTCGGTGCCGAGGTCTCGTAGGCCGCGCGCGCGACAATGGCCTCGCCGCTGCCGAGCCCTTCCTCCAACGCCTTCAGATAATCCTTGCCGAGATCGTCGTTCTGGTAGAGCACGCCGATCTTCGCATTGGCATGGCTCGCCTTGATGTATTTGGCGTAGGCGATCGCCTCGTCGCGATAGGTCGGCTGCCAGCCGACGGTCCACGGAAAGTTCTTGGGATCGTCCCATTTCGCGGCGCCAGAGCCCAGGAAGAGCTGCGGCACCTTGCGGTCGTTGAGATATTTGTGCACGGCGCTGTTGGTCGGCGTGCCAACGCCGCCGAAGATCAGCAGCACCTCCTCGCTCTCGACCAGCCGTCGCGTCTGCTCCACCGTCTTCGGCGGGCTGTAGGCATCATCGGCGATGATCATCTGGATGCGGCGCCCGTTGACGCCGCCGTCGTCGTTCACCTTGCGGAAATAGGCCTCCGCCGATTTCGCGATCTGCGCGAAGGCCGAGACCGGTCCGCTCAGCGGCGCCGTGGTGCCGATCTTGATCGTCTTGTCGTCGGCGCCGGGATCGTACTTGCTTTGGGCAGAGGCGGTGCCGGCTGCGAGCAGCGGCAACAGGATGCAGGCCGCACGAAGGCAAAGGCGGGCAAAGCGCGCCATGAGGTCGTCTCCCCAAAATCGCTCTCCGCCTCTCATTGGAGCGGAGTTGAAACGCGAGAACAGCGCCCGAAGCGGACTTGCGGGCCGCGATCGTTGCCGCCAGACTGGCGAAACGAACGATCGTTCGTACGGTTGACTAGCGAACGATCGTTCGTTAGTCAAGCCATATGGCTGTCCACACCTCCAGCGCGGCGGAAGCGGCTGCGCCCACGACCCGCGAGCGCATCCTCTCCGAAGCGCTCAATCTGTTCGCGCAGAGCGGCTATGGCGGCGCCTCGATGCGCGAGCTTGCACGGCGCGTCGGTATCCGCGAGAGCAGCCTCTACAATCATTTCTCCGGCAAGGCCGCGATCCTCGAAGCGATCGTGGCCGAGCACGGCCCCGCCAGTTCGGCGAGCCGATTGGAAGAGCCGCGCTACAAGCAGCTCGCGCGCCAGCCCGCTGCGTTTTGCCGCCAGTTCGCGCTTGATCTCGTCGAGCAATGGTCCGACCCGCGCGAGCATCAGTTCCAGAAAGTCATCACGGCCGAGCGTAACCGCGTGCCGGGTATCCGCGCCAAATTCGCCGACCATTTCTACGCGCGCGAGCAGAGCATGATGACCGATTACTTCCGCGGCTTTGCGCTTGCGGGCTTGGTCAAGACGCCCGATCCCCGTGAGACCGCGCGGTTGTTCGCGGCCGGCCTGATTTATATCCGCCTCGAGCATTACGTGATGGGCGCGACGCCCTCGCCACGGCCGAATGTGATCGAGGCGATCGACCGCTATCTCGCCTTCTTCCTGTCGCTGATTGCGGCGGGCAACGACGAAGACAACAAGAAACGAAAACCCAAGGGAGAGACGCGTGGCAAGGCTGCCCCTGATTGATCCGGAGACGACGGGCGGCGACATCCGCGCCTCGTTCGACCGCATGCCGGTCAAGCTCAACATCTTTCGCATGATGGCCCATGCCGAGGCCAACATGATCCCGGCGATGCGGCTCGGCAATTCGATCCTGCACAAGCAGAAGCTTTCAGCGGTCAACCGCGAGCTGCTGATCCTCCAGGCGGCGCAGCTCGAAGGCGGCGCCTATGAATGGCGCCAGCACGTGCCGATCGCGCTCGGCGTCGGCTGCACGCAAGGCCAGATCGATGCCGTCGAGCGCAGCGACTACGATGCCGCCGCGCTAAGCGAGGCTGAGCGTGCCTTGCTGAAGTTCGGCCGAGAGGTGGTGGAGAATGTTCGCGTGCCCGAGGCGACCTTCACTGTCGCGCGAAAACATTTCAGCGACCAGGAGATCGTCGAATCCATCGTCGCACTCGGCTTCTACATGATGATGGCGCGCCTCACCGAGGCGACCGAGACCGATCTCGATCCCGCGGCCGGCATGAAGGTCTATGACGGCGGCAGGAAGTAGGGCGGCTGAGATGGCGGAAATCGAGAGCAAGCCGGAACGCTACGTCCGTCCGCCGAGCGCGGAGTCATTGGGCGAGGCGCCGGGCAGGGAGCGCCTGAAAGGGCGCCGCATCCTGATCGTCGGCGGCGGCCAGCGCGTGTTCGATGCGGCCACCGATCCGATCGGCAATGGCCGCGCCATGAGCATCTTGTGCGCACGCGAGGGCGCGAAGGTGGCGGTGGCCGACCTTAACCACACCTCTGCCCGGCAGACCGTCAAGCACATCACCGACGAAGGCGGCGAGGGTTTTGCCATTGCGGCCGACGTGACGTCGGAGGCCGACGTCCAGGGCATGATCGAGGAGGCTCATCGCGCCATGGGCGGCCTCGACGGCATGGTGCTGAACATCGGCACCTTCGGCAAGACTGGGCTCGACGCCGTTAGTCCCGAGGAGTGGAACAGGATCTACGACGTCAACGTCCGCGGTCCCATGCTCTGTTGCCGCGCGGCGATGCCGAAATTCGACAATGGCGGCGCCATCGTCTTCATCTCCTCGATCGCCGCGCTGAAAGCGGGATCGCAGATGGCGGTGTACGACTCTTCAAAAGCCGCGCTCGGCGGCCTGATGCGCAACATCGCCCATCTCGGATCGCGCCGCGGCATCCGCGCCAATCTCGTCTATCCCGGCCTCGTCGATACCCCCAACGGCCGCGAAGCCGGCGCCGGCCGCCCCTCGCGCGGCAAGGGCCACGTCCCCTTCGGCCGCCAGGCGACTGCATGGGAGATCGCCTATGCCGTACTGTTCTTCCTGTCGGATGAAAGCGTCTACGTCACCGCGCAAACGCTCGCGGTCGATAGCGGCCTGAGCGGGATGTGAGACGCCAGCGCAATCCGGCGCCGCGGGATTCGATGCCCCGACGAAGCAGAACTTTTGCTTTATTGCGGTGAGTCCGCATTCGTCGGAGTTTGCGATGCGCTCATCTGCTCGAGTGCTTCCAGGAGGGCCTCGCAGGCCCGCTCGGCCTCGGCGAAGGTACTGAAGGGGGAGCCGCCAAGCTTGATCGCGGACTTGTTTTCTTCGACGGGTCGCCATGAGGCAACCAGGCCCGGCTTTCCATGAAGGCCAGGACCGGTGCGGCTTTCGTTACTGATCACAAACGAAAATCCGCTGCTGCACGCCATCCAGATTTCAAGTGCGTTCACCGGAGTCTCGACGCGAGTAAAATGCAGGGCCATGTCTCTCTCCAGAGTTTGCTCCGCAGAATTGGCCACGGGTGCAAGCCATCAGTGCCTACCTGTGCGAATCCCGGGCAGCCGCAAGATCCGAGTTCTCTGATCCCTCGGCTCGCCATGCCGTCAAATCGCCCGGGAGCAGAATGGGATCGCTCTCAACCCGCTTGTTGCGGCTGACCCCTAAGCCAATGAGTCCGCCCAATACCAACGCGGAGCCTGCAATCATCAACCAGTACGGCAAGTTGAACACGGGCATTGCAATTCTCCCACTCAGAGGAGCGCGTTACGCAATTGCCTGGCCGAAGCGCGAGCCGAATACCTTCAGGTAAGTGTCTGGATTATGCGGCACTCCAAGCTTCGTGCAAGGTACCCAAAAGGGGTAGATTTCTGACCTAAATTGCCGCCGGCGGGGGCAAGGGGAAGCGGCCGCTCAGTTGGCCGACGCCAGCTTCCATAATCCGGGAGCACAACCTCATCGCGCGAGCTGCCCCGAGATCGCGTTGCGCTCCATCCGGGACGAACTCAGGCGCGAGCGCCGCACAATCGCGCGACGGGATGAAACTGCCGGGCAATTTTTGCAGCGTTGTGCGAAGTCCGCGCGCTACGACAAGGAAAGCCGACGGAAATCAACTGCGCTTTCGCTGGCACAAGAATTGCTGAATGCTTCCGCGCAATGATCACAGGAACGAAGCCGTGACCAACGTCAGGTACACCGTCCCGCCGAACTGGACCGCAGGCTCCGACAAGACAGGCGCGAGCAAGAACAAGAATCCGAACGATCCGAACATGCTGACGACGGGCGCCTATGGCAACGCGTTCGAGCTGTTGCTCGACAATCGGACCAACAGCGACGGCACCACCACGGAGACGCTGACCTACAAGAGCTACAGCGGCAAGACCAACGGCAGCTTCTCCGCCACCGCCGAGACGGGGACGGGAGCCGATCTCGGCAGTGCCTACCAGGCGCTGCTCGCCACGCTTCAGGCCAATGGCGAGATGGACGACAAGACCGCCGCGCAGCTCGACGACGCCATGGGCCAGCTCGACACCAAATCCGAGAGCGGCGCCAAGGATGCCGAAGTGTCCGGCGGCGGCCTGCTGGTGCAGTCCGGCGGCCCGGTCTATTTCAACGGCATCTCCGCCTATCAGAACCAGTTCGTGGATTCGCTCGTCAACGAGCTGAGCACCAGGCTGAACCTCGACGCCAAGGCGTGACGGCAATTCATCGCTGGTGAAACCGGTTGGCAAAGCCGGCCCAACCCGCGCATGATGCGCGGGCGATCTCGGCCACATGCCTTCCCGGATAAACTCAAGACATGAAAACCACGCTGCTGAAGTCCGAAGACTACACCCGCTCGCCCTGGAAGAACGGTGGCGGCATCTTCACCGATATCGCGGATGCGCATCGCGCCGACGCGCCGGCGAAGGATTGGGACAGCCTGCTCTGGCGCTTTGCGTCCACGCCGATCGTGGCGCCCGGTCCCTTCTCCTACATGCCCGGCATCGACCGGCTGCAAATGGTCGTCGGCGGGCACGGGCTCGTGCTGAAGTCGCCCAGCCAGGACTTCGACGAGCGCGAACCTTTTACGACGGTGCGCTTCCCGGGCGAGCTCGAGATCGTGACCGCACTCGAGGCGGGTCCCGTCGAGGTCGTCAACCTGATGGCCCGACGCGGCGCGGCGGAGATCGAGCTGCTGGCACTCAGGGAACCCGGCGAGCGGCCTTTGTCCGCCGGCACGCATCTGGTTTACGCGGTTTCCGGCGATTGCAGCATTCGTCTCAATAGCGAAGATATTGTCATCCCCACCGGCTGCACGCTGAAGGTCGAGCTGACCGAGGCGTCCAGGTTGGGACTCGTCTCGGGGCTGGCGGTGCTGGGCTCGATTCAGCTCGTCGGCTAGATCGCAACCGCCGGGCGAATGCGCATAATCCATGCACCTGGCTAGGTTGACGCCGCGGCGCCGGAACACGATATCTGCCCTGATCATGCGGACCGCCGCGCAAGCCACGATATGAACGGGCAGGATATGACCGCGCCAGACCAAAATCGCCCCACCACGCTGTCCGACGGCGTCGTCGACTGGCTGACCAACGGCACGCGCGACGAGCGCTTCATCGACAACATCTTTGCCGAGATGTGCATCCGCCTCCAGCAGGCGGGCATTCCGCTCAAGCGGTCGACGATGCACGTCCGGATCCAGCATCCACAATGGCTCGGCGCCGCCTTCATGTGGTTGGATGGCATGCGCGAGGCGAAGATCTCGCGGGTCGACTTCGACGTGCTCGAGCGATCCGAGTTCATCGGCAGCCCTGTCAGCGAAATGCTGGACGGTGCGAGCGAACTCCGCGAGAACCTCGAAGGCGATCCGTCGCTCGGCCGCAGGCACGCGGTCTATGACGAGATGCGCGCGAAAGGTCTGACCGACTACGTCGCCTGGCCGCTCCATCACACACTCGGCAAGCGCCATCTCGTCACCTTCGCGACCGATCGCCCCGGCGGCTTCGACGACGCGCATCTAGTTGCGCTCAAGAACCTGCTGCCGGTGCTGGCGCTGGTCAGCGAGATCCGCATCAAGAACCGTCTGGCGCGCACGCTGCTGGAGACCTATGTCGGGTCGCATGCCGGCGAGCTGATCCTGGCCGGCGCGACCCGGCGCGGCACCGGCACCACCGTGCGTGCCGCGATCATGATCTGCGACCTCCGCGATTTCACGAAGATCTCCGACAACTGGCCGCGCGATGACGTCATCGATCTGCTCAACGACTATTTCGACGCGATGTCGGAGCCGATCGTGCGGCACGGCGGCGAAATCCTGAAATTCATCGGCGATGGCCTGCTCGCCATTTTCCCGCTCAGCGAGCCCAGCGCCTGCGCAAATCTGCTTCGCGCCGTGACTGAAGCCCGGCAGGCCATGGCTGCGCTGAACGAACGGAACAACGGGACCGGCCGCGCGCCGCTGAATTACGGCATCGGCGTCCACGTCGGCGACGTCATGTACGGCAATATCGGATCGTCCAGCCGGCTCGATTTCACCGTCATCGGTCCCGCCGTCAACATGGCCTCCCGTCTCGAAGCCCTGACCAAGCAGCTGGGACGACCGGTGCTGCTCTCGCGCGCGTTCGCCGAGCTGGTCGAGCGGGAGTTCGAGCTCGAGCATGTCGGCAAATACGAGGTGCGCGGTTTCAGCGATCCGATCGAGCTGTTTGCGTTTCACGGTTGAGGCGGGATGCTCGTCGCCGCCGGATCGTTGAAATCTCGCTGACGCAAGATCGTTGATGACCCGCGCGCCGCCAATTGCGCGGCGTGCGGAGAAATCCCGCCCCTCATTGGCAACGCCGAGCTTGCCATCGTCCCGCACACGCCGGCGGTCCCCGAACGGTCGCCATCGCTGCCCGTCATGGCCTCGATGTGCCGTGATTGACGGTGCATGCGTCCGTCGCTGTGACGTCGATCCTGTTCCGGAATCGGGCGATCGCGCAAAACGCACAATTGCCGGGGTACGTCCGCTGCACGCGACACAAGTCGTGCTTATGGGCAATTCGGACGCGTTGTTGAAAGATATGTTCGCGCAGGACGGCTAGGTTGGCTTCACTGGCGGCGTTGCGATTGGTGCCGCAAGATTTGGTCGAGGACAGTCGATGCGGCTGCCTCGATGCAACAGAAAAGGTGATCGACACATCGGACGCGACCACAAGAGGAGACGCCAATGCCAAACTGTTCCCAAGTTTCTGGAAGTCGAACCGCTCGCTGTGCCGCGTGCGACGGCAAGTTTGGCCTGGTCCGCTACTACTCTTGGCGAAAGCCCCTTTGCTCGAAAAAGTGCGTCGAACGTTTGGCGGCACGCCGGCAGGGTGAGCGCGACTGGTTTGGTCGATTTCCGTCAGTTGTCGACATGTTCTCAGAAAACCGCGCGAGGCGCCTATGACCATGCAGATGTCACAACGAGGAAAGGAATATCTCGAGACGGCGCAGAGCCTGCTGCGCGCGGCCCGGACCATGACGGACATCGCGGTCGCGGCCCGACTCGAGATGCTGGCCAATGACTATCAGCGGCGCGCCGAAAAGGCATCAAGCGTCGATGCGGCGAGGTCATCGGCGCGTTCGGCCGGCACGCGATACGAATCGTACCCGTGATTGCGGGTTGCGCGGCGAGCCGGTCGCCCAACCAGGGCAGGGCCGTCTGGTCAGTTTCCTCTCTTGCCACCCGTGGAGCCGATATGGGCGAAGTTGTTCGACTGGTCACAAGGGCCGAGCGCGAGCGTGCGCGGCTGATCCGCGAAGCACGCGCCATTTATGACGCCGTGTTTCCGCCGGCCGATCCCGACGGCGAGCGGCCCGTCGAGCCGCGGTCGACCACTCGGGCGGCGACGCAGAGCCCGAGCACGTCGAAGGAGCTCTTGTGACATGATCAAGATCATTGCCGTGCTCTGCAGCCTCGCGTCGCCGACGGATTGCCGCGAGCAGATCGTCACGACCTCGGATTTCGCTGACGTGACGATGCAGTCCTGTCTGATGGGAGCGCCACAGCTTGCCGAATGGATGACGCAGCACCCAGCCGAACGTCTTGCGGCGTGGCGCTGCTCGATCGGCAAGCAGGAGGCGCGCAGGGGAGCGTAGGGTGCGAGGAGCCCTGTTGCCAATATAGGAATGTGCGAATACGTTGGTCCCAGGTCCGCCCAAACGTTCCTTCGACTGGCCGCGCGTTCATGCCAAAATTCCTTCGCATCGGAGTCCATCAGTCGAACGTATCGGGATACACGTCGAAGGCGTGGTGTGTCAGGCGCGTCGGCTCGGCGGTTTTCCTGAAGTGGGGCGCCGTGGAGGTCCAAGGCACCGGCGCCGGGCGCAAGGTCTACTGGACGCGCACGCCGCAGGAGAAGACGATTCGGTGCGGCACGGCGCAACGTGCCCAGGATTACGCAAAGGCCGCGATCGGGCGGCGACGTAGCCATCGCTATGAGCCGCTGGCCGGAGTTATCGCGCTCCAGCGCCGATCCGCCGAGCGCGGCACCGATCTCAAGCAGGCGCTCGCCACCATCCTGATCGTGGATATCGTCGGCTCCACCGCAAAGGCCGCGAAGCTCGGCGATGCGCGCTGGACCAAGGTGATGGGCCACTATTACGCAGCCGTCCGCAAGGAGCTGAAGAGCTCGCGCGGAAAGGAAGTCGTGACGACGGGCGACGGCGTGCTGGCGACGTTCAAGGCGCCGGCTGCCGGGATCAGCTGCGCGACCGCGATCCAGAAGGCCGTGCGCACGCTGGGGCTAGAGATCAGGGTCGGCCTGCATGCGGGCGAGTACACGATCAGCGGCGGCGAAATGGTCGGTCTCGCCTTCCATATCGGCACCCGCGTCGCCGCGAAAGCGCGGGCCGGCGAAGTGTTGGTCTCGAGCGCGGTCAAGGATTTGCTGAAGGCGCAATCGACGATCAGCTTCAGGGATCACGGCATGCACCAGCTCAAGGGCGTGCCGGAGCGGTGGAGGCTGTATCGGGTAGAGGCTTGAGGCGTCCGGCAAGGGTGGACACCGGTCCGCCGTCGTGCTGCGCCGGCACGGCTTCAATGATGCGGCAGAATTTCGCCGAGGAATTTTTTGGTGCGCTCGTGCTGCGGGGCCTTGAAGAAGATTTCCGGCTCCGCCTCCTCGACGATCCGTCCCTCCGCCATGAAGATCACGCGGTCGGCGACCTGCCGGGCGAAGCCCATTTCATGGGTGACGCAGATCATGGTCATGCCGTCGGTCGCAAGCCCGATCATGGTGTCGAGCACCTCCTTGACCATTTCGGGGTCGAGCGCCGAGGTCGGCTCGTCGAACAGCATCACTTTGGGCTCCATGCACAGCGCCCGGGCGATCGCCGCGCGCTGCTGCTGGCCGCCGGACAATTGCGCCGGGTATTTGTCCGCCTGGTTGAGGATTTTCACACGGTCGAGCAGCCGCCGCGCGGTCTCCTCCGCCGCCGGGCGCGGAATGCCGCGAGAGCGGATCGGCGCCAGCGTGCAGTTCTCCAGCACCGTCATGTGCGGGAACAGGTTGAATTGCTGGAACACCATGCCGACCTCGCGGCGCACCGCATCGACGGCCTTGCCTTGGCTGCCCAGATGGACGCCGTCGACGACGATCTCGCCCTTCTGGTAACTCTCCAGCGCATTGATGCAGCGGATCAGGGTGGATTTGCCTGACCCGGACGGCCCGCACAGCACGATCTTCTCGCTTGCACGGACCGCCAGGTTGATGTCGGTCAGCACCTGGTACGTGCCGTACCATTTGTTGACACCGCGCATCGCGATCATCGTGTCCGCCGTGATTGCGACCGACTTGGCTGCGACCGACATGGCACTCTCCCTTAGCTGACGGTGAAGGGGATTCCGGGAATGCTGTCGGGAAAGGCCGGCAGCGGGTTGTTCATCCACTTCGGATAGATCCTGGCCCATTCACCGCTGGCGATGATATTGTCGATGAAGCCGTTGACGAAGGCGTTGATCTCCTTCTCGCCGAGCCGCGTGCAGGCGCCGTTATAGAGTTTGGTGAATTCGAGCTTGTTCTCGTAAGTGCCGGGTTTGGATTCGTTGAGGCGTGGAACGTAGAAGATGTTGCCGCCCACCGCCTGCACCTGCCCGGACAGCAGCGCCTGCATGGTCGGCGCATCGCCGTCGAAGCGGCGGATGGTGGTGCCGGGCGGCGCTGCCTTGGTCACGTCGGTGTCCTGCACGCTGCCGCGCGCGACGCCGATGACGTATTTGCCCATGTCGGCCGGCGATTTGATCTCCATCTCCTTCGGCGCGATGAAGGTGATGATGTTGGCGCCATAGGGCTTCGAGAACTGCACCGCCTTGGCGCGCTCGGGCAGCATCGCCATGGTCGCAAACAGGATGTCGACGCGTCCCGACGTCAGCGCCGGGATGCGATTGGCGACGGCCAGCGGTGTGAATTCTGTGGCTACGCCGAGCTCTTTTGCGAACAGCTCGGACAGGTCGGCATCGAGGCCCTCCTGCTTGCCCGAGGAATTGACGAACCCCCAGGGCGGATTGTCGCCCTGGATCCCGATCAGCACCTTGCCGCGCGCCTTGATCTCCGAAGGCGTCACCGCGTAGGCGGCGCGCGACAACACGAACGGCGAGGCGATCGCGGCGGCGCCGAGCGCCAGCATGTGGCGGCGATTGAACCGGGTTGTCCTGCTCTTGGTCATCATTCCCTCCTCTGTGTTGAATTCCTCATCGTGCGGCGGTGACGAGCCGCCGCTCCAGCCACGCGCCATAGAGCGAAAGCGGCCAGCACAGCGCGAAATAGAGCGCGCAGACCAGGCCGAGCACGAGCAGCGGCTTGAAGTTCTGGTTGGAGACGATGGTCCCGGCGCGCATCAGCTCGGTGAAGCCGATGATGGCGGCAAGCGAGGTGCCCTTGATCAGCTGCACCAGGAACCCGATCGTCGCGGGCAGCGAGATGCGGATCGCCTGCGGCAGCACGACATCCTTCATCCGGTCGAGATAGCCGAGGCTGAGCGCCTTGGCGGCCTCGACCTGGCCGCGCGGCACCGCTTCGATCGAGCCGCGCCAGATCTCGCCGAGAAAGGCGCCGGCATGCAGGGTGAAGCCGATCGAGACGGAGACCCAGGGATCGAGCTTCAGCCCGGCGAGCGCGAGCCCGTAATAGACGACGAACAGCTGCATCAGCAGCGGCGTGCCCTGGAACAGCGCGATGTAGGCGGCCGCGCCGCGTTCGAGCCAGCGCCGGCCCGACGTACGTGCCAGCGCGACGCCGAGGCCGGCGACCGAGCCGAGCGCGAAGCCGATCGCGGACAGCGCCAGCGTCCATTTCAGGCCGCTGAGCAGGAACAGGAACTGGTTCTTGTCCATGCGCCGTCCTCACTTCACGGGATAGAGCAGGAAGCGCGCGTTGATCCGCGCGAACATCTGCATCAGCATCCACGACATCGCGAGATAGAGCAGCGTGACGACGCCATAGACCTCGAAGCTGCGGAACGTATTTGTCTCGATCGCCTGTCCGACCGAGGTCAGCTCATAGGCCGAGATCGCCGATGCGATGCTCGTCGTCAGCGTCAGCATGATGAACTGGCTGGTCAGCGAGGGGAAAATCGCGCGCAGCGCCGGCTTCAGCACGATCAGGCGAAAGATCAGCGTCCGGCTCAGGCCGAGTGCCAGTCCCGCCTCGACCTGCCCCTTGTTGATCGACTGCACGCCGCCGCGAATGATCTCGATCGCATAGGCGCCGCCGTTGACGCCGAGCGCGATGATCGCGGTCAGCGTCGGATCGAGGCGGATGCCGACCATCGGCAGCGCGAAGAAGACGAAGTAGATCTGGCCGAGGAATGGCGTGTTGCGGATCGCCTCGACGAAGGCGATGACGAGCCAGCGCAGCGGCGCGAGCCGGGAATCGCGCAGCAGCACGCCGCCGATCCCGATGATCAGCGCCAGCACCATGCCCGACAGCGCCAGGCCGAGCGTGCCGGCACAGCCCCAGAGTAGCTCCGGCAGGCCCTCGATCACGGGTCCGAAATCGAACTTGTAGTTCACCTCGCTCCTCCCTCCGGGCCGCCCTCTTGGCGTGGCCGGGCCGCCCTCTTGGCGTGGCTTGGCCCGTTCGCGTCTGTCCGACTAGGTCGTTGCCTGCTCGCCTTGCCCGAGCGCCGCGTAGCGCTCGCGCAGGTCGATGCGCCGTCGCGCAGTCGCGGCCTCTGCGATCGCGAGCGTCACCAGCAGGCTTCGTGCGCCGTCCTCGACCGGTTGCAGCGATGGCGTCACGCCGCGCACCACGTCGCGGAAATGATCGAGCTGCGCGACGTAAGGATCGATCGACGCCGCATGATTGGCCTGCGCCCGGATCGGCCTGTTCCAGTCCTGCGCGCCGCCTTCCTGTGTCCATTGATCGAGACTTGGGAATTCGATCGCGCCGCGGCGGCCCATCAGGCGGTAGCTGCTCTGGCCGCTGAACGGAAACTCCGGCGCCTCGCCGAGACCCTGTTCCATCGTCCATGGCGTCACCGCGCAGTCGCTGAGGAAGAACGTCCCGAGCGCGCCGTTCTCGAACTCGAGCAGTGCGGCGGCGGTGTCCTCGACCGCGAAGCCGCGCTGCCGGTTCGCGGCGATGGCCTCCACGGCGACGATCTCGCCGACCGCAAAGCGCAGGAAGTCGATCTCGTGGATCAGATTGATCAGGATCGGCCCGCCACCGGCTTGCGACCGCCAGGGCGCCGCCTTGAAATAGTCGGCCGGCTTGTGCGTGGCCCAGATCGCCGAGACGCCGACGACATCTCCGATACGGCCCTCGCCAAGCAGCGCCTTGAGCGCCTTCACCTGCCTATGATGGCGACGGTGATGCCCGACCAGCGACCGGATGCCGGCTTTGCGGACCT
Organism: Bradyrhizobium sp. Arg816; assembly: GCF_029989365.1. GTDB lineage: Bacteria > Pseudomonadota > Alphaproteobacteria > Rhizobiales > Xanthobacteraceae > Bradyrhizobium. The sequence goes on along the minus strand of NZ_JAPRAQ010000025.1, from coordinate 29,503 downwards.
CCGCGATCAGGCCGGCGGCGGTCTCGAGCGTATCGGTGACCGGCTTTTCGATCAGGATATGGATGCCGGCCCGCGCGCATGCGATGCCGTTCTCGGCGTGGAGCTGATTGGGCGATGCGATGATCACGGCCTCGGGCCGCGCCTCGTCGAGCAGCTTCCGGTAATCCGCGAAGACGCGTGCGCCGGGCTGCTCGGCTGCGACCTGCTCGGCGTTGACATCGGCGATGCCGGCGAGCTCGTAATCGCCGTGCTCGGCCAGCTTGCGCAGATGCTTGCGCCCGATCAATCCCGCGCCGATCACGCCAATCCTGATTTTTGTCATCTCGTGCATTCCGTTGGGTTTAGGCCCAGCCGTGACAGTCGCGGCGTCTGGCGCCGCGAGCGTGGCCTTCGAGCAGGTTCCTGGTTGCATTGAACGCCGTGGCGATCCGCTCTCTTGCGTCGAGCGCCGGCAACGGCATCTCGACGCTGAGAGCGGCATCAGTGGGCAGTGCCTCCAGCAGTGCGCCGAGGGGCAGAGCACCGTCGCCGGGCGGTAGCCGTCCCGCGCGCGCCTCGGCGATGACGGCCGCGTCCGTTGCCGGCGCTTCGGCGGCGGCATCACAGAGTTGCGCGGCGCGAAGCCAATGGTCGGGAAGCGGGATCAGATCGGCGGCGCGGCCGCCGGAGCGCGCCAGGTGCAACGCGTCGACCAGGATGGAGCCGTTGGTCTGCCCTGCGTCGCGGATGACCGCCGCGGCCTGCGCCAAATTGCCGATCGCGCGCCAGCGCATGAATTCGAGGTCGACGCGCAAGCCGAAGGAGCCGGCGAGTTGACAGAGCTCGGCGAAACGCGCGCTGAGCCGGGACCGATCCGGATCGTCGCCCGAAGCGATGATCGCGGTGGCGCCGAGATCGGCGCCGGCTTCGAGACAGGCTGCGAGCGAGGAGATGTCGATGGCGGGCTTGAGCTGGACCAGCTCGATGTCGCTGACCCGCACGCCCTCGCCGTCAAGCACGCGCTTCAGCGCGCGGTGGGCCTCGGTGCCGACCTGCGTCGGATAGGCCGGCCCGTCGATGGTTGCCGGGATGAAGCGTAGCGCGACGGCGGCAAACCCGGCCCGCGCCGCCTCGGCAACCAGCGCCGTGGGCGCAAGCTCCAACGCGGTGAGGTGGGCAAGGCCGAGCGCGGTCATGGCCTGCGTCCCTGCACGGGCATTCCCGGCAGTCGCTGCTGTCGGGAGCTGGCGCGGCGGTCGCCGATCAAGCGCATGTGTCTCCTCCCTCCTAATTAATCCATAGGTTAATTGATAATTATCCAATCGGATAATTGATGTCAAGTGCCCGCGATTGCGCTATGGAGGAAGGGCGAGGCCGCGACAGGCCGCCGCGAAGGACCAAAGGGCCAGATGCCAGGTGTGAAGAAGCAGCCCGTCCGGGCGGCGAAGCCGGTGCCGATCAAGCGGCGTGACCGCGAGCGGACGCGGCAGGAGATCCTCGACATCGCCTTCGAGGAGTTCGCCGAGAACGGCTTGTCCGGCGGCAACACCGACGCCATCGCCGCCCGCGCCAACATCACCAAGCGGCTGATCTTCTACTACTTCAACTCGAAGGAAGAGCTGTTCACCGCGGTGCTGGAGATGGCCTATGCGGAGATGCGCGCCGCCGAGGAGGATCTGCATCTCGAGGCGCTCGAGCCGGAGGCTGCGATCCGCCGGCTTGCCGAGTTCACCTTCGATTTCCACCAGGACCATCCGCAATTCGTCCGCCTCGTCAGCATCGAGAACATCCATCGCGGACGGCACATGGCCATCAGCCGCAGGCTCAAGGAGATGACGCAGCCGAGCATCAGCCAGATTGCCAAGGTGCTGGAGCGCGGCGCGGCCTGCGGTGCGATCCGGCCCGGCATCGATCCGGTCGAGCTGCACATGACGCTGAATGCGCTGAGCTTCTTCGCGGTCGCCAACCGTCACACCTTCGAGGCGCAATTCGCCTTCGACATGTCCTCGCCGAAGGCGAGGGCGCAGCGCCGCGCCGAGATCGCCGATCTGCTGTGGCGTTGTGTGCGGGGGGATTGAACGGCGGGAGCGGGCAGGGCCGCCCGGCGTGCCTTCAAAGCTCCCGTCCAATCAAGCGGTCCGCGGAAAATCGCCCGCCGCCTCGAAACGACATGTGCAGGGCAACGAGGCCCATCAGGAACGGGTACTCCATGCCGCGATCGATCCAGGCCCATTTGGGGTAATGGATCAGGCAGATCATCGCCATCTGCACGGCGACCATCGGCGCGACGAGGCGAGTGAACAGCCCCGCGGCGAGCATGATGGCCCCGATGGTTTCCAGCAGCATCACGAAATAGCCGAACGCCACCGGGGCCGGAAAATGCAATGAATTGGTGATGAAATTGATGGAGCTCGCGAACGGATTGGCCATGGCGCCGTGGGACTCGCCGAGCAGTTTCGGCAAGCCGTGCGTGAACAGGATCAATCCGAAGGCAACGCGCAGAACCGCATAGGAAACGGGATTGGCGATCTCGTAGACATTGCGCAAGCCAGGCAACAGCAGGACGCGGGGCTGCGCCGCGGAGCCCCGCCCGTGATCGCATCGCTCATGGTCATGATCTCCAGACGATGCGGCTTCAGATGATGCCGCCATTGGCGCGCAGGATCTGGCCGTTGATCCAGCCGCCGTCGGGCCCGACCAGGAACGAGATCGCGCGCGCGATGTCGTCGGGTTCGCCGAGACGATGGAGAGGCGTCCGGTCGATGATCGGCGAGATGTTGTGCTGGTTGGCGTTGTGGAACAGCTCGGTGTTGACGGGGCCCGGCGCGATCGCGTTGACGGTGATGCGCCTCGGCCCCAATTCCTTCGACAGGATGTGGGTGATTGCCTCGATGCCGGCCTTGGTCGCGGCGTAAGCTGCATAGGTCGGCTGATAGAGGCCGACCACGCTGGTCGAGAAATTGACGATCCGGCCGCCCTCGCGCAGCCGCTTCGCCGCTTCACGCAGCGCATAGAAGGTGCCGGTGAGGTTGATCGCGATGGTCTGGTCCCATACCTCGTCGGAGGTCTGGGCCAATGGGGCGACCTTCATGATCCCGGCATTGTTGACGAGCACGTCGACGCCGCCGAACGCCGTCTCGGCCGCGTCGAACAGCGCGCGCACGTCAGCCAGCTTGCTGATGTCGGCCTTGACCGCAATCGCCGCCCCGCCGGCGGCCTTGATCTTCGCCACCAGCGCCTCGGCCGGCGCAGCGCCGCTTGCATAGTTGACGACGACAGCGAGGCCGTCCCGCGCCAGCCGCTCGGCGACCGCGGCGCCAATGCCCTTCGAACTGCCGGTGACGATGGCCGTGCGTGGGTGTTGGATGGTCATGGTGGGTCTCCCTGTCTGGTGAGGGAGATAATAGGCGGGCAGTATGGTTGGATAATCTCTCCGGAATTGGCTTCACTGTTCGATTAGGGCGAACAGTGAATGGTGCGGTATCCGCCGCTGTGCGCGTCACGCATCTTGCTGCGCGGCTGCGCTGGCGATCCGTCGCCGTGCCGGCAGGAAAAGCCCCGCAATCGCGCCGGCCAGCGACAGCGTTGCGGCGAGGCTCATCGCGGCGGCAAATCCGCGCTCGAAATGCGCGGCCGAATCGACTCCGCCGTTGGCCGAGAAGCTCGCCACCAGTGCAGCGATGCCGAACATGCCGCCGAGGAAGCGGCCCATGTTGAAGATGCCGGACACTTTGCCCATTTCTGCCACCGCGACCGAGCTCAGGACGGCGTTCTGCGCCGCCGGCATCGCCATCGAGACGCCGACGCCGGCCAGCACTAGCGGAGCGACGAGAGCGGAGTAGGCAACCGCGGGGCCCACGATCGCCGCGATCCAGCCAAGACCGATCGCCTGCATCAGCAATCCCGTCACCACCAGCGGCCGCTCGCCGAACCTGTTGACGACCGCGCCGGCGATCGGGGCGGTGACGAACAGCGTCGCGGTCCAGGGCAGCAGGCGAAGTCCGGCGCCGAAGGCGTCGAAGCCCAGCGCGGTCTGCAGGAACTGCGGCAGCAGGAACAAGACGCCATACATCGCGGCGTAGAACAGGACGCTGGCGGACATGCCGGAGGCAAGCGCCCGCGATGCGAACAGCCGCATCGGCACCATCGGCGCGGCCGCGCGCAATTCCCAGAGCACGAAGCCGGCGGTGAACACCAGGCCTGACATCAGCGTGCCCATGACTTTGGCGCTCGCCCACCCCACGGCGTTGCCGCGCAACAGGCTCCAGACCAGCGCGAGCGCCGCGAGGGCGACGAGCGACAGTCCGGGGATGTCCAATGCGGCAGCCGGTCCGAAGCTTTCGCGCAAGCGTGCCAGCACGAGGGCGATCGCGATCAGGCCGATCGGCAGGTTGATCCAGAACACCCAGCGCCAGCCGAAATGTTCGGTGATGAAGCCGCCGATGGCGGGGCCGATGATCAGCGCGCAGCCGGTGATACTGGCGAAAATGCCGAGCGCGCGGGCGCGCTCCTCGCGACCGAACGTGCCGCTCAGGATCGCCATCGCCAGCGGCATCACCAGCGCGGCGCCGGCGCCCTGCAGCGCGCGGGCGGCGATCAGCGCGGTGGCGTTGCCGGCGAGCGCACAGGCCGCCGATGCAACGACGAACAGGGCGATCCCGGCCGCGAACATGCGGCGGCGACCGAAGCGGTCGCCGAGCGCGGCGCCGGTCAGGAGCAGCACGGCAAAGGTCAGGTTGAAGGCGTTGACGGTCCATTGCAGCGTCTCGACCGGGCTGCCGAATTCGGCGCGGATGGTCGCGAATGCCGTCGTAATGATCATGGCGTCCAGCGCCATCATGAAGGATGCCAGCGCCGTGACGCCAAGCACCCAGTTCTTCTCGGCGCGATTGGTCGGGGTCTGCATCGCCCTCTCTCCGTGTGTTGCGCCACCCTGTCGCGGCGCGTTCTGCCGGCTAGACGAGGCCGGAGGGGCAAAGGATGCGCCCCGAAATATTTTTTTCCGGGCCGCATCCTTCGCCGGCCGCCAAACGTCCTTGGGGATGACGCGGCCATTGACGCGAGCTTGATCCGGAAAAGCGGGGCACCGGTTGTCTGGGAAAGCCATGCGGGAGGTCGCGACATGAGCAGGGAGCGCGCGATGAAAAGGACGTTGATCAGGTACAAGGCCAAGCCGGAGCTGGCCGACAGGAACGCCGAGCTAGTTTCGGCCGTATTTGCCGAATTGAAGGCGGCCGGGCCGGACGGCGTGCGCTATCTGACGCTGCGGCTGGAGGACGACACCTTCATCCATCTGGTCGAGGCCGCGGCCGAGGACGGCTCGAGCCCGATCCCGAAACTGAGGGCGTTTCAGGCGTTCCAGGACGGCATCCGCGACCGCTGCGCCGAGCCGCCGCTGGTTCGTGATGTGAGGATCGTCGGCAACTACCGTATGCTGGACGAGTCCTGACCAGGCGAGTCGGAGGAACAATGGCGCCAGAGCCACTGGCCACCATCGATATCGAGGCGCTGCTGGCGCGGATGCGGCCGAAGCTGCATCGCTACTGCGCGCGCATGGTCGGCTCGGTCATCGACGGTGAGGACGTGCTGCAGGATGCGCTGATCAAGGCGATGGGAGCGCTGCAATCGGTCACGCCCGCCGTCAATACGGAGGGCTGGCTGTTCCGCATCGCGCACAACACCGCGCTGGATTTCCTGCGCCGCCGCAACCGGCAGGAGGCGCTGCATTCGGCTGAGGAGGTGGAGATGATTGCCGACCAGCTCGATGACGTGGAAAGCCGCCAGATCGCTGCGACCAGCCTGCGCACCTTCATGCGGCTGCCGGTGGCGCAGCGGTCCAGCGTAATCCTGATGGACGTGCTCGGCTGCTCGCTTGCCGAGGTCTGCGACATCATGGATTTCAGCCTGCCGGCGGTGAAGGCCGCGCTGCATCGTGGGCGCACGCAGCTGCGTGAGTTCGCCGGGGAGCCGGACGACGCGCCGCAGCCGGGCCTGTCGGAGGCCGACCGCACGCGGCTCAACGCCTATGTCGGCCGTTTCAATGCCCGCGACTTCGACGCGATCCGCGCCATGATCGCCGATGACGTCAGGCTCGAGCTCGTCAACCGCACCAGGCTGAATGGCAAGGCCGAGGTGTCGCGCTATTTCGGCAATTATTCGAAGATCAGCGACTGGCACCTGGTGACGGGGCAGGTCGACGGACGTCCCGCGATCCTGGTGTTCGATCCGAACGAGCCGAGTGGGCGGCCGAAATATTTCATGCTGTTGAACTGGTCCGCCGACAAGCTCGCCACCATCAGGGATTTTCGTCACGCAGCCTACGTTATCGATGATGCGGAGTGCGTGGTGGATGGAGGTTGAGTGTACGTGGCCGGCAGCGTGGTCTGCGCTTCAGTTTCAATGACCGCTGAGCGGGAAGGGGGCATCGACCTGCCCAGTGGCCTCGCCGCTTGTTGGTGAGGCTAGCAGGTGCTATTGGTCTCCACCACCTCTTCGCTTCCATTCAGTCCGGGCGGAACATCTATGGCGCGCGTTGCTCGAGTGGATTTGCCCCAACATTCGGTGCTCGAGCCGCTCTACGCCAATGCGGGCTTCGCTGACGCATTCGCGATCGATCTGCCGAGCCATGCGACGGGCGATGCCGAGCGCCTCGCCACCCATATGCTGATGGGTCAGCCGCGGTGGGTTGGCTGGCTAGTGGCTCTAAGGGACACTTTGGTTGCGGGGTTTGGTCTCAAGACATCGTCTGAGTTGCGCGATGACGTTGCGACCGACAGGATCGATTTCTTTCGGGTCTACGATCGGCGTCGTCATGAGATTATTCTTGGTGAGGACGATCGCCATCTCGACTTCCGTTTGTCCGTTCTGGTTGAAGAGTCCGCTTTGTGCCGCCGACTGGTCGCCACAACGGTCGTGACCTTCAATCATTTGGGAGGGCGGGCCTATATCGCGGGAATCGCGCCATTCCATCGCCTGATCGTAAAGTCGTCCTTGCGTCGAGCCGAGCGATCGGGCTGGCCGCCTGAGCTGTAAGATCGCGCGCCGGCCGGCTGGACCAAATTCGGTACGTGCTGGGTCGGCGACAAGCCCGCCACCATCAGGGATTTTCGTCACGCACCCTGCGTTATCGATGGTGCGGAGTGCGTGGTGGAGCGGAGCACGGGCGTGCCGCCCCTGTGGCACATAACAGCGATTTAATCTCTCCGCCTGCGAAGCATTCGAGATCTGAAGCGTTAGCTCACGAGAGTTCTCGCATCCAGCGAGCGCTACACAGGAGTTCCCCATGCATCGTCATCTTGCCATCGCCGTCCTTGCGGCCGTTTCCGCCCTGACCGTCGCGGCATCCTCTACCGCCGCGTCCGCAACCGAGGTGCAAGACAATTATTGCCTGCAGGGCCGCCAATCGGGCTACCCCGGCAATTGCGAGTTCTCCACCTATGAGCAGTGCCGTGCCACCGCGAGCGGCACCAACGAGAGCTGCGGTATCAACCCGATGCGGGCCTATGCCCCGCAGCAGCAACGGCACGTGCTGCATCGCAGCCGGGATTGAGCGGCAAGCGATGAAGGGCGCCGGCGACGGCGCCCTTGTTCGATGTGGCTGCTCCATCGAAAAAATCCGCAATGCGTCGGGACGCGCGGGCGGCCCGTCGATGGCAAGCAATCCAGCGTTGTCCTCATCATCTCCCGAAATCGCGAAAGACTCGATGCGGCCCTCGATAGCAGACATCGGGACGGCCGCAATCGCGGTGACCGGATTATGCGAGTAACCTCGCGATCGGAGAGGCGAGCGTGATCATGTCCAGGTTCCTGCAATGGTTCTTTCGGAATCGCGAAACCGGTGACATCACGATCGCCCAGGTCCCCAACCTCGTTCTCTGGGTCGTCATCGTGGCCGGTGTCCTGCGCTGGGTCTGGCAGCCGCCGGGCACTGCCGCTATTGCCCTGGACATCGTGTTCAAAGGCGGCCTCATCATTTGGGCCCTCGACGAGATTTTCCGCGGGGTGAACCCATGGCGGCGCTGTCTTGGCGGAGCCGTGCTGGCTTATGAGCTCACGACCTTTCTGTGATGGATCGCCCAGAATACTGCACGAGGCTTGATATTGCCGGCCGGAATACCAGTGGCTTCATGGTGCGGGCTATTACGGTGACAGTGCTTGACTGCACCCCGTAAGATATTTGACCTTGTGAAAGATAGAGCTGGTTAGGACAGCCGACCGAAAACGAGAGCCATCCAACGATGACGACCTACGTGGCCCTGCTTTACAGTGTGGTTCTGCCGCTCGGCCGGCGATTGGCGATGGCCGAGCTGCGTGCCATGGCGCAAGGACTCGGCCTCCACGACCCCAGAACCATCGGTGCAACGGGAAATCTGACGTTTGAGAGCGACAAGGCGTCGATTTCCGAGTTGGAGAAAAATCTCGAAGTCGCCTTCAACGCGCGGTTCGGCAAGCATGTCGCAATTATCGTTCGCAACGCTGAAAGGTGGCGACGCCTGCTGCGCGCAAACCCGTTTCGTGCCGAAGCGACCGCCGATCCGCAAAGGGTCGCCGTTCGCGTGATGCGCAGTCCAATCCCGAAAGGCGGCGAAAACGCCCTGGCGCACTATGTCAGCGATGAACGAATTGCCGTCGCCGGCGGCGATCTCTGGATCCATTTTAGGGGCGATCCATCGCGATCGCGTTTGCTTTCGGCGTTAGGCGCGGGGCGCCTGAAAGGCGTCGGCACCTTGCGCAACGCCAATACGCTAAGGCGAATTGGTGACGCCGTGACCTTGGCCCGATCCAGCTTCGCAGATCGAAAATAAAATCGATCGCTGGCGAAGTGGACCGTCATCGCAATCCCCCGGTCATGGAGCGGTGATCAACTCGATATCACCGCACCCCCGTGCCTTTGCAGCGCTGGCACTTCACCACCTTGTCGCCCTTCTTGAGTAAGCCTTTGCCTTCACAATTCTTGCATTTCTGCTTCTTCTTGATGTTCGGGCCTTTTTCACTGACCATCAAATTCTCCTGCCGCCAGAGAGCGGCCATCGTTTCTTGTACAGTAGCTCAGCGAAACAGCCAGGCGGCGCCGGGTAAGTCCCTATGCCGGCTTCGGCACGACCAACACCGGAATACTTCCGTACACCAGGACCTCGGATGTCTGGCTGCCCAAAAACAGCTTCCTGAGGCCGCGACGCCCATGAGAGGCCATGACGATCAAGTCGCAGCCTCTCGACTCTGCTGCTTCAATGATCGCAGTCGCCGGGTGCGCATTCGGAACGTGCAGGAGTTCCGCAGGCGTGCCGATCTGCTCCGACATGGCGCGCGCCTCATCGAGCACTTTACCCGCTCGGGCTTTGCAGGCTGCGTTGAAGCTGTCAACCTCCTCCTGGGTCGGAATCCATCCAGAGGCGTGTCCGCTCCCATAGTCGACCGGCAGCGCCTCCGTCACCGTGATGATCGTCAGCCTGGCGTTCAAGGCCTTCGCCAGGGCAATGCCATGCTCAACGCCTTTTCGCGCGAGGTCCGACCCATCCGTGCTCAAGAGAATGTTGGCGTACATTCGATCAATCCCTTGCTCTTCGAACAAAGTGATGCCTGGGTAATATGGTCTTATACGCGCTGTGGGTCCATGCGCTTTTTCGGTCTCGCCGTCACGGCCTCGAAAGGCTCGCCTCGCACTGCGTGGACACGCCTGGTTCTCGGTCAGCTAAACTTTTATTCACGTTCGATGCAGGCAACCCAATCTGGCGTGGAGCTCTGTCTCGTGTCCGAGAAGATTGTACGCGCCTCGGAAACTACTTTGTGAGTTGGGAATAAGGACGCGGCAACGCACGTCTATGAGTGGTGGATCGGATCTCTTGCCTCGCGGGAGATCACCAAATCGAAAGGAACCGCCACCATGACTACATTCAAAAAAAATCCCATCGGGTCAGTCCTGTCCAAGGCCTTGTTGACCGGACTGGTCGTCACCGCAATCTTCAGCACGCCGCTCCAGGCGCGTGAGCACCGCACCAGCGATCGACACACCGAACAGAGCGTGGGGTCGAGCTCTCGCATCGAGCGCGAGCGATCAGTCGCTGCGCCGGCCTACCACGCATTTGCGGCAGTGCCCTCGGATCAACCGGGTGGAGTTTGCGACCACGGGGATAACCCGATGATATGTTGAGCATCCGACCTTGCCGGCGTTACGGTGACAGTGCACGTAGCGCGCGCACGTCCGCCGCCGTCACGTCGCCTTTCTGCCCACCGAAGGTGACGCGCAGATAGTTCGCCAACTCGGCCGCCTCGCTATCGCTCAGCTTGTCGGAAAATCCCGGCATCGCCTCCATGCTCTCGGAATGCGGGAAATTATTCCGTCCGACACCGTCCAGCATGGCAACGATCAGATTGCGCGGATCAGCAAGGCGCGGCGTGCTGTTGTTGCGTATCGCGACCACCGTATTGGGTACGCCGTTGCCGTCGAGGCCGTGGCAGCCGGCGCACAATGCCACGTAGCTCAGTCGCCCCGCACCAGTTGCTGCCGCGCGGACTTGCGCCGGATCGATGGCCGGCGGTCGGACTGGCAGCGGGTCGTCGCCGAGCAGATAGGTTGTGACGGCATCGAGATCCTCGGCCGTCATGTTCCTGGTGCTGAGCGCGACCACCGTACGCATGTCCGCGAAGGCCCAGCTTTGCTGCGCGGTCCCGCGCATGAGAAATGCACGCAAACCCGCAGCGGTCCAGCCGCGGGCCGCCAACGCTGCCGGAGTGATGTCTGGCGCAGCGACGCGGCCGAGCGCAAACCCGGTCAATGACTGCGACAGCTTCATCTCACCTGCGATGCCGCGCGGTGTATGGCATTCGCCGCAATGCCCCAGTACGTTCACCAGGTATCGCCCGCGCTGCCATGCCGGGGACCGACCGGTGGATACCGCAGGTAGCTTGTCGCTCAGGAACAGCAAGTTCCAGCCGACCATGCCGAGGCGCAGGTTGAAGGGAAATCTCAACTCTGTTTTTGGGCCCGCCACCTTCATCGGGCGCAGCTGCATCACATAGGCATAGATTGCGTCCGAATCCGCGCGCGTCATGTCGCGGTAGGACGTGTACGGCATGGCGGGATAGAGCTGCCGCCCGTCGCGCCTGACGCCGCTGTGCAGAGCATGCCAGAAATCCTCCGCGCTCCAGCGGCCGATCCCCACATCGGGATCAGGTGTGATGTTGGTCGCGTAAATCGTGCCGAAGCCGCTCTGCATGGGCAGACCGCCCGCAAACGGTGCGCCGCCCGGGGCCGTGTGGCAGGCGGCGCAGTCCGCCGCCGCGGCCAGATATTTTCCGCGCGTGACGGCGTCGGCAGAGGCGTTGGCGACCTGCACAGGGCCGCCGATCTTTCCCGCCAGCAGGTTCTGCAACGCAAACGCGGCAGTGGCGATAACCGCGATCAGGATCACCGCGGCGATGACCAAGGCCCAGCGGCCGGGGCGGTGGAGGGTCATCCCACGTCCCGTGTCAGGCCGGGCGTCGCCAGGATCACGTCGCGCACCGCCTGATAGTAGCGAACGTATCCGGTGCAGCGGCAGATGTGCGCCTCCAGCGCCGCGGCCACCGTCGCCTCGACCTGGCCACGGGGCACCGGCGTGCGCGCGAGCCGTTCGATCAGCACGGTGGCCGCCATGACGAAGCCCGGCGTGCAGTAGCCGCACTGGAAGCTGAACTGGTCGAGGAAGGCCTGCTGCACCGGGGAGAGTGAGAGGATCTCGCCCTTGTCGTTGTGCCGGGCGATGCCCTCGATGGTGCGGATGCGCTTTCCGTCGAAGAATCCGGCGCCGGTGATGCAGGTCCGCACCTCTTCGCTGGTGCCATCGTCCCGGTCCCAGATCACGACGCAGGCATGACAGATGCCGATGCCGCAGCCCAGGCGAGACCCGGTGAGGTCGAGTATTTCGTGCAGCAGATCGATCATCATCAAGCCGTCCGGCACATCGATGGGGCCGCGTTGCCGGCCGTCGATGGTTACCGTCAGCGGGCGGGTCGGCAGGCTCATCCCAGCACCGCCAGAATCTGGTCCGGCGTGACCGGCAATGTGCGGAAACGATGGCCGATGGCATGCGCGATGCCGTTCACGATCGCTGACATGATCGGTATCACCGTCGCTTCGGCCATGCCCTTCGGCGGCTCGCTTTCTGACAGCGGCTGCAAGATCTCAGCGGTCTGCGTCCATGCCGCCACATCGCTGCCGCGCGGGAGGTGATAGCGATTGAAATTCCAGGTGCCGTTGCCGGGACCGTCCTCGTAGAGCGGCATGTGCTCATGCAATGCGAGGCCGATGCCGGTGGCGGTGCCACCCTGGATCTGGCCCGACACCAGGTCCGGCACCAGCATTGTGCCGCAGTCCAGGATCGTGTGGTGCGAGAGCAGCGTCACTTTTCCGCTGGCCGCGTCCACCACGAGCTCGGCCAGCGTGCCGGCCGCGGTGCAGTAGCCAACCATCGCGTGGTAGTTCTGGGTCGGCGGAAAGATCACGGCCTGGCGGTCGAGCACGTGATAGCGACCTTGTAGGGCACCCGGCTTTGACACGTCCCCGCCCTCGCCATACCGCACCGACAGCGCGTCCACGGGCGCGTGTACCGCGACGTTGTTCACAACGAAGTCGGCTTCGGCCCATCGCCAGCGGTTGAAGCCGTGCACCGCTGCGCCGACCACGAGACCGCGCGCATGCGCCTCCCGCACCAGCCGGACCAGTGGCAGCGGCTCCAGGCCCTCGACCGTCAGTGATCCATCGCGCCAGCGCGCATCCTCGATCGATGGCACGCGCGATCCCGCCGGTGCGTCGCGTGTCCAGATCGCCAACGCGGCTGGCAACAGCCCGTGGACATAAACGATACGCGCCGCCTCGCGGGTCGTATGCGAGAGGTAGTAGGATGAGTTGCTGGCACTGGACGCCGACGCGTAGGCGGGGCTCCAGCGCGGGTTCTCCGCCAGGCGGTCCTGATCTGCCTGACTCATCGCTCGCGGATCGCCGCTCGTTTCTACCGGCAGATCGGACCAGTCAGTGACGGCAAGCTCGACCGCATCGGCCGGCCGGCCCAGCCAGCGCACGCAGGCCACGGCCTGTCCCGACGACAAGCCTGTGCCGATCTCGGCACCGCTGTTGGAAACCATGATGCGTCCATCGGGCGCGAGCTCGACCTTGGCGAGACTGGCTTCCGCCCCATTTCCAAAGCGCCACTGGATGCAGCCGAAGCCGACCCCGTAGTATTTTCCGGGATGGTCGGCGTCGAAGGCCTGCTTGCGCGCGCCGCGGCCGCTCCACAGCGCGTGGGCGCGGGCTTTTTCCAGCACCGCCTCGGCGCGCAGAACGCCGGTCGGGATCGCACCCTGGGTGTTTCTCATTCCTGTCTTCAGTACGTTTCGCAGGCGGAACTCGATGGGATCAAGACCAAGTTCGCCAGCGATATCGTCCATCATCAGTTCGGTCGCCGTCATGGTTTCAAGAGCGCCGTAGCCGCGCGCCGAGCCGGCATCGACGGCGCGCGACGCAATGGCGGTCGCGGTAACATCGGTCTTCGGGAAATAGTAGGCCGACCCAAGCGATGTCGCGCCTACCTTGATGAGAAGGTCTGAGACATTCTTGCGGCCCCCGCCATTTGCGACGATCCCGGCCCGCAATGACTGCAGCAAACCGGTGCGGCGCTCGATCGCCACGGTATAGTCCATGCTGAGCTGGTGCCGTTTGAGACCAGCCTGGAATTGCTCGAACCGATCGTTGGCGAGGCGCACCGGCCGACTGCCGCCGTAGACGGCGGCGATGAGGCCGTAATACGGCATGCTGCAACTGTCCTTCGCGCCATAGCCGACTGTGAAGCAGGGATACAGGAACAGCCGCTTCAACCCGATGCGACTGCTTTGCAGCATGGTCGCCGCGCCTTTCGCCACCTCCTGCGGCGACTGCGTCGGCACGACCAGGTGCAGTTCCTGCTTGTCGCTATCGTACCAGCCATTGGCGTTGTCGGGCTCGAGTGCCGCGGTGTCGCCCGACTGCGTCGCGTAGCGGCGCTTCAGGACAACCCATTCGGCGGGTGGTTGCGCCAGCTCGTCGCCGATGGCCGTGGCGTGGTACATGCCCCGCGCTCCAAGTTCGCCGTCGCGCGCCGGCGCGGGCCAGACGGGCTCATGCTTTTCGTAGCCGGGGGAAATCGGCCCGTCCTTGAGGCAGGAAAACACGTCATCGTCGTAGGGCGTGTTGCCGCCCACCCGCACGAAACGGGACGTGCCCCATGGATCGCGCTGCAGTGGCCCGGTGCTCGCGCCGTAGCGAATGACGGCGTCGTTGAACTGCAACTTTTCCTTGGCGAAGCGGAAGCGGACGAAATCATGAAAGACCAGAATCGCGACGGCCTGGCCCAGATAGGCCGGCGTCTTGCCTTCCGGCAGCAGAGTGTCCTCGCCGTAGAAGTCAGGGAATGCGAGCCCGTCGCGCGTCAAATCCGCTGCTGTCACCACGCGGTCGGGCTTGAGGTCGTCGCCGAGCAGCGACAGGTCGAAGCCGGCGTAGATGCGATCGGCTCTGGTCGTGCGGAGCACCAGGGCGTGAGACTGCTGCTGCGGCCAATGCGGCATGTCCCGTGCGCGAAGGTCGCGTGCGAACACCTTCGCTCCAATGACCTTCGAGGTGCCGTCGATTCGATATTTCAGGACGCCATCAGTGGCACCCCAGTCCGGTCGCGTCAGCAGCCGTTGTTCGAATAGCGACGCAAAGGCCTGGCTGCCCAGCGGGGCCACGTACACGGCAATGCCGCCGATCAGGCTCGCGCGCAGCACCTGCCGGCGCGACGGCCGCGAGCCGGCTCCCGGAGTGGAGCGCATATCCAGTGAAGGCGTTCGCACGACGATTGCCCCGACTCGATCACGTCAGCGATTCGAGGGACCGATCCGGCGATCCATCCGCTCGTCCGCATCCGCATGATGGCATAAAATGCCGAATCGGGCAAAGCAGGCCTCCCGACGATCCGCTCTCGTCACGCGTTTGCCGAACTCTTCAAAAGTCAATCGGCCGGGTCTGACTGTTGCAGACACAAGAAAATAGTCGACGACCGTCGACGGGCCGTTCGATTGCGGAAGCGCAGCCCTCACGATGCGTGCCGGGGCGGATTGGGTCAATGGCGTGCACTGTCGGGCCGCGAAGGCAGAGAGGTCATTGCTTCCAGCTGCGCTGTTCGCGTTGCCAACATGGCGAGCAAGCTCTTGTGCAGCCGATCCCCGGGTTCGAAATTTTGCGCGAGCCTTCGGACGGTCTCGACAAAACGCATGCGATACGTCGTCGCCCTGTCGACGTCGCCGTACTTCGCGAAGATCTCGGCGGCCGTGCGGTACACCCGCCAGGAGGCAATCGGGAAGTCGGCACCGTCGACGATCTCCAGCGCGCGGGACAGCTGCAACTGAGCCTCCGCTGAATTGCCCAAGGCAAGCGCGGTACGCGCGAGCAGTCCGTGGGCCTGGGCCAGGTGATTGAGATCCGGAGCCGTGGCCACATAGTCGTGGAGCTGGCGAGCACAGCTCTGGGCCTGCGTAAGGTCGTCAACCTGCAAGTAATATTCGCCGAGACAATGATACACCTGCGTCGCGGCGGTAAATTCGATGTCGATGCCTTCTTCATGCCTGCGGCGCTCGATGTCGTCAAATTGCCTGCGAGCTCCCGACGGGTCGTTCAGCCCGACATAGGCCTTGGCCAGGACGGCCCGCTTGTGGAAGTACGTCGACTGATCGCCGACCAGAAGACTATCGTCGACGCTTTCGCAGAGCTCACGGGCGCCATCAAAGTCCATCGCTTCGACGTGCAACCACGCAAGTGTCAGCCGGCACAATGCGCTGCTGGGGCCGTTCGCGTTCCTGACGGCTAGTTCGAGGCCGGCCGTGATTTCACGTCGCAATTCGCGCCATTCGCCCAGATGAATGAGCGCGATCGATTCAAGAACGTTGAACAGAACAAAAGTGTAGACGTCGCCGGCCAGACGCGCCAACCGCTTGCCTTCCGTGCCGGCGCGGCGGCACTCCTGGTACCGCGACCTCCAGCAATCAACGATACCGGATATTCCATTGCGCCTGATCAGGATGCCATAATTCGTGGCATTCGCGCTCAGCTCGATCGCCCTGTCGCAAAGCGTGGCGTCCTGTTTGCGCCAGCCGTTGAGGAACAGGTTGACGCTCGCACTGCTGCCCTGGACCAGAGCCTTGAATGTGTCGTCCGCCAGCGCCTGGCTTCGCGACAGCACATCCTCAGCGGCCTCAAGGCAGGCGTGGCGATCCACGCGCAAGCAGAGGCTGCTCACAGCCGTGAGGCCGTTGAGCTGTTGCTTGATCTCGCCCGCTTGTTCGGCGCAGGCAATCATGTCTCGCAGATCGCGGATGGAGCCGGCGAGGTCGCCGCACGAGCGAAGAGCCCAGCTTCGCTCCCGCAAAAGAGCGACGCGGGTTGAGAATTTGTCGGCAGCATCGAAACGATCGAGTATACCAAGCGCGCGGGTCAGATAGCTTGCGGCCTCCGCATGGCCGAGGCGCTTCGTCGAGTTCTTCGCTGCTTCCCGGAGGTAACGCAACGCGCTCGGAAAGTCGCGACCCTGCTCGAAGTGAAGTGCGAGCGCGGGCGCTATTTCGGAGGTGCGGCCGGCATAGGCCTCCTCCAGCCTGTTGCCCAGGCGCTTGTGCGTTTGTGCGCGGCGCCCGGGCGGCAGATTCTGGTAAATGATGTTCTGATAGAGAATGTGACGGAAAGCGTAGGAGCCCGAATATGTGCCATCGGGCCACTCGGAAACCCCCGAACGCACCAGGATTTGATCCTTCCGGATCGACGCTTCGATGTCGCTTTCAACGTCGATCGCATCGTCGGACAGACCGGCCGCAACGAGGGCCGCAGAAAATTCCTCGCCGGCAACGCTGGCGACATCGAGCAGACGGCGCTCGTTGTCGGTGAGGCGATCGAGCTCGTGGCCGATCATGTTCACGAGGCTGTCTGGAATGCGGTCCTGCGCAAATGCTGCCTGTGAGGACAGGCGCCATCCGTCGTCCATTTCGACGATCGATTCCTGGTCGATCAAGTGTTTGAGCAGCGTGGCAACGAACAAGGGATGTCCCAGCGTTCGCTCGAATATCGGCCTTGACAGGCTGGAGGCAAGTTCCTCGTCGTCGAAGCGCAATGCCAGGTAACGCTCGACCTCCGAGCGCGACAACCGATCCAGGCGCAATTCGCTGCAATATCCGTGAATCTCGAGATCCCGGTGCAGGCGAGGGATGGGATGCCCGCCGACGGAGCTGTCGGCCGGACGATAGGAGCAGAGGACCAGCACGCGCGCCTTGCCGTTCCCGCGCGCGAAGCGAGACAGTACGTCGAGTGTCGCGAAGTCGCTCCAGTGCAGATCTTCGAGAACAAGAACCCAGGGGCGGTCGATGCTCAGCGCTTCCAGAAGATCGCAAAATTCGCGCAGCATCCGCTCGCGCGTTGCGCCGAACACTTCATCCTGGAAAGCCGCGCGTTCCGACGCGTCGATGACGCCTGGCAATTGCAGGATCCAGGTGGGTGCGTGGGCGCGAACGGCCGAAATCAATTCCGGACCGTTTGCGCGATAACGGCTCACCAGCGCATCGATGAGTGGAAGAAAGACTTCGTCTGTCCCGAACCGTTCGGTGCAGCGCCCATAGAGCTGATCGAAGCCCTGTTCCGTCAGCTGCTCGGTCGCCTTGGCGATGAAGGCCGTCTTGCCGATCCCGGCTTCTCCGGTGACGAAAGCCATCTGCCGTTTGCCGGACAAGACGTGCCGCGTCATCTGGTCGATCGTCCCGAAGGAGGGGGTCCGGCCGACCACCAGGGTGGAGATTTCGGTTTTCAGAGGTACGACCGCGTTCTCGACCTCCCTGGCCGCTTCCCGCACCGTGCCGATAAAGCGGACGCCTTTGCGCGGCAAAGTCTTGATCAGCCGCTGCGCCTCGCCGGAATCGCCTATTCCGGTACGGGCTGCGTTGATGCGGGTGGTGAGCGCCGACTCCGAGACGATGCGCCCGCCCCAGATCGCACTGATCAGATCGTCCTTGGTCACCACCCGGGTGCGGTGGCGGATCAGATATTCGAGGACGTCAAAAACCTGGGGCTGCAACGGGATCGTACGTCCGTCGCGGCGCAATTCCCGCCGATCGGTGTCGAGGACAAACTCGTCAAATAGGTACAGCAAAACAATGCCTTCGGAGGTGCGCGAGGCGGATATTCAACCGGTACGCGGGCCCGAAAGCAAGCACACCCTTCAGAATCAAGGAAACGATAAGAACAAATTAAGCCCGCCTTAAAGCGTGGCGCGGCGTCCCGCCCGATACTTCCAGCCGTATCCAGTCACTCACACAAGGTGCTCGTGTCATGCGCTTGGAAGAAAAGGCGCGGCGTCTCACCCGCGTATTCTATGGGTTGCTGCTTCAAAAGATGTTTCAGTCGATCGCGGCATCCACCGTACCATGGTTCGACAGCAGAGCTTCAACCGGAAGCGATGCGTTGTTGTCAGCGAGCTCGTTTGTCGCCTCCACGGGGTCTTCCCGAAAGGAAGGCTGGTTTGGGCGTCTCCTTCAGGCGCTCCACCATTCGCGACGGCTGCAGGCAGAGCGCACCCTTCGACAGAATCGTCACCTGACCGACAATGGGTGGCCCCGGTTTGCCTCTCGGTCAGATGTTGGAGGGCGTGACAATGCCGGTCAGTGAAAAGCCGTCCGAACGCAAGCTTCGGATTTCGGCACCGGGCGAGAATGTGCTGCTCGCAACGATCGCCATCTGCGTTGTCATTTTTCACATCCTTGCAGCCACGATGCTGACGTCGACCCGCCAGAGCGATGCCGGGGCACCGCCCGAGCCGTCCGGACTGTCGTCCGGGGACTGATCGCCAGCTCGCTATTCCAGGATTTGACAGACAAGAAGGGTTAGCTCATGGGCGACATGGCGTCGTTTTGCCTGCTCAGCATCGCTGTGTTTTGTGGCGCTTTCGTCTCGGGCCTCGCGGGCTTTGCCTTTTCGGCGGTGGCCGGCGCGATTCTCCTTCACGTTCTCCCACCACGGGAGGCGGTCCCGCTGATGATGGCCTGCAGCATCACCGTGCAAGCCGCGGGTCTTTGGTCCCTGAGAAAAAGCATCTGCTGGAAGCAGAGCTCGGGACTGGTCGTCGGCGGATTGCTCGGCGTTCCGATCGCCGTGTGGTTGTTGCAAGCTGCAGACGCCCGGATCTTCAGGGAGAGCTTTGGCCTCGCCGTCGCCTGCTACGCGGCCTACACGTTGTTCCGGCCGGCGCTTTCTCATCGCTTGCAGATGAATGCGGGACGTAATGCATTGGTCGGCTTCAGCGGAGGCTTTGTCGGCGGGTTGACGGCAATGCCGGGTGCAATACCGACCATATGGTGTGACATCCACGGCGTGCCAAAAACCGAACAGCGTGGAATGGTTCAACCCTTCATCGCCGCCATGCAGATATTCGCACTTGTTCTCATGCTGATCCGAGGAGATCTGTCGACAAAGGTCCTGGCTGACTTCGCCGTCGGCATCCCGGCGCTCGTTGCAGGAACGGCGCTCGGGATTTTTGTCTTTCGCTGCGTCAATGACGCGCTGTTCCGGCGAATTATTCTCGGCATCTTGCTGGTTTCGGGACTGTTACTGGTATTGTAGTTACGCCGGTCGCGCCTCCGGGTGAGAGTGACGAGGTCCTGCAGGCGGGTGCCTATGTCATCCGCCCGCCAGACCGTCATGAGCGGCCGGCTCTAACCATTGAGCTACAGGCCCCGCCGCGTGACGGTGGGCCGTGCGGCTGCCCCAGCCGAGGTAATCTTTCGCTTGCCAGAGGCTGCTGCTGGTCCCAACGCGTGACCTCGCGGGTGCAGCTACGTTGGGCGGGTCGTTGACGGCGTCCGCTTTCTCCAAGTCAGGCAATCCCTAAAATTCGATCGATCTGATTAGGCGGACCTTATTCCCGATCCAAGGCGGCGGGAATGATTTTACCGCGTGTTCAGGTCTGGGTGGTGTCATCGCCCATTCCTTTGAAATCCCGCTTTTGTCGTTCGATCATTTTCAAACTGCGAGCGCATCAATGGCTGCTATCACGTCATTCCTGGCCGAGTTGGACGAAGCAGTTGCGAGAGGAAATCCCGAGAGTTGTCTGCGGGCGCTCTGGCATGCGGCAGACATCCTGATCGCCGGCACTTACTCCGAGGAGCAGATCTGGACCTTCGGTGAGGTCATCGGTCGTCTAGCGCAGGAGATTGAAGCGAGCGCACGGGCGAAGCTCGCGGGAAAGCTCGCATGCAGCCAAAACGCGCCCTATGCGTTGACCCGGCAGATGGCAAGCGACGACTGCATCGATGTCGCATGGCCGGTTCTCAGCCAGTCGCAGCGCCTCGACACCGAGACATTGATTGCGTGCGCCAAGAACAAGAGCCAGCAACATTTGCTTGCAATCTCCAGGCGACAAACGGTCCCGGAAGCGGTCACCGATGTCCTGGTGGTGCGGGGTTCTCCCGAGGTCGTAACCTCGGTCGCGTCGAATGCCGGGGCTAGTCTCTCCAAATCCGGATTTCTGCACCTGGTGCGGCGGTCGGAAGGGGATTCGATCCTCGCTGAATCGGTGGGACTTCGAAAGGACATTCCCCGACATCTCTTCCACCAGTTGATCGCCAAAGCCTCTGAAGAGGTGCGGCAAAAGCTGAAGAGGGAGCGTCCGGACATCGAAAATCAGGTCCATCGTGCCGTCGTCGATGTCACCGGGGCCATTCACGCCAGGTTTGGCCCGGCGTCGAAGGACTACTTCACGGCGAAACGCACGGTGGCAAAACTGCACGAGAGAGGCGAATTGACGGAAGACAAGGTCTTCGAGCTTGCTCACTCTCTCAAGTTCAACGAGACCACCGTTGCCCTGTCGTTGCTCTGTCGGCTCCCAATAGACGTCGCGGAGCGGGCATTGATCGAGAAGGATCGCGAGCCGGTGTTGATCCTGGCCAAGTCTCTCGATTTCTCATGGCCCACCACGATGGCGCTGCTGTTCCTGGGCGCGGCCAACTACCGGATAACCGCTGGCGAGCTGGATCAATTGAAGACCGATTTCCACCGGTTGAATGTCAAAGCGTGCCGGGAGGTCGTCACCATCTACCGAACGCGAAAGGAGGAGGCTTTCGGCGACTCGTTTCAACAGCCTCGGCGCATGACCTAGGATCGCAACTGCGGTGACAATGCACTTCCTTCATGAGCCTTCGGCCTCGCGAAACGGCCGGAGTCGTCGAGTGCACTGTCACCGTAATCCCCCACTTTGCAACGCAAAATTGATCCGTGTGCTAGTGCTCAATTGGGAAGTTGTCTCTGCCTTGGTCCGCGTTGCGACTGTAATATGCCATGAAGGTTCAGAACGTCTAACCACCACGGCTCTTGAAAATGAATATCGTTGGACAGATTGTCGACCGGTTCCATTACCTGCGAGAGCTTGCGAGGCCACGTACTGTCTTTCGCTATCGGGTGATCAATGATTATACGGTCTCCGAACTTGCCACTCAGTCGCTCTATTTTTCAGCTTATCCAGATTTGAACGATCCAAACGAAGGTACGTACGAATACGAACCGACGTGGAATGATCGTGATGCCCGGTTGTTTATCCAAGCAGTGCGTAAGCGTGGAGCGGGCGCAGAGGGATTCCGCGCGCTCTTTCCAGATGTTGAAATTGATGCGCTGGCGGCAGCTTGGGAGTCGATGTCGGATGAACAGGTTTTGACGGCAATCCGTGACCGTGTTGAGAAGAACCTTGCTTCTCCGGAAATCCGTACGCGGATTAACGACGCTCTGCGCGACCTCGACGACATGTCCATAGGAGTATGTTGTTTCAGCGCGGCTGGTCGATCACCCTACATGTCTTGGTTCTATGGCGCGCAGCACAAGGGTGTTTGTTTCGAGTATTCGACGGCTCAGTACCCCTTCAATCGCATCATGCCTGTAAGGTACACGAGCAGTATCCCAAAGCTAATTACGGGGCGTAATTTCGTCTTGGCAAAAATGTTGACAAAGTCCGTCGAGTGGAAAGGTGAGAAAGAATGGCGAATCGTCCAGCATTTGATTAAGCGTGGCCGCTTCGCCAAATTCGATGCTAACGCGCTTTTGTCTGTTCATCTTGGCCCAAAGGCTAGCCACGACGATATCAAACGAATCGTCGACGCCATTCGTCAGAGACAGTCTGCGACAGGTCACTTGCCATCCGTTTATCAATTTCGACGCGCGAAGAGTACCTTTGCTTTTGAGCTTAAGAAGATCGACATTGACTGAGTCGGCGTCGCGAGTGTGAACGAGATGGCGCATAGCCAAGATCGGCGATGCGCGCATGCCACCTGAAGTACAGGGTATCGTTGCGCCACACGGCGGCGACTTGGCTTAAGCAGAGGGGCGCGGATCCATGGCAGGCCGCTGTCAGCGTAATCCCGACATCAGACATACGTGGATGCGGGTGCGGGTCACGCAACGGTGAGCGAGCCGTTTTGCCGTTCGCGCAGCTGTGATTTTCCACGGCGTGTCTATTCTCAAGCGCATACCTACCTAATCCCTAACCAAGAAAGTTCGAAGGAGACGCTTTCAACAGAGCAGCCGATTCCGGCCAGCGAGAACGCTCCGCACGAGAACAGCAACCGTTCGGAGTACGATTATGATTGGATTCAGGACTTTCATTATTGCAGCGATGATGTCGATTGGCGCGATAAGCTCTGCAAGTGCCCAGTGCCCGACATGGGCGACTCAAAATCCAGCTTCGTTTCAGGCGCAGTATCCCAACAGGGATATATTGAACGACTGCGAGTTGACGCCAGCAGGCAGAATGGGCCTCGAACTCCCCGGCGGCGCGGCTCCCTGGTTTGGGTCCAACAGGGCTTATGGGGCAATGCCTGGCGTTGCTCAACACCACAGCTTTCAGCACCGATCGTGGTGAGTATCTGAAGATATATCCGGATGGTCGGATTCTGGCCCGTCGATCGCGATATCGAGATGTTCGAGGTCGCCGCGATCATTCTTCACTTGGTTGATCAGCATCCCGAGGCCGGCGTGGCGCCTTGAGCGCCATTGGAACGCACTCGGCATCGAGCAAGAACGTAGGATTGGTTGTTTCGTTGGTTGACGGAAGCGCCAAACGGGAAGGGCGGCGCCAACCCCTGAAAGCACTGGCGGGCCCGGCAGGACTCGAACCTGCAACCAGACCGTTATGAGCGGCCGGCGGCCCTCCAGCTCTCATTTCGCGTTTGAGAAAACATCCGCTGCGTAGACGACCTTGCCGCCCACGACCGTCAGCAGGGACGCCGTCGCGCCAATTTGCTCGACGGGGACGGTCATGAAATCCCGGTCGAGAACCGCGAAGTCGGCGAGCTTGCCGTTTTCGAGCGTGCCGCGCCGCGTCTCGTCGAAGCAGAACCAGGCGCTTCCCACGGTGTAGAGGCGCAAGGCATCTTCGCGGTTGGGTGTTTCGTCCGGGCCGCGCGTCGATAGTCCGCCGACGGTCTTGCCGTCGAGCATCCATTGCAGCGCTACGAACGGATTGTAGGATGCGACCCGATGCGCATCCGTGCCGGCCCCGACATGGACGCCCGTGCGCAACGCCGTGACGATGGGCGGCATCTGGCGCGCAGCTTCGCCGGCCTGCGCCACGATACGGTCGCCTCCGAGGTACATGGCGTCCTGCATGGTCCAGCCGACGCCAAGGGCCTTCATCCGCGCTAGCGTTTCGGGCGAGGTGTTGTCGAGATGGGCGATGGACCAGCGCAGCGGCGCGATCGGCGTCTCCTTGTTGACCTCTTCATAGAGGTCGAGGAGCTGATGGACGGATTTGTCTTCCTGCCAATGGATGGTGACCGTCAGTCCTTGTTTGGCCGCCCAGCGAATGATCTCGAGGAACTTGTCCTTGGCGGCCGCGTCGGGCGCGTTGTTGTTGTACATGGCGCCGGTGATCCGCTCGCCGATTCCGTTGAATCGCAGCATGTCGTCGCCGAATCCCATCGGCAGGAACGGCGTGAGGTTCTTGTACTCCTCGAATTCCGCGCCGACATTCTGGGCGAACAGGCTGTAGGCGACACGCACCGAAAGTGATTTTTCACGCCAGAGCTTTTGCAGGGCGGCGTAGTGGCTGGGATAGATGCTGAAGCCGCCGGGATCCACGATCCCGGTAATTCCGAGACGATTGAGCTCCGTGAAGAACTGCCGGGTCCCGGCGACATTCTCTTCGAAATTGGGCCTCGGCAGGCGATCGAACAGCGCAGAGATACTGACGATGGAGCCGTTGAACCAGCCCGTGGTTTCGCCCGATGTGGCGCGCTCAGACGTGATACCGGCCGGCAACTGCTCCGCGGACATCCCGAGGGCCTGCTGCGCTTTCGGCGTCATCAGCACCCCCGAATAGAACAGCTGGATATAAGCCGGATTGTCGGGAACGGCCGACATCACCTCGGCCAGGGTTGGCCGCCGCTTCTCCGCAAATTGCAATTCGCTCCAGCCACCGGCCACGATGATCCAGGACGCCGGGCGCGCTTTTGCCGCCTGGCGCAGGCGTTCCATGGCCTCGCCAATGGTCTTTGCGCCGATCCAGTTGACTTCGGTTGCGTAGGTGAGGCCGGCGCGCACGGCGTGAATATGGGAATCGATCAAGCCCGGAATGATCGTGCGTCCGCCGGCGTCGACGCGGCGTGTCGCGGGCCCGATCAGGCCTTCCATGGCATCGTTGCCGCCAACTGCAACGATCTTGCCTTCGCGGACTGCGAGAGCCTGCGCGATCGTCGATGCGGGATCCAGCGTCACGATCTTTGCGTTCGTGACAATGAGGTCGGCCTTTTGTGCGTAAGCCGAAGTGGCCCAGCACGAGATCACCAAAATCGCCAGAAGCTTGCGCATGTTCAGTCCCGGAATGAGAGAGGCAGGAACGAGAGAGGCAGGAACGGCGCCACACATCCGCCGCTGGATGCGCTCGCGGGCATCGCGTGTCGCAACGGGGAGTGTCGCGATCTTGATCATGTCTGGCTCCAACAAAATCAGCCGGTCCACCGGAAAATTCGGTCAAGGCCCAAATCATTGAGCCCGCCTTCGCCCGTCGGGCTTCGGCGCGGCAGCCTTCGCCCGCTTCGCTTGCCATTTGTGGCACCGGCTTGCCTAGCCGAAGCTCGCGAAGCGAGCGAAGGCTGGTGGGCCCGGCAGGACTCGAACCTGCAACCAGACCGTTATGAGCGGCAGACTATCGATCAGGTTTGTTGATTTCGCTGCGTTTTCGTTTGAATTTGATCGCGTTCGTCGTGGTTTGTTAACGTCGTTTCTGGTGCGAAACTGGTGCGGTCAGTGAGTTTTGAGGTAGGCACTTCACTCCACTATTCTGCACGGCAGGGCAACGGTCTGTCCCATGATGGATTGGACGGACACATCCAAAAAAGCAAAGTCAGATCAGTAGCTAAGCATCGTTCGCAAACACTCGTGTAGTACCATAGGCAGTACCGCCTTCTCGCCGTAGTCCAATTGGCCCGACGTGCACGTCCCTCTAATGGCGCGCGAGATTGCTCGATCGCTTGTCTAGTACGGTGCTCGTTCGTCGCGGTTATCGAGTGGCAATGAGCCGCTATTTGACTTCGACAATCTTCACTCCCGCGTCTAGCGAGAGCTGATAGAGGGTAGCGGTTGCGCGGGGCGTTCCGCGCTGGGCGCATTACGTAAGAACGACACGTTACTTCGCCCGCGTGAAAGCGACAAAGACCCCGGAGGTGGCCTCAATCTAAGTAGTCACCGGAAGCAATCGTCGTGCCTTACTCTAACGCCGATTGATGGAGAAACTCTACCTCCAAGACTAGTGTAACGTTGGTTGTTGGCCCATCGCGTACATATTGAACTGTCTGCGCTTGGTCCGCTTCTTGGGGCCGAGCGGACGATCACGCTGCCGTCCTATCTTCTCTTCCCTCTCGGCCCGGCGCGCGCATCCACACATCCAGCTTCATCGGCGGTTAGGATGACCGGCATCGCTCGGGCGGGACGGATGGCTCGACCACCGCATTAGTCGCGTGTGTGCTTGTATCCAAATTCCCACACTTGCGACCAAAAGCATCCGTTTGTCGGCTTTCGAACAGACGGGCCAAATCCACTCCGTTTCAACTCCACGGTTGAAAGCAGTCATCGGTTGGGGAGACGGAATGGAACGTTCCCCGTTAATTGAACTGGCGCGCGACAAATATGTCGAGCGCTGCAAGCAACGGGCCTTCGATCACCTCGACCGAGGCGATCGTAAGAACGCGGTCGCTTCGTTTGTCGGCAATATGAACGCGCGTCCCGATTGCGAGTTGCCACACTACTTGGCAACGCTCGGCGCTTCGCTGGTAACGGCGAAGGATGCACTCGGCTGGAGGGCGCTCGTTGAAGGATTGAGGTGATGATACCGTGATCAGCGCGCGAAGGGATAGACATCAAGCGCGCGCTCCGGAGCCTAAAGTTCCGTGGTTTCCCTTTGTATGAATGAGAGTATTGTTTTTTTGACCTTTGGGGGGCGGGGTGGCGCACTACCGAGCTTACCTTTTGGATCAGCACCGCCACGTTATAAGCGTGGCCAATTTGCAGTGTGCCGACGAGCGGGAGCGCGAGAACGTGCTGAGCAGCTAGTTGATATCAACGATATCGAGCTATGGCGATCTCGATCGCCGGATTGCGGTGTTTGAGGCCGCCATAACCCGTACCTCGCAAGCGGCGGAACAGGGAAGCCTTCAGCGGGCGCAGCGCCCTACGGACAAATGAGGCGTAGATGAAAACTCAGCGCGGTACTAACATCTCGGTCCCGGCTTCCGTGTTGCGGATCACTGGCGCCGGATAATCGGGGAAGATGCCAGGCATCGGCACCAGGTTGCCGACATAGCGATTGAATATCCTGAGCGGAAGAGCGCCAGAATGCGGCCGGGTTGGTGGTGATGCCGTAGAGGGTACACGTGTGCCGCGCTGACTAGCGTTTCCTAAAATCCTTTAGCTTGCGCATGTAGTAGCCTTGCGCCAGAACAGCGAGCCTAATTTCCTCGCTAACGGAAGCGACTTTTCTCTTCTTCTTACGCCATTTGCCTGACACGTCAGGACGTGGATGATAAACCGTTGCGCACGACGAGCAGATCGCTCCTGTCGTTCAAATACACATCGAACATTGTGAGGCCCCCAGCCGAGCATTAGATTATCGCCGGGAGCAGAAATACACCAGAGCAGGTGCGACTTAGACCGCGCAGCAATTCAATGGAGGACTGGCTCATTGCCCTGACGTGTTGGTCACTATACATTCAATCCGTGGTATTCCGGAATCTCTAGAACCCGATTCGGTAGTGTATTGTTTAGAGGGCCGCCTTGGCCCGCGATAGGAGAATAACGGCTCTGGCTGTGTTGGCGCCAAAGGTATTTCGCTTTACCGATCTCGATCAGTATCGAACAGCCGTGCGAAATCTGAAGGTCGAATTTACGCCTCTCGCACGGAAAATCTCTGCCGAGCAAGTCATCCTTAATCTTCCGGGATGTGACATCAATTTTGCCAAGTCTTTCCCGCGCATCGCCGATGGTCAGCTTGCCGACAATTGCACAGCTGTCGGGTTCTCGATGGATGACGGTTTTCCCATTCGCTTCAACGGGGTCGAAAGAGATCACTCAGCTATCGCGATCGGCGGCAGCGGTGCTGCATATTCCACGGTCGAACGAGCCGAGCGGCAATTCACTTCGATTATTTTCACGCCAGCGATACAGGATCGTGGCTGGCCCCAGGCCGGTCCCAACTGGAAAGCGTTCGAAACGAGCACCGCTGCGCAGCATTGGCTGCGCGAGCTCGTGAGGCAGATCCTGTCAACTTCCGCGACATTCGATGTCTGCGAGGCGGGCGACGCCTCGTCCGCAATCCGGGAGTCCCTACTAGCTGGAATTGATGCCGCATTCGCCCATGTTGTTGACGCACGATGGGCGTTTCATGCGAATTACCTCGGGCATTTCAGGAGTTTCCGAGATATTCAGGAAGTATTGTCCGGCAACATCGGGCGTCCGATCTACAGCGAAGAACTTGCGCGAGAAGTTGGCGCCTCGGTGCGAACCATGCACGAGGCGGTCAAGCGATACCGAGGAATGAGCCTCCATCGATATTTGCGCCTGAGGCGTCTCTGGCTCGTGCGGCAGCGACTGCTGGCCGGAGCGGATAGCGTAAAGGCGTGTGCGCTCGCTTTCGGATTTTGGCACTTAGGTGATTTCGCGAGGAATTATCGTCTTCAATTCGGCGAACGACCCTCGGACACTCTGGTGAAATCGCGCCTCCAGTGATGCGGCTTTTTAGAATTGCCGGTCGTGGGCTCCCCCTTGCCGCGGAGAGCCAAGAGAAGATCATCCTAGGGGCCACGGGTTGGCGTCGGGTGACGAGGGGCATCGGATCGGTCACTAAAACTGTTCGGGACACTACCGTCGGCGATTTGCATCCTAGTTGCTTCGCTGCGCGGTCCAGTATCCCGAGCAGCGCCCACTTCCCGAGTGACCGCTCCAGATTCCGCGGCCGGCATCCCGCGTCAGCCTCCCCGACCCTGCTGCGTATTTGTCGTGGACCGTCACCGACGCGCGAACCGCGCCCGATCTTCCGACATACCCAGTGAACTTCACGAGATTGGGGTGAGAAACAACGCCGTCGTTTATGTTTACCGAGAAATTGTAGGTCGGATCGCAGCTTCCGCGTTGCGTAACGAAGACGAGATTCCAGGGGCCGTCGTAAGAGGTTCGGGCTTCGGCAGCCGTCGTCAAGATAAGGCAGGCACAGCCAATGACATTCGCGAGCAGTCGCTTCTTCATGATCTTCTCTCCAGAGGAATGGGTTGATGTTCGGTAAGGCAGCAGTTGTGGGCGTTGGGCATTCGTCGTCTTCTTGGTCTATCGTAATCGTTCGTCGACCCTTACGATTACCCACATTTTTTGAGGCTCGGCCCAACCGAAAACTTGAGTCGCCGGAATCACTTATGATTCTTTGATGAGCACCTGATTCGAGAAGAGGTGCTCTATGGGACTGACTTCGCGCGCCCGGGATGAGAAGGCGCATCCGTTGGCGTCTGACGCGGTGACCTGGTTCGATCGTGAAGCTGCGCTGTGCGAATTCCAGGACGCTCGACTTGGCGAGAGATTTCGCATGCTGCTGAAGCAGATTGGTGGAGACTTCGGACAGAGCATTCCGATGGTTTGCCAGGACCGGGCGAATACCAAGGCGGCCTATCGTTTCTTCTCCAATGAACGAGTAAGCGAGGCCGACATCCTATCTGGTCATTTTAAATCGACGCGCAAACGTATCGCGGCTGCGAAAGGACCTGTTCTTGTCCTGCATGATACGACCGAATTCACCTATCAAAGGGAGCGCCCGGATCTAGTCGGGATGATTAAGCGCATCCCCAAAGGCAACTCTCGAAGATTGGACGGAAAACCCCAAACGTACACGACATGCGGAATATTGATGCATTCGAGCCTTGCGGTGACCCTTGAGGGGCTTCCACTGGGGCTCAGCGCCGTGAAGTTCTGGACCAG
>NZ_JAPRAQ010000024.1 GCF_029989365.1 Bradyrhizobium sp. Arg816 | reverse complement strand
CGATCCCGCTGGTCACCGGCCTGATCGACATGGGCGCGACGGTCAAGGCCTTCGATCCCGTCGGCATGGAGCAGGCCAAGGGCGAGCTGCCGAACATCACCTATTGCGAGGACGCCTATTCCTGCGCGCAAGGCGCCGATGCGCTCGTCATCGTCACCGAATGGGTGCAGTTCCGCGCGCTCGATCTCGGCCGGCTGAAGGCGGCCATGACCCAGCCCGTCGTGGTCGATCTCCGCAACATCTACCCGCCCGAAGAGATGCAAGCCGCCGGCTTCACCTACGAGAGCATCGGGCGATCGTCCCAGGCTTAAGCTAGTCGTTTGAAGTTCGGGTTCGCCCGCCTCATCCTGGGGCGGGCGGAATCGTTTTTGATGCGATATGATCCGGTCGCATCAGGTCGCCGCGTTTGGCCTCGTTGCCGCGATGGAGATTGTCATGACCGACGACACGCACACGATCCGCAGTGGCGGGCTCACCGCGACCATCAAGGCACACGGCGCCGAGCTGTGCTCGCTGAAGGACGACGGCGGTGTCGAATTTGTCTGGCAGGCGGGGCCGGCCTGGCCACGCCACGCGCCGCTGCTGTTTCCGATCGTCGGACGTCTCGCCAATGACGAAATGCGGCACCGGGGCAAGACCTACCGGATGACCCAGCACGGTTTTGCGCGCGACAGCCGGTTCGCGTGGGTAGAGCGCGGCGAGAACCGTTGCACGCTAGCGCTCGAAGACAGCGAGACAACGCGCGCACTCTATCCGTTCGCATTTCGCCTGACGGCCACCTATGCGATCGACGACGCCGGTCTCGATCTCTCGCTCACGGTGGTGAACACCGGCAAGGAGACATTGCCGGTGTCGCTCGGCGGCCATCCCGCCTTCAACTGGCCGCTTCAGCCTGGAATGTCGAAAGAGAGCTACGCGCTGACGTTCACGAACGAGGAGCCGTCTCCGGTTCGCCGTGTCGAGGGCGGACTCCTGCTCGCGGCAACGGATCCGAGCCCCGTCCGAGGCACCGTGCTTCCCTTGTCGGAATCCCTGTTCACCAATGACGCCGTCATCCTCGATCCCGTCAACAGCCATGCGGTCCGCTATGCGGCCGGGCAGGGGGCCGGGCCCTGGCTCAAAATGTCGTGGCGCGGCTTTCGCGAACTCGGCGTCTGGTCGAAACCGACAGGTGCGCCGTTCCTCTGCATCGAGCCCTGGCGCGGCTATGCCAGTCCCGTCGGTTTCGATGGCGAGTTCAGCGACAAGCCGGGTCTGATGCACATCGCGGCCGGCGCGAACGAAGACCTGTCGTACCGGATCGAGGTCGGGTCGTCCTGAAGCCGGCCTTCGCGTGCCTGTGGCTCTCAGACCTCGATCCGCGTGAGGTCCTCGCCGAGCACGACGGGACCCGCGTAGTCTCGGCGGACGTCCGCGAGAAGTGCGTTCAGCATGGAATCGTCAGTGCGCGGCCGGTGATGGGTCAGCGCGAGCTTCTTGACGCCGGCCTTGGCGGCGACCTTGCCGACCGTATCGCCGCAGGCGAGCGTGTATTTCGCGAGCCGGCGGAAGTGATCGTTGGTGATCTCAGGCGTCGCGAGAAAGCAGCACTGGACCAGCAGGTCGGCTCCCTGTGCCAGCCGCTCGAGACCGGGGCAGGGGACCGTGTCGCCGGAGATCGCTATGACCTTGCCCTCGGCTTCGAAGCGGAAGCCGAGACACATCCAGCGCGCGAGAAATGCCGGCGACATGTCGAGACCGTCGCCATGTGAGACGAGCTCGGCGCTGATCTTCCAGCGACCGGTGTCGAGGACGGGGCCGGGAATGATGTCCGTCGCGACGACCGGTTTCCAGCCGCCAAAAGTCGGCTCGCCCTGATCCCGCCAGGCGATGTCCTTGTCGTAGACCTGTGTGATCAGCGTGTTGACGAGCCGTTCGGTGTCGGGCGGACCGTATATGCGCAGATCGTCCTTGCGCCCATGCATCCATGAATTCAACATCACATCGTAGAGGTCGCCGATGTGGTCGAAGTGGTGATGGGTGAGAAAGACCGTGTTGATGGCGCCGAGCGGCACGCCGGCTTTGTGGAGCTGCACCATGACGCCGCGGCCCGCGTCGAACAGGATATTCTCCTCGCCGAGCCTGATCAGCGTGGTCGTCGCCATGCGGCGCGGGTCCGGGCGTGGGCCGCCGGTGCCGAGCAGTATGACTTCCATGGCGCCTACTCCAGCGTGAAGCCGGTCGACCTGATCACGCCGCCCCGGCGTGTCTGAAGATCTTTCGTGGCGTATTTTAGATTCGAAGGCGACAGCTAGACAAGTCGCGCGTTAGGGCAGACCGGCCGCAGTGGCAGCGATGGTCGGCCGGATCGGCGAGCGGTCCGATCCCGCGGACGTCAGGCGATGCGCAAGATCCTGCGCGCGCCGCTCGACCAGATGCCAGGTCGCGCGCGCGACGAGATAGCTGAGCGCGGCGGTGACGGCATAGGCGATCAGCAGCGAGACCAGTCCGTCCGCAAGCGGCCAGACCTGGCGCAGGCCGTAGATCACCGCGAAGTGCGACAGGTACATCGAATAGGAGTTGCGACCGAGCGTCTCGATCGGCCGGCAGCGGATCGCGAGGCGGATGCAACCGGCAACCAGCGCGCCGAGCACGAGGTTGATCATCAGGTAGTTGAATTCATGCGAGCCGGTCGCGCGGTCGGCGATGAAGGCGAGCGCGATGAAGACGGCGAAGATCGCGGCGTCCGACTTCGCAAAGCCGTCGCGCAGCGAGAAGAACAGCGCGCATCCCACGAGGAAGACCGGCAACTGGTTCAGGAAGCTGATGTGCAGCGCATTCCAGACAAAGGCCTCGTGGCCGGGCCCGTAATAGGCCGAGAACAGCGCGAACGCCCACGGCTTGAACAGGCAGACATTGACGAGATGCAGCACGATCGCGAGCGCAAGATAGAGATGGCGGCGCGATCCGAAGGCCGTGATCACCAAGGGGAAGACGAGATAGAACGTCATTTCCGCCGCGATCGACCAGTCGCCCGGCACGACGCTGTTGACGCTGTCCGGCCAGAAGCCGTGCAGGAACGTCGCGGTCAGGATCACCTGGAGCGGCCCGATGCCGTGGGGCGCGTTGTAGCTCGGCCCCGTGCCGTTGACGAGCAGGTAGAGCGGGATCGCGAGCCAGAACAGCGGCGCGATTCGCAAGGCACGCCGGATGTAGAATTTGCGCGTCGGGTCGGTTTCGGTGCGCTGCGTCCACATCAGGCACATCGTCATGGCGCTGACGAAGTAGAATACGTTGACGCCGGTCCAGCCGCACATGAAGGCGAAGTCGATGGCGTGGATCCTTGATGGAAAAGACTGTGAGACGTGGATCGCCATCACGCCGACGATGGCCATGCCGCGCAGGACGTCGAGCGTGTGCGAACGACCGAAAGGCGTTGTACCTTGCTCGGGTCGTTCGGCGGCCAACCGGGCCTGCCCCTGCATCACGCCTGCTCCGTGGTTTCGCATCTGCAAGCGGAGACCATAGAGACGCGACCGGCTTTTCCGAAGCAGAAGCCTTTCTTTACGTTAACCAGCGGTTGAGTCCGATGCCGAATTTACGGGATCGGCGGCGTCGAGGGGGCCGGCCGGCGCTTGCACGAGCCACGCCGGCACAATGATGCGCGCGATGAGAATTGTGGGCCAATTCATACTTAATACGCCAATACCATGACCAATATTGTTCGGGCAGCACAACACGCCTAGTATTCCAGCAGGCAATTTCGGGGGCTCGAATAAGTCGTGAATGGTCGTTCACAGGACAGTGCGCTGCGCGACGACTTGAACTTTCAAGCCGCGCCACAAGCACACAGGACATCCAACAACGTGGTTGATTCCGCACGTCAGGAATTGAGGCCTGCCGGCCGCGAGCGGCTGATCGTCGTCGAAGACGATCCCGTGACGCGGACGATGCTGGTCGGCTATTTCAACGAGAACAATTTCGACGTGGTCGGCGCCGGCTCCTGCGCGGAATGCCGCCAGGCGCTGCGCTCGCGCACCGATCTCGTCTTCCTCGACGTGCAGTTGCCTGACGGCGACGGCTTCGAGCTCGCCAAGGAGATCCAGGCGACCAGCAACGCGGGCATCATCTTCGTGACGCGCCGCGACACCGACGTCGATCGCATCCTCGGCCTCGAGATCGCCGGCGACCATTACGTCACCAAGCCGATCAATCTGCGCGACCTGCTCGCGCGCGCGCGCAGCGTGCTGCGGCGGCGCTCGATCGACCGCAAGGCGGCGCGCAACCACAATTCGATCGCCTTCGGCGACTGGATCATCGACCTGACCCGGCGCGAGCTGCTCGGCAGTGACGGCAAGCCGGTGGCCTTGACGCGCGCCGAGTTCGACCTGCTGGCGGCGCTGGTCGGCGCCGACGGCCGGCCGCTCAGCCGCGATTATCTGATCGAGGTCGTCAGCAACCGCCAGGCCGAGGTCGATATCCGCACGGTCGATGCGCTGGTGGCGCGGCTGCGCCGCAAGCTCGTCGGCAGCGGCACGCCCGTGATCGCGACCGTCACCGGCGTCGGCTACAAGCTCGCGCTCAGCGAGCGGCTCTAGTCGTTCCGGCCAGCTGGTCATCGACCGCATACAGCGTGCAGGTCGGTGACCATTTCATGCAGGCGCCAAGCGAATCGCGCCGGGCCTCGTCGGCGGTGGTGCGCCCCGAGCGCCAGCCGTAACCGCCGTTCGGCGACACCGCAAAAGCCTTGTGCGGCATGGTGCTGGCGAGATAGCGCGAGAATTCGGCGCGCGCGGCCTCGTTGAGCTGGCCCGGCGGCGGCAGCGGATCGGGAAGGCTCAGGATGTCATGGCCGAGCCCGCGCTCGCGTAGGAAGGCGTCGAGATAGGGCGTCCATTGCGGCCGGCCCACCACCGAATAGAGATAGTGGCCGTCGTCGCCGTAAGGCGGCGCCGCAATGAATTTCGCGTGACCGCCATTGCCGCGAAATCCGTCATAGAGGCGGCGCGCGAGATCGGGACCGAAGAACGAGTCGTTGGCCGCATAGACCCACAGCATCGGCACGCGCGAGGTCTTGCCGAACGTGGCGAAGGCCTGCGCCAGCCCATCCTCGTTGCAGACGTCGTCGTCATCCCGCGAGCCGCGGCCGCCGGCAAAGCTGATCGCGGCGACGAGACCACTCGGTGCCTGCGCGGTCAGCGCGACGGTGGCGAGCCCGCCGGCGGAATGGCCGGCTGCGATCATGCCCGATGTCGTGACGTCGGCCCTGCGCCCCATCGCGTCGATCGCGGCGCGCAAGTCCGCGACCGCAACCGCCGCCGCCGGCAGATAGGCGGCATTCGCGCAACCGCCGACGCTGTCGACGCGTCCGCCGGGCGAGGTGCCGTAGCCGCGCCGCATCACGATCAGCGCGGCAAAGCCGCGCCGGGCATATTCGAGCGCGATCCCGTAATATTTGTGCGCCGACATGGTCGCGCGGTCGTCGAAACTGCGCGGCGAGCCGTGGCTGAGCAGCGCGAGCGGATAGCGCTTCGTTCCGGCCGGCCGGACCAGAAAGGCCTCCAGCCCCTGCGGCCCGGCCTCCGTCATCGGAATGCGCAGGTCTTCCGTGTAGAACTCCGCGGCCATCGCATCGGGCACGATACCAGCCGTCGCAAGCCAGGCCATCAGAACAACCAAGAGCCTGTGAAACAGCGTCATGCCCCGACTCGAAAAAGCCCCGATCTGAAAGACCATAGCATGATCTCAGGAACGGCCAGCCCGCCGCGGGTGTTGTGCCCTTGGCGGGGGCCCGGCCGATGCTATGGTATTCCACAAACTCTGCACGACAGGACGAGGATATTTCAGTGGCTGATGTTGATCCCGCGGCGGGCAAGCTGGTCTCGCCGGACGCGCTCACCAACGTTCCGCGGCTGGTGACGGCCTATTTCGCCGGCAAGCCCGATGTCGGCGATCCCGCGCAGCGGGTGGCGTTCGGAACCTCCGGCCATCGCGGCACGTCGTTCAAGAACAGCTTCAACGAGGGCCACATCCTCGCGACCACGCAGGCGATTTGTGACTACCGAACAGAAAAGGGCCTGACCGGTCCGCTCTTCATCGGCATCGACACCCATGCGCTGGCCGAGCCGGCGCTGGTCAGCGCCGTCGAGGTGTTCGCCGCCAACGGCGTCGACATCATGATCGACAAGGACGGCGGCTACAGCCCGACGCCTGTCATCTCGCACGCGATCCTGACCTACAACAAGGGCCGGACTAGCGGCCTTGCCGACGGCGTCGTCGTCACGCCCTCGCACAATCCCCCCGAGGACGGCGGCTACAAATACAATCCGCCGCATGGCGGCCCGGCCGACACCGACGCGACCTCCGTCATCGAGAAGCGTGCCAACGCCTATCTCGCCGACGGCCTGAAGGGCGTGAAGCGCATCGACTACGCCAAGGCGCGCAAATCCGCGAACGTGCACGCCTACGACTTCATCACGCCCTACGTCGCCGATCTCGGCAATGTCGTCGATCTCGATCTCGTCAAATCCGCCGGCATCAATATCGGCATCGATCCGCTCGGCGGTGCCGCCGTGCATTACTGGCATCCGATCATCGAGCGCTACGGCCTGAAGGCCACCGTCGTGAACGAGGCGATCGATCCGACCTTCCGCTTCATGACGGTCGACTGGGACGGCAAGATACGCATGGATTGCTCCTCGCCCTACGCGATGGCGAGCCTGATCGCGATGCGCGACCGCTTCGACGTCGCCTTTGCCAACGACACCGATGCCGACCGCCACGGCATCGTGACGCGCACCGGCGGCCTGATGAATCCGAACCATTACCTTGCGACCGCGATCGCCTATTTGTTCGCGAACCGCCCGAACTGGAGCAAGGATGCCGCGATCGGCAAGACCGTGGTGTCGAGCTCGATCATCGACCGTGTCGCGAAAAAACTCGGCCGCAAGCTGGTCGAAACGCCGGTCGGCTTCAAATGGTTCGTCGACGGCCTCCTCACGGGCGGCTTCGGCTTCGGCGGCGAGGAGAGTGCAGGGGCCTCGTTCCTGCGCCGCGACGGCGGGGTGTGGACCACCGACAAGGACGGCATCATCCTCGGCCTGCTTGCAGCCGAGATCATGGCCAAGACCGGCCGCGATCCCAGCCAGCTCTTCAACGACCTCACCGCGGAGCTCGGCGTGCCGCACTATGCGCGCATCGACGTCGCCGCCACCGTGCCCCAGAAGAACATCCTCAAATCCGTCACGCCCGAGCAGCTCGGCCTCAAGGACCTCGCCGGTGATCCCGTCCGCGCCACGCTGAGCAAGGCGCCGGGCAACGGCCAGCCGTTCGGCGGCATCAAGGTCGAAACCGATTTCGGCTGGTTCGCCGCAAGGCCGTCGGGGACCGAGGACGTCTACAAGATCTACGCGGAAAGTTTCCGCAGCACCGAGCACCTGAAGCGGATCCAGGAAGAAGCCCAGGCGGGCCTGAAGAAGGTGTTCGGGGTGTAGGGGCCGACGCAGCGCCGTCACGGCCTCTCCAAGGAAGGGCTCGCCGCATCAACAGGTGTCATCACCCGCGAAAGCGGGTGATCCAGTACGCCGCAGCCGAAGTTGTGTGAACCCAATATCTGCCGCGGAGTACTGGATTCCCCGCTTTCGCGGGGAATGACGAGTGGTTAAATCTGTATACATAAATTGATTTGGAGGTAATTAGATACGCAATATTCGGCCTTGAACGATTCTATCCCTTTGCTATTGTATACATAACGTATTCATAAAGCCTTTGGGAGAGCGACCCGTGACAAAACCCTTCCCGATGAACGCCTGGTACGCCGCGGCCTGGGACGCGGACGTCAAGCCGGCGCTGTTGCCGCGGACGATCTGCGGCAAGCACGTCGTGATGTACCGCAAGGCCGACGGCTCGGTGGCCGCGCTGGAGGATGCCTGCTGGCACCGGCTGGTGCCGCTGTCCAAGGGCCGGCTGGAAGGCGACACCGTCGTCTGCGGCTATCACGGCCTGAAATACAATTCGCAGGGGCGCTGCACCTTCATGCCCTCGCAGGAGACCATCAATCCGTCGGCCTGCGTCCGCGCCTATCCCGTGGTCGAGCGTCACCGCTACATCTGGCTCTGGATGGGCGACCCCGCGCTCGCCGATCCCGCGCTCGTTCCTGACATGCACTGGAATCACGATCCGGCCTGGGCCGGCGATGGCAAGACCATCCACGTCAATTGCGACTACCGCCTCGTGCTCGACAATCTCATGGACCTCACCCACGAGACCTTCGTCCATGGTTCCTCGATCGGCAACGATGCGGTCGCCGAGGCGCCGTTCGACGTCACCCATGGCGAGAAGACGGTGACGGTGACGCGCTGGATGCGCGGCATCGAGGCGCCGCCGTTCTGGGCCAAACAGCTCGGCAAGCCCGGCCTCGTCGACCGCTGGCAGATCATCCGCTTCGAAGCCCCGTGCACGATCGCGATCGATGTCGGCGTGGCGCCGACAGGCACCGGCGCGCCGGAAGGCGACCGCTCGCAGGGCGTCAACGGTTTCGTGCTCAACACCATCACGCCGGAGACCGAGAAGACCTGCCACTATTTCTGGGCGTTCGTCCGCAACTATCAGATCGGCGAGCAGCGCATCACCACCGAGATCCGCGACGGTGTCTCCGGCATCTTCCACGAGGATGAGCTGATCCTCGAGGCGCAGCAGCGCGCC
This sequence comes from Bradyrhizobium sp. Arg816, assembly GCF_029989365.1. Taxonomy (GTDB): domain Bacteria; phylum Pseudomonadota; class Alphaproteobacteria; order Rhizobiales; family Xanthobacteraceae; genus Bradyrhizobium. The sequence continues at coordinate 128,731 of NZ_JAPRAQ010000024.1, read as the reverse complement.
ATGGACGAGAACCCCGATCGCATCTTCTACAACCTCAACATCGACGCCGGTGCGATGTGGACGCGCAAGCTGATCGACAGGATGGTGGCGAAGGAAAACCCGCCGCAGCAGCTCCAGGCCGCGGAGTAGGCCAGGTGAAAGCAGCGCCCGAGCGAGAGGTCGACCGCTCCGTCTCGCAGACCGTGAAGGCGCAGCTCGCGCTGCGCGACCAGATCCTGTCGGGTCGCTTACGGCCCGGCGAGCGCATCTCCGAGCTCCAGGCGGTGGAGACAACCGGCGCCTCGCGCACCCCGGTGCGCATGGCGCTGGTGCGGCTCGAGGAGGAAGGCTTGCTGGAGGCGATTCCCTCCGGCGGCTTCATGGTGAAGGCGTTTTCCGAGCGCGACATCTCCGATTCCATCGAGCTGCGCGGAACGCTGGAAGGGCTCGCCGCGCGCTTCGCCGCCGAGCGCGGCGTTTCCGCGCGTGAGCTCGAACCGCTCAAGGAATGTCTTGGCGCGATCGACGAATTACTCCGCCAGGTGCCGATCTCGGTCGATGCCTTCTCGTCCTATGTCACGCTGAACGCGCGCTTCCACGCGGTGCTCACGGAATTGTCGCGCAGCCCGCCGCTGATCCGGCAGATCGACCGCGCCTCGGCCCTACCGTTCGCCTCGCCCAGCGGTTTCGTGATGGCGCAATCGGCGCTGCCCGAGGCACAGCAGATTCTGATCATCGGGCAGGAGCACCATCGCGTCGTGATCGACGCCATCGAGAATCGCGAAGGCGCCCGCGCCGAAGCCGTGATGCGCGAGCATGCGCGGCTCGCGGTGCGAAACTTGCGGCTTGCGCTGCGCAACCGCACCCATCTCGACCTCTTGCCGGCGCTCGCGCTGATCAAGACCGCAACCGACTAAGGCCGTCACCATGCGCTTCATCGAAACCTGGATTCCCGCAACGCTCGTCGCGACGCGCGATCTTGCGCCGGGCATCCGCGAATTCCTGATCCTGCCGGATCAGTTCGACGGCACAGCCTATCCGGTCGGCAGCCACATCAATATCAGCGTGACCATCGACGGCCTGCCGGAGACGCGATCCTATTCGCTGGTCGGCGAGGCGTCCTCGCGCGGTTTCAAGATCGCGGTGCGCCGCGCCGATGATTCCCGCGGCGGCTCGCGCTATATGTGGCAGCTCACGCCAGGCGCCCGGCTCGACATCACGCGGCCGGCTTCGCTGCTCGCGGTCGACTGGGCCCGCGAAAACTACTGCCTGGTCGCCGGCGGCATCGGTATCACGCCGATCCTCGGCGCCGCGCAGGCGCTGGCGCGCCGTGGGGCCGATGTCACGCTGCATTATGCCGTGCGCTCGCGCGCTGATGCAGCCTATCTCGACGATCTCGCCAAAATGCTCGGTGAGCGCCTGGTCGTTCACGCGAGCGACGAGGGCCGGCGGCTCGACCTCGATGCGCTGTTCGGATCATTGCCGCAAGGTGCGCTGGCGTTGTTCTGCGGCCCGATGCGGATGCTGGATGCCGCGCGCCACGCCTGGATCGGCGCCGGCCATCCGCTTCCCGATCTTCGCTACGAGACCTTCGGCTCCAGCGGCACGCTGCCGACCGAGACGTTTCGCGTGCGCCTGAAGGGAACCGATGTCGAGCTCGAAATCCCGCGCGAGCGCTCGATGCTTGATGTGCTCAATGCCAGCGGGCATGACGTGATGTACGACTGCAAGCGCGGCGAATGCGGCCTGTGCGCCATCGACGTGGTCGAGGTCGACGGCGAGATCGACCATCGCGACGTCTTCTTCAGCGATCACCAGAAGCAAAGCAACCAGAAGATCTGCGCCTGCGTCTCCCGCGCCCGCGGCACCATCACCGTGGACACGCTGCTGCGGGCGGATGCGGTCTGACCGGGGCTGGAAGGCATACTCGGAAAACGCGATCAGCCTGAGCGCATGCGTATCCGCTCTCCTCTCGGGAGTAGACGGGTGCAGGTCGTCCTGGCGAGGCAGCTAAGGGCGGTGACGAAGCGGGCTTCGTTTGCAGCGTCAACGGGCCGGTTAGAGCGCTTCGTGCGGTCCACCAATCATGATAGGTTTGCTCTCGGCAATAAAAATGTTCAGCCGGTCTTGGACAGCAAGGGTGGAGGTTCTGCCATGAAATCCAATTCTGTCTCGCTGGCAGTCGATGAGTTCGCCACAGGGCAAGCTGACGCGCTGATCTTGATCGGCCGAATTCTCCTCGCGTGGGTATTCGTCGGAAGCGCGTATGGAGCAATATCCAACTTCAACGGCTCTGTGGGTTATTTCAGGTCCCTGAACCTTCCAGCGCCTGAGCTGTTCACGATGACGAACATCGTACTGGAAGTATTGATATCCGTTGGTTTGATATTGGGCGTCGGTACGCGCTACTGCGCAATTCTGACGTTTGTGTTCGTATTGGCGGCAACGGCTATTGCGCACCGCTACTGGGAGTATCCCGCGGGTGCGCAGCAGATCGGTCAATACAACCACTTCTTGAAGAATGTCTCGATCATGGGAGGCGCGATGTTGATCTTCGTCACCGGGGCAGGCCGGTTCAGTTTCGATCGGGCATCGTAGCCGACATCACTCCAAGTCGGGCTTGAAAGCTTCCTCTATCACGCGGCGGATGCCCTTTAAGAGCTGCTTCAGGGTCTTGCTCACGAGGGCGAAGAGAAGCATCAGCCATGTCGCAAGCGCGGCACACCACAGCACGACTTCCAATATCTCAGGCATAATGATGCCCCTCAAAAAATAATTACTCTGAAATGCGGCAAGTGTTGCTTAATGGAGCCGACACGGCAAGTCGTCTTGAGAGTGGTGGCGCGCCGAAACACTCGGAAAACGCACTCAGAACAGCGGGTGGCTTTAGGTCAGGGAAGCAGACTAACCCTATGACCGCGAAGACTGGCGCGGGGTGCAGAACCTGCCTGGCCGCGATGACCGCCTCACATTTGCGAGTATATGCCCTACGCCGCGTAGGTCGCCCGCAGCTTCTTCGTGGTCAACAGCGCCAGAACGCCATCGGCCGACACCGGCCGGCTGATCAGATAGCCCTGCGCTTCGTCGCAACCGAACTGGCGCAGAAACTCGAGCTGGTCGGCGGTCTCGACGCCTTCCGCAACCACGCCGATGCGCAGGTCGCGCGCCAGCGAGATCACAGACTTCACGATCGCGGCGCAGTCGGGCTGCACCAGCATGTCGCGGATGAAGGACTGGTCGATCTTGATCCGGCTGAACGGCAGCTTGCGCAGATAGGTCAGCGAGGAGAAGCCGGTGCCGAAATCGTCCAGGGCCACCGTGATGCCGAGCTCGAGCAGCGCGTTCAGGATTGATGCCGCCGAGCCGTATTTCGACAGCAGCATCGATTCCGTGATCTCGACCTCGAGCCGGTGCGGGGCGACCTTCGCGTCCGCGAGCGCCTGCACGATGGTCTGGAGGATACCGGTGCTGTGAAACTGCGCGGCAGAGAAGTTCACGGCGACCCTGATGTCTTCCGGCCAGTCCGAAAGCGTCGCGCAGGCGCGCCGGATCACCCATTCGCCGATCTCGTGGATCAGCCCGGTCTCCTCGGCGATCGGAATGAATTCGCTCGGCGGCACCAGTCCACGCCGGGGATGCTGCCAGCGCAGCAGCGCCTCGAAGCCGGTGATGCGGTTCGCTGCCAGGTCGAGGAACGGCTGGAACACCAGGAACAGCTCGCCCCTGGCGATGGCGCCTTCGAGGTCCGCTTGCAGCGCCTTGCGATCGCGTGACACCCTGTCATCGGCTTCCTCGAAGAAGCAGACCGTGCCGGGACCCGCCTTCTTGGCGCGATACAGCGCGGCGTCGGCATTCTTCATGATGTCGAGTTGCGTGGTGCCGTCGCGCGGCGCCAGCACGATGCCGACGCTGGTCGCGCCGACGATCTGGCGGCCCTCGATCTGGAACGGTTCGTCGAAGGCCGCGACGAAGCGTTCGGCGATCTCGAGCGCATCCTCGGGCCGCGCCAGATTGGCCATCACCAGCGCGAACTCGTCGCCGCCAATTCGTGCGGCGTGCTCGGCGGCGCGCGTGCAGCGTTGCAGCCGGCTTGCGACCTGGACCAGGAATTCGTCGCCGGCGGGGTGGCCGAACTTGTCGTTGACCTCCTTGAAGCGGTCGAGATCGAGCAGGAGCACCGCGAACTCCTCGCCGGACAGGGCCATCCGCCTGAGTGCTGCTTCGAGCGTCTCGTTAAAGGCGAAGCGGTTGGGCAACAGCGTGAGGGGATCCTGCCGGACCGTGCGCTCGGCCTCGATCTGGCGGATCACGCGCCGCGCGAACGCGAATGAATTGACGAACACCGCGCGCAGCAGCACGCTGCCGTAAACCACCACCAGGATGGCCATCAGCACATAGGCGGGATCGCCGTCGCGGCCGAGGCAGATGGCGATGCCGACGAAGATCGGGCTGGTGAAGGCGATGGCCGCAATCGGGATCGTGGCGAAGGCCAGCGCGCCGCCGGCCAGCATTCCCGAGCAAAGGCAGGTGATGACGAGCTGGCCGCCGGTCGCGGCATTCGCGAAGAAGGCGACCGGGACGATGCCCCAGGCAACGCCGAGCACGAAGGCGTTGCGCACCAGCCGATGCATCGCGCGGCGCGAAACGAATTGCGGCTTTGTGATCCGGCGCGAGGCGTGGGATTGCAAGCCGAATGCAATCGCGGCGCCGGCCACGATCGCGGCCCAGGCCAACGCAAACTTCCAGTCCGGCGAATGCCAGAGCGCGATGGCGAGCACGGCTGCGTTGCAGGCATTGGCAAGCATGATGCCGACGGAGTAGCCGAGCACCAGTGACATCTGATCGGCGCGGATGTGTCCGGCGACGGCTTCATCGGTTGCTGGACCGCCAAAGGCCGACAGATCGCCGGCGAACAGCCGCGCGAAATAGCTGGTCATTTGAGTCCGCATTCGAGGGCCTAGCAGCATGGGCCGTTTGTCCGGCTCGATCAGGAGGATTCGCTGCAAACCTTTGACGAAATATGAATTATCCCCGCTGGCCACGATCGCCGTGGCCACTTCTGCGTGTTCAAGCGAGGGTATCGATAACAAATCGATACAAATGCGGCGCCCCACGTTACGGCTGTAACGGAAGGCCTGTTGCCAGGGCCCGCGTGCTATCCAATTTCGGCAGGCCGCGGATCAGCGATCGCCTCCAGCCGCGCGTGACGCCGCAGCACCTGTGGTGGCTGTCCGAACGCTCTCAGGAAGGCGCGGCGCATGTGGTCGCGGTCACTGAAACCGGTCTGGCGAGCGACGATTTCGATCGAATGACGACTCTGCTCCATCAGGTCGCGCGCGGCCTCGACCCTCAAATTTTCGATCGCCTTGGCGGGCGACTGACCGGTCTCGGCGTGGAATGCCCGGCTGAATTGGCGTGGGCTGAGATGAGCCGCATTGGCGAGCTCGGGGACCGTCAGCGGCTTGTGCAAATTTTCCCGCGCGTAGGCGAGTGCCGTTTGAATGCGATCCGACTTCGGCGACAGTTCGAGCAGCGCGGAAAATTGCGACTGTCCGCCGCCACGGCGATGATAGACGACCAGCTTGCGAGCCACGGATTTCGCGAGTTCCGCTCCAAGGTCGTTCTCGATCAGCGCGAGGCCGAGGTCGATGCCGGCTGTCATCCCTGCCGACGTCCAGATCGCCCCGTCGTTGATGAAGATCCGGTCCTCATCCATCTTCACGTCCGGAAATCGCTTTTGCAGATCCCGCGCATGCATCCAGTGCGTCGTGGCGCGCCGTCCGTTGAGCAGGCCGGCTTCCGCGAGCACGAATGCTCCGGTGCAGACCGCGGCGATGCGGCGGTGCCGCTTGGGCGCGTCTTTCGTGAACGCGACCAGACCCGGTGTCGACGGCACCGAGGTGTCGCCACCGCCGATCACGAGCGTGTCGAACGGCTTGTCGGTAAAGGGCTCGCTGTCGAGCATCAAGCCGGCCGAGGTTCTGACCTTTCCCCCGTGCTCGGAGACGAAGTGGAGGTCGTAAAGCGGCTCGTCCGCCAGCATGTTGGCGACCTCGAAACCCGTGACCACGGCCAGCGCCATCACGGAATAGCCGGGGTACACAACGAACGCGATGTCACGCATGGGGCGGCGATGTCCGAATTGGATGTCCTAAATCGCCGCTTATATGACATTTGAGACGCGAAGATTCAACCGTATCTGTCCTCCCGAGCGCTCGATCCTGAGCGGCTACGGAAGGAAGACATCCATGAGCAGTCCCAAAGGTACCGCCCTGATCACCGGGGCATCGTCCGGCATCGGCGCGGTCTATGCCGATCGCCTCGCCAGGCGCGGCTACGACCTGATCCTGGTCGCGCGCAACCAGCAGCGGCTGAATGCGGTCGCCGACAAGCTTCGCGGCGAGACCGGCCGCCAGATTGCGGTGTTGCCGGCTGATTTGAACGAGAAGGCCGGCCTCGCCAAGGTCGAGGCGGTGCTGCGCGACGACCCCGGCATCACCATGCTCGTCAACAATGCCGGCATCGGCTCCGTCGCGTCGATCCTGCAGGCCAACGTCGACACGATGGAGGCGATGATCGATCTGAACGTCACTGCGCTCACCCGCCTGACCTATGCAGCCGCCCCGGCATTCGTCGCGCGCGGCACAGGCACGATCATCAACATCTCCTCGGTGGTCGGCATCGCGGTCGAGGCGCTCAACGGCGTCTACAGCGCGTCGAAATCGTACGTCCTCAGCTTCGGTCATTCGCTGCAGAAGGATCTGGCAGAGAAGGGCGTGCGCGTGCAGACGGTGCTGCCCGGCGCGACCGCGACCGAGTTCTGGGACATCGCCGGCTATGCGCCGCAGAAGACGTCCGAGATCACCATGTCGGCCGAAGACTGCGTCGATGCGGCGCTGGTCGGCCTCGACGCCGGCGAGCTCGTGACCATTCCCGGCCTGCACGAGGAGGCGTTGTGGACCCGCTGGGAAGCGGACCGTCGGGACATCTCCCCGAAATTCCGGAATGCGAAACCCGCGCCGCGTTATGGCCTTGCATCGCGCAGTGCCAGCGCCCGCTAACGTTTGCGGAGAGTTGGCCCGCAAGCAATTGCGGGCCAGCATCATCAATTACCCGGCTCACCGCCCCAGCTGCTTCGGATCGTAATAGAACCTCTCTTCGATCAACTGATCGCCCCGCCAGGTCTGCCACGCGATCTCATCCAGCGTTCGGATGACGCCTTCCGCGTTGGTGAAGCTGAACGTCCAGCGCGTCGCGACATTGTCACCCTCGATCAGGCTCGGCCCGATGCGGACCGCCTTCACCTCCCTGGAGGCCGCCAGCACGCCGCGCTCCTTGGCGACGAGCTTGTCGCGGCCGATCGTCGGGGCGGCGTTGTTCTCATAGGTCGCGGCATCCGGCGTGTAGTACTGCTCGATCGCTTCGACAAACTCCCCATCTTCCAGCCGCTTGGCAAAGGCTTCGACGACGTCACGGCTCGGCATGGCGCACCTCACGATTAAAACCGACTGATAGTCGGTAAATACCGACCGGTAGTCGAAAAGTCAACTGGCCGCCAGTTCCCGATTGGATTAGACGAGGGACATGGCGAAGCAGGCGGAACGGCGGGCGGCAACGACGGAGGCGATCCTGACGGCGGCGCGCCGCCTGTTCGGGACGCAAGGATTTTCCGCCACCACCATGGACGAGATCGCGGAGGCAGCCCTCATCGCCAAGGGCGCGGTCTATCACCACTTCAAGACCAAGGAGGCGGTGTTCGAAGCCGTGTTCGATCAGGTCTCGCGTGACCTCGTTGCCGAGATCGATGGCGCAGCGCGTGCCGAGAAGGACGTGCTGGCCGCGATGGTCGCCGGCACGCAGCACTATTTTGCCGCGACCGCCAAGGGTCCGACCGGCCAGATCATCTTGCGCGATGGACCCGCCGTGCTCGGCTGGGAGCGGTGGCGCGAAATCGACGCAAAACACTTTGGCGGCAAGATGCCGCGCGCACTCGCGGTGGCCATGGAGGCGGGGCTGATCGCAAAGCAGCCGGTCGAGCCGCTGGCGCGGCTGCTGCTCGGCGCGGTGACGGAGGCTGCGGTCGCCTGCGCCGGGCGCGCGGATATCGCAAGGGCTGGGGCGGAATATGCCCGTGCGTTCAAGTCGCTGGTCGAGGCGCTGCGTCTGCGCGCATGATTGTGCTAAGTCACGACAACGGAAACGCTCACCAACAAAAAGAATCGTAGCGCATGAACGCAAATTCCTCCCTCGCTCCGTCCGATCCAGAATTCGATTACATCATCGTCGGCGCCGGCTCCGCCGGTTGCGTGCTCGCCAACCGGCTCTCCGCGAACGGCAAGCACAGCGTGCTGCTGCTCGAGGCGGGCCCAAAAGATTCCAACATCTGGATCCACGTGCCGCTCGGCTACGGAAAGCTGTTCAAGGAAAAGACTGTCAACTGGATGTATCAGACCGAGCCGGAGCCCGAGCTGAAGGGCCGGCAGGTGTTTCAGCCGCGCGGAAAAACGTTGGGCGGTTCGAGCTCGATCAACGGCCTGCTCTATGTCCGCGGCCAGCACGAGGATTACGATCGCTGGCGTCAGCACGGCAATGCCGGCTGGGGCTATGACGACGTGCTGCCTTATTTCAAGAAGGCCGAGAACCAGACGCGCGGCGCCGATCAATATCACGGCAGCGGGGGACCGCTGCCGGTCTCCAACATGGTCGTGACCGATCCGCTGTCGAAGGCGTTCATGGACGCCGCGGTCGAGACCGGTCTGCCCTACAATCCCGATTTCAACGGCGCCACGCAGGAGGGCGTCGGCCTGTTCCAGACCACGACGCGCAACGGCCGGCGTGCCTCGACGGCGGTGGCCTATCTCGGACCCGCGAAGACGCGCGGCAATCTCAAGGTCGAGACCGAGGCGCTCGGCCAGCGCGTGCTGTTCGAGGGACGCCGCGCGGTCGGCGTCGAATACCGGCAAGGCGCAACCGTGCGCCGCGCCCGCGCGCGCAAGGAGGTCGTGCTGTCGAGCGGTGCCTACAACTCGCCGCAGCTTCTTCAGCTCTCCGGCGTCGGCCCGGCCGATCTCTTGCGCAAGCACGGCATCGATGTCGTGCTGGACGCGCCGGGCGTCGGCCACGATCTCCAGGACCACATGCAGGTCCGCATCGTGATGCGCTGCTCGCAGAAGATCACGCTCAACGACACCGTCAATAATCCGTTCCGCCGCACGCTGGCCGGCGCGCGCTATGCGCTGTTCCGGAAGGGGTGGCTGACGATCGCGGCCGGCACGGCCGGCGCCTTCTTCAAGACGAACCCGCGCCTCGCTTCGCCCGACATCCAGGTGCACTTCCTGCCGTTCTCGACCGACAAGATGGGGGAGAAGCTGCATGATTTTTCCGGCTTCACGGCGTCGGTGTGCCAGCTCCGGCCCGAAAGCCGCGGGACCTTGCGCATCAAAAGTGCGGATCCGACCGTGCCGCCGGAGATCCGCATCAACTACATGTCCTCCGAGACCGATCGCACCACCAACGTCGAAGGCCTGAAGATCCTGCGCAAGATCCTGAACGCGCCGGCGCTGAAGCCGTTCGTTGTCAACGAGTACGATCCCGGGGCGAAGGTATCCACGGACGGAGAGCTGCTCGATTATTGCCGCGACCGCGGCAGCACCATCTACCATCCGACCTCGACCTGTCGTATGGGCAATGACGCGCTCGCGGTGGTGGACCAGCGGCTGAAGGTGAGGGGGATCGAAGGCCTTCGCATCGTCGACGGTTCGATCATGCCGGACCTCGTGTCGGGGAACACCAACGCGCCGATCATCATGATCGCCGAAAAGGCCTCCGACATGATATTGGAGGATGCGCGCTAAATCCGCGCGAGAAGGAGCAGACGGTTGGCTACGCGACTGAAGATCGGCACACGCAAGAGCGCGATGGCGCTGGCGCAGACGGAAGAGATCGCGCGCCGCCTGACCGCCGCCATGCCCGATCTCGAAGTCGAGATCGTCAAGTTCGACACCACGGGCGATCTCGACCAGACCAGCAAGCTGCTGCCGCATGGCGGCAAGGGCGGCGCCTTCGTGGCGCAGATCCGCGCTGCCGTGTTGTCGGGCGAATTGCAGGCGGCGATGCATTCGCTGAAGGACATGCCCGGCAACGAGGACACGCCCGGCCTCGTCATCGGCGCTACGCTATCGCGCGATCCCCCGAGTGACGCACTGGTGCTGCGCGATGGCGTGACGCTGGAAGCGCTGCGGCAGTCGCGCGGCAAGGGTTTCAAGATCGGCACCAACGCCGTGCGCCGCGCCGCCTATGCGCGGAGATTATTCCCCGAGATCGAGGTGATCCACTTCCGCGGCGCCGCCGATACGCGCGTGCGCAAGCTGGACAATGGCGAGATGCAGCGCCTGCCGGATGGCGGCGCGGTGGGACCGGCAGATGCGCTGATCATGGCGCGCTCGGGTCTCGATCGCGTTGGCCTTTCCAGTCGCATGGCCTACGAGTTCACCGCAGCGGAAATGCTGCCTGCCGCAGGGCAGGGCATCGTCGCCGTGGAATGCGCCGCGCAGGACTGGCAGACACGGCAGATCCTGGCATCGATCGACGATCCCTCTGCGCACGCTTCTGCCGATGCCGAGCGCGAGGTGCTGTGGGTGCTCAACGGCCATTGCAATTCGCCGGTGGCGGGTTTTTCGACCATCGCAGGCGATCAGATGTCGCTGACGGCGTCCGTACTCGACCTCTCCGGCAACACCATCATCGAAGCCTCGCGCACCGGCCCCGCCAACCACCCGCGCGAGCTCGGCCGTGCGGTAGGATTGGATCTGCTGACGAAGGGCGCCGCCGAGATCATCGAGCGCAGCCGGCCGTGCTAAATTTTGAGAGCGCAGTACCTGCAGCACCCGTCATTGCGAGCGTAGCGAAGCAATCCAGGCTGTCACCGCGGAGAGATTCTGGATTGCTTCGCTGCGCTCGCAATGACGGCGCGGAGCCTCAGCCCCGCACGCGCTTCAGCATCTGCTCGACATGGGCGATCGGCGTTTCCGGCTGGATGCCGTGGCCGAGATTGAAGATGAAGCGCCCTTGCGCAAAGTTCGCCAGCACGTTGTCCACCGCGCGATCGAGCGCGGCGCCGCCTGTGATCAGCACCAGCGGATCGAGATTGCCCTGCACGGCGACGCGGCTCTGCACACGCTCGCGGATGAAGGCCGACTCGGCGGTCCAGTCGATGCTGACGGCATTCACGCCGGTCGCCTCGACGTAACCGGGCAATTGCGCGCCGGCCCCGCGCGGGAAGCCGATGATCTTCGCATCGGGCACTTTGGCGCGCACGCCCTCCACGATCCGCCGGGTCGGCTCGACCGACCAGCGCGCGAACTCGGCCGGCGGCAGCACGCCGGCCCAGGTGTCGAAGATCTGCAACGCATCGGCACCAGCTGCGAGCTGCGCCAGCAGATATTCGATCGAGTTGTCCACGAGCACGTCGATGATTTGCGCAAACGCCTCCGGATGCCGGTAAGCCATCATCCGCGCCGGCGCCTGGTCGGGCGTGCCCTGGCCGGCGACCATGTAGGTCGCCACCGTCCACGGCGCACCGCAGAAGCCGATCAGTGCGGTCTGGGGATCGAGCGCGCCGCGCACGAGCCTGAGCGCCTCGAACACCGGTTTGAGCTTGCTGAAGTCGCCGTGTGCGGCGAGCGTCGCGACTTTTGCGGGATCATCCAGCGGCTCCAGCCGCGGACCCTCGCCCACCTCGAACCGCACGGAACGGCCGAGCGCATAGGGGATCACCAGGATGTCGGAGAAGATGATCGCCGCATCGAAGCCGAACCTGCGGATCGGTTGAAGCGTCACTTCGGCGGCAAGCTCCGGATTGAAGCAGAGATCGAGGAAGCCGCCGGCCTTGGCGCGCACCTCGCGATATTCCGGCAGATATCGCCCGGCCTGCCGCATCATCCACATGGGCGGGGTAGCCTGGCGCTGGCCGGAGAGCACGTCGATGAAGGGCTTTGTCGCAGACTGGGGCACGGACGGTCCTATCAAGATTGAAGTTCCTGATACACTGCCGAGGGCCTGAGCGGAACAGTGGAACCAGCGCAAATGCGCCGCGTTGACCTCCCAATCGAGGAGGACTCCATGGCTGAGACATTCAATCCCGCGCCGCACGACAAGCACGCCGATGATCTTGGCAAGGCGCTGGCCGCCGATCGCCATACCAAGCTTGAAGCCGGGCTGGAGGACAGTTTCCCTGCGTCCGATCCCGTCAGCGCTGCACAGCCGACACCATCGAAGGCCGATGCGGATGCCGACAATCCTTCGCTCTGGGACAAGGTTAAGTCGATCTTCAGCTAAGGCCGATGTTCGGCGAGCGCAGCGGCGCCGGTTTCCGATAGGGTCGCTAACGCATTTTTAGCGATCCAGCGACGCTCCAGTCCGTAGGAGTACGGGAAAACCCGCATAACGCTGCGAATGTCGGCAAGCGTTTCAGGGTTCAATAACAGAAGCGGTGGAAGTTCCGGCGATCGGAGATTTCTGCCGCATGACCGTCGCCTCACAAAGAGCCGGATGGAGCCGCCTGCCGTTGCGCGCGGCGGCGTTCGTCGTGCTCACTTGCGCGACCATCCTCGGCGTCAGCGGCTGGCGCGAGTGGGCCGCGCGCGATGCCGTGCTCAAGGGCGCCGAGACCGAGATGGCGAATGTTGCGCGCTCGTTGACGCAGCATGCGGAGGACAGCCTCGACCTGCTGGATTCCGGCGTCGTCGGCGTCGTCAGCCGGCTGGAGATGGACGGCGCCGAACCCGCCACGATCGCCAAGCTCAGGAATTTGCTGGAGGCACGCAAGAAGGCGATCGCGCGCATTCACAGCCTTGCCATCATCGACGACCAGGGCAACTGGTTGACCTCGCCGGGCACGATCGGCTCGACGCTCAGCGACGACGCTTTCTTCCGTCATCACCAGCTGTCCCCGAAACGGGAGCCTCATGTCGGCCATCCGGTGCGGAGCCAGCTCGATGGCGAATGGGTCGTCACCCTGTCGCGCCGCTTCAACAAGCAGGACGGCAGCTTCGGCGGCGTCGTGCTTGCGACCATCAGCGCGAACTATCTCGCGCATTTCTACGAGCAGTTCGAGCTCGGCCGCAACAGCTCCGTGGCGCTCGTGCATGGCGACGGCATGATCATCGCGCGCAATCCAAGCAACGACAGGTTCGTCGGCCGCAGCGTCGCCGACACCCCGCTATTCCGCGACGCGAGCCTGCAGCAGCCGGGCGGCGCATACCATTTCAGGTCGCCGCTGGACGGCGCCGAGCGCGTCAGCTTCTTCAAGCGCTCTGGCCGTTATCCGCTCGTCCTGCTTGCCATGGTCGACAAGGCCGAGCTGCTGGCGCCCTGGCGCGCCGCGGCGATCTCCCGCATGCTCTACGTGCTCGCGCTGGTCGTGCTGATCGCGGTCATCGGCGCGGTGCTGGTGCGGCATTTGCAGCGGGGCCAGCGCATGGCCGCGGCCCTGGTCGAGAAAGAGGCGCATTTCCGTCTGCTCGCGGAAGGCTCCAGCGACATGGTGACCCGCATCGGGCTCGACGAGCGGCTGCGCTATGTCTCGCCCTCGTCGGTCCGCGTCGTCGGCTGGCGGCCCAATCAGCTGATCGGAACGCCGGCGCTCGCCGGCATCCATGCGGATGATCGCCCGCAGGTCCAGGCGCTCGTCGATGCCTTGAAGCGTGGCGAAAAGGACGAGGCGCGCGTCACCTATCGCAACGCGCACCGGCAAAACTCGGAAGTCTGGCTCGAATCGACCATGCGGGTGACGCGCAAGGAAAATGGCAACGTCGACGGCGTGGTCGCGATCTCGCGCGACATCACCGAGCAGAAGAAGCTGGAGACCAGGCTCGAGACGCTCGCGATCGAGGACAGCCTCACCGGGCTCGCCAACCGCCGCCGCTTCGACGAACGGTTGAAGGAGGAATGGGCGCGCGCCTATCGCGACCGCTCCAGCCTCGCTTTGCTGATGATCGACGTCGACCACTTCAAGGCCTACAACGACGAATACGGTCACCCTGCGGGCGATGCCTGTCTGCGCGTGGTGGCGAAGGTCATCGCGGCCGAGATGCAGCGCGCCGGAGATCTGGCTGCGCGCTATGGCGGTGAGGAATTCGCCATGCTGCTGCCGAACACCGATGCCGCCGGCTGCGCGCGGATCGGCGAGCGGATCCGCCGGGCGATCCGCGAGGCGGGCCTCGTCCACAGCACCAATCACGCGTCGGGCTGCGTCACCGCTTCGCTCGGCGGCGCGGCCTGCCGGCCCGCGCTGGAACGCACCGCCGGTGTGGGCTCGCTCATCGAGGCTGCCGATCAGGCGCTCTACGCGGCGAAGCAGGGTGGGCGCGACCGCCTGATGATGTCGGTCGAGGTGGCGAGCCTGCTGCCGAAGGCGGCAGGGCTGTAGCTCATCATCCTCAATAATGCGGCGGCGGCTCGTTGGCGGGGCCCGGCGCATTCGTCTCGGCTTCCTGAAGTCGCTCGCCGAGCTCTGCGATCTTCCGCGTCAGCGCGTCGATCTGCTTCCACTGCGCGGTGATCGTCTGGTTGAGCGTCTCGATCGTATCGTCCTGATAGGCGATGCGTGTCTCCAGCGTGTCGATCCGCTCGCCCAGCGTCTTGATGTCACTCGTCACGGCCGTGCCCCAATGCTTGTTCGCGGTGGCCCCGTTCGCGCAAGCCATGACCGAGTGCGACGCGCTCGTCGAATACAAAACATTCACCGCGCCAGCGGCTCTGCGCCTCCGGCACCTCTTCCAGATATTTGAGAATACCGCCCTTGAGGTGATAGACCTCGGCAAAGCCGCGCGCGAGCAGATGCGCGCTCGCCTTCTCGCAGCGGATGCCGCCGGTGCAGAACATCGCGATCCTGCGGTGCTTTGCCGGATCGAGCTGCTCGGCGGCAAAATCCTTGAACTGGCCAAAGCTCTTGATTTCAGGGTCGACCGCACCCTCGAACGTGCCCATCGCGACCTCGAAGGCGTTGCGCGTGTCGAGCACCAGCGTGTCGGGTGCTGCGATCAGCGCGTTCCATTCGGAGGCCTCGACGTAGGTGCCGACCTGCCGCGTCGGATCGGCGGCCTCGTCGCCGAGCGTGACGATCTCCTTCTTCAGCCGCACCTTGAGCCGGCCGAACGGCATCGCCTCGGCGGTCGAGAATTTCAGCTCGAGATTGTTCAGCCGGCCGCCGAACAAGGCGCCGTGCGCGAGCTCGTGGACGAAGGCGTCGATCGCCTCGGGCGCACCCGCAATCGTGCCGTTGATACCTTCCTGGGCGAGCAGCACGCTGCCCTTGAGCGCGAGGCCCGCGCAGAACGCGCGCAACGGCTCGCGCAACGCGCGGTAATCGGGCAGGGCGGCGAATTGGTAAAAGGCGGCGACCTTGTGGATCATGGCGGCTCGTTTAGCAGGCGGCCGCCGCCCAGAAAACCCGCATGGCCCCGGACAGCCAAAGGTCTATACGCCCAGCGGATGGCAGCCATTTCGCTGGTATGCCAGCATTGCCCCGGCGGGCCGGAATGTGTCATGTAGGCCCGGTTTTTCCGAGACGGCGCGACCTCCGCGTCGACGGCCCAAGAGCGCCTTGAGCGAGCCCTGAGAAAGCAAAACTTCGATGAGAAACTTCCATTTCCCCGGCAGGTCCACCGTCCACGCCACCAACGCGATGGTCGCGACCTCGCATCCGCAGGCCTCCCTGGCCGCGATCGAGGTGCTGCGCGAGGGTGGCACGGCGGTGGACGCGGCGGTGGCGGGTTCGGCGCTGCTCGGCGTGATCGAGCCGCAATCGACCGGCATCGGCGGCGACTGCTTTGCGCTGATCCAGCCGCGCGGCGAGGGCAAGATCATCGCCTATAACGGCTCCGGCCGGGCGCCGAAGGCGGCGAACGCCGACTGGTATCTCGAGCGCAAGATCAACTCCGTGCCGCTGACCTCGGCGCATGCGGTCTCGATCCCCGGCGTGATCGACGCCTTCGCGACCGTGCTGCGCGATCACGGCAAGTTCGGCTTCGACCGCCTGCTCCAGCCCGCGATCAAGGCCGCGGAAGAGGGCTACGTCGTCGCCCCCCGCATCGCCTTCGACTGGAAGAACCAGTTCGAGAAGCTGAAGGGTGGCACCAACACCGTGCGTTACCTGTTGCCGGGCGGCAAGCCGCCCGTCGCCGGCGACGTCATCCGCCAGGCCGAGCTCGGCAAGACGCTGCGCGCGATCGCCAAGGACGGCCGCGATGCCTTCTACAAGGGCGCGATCGCGGAGGACATGGTCGAGACCCTCAGGGGGATCGGCGGCCTGCACACACTCGACGATTTCGCCGCCCACACCACCGAGACGACGACGCCGATCGGCACCAATTACAAGGGCTATGACGTCTGGCAGTGCCCGCCGAACGGCCCGGGCGTCACCGCGCTCTTGATGCTCAACATCCTGTCGCGATTCGACCTGACCAAGTACGCGCCGCTCAGCATCGAGCGCTTCCATCTCGAAGCCGAGGCCGCGCGCATCGCCTACATGAATCGCGAGATGCATGTCGCCGATCCCGAGCATATGAAGATCGACATCGCCGAAATGCTCGCGAAGGGCTTTGCCGACGAATACATCAGCAAGATCCGCATGGACGGCATGCTCGACCTGCCGAACGTCGCGCCGCCGATGAATCCCTCGACCATCTACATCACGGTCGTGGACAAGGACCGCAACGTCTGCTCGTTCATCAATTCGATCGCGCATTCCTTCGGCTCGGCGATCGTCTCGAACAAGACCGGCGTGCTGTTGCAGAACCGCGCCGGCGGCTTCCGCATCCAGCCCGGCCATCCCAATTGCATCGCCGGCGGCAAGCGTCCGCTGCACACGATCATGCCGAGCCTCCTCAGCAAGGGCGGCCGCTCCGTGATGCCGTTCGCGGTGATGGGCGGACAATATCAGCCAGTCGGCCAGACCCACGTCGTGACCAACATCCTCGACTATGGCTGCGACGTGCAGGAGGCGATCGACATGCCGCGCGGTCTGCACTACGAGGGCCAGTACCAGCTCGAGGACAGCGTGCCTGCCGATATCGTCGAAGGCCTGAAGAAGCTCGGCCACAAGACCACCAGCGTGGTCGGCCCGCTCGGCGGCGCGCAGGCGATCTGGATCGACTGGGACAAGGGCACGCTCACCGGCGGTTCCGATCCGCGCAAGGACGGCTGCGCGCTGGGCTATTGAGCGGGGTCTGAGGGCTGGAAACGATTGCTTCGTTGCGCTAGACACCTTCCGCCTCAAACGGAAGGTCTCTTATGCAGCGTTTCCAGCGCGCACTCCTCGCCATCATGTCGGCACTTGCGATCACCGTGATCGGCAGCGTGTCGACATTCGTTTCCACCACGGCCTCGGCCCAGACCGCAGGAAAGACCATGACCACAGCTTCAGGCTTGCAGACCATTGATAGCGTTGTCGGCACCGGCGCCTCGCCGAAACCCGGCCAGATCTGCGTGATGCACTACACCGGCTGGCTCTACGAGAACGGCCAGAAGGGCAAGAAATTCGACTCGTCGGTCGACCGTAACGAGCCGTTCGAGTTTCCGATCGGCAAGGGCCGCGTCATCGCCGGCTGGGACGAGGGCGTTGGCACGATGAAGGTCGGCGGCAAGCGCACGCTGATCATCCCGCCGCAGCTGGGCTACGGCGCCCGCGGCGCCGGTGGCGTGATCCCGCCGAACGCGACTTTGATGTTCGACGTGGAATTGCTCGCGGTGAAGTGAGCGAAGGTGATTCCGGGTCTGGTGCTTACGCACCATCCCGGAATGACGGTGCGAATGGACAAAACAAAAAGACCGGCCTTGCGGCCGGTCTTTTCGCTTTCAGATTGACGTGCGTCACTCCGCCGCGCGCTTTGCCGCAGCGGCGGCGCGATCGACTGCTTCCTTCGCAGCGTCCTTGGCGTCGCCCATGGCCTGCTGGCCCTTGCCCTTCACTTCCTGGACCGCACCTTCGCCCTTCAGGCGATCGGAACCGGTGGCTTCACCGATGCCCTGCTTGGCCTTGCCGATGGCCTCGTTGGCGTTGCCCTTGATCTTGTCGCTCGTGCTTCCCATGAAACTCTCCTTCCAGTTGGCTCGCGAAAACAACGCCTGCCGACTACGAGAGTTCCGATTTTGGGTATGGCTTGATTGGCCCGCTTTGGTTAGCTTGCCGCGCACGGAACCAACAGAAAGCAAGTCCCATGACCGGCCATGACCACACGCATTCCCACCATGACCACGATCATGAGGATCGCTGGAAACATGACGGCGTGCGCGTCATTCCCGGCAATCAGCTCGATACCAACGTGCCGTCGACGGCTGGCATGGACCGCGCGGCCGCGATCAATTTCGCGCGCGTCGGCGCGCAGAAATTGTGGGCGGGCACGGTCAGCATCAAGCCGGACGCCAAGACCGGTGCGCATCACCACGGCCATCTCGAAAGCATCATCTACGTGGTGAAGGGCAAGGCGCGAATGCGCTGGGGCGAGAGCCTGCAATTCACCGCGGAGGCCGGCCCCGGCGATTTCATTTTCGTCCCGCCCTACGTGCCGCATCAGGAGATCAATGCCAGCCCGGACGAGGTGCTGGAATGCGTGCTGGTGCGCAGCGACGGCGAGGCGGTCGCGATCAATCTCGACATCGAGCCGGTCGAGAAGCCCGAGACCGTGCTGTGGATCGACCCCGTGCACCGGGATCCCAACGAGAAGAAGTAAAGCTGCCCGGGGCCACCACGGGGTTCGGTGCGACAGAACCTCGCAGATCAGGGTCTGAAAAATATCCGGAAGCCGTGTCGGATGGCCGCCGGGCCATCCGTCCTTGGGCAGAACCCGCCCCAAGGAGCTTTCGATGCCCAGGATGATCTTCCTCAATCTGCCGGTGACCGACCTCAAGCGCGCGACTGCCTTCTACGAGGCGATCGGTGCCGTCAGGAACCCGCAATTCAGCGACGACACGGCGAGCTGCATGGTCTTCTCCGAGACCATCTTCGCCATGCTGACGACCCACGACAAGTTCCGGCAGTTCACGCCGAAGCCGATCGCGGATGCAAAGATCTCGAACCAGGCGCTGTTCTGCCTGTCCGCGGACAGCCGCGACGAGGTCGACGATATCGTCGGCAAGGCCGAAATGGCGGGCGGGGTGGCCGATCCCAGCCCGAAGGATGAGTACAGCTTCATGTACGGCCGCAGCTTCGAGGATCCGGATGGTCACATGTGGGGTGTGAACTGGATGGACATGGCAGCCTTTGCCGCGCAGTCCGACATGGCGAACGCCTGATCGAAGCCCCCGAACATCGACAATCTGAAGAGGAGCATTCACGATGTCCAAGCTCGTGCCCTGCATGTGGTTCAACGGCGATGCCGAGGAAGCCGCGAAGTTCTACGTCTCGCTCGTTCCGAACTCGGAGATCTCCCACGTCCAGCGCAACGTTTCGGACGGCCCGTCCGGCAAGGAGGGCTCCGTGCTCGTCGTCGAGTTCACGGTGGCCGGGCAGCCGCTGGTCGCGCTCAACGGCGGCATGAAGATGGAGTACACCCACGCGCTCTCGCTGATGATCCATTGCGACGATCAGGCCCAGGTCGACAGCGTCTGGAGCGCGTTCCTTGCTCATGGCGGCAAGGAGCAGCAGTGCGGCTGGATCAGTGATCGCTGGGGCGTATCCTGGCAGGTGGTGCCGAAGGTGATGTTCGAATTCCTGTCGAGCCCAGACAAGGCTGCGGCTGCGCGCGCGATGCAGGCCATGATGAAGATGGTCAAGCTCGATGTGGATGTCTTGCGTCGCGCGTTCGAGGGCAAGTCGGCGGCGTGACGTCAACACAGGTGCCGTAGGGTGGGCAAAGGCGCGTAGCGCCGTGCCCACCATCTTGCGATACCGAGAGAATAGGTGGGCACGCTGTCGCTTTGCCCACCCTACGAGACTGTGTCTCGTCGAGGCGTCTTAGTAATTAATCCTTAGCCCCACGCCGCCATGGATGGTGTTCCCCACCGGCTGCGGGCCCAGCGTGCCGTTGGCGAACAGGTCGACGATCCAGCCCTTCTGCACGCGGAAGCCGAGGCGGCCGCCATATTCGAACCAGCCCTGGTCGCCCATGGTCGGCACCACCACGCCGTCGCCGGTCACGGTGGCGACGATGCCGCTATGGCTGGCGAAGGACTGCACCCAGCCGCCATTGATGTTGGTCTCGATGTTGCTGCCGAAGAGGTGCGTCCACTGGCCGCCGATCTTGACCAGGCTGGTACGGTCGGTGCCGGTCGCAATGGTGGCGTCGAACGGATTGAACGCCACGGCGCTGTCCGAATAGCCGGAGACGCGCTGCCAGAGCTGCCAGACTTCGATCGAGGCCGCGAATTCGTCGCGCGGGGACACGCGGCTCATCCAGCCGGCACGGCCAAAGACGGCGTAGTTCGACGCGTTGGTCGAGCCCGTGACGCTCACCGGCCCGAGGCTGGTGTTGTAGCTGCGGGTGTAGCGCGCCTTCTCCCACGGCGTCAGGATGGTGCCGACGTCGAAGAACGGACGCGACGAGCCCCAGTCGGTGAAGTCATAACGCAGAGCGAAGGCGCCGATCGGCGCGCTGGTGATGTTGTAGCCGCCCTCGCTGTATTGCGTGTAGGCGATGCCGGCGAGCAGCGACAGGTTGTTGGTCAGCTCCTTGCGGCCGTGAATGCCGGCCGAGAACGAGCCGGCCGAGCCGAATGCGCTGATGCAGTCGCTGCAATTGACCTGCTCGTTGACGCCGAGCAGCACCGTGCCGAGCACCCGGTTGGTGATCATCTGGTTGAAGCGCTGGTTGGCGAGGCCGCCGATCGAATTGCCGCTGGAGTCCGCGCCGGTCGGGCCCGACGGTGGAGGCGGTGGATAGGGGCTCGGCGAGGACGACGGATAGGGGCTTGGCGAAGGCGAGGGGGTCGGTGTGGGTGTCGGCGACGGCGACGGTGAATAGGTCGGGGACGGAGAGGGCGTCGGCTCACCGCACGCGGACTCGCAAGTCGCCTGCGCTGCCGCCGCTCGCGCATTGAACGCGAAGAACGCAAACGCAGCGGTTGCGGTCAGCGCGGCGGCGAGGACGAGACGTCTGACGTTTAGTTTCGCCATCATCACCGCCCGCACAGCATGCCGTCGTCGTGGACGGCAGGCGTGATGGTCGGCGAGGCGTCCGCGTACTGGTTGACCGAGCACAGCCCGGCGCTTGCGGCGCAGTTGGCGGCAAAGGTCCAGGGCGGCGTGTTGGTCTTGGTGATGCTGACCTTGCCGCCGGCCGAGGTGATGATTGCGGTGTCGCCGGGCTGGGTGAGCTGCACGCACTGGGAGCTCGTCGTGCAGACGCTGGCGGCGCCGTCCTGGAGCACGACGACGGAGCGGCCGCGCTGGGAGAGAATGTCGAGCGTGGTGCCGCGCACGCCGATGGTCGCGAGCGGTGTCGTGATCTTGTAGGCGGTCTTTTCCGAATGTCCGGTGACGAAACGGAATGCGCCTGTGGTCATGCGGATCGCGACGTCGCGATAGCTGTGCTCGTCGTTGAAGACGGTGCGGTCGAGCTTCAGCGTCGCGCTGGGACCGAGCGAGAGGTTGGTGCTGTCGGCCATGACGAAGCGCGCGGCGCTGTCGGCGCCGGTGCGTACGGTCTCGTCGCGCAGCATGCTGTCGCCGACACTGATCGGCGTCGTGGTCGTGGCCACGCGCACCACGTCGTTCTGGATCACGACGGCTTCGCCGACGCGCGTCTGCGCCTGCGCGCAAGGCGCCGCGCAGACGAGTGCCGACAACAGAGTTGGGAAAAGCCAGAAACGCAAATTCATTTCGCAACCGATCGATATGTCCCTGATCGTACCGGATCGCGCGCGCTTCTGTTGTGGCGAAATTATCACAAGCGGCGCTGGACGTGCGTTATGCTTAGTGACAGTTGCGGCAGAATGCGTTCAATGAAAAGTGCCGTCTTTGTTTTTCTCCGCGGTGAAGCAGATTTGCCACGCAAAATAGCCCCACAGCAGCCGTTCGAATTGCCCGCGGTTCCGAAGGTGTCGCAGAGCGCAGTGATCGCTGTCGCGATTTTCCTGGTCGCGCATCTCGCGCTGCTGATCGGCCTGACGGCGCCGGAGAAGTTCGTCTTCGACGAGGTGCATTACGTGCCCGCTGCACGGCAGATGCTGGCACCCTCGCTGTCGCAACCGATGCTCAACCCGATGCATCCGCCGCTGGCCAAGGAGCTGATCGCGGCATCGATCGCAGCCTTCGGCGACAATGCGCTGGGCTGGCGCTATCCGTCGACCTTGTTCGGCGCGCTCGCGATCGTTGCGATCTATCTGTGCGGGCTCGCGCTGTTCTCCGCGCAAGCGCCCGCGATCGCCGCTGCGGCGATCGCCGGCTTCAACCAGATGCTTTACGTGCAGGCGCGCATTGCCATGCTCGACATTTACGCGCTCGGGTTCGGCCTGCTCGCGATTGCCGCCTTCATGCACGGCTTTCGAAGAGAGCGCCCGCATGCGTTGTTCGCGCTCGCGGGCGCTTTGTTTGGCTTCGCCGCGGCTTGCAAATGGAGCGGCCTGTTTCCGCTCGGCATCTGCATCGTTGTGGTTGCGGTGGTCCGGCTGATGCAGGGCTGGCGCACGCTGTTCGCCGACGCGAAGCCGACCGACTGGTATCGGCCCGATCTCTGGCCCGATCTTCGCGTGCAGCATGTCGCGCTCTGCTTCGCCGTGCTTCCGGCGATGGCATATCTTGCCGCTTTCGTGCCGCTTTACGGAGCGTCGCTGCCGGATCTGATCGAGGCGCAGCGCCGGATATTCGCCGACAACACCACGACCGCGATCGCCGGCCATACCTATATGAGCGCGTGGCCATCCTGGCCGCTGCTCGCGCGCCCGGTGTGGTTCCTGTTCGACAAGACCTCGGAGAACAATGTCTCGGCAATCGTCTTCCTTGGCAATCCGCTGGTCGCGTGGCCGGCGCTGCTCGCGCTCGCCATCGTGCTGCGCGACTTCATCGTCGCGCGCCGCTGGGATGCGTTCCTGATCGCGGCGTTCTATTTCGGCTCCTGGCTCGCCTGGGCTTTGCTGCCGCGCACGCTCGGCTTCCTCTACTATTATCTGCCGGCCGCAACCGTGGCGTCGCTTGCGCTGGTCTATGTGCTGCGACGAGAGGGACTGCCGCGTTGGCTGCTGTGGGCCTATGTCGGGGTCGCGGCGATCGGCTTTGCGGTGATGCTGCCGATCTCGGCGGCCTTCATCGGCACGTCCATGCAGACGTTCAACCGGTTGATGCTGTTCCAGAGCTGGATATGACATCGCCGCCTGCCGGGGTACGGCAGGCGGCGAATGTCGCGCGACGATGAAGCAGTATTACTTGGATGCCGTCGTCTTGGCTTCCATGTTGACAACCTGGACGCGGCGGTTGATCGGGTCGGCGCCGTTGGCGGTGTCCTTCAGCTTGGACTTGCCGTAGCCGACGGTGACGAGATCAGTGCCGTTGAGACCATAGTTCTGCACCAGGTACTTCTTGATGGTGTCGGCGCGCCGTTCGGAGAGGCCTTGATTGTACTCCTCGCCGCCGATCGCATCGGTGTGGCCGGCAACCACGAAGGTCGAGCCCTTCAGCGACGGATCGGACAGCGCCTTGCCGAGCGCCTGCACCGACGGCACCGACGTCTTGGCGATGTCGGCCGAGTTGTAGTCGAACTGGATCTCCAGATCGATCTTCGGCTTGGTCGCGGCGAGCTCGGCGATCTGCTCGCGCTCGCCCGTCGAGAGCGACCGGGTCGAGCGGTTGCGCACGGTGTTCAGGAACGTCGCTTCCTTGGCCTGCGCGGTCGGATCGGCCTGCGGACCGACGGACAGGCCGCGGGTCGCCGGCTTCGGCTTCAGCGCATCCAGGATCTGGTTGGCGGAGACGTTATCGCCGGCGAAAGCCAGGCCCGCGGTCATCGACAGCGCGGCCGTGAGGGTAATCGCCTTCAGTCCAAAAAATTTATCAAAACGGGTCATTGTCGTATCCTCGCTGTTACGCCTGATGGCGATTTGATGTTGCGAGGGTAGGGAAGGTTCAAAGGCCTCGATGTGATGCGGGTCACATTCCAGATGGCCGAAATTGCCCGTGCATCCTAGCGTCGGCGCCGATCGGCATCCATGGCCTGTCGCGCCAGGGCGGTGCCCTGCCACCGGGAAGAACCGCCGTCTCATTCAGCATCGACAGCGGAATGCTGAACCGGCTGGACTCGCCGCCTGAGCAGGTACAATCTTTCGGCCATTGTTCGTGACCAGCCGTATTGCCCGCTGCGTCAGCAGTCCGAAAAGCGACCTTCGCAGCGACTCTCAGCTCGGTTCGAGCAGCAGAAATCCCCGAGTGATCCAGATCACAGTGCGTCGTTGTGAACTGGATCAGATTGCTCTCATCGGATCGGCTCAGGCCGAACCGAGAGCAGCGAGGAAGTTTGGATCAGGGGAGAATGATCATGCGCTTCTTGATCGCAGCAGTTTCAATCGCAGTATTTCTCGTCAGCGGCAACGCGGCGTTCGCGGACAAGCGCGTCGCCTTCGTGGTCGGCAACGCCGCCTACAAGAATGTCCCGCAGCTTCCCAACCCCGCGATCGATTCCAAGGCGATGGCCAGGGTGCTGCGCAATGTCGGCTTCGACGTCGTCGAGGGCGCCAACCTCACCCGCGATGCCATGACGGCGAAGCTTCTGGAGTTCGGCAAGAAGAGCGAAGGCGCCGACGTCGCTGTGTTCTTCTATGCCGGCCACGGCATCGCCGTGAACGGCGTCAACTACCTGTTGCCGGTCGACGCCGACCTGAAATCCGAGATGGACGTCAAGCTCGGTGCGGCGATCAATGTCGACCTCACGCTCGATCAGACCATGTCGGACAGGTGAAGCTCGTGTTCCTGGACGCCTGCCGCGACAATCCGTTCGCGGCAAAGATCCGCTCGGCCAAGGCCACCTGCTCCGTCAACGTCCAGACCGGTCTTGCCGAGATGAAGTCGGGCGAGGGCACGCTGATTGCCTTTGCCACCGGCCCCGGCCAGACCGCGCTCGACGGCGAGGCCGGCACCAACAGCCCCTTCACCCGCGCCCTCGTCGCCAACATTGCCCAGCCCGGGATCGAGATCCAGCAGGCGATGACCAAGGTCCGTGCCCAGGTCAGTGACGAGACCAGCAAGGGGCAATTGCCCTGGGGCACACCAACCTGACCGGAAACGTCTATCTCAATCCGGTTGGCGTGCCGGCCGCGGCCACGACCGATCCGTCGAACGCGCCGGCGTTGGCGGCGGGCAAGCAAGGCTCCGACGTCGAGCTCGAGTTCTGGCGCTCGATCAGGGACTCCAACAAGGTCGAGGAGCTCAACGCCTATCTCACCAGCTATCCCAACGGCACGTTCAAATCGATCGCACTCGCCCGCATCGCGGCGTTGCAGGATGGTCCATCCATCACCACCCGCAACCTCTCGGCCGGGATCGATCCCGCGACCTTTACCGAAGAAGCCAACCAGGTGTCTGAAGACCAGATCGGTCTGGACAAGAACCAGCGCCGCGACGTGCAGCGCCGCCTCACCGGGCTCGGCTTCGACGTCAAGGCGACGGGCAAGTTCGACGATGAGACCCGTTCCGTGATGAGGCGGTGGCAGGCTGCCCGTGGCTATCCCTCGACCGGTTATCTCAACAAGCTCCAGCACAAGGCCCTGCTGTCGGAGATTGTCTCGACCCGCGCGGCCTCCTCCGAACAGGCAGACGACGAGCCGGCGCGTCGCCGGTCCTCCGGCGGTGGCGGCCGGCGCCATTACGGCGGTGGCGGTGCCGGTCCGCCGGGCGGCCCCGGCGGTCTGTTCGGCGGTATGATGGGCGGGTTGTTCGGCCGCCGCTGAGCCGGCAGGCAAGCAACAGGCGGCCCGATCCGGGCCGCCAATTTGTTCCGGAAGCCCTTGCTCACCGATCGTCGCAATGCCGTCGCGCGATGGCCTGCGTGCGAACAAGAATTCGGCCAGTTGCGCGCCTAGCAGGACTCCGCGTCCAATAACCGCCGAGGAAGGGAGCCGAGTTCAGTCCAGTGCCCAGGCCGAGTGATTACCAGTTCTATCGTGGCGGCCCGCCGGATCGAACAGTCTTTCTGAGCTCAATGCCCATCTATGTCGGTGCGGCGATGATCGCGGTGGCGATCCTGCTGTCGACGCTGATCACCGGGCTGACCAGCCGTTACGTCGGCCTCGACGGTCCGAACGACGAGAACATGTGGCTGGTCGACCGCCTCACCGGCAGCGTCTATCGCTGCCAGGCGGAGGGGCGTGGAAGGGCAACCTGCGAGCCTGACGTTGCCACCGGCAGCCTCGGTGACCGGCCCAAGCCGCAAAAGACTGGCCCGTGAGGAAATGGCCATGGCCAACACCAACATGAGCAATGGCAAGATGAAGTGTGCCTGCATGCACTACATGAAGTCGCAGAAGGCCATGTCGATGAAGTAAGGCGCGCGGCGCGCACGGTTCGGCCGCGCTGTCAGCAGTTGGCAGTGCGGCTTTTTCTTGCGAAAGCTTCTTTGGCGTCTCTCTTTTTCCTGGCGCGAATCCGGCTACATTGCCTTCTGCAATGTCACGCGCGCCCAAACCCTTTCCGATCCCAACGACACAGGCCCGGCAGATCTGGCTGCATGCCCAGCGGCTGGACGAGCGTGCGCCGTTCGGGGAGGGGGCGCGCGCGGTGGCGGATGCGATCGCCCATCTCGGTTATGTGCAGATCGACACCATCAACGTCATCGAGCGCAGCCACCACCACATCCTGTTCAGCCGCATCCCGTCCTACCGGCGTGCCGATCTGCGCCAGGCCCAGAGCGTCGACAGGAGCGTGTTCGAATACTGGACCCATGCGCTGTCCTACGTGCCGGCGAACGATTTTCGCTTCTTCCTGCCGGCGATGCGCGAGCACCGGCGCGAGGGGCACAAATGGTACGCCTCGGTCACGCCGGCCGATACGGGCAAGGTGATGCGGCTGCTGCGCGCCGGTCCGCTGACGATCCGCGACATCGAGGACGACGTGCTCACCGAGAAGGAGCATCTCTGGCAGAGCCGAAAGCCCTCGAAGCGGGCTTTGCAACTCGCCTTCTACACCGGCGTCGCGACCGTCAGCGCGCGCCAGGGCATGCTCAAGACCTATGAGCTGATGACGCGGCACTTCGGCTGGGACAAGCTGCCGAAGCCGGCGTCGGCAAGGGACATCACGGCCCATCTGCTCGACCGCGCGCTGCGGTCGCAGGGCGTGGTCAGTCTGGATTCGATCTGCCACCTCGATGCGCCGAGCAAGAAGGCAATCGCTCAGCTGGTCGCCTCACGCGTCCGCCGCGGTGAGCTCGTGCCCGTTGCGATCGAGGGCGCCGGCAAGCAGGAGCATTGGGCCGCGCCTGCGGCGCTGGAGCCGGGTGAGGACGCCTCGCCCGATCTCGTTCACATCCTCTCGCCGTTCGATCCCCTGATCATCCAGCGCAAGCGCACCAATCTGTTCTTCGGCTACAACCATCTGTTCGAAGCCTATGTGCCGAAGGCCAAGCGCAAGCTCGGCTATTTCGCGTTGCCCGTGCTGGTGGGCGACGAGATCGTCGCGGCGCTTGATCTCAAGACCGATAGGCAGGCGAAAAAGCTGTTGATGCAGAAATGGACCTGGGTCGGGCAGGGGAAGAAGACGGCGGGGCGCAAGGAGCTGAAGCGCGTGATCGAGGAGGAGCTCGACCGTTTCGAGCGGTTTCAATTGGCGGAGTGAGGGGCGCTCGCCGTGGCGCCGGTCTCGCAGGATGGGCAAAGCGACTTGTCCGCCGTAGCTCGAAGAGCGAAGGCGGAAGTGTGCCCACCGCTCTCGTTTGCAAAACGGCAAGATGGTGGGCACGGCGCTAGCGCGCCTTTGCCCACCCTACAAGACCATCGACCCAAACGCCGAACGCAATCCCCACCCCATACGCCACCAGATTCCACAGCGAGAATATCCGTCCTAACAGCAGCGCGCCCGCGGTGGTGAGGCGAAACGCGTCGAGCCAGGGCACATGCACCAGCCGGGAGAACTCGACGGCGATCGCGATCGCCACGGCGATGGCTGCAAGTCGGCTCCGTGACATCCCCGGCAGCAACACCCCAACCAGCAGAAACACCATCGTCGCCCACAGCAGCGAGCCGCCATACTTCACGACGAAGGCGGGAAGCCCGAGTGGAAAGCCGTACCAGCGCAACGACAGCCCGCAGGCGATCACGACCAGCGCAAGGGCGGCGCGGATCAGCGATCGCTGCCGCAGCGCAATGGTGTTGACCGGCTGCGACACCTGCATTGCTTCCATTGACTCTTTGCCCACGATGCTGAAAACCGCTCATTAGCCCATAAAAGCAACAACCCCGGGGGGAAGCCATGAGCCAGACCACGACCTATGCCGGTTCCACCGGCTCAGCCAAGTCGGAAATCGAGACCTCGACGATCCGCGCCATCTCCTGGCGCCTGATTCCGTTCCTGGTGCTGGCCTACTTCTTCTCCTATCTCGACCGCGTCAATCTCGGCTTCGCCGCGCTGACCATGAACGCCGAGCTGAAGTTCACGCCGCTGATCTTCTCCTGGGGCGCCGGCATCTTCTTCATCGGCTATTTCATTTTCGAGGTGCCGAGCAATCTGGCGCTGGAAAAGTTCGGCGCGAGCCGCTGGATCGCTCGCATCATGGTGACCTGGGGCATCATCTCGGCGCTGATGGCGCTGGTCAGCGGCGTGACGAGCTTCTACGTGCTGCGCTTCCTGCTCGGCGTCGCCGAAGCCGGCTTCTTCCCCGGCATCATCCTCTATCTCACCTATTGGTACCCGGCCGAGTATCGCGCCCGCTTCCTCGCCGCCTTCGCCATCGCCGTCCCGGTCTCCACCGTGATCGGCGCGCCGGTCTCGGGCCTGCTGCTCGGGCTCGACGGCGCGATGGGGCTGAAGGGCTGGCAGTGGCTGTTCATCATCGAGGGCATCCCCTCGGTGCTGCTGGGCATCGTCACCTGGTTCTATCTCACCGACAAGCCGGAGAAGGCGGACTGGCTCTCGGCCGATCAGAAGGCCTGGCTCAAGTCCAGGCTCGATTCGGAAATCGCGGCCAAGCAGGCGGTGAAGCATCTGTCGCTCGGCGAGGCGCTGTCGTCGCCGAAGGTGATCATGCTGAGCCTGGTCTATTTCGGCTTCGTCGGCGCGCTCTATGGCATGCAGTTCTGGCTGCCGCAGATCGTCAAGGCGTTCGGCCTCACCAACGCCCAGACCGGCTTCGTCACCGCGATCCCGTACCTGTTCGGCACCATCGCGATGATCCTGTGGGCGCGGCATTCGGATGCGACGCGCGAGCGCGTGATGCATGTCGGCGCGCCGCTGCTGCTCACCGCCGTCGCGCTTGCCGCCTCCTCCTATCTCACCGATCCCACCATGACGATGGTGGTGCTCACCGTCGCGGCGATCGGCGTGTTCTGCTGCTTCGGCGTGTTCTGGACCCTGCCGACCGCCTGGCTCTCGGGCACGGCCGCGGCCGGCGCCATCGCGCTGATCAACTCGATCGGCAATCTCGCCGGCTTCGGTGGGCCCTACCTGATCGGCTGGGTCAAGGAAGCCACCGGCCAGACCTCGACCGGCTTGCTGGTGCTGGCCGTCCTGCCCCTGATCGCCGGCATCCTAGTGTTTGTCGGCGGCCATGAGAGCAAGCACGAGTTCGCCGGGCAGGGGCGATAGGCCGCCCGCACCGCTGCGTAGCCCGGATGGAGCGAAGCGAAATCCGGGAGCGCTCGAGCTACAGCCTGCAGGCCCCGGATTGAGCTGCGCTCCATCCGGGCTAATCTGCGCTGGCGCTTCTCTGCGAACCAGCCAGTCCAAGGAACACCAGCACAGCGCGGTTGAGACGCAAGAGGTCGTCATCGTCTAGGCGTCCCACCAACGTTCCTATCTTGGCTTTCGGCACTGTAGTAATCTTGTCGACCATAAGTCGAGACGGAGTTCGAAGGCCGTTGCCGTCGTTTGGCTCGACCTTGAGCCGGAAAAGTGGCGCCTCGGTTTCGCCGGTCGTGAAGGCGCAGACAGTGATGGAGTTCGTGGCGTCAAAGCTGTCGTCCTGCACGATGACGACGGGGCGCGGCTTGCCCGCATAGTCCTTGCCGCCTGCCACCGTCCAGACCTCACCTCGCTTCATTCATCGGTCCAATCGGATACGGCATCGATGAAGCCTTGGTCTTCGGCTTCATGTGAGCTCGTTGCGACCGCAAGTGATTGGCGATGGGCTTCTGATCGGAAGGAGGGCGAGCGGATATCCGGCACCCAGATCTGGATCGGCCGCAGGCCTTGTGCACGCAATCGATCGCGGTGGGCCTGCACCTTCATACGAGACGGCTTGGGCTTTGAAGGGCTCATACGTATTTCCGCTGGTTACATGTAACCCTATCAAGAGATGGTGCGCATTACCAGCGCACAAGGCTCACCCAATCCTTACCACCCCTTAACGATCACGCTTTCCTGATGACTGACGATTATTGACTTTTATCAGTGATTAGTCGACATTCCTCTTATCGCAGTCGCGGGAGTGTCCTCCGATGTTCGTCCGGTCAGTTTTGTCCAGCTATTCCAAGCTCTTGGCGGGTGTGTCGCTGGCCCTGATGGCCGCGGCGCTGGCCGGGTGCAATGACACCGTCGCTGAAAAGGCCGAGCCGCCGCGGCCGGTTCTGGTCGCGACCGCCCATTATGATGCCGAGACGCCGGAGCGCAGCTTCGTCGGCACTGTCAGGCCCCGGATCGAGAGCGATCTCGGTTTCCGCGTGGCCGGCAAGGTTGCCAAGCGTCTGGTCGAGGTCGGCCAGACCGTCGAAATCGGCCAGCCGCTCGCGACCCTCGACGAGGTCGATCTAAAACTCCAGGCCGAGCAGTCCGTCGCCGAGCAGACTGCCGCGACCGGCGTTCTGGCCCAGGCCGCCGCGGCCGAGCAGCGCGCCAAGGATTTGAAGGCCAAGGGCTGGACTACGGATGCGGCGATGGATTCGAGCCGCGCCGCCGCCGATGAGGCCCGCGCGCGTCTTGACCGGGCCGTGCGCTCGGTCGAGCTGACCAAGAATTCTCTTTCCTACGCGACGCTCAACGCCGACGCCCGTGGCGTCGTCACCGCAACGCTGATCGAGCCCGGCCAGGTGGTTGCCGCAGGCCAGACTTCGATCCGTGTCGCCCGCTTTGCCGAGAAGGAAGCGGTTGTCGCGATCCCTGAGACGCTGGTTGGGCGTGCCAAGTCGGGCGCCGCCAGCGTCACTCTTTGGTCGGAGCCGGACAAGAAATATGCGGCCAAGCTGCGCGAGATCGCGCCGACGGCCGATCCGTCGACGCGCACCTATCTTGCAAAGTTCTCGCTGCCCGAGGCCGGCGACAAGGTTTCGCTCGGCATGACCGCGACGTTGACACTGTCGGATGCCGCGACCGAGCGGGTCGCACGGCTGCCGCTGTCGGCGCTGTTCAACGAAGGCGGCAAGCCCTCCTTCTACGTCGTCGACGACAATGGCAGCGTCACGCTCAAGCCGGTCGTGGTGAAGTCCTACGAGAGCAACGACGTCATCATCACCAGCGGTGTCGACGAGGGCGCCAAGATCGTGGCGCTCGGCGTGCAGAAGCTCGATCCGAGCCAGCGGGTGCGGATCGTCTCGTCGCTGTCCTTCTAGAGCTTACGAGTTACGTCGTGTGAGGTGAGTTTCGGCCCAAGCGCAAATGCTGGGGCTGAAGCGGCGAAGCGATCCAGAATCTGCCCAGCCCCCTGGATTGCTTCGCTGCCTCGCGACGACGGTTTGAACAGAGTGGCTGTGGTTTTTTTGCAATCGGACCATCTTTGGAGAGTGCGATGAAGCGCTTCAATCTTTCGGCCTGGGCCGTCAGCCATCCGACGCTGGTCCTGTTCCTGATGATCATACTCGGCGTCGCCGGCTTCTTCTCCTACCAGAAGCTCGGGCGAGCCGAGGATCCGTTCTTCACGGTGAAGGTGGTCAACGTCTCCGTGATCTGGCCGGGCGCGACCGCGCAGGAGATGCAGACGCAGGTCGCCGATCCCATCGAGAAGAAGATCCAGGAGCTGCCCTATTTCGAGAAGGTGCAGACCTATTCCAAGCCGGCCTTCACCGCGCTCCAGGTGACCTTCCGCGATTCCACGCCGCCGAAGGACGTGCCGTATCTGTTTTATCTGCTGCGCAAGAAGCTCGCCGACGTGCAGGGCCAGTTGCCTTCGGGCATTCTTGGACCCGTCGTCAACGACGAGTTCTCCGACGTCGATTCCATCCTCTACATGATGACCGGCGACGGCGCCGACTATGCCCAGCTCAAGAAGGTCTCGGAAGGCTTCCGCCAGCGCCTGCTGAAGGTGCCTGGTGTGACCAAGGTCGACGTCTACGGCAACCAGGACGAGCGCATCTTCGTCGAATTCTCGCACGCCAAGCTCGCCACTCTCGGTATCACGCCGCAGGCGCTGTTCGATTCGCTCGCCAAGCAGAACAACGTGACTCCGGCCGGCACGGTCGAGACCTCGTCGCAGCGCGTGCCGCTGCGCGTCACCGGCGCGCTCGATGGCGCCAAGGCCGTCGCCGAAACGCCGGTCGAGAGCAACGGCCGCGTGTTCCGTTTGGGTGATATCGCCACCGTCACCCACGGCTATGTCGACCCGCCGAGCTTCATCGTGCGCCAGGAAGGCAAGGCCGCGATCGGCATCGGTGTCGTCACCGCCAAGGGCGCCAACATCCTCGATCTCGGCAAGGAGGTCGAGAAGGCCACCGCCGAGTTCATGAAGGCGGTGCCGCAGGGCATCGACGTCAAGCTCATCGCCGACCAGCCCAAGGTGGTCGAGCACGCCGTCGGCGAGTTCGTGCACTCCTTCATGGAAGCGCTCGTCATCGTGCTGTTCGTGTCGTTCCTGGCGCTCGGCTGGCGCACCGGCATCGTGGTCGCGCTGTCGGTGCCGCTGGTGCTCGGCATCGTCTTCGTCGTCATGAACACGATGTCGCTCGATCTGCACCGCATCACGCTCGGCGCGCTGATCATCGCGCTCGGCCTGCTGGTGGATGACGCCATCATCGCGGTCGAGATGATGGTGGTGAAGATGGAGCAGGGCTGGGACCGTTTTCGCGCGGCCTCCTTTGCCTGGGAATCCACTGCGTTTCCGATGCTCACGGGAACGCTGGTCACGGCCGCTGGCTTCCTCCCCATCGGCTTTGCCAATTCCGCGGTCGGCGAATATGCCGGCAGCATCTTCTGGATCGTGGCGATCGCGCTGGTCGCCTCCTGGTTCGTGGCGGTGATCTTCACGCCCTATATCGGCGTCATGCTGCTGCCCAACATCAAGGTGCACCACAATCACGATCCGCACGCGGTCTACGAAACCCGCATGTACCGCGGCCTGCGCGCCATCGTGCAATGGTGCGTCAACCACCGCATCACCGTGGTGGCCGCGACCGTCGGCGTCTTCATCGCCTCGATCGTCGGCTTCGGCCATGTCCAGCAGCAGTTCTTCCCGCTGTCGGAGCGGCCCGAGCTGTTCCTCCAGCTCCGCCTGCCCGAGGGCACGGCCTTCAACGTTACCGAGAAGGCGGTGAAGAAGGCCGAGACGCTGCTCAAGGACGACAAGGACATCGAGACCTATACGTCCTATATCGGCCAGGGCTCGCCGCGCTTCTGGC
The DNA here is from genome assembly GCF_029989365.1 of Bradyrhizobium sp. Arg816. Classification (GTDB taxonomy): domain Bacteria; phylum Pseudomonadota; class Alphaproteobacteria; order Rhizobiales; family Xanthobacteraceae; genus Bradyrhizobium. Next base: position 95,080 of record NZ_JAPRAQ010000024.1, on the reverse strand, counting down.
TCGGCCTCAATCCGCAGCTTCCGAACGAGGCCTTTGCCGAGATCGTCATCGTCGCCAAGGGCGTCGAGGCGCGCGAGCGCATCAAGGCCAAGATCGAGAACGCGGCTGCGGAGGGCATGCTGACCGAGGCGCGTGTGCGCGTCGACCGCTTCAACTTCGGTCCGCCGGTCGGCTTCCCCGTCCAGTTCCGCGTGATCGGCCCCGACGCCAACAAGGTGCGCGAGATCGCCTACCAGGTCCGCGACGTCATGCGGCAGAACAAGAGCGTCAAGGACGTCCAGCTCGACTGGAACGAGCAGTCGCCCTACCTCAAGCTCGTCGTCGACCAGGATCGTGCCCGCGCCATGGGCCTGACGCCGCAGGACGTCTCGCAGGCGTTGTCGATGCTGATCTCGGGTGCGCCGGTCACGACTATTCGCGACGGCATCGAGAAGGTGGGCGTGGTCGCTCGTGCGGTCCCGTCCGAACGCCTTGATCTCGGCGGCGTCGGCGATCTGACCATCACCTCGAAGAACGGCGTCGCCGTGCCGCTCCAGCAGATCGCCAAGATCGAGTATGCCCATGAGGAGCCGATCATGTGGCGGCGTAACCGCGACATGGCGATCACCGTGCGCTCCGACGTCGTCGACGGCGTGCAGGCGCCCGACGTCACCAGCCAGATCACGCCGAAGCTGAAGGCGATCAAGGACAATCTCGAGCCGGCCTACCGCATCGAGCCGGGCGGGGCGTTCGAGGAATCCGCCAAGGGCAACGCCTCGATCTTCATCCTCTTCCCGCTGATGGTGATGGTGATGCTGACGCTGCTGATGTTCCAGCTGCAGAGCTTCTCGCGCCTGATCCTGGTGTTCCTCACCGCGCCGCTCGGCATCGTCGGTGCCTCGTTCGGCCTCAACGTCGCCAATGCCCCGTTCGGCTTCGTGGCGCTGCTCGGCCTGATCGCGCTCGCCGGCATGATCATGCGCAACGCCGTCATCCTGGTCGACCAGATCGAGACCGACGTTTCCCACGGCCTGACCCGCCGTGAGGCGATCGTGGAGGCAACCGTCCGCCGCGCCCGGCCGGTGGTGCTGACGGCGCTCGCCGCGATCCTGGCCATGATCCCGTTGTCGCGCTCGGCGTTCTGGGGCCCGATGGCGATCACGATCATGGGAGGCCTGTTCGTCGCGACCTTCCTGACGCTGCTCTACCTTCCGGGCCTCTACGCCCTGTGGTTCAGGAAGAGCCTGGACGAGGCGGGCACCCCCGAGCAACCTGCCGCGCCGCAGCATGGGAGCGATGACCAGCACGCAATTCCGCTTGCTGAAGCGGCTGAATAAATGAGAAGACTGCTGACGGACGAGTCCTGACACATGACACTGGTTGCGGAACATATCGAAGGCGACACCCGGGATCGTATCCTCGAGGTGGCCGAGCGGCTGTTCCGCCAGATCGGCTACCAGAAGACCACGGTCGGGGACATCGCCAAGGAGCTCAGGATGAGCCCCGCCAACGTCTATCGCTTCTTCGAATCGAAGAAGGCGATTCACCAGTCGGTGGCGCGGGCCTTGATGGGCGAGGTCGAGATCGAAGCGCAGCGGATCGTGGCGCGGCCCGGTCCGGTGCTCCCGCGCTTCCGCGAACTGCTGACCACCATCCATCGCATGAACACCGAGCGCTATGTCGGCGATAACAAGCTGCATGAGATGGTCGAGATCGCGATGCAGGAGGACTGGGACGTCTGCGTCGCCCATATGGAGTGCATTGCCGGCGTCATCGGCCAGGTGATCGCGCAGGGAGCCGCGTCCGGCGAGTTCGAGGCGCCGGACCTGCAACTGGCGTCGCTGTGCGCCTGCACCGCGATGATGCGCTTTTTCCACCCCCAGATGATCGCCCAGTGCGCCACCAAGCCGGGCCCAACCATCGACCAGATGATCGATTTCGTCATCGCGGGTCTGTCCCCGCGCCACTGACGGGCGCTGGAATTTCCCCCTATAAGCTGGCCGACGTAGCCCGGATGGAGCGAAGCGCAATCCGGGATGGTTCAGCGTCGCGCTGGCGGACCCGGATTACGCTTCGCTCCATCCGGGCTACCAGGATCAGGGGAAGACCTCGCCGTGACCGACAAAGACCTCTATTTCTACGAGCCCTCCAAGGGCCACGGCCTCAAGCACGATCCCTTCAACGCCATCATCGCGCCGCGGCCGATCGGCTGGATCTCCTCCCGCGACACCAAGGGCCACGTCAACCTCGCGCCCTACAGCTTCTTCAACGCGTTCTGCTACGTGCCGCCGATCATCGGCTTCTCCTCCACCAACTGGAAGGACACGGTCTCGAACATGGAGCAGACCGGCGAGTTCGTCTGGAATCTCGCCACCATGGACCTCGCCAGGCACATGAACGCGACTGCCGCGCATGTGGCCCCCGAGGTCGACGAGTTCGAGATCGCCGGCCTCACCGCCGTGCCCGGCAAGCTCGTCAACGTGCCGCGGGTGGCTGAGAGCCCCGTCGCCTTCGAGTGCAAGGTCTCCGACATCGTCCGCCTCAAGGGCGCCGACGGCAAGGAGGCCGACGCCTGGCTGACGCTGGGCGAGGTCGTCGCCGTCCATATCGACAAGGCCATGATCAAGGACGGCGTCTACCAGACCGCCGCCGCCCGCCCCATCGTCCGCGCCGGCCGTCGCGGCGACTATTTCGAGATCAAGCCGGAGAACATGTTCGAGATGGTGCGGCCGGATTAGGCCAAGCCGCCGTTCTCTCCACACGTCATTCCGGGGCGACGCGTGGCGTCGAGCCCGGAATCCATAACCACCATCGGGAGTATGGATTCCGGGCTCGCGCCAAGAGGCGCGCCCCGGAATGACGATGTGGCGACGTCCCTCCCTATTTTCCCTCCCCGGAACTGCCCCACGCCCCGGCCGTTATGGCCCCCGGGGCGGCCGCCCGGCCGCGTCAATTCGCTTCTTTTTGCTCGCGAAGTGTTCACTTACCCCGGCCACTTTCCGCTAAAATGCCGATAACCGCGCCGATGCATGAGGTCAGCCATGAGCTTCCGCCGCGACAAAATCACAAAGCCGATCTTCTCCTGGGCGCGCGGCGTGCTGCCGGCGATGTCCGACACCGAGCGCGAGGCGCTGGAGGCCGGTGACGTCTGGTGGGATGCCGACCTCTTCACCGGCAACCCCGACTGGACAAAATTGCTGAAGGTGCCTCAGGCGACGCTGACCCCCGAGGAGCAGGCCTTCCTCAACGGCCCGGTCGAGGCGCTCTGCGCCATGCTCGACGAGTGGAAGATCTTCTGGGAATGGCGCGACCTGCCGCCGGAGGTCTGGCATTTCGTCAAGCGCGAAAAATTCTTCGGCATGATCATTCCGAAGGAGTTTGGCGGTCTCGGCTTTTCGCCCTATGCTCATTCGGAAGTGGTGCGCAAGATCTCGACCCGGTCGATTGCGGCGGCCGTCACCGTGATGGTGCCGAACTCGCTCGGGCCCGGCGAGCTGTTGATGCGCTTCGGCACGAAAGAGCAGCAGGAGCGCTGGCTGCCGCGCCTCGCCGACGGCCGCGACATTCCCTGCTTCGGCCTGACCAGCCCCGAAGCCGGCTCCGACGCCGCCTCGATGATCGACACCGGCATCATCTGCAAGGGCGATTTCGAGGGCCGCGAGGTCATTGGCCTCAGGCTCAACTGGCACAAGCGCTACATCACGCTCGGCCCGGTGGCGACGCTGCTCGGTCTCGCCTTCAAGGCCTATGACCCCGACCACCTCGTGGGCAGCCAGGACGAGCTCGGCATCACCGTCGCGCTGATCCCGACCAATCTGCCCGGCGTCAAGATCGGCCATCGTCATCTGCCGTCGATGCAGGTGTTCCAGAATGGCCCGAATTGGGGCCGCGACGTCTTCATCCCGCTCGACTATGTCATCGGCGGCAAGGAGAAACTCGGGCAGGGCTGGAAGATGCTGATGACGGCGCTTGCCGCCGGCCGCGGCATCTCGCTGCCGTCGTTGTCGGCGGCCGGCGCCGCCTATGCCGCCCGCACCACCGGCGCCTATGCCCGCATCCGCGAGCAGTTCGGCATCTCCATTTCCAAATTCGAGGGCGTCGAGGAGCCGCTCGCGCGCATCGTCGCGACCGCCTACCAGCTCGACGCGGCGCGCCGGCTGACCTGCGCGGCGCTGAATGCCGGCATCCATCCCGCCGTCATCTCCGGGATCATGAAGTTGCACGCGACCGAGCGGATGCGCACCGCAGTCGACGACGCCATGGACATCCATGGCGGCAAGGCCGTGATCGACGGTCCGCAAAACTATCTCGGCAATCTGCACCGCGCCGTGCCTGTCGGTATCACGGTCGAGGGTGCCAACATCCTGACGCGCAACCTCATCGTGTTCGGGCAGGGCGCCATCCGCGCGCATCCCTATCTGCTCGACGAGATGAACGCGTTGGCCGACACCGATCGCGAGCGCGGGCTCGCCGCGTTCGACAAGGCGTTCTGGAAACATGTCAGCCATAGCTCCCAGACGCTGTTGCGTGCATTCGGCCGGAGCTGGAGCTTCGGCGCCTTCGCGCTTGCGCCGGATGCGGGCGATGCCACGCCATTCTATCGCCAGCTCGCGCGCTACTCCGCGGCCTTTGCGCTCTGCGCCGACATGGCGCTGCTCACGCTTGGCGGCGCGCTCAAGCGCAAGGAGATGCTGTCGGCGCGCTTCGGCGACATCCTCTCCGAGCTCTACCTGCTTTCGGCGGCGCTGAAGCGCTGGCAGGACGAAGGCCGGCAGAAGGAGGATTTTGCTGCGCTCGAATGGTGCATGGCGACCGGCTTCAAGACCATCGAGAACCGGCTCGCCGAGATCCTCGCCAATCTGCCCAATCGTTTTGTCGCTGTCATCCTCAAGCTCATCGTCCAACCCTTCGGCGCGCGGGTGCTCGGCCCGTCCGACCGGGTCGTGCACCAATGCGCCAGCCTCGTGCTGGAGCCGTCGGCCGCGCGCGAGCGTCTCACGCCGGATCTCGCTTATGTCGACGACGACGGCGGCTTTGCCCGGCTGGAGCGCGCATTCAAGCTGGTTGCGGGCACCGATGCCATCGCCAAGCGCATGCGCGCGGCGCACATGCGCGACTGGAAGGACGCCGTCACCAAGGGCGTGATCACGCAGGCCGAGGGTGAGCAGCTTGCCGCCGCTCACGAAGCCGTCACAAAAGTGATCGAGGTCGATGATTTTGCGCCGGAAGCGCTGTCGCCGATTTACAAGAAAACCGGAGATGTGCATCAGTTCTTCCAGGAACTCGGTGAACAGAGGGCGGCGAGCTGATGGCACGACCGGTTTTCATCGTCGACGGCAGCCGGACGCCGTTTCTCAAAGCGCGTTCGGGGCCGGGACCGTTCACGCCGGTCGATCTCGCTGTGCAATGCGGCCGGCCGCTGCTGGCGCGCCAGCCGTTTTCGCCAACGGATTTCGACCGGGTCATCCTCGGCTGCGTCAACGTGATCGCGGACGAGATGAACCCGGCCCGCGTCGCCGCGCTCCGGCTCGGCATGGGCGAGGACATGGTCGCCTTCACCGTGCAGATCAATTGCGGCTCCGGCATGCAGTCGATCGACACGGCCTACCGCTACATTCGCGAGGGCCATGCCGACATGATCCTCGCCGGCGGCACCGAGGCGCTGAGCCACGCGCCGCTGGTCTGGCCAAACTCCGGCGTGCGCTGGTTCGCCGGCCTTGCCACCGCCAAGGGCGTGGCCGCGAAGCTCGCTGCCGCCTTCAGGCTGCGGCCGCGCTATCTCAAGCCGATCATCGGCCTCGAGCGTGGCCTCACCGATCCCATCACCGACTTGAACATGGGCCAGACCGCCGAGGTCGTCGGCCATCTCTTCGGCATCACGCGGGCACAGTCCGACGCCTATGCCGCCGAGAGTCATCGCCGGCTCGCGCAGGCGCAGGCCGAAGGTTTCCTCAAGGGCGAGGTCGAGACCGCGTTCTCCCGCGACGGAAAATTCTTCGACCATGACGACGGTGTGCGGCCTGACTCGACGGCCGAGACGCTGGCAAAGCTCCGGCCGGTGTTCGAACGCCCCTGGGGCCAGGTCACCGCCGGCAATTCGTCGCAGATCACCGACGGCGCCTCCTGGGTGATCCTCGCCTCCGACGCGGCGGTGGCCAAGCACAGACTGACGCCGAAGGCCGTCATCGTCGACAGCCACTGGGCTGCGCTTGATCCCAGCATTATGGGGCTTGGACCCGTGATGTCCGCGACGCCGCTGCTCCAGCGCAACGACCTCACCGTCAAGGACGTCGAGACCTGGGAGCTGAACGAGGCCTTCGCGACGCAGGTGCTTGGCTGTCTCGCCGCCTGGAACGACGACAAATTCTGTCGCGAGATCTTGGGCCTCGATGGCGCGGCCGGAGAGATCGACCGTGACAAGCTCAACGTCGATGGCGGCGCCATCTCGCTCGGCCATCCCGTCGGCACGTCCGGCAACCGCATCGTGCTGCATCTCGTCAACGCGATGAAGCGGCTCGGCACGCGCCGCGGCGTTGCGACCGAATGCATCGGCGGCGGGCTCGGCGGCGCCATGCTGATCGAGGCGGTGTGACCATGGATTCCAGGATCATGACCGCGCTTGGCGACCGCGTGCTGGAGCTTGGGCCGAAGCCCGCGACCGACAGCCCCTACAAGCACTTCAAGCTGACGCGCGATGCCGACGGCGTCGCCTGGCTGCTGTTCGACCGCGCAGATGGCAGCGCCAACACGCTGTCCTCGGACGTGATGGAGGAGTTCGATGCCGTGCTCGCGGCGATCGAGACCGAACGTCCCGCGGGCCTCGTGATCCGCTCGGCAAAGCCGTCCGGCTTCATTGCCGGCGCCGACGTCAACGAATTCCGCGGCGCCCGCGATCCCGAGATGGTCGAGACACGCATCCGTGCGGCGCATGCCGTGGTCGATCACCTGGAAGCGCTGAAGCTGCCCACAGTCGCGGTCATCCACGGCTTCTGCCTCGGCGGCGGGCTGGAGGTCGCGCTGGCCTGCCAGTCGCGCATTGCGATCGATGGCGCGCGCTTCGGCTTCCCGGAGGTGATGCTCGGCCTGCATCCCGGCCTCGGCGGCACCGCGCGCTTCACCGCGCTGGTGAATCCGACCCAGTCGATGGCGCTGATGCTGACCGGCCGCACCATCGATGCGCGCCGCGCCAGATCGCTCGGCCTTGTCGATACCGTGACGCAGGAGCGGCACGTCCGTAACGCGGTGAAGGATGCGCTGTTCGGCCGTCTGAAGCGGGCGCGTCCGGGCGTTCTGACGCACGCGGCGAATTTCGGTCCCGTGCGCGGGCTGCTGGCCAGGCGCATGCGCTCGGAGGCGGCGAAGGCCGCGCCACGCGAGCATTATCCGGCGCCCTACGCGCTGATCGATCTCTGGGAGACCCATGGCGGCAGCAAGGCCGCGATGCTGAAGGCCGAGCAGGCCTCGTTCGCCAGGCTGATGGTGACGCCGACCGCGCAGAATTTGATCCGCGTGTTCTTCCTGCGCGAGCAGATGAAGAAGACGGCCGGTGGCGGCAACACGATCAAGCACGTCCATGTCATCGGCGCCGGCGCCATGGGTGGTGATATCGCGGCCTGGTGTGCGGGGCAGGGGCTGCGCGTCTCGCTCGCGGACATGAAGGCGGAGCCGGTCGCCGGCGCGGTGAAGCGCGCGGCCGAGCTTTACGGCAAGATCATCCGCAAGCCGACCGAAGTGCGCGATGCGCTGGATCGTCTGATCCCCGACATGGACGGCGAGGGCGTCCGCAACGCCGACCTCATCATCGAGGCGGTGCCGGAAAAGCTCGAGCTGAAGCAGAAGGTCTATGCGGGCCTCGAGCCGAAGCTGAAGCCGGACGCGATCCTCGCGACCAACACGTCGAGCATTCCGCTCCAGGATCTGCGCACCACGCTGGCGCGGCCCGAGCGCCTCGTCGGCCTGCATTTCTTCAACCCGGTGTCGCGGCTGCAGCTGGTCGAAGTCGTCAGCCATGACGGCAACGATGCGCAGGTGCTGAAGGAGGCGCTCGCCTTCGTCGGCGCGATCGACCGTCTGCCGCTCTCCGTGAAGAGCTCGCCCGGCTTCCTCGTCAACCGTGCGCTGACGCCCTACATGCTGGAGGCGATGGTGATGCTGGACGAGAAGATCGACCAGCGCCTGATCGACGCGGCGGCCGAGCAGTTCGGCATGCCGATGGGGCCGATCGAGCTCGCCGACCAGGTCGGGCTCGACATCTGCCTCGACGTCGGCGACATGCTGCGTACCAAGTTCGGCGATCTGCTCCCGCCGACGCCGGCCTGGTTGCGCGAGAAGGTCGCCAAGGGCGAACTCGGCCGCAAGACGGGCAAGGGTTTTTACACCTGGAAGGACGGCAAGGCGGAGAAGGCGCCGCTGCCCGAGACCGGCCCGCGGGTCACCGACCAGATGATCGACCGCCTGGTGCTGCCGATGTCAAACGTCTGCGTCGCGGCACTCCGCGAAGGCATCGTCGACGATGCCGATGCGGTCGACGGCGCCATGATCTTCGGCACTGGATATGCACCGTTCCGCGGCGGTCCGCTGAACTACGCGCGCACGCGCGGCGTGGAAAATGTCGTATCCACCTTGCGCGCGCTGGCCGAGCGATTCGGCGGGCGCTTTGCGCCCGATCCGGGCTGGGACAATTTCAAGTGAGACCGACATGACCGAAACGTCCGACACCGAGCCGCGCGGCGATCTCTGCATCCGCACGCTGGCAATGCCCGCCGACACCAATGCCAACGGCGACATCTTCGGCGGTTGGTTGCTCAGCCAGATGGATGTCGGCGGCGGCGTGTTCGCATCGAAGCTCGCGAGGTCGCGTACGGTCACCGTGGCGATCGAGGCGATGAATTTTCGCAAGGCGGTCTATGTCGGCGATCTCGTTTCAGTTTACGCCAATCTCGTCCGCGTGGGCCGCACCTCGATGACCGTGCATCTCGAGGCCTGGGCGCTGCGGCGCAGGGAGCTCCAGCCGATCCTCGTCACCGACGGTCATTTCACCTACGTCTCGATCGATGATGACGGCCGTCCGCAAGCGATCCAGCGCAACGATCCGCCGATCGCGACGTAATCGCGCGCGACGCTCTGCCCATCTCACGAGAACTTGCGGCAAACGCGGCGCGACTGAGTCACCGCGTCGCGGCTTCGCCAAGAACAAGTCATAAAACGGATGAGGTCCCGGCGTACTCAATTGCGTGTCGATTCGGGGTGGAAACGGCCACAAAATGCTCAGGAACCTTTGGGCAGGACTGCCGTTATTTGCCCGCACTGAGGGAATCCACGGACCATGTCGGACAGCTACATTATCGAAGTCGACTCGCAAACCGCAGGTATCGTCGTTCGTTCTCAGGGAGGCTATTGTTTCTTCGCCTCGTCCCATCGCTTCAATCGCCTTGAAGGCCAGCTTTTCCGCAACGCCCGCGAAGCCGAGCGTGCCGCGCGCAAGCTGGTTAACGGCGATGTGAAGGAAGCGGCGTAATAGTCCCTCTGATCATTCCGGGGCACGCATAGCGCGTGGTCGGAATTTTTTGCCTAGCACATCGCTGCTCTGCCTTCTCTTCTTGCGGGGAGGAGGCCGCCCTATGCCGCCCTCTCCCGCAAGGGGAGAGGGCAAGAACTCATCACAACTTCGTCGCAGCCCGCGACAGCAGCTTCCAATCGTCGCCCTGCTTCTGCCAGTTCATCAGGATGTGAAGATTGGTCGATACTTTTTTCCCATCGGCTGCCATTTCCTGTTCGCCCATCCAGTGGAAGCGCACGATCGCGGCGGGGCCGACGACCTTGATGGTCGGGTCCTTGTACTCGATCGACAGGAATTTTGATTTGCCGTCGGTAGCGTTGGCGACGAAGGTCGCCTTGTCCTCGACCTTGCCGTTGGAATGGCTGTAGCTCACATCGTCGGCGCAGAGCGCGCCGAGCGCCTTGGGATCGGCCGCGATCTGGGCAAGGCGGAAGGCCTCGACCTTTTTGGCCACGGCTTCCTCGTCCGCCGAAGCGGCCAGCGCCGGTGTGAGAGCAAGCGCAGAGGCCGCAAGGGTTGAGACGGCAAGAGTCGAGAGAGCCAGATCGCGTCGGTTGATCGTCATCGTTTCCTCCTTTTTGATCTTGCGCGGAGTGTTGCAGCCGCGCGCGACTTTGTCGAGTGTCGCGTGGCGAGCATGTCGATGCGTCATTGCGTGATCGGGGCTGCATTGATACGTGTTTCGTATTGATGCATCGTGCATTCGGGAAAGTACGGAAATGATCGAGGCCAAAGGGCAGGCGCAGGGGCAAGTGACGGGCAGGGCGCTGCTGTTCGACATCGACGGCACACTGGCCAACACCGACCCGCTGCACCTCAAGGCGTTCAACCAGGTGCTTGGGCCGCGCGGCCATCTGTTCGATCACGCGCGCTTCTCAAGGGAGCTGCAAGGCTTCGCCAATGCGTCGATCGGCGAGCGCTTTCTGCCCGACGAAACCGTGGAACAGCGTGTCGCGATCCTCGGAGAGAAGGAGATCGTCTTCCGCACACTCGTCGCCGGACAGATCGAGCCGCTTCCGGGGCTGATGGCGCTGCTCGACCGCGCGGATGCCGCCGGCATTCCCATGGTCGCCGTAACCAACGCGCCGCGTCTGAATGCCGAGCTGTTGCTCTCCGGTCTCGGCATCACGCACCGCTTCAGGGCGCTTGTGATCGGCGACGAGCTGCCTCACGGCAAGCCGCACCCGCTGCCCTATCAGGAGGGGCTGCGTTTCGTCGGCGGCAGCGCGACGGCTTCGATCGCGTTCGAGGATTCCCGCTCCGGCGTGCAGTCGGCGACGGCCGCCGGCATTCCGACCATCGGCATCCGGACGAGCCTCAGCCATGCCGACCTTGTTGGCGCCGGCGCGGTCGCCTCCGCCGGCGCGTTCGACGATCCGGAACTGCTCGCGCGTCTCGCCGCCGCGATGGCATGGTGAGAGGCTTCGTCCGTTAACCGTGATCGCTGAGCGCATTGACCGAACGTGCGAACCGCCGCACCATGCGCCTTCCTGATTTGAGGCCATCGCCGTGACCGGATTGACCCATCGCCAAGCCGAAATCCTCAACATCGCGCGCGCCTCGGGGCGCGTCATGGTCGAGGAGCTCGCGCGGCGGTTCGAGGTCTCGGCGCAGACGATCCGCAAGGATCTCAACGATCTCTGCGAGCGCCGCTCGCTGACCCGTATCCACGGCGGCGCCATCATCGCCTCCGGCGTCGAAAACCTCGCCTACGAGGCGAGGCGGTTCGTCGCCGCCGACGAAAAGAAGGCGATCGGGGCTGCGGCCGCCTCGTTGATCCCGAACGGCTGCTCGCTCTTCATCAATATCGGCACCACGACCGAGGAGGTGGCGAGCGCGCTGACCTCGCACGAGGACCTCCTCGTCATCACCAACAATCTCAACGTCGCGATGCTGCTCTACCGCCATCCCCGCATCGAGGTGGTGGTCGCCGGCGGCACGGTGCGGCGTGCCGACGGCGCCGTGGTCGGCTCGACCGCGACTCAGCTCATCGGCCAGTTCAAGGTCGACTACGCCATCATCGGGGCGTCCGCGATCGACGAGGAGGGCGCGCTGCTCGACTTCGACTATCGCGAGGTGCAGGTGGCGCAGGCCATCATCGCCAATGCCCGCAGCGTCATGCTGGTTGCCGACTCCACCAAGCTGCGCCGCAGCGCGCCGGTGCGCATCGCCCATATCACCCAGATCCAGACCTTCGTGACCGACCAGGAGCTGCCCGAGCGTCTCGCCACCATCTGCCACAGCAAGGGCATCGAGGTGATGGCGGCGATGCCGAAGGGGGCGGATATCGATGATGCGACGGCCGATGCTCAGGATGCGGCACCGGAAGCCGCGCCGGTGGTGCGGCTGAGATAGCGGCCTAGGCGCCGCTCCATGGGTTGAGCAGCGGAACGCCTGTTGGTTCGAAATCCCCCACGTTGCGCGTAACAACGGTCAAGGCGTGAACAAGCGCGGTCGCTGCGATGAGGGCATCGCGTTCGGCCCGCGGGTTGGGAACGTGAAGTTGGGCACGGCGCTGTGCCACGACCGTATCGATAGCCAGGATCCGCCCCTCGAAGCGGGCAAGAATGTGATCGTCGATCCACGTGCGCAAGACTGTACTTTGGACCGCGTCTTTGCGCTCGATCAGGCGCGCGCCCAGTTCGATTTCGAGAATCGAGATCACGGATATGAAAAAATTCGCCGCGGGAATTGCATTGGCCCAGGCGACGACATTGCGATCAGCTTTGTTCGGTCGCCTCAGTTCGGAAATGACATTGGTGTCCAGCAGAAACATCAGTCGAGATCGGCAGTCTTGATCCCGCCTGTCATGCGAGGCGGATCGAAATCGAAGTCCGCGTTCGCCTGCGCCAGAGCTTCGGCAAGGCTCATGTGCCCGCCGCTCAGGCGCAAATAATCCTCGATGGTCAGCAGGACGTGGGCAGGGCGGCCGCGATCCGTAATGAAGACGGGCCCCTGCGAGGCTGCTTTCTTGGCGCCGCTTGTATCCTGGTTGAATTCCCGGCTGGTCAGGGTGGTCACCATCGTAAGAGCCTTCTCGCCGTGGCAATGCCTTGCTAACCAGAATTATATGTAGGCATGTTGCTACATTCAAGTCCTGCGGTGCTGTTCGATCAAGCCTTTTGCCTCCAAACTTGGCCGTTCTCCTGCCGATTTCTCCGCCGCATTGGCGTTAAAAAAGTTCCTCTTTCACTTCCTTTCGCCTCTCTTTCATCTTGCTTTCGTTTTTCGGTATGATCTAATCAAAAACGAAAGTAGTCGCTCGAAGGAACGAGCGGTCCCGGGGGATGCGTCTGTTGGAGCGTATTTTCGACCTCGCCATTATCGGAGGCGGTGTTAACGGCTGCGGCATCGCGCGCGACGCGGTGGGCCGTGGCAACACGGTTTTCCTGTGCGAAATGAACGATTTGGCGAGCGGGACCTCGTCCTGGTCGACCAAGCTGGTGCATGGCGGCCTGCGCTATCTCGAATATTACGAGTTTCGCCTGGTCCGCGAGGCGCTGATCGAGCGCGAGATCCTCTGGGGCATCGCGCCCCATATCATCCGTCCCCTGCGTTTCGTTTTGCCGCATCACGCCGGCCTGCGTCCGGCCTGGCTGCTGCGTCTCGGCCTCTTCCTCTATGACCATATCGGCGGCCGGCACCTGTTGCCGGCGACGCGTTCGGTTGATCTCAGGCGTGACGAGGTTGGCCGTCCGCTGATCCCGAACCGCTACAGCCGCGCGTTCGAATATTCCGACTGTTTCGTCGACGACGCCCGTCTCGTCGTGCTCAACGCGCGCGATGCCGCCGACAAGGGCGCCGAGATCCGCACCCGCACCCGCGCGACGGATATCAAGCAGTCCGGGGGCATCTGGACCGTGGGCATGGTCGACACGCTGACCGGCGCGCGTTCGTCGATCCAGGCCCGCGCGCTGGTCAATGCCGGCGGCCCCTGGGTCGAGGATGTGCTCGGCCGCGGCGCCGGCGTCAACGCGAAAGCCAAGGTGCGCCTGGTGCAGGGCTCGCACATCGTGGTCAAGAAACTCTACGACCACGACCGCGCCTACATGTTCCAGAACGCGGACGGCCGCATCATCTTCGTGATCCCGTACCAGGACGACTTCACGCTGATCGGCACCACCGATCGCGATTATGACGGCGATCCCGCCAAGGTGAAGGCGACGCCCGAAGAGATCGAGTACCTCTGCGCCGCCGCGAGCGAATATCTGGCCAAGCCGGTGACTTCAGCGGACGTGGTCTGGACCTATTCCGGCGTGCGACCGCTTTATGACGACGGCGCCAGCGAAGCCAAGGCCGCGACGCGCGACTACGTTTTCGAGCTCGACACACCCGGCGGCGTGCCGCTGCTCTCGATCTATGGCGGCAAGATCACGACCTACCGCCGGCTCGCCGAAGAGGCGCTGGAACGGCTCGCGCCCTATCTTCGCAGTGCGAAAGCGCGCGAAGGCTGGACCGGCAAATGGCCGCTGCCCGGCGGCGACATGGGCGTGTCCGACGTCGACGGCCTGATCGCCGAGCTCCAGCGCGGCTATCCCTTCCTCAGTCTCGAGCACGCCCGGCGTCTCGCCCGCGCTTACGGCACCCGTGCCATCAAGCTGCTCGGCGATGCCAAATCGGCGGCCGATCTCGGCCAGGCCTTCGGCGCGACGCTGACCGAGCGCGAGGTCCGCTACCTCATGGCCAATGAATGGGCGGTCACGGCGGAAGACATCGTCTGGCGCCGCTCCAAGCTTGGCCTGCGACTATCTGCCGACGAGATCGCTGCATTGAACGACTGGATTACAACCCATACTGTGCCGCAAAGTCCCCTGCTGGAAGCGGGAGGACGCCCATGACCGTGACGCTCGATCATGTGACCCGGACCGTCGAGGGGATACCACACATCCGCGACGTCTCGCTGATGCTCGAGAGCGGCACGCTCAACGTGCTGCTCGGGCCGACGCTGTCGGGCAAGACCTCGATCATGCGGCTGCTCGCCGGCCTCGACAAGCCGACCTCGGGCAAGGTGCTGGTCAACGGCAAGGACGTCACCGGTGTCGACGTGCGCCAGCGTTCGGTCGCGATGGTCTATCAGCAGTTCATCAACTACCCCTCGCTCACGGTCTACGAGAACATCGCTTCGCCCTTGCGCGTGCAGGGCAAGCCGCGTGAGGAGATCGAGAAGCGCGTGGCGGAAGCCGCGCGGCTGCTCCGGCTCGAGCCGTTCCTGAAACGCACGCCGCTCCAGCTCTCCGGCGGCCAGCAGCAGCGCACCGCGATGGCGCGCGCGCTGGTGAAGGGCGCCGATCTCGTGCTGCTCGACGAACCGCTCGCCAATCTCGACTACAAGCTGCGCGAGGAGCTGCGTACCGAGCTGCCGCGCATCTTCGAGGCGTCCGGCGCGATCTTCGTCTATGCCACGACCGAGCCGACCGAAGCGCTGCTGCTTGGCGGCAACACGGTCTGCATGTGGCAGGGGCAGGCGCTCCAGATCGGCGAGACGCCGAACGTCTACCGCCGTCCGCAGACGCTGCGTGTCGCCCAGGTGTTCTCCGATCCGCCGCTCAACCTCGTCGGCATCGAAAAGAAGAACGGCTCTGTGCAATATGCGGGCGGCATCGCCGCGCCGGCCTCCGGTCTCTATTCATCGCTCGCCGACGGCGCCTATCGCGTCGGCTTCCGCGCCCATCAGCTCGCGCTTGCCAATGGCGAGGCCGACCGCCATGCCTTCCACGCCACGGTGACGGTGACCGAGATCACCGGTTCGGAGAGTTTCGTGCATCTGACCCGCGACGGATCGAACTGGGTGGCGGTGCTACACGGCGTGCACGAGTTCGAGCCCGGCCAGACCATCGATGCCGTGCTCGATCCCAATGATGTCTTCGTCTTCGACGCGGCCGACCGACTGGTCGCTGCGCCGGGCATAGCGTTTTCAAGCGAAGTGCGTAGCGGTTCGCGTGAAGAAAACGCGTCAACAACGAAAAGCTCTTGAGGGAGATGCGACATGGCCCGCATTGACCTCGTCGATCTCGCCCATTCCTACGGCGGCAATGATGCGCCGCAGGAAAGCTTTGCGCTGAAGCCGGTAACCATGACTTGGCGGCAGGGCGGCGCTTACGCGCTGCTCGGGCCGTCCGGCTGCGGCAAGACCACGCTGCTCAACGTCATCTCCGGCATCATCACGCCGTCGCGGGGGAAAATCCTGTTCGACGGCCAGGACATCACACCGCTGTCAACCCAGAAGCGCAACATCGCCCAGGTGTTCCAGTTTCCGGTGATCTACGACACCATGACGGTGGGGCAGAACCTGGCGTTTCCGCTGAAGAACCGCGGCGTACCGAAGGCCGAGATCGACAAGCGTGTCGCCGAGATCGGCCGCCTGCTCGACCTTGAGCCCTATCTCAACCGCAAGGCGACGCGCCTCACGGCGGATGCCAAGCAAAAAATCTCGCTCGGCCGCGGCCTGGTCCGCTCCGACGTCGCCGCAGTGCTGTTCGACGAGCCGCTGACCGTGATCGATCCCGAGCTGAAATGGCAGCTCCGCTCCAAGCTGAAGGCGCTGCATCGCGAGCTCGACCTGACGATGATCTACGTCACCCACGACCAGACCGAGGCGCTGACCTTCGCCGACACCGTTGTCGTCATGCATGACGGCCGCGTGGTGCAGAGCGGGACGCCCGCCGAGCTGTTCGACAAGCCGGCGCACACCTTCGTGGGCTATTTCATCGGCTCGCCCGGCATGAACATCCTGCCGGCCGAGGTTAGGGGTCGCGAGGCGCGCATCGGCGGGAATGTCATCGCGCTCAACCGCAGTTATGACAACCTGCCTGCCGGCGCCAAGATCGAGATCGGCGTGCGTCCGGAGTTCGTCGACGCCGTCGCGCCCGCACCCGGATTGCTCAGTGCGAAGATCGACCGCATCGACGACCTCGGCCGCATCCGCTTCGCGCGCGTCCGCATCGGCGAGGCCAAGATCGCGGCACGCGCGCCGGCGGGCTTCACTAGCGCGGACGGCACCGCCGGGCTGAGATTCGATCCGGCGCATGTCCACGTCTATGCCGACAGCCTTCTGGTGGAGGGAGCCGCCTGATGGACAAGACCGTCAACCAAAAAGCCTGGTTCCTGGTGCTGCCAGTGTTCCTGGTCGTGGCCTTCTCGGCGGTGCTGCCGCTGATGACGGTCGTGAACTATTCGATGCAGGACACCTTCGGCAACAACCAGTTCTTCTGGAACGGCGTCGGCTGGTTCAAGGAGCTGCTCGATCCCTCGACCGATCTCGGCGGCCGCTTCCTCGCCTCGCTCGGCCGCAATCTGTTCTTCTCCATGGTGATCCTCGCGATCGAGGTGCCGCTCGGCATCGTCGTCGCACTGTCGATGCCGCGCCAGGGCTGGACGGTCGCGGCCTGCCTCGTCATCCTCGCGCTGCCGCTGCTGATTCCGTGGAACGTGGTCGGCACGATCTGGCAGATTTTTGGCCGGCCCGACATCGGTCTGATGGGCTATACGCTCAATGCGATGGGCCTCGACTACAACTACGTGTCCAACGCAGTCGACGCCTGGATCACTGTCATCGTGATGGACGTCTGGCACTGGACCAGCCTCGTTGCGCTACTCTGCTATGCCGGCCTGAAGTCGATCCCCGAGGCCTATTACCAGGCTGCGCAGATCGACGGCGCCTCGCGCTGGGCAGTATTCAAGGCGATCCAGCTGCCGAAGATGAACCGCGTGCTCTTGATCGCGGTGCTGCTGCGCTTCATGGACAGCTTCATGATCTACACCGAGCCGTTCGTCGTCACCGGCGGCGGGCCGGGTAACTCGACCACCTTCGTCTCGATCGAGCTCGTCAAGATCGCGCTCGGCCAGTTCGACCTCGGCAAGGCCGCGGCGCTCTCGCTGGTCTACAATCTGATCATCCTGATCGTCTGCTGGATCTTCTACACCGTCATGACCAATGCCGGCGCCGAACGCAAAGTCCAGGCCGAGAGCGAGCCGGCGACTGAGCCCAAGCCGTTGGCCGCGCTCAAGCCCGTGACTGCACTCAAGCCAAAGGAAGGAGTGGCCTGATGCACTCAATTCCCGGCCGTCGCGTCATCATGGCGCTGTTCCTGATCTTCCTGCTGTTGCCGATCTACTGGCTCGTCAACATGAGCTTCAAGACCAACGCGGAAATCGTCTCGACGATGACGCTGTGGCCGCATACCCCGACGCTGCAGCACTACAGGCGTATCTTCACCGACGAGAGCTGGTATTCCGGCTACATCAACTCGCTCGAGTACGTCGTCATCAACACCATCATTTCGATCTCGGTGGCGCTGCCCGCGGCCTATGCGTTCTCGCGCTACCGCTTCCTCGGCGACAAGCATCTGTTCTTCTGGCTGCTGTCGAACCGCATGGCCCCGGCCGCGGTCTATGCGCTGCCGTTCTTCAACCTCTATTCGGCGATCGGGCTCTTTGATACTCCCTGGGCCGTTGCGCTCGCGCATTGCATCTTCAACGTTCCGCTGGCGGTGTGGATCCTCGAAGGCTTCGTCTCCGGCGTGCCGCGCGAGATCGACGAGACCGCCTTCCTCGACGGCTATTCGTTCCCGCGCTTCTTCATCAGGATCCTGGTGCCGCTGATCGCGAGCGGCATCGGCGTCGCCGCCTTCTTCTGCTTCATGTTCTCCTGGGTCGAGCTCCTGCTCGCGCGAACGCTGACCTCGGTGCAGGCAAAACCGATCGCGGCGATCATGACGCGTACGGTGTCGGCCGCGGGCATGGACTGGGGGCTGTTGGCCGCGGCCGGCGTGCTGACCATCATCCCGGGCGCCCTCGTGATCTGGTTCGTCCGCAATTACATCGCGAGCGGTTTCGCGCTCGGTCGGGTCTAGGGAGGCATCGATGGAATCTATTGCATGGATGGCCTGGACGCTGCCGACCGCGATCTTTTTCGTGGCGCTCGCCTGCACCCTCGCGGTCATGACGTATCTTGCCGCGGTCTATCCCGAAGCCGAGCGCGTCGGCGTGCTCAGCATTCCGACGACGCGGGGCGACCGCCTGTTCATCTCGCTGATCACGGCGGCCGTCATCCACCTTCTGTGGATCGCCTTCGCCGGCACCGATATACTCGCCACCCTGCCGATCGGCGAGGAAGGTTTTGAGATTTCGAGCCTGTGGCTCGCAAGTGGGATTTCGCTGGCCACGGCCGTGCTCATTTTTCGCACGGTCTGAAGCTCGCGAAGGGACGGCCAGGTCCGGGGGCAACCCGGGCCTGTATAAAATTTTGTCGCTGCAACGGAGGAACAACATGCGACAGTTTAGGAGAAGGAAAGGTCCATTGACCAAGAATAGTTTTCTGACCATGTCCAGCGCCGCCGCCATCGTTGCGGTGTCGTTCGCCGTCTCGGCGCCGGTCCGCGCCGCCGACGACGCCGCGATCCAGAAGTGGATTGCGGAATTCCAGCCCTCGACGCTGTCGAAGGACGAGCAGAAGAAGGAGCTGGAGTGGTTCGCCAAGGCCGCCGAGCCCTTCAAGGGCATGGAGATCAACGTCGTCTCCGAGACCATCGCGACCCACGAATACGAGTCGCAGACGCTGGCAAAGGCGTTCTCCGAGCTCACCGGCATCAAGCTCAAGCACGACATCATCCAGGAAGGTGACGTCGTCGAGAAGCTGCAGACCCAGATGCAGTCCGGCAAGAACGTCTATGACGGCTGGATCAATGACTCCGATCTGATCGGCACGCACTTCCGCTACGGCCAGACCATCGCACTGTCGGATTATATGACCGGCGAGGGCAAGGACGTCACCGATCCCCAGCTCGACGTCAACGACTTCATCGGCAAGTCGTTCGGCACGGCGCCGGACGGCAAGCTCTATCAGCTGCCCGACCAGCAGTTCGCGAACCTCTATTGGTTCCGCTACGACTGGTTCACCAACCCGGACTACAAGACCAAGTTCAAGGCCAAGTATGGCTACGAGCTCGGCGTGCCCGTGAACTGGTCGGCCTACGAGGACATCGCCGAGTTCTTCACCAACGACATCAAGGAGATCAACGGCGTCAAGGTCTACGGCCATATGGACTATGGCAAGAAGGACCCGTCGCTCGGATGGCGTTTCACCGACGCCTGGCTGTCGATGGCCGGCAACGGCGACAAGGGCATTCCGAACGGTCTGCCGGTCGACGAATGGGGCATCCGCATGGAAGGCTGCCGTCCGGTCGGCTCCTCGGTCGAGCGTGGTGGCGACACCAACGGCCCGGCTGCGGTCTACTCGATCACCAAGTACCTCGAGTGGATGAAGAAGTATGCTCCGCCACAGGCCCAGGGCATGACCTTCTCCGAGTCCGGTCCCGTGCCGGCTCAGGGCAACATCGCCCAGCAGATGTTCTGGTACACCGCCTTCACCGCCGACATGGTGAAGCCCGGCATCGCCGTGATGAACGCGGACGGTACGCCGAAATGGCGTATGGCTCCGTCGCCGCACGGCTCGTACTGGAAGGAAGGCATGAAGCTCGGCTACCAGGACGCCGGCTCGCTCACGCTGTTGAAGTCGACCCCGGCTGACCGCCGCAAGGCGGCCTGGCTCTATCTCCAGTTCATCGTTTCCAAGACGGTGTCGCTGAAGAAGAGCCATGTCGGTCTCACCTTCATTCGTGAATCCGACATCTGGGACAAGTCGTTCACCGAGCGTGCGCCGAAGCTCGGCGGCCTGATCGAGTTCTACCGCTCGCCCGCGCGCGTGCAGTGGACCCCGACCGGCAACAACGTGCCCGACTATCCGAAGCTCGCGCAGCTCTGGTGGCAGAACATCGGCGATGCGTCGTCCGGTGCGAAGACGCCGCAAGCCGCGATGGATGCACTCGCAGCCGCTCAGGACTCCGTCATGGAGCGCCTCGAGAAGTCCGGCGTGCAGGGCGCCTGCGGTCCGAAGCTGCACAAGAAGGAGACCGCCGAATACTGGTACGCCAAGGCCCAGAAGGACGGCACCATCGCGCCGCAGCGCAAGCTCGCCAACGAGAAGCCGAAGGGCGAGACGGTTGACTACGACACGCTGATCAAGTCGTGGCCGGCGTCCCCGCCCAAGCGCGCGGAAGCGAAGTAAGCGGCGCGTAGCGTCATCAAACACGAAAGGCCGGGAGCGATCCCGGCCTTTTTCTTTGTGGCACATACGTTCCACATTCTCGGTGTCATCGTCCGCGAAGGCGGACGATCCAGTACGCCGCGGCCCCGCGATTAGATCTCGCTGCCGGTGGTTACTGGATGCCCCGCCTGCCGCCTACGCTAAAGCTTCGGCGCCCTGGACCGCAGCCCCGGCGAAGCCTTGGCGTAGCCGGGTCGCGGGGCATGACACCGTCATGGGTGGAGACTACTCCGCCGGCTCGGCCGCCAGCGTCGGATAATCCGTATACCCCTTCGCGCCGCCGCCATAGAACGTGTTCTTGTCCCAATCGTTCAGCGCCGCGCCCGTCTTCAGCCGTTCGACGAGGTCGGGGTTGGAGATGAACGGCTTGCCGAAGGCGATGAGATCGGCCGCGTTCGCGTCCAGCACCTTGGTCGCGAGATCGAAGTCGTAGCCGTTGTTGGCGATGTAGGCTCCGGAGAAGCGCTTGCGCAGGTCCGCATAGTCGAACGGGGCGATGTCGCGCGGACCGCCGGTGGCGCCTTCGACCACGTGCAGATAGACCAGCTTGAGCGCGCTGAGGCCGTCGACGATGTGATCGAACAAGGCCTGCGGATTGGAATCGGAGAGGTCGTTGGCCGGCGTCACCGGCGAGATGCGGATGCCGGTGCGGTCGGCGCCGGCCTCGGCGGCAACAGCCCTGGAGACCTCCAGCATCAGCCGCGCGCGGTTTTCGATGGAGCCGCCGTAAGCATCGGTGCGCTTGTTGGCGCCGTCCCTCGCGAACTGGTCGAGCAGATAGCCGTTGGCGCCGTGGATCTCGACGCCGTCGAAACCGGCTTCGAGCGCATTCTTGGTGGCGCGCTTGAAGTCGTCGATGATGCCGGGAAGTTCGGAGAGCTCGAGCGCACGGGGCTCGGAGACGTCGGCGAAGGTGCCGTTCACGAAGGTCTTGCCCTTGGCGCGGATCGCGCTCGGCGCCACCGGGGCTGCGCCATTGGCCTGGAGATCGACATGCGAGATACGGCCGACATGCCAGAGCTGGATGAAGATCTTGCCGCCGCGCTCGTGCACGCGCTCGGTGACCTTGCGCCAGCCGGCGACCTGGTCCTTGCTGTAGATGCCGGGCGTGTCCTGGTAGCCTTGGCCCTGCTGCGAGATCTGGCTTGCTTCGGTGACCAGGAGACCTGCGGAGGCGCGCTGGCCGTAATAATCGGCGGCGAGCGGGCTCGGCACGAATGTGCCGGGCGCGGCGCGGTTGCGCGTCAGCGGCGCCATCACGAGGCGGTTCGCCAGCGTGATCGGGCCGAGCTTGTAGGTCTCTAGCAATTTGGTCGGACGGCTCATGGGAATGCTTCCAGGCGGTGAGAGATCCGGAACACTTGTGCATTGCGGCAATCAGCGCAAGTGATGAGCCATACGGAAAGTGCAGGCGAGCTGCGCGGCAAGGCCCGCGCAGCATAATTGATGTGCAATTTCGGCCGCGGCAGCAGAATTCTGCTACGGCGTCGTGCGATTTGGCAAATCAGTTCGCGCCGAGGAAATCGCGCTTGCCGATCTCGACGCCGTTGTGACGCATGATGCCGTGGGCGGTCGCGGCGTGGAAATAGAAGTTCGGCAGCGACACCGCACTGAAGAATTGCTGGCCCTTGAACGTCATGGACCGGTCCGGGCCGGCCGGGAAGGTCACGTCCCTGGTGTCGGCGCCTTCGAACTGCTCCGGCTTGAACGATTTGACGTAGTCGATCGTCTTGGCGAGCCGCTGCTTCAGCTCCTCGAACGTCTTTTCCGTGTCGGGCGTCGAGGGCACTTCGCTATGCGTCAGCCGCGCGCAGCCCTTGGAGGCGAAATCGCTGACGAGCTGGATCTGCTTCGACAGCGGCAGCATGTCCGGAAACAGGCGAGAGCCGAGCAGGACGGCCGGATCGATTTTTTTGGCCGCGCAATGCACCTCGGCCTTGGCGAGCAGGCCAATGAGGCTGTTCAGCATTTGCAAATAAGCGGGGACGACGGCGTCGTGGAAGGACATGTGATGCTCGCTCGAATGAGGGAAAACTCAGGAGAAACCTGAGCCACTCACATGGGAGCCTCATGGAAAATTACAATCGCGAGAGCGGCTTGTGCGGTGCGAAAATTCTAGCGAGCCGCACCCACAGTGTCGTCGCAACCACACCCTCGCTGTCATCGCCCGGCTTGACCGGGCGATCCAGTACGCCGAGACGCCTGTGATTGAATCGAGGGGCTGCGGAGTACTGGATGCCCCGCCTTCGCGGGGCATGACGACGGATAGATTATTTAGCGGATCGTCGCCTGTGGCTGCGCCTGGGCCGTGCCGCCGCGCATCCGTGCGAGCAGCTCGGCGGTCGGCCAGGAATCGGCGGGCAGGCCGTATTTGATCTGCATCGCCTTCACGGCGGCACGGCTCTGCTGGCCCAGCACGCCGTCGACCTTGCCGACATTGAAGCCGGCCTGGACCAGGAGCTGCTGCAATTGCTTGAGCTCATTGAACGGCAGTTGCGCGACCGGCCCCGCCGGCTTGCGCATCGGCGCCGCGCCCGCGATGCGGGTGGCGAGATAACCCGCGGTGGTCGAATAGATCAGCGAATTATTCCACTCGGTGTAGGCCGCGAAATTCGCATACGCCATGAAGGCAGGCCCAAAGCGTCCCATCGGCAGCAGCACGGACGCCGCGAGATTGTCGTTCGGCAGCGGCCGGCCGTCGGGATAGGTGACCCCCAGCTGCGCCCATTTCGCGCGCGGCTGCTGCACCGTGAGGTCGGTCTGATCCCATGGCAGGTTTTGCGGCACCTTGATCTCTTCGAGCCACGGCTCGCCGCGCCGCCATTTCAATCCGTTGGCGATGTAGTTCGCAGTCGAGCCGATCACGTCGTCCTCGCTGCGCAAGAGATCGCGTCGGCCGTCGCCGTCATAGTCGACGGCGTAGTTGACGTAATGCACGGGCAGGAATTGCGTCTGGCCGAGCTCGCCGGCCCAGGAGCCGACCATCTCGTCTGGTGTGAGATCGCCACGGTCGATGATCTTCAGCGCGGCGATGGTCTCGTTCACGAACATCTCCGAGCGGCGGCAGTCATAGGCCAGCGACACCAGCGATTTCAGCGTCGGCAGATTGCCCATGTTGACGCCGAAATCGCTCTCGAGGCCCCAGAACGCGGCGATCACCGCCGGCGGCACGCCGTACTCCTTTTCGGCGCGCGCGAACGCAGCCGCGTGGTTCTTGATGTGCTGCTGGCCGTTCTGCATGCGATAGGGCGCGGCCATGCGGCCCGCAAATTCGGTGAAGAGCTGGCCGAACACGCGCTGGCCGCGGTCGCGGTTGACGATGCCCTGGTCGTAGACGAGGTAGGGCGAGGCCTCCGATATCGTCCGCTGCGACACGCCGGCGGCGCCCGCCTGTTGCTTCACATCAGCCAGAAAGCGATCGAAGCTCGCGCCATTGTGGCACGACGCTGCGCGCGGCGACGGCGCTGTGGCTCTAGGCGCTGCAGGCTTGGCGGGTGGTGGCGCGAACTGGGCGGAGGCGGGGAGGGCGAAGGCGAGCAGAGCGGCGGCCGCGATCGCAAATCGGGTTTGGAGCATGAGGTTTCCGGCGGGGAGAAGGGCGCGTGTGGAATCTTGCTGAAGCTTAGGTGAATTGAGCGCCTCAAACCATCCCTTCGTCATGGCCGGGCTTGTCCCGGCCGTCCACGCCTTTCGGGCCTGTGTGGAGGAAGAACGTGGATGCCCGGGCCTTCGCCTCGCCGAAGCGGCTTCGGCCGCGCAGGCGGGGCAAGCCCGGCATGACGGAAATGCAATGTTGGGCATAGCCGCGGCTCCGCGACGCACCTTGAAACCTTGCACCCGGGCCGGGGTCATCCCTACCTGAAGGGCGCCGGCCGATGGCTCGCCCGCGGCCGCCCCCGGGAGACGGCCATGAACTATCTTCGGACCGCAATGCTGCTCGCAGGCCTCACCGCCCTGTTCATGGGCGTCGGCTATCTGATTGGCGGCGCCGCCGGCGCCATGATCGCGCTCGTCATTGCCGCCGCGACCAATCTCTTCACCTACTGGAACTCCGATCGCATGGTGCTCCGCATGTACGGCGCCCATGAGGTCGACCGCGCCAGCGCGCCGGAACTGGTCGGGCTCGTCGCCGAGCTTGCGGGCCGCGCGGGCTTGCCGATGCCGCGCGTGTTCGTGATGGACGAGGCGCAGCCCAACGCGTTCGCGACCGGGCGCAATCCCGAGAATGCCGCTGTTGCCGTCACCGTCGGCCTGATGAACCAGCTCAGCCGCGAGGAGCTGGCCGGCGTGATCGCGCACGAGCTCGCGCATATCAAGCATCACGACACGCTGCTGATGACTGTTACCGCGACCATTGCCGGCGCAATCTCGATGCTGGCGCAGTTCGGCATGTTCTTCGGCGGCAATCGCGGCAACAACGGCCCCGGCGTCGTCGGCTCGATCCTGATGATGATCCTCGCCCCGATCGGCGCCATGCTGGTGCAGATGGCGATCAGCCGCACCCGCGAATATGCCGCGGACAATCTCGGCGCGCGCATTGCGGGCCAGCCGATGTGGCTGGCGTCCGCATTGGTGAAGATCGAAGGCGCCGCGCATCAGGTCCCGAACTATGATGCCGAGCGCAATCCCGCGACCGCGCACATGTTCATCATCAATCCGCTATCGGGCCATGGCGTGGACAATCTCTTCGCCACCCATCCTTCGACGCAGAACCGTATCGCGGCGCTCCAGCAGCTCGCGGCCGAGCTCGGTGCGCAGGCGCCGTCGGTCGGTGCCAACGAAAACTATCCGCCGCGGAGCCCGTGGGGGCAGTCGTCCTCACGCGGCCCTTCACCTGGTCCTTCCCGTGGCCCTTGGGGCTGATGCGGAACCGGCCGGAATCGCGCCCGGCTTTGTGACCAGCTTTTGTGACCTGGCGCACACAGGATGGTCCCGGCCGGTGTTAACACCATGGCGAGACTGTTCCTTCGAAAGGGGATGCGTGGCCGGCCCTTTGCCTGCCACGGTCGAAGATGACCAAAGCTGCGGTACCATTGCTGATCGTCCTGGGCGTGCTCATTGGCCTGTCCACGCACACGGTCGTCAATTGCGGGGACGAGGACGAGCCCGACATCTGCTCGGCCGTGATCGGCTTCTCGCCGCTGCGCGGATCGCTGATCGCCTTCGCCTATGAAGGGCGCGGACGGATCGCGTTGCGCCACGGCGACTGGCGGCGGGCGATCGCGGATTTCGACGAGGCCATCCACCTCAATCCCAACCGCGCCTCGCTGTATCGCGACCGGGCGCAGGCGCGCCTGCAGAACGGCGACCTGGAGCTTGCCATCGAGGATTACGACGAGGCGATCGCGCATGATCCCAGGCACGCCGCGCCCTATCACCAGCGCGGTCTCGCGCTCGCGGCCACCGGCGATCTCGATCGCGCCATCCTGAGCTACAACACGGCGGTCCGTCTCGACCCGTCGGATGCGCAGGCCCGCCTCGACCGTGGCGTTGCCTTCCTCGCCCGCGGCCAGGCCGACGACGCACGCGCCGATTTCGAAGCCGCGCTCGCGCTGCCGGCCGGCAAGGACGGCCGCACCCGCGACGCAGCGCGCGCCAAGCTCGCCGAGCTCGCGAGCGCCGAGCCGCGGCGGTGAGAGGAGTTTTTCTCCCTCTCCCCGTTCTTACGGGGAGAGGGTTGGGGCGAGGGGCTCTATCCACACGCGCGACCGTCGCGGTACCTGTACCCCCTCACCCGGATCGCAAGAACGATCCGACCTCTCCTCGCAAGCGGGGCGAGGTGAAGCGCGCGAGCCGCGCTTATTTCGCTTTCTTGGCTTTCGCCTTCTTGGCCTTTGCGGCCTTCTTCTCAGGCTTCTCCTTCGCCTTTTTCTCCACCTTCGCCGCGATCGGCGTGCTGGCCGCGATTCGCATCGAGCGGGCGTAGCTGTCGGCGACGTTGTCGGCGGACATCTGGAGGCGCTTGGCGGCGGCGGTGGCCTGCTCCATCGTGGCCTTGGCCATCATCTTGAAGCGGTCGCCGGTCTCCTTGCCCTTGGCCTTGGCCGCAAGGCCGTTGAAGCGATCCCGCCGCTCCTTGGCGCGGGTCAAAAGGCCCGTATGCAGCTGTCTGGCCAGTTGCCGGATCACGACATCCAGGTCGGCGTCCGCCATGTTGTTCTATCCTCTTAAAACGGTATCGATGCGCGCGGGACTATGCAGATCGGGCCCCGCCTTGGCAATTCCCGGCGGTGCGTCATCCGCAGCTTCCGGTACCCAAACCAAAAAAGCCGCGCATTTTTGCGCGGCTTTCTGAGGTGGCTTGGCGCAGGCGCCTTACTTCAGCGAGGCAACCGGACCGCTCGCCGGTGCCGGATCGGGGTCGAAGCCGAACACGCCGACCAGATATTTGTAATAGTCCGGCATCTTCTCCTTGAGCGCCTCGCGCGACTTCGGGTCGTGGAATTCGCTCTTGCCGGCCAGGAAGATGCTGGCGGTCACGGCAAAGAATTCCATGGGATTCTTCAGCGCATAGGATTCCTTGGGCAACAGGTCCTTGGACTTGGCAAGGGCGAAATAGCCGATCACGCCCTTGTTGGCGTAGCCGTCCGGCAACAGCCGCGCGTGATAGGCGTGCAGCAGCTCGTGCAGCAGCACGGCTTCCTTCTCGTAGCGCATCATGTCCGGCCGCAGCATGATCACGCCGAGGCCCGAATCGACCGCGAGGTCGACGGCATTCGGATTGATCCAGCGCTGCTTGTCGTGGTCCCAGACCGTCAGCGTCCGGGGTGCGGTGCGCTGGATGTCCGGTGTGACCCGGCCGTAGCACGCGGTCGCGGCGCCTTCGTCGAGGCAGGCGAGCTCGCTCGCGACGATCGGAACGGTGTGGAAGAAGCGGAGCACGCGCGGCGACAGGCCGGAAGCTTCGACGACGTCGATCTGCTGCTTCAGATTGTCGGTGAGCTTGTCGACGTCCTTGCGCTCGGAATTCTCCGTCAGGTCGAACATGTAGCCGCGGTAGCTCTGGAAGCCCGGCGGCAGCGCCTGCGCTGCCCCGGCCGACGCGTCGAGCGATCCGGCATGGGATGGATTGGCGAAGAGCGCGCCCACAACGGTCGCGGTCAGCAGCAGCGCAACGCGCATGATGAACCCCCTGATGTCACTTCACCCGGCAGGATAGGCCGCCGCCGTTTGCGAAAAGTGAGTGCGGCGAGACTAGGGCAGCGATGTTGAGGCGTGCTTAACCGTTGGTTGCAGATCGCGGAGACCGATTAGTGCCGGGTTAACCAAGCGTGGATTGGTCGCGCGCTTCGGCGTAGGATCGAAGCCGGGCACCATGCCCGACAGCAATAGCCGGAGGAGGATGCCATGTATGCCGCCATCCGTCAGGCCAAGGCGAAAAGCGGGAGCGCCGAAGAGCTGGCGCGCCGCATCAAGGACGGCGCCGTTCCGATCATCAGCGACGTCGACGGTTTCCGCGCCTATTACGTCGTCTATGCCGGCGACGACACGGTCACCGCGATCTCCATCTTCGACAAGTTCGAGCAGGCGGAGGAGGCGAACCGGCGCGCGATCGCCTGGATCGAGAAGGATCTGGGGCCGCTGCTCGCAGGGCATGCGAGCGCCGCAGCCGGGCCGGTGATCGTGCATACGCTGGCGTAGGTGTTAGGCGGGTCAGTCAGGCCACATCTTCCGCTGTCATCGCCCGCGAAGGCGGGCGATCCAGTACTCCGTGACAGCAGTGATGGAGCCGATGGGCCGCGGCGTACTGGATGCCCCGCCTTCGCGGGGCATGACAGCGGAGCCCCCCTCACAACTCCCGTGCATTCGAAAATGCAAACGAGCTCACCCGCCTTGTCGTCTCATCCAAAATCAGCGTGCGCGTGATCGGCGGCTCGGCGCGCTGGGCGCAGTTTTCGCGCTCGCAGAGGCGGCAGTTGACGCCGATCGGCGTGCCCTCCGTTTTCTCCAAATCCAGGCCGGAGGCGTAGACGAGGCGGGCGGCGTGACGGATCTCGCAGCCGAGGCCGATGGCGAAGCGCGGCTGCGGCAGCGGATGCGGCGCGACGGGGCGTCGCACCATCTGCGCGATCGAGAAATAGCGCGTGCCGTCGGACAGCTCGATCACCTGCTTCAACAGGCGATCCGGCGTGTCGAAGGTCGAGTGCACGTTCCACAACGGACAGGTGCCGCCGAATTTCGAGAACGGGAACGTGCCGGACGAAAAGCGTTTCGACACGTTGCCGGCATTGTCGACGCGCAGCAGGAAGAACGGAATGCCGCGCGCGTTCGGCCGTTGCAGCGTGGTGAGGCGATGGCAGACCTGCTCGAAGCCGGAATTGAAGCGCTGCGCCAGCACGTGGATGTCGTAGTTCAAGGCCTCCGCCGCGGCCAGGAATGCCGGGTAGGGCATCATCACGGCCGCCGCAAAATAGTTGGCGAGCGTGATGCGGAACAGGCGGCGCGGCGCGTCGTCGAGCGGGCCGGCACGGCCGATGATGGTCTCCAGATGCTGCGCGCATTCGCCCAGGCCGAGCTGGAAGGCGAGCTGGAACGCGCGGCCGGGCGGATCGACCAACTCGGAGATCAAGAGCTGGCGGCGATGGCGGTCGAAACGCCTGAGCGTCTCACGCATCACGTCGACCGGCATGATGCGGGTCTGGATCGAATGCTTTTCGCGCAGGCGTGCGGCGAGCGCGGCATAGAGCCCTTCGGCCGGCACGTTCAGTTCGTCGCGAAGCGTCTCCGCGGCCTGCTCCAGCTCCGGAAAATAGTTGCGGTTGGCCTCGATCAGCTCGCGCACGCGCTCAACGGGATTGGCCTCATAGCGCGTGCCGACGTCGCGGTCGGCCATCTGCGCCGCGGCCAAGGTCTCGCCCTGGCGTGCCTCGGCATAGGCGGCATAGAGCCGCTGCAGCGCATGGGTGACGCCGGGACAGAGCTCGGCGAGGTCGCGCAGTTCCTGCTTGGGAACGTCGATCTGGCGGAACAGCGGATCGGAGAAGATCTCGTTCAGCTCGGCGAAGAAGCGGTCCTCATCGGCGGTCGCGAGGTCGCGCAGGTCGAGGTCATAGGTCTCGGCCAGTCGCAGCAGGATCTGGGCCGTCACCGGGCGCTGGTTGCGCTCGATCAGGTTGACGTAGCTCGGCGAGATCCCGAGCCCCTCGGCGATCTGGGTCTGCGACAGCCCCAATTGCTGCCGGATCCGCCGGAAACGCGGGCCGACGAACAGTTTCTTCCCGGATACGGCGGGCATTTTCAGATCTCCCAAGGGAATGACAGACGCATCAAGGGCAGTCTTACTGACGTATATTATTTACAAGATTTACAAAATAACATCTATTACATGTTCTGATGTTACATGACATCACCATTCGAATACAAGGCCTCTGTACGAACTTCGCTTTCTAGCGTTTAGCTCATGACACGCATTTCGCAATGCACTGTCAAAAATGTCGATGACAAGTTGAGTTGTCATCAGCGAAAGGATCGTCAGATGAATTACCAGCCCCGTGGCATCAACGCCCTGCAGAGCCCGGCCTCGTATCAGAGCGAGATTAAGGCGGCCCAGGCGCTCCTCAAGACCCAGCCGACCTGGAACGGGGTGTCCGCCGAGGCCGTCGCGCGCATGCGCTTGCAGAACCGCTTCAAGACCGGTCTGGACATCGCCCGCTACACCGCGGCGCTGATGCGGGCCGACATGGCGGCCTATGACAACGATCCGACCAAGTACACCCAGTCGCTGGGCTGCTGGCACGGCTTCATCGCCCAGCAGAAGCTGATCTCGGTCAAGAAGCACTTCGGCGGCAAGACCGATCGCACCTATCTGTACCTGTCCGGCTGGATGATCGCGGCGCTGCGCTCCGAATTCGGCCCCCTGCCCGACCAGTCGATGCACGAGAAGACCTCGGTGCCCGCCCTGATCGAGGAGCTCTACACCTTCCTGCGTCAGGCCGACTCGCGCGAGATGAACGACATCTTCCGCAGCCTCGATAAGGCGCGCAAGGAAGGCGACAAGACCCGCGAGAAGGAGCTGATCGAGAAGATCGACAACTTCCAGACCCATGTCGTGCCCGTCATCGCCGACATCGACGCCGGCTTCGGCAACGCGGAGGCGACCTATCTGCTCGCCAAGAAGATGATCGAAGCGGGCGCCTGCGCGCTCCAGATCGAGAACCAGGTCTCGGACGAGAAGCAGTGCGGTCACCAGGACGGCAAGGTCACCGTGCCGCACGAGGTGTTCATCGCGAAGATCCGCGCCTGCCGCCACGCCTTCCTCGAGCTCGGCGTCGAAGACGGCGTCATCGTGACCCGCACCGACTCGCTCGGCGCCG
The DNA here is from genome assembly GCF_029989365.1 of Bradyrhizobium sp. Arg816. GTDB lineage: Bacteria > Pseudomonadota > Alphaproteobacteria > Rhizobiales > Xanthobacteraceae > Bradyrhizobium. The sequence continues at coordinate 64,125 of NZ_JAPRAQ010000024.1, read as the reverse complement.
GCCTGACGCAGCAGATCGCCGTCAGCCACAAGCCTGGTGATCTCGGCGACCAGTACAACAGCTTCCTGGATTGCGAGGAAGTCACGGCCGCGAACGCCCGCAACGGTGATGTCATCATCAACCGCGACGGCAAGATGATGCGTCCGAAGCGGCTGCCCTCCAATCTCTACCAGTTCCGTCCCGGCACCGGCGAAGACCGCTGCGTGCTCGACAGCATCACCTCGCTGCAGAACGGCGCCGACCTGCTCTGGATCGAGACCGAGAAGCCGCATATCGAGCAGATCGCCAAGATGGTCGACCGGATCCGCAAGGTGGTTCCGAACGCGAAGCTGGCCTACAACAACTCGCCGTCGTTCAACTGGACCATCAACTTCCGTTGGCAGGTCTACGACGCGATGAAGGAAGCCGGCCAGGACGTCAGCAAGTACAACCGCGCCGAGCTGATGAAGCCAGAATACGACGATACGCCGCTGGCGAAGGAAGCCGACGAGCGCATCCGCACCTTCCAGGCCGACTCAGCCAAGCGTGCCGGCATCTTCCATCACCTGATCACGTTGCCGACCTATCACACGGCGGCGCTGTCGACCGACAATCTGGCGAAGGAATATTTCGGCGACCAGGGCATGCTCGGCTACGTGAAGAACGTGCAGCGCGCCGAGATCCGCCAGGGTATCGCCTGCGCCAAGCATCAGAACATGGCCGGCTCCGACATCGGCGACGACCACAAGGAATACTTCGCCGGCGAGGCTGCCCTGAAGGCGGGCGGCACCCACAACACGATGAACCAGTTCGGCTAACGCACCACGCTATCCAAGAGGAGACTGACAATGACCAAAGGCAGCAATTTCTGGGTGATCGGCGGCGAGTTCGGTTCGATGAACTTCCACAAGCTGGTGGAAGGCTCCGCCCAGGTGCAGGGTCCGTTCAAGACCCGCACGGAAGCCGAGGAAGCCTGGCGCACCGTCTCGGAAGAAAACCGCCACAAGGCCGGCGTCCGCTTCTCGATCGTGGAAGAGCCGTCGCGGGTCTCGGCCTGACGGCTGCCTTGGAGCATGATCCGGAAAAGTGGGAACCGGTTTTCCGAGAGGATCATGCTCAAACAAAATTAGATCGTGATGCGTGATCGCATCACGATCGAATCAAGAAACGTCCAAGGACGGAGGGTCTCATCCGGCGCAAGCCGGGTGGGATCGTCTGTTTTTGGCACAGGTCAATCGGCTGTGGGCGGTGTAAGTCTCTGGAATTGTGGACCCTTTGCGGAGGGTTTGGTTGCTGATAGGTTAATGGGGGAAAGTCGAGGACGAGGCCGACAATGTCAGAGCCTGAGACCAGCGGGACCCATCCCATCCAGCCGCGCCCGGTGCGGCTGCGCGACGCGCTGCTGCGCGCACGGATCGAGGCCGCCGACCGCACCGGTGTGGTCGTCGATTTGCGCGACGCCGAGGTGGCGCGGCTGGAAATCCTCAACGACGCGCTCGATCCCCTGTTCGCGCAGGTGCCTGATAAGATCGATCTGTTCGATCGCGGAATCAGCCAGGGCGATACGCCCAGGCTCTGGATCGACGTCGTCGCACACATCGTGATGGGGCGCGACAAGCGGATGTATCGCTTCGTCCAGGACACCCGCTTCGGCCGCATCGTGCTCGCCGAATCGCACGACACCGCGGCGATCGTCGAAGCCGTGACCGACTACGTCGCCCGCCGCATGATCGAACGCGAGCACGCCATGGTGGTCCCGCCGGAGCCGAAGCCCGCGGCCGCCGAGCCGCCGCGCCGCTCGCGCCTCTGGCCGTTCGTGTTCGGGTTTGTGCTCGGCGCCGCCGCGCTGTTCGGCCTCGCTGTGCTGGCGGCGCTGCGGAGCTGGTGAGACGCCCTCCGGCGAACTAGATCAACCTTGCCTGCTTGATCTGCCGGATCTGAAATCCGGATCCGAGGCCACGAACCGTCTGCTCGCAGCGCCAGCCGGCATTGTCTTTCTCGATCGTGAACAAATTATACGCTGCCGCCGGGTAACGCCCGTGGGCGAGCGCGGAGGCCGACGGCACGCCGACCGCGGGGATGTTGCCGTTGGGGCCCTCGAACCACATCGTCGAATGAATGTGGTCGTGCCCGTGCAGGATCAGCTCGACGCCGTGACGCTTGATCAGTGCCAGCAGCGCGGCCGCATCGGTCATCCGTTTCTGGCGCGCGCCTGACTTCAGGGGATGATGCACCAGCAGCACGCGGAAGGCGTCCTCGGCGGCGAGGCGATCGAGGACCGCTTCGAGGGATGCGAGCTGATCGCGGCCGAGCGTGCCCGTCGCCATCAGCGGCAGCGTCGGCACCGCCGTGGACAGGCTGATCAGCGCGAGCGGCCCGCGTCGGCGCACGCCCGGAAAGCCGACACTGCCATCATCGCCCGCAAGGTAGGGTGCAAAGGTCTCGCCGAAGCGGTGAGAGGTGGCGCGGACATAGGCATCGTGATTGCCGGGAATGGTGGTGACGCGGTCGGGCGGACCGACGCCGTCGAGCCAGGCGCGCGCCGGCGCGAACTCCGCCTCCAGCGCCAGATTGACGAGATCGCCTGTGACCGCGATGTGGTCGGGCGTCTGCGCCTGGACGTCGGCGACGAGCGCGTCGAGCACCTCGCGGCGCTGGTATTTGTGGCGGTTGCGCGTCCAGTTGACGTAGCCGAGCGCGCGCTTGCCCGCGAGTTCGATAAGCCGTGGCTTCGGCAACGGCGGCAGGTGCGGGTCGGACAGATGGGCGAGCGTGAAGGGGGCCATGGCGCGCGATTGCCTCGCTATTCGTCCGCTGTAATGGCAAGGTCGCGAGGACTGTGCAAGCGGGGCCCGGGCAGGGGCCTCATGGAAGTTCTCTTGGTAGTTTTCTTGGGAGCCTGATGGGGGATCGTCTGAACAGCGTCCGACGGACATTCGAACCGCTGCTGCGGCGAATCTTCCATGCCTATTTCCTGCTTGTCCGCGGCATGACGCTCGGCGTCCGCGCCGTGGTGCTGGATTCCGAGAACCGGGTGTTCCTGGTCAGGCACAGCTACATCACCGGCTGGTATCTGCCCGGCGGCGGTGTCGATCTCGGCGAGACCATGGAGCAGGCGATGCGGCGCGAGCTCAAGGAGGAAGGTGACATCGACCTCACCGGTGACGCGGTGCTGCACGGCATCTTCCTCAACAGCCACGTCTCCCGCCGCGACCACGTCGCGGTCTACGTGGTCAGGCAGTTCAAGCAGGATCGCGTCCCTGAGCCCAACCACGAGATCGTCGAATGCGGCTTCTTCGCGATCACGGCGCTGCCCGAAGGCACCACGCACGGCACGCGGCAAAGGCTCGCGGAAGTGCTGGACGGCAAGCCGCTGACCGCGACGTGGCGTTAAAGGATTTGGCGTTTTAGCGATGTGATGTTGAAGCGGCGTGACGTTGAAGCGGCGTGACCTGGAAGCGATCGGGCCGAATCCTCAAGCCCGAACCGGCTGCCCGATCCCCAATAAATTACCTTCGCTGTCGCGGAACCAGGCGCCCCGCTCGCCGGTACCCTTGCTCGGATAGTTTCCCGTGATCTCCGCAATTCCATCAACGGTCTTCAAGCCGGGCAAATCATAGTCCTCGAACGCGACGCCACGTGCGCGAAGTTCGCGCACGGTTGCCTCGAGATCCTCGACGTCCCACCCCATTTGCGTGTGCGTGCCGGATTGCGTCCCGGCCGAGACGAATATCGCAAACTCGCCGGCCGCGCAGACGTAGCGGAGCCCACCCTCGCGCTGTTCGACCGGCTCCAGCCCGAGCTTTTCCGAATAGAACGCCCGCGCGCGGTCGAGGTCTTTGGCTGGAAGCCGGGTTGCCACTTTCGCGTTCTTCAGCATGCCCGTTCTCCTTGTCTTGCCTCGAGACGACGCTGGAGAGCTACGCGCTCATGACTCGACGCCCTGACGGCCCTGCTTCGCCTGCAGCTCCAGCACCAGCAGGCTCTGCTCCTGGATCAGCGCGCAGTTCTGCCGCTCCAGCCTGTGCAGTCGCGCCGTCATGTTGTGCATGAACGCGAACACCACCAGGAACAGGGCGCCGAACATCACGACGAACGGAAACACGACGCCGGTCAGATGGCTGACGAGATAGGCCAGTGTCGGAAACAGCGTGAAGCCGGCGGGGATGATCGCCACCATGGACAGCATCAGGAAGTCATAGAGATCGAACTTGCCTTGCAGCGTCTTGCGCAGCAGCATCAGCATGTAGATCAGCGCAAAGGCGGAGATGACGACGACCGTCTCCGGACTTGGAAGGGCATCTGTCACGGCTGCCTCCTCAGAATGTTCGACGAGATGATGGGACCACAAATCGGAACGGGGACGCTCGGCGTCATGACGCCCTCACGAGGCGCGCGAGCAGGATATAGCCGAGGACGCGGATCATGTAACTCGCCGATTTGAATCCGTCGATCGAGCTGACGCCGGTCTCCCGCGCCCGCATCTCGACCGGTACTTCGCTGACCGTGAGGCCTGCGCGCATCGCCCAGGCCAGCGAGATCGGTTCCGGAAAATCCGTCGGATACGCTTTTGCGAAGAAGGCGATGGCGGAACGGTCGAGCAATCGCATGCCGCTGGTCGGATCGGTGATGCGGCCGCCGCTGAAGAGGCCGTTGAGCGCAAGCACGATCAGCCTGATGCCGGCGCGCCGCATGCGCGTGGAGCAGAAGCCGGCATGGTCGATGAAGCGGCTTCCGATCGTGATGTTGGTCGGGTCCCTACGATAGGCCTCCAGAAGCGTCTCGATGGCACGCGGATCATGCTGGCCGTCACCGTCGATCTGGATGCAGAAATCGAAATCCTGACGCGCCGCGTATTTGATGCCGGTCTGCACGGCGCCGCCGATGCCGAGATTCTGCGCGAGGCGGGCGACCAGGGAGCGGCAGCTTGCCACCGCGGACGTCGCGTCCGACGAGCCGTCGTCGACGACCAGGGTGTGGTAGCCGCGGCCGGTTGCTGCGATCTCGCTCAGCAGACCGCCGACCGAGGCCTCCTCATTGAAGCAGGGAATGATGATGAGGACTCGCGACGTGCCCTGCTGCGGTGCGGCGGCACCGTTGTGGCATGTGTTAGTTGAATCCAAGCGCAGTCCCATATCGGCCACGTCTGCCTCACCTCCAGAATCCCCACTCTGCTATACTTGCCGGTGCTTTTCCTGTACAGGCGGCGGGTCATTTCAAGCTGTGTGGGGCCGCCCGGCGAATGCCGATGAGAGCTGTTAAAGTATTTTTTTCAATTGTGTTTCTGGCAATTCTGGCCAGCAACATCAGGCTGGTCTCGCATTGGAGCGAGAGCCGTGGCGTCTATGACGACATCTGCTATCTCAGGCAGGCGCATCTGTTCCAGCGCTTCGGCTGGCAGGGGCTCGACACCAGCCTCGCCCGTGAAACCGACGGCTATCTCGCGGCCAAGTTGCGCAGTATCGATTTTCCGAACTGGAACGAACCGACGCGGGCACCCTGCCACACTCAAACTGCCGACGGCAGCAAATGGGTGATGACGCCGCCGCCGGGCACGGGCTTCGTGCTGGCGCTGTTCCCGGAGGGGTTCCAGGTCGTTCCGCTCTACATGCTGGCCAACGCGATCGTCGCCGGCCTTGCGTTGTTCGGGTTGTGGCGGGCGCAGGAGAAGGCCGCCTTGACGCTCGCCGCATTGCTCGGCGCGCTCTCGATCTACTTCATGATCAATCCGACCAAGGCGAGCTATTCGATGGCGCCGACCATGGTCGTCTGCGCGCTGGCGGGTCTGTTCACCGCAAGATTTTTCGTCGGTGGAGGCCGGCGCCGCCTGCTGATGGTCGCCGCCGTCGGCCTGCTGCTCGGCCTGTCCGCGAGCTTTCGGATCGCGAACGTGGTTCTGTCGGCCGGCTATTTCCTGTTCTTCGGATTGTCGTTCCTGATCTGGCGTACCCGCGAGACGTTCGTCTCAGGTCTCGTGCTCGGCCTTTCGTTCCTCGTCGGGCTGTTGCCGGTGTTCGCGGCGAACCTGGTCAACTCAGGCAATCCGCTGGTCTCGGCCTATGGCGGCCAGGATACGGCCCCGCGGAGCCTCGATCCGGCCGTGCTGCAGGCCTATCTCCGCGACACGCAATTCCCGTTGATCGTGATCGCCTGCGTCGGGACCGCGCTGTTGTGGCGCTCCGCCGGCCATGGCGGCGCCAGAAAACTCGCGTTGCTGGTGGCGGGCAATCTCGCGCTGAATCTGGCGTTCTTTGCCACGCATCCGGTCTTCACGCAGTACTATGTCATCCCGATCCTGATGCTGTCGCTCTGGACGCTGCTGTTCGCGACGGTCCTCAGCCGCGGTCCGGCACAGGGCTTTATCGCCCACGAGGCCGATGGACCGCGGCCGTCTGAGATGTTATCCCGCATCTCGCATTGACGCGTTTTCCTGACGCGAACCTGAAACCATTTCGCTCGAAGACGCATGCCGACATGACCGATCTCTCGCTCACCATCCTTCCGGAAGCCGCCGGTGACGCCCAGGCGATCGAACGGCTGCACGAGCGCACCTTTGGCCCCGGCCGTTTCGTGCTCAGCGCTTACCGCATTCGCGAGCACGTCGACCATCTGCTCGAATTGTCCTTCACGGCCCGCATCGGCACGCTTCTGGTCGGCTCGGTCAGGCAATTGCCGGTGCTGGTCGGCGAGACGCAGGCCCTGCTGCTCGGGCCGCTCACCGTCGAGCCGCCGTTCCGCGACCGCGGCATCGGCCGTCTCCTGATCGAGCGCGCGCTGAAGGACGCCAAGGAGAAAGGTCACGCCATCGTGCTGCTGGTCGGCGACGAGCCCTATTACAGCCGCGTCGGCTTCAAGCAGGTAGCCAAGGGCCGCGTCACCATGCCCGGCCCGGTCGACGCCGCGCGCGTCCTGGTGTTCGAGCTCGTCGACGGCGCTTTCGAGGGCGTGTCGGGGCAGGTCACGCCCGACTGGAGCAAGGCGCGGGCGGGGTAGGGTCGTTCGCAGCCCGGGTTGCGCTGCGCTCCATCCGGGGTACGATACCTTTTGCGGAGTCTCGACAATGCAGGTGCGGCCCGCTGATGCCGGTGAAGTCGATCATCTCGCTCAGCTGTGGCACGATGCCTGGCATGGCTCGCATGCCTCGCTTGCGCCGTCGGAGCTGGTCCGCCTCCGCACGCTCTCGAGTTTTCGCCATCGGCTCGCGGTCATGCTTCCCGATATCCGCGTCGTCGGCCCGGCCGGCGCCCCGCTCGGCCTCTGCGCCCTCAGGGCTGACGAATTGTATCAGCTCTTCGTATCGCCGAAGGCGCACGGCGCGGGCGTCGCAGCGGCGCTGATCTCCGACGCAGAGGCCCGCCTTGCCGCGCGCGGCGTGGAGCTGGCGTGGCTGGCCTGCGCCGTCGGCAACGCGCGCGCTGCGCGGTTCTACGAGAAGAGCGGTTGGCGCAACGCCGGCACCTTCGTGATGATGTCGGAGACCTCGAACGGGCCGTTCCCCGTCGATCAATGGCGCTTCGAGAAGCGGCTGACGCGCAGCCCGTAGCCCGGATGGAGCGGAGCGCAATCCGGGAAGGTCTTTCCGTCAGGTGAGAAACCCCGGATTTCGCTCCGCTCCATCCGGGCTACGGTTCACTCAACGCGCGTGTGCCGGGGCCCGTGGGCCCCGGCTGCCGCAAGGCTAGAACTTGAAGTTGGCGAACGCCCGCACGCCGATGCCGGGCATCAGAACCTCGTCCTTGGTGTAGGACACCGAGTTGCGGATGCTTTCGTTGAGGAGATTGTTGCCGACGATGCCGGCCGTCATCTCGCGCGCGCCGAACAGACGCGGATCGAGCTTGGTCTTGTAGCTGACCTCGGCCTTCAGCAAATTGTAGCCCGCCGTCGGCGTCTCCGCGATCACGGCGACATTGTTCTGCGCGAAGGCGTGCAACAGGTTGACGCGCATCAGCCAGTTGTCGTCGCGCCAGAACACGCCGCCGCCTATCCGCAGCGGCGGAATGCGCGGCACGTTGGTGCCGTCGGTGAAGGTGGCGCGCACCACGTCGAACTGGTTCTCGATGCCCCAGATGCCGCCCTGGAATGCACCGACGTCGAGCTGCGACTGGAATTCGCCGCCGCGGAAGTTGGCGTTGGCCTGCGAATACACCGCCTGGTTCAGCTCGGCGCCCGGCGTGCCGCAGGACGCGAAATTGTCGTCGCACATCACGCCGGTGAGGCGGCGAAAGATGAAATTGTCGAAATGCGTGTAGTAGACGGTCGCCTCGAAGCGGAACGGCCCCGTCGCCTTGCGGACGCCGACCTCGACCGACTTCGCGGTCTCGATGGCGAGGTTCGGATTGCCGATGTCGAACGTCGCGGTCGCATCATGCGCGCCGCGCGAGAACAGTTCCGCGGCCTTGGGCGCGCGCTCGACATATTGCGCGGTGATGCTGCCGACCATACCCCCCGGCAGGTCCTGCAACAGGCCGATGCTGCCGCTCTTCGGCGTGAAGGACGGATTGCGTGCGATGCCCACCTGCGGCGTGCCGTCGGGTAGATAATCCGCCGGGAAGTTCGGCGTCGTGCCGTGCAGCTCGACATGCTCGATGCGGCCGGCGATCTGCGCTCGCGTTGCTTCCGTGAACTTGAACTCGTTGAAGGCGTAAGCGGCAACGCGGGTGTTGTTGTTGGGGTCCCACAGGCCGTTGAACAGCGTGCCGGGATTGTCAGGGCTCGGCGCGGTCAATTCCTGATGGCCGACCTGAAAGCCCAGCGCGGTCGTCACTTCGGCGAAGCGCGCGTTGAACGGCATCAGCTGCACCTCGGTGCGGATCTCCTGCTCCTTGTTGGTGAAGGTCTGCCTTACGCCGTCAGTGTTGGGATTGGCGGGATCGGCAAGGCCGATCTCGTTGTGCCGATAGTCGGTCGCGCCGGCCCAGAAGCGGATGGCGTCGATCGCTGCAGCGTCGGGATGGTACTCGCCCTTGACGTTGATCTTGGTCTGATGACCGTCGATCCGTGTGTTGTGGTCGGCGCCGTCGATGCCGGGGATATGGTAGAGCGAGTCGTTCTGCGTGATCGACGCGCCGATATAGCCGCCCTGGAAGAAGTAGGAGCCGCCGATCGAGGCGCCGTCCGTGCGCGACGCCGAATTGGGCTGGCGCCCGTTTGTGATGGTCCGGGTCTGGTCGGTCAAATAGGGGTAGCTCGGGATGCCGTAATCCGTCGTGTTGCGGCCGTAGACGTCGGCATGGAAGGCGAAGTTGCCCGCGCCGGTGTCGAGCAGCACGCCGCTCTCGACGCCGCGATCGACCGAGCTGAACGCGCTGCGCGTTTCGGCGGTGACGCAGGGCGAGGTTGCGGCGCTCGCGAGCGGCGCCTTGACCGGCATGCCATAGCTTTGGAACGGCTGAGTGCCGCAGCTCGGCAGCGCATCCGGAATCCGGTTGTTGGTGGCGCTGACGACGCCGCCGATCGAGGTCGATCCATAGCGCAAGGCGGCCGGCCCGCGCACCACTTCGACCTGATTGGTCGCGAGCGTATCGATCGGGACGAAATGATCCTCGCCGAGATCGGAGGCGCCGTTCGCATTGGTGCCGTTCTCGACGATGCCGACGCGGTTGACGTCGAGGCCCCGGATGATCGGCCGGCTGGAGGCGCCGGGCGCAAAGCTCGAGCCGGTAATGCCGGGCTTGGAGAACAGCAGATCGCCGAGCTGGCCGCCGCCCTCGCGGCGGATCTCCTCGTTCGGCACCACCGTGACGGTGGCGAACTGGTTGGTGACGATTGGCAGCACGCCCTGCTGGGGCGTGGCGGCCGTCGCTGGCGCTGCCGGCGTTGCTTCGGCCGTGCGTTGCTGGCTGCGCGACCGTCCGGTGCGCGCGACATGGACCGGGCTGCGGGTCGGCACCACCCTGCGCACGATCGGGCTCGGCGCCGTCACGGTGACGGAGGGGAGCTCGGTCGATGATTTATCTTGCGCAGGCTGTTGTACCGGCTGTTGGGCGAGCGCCGATGTGGCGGCGGCGCCGAGCAGGAGCAGGCTTGCTCCACCGAGACGCTGCGCGCGTCGCAATTCAAATGACATGGTCCTGATTCCAGTCAGGCGCCGTCCGCGAGATTTGGTGCTGATCGGAGGCGGCCTGCCGTCGCAGCGCGACGGAATTCGACTTCAACTGCTCCCGTGCGTTCGCCTGAAAGCGGCGAGCCGGGTGTGATCAAGCGCTGTTGGAAGTCAGGACGCGGGAGGGGCGCGCGGCTGAAACGCCGTGCCGGCCGAGTTCAGATGGATGAATTCGGCGTCTAGGGTGCGGTAGAGCAGGTCGATCGCCTGCGGCAGCAGCAAGAGAGGCGGCGCCGCGAACATGACGGTGCCCGCCATCGCGACCAGGGCGCAGATCGCGCAATTGTCCTCGCCCGGCTGCTCCCGGTCGGGGCCGGCGGGCGATTGCCTCTCGACCGCGGCGCGGTCGATTGAAGCGATGCTCTTGCTGCCGTCGGTCTGCTGGAGCGAGGACTGGGCGAAGGGAGCGGCCTGGGCGAACCAATGGCTGTGGCCGAACGTCAGCCCGAACTGCACCAGCATCGCGAACAACGCGAGCCGGGCGCCGTGCCTGATATTCGACCGGAACCACTTCATCTGGAAAAGCCACCCCACATCGCAGGGATCAATCCCCCTGATCTCGCGATGTTATAATGTAACATCGCAGCTTAGATCAGCGGATGTCAACAGCGAGCGGACCAATGCGCGCTGGCAGCCGAATCGATGTGTCGTTCGGGCAACTAGCGCGATGGGTTGAATTCGAATCGAGTTGGGCCAACAGCGGTGCTCTCTCCGTTCCCTCCCCCCTTGCGGGGGAGGGGCAGGGAGGGGGGGGCCAGACGGGGACTCTTTCCGTCGCCTACCCGCGCTCGATGCATCGCTAACAACTGATGACACCTATTGCTGGGCCACCCCTCTCCCTAGCCCTCCCCCGCGAGGGGGGAGGGAACGCACCGCCGTCGCGGCGCTAGGCGAGTCTCATCCATCCCGCTTCAGGAGATCAGCGCCCTTCGCGGACCCAGGTGGCGGCAAACGCGCCGAGCAGCAGCAGCAGGCCGATCAGGCCGGCGAAGATCGGCAGCACGCCGACGCCCTTCACGACGCTGGCGTCGCGCATCCGCACGCCCATCCAGCCATCGCCTGCGAAGACGCTCGCCGAGCGCACCGGTACGATGCGCGGCAGCTCGACGCTGGTGCCGTCGACCACGCGCACGGCGTTGCCGCCGGTCGCCTGCGTCAGCGGCTTCAAGGTTTCAGTCGTGGAGGTGACTTCCGAGAACTCCTTCGGATTGGTCGGGCCGACATTGATCAGCGCCTTCAGCGTGCCGTCGGTCGCCTGCCACAGGCCGAGCTCGCTGGCCGGCAGGCTGGCGCGCCACTCGCCGGGATCGGCAGGGCTGAGCGTCAGGTCCTGCGACACGCCCGACGGCGAGGTCACGCTGACCGGCTGGACGCTGTCCGACATGGTCTGGCGCACCACGACGAGATCCTTGCCCTGCACCTGGAGGCGCAGCGCCTCCTCATCGAGGTCCGGCTGCTTCATCAGCCAGTGCGACATCCGCCGCAAGAGATCGAGATGCGGACCGCCGCCTTCATAGCCGCGCGCCCACAGCCAGATGTGGTCGGAGAGCAAGAGCGCGACGCGGCCCTCGCCGAAGCGCGACAGGAACAGGAGCGGCTTGCCGTCGACGCCCGTCATCACCGGCGGGTTGACCGCGTTGCGGGTGTCGACGGTGCGGAAGAACCGGCTCCAGCGCGGCGGCTCGGAGGCCGAGCCTTCGAGGCCGCGCGTGACCGGGTGGCGTTTGCCGATCTCCGACAGATGCGCATAGAACGGCTTTTCGGTCACGCCGACGGGTTCTGCCGGCAGCACTGAATCCAGTGGCGTGCGCCAGATGCTGGTGTTGGAGGCATAATCAGGGCCGGCCGAGACCAGCACCGCGCCGCCCGCGCGGACATAGCGCGCGATGTTGTCGAAATAGGCGATCGGCAGCACGCCTTGGCGGGCGTAGCGGTCGAAGATGATCAGCTGGAATTCGTTGATCTTCTGCTGGAACAGCTCGCGGGTCGGAAACGCGATCAGCGACAGCTCGTTGATCGGCGTGCCGTCCTGCTTCTCCGGCGGACGCAGAATGGTGAAGTGCACGAGGTCGACGCTGGCGTCGGACTTCAGCAGGTTGCGCCAGGTGCGCTCGCCGGAATGCGGCTCGCCCGAGACCAGCAGCACGCGCAGCTTGTCGCGCACGCCGTCGATGGCGACGACCGCGCGGTTGTTCACCGGCGTCAGCTCATTGGCGAGCGGCGAGGCCTCGATCTCGACGATGTTTGGGCCGGCGTGCTTGATGTCGACGTCGACGCTTGCGCTCTGGCCGCTTCCCAGCGTGCGCTCGCTCAGGACCTCGCCGTCCCTGCGGATCGTGACCTTGGCGCGCTCGCCGGTGACGCCCTGGTCGTCGAGGCGGTAGGTGATGGTCTGGGTCTGCCCGACGATGCCGAAGCGCGGCGCCGCCGTGATCGCGATGCGGCGGTCGCGCTCGTCCTTCTGCCCGGTGATCAGCGCGTGCACCGGTGCCTGGAAGCCGAGCCCGGCGGTGTTGGCCGGGATGTCGTGGACCCGGCCGTCGGTGATCAGGAACGCGCCGGCGACGCGGTCGACCGGCACGTCCGACAGCGCGGTGGCCAGCGCCCCGAACAGTTTTGTGCCGTCGGTCTCGCCATCGGCCTGTCCGGCGTCGACGACGCGGACCTCGAGGCCCTTGATCTTCTTCAGGCTGTCGACCAGCGCTTCCTGCGCCTGCGCGGCCTCGCGATTGCGGTTGCCGAAATTCTGGCTCGGGCTCTTGTCGACGACTATGGCGGCGACCGAGGTGAGCGGATCGCGGTCCTCGCGGGTAAAGGAGGGATTGGCGAGCGCCAGCAGGAACAGCGCCAGCGCGGCCACGCGCACGGCAGCGCCCCGCGCGCGCGCCAGCAGCAGCACGAGCGCAACCACGACGATCGCGGCGAGCGCGAGCCACAGGACGATCGCGGGAACAAGCGGCGTGAACGCTATGCCGTAATTCATGTCGATCCTATTGCCCCAGACGTTCGATCAGGGCCGGTGCGTGCACCTGGTCGGCCTTGTAGTTGCCGGTCAGGGTGTACATCACGATGTTGGCGCCGGCGCGGTAGGCGAATTCGCGCTGGCGGGCGTCGCCGCCGGACATCGGCAGCATGAACTGACCGTCGAGCCGCTGCGCCCAGGCGCCGGCCAGATCGTTCGAGGTGATGATGATCGGCGAGACGCCGTCGCCGCCGCGGGCCGGCCGCTGCGCGCTGTCGTCGTCCTCATCGCGCGGCAAGGCCTCGACCCAGGTCTGGCCGGTGCTGAAACGGCCCGGGAAGTCGCGCAACAGATAAAAAGTCTTGGTCAGCACGTGCTCGCGCGGCACCGGCTCGAGCTCGGGCACGTCGAGCGACGACAGGATCTCGCGCAGCGTCTGCATGCCCGGGGTCTGTGCGGCGCCGTTCTCGCCGGGCGGCGCTTCGATCGCGTCGCGGGTGTCGAACAGCACGGTGCCGCCCTGCTTCATGTAGGCGTCGATCTTGTTGATGGCATCCTGCGGCGGCTTGGGCGCGCCCGGCACGATCGGCCAGTAGATCAGCGGGAAGAAGGCGAGCTCGTCGCGTCCGGGATCGATGCCGACGGGATCGCCGGCCTCCAGCGCGGTGCGCTGCGCCAGGAATTGCGTCAGACCGGACATGCCGGCCTTGACGATGGAATCGACGTCGGCATTGCCTGTCACGACATAGGCGAGGCGGGTTTGCGACACCGCCTTCATGGCGAACTCGTCGGAGGCGCCATCGGCGTGCGACGGCGCGGGCGCAAGCGACACCAGGCCTGCAAGCGCCAGCCCGAAGACGATCATGGCTGTCGCGGCGCGCCGGCGCAGCAGCGCGGCGATTCCGCCGCCGAGCACCGCGACGATGATGGCGTCGATCAGGAACAGCGCGAGCGCCGTCGACAGCAGCCAGCCGCGCAGGTCGCGCGGCTCGGCATTGGTGTAGGTCGCGTGCCGGGCGCGCAGGCCTGCGGTGTTCAGCGCGGCGATGCGGTCGGAAGCTGCGAGCGTGTTCACGGCGAGCGGTCCTTCTGCCGGACCATAGAAGCCGGGCGGATGATCAGGCGTGGCGCGGTCGCGATAATCCGCGGGCAGCGGCTTCGCGGTGGCCGGCGGCGGCCCGAACGCGCCGAAGCCGTCGAGGATGTGCAGCGGCGCCACCGTCTCGGTGCTCGCCTCGCCCGCGACCCCGGGCCCTGGCTTGGCGGTGTAGCCGGACATGTCGACGACCCGGCGCAGCATTTCGACGAAGGTGCCCGACATCGGCAGGTCGGACCAGCGCATGTCGGCGCTGACGTGGAACAGGCTGACCAGGCCCTTGCCGCGATGCTCGCCGGTGACGAGCGGCGTGCCGTCTTCCAGCGAGGCCCAGCTCTTGGTGGCGAGCACCGCGTCGGGCTCGGCCAGGACCTGGCGGTTCACGGTGACGTCCTTGGGGACTGCGACGCCGGCAAACGGGCCGTCGGCGGCGAAGCCGGCGAGATGCTGCGGCTTCTCCCAGGTCAGGCTGCCGCCGAGCGTGCGGCCGCCCTTGCGCAGCTTGACCGGCACGAGATCGTCCTCGGCCTGGGCCAGCCTTGGACCGGCGAAACGCACCAGCACGCCGCCCTGGTCGATCCAGGCGTTGAGACGCTCGCGGATTTCAGGGGCGACGGTGCCGACATCGGCGAGGATGATCATCGGCAGCTTCTGGTCGAGGAATTGCGTGATGCCCTGCTGCGGCGAGCCCCGGTCGGCGAGCCGCACGTCGGCGAACGGCGCCAGCGCACGGGTCAGGTAGAAGGTCGGCGCCAGCAGCGGCTGCGCGGTCTCGCTGGTCGTGCCGGTGACGATGCCGATGGCGCGGCGGCGCCACCGCTTGTCGAGCAGTTGCACCGCGCCGGCCGAACGCTCGCCCGATATATCGAGCCGCGTAATGTCGTTGCGCAGCTCGACCGGCAGGTCGAACGAGGCTTCGGTCTCCTTGTCCTGCGGGCCGAACGAATAACGCGCTTCGCCGATCGGCGAGGACTTCTGGTCCAGCGCGCGCACGGTGCCGACGGCGATACCGCTGTCGGTGCGCAGCACCTTCACCGTCATCTTGGCGGCGGCGTTCTCGGCGGCGACGAGCGCCAGCGGGGAGGACGTGCCGCCTTCGAACACCGTCAGGCTGCGATCTCCGATGGTCTTGCCAAGGCCCTGCACGAAGTCCTCGCCGCGGCCGGTATCGACGCCATCCGACAGCCAGGCGATCTCGCAGTCGCCGGTCGCCTTCAGGAAACGGTCGATGGCGGTCAGGGTTTCAACGCGATCGATCGAGTAGGGCTTTGGCGCGAGCTGGCGCAGTGCGACGCGCGCCGCACCCGCAGGCATTAGGGTGATGTCGCGATTGGGCTCTGACAGCGGCACCAGCGCGATCGCGCGGCGGTCGTTGTCGGCATTGGCGATCAGCTCGTCGGCGGCCCTGACCCTGACATCCCAGTGCGATGCGGCGCTCCAGCCGTCGTCGAACATGATCATCAGCGGCGCCTTGCTGCCGGCGGCGCCTGTTTGCGGATTCCAGATCGGGCCGGCGGCGGCGAAAATGACGAGGGCCGCAGCCAGGAGCCGCAGCGCGGTCAGCCACCACGGCGTCCGCGAGGGCGTCTCTTCGCGAGGTGCGATGTCGAACAGCAGGCGCGTCGGTGGAAACTCGATGCGGCGCGGCCGCGGCGGTATCACGCGCAGCAGCCACCACAGCACGGGCAGACTGACGAGGCCGATCAGGAGCAGCGGTTCGGTGAAGGCGAGCGGCAATCCCATCATGCGGCCGGCCCCACCTTGATCGTCGTGGTGCGGTTGCCCGACTTGCTCACCTGCATGCCTGCATGCAGGAACAGCAAGAGCTCGGCGGCGGAGCGGTCGGTCGTATGGGTGGTGAACAGCCAGTCGAGCCTGCTGGTCTCGGCGCGGATCTGGTCGCGGTGCAGCGCGAGCCGCGCGGTGTAGTCCTGCGCCCAGGTCTCGGCGCGGCCCGCCGTGATCACGCCGAAGCCCTCGGGCTCGACGAACTCGATGCGGCCGGAATAAGGGAACGACTCTTCGGCGGGATCGACCACCTGCACCATCGTGCCATGCGCGCCGGAGCCGGACAGGCCCGCGAGCGTGGATTTGATCTCCGCGATCGGCGACCAGAAATCCGACAGCACGATGATCTCGGCGAGCGCGGAAGGCACGAAGGACGGCGGCAGGCTCAGCCGGTCCGCATCGTCATGCAGCATCGCCTGCGCCATCTTGTCGATGACGCTGCGGCTCGCGGTCGGCGCCATCAGTCCGGGAATGCCGACGCGTTCGCCGCCCGAGACCAGCAGCTCGGCCAGCGCGAAGGCAACGATCAGCGTCCGCTCGAGCTTGGATTCGCGCGCGGTCTTGGAGGCGAAGGCCATCGAGGGCGACCGGTCGGGCCAGATCCAGACCGTGTGCGAGGCTTCCCATTCAAGCTCGCGCACATAGAGATGGTCGTCGCGCGCCGAACGGCGCCAGTCGACGTTCTGCGCCGGCTCGCCGGAGACGAAGCGGCGGTATTGCCAGAAGTTTTCGCCGGAGCCGGCGCGGCGCCTTCCGTGCAGGCCGTGGATGACGTTGGCGGCGATACGGCGGGCTTCGAGCACCAGGCGTGGCAGCGAAGCGGCGAGCGTACGGCTTTCGCCATCGGCACGTCGGATCGCGATGATCTCCTTCGCCGTGTGCCCGTTGTCTGCGACCATCAACCGATCCGAGCCTTCAATTGTTTGATCACGTCCGGAATCGTGCGGCCTTCGGCGCGCGCCTGGAACGTCAGCGCCATGCGGTGCTTCAATATGGGCTCGGCGAGGTCGAGCACGTCGTCGATCGAGGGCGCCAGGCGTCCGTCGATCAGTGCGCGTGCGCGCACGGCGAGCATCAAGGATTGGCTGGCGCGCGGGCCGGGACCCCAGGCGATGAACTTGCCGGTCTCGCCGCTCTCCTCGCCCGGGCGAGCCGAACGGACCAGCGACAGGATCGCCTCCACCACGGAATCGCCGACCGGCAGACGGCGGATCAGCCGCTGCGCGGTGATCAGCGCATCTGCGTTCATCGATCCCCTCGCCAGCGTCTCCTCGGCACCCGTGGTCTCGAACAGGATGCGGCGCTCGGCGTCGCGATCGGGATAGTCGACGTCGATCTCCATCAGGAAGCGGTCGAGCTGGGCTTCCGGCAGCGGATAGGTGCCTTCCTGCTCCAGCGGGTTTTGCGTGGCGAGCACGTGGAACGGCTTCGGCAGGTCGTGCCGCGCGCCGGCGACGGTGATGTGCTGCTCCTGCATCGCCTGGAGCAGCGCCGACTGCGTGCGCGGGCTGGCGCGGTTGATCTCGTCGGCCATCAGCAGCTGCGCGAACACGGGACCGGAGATGAAGCGGAAGGAACGCTTGCCGGCGGTGCTCTCATCGAGCACTTCGGCGCCGAGAATGTCCGACGGCATCAAATCGGGCGTGAACTGGATGCGCTTGGCATCGAGACCCAGCGTGACGCCGAGCGTCTCGACCAGCTTGGTCTTGGCGAGGCCGGGCACGCCGATTAGCAGCGCATGACCGCCGGAGAGGATGGTGACGAGCGTGTTCTCGATCACCCGATCCTGGCCGAAGATGACGGACGCGATTGCGTCTTTCGCCGCGCGAATCTGGCTCGACACCTGCTCGGCCGAACGGACGATTCCGTCTTCCAGTTTCTCGACACTTTCCGCCATCCGTCAGCTCCTTAAAGTCCGCCACGCGGCCCGCTTGCGTCGTCAGATCATCACAAGTCGCACATGGGCCCTATGCTAGACTTGCAGGAAGGCCATGTATTCGTTGAATTAACCTATCCCCACCTTATCGGCTTAGGGATATGTAGGGCATCACGAAGTGGCGACCTCCACACCGGGCTAATCCGGTGTGGAACCGCGCACCCGGGTACAACGTAAAACCTGCACCAATCGTGCCAACGGACAAAGTCAGGGCAAACCATGGCGAACCAAGGGCAGAGCGCCGATCGAGGTCTTGAGGGGCTGACTGCCGCCGCCAAAAGTGCTGCCAATGCCGACGGCGCCACGAAGGGCCTGCCGCCGGTGCATCTTTGGAATCCGCCGTTTTGCGGCGATCTCGACATCCGAATCGCTTCCGACGGTACTTGGTTCTACATGGGTACGCCGATCGGCCGCCCTGCGCTGGTTCGCCTGTTCTCGACGGTCCTGAAGCGCGAAGGCGACAAGCATTTTCTCGTCACGCCTGTGGAGAAAGTCGGCATTCGCGTCGACGACGCGCCGTTCATGGCGGTCGAGATGCAGAAGGACGGCGAGGACAACCATCGCGTGCTCCGCTTCCGCACCAATGTCGACGACTGGGTCACCTGCGATGCCGCGCACCGGCTGCGCTTCGAGCAGGCCAGGGAGGGCGGGCTGACGCCATACTTGCATGTCCGCGCCGATCTCTGGGCCAAGGTCACCCGGGCGCTCTATTACGATCTGGTTGACATGGGTGAGGAGCGGATGGTCGATGGCCAGCCGATGTTCGGCGTCGAGTCGGCCGGCGAATTCTTCGCCATGGCCGACGCGGAGCAGGTGAGGGCCGCACTTTGAACAAGCCTATCCTGAAGAGCGGTCCGGTCGTGATCGGCGCGGCCGATTTCTTCGCCCGATCCACGGCGAGGCTCGGCTTCGAGGTGCCGCCCGGCCTCTACGATCCGAACATCATCCCCGCCTCGGGCGATCCCGGCACCGACAAGATGCTCGAGATCGTCGCGCGCGAGCAGCCGGTGCGGCCGGCTGCGGTCCTGATCGCCGTGGTCGACCGTCCCGAGCCGACCATCCTGCTGACGCAGCGCTCGGCGCATCTCAACGACCATGCCGGCCAGATCGCTTTCCCCGGCGGCAAGATCGACGCGACCGACGCCTCGCCGCTCGATGCGGCTTTGCGCGAGGCCGAGGAGGAGGTCGGCCTGTCCAGAGACTTCGTCGAGCCGATCGGCTACCTCGATCTCTACGGCACCGCTTTCGGCTTCCGCATCCTGCCGACGGTCGCCAAGGTGCGGCCCGGCTTCGAGCTCACCATCAACCATTCCGAGGTTGATGATGCCTTCGAGGTACCGCTATCCTTCCTGATGAACCCGGTGAACCACCAGGTGCACAGCAAGGAATTCCGCGGCATGGAGCGGTTTTATTACGCGATGCCGTTCGCGGAACGCTACATCTGGGGTGCGACGGCCGGAATGCTGCGTGTGCTGTATGAGCGGATCTACTCATCATGATCCGGCCGGCTCTGACCGAGATCGGAATCTTCCTCATCCCTTTTGCCGTCTATGCGCTGTTCCTGGCCGCCACCCGCTCCGGCCTGTTCGCGCGATCATCCTGGCCGGTCACCGTCGTCGCGCGCCTGGTCCTGGCCGCGCTCGTGCTAGTCATCGCGGGGCTGATCGGCTTCGCGCATTTCTCCGGCGCCGCACCGGATTCGACCTACGTACCCGCCCATGTCGAGAACGGCAGGCTCGTGCCGGGCGTGGAAAAATAGGGGCTGGACCATGAGCGCAGAGCCGTTACTCGCCAATGCGCCCTGGCTGACCTCCGGCGGGACGGCGCGCGTCCTGGCACTGCTCAACGCCGACGGCGAGGAAGCGCGCGTGGTCGGCGGCGCCGTGCGCAATGCGTTGCTCGGTCTCGTGCCTGGCGACATCGACATCGCAACCACCGCGTTGCCCGACGAGGTGATCCGCCGCGCCAAGGCTGCCGGCATCAAGAGCGTGCCGACCGGCATCGACCACGGCACCATCACGCTCGTCATCGACGGACACCCTTACGAGGTCACGACGTTGCGCGAGGACACCGAAACCTTCGGCCGCAAGGCCAGGGTCGCGTTCGGCCGCGACTGGGTGAAGGACGCCGAGCGCCGCGACTTCACCATGAACGGACTGTCGGCCGATGTGCGAGGTGTCGTCTACGACCATGTCGGCGGGATCGCGGATGCGGCCGCGCGGCGCGTGCGCTTCATCGGTGATCCCGACCAGCGCATCGCCGAGGACTATTTACGCATCCTGCGCTTCTTCCGCATCCACGCCGCCTTCGGGGCCGGCGAGCCCGACCGCGACGGCTATCTCGCCTGCATCCGGGGACGTGCGGGGCTTGCGAGCCTGTCGGCCGAGCGGGTGCGCTTGGAGATGCTGAAGCTGCTGGTCGCTCACGGTGCCTCCGATGCCGCGCGCGCGATGGCGGATGGCGGGTTGCTGCAAGCGCTGAGCGGAGGCGTCGTCTATACCGGGCCGCTGTCGGCCATGATCGCGATCGAGGGCGAGCTTGGCTTGCCGGCAAGCAGCACGCGGCGGCTCGCCGCGCTGACGGTCGCCGTGACCGAAGATGCCAAGCGCGTCGCCACGCGCCTGAGGCTCTCCAATGCGGAAAGCAAGGCGCTGGATTCGATGGGGCACCGCTGGTGGCGCTTCGCCACCAAGGACGAGGCCAATGCGCGGCGGTTGCTCTACCGGCTCGGCGCGGAGCGCTATCACGATCGCGTGTTGCTCGGCTGGGCGCGGGACGGCGGCGACGTCGGATCGTCGCGCTGGCGTGCGCTCGCCGAGTTGCCGCAGCGCTGGACTGCGCCGAAATTTCCGCTTCGCGCCGCCGACTTCATTGCGCGGGGCATGGCGGAAGGACCCGCGCTCGGGCATGTGCTGACGCTTGCCGAGGACGCTTGGCTTGCGGCGGATTTTCCCCTAGAGGAAGCCGCGCTCGCTTCCATCGCCGATCAAGCAGCGGCACGCGTCAGCCGCGACGAGAGAAATTGAACATCGTCTCAGGCTTCGCCGACATCTCGGTCCTTCAGCTCCTGCTGGTCGCGTTGATGGCGTTGTTTGCTTCGATCATCGGTGGTCTCGCCGGCTACGGCACCGGCGCCCTGATGCCGCTCGTGCTGGTGCCGCTGGTCGGCGCCGAGCCCGTGGTGCCGATCATCGCGATCTCCGCGATCTTCACCAATTCGAGCCGCGCGCTCGCCTATCTGCGCTATGCCGATCGCCGCCGCGCGCTGATCGTGCTGGCCTGTGCGGCGCTGACGACCGCGCTCGGCGCCTACGGCTACACGCGGCTGACCAATGCGGGCGCAGCACTCGTGATCGGCTCCATGCTGATCCTGAGCGTGCCGCTGCGCCGCGTGCTCCGCCGCCGCCAGGTCAGGATCGGCGACACCGGCCTTGCCGCCGGCTCGGTCGGCTATGGCGTGCTGGTCGGCGGCACCTCGGGCTCCGGCGTGATCCTGCTCTCGCCGCTGATGGCCGCGGGCCTCGAAGGCGCCGCCGTGATCGCGACCGATGCGATGATCTCGCTCGGCACCGGTCTCATCAAGATCTCGGTGTTCGGCCTTGCCGGCGCCGTCAATGCGCAAGTGCTCGCCTTCGCGCTGCTGATCGGCGCGATCGCCATCCCCGGCGCGTTTCTGGCAAAAGCCTTCGTCGAGCGGATGCCGGTGCACATCCACACGGCGATCCTCGATGTCGCTGTCATCACCGGCGGGCTGGTGATGATCTCGGCGGCGGCAAGGTCGCTGATCGCATAGATGGCTCCGGTCCAATTGGCGTTCGCGGCTAGACCGTGAATCGAACCTCGTGCTCATGGACGTCGGCTTCCGAGCACAAACCGGAAGTCGCCCGGCTTAGCCGTCATCGGCGGCTTATGACCCCGTAGCTCTCTCTCACCTGCGGCGCGGATGTGGTGCCTTTTCCAAGGCAGGTCAACGGTGCTGACATTTGCAAATGCAGGACAATGGCCCAATCACACTTGGCGTCGAATTGGTCGCAACAAGCCTGCGGATCATGTGCCGGCATGCTCGCTACATCATGACTGACGCGAATAGCCGCAGAAGTCCTCAGTACCGACCGTGTGACCCAGGGATGTTGATGCTGTGCCGCAGTCGCAATGATGCAAACCATCCAGACCAGAGGCGGTATAATCTTCAATCGCCTTACGTGTACTCGTAGGAGCTTGCCACTGGCAGCATGCGGCAATGCGCGTGATCTTCATCATGCCTCGAAACAGCGGCGCGCCGTGAGCGTCGGCATGGAGGCTTTGATGCGGCAAAGTCGATAGGACGTACTCACAATTGTTCGCTCAAATAAACCATCGTCTGTGCGGGTTGAATTGGGCAGTGGAGCAGCAGCCTTGTCAGGAAGAAAACTTACAACTAGAGTACGAGTGCGGCAGTAAGACACCGAACTGATTTCAGCAGGGAGGGATTGATTATGGCCTCGCACATCAAGCCACAACCGAATTTCAATCGGCGTTGGTTCCTTGCAGGAGCCGCCGGCGGCGCAATGCTTCCCGTAGCGGCGCACGCGGCAGGACCAAATAAGAAGCAAAAACGCGGAATTTTCGCGGACGAGATGGGCACTGCGAAGGACGATTTGGAAGATAAGGTAGCTGATTTCTCGTACCAAAGTGACGTCCTCGCACAGTGGATCGTCGATATATGGACAGGTCCCGCCAACAATCCCCTGATCACACCCAGTACGGGTACGATATCCATGGCGCAGTACCTGGCGCGCTCGACTGCAGCAAAAGCAGCCCTTGCGGCTCGGGGCATCTATTTGGAGAAACCCATCGTCATCACGGAAGACGAGTTCGATGCTGGGTTCAGTTTGGCAGACGCAGGGCTCGAAAGAACCGTCGGGGTCGTTCTGGTGCTGCCGAGACCCACACGTCCGACTCTTGGGCAGCCTCTGCTCGAGACGGCCAAGTTGCTGATGGCCATCACGCCGAACGGAATCTAGCGGTATCGCAATCCGTCTCGGATGCGACAGAGTGTCTCTGGCTGGGGCGCGAATTTTTGTCGCATCCCAGTGAAAACAAACGGGCGTTCACGCGAAAGTGGAGGTTCGAATGACACTGCAGGTCACGGAGTGGGTCAACGTCGCGTGCGATACTTCGATCATCGCTCGCGAGTCGGGAGAGGTTTGGTTTCATGCCCCTGGCGGTACGGTGGAAAACATGGATCCCTTCTCTGCACCGATGACAGGTGTGGGCTCAGCGGGCAGCACGATCGGGCTGCTCGACGGCGCGATCAATCTCGGATTTACCAGAATCGAAAAGAACCTCGCGCGCCCTGAGCCGACGCTCGTCGGCTATATCGTGGCATTGGTGGGCGCGTATCACACCTCAGTCGATACGCCTCGAAACCTCCGGCGCGCCGCCCGGCGCTTCAACGAGCTGGGGAGGCCCGAGGTTGCAGACTATTTGGAAGAGCGTGCACGCGAGGAAACCGGTCACGACCGGCTCGCGCTGAAGGACCTGCGTGCGCTGGGTGCGCCCGGCGAGCGCCTCGTCGCCAACTTCATTCCAGAGGGCATCAAGCCGCTCTGCAAGCGCTTCGACGAACTTTGCGTCCAGGACTATCCAATCGGCTGCATCGGCTATTCGTACTGCCTGGAGCGCATCGCGGCGCTGAAGCAGCAGAGCGATATAGAGAAGGTGCAGGCGATCTGTCCGGGTGACACTGATGCGACCCGCTTCCTCAGAAGTCACAGCTCCCTCGGAAGCGAGGCCAATCACGTCGAAGAAACCATCAAATTCGTAGCCTCCCTTCCCGCGAATGATCGTATCAGGGTGGTTCAGGAGACGTATGAATCGGCAGTGATTCTGGCGAAGGGATATAATCACGAGCTTCTCAAATCCGATGCGGAGATGCTCGAAGAGCTTGAGCAGGCGCTTGGAGAGGCGCTCCCCTGTTGTCGCCGCTCACATCCCTTGAAGGGTGAAAAGCGGGGTGCTCGACGGCCCGCAGCGTGAGCGGAACAGCGCGATCGTCCATCGCCGGTCCGGCTTGGCGAGACGGACGAGAATGGAGGCCCGGTCCCCGATAGGGTGACAGGACGATTGCGCTTCAAGCCATCAGGGCGCGCGACTGCGCCGCGGGTAGCGGGGTATGGCACCGGCGTATGGCGTCCTCGCGCCGAGCTGCGGTTGCGCCTCGACACCGAATAGGGAAAATTTCGGAGTTGAATGAGCGCTCATCTAACGCTCGTTTAACGCTGATATAACGCTCGCTCATTTAGTGTCGCGTGCGGAAAATGATGTCGTCCGCCGGAGAAGGTTTCCTATGTTCAGGTGACGAAGGCCGCGCATGGAGGTCCGAGGCTCAGCTCCCTGATGGACCACGGCAGTAGGCGAGGACCTCTGCAATGACGAGGACAACGATCACCGACTTGGCTGAGTGGCTGGGGAGCCACGGTCTAGGCCATTACGCCAAAACCTTCGCTGAAAACCACATCGACTTCTCGGTCCTGCCGGATTTGACGGAGGATGATCTCGAAAAGCTGGGAGTATCGTCTCTAGGTCACCGCAAGAAGCTGCTGACGGCCATCAAGGCATTGACAGCCGCGCGCCAGCCCGCCGGCACGCCGACGGCGGTTGCAAGCGCCGCCGTGGTGTCACCCTCTTCTGACAAACATCCTCCTGACAAACATCGCGAAGCCGAGTTTCGCCAGATCACGGTGATGTTCTGTGACCTGGTAGGCTCTACGCAGCTATCGGAGAAGTTGGATCCAGAGGATCTCCAAAAGCTCATTGACGTGTATCGGGTACAGTGCAGCGCCGCAATCGCACGCTATGGCGGCGAGGTCGCCCGCTATTTCGGCGATGGCGTGATGGCATTTTTCGGCTGGCCTTACGCACACGAGGATGACGCCGTTCGCGCTGTTCACGCCAGTCTGGAAATTGCGTTCGGAATTACGAAGATTTCAGGGCCGGTCGCCCTGAATTGTCGCGTGGGTGTTTGCTCAGGCCCGGTCATTGTCGGTGAGATTGGAGATAGTGGTACGTGGTCGATGGACGCAGTGGGGGAGACGCCCAATATCGCCGCACGTCTACAGACCCTTGCCGCTCCCAATACGGTGCTCATCTCGGAATCGACGAAGCGTCTGGTATGGGCAGCGTTTGATTTTCAGGACGTCGGGCTCTATGAAATCAAGGGCCTGAGTGAGCCGCTTCACGTGTATCGCGTGCTCTCCGCCAAACATTCCGCCAGCCGCTTCGACGCTGCGCATACGGGCTCTCTTACCCCGCTCATTGGACGTTCAACCGAACTGAGCTTGCTGCTCGATAGATGGCGGAAGGTCAAAGAAGGCGAGGGCCAGGTCATATTGCTCTCGGGTATTCCCGGGGTCGGCAAATCAAGGCTCCTCCACGAATTGATATCGCATGTTCAGCAGGAGCCACACGTTCTGTTGCACCATCAGTCCTCGCCCTACCATAGTCAAAGCGCATTCTATCCGGTGATCAGTCAGATCGAACAAGCGGCCCAATTAACAGCTCGCGGCGCCGAGACAGACAAGCTTGTCAAACTTACAAATTACCTTCCGCGATCAATCAATCACTCCAAAGAGCCGGTCTTGCTCATTGCCAAGCTGTTATCAATCCCTTTGGAGAATAACCTGGAACTATCCGGTCTAACGCCGCAGCAAATAAAGAACAGGACGATAAGCACGCTTGTCGACATCATCCTGGCGTTTTCTGTCCAGCGCCCCACGCTCTGCATCCTCGAGGATGCGCACTGGCTGGATCCATCGTCACTTGAGCTGATTGAATCGATCATTAGCGGCATCGATCACGCCCGCGTCCTGCTGATCGTGTCGTGCCGACCCGAGTTTCGTCCCAATTGGATAACGCGTGCGAACGCCACCATGCACTCGCTCACGCGATTGTCGCTCACCGAAGTCAAGGCGATGATCCGGGACATCTTGAAGGGAGGAAGCATACCCGAACCGGTGCTCGACCGAATTATTGCAAAGGCCGACGGCGTGCCACTTTTCGTCGAAGAACTGACGAGCAGCATGATGAGCGCGCCCTCACGAACCCGAGGCGGTTTCGAGCGCGCACCACAGCTGGCGTCACTCAGGGTTCCGGACACGCTGAGTGATGCATTGATGGAGCGGCTGGACCGCGTTGCGCCGAGCCGCAGACTTGTACAGATTGCGGCCGTGATTGGGCGCGAGTTCTCCTATGATCTCTTGTCGGCCGCATCACGAATGGGCGATGACGACATGCTGTCGGCCCTCTCGTTGCTCGAACAGGCGGACATCATCTATCGAGTCGGCATTTCGCCTTCCCTTCGTTTCGCCTTCAAGCATGCGCTGTTGTGCGACGCGATCTATGACTCCTTGCTTCGGAGCAAGAGGCAGCAGATACACGCGGACATCGCGGCAGTCTTGCAGCATGATTTTTCGGAGCTCGCCGAAAATCAACCCCAGGTCCTGGCCTATCACCATCAAGAGGCAGGCAATCACCAATCGGCCATTCGTTGCTGGTTCGAGTCCGGGCAGCGCTCGCTCGCGCATTCCGCCAACGTCGAAGCGATTGCCAGCTTTCGAAAGGCCCTTCAGCTTCTGGACGCCTTGCCGGAAACGCCTGAGCGGATCAAACAGGAGATCGACATCCAATTGGCGTTGGGAATACCGCTTATCGCCGTTCAGGGGTATGCCTCCGCGGAAACCCGCGAAGCGTTTTCGCGAGCTCATGCCTTATGCCTGCAGCTGGGCGATATCCCTGAGTATTTCCAGGCCCTGTTTGGGTTGTGGGGGCACCTCTGGATGGGTGGAAAGAATGACGATGCGCTCCGCCTGGCCGGCGAGTTCCTGTCACGGTCCCGGGCATTGTCCCAACCCGTGCCGCTGATGGTGGCTCATAGAGTGATGGGCAGTACGTTATTGACGATGGGAAGCTTCCAATCGTCAGCGGACCATTTCAAGGAATCGATCAAGCTCTCGGTTGGCAAAGGAAAACAGCCCCTATCCAATCTTTACATGGTGGAACCCCAAGCGGCTTCACTTCTGCTGCTGTCCTGGGACTCGTGGTTTCTGGGCTATCCGGATCAAGCCCTTTCCCGCGTTTCGGAAGCGCTTGCTTTGGGGCAAAACCTCGACCACCCCTACACCGTAGCGTTCGCGCATTACATGACGTCTGTCGTGCACCTGCTGCGCGGCGAGGCCGGCCGCGCCTTCGA
The DNA here is from genome assembly GCF_029989365.1 of Bradyrhizobium sp. Arg816. Taxonomy (GTDB): domain Bacteria; phylum Pseudomonadota; class Alphaproteobacteria; order Rhizobiales; family Xanthobacteraceae; genus Bradyrhizobium. The sequence goes on along the minus strand of NZ_JAPRAQ010000024.1, from coordinate 37,033 downwards.
AAGCGCCGAGAAAAGCTTTCAAATGTCGCAGGAGCAGCGGTTTTCGCTATACGCAATCTTGTCGAGAATTTCTCGAGGCCGAGCAGCCGGCGAACTAGGCCGGCTCGGAGAGGCCCAGGAAGACATGGCATTGGGACTCGGCGAAGCGCGACGGAAGGGTGTCGGCTTCATGCTTCCGATGATGACCAGCTGGCTGGCGGACCTGCACGCCAAGGCGGGCGACATCCAAAGCGCGCTATCGATTGTCGAAGGAACCCTGGCCGATATGGGTGACATGACAGGCAGGTCATGGGAATCAGAGTTGCATCGGCAGAACGCGCAGCTTCTTCTCGTATGCGACCCATCGAGGACAAGAGAGGCTGAACTTCATCTCAAGAAATCTATCGAGGTGGCGCGTGGTCAAAGCGCCAGATCCTTGGAACTACGCGCCGTCACAAGCCTCGCAGAGCTCTGGCGGACGCAGGGAAGGCCTGACGAGGCGCGCGCTCTGTTAGAACCAATCCTCCGTTGGTTCGACGAAGGAGCCGAAACGGCTGACCTCAGACGGGCGCGCGACGTTCAAAGTGCCCTGGACTGATCCCGCGCGACCGGCGCCCTGATGCCGCTGGTGCTGGTGCCGCTGGTCGGCGCCCAGCCCGTGCCGATCATCGCGATCTCCGCGATCTTCACCAATCTCAACCGCGCCATTGCCTATCTGCGCTATGCCGACTGCCGCCGTGCGCTGATCGTGCTCGTCCGTGCGGCGCCGACGACCGCGCTCGGCGCCTACGGCATTTCGCCGATGACGGTCGTGGACGCTTTCTTACAACTGCAATCGGGCATGTCAGGACTGAAATGCTTCGGTAGCACCGTCGAGGCAGGTTGGAGGCTTCATATCAACGGAAGCGGGCGCAGGCATGCGCACGCATCGTGGTCTCGACATGCACGGAGGAAGGTGAGGCATGGAACGATCCAGCGCAGAGTGCCCCAACGCAGAGTGCCATTGGCCTGAAAAAACGTCGAGCGATCGGTCCGGGATTCAGATTGCCTTCCGTGAGATCAGTGTCGCTCTTGTTCTCATTCCTGCTCTCCTGGGTCTTTCCCTCCCTTCCAGTGCATGGGCGCAGACCGGGACCGACGCGAAGCAGGACCGCATCAAGGCGGATATCTCGAGAGTCGACAGCGACTTCATCAAAGCAAATACGAAAACATCCAGGGATTGGCCGACCGTCGGCCTCGACTACGCCGAAACGCGGTTCAGCAAGCTCAACCAGATCAACACTGACAACGTCAGGGATCTCGGGCTCGTCTGGAGTTACAATCTTGAATCATCGCGCGGGATCGAGGCAACCCCGCTCGTCGTCGACGGCATCCTGTATCAGCCGGCACCCTGGAACGTTGTCCATGCCATTGACGCGCGGACCGGCAAAAAAATCTGGTCGTTCGATCCAGGCGTTGACCGGTCGAAGGGCTACAGGGGCTGCTGCGACTCCGTCAGCCGTGGCCTCGCGCTCTACAAGGGCAAGGTCTTCGTCGCCGCCTATGACGGGCGCCTGATCGCGCTCGATGCCGCGACCGGGGCCAAGATCTGGGAAACGGACACGCTGATCGATCATGAGCATTCCTACACGATCACCGGCGCGCCGCGTGTCTTCAACGGCAAGGTCGTGATCGGTCAGAGCGGTGCCGAGTATGGTGTGCGCGGCTATGTCACGGCGTACGATAGCGAGACGGGCAAGCAACTCTGGCGTTGGTTCACCGTGCCCGGCGATCCGTCGAAGCCATTTGAAGACGCCTCGATGGAAGCCGCGGCGAAGACCTGGGATCCCTCAGGCAAATATTGGGTCAACGGTGGCGGTGGTGCGCCGTGGGACTCGATCACGTTCGATCCCGATCTGAACATGGTTTATGTCGGCACCGGAAACGGCGGCCCCTGGAATCGCAAGCTTCGCAGCCCGTCGGGAGGCGACAATCTCTATCTGGGCTCGATCGTCGCGCTCAACGCCGACACGGGCCGGTATGTCTGGCACTATCAGGAGACGCCCGGCGATACAATTGGGACTACACGTCAACCCAGCCGATGATCCTGGCCGACATCAAGATCGACGATGTGGCGCGCAAGGTGATCCTGCACGCGCCGAAAAACGGCTTCTTCTTCGTCATCGATCGCACCAACGGCAAGTTCATCTCGGCGAAGAATTTTGTCGATGTGAATTGGGCGACGGGATACGATTCCAGCGGACGGCCTGTTGAGCTGCCGGCCGCGCGCGACGCAGATCAATACGAGTCGATTCCGGGACCGGACGGGGCTCACAATTGGCAGCCGATGTCGTTCAATCCGCTGACCGGCCTCGTCTACCTTCCAGCGCAGCACATCCCGGTCAATCTGTCGCCGGAAAAGTCGTTCGTGCAGAATGCTGCTGCGCCGGGCAAGCTCGGCGGCTTGCTGGGCGGGAATATCGGTTTCGTTTTCAACCCTCCGAAGTCGGCCCCATTCGGACGTCTGCTCGCCTGGGATCCGGTGCATCAAAAGGAAGTCTGGCGCGTCGAGCACGTGTCGCCGTGGAACGGCGGGACGCTGACCACCGCCGGCAATCTGGTTTTCCAGGGCACGGCGGATGGCCGCTTCGTCGCTTATGACGCGGCAAACGGAACCAAGCTGTGGGAAAGACCAACCGGCTCCGGCGCGGTGGCGGCCGCCGCAACCTACGTGGTCGACGACAGGCAATACATCTCGATTGCGGTCGGCTGGGGCGGCTCCTACGGCCTGACGCACCGCGCGACCGAGTACCAGAATCCGGGAACGATCTACACATACGCACTCGGCGGCACGGCGAAGCTGCCGGACTTCGTCAAGTATCGGACCGAAGGTCTGCTGCAGGGTGTGAAGTACGATCCGAGGGATATCAGGGAAGGCGGGGAGATCTATGTCGCGGCGGCCTGCATAGCCTGCCACGGCGTGCCTGGCGTCGGCCGTGGCGGCAACATCATCAATCTCGGCTACGTCAGCGCCGAAGAGATTACCAATCTGAGGCATATCCTCTTCCACGGTCCATTCCGCGACCACGGCATGCCTGACTTCAGCGGCAAGTTGACGGAAGGGGACGTCGGGAAACTCCAGGCCTTCATACAGGGAACTGTTGACGCCATCAGACCGAAGAGCAGGTGATGAGCCAGCAGGCGCTGCGGCGGCGAGCGGCCCGTTCGACCGGGGTCGCCCGTCACGCGCTTTTGTCGATCTTCACCCAGAGCGCACTGCCGAGCGTCGAGGAGTTCCTGGCCGCGTAGGCCCATGCCGGCAAGCGTAATGGCGAAAGCGCAAGTGCGATCACAGCCTGCCCAATCCGCTGCGCTTTGCTTCGCGGCAGGCCGCGCACGAACTCACTGACGCTGCCCGGTTTCTCTGCCCTGCGCAAAAAGCTGTCTACGATGTCTTCCCTGAGGAACTTCAGGAGATTGAATGGCTCCCGCTCGCAAATGCTCAATTGCAGGCCGTGTCGTCGACATACCGCATCAAACGCGTCCTTCGTCCAGCGGCCAATGTGGTTCGGCGGCATGTCGATGAGCGATCCGTGGCACTCCATGTATCGTGTTCGGATATCATTCGGCACGGCGATGAAGACAGAGCCTTGCGCCTTGAGAAGGTATTTCAACCGCGCGAAGACGTCATCCACCCGGTCCATGTGCTCGAACACCTGAAACATGAAGATGATGTCGAAGGCCTCCTTCATCGGGCTGAAGCCATCCTCTCGAAGGTCGACCGAAAAGGTCTTGTAGCCTTTCGATTGCAATGCCTGTTGCGCTGCTTCGTTGTAGTCGACAGCGTAAATGTCGGACGCGTGAAAGAGTTTGTCCTTGATGTGATCGAGAAAATAGCCAAACCCGGCCCCGACATCGATCGCCGTTTTTCCGGCAGTGCCGAGGCCGCTCAGCGCTTCGATCGTCCTCGCATACTCCCATTTCATGGTTGGATAGGAGGGATGCGGCGCGGCCAGGTTATAAAACTCGGCGCCGCCCGCGACGAACGGATCTGCAAATCCGAATCCGCAATCGGCGCATTTGCGGATATCGCAGCTGTCGCGGCCCCAGAGCAGCGACAGGTGGCTTATTAACTTTCGAGAGCGATCCGGATATTGGCGCGGACTGACGAAGGATCGAGAGGCTTGATCTGCGGTCACTTCGAATAATTTGGCAGTTGATCCACTGCCGCATGCTGGACAGGTGCTCATCTCTCCCGACCTCATTCAGGTCTTTCGGTGGAAAGTGGTTGCGACCAATTGTCTCGTCATCATTCAAATGAAGGTTGGCGGAGCGCGAGGTCCGGGGCAGTGGACAGGGGAGGCAGGCCGGTCGCGGCGCGAAGGCGCCTATAGCCGCGCCGATTTCCTACTGCCAGAATCTGTCACCGGCCTGCGCTAGGTCTTCTTTCAGGGCATTTTTCACTGAAAGGAAGACGATGAAAACCCAAAGCAACGGCCAAGCGCTGCAGATCGCCAAGACCTACATCGAGGCCATCGCCAGCAGGAGCGTGGATACGATTACTTCCGTGTCGGCGGACGACGTTGTTTGCACGTCGCCGCGCGGGCGGATCGCCGGCGTGCAGAAGTTTCGCGAATTCCACGAGGGTTTCGCCCGCATGATCAAGAAGGTCACGGTTCTCGTCGCCTACGGCGACGATGAGCAGGCTGTCGTCGTTTACAGCGCGGACACCCATCCGGTTGCCAACGCCGTCGTCGCGGAGCTCCTCAAGGTGAAGAACGGCAAGATCGCATCGACCGAAGTGATCTACGACGCGGCTCCGTTCGCCGCCTACACGGCGACCGTCCAACCGCACTAAGGCGCGATCGACCATGAAACGGATTCAATATGACAGTTACGGCGGTCCCGAAACGATGAAGCTCGAAGCCTTCGAGCTGAAGGCTCCGGGGACCGGCGAAGTCGCGGTCAAGGTCAAGTTCGCCGCCATCAATCCCATCGATTGGAAGGTGCGCAATGGCTATCTCAAAATGGTGACGGGGAAGAAATTTCCGCGCGCCATGGGCAGCGATTTTTCCGGCATCGTGACCGCTGTCGGCGCTGGCGTCACGCGCTTCAAAATTGGCGATCCCGTGTTCGGCATGGCGCAGATAAAGCATGGCGGCGCGCTTGGCGAAGCCGTCATAGCCCCCCAAGCCTTCGTCGCCAGGAGGCCGGATTCGGTCTCGTTCGAGGACGCGGCTTGCCTGGCTACGCCGGGGGTCACCGCATGGAACGGCCTCGTGGACAAGGCTGGCCTGAAATCCGGCAGCCAGGTGTTCGTCAACGGCTGCACCGGTGCTGTCGGCGAGGCCACGGTGCAGCTCGCAAAGGTGTTCGGGGCGACCGTCGCGGGGACATGCAGTGCGCAGGCGATGCAGCGAGCCCGTGACTTGGACGTCCAGCCTCTCTTCGATTATCGGGCCACCGATCTGTCGAAGATCCGTGAACGCTTCGACGTAGTGTATGACACGGCGGGAACGATGGCGGTTGCTGCCGGGGTTGGCCTGCTTCGCGAAGGCGGCGTGTATCTCGATATCAATCCAGCGCCAATCAAGTTCATCCGTGCGATCTTCAACCGGAAACTCAAGCCGATCGTCTGCACCGCGCGGGCTGATATCCTTGACGGCCTTGCCGTCGCTTCGGCGAATGGAAAGCTGCGCTTGCCAGTTGCTGAGACCGTGCGTCTGAACGATGCGATCCCGCTCATCGCGGCGCTTGAAGCCGGGCGCAAGCTTGCCGGAAAGGCTCTGGTAGCGATGTAAATGCCGTCCGGGCCAGTAAAGCCCCGCCGCCCGTCGCCCGCGATGCCTACTGCCATTTTTTGGCAGGATTCGTGCTAGACTTGGTCTATGTCGAAGAGCCAACGATTATTCGACCTTATGCAGATCTTGCGGCGGCACCGCACCCCGGTGTCGGGCAACGACCTTGCGGCTGAGGCGGGCGTGTCGTTGCGAACGATTTATCGCGACATCGCCGACTTGCAGGGCTTGGGCGCACAAATCGACGGTGAGCCTGGCTTTGGCTATGTCTTGCAACCCGGCTTCCTCCTTCCTCCCCTGATGTTCTCGGAACAGGAAATCCAGGCCTTGGCGCTGGGCGCCCAATGGGTATCTCGCCAGACCGATGACGAGTTCGCGCTGGCGGCGCGTGACGCGCTCGCTAAAATTGGCGCGGTCCTCCCCTCGGAGCTGCAACACAAGCTGGACGACAGTGCCTTTCATGTGGGGCGCAGGCCGAAGCAGCCCGAAGCCGTCGACCTTCGCGTCGTGCGGCAAGCGATGCGCGACCAACACAAGCTTTCCATTGTGTATCGCGACCCGCAAGGCGCGAAGACCACGCGGATCATCTGGCCAATTGGCGTCGGCTTTTTCGATTCCCGGCGCATCATTGCCGGCTGGTGCGAAATGAGAAAGGACTTCCGCTCATTCCGGGCGGATCGGATAGAAAAGATCAAGCTCAGGACGGAACGCTATCCCGGTCGCCGACGCGATCTCGTCAAGCAATGGCGAGCTCAAGTCGACGCGGAACGTCGCAAGACTCTCGGCTGATCTCGCCACCGGGTCCGACGCCGATGCTGGCGAGCTATCACCTGCTGGTGCGCTTCACCATCGCCGGCATGAGGGGCCGCCTGACGCCTTCCGGGGTTAGAGCGGGCGCCGAAAATTACCGCGCCCGCTAGGCTCGAACCTTAATTTGTGACGGGCGCCGCCTTGCGGACCAACACTTCGTTGCCCGCCCGGCTGATTTCAAGCGCACGTGGCTGCTGGGACGTTGAGAGAACAACGCTTTGGCCTGGCGCAAGAACAGAGACCACGCGGATTGGCGTTCCCGTCTCGCCCTGAGCAAGGGTCGTCACGACATGGAACCCATCGCGCTCAACGGTGTAGTAGGCGACGCCGGACACCCCGCCGAGATCGATGCTCTTTGCCTGAATTGGCCTGAGGCTATCTGCATGAGCGGTTCCAAAAGCGGCTAAGGCTAGTGTGGCGGCTAAAAGGCTACTGCGGATTGACATGTTGATCTCCTTTAGCTGGGCGGTGGGCCATGCCCTCCGTTCCCTTGCCACATAAGATGGACGGCCTATGTTCATTGATCAAACAGATTGGATCGATGATGGGTATCGATGCCGTCAATCTAAGCCATCTCGACCTAAACCTACTGGTTCACCTCGATGCCTTGCTTCGCGAACGTAGCGTCACGCGAGCTGCGGGCCGTGTAGGCATTGGTCAGTCGGCGATGAGCCACAACCTCGCCCGCCTGCGTGACCTGTTCGGCGACGAGCTTCTGACGCGCGGGCCCGACGGCTTGCGCCTCACTCCTCGTGCAGTGATGCTGGTAGAGCCGGTGCGGGCTACGCTGTCTCAAATCCAAACGATTGTCTCACGCGACGACGCATTCGATCCAGCGACGGCAGAGCGGACCTTCAGGTTCGGACTCCCGGACAGCATGGAAATCCTGGTCCTTCCCGCTCTCCTCGCACGCCTGCGCAAGGTTGCGCCTGGCGTCCATCTGCGCCTCTACAACATCGACTCGTCGAGACTTCTGGATGATCTCGATGCCGACGAACTGGACCTCGCTATTGGCTATGACGTCTTTCCTCAGGGCCAGATCCACCACAAGCGGCGTCTGCTGTTCAACGAGAGCTATCTGTGCATGTTCAACGCGGAGATAACGGGCATCACCGACGCCAAAATCTCGCTCGAAGATTATGTGCGGTTACCTCATGTTCTCACGAGCCTGCGGCCGGGCCGGACTGTGCGCGGCGTGGTAGACGACGCCCTTGAGAAACTAGGATTGCGGCGGACGGTTGTCCTGACCACGCCTCGCTTCCTCACTGTCCCTGCCTTGGTGGCACGCGCACCTGTCGTCGTGACAATGCACGCGCGGCTGGCTCGGTTGTTCGCCACAGAACTCAAGCTTAGCCTGAGCCAGCCTCCGGTGGATTTGCAGGACGTAGCTGTTTCACTGCTCTGGCACGCTTCCTACGATCACGATCCATCTCATGCGTGGCTGCGTCATATCCTGGTGGAATTGGTCTCCGAGCTTTGAGCTGGCCGCCACCCGGCGAGGAGCGGTGCCGACTCCACAGGCCGCATGTCGCCTTTTAGCCCCTTAGCAGACGTTCCAGCGCTCTGGGTCGATGCCGGCTTGTGACCCAAAGCAGAAATCGCCGTTGAAACCAATCATTGCCCGCAATCCATCGGCACCTCACGCTCATGTGTCCCCAGCGAAGCCGCCATTTCTATTGAATTACGATCGTAATTTAATATTATGACCGTAATGGCATCAAGCTGAGCCGCTGTTGGGCGGCGGCCGGGTGCCGCCAAACAGCTCCCAGCGAGGATTTCATGGACGACACGACCACGGCCTCACGCCACATCGCATCGCGACAAACCACAGATGTCGACTCGCTTGGGCTCGCAACCGCTGCAGCAGCGGTTCGCAACGGCGACATTACCTCGGAGGCCTACACCGCGGCGCTTTTACAGCGCGCCCGAGCGCTTGCCGAGCTGAACGCCTTCATCACCATCGACGAGGCTGGGGTGCTGGCGGCCGCAAGGGCCGCAGACAAATCGCGTGCGGCCGGATCGGCGGCCCCGCTCCTTGGCGTGCCGCTTGGGGTGAAGGACAGTTATTTGACGAAAGGGCTACCTACCAGCCTGGGCGTCGAAGGTCTCGCTCACTTCGTGCCGCGCGAAGATGCCGACGCCGTCCGGGCCATCAAGGGGGCGGGCGCTTTGGTCTTCGGCAAGAATAACCTCGTCGAGATGTCGTACGGCTTGACCGGTCACAACGCACGTTACGGCCAGGTGAAGAATCCGCACGCACGAGATCGCGTGTCGGGCGGCTCCTCGAGCGGCTCCGCCGCATCCGTGGCCGCCGGCATCGTTCCCGCGTCCTTGGGCGGTGACACCGTTGGGTCCATCCGGGTCCCCGCATCGTTCTGTGGGGTCGTGGGCTTCAAGCCAACCACTGGACGTTGGCCACGCGACGGCGTTGCGCCGATCTCCCATACGCTCGATACGACGGGCGTGTTCGCCCGAAACGTCGAGGACTGCATTTTGGTGGATCAGGTCGTGACCGGTGAACAGGCTGCGGAGTTATCCAACGGCGGCTACGGCCTGAAGGGTGCCCGGCTGGCCTTCGCGCCGCGACAGTTCCTGGATCTGGTGGACTCGGAAGTCGAGACCCGCTTCCGCGAGGTGGTTCGGCGCTTGCAGGACGCCGGCGCCGAGATCGTTGAAGTAGATCTTGGCGACGATTTCAATTCCCTTGTCCAAACCGCAACATGGGGCATCTTCGCTCATGAGACGATGGGCGAAATTTCGGAATTTCTTCACCGCCATGACATTCCGACCACGTTCGAGGCCATTTACGAGGGCCTTAAGCCCCAACTTCGGCAGGCGTGGGCGCACATCGTACTGCCGGGTGGTGCAGGTGCTACCTCGGCAGAGGCCTATCAGACTGCGCTCGACGTGAGCCGGCCGGAAATCCAGCGCCGGCTCAACACGGCGTTCGTCTCTCATGGGGCGCTGGTCATTCTGCAACCGACCACGCCCTGCACGGCGCCTTTGATCGAGGAGCAGGCGACCGTCCATATCGCGGGACAGGAAGTTAGCTACCTCGCTTTGGCGAACCACACCGTGTCGGCAAGCAGCGTGGGGTTGCCCGGTGTCAGCCTTCCTGTTGGCTTGTCTCGCGCGGGGCTGCCGATTGGGCTTGAGCTGGATGCCCCCTTAGGGAGCGACCGGCGGCTTCTAAACCTTGCCCGCGGCATCGAAGGCATCTTGGGCGCAGAGTCGAGTGCGATCTAACGTCGTGATCGACCAGCATCCGTTTTCAGTCGGCTTGGCAGCGATAATGTCGATCCAGTGGCCCAGCAACTTGATCGCGACCTCCAAGCTTTGCTGGAAGCGGCCGCAGCGTAAGGGCCGCGGGATATTTGTGGAGAGGAGAGAAGATGCGCTTCGAGAAAGGTCATAAGGCGGCGACGCGACGGCACATCATCGATGTGGCGTCGAAGTGCATGCGCCGGAACGGCATCTCCGCCGCCGGGATCGCCGGGATCATGGACGAGGCCGGCCTGACCAAAGGCGCATTCTCTCCGCACTTCGAATCCAAAGACGCGCTCGTTCGCGAGGCGCTGGCGAGCGCGCTCGACGACCAGCAACATCGCCTCGATGAGGATCAGCGGAGAGGCCTGGACCTTGAGGGCGCGATCCGGAGATACCTGAACCGCGCTCACCTCGAAGACCCGACGGGCGGATGCCCCTCGGCGGCGTTGCTCCCCGAAATCGCCCGACAGCCCCTGTCCACCAGGAGAGATTACGAGAAAGGGCTGCGAGGCTACGTTGCGACATTAGCCGTACTGCTTCCTGACGCAGATGCATCAGCGAGCCGCCGCCGCGCGACCGCCATCTTCGGCCTCATGGTGGGCACCCTTCAGTTCGCGCGGGCCGTGCCCAACGCTGCGCAGGCGGAGCAGATCCTGGAAGGCGGCGTTGAGGCCGCCTTGCACTTGGCACGGGCTCCCTCTCCCTAGATTAGGAAGCCGGGAGAGGCTCAGCCTGGAGATCGTTATCCGCAAAAATCCGAGGTCAGACCGCTTGTGCCCCCAAAGACGACTGCTGATTGCGCGCGACGCCGGACCGTGCCGTTCGCGGAACTCATTCGGAGCGCGCTTCCCTGATATCGCGCCAGTATTCCTCCGCAACGTCCGGGTCGATTTCGACAGCCGCGGAGCTGTCAGCATAGAGGCGATCCTTGCCATCTTTTCGCGGACCCGAAATCCAAAATCTTTCTCGCGTCTCAACGTCGTAGTGGTTTGCCTTGAAGCCACTACCTTTCAGGCTTTGGAAAGTGCGCCCTCCATAGCTGATAGATTTGCCCGTTTTCGAGAACGAGACGCGACCAATCCGCGCCGGTCCGTTCAGCGACGCGGATTTATTCTCGATATACATGATACGCGTTTTCGGCATGCTTAAACTCGAGATGGCCAAGATCCGTTTTATGGCGGTTAGATAGGGCCTTCTGCTTCGAATTAGTCGTGCACAAAGAACTTATGATTGGCTACGTCGATGGTCTTTCCCGTCAGTGATGATGGATCATCGTTGGTCGTGAACACAATTTCTACACCACGAACCGTGTCGATGATGTCGGGTGGTACTTGAGCCCGTGGGTACGCACCAAGGACCCAGCCCGCGCCATGACTTGTCCAATTGGTGTCGTTCGGCCCTTTAACCGCCTGATCTTTTACCCAACCAATCCACGCGATCTGATCGCCTTCGGGCATCGCACGGCGCACCCCGTGCATGAAGGATTTTACAACCGCTAAAGCCCTATTGCTCAACCGCACCGTCCCCGGTGGCGGCGCGCTCTTCCGGAAAACTTCATCACTCTTAGAAGTACGAGGCTGTTGCAAGATGTTATCCAGCATCTTAGCGCTCTGAGGAGCACGGGCCGCAGAGGCCGTGCTGGAATCGGCATGGGCGGCGTCATATGAAGAGATCGTGGCAAAGACCATCGCCGAAACCATCGCCCTCATTGCTCTCGCTCCGATTGTGTGGGTATTAGTTTCTAGCAGGGAGATACGTCGGCGCCACAGTGGTCGCTAGCCATGGTGAAAGGCAAGTTTATCCCGATTGCCAACGCCGCGTGCCGTCGCCCCGGTGCCCGCTCGTGGCCCTCAGCGGACATTTCCGCGCGATAAGCCGATAGACCACTTTGACCCATAGCCGACCAGCGAGAGGCAGTCCCTCGAGGTCCGCTTCACCAAACAGAGCAGACACGGCGTCGCATTGTCCGCCCCGAGCAGCGAAGGGAGTCGCCGGCTCCGAGCGCAACGATTGGGCGATCTGATTCGCGCATTCAATCGCGCTTTGAGGCTGCGTTGGTTTTGCTTCATGATGATTGGCAGGCCGCCAGTGCGGCTCAATAAGGGGGGGTGTTGAAATGAGGAAGTTTTCGCTTGTATTGCTGTCGACAGTCGCTCTCGGCCCGATCACGGCCCAGGCTGCGGATCTGGCGCCGGTCCGTATGTCGTCGAAGGCTCCCGCTCAGGTGGGCAACTGGACGGGATTCTATATCGGCGGCAACGTTGGTTATGGCTGGGGCAGCTACGGTGCGTCGAACGCCACCGGGACAATCGTGAACTCGAATGGCGGTTCGGGCATCTATGGCTTCAACCCCGTATCCGGCAACGGTAATGGGGTCACCGCCGGTGTCCAGGGCGGCTACAACTGGCAGATTGAGCAGACGGTGCTCGGCATCGAGGCTGATTGGCAGTATCTCAATTCAAAGGCCAGCACCGGCAACTCGGCTATTGGTGTTCCCGTCTCCATCGGCGGCAATTTCAGCGGCAGTACTTCCGTCAGCACCGATTGGTATGCGACCTTCCGTGGCCGAGTGGGTTATGCGTTTGGGCCGGCGTTGCTCTACGCGACCGGCGGTATTGCGTTGGCCGATACCAAGGTTAGTGCGAACGCTACGGGCAGTATCGTCACTGCCCTCTTCCCGCCAACCTTGGGACCGCTGGGCTCCATGAGCGCTTCTGACAGCGCCGTCCTGATCGGCTACGCGGTTGGCGGCGGTTTCGAATATGCTCTGGGGACAGGGTGGTCGGTCAAGGGCGAGTATCTGCACATGGGTTTCGGCACGAAAGGCTACAACTTGACCGGCTCGCTTCAATCGCCGGCCGGGTTGACGGGCGTCATCGCGACTCACGTCGATATCAAGCCGAGCTTCGACATCGCCCGCGTTGGTGTGAACTATCGCTTCTGATCAGCGGATCTGAAGACGCGAAGAAAGGGAGGCTTCAGGTCTCCCTTTCTCGCGATCGCAGGTCGCTTAGGCGTGCCTATTCGTCATCCTCGTCTTCGTCCTCATCCTCGTCGTGGTCTTCCACTTCCAGGCGGTCGAGCGCGGCCAGCGGCAGCGTCTCGCGGAACAGATCGCCTTCCGAGCCCATCCAGAGGCAGAGGATGTCGTCGCCTTTCACCTCTGCGACGGTCAGCGGCTGGCCGCCGGATTTCAGCATCACGACGTCGCCGGTTTTCAGTTCCATGGATGGTCCTTTCGGGGTTGATCGACGAGAGGGGAGGCTAGCAAGCCGTCATGACAGGCCGATCACGGGCTATGGGACCCGTGAATTCGCTGCGGCTTGCACAGACTGCCGAAAGGTCGATGGCAGAGGTTCGAGTGGGGGATCGCCCGAGGTCACCAGGGGCTCTTCCGTCCCGGGCGCGGCGATGATGGCATCATGCGCCTGTTTTGCCCGACGCGTCAAATGATTTCGTAAAATCAGCAATGCATTGCGTTTGCGGCAAGCTGTTGAAATTGCAGCAGCCGGCTACTGTGCATGGGGTTGTTTTCGATGTTTTTGGTTGCGCGCCTTGGCTAGGTCGGGTCCGGCACGAGTTCGGTCAGCGAGCGGATGATGCGGTCGGGCTTGACGGCCGAGCCTTCGGGCAGGCCGTCGCCATGCACGTCGATCCAGATCGAATAGATGCCGAGGCGCTGCGGCGTCACGACCTCCCATTCCAGATTGTCGCCGATCATCCAGGTGTCTTTCGCGGTGACGCCCAGCGCCTCCATCGCGTGCAGATAGGCGCGCTCCTCGGGCTTGCCGAAGCCGTGCTCGCCCTCGATCTGGATGTGATCGAAGCGATGGGTCAGCTCGAAGCGCTCGACCTTGGCGCGCTGCATGTCGGCGGCGCCGTTGGTGACCAGCGCGAGCTTGACGCCGCGTGCCTTGAACGCGTCGATAGCATCATGCGCACCGGGGAACACGAAGATCGCTTCTTCGCGATAGGTCGTGAAGCGGTTGGCGAGGCGATCGGCGAGATCGTCGGAGAGGGCGCGGTGGCCGTCGGCGGCGAGCGCGGCAAAGCCGCCCCGCACCGTGAGCCGCCGTGCCTCGCCAAGCTTCATCCGCCACGCGGCTTCCGCATTCGCCCAGAAGTTTCGTGCGAAGGCCAAAACTGCGGTCGCGACCTGCTGCGGCGGCAGCGGCGCGAGCTCGTCGGCAAATTCTTCCGCGATCGTATTCCAGGCGATTTCGGGCCGGCCGTAGGCCGACAGGATGGTGTCGTCCATGTCGATCAGCATGGCGCGCGGCAGCGGAGGCATCGTGGTGCTCATGGCCATTTCACCTCCGGCGGCAGCGACGACAGGATCGAGTCCACGTTGCCGCCGGTCTTGAGCCCGAAGATGGTGCCGCGGTCGTAGAGCAGGTTGAACTCGACATAGCGTCCACGCCGGATCAATTGCTCCTCGCGATCCTCAGCGGTCCAGGCGCTCGCGAAATTGCGCCTGACGATGTCAGGGTAGATCTTCTGGAAGGCACGGCCGACGTCCTGGGTGAAGGCGAGGTCGGCGTCCCAGTCGCCGCTGTCGTGCCAGTCGTAGAAGATGCCGCCGATGCCGCGGGCCTCTTTGCGGTGTGGCAGGTAGAAATACTCGTCGCACCATTTCTTGTACTTGTCGTAGTCGGCAACGCCGTTCGGGCCGGTGCAGGCCTCCTTCATTGCGGCGTGGAAGGCGAGCGCGTCGGCATCGTCCTGCGTGCGCCGGCGGTCGAGCACCGGGGTGAGATCGGCGCCGCCGCCGAACCAGGCTTTTGTGGTGACGACGAAGCGGGTGTTCATGTGCACGGCGGGGACGTGTGGATTGCGCAGATGCGCGATCAGCGAGATGCCGGAGGCCCAGAACTTGGGGTCCTCTGCCGCGCCCGGGATCTGGGCGCGAAACTCGGGCGCGAATTCGCCGTGCACCGTCGAGCAATGCACACCGACCTTCTCGAACAGGCGGCCGGACATCATCGACATCACGCCGCCGCCGCCGGGCGCGCCGGTATGATCGGTGCGCTGCCAGGGCGTGCGTTTGAAGCGCCCGGCCTCGCCCGGATAAAGGCTTTCCGGCGCGTCGTCCTCGAGCCGCTCGAAGTTTTCGCAGATGTCGTCGCGCAAGCGTTCGAACCAGGCGCGGGCGCGGCTCTTGCGGTCTTCGATTGTTGAAGCGTCCATATCCAATTCCAAAACCGGTCTCGTAGGGTGGGCAAAGGCGCCCTGGCGCCGTGCCCACCAATCTTCATCGTAGAGCTCGATGGTGGGCACGCTGCGCTTTGCCCACCCTACGAATTTCACCCCTGCGGACCGTAATAGGTGCAGCTCTCGTTGCAACTGTCGCGGTGGATGCTGACGCGGGTGAGCTTGCCGATATGCTGGAGCCGCTCCCAGACGAAGCGCGAGAGGTTCTCCAGCGTCGGTGTGCCCAGCGCCTCGATCTTGTTGAGGTATTTGTGGTCCAGCGTGAGCCGCACGTCCTCGATGGCGCGCTGGACCAGGCCGAGATCGACCACCATGCCGGTCGCAGGATCGGGCGTGCCGCGCAACGTCACCTCGGCGCGGAAGGAGTGGCCGTGGATCTCCTCGCTCGCGGCGCCAAAGGTCGTTCCCGACAATGAGTGCGCCGCCTCGAAGCGGAACGATTTCGTCAATTCCCACATCTGTTCGAAAACCAATCCTATCTGATGCCGAGCGATTTATGCGTCTGCACGCTCAGCCGCCATTGCGGATGGCGCAGGCAATAGTCGATCGCACGCACGGTGTTTTGGGCAACCTCGGGTCCGTCCATCGGCTGCAGCGAGAAGCGTTCGAAGGCGAGGCTCTCGAAGGTCTCGGGGGCGGCGAGGGCCTGCGGATAGACCAGCTTCAGCTCATGGCCGCGGCACTGGACGAGCTCGCTGCCGCCCTTGGGGCTGACGCAGATCCAGTCGAGCCCCTCAGGCGCCGCAATCGTGCCGTTGGTCTCGACGCCGATCTCGAAGCCGCGTGCGTGGAGGGCGTCGATCAGCGCGGCATCGACCTGGAGCAGCGGCTCGCCGCCGGTGAGCACCACGTAGCGGTTGTTGTCGGTGGTTGCCGTCCATTGCGCGGCGATGGTGTCGGCGAGTTCCGCGGCCGAGGCATAGCGGCCGCCGAGCGTGCCGTCGGTGCCGACGAAGTCGGTGTCGCAGAATTTGCAGGTTGCTTCCTCGCGGTCGGCCTCGCGGCCGCTCCAGAGGTTGCAGCCGGCAAAACGGCAGAACACGGACGCGCGCCCGGCATGGGCGCCTTCGCCTTGCAGGGTCAGGAAGATTTCCTTGAC
The DNA here is from genome assembly GCF_029989365.1 of Bradyrhizobium sp. Arg816. Classification (GTDB taxonomy): domain Bacteria; phylum Pseudomonadota; class Alphaproteobacteria; order Rhizobiales; family Xanthobacteraceae; genus Bradyrhizobium. The sequence continues at coordinate 20,890 of NZ_JAPRAQ010000024.1, read as the reverse complement.
CGCGTAACTCAATGGTCTCTCCTCAACATCTCAAACTTGCGGGTTCCGGAGCTGCCGCAGTGCCTTGCCTGCGGCCATCGCCGCGGTCATGGCGACATTAAGCGACCGCAGCCCCGCCGTGATGGGGATCACCAGCCGCGCATCCGCAGCCTCGACCACCGCGTCGGTGACGCCGGCGCTCTCGCGCCCGAATAGCAGGATGTCCGACGTCTGGTAATGAAAATCGCGGTAATCGGTGGCGGCCTTGGTGGTGAACAGCAGCAGGCGGTAGCCCTGTGTCGCACGCTAGTCCTCGAATTTCGACCAGGAGTCGTGGCGGGTCACGCTGACATGATCGAGGTAGTCCATTCCCGCCCGGCGGAACAAGCGGTCGGAGAACGGGAAGCCTGCCGGCTCGATGATGTGGGCCGCCATGCCCAGGCAGGCGCAGAGCCTGAGAATCGTGCCGGTGTTCTGGGCGATGTCGGGTTGGAAAAGCGCGATCTGCATGGGCTGTATCGGGGTCGGTGCGGGCCGGAAATGTCTCAATAAAACATCGCCGGCCGCGGAATTCGTGCATTGCACGCCCCCACGCCGTTAGCGGGCTTGCGCTCGCCCGGCAAGGGTGCCAATAGAACGATTCTGGACTGCTGTTTTCGCCTTGTTTCGGTGGGGACAAGTGAAGTTCTGCCGCCGCGGGGGGCCGCGGGCGCCGGCACACTGTTTTGGGGACCTCGGGGGCTCCCGGAACGGTTCCGTCGGCAGCATAAGAAGAAAGGGTTGGAATCGTGACGACAGCGTCTTCGGCGGACCATCCGACACGCCGTGATTTCTTATTCGTTGCAACGGGGGCAGCTGCAGCAGTAGGGGGCGCAGCTGCGCTCTGGCCCTTCATCTCTCAAATGAATCCCGATGCGTCGACCATCGCCGCCGGTGCGCCGATCGAGGTCGACCTCACCCCGGTCGCCGAGGGACAGGACATCAAGGTGTTCTGGCGCGGCAAGCCGATCTATATCAGCCACCGCACCAAGAAGCAGATCGACGAGGCACGCGCCGTCAACGTGGCGAGCCTGCCCGATCCGCAGTCCGACGAGGCCCGGGTCAAGCCGGGCCATGAGCAGTGGCTGGTCGTGATCGGCATCTGCACCCATCTCGGCTGCATCCCGATCGCTCATGAGGGCAATTACGACGGGTTCTTCTGCCCCTGCCATGGTTCGCAGTACGATTCGTCCGGCCGCATCCGCCAGGGGCCCGCGCCCGCGAACCTGCCGGTGCCGCCGTACCAATTCGTTTCCGACACCAAAATCCAGATCGGCTGAGCTTCGGGCCTTCGCCCGAAGCTTCGCGCCGTCTCGTCGTACTATTTCCTCAGGATCGCATCATGAGCGGACCATCCGACTACCAGCCGAGCAATCCGGCCCTGCAATGGATCGAGCGACGTCTGCCGATCATCGGTCTCGTCCATTCCTCCTTCGTCGTCTATCCCACCCCGCGCAACCTGAACTATTGGTGGACCTTCGGCGCCATCCTCTCCTTCATGCTGGGGATGCAGATCCTGACCGGCGTGGTCCTGGCGATGCACTACACGCCGCACGCCGATCTCGCCTTCAAGTCGGTCGAGCTAATCGTCCGTGACGTCAATTACGGCTGGCTGCTGCGCAACATGCATGCCTGTGGCGCGTCGATGTTCTTCTTCGCGGTCTACGTCCACATGCTGCGCGGCCTCTATTACGGCTCTTACAAGGAGCCGCGCGAGGTGCTGTGGATCCTCGGCGTCATCATCTACCTCCTGATGATGGCGACGGGCTTCATGGGCTACGTGCTGCCGTGGGGCCAGATGAGCTTCTGGGGCGCCACCGTCATCACCAACCTGTTCTCCGCCATTCCCTATGTCGGCGAGAGCATCGTGACGCTGTTGTGGGGCGGCTATTCGGTCGGCAACCCGACGCTGAACCGCTTCTTCTCGCTGCACTATCTGCTGCCGTTCCTGATCGCTGGCGTCGTCGTGCTCCACGTCTGGGCGCTGCACGTCGCCGGCCAGAACAATCCTGACGGTGTCGAGCCGAAGACGGAAAAGGATACGGTGCCGTTCACGCCGCACGCGACCATCAAGGACGGGTTCGGTGTCGCCTGCTTCCTGCTGCTCTACGCCTGGTTCATCTTCTACATGCCGAACTATCTCGGCGACGCCGACAACTACATTCCGGCGAACCCGGGCGTGACGCCGCCGCACATCGTGCCGGAATGGTATTACCTGCCGTTCTACGCGATCCTGCGTTCGATCCCGAACAAGCTCGCAGGCGTGATCGGGATGTTCTCGGCGATCATCATCCTGTGCTTCCTGCCCTGGCTCGATGCCGCCAAGACCAGGTCGTCGAAGTACCGGCCGCTGGCCAAGCAGTTCTTCTGGATCTTCGTCGCGGTCTGCATCCTGCTCGGCTATCTCGGCGCGCAGCCGCCGGAAGGCATCTACGTGATTGCCGGCCGGGTCCTGACGGTCTGCTATTTCGCCTACTTCCTGATCGTGCTGCCGCTGCTCTCGCGCATCGAGACGCCGCGGCCGGTGCCGAACTCGATCTCGGAGGCGATCCTGGCCAAGGGCGGCAAGGCGGTGGCCTCGGTCGCCATCGCGCTCGTTGCCGCCGGCGCGCTGTTCCTCGGCAGCCTTCAGGACGCTCGCGCCTCCGAAGGCAGCGACAGGCCGCCGGGCAACAAATGGTCGTTCTCCGGCCCTTTCGGTAAGTACGACCGCGGCGCGCTCCAGCGCGGCCTGAAGGTCTACAAGGAGGTCTGCTCGAGCTGCCACGGCCTGTCCTACATCGCGTTCCGCAACCTCGCGGAAGCCGGCGGCCCCGGCTATTCGGTGGCGCAGGCGGCGGCGTTTGCCTCCGACTACAAGGTCAAGGACGGCCCGAACGATGCGGGTGACATGTTCGAGCGCCCGGGCCGGCCGGCAGACTATTTCCCCTCGCCATTCCCGAACGAGCAGGCGGCCCGCGCGGCGAACGGCGGTGCGGCGCCGCCCGATTTGTCGCTGATCACCAAGGCGCGCTCCTACGGCCGCGGCTTCCCCTGGTTCATCTTCGACTTCTTCACCCAGTACCAGGAGCAGGGCCCGGACTATGTCGCGGCGGTGCTCCAGGGCTTTGAGGACAAGGTGCCTGAGGGCGTGACCATCCCGGAAGGCTCCTACTTCAACAAATACTTCCCGGGCCACGCCATCAAGATGCCGAAGCCGCTCAGCGACGGCCAGGTGACCTATGACGACGGCTCGCCGACCACGGTCGCGCAATATTCCAAGGACGTCACCACGTTCCTGATGTGGACCGCCGAACCCCACATGGAAGCGCGCAAGCGCCTCGGCTTCCAGGTGTTCGTGTTCCTGATCATCTTCGCGGGCCTGATGTACTTCACCAAGAAGAAGGTCTGGTCCGACTCCCACTGAGTGGATCGAGACGAAAATGAAGAGCCCCCGCAAGGGGGCTTTTTTGTTGGACACGAGCGTGTGTTGATTGGCGCGATTGCCTATCGCTCGCTCAAACGCCAAAATACCGCCAACCGCTCCCCCAGAAACTCATCGGAGGACACCATGGGAACCGCCATCACCTTCAAGCGCCCGGACGGCAAGGACGCCTCGGGCTATCTCGCCAACGCCGCGCGCGGCAACGCGCCGGGCGTGGTCGTGATCCAGGAATGGTGGGGCCTGTCGGACCAGATCAAGGGCCTGTGCGACCGCTTTGCGCTCGCCGGCTTCGATACACTGGCGCCCGATCTCTACAAGGGCAAGGTGGTGCCGTATCACGACATGGACGCCGCCGGTAAGGAGATGAACTCGCTCGACTTCATGGACGCCACCACGCAGACCGTGCGCGGCGCCACGCAATACCTGTCGCGCAACGGCGCCAAGGTCGGGCTAACAGGGTTCTGCCTCGGCGGCGCCGTCACCATCATCGGGGCGACCAAGATTCCGGAGCTTGCGGCCGGCGTCGTATTCTACGGCATCCCGCCGGAGCAGGCGGCCAAGCCCGCCGACGTGAAGATCCCACTCCAGGCCCATTTCGCCAACAAGGACGACTGGTGCACGCCGCAACTGGTCGATGCCTTTGAAAACGGCATGAAGGCCGCCGGCAAGTCGCTGGAGCTGTTCCGCTATGACGCCGAACACGCCTTCGTCAACGAGCAGCGCCAGGCCGTGCACGACCGCGAAGCCGCCGAGCTCGCCTGGGGCAGGGCGATCAAGTTCTTCGCAAATCATCTGGGCGGCAACAGCGCAGCTTAACCAACCCGTAGCCCGGATGGAGCGAAGCGTAATCCGGGGCCGTCTCAACGTGGCCGAACCCCGGATTGCGCTACGCTCCATCCGGGCTACGGCGCCGGGGCCACCCTTGACGCCGTCCCCGCGCCATGGTGAGTATCGGCCCCATGAGCACCGCCGTCCGCCCAGCCCGTCTTTGGTGGCGCACCTCCTAAAGAGGTGGCCGGTGCGATTTCATTTCTCAAAATCGTCGAAGGTCGCCACGCAGTGCGGCGGCCTGATCGTTTGTCCTGTGTGGCGTTCCCTCGGCAAGTTTCGTAAGAGGACGACATGAACAGGACAGTCTTTGCCCTCCCGGCCCGAAGTGAGTACGTGACCCGCGGTGGTCTCGCGATCACGCGTGTGGCGGAGCAGTTCACCGGCGGCGCCAACAGGCTCGACGATCTCATCAACCTGCTCGACCGCCGCCGCGGCGTGGTTCTGTCCTCGGGCACGACCGTGCCCGGCCGCTACGAGAGCTTTGACCTCGGCTTCTCCGACCCGCCGCTCAAGCTCGAGACCACTGGCGTCAATTTCAAGCTGGAAGCGCTCAATGAACGCGGCCAGGTGCTGATCGCCTTCCTCGCAGACGTGCTGCGCGAGCCCTGTGTCGTGATCTCCGAGAAGAGCGCCACGCGGCTTGCCGGCCACATCATCCGCGGCGATGCGCCGGTCGAGGAAGACCAGCGCACGCGGCGCGCCAGCGTGATGTCGCTGGTACGCGATCTCGTCGCCGCCTTCTCCGCCAACGATGACGGGCTGCTCGGCCTGTTCGGCGCCTTCGCCTACGACCTCGTGTTTCAGATCGAGGACCTCGTGCAGAAGCGCGCACGCGAAAATGATCAGCGCGACATCGTGCTCTATGTCCCCGATCGCCTGCTCGCCTACGACCGCGCGACCGGCCGCGGCGTGGTGCTGAGTTACGATTTTGCGTGGAAGGGCAAGTCTACCGAAGGCCTGCCGCGTGAGACCGTCGAGAGCCCGTACCTCAAGACACCGCGTCAGGGTTTTGCCGATCACGCTCCCGGCGAATATCAGGCCACCGTCGAAACCGCGCGCGCGGCTTTCGCGCGCGGCGATCTGTTCGAGGCGGTGCCGGGACAGCTGTTCGCAGAGCCCTGCGATCGCTCGCCGGCGGAAGTGTTCCAGCGCCTCTGCGTCATCAACCCGTCGCCCTACGGCGCCCTGATGAATCTCGGCGAGGGCGAGTTCCTCGTCTCCGCCTCGCCGGAAATGTTCGTGCGCTCGGACGGGCGCCGCGTCGAGACCTGCCCGATCTCGGGCACGATCGCGCGCGGCACCGATGCGATCGGCGATGCCGAGCAGATCCGCCAGCTCCTGAATTCGGAGAAGGACGAGTTCGAGCTCAACATGTGCACCGACGTCGACCGCAACGACAAGGCGCGCGTTTGCGTGCCCGGCACGATCAAGGTCTTGGCGCGGCGGCAGATCGAGACCTACTCAAAACTGTTCCACACCGTCGATCACGTCGAGGGTATGCTGCGTCCCGGCTTCGACGCACTCGATGCCTTCCTCACCCATGCCTGGGCGGTGACGGTGACCGGCGCGCCAAAACTCTGGGCGATGCAGTTCGTCGAGGATCACGAACGCTCGCCGCGGCGCTGGTATGCCGGTGCGATCGGCGCGGTGAATTTCGACGGCAGCATCAACACGGGCCTCACCATCCGCACCATCCGCATGAAGGATGGTCTCGCCGAGGTGCGTGTCGGCGCCACCTGCCTGTTCGATTCCGATCCCGCGGCCGAAGACCGCGAGTGCCAGGTGAAGGCCGCAGCCCTGTTCCAGGCGCTGCGCGGCGATCCGCCAAAGCCGCTGTCGGCCTTCGCGCCCGATGCGACCGGCTCGGGCAAGCAGGTGCTGCTGATCGATCACGACGACAGCTTCGTGCACATGCTGGCCGATTATTTCCGCCAGGTCGGCGCCGACGTCACCGTGGTCCGCCATGTGCATGCGCTCGACATGCTCAAGCGGAAGAGGTGGGATTTGCTCGTGCTGTCGCCCGGACCAGGCAGGCCCGAAGATTTCGGGATCAAGAAGACCATCGATGCGGCGCTGGAGAAGAAGCTGCCGGTGTTCGGCGTCTGTCTCGGCGTGCAGGCGATCGGCGAATATTTCGGTGGCGAGCTCGGTCAGCTCACGCATCCCGCGCACGGCCGGCCCTCACGGGTGCAGGTGCGCGGCGGGCGCCTGATGCGCAATCTACCGAACGAGATCGTCATCGGCCGCTATCACTCGCTCTATGTCGAGCGCGACAGCATGCCCGAGGTGCTTGACGTCACCGCCAGCACCGAGGACGGCGTCGCCATGGCGCTCGAGCACAAGACGCTGCCGGTTGCCGGCGTGCAATTCCACCCGGAATCGCTGATGTCGCTCAGCGGTGAGGTGGGCCTGAGGATTGTCGAGAATGCGTTCCGGCTGGATGCGCGCGTTGATTGAGAGGCACCAATGACCTTTGACCACGATCTGAAGGCGAGCGTCCGCACCATCCCCGACTATCCCAAGCCGGGGATCCTGTTCCGCGACATCACGACCTTGCTCGCGGATGCGCGCGCGTTCCGCCGCGCGGTCGACGAACTGGTCAATCCCTGGGCCGGCAACAAGATCGACAAGGTCGCCGGCATGGAAGCGCGCGGCTTCATCATCGGCGGCGCGGTGGCGCACCAGCTCTCCGCCGGCTTCGTGCCGATCCGCAAGAAGGGCAAGCTGCCGCACACCACCGTGCGCATCGCTTACTCTCTCGAATATGGCATCGACGAGATGGAGATGCATGTCGACGCGATCCGGCCCGGCGAGCGCGTGATCCTGGTCGACGATCTCATCGCCACCGGCGGCACTGCGGAGGGCGCGGTGAAGCTGCTGCGCCAGATCGGCGCCAATGTGGTCGCCGCCTGCTTCATCGTCGATCTGCCCGATCTCGGCGGTGCCGCCAAACTGCGCGCAATGGACGTGCCGGTGCGCACGCTGATGACGTTCGAAGGGCATTGAGTCGCTTTGGCGTAGATGATCAGGATAGCGCCAGCCGGACGGCAGTGACAAAGGAGCTATTGCAGCTTGTGCCGTCACTTCATTTTTGCTTACTGCTACTTTAGGTAGAAAGAGAATATCCCAGAATACCCCAATTGAGGTCTACGCCAAATGCTCACCGTCTACGGCCGCAAATCGTCGTTCAACTTACAGAAGGTGATGTGGCTGATCGGTGAGCTCGGCATCGTGCACAAGCATGTCGAACTGGGAGGCTCGTTCGGGGGGCTGGATACGGCAGAATTCCTGGCCATGAACCCGCATGGCCGTGTTCCAGTGATTGATGACGCTGGCGTCATGGTCTGGGAGTCGCACGCCATCTTAAGGTATCTTGCGGCCAAATACTCTTCCGAAACTTCGTTCTGGAAGACGAATCCGGCTGAGCGGGCGACGGCAGATCAATGGATGGACTGGTCGCAAACCGCGTTGCAGCCAGCATTCATGATTGGCGTATTTTGGGGCTGGTACAGGACGCCCGAAGCACAGCGCAATTTGGCTGCGGTCGACAAAGCTCTGGAACAAACCAGCCGTTGTCTGAAACATATCGACCATCAGTTGAACGGCCGGTCTTTCATGCTGGGAGACCGCCTATCACTTGCCGATATTCCGATAGGGACCCACCTTTATCGCTACCTTAATCTTGACCTTCCGCGTCCGAACTTGCCGAACGTTGAGCGCTGGTATGAGCGGCTGCAATCGAGGTCCGCCTACCGTGAGCATGTGTGCGTACCATTCGACGAACTCTACGGCCGGCTTGATTTTTGATTTGCACGTGAGGGACTATGGTCAAGGGAGGCGATGCCCATGGCGATCCTCACGCGGCTGGAACCCAATTGGACAATTCGGCCATTCCGACTTGGCGACGCGCCAGGGGCTCGGCGGCTCATCGAGGCCGCTTGGCATGAGCATTTTGATGGCCACCCGGACTCCTTTGTACGGGACTTCATCTATTCGCGTTTGTCGGACGTCGACAACGCGGAAACCGTGTACGTCGATCGGGCTCTCTTTTTGTGTGCGGTCGCCGAAAGCGCAATCATCGGCACCGGTGCGATCAAATGTTTCGATGATCGAGAGTGCGAAATGGTTCGCATGTTTGTCGCCCCAATCTACCGTGGTCGCGGAATCGCACGGGCTATCGGAGATGGACTTATTAGCTTTGCCCGCAGCGCGGGATACGATCGCATACGCTTGTCCAGCAACAACTCGCTGACGGACTCGCATCGTCTGTACGAAAGGATGGGCTTCCAACCCACGGCCCCTTGGGACCCGGGTGGTGAAACTTATTCACGGTACTACGTCCTCCGCATATGAAAGACCAATATCGTTCTGATCGCCGATCCCTCCCATCATGTGAGCGCGCTACGTGCCCGAAGAAGGCTTTCCTGGCGTCGCATCTCGCATGCAGCGAGTTGAAACGAGAGACCTACTACCGCCATGCCTCCTTCGCGACAGATTGCGCCGGCGCGCGACCTCAGGGCAAAGCGGACATGGCTTATCGTCGCGTCATGCCGACGAATTTATGGGTACACTGCCTAGATCGCCTCGGCCTTCAATGCGGACCGCCAATGCAGCATGCGCTCCTTCAGGAGCGCGTTCCTGACGTAGTCCGTTTCCTCATGTTCCAGCCGCTCGCATTCACCGAACGTCAGGCCAGCCTCGCCATGCGCGTTCCAGGCGGCCTGGAGGGTAGGGCAGGTGTGGCTGCCCTGGCGCAGCGAGAACCAGATGCGGTTCTGGATGGTCTGCAGGTTCGGCGCCTGGCCGACCCAGGCCTCGCCCGATGCCGCACAGCGGACGACGTAGATGCCCGCAATGGTCTTGCGCTCCTTGTAGGCGGCGACGGCTGCCTTCCGGTCGATGCTCACGGGGGTGGGACCTTGCTGCGAGGGATACCGATGTCCGCCTCTCAATAGGCCCGGTCCGGCTCGCAGTCAATATTGCCCGGGTAAAATTATCGCCTCAGGACCGTTGCAGGATCAGGCTGAGCTCGAGCTCGCGGAAGGCGAGGTAGTTCCGCCGGGTCCACTGGTGCAGCTCGGTGGAGGCGTCCTTCTCCTGACGCAGATAGCCGGTGAAGGAGAAGTTCAGCCGGTCGATATAGGTCTTGAGGAAGCCGGGCAGCGCGGGCAGGCGGAACAGCCGCCCGGTCGCCATCGCGGCCGGCAGCTCGCCGCGCACGACGTGCTCATTGTCCACCGTGATCAGGTTCACCCGGGGGATCTGCCCGCGCAGCATCTCATGGGCGCGGGCCGAGACGCGATCGGTATCGGCCACGAACAGGATCTGTGGTGCGACATGCCGGCGTGCTGCCTCCTTCAACAGGCCGATCTCGTCGGTCATCTTGAAGAACTCGTCGAAGGCGTGGAAGCCGAGGTCGATCACCTTGGCCAGCCCGTCATCGACGATGACGCGGTCCATCAGCTGCATCTTGCCGTAGGTGTCGATCACGTCAGCCGTTTCGGTGACCTTCGGCAGATAGTCGAGCAGCGACGGTTCCTTCAGGTTGACGTCGAAGGCCGCGACGTCGCCGTTCTTGAGCAGCAAAAATTCGCTCAACAGCCGCGCCAGCAGCGTCTTGCCGACCTGCGGGCGGGGCGAGCAGATGATGTAAAGGGGCGTCACGGGCATCGGCAGCTATATCAGGCGAACTCACCGCCCAATCCAGCCGTATCCGCCCGGGCTCTGCAACTATTTTTCGCTGTGGCGGGTGGCGGGTTTCGATCCGACGATGTCGGTCAGCCGGATCCGGTCGAACTCGCTCCAGACATTCGCCAGCCAGTGCCGGACATAGCCGCGCAGCACGAAGGAATAGTTCGCGGCCTCGTCGTTGATGCCCTTGTTGGCGACGAATTTCAGGAACGGGACGGAGGACACCTCGACCTGCTCATAGGCCATTTCGTTGAGCTTGGGGATGGTCAGCTCGGTCGCGTCCTTGATGCGGTGGAAGTAGGAATTGTAGGTCGCCTGGTCCCACTGGAAGAACTGGGTGTCGTTGATGAAGTTCTTCACCAGGAAATATTTTGCGCCGCCCATGAAGCCCGCGGTCTCGGCGATTTCGTCGAGCGACGCGATCGAGGGGCCCAGGATGTGGAACACCGCGAAGGTGATCTGGCCGGCCTTGGCGGCGTCGAGGAAGCCGATGTCGCGCAGCGAGGCCAGCGCCGGCGAGAGCAGGCCGGCGCGGACGTCGATCACGGTCACCGACGGGCTCGCCGCGTTGAGCGTGTCGAAGATCTTCATCTGGTCCGAGGTCGTCATCATGTCGACGATCTCGGTGATCTCGGGGTGGAAGCGCTTCAGGGTTCCGCGCGGCGACTCCGTGTCGAAAGCGCGCGTCGGTACGTTGTTGGCGGAAAAATAATCGAGCAGGGTGCGCGACACCGTGGTCTTGCCCACCCCGCCCTTGTCCGCGCCCACCACAACCACTGCCGGCTTTGCCATTTCTGTCCCCTAACGCGCCCTCCGATTGCGCCTTGCAATCGGTCGGGCCCCAAATCGATGTCCCAAGGATGTCCCAAGTCTGCTGTTGGGCGCGAACATGGCAGAAACAAGGGAGAATTCAAATCCTCGGCCTATGGTTGTGGCAATTTCCGAGGTTTTTCCCAATCGCAACGCAGCTCTTCGCAAGTCGCTTAAAATCCCGCCCTTTTAAAATCCCGCCGTTTAACGATGGCCCCAAGGACCCATCGGATTGCCGGCTGCAGTTCCGGAGGGTGCGGGTACGGGCGGCGGACCGGACGAGCCGCCTGCATCGTCCCAAGGCCCCTGGCGCAACGGCGGCGGGCCGTCCTGCCGCTCCACCTGTGCCTCAGGCTCGTCCGCCTCGTCGGGCGGCGGCAGCGGGCCGGGATCATGGCCGCCGGCGAACTTGACCAGCGCGTCGACCCGGGACTGCACCGAGGGATGGGTCGCGAACAAATCGGCAAAGCCCTCGCGCGGATTGTCGACGCAGAGCTCCATCACCGCCGAGGTCGCGCCCAGCAGCTCGCCGCGGTTCTCGATCTTGCGCAGCGCCGAGATCATGGCGTCCGGATTCTTCGTCAGCTCGACCGAGCCTGCGTCGGCGAGATATTCGCGCGAACGCGACAGCGCGAGCTTCACCACCTGCGACAACAGCCACGCCACCACGATCAGCACGACCGCGATGATGATCACGATCACCGCGCCGCCGCCGGAGCTCTTGCTGTCGCTCGATGACGAGGACGATCGCGACGATGAGGACGAGCCCGACGACCACGAGCCGCCGGAGCCGGAGCTCCAGTTGAAGCTCGTGAACAGGCGGAAGAACAATTCGCCGAAGAAGCCGACCACGCCGGCGATGATGACGGCGACCACCATCAGCTGCACGTCGCCGTTCTTGATGTGGGTCAGCTCGTGGCCCAGCACCGCCTCGATCTCCTTGTCATCAAGCGCATTGAGGAGACCCGTGGTCACGGTGATCGAATATTGCCGCGGATTGAGGCCGGTCGCGAACGCGTTCAGCGCCGGGCTCTCCATGATCTTCAGCTTCGGCATCGTGATGCCGCGCGAGATGCAGAGGTTTTCGAGCAGATTGTAGAGCCGCGGCTCTTCCTGCCGGGTGACGTCGTGGCCGCCGGTCACGGCATCGATCATCGACTGGTGGAAGAAATAGGCGATGACGATCCAGACCGCCGCCGCGATCGTCGCGAACGGCGCGGCGACGATGAGGTCGTGGAAAGCGCGGTTCAGATAGTAGGCGACAGTGCCATTGCTGTTGATGACGACTTCGGCGACCAGCGCGCCGGAATAGACCAGCACGTAGACCAGCATGAACAGGCCGGCGAGCAGCAGCATCGAACGAAACTTGTTCGAGGCGATGTGCGTGTAGAGACCATACGCGGCCATGACGCGATGCCCTGCCGGCCTATCGGCTCAACTCAGAACTTCACCTGCGGAGCGGCCTCGACCTCGGTGCGGCTGGCGCCGAGATCGAAGAAGTCCTTCTTGGTGAAGCCGAACATGCCGGCGAACAGGGCGGCGGGCATCTGCTGGATGCCGGTGTTGTACTCCTGGACCGCGTTGTTGAAGAAGCGGCGGCTCGCCGCGATCTTGTTCTCGAGGTCGGAGAGCTCACTGGCGAGCTGCTGGAAGTTGGCGTTGGCCTTGAGGTCCGGATAGGCCTCCGACAGGGCGATCAGCCGGCCGAGCGCGCCGGAGAGCTGGTTCTCGGCGGCGGATACCTGCGCCGGCCCCTGCGCCGACATCGCCGAGTTGCGCGCCTTGATGACGTCGTCGAGCGTGCCGCGCTCATGCGAGGCATAGCCCTTCACCGTCTCGACCAGGTTCGGGATCAGGTCGTGGCGCTGCTTGAGCTGCACGTCGATGTCGGCAAAGGCCTGGCCGACGCGCTGGCTCAGCGCCACCAGCCGGTTGTAGGCGCTGAACGCCAGGAACACGAGGACGACGATGACGCCGAGAACGATCCAGCCGGTCGACATGGAGAACTCCTGAAGGGGGAAGAAGGCGGGCGCAGCCTAGACCAAATTGGCGCAGGACGAGAGCCCGGCGCAGAGGAAGGTAAGACTTGGTCGAATGGGGAACCATCCGAGTTCAAGGCAAAAGCGTCCGACGAAGTTAACTTTCGGCAATGACCGCGTCGCCCCAGCGCCAGCGCCGGGCGCTTGCATAGGCGGCCTTGTCGCGCCGCGGGACCTTGGTGATGGCGAGGCCGCCCTCCGTGCAGAGCTTTGCGGTGATCTCGGCCTTGCCGACATCCGGCGGCGCCAGCAGGCGCGCGGCACGTGTTGTGGGCGCCGTCCGGGTCAGGGCGATGTAGATGAAGCGCTCGTCCTCGAACGGCACGTCGGCGCCCTTGATCTGGCGGTGCGCTTGCGAGCGCGGGAGGCGCTGACTGAAATGGCACCAGTCGGGCGCGACGAGCGGGCAGGGCTTCTCGTGCGGGCAGGGCGCGGCGACATAGGCGCCGAGCGCGATCAGCTGCTGGCGCAGCGCGAGGATGCGCGCGTAGCCGGCCGGTGTGCCGGGCTCGATCACGACCAGCGCGTGGCGCGCTTTCGCCCACATCGTTTCCGCCAGCTTGCGCTGATCGGTCTCGCTGAGCTCGCCGATGACGTAGCTCGCGACGACGAGATCGGCTTGCGAGGCCTCGACGAGGTTGGTGCCGGCATCGCCCGGCAGATAGCGGCAATCAGCGAGACGCGTGCTGTCGCGCGCCAGCTCGAGCGCGAGACGGCTGAGCGTGGCGTTGGCGTCGAGCAGGGTAAAATCCTGCAGCGACGGAAAGGCCTCAGCAGCGGCCCAGCTCGCGGTGCCCGGGCCCGCGCCAACGTCTAGCAGGGTTTCCGGGGCGAGGTCCGGCGCCATCTCGGTCAGCGCATTCAGGCTGGCGGCCACGGCCGCATAGGTCGCCGGCATCCGTGCCAGCGCGTAGGCGAGTGCATCGGCGTCGGACTTGATGGTGCCGGAGGTGCCCCCAGCGCGATAGGTGGTCGAGATTTTTTGCGAGCGCTGTGCGGCGTCGGTGCGGGAGAAGCCCTGAAGCTTGCCGTCGAGGGCGGCTTTCAGTTCGGCGGGGAGGGTGGGTGAGATCATCTTTGCCCACCGTCATTCCGGGGCGCGACGAAGTCGTGAACTCTGATGCGCAATTGCGCATCAGAGAAGTTCGAGATTGTGGCGCGAGATTCCGGGTTCTCGCTTCGCGAGCCCCGGAATGACGCCAGAGATATCACGCCACGTTCTGGTCGAGGATGTCCACCGCCTCTGACAGGCTCACCGACACCAGTTGCGAGACGCCGCGTTCGGCCATGGTGACGCCGAACAGCCGGTTCATCCGCGCCATCGTGATCGGATTGTGCGTGATGATGATGAAGCGGGTGTCGGTCGAGCCGGTCATCTCGTGCAGCAGGTTGCAGTAGCGCTCGACGTTGTGGTCGTCGAGCGGTGCGTCGACTTCGTCCAGCACGCAGATCGGCGAGGGGTTGGTGAGGAACACCGCGAAGATCAGCGCCATCGCGGTCAGCGCCTGCTCGCCGCCCGAGAGCAGCGACAGCGTCTGCGGCTTCTTGCCTGGCGGCTTTGCGATGATCTCGAGACCGGCTTCGAGCGGGTCGTCGCTCTCGATCAGATGCAGCGCGGCCTCGCCGCCGCCGAACAGCTCGACGAACAGGCGCTTGAAGTGGTTGTTGACGACCTCGAACGAGGTCAGGAGCCGCTCGCGCGCTTCCTTGTTGAGGCTCTGGATGCCCTGGCGCAGCCGCTTGATGGCTTCGACGAGGTCATCGCGCTCGGTGACGAGGCCGGTGTGCTGGGTCTCGACCTCGCGCAGCTCTTCCTCGGCGCGCAGGTTCACCGCACCCAGGCGCTCGCGGTCGCGGCGCATCTTTTCGAGGTCTTCCTCGATGTCGTGCAGCGGCGGCAACTCGGCGCCGGGCTCAATCTCGGCGAGGCCGGCAACGGCCTGCGGCTCGACCTCCAGCATGTCGCGGATCTCGCGCTCGATGTCCTCGAGCCGGCGCCGTGCGCCTTCCATGCGTTCCTCGGCGCGCGCGGTGGCCTCGCGGGAGCTGGAGAGCGCCTCGAGGGTCAATTTCGCGACGCGATCGGTTTCGGCCATCGCGGTCTCGGCCGAGGCGAGCGCGTCGGCGGCCATGCGGCGGTCGTTTTCCGCGTATTCGATCTCCGTGATCAGCGCGCTGCGCTTCTCGGCGAACACGGCGGGCGCGTTTTCGAGATCGCTGCGCTCGATCGAGACCTCGGTGATGCGGGTCTGGATGGTGTCGATGTGAGAGGCCGCGCTCTCCTTGCGGTTCTGCCACTCGGTGCGCTCGGCCAAGATCGCCTGCACACGGCGGTCGGCGAGTTCCGCCTCGCGCGCCAGCGCCTGCGCCTCGGCGCGGACCTGGGCGGCCATGCGGCGATGGCCCTCGATGTCGCTGCGGACGGCGGCGAGACGGGTCTCGGTGTCCTCGCTCGACGGCAGCTCGGTGATGCCGGCTTCGGCATATTCGTACGCGGCCTCGGCCTCGGCGCGGTCGGCGGCGATACGGCTATGGGCTTCCGACAGCGTCGCCTTGCGCGCGGCGCGGCGGCTGATCTCGCGCTCGGCGGTGGCATGGCGCTCACGCGCGACGTTCACCTCGCGCTGGGCGGCGCGCCAGGCCTCGCGGCTCGCACCCTCGGTGCTGGCGGCCATCTGCAGCTCGGACTCGGCATTCTCTAGCGCCTGACGCTTGATCTGCGCGTCGATGCGGGCCTGCTCCAGCTCGTTCTCGATGTCGACGAGGCGGGCGCGCTCGGCGAGGCGCCGCGCCGCGCCGGTCGGGGCGTGGGCCGCGGCGACAAAGCCGTCCCAGCGCCAGACGTCGCCTTCGGGCGAGACCAGCCGCTGGCCGGTCTTGAGCTGCGAGACCAGCTCGGCGCCGCGCTCGCGCGGCACCACGCCGATCTGCGCCAGGCGGCGCGCCAGCTCGGCGGGCGCCTGAACGTGGCTCGCGAGCGGTACGACGCCCTCGGGCAGCTCCGGATCGCCGTCGGTGACGCCGGCATTGGTCCAGCGCATCGGCGCGGACGGATCGACCGGCGCATCGAGATCGTCGCCGAGCGCTGCGCCGATCGCCTTCTCAAAGCCCTTGTCGACGGTGATGCCGTCGATGATCGGCGGCCACAGATTCTTGGTCTCGCCGTTGACGATCTTGGAGATCGTGCGCGCTTCGGTATCGAGCCGCTGCACGCGCTTGTCGGCTTCGACGAGCGGCGAGCGCGAGGATTCCAGCGTCTGGCGCGCGGCAACATGCGCGGCTTCGCTCGCCTGGGCCGCGGCTTCCGAAGCAGCAAGGGTCTGCTCCGCGTTCTCGACCGTTGCGGTCAGCTCGTCGAGATCGCCGAAGCCGCCGGTCTCGTCGGCAAGCTTCTGCTCCTCGGCCGCGACATTCGAAATCTCCTGGTCGAGGCGGGCGAGCTTGTCGCGATGGGTGCGGACATTGGCTTCGAGTTGGTTGCGCTTGGCGGTGAGGTCGGCGAGCGCCGTGGTGAGCTCGGCGAACTGGTGCTCGGTTTCAGTCAGCACCGCCTCGGCTTCGCCGACGCGCTCGTCGACGCCGGAGCGCTTCTCGACCCGCGACTTGATCTCTTCCTTCAGCTCGGAATCTTCGGTGTCGAGCCGCTGGAGCGCGACGTCGGCGTCCATGGTCTGCTGCTGGGCGCGCGAGATGTCGCCCTCGAACTGGGCGAGGCGCCGCTCGAGCTCGGCGACGCGCTCCTTGGCGCGCTCTTCCTCGCGGTCGAGCAGCTCGCGCGCATTGGTCAGGCGCTGCAGCCCGGCCGCGGCGCGCGCTTCGGCATCGCGCAGCGCCGGCATTTCGGCGGCGCGGATCGCCTGGATGCGGGCGGCTTCGGCCTGATGCTGGGTGCGCTCGGCCATCTCGCGAACCGCGAGATCATGGGTCTGGCCGGATTCGTTGACGTCGGCATGCGCGCCGATCCAGCGCAGGTGGAACAGCGTCGCTTCCGCCTTGCGGACCTTGGCCGCGACCTCGCGATAGCGCACGGCCTGACGGGCCTGCTTCTTCAGGCCTTCCATCTGGCCGGCGAGCTGGCCGATCACGTCCTCGACGCGGGTGAGGTTGGTTTCGGCGGCCTTCAGCCGCAACTCGGCCTCGTGGCGGCGGGCGTGCAGGCCGGCGACGCCGGCAGCATCTTCCAGCACGCGGCGGCGCTGCTCGGGCTTGGCCTGGATGATCTCGCCGATCTTGCCCTGGTGGACGAGGGCGGGCGAACGCGCTCCGGTGGCAGCGTCGGCGAACAGGATCTGCACGTCGCGCGCACGCACGTCGCGGCCGTTGATGCGATAGACCGAGCCCGCCTCGCGCTCGATGCGGCGGGAGATTTCGAGCAGCTGGCTGTCGTTCATCGCCGCCGGCGCGGTGCGATCGGTGTTGTCGATCGTCATCGTCACTTCGGCGTGGTTGCGCGCAGGACGGTTGCCGGAGCCGGCGAAGATCACCGCGTCCATGTCGGCCGCGCGCAGCGACTTGTACGAGGTTTCGCCCATCGCCCAGCGCAGCGCCTCGACGAGATTCGACTTGCCGCAGCCGTTGGGGCCGACCACGCCGGTCAGGCCGGGCTCGATGACGAAGTCCGTGGCCTCAACGAAGGACTTGAAGCCGTGAAGGCGCAGGCGGGTGATTTTCATAAGCACGCATCTCTGTTGGCAGGCGCGAATCCCCCTGCCGGGACAATACCATGGAAGGCAATGTCACTCTCTGGGTGAGTCGCGCGAGGCGCCTCATGCGGTCGGACAATGGCCGCGGTGCGCCGCGAGGGCAACCGGCGAAAGCCGCTTTTCCCAAGGGATTTATGCCGGGAAAGATACGGCTTTTGAGATGCGAATCAGGCGTTGAGCGGGGAAAATCAGCTCTTCAGCAGCGGATTGATCTTCTTGGCGAATTCATCGAACGAGGCTTCGCCCTTGATCTTCTCGCCGTTGATGAAGAAGGTCGGCGTCGAATCCACCTTCAGAACGTCGCTGGCGTATTTCTGGTCGGCGGCGATCTTGTCGAGCAGCGCCTGGTCCTTCAGGCAGGCCTCGACCTGCTGCTGGGTGAGGCCGGCCTGCTTGCCGATCCGCGTCAGCGTCTCCGTGGTGTTCTTCAACACCCAGTCGTTCTGCTGGCGGAACAGCATGTCGGTGACCGCGAAATATTTCGGCGCGTCGTCCTTGGCGATGCAGCGCGACAGCATCGAGCCGGCGGCGGCTTTGATGTCGAGCGGGAACTCGCGGAAGATGTAACGCACCTTGCCGGTGTCGATGTATTCCGACTTGATCTTGGGGAACACCTGCTCGTTGAACGCCGCACAATGCGGGCAGGTCATCGAGGCATATTCGGTGATGGTGACGGGGGCGTCCTTGGGGCCGAGTGCCATGTCGGGGAGCGACACGGGCTTGGCCACATCGGCGGCCGACTGCGCCATGGCCTCGTTGATGAACCGCAGCGGCGACAGCCCGGCGAACGCGGCAAGACCGGTCAGCGACAGCATCGTGTTGAAGGCGCGGCGGGTGATGATCAAGGTCGGCTCCCGAATTGATGTGGTCTCGCCCCAAGGGTCCTATTGAGTTCCCGTTCAGGCGGCCTGTCGCTAGCTTGAAACGTAGTTTGAGGCAATGGCGAGCGACAGGGACGGGTCCAGATTACCGGCGGAATGAGGCTCAATTTCGCTTGATGGCCGCCCCGAGCCGCGCCAGCGCTGTCTTCAATTCTTCATCTTCGATGTCCCCCAGGCTCTCCGCCACCTTGGCCACCGATTTGGGATCCGGCGGACCGGGCCGGACCGGCGGCCGGGCGCGCGACAGGGGGGCCTGGCGGAAGGCGAGCTTGCCGACCGCGCTCCAGCCGAAGAAGCGATTGACCCGCTCCAGGATCACGTCGGCGGAGTGCTGGATCTCCAGCGCCATCGGCCCCTCGACCCGCAGCACCAGGGTCGCCGGCTCCTGCGGCTGGCCCTCGACCGGCCGCGGCCATTGCATCTTCAAAGGCTCGGCATGGGCCGCAATCTCCGGCCCGGCAATCTGCGCCCATCGCGTCACCAGCTCGCGCGCGGCAAACCCCTGCTTGGCATAGGCCTCGGCAAAGACGTCGTTGAGCAGCAGCGAAAGCGGCTTGGCGCTGATGGGACCGGGTTTGGGAGGGAATTTGGACATGGACCCTTATAGCACTTCGGAGGGTAGGCCTCACCATTGGGAAGCGGTCCGCGAAGAAAGACGTGGATGCCCGCGATGAGGGTGGGCATGACGTGGAGAGGCCGGCGCGTTGCCGCTACACTGAGAGCATGAGCCCCAAATCGGCACTAAAGGCGAAATTGGAACCTGGTCAGGCGGGGACCTCATCGCGCCCGCTCGCGCTCCTCCAATGGTACGATCGCCACCGTCGCCGCCTGCCCTGGCGGGCTGCACCCGGCGAGACCTCGGACCCATACCGCGTCTGGCTGTCGGAGATCATGCTCCAGCAGACCACCGTGAAAGCCGTCGGCCCTTATTTCGAAAAGTTCGTCGCGCGCTGGCCGGATGTCACGGCGCTGGGGCGAGCGTCGCAGGATGACGTGCTGCGGATGTGGGCTGGCCTCGGCTATTACTCCCGCGCGCGCAATCTCCATGCCTGCGCGGTGGCCGTGACGCGCGAGCACGGCGGCGTGTTTCCGGACACGGAAGAGGGGCTGCGCGCGCTGCCGGGGATCGGGCCGTATACGGCGGCGGCGATTGCCGCGATCGCGTTCGACCGCCGCACCATGCCTGTTGACGGCAACATCGAGCGCGTGGTGTCGCGCCTGTTCGCCGTCGAGGAGGAACTGCCGCAGGCCAAGCCGCTGATCCAGCAACTGGCGGCGACGCTGCTCGCAGACTCTCGCGCCGGCGACGAGACGTCTCGCGCTGGCGACAGCGCGCAGGCGCTGATGGATCTCGGCGCCTCGATCTGCACGCCGAAGAAGCCGGCCTGCTCGCTCTGTCCGCTCAATGAGGATTGCACCGCGCGTGCGCTAGCGACGCAGGAAACGTTTCCGCGCAAGGCGCCGAAGAAGAGCGGAACGCTGCGGCGCGGTGCTGCCTTCGTCGTGACGCGCGGCGGCGAGCTGCTGGTCCGCTCGAGGCCCGAAAAAGGCCTTCTTGGCGGCATGACCGAGGTGCCGGGTTCGGACTGGCTGGCCGGCCAGGAAGACGCGACGGCAAAGCAGCAGGCGCCGGACCTGAAGGGGCTGTCGCGCTGGCAGCGCAAGCTGGGCGTCGTCACCCACGTCTTCACGCATTTTCCGCTGGAGCTGGTGGTCTACACGGCGGAGGCCGAAGCGCGCACGCGCGCGCCCGAAGGCATGCGCTGGGTGCCGATCGCGACCCTCGCCGGTGAGGCGCTGCCCAACGTCATGCGCAAGGTGATCGCGCACGCGCTGGATCTTTCAACGGCCGCGCGCTCCTGACAGTGCGCTGGCAGCAGCGCTACGCTATCAGCGCCCGATACGGAGGCTGCCAATGGTCAAGACCGCACTCGACAATTTTCCAAGGCCGCCCTGCGCCGAGCTGCTCGGATGGCGCCTGGTCGATGCCCGTCCGGAGGAGGGCTGGATCAGGCTCGCCTTCGAGGGCAAGCCCGAGTTCTGCAATCCGGCGGGCTTCATCCAGGGCGGCATGCTCTCTGCCATGCTCGACGACACCATGGGACCGGCCGTGCTGGTGATGAGCGAGGGCCGGCTCTACACCACCACGATCAGCATGACCGTGAATTTCCTCAGCCCCGCAAGGCCCGGACCGATCATCGGCGAGGCCAAGGTGACGCAGCTCGGCAAGACGATTGCGTTCGTCGAGGCGAAGCTGATGGCCGAAGACGGCACGGTGCTGGCGACGGCCAGCGCCAGCGAGCGGCTGCTGGAGGCGGCGAGGGTGGTGGGGAAATAGACTCGCTCTTTCTTCCTTCTCCCCTTGTGGGCCTGTTGCGTTATCGGCTCTTGAGGCTGAAGACGTCAGGAGAGAAGGCCTTGGTCCCGGTAATTTCCTGCCAAGATCTGTAGTTGTCGCCCTCGGCGGGCGGCTCACGCGGCGATCGTGGCCCA
>NZ_JAPRAQ010000023.1 GCF_029989365.1 Bradyrhizobium sp. Arg816 | reverse complement strand
GAGTGCCCGGGGCCAGGGACGTTACAGGAATCGCGACCAGTCAGATCGCCGCCCATGACAGCGGCGATCTGGCGAGCGCTAAACGGGAACCGGAGCGCGCTCATGGCATCACTCCGAGCAATTTGTGCTCACCAAGCAACGTTGCATTCTGCTGAGTGCTACGAGGCTGGGAAAACTTCCCGACCTCGTTCCCCCAAGCATCCCAGCCTTCGCGCTTTTCACGCGCGAACACGTCGGCACGGCGCAAGCCCGGTGTCTTCGTCGCGATCATCTCGTAGAACTCATCAGGCTTGCGGCTATGTTCGCGCGCGAGTCCGTCGAAGCAAGACGGCAGGGTAACCTTGGGCGGCTTGCCGACTGTGCCCAGCAGAATGGGCTCATGCATGCTACGCGCCCAGTATCCGCAGCCCATGCGCACCTTGCCGTTGCGCGTGATCTTCCGCCAAGCGAGCTCGGTCTTGAACGTGATGCCCCATGCCTCCATGACCGCTACAGCCTGGGCAAGCATGGCGCCCGTCGTCCAGAGCAGGACTACGGCGTTGGCTTTCAACAAGCCGCGAACGGGCAACGCCTCGATTTCAGCGAGCGTCATGAGGCGATAATGCTGCGACGCAGACTTACCTTCTCCGGCGGGGCTCCAGGTCTTGAACGGCCACGGGGGATCGATGACGATCAGATCGTAGCTGTGCGCCACAAGCGGATCGAAGAAAGAGACGGCGGTTTCCGGCTTGGGAAACTCGTCGCCAGCTCGCGCGCAAACGCACGCGCTGCTAAGAAAAGCACGCATCTAGAATCCATAAAGTTGATGAGGGGGGCGGCTGTTGCGGGCCGCCTTTTTCTGTTCGGCTAGGCCGCAGTCTGCTTCGTCGCGTTCTCGCGCGCGCGACGCCACGCGGCGGCAGCCTCGCGCGAGATCAACACGCGAGCGCCGACGTTGAACGTCGCCGGCATCAAGCCCTGGGGGCGCAGTTTGTAAAACAGCTGCACGCTGATGCGATGACGCGCGCAAAATTCTTCGACAGTATAGGCGTCGGCGTCGGCTGCGGCATTCAGGTGGGTCGGCTTACGGCTGGTAACTTCGGGGCGTGCCATTCTTGGTTCTCCAAGGCTTGCAAAGCGTATGGAGAACGATGAAGCAGCGTGGTCTTCTGAGCCAGCGCGCGTACACGCATGCGCAAATGCGTGTTTGCGTGTTTGCGTGTTCCGAGGTTAGGTCTTGCGACGATCGCGCACACGCGCGATGCTGTCGATAGAGGGCAACTTCCAATTCTCTTTTTCATACTCAGGCGCGATAAGGCCCTGGACTGCACCATGGGTAAAGTTGGCGGGAACGCGACCATCTGGCGGAAACACGATGCGCAAGACGTCCCTGAGCCGGTCGAGCTGCCAACCGCGTTTCTCTGGTTGGGCTTTGGGGGCCATCGCGGGGCGCGGTCCCGCCTTGGTCTGACGGCGACCCTCTTTATATCTCTTCAGAACTGCTCTCGCCAGCTCGGGATCGGGCCGAAAGGACTTGATGCGGTCGGACTCATCTTCAGCTATGCCCCAATCATCTTCAGTTTGCGGCGAAGGGCTGCTCTTTCTTTTGTCGTTCGACATCGTTCCGGCGCTCGGTGGGACTACATCACTCCATATCAATTCTCTCCGCGGTGAACCACGAAATTCGCATTGGTTCCGCGGGGCGAGCCGAATAGCGCCTCGCCCTTGGCGCTGGCGAGCGATCCGTTTTCGATAACTAACGAATGTCAGCTGACGCCGACTGACGTAAGTTACGTCAGCGCGGCTTTCAGAACCGTGATTAGCTCGCCAGTGCAATGACGTTGTCGCCGATTGGCGGCTCGTGCTGCAACAGCGCTGCTCGGGCATGTTCATCGCCGTACTCAGCGATGTGCTTCGAGTAGTGCTTTTCGATCATCGCGACGCTGGTGTTGTGCAGGCTCGCGACTAATCGAACTGGAACATTCTGCAACAGCATCCGGACGATAGAGCTGTGTCTCAAGCAGTACATCGTCACCACGGCAGGATCGGACCCGATGGCGGTCACGACCTTGTCCACTGCGCGGTGATAGTTCTGCCCCGGATTCTTGTCCCAGGGGCGTCCGTCGCTTTGCATGAGCAACGGTGCGTCATCGGCACGGCCCGTCGCCGCGGCCCTTAGTTTTGCCGCCAGTTGCACGGTGATCGGCACGGAGTATCGTTCGACCTTCTTCTGGCTACGGTTTCGGCCACCGCCCTTGGCGGACTTCGGCATCATCAGCTTCGGCCGCACCGGATGATCGTGCAGGTCCTCGACGCGCAGCCGGACGACCTGGGATGGCCGCGCGCCGGTTACGGCGAGCACATCGCTGAGCAACCCCAACTTGGCATCGAGAACATAGGCCGTGGCGACGAACTCACGCACCTTGGCGTCGGAGATGATCACGTTGCGCGCCTCCTGCGCGTCCGGCAGACCGGCGAGACCGATCGTCCACGCCTCGCGGTTCTTGACGCGCTGGTCGTGCTGCGCCGCCAGCGCCAAAGCGGCGCATATGCAACGGCAGAGCCGGTTGATCGTGGATGGCGCCATGGTGCCCAGCAGGCTGTCGCGCCACTTCTTCAGTTCGGTGGCGGTGAGCAATGCCACTGGCTTCGACAACAGCACGGTGGTGAGGTGCAGGCGCGGATGCTCGGCGTTGTACGGATTCGCATTCCGGGCGATCAGATCGCGGCTGTAATCTTTCAGAGCGATGTCCACGGTGATCGGCGCGCTGTCGGCGCCACCGTTGTCGGCGCGCGCGAGTTTCTTGGCGACATCCTGTGCCTCGAAGAAAGTCAGGACGGTCTTGCCATTGCTCTCGTCAAAGTCGTCGGCCTCGGCGACGGCTTTAGTCCAGTACTTGCCGTGGCCGTCCGAAGCCTTCAGCACCCAAGTCCCGTTCGTCTTGTTACGCCGGTACAGGAGCGCCACGCCGCGCCCCAGCGGGGGACCGCTATAGGGCTTGCGACGAACGGCAAGCTTCAATCGAGCGGTGCGCGTCTCAAGGCTGGAATGACGGACCCTGCGTGCCACGTTTGTGTCCCCGGTTTTGTCCCAATGGTGTCTGGGAATGCTAATGAAAGTATATGGCATCAATTGGGGATAATTCGTGCGTGGTCAATGGCTTACAAACTCCACGTGCTTCTCTGCAACTCCATGCGCATAATTATTTTCCCCCTGCGCAGGGAAGGCCGTGTGTTGGGCTCACCTGTATGCCGTTGTGCGGTTTTCTCTGCGTGTGCTTTTCGCGCAGCGGACCGCGGGTGCCAGCCGGCACCCGGCCTTCCCTGCGCCCTCTTGGATATGAGGGCGAAAGACGAAGCAAAGCTCGGGCGAAATGCGCTGCGAGGACGCGAAGGTGTGTCTGCGGGAGTTCAGGTTCGGCGGGGGACGTCGTTCTAACCACCCAGAATGCGGCGGCAGGCGTCGACGTACACCTGCGCGCCGGTGACGATGTCGGCGTCGGCGGTGTTCTCGGTCCAGTGGTGGCTGATGCCGCCGATCGACGGCACGAACAGCATGCCCGCGGGCATAACGGTCGCAAGCAACTGCGCGTCATGGCCGGCGCCGCTCGGCATGCGGACGGACCGTCCGCCAGCAAGGGCCTCGCTCGCGGCCTCGATTGCGTCCTGAATGCCGGGGTTCATCATCGCGGGAGCACCGGTGCGCAGCTTCTCCACGGTGACGGCGCAAGGGCCCTTCGCGCTGGCCTCGTCCGCCATGCTCCGCAGCAATTGCTCCAGCCGCGAGATCACAGCCGGATCGTCGTCGCGGATCTGGAACAGCAATTCGGCTTTGCCCGGGATGATGCTCGGCGCGCCGGGATCGAGCGTGATGCGGCCGGTGGTCCAGACCGTGCGCGGCCCGCAGGCGCCTGGGAACCGCTCGTCGATCGCGACGCAGAATTTGGCCAGCGCGAGGCCGGCATCCTTCCGCGCTGCCATGCGGGTGGTGCCGGCATGGTTCTGCTCGCCGACGAAATTGATCTGGTACTGCCAGATGCCGACGATGGAGGTCACCACGCCGATCGCCAGCTTGCCGCTTTCGAGCGTGTCGCCCTGCTCGATATGCGCCTCCAGATATCCGACGTGGCGTCCAGGCTCGGTCGAGACGCGCGCACGGCCCGAGAGCCGCATGTCGGCGAGCGCGTCGCGCATGGTGCGGCCGCTGGTGCGGTCGCGGGCGGCATCGATGTCGGCCTCGGTCACCTGTCCGACATAGGAGCGCGAGCCGAGGAAGTGCCCAAAGTGTCCTTCCTCGTCGCACCAGGCGGCAACTTCGACCGCGCCCTTCACGGACGGATCGGCATTGAGCACGCGCGCCGCTTCGAGCGCATAGACGACGCCGAGCGGGCCATCGAGCCAGCCGGCGTAGTTCTGGCTTTCCAGATGCGATCCCGCCAGCAGCTTCGGTCCGGGCTTTGCGCTGGTGCCGAACACATTGCCGATGCCGTCGATCGCGGCGGTAAGGCCGGCGTCGGGCAGCTTCTGCACCAGCCAGTCCAGTGACTGCTTGTGCGGCTCGGAGAAGGTCGGCTTGTGCACGCCGGTCTTGTAGGCGCCGATGGCACGCAGCGCATTGAGATCGGCGAGAACGCGTTGCCCATCGGCACGCGGCTTGGTGTCAGGCATGTTCGGCAACCTTCAGCGCCTCGGTGCGGATCTCCTCGACCAGCCGTTCCTTCAACTGGACGAATTCGGGCGTGGTCTTGATCTTGTAGGAGCGCGGATGCGGCAGGTCCACATTGATCTCGGCCTTGATGCGGCCGGGGCGCGCGCTCATCACGATGACGCGGCTGCCGAGGAAGATGGCTTCCTCGATGTCGTGGGTGACGAACAGCACGGTCTTCTGGTCGCGCTCCCAGATGCCCAGCAGCATCTCCTGCATCAAGGCGCGGGTCTGGTTGTCGAGCGCGCCGAAGGGCTCGTCGAGCAGCAGGATCTTCGGATCATTGGCGAGCGCGCGGGCGATCGCGGTGCGCTGCTGCATGCCGCCGGAGAGCTGTTTCGGCCAGTGGTTCTCGAAGCCGGACAGCCCGACCTGGCGGATGAAGGCATCGGCGATCTTGTTGCGCTCCGCCTCGGGCACGCCGCGCTCGCGCAGGCCGAAGGCGATGTTTTCCCGCACGGTCAGCCACGGAAACAGCGTGTAGGACTGGAACACCATGCCGCGATCGGCGCCGGGGCCGGTCACCTCGCGCCCGTCAAGCGTGACGCGCCCGCTGGTCGGGCGGTCGAGGCCGGCGACGATGCGGAGCAGCGTGGACTTGCCGCAGCCGGAGGGGCCGAGGATGGTGACGAAATCGTTGTTGCCGATGGTGAGGTCGGTCGGCTCCAGCGCCCTGGTCGGCGCGTTGCCGTGGCGCGCGGGGAAGGTTCGCGAGACCTGTTCGATCTTCAGCGTGGTCATGCGAGCCTCCACGGAAACAGCCAGGCGTTGAACGCCTTGAACATGAAGTCCGAGAGGAGACCGATCAGTCCGATCACGATGATGCCGAAGATGATCTGGCCGGTGTTGAGCAGCGCCTGGCTGTCGGTGATCATGTGGCCGATGCCCGAGGACGAGCCGATCAGCTCGGCGACGATGACATAGGTCCAGGCCCAGCCCAGCACCAACCGCAGAATCTCCGCGATCTCGGGTGCGGAGGAGGGCAGCAGCACGCGGCGGATGATGCCGCGGTCGCTGGCCCCGAGCGTATAGGCCGCCTCGACCAGATCGCGCCGCGTGGTGCCCACGGTTACGGCGATCATCAGGATGATCTGGAACACCGAGCCGATGAAGATGACGAGCAGCTTCTGCAATTCGCCGATGCCGGCCCACAGGATCAACAGCGGGATGAAGGCCGAGGCGGGCAAATAGCGAGCAAAGGAAACGAACGGTTCGAGGAATGCTTCGACCGGCTTGTAGGCACCCATCAGCACGCCGAGCGGAACCGCGATGATCGCAGCGAGCGCGAAGCCGCCGACGACGCGCCAGATCGTCATGCCGATGTCGAACAGGAAGCCCTGCTTGGCAAGCAGGTCATAGCCTTCCTGCATCATGGTCAGCGGGTTGGCGAGAAAGGTCTTCGACACATGGCCGCCGAGCGTTGCCCATGACCAGAGGGCGACGAACAGCACGAAGAACGCGAGGCCGTAAGCCACGCGCTGCTTCGATGTCACGGGATCCAGGGGACGCATCAACGATCTATCCCGGCGGTGAACGAGTTTGCCGGCCCCGCCGAGAGACGGGGCCGGCAGTTCCTGAAGGGTTTACTTGATGTAGCTCGCGTCGAAGAGGTCCTCGACCTTCGGCGCGGCCTTGATGATGCCGATCTCGAGCAGGAGGTCGGCGGCGTCCTTGTTGAAGGTCAGGAAATCGCCGGCAAAGAACTTCTGGTTCGCG
This sequence comes from Bradyrhizobium sp. Arg816, assembly GCF_029989365.1. Lineage (GTDB taxonomy): Bacteria > Pseudomonadota > Alphaproteobacteria > Rhizobiales > Xanthobacteraceae > Bradyrhizobium. Next base: position 131,586 of record NZ_JAPRAQ010000023.1, on the reverse strand, counting down.
GCCTTGTCCTGCCAGCGCAGATATTTTGCCGAGTTGCCGAACGCCTCGCCGGTCTGCTTCACATCGGCCCCCATGATCTCGTAGGCCTTGGCCTGATCCTTGGCGATCATGTCGAGCGCCTCGAAATAGCTGTCGGCGAGCGCCTTGGCAGCCTTCGGGTTCTCGGTGAGGAACTTCGGCGTGCAGCCAAAGGTGTCCATGACCATCGGATAGTCGAGCGTGGTCGCGATGATCTTGCCCTTGTCGGGCGCGGCGCGAACCGTCGACAGATACGGCTCGTAGGTCATCGCGGCATCGTTCTGGCCGGAGACGAAGGCCTGGGCGGCTGCGGCGGGCTCGAGGTTCACGACGGTGACGTCCTTCACCGAGAGCCCGTTCTTCTTGAGCATCCAGGCCAGCGCGAAATAGGGCGAGGTGCCGGGCGCGGAGGCCGCAACGGTCTTGCCCTTGAGGTCCTTGATCGATGCGAGATCGTTGCGCACGGCCATGCCGTCGGCACCATAGCTCTTGTCGAGCTGGAAAATCTGCTTGGTCGCAACGCCATTGGCGTTCCAGGAGATCCAGGTCTCGACGGTCGTGGCAGCGCACTGGACGTCGCCGGAGGCGATCGCGAGGTGGCGATCCTTCTGCGGGATCTTCTTGATCGTCACGTCAAGACCGTTCTTCTTGAAGATGCCGGTCTCCTTCGCCAGCGTCAGTGGCGCGAATCCGGTCCAGCCGGAGATGCCGACGCCGACCTTGACGTCGTCGGCGAGCACGGGAGTGCAGGCCGTAAGCGCAATGATTGTCGCAAATACCTTTGAACTACGCATGATTGTCGTCCTCTTGCCGATCGATGGTTTGACGTCCTGTTGATCATTGCCGGCCCATATGGACCGTTGCCCGAAGCGTTGCACGATTTGTGCCGACATATCCTCTCAGCCTCCCTTGAATCGGGCGACAAGGCGGTGAGAGTCACCGGGATAGAGCAGGCGCACCGCGGTGATGGTGCGCGCGCTGCGCCAGGTATAGCGGTCGATCACGAGGCAAGGCGCGCCGACGGCGATGTCGAGCGCTTCCGCCGTGCGATCGTCCGCAACGATGGCGCTGATCGTATGCTCGGCTTCCGTCCATGGGACATGATGAAGCAGCCACGAGCCGGGCGGCTCGCGCGAGAAATCCGCGGTCGCCGCATCCGGCACGGACGACAGATCGATCAGTCGGTCCTCGACGGCAAACGGCACCTTGTCGGCGCTGTGCCGGCAGGTGATCGCAACCACCTTGCCGGCCTTCTTGACGCCAAGACGCTCGCGGTCGGCGGCGGTCGCCGCGCGCAGCTTGCGCCCGATCAGCTCGTAGCCGTAGCCGCGGCCAAGCGCGGTGATCTCGGCGCGAATGTCTGCGATCTTCAGCACCGCCGACAGATGCTGCGGCCGGCGTACGAAGGAGCCGGCGCGCCGGCGCCGTTCGATCAGGTCGGCCTGCGCGAGCTCCGACAGCGCCTTGTTCACCGTCATGCGCGAGCAGCCGTAACGTGCGACCAATTCGTGCTCGAACGGGATGCGATGCCCGGGTGGCCATTCGCCGGTCAGGATGCGCTTCTCGATATCGGCGCGGATGCGCTTGTAGAGCGTCGGCTGGTCGGCTGCATTGGTGGCCAGGCTCATGCGACGAGCCTCCGCACCGCTGCGTTGAAGCGCTCGCGCGCGGTCTGTCGCAGTCTGTGTCGTCCGCCTTCGACGACCTTGTGGCCGCCGGCCCAGACGCAATCGATCGCGCCGGTCCCTCCGGCAAAAATCCAACCGTCGATGGCGGCGTCGCGCAAACGTCCCGCGAGCGACGGATGTGCGGTGTCGAGCGTGACGATGTCGGCGCGTGCGCCGGGCCTGAGGCCAGCCGCGGCCTGTGCCAGCGCGCGCGCACCGCCGGCGAGCGCATGATCGAACAGCGTACGTCCCGTCGAGCGGCCTGCGCCGCCGGAGAGCACGTTGCGCTCGCGATGCTTGAGACGCTGGCCATATTCGAGCTGACGCAGCTCGTCGGCTGCGCCGACCAGCACGTTGGAGTCGGTGCCCACACCGAACGCGCCGCCGGCATCGACGAATTCGCGCGCCGGAAAGATGCCGTCGCCGAGACTGGCCTCGGTGATGGGGCAGAGACCGGCCACCACACCGGTCTTCGCGAACGCCGTGACTTCCGCATCCGTCGTATGGGTCGCGTGGATGAGGCACCAGCGTTGATCGAGCGGCGCGTGCTCCAGCAGCCATTGCACCGGCCGTCGTCCCGACCAGGCCAGGCAATCCTCGACCTCTTTCACCTGCTCGGCGGCATGAATGTGCACCGGTCCACCATCCGCGAGCGGAATGATCGCCGCGAGCTCATCCGGCGTCACCGCGCGCAGGCTGTGCGGCGCGATGCCGATATTGGCGCCCGGCAATCTGCTGATCGCCTTGCGTGATGCAGCCATCAGCGCGGCGAACTGATCGACCGAACAGATGAAGCGGCGTTGTCCGGCATGCGGTGCTGCGCCGCCGAAGGAGCCATGCGCATAAAAACTCGGCAGCAGCGTCAGCGCAATGCCGGATGCTTCGGCAGCCTGTGCAATGCGCACAGCCATTTCCGCGAGGTCGGCATAAGGAGAGCCGTCGCGATCGTGGTGGAGGTAGTGGAATTCGCCGACGCGGGTAAAGCCCTGTTCGAGCATCTCGACATACAGCAGCGTCGCAACGGCGGCGACATCGTCCGGGGTCATCGCCAGCGCGAAGCGATACATCGTGTCGCGCCAGGTCCAGAACGTATCGGTGCTATCGCCGCGCAGCTCGGCCAGCCCCGCCATGCCGCGCTGGAATGCGTGGCTGTGCAGGCTCGCCAAGCCCGGAAGCGCAATTCCGTGACGCTCGTCGCCGCCGGCCGGCGCCACGCCCGGCGTCACCTCGGCGATCGCGCCAGCGGTGATCACCATCTGCACGTCATTGGCCCAGCCCGAAGGCAGGAGCGCGGAAGCGAAATGCAGTCGGGTCATGATTACACGCCGGCTGGACAGAACCGCCCCACGATTATATGTCTAGACATATAAGTCAAGCATCCCACGAAGGGACCATTGCATGGCAGAGCGCTTCGACCGGATCTGGCACAATGCCCGGCTCGCCACGATGCGGGCCGACCGTCCAGATCTCGGCGAGATCGAGCATGGTGTGATCGCTGCACGCGACGGCCATATCGTCTATGCGGGCGCAGCGGCGGGTTTCCCTGTTGATGCCGACGCGATCAAGCGGATCGATTGCGAGGGGCGTTGGATCACGCCCGGCCTCGTCGATTGCCACACCCATCTCGTCTATGGCGGCAACCGCGCGCACGAATTCGAGCTGCGTCTGAAAGGCGCAAGCTACGAGGAGATCGCGCGCGCCGGCGGCGGCATTGTCTCGACAGTGGCCGCGACGCGCAAAGCGAGCGAGGCCGAGCTCGTTGCCAGCGCGCTGCCGCGGCTCGATGCGCTGATCGGCGAGGGCGTCACCACCATCGAGATCAAGTCCGGTTACGGCCTCGATGTCGAGACCGAGATGCGGCAGCTCTCAGCGGCGCGCATCCTCGGCCGTCAGCGGCCGGTTGCGATCCGCACCTCGTTTCTCGGGGCGCATGCGCTGCCTGTGGAGGCCGGCGGTGACAAGGATCGCTACATCGATCTCGTGTGTCATGAAATGCTGCCGGCTGTCGCAAAGGCCGGCCTTGCCGATGCCGTCGATGCCTTCATGGAAGGCATCGCGTTCTCGGCCGAGCAGACCGCGCGGGTGTTCGAGACGGCGAGGGGGCTTGGGCTGCCGGTCAAGCTCCATGCCGACCAGCTGTCGAACCTCGGCGGCGCTGCGCTCGCCGCAAAATTCTCCGCGCTCTCCGCCGATCACCTCGAGCACACCGACGAGGCCGGCGCCGCCGCGATGGCGAAGGCCGGAACAGTCGCTGTGCTGCTGCCCGGCGCCTTCTATTTCATCCGCGAGACGCAGAAGCCGCCGATCGAGGCGTTCCGAAAGCACGGCGTCCACACGGCGCTCGCGACCGACTGCAATCCCGGCAGCTCGCCGCTGACATCGCTCCTGCTCACGATGAACATGGGCGCGACGCTGTTCCGGATGACGGTGGCCGAATGCCTCGCTGGTGTCACCCGTGAAGGCGCGCGGGCGCTCGGCGTGCTCAATGAAACCGGCACGCTGGAAGCTGGAAAGTGGTGCGATCTCGCGATCTGGGACATCGAGCGGCCCGCCGAGCTCGTCTACCGCATCGGCTTCAATCCGCTGCATCGCCGGGTGTGGAGGGGACAGTGACGGAGCAGGGCGCAGCCATCGTCGTCAAGCCGGGAACGGTCGGCCTCGACGATCTCGCGCGCGTGCTCGTGGGCGCTCCTGTCGTACTCGATCCGTCATTCTGGCCGCGCGTCGAGGCGGCCGCGGAGATCGTCGCAAAGGCAGCACACGCCGCCGCGCCGGTCTACGGCATCAATACCGGTTTTGGAAAACTGGCCTCGAAGCGCATCCCGCCCGACCAGACCGCGCTGCTCCAGCGCAATCTCATCGTCTCGCATTGCTGCGGCGTCGGCCCGGCCACGCCGGAGCCGATCGTCCGGCTGATGATGGCGCTGAAGATCGTTTCGCTTGGGCGTGGTGCCTCCGGCGTCCGCCGCGAGGTGATCGAGCAATTGCAGGCCATGCTGGCGCAGGACGTCTATCCGCTGGTGCCGCAGCAAGGCTCGGTCGGTGCCTCCGGCGATCTTGCGCCGCTCGCGCACATGACGGCGGTGATGATCGGCGAGGGGCAGGCGATCGTCGATGGCAAGACTGTCTCCGGCCGAGAGGCACTCGCCGTCGCCGGACTTGCGCCGCTGACGCTGGGCCCCAAGGAGGGGCTCGCGCTGATCAACGGCACTCAATTCTCGACCGCCTATGCCGTCTCCGGCGTGCTGCGCGCGTTTTGCCTGGCTCGCGCCGCGCTCGTCACCGGCGCGCTGTCGGTCGATGCTGCGATGGCTTCGACAGCGCCGTTCCGCCCGGAAATTCAGGCGCTGCGCGGTCATGCAGGACAGATCGCTGCCGCCGCGACGTTGACCGCGTTGCTCGACGGCAGCGATATCAGGTTGTCGCATCTCGAAGGTGACGAGCGCGTGCAGGATCCCTATTGCCTGCGTTGCCAGCCGCAGGTCGCGGGCGCTGCGCTCGACCTGATCACGCAGGCCGCACGCACCCTGATCGTCGAAGCCAATGCCGTCACCGACAATCCGCTCGTCCTGGTCGAGACCGGCGAGATCATCTCCGGCGGCAATTTCCACGCCGAGCCGGTCGCCTTTGCCGCCGATACGATCGCGCTGGCGCTGTCGGAGATCGGCGCGATCAGCGAGCGGCGCATCGCGACGTTGGTCGATCCCGCGCTCAATTTCGGCTTGCCGCCGTTCCTCACGCCCGATCCCGGCATCAATTCCGGCTTCATGATCGCCGAGGTCACGGCGGCCGCGCTCTATGCCGAGAACAAGCAACGCGCGGCGGCCTGCTCGATCGACTCGACCCCGACCAGCGCCAACCAGGAAGACCATGTCTCGATGGCCGCGCACGCCGCGCGTCGCCTCTCGGACATGGCCGACAATCTCGCCGCCATCCTCGGCATCGAGTTGCTGGTCGCCGCACAAGGCATCACGCTGCGTGCGCCGCATGCGACCAGCGCGCCGCTCGCAGCCGTTATCGCCGCGCTTCGCGAGCATGTGCCCGCACTCGCCGCCGACCGCTACATGGCCGGCGATCTCGCCAAGGCGGCTGCGCTGATCGAAGCCGATGCGCTACCGGCCGTGGCGATCGCAGCGCTTCCAACCGATCCGTTCCCGAGACTTGACTAAAGAGGTGCTCCGCATGAACCGCCGACTGGACAATGACCGCACCATCCGCGCCCCCCGCGGCAGCGACATCAGCGCCAAGAGCTGGCTGACGGAAGCGCCCCTGCGCATGCTGATGAACAATCTCGACCCTGATGTCGCGGAGCGCCCGAGCGAGCTCGTCGTCTATGGCGGCATCGGCCGCGCCGCGCGCGACTGGGAGAGCTTTGACCGCATCACGGCGGCCTTGCGCAAGCTCGAAAATGACGAGACGCTGCTGGTCCAGTCCGGCAAGCCGGTCGGCGTCTTCCGTACCCATGCCGATGCTCCGCGTGTGCTGATCGCGAACTCCAACATCGTGCCGCATTGGGCCACGCTCGATCATTTCAACGAGCTCGACCGCAAGGGCCTGATGATGTACGGCCAGATGACGGCGGGCTCCTGGATCTATATCGGCAGCCAGGGCATCGTGCAGGGCACCTACGAGACCTTCGTCGAGGTCGGCCGGCGCCACTATGGCGGCAGCCTCGCGGGAAGATGGATTCTCACCGCCGGTCTCGGCGGCATGGGCGGCGCGCAACCGTTGGCGGCGACCATGGCCGGCGCCTCGATGCTCGCGGTCGAATGCCAGCCGAGCCGCATCGAGATGCGGCTGCGCACCGGCTATCTCGACCGGCAGGCCGCGACGCTCGACGAGGCGCTCGCGATCATGGAAGAGGCAGCAAAGACCAAGAAGGCGGTATCGGTGGGTCTGCTCGGCAATGCCGCGGAGATTTTCCCCGAGCTGGTGCGCCGCGGCGTCAAGCCCGACATCGTCACCGACCAGACCAGCGCACATGATCCGATCAACGGGTACTTGCCAAAGGGCTGGACGCTCGCCGATTGGGAAGCCAAGCGCGCGTCCGATCCGAAAGCTGTCGAGCGCGCCTCAAAAACGTCGATGGTCGAGCACGTCCAGGCCATGCTGGATTTCCATGCGCAAGGCATTCCGACGCTCGACTACGGCAACAACATCCGCCAGATGGCGCTGGACATGGGCCTGAAGAACGCCTTCGATTTCCCGGGCTTCGTTCCCGCCTATATCCGCCCTCTGTTCTGCCGCGGCGTCGGGCCGTTTCGCTGGGCTGCGCTGTCGGGCGACCCCGAGGACATCTTCAAGACCGACGCCAAGGTCAAGGAGCTGATGCCTGACGATAAGCATCTGCACAACTGGCTCGACATGGCCAAGGAACGCATCAAGTTCCAGGGCCTGCCGGCGCGAATCTGCTGGGTCGGCCTTGGCGACCGAGATCGCCTGGGCCTTGCCTTCAACGAGATGGTGGCGCGTGGCGAATTGAAGGCGCCGATCGTGATCGGCCGCGATCATCTCGACAGCGGCTCGGTGGCAAGCCCCAACCGTGAGACCGAGGCGATGAAGGACGGATCGGATGCGGTGTCCGACTGGCCGCTGCTCAACGCGCTGCTCAATTGCGCCAGCGGCGCGACCTGGGTCTCGCTGCATCACGGCGGCGGCGTCGGCATCGGCTACTCGCAGCATGCGGGCATGGTGATCGTCGCCGACGGCACGCCGGAAGCCGCGAAGCGCATTGAGCGTGTGCTGTGGAATGATCCCGCCAGCGGCGTCATGCGCCACGCCGATGCGGGCTATGAGACTGCGATCGATTGTGCCCGTGACAAGGGCCTCGATCTGCCTAGCCTTGCGAAGTAACTAGCCGCTCACCAGCAGCTTCGGCATCGTCATCTTCGCGCCGTCCATGAAGGTCTGGACGGCGTCGCGGACGATCGCGTCGAGATCGGGCGGGATCGGCGTCTCGTAGATGAACTTGCGGATGGCGAGATAGAAAATGCGGCCGTGCAGGCCCCAGAACAGCTCGGTCTCGCGTTCGCTGAGCGGATGGGATTTCGCGTCGGGCAGCTTCAGGTCGTGGCGCAGCTCGGCCGCCGCGGGCTCGATGATCTCGCGTCGGACAATGTCGAGATAACGGCCGGTGATGCCGAACGACTTCATGCCGGAGAAGACGAAGATCCGAACCCAATTGTACTCGAACACGCGTTCGACATAGTCGAGATAGAAGCGCGTCAGCCGCGCCTCGAGCGGCAAGGTTCGGTCGCGGATCATCGGCCCCCAATCGGGCGACCAGCGGCTGAGATAGACCTCCTGGTAGACCCGCTCGATCAGCGCTTCCTTGCTGGGGAAGTGGCGATAGATCGCCGAATGCGTAATGCCCATGCGTTTGGCCAGCTCGCGGGTCTGGCCTTCGAAGCCATGCTCGGCAAAGAAACGGATCGCCTCGTCCACGATCGCGCGCTCGCGGTCGGCCGCGCGCATGTTGCGGCGCTTTGGCGCGGCCTTGCTGCCTGCTTCGGTCCGCCTCCGAACCGGTCGCTTCGCTGACTTCTGCGCTTTTCGGGCCATTTCGTCGCTGTTTAGCAATCTCCGGCTGCCTTCTTAGCCCAAAGGTGCATTTGTAACCAAATGGTCATTTCCTGTTGACCGCCTCCCGGCGGCATGTCAGGATTTTGAGACCAGATGGTTACAAATCTGGCATCCCGGCTGATGAGCCGACGGATCTCGAGGAAACGGCGGTGAAGGCGAGGGCTTTCAGCTATTTTCGTGCTGCGACGATCGACCAGGCGCTGGATGCTCATGCCCGCGCCGGCGATGACGCGCGCTTCATTGCCGGGGGCCAGAGCCTCGTGCCGGCGTTATCGCTGCGGCTACAAGCGCCGCGGTTGCTGATCGACATCACCCATATTGAGGAGCTGCGCGGCGTCCGGCGCGAGGGCGGTTATTTGCGTATCGGCGCGCTGACGCGTCACTGCGAGATGCTGAGCGAGCCGCTGATCGCCGAGTTCGCGCCGCTGCTGCATGCGGCCGCCCCCTTCGTCGCCCATCCCGCGATCCGCAACCGCGGCACCTTTGGCGGCAGCGTCGCGCTCGCCGATCCTGCCTCCGAATTCCCGGCGATGACCCTGGCGCTCGATGCCGAGATCGAGATCGCCGGCCCTTCCGGCAGCCGGCGTGTGAAAGCCGACGACTTCTTCGTCGAGCTGTTCGAAACCGCGTTGCAGCCCGGTGAGCTGATCACCGCGATCTACGTTCCGCTGTTCAAGGCCGATCAGCGCTTTGCATTCGACGAGCTGGCGCGCCGGCGCGGGGACTATGCTCTGGTCGGATGCGGCATGCTTGCGACCTGCACCGGCGAGCGCATCGACGACATCCGCATCTCCTTCTTCTCCGTCGGCAATACGCCGACGCGCGTGAAGGGGGCTGAGGCGACCCTCATTGGCTCGCGCTTGGATGCGGAACGTATCGCCGCCGCACAAGCGGCGCTCGAAGGCGATCTCGCGCCGCCTGACAGCGACGATGTGCCGCCGGCGATGCGGCTGCATCTCGCCCGCGTGCTGCTCGGCCGCCTGCTCGGACGTCTGGGTGAGGGCGCATGAGCGGTTTTGACGAAACCCTTTTGGACGACGCGGACGAGACCGTGCGGGTCCGCTTCGTCGTCAATGGCCGCAAGGTCGCCTGCGAGGTGGCGCCGCGCGAGACGCTGGTCGATTGCCTGCGCAACGCGCTGGAGCTGACCGGCACGCATGCGGGCTGCGAGATGGGGGCCTGCGGCGCCTGCCTGGTGCAGCTCGACGGCCGCGCCGTGCATTCCTGCTTGATGTTCGCGGTGCAGGCCGATGGCGCCAAGATCAATACCATCGAAGGTCTTACCGAGAGCGGCGTGATCGCCGATCTCCAGGCCGAATTCCACCACCGCAACGCGCTGCAATGCGGCTTCTGCACGCCGGGCATGTTGGTCAATGCCCACGAGTTGCTCTCGCAGATCGCGCGGCCCAGCCGCGACGAAATCCGCGACGCGCTGTCTGGTAATTACTGCCGCTGCACCGGCTATGAGGCGATCGTCGACGCCATCGATGCGGTGGCCAAAGCGCGCAAAGAAAGCGGAGGCGGGACATGAGCGCGCCGCTGACCTCGCTCGATCGCCCGAATTCCTATATCGGCCGCTCCGTGCCGCGCCCGAACGCCAAGCGGCTGCTCGTCGGCCGCGGTCGCTATGTCAGCGACCTCCGACTGCCGCGCATGCTCGATGCTGCGTTCCTGCGCAGTCCGCATGCGCACGCGAAGATCGTCGCCATCAATACCGAGCAAGCGCGCGCGCTCGAAGGGGTGCATCTCGTTGCCACCGGCGAGGACCTCGCAAAGATCTGTACGCCCTGGACCGGCACGCTCGACCACTTCAAGGGCATGACGTCGGCTCCGCAATTGCCATTGCCGCTCGACCGCGTGGTCTGGGCCGGGCAGGCTGTGGTGGCCGTCGTTGCCGAGAGCCGGGCCATCGCGGAAGACGCGCTGGAGCTGATCGAGATCGATTACGAGGACCTCCCTGTCGTCGTCGATATCGACCGTGCACGAGAGGCTGGTGGCCCGCTGATCAATCCCGGCAGTGTCAATAACACCTGTTTCCGGGCCCAGCTCGACAATGGCGCCGTTGACGACGCCTTTGCGCATGCCGCGCACGTGGTGGAAGAAGAGTTCTCCTTCGGCCGCCACACCGCGGTGACGCTGGAGCCGCGCGCCATCGTCTCCGACTACGATCCCGCCGCCGATGCGTTGACCGTGCATCACGCGACGCAGACGCCCTACCAGTTCCAGGATCTCTATTCGCGCCACTACGGTATCCCCGAGGCCCGCGTTCGCGTCATCGCGACCGACATCGGCGGCTCCTTCGGGATGAAGCTGCATGTCTATCACGAGGATATGGCGGTGGTCGGCCTGTCGATCCTGCTCGGCCGTCCCGTGAAGTACGTTGCCGACCGCATCGAGTCCTTTGTCTCCGACATCCATGCGCGCGACCATCGCGTTCGCGCCCGCATGGCGCTGGATGCCAAGGGCGAGATCCTGGCGATGGACGTGCTGGACCTGACCGCGATCGGGGCGTTCTCGACCTATCCGCGCACCAGCGTGGTCGAGGGCAACCAGGTGATCCGCTTGATGGGGGCGCCCTACCGTTTCAAGAACTACCGCGCCACGCTGGAGGTGATCTTCCAGAACAAGGTGCAGACCAGCCAGTATCGCGCCGTCGGCCATCCCATCGCCTGCGCCGTCACCGAGCGGCTGGTGGACATGGCGGCGGCCAAGGTTGGCCTCGATCCCTTCGCCATCCGCGCGCAGAACGTCATCGCGGACGATGCCTATCCGCAGACCTCGCCGACCGGCTATCGCTTCGAGGCGCTGTCGCATCAGGCCTGCCTGAAGCGCCTGCACGAGATGATGGGTTATGAGGCGTTGCGCGCCGAGCAGGCCGACTTGCGCGAGCGCGGCATCTATCGCGGCATCGGCATTGCGGCCTTCGTTGAGATCACCAATCCCAGCCCGGCCTTCTACGGCGTCGGCGGCGCGCGCATTTCGTCGCAGGACGGCGCGATCCTCAGCCTGACGCCATCGGGCGAGATCCGCTGCCTGATCTCGGTCACCGAGCAGGGGCAGGGCACCGAGGCGATCATCAGCCAGATCGTGGCCGATCAGCTCGGCCTTGCGCAGGAGCACGTCAAGGTCATCACCGGAGATACCGAGGTGACGCCACATGGTGGAGCGACCTGGGCCTGCCGTGGCGCGGGCATCGGCGGCGAGACCGCGCTGCAGGCAACGCGCGTGCTCAAGCGCAATATTCTGGAGATTGCCGCTCTCATTCTTCAGGAGCAGCCGTCGGCACTCGACATCATCGATGGCGAGGTCGTCGACGCCGTGACCCGGAACCAGCGGATGCCGATCTCCGAGATCGCGCGGATCGCCTATTTCCGCTCCGACACCTTGCCGCCCGGCACACAGGCGCAGCTCACCGTCAGTCATCATTTCGCGCCGCAGGGCTATCCGTTCGCCTTCACCAACGGCATCCAGGGCTGTTCGCTGGAGGTCGATGTCGAGACCGGCTTCATCAAAGTGCTGAAGCACTTCATCGTCGAGGATTGCGGCCGCGTCATCAATCCGATGCTGGTGGACGAGCAGCTTCGCGGCGGCATCGTCCAGGGGTTGGGTGCGGCGCTGTTCGAGGAGTGCCGCTACAGCGAGACTGGCCAGCTCATGAACGGCTCGCTCGCCGACTACCTCGTTCCAATGCCGATGGAGATGCCCGACATCGTCATCGGCCATGTCGAGACGCCGACCGCCGACACCGTGCTCGGCGCCAAGGGGGTTGGCGAGGCCGGCACGGCGGCGGCCTCCGCCTGCGTGCTCAACGCCGTCAACGACGCGCTCACGCCGTTCGGTGCGACGATCAATTCGATCCCGATCACGCCCACAAAAGTCCTGAAAGCCCTGAAACGTTTCTAAAAAAAGACAGTTGGAGGAAATCATGCCAAAATCCGGTTCGACCTCGACCATATCCCGCCGCGCCGCGCTCGCCGGCATCTCCGCCGGCGCCGCTCTGCTCGCCATGCCGCGGCTCGGCCGCGCCGCGGACGAGACGATTCGCATTGGCTTCCCGACGCCGCTGACCGGCCCGTTCGCTGCTGAGGCGCGCGATCAGGTCAAATGCGCCGAGCTTGCCGTCAAGCTCGTCAACGACAAGGGCGGCATCGGCGGCCGCAAGGTCGAGCTCTTGGTGCGTGACGACAAGCTCAATGCCGGCGAAGCCGCGACTCGCACGCTGGAGCTGATCGAGAAGGACAAGGTCCACGCCGTGGTCGGCGCGCTCTCCAGCGCGGTGCAGCTCGCCGTCAACGAGGTCACCCGCGCGCGCGGCGTGATCTACGTCTCGATCAGCCAGTCCGACACCATCAACGAGGCCAAGGATTTCAGCAAATACACCTTCCATGAGGCGCTGAACCCGCACATGACGACGGCTGCCGTGGCGCGGCAGACCTTGAAGAAGGGGATGAAGGTCGCTCATCTCGTCGCGGACTATGCCTACGGCCACGAGATGCTGCGCGGCTTCAAGCGCGCGCAGGCAGCGATCGGCGCGGACAATGTCGGCGAGATCCTGCATCCGTTCGGAGCGGCCGACTATTCCACCTTCATGCCGCGCCTGATGTCGATGCGGCCGGACGTGCTCTGCATCTCCAATTTCGGCCGCGACCAGGCCAACGCGATCAAGCAGGCGGTGGATTTCGGCGTCAAGCAGCAGATGAAGATCGTCGTACCCGTCATCCTGCACAACCAGCGGCTCGCGGTCGGTCCTGATGTGTTCGAGGGCGTGGTCGGCGGGGCCAACTATTATTGGGGGCTGGAGCCGCAGAGCAAGTCGGCAGCAGCCTTCAACGCGGCGTTCAAGGCCGCCAATGGCGGTGCGATCCCGACCGACTACGGCGCCTACGGCTATTCCGGCGTCGGTTCGCTGCTGGCGGCCATGCAGGCCGCCGGCGGCACCGACACCGACAAAGTCATCGATGCTCTCGAGAAGCTGCAATATGATCTGACCAAGGGCCCGCAGCACTACCGCAAATGCGACCACCAGTCGGTGCAGTCGGTGCTGGTGCTGGAGTCCAAGAAGAAATCCGCCATGGCGAACGACAACGACCTGTTTGCGATTCTCGCCAACGATTCGGGCTCCGACGATATGCTGCGCAGCTGCAGCGAGCTCGGCCACGCGATCTGAAGCCTGTCACGATGGACCTGTCGCTGATCATCATGCAGCTTCTTTCCGGGATCGCCCTTGGGGCGGTCCTGGTGATCACTGCGCTTGGACTGACGATCGTGTTCGGCATGCTCGGGGTGGTCAATTTCGCCCACGGCGCGCTGTTCATGATCGGAGCCTATGCGGGGCTGTATCTGGCGTCGCTCACCGGCAGCTTCTGGTGGGGGTTGCTGCTCGCTCCCATCTTGATCGGCGCGTTCGGCATGCTGATCGAGCTCGTCCTGATCCGCAGGCTCTATGGACGCTCGATCGACGATCCGCTGCTGCTCACCTTCGGCCTCAGCTACATCCTGGTCGAGGGCGTGCGTATCGTGTTCGGCAGCGATGGCATTCCGTTTCCGACCCCGCCGCAGCTCGTCGGCGTGCTCGATCTCGGCATCGGCTTCTTCCCGCGCTACCGCCTGTTCGTCATCGCGCTGGTGGCGGTGGTGCTGCTGGTGCTCTGGCTGACGCTGGAGAAGACCCGCATCGGCCTCATTGTGCGCGCGGGCGCCCGCGATCCCACCATCATGCAGGTGCTCGGCGTCGATATCGGCCGGGTCTGGCTCGCGATTTTTGGCCTTGGCGTCGGACTTGCCGCGCTGGGCGGTGTGCTCGCGGGTCCCATGCGCAGCGTCAATCCGGAGATGGGCTCGCTGGTACTGGCGGAGGCCTTCGTCGTGACCGTGATCGGCGGGCTCGGTTCGATCGTCGGCGCGGTGGTCGCCGGCCTCATGGTCGGCATCTCCATCAGCCTGGTGGCGCTGTTCGCACCTGAAATGGCGACCATCGTCATGTTCGCGCTGATGGCGATTGTGCTGCTGATCCGCCCGCAAGGCCTGTTCGGCGTGAGAGGGAGGACCGCGTGACGTCACCATCGAGCGGCGAAGCGGTCGCCAAGCCCTCGTCCAGCGGGCTCGGCTGGATTCTCGAGCAGCGCGTCCTGCTCTCCATCGCGGTGCTGGCCGTGCTGCCATGGCTGCTGCCGTCCCAGGCACTGGCCGTCAACGTCCTGATCTACGGCGTCGTGGTGATGGGCTACAACCTGCTGTTCGGCTACACCGGGCTGCTGTCGTTCGGGCAGGCGGCGTTCTTCGGCGCGGGCGCCTACTTCACCGGCATTGCGATCGGCCGCTACGGCGTGCCCTGGTTCGCCGCGGTGCCGATCGCCGTCCTCCTGAGCACCGGCCTTGCCGCCGCAATCGGCATCGTCTCGACGCGCACCCGCGGCATCTATTTTTCCATGGTGACGCTGGCGCTGGCGCAGCTCGTCTACTACGTCGCGCTGCAGGCCTCGTCCTTCACGGGCGGCGAAAACGGCCTGCGCGGCTTCACCGTCGACCGCATCAACCTGTTCGGCTTCCCCGTCAATTTCCTCGACCCCGTCAACAAATATTATGTGCTGATGGCCTTCGCGGCGCTCGCGATGTGGTTCCAGTCGCGGATCCTGAACTCGCCGTTCGGCGCCGTCATCGAGGCCATCCGCGAAAACGAGCAGCGGGCACGAGCGTGCGGCTATGACGTCGAGCGCAGCAAGCTGATCGTGTTCATGCTGTCGGGTGCGATCTCCTCGCTCGGCGGCTGCATGCTGGCGCTGCACCTGTCGATCGTGCCGCTGGACCTTTTGCACTACCAGACCTCGGGCATGATCGTGATGATGGTGCTGCTCGGCGGCGCCCGCAGCTTCTTCGGGCCCTTCGTCGGCGCGGCGAGCTTTCTGATCCTGGAGGATGTCATCTCGCTCTGGACGCCGCATTGGCAGATCTTCGTCGGCGCGATCTTCGTGCTGTTCGTGCTGTTCCTGCCCAAGGGGATCTGGGGAACGCTGCTCGACACGCTCGGCATCGGAAAGGCGCGGCCATGAGCGGCGAACTGCTTCGCATCGAGGGGGTCGGCAAGCGTTTTGGCGGCTTTGTCGCGCTCGAAGACATTACCGTGTCCTTTGCGGCGGGACAGCTCACCTCGATCATCGGACCGAACGGCGCCGGCAAGAGCACCTTCTTCAACATCCTCTCCGGCGCGCTGACCCCGACATCGGGTACGCTGCACTTCAGGGGACGCGAGCTGAACGGCCTGCCGCAGCACCGCTTCGTGCATCAGGGCATCTCGCGCTCCTACCAGATCACGAACATCTTTCCGGACTTGTCCGTGCACGAGAATGTGCGCGTGGCGGCGCAGGCGCTGACCGTGAGCTACGACATCTGGCGCAACCGCGCCCGGCTGACGGAGCTGAACGCGCGCGCCGACGCGGCGCTTGAGGCGGTCGGACTGCTCGGCAAGCGCGGTGAATTGGCAAAATTCCTCTCGCACGGCCAGCAGCGCGCGCTGGAGATCGCGATCGCGCTGGTCTCCGAGCCCGAGCTGCTGCTGCTCGACGAGCCCACCGCCGGCATGGGTCCGGAAGAGACCAAGGACATGGTCGCGCTGCTCGAGCGGCTCGCGGAGAAGCGCACCGTGCTGCTGGTGGAGCACAAGATGAAGATGGTGCTGGGCCTGTCCAAGCGCGTCGTGGTGCTGCACCACGGCCGCTTGCTCGCCGACGGCGCGCCCGATGAGATCAGGAGCAATCCGGAAGTCCGTCGGGTCTACCTCGGACAGAGTGAAGGCTATGGCTGAGACCCCGCTGCTCGAAATCAATGATCTCCACGCCTGGTATGGCGCAAGCCATATCCTGCACGGCATTTCCCTGCACGTGAAGGAGGGCGAGGTGGTCGCTCTCGTCGGCCGCAACGGCGCCGGCAAAACCACGACCTTGCGCTCGATGATGGGTCTGATGCCGAAGGCCACCGGCCGCGTGCGCTTTGCGGGCAGGGAGCTACTGCCGCTCCGCGCTCATCAGCGATTCCACCTCGGTTTGGCCTATGTGCCGGAGGAGCGCCGCATCGTTCCCGGGCTCTCCGTGCGCGAGAACTTGCGGCTCGGCCTGGTCGCGGCCGGAAGCGAGATCGAGGAGCGCGCCGCGATCGACGAGATCGCCGAAACCTTTCCGCGCCTGAAGGAACGCCTCGATCAGGAGGGCGTCACGCTTTCGGGCGGCGAGCAACAGATGCTCGCGATCGCCCGCGCGCTGATCGCAAAGCCCAAGATGATCCTGCTCGACGAGCCCTCGGAAGGCATCATGCCCGTCCTGGTCGAGGAGATGGGCGTGCTGTTCCGCCGCCTGCGCGACGAGGGCAAGACACTGCTGCTGGTCGAGCAGAACGTCGAATGGGCCCTGCGGCTGGCCGACCGCGCCGTGATCATCGACCAGGGTGAGGTGGTGCACGAGAGCAGCGCGGCGGCGCTGCTGGCGGACAAGGACATCCAGGAGCGCTATTGCGCGGTGTGACGACTCCGGAGGGCGTTTCGACGCATGTGATGCGGACGATTGACAGGCAGCAATTTAATTTGTCAGCGCTACGCGTGCGGATTGAGATCTGGCCTCTCAGGCCACGACCTTGGCGCCGGCGTCGCCGAGACGCTGGCGTTCCTTTGCGAGATAGTCACCGATCGCATCGCCCGACATCGGCTTTGCGAAGTAGTAGCCCTGGATGAAGTCGCATCCGAGGCGGCGCAGGCTGTCGAGCTGCGCGCGAGTTTCGACGCCCTCGGCGACGCAGGCGATCTCCATGTCGTCGCACAGGCCGGCGAGAGACTTGATGATCTTGTGACTCACCGGATTTTCGTTGATGTCGGCGACGAAGCTGCGGTCGATCTTGATCTTGTCGAGCGGCAGCCGATGCACGTGGCTCAGCGAGGAATAACCGGTGCCGAAATCGTCCAGTGAAATGCCGCAGCCCATGGCCTTCAGCGTCGCGATCGACTGCTGGGCGCGCACGAAGTCGAAGGTGACGGCGGTCTCGGTGATCTCGAAGTCGATCCGGTGCGGCGGCAACCCGCTCTTCTCGATGATCGAGATCAGCGGCAAAATCCCCTCGGCTGCGCAGACATCGTGAGCGGAGAGGTTGAACGACAGGCGGATGTGGTCGGGCCAGGTCCTTGCCGTCGCGAGCGCGCGGACCAGCAGCGCCTGCGTCAACGGCCGGATCAAGCCGATCCGCTCCGCGGCCGGAATGAAGTCGGCCGGTGAGACAAGGCCGAGGCGGGAGCTGTGCCAGCGCGCCAGGACTTCGAAGCCGGCGGTGTGCTCGCTCATGGCGTCCACGATCGGCTGGAACACCAGGTCCATCTCGGTGCTGAAATCGGCGGTGCGGAGCAAGTTCTCGATGACGCCGCGGCTGCGGATCTCGGCCTCGAGCTCACTCGAGAAGATCACTGTGCGGCCGCGGAGATGGCGCTTGGCGTGATAGAGCGAGTAATCAGCGCATTCATAGAGCGCTTCGGCGCTGGTCGCCGAGCTCGGGAACAGCGCGAAGCCGATCGAGCAGGACAGCCCGGTATGGGCGGTGTCGAGCTGGTAGGGGAGCTTGACCTGTTCGCCGATGCGCTGGCCCAGCCGCATCAAATCGTCATCTTCGGGATCGCCGCAGACCACGAGGCCGAACTCGTCGCCGCCGAGCCGGGCAAATTCCACCCGCTGCGGGCCGAAGCCCTCGCAAACTTCGCGGATGCGGCGCCCGGCTTCGATCAGGACGCGATCGCCGACCGAGTGGCCGTAATTGTCGTTGATCGGCTTGAAGCCGTCGAGGTCGATGATCCCCACCGCGACACGAACGCGCCTGCGCTCGGCGTCGGTGAAGGCGCTCGACAGCTCGGCGAAGAAGCGGCGGCGGTTCGGCAGCTCGGTGAGGGAATCGAGATTGGCGAGGCGGAAGTTCTCGTCCGACAGCGCTTGCGTCGCCGCCTGCTGCGCCAGCAGCGATTTGCGGCTCGAGACGAGATCGGCGAAGTCGCGATAGTAGATGAAGAGCACCGTCACCATCGCGCCGGAGACGAGAAGGTTATTGACCGCGATCGCCTTCAGCGTCGGTTCGCCGGTGGCCCAGAAGAATAGCACATAGGGAACGTCGACGACGAGCGTCACGATCAACGCCGCGGAACGCAGATGCATCAGCGAAAAGATGCAGCCGATCACGGTCACCGCCATGTAGAAGGCGACCTGGCTCTTGGCGAAGGCATCGCCGTAAGGGTACAGCGCAAAAGACCATGCGGTGAAGCCGGCGCCGATTGGCAATGTCATCCAGTTGGTGGCGCGCAGATTGCGCAGGATATCGGCATCGCTCCGCACAAGGTGCCGCTGGCGCAGCCACCAGGCGGTCCGAAGCGCGGCGAGCACGGTGAGCACGCTCGGCACGATCAACGTCAGCCAGTCCGGCGCCACGTTGACATAGGTGTAGGCGACGGCGATCGTGTTGCTCATCAGGATGAAATAGAGCAACGGGATCTGCTTGGAGAAGGCGTCGAACTGCGCGCGCGTCAGGTCCGGGTTATCGGCCGGCACGCGAAACAGCCGCATCGTGGCGGCGAGCTGAGACGTCAAACTGGCGACAGGCATTGCAATACGCGCCCCGGATCCCTTCAAAACGGCGGCGATCTTGCACGACGGGGGTAAAGGTCGCGTTAGGTGGGGGCTGTACGAAAAACCAGCGCAGGTTGCGCGCTGCCACGGGATTTTCCAGCCGCGTGCATTGGTGAGATCGTGTTAAGGATATCCGGCGGCGGAGGCGCGTGTCTCAGGCACGCCTCGCCCGCAGCCAGCCGCAGGTACGATCTGCTAACCATGCGAGACCTTGGCTATTTCACGTCAGCGACGGCGCATTGCTGTGCGGTCAGCCGACGCGCGTGCTTGCGCAAGCTGCGTCGTACGAGCTGCGGCAGCAACGGCCTCGCATCCGGAAAAATTCATGAAGCATGCACGGAATAACGGTCGCCGTTCGGTTTGAGCATGGCGGCTATCGCTGGAATGCGGACCCTTGCGGTTTGACCGCGTGCAGGCGGCCCGCCATACTTTGCGTCAAGGCGAGCCAGAAAGACTTGTCGGCACCGGGAGCTGAAATGACCCATTCATTCTCCGTCCTCGCGGGGACGCTGATTTCCCTCGTCTCCTTCACTTCAATTGCACTGTCGCAGCCGGCCTGCGTCACTCAGAACATGGCTGTGCCGCCCGGGGCCAACACCACCGACAAGGCGGCACCGTTCTTCATTGACACGACGGGCCTCGATTTCAAGACGGCGCCGCCGACGCGCGATCCCTCGAACCCCAACTATCCGCGCGCGACCGAACTGCCCGACGGAACGCTGCCGCCGTCCGGCGCCGAGGGCAATTTCATCATCGGGCCTACCCACAATCCCGCGCCGGAGACGATTGCGAAGGAAGGCGTACCACGCGGCATGACAAAATCCTTCACGCTGACGTCGAAGGAGAGCACGATCTACAATCCCGGCCTGATCCGCGACGACGTCGCCGGCTGCACCAATTCTTCGATCATGACGACCGTCACCGCGCCGGATGACAAGTCGCACATGATCGTCACCACCAGCCATCCTGGAATCTGGTCGCGCACGATCGACGTCTACGTGCCCGCGCAATATGTCCGCGGCACCGAGGCGCCGTTCATCGTGGTCGGCGACGGCGGCTCCAACGCCTACAAGGATCTCGCCACGACGCTCGATAATCTGATCGCGCAGCGCCGCGTGCCGCCGATGATCGCGATCCAGATCGGCAACGGCGGCCAGGACGCGCAGGGCAGCCAGCGTGGCCGCGAATACGACGCGGTGTCAGGCGCGTATGCGCAATTCGTCGAGCGCGAGGTGCTGCCTCTGGTCGAAAGGAGTGCCGACGTCAGGCTGACCAGAAATCCGGACGGGCGCGCGACCATGGGGCTGAGCTCAAGCGGGGCTGCGGCCTTCACCATGGCGTGGTTCTATCCCGATCTCTATCACCGCGTGCTGGCCTTCTCGCCGACGATGGTCAACCAGCAATGGCCGCACGATCCGTCGCTGCGTGGCGGCGCCTGGGAGTATCACAGCGCATGGACAGGGCCGGCGGGTCCCAACCTCATATCAAAGGCCGGCGTGCTGACGCCGGCCGAGCCGCCCGGCGTGCCCCTGATCGTCGCCGCGCCGGCGAAGCCGATCCGCTTCTGGTTCTTCGGCGGCGATCAGGACCTGTTCTATCCGAACCCCACCATTCCCGACGGCATGCACGACTGGACTTTGTCGAACGCGCTGATGGCGAAGGTGCTGGCGGAGAAGGGCTACCACTACCAGTTCCTGTTCGTGCGCAACGCCAAGCACGTCGACCGGCCGACGATCGCGCAAACGCTGCCGTCGGCGCTGGAGTGGGTCTGGAAGGGCTATCCGATCCCCTGAACGCGAAGTCGCGCGAAATCTAGCGGCCAATCCCAATCGTCACGCCGGCGGTCGAGCGCATGGCGTCCCGGAGGGTCGTCGCGTTCATGTCGTCAAGGATCTGACGCGTCAGCACGGTGGTCTGGCCGGGCGTGTTGAGGATCGTCTGGCCGCGCGAGGTGGAGAGCCGGTCGGCCTTGTAGGGCGCGGCCGGATCGGTGGCGGGCGCATGGTGCGGGCGTTTGCTGGACGCCGCAAAGGCCCCTTGCGAGATGCAGAGGGCGGCGATCACGACCAGGCGCAATGATCTTGCTGGCATGCGGCCTCCCATGTCCAAGGCGTCAGCCTAGCATATGGCGGGCATGGTCGCAGAGGACAAGGGTCAGGCGAGTGCGGCCTGGCGTTCCCGTATCGGTTCGCGGGTCCGGTCGGGGTTACGCGGCTCGGCGAGCTGGGTAAAGCTGCGGTGACCCGCCGACGCGGGCGCCTCGACGACGACGCCCTCGCAGACGATCTGCCCGCCCGACATCCTGAATTCGAGCTTGTCGTAACGTGGCATGGTCTCGCCGGGCGCGGGCGGCAGCAGCTCGACGCGGCCCTGGATGTTCAGCGCGGCGTCGCCGGCGCCGTGAAGCCGCGGATTCCACATCCTGATCCCGGTCTCCGCCCAGCGCTGCCGGATCAACGTGGCGCGGTCTATGGGTTCCACGACCTTTGCGCGCGTCTTCGGCGCGCTGGGGATCACCGGAGCGGGGGACTCGGAGACCGGCTCCGGCGCGACATGCGTGACGACGCTCGCTGTGTCGGCAGAGGGACCCTCCGCTGCGACCGGGGCGGAATCGTTGGCCGGGACCGGCTCGATCTCCATTGCGACGATCGGCAAGGGAGCGCTGTCGATGCTGCTCTCGGAGGCTTCCTCCGCCGAGGCGTCGCTGTCCGCAAGCGCGACACACGAGTCTTCCACGGCAGACGGCTCAACATCGGCGACGTCGGCGGAGGTATCGTCGTTGACGGCGGGAACGGGGGCATCAACCGGAGCGGTCTCGATGTCGAAAGATGAGACCAGCGCCTCCTCTACGACGACAAGCTCCACCTCGGCTGAGAGTTCGGGAGATGGATCGCTGCCGATAACGGGCTCGGAAACGTTGGCCTGCCGGCTCTCGGCCTCGACAGGCGACAGCCGCGCCTCTTCAACGATGATGGGTTCAACGATCTCCGGAAGTTCCACAGATGGGTCGCTGCTGACGAGCTCGGGAGCATCGACCCGGCCGCTCTCGATCTCGACAACCGGGACCGGTGTCTCTTCTACGACGACGGGTGCGACGTTGGTCTGGAGTTCCGCAGGTGGATCGTTGGTGACGAGATCATGAGCATCGATGGCCTCGCTCTCCACTTCGACTGGCGAGACCGAAACCTCTTCGAGGACGACCGACTCGACCTCTGTCGGCGCTTCCAAGGATGAATCGTTGGCGATGCTGATATCAGTTGGCGCTGCGGAGGGGATCTCCGGGATGACAGAGATAGCCGCGCGATCCTCGGCGAGCGGACTAGCAACGGCGATTTCGGTGTCACTGCGCAGCGGGCTCGTGCTGGTGCTGTCGGGAGCCGCAACAGCTTCTGCGATGTCGGCAACGATTGCCGGCGACTCGCTTGCCGCGATCGGCACGACGTCGATGCTGCCGCCGTGCGGCAAGGGCCTAAGCCGGGTGAACGCCCATTTCACCGCAGGAATGCGGCGCAGCAACGATATCAGTCTCGAAAGCACAGGGAGTTGTCCAAGAGGTACTCGGCGTGAAGCAATCGCTGATTCGCCAGCAATGCAAAAAACTGCCCCGGCCGTCACATCAATGTCAATGTAGGTGGGACCAATTGCAGAACATCGGTGCGAGGTCAGGGTCCGCAATCCCAGAGGCTTCGACACCGTGACGCTCGCGTATGTCATCGATGACGACAAGCTTTGGCTGCACGAAGACGATTGGGTGAAGGAGCCGGGGCCACAGGCGATCCGCGCCGTCATGCGGTACTGCCCCGACCGCTGATCCTGAGCCGAACGTCGGGGCTTCCCGGCGTCGTCCTTCCTGGCGTAATTTGAAACGTCTGGAAAGTGGGGACGACGCATGAAGAAGCTTGCCGCCATCGCAGCGGTTCTGGCCTGGTCGACATGCGCATTCGCGCAGGATCGCACCATCACCGTGGCCTCGACGACGTCGACGGAACAGTCGGGCCTGTTTGGTTACCTGCTGCCGTTGTTCTCGAAGGCGGAGGGCATCGAGGTGAAGGTCGTTGCCGTCGGCACCGGCCAGGCGCTCGATATCGGGCGGCGCGGCGATGCCGACGTGGTGTTCGTGCATGACAGGCCTGCCGAGGACAAGTTCATGTCCGAGGGGCAGGGCGTGAAGCGCTTCGATGTCATGTACAATGACTTCATCATCGTCGGTCCGAAGAGCGATCCCGCAAAGATCGCCGGCGGCAAGGACGTCACGGATGCGCTGCGCAAGATCGCGGCGGCAAAGGCAACCTTCATCTCGCGCGGCGACAAGTCCGGCACCCATGCGGCCGAGCTGAGATTGTGGAAGGAGGCGGGCGTCGATATCGGCGCCGGCAAGGACAGTTGGTATCGCGAGATCGGCCAGGGCATGGGTCCGGCGTTGAACATGGCCTCGTCGTCGAATGCCTATCTTCTGTCGGACCGCGGCACCTGGCTGTCGTTCAAGAACCGGGGCGAGCTTGCCGTCCTGACCGAGGGCGACAAGCGGCTGTTCAACCAGTACGGCGTCATGCTGGTGAATCCGGCCACGCATGCGAACGTGAAGGCGAAGGACGCACAGGCCTTCATCGACTGGCTGGTCTCGCCGAAGGGGCAGGATGCGATCGCCGGCTACAAGGTCGGCGGCGAGCAGCTATTTTTCCCCAACGCGTCCCACTAGCAGGAAGGCGACGGTCGACACCGCCACACTGAGCGCGAGCAGGATCAGCCCGAGCCCGAGGGCCAGCGGCAGGTCGCCCTTGCTGGTCTCCAGCGCGATCGCGGTCGTCATCGTGCGCGTGAAGCCGCGGATGTTGCCACCGACGATGATGATCGCGCCGACCTCGGCGATCGCGCGTCCGAAAGCCGCGAGAAAGGCCGTCAGCAGGGACGTTCGGCCGAGCGCGAACAGCAGGCCGATGCTGCGCAGTGTCGATAGTCCGTCGATCCGCGCGAGGTCGCCATACTCGGCCCAGAGCAGGCTCGCCGGCCGGTGCACCAGCGCGACCACGATCGGGGTCGCGAGCAGGGTCTGCGCGATCACCATGGCGGTTGCCGTGAACAACAGTCCGGCTGCCCCAAGCGGGCCGGACCGCGACAGCAGAAGATAGAGCGCAAGCCCGACCACGACCGGCGGAAGGCCGAGCAGCGCGTTGGTCAGCACGATGACGACCTGTCGCCCGCGGAATCGGGTGATCGCGAGCAGGGCCCCGAAGGGCGCGCCGATCAGCAGCGCGACGATGCCGGCGGTCAGGCTGACACGAACCGACAGTGCGACGATGCCGAGCAGCTCGGCGTCGGCCTCGCCGATCAGCGTGAGCGCGGCGCCGACGGATCGCGCGAAATCGTTCATCCGGCCGGACGCTTTGGCGTCGGGCAGAATGCCTCGGGTTCGTCGATGTCGAGGCCGCGCAATCGCTTCACGGACTGGTCCCTGCGAGTCTTGTTCAACGACAGAATACCGGGCAGGAACGATTTGAAAACGCGATTCATCCAAAAAAAGAACGTCGGTGCCGTGTTATGCAGGCTTCCGGGACGTGATCTGAGCCGTGCTTCGCTCTTCGGTGGCTCCGCCCCGAGATGTCCCATATGGAGCGCTTCGATGGTCGGTCTGCTCAGGCGGTGCGATCGATCGCGAAGTCGTCAAGTAGCGGAGAGTTGCCTCCGGAGCAAAACGTCGCGAGCAGTTCAGCCGCAAGATAACTGAACGTAATGCCGTTGCCGCCGTAACCATAGGCGGCGAAAATGTTCTTCTGGCCGGGCACCGCGCCGATGAGCGGCAATCCGTCCTGCGTCGTGTCGAACGCCCCCGACCAGCAATAGTCGATCTTGTGGGATGATCGAGGCCAAAGCGCCCCAAGCGTCTGCCTCAGGCGTTCCCGCTTGGCAGGGGTGAGCGCCTCGCGCGCCTGCGGTTCGATCGCGGAATCATCATCCTCACCGCCGAAAATGATCCGGCCGTCCGATGTGCTGCGGGCATAGTGGTAGTCATGGCTCGCTTCCCAGATCAGCGCGTCTTCGGGCCACAGATTTTGGGGTTGAGGCTCTGTGGCAATGGCCCAGCTCGAGGCCGGGCGCTGGATGGTCGGACGCACGATGCTGGGCATCACGTAACCCGTACACAACACCACGCGGTTCGCCTCGATCTCGTGGCCGCCGTCGAGGCCAACGGCGACCTTGGCGCCGGCACTTTCAAAAGCCGTCGCGTTGGCTTGCCGGACAAGGGCCCCCCGTCCGATGGAAATCTTCAGAAGTCCGTGAGTGAGCTCGACAGGATCGGCATCTGCGGCAAGCGGCGACAGGATCGCACCCGCGCGGGCAACCTCAAACCGGCGGAGCAGTGACGCGTGATCGAGAAATACGCCGGGCAGATCGGCGCGCGCTCTCAGATCAGACTCCTCTTTCAGGGATTTTCCGCTGTCATCAACTACAAGGTAGAGTGAAAGCCGATCTCTGATGTGGCATGGGATGCGATAGTGGCGCGTCAACGACAACAAGCCCTGGACGGCGCGGAGGCTCGCCGTGTAGCAACGCGCCGCGCGTTCGAATCCGTAGGCCTGGGTAAGCTCGGACAACGGTCGATCGATTTCCCAGAGCAACATCGCGGTGCTTGCGCCGGTACTGCCATGTCCGGGAGTTTCCCGGTCGATGACGACGACCTCGTGCCCGCGACGGGTGAAGCTTTCGGCGATCATAGCGCCGGTGATCCCCGCACCGATAACCAGGACGTCGCATGCGAAGCTTCCGATGACGGGTCGAACGTCTGGTCCGCCGCTCGTGACCCAGGGGGTTACCGAACTCCTGAGGTCACCGTGGTCGATGTCTTCATCGTCGGAAAAGATCGCAAGGCCTCCAACCGGCCGAGTTCAGGCCCGGTGCCAGCTCAACGTGCTCGACGCGCGCAAGGTTCCAGCGGGGAATGGCCTGCCGGCGATTGATCTCTGACCAGGCTTGCTTCGAGCCTCAGCGCTTGACCGCAGCCGATGCCGAGATCGTGGACGCACCAAGGCTCTGCTCCCAGTAACGCTCGATCTGGTCGACCAGGGCGGCCGGCAGCGGCACGTAATTGAGCGTCTCGGCCTGGGCCTTTCCGTTCTCCAGCGACCAGCGCATGAAGTCGATGGTGGCTGCCGATCGTTCCTCGGATTTCGGCGCCTTCGGCATCAGCACGAACGTCGTGGCTGTGATGGGGTAGGCGTCTTCGCCGGGCGCGTTGGTCAGCACGAGATGGAAACCTTTCTCCGCCCTCCAGTCCGCGCTCGAGGCCGCCGCCTGGAACGATGCGGCGTCGGGGACGACGAAATTGCCGGCGCTGTTCTGCACGACGCCGAAAGAAATCTTGTCGAGCCGTTGCAGGGCGTAAGTGTATTCGAGATAGCCGATCGAGCCCGGAACGAGGCTGACGAGCGAGGCGACGCCATCATTGCCCTTGCCGCCGAGACCAAGCGGCCACTCGACCGAGGTGCCTTCGCCCACGCTCGACTTCCACTGCGGGCTGACCTTCGAGAGGTAGTTCGACCAGTTGAACGTCGTGCCGGATCCGTCCGTGCGATGAACCACCGTGATTGCAGTGTTCGGCAGCCTGATGTCGGGGTTGATCGCGCGAATGGCCGGATCGTTCCATGATTTCAGCTTGCCGAGATAGATGTCGGCGAGCATCTGGCCGGTGAAGCGGATCTGGCCGGGCTTGACCCCATCGATATTGACGACCGGCACGACGCCCCCGATCACGATCGGGAATTGCATCATGCCGAGCCTGTCCAGCTCCTTGGGATCGAGCGGCATGTCGCTTGCGCCGAAGTCGACGGCCTCTTTCTTGATCAGGCTGACGCCGATGCTGGAGCCGACCGCTTGATAGCTGACGGTGTTGCCGGTCTTCGTCTTGTATGCGTCGATCCATTTCGCCATCACAGGCGAAACGAAGGTTGAGCCGGCTCCCTTGGTCTCGGCCGCCAGGCTTTCCGTGGCGACGAGCAGAGCGGTGAAGATGATTGGTAGCGCAATATGTTTCTTCATGTGCGCGACGCTAGCAGGCTGGGCACGAAGCCGGTGTGGCCTATGTCACAAGAGTGTAACGGTGCATCCTATTGCCATTTAGCCGAAATTCTATTTTTGCTAAAGGGCCATTGTGTGGCCGAGGCCGGAATGCCCCAGGGCCGGCGCCCGGGTCCTCTTTGCGCCGCGGGCCTCGTCCCGGGGGCGGGACCTGACGCAAAACCGGGCCCACGTGGCCCGCAGGAATGCCAAATCGTACGCTTTAGCGACGGAAGAGCGGCTTTATTCCCGCCTCGGATGCTTTATGGAAGGGCAGGATCAGGTCGCACCCGCCCGGCGGCGGTGCTAGACCCTGATGCAGGAACAATGGGGCCGGGCCGTCTGGCACGCCCGCAAGGATGAAGGATACGCGGCAATGATCAACACGGTTGGCATCATCGGGGCAGGGACCATGGGGAACGGCATCGCGCAGATTTGTGCCGCGGCCGGGCTCTCGGTCGTGATGGTCGACATCTCCGATGCGGCGGTGAACCGCGGGCTGTCGACCGTCGGCGGCAGCCTCGAGCGCCTGGTCAAGAAGGAGAAGATGTCGGCGGCCGATCGCGAGGCGGCTCTCAAGCGCATCACCGGCACCACCGATCGCGCGAAGCTCGCCGATTGCGACCTGGTCATCGAGGCCGCGACCGAGAACGAGGAGCTCAAGGTCAAGATACTGAAGGACCTCTGCGCCACGCTGTCGCCGCGCACGCTGCTCGCGACCAACACCTCCTCGATCTCGATCACGAAGCTTGCCGCCGCAACCGATCGTCCCGATCGCTTCATCGGCATGCACTTCTTCAACCCGGTGCCGGTGATGGCGCTGCTGGAACTCATCCGCGGCTTGCAGACCTCCGACGACACCCACGCCAAGGCGCTGGATTTCGCCAAGCGGGTCGGCAAGGTGGCGATCACGGCCAAGAACAGCCCCGGCTTCGCCGTCAATCGCATCCTGTGCCCGATGATCAACGAGGCGATCTTTGCGCTCCAGGAAGGGATCGCGACCGCCGAGGAGATCGACGCCGGCATGAAGCTCGGCTGCAACCATCCGATCGGGCCGCTGGCGCTCGCCGATCTCGTCGGGCTCGACACCATGCTCTCGGTGATGGAGGTCTTCTATAAGGGCTTCAACGACCCCAAATACCGTCCGGCCCCCTTGCTCAAGGAAATGGTCGATGCCGGCCATCTCGGCCGCAAGACCGGGCAGGGCTTTTACAGCTACGGTACTTAATCACGGAGCCGGGTGCTAAGGACCCGCGGTGCCGTAGGGTGGGCAAAGCGAAGCGTGCCCACCATTGTCGCGATTGGAGAGAGAGGGTGGGCATGGCGCAAGTGCGCCTTTGCCCACCCTACGATTCTGATCAAGGTGCGGGCGCCGGACTCGAAACGCCCGCCGCTCGATCCCGCAATTTGCGCTGCGACAAAGACGCCGCGCGCAATTGGCCCGACAATGTCGAACGGGCGGCCCGCGGGAACAACGGAACGGATAACGAAGGACATGTCGGATCGACTGAAGGCCGAGCGCGAGGCGGCGGCCGCGCGGCGGAACCTGCTGACCCAGGATGCGATCGAGCGCACCGGGATCACCGAGGAGATGATCGGGGAGCTCGTCACCCGCTTCTACGGACGCGTGCGCGAGGATGCGCTGCTGGGGCCGGTCTTTGCGATCGTGCAGAATTGGGACGAGCATCTCGCCAAACTTAGGGATTTCTGGTCGTCGGTCGTGCTGATGAGCGGCCGCTATCATGGTTCGCCGATGCGGGCGCATGTGCCGCTCAGGCTGGTCGGCGATCATTTCGACCGCTGGCTCGATCTGTTCGAACAGACCGCGCGCGAGGTCTGTCCGCCGCCGGCGGCCGCGCTCTTCATCGACAAGGCGCGTCGCATCGCCGACAGTTTTGAGATGGCGTCGGCGACCATCGCCGGCCGCATCGCTGCGCCGCGTCACGTGCTCCGGTCCTGACGACAGCAAGTCTGCCTGCAAAACGTGCAGTTGTATCGCTCCGAGGTTGCGCTGCGCGACCAATAACGCGTTGCACCAATTCCGGCATCATCGGTCTGATCTGCAAAATCATCATGCCGATCGCGCGACGCGACGTTGCAATTGCAAATATGCGCTGGAACGCATTCATTTGCGTTCAACCAAAGCGAGCAAAGACATATTGATGTGCTGCGGCGCCAATTCTCCGCCTTTTTTTCGGCAGAGTTCCAGCGCCTGCTAACGTGCATGTCGCGCGCATCATTCAACACCACTTCCTCATCGTCCTCCGAGAGCACCGCGGAACCTGAAGTCGACGCGGGCATAGAACAGACGCGGCGAACGCTGCTGCTTGGCGCGCTCGCCACGACCGCCTGCCTTGGTTGTTCCACGCAGGCGCGCGCGGGCGAGGATCCGCCAGGCTCCGACGAACGTCCGCAGAAGGGTGATCTCCTCGTCTTCTCCGAAGGCGACCAGGGGGGAAAGCTCATCACCGCGGCCGATCTCCCGGCCGGTGGACCGCCGGTCCATGCGTGGCCGAAGGATCCCAACACATCGG
Organism: Bradyrhizobium sp. Arg816; assembly: GCF_029989365.1. Taxonomy (GTDB): domain Bacteria; phylum Pseudomonadota; class Alphaproteobacteria; order Rhizobiales; family Xanthobacteraceae; genus Bradyrhizobium. Next base: position 102,090 of record NZ_JAPRAQ010000023.1, on the reverse strand, counting down.
TGGTGCGCAGCGCCTCGCGCCTCAACGAAATCCTGATCGTCAGACTCGATCCCGCCGAGCTCGACGAGAAGACCCGCGCGCGTGCCGTCGACGGCATCCTGGCCTATTCGGCGATCTGCTCGCATGCCGGATGTCCCGTCACCGCCTGGGTCAAGAGCGATGTCGGCGACAAGGATGTGTTCAAGTGCATGTGTCACAACTCCGAATACGATCCCCGCGAGGGCGCGCAGGTCGTGTTCGGCCCGGCGCCGCGGCGTCTCGCCGCCCTGCCGCTCGCGCTGGCTGACGGTTCGCTCAGCGTCGCCGGCAACTTCATCGGAAAGGTAGGTGGCGTGCAGCCAGGATGATGGACGGTGCGGGTTATGCCCGCGTCACGAGAGGCCGCATCCGCCGAGGGGCGGACGACGGGACGAACGACAAGAATTCAAAACAAGAATTCAAACGGATGAAAAAGGGGAACGTCCATGAAAACTTCCATGACCAGGAAGCAATGGTTACTGTCCGGCTTCGTCGCCTTCACGTGTCTTGCCTCGACCGCCGCCGGCGCCGGCCCGATCGAGAATTATTCTCCCGTCACCGCGCAGCGGCTGGAAAATCCGGAACCCAGCAACTGGATGCTCTATCGGCGCACCTATGACGGGCAGGGCTATAGCCCGCTCGACCAGATCAACACCTCGAACGTCAAGAATCTCACGCCGGTCTGGACGTTTGCCACCGGCGTGGTCGAAGGCCACGAGGCGCCGCCGATCGTCAACAACGGCGTGATGTTCGTGGCGACCCCGATGGGCCAGGTGATCGCGCTGAACGCGAAGACCGGCGACGAGTACTGGCGCTACAAGCGGCAGCTCCCCGACGATCTATTCCAATTGCACCCGACCAGCCGCGGTGTCGGCCTCTGGGAGGACAAGCTCTATCTCGCCACCACCGACGACCACGTCGTGGCACTCGACGCCAAGACCGGCAAGGTGGTGTGGGACACCAAGGTCCAGGATTACAAGAAGGGCCAGTACATGACCCTGATGCCGTTGATCATCGACGGCAAGGTCATCGTCGGCGGCTCCGGCGGCGAGTTCGGCGTGCGCGGCTATGTCGCCGCCTACGATGCCAAAGACGGCAAGGAGCTGTGGCGGATCTACACCATTCCGGGCGAAGGCGAGCCCGGTCACGACACCTGGCAGGGCGACGACTGGAAGAACGGCGGCGGCTCGGCCTGGATGACCGGCAATTACGACAAGGACACCAAGACGATCTATTGGGGCGTCGGCAATGCCGCGCCGTGGCCCGGTGAGATGCACCCCGGCGACAATCTCTACACCTCGTCGGTGCTCGCGCTCGATCCCAGCAACGGCAAGATCAAGACCTATCACCAGTATCACCAGAACGATTCCTGGGACTGGGACGAGGTCGAAGCGCCGATGCTGATCGACCTGCAACGCAATGGGCGCAACATCAAGAGCCTGGTCCATCCCGGCCGCGACGCGATCTTCTGGGTGCTCGAGCGCACGCCGAGCAAGATCAACTATGTCGCCGGCTGGCCATTCGTCTCCACCGACGTCTGGAAGGGCATTGATGCCGAGAGCGGACGGCCGATCGTCGATCCCGATCACAAGCCGGCCGTCGGCAAGCGCGTCGAGTTCTGTCCGTCGCTGTGGGGTGGCAAGGACTGGCCGTCGGCGGCCTATAGCCAGAAGACAGGCCTCGTCTACGTGCCCGCCAACGAGAATTTCTGCGGCGGCTTTACCGGCGAGAAGCTTCCGCTCAAGCCCGGCGAGCTCTGGCTTGGCACCAAGCCGGAAGACATCGGCCTGAAGACCAAGCCCGGCGCGGATCATTTCGGCGAGCTCCAGGCCTGGGATCCCGTCACCGGCAAGAAGGTGTGGCAGCACAATTTCCCGAAGTCGCAGTTGTTCGGCTCGGTGACGGCGACCGCAGGCGATCTCGTCTTCGTCGGCGGCACCAACGACCGCAACTTCCGCGCCTTCAATGCCAAGACCGGCGAGCTGCTGTGGGAGCAGAAGACAAACTCCGGCATCATGGGCATGCCGTCGTCCTATGAGATCGACGGCACGCAATACATCGCGATCCAGTCGGGATGGGGCGTCGACGCGCAGCGCATCCAGGATGCGCTCGCGACCAACAATATCGGCATCGAATCCAATGTGCCGCAGGGCGGCGTCATCTGGGTGTTCGCGCTGAAAAAATAAGCTCCGCGGGCGGATCGCAAAGCGGAGCGTCAGGGGGCAAATGCGGCGGACGGCAACGTCCGCCGCATTTTGCGTTTGCGGTCAGGATTGTCACTCGCGCCACGAACTCGTCATGCCCGGGCTTGTCCCGGCCATCCATGTTCTTCGTGCCGCGGCGGAGGTCGTGGGTGGCCGGGACAATCCCGGCCATGACGGCGAGCGGCGGTTTGTGGGCGCAGGCGCCGAACCGCTACTTCCCCTGCCGATCAACCTTGTCCTTTTCCTTCTGGTTCATCTCCTGAACCTTCGGATCGGAGCTGGTCTGCCCGGTGGTCTGCGTGGTCGAAGGCGGCGGAGCGCCGGCGTTGGGAAGCGAGTTCTGGTCCGGTGCGGTGGGGCGCGTGGCGGTGGTCGGCGGGGCAGTGTTGCTTTGGGCGAACGCACAAGTGGTCGTCATGAAAAAGGCGCCCGACAGCAACGAGACTGCGAGCGCCTTTGAGATGTTGATCATCGATCTGCTCCTGTCAGATCGATAGAAACGGCGCGAGGCCGCTCAATGTTCCGTCTTAAGCCTCCAATTGCTTGCCGAGCGGAAGGCTGCGGATACGCTTTCCGGTCGCGGCGAAGATCGCGTTCATCAGCGCGGGTGCGAACGGCGGAACGCCGGGCTCTCCGACGCCGCTCGGCAGCGTGTCGGGTCCGGGCGGGACGATGTAGACGTTGGTGACAAGAGGAGATTCATCCATCCTGAGGACCTGGAAGTCGTCGAAGTTCTTCTGCTCCACCTTGCCGTCCTTGAAGGTGATCGCGCCGTATTTGGCGACACTCAGCCCCATGATCGCCGCGCCCTCCATCTGCGAGGCGATGCGCTCGGGATTGACATAGGTGCCGCAGTCGATCGCGGTGTCGACCCGCGGCACCGTCAGCTTGCCCTTCTCGTCGACGGCCACCTCGACGATGGTCGCGATGTAGCTGACGAAGCTGCGGTGCACGGCAATGCCGAGGCCGTGGCCTTTCGGCACCTGACGGCCCCATTCGCCCTTCTCGGCGGCCAGCTCGACCACCTTGCGCAGGCGCGCGGTGTCGATCGGGTAGCTGTCATAGGGCTCGCCGTAGTTCCACAAGTCCTTCACCGCCGGCTTGACGATGCGGGGGCTGCCGATCAGCGCGAGCAGCGTCTCCTTCTGGTCGCGCCCGGTCGCCTGCGCGATCTCGCCGACCATCGACTGCACCGCGAACGCGCGCGGGATGTTCGAGACCGAACGGAACCAGCCGATGCGGGTGAACGCCGCAGCCTCCGGGTTCTCGCAGGAGATGTTGGCGATCTCGAACGGCATGTCGACGAGGCCCATGCCGAGCTCGAACGGTGCGGCATGATTTGCGCCGGCGGCGAAGGTCGAGGCGATGGTCGGGGCCACGCTGCGGTGGCGCCAGGCGATCACCTTGCCGTTCTTGTCGAGTCCCGCCTCGATCCGCTCGACCGAGACGGTGTGCAGGAAGTCGTGACGGACGTCGTCCTCGCGCGTCCATTGCACCTTCACCGGCGCGCCGAGCTCCTTCGACAGCAGTGCGGCCTCGAGCGCGAAGTCGCATTTCGACTTGCGGCCGAAACCGCCGCCGAGCAGCGTGACGTTGACCGTGACGTTGTCCTCGGGAATGCCGAGCGTCTTGGCGACGTCCTCGCGGGTGCCGCCGGGACTCTGCACCGGCGCCCAGATCTCCGCCTTGTCACCCTTGACGTCGGCGACCGCCACCGGCGGCTCCATGCTGACATGGGCGAGGTGCGGCAGATAGTATTCGCCGACGACGACCTTGTCGGCGCCCTTCAGCGCAGCGTCTGCGTCACCCTCCTGGCGTACGACGAGGCCCGGCTTGCGCGAGGCTTCCTCGAGCTCCTTGCGATAAGCGACGGAGTCGTATTTGCCGTTGGCGCCGTCGTCCCAGGTCAGCTTCAGCGCGTCGCGGCCCTTGATCGCCGCGCCGGTGTTGCGCGCGATCACCGCGACGCCGCCGAGCGGCTGGAATTTCGACGGCCACGGCCAGCCGCGCACCTGCATCACCTTCTCGACGCCGGGGACCTTCAGCGCCGCGTCCGGATCGAACGAGACCAGCTTGCCGCCGGTCACCGGCGGGCGTGCGATGACGGCGTATTTCATGCCTGATAGTCGCACGTCGGCGCCGTAGCGCGCCTTGCCGGTTGTGATGTCGTGGAGATCGACGATGCCGATCTGACCCTTGCCGAGATAGCGGAAGTCCTTGGGGTCCTTCAGCTTGAGGCCTTCGATGCTCGGCACCGATTGCTTGGCTGCGTCCGCGGCGAGCTCGCCGAAGCCGAGCTTGCGGCCGCTGGCGCTATGGACGACCTCGTGGTTGACGGCCTTGACCTCGGTCGCCGGCACGCCCCAGCGCTTGGCCGCGGCCTGCTCCAGCATGGTGCGGGCGGAGGCGCCGATCTGGCGCATCGGAATCAGATAATGCCGCGTGCTGCGGGAGCCGTCAGTGTCCTGGTTGCCGAACTTGACCTCGTCGCCATGGGCCTGCTGCACCTTCACCCTGGACCAGTCGGCCTCCATCTCCTCGGCGACGATCAGCGGCAGGCTGGTGCGCACGCCGGTGCCCATCTCCGCGCGGTGGGCGAGGATGGTGACGGTGCCGTCGGGCGCAACGGCAACGAAGACGCGCGGATCAACCACGACGCCGTGCGGCATCTTGCCAGCGCCGGTCTCATAGGCAAACGCCTGACGCGACATCACGGGCGCCGCGAGCACGAAGCCGCCGGTGATGCCGAGCCCCTTCAGGATGCTTCGGCGCGAGACCTTTTCGACCCGAATGTTCTTCTCGAAGCCACGAAGCTTCCCGGGTTTGTCGATGAAATTCATGTCACACTCCCGTCGATGCGAGATGGACCGCGTTCTCGATGCGCTGGTAGCAGCCGCAGCGGCAGATGTTGCCGGCCATCGCTTCGCGGATCTGGTCGTGCGACGGCTTGGGGTTCTCCATCAGCAGCGCGGCGGCCTGCATGATCTGGCCAGCCTGGCAGAAGCCGCATTGGGGCACGTTGACCTGGCGCCAGGCCTTCTGGACGGGGTGGTCGCCGTTCGGATGCAGCCCTTCGATGGTGGTCACCTCGCGCCCGGCGACGTCGTTGATCGACGTGATGCAAGAGCGCACGGCCTCCTTGTCGACGATGACGGTGCAGGCGCCGCACAGGGCCTGGCCGCAGCCGAACTTGGTGCCGGTGAGCCCGGCCTCGTCACGCAGGAACCAGAGTAGCGGGAGATCCGGGTCGCCGTCCCAGCTCTGTTCCTGGCCGTTGATCTTCACCTTGATCATGATGGTCCCTCGCTCTTCATAAGCATGTCGATTTCAACATTGCCGACACAGGTCGGCGCACTGCCCGTTTCGTCGTGTCGTCGCATCCCGGCCTGTTCTCCTGCGCGGGCAGATCCCGGCAGCAAGCAGGAATGCGAATCGTGATGTCCGGATGTGCTCGATACCTCCCGTCTTATTCTTGATTGATTGAATTCGCGCGGCATCGTGACGACGCGATCGTAGCAGAGACCGCGTCGGCCCGGCGTTCACAGCCGGGTGTTCTTGAAGGGAAAAGATTGCAACGAAGGTTGTCAAAAGCAGGGCGCGGCTTCACGCGCCTGCGCCTGCGAAATGTGCACGACGAAAAAAGCTTCGTCCGGCAGAGACTGCGCGGACGAAGCAGGATGCCTCAGTCGAGGGAGGGAGAAACGCAGAGCCGCGGACTTCGAGGGGGAAGTGGGCGGCACTGCGCAGTCATTCAGAGACCAGGACTGAGGAGCTCATCTGAGGAACTCATGGCCCTCGCATCTTGCGATGTGCGAAGCGGAGGCATCGTAGCGATTTGGTCGGCGGCCGCACGGTCCGACTCGCTGGCGATGGTCGGGGCCAGCGAGCGGACGGGCACGGCGAAGGTCTGGCGGCCTTGTTCAGGCAGCCTTGGCTTTCGCGACGTGGGTCGCGATCGCGTCCATCAGCGCCGGCGACAGGCAGTCATAGGGCTCGAGCCCGATTTCCTTCAGTCGCGAGCGGATGCCTGCCATCTGTTCCGGCTTCACGCCGGATTCGATCACGGAGGAGACGAAGGCGGCGAATTGCGGCGCCTGCGAGCCCTGCTCCTGGAACAGCTCGGGATGGATGAAGTCGAGGCCGTAGAACGGGTGGCCCTTGTTCTCGATGCGGCCGTACATGTGCGTGCCGCAGGCCTTGCAGGCGTGGCGCTGGATCACCGCCGAGGCATCGACGATCTGGAGCTTGTCGCCGTTCTCGGTCACGCTGACGTTCTGGCGCGGCACCACGGCGACCACCGAGAAGTTCGCGCCTTGCGGCTTCCAGCACTTGGTGCAGCCGCAGGCGTGGTTATGGGCGACGTCGCCCTTCACCGCAACCTTGACCGGGTGGTCCGTGCATTTGCAGACCAGCGTGCCGCCGGCAAAGCTGCCGCTGCCCTGTTTGACGCCGTTATCGATCGAGGGATGGAGTGCAACAGTCATGGGTCGATCCTCCTTGGGTGTGACGCTTTCGAGCTAGAACACGACGACTGAACGGATGGATTTGCCCTCGTGCATGAGGTCAAAGCCCTTGTTGATCTCCTCGAGCTTGAGCACGTGGGTGATCATCGGATCGATCTGGATCTTTCCGTTCATGTACCAGTCGACGATCTTGGGCACGTCGGTGCGGCCACGTGCGCCGCCGAAGGCCGTGCCGCGCCAGTTGCGCCCGGTGACGAGCTGGAACGGGCGGGTGGCGATCTCCTTGCCGGATTCGGCAACGCCGATGATGATCGAGGTGCCCCAGCCGCGATGGCAGGCTTCCAGCGCCTGGCGCATCACGGTGGTGTTGCCGGTGCAATCGAAGGTGTAGTCGGCGCCACCGTCGGTCAGGTTGACCAGATGCGCGACGATGTCGCCGGTGATCTTCTTGGGGTTGACGAACTCGGTCATGCCGAACCGGCGGCCCCAATCCTCCTTGGAGTCGTTGATGTCGACGCCGATGATCTTGTCGGCGCCGGCCATCTTGGCGCCCTGGATCACGTTGAGGCCGATGCCGCCGAGGCCGAACACGACCACGTTGGAGCCCGGCGTGACCTTCGCGGTGTTGACGACGGCGCCGACGCCAGTGGTGACGCCGCAGCCGATGTAGCAGCTCTTGTCGAACGGCGCGTCCTCGCGGATCTTGGCGACGGCGATCTCCGGCAGCACGGTGAAGTTCGAGAAGGTCGAGCAGCCCATGTAGTGGTAGACCGGCTTGCCCTTGTAGGAGAAGCGGCTGGTGCCGTCAGGCATCACGCCCTTGCCCTGCGTCGCGCGGATCGCAGTGCAGAGATTGGTCTTCTGGCTCAGGCAGCTTTTGCACTGCCGGCACTCCGGCGTGTAGAGCGGGATGACGTGGTCGCCCGGTTTCACCGAGGTCACGCCCGGTCCGATCTCGCGGATGATGCCGGCGCCCTCATGACCCAGGATCGACGGGAAGATTCCTTCGCTGTCGAAGCCGTCGAGCGTGTAGGCGTCGGTATGGCAGATGCCCGTCGCCTTGATCTCGACCAGGACTTCACCGGCCTTCGGTCCTTCCAGATCGACTTCGACGATCTCGAGTGGCTTCTTGGCTTCGAAAGCAACGGCGGCACGTGTCTTCATCGTAAACTCCTCAAATTCTCGCAGGACGCCACGAGGTGGTATCGGTCCTGGTAACCTTCATTTCTTGCCCATGCAGGCGTCTTCCGCCTTGGTGTAGGCCTCGTTCTTCTCCTCCTTCTTGGAGGGACGTTGACGACCCCACGCCTCGTCGGAGCGTGCGCGCAGATAGACGTAGAGATCGTCCATGTAGCAGGCGACGTTGGGGTTGTCGCCGAAGGCAGGCATGACATTCTCCTGCGCGGTCGAGATGTTCTTGCGACCGGAGGCGACGACGCCGAGGAAGTCGCCATAGCTCATGGTCTTGACCGAATCCTTCAACGCCGGTGCGTAGGTGGATCCCATGCCGTCGGGGCCATGGCAGACGTGGCAGTCGGAGTGATAGCGGCGATATCCGGAATAGGTGAACCAGTCCACGGTGCCGTCGGCCGAAATCTTGTAGGTCGGGTTTCCTTCCTTATCGAGCCACTTTCCGTCGTCTTCCTTCTTGACGGCGGTCGGGTCGCCCGGACCTTCCGCAACGGCAATTCCTCCCGAAGTCACGAAGATAGTCGCAGCGATGACAAAGCAGATTTTACGCAAGAGATGATCCTCGAAGGCGTTCGGCGGAGACGAGCCGGCGCGTGGATTTGATCCACGCGCCGGAGCGACACGAAGGGTGGGCTAGTTCGCCGCGGGCAGCGAGAACACGGTCAGCGTACCGCCGAGTGCCGTGTAGTTGCTGAGGGCCGCGTAGCCACCGACTGCGCCGAGACCGGCGGTCGGATCGGTCAGACCCGCTGCCAGACCGATGCCGGCCCAGCCGCCCACGCCGGAGAGCACTGCGACGTACTGCTTGCCGCCGTTCTCATAGGTCGTGACGTTGCCGATGATGCCGGAGGGAGTCTTGAACTTGTAAAGCTCCTTGCCGGACTTGGCGTCGACCGCCTTCAGGTAGCCTTCGAGCGTGCCGTAGAACACCACGCCGCCGGCGGTTGCGAGCGCGCCCGACCAGACCGAGAACTGCTCCTTGTTCGACCAGACGATCTTGCCGGTCTTGCCGTCCCAGGCGATGAAATTACCCATGTGGGTTTCACCCTGCGGCGGATACATCGAGAGCGTCGCACCCACATAGGGCTGGCCCGCGGTGTAGCTCACCTTGAACGGTTCGTAGTCCATGCAGACGTGGTTGGTCGGAACGTAGAACAGCTGCGTGTCCGGCGAGTAGGCTGCCGGCTGCTCGTCCTTGGTACCGAGCGCGGCCGGGCAGATGCCCTTGGTGTTATGATCCTCGCCGCCCTTTTCGGTCGAGGCCGCGTCGAGAACCTTCGGGCGGCCATAGGTCGGTGAGTTCTTGTCCATGTCGACGCCGGAGGTCCAGTTCACCTTCGGATCGAACTTCTCGGCAACCAGCAGCTCGCCGGTGGCGCGATCCATCGTGTAGCCGAGGCCGTTACGATCGAAATGCGTCAGCAGCTTGCGGGGCTGGCCGTTGATCTGCTGATCCGAGAGGATCATCTCGTTGACGCCGTCATAGTCCCACTCATCGTGCGGCGTCATCTGGTAGACCCACTTGGCCATGCCGGTGTCGGGATTGCGGGCCCAAATCGTCATCGACCATTTGTTGTCGCCCGGACGTTGCTTCGGATTCCAGGTCGAGGGATTGCCTGATCCGTAATAGATCAGGTTCAGCTCAGGATCATAGGAGATCCAGCCCCAGGTGGCGCCGCCGCCAATCTTCCACTGATCACCCTGCCAGGTCTTGAGGCTGGAGTCCTTGCCGACCGGCTTGCCGAGAGCGGTGGTCTTCTCGGCATCGACCAAGATTTGATCATCAGGGCCTTCCGAGTAACCGCGCCAAGCCAACTTGCCCGTTTTGAGATCGTAAGCCGTCATGTGAGCCTGGACGCCAAACTCGCCACCGGAAATGCCAACCAGGACCTTGTCCTTGACGACGAGCGCCGCAGAGGTTCCGGTTTCGCCCTTAGTAGGATCGCCGTTCTTCACAGACCAGGCGACCTGGCCGGTCTTGGCGTCGAGCGCAACCAGAGTGGTGTCGGCCTGGTGCAGGATGATCTTGCCGTCGCCATAAGCGAGGCCGCGGTTGACCGTGTCGCAGCACATCACCGGGATGACGTTCGGATCCTGCTTCGGCTCGTACTTCCAGATGATCTTGTTCTCGTTGGAAAGGTCAAGAGCGTAGACCTTGTTCGGGAACGGCGTGTGGACGTACATCGTGTTGCCGATGATCAGCGGGCCGCCTTCGTGGCCGCGCAGCACGCCGGTCGAGAAGGTCCAGGCAACCTGGAGCTTGCCGACGTTTTGTGCGTTGATCTGGTTCAGCTTGGAATAGCGAGTGCTGGCATAGTCGCCTGCCGGAATGACCCAATCCTTGGGATTCTGGGACATTTTGAGCACTTCGTCATTGGCTGACGCGCTCCCGACGGCGAGAGCCGCCGCGGAGCCAAGAAAGGTCGCCAGTAGCACCTTGCGCATAGTCATTCCTCCGTTGGTCTCGTTTATTGTTTCCGAAGCATTGCTTAATCACCGGGCTTCTCGTCCGGCGTCTGCTCGTGCAGGGCGGTCACGTTTGGGACCAGAAACGATGCTGTGCTGTGTCCTCCTCCGGATGAGAGCTACGGGTCCACGTGCAGGAGAGGCCCGTTCTTGTTGTTCCTGCCGCAATCCCTAACGACTTCGTCATCGGGAAACTTGCCCAAGAGGGAAGCCGGTTTGCTCGACAGCGCACGGACGCGAAGTTTTTGATTTTGCAGTAGCGAATTCAGCGGCTTCCGCGCGGCTTCGCGACTGCCTTGGCGCTCAGGTTCCCCTTGACGGCGCTGCAACTAAGGCGGAGGATTAACCGTCAAGGGTGGCAATGGAACGATCGCGCTCGTTTCAACAGACCGCTCAAATTCGAGGTAAACGTCACGCAATCATGGCTGAGGGCTCCGGCAGCGCTGGTTGCGATTCGCGTCGAATCTCCAGATGAAACCAGCGGCTGGATTAATGTCCGACACCATTCACACGCTCTCGACGACCGGTTTGACGCCGAAGCGGCAGATCCAGAGCTGGATCGACGGGCTGACAAGCCTGTGTGGGCATTTCGACGTCGATCCGCTCGAGGCGTCCTCGCTCGAGGGCCGCATCGACTACACAAGCGTCTCGCGTCTGAAGCTCTGCCAGATCGAGGTCAGCCAGCATCGCATCGCGCACACGCTGGCGCGCGCCAAGGCCAATGAACACCCGTACATCAAGATCCACTTCCAGACCTACGGCGTGTCCTATTTCGAGCAGGAGGGCCGCCATATCGAGCTGAACCCGGGCGACATCATCGCCTATGACGTCTCCTGTCCGCATTCGATCATCAGCCCCGCCTTCACCCGCCACGACGTGGTGATCGTGCCGAAGGCCTTGCTGCGCGACCGCGGATTCCCGTCGCAGCGGATGCCGGCCTGCAAATTGTCGGCGAAGACCGGGACGGGGAGGATCGCCCATGATTTCGTCCATGCCACCTTCGACGAGGCGGCCAAGCTCTCGGCGAACAGCGCGGTCGGTGTCGCCGATTCGCTGATCGACCTCTTGCTGCTGCCGTTGCGCGAAGCGGACACGATGTTCGATCGCGTCGGGCCCGAGGCGATGTATGTGCGCGCGCAATTCTTCATCCGCGAGCACCTGCGCGATCCGGATCTGTGCATCGACCAGATCTCCGCCGAGCTCGGCTGCTCCAAGCGCTATCTGCACATGCTGTTCTCCGAGCGCGGCACCACGGTGAGCGACTACATCTGGCAGGCGCGCTTGCAGAATTGCCGCCAGGAGCTCGAGGCGCACGGCGGCAAGACCATCACCGACGTCGCCTTCTCCTGGGGCTTCTCCAGCTCATCGCATTTCAGCCGCGTGTTCCGGAAATATTTTGGCGTGGTGCCGTCCTCGATCCACAAGGCCCAGCAGGGCGCCGCCGCCTCGGGCGAGCATTAGGCGAGCGCCACAGCCGGCGCAGGCCGCGGGGCGATATCTCTCAGGCCGATATGGCGACGTAGGGAATGCTGGTCACGAGAGCGACGAGCAGCACCGCGTTGCCCAGCATGCCGCTCCAATGCAGCCGGCGCAGCCGGTGCAGGGCTTCAGTATCGCCAGCGTCCCTCGCTCTGAGCTGGTCGTCGATCCGTTGCATGAACCAGCCGCGCCCCCATATGGCCAAGGCTGTAAGCAGGCCAACGCCGATCGCGGCGACCAGGCGGCCGTCGAGCAGGAAAGCCAGCGTCCCGATCACGCCGGCCACGCGCATCACCAGAAAATGGGCGTTGAACATCCCACGCAATAGCTGGGTGACGGGCTGGATATCGAGCTTCACCAGCAGGAAGGCGGGCGAGGCCAGCGTGAAATAGCCCATCGGAAAGAGCAGGATGATCATGACGGCAACGGCGACGCCATCCGGTGTCATGCGATCGGCCTTTCTTGTCCGCCGGTGAGGGGGGCCGGCACCGGCGCACAATCATAGCGGGAAAATGCGGTTCCGACACTAGGCTTTGGTCGGATGCCGGGTTGCGATGGGACGGCCCCGCGCGCCGCGCAAGGTTCAGGCCGGCTCGAGGCCGAGCGACCGCGCGCTCTCGATCCAGATCGGCAACTCGCGCTGATACAGGGCATTGGTCTCCTTGAAGCCGATGGCCGGCTCGAGCACGAAGGTCGCGAGAACCTCCTTCACCTTCGGATCGCTGTTGGCGGCGACGCAGAGCTCCGCCAGGCGGTCGACCACCGGCTGCGGCGTCGCCTTCGGCACGGCCCAGCCGGAGAAGCCGCTCACGGTGAAGAATTTTGACGTTGCGCCCTGCTCCGGGAGGGTCTTGATGGCGGGGATCGCGTCGACCTTCTTCGAATGCACGGCGAACACGGTGCCACGGTCGCTTTGCAGGACGGACTGCGCCGCCGTGTAGCTGCCCATTGCGGCATCGAGCGTGCCTTCCAGCATCCCTGTCCACATCGGCGCTTCGCCGCGGTAGTGAACCGGCTCGATGGAAAGACCGTACTGCTTGTTGAGCTCGTTGATCGTCATGTGCGGGGCCGAGCCCGCGCTATAGGTGCCGAAGTTGACCTTGCCACTCTTGCGCGCGAAGGCGACGAAATCCTCCAGCGTCTTGACCCCGGTCTTGGGGTTCGCGACCAGCAACAGGCCGGCGCCCGGAATGACGCTGACCAGCGTCAGATCCTTGTCCATGTCGTAGCCGGGATTCTTCATCACGACCCGGTTCATGATGTAGGTGGTCGAGATCGAGCACAGAATGGTGTGGCCGTCGGGCTCGGCGCGTGCGACCTCGGCGGTGCCGATCGCGCCGGAGGCGCCGGGCTTGTTCTCGACGACGACGGTCTTGCCGACCTGCTTGGAGATGAATTCGCCATAGGCGCGCGCGAGCAAATCGGTCTGTCCGCCGGCGGGATAGCTGCAGATCATACGAATCTGACGGGACGGCCACGCGGCCTGCGCCAAGGCGCCGCGCGCGACGAAGGGCATCGCGAGTGCACTGGTACCGGCGGCGATGAAGTGGCGGCGATCGAATTTTGCGGGCATGATTCCCTCCTGATTTTTGCCGACCCTACTGCATCAGGCTGAGGTGGTAGGCGAGACAGATTGGCGCATTCGACAAGGCCGCGCGGTGCCCATTTGCGCGTCATCCGGGCGATCGGGTCTTCCGCATGACGCGCAGCCAGACGATCTCGGTCAGGGCCACCGCAATCAGGCCGAACGTGCCACCGATCAGCACGTTGACGATGCGCTCCTCGGCGATGCCGCTGGCGCCGCCGGCAAAGGACGCGGCGAGCGCGATGAAGAAGCAGCGAAGGCCGAAGCCGACGATGTAGCGGGAGAACGAGATCAGCGTGAGCGTGGCCGCGAGAATCGCGATGGCGTAGCCGACGCGGCTTTGCGGCAGGGCAAGGCCCGCGAGAAAGCCGAGCGGCACGCCGACGAAGGCGCCGATCGCCCGCTGCTTCAGCTTGCCGGTGGACGCTGTGAGGTCGCCGACCACGACGCTTGCGGCCGACCACATCACCCATTGCCCCTGCGCGAGGTTGAAGATCTCGACCAGGGCGGCTGCGGCAAAGACCGCCATGGCGGTTGCTGCTGCGGGCAGAAACCATTCGGCCGCGGGCGGTCCGAACGAGGTCGCGGCATTGCCGCGCAGCCGCTGGTCGTAAATCTGGATAGCGCAGACGAGCGCCAGCGCGATCGGAGAGGAGGCGACGATCACGCCGGCATGACGTATCGCTTCCGCGGCGCTCACGCCCTCCCGCACCTCGCAGGCGAGATAGACAGCGGGGATGAACACCCAATTCCCGAGCGTACGGAAATGTTCGCCATAGCGCGTCCCCGCCACCGCAAGGAAGCCGGCGAGTGCCGTCAGCACCACGAATAGCGGCTTGACCGGAGCTGCAAGGAATAGCGCGGCAAAGGTGACGAGAATGGCGAGATAATGCCACGCGACGACTTTTGGCGGAAAGTGCTGCCTGAGCGCCGGAATAAGCAGCGAGACCGCGACGAGCCCCAGGTTCAGCAGCGCCGTCTCGCGCGAGATGAAATAGGCGGCGACCATCGGGCCGACGACGATCAGCGCGCGCAGGAGCTCGCTGGTCTTGACTTCGCGGGAGAGGAGATCGCGCAAGTTTGTGGCAGAAGGGATGGTCGGGGAATTCACGGGGCACCAAAGGGGCGGATGAAGCATGACGCGTAGCGCCGGACAACGCCCGCACCTTAGCGCGTGAGGCGACGGCCACGCCACACCCTCGCTGTCATCGCCCGCGTCGCGGGCATGACAGCGGAGTAAATGGATACGCTCGCCCGCCACCGCTCCCCGCGTCGGACGACCGTCACCTTTGAATGATCTTCGCCCAGACATCGCCGAGCACCGCAGGCTCGCGCGGCGGCAGATAGGTGAGGCCGGCCTGCTTGCCGAATTCGGCGATCTTGCCCTCGGCGGCAAGGCTGGTCAGCGCCTTGTTGACCGCGTCGATCAGTGCGCCGTCGCTGGCGAGCCCGACATAGCCGCGATTGGCGCCGATCGGATAATAATAGCCCGACGCGGTGATCGTCGTGTCGGGATGCGCGGCGCGGTGGGCATCGAAGCGGCCGAGGTCGATCAGCGTCGCGTCATAGTCGCCGCGCTGGAGCGCGCCGAGGAGATCGTCGCGGCCGGTGACGAGATGGGTGATGCTGTCGATCAGGCGGCCCTTGTCGAAGGTCATCAGGATGGCATCGCCCAGCGAGCCGCTCTCGATCGCAAGGCGAAGGCCGGCGAGATCGCCGATGTCGCCGATCTTGCGGCCCTGCGCTTTCGGCCCGAGTACCACCGTCATCGGCGAATAGACGTAAGGCTGGCTCGGCGCGAGCACGCCGAGCGCGACGCGGCGGCGCCGGTCGTCGCGCGTGGCCCCGGTGAAATCCGGCAAGCGTGCCGTCTTCATGCCGGGCTTGACGAGGGAATCCGTCGTCAGCGCATAGCCACCGACCAGCGAGCAGCGCCCGTCCGAGAGCAAGGCGTTGGCCTCGAGCTGCGGGCTCGAATCCTCGTCCAGCTTGCTCTCGAACCACTGGATCTTCAGCGGCCGGCCGATCCGGTCCGCGATCGCCTGCGCCAGCAGCACGTCGAAGCCTGAATCCGGCTTGCCCTTGTGATGCACCGAGAGCGGAGGCCGATCCTCATCGAGGCAGACCTTCAGCGGCTCGTCGGCCGCGCGCGCGGCGGTGGTCGCCGCCGCGAGGATCGCGGCAACGCTCCACGCGATCAGCCAGCGTCTCATGGCTTCCTCCGGCTCGAGACGAAGGCCCAGAGATTGCCGATCTCGTCGTCGCTCAAAATGTCGGCCCAGGGCGGCATCTTGTTGTTCTTGCCGTTCTTCACCGTGGTGACGAAGCGCGTCTTGTCGTCGGGAAAGGCGCGCAGGTCCGGCGTGATGGTGCCGGAATTCATCATGTTGGGGCCGTGGCAGTGCGAGCATTTCGAAGCATAGGTCGACTTGCCATGGTCGATCTGTGCCTGCACGGGATTGCCG
Organism: Bradyrhizobium sp. Arg816; assembly: GCF_029989365.1. Lineage (GTDB taxonomy): Bacteria > Pseudomonadota > Alphaproteobacteria > Rhizobiales > Xanthobacteraceae > Bradyrhizobium. Next base: position 86,219 of record NZ_JAPRAQ010000023.1, on the reverse strand, counting down.
GTTGCATCGTCCGCGGCACGAACGGTCGCCGCAAGCGCGACCGTCAGCACCGCGACGGTGGCGATCGTCGCCACCGTCTTGTGAGATATGTCTTTCAGCATCGGGCCGTGGTTATTGCTTGACCGCAAAAACCCACAGCGAGCCGCCAGGCGGCACCTTGGCAAGCCGCTCGTCGCCGGAGAACAGCGAGTAGACGCCGCCATAGCCGGAGGTGACGGCAATGTACTGCACGCCATCCTGCTGCCAGGTCACCGGCTGTCCCTCGATGCCCGAGCCGGTCTGGAACTGCCAGAGCTTCTTGCCGGTGTCGGCATCGAAGGCCTCGAACTCGCCGGTCAGCGCGCCCGAGAACACGACGCCGCCCGCGGTCGACAGCACGCCCGAGAAGCGCGGGATGTCGCTTGGCGCTTCCCACTTGGCCTTGCCGGTCATGGGATCGATCGCCTTCAGATGACCGCGCGGGCCGTCACCCCACTCCCAGAGGTCGGTGAGGTCCATGCCGAGATACCATTCGCCCTGCTTGAAGGTGACAGGCTCGGTCTTGTACCTGCCGCCGAAGGCGAGCGTGTTGGCATAGGCGAGGCCGGTCTGCGGATTGAACGACATCGGCTCCCAGTTCTTGCCGCCGAGGATCGACGGATAGACGGTGACCTTCTTGCCGTCGCGCGCGTCCTTCGTGACGTCGGTCTCGATCGGCTTGCCGGTCTTCATGTCGACGCCGGTCGCCCAGTTCACCTTCACGTAAGGATTGGCCGCGAGCAGCTTTCCGTTGGTGCGGTCGAGCACGTAGAAGAAGCCGTTGCGGTTGGCGTCCATCAGCACCTTGGTCGGCTTGCCCTCGACATTCATGTCGGCGAGGACCATCTCGGCCACCGAGTCATAGTCGAACGGATTGTTCGGCGAGAACTGGTAGTGCCACTTGATCTTGCCGGTCTTGGGATCCATCGCCAGCACGGAGCAGGTGTAGAGGTTGTCGCCGGGACGCACCGCCGAGTTGAACGGTCCGGGATTGCCGATGCCCCAATAGACCGTGTTGAGCTCGGGGTCGTAGGAGCCGGTGATCCAGGTCGAGCCGCCGCCGAGCTTCCAGGTGTCGCCCTTCCAGGTGTCGCCACCGGGCTCGTCGGGCGAGGGGATCGAATGGGTACGCCAGAGATGCTTGCCCGTCGCCGGATCCCAGCCGTCGATGAAGCCGCGGGTGCCGAACTCGGCGCCGGAGATGCCGGTGATGACGACGCCGTCGGCGACCAGCGGCGCCACCGTCATCGAATAGCCTTCCTTGATGTCGGCGGCCTTCTGCCGCCACAGCTCCTTGCCGTCCTTGGCATCGAGCGCGATCACGTTGGCGTCGAGCGTGGTGCGGAAGACCTTGCCGTCATAGAGGGCGGCGCCGCGGTTGATGATGCCGCAGCAGACGATACGCGGCGTCTCGGCGGGATACTCGATCTTGGATTTCCAGATCTGCTTGCCGGTCTTGGCGTCGACCGCCATGGTGGCGTTGTGCGAGGTCACGTAGATCACGCCCTGGTACACCAGCGGCTGCGATTCCTCGCTGCGATCGTCGTTGAAACTGTAGTTCCAGACCGGGACGAGATTCTTGACGGTGTCCTTGTTGACCTGGTTCAGCGTCGAGAAGCGCTGCAGATTGTAGCCCATCCCGTAGTTGAGAACGTTCGATGTATCGGTCGCACCCTTGACCAGCTGCTCGGTAGTCTGGGCGTTTGCACACGTCGATGCAAGCATGACGAGGCTCGCGGCCATCGCAAAGCGTTTCATCCGTTCCTCCCAATATGCGCGCCTTTTGACGCTGCGGTAGCAACACTCCGCCCGATTGCAAAAACCGTCAATACGAAAGTCGTAAACGCGCTGACGATATGTTGGATGCCAGATGCCGGTCACCTGACGGAAACCTGACAACCGACTTTCACTTGTGCGCAGACGCTGAAAAAATTCCGTGGCATGAAGCGGTGCCGGCTTCGGCCGCTCTGCTCGGGCAGTCGGGTTCCGCGAGTTGTGCGGTGCGCAGGTTGCAATTCCGGACTTGAACCGGGGCTCGCTTGTAGACTTATGTCGTTTCGATCCCGTGCGAATCGGGGTCTGGTCAGGAGGGTTTGATGATTTCACGTCGCTCAGTTGCGCTTGCGCTCACGATTGCAGTGCTGTCCGGTCCCGCGTGGGCTGCTTCCGGCAACGCCGTAAAGATGTTCGATACCGACAATGACGGCACGCTCGATCTCGCCGAGGTGAAGAAGGCGGCCGCCGCGCTGTTCGCAAAGCTCGATCCCGATCACGACGGCACGCTGGACGCGCGTGAATTGCGCGGACGGTTAACGGCGAAAGAACTCGCCGCCGCCGATCCCGATCGCGACGGGACTCTCACGCTCGACGAATATCTCGCGGTGGTGGAGCAGCGCTTCAACGCAGCGAATCCCGACAAGGACGGAACGCTGGATGCGAAGGAGCTGAACTCGCGCGCCGGCCGCGCGCTGCTGCGCTTGTTGCGGTGAGAGACGCGGCGCTTGACTGGGAGCGAAGGTGATTTGCCCGAGAGGGAAATTCGCGAGCATAATGCGACAGTTCGCTGTGTTTGCGCTTCGATTCCAGACTTGCGCTGCACCTGACGCAGCCCTAGGTTTTGCCCCGCGCGATGTCGCGCTCAATACCCTTGGGAGACCCGAATGGCTTGGAAAGCTCCGAAGATCGTGGAAGTGCCGGTCGGCATGGAAATCAACATGTACGCCTGCGCTGCGCGCAAGTAAGACTGACGACCTGCCGCGGCTTCGATGGCGAACGCCGTCGAAGCCGTGGTAGTGTTCGCAATGCCCATTGGAGCCCACACGATCTGGACGGCAATTGCGTTCGGTGTTGCGCTTGCACCGGCGTGTGTCAGTGCCGAAGAGAGCTTTGATACCGAGCACATCTTCGGCTTCATGATCGGCACCGACGTCGGCAATCCCGGTGAGCGCGAATTCCAGACCCAAACGACAGGGCGCTTCGGCAAGGGCGGCACCTATCGCGCCCTCCAGCAGGAGGTCGAGATCGAAGTCGTGCCGCTGCCGAACTTCCGTATCGAGGTCGGCGGCACCGCCACGCTGCATGACATCACCGGCGTCCCTGATATCGGCGACCGCCGCCAGTTCAATTTCCAGGGCGCCTCGCTCGACCTGCGTTACCGCCTGCTCGACCGCGAGCGCGCGCCATTCGGATTGACTGTCGCCGCCGAACTCCATGGCGATCGCATCGACGAGACCAGCGGCGCGAAGGGGCGGATGTACGGCACCGATTTCACGCTCGCTTTCGACCGCGAGCTGGTCCCGAACTTCGTCATCGGCGCGCTCAACCTGATCTATCAGCCGGAATGGGCGCGCTTCGAGGTGGCAGGTCTGTCCGAGAAGAGTTCGACGATCGGGGCGGCGTTTGGCGGCTTGGTGCGCGTGCGCCCCAATTTTCTGCTCGGTGGGGAGATGCGCTACTTCCGCCAGTATGAGGGCATCGGCCTCGGCGAGTTCTCGGGGCAGGCGCTGTTTGTCGGTCCGACCGCCTATTTCCAGCTATCGGAGAAGTCGCGGCTCACCCTGAGCTGGAGCATGCAGGCCTGGGGTCGCCCGGCCGGATCGGGCGGCAATCTCGACCTCGTCAATTTCGAGCGTCATCAGGCGCGATTGGTGTTCGGGGTAAACTTCTAGGGTGTTTGTTCCGCCTCTGCCTGCGCGCTGGGAGCGGGAACATCCCGTCCGTTTGAAACTTCCCGCTCCTCGGAACGTAATCTTTCGTGCTAATCTCCATTGTCCCCTTGCGACAGGATCCCGGCATGAACCCGATTGACCTGGTGGTGACTGTGTGTGCGGTGCTCTCGCCTGCGACCTGCGAGGAGCAGCACCTGGTGTTCAACTTTGCGGGGTCGCCCAGGCAATGCGTGATGGCTGCGCCGCCCTATATCGCGCAATGGGTCGGCGACCATCCGAAGTGGCAGGCGGTGCGGTGGCGCTGCGAATATCCGCACCCGAACGACAAGGCATGAAGCGCTCGCGCTGCCGGGTCTTGAGTGCTCTAACCCCTCATCCTGAGGAGCCGCGAAGCGGCGTCTCGAAGGATCGAGGCCGAGCTGAATCGGCCGGGCCTTCATAGTTCGCCCGGCGATGCGAAGCATCGTCCGGAGACGCGCTTCGCGCTCCTCACCATGAGGGTCTCATAACTATTTCGTGCAGTCCTTCAGGTCCTTGTCGGCGATCGAGAACACCGCGTCTGCCTTGATCTCGATGTCGCGGACGATGCACTGCCGCGCGTTGGGATAGCTGACCCTGGCGTCGTAGCGGCCGGGCTCGACGCCGGTGATGCGCAGCCGCTCGTCGTGGTCGACCTCCTTGTCCTTGTCGTTCAGGCACTGGTTCGGTCCCCACTCGGTCTTGCCGGCGGGCGCGAGCTGGAAGCCGGAGATCGTCTCCGTCGTCAGATTCCAGAGCCGGATGCCCTTGCCCTTGCTTTGGGCTGCGGCTTCGCCGGCCAACGTCAACAACGCGATCAAAGCCAGAAACCAACGCATCAGCCGATCCTCCCAAAGGCGCCCCGTTATTCCCTGATCAGGCGCTCGCGGTTCTTTGCCTTGTCGAAATTTCTGGCGCGGTCAAGGCCGATCGGCGCGATCAGCTTCGCCGAGACGAGATCGGCGCCCTCGAAATCGGCGTCAGTGACGGTGGCTCCGGTCAGGTCGGCGCCGCCGAGTTGGGCGTTTTTCAGCGATGCACCGCTCAGATCGGCTCCCTTGAGGGAGGCAAATTCGAGATCGACGCGCGACAGGTCGGCGTTGCGCGCGTTCACCCGTTCCAGATTGGCGGATCTCAGCACCGCGCGCATCAGCCCCATCGACTGGTTGCGCATATCGGCGCCAAGATGCGCGTCCGCGATCGAGGCGCCGACCAGGCTTGCGCCGGTGAGGTCGGCCGCGATGCGAGCACCGGTCAGGTCCGCGCCGTCCAGACGCGCGCGCGCCATCTGCGAGGCGAACAGATTGGCGCCCTTCAGGCTCGCGCCCGCGAGATCAGCGTCCAGCAGCCACGCCTGATCGAGGATCGCATGATCAAGATGGGCACCGGCGAGTTTTGTCTTGTTGAGTCGTGCCGCACGGAGAATAGCCGCGGAAAGGTCGAGACCCGAGAGATCAAGCCCCGACAACCGCTTGCCGGTGAAATCGGCCGGCGCCCCGGCGCTGGCTTTGGCCAGGATGGTCTCGACCTCCTGCCGGCTCATTTCCGCGGAGACCATCGCGGGTGACGTGAGGTCGACGTCACGCATCATGTCCTGCGCGCTCGCCATGGTCGCGACGAGAGCGAGGCCAAGCGTCATGAGGGCGACCATTCGCTTCATCGTCAGGCTCCGCTACGGGTCCTGTTTAGCACGCGCTTTGCCTGGCTGCCTATGAGGCATCACGCCCGGCATGTTCGCCGCCATGTTCACCTTAGGTCCTCGCCAAGAGGCCCGCCCTAATCGTGGCTATCTCTGCGTCGCCGCGTGCGCCACGCGGGATGCTGATGGGCACTTCTGCCAGAATTCGCGCCGGCTGCGGCGACAGGAAGAACAGGCGGTCACCGAGGCGGACCGCATCGTCGAGGCTGTGGGTGACGAGCAGCGTCATCATGGGGCGGCTTGCGACCAGCGTCGCGATCTCGTCGCGCAGGCGGCCCGCGAGCGCGTCGTCGAGCGAGGCGAGGGGCTCGTCGAGCACGAGCAGATCGGGCTCGACCGCGAAGGCGCGGGCCAGCGCGACGCGCCGGGCAAGACCCAGCGACAATTCGCCGGGAAAGTGGCTGCGATGCGCTTCCAGCTCCAGGATCCTGAACAGTTCCGACAGCTTCGCTTCGGAGATATCAGGAGCCGCAAGCCGCACATTCTGTTCGACCGAGCGCCACGGCAACAGCCGCGGCTCCTGGAACACCATCCCGATCCGCGCTTCCGGTGGACGCGCGATGGTCCCGTGGAAATCGCGGTCGAGCCCGAGGATGATGCGCAGCATCGTGCTCTTGCCGCAGCCGGAGGGGCCGATCAAAACGCCGACCTCACCGGATTGAAGCGCGAAGCTGACCGGGGCCAGTACCTCGTGCGTTTCGCCCGCGGCACTCCTGAATGTCTTTCCGGAGATATCGACTTCAAGCCGCACGGGGCCGCCACCGTGTTGCGCGGGCTTCGAACGGCTGCACCAGCAAGGTTTCGATGACGAGCACGACGGCCGCGAAGGTGAGCGAATAGGCCAGCAGTCGCGGCGTGTCGAACAGCTGGAAGGCGACGCCGATCTCGAAGCCGACGCCGTTCGGCCGTCCCAGCAGTTCGGCCACCAGCACGATCTTCCATACCAGCGACAATCCGGAGCGGGCCGAGGCTGCGATATAGGGCGCAAGCTGCGGCAGCACGACGTGGCGGAACGCGCGCCAGCGCGGCATCGCGAACACGGTGGCCATCTCGTCCAGCGAACGGTCGAGCGCGCGCGTGCCCTCGCGCAAGGTGACGATGGCGGTCGGCAGCTTGTTGATGGCGATCGCCGCGATCGCGGCCGCTTCGGTCAGGCCGGCCCAGATATAGGCGAGCACGATCACGACCAGCGCCGGCAGGTTCAGGAGCAGGATCAACCAGGGATCGCCGAGCCGGTCGGCGAGCTTCACCCGTCCCATCAAATAGCCGATAGCACTGCCGAGCGACATCGCCAGCACGAAGGCGAGCGCGACGCGCGCCAGCGTAGCGCCGAGATGCAGGAACAGGGCGCCGCTCGTTGCTTCCGCGATGATGACGTTGAGCACGGCAGGCGGGGAGGGCAGCTTTGCGCCGCCGACGAACAGCGCCGCAATCCACCAGGTCGCGAGGAATAGGGAAAACGAGAGAAGACGCAGCACCTCAGTCTCCGGGGACTGCGTGATAGAAGGTGCCGGGATCGAGCTCGGTCGCCGGCCCGACCAGGTCGCGTCCGCCGATCTCGGCGAGCACGCGATAGAGCACGCGCGCATCCGCCTCCTCGTCCACGATGCTCCGGCGCGGAATGCCGTCGCGATAGTGGTCGCGGTAGGTCTTGAGGATGGCCGGATCGCTCGCGCCGGTGAGCGGCGCGATCTTGTCCCAGGCGGCGTCCGAGGTGACCAGCAGCTGCTTGGCCTTGCGGGTCATCGCAATGAAGCGCGCCACCGCATCGCGATGGCTTGCGGCCCAGCTCTCGTCGAAGACATAACCGACCGCGGACACCGCGCCCTTGGCCCCCAGCTTCGGCAAAATGTCCTCGATGCCGGCGAGGCGGCGAAAACCCTTGGCCTCGAGCTGCGCACAGAAATTCCAGAAGTTGAGGCTCGCATCCATCTCGCCGTCGAGGGCCTTGGCGGCGATCAAAGGCGGCGCGCCGTAGACGATGCTCGCATCTGACTTCAGATCGATGCCGTCCTGTTTCATCCGCGCCTGCAGCAGCAGCCAGCTCTTGTCGATCGCGCCGCCGCCGACGCCAAGCTTCCGTCCCTTCAGGTCGGCGAGCGTCCTGATCGGCGAGGATGCGGGCACCATCACCGCGCCGAGCGCGCTGGAATACGGATAGAAGGTGAGCTTGGCGCCGAGCACGCGCTCGCGCGACACCCACAGCCAGTCCGACAGGATGATGTCGGCACTCCCGGCGCGCAGCGCGATCTTGCCGGCCTCGGGGCTCGCGAGCTCGGCGACGTCGAGCGACAGGTCGGCTTCCTTGTCGAGCCCGCCGGCGCGGATCGCGGCCAGCTCCCAGGAGAATGTTCCGGTCTTCTGCACTGCAAGGCGGATCGTATCCGCCGCGCGGCCGGGTGCGGCCAGCGACAGCGCCAGCGTCATCGCGAGCGCCAATGTTCGTCCAGGCGCTCTCGAACCAAGTGCTCTCATCACCTTGTGAGCCGTTTCCTCAGATAGAGTGCTTTTCATGACAATACGCATAGCATAGCTTTCGTCGCAACCAGCGGGAGGACGCTCATGAATCTGGCGGGACAGCTACGACCGATTGTCGCCGCATTGGCGGTGTGGGCTGCGACCGTCTACGCCGCGCGTGCCGAGGAGGCCAATGATTATCCGACCTCGGCGCGTGCCGAATACGTCTATGGCTGCATGAAGGCCAATGGCGAGAGCCGGCAGTCGATCGAGCAATGCTCCTGCTCGATCGACGTGGTGGCCTCGATCGTGTCCTATGACCGTTACGTCACCGCCGAGACGGCGCTGAGCATGTCCCAGGTGCGCGGCAATCTCGGCGTCCAGTTTCGTACGTCGGAGCAGGCGAACTCAGCGGTGAACGATCTCAGGCGCGCGCAGGCGGAAGCCGAGGTGAGGTGTTTCTGACTCTTTCTTCCTTCTCCCCTCATGTCCGCCGAAGCCTTGGCGAAGGCGGATGCGGGAGAAGGTGGCATAGGCGGCCTAGGGCCGCCGTTCTTAAGAACGCCGAAGCAAAGCTTCGGCTATGGCGCCGGATGAAGGGTATGTCTCCGCGAATACTATCGCAAGAGAGTAGCTCGCGGAGACAAACCCCTCACCCAAGCGAATTTTTGTCTACCAGCGGTGCTGCCCTCTCCCACAAGGGGCGAGGGCACAGTCATCCGCACCGCGTTTGACTTTGAAGGGGGAGGGAAGGCAGCGCCTCACGTCCCCGGCTTCTCCACATCCCATTCATTGCGGAACACGTGCCCATCCGTGTCCTTCGCTTCCGCACGGAAACGCCTGGCGCCGTTGGAGACGTAGGTGAAGCGCAGATTGGGATCCTCCGAGATCGAGATGCCGCCCTCCATCGACAGCACGGGACTGTCGTCCTGCGTCAGCTTCAGCTGGTTGACGAAGAAGGCGGGGATGTAGAGCTGCGTGACCTGGTCCATCTGCAGGCCGGAATTGTTGGGATGGCCGATCATGATCTGCGCCTCGCGGACGCGGCTCGCAGGTGCCTCCTCGCGCGCGAATTGCCGGTAGCGCATCTGGCCGAGCCGGTTCCTGGCTTCCTCGATGTTCTTTCCTGCCGGCGCCGAGCAGCCGCCCGAGGCCTTCACATAGGTCTTGGCGACGTAGAGCTGGCCGTCGCTGAGCTCGGCGACCGCGTGGACGTCGGTGTAGTTGTTGACGCGCACGCGCGTGGAGATCTCGGTGACGTTGGCATCTGCGCCGAGCTCGAACTTTGCCGCCATCGGCGCGGGGTTGCGGTCGATCACCAGCGTGATCGAACGGATGCGGCGGCTATCCGCCGGCGACAGTTTGCTGCGCAGGGTCACCGGCACGATCGCCGCGTCCTCGGCGCGATAGGGCATCTCGATGCCGATGACGTCGTTGCCGTCGTTGATCGGACGGTTGCTGAAGATGTCCTGGACCAGGCCCGGCCAGGGATCGTAAGCCTCCTCGGCACTCGCCGGCACAGCGAAGGCGATGCCAAGCAATGCGGCGATCAGGGGCAGGCGGCGTGTGCATCCCGTCATGGTCGTGGTCCCGTGCGGACGAAGCAGTTTTCTCTGGGGCGGCATAGCCGATCCCCGTCCAGCGTAGCGCGTCCACTACTCCCATTCAATTTCCGAAAATGCTGCGGTTGCGTTGCGGGCATTGTAGTCGTCGAACAATTGCCAATGCGGCCGTTCCGATGCGGCCGCCTTGTCGGCGGCAGTCCGGATCGGCTCACCCTTCTTGTTCGACGCCCGGACGTCCGCCAGCAGCGTCGTGAGATAACGCCGCTCGTCGCCGAGCGCGGCAGGCCAGTCGCTCACAGGCCCGTGACCGGGCACGACGCGCTGCGCGGGAATCTTGTCGAGTTCCCCGAGCGTGCCGAGCCAGCCGCGGATGCTACCGTCCATCACCGGGATATGGCGGAGGAAGACCAGGTCGCCCGCGAACAGCGTCTTGCTTGTCTCGTCGAACACGGTCAGATCGTTGTCGCTGTGCCCGGCCGGCCAGGCCCGCAAGGTGAGGCGGCGCGACCCGAGATCGAGCGTCAGGGTATCAACGACGAGCAGGGTGGGCGGCACGATCTTCACGGGATCGATCAATTCGCTACCCATGAGGCGTCTAAAATTGTCGAGATAATACGGCCCGCGCGTCGCCAGCGCCTGCGGCAGCTTGCTGTGGCCGACGAAGCTGGTTCCCTCTGCGGCAAAGGCCGCATTGCCGAAGACATGGTCGGGATGGCCATGGGTGTTGATGACGTAGCGGATCGGCTTTGATGTGCGAGCCCGCACCGCCGCCAGCAGCGCCTCGCCCTCACGCAGGCTGCCGCCGGTGTCGATCACGGCCACCGCGTCCTCGCCGACGATGAAGCCGACATTGGCCATGTCCCCTTCGTTCTCGCGGGTCATGAGCGCGATGGTCCCGGAGTGTACGAAGATTCCCGGCGCGACTTCGCTCACAGGCAATTCGGCCGCCGCAGCGCGTGCTAGCGTTGCTATCCCCAGCAGGGACAAGGCTGCGATCACGAGAGCGATGCGAGACACTTTTCCGCCTCAGTTCAAAGGGTTGCGCGCATTGCACTGCAACAAAGCAAAGCCAGCACAAAGTTTAGCAAAACATGGCGTGTCATGCGTTGCATGGCTAGCATTCAAACAAACCGAGGAGGAAGCGCGATGACGGAGGCCGGACGACATCGTCGCTGGTTGTTTTCACTGTGGATCCTGGTGGCATCCTGCGCGTTCGGCGACGTCGCCATCGCGCAGACCAGCGAGACCGGCGACCTCTCGTTCGAGCTGGTCGACCCGAAAGTGCTGCGCGTCTGTGCCGACCCGCGCAATCTGCCGTTCTCGAACGAGAAGGGCGAGGGGTTCGAGAACAAGCTCGCCGAGCTGCTCGCGGACAAGCTCCAGAAGAAACTCGACTACGTCTTCTTCCCGCAAGCCACCGGCTTCGTGCGCATGACGCTGGGCGCGCATCGCTGCGACGTCATCATGGGATTTCCGCAAGGTGATGACCTCGTGCAGGGCACCAATCCCTATTACCGCACGACCTATGCGCTGGTCGCCAAGACCGGCAGCGGGCTCGAGGACGTCGATACGCTCGAAGACGCGCGCCTGAAGGGCAAGCATGTCGGCATCGTCGCCGGCACGCCGCCGGCCACCAACATGGCGATCGCCGGCCTGATGGGCGATGCAAAGCCCTATCCGCTGATGATCGACACGCGCTTCGACAACTCCGCGCAGGCAATGGTCGACGACCTCGTCGTCGGCAAGATCGACGCCGGCGTGCTGTGGGGGCCGATGGCCGGGTTCTATGCCAAGAAAGCCGGATCGCTGCACGTCACGCCGCTGGTGAAGGAAACGACCGGGCCGAAGCTGGTCTATCGCATCGGCATGGGCGTGCGCCCCGCCGACCAGAACTGGAAGCGGCAGCTCAACAAGCTGATCCAGGAGAACCAGGGCGAGATCAACAAGATCCTGATCGACTTTGGTGTGCCGCTGCTCGACGAGAGCGACAAGCCGCTCGGCGCGGAGACGGCCAAGAAGACGCCATGAGGCGGCGCGTTGCCGCCGCGCTGCTCGCCGCCATTCTGGTGGTGCCGGCGTTGGCGCAGCAGCAGGAGCCGTTCGAGCCCGAGGGATATCGCGCCGACAATTACCGCGCGCCGGTGCCGGCGACGCTCACTGGCGCGCGCGTGCTGACGACTGCGGAGGCCGAAGCGATCTGGCGTACGAAGAGCGGCGCATTCATCGACGTGCTGCCGCGCGCGCCGAAGCCGAAGAACCTTCCCGAAGGCACGGTGTGGCGGGATGAGCCGCGGAAAAACATTCCGGGCAGCATCTGGCTGCCGGACAGCGGCTACGGCGTGCTGGCGCCCGCCATGGACGATTATTTTCAGCGCGGCCTCGCCCGCGCCGCGCGCGGCGACAAGGCTGCGCTGCTCGTGATCTACTGTCTGGCCGACTGCTGGATGTCCTGGAACGCCGCCAAGCGCGCCTTGGCTTACGGTTATGCCAACGTAGCCTGGTACCCCGACGGCACCGACGGTTGGGAGCGCGCGAAGTTACCGACCGAGGAGACGCAGCCGCAGCCGCGGCCGGAGCAGTAGTTCAAGCAAGTCGCAACAGCGTGGCCTCGTGGTTCGAGACGACCGCTTCGCGGTCTCCCACCATGAGGGTCCTAGGATCTCGCCGCGAAACCAGACCTCATCCTGAGGAGCCCGCCAAGGCGGGCGTCTCGAAGGATGGCCGCAATGAGGCTGAAGATTTCGGCCTACTGCTTCTGCAGCTTGGTCAGCGTGCCCGTACCGTTGTTGTCGGTCGCCGAGTACGTCACCCTGTCGCCGGCATGGACGGCATCCAGCATCGCGGCGTCCTTGGCCTTGTACTCCTGAAGCGCGCCGGCGCCGCCCGCGCTGCCGCCGACCGTGCCTTTCTGTGTCTGCTGGATCGAGATCGTGCTGTTGAGCCGGTCGATTCTGGTGACCATCCCGGTCATGTCGTCAGCAAAAGCGGGGGACGCGAGCGTGCTGATGGCTGCAGCGCATGCGAAGATGAATTTTGTTGTTCCCATCGAGGCCTCCCGACGTCTTGAAGTCCACTTCGACAAGCCATCTTGAATGGATTTAGTTCCGGCAGATAGCGCGGCAAAAGGTTAACGATCCCGAGGCGATCGCGGGAACTTTTGGTGAGCTGTCAGCGAGGCTGACGCTATTCCATTCCCTGCTGGATCACGCGTCCGAGAGCGAACAGGCGCTGGTCGATCGTGGTCGGAACTTCACAAACGAACCGCACCACCTTGTGGCGGTCCTCGAAGATGCGGGTCTTCCAGATCAGCTCGTTGCTGAGCGCCTCGACCTTGGCCTCGTCGCGCGGCGTTGCGCTCTGGAGCGTCTGCAGCGCCAGGGTCTCCTCGCGAATCTTGTCGGCGGCCTCGCGCTGCTTGCGGCTGACGCGTTCGAGCCCGCTCATGACCTGGGAGCGCTGCGCGTTGAGTGTGTCGAACAGGCCGGCGAACAGGAGTTTTGCGTTCGCGGTCTTGTCAGTGGCGGAGCCCGCCAGAAATTCCTTGACCGACTTCTCCGCCTCGTCGAGCGGCGTCTTGCGCGCCGACAGCTTTGAGACCAGCGCGCTGATCTTGGCGTCGTCCTTCCACTTGGTCTCGGCGTCGTCGAGCGCCGGGCCGGCCCACACCGCGGCGAGAGAAATCACCGGCACTTTTGCCTGCGTGCAGGGCCAGTCGGGATAGCGCGGATCGGCCGCGCGTGCGGCCGTGCCCGCAACAGCGAGCGCCACAGCGCCTACGATCACGATCCCTGATCTCATCATTCGCCTCCCGCAGGGCCCCGTCGCGCCAGCCCGCGCGAGGGATCATAGGCCAGAATCGCGCCGATCATGAAGACGATTGTGCAGGCCGCCACGACCGCCAGCGAGATCCAGTTGATTTGCCCGTAGAATGCAAAACGTATCAGCTCGACCGCATGGGTGAATGGGTTGGCCTGGCAGAGATAGTAGAGATAGGGGCTGCCCTCCTGCACCCGCCAGAGCGGGTAGAGCGCGGAGGAGGCGAAGAACATCGGAAAGATCACGAAGTTCATCACGCCGGCGAAGCTTTCGAGCTGCTTGATGCCCGAGGAGATCAGCATGCCGAGCGAGCCCAGCATCAGCCCGGACAGGATCAGCGCCGGCAGCACGGTGAGATAGCCGATCGCGGGAGGGGTGATGTCCCAGAACCAGGCGATCAGCAGGAACGCATAGACCTGGAGCAGCGACACCGCGGTGCCCGCCAGCAGCTTGCAGAACAAGAGGAATCCGCGCGGCAGCGGGCTCACCAGCAGCGTCCGCATATTGCCCATCTCGCGGTCATAGACCATCGAGAGCGAGGACTGCATGCCGTTGAAGAGCTGGATCATCGCCATCAGCCCGGGCGCGATATAGACCTCGTAGAGGATGTAGGTCTCGTAAGGCGGGATGATCGAGATGCCGAGCACCTGGCGGAAGCCGGCGGCGAAGATGAACAGCCATACCAGCGGCCGCACCAGCGCCGAGATGAAGCGCTCACGCTGATGCAGGAAGCGCAGCCCCTCGCGCCAGACGATGCCGGTGAGGCAGGTCATGTATTCCGCGGCCGAGAAACCGCGCGGTGAATCCCGCGTCGTGATGCTGCTCATGCGCCGCCTCCCGGCATCGTCTGCGCACCGGTCAGGCGCATGAAGGCGGTGTTGACGTCCTGCGCGCCGGCATCCGTGATGACGCGGCTCATCGGCCCCTGCGCCAGCACCTTGCCCTGGTGCAGCACCACGAGGTCGTCACCGGCCGTGATCTCGTCGAACAGATGTGTGGCCCAGAGCACGCCGATGCCTTGCTCGGTCACGAGCTGGCGGACATGGCTGATGATGTCGGCGCGCGCCTTGACGTCGAGGCCGACGGTCGGCTCGTCCAGCAGCAGCAGGCGCGGCCGGTGCAGCAGGGCGCGGGCGATCTCCAGCCGCCGCATCTGGCCGCCCGAGAGATCGCGCACCTTGCTGCCGGCGCGCTCCGAGAGGCCGATGCGGCCGAGCAGCTCGCCGCTGCGCGCGGCCGCCTCGCGCCGGCTGATGCCGTGGAGTGCGGCGTGATAGAGCAGGTTCTGCGTCAGCGACAGATCGAGATCGAGCGTGCGCGGCTGGAATACGACGCCGAGCAGCCGCAGCGCCTCGCCGGGGCTCTTGCTGATGTCGTGGCCGAAAATGCCGACGCGGCCGGACTGGATGCCGAACAGGCGCGTGATCAGCGAGAACAATGTGCTCTTGCCGGCGCCGTTGAGCCCGAGCAGCGCAGTGAAGCTCGCAGGCTGTACATTGAAGGAGACGTCCATCAACGCCCGGCGCGGCCCATAGGAATGGCTGACGCCGTCGATCGACATCGCCGGCACCGCGGCCGCTTCCAGCCTCGGCATCCCCTGTGGCTCGGCGATGGGAGCAGGGCTGGTCATGGCGCGATCGTAATGCCCCAGGGCAGTTCGCCCACCTGAATGGTCTTGATCACCTTTTGCGCGGCGACGTCGATGACGGAGACGTCGTTCGAGACGCCGTTGGTCGTGAGCAGATATTTCTCGTCCGGCGTGAACGCCATGTGCCAGACGCGCTGTCCCACCAGCAGGTATTTCGTCACCTTGCGCGAGGCGACGTCGACCACGGCGACGCGATTGGCGGGGCCGAGCGCAACGAAGGCGGTCTTGTCGTCCCTGGTCATGCCGATGCCGACCGGCTGGATCGCCTCTTTCCGCAACCCCGGAATCTCGAACGTGACCTTGCCGGTCACCTCGTGCTTTTTGGGATCGATGATCGAGACCGTGCCGCCGATCTCCGAGGATACCCACAGCTCCGAACTGTCGTGCTTGAATTCGGCAAAGCGCGGCCGCGCGTCGACCAGCACGTTGGCGACGATCTGGCGCGACGAGGTGTCGATGAAATGCGCCATGTTGGTCGTCTCGGACGTGTTGATCAGCGTCTTGCCGTCCGGGCTGATGGTCATGCCCTCGGGCTCGACGCCGACCTGGATGTCGCCGAGCCGCGCGCGCTTCTCCAGATCGATCACGGTCACCGTGTTGTCGTTCTCGTTGGCGACATAGAGGATTTTTCCGGCCGCATCCTGCGCGAACAATTCCGGGTCGGGCCCGGAGGGCAGGCTGTCCACGATCGCTTGCGTCTTGGCGTCGATCACCTGGATGGTGTCGTCGTCGCCGACCGCGACCATCACGAACTTGCCGTCGCGCGTGAAGTCGATGCCGCGCGGGCGCTGGCCGACCTTGATGGTCTTGGTCACGGTCCAGCTGTCGGTGTCGATCACCGAGACCGTGTTGCTCTTCTCGTTCGAGACATAGGCAATGAACGCATGCGCGGGCGCGGCCGCAAGCGCCAGTCCGGACAGCAACCCCACACGCCACATGCGCAACATTCGCGTCCTCATTTCAGCTTGCATTTGCTCTCCGGGCGGTCGTAGCCGAGTGTGTCGAGCTCGGAGACCTGGTGCAGAAATCCCTCCTGCGGCGACACCGACACCACCATGCGGCCGTCGACCAGCAGGATCGGCTGGCGCAGCTGCAGGTTCCAGTCGCGCAGGGTCAGTTTTGTGCCCTTGAAGGCCGCGACCGAGAAGTCCGGCCCCTTGATGAAGTCGGTGACTTTCTTGACGTCGCCGGAATTGGTGCGCGAGGTGGCCTCGCCGATCATGCGCACCGCCGTCCAGGCCTGCATGTCGAGCGGGGTCATGCGCCGCGAATTCAGCTTGATGAAGCGGTTCTGCATCTGGATCGCGCCCCATTGATCCTGCGCCGCGTCCCAGCTGCGCGGCACGAGGCCGGCCGAGCCCGCGACGGGGCGCGGATCCCAGGTGCGATAGGGCAGATAGGCGCCGAACACTTCGCTCTCGTCGGCGGCGACCAGCACATCATAGGCTGGGGCTTGCTGGGTAAACACCGGCATCTGGCGCTGGATCAGCGTCACGCCGCTATCGGTGCGGCGCGCGCCGCCCTTGTCCTCGAACGTACGCTCCTGCACGATCTTGGCGCCGAACCGCGTGGCGGTGCGCCGCAGTGCATCGGCGAACAGCTTGTCCTCGTCATGCGAGCCGACCACGAGCAGCCAGCGCTTCCACTGCTTCCACACCAGATATTGGCCGAGCGCATCGGCCAGCATCGCGCGCGTCGGCGCGGTGTGGATGACATTGGCGCGGCAATCAGCCTCGCGCAGGCGCTCGTCGATCGCGCCGGCATTGAACAGCAGCGTGCTACGCTCGCGCAGGGCATCCGAGACCTTCAACAGCGCGTCGGCCGGCAGGTCGGCGATGATGAAGCCGTTTTTCTCGGCGAGCGCAGCCGCAGCCTCGACCGGATCTTCGCCTTCCCTAATGCGGCGCTCCTCCAGCGTGAAACGCTGGTTGAGGAATTTTCCCGTGGTGTTGTTGTCCTCGATGGCGAGGCGCGCGCCGGCGACGCCGTCATTGTCCGCGGGCTGCTCGACCAGCGACAGCGTCGATCTGGTGCCGGCGACGCCGAGATAGCCGACGCCGATCTGGACCGGGTCGGCCGCGAGCGCGCTCGTCGCGGCAAGACCCAGGCCGATCAGGCCGACCAACCATCGGATCATGTTTCCTCCAGATGTTCTCCCTGGCTTGACCGCCGGTGGAGAATTGTCTCTGCTAAAGCATGACCGATTTGGCCCGGCTTGCAACCCCGCATTTCGTCCCCGCGCGCGCGAGGCACGGAATCACGATCATGCGAGCGCTGATTTGTTTCGCAGCTTTGCTGTTGACGGGTTCGGTCGCGTTGGCCGATCCGCCCAAGCTCGCGGTGTTCGATTTCGAGCTGATCGACACCAGCCTTCCCGGCGAGTTCTACGGCTCCAAGCCGGAAGAGGTGCGGCTCGAGCGCATCGGCGAGCAGCTGCGCAAGGAACTGGCGGAGTCAGGAAGGTTCCAGCTGCTCGATATCGCGCCGGTCAGGGATGCCGCCCGCCACGCCAATCTTCAGGCCTGCGGCGGCTGCGACCTCAAGCTTGCCGGCCAGCTTGGCGCCGACCTCGAGATCACCGGCATGGTGCAGAAGGTCTCGAACCTGATCATCAATCTCAACATCTATCTGCGCGACGTGAAGACCGGCGACATGATCGCCGCCGCCAGCGCCGACATGCGTGGCAACACGGACGAATCGTGGTCGCGCACCATGAGCTACCTGATCCGCAATCGATTGCTGGCGCCGAATTACGGGAAGCCGGAGTAGGGCGCTCTTACCCTCCCCTGGAGGGGGAGGGTCGCTTCGCATGGAGCGAAGCGCAATGCGAAGCGGGGTGGGGTGATCTCTCCACTCGGGCACCGCCTCGTCGGAGAGACTGTCACCCCACCCCGCTCGCGCTTCGCGCGATCGACCCTCCCCCTCCAGGGGAGGGTAAGAAGAAAATCACCCCTTCAATCTTTCCGCATGCCAGTGCAGATGATCGCCCATGAAGGTCGAGATGAAATAATAGCTGTGGTCATATCCCGCCTGCCGCCGCAGCGTCAGCGGGATGCCCGCCCTGGTGCAGGCGGCCTGCAGCAGCTCGGGCCTGAGCTGTTCTTTCAGGAAATTGTCGGCCTCGCCGACGTCGACGAGGAAGCCGGAATATTTCGCGCCGTCCTCGATCAGCGCCACGGTGTCGTGGTTGCGCCAGGTCTCCTTGTTCGGTCCGAGATAGCCGGTCAGCGCCTTGATGCCCCAGGGCACGAGCGAGGGCGCCACGATCGGCGCGAACGCGCTGGCCGCGCGATAGCGGTGCGGATTGCGCAGCGCGACCGTCAGCGCGCCGTGGCCGCCCATCGAATGGCCCATCACCGATTGCCGCTTGGCATCGACGGGAAAGTTCTCTGCCACGAGCTTGGGCAGTTCGTCGGTGACATAGCTCCACATGCGATAGTTGCGCGCAAACGGCTCTTGCGTCGCGTCGAGATAGAAGCCGGCGCCGAGGCCGAAATCATAGGCATTGTTGGCGTCGCCCGGCACGTCGGGCCCGCGCGGGCTGGTGTCCGGCGCGACGAAGATCAGGCCGAGCTCGGCGCAGGCTTTGCGGAATTCGCCCTTTTCGGTGACGTTGGCATGCGTGCAGGTGAGGCCGGAGAGATACCAGACCACGGGCAGCTTTGCGTCGGCGGCATGTGGGGGAACATACACCGAGAACACCATGTCGGTTCCGGTCGCCTGGCTGGCATGGCGGTACACGCCCTGCACGCCGCCATAGGAAGTGTTGGTCGAGACAGTCTGGATCGTCATGCCGATATGCTCCGTGGCATCTAACCACATCAAGATTGCAACGCTTGTGTGACCGAACTCGTGGCGGTGTGCGCGTCAGGCGACGCCGCTGTCGATCGCCAGCCGCACCAGCTCGACCGAGGTCTTCACGCCGAGCTTCTGTCGCATGATCGAGGAGGTGTTGGCGACAGTCTTGTAGGACGACTGCACCAGCCAGGCGATCTCGGACAGGCTCTTTCCGGCGCTGAGCAGTCGCAGGATTTCCATCTCGCGCGCGTTCAGCTTCGACAGCGGGCTTTGCGCCAGCGTCGGTCCTGCAAACGCGATGCTGCGCGCGATCGCGGTCGGCAGATAGGTGCCGCCGCCCCCGACGGCGCGGATCGCCTCGACGAGGTCGTCCGGGTCGCCGGTCTTGGAGACGTAGCCCTTGGCCCCGCACTCGATCGCGCGCGCGGCGAACGCAGGGTCGTCGTTCATGCTGAACATGATGATGCGGGCCTCGGGCGCACGTTCGAGGATGCGGCGCGCGAGCTCGAAGCCGGAGACGGTCGGCAGGTTGATGTCGATGATGCAGAGGTCGGGGCGCTCGACAATGAAGACGCATTCGCCGTCTTCGGCGTCGGCGGCCTCCAAAATCTCGATCTCGCCTTCGTCGGCCAGCACGGCACGGCAGCCGGAGGCGACAATGGGATGATCGTCGACGATCAGAATGCGCATAGGCGTTCCCCGTGACAGCCTCGGCCTGCTTTTCCGCCGCATGATCGGAACAAGAACGCTGCGCGCGTCTCATGTCGCCTCATGCAACCCGGCCGGGATTGCTGTACGGTTTCGATTAGATATCGGGCGCTTCGCCTCTGTCAACGTCATCGGACAGGCGCGGGCCAACCTTCGCGAGGCACGGGCGGCACCAATGTGGCAAAATCTATCGTTGCGCGCGCGCATCAACCTTCTGCTGGCGCTGCTGCTGGCGCTGGGGCTCGCCGTCAATATCGGCCGCCAAGCCGCGGAAGCCGGGCCTCGCGTGCAGGCCGAGGACCAGAGCGTGATCCGGCTTGCGCGCGAATTCATCGAGATGATCGTCGCGGATCTGAACGAGGCACCCGACCCGGATGCCAGGCTGAACCAGATCGCGCGCGATCTGAGCCGCCTGCGCCATGTCAGCATCGCGCTGCAGGACGCCGGCGGTAACCCGCTGACGCCGCCCCGGCCTTCCGACGACGACGCGCGTGGACCGCCGGCCTGGTTCGTCAGCCTGGTTCATCCCGAACAGACCGCGGTGAGCGTGCCGGTCTCGGTCCATGGCAAGCCGGGCTCGCTGGTGATCACCGCGCATCCCGACGACGAGATCGCCGAGATCTGGGACGCCATCGTGACCCAGCTCGAGGTCGGCTCGGTGATCGCGCTCGCGCTGTTCCTGGTGATGATGACGGTGGTCGGCCGCGCTCTGGCGCCGCTGCAGTCGTTGGCGCAGACGATGACCGCGATCGAGGGCGGGCATTATGACGCGCGCGCCACGCCGGGCGGTGCGCCCGAGCTGGCCGCGATCTGCGGCAAGCTCAATCATCTCGCGGCGGCGCTCGGCGAGGCGGTGGAGGAAAAGCGGCTCCTGGCCGAGCGTGCGGTGTCGCTCCAGGACGTCGAGCGCAAGGAGATCGCGCGCGAGCTGCATGACGAATTCGGGCCGTATCTGTTCTCGCTGCGCGCGCATGCGAGCGCGCTGGCGAAGCTCGCGGACGGGCGCGCGCCGAATGCCGACTCGGTCCGGAAACACGGCAGCGCCTTGCTGGAACAGATCAACGCGCTCCAGCAGTTCACGCGCCGGGTGCTGGAGCGGCTCCGGCCCGTCGGCCTTGCCGAGCTCGGCCTGCGCCAGGCGCTGGAATCGCTCTCGCGGCTGTGGCGGGAGTCGCATCCCGACGTCGCGATCGAAACCGTGATCTCCACCACGCTCGGGGTCACCGGCGAGACGGCCGACCTCACCATCTACCGCATCGTGCAGGAGGCGCTCACCAACGTGTTCCGCCACGCCGGCGCGACCTCGGTCAATGTCGTGATCGAGCCCGTCGAGCAGGCCGGCGGCCGCGGCTACGCGCGCGTGCGGGTCAGCGACAACGGCCGCGGCATGGAGCCGGGCCAGAAGCTCGGCTTCGGCCTCGTCGGCATGCGCGAGCGCATTCTGGCGCTAGGCGGCTCGCTCAACGTCGTCTCCGGCGACGGCGGCCTGACCGTGGAGGCGCTGGTTCCGACGGCGGCGTCCTGATTGCATCGGGAAAAATTCCCGATTTTGTCGGGAAAACGGGTGCGGATAGTGCCAGACCTTTTGTGGCTGGCGGACTCACTGCCGCCGAATACACTCATCTCAACCAAACGGCGAAAATCAAAACAGCCGGTGGTCACGGATGGGAAGGCAGGGATGGGCAAGCCTCTTTGGTTCAAGCGTCGTTTGTTGATGGCCTCGGTGTCGACGGGGCTGGTGTCGGGCTTGGTCCTTGCAGGCCCCGCCGCAGCCGCGCAGGACGAGGAAATTAACGTCCAGAACCTGCCGCCGGTCGAGGTGACGGCACCTCCGCCGACGGCCGTGAGGCGTAGTGCGCCAACGCGGCCGGTCGCGCGCATAGGAGCGCCGGCGTCTGCCAGCCCCAAGACGCGCCTTTACGTCTACCCGACCTCGCCGGGCACCGGCCGAGGTCTCGATGTCGACAAGGTCCCGTCCGCGATCAATGCGGTTGATGCCAGCCAGATCAGGCGTACCGGCTCGCCAGATATCGCCATTGCCCTGCAGCAGTACGTGCCTGGTCTCAGCATCAATGAAGTGACCGGCAATCCATTCCAGCCCGATGTGCAGTTTCGCGGCTTCGTCGCTTCACCTCTGGCCGGCACGCCGCAGGGCCTCGCCGTCTACCAGAACGGCGTACGCATCAACGAGGCGTTTTCCGACACTGTTAATTGGGATCTGATCCCGACGGCTGCGATCCGATCGGCAGTGGTCGTAACTAACAATCCGGCATACGGCCTTAACGCGCTCGGCGGCGCCATCGATCTGCAGATGAAGAACGGCTTCAACTATCAAGGTGCCGAAATCGACATCATGGGCGGTTCGTTCGGCCGCATCCAGGGCTCTGCACAATGGGGCAAGAAGGTCGACAATAACTGGGCAGTCTACGGAGCGCTCGAAGGCGTTCACGACAATGGTTTCCGCAATTTCTCGCAATCGGATGTCCGGCGCTTCTATGGCGATGTCGGGTATCGCTTCGAAGGCAACGAGTTCCACCTCAATGGCGGCGTCGCCAACAATTCCCTGGCAGGCCCCAGCACCGTTCCGGCCGAATTGCTCCAGCAATATTGGGGGGCGACCTACACAACGCCGCAAACCATCTCCAACAAGGTCGGCTATCTCAATCTGACCGGCAAGGTGGAGGCGACGCCGACCTGGACCTTTGAGGGCACAGCGCATGTGCGGAGCTTCAAACAGAGCACCGTGGACGGAAACCCGACCAATACGCAGCCCTGCGACGCTGATGCGACGCTCCTTTGTTTTGGCGAGGTCAACCCTTTGACTGGTCTCCAAGCGCCGGCCAACGGCCTGAATGGCGCTCAGCTCGCCAATACCTTTGCGCCGGATGCCATCCTCAGCGAGATCGATCGCACCAGCACGAAATCGACCACCTTTGGAATATCCGGGCAGGCGACCAACAGCGATCAGCTGTTCGGTCATGAGAACCGCCTCGTGATCGGCGCAAGCTATGACGTCAGCAGCACTCGCTTCACCGGTAGCGCCGAGCTGGGTACCATAGGCACGAACTATGTCGTCACGGGCAGCGGCATATTCCTGGGTCCCTCCGGCGACCCGACATCGGTTGGTCCCGTGTCGCTTCGCACCGTCAACCAATATCAGGGGCTCTATGCGCTCGACACGTTCAACGTGGACGATCGCTTTGCGGTGACGGCAGGCGGCCGGTTCAATGCGGCCCGTGTCACGCTGATGGACCAGCTCGGCACCGCACTCAATGGCGATCATACCTATGATCGATTCAATCCGATCATCGGTGGCACCTACAAGATCACCTCTGAAGTGACAGCCTATGCGGGCTATTCCGAAGCCAACCGGGTGCCGACGCCGCTCGAACTCGGCTGCGCCGATCCGGCGAGGCCATGCATCATCGGACAGTTCCTGATCGCTGACCCCCCACTGCAGCAAGTCGTATCCAAGACCTT
This sequence comes from Bradyrhizobium sp. Arg816, assembly GCF_029989365.1. GTDB lineage: Bacteria > Pseudomonadota > Alphaproteobacteria > Rhizobiales > Xanthobacteraceae > Bradyrhizobium. The sequence goes on along the minus strand of NZ_JAPRAQ010000023.1, from coordinate 63,344 downwards.
CGAAGCGGGCTTCCGCGGTACCAAGGAATTGAACATCGGTTCGCTCGGCTGGAAGATCGGTGCCTACCGTGCCACCAACTACGACGACATCCTCGCGACTCCGATTCCTGGATTGACCGGCTTCGGTTTTTTCCAGAACGTCGGCCGAACACGCAGGCAAGGTGTCGAAGCTGAGGTGAGCCTGAAGTCGAATGTGCTTCAGTTCCAGGCGAGCTATGCGTTCCTGGACGCGCGCTTCCTCGACGCGCTGACGCTTGGATCAGAGAGCCCGTTCGCCGACGCCGACCGCCATATCCAGGTCTTGCCGGGTAACCAGATTCCGCGCCTGCCGCGCCATCTCCTCAAGGCCAGCGTCGAATATGCAGTGACCGATGTTTGGAAGGTCGGGGGTGACGCGCTCTTTGTCTCGAGCCAGTATTTCGTCGGCGACGAGTCCAACCAGTTTCCGCAGTTGCCATCCTACGCGGTGTTCAATCTCCACACCTCCTACCAGATCACCAAGAACCTGCAGATTTACGGTCGCGTCAACAACATCTTCGACAACCGCTACTCGACCCTTGGCACCTTCTTCGATAGGGAGGCCTTGCCCAACTTCACCAATGGCGGTGCGCAATTCACCGACCCGCGATCGCTGAGCCCGGCAAGGCCGCGCGCGTTCTATGCAGGCATGCGGATGACGTTCTGAGTGTAGCTCCGTTGAGCCACCAGCGTCGGGCACCGGCGCAGGTTTTGCCCTCTCCCCGGGGGGAGGGCTGATAAGCCATAGGCGACCTAGGAGCTGGGCGGCCCCCAAACCGTTTCCTCCGTCCAGCCCAGATCGGCAAACTCGGATGCCCTCAACGGCGCTTCGGCAGCTGAAAAGAACTCGTCGAGCTGCGGCGGCTTGATGCGCGTTCCCGATAACATCGTGTGCGCCTGCCCACGGTGGTGAATTTGATGCTGAATGAGATGCATCAGCAGCCGGTCACGTCGCTCTATCTGGACACTGGGATCTCGATTGATCCGCACGTCTTCGTTCAACGAGGCGGGTGTCAGAGCAGCGCAGACGCCGATGAAGCGGCGGTCCATCGATGCTTGAGCTTCCGAGAGCCCTGCAAGAGATGGAAATGGGATCGGATCCTCCCAGGCCTTCGGCCCAAGCCATCCGCCCTCGAGTGCATCGACGTAAAAGAGGTCAACGACATAAATATGGTTCAACGTCCGCTGCAAGCTCAGGAAGAAGCCCGTCCGCTCGACCTCAAATTCGCCTTGGCTCAGCTCGGCGCACGCGCGGAGCAACCGGTGGTTCGCCCAAGCATTGTTGTAGGCGAAGGCGCGATAGCTTTGAACGATCGACATTGCAAACCCCGCGACCTGCTTGGCGCCGCGTTCCTTTACCGATCAGAAACCATAGCAAATGATCTGAAAATTGTAACGAAACGACTTGGCTGTTTGCGGGTAGGTTTGCCGGAGGGCCCGTCCGATGACAGAGCACCAGTTGCGAGAGCAGGAATTCCAGATCGCGCGTTACAGGCTTCTGGAGCGCGAAGTCACCGATCCGCTTGCCGCGTGCCTGCTTCACAGCATCATCGAGGAACTGGAAGCCGAGTTGCGAAGAGACAGACCGGATTCGCACGGGCCGCGCGATTAACCGTTTCTTAGCGCTGATCATGCGGATTATTCGCGAGGGAATGTCAAGGGAGACTGCTCCCATGCTGAAGGACGGCACCTACGCGGCGTGGTACAAGACGCCACTGGACCAGGGCACCGGGATCGTCCATGTCGCAGATGGCCAGATTTGGGGCCGCGATAGCCTGATGACCTATCACGGCTCCTGTAAGGTCGACGGCGATCGCTTCACCGCTACCGTGTCGACGAAGCGTCATACCGATGGACGTGCAACGGTCTTCGGTGTCGATGATGAGCTCACGCTGGAGATCGAGGGGACGTGCCCCGGCAAGATCGCGACTTACACCGCGACGGCAGGACAGGCGCCAGGCGTCGTCCTTCGGGGAACGCTCATTCTGGCGGAACAGCCGTCGCCGGCACTTGAGCAAACCGGGCAGGTATCAGCGTTCAATCCTGACAAGCTTCCGAAGTTGCCCAAGCGCTCGCGCTGATCGAGGGAGCCGGGTCGCTCGGCGTGCTCAGTTCAATGCAGCATCATGTCGGACAAGACTTCGCGTCGCCAGCTTGTCAGGCCGGCGCTGGATCATTCTATCGTCCAGAAATTCGATGTTTTCGGACGATCGCTCCAGCGTTCGCAGCGCGAAGCTGAAGATCATACCGCCCAACGGCAAGGACCGCGACTTCGTGGTGGATGGTCTGGGCGCGCGAGCTGTGATCAATTCGCTGCTGGCGTGCTTCGATGCGGCTCAGGGCCTGAAAGGCAAAACGAAGGGCAGGGGCAAATCCGGGCGTTCTTCTGCATTTTTGCATCCGCAAGTCCCGGAACTCCCGCTTTTCAAGCAGCTTCCGACACGCCATTGTGCCGCCGCAACAATCGTCTCAAGGGGCAGTATCAATGTCGGACAAGGTCTCGCGTCGCCAGTTTGCCAAGCTGGCGGGATTGTCCGCAGCCGGTATCGCAAATCCGCTGGAGGCCGCCGAGATAAAGCCGGCGCCGGCGCCGCGGGGCGTGGACGGCTTTCCGGCGGGCTTTGTCTGGGGCACGGCGACCTCGTCCTATCAGGTCGAGGGTGCGGTCGACGTCGACGGGCGGGGGGCTTCGATCTGGGACAAGTTCGTGCGCATCCCCGGCAAGATCGAGGACGGCACCACCGGCGATCGCGCCGTCGAGCATTATCACCGCTACAAGGAGGACATCGCGCTCATCAAGGAGCTCGGCTGCAAGGCCTACCGCTTCTCGGTGGCATGGCCGCGGGTGTTTCCGGACGGCGACGGCAAGCCGAACCCGAAGGGGCTCGACTTCTACAATCGTCTCGTCGACGAGCTCCTCAGGAACGGCATCGAGCCGTGGCTGACGCTCTATCACTGGGACCTGCCGCAATCGCTCCAGGATCGCTTCGGCGGCTGGCGCTCGACCGAGACCTGCAAGATCTTTGGCGACTATGCGGGCTATGTCGCCGAGCGCCTGACCGATCGCGTCAAGAACGTGTTCACGCTGAACGAGAGCGGACGTTTCGTCCAGTTCGGCTATGGCCTCGGCATCGACGCGCCCGGCGTGACGCTGCCGCAAGCGGAAGTCAACCAGGTCAGGCATAACAGCGCGCTCGCGCACGGGCTCGCGGTGCAGGCGGTGCGGGCGCACGGCCGCCGCGGCACCAGGGTCGGGCCGGCCGAGAATATCGACGTCTGCGTTCCCGCCATCGACACGCCCGAGCATGTCCGTGCAGCCGAGATCGCGCTGCGCGAGATGAATGCCGGCTATCTCAACGTCATCATGACCGGCCGGTATACCGACGCCTTCCTGAAATACGCGGGCGCCGATGCGCCGAAATACACCGACGCCGAGCTGAAGGTCATCTCCTCGCCGGTCGACTTCCTCGGTCTCAATATCTATGCGCCGCAGAACTATGTGGTGCCCTCCGACCAGGGCGCGGGCTTCATGCCGCTGCCGATCCCGAAATCGTTCCCACACATGAACTCGAACTGGCTCCGCGTCGCGCCGGAGACGATCTACTGGGTGCCGAAGCTGGCCGCAAAGATCTGGAAGACGGATGCGATCTACATCAGCGAGAACGGCACCTCCGGCGATGACGTGGTGACGCCCGACGGCAAGATCTACGACACCGATCGCATCATGTACCTGCGAAACTATCTCGCCCAGCTCCAGCGCGCCACCGCCGAAGGCGTGCCGGTGCGCGGCTACTTCCTCTGGAGCCTGCTGGACAATTTTGAATGGGTGTTCGGGCTCAACAAGCGTTTCGGGCTCTATCACGTCAATTTCGACACCCAGGTGCGCACGCCGAAGCTCAGCGCGACCTTCTACCGCAACGTGATCGCGAAGAACGCGGCGGGGGCGTAGCTTTCTCTCCCTCTCCCGGATTTTCCGCCGCGCGTAAAATCCGACCTCTTCCCGCAGGCGGGGCGAGGTGACGCAAGATCGCGCGGCCACGGCCGTTTAGCCTGACAAGCCAATCGCTTCACCGGTATCACCGCGCCTCATGCGGAACCCGCGCTTCTACTGTGCATGGGGTTGTTTTTCAGTTTTTTGCAAGGAGGCCGCGCGGCACCGCACGTTGACTCCACTCTTCCCCTGATTCAGAAACGACATCAACACCCATAAACAAGAGGACAACGCCAATGGCTGACGCGCTGATCATCGATGCCTGCCGGACCCCGCGGGGCGTCGGCAAGGCCGGCAAGGGAGCACTCTCGGGCATTCATCCGCAGCAGCTCGGCGCGACCGTGCTGCGCGCGCTCGCCGACCGCACCGGCATCGACACCGCCGATGTCGACGACATCGTCTGGGGCTGCAGCGCGCAGGTCGCGACCCAAGGCGGCGACCTCGGCCGCATGTCGGCGCTCGATGCCGGCTACGACGTGCGCGCCAGCGCGGTGACGCTGGATCGCTTTTGCGGCTCCGGCATCACCAGCGTCAACATGGCGGCCGCCTCGATCATGTCGGGCACCGAAGACCTCGTCGTCGCCGGCGGCTGCGAGATGATGTCGATGGAAGGACGCCGCGGCGGCGGTCCGATGATGATGGACTCCGGCAATCTGCGCCTGCGTGCGCGGCATCCGCAGTCGCATCAGGGCGTCTGCGCCGACGCGATCGCGACGCTGGAAGGCATCACGCGAAGCGACGTCGACGCGCTCGGTCTCGAAAGCCAGAAGCGCGCAGCGCAGGCGATTGCCGGCGGCCACTTCGAGAAGAGCCTCGTGCCCGTGCATCGCGATGACGGCAGCCTCGCGCTCGACCATGAAGAGTATCCGCGGCCGCAGACCACGATGGAGGGGCTGAGCGCATTGAAGCCCGCATTCCCCGCGATCGCCGACTATGCGCTCGACGACAAGGGCACGACCTATCGCGGCCTCATCCTGCAGAAATATCCGGACCTGAACATCGACTTCATGCATCACGCCGGCAACTCGTCCGGCGTCGTCGACGGCGCCGCCGCGATCCTGCTGGCATCGCCCGCCTATGCCAGCGCGCACGGCCTGAAGCCGCGCGCTCGCGTCGTCGCGATGGCCAACATGGGGGACTCGCCGACCCTGATGCTGAATGCGCCGGTGCCGGCCACGCGCAAGGTACTGGCGAAGGCGGGGCTCTCGATCGACGACATCGACCTGTTCGAGATCAACGAGGCCTTTGCGGTGGTGGCGGAAAAGTACATCCGCGACCTCAAGCTCGACCGCGCCAAGGTCAACGTCAATGGCGGCTCGATCGCACTCGGCCATCCCATCGGCGCCACCGGCTCGATCCTGATCGGCACCGTGCTTGACGAGCTCGAACGGCGCGACCTGAAGCGCGGTCTCGTCACCATGTGCGCCGCCGGCGGCATGGCTCCCGCGGTCATCATCGAGCGTATCTAGCGCGAGCGAAGCTCGTCGCGCCCCTGTAGGAACGGGGTGAGAGAGCAGCTGAGGCGCCGCAACACGACGATCTAGCCTTATTTTTCAGGGTGAATCGCGACCGGCCTCCCACAAAGAGGCCGGTCGTCGCTTGTCGAAAGCAGCGAATCAGCTTTAGCAAGGCGGCGTGCGGGCCTTTGAAACAAGGCAAAAACCGCTGCCGGAGGCTCCTTCCGCTCTGGAAGCCGCTGAAAAGCAGGGTTTTTTGCCACAGAGGGCCAAAAAAGCCCGTAAAATCGCGACAAAACTGTGCAGAAGGCTCTGGGCCTTCAACGGTTGGTCTAATATGCAACCGGCAACGAATCAGAGGAGACACGATGCCAACCCAAATGTCCAAATCGCAGCTGATCGAAAAGATTGCGACCGCCACCGAGCTTTCCAAGCGCGACGTCAAGAGCGTCATGGAGACGCTGACCGACGTCGGTCACAAGGAGCTCAAGAAGAACGGCCTGTTCCTGGTGCCGGGCTTCGCCAAGTTCGTGGTCATCAAGAAGCCCGCGACCAAGGCGCGCAAGGGTACCAACCCGTTCACGGGTGAAGAGATGATGTTCAAGGCCAAGCCGGCCCGGAAGATCGTCCGCGCCCGCCCGGTCAAGGCCGCCAAGGACGCGGTGGGCTAACAACGCAAAGGCCCCCTCGGCTAGGAGGGGGCCTTTTGTTCGGGGCTGCCGCGAGGGCTTGAGACGGAGGGCTCAACCCTTGCGGCGCTTCACCCGGACCGGAACGGGCTGAAGCCGCGGCCCTGGTGCCGCCAGCGCATCGCGAACCCGGTCGATCGCACGGTCGAGCAGCTGACGCAGCCGCTGCGTCTTCCGCGATCGCTTCGCTTTTTCCAGCAACTTCTTCATCGCCTTCACTCCGCTGCTTCGACCTTGGCATCAGCCGGCTCGAGCGCTGCGGCGATGGCCTCGTCGACGCGCTCCAGCCAGATGAATTCGAGGTTGTCCCGTGCGCTCTTCGGGATGTCGTCGTAGTCCCGCTTGTTGCGCGCCGGCAGCATCACCCGCTTCAATCCGGCGGCGGCCGCAGCCACCACCTTCTCCTTGATGCCGCCGACCGGCAGCACCAGACCGCGCAGCGAGATCTCGCCGGTCATCGCGGTGTCGCTGCGCACCGTGCGATTGGTGAGCAGGGACGTCAACGCCGTGAACATGGCAACGCCCGCGCTCGGTCCGTCCTTCGGGGTTGCGCCCGCCGGCACGTGAACGTGGATGTCGTTCTTCTCGAACACCGACGGATCGATGCCGAGCTGTGTCGCCTTGCTCTTCACCAGCGTCATGGCAGCCTGCACGCTCTCGCGCATGACGTCGCCGAGCTGGCCGGTCAGGATCATGCCGCCCCGGCCGGGCACGCGCGAAGCCTCGATGAACAGGATGTCACCGCCGACCGGCGTCCAGGCGAGCCCGGTGGCCACGCCCGGAATGCTGGTGCGCTGCGCGATCTCGCCCTCGAAGCGCGGCTGGCCGAGCACGGTGGCGATGTCCTTCGGGCTCACCACGACCTTGGCAGCCGTGCCCTCCGCGACCTGCACCGCGGCATGGCGGAACAGCTTGCCGATCTCGCGCTCGAGGTTACGCACACCGGCCTCGCGGGTGTAGCCCTTGACCACCAGCTTCAACGCCTCCGGCTCGATCTCGGCCTGCTCGGCCGTCAGGCCGTTGGCCTCCAACTGCCGCCGCACCAGATAGCGCTTCGCGATCTCCAGCTTCTCCTCTTCGGTGTAGCCGGCGAGGCTGATCAGCTCCATGCGGTCCAGCAGCGGACCCGGAATCTGGTCCAGCATGTTGGCGGTCGCGATGAACACCACGCGCGACAGGTCGAACGGCACGGCCAGATAGTTGTCCCGGAACGTCCCGTTCTGCTCGGGGTCGAGCACCTCCAGCATGGCGGCCGAGGGATCGCCCTGCACCCCACGGCCCATCTTGTCGATCTCGTCCAGCATCATGACGCAGTTCCGCGTGCCCGCCTTCTTGATGCCCTGGATGATGTTGCCGGGCAGCGCGCCGATATAGGTGCGCCGGTGACCGCGGATCTCGGCCTCGTCATGCACGCCGCCGAGGCTGACGCGCACGAAGGGGCGATCCATCGCGCGTGCGATGGATTGGCCGAGCGAGGTCTTGCCGACGCCGGGCGGGCCGACGAAGCACAGGATCGGCGCCTTGCCCTGCGGAGCGAGCTTGCGCACCGCCAGATATTCGATGATCCGTCCCTTGATCTTCTCCAGGCCAAAGTGATCGGCGTCGAGGATGCGGCGTGCTTCCTTGATGTCGATCGGCTTCTCCGCGGGCAGCGCCCAGGGCAGCTCGATCAGCCAGTCGAGATAGGTGCGGACCATCCCGGACTCACCGGCGGCCTCGGGCATGCGCTCGTAGCGGCGCAGCTCCTTCTTGGCGTGCGCCTCCGCTTCCGGCGGCATGTTGGCCTTGGCGATGGCAGCCGTCAGCTCGGCGACTTCGGCCGCCTTGCCGTCGCCTTCGCCGAGCTGGCGCTGGATGGTCGCCATTTGCTCGCGCAGGATCGCCTCGCGCTGCCGCTCGTCGAAAGAGGCCTTGGTCTTCTGGCCGATCTCGTTGGAGATGCGCAGCACCTCCAGCCGCTCGGCCAGGTGCTTCGACACCTTCTCGACGCGCAAGGCGAGGTCGATGGTCTCCAGCACCTCCTGCTTGTCCTGCGGCTTGATGTCCATGAACGAGGTCGCCAGGTCCGCCAGCGCGCCGGGCGCGGTGGTGCTCTGGAACATCGCGACCAGCTCGGGCGGCGCCTGCGGCAGCAGCTCGATCGCCTCGATGGCCTGGCGCTGCAGGTTCAGCGCGCGCGCCTCGATCTCGGGCGAACTCGTGGTCGGCTCGGGGATCTGCTGGAAACGCGCGGCCAGGAACGGCGTCCCCGGCAGGAAGTCGAGGATGCGGGCGCGCTGCACGCCCTGGCACACGATGTGATGCGTGCCGTCGGGCGCGGTGATGTAGCGCACGATGTTGGCGATGGTCGCGACCCGGTAGAGATCATCCGGCCCGGGCTCCTCGATCTCGGGGCTGCGCTGCAGGACGATGCCGACCGGCCGCTGCTCGCGCAGCGCCTGCTGCGCGGCAGCGATGGACTTCGCCCGGCCGATCGCGATCGGCGCGATGGCGCCGGGAAACAGCACCATCTCGCGCACCGGGATGACAATCAGCGCGTCTTCGGGAATCTTCACGTCGGAATTGTTTTGGGAATTGGTCTGTGCGGTATTCATCTGCTCGGTGGCCATGATCGACCTCAGGATTTGGCGAGGCGCAGCGCGACGCAGCCGTCCATCACGAAGCGGCTGATGGCGTAGCGGCCGACGGGAAGCGCGATGCGCCGCTCGAAGCGGCCCTGCGGCAGCTCGAGCCGGTGGATGCGGGCGTTGCGAAGCTCCGGCGGCAGCGTGCGCTGGCCGGAGATGACGAGCACGCCGTCGAGGATCACCGTCTCGACATTATCAGGGTTGACGCCGGGAAGCGCGACCAGGATCAAAAGCTCATGCTCGGTCTCGAGCACGTCGATCGGCGGCTCCCAGCAGGCTTCCTGGCGGCCGAACTGCTGGCGCAGCCGTTCGGCGCGGGTCAGCGAGTCCAGGGCTTCGGACAGCATCCAGTCGAGGGGATTTTTGGGTTGCATGGCAAAACTCGGGGAAGGCGCTGCGGTTGGAAAACGAGCATATGGGGACGGTTCCCCAAAATTCCAGCATCGCGCGTTTGGAGCATGCCTGGCCTCTCCAACCGGAAAGGCCCTTGTAGTCGCACGCTTCGACGCCGCGGGGATATTCCGCGGCATCGAAGGCAACAGTTGGGCGCGTCGCGTCGATCAGGCTGCGGCGCGGTACTCCTCTTCCGCTTCGAGGTTGATGACCGAGGTCGCGAGCTCGGTCAGCGTGTGATCGGTCGCCTCTTCCTCGTCCAGCGTCTCCTGGAGAAGCCTTGCCGCATCCGGCATGCCGAGCTCCTCGGCCCAGGTGCGCAGCGTGCCGTAGCGGGAGATCTCGTAGTGCTCGACGGCCTGAGCGGCTGCGAGCAGGCCGGCATCGAGGGCAGGGGCGTTCTTGAAATCCTTCATGATCTCGGCGCCCTCGTCGGTGATGCCGTTGATCGCTTCGCAGGGCTTGCCGCGGGCCGGCTTGCCCAGCATCTTGAAGATCTGGTCGAGCCGTTTGACCTGGCCCTGCGTCTCGCGCAGATGCTTGTTGAAGGCGGCGGCAAGGTCCTTGGAATGCGCGGCCTTGGCCATCTTCGGCAACGTCTTGATGATCTTTTTCTCGGCGAAATAGATGTCCTTCAGCGTCTCCAGGAACAGGTCGCTCAACATCTTCGGTGCCTGACGCGGACGGCGCGCCGCGGTCTTTTTCGCGTTCGCACGTTTCTTTGCTCGTTTAGCCATAAATCCTCCTCTTGAGGCGACATGGGAAGGCATGCCCTTCCTCAATCCTCGGGCGATAAAGACTCTTCGAAAGCAATTGTTCCTCGCGAAGGCTGCCGCGGGCCGCTATGGCTTGCCGCCTGAGCTACGCTCGCCCGAGACGCCTGACCCATGCTCGACTTCGCCCTGTCCGCCTTCGTGACGCTGCTGCTGGTGGTTGATCCCGTCGGCCTTGCGCCGGCCTTCCTGGCCGCGACCGGAGGCATGCCCGACAAGGTCAAGCGCACGATCGCGCTGCGCGCGCCGCTGATCGCGGCCTCGATCCTGGTAGTGATCTCGTTGGCAGGAAACTGGCTGTTGCGCCAGCTCGGGATCGGCATCCCCGCCTTCCAGATCGCCGGCGGACTGCTGCTGTTCGGCGTCTCCTACCAGATGATCTTCGGCGACCGTCCGCATCGCGAGGCGCGCGAGGCCGACAAGGCGACCTCGGAGCATGCCTCCGACGTCGCGGTGTTTCCGTTGGCCATCCCGATGATGGCCGGTCCCGGCGCGATCGCGACCACGCTGCTGCTGACGGGCAATGCCGGCTATGGGACCAAGCTCGCGATCATCATCGCGGTTGTCGTCTCCGTCTGCCTGCTCTGCATGCTGTGCTTCGTCTCCGCGAGCCTGATCGCGCGCACCCTCGGGCGCACCGGAAATGCCGTGCTCTCACGCGTGCTCGGCATGCTGCTCGCGGCCTATTCGGTGCAGTTCGTGATCAACGGGATCGCGGCCGTCCGGGCGAGCTTTTCGTAAACCTGCGACAATCTGCTAATATACTGATTTTACAATTGGTTTCTTGATGTAACGGTACAGACAGCAAGGCAGCAGCCAATCCCGGCCGCTTTCTCTTGCACTGCCATATAGCTTTGACGTACTCCCGGTCTAACAAAGGTCCATCGTCAAGAAGCCGAGAAGAAACCGAGATATCGATGACAGCGGACGAGCTCGCAAAGAGACAGGCCATCATCGACGCGTGCCGCCGCATGAACGCGCTCGGCATCAACCAGGGCACCTCAGGCAATATCAGCGTCCGGCATGTGGACGGGCTTCTGGTCACGCCGACCAGCGTGCCCTATGACGCCATGACGCCCGACCAGATCGTGTTCATGGCGATGGACGGCTCGCATGCCCCCGGTCAGAAGCCGTCCAGTGAATGGCGCTTCCACCGCGACATCCTGAAATCGCGGCCCGACGTCAACGCCGTCGTCCACGCCCATCCCACCTATTGCACCATCCTGGCGATCATGGGCATGGAGATTCCGCCCGTGCACTACATGATCGCAGCCGCCGGCGGTGACAGTATCCGTTGCGCACCCTATGCCACTTTCGGAACGGCGGAACTGTCCGAGCATGCGCTACGGGCGTTGGAGGGCCGGCTCGCCTGCCTGCTCGACCATCACGGCATGATTGCGGTCGGCAAGACGCTGGACAAGGCGATGTGGCTCGCCGTCGAGGTCGAGACGCTGGCGCGGCAGTATCACGGCTGCCTCCAGATCGGAAAACCGCCGCTGCTGTCGAGTGCCGAGATCGAACGGGTCCGCCAGCGCATGGCCGGTTACGGCATGTCGGAAGGGTAGGGCGGGCAAAAAGGTGTTCGCGCGGATCAGACACATCACCGATCGCAAGGGATCGAACCGCGTCATGGTTCGCCTGCGCGCGCTCTTGCGCAGCAACGAGTTCTACCTGATCCCGCTGGCGCTCGTGATCGGTACGCTTACCGGCGCCATCGTGACGCTGATGGCCGAGATCGCGCAGATTGCCCATATGGTGATCTACGGCATTCCCGTCGACGTTCGCCTATCCGCCCACGCCCGGGTCAGCCCCTGGGCGGCCCTGCTCGCGCCCGCGCTCGGCGGACTGGCGCTCGGTATCATGGAATGGTGGCGGCGGCGGCTGAAGATCTCCAACGCGGTCGACCCGATCGAGGCGAACGCGCTGCGCGGCGGCAATCTGTCGATGCGCGACAGCATGGTGGTGTCGAGCCAGACGCTGATCTCGAACGGCTGCGGCGCTTCGGTCGGCCTTGAGGCCGGCTACACCCAGATCGGCTCGGGCATCGCCTCACTGTTCGGCAAGTTCTTCAATCTGCGCCGCAACGATTTGCGCCTGATCGTCGGTTGCGGCGCCGCCGCTGCGATCGCAGCGGCGTTTGGCGCGCCGATCACCGGCGCCTTCTATGCCTGCGAGCTGATCGTCGGCGTCTATTCGGTCGGCAGCGCCGCGCCGATCCTGGCGGCCTCGCTTGCCGGCGCGCTGACCGCGCAATGGCTCGGCGGCGCGCCGTACTCTATCGAAATACCGAAGGTCAGCGCGGTCGGCGTCGAGCAATATCTGGCGCTGATAGGGCTTGCGCTCGTCACCAGTGGCGTCGGCATCGCGGTGATGCGGTCGTCTTCGATGTTCGAGCGCCTGTTTATCTGGCTGCCGATCTGGCTGCGCCCGGTGATCGGCGGCCTTATCGTCGGCAGCTTTGCCATCGTCACGCCGCAGGTGCTCGCGGCCGGCCACGGCGCCATGGTGCTGGATCTGTTTCACGACATGACGATCGGCCTGATCGCGATCATCATCGCCTTGAAGGTGACGGCCTGCCTGATCTCGCTCGCCTCGGGTTTCCGTGGCGGTCTGTTCTTTGCCTCGTTGTTCGTCGGCAGCCTGATCGGAAAGTTCTTCGCTGCGGTTCTTTTGCTCATCAGCCCGGAATTCGTGATCGACCCGCTGGTCGCGATGCTGACGGGTATGGCGACGCTCGGCGTCGCCATCGTTGGCGGCCCCTTGACTATGTCGTTCCTCGTGCTGGAAATGACCCGCAATGTCGACGTCACCGCCGTGGTGCTGGCCGGCTGCATCGTCACCTCGATCTGCGTCCGCTTCATGTTCGGCCATTCCTTCTCGACCTGGCGCCTGCATCTGCGCGGCGAGACCATCCGTAGCGCCAACGACGTCGGCTGGCTGCGCAACCTCACCGTCGAGCGGCTGATGCGCTCCGACGTCGGCAAGGTGCCATCGACCACAACGATCGCCGCGGTCCGCAGCGAATTCGCGCTGGGCTCGCGGCCCGGCATCGTCATCGTCAACAATGCGGACGAGTATGTCGGGCTCGTTCTGCTGCCCGACCTGTTCTCGAGCGACCTCGACACCATCGCCGACGACATCCAGGTGATCGAGCTCGCCCGCCTGACCGAGATCGTGCTGATCCCGGAAATGAACGTGAAGTCGGCGATGGCCGTGTTCGACGAAGCGGAAGCCGAGATGCTGGCGGTGGTGGATTCCACCGACAGCCGCAAGGTGGTCGGCTTCCTCACCGAGACCTTCGTTCGCCGTCGCTATGTCGAGGAGATCGACAAGGCCACGCGCGGCGTGCTGGGGGCGCTGTCGTAGGGGTCAGCGGCCTCGGGGTCGAGAGAGGTATTGGGGGAGGGGGGCATGTCACCCGGAGCCGTCCGGCCTCCGAATCTCCTTGAAGGCGTCTTGCTTTGGACAAAGCGCGTCAGCGATGATCAGGGCAAGCAAATGCGACGGACGCCTTCGGGCGACATTGGGCTGGGAAGGGGACCGCCAATGAACTCCGTGACGACACCGATCGAGCCGCGTTATGCGCCGTCCGCGCGCATGGACGAAGAGCTCACGCATACCTTCGAGAAAATCAAGAGTGTGGATGAAGAGATCGCGCGCGCCAGCGAGCAGCTTGCCCGGCTGGAGCGCGATGCCGTGCGCAGTCGCCCGCGGCGTGGCGGGACGGCGCTGCGCGGCTTCGTCGGTCTGGGGCTGGCTGCGGGGATTGGCATCGCCGCCTTGGTCTCGCAATCATCCCACGGTGATACGGTCAGGCAGATGATCGCCGGTTGGGCGCCGCTGCACGCTGCGACGTCGTCGCAGTTGCAAGCAGAGCCGGCGCGCGAAGCTGAGACGAGCCCGACTGCTCAATTGGCCGAGGCATCGCCACAACCGGCATCCGCCGCCGAAACCATACCAGAGGTAGTCGCGCCAACCGGCAGCACGCTGCCGCCGGAGTTGACCGAATTGCTGCAGAAGCTGGTGAGTGATGTCGCAAACGTGCAGCAAGGCATCGATCAGCTCAAGGCGAGCCAGGCGCAATTGAAAGCGAACCAGGACCAAATGTCGCTCGACAGTCTCAGGCTTGCCGATGAGTTGAAGGCAGGCCAGGAACAAATGGCGCGGCTCGTCGCCAAAGTGCCTGGAGACAAGGCGTCTGAAAACAACACGCCGGATAACAAGATGCCCGAGATCGCCGGGAAAACGACCGACCGGTCGAACGCGGGGCGGAAGACGAGCGCAGCACCCGTGCCTGCGCCACGTCCGGCTGCGGCCCAGACGCGCAAGCCGGCGCCGGCAACGTCGTCACCGCATGCCGCGGTGCGACGGCCGGCTCCGGTCCAGCTGCAATCAGCGCGACAATAGTCGCGATCGATATGGGCCCGTAGTCGCGGCCGCTTTCACGACAACGATCGCCCCACATCGGTGGTGCCGACGCCGTCGAGCACTGTCGCCGGCATCGCGCCGAGTAAGGCGGCGATCATGCCGCTTTCGAATTCGCCGAGCCGCACCAGCGTGACGCGGATTATGCCGCTGATCGCTATGGCGCCCATCGCCTATCGGCCTGGTTGAGGAGGGGAAGCGACGACGCACGCCACGATCCGTCGGACCAATGGCAGCACCATCAGCAGCGTTGGAAAGGCGACGAGCCATGACAGCGCCCAGGCGCCCGGCCAGGTCGCGAGGAACGCCGGCGTCGCGCCGAGGCTCCGGAGCGTCGAAATGACCGACACCACGGCCGTCATGAGGATGGACAGCACGAATGGCATCACGATCGGCGCATAGCGCGCCGGCAGTTTGCGAACCGCAATCATCTGATTTCTCTTGAGGAAAAGGACGCGTCAGTCACGTTGAACCTGCGAAAATGCATCGATCCCGACGGCGTCGGTTGATGCGTTGGTTCACGTGAAACGCTTACGGCGACCGAAAAACGGCGCGGCTGTTCATTATCCGCTCAGGTTGAGTGGTTCAAGCTGGATCTGGTCGTTCGGTTTACAATCGTTCGAAGCGTGGCAGATCGCCGCGATCACGAAACTTTTCAGTGGTTTGCACGTTGTGGATCGTTTCATATTTTGACTTTGAACAAGAACAAAGGACGCCGAGATGAGCGATAGGCCCGTAAATTCAAGGTTCGGCCGCAACACCGCGCTGGCTGCGTTTGCGAGTCTGGCTCTGGCGACAGCTTCCGTCTCGCCCTCGTCTGCGGCGCCGGCCGGTTCGCCGACCGTCAGCGCGGACTCTGCGACGCCTAGCAGATCCGTAGCGACCGATTTCAGTGCCGCCCGGCGCCACCGCTACTATCGCCGGGGTCCAAATGCGGCAGGGCTTGCCTTCATGGGCGTGGCGGCAGGTCTGATCGGAGGCGCCATCGCGGAGAGCCGGCGCCAGGAGTACTACGAGAATCGCTATTATGACGGCCCGGGTCCTTACTATGGTGGTCAGGGATATTACGGTGGCGGTCCCTATTACGGTCCGCGTGGCTACTATCAGCCTTACTAGGCGCCTGTTCTCGCCGTAGTCCGGATTGCACGGAGCGTGTCATCGTGCGGCGCTTCGCGCCGTCCCGTTGGCTCCGTCCGGGCTAAGCGGCTCTGTGTTTGCCCGAGGGGCAAAACACCCGAGAGGGCGTCAAACCGCGCGGGCGAGATTATTCTAATTTACCGAAATTTGGATTTGTCATATGTGTCACCCATCCCGGCTCACCAAGAGGGCGATCTTGTGTCGTCACTGTCGCGAGCCGGGCTTGCGGTGGACGCGACAGCGTCGGGCGCGAGCGGTCAAGGGCGGGGCGGATTGCTCTCCGTGAGCCCAAAACTTCGCGCCGGATGAGCTGTCGGAACAAGTTAGTTCGGTGTACGATGGTGTCGCGAAGGAGAATTCACCCACGTATGGGATGAATGAGCCGCGCCATGGAAGACGCGCCATGGAAGAGAAATCTCCTCAAATAAGATTGGCACAGCCGCCGGGGACTGTGCTGACGAATATGGCCGTCGCAGCGTTGATAATTGCTGCGCTCTATTTCGGTCGTGAAATTTTTGTTCCCTTCGCGTTAGCAGTTCTCCTGAGTTTCGTTATGGCGCCCTTCGTGATGCGCTTACGTTCCTGGCGAATTCCGCGCACGATTTCTGTGCTGGTGGTCGTCTTCATCGGATTCTCGATCATATTTAGTCTGGGCGGTCTTATGGTTTCGCAGGCGACCCGGCTCGCCACCAAGTTGCCAGGCTATCAACAAACATTGAGCGACAAGATCGAAAGCCTGCGCGGCTTAATGGGCGGCGGCTCTGGAACATTGGAGCAGGCGTCGACAGTTCTGAAAGAATTGAAGACAGAGTTGCAGAATCGAGATGGGGCCGGCCGACCTGCTGACGGCGAACTCACCAGACAGCCCTCAGACAAGCCGATACCCATACCCGTTGAGGTAAGGCAACCCGATCCTGGTGCTCTGTCGACGTTTGGCGCAATCATCCAGCCACTGATCTCACCTTTAACGACGACAGGGATCGTCGTGATCTTTGTTGTCTTTGTCCTGCTGCAACGGGAAGATCTGAGGAATCGGCTTGTCCGACTGGCCGGATCCGCGGATATTCAACGCACGACCGCGGCCCTGGACGACGCCGGTAAGCGTCTGAGCAAGCTCTTTCTTACCCAGATCGCGTTCAATGGCGTGTTCGGTCTTGCAATAGGCTTAGGTCTTGAATTCATCGGTGTCCCCTCGGCTCCGCTATGGGGTCTGATCGCGATGATTATGCGATTTGTACCGTATATCGGTGCATTGATATCTGCGGTATTCCCTCTCATTCTCGCGGCGGCGGTGGGCACGGGCTGGCAGATGCTGATACTTACGGCGGCATTGTTCGTCGTGCTTGAGTTGCTCGCAGGACAGGTCCTCGAACCCTTGATTTTTGGGCATAGCTCGGGTCTTTCCCCGATTGCAATTATCCTGTCAGCGTCATTCTGGACGTGGCTTTGGGGGCCGGTCGGATTGGTGTTGGCCACGCCCCTGACAATATGTCTCGTCGTCCTTGGGCGGCATGTCGATCGTCTTAAATTCCTTGACGTTATGCTTGGCGACCGACCACCGCTGACGCCGCCGCAACTGGCTTATCAACGAATGCTGGCGGGAGATCCCATTGAAGCGGTGGAACAGGCGCATGAATACCTGAATGACTCGTCGCTTGAGAATTATTATGACGACATCCTCTTGAAGGGCCTGAGACTCGCGGAGGCCGACCGTCAATTGGGTCACCTCGATCAGGACCGATTAAATCGGGTAGTCTCAACGGTGGAAGAATTGGTCGCTGAGCTGGGGGCACACCATGACGTGGAAGCAACAGGACCCAGTTCCCCGGATCTAAGCTCAAGCCCGGGAGCTGCCATTACATTCGAGCGAGCAGGCTCCGAGCACGCTTTGATTCCGGAGCCGCCGACCTCGTCTATTTCGGTCGTTTGCATCCCTGGTGCCGGGCGACTCGATGAGGCGACGGCGCTTGTGCTGGCGCAGCTTCTGCGGTACCGCGGGATTCAGGCAATTGCGGAAAAGGCTGATGCTTCAGCAATGTCGAAATTGCTTTCGCTCGAATTGGCAAACACCGCGCTTGTATGTGTCTGCTATCTGAGTCAGCCGTCCACCGCCAAGATTCAGCACGTCATTCGAGGGCTCAGTAAAAGGATTGGCGCAACCCGTATCCTGTTCGCTTTGCTGGGAACGGGAGCTGCAGAAACGGTGGGAAACGCTTCCAACGCGTTGGTAGCAAGCGGGTCGTTCGGCGCAACCTTGGAAGCAGTCGTTCACGTGACCTCCGCGCAACCTGATGCGTCGGATCAGGCGAAGGCAGCTGCTCCGGCGTAAAACGAATCTTTTGCCCCTCTGGATTGCCGGGCGTCGCAGAGCGACCATCCGCATCGGTCACCGGGTCCTGTGGAGAGCAAAAGGATGGGCGGGGACCGCGCGACGGCGACCCTTGCGAATATTTGCCATCGCGCATTCCCGATTTTATTTAATGCGAACCGGTGCACAAACGGCGGACGCGATGTGGCGAATGCCGTAATCCGAGGACCGTTAGTGAAGCCCGGTTTGGCGCAAACCGCACATTTGGCCGGACCCAAAAGCTTCAGCAGGGACAATAGCGATCATTGCGACACGCGCGTGGAATGTCCACTCACGTCTCACAAGCAAAACATTCAGTTTGCACCGCCGCCATGACCCTTTGACCTAGGTCAATACTCTCAACGTGGGTTTACCTTGAGAGTAGCAACTAATCGGAGCGACTGCACTCTTCGCCTGTATCTCGTGCGTAACGCCGATATCGCTCGTCTGCAGTACGCGCAGGCAGCGATAGAAGCGTTGGGTAAGCTTTCGCCGGAAGAACGGGCAGCGTTCGTGAAGATGCTGCAGGAGCGAGCCGCCGCGCGCGGCGTGGCGCTACCTGGAGAAGTGGTCCCCGAACCGAAGGAACTGGGCGAGGTGCTCACCGATCTGCATGGGAAGCCCGGTCAGCTCCGGGATATCCTCGCCAGTGGCGATGCCCAGCCTCACGAGCAAGCCCAACCGTCGAACCCGATCATCGACATACTTGCGTCCCCGCAGGCAAAGGCCGTGCTCGCGGGGATCGCGGCCATGGTGGTCAAGCGTGTCATGCAGGGTTCATCCCGGACCGCGTAGCGCATGCGTGAGGCCCGCAGCCAAAGTCCGGTTGGGGTCATTCGGTTGACCTATCGGCAAGTCCGGGCAAGGTTCGCTATGCCGCCAAAATCGTAAGCGAGTTATCCTGTCGCGACGCAACAGGAACGAACACGATGACCGAGAGCGACGGCCCGCCCATCGCCAAAGGGTCTGCGACTGTCAGCGCGTCGGCCATTGGTGCGTCTGCAGCACTCGCTGTCATCGCCCGGGGGCCCATGTCTCCGCATTGTACCGTGTCGCTTTCTGTGTCCCGGCTCTGCGCAGCAACGCTTGCGCGTTGCGGCGCGTCCGGGACACGAGAGACGTCGCAGCAACCGCGTTCTACGCCCGCATCATCGCCCCGCTGGTGCCGACAGCGCGCCGTTGGCGTAGCGCTGCCAGTTGGGTGTGGTCGACTGCGACGGCCAGAACGCGTTGGAGTCGCGGACCGACTGGCTGATCGGGGCGGGGTGTGCCTTGCTTCTGCGGTGGCGGTCGCTCGCGGCGGCGGTCTGGATGGTGGCGGCGGCAATCAGGGTGACGCCGAGAATGGCAAAGGTCCTTCGCATGGTTGTTTCTCCCGTGACGGCGATTCAGGCTGTGAGAAAGATGTCGCCTGTGTTCGCGGTCGTGGCTGACATGGCGATGTCCCCTGCCGAATATCAGCCGGGCCGGTTTCACGATCCCAAGCGCGGCCATCACGTTGGGGCGAGCAAATTTTTTAGCCCCGGCCAAATATTCGGCAATCGTGCCCGCAGCGCCGGTGGACTTGCCCCCGGCAATCCGGTTCAATGAGGTGAATTGAGTTCTCAGGCGACAACGATGTCGAAATATCTGCTGGTCCTTCTCCTGATCGCCTCGCCGGCGGCCGCGCAGGTTAAGCTCACGCCAAAGACCTCGGCAGCGCATCCAGATCCGTGCGCCCCGATCGGGCGGACAGCGGACGGCAAGCTGGTCTACTCCATGAAATGCGAGAATCTGCCGGCGCCGCCTCCGCCTCCGCCACAGGCGGAACTGAAGGAGGCGCCCCCTTCGGCCGCGCCCGCCGCCGAGCCCGAGCCGGAGGTGCGGCGGAGCGGTATTTTCGGCTGGTCCTACGACCGCAGATGACGGGCCGCGCCACTTGCGCGAAGCCCCCTGGAATGCTCTTTGCTTGAAAATTCCCCGTGGGCCTTTAGCCCTCGATCCAGAGAGATGAGATGAGCAAACTCGTTATTCGCGCCGGCGACTTCACCTTCGATGCCCGCTTCGAGGAGCAACTGGCGCCCAAGACCGTCGCTGCGTTCCGCAAGGCGCTGCCGTTCGAAAGCCACATCATCCATGTGCGCTGGAGCGGCGAGGGCGTGTGGATGCCGCTCGGCGATCTCGATTTCGGCGTCGGCTACGAGAACCACACCAGCTATCCCGCGCCGGGTCAGATCATCCTCTATCCGGGCGGCATCAGCGAAACCGAGATCCTGCTCGCCTATGGCGGCGTGCACTTCGCCAGCAAAATGGGCCAGCTCGCCGGCAACCATTTCATCACGCTGACCTCGGGCCTCGAGAATCTCGCGCCCCTCGGCAAGAGCGTGCTCTGGAAGGGCGCCCTGCCGATCCGCTTCGAGGAAGTCTGAGTGACGGATACAAGCTACCCGCGCGATCTCCACGGTTACGGCCGCAACCCGCCGCATCCGCAATGGCCTGACAACGCGCGGGTCGCGGTGCAGTTCGTCGTCAATTTCGAGGAGGGCGGCGAGAACAACATCTTGCACGGCGATCGCACCTCGGAAGCGTTTCTGTCCGACGTCCTCGGCGCGCAGCCCTGGCCGGGCCAGCGCCACGCCAATATCGAATCGATGTTCGAATATGGCTCGCGCGCCGGCTTCTGGCGGCTGTGGCGGATGTTCAACGCGCGGAAGTGGCCGACGACCGTGTTCGGTGTCGCCACTGCGCTGAAGCGGAATCCGGAGATTGTCGCGGCGATGAAGGAGTCAGGCTGGGACATCGCGAGCCACAGTCTGAAATGGATCGAGCACAAGGACATGACCGAGGCGCAGGAGCGCGCCGAGATCGCCGAGTCCATTCGCGTCCACACCGAGGCGACGGGCTCGCGGCCGCTCGGCTGGTACACCGGGCGCTCCTCGATCAACACCAACCGCCTCCTGATGGAGGAGGGCGGATTCCTCTATCTGTGCGACTCCTATGCCGACGATCTGCCCTATTGGGTCAAGGGCGCGAACGGCAAGCAGCTCATCATTCCCTATACGTTAGACGCCAACGACATGCGCTTCATCAACCCGCAGGGGTTTGCGGAAGGTGAGCAGTTCTTCACCTATCTGAAGGACGCCTTCGACGTGCTCTATGCCGAGGGCGAGACCGCGCCGAAGATGATGTCGGTGGGGCTGCACTGCCGTCTTGCCGGCCGGCCCGGCCGCGCCGCGGGACTGATCCGCTTCCTCGACTATATCGGCAAGCACGATCGCGTCTGGGTGCCGACGCGGCTCCAGATCGCGCAGCACTGGCACGACAAGCATGCGCATCTTGCCGCCGACGCATTCGAGATCGGGTGAGGACGATGGCGCAAATCTCGCTCGCCGATCTCAATGCTGCTGATCAGGCCGGCTTTGTCGCGGCCCTCGCCAACGTCGTCGAATACTCACCGTGGATTGCGGAGAAACTTGCCGGGCAGCGGCCGTTCGCCGGTATCAACCAGTTGCACTCAGCGCTGATGGCAGCGATCCAGAGCGCCGAGCCCGACGTGCAGCTCGCGCTGATCCGGGCGCATCCCGATCTCGCCAACAAGACCCAGCGTGCAGCGGGGCTCACTGCAGAATCGACAGACGAGCAGAACAGCGCCGGCCTCGACCGTCTCTCGGATGCAGAATACGCCGCGTTCGAGCGCGTCAACAACGCCTATCGCGACAAGTTCGGCTTCCCCTATATCGTCTGCGTGCGCCGTCACACCAGGGATTCCGTGCTGCGCGACTTCGAGACGCGGTTGCGCAATATCGCCAAGACCGAGACGCGGCGTGCGATCGAGGAGATCGGCCGCATCTCCGCGCTGCGGCTCGATCAGCTCGTCGTCGCCGACGACAGGCTGAAGGTGCACGGCCAGCTCTCGACGCATGTGCTCGACAATCATGCCGGAAAGCCTGCAGCCGGTATCCCGGTGGAGCTCGTCGAGCTTGCGAATCTCGGCGAGAGCCGCGTGATCGCGCGCGCCGTGACCAATGCCGATGGCCGCACCGACCAGCCGCTGATCGGCGGCCGTCCGCTGCCGATCGGTCGCTATGAGCTCAAATTCAGCGTTGCCAAATATTACGCGGAACGCAACGTGCCGCTGTCAGACCCGCCGTTCCTCGACGAGATACCGCTGCGCTTTGCGATCAGCGAGCCGGAAAGCCACTACCACGTGCCGCTGCTGGTTACGCCGTGGAGCTACTCGACCTATCGCGGCAGTTAATTCCCAAACTTCTCGTGCAGCGCCGGAAACAGCCGGTCCGGCTTGAACGGCGGCGCGGTGAAGCGGATGCCGGTGGCATCCGCGATCGCGTTGCCGAGCGCGGCGGTGACCGGATTGTACGGGCTCTCGCTCATCGACTTGGCGCCCAGCGGCCCGATCGTGTCGGACGTCTCGGCGAAGAAGACCTCCGTGCGCGGAACGTCTGCGAAGGAGGGCAGATGGTAGTCGCGGAATTTCGGGTTGGTGACGCGGCCGGTCGCGTCGATCACCATCTCCTCGTAGAGCGCCGCCCCGATCGCCTGCGCGACGCCGCCCTCGACCTGGCCGCGGCACTGCATGGGATTGGCGACGACGCCGGCGTCCGCCGCCTGCACGCTCCGGAGAATCTTGATCTCGCCGGTGCCCTTGTTCACGGCGACGCGAAAGCCCTGGACGTTGAAGCCGACCGAGCGCGGCGTCCCCTCGGAATTGCCGCTGGCCGCGAACGGCTGCCCGCGTTCGCGCGCGAGCTTCGCCAGTTCAGCGAAGGACATCCGCCGGACACCACTGACAACCGTCTCGCCCTCAAGCGCGCAAGTTCCGACGTCGCACAGCCAGGCATCTGCGGCCGCCGCCTTCAGATCCGTCGCAAGCTGCATGGCGGCGGCATGCGTCGCCTTGCCGGCGACGAAGGTGCCGGCGCTGCCATAGGCGCCGGTGTCGTGACCGCCATGGGCGGTGTCGGACTGTCGCAGGCGGATCCTGTCGACGGTGGTTGCCAGCGTCGTCGCCGCGATCTGCCGGTGCACGGTGCTGGTGCCGTTGCCGAACTCGGCGGTGCCGACGGTGAGGTCGAAGCCGCCGTCGTCGTTGAGCGCGATCATCGCATCCGCGAGATGGCCGGCCGGCGGCACCGTGTCGATCATGGTCAGCGCGACGCCGTCGCCGATCAGCCACTCCGGCGTCAGGTCCGGCTGCGGGCCGTCGGCCTGCATGGCGCGTTCGACGAGGTCGAGGCATTGGTCGAGCCCGTAGGAGCCAAAGAGCACGTCGTGAAATTCGGACGGCGGCGGCGACAGCATGGGATCGCCTGTCTTGATGACGTTGCGCCGGCGCATGTCGTAGGGGCTGATGCTGAGCTGCCGTGCCAACTCGTCGATCGCGGCTTCGATCGCGATCTGCGTTTGGGGCAGGCCATAGCCGCGAAACGCGCCCGATGGCACCGTGTTGGTGTAGACGGCGAAGCCGTCGACCTTCTTGTTCGGACAGTTGTAGACAGCGATGGACTCGGACAGCGAGTGGAACATCACGGGGCCGGCATGATTGCCGTAGGCGCCGGTGTTGGAGAGCACCTCGAGCTGGAGCGCGGTGAGCCTGCCGTCGGCATCGGCGCCGGCCTTGATGTGGACCCGCATCGGATGCCGGGTCGAGGTCGCGATGAACTGCTCCTCGCGGGTCAGCTCCAGCTTGACCGGTCGTCCGGTCTTGAGCGTAGCCAGTGCCAGAATGTCCTCGACGAACATCTCCTGCTTGCCGCCAAAACCGCCGCCGACGCGTTCGCAGAACACGCGGACCTTGTCCAAGGGGAGCTCAAAGATGTCCGACAGCGCGCGGCGGGTCAGGAACGGCACCTGCGTGGAGGTGCGGACATTGAGCACGCCTGAAGCGTCGAGCCAGGCGAGGCCGCCATGGGTCTCCAGTGC
Organism: Bradyrhizobium sp. Arg816; assembly: GCF_029989365.1. GTDB lineage: Bacteria > Pseudomonadota > Alphaproteobacteria > Rhizobiales > Xanthobacteraceae > Bradyrhizobium. The sequence continues at coordinate 39,568 of NZ_JAPRAQ010000023.1, read as the reverse complement.
CGCATGCTGCACGCGGTGGCTGTGGAAGGTCGCCTCATAGGTGACGGCGGACGTCGCGAGCGCCGCCGCCACGTCGCCGTATTCGCCATGCGTCTCGGCTGCGAGGTTACGCTGGGGATCGGCGATGCGGTTCGCGGTGGTACGGTCAGGATGAATGACAGGTGCGCCCGGCGCCATCGCCTGCTCCGGGTCGATCAGCGCAGGCAGGATTTCGTAGTCGACCTTCAGCCGCCGGCACGCCTCCTCGGCGGCGGCCTCGCTCTCGGCGACGACGGCGGCGACCTTCTGGCCGATGAAGCGGACGACGTCATCGAGGATGCGAGTATCCTCCGGATCCATCCAGTCCTTCTCATGCCGCGCGGTCGAGATCAGCACCGACGGCGCATCCTCATGCGTCAGCACCGCGTGCACGCCGGGCACGCGTAGCGCATCCGACTTGTCGATCGCGACGATTTTCGCGTGCGCGTGCGGCGAGCGCAGCAGCTTGATGTGTAGCAGGCCGTCGATCTGCGTGTCGAAGGTGTAGCGCGCCTTGCCGCGGACGACGTCGGGGCCTGCGGGCGCCGGCAGGCTGCGGCCGAAGGCGGCACCGGCCTCGACGCTCTCCTCGACATTGGTCTTGCCGAGCAGCGCGTCCTCGATCGAGCGATAGCCGGTACAGCGACAGATATTGCCCTTCAGCGCCGATCCGAGATCGGTACGCTGCGCCTGGTTCAGCGAGGCGCAGGTCAGGATCATGCCGGCGGTGCAGAAGCCGCATTGGAAGCCCTGCGCGTCGAGGAACGCCTGCTGCATCGGATGCGCGCCGCGGTCGCTACCGAGCCCTTCGATCGTGGTGACGGCGCGCCCCTCGGCGCGGAATGCCGGGATCAGGCAGCTATGCACGGGCTCGCCGTCGAGCAGCACGGTGCAGGCGCCGCAATCGCCGGCATCGCAGCCCTTCTTCACGCCGAAATGGCCGAGCTCGCGCAGGAACGTGCGCAGGCACTGGCCGGCGCGCGGCTCTTGCGGGAACGTCTTGCCGTTGACCTCGAAATTCACGATGGCGTCGTCCCCAGGAGCTCGCCGCGAATCTCCTCGGCGAGCCTTAGCGTCATATGCTTGCGCCAGAGCGGCTTGCCGTGGATATCGATGTGGTACAGATCATCCGGGATCTGCTGTGCGATCGCGTCGCGAAGCGCACCCGCGTCCGGAGCCTTCTGAAAGGACAGCTGGATCGGTCGCACCGTCGATGCGGTTACCGACAGCGTCAGCGTGCCATCGTTATCCAGGCTGCCGATCAGAAGCGCCGCAGAGCGGCCGACCGGTGCCAGCGAGATCTGGCGAAAGGCCGTGCGGCGCTTCAGCGCGGCAATCGGGATATCGATCTGCCGGATCAGGTCGCCCGGCGTCAGGCGGTTGCGCTGGTTGCCAATGACGAAGTCGACGACGGGAATCTTCTCTTCACCGCCGCCGGCCTTCCAGATGGTGCAGACGCCATCCAGCGCTGATGTGAGCGAGATCATCGGTCCCGCCGGCAGCGACATGCAGAGATTGCCGCCGACCGTCGCGGTCTTCCAGATCTTGAATGAAGCAAGGAAAGCCCGGCAGCACTGGCCAATCAGCGGGGCTGCGAGCCAGTCGGGCGGGCAGGCGAAACCGTCGAGCTGCGTGATGGTGCAGGTGGCGGAGATGGCGAGATGGGTGTCGGTGATCGTCAGCGCCGGCCATTTCAGATCAGTGAGATCGATCAGCCGTTTCAGGTGGGCCTGCGGCTCCGAGAACAGCCAGGTGCCGCCCGCGAGCCAAGCATCACCTTCCGCCCAGGCGGGCAGTTGCGCGCGCGTTTGCGGATGGGCCACCGTCGTGATGGTATTCAAATCCATGGCTGCGCCAAAGCTTTCGCCCGTGAATCGTACAGATGAGTCTTGCAAGACCGGAGCCAAGTCGCAACAAGCAAGTCGTAGCATGAAGGTGATCGGGCCGGCGGCCGCCTTGCCGGCCTTGTCATCAGCGGATGTGAGGAGACCAGGATCATGAGCGACGCAAAGCCGATCTGGCTCAGGGATCCCCTGGCCATCCTCGCGGACGGCGCCGAGCGCGGGATCGTGGTGAGGGACGGCCGGATTGTCGAGCTCGTGCCGGCCGGCGGCAGGCCTGCGACGGCGGATGTCGCGGTGTTCGACGCAAGCGAGCATGTCGTGCTGCCGGGCCTGATCAACACGCATCATCATTTCTACCAGACGCTGACGCGAGCGTTGCCGGCGGCGATGGACCGCGAGCTGTTTCCCTGGCTCCAGGCGCTCTATCCGGTGTGGGCGAGGATGACGCCGGAATCGCTCGAGCTCGGCGTCACCGTGGCGATGTCCGAGCTCCTGCTTTCGGGCTGCACCACCACAACGGATCACCACTATGTGTTCCCGGCGGGGCTCGAGGAATCCGTCGATATCGAGGTCGGAGTCGCAAAGCGGCTCGGTGTCCGGGTGCTGCTCACGCGCGGCTCGATGAACCTGTCGCAGCGCGATGGCGGACTGCCGCCCGACAGCGTCGTGCAGGACGAGGATACGATCCTAGCCGACAGCGCGCGGGTGGTTGCAGAGCATCACCAGCGCGGCGCGGATGCGATGGTGCAGATCGCGCTGGCGCCTTGCTCGCCGTTCTCGGTGACGACGTCGCTGATGCGCGCCACCGCCGATCTCGCCGACAAGCTCGACGTGCGCCTGCACACCCATCTCGCCGAGACCGAGGACGAGACCAAATTCTGCCAGCAGATGTATGGCTGCCGTCCGCTCGACTATCTCGAGCAATGCGGCTGGCTCAATGCGCGGACCTGGCTCGCTCACGGCATATTTTTCAACGCCGACGAGATGAAGCGGCTCGGCAAGGCCAAGACCACCATCAGCCATTGCGCATGTAGCAACCAGATTCTGGCGTCGGGCTGCTGCCCGGTGTGCGAGATGGAGGAGGCCGGTGTCGGCATCGGCATCGGCGTCGACGGTTCGGCCTCGAACGACGGGTCGAATTTGATGCAGGAGGTGCGGGCGGCGTTCCTGCTGCAACGGGCGCGCTACGGAGTGGCCAAGGTCAGCCACAAGGACGCGCTGCGCTGGGCGACCAAAGGCTCGGCGGCGTGCGTCGGCCGGCCGGAGCTGGGCGAGATCGCCATCGGCAAGGCGGCCGATCTCGCCCTGTTCAGGCTCGACGAGCTGCGCTTCTCCGGTCACGGCGATCCGCTCGCTGCGCTGGTGCTGTGCGGGGCGCATCGGGCCGACCGGGTGATGGTGGCGGGACAATGGGCCGTGATCGACGGCGCGATCCCGGGACTGGATGTTCCCGATCTCGTCCGCCGCCACAGCGCGGCGGCGCGGGCGATGCAGGCGGGATAATCCGGGCAAAAAAAGAAAGAGGGGGCGACCACAAGTGCCGGGTGCTTCTGGCCACCCCCTCCGAACCTCCTCCGGGAGGAGCAGGTGATCTAGGCAAAGCAAGAAGCGTGCTACTTGCCCGGAAGCTTGTCGTCGATGCCTTTGACATAGAAATTCATGCCGAGGATCTGGCCGTCATCGAGGTGATCGCCACCTTTGCACTCGACGGGCTTGCCGTCCTGCCCAACGACCGGGCACTTGAATGGATGCAGCTTGCCCGCTGTGATCGCGGCTTGGGCATCCTCGGCGATCTTCTTCACGTCGTCGGGCATATTGGTGTAGGGCGCCATCGCGAACATGTGACTGTCGAGGCCGCCCCAGCTGTCCTCGGACTTCCAGGTGCCGGCGAGCTCGGCCTTGACGCGCTCGATGTAGTAAGGGCCCCAGGTGTCCAGGATCGAGGTGAGCTGGGTCTTCGGCCCGAACTTGATCATCTCGGAATCCTGGCCGAAGGCGAGCTTGCCGCGTTCGCTGGCAATCTGCATCGCCGCCGGCGAATCCGTGTGCTGCATGATCACGTCGGCGCCTTGGTCGATAAGCGCCTTGGCGGCGTCGGCCTCCTTGCCCGGGTCGAACCAGGTGTTGGCCCAGATGATCTTAACCTTGATGTTCGGATTGATGGTCTGCGCCGCGAGGATCGTCGCGTTGATGCCGGAGACGACCTCCGGAATCGGGAACGAGCCGATATAGCCGAGCACGCCGGACTTCGACATCTTGGCCGCGATCAGGCCCTGGATGTAGCGGCCCTGCCACCATTTGGCCGAGTAGGTCGACATGTTCGGATTGCGCTTGTAGCCGGTGGCGTGCTCGAAATGCACGTTCGGATATTTCTTGGCGACCTTCAGCGTCGGGTCCATGTAGCCGAACGAGGTCGTGAAGATCAGCTTGTTGCCGGCGCGGACGAGCTGCTCGATGGAGCGCTCGGCGTCGGGGCCTTCGGGCACGTTCTCGAGATAGGTGGTCTCGATCTTGTCGCCGAGCTCCTTCACCAGGGCCTGGCGCGCGAGGTCGTGCTGGTAGGTCCAGCCCAAGTCTCCGATCGGACCCAGATAGATGAAGCCGACTTTCAGCTTGTCGGCGGCGGAGGCTGCACTGACGCTTCCGGCAAGCAAGAGCCCGGCAGCCAGCGCAAGAAGTGATTTCCTCATCATCAATCTCCAAACATCAGGGGACAGCCACGGTCCGCAACGTACGCGCCCCATTGCGCACGCCGCGGAAATGAAACTTAGCGGTCCGGCACGAACACGGTGCCGAGCGCGGCCGGCGCGGTCGAGCCGCCAGTGCGCGCGCGGGAGAGCAGGACCAGGACGATGACGGTTGCGAGGTAAGGCAGCGCCGACATGAATTGCGAGGGAATGCCGACGCCCCAGCCTTGCGCATGTAGTTGCAGGATCGTCACCGCGCCGAACAGATAGGCGCCGACCACGAGCCGGCCCGGCCGCCAGGACGAAAACACGACCAGCGCCAGCGCGATCCAGCCGCGCCCCGCGGTCATGCCGGGAATGAAGAACGGCGTGTAGGCGAGCGGCAGGTAGGCGCCGGCAAGGCCTGCGCAGGCGCCGCCGAACATCACGGCGAAGGTGCGGATGCGCAGCACGGGGTAGCCCAGCGCATGCGCGGAGACATGGTTGTCGCCGCAGGCGCGGAGGATCAAACCCGCCCGCGTGCGGTACAGGAACCACCAGACGCCGATGACGAGTGCGATGGAGAAATAGACGAAGGCGTCCTCGCCGAACAACACCCGGCCAATCAGCGGCATGTCCGTGAGGCTGGGAATATAGAGGTGCATCGCGGGCGTGATGCGCTCGCCGACGAAGCCGGCGCCGATCAGGCCGGACAGGCCGACGCCGAGGATGGTCAGCGCGAGACCCGTTGCAACCTGGTTGACGGCGAGCCCGAGCGCCATCAGCGCGAACACCAGCGACATCAGCGTGCCCGCGACGATGCCGAACAGCGCGCCGATGAAGATCGAGCCGGTGAGCCACGCACCCGCAAAGCCGCAGGCCGCGCCGACGATCATCATGCCCTCGACGCCGAGATTGAGTACGCCGGAGCGCTCGGTCACGAGCTCGCCGGTCGCCGCGATCAGGAGCGGCGTCGATGCGGCGAGCACCGCGAGGATGATGGCTTCAACCAGTTCCACGGGTCACCTGTCGGTTCGGGAAAACCAGCTTGAAGCGATAGAGAATGAGGGAATCGCAGGCGAGGACGTAGAACAGGAGGATGCCCTGGAAAACCTTGGTGACGTCCAACGGGATCTTCATCGCGATCTGCGCCTGCTCGCCGCCGATAAAGGTCAATGCGAGAAAAAGGCCTGCAATTAGTATTCCAAGCGGGTTCAGCCGGCCGAGGAAGGCGACGATGATCGCGGTAAAGCCGTAGCCGGGCGAGATGCCGGGCTGGAGATGCCCGACCGGACCCGCGACCTCGATGATGCCGGCGAGCCCGGCGAGCGCGCCGGAGACCGCGAAGGTCAGGATGATCAGCTGGTTGGCGTTGAAGCCGCCGAATCGTGCGGCGCGAGGTGCCGCGCCGACCACGCGGATCTCGAAGCCCTTGATGGTGCGCCCGAGCAGGATCGCGGCGGCCGCGACGACGAGCAGGGCGATGATCGAGCCGAGATGTAACCGGCCGCCTTCGATCAGCAGCGGCACCGTTGCGACCGGATCGAACTCCGCGGTGGTCGGGAAGTTGAATCCATGCGGATCGCGCCAGGGTCCACGTACGAGATAGTCGAGAAAGAGGTCGGCGACATAGACCAGCATCAGGCTGGTCAGGATTTCGCTGGCGCCGAACTTCACCTTGCAGATCGCCGGGATCAGCGCATAGAGCGCGCCTGCTGCGGCGGCGAGCACGAGCATGACCGGAAGCACCCAGGCGCCGGCATCGGTGCCCTGCGTCTTCACCGCGATCCAGCTTCCGGCCACCGCGCCGATCAGGAATTGGCCCTCGGCGCCGATGTTCCACGCGTTGGCGAGATAGCACAGCGACAACCCGATCGCGATCATCACCAGCGGCGTCGCCTTCACCGCGATCTCCTGCAGTGAATAGCCGTCGGTCAACGGCGCGATGAAATAGGCATGCAGAGCGAGCAGCGGATTCTTGCCGAGGATCGCGAACAGGATGATCATGGTCACGATCGTCAGCCCGATCGCGATCAGCGGCGAGACCAGCGCGATCGTGTTGGAGCGCTCGACGCGCTTCTCAAGCACCAACTGCATGCTCGGCCTCCTTCGGCTCCAGGCTGCTGCCCCCCATCAACAGGCCGAGTTTTTCGCGCGTGGCTTCGCTCGTGGCAAGCGGCGCCGACAGCCGGCCATGGAACATCACGGCGATCCGATCGGCGATCTCCGCGAGCTCGTCGAGATCCTGGCTGGTGACGAGCACTGCGGCGCCTGCGGTTGCGAGATCAAGCAGCGCCTGGCGGATCACGGCGGCGGCGCCGGCATCGACGCCCCATGTCGGCTGGCTCACCACCAGCACCGCGGGGTTGCGCAGGATCTCGCGGCCGACGATGAACTTTTGCAAATTGCCGCCGGACAGGCTCGCCGCTTCCGGATCCCGCTTGGCCTTGCGCACGTCGAACGTTTCGGTCGCGCGGTCCACGGTTTTTAGTGTCGCCGCGGTGTCGATGAAGCCGTGATGAACCATGCCGCTGGCGGCGTGCCCGGTGAGCAGCGCGTTCTCCGAGAGCTTCATGCGCGGCGCGGTGCCGTGGCCGAGCCGTTCCTCCGGGACGAAGGCCGCGCCCAGCTTGCGGCGCTGCGTGATCGAGAGGTGGCCGGCGGCGATGCCTTCGATCACGACGGTGCCGGGGTCGTTCGACAGGCGTTCGCCGGACAGCGCGGCGAACAGCTCGTCCTGGCCGTTGCCGGCGACACCGGCGATGCCGAGGATCTCGCCACCCTTCAGCTCGAACGAGATGTGCTCGAGCCGGACGCCGTGCGCCTCGCTCGGCGCCAGCGAGAGATCGTTGACGACCAGCCGCGGCACCGTGGTCTTCCGGCCGGCAGGTGCCTTCACTTCCTTGATCTCGCCGCCGACCATCATGCGCGCGAGCGAGGCCGCGGTCTCGAGCCGGGGATTGCAGGTGTCGACCTTCTTGCCGCCACGCAGGATCGTGGCGGTGTCGCAGAGGCGCTTCACCTCCTCCAGCTTGTGGCTGATGTAGAGGATGGCGCGGCCTTCGGCCTTGAGGCGCTCCAGCACGATGAAGAGCTGGTCGGCTTCCTGCGGCGTCAGCACGGCGGTCGGCTCGTCCAGGATCAGGAATTTCGGGTCCTGCATCAGCGCGCGCACAATCTCGATGCGCTGGCGCTCGCCGACGGAGAGCTGCCAGACCTCGCGCCTGGGATCGAGCGGCAGGCCATAGGTCTTCGACACCTGCTCCAGCCGCGCTGACATGTCCTTGAAGGACTCTTTGCCGTCGAGCCCGAGCGCGACGTTCTCGGCGACGGTCAAATTGTCGAACAGCGAGAAATGCTGAAACACCATGCCGATGCCGCGGCTGCGCGCTTCGGATGGACCCGACAGCACGATGGGCTGGCCCCGCCAGCGGATCTCGCCGGCGCTGGGCTGGATCAGCCCGTAGATCGCCTTGACCAGCGTCGACTTGCCGGCGCCGTTCTCGCCGAGCAGGGCATGGATCTGTTTCGGCTGGATCTCGATGCTGATGGAGTCGTTGGCGAGGAAATCCCCATAGCGCTTGGTGAGCCCGATCGTCTGAAGCAGAGGGGGCTCGCCGGAATGCAGGTCGTTGGACGTCTGGTCTAACATTCGCTGATGCGCTGGCACGGGGTGAAGTGCCTCAATTGTGGGCTAGTTTGAACCGTCGCGTAAGATGTGAAAAAGCGTCATCCCTTGCTCAACGCTTCGGCAGGCGGTCTGTGTCGCGAGTCGCGGCCCTTGTCAGTCGATGATCGTCGTCAACCGAGATCAGGGAGAGCCATTGCGGCGGCCTCCCGCGAGAGACGCCTGTTGCAAATTTGTGACGGCTCAAACCAAATCGGAACCCGCTGTGCAGGCTTGACGTGAAGTAGAGCAAAGTCGCGCCGGCGCGCGTATGCAATTCCCGACCGCGCCAACCGTCGCCGTCGTCAATTGTGTCTGCATTCTTGCGCCGCCACAAAAGACAAATGAAATCAAACGGGAATGTTCGGCATCGCGTCACCGCGCGCACGCAACAGCGAAACGGAAAAAATCCTCGAATTCCTGGGTTGAAAGGCCGCCTCCTGCCGAAACAAGCGGCATGCCTTGAAAGAAGTTGAGGCTTCTCACTCCGGGAGATCGGCGCAAGTGTCGCACCCAAGGGGCGTTCATTTTTACGTGTCCAAACTTGGGGGTATTCAGGATGTCGTTTGGTTTCAAGGCAATCGCAGCCGCGGCGCTGTCGATTGCTACACTCGCTACCAGTGGCCTGGCTCAGGCAGCGGACCTGCCGGTCAAGGCTGCCAAGAAAGCGTCGGACGTCCCGTTCTTCCTGGTGATCGACAACCGCGTCACGTTCTCCTGGATGCCCAAGGGCACTGACCCCGGCATGTGGAGCGTCAATCCGAACGGCAGCATCAACGGTACGACCGCCAAGCAGGTCTATTCGTTCACGCACTTCGATCTCTGGGCCTACGGCACCAACTTCTTCACCATCTCGATGTTCAAGTCGGGTCATAACGACCCTGCTTCGCCCTGTATCGCACCTGGTCTATCTTCCTCCTTCGGTGCAGCCGACTGCGCCGGCGCGACCGAGATCTACGGCCTGTTCCGGTCGACCTTCGGCTGGAACCAACTCTTCAACACCAAGGCCTTCACCACGGGGCCGCTGCAGAACATTTCGTTTGAAGTCGGTATGGATGGCAATTCCGAGAACACATTCTTGGCGCCCGCCAAGCGGGACGTCGTTGCCGGTCTCCAGTTCGCCTTCGATCTTCCTTACAAAGGCTACATCAACGTCGCGCCCTTGATGTACTGGGAGTTCTCCAACCACAACGCCTTCACTCAGTGCGGCAGCGGTTTTGCTGGCCCCCTCCCGGGTGTGAGCTGTAACTCCGATGGCAATGTCAGCTACAACCCGACCTGGGCCGTCGAAATCAACTACTACATGGACCTCGGCTTCCTGCCGCCGAACATGCAGTTCTGGTCGATCAGCGGCCGCGCCGGCTGGTACGGACCGAAGGGCGACTCGAACGGCCTGCCTGCGCTCTCGGGCCCCGGCCGGTTCTCGACCGCCTCCAAAACCGAGCTGAACAGCGAGCCGATCCGCCTGACCTTTGATGCCTCGAAGGCGGTCTGGGGTGACAAGTACTCGCACTTCGTCGATCTCTGGGTTGCCTATCGCTACTGGCAGAACAAGTTCGGCCTCGACCACAACGCCATGGCCGGTGTCTGCACCGTCGCGGCGACTGGCCAGAGCACCAAGAGCTGCACCGAGTCGACGGTTTACGGAGGTATCACTGTGAAGTTCTGATCGGCTGAGTCTCCAAGCTACAACGATGGCGCCGCGCAGAGATGCGTAGCGCCATTCTGTTTTTGAAGCTCCAGAGTGTAGAATCGTAGGGTGGGCGAAGGCGCAAGGCGCCGTTGCCACTATCTTTCCAAGCGATTGGCTATTGGTGGGCACGCTTCGCTTTGCCCACCCTACGGTACCGGTTGTTGCGAAGCGGCTACTTCGTCCACACGCCGTCGTGCAGCGCTTCGGCTTCGTCCTCGAGCAGCGGCCCCACAACCTCCGTTGGCCGCTGGCCGCTGGCAAACACATGACGGCACGGCAAGTCGAGCGTGGGGTTCTCGGGATGGTTGCCGGTGACGCCCCGCAGGCGGTGCTCGCTGAGGCCGTAGACCACGCGGCCGATGCCGGCCCAGTAGATCGCGCCGGCACACATCGCGCAGGGCTCTGCGGAGGAATAGAGCGTGGCTTTCGCCAGCACCTCACGGTCGAGCATACGGCAGGCTTGCGAGGCCGCGAGGCGCTCGGCATGCGCAGTGCCGTCGTGGTCGGGCATGTAGCCGTTCTCGGTCTCGATCAGCACCTTGCCATCGGCATCGACGACGACGCAGCCGAACGGATGGTTGCCATGGGTGAGCGAGCGGCGCGCGACCGCGAAGGACAGGCGGAGGAAGTGCTCGTCGCGCTCGGATCCGCCGCCCATCGCTCGTCCCTGGTCAATGCCCCGCCATATGCCGGCCGACCACGGTGAGATCGGCTTGGCTGGTTCGTGCTTCATACACGAATTCGCCGTGGAACATCACCACCAGACGATCGGAGAGTTCGAGCAATTCGTCGAGATCCTCGCTGACGAGCAGCACGGCGGCGCCACGGTTGCGGGCGGCCATGATCTCGGCGTGGATCTGCGCCACCGCCGCGAAGTCGAGGCCGAAGCAGGGATTGGCCGCGATCAGCACCTCGACGTTGCCGCCAAGCTCGCGCGCCAGCACGGCGCGCTGCACGTTGCCGCCCGACAGCGCCGCGATCGGCGTATCGGGCGTGCGGGTCTTGATCTTGTACTGCCTGATCTTCCTCTTCGCATCGTCCCGGAAGGCGCCGCGGTTGAGCCACCAGCCGCCGCTGGCGAAGGGCGCGCGGTCGAACTCGCGGAAGGCGATGTTGTCGGCGACGCTCATGCCACCGACGCAGGCGTTCTTCAGCGGCTCCTCGGGCAGGAGCGACATCTTGTGGCGCCGCATCTCCTCGCGGCTGGCGTGATAGGAATCGCCCGCGACGCGAATTTCACCACCCTCCTGCTCGCGCTGGCCGGCCAACACCTCGACCAACTGGCGCTGGCCATTGCCGGAGACGCCGGCAATGCCGACGATCTCGCCGGCGCGAACCGTGAGTGAGACGTCGTGCACGGCAATGGCGCCTGCGTCGTCGAGCGCGCGGACTTTTGCCAATTCCAGCCGGGCCTGGCCGGCTTCGCCGGTGCGCAGCGGCTGCACGGTCAGTTCTTCGGCGCCGATCATGGTTCGCGCCATCGCATCCGGTGTGAGTTCGGAAACCTTGCCGGCACCTGCGAGCTTGCCGCGGCGCAGGATCGTGACGTCGTCGGCGAAGGCCATGACCTCGCGGAATTTGTGCGTGATCATCAGGATGGTCAGCTCGCCCTTGACGACCATGTCGCGGAGCATGCCGAGCACTTCGTCGGCCTCCGCGGGCGTCAGCACCGAAGTCGGCTCGTCCAGGATCAGGAAGCGGCGCTTCAGATAGAGCTGCTTGAGGATCTCGCATTTCTGCCGCTCGCCGGCCGAGATGTCGGAGACCTTTGCGCCGAGCGGCACCTTGAAGGGCATCCGCGCCAGAAAAGCCTCGAGCTCCTTCATCTCCTTCGGCCAGTTCACCACGGCCGGCACATCGTCGCGTGCCAGCACGAGGTTTTCCGCGACCGTCATTGCCGGCACCAGGGTAAAATGCTGGTAGACCATGCCGAGGCCGAGCGCGTGGGCGTCCTTTGGATTTGCGATCGCCTGCTCGCGGCCGCCGACGAGGATGTCGCCTTCGGTCGCGCGGTAATAGCCCATGATGCATTTGACGAGCGTCGATTTGCCGGCGCCGTTCTCGCCGAGCAGCGCGTGGAACGAGCCCGGCCGCACCTTCAGCTCGACATTGTCGAGCGCCAGGAAGTCGCCGAAACGCATGGTCATGGCGATGGCGTCGACGCCGAAGGCGCCTGCCGGCGGTGGCGTTTCGCCGATGATCACGAGATCGCCCCGATGAAGGCATCCGACGTCGAGACCGCGCCGAACACGCCGCCCTGCATCTTGATCATCTTCAGTGCATGCTCGTGGTTGCTCTTGTCGGTGGCGCCGCAGCAGTCGTGCAGCAGGACGCATTCGAAGCCGCGGTCGTTGGCCTCGCGCATCGTGGTGTGAACGCAGACGTCGGTCGTGATGCCCGTCAGCACGATGTTCTCGATGCCGCGCACGCGCAGGATCAGCTCCAGGTCGGTGGCGCAGAACGAGCCCTTGCCGGGCTTGTCGATGATGGGCTCGCCCGGCAGCGGCGCCAGCTCCTCGATGATGTCCCAGCCCGGCTCGCCGCGCACCAGGATACGGCCGCACGGGCCGGGATCGCCGATGCCGGCGCCGATCTGGCGCGAGCGCCAGCGCTTGTTGGCGGGAAGGTCGGAGAGATCGGGGCGATGGCCCTCGCGGGTATGGATGATGTGAAAGCCTTGCGCGCGCATCGCTGCGAGCAGCTTCTTGATCGGCTCGATCGGCGCCCGCGTCAGAGAGAGGTCGTAGCCCATCTTGTCGACATAGCCGCCGATGCCGCAGAAATCGGTTTGCATATCGATGATGATGAGCGCGGTGTTCTCGGGGCGGAGATCGCCATTGTAGGGCCAGGCATAGGGCTCGGACTTGATATAGCGCTCGGGCATGATTTCGCTCTCTAGCGGGTGATCGACAATTCGGCCGGGGCTCCGGTCAGCGTGCGTTTCGGCGAGCAGGTGATGATCATGATCGCCAGCGTCAGGATGTATGGGGCGGCGTTGAAGAGGTGATAGCCGGAGGTGACGCCGACCGATTGCAGTGCAGGGCCCAAGGCCGCGGCACCGCCGAAGGCGAGCGAGGCCCACAGGCAGAGCATGGGATCCCAGCGCGCGAAGATCACCAGCGCCACCGCCGTGATGCCCTGGCCTGAGGAGAGGCCCTCGTTCCAGCTTCCGGGATAGAACAGCGACAGGAAGGAGCCGCCGATGCCGGCGAGGAAGCCGCCGACCATGGTCGCGCGCAGGCGGATCAGCAGCACGGAATGGCCCATTGCGCGCGCGGCGTCGGAGCTCTCGCCGGCGGTACGGATCAAAAGGCCCCAGCGCGTGGTGCGGAAGGCCCAATAGAGGATTGGCGCGAGCGCGACGCCGATCAGGAACAGGACGTTGACGCGCAGCGCGGCGCGCACCTGCGGGATGTCGCTCCACCAGCCAAAATCGATCGCGGGCAGGCGTGGCGCGGTGGGTTCGATCAGCGGCTTGCCGAGATAGAAGGCAAGGCCGGTGCCGAACAGCATCAGTGCAATGCCGACCGCGATATCGTTGACGCGCGGCAGCGAGCAGATGCCGGCGTGCAATGCGCCCAGCAATGCACCTGTGATGCCGGCGGCGAGCACGCCAAGCCAGGGCGATCCCGTGAGATACGAGATGCCGTAGGCGCTCATCGCGCCCATCACCAGCGTGCCTTCGAGGCCGAGATTGATGCGCCCGGAGCGCTCGGTGATGCATTCGCCGAGGCTCACGAACAGGAACGGCGTGGAGACGCGGATGGCGCCGCCCAGCACGGCGAGGGGGACAGTCCAGAGCCCGATCGATCCATCTGCCATCTCAGGATTTTCCCTTCAAAAATCCAATGCGGCCGTAAAGTGCATCGCTGGCCAGCACGAAGACGAAGATGATGCCCTGAAGCACCAGAACGGATGCGTCGGGCAATCCGAGACGGCGCTGCAGCAGGCCGCCGCTGGCGCTGATGCCGCCGAGCAGGATCGCGACGGGAATGATCGCGAGCGGATTCTGCCGGGCAAGGAAGGCGACGAGAATGCCGGTGAAGCCATAGCCCGCCGCAAGGTTGGCGTTGGTGCGTCCCTGCACGGCGGCGACCTCGACCATGCCGGCAAGGCCCGCGGCGCCGCCGGCGAGGAAGCAGATGGTCAGGATCAGCTTGCTGACGCCGAGGCCGACGATCTTTGCGGCGCGGATATTGCCGCCGGTGACGCGCGCGGCGAAGCCGAACACGGTGTGATAGATCAGGACGTAGGCGGCGATCGCGGCGATCAGGCCGAAGACGAGGCCCCAATGCACGTCGGTGCCGGGAATGCTGCCGATCATGTTGGCCGCGCCGATCTCACGCGTCGACGGCTTGTTGAGGCTGGCGGGATCGCGCATCAGCCCCTCAACAAGATGATTGAGGATCGCGAGCGCGATGTAGACGAGCAGCAGGCTCGAGATGGTCTCGTTGACACCGCGATACTGGCGCAGCGCGCCCGACAGCATGATCCACAGGCCGCCGCCGACTACGCCGCCGATGACCATGGCAATTTGCACGACGAGCGGCGGCATGCCCTGAAGCGCCAGCGCGGCGCTGGTCGCCGATAGCGCGCCGATTAGGAGTGCGCCTTCGCCGCCGATGATGACCATGCCGAGCTGTGCCGGCAGTGCGGTGCAGAGCGCGGTGAGGATCAGCGGCGCAGCACGCGTCAACGTATTCTGCCAGGAGAACCAGGTGCCGAAAGCGCCGTAATACATGTAGAAATAGAGATCGAGCGGGTTCTTGCCGAACATCGCGACGAAGATGCCGAAGACCACGAGCGCGCCGGCCAGCGCCGCGCCCGGGATCAGGATGTATTCGATTGTCGCGCCGTGGCGCTGGAAAAAGCCGGGACCGGCGGCCGAGGCAATTGTCCCGGCCGCTTCAGTGGAATCCGCGGCTTCCGTTGTCACGAAGTCGCTCCGATCACGCCTTCGACCAGGTAGTCCATCTTCTCCAGCTCAGGATCCTTCTGGCCGCGATCGGTACCGGCTGCGATCACCGTCTTGCCCTTGTTGTCGACCAGCCCGCCCTTGAAGATGGCGTAGCCCTCTGCCGACAGGAATTTGGCCTTGACCTCGTCGGCGTGCTTGCGCGCCTCGGCGGAGACTGCCTCGCCGTAGGGCGAGGTCTTGACGATCTCTTCCTTGAGTCCGCCGCGATAGAAGTTCGGGATGCTTTCGCCGGCGGCGATCATCTTCACGAACTTCGGATAGAGCGCTTCCCAATTCCACTCGGCGCCGGTGAGATACGCCTTCGGCGCCAGCGGCGACTGGTTGGTGTGATAGCCGCAGACGAAGGCGCCGCGGCGTGCCGCGTTCTCGACCATGGTCTTCGGACCGTCGACGTGGCAGGTGAGTACGTCGACGCCCTGATCGATCAGGCTGTTGGTGGCTTCGGCCTCCTTGACCGGCATCGACCAATCGCCGGTGAAAATGACCTGCGTGGTGGCCTTGGGATTGGCGAGCCTGGCGCCGAGCGCGAAGGCGTTGATGTTGCGCAGTACCTGCGGGATCGGCTTGGCGGCAACGAAGCCGAGCTTGCCGCTCTTGGAGGTGTAGCCGGCGACGATTCCCGAGATGTACTGGGCCTCGTCGATATAGCCAAAATAGCTGCCGGCGTTCTTCGGATCCTTGTCGCTCCACAGGCCGCCGCAGTGCTCGAAGCGTAGCTTCGGGAACTTGGTGGCCATCTTGATCATGTGCGGGTTGTAGTAGCCGAACGAGGTCGGGAAGAGCAGGGTGGCGCCGTCGAGGTTGATCATGGACTCGATCGTCTTCTCGACCGCGTCGGTCTCCGGCACCTTCTCTTCCTCGACGACCTTCAGACCCGGAATTTTCTTCAGTGCCGCCGCGCCCTGCGCATGCGCCTGGTTGTAGCCGTAGTCGTCGCGCGAGCCGACATAGATGAAGCCGATGGTCGTTTCGGCCGCCAAGGCCGGCCGGACGCCCGCTGCTGCACCGAGAGTGAGGGCCGCGCTGCCTTGCAATAAATGACGTCGTGAAATCCTGCCAAAATCCATTGCCTGCTCCCCTTGGCGGATGCACCGCCCCAATCTCTCGGCTGCGCCGGTCTGGCGGAGCCTGGGGATAAAATGTCGCAAGCTTCGTGCCAGAGGCCACGGAGCGGTCAATTGATGTGAAGGCATTGAAAAGTATAATGTTTATGAATTTTCAGAATCCCGCCGAGCAAATCGTCAGATTAATTTTTGAGCAGAATATATTAATTGTATGCAATGGAGTTGAGCAGCCAGGCCAGCTCGCGTGTGGGCATGACGGGAGCTACGGTCTGCCGGCAACCCGCATTCATGCTACCCACGCGCGGATCGGGACCGGGTTGGTGATTTTTCGCTGGCACCGAACTTGTATCGATCGCCGCCAGGACCGCCGCCGCGGTCCCAAGAGATGGGAAGCTCGCCGAGATGGTTGCTGGTAACGCCGTTCAGAACGCATCGCTCGGCGAGGAGATCCTGCGCGGGATCGACGAGCTCGCCGCGATCTCGGAAGACGGCGACAAGCTCACCCGCATCTATCTCACCAACGAGCTGCGCAAGGCCGCTGACCTCATCCTGGGCTGGATGCGCGAAGCCGGCATGGGCGCGCATCTCGATGCGATCGGGAATGTTTGCGGACGCTACGAAGGCGAGCAGCCGGGGGCGCCCTGCCTGATGCTCGGCTCGCACTACGACACGGTGCGCGATGCCGGCAAATGGGACGGACCGCTGGGGGTGATCACGGCGATCGCCTGCGTCGCCGATCTCAACCGCCGCGGCAAGCGCCTGCCGTTCGCGATCGAGGTGATCGGCTTTGCCGATGAAGAGGGGGTACGTTTCGCCTCGACGCTGCTCGGAAGCCGGGCGGTGGCCGGCACCTTCGACGAGAGCGTCCTGAACACGCGCGACCGCGACGGCGTGTCGATGCGCGATGCGCTCGTCGCGTTCGGCCTCGATCCCGATCACATCGGCGCGGCCGCGCGGGCCCGGCGCGAACTGCTCGCCTATCTCGAATTGCACATCGAGCAGGGCCCGGTGCTGGAAGCGCAGAACCTGCCCGTCGGTGTCGTCACTGCGATTGCGGGCGCGACACGGCTCGCTGCGCGGCTGACCGGCATGGCCGGTCACGCCGGCACCGTGCCGATGGCGCTGCGCCGTGATGCGCTCGCCGGCGCGGCCGAATGCATCGGCGCGATCGAGCAGTTCTGCCGCACCGACGAGAGCGGGCTGGTCGGCACGGTCGGCTATATCCAGGCGAGGCCCGGCGCGACCAATGTCATCCCCGGCGAAGTGTCGTTCACCATCGACATGCGGGCACCGACCGACATGCATCGCAAGCGCGCGGTCGCCGACGTCGTCCGGCAGATCGAGGCCATCGCCAAGCGCCGGCAATTGGCGCTTCAGCTCGACGTCACTCACGAGAACCGCACCGCGCCTTGCGCGCCCTGGCTGAAGGATCAGATCGCGCAGGCGATCGCTGCCGAAGGCGCCTCGGTGTTCGAGCTGCCGAGCGGGGCAGGGCACGACGGCATGGCGATGATCGATATCGCCGATGTCGGCATGATCTTCGTCCGCTGTCGCGGCGGCATCAGCCACCACCCGGACGAGCACGTCGAGCTCGCCGATGCCGACGCCGGCGCGCGCGTGCTGCTGCGGGTGATCGAGAATTTCAGGCCGCGGGAGGGCCGTGCCGGCGCGAACTGATTGCCTGAAGCCCGCAAGTCACCGGGTAGAGATACGAATCAGTCATGTTTAAAATGGTGGCCGCCATCACGGGGTCACGAGACATCAGCCGATTGACGCATATGAACAGCGACATCTCATTTCCATCACATCGTGAGAACCGGTTCTACCAGGGGATGGCTGCGACCTTTGTCGCCAACGCGCTTCAGGCGGTCAATTTTCTCGGTGATCGCTTCCTGAGACAATCGCATCATGCGTTGTCGGACATCGAGGACTTGTACCGGCACTCGATGGACAGCGCCTTTTCGGTGACCGAGGCCTTCCTCGTCACGGGAGCGCCGCACGCTTCCGCCTATTATCCGCGCGACTTCGCCTGGTTTTACCCCGACGTCCTCGACCCTGAAACCATCATGGATGCGCAGGACGCGGTCCGTCGGGCGCGCCTGCTCGAAAAGAGCGTTCGCCTCCTGCTGGAGGCGGTTCGCGCCGACGTGGTCACGACGACGATCGTTCCTGCGGGACGCGGGCGGTACCTCGGCGTGAATTATTTCTCGCGGCCCTCTGACACGCTGCTCGGCATTCTCGCCGGTCTCCAGCAGATGATAGGTGCCGACGAGAGAGCGTCGTCCTATCTGGCGATGTCGCAATGCGCACATGCCGGCCGCCTGCTGCTGGCCGAATATGGCGTCGACCTGAAGCGCGCGATCCTCCGGCTTGCGAGCGAACTGGAGCCATTTGATCACGACGGCACCAGATATCTGCTGTGCGATGCCGGCGGGCCTCGCTCTGCGGCAACGGATACGCGGGCCGAGCGCAGGCGCTTCGTCACCAACGCCTGCGTCTACACGACGTTCGTGTGGGGCGTGCAGCTCGGGATCGTCGACGAGAACGAACTGAAGCGGCTGCTCGGTCGCGACCTTGCGCAGTACAAGAGAGATCTGCTCCGCTTGTTCGGCAAGGACGGCTATATCAGGCATTCGCTTGACGGCCCGGCGGGCGCACCGGTGTCCTTGGTGGCCCTGGATTTCGTCAGCGTGCATCGCGGCTTCTGGGACATGAACGATGCCGGCGAGCGGGCGCTGTTTGCGGCTACGACGGATCTGATCATCGCCGAGCCGCGCTTTCGCATCCCCAGCACGTTCCACTTTCTGGTGTCCGCGGATAATCCACGGAACAAGATGATCCACAAGATCGCGGCGCCGGCCTATCAGGGGCGTTCGTCGTGGCCGACATTCAATGTTGAATTCGCGGATCGGATGCTGGATTTTGATGAAGCCTTAGGGAGCGATACCTATCGGGCTTGCGCGCAGGGGATATTGAAGGACATTCGGACCGCGACCGAAGTCCATGGCGGCTATCAGGAGCTGATCTCGGAGCAGGGCCTGAAGTATCGCACCTGGGCGTATAAGGGCGCCGTGGCGCACTCATGGTTTCCGCGCTTCCTGTCCGTCTGGAGGAGGGCGTATGGAACGCCACTCCTCCGGTGGGATGACTGATCCGCGGGCGCTACCCCGCGGTCACGTCGACCAGCTCGCCGCCCTCCAGCACCTGGGCCGCCTTGGCGCGGTCGAGATCGCCTTCCCAGGCGGCGACCACGACAGTCGCCACGCAATTGCCGACGAGGTTGCCGAGCGCGCGGGCCATGCCGATGAACCAATCGACCGACAACACCAGCACGAGGCCGATGGCAGGAATGCTCGGCACCGCGTTGAGCGTCGCGGCCAGGATCACGATCGCCGAGCCCGGCACGCCGTGCGCACCCTTCGACGTGATCAGCGAGACGCCGAGCACCAGCAGGAGGTCGCCGAAGGACAGCGGCGTGTTGGTCGCCTGCGCGATGAAGACGACCGCAAGCGTCAGGTAGATCGAGAAAGCGTCGAGGTTGAAGGAATAGCCGGTCGGGATGACGAGGCCGACCACGGAATCCTTCACGCCCATCCGCTCCAGTTTCTTCATGATCTGCGGCAGCACGGCATCGGAGGACGCGGTCGCGAGCACGATGGTCAGCTCTTCGCGCAAGTAAGCGAGGAATTTGAGGATGTTGATTCCGGCGAGCGCCATGACGCCGCCGAGCACGCCCAGCACGAAGATGCCGACCGAGACGTAGAACAACATCACCAGCGAGACGAGCTGCTTCAGCGAGCCGACGCCGTATTTGCCGACGGTATAGGCGACCGCGCCGAGCACGCCGAGCGGCGCGACCCGCACGATCAGCCCCATCACCCGAAACAGCACGCTGGAGGCCGCGTCGATGATCGATGTGACCAGCGCGCCTTTCTCGCCGCCGACGAGTGCAAGGCCGACACCGAACAGGACCGCGAAGAACAGCACCTGGAGCACGTCGTTGCGCGACAGCGCATCGAACGAGGTGCTGGGGATCACGTTCATCAGGAAGGCGCCGATGCCGCCGCCGGACAGCTTGTGGGCGTTGTCGGCATAGGTGTTGAGCGCCTTGGCGTCGAGCGTCGAGGGATCGATGTTCATGCCGTGGCCGGGGCCGAAGAGATAGGCGAGCAGCAGGCCGACCACGAGGGCGACCGTCGTCATCACCTCGAAATAGACCAGCGCCTTGACGCCGACCCGGCCGACCTTCTTGAGGTCGCCGGCACCGGCAATGCCGTGCACGACGACGCAGAAAACGATCGGGGCCACGATCATCGAGATCAGCTTCAGGAAGGCATCGCTGAGGATCTTGAGCCCGATGGCGAAGTCCGGAACGGCCATCCCCAGGATGACGCCAAACACCAGCGCGGCGAGGACCTGGACGAACAGCGAGGTGTAGAGCGGCTTCGGCTCGGCGGTAGGTACCGCGGTGATGGTCGTCATGGTGGACTTCCCCTTTTCGACGCGTCTTGGACGTCAAAAAGGAGCAACAACCGTGCCAGATTGTCGCGGCTTGGTCCTGGAAGTCATCCAGGGCGCCGCATAATCCGGGATTCTTGCGCGCGCTCTTCCGTTTGCAAGTCGGCATCGCAACAGCTATGTCCCGGCTTTCGCAAGAGCTTGATATGACAATCTCGAATGAGAACGATCTGATCTGCCTGAAAGAGGTCGGGCGTATCGTCGCCAATGCGCTTGAGGAGATGGGGAAAGCCCTCGAGCCCGGCATGACCACCTCGGAACTCGACCGGATCGGACGAAAGTTCCTTGAGACCGCCGGAGCGCGTTCGGCGCCGGAACTGGCCTATGCCTTTCCTGGCGCAACCTGCATCAGCGTGAACGAAGAGATCGCTCATGGCATCCCGGGCGCCCGGCGGATCGAGCGGGGCGACCTCGTCAACATCGACGTCTCGGCCGAGAAGAGCGGCTTCTTTGCCGATACGGGAGCCTCGTTCGCCGTTCCGCCCGTGCCCCGTTCGATCGAGCGTCTTTGCAGGGATGGTCGGCGGGCGATGTGGACGGGCCTGCGACAGGTTGGAGCCGGCAAGCCGATTGCCGGCATCGGTCAGGCCATCGGGACGTTTGCGCGGAAAAACGGCTAGATGCTCGTCAAGAACCTAGCCAGTCACGGTGTCGGCTTGTCGCTCCACGAGGAGCCGACGGAGATCGCGACATGGCCCGATCGCTCCGAGCGCCGCATCATGAGCGATGGCCTGGTGTTCACCGTCGAGCCGTTCCTGTCGCTTGGCGCGGAGTGGGCCGAGAACGGTGATGACGATCCATGGACGCTCTACAGCAGCCCCGAGGCGCCTACCGTTCAGTACGAGCACACGGTTGTCGCAACCCGCAATGGACCGTTGATCGTTACGTTGGCGGGTTGAGGCCGTCCCCGCTACGCGCTGTCAGCGGGAACGCTAGAGATTATTTTTCAGGCGATCATGCAGAGCCGTTGCGCGCAGACAGCCTCGTCACGCCACGAGATCCAGTAGCCGGCACGATCCGCGCACCAGCACCTTGCGTCCGGTCGGCGTCATCGAAGGTACGCCGTCATTGATCACAACGAGACCGAGCTTGACGAGACCTTCGACGAGATAGGCCTTCGAGAGGCGACCATTTGGCACAGGGTTGCGAAGCGCTTTCAGCGCTTCCCATTGGTCCGGCGAAAGATCGAAGTCGATGTCGTTGATCATGTTGCCTCAAGCGATAGTCAAGTTCGCGGGCCCCTGTTAGCGGCGTCGCATGAACACCATGCGACGACAATGAGTCGGGAATTCGGTAAGCTGTTTAGAACCTCTCTTCACGAATTGCCGCACTTCATTGCGCCACAACAGTTAAGATCGTTTGCGCACGAAAATCGTCCCGCGCTCCGATCACTAATTGATGATGTGCGCTTGATCGTGCGGCGAGCGTTACCGCAGTGCACGGGAAGCATCGCTGTCCCATTACGCGTCGCGATATGCACAGAAATCGTGAAGCGAGAGCGATTGGACTCTGACTGGACTCTGCTACGTTGATTCGCAGGGGATTGGCTTCACACGACAGGAGTGTGAGTGCATGAACAGGCTGGTGGAAATTCGCAGTCAGGAGTTCCTCTGCCGAGAGCGCGCCGCGCTGGATTCGGAGCGACGGGCGTTCTGGCTCGCGCAGGCCCAGGAATGGGAGCAGCGCGCGCTCGACGAAATCGCGTATCACTTTCGGGAGTGCAACCTCGTCCAGGCCGAGCTGACTGCCGCCTGACGCCAGCGGCGAACGTGATTGCCGTCTACTGATAAGTCGCCACGATGTCGGACACGGCGCGCTCGAGCTGCTGTGCGGTGGCGCATTGGCGTACGACAGTGCAAAAGGTCGCGTAGCGCGGCATCTCGGAATCACCGAAGCCCCAGGCGAGCCGTCCTTCGGGATTGAGCCAGACCACGCGCTTCGAGCGTTCGGAGATACGGCGCAGGATGTCGGCGCGCGGGTCGAGATTGTTGCTGCGGGCGTCACCGAGCACGATCACCGTGGTCTGCGGCGTCAGCGTGCTCATGAACTCCTTCTCGAAATCGACGAGCGAAGAGCCGTAGTCGGATGAGCCGAAGCCGACCTTGGACATGATCTCGGCCATCGCCTCTTCCGGCGACTTCTTTTCCAGGATCTCGCTGACCTCGATCAGATGCGAGGAGAAGGCGAAGGAGTGGACGTCGTCGACCACCTCGTGCAGCGAGTGGATCAGGAGCAGGAAGAAATCGGAGACCTGCGCGACCGAGCCTGAGACGTCGCAGATTGCGACGATCTTGGGCCGGTCGCGGTGCTTGCGCTTCCACGCGGTGAGGAAGGGCACGCCGCCCCAGGCAGCGTTACGGCGCAGCGTGCGGCGCACGTCGAGATGGCCGCGGCGCTGGCGCTTGCGCGGCTTCGAATAACGCTCGCGCAGGCGGCGCGCGATCTGGCGGATGAGGGCGCGCATCTCCGCGACCTGGCGCCGCTCGATGCGGGCAAGCGGCGCGTTGCGCAGGATTTCGTTGCGGAGGTTTTCGGCCTCCTCGCGGGCATAGAGCGCAAGGCCTTGCGAGACCGTGTCGCGCACCGCTTCGCGCAACGCGTCCAGCGCGCCGCGCAGACGCTCGGCCAGCGACGGATTGGTCGCGGTGAGCGCGTCGAGATCGTCACGCAGGCGCTGAAGGCCCATGGCGTCGAGGATGCGGCTGGAAAAGATGCCGCGCTGAGTCGAATAGCGGATGTCGGACAGCGAAGCCGCACCGGAAGCGCTGGCGATCGCGGCTGCGATCGCGTTGCGATCCTGCGACAGCAGCATCTGCGCAAGCGGGCCTAATCCTTCGGAAGGCTGGCCTTCGCCTGCTTCGCTGGCCGAGCTGAGTGAGGGGGTCTGATCCGCGTCCTGCGAGGCGTCGTCGTTGTCGTCGGCTTCGGGTTGATGCTGCCGCGGCTCTGGTTGGCTGAAGAAGAGATCAAAGCAGTCGCCGAGGGCGAGCTTCTCGTCCTGCGACTTGGCGAGGGTCAGGAGCAGCGCATCGCGCAGGATGGCCCGGTGGGAAAAGCCGACCTGCTTGACCGCGCGCATCGCATCGATGCTTTCGGCGGGCGAGACATGCACGCCGGCGCCGCGCGCCGCCCGAAAGAAACGATGGAGGTTCTCGCGCATCGGCGTCAACCGAAGACGTTGGATCGTGCTGCCTTGGCAATGAAGGTCGTAACTTGCGGCGTTGCTGCCTCGATGTCGGCCTCGTATTTCAGGAGCACGTTGAGCGTGTCCTTGACGATCTCCGTATCGAGCTCCGTAGCCTGAAGTAGAACCAGGACGCGCGCCCAGTCGATGGTCTCGCTGACCGAGGGCAGCTTCTTCAGGTCGAGCGAGCGGATCTCGTGGATGAAGCCGACCATCTGCCGGCGCAGCGCCTGCGAGATGCCGGAGACGCGGCTCTCGACGATGCGTTCTTCGAGCCGCTGCTCGGGGAAGCCGATATGCAGATGCAGGCAGCGCCGCTTCAGGGCGTCGCCGAGGTCACGCTCGCTGTTGGAGGTGAGGATCACCGTCGGCGGCGTGATCGCCGAGACCGTGCCGAGCTCGGGGATCGTGACCTGGAAATCGGAGAGGATTTCCAACAGCAGCGATTCGAACTCGGCATCCGACTTGTCGATCTCGTCGATCAGCAGCACGCAACCGCCGGGCTGCTCCAGCGCCTGGAGCAGCGGCCGCGGCTCGACGAACTCCTTGGAGAAGAAGACGTCACCGAAATCATGGAGCTGCTCGAGCGCCGCGTGCAGCGTCTGCGCACCGCCGAGGACTTCGCCGAGCTTGTCCTTGAGGATCTGGGTGTAGAGAAGCTGTTTTGCGTATTTCCACTCGTAGAGCGCCTTGGCCTCGTCGAGGCCTTCGTAACACTGCAGGCGGATCATCTTCATGCCGCGCCAGGCAGCAATGGCCTTGGCAAGCTCGGTCTTGCCGACGCCCGCGGGGCCTTCGACCAGGATCGGCTTCTCGATCTGCTGCGACAAATAGACGGCGGTCGCGATCTGCCGGCTCGCGATATAGCCTTGCGCGGCGAGGCCGCTCTCCACTGCCTCGATCGAGGTCGAGGCCTTCTGTTCAGCCACGAATGGGCGCTCCCAAAGGTCTTGCTTGAGGCTTGTTCTGCCTGCGTTCCCGGCAAAGAACAAGCCTCGTTTGGGAGGCAACAGACCCGCGCGGACGGCGTTTTTTCCGCCTAACGCAAATACTTGAGGGGGACGCCGACGGCGGTCAGTGCCGCAGGTCCGGCTTGCGGATGGTCTGCCGGACTTCGGCCCCGCAGTCCGCGCATTCATAGACGAAGTCGATCTTGGCAAGCCCCCAATGCGGTTCGACCTCGCGAACATACATCGGCAGGAACCCCATGCAGGCAGGGCAAATTACAGGCGCGATTTCGATGTCCTGATGATGCTGTACATAAGCTGGCATCTCGGCTCTCCTTCGCAGGCGACCACCAAACCCCGTGCAAACGCTACTGCCCGTTGCCCCGGAGCCGTCATCAACTCTTTCGAACAGAGGCGGAACAGCGGGCCTTTGTCGTTCGCTGTGACATTCTTGTTACGTCTCTGTACTGTAACGGGCCGACCAAATTCCTATTTCAGGGGCCGATCCGTTTTCCACGGACCTTCACGGCAACAATAAGGGAGCAACGCCCATGACGCATGCCATTCGCTTTCACAAGACCGGCGGTCCTGAAGTCCTGGTCTGGGAGGAGGTCAGCGTCGGGAAGCCCGGACCTGGCGAGGCGCGCATCCGCCACACAGCCGTCGGTCTCAACTTCGTCGACATCTACAATCGCTCGGGCGTGTATCCGGCACAATTGCCGAGCGGTCTTGGCAGCGAGGCGGCCGGAATCGTCGAGGAAGTCGGCTCGGGTGTCACCAATCTGAAGCCGGGCGATCGCGTCGCCTATGGCGCATCGCCGCTCGGTGCCTATTCCGAGGCGCGGCTGATCCCGGCCGACCGGTTGTTGAAGCTGCCTGATGGTGTCGACGACAAGACCGCGGCGGCCATGATGCTGAAGGGGCTCACCACCCAATACCTGATCCGGCAGACCTATCGCGTGAAGGCCGGCGACACCATCCTGCTTCATGCCGCGGCCGGCGGCGTTGGCCTGATCCTGAGCCAGTGGGCAAAACATCTCGGCGCGACAGTGATCGGCACCGTCAGCAGCGACGAGAAGGCAAAGCTCGCCAAGGCACATGGCTGCGATCATGTGATCATCTATACGCGCGAGGATTTCGTGAAGCGCGTGGACGAGATCACGGGCGGCAAGAAGGTGCCGGTGGTCTATGATTCCGTCGGCAAGGATACGTTCCTGAAGTCGCTGGATTGTCTTGCGCCGCTCGGTGTTGCCGCGCTGTTTGGTGCGTCCTCCGGCGCTGTCGAGCCGCTCAATCTCGGCCTGCTCGCGCAGAAGGGCTCGCTCTACGTCACCCGTCCGACGCTGTTCACCTACGCTGCCAAGCGCGAGGCCCTGGTCGCGATGGCCAACGAGCTGTTCGACGTTGTGAAGTCCGCCGCGGTCAAGATCGAGGTGCACCAGACGTACCCGCTGAAGGATGCCGCCAAGGCGCATGCCGACCTCGCCGCGCGCAAGACCACGGGGTCGACCGTTCTCACGGTGTGATCTCTGACCGGGCAGTGGCGCAGGCCGTTTGGGCCTGCGTCACGTCTTCTCGTGCTTGCGCAGGTCGCGGGCGTGATCGAGGCGGATCGCCTGGAGGTCGACTTCTTCAGGCGGAATCTGGGGGAGGGCGGCCTCGGTCAGGATGGCCGCGGTCACGTCCTCCACCGCATTCTCCGCGATTTCGTGGATGAACGAGATGTTTCGATACTCACCCGAAGCGACGCGGGAGATGACCTCGCGCCTTGTGATTTCGGGATCGACGACCGCCTCGCGTCCGCGCCGCCCATAGTCGATCATCACGACGAAATACTGCATGAAACGATCCTGCCGCGCTCCGTAGTCGGGAGCGCGGCAGAGTATTTCCGAAAAACAGAACTAAGTCAAGGGTTATTTCCGAAAAACGGAAATAGGCCCCTATTTGCTCTTCTTGCGAGGGCGTGCTGACTTGGCGCGCAGCCGCTCGAGCTGGCCCTTGGGCATGGACAGGCAGATCTCGCCGACCCACTCGAGCTTGACGCCGACGATCGGCTTGGCGTTGAAGCTGGTGAGGTTGACGACGGAGGGCGACTTGCCCCGTTCGATGGTCTTCAAATAACGCTCGCCGGTCTTGAGCCGGACCACGGCCTCTTCGCCGTAGAAGCTCGACAGTGGATGGCGCTGGTCCTTGTAGACGACGATCACGTCGCCGCTCTCGTATTTAGGCAGCATCGAATCGCCGACGATCTCGAAAGCGACGGTCTCTTCCATGATCGGGAACGGCAGCGCGATATCGCCGAGGCCTTCAGGGGGAACCTGTTCATAATCGGGCTCGATCACAGCGCCGGCCCCGACGCGGCCCATGATCGGCGCGAGATTGAGCTCAAGATATTCCATGATCGGAATGATTTCAGACGCCTTCACCAGGCGCTCGCCGCCCAGGATCTCCGACACCGCGCCGGGCCGCACGCCCATGGCCGCCGCCAGGCCGCCCTTGCTCTTGCCCGTCTTCTCCAGGCCCCGCTCGATCATTGCAACGTCCAACATGGTGATTCCCTCGATTGCCCATCGTCCCGCCTCTTGTAATCCGAAATTCGGAATTGATGCAATTATGAATATCAGAATTGTCGCTTGACAGTTGCTTCGGAATACCGGAATGTAGGCTCCGCCTCGCGATCGAGCGATCGGAGGAGGCGCATCACAGGACAGCAGCATGGAACCGGGTCATTGGCCGTCGGAGCACTCCGACGCGCTTCGCGACTATTTTCTCAGGGGGATGTCTTATGCGGAGATCGGAAGACAGATAAACGGAAGGTTTGGAACGGCTTACACACGCAACGCGGTGGCCGGCCGCGCCAAGCGGCTGGGACTCGCGGCACCGGCGCGGATGACGAGTCCATCGATCGTGCCGTCCTTGCCGTCAGGAGCCTGTCTCATCGGGCCGCCCCGTCCGGCGGTGCCGAACCTGAACTTTCCGCCGAAATCCGCAATGAAACCCGCGCGGGTCAAGTTGCGCTGTGTCGGCGTCCAGCCCCGACTGGTCGCGCTGGGCGAACTCGGGCGCGACGACTGCCGCTATCCCTATGGTGGCGACAAGGACGGGGAGGGGATCGCCTTCTGCGGCCATCCGCGCCAGCCGGGCTCCAGCTATTGCTCGCCGCATGCCCGCCTGACGCGAAGGTCTGAGGCTGCGTCCGCTCGCGCCGCCGGTCCTGTCGTCCTGAGGCTGATCTCTGCCGCCTGACGGGACCGCTGTTCTTTCAATTTGCGAGGAGTATCCGAGTGGAACGTCTACGACGCAACAAGTCCTACAGATTGACTGGAATCTACGATCGGCGATCGCGCGAGGTGCCGTTCAATGCCGAGGTGGCGGAGGTCGAGGTCGACAATCCGCTGGCGCTTGATGCCGGCGAGAAGATCGTCGCCGTCCGCTCGGTCCGCGGCGATCCGCTCGGCCGGTTGCACGCGCATCACCAGATCGATGAGGCGCAGTATCGCGGCGGGCGCGCCTTCCAGAACGACTGGGAGAGGGCGGAGCGCGGGCCCCAGGCGGTAGACCCGACGCGCGAATATGTCGATGGCACGCGCTCGCGCGAGCCCGTCACCGAGGACCAGCGCCAGGCTGTGCTGCGCCTGAACCGGGTCGAGCGCGAACTCGGTACCGATGGCGCCGCGCTGGTGCACGACGTCCTGGTGCTGGGGCTGACCATGGATCAGATCGGGGAGCGGCGGGCTGTCCGTACCCAGCGCTGGAACGACTATTTCGCACGGCGCTTTCGCGAATGCCTGGACCGGCTGGCGCTGATCTACGGCTTTGCGACTGAAGGCGGGGCTCAGCGCGCCAAGCAGCGTTGAGAGTAGTGGCGCGCCTGCGATCTCGCCGCAGGCGCGCCCGGGCCGCTTGTTACGGATGCGGCACGATCTGGTAGGGCGTCGTGTAGGGCTCGACACGGAGAGACGCGTTGGCCAAGAGCCCGATCTTAACGGTCGGCGCCTGTTGCAATTCGCCGTTCGGGCCGCGATGCACGTTGTACTGCCAGACCGTGAGATCGCCCTTCTGCGCCAGCGCGTGCGCAACCGCGCTTGCATCATTGCCGCCAAGCGCCTGGAGCTCCTGCGCCGACAATCCGACGACGATTTCGTCCTTGATGGTGACGATCTTGAACAGATTCATCCTGGTCTCCTGCGCCCATGCGCCTTGTATCGAGAGGGTGAGAAGCGCGACCGCGCCGCCCTTGATGAGATCGCAGCGGGAAAGCATGCTGTCGTCCTTTGGTGCTGAGGCGCGCCCGAATCAAGAAGTCCGTCAGCCATGGCGCCCGTGGTCTGCGTGGCCGCTTCGCAACCGCTTGGTCGTTCAGCCTTGAACGACGGTTCATTGGCGGAGATATTTTCGGACCGATAAACTCTGGTGGGGGAACCGCGTCCAAGCCGAGCAGCCCAAGGGGGCTTCACTGGCGGACGGATCAAGACGCTGCAGGCCGGCTGCGAGGCTCGACGTTCATTCCGTTGACGATACAACCGCCGCGGTCGGACTCGCCAATTACGTGTATGCGCTGAAGAAACTTCAATCTGACCTCGTTCACACCAGAAACACGGCGAAACGCCGCACCGATTGACAGCGATCGAGGCCGTGTGCGTGAGTGATGCCGCTTCTTGACGCAGGTGGGTGACGACGGTCCATAATCCTGTTATCCGGAATTGCCGTGCTGCGATGCGGACGAAGCATCGCTACGGCGACGGTTGGGCTTGCCGGAAGGGTTGTTTCTTGACATAATTGCAACCTGTTTGGTTGAGCCAGTCCGTGTGGACATGTGGTTCGGCGTGTTAACCCACCGGGTGCCCCTGCCGAGATCTCAGGGGCACCATGGCGTCCGGTCATGGTGTTCGGTTCTCGAGCGAGACCTCGACGTCTGATTACGAGGGCCGATGCTTGTCATAGGTGCGAGATGAAAAACCTCAATTTCGCGGCTGAACTGCACCTTAAGCTCGGCGCGCCTGCAAGCAGCACCGTTGAAAGTCTGCGTCTGCTTCGCGCGTTCCTGAAGCTCGCGCCTCGACAGCGTTTCGAGGTGATCAAGCTGGTCGAAGACCTCGGCACCGAAGAAACCCGTCCCGAGCACCCCCTGTCCTGACCCCGGCCGCGCGCCGGCCTTACGCCTCGTCCCTCGTTTTCCTGCCGGAGCCGGACCGCCCGGGCGACGTTTGTCCCCCAGGCTGCCGCTGGAATGCGGTGCGGCAAGTGTGGTATTCAGTTGGGAAAAAGGGGAGGAGTATGACCATGATCGAACCGAAGCTCGAAGTCCCAGCCGAACTGCGCGACCTAGCCGAAAAGACGATCGACCAGGCGGAACAGGCATTCGGCATGTTTTTCGAAGCTGCCACCAAATCGATGACGTCGGTTCCCGGAGCGGGTACCGAAGTGTCCAAGCAGGCGCTCGCGTTCACCGAGCAGAACATGAAGTCGGCGTTCGAGCACGCGCGCAAGCTCGTGCATGCCACCGACCTTCAGGAAGCGATGCGAATCCAGTCCGACTTCCTGCGCAGCCAGTTCACCAGCGCCGGCGACCACATGCGCCAGATGACCGGCAGTTTCATGCAGCCCGGCAAAGGAAAGTCCTGAGTTCCGGTGTGCGCCGCGTGCCCGCAAATTGATCCTGCGTGACGCCGCGCTCAGCCGCAGCACGATCCCGGAAATTGCGAGAGATCGATGCGGGCGATGATCGACCGGAGCAGCTTGCGGGTTGCACGATAGAGATGACGCGCGAATGCCGATGTCCTCGCAGCCGGCAGGCCAAGGCTTGCCGTGTCGAGACGTTTCGTAAGAAGGCTTTCGGGGGAGTGCGACACGTGCCTCTCCGGGATGGTGAGGCCCTTGCTATCGTTGCCAGCCTGGAGCTGCCTTGATCTGCCGCAAAGCGGGCCCGGCTAGTAGTCGCCGGGATTCATGATCATAGGGCTTCTGGTGTCGGCCGGTGCGAGCGAGCTGCTGGCACTGTCACGCAGGAAGCGGTCGAGTGTCGCCTGGATCTTCTCCTTGACCGCATCGGGACCGCGATCGCTCATCTCGGTGTGCTGAGCACCGGTATGGACGATGTCGATGCCGCGCGCTTTGGCCTCGTCAGGCGTCGGCAGCACGCCCGGGTCGGTCTGGAAATGCGGATCCTTGGAGCGGAACGACAAGATCTTCAGGTTGTCGCTGAGCACGAAGGGCACCCGCAGATTGTCGAGCGTGATCACCTTCGACACGATCTCCGGGTGCTGATGGGCGACATACATCGAGACGTCGCCACCGTTGGAATGGCCGACGAGGGTGATGTGGTCGTAGTCGGTGTTTTCCTGCCGTCGCTTCAGTTCGGCCAGGGTGAAAAGGATATTCGCCTCGCAGCGGATATAGACCTCGCGCCGCCCGACATATTGCTGACCGACATGGGTCATCAACGGCGGATCGCTCGGCAGGTCCTGCTGGATGCTGGCAACGAGATAACCGCGCGCCGCAAGCACGTTGGCGAGGAAGGAATACTCGGTCGCCTTGACGGTGTTGCCGTTGCTGATGATGGCGAGCGGGAGCTTCCAGAGCCCGAGATTGGCCTTGGTCTCATAGTCGCGCCGCACCGCGATTTCGACCGAGATCGGCCGTTGGCGCGCGGCATCGAACAGGGTCAGAACCTCATGTCGGATCGCGAACCGGCTGACCACGAAATACTGGCCGACGCCGAGCACGCAGAGAAAAGCCAGGATTGCAAACACCCTCTTCATAGTTCCGTCCCAATCACTTTCGACTGAAAATGGTCACCGGAAGCCCCCGGATCGAGCGATCGTGAGCAGGTTACGGGATTAAATTTAGGCAAGTCTGTGAGCAAGGCCGCAAAAGGGCCGCATGCCGGGTTTGCTCAGAGCGCGGCAGCTAGAGGCAGCCGCCCCTGCCGCGCTCGGGGCAGAGCCGGAATGCGCTCGAGAGGGTGAACAGGAAGCGTGGGCTGCGGCGCTCGTTGTCTGGAGCCCGGTAGCTCAAGGGGACGGCTACGCCGAGATCGGCTTGAAGATCGTCCGGCAGAAAGAACGCACGCCGGCTCCGGCCGATGTCAGCGACAGGCCGTCGCTCAGCCGGTAGCCATCGTTCCAGACTGCGCCGGCGTCGCCAAAGGCGTAGAGCTGATAGCCGGTCCAGTAGCGGAAATTGAGCTTCTGGTCGAAGCGCAGCTCGAGCGAGCCGGCAAGACCGTTGTCGCCGCTGATCTCGGCTACGCTATAGCCCCGGCCGAAAGCCGCGATCGTCGGCTCGACCATCGGTCTCAGGGCTCACTGTCGTGGCGGAAGGCATCGAGAACGGTGCCACGGCCGACTTCCTGGTCAGCATGGGATGCGAGGAAGGGCAGGGATATTTTTTCGGCCGGCCGATGCCTGCCGAGGCGTTCGAGAGGCGATTCCTGCCGCAGCCCCGATCCGCCACGGCGGCCTAGCTGAGTTACGTCACGCGGGCTTCATGGCTAACGCCGGCGGGCGATGGCAACCCCGAACAGGAAGGCGACGAACAGGCTCGCGAGCGGCGCTTCACGTGTGATTGCGGCGACCGTCGAGAGCGGTTTACCCGGCTTTCGAGCTTCGTCGATGACATGCGTCAAGCGGTCGACAGCGGCGCGCAAGCCTCCCGCGACCTCACCGATCGAATGGGAGACGTCGGCCGCCGCGTCGATGGCGCGCTCGGCCATGCCGGGCTGGGACGGGGGCTGCGGAATTTCGGTGCTCAAATTCGTAAACTCCGCTTCTGACGAAGTGAATGAGGCCGGCACCTTTGGCTATCCGCGCGAGCGCTCGTTTTGAACAGCGGGTCCGAAGACCTTTGGCTATCCGCGACAGGCGCCGTAATGTACGGCGGGTGCCGGCCTTGCAAGGGAAATGCGGTGCGCGGGATTTTGTTCCGGGACGGCTTCTCTCGCGGCGTCTTTTCACCGAGAAATACCCGTGAAACGACGGGTGCGAATCTCTGTTAGGCTGCCACGACCTTGTGGATGTCGGGAGACTGCCGTGACCGATCGGACCATGCCGGATCGAGCCCGGCGCATCGCCTTGCTCGGCGCGCCCATCGACATGGGAGCTTCGCAGCGTGGCACCTTGATGGGCCCTGCGGCGCTGCGCACCGCCGGGCTTGCGGCATTGCTCGAAGGCCTTGATTTCGAAGTTGTCGATTACGGCGATCTCTCCGTGGCGGAGGTCAGCGACCTCGCTGACAGGCCGCCCGAAAAAGCCAATCACTATCGCGAAATCCAGCGCTGGACGCGGATGCTGAGCCGCAGAGGCCATGAGATCGCGCAGACCGGGGCGTTGCCGATCTTCCTCGGCGGCGATCACACATTGTCGATGGGCTCGGTGAATGCCATGGCGCGCCACTGGCAGGAGCGCGGACGTGAGCTGTTCGTGCTCTGGCTCGACGCCCATGCCGATTACAATACGCCCGAGACGACTATCACCGCCAACATGCACGGCATGTCGGCGGCGTTCTTGTGCGGCGAGCCCGGCCTCGATGGATTGCTCGGCGATGATCCGCGCGCCTCGATTGATCCCGACAGGCTGGACCTGTTCGGCGCGCGTTCGATCGACAAGCTCGAAAGGGAATTGATGCGCACACGCCGGATCAGGGTTGTCGACATGCGCCAGATCGACGAGTTCGGCGTCGCCGTGCTGATCCGGCGCGTCATCGAGCGCGTCAAGGCGAGCGATGGCGTGCTCCATGTCAGCTTCGATGTCGATTTCCTCGATCCGTGTGTGGCGCCGGGAGTCGGCACCACGGTGCCGGGCGGAGCGACCTATCGCGAAGCGCATCTGATCATGGAGCTGCTTCATGACTCAGGCGTGGTCGGATCAGTCGACATCGTCGAGCTCAATCCGTTCCTGGACGAGCGCGGTCGCACCGCGCGGACTGCGGTCGAGCTGATCGGCAGCCTGTTCGGACAACAGATCACCGACCGGCCGACGCCGAGTAACGCGATCGCACCGGGCGAGTGACGCCGAGAGCTGTTTTGCATTGCGAAGAACGGAATGGCTGTTGCGGCTGGCTGATCTAGATCAGTCCTGGTCGAAATCGCCTGCTTTTGAAATAGGTGCGGATTGCAAACGCCCTTCGCGGAGGGTTTGATGCGGGTCGCACTTCAGCCGAGGATCCGCAATGAGCAGCACGATCGACGTCGCCGGAAAATCCGCGAGAACAACACGCCGTCGCTTCCTGCAAGGCGGCACCGCGGTGGCGGGCGGCGCCGTTCTGGGCGCCGGTGCGCCGGCCGCGGCGGAGACGGACAACCTTCCGCCCAACATTCCCGAATGGATGAAGGCGCCGGGCGAGCCGATGGGAGCCCAGCCCTATGGCGCGCCGTCACCGTTCGAGAAGGGCGTCGTCAAGAACATCTCGAAGACTCTCAAGCAGTACATATCCGCCTCCAGCCGCACGCCATTGCAGGAGCTCGACGGCATCATCACGCCGAATGGACTGTTCTACGAGCGGCATCATGGCGGTGTTCCGACCATCGATCCGGCGCAGCATCGGTTGATGCTGCACGGCCTCGTCGAACGGTCCCTGATCTTCACGATGGACGATCTCAGGCGCTTCCCGTCGGAGTCGCGCATCTACTTCCTCGAATGCTCCGGCAATCCCGGTTACACCAAGCCCTATGGCAAGACGGCATCGGACCTCGTGGGTCTGGTGAGTTGCGCGGAATGGACCGGCGTGAGCCTGAAGCTGGTGCTCCAGGAGGCCGGATTGAAACCGGACGCCAAATGGGTCGTCGCCGAAGGCGCTGACGCCGCCGCGCTGACGCGCAGCATTCCGATCGAGAAATGCCTCGAGGACGCCCTTCTGGTCTACAGCCAGAACGGCGAGCGGTTGCGTCCGCAGCAGGGCTATCCCTTGCGGCTGTTCTTGCCGGGCTTCGAAGGCAATATGAGCGTGAAGTGGCTGCGCCGCCTGCACGTGACCGCGGAGCCCACTTATTCGCGCGAAGAGACCTCGAAATACACCGATCTCTTGCCCGACGGCACGGCGCGCGAGTTTTCCTTCTACATGGAAGCGAAGTCGATCATTACGCGCCCCTCGGGCGGTCATCGCCTGAGCGCGCCCGGCTTCCACGAGATCACCGGCATCGCCTGGAGCGGACATGGCAAGATCAAGCGCGTCGAGGTTTCGGTCGATGACGGCAAGAGCTGGCAGGACGCGCGATTACAGGAGCCGGTGTTGACGCGCGCCCTCACGCGCTTCCGCTTGCCTTGGCAATGGGACGGCAAGCCAGCCGTGATCCAGAGCCGTGCCGTCGACGAGACCGGCTATGTGCAGCCGACGCTGGCCGAGCTGCTCGCGGTGCGCGGCGAGAACTATTTCTACCACAACAACGCGATCTGGCCCTGGCGCATCGCAGCCGACGGCGAGGTGACCAATGCGCTGGCGTGAGACCTGCGGCGTTGCCGTCGCAATCGCGCTGGGTGCCTTCGCGAGCGAAGCGCAGGCGCAAAGCCCTTATGGCATCGGTCGCCCTGCGACGGCTGCAGAGATCGCGGGCTGGAATATCGATGTCGGACGTGACGGCCAGAATCTGCCGAAGGGGGGCGGTTCGGTCAGCCATGGCCGCGAGGTGTTCGCCCAGCAATGTGCGTCCTGCCATGGCGATAAAGGCGAGGGGGGCCTGGGTGACCGGCTCGCCGGTGGGCAGGGCACGATCGCAACGGCCAAGCCGATCCGCACCGTCGGCAGCTATTGGCCTTATGCGCCGACGCTGTTCGATTATATCCGCCGCGCCATGCCGCAGAACGCGCCGCAGTCGCTGAGCGACGAGGAAGTCTATGCGGTGTCCGCCTACATCCTGAACCTGAACGGGCTGGTGGGAGCGGATGCGACACTCGATGCCAAATCGCTTTCGGCTGTCAAAATGCCGAACCGCGACAGCTTCGTCGGCGACGCGCGCCCGGACGTGAAAAAGTGATCGTATCGGGACGATCTGTTCCGCGTAGTGGCTCGGAACTTGCTTAAGCGAAGGCCGGAACTCGCGGGATACGTTTGAGTTAACCCGCGAGAGGAAACAGCACGGGTCTTTCGATGACAACAGATCGTTTCGCAAACTCCATGTCCTCGGCGCTTCGCCATCCCGGCGTGATTGCGCTGATGGTGGCCGGCTTGACGATTGCTGCGATGCTGATCGTCGATCACGGGCCGTGGAACCGCGCCAAGACGCAGCCGGCTCATGTCGCGATGTATGCAACGACGGGCGAGGCCGCACATGCCGCCGGCGCCAAGGTGCTTCCCACCGCACCGAAGTCGCCGGTCGAGCCGGAGCGGCCGGGGCCGAAGACATCTCCGACCGTCAATCCCGTGACGCCGTAATACGGTTCATCAGCGTGCCGGCCGTGCGCGCGGCCTTCATCATCGTCATCGTGTCGCAGATCTTGGCGTCGTAGATCTTGGCGTCGCAGATCTCGGCGTCGCAGATCTCGGCGCAGCTGTCGCCGGTCGGGTCAGCCGATCGCGGACGAGCCGAGCAGAGCGAGGACGGCGAGCGCCATGATCGCGGTGCCGAGCCAGCCCAGCGCGACCAGCCATGAGCGGGCTTTGAAGCGGCCCATGATCGCGCGGCTCGAGACGATCAGCATCATCATGGCCATGACCGGCACGGCAACGATGCCGTTGAGCACCGCGCTCCATACCAGCATGTGTATCGAGTCGATGCCGGTGAAGCCGAGGCCGAAGCCGATGATGGTTGCGGCCGCGATGATGGTGTAGAAGCCGACCGCCTTTTCCGGCTTCGCCTCCAGCGTGGCGCGCCAGCCGAAAGTCTCCGCAACGGCGTAAGCCGCCGAGCCCGCCAGCACCGGGATCGCCAGGAGGCCGGTGCCGATGATGCCGAGCGCGAACAGCGCGAAGGTGAAATCGCCGGCGAGCGGACGCAGCGCTTCGGCCGCTTCCGTCGCCGAGTTGATCTTGGTGACGCCATTGCCGTTCAGCACGGACGCCGTGGTCAGGATGATGAAGAAGGCGATGCTGTTGGAGAGCAGCATGCCGACAACGGTGTCGGCCCTGATGCGCGCGATCTCGGGATCGCCCCCGCTCGGAAGGTCGCGCAGCGGCTTGTCGCGCTTGCCCTGGTTCATCTCCTCGACCTCTTGGGAGGCCTGCCAGAAGAAGAGATAGGGGCTGATGGTGGTGCCGAGCACGGCGACAACCATCAGGAAATACTCGGCGCTGATAGTCACCTTCGGCCATACCGCGGCGAGCAATGCGGTGCTCCACGGGATCTTCACGGTGAAGGCGGTGGCGACATAGGCGAACAGCGTCAGCGTCAGGAATTTGAGCACCGGCGAATAGCGGCGATAGGGCACGAACACCTGGAGCAGGGTCGAGCCCGCCGCGAAGATCAGGGCGTGCTCGTGATTGAGCCCGCCGATGACCAGCGAGAGGGCCTCCGCCATCGCGGCGATGTCGGCGGCGATGTTGAAGGTGTTGGCGATGACGAGCAGCGAGACGAGCCCCAGCACGATCCAGCGCGGCGCGAGCTGCAGGACGTTGGCGGCCAGCCCCTTGCCGGTGACCCGGCCGATCCGCGCGCTGACGAGCTGAATCGCGATCATGAACGGCAGGGTCAGAAACACCGTCCAGAGCAGCCCGTAGCCGAATTGCGCACCCGCCTGCGAATAGGTGGCGATGCCCGACGGATCGTCGTCGGCTGCGCCGGTGATGAGGCCGGGCCCCAGCCGTTTCAGCAGCCCCGGCCCGGACTTCGCCGAACCTTCGGCGCTGTCGTGCTTGGCGGCGTGCTGTTTCGATCGGTTTGACAGGGCTGACCTTCCGGAATTGCGAAGTGTGCTTTAAGCGCGATCATGGCCGCAAAGTTCCTGCGTCGGCCAGCGCCGCCGCCTGTTGACGCAATGCTCCGTGATTGCTTTGACACGTCGGGCAAAACACCTGTAGAGTCGTACCATCGCAGAGATCGAGCCCGAACCGTCCCGGTTGCGGGCTTTTCATTTGCTTGCGAAACGGTCACCATCGTATCGCACGCCAGAACATGTTGCCGATGGTCGGCCGATGCCTGGACACAGCATCTGTCGGCGATCAGGCAGCACGCGCTCGGCTGTCCGCCGTCGCGCAGCACGGTCTGGTTCTCATGACGATGGCACCCGCCGACCGGCAGGGTTAACATCGGCTGATTCGCGCTGTGCGAAAATTAGGAACCAAAGGTGGGTTAGCACGTTGCGCTGCCGGTCGACCGGCTGTTCCCAACCCGCCCCGGCAGCAAAGTCACGATACGGTCCTGCCTTGCCCAAGGCGGTGACCGCGTGCGGTGCGGGCAAAGAATTTGCAACGAAAAGGGGGCTCGCGTGGCCGCCGACCTGGTTTTTAGAATTGCAATTGTCGGGCTGTTTGTATTTTCAGCGGTGCTGGCTTCCATGCTGTGGCTGAACGTTTGAGCCTCGACGTGTGAGCCCCGCCCTGTGAGTCTCGCTCTGCCGTTTGGAACGGCCGGTCCATGTTGGCGTTTTTTTCTTCCGTGAGGGAGGAAACGCAATGGACACTCTGACGAAGCGCGCGCAACCGGACCGCAGCAAGATCAACATGCACGAGGCCTTCGAGGTCAAGTACTGGACGCACGCGCTCGGCGTATCGAAGGAGGAGCTGCAAAAGGCCGTCGACAAGGTCGGCAATTCGGCCGCGGCCGTCCGCAAGGAATTGGGGAAATAGCGCGTTCAACGCATTCGCGGCGAAACGCGCGCTGCTACTTGATGCTGACGAACATGCCCCAGGCGGCGGCCAGCGCGCCGCCGGTGAAGACGACCACCGGGTTGTCGCAGAACGTGCTGCCATAGCTGCACACGTTCGCGCCGAACTGGCCGAGCTCGTGATGGCTCGCGGAGTAGAACAGTCCGGACAGCACCAGCAATGCGGCGGCGACGTAATACATCGACGAAATCTCCAGCCTGCCCATGCGCCCTCGCAAGGGACATGTCCCAGCATGGCGCGGAGAGATTTCATTCCGCCGAATCCGCTTCGCCGCATTTGGATAAAGTTTGACCCAATGGGCAAATGATGTCGTGACGCAGAAAATGAACGCGGTTAGAGCGTGTACTGATAAATCCACAATGCCCGCTTAGCCCCCAAGAACGGCGCAGAAGCGGACGCTCCATGAGGTCCGGGAAGGGCCAAGCGGATTCCTCAGACCAAACACGCAGCTGCGCTGACCTTTAGTCAAGCAGTCGTTGCTGAACCTTTGCCCGAGTTGAAGGACTCACGTCCATAAGCGCCGGGGGACGAAAGTCTCCCATGACGAGGTCTCGAACGATTGTGGCTGTTGCGCCCATCACCGAGACGCAGCTGTAAGCGCCATCTTGTTTTCCGGGTTGCCAGCCTTGTCCGCATCAAGCCCCGCGGATCGGGCGGCGAAGATCGCGGAGGCAAAGAGATGTTTCCAGCAATACCTGCGGCACTGTTGCTTGGCTTGACGGCGCTAGCGACGCCAGCACTCGCGCACGATGGCCCGCTGAAGTTATGGTTTGAAAGCTTGCAGAGCGAATTTGGACAGTGCTGCACCGATCTTGACGGGTACATCGTTTCTGATGCGGATTGGGAGTCCAATAGCGGGCGTTACCGCGTCTACATCGACAACGAATGGGTCAACGTGCCCGATGGCGCCGTTGTCAAGCAACCAAACCGTTTCGGCCGTACAATGGTCTGGAAGCATTACATCGACGGCCATCCACGCATCCGGTGCTTCATGCCTGGCAGCATGACTTGATGCCGTTTTAAAGATGGGCCGCTCATGGTCAAAACCGGCAATACTCTGATTGAGCAACGAACTTCTGCTTAGGCTCCAAAAGCCGACGTCTGCTCCTTTATGATGGGGTGGACGCCCCGCCCGACGGCATCGATGTGCCAAAGTGGAGTTGTTGAGCACCACTTAAGGGAGGCGTCCGTGTCAGAGGTTATCATAATCGGTCTGGATATCGCCAAGCATGTT
>NZ_JAPRAQ010000022.1 GCF_029989365.1 Bradyrhizobium sp. Arg816 | reverse complement strand
GGATCTCCTTGATGCGGTCGATCGATGCTAGGATCAACGTCACCGCGCCAGCCGTCACCGGCATGCCGTCGCGGAATTTGCTCATCAGCGTCTCGCCGGCATGCGCCAGCGCTTCCAGACGCGGCAGGCCGAGGAAGCCGCACGTGCCCTTGATGGTGTGGACCAGGCGGAAGATGTTATCCAGGATCTTGGCGTTGTTCGGCTCCTGCTCGAACTTCACCAACTGATTGTCGACGGTGTCCAGGCTCTCGCTGGTCTCCGTCAAAAACTCCCGCAACAGATCATCCATGAGCTACGCCTTGCTGAACCGGACTTCGCCGCCTGGGCCGCACCTGGAGTTCGGCGGAGGTCCGCGGCTGGATCGTTAGACAACCCCTTTCACGGTCCCGTTAATTTCAGCCTCCGTGCTAATACGGATATTGAAGAGAAGTTTGCGCTTCGAGACCTGCGATTGCGTCTTTCGGCAAAAGCGGCGCCGCATCTCACGCGACGGACGCGATAGGTAAACGCGCCGATAACAACACTGCGACGTGTGCGAAAAATCCTGCCGGCGAAGGACGATATGCACGGGCCGCGCGAATTGAATCAAATCACGCGCAAGCAGAATCGCTCCCACGGCCGCCCGCTGCGCGACTGCTCAATCCGCAACAGATGCGCTTGCGGTAAACGGACGCTTATTTCGCGGCCACCGCGATTGCTACTGCGCTAACCCAATTGCGAAGACAGCACGATGCCCCGCGAGGCAATCGTCACCCGGAAATGATTCCGCTGCAGATAGATCACGATGGCCATGCGCACCATCGGATCCTCGTCGGCAACGAGAATATGGTGCAGATCTGCTGTCCCCGTTTGAGCTTCCCGTTTCGGCGATTCAAAAATCGAGCCGTGGGCCACGCCGTTCCCCTCTGGCTGGGGTCGAGATATTTGATGGCCGCAAGCGTCACCGGTCCTGTCGGGAAATCAGGGGCAGGTGCTGCAGCGGCGTCGCGAAGCCGCGCAGACCAGTCCCGGATGGATGGAGATGCGCGCTTGAGAGGGCGCCGCAGGTGCCGGCCGGCGTCCGATTGAGCGCGGATGCGATGCTTCCCGGCTCATGACAGCCCCCTTGCCGCTTTTTCCTGCCGCTCGATGCGAGACGGCCCCCTGGCTCACGAGCGATTCTCGTTTCCGCCGCAAATGCCGCAGCTTGTCTGCCCTCCAACGGGTATATGGACGGCCCCACAACCTTTACAATATATTCCGGTCGCCGTGCAACTGGATGACGTACAGGGCGCGGCGCCCGATCGTCCTAATGAACGCGCTGGATTGACCTGCATGACCGCAAGCGGCCACCCGTCCAACCAGTTGCTGCAAATGCTCGGCGCGGCGGATTTCGATCTGCTGCGCCCCCATCTCGCGACAGTCGAAATGGTCAGGGAATCTGTCTTGGCCGAGGCCGGCGCCGCGCTGCGACATGTCTACTTCCCGCACTGCGGATCCGTTTCGACCACGGTGGGTCTCTCCGAGGGACAGATGATCGAGGTCGCGATGCTGGGCCGCGACAGCGCCGTCGGCAGCGGCGCGGCGCTTGCCGACGGTATCGCACCGACGGACGCCGCCGTGCTCTTCCCCGGGACTGCATCCGTGCTCGAAATCTCGGCCTTCCGGGCGGTGGCGGCCGCAAGCACGCAGTTTCGCAGCCTGATGATCCGCCACGAGCAGGTGCTGCTCGCGCATGCGCAGCAATCGGTGCTGTGCAATACGGTGCACCCGGTCGGAGCGCGGCTGGCGCGCTGGCTCCTGCGTGCCCGCGACCTGTCCGACAGCAGATTCCTTCCGCTGACACAGGAGACGCTGGCGCAGATGATGGGCGTACGGCGCAACGCGATTTCCCTCGTCGCAAATGCGCTCCAGCGCGCCGACATCATCCATTACACCCGCGGCCAGATCGAGATCGTCGACGAGCGCGCATTGGAAACGACGTCCTGCGCTTGCTATGCGGCGGTGAAGGGCTGCCACGCGCGCCTGCTGGGAGCCCCGCGGTGACGACAGCCGGCGCAACCGGCCTGCATGCCGGTGTGCACACAGTGCAGCAGGGGCGCCATCGCAACCGGACATCTTGTCCCAATTGCCAATATATCCCGACGGGAACATGATGAAATTTATCCGTGCAGCGAGCAGCCCGTCCGCTTCGAGTTCGGGGGCTGATTGAGACGGAGGCAGTCTTGGAAACGATGGCGCGCCCATCCAACGGTTTCCTGTCCGCACTGTCGGCGGAGGACTACGAATTGATCCGCCCGCATTTGCGCATGATCGATCTGCCGCATGAGGCGATCCTGGTGGAGACCGGCGAAACGCTCAAGCGCGCCTACTTTCCCCACCGCGGCGTCATCTCGCTGGTGGTGAAACTCGCCAAGGGCGAGCATGTGCAGGTCGCCATGATCGGCCGCGACAGCCTGCTCGGAGCCCTCTCGACCATGGGCGATGCCTGCGCGCTGAACACGGCGGTCGTGCTGGTCCCCGGTGCCGCCTCCGTGATGGACCTCGACCGGCTGCGCGACGCGGCCGACCAGAGCAACGCCTTGCGGACGCTGCTCATCCGTCACGGGCTGGCCGTCTACGC
Organism: Bradyrhizobium sp. Arg816; assembly: GCF_029989365.1. Lineage (GTDB taxonomy): Bacteria > Pseudomonadota > Alphaproteobacteria > Rhizobiales > Xanthobacteraceae > Bradyrhizobium. Next base: position 137,955 of record NZ_JAPRAQ010000022.1, on the reverse strand, counting down.
ACAGATCCAGCAGACCGCGGGCTGCAACGCCGCCCATCCGGTGGAGTCGCGGCTGTCGCGTTGCCTGCTGCACACCCATGACCTGTCGGGCGACTACCGGCTGCTGCTGACCCAGGAGGCGATGGCGCAGATGATCGGGGCGCGCCGCAACAGCGTGTCGCTGGTCGCCAATACGTTGCAGCACGCCAATTTCATCCATTACAGCCGCGGACACATCCAGATCCTCAACCTGGACGGCCTGCGCCAGACGGCGTGCGAATGCTACGCCACGGTGAAGGCCCAGTACGACCGGCTTCTCGGTTCGCGCTGACCGGCGCCTTGGTAAACCGGCGGCTAACGCTGGCCTGCAAACACGGATCGTCCTGCTACCGGAACTGAAATTCGAATGCCGTAGACACCGAGCGTGCCTCGCGCCGTACAGGCCGCGCGGCAGACGAACCGCGACCAGGACAGGCCAAAGCCATGTTTGAAGTGACCGCCGCGCCGATGCCAAAGGCGCTCGATGCCGCGCCCGCGCGTGAGCCGGACGCCTACGAAGCGCTGGTGCGGGAGATCGGCGAGGACGGGGCCTGTGAAGTCCGTGACGTGTTCTGGAGCGAGACCTGTGCGCGCCTGCAACTGTTCCGCACGCTCTCGCTCGCGCGGCACCTCGCCAGGATCATCCGCGAAGCGCATTCGCTGAAGAGCGCGGCCGGAACGTTCGGCTATGTCAGGCTTGCGATGCTGGCGCTGCGGCTGGAGCAGACTGCGGAGACGCTTGGCGAGGCCGAATTCCACGGTCTCCTGGACCTGATGGATGCCGCCTACGCCGCGGCGCGCGCGCAGGAGCCGCAGGGTTAGAAAGGCGCGTGCAAAGCCCGCCGTACTTCTACGGTTAGCGATTTTCACAGATGGCTAATCATAGGTGGCGATAGTCGCGGGAAACCAGGAGGGTTTCCATGTTCACCTATGAGACTGCGGATCAGAAAGAGGTCCGTCGCTTCCGCATCGCACAGTTCAACGGCAGAACGGCGACCGTGAAGTCTGGCGAGGCGACGGTGACTGGTTTCGTTCGCTCGGTGCTGGAGCAGGAATCGAGCATGCCGCCGCGCTGGACCATCACGATCATTCCGAGCGCGCCGAAGGAAGAGCCCAAGTCGCTGCGGCCGCCGTCGCGGGTACGCCCTTTCGCCGAGGATTATCTCTGAGCCCATCGGGTCCCCAAGCCGTTCTCAGGCTTGATCGCCCGCCCGGCGGCGCAGGACAAACCTCAATCAATCAATCGAATGCAGCAGCGCCGCACGGACGAGGTCCGCGGTGTTGCGCGCGCCGAGCTTGCGCATCGCCTCGGCGCGATGGCACTCGAACGTGCGCGGGCTGATCTGCATCCGCAGCGCGCCCTGCTTGTTCGAGTAGCCCTCGCTGATCAGCCTCAGCACCTCGCGTTCGCGCTTGGTCAGCCGCTTCTGGCCCGACAGGCCCAGCAATTCGGTGCTCGGCACACGCTGCGCTTGCTGCGCGCGGGCGGCGTTCAATTCGGCGCCCTCGGTCCTGGACGGGATCGGCAAGGCATCCCTGTTAGGGCCGGCAAGCTGCTTGACCACGCCGCAAACCCGTTCGGTCTGCGCCAGCGCATTCTCCACCACGCGCTGCAAATAGGCCCGATCGGCCGTAACCGGCGCGAGCTGGTCGCTGTGGTGCTTGATCTCGCCCATGTAGAGCAGGAGCGCGGTCAGGGGGCCGTTGAGCTCGCGGGCGATGGCGGCGGCCATCTCGTCAGCTGCCTTGGCGCGGGCCGCGCTCAGGCGGGCGAAATCGCGCTCTTCGGTCGGAGCAGAGCTGCTTTCGAACCATTCCGACGGCCGCGAATCGGTGGCCGTATCGTTCTGTGACCCCATGTGATTCGTTTAGCGGAACCGAGGCCAGTCTGTGGTTAACTTTTTGCTCCGTAAGACTACGGTAAATTTGGCAGTTTTGTGCTGAAATACCGACGTAGGCACAATTTATGCTTGAGTACCCACGCAATCGACCACGCGCAGGTTGAGGTTTTCGCCTAAAACTTGAGCAGGCAACGAAATGCCTCCTTAACCAACGCTCCCCAGCGCGCGCCCGCGCCTCCCGGTTTTTACGGATAAATTAACAATGACTTGCTTCTCTTGGTCACGATTGAGAGCGCGCAAATGCCTCCACGCATGAGGCCGGTGGGCCTGCGGGAAACGCTGCGGAAGATTGCGTGCCATGAACGAGATCAATCAGCTGTCCGAGTTCTTGCAGAGGCTGACGCCGCTGTCGCGCAGCTGTCTGCTCAGCGAGCTCGAGCGGCTCGAACTGTGCGGCATCGACATGCCGGGCTCGTCCGACATCCAGGCGAAGTTGCGCGCCGAGTTCCGCAAGGACGGATCGAGCCAGGCACGCGCCACCAGTCCCTCACGCTATTTCTTCGCGCCGCTCGAACTGCTCCTGATCGACGGCGCACCCGAACATGCCAATGCGGGGCGGATTTCACGCAACACGCTCACGCCCATCTGGGAGTGGATCTGCCGCGACCTGCTGCCGACCATGGCGCGCGACTACATCAAGGCGATCAACGACCAGGTCACCGCCAACAACCCGAAGGAAGTGCTGAAAACCGCGTCGGTCTTCCAGACCAAGGTGCTCAAGGTCCTCGAGAACACCCTCGCATCGGCGGAGAGCACCGAGTTCGCACGCGCCAAGCTCACGCAATACACGGCCTCGCGCACAGCCTTCGACGACGTGAGGAAAATGCAGCAAGTGCTGCGCGCCGGCGACGCGCTGCCGAAGTTCAACGAAAAGCTGCCTGAGAAGATCGCGAAATTCGACGACGGCCAGGCGGCCCAGATCACCGCGCAACTCGATGCCTTCAGGAAGTCCCACCCGGACGCGCTGCCCTTTGCGCTGGCACTGGTGGCGAGGCGCCTGAAGACGACTTGGCAACTGGTGCGCCTTGCCACCAGGACCGCCGCGAGCAAGAGCGTGGCCGACGTCGCCGCCACGCCCTATGCCTGCGTCGTTCCCATGGTGCTCGACCGGCTCGACGACAAGCGGCTCGCCCTGCGGGTCGCGCTCAAGCTCAACCGCGTGCTGGTCGCGCGCGACCTGCTCGCCGACATCTACGACACCGAATATGCGCTCAAGGTCCGCATTGACGGCATCGAGGGTTGCGAATGGGGTCTCCGGCTCCAGCAATTGATGGATGCGATCGCGGCGCTGGTGTCCGCCGAGGTGAGCCGCTTCCCCTCCAATGTCGGCCACATTCTCGGCTCGCGCCGGCTGCGCAGCCACGACACGCTCGGCGGCAAGCTGTCCTATCTGGCCTGGAAGGGACGCGACGCCGTGCAGGACGGCGCGGCAGCGTTTCGCAAATTGATCGGGCAGACCTGATATTGCGGCGCGGCTACTCCGCCCGCGGCAGGCACAGGAAGCGATCGGTAAATCGCCCTGACAGAACGAATCTGAACCACCAATACATCAATCGCCGCGTCGTCATTGCTGTAATCCTCGACAGCCCACCACCGGCTGCGCACAGCAATAGCGCAGGTGCAGCAAGACGCATGTGATGTGCTTCACATTTGCGCTGCCGCTGCCGGGCGCGTTGTCGCAGAACTGTCACGCGTGAGCCATGGAACATGCGCGCATCGCGCGAAAATGAACTCTCCCATCGCTGCCGTCGCGCCGATCCTGCGATGCACCGCAAGCGCGACGGGAAGGAGGTTGCGATAAGATCGAATCGACCGACATCGACGATGGCGGCATTGCCCGCGAGTGCGCCGGCGCCACGCGAAGCACGAGCAATCCGTAGCCCGGCGTCGGATCGTGAGCTGGCACGTGATGATAGGCATCGGCCACGCTGCGCCTGCCGGCCTCGCGGCAAGGCCGTTGGCATGACCCAGCACGGCAAGACCACAGTCAATTGAGGCGTCCATTATTCAATTGGGCGAGGCGCGCGCGGCTTCGTCCAATTGCAGGACACCATGCGTGCATGTCGCCACACCGCACGTCGCGAAAATCTCCGGTGATTGCCGCACTCCCGCGCGCGACGCGCGGGCAGACGTAAAAACTTCTGGAAGAAGATCCGGACAATTTTAGATATGATGCGTGCTTTAACGTTACCCAGATAATTCAACAATCGACTGAAGCTCTCCATATTTGAAACTGCTCCCATCGCTAACACCTGTCGCGGAACGGGAGTGGTTTGCGATGAACGATGAACTTGTTGAACTCGCCGGACGGAGGCCCAAAACCTTCGGACGGCGAAAGGTAACGCCGCGCGCATGCGTCGCCGACGGCAAGCGCCATCTGCGCGCATTCCTCGCCGAGGTGCTGGAGGATCTTGGCTTCGTCACCAGCGAATGCGCCAGCGCGGACGAGCTGCAGACCGTGCTGACCCGCGAGTTGCCGGATCTGATCCTGCTTGGCATCGCCGCCGACGGCATCGAGCCCGGCACGTTTCTGGAGACGCTGGTACGCGAGGCCTTCGACGGCAAGGTTCTCGCCGTCGGCGCCCGCGAGTCCATCATCGTCAGGGCCGTGCAGCAGGTCGGCGAGGAGTATGGCCTCGCGATGCTGCCGCCACTGACCACGCCCTTTGCCGCCGAGACGCTGCGCGAGCGCGTCGCGATGCTGCTGCCGGACGAGCCGGCGCCGAGCCCGGCCGTGCATGTCGGCGAGGCCCTGCATGCCGGCTGGCTCGAGCTCTGGTACCAGCCCAAGATCGACGCGCGCACCTTGGTCCGCTGCGGCGCCGAGGCGCTGGTGCGGATGCGGCATCCGACCTGGGGCGTGGTGCCGCCCGCCTACTTCATCCCCGAAGAGCATGATCCGCATTTCCGCGACCTCTCGGAGTTCGTGATCGAGCGCGCCTTGCAGGACTGGCACTATCTCCTGGAGCAGCAGAGCCCGGTCGATCTCTCGATCAACCTGCCCACGTCATATCTGAAGGAGCCGCAGGCGGTGCGCGATCTCTGCCGCCGCATGCCGACGCATCCGGCCTTCGGCGGGCTGACGATCGAGATCGACAGCGAGGAGGCGATCCGCGATCTCGAATTCCTCGTCGAGGTCGCCCGCGAGGTGCGCCTGCACAATATCGGCCTGTCGATCGACAATCTCGGCGCCAACTGGCCGTCACTGATGGATCTGGACAAGATTCCCTTCATCAAGCTGAAGGCCGACCGGCACTTCGTCACCGGCAGCGGCAGCGACCGGCTGAAGCGCACGGTGTGCCGTCACATCGTCGAGCTCGCCCACGGCTACGGCGCGCGCACCGTGGCCGAAGGCGTCGAGAGCCGCGCCGACCTCGTCGCCGCCAACGAGCTCGGCTTCGACCTCGTGCAGGGTTTCCTGTTCGGCAAGCCGATGCCGCTGAAGAAGTTTGCAAGGAGCGCGCTGACGCGGACGGTGATGGGGCAGGCGTGAGGCGCAGGCCTCACGCCAACCGCCGCGCGAAGAAGAAGACGCACACGACCACGAGCGCGGTCGCTGCGATCACCCCCATGAAAGATAGCTCTCCTAGCGGCAGACCCAGGCGCCATTGACCAGCACGCGGGCGCACGTCGGTGCCGCGACAGCGGCGCCTACGGTCGCAGCACCCACGGCCGCTCCACCGACTACTGCGCGGCGCGTCGTTCGCCGCGCGACGCCAGCGACACTCGCCGGGGTCGCTGGTCGCCCTACGCGAGCCTGTGCGCTCTGAACCGAGAATGAAAGACCATCCTCCTCCAACCACTGCACCGAGCCCATGGCTGCGCAGGCAATAACGGCGCCAGCTAACCAGAATTTGGTTCCGTGTCGCATGACGTGCTCCTTCCCTTGCTCAAAGTTTCTGCGGATTTCTGTCAGTCGCGTGAGGATGCCGATCACCGTCCCATCAGCGAAACGGTCAGACCAGCCAGGCGGATGCTGTCACTGTGATCGCGAAACAGGGCACGCGATGCACCGAGGAGATAACTCTCCCATCCAGAGCGACACTGCGTGCGAGAACAGACGTTGATCTAGATCAACGTTGACAGTCGCATAGCTCCCGCGCCAGGTGATGGTCGCGCCAATGACCCGATGGAAGCGCGTTCGATCAAGGTCATCAACTTCAGACCCTGGTCGGGACCTGCGATCACCGCCTCAGGCATATCGCCGCGCGAAGAAGACGCAGACGACCACGAGCGCGGTCGCGGCGATCATGCTCCATGCGATCGGCTCGTGCAGCAGGAAGCCGGCGAGCGCGAGGCCGAAGAACGGCTGGAGCTGCTGCAACTGACCGATCCGGGCAATGCCGCCGACCGCAAGTCCGCGGTACCAGAAGATGAAGCCGACGAACATGCTGAAGACGGAGACGTAGGCGAGCCCGATCCAGGCGGGCACGCCAACGCCGCTCCACGTCGGCGGCCATGTCAGGATCGCGACCGGGATCATGAGCGGCAGCGCCAGCAGCAGCGCCCAGGAGATCACCTGCCAGCCGCCGAGGCGACGCGACAGCGCGGCGCCTTCGGCATAACCGAGCCCGCACAGGATGATGGCCGCGACCATCAGGAGATCGCCGGTGAGCGAGGCCGAGCCGTCGTTCGACAGGGCAAAGCCCGCGACCGTGGCGCTGCCCAGGACAGAGAACGGCCAGAACAGCGGCTGCGGCCGCTCGCCGCCGCGCAGCACCGCGAAGATCGCCGTCGACAGCGGCAAGAGCCCGATGAAGACGATCGAATGCGCGGAGGTGATGTGCTGGAGCGCGAGCGCCGTCAGCAGGGGGAAGCCGACCACGACGCCGATGGAGACGATGGTGAGCGAGACGAGATCCTTCCGCCGCGGCCACGTCTGGCGGAGCAGGAAGAGCACGGCCACGCCGATCAGGGCCGCAATGACCGCGCGCGCCGACGTCAGGAACAGCGCGGAGAAGCCGCCGACCGCCACGCGGGTCGCCGGCAACGAGCCGCTGAAAATGATGACGCCGAGAATCCCGTTACCCCAGCCGCTGCCTGCAGATTGCATGTCCGTCTCGCTTCTTGGGTCACGATCATCGGCCGTCGCCGGTGGCGAGACCAGCGACAATCCAGTACAATCCGGCAAAACTGTATGGATATGGAAGGTCATACACCTTGGACGGCGAAGCACAAGCGAAGGGACGGGGCGGGACGCGGACCACCGACGTGATGGGCGCGATCCGCGCCAAGGTCGCGGCCCGCGCACTCAGCGCCGGCGACCGCCTGCCGTCGATCCGCAGCCTTGCCGCGACAATGGGTGTTTCGCCCTCCACCGTCGTCGAAGCCTATGATCGGCTGGCCGCCGACGGCCTGATCCGCGCCCGCCGCGGCTCGGGCTTCTATGTCTCACCGGCTGTCACCCCGCCGCTGGCGCTGACCGAAGTCGAGCCCCGCCGCGACCGGGAAGTTGATCCCTTCTGGGTCTCCCGACAGTCGCTCGACACGGACGATGCCGTGCCAAAACCCGGCTGCGGCTGGCTGCCGCCGGAGTGGATGCCGGAGGCGGCGTTGCGCCGCGCCACCCGCGCGCTTGCCCGCACCGACGCGAGCGTGCTGACCAATTACGGCAGCACGAGCGGCTCCCCTGCCCTGCGCCGGCTACTGCTCACGCGCCTCGCCGAAGACGCAATCGAGGCCTCGATCAGCCAGTTGATGTTGACCGGTTCGGGCACACAGGCAACCGACCTGATCTGTCGCTTCCTGCTTCGTCCCGGCGACACAGTGCTGGTCGACGACCCCTGCTACTTCAATTTTCGCGCGCTGCTGCGGGCGCATCAGGCGAAGATCGTCAGCGTGACCTTTACGCCGTCGGGCCCCGATGTCGCGCGCTTCGAGCAGATCCTCGCGACTGAGCAGCCGCGGCTCTACATCACCAATTCAGCGCTGCATAATCCGACCGGCGCGACGATCTCGCTCCAGACCGCGCACCGGCTTCTGACTGCGGCCGCGACGCACGACCTCACCATCATCGAGGACGACATCTTCGGCGACTTCGAATCGGAGCGCTCGCCGCGTCTTGCCGCGCTCGACGGATTGAACCGCGTGATCCGCATCGGCAGCTTCTCCAAGACGCTGTCGGCCTCGGTGCGCTGCGGTTACATCGCAGGGCGAGCCGACTGGATCGAGCACCTCGTCGACCTCCAGGTCGCGACCAGTTTTGGCGGCCCGAGCCCGGTGGCGACCGAGATCATCGCAAACGTCCTGGCCGGCGGCAGCTATCGCAAGCACATGGACGAGTTCAGGCAGAAGCTCACGCGGACGCGCCGCGACGTCGCGCAAAAACTTCAGGCGCTGGGCATCGAGCCCTGGCTGATGCCGCGCGGCGGCTTCTTCCTCTGGTGCCGCCTCGCGGGCGGGCAGGATGCCACCGCCGTCGCGCGCACCGCGCTCGAGGAGGATGTGGTGCTCGCACCGGGCAACGTCTTCAGCGTATCGCAGACGGCATCGGACTTCCTGCGCTTCAACGTGGCGCACATGAACGATCCGCGGATGTGGGACGTGCTGCGGCGGGCGCTGAAGGCCAAATGATCAGCGCCTAGTACAACGGCTCCTCATAGACAGGCTCGCCGTCGAGCAGCAGGCGCTTGATGGCGGCGCGGCCTGAGGGGAGCACGGCGGCGACGACCCGGAGTTTCTGCTGGTTGCGGGCTTGCTCGAGCTTTTTGCCCTCGCCTTCGGGCACGAAATAGCTTTCGAGACCGTATTTGATCGCCAGTTTCTCGCAGAAGACGCGCGGGCCCGCGCCGCAGGATCCGCCGTAATAGGAGACGCGGCCACGGATCAGCACTTCGGGAGCCGTGACCGTGACGGGCTCGCTATGCACCGAGACGGCCTCGTAGAGCCCATTGGCATTCGGCGCGAGCTTGACGAACACGACGGGCTTGCGCTCGGCCGCCGGCTGGCCGGCGAGCGCGCCTGCCGGCAGTTGCGAGATATCGTAGCGGAGCACGACATAGTCGCCACGCAGGAGATCGCGCGGATCGACCGGCTGCGTCTGCAAGGTCACCTCACGGCCTTCGCGCAGGATCTGCATGCGATCGGCGACCATCAGCACCAGCAGCGCGCATTGAAGCAGGACGGCGACACCGAACAGCACGGCTTTCGGGATGCGCTGCCAGAGTTTTGTCACGGACGCGGTCAACTCCATCATCGCTGAGCCCTCGGCAGCGCACGATTGAGCGCGGTGGCAAATACGACGGCAATGACACCGGCCGCGGCAAGGAAGGCCGAGCGGCGCAGCAGCGAGCCCTTCACCGCCCAGGTGATGCCCGCGATGACGCCGGCGATCCCAAGCCAGCCGGCAACGATCCGCGGACGCACATCATCGAGCACACCGGAGACGACAAGGCACAGCATGGCGCAGAGCAACGCGGCATAGGCGAACCAGGGCTCGCCGGCCGTGGATGCCGGCCAGATCGGCGCCGCGAGCAGGACCAGCCCGATCGAACATGCCGCAAGGATTTCACCCGCACGCCTGGTGATCCCGGCGGACGCAAGCGCGAGGATCACGCCCGCGGCCCCGCACAGCATCGCCCACAGCGGCTGGGCCGGGACCGTGCTGTTCCGGAAGCGGATGATGTCGTCGACCGTTGTCACCTCCAGGCAAGCGACGGCGGCCAGCGAAAACGCTCCGTAGGCCGATAAAACGGTCCCGAGGCGCAGCGCCCTCGGCGACGGCACAGCGGCGATCGCGAGCCCAGCGCCGAACAGCAGGGCAGCGCCGTTCGCGAGCACGAACGACGGCTGGGCACCGTCGAGCTCGAAGCGGAGCGACGTCGCGATCCACCACGGAAGCAGCGCGACCGCGACGAGATGGGCCGCCACGCGGGAATTCCATGCAAGCGCGAGCGCGGCAGCGATCAACCAGACCGCCACGAACGGAAGATGCAGGACATCAGGCGCATCATAGTTGCGCATGCAGGTCCAGATGCAGGCCGCGACGAGGGCGACCGCAAGCGCGCCGCGCGATCCGGTCAGCAGTGCGGCGCCAAATGCTCCGATCGACCACAGCAGCATGCCGCCGGCGAAGTCCTCGCCGAGATGATACATCTGGCCGACCAGCGCGATGCCCGCGCCGAAGATGATCGCCCCGATGCTCGCGCAGAGATCGGCGAGAACCGTGCGGCCCGTCGCGGCGAACCACGCCCCGAGGCCGCCGGCGACGACCATGCCGGCGATCAGGATCGCGAACCGCAGCAGCCGCGCGATCTCCGTCCAGTGCGCCGCGACGAAGGCGAGGAAGGCGGCAGCGATCAAGAGGCCGCCGACAATGGCAACGACGACGGCGATGTTGATGCCGGGCGAGAGCGGCGGCAGCGCGCTGCGGATGGAAGTGGCGGCCGCCGGCGCGATCACGCCGTCGGCTTCCCATTGCGCAAGATCAGCCTCGAGGCGTTGCCGGTAGGTTTTGTCGAACATCGTCGTGAAACACCTCGCTCCCTGCCGGCTGGCGGGATGCTGTTGGTCGGGCCGCGACGGTAGCAGGTTCAACCCGTCACCGCTCTGGTTGCGGGGGCACCGGGCGCGCGCCCCCGCGAGCGGCAAGATAACGCCCTATGTTCGCTCCGTGGGAATAGGCGCGATCGTTGAGGGGACGTCTGCCCGCCAAGCACATGACGTGCATGTTCCCAATCCTGGAAACCGAGCTCCGTGCAAACTATATTGAGGGCGTGGGTCAACTTCCATTTCGCGGGCCACGCCCAGCGTCGCCGCCCCGATATCCAGCGTGCGTAGAATATGACATCCGGCGATTCATTGGTCAGATCATTCAAGCGTAACCGCGCGCGAATTTTGATTTCACGCAACAATTCATCGCACGTGCTTGGGAATTCGAGCATCGCCGCGCCCGACGACAATACGGTGTTCATGACAACCCCAATGAGGCGTCCGACACTCCCGCTATTGCCGAACAAAGGGCTCGTCATCGTTAGCCTTCCCGGATGCAGATCGAGGGGTCGTATCGCCGGAAGAAAACGGACAACCTCTCGAAGGGTGAGAGCCTCTTGTGCGGGAAGGCGCCCCTTCGGCACCTGCGCGAGGTTATGAGGTCGTCTTCAAAAGGACGCAAGCTGGTCGGGACGGCGGGCCGTGACGACTTTGAACCTTCCGTCCCCACGTATCGGCGGACTAACGCAAAGGGATTCGCATGCCTCCAACTCACGCACTGACGTCCATCCTTCCCTGCAACGACCTCGACGCCTCGGAGAAATTCTACGCCCGACTCGGTTTTACGCGCGCGGACGGCGACAAGCCGGCGGACGGTGAGGACAGCTATCGCATCCTCTCCGATGGAAAGGGTGGCAATCTTCATCTCACCGATGCCGTCGAAGGCTGGCTGATCAGAGGCCGCAACCCGTTCGGCCTCTATCTCTACACCGAGGCCGTCGACGAACTCGCGCGAGAGTTTTCGGGCGAGTTGGCCAACGGACGGGGGCCGGAGGACACGCCGTGGGGAATGTACGAGTTTGCGCTGTCGGACCCGGACGAGACCCTGGTCAGGATCGGCTGGCCGTCACGGCTCCGTCAGAAAAAGCAAGCTTGAGCGGCGGAGAGGAAGGGCTAGGACGTCGACTCATTAGCGCCGAGCCGTAGCCTGATTGAAGCGAGTTGGACGAAGGCGAGATAGTTGGCGGCGAGCCTGTGATAACGCGTCGCCACCCGACGGCATTGCTTGATCCTGTTGAAGAAGCGCTCAACTCGATTGCGGGCGCGATATAGGCAGGGACTAAACGGATGATTCCTCTTCTGCGGCCGGATTTATTCCGACTTCGTCGTTGCCCTCTTTATCGTGTTGTCGCGAAGCGATCGGTGGCGCGCACCAGTTGATCGAGGATACCTGGCTCCGACCAAGCATGACCTGCACCCTCGACCAGATGGAATGTGGCATCAGGCCACGCCCTATGCAGCGCGTAAGCATATCGGGCTGGACAGGGCATGTCGTAGCGGCCGTGAACAATGGCTCCCGGGATGCCGCGGAGGCGGTGGGCGTTGCGCAGAAGTTGCCGATCCTCCAGCCAGCAATCGTGAACGAAATAGTGGTTCTCCAATCGCGCAAACGCGAGCGCAAATTGGTCGTCGCCAAACGATGTCGAGAATGCTGGATTAGGCAGCAGCGTGATCGTTTCGCCCTCCCAAATAGCCCAAGCCTTGGCTGCCTCGAGCTGGGTGGCTCGATCGTCGCCCGTCAGCCGGCTGCGATACGCCGCAATCATGTCGCCTCGCTCGCTCAGGGGTATCGGTGCCTGGAACTTTTCCCACTTCTCCGGAAAGATCTCTGAGACGCCGAACTGATAGTACCATTGCAGCTCCGCCTTGGTGACGGTGTAGACGCCACGGAGAACTAGCTCGCTGACGCGGTCGGGATGCGTTTCCGCATAAGCTAACGCGAGAGTCGATCCCCACGAGCCACCGAACACGAGCCATTTGTCGACGCCTGCAAGTTCGCGCAAGCGCTCGATGTCCGATACCAAATGCCAAGTCGTATTCGCTTCGAGCCCCGCATAGGGAGTTGATTGCCCACATCCTCGCTGATCGAAGAGCATGACATCATATCGATTGGGATCAAACAGACGCCGATGTTCAGGGGACAATCCTCCGCCCGGTCCGCCGTGCAGGAAGACCGCCGGCTTCGCGCCCGGCGTCCCCACCCGTTCGTAATAAACCCGGTGACCTTCTCCAACGTCGAGGGTGCCAGCGCTATAGGGCTCGATGGGTGGGTACATGGACCTCAACTGACTCATACGGCCTCCGTTTGGCACCACGAGGTTCGATTAGCACGCCGCGATCATGGTGGTTTCGGTTACAGGAGCAAAGCGGACGAAGCCACCAGTCACATGTCGAACCGGGTTTATAGGTACGCGGCCTAGTTCGCCTTGATGCCGGCCTCACTGATGAGCTTGCCCCATTTCGTGCTCTCGCTCTGAATGAAGCGGCCGAACTGCTCCGGCGAAGTCGGGGCGGGCTCTGCGCCGAGGGTCCGGATCTTCTCGGCCACCACCGGGTCTTTCAGCGCTTTCACGAAGGCATCGTTCAGCCTGGCGACGATGTCCGCAGGCGTGCCTGAGGGAGCAACGAGCCCGAACCAGCCCACGGATTCGAAGCCCGCGATGCCGCTCTCGGCAAGGGTCGGCACATCGGGCAAGGATGCAAGCCGGCGCGCCGACGAAACGCCGACGGCGTTGAGCTTGCCTTCGAGAATCAGTTGCCTCGATGCGGGGATATCCAGCACCGCGAAGGGGACATGTCCCGCAAGGACATCAACCGCCGCCGGCGCTGTCCCGCGATATGGAACGAGCTCCATGCTGATCCCGGCCTTCTGCGTGAACAGCGCGGCCGTCAGATGCATGGCCGTCGAATTGCCGCCATGTCCGATCGACAGCGCGCCCGGCTTTGCCTTGGCGAGCGCGATCGTCTCTGCCGCATTGTGCGCGGGCACGTTCGCGGACGCGACCAGCAAAAAAAAAAAAATTTCCGCCAGCAGCGTGATCGGCGCGAGATCCTTTGGGTCGAACGGCATCGACGAATTGAGGTGCGGGTTCACCGTCAGCGCGCCCGCCGGCGCAACGCCGAGCGTGTAGCCGTCGGGCCTGGCCTGGGCCACCGCCGCCATGCCGATATTGCCCCCGGCGCCTGCGCGGTTCTCGATCACCAGGCTCTGCTTGAGTTCGGCGGTGACCAGCGGCTCGAGCGCACGGATGACGGTGTCGGCGCTGCCGCCGGGAGGGAAGGTCACGATGATCTTGATCAATTGGTCCGGATAGGCTGCGCGGCCTGCCTCCAGCGGCAGCACAACGAAAGTCGCGGCCGTCAGCACGGCCAGAATGCGGCGCCTTGCAACATGAAACACGTTCTCCTCCCCCAAATACGTTCTTTTGTTTGTGAGCACGATCAGGCTGCCCCGGGGGCAGCCTGTTACCAATCACGCCGCAGCACCAGTGATGCGCGCAAGCAAGCCTTGCGGATCTTCGGGCGCGGCCTGCCCGCGCCAGGCGATGTGCTGATCGGGTCGCGCCAACACCAGCTTCTCGGCATAGGCCCCGTTCGCCTCATCCGGCGCGATGTCGACCAGCGCAAGCGGCATGCCACGCTGTTCTGCGGCAGAGAGCAGCCGCGCCACATCAATCGCCGGGTCAAGCCGCAGCAACGTGTAGCCGGCTCCGAAGGCGTCGTAGAGCGATCGTCCGTCGCGCAGGAAGACATGCGGCGCCCGGGCGCCCGGCACGGTGGAGGGCGTAAAGCTTCCCATCGCGTAGGCCGGCGGGGTTTCGCCGTCATAGGCGATGATCGGCGAGGCGTCGTAATAGTAGCCGAAGTTGAGGCCTGCGCAGCAATATTGCTGCACGTTGAGATCGTAGGCTGCTCTCGCAAGCGAAGCACGCGCGGCGTGGCCGCGCAGCGTGTCATCCTCGATCTCCGCGGACACGCCGCCGCGCTGCGCCATCATCTTCATCGCATGGTCCATGGCAAAGCGCGACACCTGGTCGGTGATGGGCTGGCGCTCCGCCTCATAGGCATCGAGGATCGAATCAGGTGCCCAGCCGTTCAGATGCGCCGCCAATTGCCAGCAGAGATCGACGGCATCAGCAATGCCCGCATTCATGCCGTAGCCCGCATAGGGCATCCACAGATGCGCGGCGTCGCCGCAGATGAAGACCCTGCGGTCGCGGAAGCGATCGGCCACCAGCCGGCGCCCGACCCAGTCCTCCTTGCTGAGGATTTTGTACTCGAACCGCGCGTCGACGCCGAGGATCGCGCGGATCGACCAGTCGCGATCGACCGAGTCGAATTCGGGCTCGTCGGGCCTGAGATGATTATGGATCAGCCAGCGGTCATGGCCGTCGATTGCAACCGTGGTGCCGGAGCGGCGCGGGTTGAGCGAGAGCACCATCCAGGCCGGCTTGTGCGCGCCCATCAACTCCTTCAGTTGCGGCGCCTCGATGAAGGTCGATTGCACGCGCTGGATCACCGGCGTCCCGGACAGGCTGGCACCGATCGATTTGCGGACGAGGGAGCGGCTGCCGTCGCAGCCGACCACGAAGTCGGCTTCGATGCGGAGCGAACTTCCGCTGTCGAGATTGCGTGCGAGGGCGACCACATGATCGTCGCCCTGCTCGATATCGGAGATCTCCGTGCGTGCCAAAATGGTGATGCGCGGCTGAGCGGCCGCATGGCTGAACAGGATCGGCTCGAGATAGACCTGGTTGATCCGGTGCGGCGGCTCCGGCGTCGGCCACCAGGTGTCGGGGCCGCCGGTTGCGCTGTAGCGGCGCGCGCGCGAGGGAATGTCGATGCGGCAGAGCTCGATGCCGGTCGCCGTGGTCCGGTAGGAGCAATCGTTCGGGAAGTCCGCGGGCAGACCCGCGTCGCGCAGCTTTGCCGCGACGCCGAGCCGGCGGAAGATCTCCATCGAGCGCGCCGAGACGTGATTGCATTTGACGCTGGGCGGATCGCCGGCATGGCGGATCTCCGCGACGACGACGTCGATCCCGCGCGAGGCCAGATCCATGGCCGCGGTCAGTCCCACGGGCCCGGCGCCCACGACCAGCACCTGTGTCCTCATGCTCGTTTCCATCCCCTCGCATCGTCGCGGATTCGTTGCCCGCGCAGCATGCATTTTATTGCAGGCTCTCTTATGCGATAAGCCGGAAAGAATTCATCAATTCATGAGCTTTACCTATGAATGTCACCTTGCGGCAATTGCGGGCCTTCACTGCCGTGTATCGCACGCGCAGCATCACGCGGGCCGCGCGCGAGCTGGGCATCACGCAATCGGCGGCGAGCCTCCTGGTTCAACAGCTCGAAGTGCGTCAAACTGTTCGACCGCTCCACGCGTTCGGTGCACCCGACACTGGCCGCCGACGAGGCCTTTCACGCCGCCGAGCGCATGTTGAGCGATGCGCTGGGCCTGTCGCGGCGCATGCATGACCTCGCGCAGGCGCGTGCCGGCCGCGTCGCGTTCGTCGCGTCGGCGGGTGCCGCTTCGGCACTGCTGCCGCAGGTTCTCGCGAAATTCCGCGCAGGCCATCCCGAGATCGACATCGACATGCGCGACGTCGCCGCCGACGACCTCGTTCCGCGCCTGATCGCAACCGATGCCGAGTTCGCGATCGGCAGCGTCGAGGGTGAATTCGCGGAGATGACAATCGAGACGCTGACCCGCGGCAGGCTGAGCGCAATCGGCCGTCGTACCGCAGACTTCGCCGCGCGGCGCGCGCTGACATGGGATGAGCTGGCGCAGCTCCCGACCATCGCGATGCGGCGCGAGACGCGAATCCGCATGCAGATCGACCAAGCACTCGGCGCGCAGGGCAAGCACCTTTCTCCAACCTATGAGGTCACGCTGATCAACACCGCGCTCGCCATGACCGCCCAGGGCCTCGGCCTCGCTATCCTCCCCGCGACGATGCTGCCGGCCGATCAATTCCCGACGCTGATCGCAAGACCGCTGATACGCCCGGCGATCACCCGCCCGGTGTCGCTGCTGCAGCGTCAGGGACGGACGCTGTCGCCGGCGGCGCACGCGTTTGTGGCGACGGCTCGGATGGTGCTGGCGGGGTCGTAATCAACGCCGCAGGCCGCTGCCCGGGCTACTCCGCGAGATTATGCTGCTGCCAGCGCAACAGATAGGCCTGCAATCGCCAGATCAACGCGGACAGCGCAACGCCGACCAGCATCAGCACCACGACGGCGACCATCATTCCCGACGCCTCCGCCCGCGCCTCGGACTCGATGATCAGGCGCCCGATTCCTCGTTCCGCACCGATGAACTCGCCGACGATCACGCCGATCAGGGCGAATGAGATCGCAGGCGTCAGCGAGGCAAAGACCCAGGCCATGGTCGAAGGGATGACCACCGTGCGGGTGATCTGCCACTCGCTGGCACCGAGCAGCCGCGCCGCGTTGACAAAGCCCTCGTCGATCGAGCGCGCCCCTTCGAACGTATTGAAGAACACGAGGAAGACGACCACGATCCATGACGTGACGATCTTCGAGGTATCGCCGATGCCGAAGGCCAGCACGATGATCGGCGCCAGCGCGATGCGGGGGATCGAATTCACCGCCGTGATGAACGGCTGGAAGATCGCGCTGAGCCGGTCCGAACGGCCCAGCACGAGGCCCGCGGCGAAGCCGCTGCTGACGCCGGTGACGAACCCGAAGAACGTGTTCTTCAGGGTGACGGCGGTCGCGATCCAGAGATTGTTCTCCGATCGCGCCATGCAGCGGGCGAATTCGCCATTGAACCAGCCGTTGAACACGCCGAGCTTCGACTTGAGGCAGCTCAGGATCAGGAAATGCTCGAAGATGTCGGACGGCTTGGACACGAAATAGGGGTCGAGCAGATCGGGCACCAGCCAGGGAAGGCGGCCGTGCAGATCGTACCCCCACTGCCAGATCGACAGGAAGCCGACGCAGATCAACATCTGCCAGGCCAGCGTTCTGCCGGGGCGGCGCGCGCGCCTCATGGCTTGCGGCCCTTGATGAATTCCTCGCCGAGCGAGTGCCAGATCAGCTGGAACAGCTCGGCATAGCGCGGCGTTTCCCGGATCTTCACCGCATTGCGCGGGCGGGCGAAATCCACCTCGAAACTCTCCTTGATCCGGCCGGGCCGCGCGGAAAACAGAATGATGCGGTCTGCGAGCGTCAGGGCCTCGCCGAGATCATGGGTCACGAACAGCACGGTCTGCTTTTCCCGTTCCCAGATGCGCAGCAGCACATCGTGCATGTCGATCTTGGTGTGGGTGTCGAGCGCGCCGAACGGCTCGTCCATCAACAGAACCTGCGGCTCGACGACCAGCGTTCGCATCAAGGCGGCGCGCTGGCGCATGCCGCCCGACAGCGCCGAGGGATAGGCATTGTCGAAATCCTGCAGCCCGGCTTGCGTCAAGCAGGCACGGACCCGATCCTTTCGCTCCGCTGCCGGGACACCCGCCAGTTCGAGGCCGTAACCGATGTTGTCAGCGACGGTGCGCCAGGGAAACAGGGTGTCGCGCTGGAACACATAGCCGACATTGGGCGTCGCCTGTCCGGGGACGACGGCCGTACCATCAATCAGGATCTGACCGCTGGTCGGCTTGACCAGGGTTGCGATCATGTTGAGGACGGTGCTCTTGCCCGAGCCGGATGGCCCCAGCAGGGCGACGAATTCGCCGCGCCGGACATTGAAGGAGACGTCGCGTACGGCCTCGATGGCGGCACCCGCCAGCTGGAAGGTCTTGCACAAACCGCGCACGTCGATGCGCCGCGTGTCAGGCGGCGCATCGACGTGCGGCGTGTGTAAAGCCTGGATCGTCAAGCCGGATAGGCCTTGCGTGCCGCTTCGATGAAGCTGGTGTTGACGACGTCGGCCATCGCGAGCGGCTTGATGCCGGTCATTTCACGAAACCAGACCTTCTGACCGCGCGCGAAGCTGGCGGCATCGATGATGCCTTCGTAATCGGTGACCTTCTTCATGACGCCGCTGTCGAAAATATTCGCATCGCGCGACGTGCTTCCGACGTAAGGCTCGATCATGTCATAGATCTCTTCGGGAGAGTGCCCCTTGATCCAAAGGGTGGCGCGCCACAGCGCCGTGACGAACGCCTGCATCTTCGCCGGGTCCTTGTCGATGTTCGCCTGCAACGTGAAATGAGACGTCACCGGGACCTTGCCGCCGATATACTTGGTCCAGACCGCCTCGTCCGTTCCATCGAACAACAGCGCACCCCAGCCCTGCTCCACCGAATCCTTCAGGATCGATGGCGAGTTGATGAGAACATCGACCTGCTTCGTCTTCAACGTGCCCATCATGGTGTCGACATTGCCGGTGCCGATCCAGGTCACCTTGTCGTCCAGCCCCATGGTTTCCATGTAGTAGGAGGCCCAGACGTGGTTGGTGCCGCCCAGTGACGACACCGAAACGATCGGCTTTCGTCCATCGGGCCGTTTCCACTTCGCCAGCGCCTCCAGGGTGGTGATGCCCTGATCGAACAGATCCTTGCGGATGATGAAGATCGCGGCGTTGCTGCGGGTATCGACCGGCATCAGGACGCGCGCGCTGCGGCCGTGATTGCTGAGTTGCATCGGGTGGGTGATGTCGCCGATACCGATATCGCCCTGGGACGAAGCGATGATCTCGCGCGTCTTCACGCCGCTGCCGCCCTGGATCAGCTTGCAGTCGAGGCCGGCCTCCTTGAAGAACCCGGCCCGGTCGGCGACGAATTGAGACTGATAGACCGGAATGGCCACCGGATAGATCACGCGGCCCGACGGCGTATCCGCCCACGCCCGACCTGCCGCCATGGACGCACCGGCGCCGGCGACGATCGTCAACGCGGCCCGTCTGGTGACCCGATTCCTCATCACGCGTGCTCCCTCTCCTTGCCGACGACCTTGTCGAGCGCGTTCAGAACCGCATCGCCCATCTCCTGGGTCGAAAGTCTTTTTGCGCCGGCTTCGGCGATATCGGCCGTTCTTGCGCCGGCAGCCAGCGCCGTATCCACGGCCTTCTCCAGCAGCACGGCATCATCGGGCCGATTGAGGGTGATGCGCAACATCATCGCGACGCTGAGGATCGAGCCGAGCGGATTGGCGATGCCCTTGCCCGCAATGTCGGGCGCGCTGCCATGGACCGGTTCATAGAGCGCCTTGCGGCGGCCGAGCCGGTCCGGCGGCCCGAGCGAGACCGACGGCAGCATGCCGAGCGAGCCCGACGCCATCGCGGCGCAATCGGAGAGAATGTCGCCGAAGATGTTGCAGGTCACCATGACGTCGAACTGCGACGGCGCCCGCACGATCTGCATCGCGGCGTTGTCGACATAGAGGTGCGTCAACTCCACATCGGAGAATTCCGCCTCGTGCAGCGCGGTGACCTCCTCGCGCCACAGCACGCTGGTTTCCAGCACATTGGCCTTGTCGACGGAGCAGACCCGGCCCTTGCGCGTCCGCGCCAGTTCGAACGCGGTTCGCGCCACCCGGCGAATCTGGCTGGTGGTGTATTGCTGCGTGTTGAAACCGCGGCGCTGACCATCGGGCAGCGTTTCGATGCCGCGCGGCTCGCCGAAATAAATGCCGCTGGTGAGCTCGCGGATGATGATGAAGTCGACATCCTTCAGCACCGCGGCCTTGAGCGGCGCGGAATCCGCCAGCGCCGGATTGGCGACGATGGGCCGGAGATTGGCATAGAGGTCGTACTTGCTGCGCAGCGACAGCAGGCTTCCCGCCTTGCGCGCCGCCGGAGGGACCTCAGTGGTCTCAGGACCACCCGTCGCACCCCAGAGTATAGCGTCGGCCTCCTCCATCGCTTCGACGGTGTCATCGGGCAACACCTTGCCCGTCGCGAGATAGGGGATGAGACCGTATTGCGCTTCGCGCAGAGCCACGGGAATGCTGCGCCTCGCCGAAAACCATTTGAGAATGCGATGGGACTGGTCGGTCACTTCAGGACCGATGCCTTCACCGCCGACCACGGCGACCTTGATCATGTTCGAGAGCGTGTTCATGCCAATTGCCCTGCCGATTATCCTGCCTGATGTCCTGCAAAGTGAATCCACGGCCGCGCGTCGCGGTCGGATGCCTGGAATGCGCGGATCTCGTGGTCCCGCCGCAACGTCAGCGAAATCTCGTCGAGGCCTTCGAGCAGACCCGCGCGCCGGCGCGGATCGATCTCGAAGACGTGCCGCACACCCGATGGCGAGGTGACGGTCTGCTCCTGCAGGTCGACACTGACACGTCCCGCGCCCTGGCTCGCTTCGATCTCCGCGGCGAGACCGTCGATGACGGCTTTGTCCAGCACCACAGGCAGGATGCCGTTCTGGAAGCAGTTGGCGAAGAAGATGTCGCCGAAACCGGATCCGATGATGGCGCGGATGCCCATTTCCTGCAGCGACCACACCGCCGCCTCCCGCGACGAGCCGCAGCCGAAATTCGGCCCCGTGACCAGGATTTCCGCCGCGCGATAAGGCTCGCGATTGAGGATGAACTCCGGATTGTCCGAGCCATCGGGCAAATAGCGGAGCGAACCGAACGCCCATTTGCCGAGATTGCCGCGGACGGAATTTCCGATCATGCGGTTGATGCTGATGATGACGTCCGTATCGACATTGGTGCGCATGATCGGCGCCGCCGTCGCGGTCAGTTTGGTGAAGGCTTGCGGCATCTAGCGCTCCATCGTTCGGACGTCGGCGATGGCGCCGGACACCGCCGCCGCCACGGCCATGGCCGGACTTGCCAGATGGGTGCGGGCACGCGGCCCTTGGCGGCCGACGAAATTCCGGTTCGACGTCGATACCGAGCGCTGGCCGGGCGGCACGGTTTCACCGTTGGCGGCAAGGCACATCGAGCATCCGGGCTCGCGCCATTCAAAGCCCGCGTCGATGAAGATCTTGTCGAGCCCTTCGGCCATTGCATCGCGCCTGACGGTCTCCGACCCCGGCACGACCCAGGCCCGCACACCCGGCGCAACCTTGCGGCCGCGCGCGACTTCGGCCGCGGCGCGCAGATCGCTGAGGCGGCTGTTGGTGCAGGAGCCGATGAAGACCCAATCCACCGGCGTGCCGGCGATCGGCGCACCGGGCTTCAGGCCCATATAGTCGAGCGCGATCTCGATCGCGCCGCGGCGCGCCGGATCGGCGATGTCGGCGGGATCCGGGATGCGGCCATCGACACCGAGGACATGTTCGGGACTGGTGCCCCAGGTGATCTGGGGGATGATGGTGCCGACGTCGATCGACACTTCGCGATCGAACATTGCGTCGCTGTCGCTCCGAAGCGTCCGCCACGCCGCGACGGCCCGGTCCCACATCTCGCCTTGCGGCGCGTAGGGACGGCCGCGGATATAGGCGAACGTCGCCTCATCCGGCGCGATCAGCCCCATCTTGGCGCCGAGCTCGACCGACAGATTGCAGATGGTGAGCCGCCCTTCGATCGGCATGTCCCTGATCGCACTGCCGGCATATTCGACGGCATAGCCGGTGCCGCCGGCGGCGCCGACATGGCCGATCAAGGCGAGGATGAGATCCTTCGCCGTCACGCCGAACGGCAGCCGGCCGTCGAATGTCACGCGCATGGTTTTGGGCCGGCGCTGGATGATGGTCTGGGTCGCCAGCACATGCGTGAGCTCGCTGGAGCCGATGCCGAAGGCGAGCGCGCCGAGCCCGCCATGGGTGCAGGTGTGGCTGTCGCCGCAGACGATCAGGCAGCCGGGCAGGCTGAGACCGAGCTCCGGGCCGATGACATGGACGATGCCCTGCCCGGGCTGGTCGAGGTCGAACAACCGGATGTTGCTTGCCGATGTCTCGGTCCGCAACGCCGCCAGCAGCTCCCACCCGGTCTTGATCGTGCCGGCACGCCCGGACGCCGTCGAAATCGCATGATCCGGCGTGGCGAAGGTCAGTTCGGGATTGTGGACCGGAATGTTGCGGCTTTTGAGGTTGATCAGGCCGGCGGAGCCGCCGAGGTCATGCAGAAAATGGCGATCCACATGAAGCAGATCGGTATCATCGCTGATGTGGGCGATGACATGCTGGTCCCAGATTTTGGCCAGCAGCGTGCGACCACGCGTGTCCACGATCCGTCCTCCCCTGTTCGGCATCTGATGTGCCGTGTTGCCGTCGATCATGCCGACCGACAGCGATGTTGGGAAGCAGGATAGAAGTCCGTCGCGGAAATGTGCAGTGACGGTTGGGCAGGGAGCCATCGCGGCCGGCGATGGCAGGCCGTCGGCAGAAGCGATGTCAGCTTCGGCCGCGCACGACCGTCAGCCGGTCGGAGACGCCGCTCGTGGCGAGACGGGCATCGTCATGGGTCCGCAAATGCTCCACCAGCAGCTTCGTCACCGAAGGCAGAGACTTGTAATCGCGCACGCCGATGACCAGGTCGCGGCGCGCCCAGGACTCGTCGAGCGGGACGGTGACGAGACTGTCGACGCCGTAGCGGTCGCGAACGATCTCCAGCGGCACGACACCGACCCCCATCCTGGCATCGACGACGCGGAACAGCGCATCGAAACTGCTGACGCGGATGCGCACCTTGAGGTGCTGCCCGAGCGCCGCGGCGGCCCTGACGCACAGCGTCTCGATCGAGCTGCCCTTCTCCAGGCTGACGAAGTCGAAATCGACCAGCTCGCGGAAGCGAACGCTGCTTTGGCCCGCCAGCGGGTGGTCGCGCGTGACCAGCGCGACCAGGCTGTCGCTGCGATAGGACAGCAGCTCCAGATCCTGTCCGTCGATGTTGCCGCCGAAAATGCCGATGTCGGCCCGGTTCTCCACCACCGCGCGCACGATCGCGGGGCTGAGATCCTCCTCGATGTCGATGTGGACCAGCGGATGCCGCTCCAGGAACAGGCTGAGCTCGTCGGCGAGAGCTTCGAGGATCGCGGACTTGTTGGCACAGATCCGGATCAGCCCGCGCTTGCCCTGCCGGTATCCCGTCAGCTCGCTCTCGAGCTTGCTGAGGTTGCCGAGGATGATGCGGGCGTGCTCGAGCAGGGCGAAGCCGGCAGGTGTGGGCTCGATCCCTTTCGAATGACGATGCAGCAGCTCGACCTGAAACAGGTCCTCGATATCCGAGACGCGGCGGCTGACCGCGGACGCGGCAATGTTCTTCTTCTCCGCCGCCTTCGCAATGCTCTGCTCCTCGACGATCGCCACGAAGAGTTGCAGCGTGAGGAGGTCGATTTTGGTGGTCATCCGGAGGGTCCTCGGGCGGGTCGTCACGAGGGGGCATTGTGGAGAAGCTTGGCGGCCGGTCGCAAGTGCGGTGTCAGATTGCGATCCCCTAGGACGACACCAGAGGCTGCGATGCAAAGAGGCTGTCTTCTTTTGGCGGGGCTTTCTCAAAGCCGTTTTGATATGGCGGAGAGGGAGGGATTCGAACCCCCGATAGGCTTGCACCTATGCCGCATTTCGAGTGCGGTGCATTCAACCACTCTGCCACCTCTCCTGAAGGCGCCATGGTAGGAGCAGGGCCCCTGTGGTTGGGGGCGTTAATAGGCGAGGATGGCGGGCCAGACAAGGCGCGAAAGGGGAAAATCCGCTGCCTCTTTCAGCCCCTGCCCTGGAGCCGTTTCCGCTCCGGTGAATCGGAACGGAGCTCCGGATTCTTGTTTTGACGCGTTTTCCTGACGCGAACCGGTGTCCACTTCGCTCGAAAACGCTCTCACCGCCGGGAGGAACTGCCGTGGAGCATCTCACGATCAAGGCCAATGGTGCCGATTTGCACCTGGTCCGCGCTGGCAGCGGCAAACCGCTGCTTTTGCTGCATGGCTGGCCGGAATTCTGGCTGACCTGGGAGCCGGTGATGTCCAGGCTTTCGGACCGATTCATGCTGATCGCGCCCGATCTGCGCGGCTTCGGCGACAGCGACAAGCCGGACGGGCCTTTTGGGCCGGACGGCCATGCGGACGACATGCTGGCGCTGATGGAGGGGCTCGGCATCGACCGATTCGCCGTGGTCGGCCACGATGTCGGCGGCGCCGTGATGCAGCCTTTGGCCCGGCAGCAGCCCGAGCGGCTCGCGGGGCTGTTTTTCTTCGACTTCGTCTATCCCGGCATCGGGCCGCGCATGGCGGCGCCGGATAGGCTCAACCACATCTGGTATCAGTCCTTCCACCAGATGGAGCTGGCTCCGGCGCTCGTCGGCGCGAGCCGCGACAGCTGCCGGCTCTATATCGGTCACTTCCTCAAGGGCTGGGCGCATCAGAAGAGCGCCTTCGACGATGTTCTCGACGCCTTCGCCGACAATTTCTTCAGAGAAGGCAATCTCGCCGGCGGATTTGCGCATTATCGCGCCTCGCATGCCGGGCGGGTCGCGATGATGAAGGGCGAGGCGCCGAAACTGCCGCCGATCGACGTGCCGACCTGCGTGCGCTGGGCCGAGCACGACCCGCTGTTTCCCTATGCCTGGACCGATCGTCTCGGCGAGACGTTTGGCGATCTCGATCTCGCGATGTTTCCGGGCGTCGGCCACTTCCCGCATCGGGAAGATCCGGATCGCGCAGCCGCGGAGATCGCGGCGTTCTTTCAGCGGATTGGCTGGAGCTAAGCCCTAAAATCAGGGGTGGGACCGCCAGACGCGGTAAACACTGGCGGTCCCGTGCCGCTCATTGAAATACTGGCTGGGAAGGGCGGCTTCGCCGGCCAGGGTGAGGCGACGATTCGACCGTAGCGAGTGTCCTGTGCGCTGCAACGCAATCCGGTCCTTAACCTAACCAGTCAAGGTTACTCCTTGTCGTTCTTGCTGCTTTCCTTGCCCTTTTTCTTGCCGTTCTCAGTCAAATCCCGGTCTTTTCCGTTGCCGTTGTCCTTGCGGCGGTTGGTGAAGCGGGCATTGCCGAGCCCGGTGCCGATGGTCAGCACGCCCCAGCGATCGACGTCCTGCATGAACGGCACCTCGGAGAGGCCCTGAACCACGCCGTCATTGTGCATCAGGATCGCGGTGTCGTGCTCGCCGATCACGGGGATGCCCTCGATCAGGCTCGCCGGCAGGTTGAACTTGCTGCTCTCCCAATTGCCCGGCAGGTTCTGTGCGCCCTTCTCGATCGAGCCGTCCGCGTTGATAACGCCGGGACAGGCGATGCCGATGAACGGCGCGAGCTTGAAGCCCTCTTTCTCGGCCTCGGTGATCAGCCCCTTCAGCATCTTGATGAGCCGCTTCACCGCGCCCTCGCGGGTCGGCTCGTCATCGGCATGACGCCACAGCTCGGATTTCACGACCTTGGCCTTCGAGAGGTCCTTGGCCTTCTTCCAGCCGGTCTCCACCAGGCCGCAGCGGATGTTGGTGCCGCCGATGTCGACGGCGAGGATGCTGTCATGGGCCTCGAAGATCCATGACGGCGCCAGATGCAGCGTGCCGAGCAGGCCGGCTTCGTCGGGGTGATGGCGGATCGGCACCATGTCGATCTTGAAGTCCTCGGCCTTGAGGATGATCTCGGTGCGCGCGATCGCGAGCTCGCCGAGCCGGGAATCGCGGAAGCCGCCGCCGACGACGATGCGCTCGGTCTTGGCCCAGGCCTTGCTCTTGAGGAAGCGACGGGTGACGTAAGCGAGCTCCTGGGCAAAGTCCTCGATGGCGCTATGCACCACGGCCCAGGCCTCGGTGTCGTCGCCGACCAGGATGGCGTCCAGCGTCTTCTTGCTGATGTTTTCCGAGGGCTCCTTGCCGAACGGGTCCTCCCCGGTCTTGCGCAAGGGCTTGCGCCAGCGCTCGAGGATCTCGCGAAACGCGCCCTTGCTGGCGCGGTCGCCGAGGAAGCCGTCCTCGTCCTTCATCTCGATGTTGAAACTGTCGACGTTCACCGAGGGCAGCCGCTCGGCGCCGTGGAGCGCGATGCCCGTCGTCTTGACCAACTCGTCCGTTGCCATGGAAAGCCCTTGCCCGTGTGCCAATTCGAGCGGGATAACGGCGCGGGAACCCGTAAGTTGCAAACCGGCTGCAGATTCGCCGGAGGGCCGGGAAGATGCCAAATCCTTCAAATCCGGGCCGTTTCCGGTGGTTTTCCTTGACTTGCAGCGTCCGGCGGCTATAAGTCCCACAACCGGCGCGGGGCGTTTCTCGCGCTGTTTGTTTTTGCGTGGGTTTTCAAAGGGATAACTCCCGCCCGCACAAAACGCGCATAAACCCATAGCGACTGACAAAAAGCCGGCCCGGACGATTCTCGTCGCGAGGCCGGGATTTGAACACGGAGAAAAAACGATGTTCGCAGTCATCAAAACCGGCGGCAAGCAATACCGCGTCGTGCCGGATGATGTTCTCGAAGTAGGCAAGATCGAAGGCGAAGTCGGCTCGATCATACAGCTGAATGAAGTTCTGGTGGTCGGCGGCGACACGCCGGTCCTGGGCATTCCGACGGTCGCCGGTGCGTCCGTTGCGGTCGAGGTGCTTGACCACAAGCGCGGACCCAAGGTCATCGCGTTCAAGAAGCGCCGCCGCAAGAATTCGCGCCGCAAGCGCGGCTATCGCGACGAGATTACGGTCCTCCGCATCTCCGAGATCCTGACGGACGGCGCCAAGCCCACCAAGGGCCCGCGTCCGAAGCGGGAGAAGGTCGCGAAGGAAGCCGACAAGGAAGCCGACGCCGCATAAAATCGATCACGCCAATTCACGAATTGATGCGTGACAGATTTTGAAATGATTCCGTCAAGGAATTGACCTAGAACTACGTAGGATTTCGGAGACGAGCTATGGCTCACAAAAAAGCAGGCGGTTCATCGCGCAACGGTCGCGATTCCAAGGGTAAGCGCCTCGGCATCAAGGCGTTCGGCGGGGAAGTTGTGATTCCCGGCAACATCATTGCGCGTCAGCGCGGCACCACTTGGCATCCCGGCCTCAATGTCGGCATGGGCACGGACCACACTCTGTTCGCCAAGATCGAGGGTCGCGTCACGTTCCAGGCCAAAGCCAACGGCCGCACCTTCGTATCGGTGCTCCCGCTCGCCGAGGCGGCTGAATAGACGGTGGACCAAATTTGGAGTCCGCCGGGTCCTTGACCGAACCGGCGGAGTCCACAAGACGGCTCCAGGGGAGGCAGGGAAACCGGCCTCCCCTTTCGTTTGACTTGCTCACTTTTCACTTAGTGACTTTGACGGAGCCGGACATGTTGCAGGATTTCTCGAGCGCGACCTTGCGGGAGGCGAGACCTGATGTCGTCGCCACCGAGCGGCTGACGTTGCGGCGCCCGACTCTCGCCGACGTCAGGACCATCGCCCACCTCGCCAACGACCGCCGTGTCGCGGAAAACACCCGCCGCCTTCCCCACCCCTATTCGCAGGACGACGCCGTCGAATTCGTCCGCGCCACCGCCGCGCTCGGCAGCGAGACCGTGTTCCTGATCGAGCACGACACCGGGCCGGTCGGCATCGTCGGCATCGACCGCTCCACGCCCGACAATGCCGAGCTCGGCTACTGGCTCGGCGTCGAGCATTGGGGCCAGGGCTTTGCCACCGAGGCCGCGCGCGGCGCGATCGACTTCTTCTTCGAGGAGTTCGAGGAGGATAATCTCTATGCGGGCGCGCGCGTCACCAATCCGGCCTCGCGCAACGTGCTGGAGAAGTGCGGCTTCCAGTGGAGCGGCGTCCAGCTGCATCGCTTCCTCGCGCTGGGCTCGTCCACGCCGGTCGATTGCTTCCGCCTGTCGCGCGGCGTGTGGTCGTCGCTGAAGAACTGGAGCAGTGCGCGACGGATGAGGTAGGGCGCGGTGACACCCTCCCCTGGAGGGGTCCGAGACGAGCGTAGCTCGCTCGTGGGTCGATGCGCATGCAGCGAAGCGGAATGCGCAGCGGGGTGGGGTGCAGCCACAGCAATGGTCTCACCCTATCACTGCCGACCGAAACACCATCTTCGCGGAGAGACCGTCACCCCACCCCGCTCGCGCTTCGCGCGCGCGACCCTCCCCCTCCAGGGGAGGGTAAGGGCTACGCCGGCGGATTGACCTCAGCGCTCGGGCGGCCGAGATCGCGTTCGCGCAGGTAAATGTAGAACCCGGCGCCGATGATGATGGCGGCGCCGATGATGGTGGCAATCGACGGCACGTCGCCGAACACGACGAAGCCGAAGATCACGGCCCAGACGATCATCGAATATTGGTAGGGCACCACGACGCTGGCCGGTGCCAGCTTGAGCGAGCGGTTGACGCAGAACAGCGCCGTCACCGAGACGCAACCCGCCATTGCGAAGATCACGAGGCTGCCCGGTGTCGGCGGCACCCAGTGGAATGCCGACAGCACAGCACCCAGCGAGAACGTGCCGATGAATTGCGACGACGCCATCACGATGTCGGGCGTCTTGCGCAGGCTGCGCGTGATCAGCATCAGCGTCGCAAACGACAGACTGCCGCCGAGCGCAATCAGCGCCGGCAGGCTGACCGTCTGCGCCGACGGCCGCAGCGCGATCAGCACGCCGCAGAAGCCGATCAGGATCGCCGTCCAGCGCCGCCAGCCGACCTTCTCGCCCAGAAAGATCGCCGACATCGCGGTGACGAAAATGGGGCCCGCGAGATAATAGGTGATGACGTCGGCGAGCGGCAGATAGACTGCCGCGAGGAAGAAGGCGGCCACTTCCAGCGTCGACAGCACGACGCGAAACAGCTGCAGGCCCGGCCGCTCCAGATGCAGGAACTGGTGACGCTGCCGCCAGACCAGCGGCGACAGCAGCAGCAGCGCCGCGCAGGCGCGCAGGAACAAGAGCTGCCCCACGGAATACGTCCCGACCAGGAACTTGCCCATGGCGTCGCCGAACGAGAACATGAAGATCGACAGCACCATCAGCGCGATGCCGGCAAGGCGCGCGGAGCGATCGTCATAGGCGGAGAGATTCTTGAAGAAGGGCATCGGCGTCGTTTTAATCACGTGGGCGCGCCGGACAAGCCCGCATCTGCAGATTGAACGGATTGTCGCACTCTTCGCGGCGCGATAGCGATAGGCGCCTCCCCAACGAAAGAGCACGGACATGACCGACTTCGACCCGACCCGGCATCGCATGATCCCCGCGCAACGCTGGTTTGAGGATTTCGTGGTCGGCGAGCGCTTCGTGCTGCCGAGCCGCACCCAGACCTCGGCGGTGTTCGCCGCGTTCCAGACCGCGAGCGGCGACACCCATCCCGTGCATTACGACGTGGAATATTGCCGCAGCCGCGGCATGCCGCATCTGCTCGCCCATGGCTTCCAGACCTTGATCCACACGGCACCCGGCGCAGGCCTGTTTCCGTTCATGGTCGAGGACTCCCTGGTCGGCTTCCTCGAGCAATCGAGCCGGTTCCTCAAACCGGTGTTCGCCGACGACACCATCTATCCCGCGCTCGAGGTCACCGAGCTCGTGCCGGGTCGCACGACCGGCGTGGTGACGCTCAAAAGCACCGTATTCAACCAGCGCAAGGAGCTGGTGCTGGAGGGGATGCAGAAATTCCTGATCCGGAGACGGCCTGCAGGTTAAGCACGGGGCCAAATTCGCAGGATTTCGGCCGATTCAGGGATAAGTCCGGGTTGCCGCGCGGGACCGCCTGCCCTACCTATGGCCCATGAAATTCCTCGACGAAGCAAAGGTCTATATCCGCTCCGGTGACGGCGGGAACGGCTGCGTGGCGTTCCGCCGCGAGAAGTTCATCGAATTCGGCGGTCCTTCCGGCGGCAATGGCGGCCGCGGCGGCAATGTGATCATCGAGGTCGCCGACGGCCTCAACACGCTGATCGACTACCGCTACCAGCAGCATTTCAAGGCCCAGAAGGGCGAGAACGGCTCGGGCTCGGACCGCCATGGCGCCAACGGCAAGGCGATCGTGCTGAAGGTGCCCGTGGGCACGCAGATCTTCGATGAGGATCGCGAGACCCTGATCCACGACTTCACCAATGTCGGCGAAAAATTCGTGCTGGCCGAGGGCGGCAATGGCGGCTTCGGCAATGCGCATTTCAAGTCCTCGACCAATCGCGCGCCGCGCAACGCCAATCCCGGCCAGCCCGGCGAGGAGCGCTGGATCTGGCTGCGGCTGAAACTGATCGCGGATGCCGGTCTTGTCGGCATGCCCAATGCCGGCAAGTCGACCTTCCTTTCCAAAGTCAGCGCGGCGCGGCCCAAGATCGCCGACTATCCCTTCACCACGCTGCATCCGCAGCTCGGCGTCGTGAACGCCGACGGTCGCGAATTCGTGCTGGCGGACATTCCGGGTCTCATCGAAGGCGCGCATGAAGGCACAGGTCTCGGCGATCGCTTCCTCGGCCATGTCGAGCGCTGCCGCGTGCTGCTGCATCTGATCGACGCAACCTGCGAGCATGCCGGCAAGGCGTACAAGACCGTGCGCAAGGAGCTCGACGCCTATGGCGGGCTGCTCACCGACAAGATCGAGATCGTCGCGCTGAACAAGATCGACGCGGTCGAGCCGGACGAGTTGAAGAAGCAGAAGGACCGACTGAAGCGCGCCGCCAAGAAGACACCGCTGCTGCTCTCCGGCATCACCGGCGACGGCGTGAAGGAAGCGTTGCGCGCGCTCGTCGAAGTGATCGGCGAGGCCCCGGTATCGGCCAAGGCGAAGAGCGCGGCCGAAGCGGAGCCGTGGTCGGCGTAATCCGACCCGCTCACGCGGCCCGCTTGTCTTCGCTGGCGCGATAGCGCAGCATCAAAAGATCAAGAAACGGCAGGGGCGAAGCATGGCGCGCGCGAAGAACGTTCTCTGGATCATGTGCGACCAGCTTCGCTACGACTATCTCGGCTGCACCGGCCATCCCACGCTGAGAACGCCCAACATCGACGCCATGGCCAAGCGTGGCGTGCTGTTCAGCAAGGCGTATGTGCAATCGCCGATCTGCGGCCCGTCGCGGATGTCGTTCTACACCGGACGCTACATGCGCTCGCACGGCTCGCACTGGAACGGCTGGCCGCTGCGCGTCGGCGAGCCCACGCTCGGCGACCACCTCAAGAAGATCGGCGTGCGCAACGTGCTGGTCGGCAAGACCCACATGGCGCCCGACCTCGAGGGCATGAAGGCGCTCGGCATCCCGCCGGAATCGATGATCGGCGTGCACGTCGCCGAATGCGGGTTCGAGCCTTATGAGCGTGACGACGGCCTGCACCCGACGGGACGGCCGCGCCCGAAATACGATGAATATCTGCGCCAGCAAGGTTTTGAAGCGACCAATCCCTGGGAGCATTGGGCCAATTCGGGCGCAGCGGACGACGGCTCGCTGCAGAACGGCTGGCTCCTGGTGCATGCCGACAAGGCCGCGCGCGTGCCGGACGAGCATTCCGAGACGCCCTACATGACGCGGCGCGCGATGGACTTCATCAGCGAGGCCGAGACCGACGGCAGGCCGTGGTGCCTGCATCTGTCCTACATCAAGCCGCACTGGCCCTATATCGCGCCCGAGCCCTATGCCAGCATGTATTCGACCGATGACATGATCCCGGCGATCCGCTCCGCGCGCGAACGCCAGAATCCGCATCCGGTGTTCGGCGCCTACATGGACATGCGCTACTCCCGCAACATGGCGCGCGACGAGGCCCGCGAGAAGGTGATCCCGACCTATATGGGCCTGATCACCCAGATCGACGACCAGATGGGCGTGCTGATGAAGTTTTTGGAGGAGCGCGGCCTGCTGGACACCACCATGATCGTGTTCACCTCCGATCACGGCGACTATCTCGGCGATCACTGGATGGGCGAGAAGGATCTGTTCCACGAGCAGTCGGCGAAAATTCCGCTGATCGTCATCGATCCGTCGAAGGAAGCTGACACCACGCGCGGCACGCGCAACGACGCGCTGGTGGAAGGCATCGATCTCGCGCCGACCTTCGTCGATTATTTCGGCGGCAAGGTGCCGGGCCACATTCTCGAAGGACGTTCGCTGCTGCCGCTGCTGCGCGGGCCGACACCGAGCGATTGGCGCAAGGTGGCGTTCTCCGAATACGACTACGCCATGCAGGACGTCCGGCTGAAGCTGCACCAGCCGATCGAGCGCTGCCGCTTGTTCATGGCGTTCGACGGCCGCTGGAAATACATCCACGCCTCCGGCTTCCGCCCGATGCTGTACGACCTCGAAACCGATCCGGAAGAGTTTTTGGATCGCGGCGACGATCCGGAGTGTGCCGGCATCATCGCACGGTTGCAGGCGGAGCTGTTCGACTGGGCGCTGCATCCCAACGACCACATCACGACGCCGCGCGAGAAGATCGCGAGCTATGCCGACAACCAGCTCCAGGTGAAGGGCGGGATCCTGATCGGTGTCTGGGACGAAGCCGAGCTTGCGGCGATTAAGGACGGCATCGCGCAGCGCGCGAAGCTCTAGAACCCTCATGGTGAGGAGGCGCGCAAGCGCCGTCTCGAACCATGAAGGCCCCGCTGCTACAGCCGGGCCTTTCATCCTTCGAGATGCCGCTCCGCGGCTCCTCAGGATGAGGGGATAGAGTAGCGCGCGGCGTTCAATTCTCGATCTTGTACCCCGTCGCCTTCACGATCGGCTGCCAGAACGCCGTGTTCGCGGCGAGCTCCTTGGTCAGCCCATCCGCGGTGCTGCCGACCGGAATCAGCCCGATCGCGGTGAGCTTCTCCTTCACCTCCGGCTTCGCAAGCGCAGCGCTTGCGGCGGCGCCGAGCTTGCTCGCGAACTCCGGCGGGCTGCCGGCGGGAAGCCACATGCCGTACCAGGCATCCGCAACGAGATCGATGCCGCTCTCCCTCAGCGTCGGGACCTCGGGCGCGAACGGCGAACGCTCGGCGCTCGCGACCGCGATGATCTTCACGCCCTTGGCGCGATGCTGCGGCAGCGCATCGGCCAATGTCACGATGCCGAACGACAGATGGCCGCCGATGAGATCGTTGAGGATAGGCGCGCTCCCGCGATAGGGCACGCGGGTCAAGGGAATGCCGAGATCCTTCTCCAGTTTGGAGCCGGCGAAATGCGGAATGGTGCCGTTGCTCGGCACGCCGAACGACGTCTTGTCCGGATGCGCCTTCAGCCACGCCACGAATGACTTGAAATCCGCGGCATCGATCCCCGGACCGATCACCAGCGCGAATTCGAACCGCGCCAACAGCGACACCGGCATAAAATCCTTGGCCGTGTCGAAGCTCGGAATCGTCTCCACCATCGGCAGTAGGTACATGGTCGGCCCGGTCGTCACCAGCACCATGCTGCCGTCGGCACTCGCGCCCTTCACGGCCTTGATACCGATCAGGCCGTCGCCGCCGGTACGGTTCTCGACCACGATGGTCCGCTGCAGCGCCGGCGCCATCTCCTGCGCGATCAGCCGGCACAGCGTGTCGCCGCCCGCGCCCGCGGCGAACGGGAAGATCATCTTTGTCAGCCCGGCCTGCGCTTGCGATCCGCCCGCCTGCGCCGACAGCGGCAACCCCAGACACCCGGCGATGAAGTTGCGACGATCCATCGGTTTCCTCTTTGAGCCCGTTATAGTTGGCAACAGTTAGAGCCAGGCGAGCGTCCCGGACAAGCACCGTTTACCATGCCCGCCGCCTTGCGCCGGCCATCGTCCTGCTGCAAAAGCAGGCCTTAACCGGCGCCGCTTATTTGCTCCGCCGTTCCCGAGCCCGAGCAATTCGTCACACGCGCCAACACATACTCACATGGCCAGCCCCGAACTCAGTCAATTCCGCCGCATCGTCGTCAAGGTCGGCTCCGCCCTGCTGGTCGATTCCGACAAGGGCGAGGTGCGCGCCTCCTGGCTCGCCGCGCTCGCCGACGACATGGCCAAGCTGCATCGCGAAGGACGCGATGTGCTCGTGGTGTCCTCGGGCTCGATCGCACTCGGCCGCAGCCGCCTCAAGCTGCCGCGCGGCCCGCTGAAGCTGGAGGAGAGCCAGGCCGCCGCCGCCGTCGGCCAGATCGCACTGGCGCGGATCTGGTCGGAGGTGCTCGGCGCCCACGGCATCGGTGCGGGGCAGATCCTGGTGACGCTCCAGGACACCGAGGAGCGCCGCCGCTATCTCAATGCGCGCTCCACCATCGGCAAGCTGCTGGAATGGCGCGCGATCCCCGTCATCAACGAGAACGACACGGTCGCCACCAACGAGATCCGCTACGGCGACAATGACCGCCTCGCCGCGCGCGTCGCCACCATGGCGAGCGCCGATTTGCTGGTGCTGCTGTCCGACATCGACGGGCTCTACGACGCCCCGCCGAAGAACAATCCGAACGCAAAACTCATTCCCGTGGTCGACAGCATTTCCTCGGAGATCGAGGCCGTGGCAGGCGACGCCGAGTCCGAGCTGTCGCGCGGCGGCATGCGCACCAAGGTCGAGGCCGCGAAGATCGCCACGACGGGCGGCACCCATATGCTGATCGCCTCCGGCAAGATCGAGCATCCCCTGCAGGCGATCGCGGACGGCGGCCGCTGCACCTGGTTCCTGACGCCGGCCAACCCCATCACCTCGCGCAAGCGCTGGATTGCGGGCACGCTGGAGCCGAAGGGCACCCTGACCATCGATGCCGGCGCCGTGACGGCGCTGCGTGCCGGCGCCAGCCTGCTGCCGGCAGGCGTGATCAAGGTGGAAGGCCAGTTCGCCCGCGGCGATGCCGTGGTTGTGCGTGGTCCTGATACCAGCGAGGTCGGCCGCGGCTTGATCGCCTACGATGCCGAGGTCGCCGAGCGGATCAAGGGCCGCTCCTCCCCGGACGTGATGGCCATCTTGGGCATCAGCGGGAGGTCCGAGATGATCCACCGCGACGATCTGGTGGTGGGCGGGTAAGGGCCGCGCCGGCCCTTTTCGCTGAATTTGCTGGGCCAATGACCCAACCGGCGCCTCGCCGGAGAGACCAGCCATACCCTCCCGACCCTTCGCAGACGCGGGATTTCCATGCTAGGACATCGCCTTAGCAGAAGGTTGAACTCCCCATGGCCGCCCCCCTCAAAGCCGTCGACGGCAACGCCGATCTCCAGGCGCTGATGTCCGATCTCGCCGCCCGTGCCCGCGCTGCCGCGCGCGTGCTGGCGCAGGCGCCGCCGGAGCAGAAGAACCGGGCGCTCGAAGCCATGGAGCGGGCGATCCGCGCGAACTCTGCCGCGATCCTTGCCGCCAATGCCGAGGACGTCGCGGAGGCCCGCGCCTCCGGCAATGCCACCTCCTCCTTCATCGACCGCCTGACCCTGACGCCGGCGCGCGTCGAAGCCATGGCCGAGGGCATCGGCATCGTGCGCGGCATCGCCGATCCGGTTGGCATCGTCACCGAGAGCTGGCAGCGGCCGAACGGCATGACCATCGAGCGCGTGCGCGTGCCGCTCGGTGTCGTCGGCGTGATCTTCGAGAGCCGGCCGAACGTTGCGGCGGATGCCGGCGTGCTGTGCCTGAAATCCGGCAATGCCGTGATCCTGCGCGGCGGCTCCGACAGTTTTCGTTCGTGCCGCGCGATCCATGAATGTCTGGTGCAGGGCCTGCGTGAAGCCGGGCTCCCCGAAGCGGCGATCACGCTGGTGCCGACGCGCGACCGCGCGGCGGTCGGCATGATGCTGTCAGGGTTGAACGGCGCCATCGACGTGATCGTGCCGCGCGGAGGCAAGAGCCTCGTCGCGCGCGTCGAGCAGGAAGCCCGCGTGCCCGTGTTCGCACATCTCGAAGGCGTCAACCACGTCTATATCGATGCCAGCGCCGACCTCGCCATGGCGAAGTCGATCGTACTCAACGCCAAGATGCGCCGCACCGGCGTCTGCGGCGCGGCCGAGACGCTGCTAGTCGATCGCGCCGCCGCCGCCAAGAACCTGAAGCCGCTGGTCGAGATGCTGATCGAGGCCGGCTGCGAAGTGCGCGGCGACGACGCCGTGCAGAAGACCGATGCGCGCGTCAAGCCTGCCAACGAGGATGATTGGGACACCGAATATCTCGACGCGATCATCGCGGCGAAGGTGGTGGACGGTATCGACGGCGCGATCGCGCATATCCAGAACCACGGCTCGCATCACACCGACGCGATCGTGAGCGCGGATGAGGCGAACGCGAAGAAATTCCTGAGCGAGGTCGATTCCGCGATCGTGCTGCACAATGCCTCGACACAGTTCGCCGATGGCGGCGAGTTCGGTTTCGGCGCCGAGATCGGCATCGCCACCGGCCGATTCCACGCCCGTGGTCCTGTTGGCGCCGAGCAGCTCACGAGCTTCAAATATCGCGTCCACGGCACAGGTCAGACGCGGCCGTAAGTCATGTCGCGAGGCGTGGGGCATTGAGTAACAATTTCGTCGCGCCACGTTTCTTCGCGCAGGCCATTCCGCCCTACACCGAAGGCATGCGCATCGGCCTGCTCGGCGGCTCGTTCAATCCGCCGCACGAGGCGCATCGCGCCATCAGCCAGTTCGCACTGAAACGCCTCCAACTCGACCGCGTGTGGTGGCTTGTGACGCCGGGCAATCCGCTGAAGGAGAACGGCACGCTGCATGAGCTCGGCGCGCGCATGCAGGCCGCGCGCGACGTTGCCGACGATCCCAGGATCGAGGTGAGCTGTCTCGAATCCGTCATTCGTACGCGCTACACTATAGACACGATCAACACCCTGCGCCGCCGTCTCAGTGGCTTGCGCTTTGTCTGGATCATGGGCGCCGACAATCTCGCTCAATTCCATCGTTGGCAGCACTGGCGGCGCATCGCCGACCAGGTGCCGATTGCGGTCATCGATCGCCCGCCGCAGAGTTTTCGCGCCCTCGCCTCGCCCGCTGCCCAGGCCCTCGCACGTTACCGCGTGCCCGAGACGGACGCGGCATTGCTTCCGGATCGCCCGGCGCCGGCCTGGGTCTTTCTGACGGGATTGAAACTGAACCTGTCCTCGACCGGCTTGCGGAACCCGGACGGGAGCTGGAAAGGTCCGAAGTGAGACGGAGTGTGTGAACGTTGTGGGGATTTCGGGCTGTCTGGCATATTGAAACCCTTAACCCCACATGATGTAGTGTAACCAGTGAGCGTCGGATTCGGCGTTCGCGATACAGTGAAAGGAATGGTCCCTGACCACATCTGTATTGTCCAAGTCTGTTTTACCCAAGGTAGCGAAACCGGCGCGTAAAACATCGACCAAAGCTGCGGCCTTGAAGGCGCAACCCGACGCCGACAAGACGCTGAGCCTGATCCTCTCCCGCCTCGACGACATGAAGGCGGAAGAGACGGTCACCATCGACCTTCGCGGCAAATCGGCGTACTCCGACTACATGATCGTCACCACCGGCCGGGTGAACCGGCACGTCGGCGCGATCGCGGACAACGTCGCCAAGGGCCTCAAGGAAAACGGCATCAAGAACATCCACGTCGAGGGCTTG
Source organism: Bradyrhizobium sp. Arg816 (assembly GCF_029989365.1). Lineage (GTDB taxonomy): Bacteria > Pseudomonadota > Alphaproteobacteria > Rhizobiales > Xanthobacteraceae > Bradyrhizobium. Next base: position 100,285 of record NZ_JAPRAQ010000022.1, on the reverse strand, counting down.
CCCAATTGCGACTGGGTGCTGATCGATTCCGGCGATGTGATCGTGCACGTGTTCAGACCCGAGGTCCGCGAGTTCTACAATCTCGAGAGATTGTACACGCAGGGCCCAGGGGCGGCGAAGGCGATCTAGGCTCATCGAGCCGATTTCGAATCGGCTGACGCGCATGCTAGCGTCGTGCGCGCGCATATTGCGCGCGGTCTCGAAACACGACCTGAAGATATCATGCGCGTTGCTGTCATTGCGGTGGGCCGGCTGAAGCAGGGCCCCGAACGGGAACTTGCCGACCGCTATTTCGAGCGGTTCGACGAAGCCGGCCGCAAGCTCGGATTCCGCGAGCTCACCATCCACGAAATCCCCGAAAGCCGCGCGCGCGACACCGCGACCAGGATGGCCGAAGAGGCCGCGGCGATCGGTGCGCACATCCCGGAAAAATCGATCCTGGTGGCGCTGGACGAGCGCGGCCAGAATCTCGACTCCACCGTATTCGCACGGCACCTCGGGCGCTGGCGCGACGAGGGTGCCGGACATACTATCTTCGTGATCGGAGGGGCGGACGGACTTTCGCCCGAATTGCGCCGTAAGGCCAAGCTCGCGATCGCGTTCGGCTCTGCGACCTGGCCGCACCAAATGGTCCGCGTCATGCTTCTGGAACAGCTTTATCGGGCCGCCACCATTCTGGCCGGCCACCCCTATCACCGCGCGTGATGCGCGCACAACGAGCACCTTTGCGTAAAGCGATGCGAGCGCCGATCCTCAACCTGCTGCTGATCGCCGGCGTTACGGGCGCAAGCCTCGCGCAAGGTCAGACGCAAGGTCAGACAATTGCGCCCGCGCCACAGACGGCGGCCGTCTCGCCCGATGCGATCAAGCAGCGCGAGCAGGAGCTCGAGGCCGCCCGCGCGAGGCAGAAGAGCGCCGAGGAAGCGCAGGCCAAGCTCAAGGCCGAGATCACCTCGCTCGGCCAGGACCGTACCCAGCTCAATCAGCAGCTGATCGATACCGCAGCCAATGTGCGGACCGTCGAGACCAAGATCGACGAAGCCGAAGCGCGACTGCGCTCGCTCAACGGTCGCGAGCAACAGATGCGCACCTCGCTGGAGTCGCGCCGCGCCGACATCGTCGAGGTGCTGGCAGCCTTGCAGCGCGCCGGCCGGCGCACGCCGCCGGCGCTCTTGGTGCGGCCCGAGGATGCGCTGCAATCACTGCGCACCGCCATGCTGCTCGGCGCCGTGGTGCCGGAATTGCGCGGCCGCGCCGAGAAGCTCGCGGGCGACCTCGGCGAGCTCGTGGCCTTGCGCAGGAACATCGCCGCCGAACGCGACCAGCTTGCCACCGACCGCGACAAGGTCCGCAACGACCAGACCCGGCTCACCGCCCTGGTCGACGAGCGGCAGCGCCAGCAGGCGTCGCGCGAGAAAGACCTCGACGCCGAGAACTCGCGCGCCATCGCGCTCTCCAGGCAGGTCGGCGATCTCCAGGGGCTGATCACCAAGATGGAGCAGGATCTGCAGAGCGCCGCCAAGGCCGCCGAGAAGGCGGCTGAGGCCGCCAAACAGGCCGAGGCCAAGGCGGCCGCCAGCGCCAAGCCCGGTCCGGGCACTTTCAAGGACCGGTCCCGGACCACCCCGGCGATCGCCTTCGCGTCGGCCAAGGGGCTCCTGCCGCTGCCGGTTAACGGTAACAAGATCAGGGATTTTGGCGGTTCCGACGGGGTCGGCGGTGTCCAGAAGGGCATTTCGCTGGCAAGTCGGCCCGGCTCCCAGGTCACGACGCCGTGTGATGGCTGGGTTGTCTATTCCGGCCCGTTCCGCAGCTATGGACAACTCTTGATCCTCAACGCCGGGGGCGGGTATCATGTCCTGATCGCCGGGATGGAGCACATTTCGGTTAACATCGGTCAGTTTGTGCTCACGGGGGAGCCGGTCGCGACCATGGGGTCGACCTCTCAAGTCGCCTCCATTCTCGCCACGAACGCGAGTCAACCTGTGCTCTATGTCGAGTTCCGTAAGGACGGCACTCCAATCGATCCAGGCCCATGGTGGGCCGCAAATGAAGGCGAGAAGGTTCGCGGATGATGCGCAAGACTTCAGTTATCCTCCTCAGCGCGGCCACCGGTGCTGCGCTGACGCTGTTCGTGACCCAGCCGCGCGCGGTCTTCATGGGCTCCAGCGCGCGAGCCGCAACTGCAGACACCTATCGCCAGCTCAATCTGTTCGGCGATGTGTTCGAGCGCGTGCGCTCGGACTATGTCGAGAAGCCCGATGACACCAAGCTGATCGAATCCGCGATCAGCGGCATGCTCACCGGCCTCGATCCGCATTCGAGCTACATGGACGCGAAGAGCTTCCGCGACATGCAGGTGCAGACCCGCGGTGAGTTCGGCGGCCTCGGCATCGAGGTCACGATGGAGGACGGCCTGATCAAGGTGGTCTCGCCGATCGACGACACCCCCGCTTCGCGCGCCGGCGTCATGGCCAACGACATCATCACCAATCTCGACGACGAAGCCGTGCAGGGCCTGACCCTGAACCAGGCGGTCGAGAAGATGCGCGGTCCGGTCAACACTAAGATCAAGCTCAAGATCATCCGCAAGGGCCAGGACAATCCGATCGACGTCACCCTGGTGCGTGACAACATTCGCGTCCGCTCGGTGCGCGCGCGCATCGAGGCCGACGACATCGCCTATATCCGCATCACCACCTTCAACGAGCAGACCACCGAAGGCCTGAAGCGCGAGGTTGCCAACCTCTCGAATCAGATCGGCGACAAGTTGAAGGGCTACATCATCGACCTCCGCAACAACCCGGGCGGCCTGCTCGAGGAAGCGGTGACGGTCTCCGACTCGTTCCTGGAGAAGGGCGAGATCGTCTCGACCCGCGGCCGCAATGCCGAGGAGACCCAGCGCCGCACCGCGCATGCGGGCGACCTGACCAAGGGCAAGCCTGTCATCGTGCTGGTCAATGGCGGTTCGGCCTCGGCGTCGGAAATCGTCGCCGGCGCGCTGCAGGACCACAAGCGCGCGACCATCGTCGGCACGCGCTCGTTCGGCAAGGGCTCGGTGCAGACCATCATTCCGCTCGGCTCGGGCAACGGCGCACTGCGTCTGACCACGGCGCGCTACTACACGCCGTCGGGCAAGTCGATCCAGGCCAAGGGCATCGTGCCCGACATCGAAGTGCTCCAGGACGTGCCGGACGAGCTGAAGTCGCGCACCGACACCAAGGGCGAGGCTTCGCTGCGCGGCCATCTCAAGAACGACGGCGACGAGAAGACCGGCTCGCAGTCCTACGTCCCGCCGGACGCCAAGGACGACAAGGCGCTCAAGCTCGCGGACGACCTGCTCCACGGGATCAAGAACAGCGCCTCCGCGGCGCCGACGCCGGGCGACAACAAGGCCACGACCGACAAGCCCAAAGCGGCGAACTAAGTCGGCGCGTCACCTCATCTCTCGAAAAGGGCGGCTCCGGGAGCCGCCCTTTTTGCTTGGGGCTCCTGCTACCCCGGCCTATCCCGGCCTGCCGCCGCTTGACCTCGGCGTGGTATCGTCGGCGGGAGTGATTCGGGATCTCGCATGACTGAAACGGCCGATGATCTGAGCGCCCCGCTCGGACAGGACAAGCCGCGCCGGAAACGGCGGCTGCGGCTGCCGTTCACAGCCATGCAGGCCGTCGCTGTCATGCTCGGCCTGTTCTTGGTCGCCTTCGCCGGCTTCGCCATCTTCAACAAGGATCCGCTCGGCGGTGAGCCGATGACGCGGATTGCGATCCGTGAACCCAGGGCCACCGACGAGAAGCCGGCCGCCGCGGGCCATGGCCAGGACAGCAAGCAAGAGAGCAAGCACGAGGCCAAGGAAGCGCCGAAGCAGGCGGGCGAGCAGAAGACCGTCACCATGATCGACGGTTCCACCGGCACGCGCCACGACGTGGTGATCGGCGGCGGCGATGCCGCCGACAAGGGCGACGCGGCGGCCGCCTCCGCGCCACCGCCCGTGATGGCCGGGATCGACCCAAAGCTGCTGGAAAAATCGCGCTACGGCATGATCCCCGTGACGGTCGAGGGCGCGAAGCCGTTCAACGTCTACGCGGCGGATGCCGACCGCGCCAAGGCGGCAAAAATGCCCGTGGTCGCGATCCTGATCGGCGGCCTCGGCGTCGGCGCGGCCAAGACCACCGACGCGATCATGCGGCTGCCGCCGGCGGTGACGCTGGCCTTCACGCCCTATGGCGCCGACCCCGGCAAGCTCGCCGAGCGGGCCCGCGCCCAGCGCCACGAGATCTTCCTCCAGATCCCGATGGAGCCCTACGATTTCCCGGACAACGACCCGGGCCCGCAGACGCTGCTGACTTCGCTCACCGCCGACCAGAACATGGACCGCCTGTACTGGCACCTGAGCCGGATGCAAGGCTATGCCGGCCTCACCAATTTCATGGGCGCCCGCTTCGTGGCGACCGACGCCGCGATGCAGCCGATCATCCGCGAGGCGGCCAAGCGCGGCCTCGGCTTCTTCGACGACGGCTCCTCGCCGCGCAGCATCGCGCCCCAGGCCGCGGCCAGCCAGGCGATGCCGTTCGGCAAGGGCGACATCGCGATCGACGTGGTGCCGACCCCGGCGGAGATCGACCGCGCCCTGAACAAGCTCGAATCGACGGCGCGCGAGCGCGGCGTCGCAATCGGCACCGCGTCCGCCCTGCCGGTCTCGATCGAGCGCATCGGCAGCTGGACCAAGACATTGAGCGACCGTGGTATCCTTTTGGTGCCATTGACAACCGCGATGCTGAAATCAAGATCCAGCTAAATCAACGGATTGGTACGGCACTGGCCCTCGAGGCCGGCATACCCACCAAAAGCACGCGAGAGGTCTGGCGGAATGGCGCGTTACGAGGATCTGCCCTACCGTACTTGCGTCGGTGTAATGCTGATCAACACGAAGGGTCTGGTGTTCATCGGCCGACGCGCCGGCGGCATCGAGCATGTCGACGACGCCCATGTCTGGCAGATGCCGCAGGGCGGCGTCGATCCCGGTGAGGACACCTGGGAGGCCGCCAAGCGCGAGCTCTATGAGGAGACCAGCGTGCGCTCGGTCGAGCGGCTCGGCGAGGTCCCGGACTGGCTCGTCTACGACATTCCGCGCACGGTTGCAGGGCGCGCCTGGAAGGGCCGCTATCGCGGCCAGCGCCAGAAATGGTTCGCGGTCCGGTTCACCGGCAAGGACAGCGAGATCAATGTCGAGAAACCCGGCGGCGGCCACAAGGCCGAGTTCGTGAGCTGGCGCTGGGAGCCGATGAAGAACCTGACCGGGCTGATCATCCCGTTCAAGCGCCCGGTCTATGAGCGCGTGGTGAAGGAATTTTCCACGCTGGCGGAGGAATAAATCAAATCGTCATCCCGGGTTCGGTGCTAATGCATCGCCGGAAATGACGATGAAAGACGCGCGCGTGACCAACCAGAAGCCCTACCGTCCCAACGTGGGGATCGCCCTCTTCAATGCCGATGGCCGCGTGCTGATCGGCCACCGCTTCAAGGGCGATGGCCCCGAGATCATCCTGCCGGGCCTCGACTGGCAGATGCCGCAAGGCGGTGTCGATGAGGGCGAGAACCTGCGCGATGCGGCGCTGCGCGAGCTTTGGGAAGAGACCAGCGTCAAGAGTGCGGACTATCTCGGCGAGACAGACTGGTTGACTTACGAGTTCCCGCCCTATGACGGGCCGCAGACGCACCGGCTGGCGAAATTCCGCGGGCAGCGCCAGAAATGGTTCGCGCTGCGCTTCACCGGCCGCGACGACGAGATCGATCCGCTGACGCCGCGCAACGAACAGCCCGCGGAGTTCGACGCCTGGCGTTGGGAGCGGCTCGACCGCGTCGCCGATCTCGTGGTGCCGTTCCGCCGCGACGTCTACCGCGCGGTCGCGCAGCAGTTTGCGGCGTTCGGAGACTAAAACTGCGAAAACAACCCCATGCACAGTAGAACGGGGTTGAATTCATGAGAGATTTTTCGTCGGAATTTTGCGTGTGAGGAGCCGTTCTCGTCAGCGGGAACGTCACCGCTTGCTCCGCTGCGCTCCCTCCCCCCTTGCGGGGGAGGGTTGGGGAGAGGGGTGGCTCCGGGCGAGGTCTGAGTTCGTGGCTACCCCTCTCCCTAAAGCGCGATGAGATTGAGATGAATCGTCATCGCGCTTTAGGTTGCTGTTTGAGCATGATCTTTTCGGAAAACCGCTACGCACTTTTCCGGATCATGCTTTAGTCCTCCCCCGCAAGAGGGGAGGGAACCGACCTCCGTCGGGGCGCTAGTGAAGTCTCATTGCCTCAGTTCGTCGGTCCCACCGTGAACGGGCCGACCGCGATGACGTGGCAATCGCGGTCGCGCTTGGCGCAGTCGGCGAGCGCGGAGTTGACGGCGGTCTGCTCGTCCGCGGCCTTCAGGCCGAGGCCCGGCCGGCCCGCGGTCCCGACCGCGACTGCGTTCCAGCCCATGCCATCGGCGAGCTTGCGCACGACCTCGGCGCGCGCGTCGGCGACGATCGAGGCGTTGGACGCCGCATGGAAGAAGCCGGTGATCCTGAGCAGGGTCGGGATCGGCACGACGAAATTGTCGTCGACTGCGACGATCAGACAGGCCACGCCGGCGATGGCGCCGCACGATTCCAGCGAGCGCCGCGCCGAATCGTCGACGGATGACGCGCCCAGCACCATGAAATATTGACCGCCCGGGCCGAGCGCGATCGCGCGGGATTTCGCCGCCGGCACGAACATGTTCTCGAGCCGGACCTTTGCCGGATCGCGCACCATCGGAAAATCTTTCGGCGCGAAGGCCCGCTCGGTCATGGCGTCGTGGCGCACCCAGGGCTGCGGCGGCATCGGCGGCTTGCCGTGCGTGTAGACGACGTCGTTGCCGACCGCATAGAGCTCGCAGCGCCGCGGCGATTGCGCGGCATCGGCGCGCTTCTGGCACTGCTCGAGCGCCATGTTGCGCGCGGCTTCCTCGGTCGGCTGGTTCAACGCCGCGCCTGTGAAGCCGCCGATATTGAGCGCGAAGGCCTTGTAGTCGCCGGAGGCGGAATAGTCGCCGGCCAGATAGCTGCGGATGCGCTCGTTGATGAAGGGCACGCTATCGGCGGCAAGCTTGCCCGATAGCGGCGCGGCGGATGGTGAGGGCGCGGGCATCGGTGCCATCGCGGCGGCGGCTGGGCTCATCGGAGCCATCGGCGCTTTTGCCATCTGGGTCGGCATCGGGCTCGGCGCCACGGCATTTGCCGCTGGCGCAGCACTTGGTATTGCAGCACTTGGCGTCGCAGCCGGCGCGACTGCGGCGGTGACCGTCTGCTTGAGCTTGGTGTTGTAGAGGAAGCCGGTGACAAGGATGGCGACGACCGAGACGACGGCGACCACCAGCGGCCACATCCAGACCGGTGCCGCGGCCAGCTTGGAGGCGGGCTTCTTCACTTTCGGCGTTGCGTAAGTGCCGTCCTCGCGCCGCATCGCCACCATGTAGGCGTGCACCGGCGTCGGGATGTTCTTGACCTCCTGCGCGCCGATGTCGGCGAACTGCACCGACAGCTTGTTGGCGACCTGCTCGTGCACGGCGCGGGAAACGCAGATGCCGCCGACCTCGGCGAGGCCTTCGAGCCGGGCGGCGATATTGACGCCGTCACCGAGCAGATCGCCGTTGCGCTCGACTACGTCACCGATGGTGATGCCGATACGGAACGACATCTGCCGGCTCGGCGGATAGGCCATGTTGCGGGTTCGCAGGGATTCCTGGATGTCGATCGCGCAGCGCACCGCATCGACCGCGCTCGGAAATTCCGCGAGCACGGCGTCGCCCGCCGTATTGAAGATGCGTCCGTTGGCCTTCGCGATGAAGTCGTCGATGACCTCGCGATAGGAGGCGAGACGCCGCAGCGTCTCCTCTTCGTCTTCCGCGACCAGTCTTGAATAACCGGCAATATCGGCTGCGAAAATCGCTGCGATCTTGCGTTTCATCTGCTGCCAGCCCCGAAACAAATTCGCGGGCGCAGAATGCCGCTATCGGCGGCGCGGTGCAACAAAGTTTCAGCGCCCGCCACTTCCGTGACGAGCGCTGAACCTGTTCAGGAATTTGTAGCTTGAGCCCCGGAGCGGTGCCCCGGGGCTTAGTGCATCGCCGTCGTATTGAGCTCGTGCTGGATGCTCTTGTAGTTGTCGAGCCGCGTGATCGCGAGGTCGAGTTCGTGACCTTCCTTCTCGGACAACTTTTCCTCCATCTCAGCGACGGTATCAGCAAACTGGGTCCGATCGATCTCCTCGATCGAGGTGGCGACGTCTGCAAGAACCGTCAGGCGATTGTCAGAGACTTCCGCCAGTCCACCGAGCACGATGACCTTCTGCTTCTGGCCGCCCGCAATGATGGTGAGAATACCCGGCCGCACCGCGGCGACGACGGGCGCATGCCCGGCGAGCACACCGAAATCACCTTCCCAGCCAGGAATGTCGACCTGATCGACCTCGCCGGAGAACGCGAGCTTTTCGGGAGAGACGAGATCGAAGTGGAAGGTGGCCATGGAGAACCTGCGAATGGTGAGTGGCGAATGGCGAGGAGCGAGGACTGGGAGCAGCTATTCGCCACTCCCTATTCGCTAATCGCTAGCTTAGGCGGCCTCGGCCGCCAGCTTCTTGCCCTTCTCGACCGCCTCTTCGATGGTGCCGACCATGTAGAAGGCGGCTTCCGGCAGGTGGTCATACTTGCCTTCGCAGAGGCCGCGGAAGCCCTTGATGGTGTCCGCGAGGTCGACGAACTTGCCGGGCGAGCCGGTGAAGATTTCGGCGACGTGGAACGGCTGCGACAGGAAGCGCTCGATCTTGCGGGCGCGGGCCACCGTCAGCTTGTCCTCTTCCGAAAGCTCGTCCATGCCGAGAATGGCGATGATGTCCTGGAGCGACTTGTAGCGCTGCAGCACCTGCTGGACCTGACGCGCAGTGTCGTAGTGCTCCTGACCGACGACGAGCGGCGAGAGCATGCGCGAGGTCGAGTCGAGCGGATCAACCGCCGGGTAGATGCCCTTTTCCGAGATCGCGCGGTTCAACACCGTGGTCGCGTCCAAATGCGCGAACGAGGTCGCGGGCGCCGGGTCGGTCAAGTCGTCGGCCGGAACGTAGATGGCCTGCACCGAGGTGATCGAGCCCTTCTGCGTGGTGGTGATGCGCTCCTGGAGCGCGCCCATGTCGGTGGCGAGCGTCGGCTGATAACCCACCGCCGAAGGAATACGGCCGAGCAGCGCCGACACTTCCGAGCCTGCCTGGGTGAAGCGGAAGATGTTGTCGACGAAGAACAGCACGTCCTGGCCCTGGTCGCGGAAGTGCTCGGCGACGGTGAGACCGGTGAGGCCGACGCGGGCGCGCGCGCCCGGCGGCTCGTTCATCTGGCCGAACACCAGCGCGCACTTGGACTTCACGCTCGGATCCGGATTGTGCGGATCGGCGTTGACCTTGGACTCGATGAACTCGTGATAGAGGTCGTTGCCTTCGCGGGTGCGCTCGCCGACGCCGGCGAACACGGAGTAACCACCGTGCGCCTTCGCGACGTTGTTGATGAGCTCCTGAATCAGCACGGTCTTGCCGACGCCGGCGCCGCCGAACAGGCCGATCTTGCCGCCCTTCGCATACGGAGCAAGAAGATCGACGACCTTGATGCCGGTGACGAGAATTTCGGCTTCGGTCGACTGGTCGGTGTAGGTCGGCGCTTCCTGGTGGATGGCGCGCAAGCCTTCGGACTTGATCGGACCGGCTTCGTCGATCGGCTCGCCGATCACGTTCATGATGCGGCCGAGCGTACCGTCGCCCACCGGAACCGCGATCGGCTGGCCGGTGTCGGTCACTTCCTGGCCGCGCACCAGACCTTCGGTCACGTCCATCGCGATCGTGCGCACGGTGGACTCACCGAGATGCTGCGCAACTTCCAGCACGAGGCGGATGTTGCCGTTCCGGGTTTCCAGCGAATTGAGAATGGCGGGCAGGTGACCCTCGAACTGCACGTCGACGACGGCGCCCATGACCTGGGTAACGCGACCGACCTGCTTAGCTGCTGTAGCCATGAATAGCTCTCCTTCGAAATTCTGGACTTGAACGACCGTCGTTTGGTTCGTGCGTCAGACCGCCTCGGCGCCGGAGATGATCTCGATCAGCTCCTTGGTGATCTGGGCTTGACGGGTTCGGTTGTAGATCTGGGTTTGCTTGCGAATCATTTCACCCGCGTTGCGGGTGGCGTTGTCCATCGAGCTCATCTGCGCGCCATAGAACGACGCGTTGTTTTCCAGCAGCGCGCGGAAGATCTGCACCGCGACATTGCGCGGCAACAGGCGGGGAAGGAGCTCGTCCTCCTCCGGCTCGTATTCGTAGGACGTCGTCGGCGCGTTCGCCGCCTTTTCCTCGACGACCAGCGGGATGATCTGCTGCGCGGTCGGGATCTGGGCGATCACCGACTTGAACTGCGCGTAGAACAGCGTGCAGACGTCGAACTCACCGTTGTCGAAACGGGCCAGCACCTTCTTGGCGATGTCCTCGGCGTTGACAAAGCCGAGCTGGCGAACGCTGCGCAGGTCGAGATGCTCGACGATCTGCTTGTCGAACAGACGGCGGAGCTGCTCGTAGCCCTTGCGGCCGACGCAGAAGAATTTGACTTCCTTGCCCTGCGCGATCAGCGCCTGGGCGCGCTCGCGGGCGAGGCGCACGATCGAGGAGTTGAAAGCGCCGGACAGGCCGCGCTCGCCGGTGCAGACCAGCAGTAGGTGGACCTGGTCCCTGCCGGTGCCGGCCAGCAACCCGGGCGCGCCGGGCGAACCCGCGGCAGCGCTGGCGATGTTGGAGATCACCGCGCTCATCTTGTCGGCGTAGGGCCGCGCCGCCTCGGCCGCTTGCTGGGCACGGCGCAATCTCGACGCCGCGACCATCTGCATCGCCTTGGTGATCTTCTGCGTCGCCTTGGTGGAGGCGATGCGGACGCGCATGTCTTTAAGTGACGCCATTCTTCGTCCCCGACGATCCGACCCTTTGGCCTGATCGCAAACCTATCCAGTCGTCATGCCCGGGCTCGTCCCGGGCATCCACGTGGTACCTCACACGCCGATAGACGTGGATGGCCGGGACGAGCCCGGCCATGACGGCACTTACGCGAAGCTCTTCGCGAAGCCTTCGACCACCGACTTCAGCTTGGCGGCGCTGTCGTCGGAGAGATCGCGGCTGTCGCGGATCGCGTTGAGGATCTCGGCGTTCTTGCCGCGCAGCAGCGACAGCAGACCGTCCTCGAACGCGCGCACCTTGTTGAGCGGGAGCGGATCGAGATAGCCGTTGGTGCCGGCCCAGATCACGCAGACCTGCTCTTCCATCTTCAGCGGCGCGAACTGCGGCTGCTTCAGCAGCTCGGTCAGGCGCGAACCGCGGTTGAGCAGGCGCTGGGTCGAGGCATCGAGATCGGAGCCGAACTGCGCGAACGCCGCCATTTCGCGGTACTGCGCGAGCTCGCCCTTGATCTTGCCGGCGACCTTCTTGGTGGCCTTGGTCTGCGCGGACGAACCGACGCGCGACACCGACAGACCGACGTTCACCGCGGGGCGGATGCCCTGGAAGAACAGGTCGGTTTCCAGGAAGATCTGGCCGTCGGTGATCGAGATGACGTTTGTCGGAATGTAGGCCGACACGTCGTTGGCCTGGGTTTCGATGACCGGCAGCGCCGTCAGCGAGCCCGAGCCCTGGTCCTTGTTCAGCTTCGCCGCGCGCTCGAGCAGGCGGGAGTGCAGATAGAACACGTCGCCCGGATAGGCTTCGCGGCCCGGCGGGCGGCGCAGCAGCAGCGACATCTGGCGGTAAGCGACGGCCTGTTTGGACAGATCGTCATAGATGATGACCGCGTGCATGCCGTTGTCGCGGAAGTACTCGCCCATGGTGCAGCCGGTGAACGGCGCGATGTACTGCATCGGCGCCGGGTCCGAGGCGGTGGCGGCGACGATGATCGAGTATTCGAGCGCGCCCTGCTCTTCCAGCACCTTCACGAACTGGGCGACGGTCGAACGCTTCTGGCCGATCGCGACGTAGACGCAATACAGCTTGATGTTCTCGTCCGGCTGCGCGTTGAGCGGCTTCTGATTCAGGATGGTGTCGAGCGCGATCGCGGTCTTGCCGGTCTGACGGTCGCCGATGATCAGCTCGCGCTGGCCACGGCCAATCGGGATCAGGGCGTCGATCGCCTTGAGGCCGGTCGCCATCGGCTCGCTCACCGACTTGCGCGGAATGATGCCGGGCGCCTTGACGTCGACGCGCATGCGCTTGTCGGCCTGAATCGGGCCCTTGCCGTCGATCGGGTTGCCGAGCGCGTCGACGACGCGGCCGAGCAGGCCCTTGCCGACCGGCGCGTCCACGATGGCGCGGGTGCGCTTGACGGTCTGGCCTTCCTTGATCTCGCGGTCGGCGCCGAAAATAACGATACCGACGTTGTCGGTCTCGAGGTTCAGCGCCATGCCGCGGGTGCCGTTCTCGAACTCGACCATTTCACCGGCCTGGACGTTGTCCAGACCGTAGACGCGGGCAATACCGTCGCCGACGGACAGCACCTGTCCGACTTCGGAGACTTCAGCTTCCTGGCCGAAATTCTTGATCTGGTCCTTGAGGATCGCGGAAATTTCCGCGGCGCGGATGTCCATCAGCCTGCCTCTTTCATCGCGTGCTTGATCGAATTGAGTTTGGTGCGAAGCGAACTATCGATCATGCGGCTGCCGAGCTTGACGACGAGGCCACCGATGATCGAGGGATCGACATTCACGTTGAGCGCGACGTCCTTGCCGGTCACCGACTTCAGGGCAACCTTGAGGGCGTCGAGATTCTTGTCCGAAAGCGCTTCCGCCACGGTGACGTCGGCCGTCACCTCGCCCTTGAGCCTGGCGACGAGGGCGCGATAGGCACGAATGACGTCGGCCACCGCGAACAGGCGGCGGTTGGCGGTCAGGACTTTCAGGAAATTGGCGGAGATGCCAGCGATGCCCGCCTTGTCCAGCACGGCCGAGAGGGCCCTGGATTGAGTATCGGCCGCGAACACCGGGCTGCGGACGAGGCGCTTCAGATCGGCGCTTTCGTTCAGCAACCCCTCGAATTTGTCGAGATCGGCTTTGACCTCGTCGACCACATTCTGGTCGCGGGCCAGTTCAAACAAGGCCGTTGCATAACGGCCCGACACACCGGAAACGGACGTATCTTCTGCAGCCACAGACGCGCTCTTTTTGCTGTCAAACTCGCAAGGGAAAAACCGTCGCCACAAAGCGGCGCCAAGCGATCCAAGCCCTTGGAATTCAAGCGGGACTTCGATTTTCGGCCGACACGGGAGGTGCCGGGTCCGTTAAAATCGCGGCTTTGCTAACATAGCAGGCGCGCACGTGCAACATGACGCCAAATTAAAGGCACGACCTTCTGTCGCCAGTTCGTCGCAGCCGACGGCGCCGCGATAGCGGCCTGCCACGTCGCGGAATGACGCGCCGCCTCGGCGGCATCTCGACCTTTCGTTCCTGCCCTCAGCGCATAGCGGCCATGAACACGGCTCGCTGAGGCGTGAGTTCGACGTGACGAGCGGCCTCCCCTGAATACTTTCCTAATTCTAAACACGAAGTATAATGACCTCGTTTTACAGTATTAATGAGTAATAAGATAGTTAAAGAATTGTTAAAGCGAAAGACTCCAGAACATTGGCTGCAACATTGATGCCAATCACAGAATATTTCATGACGACACAGAACGGATTTACTGCCTAATTCACGCCTCATTAGGAATCGAAACGCGATCCCGCTCACAAACTTACGGGGGCTGAACTTGCCACATATGTGGCAATACTAGATTAGGGACCACTAAATGCTGTCTTTGAAAACGCTGGGCTCCGTGACCCGGCCGCGCACGGCGATCGCTTTCGTTGCCGCCACTCTCCTCGTCGGGGGAACCGCCACCGAAGCTTCCGCCAAATCCCGGCATCACCAACGGCACCATCATCACCGCCACCACGCCCTGAACGATGCCAACACGACCTCCGATTGGCGCAACGCCAACGCGTCGATGACGCCGTCGTCGGGCACGGGTCGCAGCTTCTCCGGCATGGCCTCCTATTATGGCAACGAGTCCGGCAGCCGGACTGCGTCGGGCCAGCGCTTCAACCAGAACGCCATGACCGCAGCACACCGTTCGCTGCCGTTCGGCACCAAGCTGCGCGTCACCCATGGCGGCTCGAGCGTCATCGTCACCATCAATGACCGTGGCCCGTTCATTCGCGGCCGTGTTCTCGACCTCTCCACGGGCGCTGCCCGTGCCATCGGCCTCACCGGCGCCGGTGTCGGCCGCGTCACCGCGGAAGTGGTCTCGTAAGGCGCGACCAGCGCCTCACCGCACAAGCGCAGTTCCCGTCAGCGTCCGCATGGACCTGTGAGCGGCGGGATCAGCGCAGGTGAAGCAAGCCCGCTGTCTTGGGGGACAGCGGGCTTTTTGCTGCCCCGTCATTGCGAGCGCAGCGAAGCAATCCAGAATCTTTCCTCGGATAGACTCTGGATTGCTTCGTCGCTTTGCTCCTCGCAATGACGTGGATGGAGGGTACGCTGTGTTCCCTCCCCCCTTGCGGGGGAGGGAGCGCAGGGTGCCTTGTGGCACCAGCCTTACAAGAAGCTCTGCGGATCGACGTCGACTTCGAGCTTTTGATTGCCCTTCGGCTTCGGACACACCGCCAGCCAGTTCCGCAAATAGTCCGACAGATCAAACCCGCGCGCCGATTTCACCAGGATGCGGAAACGGTAGCGGCCCTTGATCACGGCGAGCGGGGCCTCCGCCGGTCCCAGCACCACGACGCGCTCGTCGCGCGGTGCGAGCGCAACGAGGCGGCGGCCCAAACCTTCGGCACTCGGACGGTCGCCCGCCGAAATGATCAGGCTCGCGAGCCGGCCGAACGGCGGATAGAGCGTGCGCTCGCGAAGATCGATCTCGCTGTCGTAGAAGGCCTCGCGGTCGCAGGCGATCAGCGCCTTCATCACGGGATGATCGGGCTGATGGGTCTGGAGATAGCCGACGCCGCGGCCCTGCTCGCGCCCGGCACGGCCGATCACCTGGTTGAGCAGCTGCCAGGTGCGTTCCGACGCGCGCGGATCGCCGTTGGACAGGCCCAGATCCGCATCGACCACGCCGACGAGATTGAGCCGCGGAAAGTTGTGGCCCTTGGCGACGAGCTGCGTGCCGATGATGATGTCGACGCGGCCCTCCGCGATCTCGGCGAGTTCGGAGCGCATCGTCTCGATCGAGGTGATGAGATCGCTCGACAGCACCATGGTGCGCGCCTCGGGGAACAGCGCGGCCGCCTCCTCCTGCAAGCGCTCGACGCCCGGCCCGACCGCGACCAGCGATTCCTCCGCCGCGCAGTGCGGGCAGGTCTGCGGGCGCGGCATCGAGAAGCCGCAATGGTGGCAGACGAGGCGCTGGCGAAAGCGGTGATCGACCAGCCAGGCATCGCAGATGGTGCAGGCGAAGCGATGGCCGCAAGCACGGCACAGCGTCAGCGGCGCATAGCCGCGGCGATTGAGGAACAGCAGCGCCTGCTCGCGCTTTTCAATCGCTTTTCTGATCTCGGAAGCCAGCCGCGGCGAGATGAAGCGGCCGCGCGCCGGCGGCTCGCGGCGCATGTCGATCGCCTCGATATGCGGCATGTGCTGGCCGCCGAAGCGCGAGGG
This sequence comes from Bradyrhizobium sp. Arg816, assembly GCF_029989365.1. GTDB lineage: Bacteria > Pseudomonadota > Alphaproteobacteria > Rhizobiales > Xanthobacteraceae > Bradyrhizobium. The sequence continues at coordinate 84,572 of NZ_JAPRAQ010000022.1, read as the reverse complement.
CAGCGCGATGCGCTGATAGCGGTTCTTGCGCGCATTGACCTCGGACTCGACCGACGGCGTGGCGGAGGCCAGCACGATCGGGATCTTTGCGATATGCGCGCGCACCACCGCCATGTCGCGGGCATGATAATGCACGCCCTCGTCCTGCTTGTAGGCCTGGTCGTGCTCTTCATCGACCACGATGAGGCCGAGATTGGCGTAGGGCAGAAACAGCGCCGAGCGCGCGCCGACCACGACCGGCGCACTGCCTTCGGAGATCGCCGCCCAGTTGCGTGCGCGGGTGCGCGGCGTCAGCTCGGAGTGCCATTCCAGCGGCCGCACGCCAAAGCGCTGCGCGAAGCGGTCGAGGAACTGGCCAGTGAGCGCGATCTCCGGCATCAGGATCAGAGTCTGCTTGCCGCGGCGGATGGTCTCTGCAATCGCCTCGAAATAGACCTCGGTTTTGCCCGAGCCGGTGACGCCGTCGAGCAGCGCAACGTGAAAGGTGCCGTTGGCGGCGAGCGCGCGCATTGCATCCACCCCGGCGCGCTGGAGCGGTGAAAAATCCGGCTGGCCAAAATCCGGATCCGGTGCCGGCGGCGGCGGAGGCGGCGGCATCGGCTCAACCGTGAGCGTGCCTTCGTCGACGAGGCCGTCGATCACGCCGGCCGAGACCCCTGCTTCCTTCGCCGCCTCGGACTTGCCGTGCAGCAGCCGATCCGACAGCAGCTCGATCACGCGCTGCCGCGCCGGCGTCAGCCGCCGCGGCGGATCGCCGACCAGGCGCACGCCGGCGCGCACCCGCTCCGGGCCGAGATTCTCGCCCATGCGCAGGCACATCCGCAGCACCATGCCGCGCGGGCTCAACGTGTAATTGGCGACCCAGTCGACGACCGAGCGCAGCTCAGGCTTCAGCGGAGGAAGATCGAGCTTTTCGCTGACCTCCTTGAGCCGGTTGTGCAGGCGCGGGTCGGGATTGGCGTTCTCCGCCCAGACCACGGCCAGCACCTCGCGCGGGCCGAGCGGCACGCCGACGAGATCGCCCGCCTTCAGCTCCATCCCGCGCGGCACCTTGTAGGAATAGGTCTGGTCGAGCGCGACCGGCACCAGCACGTCGACCATGCGGGTCGCGTTGGCGGGGGTGGTCGTGCTGCGCGACGAATGATCCATCAAAGGTCTTTGGAGGGAGAATCGGAACCTTGGGGCCTTGAAGCTAACGCCCCCGGGCGGCCTTAGCTAAGAGTAAACGAGTGTGATGCGATATACTGAGTGGAATCACCACGTCCAGAGCGCATGAGCAAAGCGGCCGTACCCCAAATCGAGCTCGCCAGCGCCGATCCTGACATCGCGCAGGAGATGACGCGCTGGCTGTCGCATCTCGGCGCCGAGCGGCGGCTGTCGCCGAAGACGCTGGAGGCCTATGGCCGCGACTTGCGGCAATGCCTGGATTTCCTTTGCAATCATTGGGGCGAGCGCGTGACGCTGGCGCGCTTTGCCGCGCTGGAAGCCACCGACGTCCGCGCCTTCATGGCGATGCGCCGCGCCGACGACATCGCCGGCCGCTCGCTGATGCGCGCGCTGGCGGGCCTGCGCTCGTTCGGCCGTTTCCTCGAACGCGAAGGCAAGGGCAAGGTCGGCGCCTTGTCGGCGATCCGCGCGCCGAAAGTCGCAAAAAGCCTGCCGAAGCCGCTGCCGATGGCGTCGGCCAAACGCCTTGCCGACGCCGACGAGCGCGCCGGCGAGGAACGCGAGACCTGGGTTCTGGCCCGCGACGCCGCGGTGATGGCGCTCTTGTATGGCTCGGGCCTGCGCATCTCCGAAGCGCTGGGGTTGAAGCGCCGCGAGGTGCCGCGTCCCGGCGAGGGCGACGTGCTGATCGTGACAGGCAAAGGCAACAAGACCCGCATGGTGCCGGTGCTCCAGAACGTGCTCGCGCTCGTGCAGGAATACGTTGCGATGTGCCCCTATGCGCTGCCGGCGGACGGCCCGATCTTCCTCGGCGCGCGCGGCGGTCCCTTGAGCCCGCGCATCATCCAGCTCGCGATGGAGCGGCTGCGCGGCGCGCTCGGCCTGCCCGACAGCGCCACGCCGCATGCGCTGCGGCACTCCTTCGCCACGCATCTGCTCTCGCGTGGCGGCGATCTGCGCGCGATCCAGGAATTGCTCGGCCATTCCTCGCTCTCGACCACCCAGATCTACACCGGCATCGATTCGGAGCGGCTGCTCGAAGTGTATGCGAGCGCGCATCCGCGGCGGTGAAGCTGACATGAAGCTGTCATAGCGCGCGTGCCTCTTGCGCGGCGCCCGCGGTTCGGTCAATCGTTGGGAACCACAGCAGGAGGGGTTTATGAGCGCACATGAAAGCATGGAGCATGCCGAGCACGCCGAGCACGCGTCCGGCTCGAACAAGAAGATTGCCCTCCTGATCGCCGTGCTGGCTCTGTTCCTGGCGATCTCCGAGACGCTCGGCAAGGGCGCCCAGACCGAATCGATCAGCAAGAACGTCGAGTCCGCCAATCTCTGGGCGTTCTTCCAGGCCAAGACCATCCGCCGCACCGTGGTGCTGACCGCATCCGAGCAGGGCAAGCTCACGCTCGCCGCCGCCGACGAGGCTCAGAAGCCGGCGGTGCAGAAGCAGGTCGACGACTGGACCAAGACCGCGCAGCGCTACCGCTCCGAGCCCGAGACCGGCGAAGGCACCGAGCAGCTTGCCGAGAAGGCCAAGCACGCCGAGCACGAGCGCGACGAGGCGACCGCGAAATATCATCATTTCGAGCTGGCCTCCGCCGCCTTCCAGATCGGCATCGTGCTGGCCTCGGCCACCATCATCACCGGCATCATCGCGCTCGCTTATGTCGGCGGCATCCTGACGCTGGCCGGCCTCCTCATGACCGCGCTCGGCCTGTGGTGGCCGCATCTGGTGCATCTGCATTGAGGGGCTGATGCGGGGCGCATAAGGCCAACAACATCGACGGTGTCATGCCCCGCGAAAGCGGGGCATCCAGTACGCCGCAGCTTCTCCGTATTCGATTGACGTCTCTGGAATACTGGATCGCCCGGTCAAGCCGGGCGATGACACCAAGTATGCGGCGCCGTCACCACCGCGTTCAGCGCGCCTGGTGCACGCTCTTGCGAAAGCGCTGGATCAGGCGGAGCGTGCGGACGGACCAGCCCTCGCCGTTGCCGGCGATCAGCTCGCGGATGCGGTGCTTGATCGGGTCGACCAGCTCGGCGGCCCTGGCGCGCAGCTTCATCACGAGATCGTAGAGCCGCTCGAACCAGTGCATCTCCATCAGCTTGTCGCGCGTCACGTCGAACACGAACGCAGTGACGCCGACGCCGAGCAGCTTTGCGAACAGAAACGTGGATACGCCGGTCAGCCAGTATTCATGCGTGAGCAGATACAGGCCGATCAGCTTGAGCGGAAACAGCGGGATGATCGGCACCGCGAACACGATCAGCGTCATGGCCGGCGGCAGCGCATCGACGCGCTCCGTCAACCATTGCTTGAAACGTGCGAGCGGGATGGCTGCGACAACCCGCGCGACGATCGGCTCGAGATGGTCCCACAGCCAAGCTTCGATCAGGAAGATGATCGCCAGCAGGACCCAGACCGGTTGAAGTAGGCGGCGCAGCATGTGTTTCCCGCCCGATTCGGCTAGGCGCGTCGCCTACATATGGATGGCCCGCTTGCCCACCGCAAGCGCGGCTTCCTTGATGGCCTCCGAGCGGGTCGGATGCGCGTGGCAGGTGCGCGCGAGATCTTCCGCGCTGCCGCCAAACTCCATGAGAACGCAGGCTTCATGGATCATTTCGCCGGCTTCGATGCCGATAATGTGCACGCCGAGCACGCGATCGGTCTTCGCATCTGCGAGAATCTTCACGAAGCCGTCGGTGGTCTGGTTGACCTTGGAGCGGCCGTTGGCGGTAAAGGGAAACTTCCCGACGGTATACGCCTGACCGGCCTGCTTCAGCTCCTCCTCGGTCTTGCCGACGGAGGATACTTCCGGTGTGGTATACACGACGCCTGGGATAACGTCGTAGTTCACGTGGCCGGCCTGCCCTGCGATGATCTCCGCAACGGCTACGCCTTCATCCTCGGCCTTGTGCGCGAGCATCGGGCCCGCGACGACGTCGCCGATGGCATAGACGCCCTTCACGCTGGTGGCGAAATGCGGATCGATCTGCACGCGGCCGCGATTGTCCAGCGCCACGCCAGCTTCCTTCAGGCCGAGCCCATCCGTGTACGGCACGCGGCCGATGCAGACGAGAACGACGTCGGCTTCCAGTGTCTCCGCGGCTCCGCCGGCCGCGGGCTCGATGGTTGCCTTCAGCGACTTACCGGAAGTGTCGACGGCCGTGACCTTGGCGCCAAGCTTGAACGCAAAGCCCTGCTTTTCAAGGATGCGCTGGAATTGCTTGGCGATTTCGCCGTCCATGCCGGGCAGGATGCGATCGAGGAATTCGACGACGACGACTTCAGCGCCGAGCCGCTTCCACACCGAGCCGAGCTCGAGGCCGATCACGCCGGCGCCGACGATCAAGAGCTTGCCGGGGACCTTGTCCAGCGACAGCGCGCCGGTCGACGACACGATGCGCTTCTCGTCGATCTCGATGCCCTTGAGGCGCGCGATGTCGGAGCCGGTCGCAATCACGATGCTCTTCGTGTCGACCACCTGCGATTTGCCATCGGCGGACACTTCGACCTTGCCGGTGCCCAAAATCTTGCCGGTGCCCTTGAGCACGTCGATCTTGTTCTTCTTCATCAGGAACTCGACGCCCTTGACGTTGCCGTCGATGCCCTGCTGCTTGAAGTTCATCATCGCTGGAAGCTCGAGCTTCGGCGCGGAAACGGAAACACCCATCTTGGCGAAGGAGTGCCCGGCTTCCTCGAACATTTCGGACGCGTGCAGCAGCGCCTTCGACGGCATGCAGCCGACATTGAGACAGGTGCCGCCGAGCGTGGCGTTCTTTTCGACCACGGCGACCTTCATGCCGAGCTGGCTTGCGCGCACCGCGCAGACATAACCGCCCGGTCCGGTGCCGATGACGACGAGATCGTAGGTAGCCATGAGAGAAAGTCCCGTGAGTTTAGCGTGATGGGGATGTGTCAGCGTCCGCGCGGCGCGTCAGCGTCCACCGGACACATCGAGAATGGCCGAGGTGACATAGGAGGCTTCGTCCGACATCAGCCAGACGATGGCATTGGCGATTTCGTCGGCGGTACCGACGCGCTTCATCGGCACCATATGGGCCAGACGATGGGCGCGGTCGGGCTCGCCTCCGGCGGCGTGGATTTCGGTGTCGATCAGGCCTGGGCGGATGCCCGCGACACGAATGCCTTCGCCTGCGACCTCATAGCCGAGGCCGACGGTGAAGGAATCGATCGCGCCCTTGGACGCCGCGTAGTCGACATAGGTATTCGGCGCACCAAGTCTGGCAGCGACTGATGACAGATTGACGATGACGCCGCCCTGGCCGCCGTGCTTGGTCGACATCCGCTTCACCGCTTCGCGCGCGCAGAGGATCGAGCCGGTGACGTTGACCGCCATCACGCGCCGGATGCGCTCCGCCGACATCTCGTCGACGCGCACGCCACTCTGGCCGACGATGCCGCCATTGTTGACGAGCGCACCGAGCGTGCCGAACTTGTCGGCAGCCTTGAACAGCTCGATGATGTCGCTTTCCTCGGCGACATCGCATTTCACCGCGATGGCCTTGCCGTTGCTGGCGGCGATCTGCGCGACGACCTCGTCGGCGGCGGTCTTGTTGCTGGCATAGCCGACCACGACGCGAAAGCCGCGCGCGGCTGCCGCGATCGCGGTCGCCCGCCCGATGCCGCGGCTGCCGCCGGTGATGACAACGACTTTATCGGTCACGCGCGCCTCCATGGTTCGAGACGCGCCGTCGCACGATAAGGCGACGGCGCTCGCAGAGCTTTAGGGATCAGAGATCGAGCACCAGGCGCGCCGGATCTTCCAGGCTCTCCTTGACGCGGACCAGGAAGGTGACGGCTTCCTTGCCGTCGATGACGCGGTGATCGTAGGACAGCGCCAGATACATCATCGGGCGCACCTCGATCTTGCCGGCGACGACCATCGGCCGCTCCTGGATCTTGTGCATGCCGAGGATGCCGGACTGCGGCGCGTTCAGGATCGGGGTCGACATCAGCGAGCCGTAGATGCCGCCATTGGTGATGGTGAAGGTGCCGCCCTGCATCTCGTCGATCTTGAGCTGGCCGTCACGGGCGCGGCGGCCGAAATCGGCGATGCCCTTCTCGATGTCGGCGATCGACTTGTTGTCGCAGTCGCGCACCACGGGCACGACGAGGCCCTTGTCGGTGCCGACGGCGACGCCGATGTGGTAGTAGTTCTTGTAGATCAGATCGGTGCCGTCGATCTCGGCGTTGACCGCCGGGATATCCTTCAGCGCCTGCACGACGGCCTTGGTGAAGAAGCCCATGAAGCCGAGCTTCGAGCCGTGCTTCTTCTCGAACGCATCCTTGTAGTGGGCGCGCAGTGCCATGACGTTGGTCATGTCGACCTCGTTGAAGGTCGTCAGCATGGCCGCGGTGTTCTGCACGTCCTTGAGGCGGCGCGCGATGGTCTGGCGCAGGCGGGTCATCTTGACGCGCTCTTCGCGGGCGGCGTCATCGGCCGGCGACGGCGCGCGGACCTGGACGGCGGCGGCGGGCTGGTTGACCGGGGTCGGCGCCGAGGCCGCACGCTCGATCGCGGCGAGCATGTCGCCCTTGGTGACGCGACCGTCCTTGCCGGAGCCCGGAACGGTCGAAGCGTCGATGCCGGTCTCGGCCGACAGCTTTCGCACGGACGGGGCCAGCGGGGCGTCAGCCGGCGCCGCCTTCGCAGCAGCGGGAGCCGGCGCGGGAGCAGCTGCGGCCGGAGCGGCGGCGGGCTTCGCGGGAGCAGCAGCGGGCTTCGCAGCACCGGCACCATCCGTGATCTGGCCGAGCAGCGCGCCCACAGCAACGGTCGCGCCATCGGCGGCAACGATCTCGCTCAGCGTGCCGGCGGAGGGCGCCGGGACCTCGATGGTGACCTTGTCGGTCTCGAGCTCCACCAAGGGCTCGTCGACGGCGACGGGATCGCCGGCCTTCTTGAACCAGCGGCCGATGGTGGCCTCGGTGACGGATTCGCCGAGCGTCGGCACACGAATTTCAGTCATGGTCTTTTCCTTAAGGGATCGCCGGTGCGGTCAAAAATTCGGTCGTCATCGGCCTGCGAAAGGCAAGCCATCCAGCAAGCCGGACGTTCGTACTCTGCACGGACGTCGCGGCGTACCGGATGCCCCGCTCCAGTGCGCAATTGCGCACGAGGCGGGGCATGACGCGGTTCAGAAAGATCAGCTCAGTGCTTCGTCCAGGAACGCCTTCAACTGCGCCTGATGCTTGGACATCAGACCAGTGGCGGTCGCGGCGGAAGCGGCGCGGCCGACATAACGCGGACGCCGGCTCACACCGTTCACCTGGTTCAGCACCCATTCCAGATAGGGCTCGATGAAGTGCCAGGCACCCATGTTGCGGGGCTCTTCCTGGCACCACACCACTTCAGCCTTCTTGAAGCGCGACAGCTCGGCTACCAGCGCCTTCAGCGGCACCGGATAAAGCTGCTCGACGCGCATCAGGTAGATGTCGTCGATGCCGCGCTTCTCGCGCTCCTCGTAGAGGTCGTAATAGACCTTGCCGGAGCAGAGCACGATGCGGCGGACCTTCTCGTCGGGGACGAGCTTGATCGCCTCGTTCGGCAGCATCTGGGCGTCATCATAGAGGATGCGGTGGAAGGTCGTTCCCTTCGCGAGCTCCTCGAGACGCGACACCGCCCGCTTGTGGCGCAGCAGCGACTTCGGCGTCATCAGGATCAGCGGCTTGCGGATCTCGCGATGAAGCTGGCGGCGCAGCACGTGGAAGTAGTTCGCCGGCGTGGTCGGGTAGACCACCTGCATGTTGTCTTCGGCACACATCTGCAGATAACGCTCCAGACGCGCGGAGGAGTGCTCCGGTCCCTGACCCTCATAGCCATGCGGCAAGAGGCAGACGAGGCCGGACATGCGCAGCCATTTGCGCTCGCCCGAGGAGATGAACTGGTCGAACACGACCTGCGCACCGTTGGCGAAGTCGCCGAACTGGGCTTCCCACAGGGTCAGCGTGTTCGGCTCGGCGAGCGAGTAGCCGTATTCGAAGCCGAGCACGGCTTCTTCCGACAGCAGCGAGTTGATGACCTCGTAATGGCCCTGCTCGTGGCCGAGATGGTTGAACGGCGTGTAGCGGCTCTCGTCTTCCTGGTCGATCAGCACCGAATGGCGCTGCGAGAAGGTGCCGCGCTCGGAATCCTGACCCGACAGGCGGACATGGTGGTTCTCGTTGAGCAGCGTGCAGAACGCCAGTGCCTCGCCGGTCGCCCAATCGATGCCGGCGCCGGTGTCGATTGCCTTGGCGCGGTTGTCGAGGAAGCGCTGGATGGTGCGGTGGACGCGGAAGCCATCCGGCACCTTGGTGATCTTGCGGCCGATTTCCTTCAGCTCGGCGGTGTCGACGCCGGTGACGCCGCGGCGCGCATCCTCTTCCTGGTCGGCGATCTTGAAGCCGGACCACTTGCCGTCGAGCCAGTCGGCCTTGTTCGGCTTGTAGGAGGTGCCGGCCTCGAACTCGGCATCGAGGCGCGCGCGCCAGTCGGCCTTGGCCTTGTCGACCTCGCCCTCAGTCATCACGCCTTCGCTGATCAGGCGGCGGGCGTAGAGCTCGAGCGTCGACGGATGCGCCGCGATCCTCTTGTACATCACCGGCTGGGTGAAAGCCGGCTCGTCGCCTTCGTTATGGCCATGCCTGCGGTAGCAGAACATGTCGATGACGACGGGCTTGTGGAATTTCTGCCGGAATTCGGTCGCGACCTTGGCCGCGAACACGACGGCTTCCGGATCGTCGCCGTTCACGTGGAAGATCGGCGCGTCGATCATCTTCGCCACGTCAGACGGATAGGGCGAGGAGCGCGAGTAACGCGGATAGGTGGTGAAGCCGATCTGGTTGTTGACGATGAAGTGCACGGAGCCGCCGGTGCGGTAGCCCTTCAGGTCCGACAGGCCGAAGCATTCCGCGACCACGCCCTGGCCGGCGAACGCCGCGTCGCCATGCATCAGCAGCGGCATCACCGAGATACGCTGGTCCGGCGGATCGCCGTGCTGGTCCTGCTTGGCGCGGACCTTGCCGAGCACCACGGGATCGACGATCTCGAGATGCGAGGGGTTGGCGGTCAGCGACAGATGGATGCGGTTGCCGTCGAACTCGCGGTCCGAGGACGCGCCGAGGTGATATTTGACGTCGCCGGAGCCTTCGACCGCATCGGGGTTGGCCGAGCCGCCCTTGAATTCATGGAACAGCGCGCGGTGCGCCTTGCCCATCACCTGGGTCAGCACGTTGAGGCGGCCGCGATGCGGCATGCCGAGCACGACTTCCTTCACGCCGAGATTGCCGCCGCGCTTGATGATCTGCTCGAGCGCGGGAATCAGCGATTCACCGCCGTCGAGGCCAAAGCGCTTGGTGCCGGTGAACTTGGTGTCGCAGAACTTCTCGAAGCCTTCGGCTTCGACCAGCTTCGTCAGGATCGCGCGCCGGCCTTCGCGGGTGAACGAGATTTCCTTGTCCGGTCCCTCGATGCGCTCCTGGATCCACGCCTTCTGCGCGGCGTTGCTGATGTGCATGAACTCGACGCCGAGCGTCTGGCAGTAGGTGCGCTCGCAAATCGCAGTGATCTCGCGCAGCGTGGCGTATTCGAGACCCAGCACATGATCGAGGAAGATCTTGCGGTCGAAATCGGCTTCGCTGAAGCCGTAGGTGCGCGGGTCGAGCTCTTCGCGGTTGCGCGGGGCTTCGATGCCGAGCGGATCGAGCTTGGCGTGGAAGTGGCCGCGCATGCGGTAGGAGCGGATCAGCATCAGCGCGCGGACGGAGTCGCGCGTGGCCTGGAGCACGTCGGCGGACGAGAAATCAGCGCCCTTGTTGCCGGCCTGGGCCTGCGCCTTGGCGGCGATCTTGGCACCGACCGCCTTCTCGACCTGGGCCCAGTTGCCGTCGAGGGCGGAGGTGAGGTCGTCCTGCGGGGTCAGCGGCCAGTTGGCGCGCTCCCAGGACGGGCCTTCGGCGTTCTTGCTGATATCGCCGGGCTGGTCGTTGAGGCTCTTGAAGAACTCCTGCCACTCGGCGTCGACCGAGGACGGGTCCTTCTCGTAGCGGGCGTAGATTTCGTCGATGTAGGTGGCGTTGGTGCCCTGCAAAAAGGAGGAGAGGGCAAAGGCTGCGTTCGCGTCCTGGCGAGACATACTTGAGTTCCTGGCGATTTCGGTTCGCGCATAACAAACGGCGCTGGCGCTGAGCTCCCCGGCAGAGGCCCAGCGCGACAGGCACCATTTATCCTATTTGCTACGAAACTTCGCCCGGAAAAGTACGAAGAAGTGAATTAGCCTTTCAACTTTTCGGCAAGCGTGTGACCGAGGCGGGCGGGAGACGGCGACACTGTAATCCCAGCCGATTTCATCGCATCGGTCTTGGAACCGGCGTCGCCCTTGCCGCCGGAGATGATCGCGCCGGCATGGCCCATGCGGCGGCCGGGAGGCGCGGTGACACCGGCAATGAAACCGACCATCGGCTTCTTGCGGCCGCGCTTGGCCTCGTCCTTGAGGAACTGGGCGGCGTCCTCCTCGGCGGAACCGCCGATCTCGCCGATCATGATGATCGATTCGGTCTTGGGGTCGGCGAGCAGCATTTCCAGCACGTCGATGAACTCGGTGCCCTTGACCGGGTCGCCGCCGATGCCGACCGCGGTGGTCTGGCCGAGGCCTTCCTGCGAGGTCTGGAACACGGCTTCATAGGTCAGCGTGCCGGAGCGGGAGACGATGCCAACGCTGCCGGTCTTGAAGATGTTGGCGGGCATGATGCCGATCTTGCACTCGCCGGCGGTCATGACGCCCGGGCAGTTCGGCCCGATCAGGCGCGACTTGGAGCCGGCCAGCGAGCGCTTCACGCGTACCATGTCGACGACAGGAATGCCCTCGGTGATGCAGACGATCAACGGGATCTCCGCGTCGATGGCTTCGCAGATCGCATCGGCCGCGCCCGGCGGCGGCACGTAGATCACCGACGCATCGGCACCGGTCTTCTCACGCGCCTCGCGCACCGTGTCGAACACCGGCAGGCCCAGATGCGTGGCGCCGCCTTTGCCCGGCGAGGTGCCGCCGACCATCTTGGTGCCGTAGGCAAGCGCGGCCTCCGAGTGGAAGGTGCCGTTCTTGCCGGTGAAGCCCTGGCAGATGACCTTGGTGTTCTTGTCGATCAGGATGGACATGAGGTCTGCTTTCGCGAACTAACGAGTGAGAGGTCAGTGGATGCGGCGGTAGATGCCGGTGAGCACGTCGGCCCAGCCTTCCGCGTCCGGCGAGAACTGGATCTTCAACGAGTAGGAATCGTCGTCGATGATTTCGTAGACGTGGCGCGCATTGCCGCGGAGCGAGCCGCGCACCAGCGTCAGGGTCTTGCCGACCCAGCCGCCGGAGGCGGGCGAGGGCGGCGTGTAGCCAAGCGAGTCGTACCAGAACAACTTGTAGGTCCGGTCTTCACGATCGTAGGTGAAGAGGCCGTGGGTGGCGAAGACCTGCTTGCCGTCGCGGATCTGGACAGCATCCTGGATCAGGTAGAATCCGTTCAGGTCCATGCGGGCGACGACATGCGAAGTTGCCGGCCCACCCTCCGTCCAGCGTGACGGGAAGACCACCTCTTCGCCATTCCATTCGCCGGCGAACGCGGCGAGGCGCGTGTGCTCTGCAAGCGGAGATGATGCGGCGAGATGGTCCTGGGTCATGGCCTCAGCCTCCCTTGACGGCCTTCACGATCTTCTGCGCGGCGTCGTCGAGATTGTCGGCCGGCACCACGTTCAGGCCGGATTCGCGGATGATCTTCTTGCCGAGCTCGACATTGGTGCCTTCGAGGCGAACCACCAGCGGCACGCTGAGGCCGACCTCGCGCACGGCGGCCGTGACGCCTTCGGCGATCACGTCGCACTTCATGATCCCACCGAAGATGTTGACCAGGATGCCCTTCACGTTGGGATCGGCGGTGATGATCTTGAAGGCGGCTGCGACCTTCTCCTTGCTGGCGCTGCCGCCGACGTCGAGGAAGTTCGCCGGCGCCATGCCGTAGAGCTTGATGATATCCATCGTCGCCATGGCGAGGCCGGCGCCGTTGACCATGCAGCCGATGTTGCCGTCGAGGGTGACGTAGTTGAGGTCGTATTTCGACGCCTCGATTTCCTTGGCGTCTTCCTCGGTCTCGTCGCGCAGCGCGAGCACCTCGGGATGACGGAACAGCGCGTTGTCGTCGAACGACACCTTGGCGTCGAGCACGCGGAGCTGGCCCTGCTTGGTCACGACCAGCGGGTTGATCTCCAGCATCGACATGTCCTTGGCGACGAAGGCGGTGTAGAGCTGCGCGGTGAGCTTCTCGGCCTGCTTGGCGAGATCGCCGGAGAGTTTCAGCGCGTTGGCGACGGTGCGGCCGTGATGGCCCATGATGCCGGTCGCGGGATCGATGGAGAAGGTGACGATCTTCTCAGGCGTGTTGTGCGCGACGTCCTCGATGTTGACGCCGCCCTCGGTCGACACCACGAACGACACGCGCGAGGTCTCGCGGTCGACCAGGATCGAGAGGTAGAACTCCTTGTCGATGTCCGAGCCGTCCTCGATGTAGAGGCGGTTGACCTGCTTGCCGGCGGGGCCGGTCTGGATCGTCACAAGCGTGGCGCCGAGCATCTGCTTGGCGAATTCGGCGACCTCGGCGGCCGACTTGGCGATGCGCACGCCGCCCTTGTCGCCGGCCGAGGCTTCCTTGAACTTGCCCTTGCCGCGGCCGCCGGCGTGGATCTGGCTCTTCACCACCCAGACCGGACCCGGGAGGGCCTTGGCGGCGGCTTCCGCGTCCGCGGGCTTCAGGACGGGGACGCCCTTGGAGATCGCGACGCCGAACTCGTTCAGCAGCGCTTTGGCCTGATATTCATGGATATTCATATGGTCGCTCCCTGAACCCGCGGGCGGTGACCTCTTGGGCCCACCTCAGTCTTGTGGCTGGCATACCATATACCACAGGAACTGCAACCCGGATTCTTTGACATCGAGATCTCTGGACTGCCGAACCGGGCGCCTGCCCTGTCAAGCAGGCCCCAGAAGTGAAACCGCCGAAGACCGGATTTCGGTCTTCGGCGGGGATTTTTGCGCTTAGCGGCCGAGAAGATCGGGTGCGATCTTCTTGCAGGCATCGACCAGGCCCTGTACGGCGCCGACCGACTTGTCGAAAGCCTCGCGGTCCTTGCCGGTGAGCTCGATCTCGACGACGCGCTCGACGCCCTTGGCGCCGATCACGACGGGCACGCCGACATACATATCCTTCACGCCGTATTCGCCGTTGAGGTAGGCGGCGCTGGCCAGCACGCGCTTCTTGTCCCGCAGATAGCTCTCGGCCATCGCGATCGCGGAGGCGGCAGGCGCGTAGAAGGCCGAGCCGGTCTTGAGCAGATTGACGATCTCGGCGCCGCCGTTGCGGGTGCGGTCGACGATCTCGTCGAGGCGCGCCTGCGAGGTCCAGCCCATCTTGACGAGGTCGGGCAGCGGAATGCCGGCGACGGTAGAGTACTTCACCAGCGGCACCATGGTGTCGCCGTGACCGCCGAGCACGAAGGCGGTGACGTCCTCGACCGAGACGTTGAACTCGTCGGCCAGGAAGTAGCGGAAGCGCGAGGAATCCAGCACGCCGGCCATGCCGACGACCTTCTTGTGCGGCAGGCCCGAAGCCTTCTGCAGCGCCCACACCATCGCGTCGAGCGGGTTGGTGATGCAGATGACGAAGGCGTCGGGGGCGTATTTCTTGATGCCGGCGCCGACCTGCTCCATGACCTTGAGGTTGATGGAGAGGAGATCGTCGCGGCTCATGCCGGGCTTGCGCGGCACGCCGGCGGTGACGATGCAGACTTTGGCGTTGTCGAGGGCTTCGTACGAATTGGCGCCGGTATAGTGCGCGTCAAAACCGTCGACCGGCGAGGACTGGGCGATGTCGAGCGCCTTGCCCTGCGGCACGCCCTCGGCGATGTCGAACATCACCACGTCGCCCAGTTCTTTCAGGCCGATGAGATGAGCCAGCGTTCCGCCGATCTGACCGGAGCCAATCAAAGCAATCTTGTCGCGCGCCATGTGAACCTGTCCTTTAGACACGTTAAGGAGGGGAAAACTGAGACGGGTGGTTATCCCTTTCGCTCCCCCCGTTCAAGTCGGTGGATGCCCAATTGTCGGGCTTGGCGAATATTGAAGCGCATCCCTGTCATTCCGGGGCGCGACGAAAGTCGCGAGCTACGATGCGCAATTGCGCATCTGAGAATTCATAACCACCAGCGGGAGTACGGATTCCGGGCTCGTCGCTTCGCGACGCCCCGGAATGACAGCGCTGGCAAATAGGACTTAAGTCTCCACCAGGCCCTTGGTGGAGCCGCTGGCGGTGGAATCCTTGCGGCCGTGAGGCAGCGCCAGATAGGATTCCGAGCTCATTTCGATCAGGCGCGACGCCGTCCGCTTGAACTCCATGGCCTCGTTGCCCTCGTGGGCGAGGTAGAGCGAGATCGGATTGGCATCAGCCGAGGCCATCAGCTTCACGGCATTGTCATAGAGCGTATCGATCAGCGTGATGAAACGCTTGGCGGCGTTGCGCTGGGAAAAATCCATCACTGGAATATGGTCGACCAGGATGGTGTGATAGTCGTGCGCGAGGCGGAGGTAGTCGGACGCGCCGAGCGGTTTTTCGCAGAGATCCGCAAATCCGAACCGCGCCACACCATGGGCCGAGCACGGCACGTGCAGGATGCGGCCCTTGAACGAAATATTGCGCGACTTGCATTTGGCGCCGCCGGTCATCTTCGACCAGGCGCGGTCGAGGGCTGCGTCCGCATCGCCGTCGGCCGGCGTCAGCCACATCGGCACGCCCTGAAGCTTTTCCAGGCGGAAATCCGTGCGCGCATCGAGCCGCAGCACGTCCATGTGGTCGGTGATCTGCTTGATGAAGGGCAGGAACAGCGAACGGTTCAAGCCGCCTTTGTAGAGATCGTCGGGCGCAACGTTGGAGGTCGCGACGACCACGGTGCCGAGCTCGAACAGTTTTGCGAACAGGCGGCCGAGGATCATCGCGTCCGCGATGTCGGTGACGTGGAATTCGTCGAAGCAGAGCAGCCAGCTTTCCTCGAAGATCGCGTTCGCGGTCAGCGCGATGACGTCGCCATCGGCGATCTCGCCGCGCGAGATGCCCTGGCGATAATCGTAGATGCGCTCATGCGCTTCCGCCATGAACTCGTGGAAATGCGCGCGGCGCTTGTGCTCGACGGTACTGTGCTGGAAGAACAGATCCATCAGCATGGTCTTGCCGCGGCCGACTTCGCCATGGACGTAGAGCCCGCGCGGCGCCTCGTCCTTGTCGCCGCTGAACAGACGACTGAGCAGACCCTGCTTGCGCTGCGGCTTGTAATTCGCGAGCCGGTGGTCGAGGGCCGCATAGGCTTCGGCGATTTCGGCCTGCGCAGCATCGGGCTCGATCGCGCCGGACGCGATCTGGGCCTGGTACGCCTCGTGGAATGAGGAACTGGGGGTGGAGAGCATGGCTCTTTTCCGCCAGAGATGCGCGGAAATTGCAAGCCGTCAATTGGTGCGGGGCGCTATGCGTTCCGTGTCCCGGACGCGCTGCGGCACGCAGTGACGCTGCGCAGAGCCGGGACCCACTGTTTCGTTCATTGCCGTGTCGCGATGGGCCCCGGCTCTGCGGCGCACCGCTACGCGCTGCACCGCGTCCGGGGCACGAGAGCGGTGCTACTCACACAGCTCGTAGGCGTCCTCGACTACATAGGGGCCGCCGCCGGTCGATGCGCGTGACGAGAACAAGACAAAACGTTCGGCCATGAACGCCTTGCTCGGGAAGTAACCGCGCAGCGAGAGATAGTCGGCGACGTCGCGGTCGGACGCGTCGTGCAGCCGGGCCAGCGTGACATGCGGGGTGAACTTGCGGCCTTCAGGATCGAGGCCCATCCGCTGCATCATGCGTTCGAGCTCGGCCTGCAATTCCATCAGCGGCTTGCTCGGCGCGATGGTTGCGACCACCGCGCGCGGCTTGCGGCCGCCGAAGCTCGTGAGCCCCTGCACCTTCACCTCGAAGGGCTTGCGATCGACGCGAAACAGCATCGATGCGATCTCGTTGGCGGACATGCCGTCGATATCGCCGATGAAGCGCAGGGTAACATGATAATTTTCGGGATCGACCCAGCGGGCGCCGGGAAGGCCACCCCGCAAATTGGAAAGCGTCTGGCCGATCTCGGCCGGAATTTCCAGACCTGTGAACAGACGCGGCATCGTTTCGCACTCCCGATGCTTGGGCACGATCCCTGGGAAGGATCATATCCAAATTGTAGAGCCGGCGACGAATCACCGGTACCCTGATTCCTATCGCAGTTGTGTGACTCTGCGAAGCATCGCGCGCCTCACCCCGGTAAAACCCTGGGAATTACGGTTAGCGCTGCCCGCTTTTCAGCGGCGCTGCTCGCTTATGTTGCGCAAAAATGCCTCCACGGTGGGCATGATGTTGTTAACGATGATGTCGACGCCGGCCGCGGTCGGATGAATGCCGTCGGCCTGGTTGAGCTTGGCGTCGGCCGCGACGCCGTCGAGGAAAAACGGATAGAGCGGCACGTCGAATTTTTTCGCAAGATCCGGATAAATCGAATTGAAGCGCGTGGCGTAGTCCGCGCCGTAATTCGGCGGCGCCAGCATGCCGCACAGCATCACCGCGATCTTGCGTGCCTTCAATCGCTGGACGATGTCGGTCAGCGCGGTCCGCGTCAAATCGGGGTCGATGCCGCGCAGCGCGTCGTTGGCGCCGAGCTCGATGATCACGCCGTCGGTTCCGTCCGGGACCGACCAGTCGAGCCGGTCTCGGCCGCCGGACGAGGTGTCGCCGGACACGCCGGCATTGGTCATGTCGACCGCTATGCCTTTGGCCTGAAAGGATTTTTGAAGTTTTGTGGGGAATGCGTCCTGGGCCGGGAGGCCGAGGCCGGCGCTCAGGGAATCGCCGAGAACGACAAGCCTGACCGGCTTTGCCGCTTCGGCCCATGCCGGATCCGCCGCCGTCATCAAAGCGAACATCAACACGGCTATGTGCATGAACAATCCGTAACGCCTCTCGACCGCGTATGCGGAGTTGCCATATGACCGGACCATGGACAGTCGCATCGAAACCTCTTCGCTCGCCGGCACCGCGCCGGACACCATCGCCATCTCCAACGTCAATCTTTCATTGGGTACGGGCGCGGCACGCGTTCACATCCTCAAGGATATCAGCCTGCGGGTCGCCTCGGGCGAGACGATCGGCCTGATCGGCCCGTCAGGCTCGGGCAAATCCACGCTGCTGATGGTGATGGCGGGGCTGGAGCGTCCTGATAGCGGAGAGGTGGTGGTGTCAGGCACGCCTTTCAATGCCCTCGACGAGGACGCGCTGGCCCGCTTCCGCGGCCGCCAGGTCGGCATCGTCTTCCAGTCCTTCCATCTGATCCCGACCATGACGGCGCTCGAGAACGTCGCCGTGCCGCTCGAACTCGCCGGCAACCCTGACGCTGCAAGACGCGCGGCGCAGGAGCTGCAATCGGTCGGGCTCGGCGATCGCCTGCATCACTATCCGACGCAACTGTCCGGCGGCGAGCAGCAGCGCGTCGCGCTCGCCCGCGCGCTGGCGCCCGATCCCGCCATCCTCGTCGCGGACGAGCCGACCGGCAATCTCGACGAGGCCACCGGAAAACAGATCGTCGATCTTCTGTTCAACAAACACGCCGAGCGCGGCATGACGCTGGTGCTGGTCACGCACGATTCCTCGCTCGCACAGCGCTGCGATCGCGTGATCCGCCTGCGCTCCGGCCGCATCGACACCCAGTCTGCGCCGGCATGAGCATCGCGGCCGAACCGTTCGCGAAGCCCAACGGCGTCGCGCTGTCGCTGCGCTACGCGCTGCGCGAATTGCGCGGAGGCCTGCGCGGCTTCTATGTCTTCATCGCCTGCATCGCGCTCGGCGTGATGGCCATCGCCGGCGTCGGCTCGGTGTCGGCAAGCCTGAGCGACGGTCTCGCGCGCGAGGGCCGCACGCTGCTCGGCGGCGACGTCTCCTTCGTGCTGTTCCAGCGCGAGGCGAAGCCCGAGGAAGTCTCCTTCCTGCGCTCGCGCGGCACCGTCTCGACAGCCGCGACCTTGCGAGGCATGGCACGCTCCGCCGACGGCCAGCTCGCGCTGGTCGAGATGAAGGCGGTCGACGACACCTATCCGATGCTGGGTCAGCTGACGCTGGCGCCGCCGCTGCCGATGTCCGACCTGCTCGCGGAGCGCGACGGCGCGTTCGGTGCCGCCGCCGATCCGACGCTGCTGGCGCGGCTGTCGCTGAAGACCGGCGACCGCGTCACCATCGGAAGCGCGACCTTCCAGATCCGCAGCACTGTCGAAGCCGAGCCCGACAAGCTCGCCGGCGGCATCGGTTTCGGGCCGCGCTTCCTGATCAGCGAGGCGGGCCTGCGCGCCACCGGCCTGATCCAGCCCGGCAGCCTGGTGCGCTGGGTGTACCGGGTGAAGCTGCCTGACACCGGCAACAGCGAGCGCGCCACCGACGCCTTCATCGCGGACGCGCGCAACGCCGCGCCGCAGGCCGGCTGGGAGATCCGCAGCCGCTCCAATGCCTCGCCGCAGCTCGAGCGCAACATCAACCGCTTCACGCAATTCCTGACGCTGGTCGGCCTCGCCGCGCTCCTGGTCGGCGGCGTCGGCGTCGCCAATGCCGTCAAGAGCCATATCGACCGCCGGCTCGAGGTCATCGCGGCGTTCAAGGCGGTCGGCGCCACCGGCCGCGACGTGTTCGGCATCTATCTGGCGCAGGTCCTGCTGCTGGCGGGAATTGGCTCGGTGATCGGCCTTGCGCTCGGCGCCGCCATGCCGTTCGCCATCGTCGGCCTGTTCGGAAAGCTGCTGCCGCTGCCGGTGGTGCCGGCCATGCATGCCGACGAGCTCGCGCTGTCCTTCGTCTATGGCCTGCTCACGGCGCTCGCCTTCGGCCTGTGGCCGCTCGGGCGGGTGCACGACGTGCCGGTCGCCGCGCTGTTCCGCGACACCATCAGCTCCGAATGGCACCGGCCGCGCTGGAGCTATCTCGTGTTCATGGCCGGCGTGATCGCGCTGCTGATCGCGGTCGTGATCGGATTGTCCTTCGACAAGCGCATCGCCGCGGTGTTCGTGGCCTCCTCCGTCGTCGTGTTCGCCCTGCTCCGCGGCATCGCCGCCCTGCTGATGACGATCGCGCGCCGGCTGCCGCGCACGCGCCTGCCGATGCTGCGGCTGGCGATCGCCAACATCCACCGGCCGGGCGCGCTGACGCCCTCCGTCGTGCTGTCGCTCGGGCTCGGGCTCGCCGTGCTCGTCACCATCACCCAGATCGACGGCAATCTGCGCCGGCAGTTCCTTGCGGCCCTCCCCGAGCACGCGCCGTCGTTCTTCTTCATCGACATCCCGAGCACGCAGGCCGAGCAGTTCGACGGCTATCTGCGCCGGATCGCGCCGGGCGCAAAGGTCGAGGACGTGCCGATGCTGCGCGGGCGCATCGTCGCCGCGCGCGGGATCCGTGCCGAGGACCTCAAGCCCACCACCGATTCCGAATGGGTGCTGCAAAGCGACCGCGGCCTGACCTACACCGCCGAGCTGCCGAAGGGCTCCAAGGTGGTCGAGGGCGAATGGTGGAGCGCCGACTATTCCGGCCCGCTGCTGGTCTCGATGGAGAAGAAAATCGCCGACGGGCTCGGTCTCAAGCTCGGCGACGAGATCGTGGTCAACGTGCTCGGCCGCGACATCCCGGCCAAAATCGGCAATCTGCGCACCATCGACTGGCAGGGCATGGGCATCAATTTCGTGCTGGTGTTCTCGCCCAACGCCTTCAAGGGCGCGCCCCACACCCATATCGCGACGCTCACCGAGGCCGGCGGCACTGCGGCCGGCGACGGCAAGATCATCAAGCAGGTCGCCGACGCCTATCCGATGGTGACGAGCGTTCGCGTGCGCGAGGTGATGGAGACGGTCGGCTCGGTCGTGACCAATCTGGCGCTCGCGATCCGCGGCGCCAG
The DNA here is from genome assembly GCF_029989365.1 of Bradyrhizobium sp. Arg816. Lineage (GTDB taxonomy): Bacteria > Pseudomonadota > Alphaproteobacteria > Rhizobiales > Xanthobacteraceae > Bradyrhizobium. Next base: position 64,362 of record NZ_JAPRAQ010000022.1, on the reverse strand, counting down.
CGCGGTGACCCTGATCTCGGCGATCCTGGTGCTGGGCGGCGCGCTCGCCGCCGGCCACCGCCACCGGGTCTACGATGCGGTGATCCTCAAGACCCTCGGCGCGACCCGGCTGCGGCTGCTCGGCGCCTATGCCCTCGAATACCTGCTGATCGGACTTGCCACCGCGGTGTTCGGCGTGATCGCCGGCAGCATCGCGGCCTGGATGATCGTGACGCGGCTGATGACACTGAGTTTCATCTGGCAGGCCGGCAGCGCGGCCGGCGTGGTCGCGGCGGCCCTGGTGGTCACGGTCGGACTTGGGCTCGCCGGGACGCTGCTGGCATTGAACAAAAAGCCCGCCACGGTGTTGCGGAATTTGTGACAAATGGTAGCGGGCGACCCCGCGATGTCGGAATCGCACGATTCCAGCGATTAACCACGTCTGCTCGCCAGGATTGCGGGCGAGGGCGACATTCAGCCGCGCGTGGACGGTTGCAGCGAATGTGTTAGTTTCCCACATATCCAATGGGTTCGGAGCCCCGATTATGAGCCAGAATTTAGTCGGCACAGATCGGTATCCGAGATAGAATTTGACGAACCGGCGGCATGGCGACCCTCATGCCGGACCGGGCTAACCAACGGGAATTCGACCATGTCGGACCTAGACCGTAACTACGCTTCTCCTTTCGGCAGGGCCGCCGGGCGTGTTGACGCCGCGACGGTCGATGCCGGCCTGCGCGCCTATATGCTGCGCATCTACAATTACATGAGCATCGGCCTCGCCATCACCGGCCTGGCCGCGCTCGGCGTCTATATGGCCGCCGTGACCGACGTTCCGACTCCGGAAGCCGTCCGCGTCGGCAAGCTGTTCCTGACGCCGTTCGGCTACGCGATGTTCGTCAGCCCCCTGAAGTGGCTGTTCATGCTCGCGCCGCTCGCAATGGTGTTCGTGATCTCGGCGGGCATCAACCGCCTCGCCCCCTCGACCGCGCAGATCCTGTTCTGGGTGTTCGCGGCGCTGATGGGCATCTCGCTATCCTCGATCTTCCTGGTGTTCACGCACACCTCGATCGTGCGGGTGTTCTTCATCACCGCGGCCACGTTCGGCGCGCTCAGCCTCTACGGCTACACGACCAAGCGTGACCTGACCGGAATGGGCTCGTTCCTGTTCATGGGCCTGATCGGCATCATCATCGCGAGCCTGGTCAACCTGTTCCTGGTGAGCTCGATGCTGCAGTTCATCGTGTCCGTGGTCGGCGTGCTGGTGTTCGCTGGCCTCACCGCCTGGGACACCCAGCGGCTGAAGAACGACTACATCTACGGCTACGCCTCGGCCGGCGGTGACATCGCAGAGCGTGCGGCCATTACCGGCGCGCTGTCGCTGTACCTGAACTTCATCAACCTGTTCACGCTGCTCCTGCAGCTCCTCGGCCAGCGCGACTAAGCGCTTCGACGAGGGAACGGATACGAACCCCGGCCGAGAGGCCGGGGTTTTTGTTTGGGCCGGGATGCGCCGCACGCCCGTAGCCCGGATGAAGCGAAGCGCAATCCGGGACAGGCCTATCTGCGGATACGACGGCCCCGGATTTCGCTGCGCTTCATCCGGGCTACGAGCGTCACCTCTCTCCTCGTCCTTGCGAGCGCAGCGAAGCAATCCAGGGACCCTCCGCGGGCGCATTTCTGGATTGCTTCGCTGCGCTCGCAATGACGGCGGCGAGGCGGCTTCGCCCCCTTCCAGCCGTCTCGGGAAGGCTCTAATCTTCCTCCCATGTCCGCACCTGAGATCAGGCCCGCCATTGAGGCCGACCTTCCCGCCATCACCGCCATCTACCAGCAGGCCGTTCGCGAGGGCACGGCGACGTTCGAGCTGGAACCGCCCGACCTCGCCGAGATGACGCGCCGCTACCGCGCATTGATCGACGGCGGCTATCCCTATTTCGTCGCCATCCTCGACGGCCGCGTCGCCGGCTATGCCTATGCCGGCGCCTACCGGCCGCGGCCGGCCTACCGCTTCACGGTCGAGAACTCGATCTATCTCGATCCCTCGTTCCACCGCCGCGGCATCGGCTCGTTGCTGCTGGAGCGGCTGATCACCGAATGCGAGGCGCGCGGCTTCCGCCAGATGATCGCGGTGATCGGCGATTCCGCCAATGCCGGTTCGATCGGCGTGCACACGCGCGGCGGTTTCAAGATGATCGGCACGCATCCCAATGTTGGCCTGAAATTCGGCCGCTGGCTCGACACGGTGATGATGCAACGCGACCTCGGCGAGGGCGCGAGCACCGTGCCAACCAAGTAGGACAGTCTCGTAGGGTGGGCAAAGCGACTTGTCCGCCGTAGCTCGGAGAGCGAAGGCGGAAGCGTGCCCACCATTTGCGACGACAGGGAAAGGACGTGGGCACGGCGTTTTGCGCCTTTGCCCACCCTACGGCACCGCTCGTGCGGCTACACCACCGCCAGCTTGCGATCGATCACCAGCAGCACGCGCTCGAGCTCGTGGCCGCGGCGCAGGATCAGGCCGGTCGCCGAGATCACGCTGTACATGCCCTGCTTGCGCGCCAGCCGCGGATCTTTCTCGATGCGGTAGATCGGCACCTCCGAGGCGCGGCGGAAGACCGAGAACACCGCACGGTCCTTCAGGAAGTCGATGGCATAATCGCGCCACTCGCCGTCGGCGACCATGCGGCCGTAAAGGTTGAGGATGCGGTTTAGTTCCAGCCGGTTGAATGTCACCCGGTTGGGTTGGGCATTCGCAGCGGCGGGGCGCGCCACTGCGCGCTGCTCGCTCGGATCGGCATCCTCCGGCGTCAGACTCATCGAGCGCCTCCTCATCTCGCGGCATGACCGCATCCGCGAAGACCGTCCCCGGAACCGCGGATCATGACAGTTGCATGATCGCGCCAACTGTTCCCCGCCGCAAGGGGCTCTTCACTCAACTCATTGAATCGGGTGCGAAACGGAGCACACGCAGGAGTGGAACTCTGTCGCGGCAAACCGTCACGGGATCGTTAGAAGGAATCTTGATATCGCCGCTTTTCCGCCAAGCGCCTGCCGCCCTGCATTGCGAAAAGACCTATGTGCGTTGACCCGGTCCTTTCGGTTCCGGATTCCTCAGCCCCCAGCCCCCCGGGGCCGTCGGGATCGGGTCTGTACGCGCGACAAGGAGGGCCAACGCAAGTTGGTCCTTTTTGGTTTGTGTCGGGACGTTTGCGGCACGACCTACCAACGCTCTCTCTCTCGTGTCAGCGCGAACACACTCTCCCCTCATCCTGAGGAGCCGCGAAGCGGCGTCTCGAAGGATCGAGGCCGAGTTTCAGCAGCGGGCCTTTCATGGTTCGAGACTGCGCGCGAGGGCGCACTCCTCACCATGAGGAGTTAGATTGAGTGCGGCGCTAAAGGGATAATCGGATCTAGTGGAGCGACGTGTAGGCTGCGCCGAGCATCGCACCCGGCTTCTCACGGCTGCCGTCCTGGACATAGACCACAGCGCCGTCGACGCCGTCGCGCGTGAGATTTTCCAACGGCACCGTCCAGCTTTCCGGACGTCCATTCCAGTCGCCGACCTTGAGCAGGTTGCGCACGACGTTGTGATAGGTGATCTGCTGTCCGCGATTTTCGCCGCGGCTGATTGCGATCGGCACCGATTTCGTGATCGAGCAGATCCAGACCTCGCCGTGCGAGACCGCCGACTCCTTGCTCGCCGCCACCGAGACGTTGATCTGCTTGCCGGCAAGCGACATCGTCACCGGCACGCTCATCACGCCCGTGCCCTTGTCGGTCTTGCCGATCGCGCTCTCGATGCCGACGCGATCGCTGCCGATGACATGCGTCGAACCATTGACCACGACTTGCGGCGTATAGACCTCGCGGTCGCCGCGCATGCGCGAATAGGCGCGCTGCCGCGCCGAGAAGCGCGAATCCGCAAGCGTGTCCTTCCAGCCGAGATAATCCCAATAGTCGATCGGCATGCTCAGCGCGATGATCGACGGGTCGTTGGAGAGATCGCCGATGACCTGGTCGGCGGGCGGGCAGGACGAGCAGCCCTGCGATGTGAAGAGCTCGACCACGGCGCGGGGATCAGCCTCGGCGGGACGGATGACGGCGACGATGGCACAGATGCCGAGCGCTCCCGACCAGAGTGCACCGGACCAGCGCGAAACCAGATTAGAAGCCATCATTGCAGTCATGTTGAACGTCACACCTCGCACGCGTGGGGGGGGGAATATCCTATCGCCTGATGGTCACCGTAGTCTTACGGGCATCGTACATTCAACCGTCCAGGGCGAGGTTTTCCGCCGGCCGGAGCCATCGGAGGCGTTGTCGCAACGCACGAAGGCGGCCTTGTGATAGGCCGCCCTCGTTTAACCTTCTACTCACGTCGCGGTGAGCCACCGTTCACAAATTCGCGCTTAGGCCGCGAGCTTGCGCAGCACGTAGTGCAGAATGCCGCCGTTCCGGTAGTAATCGAGCTCGTCCAGCGTATCGATGCGGCAAAGCAGCGAAACGCGCTGCAACGAACCGTCGCCGGAGACGATCTCCGCGGTCAGCTTCTGGCGCGGCTTCAGCTCGCCGACCAGGCCGCGCAGCGTGACCTTCTCGTCGCCCTTCAGGCCGAGCGAGGACCAGGAGGTGCCTTCCTCGAAGGTCAGCGGCAGCACGCCCATGCCGACCAGGTTGGAGCGGTGGATACGCTCGAAGCTCTGGCAGATCACGGCGCGGACGCCGAGCAGGCGCGTGCCCTTCGCAGCCCAGTCGCGCGAGGAGCCGTTGCCGTATTCGGCACCGGCGAACACCACCAGCGGCACTTGCTCCTGCTGGTACTTCATCGCGGCGTCGTAGATCGACATCTGCTCGCCGTCGGGCCAGTGCTTGGTGAGACCGCCTTCCGGGATATTTCCGTCAGCGCCCTTCAGCATGAAGTTCTTGATGCGGATGTTGGCGAAGGTGCCGCGCATCATCACTTCATGGTTGCCACGACGCGTGCCGTACTGGTTGAAGTCGGCCGGACGCACCTGGTGCTCGCTGAGATATTTGCCGGCGGGCGAGGTGAGCTTGATCGAACCGGCCGGCGAGATGTGGTCGGTGGTGATCTTGTCGCCGAACATGGCGAGGATGCGCGCCTCGACGATGTCGGTGACCGGCTCAGGCTCCTTCTTCATGCCGTCGAAATAGGGCGGGTTCTGCACATAGGTCGAGCTCATGTTCCAGCGATAGGTCTCGCTCTCGACGGTCTTGATCTTGCGCCAGTTGGTGTCGCCCTTGAACACGTCGGCATACTTCTTCTTGAAGATCGACGCGGTCACGAACTTCTTCATGAAGGCGTTGATCTCCTTCGTCGTCGGCCAGATGTCCTTGAGGTACACCGGCTTGCCGTCCTTGCCCTCACCGAGCGGCTCGACGGCGAGGTTCTTGGTGACGCTGCCCGCGAGCGCGTGGGCGACGACCAGCGGCGGCGAAGCGAGATAGTTGGCCTGCACGTCCGGCGAGACGCGGCCTTCGAAGTTACGGTTGCCGGAGAGCACGGCGGCCGCGACGATGCCGTTGTCGTTGATAGACTTCGAGATCTCCTCGGGCAACGGACCGGAATTGCCGATGCAGGTGGTGCAGCCGAAACCCACCAGGTTGAAGCCGACCTTGTCGAGATCGGACTGCAGACCGGAATCGGCGAGATAGGCCGCGACCACCTGGCTGCCCGGGGCGAGCGAGGTCTTCACCCACGGTTTAGCCTTGAGGCCCTTGGCGGCAGCGTTGCGCGCAAGCAGGCCGGCGCCGATCAAGACGCTCGGATTCGAGGTGTTGGTGCAGGAGGTGATGGCGGCGATCACGACGTCGCCATGACCGATCTCGAAGTTCTTGCCGTCGACGGCAAAGCGCTTCCCGGGTTCTTCGGTCTTCTTGTACTCGGTGCCGAGCGCGAGCGAAAAGCCTTCGGCGACCGACGGCAGCGCGATGCGGCCTTCGGGACGCTTCGGACCGGCCATCGAGGGAACGACGTCGCCGAGGTCGAGGGTCAGCGTTTCCGTGAACACCGGATCGGCCGACTTGGCGGTGCGGAACAGGCCCTGCGCCTTGGCATAGGCCTGCACCAGCGCGACGCGCGCCGGAGCGCGGCCGGAGGTCTTGAGGTAATCGAGCGCAGCAGCGTCGACCGGGAAGAAGCCGCAGGTCGCGCCATATTCGGGGGCCATGTTGGCGATGGTCGCCTTGTCGGCGACGGACAGGTGATCAAGGCCGGGGCCGAAGAACTCGACGAACTTGCCGACCACGCCGAGCTTGCGCAGCATCTGCGTGACTGTCAGCACGAGGTCGGTCGCAGTGACGCCTTCCTTCATCGCGCCCTTCAGCTTGAAGCCGACGACGTGGGGCAGCAGCATCGACAGCGGCTGACCGAGCATGCAGGCTTCGGCCTCGATGCCGCCGACGCCCCAGCCGAGCACGGCGAGACCGTTGACCATGGTGGTGTGGGAGTCGGTGCCGACCAGCGAGTCGGGATAGGCGACCTCGAAGGTGCCGGTCTTCTTGCCGACCGTCATCTTCTCCTTCTTGGTCCAGACCGTCTGGGAGAGATATTCGAGATTGACCTGATGGCAGATGCCGGTGCCGGGCGGCACGACGGAGAAGTTCGAGAACGCCTTCTGGCCCCACTTCAGGAACTCGTAGCGCTCCTGATTCTGCTTGTATTCCTCGGTGACGTTCTTGCCGAAGGCCTTGTTGTCGCCGAAGAAGTTCACGATCACGGAGTGGTCGATGACGAGGTCCACCGGCACCAGCGGGTTGATCTTCTCGGCATCGCCGCCGAGCTTCTGCATCGCGTTGCGCATCGCGGCGAGGTCAACCACGGCCGGCACGCCGGTGAAATCCTGCATCAGCACGCGGGCCGGGCGGAATGCGATCTCATGCTCCAGCGACTTCTTGCGCAGCCACTTCGACACCGCGACGATGTCTTCCTTCTTGACCGTGCGGCCGTCCTCGTTGCGGAGGAGATTTTCCAGCAGCACCTTCATCGAATAGGGGAGTTTCGAAATTCCCTTCAGACCATTCTTCTCGGCCGTGGGCAGGCTGTAATAGACATAGGTCTTGGCGCCGACCTTGAGGGTCTTTTTGCATTTGAAGCTGTCGAGCGAGGTCATGTAGGAAAATCCCAATTGTTAGTTATACCCGGCAAGGGGTATTTTAACACCGTCAGCGAGTCCGGCTGGTTCGCTTGCAGGGGCAGGTTGAGTTGCTGCATCAAGTAGTTCCGGGCTTATAGAAGCTTTCTAACCGCGCCGCCACAGCCACAATCGTGCCGCAGCAATCCGCGAGCCAAAAATTCCCATGCGCTACCCCAAGATTTCCTGAGGCCAGGCTTTGAGCGGATTGGACCAAGGCAAGATGCAGCTGTCCGGACGCGGGGTCGTCTGCGTGCGCGGCGGCCGCGAGGTGTTTTCCGGGCTCGATTTCGAGGCTGTCGCCGGCGAGGCCGTGGCGGTCGTCGGCCGCAACGGCTCGGGCAAGACCTCGCTGCTGCGGCTGATCGCAGGCCTGCTGATTCCGGCCGGCGGGACAATCGCAATCGACGGCGGCGATGCAGAGCTGACGCTGCCGGAGCAGTGCCACTATCTCGGCCATCGCGACGCCCTGAAGCCGGCGCTGAGCGTGGCGGAAAACCTGTCATTCTGGGCTGATTTTCTGGGCGGCGAGCGTTTTGAAGCCGCCAAGAGCCTCGCCACCGTCGGGCTCGACCATGCCACCCATTTGCCGGCCGCCTTCCTGTCCGCCGGCCAGCGCCGCCGCCTGTCACTGGCCCGGCTGCTGACCGTGCGCCGCCCGGTCTGGCTGCTCGACGAGCCGACCACGGCGCTGGACGTGGCCGGCCAGGACATGTTCGAGGGCCTGATGCGCGATCACCTCGCCCGCGGCGGCCTGATCATCGCGGCGACCCATGCGCCGCTGGGGATCGATTCGCGGGAGCTGCGGATTGGGGGTGCCGCATGATTCCGATGGACCCTCAGTTTTCCAAGCGGCCGAGCCCGGCTCTCTCCGTTCCCTCCCCCCTTGCGGGGGAGGGTCAGGGAGAGGGGTGCGGCACGGTAGGGCGATTCGGTTCTAGCGCTCGGGAGGCGAGCGCTCTGTTGCTCGCCGTCAGCCCTTCAAAAGCATCTCTCCCGGGGCGACCCCTCTCCCCCGCCCTCCCCCGCAAGGGGGGAGGGAGCGCAGTTTGCTTGGGGCACAAGTTGGGCTCTCATGGCCGCCTCGCCGTCGGAGCCGCCCCATGACCGCCCTGTCCGCGCTCATTCGCCGGGACATCCGGATCGCGCTCCGCGTCGGCGGTGGGGCGCTGATCGGCGTGCTGTTCTTCCTGACCGTGGTCGTGCTGATGCCGTTCGCGGTGGGGCCGGATCTGGCGCTGCTGTCGCGGCTGGGGCCGGCGATCCTGTGGCTCGGCGCGCTGCTGGCGAGCCTGCTCACCCTGGACCGGCTGTTCATGGCCGACCACGAGGACGGCTCGCTCGACCTGATCACGATGAGCCGGACGCCGCTGGAACTCGCCTGCGCCGCCAAGGCGCTGGCGCATTGGCTCGCTGCCGGCCTGCCGCTGATTGTCGCAACCCCGGTGCTCGGCCTGCTGCTCAACCTCGACATGGTCGCGACCGGCGCGGTGGCGCTGACGCTCCTGGCCGGTACGCCGGCGCTGACCTTCACCGGCATGATCGGCGCCGCGCTGGCGGTGACGCTGCACCGGGGCGGACTGTTGATGGCCGTGCTGGTGCTGCCGCTGTCGATCCCGGTGCTGATTTTCGGCGTCGCGGCCTCGCAGGCCGTGATCGTCGGTCCCGTGACGTTCGGCGCACCGTTCTCGATCCTGTGCGCGCTGTCGCTGGTCAGCCTGGTAATCGGCCCCTTCGCGGCGGCCGCGAGCCTGCGCCATGGTCTCGATTGAAATGGGCCGGATTGCCCTTGACCCCGATCAACTTTCGCTGCGCGCTTTTATGCTGATTGCGTGAGTGCCGACCTGTGATTATCAGAATACCATGACGCTGATCGACCTCGCCAATCCGACACGGTTCCTCGCGCTGACGGCGCGGGTGCTGCCGTGGCTTGTGGCCGCGACCGTCATCCTGCTCACCATCGGCCTCTACCAGTCTGCGCTTGCGCCCGACGACTACCAGCAGGGCGCGACGGTGAAGATCATGTTCATCCACGTGCCCAACGCCTGGCTGTCGATGTTCGTCTGGGGCGTGATGAGCATCGCCTCATTGGGCACGCTGGTGTGGCGGCATCCGCTCGCCGACGTCGCCGCGAAAGCCGCCGCGCCGATCGGCGCCGCCTTCACCTTCCTCGCGCTGCTCACGGGATCGCTGTGGGGCCGGCCGATGTGGGGCACCTATTGGGAATGGGACGCGCGGCTGACCTCGGTGCTGATCCTCTTCCTGATGTATCTCGGCCTGATGGCGCTTTGGCGCGCGGTCGAGGATCCCTCGCGCGCGGCACGCGCGGCCGCGGTGCTGACGCTTGTCGGCGCGATCAACCTGCCCATCATCAAATTCTCGGTCGATTGGTGGAACACGCTGCACCAGCCGGCGTCGGTGATGCGCATGGGCGGCTCGACGCTCGACAAATCGTTCCTGATCCCGCTGCTGCTGATGGCCATCGCGTTCACGCTGCTGTTCGTCACGTTGCAGCTGGCGGCGATGCGCAACGAGATCTTGCGCCGCCGCGTCCGCTCCTTGCAGATGATGCAAGCGAGCCAGAGGGCCGCATGACGATGTCACTTGGTCCCTACGCGTCCTTCATCGTGACGTCCTACGCCGCGGCCGCGCTCGTCGTCATGATCCTGATCGGCTGGATCGTGCTCGACTATCGCAGCCAGACCGAGCGCCTGCGCGAGCTCGACCGCAGCGGCGTCACGCGCCGCTCCGGGCGCGGCGCAACGGACACACCGTGAGCGATCAATCATGAGCGATCAACCGACTTCCGCTCCGCCGCAGCGCCGCACCTTCCTGATGGTGCTGCCGCTGATCGCCTTCATCGCCCTGGCGCTGCTGTTCTGGTTCCGGCTCGGCAGCGGCGATCCCTCGCGGATTCCTTCCGCGCTGATCGGGCGGCCGGCGCCGCAGACCGCGCTGCCGCCGCTCGAGGGATTGCAGGCCGACAATTCGCAGGTGCCGGGCCTCGATCCCGCCGCGTTCAAAGGCAAGGTCAGCCTGGTCAATGTCTGGGCGTCCTGGTGCGTGCCCTGCCATGACGAGGCGCCGCTCCTGACCGAGCTCGCCAAGGACAAGCGTTTCCAGCTCGTCGGCATCAACTACAAGGACGCGGCCGACAATGCGCGCCGTTTCCTCGGCCGCTACGGCAACCCGTTCGGCCGCGTCGGCGTGGACGCCAACGGCCGCGCCTCGATCGAATGGGGCGTCTATGGCGTGCCGGAGACGTTCGTCGTCGGGCGCGAAGGCACCATCGTCTACAAGCTGGTGGGACCGATCACGCCGGACAATCTGCGGACCGTGTTGTTGCCGCAGATGGAGAAGGCGTTGAAGGCGGGGAGCTAGCTCCGCTCTCGTGCAAACGAAGGCGTCGCCCCACACACCGCTGTCATGCCCCGCGAAGGCGGGGCATCCAGTACGCCGCGGCCTCTCCGTATCTCACTGCTGTCTCTGGAATACTGGATCGCCCGATCAAGTCGGGCGATGACAGTTGAGTGTGTGGCTGGTCTCAGCTCGCAATGACGGGTTGAGAGACCGTCACCCCTTCCTTACATCCCCCGCATCCGCCTCGCTCGCTTCCAGCGACGCCGGCTCGACGCCATAGCGCTTGGTCAGCGGCATCTGGGCAATCGCGAAGATCATCGTGATCGGCGTGACGCCGAACACCTTGAAATTCACCCAGAAATCCGTGCTCTGGGTGCGCCAGACGATTTCGTTGAGCACCGCCATGCCGGCGAAGAACAGCGCCCAGCGCAGCGTGAGGATGCGCCAGCCCTGCGGCGTCAGGTTGAACATCTGGTCGAACATCACGGCGATGAAGGAGCGACCGAACAACAACCCGCCGCCGAGGATCGCCGCGAACAGGCCGTAGATGATGGTCGGCTTGACCTTGATGAAGGTCTCGTCGTGCAGCACCAGCGTCAGCGTGCCGAACACCAGCACGATCACGCCTGTCACGATCGCCATGATCGGGATATGGCGCGTCACCACATAGGACGCGATCATCGCCGCCACGATCGCGACCATGAAGGCGCCGGTCGCGGCGAACAGATTGAACTTCGCATTCACGAAGAAGAACACGAGCAGCGGACCGAGCTCGGTCGCGAGCTTGAACAGCGGATGCGGCTGGGTCTTGTCCATTCTCAGCTTTCGATTCCGGCGATCGCGCGGGCGAAATCGCGCGCGGTGAACGGCGCGAGATCGTCGACGCCTTCGCCGACGCCGATGAAATGCACCGGCAGTTTGAATTTCTCCGCGAGCGCCACCAGAATGCCGCCGCGCGCGGTGCCGTCGAGCTTCGTCATCACGAGGCCGGTGACTCCCGCCGTGCGCTGGAAGGCCTCGACCTGCGACAGCGCGTTCTGACCGACAGTCGCGTCCAGCACAAGCAGCACGGCATGCGGCGCAGTGTCATCCACCTTGCGGATCACGCGCACGACCTTTTCGAGCTCGTTCATCAGCTCGGCCTTGTTCTGCAGGCGGCCGGCGGTGTCGATCAGGAGCACGTCGATGGCCTGCTCCTTCGCCGCCGTCAGCGCGTTGAAGGCGAGGCTTGCCGAATCCGAGCCCTGCGTGCCCGCGATGACCGGCGTCCTGGTGCGCTCGCCCCAGACCTTGAGCTGCTCGATGGCGGCGGCGCGAAACGTGTCGCCGGCGGCCAGCATCACCTTGCGGCCTTCGGATGCGAATTTTTGCGAGAGTTTTCCGATGGTCGTGGTCTTGCCGGAGCCGTTGACCCCGACGACGAGGATGACGAACGGCTTCTTGGCCGGATCGATCTCGAGCGGCTTTGCCACCGGCGCCAGCACCTTCTCGACCTCGGTGGCGACGACGTCCTTGACCTCGTCCGCCGAGATCGCCTTGTCGTAGCGCCCCGTGCCGACGGCGTCCGCGATCCGCACCGCGACCGACGTGCCGAGGTCGGCACGCAGCAGCACGTCCTCGATGTCGTCGAGCATGGCGCGGTCGAGCTTGCGCTTGGTGACGAGGTCGGCGACCGCGGTCCCGAGCGAGGACGAGGTGCGCTTCAGCCCGTTGGACAGGCGGCGCCACCAGCTCAGCTTGGGGGGATCTGACGTGGTATCGTTCATGGTGCTCGTGCCGCCGATTTGAAGTTCCTACTCTCTTGCCGCAAGTCCGGTTAGGAACTTCAAATTGAAGAGCGGCACGAGAAAATATTGTTGCCAGTGCGGCCCTGGATTTGGCATTCGCTTCGCGTTTCGCGGCTAGCGCTGAGCGAATGCCAAATCCACCGCACTGGTGTGTTAGCCGTTCCCGCTGTTAAACGAAAGTGTTGACCGAAAGTCTTGCAATTGCTCGATGTTCCCGAATTGACCGCCGACGAGATCCTGGCGCGCGTGCTCCATCGCGACGGGCTGATGTTGGTCATCGACAAGCCCGCCGGCCTGCCGGTGCATCGCGGCCCCAAGGGCGGGGCCAATCTGGAAACGTCGTTCGACGCGCTTCGTTTCGGCCTGCCGCGGCCGCCGGTGCTGGCCCACCGGCTGGACAAGGACACCTCCGGTTGCCTCGTGCTCGGCCGCCATCGCAAGGCGACCGCCTCGCTCGGCCTCCTCTTCAAGCACGGCAAGATCGGCAAGACCTACTGGACCGTGGTCGAGGGCGGCCCTGCCGAAGACGAAGGCACCATCGACATGCCGCTCGGCCGGCTCAATGCCGAGCGCGGCTGGTGGCAGAAACCCGATCCCGAGGGCCAGAAGGCGATCACAAATTGGAAGGTGATGGGCCGAGGCGACGGGCTGACCTGGCTCGCCATGGAACCGGTGACCGGCCGAACCCATCAATTGCGGGTGCATTCGGCCGCGACCGGCTGGCCGATCTTCGGCGATAACATTTACGGCAACGGCCCGCGCTTCGGCGAGCCGCGGCTGCACCTGCATTCCCGCGAGATCGTGGTGCCGATCTCCCGGAACAAGGAGCCGATCCGCGTGGTGGCGCCGGCCCCGCCCCACATGCACGAGAAGCTCCGCGCATGCGGGTGGAACGGGGAATAGCGCCGCCCCGGGTGCGTGGTTTACGAAACGTTCAGTGCTCGTCTCTAATGATTGCGATTGCTTAGAACAAGCTTCCGTCATCCGCTCAGGACGAGCAACGCGTCATGTCCACGGCCGAGTTTTCGATCATCGATGAAGTCGAATCCGCGATTCGGCTCGGCTCGGCGGAAAAGGGCCTGGAAACGGCCCGCCGCGTCACCGATCTGTTCCTCTCCTCCGCCGGAAGTTTTGATAACGAGCAGATCGCACTGTTCGACGACGTGCTCGAGCGCCTGATCGGCACCATCGAGCTGCGCGCCATCGCCGACATGGGCGCACGCGTAGCGCTGGCCGAGATCAGTGCGCAGCTTGCGCCGATCGCGCAGGCGCCGCCCTCCGTGATCCGCCGCCTCGCCAATAATGACGAGATTCGCATCGCCGGACCCGTGCTCCAGGAATCCGCGCGCCTCGACGATGGCGAACTGGTGAAGATCGCCTCCAGCAAGGGCGAGCCGCATCTGCTCGCGGTCGCCGGGCGCTGGTGGCTGAAGGAGATCGTCACCGATGCGCTGCTGGCGCGGCGCTATCCCAGCGTCAGCCGGCGGCTTGCCGCCAATCCCGGCGCGCGCGTTTCCGGAAACGGATTTGCCGTCATCGTCGGGCAGGCCGAGGCCGATCCCGAGCTCGCCGTGAGCGTCGGCGTTCGCGTCGACCTGCCGTCCGACTTGCGCCGCCGGTTGCTGCGTTCTGCGACGGATGCCGTGCGCACCCGGCTGCTGTCGCGCGCACCGCCGCATCTGTTCGAGGAGATCCAGGGCGCGATCGCCGCCGTGACCGTCGGTGTCGAGCGCGAGATGTCGGTCGTGCGCGATTTCGAAGGCGCCAAGCGGGCCATCGCAAATCTCAAGGCGACTGGCCAACTGACCGAAGCGACGCTGCTCGGCTTCGCCACGCAGCGGCGCTACGAGGAAGCCGTGGCTGCCCTGGCGGCACTGTCCGGATCGACCATCGAGGTGATCCGTCCGCTGATGCAGAGCCTGCGCGAGGACGGCCTGCTGGTGCCGTGCAAGGCGGCCCAGCTCAGCTGGGAAACCACAGCCGCCGTGCTCGAGAGTCGCTTTGCCACCGGCGCGATGAAACCCGCTGATATCGCGAGGGCGAAAAGCAATTACGCGCGAATGACGTCGGAGAACGCGCGGCGGACGCTGCGATTCTGGCAGGTGCGGGCGTTGTAGGCCCGCTGCTCATCACACACTCCGCCGTCATTGCCCGCGAAAGCGGGCAATCCAGTATTCCAGAGACGGCAGCGATAGAACCGAGGAGCCGCGGCGTACTGGGTCGCCCGGTCAAGCCGGGCGACGACACTGCCTATACGGTCAACCGCTCGCCATCGCTGCCGGCAATCATCAGCGGCACCACACGACCAACACGTTCGCCCGCGATCGCCATCGGCAGATAGTGCTCCGTGCGGCCCTGGCTGTCGCTCTCGATCAGCACGTCGCGCGTCATACCCACTTCCTCTTGCAGCCGCCGTCGTAGTGCCGCTTCGCCCGCCGCGCGCAGCCGTTTCGCGCGCTCCTTGATCGCACCGCCTGCCACCTGCGGCATCCGCGCGGCCGGCGTGCCGGGGCGTGGCGAATACGGGAAGACGTGCAGGAACGTCAGGCCGCACTCCTCCACGAGATCCAGCGAGCGCGAAAACATCTCCTCGGTCTCGGTCGGAAAGCCCGCGATGATGTCGGCGCCGAAGGCGATGTCCGGGCGCAGGCGGCGGACCTGGTCGCAGAACGCGATCGCGTCGTGGCGCGAATGCCGTCGTTTCATGCGCTTCAAAATCATGTCGTCGCCGGATTGCAGCGACAGGTGCAGATGCGGCATCAGGCGCGCATCGTCGCCGATGGCATCCAACAGATCGGCATCGGCCTCGATCGAATCGATCGAGGAGATGCGCAGGCGCTTCAGCTCCGGCACATGCCGCAAGATCTGCTTCGTCAGCATGCCGAGCCTCGGTGCACCCGGCAGGTCGGCGCCATAGCTGGTGAGGTCCACACCGGTCAGCACGATCTCGGCATGGCCGCGCGCGACAAGCGCCCGCACCTGATCGACCACCGCGCCCATCGGCACCGAGCGTGAATTGCCCCGGCCGTAGGGGATGATGCAGAACGTACAGCGATGGTCGCAGCCGTTCTGCACCTGCACGAACACCCGCGGCAGGCCACTCGCAAAGCCGTCGATCAGATGCGGCGCCATCTGCTTCACCGCCATGATGTCGCTGACGGCGATTTTTTCGCTCGCACCGAGATCGAACGCGGTACGCGCATCGCGCCAGGCTTCGCTGCGCATCTTGTCGTCATTGCCGAGGACGCGATCGACCTCGGCCATGTCTGCGAACATCCGGCTCTGCGTCTGCGCCGCACAGCCGGTGACGACGATGCGCGCACCCGGCCGTTCGCGCTTCAATTTACGGATCGACTGGCGCGCCTGCGCCACCGCTTCGTTGGTGACGGCGCAGCTGTTGATGACGATGGTGTCGGAAAGGCCCGCGCCCTCGGCCTCGCGGCGGATCAGCTCGGCCTCGAAGGCGTTGAGGCGGCAGCCGAAGGTGACGATGTCGACGGCCATCAGCCGACCGGCGCGAACAGCGCCGGATCGAAGGAGCCCTCGTATTCGAAGGTCGCGGGGCCCGTCATCAGGACGTGGTCGTCGCTTTCGCGCCATTCGATCCCGAGCTTGCCGCCGGGCAGCGTGATCTCGACATTGCGCTCGGTGCGCTTCAGCCGCGCGGCAGCAACCGCGGTCGCGCAGGCCGCCGAGCCGCAAGCTCTGGTCAGGCCCGCGCCACGCTCCCAGGTACGGATCGTGATGTGCTGGGGATCGACGATATGGGCGAGCGTGATGTTGGCGCGCTCGGGGAAGATCGGGTGATTTTCCAGCAGCGGACCGAAGCGCTCGAGATCGTAGGCGTTGACGTCCTCGACCCAGAAGATCGCATGCGGATTGCCCATGCTCGCCACCGAGGGCGAATGCAGGATCGGATTGTCGATCGGCCCGATCTGCAATTCGATGTAGCGGGTGTCGCGAAACTCTTCCGCCAGCGGAATGTCCTGCCAGCCGAATTTCGGCGCGCCCATATCGACGGTGTAGAGATCGGGTGCTGGGCCCTGCCAGCAATTGAGCAAGCCCGCGGCGGTCTCGAACGTTGCCGTGGTCTGCCCGGTCTTCTCGAAGATGCGCCGCACCACGCAGCGCATGCCGTTGCCACAGGCGCCGGCCTCGGAGCCGTCATTGTTGTAGATGCTGATGAAAGCCTCGGTGCCGTCGAACCGCGGCTTCCGGAGCACCATGAGCTGGTCGTAGGGCACGCCGCCCGGCGCGGACGCGACCGCGCGGGCGTCGTCCGGCGTCACCGGCGCGGCGGTATCACGCATGTCGACAACGACGATCTCGTTGCCGATGCCGTTCATCTTGGCAAATGCGTGGTTGGCCAGAGCGCTCATGAAATGTCCCGAATTTCGCCTGCCTTATATGGCGATCCTTGGTGGCTTGGCCAGTGATTTGCCGCCATGGCCATGACGCATCTGTCATGGGACGAATTCGGCACTCGCGTGTTAGAACGGCGCGGTTCGCGCGATCCGGGACGCGCGGCCGGCTCAAAGCCTTGAGGACGTAAGGCCTTGGCGGATAAGCCCTTGGGGAGAATAGAATGAATCGTTTTTGTCGCCTCGCACTGCTCGCGCTGATCCCGGCAGCGACCATGTCGTTTGGCGTGCCCGGCGCTCCGGCGCAGACCCCGAGCCCGGCGCCAGCCGCGTCGGCCAGCCCGTCGCCGGCTCCGTCGGCCTCGCCCTCCCCGGCCGCAAGTACCGCACCTGCGCCCGCGGCGGCACCCTCTCCGGCGCCCTCGCCTGCGGCCAGCGCTTCGCCCTCACCCGCTCCGGCGGCCCCACCGCCCGCTGCGGCCGCGACGCCTGCCCCGGTGCAGACCGCCGATCCCTTTGGCCTGGAGACCACGCTCGAGCCGAAGAAGGTCGTGATGGTCAAGGGCACCGCCAATTGGGATTCGGCCTTCGACACGCTGATCGACGCCTTCAAGGCGCTGAACACGCTGCTGGACAAGCAGGGCATCAAGCCCGCCGGCAATTCGATGATCGTCTACACCTCGACCGACGACACCGGCTTCACCTTCCTGGCCGAGATCCCGGTCGAGCAGGACCCGAAGAACCTGCCCAAGGACATGAGCATCGGCAAATCGCCGGAAGGCAAGGCATTGAAATTCGTCCATCGCGGCTCCTACGACAACATGGACAACACCTATGAGGCGATCACCAATCACCTCGACGACAAGAAGCTGGAAGCCAAGGACACCTTTGTCGAGGAGTACCTCACCGATCCCCTGAAGACGGCGGAGGACAAGCTCGTGATCAACGTGTTCGTGCCATTGAAGTGAGAGAGATGAAGAAGCCTGCCGTCCTTTTTACGTCTTTTGCCGCCGCTGTCGCCGCCACGCTGTTGGCAACGCCCGCGCTTGCCGACGATTTTCCATCCGCCATCACGGTGAGCGGCGAAGCCACGATCTCCGCGGCACCCGATCTCGCGCAGATCGATGCCGGCGTCGCCAACGACGCCAAGTCGGCGAAGGAAGCCTCCGACGCCAACAACGCCGCGATGGGCAAGGTGCTGCTGGCGCTGAAGGGCGCCGGTATCGCCGAGAAGGACTATCAGACCTCGCGCCTGTCCTTGCAGCCGCAATACGGCCAGAACAAATCCACCGGCGCCTCGCCCGTGGTCGGCTTCCGCGCCTCTAACCGCATCACCGTGAAGATCCGCGACGTGACCAAGGTCGCCGGCATCATCGACACGCTGGTCGGCGCCGGCGCCAACGACATCGGCAACATCTCCTTCGAGGTGACGCAGGCCTCAAAGCTGCTCGACGATGCCCGCGAACAGGCGGTCGTGGACGCCCGCCGCAAGGCCGAGATCTACGCCAAGGCCACCGGCGTCACGCTCGGCGCGCCGCTCAGCGTGTCCGAAGGCGGCGCTCCGGTGCCGCTGTTCAAGGCAAGAATGGCGACCGCGCCGATGGCGGCGCCCGCGGCAGTAGCGCCGGGCGAGGAAACGCTGTCGGTGACGGTGAATGTGAGCTGGGCGATCAAGCCCAAAGAGCAATAGCAGGCTTCGTAAGAGTCACACTGCCTGCTGCAAATACAGCTGTCGTCCCCGCGAAGGCCGGGACGACAGCGGAGATTGACGCTGAGTCTCCGCTAAATCTCCACCACCTGCCCCGGCCGCATCGCCACGAACCGCTCCTGCGGAATCTTCGCGGCATCGAGCGCTTCGACCAGCGCCTTCGCCGGCGCGTCGATCGCTTCATCCGTCAGCTGGAACGTGCCGTGATGATGCCCGAGCGCGGCTTGCGCGCCGCAATCGGCCAGCGCCTTCACGGCGTCTTCCGGATTCATGTGCTGGTCGCGCATGAACCAGCGCGGCTCGTAGGCGCCGATCGGAAGGATCGCCAGACGCAGCTTCCCGTGCTTCTCGGCGACGCGGCGAAAGTGCCCGCCGTCGCCATAACCGGAATCGCAGACGACGTAGATTTTCCCCGCCGGCGTCTCCAGCACGAAACTCGCCCACAGCGCCTTGTTGCGATCGAACATGCCGCGCGCCGACCAGTGCCGGGTCGGCACCAGCGTCACGGCGATGCCGCCGCCGAGCTCGACGCGGTCGTACCAGTCGAACGCCTCCGCCTTGATGGTGGAATCGGAACTGCGCATCGTCACGTCGTTGCCGAGCGGGGTGACCACGCGCGGCGCAAAATTCTTGGCGAGCCGCGACAGCGTCGCGACGTCGAGATGATCGTAGTGTCCGTGCGAGACCAGCACGACGTCGATCTTCGGCAGCTTGTCGAAGGCAATACCGGGATCGTTGTGCCGTTTCGGTCCGGCCCACCCCACCGGCGAGACCCGCGTCGACCAGACGGGATCGACGAGGATGTTGAGGCCGGCGGCCTGGATCAGCCAGCTGGCATGGCCGACGAAAGAGAGCCGCACCTTGTCGCCGTCGACGCGGGCCGGCGGCGTGTCGGCGTGAGAGTTCGTCACCCACTCGGGCCAGGTCTCGCGCTTCCGGCTGCCCCCGAACTGCCAGCGGAACACTTCGCCAAGCGATCTCGGCGGCGCCCCGTCGGGATCGAAGAAGTGCAGGCCGTCGAAATGATCGGAGACGGGACCGTCATAGGTTTTCATGCGGGACATCCAGAGGGACGAGACACCGACCAGCGGGGCACCACCGGCAAACAGTCCGAAAACGCGGCGGCGAGTGATCGGCACAAGCGGCTTCAGGGATGGTAACGGAGATCAGTCATCGGCTTCTATATGGGCGAAGCCCTGCGAAAAGGAACCGGCCACAAAAAGTTCCGTATTTTCAGAGCCTTGCCCTAGCAAAGGCACTCCGGCACCCTAACTTTCCTTGACTTTTGGGCGGGAGCGGCGTTTAACCCCGCCACTTTCTCGGAAAGGCTTTCTTTTCGACCCGCCGACTGGCCCTGGAGGCCAGAGGTCAACGCCCGACAGCGCTATGCGCCCTCGGGCGTAAAGGTGTTTGGAAGATCGCTTGCCAAGAAAGTGGTCATCGCCCGACTTGATCGGGCGATCCAGTATCCCAGAGGCCGCTCGGCTGAACCGAGGTGCCGCGGCGTACTGGATGCCCCGGTCAAGCCGGGGCATGACGGTGGTGAACGCGGCAACCCTGCGCGAGCAGGACAAAGGACAACGGCATTGTTCGACAGTCTGTCGGAACGGCTTGGTGGCATTCTCGATCGTCTGACGGGGCGCGGTGCGCTGACCGAAAAGGACGTCGACGCCGCGATGCGCGAGGTGCGTCGCGCGCTGCTGGAGGCCGACGTCGCGCTAGAGGTGGTGCGAAGCTTCACCGAACGCGTCCGCGAGCAGGCGATCGGCGCCACCGTCGTCAAGTCGGTCACGCCCGGCCAGATGGTGGTCAAGATCGTCCATGACGAGCTGATCAACACGCTCGGCGCCGAAAGCCAGACCATCGACGTCAATTCCGTGCCGCCGGTGCCGATCATGATGGTCGGTCTGCAAGGCTCCGGTAAAACCACCACCACTGCAAAGCTCGCCCGCCGCCTGGTCCAGCGCGACAAGCGCAAGGTGCTGATGGCTTCGCTCGACGTCTATCGCCCGGCGGCGATGGAGCAGCTGGCCGTGCTCGGCCGCGACCTCGACATTCCGACGCTCCCAATCGTTGCAGGCCAGCAGCCGCCGCAGATCGCGAAGCGCGCGATGGAGGCTGGCAAGCTCGGCGGCTACGACATCGTGCTGCTCGACACCGCCGGCCGCACCACGCTCGACGAAGACATGATGGCGGAAGCAGCGGCGATCAAAGCCGCCGCCAATCCGCATGAAGTGCTGTTGGTCGCCGATAGCCTCACCGGCCAGGACGCCGTCAATCTTGCGCGAGCCTTCGATCAGCGCGTCGGCCTCACCGGCATCGTGCTGACGCGTGTGGACGGCGACGGCCGCGGCGGCGCCGCGCTGTCGATGCGCGCCGTCACCGGCAAGCCGATCAAGCTGATCGGCACCGGTGAAAAGACCGACGCGCTGGAAGATTTCCATCCCGATCGTATCGCCGGCCGCATCCTCGGCATGGGCGACGTGGTTTCGCTGGTCGAACGTGCCGCCGCCAACATCGACGCCGAAAAGGCCGCGCGCACTGCCGAGCGCATGCGCAAGGGTCAGTTCGACCTCAACGACATGCGCGAGCAGCTGTTGCAGATGGCCAACATGGGCGGCATCAGCGGCCTGATGGGCATGATGCCAGGCATCGCCAAGATGAAGAACCAGATCGCGGCCGCCGGCATCGACGACAAGATCCTGAAGCGCCAGGTCGCGGTGATCGATTCCATGACGCGCGACGAGCGCCGTCATCCCGACCTGCTCAAGGCCAGCCGCAAGAAGCGCATCGCCGCAGGAAGCGGCCAGAGCGTCGAGCAGGTCAACAAGCTGCTCAAGATGCACCGGAACATGGCCGACGTGATGAAGGCCATGGGCTCGGGCAAGCGCGGCCCGCTCGCCGGCATCGCACAGGCGATGGGCTTTGGCGGCGGCATGAAGCCGCCCTCGCCCGAAGAGATGAAGGCGTTGCAGGAGAAGATGCAGAGCGGCGGCGGTGGCCTTCCGAATCTGCCGAAAGATTTGCCGGCTGGTCTGCGCACCGGCCTGCCGAACGTTCCCGGACTGACCGGGCTGAGCGGCAAGCCAATGCTGCCGGGCCTCGGCGGTTTTCCGGGCAAGAAGAAATGAGGAATTCGTCGCACGGGATCGTCAGCATCTCGCGCAACGCGGAATACCAATCAACCGAACAAACTGTACTTTGAAGGAGAACTAAATGTCCGTCGTTATCCGCCTCGCTCGTGCAGGCACCAAGAAGCGCCCCGTCTATCACGTCGTCGTCGCCGATTCGCGCTTCCCCCGCGATGGCCGCTTCATCGAGCGTCTCGGTTATTTCAACCCGCTGCTGCCGAAGGACAACGAGGCCCGCCTCAAGCTCGACATGGACAAGGTGAAGGCCTGGGTCGCCAAGGGTGCGCAGCCGTCGGACCGCGTGGCGCGTTTCCTCGACGCCGCCGGCGTCAAGAAGCGCGAAGCGCGCAACAACCCGCAGAAGGCCGTGCCGCGCAAGGAGCGCAAGGCGCAGGCCGAAGCCGCCGCGAAGGCGTAAGGTCAGATCATGTCGGCGCTGGTCTGCGTCGCGCGGATCGGCGCCGCGCATGGTGTGCGCGGTGCGGTCAAGCTGTGGACCTTCACCGAAGATCCCTTTGCCATCAAACGCTACGGTCCGCTTCTCGCCAAGGACGGCAAGCGCCAGTTCGAGGTCGCGCAGGCGCGCGAAGCGAAGGATCATCTGGTCGCGACGTTCAAGGGCGTCACGACCCGCGATGAGGCCGAGCGCCTCAACGGCATCGAACTCTACGTCGCGCGCGAAAAGCTGCCCGCGACCGATGCGGACGAATATTACCACACCGACCTGATCGGGCTCGCCGCCGTCACCACCGACGGCGACGCGCTCGGCCGCGTGCTCGCGATCCACAATTTCGGCGCCGGCGACATCATCGAGATCGCACCGCCCAAAGGATCTGCAAAGGGCACGACGCTGCTGCTGCCGTTCACAAACGCGGTGGTGCCGGAAGTCGATCTCACAGGCGGCCGCGTCGTGATCGCGCTGCCGCAGGAGGTCGAGGGTGAGGACGAAGGCAACGATCCCTCCCCGAGTCGTCCCCGCGAAAGCGGGGACCCATAACCACGAGACATGGTTTTTGGCTAAGCTGCTGGCTCCAGCCATCGCAAAACTGGCTGCGGTGGTTATGGGTCCCGGATCTGCGCTTCGCTTGTCCGGGACGACAAGAACTGAGATCCGATGACAAACCCCTCACCCTGGCGCGCGACGGTGCTGACGCTGTTTCCGGAGATGTTTCCGGGGCCGCTCGGCGTGAGCCTGGCCGGCCGGGCGCTGGCTGGCGGGCTCTGGGAGCTCGAGGCGCGCGACATCCGGGCCTCTGCCACCGACCGGCATCGGAGCGTCGACGACACCCCCGCGGGCGGCGGACCGGGCATGGTGCTGCGGGCCGATGTTCTGGCGGCGGCGATCGATGCCGTCGAGATCAGCCCGGACCGGCCGAAACTGCTGATGAGCCCGAGGGGTCGGCCATTGACCCAGGCCCGGGTGGTGGAGCTGGCCGAGGGTCCGGGTCCCCTGATCGTCTGCGGACGGTTCGAGGGGGTGGACCAGCGGGTGATCGACGGACGGGGCCTGGAGGAGATCTCGATCGGCGACTACGTGCTGTCCGGGGGCGAAATCGCCGCACTGGCCCTGATCGACGCCTGCGTCCGGCTCCTGCCCGGCGTGATGGGCAAGGAGGCCTCGGGAACCGAGGAAAGCTTCTCTGAGGGCCTCCTCGAATACCCCCAATACACCCGTCCGCAGCTGTTCGAGGGGGCTCCGATCCCGGAAACCCTGACCTCCGGCGACCACGCCAAGGTTGCAGCCTGGCGGCGGGCGCAATCCGAGGCCCTGACCGCGGCCCGGCGGCCTGATTTATGGGCCCAAATCCCGGCCAAAGCCCCGAATCGGGCCGGACGCCAAAAAACGCCAAAAAACAAGACAGACGGGTGACAAACCCTCCAGCTTGCCTTATAGGAGCGGCCACATCCGCAATAGCTGGATCAACGAATTTCGCGCAGCCCCCGTCCTGCGGCTGGGCGCGCCGATGGAGATTTACCCATGAACCTGATCCAACAGCTCGAAAAAGAGCAATTCGACAAGCTCTCCGCCAGCAAGGAGATTCCGGAATTCGGTCCCGGTGACACCGTGATCGTGAACGTGAAGGTCGTCGAAGGCGACCGTACCCGCGTGCAGGCCTATGAAGGCGTCTGCATCGGCCGTTCCGGCGGCGGCCTCAACGAGAGCTTCACCGTTCGCAAGATCTCCTATGGCGAGGGAGTCGAGCGCGTGTTCCCGCTGCTCTCCCCGATGATCGACTCGATCAAGGTGGTGCGCCGCGGCAAGGTCCGTCGCGCCAAGCTCTATTACCTCCGCAACCTTCGCGGCAAGTCGGCCCGTATCGTCGAGAAGACTGAGCACGCCAAGGCCGTCAACGAGTAAGCACCGCTACCAGACGAGTTCTAGAGAGCGCGGGGCAAAACCCCGCGCTTTTTTGTTGCGTCAGCCGTGCGCGTCAAAGCACTCGCGCTTCCAAATCGGCCTGCTATATATTCTTGGAATGTTTCCAGATCAGACCAGCCTCGCCCCCGTCACGCGCATCGTCATCGACGATCGCTCGCGGCTGCCTGGCCGGTTCTTCGGACGCTTCGCGACCTCGGCAACGTCAGAGCTTACGCGCGCAGCCTAAAAGCTGCGCTGACGATTTTGTTGCCCGCGCGTGACCGCGCATATCCGCACACAACATTCCTGGAGCTGAAGCTCATGTCCAAGCCGACCACATTGTACGACAAGATCTGGAACGACCATCTGGTGCACGAAGCCGACGACGGCACCTGCCTGCTCTATATCGACCGCCATCTGGTGCACGAGGTGACCTCGCCGCAGGCGTTCGAGGGTCTGCGCGCCACCGGCCGCAAGGTGCACTCGCCGGAAAAGACGCTCGCCGTCGTCGACCACAACGTGCCGACCACCGATCGCACCAAGCCGAATCCCGATCCGGAGAGCATCGAGCAGATCAAGGCGCTGGCCGAGAACGCCAAGGAATTCGGCATCGAATATTACGACGAGTTCGACAAGCGCCAGGGTGTCGTCCACGTCATCGGCCCCGAGCAGGGCTTTACCCTGCCCGGCACCACCATCGTCTGCGGTGACAGCCACACCTCGACGCATGGCGCGTTCGGCGCGCTCGCGCACGGCATCGGCACCTCCGAGGTCGAGCACGTGCTGGCGACGCAGACGCTGATCCAGAAGAAGGCGAAGAACATGCGCGTCACCGTCGACGGCAAATTGCCTGAAGGCGTGACGGGCAAGGACATCATCCTCGCCATCATCGGCGAGATCGGCACTGCCGGCGGCACCGGCTACGTGCTGGAATACGCCGGCGATGCGATCCGCGCGCTCAGCATGGAAGGCCGCATGACGGTCTGCAACATGTCGATCGAGGGCGGCGCGCGCGCCGGCCTGGTTGCGCCCGACCAGAAGGCGTTCGACTTCCTGCGCGGCCGCCCGAAGGCGCCGAAGGGCGCGGACTGGGACGCGGCGATGCGCTATTGGGAGAAGCTGCGCTCCGACGACGGCGCGCATTTCGACCACGAGCTGCGCCTCGACGCTGCCAAGCTGCCGCCGATCGTGACCTGGGGCACCTCGCCCGAGGACGTCATCTCGGTGACCGGCTTCGTGCCTGATCCGGACAAGATCGAGGAAGAGGCCAAGCGCCTCTCCAAGCATCGCGCATTGAAGTACATGGGACTGACCGCGGGCACCAAGATCACCGACATCAAGCTCGACCGCATCTTCATCGGCTCCTGCACCAACGGCCGCATCGAGGATCTGCGCGCGGCGGCGAAGATTGCTGAAGGCAAGACCGTTTCAGCACATGTCAACGCCATGGTCGTGCCGGGCTCCGGCCTCGTGAAGGAGCAGGCCGAAGCCGAGGGTCTGGACAAGATCTTCATCAAGGCCGGCTTCGAATGGCGCGAGCCCGGTTGCTCGATGTGCCTCGCGATGAACCCGGACAAGTTGGCTCCGGAAGAGCGCTGCGCCTCGACCTCGAACCGCAACTTCGAGGGCCGCCAGGGCTTCAAGGGCCGCACGCATCTGGTGTCGCCGGCGATGGCGGCAGCCGCCGCGATCGCGGGTCACTTCGTCGACGTCAGGGAGTGGCGGTAAGCCGCTCCCTGCAATTTGAGCTAAAGCGGCAAACGGCCGTTAATCAGCATCGCCGACACTGCGTCCTCGCGACGGTTTCGCGGGGACGCGCGCCATGGCCAACAAGCCTGAATATGTCGATCTGATCAGCGCTGCGACGCGCCAGCACCGGCGGCGCGCGACGCCCTTGCCCATCGTCGCCAAGCCCGAGGTCGAGGAGACCTCGAAGCTCAGCCGCTGGCCGCCGGCGATGATCAAGCAGTGGAAGCTCGAGAACCTGACGCGGTGGAAGCCGGCGTCGTGGAAATTGAAGGATTGGCTCTAGGCCACACGAACAAAGGGCGCCATCGAGGCGCCCTTTTCATTTCGATCGCGTTTACCAATAACGGTACGGATAGTGCCAGCGATGCCAGCGGCAGACGCGGCGCGGGCCGTAATAGGTCCAGATCACCCGGCAGCGGCGCGGATAGTGGTAGTAGGGATAGTAGCCGCCGTAATAATAGCGCCGGTGGAAGTGGCGATAGCCGTAATGGGGACGATAGATCCCGTAACGATGATAACCGCCATAATGGCGAAATCCGCCGTAGCGATAGCCGCCACCGTGAAAGGCCGGCGCGGCGCGGAAGCCACCGCCGCGGAAGCCGCCGATATGGCCGCCGTGAAAGCCGCCGCCGCGGAAACCGCCGATATGTCCTCCGCCACCGTGGAAACCACCACCACGAAAACCGCCGCCGCCATGAAAGCCGCCACCATGTCCGCCACCGCCACCGCCGTGGCGAACCTGGGTGACGAGGTCGTCGGTCGCAGCCTTCGTCGCGGGTGACGTTGCCGGATTGATCAAGCTCAGCGCTTCAGCACGACGCGAGGTCCCGGCCGACAGCATCAGCGTCGTGGCAGCCGCAATCCCGAGCAAGCGCATGGGGCCTGCCCTGAGACCCAGTATCCTCAGCATGGAATCCTCCTTGAGTCCGGACAGCGGAGTTGCGACGCTCGCTGCCAGCCCGCGTCATCCCTGTTCACTGACAGTCGCTCCCTACATTAAATTAGGGACAGCGACGTGAATGCCCCATGAATGAAGACATTTCTGCGACGTGCAGCGCAGGCGCATATACGATTGCGATGCCGACAAGAGGAATTCGAGAGATGACCGTCTACGCGATCGCGCAACTGAAGATGACGGACCGCGCGGCCTATGACCGCTATCAGGCGAGGTTCTTCGACGTGTTCAGAAAATACAATGGACGGCTGCTCGCCGCCGACGAACAGCCGCGCTGTGATCGAAGGCCCATGGCCGTTCGACAAGCTCGTTATGATGTCGTTTCCTGACGAGGCCGCGTTCCTCGCCTTCTCGAATTCACCGGACTACGAAGACATCTCGCGCGATCGCAAGGCGGGCGCGCAGGCAACCGTGCTGCTGGTCAGGGGATTTGCGCCGGCGGGTTAACGCGGTGGCGTCACCACCACGGTCCGAAGCCGAACACGAAGGGCGCCGGCACGCCGTAGGGATAGGGACGGTAGTAGACGGGTCGCGCGTAATAATGCGGATCATGGGGCGCTGAGCGCCGCGCAACGTCATGGTGTCTTGCGTGCCGTCTCGCATCGAAAATCGCTGTCCCGGCCGAGGCATCCGACTTCGTCACACTCTGCGCGGTTGAAGCGCGAGGCAAACCCGCTGCGAGCCCGGCGACAACGGCCAATGCAATCCATCTCGTCATGACGAACTCCGCCCTCAAGATGCGGGCATCACACGGCCGTTGAGGCGCGTCAGCCCCGCCGCCAGTAGCAGCTCATATGCGGCACGATCACCGTGCCGCTCGGCCGATATTCCTGCACATAGGTGGCGTTGCACTCGCGCACCGCGTCGGGACCCGGATTGTAGCGCGGATAGACGCCGTCCGGAGCGTAATAGGGCGTGACGCGCAGCCGGGCGGGCGGCCGCCTGCGCGGCGGGGGAACGTCGTCTGGCGAGGCCGCCTGGGCCAGCCTGACGCCGGCGCCGGCCGTCTGGGCTTCAGCACCGACGCAAAATTGCGAAAACAACCCCATGCAAAGTAGAACCAGTATTGCTGTTCCTGCCCGCATCGCACCACCACCCACCTGAGCCATCCCCTTGAGGCGCCGTACGCTCCCCGTTTTCGCGCGCGGCGTCAACTCTTCGTAGCCTCCTATAAAGCCGGATGCATCGCCACGGAACCCGCGCTAAGAAAAGCCCATGTGGACGGAATTGAAAGCGCCCTCGCTGGCCGAGATGGAAGCGACGGCGCACGACATCTTCGAGCGCCTGCCGGCGGAATTTCGCGGCCTCTGTGAGGGCGTGATCCTCCGTGTCGACGACTTCCCAACCGAGGAAGTCATGGACGAGATGGAATGCGAGAGCGAGTTCGACCTGCTCGGCCTGTTCCAGGGCGTCGGCCTGCCCCAGCAGAGCCTGGGCGATGTGGCGCGGCTGCCCAACATGGTCTGGCTCTACCGCCGGCCGATCCTGGATTACTGGGCCGAGCACGACGAGAGCCTCGGCCACATCGTCCGCCACGTCCTGATCCACGAGATCGGACACCATTTCGGCCTCTCGGACGACGATATGGCGGCGATTGAGGCTCAGGCGGAGTAGGACGTCATCGGTTGCGGATGGTTGGCGCAGCGAGAAGCATCGTCAGTCGATAGTCGGACCAGCCCGCGAGAGACAGCGACACCTGCTGATAGTGCAGCAGTCCCATGGTCGGATGATCGAACGCACGCTCGCCGCCTTCGCGTGCCAGAACCCCCTGCGTCTCCCAGCAGCGTTCGAAGTCAGGGCTTCCAACTCTCAGTTCCTCGACGAGCCGGCGAATGTCCGGATCGTCGGAATAGGCTGTAACAGCGGCTCGGAATTCTGCGACGACGCGTTGCGCGCGTGAGGTCCAGTCGAGGATCAGTGTTCGCGCCTCGGGCCTGAGGAAGATGTAGCGCAGAAGATTTTTTTCGCCGTCAGCATCGAGCCATCCGGCAAACAACCGGGACGCTTTCGCATTCCAACGACGCGCGCCCCATGTGCGATCGAGAATGTAGGCCGGCCCATCGATCGCATCGACGCAGGCCAGCACCTCCTCAGGCGGATCATCCCTGTGGCCGAGACGCTCGGGATCGCGCTTGCCCCCAACTTCGAACAGGTAGCTGCGCTCCGCTCGTGACAGGCGCAATCCGCGTGCGAGGCGCGCAAGTGTCGAAGCCGAGACGGAGACATCGCGACCCTGCTCGATCCACGTGTACCAGGTGACGCTCAATCCGCAGAGCTGAGCGACCTCCTCGCGCCGGAGGCCGGGCGTGCGCCGCCGTGCTCCGGCGGCGAGGCCGAATTCTGCAGGAGACTGGCGCTCCCGGAGCGCCCGCAAAAACGCACTGAGCGAGAGAGCCGGAGCGATCGGGTCTGATCCTTTCATGGTGGTTTTTATACCAGCATAAAATGCATTCTTAAACGGGTATATAAGACCTGGTAGGTCTTTGTCGCGGCGGCAGCGCTGCGGAAAGGACGGGTGGCATGGGCAGGCAATTCGCAAAGATCGAACCCGAGCACAGGGCTTTCATCGAGCGGCAAAAAATCTTCTTCGTCGCCAGCGCCCCGCCGAAGGGGCGCATCAATGTGTCCCCCAAAGGCCTGTCGTCGTTCCGGGTATTGGGAGAGAGCGACGTCGCCTACCTCGATTGCACCGGCAGCGGCAGCGAGACCCGCGCGCACCTGATCGCATCTGATGACAAGCGGCTGACCATCATGTTTTGCGCCTTCGAAGGCAATCCGGTGATCCTGCGGCTCTATGGCCAGGGGCGATCACTGATGCGCGGGACGCCGGAGTACGCCGATCTCGCCCCTCGGTTCGAGGACATGGCGGGGGCGCGCCAGATCGTGCGCCTCTCGGTCGATCTCGTGCAGACATCGTGCGGTATGGGCGTGCCGCTGTTCGACTACCGGCAAGAGCGCGGCAGCCTCGTGCGCTACTGGACGGCGCAGGGCGTCAACAATCTGCGAAAATACTGGGGTCTGAAGAACATGAAGAGCATCGACGGCCTGCCGACCGGCTTTGCCCCTGACCGCATGGCTCCGTCAGGCTGATGACGAACCTCGATTTACGCCCCTTAGGCCTGCCGAATCCGGCCTAGGATTTGTGTGCCAACCGGGCTAAATAGCCTTCCCCTGACGTCAAACCGGGAAGCCTGAAATGGACAAGTTCACCACGCTGGAAGGCGTCGCGGCGCCGCTGAAGATCATCAATGTCGACACCGACATGATCATTCCGAAGCAGTACCTCAAGACCATCAAGCGCACCGGCCTTGGCAAGGGGCTCTTCTCCGAGCAGCGCTACAAGGACGACGGCAGCGAGAACCCGGATTTCGTCCTCAACCAGCCCGCCTATCGCAATTCGAAGGTGCTGGTCGCCGGCGACAATTTCGGATGCGGCTCGAGCCGCGAGCATGCGCCCTGGGCGCTGCTCGACTTCGGCATCCGCTGCGTGATCTCGACCTCGTTCGGCGACATCTTCTACAACAACTGCTTCAAGAACGGCATTCTGCCGATCCGCGTCTCGCAGGAAGACCTCGACAAGCTGTTCGACGACGCCGAGCGCGGCGCCAACGCGACGCTGACGATCGACCTGCCGAACCAGGAGATCCGCGGCCCCGACGGCGGCAAGGTCAAGTTCGAGATCGACCCGTTCCGCAAGCACTGCCTGATCAACGGCCTCGACGACATCGGCCTGACGATGGAGAAGAAGGCCTCGATCGACACCTACGAGGACAAGCTCAAGCGCGAACGCGCCTGGGCCTGAGATCGAGCTCCAGTTCGAGCCCCGGTGCGACGAGCGCCGGGGCTTTTTCTTTGCCCCGATTAACCCCTAAATTGACGCGCATGCTGCCCGACATCGTCACCTTCTGGCACGGCCCGATGGACGCACTGCGCCAGACCTGTCTGCGCTCGCAGCTAGCTGCCGGCCACAAGGTCACGGTCTACAGTTTCGACACCATTCCCGGCCTGCCCGCGGGCATCGGGAACGCGGACGCCGAGGCGATCCTGCCGCACGCGTTCTCCGAACGATTGCGACCGCCGCAGCCGGACGGAAGCTGGCGCGACTGGACCACGCTGCAGTTCAGCGACTTCTTCCGCATGAAGCTGATGGCGAAGAACCTCGGCCTCTGGCTCGATGCCGACGTGCTGCTCCTGAAACCCGTCGAGATCGACCCGGCAAAACCCTACTTCGCCTGGGAGCGGCCGCGCCAGCTCGGCAATTCCGTGATCTATCTGCCGGCGGAGCACGGCATCGTTGCCGCCTTCGAGGAGCTGATGGAGCAGGAGGAGCTGACGCCGAACTGGCTGTCGGTGCGCCATCGCATCACCTTCATGATGCGTCGCCTGCGCGGGGGCTCGAACCGTCTCTCGGACATTCGCGTCGCGATCTTCGGGCCGGCGGCGCTGACCGCGCTCGCGCGCCGCACCGGTGAACTACAGGCCGCACTGCCGAAGCAATCGTTCTACGCCGTGCATGCCGAGCCAAAACTGTTCTTCGATCCCTCGAGCTATCTCGGCCTCGTCACCGACCCCGAGATCATCGGCCTGCACATCTCGCCCAAGGGCCGCGGCGGCGAAAAGCCGATCCCGGGCAGCCTGTATGCGTGGGCGACGGAGCGGTTCGCGTAACGCTCGTGCCCCGGATGCAGCGCAGCGCTTTTTCAGCGGTGCGCTGCTGAGCTGGGGGCCAGAGATGCGGCACGATGGGTCCCGGCTCTGCGCAGCAGCGTTTCACGCTGCGGCGCGTCCGGGACACGAGCGCAGTTCCTTGACCCATTCTCAATTTGATCCAGCGCAACGCGCTCCTGCAGCATCTTGCCTAATCTCGCTCCAATTCCACGACCCAAACGGAGCTTCGCATGAGCACCGCAAGCAGGCCTTATCCCATCGTTCAGGACCTCATCGAGTCCTTTGCCGCCTGGCTGAAGCATCGCCGCGAGATGAACGAGATGCGGCAGCTTGATCGCGCCGATTTCGACCGGATCGCGCAAGATCTCAGGATCGCGCCTGACGATCTGGAAGAGCTGGTCCGCCACGGCAAGCATGCCGCCGACGAGTTGCCGAAGATGCTGGAACAGCTCGGCATCAGTGCCGAAGGGCTCGGCCGCGCGCAGCCGCTGCTGCTGCGCGACATGGAGCGGGTCTGCTCGCTCTGCAATCACAAGGGAGAGTGCGACCGCGATCTCGCTGAGGGCACCGCCGCGGAGAACTATCACGGCTATTGCGGCAACGCCGCGACGCTGGAATCGCTCGATCGGGCCGACGTCGCCCCGCGCTGACGCGATGTCTGGATCGAAAGATCAGATCGCGCCGTTTCGTGCGCAAGCGTCGCGCTGGGCAAATCCTTTCACGAGCTTTCTGCACGCACGATAGCGCTCTTCCATGCTCGCTCCGTCGGCATGCCCCGGAAGGCCAGGTTCAGCCGCGCTCTCTTTCTTGACTGCATGCGCTCGTGCAGCCTTATCGCGTTTGGTCGGAGGTTCGGTATCCTCGGGCACCGGCACAAGCTGCCAGACCGGACGAAGCTCGATAGTCGCGGTCTCCGACGGCTTCTCCTTATTGACGGACGACAGGGCAAGGACGTTCTTGTCCAGCTTGGCCGTGACGGGCGTTCCATTGATGGAGAATTTATCGTTCGCAATGTATTCGGCGAACGATTTGTATCCCGCCACATCCTTCGCCCACGATTGTTTCGTGGGCGGCCCCCAGAGATAGTATCCTCTGGCCAATCCCGTCGCGGAGACCTCCGTGATGATCAGCATGGCGTAGCGTCCTTTGCCATTGGTCCACCCACGCTTGTTGGACCACACGCCGACAAACCTGGAATTGGCGTTGAATGGATCGTTCTGATCGGACGAAATGGTGAAGCTCGGCAATTCGAGTTGCTGAGCTGCCGCGATGACAGAGATTTTTTTGGTGTCGTCGGGCGTAAATGGATTTCTTACGGCGCGCTTGGCATCAGCGTCCTGGCGTCCGTTCGCATCCGATTTCGGAGCAGCAGCCGAAGACGATAGCGCCGCGACCTCGTTGGCCTTGAGATCCTTGATTCGTTGGCGGGCTTCGACGGCGTGGTCGCTGCGGGGGTATCTGGCGAGGAATTCCTCAAAGAGAGCTGCCATCGTCGACGTCCGGACAGCCTGCCAGAATTTCTCGTCTTCCGCGGGAGCTGCGGGCGCCGGAGTTGATACAGCTGGTGCCTGAGCGGCGACGGCAGGGGCCTTGAGGTAAATCTCTTCCTTCGACAAGGAGCCATACACGAAAGGCTGCTGTTCGCGCCTGGTTGCCGCCATCACGTCGTCACGAACCCGGCGAAACAGAAACGATATCTCCAGGCCGGGTGTCTCGATGTGGCGAAGCAGCGACGTCGTGAAGGGGCTGTTCCGGCCGTCGCCGTCGCTTGCCGTGGTGCCGTCCCGGGCGGCATACGCGATCAGGACGTTGTCGGACGGCTCCGTCGGCGCGAGCCCGCGAGCCACCGCCCGGGTGCTCAACGCGCGCTTCATCTTCGCGGCAAAAGGGTTGTTGCGGCACGCGTCAAGTATCACGAGGCCCAGCTTCCGTGCCTTCGAGACCTGAAGGCTCACCGAACGCAGGCTGATCGCCTCGCTTTCGGCGTCGGTATCGCTGCGCAGCTCTGCGCTGACTGGAATCAGCCAATTCTCGCCGCCGACTTCCATGCCGTGCCCGGCGTAGAACACGACGGCGATGTCGGACATTTCGGCGGACCGGCCGAACTCGACGACGGCCTTCCTCATCTCTTGCGCGGTGGCGTTCTTGACTAGAGTGACCTTGAAATCCAGCCGCTCCAGCGCGCGGCCGATGTCGGCCGCATCGCGAGTCGGGTTCGGCAACTCGGGCACCTTCTCGTAGGCGCCATTGCCGATGACGAGCGCAACCCGCGCCTGCGCAAGGGCGGGCTGAGCGGACAAAAGCGACGTGACGAGAAAGACAGCTGCCCCAAAAAAACGCATCAATAGATTGCCCAGACCCACCAATGGCTTCGAGGGTAGCACCCCTGTTCACCACCGCAACGGGAAAAGCCGAGATCGTGGACTTTGGCGAAGCGGCCGTTGTCGGGACGAACCGGCGACGAGCTGCCGACGATGCCGGTTACAGCTCGGCATCGTCGCGGAAGGGCTGGCGCCCCAGGGGCAGACTCACGCGCTGCCGCAACAATCACTGGTCGATCACCACGTGTGGCACCTCGCCGAGTAGCAAAGGTCGTCAATAGTATGATGTATGCAGGGCCCCGTTTGCGCGGCGAGGATGCCGGCAAGGTTTCCGCAATTGTCCGTGCTTGATCTCGACGAACGGCTCTGTTTGGATGGTTGCCCTTCCGCAATTCGTATTTCGGATAATCATGGCAAACGAAATAGATGGTTACCGTCGTTCGTTGAGTGCTCGTTCACAGGAAAGCGCCATGACCGTCCACCGCACGGGCATCGGGAACCGGCTATTGGCGGCGTTGCCGCCGGCGGATCTCGGTTTGCTCACGCCCTACTTCCAGAAGGTCTCGTTCGAACCCGATGCCATCCTGGTGCGGTCGGGCGATGAACTCGACCCGGTTTATTTTCCCCATAGCGGCGCCATCGCCTTCATGCTCGATATGCCGGACGGGCAAACGGTCGCAACCACCTTGATGGGACGGGAAGGCGCCTTGGCCTCGTTCTCCGTGCTCGGCCCGTCGCTGTCATCCGTGACCGCGATTGCCCGCATCGCCGGCACAGCATCGCTGATTTCCGCCGCCAAGTTTCGCGCGGCCTTTGCGCAAAGCGCAGCCATCAGGAACGTCGTGCAAGTCCACGCCCGCGCGCTGTTGTTGCAGCTCCAGCACGTGGCCGCCTGCAACGCGCTGCACCGGGTGGATGGCCGCATGGCGCGCTGGCTCCTGCAGCTTCACGACCGCGTTCCCGATGACCGGCTTCCGGTGACGCACGAGGCGCTTGCGCAATTGCTTGGGGTGCGACGGACGACAGTGACCCTGACGATGAGCAAGCTACGCGATGCCGGCGCCGTCCCGTCCGACCGGCGCGGGTTCGTCGAGATCCATCGGGCGCGGCTCGAGGGTGTCGCATGCGATTGCTATGCGCTCATGCAGCGCAAGATCGATCAGATGTATTGCCAGGAATTGGCGGCGCCGCAGCCTGTCGATGCGCCGTCCCGCGGAAGCGCCATCGTCGCGGGTAGCGAATCCAGAGCTGCTTCACCGGCGGGAAAATAGACGATCGGGACTGACCGTCGCGATGACCGTTTGGGTCACAAGCGGCAATCCTCCTGACGTCGAGAAGATTTCCGCCTGGCGGGGACAAGCGGATATCGCTTCTTCGAGTTGACGCCTCAGCCCTTGCTCATCGCTGCGATCGCGTCCGCGATCTCGATCGTGCGCCGCGCCATGTCGGCGTGCAGACGCTCCACCATTGCGCCATCGAGCCGGATCGCGCCGCGCGAGACGTTCTCAGGCAGCTCGAACGCGGCAATGATCTTTCGCGCGCGCGCGACTTCCTCTTCGGGCGGCGTGAAGATCGCGTTGCAGGCCTCGATCTGCGACGGATGGATCAGCGTCTTGCCGTCGAAGCCGAGGTCGCGGCCCTGTGCGCATTCGGTGGCAAAACCGTCGGAATTGGCGATGTCACTGTAGGGGCCGTCGAGGATTTCGAGGCCATGGGCGCGCGTCGCCAGGATGCAGTGGGTGATCATCGGGATCATCGCCGCGCGGCCCGGCAGCATCTTGATGCGCGTCTCACGCGAGATGTCGTTCGGGCCGAACACGAAACCGGAGAGGCGCGTCTTGGGATCGCGGCCCGCGGCGGCCAGCTCCTCGGCATGCAGCACGGCGCGCGCGGTCTCGATCATCGCCCAGACCTTCACCGTCGGCGCGGCGCCGAGCTCGGCGAGGCGAGCGCCGATCGCCTGGAGATCCTCGATGCTTGAAACTTTTGGAACCAGAATGCCATCGGGCGAGGCCTTGGCGGCCATCGCGACGTCATCGGCCCACCAGGGCGTGTCGAGGCCGTTGGTCCGGATCAAAATCTCGCGCTTGCCGAACCCCTCGTCCGCGATCGCAGCGGCGATGCCGTCACGCGCCACCCCTTTGAGGTCGGGGGCGACGGAATCTTCCAGATCGAGGATCAGGCCGTCGGCGGCGAGATTTCGCGCCTTTTCCAGCGCGCGGGGGTTGGAGCCGGGCATGAACAGATGGCTGCGGCGCGGGCGGGTCATGCGAGCATTCCTTCCAGTTTCCTCAGGTGTATTCTGAAGCATGATCCCGGAAAAGTGTGCGGCGGTTTTCCGAAAGGACCATGCTCGAACAACAAGCCAAGCCGATAGCATCTGGCCTGCCTATTCGAAAGGCTTGTTCGCCCCTCTGGTCTATGGTTAGGCATAGGCCATGATCACATTCCCGAAGCATTTGCTGGAAGGCTACAAGGCCTTCGCCACCCAGCGGCTGCCGACCGAGCAGAGCCGCTATCGCGAGCTGTCGGTGAAGGGGCAGTTCCCGGAAGTGATGGTGATCGGCTGTTGCGACAGCCGCGTCTCGCCCGAGGTGATCTTCGACGTCGGCCCGGGCGAACTGTTCGTCGTCCGCAACATCGCCAATCTGGTGCCGGTGTATCAGCCCGACGGCAATGCGCACGGCGTCTCCGCGGCGCTGGAATATGCCGTGACGGTGCTGAAGGTGAAGCACATCGTCGTGCTCGGGCACGCGCAATGCGGCGGCATCCGCGCCTTCGTCGACAAGATCGAGCCGCTCACGCCGGGCGACTTCATCGGCAAATGGATGCAGATGTTCATCAAGCCGGGCGAAGTGGTCGAGCAGCGCGACCACGAGACCATGGCGCAGTTCGTCGAGCGCATCGAGAAGGCCGCGGTGTTCCGCAGCCTGGAAAACCTGATGACGTTTCCGTTCGTGCAGAAGGCGGTGGATTCGGGCCAGATGCAGACCCACGGCGCCTATTTCGGCGTCGCGGAGGGGTCGCTGTTCGTGCTGGATAAGGCCGCGAAGGAATTCAAGAACGCGCGATAACCGACAGGCGAGCAGCGGCGACCGATTCTCCCATGTCGTGCCCGCTCCGGTTGTGCTAATGTAGCCGGATATTGCAGAACGAAAATCGGGATTGAGATCCTGATATCGGCAAGCCGGTACGAATGCCAATGCGATATTTGGTGCTCTGGGCGTGTGCGGCGGCGGGACTCGGCTGCGATGCAGTCACGCCACCTGACACGTCGGCAATACAGGCCGCTTATCAGCGCGAAGCGTCAAGCGGCAGCCAACTGCACAGTGAGAACCTGCGGATCGTGGACGCCACGTGCAATCCCGCGAAGGACGATCGTTTCCTCTGCCAAGTGACCTTTTTCTCGACTGATGATGCCACTCAGCGACTCTATTTCGACGTTGTCGCTGCCGCTTGGAACGGCGAACGCTGGGAGCTCAAGAGCGGTCTGTGCCGCCGCTGATTTTTGCTGATCGGTATCCCGAGGCTTCAATCTCGCGGCGCTTCGGTACGAAAATCCGTCAAACCCACGAGCCTTGCGATGAGGTCGCACTCGACAACTTTCCGGCTTCTGGTGGCAACGCTCGTGGCCGCGCTGGGCGCGGCTGCGACCGTCTTTTCTACGCCAGACACGCGCGCGGATCGAAAACCGGCGCCAGCGAACGCGGCGATCCAGATTGCACAGGCGGCGCCGACCATCACCGGCCTATCACCGGAATCGGGACGCATCGGCACGCTGATCACGCTGCGAGGGAGCGGCTTCACGCTCGAAAACATGATTCATTTTCGCGGCGACGTCGATTCCTTCGATGTCGGCCCGATCCGGTCCGACGACGGCGCGACCCTCCAATTCGAGGTCAACACCTGCCCACCTTACCAGCCCCGTTGTCCCGCCCGCTATCTCACCCCAGGGCCCTATGGCGTCACCGTCAGCAATAGCAATGGCCGCAGCCAGGAGGTGAGGTTCGTCCTCACTGCGCGCGCCGGCTGATGCGCAATGATTGACAACAATAAACGTGTGGTTGTATTTATCTACACATTGATCGACTTCGGCTCAAAAGGTCGCGCTATTTCAAGCGACCGCGCCACTTGCAATTGATTTCATTCGACCTTCAAGGCCGCCCAGATACATTTCCGGAGGGAAAAATGACCCCGATCGGCAAGTCCGCTCTCGCATCATTCCTCACGGCGACATTGACCATCACGATGGTCTCCGCGGAGCCGGCGCAGCGCCCGCAATTGCCGCTTTCCTACGGCCACGTGCAGCAGTTGAAGAACAATCCGGAGGAAGCCAAACGTCTCGGCGCCAGCCTGCCGCCCGTTGCAGCCGAGCCCGGCCTGCCACCGGCCGCGCCGCTCAGGGCGCCGGCGGGAAGCGCGCCGGCCTCCTTCTCGCGCGAGCAGGCGCCCGAGGGAACATGGTCAAATCTGACCAACATCCCGCCGGGCGGTCC
This sequence comes from Bradyrhizobium sp. Arg816, assembly GCF_029989365.1. GTDB lineage: Bacteria > Pseudomonadota > Alphaproteobacteria > Rhizobiales > Xanthobacteraceae > Bradyrhizobium. The sequence continues at coordinate 26,337 of NZ_JAPRAQ010000022.1, read as the reverse complement.
CTATAATTTCGGCAATCCGCTCCTGCTGACGGATGGCACCGTCATCATCCATCGCACCGATACGCCCGACTGGTACAAGCTCACTCCAAATGCAAGCGGCAGCTATATCGACGGCACCTGGACGAAGATCGCGTCGATGCAAGCCGGGTATGGGCCGAAATTCTTCGCCTCCGCCGTCCTGCCCGATGGACGCGTGATCGCCGAAGGCGGCGAATACAACATGGGAGGCGCAGCGGATTGGGGTCTCGGCGGCTCGATCTACGATCCAATGGCTGGTCCTCTCGGCACGTGGACGCCCGTGCAACCTCCCGCAGGCTGGGCCACCATCGGGGATGCCCAATCCACCGTGCTGGCAAATGGCAAGTTCATGCTGGCCAGTTGCTGCGATACGCCTTCACGCGCCGCCATCTTCAATCCCGCCAACCTGACCTGGACCACGACTGGCGCGAACAAGGCCGACCGCTACGACGAGGAAAGCTGGTCCCTGCTCCCCGACGGTACCGTTCTCACGATCGATGCCTATACGACACAGATTGGCGGGGTATCTTGTGGTCTCGGCACCGAGCGATACGATCCCTCGACAGGAAAATGGTCTTCCGCAGGCAACATTCCCAAGCAGCTTTCCGACTGCAACAATGCCAATACCGAAGGTGGCAGCAGCCCCTCCTTTGAGATCGGCCCGCAAGTGCTGATGTACAATGGAAAGGTCATCGCGTTTGGCGGCACCACCGCGAACGTGGCGCATACCGCGCTCTATGACACCACGAAGAACCCGCCGAACGCCTGGTCAGCGGGGCCCGACCTGCCCTCGACCTGCACGCTGACGCAAGACGACGGCACCGTGAAGCCGAACATGCCCTGCACGATGGCTGACGCCCCGGCGACCCTGCTGCCCAATGGCAAAGTGCTCCTGGTCGCCAGCGCCGGAAAGTTTCACACCCCGGCCAGCTTCTTCGAATACGACCCCGCGACCAACGCTTTTACCGGCATCCAGGGGACGTCGGACGCAAACGGCATCACATCGTTCTACGTCAACTTCGTCACGCTTCCGACCGGTCAGATCCTGGCGGTCGAGACCTACACGTCGACAATCCAGATCTTCACGCCGAGCGGCACCTACCAGTCAGCGTGGCAACCGGTCATCGATAAAGCGCCGCCCTGCGTCCAGCTCAGACAGAACTATGTCGTGAGCGGCAAGCAACTCAACGGACTGTCGCAAGGCGCGAATTATGGCGACGACCAACAAGCCGCGACCAACTATCCCTTGGTCAGGATCGTGAACAACAACTCCGGCCACGTTTTCTATGCGCGCACGTCCGGCCATAGCACCATGACGGTGATGCCGAACGCTCCCGGCTCGACAGACTTCAATGTTCCGGCAAATACCGAGACCGGCCCAAGCAAGCTCTACGTCGTGGCGAATGGCATCCCGTCCCCGGGCAAGGACGTCACGGTGTCTTCAGGGGCGTGCCCGGTCCCTGTCGCGGGAGCAGCACAGGGCAGACGCAGCAGCAATTGACGGAGGCCGCGACGATGTCGGGCCTCCAACCAAACGTCGTCCGGTTGCGTTGGTGCCGGCTGCTTGCGGCAGCCGCCACCTTGATCTCTGCGATGCCGGCAGCCCAAGCCGACCCACTGGCGGAGCCGGCCGTATTCGCCAGCTCCAATGGGCTGCTCGACCTTTTGATGATCGCCAGGCCGAAGCCGGTGTCGGCCATTCAGTTCGTTCCGCGCAACAGCGGCGCTGCGATTAATCCGGTGGCGTGGATCTACGAGGTCTGCAAGCGACCGCCGTCCGGCAATCAGTGTCCCGCAGATTCGACGACCGCCGCCGATTATGGCGGCGTGCGCCTCAAGCTGAAGGCGGGCGATACTCTGAAGATCCGGCTCGTCAACCGGCTGCCGGCGCTGGACAAGGCCAAGGTGAAGCACGCCACCGAACCCGGCATGTCCAATCTTCCGCGCAATCCGACCAATCTGCACACGCACGGCCTGATCGTTCCGCCGCGTACGCCCACGATGCAGGATCCGACATTCGGAGATTACGTCTTCCTGGAGCTCTACAATCCTGCCAACGGCACACCAGAGCCCACCCCCACACCGACGGCACATGGTCATGGCGAGATCAAACTGGATTTCGTCGACTACCGTATCGATATCCCGGCGGATCATCCATCGGGTCTGTTCTGGTTTCATCCGCATATCCACGGCTTGTCGCTCAACCAGGTCTCGGCAGGCATGGCGGGCATCATTACGATCGGCGACGTCGGAGATTACATCGAGGCTCCGCCATCGACCGTCCGTCACCTGATCCTGAGGGATATGCAGGTGCTGGCCGCGGGAACGCTGCAATATGATAGTGGCCCCGTGACGGTTACGGATGGCGAAGTCCAGAATCAGCAGATCGCGGATTTCTGCGAGCAGCGCGACACCGGCGGGCCGAATGCGCGGCTCGGCTTCTGCGAGGGAGAACCCGACGAGCATGGTACCGGCAACAGTTTCATTGGCTCGCGCTGGTATTTCACGGTCAATGGTCAGGTTTTCCCGACGATCCGCGTCGCATCGTCGGCCGGCGAAATCTGGCGGCTGACCAATGCGTCGGCGCAGTTCACATATTTGCTCAACCTTGCCGACGACCATAGCGGCAAGTCGATCGCCATGCAGTTGCTCGCCGTCGACGGCGTCAGCATTACCGTGCCGCCTGGAACTCCGGCCAATACCGTAATGAAGATCGCGGCCAACAGATTCACGATCGTCAATTGTCCAACTGGCGCCAATGCAGGCTCGGTTTGCGTCAAGGATTTGACGATGATGCCGAGTTCGCGGGCGGAGATTTGGGTCAGCTATCGAAATGCGAACGGAGAAGTCGTTGCGCCGCCTGCCGGTGCAACCGCAACTCTCAAGCAAGGCGTCGTCAACCTGGGACCCGCAGGCGAGGCCTGGCCCTCGTTCAAGCTCGCCAGGATCGAATTCGGCAATCCGGCCAGCGACAAGAATACGCTCACGGTCAAGGCGACGGAGATGCCGACGGCCCGCGCCATGGTACGACCCGCGGCCATGGCACAAGCCGCCGCTCCCGCGACATCTCGATGTCCGCCACTGGCCAGCGGCCACCGCCGCAGAATTTTCTTCGGCATGGTCGACCCTACTGATGAAAACAGCCAGTTCGGCCTCGGATATGAGGAAGTCGATCAGAACGGCGCAGTGGTTGCCGGCACGCAAAAGAACGTCGCGGCGTTCGATTCCAACAACGACGCGGTCTGCTTGCCGCTCGGGCCCGGCTCGTCACCCGTCCACGAGACCTGGGAATTGGTGAACCTCGCGACCGAGGTGCACAATTTCCACATGCACCAGACCAAGTTCAGAGTCCTTGAGGCATCCGGACTCGCGGGGACTTCGGCTCCGCCAGCAGCTACGGGCGCAGCGGTGATCCTGGAAGACAATGTACCGCTTCCATTCGCATCATCGAGCATCCCTCAGGTCATCGAGGAGCAGCAGAATGGCTATTGCACGATCGCGCAATGGCGCGACGGCACCTGCGTGGCACCGCGTATCGTGCTCGATATTCCGTTTTCGCAGCCTGGCACCTTCGTCTTCCACTGCCATATCCTCGAGCATGAGGACAATGGCATGATGGCGAGGATCAGTGTCGTCGGCCCGTAAGGCCGCTTACGCCGCTTTCTTCTTCGCGCTGATCAGCTTGCGGTTGATCAGGACTTCCGCGATCTGGATGGCGTTGAGCGCCGCGCCCTTGCGCAGATTGTCGGACACGCACCACAGCACGAGGCCGTTCTCCACCGTCGCGTCCTCGCGGATGCGGCTGATATAGGTGGCGTCCTCGCCGGCGGCTTCATACGGCGTGGCGTAGCCACCGGGCTCCTGCTTGTCGATGACGAGGCAGCCCGGCGCCTTGCGCAGGATGTCGCGTGCCTCGTCCGCCGTGATCGGATTCTCGAACTCGATGTTGACGGCCTCGGAGTGGCCGACGAACACCGGCACGCGCACGCAGGTCGCGGAGAGCTTGATCTTGGGATCAAGGATCTTCTTGGTCTCCGCCATCATCTTCCACTCTTCCTTGGTGTAGCCGTCCTCCATGAAGACGTCGATGTGGGGGATGACGTTGAAGGCGATGCGCTTGGGGAATTTCTTCGCGATCAGCTCGTCATTGGTGTAGACGGCCTTGGTCTGCGAGAACAATTCGTCCATCGCATCCTTGCCGGCGCCCGAGACCGATTGATAGGTCGAGACCACGACGCGCTTGATCGTCGCCTTGTCGTGCAGCGGCTTCAGCGCGACCACGAGTTGCGCGGTCGAGCAGTTCGGATTGGCGATGATGTTCTTCTTCTTGAAGCCGGCCGTCGCGTCCGCGTTCACCTCGGGCACGATCAGCGGCACGTCCGGATCCATGCGCCAGGCGGACGAGTTGTCGATCACGACCGTGCCGGCGGCGCCGATCTTCGGCGACCATTCCTTCGACACCGAGCCGCCGGCCGACATCAGGCAGATATCGACATCGGAGAAGTCGTAGTGCTCGAGCGCTTTGACCTTCAGGGTGCGGTCGCCATAGGAGACCTCGACGCCGACGCTGCGGCGTGACGCCAGGGCCACGACCTCGTCCGCGGGGAATTTGCGCTCATCGAGGATGTTGAGCATTTCCCGTCCGACATTGCCGGTCGCGCCGACGACTGCGACTTTGTAACCCATCGTTCACTCTCCGATGAAAAAGCCCGTTCCTGAAGCTGACGCTTAAACAGGAAGAGCAGCGCTTCTATGCGAGAACCGGCCTCAAGACAACGTTGGACCATGCCTGAAGGCCATGGATGCAGTCGCCAGAGGCCAGGACGGCCGCAACCCCTACCCAGATCCATCTGGCGCTCGCAGCCTTCGCCGACGAAGTCGTCGGCACGCTGGCGCGCCTGTTCGCCTATGTGGGGGCGCTGGTCCTGTTTGCCATCCTCGCCCTCGCGGCGTTCGACCTGCTGCCCAGCCTGCGTGACGATGAGCCCGCTTCGAGGCCGGGGTGGAGCGTGGCCGACCGCTCGCAACCGGCCTTCGCCCTCAGCCGGCTCGATTCATCAGAAAAAACAGCCTCTTACGTCATTCTCAGGCATCCCGAAGGCGGCCGCAGGGACGTGATGCGCTGGACCGGCGAGGCGGACAAGCCCGTGGCGGAGCTCGAGATCTACCGCGAAGGCGGCGAATTCGACGTGACCCGCCCGGCGACAGCGGACCTGGCGGTCCACATGGGCCTGGGGGAGGCAACGACGCTCGAGCAGGCCGGCCTGATCGACACGAAATTCGGTCCCGTCGCCCTGTTCCGGCCCACCGGCACGGCGGAGGCCGCGCGGGCGTGCCTCGGCTACCTCAAGCGCAGCGAGGAGCCGGCGCTCCAGATCTCCGGCTTCTCCTGCCAGGGCGACACCCTGCCCGCCCGGCGCGCGGCGATCGCCTGCACGCTGAACCGGCTGACGCTCCTGACCTCGGGCAACGAGCCGAAGCTGGCGGAATTGTTCGCTCATGCGGAGCTGAAGCGCCGCTCCTGCGCGCCCCAGGGTTCGTCGGACTGGCTGCTGGGCGCGGCGAATGCGCAATTGCGCGGGGCGCTCTAACCGGCATCAAGCTCAAGTGGCTGGTATTGATGCAACTTTTGCCAGCGCGCACGATTATTCCGGTCTGGTGTGACCCAATAGACCTAGTTGCGGCCACCCTTGCCGGGCTAGTATGGGGATGAAATCGATTGGCGGCTTGCCGCCTGAAGGGGACGTGATGAGCTCGAATTTCTCTGCCGCGAACAAACTGGCGATGTGGCTTGCGGCCGGCGCCGTGATTGCCATGTCCTCAGCCTTCGCGACACCGGCTTCGGCCGACACCAAGAAGCAGCGTTATGACAACAGCCGTCCCTATAACGGCCCGAGCGGTCCCAACGCGGTCTATCAGCAGGGCCGCACCCGCCTTTATGTGAGCAAGCGCTCCTGGCTCGACGGCGGCACCGAGGTCAATCCGGGCGACCGCAAGTTCTCCGACTACGCTTTCCCGCCGGCGATCGGCTATCCGACCTTCGCGCGCGAAAACCTCAACCGCCCGATCGATCGCCAGCCGCTGAGCACGCCGGCCGACGTCGGCGGCTACCCACGGAATTTCCCGCTGTACTGAGCGGAATGATCGACCGAATCAAAATGGCCGGGCTCGTGTCCGGCCGTTTTTGTTTGTGAGAGATACGTCCGCTTTACGCGTTGGCCGCCGGGTCGTAGCGCCTGCAAAATTCTTCGATCGCCTCGGAGCGGAAATCGCCCAGGCGCTCGAAGATCTGCTCGTTCGGCCAATCCCACCAGGCAATGCGGCGCAGGCTTGCGGCGACCGAATCGTCAAAGCGCTTGCGGATGGCACGCGCGGGAACGCCGCCGACGATCGTGTAGGGCTCGACATCGCGGCTGACGACCGCGCCCGCGGCAATCACCGCGCCGTCGCCGACGCTCACGCCCGGCAGCAGGATCGCGGCGTGGCCGATCCAGACATCATTGCCGACGATGACGCGATCTCCGCGACGATCCGCAAAGAAGTCGCGGTCACGCGTCGCACTCGCCTCGTAATATTCCGGGACATAGGTGAAGCGATGCTGGGACGGACGGCCCATCGGATGATTGGGCGCGCCGATCCGCACCGAATTGGCGATCGCCGTGAATTTTCCGATCACCGCGTCGGCGACCTCGCAGTTCTCGCCGAGATAGGAATAGTCGCCGAGCGAAGCATATTCGATGCGGGTGTTGGCGAGGATTTCGCAGCGGCGCCCGATCTGCGCTTCGCGCTGACGCACCGTTTCATGGATGATGGTTTCCGCGAGCTTGGGGCGGGGCGAGGCATCCATGAGGTGGCTTCCTTGAGGTCGTCAGCAGCGCGTAGCCCGGATGGAGCGAAGCGCAATCCGGGAAGGTCTGTCTGCAGGCGAGAACCCGGATTTCGCTTCGCTCCATCCGGGCTACGACTCCTGCGCTTACGCGTGCAGCTTCTGCAATTCCTTCAGGATCGCTTCGCCCATCTGCGTGGTCGAGGCGGCCGTGGTGCCCTCCGACTTGATGTCGGCGGTGCGCAGGCCGCTGGCGAGCACGGCGGCGATCGCGGCATCGACCTTGTCGGCGAGATCGCCCATGTCGAAGGAATAGCGCAGCGCCATGCCGAAGGACGAGATCATCGCGATGGGATTGGCGAGGCCTTGGCCTGCGATGTCAGGCGCCGAGCCGTGCACGGGCTCGTACAGCGCCTTGCGCTTCTTGCTCTTCACATCGACTTCGCCGAGCGAAGCCGAGGGCAGCATGCCGAGCGACCCCGTCAGCATTGCCGCGATGTCGGAGAGCATGTCGCCGAACAGATTGTCGGTGACGATGACGTCGAACTGCTTCGGCGCCTTCACCAGCATCATGCCGCCGGAATCGGCGAGCTGGTGCTCGAGCGTGACGTCAGGATATTCGCGCTTGTGGACCGCCGTCATGACCTCGTTCCAGAGCACGCCCGACTTCATGACGTTGCGCTTCTCCATCGACGTCACCTTGTTCTTGCGCTTCCTGGCAAGCTCGAAGGCGACGCGGCCGATACGCTCGATCTCATAGGTGTCGTAGACCTGGGTATCGACGGCACGCTTCTGGCCGTTGCCGAGATCGGTGATGGTCTTGGGCTCGCCGAAATAGACGCCGCCGGTGAGCTCGCGCACGATGACGATGTCGAGGCCCTCGACCGCCTCGCGCTTCAGGCTCGAGGCATCGGCCAGCGCCGGATAGCACACCGCGGGGCGGAGGTTGGCGAACAGGCCGAGATCCTTGCGCAGGCGCAGCAGGCCGGCTTCGGGGCGGACCTCATAGGGCACCGCGTCCCACTTGGGACCGCCGACCGCACCGAAGATGATCGCGTCGGCATCCTTGGCCTTGGCCATGTCGCCCTCGGAGATCGACTCCTTGTGCGCGTCATAGGCGGAGCCGCCGACGAGGCCGGTATCGGTCTCGAATTTGGCGATCCCTGCCGAATTGAGCCAGTCGATCAGCCGCTTCACCTCGCCCATCACCTCGGGGCCGATACCGTCGCCGGGGAGCAGCAGCAATTTGTGGGTCGCCATGGTCGTTTCCTCTGAGATCGAATTCGGCCGGAGTGCTAGAGCGGCGTTGCGCGCTTGGCAAGACACCATTGCCGCCTCGCGGCTGTGCAAGACCCGCGGGGCCTGCCACAGTGCGGGACGCCGGAGTATCCCTTGCGCGCACCTGATCGTCCCCCGCCCGACGCACATCCCGCGCGGCTGATCCTGACCCTGTCGCTGGCGGCGACGGTCGGGCTCGGCATCGGCCGCTTTGCCTATGCGCTGGTGCTGCCCGATATGCGGGAGGACCTCGGCTGGTCCTACTCGGCGGCCGGTTTCATGAACACCATCAATGCCGTCGGCTACCTCGTGGGGGCGCTTGTCGCGTCCCGGCTGATCCAGCGCGTCGGCTGGTCGGCGGCGATCCGCGGCGGAACCCTCGCCTGCGTCGCCGCGCTCGCCACCTGCGCGCTATCAGGAAATTTCGTTGCGCTGAGCCTCGCACGCCTCGTGCTGGGCTTAGGGGCCGCGGCCGGCTTCGTCGCCGGCGGTGCGCTGGCCGCGGCTATCGCGCAGTCGCGCCCGGAACGGGCCAATTTCCTGCTCAGTCTGTTCTATGCCGGGCCCGGAATCGGGATTCTCGCCTCCGGGCTGATCGCCCCGTTCACGCTGCAATATTTCGGGCCGGGCTCGTGGTGGCTGGTGTGGTGGGCGCTGACGCTGCTGTCCGTCGTGATGACCGTGCCGCTGTTCCTGATCCGCATCGAGAGCGGGGTGCGTTTCTCGGAAGGCAGCCACGCCGCCTTCGCGATTCTGCCCGTGCTGATCTATCTCGCCGGCTACTTCCTGTTTGGCGCCGGCTACATCGCCTACATGACCTTCATGATCGCGTATGTGCGCGACGGCGGCGGCGGGGCCGCGGCGCAGGCCGCGTTCTGGAGCCTGATCGGCCTCAGCGCCTTCGTCACGCCCTGGGTCTGGCGCGGGGTGCTGGCGCTCGACCGCGGCGGTCTTGCCACCGCCATCATCCTCGGCACCAACGCGTTAGGTGCGGCCTTGCCGATGCTGGGGCATTCGCCGGCGTGGCTTGCGGTCTCGGCCGTGGTGTTCGGCGTCGCCTTCTTTGCCGTGGTCGGCTCGACCACGGCCTTCGTCCGCTTCAACTACCCGCCGGAGGCGTGGCCGACCGCGATCGCGGCGATGACGATCTCGTTCGGCGTCGGCCAGACGCTCGGCCCGATCGTCGTCGGCGCGATCACGGATGCGCTGGGGAGCCTGAGTTACGCGCTGAATGTGTCGGCGGCACTGCTGGCGCTGGGGGCGGTGGCAGCGTTGTGTCAGCGGAAGGTAGGGCCGGTCAAAGAACCGGTGCCGTAGGGTGGACAAAGGCGCAAAGCGACGTGCCCACCATGATCGCTGCCGTGGATGCATTGGTGGGCACGCTTCGCTTTGCCCACCCTACGGCAGCGGGGCTGGCGTCAGCTCCCGCTGAACGAATTGTAGCCCTGGTCCTCCCAGTAGCCGCCCTTGTAGTCGTTGGTGACTTCCATCGAGACGACATATTTCGGGTTCTTGAATCCGAGTTTCGTCGGCACGCGGATCTTCATCGGGAAACCGTAGGCGCGCGGAAGGATTTCGTTCGCGTATTTGAACGTCATCTGGGTCTGCGGATGCAGCGCGCTGCGCATGTCCAAGGGCGAGTTGTAACCGTCCTTGTCGGCGCACTGGAACCAGACGTATTTCGCGCGCGTATCGGCGCCGATCAGCTTGAGGAAATCGCGGAGCGGCGTGCCGGTCCAGCTTCCGATCGCGCTCCAGCCCTCGACGCAGATATGGCGGGTGATCTGCGTGACCTGCGGCAGCTTGTAGAGCTCGTCCAGGGTCCAGGACTTCTTGTTGTCGACGAGACCACGCACCTCGAGCTTCCAGTCGGCGCCGTCGACATCGGGTGCATCGTCGAGATCGTAATAGGCATTGAACGGAAACGGTTTCGTGATCGCGCTCTCGGGGAAAGTCGGCGCCAGCGCGTCGGGATTGAAGATGAAGGCCTGCACGGAGTCGTTGAATTTCGAAACTTGCTTCAGCATGTCCTCGGCCGAGGACGAGTCGATCACGTCGCAGCCGGTGAGCAGCGTCAGCGCGCCGAGGCTGGCGCCGCCCGCAATGAAGCGGCGGCGGCTGACGTCGGGCATCGTCTTGATGGAGTCCTTGATCAGCAGCCGCTTGTCGACGCCGGGGATCAGGAATGAGCGCTTGGCCATAACGGGTCTCCTAATCAGCGGCCAATGATCATCGCGCGCAGGCTCTTCGGCACCAGCAGCGCGAGCAGGACATGAATGACGAGGAAGGCGCAGATCGCGGCCATGCAGAAGAAGTGCACGTAGCGCGCGGTCGGATAGTCGCCGAACAGCATCACGAGCCAATGCAGTTGTACCGGCTTCCACATCGACAGGCCCGACAGCACGATCAGCACGCCGACTACGATGATGCCGGCGTAGAGTGCGCGCTGCACGTAATTGTAGACGGTGAGATCGTCGTGGCCGAGCTTGAAGGTCAGCGCAGCCCTGACGTCGTGGAGCACGCCGGATGGCGTGATCGGCAGCAGTTTTTTGCGGAAGCGGCCGGTGGCGAAGCCGGTGACGAGATAGGCGAGGCCGTTGATCATCAAGAGCCACATCGCCGCGAAGTGCCAGAGCAAGCCGCCGCCGAGCCAGCCGCCAAGCGTGTATTCGCGCGGAAAACTGAAGCCGAACAGCGGTGAGGCGTTGTAGATCTGCCAGCCCGACAGGATCATCAGGATCATGGCGACCGCGTTGGTCCAGTGCATGACACGGACCCAGGCCGGCTGGATCACTTTGGCGGGGGTGGCGCTGACCTGCTCGTCGCTGACTGTGAGGCTCGACATGATGGTTCCGTCCTGAAGGTCGTCTGACACCGAATATACGCCGATACTTCCGCTTTCGTTACGCCCCCGCACGACGGCGAATCGAGTCTGCGGGCGACCGTAGTCACAATAAAGCGAGCCGGGTGGCCCCGGCTCGCCGTTACGTCGCACCCTGTCGGGGATGAAACAGGAGGGCGCGGTGTTACGTCGCCGGCATCAGCACGGTATCGACCACATGGATCACGCCGTTCGACTGGTTGACGTTGGAGATCGTCACCATCGAGGTGCCCCCCTTGGCATCGACGATCCAGACCTTGCCGTCCTGCTTCTTCACGGTCAGCTCCTCGCCTTCGGCGGTCTTCATCTTCTTGCCGTCGGTGAGGTCGGAGGCCTCGAGCTTGCCGGGCACGACATGGTAGGTGAGGATCTTGGTCAGGGTCGCCTTGTTCTCGGGCTTGACCAGATTGTCGACGGTGCCGGCCGGCAGCTTGCCGAAGGCCGCGTTGGTGGGCGCGAACACCGTGAACGGACCCTTGCCTTCCAGCGTCGGCACCAGGCCGGCGGCCTTCACCGCCGCCACTAGCGTGGTGTGATCCTTGGAGTTGACGGCGTTCTGGACGATGTTCTTGGACGGGAACATCGCGGCGCCGCCGACCATGACGGTCTTCTCCTCGGCGCGGACAGGCGCGACGACGGTCGCGGTGATGGCCAGGGCGCTGAAGGCGGCGGCAGCGAGATAGGCAATACGCTTCGACATGGAGAGTCTCCCGATTGAATTGTGACCGGCAATGGCCGGCGTTTGCGTTGGGGCAACAACGGCACCTGCGACCTTTTGGCGTGAAGCAGCAGTGCCGTCGTTGGTCCCAACTACGGGAGGGTTTGCGAAGTGGTTTCGGGAAATAATTTATCGTGATGCGTGAAACTAAGCGCGGGGACGTTCGTGTGTGAGCGAGCGCCGAGCGGACGGTGCCGTAGGGTGGGCAAAGGCGCGAAGCGTCGTGCCCACCATCTCTCTCCATTTGGTTTTGGTGGGCACGCTTCGCTTTGCCCACCCTACGGCAGTGTGCCCGTTGCGGCAGTGTGCTCGTCTCAATCCCTGTTGTTCGGCGTCTGAATGAATCCGCGATTGTGCGTCGGGCTGATCAGCAGCTCGTTGATGCAGACGCGCGGCGGCATTGACGCGATGAACGCGATGGTGCGCCCCAGATCCTCCGATTGCAGCATCTTGGCCTGCTCCGCCTCGCTCGGCACCACCGGGCGCAGCTTCAGGATCGGGGTCGCCACCTCGCCCGGCATCAGGCAGCAGGCGCGCAGGCCATTGACGCATTCGTCCATGTTGAAGGAATGGGTCAGCGCCAGCACAGCGTGCTTGGTGGTGGTGTAGGCTGGGCCCGGCATCTTCGAGACGTGGCGGCCGGCCCAGGACGAGACGTTGATGATCGAGCCGTCCTGTTGCTTGCGCATCGTCGGCAGCACCGCGCGCATGCAATACAGCACGCCGTTGAGATTGACCTGGACGAGCTGGTCCCAGCCCTCCAGTTCCATGTCCTTCCAGCTTCGCTTGGGGACATTGATGCCGGCATTGTTCACGAGCAGGTCGATCCGGCCGTGCTTCGCGACGATGTGGTCGGCCGCCTTCTGGGCCTCAGTGGCGTCGGACACATCCAGCGCAATGGCCTCCGCCGCCCCGCCTGCCCCAGCAATCTTGGCAACCACGGTATCCAGGGCGTCCTTGCGGCGGCCCGAGACCACCACCGTCCAACCGTCGGCCGCGAGCGCCTCGGCGCCGGCCTCCCCGATCCCGCTGCCGCCGCCCGTCACCCAGGCCACGCGTTTCCCGTTTTTGGTCATGCAAACTGTCTCCGTTGCTTCATTGGGGCGGTTTTTGCTAATCCAGCCCTCGGTTTTGACCGGCCTTGTTTGCCTTGCGGTCGAGGAAATCTTGCATGAACCAAGCTGCCAACGCCAACCTGTTTTCCCGCCTGTTCGACGGCCTGGACGATCCCAAACGCCTCGCGATCGAGACCCAGGACGGCGCCCATATCAGCTATGGCGATCTGATCGCGCGGGCCGGGCAGATGGCGAACGTGCTGGTCGCGCGCGGCGTGAAGCCCGGCGACCGCGTCGCGGTGCAGGTGGAGAAATCGGTTGCCAATATCGTGCTCTATCTCGCCACGGTGCGGGCCGGCGCGGTCTATTTGCCGCTGAACACGGCCTATACGCTGAACGAGCTCGACTACTTCATCGGCGATGCCGAGCCGTCGCTGGTGGTCTGCGATCCCTCCAAGGCCGAGGGCCTCGCCCCGATCGCTGCCAAGGTGAAGGCCAAGGTCGAGACGCTCGGGCCCGACGGCAAGGGCTCGCTGACGGAAGCCGCCGACAAGGCCAGCAGCGAATTCGCGACCGTCTCACGGGCAAACGACGATCTCGCCGCGATCCTCTACACGTCGGGCACCACCGGCCGCTCCAAGGGCGCGATGCTGACGCACGACAATCTCGCGTCGAACTCGCTCTCGCTCGTCGGCTATTGGCGCTTCACCGACAAGGACGTGCTGATCCACGCGCTGCCGATCTACCATACGCACGGCCTGTTCGTGGCGACCAACGTGACGCTGTTTTCGCGGGCGTCGATGATCTTCCTGCCGAAGCTCGACCCTGATCTCATCATCAAGCTGATGGCGCGCGCCACGGTGCTGATGGGCGTGCCGACGTTCTATACCCGTCTGCTCCAGAACTCCGCGCTGTCGCGCGAGACCACAAAGCACATGCGGCTGTTCATCTCGGGCTCCGCGCCGTTGCTCGCCGAAACCCATCGCGAATGGTCGGCGCGCACGGGCCATGCCGTGCTCGAGCGCTACGGCATGACCGAGACGAACATGAACACGTCGAACCCGTATGACGGCGAGCGCGTGCCTGGCGCGGTCGGCTTTCCCCTCCCCGGCGTCTCCGTGCGCGTGACCGAGCCCGAGACCGGCAAGGAGCTGCCGCGCGAGGAAATCGGCATGATCGAGGTGAAAGGCCCGAACGTGTTTAGGGGTTATTGGCGCATGCCGGAGAAGACCAAGTCCGAATTCCGGCCCGACGGCTTCTTCATCACCGGCGACCTCGGCAAGATCGACGACAAGGGCTACGTCCACATTCTCGGCCGCGGCAAGGATCTCGTGATCTCCGGCGGCTTCAACGTCTACCCCAAGGAAATCGAGAGCGAGATCGACGCCATGCCCGGCGTGGTCGAGTCCGCCGTGATCGGCGTGCCGCATGCCGATTTCGGCGAGGGCGTCACGGCGGTTCTGGTCTGCAACGAGGGCGCCGACGTTACCGAGGCCGCGGTGCTGAAGGCGCTCGACGGAAGGCTGGCAAAGTTCAAGATGCCCAAGCGCGTCTTCGTCGTCGACGAATTGCCGCGGAATACGATGGGCAAGGTGCAGAAGAACGTGCTGCGCGATACATACAAGGATATTTACGCGAAGAAGTAGGGCGGCGTCGCTCTCTCGCCGTCATTGCGAGGAGCCTCTGCCCAGTACGCTGTCATGCCCCGCGAAGGCGGGGCATCCAGTACGCCGCGGCCTCTCGGATCAATCACCGGCGCTGGTGGAATACTGGATCGCCCGCCTTCGCGGGCGATGACAGCGGAGTATGTGGCGCAGGCTCAGGCGTCTACTGCCCGCCCACCAAGCTCATCACAAACCGGCTGCCGACGATAAATAGATAGCAGCCGAACGCGACCTCCAGCGTGCGCTTCGACATCGCATGCGCGGCCCTCACGCCGAGCGGCGCTGTCACGAGGCTCATCGGCATCACAAGCACGGCGCCGATCAGCGAGACGTAACCGAGCGCGAACGGGATTTGCAGCGCTGCGACGGCGGGATAGGTCGCAGCCGCCGGCCAGCCGGCATAGATGTAGCCGAGCGCGCCGGGGATCGAGATCAGCACCGCGAGCGCCGACGAGGTCGCCACCGCCTGGTGGATGGGCCGGCCGTAGAACGTCATCAGCAGGTTCGAGAACAGGCCGCCGCCGATGCCCATCAGCGTCGAGAGGATACCGACGCAGAAGCCGTAGACGCGCATCAGCGGGCCTTTCGGCAGATCATCGCCGAACTTCCAACTCTCGCGCGCGAAGATGAGACGTGCCGACGCGGAATAAGCGACGCAGACGAACACGATCTTGAACAGCTTCTCGGGCGCATAACGCGCGATGACGCTGCCGGCGATGACACCGAACACGATCGGCAGCCACCACGCGCAGGATCGACATGTCGACGGCGCCGCGCTTGTAATGTGCCTGGAACGAGCGGATCGAGGTCGGGATGATCACCGCGAGCGAGGTGCCGATGCAGAGCGGCATGCGCACTTCGAGCGGTACGCCGGCGATGCGGAAGCATTCGTAAAACACCGGCACGAGAATCGCGCCGCCGCCGATCCCGAACACGCCGGCCAGGAATCCCGAGAGCGCGCCGGTTGCGATCAGCAACAGCGCGAGCTCGACGATCTCCTTGATATCAAGACCTGCAATCACCCCTGACCTGCCCCGGCGACTGGTCGCAGCTTCTCCGAAACATGCGTTCGGAAAGCTGCGTGCGGAGCATTAGGCGATCTGATTCGCGCGGTCGACACGCCACGTCTTGCGGCTGGGGTGGAATGCAAGGTGCGCATATCCGGACAAGGGGCAAACCGGGCCGTAGCGGGAGCGAGTTAATGCCGTCCGAATGGCGTTAACCGCTCAAAAGACCGGCCCCGGGCAGGTTTGGACGGCATGGTCCGTTTAGAGGCGTTCCAATAGCAATTTCAACGCGCATCGGTCCCTTCGAAATAAATGAACTGATATTCCTTCCTTCGTTGGCGGACCGAAGTGCTGGTATACCAAGCCACTGATTGGCCTTGCATCATCAACGCTCTAGAGCTGAACCACGGTTCGATTTATGGCGATTTGGTGATTGCGCAGGCGAAATCGACTCCGTAAATAGAGCCGACCTTCCGCGATCCCCGCGTGCCCCCTGCTGGGCCGCAATAAACATCAAAAGCCCATGACCGCACGGATCGAACGACCGCTTTCCCCCCACATGCAAGTCTACCGCTGGACGCTGACGATGGCTCTCTCCATCGTCCATCGCGCCACCGGTATCGCGCTCTACGTCGGAACCCTGCTGCTGGCCTGGTGGCTGATCGCGGCGGCTTCCGGCCCCGCCGCCTATTCCCACGTCCAGGCCTTCACCGGCAGCATCATCGGCCGGCTGATCATGTTCGGCTACACCTGGGCGCTGATGCACCATATGCTGAGCGGTATCCGGCACTTCGTGTGGGACCTCGGCTACGGCTTCAAGGCCAATGAGCGCGAAGCGCTGACCTGGGGCGCACTGATCGGCGGCATCGTGCTGACGGTGCTGATCTGGATCATCGCCTATGCGATCGGAGGCGGACGATGAGCACGGCCGATACGCCGAAGCGCAGCATGCGCACCCCGCTCGGCCGCGTCCGCAACCTTGGCGCGGCGCATTCCGGCACGTCCGATTTCTGGCGCCAGCGCTTGACTGCAGTGGCGATGGTCCTGCTGATGATCCCCGTGATCGTCGTCATCATGATGCTGCTCGGCCGCAACCAGGCCTATGCCAAGCAGATCCTCGGCTCGCTGCCGATCGCTATCATCATGGTGCTCTTCATCATCGCCAGCGCCTGGCACATGAAGATCGGCATGCAGGTCGTGATCGAGGACTATGTCCACAACGAAAAGCTGAAGCTCGCGTCGATCATGCTCAACAATTTCTTCTCGATCGCGGTCGCGCTCGCGTCGATCTACGCGATTCTCCAACTGTCATCCGGAGTGTAACCCATGGCCAATGCGACGAATGGCAAGGGCAACGGCGCTCCCGCCACCAACGGCAAAGCCTATCCGATCGAAGACCACACCTATGACGTCGTCGTGGTCGGCGCCGGCGGCGCGGGCCTGCGCGCCGTGGTCGGCTGCAGCGAAGCCGGTCTTCGCACCGCCTGCATCACCAAGGTGTTTCCGACCCGCTCGCATACGGTCGCAGCCCAGGGCGGCATCTCGGCCTCGCTCGGCAACATGCACAAGGACGATTGGCGCTGGCACATGTACGACACCGTGAAGGGGTCGGACTGGCTGGGCGACCAGGACGCGATCGAATACATGGTGCGCAACGCACCCGAGGCCGTCTACGAGCTCGAGCATTGGGGCGTGCCGTTCTCGCGCACCGAGGACGGCAAGATCTACCAGCGCCCGTTCGGCGGCATGACCATGGACTACGGCAAGGGCCAGGCGCAGCGCACCTGCGCCGCCGCCGACCGCACCGGCCACGCCATGCTGCACACGATGTACGGCCAGTCACTGCGCCACGCGGCCGAGTTCTTCATCGAGTTCTTCGCCATCGACCTGATCATGGACGACCAGGGCACCTGCCGCGGCGTCATCGCGCTCAAGCTCGACGACGGCACGCTGCACCGCTTCCGCGCCCAGACCGTGATCCTGGCAACCGGCGGCTACGGCCGCGCCTACGCCTCCTGCACCTCGGCGCACACCTGCACCGGCGACGGCGGCGGCATGGTGCTGCGCGCCGGCCTGCCGATGCAGGACATGGAGTTCGTGCAGTTCCACCCGACCGGCATTTACGGCTCGGGCTGTCTCGTCACCGAAGGTGCGCGCGGCGAAGGCGGCTATCTCGTCAATTCCGAGGGCGAGCGCTTCATGGAGCGCTATGCGCCGTCGGCGAAGGACCTCGCATCGCGCGACGTCGTCTCGCGCGCGATGACCATCGAGATCCGCGAAGGCCGCGGCGTCGGCAAGAAGAAGGACCACATCTTCCTGCATCTCGACCATCTCGATCCCGCGGTGCTCGCCGAGCGCCTGCCGGGCATCTCCGAATCCGCAAAAATCTTCGCAAATGTCGACGTGACGCGCGAGCCGATCCCGATCGTGCCGACCGTGCACTACAACATGGGCGGCATCCCCACGAACTATCACGGCGAAGTCCTGACCAAGAAGGACGGCGACGACAACGCCATCATTCCCGGCCTGATGGCGATCGGCGAAGCCGCCTGCGTCTCCGTGCACGGCGCCAACCGCCTCGGCTCCAACTCGCTGATCGACCTCGTGGTGTTCGGCCGCGCCGCCGCGCTCCGCCTGGCCGAAAAGCTTACGCCGAACGCCAGTCAGCCGGAGCTGCCGGCGAACTCATCCGAGCTCGCGCTCGGCCGCCTCGATCACTACCGCTACGCCTCCGGCGGCACGCCGACCGCGAAGCTGCGCGAAGGCATGCAGCACGTGATGCAGAACAATTGCGCGGTGTTCCGCACCGGCGACATCCTGAGCGAAGGCCAGAACCTGATCGAGAAGGTCCACAGCGGCATCACCGACATCGCCGTGTCGGATCGCTCACTGGTGTGGAATTCCGATCTCATCGAGACGCTGGAGTTCGACAATCTGATCTCGCAGGCGGTGGTGACGATGGACTCCGCCGCCAACCGCACCGAGAGCCGCGGCGCGCATGCCCGCGAGGACTTCTCCGCGCGCGACGACAAGAACTGGATGAAGCACACGCTGGCCTGGCTGGACGAGTCCGGCAAGGTCAAGATCGAGTACCGTCCCGTTCACGACTACACCATGACCAACGACGTGCAGTACATCCCGCCGAAGGCGCGGGTGTACTGAGCGAACAGCGAAGGCCTTAATCGAAATGGTTGAATTCGCACTTCCGAAGAACTCCAGGATCACCGGCGGCAAGACCTGGCCGAAGCCCGCGGGCGCGACCGACGTTCGCGAATTCCGCGTCTATCGCTGGAATCCGGACGACGGCAAGAATCCGAGCGTCGACACCTATTACGTCGACACCCATGATTGCGGTCCGATGGTGTTGGACGGCCTGATCTGGATCAAGAACAACATCGATCCGTCGCTGACCTTCCGCCGCTCCTGCCGTGAAGGCGTCTGCGGCTCCTGCGCGATGAACATCGACGGCCAGAACACGCTCGCCTGCACCCGCTCGATGCACGACGTCAAGGACGGCGCGGTCAAGATCAATCCGCTGCCGCACCAGCCTGTCGTGAAGGACCTCGTTCCCGACCTGACCAATTTCTACGCGCAGTACGCCTCGGTCGAGCCGTGGCTGAAGACGACCTCGCCGACGCCGCAGAAGGAATGGCGCCAGAGCCATGAGGACCGCGAGAAGCTCGACGGCCTCTACGAGTGCATCCTGTGCGCCTGCTGCTCGACCTCGTGCCCGAGCTATTGGTGGAACAGCGATCGCTATCTCGGCCCGGCCGCCCTGCTCCAGGCCAACCGCTGGGTCTCCGACTCCCGCGACGAGGCGACCGGCGAGCGCCTCGACAATCTCGAGGACCCGTTCCGCCTCTACCGCTGCCATACCATCATGAACTGCGCCAAGGCCTGCCCGAAGGGTCTCAACCCGGCGGAAGCCATCGCCGAGCTCAAGCTCAAGATGGTCGAGCGCCAGATCTAGGCCTCGTTCATGCTACGGCCCCCGGCCGCGACGGCCGGGGCATTCTACGATCAACCTCAGTTTGAGTAGAATTTGCCATAGCCCGCACCGCGGGCGAACGTCCGGATTGCAACCTCCGGTTCCATCGACAAGCCGCTTCCTTCCCAGCGGGAGTTTCAAGTAAGCTCTCCGGTCAGGGACCGGAGCGACTGTGCAGGGTGCGCAACGCAACTCGCTGAGACTGTTGCAGTGGATGATGGCGGCATCCCTGGCGCTGCCGATTGCACTGTTCGTCTTCACCTCCACGATCTCCTACACATCGACAAAGGACATCGCCGACCGCGAGATCGAGCGCACGCTCGATGTCGCCCATGAGCACGCGCTCAAGGTGTTCGAGACCATCGACCGCAGCCTTGCCGAGCTCAACGAGGTCGTGCGCGGCCTTCCCGACGACGTCATCCGTTCGCGCGAACCGGCGCTGCATCGCCGCCTGAAACGGCTGACCGATGCGCTGCCGCAGCTCAAATCGGCCTGGATCTTCGACGCGAACGGGAAATCGCTGGTCAACAGCCTCGTCTCGCCACCGCAGGATCTGAGTTTTGCGGACCGTGACTACTTCTACGCCCATGTCGACCAGAACATTGGCACGTTCGTCGGCGCAGCCCTGACGCCGCGTCCGCCCTATCAGGGGGCACGCTTCTTCGGCATGAGCCGGCGCCGCGAAGCCGACGATGGCAGCTTCATCGGCGTCATCCAGGCCTCCGTCCTGCCGGAATATTTCGAGAGCTTTTATGCCAGGATCGGCTCCGATCCCGGCAGCTTCTTCGCCATGGGACGCACGGACGGCGTGGTGCTCACCCATTTTCCCCGGCTCGACCGCGACTTCCGGCTCGATCCGACCGGACCGGTCGGGCAGCAGATCGCCGCTCACCCCGAGCACGGCCTCATCACCATCGCCTGGCCCTCGGACGGAATCGAGCGGCGCGTCGGCTACAGGCGCGTCGCCGAATATCCGATCTATGTCAGCGCCGGGCTCGAGACCTCGGCGATCCGCGCGCGCTGGCTCGCCACCATGGGCCAGCATCTGGTGTTCGGCGTGCCCGCCACCGCACTCCTGTTCGTGCTGCTGGCGCTGGCGTTCCGGCGCACCCAGCACCTCCAGACCGAGGCTGCAAAGCGACGCGAGGCCGAGGAGGCGCTCAAGCACAGCCAGCGGCTGGAAGCGCTCGGCCAGCTCACCGGCGGTGTCGCGCACGACTTCAACAATCTCCTCACCGTGATCCGCGCCTCGGTCGACCTGTTGAACCGGCCGCAGCTGAGCGAGGAGCGGCGGCAGCGCTACATCAATGCCATTGCGGACGCGGTCGCGCGCGCCGCCAAGCTGACCTCGCAGCTGCTGGCGTTCGCGCGGCGCCAGACCCTGAAACCGGAAGTGTTCGACGTCGGGGAGCGGATGCAGTCGCTGCACGACATGCTCGCCACGCTGCTCGGGCCGGCGATCGAGATCGGAATCCGGCTGCCGACCGAGCCCTGCCTCGTCAAGGCCGATGCCGGCCAGTTCGAGACGGCTCTGATCAACATGGCGACCAATGCGCGCGACGCCATGCAGGGCAAAGGCAGGATCACCTTCGCCGTGCAGGCGGCGGCGTCCGTACCCGATACATTGGTGCACGTCTCGGGCGGCCATGATCTTTCAGGCAGCGATGGCTTCGTCAGCGTCGCCGTCAGCGACACCGGCATCGGCATTCCCGCCGCACGATTAGGCCGCATCTTCGAGCCGTTCTTCACCACCAAGCAGGTCGGCCAGGGCACCGGTCTCGGCCTGTCGCAGGTGTTCGGCTTCGCCCGGCAATCCGGCGGCGAGGTCACCGTCGCGAGCGAGGTCGGCCAGGGCAGCACCTTCTCACTCTATCTGCCGCGCGTGCCCGCGGACCTGCTGCCGCAACGGCAGGCGCCCAACACCGCGCCGGCAGTGGCCGGCAGCGGCATGTCGGTGCTGTTGGTCGAGGACAATATCGAGCTCGCCAATTTCGCTGCCGACGGCCTCACCGAGCTCGGTTACAGCATCACTTTGGTCGACAACGCCACCGACGCGCTTGCCGAGCTCACCGTCGACGCAGATCGCTTCGACGTCGTATTCTCCGACGTGGTGATGCCCGGGATGACCGGGCTCGATCTGGCGCAGGCGATCCGCGACCGCGGCATCCGCGTGCCGATCGTGCTGACCACGGGCTACAGTCAGGCCCTGTCACAAGATGGCGCCGCCGGCTTCGATCTCGTGCAGAAGCCCTATTCGATTGAGGAATTGTCGCGGGTTCTGCATCGGGCCGCGAGGCTCCGGCCGGTCCGCGATGGCGCCGCCGAGTAAGGCTGGCACGGAACCAACGGGAACCGATTGATTTGGTTCGCGTTATCCGCGCATGCACAAGCCGGCCGCAAAGCGCGAACAGGGCAGGAAGCCGCCCATTGTCGAGATCGAGGGCGAGAATGGCGATGCGGTCGCGCCGCCGCCGCCGGAGGTTATTGAGCCCGATCCCGAACTCTCGCCCGAGGAGGCTGAGCAAGCTCGCAAGGACTATCTGCTGACGCGGTTCTGGATCAGCGCACGCGGCTTCTGGGGCCGCAACGGCGACCGGCTGGCGTGGCTCTACTCGATCGGCCTCGTCGTGTTGATCGTCCTCACCGTCGGCTTTCAATACGGCATCAATGTCTGGAATCGCGCGATCTTCGACGCCATCGAGAAGCGCGAGGCGGCCACCGTCTTCCATCTCACGGCGGTGTTCTTCCCGCTCGCGATCGGCAGCATCGTGCTCGGCGTCGCGCAGGTGTTCGCGCGGATGGGAATTCAGCGCCGCTGGCGCGCCTGGCTCACGGCAAGCGTGCTGACGCGCTGGCTGGCCAACGGGCGCTATTATCAGCTCAACCTGGTCGGCGGCGACCATAAGAACCCGGAATATCGCATCGCCGAGGATCTGCGCGTGGCGACCGATTCCCCGGTCGATTTCCTCGCCGGCGTGACATCGGCGCTGCTGTCGGCGGTCACGTTCATCATCGTGCTCTGGACCATCGGCGGCGCGCTCACGGTCACGCTTGCGGGATCGACCATGACCATCCCCGGCTTCCTCGTCATCGCCGCGATCCTTTATGCAGCGATCGCCTCCGGTTCGATCCTGGTGATCGGCCGGCGCTTCGTGCAGGTCTCCGAGGACAAGAACCAGGCCGAGGCCGATTTCCGCTACACGCTGACGCGCGTGCGCGAGAACGGCGAGAGCATCGCGCTGCTCGGCGGCGAGGAGGAGGAGCGCGGCGGCATCGACCGCAATTTCACCAACGTGCTGCGGCAGTGGGCGCGTTTGGCCGGCCAGCACATGCGCACGACGCTGGTCTCGCAAGGCTCGAGCCTTGTTGCGCCCGTGGTCCCTCTTCTGCTCTGCGCGCCAAAATTCCTCGACGGCAGCATGACACTCGGGCAGGTGATGCAGGCGGCCTCCGCCTTCACCATCGTGCAGAGCGCGTTCGGCTGGCTGGTCGACAATTATCCGCGGCTTGCCGACTGGAATGCCTGCGCGCGTCGCATCGGCTCGCTGATGATGTCGCTCGATGGCCTGGAGCGCGCCGAGCAGGGCGACGGCCTCGGCCGCATCAAGCGCGGCGAGACCAGCAACGAGGCCATGCTGGAGATGAAGGATCTCTCCGTCACACTCGACGACGGCACCGCCGTGGTCGGCGAAACCGAGGTGGTGATCGAGCCGGGCGAGCGGCTGCTAGTCGCCGGTGAATCCGGCACCGGCAAGAGCACGCTGGTGCGCGCCATTGCGGGGCTCTGGCCCTGGGGCGGCGGCAGCGTCAATTTCCATCCCGACCGGCGGCTGTTCATGCTGCCGCAGCGGCCTTACGTGCCGTCCGGCAGCTTGCGCCGCGCCGTCGCCTATCCCGGCGCGGAGGACGACTGGACCATCGATGAGATCGGCGAGGCCCTGCGCAAGGTCGGCCTCGACCACCTCAAGGAGAAGATCGAAGAAGAGGGACCGTGGGACCAGACGTTGTCAGGCGGCGAGAAGCAGCGCCTCGCCTTCGCGCGGCTGCTCCTGCACAACCCCGACATCGTCGTGCTCGATGAAGCGACCTCCGCGCTCGACGAGAAGAGCCAGGACAAGATGATGCAGATGGTCACCGACGAGCTGCCGAAAGCGACCATCGTCAGCGTCGCCCATCGCGTCGAGCTGGAAGCCTTCCACAGCCGCAAGATCGTGCTGGAACGCCGCAAGGGCGGCGCCAAGCTCGTCAGCGATATCGACCTGATCCCGCGCAAGGGCAAACGCAAGCTGCTCGGGCGATTCCTGAGGCAGCGCAAGGCCGCTCCAAAAAAGGCGGCGTAAGGTCCGTAGCCCGGATGGAGCGAAGCGCAATCCGGGACGGTCTATTAGAGCGGCGAGAACCCCGGATTTCGCTGCGCTCCATCCGGGCTACATTCTTTTCCCGCAACATTGGAGTCCTCATCAAAACCGGCTATGCATGCGCCGCTTGCAACGAGGACCACCTGCTTGACGCCCGACAACGCCCCTTCGACCGCGCCGTTCGGCGCGTTTGCGCCGAACGCGGCGCAGGCTGCGATCATCCGCCTTGCGCAACAGTCGGGGCTGAAGCGCGGTGCGTTCCGCCCGTGGATGTCGCGGCTGGTCAACCTGATGCGCGGCGGGCCGATCGATGTGCAGTACCAGGGCGCCTCGTTCCGCTTCTACCACCAGGGCAGCGCGACCGAGCGCGGCGCGCTGTTCAATCCCGACTACAATCTCGACGAGCTCGATTTCCTGCGCCAGCACACGCCGGCAGGCGGCGTGTTCGTCGACGTCGGCGCCAATGTCGGCACCTTTGCCTTGGTGATGGCGCAGCAGGTCGGCACCCATGGCAAGGTGGTCGCGATCGAACCGCATCCGATGACGTTTGGACGGCTCTCGTTCAACCACGCCGCGTCGAAGACGGCGCAGGTTCGTTTGGTGCAGGCTGCCGCCGGTGACAGCGACGGCGAGCTGATGATCGAGAGCGGCGGCGGCAATCTCGGCGCCACGCACGTCGTCACCGGCGCGGCCAGCGCGGAGGCGATCAAGGTCCCATCACTGCGGCTGACGCGCATTCTGGATGAGGCCGGCGTCGGCCAAGTCGATTCGCTCAAGATCGACGTCGAAGGGTTTGAGGACCGCGTGCTGATCGGCTTCTTCCGCGACGCGCCGCAATCGCTGTGGCCGCGCGCGGTGGTGATCGAGCATCTGTCACAAAACGAATGGCAGCAGGATTGTATCGCTGACATGGTCGCGCGCGGCTTTGCGATCGCGCGCAAGACACGGAGCAATACGTTCCTGTCGCGCTGACAGGGACCAACAACGGAGGTTGCGATGATCGACCATTTGGGTTTCTCCGTCTCCGACTATGAGCGCACGAAAGCGTTCTATGCCAAAGCGCTTGCGCCGCTCGGCTACGGCCTGATCATGGAAGTGACGGCGGAGCAGACCGGCCACGCTCCGGCCGCAGGCTTCGGCGCCGACGGCAAGCCGGACTTCTGGTTCGGGGCCGAAGGCGCCATGAACAAGCCGGTGCATGTCGCGATCGTCGCGAAGGACCGCGCCACGGTCGACGCCTTCTACAAGGCAGCCATGGCGGCCGGTGGCCGCGACAACGGCGCGCCCGGCATCCGCCCGCATTATCATGCGAACTACTATGGCGCGTTCGTGCTCGATCCCGATGGCCACAACATCGAGGCCGTTTGCCACGCGCCGGAATAGGGCGCGCTCCAAGACGACGCGACAAGGAACATCGGCGCGGCATCATCGTTGTCGTTCTCCCGACAACTGACCTTGATGATGCTGATGCCGATCGAACCGCCCGAGATTCCGCCGTCGACGCCCGGCACGCCCACGGAGCCGCCGCCTGGAATTCCGCCGGGCAATCCGCAGCCTGAAATCACGCCGCCGGTGCGCGAACCCGGCGAATCACCACAGCCCGACGAATTGCCGGGCCACATGCCGGAAGAGATTCCATCGCGCGGACCGAACGGACCGCTCACGCCGAATCCCGCGACGGATGCAGGTTCGTTGCGCGATCACACATGAGGCGAAGCATCACATGTGAGGCAATTGCAACCTGCGTCTGAATGCGCAATGAACGTCACCATAGTGAGGTGATTTGCGTGCAGAAATAAATCGGGCCGCGACCTCTTCGCCCGCCACATTCCGGCCTAACGCGTAGCCGTTCATCCCGACACTTCGTCAAAGAACCTTCCGGGGAAGTTCACCATCATGACCAACCTTCGTTTCGTGCTGCTTGCAACGACGGCTCTAACCGCGATGCAATTCGCAAGCTCCGCATCGCATGCGCAAAGCGCGCCGCCGCTCGTGGTCGCGCAGGCGCAGACACAACCACCAGAGAACGACAAATCGAAGCAGCCTCCTCCGAAGGAAGCACCGAAGGGACCGCCGCCTGGCGCACGCCCTGCCGCACCACCTCCTCCTGCCGCAGCACCGCCCGCAGCTCCTGCGCACCCCACGGCGCCGCCGCCCGCAGCAGCACCTCCGCATCCTCCCGCTCCGCCGCCGCCGGCTGCCGCGCCGTCGCGCCCGACACCACCACCGCCTCCTCCGCCTGCGGCACGTCCGGCACCTCCGCCTCCGCCGCCACCCCCGCCGCCGGCAGCTCCCAAGCAGCCGTCGCCGCCTCCGGCTGCGGCACCCCAGCAGCATGCGCCTGCGCCAACTCCGCCGCCCCCGGCCGCGCAGCATCACACGCCGACGCCGCCTCCCGCAGCAGCTCCGCCTGCCGCGCGTCCCGCTCCGACTCCGCCGGCAGCGGCAACGCCGCCCGCAGCAGCACCCGCACGTCCGGCGCCGGCACCTGCGGCTACGCCGTCGCCTTCGCCGGCCGCGCCTGCGGCCCGACCTGGCGCGGCT
>NZ_JAPRAQ010000021.1 GCF_029989365.1 Bradyrhizobium sp. Arg816 | reverse complement strand
CTGACGCTGCTGGCCGACGCGATGGTCAAGCTCACCGATCACGACAGCCTGTCAGGCGAGACTGTGCGCCGCCGGCTGGCCGAAAACGACCTCAAACCGTGGCGCAGGGACATGTGGTGCATTCCCTGTGTCGACGGCGAATACGTCGCTCGCATGGAGGACGTGCTCGATCTCTACGCTGAAGCGCCGGACCCCGAGCGGCCGCTGGTCTGCTTCGACGAGACCCCGGTCCAACTCATCGGCGAGGTGCGTCAGCCGATCCCGGGTCAACCGGGGCAGCGCGAGCGCTATGATTACGAATATCGCCGCAACGGCACCGTCAATCTCTTCGTGACATTCGACCCCCATCGTGGCTGGCGCAACGTCAAGACGACAGAGCGCCGCGCTGCCGTAGACTACGCGCACTGCATGCGCGAACTCGTCGATGTCCATTATCCCGATGCCGCCTGCATTCGTGTCGTGCAGGACAATCTGTCGATCCATACTGCCGGTGCGCTGTATCAAGCATTTGCGCCTGCCGAGGCCCGGCGCATCCTGCGTCGCCTTGAGTTCCACTACACTCCGAAACACGCCAGTTGGCTCAACATGGTCGAGTGCGAGATCAGCGTGCTACAGCGCCAATGTCTCGGCCGCCGCATCGACGATCCCAAAAGGCTCCAAAACGAGATCGCAGCATGGCAACGGCGGCGAAATAAAACCCGAGACCGCATCAAATGGATGTTCACAACCGACAAAAGCACGCGACAAACTCGGCCGCGCCTATCCAACCACCGCCAAAGAGTCAAAATCACTGAGATGAACCACTAGTGCAGAGCGCCTGGGCTTATAACGTGAGGGGCGGTGATACTGATGGATTTGTGACTGCTACACTTGCTCCTTACCACCCACAGTCCGATTTGGTCGGAGCGACGGTCTCGGCGAACTGCGGATATAAGCGCTTGAACGATGCCGGCGGGCACCTCGGTATCGAATGCGCGCGCGTCGTGGACCTGAGCGACGCCGCCCTCTTCCGTGGCGCGAATGATGTCATGGAAACTACTTGGCGGCCTGAGACCAGGAATAATCGAATTTCAAAAGTATCGGGCCGACATTGACGGCTTCCGCGTGATAGCGGTCTTGTATTGATCTCGTGAGTCAGCGCCGTTACTTGCGATGAGAACTCCCGTTTTGCAAAAGCGGTAGGAAAACCTACGGCGGTGTTCACGCCGAGTACACAGTGGCGTCCGGCGCCGTTGGCTTTGCAGGGTTTGTAGGCTTTGCGACAAAGCCACAGTGAGCGTTGCGTCTCCGGTTGTCGTAGATCAGCAAAAACTGTCACCCTCTTATGGCCAGCTTAACCGGGAAGGAATAACCGAAACACCGTATCCACGGGCTCGACGATCACCGCCGGCTCGCGTAGTCCAGTAGTTTTTGTGACGGCATTGCATTTGCAGGGATAAAGAATGCCAGCTTGAGGCCATCATTGTCGATAGCGCCACATGCAGGCGACGCACGCAGGATGAGGGGCGTCGCGCTCGCGAGCCCCTTCTCTCAGGAGCACCCGTGATACTGTCTGCTAATTGGTCAGCCGGCCTGCTTGGGACTCGGCTCGCATTTTTTGTGGCCGGAGTCGGCCTCGCGGCCTGGGCGCCTTTGGTACCACTCGCCAAGGAGCGGCTCGCGGTCGATGACCGCATGCTTGGTCTTCTGCTGCTCTGTCTCGGAACGGGATCCGTCATCGCGATGCTTTTGAC
The DNA here is from genome assembly GCF_029989365.1 of Bradyrhizobium sp. Arg816. Lineage (GTDB taxonomy): Bacteria > Pseudomonadota > Alphaproteobacteria > Rhizobiales > Xanthobacteraceae > Bradyrhizobium. The sequence continues at coordinate 144,069 of NZ_JAPRAQ010000021.1, read as the reverse complement.
CAGCGTATTGAATGCGCGGTACGGCAGCAAGCCCATTATCCTCGCGGGTGGACTTGGACTCGCGATCATGTTGCCGTGCCTTGTAATTGCCGACACACCTGTCAGGCTCGGTGCTGCGCTGTTTGCTTTCGGTGTTTCACTCGGCTCGATCGATGTAGCCATGAACATTCACGCGATTGAATTGGAGCGCGACACGGGCTGTCCATTGATGTCTGGCTTCCACGCCCAGTACAGCATTGGGGAATTCACCGGCTCTGCCGCCGTGACCGCGTTCTTGTCGCTGCAGCTTGGCCCGGTTTTTTCGACGTTGGTCTGTTCGGCGTTAATGACGATCGCTATTGTATCGGCCTGGCCGGGGCTCGCGGCTGGGTCGGGGCAGCAGGGGCCATCGTTTGTTTTGCCCCATCGCAATGTGTTGCTAATAGCTGTGCTCGCGGCTATCACCTTTCTTGTCGAAGGTGCAATGCTCGATTGGAGCGCTTTGCTTCTCGTTGAACGAGAGCTTCTCGCGGAAGCGCACGGGGGCATTGGTTGTATGGTTTTCTCAATCGCAATGGCCGCAGGGCGTCTCAGCGGAGATGCCGTGGTGGCGCGAATCGGAGACCGTGCCACATTGATACTCGGGACTCTGCCGATCGTAACAGGCTTCTTGGCTGTGGTGGCCGCGCCCGTTGCGTTGATTGCTATGGCGGGGTTCCTGCTTATTGGCTTGGGTATTTCAAATGTTGTACCTGTACTTTGTCGACGCGCCGGCAACCAGAAAATGATGCCAGCAGGCGTTGCGATCGCGGTCATCACGACAGCCGGCTATGCGGGTATACTCGTTGGGCCCGCCGGCATTGGGTTCGTCGCACACATGTTTGGCTTGCGCTTGGCGTTTGGGATGCTGGGCGCGCTCATGTCCATCGTTACGCTGTCGGCGAGGATGATGATGACAGACCATCGCTAAGGCGAACTTCATGGCAGCAGGTCTCGATCATGGCCATTCTCCTTTTCCTGCAAGTGGTTGGCTGCGTCGTAGGTAGGATACACCGCGTCACTTGGGTTCTTGGCGTCCGATCGAGCCCCGTCGTTGACAATGAACGCTTGTCAACTGCGAAGCAAAGTTGGTCATTACGTGAGCGGCAAATCCGCTAGGCTGGACATTCACCGCCGATTAGTACCTAGGATTGCCCCGTTATCCCGGACAGGCAGATCACTCTGGTGCCGTCCATCGCTGTCGGCGCGATACGCTCGGTATGCCAGCTGAATGCCGTCCTCAAGCGAGGTCGTGGCGCGCCAGCCGAGCCCGGACAGCCGCCCGACGTCGAGTAGCTTGCGCGGCGTGCCGTCAGGGCGCGACGTATCGAGTCTGATCTCACCGCGAAAACCGATGGCGGCCGCGACCATGAGTGCTAACTCTTCGATACTGATGTCCTCGCCGGTACCGATATTGATAAGTTCGGGCGAGGAATAGGTCTTCATCAGATGGATGCAGGCGTCGGCGAGATCGTCAACGTAGAGAAATTCGCGGCGCGGTGTGCCGGTGCCCCAGACCACCACGCTCTTCGCGCCTGCGACTTTTGCCTCATGGAAACGCCGGATCAGGGCGGCAACCACGTGGCTCAGCTCGGGGTGATAATTATCGCCGGGGCCGTACAGATTGGTCGGCATCACGCTGATGAAGTCGCTGCCATACTGGCTGCGATATGCCTCCGCCATCTTGATGCCAGCGATCTTGGCAATCGCATAGGGCTCGTTGGTCGGCTCCAGCGGACCTGATAGCACGGAATCTTCGCGCAAGGGCTGCGGCGCCAGCTTCGGATAGATGCAGGACGAGCCCAGAAACATCAGCTTCTCGGCGCCGTTCTGATGCGCGGCCTGGATCACGTTCGCGGCAATCGCGATGTTGTCGTAGATGAACTCGGCGCGCAGCGTGTTGTTGGCGACGATGCCGCCGACCTTGGCCGCGGCGAGGAAGATCACCTGCGGCCGCGTTTTCGCGAACCAGTCGAACACGGCGGCCTGGTTGCAGAGATCGACCTCGCGCCGGTCGACCGTGACGAGCCGCACGTCCTCCCGCGCCAGCCGGCGCAGCAGCGCGGCTCCGACCATGCCGCGATGGCCGGCGACATAGACGCTCTTGCCCTTCAGCTCAAACGGTGCGTTTGCCACTGCCAGCGTCCCGTTTTGCCTCGGCCAGATCGCTTGCCATCATCTCCTCGACGAGCTGGGCAAAGCTGCGCTTCGGCGTCCAGCCGAGCACCTCGCGCGCCTTGCTGGCGTCGCCGACGAGGAGATCGACCTCGGTCGGACGGAAATAGGTCGGATCGATCTTCACCACGATCTTGCCGCTCGCCTCATCGACGCCGGTCTCCTCGACGCCCTTGCCGCGCCAGGCGATGCGGCGGCCGACATGGGCAAAGGACAGCTCGACCATCTCGCGCACCGAGCGCATCTCGCCGGTGGCGAGCACGAAGTCGTCGGGCTTGTCGGCCTGCAGGATCCTGTGCATGCCCTCGACATAGTCCCGGGCATGGCCCCAGTCGCGCTTGGCTTCGAGATTGCCGAGATAGAGCGTCTGTTCCAGCCCGACCTCGATGCGCGCGACGCTGCGGGTGATCTTGCGGGTCACAAAGGTCTCGCCGCGGATCGGGCTCTCATGGTTGAACAGGATGCCGTTCGACGCGAACATGCCGTAGGCTTCGCGGTAGTTCACCGTGATCCAGTAGCCGTAGAGCTTGGCGACGCCGTAGGGCGAGCGCGGATAGAACGGCGTCGTCTCCTTCTGCGGGATCTCCTGCACCAGGCCGTAGAGCTCGGAGGTCGAGGCCTGGTAGAACCGCGTCTCCTTCTCCATGCCGAGGATGCGGATCGCTTCCAGGAGGCGCAGCACGCCGATGGCGTCGGCGTTGGCGGTGTATTCCGGGCTCTCGAAGCTGACGGCGACGTGGCTTTGAGCTGCGAGATTGTAGATCTCGGTCGGCCGGATCTGCTGCACCAGGCGGATCAGATTGGTTGAATCCGTCATATCGCCATAGTGCATCAGGAACGGCACGTTGCCGACATGCGGGTCCTGATAGAGGTGATCGACGCGCGCGGTGTTGAACGAGGACGAGCGCCGCTTGATGCCGTGCACGACATAGCCGAGACCGAGCAAATACTCGGCGAGATATGCGCCGTCCTGCCCGGTAACGCCCGTAATTAGCGCAACGCGCCGCTTTGAGTCCTGAGCCGCCATGGTCTCTCTTAGTTGCGCCGCAAAGAGCCTCGCTGTGAAACACCATTGCGAAGCCGTTTCTCGATAAAACTAGATGTGCACGCGCGCTCCACCCGCAATTAAAGGAAAGCGATCGTTAGCTCCAGTCATACACACCATGCAGGAATGCACACTATATATACATTGATTTATATTTGGACTAAAGGATGCCAACACATTGAGCGTCAAAAATGAAGCCCAGCAACCCTAGCAGCGCGATAGTCCTAAGGCGAGATGGATGGCAAAACGCCCTTACGCGCGCCCGAGGCGTACTTGCCCCTGGGCGATGTTTCCAATGAGATAGAAGCGACGGTCTGTGCTCCTTATCTATCCTCAGGTGCATGTGTGCATTCGCGTGGTCTGGCCATGGCGTGGGAGAGCGACGAGCTGAGGTCGCATTCAATGCATTTGTCGGAATGACGGCATGCAAGCCAGCACACAGCCAAGCCTGCTCATAGAGCCGCAGTCTACAAAGCGCTGTTAGCTTCGGAACAGAACCCGCAGTCTTGTAGGTCGACTCATCAACCATGATCAGCGCCGTTGCCAATATCCAACTCGCGGCAGGCAGTGGACGGTCGACGCGAGACAAAGTGAGAAAGAGTAGCAAACGTTGGTATAGATCGTCGAACGTTTCGATATCGAGAGCTTACTTTCGTACAATGGAGCTTCGACGGCAATCCTTTAACCTTGACCGAGCGTAAGTTGCCTCGGTTCAGTATGATAAGTCTCTTAAACCCGCGCCGGAAAAATTATCTCCAGTAAGACAGGACAGTTAAAGCTAGAGCTGCCGCTGTTTGTACTCGATCGGCAGCCAAAAGCGGAATGTAGGCGGGCGAAGCGATGATGGCTGAAAGAGATCTAACTCACGCTTGTGAATGCGGCGGTGATACAGGCGGCCGCGAAAACCGAACTTGACACCTGTTACCATCGGGCAAGCGAATTTCATGACCGGGTTCCTGTAGGGGAGGTCGGACTCCTTAAACTTGGGCTGCATTGATCGATATGTGTGGAATTGTTGGCATTTTGGGGCGTGGTCCGGTCGTTGGGCAGTTGGTCGCGTCGCTCAAGAGATTGGAATATCGTGGCTACGACTCCGCGGGCCTCGCGACTCTCGAAGGTCTCCGTATCGAGCGCCGCCGCGCTGAAGGTAAGCTGAGAAACCTTGAGGAGCAGCTGCGCTGCTATCCGCCGTCGGGTCATACCGGCATCGGTCATACCCGCTGGGCGACTCATGGAAAGCCGACCGAGAGCAATGCTCACCCGCATGCGACGGAAAATGTCGCGGTCGTTCATAACGGGATCATTGAGAATTTCCGCGAGCTGCGAGCCGAACTGGAGCGGAATGGAGCCCATTTTAGCTCAGAGACAGACACGGAGGCGGTGGCGCATCTCGTCGAATCTTATCTCGAGAAGGGTTACTCGCCGCAGGATGCGGTACAAGCGTCGCTGCCGCGGCTGCGCGGTGCCTTCGCGCTGGCATTCCTTTTCAAGGCCCACGATGATCTTTTGATCGGTGCGCGTAAGGGGTCGCCCCTTGCGATCGGACATGGTAACGGCGAAGTGTATCTAGGATCGGACGCGATCGCGCTCGCGCCCTTGACCGACACCATCACCTATCTTGAAGACGGCGACTGGGCCGTGCTTACGCGCACGACGTGCGTGATTTATAGCGCAGACGGATCTGTCGTCGAGCGGGAAACATCAAAGTCTGGCGTATCGTCACTCCTTGTGGACAAAGCGAATTATCGCCACTTCATGGCCAAGGAAATCCACGAACAGCCGACAGTGGCCGGCAAGACATTGGCGCATTATCTCGACATGGCGGCCAAGCGCGTCGCCCTGCCCCTCACATTGCCGTTCGACTTTAAATCCATTCAGCGCATCTCAATTACCGCGTGCGGCACTGCAAGCTATGCCGGGCACATCGCCAAATACTGGTTCGAGCGGCTGGCGCGCTTGCCTGTCGAGATCGATGTAGCCTCCGAGTTCCGCTACAGGGAGGCGCCTTTGCGCCGGGGCGATCTCGCGATCGTCATCTCGCAGTCGGGCGAAACCGCTGACACGCTCGCTGCGTTGCGATACGCCAAGGACCAGGGCGTGCACACGATATCTGTGGTCAATGTCCCGACGTCGACGATTGCGCGGGAGAGCGAATCCGTTCTGCCGACGCTGGCGGGGCCAGAAATCGGCGTCGCCTCCACCAAGGCATTCATCTGCCAGCTGATGGTATTGGCCGCGCTTGCCATCGCAGCGGGCAAACAGCGCGATAAACTGTCTGAGATCGATGAATCGAAGCTTGTGCGTGAGCTTATCGAAGTGCCGCGGTTGATTGCTGCGGCCCTGTTGATTGAGCCGCAGATCGAGAAGCTCGCGCGTTATGTCGCCGACACAAGGGACGTGCTCTATCTCGGTCGTGGCACATCGGCCCCCCTGGCGCTGGAGGGCGCACTCAAGCTGAAGGAAATTGCCTATATCCACTCAGAAGGTTATGCGGCCGGCGAGCTCAAGCACGGACCGATCGCATTGATAGATGAGGCAGTGCCTGTGGTGGTGATCGCGCCTTATGACGGGGTCTTCGAGAAGACCGTCTCGAATATGCAAGAAGTTGCGGCTCGGGGCGGCAAGATTATCCTGATCACCGATTCGAAGGGTGCTTTGGAAGCGACGGTGGACACACTCATGACCATTGTGCTGCCGGAGATGGTCGCAAGCTTTACGCCGATGGTCTATGCCATTCCGGTTCAGCTCTTGGCTTACCATACCGCGCTCGTAAGGGGCGCGGACGTGGATCAGCCGCGTAATCTAGCAAAATCGGTGACTGTGGAATGAGGCGGCAATGTTGTATTGGAGCATTGAGGCCACTAATGGAGCGGGCGAGCTCAAGGAGAACGATCCCAGTATCAACAGGTCAATCATAGACCGATCCAGCTCGATGAGCAGAGTCAGTCCTGCTTGCGTCGTAATCGTCAACCAACCAACGCCAATGGGGGCGAGCGTTACCTTCCTGTCGTTCGAGCGGAACGGTCGATAATAAGTGGGAATTGCGGACAATGGGAGGTCCAAGTCGGCTCTCGGTTACCCAGCCTGCTATCTGCTTGCAGGGCGAAATCAGCCTATAGCTCGGCGCACAAAAGTGACTCTCTAACTCATCCTCCCACCTTGCCGAAGCCGACGAGCAAGTCGGTGCACACAACAGCTTCGGGCCGCTCCGTCGCGGCTTATTCACTGGCAGCGCATACGCGCGACAACTTACTTTTCCCGATTGCCAGCACGGCCCCATGTCGTTGAGCATGCACTTGGACCCCCGGGGACGATTGCTTAGGATTAGCAGTTCAGTTTTGTCGCTTCGATCGCGCGTAGCACCGGCTCACGCAATGTGGTTGGACCATACGCACCACCGCGGCCCTCCCAGCTGCTGCGTGTCAACAAATGGATTGTTAGAAGCTGGACATTCTCGCGCTAGTTCGAGCGCCTAAAACCGAGTGCAGGGCGGCGCCGCACCGGAAGGACGCGGCGCCCCCGGCTGTGGCGGCAGGAGAGTACGTCATTATATAATCCGGTGAAGGCCGACCCGCTCGTATAGCAGGATCGACCAGCCTTGCAGCGACGCGGGATTTAGCACGACTGGCAAATCCAGTTGGTGGGCCAGCGATCGCATCGGGTTCCTACGGGGAGCCGCAGATCTGGTTGACCAGAAGAACCGCTCCTTATTCTGGGCACGGGATTTGCTGTCCCGCTCCTCGACCGACTGCTGTCAACGCATGTCTGGGAGGGCGGCGCCTTAGGGCAGCCTCTCCATTTCTATCGTTTTGAAGCCTCGCACCGAGAGTACGAGTGTGCAGCGCAAATCTCAGGGCGACAAGCTCAACAACGTAATCGTGGCGAGGTGGCTTGCCAGGCTAGGTATCTTCCAAGGAGGAACGCGATGAATGATTGCAATGTGGCCGAAGTTGATCTTCACAACCTACAGGTCTCGGATCCGCTGATTGGGCAATGCCAGCAGCTGGTCAGGGAAGTGGCAATTCCCTACCAATGGGAGGTGCTGCCTTGCTGCCGGACGTGCGAGGGGCGAGTTCCATGGCACGGTTTTTCAGGACCGTGACGTCGCAAAATGGCTTGAGGCGGCTGCATGGTCGCTATGCCAGGCACAAATCCACAGCTGAAGAAAGCCGTCGATGAGCTGATTGAATTGATTGCGGCCGCCCAACGCGGCGACTAGACGATCGCAATCCCGAGGTGATACCGAGTCACGCGGTAGAGAACTTCCGCCTCTGCACAGTTTTCGGCCCAGAGCGCGATCAGTTGCACGGCTATGATGGCCATCCGGAAATCGAACTTGCGTTGGCACGCCTCTACGAAGCGACAAAGAAGCAGCGATATCTCACGCTAGCCAATTATTTCGTGGAGCAACGCGGCATGGAGCCACACTACTACGACATTGAGTACGAGAAGCGCCAGCAATCCTGCGTCCCCAAATCCGACGGCACGCCTTGGATGATAAAAAGCAAAGCGTATAGCCAAGCGCACTTGCCGCTTTCGGAGCAGCGGACTGCAACCGGTCATGCGGTTCGTTTTGTATACCTCATGACGGCAGTAGCTCATCTCGCGCGTCTGCGCCAGAACGAGCAGCAGCGCCAAATTTGCCTACGGCTATGGCAAAACATGGTCCGTCGCCAGATCTATATTACCAAAGCCATCGTCTCGCAAGGCGCCGGCGAAGCGTTCAGCAGCGATTACGATTTGCCAAATGATACGGCGTACGCGGAAAGTTGCGCGTCGATTGGCCTGATGATGTTTGCGCGCCGTATGCTGGAGATGGAATTGGACGGCCGCTATGCCGACGTGATGGAGCGCGCGCTCTACAATACCGTTCTCGGCAGTATCGCGTTCGACGGGCGTCACTATTTCTATGTTAACCCGCTCGAAGTGCATCCCAAAACACTGAGGTCTAATGGCATCTACAATCACGTCTCGCCGGTGCGACGACGCTGGTTTGGCTGCGCGTGCTGTCCACCGAACATCGCAGCCTTTTCAAATCGATTGGTCATTAAATCTACACGCCCAGCATCGACGCGCTCTATGTAAATCTCTACGTTGGTAATAGGGTGGCAATATCCGTGGACGGACATGCGCTGCGGTTGCTCATAAGCGGCAGCTATCCCTGGAGAGACCAGGTGGAAATCGCCGTCGAAGCTGCGCCGCCAATTGCCCACACGCTCGCCCTGCGCCTGCCGGAATGGTGCAGCGCGCCGCAGGCGAGCGTGAACGGCGAGCCTGTGAATTGCGAGCCGCGCAAGGGCTATTTGCACATTCGCCGAACGTGGCGGCAGGGAGATTGCGTCGAACTATCGCTGCCAATGCAAGTGCGTCGCGTATACGGCCATCCACAACTTCGCAATTTGGCCGGCAAGGTGGCCATCCAGCGTGGCCCCTTAATTTACTGTCTGGAGGAGGCCGACAACGGGACCGAGTTACACAACGTTTGGCTTAATGCAGACAGTCGGCTTTCCCTTATCGAGGGAGCCGGTCTCTTTAGTGGCGAGATCTTGCTGCAGGTCGGCGCGGCGCGGTTGCAATACACGCATTCTGAAGAATCGGCGCTTTATCAATACAACAAAGTGCTTGGACAGCTAGAACCGCAGCGGCTGACATTCATTCCGTGGTTCAGCTGGGCTAACCGCGGCGAAGGCGAAATGCGGATTTGGGTAAATGAGCGTTGACGCCGAACGCGCGGTCGCGCTTCCACGAGTCGACGTCAGACTACGTTTCTGGGGCAGGCGATATCGGTGCTCAAAGTCTGGAAATCGGCCAATCTGTGGAAGGCGGCTCGCGAGCTCCACTGGAACGTTGAAAAGAAAACCCGGATATGAGACGGCCGCGGCGGAACACCGAAAAGAGCACCATCGGATTGGCGTCAGCAGGTCAATCGGCGATCAACCAAATTCCTAATAATGGAGCTTCCTCGGAGCTGTTCGCGGCCTCTCATCAAAGCCTTATGAATGCCAATGGCACGAGCGTGTGCCGCCGTGTCGTTCAGAAGGAAGCCCTATAACAAGCCAACGTGAGGGCGGCCACGTCAGGTTTTGGTAAGCCAGGCTCCCTATCAGCGCCGCTGGGCCCAACAAGCCTACACTAGATTCGGAAATGTATGTCCGACGGGAGCACTAATCGCCATGTATAATCGGATCAATGGCTCGTCCTACTTCCAATCCCTCACTTTGCCGAAACTGATGAGCAAATCGACGCAGACAACTTTGCTGATGCGTTCGCCAATATGCGCTTAGAGGAATCTGGCTCGAGTGGCAGTTCATCTTCAGCAACGAGACCGTATTCGCTCGTTTCAACCCCTCCCATCATAGAGTTCAAGGATCGTCACTCATTCCGAAAAGCCGCGGAGGCCTATCATGGCGACGAAATCGAGTACATCGCCGACAACCTCCAAGAGTACTCCGACTTCGTGTCCGCCAAGGCAAGGCGAACTGCAGAAGTTGCCAAAGACTACGGGACAACCCGAGATTCCGAGAATGCGCGATACTTCAGCTACCAATTGGGCAACAAGAGTGTCGGACTTCTAAGAATGAAAGGCGGTGACAGCATGACCGAGTTCGACGTCAAAAGGTGGAAGAAGCTATTTCCTGGACGCCACGGGACTACCTCCACTGTGGATCTTCAAGTCGTTCATCCGCTTGTCGAGAACGCTGGCGATATCCTGCTGGAGCACCAGCTTCGAATCGGCGGCGAACAGCCGCTGCTCAATTTGCGTCCGGCTAATCCGCAAGCAAGAGCCCGTGCGGCAAAGATGGGATTCGTCGAGGTTGACGCCGACAACATGGTTCTCGACCCAGAGAAGTCAGACAAGTGGGTAAGAAATAGCGACGGCGAATGGCAGCGAAAAGGCACTGCAGCGCGGTATCTTTCCAAAGCTGACGACAGTGAAGGTAGTGATACCGAGATCCCAGCGAGCCCCTCAACATACGATTATGAGGATGATTTTATGTGACCATGGGATCACCGGTGATTGGGCCCGATGGAGTAGACTAATCTAGCCTGCTCCGGGCTGCCCTGTGTTTATAGCCGTTTCGGCTGAGAGTTCCTCTGAGTTGGCTCAGAAGACCGCCCCCAGAGTGCTCCTTGGCCTAGCGGTTGCTGAGTTGTTTGAGCGTTGGAAGTAGGGGCTCACTGCGCAAGGCAATTGCGGCAATGCTCGCTGCGGCGAGGACCTGCACGGGGTGCCGCCAAAGTGCGTCCGGCCGCCGAGGGGCCGGGCGTGTTGCGCCGAGCACGTTGGAGGGCTTGAAGACAGAAGTCTTCTACAGATGACTGACGGCCTACGAAGTAGTAAGGGCGTGGACGCCTGCCGTGAGTCGGTGGACAAAGAAATTTACAGCGAAGCGGCGCCCGATGGACAAGACGGCCGGCATGCATCAACGGACATAACGACGCCGTGAGCACGAGCATCGTTCAGAGCTCTTTCACTAGAAAAGCCTCAACACAACACGCGAGGCGGTTGTCCTGGGCGAAGCTCCGTTATGATCATCACTGCGGTCGGGCTGCGAACAGCCAATCTCTTGCTTTGTCGAGCGCTCTCGCGCCAGCTCCACTCTGCAATGGAGTATATAGCCTCGATCCAGACGAGTTGAGAAGTGCTTAGGGTCGTCGATTGCTTTGGGTGAGCATTACGTTGAACGTCGACCTACAGAATGAGTCGAGCTAGCGTGCCCTTCCGGCCCTCGCAGCGATAAGGTTGTTCTGCGCCAATGTAGCCGCCCGGCGATAGTCGGTAAAGCATGGACAAGGCGACAATTGGCCTCTCGCTCGCGTTTTAGAGCAAGTAGCGCGTTTGACCGCGAAGAAGTTGATCGGTGGCGAGATCGACGCGTGGAGCGTTTAGATCGGACATCAATTCAAGCCGCGGGTTGATTGCATCAGATGCCCCCTAGGCCGTCATACGCGTTCAGTGCGGTGTCGAGGCACTCGATTAACTCTTGTCCGGCAAAGGGTTTGGCGAGGAAGCCAATCGCTCCGGCGCCCAGCGCTGACGCGCGCAAGCGTTCGTTGGGGAAAGCCGTAATGAAAATGAATGGTGCGTCGTAACCACGTGTCCGCATCTCTGCCAACAGCTCCAAGCCGCTCATAGCCGACATCTGCACATCGGTAATGACACAGGATGTCTCGTCCAATTGCGGGGACCTCAGGAGTTCCTCGGCCGACGCAAATATTTGGGTGATGTAGCCACGCGATTTCAAAAGATTCTCTGTCGCCGCACGGACCGAGGCGTCGTCGTCAACGACGGAAATCAAAGGCGTGGACAAGACGAGCCCTCCTGAAGGGGGAATAGCGGCTGCAAGCATTAGCCACCTTCGTAGAAAAGTGGGCTCGACTGATGAAATTGTAAAATCATACGTGGGTTTTTTCAGGACGATTGGCAAGAATTCCCAGCGTCTCAGTCATTCTGATCAAGTCAGCCAGCGACCGTGCACGCATCTTCTTCATTACGTACCCCCGGTAGATCTTGACAGTAATCTCGGCGAGCCCAAGCTCGGCGGCTACCTGCTTGTTCATCAGGCCGGCAGCGACCAGTTTCATCACCCCCTGCTCGCGCGGGCTTAAGGTCTCAAATAGAGACTGCAGGTTAGCGACGATCTGCTGAGCCTCCCGTCTTTTGCGATCGCGTTCGGTCGCCGCAACCACGGCATCAAGCAGTTCCTGATCGCGAAACGGTTTGCTGAGAAAATCGACCGCTCCTTCCTTCATGGCCCTGACGGTCATGGGAATGTCGCCATGGCCGGTAATGAAAATGATGGGAATATGTATGTTCAACCTTGCTAGCTCGGTCTGGTAGTCAAGGCCGCTCAAGCCTGGCAGCCGGACATCAAGAACTAGACAGCTAATAACGTCCGGAATTGTGCTCTGCAGCATTTCGCGGGCCGATCCGAATGCAATGACCTCTAACCCTACCGATTGAAAAAGGTTCGTAAGCGAGCGACGCATGGAGATGTCATCCTCGACGACGAAGACGATCGCCTTTGTCGAGGCCTTGGCGTTGCTGCCTTCACCTGGCGAGTCAAATCGTCTTGTCACGAGACGGCCTCCTTATGCAGCGGCAGGAAAAACTGGAACGTCGCGCCCGGTCCATTTTTGTGGACCATTGACAGTCGTCCTCCATGAGCTTCCACGATCGACCGGCAGATCGAAAGACCCATTCCAAGGCCAGTCGATTTGGTGGTGAAGAAAGGATCCAAGACGCGGTCCGCGTCGTTCTCGGCGATGCCGACGCCGCAATCGGTCACGGCAAGCTGGACTTGCCCCACATCGTCCTTCGATGATTGAATCAGCAGTTCGCGCGTCCGGTCTGTAACTGCGTCCATGGCTTCGATTCCGTTCATCACCAGATTGATGATCACCTGTTGTAGCTGAATCCGATCGCCGAGGATCGTAGGCAGCCCTGCCGTCAACTCGGTTCGTAAGGTCACTCGGTGGCTCACCAGCTCTCGTGTTACCAGCGCAATGACGTCCTTAACGACCTCATTGATATCGAGCGGCACCATCTCAATCTCGCCCTTCTTCGCGAGCGCGCGAACACGACGGATCACCTCGCTTGCCCGGATTGCGTCTTCGATGATCCACTCCACCGAAGAGCGCGCGGCGGGAAGATTAGGAGCTTCCCGCCCCATCCAACCGAGGCACGCATCGGCGTTGCTGATAATAGCGGCGAGTGGCTGGTTTATTTCGTGGGCGATGGAAGTTGTCAGCTCTCCTAACGTCGTTACACGCGTCACATGCGCAAGCTCCGCCTGTGCCTTTCGTAGTTCTTGTTCGGCTTGATCGGCGCGGATGGTAGCGGTGATGTCAGTGCTAACGCCACGGTAGCCGAGAAAATTGCCCTTTCCATCGAAAAAAGGCTTGCCACTCGTGCGGACGTAGATCGGAGAACCTGTCCGATTCACGGTGCGGTAGACGAGATCCCGAAACGGAAGATGGGCCTCCAACGTCGCCCGATGCTGCCGCCACTTCTCGGGTTCCTCTTCGACGTCGCACGCAATCTCCCAGCGAAGCAGGCCCATCAATCCTGTCGCCAAAATTCCCGCAGCGCTGGTGTGCTCGGATAAGTGAGTGACCTGATGATCCGGCCCGGTCTCCCAGAGCCAGTCGGAAGCTGTTTCGGCGTAGTCGCGAAAGCGCTGTTCGCTTTCGCGCAGCGCGGCAAGTGTGTTTTCCAGGCGTTCCCTAGCTGCGTGTTGCTCGGTCACATCCATATGTGTTCCGATCAGCTCGCTGACGTTACCATCGCTGCCGACCACCACGTGCGCAACGGAGTGTATGCGTCTTATCCCGCCATCCGGTAGAAGGATACGAAAATCATATTCGAACCGCCCCTCCTTGTGTTCAATCGCCTGACGCTGCACCTCCTGTAGCCGCGGCAAATCGTCCGGATGGATGCGCGATCGAATGGTCTCGATCGATACCGGCTCTTGTGGGCTAAAGCCAAACAAACGATCGACCTCGGCGGAGCGATACACGAAATCTAGACCGTAGACGTCCCAGGACCAACTGCCCGTGTGGCTGAGATGCTGGGCTTCGGCCAGATAGGCCTCGCTGCGGCGCAGCTGCTGTTCTGCTCGCCTCGCCGCCGTAATATCCGTAGCTGCCCCAACAAACTCGATGTCACCAGAGGCTGTCCTCGTCGCTCGTGCCTGCGCATGAATGTGCTTTACCGAGCCGTCCGGTAGCAGAACCCGGTATTCGTGCTCGAAATCGCTCGGGTCTCGCATCGCGCGATCGATAATTTCTCTAACCGAAGCCCTATCATCTGGATGCGTGCGCTCAACGACGAGCTGCGGCCCCGGTGGCACTGTCTGAGGGTCTAATTGGAAAATTCGAAATGTTTCCGTTGACCAGAAGGCCTCGCCCGTAGTGGCGTTCCAGCTGAAGCTGCCAGTGTGACTCAACTCCTGCGCCTGGGCCAGATGTGCTTCGCTCCGCTGCAGGGCAAGTTCGGTCCGCCTTCGCTCCGTGATATCTTCGCAGGCGATAAGGACAATGGGCTGCTCATCGGCCCAGAGCATGGCTTTGGCGTTTTCACGTACCCACAACACCGAGCCGTCCTTCTTAACTTTCTGGACGTCCCACGTGCGCGTTTGTCCGACATCCTCAAGGCATGTCCGAACGCATTCGCAAACGAACGCGCGATCCTCCTCAAGAAATACGTCCAGCACGGATTGACCGATCAGTTCAGCACGAGCATAGCCAAGTTGTGTCGCGCCTAATGTATTCACGTTGAGGACAGTGCCGGCTTCATCGACCATGAAGTACATGGCCGGATTGTGCTCGAAGATGGCGCGCCACCGTTTTTCGCGATCCTCCAGATCGGCCGCGCTCCGCTGAAGCTTGGCCGCAACCACACGCGCAGCCTCTCTTTCCTCGCGGAGCTTTGCGATCAGGTGGGCTCCCACAATCGAGGCAATAAAGAATGCAACAACCACCGGCAGGTCTTGGGGGTCATCGATTCGCAGGCTGAATGCCGGCGGCGCAAAGTAGTAAGCGAGAGCAGCGATGGCTACGATGCAAAGCGCGGACGACGCGATGAAGCTGCCTATCAGCGAAAACAGCAATACCACTAACAAATATGCGAATGCCGTCGCGGCGAAATGCGCGTGAAGGTACAAGCAAGCCAGTGTTACCACGGCCAGCATTATGCTGCCGAAGGTAAACTGAAGAGCTGAACGTTCTAAGCTGCTGATCTGGCTACGCATTTTGATACCGTCCGGCTGTTCTCCGGCGGAGAGCTATAACATTTTAGGCAAAAATAGGGCAATACTCGGCACCAGCAACCCGCTGGCGAGCGCTTCCGAGATCGATTGCTTGGTGCTGAACTGAGCACGCGCCGACAAAAATTGCATCACAGACGTACGTATAGTTGTCCTAAACCTTTCAATATGGCGCGCTGACACGCCTGCAATCGATGCCCAGATGTCTGCTTTGCTCCGCTGCCGATAACTCCGGGCAGGCGCTCGAGGCTGCAGCCGAGGACAACTCCCTTACGCCAGCCGTACGAGGACAGCGGCTGCAGTTCCGTCAAGACGTTGAGCCGGAACAATCAGGCGCGCCTCGCCGAACCGGAAAGAACAAAGACAAGCTGCCGGACCACTCATCTCGCCGGTGCGATCGGTCATGCGGAAGAAAGCGCAATGGTCATGTGCCGAGATACGAAGGCGAAGTTACGCGACTGCTTTGTATGCCCGAGGGCCATCACGCCTAGGTGCCGAGAACTTGTCTCCGAGTGGTTGGCCGGAATCGAGCGCGCGCAGCGACGCCGAACCGACACTAGCGTGTGCGGGCCGCCACGGCTCTGTCGAGGTGCCATCTAATCCGTGCTGATCATACCCATCATGATCTAATGCGGCAGCGCGGACCGTAACAATATCTGGCACGGCAAAATGTCGCAGAAACGTTCAGATGCCCGGGAGCTTGACGGCGAAAGACGCACTTGAAAATGACTGTTAAAAAAGCCCCTACTCTTTTGCTCGGCGGGCATCTTTTCTGGACGGCTGCCGGGGGCGACGTGGTGCAAGGGCTACGCACTGGAGAGGGCGCGTGAAAGGTCCGGCTCGTGTCAAGTCGGGTGTCGATTCGAACTACGAGAAATGTGGCTGCGCTTGCATTCGACGCGTCTTCGAATGGCGGCGGTTAAGATCCGGAACCTTTCTCATCGTGTGTCGATAGTGGTGGAACCGTTGGGCTGGTTGAGCCGAGCTTGCAGCGTCGCGTGCTCGAGCTCGCCCTCCCACCACGATACGAACACGGCGGCGATGCCATTGCCGGTGATGTTAGTAAGGGCGCGCACCTCGCTCATGAACTTGTCGATCGAAAATACGATTGCCATGCCCGGCACCAGCGCTGGGTTGACCACCGACAACGTCGCAGCGAGCGTGATGAAGCCCGCGCCGGTGACGCCGCTTGCTCCCTTCGACGTTAGCATCGCCACGAGCAGGATCGTGAGCTGCTGGCCAAAGGTGAGATCGACCCCGAGTGCCTGGGCAATGAACAATGTCGCAAGTGTCATATAGATATTGGTGCCGTCGAGGTTGAAGGAGTAGCCAGTTGGCACCACCAGGCCGACCACGGGCTTGGAGCAGCCCAGCCGTTCGAGCTTCTCCATTAATTGCGGCAGCGCGCTTTCAGAAGACGATGTGCCGAGCACGATCAGAATCTCGTCCTTGATATAGACAATGAACTTGAAGATTGAAAAGCCGACGAGGCGCGCGATCAAACCGAGCACCACCACGACAAACAACGCCGCCGTCGCGTAAAACAGCGCGATCAGACCGATCAAATTGCCGAGTGCTGCCGGCCCGAACTTGCCGATAGTGAAGGCCATGGCGCCGAAGGCGCCGATCGGGGCCGCTTTCATAATGATAGCGATCACGCCGAACACCGCGTGCGCGACGTCGTCAATCATGCCTCGCAGCCGCTCCCCACGGTTTCCTAACGCCATCAGCGAAAAGCCGAATAGGATCGCGAACAGGAGAACCTGCAGAACATCGCCGCGGGCGAAGGCGCCGACCACGGTATCGGGAATGATGTTGAGAAAGAAATCGACAGTCTTCGAGGCTTCCGCCTGTTTGACGTAATTGGCGACCGCCGCAGCATCCGGCTTGACCGCAAGGCCATGACCGATTTGGACCAGATTGCCCATAAGAAGGCCCAACACCAAGGCAAAGCTGGAGACGATCTCGAAATAGACCAGCGCCTTGACGCCGACGCGCCCGACTTTCTTGGCATCCTGAATATGCGCAATACCAGATGTGACGGTGCAGAAAATAATCGGCGCGATCACCATCTTGATGAGCTTGATAAACCCGTCACCGAGCGCCTTGACCCAGTCGTTGGTCGCGATAGACGGCCATAGGCAACCGACCATGGCGCCAATCAAGATCGCGACCAGCACCTGCACGTAGAGAATCTTATACCAAGCTTGCGACGCGCGTGCGGGCGCCGCTGTTGCCATGGTGGTCATGACGCTTCCTTCCCGAATATACTCGAATGTGAGCCGCCGCGTCGTTGAGAGACGACGGCGTCATACGAGACTCATCATTTTAGCCGTGTCCAATTGAAGGACGGTTCCGAGAACGGGCGCGTCGTTCCAAAGGCAGGCGTTTAGTTGCGCTATCCCTTCTCGTTAAGCAAGATATGCACCAGATGCCCAAAGTGCGCCCGATTGGGCAGTCTCGGACAAACCGTCTGTCTCCGGGCGGCATCGGTTTGAGTGCTCGGTCCGCGTTCGCAAGGTCGAACAAAAAGTTGCAGCGAGACGCGTAACTTGATCGGCTGGGCGCATGAGCGGAGTCCCGTCTCGGGATGGAAGCCCGAGCGTGATCGATATGCGCCGACTGCTGAGATGGATGCAAGAGTAGATGACATTTGTAAAATTGATAGTTTGGATTGTACTCATCCACGCGATGGAAGTCTGCTTTAGGAGCTCGATTGCGCGGCCATAATCTTGAATCGATGCACTGCGTTGTCGCTAGCGGCAAAGCTCGTTCGTGCACGGGGCATTTGTCTCCATGCCTGTGCTAACGATGCGCATTAGGCAGGTTGGTCGACAGGCGGCCTTCGCTCTCGGCCCATCGCGCCTTTTGCCGCGTCGCAGAAGCAGCGTTACGATGACTACTCAGCTAGATCGTTCGCGTTGCTGCCCTAGGGCAGGCTTCCTACGATCCGCTCCATTACCGGCGCGGCGAGTGCGGCGTTTGAGCCACCAATAAGCCAAATAGGCATCTCTGGCGACGTCAAATTCTGCCGTTTCGTTGCGCGGCTGTCGCTGGCTGCTCGGCAACAAAGATGCCAGAAATCTGACATAGCGTTAGGTCCACGCCAAACGTCTCTGCGAATTTCTCCCACGTTGCGCATAGTGCCCGCACGCGGCACAGGAATTGCTGATTACGAACGAGGAGGGTGCCGCCGTCATATGGATGGAAGCGGCCCTGTCACAGGAGTTGCCGATGAGACTTGCGATGCTGCTTTTGCTCGTAGAAACGATGCGTGTGAATGTGGCGGCCGCCAGGAAGTGCGGCGCGACTAAAGGGCGATCCGCGCAACATATACGTGCAGGCGATCACTGGGCCCGTAAGACGACCTGCTTTCATTTTTGGGCTGACGCACATGGATGTCTTTTCGGCAGAGATTGCGCAATCCGTTGCGCTCACGATTGAGCTCGCCAGTGTAACGACCGTGATCCTCCTCGCGATTGGTGTTCCCCTCGCTTGGTGGCTAGCGCGCTCAAAGACTCTTTTGAGCGAGGCGGTGGCGACGCTGATCGCCCTGCCGCTAGTGCTACCGCCGACGGCTCTCGGTTTTTGCGTACTCGTGTTGCTCGGGCCCAACGGACCGGGTGGCGTTCTCGCCTCTTTGTGGGGCGAGCGCACGCTCGCTTTTACCTTCGCAGGAATCGTGATCGGATCGGTCCTCTCGGCGCTGCCGTTGGTGGTGCAGCCGATCCGTAACGCCTTTGTCGCGATAGGCAATCGCCCGTTGGAAACTACGGGGCACGTTTCGTCGCTGTACGCCTTCATTACCATCAGACGGCCGCTGGCGCGATTGGAGTTTGTTAAAGCCGCCGTGGTTGGCTTTTCTCATACGATCGGCACATTTGGCGTCGTGATGATGATCGGCGGCAACATTCCTGGGCGCACCAAGGTGTTGTCAGCCTACGTCGTAGACTACGTTCAAGCATCGCGCTGGCACGAGGCGAGTGTGGTTGCCGGCGGTATGGTCATGTTCGCCTTTGCGGTAATCTTCACCTTGGCCCTCATCGACAGACACTGTGCCAGGAGAGGCACCGAACCGTCTTAGGCTTGCCGGCCGGACATATCCGATCACGAGCGAGCAGCAGTATTGCAAGCCGGATCCATCAATCCTTGCGAGGCTACAATGAACAAGCTTGTTATGGCCGTGGCGGCTGCTGGAATTGGCTTCAATTCAGTGCACTCCGCGCCTCTGCCCGAAGCGACAGCCGATGACGTCGGCGTTTCTCAGCAGCGCCTCGCCAAACTAGACGAGTTCTTCGCTCGCGAAATCGCTAGCAAACGCGTGCCGGGTGCGGTGGTTGCAATCGCCAGAGACGGCAAGCTGATTCACTACAAGGCGTACGGGCAACTCGATCCTGCAAAAGGAAAGTCGATGCGGCTCGACGCGATGTTCGCGCTTGCGTCTATGACCAAGCCGATGGTGGCCGTTGCGGGGCTTATCCTCATGGAGCAAGGTCGGCTGCCTCTACAGGCCAGGCTCACGGATTACTACCCGGAATTCGCAAACATGAAGGTGGGAGTGCCACAGCATGACGGCTCATTAGAATTTCAAACGCAGAGTTCTCCGATCTACATCCACGACCTATATCGCCACACATCCGGGCTCACCTATGGCGCGCCCCCCGACAGCTCAGACCAAGTGGCGCGTCTCTATCCCGATTTCGCCGCTCCGCCACTGAGGGGCGATAAGCAGGCGTTCATCGAAGCCATCACTAAGCTGCCGCTAGCGCACCAACCGGGGACGGAATTCGAATACGGCTTCTCGACCGACGTGCTGGGAGCTGTCGTAGAACAGGTCAGCGAACAGCGATTGGGCGACTATCTTGCCGGCAATCTGTGGAAGCCCATCGAAATGCAGGATGCCACTTTCCGTTTGTCGGAATCGCAACGAGAGCGCCTCGCACATCCATTTCCAGGCGACCCGCTGACGGGAAAGCCACAAGACATCGAGCTCCTCGAAAGTCCGACGAAGTTTGACTGCGGGGGAGCCTGCGCATTTGCGACAGTCGGTGACTACGTGCGCTTCGGACAAATGCTGCTCAACGGCGGGGAGCTCGATGGGCAGCGCATTCTCGGTCCGAAGACGGTGGGTCACATGATTTCCGACCACCTCGGGGCAGAGATCAAAAATAAGGTCGCCAATGTGGAGGCGCACCGTGCCGGCTTCGGCTTCGGGCTCGGAGTAGCTGTACGCATAAACGAAGGTCTCTCGGCGGTTCCGGGCAATCCAGGTGAGTTCACCTGGACTGGCGCCTACGGGACACAATTTTTCTGCGACCCAAAGGAGCGTCTCGTCGTGGTGGTCGGAACGGCAGCGCCAGGAGAAATCCGGAAGTATTACCGCGAACAAGTCCAATATATCGTCTATGCTGCAATAATCCGATAATCCGCTTTCCGCCGAAAGCTCGGCCAACCCTTTTGGGTGGTCGGCAGACAGTGCTGCTACTACGCATCGATCGCGCATTGCTGCGATCGGCTCGCGCGATGAACGCTCCTGTGATGGCTCTGAACGTCCAGGCTCTCGCTTACGATCCTGGAGCGATGCCGTGCAGCGAGCCGCTTTAAATCAAAGACATATTGGATCGATCAGATCTAAAGAGCGAGGGCGATGTGCGCATGGCGGCTCACATTTGCGGCTTCTCT
This sequence comes from Bradyrhizobium sp. Arg816, assembly GCF_029989365.1. Taxonomy (GTDB): domain Bacteria; phylum Pseudomonadota; class Alphaproteobacteria; order Rhizobiales; family Xanthobacteraceae; genus Bradyrhizobium. The sequence continues at coordinate 123,381 of NZ_JAPRAQ010000021.1, read as the reverse complement.
TCGTCGCTCGACAGCCGCTTTCGTGCGGGCTGCTTGCGTAGTTACGACTACGAGCGGCGTTAACGCCCCATTGGTCAGCAATCGGCAAGTCTGATTAAGACTGGAGGGCAGTCCGGTGCCCGTCAACTGACCAATTCTATTCAACAACCCCGGCACGACACGTGAGTGTCGCGGTCGTGCAAGAGCGAGCATGACGTAGCCGCATGCAGTGGTGAACCATCGTGCTGCTCTGTCGAAGTGCTTGCAGGGACGTCTAAAGCCGGACACCATTAGCATGACAGATCAATGGCGCAGTTGTGGCTCGCTGGCTGGTTTCGCCAGTCCGCAACTCCCGAAGCGCTGGCTTGGTATCTGTTAAGTGTCTCGCTTCGGTGGCTTGTTTCTTGCTGAACGTCAGTAATTCGTCACGGCCGACGACAACTTGCATGGAAGGCGTCATGGGTGGTGCAACGGAAACGTTCTACAGCGTGATCAGACGTCAGGGTATGACTCGTCGTAGTTTCCACAAATTCTGCAGTTTGACTGCCGCGAGCTTGGGACTGGGTCCGCTCGCCGCAAGCAGTATTGCCAACGCCCTGGAGACCAAACCGCGTGTGCCCGTCATCTGGCTGCACGGGCTCGAGTGTACCTGCTGCTCGGAAAGCTTTATCCGCTCGGCGCATCCCTTGATCAAGGACGTGCTGCTGTCGATGATTTCGCTCGACTATGACGATACGATCATGGCGGCGGCAGGACACCAGGCCGAAGCCATCCTGGAGGAAACTCGCGCCAAGCACAAAGGCATGTATGTGCTCGCCGTCGAAGGCAATCCGCCGCTGAACGAGGGTGGCATGTTCTGCATTGACGGCGGCAAGCCGTTCATCGAAAAGCTAAGGTCCATGGCGGAAGAGGCCATGGCGATCATCGCTTGGGGCACGTGTGCGTCATGGGGATGCGTGCAAGCGGCCAAGCCCAATCCGACTGGCGCGGTGCCGATCGATAAGGTGATCACCAACAAGCCGATCATCAAGGTGCCCGGGTGCCCGCCTATCGCGGAGGTCATGAGTGGCCTTGTGACTTTCATCACCACGTTCGGAAAGCTTCCGGAGCTCGATCGCCAAGGGCGTCCAAGTATGTTCTATTCCGAGCGCATTCACGACAAGTGCTATCGGCGTTCCCATTTCGACGCTGGCCAATTCGTCGAACAGTGGGACGATAAGTACGCACGCAAGGGCTATTGCCTGTACAAGATGGGCTGCAAGGGGCCAACCACCTACAATGCCTGTTCGGCCCTGCGGTGGAACGGCGGCGTTTCATTTCCGATTCAATCCGGCCACGGCTGCTTCGGCTGCTCCGAAGACGGCTTCTGGGATAAGGGGTCATTTTACGACCGACTCACAACCATCAGGCAGTTTGGCATCGAGGAGAACGCCGACCAGATCGGCATGGCCGCTGCCGGCGTAGTTGGGCTAACCGTCGCTGCCCATGCCGCGGTCACCGCCGTGAAGCGGTTGACCCACAAGCCGGATCGCGCAGCCCAAAAAAGCAAACCGAGTTGAGGAGGGGCGACGGTGGCCGTCCAGACACCGAACGGGTTCAATCTCGATCGTTCAGGCAGGCGAATCGTCATCGATCCGCTGACGAGGGTCGAAGGCCACCTGCGTGTCGAAGCCAATCTCGATTCCGACAATGTGATCCGCAATGCGGTCTCAAGCGGGACGATGTGGCGTGGCATCGAAGTCATCCTGCGCGGACGCGATCCGCGCGACGCCTGGGCGTTCACCGAGCGGATTTGCGGGGTCTGCACCGGCACCCATGCGCTCACCTCCGTGCGCGCGGTTGAAAATGCACTAGGAATTGCGATTCCGGAGAATGCCAATTCGATCCGCAACATCATGCAGTTGTGCCTGCTCGTGCATGATCACCTCGTACATTTCTATCACCTGCACGCGCTGGATTGGGTCGACGTGGTCTCCGCGCTCAAGGCCGATCCCAAGTCGACCTCTGCGCTCGCGCAGTCTATCTCGCCCTGGCCGCTGTCGTCCCCTGGCTATTTTAAGGATTTGCAGATCCGGCTCACCAAATTCTTCGGATCAGGGCAACTCGGTCCGTTCAAGAATGGCTATTGGGGGCATCCGGCCTACAAGCTGCCACCGGAAGCGAACCTGATGGCTGTAGCGCATTATCTGGAAGCGCTGGACTTCCAGAAGGAGATCGTCAAGATCCAAGCTATCTATGGTGGTAAGAACCCGCATCCGAACTGGCTGGTCGGCGGCGTGCCCTGTGCGATCAACATCGACGGAACTGGTGCGGTGGGTGCGATCAATATGGAGCGACTGAACATCGTGTCCTCGATCATCGACCGTTCGATCGAGTTTGTCGAGCAGGTCTACCTGCCCGACATTGCCGCGATCTGCTCGTTCTATAAGGACTGGCTTCATGGCGGCGGACTTTCGAGCAAGAGCGTGATGTCCTATGGCGACATCCCCGAAAACGCAAATGACTGTTCCGCCAAAAGTTTGAAGCTGCCGCGTGGGGTCATTCTTGGTGGCAATCTCAACGAGATACTGCCGATCGACCATGGTGATCCCGAGCAGATCCAGGAATTCGTCGCGCATTCATGGTATAAATACCCCAGCGATAGCTGTGGACTGCATCCCTGGGACGGTATCACCGAGCCACGTTTTGAACTTGGGCCAAAACTCAAAGGCAACAAGACAGATATCAAGGAACTCGACGAAGGCGGCAAGTATTCCTGGATCAAAGCGCCGCGCTGGCGCGGCCACGCCGTGGAGGTCGGGCCGTTGGCGCGATACATCATCGGTTATGCACAAGACAAAGCCGAGTTCAAAGAGCCGGCCGAGAGATTGCTCAAGGGGCTCAATCTTCCCCTGACTGCGCTGTTCTCGACGCTTGGCCGTACTGCAGCGCGGGCGCTCGAATGCCAGTGGGCGGCGCATCAGATGCGTTATTTTCAGGATAAGCTGGTAATCCACATCAAGGCAGGCAATACGGCAACTGCCGATGTCAGCAGGTGGAAACCGGAAAGCTGGCACAAGGAGGCCAAGGGCTACGGGTTCAGTGAGGCCCCGCGCGGTGCGCTTGGGCACTGGATCAGGATCAAGGACGCCAAGATCGACAATTACCAATGTGTCATGCCGACGACGTGGAACGGATCTCCTCGAGATCACAAGGGCAATATCGGCGCTTTTGAAGCCTCCCTGATCGGTACCCCGATGGTCGATCCGCAGCGGCCCCTGGAGATCTTGCGCACGATCCATTCCTTTGATCCGTGCTTGGCTTGCTCGACCCACGTGATGAGTCCTGACGGCCAGGAAGTGGCCTCAATCAATGTTCGCTAACGACATGCTGGACAGAGCTCGAAAGCTCCTTGCCACCGTCGATGCGGAACCCACTGAACGGAGCATCGGCGCTGGGATCGCTTGCGCGCCGGTGCGACTTTGGCATTGGGTTAATGCGGCGGCCATTCTGATGCTGAGTGTAACCGGCTATGTCATTGGAACCGGGACACCGGCGATGTCGGGAGAGGCAAGCGGCAATTTCCTGTTCGGCTATATCCGCTTTGCTCATTTCTCGGCGGGATATGTGCTCAGTATCGGCTTTCTTCTGCGGATCTACTGGGCGTTAATCGGAAACGCGCATGCCATGCAGATCTTTTGGGTGCCGCTCTGGCGCAAGTGCTTTTGGCGCGAGGTGTACCACGAGATTCGCTGGTATGCGTTCCTTACAGTTGAGCCCGAGAGGCGCGTCGGACACAACCGTCTTGCTCAGCTCGCGATGTTCTTCATGTTTACGCAGACGATCACGTTCATGGTCGTCACAGGCTTTGCACTTTATGGGCAAGGTGCCGGTACTGACAGCTGGCAGTACAAGCTGTTCGGCTGGGTATTTTCAATTTGGCCGAACAGTCAGGACGTCCATACCTGGCATCATCTCGGCCTGTGGGTGATCGTGGCCTTTGCTCTGGTCCACATCTACGCGGTGGTCCGGGAACACTCACGTCGCGCCGGAGCATCTCTTCTGTGATATCGTGTGAGCGCGGGTTTCGCGATTGAAGACTGGGAGCGGATGCTGAATCCGGAAAACAAGAAAAGGATCCTGGTGCTCGGCATCGGCAATATCCTGTGGGCCGATGAGGGATTCGGCGTGCGGGTGGTCGAGGAGTTTCATCGCCGCTACGCCATCGATGACAACGTAACCGTCCTCGATGGCGGCACACAGGGGCTCTACCTGGTCAGTTTTCTTGAGCAGGCCGATTGCCTGATCGTGTTCGATGCCATCGACTATGGATTGCTGCCCGGGAAGTTGAAGCTTGTGCGAGATGAGGAAGTGCCAAAATTTACCGCCGCCAAGAAGATGAGCCTGCATCAGACCGGCTTTCAGGAGGTCTTGAGTGCGGCCGACCTGCTTGGCCGCTGCCCGCGAGAGCTCGCTCTCATCGGCTGTCAGCCGCTGGACCTGGAGCATTGGGGCGGTCCGCTGACGGCCCCGGTACGCCTTCAGATTGCGCCTGCGATTGAACTGGCTTGCAAACTCCTGGCGCAGTGGGACTCGCCGGCAAAGCCGCGGACCGGGCCGCTGCCTGCATCAGAACGGCTGTTGGCGAACAATATCGACCATGCAAACTATGAGATGGGGGCGCAGCCGATCTAGCGGCCCGCGAACTGACCATGTGCCTTGGCTTGCCAATGACGATTGTCGAGACCGACGGCATCACGGCGCTGTGCGAATATGGCAATGAACAGCGGCGTGTCTCGGTCATGCTGCTCTCCGACGCCTCGGTCGGCGCCAAGGTGCTCGTTCATATCGACAGCGCGGTGCGGCTTTTGGACGAAAATGAAGCAAGGCTGATCTCGGAAGCACTTGACGGGCTTGAGGCCAGCCTCAAGGGCCAGGACTGCGATCGCTTCTTTGCGGACTTGATCGGTCATGAGCCGCAATTGCCGGAGCACCTACGCTAGCCGCTCCGCTCGCCGGTTGCGCCGACCAGGCTTGCCACAAATCGTATCCCAGTCCCACGTAACCTTGCATCGACAATGTCAGGCGCTTCGAGCCATCGGTTCGAGCGCGAGTCGCGGCCAGACGGCGATTGGCATACGCCTTGCTAATACCCTGCTAGCAGAACCGAACATTATCAGGAAGGCGTGTGATGAAGTTGCAGCGGACGCAGCATGGTCTGCCGCGGCCCACTCCGTACGACGTGGAGGGCGTCGGCGTCGATGCGCGCCTGGTCGCGCACGCTCCCGTGAGGGTGGCCGTGATGCCGCCGCCGACGGTCGATCCCCTATATTTGCTTCGGATCATCCACGTCGCATTCCTACTTCCTGAGATCGTCAAGGCGTTTCGGCCGCGCCTGCAAGGTGCAGTGCCTGCGCGCGGCATAGGTGGCGAACTGGTTGAGTGGCTCGGCCTGAGAGGCCCATCGACGCCCGTCCTGTGCCATCGGCACGATACACTCCGCCTGATCGGCAGGAGACCGGTCCGTTTGGTCACGATCGATGGCGTCGCGGTACCGACGGTTCGGCCACACACCGGCAGCGCTTGTGCCGGCAAGTGCATTGCCTCTCGATACAGCCAATGGAACATCGCATCATGAAAACAGCGATCCGCGTTGTACCCGACGGCTCCGACGGGGCGGCGAGTGACCTTGCCACGAGCTCTGGCCGTCTCGATGTATTCTATAGCGGGTTGACGAGTGCGACTGCGCTCGCCAAGCGCGCTTGGCGCGAAGGCGACGAGCTTGCAAGGAACTATCCGAATGCCATGGCGCTGTTATCGAATGCCGCTGCTGCCGTTGGCAGCCAGAGAAGCAGCGCTCGGACACAACTGTACGGACTCGCGAATCTCAGCGATCCCGAGCGCAAGCTGTTAGGTGAAGTGCTCGGAGAAGGTGAGGTCGCCGGCGTTGTTGCGCTGCCAGATGGCTCTTTGGCGCAAATCCGGGAGTCCGTGCTTGCGGGAATCTGGCGCGTGCGCATCGGGAGCGAGCCGGCGCACGAATATCTTGAGGTCGGAGCGATCCCGCAGATTGTCCGGCGCGCCGCAACTGACCTGACGTCCGCCGATCTTGCGATCGGCGCGGCGCCGGACGGCGCGATGAACGTGCAACCGGTGCTCGCCGAAATACGCGAGCGGGCGCGCGTCTGGCGCTTTGGCATGCGCGCGCATGTCATCAATCTAACCTTGCTGCCGATGAGCGTTATCGACCTGGCATTCCTGCAGCAAAGCGTGGGCAATGGCCCGGTCCAACTCATCTTCCGTGGCTACAGCACGTGCCGAGTGCAGGCGACCGGGATCAGGAACGTCTGGTCGGTGCAGTTCTTCAGTTCTACGGACAATATCATCCTTGATACGCTGGAGGTCGGCGGCGTGCCGATTGTTGCGTTGGCTGCCGACGAGGATTTCCAGGACTCTGCTGAGCGCATGCAGGAAATTATTAAGGCGTACTTCACATGAAGAGCTTGGAGAACGTTCGGCGTCGGGTGGGATCCCGTAGACGCCGCGGGCGCAGCGACCGCCGGCATAACTCGCGCAGGATGTTGGTGGAGCGGTGCGGATGAGCCTCGCTGCCCAGAACAAAATCGATGTAACCGTATCGCTAGCTGCCGACGTAGTAGCCGCGATCGAGATCCTGCCGCGAGTCCGGCCGCCGCTGGCGCGGCTGTTCGCCGGCAAACAAGCCTCGTTGCTGCTCAAGGTGCTGCCGCGGCTCTTCGCGTTGTGTGCCGCTGCGCAGCAAACTGCCCTGCTGTCCGCGGTCGAGACGGCGCGCGACGAAGTGATCAACCGCACAACAAAACAGCATCGTATTGCGCTTATCGTTATCGAGCGGATCGCGGATTTGCTACGGGGCCTGTTTGTCGGACATCTTGCGCAAGACATCGCCAGTGCGGCGGCAATCCGCTCTGTTATGCGGGGAATGTCAGGGCTTCTCGGCAGCGCACAGCCAGCCTGGGGCTCCGCTCAACGCGAAGCAACAGCGCGGATCGTGGCTGCGCTGAACGTGCTCGGCATGTCGAATGAGGGGGGCGCGGTGAGGTCCGGTAGCCCATTGGCGCTTCGCATTGCAGCGCTTGATGAGAGCGGCCTGAAGTCAATTCCGGCGGAGCACTCGTTCCTGTCCGTTGCTGACGACCTCAACATCATTAAACGGCTGCTCGTGGATGGCGCGAAATTTTGCTATTGTCCGGATCTTGACGGACATGTGCCCGAGACGGGTCCATGGGCGCGCCAAATGACGCGTGATCGGCTCTCGCCGAGCCCCTCCGGTGCGGCCGAGCGGCTGAGGGCCAGAATTGCTGAAGCCCTCCGGTTATGTGCCTGGCTCAAGGCCGGTGCTCAGATTGACTCGGCGGAGCATGGGATTATCGAAAGATATAAGTTAGGGCCCGGTCGTGCGGCGGCCGCGGTCGAATGCGCCAGGGGGCGTCTCTACCACGCGGTTGAGCTTGATCCTCAGGGCCGGATATCCCGCTTCGAATTCCTTGCGCCGACGGAGTGGAATTTCCACCCGCGCGGACCGCTTGTCCGCAGCCTGCAGGGCGCGGTGCTGACGGCTAGACGACGTCGGGATGCAGTCGATGCGGTGATTGCATCGCTCGATCCGTGCGTCGGGTTCACTCTGAATTTTCGCGAAGTTGGCGATGCATGAAATGGCGATTTGTCTTGGCATCATTCAAATCGTCGAGGAGGAGGTACGTCACCGATCGTTTTCGCGGGTGCGGAGCGTCTGTCTAGAGATGGGAGCGCTGAGTCATGCCGCGCCGGAGGCGATCAGATTCTGCTTTGCGGTCGTTGCGACGCGGACCGTTGCCGAGGGTGCAGTCCTTAATATCGTCGAACTGCCCGGCGTTGCCTGGTGCATGAGCTGTTCGAAGAGCGTCGAGATTGCGCGACGCGGTGAATGCTGTTCTTGCTGCGGCAGCTATCAGTTGCAGGTAACCGCGGGCGAACAGATGCGTGTGAGAGAGCTGGAGATCGATTGATGTGTACCGTTTGCGGCTGCACCGAAGGGACGCCGTCGACCAAACGCGCCAAGGCGCATGATGCGGAGAGCCATGAGCGATACGAGGTCCATGTGCAGGACAATTGCGATCGCCATTGCGCGCATCCGCATGGCGACCAAGGCCCGCAGCGTTCAAACCATGCTGGCGATAGTCATAGTCGCCATCGTGGCTCTGCCCGTCACCAGGCTCATGGTGGGCAGGCGCTTCTGAGTGGCGGCGCTGGCCCGGCTGGCTTGAAGGTCGCGGGCATGGGCAGAGAGCGGGTCATTCAGATCGGGCGCGATATTCTTGGCAAGAATAATGGGATTGCGGCGGACAACCGCGCGCTCTTCGTCGCCGATGACCTGCTTGTATTTAATCTTTTGTCCAGTCCCGGTGCAGGTAAAACGACGCTGCTCGTCCGCGGGGTGTCTGAGCTCAAGCGTAGCCGGCCGGTCGGGGTTATCGAAGGCGACCAGCAGACCTCGAACGATGCCGAACGCATTCGGGCCGCCGGCGTGCCAGCCATTCAAGTCAACACCGGCAAGGGTTGCCATCTCGACGCTGCGACGATTGGCGAGGCTTATCGCCGCTTGCCGCTGCTCACGGGTGGTATTCTCTTCATCGAGAACGTCGGTAATCTGATCTGTCCCGCAGCCTTCGATCTTGGCGAGGCCTGCAAGATCGTAGTGCTGTCGATTACCGAAGGTGAAGACAAGCCGCTCAAATATCCTGATATGTTTGCCGCTTCTTCGCTCATGGTGATCAACAAGATTGATCTGGCCCCGCTGCTTGAGTTCGATTTGGGCAAGACGATTGAATACGCCAGACGAGTCAATCCAAAGATCGACGTGCTTGTAGTTTCGGCTCGTACGGGCGAGGGTTTTGGCGCGCTCTACGCCTGGATCGATAGACAGGCGGGGCATCAGAGGCGCGCCCTAGAGGACACAAGGCGATGAGCGCCCCAACCACCTGCGACCGAACGCGGCTGCGCGTCCGCGTGAGTGGGGCCGTGCAAGGGGTCGGCTTTCGTCCTTACGTCTATGGACTCGCCATGCGCTACGGATTGGCGGGATTTGTCATCAATGGCCCCGAGGGCGTTACGATCGAGGTCGAGGGCCACCGTGCGTCGGAGTTTGTCGCTACGTTGCCGCTCGAGGCGCCTCCGTTGGCACGCATCGACCACATCTGCGTTCGGGAGACTGCGGCGCTCGCGGCGAAAGACTTTTCGATCGGCACGAGCGAAGGCGGCAAATTGTCAACCCAGATCGTCGCTGATGCTGCTGCCTGCCAGCAATGCCTCAGCGAGCTGTTCGATTCAGAAAATCGGCATTACCTTTACCCCTTCATCAGTTGCTGCAATTGTGGCCCACGCTACACCATCGCCGAACGGCTGCCGTACGACCGCCGCAACACCGTGATGAGGGCTTTTAGGTTGTGCGCCGCCTGCGCGGCCGAATATGCCGATCCGGCGAGCCGCAGGTTTCATGCGGAGGCGATCGCGTGTCCGACATGCGGGCCTCGGCTCAGCCATGGGATCAGCGCCATTGTCGCGGCAATCGCGGGGGGACAAATCGTGGCGATAAAGGGGCTGGGTGGGTACCAGCTTCTTTGCGACGCGCGTAACCAGGACGCCGTGCAGCGTTTGCGCGGCAGAAAGCAGCGCCTTCAGAAGCCGTTCGCGATTATGGTCGATTCCATAGAGCGCGTCAGCGACATCGCGGAGGCGAACGCGCCCGAGCTTGCGCTGCTCGAATCCGTAGCACGTCCCATCGTCCTTCTGCCTTCGCGCAACAATTTGGCGCCCGCCATAGCTCCTGGCTTATCTCGTGTGGGTGTCATGCTGCCTGTAGCGCCGCTGCATCACCTCATCCTTCATGCGCTTCGCTCGGCAGGAGCATGTGCGGAGACCGGCCCGGTCATCGTTGCCACCAGTGCCAATCTTTGCGGCGAACCGCTCCTGATCGACAACGCGCAGGCGCTGCGGCGGCTCAAGGGGATCTCCGACCTTATCGTGACCCATGATCGCGATATAGTGACGCGTGCTGATGACTCCGTGGTGTCGGTGGTGGCTGGCCGGCCGCAATTCATTCGTCGTGCCCGTGGCTATGTTCCCGAACCGATCAGGCTTGCGATGTCTGTGCCGCCCGTACTCGCCGTGGGCGGCGCACTGAAATCGACGGTCACCATCACGCGGGACAACCAAGCGTTCGTCTCCCAGCATATTGGCGATCTGGATACGGCCGAAGGCATCCGTGCGTTCGAGGAGACGATCCGACGCCTCACATCGAGCCTTGATGTGGAGCCTGTCGCCATCGCCCATGATCTGAATCCCGATATGGCTTCTACCCGGTTTGCGGAAGCAAATGGCCGCGCGCTGGTCGCTGTCCAGCATCACCACGCGCACGCTGCCGCAGTGATCGCCGAGCATGGCCATGCGGGACCTGCGCTTGCCCTGGTGCTCGATGGCCATGGCCTTGGCTCCGAGGGCGGTAACTGGGGTGGCGAGCTATTGTTGTGCGAAGGGACGAGGTGCCGACGTATCGGGCACTTAGCGCCCCTGCAAATGCCTGGTAGAGATCGTGCAGCCCGCGAGCCGTGGCGCATGGCCAGCGCAGTACTACATGAGCTCGGCCGGGGTAACGAAATCGGGCCGCGCTTTGCGGCGCAACGGCAGGCTGGATGTGTGTCGGCCTTGCTCGAACAGCCGGGCGGGGTCACCACGACCAGCGCGGGTCGGTTGTTCGACGCGGCAGCGGCGCTGCTGGGGATTGCGAGTTTGCAGAGCTATGAGGGCGAAGCGGCGATGAAGCTCGAGGCGCTGGTGCGGCGGACTGCGATTCTCGAAGCCGGCTGGACGATCGATGGTGGCGTGCTGTCGCTTCGTCCGCTGTTTGCGCGGTTGATTGCAGATGACATTGACGCGGTGGGCGGAGCCGGGCTGTTTCATGGCACCTTCGCCGCCGCCTGCGTTGACTGGGTCAGGCGGTCTGCGCGGACAACGGGCGTTAATACCGTCGTTCTGAGCGGCGGCTGCTTCCTGAACGCGACGCTGGCGGATGAAATCCCGCGCGGTTGCAGCGCTGCCGGCCTTACCCCGCTCGTGCCACGGCGGGTGCCGCCCAATGATGGCGGTTTGAGCCTTGGCCAGGCCTGGATTGGCGCTCTGCAGATAGCTCAACAGTCGTCCGCCAGGGGAGGAACAGCCTGATATGTGTCTTTCGGTTCCGGCAAAGATTGCGAAAATTCTTCCCAACGACATGGCCATAGTGTCCATCGATGGCATCAGCCTGGAGATATCGATCGCTCTCGTCGACGAGCTCGAGGTCGGCGATTGCGTCCTTGTCCATGTCGGCTATGCGCTGGCCAAGATCGATCCGACGGAAGCCAAGCGCACGCTGGAGTTGCTGCAGGAGCTGGGCAGCGCAGGAGAACGCCGATCATGAAATATGCGGACGAATTTCGCGACAAGGCCATCGCGCAGGGAATTGCGCGTGCGATTGGCGCCGAGGTCAGTTCGCAAAGAGCCTATCGGTTCATGGAATTCTGCGGCGGGCACACTCATGCGATCTCCCGCTACGGCCTGGAGGATCTGCTGCCCGCGAACGTCCGCATGATCCACGGGCCCGGTTGTCCCGTCTGCGTTCTGCCCGCCAGCCGAATCGATATGGCGATCCGGCTTGTCGACCGACCAGAGGTCACTCTGTGCGTCTACGGCGACCTGATGCGCGCGCCTGGGTCGCAAGGACAGTCCCTGTTGCGAGCTAAAGCGCTCGGCGCCGACATCCGGATGGTCTACTCGACGCTCGACGCTATCCGGCTCGTCGAACAGGCGCCGAGCCGCGAGGTGGTCTTCTTTGCCATCGGATTTGAGACCACGACGCCCCCGACGGCGGTGATGATCCGAATTGCCGAGGAGAAGCGGTTGAAGGGCCTCAGCGTGTTCTGCAACCACGTGCTTACACCCTCCGCGATGCACAGCATTCTCGAGAACCCCAAAATCCGCGACACCGGCGGGGTTCCAATTGACGGCTTCATCGGGCCTGCACATGTCAGCACCATTATCGGTACGCAGCCTTACGAGCCCCTGGCAGAACAATTTGGCAAGCCGATCGTGATCGCGGGATTTGAACCGCTCGATGTGATGCAGGCGATCCTTATGCTGGTGCGGCAGGTGAACGAAGATCGCTACGAGGTGGAGAACCAATACAGTCGTGCGGTGACGCGTGGCGGCAATCGGCGCGCCAAGGACGAGGTATCGCAGATATTCGAACTGCGCGAGCAGTTTGAATGGCGTGGGCTCGGACTCGTACCCAACAGCGGACTGAAGCTGAAACGGGCTTACGCGCAATTCGACGCTGAGACGCGTTTTGCGATCCACGACCTACGTGTCGCAGACAATCCGGCGTGCGAGTGCTGCGCGATCCTGCGTGGCGCCAAGCGGCCGGTCGAGTGTAAGCTGTTTGGAACCGTCTGCACGCCGGAAACTCCCATAGGGTCCTGCATGGTATCATCGGAAGGCGCTTGTGCGGCGTATTGGACCTATGGCCGAGTTCGCGATGAACCGTTGAGGCGCACGTCATGAGCGTAAAGGGCTATCAACGCAAGCTCGACGTCGAGAACGGACGCGTTGATCTTTCCCACGGATCCGGGGGCCGTGCCATGGCACAGCTGATCTCCGGTCTTTTTCACCAAGCCTTTGGTAATGAATGGCTCGCCCGCTGCAATGATCAGTCGGCGTTTGACGTCACGGCAGGCAGGATGGTGATGACGACCGACGGCTATGTGGTCTCGCCGCTGTTCTTTCCCGGCGGCAATATCGGGTCACTGGCTGTGCACGGCACGATCAATGATGTCGCGATGTCCGGCGCGCGTCCCCTCTATCTGTCGGCCAGTTTTATCATCGAGGAGGGCTTCCCGTTTTCTGATCTGAAGGCGATCGCCGATTCCATGGGCGCGGCAGCGCGCAGTGCCGGCGTTTACATCATTGCCGGAGACACCAAGGTCGTCGAGCGCGGCAAGGCGGATGGTCTGTTCATCTCTACGACCGGGATCGGGATTGTGGCCGATGGGCTCGATCTCTCCGCCGACAAGGCAAGGGTCGGGGACCGTGTGCTGGTCTCCGGTAGCCTCGGCGATCATGGGGTGGCGATCATGTCAAAACGCCAGAACGTCCCTTTTCAAACCGAGGTCGTCTCGGATTCCGTAGCGTTGCATAACCTCGTAGCGGTCATGGTTGCCGCCGGCGGTAGCGCCATCCGGGTGATGCGCGACCCCACGCGCGGTGGGCTTGCCGCGACCCTCAACGAGATTGCGCATCAATCCGAGCTCGGGTTCCGTCTGCAGGAAGCATCCATTCCGGTGAAGCCGGCGGTTGCGGCTACCTGCGAACTTCTTGGACTCGATCCGATCCATGTCGCCAACGAAGGCAAGCTCGTTGCGATCGTCGCGCCTGATTTGGCCGATGCCGTGCTTGCAGCCATGAAGGCGCACCCGCTCGGGTCCGACGCAGCTGATATTGGCGAAGCGGTGGCTGACAATCGGAAATTTGTGCAGATGGCGACCGGTTTCGGCGGTCGACGAATCGTCGACTGGTTGTGGGGCGAACAATTGCCTCGGATCTGTTGACACGCTGCGCATCGTCCAGCTTTTGGGAACCAAGTTTATGATCAATGGTCATGAGCCATCACCCATCACCCATTAGCTCTGGAAACGATCCCTTCTATGGGCGATCTGCCCAACCGGCAGACTGCGACTTCGCTCTTTGGGCGTGCTGAATTTCGGTTGTTGGCTTTTCCACGAGCCGAGAACGCAATTCGAAACGATTCATCGCCACCGCGCACTTTCGACGGTTAAGCTCAGCGAGCATGGTCACACGATCCGCTCGGCACCCGTGGGTTTGAAATCCTGCGAAGCTTGTCAAATATCGTTGAATTTCTGCGCCATTTTAACGGCTGCGTCGCAATATCGCTGCTCGCTTCCGATTAGAAAGGCGCTCCAGGCAGGAGTTTTCAAATGAAGGTCGGAGTCCCCAAGGAAATCAAGGCTCACGAATATCGCGTGGGCCTTACCCCGGGAGCTGTCCGCGAATACGTGGCAGCGGGCCACCGCGTGATGATCGAGACCAATGCCGGCGCTGGCATTGGTGCAACCGATGACGATTATCGCAATGTTGGCGGAACGATTCTAACTTCCGCAGCTGAGGTATTCGCATCGGGCGAGATGATCGTAAAGGTTAAGGAACCTCAGCCGACCGAATGGTGTCAGCTGCGGGAAAATCAGATCCTGTTCACTTATCTGCATCTGGCCCCCGACCCGGACCAGGCCAAGGGCCTCCTGAAATCTGGATGCACTGCGATCGCCTATGAGACCGTTACTGATGCGCATGGTGGTCTTCCGCTGCTGGCGCCGATGAGCGAGGTCGCGGGTAGGCTTGCGATCGAAGCGGCGGGGGGCGCCCTGAAGCGGAGTGCAGGCGGACGAGGGCTGTTGATCGGTGGGGTGCCCGGTGTTCAGCCTGCCCGAATCGTGGTGATCGGAGGTGGCGTCGTTGGTACGCACGCGGCACGCATGGCGGCTGGTCTGGGCGCAGAGGTGACCATCATCGACCGTTCGATACTCCGGCTCCGCGAGTTGGACGAGCTATTCGAAGGACGCGTTCGCACCAGGTTTTCGACCATCGACTCTGTGGAGGAAGAGGTATTTGCGGCGGATGTGGTGATAGGTGCGGTGCTCGTTCCAGGTGCGAGCGCGCCGAAGCTAGTCCGCCGGAGCATGCTGAGCTCGATGCGCAAGAGGGCGGTGCTCGTGGACGTCGCTATCGATCAGGGCGGCTGCTTTGAGACATCGCAACCAACCACTCACGCTGATCCTACTTACGAAGTGGATGGCATCATTCATTATTGCGTGGCCAATATGCCCGGGGCCGTGCCGCTGACCTCGAGCCAGGCACTGAATAACGCGACGCTGCCGTTTGGTTTGGCTCTGGCCAACAAGGGCTTTTCCGCCGTGCTCGACAATCCGCATCTGCGCGCAGGCCTCAACGTCCATCGGGGCCGGCTAACTTACGAAGCAGTCGCCGAAAGCCTCGGGCTGCCCTTCTCACCGATCGAACAGGCTGCGGCCTGATCCCAGAGGCCCTCATGGGCGTTTCCTCCCTGACTTAGGCCACCCTTCGGGGTGGCCTTTTTTCGACTCCATCGATCTGCTGACCGCGCCGGCATTTATTTCGAATGCGCAGCGAAGCGGAGGATCACCAGACGAACGCCTGGCTTTAATCCCCGCACGATGCGATACAATGTACTTTCGGTCCATACAGCGCATATGAATGCCGGTTTTGCCAATCCAAGGCAATCGAGAATGCGTACTGCGGGTCCGCTGGGGACCCGCGATCACCAGAGCGACTTTGTCTGGCTCGATCGCCGCGACTCATTCTGACTGGCTGTGGAGACGCCAACCGGCCGGTGATGACTGCGCGGGTTATCTATCGTGGTGCTGTCGCCGAAGCCGCCGCTGTCCCGGTGAGTGGAACCATCAAGATGCGGTTCGCGGTCGACCTGACACACCGGCGGAGAACTTTTTGAAGTCGCGCGGCGCATCCATCATCGCCGCAGCACGGCGGGCTTAGGAAGGATCGCAGATCGTTCCCTGAGGCTGGCGAACGCGGTTCACCTGATCGCTGCCTGCCGTGAGATCGACCATGCGCAAACCACGGCATCGAGCTCGAGCTGCTGTCATGCGCGTTGTAGGATTTGCGACACCGTGTCGAGGCGGCGACTTGCGTTCTAGAAATAGCCCAGACAAAATCAAGTCAACTGTCTGGCACAAGACTTGAAAGCAAGAAACTGTCCCGCAACTTTCGCTTATGGAATCGCAGTGATGGCCTACAAGATAATCGCATCCCAGTGCACTGTCTGCGGTGCATGTGAGTTCGAATGTCCCAATGCCGCGATCAGCCTGAAGAACGACATATATGTGATCAATCCGACCCAGTGTACCCAATGTGAGGGGCACTTTGACGCGCCGCAATGCGCCGTCGTTTGCCCGGTGCCCGATACCTGCGTGCCGGCATAGGTGGAGTAGCCGATGAGAGGAGCTCCGGCGCGAAACATGATGAAAACGCGATCGACAGCCGCCGCCTTTTGGATCCGTCTTCTGTTTCTCTCACTCGCTGGCCCCGAGTCGGCGGCAACTTGCGCGATCCGCTCAGATAGATTGCGGCGGAATCCTCGCCAGCGGGAGTTGTCGTTGCGCGAGTGGAGCGGGCAATGGTAGCTGTGCAAGAGACGGTCGAGCGCGTGAAGCGCATCGACGTCGACCAGTATCGTTATGGGTTTGAGACCCTGATCGAGACCGACAAGGCGCCCAAGGGACTGTCGGAAGAGACCGTCAAGTTCATCTCCGAGAAGAAGAACGAACCCGCCTGGATGCTCCAGTGGCGGCTCGAGGCGTATCGGCGCTGGCTGACCATGACCGAGCCGACCTGGGCGCGCGTCGACTATCCCAAGATCGACTTCCAGGACCTCTATTATTACGCGGCGCCGAAGCCGAAGAAGACGGTCACCTCGCTCGACGAGATCGATCCGGAGATTCTCAAGACCTACGAGAAGCTCGGCATTCCCTTGCGGGAAGTCGCCATGCTCGAAGGCGTCGAGCCGAAGCCCGGCGAGGAAGACCCTAACAGGCGCAAGATCGCGGTCGATGCCGTCTTCGATTCGGTCTCGGTTGCGACCACGTTCAAGGCCGAGCTGAAGAAGGCCGGCGTGATCTTCATGCCGATCTCGGAGGCAATCCGCGAGCATCCCGAGCTGGTGCAGAAATATCTCGGCTCCGTGGTTCCGACCTCGGACAATTTCTACGCGACGCTGAACTCGGCGGTGTTCTCCGACGGCTCGTTCGTCTACGTGCCGCCGGGCGTGCGCTGCCCGATGGAGCTGTCGACCTATTTCCGCATCAACGAGCGCAACACCGGCCAGTTTGAGCGCACGCTGATCATCGCCGACAAGGGCTCCTACGTCTCCTATCTCGAAGGCTGCACCGCGCCGCAGCGCGACGAGAACCAGCTGCATGCCGCCGTGGTCGAGCTCGTTGCGCACGATGATGCCGAGATCAAATACTCGACGGTGCAGAACTGGTATCCCGGCAATTCGGAAGGCAAGGGCGGCATCTACAATTTCGTCACCAAGCGTGGCGACTGCCGTGGCGACCGGTCCAAGATTTCCTGGACCCAGGTCGAGACCGGCTCCGCCATCACCTGGAAGTACCCGAGCTGCATCCTGCGTGGCGACAATTCCAGCGGTGAGTTCTACTCGATCGCGATCTCGAACGGTTTCCAGCAGGTCGATTCGGGCACCAAGATGATCCACCTCGGCAAGAACACGTCGAGCCGGATCATCTCGAAGGGCATCGCCGCCGGCAAGTCGCAGAACACCTATCGCGGGCTCGTCACCGCGCACCGGAAAGCGACCGGCGCGCGCAACTTCACCGCCTGCGATTCCCTGCTGATCGGCGACAAATGCGGCGCGCACACCGTGCCGTATATCGAGGCGAAGAACTCCTCGGCGACGTTCGAGCACGAGGCGACGACCTCGAAAATCTCCGAGGACGTGCTGTTCTATTGCATCCAGCGCGGCCTCAGCCAGGAAGAAGCCGTCGGCCTCGTCGTCAACGGTTTCGTCAAGGACGTGCTTCAGCAGCTGCCGATGGAATTCGCGGTGGAAGCGCAGAAGCTGATCTCGATCTCGCTCGACGGATCTGTCGGGTAACCAAACATCCCGCGAGCCCCCTCGAATGCGGCTCGTCAGATGACATTTCAGGGATCAGATCAGAATGGCGCTACTCGAAATCCGAGATTTGCGTGTTGGTGTCGAAGACCGCGAAGTTATTCGCGGCCTCGATCTTAACGTCAATGCGGGTGAGGTGCACGCGATCATGGGGCCGAACGGCTCCGGCAAATCGACGCTCTCGCATGTTATCGCCGGCAAGCCCGGTTATGAGATCACCGGCGGACAAATCCTGTTCAGGGGCGAGAACCTGTTGCGGATGGAGCCAAATGAACGCGCCGCCAAGGGCGTGTTCCTGGCATTCCAGTATCCGATCGAGATCCCCGGCGTGACCACCATGAACTTCCTGCGGGCGGCACTGAACGCTCAGCGCAAGGCGCGCGACCAACAGGAATTCTCCACCCCCGAATTTCTGAAAAGAGTCCGCGATGTGGCCGATTCGCTCAACATTCCGCAGGACATGCTCAAGCGCGGCGTCAATGTCGGCTTCTCAGGCGGCGAGAAGAAGCGCAACGAAATTTTGCAGATGGCTTTGTTCGAGCCGAGTCTGTGCATCCTGGACGAGATCGATTCCGGCCTCGACATCGACGCGCTGCGTATCGTCGCCAGCGGCATCAACGCCTTGCGCTCGCCGAAACGAGCGATGATCGTGATCACGCACTATCGGCGGCTTCTCGACCATATCGAGCCGGAAATTGTACACGTGATGTCGAAAGGGCGGGTCATGAAGAGCGGCGGCAAGGAACTCGCGCTGGAGCTCGAGGCTTGTGGCTACGCCCAATTCGAAGACGCGGCCTGACGGCTCTAGGGATTCCCCGATGAAGCAGGTTTTGCCCAAAGCCGACACCGAACGCGCAATTGACAGTGTTTTCGCTGCGGCGCGTGGACGGATGCCTGGTGCAGGCCTTGTCCCCCAAATCCGGGCGAGGGCATTCGAGGTCTACGAGCGTACCGGCCTTCCGCATCGGGGCATGGAGGACTGGAAATACACAGATCTGCGCGCCCTGATCGGCGAGGTGCTGCCACTCGCTCCGCGACCGAATGCGGAGGCGTTGGTGCGCGCAAAGGTGTCGGCCGAGCAAGTGTCTGCCGATCAGGCGGTCAAACTGGTTTTGGTGGATGGCGTATTCGCGCCGGAGCTATCCGATCTCGGCAGGCTGGAAAATGAAGTTGTTGTGCGGTCGCTGCGAGAGGTTCTGGAGAATTCGGCCACTGAGGCCATCGCCGGTCTGGTGCTGTCGACGACGAACGATTCGGCGATCTCGCTCAATGCCGCAATGGCGACAGATGGCCTGGTGATTACGGTCGCCGATGGCAATGCGGTGAAGCGTCCAATTCAGATCGTTCACGTCGCAACAGGACTGTCGGTGTCCACCTTTACACGCTCCTATCTGCAGCTCGGTAAAGGAGCGCATGCGGCCATCGTGGAAAGTTTCGTCCCGGCTGAAGGCGCGAGCGGCTATCAAGCCAACGATGCGATAATCGCCCTGGTTGGTGACGAGGCGAGCCTTTCGCATATCCGCGTGGCAGCCGATGCCTCTGACGCCGTGAACATCTCGTCGGCGATCATCGCAGTCGGCGCCAGGGCTAAGCTTGACCTCTTCAGCATGACCTGCAGCGGCTCCATCAGCCGCTATCAGGGATTCATCACGCTGGCCGGCGAAGGAACCAAGCTCTCGGCAAATGGGGTTAATCTCATCAGGGACAAGCTGCGCGCCGACACAACGATCGTGGTCGACCACGCCGGGCCACATTGCACCAGTCGGGAGAAGTTCCGCGCGGTCGTCGACGATTGCGGCCGCTCGGTATTTCAGGGCCGAATCGTCGTTCGTCCCGCCGCCCGGAAGACGGACGCCACCCTGACGACGCGAGCGTTGCTCCTATCCGACCAGGCCGAGGCCGACAATAAGCCCGAACTTAAAATCTTGGCTGACGACGTGACCTGCGGCCACGGAGCGACATCGGGCGCGCTGGACGACACGCTCGTATTCTATCTGCGCGCTCGGGGGCTATCCGAGAAGGACGCGCAGATGTTGCTGATTAAAGCGTTTTTTGGCGAGTCGATTGAGGAGATCACTTCTGAGAAACTGCGCGATTTTGTGACAGCGCAAGCTGAACACTGGCTGCAGGCGGGACGATGAGCGCACATCCCGCCGTGAGCAATGGTAGTTACGAGGTCAACCGTCTGCGTACGGACTTTCCTGCGCTCGCCATGACGGTGTACGGAAAGCCGCTTGTTTATCTCGATAACGCTGCATCCGCGCAAAAGCCCAACGCGGTGCTTGACCGTATGATGCAGGTGTACTCCAGCGAATACGCCAACGTTCATCGCGGCTTGCACTACCTCGCTAACGCGGCGACCGAGGCGTATGAAGGCGCCCGTACCAAGGTGGCCCAGTTTGTGAACGCGCGTTCAAACGAAGAGATCATCTTCACCCGGAGCGCCACGGAGGCAATCAATCTGGTGGCCCAGACTTTTGGCCGTGAACGCATAACCCCGGGTGATGAGATCGTTCTCTCGATTTTGGAACACCACTCCAACATTGTGCCATGGCACCTTCTCAGGGAACGACTCGGTGCAGTGATCAAATGGGCACCAGTGGATGATGACGGAAACTTCTTGCTCGATGATTTTGAGCGACTGCTGACCCCGCGCACCAAGATGGTTGCAATCACACAAATGTCGAACGTGCTCGGCACGGTATTGCCGGTGAAAGACGTGGTGAGGGTCGCGCATGCTCGTGGTATCCCGGTGCTGGTCGACGGCTCGCAAGCTTGCGTCCATCTGAGCGCCGACGTCTGTGACATTGATTGCGATTTCTACGTCATGACGGGCCACAAACTCTATGGTCCGACTGGGATCGGTGTGCTTTACGGCAAGTCTGAGCATCTGGCATCGATGCCGCCCTTCAATGGCGGCGGGGAGATGATCCGCGAGGTCTCGCGTTCCGGCGTCATTTATGCTGATCCGCCACACCGGTTCGAAGCGGGTACGCCGCCGATCGTCGAAGCCATCGGTTTAGGGGCGGCTATCGATTACATCAATTCAATAGGCAAGGTGCAGATCCGCAGGCACGAGAGCGTACTGCTCGCTTACGCGCAAGAGAGGCTGGCGGGGATCAATTTCGTGCGCATGATCGGGACCCCGGCCGACAAGGGACCGATCATTTCCTTTGATGTGAAGGGTACGCATGCGCATGATATTGCCACCGTCATCGACCGCGCCGGTGTAGCGGTGCGGGCGGGGACCCATTGTGCGATGCCGCTGCTCAAGCGCTTCGGCGTGCTGGCGACGTGCCGGGCGTCCCTCGGACTTTACAATACACGTGAAGAGATCGATGTGCTCCTGCGTGCGCTTATCAAGGCGCGGCAGCTGTTCTCGTGATCCGGTGAGCCTACGATGTCCAGGTGGCAAGGCAGCTCGCATTGCGGTCTGGAGGATGAGGTCATGCACCTCATCCCATCGCAGCAGGTAAGAACCTGTAGGTCGCAGCAAGCATAGATAGCATGGCAGGCCTGTGTCGGCCAGCCGCCGCTTGCGGCCGGTCTTCCTGTGCGGCGCCTTCGGCGAGCGCGATCGCAGAGTACTGCGATCACGGACACGCTCGAGAATTGGGCGGGCATTTTCACGCATAGCCGGCCCTTGTTCCATTTCGAACAGGGCCAAACCAAGCGTTCTCTGCTCAAAGTGTAATGTCGGGTTCGCAACAACACCGCCCGTCACCGCGCGAAGCGCGCTAAGCGATTTTGATTGCTATGTTTTTTAGTGCTCACGAAGCGCTGGCATGTTGGTTGCAAAAGTCTTGCTCAAGAACCCGCCCTCGCAACAGCTAACCTTCGAAGGACATCAGATGAGTCTCGCCACGACCCAGAGCATCGCAGAAATCAGGGCTCGCAACAAAGAGCTGATCGAGGAGGTGCTGAAGGTCTATCCGGAGAAAACCGCGAAACGGCGTGCCAAGCACCTCAACGTTCACCAAACCGGCAAGTCAGATTGCGGGGTGAAGTCCAACATCAAATCCATACCTGGCGTGATGACGATCAGAGGCTGCGCCTATGCAGGGTCAAAGGGGGTGGTCTGGGGACCGATCAAGGACATGGTCCATATCAGCCATGGCCCGGTAGGCTGCGGTCAGTATTCGTGGGGCTCGCGACGCAATTATTACGTTGGCACGACGGGCATCGATAGCTTCGTGACCCTGCAGTTCACCTCCGACTTCCAGGAAAAGGATATCGTATTCGGTGGCGACAAAAAGCTGGGCAAAATCCTTGACGAAATCCAGGAGCTGTTTCCGCTCAACAACGGCATCACGATCCAATCGGAATGCCCGATCGGATTGATCGGTGACGACATCGAGGCCGTGTCGAGAGCGAAATCCAAGGAATATGGCGGCAAGACCATCGTGCCGGTCCGTTGTGAGGGCTTTCGGGGCGTTTCGCAGTCACTAGGCCATCACATTGCCAACGATGCGGTGCGCGATTGGATTTTCGACCAGCTCGAGTCCGATGGTAAACCAAAGTTTGAGCCGACGCCGTACGATGTTGCGATCATCGGAGACTACAATATTGGCGGCGACGCCTGGTCATCACGAATTCTGCTAGAGGAGATGGGCCTGCGGGTGATCGCGCAGTGGTCCGGCGACGGTTCACTGGCTGAGCTCGAGGCAACGCCGAAGGCAAAGCTCAACATTCTGCATTGCTACCGTTCCATGAACTACATCTCACGCCACATGGAAGAAAAGTTCGGTATCCCCTGGTGCGAGTACAACTTCTTCGGACCTTCAAAGATCGCAGAGTCGCTGCGCAAGATTGCGGGCTATTTCGACGACAAGATCAAGGAAGGCGCCGAGCGGGTGATTGAAAAGTACCAAGCGCTGGTGAACGCTGTGATCGCAAAATATCGCCCGCGCCTGGAGGGCAAGACGGTGATGCTGTACGTCGGCGGGCTCCGTCCCCGTCATGTGATTGGCGCATATGAGGACCTCGGGATGGAAGTCATTGGCACCGGATACGAATTCGGTCACAACGACGACTATCAGCGCACAGCTCAGCACTACGTAAAGGACAGCACGCTCATCTACGATGACGTCAATGGCTACGAGTTCGAGCGCTTCGTCGAAAAGCTCCAGCCTGACCTCGTCGGCTCGGGCATCAAGGAAAAATACATTTTTCAAAAGATGGGTGTGCCGTTCCGGCAGATGCACTCCTGGGACTATTCGGGGCCATATCACGGCTATGACGGCTTTGCGATCTTTGCGCGCGACATGGACATGGCCATCAACTCGCCGGTCTGGAAGAAAACGAAGGCCCCCTGGAAGGAAGCTTCGAGAGCCAAGCTCCTGGCTGCAGAATAAACCAACTCATCTCGCTCTGTGAGAAAGCCGGGGCGACACCAATCTCGATAGTGAAGGATTTCAACAATGGCGCAGAGTGCCGAACACGTGCTCGATCATCTCGAGCTGTTCCGCGGTCCAGAATACCAGCAGATGCTGGCCAAGAAGAAGATGTTCGAGAATCCTCGCGATCCCGCCGAGGTCGAACGCATCAAGGAATGGACGAAGACGGCCGAATATCGCGAAAAGAACTTTGCGCGGGAGGCGCTAGCGGTAAATCCGGCCAAGGCATGCCAGCCGCTTGGCGCCGTGTTCGCCTCTGTTGGCTTTGAGGGCACGCTGCCCTTCGTCCACGGCTCGCAAGGCTGCGTGGCTTATTACCGCAGCCATCTGTCGCGGCACTTCAAGGAGCCTTCTTCTTGCGTCTCTTCGTCGATGACGGAAGACGCTGCCGTATTCGGCGGGCTGAACAACATGATCGACGGGCTCGCGAACAGCTATAACATGTACAAACCCAAGATGATTGCGGTCTCTACGACCTGCATGGCCGAGGTGATCGGCGACGACCTCAACGCCTTCATCAAGACGTCGAAAGAAAAAGGCTCGGTTCCGGCGGACTTCGACGTGCCATTCGCCCATACGCCGGCGTTCGTCGGCAGCCACGTCACCGGTTATGACAATGCGCTCAAGGGCATTCTGGAGCATTTTTGGGACGGTAAGGCCGGAACAGCGCCGAAGCTGGAGCGCAAGCAGAACGGGGCGATCAACATCATCGGTGGGTTCGATGGCTATACCGTCGGAAACCTTCGCGAGATCAAGCGAATCTTGGCGTTGATGGGCATCCAGCACACGATTCTCGCGGATAATTCTGAAGTTTTCGATACTCCGACAGACGGCGAATTCCGGATGTATGACGGCGGCACGACGCTGGAAGATGCGGCCAACGCGGTTCACGCCAAGGCGACAATCTCCATGCAACAGTGGTGCACCGAAAAAACGCTGCCATACGTGGCTGGGCATGGGCAGGACGTCGTATCCTTCAACTACCCGGTGGGTTTATCCGCAACGGATGACTTTATCGTGGCGCTGTCACGCATCAGCGGCAATGAGATTCCCGAGCAACTCGCGCGAGAACGTGGCCGCCTAGTCGACGCCATCGCTGACTCCAGCGCGCATATCCATGGCAAGAAGTTCGCGATCTATGGCGATCCGGATCTTTGCTATGGGTTGGCTGCGTTTCTGCTCGAACTCGGCGCCGAACCGACCCATGTGCTATCCACCAACGGCAACAAGGCCTGGCACGAAAAAATGAAGGTGCTGCTTGCAAGCTCGCCATTTGGGCAGGGCTGCCAAGCCTATCCGGGCCGAGACCTCTGGCACATGCGCTCACTCCTGTTCACCGAGCCAGTCGATTTTCTGATTGGCAACACCTACGGCAAGTATCTGGAGCGCGATACTGGAACGCCACTGATCCGCATCGGCTTTCCGGTTTTCGATCGGCATCACCATCACCGCTCCCCCCTATGGGGCTATCAGGGCGGCCTGAATGTGCTGGTGAAGATCCTGGACAAGATCTTCGATGAGATCGACAAGAAGACAAACGTTCTTGGCAAAACTGACTACAGCTTCGACATCATTCGTTGATGAGCGACCGTGCGCGCCATCGCCCAAGCACTCGACGATGGCACAAGCACACAACGGTTGACCATGCAATTACTTTGCGCTGAGAGGAAAAAGGGATGAGTTCACTAGCGGCCACGGTCCAGAATGTTTTCGACGAGCCGAGCTGCGCCAAGAACGGCAGCAAGTCGGAGGCTGAACGCAAGAACGGCTGCACCAAACAACTGCAGCCGGGTAGCGCTGCCGGCGGCTGTGCTTTCGATGGCGCCAAGGTTGCGCTGCAGCCGTTCACCGATGTCGCTCACTTGGTGCATGGTCCGATCGCGTGCGAAGGTAATTCCTGGGACAATCGCGGCGCGGCGTCGTCAGGCTCGAATCTGTGGCGTACCTCGTTCACAACCGATTTGAGCGAAACCGATATTGTATTCGGGGGCGAGAAGCGGCTGTGCAAAGCGATCAAGGAGATCATCGACAAGTGCGACCCGCCCGCCATCTTCGTCTATCAAACCTGCATCCCGGCGATGATCGGCGACGACATCAACGCAGTCTGTAAGGCAGCATCTCAAAGGTTCGCAAAGCCGGTGATCCCGATCAATTCCCCGGGCTTCGTCGGCTCGAAGAACCTCGGTAACAAGCTCGCCGGCGAGGCGTTGCTCGACTATGTGATCGGGACGCAAGAGCCAGACTACACTACGCCCTACGATATCAACCTGATCGGGGAATACAACCTTTCGGGAGAGCTCTGGCAAGTGAAGCCATTGCTAGACGAGCTTGGAGTACGGATTCTCTCCTGTATCTCCGGTGATGGCAAATATCGCGAAGTCGCTTCATCTCATCGCGCTCGGGCGGCGATGTTGGTGTGCTCAAAGTCCATGATTAACGTCGCACGCAAGATGGAGCAACGCTACGGGATCCCGTTCTTCGAGGGGTCGTTCTACGGTATTCAAGATTCGAGCGAATCGCTGCGTCAGCTTGCCCGCTTATTGGTTGAACGCGGCGCGCCGACAGATCTGCTCGGACGGACAGAAGCGGTGATAGCGCGCGAGGAAGCGTGGGCCTGGGCTGCGATAGCGCCGTACAAGCCTCGATTCGAAGGCAAGAAGGCCTTGTTGATTACCGGCGGCGTCAAGTCATGGTCGGTCGTTGCGGCACTCCAGGAAGCCGGGCTTGAGTTAGTCGGAACCAGCATCAAGAAATCAACCAGGAAAGACAAGGAGCGCATCAAGGAGCTCATGGGGCAGGATGCCCACATGATTGAGGACATGACGCCGCGCGAAATGTATAAGATGTTGAAGGAGGCAAAAGCGGACATCATGCTATCGGGCGGCAAGTCGCAGTTCGTCGCGCTGAAAGCGGCGATGCCCTGGCTCGATATCAACCAGGAGCGTTGCCACGCCTATATGGGCTATGTCGGCATGGTCAAGCTGGTGGAGGAGATCGATAAGTCGCTCTCCAGTCCGATGTGGGAGCAGCTACGTCGACCGGCACCATGGGAGGCATTGGCCAAGGCGATGGAGCAGATGCAATCGCCGGTGGCGGCGATCGCCTGCGATCCGGCGCTCGCCGAAATCGCGCGCCGCGCGAGGAAGATCTGCGTGTGTAACACGGTCGATCTGGGCACGATTGAGGATGCAATATACGCGCACGGCCTGAGGAGCGTCGCAGCGGTGAAAGAGCATACCAATGCGGTCGGTGGCTGCTGCCAGAGACGCATCGAAGGTATCTTGGTGTCCGAGCCGTCTGCCATGCGACAGGCCGCAGAATAGGGAGGCGTCATGGCCATCGTCACGGCGCCGACGAAAGCCTGCGCTGTCAACCCGCTGAAGATGAGTCAGCCGATCGGCGGCGCATTCGCCTTCATGGGGCTGCGTGGGGCGATGCCGCTTCTGCACGGCTCTCAGGGATGCACATCCTTCGGGCTCACGCTCTTCGTCCGGCACTTCAAAGAGGCAGTACCGCTGCAGACCACCGCGATGAGCGAGGTCGCTACCGTACTCGGCGGTTATGAGAATCTCGAGCAGGCGATACTGAACATCTCCAACCGTACCAAGCCAAAGATCATCGGAATCTGCTCGACCGGTGTCACCGAGACCAATGGCGACGATGTGGATGCCTACCTCAAGCTAATCCGAAACAAGCATCCGCAACTCGCAAAGTTGCCACTGGTGTATGTCTCGACGCCTGACTTCAAGGGCGCGTTCCAGGACGGCTGGGAGAAGGCTGTGGCGCGCATTGTGGAGGTGCTGGTGGAAGGGCCCAGCACCAATGGCCTGCGGGACCCCTCGAAAGTGAATATTCTGCCGGGATGTCACCTCACGCCCGGCGACCTTGATGAACTCCGTGTCATAGTGGAGGATTTCGGCTTGTGCCCGTCCTTCCTCCCTGACCTGGCGGGATCGCTCGATGGGCATATCCCCGATGAGTTTACGCCCACGACCATCGGCGGCATCGGCGTCGACGAAATCGCGAGCATGGGCCGCGCCGGATGGACGATTGCAATCGGGGCGCAGATGCAGCGAGCGGCAGAGGTCATGCAGGTCAAGACCGGCGTGCCTTTTCGTGTCTTCGAGCGGCTGTGTGGTCTCTGTCCGAACGACGAATTCATGACGTTCTTGGGCGAGATCAGCGGCCGCCCCATACCCTTGAAATATCGGCGCCAGCGCAGTCAGCTCGCCGATGCAATGCTGGACGCGCACTTCCATATTGGCGGTCGCAAAGTTGCTATCGGCGCTGAGCCAGACCTTCTGTTCGATCTGTCCGGGATGCTGCACGACATGGGCGCGCAGGTGACAGCGGCCGTGACGACCACCCAGTCGAAGGTGATCGAGCGGATCAAGACCAAGGAGGTACTCATTGGCGATCTCGAGGATCTGGAAGGGCTTGCCAACACACACCATTGCGACCTGCTGATCACGCATTCTCATGGCAGGCAAGCAGCGGCTCGGCTTAAATTGCCGTTCTATCGTACGGGTTTTCCGATGTTCGATCGACTTGGTGCGGGACACCGACTATCGGTGGGCTATCGTGGTACCCGCAATCTGATCTTCGAAATCGCCAACCTCGTGATCGCGCATCGCGAGGAGAACGATCAGCCTACGCCCGATAGATGGCGGACTGGGTCCGGACCGCCACGTTGCTCGGGGTATCGCAGCTCCACCGGCGCGGCTGGGAGGGCGATTGGATGAAGGTCGCGTTTGCCACTCAGGACCTGAGACGAGTCGATGCCCATTTTGGTTGGGCAAAGAATATCGCAATCTACGATGTCGCGCCTGGCGGGCACGTGTTTCTCAAAGCGATTGAGTTTGAGGGCGACCTTAAGGAAGACGGCAACGAGGATAAGTTGGCGCCGAAAATCGAGGCTATCAAGGATTGCGCGATTCTTTACGTCGCCGCCATTGGCGGTGCCGGGGCTGCGCGGGTGGTGGCCAACAAGATCCATCCTATCAAGGTGAACAAGCCAGAAAGCATTCTGGCGTTGCTCGAAAAACTCGAGCGCGTACTGAAGGGCACGCCACCTCCTTGGCTACGAAAGGCTATGGCAAAAGACCAACGGCGAACGTTCGAGTTCGACGAATGAGGTGATATGACGGCAAAAATGGAGCAGCAGGGCAGCGCGGTCGATGCGCCATTCCTTATCGAATTGGTCAAGATTTGGCGTGCTCAGGATGCCAACGGAGCTTGGGACGGGAAGAGCGATCTTGACCTGCTCGACCCCTACATCCTGGACAAGAAGAAACGGCGGGCATTGCCGATTATCGGTGATCCCGATCCCGATACACTGTGGCGGCTTGAGCTGTTCTTCGATGCGGTTGCGCTGTCGATCGAGAGGGAGACCGGCGTTATGATTCAGCCGATTCTGAAGCTGCATCATGAAGGCTTCGGGCGGGTAGTGCTCATCGCAGGCCGGCTGATCGCCGTGAACAAGCAGCTGCGCGACGTGCATCGCTTTGGATTCGATAATTTCGCCAATCTGGCTCAGGAGGGGGATAAATATGTCAGCGACGGAATTGACCTAATTCGGAAGTTCCCAGACGTGGCGAACTATTGAGGATACTCACTCATGGGCGATCGCGAAACACTGAAGGCCGAGCTAAGGAAAGTGTCCGCCAAGGCGACGCAAGCCAAGATGGATTTGCACGACCTTTCGGAAGAATTACCCATCAACTGGACCTCGATCATGGTGGTGGCGCAGAAGGCGTACGATGCCTATGCCGAACTCGAGCGCAAGGGCCTCGAATTGAAGGCGCATGAAAAGACTTAAAGGGGCAATGCATGTCGTTTCAAACACGAGACGGACGGGACTGGACGCCACAATACCTGATCTCGATCGATGCCAAGAAGTGCATCGGCTGTGGCCGCTGTTTCAAGGTGTGCGGCCGAGATGTCATGACGTTGATAGGAATCAGCGAGGATGGCGAATTTGTCAACCTCGATGACGATGACGATGAGATCGAAAAGAAGATTATGGTTCTGAATGATCAAGGCGCTTGCATTGGCTGCGGTGCATGCGCCAGGGTTTGCCCGGCCAACTGCCAGACTCACACTTCAGCCGTACCTGAAGCGGCGTGAGCGAACACACTCGTCCTGTCGCGGCAGGCGAGATATAGGTGGAGGAAAGGTGCAATTTTGGTCAGGTGAACTCATGGTGAGGACGGCGCGCCAGAAGGATCTCGATTAAACATCGAATAGCAAGATCGAGCGAGCTAAAGCGCAAGCATTGCCCGGTGATGGTTGGGCGCCGGCTATGTTATGCCGATACAATAGCCGTTGCTCACAAACCACTCGTCTCCAAGGTCCGTCTATTCGTAGAAGGCGAGCCGCGCATCCCTCAGCGCTAAGTACATCGAAGTGGCTGTCATGATGGAGTCCGAAGAGCATAGTTAGGTCGGTCTCTTTGAGCGATCGGCAGCCCGCGATCTTACGTGCGATTCTACCCACAGATCGCGGCTTGTCGCAGCGACTATCTGTAACTCACGCGCAGAGTGCGTCGGGTAGTCACGGCGAAGCGGCAGAGTGCTCTGGTCAGGTTATGGTCAGCTAGGAATTATATCCTAGCCGGCAGAGCTTGCACGGCACGAGCTCAATTGCGTGCAACTTTGCCGATAGGAGAGCGCTCTCATGTATGGCAGAAGCGTTGGGTCATCCAGCCAGTTTACAACCGGTAACCAAACTGACGATTCGTCAGAGGCGGGAGATAGTCCCCGGTTCGCGGAAACAGTTGCAGGAATGGAGCGAGGTGGGTCGTCATCCGAACCAGCGGCGTCATACTCTCTCGTTTCCGAAGCGCCCATTAGAGAGATAGACCGAGATTCCTTCTTGCGCGGAGTTGAGAGATTCTTGCGCAGTGATATCAGGCACATCGCCGAGAACCCAGAAGAGTACTCGGACTTCGTCTCCCAGAAGGCTGAGCGCGCAGCGACGGTTGCTGGAAGTTACGCCAACACCTACGACGATCCAAATAAGCCGGCACGATTTTACAGCTACCGGTTGGGCGACGAAATTGTCGGGCTTCTCAGAGCAGGAGGCCCGGCTCGGATTAAAGGAGACCATTTTCAGCAGCAGTTTGGGCGCAACGATATCACATCCGTGGTAGATCTTCGGGTGACTCATCCGCTTGTCGAGAACGCTGGCGATATCTTGCTAGAACATCAACTGCGAGAGGACGGGGACCATCCGCTGATCTTGTCGCGACCGGCCCTAACGGGCGTGGAACCTCGTCTAGCGGAGATGGGTTTTGTTCACGTGGGTCGTAACCACTGGGCGCTTGATCCCAACCAACATCCCGAAGTGTGGACGAAGAACGAGAACGACGAGTGGCAGCGTGTAGGCAAGCCTACGAAGTATCTTTCGAAAGCGGAGGGCAGTGATGGCGGTCCTCAGACGGATTCCTCGGACGACGACCCTTCATTTTACCTGGAGCGCGCTCTTAGTGGAATGCACATGGAATAAATTGGCTGCAATAGCAGGACCGGGCCTGAAAGGAAGGACATTCGACCGTTCTATGCCGGGCCCAACGGTGTTACTTCAACGGGGGCGCACGCTCGCCGCGGCGCCCTCGCGGCTGAAACGACCGTCCAACCTTTCTCCGAAGGCACTCACGATGCCGCGGTGGGATACGCGACACGAGGCCCGTAACGGGCTTGCCACTGCCGTGGCCAGAACGCGCAGCAACGACCAGCTACCGCATGTAGTCATTCGGCAAATGGTGCAGAATGCTTGAGTACGGTCCTTGCACGTTGATTGCACAACGACAATGAAGAAACTCTTGCAATAAACGAGCGATGAATGCAGCCAGATGCCATCTATGCGATTTGCGGCTTTAACGACATTCCGAGCCGCCAGGCCATGGGATTCCACCTTATAGTCGTCGATGATCACGGCAATTACCGGCCCTGGTCCATCATTGTGGTGCGCTGGGGCAAAAAGGTGCTTGGCTACGCCAATAAATGCCCGCACAACGGCGTCAATTTGGACTGGGAGCGGAACGAATTCCTCGATCCATGCGGTATCCGGCTGATGTGCGGCAAGCATGGTTCGACCTTCGAACTCGGCACGGGCCGGTGCGTCGAAGGTCCATGTCAAGGTAGAGCGCTCACGCCGATAGCGTTGGCAGTTCTGGATGGTGATATCTGCGTCGTTGGTGTGCATCTTGTCGAAGACGATGCATCGGCCAACAACTGAAGACCGCGCTCAGACCGGCCGGTTCTCGTTGCGGTTTTTCACGGGCTCCATCCTCTTTAGCCCGTCGTCGTACGAGATCTCCTCATAGGACAGGTCGAGATCCTTTGCGGCATCGAGGAGGTAATCAAGCTTGCCGCCCGGATCGAGCTTCTTGATCTCGTCCTTGTTGAGCCCGACCAGGTCCATCATCTCCTTCCAAACCGTGGATTCATCGCACGGTAGGACGTTGAAGCTAATATCACCCAACTTCACTCGGTACTTCGCCAATAAATCAATGTTGTTGCAGAACATGAAGTAGCTGCCGGTTGGGCTTAAGGCGCCGTCAAGGACGGTTGCGATGTCAGCAAGATAGGCGAAGGAATGCAGGTAGCCGGCCAGCACCGGAATAGTGCGTTCGCCGTCCTGCGCGATCGTCAACACCTGCTCAATCGAATAGTCTGGCGGCCGTTTCTCGTCCGCGACCTGAGTCTGGAATTTTAGTGCCACGTCGCCGCGAAAGCCGAACCGGCCCGGCTTGGTAGTCCCGCCTTTGAGTACGGCGTTGAGCAGGCGGCCCTCCTTCTCAAGTTTGCCGAGTGCGGTGTTCTCGATTGCAGTCATTAAAGTCTACCTCGATCTAGCTCTTCTCCGACGCCTTGGCCGGTGGCAGATGCGATGCAAATTGCTTGCCGCCGCATGAATAGGGGCCTTCGCCGTAGCTTAGAAAGAAAACGCGTCAGTGGCTGCGATCACCTCAAGGAGCCTTGTCGGGAACCCGACACCGGTTTCGACGCCAACAGGCGCGATCCGAAAAAGTGAGCATCATCAAGCGTCTGCGCGCTGGCACGTGACTTGCCCTTAGCAGCTAGATCCAAGCTGATGAGGGAAAGTCGTGATCAACCTGACGGATAGCGCGGTGAATGCAATCAAGAGCGCGATTTCATCGTCGACGCACCCGACCGGCGGTCTGCGCGTCATGATCGAAGCGGGCGGCTGCAATGGATTGAAATACAAGATGGGTCTGGTCGAAGAACCGAAGCCTGACGACACCGTGCTCGAATGCAACGGGCTGAAGGTGTTCGTCGATAACAAGAGCTGTGAGCATCTGATCGGCACGACCATCGATTTCGTGATGGCACTGGAGAGTTCTGGCTTTACCTTTCACAACCCGAACGCTAGCGCGAACTGCTCATGCGGAAAATCGTTCAGCTGATGAAACAAATCGCTCAGCTGATGAGAAGGAGACATCGAAGCATGCCGGCCGAACCAGGAGAACTGAGGCAGTCGTCGTCCACTGCGACAGACCGAGAGCGTCGCATTCGCGGCGCAATCGAAGAGATCCGACCCAATCTGCAACGCGACGGTGGCGACTGTCACCTGATCGGGATCGATGGCAGCAGGGGCATGGTCAGCCAGACCGGTGCCCGCACGTTGTGTAAGCTTTCGAGCGTGACGCTGAAAGGCATTCAGGCTCGGCTGGTCGATAAACTCGGCGAATTTGTCCGCCTAATCCCCGTCGCTGCTGCAGGCGAGGCAGTGGATTGAGCGAAAATCGAGTGCCGATTTACCTCGATAACAATGCAACGACGCGGACCGATCCATCCGTGGTGCAAGCCATGTTGCCGTTCTTCACCGAGCAATTCGGCAATGCTTCGTCCAGGCATGCCTTTGGCAGCGAGGTCGCAGTCGCTGTGAGGCAGGCCCGGCGTAGCTTGCGCACCCTGCTAGGGAACGCATACGATCATGAAATTGTTTTCACTTCGGGAGGGACCGAGGCCAATAATGCCGCGGTCCTCTCTGCGCTTGCGATGCAGGAAGACCGCGACGAGATCGTCACCACCTCGGTAGAGCACTCCGCCGTTCTTGCGCTAACCGAGCAATTGGCGACAAGAGGAGTCAAGACGCACATCGTACCCGTAGATGCCCGCGGCCGGCTCGACATCGGGGCGTTTCGCGGCGCACTCGGGCCACGCACCGCGATTGCCTCGGTTATGTGGGCCAACAACGAGACCGGAACGCTGTTTCCCGTGGAGTTTCTGGCCGGGTTGACCCGTGAGGCGGGCGCGCTGTTTCACACCGATGCGGTCCAGGCCGTCGGCAAGGTGCCCGTGAACCTAAAGGACAGTGCGATCGACATGCTGTCGCTATCCGGGCACAAACTGCACGGCCCCAAGGGGATCGGCGCGCTATATTTGCGCACAGGGACAAAATTCCGGCCGCTGATCTGCGGCGGATCACAGGAACGAGGGCGCCGTGGCGGAACTGAGAATATTCCTGGCATTGTCGGCCTGGGAAAGGCCGCCGAGCTTGCGGCGGAGCGGCTCGAACCGGAGCGCGTTCGCATTGGCGCATTGCGCGATCGCCTTGAGCAGGGAATTTTGCACAATGGCGAGTGCGTCGCGCTCGGCGATATCAGCAATCGATTAGCGAACACGGCCAATATTGCTTTCGATCATCTCGAAGGCGAAGCCATCGCCCACCATCTCGATAGGGCGGGCATTGCCGTGTCGCTCGGATCAGCCTGCAACGCCGGCTCAATGCAGCCATCCCATGTTCTGCGGGCCATGCAGGTGCCCGCGTGGCGGATGCGTGGCGCGGTGCGCTTTTCCCTGTCGCGTGAAACCTCCTTCGCGGAGGTCGATGAGGTCGTGTGCGCAGTGTCCGACATCGCGGCTCGCCTGCGCGCCACCTCCCCCGTCGCAGTCAGGGAGTAGACCTCGTGAAAATCATGATCCGCCGGTCTCCGGACGCGGGCCTGTCGATCTACGTGCCAAAAAAGGATCTCGAAGAGCCGATCGTGGAATCCGAGTACGAGACGCTATGGGGCGGCTGGATCAAAGTAGCTAATGGCTGGGTGCTCGATTTGCCCGAGATGGCGAGCGACACACCACTACCGATCACAATCAACGCTAAAAAACGGGGCGAAAACGGGGGCGATCCGTGAAGGCGCCCCCGCAGATCGACTTTGTCGATGCTGCCGATGCAAAGGCGACGCTCGTGGACATCGCTGCCGGCCTGAGGGCCGCGAGCGTCATTCCCTATCTCGGTCCTGGCCTTGCCGAATTGTGCAGATCCGATATGCCGACCACGCCAGAGGCGTTGGCCAGCTTCTTCGCGAGCAAGGTTGCGCTGCCGCGGCGGGCTAGGGGCAATGCGTGGGCGTCGGCGCAGCATGTCGAGATCAGCAAACACCGGTCCTCCGTGACGGCATTGATGACGCAGGCCTTCGCTCGGCCGGTCGAGCCGACGCGGTTGCACCATCATCTTGCGTCCCTGTCGCTGCCCGTCATAGTCGACGCCTGGTATGATGCCGCCATGCGCGCGGCGCTGGGTAAGCGCGATGGATGGGGCGAAGTGCAGGGTATCACCCGCATCGGCATTGGCGAGAATCGCTGGTATCGCTTTTACGATTCACTTGGCCAAGAGGTCGACAGTGCCGTGGCCGGCAGCTGGGCGACGGTGTTGTACAAGCCGCATGGCAGCGTGCAGCCGGCCAACAACTTCCTTATCTCCGACGCTGACTATGTCGAGGCGTTGACCGAAATCGACATTCAGACGCCAATTCCGGACATCATCAAGGAAAGGCGAATCGGACAGACCTTTCTCTTCATCGGCTGTCGCTTCAATGACCAGCTGTTGCGTAGCTATGCCCGGCAGATCATCAAGCGCTCGGCCGACACCCACTATGCGATCGTTGATCCAGACGCGCTCTCTCGCAACGAGCTCCGGTTTCTACTCGAGCAAGGCCTTACACCGCTTGCGATTGAGATCCCTTGCGCGGTTGAGATACTGATCACCCATTAGCGTCCTTGTGAAGCCCGAATCCCCCAGCTTGTATCGACTTATTTGCGAGAGCCGCAACGCGAGAAGACCCCTTCAGATGGAGCCGGGTTCCGGCGAGCGCAGCGCGAGAAGAATGCGCAAGCCATGGAGCGCTGCGTGAGAATGACGACGTAACTGTCGCATTGTCAACAAGCGCATCATTGCATGTTCTTACATGCGCTAGCGCCGATCGTTTCCGCTGACTCGTTGGCGTATGGCTGCAATTTCATCGTCTCCGCCATGGCATGCAAGTTGCTACCCAGCTTCTTGAGGCTCGCTCACGGATGGTCCTGGGAGGCCGATGATGCCTGCAGGGAAAAATGAAAATGAACGCGGTCGTCGGACGCGGAAAATATGTCAAAGCTGCAGGGGATAACGGCAAGATGAAGCCCGCCGCCGAGCATAAGGGCTGCCGCGCTTCGGCCAAGACCGGGCAGGCGAGCTGCGGCTCGCAGGCAGGGCAAGGCGATCTGCCGATCGAAATCTGGGAAAAGGTCAAGAACCATCCCTGCTACAGCGAAGAAGCGCATCATCATTACGCCCGAATGCATGTCTCGGTCGCGCCTGCCTGCAACATCCAGTGCAATTACTGCAACCGAAAATACGACTGCGCCAATGAATCGCGTCCGGGTGTGGTGAGCGAGAAGCTCACGCCTGAGCAGGCGGTAAGAAAAGTGCTCGCGGTCGCGACCACCATTCCGCAGATGACGGTCCTTGGCATCGCTGGCCCCGGCGACCCCCTGGCCAATCCAGCAAAGACGTTCAAGACGTTCGAGCTGGTCGCCAAGGCGGCTCCGGACATCAAGCTGTGCCTGTCAACCAATGGACTGGCTCTGCCGGACCACGTTGATACCATCGCCAGGTCGAAAATTGACCACGTCACCATCACTATCAACATGGTCGATCCCGAAATCGGCGCCAAGATCTACCCGTGGATCTTCTTCAACCACAAGCGCTACACCGGCATGGACGCGGCAAGGATACTCACCGATCGCCAGCTGCAAGGCCTCGAGATGCTTAGCGAACGGGGCATCCTGTGCAAGGTCAACTCGGTGATGATCCCAAACATCAACGACCGCCACTTGGTCGAGGTCAACAAGGCGGTGAAGTCGCGCGGTGCCTTCCTTCACAATATCATGCCACTGATCTCCGCGCCCGAGCACGGCACGGCATTTGGCCTCAACGGTCAGCGCGGACCGACTGCGTGGGAATTGAAGGCGCTGCAAGATGCTTGTGAAGGGGAGATAAAAATGATGCGGCATTGCCGCCAGTGCCGCGCCGATGCGGTTGGTCTACTCGGAGAGGATCGCAGCGCAGAGTTCACCACCGATCAGGTCATGAAAATGGACGTCCAATATGACTTAGAGATGCGCAAGGGTTATCAGGACAGGGTAGAGGATGAGCGTGCCGCCAAAGTCGCGGCCACCCAAAAGGAGCTTGCGGAATTTGCCGGAGAGATGAGCGCGATCACTCTTTTAGTTGCCGTCGCAACCAAGGGCTCGGGGTTGATCAACGAGCACTTTGGGCATGCAAAGGAATTTCAGGTGTACGAACTTTCTACATCTGGCGCCAAATTCGTCGGCCACCGCCGCGTGGACGTTTACTGCCAGGGCGGTTATGGCGAGGAGGACAGGCTTTCTGCCATCATGCGTGGCATCCATGACTGCCATGCGGTCTTCGTGTCCAAGATCGGCGGCTGTCCGAAAAGCAGTCTGATCAGGGCGGGGATCGAGCCGGTCGATCAATACGCCCATGAGTTCATTGGGAAGTCGGCGATCGCCTGGTTCAAATCCTATCTGGACAAGGTGAAACGCGGGGAGATCCAGCACGTGCAGCGCGGCGACGCCGCGGTCCGGCAAGGATCTCTGATCTCCGTAGCGTAAGGGGAAATATGTGCCATTCAAGATCATCGCCTCGCAGTGTACGAGCTGCTCAGCCTGCGAATCCTTATGCCCGAACGTTGCCATCTCGGAGAAGGGGGCGAGCTTCGTCATTGAGGCGGCGAAATGCACTGAATGTGTTGGCCATTTCGACGAGCCGCAATGTCTCGCCGCCTGTCCGGTCGACAATACCTGCGTGGTTGACACATCCTTGCCTCGCTACCAGGCGCCAACCTAAAGCGTGAGGCCCATGAGTGGCATGACAAGAGCTGGTTCTGAAAGCGCCATAAGCTTCGTGCTGCGCGTTGGCGGCGGCGCAGGCGCCGACGTGCGATCTTCCATCACGGACGAGGACTGCGCTGGATTGCCCTGCGATCGTGCTGTAGCCGGTCGGCAGCACGGGCCTAGCGGGCATTGCATTCCGCGCGGTGGTCCAAAGGCGCTTCGCGATGCCGAAAGCGGCCTTCGGCAGCGCTGCCATCGTCGATGTGACCGACGATGCCGCGCGAGGATGAAGTGATGCAGGATCTCGCCTGCGGTGGGCGAGGCGGCTCCCCGCATCTCCAAAGGAGCGATCCATGAGGAGCGATACATGAACAGCATCGTTCGCGACAGCGACGTCATCGAGCTCAGCGAGCCGCCTATTTTCAGCTTTGGCCAAAAGGTGCGAGCCAGTCGCACCATCCGCAATGATGGCACCTATCGCGGCAAGGAGATTGGCGACGTTTTAGTCAAGAAGGGAGAGGTGGGTTACGTCGTATCGATCGGCACGTTCCTGCAGCAATTCTACATCTACGGCGTCGAGTATCTGGAAAGCGGCTACCGCGTTGGCATGAAGCGCAAGGAACTAGAGCCGGTGGACGCCTGCGAGGAGATCGATGATCTGCCACTGCCGGAGGAGTCATGACGCAGCCCGGCTTTCCGAAATATCGACGTGGCCAGCGGGTCAAGACCGCAGTCGACCTCATCAACGACGACTCATTTCCCGATACGGAGCCCGAAGGAGTCTTGCTCGCCGCTGGAGCGACCGGTGAGATCACCAACGTCGCGATCCATACCGAAGCGAACGTGCCGATCTACATTGTGGATTTTGGTAAGCAGCTGCTCATCGGCTGTCTTGAAGATGAAATCGCAGTACTTTGAATGGAGGCTTTCGCCATGAATGCTGCGCTGATGAGAAAGATAAAGGCCGGGCTGGTGCCTCACCCCAACGAGCTCGATCGCAAACGGATCGAGCGCGGCTTGAGCTCGCGCAAGTGCTATCTCTACGTCTCGCCGAACGTGACGCCGGTGAGGGGCGGCTATCTCGTCGAGAGCCCATGTTGCTCGCGCAACATCAACAAGGATGGCGCTCTCATCGATGTCGCGCTGATTCTTTATGATGCCGTGAGCGGAGTCTGGAAGCTGTTTCGCAAGAACCACGCGCGAGGGATCTGGGAATTTTACAGCCTTTACCATCGGCTGACCTCTGCAATTGACGAATTGAATGCGGATCCGGAGCGTCTGTTTTGGCAATGATGCCCCGCCTTTCAGCAGTCATAGAGGAGCCACGATGGCGCTCACCGCGGAGGAAGTGATCGAAATCGAGCGGCTGCTTGCAGCCGATGTCGCCGAGATGGATCCGTTTGTCGAGCTGCGGCGCCGCTTTCCGCAGCTTGCTTGGGTGCGCTGTGATGCGTCGGATGTGGCGGATCAGCCGTTCCGGCAGTTTCCGCGTTTCGACCTTCATCTGATCGATCGATCGGATCACTGCGTGCAGATTACGGCCGATCCGACGCGGGCGACCGGCATCGTATTGGCCAAAAGGAATGTTGGGCGGTGAGCACTGAACTAGCAGAGTATCGGCTTGATGGCGCGCTCACTGTGGAGGAGAATACATCATTCATTCCACTGTCCGATCCCGATATCACCTTCGCCGAGCTTTCTGCCGTTGAAACGCTGCTGTGTTCGCCGCAAATCTCCAACGGGCGGATTACTGAGGCGTTTGAGCGCGCTTTCGCCGCCTATCTTGGCCGCAAATATGCTGTTGCGGTCTCGAGTGGTACCATCGGGCTTCTCCTTGCGCTGAGGGCGCTCGGCATTGGCCCGGGGCATGAGGTTATCGCCTCGCCCTACTCCTTTCGTGAGACCGCGCATGCCATCAGTCTCGCAGGCGCACGAGCGGTATTTGCAGATGTCGACTATTGGTCGGGAGCATTAGTCCCAGCGAAGGCCGAAGAGCGCATCACGGCCAACACGCGGGCGATTGTCGCCGGCAATCCCAACGGTCATCCAGCGCCATGGTCGGAGCTGCGCGCGGTCGCGCGGCGCCATCAGCTGCTGCTTTTGGAGGATTCCACCGAGGCGATCGGATCGAGCTACAAGGGTGAGCTCGTCGGCCGGTTTGGCGACCTCGCGGTGTTCGACTTTGCTCAGCCGGTGGCCCTAACCTGTGGCGAAGGCGCAATGGTGGTGACCGACGATATCGACATCGCGCTCGGCTTGCGTCGCCATTGCGCCCATCGCCTGGACGAGCGCTCTTCCGTTGTTGTCGGTAGCACGGCGCCTTATCAGGCCGGCATGAGCGATCTCACGGCTGCCTTGGGCCTAGCGCAGCTCAAGCGTCTCGATGAAATCCTGGAGCGGCGTCGGTTCATCGAGCAGCTTTATAACGCGCATATGCAATCATTTGAGGGCATCAAGCCGCCTTATGTTGGCCCCAATGTGAGCGAGGTGAACTGGTTGCTTTATCTCGTTCATCTGGGGACACGCTTCACGCGATCGGGGCGCGACGCCATTATCGATGATCTGCGCGTCGCGCAGGTTGAATCCGCCGCCTATAGCCAACCCCTGCACTTGCAACGACACTACTTTGACTTCGGCTATCGGCGTGGCGATTTCCTGGTTGCGGAAAAAATAGCAGATCGCGCTCTTACCCTTCCGTTTCACACCCATCTCACGAACAAGCAGATCGAGTTCATCGTCGAGACCATGAAAGATGCGTCGATAAACGTGGGAGCGGGTGCCGCGATTTACTGAGATGCTCGTCATCCACGACGCGGAAGAACGAGGATTGAATTGCGATGAGCGTGGTGTTTCTCATCGCGAGAGATGAGCAACCGGACCGAGGATACGTCGTTTGTCGCTGCGTCGTCGGAGACATCGTGATCCACATGGCTGGAGCGCCCCGGATGCCGCTGGCGGCATGCACTCGTCTTAAAGCCGCAAGAGAAATGCTCCAAGCGAGCGCGAAGAAGATCTACTCGATAGCGGAGAAGGCGGGCGTTCAAGGCGCGGCTTGAGAGCCTACGCGTCAAGGTGCCCCAAACCAAGCACATCACGGTCGAGATTCTCGGTGTCGCTCAGGATCTTTAGTTACCAAAACAGGGGATCGGTATGAACTCGCAACAAGTCATCATCCACGTCCGCTTCGCTCCGAACGGAAGAGTGATCCAAATCAGCGAGCGTCCGGCGAAGCTCACGCCGAACCAGTGGTTTGACGTCCTCAACACCCGTGCCAACTCAGCTTACCGACCTCTCGCTCGTGGCCGTGGGATGTTTCAGCTGAGCCGGACTGCGATCCAAGCCTTCAAGCAGGAAACTGCGAGGCCGGGATGAGCGAACCTATAATCGGCAACCTGATGAGCGGTCACATCGAGGTTTTTGCCGTCTGTCCGGCCGATGCCATCGAGCGGAGTGAGGCCATGGGCTTTAGCCTGTTGCGGATTGATGATTGGGGCGAGAGCCGACCGTTTCCAATTATTGTGGTGCGCACCTTCGGCAATGACTATTTCGGTTACGTCAATCGCTGTCCGCATGAGAGCGTCTGGCTCAACATCGGCTCCGGTGCGTTTTTCTCGGCGGATCGCTCCTTTCTCAGATGCGGCCGGCACGGTGCAAGATTTGAGATCGACACTGGGATGTGCATCGACGGCCCTTGCGATGGACAATCGCTTGAGCCGGTAGCGCTCGCCGTAATCGAAGGTGACGTCTGCCTGTGCGGCGTCAAGCTGCTCGAGGACGATCGGTTTGCCGACCCCTTCGGGGACAGCGACGAAATGATGGATATCACGATCCATCCGGACTAACGGGCCTATCGCTTTGTTGTGCTCAAGCTGCCTGAGGCGCTTTGCCTTCGGATGAGGCCATTGTACTCGTGAGCGTTGGCGGATGCGTGTCACAGTGTGTGATTTGTGAGACAAAACGGGCACCTCGTCGGATTGCGGCCTTGTACTCCGCGACCTCCGCAGCACCAACAAGCTGCTCTTGCGCTGGCTCGTCAAATCGAGCCGGCAGGCGGGACATGCTTTCTACCCCGGCGATATGTTTGAGCGGGAAATGCCCCCGGCGGCAGGAAGTTCGCCGAGGGTATCGTCTGGGCTTGGAGAATGGGGACCAGGGCCGACAGGTCCGTTTGGGCAGGAGGAATGATGATCCTGCGTCAGAAGGCCGGCCGGCGCAGCTGGCGTTATTGCCTCCGCTTCAACTGCCATGCCAAACCTCGGTTCGTGCTAGGCTCTTACCGAATGACGCCACCATCGTCAGTTAGGGCCGGTTAGGAGCAAATGCATTCATGGGCACGTGTTCTTTGTTCCGCATTTGCCGCTGCAAGCGCGTCTTGACGCGTATCGTGCGAAGCGTGGTCCCAATCTGGGGCCGCTGTGTTGCGGTTTAACGTTGCTGCCGACGGGGATTGCGACCGGCTTGGTCTGCAGCTTCAAAGGTGGCTCGGCGATTCATCCCTGCCTCGTTGGGCTCTCGCGACAGCGCTATCTCTTGAGCAAACGATAGATGGGCTGCGGCGGAACGCAACGTCCAGCTTCAGGGCGAGGAAGATGCTGTGGGCTCGCGCCGGTCAATGCGGCCAGCCGATCACCCATGGCAGAACACGGCGCTCGATTCACCGCACGTTCGATCTCCTCACTAGGCGGCTCGAGTGCCATGAAGATCACTGCTCATTCCAAGATATGATAGCGCAAGAGCTGGGCAAAATAACTGAGATTCTCGGTTAGTCTGCGTACGAACTGCAGAAGGGTGAAGGGTCAAACGCTATGCGAGGTTTGTCGTGTCCGAAACAGAAGCGAACGACATTGTCGCAACCTTCGCAATAATTGTGAGTCGCGTAAAGCAAGGGATCGTTGCAGAAACGAACGTTACGCATCTGGTGTGCAACTTGCTTTGGAGAAGTTGGATGGTG
The DNA here is from genome assembly GCF_029989365.1 of Bradyrhizobium sp. Arg816. Taxonomy (GTDB): domain Bacteria; phylum Pseudomonadota; class Alphaproteobacteria; order Rhizobiales; family Xanthobacteraceae; genus Bradyrhizobium. The sequence continues at coordinate 81,123 of NZ_JAPRAQ010000021.1, read as the reverse complement.
AGGAAGTGATGAGGGAGCAGAAAGATCGCGATGAGGGCAGAAGAGGTTGGAATTGATCTAGGAGGCTGCTCTGGACGCGAAGATATCTATCGCTGATCTTCAACGACGACAATCACTATGGCGCCCGCTCATTTCGCCTGCTTTGGCAAGCGCGAGTGGGAATCATTAGCATCAATTGGTCGATGCGGCGTTTAATCGTAAGAGATTGCGGGGGCGATGTGCTCGCATCTTGTCTCTGCTCAGCTGAATTCCATTGATCACAGGATAGGCGCATGAACTCAGAAACCGAATTCGAGCTTCCTCAACTTTATAGGCATCATGTCTTTGCCTGCAACACGCAGCGTCCGCCAACTCATCCGCACGGCAGCTGTGGCGCCGCCGGCGCGCAAGCCCTGTGGGATCGAATGGCCAAGGCGATCGAAGCGCAAGGCCTCAACGATATTGGCTTCACGATGGCAGGCTGCCTTGGCTTTTGTAACTCTGGTCCCTTGATGGTCGTCTATCCCGACGGAGTGTGGTATCGCGCGACCACGCCTGAGGATGTTGACGAAATCGTAGACTCCCACCTCAAGCAAGGCAAACGTGTCGACCGCCTTGTGATGGTGCTAAAGCGAAGCTAGAGGCTTCGATTAGCGGCCACTTACCCGGACTAGCAAGCATCGACGGCTTGTCCGGCGATGAGCTGGCCGCTCAGAGCTCAGATCGTCTGAGGTTGTGCGTAGCCATCACGCCCCGGATGGGAGAATAGCGAGTCATTGACTTTGCGCGGCGTGCCGCCTTTCTTCTTCGGCCCAGTCGGCAAATGGCGCCTTTGCAACGCGCGACTAGATAATAATATGAACATATGCTGGGTCGATCTGTTTGTGTACCGGCACTCCATGCTGCGTGATCCGTAGCTCACAACGAGAGCAGTGCTGCGAATGGCTTCCCGCGTCTTGCGAAATGACGCGTCCTTGACGCGTCATCTCGCTCTGCTTGCACTACTCAGGTTATGGTACGCGCTCGATGAGCTCGCAGCGGCCGGGTTGATGAAACGGAGTCCCCTTTCTGATCCTGTTTTAGCGTCAGAACTTGTAAGCGACGCCGCCGCTGACGAGCCATGGGTCGATGTTGGCGCGCCCGGTGACGGCAATCGCATTGTTTACGGTCGCAGAGTACTCCGGCCGCAGCCATAGCTTCTTCACGTCAAAGTTGAGGCCCCAGTTACGATCAAGCATGTAATCGAAGCCGAATTGGACCGCCGCGCCGAATTGGTTGCTGATGCGCAAATCCGTAACGGCAAGCCCGGCGAGCGACGTATTGGCTGCCGATTGGTTGAAGAATGCGGTGTAGTTGATGCCCGCGCCGATATAGGGCTTGAGCGCGCCGAAATCGGTGAAGTGATATTGCAGGGTCAGTGTTGGCGGCAACAGCCAGGCGTTGCCGATATCGAGGCCAGTGAGCACGCCATTGCCGCTGATGTGATGGCTAGTCACGCCGAGAATGAGTTCGGCGGCAACGTTTTTTGTGAAGAAATAGGTGATGTCGAGCTCGGGTATGGCTTGATCGCTGATGGAAAGCCCAGAACTTGGTGAGGACAGCGAGGGCGCCCCGGCGACGCTGACTGAGCTGCCTGCAGTATTCGGCAAAACGCCAAGCACGCGCAGGCGGATCATCCATGGATTGAAGGGTTCGATCGGGGGCGCTTTATAGTAGATCGGCGCTCGGCCCAGATCTGCAGCCTGTGCCGGGATGCTGGCCAACGAGGTTGCTAACGCGAGGAGTGATGCCCTCGTCAGAACTGTCCTTGTTCTCATCGAATTCTCCATTCCAAAAGTCGCGCGAAGAGCCGCGCGAGATCTCTGTCACACACGGGGAATGGCGGAGGATTTGATGCCGATCAAAATGGGAATGGGCAGAGCGAAATTATGCCGCTAAGTTGCATAAGGATCACGGCCGCGAAGCCTGTTCTGATCGTTATTCAAGTCAAGAGCGCCGAGTCTCTTCAAGAAACCGCCTCTCGGCCTGGTGCTCTGATCGGATCCAGGCCGCGGACGTGATGCGCGATAAGGGCGGGAACTGTCGCGGCCTCTCACAACGGCGAGAAGCGCGGCATTCGAGCGCCGCATAGGCGAACGGAGCAGCCACTCGCGCGCGCCGTCTCAGCGAGGGTGCCGTCGCCTATTGCCCGTTAAGGAAGCCGGAAGTGGGAAACGTCATCTTTGGCTTGTTTGATGGGGCTGGGGGACGCTCCTTGGTTTCCTCAGGTCTGCGGACAGGGCGTGGGGTTTGCTTCGTGCAAGCATCCCTCGAGATCATCTTGCGTCTTGCGGCCAAGCAGCGACAGCACGGGCTCATGATCGAGTCCGGCACATCGTGCCCCGTCTACGTCGATCAGCGGTCGTCGTATCAGGAGCGGATCGCCCACCATCAATGCGAGTGCGCTTGCCGCGTCGATAGTGTCGGGATTGACTTCGCCTGACTTGATACGTGCTGCAGCTCGGTTGAACCAGGAGCCGACGGGCATATTGCCGAAGAAGCCGCTTAATTCCTCCGCATCCCATGGCTCCTTCAAGATGTCTTGGGGGATCACGTCGTGCCCGGCGGACTTCAGCGCTTGAATCTGACGCGCGTTAGTGGCGCAGCCGGGCTTCTGATAGAAGATGATTGTCGTCACGACATACCTATGTCGGCGCGCTGAGCTGAACGATTCGTACGGCGCGGCTGCTTCGGGAGCCTGTTCAATTTCTTGCCGATCATCTCCAAAGTCAGCCCAAGCCCCGTACCAATGTATGCAACCTCGCCGCTGATGCGCCAGGTTTCGGGCCCGACCGGCATATTCACGGTCGTCAAATCGGAGCAAGTTCCATTCCACACCTGAAGGCATCGGAACAGGTTTTTCGCGTTGATGGTTGTGGTCCTTTGTTAGCTTTCCGACAGCCGCGCAGATCCTGTTAGATCCAAAACAGCCAGTACCTTGCTCACCGGCTAGTTGGTTTTCAGAAACGTAATCAGAAGCTTAAGGAGCGTGGTCAAGCGTTGGCACGGCGGTTGCTAATAAGTGGCAGCAACACTGAGTGAGGGCTGAGTGCACGCCGACGCGTAAGACGAGCGATGTGCTCCTTCCCTTGAACCCGTGTGCTTCCGTTTCTGAGAGAGAAACAAGCTCGCGCGCAACAAGCGCGCAACTTTTGGCAAACCGGTTGATGGAGAGCAACATGTCTTCACTAAGACAAATCGCGTTCTACGGGAAGGGCGGCATCGGCAAGTCGACCACTTCGCAGAACACGCTGGCGGCGCTGGCCGAGATGGGTCAGAAAATCCTGATTGTGGGGTGCGACCCGAAAGCGGACTCGACCCGCCTGATTCTGCACGCCAAGGCGCAAGACACGATCTTGAGCCTTGCAGCGAGCGCCGGCAGCGTGGAGGACCTCGAGCTCGAGGACGTAATGAAGGTCGGCTACAAGGACATTCGCTGCGTGGAGTCCGGTGGTCCTGAGCCGGGTGTCGGCTGCGCCGGCCGCGGCGTCATTACCTCGATCAATTTCCTGGAGGAGAACGGTGCCTACGAAAACATTGACTATGTCTCATACGACGTGCTCGGCGACGTCGTTTGCGGTGGCTTTGCGATGCCGATCCGCGAGAACAAGGCGCAGGAAATCTATATCGTGATGTCTGGTGAAATGATGGCGATGTATGCCGCGAACAACATTTCGAAGGGAATCCTGAAATACGCAAACTCTGGCGGCGTGCGGCTGGGCGGTCTGATCTGCAATGAGCGGCAGACCGACAAGGAGCTGGAACTGGCGGAAGCGTTGGCCAAAAAGCTAGGCACTCAACTGATCTACTTCGTGCCGCGCGACAACGTGGTGCAGCATGCCGAGTTACGCCGCATGACGGTGCTCGAATATGCACCCGATTCCAAGCAGGCCGATCACTATCGCAATCTTGCGACCAAGGTTCACAAAAATGGCGGCAAGGGCATCATCCCGACTCCAATCTCCATGGACGAGCTCGAGGACATGCTGATGGAGCATGGCATTATGAAGCCCGTGGACGAAGCCATCGTCGGCAAGACCGCCGCCGAACTCGCGGCCTCGTAAAGGTCGCGAGTCGCGGCCTTGCGAAGGCGCGCGACGAATGCCGGTCTCCCTCACCCCCCATCCCGGGAGGCCGGCATTCTGACGATCGACCCTGATCAAAACCAGGATGCGGCAGCGCAAGCCTGACCATTGTGGAAACTCGTAAAATTATGTCCGAAGCGCACTTCCTTCCGTTGATGGCTGCTTGTGCCGTTGATGCCAACAGTCAGATGCACAGGGGAATTGCAATCTACAGCCTGCTCACCGGTGTGCCTCCAGCAGATGCCGATATTGCCGTCGACAGCAATCTCGATCGCCATGTCCTGGCGTCCATCCTTGCGGCTGCCACAATGGATGGTGGCTCCCTTCCCGAGAAGGCCGGCCTGTCGGGCCTTGAACTGGCGGCCTTGCTGGAGCAGTACTTTCCCTCCCTTGAGATCAAGCTCGCGGAGCAGCTCTCGGCTTTCAAGTGCGAAGAGGACGACGAGATCGCAATGCTGCGCGATTTCTTGCTCAAGCAACGCTCGACTGAAGGGGATATCGGCCGATGGCTGGCTGCGATGATCGCGCGCCGCGCCATTGAGCCAGACCATCTGTGGGAAGCTCTCGGCTTGCGCAATCGTGGCGAACTCTCTCGGCTGCTGAGCCGCCATTTCGCGCCGCTCGCCTTGCGCAATGTCAACAATATGCGCTGGAAGCGCTTCTTCTACCGCATGCTTTGCGAGGATGAAGGCCTCGTGATGTGCACGACACCCGTGTGCACGCAATGTGTCGACTTCAACCTCTGCTTCGGCGAAGAAAGCGGTGAGAGCCGGATGGCCGAGCGCCGGCGCGACTTTCTGTTGCAGGCGGCTCGGCCGGTCGTTGCCGGCGACTGGCCATCTGAACTGCCACAAGGGTCCGCGATCGCACCATCATCGGAGAAAGCCTCGCAGGATTTGGTAAGCCGCGCGGAAGGTTGAGGGCGCGGCTGACGCCGTTTCGAGCGAGTGACCATGTGTCCAAGGCGGCGGCGGGCTCAAGTGCTCCGCAACAATTCTCACCTCCTGGCGCGCCGCAACTGCATTAAAGTTCGAACTCGGCGGGGCAATAGGCAAGGCGTCATTTACGACAATCCATTTGCTGAAGCTTAGGTAGGTCAAACAATGAGGAGCTCTCGCGTGATTGCCGCTAGCACCGCCGCAAAGTCGTCTTGGTCCGACCAGGTGCGCGCCAAGCCCACCGTGCTCAACGACACGACATTACGCGACGGCGAGCAGGCACCCGGCGTTGCGTTCACCGCAGAGGAAAAGCTAGCGATCGCGCAGGCGCTGGCACGGGCCGGAGTCACGGAGATCGAGGCGGGAACGCCGGCGATGGGCAACGAGGAGATCGCCGCCATTCGCGCCATTGTCGAAGCAGATCTTCCGCTGACCACCATAGGCTGGTGCCGGATGCGGGAATCGGATGTCGACGCGGCGATCGAAGCAAAGGTGTCCATGATCAATATGTCGATCCCGACCTCCGATGTCCAGATCGCGGCCAAGCTAGGTGGTCATCGCGACCTGGCGCTGGAACGGGTGAAGCGATTGGTAGGCTATGCCTGTGCGCGCGGACTTGAAGTCGCCGTCGGTGGTGAGGACTCCTCTCGCGCCGACATCGATTTTCTCATCAGACTGATGGCAACTGCAAAAGCCGCGGGCGCGCGTCGCTTTCGTATTGCAGATACGCTCAGTGTGCTCGATCCCGACGCAACCTACGTGCTGGTAAGGAATTTGCGCGCGACCACCGATCTCGAACTCGAATTTCACGGTCACGATGATCTCGGACTCGCGACCGCCAACACGCTCTCCGCTATCAAGGCCGGCGTGAGCCACGCCTCAGTGACCGTCATCGGGCTGGGCGAGCGGGCCGGAAATGCCCCGCTCGAGGAAATCGCGGTCGCACTCAAGCAGCTCTACGGTCGCGAGACCGGCATCATACTCCCGGAGCTCGAGAACGTCGCTGCGGTGGTAGCAGCCGCGGCCGCACGTGTGATTCCTGTGAATAAGGCCATCGTCGGAGAGCATGTATTTACGCACGAATCCGGCATTCATGTCGATGGCCTTTTGAAGGATCAACGCACCTATCAATCGCTTGATCCCGTTTTGTTTGGCCGCTGCAACCGCTTTGTGATCGGCAAGCATTCCGGACTTGGGGCGATCACCGCGTTACTCGATGAACTGCAGCTCGTCGCCAGCGCCGATCAAGCCAGACAGATTCTGTCGCAAGTCCGCAAATATGCCATCGAGCACAAGCGGCCGGTCGAGCGCGAAACCGTGGCGGCGATCTGGCGCGACGTGTGCGGATGCCTGGCAACCCACCCCGCGTGAAAAGCCGTGTCCAGCAGCGTTTACGTAAACAGACGCGCCGCAAGGACGGCGTCCGATATCGCTGATGGGCCCGAACGGTGTCCAGCTTTCGCACGTCAGATCCCCTGGCGCGATCTCACCTCCAGATCTTACTTCCCGTTCCGCATACATGCTGTCATCTCCTACCCCATGGCGAGCCGCCCCGCACTGCCAATCGGCGTCTTCTCGCGCTGAGTTCCGGTCCGGCGACCGTCCTGACGAGCGTCAGCCTCGATCGTGGTTTGGCCATTGATCCCGCCAGCAGTCAACAGGCGCCATCTCATCTCATTTACCGTCCAGAGCTAATCCGAAGGAGAATTTCCATGATCAACTCATCCCCGGCAGCCGGTATCCTGGATCGGCTCAGCAAGGCCTCATCGGCGGAGGACTTTTTTTCGCTACTTGGCGTCGATTACGACCCTAAAATCGTGAATGTCGCGCGCCTTCACATCTTAAAGCGCATGGGACAATATTTTGCAAAAGAGCAATTTGCTGGTGCCGCAGAGCCGGAAATCAGAGCTCGGTGCAAGGCGATGCTGGAGCAGGCCTATGCCGATTTCGTGGCATCGTCACCGATCGACCAGCGAGTGTTCAAGGTTTTGAAGGAAGCGGTCGCAGACCCTAAGAAGGCGGCGGCCTTTGTCCCATTGAGCGAGCTGAAGTGATCTAGCGTTCCACTGCAGGCAAGGTGTGCCCGATGGAGCACCGTGGCAACCCGATGTGCGGCCTTCGTCTTTATCCGGGTCAACTCTCTGCAGCTATCACCCGAGCGGCGGCTGTCGTATTCCCGACCCATGTCTGGAGTGGTCGTGTCCACGGTATCAGCGGATATTTCAAGTGTCTGCGAAACCATTACTTTCGACTGACTTTCAGTGTTTTTTGCAACTGGTACGACACTTGCTGTTGTCCTGCCGATCCGATCATCGATGCCGACAGATGGTAGTCGTCCGAGGTGAGATTGAAGGAAGACCCATTATGCTGCTTTTAGTGCCTGCCGAGCCCTGCGCCATCATCTCGTGGCTTACGATCGCGCCAGGTCCGTTCGAAACGGTCTTTGACGCGATCAAGGCTCCGTATGGACGGTGAGATGGTGGTCAATGGATAAGTCGCCCGTTCGCGCTACACCTGGAGAGGGTATGCACAGCGTCGTCCGCATCAAATCGGCCCCGGATTCCGCTCAGATTTGTATCCATCTCATGGCGGATAGCAACATGCGTCAGGAAGAGGGCCAACGTCGGCCCATACGGGCTGTCCGCGCTGGAGGCTCGGCATGGATCGCGTGACAGGTGCGTTGCCAGGATCGCGCTGGTCGTCACAGTCAATGTGGAGCTGGTGGGCCGAAAGTGAGGCGCAGGTATTGCGCAGCGAACGGAATCGCCAACTCAGGCATGGAAGCGAACGGTCAGAATCACCGCGGCGCCCTGGCCACCGCGGTGGCGCTCGTCAAACGCGGCGCGCAAGCGTTCAGTGTGGAAGACCTAGCCAAATCCCGCCGGACCGGTACGTCTATCGCGACGACGCGTCTTGTTGTGAGGCCGGTCTGACCAAGCAGATGGGGCAGAGCAGCCGGCCACTTGCTGACCAAAAGTGATCTTCAGTTAAGGAAGCTACAAAGCAACCTGTGGCGCGGGCGCGCCTATCTTTGAGGGGAATTTAGAGTATGAGCAATGTCACCAGAACGGCCATGTCGGCGCCGGCCGGGCGCGCAGCAGCCAAAAAAGAACTGCCGGAGCACTTCAAGGCGTATAAGCACGTCTGGGTCTTCGTCGAGCTGGAGCGTGGCCAGGTGCATCCGGTTTCATGGGAGCTCATGGGTGCGGGGCGCAGGCTTGCCGACAGGCTAAAGGTAAATCTTGCCGCTGTCGTTATCGGTCCGGAGGGGCAGCACACACGTAACGCCGCGCTTGACGCCTTTTGCTACGGCGCCGATTTGGCCTATCTCGTGAGCGACAATGTTTTGTCGGATTACCGCAACGAATCCTATACCAAAGCGCTAACCGAACTCGTCAATACCTACAAGCCCGAGATCCTACTGTTGGGGGCGACGACGCTCGGTCGCGATCTCGCAGGTTCCGTGGCGACGACCCTGTCGACGGGGCTCACTGCCGACTGCACCGCGCTGGACGTCGACGCCGATGGTTCACTTGCGGCGACGCGTCCGACCTTTGGCGGCTCGCTGCTCTGCACGATCTATACCTTGAATTATCGTCCGCAGATGGCAACCATCCGCCCGCGGGTCATGCCGATGCCTGAGCGCGTCGTACGCGATGCTGCTCGTATCATCGTCCATCCGCTCGGCCTTGTCGAAGACGATATTGTCACAAAAGTATTGTCGTTCCTACCCGACCGCGATGCAGAAACGTCCAATCTGGCCTATGCCGATGTCGTGGTTGCGGGCGGCCTGGGACTGGGATCGCCTGAGAACTTTCGGTCGGTGCGCGAGCTCGCGACTCTGCTTGGCGCTGAATATGGCTGCTCGCGTCCTCTGGTACAAAAAGGGTGGGTTACGTCTGACCGGCAAATCGGCCAGACGGGGAAAACCATCCGGCCAAAGCTTTATATCGCCGCCGGCATTTCCGGCGCGATCCAGCACCGGGTTGGCGTGGAGGGCGCGGATCTGATCGTCGCCGTCAATACTGACAAGAACGCTCCGATCTTCGACTTTGCCCATCTCGCGATCGTCAGTGACGCCATCCAATTGCTGCCGGCGCTGACGACCGCATTTCGCGCCCGGCTTTTGCCGAATTCGCGCGCCCGGATCGCGGTCTAGAGGAGATGATGATGATTGAAGAGAGATTCGATGCGATCGTGGTCGGAGCCGGTATGGCCGGCAACGCGGCGGCATTGACCATGGCTAAACGCGGCATGAAGGTGCTGCAGCTCGAGCGGGGCGAATATCCTGGATCGAAGAATGTGCAGGGCGCCATCCTCTATGCCGACATGATGGAAAAACTGGTCCCCGAGTTTCGAGAGGAGGCGCCGCTCGAACGTCACCTGATTGAGCAGCGTTTCTGGATGATGGACGATCGCTCCCATGTCGGCATGCATTACCGTTCAGACGACTTCAACGAGGAACGGCCGAACCGGTACACGATTATACGCGCCCAGTTTGACAAATGGTTCTCTTCCAAGGTGCGGGAGGCTGGCGCGACCTTGCTGTGCGAGACGACAGTCACGGAGCTCGTACGGGATGAGCGTGAAAGGATCGTCGGTGTTCGTACAGATCGCCGAGACGGCGAAATACATGCCGATGTCGTCGTGCTGGCCGAGGGGGTCAATGGCCTGCTCGGGACGCGCGCGGGCCTGCGCGCGCGGCCGAGCCCCGATAACGTTGCGCTCGCGGTGAAGGAGATGCACTTCTTGCCTCGCGAGACCATCGAGGCGCGCTTCAATCTCAAGGGCGATGAAGGCGTCGTGATCGAGGCGGCCGGTACCATTTCCCGCGGCATGACCGGAATGGGTTTCATCTATGCCAACAAAGAGTGCATTTCGCTCGGCATGGGTTGTCTCGTCGCCGACTTCCAGCGCACGGGCCAGACGCCCTACGGCCTGCTCGATCAATTCAAGAGCCATCCCTCTGTGGCGCCCCTGATAGCAGGGTCGGAAGTCAAGGAGTATTCGGCGCATCTCATTCCTGAAGGCGGGTACAAGTCGATCCCGCAGCTTTATGGGGAAGGCTGGGTCGTAGTGGGCGATGCAGCACAACTCAACAATGCCATTCATCGTGAGGGTTCCAATCTCGCGATGACTTCCGGCCGCATCGCCGCCGAAGCGATAGGCCTGGTGAAATCGCGCGGCGAGCCGATGAGTGCAACAAATCTGTCGATCTACAAGAAGATGCTAGACGATTCCTTCGTCATCAAAGATCTAAAGAAGTACAAGGATATGCCGCCCCTAATGCATACCCAGTCACAAAACTTCTTTCTCACCTATCCGCAGCTCATCTCCAAGGCGATGCAAAACTTTGTGCGCGTCGATGGTACGCCTAAGGTTGAGAAGGAGAAGGCGACTCTGAAATCCTTTGTCAAGGCGCGGTCATGGACAGGTCTGTTCGGCGATGCTTGTCGTTTTGCCCGGGCCTGGCGCTGACCGCGACAGTGTGAAGCCCAACAATGGAAGGTCAAAGCATGAATGTCGAACCCCCAGTGCGCGTCGAAGACAAGCTGTATTACAACCGCTATCTTGTCGACATCGGTCACCCTCACGTCAAAGTCCGTGCGCACACGACGCCATCGCCGCAGCTACTTGCACTTTTGAAAGCCTGCCCCGCGCGATGCTACGAGCTCAACGACGACGGCCAGGTCGAGATAACAGTTGACGGCTGCATCGAGTGCGGTACCTGCCGCGTGATCGCCGAGCCCACCGGCGACATCGAATGGAGCCATCCGCGCGGCGGATATGGAGTGCAGTTTAAGTTTGGGTGATGGTGGAACAGGGCCGTGGTGCGACGGAGTAGGTGATAGGGTCTCACCGCATCTGTGGCGCATTCCGCGTCACTTGCACGGCACCTGGAATTCGAGCAAGACACTCTTTCGTGGGGACGCTGCGCAAGACATGACTTGCAGATGTCGTTCGGGAGCCGCGAAGGACTGGTTGTGGCGTCACTGAATGGCGCCACAACGCAGTCGATCGGATGGCAGAGGAGGGATCAACCCCTCGCCTGAGAGGGGTTGGGCCCAGCGGCCTCGATTGCGATCGCCACTGACTGCATGATCGCGGCAAACCGCACGGCGGTCTGGATCGCTTCGGAATTGACGCCCGCGGCTCTCAGTGTCTTCTCATGGGCATCGATGCAGGCACCGCAGCCGTTTATGGCGGAGACCGCAAGCGACCACAGCTCGAAATCGGACTTGTCCACGCCGGGATTGCCGATCACGTTCATACGCAGCCGTGGCGGCATCGTCTTGTATTCCGGGTTGGAAACGAGGTGAGCGAAGCGGTAGTAGACGTTGTTCATTGGCATCAGGGAGGCTGCGGCTTTCGCTGCGGCGATCGCCACAGATGTCATCACAGCGGACGCAGCCGATTCCATGGCGGCAATCAGGGCTGCATTGCGGGTGGCAATCGCGCTCGCCAGCAGCAGCCCGTATTTTCTTTGCGGCGAAAGCGTCTCATCGGCCACCAAGGAGGTCAAGTTAAGCCTGACATCCTTCGCGAAATCGGGAATCCTGTCGCTTAGTTGTTCGATCGACGACATGCTGCCTCAGGCAACCTTCAAGGTTTCGCCGCCGATTTCGCGGCTGCAAGGACAGAGCTCGTCAGTTTGCAGCGCGTCCAGAACGCGGAGCGTGTCCTTAGGACTGCGCCCGACACTGAGATTGGTCGCATAGACGTGCTGGATCGTATTTTGGGGGTCAACAATAAAGGTGTAACGATAGGCAACCCCTTCGGGTGAACGCACGCCAAGACCATCGACGAGCGTTCCCTTTGTGTCGGCAAACTGCCAGATTGGCAGATTGTGCAGGTCGACATGTGAGCGCCGCCAAGCGAGCTTGCAGAACTCATTGTCAGTCGAACCACCCAGTACAACCGCATCGCGGTCGGCGAATTCCTTGGACAGCCGGGCAAACTCAGCGATCTCTGTCGGGCATACGAAGGTAAAATCCTTGGGATAGAAGAAGATGATCTTCCATTGTTCTGGAAAGCTCGCTTCGGTCAGCGTCTCGAATGCACTCTGTCCTCCTTCCTCCTGCGCTTGAAAACCGGGTTTCACCCCTGTGATTTCGAACGGCGGCAACTGACTTCCAATTCCGAGCATGCTGTCCTCACAAATGTTCTTTCTGTAGAAGGTGACTTCATTGTTGAAGCAAGCTATATGCCATCCGTTCTCAGGAGTGGTCGATCAGCGAAAAATGTGCAGCCAAGCGCTTCCTTGCCAAAACTCATGAAAACAGTCTTGCTTTGCGCGACCGCCTGAGATCTTCGCCTGCAAGCGTCTGGTCAAAGCCCCTTCTGCGTCCCTTAGAGCAAACTGCCGCATCTCGCCATCAATGTGCCAAATGACTGTCGGCCTGCCGAGATCTAATGGAAATACTGAACCTGACGAAGGGCGAGGTTCGTAGCATCTGGCGCAAACAAGAGCGGCTGTATTGCCGAGACAACAGATTGCGCTAGTAAGACCAGTTGCTCGCCGTTGCCAAACAAGGTGCGAGTAATCATAGGCTACGGCGCTTCGCGCATTGAGGCGCTTGAAGCGGCGGTAGATCACCAGGCTCGAGGGTTTGCCGGATCCTGAAACGCTTGAAAGCCAACCAAGCTCGCCGTCGGCGGCGATTGGGGCTTGAACTCTACGTAGCGTCAGGTTGTACAGTCTCAGGACGAGCGGATGATCCGCCAGTTCGTGGAAAACGTCAAAGACTACAGAATTACTCCCGATGGTACCAGAGGCCGGGGGAATGGAAAGGTCCCGGCTGCTACGATCAAGTCCAATGTGCAGGCGCTCAACACGTTTGCTCGTTGGCTCCGAGCACATCATAAGGGGCCATTGGCTCTTCGGGCGTTCAATGAACCAAGGTCGCTCGCCGCCGACATCGACGAGTACGCCGAAGCTGGCGGCGATGATCGTGACCGCCCCAGCGCGGCACTTCTCATCTGCGCAGGATCGGGGCTGACGGGCTCCAAGCTGTCGGTGCCGGGGCCCGACTGATGGGACGCGAAACATTGTCGGCTCATCCGGAGGACATCTCCACCATCGATGACTTTTTGACCGACGCTCTGTCCAAGCTTGGATCTGATGCGACCAAGAGAGAGCCGCCGTTTCGACGATGGTTTCCCGGCTACGCTCCTTTAGTGATTGGCTTCAGAGGGAGGGCAGGCCAAGCATCATGGACAGAATCGACGGCAATTCGTAGAAATCGTCATTGAACGCAGATTATGCGGCGTTCAATAAAGCCACAAAGCGGACGGCCCCACTCGATCCCTTTAGAGAACCTAGGTCTCGAGCCCCAACAAGGATTTCGTCCTTACGACGACGACGACAGCCTCATCGCGGCCTTGCCAACGAAGAGCTGAGCAAGCTCGACCCGAGTTCCCAGCATAGGAGAAAAACCATTCAAAGTACTGCTTCGGCGCAACGCAAGTTCAGTGATTGGCTCAGCACAGAGGGCAAGGAGAGCATCGCGAGCCGAATCAACGGCAATAATGAGCAGCAACGCTCGCTGGATGCAGACTACCGGGCTTACGCCGAGGCCAAGCGAAATCTGGCGTGACTCTCAATAAGCCCAGGCAGTATGTGCAAGTCGTCGAGGCAAACAGAGCCCTGGGTGTACCCTTTCCTCAAAGAGCAGGTTCCCCGACTTGGATGCGAGATTTGCCGACGCCGCCGTCCGAAAGTGAGTGGCCGCCGGTGTTAGGCCCGTTTGGTCAGGCCGGCTTGCGGGAGCAGGCTGGGTCGAGCCCGACTTGGTCCCCGCAACTGCCGTCCTATTTCGACTTTCCAACGCCGAAGGGCGAGCCAGCTCGGTCCTCAGATATCTACCGCGGTCTCGGTTCTTTGGTTGACCTGCCGTCCACACCGCAGGACATGCGTGACGCTGCCCAGTCAGGGCCGGTGCTGACCCTGCCGGCAGACCCCCGTTCTTCATCGGGCCGTCAGGCATGCCGCAAGAGCTCGAGGATATAGGATATCTCGTCGGCGAGGATTGGCAGCATGGCTCACAGCCGGTGCCGGATTTCCTGCTCGATGTATTGGACAATAAAATGCTATTGCCGAGTTCGCGAATGGCACCGCAGCCGGTCTCCATCAACGGTCAGACCTACTCCATCACATTGGGTCTGCGAGAACGCCGCGACGCTCAGCTTATTCATCATCCTGGCCCATCCTCGGTTCCTAATGCCCAGGTCGCCGCTTCCAGTGCGAGTCCCTCTGCCGGCGACCGCAGCGGGCGGGTGCTCGGAGCCAGGGACTGGCTGGGGGACGAGCATATCCAGCGGGACTACGAGCTCCTGTCGCAGGAGTTGCGGGGAAGCAATTCCAACCTCGCCCGCCGGATACGATTTGTAGATCTTCTCATGGCCTTTCGGGTGGACCAGGGTACCGAGGCGGACGCGCTCCGCGCATTCCATCGCATTGTCGATGATCGGAATGAGAATGATAGAGCCGACTTCCTGTTCATGCCGGTGAACGATGCCAGCGCTACGGACCTCAATCACCGCGGCTCCCATTGGTCGCTGCTGCTGGCGAACCGCCGCGATCGCAGCAATCCCGTTGCCTACCACGACGACTCCTCCAGGGGGCACAATGATAGGCCTGCAGCAATGCTCGCACAACGCGTGGGGGCCAACCTGCAAAACGCGTCCATACGCCATCAGAGGAACGGCTACGATTGCGGTGTCTTTGTGCTCCACGGTACGCGGGCGCTGGCCAGGCGGTTGGCGGGGAGACGACAGCCAGACCTGAACCCTAGCAATCTCGTAGTCGACCGGCGGGCACTGCACAACCGACTGAGGGGTTGATGTCGGCTTGAACTGGTTAGCGCGTGCGGCTGGTTGAACTGCGACGTCTCGCCATTGAAGGTCCGCAATCAGCCGTTCGCGAGGCATCACGTGGCACAGAGCGTGGGAGCGGACGCCAGAGCTAAGGCTGTTTTCGCAGGCGGTGAAAGAGTTTGATGGGCGATTTCGGAGACGACGTGCTCGACAGTCTCACTGTCGTCATCAAGCGGTCCGGTATCGTCGTCCCCAAATAACCGCAGCTGGGGCTGAAGGCCCCGCTGCGCGCCACGCGCGTTGAGATCTCGCGCCACCACTGCTCCAAGGATTGACGATCACAAGGCAGCAGCGTGCCAACGCGCGCGGTGAAGGTTCGCCAGTCGGCAAGGCATTTCTTCGGAACGGCTGTCAGGACTGGTACGCCTCGGGTGATCGCGTCAACGAATTCGGCGCGCAGGTCCCGGCCGGCGGTTTCTTGTTTGGCGAATTTGTTGATCACGAGAAGATCGATCTCGTTGCGAAGTGCCTGGGAAACGACGGCTGCGGCCTCGGCAAGCCCATTTGTATCGAGATTACAGGACATAGCTCCGCTGCCGAGTGGCTGGGAAATCGAGATCTCTTGTCCTGTCGCAACGTCGACTGCGAGCATGACCTGCGTGCCATTTGCGCACCTCGAGTGTCGCTGCACGATGCCGCCGATGCGTACGCCTTGCTGCGCGATATCCTGAGCGAAATCGGCGAGTAGCCTATCCACATCGTCTTTTGGACGGTAGAGAATAGCCCCCACACTATTCGGATCTATCTCATCCAGATTATCGATCACGGCCGGGTTCCTGTTGATGTGTTTCTCGTATCGGGGCAGAGCTGTCGAACGCTCTCATGCGGATCGTGGCAGACGTTGCAAGCACCGCTCGGCAGCCCCGAGCGGAACGGCGCGCGCGACCTCCGCAAAAACGTCCGCTCCATTGCTGAGCCGTAGCGCATCAAAGGAGCGGCGCGTGATGCGCGCCAAAAGCGGCATGCCAGAACGGCCAGTTTCAAGAGCCAGAACCAAGGTGACCTCCGCCTCGTCGAACGGCAGAGAGGCTTTGATGCGTGCCGGAAATACATTGAGGATAGAGCTTGCACGTGGGGGCTCGCACGCGATGCTGACATCGCTGGCTGCGATGCGCAGCCGCAGCTGCGCGCCCGGTCTAAGCGGCACTCCAGGTATCAGAAGCCGCGCCCCGTTGAGGCGGAGCATGATCAGCCCATAGCGTCCGTCATAGCCGCCGACCAAGGTATCAAGACAGACTGCCGCTTCGCCGCGCCTGGCAAGCGCCGGATCGCTCTGAACGACATTGAGCGGCCCGGCCGCAGTCACGAAGCCATCTTTCATCATGACAAGATGATCGGCAAAACGCTCGATATCAG
The DNA here is from genome assembly GCF_029989365.1 of Bradyrhizobium sp. Arg816. Lineage (GTDB taxonomy): Bacteria > Pseudomonadota > Alphaproteobacteria > Rhizobiales > Xanthobacteraceae > Bradyrhizobium. The sequence continues at coordinate 64,850 of NZ_JAPRAQ010000021.1, read as the reverse complement.
CGATATCATGACTGATGTAGATCATCGGCAATAGGAGCTGTTCCCGCATGCGCTCGAGAAATGGCAGGATCTCGCATTTGGCGGAGCTGTCGAGCACAGTGAGTGGATCGTCCAGCAAAAGTAGCCGAGGCTGGCCTAACAGCGCGCTGCCAAGGGCAAGTCGCTGTCGCTCGGCCGCGGACAGATGTGATGGGGAGCGCTCGAGCAGTGGCGCCAAGGCGAGCAATTCGACCACACCATCAAAATCGATCAGTGTCGGTGTCGATTTTGACGCCTTGTATAGGAGGGTGCGCCGTACAGACCAATGAGAAGGGAGAATTGATAGCTGGAATACATATGCGACGGGACGCAGATGAGGCGGTCGAAACGTCGTCTCATCCTGCCAAATCTCTCCATCGACCGCACAAAATCCTCTGGGCAGACGCTGCACGCCAGCGATGCAGCGCGCGAGTGTGGTCTTGCCGCACCCGGGCGGACCAAAAATCGCTGTGACGCCTTTGGCTGGCAGGCTGAATTGCGCATCAAGCGGGATGTTTGCTAGAGAGTCGTTGAAGGCAACCTCAATATAGCCCGTTTTTGCTTCTCTCATGAACCTGCGCCTGTGCTGTATCGTCCTATCCAAGTCACGAGCACAATCGCTGCAATGCAGATGACGGCCATGCCTCCGACAATCGAGCCTGTGCCGCTCCAGAACGGCGTCTCTGCTCGCGTGAGGGCATAAGGTGCGGCGGCGGACTGCAGATCGGTGTTAAGACCAGAGGCTTGTTGAGTATCCCCGCGCCGCGAGGATCGTGACAATCGGACGCTGCCCAGTGCGCTTGCCAATGAGAGGCAAAGCGCCTGTCCAGCAGCGCGAGGTTCTCAGCCTGCTCCTCCGGGCGGAGGGCTTCTGCTGAATGTCCAAATGGCGCGGCTTGAGAGGTTTGGCGATAAACATGTCGGCTCGCGCCAGAGCTGAATACTGGCTCGGAGCCGGAAATTCGCATCAAGGGTCCCACAGCTTTGGTAGCCGATTTGAAGTTTGCGCCGGTAGCCATGGTCATGGCCTCTGCATTCTCGGGTGCGAGCAGCATCAAAGCCAGATCGATCAGGATGAAACGGATAAACCTCATTGGAACTCCGGTTTCGCCGCGACGGCTTGCTTCGCGGCGACTGGTTGATCCCTGCCCAGCAATCCGCGTGCCGTTTCAAGGAATCTGCGCGCCTAGCGGTAAGGGAGGCTTTGTATCGGCCTCCACCCAGCGTCTTTAATCGCCGCATCTTATTGTAGGACTTTGGACGCTCGCGTCAGCAACCGCACATGCAGGAGCTACCAGATGGAAGCTGAGGATGATCCATCGCCTCTTGGATTGGGGATGGTGCTTTGGCGAATATGCGGCCGTAAAACTCGTCAATGATGCACAAGTCCATGCCATCCGATTTGGCACCTTCCGATCTGCGCGGAGGAGAAGGTCGGCAGCCGGGCGCTTGGAAAAAGGGCTGACGTGAGATGATATGCGGTGCCCGCGAGCTACGGCAGAGCGTCTTCCTAGCAGCACCGATTGCGGGCGCATTTCAGGGCGCGCAGACCTTCGTTGCAATGCCAGGTGACCCAGGATTGAGCTTCCAAAGATGGATAATTTGACAGGCCCTCTAAGGAATTCTTCCGTCAGCGACCAACAGGTTGGGGCTCGAGGCTCGCAATGTGGGCCCGTTGAATGCTCTAGCTTGGACCGCGACATCGCCTGATTTCGTTGCGGTAGCGCTATCTTCCTCGTTAATCACAACCTAGCGTGTCGCTATCGTGAAGGCCTATTTGTCTAAGGAGGGCTTTGGGGTTGCAATGGTCCGCGTGGGCAGTAAAGGGTAATCGATCTTTGGCAGCTGCCCTGTGAGCGAATTCAGAAAGGCCACAATCTCGTCAGCTTCTTCATCGCTGAGCTTTGCGCCAAGCTGAACCTCACTCATCACGCCAACCGCTTGCTTAAGACTCCAAACCTGACCAGAATGGAAGTAGGGGGGGCGCAATGCGACGTTGCGCAACGGCGCCGAGCGGAAAACATACTCGTCGCCGAGATCCTTGGTGACGGAAAAACGACCCTTGTCTTTCCTCGGAAGCAGGCTTTCGGCTGGCCTTTCAATCATGCCGAACGGGAAGTAATCCTGTCCACCGACGTTGATTCCGTTGTGGCAAGAGGAGCATCCCTTTTCGATGAATAGCTTCAGCCCGGCTTTCTGCTGATCAGTGAGAGCATATCCGTCGCCATCGAGATACTGATCGAAGGGGGCGGCAGGAGTAGTCAAGGTCGCCTCGAAAGCCTCGATGGCCTTGGCGAAATTTTCAAACGTCACGGGCGCCGCATCATTGGGAAAAGCCTTACTGAACATAACGACATAGTCGGTCATTGAATTCAATGTGCTGAGCACGCGTTCGGGCGTCGCATTCATTTCGACGCTGGACTGGACAGGGCCTGCGGCCTGCGCCTTAAGATCCGCCGCGCGTCCATCCCAGAACTGCGCCACGTTGAAGACCGCGTTATAGACGGTTGGCGCACGACGTGACCCCAGCTGCCAGCGATGACCAATCGACGTCGGGCCGGCATCTACCCCGCCCGTCCCAAGATTATGACACGTGTTGCAGCTAATAACCCCGCTCGCCGATAGCCTCGGATCGAAAAACAAGGATTTGCCGAGTGTGACCTTTTCATGGGTGATAGGATTGTCCTTCACCGCTGGAACGATTGAGGGAATCGGTTTGAAAATCCGGTTGGCTGCGCTCATCAAATCCTCATTGGCGCCTGCTGCTGGCGAAACCAGAATAGCTGCGGCCACAACACTTAACCTGGCGGCCAAGGAAAGCTCGCGTACCGCTAATTTACTCATGTGATGTCTCGTTTTTGTCCTAGATCGTGGAATCGCGAACGTAACGCGCGGTCCGCGACCGTCCGCGAAAGACCTGCAACAGTCGACGACGCATGGTGTCTTCCGTGTTCCGGCTAGGCTGCACCCAGGCTGACGCGCTGCCGGTGTTAGTAGCAACCGGCATGCCAGCGGCTCGAGGCCGCTGAGCTGGTTTGGAGCAGTTGCCCACCGTGAATAGCAGCAGGCGGCTGGAGGCCGTGGAATCGACCGTACGTGACAGTTACGACGATCACCATGCAGCCATGGTATCCTGGCCGTCGGTCCAAACGGCTGTGCTTCTCGGAAACCCATCGCACGGAACTCTTTGACACTGCAGGTCAGTTGGTTGGGACCGCGAACAAGCGAGCTGCGTCGACGCAGCTTGTCGCTGATCGTCTCGATGCGTGCCCTTGACGCCCTCAACCCCAACACCAGGCTGAGCGTCACCGACCAACATCGGGGACGTTCGTCCCGGGGGCAGCCGGTCAGGCGTCCAGTTGTCGGGAGTTCGTCCTACTGCCCCCAATGTGGGTATGCTGCCCGTCTCAGAACGTATTCACACACTTGACGATGCTCAAAGTGCTTGAATCAGCCGTGGCGTCAGGTTGTAGCCTTGCGAAGCAGAACGCCGTATTGGCAGCCAGCATCGCCACACGAGCGCTAAACGGCCGATCTCTGCTGTATTTCGGTCTTCGCAATCAGCGTGCTGCGCGTGGCGGGGCAATGATTCGGAAGCCGGTAATCATTGCGTCGGCCCCCCAACAGCGAGACAGTGGCTGCCGAGGCGGCCCAATCCGGTAAACAGGTTATGCTCGCGGGGCAGAGAACAATAGTGAAGGATATGCGGCTTAAGAGAGGTTTGGTGAATCAAGAGCGACGAATGGGCTGGACTTGCAATGCGCATCGCTGTGCAGCCGCCCTCGCCGCGATCGCGATCGCAGCGACGTGGTGCACAGGACATGCTCGCGCGCGAGATCGGCGGGCCGAGGAAGTCTTGATGTCGTGCAGACCAGACGTGATCCGCTTCTGTGACCGCTTTACAGGGCGTAGCGATGTGGACGTAGCCATGTTTTGTCTTAGGGACAATTTCAAGAACTTGCGCGGCGAATGCCGCCGCATGGTGCCAACCGCGGCGGACAGAAACGACGGACCGAGACGACGTCTCAACAGGCTTCCGGTCGTCCTTCATCGAGAGTGAGGCGTCCGAGCGGCAGTTGCACAAATCGAGCGACAGTGAGGTGTTCAGACTGACGGGCGCCGGAGTTTGGCCAGCTTGGTGGCCGAAAGTCGTCGGGCTGGAAGCATCAGCCTGCCGAGCCGCAGTTCATTTATCAGTGGGCTAGCTCGGTGGATCGATTGGCCTCAATCAGCGATCGATAGTGCGCCTATGCGTGTTACGAGGTTGAAATGCGCTCTGAACCTCGATTTCGTACTGCAGCAGTTGCTTTGTTCACCGCTGCAGCCATCCGCCGACTTTGAGGCCGTCGTGAGATTGCCATCGGCTCCGCTGTAACTGGTCCAGATGACCATCTGCGTAAACTGTGGTGGGTACAGCCGGACATCTGCAGGAACCCGTGCTGCCCATCAATCTGCGGCGTTGTGGTCGGCAACCAAGTATTTTCCGGCAGGTGGCCAAATCGGCTATAACTTGCAAAAGACCGGCGAAATGTGAGCGTTGGAGGTTTGTTCGCGGTCTTCAGATTTCTCAGCTGGGGATTAGTTTCGTCTCGACTGCCGGGCTCAAGGTGCAGATAGATCTAGGAAACTTCTTTTGCTAGCCGCCCATCGACTTCTCGAAGGAACCGTTTGATGCCATTGCGGCGTTCTCGATGGGCGCTTCAGGCGAGTCGCTTCGCCCGATCGTGGTGCTCTTGGCCGAATACACTTTAGGGCTCAAGGCCAAAGGAAACGCCGTCGACAAGAGCCGTTCAAAGGCAGAAAGCTGTTCAAGCAGACGCTTCTCAACGGCCTTGCGCTCCGCGCCAGGTAGGTCCCTTTTAAGGAATCGACGGCAGCGCCAGATTTCGTTCCGCAGCCATCTGATCTCACTCAATGTATCATCAATTGAAGTCATCACAGATATAGTTCACTTTCGTCCCTGGAGTATCAATTATGGCGATCGTCATCGAGCGGCCATTCCTTGGCTCCGCACTCCTGCCGAACAACTGCATCCGAGGACTTGCGACTTCACGCCCGTCTTTCGGCGAGCAGTTCGATGTTTGCCACTCTTATCATCAGTATCACCCTACACCGCGCGCGCGACGAGAAATCGAAGCAGATCCTCGCGTTTTCACGGCGCTGCGATCGTGTGCCTTGCACAATTCCTGCGCTCCACAGGATTGATTGGTGCGCGAAGAAAAACCGAGAACCGGAGCAGTTAAATTCATGTCCGACACGCAGACGGCTCAAGCAGGAACTATTAACGCACAACCCATGGTAGATGGCGGCGTGACGGCTTTGTTGCCTGTTGAGTCGCTGGGCGCGACATGACTTGGGCCACAGCTCGCGAGTCGGACCGTAGCGATGTCGAGCTCTAGCGGCCCAAGAGGCGTAGAGCGGCGGCTTCTTGCGAACGCCTCCTCTCTGATGCTGGTCAGTCCCGCGGTGGTACCCGGCATTCGCAATCGCTTACCCGATAAATAATTTATGAGCGAGGTGGACCACATCAACAATATGAGAAAGCCATGGGGACGATTGCTCTAGGAAGGCGAGCCAGCCTGACTGCGATTCCCGGCACGCGCCATCCAATCAAAGAGACGCACGCGCCGGGATTGGGGCGAGGCAAATGTCGGCTAGACGCAGTGTCGAGCCAACTGAGCATTCCATGGACAGTATTGCTATCGACATCCGCTGTGCACAGTCTGCCTCAAGAGACCGATTTAATAGCTTGAATCTCACGCTGCGACAGGTTGTAGGCTTGCTGATGCGTAAAAGATAAAAGGCCCACTTGGCAGGCGTTGATGGCGCATCGCAAGTGGAGACCGATGGGGACGGCGCGCTGATTGCCAGTTTTCTCGCTTGCGGGCGATGGCCAGGGAGCCATTTGCATCGTCCGCACGGGACGTCGGGCTAAAGTACACTGACCAGTTGGAGTCGCGAGATGGCCTAGATGGTGGAACGATACAGGCAGCAGAATATGGCTGACCCCAGCCGTATTCGCGTTTTTACCGGTCCAGCGAAAGCGTGCTGGGTGAACAGCCCGCGCTCGCAGGCAAATACTCCAACGAATAGACTGTTCATATCCGGTCAGAGGCGATGACCGGCAGCACTGACGGCCGCACAGAGCGCTGCGGTGAAAGCTCGGAAGGTCGTTATGTCCTCTCAAACCAGCCTCACGGGGGCGCTAGGCGAAATCGATCGCGCCAGCGACATCGTTGCATTCTCAATAGTGGTGGTCACGCGCGACAAGAAGCTGCGCAACGTCGACCATTCGGTGTTCCAGCAAAAGGCGGCGGTTGAGCTTCAATCTATTCCTGCCGAGTTTCGAGGAAAGCATCCGCGCCGGACGATCGTGGGGCTGCGCCACGACATGCAATGCGTTGAGCCGAAAGGCCGGAGGTCAGGCCGGACGGGACGTTTGCGAGAGAATAGCTTCTCGTGTGTCGCAACTTGACGACGTTCTGATTGGGAAGGTCGGAGTTAGGGGTCCTTTCCATATTTGCAGCATCATTCGATCGGCACTCCAAAGGGGCGGAATGTCGCTGTGGAGCTATCATAATCGCGCAACTCACGCTATCTGAAGCCGTGCGCCTGTGCTGAGGAGAAGAGGTCCAAGCAGTGAGGTAACCGACCAAATGAATCTCTGATAGCAGCGTTCAACGGGCATGAAGCTGCAGTGTCGAAGATGACTATCCTTCGCCGCAACGCGATGTGGTGGCCAAAGATTACAGAACTGACCAAAAAATCAGAAGGACACGGACTTGAGCCAGGCGGAGAATGACGTCGTCGAGCACATGCTCTCGTCATTGACGACCAGCTTATTGCAGAACCGTATCGCGCCCTCTGACGAGCAGGTGATGCATCATTTTGGGCTAGCCTGCGAGAGAGCGGAACTGATCGCGACGGAGGAGATGGCAATACGGATATTGAAACGTGTTTCACGCGAGATCAACGAGGCGCAGTCGATGCTCAAGTTCATTGATCGCGGCGCGGATCGACTAAATTGAGCTCGGCATACAGAAATTCTTAGTCGCACCAGTGCGGATGCAGCTGTTCGATCATTCAGTCGATCGCGTACGGGTCAAGTGCCGTCTCATCAGCGCTTGCCCGTCGAGATCCGCGACGGTGAGCCGAGAGGGGAGGGCCGGTCTTTGTGGCCGATGTCAATGGCTGGGAGCTCGTCATCGGAGAAATTTAGCGAGCCCGTGTTTGTTAACATCGGGTGCGCGCCGCGTCTCGTAGAAGGCCGAGCGCATTAGGCGCGATGTGGCTGCAAGCTTTTAGCTCAGCTATTTAACATAAGCGTTTGAACGCAGGGGGCAGTGGGCCCGCCTCCGCAAGCGACAGCAAAGTTGCCGGCCTAAGCGTCCCGCTGCCAGGGTGCCGGCACCCGGCACCAGTCGGCCCAGCTCGAAGTAATTCATCTGCGTAGCGCTGAGCCTAAGGTTGTGTAATTGATGGGAGCCGTCCAGTTTCGTCGCTCCGCGGTCTGTCAGCTTATCGACAGCTGGCTGTCGTATCATGAACATCGCTACTCGCTGGCAGAGCCTTCTCAAAGGGTTAGATCTGGCAGGGGACACCGGGATAGACTCCAATATCAACTGATCCACGAGCGAGACTTCGCCTGGGTTCGCTGCCCCGTCTGAAGTTACTCGGTAGCACTCGCAGCAGCGTATTCGCGCCAGCGGTGTGTGACGGCCCCGCTGTGTGATCGCACCTCATTGCAGTTAGCCGGTGGAGCGCTCTCCATGGCCGGTTACCAGTTCTAAGATGCGCCGCCCCGGCGCGTTTGCTTCATTTTGCTACCGAAGAGACGACATCGATGAATGCAGAACAGCTCGGCGCTGGTACTCCTTCCGCAACGTCCGATTCGGAAAGCTCCGAACCGGGCTCTCCGGCCGCATCGCATTGGGGAGAGGCCTTAACGGACGTTCAGGCGTCCGCTGCCGAGGCGGCTGCCTCGCAGGACGAGATGTTGACGGACTGGGCTGCCGAAAACGGGCAGGGGCAACATGAGGATCGGCAACAGGCGGTAACGAGGGCTTGGCGGGGCGCGGGTGATCTCAATGAGCCGTTAGATCTGTCGTCTCTGTCCCTGACCGCCTTGTCGGCGTCCATTCCGGCCGGGTTGCGCCGCCTGAATGTCGACGATAATCAGCTTAACAGCCTGCCCGAGACCCTTCCGGCGAGCCTCCAACGGCTCTACGCCAGCAATAATCGGCTGACCAGCCTACCCGAGCTTCCACCTGGGCTGCGGCGGCTCTATGCCATCAGCAATGGGCTGACGCGCCTGCCCGCAGAGCTGCCGCCGGGATTGCGGCGGCTGAATGTCGACAACAATCAGCTGACCAGCTTGCCTGAACGCCTTCCAGCAACGCTTCAGGAGTTGGACGTCAGCGGCAACCGCCTGACCCACCTGCCCGGGCTTCCAGCCGGGCTCCAGCGTCTGAACGTCGACTACAATCAGCTGACGGACCTGCCCGAGCCTCTTCCGGCCGAGCTCGAATGGCTCAGCGCCAGCCACAACCGGCTGACCAGCCTGCCTCAGACGGTCCCGCCCGAGCTGCTGTGGCTCGGCGCCAGCAACAACCAGCTGACCAGCGTGCCCGAGACCCTGCTGACGCAGCTAAGTCGTGATTCGAGCGTTGATCTGGAGAATAATCCGCTCGCCGATTGGGTGCAGGCCGGCCTTGCAACAGCGATGCATGCCGGACACTATGCCGGCCCGCAGGTTTTCTTCTCGACGGCGGATGGAGCGGTGGAAGTTCAGCCGCGGTCCCTGCAAGAGGTTGCCGCGGACTGGCTCGAGGACGAGCCCATGGCAATGGCCGCTTGGCAGCACTTCGGTCATGAAGCGGGGGCCGCGGACTATGCACGCTTCCTCGACAGGCTCCGTGGCACCGTGAACTATGGCAACGAGGCGTTCCGCCAGGCGGTCGCCGAAGATTTGCGGCAGGCAGCCGTCAGGCCGCGTTTGCGCGAGCAATATTTCGAGTTGGCTTCGGGAGCGAACGCGAGTTGCGAGGATCGCGTTACTTTGGGCTGGAACGGCATGCAGACCGCACGCCTGAACGCTGATGTCGAGGACGGCGTCTATGACGGGCGATTGGGCGAACTGCTCCAGCACGGCCGCGTCATGTTTCGCTTGGAAGCGCTAGACGAAATCGCGCGCAAGAGGGTCAACTCGCTTCGTCGTGCCGATCCCGACGCGGACGTCGATGAAATCGAGGTCTACCTTGCCTACCAGACCCAGCTGCGCGACCAGCTCGAGCTGCGGCACATCGCTCCCGACATGCGCTTCATGAACGTCTCTCACGTGACCGAGGATGATGTGGCCAGCGCTGGGGCATCGGTGCGGAATCAGGAAGCGGCGGGATTTGCCGATTATCTGGCAACACGCTGGCAACCGTGGGAAAGCGTGACAAGGCGCATCGCGCCCGAAGATTATGCTGCCATGCAGGAGCGGCTCGTCGACGCGATGGGCGAAGAGTTTCAAACCCGTCTGAATCTCCGACTGGCCGAGGAAGGTTTGACAGGCGATGCCGATGCTGAGCGGGTGCTCGGAGCCCAGATCCGAAACGAGATCGCCCGCGAGATCAAAAGCGCGGTCATGCACCGGGTGCTCGGGAAACTCGGCCTTGATCTATGAGCTCCTCTGATGGAAGGGCGCGTCGATCCGCCTAGCCGCTCACAAGGTGAAGACAGTCATCGATCCTTTCGAGGACGGGCGTGTCTGCATGAGCTATTCGGCCAATGAGCTGCCGTCCTGCCGGTCGCGTGATCGGTGCGGACGATCACGGTAAAGATGGGCAATCCACTGCAGATTCGTACACCGCAATTCATGCGTTCGCGTCCCGTTGAGAACGCTATTGAAGACTGCTCATAGCCGGACGAATAGCTGGCAAGCAGATCGGAATCTCAAGTAGCCCTTGTGCAACGTAGGCTGTCGATATCCGTGCCCCGAGATCGATAGGCGTTTCGCAGCATCACACTCGTATCCAGATCGCGAAAGATGCTGTAGTTCCGTCGGATCCATTGATGCAGCTCGGTGGACCAGTCCTTCTCGTTGCGCAGATATCCAGTGAAGGAAAAGCTAAGCCGGTCTATATATCTTTTGAGGAACAGCGGAAGCGCGGGAATCCGAAGTACCCGCTCGCCATCCATCGCTTCAGGTAATTCGCCGCGCAGCACGAATTCATTGTGGACGGTGACCAGCGACGCCGGCGGAATTCGCCGCCGCAGCATTTCATAACCGCGAAAGGAGATGCGGTCAGCGCCCGCGACGAAGAGGATGATAGGAGCGACATAGCAGCGGGCCGTCTCCTTCATGAAGCCGATCTCCTCGCACATTTTGAAGAATTCGTCGAAGGCGTGAAAGCCGAGATCGATTACCTTGGGTACCCGATCGTGGATGATAAGAGGGTCCATCAGCTGCATCTTTCCGTAAGTGTCGATCACATCCGCGGTCTCCGTGATATTGGGGAGGTAGTCGAGCAATGACGGCTCTTTCAAGTTGACATCAAACGACAGCGCTGCGCCGTTTTTCAGCAACAAGAACTCGCTCATGGCCCGAGCGATGAGAGTTTTACCGACCTGCGGGCTAGGAGAGCAGATGATGTAGATGGGGGTCGCTAACATAGCCAGCAGATCAATTTTGTTTGTACGTGGGCCCAACCTGAGCCCGCCGAATATGCGACTACTTCTCGCCGGCCCGGGTTGCGGACTTGGCGCCGGCCAATTCCGTCAAGTTGATGCGATCAAACTCGCTCCAGACGTTTGCCAGCCAGTGCCGGACATAGCCGCGCAGCACGAACGAGTTGTTCGTGGGTTCATCGTTCCGCCCCTTGTTTGCGACAAAGTCTACGAATGGGACGGATGCGACTTCCACCTGCTCATAAGCCATCTCGTTAAGCTTCGGTATGACCAACTCAGTCGCATGTTTGATGCGGTGAAAATAGGAATTATAGGTCGCTTGATCCCACTGGAAGAATTGAGTGTCGTTGATGAAGTTCTTGACTAGGTAGTACTTTGCGCCGCTCATGAAGGTCGCGGTTTCCGCGATCTCGTCTAGCGAAGCGATGGATGATCCCAGGATATGGAATACGGCAAACGTGATCTGGCCAGACCGTGCCGAGTCCAGAAATCCGATGTCGCGCAAGGAAGCCAGCGCAGAGGACAGTAATCCTGCACGAGCATCGATGACAGTGACGGATAGCCCTGAGTTCAGGGTATCGAAGATCTTCATCTGATCCGCCGTCGTCGTCATGTCGACGATCTCGGTAATCTCGGGATAAAAGCGCTTCAGCGTTCCCCGCGGCGACTCCGTGTCGAATGCGCGTATTTGCACGTTGTTGACGCTGAAGTAGTCCAGTAGCGTTCGTGATACGGTCGTCTTGCCGACTCCTCCCTTGTCCGCACCGACCACAATTACAACTGGCTTCACCATGGAAATCTCCTGAGATACTCGCTGTTGCCGCGCGCAAAGTGCGCAACCGGCGCGTCTCTGCTTTGGGTGCGAACATGGCAGAAAGAAGGGGCAATGAACCTTCGATGCGAGAGCTCTGCAACCGATGAACTTTATCAACATCAAGCGAGTGACGTCGTTGGATCGAAACGACGATGCAGGCTGAGAGTGGGAGTAAATCACTTGTACTGGTGATCTACGTGAGGTTTGTGGGCAGCTGAAAATGCGCACCACCAAGAATCAACTATGTGCCTGTGGTGGTCGTTGCGATTGCCAAAGGTTATATATCGCTGCCGCTATCTAGATTGGTATGAAGCGACCGAATCTTACGTAGCGTCAGACTGCGAGCTGGTGGAAGCGCAATCGAGGCGGTGCTACGCGGTTCGGCTATGGCTTGGGAGATCATCAAAGGTCTGCTGGATCAGATCGTCGTTTCGGCAGATAGCGAAGTGGCTGGTCAATTACCGAGAGATGACCCTGAACGACGAGCTCTCACTCTGCTGAAGAATATCGAGATATGCGGGCGCTGAAGCGGGCTGGTGACGCAAATAGAAGGCATGCGTCTGCTCGCGCCGAGGCGAAGTTAAAGTGTCATGGAGAACAAGATCGAAGGGTGAGCGGGGGGCGTCGGCCGGCTCAACATCGGTGGCGAGAGATATCGAGGACGCTCCGTCAAAAGAAGCCGGCGTCGTGCGACCGGAACCGGTAATCTTTGTCTTGGGCGCAGATTTCGCCGATGACGCTGCGTGGTGCGGGTTCAGAAGAACCTTTAGGGGATGAACGATGGGTTGGCGCATGTGCGGCTCTCGCTGCGCCGCTTCCTTGGGGGCGGTGTACATTTTTAAAGCGCCCACTCTGATCACCACTACTAGGCAAGCCCGCCTGAACTGGGTTGCTAGGTGCGCGTCCAGTTCTCGTTCTTCTGGTCGGTCGCGCTTTAAGATAATTGGTCTGCATATTCGGCCTCGGCATAAAGCGACATCACGCTCGCTTTCATATCGGACAATCACCGAAGCGTGCCAGGCGTCCCCCTTGAGTTTGTGCTGTAGGCGTCGATCCCGCTGGCGCCACGGTACAGAGCGCCAGCCTACCAGGGCAAGGCAGCTCGAGCACAACTGAACGCGACTAAGGCGGATACTTACTGCAAATGAAGGGAGGCGTGGAAACAGGAAGCATCAACCTCATAGCTGCCGTTGAAGGCCGCCGAAAGTAGCGATCCCCTGGGACTGCGAAGAGCTCCGATCCGGGCATCGCTGGTTAAGCCGGAACGGAAAAGAATGAGGACCAAGCCATTTGGTAAGCGGTTATCTCTACGTCTGAGCCATTCCCTAATGGCACGACCACAGTGGAAGCTCGGCCTCAGCGTAGCCCTCGCTAGGGCGTTTTCTTGGTGATATCGCTACTTGCATATCGCTACCCTGAAGACATCAAGCCGGACTGCCGCCTTTTTGGCAACGCGATTGAGCAAAAGCGGCACTCGAGCGGCGGGATGGTAACTGCCCGACGAGCGAATATCTCCGCGCTCAAGGCGGGTGGCTAGACGCACTCTGCGCGCAACAGGGAGGCGCTTGCTAAGCGCCCGGGCTGCTAGAAGGTTAATTGGGTGGCGCCGTCAGGGCGGCGTCTAGCTGCTCGGCGCCTGGCGCGGGTGTGGTCCCCGATGGCATGGTGGTCGGCTGCGCTGCGTCCTTTTGGGGGAGCGGCCGACGATAATTGTGAGCAGACCCTCGCCCCACAGCCGCCGCGCTGCTCTCTTGGCGTCCTCCAACGTCACCCCATCGACCACGGCGTTGTGCTTTTCGACATAGTCGATGGGCAGCTTGTCAAGCTGAAGCTGCAGCAGCGTTCGCGCAAGCTTTGATGATGTGTTCAGAGCCAGCACTTGCAAGCCCTTCAGGTAGGACTTTGCATCATCGAGTTCCTGCTGAGTCGGTCCTTCCTCGGCGATGTGGGGACCTGCTTCTCGATTTCTTCGACCGTTTGGCCGGCACGATCGGCGCAGGTGCCGCTATTGCCGAGAAACATGGCTGAATGATCCAACCAGACCAGGTGCTCACGGACGGAATAGGCCAGTCCGCGCTTCTCGCGGACTTCGCGGAACAGGCGCGACGTCAGGCCGGCGCCGCCGAGGATGTGGTTGACGACATAAGCGGCCATGAAATCGGGCTCGCTGCGACGGACGACTGGACCGCCAAAAGTCACAACTGTCTGCGGCACGTCGAGCGGAATAAAGACCCGCTGCGGCGGCTTTGCTGCCACGACTTCGGGAACCGACGTCGCTTCCGCTTTGGTCGGCAGGCTGCCAAAGGACTTGTCGAGCAGTTTGCAGAGCACCCCTGGATCGACGTCGCCGACCACCGCGATCTTGAGCGTGTCTTTTGCGATCACGCGTCGAACATAACCCTTGAGATCCGCGGCCTCGATCTTCGGCACGCTTTCCAGCGAGCCGCCGGCTGGGCGAGCATAAGGATGATCGCTAAAGGCGCCTTCGAGGAACTTGCGATGGGCCAGAGACGAAGGATCGGTCGAGTCGTGCCGAAGGCGCGCAAGCACTTGGCACGGGTCCGTTCGACATCGGCCGCGTCGAAACGCGGCGAGGTTAGCGCCATCCCTAAAAGGTCGAAGGCCTCGTCCGCATTGTCCTCGAGCGTGCGCAAGGCACCGCGGAAGTGATCATGGGTCGAGCGAAAACGCAGCTCAATGGCACGACGGTCGAGCCGCTCATGAAAGGTCTGAAGTCAAGGTCGCCGGAACCTTCCCTGAGCAGGCCAGCAACCATGTGGCCTACGCCAGGTTTTTGAGGGGGATCCCGAGTCGCGCCGCCAGTGAAGGCAAATTCCATCGCGATCAACGGGACAGTGGAATCCTGCACGAACCAGGCTTCGATACCGCAAGGCGAAACCAGGCGCGTGATCCTGGTCCGCGCAAGCGTCCTCATGGCCGCAAGCGAATTTGGCTAAGCGAGCATCGCGATTGAGAGCGAAGCGCCCCCGAGGAGGATCCCACGTCGTGTGCAAGGATGGATCACTAGGGCTTCTCCCCGTCTTTTGGCGTAGACTCTCTGATGAGATAGCCGGTCACCGATCGTTTCTTGTCGAGCCATTTCCGCACGGCCCCGTGCACCTGCTGTGCACCGACCGCGCGGATGCCGTCCGACCAGCCTCGAATATCGTCGATGCATAGTCCCGTTGTCAGGCCGCGGCCATACCAGCGCGCGAGCATCTCCTGATCGTCCTGGTCGTAGGTTACCTGCGCGATCAACCGCGTCTTGACCCGCGCGAGATCTTCGTCGCTCGCGGGGTTACGCGCAAGGTCGGCGATTACCCCGTCGATGGAGCGCTCGATCTGGCTGAGTTTGACGCCAGGTTTTGGTATGGCAGAAATCTCGAATAGCGAGGGATCGAGCGCGGCAGAGTGGTAGCGCGCTCTGGCAGTGACCGCGAGCTGGTTTTCGACCACCAGCGAGCGATAGAGATATGAGTTGACGCCGCCGCCCATCAACTGCTCGAGCACGTCAAGCACTGGACCCTCGCCTGCGGCCGCGGTGCGAGCCGACGGTACGAGATAATAGCGGTGCAGGGCTGGCTGCTCGACGCGGGAATCGGCCAACCTGCGGCCGCAGGCGTTCCAGGGGAATCGATGGTTGCCTGGGGATGCCGCCAAACGTCTCCTTGACCATCGAGCAGACTTCCTTGGAGGCGATGTCGCCAGCGACAATCAGGATCGCGTTGTTCGGTGCATAGAAGCGCTGGTAGAAGGTAAGCGCGTCCTCCCGGGTAAGCTTTTCGATTTCCTGGCGCCACCCGAGAATGGGGGCGACCGTAGGGTGGTTAAGCTAAAGCGCCGCCATCATCTGCTCAGCGAGCCGTTCGCCTGGATGGTTGGCGACGCGCTTGTTGAATTCCTCCAGCACGACGTCCCGCTCGGACAGCCCGTTCTCATCTTTGAGACTGAGGCCGGTTATGCGGTCGGCTTCAAATTCCATCATCTTGCCAAGGTGCTCGCGCGGCACGTGCTGGAAGTAGCTGGTGTAGTCGAATCCGGTGAAGGCGTTCTGATTGCCGCCCGCGCGCAGCACGGCCTCGGAGAATTCGTTCGCCGGATGTTTGGAGGTGCCCTTGAACATCAGGTGTTCGAGGAAATGCGCAAGCCCCGATTTGCCAGGCGGCTCATCGGCGGAACCGACCTTATACCAGATCATCTGAGTCACAACGGGTGTGCGATGATCCGGGATCACGACCACCTGCAGGCCGTTTTGAAGCGTGAAGCTAGCTGGTCGATCTGATCTGATCGTGTCGGCAATGACGCTATCCTCATGGGGAAGGTATACGTCAGTGTGATCATCTATTCTGTGCTCGACCGCCGGCGCAGTGCGCCTCGTCGATTCGAAGGCATTAGCGGCGGTACCTCCCGCCTTGGCGGTGACCGAAATCCGGTTCTTCATGGCATCGCCTTTCGTTGCATACTGATCCACGTTTATGGCGGGCAAATCCGATAAACGGGGGAGCCGCAGGTCGTTTTGGAAAACAGCAGAGCAAAAACCGGACCAATTGCCGAATCGCGTGCTCACAGCCGCGCGCACCTCCGAACCGGCGCATAATTGTCTGGCCAAAGGTGAGCCGTCGACGGTCGTGAACACGACATTGCGCACAACGCGCCAGGACAACTTGGCGTCAACTGACGGAATGGAAACTTGCAGAAAGGGTGGATTGAGCGGCGATATGGCGCCAGTGCACTTTAGGCAGGCTCGCTATTACACATCTCGCTTTACACGATGAGGGGCTTAGCAAGATTTCTCATGGTCGCGAGGCGGGAGTCGGCGAGCAGCTCCTTGGAGTACACTGCGCCGAAATAGTCCAGGACGAAGGTGCCAGAGTAGCGTAGATTATGCGACGCTCGGATTACGTTATCGAGAATTGTGGCGGCTTGGTCGATGCGGTCGCGATAGCATGCGCGGATAACGTTAACGGCGTTCATCGAGTGGACCGCCTCGTCGGCAATAACCTGCCGCAGCCAATGATGGAACGTGTTGTTCCCAAGGGCATCATAAAATGGCTTTTCTGCTGCATAGGCGCGGCAAGTGCACATCTCATCAAACGCGATTATAACCATTAGGGAGAATTCGTCCTTCAGGTGTTCAACGATCGGACCAAAATCATGCGGTCGGGCGTCCAATCTCGCCCGCAGATCCTTTTCCGACCCGTCAGCAACAAGTTCAATGATCCGGATGAATCCGTCGGTGTGGCGCTCTTCGTCAATCTCCCAGGCGTTGAAGAATGCCGCAGCTTCATCGGAAGCAATAAGATTTCGCGCCACTAATTCTTGTTTCAGATACCGGGCGTCATATTCCGTGTACAGATCAGGCCACAATTTGTCCCAACGAGCGCGGACAGCCGACGGCTCGGCGGCGAACATCGCTGGCGTAAGAGCATCGAATAATTCTTTTGGACTCCAGTTCCGTCGAAACGGCGTGATCATCCGAGTGCCCCTAATCGTACCGTGCAAGCGCTCCGGCTCAACATTGTTGTCATCTGTTGTCAGCCGTACGCTCGCACAGCATATGCTACAAACAAACAAGAGATGCCGTCGTCTCCTTGTTTTGGTAGGCTGATGGCCAGAGGCCTTTCGGCTGGCTGACGCCTCCTCTTGAATGGCGCAGTAGCCTTTCGTGATGCACACCGCCGCAAAACCAGGGACACTCGTCATTGCCGGTCCAACACGGCCTCACCTGACTCCGGCGGCGCCGCCATGCTGACAGGCACCATAGTTTCAGCGAATTCACGACGCCGCCTGTTTAGGGGGAGGACTGCGGCACGTTTTGAAGCACAATGAGCGGCACACGTGGCATCGGATGGGAGGCTCGGGCACCAATCGGATGTGGACCAAGGGGTGGTTAGTCTACGTCCCAGGAGATCCCGGCCGTTGGGCTCGTTCCCATAGCCTTTTACTTTTCGGAACTTGCGGCGATACTACTTAAGATGAGCATCGATGAGTATCTATGGCCTTCTTCGATTTCGCTTAATGAATCCCTGTGCACTCCCGCCGCGCAAGCGCACTGCTAAATGCCAAAGGAAGGTTACGCGATTATCTACACGACCTGGTAAATCGCCTAGTGTTGCGAGATCAAGAGGATTTGTCTCTAATCAGCATTTCGGTTGTCGACCCGCGAGGTAAACAACTGCTCAGTCTCGCTAGCGTCGATGAGACGGAGGAAGTCACAGTTGCGTGCCGTTTGCTGTTTATGGAGCCAAAGGGATGCCGGCAAAGCACCGGCCCTCTTCGTCCTTCAAATCACCAACAAACGGATTGCTCATTACTCCTGAGGATTCGAAAGACAGGCCAGATCACAGTCATCTGATGGAGATTGCAAGCCGAAACTATTCCTACATTCCGCTATCCGACCAATAAACTGAGACAAGGGGGTGCAGAAGCGCACGGATGGACCACTGCCGAGCCGGGTTTTATGGGGATGTGCTCCTTGTGGAAGACGTTCATTGTCGGTCCCCCTCATGCCGACAAGTTTCTGCCAACCGTTCACGCCTTCCACTCCTACCGCTAACGGATCGAAAACCGTTTTCGAGCAAGTTCTTGCCCGGGATAACAGGGGAGGAGATCCACACATGACCGGATCGGCCGTTATGGAAAACGTGCGCCGCTATCGCGCGATAGCTTCGTTGTGCCGTCAGTCCGCCGCATTTCGGCCAATCCAACGGGACTCATTACAAGCGCAAGCTGCAGAGTGGGAGGAACGCGCGATCGCTGAGCTCGAGAGATACTTTAGTTCCTCGGCCGCATGTTTTCGTTAACGGCAGCGCCTCGCAGATCCACATCGAACAATAAGTAAGGTTCACGAGGGAGAAGGTGGCCAGGTGATCCGGTTGCGCAAGCCAGCCGTCGTGAAATCATATCGGCGTTGGCGCTACTGTCTTCAGCTGCGGCAAAGATATAAGTGGCTGCTCGCATTTGGCATCTTTGTTCTTGTTCCACTTGTCGCCCTCCTTGGCGGGATTGAGTGCCATCATCGAGTCACTTACCTCAGCAAAACCCAACGCTGCTGCGCGAGCTTTCGCTGTGTATATAGAGGACGAGCGGTTCGTGGCCACGAACCGGAGCTGACGTTCCAGGAGGATTCGCCTGGGTTGTTGGCCAGCGGATGAGTGACGCTGAAATCTATCGTCGAGGTGCTTTCATTTCATCCAGCAAACTTAAGACTTTGACATATCAACCATTGGCGGTTTGGAAATGAGCGAGTACGGCGGGTTGCCATTGGGGCGATCCGCTCTTGTTCGTTGACTACCTCTAACGGTACGGTGCGTGCCGGCCATCCGCTTGCAGTTGTGGGTCGGGATTGCCGTTCTGCGTCGTCCCTTCAAGGGCGAGCGACAGCTTGAGATTGTTGCTCAACATCGGATTTTCCGGGTCAATTGCCAGAGCTTGGCGGTATAGCGTTTGCGCCTCGTGATGGCGGCCCTCGTGATCGAGCATAACACCTTTGGCATTCAGTGCGCGCAGGTCGCCGGGTGCTGCGAGCAAGATGTTGTCGAGCACCTCAAGCGCCTCATCAGCGCTTTCACGCATCAGCAGGCTCCGCGCAAGAGGAATCGCCGCATCGACATTGTCCGGTCGTTGCTTCAGCGCATCGCGCAAAGCCTTCTCGTCAGCATCCCGACCGAGGGCGTGAGAGATGCGCTCGCGCATAGCTGGATCGACCTCCTTGGCCCCAACCAGCTCTGCCGTAGACGTCGACTGCCGTGAAAGACCCGACGTGTGCGAGTTGGCGCAACCCGCGAGCAGCACAATGGCAAGCATGGGGAGAAAGGCCGAGCACGAATGGCGACGGAAGTTACGCCAGCGCCGCAAAACATTAATGTTACATGAATTCATAAGCGACCTCACGACCCCACGCCTGTGCTCGTCAGCCGGCCGCAGGGAGGAGGTCACGATGCCCGCCTTTAGGAGTCTTGTCCTTGCCAGGCGCAAGTTTGACGGAGCCAATCGGCTGGACGGTGAAATCCGAGGCGAGATCCTGATACGAGAGAACAGGTAGGTCTATTCCATTGCGGGTGAGAAAGCCGCGCACGAAGCGCCGGATATCCATCGAGCCCAGGATAACTGGCTGGTTCTGACCGCTCGCGATGTTCGAATGGATCTGGCGAAATTGTGCAAGTAGCATCTCGCTTTGCCGATCCTCCAAAACGAGGTAGGGACCGACAGCGGTCTCGCGCACCGCACCTCGCACGATATCCTCGGTCTCACGCTCGACGATAAAGGCAGCCACAACACGATGGGCGTTGGCATAGCGGTGACAGATCTGCCGCTTCAGAACTGAACGCACATATTCGGTGAGCAGTACGGCACTTTGCTCCCGTTCGCTCCATTCTGCAAGCGCCTCCAGAACCAAACGGGTGTTCCGGATCGGGATGCCCTCGTCCAGCAAGCGACGTAGCACATCCGCGATGCGAGGGATCGGTGTCGTGCGCAGCACCTCCTTCACCAGGTCGGCATATTCCTGCTCCATCCGGCTAAGCAGCTGACGCGTTTCCTGAATGCCCACCAGGCGCTGTGCATAGCGTGTCAACGTCGACTGGACGCGCAAGGCGATGATTTCGCTCGGACGGTGGTGCCCTATTCCGGCAGCTTTGAGAGCGGGCGCATGGCCTTGTTCGATCCAGATCCGATTCGTGTCTGGGTCCTGCCAAAAGGGAATCCCGCTCAGTTCAATGTTCGCCACGTCGTCGTTAAGTAAGAGTTGTGTCGGGTCAATGGCGCTCTCCTCCACCGGCACTCCTTCGACATCCACCCGGAATTGCGATTGGGCCAGGTGCTGTGCGCTTTGGGCGGGAATGCGTGGAATTGTGATGCCAAGATCAGCTGAAACCAGTGCCGAAACCCGTGCGACGCACTGCTCGAGTTCCCCTACGTCGATTGCATGCATCAGGCTCGGCGCTAGCAACAGTGCAATCGGAAGTGCCTCCGCGGGCACGGTTTGCTTCTGACCTTGTGCGGAAGCGGGAGCCGAGCCGGTGGGACCGGCGTCGGCCTTTAGAGCGGTCTTGCCCTCTTGCACGCCAACCTTGAGAAAGCTGGCGGCGGAGAACAGCGCGGCCAGTATGACAAAGGGCGGCAAAGGGAAGCCGGGAACGAACCCCATCACAAGCAAGACACAGGAGGCCAAGCGTAGCGCTTGTGTGCTGGCCGTAAGTTGGTTGACGATATCGGCGCCGAGATTGAGTCTGGAAGGACCGTTGACACGAGTGACAATGGTTGCGGCTGTAATGGACAGCAGCAGGGCCGGAATCTGCGAAATGAGCGCATCACCGATCGTCAGGATGGTATAATGATGCATCGCCTCCTCGAGGGACATGCCCTTGGAAAGCGATCCGATCGTGATGCCACCCAGCATGTTGATGCAGATGACTATTAGTCCGGCTATGGCATCGCCCTTCACGAATTTCATAGCGCCGTCCATCGCGCCGTGCAGTTGGCTTTCTCGCTCCAGCGCGCCGCGCCGGCTGCGGGCTTCGTGCTGATCTATATGGCCGTTGCGCAGCTCCGCGTCGATCGCCATCTGCTTGCCCGGCAGCGCATCGAGCGTGAAGCGCGCCGATACCTCGGCCACCCGTTCGGCGCCTTTGGCGAGAACCATGAACTGCACCATGGTCACGATCAGGAATATGACAATGCCGACGGCGATGTTGCCGGATATGACGAAGTCGCCGAATGTATGAATGATACTGCCGGCATCGCCCTCGGCTAGGATCAGTCGCGTCGTTGCAACGGTAAGAGCAAGACGAAAGACGGTGGAGATCAGGATGACGCCCGGCAGGGACGAAAAGTCGAGCGGCGTGTTGAGATACAGGGCTACCATCAACAGCAATATGGCAAACCCCAGATTGAAGCCGATCAGCATATCGATAACGACGATCGGGATCGGCATGATCATCATTCCGATCGCCAGAAGAAGCATCAACGCGACCATCAAATCCGGGTGAGCCGGCGCACGCGTGATGAGATTTCGTAGAAGGTTGGCCATGGAAGCCTTATTGTTGTTTGATTGCAGCTGGGCTGCCCCGCAACAAAACATAGCGTTTGAAGACGGCTTGCGCTTCGGTCATGCGGCCAGCGTGGCGCAGGGCGTGGCTGCGCATCAGCATCAAGGGCGGGCACGAAGATGGCTCGTCATCCAGTTTGTCAAGCCTGTCCAATACCGACAGTGCTTCGTCACCGCGACGCTCCGAGATGAGAGCGTAAGCCAAGATGCGGAGCAGGCCGATGTCTTGAGACTGTTCGTGAGCGACCAGCCGCAACAGAGCCAGGCTCTTAGCGCTCTGTCCGCACGCAAGGTAGACGTAAGAAAGCACGCAGAGCAAATCTCGCTCCGGCCCGGAGATCAGCTCGATAGCGCCGGCTTCGGAAACGATCGGCGGCCGTGTAGATGTGAAGTGTTGCACTTTGTCTGGCCCGAGCATTGCTAGCCTTTGATCAAGCCGTTGTGAGTCTGCCGGAGCAGGATTAAACGTTGCAGCTCCAGTTGCAGAAGGGCGGCCCCTTCACGTGGCACCAAATCCTCTGGCGCGGCTGATAGCGTATCAGCCAAACGCTCCAGAAGAAGGCCGTGTTGCTCTGGACGCAGAACATGCGAATGGCGTAAGCGCGGCGTCACAAAGGAGAGCAGACTGTGCGCGAGATTGGGCTCATTAAGCCAAGCGAGTTCCGAGCTTGGCTCGATCTGACCTGGCGGGGCGCGCGCCTCGTCTAGATTGATGCGCGAAACTGCATCGATCGAACTGAGCTCGAGCGCGCTCTCGATCGTGGCGTCCACCAACCGATCCAGTACGTCACTAGGACGAGAAAGTGAGGTTTGGCTCTTGTGATCATTGCCACGCGTCCGGTCAATCCCGATGGACTTGGCCCGAGAATTGACCGGCGTGATGGCAGATGCATGATGATCAACGTTTGGCTCCTGAAAAGAGGTGCCGGGCTCGACGGGATTGGGGGGCAGCCTAGTCATGGCGCTTTGCTTCCTTACCTGCGGCCTAAAACGCTAATAGGGTAGAGTGGCAAGCCGGCCATCGCGGCTCAGCAGAACACGCCCTTCCTCAATCCCGTAGACGGTCCATCCATTGCTCAAGAGCGCGCCGACGAAATACTTTTGACCAGCAATGACAATATAGGGGTCGCTCCCGCGCCAAACAGCTTGGACCCCAATTGCGGGAGGCGTCTTCTCATCCTTGATGGCCACTGCATTGACGAGCGTATAAGCGCCATTGCTATTGTGATCAAACCGCTGCTGGACGTCTCGCCATGTGGCGAGCGAGGCGGGCGTAACAGTGCCATCGGCGGTGACAACGCCCGCCCCAGAGCCGACCTTGATGCCGACAAGGCCCGCTCTGTCAACTTCCTCTTGCAACCGTTCGGCAGCTGCATCGGTGGCCAGAGCATCAGGAGAGCTGAGCGCCAGCTTGGGCGCAATGTCCGGAGCAGGTGACGACGGACTTGACGCCACGGTGGTATTGGTCTGGACAAAACTGGATGAGACTGCGCCAACCGCGGCAGAGCTGATCAGGACCAAAGCGAGAAAGGCGAGCGATATATGCCGGCGGTCGATGGAGTCAGCTTGTTTGTAGTCCTCGATCGTCCAGCGAATGGACATCGCCCCGGCATGCAAAACGACAGGAAGAGGGACAACAATGGATTCGTTCGGTAAAACAGTCTCGTGCCCCTCGATCCTAACGTCCCTCGCAAGGGCCTCGATCTCGATTGAATCGGAATGGGGGGTGACACGAAGATGGTGCGATTCGAGGCCTTGTTCGACGAAGATCAAGTCAGCATCGAGGCTGCTGCCAATCAGACACGATCCGACCCCCACTTTACTTGTCAGCCCGGAGTAACACCCCGACAACACTTCGAAATGCGGGCAATTTGGTTCATTCACGGTCGGTTTCCTGAACAGCGAACGGAACCGTACGGCAAAACCGTACGGCCCGTGCGACTTCACAGACTAAGCAGCCGGGGAAAGTGGGGCGGCGACGTCGCCCCATCTCATCCCTTACTGCACCCGCTCATCGGCGGCTTTCTTGACGGTCGAGAGCTCGGTCGAGACGACCCGAAGTTCCACATCCCTCTCAGCAGCCTTTGTGCTGGTCGCAGTCAGGGCGGCGATTTGCCGTTGGAATGCCGCCTCTCCAGCAGCTTCAGCAGCCGTGGAAGCGGCTGCAGCAGTAGCGGTGCCGGCTGCCCCACCTGCAGTCGAGGTATGAGACGCACCAACATTTTTAGACATACTATTCTCCTGTGTGCTCGAATTGCGCCGCGACGTGCGGCTCCTATTTCCAAACGTCGCAACATGCAACGTCAGGAATCCTCCTCTGTCTCGGCCATGACATCGTCGAAATGGCTCATTGCACTATTCGCAACTTGGAGAGCAGCGGCTCCCAAAGCGGCGCTGAACGCTTGCTGCATAGCGGCTTCTTGCGAGTTGCCGCTCGGAGTGGGCGCGCCGCCGTTTTCGGGAATGTTTGCATCAGGCGATCGGGCATGATCGTCGCGCTCGCCAGGCTTGTGAGATCCGTTTCTGCCGCCGCTTTTGCCGCCAGCTGCATGGAGGTCAACATCGACGTGCCCAGCGCCGCTAGAGCTCGTAACGCGCATCGGGTTCTCCTATGTCAATTCGATCGTGCCAATGGAGGCCTTGTCCGCCATCAACTATGCAAGTATTAGCTTTCGAGAAGCTGACGAGTCGTAGAAAATGCAATGAGCCGATGTGATGAGCAACGTGCTCACCCGATCAAGCTCCACAAACGATTGTTTGTCTTAACCTGGTCCATCACCATTATACATCTTCACCAGCCGACCGTATTTCAACAAGTTGCCCGCGAAAGCTGGAGATCAGATGGTCGAAAGCTTCAATAGCGAAATATCAAAGCTACACAAAAGCGTTTTCAGCTCGACGTGGCTGCAATCTCGGGCGCACGTCCGTTGCGATGCCTCCGAGCTCTTTCGACAATTTGCTTGCGGTCACGCGAAGCGGCATGGAGCTTGACCTGGTCGGAGCGAGGGGCAAAGCCAGAGTGACGGCCGATTGAGCGGCCAAGAGCGGTCTCTCGGTCCTGGCGGGGCCATAGCAGATCCGTCAATCGCCACCTACTTTTCAGGAAGACCGAGCAGAAGCCCGCCACTGGAGCAAGAGCCCTTTGGGACTTCTACGGCTTCGGACCAATGTGCTCTCGATCCTTGCGCAAGCGGTAAGCTCCGCGGCTGCGGCCGGTCTGTCGCGTAGTGTTAATGCATCGCGGTCTCGACAGGCGGCGTTGCAGTCGATGGAACTTCACAGCGGCAGACTGGGTTTGAGGTCGGATTCGAACGATCGAGTGCGGCCAACATGGTTTTGCACACAGTGAAGAGCCGAAATAAGTTCCTCGGATTCGGGGGCAGTCTCAAGTATGCTGGTAGAGCTTGCGCGACCTAGTGCTCGGCAGAGAGGCCCAACCGCGCGGAGGCCGCGCAAGCTCGATTAGCATTTCCAGCGTGATCCTGAGAAGATGGCGTCCCTCCGCCTAGGCGTTAGCGCCTGCAGCTTGCAAGCGCTCGGATTCGATGCGAGCCTTTAGGTTATTCAGATAATCCTCCGCGCAGGACTGGGCCACCGAAACCGGCAGGTTGATGCCGGCCGTCGCGGCTTCTTGAATTGCCTGCTTCACCAAGCCCTCTCGCATTGCCAATTTGACCTCAGGTCCGGCGATGCAGCCCACCGCCTGTGCCGCAAGGTTCAGCCCGGCTTCTTCCAGCGCTTGCTTTATGTTGCCGCCACTGACGGCAGTATGAAGAAGATTTGCAGCTTGCGCCTCGGCTTCGAGCACCATTGACGCCAGATCGGCCAATTCACCCAAGCCTGGAATGAAGCCAAGTACACCGACTGCTGTTGCGGCCCAATCGAATACCTTAGAGCCAACTTTGAGCACGTCGTTAAGTGCGTGCATGAAGGCGCCACCGTTCTTTTTGGGAGACTTGATGTCGGGCTGGTCTGCCATGCCCGTCGTCATGTCCGCGACCGCGTCCTGCTCGGCAGGCGTTCGGACGGCATGCGTCTTCACTTGGTGAACGGTGCGGTTCGCACCCGACATGTTGTTGAAGAAATGGTCGAAGTCGCTGTTGCTGATGTTGCCGGAATCGACCGTATGGCCGCCGCCGAAGTCGAAGAACTTGTGGTGGGTTTTGTAGCCCGTAATCGCGTTGTTCATCAACCCGAACAACACAGGATCGCAGAGCAGCTGGGAGGCCGCATTTCGCACCTCGGGCGCGAGGGTCTTATCATCGACCATGCTCGCCAGCTTTTCCCGGGTCAGGTCACCCTTCCCGAAGAAAGCGTTTTGGTTCTTGCTGATCGTATTGAGCGTATCGAGCTCGGCTTGCGTGAGATTGATCGATGATGAAGCAACCTGCAGGAAGTCCTCTTTGTGGACCTTGTCTATCGAGCCACCGTACAACTGCTTCCATTCATCCGGATGGTCGAGGAAGTATTGAGCGGCCGCGAGGACCTGTGGCGGGCATTTGCCGGTTTTAGCTTCGCCGTCGACGATCCGCTTGAAATCCGCAAGGCTCAGGTTCTTAGGCAGATTGTCGGCATAGCGATAGAGCTCGCGCAATGCATCGGTCTGGGTCATAACCGATGGCTCGCCATTCCGGGTGCCGTCGGAAGGGATGTAGTTTTGCGTATAGCTCTCTGCCCGCTGCTCCTGGAAAGCAGCAACCTGAGGGTGGTGATCGGAGAAGCCGGAGAGATCACCTGCTTTGATCTTCCCGCCGCAGCGGCCGTCACCTTGCGAGCCTATCGCATAGAAGAGCTCTGGGTCCTGTTGCAACGCCTCGATCGCCGCCTTTAGATCCGGCGGAGTGGAGGGATCGTTGGCCAAATCTCCAAGGGATTTCCAATCCAGCGGGCATTTGTCTTTGTGTCGGTTCAGCACCGACACAATCTCCAGCTCGGCATCAGTCAGCGTGCCGCTGTTCCACGTGATCCTGGAGCTTTGTACGGGTGCCTCTGCAATCTTTGGGGCGCTCGCAGCGGAGGAGGACTCCGCGGAGGATGGCTCTGGGGCCTGCTGACATGCGTCAAGTGCGGCCTCGATCTCCGGCGGGAGGATGCTCCGCACCTCCTGCGTGAGTTCCTCCGTCAGCCGCTTGGCTGAGTCTGCAGCCGGCGGATTCTGTGGAGTGGAATGGTCATCGGCATTGTCTTTCAACGAGAAACTAGCCAGCATCGCCTCGAAGTTTGAAAGATCCCGCGCCGATGAGGGCCCGGGGGCCAGTCCGGACATACTCGAGCTGGCGGTTAGCGATAGGTTGTTGACTGACATTATACGTCCTCTGATTTGAGATCGCACCACACTGGTCATGTGGCGCAGCCGGAGAATCGCGACGAACAACGAGCAAGAAATGTCGACAGGCTTCGATGGCTCCTACCACCTGCTTCCAATTGCTCAGTGCGCCCCAGCGCTCAGTTCCGCTACAATCTATAGGCACATCGCCGTCTAGATATTCACGCCACATGGTAGGTTCGATTAGCTTTCCAAAAGCTGACGGCGCTCAGAGGTTTCACAACGAGACGCGCAGTGATGGTGTGAGAGGCGGTGATGGGTTCTCGATATCGGAATCGGCTTTCTTGTTATGCTCGATCGCTTGCCTCGGGGCCAACTAGGTCGAATTAGCGAGGCCGATTCTGCCGCTCTGCGGATGATCACGTGCGCCGATTGGTCAAACAACGTCGCAGGTCTCCGCAGCATCTTATGGTGAAATGACCCACGCGGAGCGACCTCGCGCCGGTGTCCAACGAGAGTGTTGGCGCTTGCGTAGATGCTGCGGACCGTATTGCGCCGCGCGGATCGAAGCTCAGCTGCACTCGGCATTCTTCATGTCATCGTGCTTAGCCGCTTGGCGAGTGTTCGCCCGAACCTACAGGCCAAATGGAAGGGTTCAGCGACGGTTTTGACGAATAAAACGTTCTTCCGTGTGAGGCACACCCGGGATGGTGAGCGTTGTTGTCCGGACACCCCTGGTAGCTATGAGATCGCCGCTTCTTAGCATTTCGATCTGAGCGGGCGTAGCTGTTTGGCCAGTGAAGACCCAGTCGTCCTTGGCGCGACGACCGTTCGCCATGGCAAAATCTCCAATGTCCGGCGGAGCACCCCTGCGTCAACAGGGGCCCGGCTTGAGACGGTCCAGCGTGAGGTGACCCGGCCCGCATGAGCCAAGGCTCAAGATCTTGAAATCGGAGGCGTCCGTGCGGTGTTGAGCGATCGGCTGTTGAGAATTGGACCGCTCGTCGCCACTCAATGATGGCTCACACCCGATGATCTGCCTCCGAGTTCCTGCCAAATTAGGTCCTGGCTGTATTCAGGTATTTCATGCAATGCCATTAGTTCACGCTCAAACTCCCTTGGACTGGCGAGCGATGAGGACGAGTGGGACGCTGGGCTGTTGTCCGCCCGGCTTAGCGCGTTGAAGTCCATCCCGTTCCTCCTTTTGGACAACGGAGTGGGTTTCATTCTTATACGACGAAGCTCATTTGCATGACGGACTTCGTGGAGTTGTTCAAAAGCTCGCATGAGGCGCTAAAGTGGCAAAGCACGCTCACCGATGCTGCTGGCTAGAATTCTGGTTCGCATCCGTGGCTCCGGTTCGGACGTTTATTGCGCCACCCTGCGGCATCGGCCATCTACACATCCGCGCTCTGACAATGGCAGCAGTAGCTTTCGAAAAACTGACAGAGGGCATAAGCAGACGCATTGCATCTCTTCCAGGCCATCAGTTGTCATCAAGTCATTTCTTACCTACATCGGGTGTGTGGACCGCGCCGTCTTGATGTGGCGCCTCCGGCGAAGGAGCGTCATTCGGTCGTCCTTCGCGAATGACCACGCTGGAGGATCCCCGAAACAGCATCAAAACCGACTCGTGCGGCGGCTTTTCGGCACTGCTCGGGTTTCGCCGTGCCTGTGCCTCCGCCGCAAGTCCTTTTACTGTTTGCTCCACAAGCGCGACAAAGCGGGGTGGACCAGAGGCGAAGACGAGGCCATCTCCCGGTACGGGTCTCACGATGTAACGCTCGTCGGAGATGTTGAGCGCATCGAGTGCCGCCTTGAACGCATCAAAGCTGATTGGACTCAAGACCAAAAGGCGGCTTTGCGCCTCATGCGCATCGGATACGTAGAGCACCAGCCCATCGTAGTACCACTGAAGATTGTAGAGATTAATCAACCGTTCGAGGAACTCTCGCGGTGGGAGATCCGGCATTCGCCCGCGAATCCGCCCCTTCACCCCGGTGCTGACATTGACTCTGATATTTAGGTTGTTGCCGAATTCCTGCAGTGCGGCCGCGAGGTCCTGATCCAGAACTGTGTAACTATAAGGCGTCGATGGCAGCGCCAGGGGAGCGCCGAGCGCCTCGACGACGCCAAAGCAAATGAAAACACCAGCATAGAGAACTTTCGTCAAGATGTGCAGCCTTGTGGATGGGATGAGCATTCCTGCTATTTTTACACTTGAGAACAAGCACCGGAATTCGTCCCAAAATGTGGAAGCCGATGCTTCGTCCCAAATTGGAAGCTAACCGTGATCATTAGATGACAGATGCTCGTCAGTTTTTGGTCAGCTTGCTTCTCCAAAGGTGCGGCCCATTCGTGTGAACGGAACGGCTCATCTCACCACGGGACAGAAATGATTTCCTCCATGTTGTTTGGCGTTACGTCGATCTCTGCCAACTCCGTCGAGTGTGCCTCCAACGGCTGTTCGCCGGCGCACGCTCAGTTTGGCGAGAGTCTTGCGCAGGCGGCCTCGAACCAAGGTGTCGCCGCTTCTGCGACCGAGCACGCGCCAGCTCCATCGCTGCCGGAAGTGCATCGCGCAGTAGCGCCGGAGAGCCTGCTAGGCGATCGCGTCCTTCAGAGCATTTCTGCTATCCACCAGGGCAGACCATTTCCGTCGGGGGCAGTTTCGCCGGCGCTCGTCGGCGAGCCTGATCCTACCAAGAGTCTGCAGCTTGGGCCGGCCGCGCAACCGGTCTTGCGTGTGCAGCAAGTGGAGGTGCATCCAGTGGGCCAACCGGAGGGTGCGGATCATTTCGACTCGGCGCTGACGAATCTGCGGGATGTTTACAACGGCGTCATCCAGGTTTCGCTCATCTCCAAGGGGACAGGTGCTGTGAGTTCATCTCTGAATAAGCTTCTATCGGCGGGCTGAGTGGGTCGTTGGCTGTCTTGACGAAAGACAAGATCGGTAATGGCTGTCGCGCAAGAAAGCGGCTTCATGCTCTCGTCCTGTTGCCGCTTTTGCTGACCCTCGCCGGTTGCAAAGCTGATCTGTATACCAAAGTTCAAGAGCGTGAAGCTAACGAGATGCTTGGGCTGCTCCTGAGCAAGGGCGTCGATGCCATTCGTGTTGTCGGTAAGGATGGGACCAGCACAATTCAGGTGGAAGAAAAGCAACTCGCCTACTCAATCGAGCTGCTGAATGATCAGGGCTTGCCGCGCCAATCCTTCAAGAGCCTTGGTGAGGTGTTCAAGGGGGCGGGCCTCGTTGCCTCTCCGGTTGAGGAGCGAGCCCGCTACGTCTATGCTCTCAGTGAAGAATTGTCGCGCACGATCAGCGATATCGATGGGGTTCTCTCCGCCCGTGTTCATGTCGTTCTGCCGAAGAATGATCTTTTGCGACAAGATGCAACCCCGTCTTCGGCGTCGGTGTTCATTCGATACGCCTCCAACGCGAAGCTCTCAGCCTTGCTGCCGCAGATCAAGATGCTCGTCGCCAACAGCATCGAAGGTCTATCATACGACAAGGTGGCGGTCGTGTTCGTGCCGGTTGAGCGGGCTCATCATGAGGTCTCCGTTGTGCAAACGGCAGCTTCCACCGAACCAACCAAGTTCATTGCAACCCCCATTGCGATCGGTGCAGGAGGTGGGCTCGCCGCGTTGGGCATTCTATCTTACGTGCTGCTGAGCACACGTGGGCGACAGCTTCGTCAATCCTGGCTCAAAGTGACAAGTTTCGGCAGAGATGCCAGCAAGCCAGCGGTCCAGTCCGCCGGCAAAAAGCTCTCCTCCGATCCGAAATAGTGGCAGCAGGTTCGTATCGATGGCATCCACTAATCCAAGTTATTCACTCAACCCGCATTCCGATCGCCTGCGCGAGCTTGCCGCTTTGATCCATCCCAGCCGGTTTGCCGGCCATCTTGATGGGCTCCTGTCGGCAGCGACAGTGCTGCAGTTGCAGAAGTCTCCGAGACTGCAGCAAAGACTCGTCGAATTGCTGCCAGGTAGTGAGCTGGTTGCGAAGGGAACCGACTGGGGTAGGGACGTTCTGCTCGGGCATGATCCGCGTCGGGCGGCGCTGCTCGCTGGCAGTATCTGGCATGCCCGTTCGGTGCTGAAGCTTGTGTCAAGGCATGATGTAGCGATTCTGATCGAAAATATTGGTGCCGAAGCACATGCTTTCGCAATCCGACACTTATCCAGCGCCGTCGCACCCACATCGATTGACGATCCGCAGAAGCTGGCGAGCCAGATTGAACATGAGGGATTTGCCTGCCTTGGCGCTTGGCTCAAGGACGCATCAGAGCTTAACCGTGTGCGCGTTCTTTTCCGCTTACCTGTGGGGACCACCGCCGAATCTCCAGCCGCCGAACACCACAACTCAGCGGGTAAGTT
Source organism: Bradyrhizobium sp. Arg816 (assembly GCF_029989365.1). Taxonomy (GTDB): domain Bacteria; phylum Pseudomonadota; class Alphaproteobacteria; order Rhizobiales; family Xanthobacteraceae; genus Bradyrhizobium. The sequence continues at coordinate 33,650 of NZ_JAPRAQ010000021.1, read as the reverse complement.
ACTGTCTTTGGTGGTGGCCCACTTGGCCACGGAGGAGCCAGCGGCATGACGGCCAATGAAACAGTCTTGCCAGATAGCCCGCGAATACGGCCGCTCGGTCCGCTCATACCAGCCGCGGAACTTGGCATCTGGTACGATGCGGTACAGACGCGCGCGCTAGCCGAGCGATACCTGCGGCAGGTTCGCAGTTGGGCAAGGAAGGCCTATCAGCAGGAGCGGGAGCGCGGGCACTGCGACGGTCTAAGGTCAGGCTCGGACGAAATGGCACAGCTGATTGCCCGAGCTGCTTCCGATGTGGCGGGGCGAAAAGCCGTTCTGCAACAGGAGTTACCACACCTCGTCATTGAGATATTGACCGATTTGTTGGGCTCCTTTGATCCGGGTGAGATGTTGGTAAGGACCGTTCGTCACGCTGTCGAGAAAAGATATGGCAGCGCAGAAGTATGCCTTCACGTGTCTCCTGTGAACGCTGATGCACTAAGACATGAATTCCTGGCGTTCGATGGAACGAATGGTCGGCCGAAAGTCAGAATTGATCCGGACCCTGCCGTGGGGCCGGACCAGTGCGTTCTGTGGAGTGAGTTCGGCAGTGTCGATTTAGGACTTGCCGCGCAGCTCCGCACATTGCGTCTCGGCCTTAATCCATCTTCTCAGGAAAGCTATCCGTGACGACGCAACAATCAGGCCATGATCAAGCCGGCGGAGAAGGAGATGTGCGTGCGGCGATAGCATCTCTGAGGTTCGCAGCAAAGGATGTCGATACGCGTGCCGTGCGGGGACGGATCACGCGTGCGATCGGCACCTTGCTCCATGCCGTGTTGCCAGGGGCCCGTGTTGGAGAACTTTGCCTATTGCAGGATCACGCTTCCGGATGGTCACTTGAGGCGGAAGTCATTGGTTTGCTGCCGGACGGGGTGTTGCTGACGCCCATTGGCGATATGGTAGGCTTGTCCCACCGCGCGGAAGTGCTCCCGACCGGGCGCATGCATGAAGTGTCAGTCGGGCCCGACCTGCTCGGCCGCGTGATCGATAGCTTCGGCCGCCCACTCGATGGCAAGGGGCCGATAAAGACGGTCCACACGTGTCCGCTCCGCGGCAAGGCGCCCAACCCGATGAGGCGGCGTGGCATCGAGCAGCCGTTTCCGCTCGGCGTTCGCGTGCTGGATGGACTTCTGACGTGTGGCGAAGGTCAGCGGATCGGAATCTATGGAGATGCCGGTTGCGGTAAGTCGACGCTGATGTCGCAAATTGTAAAAGGTGCGGCCGCAGATGTCACCGTGGTTGCGCTCATAGGAGAGCGTGGACGCGAGGTGCGTGAATTCATCGAACGTCATATTGGAGATGCCCTCGCTCGCACGATCGTTGTCGTTGAGACATCCGATCGATCGGCAATGGAGCGGGCGCAATGCGCTCATATGGCGACCGCACTCGCCGAGTATTTTCGTGATCAAGGGCTGCAGGTCGTTCTGATGATGGATTCGCTGACGCGCTTTAGCCGTGCAATGCGCGAAATCGGCCTTGCCGCAGGAGAACCTCCTACCCGGCGCGGCTTTCCTCCCTCCGTCTTTGCGCTGCTGCCTGGACTGTTGGAGCGTGCCGGTATGGGCGAGCGGGGCTCGATCACGGCATTCTATACCGTGCTTGTCGAAGGTGACGGTACGGGCGATCCGATCGCCGAAGAGTCGCGCGGCATTCTCGATGGTCATATCATTCTTTCGCGCGCGCTGGCCTCGCGAGAGCATTTTCCCGCCATCGACGTGCTGTCGAGCCGAAGTCGTGTCATGGATGCGGTCGCCTCTGGTCCACATCGCAAGGCGGCATCCGTCTTCCGTGATCTGCTCTCGCGCTATAATGAGGCTGAGTTCCTGATCAAGGTCGGTGAATACAAGCCGGGCAGCGATGCACTGACTGATCGGGCAGTCGATTCAATCGAGGAACTGCGCGCATTCTTGCGCCAGGGACAGGACGAGCCGTCTAGCTTTGAGGAGACCGTTTCATGGATGTCGCGTCTGACGGCCTGAATCTCGTGCAAGCGTCGAAATTGCGGCTGGTGAAAGACATGAGAGAGCGAAGCGCGCTTCGTGAATTGTCGAACATGGAAGCCAGGCGCCGAATTGCGGTCGAAGCGCTGCAGCGAGCGTCTGAGAATCTTGAAGGCGCGGAGAATCGTCGCGCCAAGGTCGAAGCTGAACTTTATCAGGAGCTGGCGTCGCTCAAGACGATGTCCGTGACCGAGCTCGATCGTCGCTGTCAACTCGTCCTTGGGCGACTGGCAGCACAGATCGAATCGGCACGCCAGGCGCGTGAGCAGGCGCGCGTCGCGCATGAGCAGGCTCAGCGGTCAGTGAATGAGGCGCGGACCATATGGGCCAAGCGTTCGGCGGCGAGCCAGAAATGGGAGGAGATTGAGGGCGATGTCCAGCGCAATACCGCTGTCCGTTTGGAGTGTGCAGCCGAAATCGATGCCGACGACGAGGTTTTGCTCCGATATAAGGGTGGTTCGCGCAGCCAAGCGGTCGGTGGCTCGAACTGATGGCTCGTTCTCTCATGACGTCGCGAGCTGCGCCCATGGAACCTGTCGGTAAATGCCGTGGGTGAACCCGCACTATTTCAGCCAGCGGTAAAGTTGTCGCATGGCGTGGTCTCGTGGCTCAACGAGATCGCCGCACCACGCACGGTTCTGCAGAGCCGCCTTGGCGATAAGCCGCTATCGATCCGTATAAGCCGGCTTGTTTGGCAGGCCGAGCCATATGCCATGTCGATGCTTGATTGCGTATTTTGCGCCGGAGGCGAGACCGCTGTCTTGTCCTTGCCCCGCCTTCTCGTCGAGGCGCTGATTTCAATGGTCCAGTATGGCCTTACTTTGCCTTCCGACCCAACCCGCTCGCTGCTTCTCGAACTTGTTCTGGAACCTTGGCTCGCTCGATTAGAGATCATGCTCGCGCGGAATTTGCAGCTGATCCGCATCGAAGACGCGACGGCCAAAGACCCCTATTTGGAGCTCGACGTTACTTTCGGGCCGCTGGCGGTCAAGGCCCGCCTGTTCTTGTTCGCGCCACTTGACGGTCTGGTTCCGTCTGCGTTTCGTCTGTTAGGCGAGTTGATCGGCCGATTACCGCGGGACTTAGGCAAGATTTCTTCGGAATTGCCGGTCGTGATTGCGAGAGAGATCGGCTCGCTACGGGCGCCCGTCAGGCTTCTTCGTCAAGCACAGCCCGGCGACGCGCTGCTGCCCGACGTCATTCCATTTGCCTATGGCCAGCTCATCCTCGCTGCGGACAAGTTGTGGGCGCCGGCGCAGGTCGCGGGCGACAGACTTATCCTTCGGGGACCATTCCGCCTGCAGTCCCATCCTCTAAGGTATGCAAATATGACAATACGATCCCAAGCGGAGCAATCAATCCCGCCCTCGGAAGCCGACATCGACAGTGTTGAGATCACGCTTGTGTTCGAATGCGGCCGCTGGCCCATCGCGCTGGGTACGTTGAGAAGCATCAACGAGGGGCACGTGTTCGAGCTCGGCCGTCAGCTGGACGGCCCGGTCGACATTGTCGCCAACGGTCAATTGATCGGCCGCGGCGACATCGTACGTGTCGGTGAAGCGTTGGGCATCCGGTTACGTAGCAGGTTGGCGGTCAATGGTTGACATTCAACCGAGCATCCTTGCGCTTGTTGCGGCGACCGTCGGCCTTGGCCTCTTGACGTTTGCAGTCGTCACAACGACGGCGTTCATCAAGGTTTCCGTCGTTCTCTTCCTGATCCGCAACGCGCTTGGCACTCAGTCCATACCACCGAACATCGTACTGTATGGCGCTGCATTGATCCTTACCGCGTTCATAGACGCCCCGGTATTCGAGCAAACATACAACCGCGTGACCGATATGCAACTTCGTTACCAAACCGCCGACGACTGGTTGACCGCTGCCAAGGAGGGCAGCGAGCCGCTGCGCGCCCATCTCAAGAAGTTCACCACTGAGGAGCAGCGCACGTTCTTCCTGTCGTCGACGGAACATATCTGGTCGGAGGAGATGCGCGGCAACGCAACAGCCGATGATTTTTCGATCCTCGTGCCGTCCTTTTTGATCTCGGAGCTTAAGCGTGCGTTTGAAATCGGTTTCCTTCTCTATCTTCCGTTCATCACAATTGACCTGATTGTGACGACAATTCTGATGGCCATGGGCATGTCAATGGTGTCACCAACAATGATATCCGTTCCTTTCAAGCTTTTTCTGTTCGTCACAATCGACGGCTGGTCACGGCTCATGCACGGATTGGTCTTAAGCTACGCATCTCCGGGGAGTTGACATGGACGAGGCCAGCATCCTCACCCACCTGAGCCGATCACTGGTCCTGTTCATGATCTGGGTTCTACCGCCGCTCCTGGCAGCCCTCGTGGCCGGATTGGGTATCGGCATCGTGCAGGCAGCAACCCAGCTCCAGGATCAAACCTTGCCGCTTACCGTGAAGCTCCTCGTCGTCGTCGCCGTGCTCGTTCTGTTTGCTCCGGTGCTGAGCGCGCCGCTGATCGAGCAAGCCCAGCATATCTTCACTGAGTTCCCCGCGCTCACCGCGAGGTATTAGGGCGCGGAACGCACGGCTGTCCAAGGTTTAGCTATAGCGCGCGTTTGTCGGCCTTGATTGTGAACCAGAAAAGGGCGAGTTCGTCAGCTTATCGAAAGCTCGCCTCGCTAGCATGCGACGGATAGATATCCGAACTGTCCTGTTCGGCTCCGTGAGCCTGCCGTATTCGGAGGAAGAATGACCCCATTTGGAAGTTCTATCCATTCGATTTAGGTTTTGCTTCGACGTGACGGAATTACCTGCTGAGACCTGGTCCTCGATGCATTGCCTGGCGAGTTGTCGACGCAGTGAACGGGCGAACCGCTTTGATTGCAAGCGGCCCCACGATTCTGGCGTTCTGGTGAATGAGCCTGCGAATGAAGGTGCCGCTCGAGACCGATCTCCATAGATTGCGAAATCGATGGAAGCTTTGAGGCCCTCAGATCTCCAAACCGTGCTGCGGCCGGTGAGAGCGGAAGAAGCGTGGCTTGTAGGCCGCGCAGCGGCGCGATTTCGCCAGTGCTCTCATCGAATGGTCATACCTCTGCGCCGGATGGCTGTAGTCATATGGATGGTTGAAGCCGAAGTCATCTGCCTTGTTGGTGGCCTGTCGCTCTGCAACCGCTGGGACACGAGATCTGCAGAGTTCTTGACGTCTCACATCATGGCGACGTGAGTGCGACGGTTGCATTGGCTGAAGGAACGACGAGCTGAGCTCAAATGGATGCTTTGTCACCCACCGAGACGCAAACTCTGATTCAGACTGCTGTCGAGTTCGTCGTTGCGGCCGGACTTGGCGCAGCCCGGGCCCTCGGCATTATGCTGGTTCTTCCGGTATTCACGCGACCGCACATTAGCGGGATTATCCGCGCAAGCGCGACGGTTGTGATTGGATTGCCTTGCTTGATGCAGATCAGGAACGGCTTACAGACACTAGATCCGGGCACCCGTATGGTTGCGGTCTCGCTCCTCGGTTTGAAGGAGATATTTATCGGCCTGCTGTTCGGTTTTCTGCTTAGTATACCACTTTGGAGCATCCAGGCCGTTGGTGACATCATTGATACCCAGCGCGGCATCTCCAGCCAGGTGGACGATCCTGCCACACGCAGTCAAACCGCCCCGATGGGGCTCTTTCTCGGGACCGCCGCGGTTACGATCTTCGTTGTATCAGGAGGTCTGCAGACCATGGTCAGATGCCTCTATGGAAGTTATCTGATCTGGCCCGTGTATCAGCTGCTACCGCCCCTGACCCACCACGGGGCAATGGAGTTTATCGGGCTTCTCGACCATATCATGCATACGACCCTGGTGGTCGCCGGGCCCGTACTGGCTCTGCTGCTTCTGATCGACGTATCCCTCATGCTGCTCGGGCGCTTTGCGCCGCAAATCAAGCTGAACGATCTCTCTCCGACCATCAAGAATGCCGCCTTTGGCATCATTATGGTCAGCTACGCCGTCTTCCTGATCGAATATATGGGAGCAGAGATCATTCGGTTCAACGGCGTGCTGGAGTGGCTCGAGAGGTTCTTGAAATGAACGACACGAGCGAAGAGAAAAACCTTCCACCAAGTCACAAGAAGCTGAGGGACGCGCGTAAGAAAGGGCAGAGCCCGCGCAGCGCCGACTTTGTGACCGCGGCAAGCCTTTGCGCTGGTTTCGGCTGCCTGTGCTTCAGGGCGGGCCCGATCGAAGACGGATGGCGCGAAGCCGTGCGGCTCACCGACAAGCTGCAGGAACAGCCCTTTAACAGTGCGGCCCGGCAGGCGTTGGTCGGATTGATGGACCTTTCTATAACAGCCGCGGCGCCCATCCTAGGTGCGGCGGTTGTTGCGGCGATTCTGGCCGGTGTCTTGGCCGGCGGCGGGCTGACGATTTCGGTTGAGCCGCTTAAACCCAGCTTCGAAAAATTGGACCCCGTCAAAGGGCTGAAGCGGATTGTCTCCCAGCGGTCGGTTGTCGAGCTTGGAAAGTCTATCGTCAAAGTTTTGGTTCTTGGCGCTACGTTCGTTTTCACTGTGCTCGCAAGTTGGAGGGCACTGGTATACTTGCCCGTTTGCGATTTGAGCTGCTTTGGTTTTGTCTTTAAAGAGCTCAAAGTGCTGATCGCGATTGCTGCCGGCGCTCTTCTGATTGGCGGCTTGGCCGATCTGCTCATTCAACGTTGGTTGTTCTTGCGCGACATGCGCATGACGCAGAGCGAAGCCAAGCGCGAGTCCAAGGAACAGGATGGTAGTCCGCAGATCAAGGGTGAACACCGCAGGCTCCGCCGGGAGTCGGCGAACGAGTCTCCGCTCGGCATCCATCGGGCGACAGTGATACTGACGGGGCGAGCGACATTGATCGGGCTGCGCTACGTTCGGGGCGAGACCGGCGTCCCGGTACTGGTGTGCCGCGGCGAGGGCGAAACGGCTTCACAGTTACTGGCACAGGCGCGCGCCCAACGTCTGAGCATTGTCGAGGATCATGTGTTGGCGCGTCAGCTGATCCGAAAAGGTGCGATGGGCAAGGCCGTTCCGATGGACTGTTTCGAGAGGGTTGCAAAGGCAGTCTTTGCCGCTGGCCTAGTTTAGCGTCGTGCAAAACAGCGATGCGCTCAAATCTCTGGTCAACGACCCAACTGTCCCAGAACCTGATCTGCAAGCTGCACGATCCCAAGGAAAGGACCGAGCAAAGATTGAAATCCAGGAGGCTCGTCGGCCGATTCCGAAGACTGATATGGACAAGGATGCTAACCGACGTTCATGCTGCTCGGGTCTTACGAGCCGCTTATTGGGTTTCTGGCGCAACCCTGTTATGGGTTTGATCCTCCGAATTGCTCCTGTTGCCCGCCGACGTGGCCCCACCTGCGGTGATGGGAAGCACTGCACGATCACCACTGGTCGGCATGACAGCGCTATTGCCTAACAAGTCGCCAGGTTCATTGACCATGACCGCAAGGTTATGCCGGACTGAGCAGCCAAGGGTTGGATTGAACGAATTGTCGTTCACTGTGGGACCGACGATGGAGAGCGAGGGGCAGACCGGAGGATGGGCTTCGAAAGTGATCGCTTCGATCCTCACCCCGGAACGAGCCGGCAAATCCACACGAGAAGCGGACAGGCGGATGTTGTAGGTGGCAACGCCCATGGCGCGAGCCTCGTGGGCCACCTGTGCAATGAGTCTGGGTGGGCCGATGACACCCACATGGAGGGCATCCCGCCGGCCGCGACTGGTCGCTGCAATAAAGCTTCGCAGCCGATGCCGTTCGGGGCCACGAAGGCTCTGCAGGAACAGCACGCTACTCTTCTGCTCGACCTGGATCTCTTGGTTAGCCGGCGCGGGCTGGATCGAGGCAGTAACTGCGCAGCCCCCCAATGTTGCTCCAATAACGATCGGGTAGCACAGATGTCGCAAAGTCATTTGGCCATCCTCATTCGATAATAAAGCCGGCGCTGCCGGTCAATCCTGGTGCGCTGGCGCGAGGCGCATCGCGCTCTCGCGGCGGCCGGGCCACCGTGTTCGTCAAAATCCGCCCCGCGTCTGAGGGCGGTGAGATGCGGTCGCTCGGCGCACTCATGCGGTTCGGATTCGGTCCGGGCCGCACGATGTAAGGCGTGACAATAATGACCAGCTCGGTTTCACGTTTTTGAAACGATGAGGAGCGAAAAAGCGCGCCCAGGATCGGCACATCGCCGAGCCAGGGAAACTCGCCGATATCAGTGTTGAAGTTGCGCCTGATGAGGCCGCCGATTGCAAAGCTCTGACCGCTGGCGAGCTCGACCACCGTGCTCGCCCGCCGAGTCGAGAGGGCAGGGACCGCCATGCCATTGATTTTGACTTCGCCTTCGCTCGACAATTCGCTGACTTCGGGCTTCACACGGACATTGATCTGATTATTGTTGAGAACCGTCGGAACGAACTCGAGGCTCACGCCGAACTGGCGAAACTGGACGGAAACCTGCCGGTTGTCCTGCATCACCGGAATGGGGAATTCGCCGCCGGCGAGGAAGCTTGCGGCTTCGCCGGACATGGCTGTTAGATTCGGCTCAGCCAGGATTGATGCGAGGTGCTCGCTCGCGAGAGCGTCGAGAACAGCGCTCAGGTTGGTATTGCCGGCGCTAAACCCAATCCCGATCGTGCCGCCGCCGCCGGCCGAGCCGGACCCACCCCCTTTGCCGGTCACAAGGAAAGCGCCGTTTGGGCTCGAGGCGGTGAAGTTGATGTTGAGATCCTTGACGGCGCTGCGGGAGACTTCTGCCACCCGTACGCTGAGATTCACCTGCAATGAGCCGGCGACCTGGATCTTGTTGGCAACCAGCGCGCCCCCGCCAAGAAACTGCTCAGTGACCTTCTTGGCGGCCTCGACGACGTCGGCATTAGGCGCCGTACCGCTAAGGATCGCGCCGCGCGGGGTATAGCTGACCTGAATTGGATAGTCGCCGACCTCGGCCTTAAGCGCGGCCCGCAGATCCTCGATCGGTTGGGTGACGACAACACGCAGCTCGGCGAGAGCCTCTCCGTTGTCGTTCAGGGCAAACAAGCTCGTCCGTCCGGCCTTTTTGCCAAACACGAAAACCGTGGTGTTCGATGGCGCCTGATAATCCGCAATCGCCGGGTCGGCTATAAAAATGCTCGCAGCCGGCCCGGTCAGATGAACTGTCTTGCCCTGTGAGGAGGTAAGGTTGATCGTGCCCGTGGTGCTGCCAGGCGCCGCACGAGGCGGTTCCCCTTTGCGATCCCACTTTGTCTGAGCTGTGACAGCAAGCGGAAATAGCACAGCGAGTGCGCACAGGACGTAGCTGAAGCGGGGAAAAGCGGCATAGTGCGAGCCGCTGGCGACCATCGGCGGCTCGCCGGCGTCATTGTTAACCACGTTCAAGGGAGTGCTGCTTTCAAGTTCGATCGGCTAGGCAGCCGATGCTGCGCCAATGAGTTCGAGGGTGTAACCGACACCGCGCGCGGTCTTGATCCTCAGCGTTGCACCCGCTTGGCTCAAGTGCGTGCGTAAGCGATAAATCCCGACCTCCAGCGCATTGGTCGAGACCTCATCGTCAAATGCATACAAGCTATCTTCGAGTGATGCGCGCGGCACGGTACGGCCCGCGCGGTTGAGCAGATGTTCAAGAATGCACACTTCGCGGCGCGCAATTCTCAGTATTTGACCGCCGATCGAGACTTGTCTCGCGATCGGATCGAAATGCAGATTCCCGAATGTCACAACCGGCGCCATCATTTGCATTGACCGTCGCAAAATAGCTCGCATGCGGGCAATGAGTTCGTCGATAGACACGGGCTTGGGCAGAAAATCATCCGCGCCCGCATTGAAGATCGCAATCCGCCGGCTAAGATCATTGAGACTGCTCATCATCATAGCCGGCATTGATCGTCCCTCGCGCCGCAACTGCTTCAGCCAGCCCAATCCGTCTCCATCGGGCAAAGCCGATTCGAGCAGGACCATGTGGTAGTTCGCGCAATCGAGCGCGGCCGCCGCCTCATCCAGCGTGCGTGTCACGTCGACGGCGAAGCCACAATTTAAGAGCGCTTCCTTCACGTCGCGGGCAAAGTCCGCATGATGATCAACCAGGAGAATTCGCATTCATCGCCTCTCGTCCATCCTCGGCAGGACTTGAGCGTGTCACGCTGACCATGAAATTCGGCGGAACCTAGAGGCTGCCGCTTTGGCGTGAATTCGAAAAGTCGTAAACGACACGCAAGACGTTGCTGGTAGGCGACCCATGTCTGCGCGTCCATCGTCGTCGGATAGGTGGCGGCCTGCGGCGGATCGCCTGCGCGGGGGGGCGCTCCTCGAAATCTCCCTTACGCCAGCCAGAGCTCTGCAATCTCTCGCGAAGCCGAGAGTCCTGGCCGCGCGCTGATGCATGCCTGCATGCACTACACGAGCGCCTGCAGTAGCGATCGTGCCAAACCGCCCGAACGAAACGAAAGCGCAGGCGAGAGCGGCTGTATTTGCCGCCGAACAGACTTGCGAAACCGACATTGGAAACTCCCCAAATTCGCCTAGACCGCGGTCAGTCCTGCAGGGCTGTTGGGCCCGTAGTGTCGTCAAGTCACGACAACGCAAGTTTTCCGCGTTTAAGACGGTTCACGCGCTATGCGTCGGACGACGGAGCTGCAAAAAGCCAAGATGCGATGAAACGATCAACACGCCCATCGGCGGGTTAGACATTGTCTCGCTATCCGGTGATAATAACCAAACATGGTGTCAACCGTCTTGAAGCTCGGTTGCTTCCGAGATCTTATCCGCGCCAGCCGAGCGAAGGCTGGCAAGGAAGGACAACTTGAGCCTGGCATCGCTGTCGCGCATTGTCTGAGCTGGTGACGCCGGCTCAATTTCGTCAGACGGATTGAACGGCGCAAGAACGATCTAGTCTCAAGCTTGGACTCTGCCTGTGATCGGTACGGCGATTGCTCGCCTTGTTCTCGCGCGCTGGATCCTGGTCTGGCTACGAAGAGCGCGGTTCGTCTTGCGCTCACAGAGCAGATTAACGATGCAAGCTCTGAATCGGAGCAGTCAAGCAGTGTCACAAGCCGTATTGGCCGAGCATTGAGGTTCTGAGACGTTCGCAATTGTCGCTACCTGTCAGGAAGAGTTCACGCGAGTGGATTCTGTCGCGGGACTGTCGGAAATCCTACAATCTGACGCTGGGTGAGATTCAAGTGCCTTTAAGGGCTCTTTGTATCGGCGCCATCAACATCGGACTCCTTGTGAGGCAATGACGACACAGTGGGGCCATGCCGTCGAGCTGTGCGAAGGTCAATCTCGCTCTGTCCAAGATCGTGAGCATTCGTCCGTCCAATCAAGCGTAGCGCCATAACGCCTTGAAGCGCGCGAAGAGGCAGTCGTTCGGCTATGGCGCCAAAGATCGGCCAATCCGATCCGCCTCATACTCGGCAATTTAGTGGGAAAATCGGGGCGGGCGCGGGACGTCGATGTGACGCGCAGGACCTAACGTCCGAAATGCACACTGCCGATCGCGCGAGCCAAGTTGGCGCGAGCCAAGTTGTTCGGCAAGGGGCTGAGGAGAGAATCGATTGCCAGAGGTCATCTTGAATGCGGTCTCCATATATCGCGATCGACTATGAGGCCTGTAGGCATGCTCGGCAAAATCGATTGTTTTGATGGAACGCATCCAGGTTACGGATCGGCTGTAATGCAATAGCGCCGTTTGCTACGGGTGAGTGAATACCTGATACGATTGCGGCCGAAAGACCTGTTTAGTTGACCGCGCGGTTAATGTCAGGCCGAGCTAGCTAAGCAGGGGAGCGTTCAGCGGCTTAACCAAAGCCGCCGGCCAACCGTGGGGGTGGCTAACAAATTGATGCCGGGCGATGTCACAACGCATCTAAGATGCCAGAATGCTTTAACGAGCGGGCAGGGGAGAGAGGATGGTCCGGCGTCCTCCCAACCGTCGGGGGGCATCTTCCGTCGCAGCCCTCAACTGCTGTACCGCTCGATCGGCGAATTGATCGGGCCATCGATCACGCCGCCAATATGCTCGAGCTGTTGTGCGTGAGGCGGAGCTGGTGCGCCGTTCTCCAGTTCTTCCTTGGGGGTGTTTTGGTGCTTGAACGCCAACGAACCTGTCAAATGGCGCAGTCGACAGACCATCTACTCATTACTCTCGTGCTTGTAGGGATTTGCTTCGCTAGCGGTCCGGTAGCTTTCCAAATTGCCGCCCCGGGAACAGGCGCTCGGTTTCTAGGGTTGGCGTTCTGCCCAGTGAGCATATCAATCGACGTCCCATCGATGTTGTCCTGATCTTCGGCATTCATTCCAAGCCCAATGCTAATCAGCACGTCCTCGGGGGTCCAGACAGTTGGCTTCGGTACGGGGTGTGCAGCGCGTCCGCATGTTGGCGATCGCTCTCGCCCAAGGATCGCGAGAAACGGCGAGTTTTGCCGGATCCTCGACCAACGATACGAAGGGTGATGCTGTTGTCTTCCCGCGCATATGCCAGCCAGCTTGGCGCGCTCGGTCCATAGCATACCGCTCCAGAGGATCTCCAACGGAAGAACGATCCCGAGCCGTGTTGCGGACATGCGATATCGCGCTCGTGTTTTCTTCCATGCGCGGCTTGCAATCATTGTCCTGATTCTGAAAACGCCGCAGTGTGACATATGACGCCCCACCACCTCGTCGAATAGGCGGTCCCGATCGACGGGAGCTGCGGTCGCCGATGACCAATGTGCTGCTTGCTGCTCGGCAAGGTCGATCTCGTTCCGAAGCGCTTCAAGAGTGGCGCCTGTCAGTGTTGCGGCAAGCTGAGCGCGCGCGCTGACAAATGATGAGGCTGGATAGCGATGGGTTCCGGGGCCACGTCGTTCGGCGCAGACGAGGATCAGTCGCGGAATTTGCCGCTAAGGAGACTGCATGCGAGGTCGGGTAGACCGAATCTAAGTCGTCTAGATCCAAGTCATTCAGCTGCTGCTCAAAGCTTTCTTGATCTTCTGAACTGTGTACCGGTGCGCCGGTCTGGGCGCTAAGCTCGTCCGGTTGCCAGTCGACGCGGTGCGCGTGCTGCAGCGCGTCGTGAACCTGAAAGGGAGTGTCTGCGGCATTCCGCGGATCAACATTCATATCTCTTCTCCCTTCGAGTGCCGGCTGTAGGCGTAGATTGTTGCAGGTGCAGCTTTCGAGAAGCTGACGGACCAGGAAGGAAGCCATTTAGCTTTAGCCTTTTGAGGGATGCCGAATGGATTCAGTCAGTGAAGCGAGCGGTCAGCTGGACGGAAGCCGCGCAAAGCGACGGATCAAAAGTCGGTGCCGCCTTATGCCTTCTGGTATTGCTGTTTCGACTAGGCCGAGATCGGGTGCCTTGACTGAGCTTGATCCGACCGCCGCGTCAGGTTCGCTCCACCACCTCATTGCGGAGACGTCGTCTGGGGCAGACAGTCCTTGCACAGCTATCAAGATGGACAAGCTGGCGCATGCGGCTGGTCGAAGTGTTTCCTAGATCGTCTACTTTATGCAGATGTGAGAATTGCATGCTTTCGGTCGTTGGGCCTGCAATGGAGGAGCGCGACCGATTGCCGTTTTGTGTTTTCCAAGCGGCCTACGCTCGATCAGATCGTTCTAGTCGACGTCGCGCGAGGCTAAGCCACTTCCGCAAACCTGACATACGAGGTTGTGATGTCGGAATAGCCATCACAACTACTTGCGCTTGGTTGCGACAGGATGTTTTTGTCGCAGGCGCGAGCGCGCTTGATGTGTGGAATCAGCCAAACGGCTTGCGAGCACGCAGACTTGAAAAACGAGATCTGTGGTACTTGTCGAGGGAGAAGAGCATATGAAGTTTACTGGCATAGGATTGACGATCCTGTTGTCCTTGCTTTCGGCCGCGAGCGGGAGCGCTCTGGCGAGAGCCGATGAGCCCTCGCCGAAATACACTGAGGTGCTCAATGCCCTGCAGGCCGGGAAGAATGTGAAGCTCATACTGGACATGAGCCGCTGTACCACCGCGGAGGCTGGCAAGCCTGCGTCGGCGACGCAGGCCGGTCTGGTCATCAATGCCTTCAGGGTGACCGCCCAGAACGGCATCAGCTTCGCCAATGCGCACCAAACGGTCGACAGCTCCGGACATGCCGTGACCGAGTACATCCGCCATAGCCTCAGCCGCGAAGGCAAGCTGACGGTGCGAGCCTCGAAGCTTGTCGTCGGGACCACCGAACTCGTGAACCAGGGCGAATTCATCTGCGAACTGCCGGATGGCGCAAAGTTCATCTGGTAACGAAGAGCACAGGGCAGGGGGATACGCTTCGAAAACTTGATCCTTTAATCGTGTGGACATCTTCGCAAGCCATGACGCGGATCGTTTCGATCGTCAGGAACGGCCAGAGTGTTTCTGGCCGTCTTTTCGTCGGGGGAGGCATCGAGTTGCACGAACTTGCTGCAGTTCGATCAAGGTAACTTATGAGGGCCGTCGATCTCGATTCGATCCAGTGATTGGAAGATCGGCGGTTCAGGCTATCGTGTATGGGTTGGAGCCAAGGCCTCTCAGTTGAGCGCTCCAGATTGGCTCGCCTAGGTACGTCCGCATGCTGTCCGCGGTCCTTGTGAGAGCATTGTTTCCAACCCGATCAAGCGGCGCCCGCGATGATGACGCGCGACCCTTGCCCACCCCACGATGCGCTCGTATCTTGCATCCCGCGTCTTTTGGGGGTCCTTTCACCGGAAACTTCCGTGCTGCCGAATGCGGCCACAACGTGATTGAACCATCCCGCTTTAGATCAGGCTCGGCCTCGCCGCTGTGGGGTTTGCTCGCCGCTTAAACTGTCTTTCGGACGCAATTCTAATTTCTCTGAAAGCAAACGATCCGACGTGGTTTCGGGAGCTTGAGCAGCTGCCCGAGGTGCCGAAAGCACCTCGTTCAGCCAATTTGCGGCCGATGAAAGAGAAGAACGCGGCCACCGGGTAGGCTTTCGGCCGTGTAGGGCTGACTGTGGATCAGAAAACGGGTCATTGGGACCTCCTGGCTTGGCAGAAGGCCCAGGTTTTGGAGCATGTCGATCACGAGAGGCGAAGCCTCTTGGGGGCCGTGCCTCCAGTCGTCGCCGAACAACTCTCCGAGTTCAGGCACTTGCGGGGACGGTTGATGGCCCGATCCCGGTGCGGCAGACGGCAGTGGAATGTTTGGCGCCGGCGCCAAAGGAGCGTCCTTTCGCAATTCGAACGAGGAGAGCGGACTAAACCCAGGTGCAAGGCCGCCGTAGGCATGCGGGGGAGCCGTCGGCGTTACAAGCACAGCTTCACCCGGCAAAGCGAGCCTTGGGTGATGAATGAGTTGAACGTCGTTGGATCCTCTCGGTCCCAACACGGCCGTGTAGCGATCGCCGCCAATCTCATAGTTCATGACCGGACGTTCTCCATTAGGCAAGAAGTCCCACTTGCCCAACGTGGAAAGCAACATTTCGGGGGCCAACTGGGTGCCATGCGAAAAATCCTTGGGCACGGCGAACGAAACATCAAACGTATCGCCGATAGCAGGAGACCGCAGATGGATGAGCTGAACATCATTGCGCCCACGCGGTCCTAGCACGGCCGTATAGCGTTCACCGTGAATGTCGTAGGTCTTTACCCGCTGTGCTGCATCCGGCAACAGACCCCAGCGGCTGAGCCTGGAGCGCATCATATCCGGCGCGGCCTGGGTGCCATGGGAGAAATCCTCGGGAACGGCCAAAGAGGCATCAAAGCTCTCTTCGGCTGCGGTGGACATTGGATCATGTGTTGCCGGGGTCGCACCATCTTGATGCATCATCCTCCCAAAGTCCTCTTCAGAGGCGGGATTCTGCGACCGTGAGCTGGGCTGCCAGATCACGGCATCGAAAGGATCCGCTCGGCCGACGCTTTGGGGGGGCGACCCCATTGTTGTCCATAACTTGGACGCATCCAGATTGACAGCAGGCGCAGACCCGTCTCGATCCGCGGCATCGAAAAGCTCTTCCTGGACGACACTTTGCGCGGGCGAGTGGGTCACTGAACTCGTGGTTGGCCAAAGCACGGGTGCATCGAAGGGCGCGGCTGGCAGTAGGCGCTCGCGATCCGCGGCATCGAAAAGCTCTTCCTGGGCGACACTTTGCACGGGCGAGTGGGTGACTGAACGCGTGGTTGGCCAAAGCACTGGTGCATCGAAGGATGTCGCTGGCAGCAGGCCCTCGCGATCCGCGGCATCGAAAGGCGCTTCCTGAGCAAAACTCTGCACGGGCGAGGGGGCGGCGGCACGCATTCCCCGCCAAAGTATCGGCGCATCGAAGCTGGCACGTGGAGGCACTTCGCTTCGGCGCACAGCGTCGAAAAGCACATCCTGGGCGACACGTTGCACGGGAGAATGAAGGGTTAAACCCGTTCCCTCCCAAACCCGCGTAGCATTGAAACCGTGGGCCGGCAATGAGCCGCCTTGGTCCGCAGCGTTCCCCAAAGGCTGCTCATGATCGAAAAGCTGCACGGGCAAATCGGCGTCCGGCTGTATTGGCTGGCGCGAGTTGCCTCCGTCAGCCCCCGTATTGTCCTGCCCGGCGATCCGGCGGTAGTCACTCAGCCTGTTCAACGAGGAGATGAGTTTCTTGTCCTTCGGAAACAAAGCGTCGGCATGGCCGAGCAGCGCTTTGTGACTGAGCTTAGCAACTGACAAAGGTCTCAGTGCTGCCGCTAGCTTCCGAAGACTGCTAGCATAATTTGCGGCGGTTTTTGCTTCGATTACTCGACCAAAGCCCGCCTCGGTGGCCTTTCTGATGAGGCTCGCGTCTTCCTTGGACGGACGATAATGTGTTGTGAGGGCCGGAGCGCTGTCGCTGGGCTCGCGGTACCTACTAACCATTGACAATGCAGGGGCGATGACCTTGTCTTTTGGCAGTAGCTTCTTGGAGCGGTCGAGCAACGTATCGTCATCGAGCTCAGCAATCGACTGACCAGACTGCTTCAGCGCCTCAGCCAATTTGCGAAGCCGACGGTCGTAAATTTCGATGGTGGTCGCATTCGGCGGTGGCCCTCGGTCAAGGGCAGCACCAGACGCTGCTTGGATGAGGCGATCGTCTTCTTCGGTGATGTCATAAAGATCGCTATGGGGATATAGCGGGCCGAGCTGTCGCACCTCTCCCAAGTGTTGCTCAAACGCCGCTTGCGGTTGTTGCGGCTGCTCCACGGTGGTATCTGACGCAGCGGAATCTTTATCGGCTGGGTTGATCGCGTTGTATCGGTCCATGGTGCAGTCCACTGGCATCGCTTCCTCGTTCTTTCGCTACTCACGTTAGCTTTCCAAAACCTGACGTGGCCGGGCGGAAAGATAGAATGAATGATGGCGGGCAAGTGCCTTTCCAACCTCACGACAAGTGCGGCGAATGCAAAGACGGTACAGCTTTCGGCTGAAACTCTGATTGTCCAAGTGCAGTACGCGGCCAGCCCCCACTGGCCAGTCGGACCGGAGTGTTATAGATGGCGCGAACGCTGATTTCGATTTTTCCGAGCGTCGGAAAAGACAAATGCGCAGCCTCTACCCTCAGCCTTTTGTCCCTGACTTTGTATGGATTCGATGCGCTAGCGGTCCGATAGTCAGCTAGATTCCCGCCCAGAAACAGTACCTCGCGCTCCTCAGTTGGGGTATCGCTCACCCATGCCAGATTGGGTTCATCATTCTCAGTCCCGTCCTCAAGAATACTGACGATCTTCGGCCGTCCAAATGGTGACCCTCGGCACCGTGTAGCTGTGCAGCTCATTCGCGTTTCCGCGATTGCTTTGGCGCCATACTCGTTGTCGTCGTCCGGCGAAAGGAGCAGTTGTAGGGCCTCCTCGGACAGTAATACAAAAGGCGAAGAACTGGTATCGCCCCTCATGTGCTCTGCCGCTGCGCGACCCAGATCAAGTCGTTGGCCTCCCCAGATATTCCAGGGGGCGGCGTCGTAACGCAAAGCCGCCATGGAACGCAAATGGGCCATCGCGCTTTGACGGTCCAACCCATGTGCTTGCAATGGCTGGCGTGGTCTTGAAAGCGCTGCAGCTCCGCGTACGAAGATGTCACCACGTCGTCGTAGAGGCGGCCACTATCGACGCCGTCGGCCGACGGCCCAGTCGCTCTTGACCATTGTGCTAACCTTTGCGCAGCGAGTTCGATTTCCGCAATATTCGCGCAGGTCAGCGTTGCGGCAAGCTGAGCGCGCGTTCTCACAAAGGATGCAGCTGCGCACCGTTCGTTCTCCTGGATAGCCTGCGCTCTCTTATTGCCATCCGTTGCAGTCCGGGGCGATCCAGCCCCGGGTGAAGCTGATGTTGGGAGGATTGGCTGTGGTTCTCTACGCCGCTGATCAAAGTCTGCTTGCGCTGTCTCTTCCTGTCGCGGCTCGACGTAATTCATCTGAGCCGCGCATGGTTGACGTTGTCAATTGGGTCCATTCCCGTCTCCCTTTGGGCCTCTGTCGATATCATTCGGACAAAGTTGATCCGATAAGGATCAGCGACAGAGGCGCGCGCGAATGTCTAAAACTGGATTGGATCTGGTTCTCGAACGGGTCGGTATGTTGAGGGCATACGTGGGACTGACCGGGATCCAGCTCCTTCTTCTCTTTCAGATTTTGAGCCAGAGCTGCGTGAGGAAGTCTGCCGAGGCCAGCTTGCATCGGCTGCGAGTCGATGTCCTTGAAACGTTACTCGAGACGCTAGCTCTGGTCCGAACAGCCGATCTCGTCGCAGCCATCGGGCTCGTGACCGCGCCGGCGTGGCGTGGAGCTCATTGTGCTCTGTTGGGATTGCTGATGGGCGCGAGGATTCGCGTGGGCCCGCCGGGCGCTGGTCGCCAACAAGACCCGCGCGATGCTACTTCGATCCAGGCATCCGCAACACGCGCGGAATAGCCAAAACTCACAATATCAAGGGGCTGCGCGGCCGCGAGACGTTGGATTGCCGACCAGACTGGCAAGGCCACGAACGATTCGGCTCGCATGAAAGCCGCGGCGGCGACGAACCGGCGCACGGGTGCCTCAGCTCGGAAAGACAAAATGGGGCGTTGACGCTTGCAGCCAATGTCACACGTGCACCACAAGGTTGGTCGCGCCTAACAACCATATCGTGGCGAAAGCCTTGTGGTGTGGCCTGCAGGCGCAGCCGAACAAAAGGACCTCGATCTGCGCAGTCGGTCGTATCGGCTCCTCCTTCCCATCCTCCGGGCCCGACGCGATTCCAGTCAAAGTAGCGATAGATCCCAGACCAGTGATGGACGGGGTTCCCGCAACGCGTACAGCTAAAAAGGCCTGAGCTATTCAAAGCGGCGGAGGCCTGCTCCTGAACCACTGAATAAGTGGTGCCGCACCCGATGAATGAAAATTAGAGTATCATTAGTCTTCCTGGGGCGATCCAAAGCGGCCAGTTGGCCGCTGCGATGCCCGAAGGAAGCGGCTGTTGGCGCTCGCGGGTTGCACCCCTGTTGCTAGTGGCAGGACGGCAGCAGGACGGTGATGGCTTAGGTCAGAACGCCGGGGCTGCGTGTCGGCCACCAAGCTGGCGCGGCGCGTGTCGTTCGTGATCTCCCTCGCCGATGATGGCCGCAGACCTCGACGCTGGGCAGGCGATTCGATCTGGCATTGTTGAAGCTGATAGCCCGCGATTCATCACGAGAGGCGCGCCCCACCTCATGTGCCGATAAGTGACGCGCTCCAATACCCAACTGCGTGATTTCGTGAACGTTGATGCGGGTTATTTTTGACGCTCTGAGGTGGCCTATGTCCAAAGGTAATTGAATCCGTGCACGTATCGGCGCGCTCACGAGAAGGAGCCGTGACGACGGGCATTCTCGCAAAGTCGCGCTCGGTCATCATACCGATAGAAAACGCGAGGACGATGCGGCACCTGCAAGATAATCAACCGAAGGTCCGTAGCATCCTCGAATGCAGCAGGCAGCACGGGTGGTGCAGAAGAGAGTTCAACTTCCAAGCGTTGCCTTACGAGGCATCGAGAATCTGGAATGTTTCACCGCATTATTAGATGGTTGGCTTGGCGCGGCCTTATTGATCGGATGTCGCTTTGCAACGGGGCAGCAAGCGGTTGATCAACAATGTCGCGCCAAATCTGTCGTGTGTTCTCGAACGCATCAATTGATGTCGTTCGCTTCGAGCCGGCGCTGCCAATTGAAGCCGCTGCAATCAGGCAGCGCGTTTTCGGTGAGCCTGATCAGAGACCATTTGGGTTAAGCGATGGAAAGATAGGCATCGCAATAGAAGAGGATGCCAACAGACGATAGTAGATTGAAATACTCAACTATTGCGTTTGCGGGGTCTGGACCTCTAAAGATCCTCTAGCTTGATCATTGCTCGCCCGGTCGGGAGTCCAAACGTTTCGATCGCGAATGTCATCCAAAACATCTTCCTGAAAAGGAGCTGGCTTCTTGATGAATTCTGGAGAGCCGATGTGAGTGTACTAGTGTGGAAGCAACCAGCCGCTGGAAACAAGCTGTCACGTTGGCGCCAATCGGCAACCAGCGTGATCGAAGCTCTTCTCGGCCGCGCCCGCTCGGAGAAGATCGCAAGACCTAACAAAAGCTTCTTTGGTGACATTCTTCTCACATCATCCGACTGTTTGTTGTCTATCCCTCAAATTGAATGCCCGGAGCACATGCAGGGTGAGCTTGCGAGAAAGCGCAGGCTGGCTGCCGAGATCGACTTGTCCACAAGGCCCACCAAGCAGCTCAGAGGCCGCCGCACGAGGGGCTGCGATGTCTTCGGGTAACTCCATGCTTCATCTTGGCTTAAATCTTCATGGTGCCGGTGGTCATTTCGCGGCGTGGCGCTGGCCGGGCACAAATCCAAGCGCCTTTTTCGACATCGAGCACTACGTCCGCGCTGCGAAGGTTGCGGAGCGTGGTCTGCTGGATGCTGTATTTCTGGCCGATACCCCTGCGATAAGTTCCGACATTACGCACCAGCCACCGCTTAATGGGCTCGAACCGACGCTGGTTCTCGCTGTGATTGCACGTGAAACGGAGCGAATTGGCCTGATTGCGACGGCGTCGACTACCTACAACGAACCATACAATCTTGCCCGGCGCTTCCAATCGCTTGATGTCATCAGCGGTGGCCGCGTTGCGTGGAACGCGGTCACGACGTCGAGCCCGGCGACGGTAGCAAACTTTGGCGGTCGAGAAGTCGGGCGAGCGGATCGATACAGACGCGCCGAGGACTTCGTTGAAACCGTCCGTGCTCTCTGGCTCAGCTGGAGCGGCGAGATGGTCATCGCCGATCAGGCTGCGGGTGTTTACGCAGATCAGAGTCAGTTCCGCCTGCTCGATCCCGCTACCAATAGTTTCGGCATCCGAGGCCCACTTACGCATCCCGGCTCGCCCCAAGGCTACCCAGTCATCGTTCAGGCGGGCGGTTCGGATCCCGGACTACGGCTCGGCGCCCGCAGTGCAGATGTCGTGTTTGCGGCAGCTGGGGACTTGTCAACGGCTCTGCAGGAGGCAGAGCGCCTGCGCGCGCTCTCTCGGCAATTCGGCCGCCCTGCGGCCCCGCTCATCCTGCCAGGCCTTGTCACCTGTATCGGGGGTACCGAGGAAGAAGCGGCTCGTCGGAAGGAAAACCTTGACGGACTGCTCGATCTGGAGCGCGCCATCGTCGCTCTTGCACGAAGCATGGGTGTGGCGGTCGAGAAGCTCAGCCTCGAAAGGCCAATCCCGGAGGAGATTTTGCCTACTGCAGATGATGTTCCGTTTTCTGTCGGTCATCACCGCACGATTGAGACTCTGGCGCGTCAAGGTCGGACGGTTCGCGAAATCATCAGCAGCGTTCAAGCGTTTGGCCACCGCTTGCTCGTAGGTGCGCCCGAGCAGATCGCGGACTCGATTGAGGCATGGTTCCGCGCTGGCGCGGTTGATGGTTTCAACATCATTCCGGACGTGCTGAAAGATGGCACTTCAGCGTTTGTCGACAATGTGGTGCCCATCCTGCAGAAGCGCGGGCTCTTTCGCAAAGAATATCGGGGTCAGACGCTGCGAGAGCAGCTCGGGCTTTCCATTCCTTTCGGGCCGGCACGAGCCACAGCTAGCTCACCGCTATGACGCTTCCTCAACATCAAATGATTTGGAGCCTGGATATGCACTTATCGAATGCGCGGTCAACGAGGCGATTCACTGGAAAGTCGAACTATCCAGCAAGAACCGTGAAGGCTACCCTTCTCGTGCTCTTGGGCCTGTCGCATCTGCCGTCAAGCATTCATGCTCAAGAAGGGGTAGCCGGCAGCGTAAAGCGAGGAGGCGCTATCCGTTATGGGCATTTTCAAGAGCCTGCTTGCCTGTTCGGGGGCTGGGTGCAGCAATGGTATCTGCAACGTCAGTACAGCGATAATCTGGTTGCGCGCACCGAGGGCGGCAACATTGTGCCATGGCTGGCCGAGTCTTGGAGCATCTCCGACGACAAAAAGGTGTACACATTCGAGATAAAGCCGAAAGTAAAGTTCACCGACGGGACTGCGCTCGATGCGCAGGCTATCGCTGACAATATCAACGGATGGCTTAGCAACGACCCCGATCTTCGCAATCCGACTGCCGCTCCCTATCTTGGCGATAGCTTCGAATCGGCAACTGCAATTGCTCCTCTGAGGTTGCAGGTAAAATTAAAGGTGCCGTTCCAGCCCTTGCTGAACGTGTTCGCCCAATCCTCACAGGGCATTCTCTCGCCATCGGCGCTCAAACGTGGACTCGCGGTCAATTGCGAGAACCCTGTCGGTTCCGGCCCATTCATTGTCGACAAGTGGCGCCATGGGCGAGAAGTCACATTCCGCCGCAATCCCGACTACAATTCGGCCCCGGCCACCGCAAAACATCAAGGGCCGGCTTACGTTGACGGGATCACCTGGAAGTTTCTGCCAGATCAGACTGTCCGATACGGCTCGCTGATCACGGGCGAGACCGATGCCATATACGATATCCCGGCTGTCGCATGGAAGGACGCCAACTCCCGCTTTTCAGTATTGCGGCACCTTACCGGCGGCACCCCCCTGCGCTTGGCGTTGTATACGGCCCGGCCCCCATTTGACGACGTGCTCGTCCGCAAGGCCTTTGCCTATTCTACTGACCGAAGGGCCGCGGTCGACACATCCTTCCTTGGCTCTTTGCCGTTTGAGGGCAACGGGGCGCTAAGTCAGAGCTCGCCGGAATACCTGCCTGAGCTCGGCCATTCCTATGGATACGATGTTCGGAAGGCCAATCAGCTGCTTGATCAGGCGGGTTGGACTGAGCGCAATCGTAACGGCGTTCGTGTCAAGAACGGCAATCCGCTCATCGTGCGCATTTCCTATTCGAACGCTTTTCTGAAGCCGGATGGCGAGCAAGCCTTGCAAGTTATCCAGCAGCAGGCAAGGGAGGCCGGTTTTGACGTACGTCTTCAACCCACCAATCCGGCTGATTTCTTCGCCGGAAAAAACCTCGGACCCGATGATTATGAGGTCGTTCTCCTCTATTGGGTTGCCCCCGGCGCTGAGATTTTCCGGATCTCGTGGAAGCCCGATCAGAACGGCGAGACCAATCGCTTCAATCCCTCACGCTATCAAGATCTGACGCTTTGGGACGCCATTCAAAAGGCGGAGCAGGAACTCAATGGGGCGCAACGTACCGCCCTCTATCAGCAGGCGGAACGGAAGATCGTGGATGAGGCTCCTGTGATTGGCCTCACGGTGCTGGACGTAACGTTGGCGACCAAGCCGAACCTCAAAGACGTTTGGCTAGACCGCGGCTCGGTTGGCGAACCCGTTTTCTATGACGCTCATTTCGATGACGGGAAGTAACGGAGTGAGGATAGTAGCCCATCATCCCATCGTTTGGTTCGCGCGCCGGATATTCTCCGGCGTGGTCGTGGTGTGGGCTGCCGCAACCTTTGCGTTTTTGATTCAATGTGTGCTCCCTGGTGACCGCGCCCAGATCATCATCAATGTGACGAGTGGCAACGTCGGGCCGGCGTCGTCGGCGGAGCTTGCAGCGATCAATGCGAAATATGGTTTTGATCAACCGCTCGCGGTTCAATACGGCAAATACATATTGCAGATCCTGCATGGAGATCTTGGCGAGTCGTACCAGCAACATCGGCCTGTCGCAGCGATTATTGCGGAACGGATTGGCCCCACGATTGTTCTGGCCATCGCTGCGCTGTTGATCGCATGGCTTATCGCAATTCTGACAACCTTGTTCATCGCTGGCAGAGACAACATATGGTCGAAGCTGCTCAATGGCACACAAGTCTTTTTGGCAACGGTGCCGCCTTACTGGCTAGCCACAATTCTGCTTGTGCTCTTTGCGGTAAAGCTAGGCATTTTTCCGGTGATCGGGGGAAATTCGCCGATTGGGCTCGTTCTGCCGACACTTGCGTTGGCTCTTGAACTATCGGGCTTTTTCGGACAAGTCGTTCAGAACGAATTCACGCGCGTGCTCGAGCAGCCGTTCGTTACGTCCGCAAGGGCGCGGGGTATGAGTGATTTCGGCGTCAGGCTTCGCCATGTCCTCCGCCATGCCGCATTGCCCGGCATTACTTTATCAGGTTGGGCGCTCGGCAGACTTCTTTCGGGCGCGATTTTGATCGAAGTGGTTTTCGCCCGTCAAGGCCTAGGTGGCGTCCTTGTCGCTGCGACGTCCTCGCGAGACGTTCCGATTGTCTCTGGAGCTGTTTTGATCTCCGCGGCCCTATTCGTCCTTGCCAGTCTCATTGTCGATCTGACTTACCGGGTAGTCGATCCGAGGATCAAGTTGACATGAGCATGTTCGCCGAAGTCACCTTGTCTCGGCCGCTCAGAGAAATCCTAGCGATCGTGCGTCATGTCCCCTTTCGAATTGCGGTCTGTCTTATCATCTTTGGCGTCTTTGTCCTCGCAGCCATGGCGCCAAAGGTGCTGCAGACGCACGATCCGCTTGCTATTGATTTGAGATCGGCATTGCAGTCTCCGTCGATCGCTCACTGGTTTGGAACTGATCAATTGGGTCGAGATCTTTACTCTCGCGTGGTCGAGGGCGCAGGCCAATCCTTGGCTATCGGACTTGGCGCGACGGCGCTGAGCATGTCCGTTGCAATGGCCATCGGCGGCGCCGCTGCACTTTCTGGCGGTTTATTAGACAGCATTCTCAGCAGAATTATTGACGTGCTCTTCGCAATTCCCACGCTCTTGCTCGCCCTTGTATTTGTGACAGTTTTTGGGCCGTCAGTATTGACTGAAGTCGTAGCTGTCGGAATCGGAACAGCGCCAGGCTATGCGCGCATGATCAGGGGCCAGATGCTTTCCATCAAAGGGGCAGGCTATGTGGAGGCCGCTAAGGTGCTGGGCCATCCATTTCCCCGTATTGTCTGGAGGCATATTCTTCCCAACGCCATGAACCCGCTGACGGCAATGATGACGATCGGCGTAGGACAGGCGATTATATGGGCCTCCGGTCTTGCTTTTCTAGGGCTCGGCGTCGCTCCCCCGGCGCCTGAATGGGGCGCGCTGCTCAATGCCGGGCGCAATTATGTAATCTACGCCTGGTGGCTGGAGATCATACCCGGTTTGGCGGTTACGGCGTTTGCCCTCAGCCTCACCATCATCGGGCGCCATCTACAGGACCGTCTGGAAGGACAAAGATGAATGTCGCAGGGTCGCCCCCAGCCTGTCCCGCAGCAGCCAGACCTCCTCAGGGTCGAATCGCTGCGTGTTTCCTTCGGGCGCGGCATCGCCGAGAACACGGTCGTGCGCAGCATATCCTTCTCCCTCCGACCGGGACAGTGTCTTGCGATTGTCGGTGAATCCGGCTCGGGCAAGAGCGTGACTGCGCGGTCTCTCATAGGCCTTGCTGGTCGCTACGC
Source organism: Bradyrhizobium sp. Arg816 (assembly GCF_029989365.1). Taxonomy (GTDB): domain Bacteria; phylum Pseudomonadota; class Alphaproteobacteria; order Rhizobiales; family Xanthobacteraceae; genus Bradyrhizobium. The sequence goes on along the minus strand of NZ_JAPRAQ010000021.1, from coordinate 7,793 downwards.
CAATGTTCATGCACGCCAGCTAAGTTTCGACGGGATGGACCTAATCGGCCTTAGCGATCGTGCCTGGCGGCGCATCCGCGGCACCGAGATTGGCTTTGTATTACAGGATGCACTCGTCTCGCTTGACCCGCTTCGCCGGATCGGCAAAGAGGTTGGTGAAGGCTTGCTCCTCCACGGTGCGGTATCATCACGCGAGGAGCTCGCGCAGCGCGTCATTGCTCTCCTTAAGCTCGTCGGTGTCCCTGAGCCCGAGACCAGGGCCGAGCAGCTGCCGCATCAGTTATCCGGCGGCCAGCGTCAAAGGGCTCTCATCGCTTCGGCACTTGCACTCGATCCGCGCATCCTGATCGCAGACGAACCGACGACCGCGCTCGATGTGACGGCGCAAGCTCATGTGCTGGCACTGCTCGAGGAGACCAAAACGAGGGGCAAGGCTCTGATCCTGATCAGTCACGATCTGGCAGTGGTCTCCCGCGTGGCGGATGAGATCCTCGTCATGCGAGGAGGCGAGGTCGTCGAACGCGGCACCGCTGCCCAGATATTCAGAGATCCGCGACACCCCTATACTCGTCAGCTGCTGGACGCCGTGCCATCAGGCCGGCCGCCCGGCTCACGCCTCTCACCATCAACTATTGTGCGTTCGCCTCTGCCGCAAATGCAGCTACCCCTACAATCGCTGCCGAAATCTCGTCCCATCCTGCTCGAAGCGACAAGTCTAGTGAAGCGCTTCAAGGGCCCGGATGGCACTTTACGGGCGGCTGTGGACGGCGTCTCCTTCGAAGTGCGATCCGGCGAGACTTTGGGCATCGTGGGTGAGTCCGGATCAGGAAAGTCAACGATGGCGCGCATGGTCCTGGCGCTCGACGAGCCTGACGAGGGAGCCGTTCAGTTTGCAGGCCGGCCTTGGACCACGCTCGCCGAATGCGAACGGCGGGCTCGGCGGCGGTCGCTATCGATCATTTACCAGGATCCTCTTGGCTCGTTTGATCCACGTTGGACGGTCGGACGCATCATATCCGACAGCCTTTCGAGCGATGTTGAGACACGGCGCAAGCGGCAGGAGCGTGTTATCGAACTGCTCGATCTGGTCGGTCTATCCCAGGCCTTGCTGGACCGACGACCGCTCGAGCTCTCGGGCGGTCAGCGCCAGCGCGTTGCTATCGCCCGCGCGATCGCACCAAATCCTGCCGTAATCGTCTGCGATGAGCCGGTTTCGGCGCTCGACGTCTCGATCCAGGCCCAGGTCTTGGACCTGCTCGGCTATCTGAAGGACCACCTCGGCGTAAGTTATCTCTTCATCTCGCATGATCTCAGTGTTGTTCGTCATATCAGCGATCGCCTGATAGTTATGCGCCGGGGGAGAATCGTCGATAGTGGCGCCACTGAAGAGATATTTCGTAATCCACTGTCTGAATATACAAAGAGCCTTATCGCGGCCATGCCGCGTCTTGTGCGCGACCAACACATAGGTCATTCAACGACGATCCTCGAAGGAGGCATCGCATGAATGCCTTCGAAATTCGACTTCCTCTATCGTTAAAATTGTCGATCTCCGATCGCGGGGGCATTCGCCTTTGCGCACCGATTTGGTCATGATTGGGCGCTCGTTCATCGCTCGAACCAAGGCAGTCTGTGGCACCGGTTCCCACTAGATGGACCGGCCGGCGCGCGGAGCAGGGCTAGCCGAGTTCGAACACCCGCTAACCGTGAGGTCGGCGATCCGCAAATGTCGAATTGCAAGTCATCGATTGAGTGCAAGGACTCGCGGCTTTTGCTGTCCTGCAAACGAGCTCGAAAAATTCGCTTTCACGATAGCCTTGCGATCATGGTGCGGTCCCTGACAACGAGGCCGTGTTTGTCAGGTTCAAAACATTCGGCGTCAATTTCGATCTCGCGACGCTTATTGAGCCCTTAACTGCGACTGATCTAGCTGGCACGGTCATTGCTATCGAAATGAGGTAACGCCTAGTAAGGCCGAGTGAGCCCTAGATGAACGATCACTATTCCGCCCGCAAGCCGTCGGTCCGTTCGAAAAAAAACCTTGAATTTTGCATTCGGTTTGATGGAGAGCGATGTGGACTTGCCTAAAAGAGCGACGAGACAAATCGCAACTTCTGGACCTATCGGCACTGTCAAACGACCGTTGCGTTGTCAGCGTTGCCGGACTCAAGTGAAGAAGCGTAGCGAGCAGCATTAGGGGCGCATGACCAGAATTCGGCTGGCGTGCGCAAGCGTGCCGGCTACTGAGGCCACCGACACAATAGGTGCCTCAGCGACACATCGTGTCGCCATTTCGCCGACGAGTTCGCCACAACTCGCAAAGCGTACCTCCAAGGTCGAGCAAAAGAGGTCAATAACAGGCCTCCTAATCCGGGCCATACGGAATCGTCGACATGTCGCAAACGATCGGCGCTGATAGCGAGTGCACCGCGAATGAAGGGACAGAGCACTGGTCAGAGTCGAAAAACAACCTTTCATCAGATGGTGAGTTTGTTCGGTACTGGAGCCGAGCTGCCGATCGGCTGCGCGCGGTGGCCGCTGTCGGGAGGCGAACCGAGGAAGCGATCGGAAGGACTGGGATTGGTTTGCAGCTATCCTCCGAGAACTTTAACGGTCACGACCTGTCAGATTTCCCGTTGCGACGCTGTACCCTCAATCGTGCGCAGCTCTACGGAGCAAAGTTGGATCGGGCAGATCTTTCTGAGGCGAACCTTATCTGTCCGGGGCTCGAGAGGGCAAGTTTCCTCGGGGCCAAGCTCGATTTTGCGTATATGCACGCGATCGCCGCGCAAGTTTGCAACTTCGATGATGCCAGTCTGCGCAATGTAGTTGATGCAACCGGCAGTCTGTTTCACGGTTGCAGCATGAAAAGGACACGCTTTGACAACGCGATGCTCAGCGGGCTCCTCGTTTATCAGTGCGACGCGAGTGATGCTGTATTTGATGGCGCGGAACTACAGGGTTCGACCATCAATGAATGCTTCCTGCCTTCCGCTTCCTTCCGCTTTGCCAAGCTGAGCCAAGTCACGATCACGAAGGCGCATCTGGCGGATTGCTCGTTCTTCCAGGCAAAGGGGGACTGTTTATCGATCGTGCGTCCCACCTCGGTCGATGGTCTCGTCCTGGAAGGCGCTCATCTTCCGTATCTGAGACTCTCAAAGGTGAGCGGCCGCATTGCGGCGAGAGCCCTGAACGCTCCATTCGCTGATCTTCACCTGTCAAATCTTTCAAGTGCGGAGCTTGAGCAGGCAGACTTGAGCGAGGCGCGGCTTCTGTCCGTAAGCTTGTCCAACGCGAACCTCGTCGGGGCTGTGTTGAACGGTGCCTCTATTCACTCCTGTCAGTTCGATGGAGCGGACCTGTCTCGGGTATCAGGCGAGAGCATTTCGATAACCGAGAGTACAATGCGGGCCGCCAAATTGACGGGCTTTCGTGGCCGCTGCGCCTTTGTGCGCGACTGCGATCTTGAACATGCAGACTTGTCCCAGGCTTACCTCTACCGGTCGATGATTACAGGTGATCCTCCTCAATCGATGGCATTGGATCACGCAAATCTCGAAGGGTCTAATCTCGTTCAGGCATATGTCGCCGCGGGAATGACCCACAGCAACCTGGAGGCAGCGCGCGTCGCATACGTTCGCATGAACCAATCGTCCTTGCGTGACGCGAACCTGAGTGGGATATCGCCGTTCCAGGCCAGCTTCGTAAAGGTCGACTTTTCGGGCGCGAAGATAACCACATTCGAGCCACCGTTTTTTGCAGACCGATGTCGGGGACTGCAGGCCGCTTTAACGGGTGATCAGCCGCGCAAGCCATCAAGCTATCTGGATGAATTCTCATCGGTGATCAGACGTGGTCGAGAAGGGTCAACCTGACTGCTTTGGAAGCCGCAAAATGGAAGGGGACTAAAGTGTCCGTGAGCTTAGAACGTGTTGGTGCGGTGGCCGAGCTGTGAGCGAGTGCTATAGCTCTTTGGCGCTCGTTGGCATTCGCGACCGATACGAGACACAGGGCAGACCTTCTGCGATCCGACCGATCAGATCGCTCTTTTTGGTGTTCAAAGAGACTGGAGTAGGAAAATGCATCTGGCGTGTCTTTGCGCAGGTAAAGCGTTCATCCGGGAGGTGGCGAGAACCGGGCAGACAATCGGGACGGTACATACTCTCGGCGCCCTGCATCTTGGGCATGCAGAACTGATCAGAAGGGCGGCATCGGAGAATGACGTCGCGATCGTCACAGTCTACCCGAACAAGATCCAGCTTAGACCAGGTGGGAGCTACGATTTCAATTTGGACGAGGATATTGGACTTGCATTGCGTTCGGGAGCAACTGCCGTGATTTCCTCCAACGACACCGAAATGTTTCCGCCTGGCTATCGAACCTTTGTATCGCAAGGCGACGGTCATTTGCGTTTAGGGGGGCCTGATGCGTATTTGAAGGAAGCCGTTACCGGGGCAGTCCGCTGGATCTGCTATGCAAGGCCAACTCGCAGCTACTTCGGCCTGAAAGATATCGGTCAGGCGATCCTGGTGAAGCGCGCCGTCGCAGACCTCCTTCTGGATTGCGAGATAAGGTTTGTGCCGACCGTGAGATACAAGAACGGAGTGCCCATTTCGTCGCGTTTGAAGCGATTTAGCCGTTCCGAGCTTGATGAGCTGTCTTGCCTTTTCACGGCACTCAACCATTCGAGGAAAGAGATCGCCCAAGGGGTATCTAGGGTGAAGGATCTGGTCGCGTCGGCCACATCTCAGATCAAGTTCCGACACTTTAAACTCGATTCTGTTCGAATCGTCGGCGCTGACGACTTCGAAGACCTAGAGCAAGTCAAGCTCCCTTTCATAATTTTTGGAGCGGCAACGGCTCATGGTCTCAGGATCTTCGATAATATCTACGTTCCAGATCAGGATACTCTCATGAAGGGTCCTTCGGATATCTGGGTCGATTTGCCTGAACAGTCCTAGTCAGACGATTATTCATCCATGGCCTTGAGAAAGCTATCCGCTCCGGCCGTATCCCAAGGCGAGGGTCACCTTATGAAGGCGTACTCGGCTTGATGTTGCCTCCAGCGCATAGTCTAACCAGCGCTGAGAGCTCTCACTGATCCATTGAGTAGATCGACTTGGAAAGTCAATGCGATCCTTACTGCCCGACTTGGTAGGGCGAGGCTAGCTGCACTGTGAGGTAGCCTGGTCGAGCGGCCCGTCGCAGCCAAGCGCTGCGGCGGCTCGAAGCGATGAATCGCGCCACACCGTAAACTCTCGAGAGCAGAATCTGCAGAGATGATCATGACAAGGCGATCGGAAGATTATAGGGCTGAGGATTCGTGTGTTATCCCGCTGAGCAAGCTGGATGTAAGCGAGGGCAAGCGCTTTCAAGACGACAGCATGTGGGCTTGCTTTGAGCGGTTGCGAAAGGAAGATCCCGTTCACTACTGTCAAGACAGCGCGCATGGTCCATATTGGTCCGTAACGAAATACCGGGATATCGTAGCCGTAGACACAAACCACAAAGCGTTCTCGTCAGAAGAAGGTGTCACTATTGTCGACGTGCCTGGCGAGCACTGGACCCCGAGTTTCATCAAGATGGGGCCTCCCAAGCACGCCGAGCAGCGCAATACCGTCAGCCCGATCGTCGGACCGGAAAGCTTGACGAAGCTCGAAAACTTGATCCGGTCTCGGGTCAGGGGGATTCTCGCGGGCTTGCCGCGCAATGAGGCCTTCAACTGGGTGGACATGGTCTCCATAGAGTTGACGACGCAAATGCTCGCCACGCTGTTCGACTTTCCATTTGAGGATCGGCGCCTGCTGACCTATTGGTCAGACGTCGCTGTTACAGCTCCGAAAGCAGACCATGCAATCGACAGCTGGGACAAGCGAAGCACCATCTTGTCCGAGTGCCTGGACTATTTCACCCGGCTTTGGAACGAGCGCATCAATGCCGAGCCGCGGCTCGACCTGATTTCCCTGATGGCGCATTCGCCTGCCACACGCCGGATGGAGCCGAGTGAGTTTCTCGGAAATCTGATTCTGCTGATCGTTGGGGGCAATGACACCACGCGCAACTCGATTACCGGCGGCCTCCTGTTCATGAATCAGTACCCCTCCGAACTGCGAAAGCTAATTGACAATCCCAAGCTGATCTCGAGCGCCGTGTCCGAGATTATTCGGTACCAGACGCCAATCGCACATATGCGCCGTACCGCCGCGACCGACAGCATCGTAAGCGGAAAACAGATCAGGAAAGGCGACAAGGTCGTCATGTGGTACATCTCCGGTAACAGGGACGAAGAGATCATTGAGAACGCCGACAATTTCATGATCGACCGCAAGAATGTGAGGCAGCATCTCTCGTTCGGATTCGGCATCCATCGCTGTCTTGGTCGACATCTTGCGGAGCTGCAGCTGAGGGTCCTCTGGGAGGAGATTTTGGATGCGGAATTGTGGTTCGAGGTTGTCGGCGAACCCGAGCGGATTGCGTCTAACTTCGTGCACGGCTATTCCGCTCTTCCCGTGCGGATTGCAGCCTAGCCCCTGATTGCTCCGTCGCCCAGAGGGTAGGCGGCGGGCCGGGCTTGTCCTGAACCATCTTTGGTTTCTGCAAGCAGCGCAGCTGGGGTGATCGACGGGAAACATTGCTGCATGTCGGAAGCTAATTACCGACGTGGTAGACGCTGTAAGGACGTGCGAGAAGCGATAGGTGAGGCGCGCGTTTCGACTCGCAAGCGCTTGGCATGCCGAAATTGAACCTCAACTGCTACTCCGATGCAGATCTCTGGGCTGTCTTGAATAACCGGAACCATAGAAACCGATGACCTCGATGTTGAAAATTGCAGCTATGGCAGCCATTTTCCTTGGAGAAACGCTTTCGATATGCGCCGAGTTGATTGCCTCAAGGCAATTCGCAAAGACCGGTGGCAATCTGGCGATGCTTTGGCCGATGTTTCTCCTGGTATGCTTGGGTGGCATCCTCCTCGTCTTCGGATACGCGCTGGGCTACATGCATCTGAAGAATATCTGGATCATTGTCGCGATATCGGTGGGAGCGATCCTGGTCGTGGAGCCGGTACTCACGGTTCTGCTCTTCAGAGACGTGCCTACCGCCGGTTCGCTGATTGGGCTGGTTCTCGGTGCGTTTGGTGTGCTCGCTGCCATATTTCTATGAAGGTGATTTCACCGGGCCCGGATGGGCGCCGCACTTTTGCGAAATGCAGCCTGAGGATCTGCGGAAGGTCGATTCAGCCGGTTGGGACGAGGAAAAATGTCGATGCTGATCGACCTTCAGCATCTCGTCATCGGTGTAGGGCCGCTAGATTGTTAAGCTCTTATGTCAAAGTTAGCAGGACGCGTGTGGCGAGCGTAGGTCTGCCAATCTATAAGCTGGCCATTTCCGCTTGACCATAAGTCGCCGATTAGGCCGCGAGTGTTCTCCCGGCTACCTACTACCGTTTGGGGACAACCTGACTCAGTCTGCGTCGACGGAGCCATCGGCAGAGGGGCAAGACTCGTACCGGATCGCCTCGAGGCCAGGGCACCTCAGCCGCGGTCACGTCTCGGCTGCTTACACCGACGCAGTTACCCGCATCGCTCTCTTCAGCAACATTGGAGCTCCGATGGAAAACTTCCGGTGACATCGGCTTTCTTGTGCATCCGCAACAACGCTTTTGGCCAGCTAGTGGTTCATCCCATTGATTTTGACGTTTTGATACCGAGCCATTCGAGGACGGGCAGGTTTTCGGGTGGCAGGAGAATCTCGATGCTCCGGGGAACACCGGGCTGACGACGAATGAATCCGTT
>NZ_JAPRAQ010000020.1 GCF_029989365.1 Bradyrhizobium sp. Arg816 | reverse complement strand
CGCCAATGGTACTATGGCTTAAGCCCTGGGAGAGTAGGTCGCTGCCAGGCCTGCCAAGGACAAGAAATCATCCTCTTTCGATGTTCGAATACAAAACGCCGCTTCGGGAAACCGAGGCGGCGTTTTTTGTCTCGAGCTCTAGGTCGCTTGGGGTCTTGGGGATCGTCAAATCAGAAGGCTGATTCAAGGCTGCTTTTAGGAGGCAGCCCGTGACGGATCAACGACGAGCACCGGAGCCGCATCTCAGGCCTCATCATCGAGCCCGCCAGCATCTCGAACAAAGATCCGGCGGCAAGGTTCCTCGACAAGACGGTGATGCTGGGCCCGGCTTTGACGGTGGTCTGCACCCGCAGAAGGCGATCGAATGAACTGCGTGCCTAACGACTCTGGGTCAAACTGCGACTTGGCGGGGAGGGCAGCTTTTGGCGCGCAAACCGGACCTAGTCAGGAATGGATCTCTTAGCTGCCTCCCAAGGATCAGTCCACGGACAGGACTGCGATTGCACGATTAAGTTGAGGATCATCTAGACCCATGGAGCCCGGCTCGGCTTGGACCTCGATCGTGGGGGCGACGCCAACGCCTTCCAGCCGCTCGCCGTCGACCTGCACGTCCCCGACCGCGAGCAACAGCAAGCCGCCATCAATGAGAAATGCCGTCGCAGAGAGGACAGCTCCCTCGGTCCGGCTACCGATGACCTCGCCAAGCCGATATTTCTTGAAGCCATAGGCAAGGATTTCCTTGCCGCTGCGGGTGCCACCGTTGACAAGCATGGCGGCAGGCTTGCGCCACTTCACGTTCTCGAGTTCGCTGGCGCCATTGCGATCAGTGACCTGTATCGTCGGCGCTCGCGTGTTGAACAAATCAAGATATCCGGGGATCGCGCCGCCCCAGCCATCGCGCAAGTCCCAGATCAGTGCGTCGGCGCCGTTCAGGGGACTCTGCGATAGAAGATGCTCGAGCGTCCGCTGATACACGGAGCCGGCGTAGCACCAGACATGAACATAGCCGATGCTTCGGCCGTTGGCCGGTATTATACGGGCGCTGGCCCTCAAGCCGTCCAAGAACATCTTGTTGGGCTCAATTTCGACCGGAGTAACCGATATTTGCATAAACGCGCCGGCACGACGCAGCCCCAGCACAACTTCCTTGCCGACCTTGCCACGGAATGATTGTACCGGCTCAAACGGTGCACCATCGGCGAAGACGATCGCATCGCCAGCGAGCAGGCCGGCTTGTTGGGCTAGCGTGCCTTCTATAACACCGGTGATCATGTTGCGACCCTGCGTGTCGAGACGCGAGAGGATGCCGATGCCGGGATAGGAGATACGGCCATTCGGAAAAACACGTTCCAGTCCGCGCCGCCTTAACGCACCAGCAAAGATATCAGAAAGCTGGTAGTACTCTGGTTCGTACGGTGTGTAGTAGCGGGTGTGCGAAGCATGCAGCTCAGAGAGCATGCTATTAATGACGCCGGCCAGCGCCTCTTCGGAACTCGCCCGCGCGGCGTCCGGCAAGTAACGTTCCCGGACGGCCGACCAATCGAGCCCGTCTAGGTGCGGATCGTAAAAACGATCTCGCACGGTCCGCCATACCTCCTCGAACGTGGCGATGCGTGCGGGCACGGCCTGGGATGTGGCCGAATCCGCTGCTTGTTGCTGCTCGGCCCACAACACCGTTGGAGTCAGAGCTGATGCCGCGGCCACTGACGTGAGCCGCAAAAAGTGGCGGCGCGACAGTGCTGAGTTGATTACCTTCTTCATCGTGCAACCTTGCGATGGAGCTCGTCGCTGTCCCGATAATCGGACATTCTCAGAGCCAGAGGGAATGTCTCAAACGGGCCGATATTGTTGCAAAAGTCGATTTTCGCCGATGACCAAAATTCTGCGGGCCGTGGGCGCGACTTTCGCATGCAGGGACCTCACGGCCTCACGCAAAATTCACAGGCGCCTTCGGCAACGCGATTGAGGTCATACGAATCAGCGATCGCTCGCTGCTTAGTGTTTTCGCGGAAAATCTTGAGCCCAGCAACTTTCGACTTTTGCAACACAATCGGCCGAAAGCGGCCATTGAACCGGATTTGAGGCCGCGCACGCCAATCCGCGCTTTTCGTTGGCTACGATCCACGTGATCCAGCACGCCGCTGCAGTTCTGAGCGTTACCTCAACGCGCGTTGAAGGTGAGGCCGGCGCGCTCCTTTAGACGCTTGCGCAACGCCGGACCCATCAGCGCGCCCGGCGTCCAGGTGCCGCCCTCGCCCTGCACGTCGCGCACGAGGCAGAGAGCGCTCTCGGCGATCATCTTGCTGGTCGAGCCGTAGCCCGGATCGCGGTCGCCCGTGACGACCGCCTCGACCCGTCGGCCATCCGGCAACTCGCCCAGGAAGAGGATGTCGTAGAAGCCCTTCGCGCGCTCTTCCCGAGTCGGGCCTGCACCGGGTTTGAGACCGCCGGTCCCGAGCAGGGAAAATATGGTGGCGAAGGTCTCCGTCGTCACGCGACCGATTTCCCCAAATCCGGGCGCGACCATCATCTCGTCGTAAACGAAGTCCGTGCCGTAGGGATGACCCAACAGGAAATTCGTGCGGTGTACGTTCTTGGTGTTGACCGGCGCCATGGGAAACGGCACGAGCCACACGTTCATGCTCGGGTCGTACTCGGGGATAAGGCCCGACGGCTGAGACGGCCCGGTGAACCCCGGTGTCAGCGCGAAGGGATCGGTCAGCAGCCGGATCAGGGCCGGGTCGCGCGCCGCGGTCGCCAACGTCGCCTGGGCGCTCGCTGCGGTGCCGCCCGACATGCCGCCTTTCACCTTGCGCAGGCGGGCTTTAACCCGCCGCGCCGGGTGTCCGAATTTCTCGCGCGCCTTCTCCTGCAACGTGAGCACGCCGAGATCGAACGGGATGGAATCGAAGCCGCAGGAGAAGACGATGCGCGCGCCGGTCCGTTTCGCCTCTTCGTGATGGGCGTCGATCATGCGCCGCATCCATGCCGGTTCGCCGCACAGATCGACATAGCTAGTGCCGGTGGCCGCGCAGGCCGCCACAAGCTCGGGGCCGTAAAGCTGATAAGGCCCGACCGTCGCGATAATCACGGCCGCACGCTCGCACATCGAGCGTAGGCTGGCCGGTTCGCCGGCATCCGCTTTGACCAAAGTCAAATCGTCTGGTGCGCCGATGTCGGCACGCACTTTCTGGAGCTTGTCGGTCGAGCGTCCCGCGATCGCCCAGGACGGAGCATCGTCGCCGCGATAGGACGTCGTCAGATATTCGGCGACGAGACGGCCGGTGTAACCCGTCGCGCCATAGACGATGAGGTCGAAGTCCCGCTTCACGACGTTGGTCCTCCTCGCGACCGGGAGAGCGCTACCCCGTACTCGCACCGGTCTTCCGCCGGCAGGATCGCACCAGCTTGCCTAGCGCGCTCATTCGATCACCTCGTCGGCGCGGGCCGAGCAGGCGCCTAAGAGGTGAGGATGCCAGGCCATTTTGTGCTGTCCCGGAGCCCGGCGAGGACACGAGGACGCGCAGTAAGTGACACTAGAGGGGGCAGCCGCTTTCGTTGAACCGTCCCATCGCATTTGACGGAGGATACCACAGTTCCTGTCTTGGGGCGCGCAACGTCCGGTTGGAGTCAATACGCCATTTTGACCAGGCGAGCCACTTCCCGTCTCCCCCTCGACAAGCGGACAGTTTCCGGGCCGGTTGGCGTGCCCCAAACGGGCCAACAAGAACTCAGGGTGAGCAAATCTGGTCCGAGCGCTCGACAGGAGTCGATCGGTGTCGCAAAAGCGACGCAGCACTGACGGGTCGGATTGCAGGAGCCGAAGCCTCGTGTTGCCCCGGAAGCAGACCTGAAGGAGAAGGGGCGAACGCGACTCCGGCAGCAGCCGCAGGGTCCTCGTGATGCCGCTAGTCAAATCGCACATGTGCAGCAAATGCTGCGCACGCGGCGGTCTCAGATACGAAACCTGTTGACAGGGATCGGCTTCATTCGTCCTTCCATTTGATCGAGCAGCCAATAGACGCCTTTTGGTCAGCCGGCGCAAGACCGGTGGTCGCAATCGCGCGCATGGCCTCGACAAGCTCTCGGGGCGCCCCCGCGCGAGGCGGAGTTGCACGCCCTTCGTCGAGCCGGCCGCGATACTTGAGCTTGCGGTCGGCATTGTAACCGAAGAAGTCCGGCGTACAGACCGCCCCATACGCCCGAGCGACTGTCTGGGTCTCGTCGTGGAGATATGGAAACGGGAAATCATGAGCCTTCGCGAAACGCTTCATATTCTCAAATGAGTCTTCGGGATAGTTCGCCGCATCGTTCGAGCAAACCGCCGCAAAGCCTATGCTCTCCGACATCAGCACGCGGGCGTCTGAAACCATGCGGTCGATCACAGCTTTGACATAGGGACAATGGTTGCAGATGAAGACGACGACGGTGCCTTTTTCGCCCGCAACGTCGTCCAGAGCGTAAATCTTGCCGTCGGTGGCCGGAAGCTGGAACACGGGCGCCGGCGTATCAAGAACGACTTGAGTAGCTGCTGTCGCCATTTCGCACCTCCTTGTGCCCAAATATATGCTGACTACGGCCTGCTGGGGCACAGTTTCCAAAGCCTGCTCGCTAGTCGCGTTGTTTTGGCCATATGTTAGCCATTTCCGGTCGCTCCTTAACAGCCGTCATTGGGACGAGCGCGGGATTTCGTCGGTGTAGGCCACGAACGGACGTTAGCAGCTCCAATGTCCCGACGCGTGGGGCTGCGACCATGATAAACTGCTGTCTAAAGTTTGTTCGCCCGGCGGCTCTGAATGATCGTCTCGACACTCACCGCCGGCCGCGCTCCTGCGATTTTTTTTCGCCGATCAGACAGGGCACCCGGGGCTCTTTCTCGGCGGCTGGGACGATCCCGCTCTCTGGCGTGAGGCCCGCAACTTCGCGAACAAGCTTGGTTCGGATCGCTGCCTGGAATTTTTCGCGATCTTTGATCGTCATGATGAAGGCGCCCGGCCCTCCGATCACGCAGTCCTCGTAATAGAGATCGAGGTTCTCGATATCGGTCGTCGAGAGGGATGGCTCCTTCACCATGATCGGGAGGCCGTTGATGATGATGCCTTTCTCCAGGGCAGCGTCGCGCGCGCCGGTTACGGGGGCTCCGTCGTTGTTCGGCCCATCGCCGGAAATGTCGATGACGCGCCGCAACCCGCGATACGGATTCTCTTCGAACAGCTGCAGTGCGAAATTAATCGCACCGGAAATTGAGGTACTCGAACCTCGGCGAACCGGTGTTTTCATGATCTCGGAGGCCACGGCATCCGCCGATTCCGGGCCATCGATCACGCGCCAGGGAATGATGATCTTGTCGTCGCCCGACATCGACCACTCGAAATAGGTCATGGCCACCTTGTTGCCCGGAACAGCACTCAGCGCCTGCAGGAAGTCTTTCGACACGATGGCCTGTGCATAGCCTTCGCGCTGAATGGCAAGTTCGTCCATGTCCATCGAATAGGAGACGTCGACGGCGATAACGAGCTCGACATTGACGGATGATACTTTGTGTTTGGTGTCGGCGAATTGAGATTTCGAGCTCGGCGCGGCAATGCTGGCAACGTCACCTCCGACGATCGTCCCCGCAACAAGCACCGCCCCGACCGAGACACACCAGCGCATGGCGGCCCTCCCGTCCTTTCACGAGCATGGTGACACCCAAAACGCGCTCCGAAAAGCGGAAACATGCAATTGCCGTTCACGTTCGCAGCAATTGAGGCTTGCTCTGGACGATGAGTAGAAGCCCGGAGCTGCCTCGTGCTTCCAGAAAGAGCCGGATCGCGCCAACTCCAAAAGCTTTGCCTGTCACGGATGAGACTCCCCAGGTTCCAGTTGGCAAGATGACTGAGCAGGATCTCAATGCCCTCGTTGCCTGGTTGCGCACCATTCCGCCGATCGAACAGGGGTGATCTTCCTTCGAATGCCGAACGTCGCAGATGGGGTCGACGCTGGCGCAGGACAGGGAAGTGATTAGGAAAGAACGGCGAGCCTAGCTTTCTAAGTCCACAAAAGGGGGCGGCACTCAAGGCGGCGAACGCGAGCGTCATGCACGAGGCCGGCAAGAGACGCGACGCGTAGAATCGGGCCCCCGGAATCGAGCGGCGCAATTTCGATAGGGAAAAAGGGAAGGCACGCGTTTTCCGCAAAATTGCGGGACTCACACCAAACTTAACCGTTTTGCTCAACGTTAATTCGTACCCGTTGTTGTTGATCGAGACGAAACCGGACACTCTTATTGAGCAATCGCATTGTTTGACTGTCGCGCCATGGTCTCGAAAGCAATGAAACGAATGAAGCGGCCAAGGTTGAAAATGTCCGAAACGAAGTGTTCGGCATGCGGCGGCACGGGGCATGAGCCAGGTGAGCAACTGCAGGGCGGTCGCAGAATTTACCCGCCTAAGTGCAAGGTCTGCGAAGGCAAGGGCCGGGTGAAAGAGACCGCCAACTGAGGCGGGCGAACTCGACGAAGCGGTCTACGCCAACACCTCGCTGCGGCGACCCATGCCGCGCATTGTTGAAATTCGGGGGTTCCGCTACTCCGCGCTTTTGGGAATTTTCCAATGGGCTAACTGGGTATTGCGTTGGTGGTTGGCGGCATGGCTCTTCTTCTCGGCGGCCCGATAGTTGCCCTTTCCCCAGAAAGAGGGAGCCGCCAAAGGAGTCGTTTGAAGAAGCCGGCTACTGACCATCGGGCGGACCAGCGAGGGCCGCACGCGTGCCAAGGCCAAGGGTAAGCAGTTCGGCCGCCCAGCACGCTTGAGCGGCCACTAGCAGGCGGAAGCGATCCAGCGTCATCATGACGGTGAGAGCGTCGGCGAGCTGGCGCGATCTTACGGGGTCCACCACTCGATCATCTCGTGTCTGGCCACCGAGGTTTAGAGGGGGGAGGGGTTCTCCATCCGGGCCCGAATTCGAGGGCGGGCGGCGGGTAATATTCTATTTTTCCGAGAATGCAGACGTTCGGGAATACCGTAAATTATAGGGGGCTGCGTCCATCATTGGCCTCAATTGCATCGACAAATTGCGTTACTGATTTGTCAGTGAGCCAGCGTCTCGCAAGCGGTCGGTCTTTCTGGCCTTTGAACTCACAACTCACCGACGCGAGTGGCGTGCAATGGGGCCCGGCCTAGCCGGGCCTTTTGTACTTCGTGGCTGCCCTCACTTCACCGTGGACCTGCCGCGCCGCATCGCGATCAGGGCCGTGCTTGGCGCAAATTCACAAATTTTTGGCTTGAACGGCCAAGATTCAAATCGACCTTTCTACTATGGCGACCCAGTCGGCCCCACACCGGGGTGCACTTCGACCGGAGATCGATGACCAAGCAGCCACCATTGCGCGTCTTTTTCAGTTGCTTGTTTTGCGGTGCGCTTAATAGCGCTCTCCAGGTAAAACGACCGTTCGTGGGAAGCGGGCGCCTCGATTGTAAAGCGCGCGGGCGGACACTCCATCGATGGTGGGGCACATACGACTTTACAGATCGGATGGGGTCGCTCGACTCGTAGCGAGCGGCTTCGCCGACGCGATCGCTGCAAGCTAAACCGCCGCGCAGTATCCCGGCCTCCGGCACGGCGCCAAGCCCTAAAAGGCGCCGTCGCGACATCGATAATCGATGCAGGTTCGAGCGAGGACCAGCAGCGAGTCGCCTATCACATGCGCAGAGCCGGCCATGCGTTCGAGGTGGTCGACAGCGTCGATCAGGTTATCGAGTGGTTGAAGCACCACGGCTTACCGCAGAGGAAAAATCGCGTTCATCGCTTGAGAATATATCCGGTCAAGTCGATCTTCCGCATGATCAACAACTGCATCGCGATATCTTCAACACCGCTCGCGTGAGCCTTGAGAAGGTCCCAGGCGCGTTGATGTCCCTTGTCACGCAAAACGTCACCGTCAGCGTCGTTGACATTTCTGATTAGCTCCAGGACGAGGACATGGTCACCAAAAGTCGCGAGATCGTGCGTCGGGGCATTAAACATGTCGTTTGCGTTCATCCCGCCAACGCAGAGAGCGATCCTGTCCTCGATAGGCAGGTGATCGGCTGGCTCGACGTCGGTGGCACCTGAATGGTCCTCTGGAACAACTTCGACGCGGGCGACCCGCAAGCCGAGTGCCAGCGCGACCACGGCATGGCCGGCTTCGTGATAAGCCGCGCCGAGAAAGTCATCGTCGCCATCGTTCATCGCCGTCCCCCGTCCCGGTTCATCACACCGCGCACATGCTCATGGCCGTCGCCGCCGATCAACGCCTGACGCCGAACCATGCTTCGCTTTTGCCACCGAGCACCGCGCAGTGAGCAAAGCGACATTGCGCGAGGCCGTGACCATTTTACTAAAGATGGCCGTTTAACCGTGTATCGTGTTTTCGATATCAGCGACGCTTAGAGAGCGATATCGTCAGCGCTGACTAAACATGCTGTTCCTGAAAGTGCCAAAGCCAGCGCGGCCACGGACTGAGGATGGCACATGATCAAGCATTCCACAGATGGCCTGCTGTTTTTTGAAGGCCGAGAATTGAGCATTACTGCTTACGGCGTTAGCCGGACACACGCCAAAATCCACGCGGATGGGCTGGGTCTTCTTCCAATACACTTCTACATCACGCTTGACGGCTTTCTTACAGTTGCAAAATGTCGGCTCGTGTGGAGATGGCGGGACGATATCAGTGTCCTCTTTGAAAGATGGCTTGATATCCGCCAACGTATCGCGCTTGATCAAGCAGGTGCTTGTGAAGCCGGTGATCATCGATCCAGATAGGTGATGGCCGATGCACCGCTCGCACCGAAGCCGGCCAAGCGCGGCTGGTTGGGCGGGTGGCTGTTTGAAACCAGCCAACGGGGAGATTTAATCGTCGCCGATGTTGGGCATGCGCTGGCAGGCCCAGAACAGCGGGGCAAAGCAGACATCCTGCCGCAAGGCCGCGACCTCCGAGTTTGACCCGGAACGGACCTCGTCAAGCGAACGCACCCGTTGCAGACGATCTGTACAACGCGTACCGTCGCCGATGCTGATGCAAGGAACCCCAATGACTGATCGAGAAAAGATTCTAATTGCCCTTCGCGAAAAGCCTCTGAAGGTTTTCGAAATCATGAAGCGCGTGAACATAAAGCATCAGGACGACTGCCAATCGCTCCTGTTGAAGATGCGTGACGACGGCGCCGTGAAGTTCGATATTCACAGGGGACATTGGCTCGCTGCGTGACAACGTTCGCTTGGTCACCAGCGGCTGGTAGAGTTGCCTCCAAGTTCCTTTCAGCGGAGAGAACGACTAGCCGCCTTCGGGCGGTTCTTTCTTTTGGCGGCATCAGTTGGGTAACTTCCGTTGGTCACTTTTCAGAAATGGCCTAGGGCTGCGGGATGTCCGTTCGCAGGGGTAAACCTGACCCTAACGGATTAAAGTGCCGACTTCCGAAATTGACCCGAAGCGGACATCCGACTTATGAGGCCGTTCTATCGGACAAAGGGCAAACCTCCGATGGCATCAGTGCAACCCGGAAATGAAATAGCTCCAAGCGATGGCCAGTATTATGCTGGTGCTACTGGACGTGCTGTTTCAAGCGTTCGTGAAAAGATTGTTACGACCAGTCAGGGAGGAACATCTGATGACGACTATGTTTGTTAGACACACGGTTTCCGACTACAAGACTTGGCGGAGGGCTTACGACGATTTTGCTCCGGTTCAGAAGGCGAAGGGCGTAACAGCCGAGGCTGTCTACCGAGCAGTCGAAGATCCCAATGACATCACAGTAACTCACGAGTTTTCCACGATTGAAGCTGCGCAGGCCTTCGCGGAGAGTGCTGAATTGAAGAATGCCATGCAGAATGCGGGAGTGGCGGGAGCTCCAACGATTTGGTTTACCAACAAGGCGTGAAGTATTGATCCCGGCCAAGTACCGGGATTTGTTTTGCTGTGGTGTGCCATGTCGCCTGTTGACCCTGAGCTGACCGTCGATCTTTCGCGCCTAGTGCGCGACCCCGGAGGCAAGCCCCTTTCCGACATCAGTAGTCACATCGTGACACGGTAACGAAGTCGCAACCCTACCTGGCCCGACCCTTACTTGTGTTTTGAGCTTCCTCGTTTGTATGCTTGAGCATCGCCTTGAGTTCTTCTTCGAGCGATCGCGGCGAAATTCCGAGTGAACCGAATCCCGGCCGGCTGCCCGAGACCATCGTGTCGATCTGCATAAGCTCAACCTGATTGCGCGTGAGTGGCGGGTGCGGCAGGATCTCAGCGAGGCCGGCGGCGGCATTCCAGAAAGCAAAGGGCACTCGCACCAGGATTGGCTGCAATCCGGCGGTGCGCGCAATGGTCCGCAACAGCTCCCCGTATGAGTAAACGCGCGGGCCGGCCAGTTCGTAGATAGGATACGGTCTTTGTGTTTGCCGCAGGACTTGTGCGATCGCCGCGGCGACGTCGTCCGCGTACACCGGCTGAAGCCTCGTCCTGCCGTCGCCGAATATCGGATAAGCCGGCAGGGTCCGAAGCAGCCCAAGAATTGTCGTGAGAAAGGCGTCGTCCGGCGCGAACATTACCGCCGGGCGGATAACGACTGCGCCAGGGAATGCCGCTTGCACAGCCACCTCGCCCTCGCCGCGATTGCGAATATAGGGCGAAGGCGATGTGGGGTCAGCGCCTATTCCTGATAGGTGCACAAACCGTTTGATCCCGGCCCGCCGTGCCACTCCGGCGATCCTGGCGGCCGCTTCGACGTGCACCGAATGAAATGTGTCGCCTCCATGCTCGGTGTAAAGGCTGATCGCGTTGACGACGCCGTCGGCACCCATAACGGCGGCCTCTACAGAGCGCTCGTCATGTGCATCAGCGATGACCTGTTCCGCGTTGTCGCCCTCGGCCCGCGCAGGATGCCGTGAGGCTATGCGCACCGTGACGGTGGAGACGCTCAAATGGCGCACAACGCGACGACCAACGAAGCCGGTCCCCCCAAACACGGTCACGCGGTTCATTCCCCGGTCCATCCCACGATCCTGCGCAAAGTTCTGTATTGACCCGCCGAGCGCCGCGCGCACTACCTCAGCGGCCTCCGCCGGCGAGCTGCCTTTGTTGAGATGATGCGAGATCACATCAATCAAAATTTGCGCTGCAGGGCCGACCGTTTGCCACTCTTTCCTAGCTTGATCGATCAGCGGCTGCGCCTCATTATAGAGCGTTTCCGCCTGTTCGATGATCGGATGTGCCTTACTGAGAAGATCGATCAGCGCCTTGGTCGCTGGCAATGACCGCTCAATTTGTTCAAGCTGCGCGTCGCTGAGACCGGAAACGTGACCAATGGCTTCAATGAGCAAGTGTTTCAGCATAGCGCAACCTTGCTGGTAGCGACGCACTAACTCAGGGCAACCAAGCGAAAGTGGGCACGGCTCGGGGGTGTGTCAGTTTTTGTCTCAGCCGACCGGGCCCGGCCGCCAAGCCCTCAGAGCTTGAAACAATCGCGCGCAATGGTGGCTGATATTTGATCCACATCGATTATGTCCAGCATCTGGACCCAAATTTCCGTTAGCTGCCTTGGACAAGGCCTTTGGGGAGTGCAAGGCTGACAAGTCTTGGAACGTCCTAGAAAACACGACGTCGGGCCACTCTGTTAGGACACATCCGGCGGGGCCGCCTTGCCGAATGAGGCGCGGTATTGAGAACTGTCCTTATGGACAGATAGGCTCAGTGCCCAAGTCGAACTGCTTGAAGTGGTGGATACGGGTCGGCGGTGCCGCTAGTCCGAGGACGAGAGTTCAAGGTAGTCCTAGAGAGCTCACAAGCACCTCGGCAGATGACCGCTACGGCGCGGCGACACGGTCTCTCGCGCTCCTTGTTGCTCCGACGGCGATGGTTGTTTCGCCCTGAGCCGAAGGACGCCGTCGCGCAACAAATGGGCCTCGCAGCATGTCCGCCGCGGCGGGCAACGAGCGATCTCTCGTCGGCGCTTGCGATCATCCTGGCGGGGTATTTCGAGCCTAAGCGCTTCGCCGGGTAGCACGCGCTTCGCGCTACTAGGAAGAGTCGCCGCGCCGGCTGCGCCCCGCTCGGAATGCGCCCGCGAGATTATCTCCGGGTCAACCGCCTGAACGTTAGTTCGCAATTACACCAAGGACCGGGCCCATAAGCGTCATATGCAGGTGCATACCCGCCGTAACCGGGCACAGCATAGGCGCCGCAGTTGTAGTATTCCCCGTACCCGGGTTCAGGGCAGCCTCGATACCCATAGTATCTGTGTATCTGTCGCCTGGCCCTGGATAATACCCAGGTGCATACCCACCGTAGTAGCCATAGCCCGGCCCCCAGGCATATGCACCTCCGATCACGGCTCCCGCGATCAATCCGCCAGCGAGAGCGGGACCAAATCCGCCGCGCCAACCACCTCCTGCAAACCCACCATGAAACCCGCCCCCATGAAAGCCACCACCGCCGAACCCACCCCGCGCGGAAGCGCTCGTCGGCGCGAGCGCAACGGCTACAGCAACGAACGCGATAAGAGCTTTTCTGAGCATGAAAACCTCCCTGGTTCAGGAGCATGTCAAAGCTAAACGCCACAATGTCTGTTTGGTTGCCCGAGACTGGCCGGCGGCTCCCTTGATTTGGCATGGCCCGCGGCGTGTCGTTGTGGAGCTCCTCGCAGAAGCCACCCTTGCCGACGTAGCTCGACTTAGCCGGTGGGGCAGGTGCCGGTCCTCTGGATGCGTTCCCCATCCGTGGCCAGCCTCAGCAGGACGAGTTGCCTGTCAGGACGTTGACCTTGCTGAAGCGGAAATCAAAGCCGTACGAAGTAATCGAATGACTTTAGATGTTTGCTGCGGTGCACGAGTCCGAAGATGGCCCATCGCTTCAGTTGGCGTAGTGCCACGCGATGTCTGAAGTTGATGGCAAACCGGAAGTAGCTGGCCGACTGCAAAAACGACGCGATTGACCCGAAGCGGGCCTTGCTTTAGGCCGCCTCGGATATCCGCGCCGCTCGCATCTCGCGCCGTCTGCGTTTGGAGCTGAAACATTTTCTAGCCTGAATGATTTACTCCCGGGGCTTCGCAAGATGCGAGGCATTCATGAACCCTCTTTCGGCGAGCGACGTGTTTCTTACGGTCGCGGTTATGAGCACGACGTTCCTGATTTGAGATCGGGTTTTTCATCCTGATCGGAACGTTCTGAAATAGCGCGCTATTGGGGGTGGTGCGCAGCAGGGTGCGAAGGCTAGTTCTCCTCGAATTTGATGGTTGAGACCGGCCATCTTCCGTCATGACCTTTGATTGAAATCCGAAGCCCGTGCAATTCATCCAGCCAAACGTTCTCGACCGTGCCTGCCTTTCCGTCGGTAAGGACGACGGTTTTGCCAATCAATTCGGATTGCGCCTTACCGTACTCATTCAAAATCGTCGATGCATGAAGCTTCACCGGCGGCATCGTTCATCCATATTCGGCCGAGCCGACTGCGGCTCAACCGCGCGGCTTGTTCCAGTGCTCGGCCGCTTCCAATTCGCGGAGCCGATCGATTTGCGCTCTAAGGCTCGCCGGTAGTTCCGGCTCTGGTTTCAGCGACGCGCGTAATCTCTCGCCGATCTCTCGAACGATGGCCCAACTGTGTATGTGGTCAATGTCAATCCGGTTGCGCATGATGGAGCCCCTGGTTCCTCAGCACGCCGTGCGCTCCCCCGCAACCGATCAGGGCACTGCTGGCGATTTTGGATAAAACGGGAGACCGCCGCATTTGGCTATCTGCGCGAGCGCTTGTACTGAGAACAGCGGGTCGATGACCGCGACCTTTGGCTATCCCGCGACGTGCGCCGTGTTACTACCGGCGAGCGACGGTCTCGTGTTCTCTAAAGCCTTGCAGGCGCTTTCGTTCCTTGCTGGTCTGATCGCGACGCGATGTTCCATTTGGAAGGAGGAATCTACCCGAGCCGCTAGTCAGGGGGCGCCATGGCGGCACTTCCTGATGCGGCCGAAGACATCGAGCCCCAGCGCGGGGAACCATTTCTGAGAGTGCCGGGTTAGTTCATGGGGCGATAAAGGGGACCATCGTCATGAGGACCAAATATCTCGCTGCGATTGCGATAGCTGTTCTTGCCTGTAGTGGGCTGGTCGTGAATTCAGTCGGCTCGCTTCATCGCGAAAAGCAGTCCGCGCCGGCCGCCATACAAGTGGCGGACCGATTAGCTGGGTCCTTGGATCCGTATTTGATACGGTCTGGTGGCTAAAACGGCCGGTGTAACTCAGAAATGCATTGGCGGCGCTGCTTTAAGTCATGGGGCATCGCGCCCGTTCGGCAAGCAAGGCTGTAACGCCTTTGCCTCACATCCCATCGCGCTCGCATCCATACGTCGCATTCCTCGTCTGTCGGATTGAACGCTGCCTCTGCCTACGCCGCAACTTCGTGTCCGTTACTTCCGGTATTGGCCCATCGCTTCGGTTGGCGTAGTGCCGCGCGATGTCTGAAGTTGACGGCAGACCGGAAGTAGCTGGCCGACTGCAAAAACGACGCGATTGGACCCGTTCCGGACATTCGATAAGCACCGGAAGCCACGCGGGCGACAATGACTTTGGTAGGCGTCGTTTGAACAACTCTGTCTCAGGCGCAGGATTTGATAAGGTATCGTAGGTTTGGTTGGTGTGGGGAAAGGCGGTGAATCATGATCCGCTTTCCCCCGCGCTCTGGTCGACCGAGACCTGTCATTCCGACAGAGACAAAATCAATAGAAGGTTCAATGCAGGTCTGGCGGTTCAATTGTTGGAATAGGCGTTGAGTTTCCTCGCAAATCATACGCCTCTTAATCAGCGGTGTTGTCGGATTTCGCGTTGTGCACCGGCTATAGAGCCGAGGACCCCAGCTCTCCAGTAATCCTTCATTCCAGTCTGGCTCGCCGTTCTCTGACGAGCGGTCTTAAGCGGATGATTGAAGCAGATATCGAAGTCCGGACGGGTGTGGCGAAAGGCTGTAGCGCTCTCCCGCTACGAATTCTGCGTCCGGCTGAGTGCGAGAGCGACGAATTCGACCCGGCCTGCAGTGCGGGCTGGTCGTGCCGATACATTGTTGCGCAAGCACCGCGCCTATCGCGCGGACTTGATCGGCATGTCAAAGATCTCGCCACTCATGAGGAGAGCGATCTCGGCGGCGGGCAGTGGCTTCTGACATTCGGACAACGGATTGAGCCAGAAATTAGAGTCAGGCAACATTTCGAACAGATTGCGCGCAGCGGCGCCAAGGCACACTTCAGGCTGTTTTATATAGTCGTGGATGCGTTTCTTTGAGGTGAAGGTGGGGTGCCATCTCATGTTCTTGAAATCGACCGTTGCAACGTTGATCTCCTCCTGAAATTTGAGCGAGCGACGGCGTCCAGGTTTCATCGGCGCTTCCGGCGTCAGAATGTAGATCTCCGTCTCGAGCAACGCGCGATAGAATGCGGGAACGATGCTGGCGTCCCTTGCGGCAGCCTGCATCAGGGCTTCGAGACTGTTTTCCGGTTCAAACATGGCGACACTCCCAATTGAACCCGGCGAGGGGCTGGACTTCAACGCCTCCAGTTACAGCCGGATCGCGCTGTCGCCGCAGAGCCTTCGCCACGATTGTGCTAATCCTTGTTGCCGCGCAGGGCACGATAGATCGTATTGCGCGACACGCCCAGGCGGCGCGCGGTCTTGCTGATATTGTTGCCCGTTTCCGCATACGCGGTAAGGACATGCGAGCGCTGAATCTCATGCAGATTGGCCTTGAGCCCACCACCCACCGCCTTGCCGGTCAAGCGCACGCTGCCTGAATGTGCAAGTACGGACTCGACCGATGTCTCGTCGATCAGATCTCCCGGCTCGGCCAGCGACAATCGGGAAAGCACGTTGCGCAGTTCGCGGATGTTTCCATCCCAATCGACTTCGGCCAAACGATCGATCGCCCCTTCGGTCAAATCCATCAAGGGATCGATCTTGTGGATCAAATGGCGCGCGATCTCGGCGAAATCGGAACGCTCGCGCAAAGGCGGCAACGTCACCTCCAGCGTGTTGAGGCGAAACAGCAAATCAGATCGGAATCGGCCCTTCGCAATCGAGTCGTCGAGATTGGCATTGGTGGCAGACACCAGGAGAACGTCGACCTGACGTTTGGTGCCACCGACGGGCCGGACAGTCCAATCGTCCAGAAAGCGCAGCAGCACGGCCTGCAACGTCACCGGCATGTCGCCGATCTCGTCGAGGAAGAGCGTTCCGCCGTCCGCTTCCTTGAACAGTCCCGCAGCCCCACCCTTTTTTGCTCCCGTGAAAGCGCCGTCGGCATAGCCGAACAGCTCTGCCTCGATCAGGCTGTCAGGGAGCGCTGCGCAATTCACCGGGACGAAAGCGCCGGCCCGTCCACTGGCGGTATGAGCATGGCGGGCGAGTTGCTCCTTGCCGGTGCCGGTTTCGCCACGGATCAGGATCGGCATCCTGCGGATCGCCGCGACTCCCACCCGTTGGACAACGGAAGCGATCGCCGGATCGGCGGAGACGAACTGGGTGGGGACGTCCTTGGGCGTCGACGGCCGAGGCCGCGAGATGGCTTGCATCATCGAGAACTGGCGCGCGTTCTCGATTGTTGCGACGAATTGGCTACCGACCTCGTCCTCGAGGCGCTGGCGTTCCTTGCGCCGGCCTTCATCGACAAAGGCGTTGAATTTCGTACGAAAGACGTCGGCGAAGCGACGACCCGGCGAGGCTGGCAGGCCATGCAGCAGGACGCTTGCGGCCCTGTTGGCTGCAAGGATCCTGCCCTCGTTGTCGACGGCCAGCAGGCCCGCGCTCAACGTATGCAGATACTCGCCGCGGTTATGGAAAGCGATCAGGATGTTTCCGCGGTGATGTTCGCGGAACAGACCATTCTCGATCTGGGTTGCCGCCATCGCGACGAGCGCCTGGGTATGCGCCTGCCTCGACATGCAATCCGATGACGCGTCCAGTATTCCGGCCAGTTCGCCATCGGGCGCGAAGATTGGCGCCGCGATGCAAGTAAGATTGTTGTAGCGCGAGAAAAAGTGCTCGCCCCCGTGAACGACGATGGCCCGCTTGAGATATGCGGCGGTGCCGAGGCCATTGGTGCCGCAAATGGCTTCAGTCCAGATAGTGCCGGGCCGAATGCTCGCTGCGTTCGAGGCATCGCTGAAGCTCGAGTCCGAGATGATGTCGAGCAGCAGGCCGTCGGCATTTGCAAAGGCGATCATGAAATTGGAGCCGGCAATCTGCTGATGCAGCGTGTGCATCTCCGCGAGCGCCAGGCCGCGAATCAGTGAACAGCGCTGCTGCTCCTGGCGCAAAACAGCGGAGCTCACTAACTCGGGCGAAGGAGGGCGCAATGTATCGAGACCAAGCGAAATGCAGCGCATCCAGCTGTCGTAGATATCGGCCGATAGAAGCTCTGCCGGCGGCGAGCCGCGCTGATCGAGCGTCATCCAAGCATTGTCCATGCGTCGGCTGGCGGTCAGCATCGTAGCTCCTCCTGGAGTCGCGGCTTGGCGATTTCCTCTTGGTCGTAGCCCGGTTCGGGTCGTTCTCGCGCGTGGCGCGGTTCTCACGATCATAGATCAAACAATCAAGAATCCAAATTTCTGCTCAACCGCTCTTGTAGCCGTCGAACTGTTCCGTCTCGGAACAGTCGCGCGCAAAGTCTGCTCCGAGGCGGATCGGCGCGAGCACTCCCGAGATCGCAATAACACTAGAAAGATCAGACCGTTGTGCGCTTGGCACAGCCCTTGCTCAACTGTTCAGCGGGACGGCGATCGCGTCAGATCGACAGAATAAAAATTTTGCCGGGGAGGCGTTTGATGAAAGCGGCGGTGCTTCATGAGTTCGACGAGAAGCTGACGGCGAAGGAGTTCGTCAAGTTCGATGACGTAACTGACCCGAAGATCTCGCGCCCGATGGACGTGATCGTGCGCATCGGTGGTGCCGGCGTCTGTCGCACCGATCTGCACATCGTTGAGGGCATCTGGCGCAGCAAGGTCGACGTCAAGCTTCCATACATCATGGGCCACGAGAACGCCGGCTGGGTCGAAGCGATCGGCCCGGGTGTCGAAGGGGTCAAGGTTGGCGACAGCGTAATTTGCCATCCGCTGGTGACCAGCGGGCATTGTCTCGCGTGCCGGCGCGGCGACGACATGCATGCGCTGGACAGCTCGTTTCCTGGCATCAATGCCAATGGCGGCTATGCGCAGTATCTGCTGACGGGACAGCGCTCCCTGATCAAGCTGCCGAAGTCGCTCGCACCGAAGGATGTTGCTCCCTACACCGATGCCGGGCTGACGGCTTATCGCGCCGCGAAGAAGGCATCCCGTCATCTGTTGCCCGGCGAATATGTCGCGGTGATCGGCGCCGGTGGGCTGGGCCATATCGGCATACAGGTTCTCGCGGCGCTCTGCGCGGCAGAAATCATCGTCGTCGATCGCGCCGAACAGTCTCTCGAACTCGCCAAGAAGTGCGGTGCGCATCATGTCGTGAAGGCAGACGGCAACGAAGTCGAGGCCGTGCTGGCGCTGACCGACGGGCGCGGCGCGGAGGCCGTGATCGATTTTGTTGGCGAGGGTGACGCTATCGCCAAGGGCCTGTCGATGACGGCGAACGCCGGCTACTACTACATCGTCGGGTATGGTGGGAAGATCGATATCCCGACCATCGACATGATCACATCGGAAAAGACCATCGTCGGCAACCTGGTCGGCACATACGCCGAGCTGGTCGAGCTGATGGCGCTCGCGGATCGCGGCCTCGTCGAACTCCACACCAAGGAATACAGGCTGAGCCAGGCCAATGACGCGCTTCATGATCTGCATCATGGACGCATTCATGGCCGTGCGGTCCTGATCCCGTAGGGCATGTGCCGCGAGATGCAAAGCTTCGGTCTAGATCATCGAACGAGAGTGGCGCGAGTGATAAAGGACAGCCGACGCCGGCCACCGATCACCGACGAGGAAGCCGCTGAATTGCAGCGCGCCCGCGATCGGATGATTGCCCGTGACAGTCTGATCGACGAGATGGTCGATAACAACGAGATGCAGATCAAGAATGAGCATGCGCGCGGCGGAGCCGAAATCGAACTCGCGTGCGCCGTGCGTGACGTAGCGCGCGCCGAGGCCGGAAGCGACGCGCATGCCGAACTGGAGCGAGCGATCGCGCGCCTGGAGATGCTCCAGGAGGAGCATCGACGCCTGGTGGCCGAGCGTGAATGGCTCGACACGTCCCTGCTTGAGATCGACAACGGTCCTTCGTCCGGCGACCACCAACGTTCGGGGCACGCATGATGAGCAAGAACAACGCAACCATGATTGCATCAAAGGAACAGGCACAAATGCCGCCTCCGCAACCGGACATGAGCGAGGAAGCCGGATCGAAAGACGCCTTCTTCATTCAGCTGGCCGAGATCACGGAGGCCATGATCGCCGCGCACGGCAGGGATTTCGCCACTGGTGCGCTGGTCCTCTCGGCGAAATTCGTCGCCGAAGGCAGACCTCTCATCAAACGAGCCAACGGAGGTGACGAGACCGTCAGCGCCGAGAAGCCGGGCTGACGTGAAGCGACGAGTCAGCAGATCAATCAATCCATTTAGCGGACTTAAAGTGTGTTTTGCGGCGGAGAATTTCAACAAGGCAATCCAGGGGTTTGACCCGGAACCGAAGCGAGAATGCTGAAGATAACGCAACGTTCAAAGGAGCTGGAAATGTCTGCAAGTCTGACACTGAACAAGATCACCGCGCAGAAGGGGATCAGCATCGCTGAAGCGGCCAACCGCGTCGCGGACCTTGGTTGGACGCCAAGCTACGTGCAGGAGGCGATGACGTTCCCGACCGACTACAAGATCTCGAAGACACCGCGCGACCCGATG
This sequence comes from Bradyrhizobium sp. Arg816, assembly GCF_029989365.1. Taxonomy (GTDB): domain Bacteria; phylum Pseudomonadota; class Alphaproteobacteria; order Rhizobiales; family Xanthobacteraceae; genus Bradyrhizobium. The sequence goes on along the minus strand of NZ_JAPRAQ010000020.1, from coordinate 133,261 downwards.
AAGCAGGTCCTGCGGTCATATTTCCCGATGCAGGAAGAGAAAGACAACCGCGTCTATGGCGCGCTGGATGCGGCGTTGCGCGGCGACATGTTCCGCAATGTCGAGCCGCGATGGGTCGAGTGGATGAAGCTGTTCCTGGCGATCATCCCGTTCCCGGAGATCTCGGCGGCGCGTTCGATGGCGATGGTCGGGCGGTTGGCGCCCGGCGAGGAGTTGCGCACCGGCTTCACCATGCAGATGGTCGACGAGTTCCGGCACTCAACGATCCAGATGAACCTCAAGAAGTGGTACATGGAGAATTACATCGATCCAGCCGGGTTCGATATCACGGAAGCCGCGTTCGGCAAGTGCTATGCGACCACGATCGGCCGCCAGTTCGCCGAGGGCTTCCTGACCGGTGACGCAATCACCGCGGCCAACGTCTATCTGACGGTCGTCGCGGAAACCGCCTTCACCAATACCCTGTTCGTGGCGATGCCGTCGGAAGCGGCGCGCAACGGCGACTATGCATTGCCAACCGTGTTCCTGTCGGTCCAGTCGGACGAATCCCGTCATATCGGCAACGGCCACTCGATGCTGATGGCGATGATCAACGATCCGTCGAACCACCAGTTGCTGGAGCGCGATCTGAAATACGCCTTCTGGCAAAATCACGCGATTGTCGATGCCGCGATCGGGACGTTCATCGAGTACGGCACGACCAACCGCGACAAGAACAAGGAGTCCTACGCCGAGCTCTGGCATCGCTGGATCTACGAGGACTATTACCGGACCTACATGCTGCCGCTCGAGAAGTACGGCATCAAGATCCATCACGATGACGTCGCCGCCGCCTGGGATCGGATCGTCAAGAAGAACTATGTCCACAAGACCGCGCAGTTCTTCACGGTCGGATGGTCGGTGAACTTCTGGCGTATCGAGGCCCAGACCGAGCGTGACTTCGAGTGGTTCGAGCACAAATATCCAGGTTGGTACGCCGAATTCGGCGATTTCTGGAAATGGCATGCCAAGCTCAGCGTGCCCGGCGAGACCAACATCCTCTTCAACAGCGAGGTGGGCTATTCATACCCGCATCGTTGCTGGAGCTGCATGGTCCCTTGCCTGATCCGCGAGGACTTCGTCTGCGACGAGGTCGACGGCAAGATCTACACTTACTGCTCCGAAGGTTGTCGTTGGACCCACAAGGTGGCGTTCGCCGCGGAATACGAGGGCCGCGCGACGCCGGCAATGGGCCGCTTCAGCGGTCGCCGTGAATGGGAGGACTGCTATCACGGCTGGGATGTCGCCGACGCGATCAAGGATCTCGGTTTTGTCCGGCCCGACGGCAAGACCATGATCGCGCAACCGCATCTGCGCTTCGACTCCAAGGACATGTGGACGCTCGATGACGTGCGCGGACACACGCTTGGCAGTCCGTTGCGTGGCTTCAGAGCGCTTTCGCCGATCGAGCGCGAGGTGGCGACTGCCGAATACCGTAAGGGCTTCAAGATCAATCCCTGCCACTAAAGAGATGATGAGGGGAGGGGCCGCTTTCGGCGGCCCCTCTTGCCAGGACCGGCAAACGGTTTGGCGATCGTTCTGTACAACTGCCACGACGACAGGGCCGGGATAATGACGGACGTGCGGGTTCACAAGGTTCGTTTCGAACCAGTGGGTATCGAGATGGAAGTGGAAGAGGGCGAGACCGTCCTGGATGCCGCGTTTCGTCAGGGCATCTCGCTGATGCATGGCTGCAAGGAAGGTCAGTGCGGCAGCTGCAAATCAAAGCTGGTCGAGGGGGACATCGAGCTTCTGAAATACTCGACCTTCGCTCTGCCGGATTACGAGAGCGAGACCGGCCACATCCTGCTGTGCCGGACGCATGTCTACAGCGACATCGGTGTTGAATTACTCAACTATGACGAAGACCTGCTCAGCCGCTCGATCGCGGTGAAGGCATTTTCCGGTCGCGTGGCAGGGATTAGCGCGCTGACGTCAGACATCAGATTGCTGGAGATCGAGATCGAGAGGCCGATGAAGTTTTGGGCCGGCCAGTACGTCGATCTGACGCTTCAGGATGGCACCATCACCCGCGCCTTTTCGATGGCGAACCCGCCCGGAGAAGGCACCAATCTCCGCTTCATTATCAAGAAATATCCGAAGGGGGCATTCTCGTCCCGGCTCGATGGGAAATTGGCCGTCGGCGACGCCGTGATCGCCAAGGGGCCGTATGGCACCTGCTTCCGGCGCGAAGAACGTCCGGGGCCGATGCTGCTGATCGGCGGCGGCTCGGGCATGTCGCCGCTGTGGTCGATCCTGGCCGATCACATCGGGAGCGGCGAGCAGAGACCGGTCCGGTTTTTCTACGGAGCGCGTACCCGCGCCGACTTGTTCTACCTCGATGAGCTCGCGGCCATCGCGGCGCGGCTGAACGATTTCAAATTCGTGCCGGCACTGTCGCATGCGGAGACGGGTGACGGCTGGGACGGCGAGACCGGACTGATCCACGAGGTCGTGCTGCGCCATCTGCGCGAGGAGAAGCTGAGCGGTGCCATCGACGCCTACGCGTGCGGGCCGACGCCGATGATCGACGCCGTATTGCCCGTGCTGCAAATGAACGGCGTCGAGCCGGACCACATCTATTTCGACAAGTTTACGCCGGCGGTGCGATGACGGCGTTCAAGGTTCGTCGCAGAACAGAATGGCAGAAAGGGAGTAAGCAATGAGCGCACAAACGAGCAGAGCAGCAGCGACCAAGCCTGCGGCAATCGTCAAATCCGGAGCCGCGGGGGCAGCGGTTTTCCCGGGCTCCGACAGCCGCAAGTACAACTACTTCGAACCGAAGGGGCGCAAGGCGACCCACTACGAAGACATGACGGTCGATGTTCAACCCGATCCGGAGCGCTATCTGCTGCAGGATTGGATCATCTCGTTCCCTGACGGGACGCCGACCTATTCCAAGGATTGGACGGCGGCAAAAAGCTCGAACTGGCACAAATTCCGCGCTGTCGACCAGGAGTGGGAGCGTACCCATTACCAGCGTCAGTCGACGATCTGCGGCATGGTGCAGAACACCATCGAGAATGGCCGGAAATCGGGCGCGCCGACCCGCTTCGATCCCGCCTGGGTGAAGATATTGCAGAACCATCTCGGAGCCTACAAGCATGCCGAGTTCGGTCTCGGCACCTCGACGATGCAGGCGCAGCGTTACGGCTACACGCAGATGGTCAACAATGCGATCTTGACCAACTCGTCCTACAAGCTTCGCTTCGCGCAGGACATCACTCTTTATCTGAGCGAAATCGGCCTCGACCTTCCAGGCTTCGACATTGCCGCCGGCAAGAAGCACTGGCTGGAAGATCCGATCTGGCAAGGCGTGCGCAAGTCGGTTGAATCAGTGATGGGTTCAAACGACTATCTCGAGCAATATTTTGCGACCAATGCGGTGTTCGAGCCGCTGGTCGGCGAACTCTTCCGCTCGGGCTTCCTGATGCAGGCGGCGTCTGCGCAGAACGACTTCATCACTCCGGCTGTCGTCTCCGCTGCGGAGGCCGACTATGAGCGCAATCTCGCCAACACCGTCGAGCTGTTCCACATCCTCGGCACTGATCCGACCTTCGGGGCGCAGAACCTTGGGTTGTTCAACAAATGGTTGGCCAATCATGCCGATCTCGCGCTCGATGCCGCCAATCATTTGCAGCCCATCTGGTCGCAGCCTCGGGTCAAGGTCGCGGCTTTCGCCGATGCCATGGCACACGCGAAGAATCGTATCAGGGGTATCGCCACCGAGCTTGGCCTGACGGTTCCGGCCGGATTGGCGTCGTAATCGGCATCGCTTCACGCCCTCACACTCAATCCCTCTGGAGACCGACATGCTGCACGAGAATGACAACATCTTCAAATCGATGAAAGACATCACGTTCGAGGACACGGTGTCGCATCAATGCGGAGTGACAATGAACGATAGCGTCGAGGCGCGCGCTATCGCCGAAGTCATGAGCCGTCATGAACACATCAAGGTGACCTACATGCCGGCGATGATCCGTATCGATGGCGACGGCAAGATGGAATTCAAGATGGATGAGATTTCCGAAGAGTTGGGCCGCGTCATGACCCCGCATCTCTTCGAGATTTCAACCTCGACGCATTACGGCCGCATGGTCATGACGGATGACAACACCGTCATGCTGTTCGGCGATATGAACGAGATGATGAAATACATCGTTTAATGATCGCCAGCGAACCAGCCTGGCCGGCATCGAGCCGGCCGGGCTCATTCGACGACATCAATCGCGCCTCACAACAGTACGCAATATCCAGCGGAGCGGGAGTAATGCCATGTACAGGACGGCCAAGGGTGAAGAGATTTTTGTCATCGATGGGCATACGCATTTCTGGGATGGTAGCCCGGCCAACCAGAAGAATATCCACGGCAAGCAGTTCATCGACTGCTTCTACGCCTATCACTCGAATCTGAGCCCGCCGTCGGAGAAATGGGAGAAAGAGAAGTTCGAGAAGTACGACGCCAAAACGATGTTCGACGACCTGTTCGTCACCGGTTACGACGACATGGCGATCCTGCAGCCGACCTATCTCACCGACTTTTACAAGAACGGCTTCAATACCACCGAACGAAACTCGGCGATGAAGAAGAGCCATCCGGACCGCTTCATCCTGAACGGCGCCTTTGATCCGCGTGACGGTACCAAGGGCATCGAAGACCTTCATGCGCTCTCCGAGAAGCACAAGCTGAAGGGTGTCAAGCTTTACACCGCCGAATGGCGCGGCGAGTCGAAGGGCTACAAGCTCACCGACAAGGCATCCTACCAGTATCTCGAGGCGGCGCAGAAGCTCGGGATCAAGAACATCCACGTCCACAAGGGGCCAACGATCATCCCGCTGAACCGGGATGCGTTCGATGTTGCCGATATCGATGACGTCGCCACCTCGTTCCAGGATTTGAACTTCATCGTCGAGCATTGCGGCTTGCCGCGCCTTGACGATTTTTGCTGGATCGCGACCCAGGAAACCAACGTCTATGCCGGCCTCGCGGTGGCGTTGCCCTTCATCCATTCGCGGCCGGGGTATTTCGCCCACGTCATTTCCGAACTGCTATTCTGGGTCGGACCGGACAAGATCCTTTACGGCAGCGATTATGGCATCTGGACGCCGAAATGGCTGATCGACAAGTTCATGGCATTTGAAATTCCGGCCGACGTCACCAAGGAGACCGGTTCGGTGCTGTCGATGGAAACGAAGATCAAGATCCTCGGTCTCAATGCCGCGCGCATCTACGGCATTGATGTCGAAGCGCAGAAGAAGAAGATCCGCGCGGGCGGCGGTTATGCCCACTTTCCCGAAGCCGTTCACGCGCCGAGGTGATGGCCATGAAGCGTGGCGTTGAGGGGAGGGAGCGGCCGAGAAGCCGCTCGTCAGATGACAAGCAGGCCCAGATATGGGCCTGCCTGCGAGACGTGATGGATCCGGAACTCGACGAGTCCGTCATCGACCTGAATTTCGTGACCAGGGCCGATGTCGACGCGAAGGATCGGGTCCACGTCGAGTTCCGCTTGCCGACCTATTGGTGCGCTCCCAATTTTTCGTTCCTGATGGCGGACGACATGCGCCGGTCCATCAGCGCGTTGGACTGGGTCAAGGGCGTCAGCGTGGTCTTGGGTGAGCATATGTATGCCGACAAGATTAATGCGGGCCTCGCGCAGGGGCGCTCGTTCCAGGAAACGTTCGGCGCCGAGGCCGATGGCAGCCTCGATGATCTGCGCCAGACATTCCTCGTCAAGGCGTTCCAGCGCCGGCAGGTTGCGCTACTGGGTCACCTCATCGCGCTGGGGCAATCGCCGGCGGAGATCGTCGGTCTGACGTTGACAGAGCTCGGGTGCCTGCCGCTCGACGATGCAGGTGAGAAGCTGATTCAGCGCTATCTCGAGCGACGCGCCATCGTAGGTCCGGCAAGCGGTGATGAACCCGCCTTTGTCGATGCGAACGGAGCGCGGCTGAAGGCCGACGGCCTTGCCGCATACGTATCGAATCTACGGCGCGTGGGCATCAATGCTGAATTCAACGGTGCGCTGTGCCGCGGCCTGCTTGCCGCGCGGTTCGACCTCGAGACACCGTTCGTACCGAAATCGAGGACGATGCCGGCGTCGCCGGGCACGTAACAGGTGCCGTGATGCGGGTGCGCAGCATCGATAATAAGTCCAGACCAGACGACCTCAAGGCAAAGTCGGGGATATAGAATGCCGAAGATTATGTTGCACGATGAAGCTGCGCGGGCCGCGCTGGGTCGGGGCGTCGCCAAGCTCGCCAAGGCGGTACGCGGAACGCTGGGTCCGAGGGGCATGAACGCGATCATGGACCGACCGATCGGCACGCCGATCGTGTCGCGCGATGGCGTCAGCATTGCCAGCGAAATCGAACTTGAATGCCCGTTTGAGAATATGGGCGCGCAGGTGTTGCGTGAGGTTTCAGCGCGAACCAATGAGGTGGCGGGGGACGGCACCACCACGGCCACCGTGTTGGCCGATGTTCTTGTGCAGGAAGGCCTGAAATGTTTGGCGGCCGGCGCCAATCCGGTCGAGCTGGTTGAAGGGCTGGAGCTGGCGGTTAGTGAGACCATCACGGCGTTACGACGGTCGGCGAGACCGCTGCAGGGGTCTGCTGGCCTGCGGGCTGTTGCGAGCATTGCCGCCAACGACACGGCGCTTGGCGACATGGTCGGCGAAGCCTTCGAGCGCGCCGGCAATCACGGAATCGTCGCGGTGGAATTTGGCAACACGGTCGAGACGACGCTGGAAATCGTTGAAGGCATGGCCTTCGATCGTGGTTATCTTTCACATCACATGGTCACCGATGTCGAGAAAATGCAGGTGGTTCTCGACAGTCCGTTCATCATCATGACCGATCTCAAGATCCAGACCGGGGAGCAACTGGCTGGTGTGATCTCGCTCATCGAGAAGAGCGGGCGACCTTTGCTGATCATCGCCGAGGAAGTGGCGCCATCGGTCATCATGCAATTGCTGGCGCGTCGGGAGAAATCCAATTTCAAGGTCGCCGCGATTCATCCGCCGGAGTTCGGCCATTGGCGCAAGGCGATGCTCGAGGATATCGCGATCACGACCGGAGGGCGCGTTATCTCGGCTGATCTAGGCGGAAGGCTCGAGAAGGTGGAGCTGCACGACCTTGGGTCCGCGCGCCAAGTGCGCATTTCCGCCTCGAAGACCCTGATCACGGCTGGAGGTGGCGATCAGAAGACGATCGCGGCGCGACGCGAGCAGGTGTTGCGCCAATACGATGTCGCTCCCGAAAATATTGAGCGGGACAAGTTCCAGGAGCGCATCGCAAAACTGTCCGGCGGCACAGCGATGATTCGTGCCGGCGGCGCGACGCCGGTCGAGCAAAAACGCCGGACCCAGCTGATCGAGGATGCGATCAACGCGACCCGCGCCGCGATCGAAGAAGGCATTGTGCCGGGCGGCGGAGTGGCCTTGCTCAGGATCGCTGCAAGGCTCGACGAATTGATCAATCGTCTGGACGGAGGCGCCAGGCAGGGCGCCGAGCTGCTGCAACGCGCGCTCAGCCGGCCGCTTTTCTACATTGCCGCCAATGCCGGCTTGAACGGAGAGGCGGAAGTTGCGAGGATTGCCAAGGCCACGAATGGCCACGGGCTCGACGTGCGCAATGGCTCGGCGGTCGATCTTGTCGAAGCTGGCATCATCGACCCGGTCAAGGTTTGCTACAGCGCGGTTCGCAATGCGGCATCGGTGGCCGGACTGATCCTGACGACGCAGACCTTGATTGCCAAGAAGCCGGATGATTACGATCCGACCGCTGGCCCGGCCCGAGGTGGTGGTGCTGAGCTGCTTTGAACGGAACCGGTCATCGGTTCGAAGCGACCGGGCTCTATCCATAACTGGGCATGCTGCGATACTCGCAGCATCGGTGCTTCGAGGCACTGTGGCATCACTCGGGCTTCTTCTGCCCCAGTGCGCGATAGATGGTGTTTCTTGAGACGCCGAGGCGTCGCGCGGTTTCGCTGACGTTTCCGGCGGTCTCGGCATACACCACAAGGATTCGCGCGCGGTGGATGTCGTGGAGCGATCCGGACTCCGTTCCAGGGAGTGGAACGATGTTCTCCGCGCTGGCTTCGTTGATAGAGCCGTCCGCGGCGGCAAGGGTGAATCGCGCCAGAACGTTGCGTAGCTCGCGGACGTTGCCAGGCCAGGGACGTGCGGCGAGATGCGCAATGTCCGTCCGCGTGATTTCGCAATTCGGGTCGATCGCATTGAGCAGATGGCGAACGATGGCATCAAAGTCGGTGCGATCTCGGAGTGGCGGCAGGTTGACCTCGAGCGTATTGAGACGATAGAGCAGGTCGGATCGGAATCGGGCTTCGGCGATGGCCTTGTCCAACCTGGCGTTGGTGGCGGAGATGAGAAAGACATCGACCTTCGATCTGACGCCGCCGACAGGACGCACGGTCCAGTCGTCGAGCAGGCGCAGAAGCACCGCTTGCAGCGCGACGGGCATGTCGCCGATCTCGTCAAGGAACAGCGTGCCGCCGTCGGCCTCCTTGACCAGTCCAATCGCGCCGCCGCGCCGCGCGCCGGTGAATGCTCCCTCGGCATAGCCAAACAGCTCGCTCTCGATCAGGCTTTCCGGCAGGGCGGCGCAATTCACAGGGATGAACGCGCCGGTTCGCCCACTCGCCATATGGGCGTGGCGGGCAAGCTGTTCCTTGCCGGTTCCGGTCTCGCCGCGGATGAGGATGGGCATCTTGCGTGCTGCCGCGGTCTCGACTTGACGGACGATGGCTCGGACCGCGGGGTCGCGCGCAACGAAGCCGGCGGCCATGCTCTGAAGAGACCGTGGTTCCGGCTTTGAATCCTTTCGGGCAGATGATGAGCTCGCGGTCTCGCGGCCGTCAGATCCGGATCTCGATTTCTGGACATCGCGATGCGTGATCAACTGGCGTCGTCGCGCATGCAGCACCACGATGGCGCCGATGCCGGAGCGTTCGTTTTCGACGAAGTTAAAGCTCGCGTTGGGAAGCAGCTCCTTCAACCTGCCCGGCCACTCATCGAAGGGAACGGTCTTCAAAAAGCGGGTTGGCGCGTCGTTGTGAATGCCGTGGCGATCATGCTGGAGTGCGTTCAGAGCACGCTCGGTGGCGTGGAGGATCATGCCACGACGATCGAGCACGATGCATTCATCGTTCGCCCATTGCGATCTCTTGCCGAGAAAGCGGCACAGCAACTCCTCATGTTCCTGTCGGACTGATTGGGCCAGAACGCTTTCCACGTGATGGCCGACCGCGACGGCCAAAGCCAGGCTCTGCGGGTTGAAGGTGCTTGCAGGACCCGAGATGTCGACCACGCCAAGCAGTTCGCCATCGGTCGGGTCATGAACCGGGACGGCAGCGCAAGTCCACCGCTGCACCTCCGAGCAGAAATGCTCTGTACCGTGAATTTGGACAGGTTTCGATTCCGCTATCGCGGCGCCAATCGCGTTGGTGCCGATGTCGGCCTCGCTCCAGCGACCTCCGTGTTCGAGATGGACTGCGCGGCCGGCGTCGATGACCCTGTCGTCGCCCTGTGTATCGATGATCAGCCCACTCGGATCGGTGAGGATCATGATTGAGTTTGCATCGCACAGAAATGTTTTCGAATTCTCGAGAGCGCAGCGGGCGGCATGACGGAGCGACGCGTATTTGGAGCGATGACGGAACAACTCGGCGTCCGCGACGAGCGGCGCTCGCGCACGGTCGACGGTGACGCGATGGTTCCTGGATCGCTGCCACGACGCTGCGACCGATGATCTCAAGTCGGATGACAACGCTCCGCGCTCGACGAACTTCTCCCACGCCGCCAGCACTTCTCGTTGGTCCATCCCGGCTCCTCCGACGTGAAAGGTGCTGGACCCGCTCATGACGGGCCCTGCGATCATTCACCTGAATGCGGGGGAGTGCCTGCCGCAACTGCCGGTTCGGCTCACGCAAAGTCCGACGGTAAGACCCTTCCAGGCCGCCGTGACGGCCGTCTGAATCGGATTCCATATCCGTCGCACCCGCCGTGAAGACGACCGCGCCTTCCGATCAAGCAACCCCTTCAGCGTCCCACGTCCCTAACGTCCCAGGCCTTTCTCTCAAGCCCGTTGACCAGATCAACCTATACTTTTTGAATGGTTCTAGCAAAGGTAGCGATCGAAGTTCCGCTTGGCCGCGGCTCGATCTGTTCGAGAGTCCGGGCTAGGCGCGCTGTAGTGCGGCGCAGCATTAGGGAATTGGGCGGCGCGCGCTATTATCTTCGCCGGCCCATGCCTGCGCTGGCGCCGACACGCCGGGCAGGTCCAGGAGATTGATGGCGCGGCAGGCGATCTGGTCGACCACCTCAGCCAGAGACTGCGGCTTGAGATAGAAAGCCGGTAGCGGTGGCGCGAGGATTGCACCGCTTTCAGTCACCTGCGCCATCGTGCGGAGATGGCCGAGATGCAGCGGGCTTTCACGCGCCAGGAGCACCAAGCGGCGCCGCTCCTTGAGCTGCACGTCGGCAGCGCGTACCAGCAGATTGTCGAGTTGCCCCCAGGCGATGGCGGAGAGCGTACGGATCGAGCAGGGGGCCACGATCATCCCGTGAATCGGAAACGAGCCGCTGGCGATGCAGCTACCGATGTCATGGTGAGCATGGTAGCGAAAGGCCAGGCCGCGCAGACGCGCCGGCGCGTTGGCGTCCACCTCCTCGGCAAGCGTGCGCTCCGCTGCCGGCGAGATCACGAGGTGGAGGGCGCAACGCGGATCTTCCGCGAGCCGTTCGACAATGCGTGCGCCGATTGCAGCGCCTGAGGCCCCGCTGGTGCCGACGATGACGCCCAGCCGCTCGCTCATGCCAATTCCCGTGCGACGTCCATGAGGCCGAGGCGCGACCACATTGCATCGACCCGCGCGATCACGTCGGGATCCATCGCGAGCGGTTCGCCCCAGAGCCGTTCTGTCTCCGGCGGGATTTTTGTGGTGGCATCGATGCCGAGCTTGCCACCGAGTCCGGATTTTGGAGAAGCAAAGTCGAGATAGTCGATCGGCGTGTCGGTCAGCGTCACCAGGTCGCGCGAGCTGTCACTGCGAGTCGAGACCGCCCACATCACCGCGCGCCAGTCGCGAATGTCGATATCGTCGTCGACCACGATCAGCAATTTCGTATAGCTGAACTGCGGGAGCATCGACCACAGGCCGAGCATCAGCCGTCGCGCCTGGCCCGGATAGCGCTTCTTGATCGCCGCAATCGCGATGCGATATGAGCAGGCCTCCGGCGGCAGAAAACAGTCGACCACTTCGGGAAATTGCTGCCGGATCAGCGGCACGAACAGTCGGTTCAGCGCCTCGCTGATCCGCGATGGCTCGTCCGGCGGGCGGCCGGTAAAGGTCGAGAGATAGATCGGTTGGCGCCGGCCGGTCACGGCGGTGACGCGCATGACCGGAAAGTCCTCGACCGAGTTGTAGTAGCCGGTGTGATCGCCGTGGGGGCCCTCGGGCGCCGTTTCGGTTGCCGAAACAAAACCCTCGATCACGATCTCGGCTGCGGCCGCAGTTCGGAGATCGTCTCGGGCAGCGGCAGCACGGAAGCCAGGACGGTCGCGGGATCGGCGCCGATGACGACCGCCACCGGCATGTCGCGGCCGAGTGCTTTCCACTCGCGGTGATGGCGTGCGCCGCCGCGGTGAGCGAGCCAGCGGATAATGGTGCGGTTGCGGCCGAGCACCTGGATACGGTAGACGCCGACATTCTCTTCCTGATCGGCGGCTGCCGATTCCGGTGGCACCGTGATGACAAGCGGCCAAGTGATCAGCGGCGCGGGTTCGCCCGGCCAGCAGATCTGCACCGGCAGCCTGCCGAGGTCGATGTCGTCGCCCATGGCGACGCAGTCGTGGACCGGCGCGGCTGCGCGCGTGCGGGGCCGGGTCGCGAGCGCGGCGCGCGCCAGCGGAAGCTTGTCCCAGGCATCCCGCAATCCGTGCGGCGGGCGCGGCGCGCGCAGTTCGGCCATCGGCGCGCCGAGCTCATCGAGGCGATCCGGCGTAATTCCCATACCCCACGCGATGCGTTCGACCGAGCCGAAGACGTTGGTGAGAAGCGGCATCTCGGACGGCGTGCCGTCGGCCTTGATCGGCTGCTCGAACAATAGTGCAGGCCCGTGCTCGCCAAGCACCCGGCGGTGGATTTCGGTGATCTCATGGACCACCGAGACTCTCTCGCGAATACGTCGCAACTGCCCCTTGCTCTCGATGAAGCGCAGGAAGTCGGACAATTCTCGAAAGCGCGGGACATCACGCTGCAAGTGAACGAACTCCTCTAGAATAGGCAGAGCTAGCCGGGATGATTTCCGCCTTCATTGTACCGGCTCAAATACATCCGCGCACAATCCGTCCAGATTTGATCCCATGAATGCTCCGTCCGTTGCGCCGTCCGGCCCTTTGCCGGTCATCCCGCCACTTGTCGCTGTCGCGATGCGTCCCTTGCCGCTGCTTCCGCTGCAGCGCGTTCTATCAGGCTTCTTGCAGCGGATATGCCAGCGCAATCCCGCGATCTTCGATCGGCTTGGCGAGCATTCGCGCGCGCGGTTCGGCATCAGACCAACCGACCTGCCGTTCGCCTTCGTCGTCGAGGCGGCGCCGCCACACCTTACGGTGGTGCGCGACCTGCCGCGTGATCTGGATGCGCGCATCTCCGCCTCGCTCGCCAATCTGCTGGCCCTGCTCGAAGGAAAGGTCGACGGCGACGCATTGATGTTCTCGCGCGAGCTCGTGATCGAGGGCGATATCGAGGCGGTGCTCGCGTTGCGCAATGCAATCGACGACGCTCAGCTCGATCTCGCGGCGGAGCTGTCCTCGTTGCTCGGCCCGCTGGCTGGCCCCGCAAGGCGCGCGCTGGAGGCGGCGCGCGACAGCCTGATCGGCGGGTCGCGGAGGCCGTTCAAATGATGGAGCTGATCTGCCCCGCCGGTACCCCGGCTGCGCTGAAGAGCGCCATCGATGCCGGCGCCGAAGCGGTCTATTGCGGATTCAACGACGAAACCAATGCGCGTAACTTTCCGGGCTTGAATTTCAGCCGCGACGAGCTGCGCAGGGGGATCGCGCTCGCGCATAGAAGCGACGCGAAGGTGCTGGTTGCCATCAACACCTTTCCGCGTGCTTCCAGAGTCGAGCTGTGGCAGCGCGCTGTGGACGATGCGGTGAGTGCCGACGCCGATGCGCTGATCCTCGCCGACATCGGCCTGATGGACTACACAGCGAGGCGCCATCCAAACCAGCGCCTGCATGTCTCGGTGCAGGCGGCGGCCGCAAACCCGGACGCCATTGCCTTCTATGTCGAGACCTTTGGCGCCCGCCGCGTGGTGCTGCCCCGCGTCCTCAGCGTGCCGGAGATCGCGGAGATCTCGCGCGAGGCGGCTTGCGAGACCGAGGTCTTCGTGTTTGGCGGCCTCTGTGTGATGGCGGAAGGACGCTGCTCGCTGTCCTCCTATGCCACCGGCAAGTCGCCGAACATGCAGGGCGTCTGCTCGCCCGCAAGCCACGTGGCCTACGAGCAGACGCCGCAGGGAACGACGTCGCGGCTGGGCGGCTTCACCATCAACCGGTTCGAACCCAGCGAGCCGGCCGGCTATCCGACGCTGTGCAAGGGGCGCTTTTCGACGGAGCAGGCCAAAGGCCTTGCCGAGCGTCAACCCGAACAGCGGGTCGCTTTTCTCGATCGGGGCGGCCTCCAAAACAGCAGTAAATTTTGCGAGTGGCCATACGCCCTCACCCGTTCCGGGAGACCAAATTTTGCGGCCGAGCGCGCCATCCTGTCTGAACTTCGCGGGATGGAGGTCAGGCCCGAATCTATAGATCGCGGTCGCGCTCGTCTTTCTGTTAATCTTGGCGCTCGGCTTCTCTCCCTTACCCGACCTGAGGCTGACCGGCGCCGGTCAGGAAGTTGACCATCACTGGGTTTGGCGCGGCTCCGGTGAGCACGCCCACGCCGGTCACCGACGGCAAGATGCCAGCTAGAAGGTCGTGCGACGAATGCCCATTTTCCGCCGGATAAGCCCGGCGGTGCGACCACTAAGTCATTGATTGTTTTCAGCCCGGGGCTGACTCTTAATCAGCGGGTCCCAGGTTCGAGCCCTGGTGCGCCCACCAAATAAGATCAACGACTTGGGACGTTTGGGGATCAGAACGGGCCCCGCAGTTGCGAAATCGGCTTGATCCGCCTGATAAACTCGCGTGAAAATCAAACTTTCATGATCATGCGCTTGTCCATGTTCTGTACCTTCGCGCGCTGAAGTACAGCGCGCAGACCACTTGGTACAGATCGATTGCGTGAGCTGCTTGGTACAGATCGATTGCGTGAGCTGCGCGCTCAACGATGTGAGCATCGGTTCAAAGGCCATCTTCGAGCTCAGGGCCGAGATGGTCTCGCAAGGAGAACTCGGATGCGCCGTCGGCGCGATATTGTCCTCGAGCAGCCGGGGCAACCAATTTTGCGTCTATGGAAAGACGGAGAGGTACGTCAGGGTCAAGCTGATGACCACCGAGCCATTGGCAACAGCTCTAACGTCCTAGTACTCGCCGGACGCAAAGCATTCTGATTTCGTTAGTTTGGTGTAGTTGCTCAGCACTCGGGGGATCAATGGAGCCGAGAGTCTCGGTACTAAACTTCGTTTCCAATTCTGAAGCCATGCAGATGCAAATCTGCAAGCAAGCGTCCGTCGAAAAGCCGCCTTGCTGCGCGCAACCGTTTCGGCACGCTGAGAGAAACTGCGGTCGCCATTCTGCAGCCGTGGCGATTGTTATAAAATTGATAGCAACCATCGTCAGAACTGGGAGAAACGCGGACATTGCTTCGCTTCCCTTTTTTAGTTTGTCGAGGGGCGCTCTAATTCGACCCTATCTTTTTCGCCTCTAGCAACATCCAGCTACTTGCGTAGCTGTCCCCTGAAGCGGAACCACAAATGACCGATCAGTGATAGGACTATGGCGGCCAGAATTATCGGGAGCCAGATCGACGTGGTTATGATGAACAAGGATATGATCACCGCACGTCCAAAGACCGATTCGGTGACCGGATTCTTAAGACGAGCGAAATAGGCGTAGATAATAAAGATGGTGGTTGGCACCATCCACGCGGCGACAAGCACCAGTAATAGGTCAACAAGTTGGCTGGCATAATGGTGCATGAGCGCACCTCCTGACAGCGTCGGCGCGAGTTACTGTCACCGTTGCGAGAGATGCGGTGATTGTCGACGATAATTGGTCTTTGTTCGCGTTGGTGGGCATCTGTACGCTCGGCATCGCTGTCACGGCCGGTGCCCAAACTCATGCGAACCCACAGACTTCGATTCGCTTGAGCTCGGGCCTCTCAACGCGCACTCGTTGAGATTGCTCGGGCAAGGGCTCGTCCAATGCAATCATAACCATCGGCGGTGTTGTGCAATCCGTCCCACGTTACAAGCGCGCTTTGCGCAACTCCGGCACTGACCGAGTTTCGCATCAGCGCAAAACGAGAGAATAGCCCGACCCGTTCTTGTTTTGCGACATCGATGATGATGTCCTCCATTGTCGAATAGCCAGCTGAGGCGAGCACCTGTGGCGCATATTGCAGATCCATCAACACGACATCGGCAGACCCCGCCTTAAGTGCCCTTACCCCTTCAAGAACGTTTCTTTTGAGCCCTTGGTCCGGTCGGCCACCCCAGGCGACGTCATTGGTACCTAATTGCCAGATAACGAGATCAGGAGTGTGTGCGAAAACGTCACGCTCGAACCGCGCGATGTTGTTCGGAATCGTATCGCCGACTCGACCGCTGTTGATGACCTCGATCGTTGCGTTGGATCTAAGCCTCGAGAGTTCTCGGCGCATCACCTGCGGATATGTGGCCGCGGACCGAAGTACCCAGAGCCCCACCGTCGACGATGATCCGATCGCGACAATCTTTAGCGGCGCACCAGATCTCAAGCGCGCCGCCGTGCGCGGCAATTGTGCGCCCAGCGAGACATCCAAATTTGCAGCAAGGCATCTCTCGCCAGATGATGCCTCGTCCTGCGCTTGAGAGGGCGCTATGCTGGACAAACCGACAATCACGGCAGCACCGATCGACGCCATTGTTCGAGCGGTTCGGCTTACGCATGGCAGAACAAATCGACCCATGTTCCCCAATAACTGGTCGATTCTCTCTTGACAACCCTTGGCTTCAAACGTCTGTCTTTGATTGCAGGTCGATTGACGTGTGGGGAGCGAGCAGCACGCATGAGTCCGGGGATAAGACAATGTCCGGCAAGCCTGTAGCGAAACGGTTGGTATTCCATATCGGCGGCTATGATCCAATCACGTCGCATGCCAGCGCGCAACGACGCTTTGTGCGCGAAATTGCGAGGTTCCAACGTACTTGGTCAGTGAAAGCGGCCGTTGACGGTTTGCATGATACCGCCGACCAGATACGATGGAATGTGACGACAACTGGCCCCGATTGGCTCGTCGAAACCGATTACCGTCTGGTCCGATGGCACGACGTAATTGAGGCCTTCGGGGGTCGAAGCATTGGCTCACGCATTTCCGTCGGGAGTCTTGCGTTTCTGGATTTCGTTCTGACCGGCACTCTTTGGCGGTACTTGCTGACCAATTGGCGCTACGCACTTTTCTTTCTCTATCCATTCGTCACGTTCGGATTGCTCATCGCGGCCGCCTTTTTGATTGGCGTGGCTGCATTCAAGATCACCGGATCCATTCCTATCGCTACCGGTGGCGGTTTCTTCGGAATCGTAGCCGTTTTGGCGGGCCCGTGGCGCTGGCTCCACCTGGGCGACTTGTTCGACGATTGGATTTTTTCTCGCGAGTATATTCGATGCGGTAATTCGGAAATTGAGCAGAGACTGGACAGATTGGCCGCCGAGCTCGTGGCTGCGGCGAGCAACTCTGCCGCAGACGAAATCTTGGTCATAGCGCACAGTCTTGGCGCCGTACTTGCGGTTGATCTGCTTGATCGCGCCTTGAAGCAGGACCCTGAACTCGGTCGGAATAAAACTCCCGTCACGTTCTTGAGCGTTGGATCATCCATACTCAAAGTCGGCCTGCACCCGAAAGCAACACGCTTTCGCGCGACGATGGAACGCGTCGCCAAGTCGCGCGCGATCTTCTGGGGCGATTATCAGGCCCTCGTCGACCCGTTGAACTTTTACAAGAGCCGGCCGATGGCCGAAATGGGCTTGTCGACAGAGAACGAAGCGACCGTCAGGGTCGTGAGATTCAGTCGAATGCTCGACGACGAGATCTATCGACGCATCCGCCTCCACTTCTTCCGTTTGCACAACCAGTTCGTCAGCGGAAATGACAAGCGAACATCGTATGACTACTTCATGCTGACTTGCGGACCTGTTTCAGCCAAATCCCAGACGCTCGCCCCGGATGGCGCCGTGTCGATGATCGCTGACGACGGAGGACTGATTGCGAGCGCGGCGCTTTCGGAAGGCGAACTGCCAAGTCGTCCGGGCGCGGCGGCCTGATTCAAATGACGCCCACTATTTCGAAAATCATTTTCGTTGCCTTGGCGATCGGCTGGTACCTCATACGCTACAAGTACGCGCGGCGTTCCCGCCGTGCGAGGATTGTGCGGAGCGCTCGCGGCCCGCTGGAAATTGCCCTCCTGCTTACATCACTTTCGGGACTCGGACTTGTTCCGCTTGTCTACGTAGCGACAGGGATGCCTCGTTTCGCAGATCACAACTTTTATCCCTGGTTGGCTTGGCTGGGGTCTTTCTTTGCGATCGCGGCTTTGAGCGTGTTTCACCTGACACATCGTGCACTCGGCCGGAATTGGTCGGTAAGTCTCGACGTGCGGGAGAACCATGAACTCGTGACGGAAGGGATTTACCGGAGAGTTCGACACCCGATGTATTCGGCATTTTGGCTGTGGGCTATCGCCCAAGCATTGCTGCTGCCGAATTGGATTGCCGGTTTTGCAGGCATTGCCGGCTTCGGGATTTTGTTCTTTGGCCGCGTTGCAAGAGAAGAGCGAATGATGTTGCAGGCGTTTGGCGACAGCTATCGCGAGTATATGGCGCGGACCGGTCGGGTCTTCCCGTGGATACTCTGAGGTAGGTTCCGGCGCGTCCGTTGTGCCCACGGGAGTGATTAGGAACCAGACGCGTCATTTGCGTGCCATTTCCGCAACATACGGTAGAAAAAGCTGCCGGAGCCGCCGACTCCCCGGTCTAATCGTTGGTGTCGTGGCGAGTGTCAGGTTATTCCTATGCGTGTCAGGTGAATCCAATCGCTCGCGAACAATGGTGAGATCCGATGTTGAAATTCGTTGTACTGGGAATTGCTTCGTTGGCCTTCGTGGGAACCGCAGTTGCTGCGGATCTGCCGCGGCCTCAGCCGGTTGCCGCCGCGGCGCCCGTTGGCAAAGCTCCGATCGGCAAGTATCCCGTGGGTAAGAGCCCGGTGGGCAAATATCCGGTTGCCGCCCCGGCCCCGTTGGTGACCAAGGGTTGATCTGACTATCCATTCGTACGCCAGTGGCGTTCGTTTGGGGTAGCAGACTACCTGTGGCATGGGATCTTGGATCCAAGAGGATTCGTGGATGGCGGGAGTGATTCGGAAATATCCGGGTCTAGAGCTTCTTGCAAAGGCCGCCATGCTGGCGGCCTTTGTGGGCTTGGGGACCGGGATCAGTAGCGCGCAACCACTCGTGGCGCGTACCGACCAGCAGCAACGGGACGTTCTCCCCAGTTCGGCGACGAAGCATGCGGCGAGCATGGCTGCTGCTACGCCGTCGATATCCGATGTAAAGCCAGCTCGAAGAGCTGTCGCCACGGGTCCCTACTACGTTGATTTTCGTGCCCGCACGGCAGCAACGTACGGTCATGCATTCGTCTGGTACGGAAAGACGAGCGAGAAGAAGGTCGAGGTCGCTGGTCTGGCTCCGGCCGGCGACGAGGTGCCCTATCTCCTGGGACACATCATGTTTGTCCCTTCTGAGACGGGAGCGACCTACGGTGATCTTGACGAGCAATATCTGACGGCCAGCTATCGCGTCTATTTGTCTGAGGCAGACGCCAAGAAGGTCTTTGCTTATATCAAGCGCCAGCAGGAGTCTTCGCCGCTCTGGAATGCAGCAACGGCAAACTGTACTGCCTTTATCGGCCGCATAGCGACTTTTATGGGCCTCAACGCTCCGTTTCATCTGCTAAAGCCTGAGGAATACGTCAACAAACTCAGAGAGCTGAACGGGGGGCGAAAAACGGTGCAGCTTGAATCCGGTCGAGGCTAGAATCCTCGGACCGAGTTCATCCGGTTTTCCTTGCGTCAGGATAGGGGTGAGGTCTTCAAGAAATTCAAGCAAGCTTGTTCTTTGAGGATGCGGTTCGATACGACAAACATTCGTGCGCTGCCTCGCTTGGTTGATGAATAGGCCGGGAGATCATCGGAACGTCCGTGGCGCTGCGCTGCAAGGCAGTCCACCTCCGCTTGGTCGTGGCTAAGCTCTTGTTGGAAACCGTTCTGAGGGTGAAGTCCTCCTTGGCGTAGTTGAGGAAGGTTCGCAGAACTTGTCGTTGCAGACGAAGGTCACCGCTTAGGCCATGGTTCTGCGTCGAGGCCGAGCATCAACATCAATCGACCTCTGCACGTCGCGTACACACGGCAGGACAATAGACGCTCTCCGCGCCGGATCGGGATCTGTACCATCAGCACGCTTGTCGCCGCCGATGCTGATTCGCGATCATGATCGCGGTGTAGCCGACCTTTGCGGTGATCACGGCGCGTAAAGCTGCGTGTTGTCAAGTCAACAAGCGCTCTTTCAGCTTTGTGGAAATGGAAGAGCTGAGTTCACTTCGCTCCTATTTGAGCGCGGTGGATCAGACGCTTTTTTTGAGCTAAGCCGTCTGAGCCGCCTGGAACGGCGCGGGCGGCCACTCTATTGCGGCATACTGAATGCAGTAAGCTATCGCGCCGTTGTTTCGGGGGACGCGGATGCGGGTTCATATTATTGTTGCCGGCCTAATCCTGTTGGTCATCGGGAAGGCCAGCGCCACGGTTGTCGATAAAGCAACCGACGCGCAAAAGTCTTGCGAACTGCTTGTTCAGAACTCGTTTCGCAATCAGGACGAAGCTCGGTCCGCTGGCGTATGTGAGGGAATGATCGAGACTGCGATGCTCTTTTCACCAAATCTGCCAGCTAACGTGCGTGCATGCCCCCCCGCGCAAGGCAGCGCTTTGCAAAGTGCCAAGGTTTTTCTGCGGTATCTTGATAATAATCCGGATCGAGTGAAGGAACCGGGGATCACCGTCGCCATCGAAGCATTCAGGGATGCTTGGCCCTGCCGTGGGGACGACGCGTCCACCGGAACTGGATCGAAAATGCGTGCCCCAAAAAAATCCAATTAGAACGCGTATCTGCAGATACTGGTGCTAGCCTTACGGTCCGCGATGTTCGCGTCAGGCTAGATTGTTTCGCAATGCACTACCGCCGAGGTGCGCGAACTGAACCGCATTGCACACCTCCACGATCAGCACTCGACGCCTTATCGACGAGCGGAAGCGAACCCTTGAGCCCCGATAAACAGCGGGGCATTGTGCCATCAACGCCCGGGCTGGACAGCATGACAATCCCCTGCCGCGTCCTGATGATCTATCCGAAGTTCGTTCCGAATTCGTTTTGGAACTATGCGGAGGCCTGCGAACTCGTCGGCGCGAAGTATCCAACGGCGCCGCTCGGCCTGATCACCGTCGCCGCTATGTTGCCGAAGCATTGGGACATCCGGCTCGTCAACCGCAATACCGAGGCTTTGACAGAGGCGGACCTCGATTGGGCCGATCTTGTGATGATCGGCGGTATGCTCAACCAGCAACCGGATGCCATCTACCTGATCGATCTCGCTCACCTGCGCGGCAAGCCAGTATGTGTCGGTGGGCCGGACGTCTCCTCCAGCCCGCATCTTTACGCGGACGCGGATTTTCAGGTGATCGGCGAGGCCGAGCATGTCATCGAGCAGTTCATCGCCGCCTGGGAAAGCGGCGAACGCAAAGGCGTGTTCATCGCCGAGAAATTCACGATAGATGTCACGCTGAGCCCGATGCCTCGCTACGATCTTCTCAACTTCGATCACTATCTGTACATCGGCCTGCAGTATTCGCGCGGCTGCCCGTTCACCTGCGAGTTCTGCGATATTATCGAGTTGTATGGTCGCGTGCCGCGTACCAAGACCAACGATCAGATTCTCGCAGAGTTGCAGGCCCTCTACGATCACGGTTATCGCGGGCATGTCGATTTCGTCGACGACAATTTCATCGGCAACAAGAAGAACCTCCGCACCTTGATGCCTCGGCTCAAAGCCTGGCTGGAAGACCACGACTATCCATTCGAGTTCTCAACCGAAGCCTCGATCAACATCGCGGACGACAGCGAGTTGTTGCAGGCAATGAAGGATGCGAACTTCTTCGCGATCTTCGTCGGCATCGAGAGCCCGGATCCCGAGACGCTCGTGCAGATGAAGAAGAAGCAGAACACCAGGCGCAACATCGCCGAGTGCATTCACAAGATTTACGGCTACGGCATGTTCGTCACCGCTGGCTTCATCGTCGGGTTCGATAGCGAAAATGCCTCGATAGGACAGGCAATGGCCGACCTCATCGAGGAGGCGAGCATTCCAGTCTCCATCGTTGGACTGCTTTATGCGCTGCCTGGGACGCAGCTTACACGGCGGTTGGCCGCGGAAGGCCGCTTGCACCAGGGCCATGACCTCATGAACGTCGAGCAGGCGGGCGATCAGTGCACGCTCGGCTGTAACTTCGATACCAAGCGTCCGCTTCGTGACATCCTTGCCGATTACAAGGCCGTGCTCGGGCACGTCTACAGTCCGGCAGCCTATGCAGGACGGCTGTCGCGTCTCGCAGCCATGCTCGACCGGTCCGACCGGCGCCGCGATCTTCCGGATGGCGATGTGCGCAAAAGGCTTGGCGGCGTCGACAGCGTACACAAGATCATGCGGGCCTTGCCGAAGGTTCGTGAGCCGTTCTGGAAGACCTTCGTCGACGTCGCCGAGACCAATCCAGGCGCGCTGCGGTACATAGTGATGCTGATGGCGCTGTACATGCACCTCGGGCCGTTCTCGGAACGCGTCATCGGCGAGATTGACCGCCGCATTGCCGAGTTGGACGATGTTCCTCTGCCGAGGGCTACGGCGGTTGGCCAGGTGCTACCGCCAGCGACGGTGTAGCCACAGCCACTGGTCGGGATATTCGCGGATCCAGCCCTCGATGACCGATGTGACCGCCTGCATCGTTCCCTGAATGTCGATTTGTCCGGCGGCATCGCGGACCGGCTTCACTTCTTCAGACAGTTCGCCACGAAAGCGCTGTCCGGGCAGACGGGTGATGCGCACGCCGTGAATTGGGCACTCAATCTGCCGGACCAGCCGGGCAAGCAACGGATTGGCCCGGGTCTTGCGGCCGAAGAAAGTGACCTCGACGCCGTTGGTCAGATACTGATCGACCAGCATTCCAACGTGCTGGCCACTTTTAAGGGCCTCGGCAAGTCTTAAGGGCGCGTCACGACCCGCTGGAATGAGTGTGCCCATTTTCACGGCGCGCAAATCCTGGATGATGCGGTCGGCAGACGCGATGTCGGGTCGCCGATACAGGATCGCGGTATCCAGCCCGTGCGCGACGGCTGCCAGGGCCGGAATTTCCCAGTTAGCGAGATGACTGGCAAAGATCAGCGCCGGTTTCCCGTCGAGCCGCAGCTGCGTAAACAGATCATACGAGCGCTTGTCGATTTCGATCCGGCTATCCTCTGGCCGCGCGGAATCGTAGTTCCAGATGTGATCAAGGTGCGCGAATTCGGCGCCGACTCGACCGAGATTGTCCCAGACGCCTGCGAGAATGGTCTCGATCTCCGCAGGCGATCTTTCCGGAAATGCGGCGGTTAGATTGGCTCGACCGGTCTTTTGCTCCCGCATCATGGGCCCGATTGAGCGAGTGATCCGAGCGAATAAGTTGGCGGTCTTGGTTGGATCGAAATAGCGAGCGGTACGCAATATTCCGATCGTCAACGCGCCCACCGCCGCTTGGCCCAGGGGCTTGGTCACGTCGCGAAGTCGGGGCCTGGTCCGCATTGAAACGACAACCTTGGCTTACACTTTCGACTTTCCATGGGCTTCAGCGCGCACCATCATACCACCGACACGCGATGCGATCAAAGACACCGATGGGGTGCGCAGGGCGTATTGGGTTGCCGAATTTGGTCGATCTGAGATCAGCGCTTCAGCCCTTCCTTGCTCACCTGCAATTCGAGCCGGTCGATGGATGGGCCGGACAACGGCGCGCGCTTAATGGGCGCTTAATGCTTTTGCGCAACAGATAGATCACCAGCGCGGAATTAGTCCTAGTTACGAGTGCGAGCCGAGCTCCTGAGGAGGGAATCGGATGGGACTGCTTTTTGTCGGAGTGCTGGCAGGAGTGCTGATCGGCTTTGGCTGGTTCGCGCCTTCCCGAGGGTATTTCCTCGGATGCGCGTCACGCCCCTGTTTCGCTGTCGCCCAACCCACGCAGCCAATGCCGACGGCGTTGGCGCAAGAGCCTGCGGCTGTCAGATCGAGTTCCGCAACGCCGGCAAGGCCCGGCAAGACATCATCTCCGAAATCTCCGAAGAAGCGCGGATCGACCGACCTTGCCAAGGCGGCGTCCCCGCGGACGATGATCAGCGTCCCGGCACCCGAACGGCCCGCGGAAACGTCGGATCCCGCTCTGGACAAGGCGAAGGTTGCGATCGCGACGCAGATGGGGAATCTGGAAACGGCCGAATTCAGCGATGTGAAGCGCGCAATGCGAAAGAACATGCTTGGACGCCGCGTCGATACGATTTGCGGGCGCGTGAAAGGAAGAAGCGCGTCAGGTAGCGAGACTGACGAGACGCCGTTTCTGTATCTCGTGAAGGAGGATGAAGCATATGTCGTCGACGGCAAGTCAGGGTCGGCGGCGTCAACGGCGTATCGAAATATCTGCAAATAGAGGATGCGTCGACTGCGCCACCGCGCGGTACACGTCCAAATGATTTGAGCGGAAAGAATTTCCACCCAGACGCCAGGTGATCCCGCAGTGGATATGGCACCAACGGCGGCTCTGCGCCGCTCTCGTGATGATGCATTCAGGTTGAATGCAGCGGCAGGGGAGACGCAATACGGAATGGGAATATCGCGGAAGTTCTTTTCATCTCGAGGAAATCATGCACGACATAACCAGTACCTCGAAACGACTCAATGGCTCGCTTCACTTGCCGGTTCTGGTGATTATCGAGCCGCTCCTGTTGCCTCGCACATGCATTCTGAACGTCCTCAGGCGGGAATTGGACGAACTTGAGATCCTTGACATGGCATCGGTCCAAGGCCTGGACTGCACGTCAGCCCGCGATGTTCGTCTGGTGATGCTGAGTATCGCGAACAAGCCCATCGGCGATCCCTCGGTTGAGGACGATCTCGGCTTCGTTGCGGAGTGTTGTCCCAACGCCGCCGTTGCAGTCCTGTCAAACCTTGACGACGAGCCGACCGTGCAGGCCGCGATGCAGCGGGGCGTGCGCGGCTTTCTTTCCACCTCGCTACCGATCGAGATCGTCATAGCCGGCCTGCGCCTTGTTCTTGTCGGCGGCGTCTACAGGCCGTTGCCCGTGGCCGGGATGAACAGGATACCGGACTTCGAGCCGCCGGATGCGCGCGGGCTTACGCCCGCATATCTGATGAATGATGGAGCCAGAGCGGCTATCGAGAGGAGCGTGACCGATCTCACGCCTCGTGAGCAACAGGTTCTGGCGGAACTGGAGCTCGGCCTGCCCAACAAGCTGATCGCCGCCAAATTGGGTCTGTCGGAAAGCACGGTCAAAATGCACATCCAGCATATCATGAGGAAATGTGCCGCGCACAATCGCACGGAAGCCGTCCTCCGCTGGCGCGGCCGGTTGCCCGCGCAGAGTCGCGATCACGACCCCGGCGCGGCTCTCATGCGGGAGACGTGAAGCATGATCCGGACCCGGAAAGTGCAATGACGATCGACCCCGATCTCACCGCGCTTTAGTCCTCTCTGAAGGCACCACGGAAGCTGTCGAGCAGGGGCCTGAGCGCGTAGAGCGCCACGGTGCCGCGCCCCGTCGTGATGAACACCTGAACCGGCATGCCGGGGACGATCTGGATGTCGTTCGCGACGATCTGCCCGTCGTCGATCCGGATCCTGGTCGCGTAGTATGGCTGGTCGGTACGCTTGTCGAGCAGCCGGTCTGCGGATACGTGCACGACAGTTCCCTTCAGGCGAGGCACGCGACGCTGATTGTACGGTACGAGTTGAACCTCGGCATTGAGGCCGGGATGAACCACATCGATGTCCTCGGGCCTGAGGCGCGCGGTCACGATGAGGCGGTCTTGCCGGGGCACCAGGTCCATGAGCGGAGCGCCCGCTGCGATGACGCCACCGACCGTATGAATCCGCAGATCGGTTATCACGCCGTCCTCGGGCGCCTTGATCTCCGTTCGCGATAGCTGGTCCCTGGCCGCAAGCAACCGCTCGCGGAGCTGGAATATCTGGTTCTGTGCCTCACGAAGCGACTGTGCGATCTCGTTCTGCCTTTCGCTCTCGAGCTTGAACAGGGTGGCCTGCTGTTCGCTGATGACCTGCCCGGCGCGGGCAATCTGCGCGGCGATCTCGCCGCGGCGGCCCTCGACGTCGGCCAGCTCCCGCTGCAGGTTCAGAAGCCGCGGCCGCCGTTCGAGTCCCTTGTTGACGAGGGTCGCGACCATATCCAGTTCCTCCCGAACGATGTCGACGCGCTGCCCGGTGGCGGTTTCCTGAGCCTTAAGACCTTGGATTTCCTTCTCGACTTGACCCCTTCGTTCGCGAATGACCGCAAGCTGCGACTCGTGAACCTGCAGGCGTGCCTGAAAAATGAATTGCTGCGCCGACACCGCAGCGGCAGCCACCCCGCTCTGCTTGCTGTCCTGTTCCAGCGCGTCCGGGATTGCGATCCTCTCGAATCTCTGCTGCTCGGTTTGAAGCCGTGCGGCACGAGCAGCTGCATCCCAAAATTGGCCTTGGAGGCTTTGCATCTCCGAGCCGGCCCGGGTGTCGTCCAGCTCGATCAGCGTTTGGCCGCTGCGCACGATATCGCCATCCGAAACCAGGATCTTCCTGATGATACCGCCTTCCAGATGCTGAATCGTCTTGCGGCTCGATTCCGATTCCACGACGCCGGACGCGATCGCGGCGCTCTCAAGAGGCGCTAGGCTCGCCCATGTCCCAAGCCCCAGCATGAAGCAGAGCACCATCAGATTGCCCGCGACGGTGATGCCGCGAAGCCTTCCGCGCGGAGAGGTCGGCGTGGGCGTCGAACACCATGGAAATTCCAGAGGTTCGAAATCGTCGATTGCGGTCACCACGACGCCAGATCGCCGGGCGGGCGGGGGGCTCGCCGGCGCTCGCACGAGCTGGCCCCAGATCATGGGAAGTCTCGAGACGGCGGGATGTTTCCAGATGGTGAGAGAGTTCCAGATCATGGCGCTATCTGCGAAGTAACCTGGGGTCGGCTCAGGTGCCGTTCAAAGATGTCCTCGCTGTCGCCGAACGCGGCGACCGCACCGCCCTCCATGATGGCAATCTTGTCCGTGGCGGCGAGGAGACCCATCCTGTGGGTGACGACGACAAGGATGACGCCTGCGAGCTTCATGTGCTCGATGGCATCCAGGAGCATTCGCTCGCCCCCGTAGTCGAGGCTGGCGTTGGGTTCGTCGAGAACGACGAGGCGTGGACTGCCGAAAAAGGCGCGGGCAAGACCGAGGCGCTGCCGATACCCGCGCGAGAAGGTTGCTTCGCTCTGAATCACCGTGTCGTAGCCCAGCGGCAGGCGCATGATCGCCCCATGGATGCCGACGAGCTTGGCCGCTTCGATGACCTTGCGCCGGTCGGCATCTTCAAGGCGTGCGATGATGTCGTTGATCGTGTCGCCGAGCAGGTTGATGTCCTGGGGGAGATATCCGAGACGGTCGCCTTTTAGGCCCTCGCGAAGCAGCGAGACGTCGGTATTGTCGAGCGCGACACGGCCATGCGTCGGCATCGACAGCCCGGCGATCACCTGGCCGAGCAAGGACTTGCCCGACCCGGACGGACCGATGATGCCAAGGCATTCTCCGGGCATGAGGCTGAACGAGACGCCGTTCAGGAGAAGATGGTTGGTCCCCGCAAGCCTCACGCCGACATTGTCGACGACGAGGCCGCTTCGCGCCTGCAGCGGAGAAACTTCCGCGCTCTGCTGCCGGGCGACGGGGAATGCGGCGAGAAGTGCGCCGAGCCGCTGACAGGCGCTCATGGCCGTCACGAGTGATTTCCAGCCTGCGACCGCACTTTCGACCGGCGCGAGCGCCCGGCTGAACATCAGCGTGGAAGCAAAGATGATGGCCGGACTCTTCCCGTGATCGAGGACGAGCCATGCGGCGGCCCCCATGATCAGGACCTGCGACAGCGCGCGAACCGGCTTGGTGGCCAGTGAGACGATCTCGCCTCGCCGCAGTGCCACATCGTGCTCTCTGCGGGCGTGCCGCGCGTCACGGTGGATCATGCGCGCAGCGCTATCGAGCATTCCCATGGCGCGGATCATGTGGATGTTGCTCGCCGCAGTCTGGAGGCGGCCGCAGCTGCTGGACAGCGCGGCGCCGGATCTGAGCAGAGCGTCTCCCGTGACCAGCTCTCCGGCAACCGTGAGCGCGAACAGGAAGGCGACGCAGCAGGCGCCCACCACGCCAAGCAGGGGATGGATCAGAAAGAGGACAAGGAGGAACAAGGGCGCCCAGAACGCGTCGAACAGCATCGTACATGCGCCGGACTCGACGAACTGGCGCAGCACGGTGAGATCCCGATACGCGCCCGACGCTTGCGTCCAATCGCTGCGAAGCGCCGATTCGAGGCCGGCCGAAAGCACGCAAGGACGAAGGCGATCGTCGAGCCAGGCACCAAGGCGTCCAAGGACGGCGCGCCGCAATGCATCGAACACGCCCCCGACGACCACCGTGATCGCGACAATGAGCGTGAGCAGGAGCAACGTGTCGCCGCTCCGGCTCGACAATACCCGGTCGTAGATTTGAAGAAGATAGATGGAGGGCGCGAACAGAAGCAGGTTGTAGCTGCAGCTATACGCGAACACGAGACCGAGCGGTCCCGCGCAGGACCGGAGGGCCGCGTGCAGTGGCGTCCCGATCTGCGGCAGGATAGGCAACCGGATGGGCGGCATCAGCATGATCGTCACCGCCTGAAATCGAGGTCCGGCGCACTTGACCGATGGCCAACGCAATCCGGCAACGGCATCGGTAAATCATTGGCGTGAAATCCAGGACCGGCGGCCGCGGCCGCCGGTCCCACCAGTCGGACGAGCGGCTGGTCAGAGCGTATCGAGATGGAAGGTCACTCCGCCACCCCATGCGACGTTGCCGTCTCCGCCATCGCCGCCGATGCCGGCCACAACTTCCTGGTGCTGGTCCACCATGACCTTGTTGATCTGGGTGGCATCCGTATTGGCGTAGACCTTGGAGGTATCGTAGCCGCTGTAGGATTTCTGGCTTCCGTTCGACTCGGCGTCTCCGCCATGGGCCTTCGAAAAATACGAGGCCTTGGCGTTTGCGCCGCCGGCATCCCAATCCGCCGTCTGTTTGACGTGATCGCCGGTGTTCACGTGCACGTCGGCACCTTCCGCCTTGTTGGTCGGATCGAAGTTGACAGTCGGCTTGCTGATGATGGCTCCCTTGAAAGTACCGTCGCCGCCATTTCCGGCACTTTGACCACCGGTGTCGATCGATTTGACTTTGATCGTATCCGAGATGTTGATTGCCTTTGGCATCATTTGAGGCCTCCGTCGTTTTGTTGGCTGTCGTGCAACATCCATCCCGATCAGGCGGACGCGCGCGGCAAGTCTGATCCGCCCACGCGCGAAGGCGATAGATGTCAAATCGGACACCATCCGGTGTGGTCGACCTACGTACGAAAGTATGGCGTTCGTCGCGCAACACCGGAGCTCGAGACGTCCGGGAGAGCCCGCAGGGGGAGCTTGCGTGTGCAGAGTGTCGACGCAGCTCGCGATCGGGCTTGTGCTAGCGTCGCGATGCTTCGCTAAGCCATCAGGTGAAGATCCGACAGAAGATGGGCGGAAAGATCGCCGCCCAGCGCGAGATTGCCGTGGCCGCCGTCCCCGCCAACACCGGCGGTCTGGACCGCACTCTGGTCGATGTGCACGTTGTTGACCTGATCGGCTACGGCCGTCGAATGTGGACCTGCGATTGCGATGTTGATGGGTGCATAGATCGCGACGCTGACATCGATCAGGCTGCCGGAAAAATATCCGTTGCCGCCATTGCCTGCGCCGTTCGAACCGGTCGCGATCGTATCGGAGCCGCCCCACAGATGATGGGAGAGAAGGCTTGCGTGGCCGCCCGCTGCGGCGTCGTCGTTGCCGCCGTGCCCGCCAATGCCGGCGATCTGAACCGCGGATTGATCCACGGAGACATCGTTTATCTGGACCGCGTAAGTGCTGGAGCCATAGCCCGCGATTGCGATGTTGATCGGGTTGTACATTACAAACGAGGTATGGACGAGTTCACCGTAGAACACGCCGTCACCGCCATTGCCGGCTTGGCTTCCGCCCGTTTGAACGCCAAAGACGCTCCCTCCGTTGCTTGATCCCCAGCTGGGGTCGAGCGTCATGACGCTGCCGCCGGCGGCCAAATTGCCATGTCCGCCACTTCCGCCGACGCCCGCTATCTGGGTGGCCGACTGATCGATGTCCACCGTGTTCGATTGACTTGCATGCGCAGTGCCGCTCGAGGCCGCCACCGCAATATTGATCGGATGATAGATCACCACGGGAGCGTCCAAGATCGCACCCGAGAAATAGCCGCTGCCGCCGTTTCCGGCGCCGTTGTCGCCGCTCGCGATCACGCCGGCGCCTGAGGACGTACTGACGCTGCCTCCCGATGCAATGTTGTCATTGCCGCCATGGCCGCCGACGCCGGCCATCTGAAAGGCGGATTGATCGACATTCAAATTGTTGGACTGGTTGGCCAGGGCGACCGAGTCGTATCCCAGGCTCACCGAGATGTTGATCGGTTGATAGATCAACAGGGACGCGTGAATGACGCTACCGTAAAAGTAGCCATCTCCGCCGTTCCCGGCCGTGTTGGCTCCGCTTTCGACCGTAGCAATGCCCATCCCTGATGCGCCGGAAGCGGGCGTAGTAGACGAAACATCAGGGTCCGCCGCAGCGTGGTTGCCGGCGTGGCCGCCCGTGTCGCCCACCGATGTGGGATGTTTGGCTTGAATCGGGTCGGAGTCATGATGCTGGGTATTCGCGCCCGCGGCGTGCGCTTCAGTACCTGCAAATTGACCTGCAGACGGGCCGGGACCATGGACCAGGGCGCCACCGCCGACCGCCTCGGTCACGAACGGGGCGCTCGGTCCCGGACCCGCTTCGTCGTCGCCATCGTACCCATCGTGCCGATGAGAGGCGTGATGCAGCCGGATCCCATCCGACATCCGCGAAAAATCCATCGTAGCCTCCCTCATCGCAATCGCTCCACGCAATCGGACGGGTCCTGCACTCCGGACGGAATGTCATCCCGGGAAGGTCGAAAGCCCAGTCGTCAGTTCGGATATAGCGTTTCGTCTGGCAGCCGTAACATCGGCTACATCCGTTCGGGTAAAGTTACAGCCTTTGCAACTTTGCGTGGGCCGATGCTCGAAAGTGCGACCCTGAGGGGATGGCGAAAATGGACAATCGAGCTGACGGCCAGGTCGCCTGCATCTCGCCTGCGGCCAAAATGAATCCACCGCGTTGCCGGATTTAAGTCGCATTGCGACCCAGGTCGCGGCCAAAGCTCCCGTCCGGGCGGGGGCGCAACACCGGGGTTTTTCATGTCCGGTCATTTGCGAATTTGTTGCGCCACTTTTGCTTTTCTTGCAGGTCTCTCGACATCATCCGCGTTTTCGACCCCTCTTTCCGAACTCTTCAATGCCGGTCCCGCCACGGCCCCCGCGCCCGCTTCCGCGGAAGCGGAGTGCTTGACGCGGCCCGGCAAGTCGACCGCCGATGGCCAGCACTGGGTCTATCGGGTGGAAAGCCAGCGCAGATGCTGGTTCCAGATCGCCGAAGGAACAGAGAAGGCGAAGAAGCTGGTTCAGCAACGCGCCACCAAACATCGTGTCGCCGCGGCCGAAGAGAACCAGACCGCGGCGCGCAAGCGGAAGGCGGTGGTGGATGCGCGCGCGGAGCTGCCGCGCTCCGCACCTGCGGATACGTCCCGGCCGAGCCCGTCCGTGCCCGCGCAGGTGGTTGATGCCAGTCCCATCCTCGCCACCGGGATCGCAACCCGCGCGTCGCCGGCCCCGCTTTCCAAACGCGACCGGCTCACCGCTGACGAGATCACGCCGCGCCAGGTCGACGTCCAGGTCGACGTGGAGGCACTCCTGGCGGCGGTGCCGGCCGCCAGTGACGTGGTTGCCGCCTCGGCGGCGCCGCTCGCCTTGTCCGCCGCAGAGGCGGGCGATGACGGACGGGTCTGGACCTGGCTTGGCATGCTGCTGATGGCTTTGGGGCTTGTCTCCGTCTTGAGCGCGAGTCCAACCATTCGGTGGGCCGTGCTGCTGCACGAGCTATCATTCGCTTGCCAGCGGCTGCTGCTGGTCAAGACGCGACTACGCGGGGGGGCGGGGGTCAAGCGGCCATTCGGCCTGAACCGATCGGCTCCGGCCGCAAGCTGAACAGCTGAGACGGTCTTTGGTTCAGGTCGGACTTTCCGAACAGGCGTCAGGGCCCGATCTTGAATCGGCGACGGCGATCCATTGTCGTGCTCAGGCATGGAGGCCTGCTTCTACGTCCGCCCGAACAGCCTCAGCGTCCGCAGGTCTTCGCCATCCAGCGTTACATATTACAGAGACGGTGCACTTGGTTCATGGGTCTTCGAATCCGCGAAAGCGGCCGCGGATATTGAATGCACCGTAATCCCCGCTTCAAACATGCGTGGATGCGGGTCACGCAACGGTGAGTGCCGTTCGCGCAGCCGTGATTTTCCACCGCGTGTCTTTTCTCAAGCGCATACCTACGTAATCCTTGTCCAAAAAAATTCGAAGGAAACGCTTTCAACAGAGCAGCCGATTCTGGCCAGCGCGAACGCTCCGCACGAAAACAACAACCGTTCGGAGCACGACTATGATTGGATTCAGGACTTCCATTATTGCAGCGATGATGTCGATTGGCGCGATAGGCTCTGCAAGTGCCCAGTGCCCGACGTGGGCGACTCAAAATCCAGCTTCGTTTCAGGCGCAATATCCCAACAGGGATATATTGAACGACTGCGAGTTGACGCCAGCAGGCAGAATGGGCCTCGAACTCCCCGGCGGCGCGGCTCCCTGGTTTGGGCGCAACAGGGCTTATGGAGCAATGCCTGGCGTTGTTCAACACCACAGCTTTCAGCACCGATCGCGGTGAAATCTGAAGGCTTCTCTTGTCGAGGGCGAGTTCTCTCGAGAAATTTCATGCGTTCGCTCAATCGCGAGCCGCCGGGCGCCCTGCCTATTCGGAAGAAACCCAATTTCGCAGACCATCGATCGTGCGAAATCCGTCGGCGGCGTAGCAGCGGATCGATGGATGGAAGCCCTGCATCATCTCCGCAAGCGCGTGTCCTGGGCCGAGATCCAGGACTTGATCGACCCCGAGCTCTACGAGAGCCTCCAGCGTCGCCGCCCAGTCGATCGGGCGCGCGATCTGGCATGCGAGCTTTGCTGTCGCATCGGTCACGGAGAAGATGCGCTCGCCGCCATCCCCGGCGAGGAGGGTCCTTTGGTCTGCGACAGGAGCGCGTCTGCTGGTCGCAATCGCCTGCCGCAAGGGCGTGCAGGCCGGTTCGAGACGCGCCGTATGCGAGGCGATTTTGACGGCGAGGAGACCGGCGCGGGCGGCGCCTTGTGTCGTCGCCTCCTGACAGAGGTCGATGACATCGCGCTCCGCGCCTCCAACCACGACAAGAAGGCCGGGATTCCGGATTGCGATCTCGCAGCGGTGCTTCTCGAGCAGGTGTTCGAGCGCGGTTCGTTCGAGCCCGCGGACATAGCCGAGCCGCCCATCCGGCCCCGCCACGCCGTCCATCAACCGGGCGCGAATATCGGTCAGTCGCAACGCTTCGGCGGCGGTCCATATTCCCGCAACGCTCCAGGCCGCCATCTCGCCGACGCTGTAGCCCGTGACAGCGGTATCCTCAGTCAGCAAGTCCGCGATGCAGGCGTGGATCGCGAGCGCCGATGTGACGGTCAGGATCTGGCTGGCATGGTTGGCGGACAGCTCGTCCGCGCTGCGCGTCCTGATGAGCTTCCGCGGATCTTCGCCGAGACAAGCAGTCGCGGCGGCGAAGATCGATTCCGCAGCAGGCCGTTCGGCGACGAGATCGAATAT
This sequence comes from Bradyrhizobium sp. Arg816, assembly GCF_029989365.1. Taxonomy (GTDB): domain Bacteria; phylum Pseudomonadota; class Alphaproteobacteria; order Rhizobiales; family Xanthobacteraceae; genus Bradyrhizobium. The sequence goes on along the minus strand of NZ_JAPRAQ010000020.1, from coordinate 99,773 downwards.
CTTGTCCGACAGGGTGCCTTGTCCGCCGCAGAGCAGTGCAAGCATCAGGGGGCCGGCCGATCGACGAAGAGAGCGTCCACAAACAGAGCCATGGCGAGCAGATCTGCCGATCCGCCCGGACTGAGATTGCGCGCGACGAACGCCCGGTGAATGCCGTCGGCGTGTTTGCGCCAGCCTGGGCAACCGATTCCGCCCGCGGCAAGGAATGCGGATGCACTGACCTGCGCGAAGCGCAAGCCGTCAGCTCCGCCCCTGTGCAACAAATTGGTGTCGGCAACATCTGCGATCAGCGCCATGCAGGTCTGAACCCGGACCGCCTCCTCATCCCGAGGCGCGAGCGTCCGCGCCGCGTGCAGCGCGGGAAGGGCGATGTCATAGACGGAGGGGAAGCCACAAGCCGCTTCCGCCCTGGCGCCGCCGGCGCCGTAGCGACGTGACGCCAGCGCGCCGTGGCTGCGCAGGGATATCGGGCCTGCGTGGATGGCGTCGCCCCAACGTTGCGACACCAATTCGCCGAGCGGCTTGCGAATGCCGAGAGCGCTGCGATATCCGGCCGCGGCGCAGAGCAGACCCAGTCCGAAGATCGCGCCGCGATGCGTGTTCACACCTGAGGTCGCAGCCAACATCGCGCGCTCCGCCGCAACCCCGATCGCGCGCAACCGGTCCATGCCGGCGCTCTCGGCGCCCGCGGCTGCGAGGTTGCGGAAGAACGGAGCCAGCGTGTCGGCACTCCGGCGCAGGAGCCCGGCATCCATATCGCGATGCGCGCCGTTGTCGACGTGGCTGACGAGCCCCGGCTTCGGATAGGTCTCGACTTCGAGCTTCAGGCACAGCGATGCGAGATGACCGAGTTGCTCCGCGCGGAGCGCGCGTTGCGGCGGCGCTTGCCATCTCAGCGCGACATTCATGACGCGCCACCCGCGAGAAACGCCGCACGCGTGGTGACATGAACGCCGGCCGCGCCCTTGACGAGGACCTCGTCCTCGTCAGCGCCGGTCAGCTCGCGCCATTGCACGCCGCCGGCGTGATAGACGATCTCGCCGTCGAGCCGCATCGGCGCCGTCTCTGCGATCCGCGCGATGTCGGACGGCAGGGTGTTCGCGTGCCTCGCCGACGACAGCGGCCAGAGCAGGTCGAGGTCCGATCCATCCGACAGATAGGGCAGGCCGGTGAGATGCTGCCAGGCCAGGCTGCCGAACGTGCGCGTCTGCGGCAGAAGGCGGACGAGCAGGTCGATGGTCTCGCGCCACGACGCAGGCGCGGCTGCTGCCGCATCCGCCAGCAATGGCGGCGGCGCGTGTGCGATGAGATCGCCGGGGGCGAGCGCGACCGCGATACGCCGCTTGCCGTGGCCCGGCGGCAGCGGCAGGCCGAGCGGAATCATGCCTGCGGGATCGTTGCAGGCCGGCCTGCGAACCACGAGAGGGCGGCCGCTGCGCGCCCAGCCCTCGATGATCGGCTCGCTGGCGAGTGCGGGGTTTCGGCTCATCGCGGCGGCCCATCCGGTGGCCGAGGCCGTCACCATCGTATGGCGCTGGAGGGCTTCAGCCATGTTGCGCCCCCTGATGCGCGGCTGCCGCGAGTGTGACAACCCGATCGGCGATCTCGGCCGCCTTCCTCCTGCCGCCACGCTCGGCGCCGAGCCGCGCGCGATCGTCCTGTCCCTGCGGCCGTCGCAGCACGGCGGCAAGCTGCGGCGCCAAGGGGGCGCTTTCGTTCCAGACAACGTGAATGCCGCCGGTCTGCATCATGTTGTCGAGGCCCGGCGCGAACACCGGCGTCGCTTCCGCCTTGGCCTTCAGCACATCGATCGGAAGCTTGGTGACCCGCGCCATCGACGGCAGGTCCATCACCGCGGGATGCGCGCCGGGCAGCGCCACCAGCGTAGCCGTGGCGAGCGCGGTGGCGATGAACGCGCCGGCCGCGCTGCCGCCGTAGAGCAGGCCGACGGTGCGGTGTCCCTCGGCTTCCGCCAGCAGCAGAGACTTGGCGAGATGCGACAGGTATTCGCTGAGTCCCAGCAGCTCGTCGCGCTTGCTCATGCGCTGGCTGGCGGAATCCACCAGGACCAGGATCGGCGCGCGATCGCCGGATTTGACGATCTCGATCACGCGCCCTGCGAGCACGATCGCCTCGTCCACGCCGAGCGGCTGACCCTGCGTGACGCCCAGCACGTGGACGGGGCCTCCATCGGGAAGGATCGCCTGTCCCGCGATCATCGCGCCGGTGGTTGCGATCTTGCTGCCGTTCGGAAAGAGACTGGCCAGAGTGTCATCGAGCGTCATCGGCGTTCTCCCTGTTGCTTGCCGCGCGAAGAAATGCGGCTGTGGGAAGTGCGGGGATCCCGGTCGGCTGGTCGATGCCGAGTGCTTGCCAGATTTCGACGGCGTCCGCGGCCTCGCCGAAACGCTGCAGCCGCCGCTCAAGGCGTTTCTGCTCCGCTTCCAGGACCGCAACATCGCAACCCCGCATGGTCTTGAGCGCGTCGATTGCCGCCTGACGAAACGCCAGCGCCTCGTCGTCGACGAACGCATCAGCGCCGCCGATCAGGTAGCGATGCTTGCCGCCCATGGTGCGCCACACCAGCGCGCGGTCGCGCGAGTCGAATTCCTCGATGCCCTTGTTGGTTTCGATGACCTCGGGGCCGCTGACGCTGATCCGCCCCTGTTCGGATACGATCAGGCGCGAACAGGTGCCGGCGATCAGGCTGCCGCCGCCATAGCAGCCGGCGCGGCCGCCGATCAGGCCGAGGACGTGGATGCCGGCGCGCCGTGCCTCGATCACCGCGCGCATGATCTCGGCGATGGCGAGCTCGCCGGCATTGGCTTCCTGAAGCCGCACGCCGCCGGTGTCGAACAGGATCAGTACGTCCTGATGAAGCGCACGCGCGGCGCGCAAGAGGCCCGTGAGCTTGGCGCCATGGACCTCGCCGAAGGCACCGCCCATGAAGCGTCCCTCCTGTGCCGCGACGAGCACCGGCACGCCGTCCAGGCGGCCGCGCCCGACGACGATGCCGTCGTCGAACTGCTCCGGCAGGTCGAAGATCGCCAGATGCGGGCTCATCTCGCGCAGCTCGGGGCCGATGAGTTCGGCAAAGCTGCCGGCATCGACGAACGCGTCGATGCGCTGGCGGGCGCTGGCCTCGTACCAGCTCAGCGAAACATTGTCGGCTTTGGCCGTTGTCATCGTTCCGGCTCCTCGATCTTGCGGACGCCTTGCGCAAGGCGCAGCGCCACTGTGTCGGGCCTGGCTCCGCCGTCATTGATGGAAATGCGTAAGCCCCCGGCAGAGCGGCGGGCGACGAAGTCGCGGACCACGGCGTCCCACACCGCACCGAAGCCATGGGCCGCGGTTGCGATGTCGATCGTGCACATGTCGGCCGGCGAGGCCCGTTCCAGCAGGACCTCGAGATTGCCGGAGGCGACGACGCCGACGATCGCCTGGGTGCGGGTGCCGCCGGCGCATCGCGGGGCAGTCAGTCTGAAGCTGAGCTTTTCCATGCAAAACTCCTCACCAGTTGCGGAAGCGGCTGGGCGGGCGGTAGAGACCGCCGGAGGCCAGCATGAGGTCCTTGATCGAGCGGGCCGCCAGCAGGCTCCGGTCGGCGTCGAGCGGATCGATGTCGAGATCCTCGGGGCGCTGGATCACACCGCGCTGCCTGAGCTGTTCGACCAGCTTCGCATCACGCGCGCGTCCGATGTCGGTGTAGCCGGCAACGCCGCGGATCGCCTGCTCGCGCTCGTCCTTGCTCCGGCACATCAAGAGGTTGGCGATGCCTTCCTCGGTGACGATGTGGGTGACGTCGTCCGAGTAGACCATGACCGGCGCGAGATCGAGCTTGAGCTCGCGTGCCAGATCGAGCGCATCGAGCCGCTCGACGAACAGCGGCGCTTTGCGCTCGCCGAAGGTCTCGCCGATCTGCACCACCAGCTTGCGGCCGCGGCGCAGCGCCGCATTGGAGTCGGGATCGGCTTCGGCGCCGGCCTTGAGCCAGGGTTCGCTCGGGTGGCGGCGGCCGCGCGGATCGGAGCCCATATTGGGCGCGCCGCCGAAGCCGGCGATGCGGCTGGTCGTCACCGTCGAGCTGTGGCCATCGAGATCGATCTGCAGCGTCGAACCGATGAACATGTCGCAGGCATAGAGGCCCGCTGTCTGGCAGAAGGCGCGGTTCGATCGCAACGATCCGTCGGGCCCGGTGAAGAAGACATCGGAACGCGCCGCGACGTAATCCTCCATGCCGACTTCCGAGCCGAAACAGTGGATCTGGTCGACCCAGCCGGATTCGATCGCCGGAATGATCGTGGGATGCGGGTTGAGCGCGAAATGGGTGCAGATCTTGCCCTTGAGGCCGAGCCTCTCGCCATAAGTCGGCAGCAGCAGCTCGATCGCGGCGGTGTTGAAGCCGATGCCATGGTTGAGGCGGCGCACGCCGTAGGGCGCGTAGATGCCCTTGATCGCGAGCATTGCCGTCAGGATCTGGGTTTCGGTGATCGCGGCCGGGTCGCGGGTGAAGAGCGGTTCGACATAGAAGGGACGGCCGGCCTCGACCACGAAATGCACGAGGTCGCCGGGAATATCGACGCGCGGCACCTTGTCGACGATTTCGGTGACCTGCGCCACGACGAGACCGTTCTTGTAGCTCGTCGCCTCGACCACCGTCGGCGTGTCTTCGGTGTTCGGCCCCGTATAGAGATTGCCGTCCTTGTCGGCGCTCACCGCCGCGATGAGTGCGACGTTCGGCGTGAGATCGATGAAATACCGGGCGAACAGCTCGAGATAGGTATGGACCGCGCCGAGCTCGATCTTGCGGCCGAACAGCATGCGCGCGATGCGGGCTGATTGCGGGCCCGAATAGGAGAAGTCGAGCCGCCGCGCGATTCCCTTGTCGAAGATGTCGAGGTGGGAGGGCAGGACCACCCCCGACTGCACCATGTGCAGGTCATGGACATCCCGGGGGTCGAGGTTCGCGAGCGCCGAGGCGAGGATGTCGGCCTGCTTCTGATTATCGCCCTCCAGGCAGACCCGGTCCCCTGACCGGATCACCGCCTTCAGGAATGCAGGCAGGTTCGCGATGGGCACCATCTTGCCCTTCGCGTGCTGGTCGCCGGCCGCCAGGCGCTCCGCCAGGGCGGCCTTTTGCATACCCCAATCGCTCATTTCGGCTCCTTGGCATGCGGGGTTGGCTTTCGATTGCCTCAATGTATGCGTATTGCCTTCTAATGTCAATTAGTGTATACACAAATCCATAAGCGATGGATGTTCGCATACACAGGAGGGAATTTACGATGCGAATGCATGCAGATAGTCCAAGTCCTGGGGATCGTGCGCTGCTCGCCGAGGGGAGGCGCCCGTGACCATTTCCGGCGTAGCGCTGCTCGCGATCTGCACCCTCTTAGGGGGCCTGCTGGGGGACCTGCTCGGCGTCGCCCTCGGCGTGAAGGCCAATGTCGGCGGCGTCGGCATCGCCATGATGTTCTTGATCGCGGCCCGGCTCTGGCTAATGCGGCACGGCATACTCAGCCACGGGCTCAAGACCGGCGTCGAGTTCTGGGGCAGCTTCTACATTCCGATCGTGGTCGCCATGGCCGCGCAGCAGAACGTGGTCGCCGCGGCAAAAGGCGGTCCGGTCGTCGTCATTGCGGGGATCGGCGCGGTCGCGGTGTGTTTCGCGATGGTGGCCCTGATCGGGCGGTTCAGCGGTCGCGTCGAGACCATGGACGAGATCGAGGCGCGAGAGGCCGAGGCACTCGCTGCACCTGTGCCCCACTTCAAGTCCGGGAGGATCGGATGACCATGATGTCTCACATTCTCGCCGCCAATGCACTGATCACCGCGTTCGCGGCCGTCGGAATCCTGATGTGGATATCCGGGGCGATCTCGAAACATCTCACCTTCGGGCGCATTCACGCCTCGGCGATCGCGATCATGCTGGGCCTTGCGCTGGCCTTTTGGGGAGGCATCTCCACCGGCGGCGAGAAGGGCGTGGCCGACCTGCCGGCCCTGGCCGGGATCGGCTTGATGGGCGGAGCGATGCTGCGCGATTTCGCCATCGTCGCCACCGCCTTCGAGGTCGATGTCGTCCATGCGCGCAAGGCCGGGGTGATCGGTGCAATCGCACTCGGACTGGGAACGGTGGTGCCGTTCATTCTCGGCGTGTTCGTCGCCGCGGCGTTTGGCTACACTGACGCGGAATCGCTGACGACGATCGGCGCCGGTGCGGTCACCTACATCGTGGGCCCGGTCACGGGCGCGGCGATCGGCGCATCCTCACCGGTTATTGCGCTCTCGATCGCGACCGGTGTATTCAAGGCAGTCATCGTCATGATCGGCACGCCCTTTGTGGCGAAGATGATCGGCCTGAACAATCCGCGTAGCGCGATGGTGTTTGGCGGCTTGATGGGAACGGTCAGCGGCGTGTCTGGAGGGTTGGCGGCGACTGACCGGCGTCTGGTGCCCTACGGTGCGCTGACGGCGACATTCCACACCGGGCTCGGATGCTTGGTCGCGCCCTCGATCCTTTACTTCGCGGTGCGCGCGATCACGGGAGGCTGAATGGCAGAAGTATTGAAGGTCGCAGTCGACGCTGAGGACGATGGCGGGCTGCTCTCCGATCGTATCCGGAACGCGCTCACGGACGAGATTGCCTCAGGTGCGCTCGTCGCCGGTTCGGCCCTGGAAGAGCAGCAGCTTGCCGATCGTTTTGGAGCTTCCCGCACGCCGGTGCGGGAGGCGCTTCGCCAGCTCGTGGTCAGCGGCCTCGTCGAGGTGCGCGGCCGCCGCGGCCTCGTCGTTGCGCGGATGACGCCGGAGCGCATCATGGACATGTTCGAGACCAGCGCCGAGGTGGAAGCCATGTGCGTCAGGCTCGCGACCTACCGCATGACCCCGCTCGAGCGCAGCCATCTGATCGAGCTTCATGACGCCTCGCTGCAGATGGTCGAGGCGAACGATGTCGATGCCTATGACGCGTTCAACCGCGAATTCCACGAATGCATCTATCGGGCAACGCACAACTCGTTTCTCGCCGAGCAGGCGCAGGACGTGCGTTCGCGGCTCAGCGCCTTCCGCCGTACCCAATTGCGACAGGGCGATCGCATTCGCAAGTCCCGCGACGAGCATGACGCCATCATGCAGGCGATCGCGGAAGGTGACGGAGAGACCGCCGCGCGCCGAATGCGTGCGCACATGCTGAACGCCGCGTCCGCGCTCAGGCGCTACATCGATGATCGCCTCGGCTGAGTAGCCCGATCGCACGATCGGGCCGATAGCTTGACCGCATCCGGCGGCCGCAGGCATGGACTATTGGTAAGGTCGCGTGCCCATTCTGCCTGATCGAGGCGCGCCGGGCAGAGGCGTAGGCATCTTGCCTGCGTTCGTCCGCGCACCGAATAGCGCGATAGTCCGGCCTCACCAGCCAGTCGATCGGGGCGTCGAACGCGACGCAAGACAGCTCGATCATGGCGCGCACGACGTGAACTGCCGATTGGGTGGCTTAGGCCGGCGCCTGGCTTGAGACGCTGGTCCTTGTCCCTAGGCATAGGGACAGACACGGCCCTGCGATCCGCTTAGGGTCGCTCGCCTGGTTGCTCGTAGCCGCGGGGCAGGGCTTGAATATCGGACGATCTCCTCCGGGTCCTTGATGCTGCCCCGCGGGGTCCGATGCAGCCGGCCGAAACACTGGGGCGGACAGGGAGGTGCTGCATGACGATCGGTTTCACGCGAGTTTGTCTTGTTGTGGCCTGCGTACTTTATGGATACGCGGCGCACGCGGAAATTAAGGTCGGAATTGTGATTTCGGCCACCGGCCCGGGATCTGCCTTGGGGCAACCCCAGCTCAAGACTGTCGCAGCTCTGCCAAAGGAGATCGGCGGAGAGAAGGTGACCTACATCACCCTGGACGACGAGTCTGACTCGACCAAAGGAATCCAGAACGCGCGCCGGCTCGTGATCCAGGACAAGGTCGATGTGCTGGTCGGGTCTTCCCTGACGCCGGTGACCATGCCGATGCTCGACGTCGCGCTGGAGTCGAAGACGCCGCTGCTATCGCTTGCGGCCGCCACCGCCATCGTTCAGCCGCTGGACGACAAACGGGCCTGGGCCTTCAAGGTCGTCCCCAACGATGACCTGATGGCGAGCGCCATTCTCAAATACATCGCGAAATCCGGCGCGAAGACGCTTGGCTTTATCGGTGTTTCGGATGGGTATGGCGAAGGTTACTATAAAGAGGTGAGTCGCCTGGCACCGACCTTGGGCCTGACGGTGACGACGCATGAAGTCTACGCGCGTGCGGACACCAGCGTCACCGGCCAGGCGTTGAAGGTGATGTCGACGAATCCTGACGCGGTCTTCATTGCTTCTGCAGGTACCCCGGCGGTCCTGCCGCAACAGGCGCTCCGTGAGCGCGGATACACCGGAAAGATCTTTCAGACACATGGCGTGGCCAGCGAGGAGTTCATCAAGCTCGGAGGCGCGACCGTCGAAGGCGCTATTTTCGCCGGCGAGGCCTTTACCGTTGCGGCCGATCTTCCGGCCGGAGACCCGTTCCGTCACGCGACGGAGCAGTTCGTGACCGCCTATGAGGCGGTGAACGGTCAGAAGCCCAATATGTTCGCGGCTCACCTCTGGGATGTCGTCGCGCTGATCGGGAAAGCTGCTCCGAACGCGCTGAAGACGACGAAGCCGGGCACGCCCGAGTTTCGTGCAGCTCTGCGGGACGAACTCGAGCGCGGGGAGAACATCTATCTCAACAATGGGCTGTCGAACATGAGCAAGACCGACCACAACGGCTATGATGAACGCTCAGCCTTTTTGATCAAGGTCGAGGGCGGGAAGTTCCGTTTGGCGAAATAGCAGCGCGCCATCCTCGGGAAGACGCGATGGGCGCGTCCCGCGCCGTCAGCGCGCCACGAGAGGGACATAGTGTTCGAGTTCGGGGTCCGGGAAATGGATGGTCCGGCCAAGCTCTGCGGAGCGATAGAGCCCCATAAGCATTTCCATGACGCCGACCCCGTCATCGAAGGTTTCTGCCGGACTCATGCCTCGCCTGAATGCCTCCACCATATGGCGGTTCTCGTCGGTGTAGCCGTAGATGCCGGCTTCATCCTCGACAACCGGCATCAGACCCTGCTCGGAATTCTGCTTCTCGACGAGATCCTCGCCCTCTGATCCGCTGATTGCGCGGGAGAGGAAGACCTTGAGGCCGGTTGAGAGCGAGGAGAACTCCATCGAATATTCGGGACCAAGCAATTCAAGCTGGATGCGCAAGCCCGCGCCGACATACGCCCATGAGGTCGTCGCCTCGATCATCAATTGATGCCCATCAGCATCTTCCATCGCAAGTATCCCGCGCGCGAAATCTTCGACCGGACGTTTGGTGAAATCGACTCCCATTCGCCTCTTGAGGTCGGCAGCGTAGTGGGGGCGCGTCCATTTGAGATTGGCCGTCGTGGCGCTGGCGCTGAGCAGCCGCAAGGAATCGCGCTTTGCGCCTGGCGCGGTGAGCATGAAGCGTGCGACCTCGACTGAATGGCACATCATGTCGGAGAGCACGCCCCCTCCCTGTTTGTCGCCTTGCCAGAACCACGGCTCGTGCGGTCCTGAATGTTCCTCGGCGGCACGCGCGAGATAGGGGCGTCCACTTCCGGGTACGGCTCGCCGCCAGATGATGTCCTTGCCGCGCATCACCGCGGTCGAGAAAAGCTGGTTCTCCAGATAACCGTGAAGCAGGCCTGCATCTTCGACGAGCCTGCGCATTTCCCGTGCTTCGGCAAGCGTGCGGGCGAGCGGCTTTTCGCAAGCGATGGCGCGCAAGGGAGCCCCGGCCTTGGTCACGCGGTGGATCTCGCGCATGATGTCGAGACGGCTGTCGTTCGGCGTCAGCAGCCAAAGCGCATCGACCTCGCCGGACATTGCCATCGCTTCGATGCTGTCAAACACATGCGCCGGCCCAAGGCCAAGACTGCGCGCCTTGTCGGCGATCCGCGTCCGCCGCTCGGCAGAACGGCTGTAGACGCCGCCGACGCTGACGTTGCGCACGCCGAGCATGGACTGCAGATGGAACGCGGCAATGAAGCCGCTGCCGACAAGGCCGATGCGCAGCAGTGGAAGTTCCGTGAGCTTCTGCATGTCAGAGACCTCCTTCGATGAAAATGCGGTGGTTCAGACCGAATTGGGCATTCTGCGTTGCCTGCCCGGGATCGCCGCCAGCAGTGCCTGCGTGTAGGGATGCTCCGGCCGTGTCAGCAGATCTGCCGTCGGCCTGATCTCGACGATTTCTCCGAGGCGCATCACGGCGATCCGATCGCAGACCTGGGCCGCGACGTTGAGATCGTGGGTGATGAACAGCACCGCCAGCCGCAGCCGCGCCTTCAATGTCTCGAGCAAGGTGAGCACCTGCGCCTGGACAGAGACGTCGAGCGCCGACACCGGTTCGTCCGCCACCAGCACCTCCGGGTCGAGCGCCAGCGCGCGCGCAATTCCGATCCGCTGGCGTTGCCCTCCGGAGAATTCATGCGGAAAGCGTCGCGCGGCGCTCGGGTCGAGACCCACGAGCGCCAGCAGTTCCTCGGCACGCGCGAAGGCCTGCGCCGGCGGGACGCCGTGCGCGATCGGCCCGTCGGCGATGATTCGCCCGACGCGGCGACGTGGATTGAGCGAGGCGAAGGGATCCTGGAACACCATTTGGACGTGCTTGCGGGCGGCCCGCAGGCGGGCACCGCGAGCCTCGGAGAAATCCAGTTCGCCGATGCGGACCACGCCCGCATCGGCGTCGGTAAGGCGCATCACCAGCCGACCGATCGTGCTCTTGCCCGAGCCGGACTCTCCAACGAGGCCGAGCGTCTCGCCGCGCCGGATTTCGAAGGTCACATTCTTTACGGCTGCGACCTCGGTCCGCGAGCTGAACCAGTCGCTGCCACGATAGATCTTCGCAAGTCCGGTCGCAGCGCAGGCGATCGGTTCATCCGCGACCCGGACCCGGACCGGCGGAGTCCCGCCGGGCACCGCGGCGAGAAGCCGGCGCGTATAGGGATGCTGCGGGCGCTCGAGCACGTCCTCCACGGACCCCTGTTCGACGACGCGACCCTTCTCCATGACCGCGACGCGGTCCGCGATGTCGGCCACGACGCCGAAATCATGGGTGATGAACAGCACCGCCATGCCGCGCCGCTGCTGAATGTCCCGGATCAACCGTAGGATCTGTGCCTGTGTCGTGACGTCGAGTGCCGTGGTTGGTTCGTCCGCGACCAGGATCGATGGTTCGAGCGCAAGGGCCATCGCGATCATTGCACGCTGACGCTGGCCACCCGACAACTGATGCGGGTAGCTGCGGATGATCCGCTCGATATCGCGCATGCCGACCTCTTCGAGGAGGGCGCGCAAGTGGGCCTGCCGCTCAGTTGGCGTGAATTGTCCGTGCGCCTCGAACGCTTCCATGATCTGGTCGCCGATCCTGATCACAGGATTGAGCGCTGTCATCGGTTCCTGGAAGATCATCGCGATGCGTCGCCCGCGCAACGTCCGCCATTCTGCCGCGGGCAGGTTCAGCAAATCGCGTCCCTCAAAGTGTATGGCCCCTGCAACCGGGCGAATGGCCCTGGGCAGCAGGCCCATTACAGCAGAGGCGCAGACCGATTTACCGGAGCCGGATTCACCGACGACGCAGAGGATTTGTCGCGGATGCAGAGCCAGCGAAACGTCCTCGACGGCAGAGGCGCGATCCCCGCCGGCGGGCAGCGCCAGCGTCAGCCGCTCGATCGACAGGATCGCCTCCGTTGTCTCGCTCATGCTGTCCGATCCGACATCACGTCTTTCTCATCCTGGTCACGCCGCCAGTGCAATGCCGTCCTTGCGATGGTCCGACGCGCCGAGCATGACGCCCCTGGAAGGATCGACGTGCACGGCCTGACAACCTCCGAGCGGTTCGTCCGCCCGGATCACGCGATGACCGCGCGCAATCAGTTCGTCAGCGACGGAGCCGGGAATCGTGGGTTCGAGGCTCAGCGTGCCATCAAACGCAAAGCTGCGCGGCGCATCCGAGGACTGCTGAATGTCGAGCCGACGATCGAGCACGCCGCTCAGGATCTGCACATGTCCCGCCGCCTGGTATTGTCCACCCATCACGCCAAAGGCCATGATCGGCTTGCCGTGCTTCGCCAGCAGACCCGGAATGATGGTGTGAAAGGGACGCTTTCGCGGCGCGATGGCATTGGGATGTCCTTCGAGGAGGGAGAATCCCGAACCTCGGTTCTGCAATAGCACCCCCGCGCGCGGGGCGTAGATGCCGCTGCCGAATGCAAAGAAAAGCGAATTGATGAAAGATACCATGTTGCCGTCGCGGTCGGCGACTGCAACGTAGGCCGTGTCACGATGAACAGGCATGTCAAAATCCGCCGATGCGCTGGCACGATTCCGGTCGATGGAGGAGCGCAACGCCGCGACTGACGCCTCCGAGAGGAGCGCGTCGACATCGAGCGGACGGAATTCCGGATCGGCGACCAGCGCGTCGCGCTGCCGGTAGGCCGCCTTGGTTGCCTCGGCAAGGAGGTGAATGCGATCCGCCTCACTGAGCGCCGGATTGGCCATGTCGAAGCCGGCAAGGATGCGGGCGATCAGCAGCGCCGCGACGCCCTGTCCATTAGGCGGACATTGCAGGATTTGATGATCGCGGTAGTCGGCGCTGATCGGCTCAACGTACTCCGATCGGGCACTTGCGAGATCTTCAAGCTGCATCATTCCGCCCAGCGCCTTCAATGTCGCGACGATTTCTTCGGCGACGGCACCTTCGTAAAACGCGGCGCGTCCCTCGCGCGCAATCCGGCGCAGCGTCGCGCCGAGTGCGGGATGATTGAGCTTGCTGCCGACGGCGGGCGCAGCGCCGCCGGGCAGATAGACCGGCACGCCAGTCTGATGTCGTTCGATGCGATTGGCGTAACGTGCCCAATCCAGCGCGGCGCGGGGCGTCACCACAAAGCCGGTCTCGGCCGCGCGGATCGCTGGCGCCAGAACCTCATCCAGGCTTTTTGAACCATAGTCGCCAGAGAGGCGGCACCAGGCATCGACTGCGCCCGGAACTGTGACTGCATGGGGTGAATCGTCCGGGATCGACGCCAGCCCGTGTTGCCGAAACCAGCCGAGCTCGGCCTTCGCCGGCGCTCGGCCCGAGCCGTTGACGGCGACGGGTTTGCCGGAGGCGGGAGCATAGATCGCAAAACAGTCGCCGCCGATTCCGGTCATAAGCGGATCAATGACACCCTGGAGGGCGATCGCGGCAATGGCGGCATCGACTGCATTGCCGCCACTGCGCAGGATCTCGACCGCAGCGAGCGTGACAGCGGGATGAGAGGTCGCGGCCATGCCCCGGTCGCCAACCGCCAGTGAGCGCCCCGGCACCATGAAATCGCGCTGTCCCCAGCTCATGCCCTTCTCCGATTGTTGTTCTGGGGCCGCGTGGCCAGGGCTGCTGCAGCCGGTTCATCGCAAAGGATATCGACGTTGCCGTGCAGGCGGAGCGCCGAGGCAGGACAAGCTGCTGCGATCGGACCCTCGATCGCGGCTGCGACCGCGGCGGCTTTCTCCGGCCCCCTGGCGATCAGGAGGATGCTCCGAGCCTCCAGGATTGTCGCTATGCCCATTGTGATCGCACGTTCGGGAACCGACGCCGGATCGGGAAAATTGATGGCATTCGCGATGCGGGTGGCTTCGTCGAGTCTGACCTCGCGGGTACGTGAGGCGAAATCCGAACCTGGCTCATTGAAGCCGATATGGCCGTTGGCGCCGATGCCGAGGAGCAGCAGGTCGATGCCCCCGGCAGCCGCAATCTGCGCCTCATAACGCGCGGCCTCGGCGGCGACGTCGTCGGCCGTGCCATCGGGGATCTTTGCCCGACCGGCTTCCATATCCACATGCCCGAACAAATGCTGCTGCATATAGGCATGGAAGCTTCCGGGCGATTGGGGTGCGACGCCCACATATTCATCGAGGTTGAAACTCGACACGGTCCGGAATGAGATGAGGCCGGCGCGGGTCGCGGCGACAAGGCGGGCATAGAGCGGCGCCATGGTCGCTCCGGTCGCAAGACCGAGGGTCATCGGCCGTCGATCGTGCAGCCGCGCGATGACAAGCGCGGCCGCGCGTTCCGCGACGGCGGCGGCATTGCCGAAAACTTCGATTCTCGGCGCCTGCTCCTTCATGCGGCGACATCTTCTGCCGTGAAAGGAAGAGCCAGCGGGCCCGCATCCTTGCCGATGCCGAACAACGAGCGATGCACGAGGTCGATCGCGCTGCCGATCGCGCCGATCAGCGTAGCGCGATTGCCGAGCGCGCTGAGCTCGATACGAACAGGCTCGCGCATGCAGCGTGCCAGATGTTCATCGATCCGGACCTTCAACTCGGGCCGCGCGCCGATGCTGCCACCCATGATGATGATTTCCGAATCGAGGATGCTGTGCACCGCCAGGATCGCGGTCGTGAGGATCCGGCCGACTTCGTCGATCGTCACTCGTGCCGCCTCCTCGACCACGAGCCGATCGAAGACATCGCGCACGGTACTGCCGGGCGCGCCGCCGAGCCCGATATAGCGTTCGACAATGCCGGCACTGCCGATCGCGGTTTCCAGGGTGCCGAACCGAAGGCCGCGCGCATCGTAGGGATCGCCCCCAAGCGGCAGGTAGGCTATCTCGCCGGCCGCCCCGCGTGCACCGCGCACGAGATAACCGTCCGAAAAGATGCCCATGCCGATGCCGGTGCCGACTGCGATGAAGGCGAAACTGCGAGCCTTGCGGCTGTTGCCGCGCCAATGCTCCCCGATTGCGGCGAGATTGACGTCATTCTCGATGGCGACGTCGATCCCGAGCCGTTCGCGCAGCGCGGCCCTCACGTCCAGGCTATCCAGTCCGGGGATATTGGGTGCGATGACGATACTGCCCGACGCCGGGTCGACCATTCCCGGACTTCCCATCACGCCGCCGCGCAAACGTTGCGCCGATACGGACGCACGCTGAAGCAGGGCATCCTTCATGCGATCGATCTGTGCGACCACGGCAGCGCCGCCGTCGCAGGATGTCGGCTCGATGCTCTCGGCGACGATCTCACCGTGCAGATCGGCAAGTGCGACATGCAGTTTCGTACCGCCAAGGTCGATACCCAGCACGAAGGCGGCGTCCGGCCGGAGCGCATAGGTGACGGCGCTTCTCCCCACGCTGCCCTGGATTTGACCGTCCTCATGGACCCAGCCGTCGCGCTCGAGATCACGCATCACTTCGGAGATGGTCTGCTTGGACAGGCCTGTGCTGCGGGCGATTTCGGCGCGCGATACCGAGCGATCGCGCAGCAGGCGCTCAACCACAAGGCGCACGGATTGCTGTCGCGCAACGGGCGATGAGGGGGCGTCTGACATGGGCCTCAATCCAATTAGTCAACATACCGAACTAATACCTCGCATGATCTGCCGTCAAGGGGTTTAATGCGAGGATTTTGCGCTTTCGAAAGCGGTGCATTGTAATTTAGTTCCATATCTTAGAACGATTTGTTCGAGATATTTACAAATAGGTTCAGTCGTGCTTGTCTTGACCTTCCACAGCAGAGGCTTGGATGCCTTGGGATAGGCGTGCGACGAAAGGAATTCCGTATGAAGCGGACGGGCACGGCGTTGGCGGCAATTCTGATGATCGCATCGGGCCTTGTCTCGGCGAGTGCCGCGACATTGCGGGTCGGCATCCAGGACGATCCCGATGCGCTCGATCCGGCACTCAGCGGCACCTACTCCGGCCGCTTCGTGTTTGCGGCGCTGTGCGACAAGCTTGTCGATATCTCCCCCGACCTCAAGATCGTGCCGCAGCTGGCAGAGGCATGGGAGTGGTCCGCTGACGGCAAGTCGATCACCTTTATGCTGCGCAAGAACGTCACGTTCCACGATGGCACCGCGTTCGATGCAGCGGCAGTCAAGTTCAATATCGAGCGCATGAAGACGATGCCGGATTCCAAGCGCAAGGCCGAACTGGCGCCGATCGCGAGCGTCGAAGCGCTTGCTGCGGACAAGGTGAAGTTCAACCTGTCGGAGCCGTTCGTGCCGCTGCTTGCCAATCTCAGCGATCGTGCCGGCATGATGGTCTCGCCCAAGGCTGCCACGGAGAAGGCCGGGGAATTTGCAGCCGCGCCGGTCTGTGCCGGTCCGTATCAATTTGCCGAGCGCAAGTCGCGCGATCTCATTCGCGTCAAGAAATATCCCGGCTACTGGAACGCCGCACGGGTCGGCTATGACGAGGTCGTCTACTACTACGTTCCCGACTCGACCGTGCGGCTGTCGCGTGTCCGGGCGGGCGATCTCGATCTCGCGGAGCGTATCGCGCCGACCGATCTCAAGACCGTACGCGACGATCCCAACCTCGCCTTGCATTCCGGCCAGGGACTTGCCGTCTCGCATCTGATGTTCAATGTCGGCGCGGGCGCGAAGGCCGATACGCCACTCGGCAAGAACTCGACGCTGCGTCAGGCCTTTGAGCTGGCGATCGATCGCAATGTCATCAACCGCGTTGCCTTCAACGGCGAGTTCCTGGCGGATAACCAGATGATCCCGCCGTCATCTCCGTTCTACGATAGCGCGCGCAAGGCGCCGGCTCGCGATGTTGGCAAGGCCAAGGCAATGATTGCCGCCGCCGGAATGACTCGCGTGCCGGTCGAGATCCAGTACGAGAATACGGCCGGCGATTCCCGGGTCGCACAGATCATACAGTCGATGGCGGGCGAGGCCGGCTTTGACGTCAAGCTGCTGCCCATGGAAACGACCACGGCCATCGAGCGCTACATGAACGGAAATTTCGAAGCCTATATCGGCAACTGGAGCGGCCGCGCCGACCCGGACCCGACGTTGGTCGCCTTTTTCAGTTGCGCGGGCTCCCAGAACGTCAACAAGTACTGCAACAAGGACCTCGATGCGATCCTGAACCAGGCCCGGGGCGAGGCTGACGAAGCCAAGCGCAAGGCACTCTACGCCAAAGCGACGGACATCTACCTGACGGCGCTCTCGTCGATTCCCCTCCATCACCCGAACTGGTTCTTCGCGGCCCGCAAATCGGTCGGCGGCATCGTCATGGTGCCGGACGGTCTCTTGCGTCTGGTCGGTGTCGGGCCTGTGAATTGATGCGCAGCGCCTTGCGCCCGCCGACGCGCTCGCCCTGGTGAGGACTGGTCTGCCCCGATGAAGACCTTGCTTCTGCGCCGGCTTGCCGTCCTACTGCCGACCTTGTTGCTGGTGTCGATGATGGTGTTCGGTCTGCTGAAACTGCTGCCCGGCGATCCTGCGCTGGCGCTCGCCGGTGAAGAGCGTAATCCTGAAGTCGTCGAGTATCTTCGGCAGAAGTATCGCTTCAATGATCCGATCCCGGTGCAATACGCCGTCTGGCTGAAAGCCCTGGTGCACGGTGACTTCGGCACTTCGGTACGCACCCGATTGCCGATCGGCACCATGCTGGCGGAAAAATTGCCGGTGACCGTCGAGCTCGCAATACTGTCGATGCTGGTCGCGCTGCTCGTCGGGTTGCCGATCGGGATCTTCGCGGCGCTGGGGCGCGGAACGCCGTTCGACTACGGTGCCAGTCTGTTCGGGCTTGCCGGACTGTCGATCCCGCATTTCTGGCTCGGGATCATGCTGATCCTTCTGTTCTCGGTGAATCTCGGCTGGCTTCCGGCCGGAGGTTTCGTTCCGCCGTCCGAGAGCGTGGGACGCAACCTGCTTTCGATGCTGATGCCCTCCTTGGTGCTCGGCACGGGCACGGCTGCGATCATGATGCGCCATGTCCGCAGCGCGATGATCGAGGCGATGAAGCAGGACTACGTGCGCACCGCCCGCGCGAAGGGCGTGCGCGAAAGCACCATCGTGCTGCGTCATGCGTTGCCGAACGCGCTGATTCCCGTGGTCACGCTAGGCACACTGCAATTTGGCGAACTGCTGGCCGGCGCGGTGTTGACGGAGCAGGTCTTTTCCATCCCGGGTTTCGGCAAGATGGTCGTCGACGGCGTGTTCAGCCGCGATTATGCCGTGGTTCAGGCGGTCGTGCTCTGCACAGCAGCCGTATTCCTCCTGATGAGCCTGATTGCCGACGTGGCCTATGTGCTGCTCAATCCGAGGCTCAGATCATGAGCTCGATTGAGACGGTGCCGGTCGCAAGTCAGGCGCGCGCCGCCGCTCCTTCGGAAATTCGTCGCCTGTTGCGCGAACCATCCGCCGTCATCGGGGCCACGATCATCCTGTTCTTCGTCGTGCTGGCGGTGTTTGCCTCGTGGATCGCGCCATACGATCCAAACTCGCCGGACTGGATGGCGATTCGCGCGGCACCCGGTGCGGCACATTGGTTCGGCACCGACGATCTCGGTCGGGACGTGCTGTCGCGCGTGATCTTCGGCACGCAAGCCTCGCTTGCCGCCGGCATCGTCTCCGTGACGGTCGCGGTGCTGATCGGCCTCCCGTTTGGTCTCATGGCCGGCTATTTCGGCGGCCTCACCGACATGGTGATCTCGCGCTTCGCCGATGCGCTGCTCGCTTGCCCGTTTCTGGTGCTGGCGATTGCGCTCGCCGCGTTCCTGGGCCCCAGCCTGCAAAATGCGATGATTGCCATCGGCATTTCCGCCGTGCCGGTGTTCGTTCGTGTCGCGCGTGCCGAGACGCTGGTTGTCTGCACCGAGGATTATATCGCGGCGGCCCGGTCCCAAGGCCTCGGCCATCTCGCCATCCTGACCGGACAGGTGCTGCCGAACGTGCTAGCGCCGACGATTGTGCAGGCGACGCTGACCATGGCGATTGCAGTTCTCGCCGAGGCGAGCCTGGCCTTTCTGGGGCTTGGGCAGCTTCCGCCGGCCCCGTCATGGGGCGCCATGCTTGACGTTGCCAGGCAATTTCTCGGCGAGGCGCCATGGATGGCCTTCTGGCCCGGCCTCGCGATCATTGCGCTCGTCATCGGCTTCAACCTGATGGGTGACGGCCTGAACGATGCCCTCAATCCCAGGCACTAGATGGAAGACGAGCCTGTTCCGCTGAGGGACTTCGCTGCGTGGCCTAGGGCTTTTTGATTTCAGGCGGCAGCACAAAGCCTGTCTCATCCGAGCGTTGCAGCGCGCAGATCCGATGACAGAGGTCGATGACGTGCCCGTCGTAGACTAGCGTGTATTGGCGCGAGCATTGGGCGTGCTGTTGATCTGTATCAAGCCTGCCGCGGGATAGGGGCTGCTAGGCTTGCAGCAGGAGCGCTGCCCGAGACACAGGCCTTGTACACCCCTCGCCAGTATCTGTTTGCCGATGGCATCATCCAGCTCGTGATCCGGCTCGGATTGCTGGCGCTGCTGATCGTGTGGACTTTCCTCATCATCCGCCCCTTCGTGCCAATCCTGGCCTGGAGTGCGGTGCTCGCGGTGGCGTTCTATCCAGTCTTCGGCTGGCTCGCCAAGCGCCTCGGGGGCCGCCCGCGCACCGCCGCTTTCATTCTTACGCTGGTTACGCTGGGTATCGTCATTGGTCCCGCGGCCTGGCTCGGCATGAGCGCAGTGGACGGGATCAGGGATCTCGCGGGCCAGATCAGCAGCGGCGATCTCAGGCTTACGGAGGCGCCCGAACAGATCAAGAGCTGGCCGCTGATCGGCACCCAGCTCTACGATCTCTGGACCCAGGCCAACAGCAATATTCGCGCGGCGCTGAGCCAGGTGATGCCGTATCTCAAACCGCTTGCCGGGATGATGCTGTCGTTCGCGGGTGAGGCCGGTGTTGGCACGCTCCAGTTCCTGCTGTCGGTCTTTGTCGCCGGCTTCCTCTTTCCCTACGGTCCGCAGCTCGTCGACGCGGTGCGCGGCTTCCTGTTCCGGGTCGTACCGGAGCAGAGCGAGCATTTTCTAGAGCTCGCCGGCGCGACCATCCGCGCGGTGTCGCAGGGCGTGATCGGTGTCGCAATCGTGCAGTCGCTATTGGCCGGCATCGGCTTCAAGCTCGCCGGCGTCCCGAGTGCCGGCCTGCTGGCATTCGTCGTCCTGTTGCTGTCGATCGTGCAGATCGGTCCCTTCCTCGTTCTCTTCCCTGTCGTAGTCTGGATCTGGATGGACAAGGACGTGACCACGGCACTGCTCCTGACCGTCTTCTTCGGCGCCGTCGGCCTCCTCGACAACGTCCTGAAGCCCATCGTCATGGGGCGCGGCCTGACCACGCCGACGATCGTGATTCTGATCGGGGTGATCGGCGGAACGCTCGCGCACGGAATCATCGGCCTCTTCATCGGGCCGATCATCCTGTCGGTCGCCTGGGAGCTCGCGGCGGCCTGGATCCGGAACGACCGCGCGGCTGCGCCGAAAAGGCCGGAAGAGACCTGAATCTCCGCGCGCATCACCACCTTTGACCTAAGTCAATCCTCTCGACTCCCGATGCACCTTGATTGAGTGAAGGCAGATCTGACTTCAGGCATGTCGATGGCTCATCAAACGTCGCAGCGGGATTGCGCATTCGGGCAAACGTCCCCGGCGATGACGGGCGTCGATTGACCGCCATGGATGCAATCCTTGCCATCGATGCGAATGCAGGAGGCGTGAACTTCCAGCTCTTCTCCGTACGCGGCGAGGGGAGGCTGGAACGGCAAATCAAGGGACGGCTTGACGGGCTCGGCAGCCATCCGCGCCTCAGGGCGAGCGGAGCGAACGGCGATCCGCTGGCGCACCGCACCTATCAGAACGACGACGTCGATGACGTTCCGGCGGCATGCGCGGTTGTCGATAGCTGGCTGCGGGACGAATTGGGAATCCAGCCGCTGGCCGTGGGACATCGCGTCGCGCAGGGAGGACCGGATGACGCCCGGCCGGCCCTGATCGATGACGCCGTGATGGCGCGTCTGGAACGGCTGATTGCACTGGCGCCGCTGCTTCAGCCGCATAATCTTGCGCCGATCCGTATCATGCAGGCCAATCATCCGGCGCTGCCGCAAGTCGCCTGTTTCGATACTGCATTCCATCTTGGCAAGGTGGTAGAGAACGGCAGCTATCCTATCCCCCATCGACTCTACGCAGGTGACGTAAGGCCCCACGGGTTTCACGGTCTTTGCTACGAATCGATTGCACGAGCTCTGACGCTCGAGGCTCCCGGGATTGCCGCGCGCCGCGTGATCGTTGCGTGCCTCGGCGAGACCAGCTCGATGTGTGCGCTGAAGGATGGCCGCAGCGTCGAAAGCACAAATGGATTCTATGCCTTTGGTGCATCGCCGTCGGACTATTCCACAGGCGAAATCGATCCCTGCGACGCGTTTCTGTTCACCAATCCGGGTGACGACGCAGCGGCTCGTTCTTTGCGAGCGGAGCAGGCCGTCGAGCACCTCGCCTACTGCGCTGGCCTCAACGCCGGCCTGCTTGCGGCCGCGCTGGAGGGGCTCGATGCCTTTGTTTTCACCGGCGCGATCGGCCAAGGTTCGACAGCGACCCGCGCGCGCATCGCCGAAAGGCTGAGCTGGCTCGGTGCAACACTGGATGCTAAGGCCAACGCCCAGAACGCACGGCTGATCTCGCGCCGCGATAGCCGTATCCCAATCTACGTGCTCCCGTCCGACGACGAATTGACCATCGCGCGGCACACGTTAGCGCTCTTGCTGAACGGGCCGTCGCCACGTTGAGGCAGCTTCCCGGAAACCTGAAAAGGATTGGCGGCGCGCGATGCTTCTTCAATTCCTCGTCGGTACGCTGGTCAGCGTGATCAATATCGGCATCCATGCGCTGGTGACCATCGTCGCCGTCGGGATCGCCCGCGGCGCGGGCTTGCGGCAAACCAGGAGACCAAGAGTGCACCTGATGGGTGTCATGGTCGCGACAGCCGTGGTGTTGCAGGTCGCGCACACGCTGGAGGTTCTGGTGTGGGCTCGGATGTATGAAGTCGTTCAGGCCGCCGCACCGGGCAGTGATTTGCTCTATTTCGCCTTCGTCAACTACACCACGCTGGGCTACGGCGATATCACCCCGGTGCGCGATTGGCGCCTGATCGGCCCGTTGACGGCTATGAATGGTGTCCTGCTGTTCGGCTGGTCGGCCGCCATCCTGTTCGAGGTCTTGCGCAAGACTCTCGAGCACCTCGGTGTAACCCAGGCGCCTGGCCTTAAATGACCCTGATACCGATGGCGGCTTCGGTCGGAGCCGAGCTCACCCCAGGAAAAGGATCATGGCCGTGAACGCCACCGGCAGCGTCCCGAACACAACGACTGCGATCCGAAATGCGGTCTCGTTCCACATCGGAAGAGGCTAGCATCGGACTGTACCGGTGTGATGTGCAGTTTGTGCCATTCGCCGGGGTCGGCTCGCTCAAGGCTGCAGATCGAGGCTTGCAAGCTGGTGCCGATCCAGCAGCACGATCTGACGCTGAGTGTTGCCGACGAAGCCGAGGGCGCCGAGCTCATGGAGCCGTGACAGCGCGCGGGATACGGTCTCCAGCGTCAGGCCGAGGTAATCGGCGATATCGCGCCGCGACATCGGCAGCGCCATGACGCCGGACGCCGTCAATCGCCCGTCCATCTCGAGCAGGAACGCCGCGACCCGCTCCAGCGAGGTCTTGCGTCCCAGCAGCAGCATGTGGTCCTCCGCATGCTGGAGGTTGTTCGTGGTCATGCTGAGGAGGTTTCTGGCCACCATCGCATCGCTTTCGGCCACCATTTCGAGGCTTTGCCGTCTGACCAGGCGCACCGTAGTGTCGACGATCGCTTCCGTGGTGAAGCGGTGCTCGTTGCCGTTCTCCAGGCCAAAAATGTCGCCGGCGAGGTGAAAGGCGCCAATCTGCCTGCGGCCGTCCGACAGCAGCTTGTAGCTTCGCACCGCACCGGACGTCACCTGATAGACATATTCGGCGGGCTCTCTCTCCCCGTAGATTTCGCTGCCCTTTTTATAAGTAAATTGGCTTAAACTGACGAGCGTATTTGAATCGCTGCTCATGCCGAGGTCACGAAGGGAGTTGGGACGCGGCGTCGAATCCGCTGTGATGCGAACGAACATGGGCCAACTCCTCAGCTCATCGCCGAATTGGTCTGTCGGACGAAAACTCTCGCCGCCGGGAATGCGCCACGCCGTCCCACTCCCGCCGAAGTTGATTTACGACTAAGGCGGCATTCTCATCCATTGTCCCAAGGTTCATTGTACCAAGGGACAGCGTGGACGGCCGTTGGGAGGTTGTTGCGCGGATTGAGAAGCTGTCGGAATTCAGCAAGAGGTGATGCGTGCCCGGTCTTGTTCACGTGGTGGACGACGACGATTCCTTCCGGACGGCGATCGCGCGCCGACTGAAGCTCGCTGGCTACGACGTTGCGACCTACGCATCGGCGCAGGATTTACTGGATGCGGCGCCTGACGACGCGCAGCCGGGATGCATCCTGCTCGACGTGTGGATACCGGGGCTGAGCGGCCCCGACTTGCAGACCCGCTTGGTCGCGTCGGGCTCGACGTTGCCAATCATATTCCTGACCGGACACGCCGACACGCCAACCACGGTGCAGGCCATCAAGGCCGGCGCGGAGGATTTCCTGACCAAGCCGGTATCCTCCGAGCAGTTGATCGCTGCGATCGAGCGCGCGATGGTGCGCCAGCACACCGCGCAGGCGCATCGCGGCAGGCTCGAGACCTTCCGCATTCACCTCGCCGCATTGACGCATCGCGAGCGTCAGGTGTTCGATCTCATCGTCCGCGGCAGGATCAACAAGCAGATCGCGCATGAGCTTGGAACCACCGAGCGCACCGTGAAGGCGCACCGCCACCAGGTGATGGAGAAGATGCAGGTTCGTTCGCTGGCGGAGCTCGTTTCGATCGCGGAACGGCTTGGAATGCTCGATACGAGCGACGATTAGCTGATTTTTCGTCACGGCACAGTTCCCGCGGTGTGACTTCCCCAAGAGACAATATGAAATTCGTTGGTGCGGTGCTGCCATGCAGGGCGGCGAATGCGGCGGTTTGCCTGACACGCAAGTAGACCAGGCGAATATGGCGCCAGCGCCGCCGTGATCAGTCCGTCCGTCTCGAAGGGACACTTCCTTGCCAGAGCGTGGCTCTGTTTTCGTCGTCGATGACGATCCCTCCATTCGGACCAGCTTGAACAGGCTGCTCCGCGAGTATGGCTTTGCCGCGACGCTCTTCGATTCCGCAGGAGCCTTGCTCCATCACGGCAGCTTCGACAAGGCGATCTGCATCGTTCTCGATATCGACCTGAACGGAAGGTCCGGCATCGACCTGCGCCGGCAACTGGCAGAGGAGGGCGTCACTGCGCCGGTGATCTACATCACGGGAAATGACAGCTCGGCGAATCGCGCCGCCGCGGTCGCCTCCGGATGCATTGCCTATCTGGTCAAGCCGTTCACGGCGGAGTCCCTGATCGAGTCGGTGGCGCGTGCGTCGGCTGCGTAATGCAGCATGGCCGATCATTCGTCGACATATTGCTCCAGCGTCCTGGCCGGTGCGCCCTTGTGGACGGACGCGAACTGCGCCAGCGGCACCGAGGTCGTCAATGCCAGAAGGTTTGAATCGACGACCTCGAGGGCAAGTGTCTTCCCTGACCCCATCTCCTTGATGATCGCGGGCGGCGCGACGTCGGCCGCAATGCAGGCGTTGGTCAGGCACCAGCTGTAGGGGATGCGGAGGGGGCTGCCCTGGTCGACGGTCAGCTTCGCCGGCTGTTGCAGGTACATGCCGACGGGCACGAAGAGCTGCAGCCTTGCCGAGGGAGTGCCTTCGCGCTCGATCAGGTCCACGCGCACCGCCGTCTGGCCGGTTGGAAACTTGCCGGTGATCGAGGTTCGGCACAGCGTCGGCGCACCGCCTGCCTTGAAGCAGAGCTTCTGCCAGTCTCCGTAGACGATGTCCTTTGCCTCGCGCTGGCCGCGCGTCGCGACCTCGGCGGGTTTATCGGCCTGCGCGGATTTCGGCGCGGCGATGCCGGCACATGTCGCGCTTCCGGCGACCGCGACGACGAGCAGGCCAGAGAGACAATTGCGGGGACTTGGCATGATGTGCCTCCGAACCTGAACTCTATTTCTGCGCGTCGAGGAACTTCGCCACCAGCGGCGACCACAGCGGGATCGCGTCCGGCGAGCCGATGAAGAAATGGCCCTCGCCGCCGAACGGCGGCATCAGATGATATTCGGCGCGGCCGCCAGCCGCCGTGAATGCTGCATGCATGCGCTTCGACAGATCGGGGCCGAAAAACGTGTCGTTCTCGATGTAGATCCACAGCATCGGCACCCGCGACGTGCTGCCGAAATCCGCGGTCGCCTCGACCAGCTTGTCGGGTGCACAATTGTTGTTCGGCTTGCCGCCGACCCGCCCGCCGCGGCCGGCGGCGAAGGTGATGATGGCCTTCACCTGTGGTGGGTTCACGCTGGACAAGGCGATGGAAGCCCAGCCTCCGGCGGACTGGCCGACCACGATCACGTCCTTTGGAATGATCCGTTTCTCGGCGGCCATGTAGTCGATGATCCAGAGATCGACCTTGGCGACTGCGAGGCCCGCATCATGGAAGTTGGGGTTCGTGCACTTTCCGACCTTGGAAAAGAATGGCCCATAGAGCGCGCGCTCGGGAATGTCGATGGCCGCGGCGCCATAGCCGCTGCCGACCGGTGCGACCACGAGATAGCCGCGCTTGGCGAACCACTTTGCAGCGTCGCGGAATTCCACCAGCGGGAAGAAGCTCCGGTCGGTCGGATTGAGAGAGACGCCGTGGTTCATGATCACCAGAGGGAAAGGGCCGTCGCCGACCGGGCGCACCAGATAGGCGAACATCGGCAACGGCAGTGGCAGAGCCCAGATCTCCTCCTGGATTCGGACCTCGTCCTCAGCCCGCGTTGGGGCAGAGAGCGAGGCCAGAACGAGCAGGGTGGTCGCCAGGGACCGGAGCGTTACAGCCAGAAGCGAGTGCATCGCGATCTCCTTCACCCCGTATACGTAGCGGCAACGACGATCGGGCCCAGCACCGTCAGCAACACGTTGCCGACCGCGTAGGGCACGGCGACACCGAGCACCGGCGTCTTGCTCTCGGCGACGTCGCACGCGCCTGTCACGGCGGCGTCGACCGTCATGGCACCGGCGAGCGCGCCGCAGGTCACGACCGGGTTCATGCGGAGCACGTAGCGGGCGAACAGGGTCCCAACCGTCAGCGGGATCAGCGTGACGACGATGCCCATGCCGACCAGCAGAAGGCCGTGCGCCTGAATGGCTGTCCAGGCGGCGAGGCCGTTGCCGAGCCCAATCGCCGCGATGAAGCCGCCAAGCCCGAGATCGCTCAGCGTCTGTTGCGCCGCCGGCGGCAGCGCGCCCATGGTCGGGTTTCGCGACCGCAGCCAGCCGCAGACGAGGCCGGAGATCAGTGCGCCACCTCCTCCGCCGAGCGTCAGCGCGACGGCGCCGACTTTGAAGTTTGCAAGGCCGGCCAACAGACCGACGGCAATGCCTGCGGTGAGGAAGGCAATATCGGTCCGGTCGGACGCGTTGAGGGCGTGTCCGACCTGCGTCGTCGCCCGCGCGATATTGCCGGTGCTGCCGACCAGCGTCATGACGTCGCCGATATAGACGCGCGTGTCGGGACCGAGCGGCACCTCGCGGCCCATGCGGGTCAGAGAACGCAGGAACACGCCGCGCGCATCGTCGCCGAGCCGTTCGGCGATGTCCCGGATCGAACGGCCGTGCAGCCTGCGGTTTTCCACGAGGACCTCTGTCACGTTGCCGGGCAGGTTGCGCAGGAGTTCGCCGGCGTCGATTTCGGCGCCGAGAAGGGGCTTGGCCGCCACGATTGCCGTGGTGGGGCCGGCAATCACGACATCGTCGCCGGCTTCGAGGCGGGTGTCATGCTGGGGCTTGATGTCTGCTCCGGCGCGGACGATCCGCTCCACGACGGTGCGGTTGCCGATCTCGGCTTCGATCGCCGCGATCGTGAAGCCCGCGCCGGTCGAGACGCGATAGGCGCGCGCCTGGAATTTGCGATAGGACAGGTTTTCGGTCTTCGGTGGCGCGCCGCCGGCCAGCTCGGCTTCGAGCTTCGCAGCCTCCGCCTTGAGATCGACCCGCATCAGGATGGGTGCGACGAACGGGACGAACAACAGCGTCAGGATGTAGCCGAGCACGTAGGTCACCGCATAGCCGGCCGCGATATTGGCCTCCTGCTGCTCCAGCGCCGCCTTCGGCAGGCCGAGTTGCGCCAGCGCGCCCGACGCGGTGCCGATCACCGAGGACTGGGTCAGCGCGCCGGCGGTCAGCCCCGCCGCAGTTCCGGTATCGAGCTCGAAGACATGAGCGAAGACGAGCACGATGACGAGGCCGGTGGCGCCGATCACCAGCGCCAGGACAACCTGCGCCAGGGTCCGAAAGCTCAAGGAAGCAAAGAACTCCGGGCCGGAGCGGTAGCCTATGGTGAACACGAAGAGGCTGAACAGGATGGCCCTGAGGATCGGCGGAAAAGCAAAGCTTCCGAGTTGTCCGATCAGGACGGCGACGATCAGCACACAGGCGGTCGTTCCGATCGAGAAGCCGCGAATCTTGATCCGGCCGAGGAGGGTGCCGATTGCAATGGCCAGCAGCAGTAAGATTTCCGGAGCGGTGGAGATGATCCACCTGACGGTTTCCATGGTCGCAATTCCCCCGGTGCTTTGGCCGATTTGATTTGCGGGGAAGGGAGATTGCTTGATCCAGATCAAGCCTTGCCGACGGCAGGGCGCCGCCTATGCGCGCATGCAGAACCTGCGACGGCCCGCATTGTCAGCATGAGCACTCTGGATGTCGTAGCCGGTGCGGTGCGCCGCGATGAGACGGTCGAGATCGTCCTGCTGCTCGCCTTCGCCGGCGGCTATATCGATGCCTATACCTGGATCATCCACGGCGTGATGGCCAATGCCCAGACCGCCAACCTGATCTTTCTCTGGGTCTATGCGACAGCCGGCAACTGGGCGAAGGCGTTTCACTTCGTGCCGCCGATCCTGGCCTTTGCGGTCGGCATCGTGATCGCCGCCTGGCTGCGCCGCGCTGCCGGCGAGCGGGCCCGCACGATCAGCACTCTGGTCGAGATCGCGCTCCTGATCGTGATCGGAATCCTGCACAACCGGCTGCCCGATATGGCCGGAACGCTCGGCATTTCCGTGGTCGCAGCGATGCACGCAGCAATGTTCATCAAGGTCAAGGGGACGGTTTGCAGCACGGTGATGATCACCGGCAACATGCGCCAGGCCATCGAGAACATCTTTGCGGTGGTGTACGGAGACGCGCCGCTCGGGACACTGCGCAAATCTGGCATTTTCTTCGCCCTGTGCGCGGTGTTCGGCTTCGGTGCCGCCGCCGGTGCCTACGCCACCAAGATTATTCCCAACCTCGCGCTCGGTTTGCCCGTGATCGCGCTGCTGATCGTCCTGCTGCGCTACGAAACGACGCCTCGTGAGGTGACCGGATGAATTCGCCTCCTGAAGCGAGCTGGATGCGTTTCTTCCCACCGTTCGGCTGGCTCGCGGCCTATCGGCGCGAATGGCTGCCATCCGATGCCGTCGCAGGCATCACGCTCGCGGCCTACGCGATCCCGGTCTCGCTCGCTTATGCCGCGCTTGCCGGCCTGCCGCCGCAGATCGGGGTCTACGGCTACATGCTCGGCGGCATCGGCTATGCGCTGCTCGGCTCGTCGCGCCAGCTTGCGATCGGCCCGACCTCCGCGATCTCCCTGATGATCGCCGCGACCGTCGGCGCGCTCGCCGGTGGGGACGCGGTGCGCTATGCGCAGATCGCAAGCCTCGCGGCGTTTGCCGTGGCGGTGTTGTGCTTCATCGCCTGGCTGTTCAAGCTGAGCGTGCTCGTGCGCCTCGTCAGCGACAGCATATTGGTCGGCTTCAAGGCGGGGGCAGGGCTCACCATCATCATGAGCCAGTTGCCGAGCCTGCTCGGCGTTGCTGGCGGGGGCCACAATTTCTTCGACCGCGCCATCAAGCTCGCGGGGCAGCTCGGTACCATCAATCCGCTTGTGCTCGCGATCGGCGCGGTCGCGCTACTGCTGCTCTTGCTCGGCGAGCGGCTGCTGCCTGGAAAACCGGTCGGCATCACCATCGTCGCACTCGCGATCGTCGTGGCGACGGTGCTGGGTCTCCCCTCTCTCGGTGTGCCCGTCACCGGGAAGATACCCGAGGGGTTGCCGGCTCTGGCGACGCCGACCTTCGGCCTGCTGGAATTCGACGATCTGTTTCCGCTCGCCGCCGGTTGCGTGCTGCTGGCCTATATCGAAGGCGTCTCGGCGGCCCGCAGCTTTGCCGCCAAGCACGGCTACCCGCTCGACGTCCGGCAGGAATTTTTGGGTCTTGGCGCCGCCAACCTCGCGGCTGCCTTTGGCCATGGCTATCCCGTCGCCGGCGGCCTATCGCAATCGGCCGTCAATGACAGCGCTGGCGCACGGACGCCGCTGGCGTTGGTGATTTGCTCAGTGACACTCGGGCTGTGCCTTCTGTTCTTTACCGGCCTCTTGACCAACCTGCCCAAGGCGGTGCTCGCGGCCATCGTCTTTGCCGCGGTCTATAAGCTCGTGGATGTGCGTGCGCTGCTGCGGATGTGGCGGGTCAGCCGGATCGACTTCTACGCGGCGGCGATTGCCTTGGTATCCGTGCTGCTGCTCGGCATTCTCCAGGGCGTCCTGCTGGCAGCGATTGCGTCGATCTTCCTGCTGCTGGCGCGCGCCTCGCGGCCGAACGTCGCGTTCCTTGGCCGATTGCCCGGCAGCGGCCGCTATTCGGACAGTGCCAGGCACGAGGACGTCGAGCCGCTGGCCGGAATCATCGCATTCCGCCCCGAAGCATCGCTGCTCTACATCAATGCCGAGACGATCCTGGAGACGGTCCTGATCGCGCTCCGGAGGTCGCCTGGCATCCGGCTGGTGGCCTGCGATCTTTCAGCCTCGCCTTATATCGATCTGGCCGGCGCGCGCATGCTGCACGAGCTCTACGACGAACTGGCCGTCCGCGAAGTCAGCTTTTGCATCGTCGGGGCGCATGCGCAGCTACGCGACCTGCTGCGTGCCGAAGGGCTGGCGGAGAAAACCGACAGCGGCCAGTGGCTGCGGTCGCTCGACAGCGTCCTGGGCGACGATTCAGCCAACACCGCGCAACGAACGGTCTGACGCCCCGGTATTGCGATGCCGAGGGCATCGTCCTGTCCGTCCGCCCGATCAGAATGCGCGACCGTTGACTTGGATCAATGGAGCGACCAGCCCCGCACTCACGATCCCGCATCACCCTTGCCTATGGGATCGGGAGAGCCGCATGTCCAAAGAAGCCAAGCCCGCGCAAAAGCGCATCGATCAGTTCTTCTCCGGGCCCGGCGGACGGGCGGACAACTGGCGCGATCTGGTGGAGGCCGCAAAGGCGTGGGTGCGTGGCGGGGATCGCGCGAAATATGATGCTGCGCTGGCCGATCTCTCCATAACGGAGGAATTTCACGGATATCCCGGCCTTCACCTCATGACAGCCCTGCGGGACGCGGCCGCGGCTGGCGATGCGGCGGGCTCACTCGCCCTTGCGACACGGATGATGCAGGCCTTGACGACGAGGTCGTTTCGCCAACATGCCGGCGACGGGAGCGGAAATGACGAGGGCAACGGTGACACCCCCGATCTGGTGCCGCAAATGTCCGGGCAGCATGGTGCGCGCCGTCCCTATTTCGAGACACTGATCGTCACCGGCCTCTCGTCCGGCAATTGGCCCGCGCTCGCCAACGAATGGCGCAAGCTGCGGCGGCCGGTCGATCCATTCGTCTATGAGCCGGTCATCGTCGGCAGCCTCGAAGATGCCTTCTGCGCCGCCATCCTGAATCCCAATCTCGCAGCCGTCGTCATCAATGAGGGCTTTGCGCTGCGCTCACGCCATGACGCGCCGGTGCTCCGTACGATGACCTCGTCGGCCGGGTTGAACGACGAGTCCGATGCCTCGGCGCTGCGGCTCGCCCACGTCATCAAGCGGGTCCGCCCCGAGCTCGACCTCTATTTGATGTCCAATCGCGACGTTGAGGCGATGGCCGGAAATCCCGAGGCCGATGTCGTCCGCCGCATCTTCTATTCGGTCGAGGAACTGCTCGAGCTGCATCTCTCGATCCTGGAAGGGGTACAGGATCGTTACGACACGCCGTTCTTCGACAATCTGAAGAAATATGCACAGCGTCCGATCGGAACGTTCCATGCGCTGCCGATCGCGCGCGGCAAATCGGTCTTCAAGTCGGACTGGATCCGTGACATGGGCGAATTCTACGGCCTGAACCTGTTCCTGGCCGAAAGCAGCGCGACCACTGGCGGCCTGGATAGTCTGCTGGAGCCGACCGGCAACATCAAGAAGGCGCAGGACAAGGCAGCACGCGCGCTTGGCGCCGATCGCGTCTTCTTCGTCACCAACGGCACCTCGACCTCGAACAAGATGGCGGTGCAGGCGCTACTCGCGCCAGGTGACATCGCGATCGTCGACCGCAATTGTCACAAGTCGCATCATTACGGCATGGTGCTGGCCGGCGCGCAGCCGCTCTATGTCGAAGCCTTCCCGATGACGGAATATTCGATGTACGGCGCCGTGCCGCTGAAGACCATCAAGCAGGCCTTGCTGAACGCCAAGGCCGATGGCCGGCTCGATCGCGTCAAGCTGCTGGATCTGACCAACTGCACCTTCGACGGCCACATCTACAACACCCGCCGGGTGATGGAGGAATGCCTCGCCATCAAGCCCGACCTGATCTTCCTGTGGGACGAGGCCTGGTTCGGCTTTGCGCGCTTTTCACCGTTCCTGCGACGGCGCACCGCGATGGGCGCCGCCAACGAGATCGAGGCCTGGATGCGCGATCCGAGATCGGTCGCAGCTTACGAAGCCCAACAAGCCACGCTCGGCAAGAACCCCTCGAACGAGGTGCTGCTCAAGACCCGGTTGATCCCCGATCCGCGCCAGATCCGCTTGCGCGTCTATCAGACCAATTCGACCCACAAGTCGATGTCGGCGATCCGTCAGGGCTCGATGCTCTCGGTCAAGGACGTCGAATTCCATACGGTTGAGCAGCAGTTCAAGGAGGCCGTCTTTACCCATGCCTCCACGAGTCCGAACCAGCAGTTGATCGCTAGCCTCGACGTCTCGCGGCGCCAGATGGAGCTGGAAGGGTATGGTCTGGTGGCCAATGCGATCGAGATCGCGCTCGCCATCCGTCACGCCGTCAACAGCAATCCGCTGCTGTCGAAATATTTCCGCATCCTCGGCGCCGACGCCATGGTGCCGGCGCAATATCGCCAGAGCGGATTCACCGATTATCTGGCCGCCGGCGCGAACTGGGCGAGCGCGCTGAAGAGCCTGGACGAGGATGAGTTCTGCCTCGATCCGACCCGCATGACCCTGGTGTGCGGCACCGCCGGCTACGATGGCACGCAGTTCAAGGGGATCCTGGCGAACGACTACAACATCCAGGTCAACAAGACCTCACGCAATTCGGTGCTGATCCAGTCCAACATCAACAACACCCGCAGCGACGTCGCGCATCTTGTCAGGGTTTTGGCCGAGATCGCGGGCGAGGTTGATCGCGGCCTCGCCCAAGGCGGTGACAATGCGAAGAAGACCTTCGAGGCGCGGGTGAAGAGCCTGATGACTGACGTGCCTGATCTGCCGAACTTCTCGCACTTCCACCAGAGCTTCCGTGGCGATGCCGGCAGCAAGACCAATGAGGGTGATATCCGCAGCGGATTCTACGCGGCCTACAACGCGGCGGGATGCGAATATATCAGGCTCGCCGATCCCGAGATCGACCGCCGCCTGAAAGCCGGCCCCGACCTCGTCTCCGCCAGTTTCGTGATTCCCTATCCGCCGGGCTTCCCGATCATGGTGCCGGGGCAGGTGATCACCCAGGAAACCATCGACTTCATGCGCAAGCTCGATGTGAAGGAGATCCATGGCTACGACGCCAAGGAAGGCCTCAAGCTCGTGCGCGCCGAAGCCTTGGCGAAGATCGGCAAGCCCAGGCCCGGCGCGCAGCCGAAGCTGAAGGCCGCGTCATAGGTCAGGCGAAGACGACCACTATAACGGAGCCCCAGGTCGTCAACAGGATGTTGGCGACCGGGTAGGCCGGCGTATAGCCGAGCACGGGCACCGGGCTTCCGGAGCGCTCCTGGAGCGCGGCCATTGCCGCCGTCACGGTCTGAGCCCCGGTCAAACCGCCGAGCAGAAGGATTGGGTTCATGCGCAAGACGAAATGACCGAAGCAGAATCCGACGATCTGCGGCAGCAGGGTCACGACCATGCCGCCGAGCAGCAGGCCGATGCCCGATTCCCGCAAGGCGGAGAGGAAGATCGGCCCGGCATGGATCCCGGTGAGCCCGACAAACGCGGCCAGTCCGAGTGACGTCATCAGGCTGACGGCGCCGTCCGGAATCCGGCCGAAGCGCGGATTGAGCGTGCGGAGATAGCCGACCAAAAGCCCGGCAAGCAGCGTGCCGACGCTCGTGCTCAGTGCGATCTGGATGCCGCCGACAGGAAAACTCACGAGAACGCCGACGATGCCGCCGAAGAAGATGGCGAGCCCCAGCACCACGAAATCGATGCTGGTGCTGGGGGCAACGATGACACCGATATTTTTCGCCGCGTTCTCCACGACCGGTTCTGGACCGACGATGCGCAGCAGGTCGCCACGCTGCAGGACGACGCCGGGAGCAATCGGAAGCTCTTGGCCGCCCCGGCTCAACGAGCGTAAATAGAGGCCGCGTGTCCAGTCATGCTGCGAGGCCTCCTGCAGGTTCATGCCCGCGAGCTTGGTGTTGATCAGGAACACGTCAGCGGAGATCAAGGGAATGTCGAGCAGCTCTTTGTCCTCGACCTCCTCGGCGCGGGAGCCGACGAGTTCTACGATGATCTGGCGCGGAGCCGATATCGTGATGACGTCGCCTGGCGCGAGGATGGTGCCGGGCTCTGCCTGGAAGATGCGTTCTCCTTGGCGGATCCGATGGATGAACAGGCGATGCTCGGGCAGGCGGTCTTCGGCGGCCGCGACTGTCGATCCGGCGAGAGGAGAGTGCTCGTCCAGCCGATAGGCGCGCAGCTCGAATTTTCGCCAAGCGGACGCCAGACCCGGCTTGGTGCGGCTCATTCCCAGCGATTGCTCGAGCTTGAGCGCCTCTTCTCGCAGGTCGATCTTCAGAAGCGCCGGTGCGATCACTGTGCACCACATGATCACGCCCGCATAGCCGAAGATGTAGCAGACTGCATCAGCGACCGCGATGTGCGAGACGAAAAGGGCGCGCTGCGCCTCCGGCACCGCGAGACCGTTGACCGCGTCGGTCGCCGTTCCCATCGCCGCGCTTTGGCTGAGCGCTCCCGACATCAGCCCCGCCGCAAAACCGGGATCGAGCCCGAGTATCCTGCCGACGACAATTGCGGCCGCAAGGCCCGTGAGGCACACGACGACGGCTAGCAGCATCGGCTTCAGCCCGTCGCGCTTCATTGCCTGCACGAATTGCGGACCGACGGAATAGCCGACGCCAAACAGGAATAGCAGGAACAGGAAAGATTTGGTCATGCTGGAAACAGGCACATGCGCGAAGTCGCCGACCATCAGGCCGGCGAACAGCGCGCCCGTGACCGGACCAAGACTGAAGGCGCCGATCTTGAAGCTTCCGATCCAGTAGCCCGCGGCGATCACCAGGAACAGCGCGAGCTCCGGATAGCGGACGAGAAACTGCTCCAGCCAAACCAGCATCGCGGGCGGCCTTGCTATGTCATCAACATGACAAGCACCATTCCCCAGATTGTCAGCAGCGTGTTTCCGACAGCGTATGTCACGGTATATCCCAGACCCGGGATCTGGCTCTTGGCGCGGTCATTGATCATGCCGAGAGAAGCTGTCGTGGTCCTCGCCCCTGAGCAGCATCCGAGCACGATGGCGTCATGGAAGCGGAACACATATTTTCCGACATACATTGCGAGGATCAGCGGCACGGTCGTCACGCCGACGCCCCAGAGGAACAGGCCGATGCCCTGCGCCTTGAGGCCGGCCACGAAGCCCGGTCCCGACGAGATGCCGACGATCGCAATGAAGACGTTCAGGCCGACCGAGTTCATGAACCAGACGGTCGGCGAAGGAATCCGGCCGAAGGTCGGGTGCACGGAGCGGAGCCAGCCGAAGAACAGGCCTGAGATCAAGGCGCCACCTGACGTGGACAGCGTCAACGGCACGCTGCCGATCTTGTAGACGATGGCGCCGATCAGCGCGCCGATCGCGATTGCGGCTCCGATGAAGGCGACGTCGGCCACATCGGTCGCGCGATCCGGGCGGCCGAGCATCTTTGTCGCGGCCGCCACATCCGGCGTGCGTCCCACGATGGTGACGATGTCGCCGCGATTGATCTTCGTGTTCGGCAGGATAGGGATATCAACGGCGATCGCACCACGGGTGATCTTGCGAAGGAACACTCCGCGAGCGCCTGCCGTTCGCGACAGCTCCTCCAGCGTCTTTCCGTCGACGTCCTTACTGGTCACGTAGACGTCGACGCCCTCGATCGGCATCGCCAGCAACTCGCGATCGTCGACCTCTTCCGCTTGCTCGCCGATCAGACTGACGAGAACGTCGCGTCGGCCGGCCACAGCGACGACGGCGCCTGCGTGAATGACGGCATCGGCGGTGGCATCCGTGATCTTGCCGTCCTGCCTGATCCGCAGGACGAACACCCGATGGTCGGGTAGCAATGCTTCCGCCTGCTGCACGGTCTTTCCAACCACCGGACCCCGCTCATTGACACGAAAAGCGCGCACATCGAACTGGTGCCAGGCCGTTCCCGGACCGCCCGTCTGCTTCTTGCCCCCGTGCTCCTCCTCATATTTCTTGCAGGCCGCCTCGAGATCGATACCGAGCAGTGCCGGACCAAGCAGAGCCAGGACGATCGCGGATCCGACCGTGCCGAAGATATAGGTGACCGCGTAGGCGACCGGCATGCCGTCGAGAATCTTCTTGGTCTCTTCCGGCGACAGGCCGAGCCGGTTGATGGCATCGGTCGCAAGGCCCATGGATGCCGAGATCGTCTGCGAGCCGGCATAAAGTCCGGCGGCCGAACCGACATCGTAGCCTGCAAGCTTTGCTCCAACATACGCCGCGATCAGGCAGAACACGCACACGACGGCCGCGAAGATCGCCTGTGGGACGCCGTCCTGCGCGATGCCGCGCACGAATTGCGGCCCGACGCCATAGCCGATGGCAAACAGGAACATCAGGAAGAAGAACGGCTTGAGCGGACCCGTTACCGTGATCCCGATCTGGCCGATGATCACGGCGGCAATCAGCGTCGCGGTGACGGCACCGAGCCCGAGGCCCTTGTAGGTGAAGGAGCCGAAATAATAGCCCAAGGCCAAGGACAGGAAGATCGCGATTTCCGGATAGCTTTTGAGCGTCTGAAAGAACCAGTCGATCATGATGTCACCCCTTCACGCAGTCGCACGCGCCCCGCTTCGCTCCTGCGCGACGTCTTGGGATCGAAGACCCCGGCGACGAGCGCTGAAGCCGCATCGATCCGGATGAAGCGACCCGTCCGAGCCGGTCATGTTGATTTATGTCAAGCGCGCGGGGGGATGGCATCCGCGACCCCGCCGACGAAATCGTCTCACTGCGTTGCGACATGGGGCGATCCGGACCGCTCTACGGCCAGGACCTTGAGGTAGATCAAGGGAGGTCACCGGACGCCGATCATCCTGAGCGCGATTGCACAGGCGAGGGCTCCACCTCGTTTCAACAGCTCGCACCGCTCGGGAGCGTCACATGGCCGATATCTTGACCCTGAAGAAATTCGAGGCACTGAGCCCGTTCGAGATCAAGGACGAACTGATCAATCTCGCCAAGGCGACGTCGAAACGAACGCAATCCGCGTTCCTGAACGCCGGCCGCGGCAATCCGAACTGGGTGGCCACCACGCCGCGCGAAGGCTTCTTCCTGCTCGGACAGTTCGCGATCACCGAGAGCAAGCGCGTCATGGAACACCCGGCCGGGATTGGCGGCATGCCCCAGGCCAAGGGCATTGCGGCAAGGTACGAGGCTTGGCTCGCCAAGCACTCTGACATGCCGGGCGCGACCTTCCTGTCGGAGATGCTGCCCTTTGCGGTCAAGAAATTCGGCTTCGATGCGGACGCCTTCGTCCACGAGCTGGTCGATTCCATCATCGGCGACAATTATCCGGTGCCGGACCGCATGCTGGTGCACAACGAAAAGGTCGTGCACGAATATCTGACGTGGGCCGTTTGCGGTGACCCGCGGCCCGCCGGCAAGTTCGACATCTATGCGGTCGAGGGCGGCACTGCGGCGATGTGCTACCTCTTCAAGTCACTGAAGGCCAATCGCCTGTTGCTTCCCGGCGACACCATCGCGCTGGGAACGCCGATCTTCACGCCTTACATCGAGATGACGCATTTGGAGGACTACGACCTCAAGGTCGTCCAGATCAAGGCGCCGCAGGAAAACAAATTCCAGTTCACCGACGAGGAAATCAAGAAGCTGGAAGATCCGAAGATCAAGGCGTTCTTCATCGTCAATCCCGCAAATCCCTCCGGGATGGGGGTGAGCCCGGAGACGGTCGCCAAGCTGGGCAAGCTGGTCAAGACCAAGCGCCCCGATCTTATGCTGCTCACCGACGACGTCTACGGCACTTTCGTTCACGGATTCCGCTCGCTGCTGGGCGAGCTTCCGCACAACACCATTGGCGTCTATTCCTATTCGAAATACTTCGGCTGCACGGGATGGCGGCTCGGCGCCATCGCCATTCATGAAGACAACATCTTTGACAAGATGATCGCGAAGCTGCCCGAGGCAGCCGTGAAGGCGCTCGACAAGCGTTACGGGCCGCTGACGCTGGAGCCGCGCAAGCTGAAGTTCATCGACCGCATCGTCGCCGACAGTCGCGACGTCGCGCTCAATCACACGGCGGGCCTGTCGCTGCCGCAGCAGGTGATGATGAGCCTTTTCTCGCTCGCGGAGATGATGGACGCGAAGAAGGCCTATCAGGCCGCATGCATGGAAATCGTCAACAAGCGCCTGTGGGCGTTGCTCGATGGCCTGGGACTTGCCGACAAGCTGAACCCGAACCCCAACTATGATGCGTATTACGGACTGATCGATTTCGAGTTCTGGGCGCGGAAGAACATTGGCGACGACGCCGTCGACTACCTGAAGAAGAACGTTCATCCGCTCGATCTCGCGTTTCGACTGGCCGAAGCCCACGGCATTGTGTTGCTGAACGGCGGCGGTTTCGATGCGCCCGAATGGTCGCTGCGCGTGTCGCTGGCAAACCTTCCGGACGATGTCTACGACGATATCGGACGCGGTGTTCGCAGCATTGCGCGTGGCTATCGGGACGCCTACGAGGCGGCCGAGGGCGGCTCGAAGTAACGCGAACCAATGGGAGTGCCGGTCGATCCGGATCACTCCGATATCAACCCAAAGGAGAATGAACGTCATGAGGAAATCTGCCATCGCCGCCGCCTTGATCACCTCGTTCGCCGTCGCTGCCGGTTTCAGCACGCCGTCGCGTGCCGAGACCGGTCAGGTCGCCGTCGTCTTCACCAAGGGCGGCTTCATCGTCGGCGTCGGCGGCGGCGAGGGCGTTTTGGTGTTGCGGGGCAAACAATATCCCTTCACCGTGTCAGGCATGAGCGTCGGTTTCACGATCGGAGCTTCGACGACCAAGCTTGTCGGCCGCGCCCTCAATCTGAGGGGGCCGCAGTCGATCGAAGGCTCTTACGCGGCGGGCGGCGCCGGCGGCGCCGTCGCTGCGGGGGCCGGAGCCGTGCAGTTGCAGAACGGCAATGGGGTGATCCTTCAGCTCAGTGGACCGAAGGTCGGCGCGGAGGTGTCGGCCGCGGTCGGCGGCGTCACGATCCGGCTGAAATAGGCTCGGCAGGGCGCTCAAGCTAAACGGGCTGCGTCATCGCAGCCCGTTTCGCGTTTCAGTAGCGTTCCTCGACGAACTTCAGGCCGCGCAGGCTCGCCTGGTCGTTGTAACGTCCCTTGTGGGACCGCGGCGGCAGCTTGATCTTCTCCCGCTTGACCCTCTTGTAAGGGATCGTTCTCAGGATGTGCGAGATGACGTTGAGCCGCGCTCGCCGCTTGTCGTCGGAGCGGATCAGTCGCCACGGTGCATGCTTCGTGTCGGTCGCCTCGAAC
Organism: Bradyrhizobium sp. Arg816; assembly: GCF_029989365.1. GTDB lineage: Bacteria > Pseudomonadota > Alphaproteobacteria > Rhizobiales > Xanthobacteraceae > Bradyrhizobium. Next base: position 60,626 of record NZ_JAPRAQ010000020.1, on the reverse strand, counting down.
ATCATGTCACGCGCGCGCGAGTAATCGTACCAGCGCCCGAACGATTCGGTGTCCATCGGGCTCAGCTTCCACTGCCGCAGCGGATCCTCGATCCGCGCCTTGAAGCGGAGCTCCTGCTCCTCCATCCCGACCTCGAGCCAGAGCTTGATCAGGACGATGCCGGCGTCCACGGCGAATTTCTCGACCAGCGGACACAATTCCAGGAAGCGCTTATGTTCGGTCGGCGAGCAGAAGCCCATGACGTATTCAACGCCGGCGCGGTTGTACCAGCTGCGGTCGAAAATCACGATCTCACCGCCGGCCGGGAATTGCTCGATATAGCGCTGCAGGAACAGCTGGGATTTCTGCCGGTCGGAGGGCGCGGGCAGGGCGCAGACACGGAACACGCGCGGGCTCACTTTTTCGGTCAGCGCCTTGATGGTCCCGCCCTTGCCGGCCGCGTCGCGCCCCTCGAAGATGATGATGACCTTCAGTTTCTGGGTTCTGACCCATTCCTGAAGGTGACACAACTCGACCTGGAGTTTTTCGAGTTCCTTCTCATAGTCCTTCCGCTTCATCCGCTCCGCGGGCGCGTCCTTGGCCATGCTCAATCACCCCAGGAAATGGTCACGCCGATGTCGCCGGGCACACCGCCTGGAAAATCGATGATCTGATAGGCGATGCGATAGCCGCGCGGTTTCAGGTAATCGCTCCAGAGCTGGAAGATTTCCTTCGGAATCCCGGTCAGGGTGTCCTCCCAGCCCTTTTCCATTTGATTGATGGCGCGACCCTTGTCCGTGCACAGCGTGTTGGGAAAGCGGTAGACCTGAACCTCCGTCAATCCGTTTCGCACTGCACGCTGGATGATGGTCGAAGCGAGTTTGATCTTCTCGTCCTCGGTCTTGCCAGAAGGCTTGGTGAGGCGTTCAATGAGGGCGTGTTTCTCGGCTTCGGCGGCGGCGGCAAGGCGCGCATATTCGTCGGCCTTCTCTGCCTCCTTGAGGGCTACTTCCTTCCGGATCTGCGTGGCGCTGGGGATGAGATCATCGATGCCGGGCATGGCAGGCGGCTCCTGTTGTTGCACGTCAACTTTCAGGCGAGGCTAGGTGGGGCCGTTCCAGGCCCGTTGATCCAAATCAAGCAATTGCGCCACCCGTTACCGACACTGCATTCGACGCATTCAAGTGGATACGCGCCTGTCGAGGAGAGAACGTTGAGCGATCAGCTTCATCCGATGGCCCCGCATCATCTGCCGTTCTATCTCGCTCCGGGAAGCGGGGTGGATCCGCTGATGGTCGTGATGGGAATTTTCCTGATCGGCACCGTGCTCTGGGTCGGTACTCTCTATTGGAAACTGCACAGCCTGCCCGAGCGAATGGCGCACAAGTCGCAGAAACTGCAATTTGAATTCGTAGCCGTGCTCGGCCTGATCTCGCTCTTCACGCACATGCACATCTTCTGGATCGCAGGCCTGCTGCTGGCCATGATCGACATTCCCGACTTCGGCGGTCCGCTGCGCAGCATCGCCGATTCCGTGGAGAAGATCGCGGATGCGACGCCCGAAGACAGCGACGCGGCCAAGCAGGCCAGCTCGCGACCGACAGGCGGCGACACGCCGCCCCCAGAAAAGCCGGGGCCCGCGAAGGAGAAGGAGCACAGCCATGTTTGAGCTGATGTTCTGCTCGCTGCTGACGATCCTGCCCGACTATCTCTACCGCCGCTATGTCCAGGGCAAGCGCTTTGGCAAGGAGATCACCTTCTTCTCCGTCTGGTACGAGCTGCGCTGGGGCATTACCGGCTGCCTGATGCTGACAGTGTCGCTGATCACCATGATCTTCTATTTCCATCCGTCGACATCCAACGCGACGCTTTATTTCCGCACCGTGCCGATCCTGCCCGAAGGCTCGGGCCGCGTGGCCGAGGTCAAGTTCGGCTTCAGCGCGCCGGTGAAGAAGGGCGACGTGCTGTTCACGCTCGACGCGTCGAAGCAGCAGGCCGCATTTGAGACCGCCAGGCGCAAGATCGCCGAAGTCGATGCCGCCATGCAGACGGCACAAGCTGACGTGGTCAAGGCCGATGCGCAGATCGGCGAAGCGAAGGCGAACTACCAGCAGGCCAAGGACGAGCTCGACGTCAAGACCGAGCTGCAGCGCCGAAATCCCGGCATCGTACCGCAGCGCGATATCGAAAAGCTCCAGGTGCTGGTCGACCAGCGCCAGTCCGGCATCGATGCCGCGACGGCCGCGCGGCAGTCGGCGGCCTTGCAGGTCTCGACCTCGCTTCCGGCGCAGAAGGCGAGTGCCGAGGCGGCGCTTGATCAGGCCCAGGTCGAGCTCGACAAGACACAGGTCCGCGCCGGCGTAGACGGGCGCGTCGAGCAGTTCCTTGTCCGCTCTGGCGACGTCGTCAACCAGTTGATGCGGCCGGCGGGAATCCTGATTCCGACGGAGGCCGGCCGAACGTACCTTCAGGCCGGCTTCGGTCAGATCGAGGCCCAGGTGATGAAGACCGGCATGGTGGCGGAGGCGACCTGCATCTCGAAGCCGTGGGTCATCATCCCGATGGTGATCACGACGGTGCAGGACTACATCGCCGCCGGCCAATTCCGCTCCGGTGAGCAGTTACTGGAAGCACAGAACGCCGTTCGGCCCGGCACGATCCTGGTGTTCCTGGAGCCGCTCTACAAAGGCGGCCTCGAGGGCGTGACGCCGGGCTCGAGCTGTATCGTCAACGCCTACACCAGCAATCATGAAGAGATTTCTGCCAAGGACACGCCGACCAGCCGAAAGATCGCGCTGCACGTCGTCGACGGCGTCGGCCTGGTCCATGCCCTGCTGCTGCGCATCCAGGCGTTGCTGCTGCCGATCCAGACGCTGGTGCTGAGCGGCCATTGACGGCAGGCAACGGCCTCTTCCGGGTCTGTCGAAATGGCGCAATTCGGGCTAGAATTGCCGCCACAACGGCCGGATGAAGCCGTGGGGGAGGCGGATGAGCAGGCGCAGCTTCATAGCGTCGGTCAGGTCGCGGACAGTCGTGGCCGCGTGGCTGGGTCTCGGCCTGCTGCTTGCCTCCTGCATCCTGTCCGGCCCCGCCGCTGCCGTCGAGCGCAGCCTGCGCGGCGAGCTCAAGCGCGTGCTGATCCTGCACTCCTTCGGCCGCGAGTTTCGCCCCTGGAGCGAATATGCGCGGAGCATCAAGGCCGAGCTCGAGCGGCAATCGCCCTGGCCGCTCGACGTCCAGGAGCACACTCTGCTCAGCGCGCGCTTCAACAATCCAGGCCCCGAAGCGCCCTTCGTCGATTATCTCGGTTCGCTCTACCAGGGCAAGCCGCCCGACATCGTGCTGAGCATCGGCGCACCCGCGGCGCGGTTCGTGCAGAGATACCGCGCGAAGCTCTTTCCGGAAACGCCGGCGGTGCTGACCGTGGTCGAACAACGGCTGGTGAACCGCCTGGATCTCACCGACAATGACGTGGTCGTGTCCGTCCGCAATGATTTCGTGGCGGCCTTCGAGAACATTCTCAAGCTCTTGCCCGGTACCAAGACGGTTGCCGTTGTGGTCGGTGCCTCGCCCCTCGAGAAATTCTGGATTGACGAGGTGAAGCGGGAGTTGAAACCGCTGGAAGGACGGCTCGATCTCGTCTGGTACTCCGACCTTCCGTTTGAGGAGATCCTGAAGCGCGCATCGGCGCTTCCACCGCACACGGTGCTGTTCTGGGGGTTGATGTCGGTCGATGCCGCCGGCGTTGTCCACGAAGGCGATATCGCCCTGCACAGGCTGCATGCTGTCGCGAACGCGCCGATCTTCTCGTATCAGGAGCCTTTCTTCGGCAACGCCAGCGTCGGCGGGCCCATGCACTCCGTCGCCGAAACCAGTTCGAAGACCGTCAGTGCCGCGATCCGCATCCTCGGCGGCGAGAAGCCGGCCCGCATCAAATACGAGCCGATCGGATTCGGGTCGCCGAAATATGATTGGCGGGAATTGCAGCGCTGGGGGATCAGCGAGAGCAGTCTGCCGCTGGGCAGCGAAATCCTGTTTCGTGAGCCGACCGTCTGGGATCGCTATAGCTGGCAGATGCTGCTGATCGCGGCCGTGATTTTGATACAGGCCGGCTTCATCAGCGGGCTCCTGCACGAGCGCCATCGCCGTCAATTGGCCGAGATCGAGTCGCGACAGCGCCTGGCGGAGCTCGCCCACGCCAATCGCTACGCGGCCGTCGGTGAGTTGACGACGTCGATTGCCCACGAGCTGAACCAGCCGCTCGGCTCCATTCTGACCAATGCCGAGACGGCGGAGCTCATGCTCAAAGCCACTTCACCTGACATCAACGAGATCCGCCAGATTCTGGCCGACATCAGGCGGGACGATCAGCGGGCGTCCGAGGTCATCCGCAGGCTTCGCAGCGTCCTGAAGAAGAGGCCGTTTGAAATCAGGGACACCGAACTGAACGACACGGTACGGGAAGCCATTGGCCTGGTGACAAGCGTCGCCGACGGGCGCCGGATCACGCTGGCATATGCGCCAGCCGCCGTGGAGCTGAACGTCAAGGGCGATCCCGTGCAGCTGCAGCAGGTCGTTCTCAACCTGATCATCAATGCGTTGGACGCGGTCTCCGACGCGGACATGAAGAAGCGCGAGGTCAGCGTATCGACCGGGCGCGCCGGAAGCCACGCCGAGATCAGGATCGCAGATACCGGTTCGGGCATTGCGGCCGGCGACCTCGCGAACATCTTCAATCCATTCTTCACGACCAAGCCTCAGGGCATGGGTATGGGGCTTGCAATCGTCAAGACCATCGTCGAGGCCCATCGCGGCACCATAGCCGCCGAGAACCAGCCGTCGGGCGGCGCGCTGTTCACGATCAGGCTTCCGATCATCCACTAGGGCGAACGTTTTGCGATCCGGCAGCGCGGCATTGCTCTCGCGCCGCAACACGGCGGCGAAGCAGCCCTTCGTTGATCTTGATCAATAAACGCCCATACCGCGGCCCGATCTTGGTGGCCGGAAAGTTCGATGGAGGATGGCATGTTTCGCTGCGGCAAGATCCTGATGGCGCTTGCGTTGATGCTGACGATGCCGATCACCGCAACCGCGCAGACAGCTGACCAGCCGGCGGCGCCAAGCACGCAGGCACAGCCCGCAAGTCCGCCTCCGCCGAGCGCCGAACTCTTGAAACCCGAACAGCTCGAGGCACTGGTGGCGCCGATCGCGCTTTATCCCGACGAGCTGCTGGCCAATGTGCTGGCGGCATCGACCTATCCGCTGGAAGTGGTGCAGGCCGATCGCTGGCTGAAGGAGCGCAAGTCGCTGAAGGGCGATGCGCTCAAGGCCGAGGTCGACAAGCAGGCCTGGGACGACAGCGTCAAGGCGCTGGCGAGCACCGCCGATGTGTTGTCGATGATGAGCGACAAGCTCGAATGGACCCAGAAACTCGGCGACGCTTTTCTGGCCCAGCAACCCGATGTGATGGACGCGATCCAGCGATTGCGCAACAAGGCCTACGACAACAAGAAGCTGGTCACGACCAAGCAGCAGAAGGTCAGCGTTCAGAGCCAGGAAGGCAAGCAGGTGGTGGTCATCCAGCAGGCCGATCCCGCCGAGATGTACGTGCCCTATTACGATCCGGCGACGGTCTACGGCGCTTGGCCCTACGCGGAGTACCCGCCCTATTATTGGGGCTATCCGTCCTATATCGGCGCCGGCGTGGTCGCGGCCGGCATTGCCTTCGGCTCGGCCTGGGCGATCGGGCGCTGGGGCAATTACTGGGGGGGCGGCTGCAACTGGGGCAACCGCAACGTCTACGTCAATCATCGCACCACCAACATCGGCAACGGCTGGCAGCATAATCCGGCGCATCGCGGCGGAGTGCGCTATAACAACATCAACGTCCAGCAGCGCTTCGGCAACAACAACATCAGGGCCGGCGCGTCGGATCGGATGGATTTCCGCGGCCGGGACGGCAACCAGGTGCTGCGCCCGAGCCAAGGTGCGGGAGACCGGGCGGGAGATCGCGCCGGCGACCGTGCCGGTGATCGTGGTGGTCCGGGTGACCGTGCAGGAGATCGTGCTGGTGATCGCGGTGATCGTGCCGGCAATCGCGGCGACCGGCCCGGCGGCGGCGATCGCGCCGGCGCGGGAGATCGTGCCAAGGGTGGTGGAGATCGCGCCAAGAATGCAGGCAAGAATGCAGGTAAGGGCGGCGGCGATCGTGCAAAGGCTGCGAACCGTGCCGGCGGCGGCGCTGCCGCCAATCGTGGCGGTGGCGGCAATCGCGGCGGTGCGATGAACGTCTCGTCGGGCCGGGCGGCGGCTGCAGCATCGGCGCGCGGACGCTCCAGCATGGCGAGCATGCCGCGCGGCGGTGGCGGCGGAGGCTTTGCCGGGCGCGGCGGCGGTGGCGGAATGGCCATGCATGGTGGTGGTGGTGGCGGCTTCCGTGGTGGAGGCGGCGGAGGAGGCCGCGGCGGTGGCGGCGGTGGCCGGCGCTCCGACATCGCGCTGAAGCACGACATCACGCTGCTCGGCCATCTCTCCAACGGCCTCGGCTATTATCGCTTCAGCTACATCGGCAGCGACAAGGCCTATGTCGGCGTGATGGCGCAGGAAGTCGAGCGGGTGATGCCTGACGCTGTGGCGCGCGGCAGCGATGGCTATCTGCGCGTCTATTATGACAAGCTTGGCCTGACGTTCCGCACCTACCGCGATTGGCTCGCCGACGGCGCGAAGATCCCTGCGGAGGTGACGCCATGATCGGCCTGAAATCGCTCCATCGCGCGATCCTGCCGGGCGTGGTGGCGCTCGCCATGCTTGGCTCGGCGGCACAGGCGCAGCAATCCTACAAGACACCGGAGGATGCGGCCGCCGCGCTCGCGGCCGCGGTCAAAAGCGGACCGAGCGACATTCTGAAGGTGCTCGGCAGGGCCGCCGAGGATATCGTCTCGTCCGGTGACGAGGTCGCCGACAACGACATCCGTCAGCGCTTCACGTCGATGTACGACGCCAAGCACGGCATCAAGGCGGAGGGCAACAAGACCGCGACCTTGATGCTGGGGCCGGACGATTTCCCGTTCCCGATTCCACTGGTCAACACCAAGACGGGCTGGGCGTTCGACACCGACGAAGGACGGATCGAAGTGCTTCGTCGCCGCATCGGCCGCAACGAGCTCGATGCGATCCAGACCGCGCTCGCCTATGTCGATGCCCAGAATGAATATGCCGACAAGGATCGCGGCGAGGGTGCCGGCGTCTACGCGCAACGTATCGTCTCGTCGCCCGGCAAGAAGGACGGCCTGTTCTGGCGCGACGACAGCGATCCGAGCCCGCTCGGCGCGCTGGCGGCCGATGCTTCGAAAGAAGGCTATCGCGCAGGCGACGTCGGACCCGCGCCCTACCACGGCTACTACTTCCGCATCCTCAAGGGGCAGGGCCCGGATGCGCCGGGCGGCGCGCTCAACTATGTCGTCAAGGGCAAGATGATCGGCGGCTTCGCACTGATTGCCTGGCCGGCGGAATACGGCAATTCCGGCGTGATGACTTTTCTCGTCAATCATGCCGGCACCGTCTACCAGAAGGATCTCGGCAACCGCACGGCCTCAATCGCCGAACGCACCACGTTGTTCGATCCCGACCAAACCTGGAAGAAGGTCGATGCCGCGAAGCCTTAAATCGGAACGCATGCGGCGCGCGATCGCAATCGGCTTTGCGACGTTCGCGCTCTTCCTGCTCGCGATGCCGGCCACGCCGTCGTTTGCGCAAGCGAGCGGCCATGTCCAGGTGACGTTCGTCAAGGCTGGTCTGCTGGTCGGAGGCGGTACCGGCAGTGGCGTGCTGAACTACCGTGGCCGGAATTATCCCTTCAAGATCTCAGGCTTGAGCGTCGGCATTACGGCCGGTGCGACCATCGGCAGATTTGATGGCCGCGCATCGGGCATCCGCGATGTCGGCGACTTCGTCGGCACCTACAGCTCCGTCGGCGGCGGCTTCGCCCTCGTCGGCGGCGTGAACGGCGTCCACCTGCGCAACGAAAAGGGCGTGACGATCGTGCTGCAAGGCCCGAAGGCCGGACTCGAGCTCGCCTCCAACATCAGCACGATCACGATCGCCTGGAAGTGAGCGCCTCGAGCCTGGGTTACCGGGCCGCGATGGCCGTCATCTCGAGTTTGACGCCCGGACCGAGATCAGCCACGCCGATCGCAGCGCGCGCCGGCAGGTGGGCTTCCGCAAAGTGCGCCTTCCAGGCAGCGTTGAACTCCGCCTTCTCCTTGAGGTTGGTCATGAAGATGGTCACCTGCAAGACGTTGGCGAGATCGGAGCCGAGCGTCTTCAGCAGCCGCGCCAGCTGCCCGAGGACGTCGTTGGCCTGGCCCGACATATCGAGGCTGGTGTCCTCGGGGACGATCCCGCCGATGTAGAGCACGCCATTATGCTCGACCACTTCGTGGAGGAGTCCTTCGTAGGGCAAGACGCGCTGGATCATGATGAGACCGATGCTGCTGCGGGGATGGGCGGCATATCGCACATTTCCATGTCGATGTCGTTTGAAGAGATTTCGCGGCCGGAGCGCCCCGAGGATCATCCACAAGATATTGAAAATAAAGAATAAATTGGCTCAAGAATCGCCGCTGGTCGCGCGGTCGGACGGTCACCAAGCTGTACTTGCGCGCGGGAGCCCGGCGTTTCCGGCGGCCCTGATCCCGACGACATCAGGATGCGGATCGGTATACTGCCACCGGAATTGACGCGGTCGCGGCTGGACCCGTGCCGTACCGGAACAAGGATCAGACGATGGACGATACGATTGGCTTTCCCGACCCCGGCCTCGACCTGTCTGACGGCTTCAAGCCGCACACCTCGCATTGGGGCGTGTTTTCCGCGCGTCAAAGCGAAGCCGGGCTCGAGGTCAGGGCCTATGCGGGCGACCCCGATCCGAACGGCATCATCGGCAATTTCCCCGGCGCGCTGCGTCATCAGGCGCGCATCGCCCAGCCGGCGATCCGCCGCGGCTGGCTCGAGCGCGGACCTGGCCCGGACGATCGCCGCGGCCGCGACGAGTTCGTCTCCGTCAGTTGGGAGAAGGCGCTCGATCTGCTCGGCGACGAGCTCGGCCGCATCCGCGACACGCGCGGCCCCGGCGCCGTGTTCGGCGGCTCCTACGGCTGGTCGAGCGCGGGCCGCTTCCATCATGCCCAGAGCCAGGTGCATCGCTTCCTCAACATCGCGATGGGCGGCTATGTGCGTTCGGTGAACACTTACTCTTCGGGCGCTTCCTCGGTGCTGCTGCCGCAAATTCTCGCCGGCTACGAGGACATCACCAAGCGCAACGTCACCTGGGAGCAGATTGCCGGGAACACCGACATCGTGCTGGCGTTCGGCGGCATGGCGCTGAAGAACTCCATGGTGGCCGGCGGCTCGATCAGCAAGCATGTCGAGCGCGGCGCCATGGAAGCCGCGCGCCGGCGCGGCTGCGCGTTCATCCTGGTCAGCCCGCTGCGCGACGATCTTCCCGTCGAGGCCGGTGCCGAATGGATGACGTGCCTGCCCGGCACCGACACCGCCCTGATGCTCGGCATCGTCCACACGCTTGTGAGCGAAGGTCTGCACGACCAGGCCTTCCTCGATCGCTACACCGAAGGTTGGCCCGTGTTCCTGCGCTATCTCAACGGCGAGAGCGACGGGCAGGCCAAGCATGCCGAATGGGCCGCCGCGATTTGCGGTGTCGATGCGGAGGCGATCCGCGAGCTCGCGCGCCGCGCCGCCGGAAAGCGTGCGCTGATCACCGTTTCGCATTCGCTCCAGCGCGCCGAGCATGGCGAGCAGCCGGTGTGGATGGGCATGGTGCTCGCAGCAGCGCTCGGCCAGATCGGCCTGCCTGGCGGCGGCTATGCTTATTCGCTCGGCGCGATCGGCTATTACGGCCGCCGCGTCAACGACGCGCCGGGACCGACGCTGGGACAGGGTCGCAACGGCGTGCGCGATTTCATTCCGGTCGCGCGCATCGCCGACATGCTGCTCAATCCCGGCACGACCTATCGCTACAATGGCGAGACGCGTACCTATCCGGACATCCGCCTCGTCTACTGGGCCGGCGGCAATCCCTTCCATCACCACCAGGACATCAACCGCTTGCGCAAGGCTTTCGCGCAGCTCGATACGTTCGTCGTGCACGAGCTCGCCTGGACCGCGACGGCGCGGCACGCGGACATCGTGCTGCCCTCGACCATGACGCTGGAGCGCGAGGACATCGGCTATTCGACCAACGATCCCCTGATGGTCGCGATGCACCAGATCGCCGAGCCCTTTGGCCTTGCGCGTGACGATTACGACATCTTTGCCGATCTCGCCGAGCGCCTAGGTGCACGCGAACCTTTCACCGAAGGGCGCACGGTGCGGCAGTGGCTCGAACATCTGTACGAGCCGACTCGTGCCTCGCTTCAAGCGCGTGGCCTTGAGGCGCCTGATTTCGACGAATTCTGGCGGCGCGGCAGCCTGGTCGTACCGCAACAGCCCGACGACGGCGGCCGGCTGCGCAGTTTTCGCGAGGATCCGGTCAATCATCCGCTGCCGACGCCGAGCGGCCGCATCGAGATCTATTCAGCCAAGATCGCCGCGCACGGCGATGCCGATTGCCCCGGCCATCCGGTCTGGCTGAAGAAGACCGACATGCCGAAACCCGGCGCGCCGTGCTTCCTCGTCGCCAACCAGCCAGTGACGCGCCTGCATAGCCAGCTCGATTTCGGTGGCCACTCGCTTGCCGCAAAACATCGCGGCCGCGAGGTCGCGCGCATGAATCCGCGCGATGCGGATGCGCGCGGCATCAGGGATGGTGACATCATCCGCCTGTTCAACGAGCGCGGCGCCTGCCTCGCCGCAGTCCACGTCACCGACGGCATCGCGGCCGGCGTCGTGCAGCTTCCGACCGGCGCCTGGTACGATCCGATGGACCCCGAGGACGAGGCGCCGCTCTGCGTTCACGGCAATCCGAATGTTCTCACCCGCGACATCGGCACCTCGTCCTTCGCGCAAGGCTGCACCGGCCAGCTCACGACGGTCGAGGTGGAGAAGTTCACCGGCAACCTGCCGCCGATCCGCGCGTTCGATCCGGTGTAGGCGCGTCGCCGGGATTGTTGCGCTGTAGTGTGAAGGCGCCGGATTACGCTGCGCTCCGTCCGGGCTGCGCGAAATGCGCCGCGAACCGCAGCGCGTCCGGGACACGAGAGGCAGAAAGAAAAAGGGGCCGCCCTCTGTGGGCGCAGGGACGGCCCGAGAGGCTCGCAGGCCCCGGGAGGAAAAAGGGCTCGAGCCGGCGCGAGTGGTAGGCACTCACGCCAAAGAACTACGCCGCTGCGCCGACCATCCAATCCATGTCCGCGGCAGGGCGCCGCCGCGGAAGCGCCTCCGTAGCAGGCAGCAGGGTCCTGCTGGCCAGACGCCAGCGTGCCGGTGACTCGCCGCTGATGCGCTTGAACACGGTCGAAAAATGCGCCTGGGTGCTGAAGCCGACGGCAAGTGCGATCTCCGCCAGGGGCCGCTCGGTCGTCGTGAGCAAGGTCTTCGCATGCTCGACCCGATGATTGAGCAGATATTCACGTGGACGGTAGCCGGTCGCGGCGCGGAACTGTGCCGCGAAATGCATCCTCGAGAGGCCAGCGACATTGGCGAGCTCGGACAGGCTGATACAGCGATCAAAGTGATCGGCGATAAATTGCTCGACGCGCCGCAGCCGCCATTTCGGCAAGGCATTGACTTTTGCGCGTGGCAGCTCGAGCCGGGTCAGATGCATCGCAAGGGTCTCGCCGATGCAGCGTGCGAACTGCTGGTCCGCAGTATCGCCATGCTCGGTCAGTGCCTTGGCGAGCTCGGCGGCGAGCGGGTCGCGCAGCAGGACGAGGTCATTGAGGCCCTCCGTCGCGGGCCGCGCCGCCGAGAAATGAGCGGTGGAGACGTGGAAGTGCAGGAAAGCGCAGGGCGACTGGAATTGCACGCCGAGAAGCTTCGATGGCGCACTGACGTACAGCGTGCCCGCAGGCATGGTGCCGTCGAAGATGATCTGACGGTCACGCGTCAGCTTGACCCGGGCGGTCTTCAGCGCGATGGCGACGAAATAGCGGTCCGGCGGCGTCGTCGCTTCGTGCGACGAGATCGCCCGCGAGTCCCCCCATCGCGAAATCGTGATGTCCGCGTCCAGACCGCGGTCGATCTTGCGCCATCCGCTTTCCTGCGCGATTGCTCGCATCCCGTGCGCGACCTCGCGATCACACCGGCTGGCGGGAAATTCGATCCAGGCATGCGCTGCCTGCAAGTCATTGAACATAGCGCGTCCTCTCCTGGTCTCGCCGCCGCTTGCAACGATCGGCCAACTCTGGGTGCTCTCCACGGTCAGAGGATAGGCGTGAGCCAGGCAAGAAGCCCGTTAGTGATGATTAGGAGGTGTTAGATTTTGTGCGTGCGCATAAAGTGTGACAGCCCGCCGCAGGACGTTCGATTCTGTCCAGCTTTTCAATTATTTGCGCAGATCGGTGCGGTGTGAGGACATTGCAGAACATCGCGCGGCGATCGATATGCCGGTGTGAGGCCGGCGCGGGGCCTTGCTGGACCCTGCATCGACGGCGGGTATAGTCGCCGCGCATTTGAATGAAATGGCCGTCAAGATGAGTCAGAAGTGACCGAACCCCCGGCAGGACATAGCTCGCCCGGCAATGGCGCCGGGGCGAGCCTTGATTTCGACGCAGTCTCGTTCGGACCGTTTTCGCTGCGGTCGCGGTTGCTCGAGAGGGACGGAGCGCCGGTCAAGCTCGGCAGCCGCGCGATGGACATTCTGCGCCTGCTCCTCAGCCGTGCCGGCGAAGTGGTGCCGAAGAACGAGATTTTGAGCTACGCGTGGTCCGGCCTCGCGGTCGAGGAGATCAGCCTGCGCGTCCATGTCGCGGAGCTGCGCAAGGTGCTTGGCGACGGCAAGGATGGGGCTCGCTACATCACCAACGTCCCGAGCCGCGGCTATTGCTTCGTCGCGCCTGTGCAACGTAACGAACGCAACGTGGCGCCCGTGCCCGTGTTGCGTGCGCCCGAACGAGCGGTGGCGCCGGCGGCCTTGCCGCATCGGCTGGACCGGATGATCGGTCGGGACGACGTGCTGCCCGAGTTGTCGGCGCGTCTGCTGAGCGACCGCTTCGTCACGCTGCGAGGACCGGGCGGCATCGGCAAGACCACGGTTGCAACCGCGCTCGCGCATGACATGTGGCAGGCATTCGACGGCCACGTTCATTTCCTCGAATTCGGCCCATTGAAGGACGCCACGCTGGTCGCGAGCACGGTTGCCGCCACTCTGGGCCTCGTCGTGCATCACGATGATCCCTCAGGCAGCATCATCAATTTCCTGCGCGGACGGCGGCTGCTTCTCATCCTCGACAGCTGCGAGCACGTCATCGACGAGGTCGCGCGTCTGGCCGAAAACATCTATCGCGAGGCGCCGGGCATCGCCATTCTAGCCACCAGCCGCGAGTCGCTGCTGGTGGAAGGCGAGCAGATCTTCGAGCTCGTTCCGCTGGCCGGCCCGCCGCAAGGCGCCCGCCTCAGTGCCGGCGAAGTGCTGGATTATCCGGCCGCGCAGCTGTTCATCGATCGTGCCGCGGCCGCAGGCCATCGCGGCGATATCACGGACGAGGATGCGGAGGTCCTGGCCGAGATCTGCGGCAAGCTCGACGGCATCGCGCTCGCGATCGAGCTCGCCGCCGTGCGCGTCGGCGTCTACGGATTGCGGGAGATGGCCGCGCTGCTTGACTCCCGGCTCAAGCTCGAATGGCGCGGACGGCGAACGGCGCCGCCACGGCAGCAGACGCTCGGCGCGACACTCGACTGGAGCTTTGGCCTGATTGGCGACAACGAGCGGACCGTGCTTCAGCGGCTCGCCATCTTCGCTGGCCCCTTCACGCTCAAGGGTGCGATGTCGGTCGCGGCGGAGGAGGGAACGCCGGGTGATCGTGTCGTCGATGCGCTGGAGCAGCTCGTGGCCAAGTCGCTGGTGTCGGCGCAGCCCGATGGCGCATCGCGACGCTATCGCCTGCTGGATGCCACGCGCGCCTATGCCATGCAGAAGCTGGTCGACGCAGGCGAAGCGGCGGCGATCGCGCGCCGTCACACGGCCTATGTTCAGCGCACGCTCGAAGCCGGCTTGGCGGAACAGGGCGACCAGGCTTCGCGCCTGCAGGCGCGCGCGAGCCTGCTCGCAGATGCTCGTGCGGCGTTGGAATGGAGTTTTGCCAACCACGACGGTGCCGCCCTGCGCGTGCCGCTCGCCGGCAGCGCCGCAAGGCTGTTCGTCGAGCTCAATCTGCTGAACGAGGCGCGCATCTGGTCGGGCCGCGCGCTCACGATGCTCGACGATGCCAACCAGGGCGGTAAATGTGAGCTCGAGCTCCAGTCGACGCTCGGCCACGCCTTTATGTTCACGGAGCGCAACAGCGAGCAGGCCGAGGCCGCACTGCGGCGCGGGCTGGAGATCGCGGAATCGCTCGACGATCACGCCAATGCGTTCAGGCTGCTGTCGCGGCTGAACATGTTCTATCGCCGCACCGGCGACTACAGGCACCTCGTGCCGACCGCACGCCAGGCCGAGCGCATCGCCCGCCAGATCGGCGACACCGCGGGGATCGCAGGCAGCAAGGCACTTCTCGGCGTGTCCTATCATCTCGCCGGCGACCAGGCCGAGGCGCAGGCCCATCTCGACGAAGGCGTGCGCGACGACGCCGCGCTGCGCGGAACGGAGCCCGGGCATTTCGCCTATTCGCGCACGCCGCAGATTCCGCTCGCGCGGGTGCTGTGGCTACGCGGCTTCCCCGACCGCGCACTCGATTGCGTCCGCCCGCTCGTCGGCGCCGCCGCGCCGCGCGATGTGGTGATGCATTGCATCGCGCTGTGCTGGTCATCCTCGGTGTTCGGCTGGGTCGGCGACTGGGCCGCCGTCGAGACGATGACGGGACGCCTCGCGACCCATGCGAATTTGCACGGGCTCGCGCCGTACGAAGCCGTCGCGAGCGGCTTTCGCGCGCAGACCATGATCGCCCGCGGCGAGGTGGCCGACGGTGTCGATTTGCTGCGGAGCGCGCTGCCGCGCCTGCATGCTGATCGCTACGAGCTCTACGCATCCGCGTTCGCCGCAGACCTGTCGCAAGGACTGGCGGCGCTGGGACGGTTGACGGAAGGGTTGCAAGTCCTGCACGCGACGATCGCTCGCGTCGAGCAGGGCGGCGGAGGTTTTGACATGCCCGAGCTCCTGCGCCGGCGCGGCGACCTCGAGGCGCGGACCGGTGATCTCGGGGCCGCCGAAGCGAGCTTTGCCGCATCGCTCGCGCTGGCCGAGCAGCAGGGCGCGTTGTCCTGGCGATTGCGGACCGAGATGTCGCTTGCGGCGCTTCGGCTTCAGCAGGGCATCAAGAATCCGCTCGACGATCTCGCCGCAACCTATGCGCGGTTCTCGGAAGGATTCGAGACGGCGGATTTGAAGGCCGCACGGCTCGTGCTGGACGAGGCATCTGCCTGACAAGGCTCAGTCGAACCGGAAATCCGCGAGATCGATCGACACCATCAGCTCGTCACGCAGCGGCATCAGATCGTCGCCGCGCAGATAGATGCGCCGGCGGGTCGGGAGCCTGAAGCCGTCAACGGTGACGGGATCGGATACGTACTGAGCTGCCGGAAAATTGCCGGCGATCTCGACCCGGTAATCATGCCGGCGGATGAGCATGTCGGGGCCAAAATAGAAATCCTGCTCGGCGCTGTGGCTCGCGATCACGGCCGGGAAGGTCGCCCGCAATCCGCGCCAGACCTCCGCGCCCTCGCGCCAGGGTGCGATCTCCCGGACTTCGAACCCGTCCGCCGCCAGCAGGAACGGCGCAGTCATGTAGGTCCAGAGCGCGTAGCCGTTGAAATAGGCGCGATGCAGCGGATCCCAATGCGTGCGCATATCGTGCCGCGCGAACGAGCCGCGCGGATTGTTGCGCTCCGCGACGACGTGGCCGTCCGCAGCCACGATGGCGATCCGCTCCGGGCTGAAGTCGGTGCGCTGGCCGGGCTTGCCGAACGGCTCCACGGAAGCCCGCTCACGATGCAGCTCGATCCGCATCGTCCGCGGCGCCTGGTCCTGATCGACGCCCTTCAATATCCAGAGGTCGCCGCCCGTCACGATCGTGGCGGTGAGTCGCTCGTGGGCATTCCATCGATCGAGCCCGCCATGGGCCTCGATCGCATTCGCCAGCAGCGGAATCATCCGGCCGTTTCCTCTCGCATCGTTGGTGTCGCCCCAATAGAGATACCCCCGTGCGCAGACGATCGCCCGTTAAGCGTTGTTAAGTGCCGTTGGCCGGCCCGGCGCCTAGGCTTCGGCCATGACGTCCAGCACCGCGTCGGCAAAGGCCTTCGGCGCCTCTTGCGGCAGATTGTGGCCGATACCGCCCTTGATGGTCCGGTGCGAATAACGCCCGGAGAATTTCTTCGCATAAGCGGACGGTTCCGGATGCGGCGCGCCGTTGGCATCACCCTCCATGGTGATGGTAGGCACGGCGATCACGGGCGCTTGCGCCAGCCGTGCCTCGTCGTCGGCGTATTTCGGTTCGCCTTCGGCGAGGCCGAGCCGCCAGCGATAATTATGGATCACGATCGCCACATGGTCCGGATTGTCGAACGCCTTCGCGCTGCGGTCGAAGGTGGCGTCGTCGAAATGCCATTGGGGCGACGCGAGCTGCCAGATCAGCTTGGAGAAATCGTGACGGTACTTGTCATAGCCCTCGCGGCCGCGCTCGGTCGCGAAATAGAACTGGTACCACCATTGCAGCTCGGCCTTCGGCGGCAGCGGCATCTTGCCGGCCTGCTGGCTGCCGATCAGATAGCCGCTCACCGACACCGTCGCGTTGACCCGCTCCGGCCAGAGTGCAGCGATGATGTTGGCGGTGCGCGCACCCCAGTCGAAGCCGGCAATCGTCGCCCTGTCGATTCCGAGCGCGTCCATCAGGGCGACGATGTCGGCCGCGATCGCCGCCGGCTGCCCGTTCCGCATCGTCGAGTCGGAGAGGAAACGCGTGCTGCCGTAGCCGCGCAGGTAAGGCACGATCACGCGACGGCCGGCCGCGGCGAGCAGCGGTGCGACATTGACGAAGGCGTAGATGTCATAGGGCCAACCATGCAGGAGGATCACGGGCGGGCCATCCGCGGGACCCGCCTCGGCATAGCCGACGTTGAGGAGGCCGGCGTCGATCTGTTTCAGGGACGCGAACGAGGTGTTGGCGACGGGCTTGACGACGGTGGCGGACTTCGCCGGTTTCGCCGTAGCCGTCGTGCTCAGCGCAAGCTGGGTCGCGGCGAGTGCCATCGCAGCCCTGCCGACGAAACGACGTCGTTCGTGGCTGATGTTGTCGGTCATACGTGCCTCCTGTGGTCGGTGCAGTGTGCAAGTCGCCGTCAGCCCTTGTGCCCGTCCAGACGCGCAAGGAAGTCGCGGACCAGCGTAGCGATCTCGTCGGTCGCCTCGTCGAGCGCGAAATGGCCGGCTTCGAGGATGTGGACCGCCGCATCCGGCACATCGTCGCGATAGGCCGAAGCGCCGGCGACGGTGAATGACGGATCGTATTTGCCCCAGACCACCAGCGTCCGCGGCCGCGCCTTGCGCAGCCACTCCTGCCATTTCGGATAGGAGGCGACGTTGGTCCGGTAATCCAGGAACAGCGCGGTCTGGATCTCGGCCTGCCCCGGACGCGTCAGGAATGCGTATTCGTCGGTCCAGGTGTCAGGGTCGTAGCGCTCGGGGTGCGGGCTGGAGCCGAGGTGCCGCTGGCGCGTCGCGGCCAAGGATGTGAAGTTCGCCTTGAGCGCCTCGAGCTCATGCGCCGGATCAGCCCAGTACTTGCGACGCGCTTCCCAGAGCGGGCTCAGTCCCTGTTCATGCGAGACGGCATTCTGGATCATGATGGCGCGAACGCGCTCTGGATGCGCCAGCGCCATGCGGAAGCCGACCGGGCCGCCATAGTCCTGCATGAACAGCACGTAGTTGGTCAGGCCGAGCTTGTTCGTCAGCTCGCCCATCACGCCGGCGATGTTGTCAAAAGTGTAGGTGAAGTCGGACGGCGGCGGCTCGCTGCTGTTGCCGAAGCCGGGATAATCAGGCGCGATCAGGTGATATTTGTCGGCGAGCAGTGGCAGCAGGGGTTCCCACATCCGCGACGAGGATGGGAAACCATGAAGCAGCAGCACGGTCGGCGCATCGGCGGGCCCGGCCTCGCGGTAGAAGATGTTGAGACCCCCGATATCGATCGTGTGATAACTGATCGAGCGTCGGCTCGACCGCAGATCCTGTGCCGAGGCCTGCACGGTCACGCAGGCCAGCGCGGCCGAGAGGGCGAAGGTAAGCCAATTCATGATCGTGGCCTCTCTGAGGGATACCGTGGCGTCGAGAGGCGTCATCGTAGGCGCCTCTCGAGATGTGGCATCCAGGATTTACGAAGCCCTCGCCAGCGGCTTGCCCTTCAAGGCGGCGAGCAGCGTCTGCGCGGCCGGGCCCGAGGAGTGCGGATTCTGTCCCGTGATGAGTTGGCCCGCGCTGACGACGTGTACGCCCCAGTTCGCCGTTTTCGAGAAGACCGCGCCCAGCTTCAACATCTCGTCCTCGACCAGGAACGGCACGACATTGGTCAGGCCCACGTCCTCTTCCTCGCCGTTGGTGAAGCCGGTGACTTCCTTGCCCTCGACCAAAGGCTTGCCATCGGGCGTCTTGACGTGGCGCAGCGCGCCGGTCGAGTGGCACACCACCGCGATGGTCTTGCCGGCGGCGAGGAAGGATTCGATCAGCTTGACCGAGTTCTTGTCTTCGGCGAGGTCCCACATCGGGCCATGACCGCCGGGATAGAACAGCGTGTCGAAGTCTTCCTGCTTGACGCTGTCGAGGCGCACCGTCTTGTCGAGCTGGGCTTCAGCGGCAGCGTCCGCCTCGAAGCGCAGCGTCAGGTCGGTGCGGAACTCGGGCTCGTTGCTCTTTGGATCGAGGGGCGGCCGGCCGCCCTTGGGCGAAGCGAGTGTGATCTCCGCGCCGGAATCCTTGAACACGTAGTAGGGGGCGGCGAGCTCCTCGAGCCAGAACCCGGTCTTGCGTCCGGTATTGCCGAGCTGGTCGTGGGAGGTGAGAACCATAAGAATCTTCATGACGATCTCCTTGAGTGCGTTCGCTGTAATGACGCATCCCCTCGTGGTGGAGGTGCGACGGTCTCGGTCTCGTTCGAGCACGACACTTGTTCGTTGCTCGTGAGCCCGATCCTGCACCCAAGGCCGCGTGTTAGCTCGTTATGTATTGTTAGGCGTTGAGAGCAACGGTTCCAGCTCTCGCGCGTCGCCACCGCTACTCGAACACCGCGTCGAATATCTCGACGTCCATCAGCACGGGCTTGGCGATCACGCTTCCATCAGGCCGCAGCGTCTGCGCTCGCCGCAATGTGGGCACGACGATGCCGCCGAAGCTGTCATGGGCCCAGGAATAATGTGCGACCTTGGTTCCGAACAGATCGTGATCCGTCCGCCGTTGCAGCGCGTTCTCGTCGAAGTAGAAGATCTGCTCGGGCGCGAGCGTGATCAGGTTCGGCGGAAACTGCGCGCGCAGCCGCCGCCACGTGTCAGCGTTTTCGCGCCACGGCGGAAGCTCCTCCGTGACGACGTCGGGATGGGCGAGCAGAAATGGGTTGGTCAGATAGTTCCAGATCGCAACGCCGCAGAAGAAGACGAGGTGCAGTTCGTCCGCGAGCGCAGGCGAGCCGGTCTCGGGAAATGCAAGGCTCGGGTTATTCCAGGTGCGCAGCACCTCACCCTCGAGGCTCTCGATCGTGATCGCGTCGGGCTGAAAGCAGCCGGAGTGTTCACCCCCGGTGATGCCGGTGAAGCGGACCGACTGGGCGCGGGTCGAGCCCTCCGCCGTCACGTCCTTGAATTCGCTGGCATGTCCGGCGCTGGAGAACAACGAGCCGCCGACGGAAAGGTGGAGCGTGAATCGGTTCAAGCTATTCCAGCGGGCCATCCCGCCGCTGGCATCAATCACATCGTCAAGGAGCGCCATGTCCCGCCATATCCACCGTGAAGTGCCGCCACCATGGCGGGGCGGATGCGGCTTGGCATGTTAGAAGTTGTTAGGAGTTGCGAGCAGGTGCTTGGGCGGTATCCCGTTGAAGATACTGTCAATTCAGCGCGCTCAGGAGATCCCTGGCCGCCACGAGATCACGGGTCTGGAGGCCTTCCTGGTACCGCGCGACGAGCGGGGCGAGCAGGGCGCGTGCTTCGCCCGCTTGTCCGGCCTGGTGCCGGAGCCGGCCGAGGCTGATCGCCCCCCGCAGCTCCCAGCCGAGCGCGCACTGCCGGCGCGACAGATCGAGCGATTTCCGGAAGCAGCGCTCGGCCTCCGCGGCGTTGCCTGACCGGACGAGGATGTCGCCCTTGACCCTGAGCATCTCCGGCATGTCGAAGGATTCGCCATGATCTGGAATCTGCGCAATGGCCTCATTGATCGTGCGCAGGGCCTCGTCCGGCTGGTTTTCCGCCACGAGGCCCTCCGCCAATGCCGTCGCAAATACCGTCGTCATGATCCGGTGCCGCGTCGCGTACAGCGTGGCCTGGCTGCGGCGAAGATGCTCTATCCCGCCCGCGATGTCGCCGCGGCGAAGCATGAGCTCGCCCTTCTGGCCGATGCCGACGGCGTGATAGGGACCGAGGAAGTGCCGCGCCGAATGGTCGATCAGTCGTTCGATCAGGATTTCGGCATTGGCCCAGTCGCCGACCCAGAGGAACACGTAGATCGTCCAGATCAGGGAGATGCCGAGGGTGAGCGGTTGTTCCAGCAGTTCGGCCTCGCGAACGGTATATCTCGCCGCCTCGATCGCGCGATCGGGCCGGCCGGTGAGCCAGAGCCCGCGCGCCAGCGCGACCAGCGCGACGATGCGGTCGTCATAACCGAGATGCCCGATGTTCAGCCGCTGCGAGCCGGGATTGTGCACCATCGCGCTCTCACAGAACTGCACGGCCTTGTCCTGATTGCCGATCAGATGGTGCGCGACGCCCAGCATCCATTCCACGTTCAGCGCGGCGGCTGGATCATTCAGCTTGCGTGCAACGCTCTCGCCCTGCTCGCCGGTGCCGAGCGCGCCATGAAAATCCCCGACCCTGGTCAGGTAGATGTGCAATCCGCGCAGCAGCCAGAGCTGCCAGTGCAGATCCTCGAGATCCCGCGCAAGCTGAAGACTGCGTGTGAACGCCGACCGGACCGCTTCGGTATTGCCCTGCGTGAACATCACGGAGACGCCGAGCGCGGCCTGCAACGTCATCTCCTGGCGGCGGTCGATCGAATTCGTATCGAGAGAGACCAGCGCCTGCTGCGTCCAGCGATAGCACTCCGTCAGCAATGTCAGTTCGAGGAAAAACTGGGCCGCCGAAGCCGCCAGATCCACGCCGATCGTCCGGTCGGCGCCATCCGAAAAGCTCCAGGTCAGCGCGGCCCTGACATTGGGCAAATGGTCGGCATAGGGAAGGAAGCCGCCCGCGGTCTGCATGCCCGTGGATTTGAGCGCGATGTCGCGCAGGAAGTCGCGGAAATATTCGGCGTGAGCGCGCGCGACACGGGGCGCTTCGCCGTTCTCGACGAGCTTCGCGCCGACGAAGGCGCGGGTGGTGTCGAGCAGACGATAGCGCAGCCGCCGCTCCGCAGGCGAGGTTGCGATCAGCGATTTGGAGAGCAGGTTCGAGATCGCCTCGACCGCCTCGGGCTCGCTGATGCCCTGGCTGGACGCAACGGCGAGCGCGGCCTCCATCGTGAATGGCCCGACGAACACCGACAATCCGCGCAGCGTCGCGCTTTCGGCTGCCGGCAACAAATCATAGCTCCAGGCGAGCGCGGCGCTCAGGGTCTGGTGCCGCGGGATCGCGGTGCGGCGCCCCCGCCACAGCAGCGAGAAGCGGCTGTCGAGCAGCGAGGCGGTCCCGGCAATCCCATAGGCGTTCACGCGTCCGGCGGCGAGCTCGATCGCGAGCGCGATGCCGTCCAGTCGCCGGCAGATCTCGGCGACAAGCGGTGCATCCTCCTCACTCAGTTCGAATTCGCCCAGGCTCTCGGCAATGCGTTCCACGAAGAGCTGGCTTGCGGGATAGGCAAGGATGTCGGCGATGCCGAGCCCGTCGCGCTGGGGCGGGCAGTCCAGCGGAAACAACCGGTGGACGCGTTCGCCTTCGGTGCGAAAGGATTCGCGGCTGGTCGCGAGAATATGCAGCTCGGGCGCTTCCTGGACGATGTGCTCGGCCAGGGGCGCGAGCTCGTCGATGATGTGCTCGCAGCTGTCGAAGATCAGCAGCATCCGACGGTTGCGCAGGACCGTCAGCAGGCCCGGCATTGGGTCCTCGGAATTGACGGTCAGGCCGAGCGTGGTGGCGATGGTGCTTGGAACGAGCCTGGCATCCGTCAGCGCGCCGAAATCAACGAAGTCGACCTGTCCGTCGAAGGCCTGGAGTTCGCGATGCGCGACGGCGAGCGCGACGGAAGTCTTACCAATCCCGCCGGGGCCGACAATTGTCACGAAGCGATGCTGCGCAAGCTCGGTGGAAATCCGCTCGACCGCGTCGTCCCGTCCAATCATCCTGGCAAGCGGCGGGGGGAGTATGTGAGGCGACGGGACGGCCGGGCCTGTCCGCGTCTCCGACGATTCGGACCGGACCAGCGGGCCCGTGAAGCAATAGCCACGGCCGGGCACATTGACGACATAGCGGGAGCCTTCGCCGGCATCGCCCAGGGCCTTGCGTAGCGTCGTGATGTGGAAGCGCAGGCTGCCTTCATCGACCGTCACGTCGGCCCAGACGCGCTTGATCAACTCACGCTTGTCGATGACCTCGCCGGCGCGCTCGACGAGAAAAATGAGGATGTCGAGTGCGCGGCCGCCGAGGTGAAGCGGAGCGCCGTCCTTCTCGAGCAGGCGCGACCTCGCGTACAGCCGGAATGGCCCGAAGGAAATCGCCGCATCCTGGTCGTTAGTGTCCACCACGCGCCAATGAATCCAGTGAAGGGGCTGTTGTCCGCATCCTGATCTAGCAGAACGAGGTCATGAGTAAACTGGTCGAAAGTGGCGAAATCGCGCGGCAAATCAGCCGGCCACACAAGGACTATGCGTGACAAATTTCGCTTAAACGCGAGCGGCTTGCGAAGCGAACGGGACGACCCGTCAGCGTGCTTGACCGTCGAGAGGACAGTCTGGCCGCCAACTTGTGATGCCGCCGATCATAACAAAATCTTGCAACGTCTAACGAGCAAAACGCGCGCGACGCATCCAGTATACGCTTCGAGTTAGGTCCTAGGTCCAACGGGGAGGCTATCATGTCCGCTATCGGCTTGGAGACGAGCGACCATTTCTTTCGTTCTCAACACATTGCCAGCCCTGATGATCAGTCGCGTGATTGGGAACTCGTGCTGCGAGAATCCCACCATCGGATGAAGAACACCCTGACGCTGCTGGGTGCGTCAGTCCGCCGCGACTTCTCGCGGCCGGGCACCAGGGATATGTCGGGCGCGGTGGACCGGTTCGAGCAACGCATCGTCGCGTTCGGTAGGCTCTATCAGCTTTTGTCCGATAGTGACAGCCTGACCGCCGTCTCCGTCGAGGCCTTCTTCGAAAACCTGTGCGAGGCGCTCTCCGAGGCAGTGCTGGAACCGGCCGGGATCCGCTGCGAGGCAGCGATCGAGAGCGGGGCGCTGCCGGCATCGCAGTGTCATCGGCTGGCCTTGATGCTGACGGAGCTGGTCACGAATGCAGCCAAACATGCCTTCCCAAACAAGAACGATGCGCTGATCCGCATCGAAATGGCCAACCGCGACGACGCCTGGCTCTGCACGGTGGCTGACAACGGCATCGGCGCGACCGGTCCGCTTCAGGGCACCGGCAGCCGCATCCTTGAAGGGCTCGCACGCAGTATCGACGCGCGGTTGCAGGGCGAGGCGGGCCGGGGCGGCACGCGCGTGACGATCGTGATGCCCGCTGCCGCTTGAAGCTCGCTTCAATTTCAACTCAGGGAGTTCGACATGGCCACCACCGAAATCGACCGCGACGCCGCGGCGAGGTCTCCGAATACGTCTTCGACATCGCGTAGCGTTGATCTGAAGCTCGAGATCGTCGTCATCCCCGTGTCGGATGTCGACCGCGCCAAGGCGTTCTACACACGCCTCGGCTGGCGATTGGACGCCGATTTTGCCTCAGGTGACGAATGGCGCGTGATCCAGTTCACGCCGCCGGGGTCGGCCTGTTCGGTAATCTTCGGCAAGAACGTCACACCGGCAGCGCCAGGTTCGGCGCGCGGGCTGTACCTGATCGTCTCCGATCTGGCGGCCGCGCGACAGGAGCTGCTCGACCGCGGCATCGTGGTGAGCGAACCATTCCATGGTGCGGGCGACGTTCACGCCGGTCCGGACGAGCCGTATCTGTTCGGCAGCGTCCGGGTCAGCGGTGTTGACCCGAAGCGCGGCAGCTACAGCTCGTTTGCCTCGTTCAGCGATCCCGACGGCAATGGCTGGCTGTTCCAGGAGGTCACGACGCGACTGCCTGGACGCATCGCGGGTGACGGCACGACGTTTGCCTCGACGGCCGATCTGGCCGCAACCCTGCGGCGTGCCGCTGTCGCGCATGGTGAGCACGAGAAGCGTACCGGCGGACACGACGAGAACTGGGCGGACTGGTACGCCGACTACATCGTCCGCGAGCAGGCCGGTCAACCGCTGCCCTCCTGAGTTGTAGTGAACTCATCTCTTGAATTCACTGACAGGGCGCGCGCCGGCTGAACTCGTCGCGCGCCGTGTCGCTTCTGCATCGCGCGTATCGTCATCGTCGCTCGCTCTCTCTCTCTCTCTCTCTCTCTCTCTCTCTCTCTCTCTTGCATCCCCCGGACTCGCAACGGCTAACGCAGCCTAACAACCGATAACGAGCAAATTGCCAGGACCTGCGCCAATCTCTGTTCACGACGAAACAACGCGTCGATTTCGAATTCGGTTGGCGTCACCGACCAGAGCAAGGGAGATCCGACATGACCACGCAAGCACGAGCCGACATTCTCAATCCCGACCGCCGTCAATTGCTGAGCCAGGCCGCAATGACCGCGGTCGCCGCCAGCGTGGCGAGCCTGCTGCCGCTGCGTCCGGCAAAGGCCGCTGCAAGCGGCGCCATCCGTCCGTTCCGAGTCAGCGTGCCCGAGGAAGATCTGCTTGACCTCCGCCGCCGCCTCGCAGCGACACGCTGGCCGGATCGTGAGATCGTCGCCGACCAATCGCAGGGCGTGCAGCTCACGACGCTCCAGCAGCTCGTGCGGTACTGGCAGAACGACTACGACTGGCGCAAGATGGAAGCGCGGCTGAACGCCTTGCCGCAATTCGTCACCGAGATCGACGGCGTCGACATCCACTTCATTCACATCCGCTCCCGCCACGAGAACGCGCTGCCGATGGTCGTCACGCACGGCTGGCCCGGCTCGATCATCGAGCAGATGAAGATCGTCGGCCCGCTCACCGATCCCACCGCGCATGGTGCGAAGGCTGCGGATGCATTCGACCTGGTGATCCCCTCGCTTCCGGGCCACGGCTTCTCCGGCAAGCCGACGGAGCTCGGCTGGGATCCGCAGCGTATCGCGCGTGCCTGGATCGTGTTGATGCAACGCCTCGGCTACAACCGCTACGTGGCGCAGGGCGGCGATTGGGGCAATGCCGTTACCGAGCAGATGGCGGTGATCGCACCGCCGGAGCTGCTCGGCATTCACACCAACATGCCCGCCACCGTTCCCGACGACATCGCCAAGGCGCTTCAGCCGGGCGGGACGCGGCCGTCGAACCTCTCGGCCGACGAGCGCATTGCCTACGACCAGCTCGATGATTTCTACAGGCATGGCCTCGGCTATGCGATCGAGATGTCGAACCGGCCGCAGACGCTCTATGGCCTCGTCGATTCGCCGGCCGGCCTTGCGTCCTGGATGCTTGATCACGACGCACGCAGTGCTGCGATGATTGCGCGGGTGTTCGACGGCAAGACCGAGGGCCTGTCGCGGGACGACGTGATCGACAACATCACGCTGTACTGGCTCACCAACACCGCGGTCTCGTCGGCGCGGCTCTACTGGGAGAACAAGCTGGTGTTCTTCGCGCCCAAGCACATCAAGATCCCGGTCGCCGTCAGCGTGTTCCCTGACGAGATCTATGCCGCGCCGCGCAGCTGGGCCGAGAAGGCCTATCCGAAGCTGATGCACTACAACCGCCTCGACAAGGGCGGCCACTTCGCGGCCTGGGAGCAGCCCGCGCTGTTCTCTGCGGAAATGCGCACCGCGTTCCGCCCGCTGCGCCAGTCGATCTGAACCGAGCAGGGGACGCGCGCTGCCGTGCGTTCCCTTTTCGAACACACATATCAGGAGTGCCAACAATGGACCGCCCCGTACAGATCTTCACCACCGAGGACATTCGTCTGGAGCGCCGCCTGCCGACATACTGGCGCGTCACCTTCGACATGCCGCCGGTGAACATCTTCGGCCCAAAACACCTTCCACTGCTCAACGACATCATCACCGCGATCGAGACCGATCCGGATGTGAAGGTGGTCGTATTCGCCAGCGCCGTCGAAGGCTTCTTCATCACGCATTACGACTTCCTGGCGCCGCTTGAGGACTCGCTTCGCGTTCCACCCGGGCCGACCGGCCTTGAGGCGCTGCCCGACATGCTGGTGCGCCTCAGCCGCGCGCCGGTCGTCTCCATTGCCTCGATCCGGGGCCGTGCCACCGGGGTCGGCAGCGAGCTCGCGCTGGCGAGCGACATGCGCTTTGCCAGCCGCGAGAAGGCGATCCTGTCGCAATGGGAGGTCGGCGCGGGACTCGTGCCCGGCGGCGGGCCGATGGCGCGGTTGCCGCGGCTGATGGGCCGAGGCCGTGCGCTCGAAGTGTTGCTCGGTGCCGATGACATCCACGGCGATCTCGCCGAGCGTTACGGCTACGTGAACCGTTCGCTGCCGGATGCCGAGCTCGACGGCTTCGTCGAGGCGCTCGCCATGCGCATCGCGTCGTTCGACAAGGAGGCCATCGCCGAGACCAAGCGTCTCGTCGATGTTGCGAGCCTGCCACCGGATGACGAGATCAAGCCGGAGTGGGACGCGTTCCTGGCCGCGCTCGGCCGTCCCGCCAGCCAAACCCGTATCAAGGCGTTGATGGCGCGCGGCTTCCACCGCGCCGGCGACGTCGAGAACCGGTTGGGCTTCCATGTGGGTCAAATCAGCGGCTAACGGAACCGCTGTGGCGTTCGGCCGGTTGGAGGGGTGACAGGCGGTCGTGCCAATGTCGCTTTCCTCCGCTACCGAGCGCCGGTGCCAAAAACCAACCTGAAAACCAACAAGGAGAATTGAGATGATCCGCAAGGCAACAGCAGTCTGGAAGGGCACCGGTCGCGACGGCACCGGTCATCTGTCGAGCGAATCCGGCGTGCTCGCCGGGACGCCCTATTCGTTCAAGACCCGCTTCGAGAACGAGAAGGGCACCAATCCCGAGGAGTTGATCGCTGCGGCCCATGCCGGTTGCTTTACCATGGCGCTGGCCTTCGGCCTTCAGCTCGCCGGCTTCACGCCGGACGAGCTGTCGACGGAAGCCGCCATCACGCTCGAGCCGGAAGGCAAGGGCTTCAAGATCAGCAAGTCGGCACTGACGCTTCGCGCCAAGGTGCCGAACCTTGATGACGCAGGTTTCGCCAAGATCGCCGGCGAGGCCGAGAAGAACTGTCCGGTGTCGAAGGTGCTCAACGCCGCGATCACGCTCGACGCCAAATTGACCTGATCGAACACAGGGAGCGGTGCCATGTCCCGCCAAGATCTGTCTCGTCAAGATCTGCCTCGCCAGCATCAGCCGGACGAAGACAGGTTCCGGGCGATTTTGCCCGAGGACATCGCTTGGCAACCGTTCCCTGCGTTCCCGCCGGGCGCGCGGCTGGCCGTGATGGTCGGCCATCCCAGCGAACCCGGACCTTACGTGGTCCGGGTGAAGGTCCCCGGTGGCACAAAATTGATGCCGCACAAGCATCCGGAGGACCGCATCTACACGGTCATGTCGGGTGTGTTCTACATCGGGCTCGGCGAGCGGTTTGATGGCGACCAGGTGAAAGCCTATCCGCCGGGCAGCGTCATCGTGCTGCCCGGCGAGACCTGGCATTTTCACTGGGCGAAGTCCGGCGAATACGTCACACAGGTCTCCGCCATCGGGCCGCTGGGCCTCGAATATCACGATGACCATGATGACCCGCGCTTGCATCCGGCAGCGGACAAGCGCTGACTATCTCGACGAAACGAATGGAGTATCAGATGACGACAGAGCGCGCAGTTTTGGCCGGAGGCTGTTTCTGGGGCATGCAGGATCTGATCCGCAGGCAACCGGGGGTGATCTCCACCCGTGTCGGTTACACTGGCGGGCAGGTGAAGAACGCCACCTATCGCAATCACGAGGGCCACGCCGAGGCGATCGAGATCATCTTCAATCCCGCGAAGACGAGCTTCCGGACCATGCTGGAGTTCTTCTTTCAGATCCATGATCCCACCACGCTCGACCGCCAGGGCAATGATCGGGGCACGAGCTACCGCTCGGCAATTTTCTATACCAGCGACGAGCAGAAGAGAGTGGCCGAAGACACCATCGCCGATGTCGAGGCGTCAGGTCTCTGGCCCGGCAAGGTGGTGACCGAGGTTGCGCCCGCAGCTGAGTTCTGGGAAGCCGAGCCGGAGCATCAGGATTATCTCGAGCGCTATCCCGATGGCTACACCTGCCACTTCATCCGGCCCGACTGGAAGCTGCCAAGGCGCGCGGCCGCGGTGGGAGGCTAGCCGGTTTGTCGCGTACGGCCGCCGAGGGCCTTTTGACGAGGAGTGCAAATGTGCGAACTCCCCTCATCGTACGACCACGAGCATTCCTCGCGGCTTAATGCGCCTGCGGCCGGCGTCGGCAGATCACAGTCACCGCCTTGCGGGCAATCTCCCCCAGCTCGGCGCGGCGTGCGCCGGCGCGGGCGCGGATGGCGATCGTCTGCATCGTGGCGGCGGCAAGGATCGCGAGTGCAGCCGGATCGGCCTCGCGATCCAGCTCGCCCTTGTCCTGCGCCAGGCGAAAGCGGGCCTCGAAATCGGCATCGATCGCGCGCAGTCCCGTCGCAACGCTGCTGCGGATCGCCGCATCCTCGGCGACTTCGGTCACCGCGGTACCGACCACGAAGCAGCCGCGCGCTGATCCCTTGCCGGAAAAGTAGATCGACAGCGCCGCGTCATAGGCCAGCATCAGCGCTTCGTCCAAGGGATGGTCCCCTGCGAGAGCCTCGCGCGTTGCCGCGAGGCTGATCTCCCAATAGCGCGCCAAGGCCTCGAGATAGAGCGCGTGCTTGTTGCCGAACACCGCGTAGAGGCTCGGTGGGCTCATGCCGGTCGCGGCCGCGACCTTGTCCAGGGACGTGCCGGAATAGCCCGTCCTCCAGAACGTTTCCGTGGCCCGCTTGAGGGCCGTCTCAGTGTCGTAGGCGGGTGGCCGTCCCCGGCGCGCCGGGCCCGTCTCGCTCTTTTTCCGTGCCATGTCGTCCGAACCTGGTTGCCATGTTCCACACGTATATTTGTATGGATCGTTATAAAAATCAATGGTCGCGCGGCTTGATCCTCACATCGGGGTACAATATTTGTAACGAACGTTATTAAATGAGATGAGGACGCGGACGATGGGTTTGAACTTTGCGCCAATCGCCGGCTGGCTGGGCGATCGCAGCTTCCGCGGGAGCGAAGCTGCGGCGCCGTTGTTCGGAGCGGATCTTGCGAGGCGGCTGCGCCGGCCCCTGATGCTGGTGGTGCCGGCCGCGGCTGCCGTGTTCGGCGCCTTTATGTATCTGGCGCAGGAACAATATGTCTCGACCGACGATGCGTTCGTGCGCGCCGCGAAAGTCACCATCAATGCGCGGGTGTCGGGCCAGGCGGTCGAGATCGCCGTGCGCGACAATGAGCGTGTCCGGCAGGGCCAGGTCCTGTTTCGAATTGACCCGGAGCCCTACCAGATCGCCGTCGATCAGGCCGAGGCCCGGCTCGGCAGCGCGCGGCTCCAGATCGACTCCCTCAAGGCGACCTACCGCCAGCAGCAGGCGGAACTGCAATCGGCGAAGGACTCGGCCTCTTTCGACGAGCGCGAGTTCGACCGCAAGAGAATGCTGGTCGCCTCCGACTTCACGCCGCGCGCGGTCTACGAGCGGGCCGAGACCGATCTCAAGGTCGCGCGCCATCGGATGGCATCGATCGAACAGCAGATCGCCAATACGGTCGTCGCGCTCAACGGCGATCCCGATATCGATGTCGACCGCCATCCGACAGTCCGCGCGGCCAGGGCGCAGCTCGATCGCGCGCGGCTCGATCTCTCCTACGCCACGGTGAGGGCTCCCGACGACGGTATCGTGACCAAGGTCGACGATCTGCAAATCGGTGGTTTCGTCAACGCAGGCGCGCCCACGTTCTCACTGATGTCGAGCCGGGACGTCTGGATCGAGGCGAATTTTCGTGAGACGGGCCTGACCCACATGCGGCCGGGCCAGGAGGCGACGATCGACGTCGACGCCTATCCGGATCGAAAATTCAAGGCGCATATCGTCAGCATGAGTCCCGGCACCGGGTCGGACTTCTCGATCCTGCCACCGGAGAATGCGACCGGGAACTGGGTCAAGGTCGTCCAGCGGCTGCCGGTGCGCCTCGAGCTCGACGATCCCGATCCGACCCGGCCACTGTTCTCCGGCATCAGCGTGACGGCGCGGGTCGACACCGGCCATCGTCGCAACTGGCTGCATCTGCTCCAGGCTGCGCTTGCGACGGAGGTCAAATGAAATGAGTACGCCCCTCCCATCGACCGCGACCGGCGGTCATCATGCAATCTCGGCGGCCGCCCTGATGGCGACCTACATGCAGGCCGTCAACATTTCGATACCGAACGCCGCGCTGCCGCACATCCAGGCCACGCTCTCGATGGCCAATGACGAGGTCGGCTGGGTGTTCTCCTCGTATATCGCTGCAAGCGCCGTGACCATGTCGATCACGCAATGGCTCGCGGGACGCTACGGCCGCAAGGCGGTCTATCAGACAGCCCTTGCCGTCTTCACGCTTGGTCTTGTCCTCGACACGCTGGCGACGACGTCGATCCAGTTCGTGCTGGCGCGGATTCTCCAGGGCGCGGCGAGCGGACCACTTGCGCCGCTCTCAATGGCGATTCTGCTCGAGGCGACGCCGGCGGCGCGGCAAGCGCGCATGGGCCTGGCATTGACGGTCTGTTCGCTGCTCGGCATCAGCACCGGCCCCGCTCTTGGTGGCTGGCTCAGCGAATATTACGGCTGGCCGTCGACCTTCTATGTCAGCCTGCCCATGACGGCCTTCATCGCCCTGACGATGGCCCTGCTGCTGGGCGAGAAGCGGGCAGAGCGGAGCCAGCCCTTCGACGTCTTCGGCCTAACGACCTTCTCCGCCGGCATGATCGGGCTGCAGATGCTGCTGGATCGCGGCGAGCGCCTCGAATGGTTCGCCTCGACGGAGATCTGGGTCGAAGCGATCGCCTCGGTCCTGGGCTTCTATCTCTTCATTGTGCACGTTCTGACGAAGAAGGAACAGTTTCTCCGCACGGCGCTGTTCAGGGATCGCAATCTCGTCCTCTCGACGGTGATCTCCTTCGCGCTCGGCTTCGTCTTGCTGCCGACATTGGCGTTGACCTCCCCGATGCTGGAGGAGTTGCTCAACTACCCTGTCGACACCACCGGCTACATGACCATTCCACGCGGCGTGGCGCTGGTGGGAGCGCTGGTGCTGACCAGCCTGGTTCCGGGGCAGGTCGACTACCGGCCGTTCCTCATGGGAGGAATGGCGCTGGTGGTCTATGCCAACTGGCTGATGCTCGGTTATTCGCCGACGATGGATTGGCGGCCGGTCGTCGAAGCAGGTTTTCTCCAGGGCGCCGGTCTCGGAATGTTGTTGCCGGCGCTCGTGAGGGCCGCGTTCGGAACGCTCGATCCGAAGCTTCGCCCTGAAGGCGGTGCGCTGATCAACCTGTCGCGCCTCTATGGCAGCACCATCGGCATCGCGGTGGTCCAGCTCTTCTTTTATGCCAACACCCAGGCCGTGCATGTCGCGCTCGCCAAGCATCTCACGCCTTATCGTGTCGCGGCGAATGTCGCGGGCCCGATCGGGAAGCCAGGCCTTGCCGCCCTCAACGGCATGGTCACGCGCCAGGCGGCCACGGTCGCGGTCATCGATCAGTTCGAGATCCTGATGTTCGCCATGCTCGTCGTGATCCCGCTGGTGTTCTTTCTTCGTAAGCCGCGTCCCGTCGGCTAACGCCGGAGAGTCGTGAAATGTGTCCGCAACCTCGATCGCTTCGTCCGCATCGCGCGGCCAGCAGTCAACAAGGAGTATCACCATGACGACCTCCGATTCACTTCGTTACACGAGAATTCCCACGCATGAGGCCGTGACGATTCCCGCAGTCGGATTTGGCACGCTCATTCCGGATCCGCACGTGACCCGGCAGGCCACCAGGGCTGCATTGGAGGCCGGATTTCGACATCTCGATTGTGCCGAGCGCTATCGCAACGAAGCGGCCGTCGGCGATGCGATGCAGGATGCGTTCAAGGCGGGCACGCTTCAGCGCCAGGACCTGTTCGTTACGACGAAGCTATGGAACACCAATCATCGGCCGGAGCGGGTCAGGCCCGCCTTCGACGCCGGTCGCCGGCGGCTCC
The DNA here is from genome assembly GCF_029989365.1 of Bradyrhizobium sp. Arg816. GTDB lineage: Bacteria > Pseudomonadota > Alphaproteobacteria > Rhizobiales > Xanthobacteraceae > Bradyrhizobium. The sequence goes on along the minus strand of NZ_JAPRAQ010000020.1, from coordinate 27,850 downwards.
AACTCGACGAGATCGACTGCTACATCATCCATACCCCCTTTGCCTTTCAACCCGGCGACGAGCAGGACCCGAGGGACGCGAGTGGCCAGGTGATCTATGATTCAGGCGTGACGTTGGCGGAGACATGGGGGGCGCTGGAGCGCCTCGTCGACGAGGGGCACTGCAAGTCGATCGGGCTGTCGGACATCACCTTGGAGAAGCTGCGCGAGATCGTCGAGGTCGCGCGGATCAGGCCCGCCATGGTGCAGGTCGAATCGCATCCGTACCTGCCCGAATTGGAGCTGCTCGACTTCTGTCGCGAGCATGGAATTGTCCTGCAGGCGTTTGCCGCGCTGGGACACGCCATGAAGCCGAACCTCCTCGCTGACCCCGTGATCACCGCCATCGCGGAGCGCCTGCACAAGACGCCGGCCCAGGTCGCCCTGGCCTGGGCCGTCCAGCGCGGCACGGCTTTCCTGACGACCTCGACCAATCCTCGTCGGATCGAGGAAAATCTCGATATTTCGACGCTGCCTGAAGACGCCATGCGGGAGATGCGGGACCACATCACGACGAATGTCCGGTTCAACACAGTGATCGAGACCGGCGTGCCCGGATTCATTCCGCGGGCAGGATGAAGCGAGTGGCGTGGTACGAAGGCCTTCGGCCGGCCTCGTCAAGTCCGGAGTTGCGCGATCAAATCGCGTGCGCTGCGGATATCGGCGATGCCGTCGCCCTCGCTGAACGGCCCGCATGCACGTTCGAGAATTGCCAGGGCCTCTGCATTCTGGCCGGCTCCGATCATGAACCGCGCGAGGCTGATCGCACCGCGCAGTTCCCAGAATCGCGCGCCCTGCTGGTTGGCAATGTGCATGGCCTCGCGAAAGCGCGCCTCGGCGTCCCCCGCATGCCGCGGGCTCTTGAGCAATAACTCGCCCTTGATGCGGATCAGTTCCGGCAGATACCACAGCTCCTGCCGGTCGTTGCAGCGGGTCAGGACGTCCTCGATCACGTCGAGGCCACGGTCGACCTGGTGGGCCTCGCCGGAACACGCGGCGAGTTCGCCGAGCAGCGGAAGAAAGCGCGGCAGGAAACGCGCATCGCCGGCACGATTGAGCTCTTCGCGCAGCAGCGGCAGGCCGGTTGCGACGTCGCCACGCCTTACGACGACCGCCGCGTTGAAGGCCCGTGCCCACAGGCCCCACAGCCGGATGGCGTGGCGCTCGGTGTGTTCGAGCAGCTCAATGCCGTGGCGCTCCGCGGCTTCGAAATCGCCGGACCAGAAGGCGATCGGGCAAGCGGCTTGCCCCAGCACGCTGCAGAAAGTCAGCGCGTGGCCGTTGGCGCGACCTTCCTCGATGTTTCGGGCGGCGAGCGCCTGCGCCTGATCGGCGAGGCCCTGAAGCCACAGGATGCGGGCCCGGAAATATTGCGTCGATATCCTGAGGTCGAGCGGGAAGATCTTCGGCTTCTCCGCCAGCACATGCAGCGACGCGTTCACGCGCTCGATGCGCAGCCGTGCGTCGTTCTGATCGCCGAGATAATGCAGCGCCACCGCCATCAGCCGGTCGCCCAGCATGAGGTCGGTCCTGTCCGACGAGTTCGCCGCTGCATTCGCAAACCGGTCGGCGAGCGCACGGGCCTTGCCGAACTGTCCGTTGTTGAACTGGTCGATGCACAAGCCCCAGAGCGCGCGCAGCCTGAAGTCCTTGTCGTCGAGTCTGTCAGCCAGCTCCAGGGTCGTCTCGAGGATCGGACGCGCCTCGCGGGCGCGGCCCTCGCCATACATCAGCGACCAGCCGAGCGCCGATAGGAGTTGCATGCGAATGCGATCGTCGCCGCCGCTGTCGCCGAGCGCGGTGAGCGCCGTCTTGGCGCGCTCGCGGCATTCGGCGAACAGGGACAGGCGGACCCACAGCGTGACGGCAGCCGCCGTCAGCGCGATCCCGAGTGCGGCGTCGCCGTCGGGCCCGAAGGCCCAGTTCAATGCGGCGCGCACATTGTCCAGCTCCGCGCCATAGATGCTCAGCCATTCCGGCAGCAACGTCGATGTATCGGCCTCCGCGCGCTCGAAGAAGTCGCGGAAATGCTCTGCATGACGCCGCGCGAACTGACTGGTCTCACCGAGCTCGTTCAGCTTTCCATGCGCATAGGTGCGTGTGGTGTCGAGCAGGCGATAGCGCAGCGTTCGCGAGGCGGATGGCGAGATCAGCGATTTGGTGACGAGGCTGTCGATCGCCTCCAGCGTTTCGGACGCGCCAAGGCCGTCGCCGGCGGCCACCGCGGCAGCCGCCTCCGGCGCGAAGGGCCCGGCAAAGACCGACAGGCGTCGCAGCGTGGCACTCTCGGCGGGAGGTAGCAGATCGTAGCTCCAGTCGAGCGCCGCGGCGAGCGTCTGGTGTCGTGGCACGGCGGTGCGCCGACCCCGCCACTGCAACGAGAAGCGGCTGTCGAGCAGCGACGCCGTGCCGGCAATGCCATACGCATTGACACGGCCGGCCGCGAGCTCGATCGCGAGCGCGATGCCGTCGAGGCGCCGGCAAATGCTCGCGACGAGCGGTGCCTCTTCCGCGCTGAGCTGGAACGGACCCGAGCTCTGCGCAATGCGCTCGACGAAGAGCTGGGCCGCGGGGTAAGCGAGGACCTCGGCGACATCAAGGTCCTCGCGCTCCGGCGGGCAATCCAGCGGGAACAGGCGGAAAATCCGTTCGCCATCGCTCCGGAACGATTCGCGGCTGGTTGCGAGAACGCGGAGCTGCGGTGCGTCGCGAACGATGCGCTCGACGAGCGGTGCCAACGCATCCAGCACATGCTCGCAGCTGTCGAAGATCAGCAGGGCTGGGCCGGTCTTCAGAAATGTCAGCAGGGCCGGCGTCGGATCCTCCGCGCTGATGGTCAGTCCCAGTGCGGAGGCGATGGTGGTCGCGATGTGGCTGGCATCCCTCAGCGGACCGAAGTCGACGAAGAATACGCGCCCGCCGAAATCCGCCGATCTGCGATGCCCGACGGTGACGGCGACGGCGGTCTTGCCGATGCCGCCGGGGCCGACCACCGTCATGAAGCGATGCAATGAAAGCCCGTTCGATATCTTCTCGACGATCTCCTCCCGTCCGACCATTTTGGAGAGCGGCGAGGGAAGGGAGCGGGGAGGTGAGATGTTCACGGCGGGCTGAGCGGCCGGCGGGGCCGCCTGAGCGAGCGAGGCGACAAAGCAGTAGCCGCGGCCGGGCACATTGACGACATAACGGGCCGACTTGCCGGTATCGCCCAGCACCTTGCGCAGTGCCGCGACGTGGAAGCGCAGGCTGCCCTCGTCGACATTGACGTCGGCCCAGATGCGCTTGACCAGCTCTCTCTTGTCGATGACTTCGCCGGGGCGCTCGGCGAGGAAGATCAGAATATCGAGCGCGCGGCCGCCGACGTGAAGCGGCGAGCCCTCCTTCTCCAAGAGCCGCGACTTCGGAAATAGTCGGAATGGCCCAAAGGAAATGGCCGAGTCTTCGGTACGATCTGGCACGCGCCATTGCCCCCGCAACGGGAGTCAAAATGTATTACTTTTTGGTCTATCAGAACGAGGCGTACAGTAAACTGGCCGAAAGCAGTGGGCAAAGCTGGCAGCCCTGCGCGCATGGCTTGGGTCGGTCGGTCCGCTGAAATAACCCTTAAAAAATAAGGGGTTATGCTGACATGACAAGGCGATGACGCCGGTGCTCTCACCCGGATGGCGCATTGACGACGGTAGCAGATTGCTGAGATTGGATGGTTCGGGAGCCGGTCCCGCCTCGACAGTGACTACCGACTTCCGGAATTCGAACATGGCTTCCTTCTCGCGGCGACGATTCGTTCATGCGCTATCGGGCGCAGCGGCTCTGGCGGCCATCCCGCGCAGCGGACAAGCCGCTGACTATCCGTCTCGTCCCATTCGCCTCGTGCTTCCGTATGGAGCCGGCGGAGCGGGGGACCAGATCGGGCGTCCCTGGGTGGACAAGATGTCATCGCTGCTTGGGCCGACCTTCGTGGAATATATCGGCGGTGCGGGCGGCGCGATCGGGGCTGCGACGGTCGCGCGCGAGGAGCCCGACGGCTATTCGCTGCTGCTCGGCAACGGCAGCACGCAGGTCATCATTCCCCTGACCTCGAAAAATCCCGGCTATTCCGTTGACGATTTCCGAGCCATCTACCGCCTGATCAGCAGTGCATTGGTCTTCGCCATCAACCCGTCGGTGCCCGCCGCAGACCTGCGCGAGCTGATCGCCTACGCCAAAGCCAATCCGGGAAAGCTGTCCTACGGGACACCCGGCATCGGCACCGGCAATCATCTGGTTGGCGAATCCTTCAAGCAGCAGGCCGGCGGGCTGGATATCGTCCACGTTCCGTATCGGGGCATCTCGCAGGCAACCAACGACCTCGTCAGCGGCCAGATCTCGCTGATCATTGCCGTCATGTCCGTTCAATTGCAGCAACTGGCTCAAACCGGGAAAGTGAGGCTGCTGGCGGTCACCACCGAAACGCGGCTGAGCGGGGCGCCGGAGATCCCGACCGCCGTCGAATCCGGCATGCCCGACATCCGATATGGGGGATGGTTCGGCTTGTTCGCGCCCAAGGACACGGACGATGCGATCATCGACAAGATCGCGCAGGCGACACGTCTCGCCATGGGCGATCCGGCGCTTCAGGCAAGCTACCGCGCGCAGGGCATGGAGCCGGACGGCGATTCAAGCCCGGACAAATTCCAGCGCATTGTCGATGCGACAACGGCAAGCCTGGGGCCCGTGATCAAGTCGATCGGGCTGAGCAATTTGTAAGGCCGCTCAGGCCTCGACGCGCGATGTTTGGCGGCCCTCTGCCGTGACGATGCGCGCCGACAGCGCGACGAGACACATCAGCGCGGCCAGCAGCCAGAACGCTGTCGGCAATCCGCCAAGCCGTGCGACGAAGCCGACACCGGCGGGACCAATGAGGATGCCGGCGTAGCCTGCGGTCGTGATGGCGGCGACGGCGAGCCCCGTGGGCATCACAGTCTGCCTGGCCGCCCGGCGGAACAGCACCGGCACGAGGTTCGACGCACCGAGGCCGATCAGCAGGAAGCCGCCGATGGCGACCGCCGCAACGGGCGCCGTGAGCAGGACTACGAAGCCCGCGATCGCAATGATGCTGCCCCAGAACAATGTCGTGCGATCCCCGATGCGCGCAACGACAGCGTCGCCGCCGAGCCGCCCCGCCGTCATCGCGATCGAGAACACGATGTAGCCGATCCCGCCTTGCGCCTCCGAGACGAGGCCCGCGCCGATGACGAGCAGCGCGCCCCAATCGAGCATCGCGCCCTCGACGAGGAATGTGATGGCGCCGAGCAGCGCCAGCAGGAGCACGGAGCCATGCGGCAGCACGAAGAGCGGTCCGTCCAGCACCTGCACCGAACGAAGCAGGCGCGGCCAGGCCGCCAGCATTGCAATCAGCATCAGCACGGAGCAGATCAGCGTGCAGGCGAGCGCGCCGAGTTGCAGCGAGAGCAGCGCCGTCATCAAGGCGGATCCCGTGAAGCCGCCGATGCTGAACAGCGCGTGGAAGCCGGACATCAGCGGGCGGCCCGCGTCGCGCTCCACCTCGACCGCATGGATGTTCATGGCGACGTCGATGGAGCCGAGCGCGGCGCCGAAAGCGAACAGGGCCAGCGCCAGCGTTGCAGGCGAGCTCGCGATCGCCAGCAGGGGCAGCACCAGCGCCAGACCGAGTCCGCCCGCAATGATGATCGGCTTGCTGCCGTAGCGCGCGCTCATGACCCCGGTCAGAAGCATCGCAACGACCGAGCCGATGCCGAGGCTGAGCAGGAGCAATCCAAGAACGCCGTCGTCGACGCCGAGCCGCGTCTTGGCGAACGGCACCAGCGGCGCCCAGCACGCGATGCCGAAGCCCGCGACGAGAAAGGCGAGCCGCGTCGCGAGGCGCGTTGCCGGCCGGTCGGCAGAATGCATGGGAACTCCGGGGAAGCAGGGGCGGGGCGATCGACAAGCCCTGAGATTGCCGCGCCTTTATGTCCGAGGCGTGCTCGAATTGTCGCAGATAGTGCTCAAGAACGGCGTGACGTCAACCTGGGTTCCGAAGCGTGTCGCGTTCGGGACGATATTCGTGAGCGCGCCGCCGGGCCCGGCCGTCGGGCAAAACACCGGGTCATTCCGAGCTGCGCCGGTGTCAAGCCGCGCTTGCAAGAATATTCCACTTTACCGAAATTCGGATTTGTCGTATGTGTTACCCATCCCGGCTCATCCTTGAGGGGCGATCTTGTGTCGTCACTGTCGCGAGCCGGGCTTGCGGTGGACGCGGCAGCGTCGGGCGCGAGAGGTCAAGGGCAGGGCGGATTGCTCTCCGTGAGCCCTGAGGCCTCGTGCCGGATGAGCGGCGCTGTCAGGTTCGTCTCGTCTGTAAGTTTCCGGCTCCGTCGACAGGGCCGGAAAAACTGCGGCGAAACGGCGAGCCGTGCGTACGGCAAAACCGTGTGGTCCTGGCGTCCAGCACTAATTTTCGGGTGCCGTGGATGAGACAATCTCTTGCAGAACAAGACGCTTTTCAGATCTCTGAATGACGAAGCGAACCGCGGGTGAGATGGCCGGGCCCCAATAGGCCCTAGACCGCTTATCCGCTGAAGGCGGACGCGAACCACTTGTAGGCGGCAAGGGCCCATAAGCTGAAGTCCCTGCCCGAGAAGTGGCGGGCCGTTGTTACCAGCTGTAGCGGATCGTGCCGGTGCCAGCGTAGGTGGATGAGTGCGAGGCGAAGCCGCCGTCGAACTTGGCGAGCAGGCTGATGCCGTTGACGAACCGAAGCTCCGCACCCACCGACGTCAGCGCGGAATCTTTCGGGGGGATCGCCCCGTTGACGATGAAGCTCGCCCCCGGCAGCGCCTGGAACACCGGCATGAGGGTGGGATCACTCACCCAGTCATGCGCCCACGCGAGCCGGCCGCGCAACGTCAGCACGGCGTTGGAATAGAGCGCCAGCGACCGGTCGAAGCGCGCACCAAGCTCACTCCTGGTGTCGGTCGCATCGCGCGAACCGAACGCGAGGGCAAAGCCATTGGGAATGGTGCCGATTTCGCCGTAGCTCGGCGTGTGGAAGCTCTGCGCCTGGATCGCCGCATAGGGCGCAACTCCGACATACGGCGTCTCGAAGTGATAGCCGCCTTCCAGCCGCCCGCCGTAGCTCTGCGCGTTGAAGTCAGCCGTCAGATGGTCGCCGCCAAAGGCGAAGCGGTCGGTTGACATCCAGTGATTGGTGAAGGCGAAGTCCGTAGCGAGATAGGCCGCGCCCCAGCGGGTCGCGCCGTAAACGCCAGCCTGGAAGGCATCGCTTCTACCACCGCCAAGCCCGTGCGACAGGCTCCAATTGGTGCCGCCACCGGCGATTGCAAAGCCCACCACGGAATTGGGCGCAAGGCGGTAGTCGAACCCGCCCGCGAAACCCGCGGTGCGTGCCGAAAGATCATGGCTGCCGATCACGGGATCGCCGCTGGTCTTGTTGCCCCCGCCATAGCCGCCACCCCACACCGTCCAGCGCGGCTCATAGATCGGCGCCGGCGCCGGGGGTGTCTTGGTGTACATCGAGGCATAGGCAAGAGCTGGTCCCGACGGCCGAGGCTCGCAGTCGGGCCTGAAGCCGAGCGCTGGATAGTCCGTGCGGCCAACACCGCATCGGCCGTCGACGAGCGGATCGAGCATCAGGTTGAGAAACTGGCTGCCGAGTTGGAATGCGGCTGTCTGTGCACCGGTCGCAACTTCTCCGGAGATCTGATCGAGGGCATTGGTGAGATTGCTGCCGGCGAGGCCAAAGAGCGGCACAAAGGCCGGCGGCAGCGTACCGCCGTTGTTGAAGAAGTTGTCGATGGCACGGCCGACGTTGAGCTGGTTCTCGGTGAAGACCGGTGGGGGCGGCGGCAGCGCCGGTCCACCCGGTATGGGTGGTATAGGTATTGGCGGGTTAGGATCGGGAACGAGCTGGGCCTTGAGATTAAGTATTGCGTCGTTGCCGACGTAGGCCAGTCGCGCCCCGAAGCCGGCCGGCAAGCCGAAGGTGGCGAGCGCGTCGAACGTGCCGGTGAGCCCGCCGGCGGCCGTCAAAATGGTGTATTGGCGCGAGACATAACTCCCAGGTGCAAAAACGGCCCCCACTGTCCCCGCGAGCGAAGCGGTGCCGGTCACATTGGTGGTCGACGCCGTCGAGGGGTTTACCTGCACGATGTAGAACGCGCCGGATTGAAACGCGAGGCTGCCGGCGACGTTTATGCTGCTCGGCGTCCCCACCGGACCGGGAACGAGGAAGCCGCCCGCGTTAATGCTCGCCGGGCCTACGGTGCCGCTACCGTGGAGCGCAGCGCCTGAGTTCACAGTGGTCAGGCTCGATGATGCGATCGAACCATCCACTAACAGCGAACCGGCGTTCACCGTCGTTGTGCCGGTGTAAGTATTGGTGCCGGACAGCGTCAACGTGCCACTGCCCGTCTTGACTAGCGATCCGCCGGCGCCGACGATCACACCGCTGACCCCGGTCGATAGATCGTTGCTGCCAACTGTCAGTGTTTTACCGGGAAGTATGTAATTGCCGGCGCCCGCGATCGATCCGGCTGTGATCTGATTGTCGCCATTTGGCCCCGCCGTGAACTCAAAAGTCAGGTTCGCCCCAGCATTCGTGATCAATTGCGCATTGCCGCCGGTGCTGTTGCCCGCAAACGTCGTTATACCATTCGTGGTGATGGTGGCGTTGGCAGCCGTGCTGCTGTTCGTGAAAAGTAACTGAAAGTTGTTCGCGATCGTAGCGGTGCCCGCCGAGCTGGTGCCAGCAAAAGTCACGTTGCCGCCGTTGGTGATTGTGGTGGCGGCAGTGCCCACCGAAGTGCCCGCTGTGCTGTTGCTAGCGAACACCAAATTGCTGAGGGGCGAAACGGTAATTTGCACGCCGTTCGGCGTAAAGTTGGAGATGCCCGCGCCGGTAAATGTCAGGCTGCTCAAGGGAGCAAGAAGGAACGAATAGGGCCCCGCGAAGGCATTATTGAAGGTAAATCCGCCGAGGCTGTTTGCGGCACCCGAGTTGAACGTCAGGCTGGTGATATTGGACTGCCCGAAGAACGCGGTGCCAATACCGGTCGGCACTGTGGCGGGGTTCCAGTTGCCGGCGGTGTTGAAATCTCCGGAGCCGGGATTGCGCAGCCAAGTCGCATCTTGCGCGTGTGCGGATGTCGCCGCGAGCAAGGCCGCTACTGCCGCCGTTGCCACCAGATGCGCGCGAACCTCACCCCCTGCGCAAGCGGACCGAATATCTTGCCGCGTTTGTCGCGCTGACCTCCGGCGCTTTTGTATCGACGTTGGCTCGCTTGATGCTGTCACTCATCGTTCCCCCTTCGAGGAGCCGCGACTTCAGCAATGACCTGACGAACGGTGAGAGCGTGGATTGCCTTAAGTGTGGCGAACGACAAGCGCAATTACAGTTTGTGGCTTGCTGTTGCGAACGTGTGACGAAGTGGACAGAGTTGCTGACCAATTCTGAGTAGTTCGCTTGCCCTAAGGCACGTCGACACGGCGGTTTTGGTCCATTCGAGATCGAGTTAGCCTGTGGTAAGTCTGGTCGTGGTCCGCTATGCCGCCGAAAGCGGAAGTGGGCTATCCTGCGCGACGTAGCAGGAATGACGCTGACGACCGAGACAGTCGCGTCCATCGCCAAGCCTTCCCCTCGACCCGGCCCCAGAAAGCCCGCGACGGTCAGCGCGTCGGCATTGGCGCAACACCTCGATTGCAGTCGGACCTACATAGGGAAGCTCGAGGCCGAAAGCGTGATCCAGCGGCAGGGTGACGGCTTCCCGCTCGACCAGAGGCCGCGTTGCCTACCTTCGATGCTTGCCGCGAGTGGCGGCAATCGCCGCTGGTGCTGATCACGTCAGGGGCAAGACCGAGATGCTGCAACTGCGGCTGATGGAGAAGCAGGCGCGAACTGGTGCGGCGGGCAGATGTTGATGCGCTCATCGAGGGAATTGCCGGTGTCACCCTGACCGCACTGTCGAGCCTACCTGGCGCGGTGTCCGCCGCGCGGCGGATCTTGCGATCCGTCGCAGCATCGGGCGGGTCATGTTCGAGATCGCTTGCATCTGTCAGGAGATGGCCGACAAGTGCGGCGAGCCGCCACTCGATGAACAGTACGGATAGATGCTGGCGCGACGTGGGCGACCGGCGGCAATGACAGCGTGTTTTCGAGAACGCCGCAATCTCCTCATGCTGTTGCCGAAAGGCAACTGATTTATTGTTTCTTCGTTGAACTGTTCCATTTTGCGTTTACGCCGCAACAAACAGTTTTAGATTTGCGGTCTCCGGGCTGGGGCGTGTTTTACGACAGCGAATTTTCGAACCCGGAGGCTTTTCGAAATGATTTTGGAATTCCTCGCAATTTTTTCTCTCGTTCAGTTCGCCAACATGATTTCGCGACTGATCGGTCAGCGGCATGACGTACTCTCCTACGTTTCAAGATCAGGTCCTCACCGGTAAGTGTGGCTAAAGCGGCATTGCTGGCACCGTTTTGATGGCATCTATCCTGCACGGTGCGCGACGTAGCGATCTTGCGACCCGACCGGCGCAGGATAGTCGGGAAACACGCCGGGCATCGGTGCGAGGTTGCCGACGTATCGGTTGACGACGCGAAACAATGCGGCGATAGCGGCTTGATTAGTGGTGATGCTGTAGAGGTTGCACATGCGAGATGGTGTTGATGCGGTGGGGCATGCCGCCGCCGCTCCGCACAGGCGGGCCGCCAGTCACGCCGCCGGCCCCGGCCGTCGGGCAAAACACCGGGTCATTCCGAGCTGCGCCGGTGTCAAGCCGCGCCTGCAAGAAATATTCCACTTTACCGAAATTCGGAAATGGCGTATGTGTCGTCCATCCCGGCTCATCCTTGAGGGGCGATCTTGTGTCGTCACTGTCGCGAGCCGGGCTTGCGGTGGACGCGGCAGCGTCGGGCGCGAGAGGTCAAGGGCAGGGCGGATTGCTCTCCGTGAGCCCCGAGGCCTCGTGCCGGATGAGCGGCGCTGTCAGGTTCGTCTCGTCTGTAAGTTTCCGGCTCCGTCGACAGGGCCGGAAAAACTGCGGCGAAATAGCGGGCCGTGCGTACGGCAAAACCGTGTGGTCCTGACCGTCGTTGCTACGGTCAAGCTCTTGCGAATGCGGCAGTCGCGTCAACCGGCGCGGCGTCGGCGACTTTCGCTGGGGTGAGGGAGGCCAGAAGGAACTCGGCTCCCGGGAGAGCGCGGCATAAGCCGTCCAACCACTGCGCAGGAGGAGTATGGGCGCAGAAAGCTTAGATATTTCAATGCTCTGACGCTGTTGTGTCCACATTTGTGTCGCGATCCGACCGGCGTGCGACCAAGGCGCTTTATATGAATTTCTGTGGAGCCCGATGGAGTGCAGGCGGCCCGATGCCTGCCGACGTCTGGGTCGGATCGGGTCGATAGCGGGAGATCTAGGCCCTTCCAACCTATGTGACGGCGTAACGGATGATTGACGCCAGCGACGGATAATGCGCGTAGTTTGCATGGGGACGCGAGCAGCAGATTGGTTGATGGGTCATGGCCACCGCCGACCAGATACCGAGTGAACTCACGCTGGAGATAGGTGCCAATCTATCTCCCGAGCGGTTCATGACGGCTGCCCGCGCGTTCTTCGGATACATACAGGAAGTGAGTGCGAGCTTTGCTCCGGAGGGTGAGCCGGCGCGATGGGTCGTGCGCGTTCGCGAGGGCAGCACGTTGCTCGGCGTTGATCCAATGCCGGCCACTCCGATTGAGGTGGTGAACGCTGTTCTCGCGCGCGCGGAGAAGGGTGTTCAGCGCATTGCCGAAGGTGACATCGACGACTCCGGTTTGCCAGAGGCGGCCGTCAAGCACCTGCGGACCTTGGCGGAAATCTCCGAAGGCACGCAGGGCCACATGATTCCGGTCCGTCTTTGGGTTCACAAGAAGCCGGTCGAGCTAGACCCGAAAATTGCGAGCATCATCCGCGAGGATTTTCGCGCCGACTATAAAGACTATGGGACCATCGAAGGCCGCTTGGAAACGATCACCGAGAGCAGCAGCGGCACCCTGCAATTTCAAATCCGCGACGCCATGCTGAAGCAGAAGGTTCGCTGCTTTTTCCCGGAGCACCTGCTTGCCGACGTGTTCGACAAATTCCGGAAGCGCGTCGAGGTTAGCGGCGTGATCCACTATCGCAAAAACGGAATGCCGATCAGCATCGAGGCGGCCAGCGTTGTCAGCCTGCCCGATGACAGCGAGTTGCCGACAGCAGGGGACGTGAGAGGAATTCTCCGTAATTAAGTTTGCCAGTTGAATTGATCTATTGGGACAGCGACGCCTTTCTCGGTTGGCTCCAATCGGAGCCGGGCAAGGCGGAGCTATGTGAGGGCACGCTGCTCCGCGCTGATGCTGGCGACGTGCTAATCGTCACGTCTACCCTCGCGATTGCGGAAGTGCTCTGGATGCGCAACGCGCCACCGGTTGCAAAGGACAAGGCCGATATTGTTCGTCGGTTTTTTCGCAGATCGTCGATGCGGCTTCGAAACGTGACGAGGGTCGTGTCCGAAAGCGCTCAAGAGTTGGTTTGGGATCACGGCGTGAAGCCCAAAGACGCCATCCACATCGCCACCGCGCTCGAAGCAAAGGTTCACGCGCTGGAGACATTCGACGACGGGCTGCTCAAAAAATCCGGGCTGATCGGCACGCCACCGCTGTTGATCAGAAAGCCCATCGCGCCGGCTCAAAAAAAGCTATTGTGAGACGGGATGGCAGGCCATGAAAGATTATCAAGCCAGCTTGGAAAAACTCCGCAAGGATGCGGCTGAAGCCGCCCTGATCCGCGACCTCGCAACGAACCCCACAAAGCGGGACATGTTCGACCGGCTGGCGCAGCATCTGAACCAGCTTGCCGATAGGTTGAGAAGGCGATGGCGAAAACTTCTCGCGACGCTGACACCTGACGCGCGTGCCATGACGACCTACCTTCAAAAGATCACCTTCGGCGAAATGCGCGAGTCCGGCGTGCGCCTAGACGTCTTTGGTTGCCGCCTCGGCTGCCAGCCGCGCGGCTTCCGCTCGTTGCCATCGTTCGGTCGCCTTCATCTCGTCCATGAGGGCCATCACCCTGTTCTCCAACGTCGTCAGGTGCCCATCGAAGCCTTCGACGAACTCGATGACGTTATGCCCTTGGTTCACTTCCCGGAAGAGCTTCATCACGTCGAGTGCGACGGCCGCCGCTAGCCATAGATCAATCTTGACGTGATATTCGTCTTCAACGTCGAAGAACGGCGCTTGAACCTGATTCCCTTCCATGCGGAAGACGCCATGCGCCGCGACGACGTTCGCGTGAGTCTGCGACTCATTGAGCAAATCTTTTTTGGCTTTGATTGCGTCGGAAAACGGTTTGTGGTTTTGCGCTAGCCAATCGTAACGCTTGCCGGGAAGTTTCGGCGGAAGGACGAGCACGCCGTTTTCCCACTTGAAGAAATGTTCGTCGTCGGGATTGGCGATAGCGAAGGCGGCGTGCGCGCCAGCTTCGAGAACTTGTCGTAGATTCCACATTGCTTGCGACTTGTGCAGGCGAACGGCTGACATGATCGCTAGTAGATGGTGCTTCTTCAGGATCGCGCTAAAGCGGCCGACATGCATCCGGTCGTGATCTATCGCAATCATGCAACGCGAAAGAAAAATCGAACTCGCGCGGGCTTCGAGCCAATGCTTTCCGAACCGACCTTCGGCCTCCAGCACCATTTGCCGTTCGCTTTCGGCCAGCTCCTGAAGCGTAGATTGAGGGTAAGTCATCGACTCGCCTTTCTCGCGCGTTTATAACACAGTTCCCCGGTACGGTTACGCTCTGCTACCATCCGCTGATGTCGCCGCAAGACCAACAGCGCTTCGCCAGGCTGATCTCCGACTTTGTCGAGGGGGGCGAATTTGAGGGCCCGTTTCATCTCGTTGTCATCGACGCGCGCGGCACCGCCAGCGTCACGCGCTACGGTCCCCACGGCGTCGAACGGATCTGCAGCGGGCCGGCGAAGCCCAACCGGCTCAAGATGTTCCGCCGCTGACGGCAACCGTGGTCTCGTCGGATGGCTGCGGCAAGTCGGCTAAGATCGAGATCGTGCCAGCGGCTCCGACGATGCAGTGATCGAACCTGTGAATAACCGGGACAAGCCTCCCGATCCTCGCGTTGCTACCCTGCATTGTGCCAACGTACAGCCTCCCGATTCGCGTGGGGCCGCAAGTCGGGTTGAAGACCGGACGCCTCCCGCGATGAGCCGGGCAATGGAATCGTTTGGTTGAGAAAGGACGAGAGCTATGGATGCAGACGAACGAATGTTTCGCGAGAAGACTATTAGAGCGCTACAGAGCCATATCACCGAACTAGACGCGATGGAGAAGGCGGTCCGTAAAGCCGCGCGCGAACATACGGAGATTCCCAATCTGAAGGAGATTGTCAAAGAACTAGGCGACGCGACCGCAGAACTGCGATCCGTCAATAACTTCTATGAGGACGAAACAGTGCCTCATGACATGTGGAATGTGGTGGGTCACACGCTGACAGCACTCACCGACTGCAACTCCGCCTTAGTTCTCTATCTTGCAACGAACACCGGCTAGCTTTGTGTTTTCCTCACGCGGCATCCGATTGCTTAGAGCCTTCGACTCTTTTATCTCCTCACAGCCACGTAGGCTGAGCAGGGTCACCACACTACACCAATCGAGCACCACCATCCATGGCACTGATCGACGACATCATCGAAATAGCATCAAACGATAAGGAGCCAATCGGAAATCTGCTGCGCAAATGCCTGATCCTCGAACGACAGATTCCCAACGAGAAATTCCGGGCTTGGCTGGATAACGAGCTTGACGGATATGAAATCCAAGACGAGTTGCCGAGTTATCGGGTCTTCAATTGCGTCAACAAGGGCACGTTTGTCGGTCTCGCAGTTCAGCTCAACGATCAACCACTTTCCCTGCACGTCATGGAGCCGAAGGATCGTAAGCTTATCGAGAAGGGATACCTCGCTCAGCCTGCAGCATCTTACATAGTGCAGATCGGACAAAGGACTCACACCTTCCCTGGAATCCGCACCTCTCCGCCAAGTACCAGACCAAGTTCTTTGAGGATAGCGACTTGGTACTCAACCGTGCATGGCAGAGTATTCCCGGCTCCGTGATCGTTGCTCTTCTTGAACAGGTCAGGACCCGCGTTCTCCGATTTGCTTTGGATATAAAAGACAATCTTCCTTCCGACGCCACTACAGCAACGTCCGTGCCCGCCTCGGTCGTCGAGCGGTCCGTCGTGAATAACATCTTCCACGGCGACGTCCTGATCGCATCGAACATCGAATACACAAACCAGATCACCAATCAAAACATCTCCGTTGGCGACTTCGCTTCCCTTTCTAAAGCCCTGGAACAGATCGGCATTAATGCCGAGGGCATCAAGGCGCTATCCGACATCCGAACAGAACAGCCATCATCAAGCGGACTTGGAGAGAAGGCGAAGGGCTGGCTTGCCGACATGAGCAATTATCTCGGCAAGGAAGGTGTCAAGCTTGGTGCTGAGGTCGCAAAGCGCGCGGCAATGAAATGGCTGACGCAGTTTTACGGTCTCGACATCTGAATGGAAGCAGGCGACGCCAACAAAAGATCACCTACTGACAAGGGCAGCTTTTCATGAAGCTTTTTCACGTTTCGCCAATCAATCATCCCATTGGGACGGTTCTTCAACCCGGTAAATACGGCAGCCATGTCAAATCGGCACGCACAAGGATGACGACCGTGGATGCAGGCTTTGCGCTAACCATCTTAGCATGGGAAGGGCCGCTAGAAATTTACAGACGACTTGCTGTGCCAAAGGCACCAAGCCGACTCGATTGCCTATACGCAACATCTACACTCGCCGAAGCGCAACGGTTCAGACAGAGGTATCGGGCGAACGCAGATGTTTTCGAGATCGACGTTGCTGATCACGTCCCGACGCACATCGCTGATTTCGAGGCGATTTCATCTGTCCCGACAGGAAAGCCAATGATCGACGGCTTTGTTGATGGATCGGCGGCTTACTGGACACCTTCAGTCGAAGCAACGCTTCGCGAGGTCCTAGTCGGAGGACCGGCCAGAGTCATTGCCAAAATTCCCTGACCGCTTTGTCTCAAGGCTTGAACGGCCAGATCGATATAGGTAACCAACCATGATCACCGAAAACTCATTCTTCAAAAAGATTCCACAGGCAATCGATTTAGAATAAAGGTTGATCTTTGAGGGAGCTGGTTGGGCAATCCAAATGCTCTCTCTTTCCTACGACAAATTGAAAGCAGCCGCTTCGCAGGTCGATCTCGCGTCAAACACCTATCCGTACAAGCGCAGTCATCTGGTCGCGCTGCGACCGACCAAGAGTTCAGTCAGCAATCGGTCGTCAACGTGGTGGCCGGGAGGACGCTGAGGCATGATCATTCCCATTGGCCGCTGCGACGTGATGGAAATAGCTCAACGCTCAAAATCCTCGCTCGATGCCTATCGTTCGTTAGAGTATGCAAAAGTCGGTGGTGTTAACGACGTTATCTACAGGGAGGCAGACAAGCGACTTCGGCAACTTCGCTCAATCATCGCGGAGGTCCGCCCGTTGTGCTCGTCCAATGTCGATTTGATGAGTGTCGCCACTTGGCCCAAGGAGCAGCAGGCTCGTTATGGACTAGAACAAATTGAACGGGCGGACAGGATCGAGCTTCTCACCGAAACATTTTACTGGATAGGCCACCGAGCAGCTGCGGTCATTCGGAAAATGCCGGGTTTGCAGTCATTCAAAGCTGTGGGCGTCCGTGACGTGCGCAACTGGATGCTTGAGCACGTAGACAACCCTAAGAATGGCATCCCATCGGCGGGGGTCGGCTGGGGCGGACCAAATGGCCCGACGTTCGCGACAAATCCCCATGGACAGGACAAGGGCTTGTTCGTCAACGCGGAAGAGTTCTTTGGCGAGGTTCACCGCGTTGCCAGTCGGTGCATTGATGATCCCGACCTGATAAGTTGATAGTGCTCCCAAGGCGATGCCGGTGATCCTGACCACCGATGAGGAGCGTGATGTCCGGATGCGCGCGTCGTGGGATGAGGCGAAGGCGTTGCAGCGGCCGTTGCCGGATGATGCGCTGCGGATCGTGATGCGCGGCACCGAAAAGGAAGATAAGGTCGCGGCATGATTAAGCCATTCCTACGCGGGGCAGTTTAAGGTTGGGGGCATTAATGAAAGTGGTTGTAGCCGCGCTGGTGGCTGGTTTCGTAGGCGCTCAAATGATTGCGCCAATCCCTTCGCGTGCCGACGTGCTGAAATGCAAAATCGAAGGCTATAGCGAAGACATTTTCATCACCACTTTACCCGACACCAACTCCAGCGACGGTCAATACGCCCGGATCGGCATCTCCCGCGGCATCGGCAACAGGGCTTTTGTTGTCGCCGACCCCATGGGCGCAACCGCGTTTGTTGAACTGAACGCTGACGACACACCGATCGGGTTGCTTACGGTGCAGAAGAATATGCGCGTGATCAAATCAAGCCACTCGATCGATCCCTTCGGCATGGTTTCGGCGCCGTCCCAAAATACGGGCGTGTGCGCCCGGTCGCGGTGAGAGGAATTATAACGCCTGTGACCAAGACAATTATGTTGACCGCACTGGCGCTTGCCCTTCTGACGACTGAAACGCTGGCGCAGACCAGCACCGGCGGCATTCAGCGATATGTAAGCGCCGATACGTTGCACGAGTGGTGTGAACGAAAGGATATCAGGGCCACGTATTACGTTGCGGGCGTTCTGGACGCTCTGATGCTGAATGCAAACAATGCGCCCGTCTGTCTCCCTGCGGAATCCACGTTGACCCAAGCACGCGACGTTGTCTGCAAATACCTCAGAGAAAACCCGGCGAAGCGTCGTTACAACACGGCATCCTCGGTATGGTCAGCCCAATCGGAGGCTTGGCCCTGCAAGCAATGAGCGGATGCGAGCCGCCTTACTCGGCCGAGATACCTAGACTAGGATCAATGCAGCAAAATCTCCACCGTCGTGATCAGCCACGACACCACGGGATCGTCACGCTCGATAAATCGGGGGACGCCGATTGATGTCCGCTGTGCCCCCTAGCGGCGCGAAAGGGGACATCGCGGGAATTCCGTGTTGGGCCATGAGCGGACTCTTGCGTCGTGGCTCAGCTCAGATCGCAAGAATTATGGCAATCCAGCCGAATACAATTAAAACGGGGGCGGATCAGGCTGCTTCGGCTTCGGGCCGAAAGCCCGCGCCGTATCCCGCTGAGTGCGGCTCACTTTGGATAAAGCGAGTTGCCGTGCATACTCCTGGTCACCAATTACCTTGTATTGCGGGCTTGTCAGTGAGGCAAGAAACGCTACCACATCATCGATCTCGGGCTCCGTCAGTGCCAACGGCTGCATGTCCTTGTCGAGCCAGGGGTTGGTGATCCCATCACCCTTATTGTAATGATCCATTACGTCCCACAGTGTTTGCATTGACCCGTCGTGGAAGTAGGGCCCGGTCACAAGAACATTTCGTAGGCCCGGCGTCTTGAACGATGCGATATCACTCTGCTTTCTCGTCACAAGGAAGCGCCCGAGGACCGACATCTCGCTCGTGATCGCTGCGGTGTCGATAGCCGCGAGACGGCCTTGCGCCAGCTCGCGCTCTGCCTGCTGCGCCAAGGGGGCTACGTGATGCCGGAGGATGCCGATGCCAATGTTGTGAAAATCGTTATCCATGAAGAGGGTTGTATCCAGCTGATTGTCCGTCAAAGCGTGGCAAAGCTGGCAACGAGCCTTAGTGTTGAACAATTCCCATCCGCGCTTGGCGGAGTCGCTGATCGCGTTGGCGTCTCCGGCGATGAAATGGTCGAAGGGAGAATCGAAGGAAGCCAACGTCCGTTCGTAGGCTGCAATAGCGCTCAGCATATCCTGCTCGTTCACGTCCCGGCCGAAGGCTTGCATGAATTGAGTCTGATAGTCCTTATCGTCCGCGATCCCGGACACCGCATCGCCGATACTGGCCGAGCCCATCTCAGACGGATTTGTGATCGGCAGCGCAGCCTGTTGCTCTAGCGTATTGACCCGGCCGTCCCAGAATTGCGTCTTGCTATAGAGCGCGTTCAACACGGTTGGGGCGTTGCGTTGACCGACGCGGCCATGGATGCCGACTGACGCGGGCCTGCCGTCGGTGAAGGCCCGCGCCGGATCGTGGCAGGTGGCGCAGGCGACCGTGCCGTCGCCAGAGAGCCGAGGCTCGAAGAACAGCTTCTGACCCAATGCGACTCTGGCAGGTCTGAGCGTGGACGGCGAGATAGCATAGTTGGTCAAGACCGTGGGGAAGCCGACCTGAGTTGATAAACGGGGCTCGGCTAACGGGCCCGGCTTGGGCAGGGGCGGTGGCTGCCCCGGCGCCAGCGCGGGCGGTGGACCTACGCCGGTATCTTCCTCAACGGCGCGCGCAGCAACTATCTCGAAAATACAAGATAGGAGCAATAGTGCCGCCAGGGATGTGGCGCACGTCCGATGTGTCTTTGCTCCGGAGGTTAACATGCTCGTTAGCACCTCGTTAGCAGTAGGCACCTCATAGCGGCGAGCAGGCGCTTGGCCGCCACGCGGGCCGCACGGCCCAGCAAGTCAGGCCGCCTCATGTGTCCCAAGCTAAGCACGGGATAACGGCAGGACTATAACACCGTGTGGAGGGGGAAATTGGTCATTGGCCACGACCCGGCCCGGCCGGCCAGATGTCGCAGATGGGTCACAACCGGTAAAGCTCGGATCGAGCATATGATTTCTGCTTCGCGTCTAAGAGCCGACATCCGCGCGTGAACGGAAGGCGCCTAAAACAATGGCCCCGACGATATTGCGCGTCAGGGCCATTGAAGATCATCAGGCTGGGTACATCCGCCGTGCCCATTGATCGTTGATGTTGCTGATCACCGCACGCGATCTGGTGCAGAAAGTGGCTCGTCTACGACATCGGCATGAATCACATTGCCCACGAATTATCGCGTTTCGAGCCCGAACCGATTGCGGCGCGCGAGAATGACTTTCTGCGAGAACTCGTACTTCAACTGACGCGCGATCATTCGCGCCCGCGTAGCCTCAGCGACGCTGCGCGGACCGGCAGAGGGCAACTTGCCCACGATCAGTCGAGCCACGCCCTCAGGAACCTCTTCGGGACCGCCAAACCAACCGTCAATTCGGTGCAAGGTGCGGAAAGGTTCGGCGCCGGGCGGACAGAATTTCAAATGATTCTCCTCTCTAAGTCCGAACGAAGCCGTTGAAGCTGGGTTTAGGCTTCACGGCGCGGTACTGGAAATGCGGCTCCGCAGGAGCCTGAGCCGGCGCCGGGACGTGCTGATCCTCGCCGCGAGGCAAGGTCGCTGGCGCCGTGCCGGCGATCACAGCGTCCGCGTGAGCACGAAGCAGCTTGGCAACCAACTCCAACGCGGCTGGCACTTCCGCCTGACAAGTTGCCATGAACTTATCGAGGCCAAGAGCTTCATAGACGAGCGGGACGGCGCTGGTGGTATGCGTGGACAGGCGAATCGCAGTCTCGTTGAATTCCGTGCCAACCTCCGTCAGCTTGCCGATCAGACGATCGATTTCCGCCGCAGTTTCCGCCCGCAACTTCTTGTCGGCGGCGTCCTCCTTGGCGCGCTCAAGATCGGCGAGGCGCTGGTTGATCTCCGTCAGTGCGGTCTTGAGGGTAGCGGCGCGATCCTGAGCCGCGCGGAGCGAACCCTCCGCAGCATCAAGACCCGCATCGTCGCCGCTCAGGGCGCTGTCCTTGGCCACCATCGCATGGCGAGCCATGGCTTGTTCGCACTCGTTCAGCTTTGCCGAGAGCCGGTCACGGTTAGCCGTTGCGGAATCGATGTCACGCTGGATGGTTTTGTCGGGATTGGATTTGAAGATCGCCACTCGTTGCTCCTGTCGTTTCACGACTAGTTTATGCAATGACGAGACAGGTTCGCATTAGCCACAATCCAACGAAATCCAATGAGCGCGTCCGCTGTTCAGCCGGAAGCAGTCATCGGGCATAGGGCTGCGATTGGACGGGATGGGCCAACAGCGGACCTTCGTCAGACCGCCCTGGGCAGGTCAGCTAGGTGCCACAGGCGGGAGTCGAACTACGCAGATCACCCTAGGTTAGGGCCGTTAGAATCGCCTTCATCAGTCCGTCTTCATCATAAGGCTTCCGAAGTACTTGCGCCTCTCGAAACTCCTCTAAAGTCTCGCGATCTCCATAACCGGTGACGAGGATCACGGGCAAGTTGGGATCGGTCGCGCAGATCGCTTTTGCGAGCTCGACTCCCGTCATTTCCGGCATGGCGAAATCCGCAAGAACAAGCTCTATCTTCAGACCGTTTGCAATCAGCTCAAGGGCTTCCTGTCCGCTGGCAGCGGGCACCGCCGCGTATCCGAGGGCCTCAAGTACTCGAACGGTTGACCTGAGAACTGCCCGATCATCATCAACGACTAGAATACGGGGCTTTAGCTCCACTGTTGAAATTTGCTCGGCACCAGATTCTCTTTCGCGCACTCGTGGGACCACTTCGGCACAAGGTAAGAACACCGTCACTGAGGTGCCTTCGCCGACGTGCGTCTTAAGCGCGATGCCTCCACCCGACTGCTTGGCGAAACCAAAAACCTGGGCGAGTCCGAGACCCGATCCTTTTCCTGGTCCTTTCGTAGTGAAGAACGGCTCGAAGACGCGGGGGAGCACATCGTCGGGGATACCCATGCCTGTATCTCGGACGGTCAGTCCCACATACTTTCCCGGAGCCGGCGCTGCCGGGCCGGAGAGTTCTTTATCGGTGATGGCATTGAAAGTCTCGAGGGTCAGAGTCCCCCCTGACCACATGGCGTCTCTCGCGTTAATAACCAGATTGAGGATCACCGACTGAATTTGAGTTAGATCTACAAAGGCTGGGCAAAGGTCCGCGGCGAGGTTCGTGCGGAGTTGGATCGCTCCACGAAGCGAGGCATTGAGTAGGCCACCCATCTTCACGATGGTGCTGTTGAGATCGACAACTTGAGGCTCAAGCCGCTGTTGGCGCGAGAACGCGAGCAGTTGCGAGGTGAGATTCACACCCCGTTCTGCCGCTCCGACAACCAGTTCCATGCCTTCCTGATCACCGGGATCATCCCGCAGATTGCGCGACAACATACGCGCGTTAGTGAGCACGACGCTCAAAAGATTGTTAAAGTCGTGCGCGACGCCTGACGTAATCTGTCCTATCGCCTCGAGGCGTTGCAGTTGCTGGGACTCGGCCTCGGCGATTTCCCGTTGCTCTATTTGAGCACGTAGTTGCTGGTTGCTCTCCTGCAGTTCGCGCGTCCGCTCTTCAACGCGGCGCTCGAGCCTGCTTTCAATACGTTTGCGATCCGTGATCTCTAGGGCGACTCCGAAAAACGAAGCCGGCACGTCATTCTCGAAGTTGGTCTGACCGCGGGTCGCGATCCAGCGTTCCACGCCGTCCGTCTTTCCGATGACCCGGTACTCGATATTGTAGACCCCATCGCTCCGCGGGTCGGCGCTCTGCTGGATAGCGGCCTCGACACGCGCAAGATCGTCTGGATGAACGCAGGACCGCCACACCTCGTAGTCGACGACCGCGCCCGCCGGCAGACCCCACATGGCCCTGACCGTATCATCCCATTGCAACTTGTTGGACTGTGGATTCCAGGCATAGCAGCCGAGCCCCACGAGATCGACGGCCGCCTGCAGCCTCGACTCGCTTTCGCGCAGCGCTCGTTCTGCATACAATCGCTCGGTGATGTTTCGCGCGATTTTTGACGCGCCGATGACCCTGCCCTCCGTATCCCTCAAGGGCGACACTGTGAGTGAAATATCTACTGGACTTCCGTCTTTACGCCGGCGAACGGTTTCGTAAGAATCAATGCGTTCGCCTCTGCGCAGGCGCTCAAGAATTGCGGTTTCTTCGTTGTGGCGATCCGGGGGAATCAGAATCGTAATCGGCTTGCCGATGACTTCCTCGGCCAGATAGCCAAAAATGCGCTGCGCGCCGCCGTTCCAACTCCTTATCGTCCCATCGAGATCCTTGCTGACGATTGCGTCGTGACTGGACTCGACGATGGAGGCGACTCGCTGCGCCGCGCTCAGGTTGAGCCAAGTCTGATAGGCGGTCGCTGCGAAGGCGCCCAAGCTGGTCATCACGCGCAAGTCTTCCGCATCGAAGCGGCGACTGATGTCATGCGCGACGACCCAGATTGTGCCGACCGCTTCAGCCTTGATGTAGAAGGGAATCAGGAGTCCTTCCTCAAGAACAGGCTTGATGGGTTCCCAATAGGGGAAATCGACTTCGGGATGTGAGCATATCATGGCGACGTTTTGGTCAAGGACCGTGCCGCATGGACCAAAGTTGCGCGGTGTTCCACCGTTTAAGTGAGGAGCCCACTGGCCGGCGATGGCGCGCCAATGAAAATTACTCTTTCCGTCCCCTTCCTCGAGGAGGCTGAGCCCGGCGGAGTGCGCGTTACATAGACCTAACGCGGTATCGGCGAGCTTGTGCAAGATGCCTTCGGGCGAGTTCGCTAATTCTTGCGCCAAAGCGATCAGAGCTTGGTTCTCTGCCGCGTAATTGGCCGGACGCGACCGACGCCGCCGCAACTCCTCCGTCGAGAGCATGGAACGGAGGTTAGGTTTGAGCTGGCGCCCAGTAGCCGTGGTGCGCTGCTTCACCGACTGCTTCGCTTGCTCGGCTTGCACTTAATCCACCTAACATTTGCACCGCGGCCGGGAGCGCTGTCGCGTCTCTCCGTCACCGGCAAGGGGCCAAGGTCAGGATCGGTGATACGGTTCAATTCCGGTTCCAGGACGCCGGTTCCAAATTATCTGATGGAACTTGACCATCGCGATACGGGAAGTCTGCTTTGGGTCGATATTGTTGCAAAAGTCGTTTTTCGCCGATGACCAAAATTCTGCGGGCCGTGGGCGCGACTTTCGCGTACAAGATGCGAGGGACCTCACGGCGTCACGCAAAATTCACAGGCGACTTCGGTAACGCGATTGAGGTCATACGAATCAGCGATCGCTCGCTGCTCAGTGTTTTCGCGAAAAATCTTGAGCCCTGCAACTTTCGACTTTTGCAACACAATCGGTCTAAAGCGGCGGTCGCCCTAACGGGGCGCGATTTCCGGTGTACCTCCAAGAGCGGACAAGCCGACATGACTAGATTCTCCCCGTCCATGGTCTAGCAGTACAACGAGCGGCAAGTTCTCTATTGGAGCCAACATCTATCCCTGAGCCCCACCAAAGATTCGCGCCTGTCGTGCCTTCAGGCTGGTCAAGTTGACCATCCAACGCCCGCCCTCGCGGCAGGCGTCGATCAGCCCGCGCTCGGCCCACAGACGTACCGTTTCGTAATTCAGACCACAGACGGATGCCGCTCGCTTCAGCGGCGTCCACTGCGGCGGCGGCTGTTCGAGTTCCGCAACGCGCGCCCGCAGTTCTGCGATCGTCTGCTTCAAGGAAGTGACAACATCCTCATCGTCAGCGATGTCGCCCGATTCTCGCATGCTGGCATCCATCGTCAGGAGCCTCGAATCGAAGGCGCAGGGGCACTCGCAATGGCGTCGAGAATCTCGCAGCACTCGTCGTGCGTCCACTCACACGGGCGCTCGAAACGGCGCATCGCCACTCGGAGGTGCTGGTCGCAACGGAGGGAGGCGCGAAGATCATCTTCGCGGCTCGCGCGAGCGTCGGAACGCATGTCGCCGTCCAGTTCCACCAAGAGGCCGATAAGCCGACGACCTTCCTGTCGGCGCGCCTTCAGATCGGCGATTGAACCGAGAGCTGCGCAGCCTTCGTCGAATTCGTTGAATGCGGCATCCAAGCGACCTTGATCGGCAGCGCGGGGCACGCTGTTGCGGCCGAGATGCCGATCGACGGCCTCGATGACCGTCTTTACTCGCCAACGAGGCTGTTGCTTCACGTAGGCGTCGGCCGCCACATGACGCAGGGCACGCCGGACGGTCTGTCTGTCCACTTCTAGCAAGTCGGCGGCGCCGAATGCCGAGATCAATTTCACGATCTTTACTCCTGTTGTCGTCGTTGGTCCAAGGCACGGTCTATCTCTGGGGTTGCATTGCGCGGCTGCGCTACCCGCAGCCTGCCCCGGTCTGGGAAGGACCCAAACCGAGGCAGCCAGGACGTGGTTAGTAGCCTCCTCTCGTGAGCCGAGCGGCTTCAGTTTGATGAGGCAGGGTGTGCAACAAGCTCTCGGTCTCGCTCGACGCGACCTTCGATGCGGCGAGCTTCACTTTGCGGACGGTGATGGATTCCGGGATCGCCAGTCGATAGCTGCCGCCGTCGGAAACGAAGAAGCCGAGCTGGACCATCATCGCAAATGCCGTGATGAACGCCCCGGTCGCATCGAAATCGACCACCAGGAAGGGATCCTCTTCATAGGAGGAGAACAACGCGGCGCTCAGAACCTCAAGTGCAGCGCGTTGAAACGGGTCAAACCACCGAGACAACGTGGAAGCCGAAGTCTGGAAAACACGATCGTGCAATTCTTCGGACCAGAGGCTCTGCGCTTGTGCCACTTTCAAAAGCCATGAGCCGACGAAGTCGCAATCGCACACGCCTGGCATTTCGATCAAGATTTGTGAATCGTTAGTTCGCATTTCTATCCTCACTATGATCGGGACCTGTGTGAATCCGCGGTGATGTGTCCCTTCATCGTCGCGGGCGCGGTGGGATTCCGCGCGATTGGCTTATCCATGAGAGGTGACGAGACCTGACGCCGCTGACGCCGCTGACGCCTTTTTCGGTTTGACGCCCCACGCGCGCGCATAAGCGACTAAACCGGAAACTGCGTCAGCGCCGTCAGTGCCGTCAGCCATCCATCCCTTCATGGATAGCCCCCGTCGAACGACGCCTTAGGCTTCAGGCTGATGCCAAAGAACTCCCGAGCCTTCTCGCTGCGATAGAACTTGAATCCCGCCGCCGTCAGGTTGTCCTTGAAGGTCGCGGTCGTGCCCGGCTTATTTCCCGCGGCCTTGGCGTAGTTAGACCAAGACCCGAACAGGACGCTGCTGGCCTCCGAGATGTCGATATTCCCCGGTTCGCAGATGCATTCCTCTTCGAGCCAATGCCGGAACAGGTCCTGATCGCCGAAGTATTCCGCCGTGGCCTCGATGACGCACTTCGGGCGGACCAACCCGTTCTGCTGCCAGTCGAGACAGCCGTCGATCATCCACTTCAGGATTCCGGGTGCCTCCTGCATGAGCTTCTGCTCAAGGTCCCGATCCGGCGTGGCCGGCTTGAGGATGAACGGCACGATGTTAAAGCGGCGCTTGGCTGCATCATCAACGTTATGCAGCACGGGCTTGTGGTTGCCGATCACGATCAGCTTGAACTGCGGCATGTAGGTGAAGTTGTCCTGCCGCATGAAGCGAGCAGTGATCTTTTCTCCGCCAGTCACCGACTTGATCCGAGCTTCCGCCCAAGCACGCCCTTCCTCAGTTTCGCTCGCAGTGACAAGCCGTGCCCCCGCCAGCATCGCGACCTCGGTGGAATGCCGATCGTTCGTCGAGGCGGTGAACGTCTCCATGGCCGACGTGACGGAGTAGTCCTTCAAGATCGTGGTGAGGATATTCAGAAAGACAGATTTGCCGTTGCCGCCGGGGCCGTAGACGAAGACCAGCGCGTGCTCGCGCGTGACGCCGGTCAGGCAATAACCGCACCACTGCTGCAAGAACCGGATCAATTCACCATCGTCTCCGGTCGTCTCGACCAGGAAACGAAGCCAACGCGGGCAACCGCTATCGTCCGGTGCCACTGACGTGACCTTGGTGATGCCGTCCTCACGCGAGGCATGGCGCAGCGCCCCAGTCCGGAGATCGACGGTGCCGCCCGGCGTTCCGAGCAGCCACGGGTCGCGATCCCAGAACTCCATAGTGACGGCCACGCTCGGATCGGACTTTGCGAATCGCTCGACGCCACCGGCGAAGCCGGTCGCGCTGATCTTGTAACGCTTGCCATCGCTCTGGTCTTCTGCGAGCTGCCGCGCCAGTTCGCGGGCGTGGTGAAACGCAAGGTTGGTGTTATTGATCTCCCAATAGAATCCATTCCATCGAAACCACTTGCCGTGAGAATGGCAGTGGCGCAGCTTGTCACCATGCAACTCGACGAACTGCTGGGCGGCGTTGTCCTCGGTCACGATGTCGTTCGGTACCAGCCGGTGCACGTCGAACGGCTTATTCATCTCCGTACGCCTTCCAGCAATCATTGAAGTCATTACCGACCTTGCTCGAGACGACGTTGACCGGACGGCGTGCGGCGAGATAGCGACGCGCGCAAGTCTTCACGTCCCGGCGGCTGGTCGGATCGTTCTCCTGCAGAACCGTCAACTCGTTCAGATTCGGCAGCACCGGGAAGGAGCGCACAGCACCGCTCGATCCGAGCGCCCATCCCGGAGTAAAGCCGGCAGCGCGCGCCGCCAGCACCGTCTCGACGCCTTCACCGATCGTGAGTGCCGAGGAAGACTCGGCGTCCAGTTTGATGGCCGCGCCCTTGGCGATACCAAGCATTTTCCGGTCGATCTTTTCGCCGGTGTATCGATCGAGGAAAGTGCGGTGAATGCCGGTCGGTTCGTTGGTCTCGATGTTGCGCAGCAGGCACACCACGGCCGGCAGATACTTGCCGCCCTCATAGCGCAGGCCCGCATGAAAGCGGATCGCCGAGTACGCGACGCTCTCAGGCAGGTCCAGGCCGCGATGTTCGCGAAGGTAACGCTCAGCGAGCGTTCCGCGCGGATCGA
>NZ_JAPRAQ010000019.1 GCF_029989365.1 Bradyrhizobium sp. Arg816 | reverse complement strand
GCGCGTCGAAACGCGGGGCCCGCGGCGCACGCGGGGCGTCGCCCGGGTCATCGACATTGAAGGACGGGCGGTCGGCACGCGGCGGCGGCGGAGCCGGACGGGTGCGCGGAGCGGCCGGCTGAGACGGCGGCGGGTTGCCCTCGGCGGCGCGGGTGCTGGCCCGGCGGAAGGCGTCACCGCTGCCGCTGCTGCGGGCGCCGCCACCGGGACCGGGGCGCGAGGCCTCCCGGGCGCGCTGGGCGGCTTCCGATTCGACCTTGCGGACGGCCTCTTCCAGCGACAGCCGTTCGCGGGTGATCTCGGATTCGGAGAGCGGCGGTTGCACGCTGCGGAGCTGCGCGATCAGGGCCGTGCGCGCGCGCTCATAGAGCGCGCGACGGCTTTCGCCGGGAGCGTTGGGGTCCAGGGCGGCAATAGCGCGGGCGATCAGCGGATAGTAATCAGCCATTTCAACTCAACTAGCGCACGTCCCGGTAAGATATCGTTAAGCCTCAAACGGATTTTGCACCAGAATAGTATCCTCGCGTTCGGGGCTGGTGGAAAGCAGTGCGACCGGACACCCCACCAATTCCTCGATCCGGCGGACATATTTGATGGCCTGGGCCGGCAAGTCTGCCCAGGAGCGGGCATTGGCGGTCGGCTCCTTCCAGCCCTCGATGGTCTCGTAGATCGGCTCGACCCGGGCCTGGGCGCCCTCGCCGGCCGGGAAGTGGTCGATCTCCTTGCCGTCCAGCCTGTAGCCGGTGCAGACCTCGATCGTGTCGAAGCCGTCGAGGATGTCGAGCTTGGTCAGCGCCAGGCCGTTGATGCCGCAGGTCCGCACGGTCTGGCGGACCAGCACGGCGTCGAACCAGCCGCAGCGGCGCTTGCGTCCGGTATTGACCCCGAACTCGCGGCCCCGGCGGCCGATCTCCTCGCCGATCTCATTCAGAAGCTCGGTCGGGAATGGGCCCTGGCCGACCCGGGTCGTGTAGGCCTTGCAGATGCCGAGCACATAACCGACCGCGCCCGGGCCCATACCGGTGCCGGTTGCCGCCTGCGCCGCCACCGTGTTGGACGACGTCACATAGGGATAGGTGCCGTGATCGACGTCGAGCAGCGCGCCCTGCGCGCCTTCGAACAGGATGCGCTTGCCGGCGCGCCGCTCCTGATCGAGCAGGCGCCACACCGTCTCGGCATAGGGCAGAAGCTGAGGCGCCAGCGCGCTCAGCTCCTTCAGAATGTCCTTGCCGTCGAACTCGGGCAGGTTCAGGCCGCGGCGCAATGCATTGTGGTGAGCAAGCAGCCGGTCGATCTTGTGCGGCAGGGTGTCGAGGTCGGCGAGGTCCATCAGGCGGATGGCACGACGGCCGACCTTGTCCTCATAAGCCGGCCCGATGCCGCGACGTGTGGTGCCGATCGCAGTCGCCGAGTTGGAGGACTCGCGCAGAGCGTCGAGCTCGCGGTGCAACGGCAGGATCAGCGTGACATTCTCTGCGACGCGCAGGTTCTCCGGGCCGACCGCCACGCCCTGTCCGCGCAGCTTGGCGACCTCGTCGAGGAAGGCCTGCGCATCGAACACGACGCCATTGCCGATCACCGCCAGTTTCGACGGGCGCAGCACGCCCGAGGGCAACAGCGCGAGCTTGTAGGTCTCGCCATTGATGACCAGCGTATGGCCGGCGTTGTGGCCGCCCTGGAAGCGCGCGACGATGTCGGCCTGCTCCGACAACCAGTCGACGATCTTGCCCTTTCCTTCGTCGCCCCACTGGGCTCCGACGACGACAACGTTGGCCATTCGCGGGTAATCCTCTGAAGATTTTAGATGCGCCAGCCCAGCTGACGGCCGGAGCCGTTCGCACGCGAGGCAGCCAACCGGATAAAGGAAGCAGCCTCTCTAGGCAAGCAAGAACGGGGCTTTTTCGGGGCTCAGGACGCACTTTAACCCTTTGATATCCCCGGAAAATCCAGAAGCCTTCCATGGCCATTTCGTAAGCTTCCGCCAAAGCGCGAGGCTGACCCGCCACTGCATGGTCGCGATGCGTCCGCCCCCCGTTGATGCAGGCTCGATTTCCGTGTCTTTGGGGAGCCGCCGGGCTATCTGCCGGCCCGACCTCGCCGGGCCGGGGCTCCGGCGCATGACGGGGCCATAACAATCACAATGTCCGCCACCGGCCAGACCACGGGCTCCGAATCATCCAGTCACAGCTGGATCGCCAACCAGCCTTACCTGCTGCTCAGCATCACCGCGCTGTGCTGGGCCGGCAACGCCATTGTCGGGCGGCTCGCCGCCGGCCACATCCCGCCGGTGACGCTGTCGTTCCTGCGCTGGACCTTCGCCTTCCTGCTGGTGCTGCCGTTCGCCTGGAAACATCTCGCCCAGGACTGGCCCGCGATCCGCAGCAGGCTCGGCCTGATGATCGTGCTGTCGATCACCGGCATCGGCGCCTTCAACACGCTGCAATATTGGGCGCTGGAACATACCCAGGCGCTCAACACGCTGCTGCTGCAGTCGGCAGCGCCCCTGATCGTGGCGCTGTGGTCGCTGGCCATCCTCGGCGTCCGCCTCACCGCGGCACAGGCGTTCGGCGTAGCTCTCTCGATGTGCGGCGTGCTGACGATCCTGCTGCATGGCGATTTCACCACGCTGTCGAACATCGCGTTCAACAAGGGCGACCTCATCTTCATCGTCGCGCTGATCATCTTCGCGCTGTATTCGGTGCTGACCCTGAAGCGGCCGCCGATGCACGGCCTGTCGTTCCTCGCCTTCACCTTCGGCGCCGGCGCCGCCTGCCTCATCCCGCTCGAGATATGGGAATTGTCCGCGCGTCCCGTGATGAAGCTCGACGGGCCGAACCTGCTGACGCTGTTCTATGTCGCGGTGTTCCCGTCGACGCTCGCCTATCTCTGCTTCAATCGTGGCGTGCGCCTGATCGGCGCCAACCGCGCCGCGCCGTTCTTTCATGTCGTGCCGGTGTTCGGCTCGATCATGGCGATGGCATTCCTCGGCGAACACCCGCAGGCGTTCCACTTCATCGGCTTCGCGCTGGTGCTGGCCGGTGTGTTCGTGGCGTCAAGGAAGCAGACGACGTAGGGTCGCCTTCAGATATAGCGCGCAGCCCCCATGCAAAGCGCGGTGATGCCGAGCAGGCCCGCCGCCACGCGCTGGGCGATCGCGATGCGCGAACGCACGCCCTGGAGATCGCCGGCACCACGGCGCAGGGTGAGGACTGCGCGAGGACCGATGGCCGCCTGAACGCCGACCGCGATCAGCGCGCAAACCGCGCCAAGCGCCAGCACCTGCTCCGCCGTACCGAAGCTGCCGGCATGAACGAGATGGCCGAGATAGCCCCCGGTCAGGATCGCAATCGTCGCCGCGCCAAGCTGGGGAAAGACGAGTTGCTCGCCGCCGGCTCCGCCGGTGCGTGCCAGCGCGAAACTTGATCCGGCCCAAAACACGGACGACAACACATGAAGCGACAAGGCGATCACGAGGGCAGTCTGCATGGCAAGCTCCAAACCGGCTTCTATATTGGATATACAACTTGTATAGTCAATGCGTCAAGATGAAGGCGAGGCGATGCCGAAGCGCAGCTATGTGAGCCCGACGCGGGCGTCCGCGGCGGCGGAAACGCGCGAGCGCATCATCGCGGCCGGCGCACGCCTGCTGCGAAAGGACGCGAGCATCGCGAACTTCTCCCTCGACGTGGTGGCGAAGGCGGCCGGCGTCACGCGACTGACCGTCTACAACCAGTTCGGATCGCGGCGCGGCTTGCTGGAAGCCGTGTTCGACGACATCGCGCGCGAGGGCGGCCTGTTCGAGCTGGCCGAGGTGATGACGATGGCGGACCCGCGTGCGGCGCTCGACCGCGTCGTATCGATCTTCTGTACTTTCTGGTCGCACGATCCTGCCATTGACGGGCTCAACCAAGCCATGGCGACCGATCCCGAATTCGGCGAGGCGCTGGTCGCGCGCAACGAACGGCGTCGCGAGCTGCTGACGGGGCTCATCACGCGCATCACGGAGAAGCGCGCGGGCAAACGGGCCGTGCAGGACGCAGTCGACCTGATCTTCGTGCTGACGAGCTATCCGACGTTTGGGGCGCTGAGCCAGCAGCGTTCGACGGAGGACGTCTGCCGCCTGCTGCAGATGACCTGTCGTGACGCTGTGGATGCGGTGACGCAGGAGCGGAAGAAGTGAATGTTCCGCTTCCTTCTCCCCTTGCAAGGGGAGATGGGAAGATCGCGCGCTATTTCGTCTTGAACTTGCTGTACGCCTCACTCGTGGCAATGATCACGTGCTCGGCGCAGCCGTTGACGCGATGCGGATCGGCCTGCGTCTCGTAGGCCTCCGACGTCATCATGTCGATGAAAGCCGCAACCGTCGGGTAATGGACCAGCGCGACGAAATCCCAGTCGTTGCCGTCGTGCGGACCGAGCGCGACGGCTCTGGCTTCGCCGGTCCAGAGCAGCGTGCCGCCGCGTGCCTTGATCATCGGCACCGTGATCGCGCTGTAGCGCAAGTACGCGTCCCAGCCGGAACCGTCGCCGTCGCGCGAGCGCTGGTGAAAACGCATCAGGTTCAGCATCACAACCGGCGCATTTGCATCGAGCCGCTCCAGGCCCTCGATGTTCAACATATTAACCGCCAATGACACCTCCTCAAGCCATGCCTGCATTGTAGCCTTGCGGCCGCGTGACTTGTGTCACAACAGAAATCCGGCACAAGCTTGTATCCAACGCCAATGACGATTGCCTCGCCCGCGCCACCGGCCTCGAATCCGGCCAGTTGGCTCAACAACCAGCCTTACCTGCTGCTCAGCCTGAGCTCGCTGTTCTGGGCCGGCAACATCGTGCTCGCGCGCCATGTCGGCGCGCATGTGCCGCCGCTGACGGTGACCACGATCCGCTGGTTCGGCGTGTTCCTGATCCTGTTGCCGTTCGCCTGGCCGCATCTGAAGCGCGACTGGCCGAATTTGCGCAAGAGCCTGCCGCTGATGCTGTTCCTGTCGCTGGTCGGCTTCGCCTTCAACAACGCGATCTCGTACTGGGCGATGCAATACACGGAGGCGCTGAACGCGCTGCTGATCCAGTCGGCCGGACCGCTGTTCGTGGCGCTGTGGTCGCTGGTGCTGTTCGGCGTGCGGCTGACGGGTGCGCAACTCGCCGGCATCGCGATCTCGCTTCTCGGCGTGCTGATCATCATCCTGCGCGGCGATCTCGCCGCGCTCGCGAGCATCAGCTTCAACAGGGGCGACATCATGTTCGCCTCCTCGCTGGTGGCGTTCGGGCTCTACTCCGCCTTTATCCCGCGGCGGCCTAAGATCCACCAGCTCTCCTTTCTCTCCTTCACCACCTTTTGCGGCGCAACGATGTTGCTGCCCGCCGCGATCTGGGAAGCGCTAAGCGGCCGTGTCCTGCAACTCGACGCGGTGACGCTGGCGACGCTGGGTTACATCCTGATCTTTCCCTCGACGCTGGCCTATCTCTTCTTCAACCGCGGCGTGGCGCTGATCGGCCCGAACCGCGCCGCACCGTTCTTCCATCTGGTCCCGGTGTTCGGCTCGGCGATGGCGATCCTGCTGCTCGGCGAAAAGCTCCAGCCGTTTCATTTGATCGGCTATGCACTCGTGCTCGCCGGCGTCGTGTTCGCCTCTCGCCAGGGATCGTCGGTGAAGTAATTCCGCAACGCGGGCGACAAACTCCCGTCTTCCGATTTTTGCGAAGAGAAGCTAGGTTCCCCGCCAACGAAAAAGAGGGAACGTCCAGACATGCTGTCATCACTGATCCGCGCTCTGCGCGCTGCCGGCGCGGCCGCACTTTGTCTCGCCGCCACATCCGCCGCGCAGGCCGACAATTATCCGAACCGCAACATCACGCTGGTGCTACCGTTCGCGGCCGGTAGCGGCACCGACACCACGACGCGGCTGATCTCGCAGCATTTGTCGCAGGCGCTCGGCGTCGGCATCGTGATCGAGAACAAGGCCGGCGCCAACGGCATGATCGCCGCGACCTTTGTCGCGCGCGCCGCCCCCGACGGCTACACGCTGCTGGTGACGACCAACACCACGCATTCGGCCAATCCCTATCTGCTCAAGAGCCTGACCTACGATCCGGTGAAGGATTTCACCCCGATCGCGCGGACCGGCGACCTGCCCTTCATGCTGGTGATTCACCCGGAGGTGCCGGCCAAGACCGTCGGCGAGCTCGTCGCCTACGGCAAGGCCAATCCGGGCAAGCTGAGCTACGCGTCGGGGTCGTCCTCGGCGATCGTGTCGGGTGCGACCTTTGCGCACAATGCCGGGCTCGAGCTCCTGCACGTGCCCTACAAGAGCTCGCCGCCGGCGCTCAACGACGTCATGGGCGGCCGCGTCTCGATGATGTTCGTGGACATCCTGACCGGCCTGCCCCACGTCCAGGGCAACGCGCTGCGCGCGCTCGCCGTCACCACCAAGGACCGCTCGCCGCTGGTGCCGAACCTGCCCTCGATGCAGGAGGCCGGCGTGCCGGATTTCGACATCTCGTCGTGGCAGGGCTATTTCGGCCCCGCCGGCATGCCCAAGGAGATCGTGACCAGACTCAACGCCGAGATCAGGAAGATCGTCGAGAAGCCGGAGATCAAGGCCCAGCTCGCCACGCTCGGCATGGACGCCTTCTCCGGCACGCCGGAGCAGCTCGGCACGTTCGTCAACGAGCAGCTGGTGCTGTGGGAGAAGCTGATCACGAACGCGAAGATCGAGAAGCAGTAGCAGCTCTCGTAGGGTGGGCAAAGCGAAGCGTGCCCACCGAGACGTCACCGCGCACTCAAAAAGAAAAGGTGGGCACGACGCTTTCGCGTCTTTGCCCACCCTACGAATTCAGCGCAAGAATTTACGCCGCGCGGACCTTGGCGAGGAAGCCGTCGACGGCGCTGCGTAGCGCGCCGGACTGGCTGTCCAGCTCGCGGGCGTTGGTGAGCACGTCGGTGGCGGCAGTGCCGGTCGCTTCCGCGGCCGAAGTGACGCTGCCGATATTGGCGTTGATCTCGCTCGAGCCGGCCGCGACCGACTGGATGTTGCGGGCGATCTCGCGGGTCGCTTCGCCCTGCTGCTCGATCGAGGCGGAAATGCCGGCGGTGATCTCGCTCATCTCGGCGATGGTCTGGGTGATGCCGGAGATCGCCGTGACCGCGTCGCTGGTCGAGGTCTGCATCGCCGCCACTTGCGCGGAGATTTCCTCGGTTGCCTTCGCGGTCTGGTTCGCCAGCGCCTTGACCTCGGAGGCCACCACCGCGAAGCCGCGGCCGGACTCGCCGGCGCGCGCCGCTTCGATGGTGGCGTTGAGCGCGAGCAGGTTGGTCTGCGCCGCGATCGAATGGATCAGCTTGACGACCTCGCCGATCTTCTCGGCGCCGGTCGAGAGCACCTGCACGGTGGCGTTGGTGCGCTCGGCATCGTTGACGGCCCGGCTCGCGACTTCGGTCGAGCGCGTGACCTGGCGGGAGATTTCCGCAACCGAGCTCGACAATTCTTCGGCGGCTGCGGCAACCGTGCCGACATTGCCGGAGGCTTTTTGCGAGGCGGCGCCGACCGTCGCCGCACGCGACGAGGCGTCGCTGGCCGTCGCAGTCATCGACTGCGCCGTGCTCTGCATGCCAGCGGCGGCCGAGGAGACCGAGCGGACGATGCCGTTGACGCTGCGTTCGAAGTCGCTGGCGATGCCCTCCATCGCGCTGCGACGTTCCGCCGCGGCACGCTGCTTGGCATCGGCCTCGGTCTTCTCGAGGTCGCGGATGCGGACCGCGTTGTCCTTGAAGATCTGGACGGTCGAGGCCATCGCGCCGACCTCGTCGCCACGGCCGACGCCGGGAATCTCACCCTCGAGCTTGCCGTCGGCGAGATCCTTCATGCGGGTGCCGAGCAGCGCCAGCGGGCGGCTGATGCTGCGGCCGAGCAGCCAAGCGACGCTGCCGGCGACAATGACGATGCCGAGCATGGCGAAGCCGAGCAGCCAGTAGACCGGGCCCATCTTGGCGTCGATGTCGTCGAGATAGGCGCCGGTGCCGAGATACATGTCGAAGCCGGGGACCGCGACCGCATAGCCGATCTTGCGGATCGGCGTTTCCTGGCCGGGCTTCACATATTCATAATAGAGCAGGATCGAGCCGTTGGCCTTGACACCGTCCATCAGCTCGACGGACAGCTTGCGACCGTTGGTCACGACGTCCATGCGGTTGGCGCCGACCTGCTTCGGATCGGGCGCGAGCTGGGTGATGCCGTCGTAGGATGTGCCGAACAGATAACCCGAGCCGTTGTCGTAGGTCATCGCATTGCCGTAGCGGCGAAGGTCGGCCATCGCCACATCCTTCGTCAGCTCGCCGGCATCGACGCGTTTCTTCAGCGCCGCGGCGTAGTTGCGACCGAGGTCGACGATCGATTTGGCCTGGTCGATGCGCGCATTCACCATCTCGCGCTTCATCAGATAGCCGGCGAGAACACCGGAGACGCACAGGCCGAACAGGGTGACGCCGACGAGGATACCGAGCTTCGGGACGATCTTCAGATTGCTCAACTTCACGGGACAGCTCCGGCAATAATGGGATACGGACGCGCAAGGGAATCGAAAAATTTGAATCAACTTTTAGTGGGTGACCTCTTATCAACCTGTTACGGGCGGCTCCGTAGAAGCCCGGACGGAAGGCAGAAACAGCCAAACAAATCGCCGCGGCGGCAACCGACGATTGTACGCGACCGCCCCGATTTCGCGTAAAAGACGCAAAGGCCCACCGCGAAGGCCGGGCCACAACAAGAACCGACAGACCAAATCGGGAGCAGGAAATGCCGAAATACAGGGTGGTGACGCCGAAGGGCGCGAGCTTCACGGTCGCAGGCAGCGACTATTCCTTCGAGCGCGAGGCGCTCGATCCGATCGATGCCGAGATCGTCGAAGCCCCCGCCAACGAGGCCGAGTTCATCGCCGCCGCGAAAACCGCCGATGCCATCTACGCCAAGGGCATCCCGATCTCCAAGACCATCATCGACGCGCTGGAGAGCTGCAAGGTGATCACGCTCGGCTCGGTCGGCGTCGACAGCGTCGACGTGAAGGCCGCGACCGCCCGCGGCATTCCCGTCACCAACATTCCCGACACCTTCATCGAGGAGGTCGCCGACCACGCCATGATGCTGCTGCTCGCCGGCTTCCGCCGCCTGGTCGAGCAGGACAGGATGGCGCGCGACGGGCGCTGGGCCGAAGGCCGGCCTGCGCTGTTGAAGATCCCGCGGCTGATGGGCCAGACGCTCGGCTTCATCTCGTTCGGCCGCGTCGCGCGTGCCGTTGCGAAGCGCGCCGCCCCGTTCGGGCTGCGCATGATGGCCTACGATCCCTTCATCCAGGAAACGCTGATGTACGACCACGGCGTGATCCCGGCGACGCTGAACGAGGTGCTATCGCAATCCGACTTCGTCTCGATGCACGCCCCCGCTCGGCCCGAGGTGCATCACATGCTCACCGAGAAGCACTTCCGGCAGATGAAGAAAGGCTCGGTCTTCATCAATACCGGCCGCGGCGCCACCGTGGACGAGGAAAGCCTGATCAAGGCGCTCCAGGAGGGCTGGATTGCGCACGCCGCGCTCGACGTGCTGGAGAAGGAGCCGCCCTCGCACAACAATCCCATCCTCAGCATGGAGAACGTGACGCTGACCGCCCATGTCGCCTCGGCCTCGGCACGCTTCGATGAGGCGCGCAAGCGCCGCGTGGGCTACGAATTGTCACTGGTGCTTCAGGGCATGTGGCCGGTAAGCTGCGTCAATCCGTCGGTGCTGCAGAACACCGCGCTCCGTCGCTGGCAGCCCGTCAGCATGGATCGCGGCCCGAACAGCTAGGCGGCCGGCGCCAAGCGCGCCGGGAATCGGCAAGAGACCGAAACGGCCCTTCACCGGCGATCAACGCCGGGAAGGGAGACATCATAGGGAGGAACTGATGAGGAACGACATCACGCGTCGTGATGCCTTGGTGCTGGGCCTGTCCGCTACGGCGCTCGCGGCAACCGGTGTTGCAGCGCACGCTCAATCCGCAATCAAGGCCGCCGACGTCCCCGCACCGAAACTGCCGATCGAAAAAGGCGCAACCCTGCGCATGCTGCGGCCGGTGCGCTTCGTCCAGGCCGACGAAGACGTGTTCCGCGCCAACGCAGCCAAGTTCACCAAGGAGACCGGGGTCGAGGTCAAGGTCGACTTCGTCGGCTGGGAGGACATCAACCAGCAGACCGCGGTAACCGCCAATT
This sequence comes from Bradyrhizobium sp. Arg816, assembly GCF_029989365.1. GTDB lineage: Bacteria > Pseudomonadota > Alphaproteobacteria > Rhizobiales > Xanthobacteraceae > Bradyrhizobium. The sequence continues at coordinate 149,235 of NZ_JAPRAQ010000019.1, read as the reverse complement.
CCGGCGCCGGCCCCGACATCATCATCGGCTTCTCCGATGCTCCGCACATCTATATCGACAAGCTGATCGAGCTGACCGACGTCGCCGACTATGTCGGCAAGCGCTATGGCGGCTGGCTGCCGCTGGCGCAGCGCTACGGCAAGAGGAACAAGAGCGACGCCTGGATCGGACTGCCGTTCGGCGCCACCGCGGGCCCCCTGATCTACCGCAAGTCGATCCTGCAATCGGTCGGCTTCGACAAGGTACCGGAGGACCACGCCGGCATCGTCGACCTCTGCCAGAAGCTGCAGAAGGCCGGCAAGCCGGCCGGCTTCGCACTCGGCAACGCCAAGGGCGACGGCAACGGGTTCGCGAACTGGGCACTGTGGTCACACAACGCCGCCCTGCTCGACGAAGAGGGCAACGTCGTCATCAACAGCAAGGAAACGATCGCCGCGCTGAACTGGGTCAAGCAGCTCTACCCGACCTTCATCCCCGGCACGACCTCGTGGAACGACGTCAGCAACAACCGCGCCTACGCCTCCCAGGAGATCTCCCTGAGCGCCAACGGCGTCTCGCTGTATTTCTCCCTGAAGAACGATCCGGCGACCAAGGCGATCGCCGACGATACCGAACATCAATTGCTGCCGAAGGGCCTGGCCAAGGTTTCTCCGATGGCGGGCCTGACGCTGAACGCCATGGTGTTCAAGCACAGCCAGTATCCCAACGCCGCGAAGGCCTTCCTGCAATACATGCTGGAGAAGGACCAGTACGAGCCGTGGCTCAACGCCAATTCCGGCTATTGGGCCCAGCCGCTGGCGGCCTATGCCGATGCCGCCGTGTGGTCGCAGGATCCCAAGGTCCAGCTGTTCAAGAACACCATGAACAGCACCTATTACGACGGCTATGCGGGTCCGATCTCGACGGCGACCGGCGCCGTCAGCGCCGACTACGTGCTGATTCAGATGTGCGCCTCGGTCGCGACCGGCGCTGCGACGCCGGAGGCCGCAGCCGCGGAAGCCGAGCAGCGCTGCAAGCGGTACTTCCGGCGGCAGAAGTAGAGACCGTCATTGCGAGCGAAGCAATCCAGTCCGTCCCCGCGGCAACAACCCGGATTGCTTCGTCGCTTCGCTCCTCGCAATGACAACGTGGTGAAAGCCTAGAACAGGACAACACACTGATGTCCGTGACCACACTTCCCCCTCTCGCCCTCGCCCACCGGCAGCCAAACTGGCTGGTCCGCCTGTTCGACTACAAGCCGTTCCTGATCGTGATGTGTCTTGCGCCCGCGATCGGGCTGCTCGCGGTGTTCCTGACCTATCCGCTCGGCCTCGGCATCTGGCTCGCCTTCACCGACACGACGATCGGCCGCAAGGGCGTCTATGTCGGCCTGGAGAACTTCCAGTATCTGCTCACCGATTCCCTATGGTGGAACGCGGTGTTCTACAGCGTCGTCTACACCGGGATCGCGACCTTCGGGAAATTCGCGCTCGGCTTCTGGCTTGCGCTGCTGCTCAACAACCATTTTCCGTTCAAGAGCCTGCTGCGGGCGATCATCCTCCTGCCCTGGATCGTGCCGACGGTGCTGTCGGCGCTGGCGTTCTGGTGGATCTACGATCCGCAATTCTCGATCATCTCCTATTTGCTGGTGGACGTGCTGCATTGGCGCACGACCAATGTCGATTTCCTCGGCTCGCCCTGGCCGGCGCGCTTCTCGCTGATCGCTGCCAATATCTGGCGCGGCATTCCCTTCGTCGCGATCTCGCTGCTGGCGGGCCTGCAGACCATCTCACCCTCGCTCTACGAGGCCGCGATGCTCGACGGCGCCAGCGCCTGGCAGCGCTTCCGCTACATCACCTTCCCGATGATGATGCCGATCCTCGCCATCGTCATGACCTTCTCGATCATCTTCACCTTCACCGACTTCCAGCTGGTCTACGCCATCACCCGCGGCGGTCCCGGCAACTCGACCCATCTGCTGGCGACGCTGGCCTTCCAGCGCGGCATCGCCGGCGGCGAGCTCGGCGAAGGTGCCGCGATCGCGGTGTCGATGATCCCATTCCTGGTGTTCGCGACGGTGTTCTCCTATTTCGGCCTGGCGCGCCGCAAATGGCAGCAGGGAGAGAGCAATGACTGATACCGTCGCCCAACCTGCCGTGGCCGACGCGAAGGCGGCGCCCGACACCATGGCCTGGGATTCCGGGCTGCGGCGGCTCATGATGATCTACCTGCCGCTCGGCTGCTTCGTGCTGATCCTGCTGTTTCCGTTCTACTGGATGGCGATCACGTCGTTCAAGCCGAACGCGGAGCTGATGAACTACAAGGAGCACAATCCGTTCTGGATCTCCTCGCCGACGCTGGCGCACATCAAGCACCTGCTGTTCAACACCTCATATCCGCGCTGGTTGTGGACGACGATGACGGTCGCGATCGGCTCGACCACGCTGTCGCTGATCGCCAGCACGCTCGCCGCCTATGCCATCGAGCGCCTGCGCTTCCGCGGCAGTCCCTATGTCGGCCTCGGCATCTATCTCGCCTATCTCGTGCCGCCGTCGATCCTGTTCATCCCGCTCGCCACCGTCGTGGTGCAGTTCGGCCTGTTCGACTCACCGATGGCGCTGATCCTGGTCTATCCGACCTTCCTGGTGCCGTTCTGCACCTGGCTCCTGATCGGCTATTTCAAGTCGATCCCCTACGAGCTCGAGGAATGCGCGCTGGTCGACGGCGCCACGCGCCTGCAGATCCTGCGGCGGATCACGCTGCCGCTGGCGGTGCCCGGGCTGATCTCGGCCGGCATCTTCTCCTTCACGCTGTCCTGGAACGAGTTCATCTACGCGCTCGCCTTCATCCAGAGCGGCGCCAACAAGACCGTGCCGGTCGCGATCCTGACCGAGCTCGTCACCGGCGACGTCTACCAGTGGGGGGCGCTGATGGCGGGATCGCTGCTCGGCTCGCTGCCGGTTGCGATCTTCTATTCGCTGTTCGTGGATTATTACGTCTCCTCGCTGACCGGCGCGGTAAAGGAGTAACGGACCACGGCGCGCAATCGTCGCGCATCGTGCAATCCTGATAGACGGCTTTCGTCCTTGGTCGCACCTTGCCGCGTCAGCGGCAGGGGCGACCGTGGGCACAGTCGATACTCGCCCCAGAAAGCGAGCATCGCATGGGATCGCCAAAGCTCCATTCCATGTCTCGACGCGGCTTTTGCCTGTGCTGCGTCGGCGCTACGTTCGCCGCCACGGCGGGATGGCTTAGCCCTCGACAGGCCTACGCAGAAGTCCGCGGCCTCGTCAGTCTGATCAAGGACAGCGCGGCAACGTCTCCCATCACGACCTACAAGCTGCGCAACAATGTCAGCGTGCTCGAAGGATCCGGCGGCAACATTGCCGTCCTCACGGGACCTGACGGCAAGCTTCTGGTCGATGCCGGCATCGGCGTCTCACGCCCTCAGCTCAGCAAGGCGCTGACCGAACTCGGCAGCGAACCAATCGCGCATCTGATCAATACGCACTGGCACTTCGACCACGCTGACGGTAACGAATGGCTGCATGCGGCAGGCGCGACGATTCTCGCGCACGAAAATACCCGCAAGCACCTTTCCGTCGTTCAGCGGGTCGAGGATTGGGACTACAATTTCCTCGCCCTACCAGCCAGCGCTTTGCCTGCGGAAGTGTTCGCCAAGGACCACAACTTGAAGCTCAACGGCGCATCGATCACCCTGAAATATTACGGGCCCGCGCATACCGACAGCGATATTTCGGTGATGTTCGCCGAAGCCAACGTTCTGCATGTCGGAGATACGTTCTGGAACGGCATCTATCCATTCATCGACTATTCGACCGGCGGCAGCATCGACGGCATGATTGCGGCGTCCGACGCCAATCTCGCCGCGGCCAAAAGCGACACCATCATCATTCCCGGTCATGGCAAGCCCGTCAGCAACAAGGCGGAGCTCCAGGAATTCCGCGACATGCTGGTCGCAATCCGGGACAATGTCGGCAATCTCAAGAAGAAGGGAAAGACGCGCGACGAGGCCGTTGCCGCCAAGCCGACGGCCGCGTTCGATGCGAAATTTGGCCAGTTCGTCATCGACCCCGGCTTTTTCACCAGGCTGGTCTACGAAGGCGTATGAGACGTAGCGATGCGGCGACCGAGGTAAAGGAGTAGATGTCGGCTGCGGCGTTTCGCCCAGTTTCACAAAACTGCAATATGCCATCCGCATAAGGCGTCGTCCGCTAACAGGAGACGCACATGCGCGCGATTTTTCTTGCCTCCGTCGCAACGATCATTCTCACCGCGAGCACCGCGCTTGCACAGAACGAGGGTGAATTCCCGGCGAAGCTCGCCGGCCACGTGGTGATGCCGGCCGCGACCTTCATCGACGCGCCGGCCGACGCGCCTGCCGATCTCAAGACCTCGGGCAAATACACCACCGGCAAGCGCGTCGACGCGCTCGGCACCGTGATGGGCAAGTCCTACGAGCGTGCGACCGGCGTGTCGCTGCCGTTCAAGGGCCAGCCGCTGCAGGGCCATTCCGGCATCAAGCACATGCCCGACGGCAGCTACTGGGTCATCACCGACAACGGCATGGGCGCACGCGCCAACTCGCCGGATTCGATGCTGTACCTGAACCGCTACAAGATGGATTGGGCCAGCGGCAAGATCGAGCGTCAGGAAACCATCTTCCTGCACGATCCCGACAAGAAGGTGCCGTTCCGCATCGTGCATGAGGACACCCAGAAGCGTTACCTGACCGGCTCCGATTTCGACACCGAGGGCTTCCAGATCATCGGCGACACCTTCTGGATCGGCGACGAGTTCGGCCCCTATATCCTGAAGGCCGACAAATCAGGCAAGATCCTCGGCGTGTTCGAGACGGTTGCCGACGGCAAGCCGGTGCGCTCGCCGGACAACTGGGCCGTGGCAACGCCGGGCGCGCCGGGCGCGACCTACACCAATGTCAACCTGCGCCGCTCCAAGGGCTATGAGGGCTTTGCGTCGTCCAAGGACGGCAAGTTCCTCTACGGGCTGCTCGAGGGCCCGCTGTGGGATGCCGACAAGAAGGACTGGGAGAAGGTCGACGGCAAGGAAGCCTCCCGCATCCTCGAATTCGACGTCGCCGCCGAGAAATTCACCGGCCGCTACTGGCAATATGTGTTCGAGCAGAACGGCAACGCCATCGGCGACTTCAACATGATCGATCAGGCCTCCGGCCTCATCATCGAGCGCGACAACGGCGAAGGCACCGCCGACAAGGCCTGCCCGCAAGGCACCCGCGGCGAGAACTGCTTCCCCGACATCGCCAAGTTCAAGCGCGTCTACAAGATCGAGCTGACCGACGCCAATGTCGGCAAGCCCGTGCGCAAGATCGGCTATATCGACCTGATGAAGATCCAGGACCCCGATAAGAAGGCGCGCAAGCCGCTCAATGACGGCGTCTACACCTTCCCGTTCTTCACCATCGAGAACGTCGATCGCGTCGACGAGACCCACATCATCGTCGGCAACGACAACAACCTGCCGTTCTCGTCCAGCCGCGATCCCAACAAGGCCGACGACGACGAGTTCATGCTGCTCGAGGTCGCGGATTTCCTGAAGGCGAAGTAAGCCGAACTCGCTCCTCTCCCTCTCCCCGCTTGCGGGGAGAGGGTTGGAGACGACAGCGTCGCCTCAACCTCCATCATTGCGAGCGCAGCGAAGCAATCCAGAATCTTTCCGCGGAGGCAGTCTGGATTGCTTCGCTGCACTCGCAATGACGAGGGTAGAGCTTTATTCCGCACTCTCGATGAGTCCGCGGAGAGGCATCATCACCTCACCGTAAACTCCACCGGAATCGTAAAGCCCATCGAACCGTTCTTGATCTCGTCCGGGATCGGCGGAAACGGCGCGGCCTGGCGGACCATCGACATGGCCTGGGCATCGAAGGCGGCGACGCCGGATGAGCCGGCGAGGCGGCTGGACGTGACCTGCCCGCCGCGGCTGAGCGTGAAACTGAGCCTCGCGACACCGCGCGCGCCGCCACCACTCGAAGGATATTGGTGAAAGCGCATCAGATGCGCGCGAACGCGTTGATTGTAGGACGCGATTGCTGAAGCCACGGCGCCTGCACTCATGGCAGACGCCATCGGCGCCTCGCGCTCGGCCCGCGGCGGCGCGCTGGTCCGTGGCGCAGGCGTCGCATCCGAGCGCTTTTTGGCTTCGCGGCGAACCACCTTGGGCTTCTCCGGCGCGGTCTTTTCGACCGGCACGATCTTCGCAGGTTCGGGCTTGGCAGGTAGCGGCTCCAGCTTCTGCTCCGGTGGCGCAACGACTTCAGGCTTTTCCTGCGGCGGCGTCGGCGCGATGGTCTCCTCGACGGCCTGCTGCTGCATCGGCTCCGGAGGCGAGGCGTCGGCCTCCTGCATCACCGGCCCGGGCGCGACGTTGTCCGGCGTCGGCTGCGGTGCCGAGGTCACCGGCGCCATATCGACCATGATCGCCGGGAAGGTGACGCCCTGCTCCGGCTGCGACCTGAGCCAGCTCATCGCCAGCACCGCAGCGGCAACATGCAACGCCACGATCACCGCGCCCGATACACCCCAGCGCGCGGTTTCGCGCTCGCCAAGCGGCTCGTGCAGGGCAAAGGCGTTCGCGGCCATCAGCTGCGTCCGTCGAGACCGACCAGCGCGACCTTGAGGTAGCCGGCATTGCGCAAGGTGTTCATCACCTCCATCAAATCGCCGTAGCTCACGGCCTTGTCGGCGCGCAGATAGATGCGCTCGTCCTTGCGGCCATTGGTGGCCGCAGCGAGCGCAGCGGCGAGGCCGTCGCGTGCCATCGTGTCTTCGCCGACGGCCACGGTGAGATCCGGCTTCACCGTCACGAAGGTCGGCTTGTCCGGCCGTGGCGCCGGCTCGGCTGCGGTCGCCGGCAGCTCGACGCCGATATCGACGGTCGCGAGCGGGGCGGCCACCATGAAGATGATCAGCAGCACCAGCATCACGTCGATGAACGGCGTGACGTTGATCTCATGGGTGACGTCGAGATCGCCGGGGTCGCCGCGCCTCAGCGGCGATCCCCCGCGTGCACCGAGCTTGGCAGCCATGGCCTACTCCGCCGCCCGCGCCAGGCGGAACTCTCTGTTGTCGCGTTGCCGGCTGACCAGCAGCATGAGCTGCGCCGAGGCGTCCCCAAGCAGCGCGCGGTAATTGGCGATGCCGCGGACGAGATGGTTGTAGATCACCACCGCCGGAATAGCCGCGACGAGTCCGAGCGCTGTCGCAAGCAGCGCCTCGGCGATGCCGGGCGCGACCACCGCAAGGCTCGTGGTGTGGCTCTCGGAGATGCCGATGAAGGAGTTCATGATGCCCCAGACGGTGCCGAACAGGCCGACGAACGGCGCCGTGGCGCCGATGGTCGCGAGCACGCCGGTGCCGCGCGCGATCTGCCTGGACATCGCCGCCTCGACCCGTTCCAGCCGCAGCGCCACGCGCTCCTGGAGGCCGTCATCGACAATGCCGCCGGAGAGCTCGGCCTCCTTGGCACAGGACTGGATGAGCTGGGCGACCGCATCATGCGCGTCGCCGGTCCGCTCCGCCGCCTCCGCCAGCTTCATCCTGCCCTCGAGCGCGCGCGTCCGCTGCACGGCGAGCGCGCCTTTGCGGCGCAGCTCGATGGTCTTGGCGAGCCACACCGTCCACGTCACCAGCGAGGCGATGGCGAGCCCGACCATCACCGTCTTCACGATGATGTCGGCACCGAGGAACATGCCCCAGGGCGACAGATTGCGCGGCAACAGCGCTTCGTCGATCGCGAAGGCCGGGGCCGGCGCGAGCGCCAGCGCGATTGCTAGGATCATGTGCCGAAGCCCAAAATTGCCCTGCATCCTGATCTCCCGACAGACAGAAGGAAATTACGCCGCGCCCCGTGCCGCGACGCGATCCGCCAGTTGCCGGAATCGCACGAGCTGATCCGCCCGCAGCGCCCGGGTCTCGTCGCGGCCGACAAAGACCTTGAACATGATGCCGCCGTCGGCATTGACGAAGGCAACGAAGGCCGAGGTCTTGCCCATGAAGGGACGCTCGACGAAGGCTAAGGCCGCGCAGCGCTCGTGGCGGAGATGGCCGTGCAAGCCCTTCGGCTGCATCAGGTTGAAATAGCCGCGGCCGATCTCGCCCGCCGGGACCGCGCCCGTGAACTCGAAGATCGCGTCATCCGTATGCACGATCAGCGTGACCTCGCCCCACGCGGCGATGTCCTGCATGGCGGCGGCGAAGTGATCGCCGCCACCGATACGCACCATCGACGACGGCAGCGCCTCGATCACCGCGCGTGGAGTGACCTTGCGCTCGCGCGCAACGTCCTCGATCACCGCACCGGGATTGTCAGCCATATACGCCTTGAGATCGGCGAGATCGGTGCTCAGCATGTCCGGCTCCCTTTCGTGATCCGCCGCGATCTCAAGCGGCCGCGTTCGTCTTGCGCTCGGTCATGATGACCTCGAACCCTTCGAACTTGGGATGGCCGAGATAGAGGCTTTCGCCGGTCTTGTTGTCGGCGCGCGCGTGGGCGCGACGGAATTCGTCCGATCGCGTCCAGGCCTCGAAGGCTGCCTTGTCGACCCACACCGTGTGCGAGGAATACAGCGTGTGGTCCTCGAGCGCCGGCCCCTTGAGCAGGTGGAATTCGACGAAGCCGGCCATGCTGCCGAGATAGGATTCGCGGGTGCGCCAGACGGTCTCGAAAGCGACCTCCGAGCCGAGCTTCACCTGGAAACGATTCATGGCGATGAACATAAGAGTCTCTCCTTCTGATCAAGACGAAAATGCGCCGAAGCCGCGCTGGAGCATCAGCGCGGCCCGGCGAGGATTGCGGGTGTCGCGAACCTTTCGGCTTACGCACCTCCAAAGTGAATCTTCAAGCCGGCCTTGTAGACCCTGCCAGGTCCCGGGCTCGACCACAGCACGTCGTTCTGCGTGGTGCCGTCGGTCGAGGTGCCGGGAATGGCGTAAGGCCGGTAGTACTGGTTCAAGAGGTTGTCGATCGAGGCCGAGAACACGATGTCCCTGGTCGCGTTGTAGGTCAGGTACAGGTTGACCAGCTCGTACCCGGTCGCAGGCAAATAGCCGGCGGGCACGTCGTTGTTGGGACCGAACGAGGCCCACTGTGCGGACAGGATCAGCGTGCGATCGAGCAGGCGGACACCACCGGTCGTGACGACCTTGCGCGGGGTGATGCTCGCGAGCCCGACATTGGTGACAGCGTTCTTGCCCTGGATGTAATGGCCGGCGACGCCGATGAACCAGTTGCCGGCATCGTACATCGTCTCCGCTTCGAAACCCTGGATACGGGCCTGTGCGATGTTCTGATACTGGTAGTACTGGCTGAAGGAGCCGAACGGCGGCACCGCAACCGGCGCCGAAGCGACGAGATCGATGTAATCCGAAACATCGTTGCGGAACAGGTTGATCTTGCCGCGGAAGGAGTCACTGGCGCTGAAGATGTTGTCGTACTTCAGATTGAAGCCCACTTCCTTGTTCTTGCCGACTTCGGGACGAAGATTCGGGTTGGGCAGGAAGCAGAACAGACCGACAGTTCCGTCGGGACAGGGGAAGAAGGCCGGTCCGCCGCCGGTCGCGTGCGCGCCGGAGATCACGGTCTCCGTGATCGATGGAGCGCGATAGCCTTCGGCGTAGCTGACATAGGGCTGGAAGCCGGCAACCGGCGTCACGCCGAGAGTGATCTTCGGCGAGAAGCGGTCGCCGCTGCCATTGGTCTTGCCCGATTCCAGATCGTAGCGGTCGTAGCGGATCGCACTCACCGCCTCGAACCAGGTGCTGTAGTTCTGCTTCAACTGCAGGAACCCGCCCGACACGGTGCGGATGCCGCTCGGCGTCGTGATGTTGGAGTTGCCGCGGCTGTCGGTCGTGATCACGTCATCCTGGAACGCGTCGAAGCCCACGGTGAGCGCATTGCGCCAGTCGCCGACGTTGAAGCGCGTGGTGTTGTTCGCGTCGATACCGTAGGTATTGAGGACATAGCCGCGCTTGTCGCCGACGCAGCCCGAGATGTTGTTGCCGAAATTGCCGGTGCCGCACAGGGCCGCGCCCGATGTCGAATAGTGATAGGTCTTGGTCTGGTCGTTATCGACGCGGTTGCCGTAGACCGACATGTGCCAGTCGAACAGATTGTCGCTCGGCAGCGCATAATTCCAGGTGATCGTGCCGGTGTAGTTCTTAGCGTCGGAGGCGTAGACCGACGAGCCCTGATAGAGCGCGCGCTGGGCTGGGGTCGCGACTGGCCCCCTGTTGAACTGGCCGATATCGTATTGATAGTCCTGGAAGATGGCGCCGAACTTGACCTCGTGGCCGAGGGCGGGACGCACCGTGAGCTTCATCAGGCCGCTCTCGACCTGGTTGCCGGTGTTACCGATCTCGGTGCCGTTGCCGTCCTTGTAATTTCCTTGCGTGCGGTAGACCGCGCCGCCGAAGATATCGACGTCGGGCGTGGCGCGCACGCCGCCGAACACCGAGCCGAGGCCGCGATTGTTGTTGGAGCCGTAGGAGCCGGAGAGATCGACGCCCCAGCGCTCGCCGGGACGCAGCACATCATTGATGTCCTTGGTGCGGAACGAGACCAGGCCGCCGATCGCACCGGAGCCGTAGATGTTGGCAGTCGGGCCGCGCACGACGTCGACACCACCGACCAGTTCGGGATCGAGGAAGAAGGAGCCGCTCGCATTGTGACCGGTGCGCTGGTAATTCTGCCGCGCACCGTCGACGACGACCGCGACGCGCCCGAACTCCTGCAAACCGCGGATGTTGATGACGGTCGCGGGATCATCGCCGCGCTCCTGGAACGACACGCCGGGCACGGCATAGAAGATGTCGGACAACCGGTTCGGCTGAAGCCCCTGGATCTGGTCGAGCGAAATCGAGCTGACCGGCGCGAGCGCATCGATCGCGCGCTCCTTGGTCTTCGTTGCTGCGACCGTAATGGTGTCGAGCACCTGAACCGGCGCCGTGCCGCCGGTCTGGGCGCGGGCGTTCATGATTTCAGGCGTTGCCTGCTGTGCAACTTGCGGCTTGGCTTGCCTGCGCTTGGCCTGCTTCGCCCGTTCAGACGACGTACTTTCGGCCTGCGGCGATGCGGTCTGCGCAAAACTGCTCACCGGCGACACCGCCGCAATTGAAACCACCGACGCGCCCAAAATCAGCGCGCGCGAATACCTAGCCCCGTCAGCCATACACCCAACCCAATCATGAGATGTCTTGTTTGGCTGGCGTGCGCTCGCGCGGCGAGCGACTAGCTGGCTATTCTCTGGTGCAGACCCCCGGCCCGCATTGTTCCATTTGGTTACGTGGCAACACCCTGACGGTCAATGTCATCCGGTTGCAGTTTATATCGATTGTAAATTGCCGCCGTTGGAATGCGCCTGATGCCGCTTATACAAACAAGACGCATCTGAAATTTCGAAAGCGCATCACACCTACCATGTCAGCAGCGTCCGGAGACAATAGCGGCGATGCGGCGGGGCCGACACAAAGCCCTTCTGCAACAACGAGAACTCTAACCATGCGCGGGAGCCGGATCGACAGCCGCGAGCTCTTTGCGGCGGAGCGCGAGATCATCATCGCGCATGGCGAGGACGCCTATCGCCTTCGCCTGACCTCGCAGAACAAGCTGATCCTGACGAAGTAACCTGCAATGACATTTTGTCGCACCCTCGCAAACCTGCTGCTTTCCGGCACAATCGCGCTTGGCTCCGCCGCGCACGCCGCCGGTATCACCGTGCATGATGCGCGCAATCGCGATGTCGCCGTTGCCGACTTCGCGCGCACCGTTTCGATCGGCGGCGCCATCACCGAGATCCTCTATGCGCTCGGGCTGGAGAATCGCCTGGTCGGCGTCGACACCACGAGCCTGTATCCGGCGGCGGCGCTGCACGACAAACCCAATGTCGGCTACATGCGTCAGATTTCGGCCGAGGGCGTGCTGGGCCTCAACCCGACCCTGATCCTGGCGATCCAGGGATCGGGCCCGCGCGAGACCATGGACCTGCTGGAGACGGCGAAGGTGCCGCTTGTGCTAGTGCCCGAGACCTTCTCCGAGGAGGGCCTGATCGAGAAGATCAAGCTGGTCGGCCATGCCATGGGCGTCGATGCGCGCGCCGAATGCCTGGCGACCGCAGTGGCTGCGGATCTTGCGCAGCTGCGCGCACTGCGTGCCAAGGTCACGAAGCCGGTCCGCGTGATGTTCGTGATGTCGCTCCTGAACGGACGGGCGATGGTCGCCGGTCACAAGACCGCTGCCGACGAGATCATCCAGCTCGCGGGCGCCACCAACGCGGTCGAGGATTACGACGGCTACAAGAACATCGGCGACGAGGCGATCGTCGCGGCAAAACCCGACGTCGTGCTGTCGATCGAGCGCGGCAAGGATTCGCTCCAGGCCGACGCGGTCTACGCCCATCCCGGCTTCGCCCTGACGCCGGTCGCTGCCAACAAGAGCTTCATCACGATGGACGGCCTCTATCTGCTCGGCTTCGGACCGCGCACGGCATCTGCGGCGCGTGATCTCTCCGTCAAGCTCTATCCGGCATTGGCTAACGGCGGCGCCTTCACGTCGGCTCTGTCGGCGGCGAACTGCCGGCAATGAGCGTGGCGATCGGGACGGACTCGCGGAGCCCGCGGCGCGCGGGCGCAGGACGGCGATTTACGTCGATTGCCATTCCCCTTCTCTTGGTGATCCTCGCGGCCACCGCCATCGTCGCGCTGACCGTGGGCGCAGCCGGCATTCCCCTCTCTCGCTTGCCCGCCGCGCTCGGTCTTGCAGGCAACACCACCGCCGACGCCATGACGGCGCGCGACCAGCTCGTGTTGTGGTCGATCCGCATTCCCCGGATCGCGGCGACCGCGATGGTCGGCGGCCTGCTCGCCGCGGCCGGCGCGATCATGCAAGGATTGTTTCGCAACCCGCTCGCCGATCCCGCGCTGGTCGGCGTCTCCAGCGGCGGCGCGTTGGCGGCCGCGAGCGCGATCGTCTTCACCGATTCGCGCTTCGGCGAGACGCTGCGTTTCCTTCAGACCGAGCTCTTGCCGCTCGCGGCCTTTGCGGGCTCGCTGGTGACCACCGCGATCCTTTACGGCATCTCCAGCCGCGCCGGGCGGACCTCGATCGCGATCTTCCTGCTCGCCGGCGTCGCCATCACGGCCATCACCAATGCCGGCATCGGGCTTCTGGTGTTCATCGCCGACGACCGCCAGCTTCGCGACATTACATTCTGGCTGCTGGGCTCGATGAGCGGCGCGACCTGGACCAAGACCGCCGTGCTCGCGCCGATCCTCATCATCGGGCTCGGCGCCTTCGCCTTCATCGCACGCGGTCTCGATCTCCTGGTGCTTGGCGAGGCCGACGCGTTTCACGGCGGCGTCGACGTCGAGCGTCTGAAGCGGATCTCGATCGTCATGGTCTCCGCCATGACCGGGGTCGCGGTGTCGATCAGTGGCGTCATCGGCTTCGTCGGCATCGTCGTGCCGCATCTGCTCCGCCTCATCATCGGGCCGGCGCACCGCCTGTTGCTGCCGGCCTCGGTGCTGCTCGGCGCGATCCTGATGGTCGGCGCCGACACGCTGGCGCGCACCATCGTGGCGCCCGCGGAGATGCCGGTCGGCATCCTGACCGCGGCCGTCGGCGCGCCTGTCTTCCTCGGCATCCTGCTGCGCCAGCGCGGGCTCGCCTCACTATGAGCGCCGTGATCGAGGCGCGACGCTTAAGCAAGCGCGCCGGCCGCGCCACGCTGCTCGATGGGGTCGGTCTCTCGGTTGAAGCCGGCGAGATGGTCGCGATCATCGGCCCGAACGGCGCCGGCAAGTCGACGCTGCTGCGGCTACTCTCCGGCGATCTTCGTCCGAGCGAGGGCGAGGTGCGGCTGAAGCAACGCGACATAACGAGCTATACACCGCGCGAGCTCGCCGCGCGCCGTGCGATGCTGTCCCAGCACATCAACGTCACCTTCCCCTTCACGGTCGAGGAGATCGTGCTGATGGGCGCGGGCGACCGCAGCCTGCGCGATGCCGTGCCGCTCGTCGACGCCGCGCTCGATGAGGTCGGCCTCGCACATTTCCGCGAACGGCAATTGCCGACGCTGTCGGGCGGCGAGCAGCAGCGCACTCATTTCGCCCGCGTGCTGGTGCAGCTCGCCTGCGGCGAGGCCGAGCACGGACCAGGACTTCTGCTGCTGGACGAGCCGACATCGAGCCTCGATCTGCGTCACCAGATCGACCTCGTCGAAGCCGCGCGCCGCCGCGCTGCAGGCGGCACGGCTGTCATCGCAATCCTGCACGACCTCAACCTCGCGATCCGCTTCGCCGACCGGCTGATCGTGCTGAACGGCGGCAGGCTTGCCGCCGACGGCCCGCGCAGCAAAATCGTCACGCGCGAGACCATCCGCGACATCTTCGAAATCGACGCCGTCGTTCATCAGGCCGACGACGGCGTGCCCTACGTGCTGCCGCAATCGATGCGCGCGGCGACGCCTGCTTCGCGGTGAAGGTGCACTCCCTCGCCCTGCTTGCGGGGCCGCGACGAGCTTCGCTCGCGCTGTGAGGGTTGGGGTGAGGGGCCTCCCTCCACACGCGAGATCGTCGAGAGACCTGTACCCCCTCACCCGGATTGCATCTTCGATGCAATCCGACCTCTCCCCCGCAAGCGCGGCGAGGTAAGAAGGCATCACGCCTCAGGCTCCTAACCCGCCGGCGCCATGACGATGCCCTTGTCCTTGGGCCAGCGGATGCGCCAGGCGAACTTGATCTCCTTGATCTCGCCGGGTTTTCCGTCGAACGCCCATTCCAGCACGCCGCGCTTGTCGCGCAGATTGGTGGTCGTGGGCGGCGTGGTCGAGGACAGCATCTCGACGCCAATATCCTCGCTCTCGCTGACCGGAAGCTGATCCTCGATCGCGATGCGGATCGGGAAGTCGTGCCCGTTACGAACGACGGTGCGGAACGAACGCGTGTCGGTCTTGGATGACGCGATCACGCCGGCCGTGCCTTCGTTCTGCCTGATGACGGTGCGCTCGATCTTGATCTTGTCGTCGGCACCGAAGCCGAGCCGGATCGCGTCGTTCCGCGCGCCGGTCGAGAATTTACTGCGACCGACGAACGTGCCGTCGCGGAAGATCGCGACCTTGCCGGGCAGCAGATTGGTATCCTCGGCAAGCTTGAATGACGCCTCGAGGTAAGCGGTGGGATCCATGACCGGGGCGGCGCGGATGGCGAGGTCAGGCGTCACCGTCATGGAGGAGATGAGCAGGCTCTTGGCGCCCTCATTAGCGCCGAGACTGACGCGGCCGCTGATCTGATACACGGCCTGGAAATCGCCGATCTCGGCGTTGGCCTGCTGCTCGTCCGCGCGCTCACGCAGCTCGGGCTCCGCCGCTTTCGCCATCGCCGGAGATTGCGCCTGCCGCGTCATCGGCTGCGCGGGCATCGCCATGTCCGACGCCGTGCCCAATGCCAGCGGCTTCGGCAGTTGCGGATACCTCACGACCAGCGAATTCAGCTCCGGCGCGCTACCGCCGCGGCTGACGCGAACGGTGGAAACACCGAGGCTGACATTCGACCAGTCTTCGCCGGTCGACTGCGTAACCTCGGCGCGGCGAACCAGCTCGAGCTGCGGCTTGCGATCCTTGGCACCGGTGTCGAGCCGGGCGTCATACAGCGGCAGCCAGCGCGCATTGCGGACTGCATAAGTCACCCGCAACGTCGCCTTCGTCGCGGCGGCGGAGGCGACATCGATGCGAACCTCGAGCTTGCTCGGCGGCTTGGCGGAACGCTCCGCTTCAAGTTGCGCGAGCTGCCGATCGATCTCGCGCTGCTTTCGCGTGGCGTCGCGGATCGCGGTGTCGGCGGTCGCGATCTCCTCGGCGACCGCGGCAAAGGCCGCACGCCATTCGGTGATCGGCCGAGCCTCGCCCTTCTCGCCAAGGCCGGCGGGAGAAGCCTCCGCAAAGTGCTGCGCGAATTTGCGCCGGGCGTTGGCCGCATCGATGTCGCCTTGCAGATCGGCGCGCTGATCCTTCAACGCTTCGATGCGCTTGTCGAGCTCGGGCAAGTTGATGGGAGGCGCCGCGCGCGGCGGCCGCGCGTCGATGGTCCCGATGGTGAGTTTGGCGCCCGCCTCGCCCTCGACCCGGAGGGAGGATGGATCGAGCGAAAGCGGAAAGTCCTTGGCCACCAGCGTGCTGTCGCCGGAGGCGAGGTCCAGCGCGATGATACGGGTGACGGTGGCGCCATCGGGATAGACGGTGACGGTGTCGATGGCCGATGTGGCGTCCACATCGGCGGCCCATGATGGCGACGCGGCCGCCATGGTCACCAGAACCAGGCTCGTCGTTGCCAAACATCTTGCGGTGATGCGCATAAAGTCCCTCCTGCCTTATCGCCGCGCCGCCAGCCGGACGCGTGCGATCAAATGCCTCGCCAACATGGTTGGACGCGGCAGCGAAGGAACTGGTTCGATTGAGGTTTCCGTGGGGCGTCGCCGCGGCGGCACCAAGGCCGCGGAACGTGTCGTCGTCCCGTGGCGAAGCCGTTAAACTCAGATCCTTAGACCTGGATGGGCGACCCCTGGCCGAAGATGCGGCGGAGCAGATCAGTCACGTTCCGGGCGCCTGCCTTCTTCAGGATGCCGGCGCGATAGCCTTCGACCGTGCGCGCGCTCAGATGCATGCGCCGGGCGATCTCCTTGTTGGTCAGGCCGGCAGCAAGGTGCTCGAGCACATCGCCTTCGCGCCCGGTCAGGGGCTCGCAGCCGGGCAGCCAGCGTTGCCGGTTTGAACCCGGCTGCGCGAACTCGTCGATGGCGGCATCGATCCGGTCGACGATGTCGCGGGTGCGGAACGGCTTCTCGATGAAGTCGGCCGCGCCGCTCTTGATCGCGTCGACAGCCATGGCGATGCTGCCGTTCGCCGAGGTTACCAGAACCGGCGCCATGCAGTTCTCCTCGCGCAGGCGCTTGAGCACGTCGAGGGCGGAACGATCCGGCGGCATCTCCAGCAGCACGCAGGCCGGCATCCGCGCCTTGGCTTCCGAGAGCAGCGACGCGCCGTCGGCAAAGCAGATCACGTCATAGGCGCTCTGTTGAAGCGCCATTGAAAGTTGTTCGCGGGAGGTCGCGTCAGTTTCAATGACGAATACCTCACCCTTGGAAAGCAAGTTTCCCGGCATCATCCCGATCCAGCAATGTCTTGGTCAAATGGCCCGAGACGGCAGCGGGGCTTCGTCGCGCCGCGTCGTCATACGCACGGCATTCACGCCCGTGCTTCGGTTTCCCTTATGTATGTTCCATCCTGTTCCCGGATTTGACGGATCGGGACAGAAACTTTACATTTCGGGACATCTGCGGGAATGGCTGGCAGGAACGGGTCGCATGACCGACCTCATTCGCAGCGCAGGCTTGAGCTACTACCCGGATGTCGCCCGGTCGGTCGGACTCGACCCGAAACAGATGATGCGCAAGGTCAGGCTGCCGCTGGCCGTGCTCGACAAGCCCGATACCCCCATTGCCGTGACCAGCCTGCGCCGGCTGCTCGAATTGTCGGCAGAGGCGTCGGGTGCCGAAGATTTCGGCTTGCGGCTCGCCGAGCGCGGCGGGCTGACCAATTTCGGCGCGGTCGGCCTGATCGTGCGTGAACAGGCGACCGTCAGTGAGGCCATCGAAGCGTTCTCGCGCTTCATCCACGTTCATCACGACGGCATGAAGCTTGAGGTCACGCGCGACAAGCAGACCGTGACGGTCACACTGCATCTGCGCGGCCGGCAGCCGACCGCGCCGCGCCAGTCGATCGACATGGCGCTCGGCAGCGTCCACCGCATCATCCAGTCGCTGTTCAGCAGCGATTGGCGGCCGCTCGAGGTACATCTGCATTATCCGCCACCGCACGACCGCAAGCGCTACCGCGACTTCTTCGGTTGCCGCGTCACCTTCAATGCCGATGACGATGCGATCCTGTTGTCGGCGCATGACATGGAGCGGCGGATCCCGAGCGCGCATCCGCTGATCGCGAGCTATCTGCGCAAACGGATCGAGGCGATCGAGACGCGGCCGGCAAGCTGGGAGGGGAAGGTCGACGAGGTGGTACGCATCCTGCTCGCAAGCGGCGACTGCACGGTCGAGCGCGTGGCCGAGCATCTCGCCTGCACCCGCCGCACCATCCATCGGCACCTCGCCGCATCAGGCACCAGCTTTTCTGCCATCCTCGACGCGCAGCGCGCCGATCTCGTGATCCAGCTGATCGACGACCCCGGCCGGCCGCTGGCCGATGTCGCCGCGCAGCTCGGCTTCTCCGCGCAGAGCGCGATGGCGCGCTGGTTCCGCGGCCGCTTCGGCTGCACCATCACTGCATGGCGCAAGGGCGTGCGGCCACTGGCCAAGCCCGTCGGCGTTCCCTCGGCGTCCGCGGCCTAGGCTCAGCGTGCCGGAGCGGGCACGCCCATGATGGCAAGGGCGCGCCGCGGATTTCCGGCGAGCAGCGGTCCGAATGCGACGGCAAAGCCGAGGAACGCGACGATCCAGCCGCAGGCCGCAATATGCAGCAGCACATCGCTTTGCGCCGGCAACGCAACAGCAGCCACCCGCGCCAGTGCCGCGATGATGATCGCGACATAGATGCCCTGGGTGGCGAGTGACGCCGTCAGCGCCTGCCCGGTATGGCCAAGGCTCGCGCGCGTCATCACCGCAAGTGTCATGATTCCGGCAGCCCCCGTCATCCAGGCGTGAATGCCCGCGCTCGGCGGCAGCAGGCCGAAGCCGGCCAGGGCGTTGAGGAGAAAACCGAGCGGCACGAAGACGTACCCGACATGCAGGATCAGCAGCAGCGGTTCGCGCGACGTGCGGTCGCCGGCCCAGCGCGCGAACCGCACCAGATGGAGCACACCGACGAGCGCCATCACCACGCCGGTGACCGTGTTCAGCGGCGCCACGATCCATGCGATCAGCGCGAGCGCGCTCAATCCGACCACCGCGCCGTCAAAACGCCCGAACGTCACCGGCAGGCGGCCGGGATTGAACTTGACCAGCCAGTTGCGGGTGAAGCTCGGGATGATGCGGCCTCCGATCAGCGAGATCAGCAGCACGACCACGCCGATGCCGACGCGGATGCTGACATCGGCCGCGCCCTCGAAGTGCGCTTCGAGATGGAAGGCGACGTTACCGGCGAGCAGCACCAGCACGAGCACCACCACCGGCAGATTGCGCCAATTGCCGCCCGCGATGATTTCGCGCGTGGCCGCGGCAACGACCAATGCCAGGAAGGCGGCATCGACGACGAGCGCGAACGCCCAACCGATATCGGCGGACACAGTCACCGCGGCGCGTCCGGCAAGCCAGACGACCAGCAGCGCGCCCAGCGACGTCCCCTGGATCGGCAGCCGCCCGGTCCAGTTCGGGATCGCCGTGAACAGGAATCCCGTGATCACCGCCGGCAGGAAGCCATAGAGCATTTCGTGGACGTGCCAGTCGCGCGGCGCGAAGGCCGAACTCACCGACAAGTCGCCGTAGAACATCGGCAGCCACGCCAGGATCGACAGCCCCGCCTGGATCGCGGCGAGCAGGAAAAACGGCCGAAAGCTGTTCGCAAACAGCGGCCAGCCCTCAAAGTTACGGGATCGGGCGCCAGCCATGGGAGCAACTCCTGTGAATTCGGACGGTCACTTGGATCGTCATTTGGAAAAATACTGCCGTCCGGCCGGCCCGTTTTGCGCTATCGCAAACTGCCTGACGAATACAGGTGCCATCACACTCCCTGATGCCAAGGAGGCAGAATGGCCAAGGTCGACACATCGCTGGTTGCGCATTTGCCGCTGTTTTCAGGCGTCAAGCCGGAGGACCTCGAGGAAATCCTGCGCGAGGCCCGCTCGGCGCGCTATCCCAGGAACAGCGCCATTTTCGAACAGGGCGCCGACGCGCAATCGTTCTTCCTGCTGCTGCACGGCCACGTCCGCGCGGCCAAAACCACCCCGACCGGCGAGCAGATCGTGGTGCGCTATGTCGCCCCCGGCGAGACCTTCGGGCTCGCGATGGCGATCGGAGCGGCGCACTATCCGGCGACCGCGATGGCGGTCGACGACAGCGTGGTGCTGATCTGGCCGAATTCGGCGTGGCCGCGGCTGATCGAGCGATTTCCGGCAATCGCCGCCAACACGCTCCAGACTGTCGGCGCGCGACTGCAGGAGAGCCACACCCGCATCCTGGAAATGTCGACCCAGCAGGTCGAGCAGCGCGTCGCGCATGCGCTGCTGCGGCTCGCAAAACAGTCCGGCAGGAAGCTCGACCACGGCATCGAGATCGACTTCCCGATCAGCCGCCAGGACATCGCGCAGATGACCGGCACCACGCTGCACACCGTCAGCCGCATCCTGAGCGGCTGGGAGAGCCAAGGCCTCGTCGAGAGCGGCCGCCAGCGCATCATCCTGCGCGATCCGCACAAGATCGTCGTGCTGGCGGAGCGTACGGCGGACGGCAATTCTGCGTAAGATAGGGGTGAGGGCGCTTCCGCTTACGGCGCAAGCCCGCCCTCACCCGGGAGTCCGCGCGCGACCCGCGCGAACTCCGACCTGCCTCACGCCGGCACGCATTCGCACAGCGCAGCGAGGAATTTGTCGCGATCGATGCCATGCTCGCGGCAGGCGTCTTCCACGGTATGGAAGGTCGCGATCGGACAGCCGACGCAAGCCATCCTGAAGGCGAGGAACACGCGGATCGTGTGCGGCGCCGCACGCATGATGTCATCGACCAGATCGTCGGATCGGAAGGGCATGGACAACTCCGTTCCGAAGTGACGATAGCCGAGGGGGGCCGAGCTTCTTTGTTGAAGCGCAAGCTGGTGGTTGCTTCTTCGTTTCCCCGTTCTTACGGGGAGACGTGAACTACACCGCCCTGCTGTGCAACTGCTTCGCCGGGTCCAGATGCGCATCGAACGCCGCGGCGACGCTGCGGACCAGGAAGCGCGAGTCGGTTGCGACCGCAAGACGGTCGCCGTCGAGCCTGACGATGCCGTCCGAGATCAACGGCTTCAGGCGCGCGGCCGATTGCAGCATCGCTTCGGGTTCCGCGCCATGGCGCGCGCAGATGTCGCCGAGATCCGCGCTGAACTCGCACATGATGCGCTCGATGATATCGGCGCGCAGCCGGTCGTCGTCGGTGAGCCCGTAGCCCTTGGCCGTCGCGAGGCGACCGGCGGCGATGCTTTGCGCGTAGGCGCCGATCTGCACCTGGTTTTGCACATAGCCCTGCGGCAGATGTCCGATCGCGCTGGCGCCGAAACCGAGCAGGACCTCGCCTCTGTCGGTGGTGTAGCCCTGGAAATTGCGCCGCAGCGTCCGTTCCTCGAAGGCCACGGCCATCGCATCGTCGGGTCGCGCGAAATGATCGAGTCCGATCTGCACGTATCCGGCCTCCTTCAGCGCATTGGCGATCGCGCAGGCCTGATCATGACGCGCGAGGCCGTCCGGCAGCGCGGCCTCGTTGATCATGCGCTGGTGCTTCTTGAAATCAGGCACGTGAGCATAGCCGAACACCGAGAAACGATCGGGCCCGAGTTCGAGGCTGCGCCGAACGGTGTCCAGACAGGACGCGACGGTCTGGTGCGGCAGCCCATAGATGAGGTCGAAGTTGATCCCGTTGATGCCGGCGCGATGCAGCCTATCGACGACGGAAGCCGTCTGCTCATAGCTCTGCACGCGATTGATCGCGCGCTGCACGACCGGATCGAGGCTCTGCACGCCCAGGCTGGCGCGGTTGACGCCGGAGAGCCGCATGGCCTCCACCATCTCTGATGTCAGCGTGCGTGGGTCGATCTCGACCGCGATCTCGGCCGAGGGCAGCACGAAGAACGAATGGCGCATCGCTGCCATCAACTCGGCAAAGGCCTCCGGCGCCATGATGGTCGGCGTGCCGCCACCGAAATGGATATGCTCGACCTTGATGCGGCGGCCGATGGTTTCAGACACCTGCGCGATCTCGCTGCGCAGCGTCCGCTGATAGGCGGCGATCAGCCCGTCGCGGCGGACGATCTGGGTATGGCAGCCGCAATACCAGCACATCTCGCGGCAGAACGGCACGTGCAGATAAAGTGACGCGCTGGCGCCTGCCGGGAGTCCGGCGAGCCATTCGGCATAAATATCCGGGCCGACCGCCGGCGAGAAATGCGGTGCGGTCGGATAGCTCGTGTAGCGCGGCAGACGTTCTTCGCCGTAGCTCGCTGCGAGATCGGTCCTCATATCTCACCCATTCGTAAATCGATGCCACGCGGTGGCGCGGCAAATCCCTGTTAGCATTGGATGACGCGTTTTCGGGCGGACCACCTTGCGCTCGCTCAAAGTCCGAGCGCCGGATCGGAGCCATGATCACGTTCAATCATGACTCACTGGAGATAGGCCATGGCGTCGCTCGCGCTCGATCTCGTTCTCTGGCTCACCGGCGTTCGCGGTCATATCCCGCGCTTCGACGATTTTCGTCCCGTTCCCGCGGCACATTCTGCCGGCGCAGGTCATCTCATGCGGGTGCTGGCGATCACCGCCGCCATCTTCGCCGCGCTGTCGCTCGCGGTCTGGGGCACGGTCTGGATTGCGATCCAGCTTCTCTGATCGACAACCATAGATTCACAATCGAGCGCAGCTGAACATGCGAACGATTTGCCGCTGGCGCAACTGACGCCGCGCGACGTCGTGCATTTCGCACGGCCGATACGCGCTTCGGCAAACCTCCTAAGGATTTTACCGGAGGCGAATTCGGCAAAAGCTTGTCGCAGCGCAAACACTCTTGCCGTAACAGGCGCAGACTGCATCCGTCATCAAAACCCTTTCAGATGAAGGATGCTTCCGATGTTCACCCGCAGAGCCGCATTGATCGGCGCCGCCGCGACCGCCCTGATGCTCGCGACACCCGCGTTCGCCGCCGGCGACCTCAAGCTGCCGCGGCAGAAGGTCGAGCTGGTCGCCCCGCCCTTCGTGCACGCGCACGAGCAGGCCACGACGCAGGGGCCCAAGATCGTCGAGTTCAAGCTCAACATCGAGGAGAAGAAGGTCGTCATCGACGACAAGGGCACCACCTTCCAGGCCATGACCTTCAACGGCTCGATGCCGGGCCCGCTGATGGTCGTGCATGAAGGCGACTACGTCGAGGTGACGCTGGTCAATCCCGCGACCAACACCATGCCGCACAACATCGACTTCCACTCCGCGACCGGCGCGCTCGGCGGCGCCGAGCTCACGCTGGTCAATCCCGGCGAGCAGGTCGTGCTGCGCTGGAAGGCAACGCGGACCGGTGTGTTCGTCTATCACTGCGCCCCGGGCGGCCCGATGATCCCCTGGCATGTCGTCTCCGGCATGAACGGCGCGGTGATGGTGCTGCCGCGCGACGGACTGAACGACGGCAAGGGCCACGCGCTGAAATACGACAAGGTCTACTATGTCGGCGAGCAGGACATGTATGTGCCGCGCGACGAGAAGGGCAATTTCAAGTCCTATGATTCGCCGGGCGAAGCCTTCACCGAGACCGAAGAGGTGATGAAGAAGCTGATCCCCACGCATGTGGTGTTCAACGGCAAGGTCGGCGCGCTCACCGGCAAGAACGCGTTGACGGCCAAGGTCGGCGAGAACGTGCTGATCGTGCATTCGCAGGCCAATCGCGACAGCCGTCCGCATCTGATCGGCGGCCATGGCGACTATGTCTGGGAGACCGGAAAATTCTCCAATGCGCCGGAGACCGGGCTCGAGACCTGGTTCATCCGCGGCGGCTCCGCGGGAGCGGCGCTCTACAAATTCCTGCAGCCCGGCATCTACGCCTATGTCACGCATAATCTGATCGAGGCAGCCGACCTCGGCGCCACCGCGCACTTCAAGGTCGAAGGCAAGTGGAACGACGATCTGATGACCCAGGTGAAGGCGCCCACGGAGATACCGGCTCCCAACACCAACTAGACGCGACAAGGGGCCGGTCATCGCCGGCCCCTTCCTTCTTCGGGGGACGACCATGCTGATCGCATTCAAGCTGAAACTGCTGCTCGCCTGCGCCGCCGGGCTCGCAGGGCCGATCGCCGTGGCGCCGCTGGTCTCGGACATGGCGGTCCACGGCACGGCGACGGAGCCTGCCATCGTCAGGGTCGCGCCGGGCAGTCTCTCCTATCGCGAGGCCGGCGATTTCACCCGCGCCGGGCAACAGGCCGAAGTGCCGCTGCGCGCGATGCGCTTCAACCGGCCGCTGCACATCATGCGGCACCAGGTCTCGTCATCCGACTATGAGCTCTGCGTGCAGGATAGCGCGTGCCGGGCGCTCGATCGCGGCGTCGCGATTGCGTCTGATCGTCCCGCGGTGCAGGTGAGCTGGCACGATGCGCAGGCCTATGCGGGCTGGCTGTCGCGCAAGACCGGCCACACCTATCGCCTGCCGAGCGACGCGGAATGGGCCTTTGCGGCAGGCTCCCGGTTCAGGGACGACGGCGCGCCTGTGGACGCAGACGATCCTTCAAAGCGCTGGATCAGCCGTTACGAGCGTGAATCCGAGCGCGATTTCTCCGACACCACGGCCCATCCGTTCGGCAAGTTCGGCCCCAACGAGCACGGCATCGAGGACATTGCCGGCAATGTCTGGGAATGGACCTCGACCTGCTTCGTGCGCTCGCGGATCGACGAAGCCGGCAATGCCGGCCGCCCGACCGTGAATTGCGGCGTGCGCGTCGAGCCGAGGGCGCGCACCGCGCCTACGTCACCGACTTCATCCGCGACGCTCGCGCCGGCGGCTGCGCGCAGGGCGTACCGCCCGCCAATCTCGGCTTCCGCCTGGTGCGCGAGGAGCCGTCATGGGTCGCGAGCGTGTCGGCGCGGTGGGGCAAGGTGTGGGCGGCGAGGTCGTAGCGGCACGCCTCTGCTGTCGTTGCCCGCGAAGGCGGGCAATCCAGTGCTCCGAGACGGTTGTGCTGGAATCGATAGGCCGCGGCGTACTGGATGCCCCGCCTTCGCGGGGCATGACAGCGTCAAATGCGGGAGGCGCGAGCGTCAAACAACGCCCCGCCCGGGCTACTCCTCAAACGAAAATGGCCGGGACGAAGCCCGGCCATTTCACAATCATTCGAGACTGCTCTCTTACGTATTCTTCAGCGCGACGCGGAATTCGGCTTCGGTCTTGGCCTTGACCTCGTCGAGCGAGACGCCGTCGGCGAGCTCGATCAGGGCCATACCGCCGTCGCCATGCTTGTCGATGGTGAAGACGGCGAGATCGGTGACGACCATGTCGACCACGCGCTCGCCGGTCAGCGGCAGATTGCACTTCTTCAGCAGCTTCGAGCCGTCCTTGGCCGAATGCTCCATCACGACGACGACGCGCTTGACGCCGGCGACGAGATCCATCGCGCCGCCCATGCCCTTGACCATCTTGCCGGGGATCATCCAGTTGGCGAGATCGCCGTTCTGGGCCACCTGCATGGCGCCGAGGATCGACAGATCCATGTGGCCACCGCGGATCATCCCGAAGGAATCCGCGCTCGAGAAATACGAGGTCGACGGCAGCTCGCTCACGGTCTGCTTGCCGGCATTGATGAGGTCGGCATCCACCTCGTCCTCATAGGGGAACGGTCCCATGCCGAGCATGCCGTTCTCGCTCTGGAGGCTGACATCGACCCCGTCGGGGATGAAGTTCGAGACCAGCGTCGGGATGCCGATGCCGAGATTGACGTAGTAGCCGTCGCGCAGTTCCTTGGCGGCGCGCGCAGCCATCTGTTCACGGGTCCAGGCCATGTGAGTCTCCTGACGCTTAAGCGGCGGTGCGCGGACGGGTGTTGCGGAATTCGATGCGCTTCTTGGCCGTACCGACCTCGACGATGCGCTTCACGAAGATGCCGGGCGTGTGGATGTGGTCGGGATTGAGTTCACCGGCCGGAACCAGATGCTCGACCTCGGCGACCGTGATCTTGGCGGCGGTCGCCATCATCGGGTTAAAGTTGCGCGCGGTCTTGCGGTAGATCAGGTTGCCGGCGGTGTCGCCCTTCCAGGCGTGGACGATGGCGAGGTCGGCGAACAGGCCGCGCTCCATCAGGTACTTCTCGCCGTCGAACTCCTTCACTTCCTTGCCTTCGGCGATCAGCGTGCCGACGCCGGTCTTGGTGTAGAAGGCCGGGATACCGGCGCCGCCGGCGCGGATGCGCTCGGCCAGCGTGCCCTGCGGATTGAATTCGAGTTCCAGTTCGCCGGCCAGGAATTGCTGGGCGAACAGCTTGTTCTCGCCGACATAGGACGAGATCATCTTCTTGATCTGGCGGGTTTCGAGCAGGCGGCTGAGGCCGATGCCGTCGACGCCGGCATTGTTGGAGACGACCGTCAGGCCCTTGACGCCGGATTCGCGGATCGCGTCCGACAGCTCCTCGGCGATGCCGCAGAGGCCGAAGCCGCCCGACATGATCATCATGTTGTCCTTGAGAACGCCCTCAAGAGCCGACTTGGCGTCGGGATAGACCTTGTTCATGCAAAAAACCTCGACTGAACCTTCGGCTGGCAGGCGTCGCGCCTCATTGGCGGCGATTATTAGGCGAAATCCTCCAAAGCCGTCAATGATACGGGGTTCTCCGTTCCGCGGTCCGGTGATAGAAGCTGCCCACGCCGTGGGCAGAGCCGTCCGCGGCCTTGAAAGCGACAAGAAAACCCATCAAGTTGCGGGGGTTGGGCGTGGGCACGCAGGTTTCCGGTCCGCCCTTCTGGCTCCAGCGACCAACCCGATCAGGACATGCCATTGACCATGGCCCAAGGAATGAAGCGCCTCGGGACGCCGATCGCGGCGCTGCTCGGCCTCGCGCTGATCGCCCTGATCGCGACCTCCTGGCTCATCAACCGCGACGCGCTGCGCAAGGCGGTGGAAACGCAGATCCGCGACGTCACCGGGCTCGAGCTCAGCGTGGCAGGCAGCATCGACATTTCGCTGCTGCCGGCGAGCTACATTTCCTTCCATGACGTCGGCCTGAAGGGCGGCGGCACCAGCGATCCCGCGCTCCATGTCGACGTGCTCACCGCCAATCTCCGGCTGCTGCCGCTGCTGCTGCAGCGGTTCGAGATCGCCGACCTGACCCTGCTGCGGCCGCGCATCCATGTCAGCCTGAAGCAGGATGGCGAAAGCAACTGGACGCCCTTCATCCAGACCATTGCGCGCACCATGAAGCCGGGCGCCGACAACCAGGTGTCGTTCTCCGAGATCAGAATCCAGGACGGTGTGCTCAATTACGAGGACGCCACCACCCACGCCCCCGAGAAGTTCGAGGACATCGACCTGTCGCTGGCCTGGCCCTCGATCTCGCGGTCCTTCGCCGCGACCGGACAATTCGACTGGCGCGGCGAGCGCGTCGACGGCTCGATCAGCTTCGCCGATTTCGTCGCCGCCCTCTCCGGCGACCGCTCCGGGCTGAAGGCGCGGATCGCCAGCGCCCCGCTCAAGCTTGCCTTCGACGGCAGCGTCGCCAACCGCACCAGCCCGATGATGGAAGGCACGCTCACCATCGACAGCCCGTCCTTGCGCAACGCGCTGCGCTGGACCGGTCAGCCGCAGCCCGGCAGCGGCGGCTTCGGCCGTTTCGCGCTGAAGGCGCGCGCCAATGTCGTCGGCGCCTCGATCGCGCTCACCAACGTCAATGTCGAGCTCGACGGCAACACCGCCGAGGGCGTGATGACCTACGCCAATAACGGCCGGCAGACGCTGCAAGCGACGCTTGCCGCCGACGCGCTCGACTTCACGCCTTATATCTCGACCTTCCGCCTGCTCGCCAGCGGCGCCCGCGACTGGAACAGGCAGCTGTTCGATCTCAACGGGCTTTCGACCACCGACCTCGACATGCGCCTGTCGGCAGCCAGGCTGACAGTCGGGTCGTCGAAGCTCGGCCGCACCGCGATCGGCGCCAATCTGCGCAACGGCACGCTGGCGCTCTCCGTCGGCGAAGCTCAGGTCTATGGCGGCATCGCCAAGGGCTCGTTCGGGATCGCGCGCTCCGACACCGTCGCCGACGTCAAGGCGCAATTCCAGTTCACCGATGTCGATCTTCAGGCCTGCGCCTCCGAATTGTTCGGCCTCAACAAGCTGTCCGGCCGCGGCAACATCAACGTCTCGCTGCTGGCCTCCGGCTCCAGCCCGTTCGGCCTCGTGCAGTCGCTCGACGGCACTGCCACCGTGACCGGGCACGACGGTGCGATCTCGGGCTTCAACGCCGAGCAGCTCCTGAAGCGGCTGGAGCGGCGGCCGCTGTCGGGTGGCGGCAATTTCCGCAACGGCTCGACCCCTTATGACACCCTCACCATCGCGGTGAAATTCTCCGATGGGATCGCCACCGCCGAGGACATCCGCATCGAGGGGCCGGCTGCGAAGATCACGCTGACGGGCACCGCCTCGGTGCCGACGCGCGAATACGACATGAAGGGCGTGGCGAGCCTCAATACGACGTCCGGCTTTCAGTTGCCCTTCATGGTGCAGGGTCCCTGGGACGATCCGCTGGTCTTCCCCGACCCCGAAAGCCTGATCCGCCAGTCGCCTGCGGCGTCCCCCTTCCTGGACCTCCTGAAGCGGCGCATCACCGGCGAGAAGCACCCTGCGCCGGCAGATTCGCCGACGGCGGAGAATGCCAAGGAAAACGCCAAGGACAACGCGAAGTCCAACTGAGGACGGCGATCGTCCGGCGCTGCCGGACCATCGCGAATTGATCCGGCCGAATTGATGCGGCGATTGGATCGATGCGCGGATTAAGCATCTCCGCTGGCCCCACACCCCACGACCTATGTCTGACAAGATGCCGCTAGATCGGCTGACGGCCATGCGCTAGTGTTTTATACGACCGGTTAAAAACACCGGCCGTTTGAGGGAGAAAAACGTGAGATCCAAGGTTATTGGCGCAGTATCATTGGCGGTCGCTGCGGTTGGGCTTTTTGCGGCCACTGCACCCGCCTTTGCGCAGCAGAAGACGATCACGGTCTGGTGGGGCAAGGGCTTCTATCGGTCCGAAGACGACGCGCTGATCGAGACGATCAAGAAGTTCGAAGCCAAGACCGGCATCAAGGTCGAATTGTCGCAGTACGCGATCCAGGACATGATTCCGAAGACGGTCGCCGCGCTCGATGCCGGCACCGTGCCCGATGTTGCCTATTCCGATTCCTACGACGTGCAGGCGCAGGGCAAGTGGGCCTATGAGGGCAAGCTCGAGGACCTCACGGACGTCATGGAGCCGATCAAGGGCCGGTTCGTGCAGAACACGCTCGACGCGTCGATCCTCTACAACGACGTCACCAAGAAGAAGGCCTATTACGGCTTCCCGCTGAAGCAGCAGAGCATGCATGTCGAGATCTGGAACGACATGCTGGAGAAGGCCGGCTTCAAGCTCGCCGACATCCCGACCGATTGGGCGGGCTACTGGACGTTCTGGTGCGACAAGGTCCAGCCGGGTATCCGCAAAGCCACCGGCCAGCGCATCTACGGCGTCGGCCAGCCGATGGGCGTGGAATCCACCGACGCCTTCCAGTCGTTCTACACCTTCATGGACGCCTACCACGTCAAGCTGGTCGACGACGATGGCAAGCTCCTGGTCGACGATCCCAAGGTGCGCGAGAATCTGATCAGCGCGCTGAAGGATTACACCGACACCTATATCAAGGGCTGCACGCCGCCCTCCTCCACAACCTGGAAGGACCCCGACAACAATGTCGCCTTCCACAACAAGACCATCGTGATGACCCACAACTTCACGATCTCGATCGCCGCGAAGTGGTTTGAGGACTCGCAGAACCAGGCTCTCACGCAGGAGCAGCGCGACGCCGGCAAGAAGGCCTATGAGCAGGACATCGTCACGGCGTCCTTCCCGAAGGCGCCGGATGGTTCGACCATCCGCTACCGCTCGGACGTCAAGACCGGGCTGGTGTTCACCGCGGCCAAGAACAAGGCCGAGGCCAAGCAGTTCATCAGCTTCCTGCTCCAGGAAGAGAATGTTCGCCCCTATATCGAGGGCGCGCTCGGCCGCTGGTTCCCGGTGACCAAGGAAAGCCAGGCCAGCCCGTTCTGGCAGGCCGACAAGCACCGCAAGGCGGTCTACGCCCAGTTCACCGGCGGCACCGCCGCGTTCGACTTCACCAAGAACTGGAAGTTCACGATCCTCAACAACGAGAACGTCTGGGCCAAGGCGATGAACCGGGTCGTCAGCGAAAAGGTCCCGGTCGACAAGGCCGTCGACGAGTTGATCGTCCGCATCAAGCAGGTTGCAGGCTAAATCTTCTTTCTTCCTCTCCCCGCTGGCGCGGGGAGAGGCGAAACGCTAATACCGGCCGCCTCGTGCGGCCGGAAGTCCTTTCAAAGAGTCCTGAAGAATGGCGATTACGCTCTCTGGCGATCAGTCGATGCCCGCTCCGCCCTTGTCGTCGCGGCTGACCCCGGCGCAGGTCTGGGGCATCGTGCTGCTCGCGCCCTATCTGCTCGTCTTCCTCGCCTTCGTTGTCTATCCCGTCTGCTACGGGCTGTGGCTGGCGCGGGCCCCGTCGAATTATGTCGCGCTGTTTCACGATCCGATCTTCGCGCGCGCCGCGGTCAACACGCTGATCTTCCTGGTCATCGGCATCAACATCAAGATGCTGATCGCGCTGTTCCTGTCCGGCTTCTTCGCGCAGCAGCGCACCTGGATCAAATGGCTCTCGGTGATCTTCATCCTGCCCTGGGCGGTGCCGTCGATCCCGACCATCCTGTCGGTGCGCTTCATGTTCAATCCCGAATGGGGCGTGGTCAACCACCTCATCTTCTCCCTCACCGGCGACGACGGCCCGAACTGGCTGAACGACCCGACCGTGGCGCTGAGCATGGCGATCGGCGTGCACATCTGGAAGTCACTGCCGTTCTGGACGCTGATCCTGATCACCGGACGCCTTGCGATCGCGCACGATCTGTTCGAGGCCGCCGAGGTCGATGGTGCGAGCTGGTGGCAGAAATTCCGCTACATCACCTGGCCGTCGATGCAGACGCTCTACATCACCTGCACGCTGCTCTCGATGATCTGGACGCTCGGCGATTTCAACAGCGTCTATCTGCTCACCGGCGGTGGCCCGGCTGACCTCACGCACGTGCTGGCGACGCTGGGTATCCGCTATCTCCGGCTCGACCAGCTCTCGCTCGCGATGGCCTCCATCGTCTGCGCGATGCCGTTCGTCCTGCCGCTCGTGTACTTTATGATGAAACGGTTGTCGCGATGAAGCTTCCCGGCGTAAGCGAATTTTCCTGGCGCGACGTCGCGGTCGAAGCGCGGCTGCTGCTGATCGGAATTCCCGTCTTCCTGTGGACGATGATTCCGATCTACCACATGTTCCTGTTCGCGATCTCCCCGAAGGAGGACGCGTTCTCGGGCAAGCTGTGGCCGGATCATCCGACGCTCCACAACTTCGAGATCGTGTTCAAGCAGCAGCACTACTTCCTGCGCGACTTCTACATCCAGTTCTGGAACTCGACGGTGATCGCAGTCTCCGTCGGCGTGCTAACGCTGTTCATTGCGACCGCGGCTGCGTTCTCGATCTCGCGGCTGAAGGTGCCGGGCGGACGCAGCGTGTTGAACCTCGCACTCTTCACCTATTTCATTCCGGCCGCGTTCCTCGCCGTGCCGATGTACCGCACCATGGGCAATTACGGCCTGCTCAACAATCACTGGTCGCTGATCCTGGCCATGGTGACGATCGCCAGCCCCTACGCGATCTGGGTGCTCAAGCAGGCCTCCGACAAGCTGCCGGTCGAGCTGGACGAAGCCGCGGTGATGGACGGCGCCACGACGCTCCAGATCTTCCGCCTGGTCTACCTGCCGCTGATGATGCCCTCGCTGGTCGCGATCGGCACCTATGCGGTGCTGCTCGCCTGGAACGAATATCTCTACGCGTTCCTGCTTCTATCCAACGACCGCGAGATCACCCTCCCCGTCGCACTCGGCAACTTCCTCGCTGCCGACGATTCGCCCTGGGAGCTGTTGATGACCACCGGCTTCATTTACGCGCTGCCGCCGGCCGCAGTCTACTACGCCTTCCGCCGCTACATGGTGGGCGGGCTCACGGCAGGCGCGGTGAAGTCGTAGGGACTTTTCGTCATTGCGAGCGTAGCGAAGCAATCCAGAATCTCTCCGCGACGGCAGTCTGGATTGCTTCGCTGCGCTCGCAATGACAGCCGGACCTATAGCGGCGCCGCGCTCTCGCCCTGCGAGCTCGACAGTTTCGAGGCAAGCGAGGCGATGACGATGACCACCGCGATCAGGGCGATCACCAGCGTGCAGATCGCGTTGATCTCGGGCTTCACGCCAAGCCGCACCTCCGAGTAGATCCGGATCGGCAGCGTCGCCGAGCCGGGGCCGGTGGTGAAACTCGCGATTACGAGATCGTCGAGCGACAGCGTGAAGGCCAGCATCCAGCCCGCCACGATCGCGGGCGCGATCAGCGGCAGCGTCACGGCGACGAAGGCGCGAACCGGGTTGCAGCCGAGGTCCATCGCCGCCTCCTCCAGCGAACGGTCGAGCGAGCCGAGGCGGGACTGCACGACCACCGCGACGAAGCACATCGTCAGCGTGGTGTGGGCGATCGTCACCGTCCAGAAGCCGCGCTCGGCGTTGAGCGCGACGAACAGCAGCAGCAGCGACAATCCGGTGATCACCTCCGGCATCACCAGCGGCGCGTAGAGCATGCCCGAGAACAGCGTGCGGCCGCGAAACCGCTCGCCGCGCGACAGCGTAACGGCTGCGAGCGTGCCGAGCAGCGTGGCGATGGTCGCAGAGGAGACCGCGACCCGCAGGCTCATCCAGGCCGCCTCGATCATGGCGCGGTCGTTGAAGAACTCGTGGTACCAGCGCAGCGACCAGCCGCCCCACACCGTCACCAGCCGCGAGGCGTTGAAGGAATAGATGACGAGGATGAGGATCGGCAGATAGAGGAATGCAAGCCCCAGCGCGAGCGAGGCGATGTTGAAGCGAGACAGGCGGGAGACCTTGCGCATCGCTTCAGCGCCCCTGTTCCAGCTGCCGCTTCTGCAGCCGCTCGTACAGCAGCAGCGGCACCAGCAGCAGCACCAGCAGCACGATCGCCGCTGCGGAGGCCACCGGCCAGTCCTTGTTGGTGAAGAATTCGAGCCACAGGGTCTGGCCGATCATCAGCGAATTGGAGCCGGCCAGAAGGTCAGGAATCACGAACTCGCCCACGATGGGGATGAAGCACAGCAGCACGCCGGCACCGACGCCGGGCAGCGACAGCGGAAAGGTGACGAGCCAGAACACCTGCCAGGGCGGCGCGCCGAGATCAGAGGCCGCCTCCTCCAGCACCGGCTCCATTTTCGCGAGCGTCGCGTAGAGCGGCAGGATCATGAACGGCAGATAGGAGTAGACGATGCCGATATACATCGCAGTGTCGGTCGAGAGCCACACCACCGGCTGGCTGACCAGATGCAGCGCCAGCAGGATCTGGTTCAGCAGGCCGTCATGCTGGAGGATGTTGATCCAGGCATAGATGCGGATCAGGAACGAGGTCCAGAACGGCACGATCACCAGCACCATCGCCACCGCCTGCCAGCGCTTCGGCAACCGCGCCATGCCATAGGCGATGGGATAGCCGATCACGAGCAATAGCGCAGTCGCGGTGACGGCGACGGTGAGGCTGCGCACATAGGCGAACACGTAGATGTCGTCGGAGGCGATCAGCCTAAAATTGTCGATCGACAGCGCGGCGAACGCGGCCTTGAGCGCCTCCCATCCCGCCATCAGGTCGAACACCGGTTCGTAGGGCGGCTGCGCGATCGCCGTCTGCGACAGGCTGATCTTGAGCACGAAGCCGAACGGCACCAGGAAGAACAGCAGCATCCAGACATAGGGCGCGATCGCGGCAAAGCGCGCCGGCCGCGCGAAGATGCGGCGCGAGCTCATGATTGCAGCACCACGCAGTCGTCGGGCGTGAACCAGGCGACGACATGCTGGTTCAGGCTGTAGGCGTCGACGTCGAGGCGCGCGCTGTTGGGGACCGACGCCTGCACGATTCCGCCGGCATCGAGCTTCACCTTGTAGGTGGTGGTGCCGCCGAGATAGCAGATGTCGGCGACCACGCCGTCTAGGCTGTTGATCGCCGTCTCACGACCGGCCACGCTCACCGGACCGCGACGCGACAGCTTGACCTTCTCCGGGCGGATCGCGACCGCCAATTTTCCCGCGCCGACGCCTTCGCGCGGCTCGGCGACCACCAGCGCACCCGCATCACGCGTGCCAATGATCAGACGATGACCGTCGCGCAATTTGGACTCGCCGTCGAACAGATTGATGTCGCCGACGAACTCCGCGATCCAGCGCGAGCGCGGCGCTTCATAGAGTTCGCGGGGGCTCGCGACCTGGGCCAGCTTGCCGGCCTTCATCACGCCGATCCGGCTCGCCATGGTCATGGCTTCCTCCTGGTCGTGGGTGACGATGATGAAGGTCATGCCGAGCCGGCGCTGCAGCTCCATCAGCTCGCCCTGCGTGCTCTCGCGCAGCTTCTTGTCGAGCGCCGCGAGGGGCTCGTCGAGCAGCAGAAGCTGCGGCCGCCGCGCCAATGCACGCGCCAGCGCCACGCGCTGACGCTGACCGCCGGAGAGCTGGTCGGGCTTACGCTTCTCCAACCCCTCGAGCTTCACCAGCGCAATCATTTCCGCCACGCGCGTGGCGATGTCGCCGCGCGCCATGCCGGCCCGCTTCAGGCCGAACGCAATGTTGTCGCGCACGGAGAGATGCGGAAATAGCGCGTAGTTCTGGAACATCATGTTGATCGGGCGCTCATGCGGCAGCGCCTGCGCGATGTCCCGGCCGCCGAGCAAGATGCGCCCTTCGTCCGGCGCTTCGAACCCGGCGAGCATACGCAAGAGCGTGGTCTTGCCACAGCCGCTGGGGCCCAGCAGCGCGAAGAACTCGCCGGCCTTGATGTCGAGCGACACGCCGTCGACGGCCCGGAACGTCCCAAAGGTCTTGGCGACGCCCTCGATGCGCAGCAGCGGCTGCCCCGCCGCAGGAAGCGCATCTCCGCCGGCGTCTATCTTGGGCAATTCGTCCGTCATGGTCCCTGCCAACCCCGATTCCGCCGCACGCTAGCGGCCGATCGTCCCCAGCTCAACCGGTTCAGGGGGTAACTTCCACCGCAGTCCCGTAGCCCGGATGGAGCGCAAGCGTAATCCGGGACGGTCCATCGGTGGTGAGACTTTCCCGGATTGCGCTTCGCTCCATCCGGGCTACGCCACTAGCT
The DNA here is from genome assembly GCF_029989365.1 of Bradyrhizobium sp. Arg816. Taxonomy (GTDB): domain Bacteria; phylum Pseudomonadota; class Alphaproteobacteria; order Rhizobiales; family Xanthobacteraceae; genus Bradyrhizobium. Next base: position 113,995 of record NZ_JAPRAQ010000019.1, on the reverse strand, counting down.
CACACTCGCCATGAACGCGGCCAGCGCGTCGCGATCCGCCGCCGGCATCGTCAGACCGAGCTTGGAACGCCGCCACAGAATATCGTCGGGAAAACGCGCCCATTCGTGGGTCATGAGATAGCGCACCTCGGCGCCGGTCAGTTCGGGACCGAAGGCCGGACCGAGCTCCTCACGGCTCTTCGCCTCGCCGAGCACTGCGGCTAATCGCGAGCCATAGGCGGCAACCAGACGCTGGGCCTGCGGCTCCGACAGAAAGCGCCAGCGGTCGCGGGCGAGGTCGACTTCGGTGTCGAAACGATCCCAGGCAAAGTCTCCGCCGGGCAACGCTGCGCCAGCCGTCCAGGGCGGCGACATCGGATAGAACGGCGTCAGCTTCGTCACGGCCCGCTCGGCGCGCAGGCGCGCGGTGGTGACGTCGCCGCCGAACATCGTGATCAGCGGCGCCTTGCGCCGGCGCGCGTGGAACAGCGTCGTCCCGTCGCGCCGCCGCACGGACGCCAGCGTCAGGTTGACGCCGGAGACCGCACGCACCACGTCGGTGGGCGCGACGCGCTCGCGGAAATAGCGGCTGGCCGCCTCGCAGAGATAGCTGACGTCGGCCCCAGGCATCGCCACGATCGCGGGATCACCGGTGAAATCACGGGTGACCGTTCCGATCAGCGTGAAATCGCGTTCGAGGGGGCTCGCGAAGATCAGCCGCCCATCGCTGTTCTGGAAGACGTAGACGTTGTCGGACTCGAACAGCCTGGGCACGATGATCTGGCTCATCTGCATGGCCGCCATGGTGGGCTGCGGCTGGCGCAGCACGGTCTCTGCGACGATCGACGTCCAGCCGCCGCTGGCATTGGCCAGCGCCCGGGCCGTGATCACGCGGCGATGGCCACGATCGACCACCGCGAGGCGCCATGTATCGGTTCGATCGGCGCGGACACAGCGCGCCCCGGTCCGGATCGCAGCGCCGCGTTCGGCGGCGTCCAGCGCCGTCAGCACCACCAGGCGGGAATCATCGACGACGCAGTCCGAATATTCGAAAGCCGTGCCGAACGGGCGCTTCAGCGCGTTGCCGACCGGATGATGCGTGATGTCGAGGGTCGTCGCGGCAGGCAGGCCGCTCCGACCGGTGAGGCTGTCATAGAGGTACAAGCCGGCGCGCAGCAGCCAGGGTGGACGCTCCTCGGAATGGGCCGGGATCACGAAACGCATCGGCCGGACCAGATGCGGCGCGATGGCAAGCCAGGTCCGGCGCTCGGCCAACGCCCGGCGCACCCGCCAAAAACCGCGGCGTTCCAGCACCGACAGATCGCCATGGATCAGCCGCGGCGTCGCCGATGACGCCGCGCCGCCGAGATCGCCCTGCTCCAGCAGAATGACCCGCAGGCCGCGGCCGGCCGCATCGCGAGCGAGGCTGACACCGTTCAGGCCGCCGCCGATGATCGCAAGGTCGTAATCCGCCATGAAGCCGTCGAATGGGAGCTAGCGCCTGCCATCACTAGAGCCATTTCCATTCCGATGAAATCGGAACGGAGCTTTGGATTCTTGTTTTGACGTGTTTTCTTTGCGCGAACCGGTATCCACTTGGCTCGAAAACGCTCTAGCCGGTCTTGAGCGCAAGCTCCATCGTCTCGGCGCGGCCGACGAGGCCGGCATATTTGCCGATCGGCAGCGGCTTGCCGAGCAGGTAGCCCTGCACGCCGTCGCAACCTTCCTTGGCAAGGAAGGCGAGCTGATCGAGGGTCTCGACGCCCTCGGCGATGATCGACATTTCGAGGCCGTGGCCGAGATCGATCACGGCGCGCACGATGGCCGCCGATTGCGGATTGCGGCCGAGATTCATGATGAAGGCGCGGTCGATCTTGATCTTGTCGAACGGGAACGCCTGGAGATAGCTCAGCGAAGAGTAACCGCTGCCAAAATCGTCCATGGAGATGCGCACGCCGAGCGCCTTCAGCCGGCGCAGCAGCGCGAGACCGCGATCAAAGTCCTCGATCAGCACGCCCTCGGTGATTTCCAGCTCGAGCCGGCCGGGCGCCAGGCCCGTCTCGATCAGGATCGAATGGACCAGCCCGACCACGTCGCCGTGCATGAACTGCGCCGGCGACAAATTGACCGCGACCTGGAGCGGCTTCGGCCAGGACGCCGCCTCGCGGCAGGCCTGCCGCAAAATCCACTCGCCCATCTCGACGATCAGGCCGCTCTCCTCGGCGATCGGGATGAATTCGGCCGGGGAGACCTGGCCGCGCACCGGATGCTGCCAGCGCGCCAGCGCCTCGAAACCGATGATCTCGCTCTCGGCGACACTGTGGCGCGCGATCCCCTGCGGCTGGAAGGCGAGCGAAAGCTCGCCGTTCTTGATCGCGTTCGACAGGTCCTGATGCAGCACGCGGCGATCGCGGATCTGCTGGTCCATCTCCGGCTGGTAAAGGCTGATCGTGCCGCGCGACTTCTGCTTGGCGCGGAACAGCGCCGCGCCGGCATTGGCCAGCAGCGACGCGCCGTCGGCACCATTATGCGGGAAGATCGACATGCCGGTGGTGACGCCGGCGCGGACCGCCCGGCCGTCGATCTGAAATTCCCGGGCAACGGCCTCGCCGAGCTGCTGCGCCAGCGCAAGGCCCGCCTCCGGCTGCTTGCCGTCGATGATGAGGCCGAACTCGTCGCCGGACAGGCGCGCCACCACGCCGCCGCGTGCGGAATCCTGAAGCCGGTGGGCCACCTCGATCAAGAGCTTGTCGCCGAGCGCATGACCGAAGACGTCGTTGACCTCCTTGAGGCCGTCGAGGTCGAGGCAGAGCACGGCGAACTCCTCGCTGGTGCCTTCGCAGGCCTCGATCATCTGGGTCAGCGCCTGAAGGAAGGCGGCGCGGTTCGGCAAATCGGTGAGGCCGTCGTGATAGGCCATGTGCGCCATGCGCGACTCGGTCTGCCGGCGGTCGGTGACGTCTTCGTGGGTCTTGATCAGATATTGCGGCTCGCCGGCATCGCTGAGCACGGTCGCCCGCCGGGTCAGGAACAGCCGCAGGCCGTCCTTGGTGGAGATCGGGTGCTCCTCGGTGATCATCCCGCGCTTCTTGATCGCGGCCTCGTCGCGCGCGATGATCAGCTTGGCTTCCTTGGGATTGAAGATGTCGGAGGCGGTCAGGCCCGTGGCTTCCTCGCGCCGGCGGTTGAGGATGGTCTCGGCGCTGCGGTTGGCGAGCAGGTAGCGGCCGTCCTTGACCTGCTCCACGATCAGCGCCACCGGGATGTTGTCGACCACGAGCTCCAAGAACTTTTTCGTGCTCTCCAGCTCCTGCGACAGCGAGCGGCGGTCGGTGATATCCTCGAACACGAGCATCAGGAATTCGGGCTTGTTGCTCTCGTTGCGGACCACGATCCGGATCGAGGCAACCATGCGCCGTTCACCGGCGCGGTCAACTTCGAATTCATTGCGGAACTGGCCGTCCGACGAATTCAGCGCCGCCTTGTCGGCCGCCTCGATGCTGGCCGCCGAGATGGGCGCGAACAGCTCCCGCGCATTCTTGCCGACGGCGTGGTCGCGCGAGAACCCCCAGAACCGTTCATAGGCGCTGTTGGCGAAGATGTAACGACCGTCCTCGATGTTCTTCGCGGCGACGCAGGCCGGCACGTTGTCCAGCACGGTTTCCAGGAATTGCTTGGTGGAGGCGAGCTGCCGTGACAGCTTGCGCTGATCGCTGACGTCCAGATGCGTCGCGACCGAGCCGCCGTTCGGCAACACGAAATATTTCACCAGGATGGCGCGGCCATCAGGCAGTTCGGTGATCAGGCCGTTGGCGCTCGCCGCCTTCTCGTAGAACTCGTCGTCGGAGACACCGCCGAGGACGTCGCGCTTGCGCCTGAGTTCGAGGATGTCGTAGCCGGTCATGCCGGTCCACAGGTCCGAGCGCGCCAGGCCGTAGATCTCGAGATAGCGGTCGTTGCAGAACATGATGCGTCGTTGCGCATCCGTCATCACCACGCCCTGGTTGAGATTGTTCATGGCGGAGGAGACGAAGGCGTTGCGCCGCAGCTGCAAGCGCCTGGTGCGACGCAGCGAGGAATGGATCCATAGCGCGATGGCGGCCAGGAACGCACAGACGACGATGCCGCCGATCAGCGCTTCCCAGACCAAATTGGGATCGAGCTTGCCGAGATAGCTCGGCGGGGCGAAGCTGTCCGCGAGCGCGAAGGCGCGCGCGGGCGCGACCGCGCTGCCCAGGCACACGACGGCCTGCACAGCAATCGGAAGCGTGCTGCCCACGTGCCAGTTCTTCTCAGCCATCAGCCACCCGCGATTTCAACGTCGGATTGTCTGGCTTCACGGGTTTGGATCGGGTAAACGCCTGTACGCGCAACAGAAAAATGTGACGCCAAATACGGCAATTGCCCTGACATGATAAATGTTTCCTTAATGGAAAACGGCCCGGCGCCGTGGTTCTCGGGCCTGATGCCACCGATGCTTTCAACGGATAAACTGCACAACCATGGATAGGGTCGATTGCGTCGTCATCGGAGCTGGCGTCGTCGGGCTCGCGGTGGCTCGAAAGCTTGCCCAGGCCGGGCGCGAGGTGATCGTGCTCGAGGAAGCCGAGGCCATCGGCACCATTACCTCCTCGCGCAACAGCGAGGTGATCCATGCCGGGATCTATTACCGCGCCGGCAGCTGGATGGCGCGCATGTGCGTCAGCGGCAAGCATGCGCTGTATCGCTACTGCGGCGAGCGCGGCATCCCGCACAAGAATTGCGGCAAGCTGATCGTCGCGACCAGCGCCAAGGAGACCGAGAAGCTGCAATCGATCAAGGCGCATGCCGAGGCCAATGGCGTGCTCGACATGCAGCTGCTCACCGGCGAGGCCGCACGCGCGCTGGAGCCGGCGCTCGCCTGCGATGCCGCGCTGCTCTCGCCATCGACCGGCATCATCGACAGCCACGCCTACATGCTCTCGCTGCGCGGCGAGGCCGAGGCGGCCGGCGCGGCCTTTGCGTTTCACACCCCGCTGATCCGCGCCAAGGCATCAGGCGATGTGATCGAGATCGACGCCGGCGGCGAAGCGCCGATGACGCTGCAATGCGGCCTGCTCGTCAACGCCGCCGGGCTCTCGGCAACAACGGTCGCACGCCACATCGACGGCATGCCGATTGACCGGATTCCGCCGGCCTATCTCGCCAAGGGAAATTATTTCAGCTGCAACGCCAGGGCACCGTTCTCGCACCTGATCTACCCGGTGCCCGAGCCGGGTGGGCTCGGCGTGCACCTGACGCTGGACATGGCCGGGCAGGCACGCTTCGGCCCCGACGTCGAGTGGATCGAGACGATCAATTACGAGGTCGATCCATCACGCGCCGAGCGCTTCTATCCGGCGATCCGGAAATACTGGCCGACGCTGCCCGACGGCGCGCTGATCCCGAGCTATTCAGGCATTCGCCCGAAGATCGTGCCGCCGGCGGTGGCTACGCAGGATTTTCTGATGCAGGGCCCGCGCGATCACGGCGTCGAAGGACTGATCAACCTGTTCGGCATCGAATCGCCGGGGCTGACGTCATCGCTCGCGATCGCGGACCACGTCGCTGAGCTCGCAAACGTCTAGAGCGTTTTCGAAGCGAAGTGGATACCGGCTCGCGTAAAGAACGCCGCGCAAATAGCTTTGCACGGCGCTAACCTTCACGCAGGGATGAGCAATAGCTCTCACCCCTGCGTGAAGGGTAGGTTCAATTCTACGCTGTTACAGGGGTTACTAGTGGAGCGTGTCGCCGGTGTGCTTCAAACGCTCGATCTGGTCCTTGACCATCAACTTCCGTCGCTTCAACTCAACAATTTGCAGGTCGTCTGTTGAAAGGTGCACGAGAGCTTCGTGCAATTCGTTTTCGAGCGTTTTGTGCTTCCGCTCCAATTCAACCAGATGTGCCTGAATTGTCATTCGAAACCTCCTCGGTAGGGGGAAACCTTGGATTCGATCCGGACGAGCAAGTGTACATCACCGATTCGCTCTGTCGATATGTATCCGTCGTCGCAGCGTCATTTTTGAAAATTCATATGTAATGAAGCGTGAGTAAGGAACCACGCTGAAAAAATCCATGATATCAATGTGCTTGCGCAACGTCGCAACGAATCGTCGAAATATCTTGCGAGAGTTCGGTGAGCGGCGGCCCGAGATCGCTTGCGATCACGGCGCGCAAGGACGATAATTTCCACAGGGCATCCACAGCCTTGAATCTCACGCCCATCGGGTTTTCGGCCACCGCGAACATGACCAATGAAGACGAGCGTGAGCTCGAAGCCGAGCTCACCCGGTTGCAGCAAGAACACCGAGATCTCGATGCCGCGATCGATGCGATGCATCAATCGCCTGCCCCCGACCTATTGCGGTTACAACGGTTGAAGAAGCGCAAGCTGTTGTTGCGCGACCGTATCGCGTTCATCGAGGACCAGATCACGCCGGACATCATCGCCTGATCCGCGAAGCCCTTTTGGGGCGCCTCGCGGCATCCGAATCCGCTTGACTCGAAAAGAACAAAATAGGAACATTTGGGTATCCTACCGCCCCAGGAAACGCCCAGGAAACCCCCGAGGACAACGCAGATGTCGGCAACCGCCCTTCTCGACAACAGCCATTATGAACAGGCCTGCGACCAGGCGATCGCAATGTGCGACGGCAACCTGCGCAGCACCATCAAGGCGCTGATCATGGCCAACGAATATCTGGAAGCAGAGCTGGAAGAATTACAGGCGGCGATTTCAGCCGGCTGCATTCCCGAGACCGCACGCAGCAAAGTGCGGAGCAACAGCAGCGCCGCCTGAGTTCAAAGCGCGATCGAGATCGCGCTTTTATTTTTTGAGCATGATCTCGTCGGAAAACCGCTTCACACTTTTCCGGATCATGCTCCATCGGAGCAACGCCATGTCGGATGTGACCTACTACGTTGCAATGCCCTTCCTGATCGATGCCGACGGATCGCCTGTCGCGGGCGCCGCGGAGGAATGCCAGAGCTCGGCGGCCGCGTTGCGGCGCGCCGAGATCCTGGCGCACGGTGCCGGCCATATCGGCGCGGTTGCGTTCAGCCGCAGCGGCGATCCTATGACCGGCGAATTCGGCGACGCGACGCTGCTGCGCAAGTTCGGCAACGTGCCGGAAGATCTGGCCACGCTGTAAGGGTTGTTGCGTGAGCATGATCTCAGCGCAAACGCGGTCCGCGTTTGTCGCGAAGATCGTGCCCTAGTTGCTGACCAGCCTGATCCGCGGCTCGTGCCGGCGGTGCGCCTTGCGCACATACATGGCGGCATCAGCCTCCTCCAGCGCGCAGCCTGCGTCGGACTGCGCCCCCAGCAGCGCGACACCTGCGGAGGCGCCCGCGGTCACGCGCTGACCGCGAAAGGCAAACGACAATTCGTCGATCGCCTGTTCGAAGGTGGCAGCCTTCGCCTTGGCGTCGGTCTCGCTGAGATTCCAGAGCAGCAGCGCAAACTCGTCGCCGCCCAGCCGGCCGACCACGTCCGAGGCACGGACCTGCCGCGTCAGGGTGGCCGCAATCGCCTTGAGCACCTCGTCTCCGGCGGCATGGCCGAAGGAATCGTTGATCGGCTTCAGGCGATCGACGTCGAGGACGATCAGCGCGCCGCTGGCGCGGTAGCGCTTCATGTAGGCGATGGCGCGCGCGAGCTCGCGCTCGAAGCCGCGCCGGTTCGGAATCTCGAGCAGGAAATCGGTGTCGGCCGCAGCTTCCAGTTCCGCAACCCGCCGCTCCGCCTCCCTGAGCTTGCTCCGCAAGCCGCGGATGGTCGCCCTGGTGTCGTCGGCGGCCGACGCTCCGCGCCGCGCCGGCTTGCCCAGAATCTTGGCCGAGCGCTTCGCCAGCCGCCTGGGGGCGGCTTTGGAGCGGCTGGCGCTGGCTTTCCGGCCCTTTTTGGCCTTCGCAGCGCTCGCCCTTTTTGGTTTCTTCATGGGCATCCTGCTCAATGAAGGCTTGCGGGGATTCACCAAGACAGGATAGTGCATTCCCTTCTCCTTGCCACCGCCTTGCGAGCCACCGGCCGGAACCGTTAATCTGGCCTATCTTTCTGTTTTCCGAGCACAATTGACGTCATGACCGCGCCGATCGCCATCATCATGGGAAGCCAGTCGGACTGGGAGACGATGCGGCATGCCGCCGACACGCTCGCAGCGCTCGGCGTTGCCGCCGAGACCCGCATCGTTTCGGCACACCGCACCCCCGACCGGTTGTTTGCATTCGCCAAGGGCGCCAAGGCGGCAGGCTACAAGGTCATCATCGCCGGCGCGGGTGGCGCTGCGCATCTGCCCGGCATGGCGGCGGCGCTGACGGAACTGCCGGTGTTCGGCGTTCCCGTCGAATCCAGGACGCTCAAAGGCATCGATTCGCTCTATTCGATCGTGCAGATGCCCGCGGGCATCCCGGTCGGCACCCTCGCCATCGGCAAGGCTGGCGCGATCAACGCGGCGCTGCTTGCAGCTTCGGTGCTCGCATTGTCCGACCCGGCCCTATCCGACCGCCTCGTCGCCTGGCGCAAGGCACAGACCGAGGCGGTTGCGGAGCGCCCGGAGGACAAGGCGTGACTGACGCAAAGCAGGTGAAGCTGAAGCCCGGCGACACCATCGGAATCCTCGGCGGCGGACAATTGGGGCGGATGCTGGCCATGGCCGCGGCGCGACTCGGCCTGCGCTGCCAGGTATTCTCGCCCGATCCGGACTCGCCCGCCTTCGACGTCGTGCTGAACGCGACCTGCGCCGAATATGCCGACGTCGAAGCACTCGAGCTGTTTGCCAACGATGTCGACGTCATCACCTACGAATTCGAGAACGTGCCGTCTGCCGCCGCGATGGTGCTCGACGCGCGCCGCCCGGTGCTGCCCAACCGCAAGATCCTCGAGACCACCCAGGACCGGCTCGCCGAGAAGGATTTCGTGACGCGGCTCGGCATCGGCACCGCAGCCTATGCCGACGTCACCTCGGTCTCCTCGCTGCGCGAGGCGATCGTCCGGATCGGCCTTCCGGCCGTGCTGAAGACCCGCCGCTTCGGCTATGACGGCAAGGGCCAGGCCATCATCCGCGAGGGCGACGACATCGCCAAGGTCTGGACCAGTCTCGCCACCAAATCGGCGATCCTCGAAGCCTTCATCCCGTACGAGCGCGAGATCTCCGTGATTGCGGCGCGGTCGGCGACCGGCCAGGTCGAGTGCTTCGACGTCACCGAGAACGAGCACCGCGACCACATTCTGAAGATATCCCGCGCCCCCGCACAGATTCCGGATGCGCTCGCGGAAGAAGCGCGCAGCATCGCCGGCAAGATCGCCGGCGCGCTCGATTATGTCGGCGTGCTCGCGGTCGAGATGTTCGTGCTCGCCAACGGCACCGGGCCGAAGGTGCTGGTCAACGAGATCGCCCCGCGCGTGCACAATTCCGGACACTGGACGCTCGACGGCGCCTCGGTTTCGCAGTTCGAGCAGCACATCCGCGCCATTGCCGGCTGGCCGCTCGGCAAGGCCGTGCGCCACGGCGAAATCGTCACCATGACCAATCTGATCGGCGACGAGATCAACGATTACGAGAAGTGGCTGAGCGTGCCGGGCGCGACCGTGCATGTCTACGGCAAGGGCGCGCCGCGCCCCGGCCGCAAGATGGGCCACGTCACCGAAGTCAGGCCGACGAAGGGCAAGTAGCGGGACCGCGGCGCATGCCGCGATCCCGTCTTTCGATCAGGCCGTCTTCACGCCCGCGACGACGCCAGAGGGCTCCTCGCTGAGCCAGCGATAGAGCACCCCGCCCAGCGCGCCGCCGATCAGCGGTGCGACCCAGAACAGCCAGAGCTGCGACAGCGCCCAGCCGCCGACGAACAGCGCGGGCCCGGTGCTGCGCGCCGGGTTCACCGACGTGTTGGTGACGGGGATGCTGACGAGATGGATCATCACCAGCGCGAGCCCGATCGCGAGCGGGGCGAAGCCCGCTGGCGCGCGGCCATGGGTGGCGCCCATGATGACGAACAGGAACATCACGGTCATCACCACCTCGGTGACGAAGCAGGCGATCAAGCTGTACTGGCCGGGCGAATGCGCGTCGTAGCCGTTCGACGCAAAACCCTTGCTGACATCGAATCCGGGAGCACCGCTGGCGATTATGTAAAGCAGCTGGGCGGCGACGATTGCGCCGCAGACCTGCGCGATCACGTAAGGCAGGATCTGTCCCGCCGGGAAGCGTCCTCCGGCGGCAAGCCCGACGGTGACGGCCGGGTTGAGGTGGCAGCCCGAGATGTGCCCGATCGCATAGGCCATGGTGACGACGCTCAAGCCGAACGCCAGGGACACGCCGACCAGGCCGATTCCGACCTGCGGAAAGCCGGCGGCGATCACCGCGCTGCCGCAGCCTGCGAATGTGAGCCAGAATGTGCCGATCGCCTCGGCAGCGTATTTCTTCATATCCATGTGACGTCTCCCCTAATTCCAGGAATTTCCGGAGCAAAGCTCCGGGAACTGCCCCACCCTTGGCGCCGAATCACCCAAATCGGGGCCGTACGGAGGTATTTTCGCCTCATTTAATGGCTGAACTTGGCCCGAAAACCTGCTTGGCAGGTGGACATCGCGGGTTTTGTCTGATACATCCGCGCGCTCAAGGTTAAGGGCTTGTGCGTTTCGCCATCCCCTTTGACTTACCAGAATTCAAATCCGATCCACTGAAGAGGATGCCGCGTGCAGGTTCTCGTTCGCGATAACAATGTCGATCAAGCCCTCAAGGCGCTGAAGAAGAAGATGCAGCGCGAGGGAATTTTCCGCGAGATGAAGCTCCGCGGTCATTATGAGAAGCCCTCCGAGAAGAAGGCCCGCGAAAAGGCCGAGGCCGTGCGCCGCGCGCGCAAGCTGGCCCGCAAGAAGCTGCAGCGTGAAGGCCTGCTGCCGATGAAGCCGAAGCCGGTGTTCGGCGCCGGTCCCGGCGGTGATCGTGGCGGCCGCAGCGGCCCGGGTGCAGGTCCGCGCGGACCGCGCTGATTCTGCCTGGCTTGCAGGACTTCAGTTTTCCAAGACTTCAGTTTTCCAAGACTTCAGATTCCGATGACGCGGGCCCCTGGCCCGCGTTATTGTTTTGTGAGCGGTGCCTTCTCTGGGACGGGGGCACTACCGATGCGGCACCAGCGCGAGCGAACCGTAGATGGCCTCCCCTTTCCCCGAACGCCGCTTGGCGCGCCTACGCCAGATCTGGCGACAGCCGTTCGCGCTCGGCTTGATGGGGATTGCGCTGTGCGGCTGCTCCTTCGATCTCGGCTCCATGATGCCCGAGAAGGAGAAGCCGCAGGAGGCGCCCAAGGCGGCTGCGACTGCCGCCGACAGCGCGGTCAGCGCCGGCAATGTCAGCGAGGCCCAGGCTCACACCGCAAAAGGCCAGACCCTGGCAAAGGCGGGGGAGACGGCTGGCGCCCTGGACGAGTTCAACCGGGCCGTCGCGCTCGATCCCTACAACGCACAGGCGCTTTATGGTCGCGCCCTGATCTATCAGGGCAACAACGAGCATAATTTCGCCATCGCCGATTTCAGCGCCGCCAACGGGCTCAATCCGCAAAAGGTCGAGCCGTTGCTCGGCCGCGCCATCAGCTATCTCGCGATCGGCAAGGTCAAGGAAGCGGCGGCCGATCTCGATGAGGCCTCCGAGGTCGATCCGCACAACGCGCAGGTGTGGACCGCGCGCGGACAGGCCTATGAGCGGCTCGGTGACAAGGCCAAGGCGGCCACGTCCTACAACAAGGCGGTCGCGCTACGTCCACGCGACGATACCGCCCGCAGCGGCCTCGCCCGCGTCGGCGGCTGACACTGACAGGGCAGCCAGGCCGCCGTCTAATCGGGGGTGGAGCTCTTCGGCAGGACCGAGTGGAACATCGACTTCATGCCGGACAGCATCTCGTCGGCCACATTGGTCTTCTTCGGCCGCGGCATGGCCCCGCCAGCATCGGCACGCAGATCAAGCGGGGGCGCGATCATCGGGACCGGTATATCGGCCGGCGGCGTCATCCGGTTCGGATCGTCATTGCCGACCGAGGAAGTGTAAGACGGCGACGAACCGCTATTGCCATAGGCCTCGGGCGAAGGCGTCGACACCGTGATCGGCGGCGGCAGCGGACGCACTGAGGACGGCTCCGTGGAGATGATACGCGGGGCCTCCGGGGTGCGGGCGGCTTCCCGCACCGCAGGCTCCGGGGTCCGCTCGACCGGCTTGGTCTCAACCGATTTGGTTTCGGGAGATCTGGCCTCAGCGGCCTTCTCAGCAGCCTTGCCCTCAGGCGACTTGCGCAGGCGCTCGATGGCCGCCCGCGCGAGATCGTTGGCGTCGGGGGTCGCGGCCGGCGCCGAATTGGCCTCCACCACCGGAGCTGCGGCGGGAGCCGTGACAGCCGGATTGGACTTGGCGGCCGCCTTTTCACGCGCGGAGCTACGGCTGCGCGGGCCAGTCTCGGCGGGAGCGACGTCTGCGGCCTTGGTCTCGGCGGCTGGCTGATGATCGGCCGGGTTTTCGGCCGCCACCTTGTCCACGCCCTTTTCGGAAACGTTCTTCTCAGCAACGCCCTTGGCCTTCACGCCGGGCGCGGGAAGGTTGGCGGTGTCGGTCGGCTTGCCGTCACTGCCAGCCTGGGCAGGCGCTACCACGGCCGCGGGGGCGTCAGTCGCCGGCTTGGCGTTGATGTAGTGGTTAACAATGTACGCCCCGATGATCGTCGCGAGCACCGAGGGTAAAATATCCATCGAGATTTTAGCGAGGTATTTCAACATTTCTCGGCCACTCCCCGCGCGATCAGATGCGGGAACTTTGGGGCATTGTAAGGGATCAACTGCGACGGATCGATGGCAAAGGTAACGGCAGACTTACGGCTTCAGCTCGATCTCAAGGAACACGATCTCGGTTGAGGTTTCGTTAAGTACGTCATGTTGGACCCCGGCCTTGCGAAAGTAAGATTTTCCGGCCGCGAGCTGCGCCTTGGAACGCTCGCCGCCGGGCGCCACGATGGTCATCTCGCCGGCCACGACGGGAACAATCACATAGTCCATGCCGTGGGTGTGATGCCCAGTCGCGCTGCCCGGGGAGAGCCGCCATTCGGTCACCCGCACCTGCTCGTTGTCGACCTGAACCTCAGATTTGGCGGCAAGCATCGGGAGTTTCCTTCTACGGCACGAAAACCATGAACACGTAGACGGCAAATACCACCATATGGACCAGCCCGAACAGGACATTGGTCCTGCCGGTGCCGAAAGTCAGCATGCTCAACAAGAATGTCAGGAACAGCAGGGCCGTGTTCTGGGGATTGAGGCCCAGCACGAGCGGCTGGTCGAGCACGTAGGTGGCGACCCCGACCGCCGGAATGGTCAGGCCGATGGTTGCGAGCGAGGATCCGAGCGCCAGGTTGATGCTCTTCTGGAGGTCGTTCTTGCGCGCCGCCGCAATCGCCGAGACGCCCTCCGGCATCAGGATCAGGAGGGCGACGAGGAGGCCCGCGAACGCCGGCGGGGCGCCGATCTGAACGGCGACAGCGTCCACCACCAGCGAGAACTTCTTGGCGAGGAGGACGACCGCCAACAGCGAGATCAGCAGCAGCACGATGCTCAGCACCAGCATCCTGCCCGACAAATGCGCCTCTCCGCCCTCGCCGTCCGCCCGCTCGTGGACGAAATAGTCCTTGTGCAGGACGATCTGGGTGTAGAGGAACACGCCGTAGAGCACGATCGTTGCGAGATCGACGAAGCCGAGCTGGAGCGTCGAATAGATCGGGCCCGGCGTCGTCAGCGTATAGTTGGGCATGATCAGGGTGATGGTTGCCATCGCAATCAGCACGCTGAGATAGACGTTGGCGCCCGAGACCTGAAAGCCCTGCTCGCGATAGCGCATGCCGCCGATGAAGACGCAGAGGCCGACCAGGCCATTGCAGACGATCATCACGACGGCGAACACGGTGTCGCGGGCGAGCTCCGGGGCCGGCTTGTCGCCCAGCATGATCGTGGTGATCAGCGCGACCTCGATGATGGTCACCGCCAGCGTCAGCAGCAGCGTGCCGTAGGGCTCGCCGATGCGCTCCGCGATCACCTCGGAATGATGAACGGCCGCGAACACGGTGCCGAACAGGATCACCAGGAGCACGATCGCGAACAGGGCTCCGCCCGCCGTTAGCGTAAAGCTGTAGCCGGTCGCGGTCACGATCAGGAACAGCAGCACCGCCAGAGCGGGGAAGATCCAGGACGACCGCGGCATCGGTCCGTGTGCGCTCATGCGGGCGATTCCTTCAAATGGGAGGCCGATTATGCGCGAGAAGATCGCGTCCGTCAGCCCTCAGGTCCCATTGATGAAGTTTCGTGCGATGTCGATGGCGCCAAAGCTGCCGAGATCGTCGTGCCCGCCGCCGGGAATGCGGACGAACTGCTTCGGCCCGCGGGCCAGCGCAAACAATTTCTCGCCGAATGCGATCGGGATGGTCTGGTCCTGCGCGCCATGCACGACCAGGAGCGGAGCCGTGACGCGTGCGATGCGCTCATCCGAGTGGAAGGGGTCGCGGATCAGGAGGCGAACCGGAGCGAACCAGAAATGCGCGGCGGCGACGTCGGCGATCGACGTATAGGGCGCCTCGAGGATCAGCTTCCCGACCGGATGTTCGGAGGCGACGGCGACCGCAACGCCGGTCCCGAGCGAGAAGCCCCAGACGACAAGGCGCCGGGCGTCATAGCGCGCCGCCGCGAACGCATACGCAGCCGCGCCATCGCGCAGCAGACCATCTTCGCTCGGTGCGCCGCCGGAGCCCGCGTAGCCGCGATAAGACAGCGCGACGAGACCGGTGCCGTCAGCCGTGATCGCCTTGAAGCGGCCGGCAAGGCCGGCGAGAGAATCGCCGTTGCCGTGGAAGAACAGCACCACGGCACGGCCAGGCTTTGGCGGCACGTGCCAGACGATGACCTTCTCGCCGTCGGACGTCGTCAGGACATGCTCTTCGGCGTCTGGAAGTCCCGCGGCAGCGGGCGCCGTGCGCTCGGCCGTCGGTATCGGAAACAGCATCGCGCGCTGTTTGGCAAACAGCAGGACGAGACCGGCGAGGTAGCCGGCCGCAAGGATGGTGGCGGTCCATTTCAGGAATGTCATCGCGGCCCCCACCATTTCCGGAGTTCAGGGCTTGCGACGGCGCTTGAGCAATTTGAGGACGTCGGTGCGGATGCTCAAGGGAATCTCGCGGCAGCCGCACGCCGCCGCATGGGCGACGTGCCATGCGACACGCTGCTCGCGCGTCGCTTTCGGTGGCATGCGATGGGACCGGTGCCACTCCTTGTTCAGGGCCACGGTCCGCTCGCCTTCCGCGCTACATCGCCTTGACGATGTTCTCGGTAACCTTCTTGGCGTCGCCGAGCAGCATCATGGTGTTGTCGCGATAGAACAGCGGATTGTCGATACCGGCATAGCCCGAGGCGAGCGAGCGCTTGATGAACATCACGGTGCCGGCCTTCCAGACCTGCAGGACGGGCATGCCGTAGATCGGCGAGGTCTTGTCCTCTTCGGCCGCCGGGTTGGTGACGTCGTTGGCGCCGATCACGAAGGCGATGTCGGCCTGCGCGAATTCGGAGTTGATGTCCTCGAGCTCGAACACCTCGTCGTAGGGAACGTTGGCTTCGGCGAGCAGCACGTTCATGTGGCCGGGCATGCGGCCCGCGACCGGATGAATGGCGTACTTCACCTCGACGCCTTCCTTCTTCAGGATATCGCCCATTTCGCGCAGCGCGTGCTGGGCCTGCGCCACCGCCATGCCGTAGCCGGGCACGATGATGACCTTCTGGGCGTTCTTCATGATGAAGGCGGCGTCGTCGGCCGAGCCGAGCTTGGCGGGCTTCTGCTCACCGCCGCCACCGCCGGCCGCGGCGGTCTCGCCGCCGAAGCCGCCGAGGATGACCGAGATGAAGGACCGGTTCATCGCGTGGCACATGATGTAGGACAGGATCGCACCGGACGAGCCGACCAGCGCGCCGGTGATGATCAGCGCGGAATTGCCCAGCGTGAAGCCGATGCCGGCCGCGGCCCAGCCGGAATAGGAGTTCAGCATCGAGATCACGACCGGCATGTCGGCGCCGCCGATCGGGATGATCATGAGCACGCCGAGCGCCAGCGCGATGATGACGATCAGCCAGAAGTCGAGCGCGCTGCCCGACATCACCAGCCCGACGATGAAGACGACGAGCAGAACTGCAAGCACGATATTGATGGCGTGGCGGAACGGCAGGATGATCGGCGCGCCGCTCATCCGCGCGGACAGCTTCAGGAACGCGATCACCGAGCCGGTGAAGGTCAACGCGCCGATGGCGACGCCGAGCGACATCTCGACCAGGCTCTGCGGATGGATGTTGCCGGGGGTGCCAATGTCGAAAGCCTCGGGCGCGTAGAACGCGCCGGCGGCGACCAGCACCGCGGCCATGCCGACGAGCGAGTGGAAGGCGGCGACCAGTTCGGGCATCGAGGTCATCGGCACGCGGCGGGCGATGACCGCGCCGATCGCGGCACCGATGGCGATGCCGACGATGACGAGCACCCAGGCGAGGCCGTCTGCCGGCGGATGGTTGGCGAGCGTGGTGGCGACCGCGATCGCCATGCCGATCATGCCGAACAGATTGCCCTGGCGCGACGAAGCCGGGCTCGACAGCCCGCGCAGCGACAGGATGAACAGCACTCCCGCCACGAGATACAAAAATGCAGAGAGGTTGGCGCTCATCTCAGGTCCCCATTGATCCCATCAGCCCGAGGTGGCCGCTTACTTCGACTTCTTCTTGTACATCGCCAGCATGCGCTGGGTGACAAGGAAGCCGCCGAAGATGTTGATGCAGGCGAAGATCAGCGCGACGAAGCCGAAGGCGCGTGCCCAGCCCGAGCCGCTCGAGACATTGGCGACGCCGCCGGCGAGGAGCGCGCCGACCACGATCACCGACGAGATCGCATTGGTCACGCTCATCAGCGGCGTGTGCAGCGCCGGCGTCACCGACCACACCACGAAATAGCCGACGAAGACGGCGAGGACGAAGATCGACAGCCGGAAGATGAAGGGGTCGACGACCTGTGCTGCATGCTCCATGGCGGCTCTCCTTAAACCTTCGGCTGGAAGTTCGGGTGGATCACGGCGCCGTCCTTGGTCAGGGCGGTGGCCTTGACGAGCTCGTCGTCCCAGTTCACGGCGAGCTTCTTCTCGTTCTTGTCGACCATGGTCTCGATGAAGGAGAACAGATTGCGTGCGTAGAGGCTGGAGGCCGAGGCCGCGACGCGGCCGGCGACGTTGGTGTAGCCGACGATCTTGATGCCATCGAGGTCGACCACCTCACCGGGCCTGGCGCCCTCGACATTGCCGCCGCGCTCGACCGCGAGATCGACCAGCACCGAACCCGGCTTCATCGACTTGACCACTTCAGCACTGACGAGCTTCGGCGCAGGCCGGCCCGGAATCAGCGCGGTCGTGATCACGATGTCCTGCTTCTTGATGTGCTCGGCGGTGAGCGCGGCCTGCTTGGCCTGGTACTCCTTCGACATTTCCTTGGCGTAGCCGCCCGCGGTCTGCGCGTTCTTGAACTCCTCGTCCTCAACGGCGAGGAATTTTGCGCCGAGCGATTCCACCTGCTCCTTCGTGGCCGGACGCACGTCCGTGGCAGTCACGATGGCGCCGAGACGGCGCGCGGTCGCGATCGCCTGGAGGCCGGCAACGCCGACGCCCATCACGAATACCTTTGCGGCGGGCACGGTGCCGGCGGCGGTCATCATCATCGGAAAGGCACGGCCGAAGGCCTCGGCCCCCTCGATCACGGCGCGGTAGCCGGCAAGGTTCGCCTGCGACGACAGCACGTCCATCACCTGTGCACGGGTGATGCGCGGCATCAGTTCCATCGCGAAGGCGGAGACGCCGGAATCGGCGATCGTCTTCAGCGCGGCCTCGTTGCCGTAGGGGTCCATGATGGCGATGACGAGTGCACCGCGCTTGTACTGTGCGAGCTCGGAGGCCTCAGGACGCTTCACCTTGATGATGATGTCGGCGTCCTTCAGCGCATCGGCGCTGACGGTGGCGCCCACGGCGGTGAATTCGGAATCCGGCAGGCCCGATTTGAGGCCGGCGCCCGGCTCGACGGCGATCTCGGCGCCCAACGCCTTGAACTTCTTCACCGTATCAGGCGAAGCGGCGACACGCGGCTCCGACGGATCGATTTCCTTGGCAACGGCGATCTTCATAGGCCCTCCGGCGACGCGGGACAGCGCGCGCGCAAACTTAAGCGTTACTCCCGCAGCGTTCGATACCGGTTTTGGGACCGGCTTGGATGCAAATTTTGTAGGCGGCAGCTGCTGCTGGCGTGTGCGGCTGCCGATAGGTCAGGTCAGGAAGATCGCCATCAGGATCACGATGAGCGCGACCGAGGCCGTGCCGTACTTCACCAGCTTGATGAAGCCCTCATAGGTCTGCTCGTGGGCAACGTAGTCGTTGCCGTCGGCGGTGGTGTACGCCACTTCGCTATGGTCAGCCATGCATTGTCCCCAGTCGAAAGTCGAATTCTTGGGCTGGGATACCGCAAACCTTCGGGCAGGGCAACGGCACCGATGGCCGGTTTTCGGGCAAATCAGGTGATTTGGAATTCCGATTGCCGGGAATCCGGCTGTCGCGCTGCTCAGCCCTGATCGATCATCGTGGCGGTGACGCTCGCGGTTTGCCGCCGGGGCACCGGAAGACCGAACGCCGCGCGCACCGCGTCGATCGCCGGCTCGCCCGCTTCAGTGAATCGGGCCATATGCGGATCGACGCCGCACCCGACCGCGACCGGATTGTCACCGGACAGGAAACCGTGCGCCATGTGGAAGCCGAGCGCGCGGTAGACCTCGAACTGCTCTTCCGAGAAGAACTGGTCACCTGTGGTCTCGTGCGGGAAGCGATCGTTTCGCCGCGCGTAGTCCCGGATATAGTCGTTCTCGTCGCCGTTGAGCGACGATTTGACGTAAACGAGATAACCCTGCTCGTCGCCTCCATAGTCGATGGTGCCAATCGCGACGTGGACGTGGTCTCGCGCAATCTCGTCGTGCTCGTCGGCCGCGCCGGGATCACCCGCCTTGTCGGCATTGCGCGCCATCAGCGCGCGCGTGCGCTCGCGGATCGGCGTCCATGGCAGGTCGATGCGGACGCCGAGATCGATGCGGGCGTAACGCTGCAACGTCATCAGGGAACCGAAATTCATCGGCGCATCGGCTTCCGCATCGACCGCGATGATCACCTTGCAGCGGCGCCGCAACAGCTCGTAGACGCCGAGATTCTCGATATGGCCGCCGTCCGTCAGATAGACGCTGTCGCTGTTCTCGTACAGGCGCCCCGATATCTCCGACCAGAAATAGATCGGCGTGGAGCGGCGCTGCGGCCGGACACGCTCATCGACGTAACGCGGGTTCTTCAGCCAATAGCCGAGCCGGACGTTGAGGAGCGCAAGCGTGGGCGTCAGCGCCTTGATCGAACTCGAACCCATGTTCGAGGAGGCCGCAGCTCCGGAAATCGCCATTGCGGTGGCGAGATCGAGACTTTGCTCGTCGTCCTGCACCAGAGCGGTGGGCGCATAGCCCGTCGCCTCGCTGCCGACGTTCAGGGCGGAGAACACGAAGAAGTCCGCGTTGCGTCCGCGCCGGTTGGCAAAGTCGGAGCCTTGAATGTTCAGCGCCGTATTGATGAGCTGATAGGGCGCGTGCAGCTTCGGCGCGGCCGGCTGCCCTGGAACCCGGGCCGGCGCGGCCGGCGCGGCGTAGAGATCCGTCAGCTTCATGCGATCGAGCGCCTTGAAATCGCGCCCCTGGTCGAGACTGGCTTCGGCGGGCGCGACGCGCCCGTCGGCCGAACGCGTCGGATCGAACAGGAAGGCCTTGCTCAGGCGATCGCGATAGAGCCGGTGCAACGAGTTCGCATTCGGCGTCAGAAAGAACGAGATGGCGAACAGCAGGACGCCGGCGAACGTGTAGAGGATCACCATGTCCAGACTGTAGGAGTAGGCGAGCTCCGAAGCGTTGCCCTGGAACAGACTGGGAAAACGCACCTGAACCACCTGCCCCGCTTTGCGAGCCAGGAACAGGAGCCAGGCGGGCGTGTGCCAGGTCGGCGTCAACTGCTCGGCATCTGCCACGACCTGCGGTGCGGCGTTCGGCGTGATTTCCGCCGACAAGGTCCCCTTGCTGGCGTCGAACTGAATCCTGCCTGCGAGGCTGCCGGACGGCGCGTTCGATTTGGCATTGACCAGGCACTCTCGCTGGGAGGTTGCGCCCATAACCGAAGGGCACCTCTCGAACAGGTCGTTGGCGATGCCCCAATAGGACAGATAGAGGTATGCGACCCAGATGACGAGCGGAAGCGCAAGGCCCGCGATCCATAGCGCGACCTTGGCGACGACCGCGAGCACAAGCGAACCCCATTGCGAGGATGCGCTGTTGCCCTTCAGCAATTCCACGAATTGCTGCCTGAACGCGGTGACGAAGACGCCGATTGGCGCGGCCACCGCCGCGAGC
The DNA here is from genome assembly GCF_029989365.1 of Bradyrhizobium sp. Arg816. Taxonomy (GTDB): domain Bacteria; phylum Pseudomonadota; class Alphaproteobacteria; order Rhizobiales; family Xanthobacteraceae; genus Bradyrhizobium. The sequence goes on along the minus strand of NZ_JAPRAQ010000019.1, from coordinate 93,479 downwards.
GACTTGATCCAGGTGATCGCAACCGCAGCAGCCGGTCCACCGATTGCGCTGCTCTCGGCGACATCGAACATCTGCTCCAGCATGAAGGGCTGAAACTCGAAGAAGGCGATCACCGCCAGCAGCACCAGGACGGTCGCGCCCATGCTCGGCCAGTGCGATCGAAACTCCTGCCGCTTGCCGGGGCTCGCGAGCGACTGCTTGAGCGCCCATCCGAAAACAGGACGCCCCCGAGGATTGCGATCGACAGGCTCAACGCAAAATGCTGGACCTTGAGAAACCGCGCGAAGTCGCACGCGACGCCCAGCAACAGCGCGATCCCGCCGATATAGGCGAACACGACGCTGGGACCGCTGCCGCGGACGGAGCGGGAGGTGAGATAGGCGAGCCCGCTGCAAGCGAACATCACCAGCGCGACGACCAGGCCGAATGTGCTGAAACCGTAACGATCGATGTCGCTGAAATCGTGCAGCTCGCACAACGTCCTGTTGTTGAGACTGACGCCGAAGATGTTCGCATCCGTCAGGCAGCTCCGCAGCGGCGTCGACCAGATGGTGACGGCGGCAAGCAGCAGCACGACGGGTAACGTCAACCCGATATTGGCGACCAGTCCCCGCACGACGATCGCAACTCCGGTCAGAAGATCGCGGACACCGGCAGGGATCAGATAGTTGGAATAGTTGCGCAGGTGTCCGACCGACGGCGTATCACTGATCTCGGCGGACGTGACGGTTCCGCCGGCAGGTCTTTCGCCGAATACAAAGCGCCGTGCCGTCGTCATGGTGGCGCTGAGAGAGGTGCCGATATAGCCGCCGCCCGACACCGTGGAGAGATAGTCGATCCGGCCGATCAGATTGTGGTGGTTCAGTGCCTGGAGCACGCCGAGGCAAACGGCCGACGAGCGAATGCCACCGCCGGACAACGCAAGCCCGACGACGTCGAGCAACTGGCAGGGTTGCAGGCCGTCGGCATCGAGGCGCCGTTCCGGTTCGCGTCGGGTGTTGATCGCCTCGATCTCATCGCAGACGATCTGATGGTGCTTCTCGCACCAGGGCGTTTCCTGATCGACGGCGGCGGCATTTCTCGCCATCGGAGCCGGCGTGGCGGGCCCTTGATGGAGCATGGGTGCCTCCCCAGGGAGAAACCGATCAATCCACAATCAATAGTAGAAAATCATTTTCCAAGTATCTGTTGAGTTAGTCTTGCGGGCCGCGCGAACGTTCAATCCCACGTAGCAAATAGCCGGCCTCCGCCGCGAAGATCGCCCGCGCCCACGGATGGAACTGGGGGCCGCAAAACTTGCGGCACCCGCATTCCGTGCGCCGGGAAGGAACTCGCGCTTCGCCTCAGCCCATCGCCTCGAGCTCGTCGATCATCCCGGCAATGACCGAGAGGCCGCCGTCCCAGAATTTGGGATCCTTGGCATCGAGCCCGAACGGCCGCAGCAGCTCGGAATAATGCTTGGTGCCGCCGGCGGCGAGCATGTCGAGGTAGCGCTCGGCAAAGCCTTCGGCCGCATTCTCGTAGACGGCGTAGAGCGAGTTCACGAGACAATCGCCGAAGGCATAGGCGTAGACGTAGAACGGCGAGTGGATGAAGTGCGGGATGTACATCCAGTAGTTCTCGTAGCCCGCCTTGATCTCGATCGCAGGCCCCAGGCTCTCGCCCTGCACCGACAGCCAGATCTCGCCGAGCCGCGTCGCGGTGAGCTCGCCATTCTTGCGCTCGGTGTGGACCGCGCGCTCGAACGAATAGAACGCGATCTGCCGCACCACGGTGTTGATCATGTCCTCGACCTTGCCGGCGAGCAGCGCCTGTCGCTGTTTCGCATTCTTGGTCTGGGCCAGCAGCCGCTTGAAGGTGAGCATCTCGCCGAACACGCTCGCGGTCTCGGCCAGCGTCAGCGGCGTCGGCGCCATCAGCGCGCCGTTCTTCGCGGCCAGCACCTGGTGCACGCCATGGCCGAGCTCATGCGCGAGCGTCATCACGTCGCGCGGCTTGCCCTGGTAGTTCATCAGCACGTAAGGATGCGCCGACGGCGTGGTCGGATGCGAGAACGCGCCCGGCGCCTTGCCCGGACGCACCGGCGCGTCGATCCAGCGATCGGTGAAGAAGCGCTCGGCGATCTCGGCCATTTTGGGCGAGAAGCCGCGATAGGCCGTCAGCACCATGTTGCGCGCATCGGGCCAGCCGATGACGTCGGTCGCGGCGAACGGCAGCGGCGCGTTGCGGTCCCAGTAAGCGAGCCGCTTCTTGCCGAACCACTTCGCCTTCAACGCATAGTAGCGATGCGACAGCTTTGGATAGGCGGCACGGACGGAGGCAACCAGCGCATCCACCACCTCGCGCTCGACTCGATTGCTCAGATGCCGGGAATCCGCGACGTCCTTGAACCCGCGCCAATTGTCGGAGATGTCCTTGTCCTTGGCGAGCGTGTTGGTGATCAGCGCGAAGGTGCGCTCATTGGCCTTGAAGGTTTTGGCCAGCGCTTCGGCCGCAGCCTTGCGCTTGGCGCCATCACGGTCCTGCAGGAAATTGAGCGTCGGCTCGATCGCCAGTTCTTTTGCACCGACCTTGAAGCGCAGGCCCGAGATGGTCTGATCGAACAGCCGGTTGAAGGCGGAATAGCCGGTTTGCGACTTCTCCAGGAAGAGCTGCTCGAGCTTGTCGTCGAGCTGGTACGGCTTCTCCTTGCGCAGATCCTCGATCCAGGGACGGTAATGCGCGAGCTCGGCGGCCTGCATCGCGCGGTTCAAAATATCGTCATCGACGCGGTTGAGCTCGAGCGCGAAGAACAGGAGATGCGTGGACGCCGCCGTCAGCCGCTCGGAGACATCGCCGTAAAACTTTGAAATCTTGGGATCAACGCTGTCGCCGGCATGGACGAGACCGGCATAGGAGCCGAGACGGCCGGCGAGATCGTCGATCGCCTCATAGCGTCGCACCGCCTCGGCGAGCCATTTTCCGCCATCTTCGTTTGCTGTCCCTGTGGCGAGCTTGCCCTTGTAGTCGGTCTCGAACGCGACGCAATCGGCGTCCATGCTTTCGAGATCGCGCGCCACTTCCGGCGCATCGATCCCGGAATAGAGGTCGGCGAGGTTCCACTCCGGAAGCCTGCCGGTCTTGCCCGCAGGCTTTGCGGGCGAAGATTTGGAGGACTTTGCCTTGGCGGCGGATTTCCTGGTGCTTGGCTTGCGGAGAGCGGGCTTGCTGGAGGCAGACTTCTTGAGAGCAGATTTGGAGCGCGAATTCATTGTGTGGGAAACCTGTGTCAACAAGCGCGACGGCGGGCGGGGGCATCAAGGTTTAAGAGTGCGTTAATCGGCTTCGGCCAGAGTGACCCGATTCGAGACAGATAGTAGTAGCGTGCGGGGAACACCATGGCTGCCTGTATTTTGATCGCCGACGATGACGCTGTAGCCCGCCGGCTGGTCGAGAACATGGTGCAGAAATGCGGCTATGAGACGGTCGTCGTGGACTCCGGCGACGCCGCGATCGCCGCCCTCACCGCCCCCGATGCACCGGCGATCGACGCCGTCATCCTCGATCTCGTGATGCCGGGCCTCGACGGCATGGGCGTGCTGGCGAAAATCCGCGAGGCCGGCCTCGGCGTCCCCGTCATCGTGCAGACCGCCCATGGCGGCATCGACAACGTGATCTCGGCGATGCGCGCGGGCGCGGCTGATTTCGTCGTCAAGCCGGTTGGCTTGGAGCGGCTCCAGGTCTCTCTGCGCAACGCACTCAATGCCTCCGCGCTCAAGGGCGAGTTGCAGCGTATCCGTCACAGCCGCGAGGGCCGGCTGACTTTCTCCGACATCATCACCCGCGCCGAGGCGATGGCGGCCGTGATGCGCGCCGCGCAGAAGGCCGCGGGCTCGTCGATCCCTGTGCTGATCGAGGGCGAGTCCGGCGTCGGCAAGGAGATGTTCGCACGCGCCATCCATGGCAGCGGCGAGCGCAAGGCAAAGCCGTTCGTCGCGGTCAATTGCGGCGCGATCCCCGACAATCTGGTCGAGTCGATCCTGTTCGGCCACGAGAAGGGCGCCTTCACCGGCGCCACCGAACGGCACACCGGCAAGTTCGTCGAGGCTCATGGCGGCACGCTGTTCCTGGACGAGGTCAGCGAGCTGCCGCTCACCGCGCAGGTCAAGCTGCTACGCGCACTTCAGGAAGGCGCGGTCGAAGCCGTCGGCGGGCGCAAGCCGTTGAAGGTCGACGTCCGGATCATCTCCGCGACCAACCGCAGGCTGCTGGAGCGGGTGAAGCAGGGCCATTTCCGCGAAGATCTGTTCTATCGCCTCCACGTGCTGCCGCTGACGATCCCCTCGCTGCGGGCGCGGCGTGAGGACATCCCGCATCTGCTCCGGCATTTCCTGGCGCGCTTTGCCGCCGAGGAGAACCGCCCCATCGCCGGCATCAGCGGCGAGGCCGTGGCGTACCTCGCCCAGCTCGACTGGCCCGGCAACATCCGCCAGCTCGAAAACGCGGTCTACCGCGCGGTGGTGATGAGCGAGGGCGACCAGCTTGACCTTGCCGACTTCCCCCTGCTGACCTCGCAGTCGCATCTCGAGACCGACATCCCGACCGCGCCGCTGATGCTCGAGCCGATCGCGGCGCCCTCGGTGGTGTCGGGTGGTGAAATACCGATCGCCCCGCTGCCGCTGGCGGGGACCCTTTCCATGCTGACCCCCACCGGCGACGTCCGCCCGCTGGACGACATGGAGAACGAGATCATCCGCTTCGCGATCTCGCATTATCGGGGGCAGATGTCCGAGGTCGCCCGCCGCCTCAAAATCGGCCGGTCCACGCTCTACCGCAAGCTCGACGAAGCCGGGGTTCCCGGACATGGCGGCAAAAGCGGTGAGGAGACGCCCTAAGCCTCATGCGAACGGAGGTTCGCCTGGCGTTGCGATGCGGCCGCAAGCCCTTCGCATTACGGCAAAATCCGGCTGCGACGTGAACCGTGACTTGGAAGTGACAGACACATGGAAAAGCGTCTGCCAAAGCCGCACAATCCGTTGCAAACGGGCTTTCTTGAAGTCAGTTTGTCGTGAGTTGTCCCGGCTAGCGCTGGCCGCCAAAACGGGGCCTGTATATCGTCTGCGTAGGATTCGTTCGTCCGCGTATGAATCGTTGCGTGCAGGCGTGCAACTTTCGAGCGGCCGGCGCAGTTTAGCCGAAGCTCATTAGGCGATAATGAAGCTGTTCCACGAGGGACAGTTCACCCGAGGGGTGCGACACAATGCGTGACTGTTTGAACCACCGTGCGGGCTTTGACCGCGTCTTGATGACGGTCGCGGCGACCTTCCTCACGGTATCGGCCAGCTCGGCCCTGGCGCAGGATCAGGCGCGCAGCAGCGCCGCCGAACTCGCGATCGAAGCCGCGATCCCGCGCCCCGAGCCCGCAAACGTGCCGCCCCCGACCGCATCCGATATCAAGCTCGACACCACCGCGACGGTTCAGGATTCCGCAAAGGAGCCGACCAAGGAAACTGCGAAGGAACCGGTGAAGGCCGAAGCCGCACCGGCCCCCGACAAGGTCGAGACCAAGCCTTCCGACGTCGCCACCACGCCTACACCTGAGGCGCCGAAGAGCGAAACCGCCAAGATCGAGCCCGCCAAGATCGAGCCCGCCAAATCCGAACCAGCAAAGGCCGACACCGCGACGGCAACGCCGGCCGCGCCTGCGGCCCCCGCTGCGGCTCCGGCCGCCGAGCCGGTGAAGGCCGCGAGCAACGTGCCCGCCGCCGACCAGCCGGTCGCCGACAAGCTCAAGGACATCATCGGCGCCAAGACCTCGCGCCATTTCGACCGCAAGAACGAGCGCGCCGCGATCGAGAAGTTTTACGGTGCACGCGACTTCGCGCCGGTCTGGACCCAAGGCGGCAGCCTCACCTCTGCGGCCAAGGGCGTGATCGCGCGGCTGAAGGATGCGGCCTCCGACGGTCTCAATGCCGCCGACTACCCGGTGCCGGATTTCGCCGCCGCCACGATGCCCGATGCGCTCGCCGATGCCGAGCTGAAGCTCACCGCCAGCATGTTCGACTATGCGCGCCAAGCCCAGAGCGGCCGCATGCACTGGTCGCAGGTCAGCGGCGACATCCTCTATCCCGAGCATCCGGTCGATCCGAGCGAGGTGCTCGCCAAGGTCACGACCGCAGCCGATGCCTCCGCAGCGCTCGACAGCTACAACCCGCCGCAGAAGCTCTACAAGGAGCTGAAGGCCAAGCTCGCCGAGCTGCGCGGCCTGGGCAGCGGCCCGGTGATCGAGATCGCCGACGGTCCGGCGCTGAAATACACTCCGGCCGGCAAGAAGCAGGCTGAAATCGTCGTTGAAGATCCGCGCGTGCCGCAGCTCCGCACCAAGCTCGGCCTCGCCGAGAACGCCAGCGACACCCGCTATGACGCCACCGTCGCCGAAGCCGTGCGCAAATTCCAGAGCGGCGCCGAGATGAAGGTGACAGGCATCCTCGACGACAAGACCGTCAAGGCGATCAACACCCCGAAGCGCGACAAGCAGATCGACACGGTGCTGGTGAACATGGAGCGCTGGCGCTGGCTGCCGCGCGACCTCGGCGTCCCCTCGCTGGGCGATGCCTATGTCATCCTCAACATTCCCGACTACACGCTGAAGGTGATGCAGCGCGGCCAGCAGGTCTGGACCACCCGCGTCGTCACCGGCAAGCCGGGCACGCATGCGACCCCGCTGCTGACCGAGACGATGAAGTACATCACGGTCAATCCGACCTGGAACGTGCCGCCGTCGATCGTCTACAACGAATATCTGCCGGCGCTTCAGCAGGACCCGACCGTGCTCCAGCGCATGGGCCTCAAGCTCGAGCAGAACCGCGACGGCTCGGTGCACATCTCGCAGCCGCCCGGTGAAGCGAACGCGCTCGGCCGCATCCGCTTCAACTTCCCGAACAAGTTCCTGGTCTATCAGCACGACACGCCGGACAAGAACCTGTTCGCCAGGGATGACCGCGCCTTCAGCCATGGCTGCATGCGCGTGCAGAATCCGGATCAGTACGCTTCCGTTCTGCTCAACATCGCCATGCCGAACGAGAAGTACACGCCGGAGCGCGTGCGCAGCATGTACGGCAAGAGCGAGATCGACCTGAAATTCCCGACGCCGATCCCGGTCAACATCACCTACCAGACCGCGTTCGTGGACGATGGCGGCAAGCTGCAAATCCGCAAGGACGTCTATGGCCGTGACGCGACCATGATCAACATCCTGAAGAACAGCCGCGGCAAGGACCTCGAGAACGTCGTTGCTCACTCGCAGCCGAGCTATTCGCGCCCGGCGACGACGCTGCCCTCGGGCGTGGCGATTGCCAACAATGGCGGCGGCTTCGGCTCGTCGGGTCCGAACTTCTTCGAGCGGCTGTTCGGGGCCCCGACCCCGCCGCCGGCACCGGTCGGCCGCCGGCCGCAGCAGCAGCGGGTGTTTACCCGCTGAGGCCTCCCCGACCGGGCTTTGTCGGAAATTCTCAAGCAAGATCAGCGACCTCATCCCCTGGATGGGGTCGCTTAACGTTAACCATTCTCCACCCGAACTCCGGCAGCGGGCGTTTTTTTGCCACACTGAGCCGCTTAGGTTCTTATTCTGACTTGGTTTGGGGTCGGGAAGGTCAACCTCGAATTAACCTTCTCGCTTTAAGAAAGCGTTCATCCTCTTTCGCGCGCTAACGGGGTTGCCGGGAGAGTCCATTTTGAACGCTCGTCGACTGGGTGGGCTCATTCGTGCTGACTGGTCTCGCACGCAAATTCGCAGTGCTGTCGTTGTCCCATGCGGGAGTGAAGGCCGGATCCCGGATCGGCCTCGCGTCCGCACTGCTGCTTGCTGCCGCGGGCTCGGTCCATGACGCCGCCGCGCTGAACGAGACCAAGACGCTCTCGTTCCACCACACCCATTCCGGCGAAGACCTCACCGTCACCTTCAAGCGCGACGGCCGCTTCGACGAGGCCGCGCTGAAGCAGCTCAACCACTTCCTGCGCGACTGGCGCACCCAGGACGAGACGGTCATGGACCGTCGCCTCTTCGACATCCTCTGGGAAGTCTATCGCGACGTCGACGGCAAGCAGCCGATCCAGATCATCTCTTCCTACCGCTCGCCCGCCACCAACGCGATGCTCCGCCGCCGCTCCTCGGGCGTGGCGCGCTTCAGCCAGCACATGCTGGGGCATGCGATGGACTTCCACATTCCGGGCGTGCCGCTGGAGCAGATCCGCTTCGCCGGCCTGCGCCTGCAGCGCGGCGGCGTCGGCTTCTATCCGACCTCCGGCTCGCCCTTCGTGCATCTGGACACCGGTAGCATCCGGCACTGGCCGCGCATGACGCATGACCAGCTCGCCCGCGTGTTCCCGGATGGCCGCACGGTCCACGTTCCGACCGACGGCACGCCGCTGAAGGGCTATGAGCTGGCCAAGGCCGACATCGAGCGCCGCGGCACTGGCGACGATTCCGGCGGCAAGCCGAGTTTCTTTGCCGCCCTGTTCAAGAGCAAGTCGGCTCCGGCCGCCACGAGCAGCGACGAGGATGACGAGGGCGCGCCCGCCCCGGCCGCGAAGCCTGTTGCGCCGACCGTGGTTGCCGCCGCGGTCAAGCCGGCGGATCCGGTGCCGACACCGCGCGCCAAGCCGCAGATCGCCGCTGCGATCCAGCTCGCTTCGGCCGATGCGCAGCTCGTTGCGCCGCCCAAGCCGAAGCCCGCGCCCGTGGCTGACAAGCCGACAGCCGGCAAATCTGTTGAGGGCAAGCCCGAGACCCCGGCCGACATTATCAATGCCCGCGGCTTCTGGGATACCCCTGCGACCCCGCAGCAGGCGACGCCAGCTCAAGTGGCTGCGCTGAAGGCCCGCCAAGCGCTCGCCGCCGCCACCGATCCGCAAGCAACCGCAAGCGTCACGAACGCTGCCTTCCAGGCGCTGGCCTATGCGCCGGCCGCCTCTCCGGTCGACCGCGCCAACGTCGTCGCCGCCTCCGCGCCGGTCCCGCGCACAGGCCGCCCCGCCGCCGGGTCCCGCAACGTCGCTCAGGCGACCGAGATCAACACGGTAGTCGGCAAGAGCGTCGACGGCAGGGTCGCGACCGCGACCCGCCTCTCCGCCGCCAGGGGCGAGAGCATCTGGCTCAAGATCGTGATGCTGTCGCCGAGCGCCAGCCGCGCGATGTCGGTGACGCTGATGGGCGAGCTCGATACCGTTGCCCTGCGCGGCTATTTCGTCAAACCGCAGGCCGTGATCGCGATGGGCTTTGCCGACGATCCGATGCAGGGCCTGTCCTGCGACAGCTTTACGGGCAGCGCGACCGCGAAGCTCGAGACGACGTCGTTCGTCATGCGCACCGCCGCGCTGCGCTGAGATCTTTCCCCTCACGCCGTTCGGTAGTCCCGCAAGCCGGGATGAAGCCAACGGGTCGGCGCGAAGCGCCGCCCGATTACAGGCTCCGCGCAATCCTGGAGCACGACAGCGCCACACGCTCAAGTGTCGTCCCGGCCTGGTGCGCATCTGCACTAAGGGAGATTCCCCCACTTCCAACGGGTAATCCACCCGGTATCGCTACGCATTCCAAACGCGCATTGTGGCAATGCGCCCAGAACGGACGCGATGACAAAGTCCGAGGACGCGATTGCGTTTGCCTTGGTGTTCCGCGTTTCCGCAGCGGCGCCGCATCTCAAGGGAAGTCGCCACAGCGAAGTAGGAGCATGCGATGTCAGTTCCATGCAAGTCTGAGCTCAGCCTTCTGAACCACGACGAGCGCGAAGTCATATTGAGTACGCACCATCCCGTGGTCGGAGAGATGGAGCGCGATGGACTTGAGAGCCTTCGCGCCCGACTTCGGGATCTGCGCGACAGGGAGCGCACATTGTCGCGGCATCGACGCCGCGAAACAAAGGGAACAGCCGACCCGCGCGGCAAGAGTTTCTCCGGCACGGCAGAGCATGCAAACCGGCGCCAATCGGTTTTCGCTGCCGCCATCAAGCGCGTCAAGAACGAGCTGAGGCGCATCCGAAAGTTTGAAGCACGACGGGAGCTCGGGGAAGCGGCGCGACGGGCGTTAGCACTCCGTCGGGCGCGTCAGTTTTCTCGCCCGCAGACGACCCCAACTTCACAGGACGGCATGCGGTCCATCCCAAGCCGTCGCCGGATCAAGAAACTCCCACCGGAAAAAATCGGAAGAGTCTCGCAGGCCAACAAGCGGGCGCAGGCCCGACGAGACGCCAAACGCGGACGCGGCAATTGAGACCGAGACCGACAATCTTGCGGATCGAGGCTGCGTGCCGGACCGGCGCAATGGCGTGCTCGCCACTTCCAAGACTACAGTGTCGAAGCCTGCAGCTTCTATCTCGCTTTCCTGACCCGCCGATCCAGATGATATGTCAACGCCAGCGAGAGGCAGACGGTGAGCTCCTGCTTCGGCAGCGCGCCGGATAGGGGCAACAGCAAAGCCCTGGTCTGCCGATATTCGAACTCATCGGGAAAGCGCTCGCGGAACGTATCGACCAGCGTCGTCTTGCAGTTGAACAAAATGGCGGCGTGCTCGGAGTCCTTGAGGCGGCCGAGCCGAATCGTGGAGCCGCTGCCGGTCTCATCGGTCAAGTAAGCCGGCTCGCCCCATTTCAGCGTTTCGGTGAGCTTGCCAACCTCTTCATGCGCCGCAGCGGTCGCGAAGATCAGCGCACGTACCTGAAGCAACCGCTTGCCGATCGGCGCCGGAAGGGCGCGAAAGGCACGGTCCACCTCGCGCGGCAGCGACGGGGCAGTCACAGCGGTCTCCGTTCACAAACGAAGTGCAACACGCCACGCTTGTAGCCCGGATGGAGCGAAAGCGTAATCCGGGGAATGCTTCTGTACTGCGAGAACCCGGATTTCGCTGCGCTCCATCCGGGCTACGGCAGCAGTGCTAGAGGCGCATCGCCTCAGAGCATTCCCAGCGCCTGCATATAGGTCTCGAGGATCGTCTCGGCCTCGGCGCGCTCGTTCGGGTCCTGCTTGCGCATGCGCACGATGGTGCGCAGTGCCTTGACGTCGTAGCCATTGCCCTTGCTCTCGGCATAGACGTCGCGGATGTCGTCGGAGATCGCCTTCTTCTCTTCCTCCAGCCGCTCGATGCGCTCGATGATGGATTTGAGCTGGTCCTTGGCAAATTTCGTCGCGGGCTCGTCGTCGCGGACGGCGGCGGTGGTGGCCATCTTGGTACTCCAAATAGAACTGGCAAAACGAGGTGACGCCGGCATCCTCACCGCGCGTGCTGGTTGACCCTTAGGGTTCGCGGCTCTCGCGTTCAAGGCAGCATCGCGCTCGTCCACAGCGCGCCCACACCTTCCTGCGGCGGAGCGAAGAAAGAAGTTGTGTGGTGCGACTCACCGCCGGACTGCCGGCGAGGCCGTTCAGTGCCCGGGGTGAACCTTCTTCATGGCTTCGAGCTGCTCGGGCGCGGCCGTGCCCTGGTATTTCGACTTCCAGGTCTCGTAGGGCATGCCGTAGACGGCCTCGCGGCTCTCGTCCTTGGTCAGCGCGACGCCTTGGGCGTCGGCGGCGTCCTTGAGCCAGTTGGACAGGCAGTTGCGGCAGAAGCCGGCCAGATTCATCAGATCGATGTTCTGGACGTCGGTCCGCGTCTTCAGATGATCGACCAGGCGCCGGAAAGCGGCCGCCTCGAGCTCCGTTCTGGTTTTGTCGTCGATTGCCATGGCTGGATCCCTTCGGCCTGAATTGGTTCTGCCCCCGATGGGGGTCACCCTTACGGGATCAGGTGGGCCCTTGTCACAGATTTTGCCATATCACGGCGCAAACGGCGCCAGAGCCAACCCGAAGGCCGGTTCCCCGGCCCTACGCCAAATCGTCAATCATCTGGTATACGTTCCGCGACAATGATCGCCGAATCTCCCCGCGCCCCCCTTCGCCTGCTCGCCCGGTTGGTCCCGGTGCTGGTGGTTGGCCTGCTGTGCCTGTGGGCCAGCCCGGCCTCCGCCGACTTCCGGCTTTGCAACAACACCTCGAGCCGGGTCGGCATTGCGCTCGGCTACAAGGACGCCGAGGGCTGGACCACTGAGGGCTGGTGGAACATCTCGTCCCGCTCCTGCGAGACCCTGCTGCGGGGAACGCTGGTCGCCCGCTACTATTACATCTACGCGATCGACTATGACCGCGGCGGCGAATGGTCGGGGCAGGCCTTCATGTGCTCGCGTGACAAGGAATTCACCATCCGCGGCACCGAGGATTGCCTCGCGCGCGGCTACGACCGGACCGGCTATTTCGAGGTCGATACCGGCGAGCAGCGGGCCTGGACGGTTCAGCTCACCGACGCCAACGAGCAGCCGTCACAGCAGCAGCGCGTGCCCGGCCTGCCGGGCCCGGTCGGCCCGGGTGGCGGCGTTCCGGGTTTGCCCAATAGTCCGCCCGGTGGTACGCCCCCCGCCGCGCCTGGCCTTCCGCCAGCTCCCTCGCCACCGTCTGGAAATAAGCCATGAGGCGTCTTCGCCGTATCAAGATTCTCGCGACCCTGGGGCCTGCCTCTTCGGACCTCGCGATGATCCGCCGCCTGTTCGAGGCCGGCGCCGATCTGTTCCGCATCAACATGAGCCACACCCCGCATGACAAGATGCGGGAGCTGGTCGCGACGATCCGCAACGTCGAGAGCAGCTATGGCCGGCCGATCGGCATCCTGGTCGATCTTCAGGGGCCGAAGCTCAGGCTCGGCGCCTTCGCCGAAGGCGCGGTCCAGCTCCAGAACGGCCAGATCTTCACGCTCGATTCAAACAAGGCGCCGGGCGATGCGACGCGCGTCAATCTCCCGCATCCGGAGATCCTGGCTGCGCTCAGGCCCGGCCATTCGCTGCTGCTCGACGACGGCAAGGTGCGCCTGATCGCTGAGGAGACCTCGAAAGAGCACGCGGTGACGCGTGTCGTGGTCGGCGGCCGGATGTCCGACCGCAAGGGCGTCAGCCTGCCCGACACTGATCTGCCGGTCTCGGCGATGACGCCGAAGGACCGCGCCGACCTCGAGGCCGCGCTGGTGACCGGCGTCGACTGGATCGCGCTGTCCTTCGTGCAGCGCGCCGACGACGTGATCGAGGCCAAGAAGATGATCCGCGGCCGCGCCGCGGTGATGGCCAAGATCGAGAAGCCGCAGGCGATCGACCGCCTCGCCGACATCATCGAGGCCTCCGACGCGCTGATGGTGGCGCGCGGCGACCTCGGCGTCGAGCTGCCGCTGGAACGCGTGCCGAGCCTGCAGAAGCAGATGACGCGCATGGCGCGCCGCGCCGGCAAGCCGGTGGTGATCGCGACCCAGATGCTGGAATCGATGATCCAGTCGCCGGTGCCGACCCGCGCCGAGGTTTCCGACGTCGCCACCGCCGTCTATGAGGGCGCCGACGCCATCATGCTGTCGGCGGAATCGGCGGCCGGCAAATTCCCGGTCGAGGCGGTCTCGACCATGAACCGTATCGGCGAGGAGGTCGAGCGCGACCCGACTTATCGTTCGGTCATCACTGCTCAGCGCCCCGCGCCGGAAACCACCGCCGGCGACGCCATCGCGGACGCCGCGCGGCAGATCGCCGAGACGCTCGACCTGCCGGCGCTGATCTGCTGGACCAGCTCGGGCTCGACCGCCGTGCGCGTGGCCCGCGAGCGACCGAAGCCGCCGATCGTGGCGATCACCCCGAACATAGCCGCCGGACGCCGTCTCGCCGTCGTCTGGGGCGTGCATTGCGTGGTGGCGGACGACGCCCGCGACCAGGACGACATGGTGAGCCGCGCCGGCCAGATCGCCTTCCGCGACGGCTTTGTCCGCGCCGGCCAGCGCGTCATCATCGTCGCCGGCGTGCCGCTCGGCATCCCCGGCACCACCAACATGGTGCGCATCGCCTCGGTCGGCCCCGAGGGCGACGCGAATTTGTAGGCCCGCCGGGCAGGCCAAACAAAAATGTCGAAAACAACCCCATGCACAGTAGCCGGCGTTGCCGGCGAACGTGCTTGGGTTTCGTGGAAAGGCGTGCTCCGGCAATGACCTGAGCGGAAGCAGGTCCCGGCCCCGGCCGCGCCCGGCTTTTTAAGCCCCGACCAGCGCTTTCGCCGCCGGCAGCAGCGTCTGCTGCACCACCAGACCCCTGGCACGGGCATCCATCACGCCGACGGCGCGCAGGGCCAGCAGCGTCACGGTCTGCACCGCATCGCGCATCCTGGCGGGATCGTCGAGATTGTCGGGCGCGAGCGGCCCGACCAGGGCCTCATGCAGCGCCCCTAACAGCGCGGTGGCGGCGAGCGCGGTATCCTGAGCCGGCAAATGGCCGGCACGTACGGCGGCGTCGATCCGTGCGGCGATCTCGCCGGCGATCTCGCGGCGGCTGGCCAGGCGGGACGCGCTGACATCGACGTCGACCGGCTCAGCCAGAATGCCCCAGGCCAGCCTGCGCTGCGACAGCGTATGGACCGCCACGGTGGTGACGGCCGCCGCCAGCGCCGAGGATGGGCCGGGCGCGGCATCGGCCGCCCGGCGGATCGCCGCGAGCTCGTCGCGCGACACCTCGGCAATCAATTCGGAGATCAGCTCGGACTTGGACGGGAAGTAGCGGTAGACCGTTCCGGCCGCGACACTGGCCCGGACCGCAACCGGCGCGATCTGCACCGCCGCCATCCCGCCTTCCGCCGCAGCTTCCCGCGCCGCAGCAAGGATCGCACTGCGCCTGGCCGCAAGGCGCTTCACCACTTGATGCGTTCGCCGATAAACCATGGCGCGCTTCCTGTCCCGCACGCCAGCCGCACGCCCCGCGGCCGAACGCGTCGTCAATGCAATAGATGCAAATCGTCCCGCAAGGACTGAACAACTATTCAAAGTGAATGACAAGATGCAAATGCGTCAGGCGTCACGCCGAACGGACGGGAGCGCCATGGCTGGTGACACCGACTGGAGGGCTTTGAAGAAGAACGTGCCGGGAAGCTTGCCTGCGGGCCCATCCTTCGAGACACCCGCCTGCGGCGGCCCCTCAGGACGAGGTCGCGTTTCGCGGCAGGATATCAGACCTTCATGGTGAGGAGCCCGCCAAAGCGGGCATCTCCGGACGATGCTCTGCATCGCCGGGCGAACCATGCAGCCTGAGCAGCCTCCGGCTCACGCCACCGCCCAAAAGAAAGAGCCCCGTCCGGGACGGGGCTCTCGAAATTCTCAGATCGTCCGGACTTACTTGAGGCTGGACGAGATCGAACCGAACTTGGTGTTCAGCGAGCTGCCGAGGTTGTTGACGACGGTGATGATCGCCAGCGCGATGCCGGCAGCGATCAGGCCGTATTCAATGGCGGTGGCGCCGGATTCGTCCTTCACGAAACGCGAAACGAGGTTCTTCATAGACTGCTCCCAAAGAGTACACGAGGCTTACGAATGGTGTGGTCTTCGGCTTCCCAGCGCCGCCCAACCATGGAACCGAACCTAGAGGCAAAGAATTGCGCCGCAGTTAATTCGACTGCGTAAACACGGAGCGGATTGCACGTATTCGACGATGGTAAAGGAGAATTGAAAACAATCCGTTAAATCGTAGCCATCCGCGGCAATGCCGCGGCGGCGCGATTTACCCGAAGTTATGACCGCGCATGGTCCAATGCCGCCCGCTCGGCCTGAAGCGCGATGAGATGAATCGTTCATCGTGCTTCAGGTTGTTGCTTGAGCATGATCTTCCCGGAAAACCGCTACACGCTTTGCGCTAACGCGGCCCTTCGGGTCCGGATCATGCTCCGGCGGACAAGAACAAGCAGGACGACGAGGCGGCATGTCCCTTTCCTTTGCCAACAGCATTGCGATGCAGAGCCGCGCGCGAGCACTGCTGCCGCTCTGCGTCGGTGCCGGCACCTATCTGTTCTTCCTCTTCGTCGGCGACACGCTGCTTCAGGACTCCGACTCGTTCTGGCAGATCAAGATCGGGCAATGGATCCTCGATCACGGCGCCCTGCCCTACACCGACTTCTATTCTTTCACGCGCCCGGGGGAATCCTGGATCTCGACGTCGTGGCTGTCGCAGGTGCTATTCGCCTTCTCCTATGCGCAATGGGGCTGGGCAGGTCCGGTCATCCTCACCGCGACCGGGATGGCGCTCACCGCGGCGGTCTTCGTCTATCTGCTCGACGCGCAGATCGAGGCGCCGCGCGCGGTGCTGTTCGCAATGCTGGCGCTGGTGCTGTCGATCCATCACGTGCTGGCGCGTCCGCATATTCTGGCGCTGCCCGTCATGGTGGCGTGGGTCGGCCTGCTGATGGCGGCTGCCGACCGCAGAAGCGCGCCGTCCTGGTATTGGCTGCCGCTGATGGCGCTCTGGGCGAATTTGCATGGCGGCTTCGTGCTGGGCCTCGCGCTGATCGGTCCGATCTCGCTCGAAGCGGTCGAGCATGCCGAGAAGGGACAACGGCTGAAGCTGTTCATGCGCTGGGTGCTGTTCGGCGTCGGCGCGCTGGTCGCTGCCTGCTGCACGCCTTACGGCTGGCGGACGCTGATGGGCGCGACCAACATCCTCAGCCTCGGCGAATTGCTGTCGCTGATCTTCGAATGGATGCCGGCGAACTTTGCCACCTTCACCGGGTTCGAAGGCGCACTGCTCGGCCTGATCGCGCTCGGCTATTATCGCGGCCTCGTGCTGTCGGCGCCGCGGATCTTCCTGATCCTGTTCCTGACCTGGGGCGCGCTGACCCATGTCAGGAATATCGAGGCCTTCGCCTTCCTGGTGCCGCTGGTGCTGGCAAAGCCGCTCGGCGAGATGTTCCCGCGCCCGCCAGCGGACACCGCCGGCGCCGACCGCCGGCCGGCCCGCTATGTCACCGCGCTCGGCGCGCTCATGATCGTGGCCGCGAGCTGGACCTCGACCTCGCTCTACATGGGACACCATCGCTTCACGTTCACGATGACGCAGACGCCGGTTGCGGCGGTCGACCTGCTCGAAAAACTCAGGGTGCAGCGCATCTTCAACGCCTATCAGTTCGGCGGCTATCTGATCTCGCGCGACATCCCCGTTTACGTCGACGGCCGCGCCGAGCTCTATGGCGAAAAGTTCGTCATGGACTTCTTCAAGGCGACGGAGGGCAAGAAGCCCGAGCTGCTGCCGCGCCTGCTCGACCAGTACAAGATCGACGCGACGCTATTGGTCGCCGATGCGCCGGGCCCGCAAATCCTCGACCAGCTCAAGGGCTGGAAGCGGATCTATACGGACGACATCGCGGTCATTCATGTGCGGGACAATGCGGACGGCGCGGCGGTGCCGTTGAAGTGAGGAAGCGGCTTCAGCCGTGTCCTCCCAGAGGCGACATTCGCGTAAAGATGTGAAGCGGACCCAGGCGCGCACTCCGGCCATTTCGTCGTTTGCCCCATACGCGACATAGGTGCAGTGCCATTGCGGCGAGGGACACGCCCGACGACTAGGCGCGTCCCAAGTCACCAATAGGGCATCGCTCGGCATGCCGCGAACGCCTCTGCAAAGGCATAGTTGTTGTCCTAATTTTCAATTGCCGCGTTGTCGCTCGGTGGCATAGATTATCTGTGAGCGGTTGTTAAACCGCGCACCGCATTCATTGACGAAAAGTTAGACTACACTCGTTTGATCCAAGCCCGGCCATCGACATGCTGGACTTGGGTCGAGACGCGCGTCGGCCCGCCTACCAGTGCGAGGTGATCGCGTGACATCAGACCCAAACCGACAGCCTGATCTTCCGTGCCGTCACCGACCTTCGGTGAGGGCCCTGACACGTGCAGGCGTTTCCAGGGAAAGGAAAACTCATGAGCATCAAGCGAACTGCTATTGGCTTCTTAACAGTCGCGTGCCTCATTGGAGCCGCGATGCTTTTGCCGAACGTTGGCCAAGCTCAGGATGCAAAGGTCAATACAGCGATGGATCTCTTGGAGTCGATGGCGAACAAACTTGGCTCGCCAAAGATCGAAGGGGCTGACACTGTCGCTGGGAAGGATGTGCCCGCCATTTATTTCGGTTCAACCAAGATGAACAACAACTTTGACCTGGTTGATCAGGTCGTGAAGCAAGCTCAGGGGACGGCAACGATCTTCGTGAAGAGCGGTGACGAGTATGTCCGCGTTGCCACCAACGTCAAAAAGGACGATGGCTCGCGAGCGATCGGAACCATTCTGGATCCCAAAGGCAAAGCGATCGAGTCTATCAGGAAAGGCGAGGCGTTCTATGGAGAGGTGGACATCCTCGGCAAACCCTACATCACAGGGTACAAGCCGATACGCGATTCGGCGAAAGACGTGATCGGCATCTATTATGTCGGTTATTTGAAATAAGCCGTACACGCGCGACCTCACCGGGGCTTAGCGCTGTCTGTTGCGGCGCGTGAGTCGCCTGTTGGCCCATCAGCGAAGTGGCGACACCTTTCATTGAGGTGCGCTTGATGGCGTAGAGCGGACTGACTTTGCTCGCTCTGAGTTCTTCGCATTTTGACCCTGACCTGACATTGACCCTAGCCCAAAAGGAACACCCTGTGCTTTGATACGTGGGACGGAATCTACCGATCTCGCGGGGGCCGTTTTGGCCGACAATTGCGTGGAACGGAGGCTTGCGGCAATTCTGGCGGCGGATGTTGCCGGATACAGCCGCCTGATGGGTATGGACGAAGAAGACGTGCTGGCTCGCCTCAAGGCCGCCAGAAAGTCTCTTTTCGATCCCTCCATCGCCGTGCATCGCGGACGGATCGTCAAGACGACCGGCGACGGCATGCTGGTCGAGTTCGCCAGCGCCGTCGATGCAGCGCGATGCGCCATCGAGGTGCAGCGCGGCATGGTTGAGCAAAATGCCGCGGTGCCGCAGGCCAAGCGGATCGAATTTCGCGTCGGCATCCACGTCGGCGACATCATAATCGACGAGAATGATATCTTCGGGGACGGCGTCAATATCGCCGCCCGCCTTGAAGGCATCGCCGAGCCCGGCGGCATCTGCATCTCCGAGGACACGCAACGTCAAATCCGCGGCAAGGTCGATATCGCCTTCGAGGACATGGGTCCGCAGAACCTGAAGAACATCGTTGAGCCGATGCGCGCGTGGCGATTGAGGATAAACGCGGATGGTTCTGCGGCAATTTCGAAAAGGTCGCCGGTCGAGACCACCCAGGCTCTGGCGCTGCCCGACAAGCCGTCCATCGCCGTGCTGCCGTTCCAGAACATGTCAGGCGATCCCGAACAGGAATACTTCGCGGACGGAATAGCGGAGGACATCATCACCGCGCTGTCCCGTTTCAAGGCGCTGTTCGTCATCGCCCGCAATTCGAGCTTCACATACAAGGGACGCGCTGTCGACATCAAGCAAGTGGGGCGCGAGCTTGGCGTGCGCTATGTGCTGGAAGGAAGCGTTCGCAAGGCGGCAAACCGGGTGCGCATCACGGGACAGCTCGTCGATACCCCTACGGGGGGACATCTCTGGGCTGACCGGTTTGACGGTGGACTCACCGACATCTTCGACCTGCAGGACCAGGTCACCGAGAGCATAGTCGGAGCGATCGCACCGGCGGTTGAAAAAGCCGAGATCGAGCGCGCCAAGCGCAAGCCTACCGAGAGTCTTGATGCCTATGATCACTACTTACGCGGTTTGGCCAGCTCTTATCAGTTTGCTAACCGGCAAGCGAACGAAGAGGCGTTACGCCTATTCAACAGGGCGATCAAGCTCGACCCAGGTTTTGCGTCAGCTTACGGTCGTGCCGCCCTTTGCTACACCTTTGCCAAGACCAATGGCTGGATTTCAGTCACACCGAGCGAGACTGCCAAAGTAAAGAAGCTCGTTCAGAGGGCGGTTGAGCTGGGAAAAGACGACGTGATCGCCCTCGCGGCGAGCGGATATGTATCAGCGTTTGTATTACTCGATCTCGGGGGAGGCGCCGCCTTGATCGATCGCGCGCTCATGTTCAATGCCAATTGGGCCGAGGCATGGTTTTGGGGTGGCTGGGTGAAGAACTGGCTAGGCGAGCCGGAAACGGCAATCGAGCGCTTCGCCCGTGCCATCCGCCTCAACCCGCTTGATCCGTTTATGAGCGGGATGCGAACTGGGACCTCGCATGCCCATTTCTTCCTGGGCCACTATGGCGACGCGGCATCGTGGGCGGCAATGGCGTTGCAGGACAATCCGGACTTTCAACCTGCGTTACGTATGGACGCCGCAAGCAAGGCAATGGCCGGACGACTGGAGCAGGCACAAAAGGCGGTGGCTCGGCTGCGACAATTGAATCCTTCGGTGCGTGTCTCCAATCTCAAAAGCGTGCTCGGCCCCTATCGGCGCGCCGAAGATCTCGCTCGATACGAGGAAGGGTTGCGGCGAGCCGGGCTGCCCGAATGACCTCTACGGCCACGGTGCGGCAAGAGAGTGAGAGCCGCAACTTCCGCCCTTGGCCCATCAGCGAAGTGATGACACCTTTCATTGAGGTCCGCTTGGTGGGGTAGAGCGGACTGACTTTGCTCACTCTGAGTTCTTCGCATTTTGACCCTTAGCCGTCCTAAGCCACTTGCCGCATTCGCGACGCAGCATTTGCAGCCACAGAGTGCGACGACTGTACAGAGTGCGACGACTATCGTGACGTGATACTTTGCGCCCTCGTCCTTACGCTGCGATGAGGGGCGAATGAAACGGCGGGAGTTCATAGCGGGCACTGCGGCGCTGCTTGTTTCGCCAGGTTATTCGCGTGCGCAGGGAAAGCGCCGTCGGCTCGGCTTTCTTGCTGTGGGAGATGGAAGCGGGAAAGCCCTAAATCAAGCCGAGCTTGTGCTTCTCGATGCTCTGAGAAGCCTCGGCTGGATCGAGGGAAAAAATCTCGTCATAGATTATCGCTTTTCCCAACCCTCGGATCGACTGGCGGCTTCCGTCGCCGATCTGATTGCCCTCAGTCCCGAGCTGCTCATCGCTCCGGGACCGCATGCGGCCGTAGCGCTGAAGTCGGCAACAACCACCATTCCGATTGTATTCGTGAGTGTGGCCGATCCCGTGAAGCTTGGTCTCGTGCAAAGCCTGTCGCGACCCGGAGGCAACGTGACGGGCCTTTCAACCATGGTACCGGACGACTTCCTGGCGAAACGTCTCGAAATCCTTCGAGAACTTGTTCCCGGCGCCTCGAAAATCGCGCTCTTGGTCAATCCGACCAACCCAATGCAAAGGATATATCTCGCAGAAGACGTCCCCCAAGCCGGGAACTCGGCGTGGTTTTGATGCCGGTCGAAGCGACCACGGCCGACGAAATCGACGCCGCCTTTGCGTCCGCTGCCGCCGAGCACGCCGATGCGATCATCGATTTTGGCGATACGCTCACCTATGTCCAGGCACCGCGGATCATCGCGCTCGCTGCGAAGTATCGCCTGCCGGCAAACTATCTGTTCCGGCACTATGCTGATGGCGGACTGTCGGTGTACGGAGCCGACGCCCGCGATCTGTTCCGCCGCGCGGCGAGCTACGTGGACAAGATACTCAAAGGTACCAAGCCTTCTGACCTCCCGGTGGAACGGCCAACCAAATTCGAGCTTCTGATCAACATGAAGACCGCCAAGGCGCTCGGCCTCACCGTGCCGCCCTCGTTGCTTATCCGCGCCGACGAGGTGATCGAATAGCAACGACAATTGCGGCGGTGCATGAGTCCTTCCTGGCCCCGCGGCAGCCATTTCCGCGTTCAAAGCTGACGTCGGCTTTCGCCCCGAAGCGGGCACTTGCGGTTTAAAGACCGATTGGTCTATATATTTGTCATGAGCCGCCAAACCCCAGTGCAGTCGCCGCGTGGCCGCCCGCGAAGTTTCGACATGGACGCCGCCGTCGAACGCGCGATGGGCGTGTTCTGGTCACGCGGCTATCACGCCACAGCGCTGCCGGACCTGCTGCGTGCGACAAGGCTCTCGCGCGGCAGCCTTTACGCCGCGTTCGGCGACAAGCACTCGCTGTTCCTGCTTGCGCTTGATCGTTACATTGCCGATGCCGTTGCGCGGATGGATGTCGAACTCGCTCCCGCCAGAGAACCGATTGACGGCCTGCGGGCCTTCCTTGCCGGCTATCTCGACCGCATGAGCGGTGCCAATGGCCGGCGCGGCTGCCTGCTGGTGGCCACGGCCATGGAGCTGGCTGGCCAGGACGCGGAAGCCGGCCGTCGCATCGCAGGCTTTTTCAAAGTAATGGAGGCCCGGGTGGCGGATGCGTTTTCGCGGGCGAAGACGGCAGGCAAGCTGGTCGATGGTGTTGAGCCTTCAAGTGCCGCCCGAATTCTGGTCTGTTTCCTTTGGGGGCTCCGAGTGGTCGCCAAAACGGCACCGACACGGATCACATGGCAAGCCACCGTTAACGCGCTTCTCGACCGCTTCATCAGGTAGACAACCCATATGAGCCTTGGACGCCTCCGCCATCGACGCGTCGATATATAGACTGATCGGTCTTGAAAAGGAATGACGCCATGTCTGCTCTCCAGATCGTCTGCGCTGTGGCCGTTCCCCTGCTCTGGGGTTATCAGTTCGTGGTCATCAAAGTGGGCGTTACGGAGTTTCCGCCTCTCTTCTTCCTCGCACTGCGCTTCCTCGCCATGGCGCTGCTGCTCGTTCCGTTCGTCAAAAGACCCACGCGTCAACAGTTCGGCCCTGTCGCAGCTATTTCGTTCTTCCTTGGTGGACTGAACTTCGGGCTCTTCTATGTTGGCCTTGGGCTCGGCTCGGGAAGCCTGTCGGCCGTCGCCTATCAACTCGCCCCGCCCTTCACCGTCCTGCTGGCCTGGCCGCTGCTCGCGGAGCGGCCGTCTCTCGCCACGTCCGCCGGCGTGGTGCTGGCATTCGTCGGCGTGGTCGTGTTGGCAGCCGCGCCCGGCCTGTCGGCAAACGCGCTTCCGCTGCTGCTTGTGGTCGGGGCAGCCTTCGCATTCGCTACGTCCAACGTCCTGACGAAACGCTACGGACCTTTTGATCCCCTGATGTTGATGGGGTGGTCGTCGCTGCTCACGGTGCCGCAGGTCATGTTGATGTCGTTGCTGCTTGAATACGGACAAGTGGCGAGCCTCGTCACGGCGGATGGACGCGGCTGGCTGGCACTCGCCTACACGATCTTCATCGGAGGAATTGTCGGGTTCGGCCTTTGGTTCTGGCTCATCGCCCGCTGCTCCATCAGCCGCGTTGCCCCCTTCGGCCTGCTGCTTCCGGTGTTCGCCTTGACGTCGAGCGTGCTGTTCCTTGGCGAACGCATCACCCCCAACCTGATTGTCGGCGGACTGCTCGCGATATCGGGCGTGGCGATGACACAAGTCAGACCGAGCGCGCGACCCATTTGAGCCCGGACGTTGCGTTGTGGCATCGCTGTCGTCTGCCCGGCAACGGAGATCACGAGGCTTCACGTCTCGGTGGTAGACGGTGTTGCGACGTGACGTCCCCAACTTGCCGTGCGCTAATATCCGACGGTCGAACAGGAGGGCGTATCATCATGTTTCGCAATCTTCTCGCCGCACTTCTCGTCACGGTCGCGATCAGCGCGGCACATGCGGCGCCGCAATGGCTGAACCTGCCGCCGACGCCGACACTGCCCAAGGCGACGCAGAGCGGCTTCGCGCCCGTCAACGGCATCAAGGTCTGGTACGCAATTTTCGGCCGCGGCGAGCCCGTCCTGTTGCTGCATGGCGGCCTCGCCAACGCCAATTATTGGGGCCACCAGGTCCGCGCGCTGCAACGGCACTATCAGGTCATCGTCATGGACAGCCGCGGGCATGGACGCAGCAGTCGTAATCAGGAGCCGTATGGCTACGATCTGATGGCCTCGGACGTGGTCGCCCTGCTCGATTACCTCAAGATCAGGAACGCTGCGATCGTCGGCTGGAGCGACGGCGCGATCATCGGCCTCGACATCGCGATGAAGCATCCGGAGCGGGTCAGCAAGCTGTTCGCCTTCGCGGCGAATTCGGACCCGTCAGGCGTTGCCGACATCGCGTCGAGCGACGTCTTCAATGCCTACATCGCGAGAGCCGGCGAGGAGTACAAGCGCCTGTCGCCGACCCCGACCGAATACAAGAGCTTCGTCGCGGAGATCACCAAAATGTGGGAGAGCCAGCCGAAATGGACGGCGTCGGATCTTGCGGCGATCAAGGTCCCGACATGGATCGTGGACGGCGACCACGACGAGGCGATCAAGCGCGAGAACACCGAATTCATGGCGGCGAACATTCCGGGGGCCGGCCTGCTGATCCAGCCGGGGGTCAGTCACTTCTCGTTCCTGCAGGATCCCGAGCAGTTCAATGACGACGTGCTGCATTTTCTGGAGCGGAAGGATGCCGCGAAGTGAGATATCGTAGGGTGGGAAAGCGTAGCGTGCCCACCACTTCTGTCGCAATTGCCGAGAGATGGTGGGCACGGCGCAAGAGCGCCTTTGCCCACCCTACGAGACCGGAGCCTCGTTGCGAGCACGGCGCCTCCAATGACGGGGCCAACAAAAAACGCGGCGTTTCCGCCGCGTTTTTCAATTCGATTGGCCGCGTCTCGATTACGCCTGCGGCTGCGGCTCCAGGCCGGGATCCGGATCAGGCCGCGGGCGCGACTTGCCGGCCGGGGGCACGGCGGAGGCGCGCGGCGTGGTCGGCTCGAGCACGGACTCGCGGTTCGGCTTCTTGCCTTTGAGCAGGTCGACGATCTCGTCACCGGACAGCGTCTCGAACTCGAGCAAGCCCTTGGCGAGCGCCTCGAGGTCGGCACGCTTCTCGGTGAGAATGCGGGTCGCTTCGTTGTAGCCTTCTTCCACGAAACGCCGGATCTCGGTGTCGATCTTCTGGACCGTGGCTTCCGACGCGTTCTGGGTACGCGACACCGACATGCCCAGGAAAACCTCGTCCTGGTTCTCGCCGTAGGAGACGGTGCCGAGCGCCTCGGAGAGGCCCCAGCGCGTCACCATCATGCGGGCCAGGCGCGTCGCCTGCTCGATGTCGGAGGATGCACCCGAGGTCACCTTCTCACGGCCGAAGATCAGCTCCTCGGCGACGCGGCCACCCATCATGATGGCGAGGCGCGAGGTCATCTGCTCCAGCGACATCGACAGCTTGTCGCGTTCGGGCAGCTGCATCACCATGCCCAGCGCACGGCCGCGCGGAATGATGGTCGCCTTGTGGATCGGATCGGTCGCGACGACGTTGAGGCCGACGATGGCGTGGCCACCCTCGTGATAGGCCGTCAGCAGCTTCTCTTCCTCGGTCATGACGAGCGACTTGCGCTCAGCGCCCATCATCACCTTGTCCTTGGCCTCTTCGAACTCGGCCTGCGTCACCATCCGCTTGTTGCGGCGGGCGGCGGTCAGCGCGGCTTCGTTGACGAGGTTCATCAGGTCGGCGCCGGAGAAGCCGGGGGTGCCGCGCGCGATGGTCTTGAGGTTGATATCCGGCGCCAAGGGCACCTTGCGGACGTGAACCTTGAGGATCTGCTCGCGGCCGACGACGTCGGGATTGGGCACCACGACCTGACGGTCGAAGCGGCCCGGACGCAGCAGCGCGGGATCGAGCACGTCGGGACGGTTGGTCGCCGCGATCAGGATCACGCCCTCGTTGGCCTCGAAGCCGTCCATCTCGACCAGCAACTGGTTCAGCGTCTGCTCGCGCTCGTCATTGCCGCCGCCGAGACCGGCGCCACGGTGACGGCCGACCGCGTCGATTTCGTCGATGAAGATGATGCAGGGCGCGTTCTTCTTGGCCTGCTCGAACATGTCGCGGACGCGGCTGGCGCCGACGCCGACGAACATTTCGACGAAGTCCGAACCCGAAATGGTGAAGAACGGCACGTTGGCTTCGCCCGCGACCGCACGCGCGATCAGGGTCTTGCCGGTGCCGGGAGGGCCGACCAGCAGCACGCCGCGCGGAATGCGGCCGCCGAGGCGCTGGAACTTGCCGGGGTCGCGCAGGAATTCGACGATCTCCTGCAGGTCCTGCTTGGCTTCGTCGACGCCGGCGACGTCCTCGAAGGTGACGCGGCCATGGGCCTCGGTCAGCATCTTGGCGCGCGACTTGCCGAAGCCCATCGCCTTGCCGGCGCCGCCCTGCATCTGCCGCGACAGGAAGATCCAGACGCCGATCAGCGCGATGAAGGGCAGCCAGGAGACCAGCAGCGAGACGAACCACGGCACGTTGTCGCCGGGCGGCTTCGCGGTGATCTGGACCTTGCTGTCATAGAGGCGCTTCACCAGCGTCGGATCGTTCGGCGCATAGGTCTGGAAGCTCGAGCCGTTGGTGAAGGTGCCGTGGATGTCCGGGCCCTGGATCACGACGTCGCGCACATTGCCGCGGTCAACTTCGCTCAGGAGCTGGGAGAAGGCGATGTCCTGCGAGGAGGCGCGCTGGCCCGGATTCTGGAAGAGCGTGAACAACGCCAACAGCAGCAAGACAATGATGACCCAGAGGGCGAAATTGCGCAGATTGGCGTTCATCGATCTTCCTTCGTGGTCGCGCGGATCGCGGCCTGATCCTTGGGCCGTAGCAGTTATTTTGTCAGTGCGAGGAAATCCCCAAGGAATCCTCTTGGTTAGACGGATACAATCTAGGTGCCGCCCCGGTCGCTGCCAAGGGAACGAGATGGGACTATTTATCCCATCTTAGAGCGATTCCCGCTGAAATAATGGCGATCTGCCCGGGGTTTTTCCTGCCTGGTTCCTGCCTGGTTAAGGTGTCCTGACGGCGCGCGGCGGAAACGGCCGGTGTCATGATCCGCCCTCATCCGCCCCTCATCCGTCCCTTGGACCGCCGGGCCGGCGCCGGTGCGATGTGGATACGCCCCCCGGCAAGGCTGATCAAGGCTCCCGCAAGGGTCTGCTTCAGGACCGGCCGGCCATTTGCGGCTGCGCGGGGGCTTGCAGCGATGGCCTGATCGAGCGCGGCCAAGAGGGTTTCGACCTTGCCGAGTTCCGCCGGCCCCTCATGGCCAAGGGCATTGACGGCCCGCAGCAGGAGCCGCAGCCGGACCTCCTCCGGCAGATTGGCGAATGCCGAGGCCTCGAAGCTGCGACCGCGCGCCTGCGGCGCATCGCCGCGCATCCGAAGCTGAAGGAAGCGTTCGGCGCCATCGACCAGCACGTCGACCGCCGCATTGGCGCGCGCCAGCCTGCCTGCGAGCCGCGCCAGGCTCCTGCTGTCGCCCCCCTCGGCCGCGAGCTGCGGCAGCAGCGCGCGCAGCCGCGGCCGGGTGAAGGTGGTGTCGCGATTGGTGGGATCATCGGCAAAGCCGATCTTCGCCCGCCTCAAGGTCGCGATCAGCTGCGACTTCGGGACATCGAGCAGCGGCCGCACCAGCACGACGCCCTCACGCTCCGTGAGGCGCGCCATCGCCGACAGCCCCGCAAGCCCGCTGCCGCGGACAAGGCGCATCAACAGGGTCTCGGCCTGGTCGTCGCGGGTGTGGGCGGTCAGCACATGGCTCGCGCCGACATTGCGCGCGGCTTGCGCAAGCAGGCGGTAGCGGGCTTCGCGCGCAGCGGCGGGCAGTCCGGTGTTCGGCTTCGCGCCGTGCCAGCGCAGGGTCCGGTGCGCCAGCCCGAGTTCAGCCGCCAACCGCTTGACATCGCGCGCCTCGCGCGCCGCCTCCGGGCGCAGGCCGTGATCGACGGTGACGACGGTCAGTTGCGGACCGCGTGCCAGGCCGCGCCTCCAGCGTGCGGCGAGCCACATCAGCGCGACCGAGTCAGGTCCGCCGGAGACCGCGAGCACCAGCGCGGGCGCGCTTCTGAGCTCGGCGAAGAGTTGCTTCGCCGCGCGCGCCGAGATCGGTGAATTGTCGTCGTCTGACATGACGCTGCCCAGGCAATCGCCAGACTATTTAGCGCGGCGCCATCCGCATTGTCAGCGCGCAAATATTGCGCGTCAGCACTTCACCCGCTTCTGCTCGCGATCGACGGCGGATTTGACGCCGGCGGAGGCGCGCGGATATTTGCGGCCGACCTCGCCGAAGGCGGCGCAGGCGGCTTCCTTCTCCTTCAACGCGGCCAGCGACTGGCCGAGCCGCAGCAGCGCATCCGGCGCCTTGGCGGATTTGTCGTATTTGGTGGTGACGGCGAGGAAGGCTTCCGCGGAGTCGCGATATTGCTGGCGCTGGAAATAGCTTTCGCCGAGCCAGTATTGCGCATCGCCGAGCAGCGGATCGCTCGGATGTTTCTGCGCAAAGTTCTTCATGGTCTGCTCGGCGAGCGCATAGTCCTTGCGCTGCATGTAGCCGATGCCGAGGTCGAACTCGTCGCGCGGCGTTGCAGATGGCGGCAGGGTGGTCAGGCCGGCGCCCCCGGCGGGCCCCTGCTGGGCCGGCGGATAGCCGGGCTGGGCTGCCGGCGGCACGCCTTGCTGGTAGCGCGGGCTGGTGTTGGCGAGATCGAGCGGCTCGCCGGCAGCACGCCCGCCGGGCGCGCCTGCCGCCATCGGCTGCTGCCCACCACCGAGCGCGCGCGGCGCGCCGGGCGCATTCGGGTTCTGGTTCGGATCGAAGGAATCACCGCGGCGGCGCACGCCGGGCGCACCGGGCGCCGGCTGCTCCTGAACGATCGGCGCGGGAGCAGCGATCTGCGGCTGCTCGTAATTCGGCTGGGCCTGTTGCTGCTGGCGATAGGCCGGCGCCGACTGCGCCGGCGGTACGGCTGCGACAGAGGGTTGGACCGGCACCTGTCCGGGCGCGGCTTGCGCGCCTCCCTCGAGCGCCCGCAGCCGCTCCTCGAGCTGGCGGTTGCGATATTGCAGCTCCTCGTTCTGGCCGGTGAGCTGGCGCAGCTGGTTCTCCAGCCGCTCGATCCGCATCTCGGGATCATCGTCCGACTGCGCCAGTGCGGGCGAGCACAAAGTGAACAGCGCGGCGATTGCCACGGTGCCGGTAAAGACCTTGGATCTGGATGACATCTTGCCCTGACGACGAAAACGAAATCTGCGACGGAACCTGCGACGCGCCACACATTGAAAGGCAGTACGCCAAAAATGTGACTGGCACCACGGGGTTTCGGTCACAGATGGCTGAAACGAAACCGGCGCCCGAGAGGGCGCCGGCATAATCGGTTCCTGAAGATGAACGGCGCCTGACTGATCGTCAGGAGCTCGCGTTCAGCACCGTGACGGCGCGACGGTTCTGCGACCAGCAGGAGATATCGTTACAGACGGCGACCGGCCGCTCCTTGCCGTAGGAGATCGTGCGCATGCGGTTCGGATCGATGCCGCGCGAGGCGAGGAACGAACGCACCGACTGGGCGCGACGGGCGCCGAGTGCGATGTTGTATTCGCGGGTGCCGCGCTCGTCGGCATGCCCCTCGATGGTGAAGCTGTACTGCCGATAGTTCTGGAGCCACTGCGCCTGCTTCTCCAGGGTCACGATCGCCTGCGGCGTCAGATCGGTCTGGTCGCTCTCGAAGAACACGCGGTCGCCCACGTTAACGACGAAATCCTGCTGACTGCCGGGCGTCGCAGCATTGGCCATCGCATCCGTCGCTGCGTTCTTGTTCGCGCATGCGCCCATCGACAGCGCGATCGCAACCACCGCGGCCAGCTTCAATCCCTGGAGGATACGCATAGGATATTTCATTCCGGAGCCTCCACGCTCACGTTCGTCCACTGCTGTCCGGTCTACAGGGGGTTGGTTAAGCGAACGTTCCGTCAACCTTGATGGAACCTTGCTTCAGCCGGTCAAATGCCCCCAAACCGCGAAAAGCAACCGTCATGGTTAATGGGTTCTAAATGTGGCGCGAGGGTGAAGCAACCTGCAGCAACCGGCAAAAGTGCAGGTTTTTGCTGGAATTTTGGGCTCGGACGAATGATGGGGATGAACGGAGCCCCGGTCGAAAGGCGCGCGGCGGCTCGAGGCGGCGACGGCCGGCAATCAGACGTGAACGGCTTCCGGCACCAGTGAGGACCGCTGCGGGATCTCGCGCTGCCCGCCGCGCCCGAACAGCATCCGCCGCTCGAAGGCGGTGGAGCGCATGATCGGATAGCGCTCGAACACCTTCTTCCGGAAGGTCGGGAAATCGGCCGCCATCAGTCCGAACGGCTTGGTGAGACCCGGAACCAGGCGGGGCTCGGCAATCGTCTCGTGCAGGAACACCCGCCGGTAGAAGGCCTGATGCTCGGGACGCACGATGGCGAGGCCGAGATCGGCATTGAAGTGCTCGCACGCCATGTAGGCGAGCCGGGTCGTCAGATAGGGCAATTCCGGTACCCGCTTCACCTGGTCGGGATCGGCGACAAAGCGGGTCGGGTCGATCATGACCTCGCCGCGATCGAGCCGCGGCAGCAGGATGTCGGGGAAGACGTCGGCCGAAGTGGACTCGCGCCATTCCGAAGTCAGCACGCTGATGCGCACGGAGCTGCAGAGCTGGCCGCGGAGATAGACGCCGAAGGTCCACGCGTTCGGCAGCTCGTCGTAGCGGTCGGTGACCCGGGCTTCCGCGGATTCCCTGACGGCACCCTCGCGCAGATAGGCGCGGTAGCGGAGGTTGTAGATTTGCTCCTTCTCCGCGTCCGTCTCCGCGAGATGATAGTCGACGTCGGTCAGAAGCTCCGCTCCCCGTCCAACAGCCGAAATGACAGATCTGGCTGAGGACTGCATTCGAACTCCTTACCCACCACCTACAACGACACGCGAGCCCGGGCCATTTGCCGCTGAACAACTTACGCGCGCGTGACGATTTATTAACACCTCCTTAACGACGATGCAAAGCAATCGACGCGATAGGGTTAACCTCCGTAGCACTACGGTAGGTTCAGCAACTGCCTGAGACGACGTGCAATTTCTGGATGTGGACTCAGGCGAAGGAGCGTGAGCCGACGACCTGGAGCAGGCTCTCGCCGCGCCGCCCATGCGAGGCGTTGAGGAGCTGGCGCATCCGCACGGCGGGCACCGGACGGCTGAACAGATAGCCTTGCGCCTCGGAGACGGTGCCGTCGGCGCTGATCAGCTCGAGCTGCTCGTTGGTCTCGATGCCCTCGACCACCACCGCCATGCCGAGGTCGGCTGACAGCCGCGCCACGCCACGCAGCAGCGTCAACGGCCGGTCGGTGTCGATGCCCTCGAGGAAGGAGCGGTCGATCTTCACCTTCTGCATCGGGAAATTGTGCAGATAGCTGAGGCTGGAATAGCCGGTGCCGAAATCGTCGAGCGAGATGCGCACGCCGAGCGCATGCAATTGCGACAGCGTGTCGTGGGTGAGCTGGGTGTTACGAAGCAGCGAGGACTCCGTGATCTCGATCTCCAGCCGGTGGGCCGGCAGCCCCGAGACCTCGAGCGCGTAGCGGATTTCGCTGAGCACGTCGCGCTGGTGGAATTGCTGCGGCGAGAAGTTGACGGCGACGCTGACGCTGTCGGGCCACTTCATGCATTCCATGCAGGCGCGGCGCAGGATCCAGCGGCCGAGATCGACGATCAGCCCCATGTCCTCGGCGACCGGGATGATGTCGACCGGCGAGACCGTGCCGCGCACCGGATGATTCCAGCGCAGCAGCGCCTCGCAGGTGGTGATCTTGCCGGACTTCAGATTGACCAGCGGCTGGTAGAACAGCTCGAACTCCTCGTTGGCCAGCGCCTTGCGCAGGTCGAGCTCGAGGATGCGGCGGGCCTCGACGGTCGCCGCCATCTCGTCGCGGAAGAAGCAGAAGGTGCCGCGGCCGTCGGCCTTGGCGCGGTAGAGCGCCATGTCGGCGTTCTTGAGCAGCGTGTCGGCCCTGACGTCGCCGTCCGGCGAGGTCAGCGCGATGCCGACGCTGGCGCCGATCTCGACCAGATGATTGTCGATGCGGTAGCGCTCGCTCAGGCGTTCGACGATGCGGCGGGCGAGGCTCGCGGCATCCTCGGCCGAGCTGATGTTTTGCTGGAACACGACGAACTCGTCGCCGCCGAAGCGCGCGACGAAATCCTCGGGGCGCAGCATCTCGCGCAGGCGGTTGGCGACCGCGCACAGGAGCTGGTCGCCGCAGGGATGGCCGAGCGTGTCGTTGACCTGCTTGAACTGGTCGAGATCGACGAACAGCAGCGCGGAGAGGCGCTCGGCATCGTGCGAGATCGCCAGCAACCGTTCGATCTCGTCGCGGAACGAGACCCGGTTGGGCAGCGCCGTGAGCTCGTCATAGCGGGCGAGATGGGTGATCCGGGCTTCCGCGTTGGTGCGTTCGGTGATGTCTTCCAACAGCAGCACCGTACCGCCGCCGGTCATCGGCTGGAACGTCCAGGCGAGCGCGCGGCCGCGCGAGGAATCCGGATCGGCGGTGGCGATCTCGCAGATCCGCGCATGCTCGATCTCGGCCAGGATCTGCTTGCCGCTCTCGACCGAGATGGAGCCTGCGGCGACGCAGGCCGACACGATGTCGGCAGCGGTGGCGCCACGCTTGACCAGATCTTCGGGCAACGCCATCAGCTCGCCGAAGCGGTGGTTCATCACCGCAAGGCGGCCGTCCGCGCGAAACATGCACAGGCCATGCGGCATGTTGTTGAGCGCGGTGTCGAACTGGCTTGCCAGCGCGGATTCACGGAAGCTCGAGGTCAGCGCCTTGACGAAGATCGCATGCAGGCTGAGATTGATGTTCTTCAGCCCGACGAAGAAGAACACGAGCAGGATGGCGAGCCCGATGTGGTAGAAGCCGCCATGCAGCAGCAGCGCAAGCGACATCGGTGCGCAGGCGAGCGCGACGTGCCACTGGATCACCCGGGGCTGGCCGTAATTGCGGGCGGCGCCGCCGGCGGTGTAGCCGATGCCGATGGCGACACAGAGCATGTCGGCAATCGGATCATCGTTGTTATAGATGACGACGAAGGACCACAGGCCGAGCACCGCCGCATAGCTGAGCGCGCCGAGCCAGTAGCGCGGCTCCAGGTGCTTGGCTTCCTCGAATGACAATGGGTGCGTGCGGTTTTCGTATCCGCGCATCTGGAACGCGCGCGCGGTGCCGATGGCGATCAGCAGAAATGCGAGCGGCCACAGCCAGACGTCGCCGGTCTTCAACGCAGTCATGACCGCGGCCACGGCCGCGGAGGCCGAGCCCAGGAAGATCGCCCAGAAATTCTGCACCATAGAGTTGATGAGAGCGGCGTAGAGTATCGGCTCCAGCTCGTCTCGATCGCTCTGCTTCTGGTCGGCCAGCTGCATCGGCTTGTTACGCGTCCTGTTTGGCGCGTACTTTTACCCAGACCTGATGAAGCCTTTCTGAGGGAACATCGTTAAAGTCGAGTTGTTTTTCGGCAATAGCGAACATGTTTCCGCTGAAATATCAAGCAGCTAGGCAAGCGTTGCCGGGCACAAGGTGAAGGAAAGCTTGCGTCCTGCACCAAACCCCGAAAAAATCGGCATGTTTTTTCGGAAACATCGCGCGTCTGAACGCGCAATGTCTTAGCCCCGATGTTTCACGCGAACCTGTATCCACTTCGCTCGCAAGCGCTCTAGCCGGGTGTCGAGGACAGCAGCGGCGACCATGCCGGGTCGGAGGCGAAGCCCGGCGTCGGCACCTTGAGCTCGTTGCGGCCGGAGATGTCGACGGAGAACAGCGAGGGCCCGCCGCTGCCG
The DNA here is from genome assembly GCF_029989365.1 of Bradyrhizobium sp. Arg816. Lineage (GTDB taxonomy): Bacteria > Pseudomonadota > Alphaproteobacteria > Rhizobiales > Xanthobacteraceae > Bradyrhizobium. Next base: position 60,006 of record NZ_JAPRAQ010000019.1, on the reverse strand, counting down.
CCGGGATCGCGGAAGAACATCAGCACGCGGCCGTTCGGCGAGAAGGTCGGCCCTTCGTTGTGATAGCCCGAAGTGAGGAGACGCTCGCCGGAGCCGTCCGGCTTCATGACCCCGATCGAGAACTGCCCGCCGCCCTGCCTGGTGAAGGCGATGTAATCGCCCTTCGGCGACCACACCGGCGTCGAATAGGTGGCGTTGGTGTCGTCCTTGGAGAAGGAGATGCGCTGCGCCTGTCCGCCGCCCGCGGCCATCACATAGATCTGCGACCTGCCGCCGCGATCGGACTCGAAGCAGATGCGGGTGCCGTCTGGCGAGTAGGACGGAGAGGTGTCGATCGCCGGCGTGTCGGTGAGGCGCGTGGTCGAGCGCGAGCGCAGATCCATCACGAACAGGTTGGAATTGCCGCCCTGCTGCAGGCTCATGATGACGCGCTGGCCGTCCGGCGAGAAGCGCGGCGCAAATGTCATGCCGGGGAAGTTGCCGACGATCTCGCGCTGGCCGGTCTCGATGTTGAAGAGATAGACCTTCGGATCGCCCTGGCCGAACTCCATGTAGGTGATCTCTTGCGAGTTCGGCGAGAAGCGCGGCGTCAGCACGAGGTCGGAGCCGCGGGTCAGATAGCGCACATTGGCGCCGTCCTGGTCCATCATCGCGAGCCGCTTGACGCGGCGCTCCTTCGGCCCGGTCTCGTCGACGAACACGACGCGGCTGTCGAAATAGCCCTTCTCGCCGGTCATCCGCTCGTAGATCTGGTCGGAGATGATGTGGGCGATGCGGCGCCAATATTCCGGCGACGTGAAATATTGCTGGCCCGCGAGCTGCTGGCCGGAGATGACGTCCCACAGGCGGAATTCGGCCTTGAGCCTTCCGTCCTGCTGCCGCGTCATGCGGCCGGTGACGAGGGCCTGCGCGTTGATGGTCTTCCAGTTCTGGAATTGCGGCGCGACGTCGATGTTGCTGATGCGCTCGATGAAGGCGGCCTGGTCGATCGGGGCAAACAGGCCCGAGCGCTTGAGATTGTTGGTGATGACCTGCGTAACGCCGTTGCCGACGTCGCCGTCGGACGGCGAGCCCGGCACGAAGTTGCTGATTGCGATCGGGATCGGCTGGAATTCGGTTGGGTCGATGCGAAGGCGCCCCTGCTGGCCCTGGGCGAAGGCGTGTCCGCCTCCGAGCATCGCAAGCGTCGATCCGGTCAGGGTCATGAAGCGGCGGCGGTTCATCGAGCTCACGTCATTCATCGCAAAAATCTTTTGTTCTGATGTCACAACATATCTTTCAGGCCGAAAGTCATCGGGATGAGCTTCCAGCTCTCGTACTGCTGCTTCGGCATGAACGAGTAGACCTGACACTGCACGATGGCGCGCTTGGCGCTCTCCGCCACCGCCTGGGCAATCGACCGCGAAGGTCCGCGCACCGCGACGACGATGGGCTCGGACGCGAGCGATCCGTCGATCTTCATGGGAATATCGATGTCGGCCTCGTACTGGTCGGCATCCTGCCCGTTATAGGTCGGCGTGAAGCAGCGCTTGACCGCGCCCTGGAACGCGCCGCGCCAGGTCGCGACATTGGCAACGGCCGTGCCGGTCGCCGATCCCAGCGAAGCCGACGCATTCAGCGCCGTTCCCGTGAGTTCGTGCCGGGTCGCGGCGCGCTTGTCGAGGTCGCGCTGGATCTGCGCGGGATCGAAGCTGCGCTCCTTGGGCTTCGGCTGCTGCTGCGGCTGCACGGCCGCGACCTTTTGCTCGACCGGCTTGGGCGGCGGCTTCTTGGTCTCCAGCTTCTTCTGGAGCTCGGCGATCGGATCTTCCTTGGCCGGATCAGGCTTCTTTTCCTGCGGCTTCGGCTCTTCTTTGGGCTTGGCCTCGGCAACGGGCTTGGGCGGCTCGGGCTTCTTCTCGACCGGCTTCTCGGCGGGTTTCGGCGGCGGCTCGGGCGTCGAGTTGGTCTTGATCAGCTCTTTCTTCTCGGTGACCTTGCCGACCGCGTCTTCCTCGGGCTTGGCCTCGGCGATCTTCTCGACCTTGGGCTTCGGCTCTTCCTTCTTGCCGGTCTTCTGCCCCGACATCATCTGCGCAAGCTGATCGGTGGAGATGATGTCGATCGGAAGCGACTCTTCCGCGACAAAGGCCTTGCTGCTAAAGGTGACCAGTCCCCATCCAAGCACGAGGACGTGGAGGGCAATCGACGCAACGAGTGTCTTGTCGACGTTCACCTTCACCGGTTTACCCCTGATCCGCCTCGGTCACGAGCGCCAGCTTCTTGAAGCCTGCGCCGGACAACAGGCCCATGACCTTGGCCACCGTTCCGTAATCCGCCTTCTTGTCCGCGCGCAGATAGATGCGCTCCTCGAGCCCGCCGCGCGCGTCCGTGATCGCCTTCAGCTTCGGGATCAACTCGTTGATCGCGATCTCGGCGTCGTTGATGAACACCTTGCACTTGATGTCGACCGACATCTGGATCGGCTTCTGATCGTTGTTTTCGAGGCTCTTGGCCTGGGTCTGAGGCAGGTCGAGCGGCACACCGACCGTCAACATCGGAGCCGACACCATGAAGATGATGAGCAGCACCAGCATCACGTCCACCATCGGCGTGACGTTGATCTCGGCCACGACCGGCTTGCGCCGGCCGCGGCGCCCGCCGCCTCCGGACGAACTGGCTACGTTCATCGCCATGATCGAGTGCCCAAATTGCCCCTCACACTATACATGCCGTCCGTCAGCCCCGCTCGTCGATCTGACGCGACAGAATGGCGGAAAATTCATCGGCGAAACCTTCGAGCCGCTGGGCCTGCCGGTTCACCTCGGACGTGAACTTATTGTAGAAAATAGTGGCAGGAATGGCGGCGATAAGGCCGACGGCGGTCGCAAACAACGCTTCGGCAATGCCGGGCGCCACCACCGCCAGGGAGGTATTTTTCGACGCCGCGATCGACTGGAAGCTCGACATGATGCCCCAGACCGTGCCGAACAGGCCGACGAAGGGGCCGGCGGAGCCGACGGTGGCGAGCACCAGCAGGCGGCGTTCCAACCGCTCGACCTCGCGCGCAATCGAGACGTTCATGACCTTGTCGATGCGCATCTGAAGACCGGCGACCGAACGGGCCTGGTTCTCGAAGGAACGCTTCCACTCGCGCATCGCGGCAACGAAGCAGGCCGCCATGGAATGCGTCGGCTTGGCCGAGAGCTGCCGATAGAGCTCCTCGATCGATTCGCCAGACCAGAATGCCTGCTCGAACCGGTCCATCGAGCGCCGCGTGCGCGCGTAAAGAAAGATCTTGTCGATCGCAATGGCCCAGACCCAGACCGAGCAGGCGAGAAGCCCCAGCATCACCGCTTTCACGATCCAGTGAGCCTGCCAGAACAGCGCAATCAGCGACACGTCCGCGGAAGCGGCAACCGGAAGGGCTGACTGAGCCACGTCGGCCGGATTCATAAGCAGTATCCTCTCAAGGCGATCATTTACCTGACCTCTCCGGCCAGCAAATGGCTGCCGGTTCCCCAACAGCCGCGCTAGAACCGGCGCGGCCGGCAAGCCCGCTCAAAGCCTTGTCTTTCTGGGGTGCAGGGGCTCGTCCAAAGCCGGCCGTCTGCATTCCCTGCCAAGATGTCAAAACTATGGGCCTTGAGCACGGCTCCGGGCACGACTGTCCGCAATTACCAGAGCCCGCCGATGGTTAACGTGCGGTTACCACGGCCGAATTTGGCTGCCGGAAAGGTAGGCAGCGCAGGCGGTTGGCCGCTTTGCCGCGGGACATGGCCGCCGACGGATAGGAGCCGCCCGCTCCGGGCAAGATCGGTTCCCTCCCTCCTTGCGGGGGAGGGCCAGGGAGAGGGGTACCACACGGAGACTCCAACGAAACGAAGAAATCGGAAGCGCGCAACGGCGCCTTTTCCTGGGCTACCCCTCTCCCCCGCCCTCCCCCGCAAGGGGGGAGGGAGCGCAGTGTGCTCCGTGCGGGCACCCGATTTCTTACGCTGTCCGTTCGATCACCGCTGCCATCAGCGGTCGATTTGCCCGACGGATTCAGCCTGATAGGCTGCATAGACCAACAAGGGCCGGGACAGCCGGCCTCGCCAAGGGAGCAAGCCGTGCAAAATGCGGGAACACACCTGCGGTCGATGGCCGCCGCGATCATATCGATCAGCCTCGTCACGTTCATCCCCGCGCGCGCTGCGTCGGTCGCGCCGGTCGCCGCGCAAAACGGCATGGTGGTGTCCGCGCAGCATCTGGCAACCCAGGTCGGTGTCGATGTGCTGAAGCGCGGCGGCAATGCCGTCGATGCCGCTGTGGCCGTCGGCTATGCCTTGGCCGTCGTCTATCCGGCCGCCGGCAATCTCGGTGGTGGCGGCTTCATGACGATCCAGCTCGCCGACGGCCGCAAAACCTTCCTCGATTTCCGCGAGACCGCGCCCAAGGCGGCGACGGCCAACATGTATCTCGACAAGGATGGCAACGTCATCAAGGGCATCTCGACCAAGGGGCATCTGGCTGTGGGTGTGCCAGGCTCCGTCTCGGGCATGGAATATGCGCGCGAAAAATACGGCACCATGAAGCGCGCCGACCTGCTCGCTCCCGCGATCCAGCTTGCCGAACAGGGATTTGTGCTCGACCAGGGCGACATCGACCTGCTGCGCACGGCAACGGACGATTTCAAGGACGATCCGGCATCGAGCGCCATCTTCCTCAACAACGGCCAGCCGTTCGGCGTGGGCGATCGACTGCTGCAATCCGAACTGGCGAAAACCCTGCGCGAGATCAGCAGCAAGGGCACCGACGGCTTCTATAAAGGCTGGGTCGGCAGCGCCATCGTGGCATCGAGCCAGGCCGGCAAAGGCCTGCTGACGCAGGACGACCTCGACGGCTACAAGACGCGCGAGCTTGCACCTGTCGAATGCGACTATCGCGGCTATCACGTGATTTCCGCGCCGCCGCCGAGCTCGGGCGGCGTCGTCATCTGCGAGATCCTGAATATCCTGGAGGGCTACCCTCTGAAGGAGCAGGGCTACCATTCCGCGCAGGCCGTGCACGTGCAGATCGAGGCCATGCGGCATGCTTACGTGGACCGCAACAGCTATCTCGGCGATCCGGATTTCGTGAAGAATCCGCTCGATCGCCTGCTCGACAAGAATTACGCGACCAAGATCCGCGCCGTGATCGATCCGAACAAGGCCGGGATCTCCAAGGACATCAAGCCGGGCGTCGCGCCGCACGAGGGCAGCAACACCACGCACTATTCAATCGCGGACAAGGACGGCAACGCGGTATCGGTGACGTACACGCTGAACGATTGGTTCGGCGCCAAGGTGACGGCGGCCAAGACCGGCGTGCTGCTGAACGACGAAATGGACGACTTCACGGCCAAGGTCGGGGTGCCGAACCTGTATGGCCTGGTGCAGGGTGAGGCCAACGCTATTGCTCCCGGCAAGCGTCCACTGTCCTCGATGAGCCCGACCATCGTCACCAAGGACGGCAAGACGGTCATGGTGGTGGGCACGCCCGGCGGCAGCCGCATCATCACGGCGGTCCTGCAAACCATGATCAATGCGATCGACTACGGCATGAACGCGCAGGAGGCCGTCGACATGCCGCGCATCCACCAGCAATGGCTGCCCGATCTGACCAACGTCGAGAACTATGCGCTGTCACCGGACACGCAGAAGATCCTGGAAGGCATGGGCCACAAATTCGGACCGCCGCAGCCGGCGAACCATCTCGCGGTCATCATCGTCGGCGCGCCGTCACTGAACGGCGAGCAAGTCGGCAATAATCGTTATTACGGTGCGAACGATCCGCGTCGGAACAGCGGGCTAGCTGCGGGATATTGATCGTCTACGCCATCCTCACGACTGTCATACCCCGCGACCCGGCTACGCCAAGGCTTCGCCGGGGCTGCCGTCCAGGGGCGCCGAAGCTTTAGCGTAGGCGGCAAGCGGGGTATCCAGTACGCCGCGGCCCCCCCCGCATCTCAATGCTGCCTCTGGAATACTGGATTGCCCGCTTTCGCGGGCAATGACGGCGGGAGATGTGGTCGGGATCCCTGCCCCTCACCACTTCTCCTTCGACGTCCGCACGTCGAGCTCGAACGACCAGGCGCGCTCGGGCTGGCGATAGAGGAAGGCGAAGGCATCGACGATGCCATCGATGTCGATCAGGCTGTCCTCGCGGCCGGCCGCATCCAGGAACCGTGAAAAAATCTTGTCGCCGGCGATCGCGCCGTCGACCACGACATGGCCGACATGGATGCCGTCGCTCGCGTATTCCTTGGCCATCGCCTGCGCCAGCGTGCGCAGGCCGGCCTTGGACGAGTTGAAAGCGCCGTAGCCGGAGCGTCCGCGCAGCGAGGCACTGGCGCCGGTGAACAGCAGCGTGCCGGTCTTCTTCGGCACCATGCGGCGCACCGCCTCGCGGCCGAACAGGAAGCCGCCGAAGCAGACCACGCGCCAGGCGTTCTCGAAATAGTCGGCCTCCATGTCGATGATCTTGCCGGGCGTGTTGTTGCCGGCGTTGTAGATGGCGAGGTCGAGGTTGTCGCCGGCGGCATCGAACAGCGCGACGATGTCTCCCTCCTTGGTCGCATCAGCAACGAAGGGCACGGCTGCGCCACCCGCCTTCGTGATGTCGTCGACAACGGCCTGCAAGGCAGACAGCGTCCGGCCCGCGACGATCACCTTGAGCCCATCGGCCGCAAAACGCTTGCAAAGCCGGGCCCCGAGCCCGCGGTCCGGACCAACGCCGATCACGATTGCCGTCTTCATTGCAACTCTCCTGGGGTTGATAGGGTCAGGCCGCCGAGGCGGGCTCGGGGCAATTGGTCAGCCGCGCGGGATTGCCGATCGCGGTGCAGCCGGCGGGCACGTCGCCGGTCACAACGGCGCCGGCGCCGATCTTTGCGAAATCGCCGATATTGATGTCACCGAGAATGGTCGCGCCGCCGCCGATGTAGACGCCGCGGCCGATGCGCGGCGAGCGCGCCGGCAATTCACCGCGGCGGCCGATGCTGACGTTCTGGAGGATGGTGACCTCGTCGCCGATCACCACATTCGCACCGATCACGATGCCGGTGGCGTGGTCGAGATAGACGGACGATCCAATGGATGCGGCCGGATGAATGCTGATCTGCAGCAGGTTGGACGCCTCGTTCTGAAACAGCAGCGCCGCGTCGCGATGGTCATGACGCCAGAGCCAGTTCGAGACGCGCCAGGCTTGCAGCGCGACATAGCCCTTGTAGTGCAGCAGCGGCGGCAGCAGTTCGGCGATGGCGGGATCGCGCCGTGCGATGGCCTGCAAATCTCGGCTGGCGGTTTCGATCAGGTCTGGCTCACCTTGAAAGGCGTCGTGGGAATAGGACGTGAAGCGCGTGCGCCCGGCGGGGCCGCTGCCGAGCCGCTGCCCGATCAAATCGGCCAAAGCGGCGGCAAAATCATCATGAGCGAGAATGGCACGCGCAAGGGCCTTGCCGAACACGGGGTCTGCATCGGCCGCGCGCTGCGCCTCGCTGCGAACCTGTTGCCAGAGGCCGTCGCTCGCCGTGATCGCAGCTTCCGCCATTGTCGCCTCCGGTCCGCCCACTCTTGTGAAGGCGAATATAGGCGGTCCGGATCGGGGCGCCAGTCACGCCGCCGGGACGCGCTTGCTTTCGCCCTGAAGACCGGGCCGGGCCTGCTTGCGCAGGCTGAGCGCGTAGAGCCAGCCGCCCGCCGCGATCAGGATGGGCAGGACGAAGAGCACGAAATCGCGGAGCAGGATCATGGGGCGATGCTCCCCTTCGCAAACGAGACCGCGCGGCCGAGTGCGAACGAGGCGAACCAATAGAGATAAAGGCTGAGAAAGAACCGCCAGGATTCGCCGAGCTGCCACTGCGGATAGAGCTGGACCTCCGTCGGCCATCCATTGAGGAACGCGATCGCCACCGGCACGGTGTTTCCGAACCGGTCGAACAGCGCCGCGGCGCGCTCGAGGAGCGCGATGCTAAGGCTGATCTCTTTGCGTTCGGCGTTGGCCATGCTCGTACCCGTTGGCGCCGCGGAAGGCGCGCCGTCAGGGCTTGGTCGGGCCCGGCGCGGATCGGGTTCTACCGGTCCTGCACATGTACGTGATCAACGCCGCAGAACGCACGCCCGCCGGCGCAGAGGCGAAAATGGCAATCGGGATCGGACGCGCAGCTGCCATAGACCAAGCGATGTAGCCCAACACCGCCAAGGCGGTCACGCCAAGCAGCAGGCGGGTGTAGAGGTCCATGATGTGTCGTCCAGACAAGAGCAGCCCGGCGGATCGAGGTGGCACGCGCAAGTCTTCGCGCAAGTCTTGGTGTCGGATCGTCGGCAGTTGGTTCTGGTCCCCGAAAAACCAAACCGCCCGCCTGCGGGTTGCGCAGGCGGGCGGCTCGGGGCCATCAGGACTTTGGGGGCATGCGCCTGAAGGCTTTGAGAGGCAGACCCCGGATCAGCCTTGAGACTGCTGATCGGTCGGCGGCGGGGTCGGGCGCGTCTTGTGCTGCGCCATGAACTGGTCGAACTCTTCCTTGTCCTTGGCGTGACGCAGACGGTCGAGGAAGTTCTTGAACTCGACCTGCTCTTCCTCGAGCCGTTGAAGCGTCTCGGTGCGGTACTCGTCGAAGGCGCGGTTGCCGCTCGAGGGCGGACCGAAGCCGAAGCCAAAGCCCCGGCGCTCCATGCGGCCGCGCATGCGGTCCATCTTGTACTGCATCCGCTCCATCTTGTTCTGCCAGCGATCCTGGTTGCTCCAGCACGACATTCTTCTGCTCCCGAGTGTGAAAAAGAGAAGGGCAAGTCCGATCGGCCACCAGATGATGAAGCCGAGGATGGTCACGGCGATCCAGCCGGGATGCCAGGGCGTGTCGAGCATGCGCGGATGCTCGTATTGTTGGTGTTGGTCCGAGGGGCCGCGCCATCGATTGACATCAGCGGTGTAGGCCATTTCCATCTCCATCACGGCACCAGCGCCGTTGTGAATGTAAATAACATTTACATAGCTAGACCATCCCGCGATTTTGTCAAGCCGGCCGCCTGACAGGGTCGCCAAATTATTTGCGCAATTTTATTTCGGCTTGCCCCAGGGTCCGCCGGGCGGCAGGCCAGAACCGGAGGATGCCTCCGGTGGCACCGGCGGCGGCTCGGCGCTTCTCGCCGGCGGACGGCGGTCGGTCGGAAAGCCGAGGCCGCGCAGATAGATCAGCACCTCGGCTTCGAGCAGCTCGTCCGGCGACATCGGCAGTTTTCGCCGCGCGGCGTCGCCGCGCGAGAACAGCGAGGCCACGCCGTGCGCCATCGACCAGATGTGCAGCGCCATCATCATGGCTGGTGGCCGCGGCGTGCCGGGCGGCGCCAGCGCGGCAAGCCGCTCGGCGGCGGCGCGAATGATGTTGAAGGCGCGTTCACTGGCGGCCTGCAGAGCCGGATTTGAATCGACCGGCACGCCTGATTCGAACATCGCGTTGTAGAAGGCAGGCTCCTCGCGGGCAAAGGCGAGATAGGCCTTGCCGACGCGCTCGAACGCCGTGACCGTATCCGGGCGCCCGTCGTCCCAGGCCGCGGTCAGGCGCTGCTCGAACTGCTCGAAGCCGCGCTGCGCGATCGAGGCCAGCAACTCGTCGCGGTCACGGAAATGCCGGTAAGGCGCCGCCGCGCTGACGCCCGCCATGCGCGCGGCATCGGCGAAGGTGAACCCGGCCGCGCCCTTCTCGGCGATCAGCCCGAGGGCGGCCTGCAACAGGGCTTCCTTCAGATTGCCGTGGTGATAGCCGCGCTCGGCGCGGCCCTGGTCCTTGCGCCAGCTCATGTGAACGAGCTTTACATGAGCCGGGCGTGAAGGTCACTAGCGCAGGCCGGACTTGATTAACCGGCCACCTCGTCATTCCGGGGGCGGCTCGACCCGGGGCTGCTCGACGAGCCGAACCCGGAATCTCGAGATTTCCGGGTTCGCGCGTGTGCGCGCCCCCGGAATGACACGGCCTAGCCGCCGGGAATCGGCAGCACCGGCATGATCTCGACGCGTTCACCGGGGAAGATCGCGAAGTGCGGGTGGTTCTCGAACATCTTGGCTGCGGCCTCATGGGACGCGGCGCGGACCACGGTGAAAGCGCCCATCTCGTTGGCGATGTCCGCGACGCCCTTGCCGTCGACCTTCTTGGTCTTGCCGAGAGGGCCGCCCATGGCCTGGATCGCGCCTTGATGCTTCTCGACCCAGCCTTTCCAGGCCGCCATGCCCTCCTGCTCCTTCGCCTTCCGCTCGGTCTCGGACATCGCGTTCCATGCGGCCCATTGCGGGCTGGTCTTGCTGCCGAGGAAAACGGCGAGATAGGTATCGGTGCTCATTGGTTCACTCCTTTGTTGATGGATGATGGATTGACGAAGCCGCGATTTGATCCGCGGCCGTCTCGGCTACGCCTTCAGATCGTCGAAGCCGGCGGCGGCTGCCTGTACCTCCGGCGAAAAGTCGGCCATCTCCTGCACCTGCCGGATCTCGATGACTTCATTGGCGGAGGCCGGGCACTTCTTCGCCCAGGCGATCGCCTCCTCGCGCGAGGCAACCTCGATCATCCAGTAGCCGCCCAGGACTTCCTTGGCTTCGGCGAAGGGGCCGTCGGTCACGATGGGCTCGCCGGTCGCGAACGAGACGCGCGCGCCCATCGACGGCGGGTGCAGGCCGTCGAGCGTGATCAGCACGCCGGCATCCTTCAGAGCCTCGTTGTAGCGCATCATCGCGGCGACGCGTTCGGGATCGAGTTGCACGTCCGGCGGCGCGGTCTCGTAGCCGAGCGGAATCATTAGCATCATGAATCGCATGAGCAGTCCTTGCTTGCTTTGCCGTTTCGGGTTTGCGCGGCGCGGCGCCACCCCCGGAAGGACGGGAGCGGCGGTCCGGGCCGCCCGCCCTTACCTCTAAGACGAACCAACCTTTACGGAACCGACAAGGTGATGAAAATTATTCCGGAGGTCATTGCGCCGGCCGCTAGCGCGGCTGTGGCAGGAAACGCCCATCCTTCCGAGCCGCGCCGAAATAGACGTCGATGCGGCGGACCTTGCCACCGCCAAAGGTGAAGAACTCCGTGTTGCGAAAGCTCCTGCCATCTTTCGCCAGACAGAGATAGGTGACGAAGGCCTCGTCGCCCCGGACGAAAATCCGCTCGATGTCGTGTCGCGCGATCCAGCCGGCGTCCCGCCAGCAGCGCTCGAAATAGGCCGCCTTGTCGAGGTCGTCGTCGAACGGACTGGTGAAGCGGAAATCGTCCGCCAATGCGTCGGCGACCCGTTGCCGGTCGTTGCCGAGATAGGCGGCGAACAGGTCTCGAATCAGGTGCTCGCGGTCGTCAGGCATCGATGGTCTCCGCTGAGAAGTTCCTCTTGAAGACAATGCACGAACGCGTGCCCCGACATTGCTCGCCGAATTTCAACAGAGACGATGCGAAAATATCGCGAGGCGGGTCCGTACGAATACGGTCCGAATATGTTCACCGCCGTGCATATAGGACGAGAATCTTCGCGCGCAGAACAACATGGCCAGCGCCGGAGACCGCGCAGCTTGCTGCAAGGGTTTACAGTTGATCAACGCGCGCATGCAACTTTTCGAGAAGGCCCATTGCAGCTCGGCCGACGCATAGTTGAAACATTACGGGGAACTTCAAGTGTTCAATTTCAACAGCAAGGCCAGGATCCAGCACGCGCTCGCGGAAGTCGACGCCCTCGATCGCTCGCAGGCCGTCATCGAATTCGATCTCGATGGCACCATCCTCGATGCCAACGAGAACCTTCTGAAAATGAGCGGCTATTCGCTCGCCGAGATCAAGGGCAAGCATCACAGCATCTTCGTCAGCCCGACTGAGCGCGAGAGCGCCCGCTACCGCGACTTCTGGGCCAGCCTGAACCGCGGCGAATTCCAGACCACGCAATACAAGCGCTTCGGCAAGAACGGCAAGGAAGTCTGGGTTCATGCCTCCTACGCCCCGCTGCTGGACAAGAACGGCAAGGTGGTCAGCTTCATCAAGTTCGCCACCGACATCACGGCGTACAAGATCAAGACCATGGAAGACTCCGGCAAGATCGCCGCGATCAACCGCGCGCAGGCCGTGATCGAGTTCAACATGGACGGCACCATCGTCACCGCCAACGAGAACTTCCTGGGCGCAATGGGCTATTCGCTCGACGAGATCAGGGGCAAGCATCACAGCATGTTCGTGACGCCCGAGGACCGCGCGAGCTCGGCCTATGCCGCGTTCTGGGCCAGGCTGAACCGCGGCGAGTTCGAGGCGGCCGAGTACAAGCGGCTCGGCAAGGGGGCTAAGGAGATCTGGATTCTCGCGACCTACAACCCGATCCTCGACGAGACCGGCAAGCCGTTCAAGGTGGTGAAGTTCGCAACCGACATCACCGCGCAGAAGATGAAGGCCGCCGACAATGACGGCCAGCTCGCAGCGATCCAGAAGTCGCAGGCGGTGATCGAGTTCAACATGGACGGCACGATCCGCACCGCCAACGAGACTTTTCTCAAGGCGGTGGGCTATTCGCTGGCCGAGATCAAGGGCCAGCACCATTCCATGTTCGTCGAGCCGAACGAGAAGCATTCGGCGGCCTACCGCCAGTTCTGGGAGACGCTCAACCGCGGCGAATACCAGGCCGCCGAATACAAGCGGATCGCCAAGGGCGGCCGCGAGATCTGGATCCAGGCATCCTACAATCCGATTCTGGATCTCAACGGAAAACCCTACAAGGTGGTGAAATACGCCACCGACATCACCGCGCAGGCGATCGGCCGCAAGAAGGCCGACAATGCGCGCGGGCTGATCGAGGCGGTGGCGGCCGGCAGCGAGCAGATGAGTGCATCGATCCGCGAGATCTCCGAGACCATGGCGAAATCGCGCGAGACCTCCAAGGTCGCGAGCAGCCGGGTCGACGCCGCCGACGGTCAGGCCCAGCGACTGAACGCGGCCGCGCAGGCCATGAGCGGCATCGTCGAGATGATTTCGGGCATCACCAGTCAGATCAACCTGCTTGCGCTCAACGCCACGATCGAATCGGCGCGGGCGGGCGAAGCGGGCCGCGGCTTTGCCGTGGTCGCCTCCGAGGTGAAGAACCTCGCCAGCCAGGCCAAGCAGGCCACCGACACGATTACCTCCGAGATCGACGCGCTGAACACCATCTCGGGTGACGTTGCGAGCTCGCTCACCGCGATCAAGGCCGCGATCGCCGGCGTCAACGAGTTCATCGCCTCCACCGCGGCCGCGGTCGAGGAGCAGAGCATCGTGACCTCAGACATGTCGTCGAACATGCAGCGCGCATCGGCGGAGCTGGCGTAAGCCCTGGCCCTATCACTATCCCCGTCGCCCTTCGAGGGCCGCTGCAGAAGCGGCCGCCCTGGGGTGACGGTGATAGAGACAGGCGCCCTTACCCTACCGCTCCCAGCGTCGCGTCGCTTCACTCGCCCCTTCCGGCAGCATCTCGAAGACCGGCGAGGCCAACACCGCATGCACGTGCAGCATGGTCGCTCCCGAATTGCGAAAGCCGTGCTTGCGGCCGGCGGGAACCAGCAGCGCCTGTCCGGCCGTCACCGTGATACGCTCGGCTTCGACCCACATCTCCGCCTCGCCCGCCCGCACGGTGAGCACCTCCTCGACCGTGTGACTGTGCGTCGGCGCGCCGGCGCCGGGATCGACCCATTGCTCGAAGATGCAGAGCGCGGTCGCGCCGTTGTGCGCGGATGCGACCATGCGGGTCTTCACACCTGGCCGCCATTCCTCGAGCGGGATCGTGCTGGGATCGATGAGCATGGCCTGGAGCCCTTCTTGCCGGGACGAAAGCGAAGTAAAAGGAGCCCGCGCTCGTGCGCGCCCCTTTCGGACACAGGACAGATTAGCAAATGCCGCAGGCCCTACAAAACGTCGCCCTCGTCACCGGAGCCGCGCGAGGCATCGGGCTGGCGACGGCCAAGAAATTCCTGGCCGAAGGGTGGCGCGTCGCGCTGCTCGATATCGAGGGGGAGCTGCAGGCAAGCGCGGCGGCGGCGCTGAAGAATCCCGATAACACGCTGGCAATCACCTGCGACGTCTCCGACGCAGCCGCCGTGGCAGCTGCAATGGCGGCGGTCATGAGCCGCTTCGGTCGGCTCGATGCTCTCGTCAACAACGCCGGCGTCGCCGTGTTCGCGCCAGTGCTGGAGACCAGCGATGCCGACTGGAACAGGATCATGGCGGTCAATCTCACCGGCCCGTTTTTGTGCACCAAGGCGGCCGCGCCGCTGATGCGCGAGCAAGGCGGCGGCGCCATCGTCAACGTCACCTCGATCTCGGCGGTGCGCGCCTCGACGCTGCGTTCGGCCTATGGCACCAGCAAGGCGGGCCTTGCGCACCTGACCAAGCAGCTCGCGGTCGAGCTCGCCTCGCTCAACATCCGCGTCAACGCGGTTGCGCCGGGGCCGGTCGACACCGCGATGGCGAAGCAGGTGCATACCAGGGAGATCCGCGCCGACTATCACGACGCCATTCCGCTCAACCGCTACGGCCTGGAGGAGGAACTCGCCGAAGCGATCTATTTCCTGTGCTCGGAACGATCGAGCTACATCACCGGCCAAATTTTGGCCGTCGATGGCGGCTTCGATGCGGCTGGCATCGGCCTGCCTACGCTGCGCGGCGAACGGCGGAACGGGTAGGCACAGGATTTGTAGGGTGGGCAAAGGCGCGAAGCGCCGTTCCCACCTTCCCTCCAGATTTGCGATGCCATTGGTGGGCTACGCTTTGCCCACCCTACGGGATCGAGCTTGTGGAGTGCTCCATGCGACGCATGTTCTTTGTTGGTGCCTGGATGCTCGCATCTGCGCTCTTTACCGCCACCCCCGCCATGGCCGAAATCCGCATCATCCAGTCGCCGGGCGGACAGGTCGGGCCGTTCCTCGACCTGTTCGAGCAGGTGCGCGAGAGCGGCGAGCGCGTAGTGATCGACGGTCCGTGCCTGTCCGCCTGCACGCTGGTGCTGAGCATCGTGCCGGGCGAGCGCATCTGCGTCACCAAACGCGCGGTGCTCGGCTTCCACGCGGCGCGTTCGGTCGACCGGCGCGGGCGCTTTTATGCCGAGCCCGAAGCCTCCGACGCGGTGCTGCAGGCCTATCCCGGCCCGGTGCGCGACTGGATCAGCCGGCACGGTGGCCTCTCGTCCAGATTGCTTTTGCTGAAGGGCCGCGACCTTGCCGCGATTTATCCACGCTGCCGCTGAGCAACAGGCGGCCGCCAGCGATGTGACCGGGTTGCATCCGCCACTGTCCGGCGATTAGGCAGTCTTGCAAAATTCCGGCGATCCGGGCACGAAATCCGCTCAACCGCTTCGCAATGCCTGCCCAATTTAGGCGGTTTGCGGCTTTTCCCGACCGTCTATGATGGTCCCGTCCAGATTGAGGCCGCTCGGGTCACGATGGCTGCAGGGCCGTCATAATCTCAGCAATGGTCGCAGACTAGGATGGTTCCGCTTTTTCGAGATTACTCATTTTCAAACCGGTCGCAGGTCGTGCAGCCCCTCGATTTTCACTACCGCCTGTCGGACCAGGGACGCATTGTCCTTGGCCAGTTGAGCTCCCAGGAAACCGTCGAATTCGAATTGCTGTCGCGGCGCGACCGCGAGGGTCTGATGGACCTGCCGTCCGAGCTGCGGCTGCTCGAGCTCTATGTGAAATATATCGGCTCGGGCGCAGAGGCTGCGCTCGCGCCGTCGGAGCCCGCATGGCAGGTGAGCGAACAGCGGCGGAGACCGCCGCGCGCGCGAACGGCACGGCCGCGCAACTACATCCTCTCGATGGTCGTGATCGCGAGCGTCAGCTTCACGCTCATCGCGTTGCTGGTGGGCTAGCAGGCAAGCGCGACGGCGAAATTGCGCCGGTCGCGCATTTCGTCGGGCCTAGTAGAGCCTCTGGATGGTCTGCGCCAATTCCAAGGTCGCGCAGATGAGCATGCCCCAAAGTGCAAAATTGATTTGTAGCGCCGCTGCCATCGGTCGCTCCCCTTCCAAGTTGCGCCCACCCCAGTTTGTAGAATTTATGAAGAAATTATTAGCGATTCTGTCGTGGAGTTCACAGCCTAATATTTCGCCAGTTGTTGTGCGATGCGATCCGCATCATTTCACGAAGCGGCCTCACTGCTCTCGCAATGTGATGCGAGAGAACGATTCCATATTGGATCTGGCGGCCACGTCGTTTCCCTTAGGTTCCATTTAACCGGCGCGATGCAAGGCTCCGCACGCGGAGTTTGCGTGTCGCGTACCGTACCAAGGGTCCGGCATGCTGCGTCACGGCTTCATCTTGCTCACTTTTTGCGCAGCGCTCCTCGGATGCGCGGCCGCGCCGGCGCAGGAGCGCCGACCGATCGCATGGGACGGCCTCGGCCGGGATCCGAACCAGGCCCATCACCGTCCCTCTGTCACAAAGCGGAGCGCAGCCAACCCGGCGCCTGCGCAGGACAATCCCAATCAGGAGCGGGAAAGAGTGCTCGGCACCTTACGCCCGTTCTCCGAGGCGTGGTGGGTGGTCCATGACGAAATCGAGGCGGAGAACGACAGGCAGCTTGGCACGAAACTCGTGATCTGCCCTCGCTGCGTCGAACCGTCCCCGCCAAGCGATGACGCGACCGGATCGATCCGGTGAGCGATCCAGCCGACCGGCCGTGTGACGCGACGACAGCATAAGCGGCCCTCTCCCGCAACTACGGGAGAGGGATCACGGCTTGCCGCATCAGGCGGTCACGCCTGTCACATTCCCTCGGCCGGGCAGTTCACCATCCAGGGAATCCCGAACTTGTCGACGCACATGCCAAAACCCTTGGCCCAGAACGTCTTGCTGTAGGGCATGGTGACGGTGCCGCCGTCGGCGAGCGCGTTGAACTTGCGCTCACCGTCCGCGGGGTCCTTGACCGTGAACGAGATCGCGAAGCCCTGCGGCTTGCTAAAGTGCTCGGGCGGCACGTCGGAAGCCATCAGCACACTGCCATCGGGCAGCGACATCCGCGCATGCATGATCATCTTCTCGCGGCCGGGCGCGGCGGGCATGTCCGGCGGCGCGTCCGATGAGCGCATCATGGCGTCGATCTTGCCGCCCAAAACCTTGGCGTAGAAGTTGAACGCCGCTTCGCAGGTGTCCTGATAGAACAGATAGGCATTGAGCATCGTTTCTCTCCTTCGCTTTCTTGTCGGTTTCTTGTCGGTTCCTTGGCAGTTCCTTACAGTTTCTTGGCGGTTTCCTGGCTGCTCCTTAGCTGCTCCTTGGGGCAGCAAGCCTTGTTACTTCTCGGTGAGCTTCTTCAGGCTGGCGAGGCCGGCCTCGAAGTCCTTGCCGATCATGTTGTCCATGTTGATGAACACCTGCATCACCTTGGACATGAACGGCGCCGGACCGTACATCGCCCATGTGACCAGTGTGGCATCGCCTTGCGGCACAAAGGTGAACTCGGCGGTGTTGTGGCCTTCGAACGGGCGCTCGAAATCGAGCTTGATGCGAAGCTTCGACGACGTGCTCGCCTCGAGGATCTCCATATGCCCGGCGCCGACATTGTTGTTGCCGTCCCAGGCATAGGTCGCGCCCTTGCCTGACGTGGTTCTGCCGAAGGTCCGCTTCATGGCGGGGTCGCGCTCCTCATAGGGCGACCAGCTCATCCAGAAATGGAAATCGGCAACGTGCGGATAAATCGCATCGGCCGGCGCCTTCACGGCGAGCGAGCGCTCGACACGGAACGTGTCGGGCTTTGTCAATGCGAAGACGAGGACCGCGGCTATGCCGACGGCGAGCACGACGGCGATGATGGCAATGGCTTTCAGCATGAGTGGGCTCCCTGGATATGGAATTAAGACGAAAGGGAACGGCGGGAGCCGACAATTGGCGGGACGAAATTTTTGGCCGTCACTTTGCCTTTGCGCCCTGCCTGGCGCCGCCATTGGCGCCCTTCGGCTGGCTGTCCCGGATCAGGCGATCGATGTGCATGCGGATATGGGCGGCTTCCGCCGAAGTATTGGCGAGTGCGATGGCGCGGTCGAAGGCGATGCGGGCTTCGTCGTTGCGGCCGAGCTGCATCAGGAAGGCACCACGCACGCCGTGGAAATGAAAGTAGTTGGCGAGTTTCGGCGCCAGCGGCTCGATCAGCTCGAGCGCCGCTTGCGGCCCGCGCACCTTGGAGACCGCAACCGCGCGGTTGAGCGTCACCACCGGCGAAGGCTGCATCACTTCGAGCGCGCCGTAGAGCAGGTCGATCTGCGTCCAGTCGGTTTCCTCGGGCGTCGACGCGCGCGCATGCAGCGCGGCGATCGCGGCCTGGACCTGATAGGGGCCGCTGCGGCGATGGCGCATCGCCTTGTCGATCAGCGCCAGGCCTTCCGCGATCATGGTGCCGTTCCACAGTTTACGATCCTGGTCGTCGAGCAGGATCACCGCGCCGTCCGCGGCAAAGCGCGCGGCGCTGCGCGCATGCTGCAACAGCAGCAGCGCCGCGAGCCCCATGATCTCCGGCTCGCTCTGGAACAGCCGCAACAGCAACCGCGCCAGCCGGATCGCCTCCTCGCACAGCGGCTTTCGGATCTCCGCGGTGTCGCCGCTGGCCGAATAGCCTTCGTTGAAGATCAGGTAGATCATTGCGGCAACGCCGGCGAGCCGCTCGGAGCGCTCGACCGCGCCGGGCGTTTCGAACGGCGTCCCCGCTTCCGCAACCTTCGCCTTGGCACGGGTGATGCGCTGCTCCATCGCCGCTTCCGAGACCAGGAAGGCGCGCGCGATCTGCTTCACGGTGAGACCGGAGACGATGCGCAGCGCCAGCGCGATCTGCTGGGTCGCCGGCAGCTGCGGGTGGCAGCAGATGAACATCAGGCGCAGGATGTCGTCGCGGTAGTGCGAGCCGTCGAGCCGCTCGGCGAGCGCACCCTCGGCATCGTCGAGATCGGAGATGGCCTGGTCGTCCTCGGGCAGCGGCTGCTGCTTGCGGGCGCGGCGGACCTCGTCGATGGCGACGTTGCGGCCGACCATGATCAGCCAGGCCGCGGGATCGCGCGGCGGCCCGTTCTGCGGCCAGGTCTTGAGCGCGCGCAGGCAGGCGTTCTGGAAGGCCTCTTCGGCGGTGTCGAGATCGCGGAAATAGCGCAGCAGCGCGCCGACCGCCTGGGGTCGCGCCGAGGTCAGCGCGGTCTCGATCCAGGCGGTGTCGGCCTCGCTCACGTCAGATTTCCTCCGGGCCGGAATACGCCCACGGGCCGCACCTCATAGGCACCGCCTGGATTGGCCGAGCCGAGGTCGCGCGCAACGTCGAGCGCTTCGTCGAGGTTCTTGCAGTCGACGATGTAGAAGCCGAGCAATTGCTCCTTGGTCTCGGCATAGGGGCCGTCGAGCACCAGCGGCGGGTCTTCCTTGCGCAGCGTCGCCGCCGCGGTGGTCGGCAGCAGCCGCGCCACCGGACCGAGCCGGCCCTGCTGTGTGAGCTTGTCCTGCACCACGGCGAGCTTCTTCATCACGGCCTCGTCCTGGTCCTTGCTCCAGGAGCCGACGAAGTCCTCGTCGTGATAGCAGAGGATCGCATAAAGCATGGGCAGCACCTTCCTGAACGCTTGTTTTTAAGACGATCCAATATGCCCCGCCCCGACAGGGCTGCGGAAAAAATTTGCGAGAAAAATCCGTCGGATCGTGCCAAGGAGGGTTTTCAAAGCGGAACCGACGAGGCACTTCGAATGAGCATGGGCACACTGGCCGTCCTGATCAACAGCACGCAGCAGAACTGGCTGCCGGAGCGCTGGAAGGCCCGGTTCGACGCGGTCTGCGACGGCCGCCGCGTGGTGCTGCTGCCCGACGCCTCCCTCGATCCGGCCGAGGTGCACTATGCCGCGGTGTGGAAGCCGGTGCCGGGCGACCTCGGCGCTTTCCCCAATCTGCGTGCGATCTTCAATCTGGGCGCGGGCGTCGATGCGCTGATGGCCGACAAGAGCCTGCCCGACGTACCGCTGGTGCGCGTCGCCGTGCCTGATCTCACCAATCGCATGACCGAGTATGTCGTGCTGCACGTGCTGATGCACCACCGCCAGGAGCTGTACTTGCGGGACTCGCAGCGCGCAAAACGCTGGGAGCCGCAATATCAGTGGCCGGCGAGCGCCGTCACCGTCGGCGTGATGGGGCTTGGCACGCTGGGTGCCGATGCCGCCGACGTGCTGCGCCGGCTCGGCTTCCGCGTTGCCGGCTGGAGCCGCAGCCCGCGCACGATCGCGGGCGTCGAATGCTTCCATGGCGCCGCGCAGATCGATGCATTCCTGCGCAAGACCGACATCCTGGTCTGCCTGTTGCCGCTGACGCCTGATACGCACGGCATCCTCAACCGCGACGTCTTCACCAAGCTCAACCGCAACAGCCCGCTCGGCGCGCCCGTGCTGATCAATGCGGGTCGCGGCGGCTTGCAGAACGAGGCCGACATCCTGGCCTGCCTCGACGACGGTACGCTTGGCGGGGCCTCGCTCGACGTTTTCGTGCAGGAGCCGCAGCCTGCGGACAGCCGGTTCTGGACCCACCCCAAGGTGCTGCTGACCCCGCACAACGCGGCCGACACCGACGCCGATGCAATCTCGGCCTATGTCGCCGAGCAAATCGCAAAGTTCGAGGCCGGCGGTGCGCTGGAGAACGTGGTGGATCGGTCGCGGGGGTATTAGGGCTCTTCAGACACCCTCGGTTGTCGTCCCGCCCTCGTTCACCCTCTCTTAGCGAGGAGTTGATAGGCGTTGTTAACCAACGCTCAAACAACGAGTCGGACATGCGGGCAACGCTCGGCCTCAGGATGCGGATCACGGTTGCGCTGGCGGTGACTGCGGCGGCGACCGCGCTGTTTGCAGTGCTCGGGGCGATGTGGATCATCGCCGGGATCATCGACCGGGCCGACCAGCGGGAGCTGCGCAGCCATTACGATGCCTTGCAGTCGCGCATCGCCGAGGAATCGCAGCGCGCCGCCGCGATGAGCGCCGTGGTGGCGGCCATGCCGGCGACCCAGGAGGCGATGGCAAAGCAGGACCGGGAGGCGCTGGTGCGCCTGTTCGGGCCGGTGTTCGCCGCCATCAAATCCGACTACGGCGTCGATCAATTCCAGTTTCACGTGCCGCCGGCGACCTCCTACCTGCGCGTCCACCAGCCGGCCAAGTTCGGTGACGACCTCTCGGGCTTCCGCAAGACCGTCGTCGTCGCCAACCAGGACCACAAGGTCGTGGTCGGTCTGGAAGGTGGCGTGGCCGGGCTCGGCATCCGCGGCGTGGTGCCGATCGCGCAAGGCGGCAAACATCTCGGCACGGTCGAATTCGGTCTGACCTTCGGCCAGCCCTTCCTCGACGACTTCAAGGCCAGCCGCCATGTCGACGTCGCCTTCCATCTCGCCGACGGCTCGGGCTTCAAGCTGTTCGGCGGCACGCTGAAGGGCAAGAGCTTCTTCGACGCGGCCGACTACGGCCGCGCCGCCGGCGACGGATTCACGGTGCGGCAGGCCAGGCTCGACAACACGCCGGTCGCCGCGCTGCTCGGACCGATCAAGGACTTTTCCGGAAAGCCGTTGGGCGCGGTCGAACTGGTGATGGACAACGCCGATTACGAGGCCTCCGCCGACCGCGCCTGGTTGCTGGCGATCGGAATTGCCGCGCTCGGCCTCGTGCTGGCGGCGCTCGTCGGCTATCTCATCGCCCGCAGCATCTCGCGCCCGATTCTCTCGATCACATCGGTGATGCGCGAACTCGCCGACGGCCGGCTCGACGTCGCCGTTCCCGCCATCAAGGCGAATGACGAGGTCGGCGCTATGGTGAGGGCGGTGGCGGTGTTCCGCGACAATGCGGTCAACTTCAACAAGCTTCAGGCGGAGCAAGCCGACATCCAGGCGCGGTCCGAAGCGGAGAAGCGCCGCGCCTTCGCCGCGCTGGCCGACAATTTCGAGGCCAGCATCCGCGAGGTCGTCACCACGGTGTCCGCGGCCGCGGTCGAGATGGAGCACACCGCGCGCTCGATGTCCGGCATCGTCGAACAGTCGCGGCAGCAGACCCGCGCGGTGTCGTCGGCCTCGGCCTGGCCTCGGAGAACGTGCAGACGGTCGCGGCCGCCGCGGAAGAATTGTCCTCGTCGATGACCGAGATCAGCCGCCGCCTCGCCCACGCGACCGAAGTCGTCGGCAAGGCCGCAAGCGACGGCCGGCAGTCGAACGCACGGGTCCAGAGCCTCGCGGACGCCGCGCAGAAGATCGGCGACGTCGTCTCCTTCATCAATGGCATCGCGGGGCAAACCAATCTGCTCGCGCTCAACGCGACGATCGAGGCGGCGCGCGCCGGCGAAGCCGGTCGCGGCTTTGCGGTGGTTGCTTCCGAGGTGAAGGCGCTCGCAACCCAGACCGCGAAGGCGACCGAGGAAATCGGCGCGCAGGTGACGGCGGTGCAAGGCGAGACATCAGGCGCAGTGGACGGCATCCAGTCGATCTGCGCGACGATCCAGCAGGTCGACGAGATTTCGGCTGCGATCGCCGCAGCCGTCGGCCAGCAGGGCACCGCGACGCAGGAAATCGCACAGAACGTCCAGCAGGCGGCAGCCCGCACCGGCGAGGTCTCGCAAAACATCTCCGGCGTCACCGCCGGCATCGCCGCGACCGGCACGGCGGCCGAGGAAGTGCTGGGCTCGGCGGTCGAGCTGTCGAAGCAGTCGCAGCGGCTGCGGGACGAGGTGGATCGCTTCCTCGCACATATTCGCGCGGCGTAGCGAGGCCACGATCTCGCCCCATCCCCGGTGTCGTCCTCGCGAACGCAGGGACCCATACCGCGTGATCTATCGATAGCGCACGGTCGGCGTACCGAAGACCCTTCAACTCCGAATTTTCGCCAAACCACTCCCTGTGGTTATGGGTCCCGGGCTCTTGCTGCGCGCGCCCCGGGACGACGGCTAGGGCCTGGGCCCCACCATCACGTCGATCGCTCCCTTCACGATCGCCTCGAGCTCTTTGCGCGACACGCGGGCGCGGGAGCGGATAGCGATTGAATGCACGGTTGCGGACGCGACCTGCGCAAGCACGGCCGGGTCGGCGCTCGCGGGCAACTCGCCCTTCTCCTTGGCGCGTCGGAAACAACTGGCAAAGGCCTTGTCGAGCTCGGTCAGTCCATCCAGCACCATGGCACGGATCTCGGGATCGCCGACGGCTTCGGACGCCGCGGTCACCACCGTGAAGCAGCCGCGCGGACCGGTCTCGCCGGAGAGATAGATGTTCAGCGCGGACGCGAAGACGCGCTCGAGCCGCTGGCGCACCGGCATCTCCTGGCGAAAGATCTCGACCATCGAGGCGCGCGCGTCCTCGCGGTAGCGCTGGTAGCTCTTGATGTAGAGCTCGCGCTTGTCGCCGAAGGCGCCGTAGAGGCTCGGCCGGTTCATGCCGGTCGCTTCGCTGAGATCGTCCAGCGACGTCGCCGCAAAGCCCTGCCGGCGGAACAGGTCGAGCGCCTTGCCGAGCGCGACCTCTGGCTCGTAGGCACGCGGACGGCCACGGCGCTTCGGCTCATTGGCAGCAGCTGGCGGCTTCGATTTTTGTACCATTTCGCAAATTAATCCTTGACCGCCGCCATATTATACAAGATGGTACAAAAATCAATCTGGCCAGGTTGAGCGACACTGACAACGAGGAATTGCCCAAGGAGGCCCAAGATGGATCTTTATTTCTCGCCGCTCGCCTGTTCGATGGCGACGCGCGTCGCGCTGTACGAAGCCGGCGCCGAAGCGAATTATCTCGAAGTCGATCCGCCGACCAAGACAGTGCTGAACGACGGCACCGACTTCCGGACCGTCAACCCGATCGGCCTCGTGCCGACGCTGCGCACCGACGAGGGCGTGGTGCTGACCGAGAACGCCGCGATCCTGCAATATGTCGCGGATCGGTTCCCGCAATCCGGCCTCGGTGCGGCCCAGGGCATCGATCGCACCCGGCTGCATCAATGGCTCTGCTTCATCGGCACCGAGCTGCATAAGGGCCTCTTCATCCCCGTGCTCGACCGCAAGGCGCCGCAGGAGATGAAGGCCTATGTGCTGGAGAAGAACCTGTCGCGGCTCGACTATCTCGACAATTACCTGAAGGGGCGCGAGTTCCTGCTCGACCAGTTCAGCGTGGCCGACGCCTATCTCGTCACGGTCATCAACTGGACCATGGCGACCCCGCCGATCGAGCTCGCCAAATGGCCGAACGTGAAGGCGTATCACGACCGCCTGCGCCAGCGGCCGTCGGTCGCGAAGGCGATCGCCGAAGAGTTCGAGCTGTACAAGGCCGAGCAGGCGCGGAAGAAAGCTGCGGCGTAAGACCAAAGCGAGATCTTCATAGCGACGTCGTCCTGGCCAAACCGGGACGGCGTCGTTCTCTCGGCAATTCAGCTACCTCGGCGCTTGCAGCACGATCCCATAGCGACCGTATATCCGATCGATCGTGCCGTCGTTGCGCAGCCGTTCCAGCGCTCCGTCGATCGCCTCGCGCAACGCATCATCCGGGCGGACCATGCCGACGGCGACATTCCAGTTGAGGTCGGCCACGCCCTCGTCGCGATCCAGGATCCGGAGTGCCTTGTCAGGATGCGTCAGATTGAAATAGCTCGCCGCGGTGGGCGTGACCGCAGCCGCATCGATCTCATGGTTTGAAACAGCATCGAGGCTGTCGGTCTC
This sequence comes from Bradyrhizobium sp. Arg816, assembly GCF_029989365.1. Taxonomy (GTDB): domain Bacteria; phylum Pseudomonadota; class Alphaproteobacteria; order Rhizobiales; family Xanthobacteraceae; genus Bradyrhizobium. Next base: position 35,340 of record NZ_JAPRAQ010000019.1, on the reverse strand, counting down.
GAAGCCGAAGGTCGATATGGGCACGCGCCGTTGACCGATGATCATGGCGGCGACAGAGCCGACCTGCACTCCCACCTTGGTATGCTCGCTGAGGCTCTTGAACGATGTGAGCGCACTGGATGACGGCACCGCGAGCGCGACGCCCGTGCGGTAGTATGGTTTCGAGAGCCTCAAACGGGTTTCGCCTTGCGCTTCGCGATCGGCGATGACATCCAGAAGAATGTCGCAATTGGCGCTGCGCATTTGATACTGCGTGATGATCCAGTCGAGCCGTAGCGGGACACCGAGCTCGCGTGCCAGCACCTGTCCCAACTCGACCTGAAAGCCGGGCGGATCGCCGCTCTTGCGCGCAAAAGGAAGCGAGTTGGGATGCGCGCATAGTCCGAGCGCGCCACTCGCGCGGATCGCGTCGAGGGTTCGCGCCTGCGCCGGTCCGCACAGCCCGATGGCGGCACCGACGATAACCAGGACAATTGCCTTCATGCCGCGTCCTCATCTGGATGGATCAGGTTCCGGAGGGTCAGCCCTCGCGCGGCTTCAAGGCGCGGATATATTTGACGATCTGGTCGATCTGCGCGTCACTGAAGCTCTCGCCGAATGCCGGCATCGCACCTTGCTTGCCGATCTTGATACGGTTGTGCAGAAATTCGTTGTCTCGTTGCGAATTCATCAGTTGCGGTCCCCTGCCAGCAGCCCGGCCGCCGTCGGAGTGGCAAAAGCCGCAGGTCCCCGCGAACAATTGCTCGACGTCCAACGACCCGTTGTCCGGCGCCGGCGTGGCAGATTGAGCTCGAGCCACCACAACGCACAGCAACGAAGCGCCCAGCACCGCCGGAAGCGACTTCAAATGCAGTTTCAACACGTCCGCTCCATTCCTGAATCACGCGCGGCCGCTGCAATCGACCGAGAAGCGGGCTTGCACCCGCTTCTCGGCAGATCGCTTGAGGCAGACTACTTCAAGCTGTAGACGATGAGCGCGCCGTCGTCGCGCGGCATGCTCTTGTAGACACCGCCGAAGGTCGGCGCGTAGTCATCCGAAGCCATGCCGCCGAAGCCGGCGACGACCGCGACGTACTGCTTGCCATTCACGGAATAGCTGATGATGCCGCCCTGATGGCCGGTACCGTCGCCGTGGCTCCACAGCTCGGCACCGGAGTCGGCATCGTAGGCATGAACCGTGCCCCGCGAATCCGGCACGAACACCAGATTGCCTCCGGTCGACAATACGCTTCCGAGCGGTGGCTCAGGGAAGCGGACTTCCCACTTCTTGGCGCCGGTGATGGGGTCGCGCGCGTCGAGATGGCCATAGATCTCACCGCTAGGCGGCGGCGCGATCTTGAAGTCGGCGCCGATGTTGAGCTGAGCCTGAGGAGCAACGATCGGAGTCGTCTTCTGAACTTCGAGCGTCATGCACCATTCCTGGCCGAGCTTGTAGTAGAGCCCCGTCTTCGGGTTGTACGACCCGGCGTTCCAGCTCACCCCACCGGAAATGTGCGGGCACAACGGTTCGGAAACCTTGCCGGCGGAGAAGTCGCGACGGCCGATCAGTTCGCCCGTCTTGGGATCAATGTCCTTGACGAAATTGCTGTTCTGCGTGATCCGCCAGACGTTCTTGACGCCGAGGTTGCGGTCATAGACGAAGATGTATCCGCTCTTGTTCGGATGCACGACGTACTTCTGGCCGTCGCGATCGAGCATCACGAACTCGCCGACCGCGCTGTCGAAGTCCCAGGCGTCATGAGGCAGCTCTTGGTGATAGGATTTCAGCTTGCCGGTATCGATATCGAGCGCGATCACCGAGGTGGTGTAGAGATTGTCTCCCGGACGCGCGCCCTGCGTCTTGTAATCGGCTCCCGACCAGTCGTAGAGCGGCGCCGGGTTGGCAGTGCCCCACAGGACGGTGTTGTTCTCAGCATCGTAGGTGCCCGGCATCCATCCGCCGCCGCCGCCAGTCCGCCAGGAGTCATTGCCCCAGGTCTTCACGGCCTCGTCCGTGCCGGCAACCGTCAGGAATTCCCATTTCTTCTTGCCGGTGGTGGCATCTACACCGAAGATCGGACCCCGGCCCGGCCATTCGCCGCCCTGCGAGCCGATCACCACCGTGCCTTTGGCGTAAAGCGGCGCTCCGGTGAACCCAACGGTCAGCTTCTGGGAATCAATCAGCTTGGTGTCCCACATGACCTTTCCGGTCTTCATGTCGAGCGCGATGAGATGGCCATCCATTGTCCCGACATAGACCTTTCCCTCGCCGAGGGCAGCACCGCGATTGTAGGGCGAATGGGTCTGCCGCGCGACCAAGGCTTCATCCAGCTCGGGGAAGTAGGACCAGATCACCTCGCCGGTAGCGCCGTTCAGCGCAAAGGTGCGGCTATAGGAGCCGGTGTAGTAGAGCACGCCATCGGCCGCGAGCGGCATCGATTGCAGCCCCCGGGTCGAACGTCCGGGGATGTGGATCCACGCGACACCCAGATTGCTCACATTACCGGTATTGATCTGTGAGAGGGGACTGTAGTGATACGACTTGTATGAGCCGTGATAGGTGAGCCAATCGTTCTGACCGCCGGCCTCGATCCGGGCAGTATCCACGGCTTGGGCCCATGCCGATGACGCGATCAGCGTCGCGCCTGCAACAAGAGGTAGGCCAAACTTACACCAACGCTTCTTCATCCGTTCCTCCCGCTTTTGTGTTTTGTTGAACTCGCGTCTCGCAGACGCGGCGAGGGATGTTTGCAGCTCGCTAAGTGTCGGTTCTTCTCCATCGCATATGAGCTGCCAACAGCTCTCGATCTCTCTCGGCGGACATCGCCAAAAGGAGCTACGTTTCCTGGACTGGTTGCTGTTGCACTCCTGCTCGCTCTCACAGAGTACGCCGGATGAGGGAGAGCGCAAAGATGGAATGCGCGAGCGGCGCGAATTTGACGCGCAGCACGAATTTGAAACGGCAGTGGCGCTGACCGTTTCGTCCCAGCCGACAGATCTTCGGACTGAAGCGGGTTATCCGAACGGCACGCGCGGTTGCACCGTGACGATCCCGCGCCAGAGCGTCAGCGGCCGTACGAAGCCGATCGTGATAACGAGGTCGGACAGCGTGACGCGCGCGATAGCGGAGCCCGTCACCTCACCTCGCGCGTCCATAGATCGCAACCGCATTGTCGGCAGACACCAGGCCGCTTGCGACATCGTCGTTGACCGCCACGCGATCGCGCTCGCGCGGATCGCCGATGCCGGCACCGCCCGGCGTCATCACCACCAGCCGGTCATCCGGCGGCACGGTCTGAAAACCCTTGCCGCGCATCTTCTGGCCGGACTTCAGGCCGACATATCCGGCCTCGCCATTCTGGCCGCCATCGCGTCCGCGCGGCGGATGATCGATGCGGTCGAACGCAGCCAGGATATCGAACGGTGCATCGATGCCGCTGCCGACCTCGATGATCTGGCCGAGACCGCCGCGGGTGCGCCCGGCACCGCCGGAATCCGGGCGAAGCTCCTTGCGCCAGAAGATCAGCGGCGTTTGCGTCTCCGCGATCTCGACCGGCGTGCCGCGCACGCCGCTGGGATAGGCGGTCGCCGACAGCCCGTCCTTCGCAAAGCGCGCACCGGTGCCGCCGTTCGAAGTCACCGCCATCGAGAACCCGTAATTGCCGCCGACGCCGCTTCGCGTCTGGCCGCGGACATTGAGATTCCACAGGCACGAGGTGCCTTCCGCCGGCACTCGTTCGGGAATGATCTGGCGCAGGCAGCCGAACACCACGTCGGGCAGCATCTGGCCGATGATGTGGCGCGAGGCGACCGACGCGGGCTTTGGTGCGTTCAGGATCGCGCCAGGGGGAGCCGACACCGTCAGCGGCGAGAGCGAGCCGGCATTGTTCGGGATCTGCGAGGCGACGACGCAGCCGAGGCCGAATACGGTGTAGGCCGTGGTGTAGGACAGGGGCACGTTGATGCCGAACTTCGAAGCGGCCGAGGTGCCGTCGAAATCGACGTGGATACCCTCATCCGAGATCGTCAGCGTCGCGGCGAGCGTGACCGGCGCATCATAGCCATCGACGACCATGGTGTTGTGCCAGCTTCCCTTCGGCAGTTTTGCGATCTCGGCCAGCACGGCCTCGCGCGAGCGGTCGCAGATGTAGTCGCCGAGCTCGTCGAGCGTGTCGATCTCGAACTCGGTCATCATCTCGACCAGGCGTTCGCAGCCGACGTCGTTGCAGCCGGCGAGCGAATAGGTGTCGCCCTCGGTGTCGATCGGCAGCCGCGTGTTGGTGCGGATCATCGCCATCAGCGTCTCGTTGACGACGCCCTGGTCGATCAGCTTGAGCATGGGGATGTAGAGCCCCTCCATGAACACGTCGGTGGCGTCAGGGCCGAACCCGATGCCGCCGATGTCCATGAGATGGCTGGTGCAGGAGAACAGCGCGACCGGCTTGCCGTCCTTGAAGCAGGGCGTGGTGACGACGAAGTCGTTGAGATGACCTGTGCCCATCCAGGGATCGTTGGTGATGTAGGCGTCGCCTTCCTTCATCGTCTCGATCGGGAAATGCGCGATGAAGTGCTTGACCGATTCCGCCATCGAGTTGACGTGGCCTGGCGTGCCGGTCACCGCCTGCGCCAGCATCCGCCCCCTGAGGTCGAACACGCCGGCGGAGAGGTCGCCGCATTCACGCACGATCGGGCTGAAGGCGGTGCGGAGCAGCACCTGCGCCTGCTCCTCGACCACGGCGATCAGCCGGTGCCACATGATCTGAAGATCGATCAGGCTCGCGCCATTTGCCTTGCTCATGATCAGGCCGCCTTTCGTTCCATGACGATGCTGCCGGCACCGTCGATATGGGCGTCAAAACTGTTGGAGACGAAGGTGGACGTCTCGTCCTCGGCGATCACGGCGGGGCCGGCAATGGTCGCGCCCGGTGCCATGTCCTCGCGGCGATAGAGCGGGATCTCGATCACCTCCCCCGCCCGTCCGTCGAAGAATTTGCGGCTGCCCGAGGCCTTGCCGGCGGGCTTGCGCGCAACGGAAGCGACGACAGAAGGATTATGCGCATCGGTGGTCGCGAGCACCGACCAGCTCAGGACCTCGATTGCGGCGCCTGGGATCGGACGCTCGAACATCGCCGAATAGTCGGCCTCGAACTTCTGGCGCAGCCCGGCGAGATCGGCCGATGTCAGCCGCCGGTTCGGCAGCTCGACCGGGATCTCGTGGCCCTGGCCGACATAGCGCATGAAGGCCGCGCGGCGTTCGCGCACCGGCGCACCGGCCGCGCCCGGCTCCACCAGCGCGCGCGCCTCGGTCACCATTTCCTGGAGCAGCTCCGAGACCCCCTCCGTGTCGAAATCATCGAGGCGGACATGGCGGCTGCGCACCAGCTCATAGGCAATGGGAGCAGCCAGGAAGCCGACGGCCGAGCCGACGCCGGCATTCGAGGGCACGATGACCCTGGAGACGCCGATCTTCTCGGCGACGCGCGCCGCATGCAGCGGCGCCGCGCCACCGAAGGCGATCAGCGTGTGCTGGCCGACGATCTCGCCGCGCTCGACCGCATGCACGCGCGCCGCGCTCGCCATGTTCTCGCAGACGACCTCGTGCACGGCATAGGCCGCGGTTTCCGCCGACAGCCCCAGCGGCTCACCGACGGCGCGCAACAGCGCCGCCTTCGAAAGCTCCGGGCTGAGCTTGATCGTGCCGCCCGCGAAGGCATCAGGATCGATCATACCGAGGGCTACGTCCGCATCCGTCACGGCCGGACGCTGGCCGCCGCGGCCGTAGCAGGCAGGGCCCGGCTCCGACGAGGCGCTCTCGGGGCCGACGGTGACGCGCTTCATCGCATCGACATGCGCGATCGAGCCGCCGCCGGCGCCGATCTCGACCATCTCGATCACGGGGATGCGCACCGGCAGGCCGGAGCCCTTCAGGAAGCGCGCCGCACGATCGACCTCGAACACGCGCGAGGTCTCGGGCTGGTATTTTTCGATCAGGCAGATTTTTGCGGTCGTGCCGCCCATGTCGAAGGACAGCACCTTGCTCTCGCCAAGCCGCGCCGCGATCTGCGCCGCGAAGATCGCGCCGCCGGCGGGACCGGATTCGACGAGGCGCACCGGAAAGCGCCGCGCCGTCTCGATCGAGGTGACGCCGCCGCCGGAGGTGACGAGATAGATCGCGCCGCGGAACTGCTCGACCTGCAAGGCATCCGCCATGCGGGCGAGATAACCGTCGATCAGGGGTTGCACATAGGCGTTGGCAACTGCGGTCGACGTGCGCTCGTATTCGCGGATCTCCGGACACACCGCGGAGGACACGGTCACGGAGATGCCGGGCATCTCCTCGCCGAGGATCGCGGCCGTGCGGCGCTCGTGCTCGGGATTGGCATAGGAGTGCAGAAAGGCGATTGCGACGCTCTCGACGCTCAGCGCGCGCAATTTTGGCGCGAGTGCGCGGACCGCTGCTTCGTCCAACGGGAGACGAACGGCGCCGTGCGCGTCGATCCGCTCAGGCACGGTGAAGCGGAGCGACCGCGGCGCCAGCGGCCTCGGCTTGTCGATGCTGAGATCGTACTGGTCATAGCGGCTCTCGGTGCCGATATCGAGCACGTCGCGAAAGCCGTCGGTCGCAATCAGCGCGGTCTTGGCGCCGCGGCGCTCGATGATCGCATTGGTCGCGAGCGTCGTGCCGTGAATGAAGACGTCGATGTCGCTGATATGCGCGCGCGCGTCAGTGAGAATGAGACGCATGCCGTCCAGCACCGCCTGCTCGGGCCGCTGCGGCGTCGTCAGCACCTTGCGCGTCTTGCGATCATGCCCCACGTCCAGCACGATGTCGGTGAACGTGCCACCGATATCAACGGCAAGCCGCACCTCGGCTCCCTCAAGCATTCCAAATTCTCCGTGCTGACCGATAAACTGCGCGAAAACCGCAGCAATTTTCATACCAGCGACAACGCCCGGGGTGAAGCGTCCGAGCCGTTTTGCGTGGCACCTATGCGGTAGAAGGGTGCGGCCCGCGCGCTCAGAGCAGGAATGCAAGCGCCGCCTCGCAGCGCTCCTCGACCTTGAGCGTGAGGAGATCGTCGGCGCGGGTGCGTCCGAGATTGACCGCGGCGATGGGAATTTGCCGGTTTGCGGCCGCCCGCACGAAGCGGAAACCGGAATAGACCATCAGCGAGGAGCCGACGATCAGCATGGCGTCGGCCTGCGCCAGATGATCCTGCGCGGTGGCCACCACGTCGCGCGGAACGTTCTCGCCGAAGAACACCACGTCGGGCTTGAGGATGCCGCCGCAGGCTTCGCAGGCCGGCACCTTGAACGACGAGAAATCCGCATGCTCGAGATCGGCGTCACCATCAGGCGCATCCGCGGCGTCGAGCGTCAGCCATTCCGCATTGGCACGGCCGAGCCTGTCCTGGAATTCGTTGCGCGGGGTCTTCGCCCCGCAGCCCATGCAGCGGACCAGATCGAGCCGGCCATGCAAATCGATCACCTGCCGGTGGCCGGCGGACTGATGCAGCCGGTCGACGTTCTGGGTCAGCAGCATCTCGCAGCGCCCGCTCGCCTCGAGCCGGGCCAGCGCATGATGCGCATCGTTCGGCCTCGCCTGGCCGAACCGCCGCCAGCCGATCAGGCTGCGCGCCCAATAGCGCTGGCGCGTAGGCTCCTCCGACATGAAGGCCTGGAAATTGACCGGCTGGGTCCGCTTCCAATTGCCATGGCTGTCGCGGTAATCGGGAATGCCCGAATTGGTGCTGCAGCCGGCGCCGGTCAGCACGAACAGACGTTCGTGCCGACCGACGAAATCCTCGAGCGAACGGTTTGCCTGCGGAGGTTTTGCCATGGCGCAGATGTAGTCTGCGCCGTGTCGTTTTGCCAGATGTCCGCCGCCGCAACGTGCGCCAGCCCCCCGCAGTCGAAGCTGATCAAATCTAGCTCGCCCAATTGTCCCGAAACTCCGGGAACAGCGTCAGGCCTCCGCAGGCATAGATGGTCTGGCCCGTGATGTAGCTCGCTTCATCCGAGGCGAGGAAGGCGAACACGGCGGCGATCTCTTCCGGCGTGCCGACCCGTCCCAGCGGAATGTGACTGGTGACGACGCCGCGCTTGGCGGGATCACCCGTCCACGCCGCGTTGATCGGCGTGTCGATCGCGCCGGGGCCGACCGCATTGACACGAATGCCGCGGCCGGCGAATTCGAGCGCCAGCGTACGCGTCAGATTGGCGATGCCGCCCTTGCTGATCGAATAAGCGAGATAGCCAGGCTTCGGAATGATCTGGTGGACGCTGGAGCAGTTGATGATGCTGCCGCCTGCCCCGCGCGCGACGAAATGGGCGAGCGCCTTCTGCGCGCAGAGCACGGCGCCGTTGAGGTTGACGTCGATGATGCGGCGGTAGGTGTCGATGTCGAGCGCCTCGCTCGGCGACTCCCGCTGGAAGCCGGCGTTGTTGACGAGACAGTCGAGCCGCTTCCAGCGCGAAAGCACCGTCTCGAACATCGCACCGACCTCCTGCTCATTGCTGACATCGGCCTTGACGACGACATGATCGAGCTTGCCGTGGCCGCGGTCAGCCGATCCTGTCCTTGCAAGCGCAAGTGTTTCCTCGGCCCTCTCGGGATGATCGACATAGTTGATGGCGACGGTCGCGCCCTCCTGCGCGAGCCGGATGGCGACGGCGCGGCCGATGCCCTGGGAGGCACCGGTCACCAGCGCGTATTGGCCGACGAGGCGCGAGGAAAAGGTGGTTGAGCGATCGGTCTGTGGCATGAGCTTTCTCCAGAATGAATCATCATGGATGGAACCGGCGTTTTGTTCCATCCCGCTGGCGCATCGCAGGGATTCAGTCGGCGGGGCGTGCGAGCGGCGAGGTCAGGATCTGGTAGAGGATGATGGCGCCGAAGGTCGCCGTGCCGATCCCGCCGATCGTGAACGCGCCGAATTTGAGCGTGAGGTCACCCGCGCCCGCGGTCAGCGCCACGGCGACGGTGATCAGGTTGGCGGGATTGGCGAAGTCGACCTTGTTCTCGACCCAGATCCGTCCGGCCATCGCGGCGATCAATCCGAACAGCACGATCGACAGGCCGCCGATGACGGGACCGGGAATCGACAGGATCAGTGCGCCGAATTTCGGCGAGAAGCCGAGCAGGATCGAGACCGTCGCGGCAAACGCGAACAGCAAGGTTGAATAGACCTTCGTCGCCGCCATGACGCCGATGTTCTCGGCATAGGTGGTGACGCCGGTGCCGCCGCCGCTGGCCGCCACGATGGTCGCGAGGCTGTCGGCGAACAGCGCGCGGCCGAGATAGCCATCGAGGCTCCGGCCCGTCATGGCGCCGACGGCCTTGATGTGACCGAGGTTCTCGGCGACCAGAATGACCGCCACCGGCGCAATCAGAAAGATTGCATCGGCGTGGAACGTCGGTGTGGTGAAGCTCGGCATGCCAAGCCACGGCGCGGCCGAAAGCTGGGCGAAGTCGATCGGCTTGCCGAAGCCGAGGCCGTTCGCGAACAGCAGGTACAGGAGATATCCACCCACCGCACCGAGGATGATCGGCAGGCGGCGCCACAGGCCCGGAGCGGCAACGGCCACCACACCGATGATCAGAACGGTCGCGAGCCCGATCCAGGTGTCGAACGCGCCTGCGCTCACCGCCTTGACCGCCACGGGCGCGAGATTGAGGCCGATCGCGGCGACCACGGCGCCGGTAACGGCCGGCGGCATCAGGCGCTCGACCCAGCCGACGCCCGACCACATCACGATCAGCGCGATTACGCCGTAGAGCACGCCGGCACCAACGATGCCGCCGAGCGCGACGGAGAGATTTGGATTCGGCCCCTGCCCGGCATAGCCGGTGGCGGCGATGACGACGGCGATGAACGCGAAGCTCGAGCCGAGATAGCTCGGCACGCGCCCCGCGACGATGACGAAGAAGATCAGCGTGCCGATGCCGGAGAACAGGACCGCAACATTGGGATCGAACCCCATCAGCAGCGGCGCGATGATCGTCGAGCCCGACATTGCGATGCAATGCTGGAGACCGGAGATGATGGTCTGGCCCCATGACAGCCGCTCCTCCGGCATGATCACGCCCGAGGCCTTGAATTTCCAGCGCGGAAAATAGCTCTGCGGCTGCTCGTCCGAGCCCATCGTGGTTGTCATATTCCCCCCGTTGCGGTGCAGCGACCGATCTTCGTGCGATCCGACAAAAATGTGATTGTCGCTTCTGCGGCGACCATCACATGATGCGAGTCATGCAAGATTCAAAACTTGCAAGATTCAAAGTTTGCAGAATCCAGATCTTGCAGAATCAAAATCAATGCGTTCCGGGGCACACACTATGACACAAGTCGCGATCCAGCCAGCCATCCATCGCCGGCATCAGCCCTGGTACAAGATCCTCTACATCCAGGTGCTGATCGCGATCGCGCTCGGGGTGCTCATCGGCTATTTCTATCCCGATCTCGGCAAGGAGCTGAAGCCGCTCGGCGACGGCTTCATCGCGCTGATCAAGATGATGATCGCGCCCGTGATCTTCTGCACCGTGGTGCACGGCATTTCCTCGATGGGCGACCTCAAGCGCGTCGGCCGGGTCGGGCTGAAGTCGCTGATCTATTTCGAGACGGTCTCGACCGTCGCGCTCGCCATCGGCCTGCTGGTCGGCGAGATTCTCCAGCCGGGCCACGGCTTCAACATCGATCCCGCCACGATCGATCCGAAATCGGTCGCGACCTACGTCACCAAGGCCAAGGAAGAGGGCATCGTCGCCCATCTGATGGCGATCATTCCCGACAGCTATGTCGGCGCGATCGCGCGGGGCGACCTGCTACAGGTGCTGCTGATCTCGATCCTGTCGGGCTTCGCCATCGCCTTCCTCGGCAAGGCCGGCGAGCCGATCGCGGAGGCGATCGACAAGGCCGCGAAAATGTTCTTCGGCATCATCCGCATCATCGTGCGCGTGGCGCCGATCGGCGCGTTCGGCGCGATGGCCTTCACCGTCGGCGCCTACGGCCTCGGCTCGCTGCTCAACCTCGCCGCCCTGATCGGCACGTTCTATCTCACCAGCATCCTGTTCGTGCTGATCGTGCTGGGCTCGATCGCGCGGCTCTCCGGCTTCTCGATCCTGCGCTTCATCGCCTACATCAAGGACGAACTCTTGATCGTGCTCGGCACCTCCTCGTCGGAAACGGTGCTGCCGCAGATGATCCAGAAGATGGAGCATCTCGGCGCCTCGCGCTCGGTGGTCGGCCTCGTCATTCCGACCGGCTACAGCTTCAACCTCGACGGCACCAACATCTACATGACGCTGGCGACGCTGTTCCTGGCGCAGGCGACCAACACCCATTTGACGATCTGGCAGGAGCTCGGCATTCTCGGCATCGCCATGATCACCTCGAAGGGCGCCTCGGGCGTGACCGGCGCCGGGTTCATCACGCTTGCCGCGACGCTCTCGATCGTTCCTGACATCCCGATCCAGTCGATCGCGATCCTGGTCGGGATCGACAAGTTCATGAGCGAGTGCCGCGCGCTGACCAACCTGATCGGCAACGGTATCGCCTGCGTCGTCATCAGCATCTCCGAAGGCGAGCTCGATCGCGAGGCGCTGCACGAGACCATGGCTCATCCGCTGGAGATGGGCGAGGCGCTGGAACCGGGCGGCAGCGCGGCCTCGTAGGCCGCGCCAGGCAGCTTTCCATGCGACGCGCAGGGCGTCGGGTTTTTGTTGTCGACCAATGAGGCTTAGAGAGCCGAGCTGGCGACCAGCACGACCCTGCGCGTGATATCGATCTCCTGCAGGAACGCCTCGTCGTGACTGACCACGAGCAGCGCGCCGTCATAGGCCCTCAAGCCTGCCTCGACGGCTTCGATGGAGTCGATGTCGAGATGATTGGTCGGCTCGTCCAGGATGAGCAGGGACGGCGGTGTCGCCCCGCCCAGAACGCAGGCGAGGCCCGCACGAAACAGCTGTCCGCCGCTCAGGCTCCCCACGATCTGCGAGGCGGCAGCAGCGCGAAACGCGAACCGGGCCAGGGCCGCATGGCACTCGTTCGCGCCCGCTTTCGGATTGAGACGCCCGAAATTGTCCAGGATGGAGATCGCGGGATCGAGCAGGCCGACCTGCTGGTCGAACAGCGCGAAATCCGGCCTGACCCGCACGGCGCCCGAGACAGGGCGGATCTCGCCTGCGACGAGCTTGAGCAACGTTGTCTTGCCTGAACCGTTCGGCCCGACGACCGCAACGCGTTCCGGACCAACGATGGTGAGCGAGAGATCGCGCAAGACCGGCTGCTCCGGCTGATAGCCGGCGCTGACGCGATCGAGCCAAACCACCTCCCTGCCCGCCGGCAGGCCGGTCGGGGGCAGCTTCACCGACAGCGGCTGACGAATCTCGACGCGCCGGCGTGCCGCGGCGACGGCATCGATCGCCTCCGCGCGCCGCCGCTCGGCGATTTGCGCGGTCTTTCCGCCGCTGTCCTCGCTGCGGTCCTTGCGTGCACCGGCGAGAATGCGCGGCATGTCGCCCTTGGCGCGCTTCTTCCTGCCGCCGCTGTCCTTGCGCGCCTTCCGTTCGGCTGCCTCCTGCGCCTTGCCGTCAATCTCGGAGAGGCGCCTTTCGGCATGCGCAAGGTCGTGCCTGACGGCAGCGAGCTCGATGGCCTTCTGCTCGCGGTAACTGCTCCAATTGCCGCCGTACCGTCTTGCCCCCAGCGATGTCATCTCGACGATGGCGTCCATGGTCTCGAGCAGGTCGCGGTCGTGACTGACGACGATCGCCCCGCCCCGCCAGCCTGCGAGCAGGTCGACCACTGACTTACGTCCATCCCGATCGAGATTGTTGGTGGGCTCATCGAGCAGCAGGAAGTCCGGCTCGGCGAAGACCGGCGCGGCCAGACGGATCCGCGTGATCTGCCCGCCCGACAAACGATCCAGCTCCGTGTCGGTATCAGGATCGAACCCGACACGCGCGAGCGCGGACGCAAGCCGCGCTTCAAGCGTCCAGTCGACGTCGGTGACTTCGTCGGCGAATGCATCGCCCCGCTCGGCACGGCGAAGCAGCTCCAGCGCTGCGCGCGCGCCGAACAGATCGATCACCGCGGCGCCCGCAGGAAGCTGGACGTCCTGGCGGAGCATTCCCACGGTTCCGCTCACGAGAACGCGTCCCGCTTGGGGAATGTGCTCTCCGGTGATCGCAGCAAGCAGCGTTGTCTTGCCGACGCCGTTGCGGCCGACGAGACCAGCCCGTTCGGCACCAAATGTCAGGTTGAGGTCGGAAAGGAGAGGACGGCCGTCAGGCGTGGACAGCGAGAGGTTCGACAGAATGATCGATGCAGGCATGGAATTCCCCGTGAGCAAGGCGGATGGGCGTTGCGGTCGGGGTGAAATCCATGGATGCGAAACTCCTGATTGATGTCTCGCTGATAATCCCGCCGGGCGCCGAGATCAAGGCGCATTCCGTGCAACGCGTCCGGGCCAATCAGCAAAGCATCACGAAGCTGTTGATGGACGCTGCATGGGGCATGCGGTAAGGGGCAAAAAACAACGTGTCTCAACCAAGAGGCCATCTCTTGAGCGGCAAGCCGAATAGCCCCCTCGCCCAACTGCTTCAGCAAGCCTTTCTGGCGCTACGTGCAAAGCAGTTCGACATTGCAAGGCAGCTTGCGACCGAAGCCCTGAAATCAAATCGCACCGACCGGAATGCCGTGCTGATCCTCGCCCATGCCCTGCTCGGCCAGGAGCGTGCGGAGGAGGCGATTGCGCCGCTGGAGAAAGCCGCGAAGCGCAATAGCGATCCCGAAATCGAGACGCTGCTCGGCCATGTGCTGTGTGCCGCGCGGCGCAGAAGCGATGGACTGGCGCAACTGCGGCGAACCGCAGCGCGCCGTCCGCCCTATCTGCCCGCGTTCCAGGAGCTTGCGGGCCAGCTTGCGAACGCCGGCGAGGTTGGCGAGGCGGTCGGGATGATCGAGCAAGCCCTCGCGCTCGCCCCGGCCAGCGTCGATCTGCAACTCGACCTTGGCCGCATGCATGTCCGGAATAACAATCGCGCCAAAGCGCGTACCGTGCTGACCGCGGCGCGCGCGATCGGGCCGGGACGCACCGATATCCTGACCGAACTTGCCTGGGCCGAGCTTCTCGACGGCGCCTATGCGGAGGCCGCCGACACCTACCGTCACGCGCTCGGGCTTCGCCCGGACGACGCTCTCTCCCGCGCCAATCTCGCGATCTGCCTGATGGAGATGGGCGAACGCGATGGCGGCGAGGCGGCGCTGCGGTCCGTGTATGGCGGACGGCCGCAGATGCTCAGCCGCGCCGCCCTCACACTCGCCGCCTCGTCGCACGGCCGCTTCTTCTTCCGCCCGAGCGCCGCGGCGAAATTCCTGGGAGCCAGGCCCGAGCGGGCTACGCCCTGAATTTCCGCCGGTACAGACCCGGCTCGCGCTTCAGCGCGGCGCGCAGGGCGTGGACCTTCTGCGCTTCATCCTCGGTGAAGGCCGAGGTCTGCCGCGTCCAATCCTCACGCTTGACCGGAATGCATTGCGCGATCGGTGTGCCCTTGGGCAGCACGCCGCGAAAGCCCGTATTGTGCCAATGCGCCGGAAAGTGGATCCAGCTGTCGCGATAGCGATCGCAATCGACGAGGCCGCTCAGCGTGATGAACGGCAGGTCGAAGCGATTGACCGGATGGGTGAAGAACAGCGAATAGCCTTCCGGCGCCTCGATGGTCCAGAGATTGTGAAACTTGATGACGAAGCGATCGGTCTCGAACAGCGGCGAGCCGGTGAGCTGGCCCTGATCGTGAAAGCTGATCGGCGAGCGCGGAAAATCGATCTCACCGCCGGGCGGGATGTCGTTGTCCCAGCTGATCTCGCCATCCTCGACCCTGATATCGCAGATTAGCGGGATCAGAAAACCGCATGTCATCGCGTCGATGAACGGCGGGCAGCGCTTGACCGTCTCGTCATCCTGCTGATTGAGGGCACTGAAGGCCGTGGTCGGCATCGCCCTGAGCCAGTCGGGAACGCCGAGATTCGCCGGCACCGGCTGCGGCAGCAGGCCTTCGAGTTCTCCGGGGCAGCGAAATTTGATCGCGAGCTTGTTGTTATTATTCTGCGAGGACATTGGGCATTCCAGCCGAGTCCCCTACTGATAAACGGAAACTGCGGCGCGTCAAAGCGCCGCAGCTAATCCAGACCATTACATCTTCGTCATGTTCGGATCGACGGCTCTCTTCACGAGCCCGTGAGAAGAGCGCAATCAGCCCTTGAGTGCGGTCACCACCACCTCGATCAGTGCACCGCCGCCGAGATCGGCGACGCCGACGGTGGCGCGCGTCGGCAAATTGTCACCGAAGAACTCGGTCCAGACCGCGTCCATCTCCTTCTTCTTGGAAAGATCCGTGACGAAGATCGAGGTGCTGACGATTCGCGACTTGTCGGTGCCTGCTTCCTTCAGATAGCCGGCGATCTTGCCGAGGATGTTGCGGGTCTGCTCGCCCATCGAGACCGAGGTGTCGTCGGCGATGGTGCCACCGATGAAGACGAAGCCGTTGGCCTCGACGGCGCGGTGCATGATGGGCGTGCGGATGCTGCGGGTGATGCTCATGATGTCCTCTTCTTAGAGCGTGGAAGGATGGAAACGGTCGATGCCGAGATCGCCTACGCGGGTCTGGGTGCCGCCGTTGACGATCAGCTCGGCCATCACGGCGCCGGCGCCGGGGCCGAGCTGGAAGCCGTGCAGCGAGAACCCGAACTGGTGATAGAGACCCTTGTGGCGGCTGCTCGGTCCGAACACGGGGATGTCGTCCTTCATCTTCGCCTCGATGCCGGCCCAGGCGCGGACGATCGTCGCGCTGCGCATCACCGGGAACAGCTCGAACACGGTGCGCGCGCTGATCGCGAGGCTCTTCCAGTCCAGCACGGTCTCGTTGCGATCCTGATAGGGCGTCGCCAGATGGCCGCCGCCGATCAGCACGGTGCCGTTGGAGAATTGCTTGAAGGACAGTTTGCGCCCGCGCAGGATCACGACGGGGTCGATGAAGTGCGGCACGCGCGAGGTGATCATCAGCATCGGCGCCACGGTCTCGACCGGAACGGGCTCGCCCAGCGCTGCGGCGATGTTTCCGGCCCAGGCGCCGGCGGCATTGACGAGCACCGGCGCGGCAAAGGTTTCAGTGCCGACATCGACGTGCCAGAGGCCGCCGCTCTGACGGATGTTGCCGGCCGCCACGCCCTCGCGCACGGTCGCGCCGAGCTGCTCGGCCTTGCGCCGGAATGCCGTCGTCGTCTGTGCCGGATTGGCGGCACCATCGCGACGCGACACCACGCCGCCCGGACATGTCTCAGCCACCGCCGGCACCAGCCGCCGCAATTCAGTCGCGTCGATCAGCTCCTCATGGGTGAAGCCGAGCGCGTTCAGCTCAGCGACGCGCGCGCGGCAGACGGCGAGCTCCTCCTCGTTTTCCGCGACGAGAACCTGACCGTAACTCTCGAAGCTGCAATCGTCGTCGAGGAGATCGGTGATCTTCTCCCAGATCCCCATCGAGCGGATCGAGAGCGGGATTTCGGGCACGTGCCGCGCGAGCTGGCGGACGCCGCCGGCATTGACGCCGGAAGCATGGCGGCCGGCGTAGTCTTTCTCGATCAGCACCGGCTTCATGCCGGCGAGGCACAGATGCAGCGCGGTCGAGCATCCGTGGATGCCGCCGCCGACGACGATCGCATCCACGTTTTGGCTCATCCGCGCACCACCGCCTTGACGTCGGCCTCGCTCTTCGGAACGGCGGCGAGCTCGGCGAGCGTGATCGGCTTGACCGGTGCGCGCAGCCGGTAATAGCCGATCTCCTGTGCCGTCTTGCCCCGCGCCTGCGCCATCAGCTCGGTCACGGTAAGGCCGCAGAGCCGGCCCTGGCACGGCCCCATGCCGGTGCGGCGATAGGCCTTGAGCTGGTTCGGGCCGGTCGCGCCGATGGCGACGGCATCGAGAACGTCCTTCGCGGTGACCTCCTCGCAGCGGCAGACGATGGTGTCGCCCGTGGGGATGCGGAACTGCGGCGCGGGGCGGAACAGCGTGTCGAGGAAGACGCGGCCGCGCTCGGCCTTGGCGAGATCGGCGCGGAGGGTCGCCATCGGCGCAAGTTTTGTCGCAACCGCAGGCGCCAATGCCTCCACCGCCGCGCGCGCCGCGATGCGGCCACGGACCACAGCGGCATTGGCACCACCGATGCCGGCCCCGTCACCAGCGATGGCGATGCCAGCGACCGATGAATTGCCGCTCGCGTCCAGCACTGGCGACCAGCACAGTTGCAGATCGTCCCAGCGATGCTCGATACCGGCGGCCATCGCCAGATTGACGTTGGGCACGACGCCCTGATGCAGCAGCAACAGGTCCGCCGGAATCGTCTCACGCTTGCCGCCCGCGACATAGCTCACGTTCGCAAGCTGGCCATCACCGGATGCTGAGAGCTCGGTGACGCCGGAGACGACCTGCACTTTGGCCTTCACCTCGCGCATCATTGACAGGCCCTTGGTGAAATAGGGCGAGGTCAGGAAGGCGAAGGCATGCGGGAGTGCTGCGAAGTAGTTGCCGCGCTCGGTGGTGTCGAGGATGCGGTCGATGCGGCCGCCGAGCCGCAAGATCTGCGCGGCGAGCAGCCAGAGCAGAGGCCCCTGCCCCGCGATCACCGTGCGTCCGTCAGGCACCAGAGCCGATGATTTCAGCATCGTCTGCGCCGCGCCCGCGGTCATCACGCCAGGCAAGGTCCAGCCGGGAATCGGGAACGGCCGCTCCAGCGCGCCGGTCGCGAGGATCACGCGCTGCGCCTTGAGGAAAGCGGACGCACCGCCGATCGAGACGGCGATCTCGAGATTGCGGTCGAGGCTCCAGACGGTGGCGCGATGGATAATCTCGGCGCGGCTCGCGCGGAGCGACTGAACGAGGTCGGCACCGACCCAATAGTCGGCGCCAAGCTGGTTGCGGTCGGTCACGGGCGTGGACGAGATGGCACGAAACACCTGGCCGCCCGGGCCGATGTTCTCGTCGAGCAACAGCGTCGACAGGCCGGCTTCGGCGGACGTCGCAGCGGCCGCGAGGCCGGCGGGCCCGGCCCCGATCACCACGACGTCGTAGGCTTCGCGCTTGGGAGCCACAGTCATTTTCCGATCTCCCGCTTGCCCTTCTGGATCTCGATCTGCATGCCCTCGGCGACGGGCACCAGACAGCCCTGGCGGTTACCGACGCCGTCGATGGTGACGAGGCAGTCGAAGCACACGCCCATCATGCAATAGGGCAGACGCGGCGCGCCGCTCACTGCGGTGGAGCGCCGTGCATCACAGCCGGAGGCCAGCAGCGCGGCGGAGACGGTGTCGCCCTGGCGCGCCGCGACGGCTGTGCCATCCACGAAAATCTGGACCTGCGGTCGCTTGTCCTGTTCGGATCGTCTAAACATGGGATGCCTCTTGGCTCCTTTAGATATCTCTAATAGCCGCTGTTGTTCGCAGCACCGGCGGCGCCGAAACGGCTGGCCGAGAACGCGCCGACCAGCTCCGGCTCGAGCGCGCCAGCTGCGACCATGCGCGCGATCTCGAAAGCGTGGTTGGAGGCGAGCGTCACGCCGGAATGGCAGCAGGCGACGAAGGCACCGGGATGCGTCTCCGACTGGTCGTAGATCGGAAAGCCGTCCTGCGGCATGACGCGGATGCCGGCCCAGCTCCTGACCACGTTGAGCCGCGACAGATGCGGAAACATCCTTTGCGCGCGATCGGCCATCACGGCACTGACCGAATGCTTCAGCGCGCGATCGTCGAGCTCGTCCTCCTTGCTGTCGCCGATCATCACCGTGCCCTCGTCGGTCTGGCGGATCGTGGTCAGCGGATGCGGCAGGAACGGCATGGTGCGCTCGGTCACCACGATCTGGCCGCGGGTCGGGCCCATCGGCGCGTAGAGGCCGACCATCGGCGCCAATGTCTGGTTGGCATTGCCGGCGGCGAGCACGATCTTGGCGGCGCGCAGCTCGCCCTTCGGCGTCGTCAGGCGGAATTCGCCGCCGCTTTTGCTGATCGCCGAGACCGGGCGCTCCGGAAAATAGTCGATGCCGAACGCCCTGAAGCCGGTGTGGAAGGCGCGGAACGTCCGCAGCGAATTGACGTGGCCGTCGAGCGGGCAATAGCTGCCGCCGGACACTTCCGGCCCGATCAGCGGCAACGACTTCTTCACCTCGGATGCCGAGAGCATCTCCATCTTGTAGTCAGCAGCGCCGGTCTGATTATGCATGCGCTTGACCAGCTCGGTGCGCTGGCCGAATTCGTCGTCGCCGAGCGTCAGATGGAAGCCACCGTTCTGCTGGAGCGAGACGTCGAGCCCGGTCTGCTGCTTCAGCTCCGACGCAAGCCGGCCCCACGCTTGCGACGCCTGCACGGTCCAGACAGTATAGGCCGGCATGCCGAGGCCCTTGCTCTGCACCCAGACCAGCGCAAAATTCGCACGCGAGGCGCGCTTGGTGATGTCGCCTTCGTCGAGCACGGCCACGCGCTTGCCAAGCCGGCCGAGGCCCCAGGCAATCGCGGAGCCGAGCAATCCGCCGCCGACGACGGCGACGTCATAGTCCCTGGACATGGGTTCTCCTATCGTCCCGTATCGCCCTTGCCGGCGAGCACGCGGTCGAGCCCGTAGAAGCGGTCGAGCAGAATGAGGGCGGTCATGGTAACAGCGATCACGCAGGCCGAGACCGACGTCACCAGCGGATCGATGTTGTCCTGGATATAAAGGAACATGCGCACCGGCAACGTCTCGGTGCCGGGTGCCGCGAGGAAGACGGTCATGGTGAGATCGTCGAAGGACTGGATGAAGGCGAGCGCCCAGCCGCTGATGACGCCGGGCAGGATCAACGGCAGCGTCACGCGGCGAAACAGCGTCCAGCCGTTGGCGCCGAGCGAGACCGCCGCCATCTCGACCGAGAGGTCCATGCCGGTCGCCGCCGCCAGCGTCAGCCGCAGCGCGAACGGAAACACGATGATGACATGCGCGATGATCAGCGCGGCAAAGCTGCCGCCGAGGCCAGCCGAGGTGAAGAAGCGCAGGAAGGCGATGCCGAGCACGACATGCGGGATCATCAGCGGCGACAGGAACAGCGCCGCGAGCGCATCGCGGCCGCGGAAGCGATAACGCGCGATCGCGAGCGCTGCCGGCACCGCGAACAGCAGCGCCACGAAGGATGAGAGCGCACCGAGCCCCAGGCTGACCCAGAAGGCATGGATGAACTCGGGGTAGTTGGTGATCGCCCTGAACCAGCGCAGCGAAAAACCGTTGGTCGGCAGCGACAGAAAGCCTTCGGGCGTGAAGGCAACGAGGCAGACCACCAGGATCGGGGCGACCATGACGATGACGAAGATGGTGTGGAAGATCAGCGCGAGCGGGCCGTTCCGGCTCATCGGAACACCTCCGCGTAGCGGCGCTCGATCAGCGCGTTGCTGCCGACGACGATCAGCACCAGCGCGACCAGCAGCAGCGTTGCGACCGCTGCACCGAGCGGCCAGTTCAGCGTGTTGAGGAATTCGTCATAGGCCAGCGTCGCCGCGACCTTGAGCCGACGGCCGCCGATGATCGCGGGCGTCGCGAAGGCACTGGCCGAGAGCGAGAACACGATGATCGCCCCCGACAGCACGCCCGGCACGATCTGCGGCATGATGATGCGGCGGATGATGGTCACGGGCCCCGCGCCGAGCGACATCGCGGCGTTCTCGATCTGCGGGTTGAGCCGCTGCAGCGCGGCCCACACCGACAGCACCATGAACGGCATCATCACATGGGCGAGCGCAACCACCATCCCCGTCTCGGTGAACATGAAGGGAATGGGCGAGCGGATCACGCCTGCCGACATCAGGAGCTTGTTGACGAGGCCGTTGTTGCCGCCGAACAGCAACGCCCAGCCGAGCGTCCGCGCCACCACGGAGATCAAGAGCGGCCCGAGGATGATCAGCAGGAAAAAGCTCTTCCAGCGGCCGCTCATGCGGTTGAGGATGTAGGCTTCGGGCGCGCCGAGCAACGCGGTGAGCAGCGTTGTCAGGATCGCGATGCGAAACGTCCGCCAGAACATCTCGGCGTAATAGGGATCGGTCGCGATCTCGTGCCAGTTCTTCAGGATGAAGACCGGCTCGATGCCCTTGTACTGACCCCAGTCGTGGAACGACAACATCACCGTCATCGCCAGCGGGATCAGCAGCACGCCGACGAACAGCATCAAGGCGGGCGCCGTCAGCGCCCATGGCGCGCGCGCGTTGCGCTCGTCGGCGGCCGTGCTCATGCGCCGGCCCTCGCGCGCACGCTCATGTCCTCGGGTCGCCAGACGAGGCGAACCGCATCGCCCTCAGCCGGCGGCGCCGTCCCGTCATTCTGGCGGATCACGATCGCGGGCCCGCATTCGCTATCGCACTGGAACAGCCAGTGATTGCCCTGGAAGATACGCGTGACGATCTTTGCGCCGAGCCCCACATCGCCAAAGCCGATCCGTTCAGGGCGAATGCTGACAGTGACAGGGCCGCTGAGCCCGGCCGGCGCCGGCGCGTTCCAGGAGCCGGCCACCAGCCGCACCGGCGTCGCGGTCCGATCAATCGTCGCCGCAAAGTCGTTGGTCTTGCCGAGGAACTGCGAGACGAAGGCCGAGGCCGGCTTCTCATAGGTCTCCTGCGGCGAGCCGATCTGCTCGATGCGGCCCTGGCTCATCACCACGATGCGGTCGGACAGCGACATCGCCTCGTTCTGGTCGTGGGTGACGAGAATCGTGGTGGTGCCGATGGTGCGCTGGATCTGGCGCAGCTCGATCTGCATCTCCTCGCGCAGTTTGGCGTCGAGATTGGACAGCGGCTCGTCGAGCAAGAGCACGCTCGGCTTGATCACCAGCGCGCGCGCCAGCGCCACGCGCTGCTGCTGACCGCCGGACATGCGGCGCGGATGACGGTCCTCGTAGCCGGCGAGGCCAACCATCGCGAGCGCGGCGCGGACGCGCTCGGCTCTTTCGGCGCGCGGCACGTTGCGCATCTCGAGGCCGAACGCGACGTTCTCCGCCGCCGTCATGTGCGGAAACAGCGCGTAGCTCTGGAACACGATACCGAGCCCGCGTTTGGCCGGATGGATCGCGGTCAGGTCCTTGCCCTCCAGGCGGATCGCGCCGCGTGTGGGATCGAGGAAGCCCGCGATCATCTGCAGGGTCGTGGTCTTGCCGCAGCCGGACGGGCCGAGGAAGGAGATGAACTCCCCCTTGCCCACCGACAGACTGAAGTCGTCAACCACAGTCTGCGCGCCGAATTGCTTTGCGACCCGATCAAGCTCGAGATAGGCCATGCGCTGTCTCCGCTACGAACGATCAGATCAACGCTCGACCTCGCGATTCCAGCGCTTGGTCCACTCCTCGCGCTTCTCGTTGATGACCGTCCAGTCCGGATTATAGAGCTTTGCCGCGCGCTCGCCGATCGGCGCCATCTTGCCGAGCTCCGGCGGGACCACCAGTGATTTCAGCACCGGGCCGTAGCCATAGTCCTTCAGCATCACGAGCTGGATCTTTGGATCGAGCAGCATCTTGACGAAGTTTGAGGCCAGCGGCGAGGCATTCGGCTTGGTGATCGGACACGCCGTCGTCAGCAGCGTCGCCGCGCCCTCCTTCGGATAGACGAAGTCGACGGGGAAGCCGGTGTTGGCGAAGCTCTGCACGCGGCCGGTGCCCCACACCGCGATCACGGCCTGGCCGGACTGGAACAGCTCGGTCATCTTGCCCGGCGACGGCTCGTAGGCGAGCACGTTCGGATTGATCTGCTCCTTGAAAATCTTGAAGCCGGAATCGACATTGGTCTCGCCGCCGCCGTTCATCTTCGACAGCATCACCAGCGCTTCGAGGCCGTAGGTGTTGTTGATCGGCGGGATCACCAGCTGCTTGGCGTATTTCGTGTCCTTCAGATCGTTCCACGAGGTCGGCGGCGCCCAGCCTTTCTCGGCGAACACCTTGGTGTTGTACATCAGGCCGGTCGCGACGATGCCGATCGCAACAGCGCGATCGTCCTTGAAGCGGGCGGTGTCATAGAGATCGGCGGCCGGTAAGCCTTCGAGCTTGCCGCAGAAGCCGAGCTGGATCGCCTGGTACATCGGGCCGTCGTCGACGATGGCGACGTCGATCTGCTGGTTGCCCTTCTGCGCCTGGAGCTTGGCCAGCGTGTCCGTGGAGTTGCCGGCGACGTACTCGACCTTGACGCCGTTCTGCTTCTCGAAGGCCGGGATCACCTCATCGCGGATGGTCTTCTCGAACGAGCCGCCGTAACCGGCGACATAGAGCGTTTTCTGCTGGGCCGAGGCGGCCGACGGGACGGCGATGAGCGCTGCGATGCTGACCGCGGTCAGAAGGCTGAGAGTCTTCATATGGACCGATCTCCAATACCGGGATGAGGTGACGTGCCGAAAAATCTCTGACTGAGGCGCCTTCCGCATTTCCTTCCGCGCCGACCCTCTGCGGACAGGGCTCCGGCCCCTGTTCGGTGGGTTTTGGCGCGATTCGGAGGTTTGAACCCCTCCAATCTGCCGAAAAAGCGGGCTGACTCCAGTCCTGATGAAAAAGATCGCAAACCCTGGCTTCCATCGTCCAATGAATAATGGCACCCTCTGCATGCCTAAATGTTATGGATGGAAATTGGGATGGCCCGGATCAATTCGCGGCAGGTGGAGGCCTTCCGCGCGACGATGTTGACCGGCAGCGTGACTGAGGCGGCAGCGCTGATGACCGTGACGCAGCCGGCGGTCAGCCGGTTGCTCCGCGACCTCCAGGCGCTGCTGAAAATGGAGCTGTTCGAGCGGCGCGGTACTGGCCTCGTGCCGACCGCCGCGGCGATGGCGCTCTATACCGAAGTGGAGCGCTCCTTCGTCGGCCTCGAACGCATCACGGCGGCCGCCGAGGAAATCCGTGGCCGCCGCACCGGCTCGCTGCGAATCGCGGCACTGCCGGCGCTGTCGAACGGCTATCTGCCGCGGCTCGCCGGACATTTCCTGAAAGAGCGGCCCAACCTCAACCTCGCCTTCTTCGGCGTGATCTCGCCGATCGTGGTCGATTGGGTGCTCAACAATCAATGCGACATCGGCTTTGCCGAGGTGCCGATCGCCCATTCCGGCCTGCCGAGCCAGCGGCTGCCCGCGCTGGCGCGCGTCGCGGTGCTGCCGACCGGCCATCGCCTTGCAGAGAAGGACGTGCTGGAGCCGCGCGATTTCGAGGGCGAGACATTCATCTCGCTGTCGGCGGGGTCGTCGAGCCGTCATCTCGTCGACCAGGTCTTCCATCGCCATGATGTCCGCCGCGTGCTCAGGGTCGAGACCACGCTGTCGGAGATCATGTGCGGCATGGTGTCATCAGGGCTCGGCGTCGCGATCTGCGATCCGTTCACCGCGCAGGAATTCTCCACCCGCGGCATCGTCGTGCGCCGCTTCCTGCCGCGCATCGATTTCGAATTCTCCGCGGTCTTTCCGGCGCAGCGCAGCCCCTCGCCGGTGGCGCTCGATCTGGTCGAGACCATGCGCAAGGCGCTGGTGGAATTCGAGGACGACGCAACGCTCAGCCGTTGAACGCGGCCTGCGCCTCCGGCAAATCCCAGATCTTGCCGATCGCTGCCGTACCCGCCGCCGTGATCGCCGCTTCGTCGGCGCCGAGATAGCGGCCGTCATCGACCAGCATGCGGCCGTCGACCATGACCTGATCGATGTTGGCGCGGTTGGCGAGCGCGATCAGCGCGCGGCGCGGATCGAACAGCGGTTGAAGATGCGGATGGGTGAGATCGACGACGGTGAGATCGGCGGTGGCGCCCGGCTCGATCCGGCCGAGATCAGGCCGCTTGATGACGTCGGCGGCGACTGCCGTGTTAGCCTCGATCAGCTCCGGCGAGTTCGCGACGTCGGCGCGGGCCGAGGTGACCTTGGAGATCAGCGACGCCGCATTGAGCTCGCCGAGCAGGTCCATGTTGTAGCCATCGGTGCCGACCACGGTGCGCACGCCATGCTCCGCGAAGCGGCTGAACGCCGCGGTGACGCCGGCGCGCGCGAATACGCGCGGGCAATTGAGCACGGTCATGCCGCGTGCGGCCATCAGCTTGAGATCGTCGTCGGTGCTGAACATGCAGTGCGCCGCCATGAGGTCAGGCGCGAGCAGGCCGAGCCAGTCCAGGTACTCTGCCGGCGTGCGGCCGCCATAGCGCTTGCCGATGGTCTCGACCTCGGCGCGGCTCTGCGCCATGTGCGTCGTGATGGGCACGCCAAGCTCGCGCGCCCGGGTGGCGCAGGCTTTCAGCAGATCGGGGCCGCAGGTGTCCGTGGCGTGCGGGCTCATGGCGAGCGAGATGCGGCCGTCGCCGCGATTATTCCAGCGCTGATAGAGCGCGTCCCAGGTTGCCATGTCGGCGGTGCCGTCATCGCCGGAATAGCAGACGACGCCATCAGGGCCCGCCTTGGCGTCGGACGTCGAGAACAGATAGGGCGCGCCGTAGAAGCGGATGCCCATCTCCTCGGCCGCATCGAACATCTCCGGGATCGAATTCCGGAACGGCTCCATCACGGTGGTGGCGCCGCCCTTGAGGAGCTGGAGGATGCCGAGCCGCGCGACCGCGAGGCGCTCTTCCGCCGACAAGATGTCGGCGCCGCGCTTGGTCAGCGGCAGCAGCACCGTATAGACGATGCTCTGGTTGTTCTTGCGGCCGTTGCCGTCCTCGCTGTGGCTGCGCGCCACCGCTTCCGAGAAGCAATGATTGTGCAGGTTCAAAAGACCGGGCAGCACGAAGCGGCCGGGACGATCGTGGACCTCGTCCGCGCTGGGCTTGTCGCGCGTGATTGCCGCAATCTTTTTGCCTTCGACCAGGACCCAATGGTCGCGCAAAACATCCTGCGCGCCGTCCTTGCGTGACAGCACATAGCTGCCGAAGATTGCCGTGGTGCTCATGCGGGGCGTACGTTCCAGAAGACGGCGGTGCCGTCGAGAATACCGGTGATGGCTTTGCGATAGGCGGTCGGCTGCTTGTACAGGCCGATCGGAATATAGGGGATTTCCTCGAACGCGACCGCCTGGATCTCGCGGCAGATGCGCTGCTGCTCGGCAAGCTGGGACGCCGCCAGCCACTGGCTGCGCAAGGGTCCCATCTTCTCGCTCGCGTACCAGCCGGCGACCTTGCCCTCGCCGCGGATGTTGGTGTTGCCGGCCGGATTGAGCCAGTCGATGCCCTGCCAGTTGCCGACGGCCGCGCTCCAGCCGCCCTGCCCAATCGGGTCTTTCTTCAGCTGGCGCTGCAGCACGACGGCGAAATCGAGCCCGGCATATTCGACGTTCATGCCGGCCTTGCGCAAGCTGTCGACCGCGATCTCGCCGAGCGGTTTTTGCGCCAGCGAATTGGTGGGGACGAGCAGCACGATCTTCTCCCCGTTGTAACCGGCGGCCTTCAGCTCGGCCTTGACCTTGGCGTAGTCGCGCGGACCGCGGAACACATTGAGGCCGACCTCGCTCGCCATCGGGGTATCCGGCGCGAAATAGCCGATCGGCGACACCTGGAACGCCGGATCGGTGCCGGCGACCGCCGTCATGAAGGCGGATTGATCGATCGCACCCAGCAGCGCGCGGCGGATGGCGGGATTGTCGAACGGCGGCTGCAGATGATTGAGTCGCAGCATGCAGGCGTAGCCTCTGGGGTCGAGGATGCGCGTCTCGATATCGCCGGCGGCCTTGATGATCGGCAACAGATCGTGCGGCGTGGTCTCCTGCCAGTCCTGCTCGCCGGTCTGGAGCGCGGCGACGCCGGTGCCGGCGTCGGGCGTGGTGGTCCAGACCACGCGATCGTAATGCACGATCTTCGGACCCGCGGTCCAATCCGGCTTGCCGTCGGTGCGAGGCTGGTAGCGGTCGAACTTGGCATAGGCGTTGCGCGCACCCTGCACGCGCTCGTCGGCAAGATAGCGGAACGGGCCGCTGCCGATCACCTCGGTCAGCGGCTTGAACGGGTCCTGGCTCGCCAGCCGCTCCGGCATCATGAAGCAGGGATTGATCGCGGCCTTGCCAAGCGCCTGCGGCAGCAGCGGGAACGGGCGCTTGAGGCGGAAACGAATGGTGCGGTCATCGGCAGCCGAAAGCTCGGCGGTCGCCTCGATCAGCTCGCCGCCAAAGCCGTCGCGCGCCGCCCAGCGGCGGATGCTGGCGACGCAGTCGCGCGCCAGCACACGTTCGCCATCGTGCCAGAACAGGCCATCGCGCAAGCCGAGGTCCCATTGCAGCAAGTCAGCGGAGATGGCGTGGCCCGACAGCATCTGCGGCGAGACCTGGAGCGAGGAGCTCATGCCGTAGAGCGTGTCGTAGACCATGAAGCCGTGGTTTCGCGACACCTGCGCGGTCGAATAGATGGGGTCGACGAAGGCGAGGTCGATGACGGGAATGAAACGCAAGGTGCTCTGCGCTTCGGCGCGGACGATGCCCGGCAGCGACAGCGCCGGCACTGTTGCGGCAGCCTTGAGGAGCGAGCGGCGGGAGATCGGCATGACAAAAGGCTCCTGAAGGATCTTACGTGTTCAACAAGACCGCGCCGATCGCGGCGGCCACGGCCTGCTGCGCCGGCTCGATCACGGGCACGCCGATCGCATCCGCGATCGCCGCGCGGTGCGAGGCCATGCCGGCACAGCCCATCACCACGACATCGGCGCGGCATTGGGTGACCAGCGCCCGGCCGGCGTCGATCAAGCGGCCGCGGATATCGGCGCCTGCCGTTTCCGCCGCACTCGCGCCGACCGACCAGCTTCCGGCGTAACGGCTATCGACGCCCATCACCCGCGCCATGCGCTGCTGGCGGCGGATGCTCGACGGCGACAGCGCGATGATGCCGAAGCGTTCGCCCAGCATCAGCGCGCGAAAGATGCCGCATTCGGCGATGCCCAGCACCGGGCGGCCGCCTGCCGCCTCGCGCACCGCATGCAGGCCGGGATCGCTGAAGCAGGCCAGCACGAACGCATCGGCATCATCGCGCGCGACGCGATTGACCAGCGGCATGACGACGCTGTCGGCATCGCGTTGCGAGCTGATGCCCGGCGGTCCCTCGGCGAGGCCAACCACCTCGATGTCAGGGCCGCCGCCAATGCGCAGCGGCGCAACCGCCTCGTCGATCGCCGCCGTCACCGACGCCGAGGAGTTGGGGTTGATGACGAGGATGCGACGACGGGTCATGGCACTGCTCAGCGGTTACCGGCTTCGTGGCGCAGGAAGTTTTCCGCGATCCTCTCGCCGGTCGTGATCCAGACGTCCGGGCACGACTTTGCGTAGGTCAGGAACTCGCGCAGCAGGCGCAAACGCATCGGTCGGCCGCTGCATTGCGGATGCAGCACGGTCGTCACCATCGCGCCCCAGTCCCTGGTTTCGTCGAGCTCGTCCTTCCAGATCGAGAGCACATGCTCCTTGGGGAAGATCGAGCGCGGGCTGAAGCGGGCCGAGAGGCCGTGCATCCAGTCGTCATAGCTCGCGGTCACCGGCAGCTCGATCGTGCCGGGCTTGCCGTCGGCGAGACGATGGCGGTAGGGCCGCACGTCGTCGCGGAACGAGGACGTGTAGACGATGCCGCGACGTACCAGTGCTGCGCGCAGCTCCTCGGTGAACTCGCCATAGGGCGCGCGATAGCCGGTCGGCCTGACGCCAAGCCGGCGCTTCAGCGCCTCAAAACCGCGCTCCAGCTCCTCCTCGATCCAGGGATCGCCGGGATCGGGCAGCAGATGGTGATATCCGTGATGCCCGATCTCATGGCCGGCCTTGAGGATGGATTCCGCCATCGCCGGATGCGCGTCGACCGACCATCCCGTGACGAAGAAGGTCGCCTTGAGATCGAGCTGGTCGAGCAGCTCCAACAGCTTCGGCGTGCCGACGCGCGCCTCATAGCCGCCATAGCTCATGGTGATGAGCCGCTGCGCGTGCACCGCGTCCTTGCTGGTCCACGCACTCTCCGCGTCCACATCGAAGGAGAGGAACATCGCCGAAGTGTACGGCTTCGGCCAGGGATATTCGGGCGCGGGATCGGCGGTGTTGGCCGGAACGAGCGGGATGCTCTTGAGTGCCTTACTGTCCAGCATTGATGGTCGCCTTCTCTAATCCGTTGTCGTTCAGTTTCCACTTGGCAAGCAGGGTCTTGTAGGTGCCGTCGGCGATCAGCGCATCGACCGCTTCGAGAATGGCCTGCTGAAGTGCCTTTTCCTTGACCGGCAGGGCAATGCCGGTGAATTGCTGCGCGATGGGCTCGCCCACAGGCGCATAGGCACCGGGCTCGAGGTCCATGATGTAGGGCAGCGTCTCGTTGCCCTGGGCGGCGGCATCGATGCGGCCCTGCCTGAGCTGGGTGCGCGCGTCGGCCGAGCCGTCGGTGCCGACGAACTGGATCGGATTGCTGCCGCAATTCTTCTCGCTCCACGCCGCGATCTGCGCCGGGAACATGGTGCGGCGGCTGGCGCCGACCTTCTTGCCGCAGAGCGATGCCGCGTCCTTGAACTCCGCCTTGCGCGACTGCTGCACGAAGAACTGCGGGCCGCTCCTGAGATAATCGACAAAGGACGCGATGTCGTG
The DNA here is from genome assembly GCF_029989365.1 of Bradyrhizobium sp. Arg816. Lineage (GTDB taxonomy): Bacteria > Pseudomonadota > Alphaproteobacteria > Rhizobiales > Xanthobacteraceae > Bradyrhizobium. Next base: position 5,771 of record NZ_JAPRAQ010000019.1, on the reverse strand, counting down.
ACGGCTGGCGTAGTCCGTGAAGCCGGACAGGATGGCGTCCACACGCCCGGTCGAGATCGACGGCATGAACTCGGCAAAGCTCGTCTCCTGCCATTCGATCTTGACGCCGAGCTTGCGGCCGATGGCTTCGCCGAGATCGATGTCGAAGCCGGACAGCGCGTTGGTGGCGGGATCGCGGAATTCCATCGGCGGATAGTTCGGCACCAGCGCCACCTTGAGCCTGCCGCGCTTGGCGATCTCCGCCGGCAGCTCGATGGACAAGGCCGAAACGGTCATGGCGCCGAGCAGCGCCGCCGCAACCCAAAGTCTCTTCATCAACACGTCCCCATTTCAGATCACTGCCGAAAGAAATGCCTTGGTGCGCTCCTCGCGCGGCGCACCCAATACGTCCGAGGCGCGCCCCTGCTCGACGATCGCGCCCTGATCCATGTAGACGACGCGGTCGGCGACCTCGCGCGCGAAGCCGAGCTCGTGCGTCACCACCAACATGGTCATGCCGCTCCGTGCCAGCTCTTTCATCACCGCAAGCACCTCGCCGACGAGCTCGGGATCGAGCGCGCTGGTCGGCTCGTCGAACAGCATCAGCATCGGCTTCATGGCGAGCGCGCGCGCGATCGCCACGCGCTGCTGCTGGCCGCCGGACAGCTGCGCGGGATACCAGTCCGCCTTGGCGGACAATCCGACGCGCCGGAGCAGTTCGAGCGCCTCCGCGCGCACCTCGTCGGACTTGCGCCCCTGCACCTGAAGCGGACCTTCGGTGACATTCTCCAGCGCGGTCTTGTGCGGAAACAGGTTGAAGCGCTGGAACACCATGCCGGTCTTCAGCCGCTGCCGCCCGATCTCCCGCTCGCTGAGGCGATAGAGCCGCCCGTTTTGCTCGCGCACGCCGAGCAGCTCGCCGTCGAGCCAGATACCGCCGGAATCGATCGCGGCAAGCTGGTTGATGCAGCGGAGCAGCGTGGTCTTGCCGGAGCCGGAGGCGCCGATCAGACACATCACCTCGCCGGGCCAGACGTCGAGCGAGACGCTTCTGAGAGCCTGGAACTCGCCAAAGCTCTTGCTGACGGAACGGATCGCGACGAGGGGTTTTGTCATCGCGCCAGCCGTAATGTGCCGCGGGCAAAGCGGCGTTCGAGCAGCATCTGGAGCGGCGTCAGGATCGAGACCACGAGCAGGTACCAGAGCCCGGCAACGATCAGCAGCTCGATCACGCGCGAATTGGCGTAGTAGATGTTTTCGGCGTTGTGCAGCAATTCCGGATACTGGATGACGCTCGCGAGCGAAGTCGCCTTCACCATGCCGATGAACTCGTTGCCGAGCGGCGGGATCACCACCCGCATCGCCTGCGGCAGGATGATCCGACGCAGCGCGCGCAGCCGTCCCATGCCGATCGCCTGCGCCGCCTCGTATTGCCCGATGTCGACCGACAGCATGCCGGCGCGCATCACCTCGGACGTATAAGCGCCCTGGTTGATGCCGAGCCCGAGCAGCGCGGCGAGGAATGGCGTCATGACGTCGACGGCGCGCGCAGACCATAGGCCGGGAATGCCGATGGTCGGAAACACCAGCGCGAGATTGAACCACAACAGCAATTGCAGGATCAGCGGCGTGCCGCGGAACAGCCAGGTATAGCCGGCCGCGACCGTCTTCAGCACCGGATTGGGCGACAGCCGCATGACCGCGACGACGACGCCGAGGACAATGCCGAGCGCCATCGCCAGCACCGCCATCACCATGGTGTTGACGATGCCTTCGAGAATGACTTTTGCGGTCAGGAAGCGACTGACATAGGACCATTCGATCTGACCGCCGGCGAAGGCGCGCACGATCGCCGCTAGCACGAGGACGATCAGGGCCGCGCTGAGCCAGCGAAACCAGTGCGGCTCGCGCGCAATCCGCATCCCCGACAAGTCAGGGAAACCTTCCGCGAGTGCCGGCACCGGCTTCATTGCGGTGCCGCGTTCAGCATGGGCTGGGCCACCGCGTTGGCCCCTAGGCCCCATTTGTCGAGAACGGCCTTGTAGGCGCCGTCGGCGATCATCGCCGTGAGCTTCTCCGTCACGACCTCGCGCAACGCCGCATCGTCATTGCGGAACATGATGCCCTGGTAGCCTTTGGCGAAGGGCTCGCCGACGACGCGATATTTGCCGGACTCCTGCGTCTGCGCGTAAGGCAGCGTCTCGCTGCCCTGCACTGCGGCGTCGATGCGGCCTTGCTTGAGCTGGTTGCGGACGTCGATCGAGTTCTCGCCGGGGACGTACTGAATGGCCGGCTTGCCGGCCGGCTCGCAGTTCTGCTTGCTCCACTTCTCGATCTCGACCGGGAAGCTGGTGCTGCGGGTGGTGCCGACCTTCTTGCCGCAGAGATCCGTCGCGTCCTTGGCCGCATTGTCCGCCATCACGAAGAACTGCGGGCCGGTCGCGAGGTAGTCGACGAAATCGGCGGTCTCGCGCCGCGAGGCGCGGTCGGAGATGCCGGAGATGATGAAGTCCGCGCGCCTGGTCTGGAGCGACGGGATCAACTCCGCAAACGGCGTCTCGCTCCAGACGATCTTGACGCCAAGCCGCTTCGCAAGCTCGTTGGCCAGATCGACGTCGAGCCCGACGAGCTCGTTGGTCGCGGGATCGCGGTACTCCATCGGCGCGTAGGTGGAGTTGACCGTGAGCTTCAACGTGCCCGCCTGCTTGATCTCCGCCGGAAGCTCCGCCGCTTGCGCTGACGTTACGGCAGCCAGTACTGCGAGACCGAGAGTGAGCGAGAGGCGTATCATGTCAGCTCCTTTGCCAACGTTTTGCTTTGATTCCTTTGCCAGCGCCGTGCCAGTCAGTCCGCGTCGAGAACGGCCGGCTCGATGACGCCGGCGCGTTCGGTGATCACCCTGTATTGCTCCGGCCGCCGGTGGGCGGCGAAATTGAACATCTTGTCCTTGCCCTGGCGGCAGAGATCGAGATCGATGTCGGCGACGATCACCTCGTCGGCCAAAGTCTGGGCTTGCGCGACGATGCGCCCGTTGGGATCGACGATGCAGGAGCCGCCGATCAGGCCCGAGCCGTCCTCTTCGCCCGCCTTCGCCACCGAGATCGCCCAGGTCGCGTTCATGTAGGCGTTGGCCTGCGTCACCAGCGTCGAGTGGAAGGTGCGCAAGGACGCGTCTTCGGTGACGCCGCCATTGGGATCGTAGGCGGCCGAATTGTAGCCGATGCAAACCAGCTCGACGCCTTGCAGGCCGAGCACGCGCCAGGATTCCGGCCAGCGGCGGTCGTTGCAGATCATCATGCCCATGATGGCGTGGGCCCAGGCCGAGCCGGCGCGGAAAGCGGGAAAGCCGAGGTCGCCATATTCGAAATAGCGCTTCTCGAGCTGCTGGTAGCGCGCGCCTTCGCGCGGCTCGACCGAGCCCGGCAGATGCACCTTGCGATAGCGGCCGAGGATCTCGCCGTCGCGATCGACCAGGATCGCGCAATTGTAGCGGCGGCCGTCCGGCGTCAGCTCGGCATAGCCGACATAGAAGCCGACGCGCAGCGCGCGCGCACGGTCGAACAGCTTTGCCACCCCCGGGTTCGGCATGCCGCGCTCGAAATAGTGATCGAGCGCGGCGCCTTCGAGCAGCCAGCGCGGGAAGAAGGTGGTGAAGGCAAGCTCGGGAAACACCACGAGGCTGGCGCCGCGGCCGGCGGCCTCCTCCAGCATGTCGAGCATTCGCGCCAGCGTATGCTCGCGCGTATCGGCTTTTTGCGTCGGCCCCATCTGTGCGGCGGCGGCGCGAAGGACACGAACCAAGATTGCCTCCAATATGTGCGCAGTGCTGCCTCAATGGGCGAATGAACCCTTTGATGCGACGTGCAAATCCGCCGCCATTACGCGGAAGCGGGGCTGCAAAATCAATTCGTTCTGCTATGATGTTTTGGCCCAGAGTATAATTGGCAGTGATATGAACCTGCGTCAGCTCGAGATCCTGCGTGCCGTCATCCGCCATCGCACCACGGTGGCGGCGGCGGACGAACTGGCGCTGTCGCAGCCCGCGGTCAGCAACGCGCTGAAGACGATGGAGGCGCAGGCGGGCTTTGCGCTGTTCGAGCGCGTCAACAACCGGCTGTTTCCGACCGCGGAGGCGATGGCGCTCTACAAGGAGAGCGAAGCGATCTTCGCGCTGCACGCCAAGCTCGAGAACCGTGTCCGCGATCTACGCGAGAACCGCTCCGGGCATCTTTCCATCGTCGCGACGCCGCCGCTGGCCTACAGCATCATCCCTTCCGCACTATCCGGCTTCCTGCGCCGCCGCCCGGAGACGCGCGTGTTCTTCGACGTGCGGCGCTACGAGGGCATCATCGAGGGGGTGCTCAGCCGCGTTGCCGAGCTCGGCTTCGCGCTCGGGCTGACGCATCATCCTGGTATCGCGCATGAGGTGGTGCATACCGGCGAGATGGTGTGCGTGCTGCCGCCGCAGCACCCACTCGCCGACGAGCCGGTGATCTCGGCCGCCGATCTCTCCGGCATGCCCTTCATCGGGCTCGAGCGGGGCACGCGCCTCGGCGAAGCCGTGCGCGACAGCTTTGCCCGCGCCGGCGCGCCGTTCCAGCCGACGGTCGAGGTGCGCTACTGCAACACGGCCTGCGTGCTCGCCACCGCCGGCGTCGGCGCCGCCGTGGTCGATCCCTTCTCGCCGCGGCAGAACGGCGGCAGCGGCCTTGTGGTGCGGCCGTTCACGCCCACGACGCATGCGGTGGCCTATATGCTATGGTCGGAAGCCGAGCCGCTGTCGCGCCTGGCCAAGGCGTTTCTCAACGAGGTCCGGAAAGAGAGCACACTTCTGGAGCGCACAGCGCCACACCAGCAACATGGGACAGAAAGCGACTGAGCTTCGCAATCTTTTGACTTTGTCCTTTTGACCTTTGGGGGCACATGGCACGCATCACCATCATCGAGACCGGACAGGTCCCGCAGAAATACCGCGAGCAGCACGGCTCGTTTCCCGACATGTTCGAGCGCATGGTCCGCGCCGAGGATCCGACCGCCACGGTGGACGTGGTCAGCATCCCCAATGGCGACGCGCTGCCCGATCCGAGCAAGCTCGAGGCCGTGCTGATCACCGGTGCTGCCGCCGGCGTCTATGACGGGCTCGACTGGATCGCGCCGCTGGAAGATTTCGTGCGCACGGCTTACGCCAACAAGACGCCGATGGTCGGCGTCTGCTTCGGCCATCAGCTGATCGCGCAGGCGCTCGGCGGCACCGTGCAGAAGTCGGAGAAGGGCTGGGGCATCGGCCGGCACGTCTATCAGGTGCTGCCGGAGAACGGTGTCGTCGGCGGCGAAGCGGTTGCGATCGCCGCCTCGCATCAGGACCAGGTGGTCGAGCCGCCCATCGATGCGCTGACGATCCTCTCGTCCGAATTCACCCCGCATGCCGGCCTGCTCTACGCCAACGGCACCACGCTGACCGTGCAGCCGCATCCGGAATTCGACCTGGAGTTTGCGCAAGTGTGCTGCGAGCTGCGCGACGGCAAGGCGCCGGACGATGTCGTTGCAACGGCACGGGAGTCTCTCGCGCAGCCGATGGATAACGCGAAACTGGGTGGGGCAATCACGCGGTTTTTGGCGCGGCGCGCGGCTCCGTAGTCCGCGGCGCTCACCGCGCGGACTCTTCCCTTCTCCCCTTGTGGGCCTGTTGCGTAATTCGTCAATTGTGATTCCCTCGGGCAAAGCCTTGGAGGGTAGCGATGGCGGTTAAGCAGACGGGACAGCCGAGCTTTGTGGAAGCGCTGATGCCGAAG
>NZ_JAPRAQ010000018.1 GCF_029989365.1 Bradyrhizobium sp. Arg816 | reverse complement strand
GAGCGCGCGGCCGCGCCGCCGCCTCCTCCGCCCGCGCCGCAGGCTCCGCCCGTTCCGCCGCCGGCCCCCGCTCCTGCCGCGCCCTCGAACGCCGAGCAGAATCTCGCCGAGATGGCTCAGCGTCTCGAAGCCGCGCTGCGCCGCCCCGCCGGCGAGACGGTCGCGCCTCCGGTTGCGCCGGAGCCGCCCGCGCCACCCCCGCCCCGCGCCGCACGCAGCGAGCCGCCGGCCCCCCCGGCTCCGCCCGCAAAGCCGGCCGCGGAGAAGACCAGCTTTGAAAATCTCGAAGACGAGATGGCCTCGCTGCTCGGCCGTCCGAAGCCGTCTTCGTGAGGCTGCCGGCCCTCCCGCGTAGAGTTGTTTTTCTTTCTGTCCTGATCGCCGCGGCTTCGCTCGCGATGCCTGCGCATGCGCAGGACATCAGCATCAATCTCGGCGGTCAGGGGGGCGGCGTTACCGAGCGCGCGATCCAGCTCATCGCGCTGCTCACGGTGCTGTCGATCGCGCCGTCGATCCTGATCATGATGACGTCATTCACGCGCATCGTGGTCGTCTTGTCGCTGCTGCGCACCGCGATGGGTACGGCGACCGCGCCGCCGAACTCGGTAATCATCGCGCTCGCGATGTTCCTCACCTTCTTCGTGATGGGACCTGTCCTGCAGAAGTCCTACGACGAGGGCATCCGCCCGCTCGTCGCCAACCAGCTTGGCGTCGAGGACGCACTCCAGCGCGCTTCCGTCCCCTTGCGCGGCTTCATGCAGAAGAACGTGCGCGAGAAGGACCTCAAGCTGTTCCTGGATCTCTCGGGCGAACCACCGCCGGCCACGCCGGACGACCTCGCACTGCGCATCCTCGTTCCCGCCTTCATGATCTCCGAGCTGAAGCGCGCCTTCGAGATCGGCTTCCTGCTGTTTCTCCCGTTCCTGATCATCGACCTCGTCGTCGCCTCCGTGCTGATGTCGATGGGCATGATGATGCTGCCGCCCGCAACGATCTCGCTGCCGTTCAAGCTGATCTTCTTCGTGCTGGTCGATGGCTGGTCGCTGGTGGCGGGAAGCCTGGTGCAGAGTTACGGGGGCGGATAACTGCGGCTCCATCCGCCGTCATGCCTCGGCTTGTCCGGGGCATCCAGTACGCCGCGGCCTTTCGATTTCATCACTGCGGTCTCTGGAATACTGGATCGCCCGATCAAGTCGGGCGATGACACCGAGAACGTGGCGTACAGTGAGACGGCGTCGACAGCGCCCTACCCCTCCACGTCATACTGCTTGCTGAGGTGATCGCCGATCTGCACCAGCATGGCGACGCTTTCGGGGAAGCCCGGCTTATCCGTCGCGGCCTGGTCGGCATCGGCGCGGAATTCCCAGCTGTCGCCGTCGCGGACGATCGAGATGACGAGGTCATCCGGACCATCGGCATGGACCTTCAATTCGGCCCGCGCCATGGCGATGAGTTCGGCTTCGGTCTTGGCAGGCTTGCTCATATCGACGCTCTCCCGGCGTGAAGACGCGCAGGTTGCCGCTTCAACGGGCACCTGTCGAGAGGCCTCGTGGTAGCAGGGTTCCTACCGCGTCATCTTGATCTGCCGCACGACGGGGATCGTGGGCAGCGAGCCGGTGTGGTCGGCCTCGTCCTTGGCTTGCGGCGAGGCCGGCGCGCGGGCGGTTGCGTCGGGGAAGCGCTGCTTCATCTCGCGCAGGAAGCCGTCGAGCGTGTCGACGCTGGCAGCAAGCTTGGCGATCTCGGCGAATTCGGCGCTGGAGGACGCTGCCGGCTTGCTCGCGATGTCGAAGGCGACCCGGTCCGCACTCTCGCTCATCAGCGGCGCATATTTCTCGCGGAAGCGCGACAGGCCGATCGAATCGTCGGCGAGCGCATAGCCGACGGCGGCACGGATGATGTCGCTCTTCTCCACCGCGTTGAGCGGCTTGAAGTCGCGGAAGCGCTCGCCGTAATAGAGCTCGATCTGCTCAGCGGATTCGCGCCAGCGCCGCGCCGCCCAGAAGATGTCGGAGCGCAGGCGGAGCACCTCGCGCCCGGAAACGTTGGAGACGATGTCGAGCGCGAGATCGTGGCGGCCGACGTCGCTCTGTGCGCGCGCCTCCAGCAGCAGCCGCTGCTGCCGCAGCTCGCCGGAGAGATCGCTGATGCGGCTCGCGCGCAGCGCCGAGATCGCCATGTCGGGCTTGCGGTTGGCGAGGTAGATCATGGACAGGCGCGCGGCGACCTGGGCGCGGGCTGCGCCTTCGAGGCGATGGTCGACCTGATACTGCAACAGCTCGGCGGCCTGGTCGAGCAGGTCGATCGAGGCGAGACGGTCGGCGAGACGGCGGATCAGCTCGTCGCCGCGGCGGCCGATCGGCGTCAGCTCGCGGAACTCGTAGAACATCCCGAGCGCTTCGACCGGCGGCAGCTCGTCGCCCTTGGGGCCCAGGAAGATCTGCGTGAATAGGTCGGAGGCGAGGTCCTGCGCCTGACGCGAGGCCTCGGCGTTCGGCTGGAGCCTTGTCGCGGTGCGCGCCGCCCTGAGCGCGTCCCGGTAGCGCCCGTTCTCGGCATAGATCTGGGACAGCATCTGGAGCGTCTTGACCTCGATCGAGTCGCCCCGCCAGGTCATCGACAGCGTCTCGAGCTCGCGCAGCGCGTCTTCCTTGCTGATCTCGTCGCGCTTCTGCCGCAGCGCCACTTCGAGCTGCTTGGCCTCGGCCGCCGCCTGACGATCGTTCGAGGCGACCGCGAATTTGTAGTCGTCGAGCGCGTCCTTGTCGTGGCCGAGCGCCTCGGCGAGCCGGCCGCGCAGCACAGCGAAGCCAGGCGCCGCCTCGGGCGATATGCCGACCACCTCGATCTCGCTGCGGCGCTTGGAGGCGCCGGCATAATCCTTCACCTCGAGCGAGGCGCGCATTGCCTCCATCGTCACGATGCGCTGGATGTCGATCGGCAGCGAGGCGATGGCAAATTCGACGTTCTTGAACTTCTCGCGCGCATCCGCCCACTTGCCCTGGCGCGCATAGGCGAGCGCCTTCCACAGCTGGGAATCGTGGCTGTTACCGATCACGGGATTAGCGAGGTCCTTCAAGCCCTGCGCTGGCCGGCCGATCAAGATGTTCGCGATCGCATGCATGATCAGCGCGCCGCTCTCCTCCTTGTTGAGGGGATCGGCCAGCATCAGGTCGGTCACCGACTTGGCTTCGTGGTACATGGCGCGCGACATGTAGAACTGGGCGAGATCGAGCCGCGGCAGCGAGCGCTGCGCCGGCTCGACGGCCGAGATCGCCGTGATCAGGCTACCCTGGCGCGTCCAGAAATCCTCCGACTGGCCCTTGCGCCAGCCTTCCGGACTGAAGACCGGCCGCACCGCGGTCGGCGCCCGCTCGGCGGAGATATCGACCGGCGACAGCGTCAGTCCGCCCTTCTTGCCGAGAATGACCTTGTCGGATCCGACCTCGACGCCGACCTCGTCGGAGTTCGGCCGGATCGCGATGCCGTGCGCGGATTCCAGCAGCGAGAGATCGACGAGATCCTGCCGCTTGATGAAGCCGCGCACCGGCCGCTGCCCGGTGACGACATAGAGCGTGTCGCCGGCGTCGGGATCGGTCAGCTTGTGCAACAGGCCCGGATTGGCGAACGGGATCGCGATATTGGCGAGCGCGGGGTCGGTGATGTTGCGCGACATCATCAGCGGTAGCGGCGTCGCCTGGATCTTGTCGGCGAGCGTCAGGAGCCAATTGGTCTCCTTGCCGATCTCCTCGCTCGTCAGCGAGTAGACCAGCGGCCGGGTGAGACGGATGCGGACGGCCTGCCCCTTATCGAGCGGCATGCGGCTGACCTCGCCGATCATCGCACCGCCCCGGCTGCGGATCGCCTCGACGTCGATCGGCTTCGGCGTATCGAACACCAGCCACACCGTATCGCCGCGGCGGAACGCCGCCGCAGGCGTTGCCACCTGAAGCGGGAAGATCACGCGCAAGCCATCGCTGTCGCGGCGGACATCGACGCTGGCCACGGTGGGCTGCGGCGCGGCCGGCGCCTCGGCAGGTGCGGCCTTGATGCTGTCCTTGACCGGCTCTTTCGCAGCCTCCTTCACGATCTCCTTGGGCGCTTCGGACACCGCGGGCTTGACGGGCGCGACCACAGCTTCCGTTGTCGGCGCGGCGGGCTTCGACACGTCCTTGGGCGGTTCCGCAGCATGCGGTGCTTCGGCCGCGGGAGCCGGCGCAGGCTTCGGTGCGTCGACCGGCGGCATCGCCGCCGGAGCTTCCGGCTTCACCTCGGGCTTCGCTTCGATCTTGGCTTCGATCTTGGCTTCGCGCGCGATCGTCTCGGACGTCGGCGGCGCGATCTCGCGATGGACCTCCTTCGGCTTCTCGGCCGCCGGCTTTTCCGGAGCCGGTCCATGGCTTTGGGCCACAGGCTTCGCCTGCGCGATCACCGCCTCAGCCGTCGCGGCGGTCTTGCCCTTGTCGGGTTGGAAGGAGATGTCGACGACGTAATTCTTCTCGTCGCGGAAGGAGTGCACGTCCGAATCGCCGATCAGCGCGATCTCGACGCTGGTCTGGTCGATGTCGGACTTCTGCTTGATCGAGGCGACGTTCGGAGGCGCGGCGACGACGGCGTCCGCCAGATCGAAATTGAGTCCGGCATTGAACGCGAGCGTCAGCTTCTGCTCGTTGAGCACGGAGGACACGCCGACGCCGTCGGGCATCTCGAACACGAAGCGCACGAAAGTCGGCTGCACTGAGGCGCGCACGCGGATCTGCGGACGCTTCTTGGTCTCGGCTGCGGCGCGCTGGGCGCGCAAGGCACGTTCCGCGACACGCGCACGCTCGGCCAGTTCCTTGACCACGTCCATGGGCAGGCTTGGCGGCGGCCCCTTCCAGCCCTCCGGCAAGAGATCGATGAAGGTGCGCTCGCCGGCATTCATGGTGTTGACGGTGACACGCCGCGCCAGTGACAGGCGGATGGCGCTGCCGTCGGGATCGCGGCGGGCAGAATTGACGTAGTCGGGCGCACCTTCCGGAACGCGATCGACGGGAACGTCGACCGCCCGGTCGAAGCGAATGATGAGAATGGAGCCGGCCGTCGTCACCTCGGAGGGAACGTCCTCGCCCAGCTTGATCACCAGACGGGCAAAGCCGCCACCGGCCGAGAAAGTCGCCTCGCCCCGGACCACATCGGCGGCGCGGGCGGGCGCACCGAGGCCGATCAGCAGGCAGGCCGCCAGCACGGGTGCCTTGCGGACATGGCGCGACAGCCCTCGCGCCAAAGCGCGGGCTCGCGACATAAATCCAGCGGCAGCCTTCTGCGCCATTGGCGGCGTTTCTTCCAATTCGGCGGTCCATGCCAGCACTGGCGCCGGCGCGTGCCGTCGACTGTAGGTTTTGCCAATTAAGGACTTGTTAATGCTGTAATGACGAATTCACCCGGCACAGTGCGTCGCGACGCCTGCTTGCGGGCTCAGGCATTCGTGCTTCGAAATCTGGAGAGCAAGTGGTTAAGGAGGTGTTAACACCCCTTCGGTCGCCCCGTCAGGAATGCCAATCAACCCCCTCGATTGGCCGGCAAGGCATTCACCTTGCCTCGCGCTTCGCGAATTGACTGCAAGGTCAATCGCTTTTCCGAGATTCGGCTCTCGATGTACTCACGCTCGAGATCGGTCAGCGGTGTGTTCAACAACCGCCGATAGCGGCGAATGCTATCGTCGTGAGCTTGAATGAGCGCGAACCTTGCATCCATATTCACCTCCGATTCGTTCCGCCTCACCGGGCCAACTCAGTCGTAATCGACGCCATAACGCGCGAACTCGTCGCCGATGTTCTTCTGAATTGTCTTCGCAGTCGAAATGTCAGATTTTCCGCCGGTCGCATCGCCTTGCTTCAGCTTGGCAAGCCCGCGGCCAAAGAGCGCGCTCGCCAGTTCCGGGGCGGCTCGCAGGGCAGAATTGTAGTCATCGATCGCCGCACCGAACTCACCCATCTTCAGGTGGATCAGCCCACGCGAGTCGTACACGGCGGCGCTGGTCGATCCCGATTGAAGCGCTCTGTCGCAATCCTCCAGCGCTTCTCGCGAGGCACCAAGAACCGCCCGGGTCCAACATCGTCCGCTCCATGCCGCCCGCGAGGCGGGCTGGAGACGGATTGCCTCGTCGTAATCATGCGCCGCGCGCTGGTGGTCGTTTTTCTTCAGGTAGGCTCCGGCGCGGTTGATGAAGGCAGCGCCATAGCCGGGATCGAGCTTGATCGCATCATCAAAGGCTTCGATCGCGAGCTCATATTCGCGTCTCCTCAAGTGAGCCACGCCGCGGTTGTTGAAGGCCTTTGCGTATGTCGGATTGAGTGCGATCGACTGATCGAAATCGCTGATGGCGCTGTCGTAGTCGCCCTTTGCAGTGTAGGCGTTGCCGCGATTGTTGTACGCGATTGCCAGAGCCGCCGTCGAGTCTGGACGCGCCTGTATGAAAGTCGTGCAGGCACCGATCCGGGCATCGAGCGAGGTGGTACCCGTCCCGTTGCACAGTTCGATATTGCTGAGATAGCTGTCCTTCACCCTGGAGCTTTGGGCCACGACCGGCAAGCCGACCAACATCAGGACGACAAGCGCCAGTCCGCCTTCGGCAACGGAGGATCCTGGTTTCATGTCAGGCTCCCGATCTTCTGAGATCTGGCGATTGCACCGGGTCGGACCAATTCTCTAGCAGCCGCGGCAGATGTTCAGATTGAGCCTTTTCTCGGCCCTTTGCTCGGGTTGGCGTGTCCCCGCAGCACCGGGCTTCTTCGTATATTTGTCCTTGCCCTCTTCGATCAGAGTGGAAAACCTGGTGGTTCCGTCGTCCGAGATTTCGACGTGAGGTGTGGTGCCTCGAATGCCCATCGTCGCGACCGGCGTTTCGATCTTCATGTCTCCGGTCTTCGCAACCTGGCCGGCAACAAAAACGAACGTTCCCTTGGTCAGGTTGAAGGCTGTCGAATTGGACTTTCCACCCGGCTCGTAGACGTATTCGTCCAATGTCATGCGGGCGTTGCTCGACAAGTTGAACGAAGTTCCATCGACGAAGTTGATGCCGACCCGACTGTCGGCACCGGTTCGAACCACATCGCCCAAATAGACGGGATCACCGATCTTCGTCTGGATGGATTCGCCCCCGACGTTTGCCTGGACAATGGCGGCGCCCGCATGCTCGATGATGACCGAGCCATCGGCTGCCACAACTTTCCCGATTGGCTTTGACGACGAGTCCAGCACGGCGCGCCGCGGAGAATCATCCTGCGCCTGAACCGGGCGGGGTGACGAAGCGGCCAGCGCAAGGACGAGACCTGCCACGAGAACAATCGTTGCACGAGTGCCCATGGCTTCCTCCTTTTCGAAGAAATGATCCTCGAGCATCCGAACGGCTCCGACAGCGCCGGCGAAAGCCATCGGGGATAATGGCAGACCAGCCGCAGCAAGCCACGACAGCCAAAATGGTTATTCCGGGGTAATCCGAATGGCTGATCGCCGTGTCCAAAAGAGTCACTATCCGCGCCAGGCAATTTCAAACAGCTTTTGGCGCTGAAAGCGGTGCCTTCGGGCGAAACGACAGCAATTCTGCCGTGATCAGCCTGGGCGGAATTCTCGGAAACGACGACTTTTAGCGGGCATGGCTGAGGTTGCCGGCACAAAATTGTTCCCGATCGCGTGACGCGGCAAGCCGGCCAAGATGCAGCGGCATAGGGCGACGCCTGAGGCCGACCGCTCGGGCAATCGAGGTTGAAAAATGGCCGTCACGTCCACTGGAGAGCACGGGGACGAGCGCGAAGCCGCTGCGGGCCTGCATCGCCGCGTGAAGACGGCGAAGAGCAGTCCTCCTGATGTACCCGCTATTCAATCTCATGAGCGAGCCTCTGCCGACCGTTTCGGGATGCTGTCGCTCACGGCATTGCTCTTCTCGATGATCAAAGAGGTCAGGGCCGCAGACCCGAACGCAACGTTCCTGGACGACGATACGATTACATACAAGGACTTTGCACACGGCACGTTCGAGCTCACGACCAAGGAACCAATCCCGCGGAACATCATCGTCGAGGACCCCGGACAAACCGTCGTGCTGAGCAAGGTCGGCTCAGGGCTTGCCGTGAATCAGCTCGACAACAGCCCCACGCGCATGGAGGAGCTGCGGGTGGCCCAGCAGGAGGCGCTCGAAAATTTCTCGAAGGGATTTGGCAAGAACGGGTCCGGCACGCCTCCGTTCGTCGAATCTCTGCCGCTGGAGCCGATCAATTTCATAGCGCCCGCGGGGCCGAACGCGCTGCCACCGTTGCAGCCGATCATCGTCACGGTGCCAGACATCATCACGCCCGTGCGGACGGCGCCGATCTTGAATGTGCAGGCGGGCCCGCTTGAACTCGACACGGTCGCGTTCGACGTCTTCACCGCAACAACGGGAACGTTCAGCGCCAGCAGCTCCAGCGCCGCGCTGACTTTCGGCATCAGCGGAGGCGCTACGGGCGCTACCGCGCTGCAGGGAGCGATTTACGACGTATCGAAGACCAGCTCTTTTGGCACGCTTTATCTGAACAGCACGACTGGCGCCTATGCCTTCGTTCCCGACAGTGGCGCGATCAATGCGCTGAAGACGCCGACCACCGATAGCTTTGTGATCACCGTGTCCGACGGGTCGCTTTCGGCTCAACAGACCTTCACGATCAACATCAACGGGGCCGACGACGCGGCGATCATCTCCGGTACGACGACCGGCTCGTCGGTCGAATTCGGCGGCGTCGCCAATGCCGCATCCGCCCCCCCTCTCACGACCGGTCTCACGACCGGCAAGCTTTCGGATGTCGACGTCGACGACCCCGCCAACACTTTCACGGCCGTCAATTCCCCGACGAAGAGTGCACACGGCTACGGCACTTTCACCATGACCGCCGACGGCGTCTGGAGCTACACGCTCGATCAATCCAACAGCGCAGTACAGGCTTTGAACGTCGGCCAGACGCTGACCGACACCTTCACGGTGACCAGCATCGGCGGCACCCCGCAGTTGATTACCATCACGATCAACGGCTCCAACGATGCTGCCGTCATTTCCGGGACGACGACCGGTACCGTGACGGAAGCCGCATGTTGGAAGCCCGGGACTCCAATCGTGACCGGCAAGCTTGCAGATGCGGACGTCGACAATACTCCCGACAGCTTCACGCCGGTGACCTCGCCGAGGGCGAGCGACCACGGTTACGGCTGCTTCCGGATGACCGCTGACGGCGTCTGGACCTACACGCTCGATAATACCAATTGCGTCGTGCAGGCGCTGAACGCCTACGACACCCTGACCGACACTTTCACCGTGACCACCATCGACGGCACCGCGCAGGTGGTGACGATCACCATCCACGGCACGAACGATCCGGCCATCATTCACGGCTGCATCACTGGCTCGGTGACCGAGCCCGATTGCAGGGAACACGGCAAGCCGACGGCGAGCGGCAGACTGACTGACACCGACGTCGACAACGCGCCGAACACATTCACGCCGGTCACTTGTGCGACACGGAGCGCGGGCGGCTACGGCAGTTTCACGATGACCGCCGCCGGTGTGTGGACCTACACGCTCGACACCACCAACTGTGCCGTGCAGGCGCTTCCTTCCTGCGAGACTTTGACCGACACCTTCACGGTCACGACCATCGATGGGACGGAACAGACCATAGCCATCACAATCCACGGCGCCGACGATCGCGACCATTTCGGCCACGCGGCAGCGCTCGATGCCGCCGATCCGCCCCACGCCGCCGCGCCCCCCGAAGACAATGCGGCTGCGCGAGCTTTTGCCGCCGGTCCGACGGTGGCCGCGAGCGCCCTTGACGCGAACACGGATGGCATCGGTGTCTCCGGCGAAAGTCCGGATCATGGCAAGATCGGCACAAACGACAATTGCGACACCTGTCACGACGGGCACGAACAGACCCTTCTTGCCGGCGGCTCCAGAGACGATCATTTCGTCTTTGCTTCGACGTCGAATTCCAGTGCAGCGCGACCTGATATCATCTCTGGTTTCAAGGCAGACTCTGAGCGGAGCGACGTGATAGCGCTCGGCGCGCTCACCCTCTCCGTTCTGGCACTCGACCACTCCAGCACGATGGTGCCCGCACATACGATCGCCTGGCTCTACGACAGCTCGGCGAACCAGACCATCGTGTACGTCAATGCGACGGATCAAAGCCTGAGCATCGGCAATTCCAGTCTGGTGGAAATCCATCTCGATGGCTTCTCCACCGTCCAGACGTCGGATTTCATGCTCGCGCTGGAAACGTCGGGTCATGCGATGGCAGCCGAGCCGGCCAATCTGGAAGCGAGCGCGGACAACGACGCGACCGGTAGCCCGACGACGGCGACCAGCCTCTCATCAGGCGAAACCGTCCATGAGCGAGCCGCCCTGATCGACGGAGACGGGCCCGGGCAAGCCGCGAAGGCGAGCGGGTGCAGGTTCGATGCCGATTGCGACCGGATTGCCCTCGTCAGGCACACCCAGTTCGTTCAGCCCGACGATACGAACACGCGATCGGACGCGTCCAGCAGCGAGAGCGTGGCCTCCGCGGTGAGCCACGTGCAGCCCGTCAACCACCTTCATTCCACGGCAGTTGCGGAGAATAGGTTCGTATTCGACAAGCTGACACCGTTCGACAACGGCAAGGAGATCGCGCCCGCTTGGGAGCGCGTGGCCGCCAAGGACAGCGGTCCGGTCACACCGTCCACGGTCGACCCGAGCATCGAGTCCGGCCCCGACTCCATCCAGACGTCACACCACGAAAATCACTTCCGCGAGCATCATCATGGCGACCCGATAGCCGAGGACGGCCTTCCTCGAGGTGCTTGGGTCCACCTCGGGGACTCATTTCATTTCAAGCAACACGGCTCTGACGGTTCGGGTGACATTGCGCCCCTGCCCTGGCACGCGGCAGTCGAACCCTACGCCACCAGGGATGGCGCTTTGCATGGCCACCGTTCAGAGCTCAGCGCAGGATGGGACGATCCTTCGGACCCGTCCGGTCATCACGAGCATGCTGGCGTCGTCCACGGATCCAGGCCGGCGTCGATGCCTGAACCGTCCCCGCCGCATATTGATCCGGCTCACGGGGCGGGCTCAGCTCACGCCCACGTGCCGCACGATCTGATCGTGTGAAGTCCGCAGGGCGACTGGATCTTCAGTGCTGTTTTCCCGTGCCATCCGACGCCGAGGAGCTGTCCAGCTCGGGACAAGCATCGTCAGTGTCGCCATCCTCTTCTTGCGGCGGCAATGCATGCTGATGGTCAAGCGCGGATGTCCAGGCCAACGTCATCGCCGCGATGAGCAGTCGATTGACGGCTTCGATTGCGCGTTCTGCTACGGACGAGTAATTCATGGCTTCCGCCCGCGCGGCTGATTGCCGATGGCGGGAGCCTAGGACGAACTCTCCAGCACCACTGTACTCCAGTTCACAGTTGCACGCGTCAACTCATCGCAGCCTCAGAAGATGCCGCCTGCTTCAGCTGCATCTGCAACGCGAGCCGACGTGCTTCGTGCGACGAGGACGTCAAGCTCGCGGCGATCACCCCACTCCCCGGCGCGTTTGATCTGCGTACTTGGTTGCCGAATAGGCTCGCACAACCTCAGAGGTGTTGCGGTCCATCAACGACTCTGAATCAAATGTGATCATTGCGATGCGAATGCGATTGGTCAACTTTTTTGGGGGAGCAATCAATGAGCGGAGAAGCCAACTGTATTGTATGTAGCCAGGCAAGAGCGGTCGTAGCCGTCTTTCCAATCGCGCGGGGCTATGCACTAAAGGTATACGAGTGCTCCTGCTGCCACAGCACCCTTCATCTCGTGACTCGCACGACGAAGGCTGCGCTGATCAGGCAGCACTGCGAGACCCTCCTTCCCGTCGACAAGCCGCTGAGCGCGACGGGGCCCAGGGTTCAACAGCGGTTCGCGCACTAGACGCGCAAGGCGTCTAGCCGCGTACAGGCCGAACGACCGCGCGATTGCGCGCAGGCTGCCGCAGCGCGCCGCGCCTCCGGAGCCTTCAATTCGGCTTTTGCGTCGGCTTGCCGTCGATCTTGGGGAGATCGCCGGCCGCGGCCGATTGATCGCCGCCGCCATTGGCCCGGCGGGCCATCTCGACCGTCAGCCGCTCGGCGGCCTCCGGCGACATCACTCCCATGATGTCCGACATCTTTCGCGGCGCGATCTGCGAGGCGATCTCGATCAGCACGCCCATCTCGAGCCGGTCGAACACCCGTGCGGCGTCCTTGGGCTTCATGCCCTCATACATGGTCACGAGGCCCTTCATGCGCTGGGCTTCGGCGGCCTTCTGCTCGGCCTGGGTCGCGGAGATGCGGGATTCCACCGCCTTCATCTCCTCGACCTTGTTTTCGATGCGCTTCTCGGCCGACTTGAGCAGGCTCTCGCGGATGTCGATCTCGCGCTGGCGGGACTCGATCTCCTGGCGGCGTGCCTGCAAGCGCTCCAGGATCGCGCGCTCGGATGCCGAGACCTGCGGCTGGGCCTCGTCCATCTTGACCACGGTGCCCTCGGGCTTGGTCTCGGGCGCGGCGGGCTTCGGCGCCTCTTTCGGCGCGCCATGGGTAGATCCCGTGATATCGGGGTCTTCCCGCCCCGTCGGAAAGTTCAGATTCTCCTGCGCCCAGGATTTTTTGATCTGGCTCGGCTGGTAGTCGAAGACATAGCCGCCATTGATCACGAGGCCCACGACCTTGAGCGTGGCGAGCCCTGCGACGGCGACCAGGACGACCGGAATGACGCGGATGTTACGAAAGGATTTCATACCCTGACTTTATGCCGCGAGGCCGTTGGACCGTCGGCGCTCGGAGAAGGCTTCGGCCGCAGCCGCCACCGCTTTCGCCGATGAGGGCTTGGCCGCGGGCACCTCGGCCGTTTCCGGGCTCGTCGCGGGGCGCGCCGCGATCGCGATCTTGGACAGGCGCCGCACCACGTTGTCGGCTTCGCCGAGCTGCTTGTAGAGCTGGTCCGACATCTGTGTCGCCGCCGCCAGCTGGCTGCCGAGGTTCTCGTTGACGTCGCGCACCGCGAGCTTCAGCCCGCCGATCGCGCGCTCGGCGATCTCGGTGGCGGTGATCAGCTCGCCGATGACCGCCTTCAGCGAATGCTCGTCCGCCTTCAGTCGCGTCAGCCGCTTGTTGAGCATGACACAGTAGACGATGGTCAGCATCAGCAGGATAGCCACCAGCGTCTCGATCGCCATTCCCAGGGAGTGGTTCATGGGGCCTCCATCATCTTGTTCTGCTCGTCGACCTTCTCGAACATCGCAAGTGTCGTACTTGGCTTGCGCAGGGGTTTCGTCACCCGTATCGCGACGCGGTCGCCGACCCGGCCCATCCGCCCCTCGGTCAGGGTGACGTCGCCGCAACGCACGGTCACGTTGGCATCCGCGCGCATGTCGAGCGGCAGGGTGTCGCCGACCTTGAGCCGCATCAGCTGCTTGAGCGGGATTTCGGCCTCGTAGAGCACGGCGTCGACCGCGATCTCGGCCTGGTTGATCTCGGTGGCGAAATGGCCCTCCCAGATCGTGTCGCGGCCGAATTTTTCGCCCATGAACATCTGGAGCAGGACGCCCCGGATCGGCTCGATGGTCGCGTAAGGCAGCAGCAGCTCGATGTTGCCGCCGCGATCTTCCATGTCGATGCGCAGGCGCACCAGGATCGCGGCGTTGGCGGGACGGCTGATCGCGGCGAAACGCGGATTGGTCTCGAGCCGATCGATCGTGAAGGTCACCGGCGACAGCGGCCGGAACGCCTGCTCGGCGTCGGCCAGCACCACCTCGACCAGCCGCTTGACCAGCTCGGTCTCGATCGTGGTGTAGGGCCGGCCCTCGATGCGGAGCTGGCTCGCGCCGCGCCGGCCGCCGAGCAGCACGTCGATCATCGAATAGATCAGGCTGGAATCGACCACCGCCATGCCGAAATTTTCCCACTCCTCGGCCTTGAACACCGAGAGAACGGCCGGCAGCGGGATCGAGTTCATGTAGTCGCCGAAGCGCACCGAGGTGATGCGGTCGAGCGAGACTTCGACGTTGTCGGAGGTGAAATTGCGCAAGGAGGTCGTCAGCAACCGCACCAGGCGGTCGAAGACGATTTCGAGCATCGGCAGACGCTCGTAGGAGACCATCGCTGAATCGATGATCGCGCGAATGCCGGAATGGTCGTCGAGCGTGACGTCGCCAACCGCGAAGCCGAGAAGATTGTCGATCTCCTCCTGCGACAGCACCCGCTCGCCGGAATTCTTGCCGGCGCCGAGATCGCGGCTGCCGTCCTCGACCATGGCCGCCCATTGCAGGGCCATAGTCTCGGATAGTTCGTTTTCGGCAGCAGCCTTCGCGGCCTCCGCGGGATCCTCGGAATCAAGCGAGGCCTCCCATTGGGCGGCAATTGCATCCTGGTCTGGTTGGTCGGTGCCTGCCATGATCCCTAGCCCGTCATGCTCACTGGATCACGACTTCCTTGAACAGCACCGCGCTGACCTGGATCGGGGCGACCGCCGCGTTGACGCGCTTGGTCAGCTCTTCCTTGAGGCGGAAGACGCCGGCGGATCCGTTGAGGTCGGAGGAGCGCAGCTCGCGCACATAGGTCTGGAAGATGTCGGTCACGCGCGGCATCGTCGGCTTGATCGCCTCGATCTGCTTCTCTTCCTTCAGCTCCAGCACGATCTTGAGCTTGAGATATTGCACGCGCTCTCCGGGCGCGCCGGCGAGGTTGACCATGATGTCGGGCACGTCGACGAAGGCCGGCGGCTTCGGCGGCGGCGCCGCCTCGGCGTGATGCTCGTCGTCGCCATGACGGAAGAAGAAGAACCAGGTCGCGGCACCGCCGCCGAGGACGGCGAGCAGGCCGACGGCCATGATGATGAGCTTGAGCTTGTTCTTCGGCGGAGCGGCTTCCGCGCCTTCGGCGGCTGCGCCGCCTTCCGCTTCATTGTCTGCCATGGTCGATAGGCTCGCTCATCTCATAAGGGGTCGAAAGAGCGAAGCCTCCTGGCAGACAGTGACGCGATACAAATGCCCCAGCGCAGTGCGCTCCTCTTACACGCAAACGCTACGGTAATAATGGTTAACGGTTTCTTTCGATTGGGCCTCCACTAGGAAAAATCTGCCGGGCAAACATGGCTAACAGAACCTTTCTGCCGCCTCCCCGCGCCCCTTCGAAATCGACAAGATATTGAAATTACGAGTCTTTTTGAGTTGGCACGGCTTTCGCTGAGAAAGGACCGAGGCCGGAGGGTTTGGGAGAACCTGGCGGTCTCGTTCACGGGTCGGCCAAGGCGCTTGGGAGAGCGAGGTGGCAGGCTCACTCAGGGGAGATTTCCGATGCAGAACGCGCTTCTGATCGGCTTGTCACGGCAGATGACGTTGGAACGGCAGATGGATGTCATCGCCAACAACGTCGCCAATGCCAACACCAACGGCTTCAAGGCCGACCATTCGCTGTTCGAGGAGTTTCTCAACTCGAACGCGCGTGAGGATAATTTCATCGCGTCCGACCGCCGGGTCTCCTATGTGCAGGACCGCGGCACCTTCCGCGACGTCGGCCAGGGGCCGATGGAGCCGACCAACAACCCGCTCGACATGGCGATCGACGGCAACGCGTTCTTCGCGGTGCAGGCCAATGGCGGCGAACGCTACACCCGCGACGGCAAGTTCTCGCTCAACAGCACCGGCCAGCTCGTCACCTCCGACGGCAACCTCGTGCTCGGCACCGGCGGCCCGATCACCTTCCAGCCCACCGACCACGACATCAACGTCGCGCCCGACGGCACCGTCACGGTGCTCGAGGGCACCGCCAAGACCGACTCGATCCGCGGCAAGATCCGCATGGCTGCGTTCGACGATCCGGCGAAACTGACCAAGCTCGGCGCCAACCTCTACGACGTCGGCTCCGCGACCCCGCAGGCCATCACCAAGTCGACCGTGCGCCAGGGCTACATCGAGAAGTCCAACGTGAACTCGGTCGGCGAGATGAGCCGCATGGTCGAGGTCATGCGCAGCTACACCGCCATCGCCAATCTGCTCCAGCAGCAGAGCGACCTCCACAAATCGGCGATCGAGAAGCTCGCCGACGTTCCGGCCTGATTAGGGGATCACTGACATGCAAGCGCTCCACACCGCTGCGACCGGAATGGCGGCCCAGGAACTCAACGTCCAGGTCATCTCCAACAACATCGCCAACCTACGCACCACCGGTTTCAAGAAGCAGACGGCGGCGTTCCAGGACCTGATCTACGAGCACGTCCGCCGCGTCGGCGCGCAGGCCTCGGACCAGGGCACCATCGTGCCTGTCGGCGTCGACATCGGCGGCGGCGTCAAGACCGTCGGCACGCCGCGCAGCATGACGCAGGGCACGCTGTCGCAGACCGGCAACGACCTCGACCTCGCGATCTCGGGCGAAGGCTTCTTCAAGATCCTGATGCCCGACGGCACCTTCCAGTACACCCGCGACGGCACCTTCCAGATGGACAACCAGGGCCGCGTCGTCACCGCGCAGGGCAACCCGGTGCAGCCGACCATCACCATCCCGAACAACGCCTCCGGCCTCGCCGTCAACGAGCAGGGCCAGGTCTCGGTGACGCTGCCGGGTTCGTCGACGTCGGCCGTTCAGGGCCAGATCGGCGTGACCCGCTTCATCAACAAGGCGGGCCTCCAGCCCGTCGGCAACAATCAGTTCGTCGAGACGCCCTCTTCCGGCCCGCCGCAGGACGGCACCGCGAACACCGAAGGCTACGGCAAGGTCACGCAGGGCAGCCTGGAGCAGGCCAATGTCGACGTCGTCTCGGAGATGAGCGACCTGATCGCCGCGCAGCGCGCCTACGAGATGAACGCCAAGGTCATCAGCGCCGCCGACCAGATGATGCAATCGACCACGGCGTTGTTCCGCTGAGGTGATGACGATGATCCGCACCACCCTCGCCACGATCTCCGCTTTCCTGCTGCTGGCGCTGCCGGCGCAGGCCGCCGACGATTTCATCGCAGCGCCGACGCTGCGCGCGAGCGTCACCGTGACCTCGGACGTGGTGCGGGTCGGCGATCTCATCGACAATGCCGGCTCGGCCGCGCTGATCCCGGTCTACCGCTCGCCCGATCTCGGCACCACCGGCGCGCTGCCAGTCGCGCATGTGCTGTCGGTGCTACGCGCAAAGCAGGTGATCGGCGTGATGACCGGCGACATCAAGGAAGTCCAGGTCACCCGCCTCGCCCGCACGCTCGCCAACAAGGACCTCGAGACCGCGGTGGCCTCGGCGCTCGAGCGCCGCTTCGGCCTTGGCGAAGCCGCCAACATCGCCGTCACGTTCGACCGCGGCGTCGCCGACATGCGGCTCGATGCCTCCAACACCGGCGCGCTTCAGCCGGTCGCAACCCGCTATGACGCCCGCAACGGCCGTTTCGACATCGCCTTCGAGATCAACAACGACAGCAATTCGACGCCGACCAAGCTGCGTTTCACCGGCACCGCGATCGAGACGGTGGAAGTGGCCGTGCTGACGCGCGACATCGACCGCGCCGATCTCCTGAAGTCCTCCGACATCGCGCTGGAGCGCCGGCCCAAGGCCGAGGTCACCGGTGAGGCCGCCTCGCGCGATCGCACGCTCGGCATGCAGCTGCGCCGGCCGATGCGGGCGGGTATGCCGATCCGCGTCGCCGACATCGTCAAGCCCGACTTCGTGCAGCGCGATCAGAGCGTCACCGTCATCTACCAGGTCCCCGGGATCTACCTCACCACGCGCGGCAAGGCGCTCGAGAGCGGCGCCGAGGGCGACACCGTGAGCGTGCTCAACCTGCAGACCAAGCGCACGCTGAGCGGCATGGTCACCGGCCGCGGCCAGGTGACGATCCAAGGCGCGAGCCAGTCCGCGCCGATGGCGCCTGCGGTCGAGCAGACCTCGTCGCTGAAGCGGGACGAAGCGCCCGCACCCGTCGACACTGCAGCTTTGGTCCGAAACCTGGTCCAGGCCCCCGCATCGCAGGCTCAAATCGCCCAAGCCCAGATTCCGCAAGTTCGCGTCCCGCAAGCTCCAGCCAAGTCAGAGTAAGTCATGTCCACGTTCAGTTCGGCTTCCCGCCTTCGTCGCGTCGCGATCTCTGGTCTGCTGCTGGCAGTTTGCGCGCTGGCGAGCGGCTGCTCCTCGATCGACCGCCTGTCGCAGATCGGCGAGCAACCGAAATTGTCGGCGATCGACAATCCGACGACGCAGCCCGGCTACAAGCCGGTGCAGATGCCGATGCCGAAGCCGGAAGTCGCCTCCTACAATCCGAACTCGCTGTGGCGCAACGGCAGCCGGGCCTTCTTCAAGGATCAGCGCGCGACCCATGTCGGCGACCTCCTCACCGTGACCGTGAACATCACCGACAAGGCCAACATCGCCAACGAGACCCAGCGCAGCCGAACCGCCAAGGAGGATTCGGGGATTACCAATTTCATCGGCAGCCAGACGGTCACGCAGCCGCTCAAGATCCTGCCCGGCCGCCTTCTCACCACGGACTCGACATCCTCCGCCGACGGCAAGGGCTCGGTCAACCGCACGGAAGCCCTGCAGACCAACGTCGCCGCGGTGGTCACCCAGGTGCTGCCGAACGGCAACCTCGTGGTCGAAGGCAAGCAGGAGATCCGCGTCAACTACGAGATCCGCGAGCTCGTGGTCGCCGGCATCGTCCGCCCCGAAGACATCCAGAGCGACAACACCATCGATTCCAGCAAGATCGCGCAGGCCCGCATCGCCTACGGCGGCCGCGGCCAGATCACGGACGTGCAGCAGCCGCGCTACGGCCAGCAAGTCATGGACGTGCTGCTGCCCTTCTAAGTCTCTCCCGAGCTCCCACATCGTGTTCGCGAACCTAGGCGCGAACGACGATGTACTACGCGGCCCTCGCTAGCTCCCCTGGCGAGGGCCGCATGTATTTTGTAAAGGCAATTGGGACGACTGACGGCGGGGAATGGCTTAGCAGCCTCACTTGAACTCCGCCTCCACCACGCCCAGCCCGTCCAGCTCCATCCGCACCTTGTCGCCGGCCTTCAGCCACAGCGTCTTCACCAGGCTCCCCGTCAGCACGAGTTGACCCGCATGCAGCCCCTTGCCCTCGGCGGCGAGGTGGTTGGCGAGCCAGGCGAGTGCGTTGTGGGGATGGCCGAGCACGTCGGCGCTGGTGCCGTGGCTGACCTCTTCGCCATTGACGATGGCGCGGCCCTTGACCGCCTTCAGATCCGGCACCGACGAGCGCGGCACCGCCTCACCCAGCACGCAGCCGGCGGCGAAGAAATCGTCGGCGATCAACGTCGGCGCACCCATCGTTTCCCACTTCACATAGCGATCATCGACGATCTCGATCGCGGGATGATAGGCCTCGACGGCCTCGCCGACCCATTCGGCCGTGAACGGCGCCTCGCCGGCGGCGAGGTCGCGCTTCAATCGCACCGCGATCTCGCACTCGACGCCGACACGGACATAGTCGGCAGCTGCGAGCTTGGCCCCGCTCTCGTGCACGCCCTTCTGGAACACGCTGCCGCCGCAGGGATGCGGGATGCCGATATAGTCCTGCATCACCTGGCTGGTGCAGCCGATCTTGTAGCCGGCCAGCGGCCCGAGATGCGGCAGCAGCAGATCGTGCAGCGCGCGCTGGACCTGATAGCCCTCGGCTTCATCGGCCGGCGGATGGTCCAGGGCCGCGAGCGGCGCGCGGTTACGGCGCGCGAGCGCTATCGCCTTTGCGGCTTTGAGAATCTTGTCCATCGGCGCCGGCTCCCACGCTACGCAATTGAGGTCGGCAGTTCAGCATTCCCGCCGGGGCGTGACAAGCGCGGGCCAACGGCCCAAAGGACTCCTAAGGGCGACCTCAGCCCTTGACGAGACCGAGCCGGATCAGGCTTTCGGCCGTCGCGAGGATCGCCTCGTCGTTGGAACGGGCCTGCCAGCCGAGCAGCGACCTCGCCTTGGCGCTGGTGGAATGCCGAACCCTTCCAAGCATCGGTACGACCGCGCGCAGCAGCGGAATCCGGTTCGCGGTCAGCCGCACCAGCCAGTCCGGGGCCTGGAGCCGTGGAACCCGGCGCGCCCTGGGTCCGAGTTCCCGCCGCAGCACCCTGGCGATATCGAGGATCGACATCGTCTCACCGGAGACCGCGATGAAGCGCTCGCCTTTCGCTTCGGGCGCCGTCATCGCACGCAGGTGCAAATCGGCCACGTCGCGCACGTCGACCACGCCGAAATAGACCCGCGGCACCGCCGGCATGGCGCCGTCGAGCAGCGATTTGACGATCTCGATCGAGCCGGAGAAGTCGGGCCCCAGCACCGGGCCGAAAATGCCGGCGGGATTGACGACCGATAATTCAAGCCCGCCGCCCTCGCGCGCGATGAAATCCCAGGCCGCCCGCTCGGCCAGCGTCTTGGATTTGATGTAGGGCTGCACGTCGGCGCCGCCGAGATTGGTCCAGTCGGTCTCGTCGAACGGTTTTTCGCGCGGCGGATGGCCATAACCGATCGCGCCCAACGACGACGTAATAACAACCCGTTTGACGCCGGACTCGCGCGCGGCGCGCAGCACCCGCAGCGTGCCGTCGCGGGCCGGGATGATCATCTCGTTCTCGTCCTTGGGAACACTGGTCGACAATGGCGAGGCGACATGGAGCACGTAATCGCAGCCGGCGACGGCCTCGCGCCAGCCGTCGTCCGCGGTGAGATCGGCGGTGAAAAAGGACAGGCTTTCCGGCGACGCAGCTCCACCCTCGCGCAACATCGCCAGCACGTCGGCCTGCCGGTCCGGACGGCGCACCGTGGTCCGCACCTGATGGCCGGCGGCCAGAAGTTGCAGGACGACATGGATGCCGACGAAGCCGGATCCGCCGGTGACCAGAACAATGCTCATTGCCGAACTCCCCTCACTGCGCAGGCTGGGCGAATTGGTTCCGCCACCCTGCTCAAGGCCGCATCTGGTCACTATCTCCCCGGGGAACAAGTAGAATGGATTTCGAGACCGGTATGGAAAACCTGACCAGTGTTTGCGACAGCGACTGCGATTGCAGCCCCGACCCTGCCCTGCTCGCCGACTTCAAGCGCGCCATCCATGCGCTTGGCGGCAAGTGGAAATTGGAGATCCTGTTTGCGCTGATGAACGGCGCCGTCCGTTTCGGTGCGTTGCGGCGATCAATCGGCGGCATCACCCAGCACATGCTGACCACGCAGCTGCGCGAGCTCGAGCAGGATGGATTGGTGTCGCGAGCCGTCTTCGCGGAGAAACCCTTGAGAGTCGAGTACGAGCTGACGGACGAGGCCTACGGCCTGTTGCCGGCGTTTAAGGAAATATTGAGCTGGTCCAGGCTCTATGGCGATGCGCGCCTTGTGGCGTCGCAGCAAGCCTGATTGCAGCCAAGCCCGATTGCAGCAATGTGTGAAGCTGCCGGATCGGTGCCTCAGCATTCGAGTCGATCTCGTTGATGCGACTCGCAAAACCTCCCGCACCTGAAGTGAAGGCTGTTTCTCATCCGAACTTACGTGAGCTCGGAGGAAGTGACTCCAGCCCATTGATCGTGATTCACTTTTCGCGATCGCGCCCTGCGCCGCGCATCACGGCAAGCGGCAGACAAAATGCTGATCACGGCGCTCAAGCGGCACCGTGAGCCCAAAAACAAAGAGCCGCATCGCTGCGGCTCGGACTCTATTCGTCGCGGTAGACCTTCTCGCGTTTCTCGTGGCGCTCCTGCGCTTCCACCGAGAGCGTTGCGATGGGCCGGGCTTCGAGCCGCTTCAAAGAGATCGGCTCGCCGGTGTCCTCGCAATAGCCGTAGGTGTTGTCCTCGATACGCTGGAGCGCGGCGTCGATCTTGGCGATCAACTTGCGCTGGCGGTCGCGGGCGCGGAGTTCGATGGCGCGGTCGGTTTCGGACGATGCCCGATCGGCGAGATCGGGGTGGTTCACGTTCTCCTCCTGCAGAGCCTGCAGCGTGAGCTTGGACTCTTTGAGGATCTCATCCTTCCAGGCGAGGAGCTTCAAACGGAAGTACTCCTTCTGCCGGTCGTTCATGAAAGGCTCTTTTTCGGTCGGTCGGTAGTTTTTCAACTTTTCCAAGGGCGGCCTATCTGTCTAAGCAACGACTCGCAACGGAAACGGGTCCGTTAAGCCGGGCTTATATAGTGGCCTCATGTGACAGACAATATTTCCCTGATCGTTCGGTTAGCGCCCCCAAGCCCTTGCACAGGAAGGTTTATCCTGGAGAGCCCGGGGGCGGCCGAAGGCCTAGTAACCGACCGTGAAACGCTGCTTCGGATGGGCCGGCCGCTCGATCTCGTCGGCGAGCGCAATGGCGTAATCGGCGAAGCTGATCCAGCTTTTCCCGTTCGCATCTGCGAGAAGCTGATCGGTGCCGAGCCGGAACTTGCCGGTTCGCTCGCCCTCGATGAAGAGGGCCGACGGCGAGATGAAGGTCCAGTTCAGGTCCTTTTCCTGTCGCAGCAGGTCAAGGAAAGCCCCGCCCGCCTCCGCTTCGGCCTTGTATTGGGCGGGAAAACCGGGGGTTGTAACCAGTTTGACGCCGGGAGCGACTTCCAGGCTGCCGGCACCGCCGACAACGAGGTAGCGACCGACGCCGGACGCCTTCGCCGCGCCGATCAGCTTGAGCGGGTCGCTGGCGAGGAAGTGCACGGAACTCACGGCGACGTCATGTCCGGCCCACAGCCTGGCAAGGCCAGCTTGGTCGAGCACGTCGCCCTTGGTGGACGTGACGTTCGGCAGGGTCGCGATCTTCTCGGGGTTCCGGGCGATCGCCGTGACCGCATGGCCGCGACGCGACAGTTCCTTGGTGATCTCCGACCCGGCCCGGCCCGAGGCGCCGGCGACTGCGATTTTCATGGAAGGCTCCTTTGCTTCTTTTGGTAACTAACAGTTACTAGATATCGCAAAGGATGCTGGTGTTAAGAGAGCACTTTGTGCTTACCTGATTACGCAAGAGTAACCGGGACCCGTCACCGGCCGCGAGCCGGCAAGGGGCCAAACGGATCGCGAGGAGTTGACGATGAAGCCAGACGTCTATGCAGCGAACTGCCCCACGCGCCAGATCCTCGACCGCGTCGGCGACAAATGGGCGGTGCTGATCCTGCTGCTGCTGCGCGAGGAGCCGATGCGCTTCAATCAGTTGCGCCGAACGATTGAAGGCATTTCGCAGAAGATGTTGAGCCAGGTTCTCAAGTCGCTCGAGCGCGACGGCCTGATCAAGCGTCACGCCATCGCAACCGTACCGGTGACGGTGGAATATTCGATCACGCAGCTCGGGGTGACGCTCGCGGCCGCCGTCGATCCCCTGCGCGATTGGGCCGAGCAGAACCTGAAGGACGTGCTCGCCGCCCAGCGCCGCTACGACGCGCAGTTGAAGGACGAAGCGGCGTGAATGGCAAAGTCTGGAGCAAGCTGTTCGCACGCCGCTCCAAACTCCGCTGTCATGCCCCGGCTTGACCGGAGCATCCAGTACGCCGCGGCCTCTGGATTCAACAATGACTGTCTCTGGAATACTGGGTCGCCCGGTCAAGCCGGGCGACGACAGCCTGCTAAACCTGACTAAGCCTGCCCGGCCTTGGCCAGCTCGACCTCGACGCGCAGCTCGATCTCGGACAGCACGGAATCCAAACCAGGATCGCCCGAGGACGATTTCAGGTTCGCCGCGGCATCGCGCAGCCGCATCACGGTCGAGGCGTCGAGATTGCCGGACAGTAGTCCCATCTTGAGATCGTCGAGCACGTCGAGCGCGGTCCTGCCGCGAGCGACCGAGCGTTTGCGGCGCTCGACCGGATCTTCCTCGATGCCTTGCAGTGCGAGCAGCCCGTCGATGTTCGCGGCGGCCTTCGGTGCAGCAGCGCCCCGCGTCTCCTGCGCCGACGAGGTGTCGGGCAGCACGAAGGTGCCGGAGCTCGTCCGCTTGGCCTGGCTGGCCGGCGTACCAAGCGTGGTGCCGTTCGGTCCGTAGATGCGCATCGCGGGAATCCGGGTGATCGATGCCGTCACCTTCGCCGTCTTATGGTTAACGGCGCGTAAACGGCCCGGCAAAATCTGCCGACAGGCGGCAGTTTCGCTCCTCAGGGAGAACGCTCCCTGACACCGGTGGAAACAGGTTTATTCAACCTATTCAATCGCGTAACCCCGCTGCCCCGCGTTGGCACAGCACTCGCAAGGAAAGCGTCGGACCAGCTCGTCATGGGAGTGTCGTGGATGGTCCGAGATTTGAGGAGCCTCGGGGAGCAGAGGATGCCAGGCGTTCGTTGGGTGAGGATTGTTGGGGTGGCCTGCGCCGCGCTGTCAGCGCTGGCGCTCTCGGTCACGTCTGCAAGCGCGACATCGCGCATCAAGGACCTCGCCAATATCGAGGGCGTGCGGCAGAACCAGCTCATCGGCTACGGCCTCGTCGTCGGCCTCAACGGCACCGGCGACACGCTCAACAACATCCCTTTCACCAAGCAGTCGCTGCAAGCGATGCTCGAACGCATGGGCGTCAACATCCGCGGCGCCACCATCCGCACCGGCAACGTCGCCGCCGTGATGGTCACGGGCAATCTGCCGGCCTTCGCCACCCAGGGCACGCGCATGGACGTCACCGTCTCCGCGCTGGGCGACGCCAAGGATCTGCGCGGCGGCACCCTGCTGGTCACGCCCCTGCTCGGCGCCGACGGCAATGTCTACGCGGTCGGACAGGGCTCGCTCGCGATCTCCGGTTTCCAGGCCGAAGGCGAAGCGGCGAAAATCGTGCGCGGCGTTCCGACCGTCGGCCGCATCGCCAACGGCGCCATCATCGAGCGCGAGATCGAGTTCGCGCTCAATCGGCTACCGAACGTGCGGCTCGCGCTGCGCAACGCCGACTTCACCACGGCCAAGCGGATCGCGGCCGCGATCAACGACTATCTCGGCGTCAAGAGCGCCGAACCGATCGATCCCTCGACGGTGCAGCTTTCGATCCCGCCGGAGTTCAAGGGCAACGTCGTCGCCTTCCTCACCGAGATCGAGCAGCTCCAGGTCGATCCTGATCTCGCCGCCAAGATCGTCATCGACGAACGCAGCGGCATCATCGTGATGGGCCGCGACGTTCGCGTCGCCACCGTCGCGGTGGCGCAAGGCAACCTCACCGTCACCATCTCCGAGAGCCCCCAGGTCAGCCAGCCCAACCCGCTGTCACGGGGGCGCACCGTGGTCACGCCGCGCACCGGCGTCAGCGTCGTCGAGGACGGCAAGAAGTTCGCCGTCGTCAAGGACGGCGTCTCGCTTCAGCAGCTCGTCGACGGGCTCAACGGCCTCGGCATCGGCCCGCGCGACCTCATCAGCATCCTCCAGGCGATCAAGGCCGCCGGCGCGATCGAAGCCGACATCGAGGTGATGTGATGCAGACCAGCATGATCAACACCCCGCACGTCGTCACCTCCTCGGCCTTCTCGGTGGAGAGCCGCAACGGCCGGCCCGACTTCGAGCTCGCCGCCGCGTTGCAGAAGGTCTCGCCGCAGCAGCAGTCGAAGGCGCAGAAGACCGCCACCGATTTCGAGGCGATGTTCCTCAACAGCATGTTCTCGCAGATGACCTCGGGCCTGAAGGGCGAAGGCCCGTTCGGCGACACCCCGGGCACCGGCGTGTGGCGTTCGATGCTGACCGAGCAATATTCCAAGAACTTCGCCAAGGCCGGCGGCGTCGGTGTCGCCACCGAAGTCTACCGCACCCTCATCATGCAGCAGGCGAAAACGATCCGCACGGCATAAGGTCAACCGAGATGAACCACTTCAACGCCTCACGTCAGTCGGTGCAAGCGCAGCGCCCGAACACCGCACCCGGCAACGCCGAGGCGCGCAAGGTCGCCGAGCAGCTGATGGATGCGATGAACGCCCTGCTCGGACTGGTCGAGCGCGAGACCGAACTCGTCCGCGCCGGCCAGGTCCGCGAAGCGATGACGCTCGAGAGCAAGAAGCAGGAGCTGTCGCGAAACTATGTCAGCGCCGTCAGCGAGTTGAAGACGAACCAGGCCCAGCTCGCGAAATCCGCACCCGAGCTGCTCTCGACGCTGCATCGGCACCACGATGCGTTCCGCGCGATGCTCCAGGTCAATCTCACCGTGCTCGCGACCGCACACGCGGTCTCCGAGAGCGTGCTGCGCGGCGTCAACGCCGAGATCCAGAAGCGCAACGTGCCCAACACCTACACGGCGGCGGGACGCCGCGCGGCTCCGGGCCCACGCCACATCACCCCGCTCGCGGTCAGCCGCTCGCTCTGAGCGCGCGCGAAAACTCCCTGCAATTTTACGAAAAACCGCGCGGCGATATCGTCGCGCGGTTAGGCACGTTTGCTTACCCGGTCTTCAATCCTGGTGTTCCATGGTTGCGTATTGAGAGGGGTTGGGATTTGACTCAGACGAGGCAACCAGGAGGCTGCCATGAGTACAGATTTCAGCATCAGGCCGGTGGGGATACCGGCCCCCGTGCAGATCATAACGACGTCCAATGCGGCGGCGAACGAGGCCGTGCAAACTGATTTGCCGGTGAGCCAGACGGTCGCCGCGAGCAATACCAGCGCAGCTGCGCGCAATGATTTGCAGAGCACCAGCGATAGCGTTTCACGCCAGGTCGTTTTCAACCAGCCCGCCGCGTCCTTCGTGTTCCAGGTCGTGAACGAACGGACCGATGCGGTTGTCGATCAGTTTCCGGACGAAGCGATGCTGCGGCGCCGGGCCTATTTCCACGCACTGGACATGAAGTCCGAGCCCCCGCGTCCACTCAGCACCGATCGCAGCGCCTGACGTTTACGCCACGGGTCGCGGCGGCCGTATCGAGGTCGTTCGAACCGGTCGCGTTACGACCGTCCCGAAAGACCGGCGGCGATATTGCGATTGATCTCGATCAGTGGGCGGAAGTGATCGAGCTGCGGGCTCATCAGCAGCGCTGCAGTCTGGCTCAGCACGAACACGCTGATGTTGGCGATCTTCTGCCGAACGTCGAGCGGCTGCGGATTGGTGTCGCGCATCGCCTCGCTCAGGAAGATGGTCCAGAGCTTGCGGTTGAACATCAACGCCTGCGTCGTCTGCTCGTTGAAGGGATCGGCGCTGTTGATGGCGTCCTGCAGCTTGTTGGCGGCCTTCAGGAGCGTCTGCGCCTCGATATCGCGAGGAGACGCAGTGGTCGTGGCTACACGCGCGTAGGCCGAAGCAGCAGAACTCGACATCGATCACCCTGGAGGTTTCCTCGCCCGTTGTACAGGCTTAAGGATTTCTTTCCCAACCCTAGGCAGCACCGCTTAAGATTTGCTTACGTGAGAGTGCCGACGATCTCCGGACAATTACTGGTCGCGGCATCCACCTTCACCTCAAGGCTAAATCCGAGTGCGCGCACTGTAAACGATTGCATCCATCATGCGCTGATCTGAGCTAATCGACAGTTAGCGATCTCGCTCAAAACAACGGCGAAGCCTAGGCTTCGCCGTTGAATGATTCATCGTCTACGTCAGCGTCGCGCTTAGCGGAGGAGCTGAAGCACGCTCTGCTGCGACTGGTTGGCGAGCGACAGCGCGGAGACTGCGATCGACTGGCGCGTCGAGAGCGCCTGGCTGTTGGCCGCTTCCTCGTTGGTGTCCGCAAGCGTCAGGCTCGACGAGCCGGTCTGCAGCACGTTGATCAGGTTCTTGCTGAAGTCCTGACGGATCTGCACGATCGACAGGTTCGAACCGAGCGTCGACGCCTCGGCACGCAGCGTGGTGCTGGCCGAGTTGAGCGAAGTCAGAATGGCGTTCGCCGATTTCGAGTCCAGGAAATCAACGCCCTGGTTCAAGGGCGCAAGGCTGAGGCCGGCGTCGTTGAGCGTCACGCCTTGAATTGTCAGCGTCGAACGTCCCGTTTCGTTGAACACGAGCTTGAGCGTATCGCCGTTCAGCAGGTTCACGCCGTTGAAGGAGGAGTCTTGCGCGGTGGTGTTGATCTGCGCGAGCACGTTGTTGTACTGCGCGACGAGATTAGCGCGCGTCGACTGCGAATTCGGGTCCGCGGTGGGCGCCTGCGCGATCAGACCATAGAAGGGCTGGCCGCTCGCCGCGGCCGTGCCGCCGATTGCGCCGATCGTCAAGGAAGCCGCATCGTTGGAGGTCACGATATTGAGATGACCCGTCGGGTCGATCGTCGCTTGCAGATTGTTCGACGCCAGCGCCGCATTGAGCTGATTGAGCGTGGAAACCTGCCCGACGCCGAAGCCGAAGGTGACGCTGGTCTGGGTGCCGCCGCCGGTCGCGCCGATCGTCAGCGTCTTGCCGCTGAGTGGGGGCGGAACGCGGGCGGTGGTGCCGGCGGAGAGGCCGAGCGCTGTGAGCACGTTGCCCGAGCCGGAGATCGCCAGATCCTGGCTCGTGCCGGTGCTGAGCACGAGCTGACCGCCGGAAACGGTCGAGGCCGTCGCGGCTCCGGTGATGCCGTCGATTGCACTCAGTACGGTCTGCACCGTGAGATTGCTGCCGGCGCCGATGCCGATCGTGACGTTGCCGAACGAGTCGGTGGTCGAGGTGGTCTGCGCGGTCGAGAAGGTGATCGTCTTGCCGTCGACGGTCAGGACCGAGCCGTTGGTGATGGCAGTACCCAGATCATTGGATCCTGCGCCGGCGGTGCCGACCAGCTTGGTCGCGCCGGTGATCGGCGCCGCGCCGCCGGTGTCGTCATTGTTGACGAGGCTGCCCGTGACCGTGTTGTTGGTGAAGGCGGTGCCCAGCAGGTTGTTGGCGGTCGCACCAGGGACCGCGGCCGCCGTCACGTTGGATTTGGGCGAGTACCCCGTCGGGCTCTGCAGCACCTGGCTGGCGATCGATTTGGCGCTGTCGACCAGCTTTTGCAGCGAGGTGATGCCGGTGTTGGCGGCCTGCAGCACCTGCACGCCGTTGCTGATGCCATCCAGGAGATTGCTGATGTCGCTGGCGCGATTGTCGAGCCCCTGTGCGGTGAAGAAGTTGGTGGGGTTATCAAGCGCCGTGTTCACCTTCTTGCCGGTCGAAAGGCGTCCTTGCGTGGTGGCCAGCAGGTCGGCCGTCGACTGCAGTGACAACAGGTTCTGGCGAACTGATGCCGAGAGAACGATGTTGGACATTGGCGGATCTTCCTCTTGAAGCGCGACGCTGTACGAATCAGTCCAGGCCGATCTGGCAGATGAGCTTTTGTCCAGTTTTAGAGCCTGTCCTTTAAGTTAAGGTTAATGGCGCTTTAAGCCGTTAGGTTAATGAAGCGTTAATCCGCCGGGCTGCCCGGGAACGCCGCACCGGAAGCATGTCACCCGACAAAGAAAAGCGGCGGGGCAAGAGCCCCGCCGCGATGCCTTGTTTGACGATTTTCGCCGCGTATCAGCGCAGGAGCTGCAACACGCTCTGCTGCGACTGGTTGGCCAGCGACAACGCCGAGACCGCGATCGACTGGCGGGTCGACAGCGCCTGGCTGTTGGCCGCTTCCTCGTTGGTGTCGGCCAGCGTCAGGTTGGACGAACCGGTCTGCAGGACGTTGATCAGGTTCTTGTTGAAGTCCTGGCGGATCTGCACGACCGACAGGTTCGAACCCAGCGTCGATGCTTCCGAACGCAGCGTGCTGCTGGCGGCATTGAGCGTGGTCAGGACCTTGTTGGCCGAGGCGTTGTCCAGGAAGTCGGTGCCCGAGGCGAGGGTCGAGATGTTGAGACCCGCGGTATTGAAGGTCACACCGGTGATGCTCAGCGTCGACTTGCCGGTTTCGTTGAACGTCAGCTTCAGCGTGTCGCCGTTGAGCAGGTTGACGCCGTTGAAGGAGGCATCCTGCGCGGTCGTGTTGATCTGCGCGAGCACGTTGTTGTACTGCGCAACCAGGCCTGCACGCTGGGTCTGCGAGGTCGGATCGGCAACCGGAGCCCCGACGGCAACGCTGTGGAACGGACCGGTGGCGGTAAAGGCCGAGCCGCCGAGCGTGCCGATCGTCGAGGAGGCCGCGTCGTTCGTCGTCGTGATGGAGATCACGCCGGTCGAGTCAATCGAGGCCTGCAGGTTGTTGGCCGCCAGTGCCGAATTGAGCCCGTTCAGCGTGTTGACCTGGCCAGCGCCGGTGCCGAAGGTGATGCTGCTCGCGGTGCCGCCACCGGTGGCGGCGATCGTCAGCGTCTGGCCCGAGATGGCGGGCGGGACGCGGGCGGTCGTGCCGGCGGTGAGACCGAGCGCGGCCAGCACGTTGCCCGAACCCGCAATCGTGAGATCCGAGGTCGTGCCGGTGCTCAGCGTGAGCTTACCAGCCGCGACGGTCGAAGCGGTGCCGGTGCCGGTGATGCTGTCGATCGCGGAGAGCACAGTGCCCACCGTCAAGGTGCTGCCGCCAACGCCCGTCTTGATGCCGATGGTGAAGTTACCGGCGGCGTCCTTGGTCGAGGTGGTCACGGTGTTGTCGAACGTGATGGTCTTGCCGTTGATCGTCAGGACCGAGCCGGTGGTGATGGCGGTGCTGAGGTCGTCGGACGTCGCGCCCGCGGTGCCAACCAGCTGGGTGGAAGCGGTGATGTTGGCCGCAGTGCCGGTGTTGTCGTTCTGGATGACGGAGCCGGCGACGGTGCTGTTGGTGTAACCGGTGCCGAGCAGGTTGTTGGCGGTCGCGCCGGTGATGGCGGTCGAGGTCACGGTCGACTTGGTGGAGTAGCCCGTCGGGCTCTGCAGCACCTGGTTGGCGATCGACTTGGCGCTGTCCACCAGCTTCTGCAGCGAGGTGATGCCGGTGTTGGCTGCCTGGAGAACCTGAACGCCGTTGCCGATGCCATCGAGCAGATTGCCGATGTCGCTGGCGCGGTTATCAAGGCCCTGGGCGGTGAAGAAGTTGGTGGGATTATCCAGAGCCGAGTTCACCTTGCGGCCAGTCGACAGACGGGACTGGGTGGTGGCGAGGAGGTCGGCGGTGGACTGGAGGGAGAGCAGGTTCTGGCGAACCGATGCGGAGAGAACGACGGACATACTGTTACCTTTCTGGTAGCTACGCGTCCTATCTGACCATAATTGATCAGACGACCGCCGGACCGTGCGTCCAAGCCTCTAACAATCCGTGAAATGAAAGCCGCACTTTTTCCGCCGCGACGCTGAAAGCCCCCTTCGAGGCCGCGGCAGACGCCTCGAAATGCCGCTACCGGCCTTGAAATTGTTGCATTTTCCGTCCCCGACCCCGTCGTTTACGACCTGTTAACCATGTTGCGCAAGGATCGGCTCCAAATCACGAACGATCGCCCTC
Organism: Bradyrhizobium sp. Arg816; assembly: GCF_029989365.1. Classification (GTDB taxonomy): domain Bacteria; phylum Pseudomonadota; class Alphaproteobacteria; order Rhizobiales; family Xanthobacteraceae; genus Bradyrhizobium. The sequence goes on along the minus strand of NZ_JAPRAQ010000018.1, from coordinate 136,045 downwards.
ATCGCACGAACGCCGCGACGGATCGTTGTAAAAGGGTTGATGGAGAACAGGCATGGCTCTCAAGGTTGAGCTCAAACCGCACGAACGCATCATCGTCGGCAATTCGGTGATCACCAACACCGACCAGCGCGCCCGCCTCCTGATCGACGGCGACAACGTGCCCATCCTGCGCGAGCGCGACATCCTCACGCCGGAGACCGCCGACACGCCGGCCAAGCTCGTCTATCTCGCCGTCCAGCTGATGTACATCTCGCCGGATCCGCAGAGCCAGCACGGCACCTACTTCAACCTGGTGCGCGACATCGTCACCGCGGTGCCGAGCGCCTGGCCGATCATCGAAAGCATCAACAACAACATCATGAGCGGCGATCTCTACCGGGCGCTGAAGGATGCCCGCAAGCTGATCGCCTATGAAGAGAAGCTGAGGGACCAGTACCAAGCGACGCATCCCAAGGGCGACGTCAGCTCGGCCGCCTGATCGGCACGCATCAGCCTGCCCAAATGACAACGGCCCCGGATCATCTCCGGGGCCGTTGTCGTTTCGACTGCATTCCTGGTCACGGCGCCGCCAGCGGCGGCGCCTCGACCTCGATCAGACCGTCGCCGGCGCGCCGCGCGCCGAACTCGAGCACCGCAGCCACAAGCGCGTCGATGTCCGTCTCGTCGGTACGGTGATTGACGATGGCAGCGCGGATCGCGAACCTGCCGTCCAGCGTCGTGCTCGAGGGCGCCGCGACGCCGGACTCCTGGACATCGGCGACGATCTCGCGATTGACCGCATCGTCGGCGCGGTAGCGGAAGCAGACGATGTTGAGGTTCACCGGCGCCAGCAATTCCAGCCGCGGCTCCGCCAGTACGCGCGTCTCCAGATATTTCGCCAGCGCACAGCTGCGCGCGATCACCGCGCCCAGCCTGTCGGTGCCGAACGTCTTCAGCGTGAACCAGGTCTTCAGCGCGCGGAAGCCGCGCGACAGGTCGGGTCCGAGATCGCAGGGCCAGACCGCGCCCGCCGCAAGCCCCCTCGCCTCGCGGCGCAGATAGGCCGCCGGCTGCGCAAAGGCCTGCCGGTGCTGCTCGCCGTCACGCACCAGCAGGAAGCCGGCATCGTAGGGCACCTGCCCCCATTTGTGGAAGTCGAGCGCAATGGAATCGGCGAGTTCGATGCCGCCGAGCATGGGCGCGAGCTCGGGCGAGAAGATCGCGAGCGCCCCGAAGGCGCCATCGACGTGAAACCAGATTCCTTCCTCGCGGCACAGCGCAGCGATCGCCTCGAGATCGTCGATCGCGCCGATATCGACCGTGCCGGCGGATGCAACGACGAGAAACGGCTTGAAGCCGACCTCGCGATCGATCGCGATCTGTGCGCGCAGCGCGGCGACGTCGATACGATGATCGGCGTCGACGCCGATCTTGCGCAGCGCATCGGTGCCGAGCCCGGCAATGTCCATCGCCCTGGAGACACAGCCATGCGCAGCCTGCGACGTGTAGGCCGTGAGCACCGCGCCGTCATTGCCCACGCCGTGCTGCCGCGCCAGCATCCCGAGCGCAGCGGTGCGCGCCACCAGCACCGCCATCAAATTGGCCATCGACGTGCCCGTGACGAAGATGCCGCTCGCACTCTCCGGGAAATCAAACAGGCGCCGCATCCACGCGACGATCTGGCGCTCGACTTCGATCGGCATGTGATCGCGTCCGCCGAGATTGGCATTGAGGCCGGCTGCGAGCATCTCCGCGAGCATACCGACCGCGGTGCCGCCGCCATGCACCCAGCCCATGAACCCGGGATGAACGTTACCGGTCGCATAGGGCGCGACATGCTCGGCAAATTCGCGATAGACATCGGCAAGGTCGCTCGCCTCGCGCGGCACGTCGGCCTTCAATGCCGCGCGAATGCCATCGGGAATCGGCTGCCACACCGGCCGCGCGCGGACATTGGCGATGCCGTCGATCGCCTCGTCCAGCATGCGATGGGCGAGCGTGCGAAATTCGCTCCAGTCCTGCGGATCGAGCGAAGCATGCGCGACGGAGCTTTGCGCGTTGCGCATGATCTCGTTCATGCTGCGCTCGCCTTGCTCTCTCCTGCGTGCCGCGACAGCATCGCCGTGAACGCGGCAAAGATCTTGCGCATCTGCGGCGGCTTGTACGGAAACACGACCGGCGAATCCATGTTGTGCACGACGGCGGTGTTGTCGGCTTCGAAGACCAGCAGCTCACGGTTCTGGTTCTCGGCGCAATCGACGATGAAATAATCGAGGCCGACGCGCCGGCTCATCTCGTCGAGCGCGGCCTTGTGGCGCGCGGCGAAGGCGTGGTCGAAGTCCAGCATGAAGACGGCCTCTTCAGCCCGCTTCTCCTCGCTGAACGCCATGTAGGCGTTGAGATACCAGATGTCCCAACGATCGGCGATCGCCATGTGGCAGGCGTAGGGCTTGCCGTCGACCATCGCGAGACGATATTTGCGGTAGAGCCCGTCGGGGCTCACATAATCGACGAAGCGCGCGACGAAGAAATCCTGCTCCTCGCGCTCGGCGAGATAGGCCGCGAGTGCCGGCGCATCGTCGAGTTTCGCGAGCCCGACACCGGCATGCGTGCCGCGCGGCCGCGCGATCATCGGAAAGCGTAATTCGCCGGCGATGTCCTCGCAAGCGATCCGGCCCTGCGCGAGATCCGTCAATTGCGCGCGCGTCGCGTGGATGGTCGATGGGATCTCGAGACCAGGGATGCCCGCCAGCAGACGATGCAGCTTGTCGCGATCGAGGTTGCCGATGAGATCGGGGCGATTGAGCAGCGAACGCGGCCAGTGCGGCGCGGCCTTTTCGATCAGGGCCAGCGTTTCCCGGCATTCCTCGGAATCGGATGCTACCACGATGGCAACGTCGTGATCGGGCAACGTCTCAGGCAAGCCGACATCCTTGGTCACATAGAGCGTCAACAGCTCGAAATCGGAGCCTTCGAGCAGGAATTCGATCGGCGTGTTGCCGCCCATGTCGATATCGGCCGCTAGCGCGAGCACGCGCAAGCCGGGCTTCGGAGCCGCAGCGGGCGTGCGAAACAATTGATGGAAGGTCAGCACCTCCGACTGGATCGCGAGCCCCGCGGCCTTGTCGCCGAGAAGCTGGACGATCAGCGATAGGTCGAGGCCTTCGCCCGCGTGCGCTGCTCCTTCCGTGATCCGCGTGACGAGCCGATCGCGCAGTGGCTGCAGATCGACGCCTTCGAAGGCCTGGCGCGTCAGCTGCGCAAAGCCGATGCGGTCGGCACAGTTCGGCACGGTCACGCCGATCGGCGCGGAAACTGGATGCTGCATCTCATACCTCGAACGCGGATTTTTCCGGCGCGGTTGCGGCTGCGCCGCGGTCAAGCAGCAGCTCGATCTTCACCAGGACATGGGCGATACGATCGAGCAGGTGCTGCACATTGCGTTTTGCCTGCGCCATATCCGGCGACCAGGCCTCGGTCACGAGCCGGGCGCCGACGCAGAGGCGCAGCACGGCCTGCGGCGCGTCGTCCTGCCGTTCCAGCCGGACCGGCTGGCCGATCAGGCTGCGCTGGACGGCGACCGCCCGGTCCGCCGCGCTGCCGCTGATCTCGTCGTTCATGTCACGCCGCAGCGCCCGATGGACGGCGCCGGTCTCGGCAATCGAGACCGGCTTGCCGTCGCGCAGCAGCATGAACGGAAAGATCGTGGCGTGCGCGAACTCCTCGTCGTCCCCGGCAGTCTTCTCGGTCGCCGTTGCAACGGGTTGAAGCGACGGCGACAGCGCGATCATGCTGTCGATGCCGGCGGCAAGCTCGGCCAGCGCCCTGACGCGGAAGGCTCCGGGCACGGCGTAGTAGCTGCCGATCTCCGCGAGCGCCGCCTCCCAGCGCAGCCATTGTCCGAAATTCGGCCGGCGCTCGAAGCGTGAGCGCAGCGCCGTCCAGGCCGTCGGCCAATCGCAACGGCCGGCATAGTCGAAGAAGCCCGGCGCAATCCCCTCAATCCGGTCGAGCGATCGCGAAAACCCTTTCGGCACCAGCACCGCGCCGCTGAAGGCAGGGCCGCCGAAGAATTTCGAGCCGGTGATCAGCACCATATGGCCGCGGTCGAGATAGGAGCGCAGCCGGCGGCGGCCAAGCCGCGCCTGACAGGCGTCGACGACGACCTGAACCTTGCGCGGCCAGCGCCGCGCGATCTCGTCGAGACAGGCCGCGCTCGGCGCGCGCCAGCCGAGCTTCGAGGAATCCATGATCTGAAGCAGCACGGGCGCGCCTTGCGCGATCGTCGCTTCGATCGCACCCAGCACCGCGGCATCGGTGTCGGCGCGCATCGCGATGCCCGGCCCGGCCCGAAGCAGCGGCAACGGCACGCTGGCGCCGGCGAGTCCGGCAACCGCGCCGTCCTTGCGCACGGCAAGGCCGCTCGCCGTCATGGAGCTGAAATGGTGACCGCGCGCGGTATGGGCCGTGCCGCTACCGGTCTGGTCGGCGCCGACCACGATCGTCACTGGCGGCGCGCCGAGCACCGCACGCGCCAGGAACAGGGCGTGAAGCTGGGAATCGGTGCCAGACGGCGAGAACACGACGTCGACGCGCGGCGAGAGCTGGAGATGGCCGCGCAGCTCCTCGCGCATGCCCTCGCAGCGCGCATCGAAGGCGATCTCGACCTCGTCGAACAGGCACCTGTGCATCAGCTCTTCGCGCGCCAGCGCGGCGCGGTCATAGGCAAATTGCGAGATCGTCGATGCCGTCGAGGAGGCGAAATTCCAGATCTCCGGTTCCGGCGAGGCCGCACAGCCATAGGCGTTGACGCGATCCCCAGCGTCGAGCACCAGCCGCGGATCTCCGCCGGAGACGAGCAGCGTGTCCAATGGTGTGAAGAGATCGCGCAGGCGGTAGCGCGAGCCGCCGTCGAATGTGCGCTCGGGGACTGACAGACCGGATGCGCCGGCGCTCATCCCGGAAAGCTCACGCCGCATCGGCCGCTGCCGCGAGCACGGCTGCGAATTGCGAGGCGATGTCGCCGTGGAACACCGACGGCCCGACGTGATCCAGCGAGCTCTCGATGTCGGCCCAGATCTCGCCGCCGATGTCGGTCCAGCGCTTGCAGAAGGCGAAGTCCTCGGAAAGGTAGATGCCGGTCGCCGGATCGATCATGCATTCGAACAGAGCGAAACGGTTCTGGCTCGCCACCAGCGTGTCGTGCGAATGCTCGCGGAAGAATTGCAGACCTGCATAGTTGGGGTGGCGGCACATCGCCTCCAGCACGTGGCGGCGGATCATCAGGAAGCCGGTGCCGGCGTAGCGCACGCGGGTAAAACCGTTGACCACCACGATGCGGTCGGGATCCTCGATCTCGAGCACATAATCGAGCGCGGCTGCCGGCACATCCGCGCGGCCGGACTCGATCGCGCGCCTCGCCTTGTCCCAGTTGACCCGCTTGATCGGATAGCAGCCGGCGACGACATCCGCGCCGCATTCGATCAGCCGGAACACCTGCTCGGGCTTGAAGCCGATGTCGGCGTCGACGAACAGGAAATGGGTCGCTTTTGGATCGTCGAGGAACATCGCGGCCAGATTGGCCCGCGCGCGCGTGATCAGCGCATCGCCGTCGCGCAAGAGCACCTTGAGCTCGAGATTGGACATGCCGTGCACGGCGCGCTGGAGCGCGAAGATCGAGCTCGCATAAATGCTCGAGACCTGCCCGCCGAAGCACGGCGTGGCCACCACCAGCTGCATCTTGTCCGACATCGACGGCCCTGCCCCGCTCAACTCCTCACCAAAACGTAAAGAGGCACGGTTAACGGCGTCTTAATGCGCCGTTACAGGAACTTGACGAGCGAGAGCTGTGCGAGCTTCGAGGTAACCTGGTAGGACGCCTGAAGCGCGTTCTGGAGCGACAGGAGCTCGCTCGCTACCTGGTCCGGCGAGGCCGATTCCGCCTGGTCGATGATGGACTGGAGCTGCGCCTTGGCCTGGGTCTGGCGCGTGCCTGCGTCCTTCATCGTGTTCTGGGCCATCGCGAGGTCCGTCTGGATGTCCTCGAGGTGCTGCTGGCCGGGCTGCTTCGTCAGCGACTGCGTCACCCGCAGGCTCAGCGCGGTGACCTGTCCGCCCGCATACTGGCTGGTCGGCGAGGTCGAGAACGTCCCGAACACCGCGATCGCCTGCAATTGCTGGCGGATCGCGTCCTCGTTGGCCTGCGCGCCATATTGCACCGTGACTGAATCATCGACCCGCGCCATCGCCGTGGAGCGCGGCGAGCCGGGCCCGTCATTGCCGGTGTACCATTTCACGGTATTGGCCGAGCCGTTGACGAGCGTCGTCGCCGAACTCGCCGGTGAAGAACCGACGCGCAATGGCGGCTGCGTCGCCGTGACCGGCGTCGAGCCGAAACCGAGCGCGCCGAGTGCGCCCGCATTCGAGGTCGTGATGTTGAGGCTCGCCGCGTCGTCCGTGTTGATCGTGATCGAGCCGCCATGCACGGTCGAAGGCTTCGACGTGCCCGTGATCTGGTCGATCTTGCTCATCAGCGTCTGGATGCTGTCGCCGACATTGAGCTGGTTACCGGTCGCGCCCGAATTGACGAAGGTCAGCGTGGTGCCGTTCACGGTGATGGTGTCACCGGCGACGAAGCCCGGCGAGATCGAATTCGAGGGGCTCGCGCCGGACAGCGCCGTTGCTCCGCTGACCGGCGCCGGCGGCGCAGCCTGGTTGTTGACGGGCGTACCGATCGCGGAGCTTGCGGTGTTGAAGAAATTGTAGCCGGCCGTGATCGCGGATGCCGCGACAAGCGACGTGTTGGCGAGCTTCGTGATCGCAGTGTTCAATGCCGTATTGAGGTTCGCGGACGTGTTGGCCGGGGTCGTCGCGTCGATCGCGAAGCTGCCCAGCGGCGTCGGCGTGGCCGTCGAGGCGGTCAGGGCGATCTGCTCGGTCGAGCCGTCCGGCAACGTGAACTGAACGCTCAGCTTGTCGCCGTTGTTCGGGTTGACGCCGTTGAGATCGACCGAGAACGAGACAGGCGAGCCGCTCGGACCGGTCACGGTCGCGCCGGTCAGCGTCGAGGACACCGCCTTGATCTTGAGCCCGAACGGCGATCCCGCGACATCTTCCGACACCTTGACCGAACTCGGCGTCGGCTGCGTCTGCACCAGCCGTCCCATGCCGTTGGTGCCGAGGTCGGCGGCCTGGCGTTCCGCCATGACGGTCTTGAAGCCCGCCTGCGTGGTCGTACCGTTGATGATGTCGGCGGCATTGGCAACCGACTGCGTGTTGAACGCCGTCCCGGAGAACAGATAGCGGTTGCCCGACTGCGTGTTGAGAACGCCGACCATCGAGCCGAACTGCGAAGCGGCCGTGTTCTGCGCGACGGTCTGTCCGTTGACGTTGAGATCCTGCGCGGTGCTTGCGGAGCCGGTCTGCACCGTGTTGCGGATCGTCGTGAGCGACTGCAGCGCGGTATTGGCGAGGTTGATGTTGACGTTCACGTTCGTGATCGTGTCGGTATAGGCGGCGATGTTCGAGAGCTGCGAGCGCCCGGCGATCGCAAAGCCCTCGTTGGTGCCCATCCCGGAATAGTTCTGCGACAGCTTGCCGGTCGCGAGCTGCGTCGACAGGTCGGTGAGCTGCTGATTGATATTGCGGATCTGCGCGCCGAGGACCGACGAGGCGTAGTTGATGCTGCTGATCGACATGTTTCAGAGCCCTGTACTGGTTACGCTTGAGCTTGGAGCAACGTGTTCATCATGCTCTGCACCACCGACATCACGTGGGCGTTGGCGGCATAGGCATTCTGGAGCTGGATCAGGTTCGACATCTCCGAGTCCAGGTTGACGCTGGAGGTCGAGTCGAACTTGGCCTGGAGCGTCGAGACCACGACGCTCTGGCCCTGCTGGAGCTGGGTGGCCTGGGTCGAGGCGCTGGCCTGGATGCTCAGGAACTGCTGGAGGTAGTTCGAGACGCTGCCGGTGAACGGCTGGTTCGCCGAGCCGAGGCCGGTCGTCGGCGAATAGGAAAACACCGCATTGGTGAGCTGCGAATAGAGATAGTCCGAGCGCGTGGTATCGCCGGCGGGCGTCACCGGCGAGGTGTTGTAGACCGACAGCCGCGTGGGATCGCTGACCAGCTGCGTGTTCACGGCGATACGCCCGGCAAGGCCGGTCATCTGCGAGCCCGAGGCGGTGATCGTACCGGTGTAGAGCGCCTGCCCGCCGTCGGTGAACACCGCCAACTGCGGGCTGCCCGAGGTCAGCGACGAGATCGTCCTGGTGGTCGAGGCCGAATTGACCTTGGCAAGGCCGGTATTGTCATCGGTCACCCGCAGCGTCGTGGCCGTCGCCGGCGACGGAGCGGCGGAGAACGTCAGATGCGAGCCTGAGAGCGCGGTGTTGAGCGCAGCGGCGATCGCACTCATGCCGCCGGAGAAATCGACGCCCACCCGCATCGGGTTGGCATTGGTGGCGTTCTGGAGCGGCAGCGCCGCCGGGTCGGTCACGTTGACGAGCGTGATCTGGCGCTGGGTGTTGGTCGCCGTGTCCTTGTAGGTGATGTTGACCGTATTGCCCGGCTGCGCACCGGCAAGGTCGAGATCGAATCCGGCCGGCGGGCCCGAGACCGTGCTGCCGGCGGTGGTCTTGTCGGATAGCGCGCTCGACATCGTGGCGGCGAGCTGGTCGATCTGGTTCTGCGCCTGCACCAGTGTCTGGTCGCGCAGCTTCAGGTCGGCCGCGATCTGGCCGGAGGAGACCACGTTGTTGGCGACGACGTCGAGCTGCGAGCCGTTCGGCAGCTTGATGTTGAGCGCACCGACGCCGGACTTGGCCGGATCGATGTTGTAGAGCGAGGTCGCCGAAAGGGCGCCGGCAGAAGCAAAGGTGAATTGCGAGGCGAGCCCGGCGCCGACGAGCTGGATGCCTGTGGTGGTGTAGATGTTGGCCTGGTTCGAACCGTCGGTGGTGACGCGAACGTCGACGAATTTCGACAGCGTGTTGATGGCCTGATCGCGCTGGTCCATCAGCGTCGCGGCCGAGGGATCGTTGGCCGACAAGCCCTGAAGCTTGGTGTTGATGTCGGCGACCTTCTGCATCGCCGCGTTGGCCTGCTGTGCCGAGGTGCCGAGGTCCTGCTCGACATTGGAGCGCAGCGACTGGATGCCCTTGGTGGTCACGTTGAGCTGCTGGGCCAGGGCCTGCGCCGCGCCGAGGGCAACCGTCTGCGCCGACGACGAGCCGGCGCTGGTCGACAGCGCCTGCAACGCCGTGGTGAATTTGTTCAGCGCGGTTTCGAGCGTGCCGCTGTTGCCGGGCGTGCCGTAGACACTCTGAAGCTGCTTCAGGATGTTGGCCATCTGGTCGGCGTAACCGCTGCCGCCGGTCTCGGTGCGCAGCTGGTTCTGCACAAAGGTGTCGAGCTCCCGGCTGACGCCGGTCGTCATCGCCGTCGAGCCGAAATCGCCGGTGGTGACCTCGATCTGGTTCGGCCTCTGGACGACGTAACCCGGCGTCTGCGAGTTGGCGACGTTCGAGGAGACGATCGAGAGCGCGGCCTGGTTGGCACGCAGACCGCTCATCGCACTGGCGAGGGCTGAACTCAAACCCATATCACTGGCCGCCTTTGGTTACGTCACGCGCCGATCAGCGCAACACGTTCAAGAGATCCTGCACCATCGAATTCGCCGTCGTGATCACCTTGGTGTTGGCCGAATAGGCCTGCTGGGTCACGATCAGCTTGGTGAATTCGTCGGCGATGTCGGTGTTCGAGCCTTCCAGCGACGAGCCGCTGATGCTGCCCGACGCGCCGTCGATCGCTGTGCCCGACTGTTCGGTCGCGGCGTAGGCGCCGCCGTCGAGGGCCTTGAGGTAATTGGTGCCGTTGAAGTGCGACAGCGTCACCTGGGCGAGATTGAGGTTCTGGCCGTTGGAGAAGGTGCCGACCACGAGGCCGCTGTTGTTGACGGCGACCGAGCGGAGCTGACCGGCGGCGTAGCCGTTCTGCGTGATGGTGTTGATCGTCACCGCGCCGCTGGTGCTGGCATATTGCGTCAGCCCGCCCGAGGACATGTTGAAGGCGACCGAGCCGAGCGACTGGCCGCCGACGCTGACGTTGTTGATGGTGATGCCCGATCCGCTCGGCGAGGTCAGCGAGCCGTCGCTGGCAAAGGTGAAGGCCTGCCCGGTGTTGACCCAGCCGACCGTGGTGCCGGTCGCATTCGGATCGGTCTGGTAGAACAGGTTCCAGGTGTCGGAATGGCCGGTACCCAGCGAGGCACTGTCGGTCTTGGCCCAACGCAGCTGCAGGTTCACCGGCGTGCCCGCGGCGTTGTAGGCGGTGACCGCACCGCCGCTGATCGATTCCTTAGTGAACGTGGCGATGTCGTTGCCGATCACGCCGCCGGTGCCGGCCGTGCCGCCACCGCCGCGGTTCTTGGAGATGGACGACGTAAAGCCGAGCGCGGCGAAGGCGCTGCTGTTGTTGGGGCTCGTCACCGTCAAGGTGGGATTGGCGATACCGGTATTCAGGGTGATCACGCCGTTGCTGATCGAAGAACCGCTCGCACCGCTGAGCGTGTCGATCTGGCTGAGCAGAGTCGCTATGGAGTCGGTGATGTTGATCTGGTTCGGAGGGGTAGCGCCGGAAGCCACGAAGGTGATCGTATTGGCAGCTCCCGTGCCGTTGACCTGGATCGTGTTGCCGACCACGAAGGGCGTCGAGAGGACTTCCGCCCCGCCGGGCTGCGCGGTGCCGCCGAGCTGTGTACCACTCGTAATTGCGGGAGTGGACAGCACGTTACCGCCGCGCGTCACGCTGCTGACGCCGAGCAATCCTGCCGCAGTGCCGCCGATCGTCACGTCGGCCGTGGTGCTCGTCGTGATCTGGATGTTGCCGCTGGCATTCAAAGTCACGCTGGAGGCGGGAACGCCGGCTCCAGACGCGATCGCGCTGAGGACATCCGACATCAGTGCGCTGGTGGGCGACTTCAGACCAATCGTAGTGACGACAGGGGGGCCTGCAGCCGTCGAAGCGCCCGAGACGGTGTTGTCGAAGTTGATTGTTCGGCCGTTGACCGTCAACGACTTGCCGGCCAGGTTGGTGAGAAGGCTGGTGTTGAGATGCGTGCCCAAGCCGGCATCGAGAGATGTGCTGCCAGTTGCCACCGCCGAAGCGCTATCCAGCAGTGCCACCGTGCCGGTCGCGGTCGTCGCCGTATAGGCCGAGCGCAGATTGCCGGTAGCGGCTGCGCCGGAGACCGTCGCATTCGAATAGGGCGGCGGCGGCGTGCCGACGATCAGCGGGTTGGCGGCAAAATCGGACGGATTCAGGCCGCCGGCCGCCAGCAGCGTGCCGCTCGCCGCGGTCGAGCTCGCCCCCGTGTTCGGCACGCTCGGCAGGTTCGCGGCGTACTGGATCGAGGTTGTCGCCTGTGCCGGGATGAAGTTGTTCTGGAATTTCAGGACGGATGACACATTGCCGGTCGGGTTGCCAGTCTTGGGATCGACCGTGACGCCCATCAGATAGTAGCCGGCGCCGTTGACGAGATTGCCGTTGGAATTGAGCTGGAAGTCGCCGCGGCGGGTGTAATAGGTGACGCCGCTGAACACCGGCACGTTATCCACGACGCCGGTCGCCTTCTGGATCGAGAAGAAGCCGTCGCCGGTGATCGCCATGTTGGTGGCAACGCTGGAGCCCGAGATTGTGCCCTGCGTCGTGATGGTGGCCTTGGCGTTGGCCGTCACGCCGCCCGCGACCTGCTTGCTCGGCACCGAGGCGTCGGGAATGAGATCGACGAAGCTGGTCCCGATGCCCTTGTAACCGGTGGTGGATGAGTTCGCGATGTTGCCGGAAATGTTCTGCAGCGCGTAGGACTGCGCCTGCAGGCCACCCACCGAGGTGTTCATTGCATCGAAGATACCCATAACTTTGTCTCCAGATCCGATCTCGGCGGCCGGTCGACCATGGCCGCAGTCGGAGGAGACAGTCGCAAGGGCTATGCCAATGCGGGTATTCTCAGGAAATCAATGACTTGAGTGGGCAGGCCCCGGTCCGATGACCGGGGCACAATTGCCGGGGCGGCAACAATTGCCGGGGCGATTGTCGTTCCGGAGCGATGCGTCAGCATCGAATCCGGAACCTCGAGATTCCGGGTTCGGTCCTGCGGACCGCCCCGGAATGACGAGGAGAAAAGCTACGTGGCCGACGCCGCCGCGGGGTGGAAGACCAGCCCGAAACCGTCGATGCAATAGCGCAATCCGGTCGGCTTCGGACCGTCGTCGAAGACGTGGCCGAGATGGCCGCCGCAGCGCCGGCAATGCACTTCGGTGCGCACCATGCCGAAGGTGCGGTCCTCGGTCTTGCCGACATTGCCTTCGATCGGCTGATAGAAGCTCGGCCAACCCGTGCCGCTCTCGAACTTGGTCTCGGACGCGAACAGCGGCAGGTCGCAGCCAGCGCAGGCGAAGATGCCCTTGCGGTGTTCCTTGAGCAGCGGGCTGGAGCCTGGCCTCTCGGTGCCCTCCTTGCGGAGGATTTCATATTGCTGCGGCGTGAGCTGGGCGCGCCACTCGGCGTCGGTCTTCTCGATCTCGAATTTTTGCGTGGCCTTCTCTCCCGCCTCGGCAGGCGTTCCTCTCAACCAGCGGAAGGCCGAAAGGCCGAACAGGCCGGCAACAGTCGTCAACAGGATGCGGCGGTCAAACATCTGATTCTCCGTGCGCGGGGAGTCCACGCCCTGAGATACGGGCTTTACCGCCAGACGTTACACGTCCGGGCGGGGTTTTTCTCAACTTATTGCGAGACGATGTCGCCGTGCGGAACCGGTTCCACGTCCTCAGCCGCAGGTTTCGGCGGAGGGGCCGGCCGCGGCCGGACGCCCGGCGGCGGACGGCGCGGACCGGTACCGGCGGCCCGGTTGGCTTCGGCGAGGCGCGCCTCGCGTTCCCGGTCCTTGACCCGGGCCCGCTCGCGGTAGCGGGCGAGCGAGCCTGCGGCGGCGGAACTCGCCCTGCCCCAGACTCCCACCAATTGGCCGGCGACCCGTCCGGTCGTGCCGCCCGCCCAGACCAGCTCGAACGGCGAGAACAGCTTCCAACGCTCGTCGCCCCACAAAATGCTGCGCGCGATCAGCTGCCCGGCCATGGCCGAGGTATTCATGCCCTGGCGGCCGAACCCGCTCGCCACCCACAGGCCTTTGCGCAACTGGCCGATCTGCGGCATGCCGTGCACGGTCTGGCCGGTGACACCGCCGAACATCTCGGTGATCTCGACATCGCCGAACTGGGGAAAAATCGATCTGATCCGCCGCCTGACCGCGCCCGCAAAGCGCTGCGGACGCGCGGCCCAGGTGGTCTCGGGGCTTTCCCACATCAGGCGGTCGCCGTCGACGACACGGAAATGGTCGACCCCGTCGGAATCCATCACCGATCCCTTGAACGCCACGATCTCGTGCACGCGCTCGCCGAGCGGCGCGGTAATTCCGGCATAGCGCCAGACCGGCAGCAGCGTTTCCGACAGGCGCCTCAAGGGCGCGCCGAGGTGGATGTTGCCGGCGAGCACGATGTGGGTGGCGCGCAACCGCGCCGAGGGCGTGACGATGCGCTTGCGGATGCCGGAATGATCGATACTGACGACGGGCGTCTCCTCGAAGATGCGCGCTCCCGCCCGCCGCGCCAGCGCTGCGAGGCCATGCACATATTTGCGGCCGTCGAGCTGGAACGCCCGGGGATAATAGACGCCGTGGAAGTAACGGTCGGTCTTCAGCGCCTCGCGGACGCGATCCACCTGCCAGCCCTCGACCTCCGTGTCGAAATCCTCGTGGAGCATCTGCAACCGGCTGATCAGCCGGTCGCCGGCATCGACGTTGGAGACCTCCAGCACGCCGTCGCTTGGGCCGATGCCGGGCATGTTCTCTTCGGTGGCGTTGGCCCGGACGAACTCGGCGCCCCCCTTCGCCAGCGTCCACAATTCGCGCGCGTCCTCGAAGCCGATGCGCTCGATCAAATCGGCGAGCGGCAGCGCAAAGCCCGGCATCACGGTGCCAAGCTGGTGTCCGGAGGCGTTCCAGCCGATATGGCGTCCCTCGAGCACCGCGACGCTGGCCCCAAGCCGGGCTGCCTCCAGCGCGATGGAGAGCCCGGCAAGCCCGGCCCCGATCACGCAGATGTCGGCGTCGAGATCAAACGACAGTCGCGTGCGTTCACGAAAGCCGGCTTCTTCCTGGGACTCGCTTGTGAAAGTCTCGCTCATGTCGTTTTCTTAAAGGACCGATCGGGCCCTTGTCACCTTGTCCTCAACCGGCGCCTGTAGATTATTCTGGACGCGTAACGATTCGAGAATGCCATGCGCCGTTTGATGCTGCTGCGTCACGCCAAGACCGAGACCGACGCGCCGAGCGGCCGTGACCAGGATCGTCGCCTCGACGACCGCGGCCACAAGGACGCCGCGCAGATCGGGGATTGGCTCGCCACCCATCCCCCCTTCCCCAAGGCCGTGCTGGTGTCGCACGCCGTCCGGGCCCGGCAGACTTGGGACATTGCCTGGGAGACGATGAAGGACCGCGTCGCAGCGCCGCAGGTGGAGATCCTGCCCGAACTCTACGGCGCCGATCCCGCCCAGATCCTGGAATCCATTCGCACTGCAACCGTTCCGGCCGCCCCGAAGCAGTTGCTGCTGGTGGGCCACAATCCCGGCATGCACGAGGCCGCGTTGATGCTGATGGGCGGCGGCGATCCGGCCGGCGCCAAGGCGCTCGCCCACAATCTGCCCACGTCGGGGCTTGCGATCTTCGACTTTGACGTCAAGGATTGGGGTGACGTGGCCTACCGCCGCGGCAAACTGGTGCTGTTCGTCAGCCCCAAGCTGCTTCGATCGGGTTGAGACGCGCGGGGCGCGCCGTCTCGACCGGTTGATCCAGCTTGGTCAATTGGGAGGCGCAGATGTTCAAGTCCATCCTCGTGCCCATCGACCTCGCCGACACCGATCTGGCCAAGCCGGCGCTCGCGACCGCGGTAACGCTGTCGCAGACCTGGAGCGGATCGATACGGCTGCTCAACGTGCTGCCGATGACGCCGGTGATGCTCGCCGAATACGTGCCGGCCGATTTCGACGAGCAGCAGCGCCAGACCTCCGAAGAAGCGCTCGCCATCGTCGCACGGGAGTCAGGCATCGAGACGGGGCGCATTTCCAGCGTGGTGCGCCAGGGCGGCATCTACCACGAGATCCTGGAGGAAGCCGTGCATATGAAGGCCGACCTGATCGTGATGACCTCGCACCGGCCGGCGATGCGCACCTATTTCCTCGGCTCCAACGCCGGGCACGTCGTGCGCTACGCCAAGTGCTCGGTGCTGGTGGTCAGGCATTGATCGCCACAACAAACGCCGTCATTGCGAGCGCAGCGAAGCAATCCAGCGTCTTTCCGCGTTGGCAGTCTGGATTGCTTCGCTCCGCTCGCAATGACGACGCGGAGGCATTGTCACCACGCCCGGACTCACCGGGCGTGGCGGCCGAATGAACTCACAGATACCGCGTCAGCTCGGCCTTGAACTGCCCGTAGACGGCGTCCTCGATCTGGCTGCGCGTGATCCCGATGTCGCGCAAGGCGTGGTCGTCGAGCTCGTTCAGCGTCTTGACGGCAGAGCGGCGCTCTAGGCGATCGAACAGCGCATGGGCGACGTTGGTGAGCGTGCTGAAAAATCCGCCCGACGAGGATGGGCTTAAACTCCGCCCGGCAGTTTGCGAGATCGTGGTCATTTTTCTTCTCCGGCCTATTGTCCGCGCGGCGAAGCAGGTGCCGTTGGCGCGGACGCTATGAGCGCCTGCACCTCATTTGCCGTCGGATTGCTCTCGCTCTCCTCGGCTCAATCGCGGAACTTGATGGAACTTAAATGCTCCAGTACACTACTCGGAGCAAGTAAAACATTGCTCTCGGTGCAATAATGTCCAAGTTCGAATACGTGAAGCTTGCCGATGCCATTGCGGCCGATATCACTAAAGGCACGTTAAGGCCCGGCGACCGGCTGCCGCCACAGCGCAACTTTGCCTATGACCGCGGCATCGCTGTCTCGACCGCGAGCCGGGTTTATACGGAGCTGCTTCGCCGCGGGCTCGTCGTCGGCGAGGTCGGCCGCGGCACCTTCATCTCCGGCGACATCAAGCGCGAGGTCGAGGCGTTGAGCGAGCCGCGCGACGCGCGGATCGATTTCGAGGTCAATTATCCGTTATTACCGCAGCAATGGGCGATGATCGCCAAGAGCCTTGCCGGGCTCGAGCGCGTCGATGCGCTCGAATCTGCCCTGCGCGTCTCGACCAGCACCGGCACCAAGAGCGCGCGCAATGCCGCCGTCGCCTATCTCGCGCGCAAGGATTTTACGCCGCAGGCCGAGCAGATCGTCTTCACCGCCAACGGCAAGCAGTCGCTCGCTGCCGCGCTCGCCGCCCTCGTTCCCACCGGCGGCCGCTGCGGTGTCGAGGCGCTGACCTACCCTTACGTCAAGAGCATCGCGGCGCGGCTCGGCGTGACGCTGGTCCCGATTCCGATGGACGAATACGGCGCGCGTCCCGATGCGATCCAGAAAGCGCATCGCGAGGCGCATCTGTCGGCGCTGTATCTCCAGCCCATCATCCAGAACCCGCTCGGCGTCACCATGAACGCGACGCGGCGCGCCGACATCATGCGCGTCGCCGAGAAGCTCGATCTCACCATCATCGAGGACGCCGTCTACGGCTTCCTCGCCGACGACACGCCGCTGGCAGCGCTCGGGCCGGACCGTTGCATCGTGATCGACAGCCTGTCCAAGAAGGTTGCACCGGGCCTCGCGCTCGGCATCCTCGTCACCCCGCCGCATCTGCGCGAGAGCGTGATGAGCGCGGTGCGGACCGGCGGCTGGATCGCCTCGGGCCACGCGCTCGCGTCCGGGCAGCGGCTGATGGCCGACGGCACCGTTGCCGAGCTGACGCGGCTGAAACGGATCGACGCTGCGCGCCGGCAGCAGACCGCGGCCAGGCTGCTTGCCGGCTACCAGCACGCGGCCGACCCGCGCTCCTATCATCTCTGGCTGACGCTGCCGCCACACTGGCGCTCGCAGACCTTCGTCGCCGCAGCAGCCCGGCGCGGCATCGCACTGACGCCATCCTCGACGTTTGCAATTGCGCACGGACATGCACCGAACGCGGTGCGGCTCGCGCTCGCCCCGCCCTCGCTCGAGCAGCTCGATTCCGGCCTGCGCACGCTCGTGTCGCTGCTCGGCACCAAGGAAGAGGATTTCGACTCGACGGAGTAGCCGGAGCGTTGCGAGCGAAGTGATACCGGTTCGAAAACGCGTCACGACAAAGATCCGGCCCTTCGCTGCTCAGGCCGCCGGCCATTCTGTGATAAAGCCCTTCGCCTTGTACGGCTCGATCTTGTCCCATTCGTGCAGGACACGCCGGCGAAACTCGACATCGGTGTGCCAGAGTGCGCGCGGCGTCGCAAAGCTGTCGACGGTGAGCAGCATCTTCTCGACTTCAGGCCAGTGCCGGTAAAGCGTCATCGGATAGCGGCGCGCCGTCCAGGTGTTGCCGAGGCAGATCACGCTCCGGAGGTCTTGCAGTCCAAGCGCCGCATCAATGATCGGCAGCGAGAAGATCACGTTCTCGCTGGTGTTCATCGCGCGATGTTCCTCGAGGATGAGGTCCGCGGGAATGCCGGCCGCGACCATCGCGGCCTTGATAATGGTGCACTCAGATTGCTCCGAGCCCGGCGTCACACCACCGCTGACAATCGACCAGCGGAACAGGCCTTCGCGCCACAGCCTCGCGGCGGTGTCGGCGCGCAAGCCAACGTCCTCGCGGGTGCCGAACATGAACAACAGATCGGCCGGCCGGAGCGACGTATCGATCAGATGTGTCCGGTTGATCTCGGCGATCTCATCCGCCGTAAGCGGCCGCGTGGCACGATGCATGTCTGACATGGCCGCACGATGCGACACCGGCGCAGGAGCGCGAAGTCACGTTTGATTGCGGCCGACTGCACCTAGGGCAGCAAGGCCTTGGGCACACGATCAAAACTGTAGCTGTGCGGCTGGTTGCGCCGCACGAAGCCGCCGACCTGCCAGGCGAACAGTGCGGCAAAGCCGATGATGAACAGGGCGCCGGCGAACTCCCCGATCACGAGCGCGCGGATCAATAGGCCCGTCATCGCCACCGTCAGCACCGCCAGGAAGGCCAGTACCGCCGCATAGGTCTTGCGGCCGAGGCCTGCGGTCAATTCGGCGCGGCTGCCGGCTTGCGCCATCCGTGCGTGCAGTTCGATGATGAAATCGCGAAAACCGTTGTCCTGCGGCGCCATCAGCGCCGCGGTCTGCCAGCTCGTCGACAGGATCCTGATGCGGCCGCCACTGGAGTGGCTGACATCGGCGCGAAAGCGGTGCTGCTGCATCGACACCGGGCGAAACGACAGCCGGATCGCCGAGATCTCGTCATAGCGCCACAGGCCGGAGCGGCCGGCGATGTGCCAGGACAGGCCCGCGTCCGTCAGCTCGAAACGATGCGCCGAGCCGATCAGCGACGCCTTGTAGGCGTAGCTCGTGACCGACGGGCCTTGCGCTCCCGAAACCTGCATCTCGACAATCAATCCCGTCCGCGCAATCCCGCCTGCGATCGGCTTGCGCGATCGCCCTCGCCCATCCTACAAGCGGGGCATGGCTGAGACGACCTTTTTTCCGCGCCGCCTGATTCTCGGTGCCGCCGTGATCTCCGGCGTGCTGCTCGCGCTCGCGGTGCACATGCTGGGCGCGCGTTACGGGCTCGACCTCGGCGGGCTCTGGCATTCCGACACGCATGAATTCATACCCGCGGGCGCAGCGATCGCCTGGTGGCTGATTGCCACGGTCGGTTTCTCCGGCGGCTATTTCACGGCGACGTTGATGCAGAGCGCCGTCTCCGGGCAGATCCCGCAGCGGATGCGGCAGTTCCTGATCGCGGTCGGCGTGCTGCTGCTTGCCGGTGCGGGCCAGGTGGCCGCGGCACCGAGCCCGATCCCGTCCGTCTCGGGCGTGCTCGCCGGGCTCGCCGCGCTATGTCTCGGCGCCGTAATGGCGTTTTGCGGCGCGCACTTCGCGCTGCGCCGCGGCTAGACATCAGGCCGAGGCGAGCAGCCGCGGCCGGTTCAGCATCAACGCGACATCGGACGCAGGCCGCGGCTTGCTGAAGAGATAGCCCTGCGCCTGGGTGCAGCCCTCGCGCCGCAGCAGCTCGAGCTGCGTGTCGTTCTCGACGCCTTCCGCAGTGGTGACGATGCCGAGGCTGCGCCCGAGGCCGGTCACCGCGCGGATGATCGCCATGGAATCCTCGCGCGTCGCAAGCTCCGACACGAAGGAGCGGTCGATCTTGATCTTGTCGAACGGGAAGCTGCGCAGGTAGCTCAGCGACGAATAGCCGGTGCCGAAATCGTCGAGCGAGATCCGCACGCCCATGGCGCGCAGCTCGTGCAGGGTGGTCAGCGTCGCCTCGCTGTTCTGGAGCAGCACCGATTCGGTGATCTCGAGCTCGAGCCGCCGCGCCGCGAGCCCTGAGGCTGCCAGCGCATCGGTCACGGATGCGATCAGGTTCTGGCTCTTGAACTGCACCGGCGACAGGTTGACGGCGACATCGACATCGTCCGGCCAGGTGGCGGCGTCACTGCAGGCGCTGCGCAGCACGAATTCGCCGAGCTGGACGATGAGGCCGGTCTCCTCGGCCACCGGAATGAAGTTGATCGGGGCGATCAGGCCGCGCTGCGGATGGTTCCAGCGCAGCAGCGCCTCGAAGGCGACGACGCGACCGCTGGCGACGTCGCGGATGGGCTGGTAGTACGCCTCGAACTCGTCGCGCAGCAACGCCGCCCGCAAGTCCATCTCCAGCAGCCGCCGCGCCTGCGCGCGCGCGTCCATGCCGGTCTCGAAGAAACGATAGGTGCCGCGGCCGTCCGCCTTGGCGCGGTACAGCGCGAGGTCGGCGTTCTTCAACAGCTCGTCCGGATTGTCGCTGTCCTGCGGCGACAGCGAGATGCCGATCGAGACGCCGATCACGATCTGGTGGTCGTCGATCTCGTAGGGCGCAGAGATCACCTCGACGAGGCGGCCGGCAAGGGCTCGCGCCGCGGCTTCCTCGGAGCGCCCGATCTGGACCACGGCGAACTCGTCGCCACCGAGCCGCGCCACGGTGTCGCTCGCGCCGACGGTGGCCTTCAGCCTGCGACCGACTTCCTTGAGCAGCGCATCCCCGATGGGATGGCCGAGCGAGTCGTTGATGTCCTTGAAGTGATCGAGATCGAGGCACAGCACCGCGAGCTGGTCGCCCGACTTCGCCCGGCGCAGTCCCTGCTCGAGCTGCTCGTGGAACAGCACGCGGTTCGGCAGATTGGTCAGCGCGTCATGGCGCGCCATGTGCGAGATCTTGGCCTGCGCCTCCAGCCATTCGGTGATGTCCTCGAAGGTCGCGACCCAGCCGCCGCCCTGCATCGGCTGGTTGACGACGCGGATGGAGCGACCGAACCGGGTGACGACCTGGCTGGTCGTGCGGCCCTCGCGCGCGTCGGCGACGAGGCGCGCGAAGAATTCGCCCGCATCGCCCTGCCACTGGCCCCTGGCCTGCTCTTCCCGCAACACGTCGACGAGCAGGCGGCCGGCGAGCGCAATGTCGGTGCGGCCCAGCATCGCTGCGTAGCGCTCGTTGAAGAGCTGGATCTTGCCGTCAGCATCGAACATGCACAGTCCCTGCGACATGTTCTCGAGCGCGGTATCCAGCACGACTTGCTGGCGTCCCAGTTCGCCCTTGGCGCGGCGGTCGAGCAGAGCCGCCGCGAGCGCGATCGCGATGATCGCAGCGGCGGCGCTGGCGGTGAGGATCGACAATGAGGCCGGCGGGATCGACAGGCCGCTGATCACGACCGCAGGATCCGGCGTCAGCTCCACGGCGCCCATGGCGGTGAAATGATGTGAGACGATGGCAAGCGTCAGCAGCACCGTCGCGCCGAGCGCGCCCGCGAGGCTGTCGCGCCGGCCCGCAACGACCAGGGCAAGCGACCCGAGGACGATGCCGAGCACGATCGAGACCGTCACTGTGCCGGTCGTCCAGCCGATGTGCGCGGGAATCTCGAGCGCCATCATGCCGGTGTAATGCATGGCGGCAACGCCGCCACCGACGACGGCGCCACCGAGCGCAACCAGGCCCGCCCGCGTCACCGACACCGAGATGCTCAGCCCGATGAAGGTGACCGCGATCGCGAAGATCAGCGACAGGACCGTCAACGGAATATTGTAAGCGCCGCCCGCACCAGGCCCATAAGCCTGCATCGCGATGAAATGGGTTGCCCAGATGCCGCCGCCGGCGACGACGGCATCGAGCGCGACCCACGATACGCGAGCTCCCCCGCGCGCCGCGCGCGCGCGGTGAAACAGGCTGATCGCCGCCGCGCTGGCGAGCAGGCACACCGCTCCGCCGAGCGCGACCAGACGCCAATCATGCTGATCCGTCAGGCAGTAAAGAACTTGATACATTGCCGGCCCCTATTCCAACTGCACTAGAACCGGCAGAGATGGACAGTCGGTAACCGGCTCTGTGCCGGTTTCGGGAATGGTGAACAGAGAATGTGTGGGATCGCTCACATTGAGCGCCCTTGCGTCTTTGCGTCAGGCGCATTTGCGCCGAGGCCGATCACGGCGGCGGCGAGCAGCAGGACGGCAGCCGATATGATTAGCGACTGGTGAAGGCCCGTCATGAATGCACTGTCCGAGGCCACCAGCGAGCCGAACAGCGCGACGCCGAGCACGCTGCCGGTCTGCCGCGTCGCGTTCAGGACGCCGGCGGCGATGCCGGAGCGCGCCTTGTCGACGCTGCCGAGCAAGGTGGAGGTCAGCGGCGGCACCAGCAGGCCAAGTCCACCGCTGATCGCGATCATCTGCGCAAAGATCGCCCAGTAGCTGGTCCCGGCTTCGATCCAGAGCAGCCCGAGGCAGCCGAGCGCCGAGATACAGGCGCCGGCCACGATGGTCGGGCAAGAGCCGATGCGCTCGGCCAGTCGCGGCGCCAGCAGGTTGACAGGCAGCACCGCGCCCATCATCGGCACGAAGGCGAGCCCGGTCCACCAGGCCGAAAGCCCGTTGATCCTCTGGAAATACAGGCTCAGCACGAAGATCAGGCCGTAGATCGCGATGTTGACGAGGAGGCCGACAATCGTGGTCAGGGTAAACAGCCGGTGACTGAACAGCGACAGCGGCAGCATCGGCTGCACGGTGCGGCTCTCGCGCCAGACGAAGAGCACCGCGAATGCGGCTGAGGCAACGAAGGCCGCGATCACGGCTGGATGGCTCCAGCCGAGCGCGCCAGCTTCGATGATTGCGCCGGCGAGCGCGCCCAACGCACCGATCGCGGCGAGCTGGCCAGGCAGATCGATCTCGCGCGCGCGCGACCGCGTGGTCTCGCTGGCGTAGCGCCAGCTCAGCCACAGGCCGGTCAGACCGATCGGCAGGTTGACCAGGAAGATCGCGCGCCAGCCGACCAGCGTGATCAGCGCGCCGCCGACGAAGGGACCGGCAGTGAGCGCCAGGCTCGCTCCGGCGGCCCAGACCGCCACGGCGCGGCCACGCTCGCGGTCGTCCGTATAGGCACGATTGAGCAGCGCCAGGGAATTCGGCACCAGGATCGCCGCCGCCAGCCCCTGCACCAGCCGCGCTGCAATCAGCACGGCCGCATTGGGCGACATCGCGCAGGCGAGCGAGGCCGCGGTGAAGATGGCGAACCCGGCCATGAAGATGCGCTTGGCGCCGATACGGTCGCCGAGCGCACCGGCGGTCAGAATGAAAGCGGCAAAGGCGATGGTGTAGGTGCTGACCACCCATTGCAGCTCGGCGACGCCGCCGCCAAGCGATTTGCCCATCGCATCCAGCGCGGTGTTGACGATGGTGACGTCAAGCTGGACCACGCCATAGCCGAGGCTCATCGCGGCAAGCGTGAGGGAGGTTGCAAGGCGCGAACCGGCACGCTGCGCGCCGGCTCCGTCGTCGAAGGGTTCATATTTGATGGTGCTGGCTCGCATGCTGCCACCTCGGTTGCAGCCCCATGCGAAACATACGCTTGCGGCGAACCATCATGCTTCGGTTATGATCGAAGCATCGTCGCACGATAGATCGTATGTTTCGCAAGAGGCATCGAAGTATCGCGTCCTGCTCGCCGTGCAAGCCCTGTTGGCGTGAAGACATGGGAACATTGCGAGATCGCTTCCGTTGCCCCCTTCATGTTCCCTTCAAGGCAGTGAACCTCATGGCAAGAGCTGGCAACACCTCGATTCCATCTGCCGCAAGATCGGAGTTCGGCAAGACTGCAACCATCGTTGCCGTCGGCTGCATGATCGGCGCACTGTTCGCCGGCAGCACCATCGCAACTCCGCTTTATGTCATCTACAAGCAGCAGTTCGGCTTCTCCCAGATCACGTTGACCTTGATCTATGCTGTCTACGTCGTTGGCAATCTGACTGCACTCCTGGTATTCGGCGGGATGTCGGATGAGGTCGGACGGCGACGCACGGCGGTCATTGCCATCGGCATTGCCATCACAAGCGCGCTGGTCTTCCTGTTCGCACACGGGATCGCTTCACTTTACGTGGCACGGGTACTGAGCGGTCTCGCCATCGGGATCGGCGCCGGAACAGGCACTGCCTGGCTTGCCGAGCTGATCGCCGAACAGGACCGTTCCCGCGCCACTGTGGTCGCGACGGTCGCGAACTTCACCGGCCTCGGGCTCGGCGCGTTGATCGCCGGCCTGCTTGCCGAATATGTCACGCTTCCGCTGCGAACCCCGTTCATCGCCTATCTCGCGGTGCTGGTGGTCGTCGCCGCACTTCTCGCCTTGCGCGAAACCGTGAATCGGCCGCTGGCCGCGTTCGCGCAATTGTCGATCCGGCCGCGCGCCGACGTTCCGTCGTCGATCCGGCGGCGCTTCGTGGCGCCCGCGGTAACCGGCTTTGGCGCCATGGCCCTGGTTGCCTTTTTCGCCGCGCTTGCACCGAGCGTGCTCGCCAACGAGTTGCATGTCACCAGCCACGCCGTCGCAGGCGCGATCTTCCTCGAGCTTGCGGCCGCCGTTGCGCTGGTCATTGCCCTGACGCGATCCCTGTCCAGCCGCACCGCGATGCTGTGGTCGCTCGGCCTCATGTTGCCGAGCCTTGCCCTGCTCGTGACGGCGCAGTTCGTGGGATCGCTCGGCGTCATGATCGCATCGACCGCGACCTGCGGCCTGGCAGCGGGCCTCGGCTATCGCGGCAGCTTGCAGGTGGTGAACCAGATCGCACCGGATGATCGCCGTGCCGAAGTGGTCTCGGCCTATTTCATCTGCTGCTTTCTCGGAAACGCGCTTCCGGTGATCGGGATCGGCGTGCTCTCGACCCTGACCAGCCTGACCGCGGCGAGCCTGGTCTTTGCCGCGACCATCGCCGCCTTCGCAGTGATCGCCCTGGTATTCGGACTGAAATACCAGGCCGAGCAGGCTGCGCCGCAAAGCAAATAGGCGAAGCCCGAAAAGAGACGCCGCACGGCTCCGCGGCGTCTCCTGACGGAAGGTCGTTCGCCCTAGCTCGCCGCGCGCAGGTTGACCTTGCTCTCGGCGAGCGTGGTCAGCTTCTTGTCGGTCGCCTTCTCTTCTTCCAGCGTCTTGGCGAGCACGGTGGCGCAGTCGTTGCGGCCGAGCTGCTTGGCCCAGGCGATCAGGCTGCCGTAGCGGACGATCTCGTAATGCTCCGCGGCCTGGGCCGCATTGATCAGGGCGGCGTCCAGCACCGCCTTGTCGGCGACTTCACCGGCGGTCTCGTCGGCTTCCTCGATGATGCCGTCGATCGCCGGGCAGTCGACCGCCTTCACCTGCGCGCCGTGCATCTTGAAGACTTCCTCGAGCCGCTTCACGTGCTGCTTGGTTTCTTCGAGGTGCGTCAAAAAGCCCTGCTTCAGCTGCGGATCGGTGGCCTTATCTGCCATTTTCGGCAGCGCCCTGGTGAGCTGTTGCTCGGCATAATAGATGTCCTGAAGCTGGTGCACGAACAGGTCGTTCATGGTCTTGATGTCTTTTGTGAACAGTCCCATCGTTCCGATCCTCTCGGTTTCGGGAACATTGAGGCGTCGGCTCGCACGAAAAAGCCGATGAATCCGCCATGTTCGATTGCTGATGGAGCGCTAACCGGCGCATAGTACCGACGTTCCAAAAAAGTACCGACGTTCCAAAAAAGCTCGCATCGCTTGCGCTGGAACAATGCCGACTGCGGGCGGACACGAAATCATGTCAAGATGCGGACGCGCGTTCCAGGCAGGTGCCCCGACTCATATGCTTAACGCGCGCCCGATATGAACCACATATGACAAAAGCGGCGATCCACCGCAGAACCTATCGGTCGAACGCAGAACCTATCGTTGTCAAGGGCTGCACAAGTCGCTGTTTTTGCCTTAAATGAGCTACATCATGCCTAGCGGTCGAAGCCCATTTCGGGCAGTGATCGCACCCGACCGGCCAATGTCTGGCCGATCGGTCTTGCCCCCCGCCGGGAGGATGAATGCACGGACTGCTGCCCGCGCTGAAGCGCGGCTTCAAGAGATGGATCGGCTGGCGAAGGCTCGGCGTTGCCGCGAGCGTCTTCATCATCGCCTTCGCGATCACCACGCTTGCGCGCACTCTCAAGGACATCGATACCGGCGTCATCCTGACCGCGTTGACCGAGATTCCCCGTGGGAATATCGGGCTGGCGGCGATCTGCGTCGTCTTCGCGTTCTGTACGCTGACCTTCTACGACTATTTTGCACTGCGAACGATCGGCAAGAAGCACGTGCCCTATCGCATCGCAGCACTCTCCAGCTTCACGTCCTATTCGATCGGCCACAACATCGGCGCCACCGTTTTTACCGGCGGCGCGATCCGTTTCCGGATCTATTCGGACTACGGGCTGAACGCGATCGACGTCGCGAAGATCTGTTTCCTCTCGGGCCTGACCTTCTGGCTCGGTAACATCTTCGTGCTCTCGATCGGCATGGTCATCCATCCGGATGCCGCCTCATCGATGGATCAACTGCCGTCGTCGATCAACCGGCTGATCGGGCTCGGCGGCCTCGCCTCGATTGGCGCCTATCTGGTCTGGCTCTGCATGGGCGAGAAGCGCCGCGAGCTCGGCCAGAAGGGCTGGAAGGTGGTATTGCCCTCGGCGCCGCTGACGCTGGTCCAGATCCTGATCGGCGTGGTCGATCTCGGCTTCTGCGCCACGGCGATGTACCTGCTGATGCCGGCCAATCCGCCGATCGACTTCATGTCGCTGGCGGTGGTGTTCATCCTGGCGACGCTGATCGGCTTTGCCAGCCACGCGCCCGGCTCGATCGGCGTGTTCGATGTCGCCATGCTGGTCGCGCTGCCCGAATTCGGCCGCGAGCAGCTTCTGGCGACCCTGCTGGTCTTCCGCATCCTCTATTTCGTGATCCCGTTCGGCCTCGCCATCTCCATCATGGGCGCGCGCGAGCTCTGGATGAACGTGGTCGAGCCCTGGCAGGAGCGGCGGCGGCTGGCCGAGGCCTGCGCGCAGGCCAACCTGCCCAAGCAGGTGGCAGCGATGGAACGCGAGCGGTCGTTGCGACAGGCCAGCAAGCGGTAAAGGCGGGCGGCGACCGTCAGACAGAGGTTGCGGGCGGGCAGCAATGCTCTCTTATTTCCGCCTCAACTTTGCCGTTGAACACGCGGGCCATGATCCCTTTTTCCTTTCGTATCCTCCCCGCAGGCCTCCTGCTGCTTGCCGGGATTCTGACGTCCTTGCCGCTCGAGCGCGCCGCCGCGCAGGACGCCGGTGCGATGCAAATATCCTGGGAGGTGCGCAACCGCTTCCGCCTGTTCCGCGAGGAGCGCGACTTCCAGCTCCATGTCGAGAACGCGCGTAACCGCAGCATCCTCGCCGCCGAGCAGTCGCTGGAGCTCCAGAGCGAGGGCCGCGGCTGGGCCCGCAACATGGTCAACCGGCTCTGCATCG
This sequence comes from Bradyrhizobium sp. Arg816, assembly GCF_029989365.1. Lineage (GTDB taxonomy): Bacteria > Pseudomonadota > Alphaproteobacteria > Rhizobiales > Xanthobacteraceae > Bradyrhizobium. Next base: position 109,068 of record NZ_JAPRAQ010000018.1, on the reverse strand, counting down.
ACCTCCAGGGCCGGGTCAACCAGCCCTGCACCCGCGACAACGTCAAAGAGAATTACATCACGCCGACCGACCATCCGGTGACCGTGCGCCTGACCGGCGCGGTGCCGGTCGGCGCCACCTGCGCCTGGTCGTTCGACGACGGCGACGGGCCGCAGACCTCGACTTTCGATTGCGCCGAGCCGATCAACCTGCGCGTCCGCTACGGCAAGCAGACGGTCGCCAGCGTCGACGTCTCCTCCGGCTCCGATCCGACCCAGCGTGTCCAGACCGAGATCCAGGTCCGCGACATCTTCGTCGCCGGGCTCGGCGACAGCATCGCTTCCGGCGAAGGCAACCCGGACCGGCCGCTTGCGCTGTCGGACGAGGGCTTCTGCTTCCGCTCCTATCTCGGTACTGCAGCCGGCGGCCAATACTACCGGCCGAGCCGGGCCGGATATAAGGGCGGCCGTGCCTGCGAAGCGCCGGATACGCTCGCCAACTGGCAGCACTACAGCGCGCTCTGGTTCAACTCGCCCTGCCATCGCTCGCTCTACAGTTACCAGGCCCGCACCGCGCTGGCGCTCGCGGTGCGGTACACCCACATCGCGGTGACCTTTCTCCCGCTCGCCTGCACCGGCGCCAGCATCGGCGACGGCCTGCTCGGCTCGCAGCGCGCCCGCGAATGCCCGCCCGGCAAGACCGGCGTCTGCAACACCAGCGTGAACGCCCAGGTCGCCGAGCTGCGCGAGGCGCTCACCGCGGCGAAAAAGCGCCAGCCGGACCGCACGCTCGACCTCGTGCTGCTCTCGGTCGGCGCCAACGACGTCTACTTCTCCGGCCTCGTCGCCGACGTCATCGTCGACACCGCGACCGAACGCGCGCTGTTCCGCCGCTCCGGCGTGATGGCGAGCGTCGATGATTCCCGCGATGCGCTGGCGCGCGAGCTGCCGCAGAATTTCGTCAAGCTGCGCGAGGCGCTGAAGCCGCTCGTCGGCGGCGACCTCTCGCACGTGGTCTATGTCTCCTACGCCAATCCAGCGCTCGCCGACGGCGGCGTGCCCTGCCGCGGCGGCCGCGCCGGCTTCGACATCCATCCGTCCTTCAACGCCGATCCGCAGCGCCTGGCCCGCGTCTCGACCTTCGTCGACACCGAATTCCTGCCGCAACTGAAGGGGCTCGCCACCTGCACGCGCGGCGCGCTGTGCCGAGATCCCGAAGCCGACCGCATGACCTTCGTGGATTCGCACCAGGCAGTGTTCGCCGATCACGGCTTCTGCGCCCATTCGGGCAATGATCCCGAATTCGACCGCACGTGTTTCGCCGAGAACGGCCAGAGCTTCAATCCCGATATCGTGAGCGCGGCGAGCCAGCCGATGCTGTGCGGCCGCGGCGCCTCGGAGTATCGCGCTTACCTGCCGCGCGCGCGCTGGATCCGCGATGCCAATGACAGCTATTTTGCCGCGATGACCTATCCGCAAGGCCTGCCGGCGGCGAGCCAGCCGACCGACATCCACGACGCCACCTGGGGCGTGCTCTCCGCCGTCTACGGCGGCGCCGTGCATCCAAGCGCGGAAGGCCACGCCGCGATGGCGGACGCCGCACTGCCGGCCGCGAGCAGCGTGCTCGGCCTCGATGCCGTGCCGCCCGGCGTGACGCGCGGCCTGCTCGCGCCGCTGCTGGGCACGCAGCAGTAGAAGCAAAGGCGAGCTCTCTCCACACCGTCATTGCGAGCGCAGCGAAGCAATCCAGAATCTTTCCGCGGAGGGACTTCTGGATAGCTTCGCTGCGCTCGCGATGACGATTGGGGCTAACACTCTCCGCATATTCGCTGCCGTCGCCTGCGAAAGCGGGCGATCCAGTACTCCGTGACAGACGTGATTAAATCGAGATGCCGCGGCGTACTGGATTCCCCGCCTTCGCGGGGAATGACAGCGGTGTATGCGGCGATGTCTGGCCCACACATTCTCGCAATTTCACGATCGTTCCCCGCACCTGCCGTTCCATCAATCCAAAAACGGCATCGATCGATACTCCCTTGAACTTGGACACTTTGCCGCGCGCGCCTCTAGGAGTCGCAGTGAGGAAACATTTCGAGTTCTAAGGAGGCGCGTGATGAGCGCAGTGGTGTCCGCAGCGGACGTGAGGAGATCTCGCGTCAGGCTGTTCATCGTGACCATGTTGTTCCTGGTCACGACCGTGAACTATGCCGACCGCGCCACGCTGTCGATCGCGGGCCCCGCGCTCTCCATGGAGCTGCATCTCGATCCCGTCGCCATGGGCTGGATCTTCTCGGCCTTCGGCTGGTCCTATGTCCTGGCGCAGGTGCCCGGCGGCTGGCTGCTCGACCGCTACGGCTCACGCCTCGTCTATGCCTTCAGCATCATCGTCTGGTCGCTGTTCACGATGATGCAGGGCTGGGTGGGCTTCCTCAGCGCCGGCGCCGCCATCATCGTGCTGTTCGCACTTCGCCTCCTCGTCGGCGTCGCGGAAGCGCCGTCCTTCCCCGCCAACGCCCGCATCGTCGCCGCCTGGTTTCCCGGCAATGAGCGCGGCACCGCATCGGCCTTCTTCAATTCGGGACAGTATTTCGCCACCGTGATCTTCGCGCCGCTGATGGGCTGGATCGCGCATGATTACGGCTGGCGCTACGTGTTCTTCGTGATGGGCGGGCTCGGCGTCATCATGGGCCTGGTCTGGATCAAGACCGTCTACGGCCCGAAGGAGCATCCCGGCATCAACGAGGCCGAGTTCGACTACATCAAGGAAGGCGGCGCGCTGGTCGATCTCGATGCGCCCAAAAACGATCTGATGCGGGAGCGTGCGCCCGAGTCCGGCTCCGGCTGGGACCACATCCGCCAGTTGCTCTCCAACCGCATGATGCTCGGCGTCTATCTCGGCCAGTATTGCATCAACACGTTGACCTATTTCTTCCTGACCTGGTTCCCGGTCTACCTCGTCAAGGAGCGCGGCCTGTCGATCCTGCAAGCCGGCTTCGTCGCGACGCTGCCCGCGTTGTGCGGCTTCATCGGCGGCGTGCTCGGCGGCGTCATCTCCGACGCCATTCTGCGCAAGACCGGCTCGCTCACCATGGCGCGCAAGATCCCGATCGTCGGCGGCATGCTGCTGTCGATGTCGATCATCGCCTGCAACTATGTCGACGGACAGGCGCTGGTGGTCGGCTTCATGGCGCTCGCCTTCTTCGGCAAGGGCATCGGCGCGCTCGGCTGGGCGGTCGTCTCCGACACCTCGCCCAAGGAAGCCGGCGGCGTCTCGGGCGGCCTGTTCAACACCTTCGGCAACCTCTCCTCGATCAGCACCCCGATCGTGATCGGCTACATCCTGGCCGCGACCGGGTCATTCAACGGCGCACTGCTGTTCGTTGGCGCCAATGCGCTGGTGGCGGCGTTCGCCTATCTCGTGGTGGTCGGCAAGATCGAGCGGGTGGTGCTCAAACGTTCCTCCTGAGGGCTCCCCCGGGAGCTTGACCAGGCAACTCAACGGCGGCTCCTCAGCCGCCGTCTTTGTTTTGGGGATGATCGATGCTAGAAGTGCCGGGGAAACGCCTTATCCATCTAAGGCATGTATCGATGTTCGACCTGAACCAGCTCCGCTGTTTCGTCACGGTGGCCGAAGAACTGCATTTCGGCCGCGCCGCCGCGCGGCTGAACATGACCCAGCCACCGCTGTCGCGGCAGATCCAGGTGCTCGAGCACATCATCGACGCGCCGCTGCTGGAGCGCACCAGCCGCTCGGTGCGCCTGACGCCGGCGGGGCGCAGCTTCCTGCCCGAGGCACGACGCATCTTGAAGCTTGCGGAAAGCGCCTCGCAAGTCGCCCGCCGCATCGCGCTCGGCAAGACCGGCTCGGTCAAGATCGGCTTCACCGCGGCCGCCGCCTATGGCTTCCTCCCCGAGCTCGTCGCGGCCTGCCGCGCCAAGCTGCCCGAGGTGGACTTCTCGCTGAAGGAGATGGTCTCGGGCGACCAGTTCGAGGCGCTGGCGTCGGGTCAGATCGATGCCGGCCTGCTCAGGCCGCCGATCGCGCGCCCCGAGCTGACCAGCCGCCGCGTCGTCGCCGAGCCCCTGCTCGCCGCGATCCCGAAGAAGCATCCGCTGGCGAATGCCGAGACCATCACCATCAAGGACTTCGACGACCAGCCCTTCGTGATGTACTCGCCCTATGAGAGCCGATATTTCCACGATCTCCTGGTGGCGCTGTTCACCCGCGCCGACGTGCTGCCGCGCTATGTGCAGCATCTGAGCCAGATCCATTCGATCCTCGCCATGGTCCGCGCCGGCCTCGGCCTTGCCATCGTGCCGGCGGCGGCTGCGAGCCTGAAGATCTCCGACGTGCGGCTGCGGCCGCTGAAGCTGCGCACGCGCGTCCCCGTCGAGCTGTTCATGGTCTGGCGCCGCGACGACGAGAATCCGCTGCTCTCCGCGCTGGTCAAAATCGCAGGCGAATTGTCCTCCGCGGAGGTGGCGGACGATTGATGCTCAATCCGCATCGGTCGATATAGGCTTTGGCTTGGACGCGCATCGAACGGTCTCCTAAACAACGGCGCATGGACGCGCAGGCTTCGGCCCGCGTCCTCCACAACACGCAATTAAGGGAGCAGCGCCCATGAGCAAGATGACCCCGCAGGAAATGGCCCAGAAGATCGGATCGGGCCTCCTGTCCTTCCCCGTCACGCCCTTCAAGGCGGACTACTCGTTCGATGAGGCGACCTACCGCGCCAACATGGACTGGCTGTGCGGCTATGACGTTGCCGGCCTGTTCGCCGCCGGCGGCACCGGCGAGTTCTTCTCGCTGACGCCGTCCGAGGTTCCGCAGGTGGTCAAGATCGCCGTCGACGAGACCAAAGGCCGCGTGCCCGTGCTCGCCGGCACCGGCTACGGCACCGCCACCGCGCGCGAGATCGCAATCGGTGCGGAAAAGGCCGGCGCCGACGGCCTGCTGCTGCTGCCGCCCTATCTGACCCATTCCGAGCAGGACGGCCTTGCGGCCCACGTGGAAGCGGTGTGCGCCGCCGTGAAGATCGGCGTCATCGTCTACAACCGCGACAACGCCATCCTGCAGCCCGATACGCTGGCGCGTCTCGCCGAGCGCTGCCCGAACCTCGTCGGCTACAAGGACGGCATCGGCGACATCGAGCTGATGACCCGCGTCTACACCAAGCTCGGCGACCGCCTCACCTATGTCGGCGGCCTGCCGACCGCGGAAACCTTCGCGCTGCCCTATCTCGACATGGGCGTGACGACCTATTCCTCGGCCGTGTTCAACTTCGTTCCGGAATTCGCCACCAACTTCTATGCCGCCGTGCGCAAGCGCGACCATGCGACCATTCACGCCGGCCTGAAGGATTTCATCCTGCCGCTGATCGCGATCCGCAACCGCAAGAAGGGCTATGCGGTCTCGATCATCAAGGCCGGAATGAAGGTGATCGGCCGTGATTCCGGCCCGGTTCGCCCGCCGCTGACCGATCTCACCGAGCAGGAGGTTGCGGAGCTGACCGCGCTGGTGAAGAATCTCCCCGCCATCCGATCGTCACAACAAGCTGCAGAATAACAGACAGCAACAGGGAGGGGCGTGCAATGGCCCAGACTGAGGTCTCCGGCGCGCCAGTCTCCGGCGCACCGGTCGTCACATCGATGCAGGTGATCCCGGTCGCGGGCCGCGACAGCATGCTCCTCAATCTGAGCGGCGCGCACGCGCCGTTCTTCACCCGCAACATCGTCATCCTCACCGACAATTCCGGACACACCGGCGTCGGCGAGGTGCCGGGCGGCCAAAAGATCTGCCAGACGCTCCAGGATGCCCGCGATCTCGTGATCGGCAAGACCGTCGGCGCGATGAACAACATCCTTGCCGATGTCCGCACGGCATTCGCCGACAGAGATGCCGGCGGCCGCGGCAAGCAGACGTTCGACCTGCGCGTGATGATCCATGCGGTCACGGCGATCGAGTCCGCACTGCTCGATCTGCTCGGCCAGCACCTCAACCTGCCCGTCGCGGCGCTGCTCGGCGAAGGCCAGCAGCGCAACAGCGTCGAGACGCTCGGCTATCTCTTCTTCGTCGGCGATATCAGCAGGTCGAAGCTCGATTACACCAAGGGCGAGACCGGCAAGCCCGAATGGTTCAACCTGCGCCACCAGGAGGCGATGACGCCGGAGACCGTGGTGCGGCTCGCGGAAGCCACCCACGACCACTATGGCTTCGCGGACTTCAAGCTCAAGGGCGGCGTGCTCCGCGGCGAGCAGGAGATCGAGGCCGTCATCGCCATCGCAAAACGCTTCCCCAACGCACGCGTCACGCTCGATCCCAACGGCGCATGGTCGCTGGATGAGGCGATCAGCCTCTGCAAGAACATGCACGGCATTCTTGCCTATGCCGAGGATCCCTGCGGCGCCGAAGCCGGCTTCTCGGGTCGCGAGATCATGGCCGAGTTCCGCCGTGCCACGGGCCTGCCGACCGCGACCAACATGATCGCGACCGACTGGCGCCAGCTCTCCCACGCGTTGCGCCTGGGCGCGGTCGACATTCCGCTGGCCGATCCCCACTTCTGGACCATGCAGGGCTCGGTGCGCGTCGCCCAGACCTGCCGTGACAACGGCCTGACCTGGGGTTCGCACTCCAACAACCACTTTGACATTTCGCTCGCGATGTTCACCCATGTCGGCGCCGCCGCGCCCGGCAAGGTCACCGCGATCGACACTCACTGGATCTGGCAGGACGGCCAGGCGCTGACCAAGGAGCCGCTCCAGATCGAGGGCGGCAAGATCGCCGTGCCCGAGCGGCCGGGCCTCGGCATCGAAATCGACCGTCCGGCCATCGAAACCGCGCATGAGCTTTACAAGAAGCATGGACTCGGCGCCCGCGATGACGCTACTGCCATGCAGGACCTGATCCCCGGCTGGACCTTTGACGACAAGCGTCCCTGCCTCGTGCGTTAAGAAAATCTCGGAGGACTACATGACTGCGATCCTGAAGAACTTCATCGGCGGCGAGTGGGTCGACGGCTCCGGCGTCACCAAGAACATCAACCCCTCCAACACCAACGATCTCGTCGGCGAGTACGCCAAGGCCGACAAGGCGCAGACCGAGAAGGCGATCGCCGCGGCCAAGGCCGCCTTCCCCGCCTGGGCGCAGTCGACGCCGCAGGTGCGCTATGACGCGCTGAACAAGATTTCCCTCGAAATCCTCGCCCGCAAGGAAGAGCTCGGCCGCCTGCTCGCCCGCGAGGAAGGCAAGACGCTCCCCGAGGGCATCGGCGAGGTCGCCCGTGCCGGCCAGATCTTTGCATTCTTCGCCGGCGAGGCGCTGCGCCTGATCGGCGAAAAGGGCGCCTCCGTCCGTCCCGGTCTCGACGTCGAGCTGACCCGCGAGCCGGTCGGCGTCATCGGCATGATCACGCCCTGGAATTTCCCGATCGCGATCCCCGCCTGGAAGATCGCGCCCGCGCTCTGCTACGGCAACACGGTGGTGTTCAAGCCGGCCGAGTTGGTGCCGGGCTCGGGACACGCGCTGTCCGAGATCATCACCCGTTCCGGCATTCCCGCCGGCGTGTTCAACCTCGTGGTTGGCTCCGGCTCCGTGGTCGGCCAGACCTTGCTCGATCACCCGGATGTCGCGGCGATCTCCTTCACCGGCTCGGTGCAGACCGGCCGCAAGATCGCGCAGGCCTGCGTGCTGTCGAACCCGATGAAGAAGTTCCAGCTCGAGATGGGCGGCAAGAATCCGCTGGTCGTGCTCGACGACGCCGACCTCAAGACGGCCGTCGAGGTCGCTGTCAACGGCGCCTATTTCTCGACCGGCCAGCGCTGCACCGCCTCGTCCCGCCTGATCGTCACCGAAGGCATCCACGACCGCTTCGTCGCCGCGGTGGCCGAGCGCCTCAAGGGCCTGTCGGTGGACGACGCGCTCAAGGCCGGCGTGCATATCGGCCCGGTGGTCGACCAGAGCCAGCTCGACCAGGACCTGCGCTACATCAAGATCGGCCAGGACGAAGGCGCAAAGCTCGCCTTCGGCGGCGAGCTGCTCAAGCGCGAGACGCCCGGCCATTACCTCCAGCCGGCGCTGTTCACCGAGGCCAACAACAACATGCGCATCGCGCGCGAGGAGATTTTTGGCCCCGTCGCCGCCGTCATCCGCGCCAAGAACTACGAGGAGGCGCTGGCGATCTCCAATGACACCGAGTTCGGCCTCGCCTCGGGCATCTGCACGAGCAGCCTGAAATACGCCTCGCACTACAAGCGCAACAGCGAGTCCGGCATGGTGATGGTCAATCTGCCGACCGCCGGCGTCGACTATCACGTGCCGTTCGGTGGCCGGAAGGGTTCGAGCTACGGCGCCCGCGAGCAGGGCTCCTATGCGCGCGAGTTCTACACCACGGTGAAGACTGCCTATACCTATCCGGGCTAACCACGGGGAAGATATCGTAGGGTGGGCAAAGCGAAGCGTGCCCACCGCTTACGTTCGGTGTGAAGCATGGTGGGCACGGCGCGTTGCGCCTTTTGCCCACCCTACGGCTTCGGAGGCAAGCGCAGATGGACCAGGACGTCGCAGCGAAAGAGCAGCCCCGCTACATCAAGCTCAACGACCGCGACAATGTCGCGATCGTGGTCAATGATTTCGGGCTCCCCGCCGGCTCCCGTTTCGCCAGCGGGCTGACGCTGCGCGCCTTCGTGCCGCAAGGGCACAAGACGGCGCTGGTCGACATCGCGCAGGACGCGCCGATCGTCCGCTATGGCGAGGTGATCGGCCATGCGTTGTCGCCGATCCTGGCCGGCGAATGGGTGGATGAAGCGCGCATCCGCATGCCCGAGGCCCCTGCGCTCGACAAGCTGGAAATCTCCACCGCCGTCCCGGCTCCGCTGCCGCCGCTCGAAGGGTTTACCTTCGAGGGCTATCGCAACACCGACGGCTCGGTCGGAACGAAAAACATTCTCGGCATCTCCTCCTCTGTGCAATGCGTCAAGGGCACGATGGAATACGCCGTGAAGCGCATCCGCGCCGAGCTGCTGCCGAAATACCCAAATGTTGACGACGTCGTGCCGCTGACGCACGCCTATGGCTGCGGCGTCGCCATCAATGCCCCCGATGCGGTCGTTCCGATCCGCACGCTGCAGAACATCGCGCAGAACCCGAATTTCGGCGGCGAGATCCTGGTCATCAGCCTCGGCTGCGAAAAGCTCGCGCCCGAGCGGCTGGTGCCGGAGGGCGTCAGCGATGCCATCGTGCGCATGCAGGACGAAGCCTTCGACGGCTTTGGTGCGATCGTCGATGCGATCATGACCCAGGCCGAAGCCCGCCTGAAGATCCTCAACACCCGCACCCGCGAGACCTGCCCGGCCGCCGATCTCGTCATCGGCCTGCAATGCGGCGGCAGCGACGCCTTCTCCGGCGTCACCGCGAACCCCGCGCTGGGCTTTGCAGCGGACCTGCTGGTGCGTGCCGGCGCGACCGTGATGTTCTCGGAAGTGACCGAAGTCCGCGACGCCATCCAGCTGCTCACGCGACGCGCCATCAACGAGGACGTCGGCCGCGCGCTGGTGCGCGAGATGGCCTGGTACGATTCTTATCTGGCCCGCGGCGGCGCCGACCGCAGTGCCAACACCACGCCCGGCAACAAGAAGGGTGGCCTTGCCAACATCGTCGAGAAGTCACTCGGTTCGATCGTCAAGTCCGGCTCGTCAGCCATCACCGGCGTGCTCTCGCCCGGCGAGAAGGCGACCCAGAAGGGCATGCTGTTCGCGGCAACGCCCGCCTCCGACTTCATCTGCGGCACGCTCCAGCTCGCCTCCGGCATGACGCTGCAAGTGTTCACCACCGGCCGCGGCACGCCTTACGGTCTTGCCGCCGCGCCCGTGATCAAGGTCGCGACCCGCACCGAGCTCGCACGGCGCTGGAAGGACCTGATCGACTTCGACGCGGGCGGCATCGCCACTGGCGAGAAGACCATCGAGGAAACCGGCTGGGACCTGTTCCGCCTGATCCTCGACGTCGCCTCTGGCCGCACGAAACCGTGGTCGGACCGCTGGGGCATCCACAACGATCTCACGCTGTTCAATCCGGCGCCGGTGACCTGACGGCGACAAGCCTAGAGGTCACTGACTATCGATCAGATGCATGTCGCCGAGCGTGACCGGCAGACTGCGCGTGATGAGATCCGCGATCGCCGCGCGTAGCCGTTCATTCGAAGCCGGGCCGTCAAACGTCGCGTCGACAGGCCCGCTCGGGCCGGCGAGCCGCATAGTCCCCGTGTTGTCGAGCGGCGCGGCCGCCCGCTTCTCGATCACGTCGAACGACTTGCCGTCGATCACGCGCACCTCGTACAGCGCGTGGATCAGGCCGTAGTCCGCAAGCAGCGTCCGATATTGAGCAAGCCCGATGCCCTCGACGTTGCGCCCGTTGCCTAGTTTCGATCTGGCCCGGGTGATGACGATGTAGGCATCCAATCCCTGCGGCGCGACATCGCTGCGAACCAGCTCCTTGAACGGATCGCTGCGCAGGAGATTGACCGGCGCAACCGCCGAATCCCTGATCGCGGCGAACGCTGCGCGCCGGTAGCTCACCGCCTGCACGCGAAAACGTCCGCTCAAGAGCTTCGTCGTTTGCTGGACGATCAGCTCGTCCAGCCCCCATGCGCTGATCGAAACGCTTTGCCCGGTGTTGCCGAGCGCGGTCAGCCCGGCCTGCGTCAGGCTCATCTCCTCGCCGATGGCTGAGACGACACCGACGGTCTTGATCGCCTGGAGTTTCGTCGCACGCGTCTCGAACGCCGCGGCCGCGCCGAGGACGACGGAAGCAATTGCGCAGGCGAGACCCAGGATGACTCTGCGGCGCATGATCTATCGAATCCTGAAATCGAACGAATAGGACGCACCCACGCCGACGGTGGTCTGGTTCGACGATCCCCGCAACTTCACCAGCGGGCTGTCTGCGGCGTCACCAAGCAGCTTCTCGTACTCGACATAGGCGTGGACCTCCCACTGCGGATTGATGCGATAGGAGATCTGGCTGCCGAAGCCGACCGAATGCGCACCGCCCTTGGCGTCGTACATCGGCAGCCCGGACGCCAGCGCCTGCGCGGCATCAACCCCGAAATAGGGCGCGGTCGCCTTGGTGCTCTTCCAGGTGAAGCGCGGGCCGGCCGAGATCGTCAGCCTCTGGATCAGCGGTACGATGACGTCGGCGGAAACATCGGCGACCGTTCCGGTATGGCCACCCATGCCCTGGCGCAATTCACTGCGCAGGCGCAGCCAGTCGACCGGATAATATTCGACGAAGCCGCCGAGCTCATAAGCCGCCTTGACGTCGCCGAGGCCGGTCAGCTCGACATATTTGTCGCTCTTGCGCGAGGAGACGTATTTGAACGCGGGGCCCGCGCGAAAATTGCCGACGTCGAGCAGCGCGATGCTGGCGCTGTCGCGCGGACCGCGAAACTGGTCGATCGATCCGGCGCGACGGATGGTGAAGATCGGGATCGGACGAAACTTGCTGTTCTTCGACCCAACGAAGTCAGGCGTGTATTCACCGCCGATGCCGACCATGACGGTCCAGTTGCCGGACGGCGACGGCAGCATCGGCAGCTCGAAGGGCGGGGCCGGCAGCGTGAACGCGGTCTGCGCCGATGCCGATTGCGCGGTCGCAATGATCCCGAGTGCGGCAAGGCAGGCGGTCGTCCGCCGCGCATTCACCGTGAGGCGGAGAGCGGCTTCGTCGATATGCTTCATTTCAGGGCCCCGGACCGGCCTTGCTGGCCGAGTCGACTGGTGTGGTTGGAGCCCAGCATGTGGTCCGGCAAAATTGCCCCAAGATTGCAACGCCCGATCGCCCCTGCGACATTCCGCGCACGGGGGTGCGCCGCCGGATCAACGTTGCCCGAACATTGCCCGCGACGCGTTCACGTCCATAACTTTGGAGCGTGCGTGCCGCTCGGCCCGTTCGTGCCTGCCTTTTATTCGCCAAGCTCGCTCCGTTAAACGGAACTCGCGCACGAACCGAACCGCCGGACTTCGGCCAGGAAGCGTCAAGGTCGGGGCCCGATGGCCCCAGGACAGTCAAGGACGACCCGCGTGCGCTCGCTCGTGATCGAAGACGAACCGCAGATCGGCGCTTATGTCTGCCGCCTGCTCGGACAATTGCACGGCGTCGTCGATCTCGTCGGCTCGATCGCCGATGCCCGGCAGGCGCTGGACAATTTCAAATATGACCTCGCCATCATCGACCGGATGCTGCCCGACGGTGATGCGCTCGAGGTGGTCACGGCGCTGAGCCAGTTACCGGATCGCCCTGCGATCATCATGCTGACGTCCAAGGACACCAAGGAGGACGTCGTCGACGGCCTCAACAGCGGTGCCGACGACTATCTCGGCAAGCCCTTCGAGCCGCAGGAATTGATTGCACGGGTGCGCGCGGTGCTGCGCCGCCCCCGGCTGCTCGCGCCTGCCGTGCTGTCGCTCGGCAATGTCGAGCTGCATCTCGGCAGCAACGAGGCGGTGGTCGCCGACACCAAAATCCTGCTGCGCCGGCGCGAGGCGGTGATCCTGGGCGCGCTGCTGATGCGGCGCGACCGCGTCATCACCCGCACCGCCCTGATCGAGGAGATCTACGGCTTCGACGACGAGATCGAATCCAACACGCTCGAAGCGCAGGTCTCGCGCCTGCGGAAGAAACTGGCCGAGCTCGGCGGCGACGTCGAGATCCGCAGCATGCGGGGCATCGGCTACATCCTGCGGATGGCAACGCCGCGATGAGGTCGATCGCCCGAACGTTTGCGTTCTCGCTCGGCATCGCCGCCACAATGATCTTTTTGATCATGGTCGCGATCTTCGTCTCGAGGTACCCGCTGGAGGAACGCGAGTTCAGGGCCTGCCGGGTCGTGGCCGCCGTTCTCGATCGCGCCACTGAGTTCGATGGGCAAAACCTGACGGTACGCCCGACTCCCGCGCTCATGGAATTGAAGGCCGACAGCCCGAACCTCTGGTACGTCGTATCCGTTGGCGATCTCGTCAGCGAGTACCGTAGCGAGCACCGGCCGGCGCTTCCTTTCGCATTCCCCTATCGCGGGCCCATCGGTTTGTCCGTCTTCAGCACCCACGACCAGAAGAGCACGTTCTGTCTCGCCGTTGCGCAACGGGGCTCCTTGCGGCTTACGACGATGGTCGGCGAGCCTCAGGTCCGCTTCGGCCGGATGGCAAGAAGCTTCCTCGTCAGCAGAATCTATTCGATCATCCTGGTGGCGCTGGCCTTTGCGGCGACCGTCGCCATCGGTTCAGCGCTTGCTGCATGTTTCGTCTCGCGCGGCATCGAACGGGTTGCACGCCGCGCGCTCGCGATCGATCCCTCGGCCCCGCAAGGTTTGATATCGCTGTCCGAAGTCCCCTCCGAGCTGAAGCCGCTGGTCGAGGCACTGAACCGCGCCTTCGGCGAGATCGACGCCTATATCAGGATGCAGCGCCGCTTTCTCGGCAATGCAGCCCATCAGCTTCGCACGCCGCTCACGCTGCTGCGCGCGAAGATCGACGACGTGCCCGATCCGGCCCTGAAGGCCGAGCTGGTGCGGGACGTCCGCCGCCTGACGTCGCTGGTCTCAGCCATGCTCGACCTGGCGCGCCTGCAAAATCACGCGATCGAAAAGCGGCCGATCGATCTTGCCGCCATCACGCTGGACGTGCTGGCCGATTTCGGTCCCTCGGCGCTGGACGCCGGCATCGAGCTTGCGCTGGAGCGGGCCGACGAAGGTCCTTTCCTGGTGCAAGGCGTCGACGCCGCCATCCGCAGCGCGCTCGCCAATCTCGTCGGCAACGCGCTCATCCATGCCCATGGCGCGCGGCGCATTGTCGTCACGCTCGGCCGCGGCAGCATCTCGGTTGAAGATGACGGCGCAGGCCTGCCTGACGGCGCGGAGCACAAGCTGCTGGAGCCGTTTCAAACCGGCAACAGCGCATGCGGCGGCGCTGGCCTCGGCCTGTCGATCGTCCGCGAGATCATGGCTGCCCATGACGGCGAGCTCGTCATCGCCTCCGATCCCGGCTGCGGCACGACGATGAGCTTGCGCTTTCCGGAGGCAACCGCGACGGCCAGATCGCGGCACCTCGATCTGCAAACGGGCTGACGAGTCGTTTCGCGCCTTCGGCGAAACCGTCCGGAAACATTGTCGCGGAAAACTTCTTCCGCGTTTCACGGCTGTCGCATCACGCAATCAAATAGATCCGCCGGCGGCGGTCGAATGTTCGTACATGAGCGAACCTGTTGCGGCATCGCCGCGACCAAACCTCCGATTGATACCTTCAACGGAGATTTTCCAATGCGCATTCTTTCAATGATTGCCGTTGCCGGCGCCATGATTGCGAGCTCGGCCGACGCATTTGCCGGCGAGCTTCCCTCTTACGAAGTGAAGTCGTTTCCGATTTCGACGACGCAAGTGCAGGTGCTCGGCGGCGCCGGAGTCGAGGAGCAGTCGGCTGCGCCCGCGATGATCGTCGCCGGCATGCCCGCCTCGCCCGCGCAAATGTCAGTGTTGTCGCCGCGCGTCAAGCGGCTGGCCAGCGCGAATTCGGAAAGCACGGCGCGCTGAGCCTCATTCCGTCAGTCCGGGTTCAACGCGAAGCGTCGCCCGGAATGACACGGTGTTCACGTCATGCTGCCGGGCATGAAGCAGCGCACGCGCGGATGGCCGTCGACATAGTGCTTCCACACCATGGTGCGACCGATCTTGTTCGGCTCGGTGATCACGGCACCGTCGGGCACGACGACCCATTCGTCGTCGATGCGCACGCGGTAGTGGCCGCGATCGGATTCCCAGTCGACGTCGGCTATGACGTAGCCGTCGGCATCCGAGCAGCATTGTCCGTATTGGCTGTGCAGGCTCTCGAACCAGGGTTTTAGCGGCGAGTTGGCGTAGCGGCCGTCGTCGCGCGCCAGCGCCGAGGTCGCAAGCAGCGCCATCAGCCCCAGCAGCGCCGCCGCACATAGTTTGGCAAGTCGCATGTCGTCTCCGCGGATCGCAATCAGCGCCGCGAGGGACAGACACCGCCGTCCGCCTTCCGCACGGTGGCGGCGGGCGTGGAGACGGCGACTCGCTCCCCAGCGGCTTTGCGACAGCTATGCAAATCCGGCGCCAGCGCGCATTCCGGAGAACTACGGCCGGACGGTGTTGCCGCGGCCGGCGCGCACGTTCTGCATGTTCAACGCGCCGGCAATTTTGCCGCAGCTGTTTTGGAGGCTTTCATTGTTCCGCGAGGACGTGTACGAAACGGCCGCGGACGCGGGCCGCATCGTTTAATCAACTGTTTCAATTAGAGAAATCAGGTGTTGGCGTGACTGGCATTGGACCGTCAGCGCTATGAGTTCGAGAGAGTTGCTTCCTGGCCAGCAGGATTCGACCGACTTGCCCGCAAGCGAAGTGCAGTTTGCACTCGTGATTTCGCGCATGCTCGAGACGGTGAAGGACGACGCCGAAGCCAGGCGGCAGATGGTCTACGACCTCGCCCGCTACAAGCTCCAGGAGCAGTTCACCTACGCCGACGCCCGAAATATCGACCAGATGAAGCGGGCGCTCGAGGTCGCGATCGAGGAGGTCGAAAAATTCTCGCGCGACGAGGCGCCGCTGGAGCGCTTGCCGTCCCAACAGCTCACGCCGTCAAAGGCGACTGAGACAGGCGGTCTTCTGATGTCTGGCGACGCGACCGTTTTGCGATCGAGGATAGAGATATCCCGCGGCAAGCTGCCTGCGATCTCGGGCCCGCTCCTACCGGTGATCAAGCGTGCGGCGGCCATCCTGCTTGCCGTTGGCGCGGTCATCCTGATCGTCTCGCAGCGAGACAACATCGCCGCGCTGCGCCGGCAGATTTCGTCCCAGGCCCAGGAGATCGCGCAGGTATCTGCCAAGCCGGAGACGACGATCACGGTCGCCAAACCGGAGATGGTCGCCCCCGCTCCGCCTCCCCCTACGCGCCTATTGCCAACCGACTACGGCATCTACGCATTGATCGACGACAAATCGCTGGCGGAGTTGAATGCGACCGGCGTGATGGCGCCGGACATACGCATCGCGATTTCACCGGAGTTCAGGAAGCCCGATCGCCCGCATCTGCCGAACGGCCGCGTCAAATTCATCGTGTTTCGGTGGGACGCCGCGAGCGTGATCCCGGAGCGCGTCGAGGTTCGGGTCGTCGCGAAGATCGCCAGGGAGTTTTCGACCGATGCTGCAGGCAAAAATCTAGGCGGCGGAGAAAAAAATCTAGGCGGTGGAGAAGATGTCGGGGTGATCCGAAACTTCTCCTATCCGTTCCGGGTGTCGCCGATCCCGGGGAGGCCCGAAATGTACGAGCTTCACACCGGCGATTCAGGGCTCGAGCTTGCGCCGGGACATTACGTCCTGAGCCTGGGATCGCAGGCCTATTATTTCCAGGTCGACGGCGAGATCACCGATCCCCGGCAATGCCTCGAGCGGGTCGTCGCCGGCAACGGCACGTTCTACACGCCTTGCAAGAAGGCACGGACGTATTGACGGTCTCTCACTGTCATTACGATCGCACCGACACTCAGCTGTCATCGCCCGACTTGATCGGGCGATCCAGTATTCCAGAGGCAGCGCGAGAATACGAAGAAGCCGCGGCGTACTGGATTCCCCGCCTTCGCGGGGAATGACAGTGGCGCGTGAGGCAACAGCCGTGACGGCAACAACGGCCGACGGCGAACCTACTGCTTCGGCGCCGGCGCCATCATCGCGCCGCCCTTCTTCGCCGCGGGCGCGGGCGCAGGCTTCGTCGTCGCGGCGGTCGCCTGTGCCGGAAGATATTTGGCGACGATGGCAGGATCGACCTGGGCGATGTAGGCGTCGGGAAGACGCGTCCAGGTCTCGTCCTTGCCGAACAGGGAAATGCCGAGGAAGCCGCGCATGGTCAGCGTTTGCCCGTCCGGGCTCACCGACATCTTGGCCTTCCAGATGTTGCCGTCGCGCGGATTGACCACGTTGCCGCCGTCATACTTCAAGCCGTCGCGCTTCATGTCGCGGATGAAGGAGAGCCCGAGCACCGGCGCGTTCTTGCGATCATCCGTGCATTTCGCACAGACCTCGTTCGGATCGTCGCCGGGGCGCGGAAAGGTTTTCGCGATCACGCCTTCGAAGATGCCGTTGTGGTCGACGAAGAGGAACCATCCCACCGTCTTGCCCTCCTCGGTCTTCTGCCAAAGACCCGCGGCGGTCGGCTGCTGCGCCTGCGCGGCTACCGGCCCAACCGCGCCAAGCGTCAGCGCGAGGAGCGAGAGCAGCCGTAAGCTGGAAAAGAGAGTCCGCATTATGATCACCTTGCTAAGCCGCCACTGCAATGGCCGCAGACTACGGCGATTTCGCGAACGGTTCCAGCACCAGAAACATGGGGCATTGCCTGCCGAACCCGGTGCCGTCAGTTGACACCGAGCTTCTTTTGCAGACTGGAGGACGAGGTCGTGTACTGGAACACGAGCCGCTTCTCCGGATAGACGTAGCGATGGGCTTTTTGCGACATCAGCGCGCCCTCGTGGAAGCCGCACAGGATCAGCTTGATCTTGCCGGGATAGGTGTTGATGTCGCCGATGGCGAAGATGCCTGATACGTTGGTCTCGAACGCGGACGTCTCGACCGGCACCAGATTGTTCTCGAGCGCGATACCCCAGTTCGCGACCGGACCGAGCTTCATGGTCAGCCCGAAGAACGGCAGCATGGTATCGCAGGAAATTTCGCTCACGCTGTTGTCGTTGCCCTTGACGGTGGCGCCGGTCAGCTTGCCCTCGGTGCCGGACAGCGCGGTGACCTGCCCGAGCCGCAGATCCATCTTTCCGTCGGCCACCAGCGTGCGCATCTGCTCGACGCTATGGGGCGCGGCGCGAAAATCGTCGCGCCGGTGCAGCAGCGTGATGCGCTTGGCGAGCGGATGCAGATTGAGCGTCCAGTCGAGCGCGGAATCGCCGCCGCCGACGATCAGAACGCTCTTGTCGCGGAACGTCTCCATCTTGCGCACGGCGTAGTGCACCGAGGTGCCTTCATAGGCCTCGATGCCCGGCACCGGCGGGCGCTTGGGCTGGAACGAGCCGCCGCCGGCCGCGATCACCACCACCTTGCATTCGAACACCTTGCCCGCGTCGGTGGTGCAGCGAAACAAGGGATCGCCGATCTTCTCGACCGTCTCCACCATCTCGCCGAGATGGAAGGTCGGATGGAACGGCTTGATCTGCTCCATCAGCGCGTCGGTGAGGCCCTGCCCCGAAACGTGCGGAATGCCGGGAATGTCGTAGATCGGCTTTTCCGGATAGAGCTCGGCGCACTGGCCGCCGACCTTGTCGAGGATGTCGATGAAATGCGCCTTCATGTCGAGAAGGCCAAGCTCGAAGGCGGCGAACAGACCACAGGGGCCGGCGCCAATAATCAGCACATCGGTTTTGATCACGTCGCTCATGTCGTCTCTTTATCGATCGTTATCGGTTGGACGGCGCCCCGGGGGCAGAAGTGACCCTGCCTGTCTAGCCAACGGGGATGGATCAGGGAAGGCATAAAAGCGGGAGCACCCCGCAGTCGCGGCCACTTGCCGGGTCAGGATAACTGGGCTGTAACGGGATGCGATATGACGGAGATCAATCGGTGAACGCACCAAGCCGCCTCGATACGACGCCGCGCCTGGAGGACTATCCCTATCGTCTCGGCGACAATGTCCGCTTCGGCGATCTCGATCCGAACCAGCACGTCAACAACGCGGTCTACGCCACTTATTTCGAGACCGGCCGCGTCACGCTGATGAAGAGCCCGGAATACGGGCTGACGCCGCCGGGCCTCGCCTGGATCATGGTGCGGCTCGACATCCATTTCCGCGCCGAGCTGCACTGGCCGAACACAGTCGAGCTCGGCCTCGGCGTGGTCAAGCTGGGACGGACGTCGGTGACCTTCGAACAGGTGGTGTTTTCGGAAGGAAAGTGCATCGCTTCGGCGATGTCGGTCGGCGTCATGCTCGACGAGGCGACGCGGCGGCCCGCACCGCTCACCGCTGAGATCATCGAGAAGCTCAGGCCTTGGCACAAGCGCGGTACCGAGGTCGCGCCGCCGAGCATCTAGTATAGCGAGAGACGATCAGGCCTGTCGTTCCGGCGTCGCCACGACGAGCCCGTCGAGCTCGTCGGAGACCTTGATCTGGCAGGACAGCCGTGAGTTCGGGCGCACGTCGAAACCGAAATCGAGCATGTCCTCTTCCATCGGCGTCGGGCTGCCGACCTTCTCGCGCCAGGCTTCGTCGACATAGACATGACAGGTTGCGCAGGCACAGGCGCCGCCGCATTCGGCCTCGATGCCGGGAATGCTGTTGCGGATGGCGGCTTCCATCACGGTCGCGCCGTTCTCGACTTCCACCGTACGGGTTTCGCCCTTGTGGTCGACAAAGTTAATCTTGGCCATGTGTGCTCGTGCTGCCGCGATGTTGCGAATGAAGGAGGGTCCGGGCTGTCCTATAACGGGTCGATCCGCCCGGCGCCATAGGGTTTTGAAGCGACGTGAATCCCGCTTCGCGGGAAGAAAACGCGTCAAAACAAAAGACTAGAGCGCGGTTTCTGACCCTCTCGCCCTAAGGCTTCAGGATCGCCTCGATGGCGGCGCGAGCCTCGGTCACCGCCTCTTTCAGCGCGGCGAAGGCGTGCGGCCGGCCATGGCCGGTCCGGACCGCGGTCTCCAGGCTGGCTGCGGCGTCCGCCACCGCAAAGGCGCCGATTCCGCGCGCCGAGCCCTTGAGCTTGTGGGCGAGTGCGCCGGCCTCGGCCGGCAGTGCTGCCATCGCCGCGACCAGGCGGACCGCCTGCTCGGCGAACATCGCGAGCACTTCCTGTTCCAGCTCAGTGTCCCCGAGCGTCATGCGCGAGAGGTGATCGAGGTCGAGCGGGCTGTCGATGGGTGCAAGCGGGGGCGAAGGCATCCAGTCCATCCGTTGCAGTTCAGGCGTCATGGCGCAGGCCCCGGCATCGCGCGATGTCCGCCGGTCCGGCGGTCAGGTTGCCCCCACCGAAGCATGGAAATGGTTAACGAAGTGTTTGGGCCGTTTTACGCAAATCCGCCCGTTTATTGACGAAAAGTTGCCGCAATCCGGCGAGTCCGGTGGAGAATTCCATTTATTGCTAAGGCGTTACGGCCCTATCCTGTTAACGATGATTAAGATTGTCTTAATCCCGGGCATTTCATTCGCGACGCTCTGCCAATAGGATGTTGCGGAAATTGGCGGACAAGCCGTCCGGGTGGGGACGGCTGGAATCCGCGCAAGCGGCATGATCCGGTCTGTGGGCTTGCGTAGCGCGCGCAGGGCTCGCGGGGGGACGCGTACAAGTAACGAGGGCTCGGACTGAACATGGCGAACACTCCGAAAAAGGTCAAAGACCCCACAGAAGTTGCGCTTTCTGCGATCCAGGAAGCCCTGAACATCAGCGACACGGCCGCGGACACCAGCCGCAACGCCTCGATGCGCAACGAAACGTCGGCTCCGATGGGGCCGCCGGCTCCCCCGATCTTCGACGAGCCGACCTTCGAGCCGCGTCCTGCCGCCAACGAGCGCGCCACCGTGTTCGATACGATCGAGGAGCCGCGCACCTCGCGCCGCGCCGCCAACGACGACCGCGAGACCATCGGCCAGTTGCTTCAGGCGCTTCAGAAGGGCCGCCCTGCCCGCAGCGTCTACACCTTCGCCACCATCTTCGCCGGCGTCTGGCTCGCAGCCTGCGCCGCGCTCACCGTCGGCTTCCTGCCCTCGATCCAGGCCGCCATGGGCCAGAGCGGCGGCGTGCTCGTCATCGCCGGCCTGATCGCGATGTTCTTCGCGCCGATCATGCTGTTCTACTTCCTGGCGAGCCTGGTCTGGCGCGGGCAGGAAATGCGCATGATCGCGCAGGCGATGGCGCAGGTCGCGATCCGCTTCTCCGAGCCCGAGGGCTCGGCATCCGATTCCATGGTCACCGTCGGCCAGGCCATCCGCCGCGAGGTCGCGGCGATGGGCGACGGCATCGAACGTGCCATCGCGCGCGCCGGCGAGCTCGAGACGCTGGTCGCCAACGAGGTTGCGGCGCTCGAGCGCGCCTATTCCGACAACGAAGTGCGGATCCGCTCCCTGCTCCAGGACATCGCGCACCAGCGCGACAATCTGGTCGGCCAGGCCGAGCAGGTCCGCAGCGCCATCTCCGGCGTGCAGATCGATCTGCGCCACGACATCGCGCTGATCTCGGACGCGATCGCCTCGCGCGTCGACGAGGTCGCCAAGAGCATTACCGGCGCGCTGGAAGAGCGCGGCGCCCACATCACGGGCGCACTGAGCAACGCCGGCGACAACATGATCCTCGCGCTCGGCGAGCGCGGCGGCGACCTGCTCGACCGCCTCGAGGAGGCCAGCAACGAGACCACGCGCGCCGTGCTCGACGCCAGCGAGCGGCTGACCACCAGCCTCAACTTCAAGACCGGCCACGTCCACGACGAGTTCGTCGACCTCGCCGACCGCGTCCACGAGATGCTGAACGAGCGTATCGACCGCATCACCGGCGAGTTCGAGCAGCGCTCCGCCGCCATCGTCGACGGCATCTCCGAGCGCACCGAGCAGGTGCACGACAGCCTGAAGAATTCATCGGACTCGCTGCTGCTCGAGCTCGAGCTGCGCTCCAGCGACCTTTCGGCCAAGATCGACGATGCCGGCAACCGGCTCGCCGGCCACATCATGACCTCCGGCGACAAGGCGAGCGAGGCGCTCGACGCCACCGTCAACACGCTCGTCGCCAAGGTCGTCAGCCAGACCGAGACCGCGCACGACTCGCTGTCGCTGCAGATGAGCGCGTTCGACGAGCTGGTGAAGAACCAGGGCACCGAGCTGGTCGAGAAGTTCGCCCGCGACTCCGGCACGCTCGGCGCGCTGATCACCCGCCACATCTCCGAGTTCGACCGCACCGTGAAGACGTTCGGCGGTGAGATCGTCGATCGCATGGGCCAGCGCACCCAGGACATCTCCGAGAGCCTGAAGACCTATGTCGACAATTTCGATACCCGCTTCACCTCGCACGGCGGGGCGATCACGGCCGTGCTCGACCAGCGCCTGGTGCAATTCGAGACCACGGTCGGCGAACGTGTCACCAACCTCGACGCCTCGCTGAACGACAAGATCGTCAACCTCGACGGCACGATCGAAGGCCACATCAAGACCTTCGACGACCAGCTCGTCGGCCGCGTCGCCGCGCTCGAACAGTCGTTCGACACCCGCGCCAAGTCGGTGACCGAAACCATCGACGGACGCCTCAACACCCTCGCCTCGTCGCTGACCGACGGTGCCGCGCAGGCGATCCAGTCGATCGACTCCCGCCTCACCCACCTCACGACGTCGCTCACCGACGGCGCATCGCAGGCCATCGAGACGATCGATACGCGCCTCAACCATCTCGCGACCTCGCTCACCGATGGCGCATCGCAGACCATCCAGTCGATCGATACGCGGCTGACGCACCTCACGACGACGCTCACGGGCGGCGCCGCGCAGGCGCTCGAATCCGTCGACACGCGCCTCACCTACCTGACGACCGCGGTGACGAACGGCGCCTCGCAGGCCGTGCAGTCGATCGACACGCGCCTCACCCTCCTGACCTCGACGCTCACCGACGGCACCGCGCAGGCGATCGAGGCGGTCGACCGCCGCATCACCGGCGTCGCCGAGATGATCGACGGCCGCAGCACGCACCTGACCGACACGGTCACGGCGCGCTTCCAGGACATCCACCAGGCCATCGAGACCAAGGTCGGCTCGGTCGCCAACGACATCGACGTGCGCGTGGCGCAGTTCGAGGACCTGCTCGGCTCGCGTGTCGAAGCCGTCGCCGGCCGCATCGAAAGCAGCGGCCGCCAGGCCAGCGAGGACATGATGTCCCGCGCCGAGATGATCTCGACCGCGATCCGCTCGCATGTCGAGGACGCCGAGCGCTCGCTCACCAACCTCGTCGTCAACACCAGCGAAACGATCCAGACCGGTGCCCGTACCGCCCAGCAGTCGTTGATGACGGTCTCCTCCGACGTCAACGCCCAGCTCAAGATGACCTCCACCGAGGTCGAGCGCGCGCTGACCGCGGTCGGCACCGGTGCTGCGAACTCGATCCTGAGCAGCGCCCGCGAGGCTCAGTCGACCCTGGTCGCGGCCTCCGGCGATGCCTCCAACCAGATCAAGGGGCTCGCGGTCGACGTCGAACGCACGCTGTCGGCGGCCGGTTCTGCCACCGCAGCCTCGATCCTGGCCGGCGCCCGCGAGGTGCAGACCACGCTCGTCACGGCGTCGTCGGACGCGGCCAACCACGTCAAGACGCTCACCGCCGACGTGCAGCGTTCGCTGTCGCTGGCCGGCGCCACCACGGCGGAATCGATCACCGCCGGCGCCCGCGATGCGCAGAGCGCGCTGATCGCGGCCTCGACCGAGACCGCCAACCAGATCAAGGCGCTGTCCTCGGACGTGCAGCGCTCGCTCTCGATGGCCGGCACCTCGACGGCCGAGACCATCATGACCGGCGCCCGCGAAGCCCAGACCACGCTCGTCAACGCGTCCTCGGATGCGGCAACCCAGGTCAAGTCGCTCGCGGTCGAAGTGCATCGGTCGCTCTCGCAGGTCGGCCAGTCGACCGCCGAGACGATCACGACCAGCGCCCGCGACGCCCAGAGCACCCTGCTCTCCGTCTCGGCCGAACAGACCAGCCAGGTCCGTTCGCTGGCGGCCGAGATGCAGCGCGCGCTGGCGACCGCCGGCGGCGCCACCATCGAGGCGCTCACCAGCGGCGTGCGCGAGGCCCAGGGCACGCTGATCACCGCCTCGACGGATGCGGCAAGTCAGATCAAGTCGCTGACCACGGACATCGAGCGCACGCTGACCTCGGTCGGCGCCGACACCGCCTCGACCATCCTCAACAGCGCGCGTGAGGCGCAGACCTCGCTGACTTCGACGTCGGCGGATGCCGCAAGCCAGATCCGCACGATCTCGACCGAGATCGAGCGCGCATTGAGCACGGCCACGACCAACGCCACCAACGACATCCAGACCAGCGCGCTCAACGCCCAGAACGCGCTGATCAACGCCTCCAACGAGGCAAGCTCGCGCGTCAAGTCGAGCTCGACCGACGTCGAGCGTTCGGTGCTCGCCGCCAGCAGCAGCTTCGGCCAGGCCATGACCGGCAAGACCGACGAGATCGTCACCTACGTGCAGCAGCAGGCCGACCGTCTGTCGAACATGATCGACGCCAAGCGCGGCGCGCTGGTCGATGCGATCGGCTCGAAGACCAGCCAGCTCACGCTCGACATCGACCGCGTCACCTCGGATGCGCTGAAGTCGATCGAGACGCGCGGCCATGCGTTCTCGCAGACGATGATGGGCAACGGCTCCGAAGTCGCCCGCACCATCAACGCGGCGAGCGAGATGGCCACCGGCGCGGTCGGCAAGTCGCTCAAGGACCTCGAGCAGGCCTCGCGCACGGCGATCGACCAGTCGCGCCAGGTCTCGATCGCGGCCGTCACCGAGATGCAGGAGACCAGCAAGATCCTGCGTACCGACACGGTGGCCCTGTTCGAGCGTCTGCGCGAGGGCAACATCCTGCTCCAGGAGGTGCTGACCGGTGCGCACGACAACCTCAACTCGCTCGAGCGGGCGCTGGTGACGCGCGTCGCCGACTTCGTCTCGGCGATGAACGACGTCACCTCGCGCAACGGCGCTGCGACGCAGAACCTGGAAGACCAGCTCAACGTCTTCAACACGAAGACCACGCGGGCGCTGCAGGACCTCGGCGAGCTGTCGACCCAGTTCGACGCGCACGGCAAGGCGCTGGTCGAGGCCGCGCAGGTCGTCGAGGTGAGCAACAAGAACACCACCGCTTCCCTCGCCGAACGCAAGCAGGCGCTGGAATCGCTCGTCACGACCATCGACCTGCGCACGGCCGATCTCGACCAGCGTCTGTCGCGCTTCACCGGCCTGCTCGATGAATCCCTGGCCGCCGCAGAAGAGCGTGCCCGCGACATCGCCCGCGTCGTCGCGGAGACCGCCGGCGCAGGTTCCGCCGCGATCACCCGCCAGTTCGAGGCGGTGCGCGTGGCGTCCGAGGAGGAGCACCGCCAGACCATCGAGGCCATGCACGACATCTACCGCCAGACCACGGACGAGGCGGATACGATGTTCAAGCAGTCGACCGAGAAGTTCACCAACCTCGTCTCCAGCATGAAGCAGATGGCGTTCGAGATGCACAACGAGCTCGAAGCCACCCGCAACGAGCTGCGCCGCGGCGTGCTCGAGATGCCGCAGGAGGCCGCCGAGAGCACTGCGCAGATGCGCAAGGTGATCGTCGACCAGATCGAGGCCCTCGCCGAGCTCAACCGCATCGTGGCCCAGCATGGCCGTGGCCTCGACGTCTCCACGACGGGCCGCGCCGGCGTACAACGCCAGGAAGAGCCGTTGCTGGCAGCAGCCGTCGGCGCGCGCAGCACCGAGACCCGCGGCCGCGAGACCGGCAGCGCCTCGACGCTGCCGCCGCCGGACCTCGGCATGCCCGCCGCCTCGCGTCGCACCGAAGCGCCGCCGGTCGCGCCCGCCGGCAACGACCAGGGCCGCGACGGCTGGCTGTCGGACCTCCTGAACCGCACGGACGCCAACCAGGGTGCTCCGAACGGACGTGAGGCCCCGCGTGGCCGCGCGGCACCCGCGCCGCAGCCGCAGGCGCCGCAGGGTGGCAGCAATCCGCTGGAGTCGCTGTCGCTCGACATCGGCCGCCTGATGGACCGCAACCTCGCCGCCGAGATGTGGGACCGCTACCAGCGCGGCGAGAACAAGGCCTTCACCAAGCGTCTCTACACGCCCGCCGGCCAGAAGGCCTTTGACGAGGTCGCCCGAAAGTACCGCGCCGACCGCAACTTCAAGGGCACGGTCGACCGCTACGTCGCCGAGTTCGAGCGTCTGCTCGACGAAGTCGCCCGCGACGGCCGCGGTCCGCAGGAGCTGCGCAGCCACCTGACCTCGGAGACGGGCCTGGTCTACACACTGCTCGCGCATGCGGCGGGTCGGCTGGGATAAGACGCAATCGCAGTGAATGAAAAACGGAGGCCTCACGGCCTCCGTTTTTTGTTTGAGCCCGTCATTGCGAGGAGCTCTTGCGACGAAGCAATGACGGAGGAGAGAGCTGCTACTGCCGCCTGCCGCTCGCGGCGGGCGCCTGCCTCGGCGGCTCGGCCGGCGGCGGAGCGGCGGCCGGCGCGCTGTTGCTGGCGCCGAACAGCACGCGGGTCGGGTTGCGATCGAAATTGTTCACGGCGCGGCTGATGTCTCCGAGGGTGCGGCGGCCATCGGTCATCAATGCGCCGGAGCGCTTGTCGAAGTCATCGGCGAGTTCGCGGATCGACTTCACCGCCTGGAACAGCTCGCCGCCATCCTTGCCGCCGGCGAGCGTGTTGAGGCCGAGCATGAGGCTGTCGGCCTTGTGCATGACGCCGTCGACCTTGGCCATCACGCCGTCGATCTTCTCGGAGTTGCGCGCGAGCGAGTTGGTGAAGGTCTCGAGGTTCTTCAGCGAGTTCTTCACCGACTCCTGATTGTCGGCGACGATCTTGTTGATGTTCTGGAGCGTGCCGCGGATCGCCTCGGTGACGTCCTGGAGCTTGTTGGGATCGGCCGTCAGCGACGGGATGCCGTCCTCGTCGAGCGGCGGCGGAGGCGCCGCCTCCTCGCCGCCCTTGAGCGAGATCGCGGCGACGCCGGTCAGGCCCTGGAATTCGAGGCCGACCAGGGTGTCCTTGCGGAGCGGGGTGTTGTTCTCGACCATGGCGAGTGCGACAACCCGCCGCGGGTTGTCGAGCTTCACCGAGACCACCTCACCTACCCGGATACCGTTGAAGTTGACACTGCCGCCGTTGCGCAGGCCCGCCGCCGGGCCCTCGAACACGACGCGCAGGGGGCTGCGCTGCTTGGTGGTGTGCAGCGACTGGAACCACAGCACGAAGCCGATCGCCGCGGCGATCACCGCCAGCGTGAATGATCCGATCAGTACGTAATTGGCCCGCGTTTCCATCAGCTACTCCGGCACCTCAGCCCATCACCGCACGGGCGCGCTTGCCGTGGAAATATTGTCTCAGCCAGGGATGCTGCGAGGCCTGCATGTCGGCGATCGACCCTGCCGCAATGATCTTACCGTTCCCTAAAACGGCGATGCGGTCGCAGGCTGTGTAAAGGCTGTCGAGGTCGTGCGTTACCATGAAAACGGTCAGGCCCAAAGTACGCTGGAGCGTCCTGACCAGCTCGTCGAAATCGCCGGCGCCGATCGGATCGAGGCCCGAGGTCGGCTCGTCGAGGAACACCAGATCCGGATCGAGCGACAGCGCGCGCGCCAGCGCCACGCGCTTGATCATGCCGCCCGACAGTTCCGAGGGAAAGCGATCCGCGACTTCAGGCTTGAGCCCGACCATGGTGAGCTTGGCCATGGTGATCTCGTCCATCAGCCGCTGCGAGACGCGCAAATATTCGCGCATCGGAAACTGGATGTTCTGCCGCACGGTCAACGAGGAGAACAGCGCGCCCTGCTGAAACAGCACGCCCCACCGGCGCTCGACGTTGCGGCGCTGCGAGGTGCTGGAGGAATCGAGGTCGACGCCGAACACCTCGATGGAGCCCGCGACCTTCGGCACGAGGCCGATGATGGTGCGCGTCAGCACCGACTTGCCGGCACCGGATGGGCCGACGAAGCCGAGGATTTCGCCGCGCTTGACGTCGAGGTTGAGGCCATCGAGCACGCGCGTCGCGCCGAACTGCACGGTGATGTCGCGGACGCGGATGATGGGATTTTGAATCGCGTTTTGAGTTTCTTGCGCCATCGTCACATCCCGATCGAGGCGAAGAAGATGGCGAACACGCCGTCCATGACGATGACGAAGAAGATGCCCTTCACCACGGAGGCCGTGGTGTGCTGTCCGAGCGATTCCGCGCTGCCCTGCACGGCGAGCCCCTCGACGCAGGCGACGATGCCGATCACGGCAGCCATCACCGGTGCTTTCACCATGCCGACGATGAAATGGTCGATCGAGATGGCGTCGCGCAGGCGCAGCAGGAAGGCCTCAGGGTCGACACCGCCATAGAGCCAGGCGACGAGGCCGCCGCCATAGAGCGCGGCCATGGCGCCGAGGAAGGCGAGGATCGGCAGCGCCAGCACCAGCGCCAGCATGCGCGGCAGCACCAGGACCTCGATCGGGTCGAAACCCATCGTGCGCAGCGCGTCGATCTCCTCGCGCATCTTCATCGAGCCGAGCTCGGCCGTGTAGGCGCTGCCCGAGCGACCCGCGACCATGATCGCGACCAGGAGGACGCCGATCTCGCGCAGCACCAGCACGCCGAGCATGTCGACGACGAAGATGTCGGCGCCGAACCTGCGGAAATGAAAAATGCCCTGCTGGGCGATGATGCAGCCGATCAGGAACGTGATCAGCACGATGATCGGCACCGCGCGCCAGCAGACCTGCTCCATGTGGTGCACGGTCGAGGTCAGGCGGAACGAGCGCGGGTGGATCAAGACACGAAACCCCGCCGCGAGCACCGCGCCGAGCATGTCGACGAGGCCCGCAACCGTGCCGGCGACCCCGGCCACGGCCCGCCCGATCTGCTCCAGCATGCCGGTGATGGTGACCGCGCTGCTGTCGACGACCGGCGTCGCCCTGACCCGCCGCACCTCATCCACCAGGCTCGAATAATTGGCGGAGAGCCCCGCGATCTGCGCCTCGACGGCGCCCTGGGTCAGGCTGCGGCGCAGCCGTTCGATCAGCCAGGCACCGAAGGTGTCGAGCTTGGCGACCTCGGAGACGTCGATGAAGATGCTTTGCGAACCGCCGGCGAGCTTCTCGGCGTCAGCCACCATCCGCTCCAGGACCGGCGCGAAGCTCGCGGTCCAGGTTCCGGTGGCGCAGAGTGCCAGCGCGTTGCCCTTGGCAATCCGTTCAAGCTTCGGATCGCCGCTCAAGGTGTCCGCTCCCGTGCCGGGGCGCGAGAAACGGGTAGAATCAGATGGTTGCGCACACGCCCTTACCCAGAGAAGGTATCCCCAACCGGTTAATGTTAGTTGCTAGAGGTAACTAGCAGGTTCAGATTTCGCCAGAGTTCAAAATGACTTCCAGCAAAGTTCCGGCACTTCGCGCGCGAATCGAGCGCTTTCCCATCGCCGGCAGTTTCACCATCAGCAGGGGCGCCAAGACCGAGGCCGTGACCGTCGTGGCCGAAATCGTCCAAAACGGCCTGACCGGTCGCGGCGAGTGCGTTCCCTATCCCCGCTATGGCGAAACGCCCGAGGCAACCCTTGCGGCCATCCAGGCCATGCAGGCAGCCGTCGCAGGCGGCCTCTCGCGGGAGGCCCTGCAGGCCTTCATGCCGCCCGGAGCCGCCCGCAACGCGCTGGATTGCGCCCTGATCGACCTCGAGGCCAAGGCGGCCGGCCTGCGGGCTTGGAACCTGCTGGACCGCCCGGTGCCGGGCGAGCGCACCACGGCCTACACGATCTCGTTAGGGACCCCCGAGGCCATGGCGGCGGCGACGGCCAGGGCCGCGCACCGGCCTTTGCTCAAGATCAAGCTCGGCGGCGACGGCGATCCGGAGCGGATCGCGGCGGTTCGCAAGGCCGCCCCCGAATCCGAGCTGATCGTGGATGCCAACGAGGCCTGGACCGAGGCCAATCTGGAGCAGAATCTCGCTGCCTGCGACGCCGTCGGCGTCACCCTGGTCGAGCAGCCGCTGCCGGCCGGGAAGGATGGCGCGCTGGCGCGGATCAAGCGGCCACTCGCGGTCTGCGCCGACGAGAGCGTGCATGACCGCCCTTCGCTCGCGCCGCTCCGCGAGCGCTACGACGCCGTGAACATCAAGCTCGACAAGACCGGCGGCCTCACCGAGGCGCTGGCGATGGCCGATGCGGCGCAGGCGCTCGGTTTCGAGATCATGATCGGCTGCATGGTCGCGACCTCGCTGTCGATGGCCCCCGCAATGCTGGTGACGCCACAGGCGCGCTTCGTCGATCTCGACGGCCCGCTGCTGCTGGCGCGCGACCGCGACCACGGGCTGCGCTACGACGACAGCTTGGTCTATCCGCCGGAGTCCTCGCTCTGGGGATGAGGTCGCCTTCGTTGAGCCTTGAGGAATTATGGGGCCCGCCGTCACCCTTCTGTTCGTATCCTTCAGCGCGGGAACGCTCGTAGCGATCCTGTTCTGTATCCTGCTCTTCAAATATTCGGCCCGGATGGCGCTTGGGTTGGCCCTCGCCTTCGTTGGCGGAGCGATACTCTCCGGCGCTCTTGCCGTCCTAGCCGCGACGTTGGTGATTGGCATCGGGCCGACACTCCAGTCCACGTTAACTGTCGTTCTCTACTTGGCCTGGCTCATTTCTGCGAGCGTCGCGGGTGGCATTGCCGCGGCCCGCGTTGCTTCGCGTCTGCAAGAGCGCTACTCGGCGTGAGCCTTGAGTCGATGCCGCGCCGACCAGATCACGAGCGCGCCGGCCGCGGCCATCGCCGCCATCACGTAATCGAGGCCATCGCCGATGCGGGCGTAGATCGCGCCTGACGCGATCGAAGTCGCCGCACCCAGCAGCCCGTTGCACGCGCCGTAATAGCCCTGCCCGCGCGCGATCTGATGCGATGGCACGCGCTGCACCAGCAAATTCATCGTGCCGACGATGGTCATGCCGAAGGTGAGGCCGTGGCCGAGCTGCACCATCACGAGCAGCGCCAGCGGCGGCTCCTGCGCGGTGACGATCCAGCGCACCACTGCGCTCACGCCGCCGATCGCGATCAGCGTGGACGGATGCAGCGAGAACCGCGGCGACAGCGCGAACACGACGATCTCGGCGATCACGCCCAGCGTCCAGAGGCCTGCGATCGTCAGTCCGCCGAAGCCGTGGAGCTGCCAGTTGATGGCCGAGAACGTGTAATAGGCGACGTGGCTGCCCTGGATCAGCGCGGCCGAGGCGATGACGGCCCAGAAGCCGCCATCGCGCAGCAAGGCCTTGCCGGCATGCGTCTCCGTCGTCCTTCGCCTGACATCGTCGAGCGGCTGCAGCAACAGGCTGGCGGCGACCGCAACGACGGCCCACGCGACGATGATCCAGATCAGATCGCGCGCCGCGATGTGGTCGACGAGAAAGCCGCAGGCGAGCGAGCCCGCGGCGAAGGCCGCCGAGCCCCACAGCCGCAAGGGCCCGTAGTCGAGCCCGTAGCGGGCGACGCCGCGCAGCGCATAGGCATCGGTCAGCGGGGTCGTCGGCGTCCACATCATGCAGGTCAGCGCATAGATCATGAATAGCGCCAGCGGCTGCTGCTGCAGGCCGACCGCCGTGAACCCGATCGCGGTCGCCAGCACCGACACCATCATGCCGGCGCGAATGGCATGCCGCTTCTCGGCAAGGGCGGTGATCTGCGGCAGCGTGGTGAAGCGCGTGATCGCCGGCAGCGCGTTGATGAGGCCGATCCAGCTTGCGTCGATGCCGATCGCCTTCAGCCAGACCGGAAAGAACGGCAGATGCGTGCCCGACACCGCGAAGACCGCCGAATAAAACAGCGCCAGGCTCACGGCGAATCGCCGCTTCACGGCGGCTTGCGTGGGGATTTGTGATTCGCCTGCCATCAAACCAATTGCGATTCGGTCGATATCGTGGTGATCGTTACAGTAACGCGTAGTGATTTGCGCGACGAGATTGATATGGCCAACGAAGCATTCGCCCTCTCGCCTATGTCTGCCCGTGCGGCCGAGCCGAACGAGCAGGATTACGACGCGATCCGCGAAGCCTTCATGGAGACCGCGCGCGGCCGCTGGTTCCTCGGCGAATATGCCAAGCGCAACCGCAATGCGGATACCCGCATGGTGCTCGATGCGGTCGCGAAAATCGAAGAAACCCTTGCGGCACAGCGACAACCGGTCGTCGAGGATCGCCTGCCCGAGGCGCTGGTCGAGATCCGCCGCGCCATCCGCGAGGCCGAGACCATCGCGATCGCCGCCTTCGATCCCGCGGCGTTCGAGGCCAGCCTCGCGCCGATTCCGCGCGGCGTGCGCATCATCAAGGAGATCTCCTGGCGCTGGCGCGAGATCGGCGCCGACGGGCGAATCTGCGATCTCATTGATTCGCAGCTCGCCTCCATCGAGGCGGCTTGCGGGCAGCTATCGACCATCGACCCCCGCGTCGAGCTCAAGGCCGCATTCGATCTGCTCAGGGATCGGGTCGAGCAGCTTGATGATGAGGGCGACACAGCGCCGCAAGCGGCGGTGCATTCCGCACCTGCGCCGGTGCGGGAAGCGCCCGTGGCTTTTACGGAGGCGCCGCAGGACATCGCAGCGACTCCCGCGCCCGAAGCAGCGGTCGAGGCCTGCACCGTCGAAGCACTCGCCGTTGGCGAGGAGGCATTGGACGTCGCCATCGAGCCGGAGCTCATCGCCGGCCATCAGGTCGGACCCGAAGAGGAGGTCGCAGAGGCCGCCGCTTTCACCGAGGTGACTGACGGGGTCTCGCTCGACGCCGCCGCTGAAGCCGAGGACGAAGCCATACTCGATGCCATCGCGCTGGAAATGGCCGCGCCCGATCCGGAGTTCGACGAGATCACCGAACCGGTCGAGCTGGAAGCGGTCATCCCGGAGCCGATGGCCGCGGAGGTCGCAGCCCCGATCGCCGCAGAGCTTCCCGAGCCTGTCGCAGCCGAGCCGGCCGCCATCGCAGTCGTGGAGGAGCCCGCCGAAGACGCGCCGATCGCAATGGACTCGCTCGCGCGCCTCACCGACGCCATTGCCGAGGCCGCCGCCGAAGTGATGGAGCAGCCGGCCCCGGCCATGGCAGCCGCCGCGACATTCGGTGCGGCGCCGGCCGCGACGCTTCCGATGCCCTCGCCCTTGTCCGCCTCCTTGCCCGAGCCCTCGCTCGGCGCCACCATCCTCGCCAGCGGCATCCTGCAAAGGCCCCGCGCGGCGGCCAACGACCCCATGGCGCCAATCCGCCGCATGACCCAGGCCGAGAAGATCGCGTTCTTCTCGTAAGGGGCGCAGCGTACTCACTCTCGTGTCCCGGACGCGCTGCAACGCCGTTGGCGTTGCGGCGCAGAGCCGGGACCCAGGCTGTAGCACGGGTGCTCTCGCAAACCAATCCGCGCTACACGAAGGGCGCCTGCCCGGTCGATGCGTCGACGCCGCCGTCGACTGGCAGGTTCACCCCGTTGACGAAGCTGGCGTCGGCGCTTGCGAGAAATGCGATGACGCTCGCGACTTCCTCGGACTGGGCTGCGCGCCCCAGGGGGATACGTTCCACCAGCCTTACGAACAATTCCGGATATTGCTCCATGATCGGCATCGTCAGGTCGGTGAGGGTCAAGGATGGGCACACCGCATTGATGCGCACGCCTCTCGGGCCAAATTCGAGCGCCAGGCTGCGCGTGAGATTGCTGACGGCCCCCTTCGTTGCGTTGTAGAAGCTCACGCCCCGGTCACCGCCGAGCCCGCTGAGAGACGACACGTTGACAATCGAGCCGCCACTTTCGATCAGGTACGGAAGCGCGGCGCGCGTCATATAGAGGACACCGTCGACATTGACCGCGAAGACGTCTCGCCACAGCTGGATCGGCGAGCCCAGGAAATCGATCAGTGCGCCCGTCCCGGCATTGTTGACGAGGATGTCGATCCTGCCGAATTGCCGGACCACGTCGGCGACCAGGCGCTCGACGTCAGCGGCGATCGAGACGTCGCCGGATCGGATCATGCAGCGATCGGTGCCGAGCTCCGCGCCGACTTCGGCCAGTTTGAACTCGCGCCGTCCGTTGAGCACGACAATGGCGCCTTCGCCGTGAAAGCGCCTTGCGGCTGCGGCGCCGATGCCGCTGCCGGCGCCCGTGACGATGACGACTTTATCCTTGAACCGATCATTCATGCCAATAACTCCATCCGAACCCGCAAGGTCCGGACAAGAGCTAGGACACCGGAAAGACAGTCTGGTTTCAGCCGAACCGGATTCGGTTACGATTGAAATCTGTCGCGCGAAGCGATGCCGATCAGCCGCAGTTCCAGACCGCGCCGATCGGGGTCCGCGTCCAGCACGGTCCGAAGCTGCCGCCATTGTAGCGGCCGCCACCGAAGCCGGGCCGGCCGAAATAGCGCCATTCGCCATCCCAGCCGTAATATTGAGGGACCGGATCGATGTACCAATGGCGGCGATCGCTACGCGACAGGCGCCGCATCGCTTCCTTCTGCTTGTAGAGCGGAATGCTGTTGCTCAGCGGCTGGCGATAGCCCGGCAGAAAGCCGTAGCCGTGCCAGGCCTGTTTTGGGGGTTTTTGAATGGACGCAGCCGGCGCGACGGCGGGCAGCAGCGACAGGATGACAGCAATGGATAGACACATAAGGCGCGACATGAACCGACCATAAACAGTAAGGTTCAGACAGGCCACTCAAATTCGAGTGCGAGACTATTCGCTGCCTCGATCAAATCCCACACACGCAGCCATGCCGGCTTTCGCGGAATCGTTATGCGTTGGCTCGCGGCGATCGGGTGGCTGGACCGATTTGATGACGTGCTCCCGGCTGATCACGCCCATCCGAAACGCGGGCAGCCCGACCATCGTGCAATGATTGATCCGACCTATCAGCACTCCGTTGCTGTACTGTCTGCTTCGCTATTCATGGTGCCCTGTCGGAAGGAGCGCACATGTCCACGGCGATCTCGACGCTCGGCGGGGTAGGTCTCTTCCTGCTCGGCATGACCGTGATGACGGATGGCCTGAAGACCCTGGCCGGCTCTGCGCTACGCACGGTGCTCGGCAAGGCTGCGTCGACGCCGCTGCTTGGCTCGTTTTGGGGAGCCGTGGTCACGCTGCTGGTGCAGTCCTCCAGCGCAACGACCATGACGACGATCGGTCTCGTCAGCGCCGGCCTCTTGACCTTCCAGCAGGGGTTGAGCCTCGTCTTCGGCGCGAATATCGGCACCACCGGGACCGGCTGGCTGGTCGCCCTGATCGGCGTCCGCGTCTCGCTCACGGCCGCGGCGCTGCCGATGATCTTCGTCGGCGCGCTGACCAAGCTTCTCGGCAGGGGACGAATCTCCGGGGTCGGCGCCGCGCTCGCCGGCTTCGGACTTGTGCTGTTCGGCTTGACGACCCTGCAGCAGGGCATGGGCGGGCTGGCTGAACGATTGCACCCGGCGGACCTGCCCGCAGTTCTCGGCAGTCCCGGGGTGTCATGGTGGTCGGGCCTCTTCGGCGTGCTGGCGCTGGTCGTGATCGGATTGGTCATGACCGCGCTGATGCAATCGTCGACGGCCGCGATCGCGGTAACCCTGTCCGCCTATTTCGCGGGCGCGATCGGGTTGGACCAGGCCTGCGCCCTGATCATCGGCCAGAACATCGGAACAGCGACGAGTTCCGCCCTGGCCGCGATTGGCGCGAGCCCGACCGCGAAGCGGCTGGCCATCGCCTACGTTCTTTTCAAGCTGATTGCCGCACTCATCGCGTTGGTGGCTTTTCCCATAGTAACGCCCTTGCTGCTGCGCGCCTCTGACACGATCGACGGCGTCACGCTGCTGGCCGGCTACCACACGGCCTTCAACGTCGTCGGTGTCGCGGTCCTGCTGCCCCTGATCAACCCGTTCACGCGACTGGTCGAACGGATTCTGCCCGAGCGCGGCTCGCCGCTGGCGCGATGTCTCGATGCTTCGGCGCTTGAGACCCCGATCGTGGCGGTGGAAGCGGTACGGCGCACGATCGCGCGCGTGCTCTTGACGGTGTGCAGTTCGGTCGACACGAAACTGGCCGGCCGCGCTGGATCGATACGTCTGGGGAAGGACGCTGTATCCGTAGAGGAGGCGGCCGATGCCGTGCGCCAGGCACAAATATTCCTGTCGGATGTAGCTGGACCGCCTGAGACCGACGACGAGCAACAGCGTCTGACGAGCACGCTGCACGCCCTCGACCACGCGTCCCGGCTGACGGACCTCGCAAGTGGAGGAAACAATTTCGCTTCGGTGGCAGGCGGACCGGAGGACATCCGCGCCGGAGAGCTATGTGCCGAAGTCATGCGAAGCGCGGCTGCGATTGCGCGCGGCGTGGCGGTGCCGCCCCGCGTCGACGGATCGCCGCACTCCGTACCCGCCTCGCGCGCCGGCGACGCCATGGCCGGTCCGCGCGCCGACCCGCCCGACGAGGCGATCGCCGAGCTTGAGCGTTGTACGACACAGCTCGCCGAAATGCTGCGCACCCATCGCAGTGCGACGCTCGGTGCGGTGGCCAATGGAACCCTGACCGCCGACGCCGCCCTGCTTCGTGTCGAGGCGGTGCGAAACCTCGAAGCCCTGTCGCTGCACGCCTGGCGCTCGGCGGCTCATCTGGTGGGGCGGGGCTAGCGCGGAGATATGTTCGAACAGCAGCCTGAAGCGCGATGACTGTTCGCCCCAATCTCATCGCGATTCAGATCACGCCCTTCCTGATCAGGAAGCATCCATGGCCCCTACTGTCGCCGACCTGCACCACACCAAAGCTCGCCTCCGCCGCGCGATAGAATTCCGGGCGCGAGAGCTTGCAGAGCATGTGACGGCATTTCCCCAAAAGCATGGTCTTCGCGGGCCGAACCGGCGCGGCCGGTCATCGGCCGTTCACCCTAGCAGGTTCCAAGCGTGATTCAGATCACGCAGTCGACCATGGTGATTGCGATCACGGACCACAGGCTCGAACGCGGCCAAGCTTCCTCGCAACCAATCTCGCATCGAGATCAGTGCCAGAGGAGCACGCCATGTTCCGCCTAAAGCCTTTCCTGATGACCGCTAGCCTCGCGGGAAGCCTGTTCGGCTTCGCCTGCGGCCCTGTTTCCGCGCAGGTCGCCCCGGTCGCGCCGGCCCCCACCGCGCTGCAGGGGCCCGAGCAGCGGGTCGCGCTGGTGATCGGCAATTCGAACTACCGGAACGCGCCGCAGCTCCAGAATCCCGACAATGACGCGCAGTCGATGGCGCAGTTCCTGAACTCCGCCGGCTTCGAGGTGGTCGCCGCGACCGACCTGACCCAGAACGACATGCTCCGCGTCGTCCAGGACTTTTCCGCCAAGGTTTCCGCGCGGGGTCCGAACACTGTCGCCATGGTCTACTACGCCGGTCACGGCGTGCAGCTCGCCGGCGAGAACTATCTCGTCCCCGTGGATGCGAAAGTTTCGAACCCCACCGAGCTCGTGAGCAACTCGGTGCGCCTCGTCGACGTGATGTCGACGCTGGAGACGATCCCGAGCCGCATGCGCATCGTCATCCTCGATGCCTGCCGCAACAATCCGTTCCCTGATGTCAACGATGCCGGCCGCGGCCTCGCCATCGTCGATGCGCCGAACGGCTCGATCGTCGGCTACTCGACCGCGCCGGGTGCGGAAGCACAGGACGGCACCAACGGCCACAGCCCCTACACCCAGGCCTTCCTCAACGTCGCGCGCGAGCCCAACGTGCCGATCGAGCAGCTGTTCAAGCGCGTGCGCCTCGAAGTGAACCAGACCACCAGCGGCGCGCAGATCCCGTGGGAAAGCTCGTCGCTGACGTCAGATTTCACCTTCTTCGGCGACACCGCTGTTGCCGCCACCCGCGCGCCGGTGAATGCGCCTGTCGTGCAGATCGCGTCCAACCTGCCGAGCCGTTCGACGCGCCAGGCCTATGACTACGTCGTGTCCGAGGGACGTCCGGAGTACTATCAGGAGTTCATCCAGATGTACCCGCACGACCCGCTGTGCGACCACATCCGCTGGCTGCTCTCGAACCTGCTGATCACGCAGGCCTGGCACAAGGCGGTGCTCGCGAACTCCCCGCTCGGCTACAAGAGCTTCTATGACAGCTACGGCAACAGCCCCTATGCGCAATCCGCGCTGAAGCTCCAGACCCAGCCGAAGCTGATCCCCCTGATGCAGGCGACCAAGTTCCTGGCACCGCAGAACATTGCTCCGACGTTCAAGGTCGGCAATCTCGGCCAGCCCAAATACATGCTGCCAATGCAGCAGGGCAATGGCGGCGGGCAGATGAACGGCAATCTGCCGGTCGTGCAGAAGCCGGTGGACAGCAACGTCATGGGCAAGCTCGGCAATGGCGGCCAGATCGTCAACCTGCCCTCGGGCAACAACCAGCCGAACGGCACGCCGTCGCAGACCCCGGGCAAGATCGTCACCCTGCCTGCGCCGACCAACATCAATGGCGGCGTCGGCAAGATCGTGACCCTGCCTGCGACCAACACTACGCAGAACGGCGGTAGCAACAATGCCGGCACTGCCAACGGCACCGGCACGCCTGGTAAGATCGTGAGCATGCCGGCGAATGTCGGCAAGGGCGGCTCGACTGTCGAAAAGAAGCCGGTCATTCAGACGCAGAACAACCCGATCCGCGTCAACAACGGCAACACCGGCATCGTGAAGCTCAACAACAACCCGGTGAACAAGGTGCAGGTGCAGAACGACCAGCAGAACAACCGCCCGCAGTTCAATGCGACCAACCGTATGGTCAACAACGGCGGTAACAACTTCCGCGAGTCGATGAACCAGGCGCCGAGCATGAACAACGGCGGCAACAATCGCCGCGGCGGCTTCATGCACTGATCGCCACAAGCGAAACGACGAAGGGGCAGAGCGCCAACGCTCTGCCCCTTCCTCATGTTAGAAGGTCCGAAACTTAAGCAACCAGCTCGGCAAACAGATCCGCATCCACATTGCCGCCCGAGAGCACGATGACGACGTTCTTCCCGGCGACGTCGAGACGTCCTGCCAGCAGCGCGGCAAGGCCGACCGCACCGCCCGGCTCCACTACGAGCTTCAGCTCGCGATAGGCAAACGCCACGGCCGCACCGACTTCCTTGTCCGACGCAGTCACGCCGCGCGCCAAGAGCTTGCTGTTGATCGCGAAGGTCATCTCGCCGGGGATCAGGGCCATCAGCGCGTCGCAGATGGTGCGACCCGCAGGCCCATGCGGCTCGCGGTGGCCTGCGGTCAGCGAAATGCCGTGATCGTCGAACGCCTCGGGCTCGGCCACCACGATCTCGGCTCGCGGATAGCGCGCCTTCACGGCCGTGGCGACGCCCGCAATCAGGCCGCCGCCGGAGGCCGGCGCCACCACGATGTCGGGGCTGAGGCCGAGCGCAGCCATGTCCTCGGCGATTTCGCGGCCTGCCGTGCCCTGCCCCGCGATCACGAACGGATCGTCATAGGGCCTGACCAATGTCGCGCCGCGCTTCTCGGCGATGCCGCGCGAGATCGCCTCGCGGTCGTCGCGATCGCGATCGTACAGCACGACCTCGGCGCCATAGGATTTGGTGCGCTCGCGCTTCGACAGCGGCGCATCCGCGGGCATCACGATGGTCGCGTGCATGTCGAGGATCTTTGCAGCCGCCGCCACGCCCTGGGCGTGGTTGCCGGACGAGAACGCGACGACGCCGCCGGCGCGCTTGTCCTGCGGGATCGAGGCGACCTTGTTGAAGGCGCCGCGGAACTTGAAGGAGCCGGTGCGCTGGAGCATCTCCGGCTTCAGGAAGACCTTTGCGCCGACGCGCTCGTTGAGCACGGGAAAGGACAACAGCGGGGTGCGGATGGCGAAGGGCGCGATCACGCGTGCTGCTGCATCGATATCGGCAGGGCCGATCGGGAGGAGCTGTTCGGTCATGCCTGATGTTATCGCGCCGGACGAGGCGCGGGGCAAGACACCTGCGCGCGATAAACCTTGGTTTTCAGGCTACGAAACTAACCGGCTCCGCCCCATTCCTGCCTGGAAGCACCGCGCCAACCGCCTTGATGCTGTCCACAAACGCCCTCGCCGAGGCCTCCCAGGTGTAATTGGCGGCGAATTCGACACAGTCCTGCCGGGACACGTCGAGCGCGGCGAAGCAGGCGTTGCGCAGATCGTGATCCAGCGCGCCGACCGGTGCATCGCCGATCACGTCGCGGGGGCCCTTCACCGGGAAGGCCGCGACCGGCAGGCCGCTGGCGAGCGCTTCCAGCAGGACCAGGCCGAACGTGTCGGTCTTGCTGGGGAACACGAACACGTCGGCCGCCGCATAGATCGCCGCCAGCGCCTCGCCGTGCTTCTCGCCCAGGAAGATCGCATCCGGATAGGCCTCTTCCAGCGCGAGCCGCGCCGGGCCGTCGCCGACGATCACCTTGGTGCCGGGCAGATCGAGATCGAGAAACGCCTCGAGATTCTTCTCCACCGCGATCCGGCCGACCGAGAGAAACACCGGCGCCGGCAGGCAGAGGTCGATCCCACGAGGGTGGAACAGGCTGGTGTCGACGCCGCGCGGCCACAGCACGACGTTGTCGAAGCCGCGCTCGCCAAGCTCGCGGGCGAGCGCAGGCGTTGCCGCCATCACGGCGCGGCTGGGCGCGTGAAATCGGCGCAGCGCCCGCCAGATCAGGGATTCCGGAACCGGCACGCGGGCGCGGACATATTCGGGAAAGCGGGTGTGGAAGCTGGTCGTGAACGGCAGCTTGCGCTGGCGGCAGTAGCGGCGGACCATTAGGCCGATCGGCCCCTCCGTCGCGATGTGGATGCTGTCGGGGCGCGCCTCCGCGATCAGCTTCGCGATTCGCGCCGGGCGCGGCATGGCGAGCCGCACGTCCCGGTAGCTCGGCATCGCAAAGGTGCGGAACGATTGCGGCGTCAGGAACGTGAACTCGACGCCAAGGCCCTCGACGCCAAGCCCTTCGACGCTAAGCGCCTTGGCGGCGTCTGCGAGCTTGGTCAGCGTCCGAACCACACCATTGACTTGCGGGTGCCAGGCGTCGGTCGCGACCAGGATGCGCATCAAGCGGCCTCTGTTATGCAGCTCTGGCTGCGACCTGCGGGACTTGCGCCGGCTTCTGCGCGTGATCGGCCCAGGTGATGATCTCGAAATGACCGTCGTCATGCTCGACCAGCGCCGTGCAGCTCTCGACCCAGTCGCCGCAATTCATGTAGCGAATGCCGCCCTCGTCGCGGATCACGGCATAGTGGATGTGGCCGCAGATCACGCCGTCGGCGTCGTGACGCCGCGCCTCGGCGGCGAGCGCCTGCTCGAACGCGCCGATGTAGTTGACGGCGTTCTTGACCTTCTGCTTGGCCCATTGCGACAGCGACCAATAGGGCACCTTAAACATGCGCCGGAAGAAGTTGACGAAGCGATTCATCTGGATCGCGAAGTCATAGGCCTTGTCGCCGAGATGGGCGAGCCAGCGCGCGTTCTGCACCACGAGATCGAAGATGTCGCCGTGGATGACGAGGTAGCGCTTGCCGTCCACGCCGGTGTGGACGGTGTTCTCGACGACGTCGATGCCGCCGAAATGCGTGCCGTAATAGTTGCGCAGGAACTCGTCGTGATTGCCGGGAATGTAGATGACCTTGGCGCCCTTGCGCGCCTTGCGCAGCAGCTTCTGGACCAGGTCATTATGCGACTGCGGCCAGTGCCAGCTCGATTTCAGCGCCCAACCGTCGACGATGTCGCCGACGAGATAGATCGTGTCGGCATCATGGTAGCGCAGGAAGTCGAGCAGCAGGTCGGCTTGAGAACCGCGGGCTCCGAGATGAACGTCGGAGATGAACAACGTGCGAAAGCGCCGCTCCGGGCTCTCGTCACTCACATCGTAACTTCCCATGCGCCAGCCTGTAACAAATGTCCCGTGACAGGGGGATGACAGATTGAACCCTTGAGGCACCCTCAGATACGAATCAGACCTTGCCTCGCCCTCCCCGCGAATATCAGTCGCATGCGACAATCAGGCGACATGGCGCCGCAGCCGCCTCCGCAAGACCCCGGAACCGATGGCTGAACAGGTTAACGGCAGCGGTCCCGCGCGCCGCTGGCGGTGCGCCTGCGGCCCGGGTCAGTAAAATTTGTGGAAATGATGGATCGGCCCGTGGCCGTGTCCGACGCTGAAGCGGTCGGCGGCCGCGATCGCTGCGCTGATCCAGGCCTTGGCGTTCCGCACGGCCCGCGCGAGATCCTCGCCCCTGGCAAGCCCCGCCGCGACGGCCGAGGACAGTGAGCATCCCGTGCCGTGGGTGTTGCGGGTGGCGACGCGCGGCGCCGCAAGCGCGATCGTGCTCTCCGCATCGACGAGATAGTCGATGCTTTCGGCGCCCTCGCCGTGCCCGCCCTTGATCAGGACCGCGCGGCAGCCCAGCGCCAACAGCCGGCGCCCCTGGCTCTCGATCTCGGCCTCGCGCGTCGCGACGGGCTCGTCGAGCAGAGCCGCGGCCTCGGGCAGGTTAGGCGTGATCACCGACGCCAGCGGCATCAGTTTTTTGCGCAGGGCATCGACCGCCTCGGAGGCGAGCAGGCGATCGCCGGATGTTGCGACCATCACGGGATCGAGCACGATATGCCCCGGCTTCCAGCGCGTCAGCGAAGCTGCGATCGCATCGATGCTGGCGGCCTGCGCCACCATGCCGATCTTCACCGCGCCGACCTCGAGATCGGAAAACACGGCATCGATCTGCGCGGTGACGAATTCGGCGGGCACCGCGTGGATGCCG
Source organism: Bradyrhizobium sp. Arg816 (assembly GCF_029989365.1). GTDB lineage: Bacteria > Pseudomonadota > Alphaproteobacteria > Rhizobiales > Xanthobacteraceae > Bradyrhizobium. The sequence goes on along the minus strand of NZ_JAPRAQ010000018.1, from coordinate 66,585 downwards.
GTGACGCCTTTTGTGTTCTGCGCCGTCAGCGCCGTGATCGCGGAGGCGCCATAGACGCCGAGCGCGGCAAAGGTCTTCAGGTCGGCCTGGATGCCGGCGCCGCCGCTCGAATCGGAGCCGGCGATGGTGAGCGCCACGGGCGTCGTCATGGGGCGATTTTCCGCGTTTTTGAGACCATCGCCCGTCCTAGCGCGCACCCCGGTGGCCCGCAAGTTCGCTTGCTAAATCCGGCCGGTTTTGGCCTATTAGCCGCCAGATATGCTTCGGAGTGGCTACAATGGTTCCCTTTTTCGTCCAGATCAAATGCAAGCTCGGCCAGTCCTACACGGTCGCCAACGCGCTTGCCGAAGCCGAGATCGCCTCCGAGATCTACTCCACGGCCGGCCATTACGATTTGCTGGTGAAGTTCTACGTCGACAAGGACACCGACATCGGCCACTTCATCAACGAGAAGGTGCAGGTGCTGCCGGGCATCCAGGACACCCTCACCATCATCACCTTCAAGGCGTTTGGCGCAAGCTGACTGCGCGTCGATTGGAAAGGGCCTGCTTCAGGCGCCGCCTTCCTTGCGTTTAGGCCGCGGCGGCCCGTCCACCGGCGGCAGCGATTTGATGTAGTCCGCCATCGCCGCGAGATCGTCGTCCGGCAATTGCGAGGTGTTCTTGATCACGCGCGTCATCGCGCCGCCGACGCTGTCGCCGTCGGGCAATTCGCCGGTCTTGAGGAAATAGGCAATATCCTTCGCGCTCCACTCGCCGAGACGCTTCTGCGTGATGTTGGGCACCCAGCCCTCGCCTTCCGGATTGGGTCCGCCGGCAAAGCGTTCTCCGGAGATGATGCCGCCAAGCGCATTGCGCGGGCTGTGGCATTCGGCGCAATGGCCGAAACTGTTGACGAGATAGGCACCGCGATTCCATTGCGGCGACTTCGTGCCGTCGGCGACGAAGGGCTTGCCGTCCAGAAATAGGAATTTCCAGATGCCGATGTTGCGCCGGATGTCGAACGGAAAGCGCACGTCGTGGTCACGCACCTTGCCTGCAACGGGCGGCAGCGTTTTCAGATAGGCAAAGAGGTCGAGCACGTCCTCGCGCCTGGCGTGCTGATAGGACGTGTAGGGAAAGGCCGGAAAATAATGCTGTCCGTCCGGCGAGACCCCGTGCATGACCGCGTTGACGAAATCGGCGTCGGTCCATTTGCCGATGCCGTAGGTCGGATCGGAGGAGATGTTCGGCGCGTAGAACGTTCCGAACGGCGACTTGATCGCGACGCCGCCGCCGAGCCTGGTGCGATCGGGCTGGTCGGGGACGGCATGGCAGGACGCGCATCCGCCAGCGTTGAACATCACCTCGCCATTGGCGAGATTGGGGACATGGGCAGGCGGTGTGGCGGCACCGGCCGCCACCACCGGCGCGCTGAGCCACCAATAGACGCCCGCAGCAGCGACCGCGGCAAGCAGCGCCACGACAATTGTTCGTTGCAACATGCAGATCCATTCATTGCTGGCCGCGAACTTATGACCGATGTCCACGCGGCTCCAGCCACAAAGAATTTAGCCCGCCCCGGCCGGAAACGGGAATAAACTGAAACGGCCAATGTTGGAAGGTTGGCAGGGCCAACGAGGCCTCAAGGAGAATGTCATGAACAAGACCGTCATCGCCATGGTCGCGCTCGGCGCCGCAGCTTTTGCAGCCCCCGCCGACGCCGAAAAGCTGAAAGCAACGCTCGACGGCAAGTCCGAGGTGCCCGCAACCACCACCAGCGGCAGCGGAACTGCCGATCTGGACTATGATGCCGCCAGCAAGAAGCTGTCCTGGAAGGTCACCTATTCCGGCCTGTCCGGCCCGGCAACGGCCGCCCACTTCCACGGGCCGGCCGAGTCCGGCAAGAACGCCGGCGTCGCGGTCGCGATCCCGAATGCGACCTCCAGCCCGGTCGAGGGCTCGGCGACGCTGACCGATGCGCAGGCCGCCGATCTGCTCGCCGGCAAGCTCTACGTCAACATCCACACCGCGGCCAATCCGGGCGGCGAGATCCGCGGCCAGGTGACGAAGTAAGCCTCAAGGCTGCTTCGTACGCGAAGGCCGGGCGCTGGAGGGAGCGTCCGGCCTTTTCGATTCCGCATGCCGCGAGGTGGCCGCGCAGGCTCATTCCGGCATGCCGGCAACACGGAGCGCTTGCGTCAGCTTTTCGACATCTTCCCGTCGGCGGTATCGCCACGTGTACGCATCGATACGCTTGTTGGGAAATAGTTGCATCGCATGGCGGCAAATCCGCCGAGCTTCCTCAACCCGGTTTGACGTCGCATGGCATGCCGCCAGAATGAATTGCGCAGGCGGAAAGATCGGTATCAGCCTGATGGCGGCTGCCGCGCAAGCCAGGGCGTCATCATTACGGTCAGCAAGAAAATGAGCGTAAGCCAAGCCCGTCTGGGCGTTGGCGCTCCCATGCGGATGAAGCGGGTTCAAACGCAATGCGGTGCCGAATTGCTCGATCGCGGCGTCACCACGACCAAGCCAGAGTTGGCTCCAACCGTTCCAATGACGTGCGACAACGAGATTCGGATCCAGCTTTATCGCACGCACGAGAAGAGCATCGCCTTCCTCGACCTCGCCTGCCACCTGTGAGAGCGCGTGTCCGGCCATCGCAAGCACCGACGGATCATTCGGGTCAAGCTCGACCGCTCGTCTCGCCAGCCGCGCGGCTTCACTGCATTCGTGGGCCGCATCAGTGACCCAGTCGAAAACGTTCCTCAGGACATGGCAACGGGCGCCGAGCGCATATGCGCGCGCAAATTCCGGATCGATGCAGCGGGCCGTCTTTGCGAGCTCCATGGCCTCGATGCTTGCCTCCTCCGTGAATCTGAAGAAGGCGGCGAACGCCCGGAGATAATAGTCGTAGGCCTGCAGGTTGTCGGTGGGTTTGCGTTGGGCGCGCTCGATTTCGGCGCGCTCCAGTCGCGGGGAGATTGCTCCGATGACGCTGCTCGTCAGCCGATCCTGCAGGTCGAAAATATCCTCGATCTCACTGTCAAACCGGTCCGTCCAGAGATGCAGGCCGGTCGCCGCGTCGATCAACTGACCGGCGATTCGGACTCGATTGCCGGCCTTGCGCACACTGCCTTCGAGCACGTAGCGAACGCCCAGCTCCTGACCGATCTGTTTGACGTCGATCGCCCTGCCCTTGTAGGCCAGAGTCGAATGTCGCGCGATGACGAAAAGAGACTTCGAACGCGACAGTCCCGAAATGATGTCCTCGACCATACCGTCGGCAAAATAGTCCTGCTCCGGATCCGGGCACAGGTTGGCGAACGGAAGCACCGCGATCGAGGGTTTGTCGGGAAGCGCGAGCGCGGGTTTCGGCGTCCCGGCTCCGCCGTCGGCGACCGTTGCGCCCTCGGCGGCAAGCGTTTCCCGGACCTGACCCACGAAGCGGAAGCCTCTGCGTGGCAGTGTTCTGATCAGCCGCTGCTCTTCGCCGGAATCCCCGATCGCGCATCGCGCACTGTTGAGGCGGGTCGTCAGCGCAGCATCGGACACGCAGCGCCCCTGCCAAATGGCATCGATGAGTTCATCCTTGCCGACGACGCGCTCCCGGTTGCGGATCAGGTAATCGAGGAGGTCGAACACCTGCGGCGCAACGGAGATCCGATCCGCTCCGCGATGCAGCTCTCGCCGACCGGCGTCGAATGCATACTCCTCAAAGAGATAGCGCAAGATGCGAATCCCTTGGATGAGCCCTCCGGGGCGACCCGGGTGGGCGTTTTGGCCCGCTGGACGTCGCAAGAATAAGCTGTCGGTAGGGAAAATGTAAGCTGCCGGTCAAGCACGCGCGGCGGTCTTCGGGCACCTTCTCGGGGTGAAAAACACCCTCCGGAGGCACTGCAATGACCATGATCCAAGGTACAATGTGGCCGGAACGGGCGTCCGTATCGATCCGGCATGTCCACAGCCTGATCTGGAAGTGCTGGGATGTCCTTCAGGCACGTCGCGATCGCCAGAGATTGCGCGGCACGTTGTCCGGCTTGAGTGACCGGGAGCTGATGGACATCGGCACGACGCGCGGCGAGATCGATTACGTTGCCTCCAGCCGCGATCTCGACCCACGAGACATCGTGCGCCATTCGCGCGGGGCGGCACGGCCGACCTCATTGCGTTGATTGGGCGCGCCCCGGCAATGTCGGGTCTGCGCCTTCACGCCGCGTTCAGCGCTTGCGCGAGATCGGCGATCAGGTCCGACGGGTTTTCAATGCCGATCGACAGCCGGATCGTGGAATCGAGCACGCCGATTTTGCGGCGAATGTCGGCGGGAACGCCGGAATGGGTCATGGTTGCAGGCAGGCTCGCAAGCGACTCCGTTCCACCAAGACTCACCGCCAGCTTGAGGATTTGCAGCGCGTTGAGGAATTTCACCGCCGCCTCCTTGCCGCCGACGATGTCGAACGAGAAGGTGGAGCCCGCCCCCAGGCATTGCCGCGCGAACACCATTCCGGCCGGCGAAACCTGCTCGAGATGGCCGAGATAGTGAACCTTCGCCACCTTGGGGTGATCGCGCAAATAGTCCGCCACGAGGCGCGCGTTACTGTCGGCCTTCTCCATCCGCAGGCTCAGCGTCTCGAGCGACCGGTTGATCATCCAGCAGGAATGCGGATCGAGCTGGGTGCCGATGGCGCCCCGGAGCGCTTTGATGCCCTTCACGATCGCCTTCGCGCCGAGCGCGGCACCCGCGATCAGGTCCGAATGACCGCCGACATATTTCGTGAGCGAGTACAGGGAAATGTCCGCACCATGCTCGATCGGCCGCTGAAACACCGGACCGAGCAGCGTATTGTCGCAGGCGATGATCGGAACATGTCCCTGGGTCTTTCCAATGGCTTCGGCGACACGGCGCATCATCGCGACGTCGACCAGCCCGTTGGTCGGGTTGGCCGGAGTTTCGATCAGAATCATCGAGACCCGGCCCTTGCGCATGGCCTCCTCCGAGGCCTGGCTGACCGCCGCTTCATCAACGCCATCGGCGAAGCCGACGGCGCCGATCGACAGACGCGCAAGCGTGTTCGTCAGCAGGGTTTCCGTCCCGCCATAGAGCGGCTGGGAGTGCAGGATGACGTCGCCGGGTCGCACGAACGCCAGGATCGTGGTTGCGATCGCCGCCATGCCGGATGAGAACAGCGCACAGCTCTCGGTGCGCTCGTAGATCGCGAGCCTGTCCTCGACGATTTCGCTGTTGGGGTGATTGAAGCGCGAATAGACCAGTCCCGCGCCCATCCCTTCCGGTGGCTCGCGCCGGCCGGCGACGAAATCGAAGAAGTCCTGCCCGTCATCGGCCGTCTTGAACACGAAGGTGGAGGTCAGGAACACCGGCGGCTTGATGGCGCCTTCCGACAATTGCGGATCATAGCCATAGGTCAGCATCAGCGTTTCAGGATGCAGCATATGGTTGCCGATGTGCGTCTTCGACGGGAACGGTTTGACCATGGCCTGCCTCGCTGTTTGGATTCAGATTCTCGCCGCGAATTGGAACTCCTGATGTCATGAGGCGGTCAGGAGCGAGATGCGCCGGCATCGAAAGCCTACACCAGTGTCGCGGCGGCTGGAGCAAAGATAACCGCTCTCACCGTGATCCGTCAGGGCTTGCGAACAGTATTCCCCGCTGCGCTGCGCACCGACGCAAAAAAGGCGGCTGCTTCCGCAACCGCCGTTTCTTGATCCCAGGAGATGGGGTAACGGGCGCCTCGGCTTCCGGCCAAGCCGCCCTTTACCCCATCTACGACCTGCAACCGCTACTTCAGCTTGAGGCGATACGTCTCATGGCAGTCGGTGCAGCGGTCGTTGATGCTGGTATAGGCCGCCTTCAGGCTCGCGAGGTCCTTGACCTTGCCCTTGACCGCCGCGATCGCCTTCTGCACCGGCGGGATCTTGGAGTCGAAATCGGCCTTGTTCTGCCAGACTTTCGACGAGGAACCGTAGGTCGCGTTCACAACGTCCTGCTTGGGATTGACCTCGAAGGTCTTTGCTATCTTGGCGACGTCGGCCTCGAGACTGGCGATCGCCTCGTCCACGGCCTTCTGGTTGTAGGGCAATTCGCCCTTCGTCATCTTGAGGATCACGCCGTACATGCTCTTGGCCTGCGAGCGCATCAGATTGTCCTGTTGAACTGCAATCTCCTGCTGCGCCATCACGGCACCCGCACCCAGAAGCAGGGTGCACGCGACTATCATCGTCCGTTTCATCGGCTTGTTTCTCCGGCTCGCAAGACGGTTGGGGGGAAGAGCCATTCATGGATAGAACCCGGCGGCGGGCATTTATTCCCGCCGCGGAGATCTGGGCTTAAAGGCTGTGACGGCGGTGGTGCTCGTTGACGGCGATCCACACCCGCTCCGGGGTGGCCGGCATGTCGATGTGGTCGATCTTGTATTCGCGCCAGAGCCCGTCGACGATGGCGTTGACGACGGCCGGACAGGAGCCGATCGCGCCGGCCTCGCCCGCCCCCTTCACGCCCAGCGGATTGGTCGTGCAGGGAACGTTGCTGGTCTCGAACACGAAGTCCGGACCATCCGCCGCGCGCGGCAGTGCGTAGTCCATGAAGGTCGCGGTGATCAGTTGCCCGTCGGTGGCGCCGTAGACCACCTGCTCCATCAGCGCCTGACCGATGCCCTGCATGGCGCCGCCATGCACCTGGCCCGCCAAAAGCAGCGGATTGAGCGTCTTGCCGAAATCGTCGACGATCACGTAGTTGACGATCTTGATGATGCCGGTCGCCGGATCGATCTCGACTTCCGCCAGATGCGTGCCGTTCGGATAGGTGCCGTCGGCGCTGGCAAAGGTCGCACTGCCGTTAAGCTTCGATGGATCGGTGCTCCCGCGCTTGGCGAGATCGGCGAACGACATCGAACGGTCGGTACCGGCAATCCGCACGACGCCGTCGGAGAGCTCGAGGTCGCCGGCACTGGCTTCCAGCGCCTGCGCCGCGATCTCCTTCAGCTTCTGCCCGAGCTCACGCGTGGCGCGCTCGACGCTGACGCCGCCTGACGGGATCGAGGCCGAGCCGCCGGTGCCGAGCCCCGTGGCGATCTCGTCGGTGTCGCCCTGGCGCACGTGCACGCGCTCCGGGGGCAGGCCGAACTGCTCGGCGACGATCTGCGCATAAGCCGTCTGGTGGCCCTGCCCGCTCGACTGTGTGCCGATCAGGACGGTGACGTCGCCGCTGGGATCGAGCCGCACATTGGCGGTCTCCTCGCCCATCACGCCGCAGATCTCGACATAGCTCGCAAGGCCAATGCCGCGGATCAGGCCATTCTTCTTGGCCGCCTTGGCGCGCTTGGGAAACTCCTTCCACTCGCCGATCTCCATCGCGCGCTTGAGATGCGCGGCGAAATCGCCGGAATCATAGACCTTGCCCGTGGCCGTCTTGTACGGCAGCGCCTTCGGCGGGATGAAGTTCTTGCGGCGGATGGCGTCCGGCGTCATATCGAGTTTTCGCGCGCACGCGTCCACCAGACGTTCGATCACATAGGCCGCTTCGGGACGGCCCGCGCCGCGATAGGCGTCGACCGGCACGCTGTTGGTGAAGATGGTGCGCACCCGGCAGTGGAAGGCCTGGATGTCGTAGAGGCCCGGCAGCATGCCGGCGCCGCCATGCGGAATGTAGGGGCCGAACGTCGACAGATACGCGCCCATGTCGCCCATCAGGTCGCAATCCATCGCGAGGAATTTGCCGTCCTCGGCCAGCGCCATCTTGGCGGTGGTGACGTTATCGCGGCCCTGCGCGTCGCCCATGAAATGCTCGGTGCGGTCGGCCGCCCATTTCACTGCTTTCTTGAGCTGCCGCGCGGCGACCGCCATCAAGGCGTATTCGCGGTACGGAAACAGCTTCGTGCCGAACCCACCGCCGACGTCGGGGCAGATCACCCGCATTTTCTCGGTGGAGATGTTGAGCACGTTCTGGCAGAGGATGTCGCGCAGGCGATGGCTGCCCTGGCTGCCGACCGTCAGCGTCAGATGATCGCGCTTGGCGTCGTATTCGCAAACCGCCGCGCGCGCCTCCATGAAGCTCGCGACCACGCGCGGATTGACGATGTTGATTTCGGCAACCGCATGCGCTTTGGCAAAGGCAGCCTCGGTCGCGGCCTTGTCGCCGATCGAGACGTCGAACAGCACGTTGCCGGCCTTGTCCGGCCAGACCTGCGGGGCGCCCTTCTTGACGGCGTTGACGACGCCGGTCACCGCCGGCAGCGGGCTCCATTTGACCTCGATCGCCTCGATCGCGTCGCGGGCCTGGTCAATGGTCTCGGCGACCACGAAGGCGATGGAATCGCCGACATGGCGCACCTCGTCCTTGGCGAGGATCGGGTAAGGCGGGCCGGTGAACGGATCGGTCTCGAGATTGAACAGGCAGGGCAGATTGCCGAGATCCTTGACGTCATCGGCGGTCAGGATCAGCGCAACGCCCGGCAGCGTGCGGGCCCGGCTCGCATCGATGGTGTATTTGGCATGCGCGTGCGGCGAGCGCAGCATCAGGCAGCGAAGTGCGGCCTGCGGCGCGTAATCGTCGGTATAGCGGCCCTTGCCGCGGATAAGCGCGTCATCCTCCTTGCGCAGCACGCTTTGGCCAACGCCGAACTTGATGGGAGCCGCCATTTTCTTATCCCGTCCTCATGGTTGTTTTGCGGGCATATTGCCGTGGAAAAAGTGGCAAGGCAAACGGCTTTGGGCAGGCGCAGGCCGCGAAGACTCGCCCGGTGCCTCGCCTGTCAGAGCGGGATGCGACGAAAACGCCGCAGCCCGGTCATTTCCCTGTGAAGAACGGTCCGGTCGATGGCACGATAGTTGCCGAACTCGTCCCGCGGTGCACTCCCAAGAAGTAGTCGTGCTGACTGCCGCTTGTTCGCAAAGCGTATCTCCGCTTCTGACGGTTGATCACCTATATCACGCCCCGCCTCCAAAGATCCGTGGCGCGATCTCTCAGCGTATCGATGGCGCGTTGAGGCGTGAGGTAGTCGATCTCGCCGCGCGTCAAACCGATATCTATCAGCTCCCTGTCACTCAGGTCGTGCAAGCAGACGGTGGGGCTCCGGCGCCGCTCCCGAAACGCGCGCCAGTATCGCTTGAGCAGGCTCAAGGCGATGGAAAAGTCGAGGCGGAGCCGCTCGGCGTCGACCTCCGGCTCGCTTGTGCTGTTCGTCAATTGAGGTGGCATCGGATGCTCCTGCTGTTGTGCCGACAGGGAGCGTGGCCAAACAAAAGGCCCCGTCCGATGCCGGCGGGGCCTGGTGGAAAAGATGTCGTCGTCGAATTCCTAGCGCGCGACTCCTTCCACGGCCCAGCCGAAGCGGGTCATGTCCATCGAGTTGATGTTGCGCACTGATTTGATCATGAGAGGCCTGTACCACGGCAATCGTGCAAAATCAAGGGATGTGCGGAGGCTGGCTGCATCCTGGAGGCGAGTCCCTCGCTCCGGCGAATTCGCTCATTCGACGCAACGGTTCACGCCCCCTGCGCGAGGGGCATTCCAAAGCGGACGTTTTCGACCGCTCTGAGAGGGCGGCCATTGGCCCCCTGGGACATTCTCAACAGACGGCCGACCTGGACGAGCCGGCCGGCTGCGCGAATCGACCGACGTGCGTCGCTCAGGGACGAACGCGGATAATCGTATTCCCCTTGCGTCGCTCGGTCGAATTTAAGGCGGCGACGGCATCGTCGAGGGTCGCGACGTTGCCGATGTTCATCCGCAGTCGTCCGTCCCGCACCCGCTGGACGATCTCGCTCAGTTGGGCACGATCAGCCTCGACGACGAAGTCGATCGCCAGCCCGTTGGAAGGCCGCGCCTCCGCCGGCCCGACGATGGACACCAGTGTTCCCCCGGCTCGAATGAGTGCTGTGGACCGCGTCTGGATGTCACCACCGATGACATCGAACACCAGATCGACTTCGCCGATGTCCTCCAGTGCGTCGTTGTCGAGGTCGACGAACTCCTTCGCACCGAGATCGAGCACTGTCTGACGATCGGCGGCACGTCCGGAGCCGATGACATAGGCTCCGGCCGCGCGTGCGAGTTGCGTCACCATAGACCCGACTGCGCCTGCCGCGCCGTGTGCCAGCACGCTCTGCCCCGCCTGAAGGCGACCATGCTGGAACAGCCCTTGCCACGCGGTGAGGCCCGAGATCGGCAGGCTCGCGCCCACGGTAAAGTCGACGTCGCCCGGCAACGGCGCAAGGTTGCGCGCCTCGATTGCCACGTACTCGGCCAGCGTGCCGTCGCGATACCAGTCCGCGAGGCCGAACACCCGTTGTCCCACCGACAGCCCCGTCGTTCCATATCCAAGGGCAGAGACCACTCCGGCCAGCTCGTGCCCAGGGATCGACGGCGTTCGGTCGCGATCAAGACGATCGGCCCAGCTCGAGGGCCACGCAAGCTCAGTCGGGATAAATCTCGACGCATGAACCTGGACGACGACATCGTTTATCGCCGCCTGCGGCTCGGGCCGATGCACCAGCTTCATGCCGGCCGTTCCCGCGGCTTGCTCCGTTACAACGATCGCCTTCATGAGATTTCCTCCTTGGTCATTTGTCTCTTCGGTGGAAATGTGAGGGAGCGCGCACGCGCCGGCTTTCCACAAAATGCCAGGCAGTGTGGAACTCCTGTCTCCGTGTCGGCGATCTCGTTGTCTGCACCGACCGGAACTCCCGCTAAGCCCGATGGATCGGGCTCGTTCCGATCCATGGTCGTAGCGAGTAGATGCGTCACGTCTGGCTATAAAAAAGTACCAAGATTGACGATTCTGGCTGTACCAGCCGATGCCGTGATTCGACGCGACGCTTCATCCCCCTACGCGAGGAGCATTCCAAAGCGGACGTTTGCGACCGCTTTGAGAGGGCGGCTATTGACCCAAGCAAGTCAGCGTTTCATGCCATCCAGATCGGGATGATCTTTATAGATATTGTCCAGAAGCATAGTGTCTACCCGAGCGATGATATCGCCCACCGAGGCCTTCAATTTCAGAAACTCGTCTGTTGAAGAGGCTTTTTTGGCGAGTGTGAGCGCCAAGGACAACTCCTCAATGATCCGCTCTGCGTGCTGTTTAAATCTTGCGGCTGATTTCGCGTCCATAAGGCCATCTCATTTTCTCTTGGGAGCAATGAAGTCCAATCTTCATTCGCGAGTTTGGCGCTTACTTATCGGCACACGCCTAGCCGCGCACCAGCGAGACTAGCCAGCTGCGGCCGAACAGGATGAGGATCGCGACCGCATAGACGATCGTGCCCCCGACGGCGAGCAGGACCAGCGTTGCCTCGTCCTTGAAGTGCATCGAGCCAAGCGCAGAACCGCTGAAGCGCGCGATCAGCCAGAACGTGGCGGCGAGGATCAGTCCGGTCAGCAGGAATTTGGCGAGCGACATCAGCCAGGCGCGGTCCAGCACGAGAAAGCCGCGCCGCACCGCGAAGAACAGCACCAGCAGCAGATTGGTCCAGACACCGACGGCTGTTGCCAGCGCGAGGCCAATCTGTGCAAGCGATCCCATCAAGGCAACCTTCAGGGTGACGTTGACCGCGATGCCCGTCAGCGAGGCGCGGACCGGCGTCGCCGTATCCTTGCGCGCATAGAAGGTTGCGACCGCGCTGCGGATCAGCACGAAGGGGATCAGGCCGATGGCATAGGCCGCGAGCGTCGCGCCGGCGGCGGCGGCATCGGCCTTCGAGAACGCCCCGCGGGCGAACAGCGCACGCATGATCGCGTCGGGCACGGTGATGAAGGCCGCCACGAACGGCACCGAGAACAGCAGCGTGAAATCGAAGGCGCGGCGCTGGGCCTTCATCGCGCCGTCATGGTCATTCGCCGTAATCCGCCGCGACATCTCCGGCAGCAGCACCGTGCCGATGGCGATACCGATGACGCCGATCGGCAGCTGGTTGAGGCGATCGGCGTAGTAGAGCGCCGAGAGCGCGCCAGCCGGCAGGAACGTCGCGATGATGGTGTCGGCGAACAGCGCGACCTGCGTGCCCATCGAGCCCAGCGTCGCCGGGCCGAGCGCTTTGAAGAATCCACGCACGTCCTCGTCGAGCTTGAGCGGCGCAAAGCGCGGCAAGCCGCCATGGCGCGCGAGATCGCCCGCGAGCAGGAAATATTGCAGGAAGCCGGAAATCAGGACGCCCCAGGCAGCGGCATGCCCTGCACTGGGAAACCAGGCGGCGAGCGCCAGCGTCATCATCATGGAGATGTTGAGGAAGATCGATGCGGCGGCGGCGCTCGCAAAGCGCTGCATCACGTTGAGCATGCCGCCATAGAGCGTCACCAGCGTGATCAGCAGCAGATAGGGAAAGGTGATCCGGGTCAGCTCGATCGCGAGCTTGCGCTGCTCGGCGTCCTCACTAAAGCCGGGCGCCAGAATGCTCATGGCCTGCGGCATGAACAGCCAGGCAACGATCAGCAGTACCACCTGAGAGGCCAGCAGCAGCGTGAAGATGCGGTCGGCGAACAGTTTTGCCGCCCCCTCCCCGCGCTCGCCATGGACGTGGGCATAGGCCGGCACCCAGGCGGCGTTGAAGGCGCCTTCGGCAAAGATCGCGCGGAAATGATTGGGCAGCCGCAGCGCCACGAAAAAGGCGTCGGCCACGGGGCCGGCGCCGAGGATCGCCGCGAGCATGATGTCGCGGGCAAATCCCGTCAGCCGCGAGAGCAGCGTGTAACCACCGACGGTGAAAATGCGTCCGAGCATGCGCCTGTTTTAGAGATGAATCGAACAGAGGTCGATTGCATCTTGCGATGCGCATTGCTGCGCCCTCTCCCCTTGCGGGAGAGGGCAGCACCGCCGGTAGACGCAAACTCGTTGGGGTGAGGGGTATCTTTCTGCATTCCGCGTGGAGAGATACCCCTCACCCGTCTCGCCGCTATCGCCATAGCCGATGCAAAGCATCGGCGTTCTTAAGGGACGGCGGCCGAAGGCCGCCTATGCCACCCTCTCCCACAGGGGGAGAGGGGAAGAAAGGCGAAAATCAGCCCGCGATCGCGCCGCGGACGGCGGCGATGATTCGCTCCTGGTCGGCTTCGGTCAGGTAGGCGTGCATCGGCAGGCTGATGACGTCCTGCGACAGGCTCTCGCAGCCCGGCAGGCCGCCGTCGGCGACCGGATACTGCTTGTAGGCGGTCTGCTGGTGCATCGACTTGCCGTAATAGATCGCGGTCGGCACGCCCTGGGCCTTCAGCGCGGCGGCAAAGCCGTCGCGGTCGGTGCCCTCAGGGAGACGGATGGTGTACTGCGCCCAGACCGAGGTGTTGCCCGGCGCCAGACGCGGCACGGTGACGACGTTCGACAGGCCGCGCGCATAGCGCTCCGCGACCTTGTTGCGGGCGGCGATCTCGTCGTCAAAAATCTTCAGCTTCTCGATCAGGATCGCGGCCTGCATGGTGTCGAGCCGGCCGGTCAGGCCGAGGCGGACGTTGTCGTATTTGTCGACGCCCTGCCCGTGCACGCGGATGCTGCGCAGCGTCGCCGCGAGCTCGTCGTCATCGGTGAAGATCGCGCCGCCGTCGCCAAAGCAGCCGAGCGGTTTGGCCGGGAAGAAGCTGGTCGCGGTGGCGAGCCCGAAGGTGCCGAGCTTGCGGCCCTTGTAGCTCGCGCCAAAACCCTGGGCGGCGTCATCGAGCACGAACAGGCCTACGGCCCTGGCGATCTCGGCAATTGCGTCGTGGTCGGCAGGCTGCCCGAACAAATCGACTGGAATCACCGCGACCGGCTTCAGGCCGGCCTTGCGGGCGGTCGCGATGCCGCGCTTCAGCGACTCCGGACTCATGTTGAAGGTGGCTTCATCGACGTCGACGTAAACAGGCGTCGCGCCGGTCCGCGCCACCGGCGATGCGGTTGCGATGAAGGTGAAGGACGGGCACAGCACGGCATCGCCGGGGCCGACATTCTTCGCCATCATGACCATCAGGATGGCATCGGTGCCGCTGGCGCAGCCGATCACGTGCTTGGCGCCGCTATAGGCCGCAAGCTGCTTCTCGAGCTCGGCGACTTCAGGGCCGTTGACGAACTGGCAATGGTCGAGGACGCGCTTGACGGCGGCATCGAGCGAGGCGCCAAGCCGGCGGCGCTGCGAGGCGACGTCGATGAAGGGAATGGGTTCGGAACGCAGATGCTGGTTCATGGCGCCTTGCGAAGTTTGAGAAGTCGACATGGAAAGGGATCAGCCGGCGACGCGGCGCGGGCCTGAGCGGGCGGGTGCCTTGGCCGCAGGCCGCGACGGCGTTTCCAGGCACTGCGTGGCGATCTCGAGGCTGGCGACGCCCTCGTCGCCGGTGACCGCGGGCGTCTCGCCATCGCGGACGGCCTTGAGGAATGCAATCAGCTCGGCACGGAGCGGCTCGTCATGGCCGACCGGCAGATGCCGCATCGAATAGCTGCCGTCCGGCTTGAAGCCGAAGCACTCGGTGACCTGGCGCGTCAACAGATCGCCCATCACGTATTTGCCGCGGGTCGCGACCGTGACGCTGCGCGCCTTGAACGGCGTCAGCCAGTTGGTGTTGATGTGCGCGAGCACGCCGTTGGCGGTGCGGAACTGCAACAGCGCGATGTCCTCGCGCTCGGCGACCGCGCTCGACAATTGCGGCTGCACCTCGACGATGTCGGATTCGGTGAACCAGCGGATCAGATCGATGTCGTGCACGGCGAGGTCGATGACCACGCCGACATTGGACATGCGCGGCGGGAAAGGACCGACGCGGGTGATCGCGATGGAGAGAATGTCCTCGCCCGCGATCGCCTGCTTGACGGCGGCGACCGCCGGATTGAAGCGCTCGACATGGCCGATCATCAGCGTGACGCCGGCCTTTTGCGCGGCGGCGACGATCTCGCGACCTTCGGCGACCGTGGAGGCGATCGGCTTCTCGACCAGCACGTGGATGTTCTTGGCGATGCACGCGAGCGCGACCTCGTGATGCAGATGGGTCGGCGCCGCGATGGTGACGGCGTCGACACCTTCGGCGAGGAGCTGCTCGAGCGCCTCGAAACCCTGGCAGCTGGCAAGCTCGGTGGTGCGCGTCAGATGCGCTGGCGACGGATCGACCACACCGACGAGGCTGACGCCTGGAAGACCGCTAAGCACGCGCGCATGGTTGCTGCCCATCACGCCCGCGCCAATGACGCCCACGCGCAAGCCGGCCTTTGCCGGTGCAAACCCTTTGGAACTCATCTGAGCAAACCCCGATTCAACGCAAATCCCCGGGCCGCTTCTAGCACGGGCGCCACATTTGTGGCGAATGCCGACCTGACGGTCCGGACACGATTTGATTCAAAAAGTTACACGTTCCCCGGGCCTTAAGCCGAAAAACAGGCCGCCTTGTCGGCCCGGGTCACGTGATTCGGAGTTGGCTGGTTACGACCTTTGATAGTCGTCTTCAATCCGGATGATGTCGTCTTCCCCGAGATAGCTCCCGGTCTGGACCTCGATGAGTTCCAGCACGATCTTGCCGGGGTTCTCCATCCGGTGCACCGCGCCCATCGGGATGTAGATGGATTCGTTCTCGTGCACGGTCTTGACGGTTTCGTTGACGGTCACCCGGGCGGCGCCGCGGACGACGATCCAGTGCTCGGCACGATGATGGTGCTTCTGGAGCGACAGCCGGCCGCCCGGCTTGACCACGATGCGCTTGACCTGATGGCGCTCGCCATTGTCGACGGACTGGTAGCTGCCCCAGGGCCGGTGCACCTTGAGATGCTCCTCGGTGACCTTCGGTGCGACCACCTTCAGCTTCGTCACGAGGCGCTTCAGGCCGTTGGCATCCTTCTGGCGCGAGACCAGCACCGCATCCGCGGTGGCGACCACGACGAGATCGTCGACGCCTTCAAGCGCGACCAGCGCATGATCGCTCGTGACGTTGCAGTTGCGCGAATCCTCGAACACGGCGGTGCCGTGCGCCGAGTTGCCTTGCGTGTCCTTGTCGGACAATTCCCACACGGCACGCCAGGAGCCGACGTCGGACCAGCCGCAGGACACCGGCACGACCGCTGCGCGCGAGGTCTTCTCCATCACCGCGTAGTCGATCGAGATCGCCTTCGCCGCGCCGAACGCCTCGGGCTCCAGCGTCACGAAGCCGAGATCGCGGCCGGCATTGCTCACTGCATTGGACACCGCCTCGACGCTCGCCGCATCCACCTTGCGGTATTCGTCGAGCAGGACAGTGGCCGGAAACATGAAGTTGCCGCTGTTCCAGAGATAGCCCGAGCTGACGTAGTCGGCCGCCTTCACGGCATCAGGCTTTTCGACGAAGCGCGCGACGGCGTGCACCTCACCGGTGATCACCTCGCCCGGGCTGATATAGCCGTATTCGGTCGCCGGCCGCTCCGGCTTGACGCCGAAGGTGACGATGCGCCCGGCACTCGCGGCGATGAGGCCCTCGCGGCACGCAGCGACGAAGGCCGCATTGTCCTGCACCACGTGATCGGCGGCGAGCGCGAGCACGATCGCGTCACTGGCGCGGTTCTGCGCGAACACCGCACCCGCGGCGATCGCGGGGCCGGAATCGCGCCGCATCGGCTCGAGGATCACGTCGGCCTCGATGCCGATCTCGGCGAGCTGCTCCAGCACCATGAAGCGATAGGAGGCATTGGTGATGACGATCGGACGATCGAACAGCGAAGCGTCGGAGACGCGCAGCAGCGTGTCCTGGAAGGTCGAGCGCGTGCCGAACAGCGGCAGGAACTGCTTTGGGCGCACCTCGCGCGAAGCCGGCCAAAGCCGCGTGCCGGCACCGCCGCACATGATCAGGGGGATAATGCGTTTGTCCATCGTCATTTCAAACCTTGAAGTAGTCCCGATACCAGGTGACAAAATTACGAACCCCGAGCGCGATCGGCGTTGACGGTGCAAAGCCGGTGTCACGCGTCAGATCCTCGACATCCGCGAACGTTTCCAAGACGTCTCCCGGCTGCATTGGCAGCAATTCTTTGATTGCCATCCGACCCAGCTCCTGCTCCAGAAGTCCGACGACATGCATCAGCTCTTCCGGACGGCGGTTGCCGACATTGTAGACCTTAGACGGCGCATTTGCGGCAGCCGGGTCATCCGCGGGCACCCGATCGATGAGCTTGGATACTACACGGGTGACGTCGTCAATATAGGTGAAGTCGCGACGCATTTTGCCATGGTTAAAGAGCCGGATCGGACGATCCGCCATGATGGCGTTCACGAACAGAAACAGGGCCATATCGGGCCGGCCCCACGGGCCATAGATGGTGAAGAAGCGCAGGCCCGTGACTGGCAGCCGGTAGAGATGGCTGTAGGACTGCGCCATCAATTCGTTCGCCTTCTTGGTCGCGGCATAGAAGCTCACGGGATGGTCGGTCCGGTCCTGCACGGCAAATGGCAGTTTAGTGTTGGCGCCATAAACGGAGGATGACGAGGCGTAGACGAGATGACGACAAGAGTTGTTGCGGCAGCCCTCCAGCACGTTGAGAAAGCCCTGGAGGTTGGAATCGGCGTAAGTGTGCGGATGGTCGATCGAGTAGCGCACGCCTGCCTGGGCCGCGAGATGCACGACTTTGTCAAATCGATGTCGCGCAAACAGCGCCGCGATGGTCTCGCGGTCGGCAAGATCGGCCTCGACGAAGGCGAAGCGGGAATCGTTCCGAAGCAGCGCCAGGCGCGCCTGTTTCAGCGCCGGATCGTAATAGCTGTTGAGATTGTCGAGCCCGATCACGGGCCGGCCCTCAGCCAGAAGCTGCCGGGCGACGTGAAAGCCGATGAACCCGGCGGCTCCCGTGACCAAAATCGCCTGATCCGTCATCCTGTTCCCAAGCGATCTGTTGCCACGCGATCCCCAAGCCGGCCCCGCGGCGCCTGTTTAGCCGCGGTATCGAGGCCGTCGCAATAGCCTCGCCGCTATTCGTCACCGCTCCAGATAAGCGCTATTGCAAGATCGGCGCCAAGACCATACCAAAGCGGCCGAATTCGACGCCTCGCGTCGGGTTGCCTCAAATCTTCGCAAACCCTGTTCATGCGGGCGAGATGCGCCGAATCCTGCTGTCGACGGCCAAAATCCTGATTTCCGGAGCGCTGCTCTACCTGGCGCTGCGCAAGGTCGATCTGTCCGAACTGTTCTCGCGCCTGACCGCGACCAGCCTGCTCTGGATCGCCATGGCGATCGCGGTCACGTTCCTGCAAATCTTCGTCGGCGTGGTCCGCTGGCGCGAGATCAGCGCCGAATGCGGCGCGCCGCTCGAGCTCGGCCGCGCCATGCGCTACAACGTCATCGGCGCGTTCTTCAACCAGACGCTGCCCTCCGCGATCGGCGGCGATGCGGTCCGGCTATGGCTGGTCGCGCGCGCCGGCGCCGGATGGCGTGCGGCCACCTACTCGATCTTCGTCGACCGCGCGATTGGCCTCGTCGCGCTGGCGATCGTCGTCGTCGCGAGCCTGCCCTGGAGCTACGAGCTCATCACCGATCCGCACGGACGCTCGGCGCTGCTGCTCGTCGACTTCGCCGCGCTCGCAGGCGGCGTCGGTTTCCTGATCTTCGGCGCGCTGAAATGGTCGTGGCTGAAGACCTGGTGGGCCACCCATCACATCCACGCCTGCGCCGTGATTGCCAACCGCGTGATCTTCAACGCCAAGCGCGGACCGATCGTCGCAATTCTGTCGCTTCTCGTTCACGTGCTCGCCGTCGTCATTGCGTGGTGCGTGGTGCAGTCGATCGCCGCACCCGTCAGCTTCGGCCAGACATTCCTCCTCATTCCGCCGATCATGCTGATCACCCTGATGCCGATCTCGATCGCCGGCTGGGGCGTGCGCGAGGCGACGATGGGCCTGGCCTTCGGTTTCGCCGGGCTTTCCGCCAACGAAGGCGTCAACGTCTCGCTGCTGTTCGGCGCCGTGCTCTTCATCGTCGGCGCGATCGGCGGCCTGGTCTGGATCCTCAGCGCGGAGAAGGCCGCGAAAGGGTCGGCGCCGCTCGGAGTGCCGGAGTGACGATGTACGCCTCGAGTCCGGGCGTTGCAGCCGGGCTGGTGCTGTTCGCGCTTGCGCCGGCCGTGCTGGCTGCACCGATTTCGGCGTGCATCACCCGGTGGAGCATGCCGCTGCTGCAACGTTATGCGCTGGCGCGTCCAAACGCTCGGTCCTCGCATCGCATTCCGACGCCACAGGGCGCGGGTATCGCGGTTATCGCGGCGACCCTGCTGGTCGCTGCGCCCTGGGCGGCCTGGATCCATGGCGCGATTCCGCTGCCTCTGATCGGCTCCGCCCTGCTGATCGCGCTGGTTGGGCTCGTCGACGACGTCAGGCCTCTGCCGGTCGTGCTCCGGCTCCTGTTGCAGGCGGGCGCTGTGGCCGCCGTCGTCTTCGCGACACCGGAGGCGCTGCGGATCGTTCCGGCTCTGCCGCTTGCGGTTGAACGCACCCTCATTCTCATCGGCGGCGTCTGGTTCGTGAACCTCGTCAATTTCATGGACGGGCTCGACCTCATGACGGTGGCGGAGGTGGTCCCTGTAACGGCCACGCTCGGGTTGCTCGGATGGTGGGGTGACCTCTCTCCATCCGCCGCGCTGATCGCCACGGCGCTGTGCGGCGCCGTGCTCGGCTTTGCGCCGTTCAACCGTCCGGTCGCAAAAGTGTTTTTGGGCGACGTCGGCAGCCTGCCGATCGGACTCTTGCTCGGCTGGTGCCTGCTGGAGCTCGCCTGGCAAGGGCAGCCCGCCGCGGCACTGCTGCTGCCGGCCTATTACCTCGTGGATTCCACCGTCACGTTGTTTCGGCGCATCGCGCGGCGCGAACAATTTTGGTCGGCACACCGCTCGCACTTCTACCAGCGTGCGACCGACAACGGCTTCACGGTCCGCCGCGTGATCGGCGATGTGTTCGCGCTCAATCTATTGCTGGCTGTGCTTGCCATCATCACCGTCAGCGCAAGCTCGACCTGGGTCACATGGCTCGCGTTTGTCGCGGGCGCGATCGCGATCGGATTCGTGCTGCGCCGCTTCTCCCGCCCTCAGGCGTTCTGAGCCGACAGCGTCAGCCGCGCGCGGCGAGATGGACCACGGCGTCGACGCCTTCGAGCGCCGCCTCCCAATCGGTATCGGGGCCGATCGATTCGATCACGACCTCGTCGTCGATCCCTCCGGGCTGCGCACCGCGGGGCGGACCGACCATCCCTCGCGCGCTAGCTCAGGCGCGACATGACGGCCGACGAAGCCGCTCGCCCCTGTCACCAGCACGACCGGTTTTCGCTCGCTCATCGTTGCTCCGCCAGATCGGGGTTGCGCAACAATTCGTCGATCAGCCCGGCATAGGCGTTCATCGCCGTTGTCCGGTCGAATTTCGCTGCCGCCTTCACTGCGCGTTCGGCCATAGCGGCGGCGTCGCAACGAGATGCCGCGCGGATTGCGTCGGCGAGCTGATCAGTGCGGCCCGGCGTCACGACCCAGCCGAGCCCGTTCTCCACCACCGTCAACGCAGCCTCGGCCTCCGGCTCGGAGACCAGCGCCACGGGACGGCCGACTGCCAGCAGATTGTAGAAGCGGCTCGGCACCGACACCCCCGCCACGTCCTTCCGGTACGGAATGATCCAGAGATTGGCAGCCGCCAGGAACGCCTCGAGCTCGGCATCCGCGACCCGCGCCACGAAGGACACATTCGGCAAGTTCGCTTCAGCCTGCAACTGCTTCAGCCGCTCGAAGCCGATGCCCCAGCCGGATAGCAGGAAGTGGATGTCCGGTTCGTTTTTCAAAAGGCGTGCCGCCTCGAACACGATCTCCGGATCATGGGTGAAGCCGAGATTGCCCGACAGGCCGACAATGAATCGCGCGGACAGCGCTTTACGGAACGGATTGTCCGGCGCCAGGGGACGTGCCGCGGGTACGAGCGTCGCCCAGTTCGGGATAAAGCGGATCTTGTTCCGCCTCATGCCGGAATAGCTCAAGAGCGGCGGCTCCGCATCGCGGCCGATGGTGATGACGGCATTGAGCGCGCGGAACATCAGGCTGTTGGCCGCGCGCATCGTCAGCGTCACGAACGAGCCGGGCTTCAGGATTTCTGCCATCACGAGAACATCGGGGAAGAGGTCGTGCATGATCAGCGCCGAGCGCGCCCCCCTCAGCCTTGCTGCCGCCGCGACCGCATATGGCAGCATGAACGGCGCGGTGACAGTGAGCACGACGTCACCTGCCCTAAGCTCCCGGATCAGCGCGAAGAACGTGCGCGCCGCAAACAGCAGCTCGGACCATCCACGCCGCACCAGCGCGGTCTTTCCCGCCATCCGGTTCTTGATGGCAATCACGCGCGGCTTGCCCGGGCCGGTTTGCGAGGCCGGCAATTCGCCGGGCGAGCCCGACAGCACGATGACCTCGTGGTCGACGGCGACGCGGCAGGCGATCTCGGCCATGATCGCCGCGGTCGTGCTCGGATCAGGCGGGTAATGCTGGCTCGCGACGACGATCTTGCCTTGAGAATGCATGGTCAAGCCGCGGTCGACCCGAATTCCGGAACCGCATCCTTCAGGATGGTCTTGATCGTGGCCCGATCGTCCCGCGCGATCGCCTGCTCCAGCGCCGCGATCCATTTGCGCAGCGTCTGCATCGGCGGCTCGTTCGGCTGCGCGGCCATAATGCCGGCGACACCGATCTCGCGGGTCGGCTCCTCGGAGGCGAACAGGATCTCGTGCAGGCGCTCGCCCGGCCGCATGCCCGTGAACACGATCTCGATGTCGTAGCCGGGCTGGAGGCCCGAGAGGCGGATCATGCGCTCGGCGAGATCGACGATCTTCACCGGTTGGCCCATGTTGAGCACGTAGACCGAGACGTCGGGACGCTGCGTTCCGAGCGCATGCGTTGCCGCCGTGATGACGAGATCGCAGGCTTCGCGGATGGTCATGAAGTAGCGGACCATGTCGGGATGCGTCACCGTCACGGGGCCGCCGGCCTCGATCTGGGCCTTGAACTTCGGCACCACCGAGCCGTTCGATGCCAGCACGTTGCCGAACCGGACCGAGATCAATCGCATCGGCGACCTGACACTACCGGTACCTGCGGCGAGATCGTGGTCGAGCGCCTGGCAGTACATCTCGGCGAAGCGCTTGGTGAGGCCGAGCATCGACACCGGCTCGATCGCCTTGTCGGTCGAGATCATCACCATGGCTTCGGCGCCGGCGCCGCGCGCCGCATCGGCAACGTTGATCGAGCCGAAGATGTTGGTCTTGACGCCCTCGCTCCAGTCGCGCTCCAGGATCGGCACGTGCTTGAGCGCGGCGGCATGGAACACGATGTCCGGCTTGAACTCCGCCATCAGGCGGATGATGCGCTCGCGGTCGCGAATGTCGGCGATCCGCCCCTCGATCGCGGCCGCCGTGCCGTGCGCAGCGAGCGCTTCCGTGACCGCGTAGAGCGCCGGCTCGGAATTTTCCACGATCAGGAGGCGCGAGGCGCCGAAGGCGACGACGCGCTCGCAGATCTCGGAGCCGATTGAGCCGCCGCCGCCGGTGACGATCACCGCCTTGCCCCTGATCAAGGATTCGAGGCGCGCATAGTCAATTGTCTCGCTCGGCCGCAGCAGGAGGTCCTCGACCGCGACGGCCGTGAGGCGCGGCTCGTCGCCGCTCTCCAGCGAGGGCATGCGATTGACGATCACCCCTAACTTGCGCGCGCGCATCAGGATCGATTCCGGATGAGCGTCCGGCTCGAACGCGGACGGCGTCATCACCAGGCGTGCGATCGGCTTGTCGCGTTTGGCGAAATCACTAATGACGTCCTCAATGTCGTCAATACCGCCCAGCACCGGCACATTGCGGATCAACTGGCCGCTATCTGCACTCGACGGCGACAAGACACCGACCGGCCAGATGCGCTTGATCGCGCCGCTCTCAATGCCGCGCAGCAGCACCTCGGCATCCGCGGCGCGGCCGATCAGCAGTGTCGGCGCGGCATTCTGGCCCTTGGCACGACGCCGCACGCGCGTATAGCGGAAGTGCCGGTAGGCTATGCGCAACGCGGTGAGGAACGTTATCTCAAGGAACCAGTAGAGGACGATCGTCACCTTGCCGATGAAGAAGGCGCCGCGGACGTTGGGGGCGACGAAGATGTAGTCGAGCGCCAGGAGGGCAACCGTCAGCACGGTCGCGACGCGGATGATGTTCAGAGCGTCAGGCAGCGAGATGAAGCGCCATTTCGTCGTGGTCAGGTTGAAGACGAAGAACACGACCATGCTGAAGGCGAGGAAGTAGGGCAGGATCTGGAATAGCAGCGGCAGGCGGTCGAAGAAGCCGTGGCCCCCCTCGAAACGCAGGTAGAACGCTGCGAACAGCGCCGCCGTGGTCGCCAGCAGGTCGTGGAGCGCGATCAGGAAATTGCGCAAGGTGAGATGCGAAAGACGCGTCATCCGCCGACCGATGAAATCCCAGTTAGGTGCAACCTGACTGCGCTGATAGCCCATCTCGACAAGACTTGCCAGTACAAGGCTTGCCAGCCGCGCGGCCGTTCAGGAACCAGCTTCCCCCACCTTCGCCTCGGCGTGTCGGGCCCGGATCACCATGCCGCCGGCAACGCCGACGCCGATGACATACATCCAGCCCTCGTGGAAGTCGAACAGATGGGAGTTGAACAGCGAGGTGAAGACGTTCTGCACCACCACCAGCAGGCCAATCCAATGGACCAGCCCGTCGCCGCGGAACAACAGGAGATGCAGGACCCAGATCGCGTAGAGAACGGCGATGCCGATGACGCCCCATTGCACGGCGACATTTAGCGTCTGGTTATGCGGATTGCCGATCACCTCGGCGGAGGCCTGGTAGCCGCTGCCGGTCTTGACCTGCTCGAACAATCCACGCGTCGAACCGGTGCCGTGCCCCTTGATCGGCGCCTCCGCGAAGAAGCCGAGCGATTTCCGCCAGAATTCGAGCCGCAAGCCCAGCGAGGTCGGCTCGCCCTTTTCGACATAGCGCGTGTAGTCGCTGGCGAAGGTGTCGGCGGTCTTGCGCAATTGCGGCGAGGCCTGCCAGGCGAGAGCGGCGCCGGCGAGCAGAGCGGCCGAGATGATCGCGATGCTGCGCCAGCGCAGGTGCAGCAGTGCGAACACGCCGAACATGATCGGAACGGTGACCAGCGCGGTGCGCGACACCACCACGAAGGCCATGTTGACGAAGAAGCTCAGAGCCAGCGCGATCAATAGTCCCGCGAACCAATAGCGCTTCTGGCGCAGCAGCATCACGATGGGATAGGCGAGCGCGACCGCGCACAGCGCGAATTCCTGGCTCTGGTCGATGTAGTTCTTGACGAAGATGCCGCGCTCGAGGTGATCGGGCTTGAGCGTCAGGTTGGGATAGAAGGCCACCAGCCACGACATCACCGAGAGCAGCGCGCAGGACACCAGGAACGCGATGAAGATCCAGTGCCCGCGCGACGAGCGCTCGAAATGATAGAGCAGCACGGGCAGCACGAGCAGCTTGACGGTCGGGTTGACCGCATAGAAGCGCGCGCCCCAGGCCGCATCCGACCACACCGTGCCCACCAGCGCGAGCAGGACCAGCGCGATCGGCGCGGCCGCGATCGGGCGCTTCAGCGATTGCAGGAATGCGCGGACGTCGAGAAACGGCACCATGCAGACCAGGAACAGAGCGTTGAAGATCGCCGCGAGCGAGGTCGACCAGGGCAGCGAGGCCACGGTCAGGATCGCGAACAGGTCGGCCGTCTCGCACCACGCCGCCGGGCTGCGAAAGCGCCGCCACATCTGGGCGGTCGTCTCCCGGGCGAGCGTCGTCGCTTGGTCCGTCACTTGCCCCCTCCCCGCGCGCGATGGACCAGCGCGGTCGTGCTGAAGCCCTGGAGGATGTCGACCAGCAGGACGATTCCGCCGGCGGCTTCGACGACCTCATGGCCAACCACCTGCTCGCGGGTGTAGTCGCCGCCCTTCACGAGCGCGCTCGGCTTGATCCGGGTGATCAAATCGATCGGCGTATCCTCCTCGAAGATGACGACGAGATCGACGGCTTCGAGCGCCGCGAGCACTTCCGCACGCGCCCGCTCGTCCTGAACCGGGCGATCGGCGCCCTTCAGCCGCCGCACCGAGGCATCGCTGTTGAGGCCGACGATCAGGCGATCGCAGGCTCTGCGCGCCGCGGTCAACACCTTGACGTGGCCGGGATGCAGGATGTCGAAGCAGCCATTCGTGAAGCCGACGCGCAGGTCCTGCCGGCGCCATTCCGCGAGCTGCGCGTCGAGCGTATCAGGCTCGAGCACGATCTTCTCCTCAGCCGCGAGATAAGCATGCGGCAGGATCTTCCGCCGCAGCTCGGCCGCGCTCACGCTGGCCGTGCCTTGCTTGCCGACAGCGACGGCAGCGGCCGCATTCGCCATCCGCAACGCCGTGTCCCAGTCCGCGCCCGCCGCGAGCGACACCGCAAGCGCAGCGGCGACGGTGTCACCGGCGCCGGAGACGTCGCGCACCTTCACAGGGACAGCCGGAACGTGAACGGCCTCGCCATTGCGCGGCACCAGCGTCATGCCCTGCTCGCCTTGCGTGACCAGGATCGCCTCGCAATCGGCGAGCCGCATCACGTCCTCGCTGGCATCGACGATGCTCTGCGGCGTGTCGGCGCGGCTGCGGGTCGCCTCCGAAAATTCCTTGCGATTGGGCGTGAGCAGCGTGGCGCCGCGATAGATCGCCCAGTTCAGGCTCTTGGGATCGACGATCACGGGCTTGCCGAGCGTTCGCGCGGCGTCGATGGTGTGGCGGATCACGCGCGCGGTCAGCACGCCCTTGGCGTAGTCGGAGAGCAGCACGATGTCGGCGTGCGCGATCTGTGGCAGGATTGCGTCGATCAGCCTGGTCTCGATGTCGTCGGAGGCAGGCACCGCCTGCTCCCAATCCGCGCGCAGCATATGCGTGGAAAAATGCTCGGAGACGAAGCGGACTTTTCGCGTGGTCGGCCGCGACGGATCGCACACCAGCGCGCTTTCGATGCCGACATGCTCCGCAAGTGCCGCTTCGAGCCGCTTGCCCGCATCGTCCTCGCCGACGAGGCCGACGAAGATGCAGCGCGCCCCGAGGGACGCGATATTGCGCGCGACGTTTCCGGCGCCGCCGATATGGATATCGCTGCGCTGGGCGGCGATCACGGGCGCCGGCGCTTCCGGCGAGATCCGCGACACCTCGCCATAGACGAACTCGTCCAGCATGATGTCGCCGATGCACAGCACCGTACGGCCTGAGATGGCTTGCGCGAGAGCGTCGAAATCGAGAATGGGGGTCGGCATGGTCCTTGAAGCCTCAGCGGAAGCGGTCTGGCCGGTCGAGATAATCGCCGACATAGGCTTTCACCGCATCCTCGAGCGTCGTGAAGCCGCCGTTATAGCCGGCGCGGTGCAGGCGATCGACCTCGCTCTGGGTGAAGTATTGATAGCTGCCGCGGATCTGCTCGGGCATGTCGACATATTCGATGTTGGGCCTGGTGCCGAGCGCCGCATAGGCAGCGAGCATCAGGTCCCTGAAGCTGCGCGCCTTGCCGGTGCCGACGTTGAAGAGACCGGACACCGACGGCGTCGCCAGCAGCCACATGACGACGCGGACAACGTCGTCGACATAGATGAAATCGCGGCGCTGATCGCCGTCGGCGATGCCCTCGCGGTGCGACTTGAACAGCTGCACGACACGGCCCGCCCTCACATCATCGAAGCGGCGCGCCAGCACGCTCATCATCGAGCCCTTGTGGTATTCGTTGGGGCCGAACACGTTGAAGAATTTCAGTCCGGCCCATTGCGGCGGCAGCTTCTCGCCGCGCGCGACGCGCTCGGCGACGGCGAGATCGAACAGGTGCTTGCTCCAGCCGTAGAGATTCATCGGCCGCAGTTTCTTCAATGCGGGCGGTGAGGCGTCGTCGTCAAAGCCGTCGGCACCATCGCCATAGGTCGCGGCCGACGAGGCGTAGATCAACGGCACCGCATCCGCCGTGCACCAGTCCAGCAGGCGCATCGACAGGCGAAAATTGGTCTCGATCACGAGGTCGCCGTCGGTCGCGGTGGTCTCGGAAATCGCCCCGAGATGGATCACGGCGTCGAGCTTGCGGCCCTTCAGCCAGTCGAGCAGCTCGGCCGGCGGGACGATATCCACAAGCTGGCGCTTGGCGAGGTTTCGCCACTTGCCCTCGGTCCCGAGGAGATCGCAGACGACGACATCGCTGCGACCGACCTCGTTCAGCGCAGCGACGACATTCGATCCGATAAAACCGGCCCCACCGGTCACCAGCAACATTCCACCTACCCTGCCAGGTTTTGCCCTGCCCGATTTTCACGGCCCGGTCCTGCCCTAGCGCATGATCCGCCAAAGTGTAAGCGGTTTTGGGATCGGCGCTGTCCCGGCTTTACCTGCAGGTCCGGAGCGGGTAACCGAACCGCAACATCAGCACGTTCCCGGTCCTATTAACGAATGAATCAAGATTCGCAATTTGGTCGAGATGCAGATCGGAGCGACACACGCCCGATCCTGATCGTCCCCTATATGTGGATCGGCGATTTCGTCCGGAATCACACCGTTGTCCGGGTCCTGAACGAGCGCTGGCCCAACCGGCCAGTCGATCTCCTGACCACCTCCCTCTGCGCCCCCCTGGTCGATTACATGCCTGGTGTGCGCGATGGCATCGTGTGGGACCTGCCGCGCAGCCGGCTCGCCGTAGGCCGCCAGCTTGGCCTGGCGAAGCTCCTGCGCGAGCGGAATTACGGGACAGCTCTGGTGCTGCCCCGGACCTGGAAGGCGGCCATCGCGCCCGCGCTGGCCGGGATTCCGGAAAGGGTCGGCTTCGTCGGCGAGTTCCGGTTCGGCCTGCTCAACCGCTGGCGCTGGGGCGAGAAGAAGCTGCCCCGCTTCATCGACAAGAACGCCGCCCTGGCCCAACCCGATGGCGCCCCCCTGCCCGCGGAATGGCCGGTGCCGCAATTGCGGGTCCCGGCCGAGGACATCGTCCGCTGGCGGCAGGCCAATGGCCTCAGCGCCGGGGCGGCGGTCGCGCTGGCTCCCGGCTCAGTCGGCGCCTCAAAGCGCTGGACCTATTATCCGGAGGCTGCCCGCTTGCTGGCCGAGCGCGGGCTGGAGGTCTGGGTGGTTGGCGGCCCCGCCGAAAAGGGCCTCGCCCAGGAGATCGTCGCCGCCGGCGGTCCGGGCGTGCGGGACCTCACCGGCACCGATCTGCGCAACGGCGTGCTGGCGATGGCCGCGGCCGGCGTCGCCATCTCCAATGATTCCGGCCTGATGCATATCGCAGCCGCGCTCGGCACACCCACCATGGGCATCTTCGGCCCGACCAGCCCCTATCTCTGGGCCCCCCTCAACGGCCTCGCCGCGACCGTGGTCCAGGACAAGAGCGTGCTCTCATGCCAGCCCTGCCAGAGCACGATCTGCAAGATGAACGACCACCGCTGCATGCGGGATATCGCGGCTTCCGAGGTCGTGGCGATCGCGCAGCGGGTGCTCGGAGTGTGAACTCATTGACGCCATGCGTTGGTCGGGCAACTGGCAGCGAATCCAACAGCAGGTCTTTCCGTCCGCCAGCTTTAGTCAGTGACGTTGTCAGTTCATTCGCGGGATAAGGCTGCGTCGCTGCCGCTTGTGAAGGCTGAACCAAGATCACGTCGACAAAGACGAATCTTCATCGAGATTCGAACAAGAGGTTCGCTCCTCAAACGTCGCTCGATACATGCCTCTTGGACATTTTACACAGTTATGGAGGTAGCCCCATGCCGATCGTTCAATTCACTCGCTTCAAGACCGACAAGCCCGAGGAAATGATCAAGATCGTCAGGCAGGCGAAGAAAATCTTTGAGAAACACGGCGCCGAATTTCTTCGGCTCTCCCGCTTCCACACTGGCCAGTGGGCAGGAGAGTTGCTGGTTGCGACGCGCTATTCCAATTGGGAAGTTTACGGCAAAGTGCAGGAAGCCGTGGCAAACGACCCGGAGTTCGCGCAAGTGCAGGCTGACGGAATGAAGATTTCCCAACTACAGGGCCGCAACATCGCCGTTAGCATCGATCTCTAGCTGGGGCGCCGCCCCGCAAGCCACTCAAGCGCGGAGGCCGCCGGACAAATGCGGCGGCCTTTCCAGCTCTGACAGATCGCACTCGTCATCGCGCTACGCTGCGCTTTGCCTCAAGCAGACGAGCGCTCTGCAGAGCCTATTGACTTAGATCAACAACAGCTTCGCCAGTTCGCCGCACCCAAATACTGCTCAAGACCGATACGAAGGGGCGCGTCTTGCTGCGCCTCCATCGGCGTCGAAGAGGATGATTTGGCAGTATTGACCATTTAGTCGGAGAGTTTCATGAGGACTTTCAATCCTTTGGTGACGCTGGCACTTCTCGTGACGCAATCGGCATCGATACAGGCTGCGGATTTGAACGGAGCTTGGACAATCGACGCCTCGGCCTGTGGCCAAATATTCACCAAAGAGAACAACAGGCTTGCCTTCAAGAAAGATGCTGATCTCCACGCGGGCGGTTTAATCGTCCAGGGAAGGCAAGTCACCGGCACATTTGAAAAATGCACGGTCAAATCGTTGCGCGATGACGGGCCGAATATGCGAATAATCGCGTCGTGCTCGGACGGCGTCTCGATTTCAGACGTCGCATTCGACCTGACATTCTCCGGAGAGAATAATATCACACTCAGCTCCAAGGAGCCGGTGCCAGTGCAAATGCCGTATGTGCGCTGCCCAATGTGAAGTCGACCGCGACGGTTTGAAGGAACCTGGATGGATGATCCGGGTATCGCAACTGCGGCCGATGATGACATCGTGCCGCTGTTTTGCCCGACGTGTCAAACGGCCTCGTAAAATCCGCAACGCATCGCACCGGCCGTCAACCCGTTGATTCCGCTGGCACCGGCTACTTTGCATAGGGTTGTTTTCGAGATTTTTGTTTGCGGTCGCGAAAACGGCAGTTCAGAGCAGCGGACGATAAACGTCACCGATCCGCGCCGCTTCGGCATCGAGGCTGAACTTCGCCAGCACCCGTGCCCGCCCCCGCGCGCCCATGGCGAGCGCGGTGTCCGGGTCGCGCATCAGCGGTTCGAGCGCGGCGGCCAACGCATCAGCGTCACCAGTCGGGATCAGCACACCCGTCGAGCCGTCCTCGACCACGAGCGCGGCCGCACCGGCGCGCGCGGCGACGAGCGCGCTGCCGGCCGCCATCGCCTCGATCAGCGTCAAACCAAAACCTTCGTTGCGCGAGGTGAAGACGTAGATCGTCAGCCGCTGATACCAGCGCTGCACCGCTCCGATCGGCAGTTCACCGGTGATGACGATGCGCGACTGCAGGCCGGCGGCCTCGATCCGCCTCTTCAGATCGTTCGCAAAGGGAGTCTGCTCCGGCGTGACCTGTCCGACGATGATTGCAGTGAAGTCAGGATAGCGCGGCAGCAGCCGGCACATCGCGTCGACGAACACATCGGTGCCCTTCTGCGCGCGCACGCGGCCGAAGCAGCCGATCGCATAGCGGCCCGGCAGCGCGGCTTCCGCAAAGGCCGCGGCGCGATCGTTCGGCGGCGCATAAACGTCAGTGTCGACGCCGTGCGGGATCACCGTCGCCTTCACCTTCAGGAACGAGGCCGAGATGTCTGAAGTCGCGATGATCGCGTCCATGCGCCGGATCAGCCAGCGCGTGATCCAGCTGTGATGCCGCTGTGCGGCCGACGTGAACACGAGTTTCAATGGCCAGCCGAGCGCGCGCAGGAGCACGCCCGCGATCATCTCGTTGTTGCGCCGCGCGTGCCAGATCAATGGCGTCTTGCGGCCCCATAGTTTGAGGAAATCGGCAGCGCTCAGTCGCGAAATCCCCTCCGGCGCATCTGAGCCGAACCACGCCGCGCGATAGAGCTTTGCCAGCCGTGGCGCCACCATCCGGTTGGTCGCGGTGACCCCGGAATAGCGCCTGTGCAGATTTGGCACGATCACTTCGAGATCGCCGGGGGAATTCGCCACGTCATGCTCCGTTACGGAAGCCCCCTATACGCAACATTAAGCATAGTGACCAGTTCAGGGCTGCCGAAACCCCCTCTTCACCGCGCAAACGTTAACGTGGCGCGTTGATCGAAGACGGGTGAGATCATGACTGTGCTAGTCACCGGCGGCGCCGGCTATATCGGAAGTCACACGGTCCTGGCGCTGGCGGAAGCCGGCGAGGACGTCGTCGTGATCGACGATCTCTCGACCGGTTTCTCGGCCTATCTGCCCGAGGGCGTGCCGCTGTTCATTGGCGACGCCGGCGACGAGAACCTGGTCGAAGGCGTGATCGCCCAGCACAACATCGAGAGCATCATCCATTTCGCGGGCTCCGTCGTCGTGCCGGAGTCGATGCGCGATCCGCTCGGCTACTACCGCAACAATTTCATGACCGCGCGCAACCTGCTCAATGTCGCCGTCAAGCGCGGCATCAGCCGTTTCATCTTCTCCTCGACCGCCGCGGTCTACGGCAATCCGGACCTGGTGCCGGTGCCGGAGCATGCGCCGACGCGGCCGCTGTCGCCCTACGGCTCGTCGAAGCTGATGACCGAGATCATGCTGCACGACGTCGCCGCCGCCTACAGCATGCAATACGTGACCCTGCGCTACTTCAACGTCGCCGGTGCCGATCCGCAGGCGCGTATCGGGCTGGCCACCGTCGGCGCCACGCATCTGCTCAAGATCGCGGTCGAGGCCGCGACCGGCCAGCGCGCCAAGATCGACGTGTTCGGCACCGACTACCCGACCCAGGACGGCAGCTGCATCCGCGACTTCATCCACGTCTCCGACCTCTCGCAGGCGCATCGCTCGGCACTCGCTTACCTGCGCAATGGCGGGGCCTCGACGACGCTGAATTGCGGCTATGGCCGCGGCTATTCGGTGCTGGAGACCATCGACGCGGTGCGTCGGGTTTCGGGGCGCAGCTTCGCCGTGCAATACGCCCCGCGCCGGCCCGGCGACATCATGACCATGGTTGCCGACACCAGCCGCATCCGCGGCCTGCTCGACTGGAAGCCGCAATACGACGACCTCGAGACCATCGCGGCCCACGCGCTGGCCTGGGAGGACAAGCTGTTCCGCGAGCGCCATGGCGAGCTCCGCCACGCCGTCTCGGCCTAGATTCCATCCCAGCGCAAGCCCTTAATTGGGCTTGAAAAGCGCGGCTTTAGCGGGCACAGAGGCCCTTCGATCCCTGACGCGCGGGCAGGCTTTTCCTTGCCCCGTCAATGGACACCGGATGGCCCAGTTTCCAAAGAAAATCACCGACGATCCCTATACGGCGGCAATCCTGATTCGCCGCCTGGTCACGGAACAGGGGGTCATCTACTGGCGGCGTTACCTCGTCGCCTTCGCGCTGATGGCGCTTGCCGCCGGATCGACCGCGGGCGCGACCTACGTGCTCGGCCAGGTCATCAACCAGGCCTATGTCGACAAGAACGTCCCGGGCATCGCGATGTTCTCAGGGCTCACGGTGATCCTGCTGTTCATCAAGGGCGTGGCGACCTACGGCCACATGGTGATCCTGACCAAGATCAGCAACGCGATCCTCGCCACCAACCAGCGCCAGCTGTTCGCAAAGCTGATGCGCGAGAGCGTCGGCTTCTTCTCCGAACGGCATTCGTCTGAATTCCTGGCGCGCCTGACCGCCGGCGCCAAGGCCATCACCGATGTCCTCAACATGCTGGTCAACGCCGTCGGCCGGGATCTGATGATGCTGCTCGCCATGATCGGCGTGATGGTGTGGCAAGACCCGGTGATGTCGTTCATCGGCCTCGTCGTGGTGCCGCCGGCAATGCTGGTGCTGCGCAAGCTGGTCAAGCGCATCAAGGGCCTCGCCTTCAACCAGTTCACCGGCACCGCCGACATTTTGGAGACGATGCAGGAATCGCTCCAGGGCATCCGCACGGTGAAGGCATTCACGCTCGAAGACACGATGCAGAAGCGCATCGACGAGAACATCGCGATCGTCGAGCGCAACGCCAACAAGATGGCCCGCGTCGCCAACCGTTCCAACCCGCTGATGGAGATGCTCGGTGGCTTCGCGGTCGCCGGCTGCCTGCTCTACGGCGGCTACAGCGTGGTCGCGCTCAACGCCACGCCCGGCGCGTTCTTCTCCTTCATGACCGCGTTCCTGATGGCAACCGAGCCGGCCAAGCGGCTGGCGCGGCTCAACATCGACCTCAACAGCCAGCTCGTCGGCGCCCGCATGCTGCTCGAAGTGGTCGACAGCCCGGCGAGCGAACATTCCGACGACGACAAGCCGGCGCTGAAGCTGTCCGAAGCGAAGATCGAGCTGCGCGACGTCAGCTTCTCCTACCGGACCGGCGAGACCGTCCTCAACCGCATGTCCTTCGTTGCCGAGCCCGGAAAAGTCACCGCGCTGGTCGGCCCCTCCGGCGGCGGCAAATCGACCGTGCTGGGGCTGCTGCTGCGCTTCTACGAGGTGACGCAAGGCGACATCGTGATCGACGGCCAGTCGATCGGCGCGGTCTCGCGCAAATCGCTGCGCGCGCAGACCGCCTATGTCGGCCAGGACGTCTATCTGTTCCGCGACACCATCCGCAGCAACATCGCCTTCGGCAAACCCGGCGCGACCGAAGAGCAAATCGTTGATGCCGCGAAAGCCGCCTGCGCGCATGATTTCATCATGAGCTTCCCGCTCGGCTACGACACGCCGGTCGGCGAGCACGGCACGCAGCTCTCGGGCGGCCAGCGCCAGCGCATCGCGGTCGCACGCGCGCTGATCAAGAACGCGCCGATCATCCTGCTGGACGAGGCCACCGCCGCGCTCGATTCCGAGTCCGAGCGGCAGGTGCAGGAGGCGATCGAGCATCTCTGCCAGAACCGCACCACCATCGTGATCGCGCACCGCCTGCACACCATCATGCACGCCGATGCGATCCTGGTGGTCGAGGGCGGCGAGATCGTCGAGCAGGGCCGGCACGACGAATTGCTCCGCCGCTCGGGCCGCTACGCCTCGTTCTTCCGCCTGCAACACCACGACGCCGGCGCTCTGGCGCCGATCAGCGCAACCGCATAGAGTTTCCTTCACCCCACCAAGAGCAGCGAGATCGCTCCATGAACGCCGCCTCCTACGTCATTCCGCTTCCGCCCCAGGCTTCGCTTCCTGTCGTCGGGGAGAGCGGTCGTTATCCGGTGCGCCGCATCTGGTGCGTCGGCCGCAACTATCTCGAGCACATCCGCGAGATGGGCAACGACGAGCGCGCCCCGCCGTTCTTCTTCGCCAAGCACGCCGACATGCTGGTGCCCGACGGCGCCACCATTCCCTATCCGCCGCTAACCAAGGATCTGCATCACGAGGTCGAGCTGATCGTCGCGATGAAGAGCGGCGGCCTCAACATCCCCGCCGACAAGGCGCTCGAGCATGTCTACGGCTACGCCGTCGGCATCGACCTCACCCGCCGCGACCTCCAGATCGCCTCGCGCAAGAAGGAGCGCCCCTGGGAGATCGGCAAGTCGTTCGACGGCTCGGCTCCCTGCTCCGCAGTGCAGCCGGCCTCGAAGATCGGCCATCCCGCCAAAGGCAGGATCTGGCTGACGGTCAACGGCAAGGAAGCCCAGAAGGGCGATCTCACCGAGCTGATCTGGAACGTGCCCGAGATCATCTGGCAGCTCTCCCAGCAGGTGAAGCTCGCCGCCGGCGACATCATCATGACGGGCACGCCGGCCGGCGTGTCGCAGCTCCAGCCGGGCGACAAGCTCGAATGCGGCGTCGACGGCGTCGGCACGCTGAAGGTGAGCGTCGGCCAGCCGGAATAGGCTGAACGACATCTGGAAATCGAAAGGCCCCGGACATGTCCGGGGCCTTTTGCATTTCTACCAGGCCTTCACCGGCCGATTGGCATGGCTTGCCTGCGGCACCCCGCGATTGAGCGACATGTGCGAATGCACGCACAGCCAGCCATCGCCATCTTTTGAAAACACCATCGTCGCTCGGCCGGGGCGCGGAAACGCGCTGCCATCGGGATGGTAGCCCTTGCTCGTCCACGGCGCGACCACCGTCGCCATCGTGCCGTCGGGGGACGCCAGGATCGAGACCTGGTCGAGGACGAAGCGGAAGTCGGTCGTCTTCGGCCAGACGTTATTCCATTGCGTCGTAACCCACTGGTCGAGCCCCGGGATGACGTCGTTATGCGTGCCGAAAGCGAGCACGTCCGGGTGAAACAGCGGCCGCGCCGAGGCGTAGTCGACCTCGCGGACATAGCCTGAGAAGGTATCCAACCACTCGCGGAAGAATTGCACGATCTCGGTGTTCGCAAGTGGCAACGGGGCCATTGCCTGCTCCATGTTTGGCCGCTAAATCGCGGCCACCTTGTTGCCATGGACTGAAGTGTGCGGCAAGATTCGCGGTCGAGGCTGAAGGGTCCGCCGCAGAGACTGCATCAGAAAACGAGAGGATGTCTCGGATGTCGAACACGATCACGGAGCTCGAGGGGCTGCTGATGCAGCGCTCGCTCACCGACCCACAGCTTGTGGCCGCAGCGGAGAAGGCAGCGGACTTCCGCATCCTCCCCGATGCAACCGTCATCAAGATCGGCGGCCAGAGCATGATCGATCGCGGCCGTGCCGCGGTCTATCCAATCGTCGAGGAGATCGTCGCCGCCCGCAAGGCGCACAAGCTCCTGATCGGAACCGGCGCCGGCACCCGTGCGCGGCATCTGTATTCGATCGCCGCCGGGCTCCGGCTGCCGGCCGGCGTGCTGTCGCAACTCGGGGCTTCCGTCGCCGATCAGAACGCCGCGATGCTCGGGCAGCTGCTGGCCAAGCACGGTATCTCCGCCGTCTCCAGCGCCGGGCTGTCGTCCGTGCCGCTGTTCCTTGCCGAGGTGAGTGCGGTGATCTTCAGCGGCATGCCGCCCTATAGCCTGTGGATGCGGCCCGCGGCCGAGGGCGTGATCCCGCCCTACCGGACCGACGCCGGATGCTTCCTCGTCGCCGAGCAGTTCGGCTGCAAAGCGATGATCTATGTGAAGGACGAGAACGGCCTCTACACCGCGAACCCGAAGACGTCGAAGAACGCCACCTTCATCCCGAAGATCTCGGTGGCGGAGATGAAGGCCAAGGGCCTGCAGGATTCGATCCTCGAATTCCCGGTGCTCGATCTCCTCACCTCGGCGCGCCATGTCCGGCAGGTGCAGATCATCAACGGCCTCGTCCCCGGCAATCTCACCCGCGCGCTTGCGGGCGAGCATGTCGGCACCATCATCACCGCGAGCTGAAGAGAGCACCGTCATGGCTGATACCAACCAGATCAAGCACGTCGCCTCGCCGCTCGCGCGCCAGACTCTGCTCGACAGCGATCTCACCCGCCCCGTTGCCGGCAACCGCCCGATCAAGCTGCTGCCCTGGCTGCAGGTCATCAAGATCGGCGGCCGCATCATGGACCGCGGTCACGAAGCGATCCTCCCGCTCGTCGACGAGCTGCGGTCGCTCTTGCCGGAGCATCGCCTGCTCATCCTGACCGGCGCCGGCATCCGCGCGCGCCATCTCTACAGCGTCGGCCTCGATCTCGGCCTTCCCGTGGGTTCGCTCGCACCGCTCGCCGCCAGCGAGGCCGGCCAGAACGGCCACATCCTGGCAAGCCTGCTCGCACCGGAGGGTGTCTCCTATGTCGAGCACCCGACCATCGCGAGCCAGCTCGCCATTCACCTCCAGGCGGCGCGCGCTGTCGTCGGCAGCGCGTTCCCGCCCTACCACCATCATGAATTCCCGACCGCGCGCATCCCGCTGCATCGGGCCGATACCGGCGCCTTCCTGCTCGCCGACGCGCTTGGCGCTGCCGGGCTCACGATCGTGGAGGACGTTGACGGCGTCTACACGACCGATCCGAATGGCGCGGATGGCAAGAAGGCCGAGCTGCTGAAAGAGACGAGCTTTGCCGATCTTGCGAAGCTGAAGGGCACACTGCCGTTCGATCCCGCGCTGCTCGAAGTGATGGCCAACGCACGACACATCGCGCGCGTGCAGGTGGTCAACGGCCTCGTTCCCGGCCGGATCGCGGCGGCGCTGCGCGGGCAGCATGTGGGGTCGATCATCAACACCGGCGCCAAGCCGGTGTGAGGCCGCAGCAACGTCCGCAAAAAAACCCGGAGCCTGCTCCGGGGTTTTTCGTAGGGCGGATTAGCGCAGCGCCGACATCACGATGAGACCGAGGATCAGCGCCGTCAGCGAGTATTTCAGCGTGTAGTAGACGTTGCGGTTCCACTCCTTGACCTTGCGGCTGCCGAGATGGATCTCGTAGAGCTTGCCGAACACCTTGTTGAGGACGCCGACGCTCTCGCCGTCCACGTTCTGGGTCGCCGAGGCCTTGACGATGTGATGGCTGACCCAGCGGTTGATCGCGGTCATGAAGCCGTACTTCATCGGGCGCTCGACGTCGCAGAACAGGATGATGCGGTTGACGTCGGTCGCATTCTCCGCGCTGTGGATGAAGGTCTCGTCGAACATGAAGGCCTCGCCGTCGCGCCAGACGCATTCGACGCCGTCGACGAGGATGCGGCACTTGTTCGAGTTCGGCGTGACGAGGCCGAGGTGATAACGCAGCGAGCCGGCGAAGGGATCGCGGTGCGCGCCCAGCTTGCCGCCCGGCGGCAGCATCGCGAACATCGCGCCGTGCACGCTCGGGATCGCGTTGAGCAGCTCCACCGTCTTCGGGCACAGCGTGCGCGCCGAGGGCAGGAAGTCGTCGTACCATTTCAGGTAAAAGCGCTTCCAGCCGCTCTTGAAGAACGAGTAGAAGCCCCAGTCGTTGTTCTTCGCGGCGGCCCGAATGAAGCCTTCGTCGAACAGGCGCACGGCCTCGTCGCGAATGGTCTCCCAATTCTCGCTGAGCGGCTTCAGCTCCGGAAACTGCTCGACCGGGATCACCGGCTTGTTGGGCACGGCCGAGCCCGCATACATCAGCACGTTGTAGGGCGCGAGATAGGTCGAGTGATCGCCGAGCTGGCGCGCGAAGCGCAGTCGCTGCTTGCCGCGGAAGTGAACGTAAATGGTCGAAGCCGCGAGCACATAGAGGATGACAAGTTGCGGCGCAAAAAGCTGTTTCAGCATTTCCCCAAATCCCGAGTGACCCAGCCGGGGACGTGATCTACTCCGACCCGGCCCGAGCTGCAAGATATTGGCGTGCATCCTGAGGCTGTTCCGCAGGTTGTGATTGGGACGTCCCGAGCCGTGCCGCGCACAATTTGAAATCGTAGCTGACCCGCCGCCAATCCCGGCGTTGCGGCCGGTTTGCGGCATGCTATCCTGGTTCCAGGGTGGGAAAATCGGGGTGTGTCTTGGGGATGTGGCGGTCGTTGGCGGGCTCCGCGCTCGCGCTGGCTCTGCTTGGAATATTCGCACCCGTAAACGGCCAAGGCACTTCGCCGTCACCCCAAGGCGGCAAGCCTCCGGATCCGGAGCTGCGCGGCCAGTGGCTACGGGTCGGGCAGACATTCGCCTGCAAGGTCGAAGCCGGTAAGCGCATCACCCCGCCCGATCCCGACGTGCTCAGCCTTGCCTGCCAGCGCATGGGCGCGCTTGGCGTCGGCATCTCGGAGGCCTCGCTCAAGGCCGCGCTCGGCGAACCGCACCGCAGGCTGCCGCAACCGAACAACGCGACGGCCTATGTCTACTTCCTCGGCAAGACCGACCAGGTCGTGAAGGCGAACCGCGTCGTCGCACTTCAGGTCAGCGGGCCGGCGCCGATCGCCGCCTACAGCTTCAACCAGATCAATCTCGGCGACAGCATCGAGAAGCTCAAGGCGCAGTTCGGCGGCCCCTTCCACGTCGGGCCGAGCGGACTGGAGAAGACCGATCTCTGGACTTATGAGCCATGGCCGTTCTCATTCGAGGTGCGGGAGGACCGCGTCACCTCGATCCGGATCAGCGATCCGCCCGTCGGGGCTAAGTAGGTTCGATTGCGCGCGTGCCGCTCAGACCCGCGACAGCGCCTGCAGGCCTTTGAAGGTGAGGCGCTTTGGGTCGGTAACCCCGGCGAGATAGAGATGGCGGATAAAGGCGACGACAGCGCTGCGGTCGCAATCGGTCAGCGCGACGACAGCGTCGACCGCGATCTTCTGGGCTTCCATTGGGCTCACCTCGGCCTTGCGAGTTACCCCGGCCGAGACAGGCTAGGACTCATCCGTTAAATCGGCGTTAACCGTTCGGGAACCATCGCCGATTCAGCCCGGCGGCCGTATACGCAAAACAACGCATTGGCGGTCGCCGCGCGGCCGCAATGTCTAGCGTGCACCGAGGCTCTTCTTGAGCTGCGCAAAGTGCTTCTTCAGCCGGGGCACGGCGAAGTCGGTGAAGGCCCGTACTTTGGGCACCGCGAGCCGGCCCTGCGGGCAGATCAAATGCGCGGGCATCTCCGGATCCTCATCGCCGGCCAGCACGATCTCGAGCTCGCCGCGCCCGACCTGCTCGGCCACCTGATACGAATACATCCGCGCCACGCCGCGCCCGGCGACCGCTGACGCCACCGCCGCATAGGTGCTGTTGACGACGAGCCGCGGCGTGAACTGGACTGTCCTGGCTGCCGATGAGCCGGCCTGTGGCGCAAAGGTCCAGGAATTGGGAAGATGCGCCATCGCCACGATCTGGTGCTTGGCGAGATCGCCGGGTTCAGCGATGCGCGGGTGCTGCTTCAGGTAGCGCGGCGCTGCGACGACGACGCGACTGATCTCGCCGACCCGCATCGCCACCATCGCCGAATCCGCGAGAGGTCCGATGCGAAGCGCGATGTCGACGCCCTCCTCGATCAGATTGACCGAACGGTCGAACAGCAGGAGCTTTGCCGACACCGTCGGATAGGCATCGAGAAATGCATCGAGGATCGGCCGCAGCACCATCTCGCCCGAGACCACCGGCGCCGTGATCGTGAGCTGGCCGCGGGGTGCCGTGCGCGGTCCGGCCGCGATGTCGTCGGCCTCTTCCAGCTCGGTGAGCACGCGGCGGCAGATCGCAACGTAGCGCTCGCCCTCCTCGCTCAGCTTGATCGATCGTGTCGTCCGGTGCAGCAGCTCGACGCCGACCCGCTCCTCCAGGAAAGCGATGGCGCGGCTGACCGCCGCCGGCGAGCGGCCGAGCTTGCGCCCCGCGGCGGCCAAGCTGCCCTCGTCCACCGCAAGGACGAACACCTTCATCGCATCCAGACGATCCATGCCTGCCCGTCGCCCCATCAAATTCCGGTGACAAGCTAGGCGTTCGCCCCCGCCGCGACAACCGTCGCCAAAGGCCGGACCGGCATTCGTTCGCGCCACGTAACAGTGTCTGCCGGACAACGTGTATTCGCAGCCGGGCCGCCGCGGCGTACCTCAGTAGGCAAGCCAGCCGCTGCTGGCGCAGGTTCTGAAAGCCAACAACAGGAGTCCATCATGGGTATCGAGCAGAAGGTCGCCATCATCACCGGTGCATCGCAGGGCATCGGCGCCGCCCTGGTCCAGGGTTTTCGTGATCGCAACTATCGCGTCGTCGCAACGGCGCGGTCCATCAAGCCGTCGGGCGACGATGACATCCTCGCCGTTCCCGGCGATATCGCCGACCGGGCCACCGCGGAACGCGTGGTCTCGCATGCCGTCGCGCGCTTCGGCCGCGTCGACACGCTGGTCAACAATGCCGGCATCTTCGTCGCAAAGCCGTTCACGCAGTACACGGCCGAGGACTATGCGACGGTGATGGGCACCAACGTTGCGGGCTTTTTCCACATCACGCAGCTCGCCATTGCGGAGATGGAGAAGCAGGTTTCGGGTCACGTCGTCCAGATCACGACGACGCTGGCCGATCAGGCCAATTCGAACGTGCCGTCGGTGCTGGCCTCGCTGAGCAAGGGCGGGCTGAACGCCGCGACCAAGTCGCTCGCGATCGAATACGCCAGGCGCGGCATCCGCGTGAACGCGGTGGCGCCCGGCATCATCAAGTCGCCGATGCATCCCGTTGCGACGCATGCCCAGCTCGGCGCGCTGCATCCGGTCGGCCACATGGGCGAGATGTCCGACATCGTCGGCGCCGTGCTCTATCTCGAGCAGGCAAGCTTCGTCACCGGTGAGATCCTGCACGTTGACGGCGGCCAGAGCGCCGGCCACTGAGCGCGGAGAAACACCTTGCCGATCGTCACCATTCAAGTGACCCGCGAAGGAACGACGCCGGGAGCAGCGTCGCTCACGGCGGAGGAGAAGGCCGCGCTGATCAAGGGATCGAGCCAGTTGCTGCTCGACGTGCTTGGCAAGCCGCTCGAGTCCACCTTCGTCGTGATCGAGGAAGTCGACACCGACAATTGGGGCTGGGGCGGCCTGCCCGTGCAGGACTTCCGGCGCCGCCGCGCCGCAAAGACAGGATGATCCGCGCACCATTGTGTGCGCAGGAGGATGACATGACTGAACTCAATGCAAACACTGGGCACCACGCCCGGCCGCATCAGCGGCCGGGATCGGAATCGGAATCGACTTCGCGTCAGGCTTGGCGGTACGCCGTGGCGGGATTGTCCGCATCACTGGTCGGGCTTGGCCTCGCCCGCTTTTCCTACACGCCGCTGATCCCGGCGCTGATCGCCGCAAAGTGGTTCAGCGCATCCGACGTCGTTTATCTCGGCGCTGCCAACCTCGCCGGTTACCTCGCCGGCGCGCTCGCGGCACGCGCCTTGGCCACTCGCATCGGCGCCGTCCGCGCGCTGCGGGCGATGATGCTGCTTGCCACCCTCTCCTTCTTCGCGAGCTCTACCCCGGTGTCATTCACCTGGTTTTTCGCCTGGCGTCTCCTGTCGGGCCTGACCGGCGGAATCATCATGGTGCTGGCGGCCTCCGTCATTCTGCCGCACGTATCGGCCGCGAGGCGCGGCATCGTCGGCGGCGTGATCTTTGCCGGCGTCGGCCTCGGCGTCGCCGCGTCGGGCACGCTGGTGCCGTTGCTCCTGCAACAGGGCTTGCAGCAGAGCTGGTATGGCCTCGGCGTGCTCTCCGCCGTGCTCACGCTCGCGAGCTGGTGGAACTGGCCCGCGGAGGCCAGGAGCGATACCGCGCCTTCGCATCACGCGACGTCCCATCACGCCTCGCCCGCCGTCCGCGCGCTTCTGCTCCAGTATGGCCTCAACGCGGTGGCCCTGGTGCCGCACATGGTCTTCATCGTCGACTTCGTGGCGCGTGGCCTCGGCCAGGGCATTGCCGCGGGCTCGCGCTACTGGGTGCTGTACGGTCTCGGCGCCATCGTCGGCCCGCTCGTCACCGGCCATCTCGGTGACCGCGCGGGATTTGGACCGGCCTTGCGCGCCGCGTTCCTGATCGAGGCGGCCGCCGTGCTGCTGCCGACCGTCAGCATCGCACCTCTCTCGCTGATCGTGTCGAGCGTCGTGGTCGGCGGCTTCACCCCGGGTATCGTGCCACTCGTGCTCGGGCGCATTCACGAGCTCGTCCCGCATTCGACCGAGCAGCAGCGCGCGACATGGAGCCACGCCACCACGAGCTTCGCGCTATTCCAGGCGGCGGCAGCCTACGGCTTCTCCTGGATTTACGCGCAGACCGGCGGCGACTATCTGGTCCTGTTCGGACTTGGCGGCGCCGCCGTGGTGCTCGCGCTTGCGATCGATCTTGGGCTCGCGCTCGCCGCGCGCAAGGCATAAAGCAGGTGGCGGCGTGATCAGGAATACTGCATCACGCCGTCGTCGATCCGGCCGAATCGTAACGTGACGATGTCGAGCGCGTACTTCTGGTACAGCCGCCATGGCTGCTTCGAGCCCTGCTTTGGCATCTTCGCGACCGAGCGCTGCACATAGCCCGAGGTGAAATCGAGCGACGGCTGCGCGGTGATTTCAGGGTCGTCATTGTGCGGCATGCATTGCCGGAAATTATGCCGGTCCATGTAGTTGATGAGCCGGCAGACATATTCGCAGGTGAGATCGCATTTCAGCGTCCAGGACGCGTTGGTGTAGCCGAAGGCCGACGCCATGTTCGGCACGTCGGCATACATCATGCCCTTGTAGGTCAGCGTGTTGGCGAAATCGACGGCGCGGCCGTCGACGCTGACCTCGAGACCACCGACGACCTGGAGCACGAGCCCCGTCGCCGTGACGATGATGTCGGCCGCAAGCTCGCGGCCGTCCTTCAGGCGAATGCCGTCGCGCGTAAAGGTGTCGATCTCGTTGGTGACGACGGTGGCGCGCTGCTCGCGAATCGCCTCGAACAGATCGCCGTCGGGCACGAGGCAGAGCCGCTGGTCCCAGGGATTGTAGCGCGGCGTGAAATGGGTCGCGACGTCGTAGTCGGGGCCGAGCGCCATCTGCACGCCCTTGAGCACCAGCTCCTTGACCTTGGCGGGCCGGCGCCG
Organism: Bradyrhizobium sp. Arg816; assembly: GCF_029989365.1. Classification (GTDB taxonomy): domain Bacteria; phylum Pseudomonadota; class Alphaproteobacteria; order Rhizobiales; family Xanthobacteraceae; genus Bradyrhizobium. Next base: position 23,303 of record NZ_JAPRAQ010000018.1, on the reverse strand, counting down.
GCTGAGCTGGAAGAAGAACATCCCCCACATTACGTTGCGCCAGCGGATGACATGATAGGCAAGCCGTGTCGGTAGATTGCGGCGCAATTTGTTCGCGACGGGGTCCTGCGCAGGACGCGACACCACATAGGTCGGCGAGCGCTGGAGCATGGTGACTTGCGCCGCCTTCTTGGCGAGCTCCGGCACCAGCGTCACTGCGGTTGCGCCCGAACCGATCACGACGACGCGTTTTCCCGCGTAGTCGATGTCCTCGGTCCATTTCTGCGGATGCACGATGCGGCCGGCGAAATCCGGCGCGCCCGTGAACTCCGGCGTATAGCCCGCCTCGTATTTGTAATAGCCCGAGCACATGAACAGGAAATTGCAGGTGAAGCGCACGAGCTCGGTTGCGCCCTCGCCCGTAATGCGCTCGGCCTCGACGGTCCAGCGCGCGTCCGGCGTCGACCACGCCGCGCGCTTGACGCGATGACGGAAGCGGATGTGCTTCTCGATGCCGTTCTCGGCTGCTGTCTCGCGCACGTAGTTCAGGATCTGCGGCCCGTCCGCGATCGCCTTCGGATCGGTCCACGGCTTGAAGGAGTAGCCGAGCGTGAACATGTCGCTGTCGGAGCGGACGCCGGGATAGCGGAACAGGTCCCAGGTGCCGCCGATACAGTCGCGGCCTTCGAGGATGACGTAGCTCTTGTCCGTGCACTTGCTCTGAAGATGATAGCCCGCGCCGATGCCGGACAGGCCGGCACCAACGATCAGGACGTCGAAATGTTCTGCGGCTTTAGCCATGGCGTTCTCCCCGGCACAGGATGGGCGACGCCGTGCCGAATTGCAACCGTCAGGCGGTGGCAGCGCCGTAGACAAGGGCTGTGTCGAAATACTCGTAGAATTCCACTGCCTTGCCATCCTTGAAACGCCAGAAATCGACCTTCGGGGTCTCAGCGATCTTCCCGGTCCTTTTGTTGGTCCAGGCACATGAGCCGCGCGCGAAAACAGCGTCGCCCTGCGCGACGTATTCATTCATGGTGTAGTGCTGCATGCTCCAGTCAGCCAGCAGACCGTCGCATAACACTTGGCAAAGGGCACCGCCCGAGCCCCCTGCGGAAGCGAGTCGAATTTGATCTGCGGGCCGATGACGCTGTCGAACCAATAGTCGACGCTCCCGCCTTTGCTGTCGTTCCACCGACGATAGGCTTCTTTGAGCAACTGAACGTTGGCTTCGCTGGACATCGCATTCCCTCCATATGCATTTGACAATGAACGTGGGAAACGCGGCCACCCGCTTCAGAAGTGGCGGGCTTGTTTTGGCTCTACCTCCGAGCGTAGCACAATAAGTCTACAAAAAAAGGCCCCGGATCGCTCCGGGGCCTTCGTGTCGCAGCTGGCTGCGATCTCAGTAGCGGTAGTGGTCCGACTTGTACGGACCTTCTTGCTTCACGCCGATGTAGTCGGCCTGGTCCTTGCGCAGCTCGGTGAGCTTGACGCCGATCTTGGCGAGGTGCAGACGCGCGACCTTTTCGTCCAGCGACTTCGGCAGCACGTAGACTTCCTTCTTGTACTTGCCGTCCTTGTTGTTGGCGAACAGCTCGATCTGCGCCAGCGTCTGGTTGGTGAAGGAGGCCGACATCACGAAGGACGGATGGCCCATCGCGTTGCCGAGGTTCACGAGGCGGCCTTCCGACAGCATGATGATGCGGTGCTTGTCGGGGAATTCGATCTCGTCGACCTGCGGCTTGATGTTGGTCCACTTCAGGTTACGCAGACCCGCGATCTGGATCTCGTTGTCGAAGTGGCCGATGTTGCAGACGATGGCGCGATCCTTCATCGCGCGCATGTGCTCGATCGTGATGATGTCCTTGTTGCCGGTCGCGGTGACGAAGATGTCGGCGCGGGGCGCGGCGTCTTCCATGGTCACGACCTCGTAGCCTTCCATCGCGGCCTGGAGCGCGCAGATCGGATCGACTTCCGACACCATCACGCGGCAGCCGGCCTGGCGCAGCGACGCGGCCGAGCCCTTGCCGACGTCGCCGAAGCCCGCGACCATCGCGACCTTGCCCGACATCATCACGTCGGTGCCGCGACGGATGCCGTCGACCAGCGATTCACGGCAACCATAGAGGTTGTCGAACTTCGACTTGGTGACGCTGTCGTTGACGTTGATCGCCGGCCACAGAAGCGTGCCGGCCTTCTGCATGTCATAGAGACGATGCACGCCCGTGGTGGTCTCTTCGGAAACGCCCTTGATGCTCTTGGCGATCTCGGCGAAGTAGCCCTTCGGCTTCTCCTTGAGCTGCTTCTTCAGGAGCGCGAAGAAGACTTCCTCTTCCTCGGAGCCGGGCTTGTCGAGGAAGGCGGTGTCGCCGTTCTCGGCGCGCAGACCGAGATGGACGTACATGGTGGCGTCGCCGCCGTCATCGAGGATCATGTTCGGGTGACCGCCGCCGTGCCAGTCGAACAGTTTTGCGGTGTAGTCCCAGTATTCGGCCAGCGTCTCGCCCTTGACCGCGAACACCGGAATGCCGGCGGCCGCGATCGCAGCCGCGGCGTGGTCCTGCGTCGAATAGATGTTGCAGGAGACCCAGCGAATGTCGGCGCCGAGTGCCGCCAGCGTCTCGATCAGCACGCCGGTCTGGATCGTCATGTGCAGCGAGCCGGCGATGCGCGCGCCCTTCAGCGGCTGCTTCGGGCCGAACTCCTCGCGGGTGGCCATCAGGCCGGGCATCTCGGTCTCGGCCAGCGAGAGTTCCTTGCGGCCGAAGTCGGCGAGCGAAATGTCCTTGACGATGTAGTCGGTGAAGCCGGGCTTCGCATTCATAGCGGAGGTCCTGTTGTTGAATTGGTCGTTCCGGGTCGCCCTGGAGGGGCGGCCCGGAATCTCGACATGATGGTAAGGATCCCGGGTTCGCCGCTGTCGCGGCGCCCCGGAATGACGTTGGTACTTAGACTGCGCGCTTGAGCGCTTCGACCAGGTCGGTCTTCTCCCAGGAGAAGCCGCCCTCGTTGTCGGGCGTGCGGCCGAAATGGCCGTAGGCCGAGGTGCGCGCGTAGATCGGGCGATTGAGGTCGAGATGGCTGCGGATGCCGCGCGGGGTGAGATCCATCGCCTTGGCGGCGGCCTTCTCGAGTTCGTCCTCCGACACCTTACCGGTGCCGTGGGTGTCGATGTAGATCGACAGCGGACGCGCGACGCCGATGGCATAGGCGAGCTGGAGGGTGCAGCGATCGGCGAGACCGGCCGCAACGATGTTCTTGGCGACGTAGCGCGCCGCGTAAGCCGCCGAACGGTCGACCTTGGTCGGATCCTTGCCGGAGAACGCACCGCCGCCATGCGGGGCCGCGCCACCATAGGTGTCGACGATGATCTTGCGGCCGGTCAGGCCGGAATCGCCGTCCGGACCGCCGATGTAGAACTTGCCGGTCGGGTTGATGTGCCAGATGGTCTTCGGCGTGATCCAGTCCTTCGGCAGCGCCTCGCGGACATACGGCTCGACGATGTCGCGGATCTGCTTCGACGAGATGTCCTCGACCAGATGCTGGTGCGACACGACGATCTCGCGCACGCCGACCGGCTTGCCGTTCTCGTACTGCACGGTGACCTGGCTCTTGGAGTCCGGACCCAGCACCTTCTCGCGGCCGGAGTGACGCGCTTCCGAGATGAGGCGCAGGATCTTGTGGGCATAGAAGATCGGCGCCGGCATCAGATCAGGCGTCTCGTTGGTGGCATAACCGAACATGATGCCCTGGTCGCCCGCGCCCTCTTCCTTGACCTCGCCCGGCTGCAGCGCATCGACGCCCTGCGCGATGTCGGCCGACTGCGGATGCAGCAGGATCTCGATGTCGGCCTTCTCCCAGTGGAAGCCGTCCTGCTCGTAACCGATGTCCTTGATCGCGGCGCGCACGACGCCTTCGATCTGCTCGTTGGTGACGGATGCGGGACCGCGGGTCTCGCCGGCGATCACCACCTTGTTGGTGGTCGCGAGCGTCTCGCAGGCCGCGCGGATCTGCCACGGATCGATGCCGGCTTTCGGCCCTTCGCGGTAGAACAGATCGACGATTTCATCGGAGATCCGGTCACAGACCTTGTCGGGATGACCCTCGGACACGGATTCGCTGGTGAAGAGATAGGACGCGCGCATCAGTAACCCCTTGTTCCGCCATTAACCTGGCGGGCGTTTGCGATGTTTAACCTTGGATTATGTCAATCACGCCGTCGCGAGATGACGTAGGACTCGTCGAGAAACCAGAGCCCGTTGTACTTCCGCAGCACGTCCCGGGCGGCATCCAGAGTGCGGCCGTTTTGAGTCATTTCTGTCAATCGGTCGTCCTCGATCTGCGCCACATACACCGCCGCATTCCACGCTGCAAAGGCCGTCGAGGTTCCGATGGTACCCGTCACCTCGTTGGGCAGCGCTTCCATATCATACCTGAAGATCGAACGGTTGTCCGCATAAGCATTAAAATTTAGGTCCCGGCCCAACGACCCAAGCTCGTACTTCACGGCGCGCAATAGCTCATGACGGCTGACCGCGAAAGGATTTTCTCCAGGCCAGATCGCCTGGATCATTTCCATGCCGGGATCGTGACCGTGGGAGTGGATTCCGATCAGCCGCCCGCCCGGCCGAAGCGCCCGCGCCAGCGGTGCAATGATCCGCTTTGCCCGGAAATTGACCGAGGACAGGGCACGGTAGGGCTGGGACGCAATGACCAGGTCGAAATTGGCCTCGGTCTGGCCCGGCCGCGGAATGGTCGAATCCAGCAGGAACCTTTGGTCCTCGCGGTACAGCACCAGGACGACGGGCCGTTCGTAGAGCGGCATGGCCGTGCGTGGGCTGATGGCGGCGCGCCAGTTCTGCTCCAGGAACGGCCTCAACTCGGAGATCTGCTGCTCGAACTCGCCTGACGAGGCGCCCCGTAGCGGAACCTCGTGCCAGACGGTGGCCGCCGCCGCCGCAGGCGATGCCGGCGTGAGCCAGGGCGCCTCCGAGTAGAACATGTTGGTGAAGACGAACACCGACGCCGGATGCTCGAAAATGCGGTCCGGGACCCTCTCCAGCGTCAGCCGGAGGTCCTCGAGGCTGAGCTCCTTGCCGGCGACGTAGAACGGCATGTGCGGGTAGCGCTGGTGCGTTGCGCGTAGCACCCGGGCCAGCACCGTGCCGTCGCCGACGCCTGCGTCGAAGATGCGCAGCGCCGGCGGGCGCGGATGGATGCTGGCGAGCTCCAGCGCGACGCGCTCGGCGACCACCCGCTTCTCGCTGCAGGTATGGACGAACAGCAGGTATTTTTGCCGGTTCTCGAAGAAACGGAAATTGCCGCGCGGATCGCGTTTTTCCGGCGGCACCTGGAGCCCCCGCGGCGGCGGCAGGCCGCCCGTCGTCGATGCGGCGATATAGGCCTGGATCCGCTCCAGCGTGTCGATCGTGATGCGCTTTCCCTCGCGCAGGCGATGGACCAGCTTCCCATCGTTCACCGCGCGCCGGCCAAACGTCGATTCCGCCATGTCCGCCTTGCGGCAGAACTCCGTGATTTGGCTGAGGATTTCGTCGTTCTTCATGAGTGGGAACGCGGTGGGCAGGAATGTTGGGACCAGCGTCGTAGCAAAATCTGCCCACTGAGGGAATACCCTCCCCCGCTTTACCCCACGTCCAATGACGAGCGCGTGAACCCCGGCGCACCGCCGGGCAACAAACAAGCGCTTCTCCTTCAAAGGGATCACCGCCATGCGCCGCCTGCTCGTTGCGCTCTGCCTGCTCACAGCACCCCTGTGGGCCGCGCCCGCCTTCGCGCAGGGGCGCAGCCAGCTCGGGCCGCTCTGTACGACCGACACCACGCCGCCGGACCAGATGATCGATGCCTGCAACAAGATCGTCGCGCTGAAGGTGTTTCGCGGCGAGCAGCTCGCGACGATCTATTTCTGGCGCGCGGTGGGCTGGAACAAGAAGGGCGACTATTCGAAGGTGATCGCCGACACTACCGAGGCGATCCGGCTCCAGCCGAGCCAGGCGGTCTACAATCTCAGGGGATCGGCCTATTACGACAAGGGCGACTACGACATCGCGATCGCCGATTTCGACGATGCGCTGAAGCTCGGCCCGCCCGATGGCACCATCTTCCACAATCGCGGCAACGCCTGGCGCGGCAAGGGCGACTACGCCAAAGCGATTGCCGACTACGATGCCACGATCAAGCTGCAGCCGAAATCGACGTTCTCGTTCCAGAACCGCGGCATCGCGAAGGAGGCGCTCGGCGAGCTCGATGGGGCACTGGCCGACATCAACCAGGCGATCCGGCTCGACCCGACGCTGCCGCAGCCGCTGATCAACCGCACCGCGATCTGGCGCGTGCGGGGCGATCTCGATCGCGCCATTGCCGATGGCAGCGACGCGATCCGGCTTGCGAAGGAGAAACCGCCCGTCAACATCATGACGCCGCCGAACAGCGTGCTGATCTCCGGCTATATCCACCGCGCGCTGGCCTATGAGGCGAAGGGCGACTACGCCCATGCGCGCGACGACTACAAGGCGACGCTGGCGGTCGTGGCGTCCGATGCCGGCAGCAAGGCCAACCAGACCACCGCCAAGGTGCGGCTGTCGCTGGTGACGGATGCGCTCACACCCATCCCGCGCGATGCGCCGTCACCGGTGACGCAGCCGGCCCCGCAGCAAACGGGCGCGGCGCCTGGGCCCTCGCCTGCCCCGGCGACGCCTGGCAAGCGCCTGGCACTGGTGATCGGCAATGGCGCCTACGCGCATGTCAAGGCGCTGCCCAATCCGGCCAACGATGCGCGCGCCGTCGCCAGGAGCCTGCGCGACATCGGCTTCACGGTGTCGGAGGGCATCGATCTCGACCGCGCAGCGATGCAGAAAGTGACGCGCGACTTCCTGCGCGAGGCGGCGCGGGCGCAGGTCGCGTTGGTGTACTATGCCGGCCACGGCGTGCAGGTCGACGGCCGCAACTATCTCATTCCCGTCGACGTCGAGCTCAGGCCGGGCGCGGGCATGACGGAGGCGATGATCGACATGGACACGATCATGGCCGGCCTCGACGACCAGGTCCGCACCAACATTTTGATCTTCGATGCCTGCCGCAACAATCCGATGGCGCAGCAGGTCGCAGCCGCCGGCCCCAACCGAGGCATCGAGGGCGCTTCGGGCCTCGCAGCGCCAACCAGCCTGGGCGCCGGTGCAACGCTGGGCGCGGGCACGCTGATCGCGTTCGCCACCGCGCCGGGCCAGGTCGCGCTCGATGGCGAAGGCGCCAACTCGCCGTTCTCCGCCGCCCTCTCCCGCCATCTCGGCACGCCGGGGCTGGAGGTGCAGCAGATGCTCACGCGGGTGCGGGCGGAAGTGGTCTCGAGCACGAAGAACAAGCAGGTGCCGTGGTCGAACTCGTCGCTGCTGGGTGAGGTCTATCTGGCGGAAAAGTGAGGGCGGGTTTGCGGACTGGTTTTGAATACCCCGCTGTTCGCCCAACACTCAGGTGTCATCGCCCGGCGTGACCGGGCGATCCAGTACTCCGGGGCAGTTGTGGTTGAATCGATGGGCCGCGGCGTACTGGATTCCCCGCTTTCGCGGGGAATGACAGTGAGTGAGTGGTGAAGCCTCGCCGCCACTCACGCGCCGGACCGCGTGAGCTCAATTGCCCCACACTTCCTTCGCGATCTCGACCGCGAGGCCGAGCTTGGCCCACTGCTCTTCCTCGGAGAGGATGTTGCCTTCCTCGGTCGAGGCAAAGCCGCACTGCGGGGACAGCGCGAGCTGCTCCAGCGGCGCGAATTTGGCGGCCTCTTCGAGACGACGCTTGATGTCATCCTTTTTCTCGAGCTCGCCGAACTTCGAGGTGATGACGCCGACCACGACGATCTTGTTGCCCTTGGGCAGGAAGCGCAGCGGCTCGAAGCCGCCGGCGCGGTCAGAGTCGTATTCGAGGAAGTAGCCGTCGTAATTGGTGCCGGCGAGCATGGTCTCGGCCACGGGCTCGTAGCCGCCCGAAGAGATCCAGGTCGAGCGGAAATTGCCGCGGCAGACATGCGTCGTCACCACCATGTCGGCCGGCTTCTCGGCAAGCGCGTAGTTGATGACGCGCGCATAGATCTGCTGGAGACCCTCGGGATTGTCGCCGCGCTCGCGCGCCTTCTGCAACTCGTCCTGCGAGCAGAGATAGGCCCACACGGTGTCGTCGAACTGGAGATAGCGGCAGCCGGCGTCGTAGAAAGCCTTCACAGCCTTGCGGTAGGTCTTGCCGAGGTCTTCGTAGAAGGCGTCGAGATCGGGATAGACGTCCTTGGAGATCGCCTTGCGGCCGCCGCGGAAGTGCAGCACGGCCGGCGAGGGAATCGTCATCTTGGCGGTGACGTGGGCCTGGTCGGCGGACTTCTTCAGGAAGCGGAAGTGATCCAGCATCGGATGGTCGTCGGGGAAATCGAGCTTGCCGATCACGCGGACCGCGTCATGCCGCGTCTCGACACCCGCGAACTGGATGCCCGTGTCCGGATGAAACATTTCGCAGCCGGTGAGCTTGGCCAGGAAATCGAAATGCCACCAGGAGCGGCGGAATTCGCCGTCGGTCGCGAGCTTCAGGCCGATCGAGGCCTGCTTGTGCACGACCTTCTCGATCTCCATGTCCTCGATCTTGCGCAGATCGTCGGCCGAGATCTCGCCCTTCTCGAGCCTGACGCGGGCTTCCTTGATCTTGGCCGGACGCAGGAGACTGCCGACCTCGTCGGCGCGGAAGGGGGCTTTGGTTCGCTGCATTTCTTGTCTCTCCCGTATTTCTAGTGGGCCGCCGCCCCTGCGACGCCGAGGTGGCGCTCGAGGACCGACGGGTCGGCCTTCAGCGCGGCGCTCGGGGCGTCGTGGACGATCGCTCCGCGCTCCAATATCACAACACGGTCGGCGAGCCCCAGAATCTTTTGCGCGTTCTGCTCGACGATGATCGAGCAGATGCCGCCTGCCCGGGTGATGGCGCCGATCGCCTTCAGCAGCTCCTCGACGATGATGGGGGCGAGGCCCTCCGTCGGTTCGTCCAGCAGCAGGACCTTGGGGTTGAGGGTCAGCGCCCGGCCGATCGCCAGCATCTGCTGCTCGCCGCCGGAGAGCTGGTTGCCGAAATTGCTCCGCCGCTCCTTCAGCCGCGGGAACATCTCGTAGACCCTCTCGACCGTCCAGGGGCCGGGCTGCGCCACCGCGGTCATGTTCTCTTCCACCGTCAGCGAGCGGAAGATGTTGCGCTCCTGCGGCACCCAGCCGATGCCGGCCCGCGCCCGCTGATCGGGCCGCAAGCTCGTGACATCGGTGCCGGCCAGCGCGACCGAGCCGGAGAAGCGGCGGGTCACGCCGACGATGGAGTTGATCAGCGTGGTCTTGCCGGTCCCGTTGCGGCCCAGCAGCGCAAGCACCTGCCCCTCGGCGAGGCGCAGGGACATGTTGGGCAGCACCACCGCCTCGCCATAGCCGGCGCGCAGGGCGTCGATCGCGAGCAGGTCAGACATTGACCACCTCCTCGCCGAGATAGACGGCCTTGACCTGCGGGTCGCGCGCGACCACGTCGGGCGGACCTTCGGTGAGCAGCGCGCCCGAGACCAATACCGAGATGCGGTCGGCGAAGGAAAAGACGAGGTCCATGTCGTGCTCGATCAGCAGCACGGTGACGTCGCGCGGCAGGCTGCCGACGACCGCGAGAATGTCGTGGCGTTCGCTCTCGGGCACGCCGGCGGCGGGCTCGTCGAGCAGCAGCACCCGCGGCTTGGCAGCGATCGCGACCGCGATCTCAAGCAGGCGCTGCTTGCCGTAAGGCAGCGTCACGGTCTCTTCGTTCATGACGTCGAGCAGATGGAAGCGCCTCAGGAGATCGGCGATCTCGCCGTTGACGTCGCTCCGCGTGCCCATCCGCCGCCACCAGTCGCCGCCATGGCCGAGGCGCTCGGAGACGGCGAGGCCGATGGTCTCGAGCGGGGTCAGGTCGGGATAGAGCTGGTTGATCTGGAAGGTGCGCGACAGGCCGCGCAGCACGCGCTTGTGCACGGGCAGATCGGTAATGTCCTGGCCTTCGAGCAGGATCCGGCCCGAGTTCGGCTTGAGCACGCCGGTGAGCTGGTTGATGACCGTGGTCTTGCCGGCGCCATTCGGGCCGATCAGCGCGTGGCGCGCGCCCTGCTCGATCTTGAGCGACAGGTCCCGCGTCACGCGCAGGCCGCCGAACTGCTTTTCGAGATTTTGGGTTTCGAGCGCGATGGTCATGCGTCGCTCTCCGGCACGGCAACGACGGCCTTGCGTCCGGCAACCTGCTTGATGACCAGGTTCGGCACGTACAGCACCCAGCGATGCAGGCGCTGGCGGCCGACCAGCACGATCACGACCAGCACGAGACCGATCCAGAACTGCCAATATTGCGGGGTGATGGTTGAGAACACTTCCTGGAGCATGCGGAAGATCACCGCGCCGACCAGTCCGCCATAGAGATAGCCGGTCCCGCCGATGACGAGCACCAGCATCAAATCGGCCGAACGCTCGAAGGCGAACACGTCGAGGGAGGCGATCGCTGTGGTCTGGGTGAACAGCGCGCCCGCGATGCCGGCATAGAACGCCGCGAGCGTGTAGATCGCGATCAGGCGGCGGTTGACGGGGATGCCGATGGCGGCTGCGCGCAGCGGATTGTTCTTGATCGCGCGCAGCGACAGGCCGAACGGCGAATGCACGACGCGGCGAGCGAACAGGAACAACAGGAACAGCACCGCAAGCGAGTAGAAGAAGCCGGTCTTGCCGAACATGTCGACCGGGATCTCGCCGAAGATCGGCTGCATCTCGATGCCCTGAAGGCCGTCGGTGCCGCCGGTGATGTTGGAGAAGCGCTCAGCGAGTGCCTCCAGCAGCAGCGCGATGCCGAGCGTGACCATCAGCCGGGTCAGATCGACGCCGCGGATCACCAGGAAGCTGGTGGCGAAACCCAGCACCATCGCGGCAAGGCCGGCTGCGATCAGCGCGAGCACGGGCTCGTTGATGATCCCATGCAAGGCGAGAAGCCCCGCGGCGTAGGCGCCGACGCCGAAGAAAGCGGCGTGGCCGAGCGAGACGATGCCGGCATAACCGAGGATGAGATCGAGCGACATCGCAAACAGCGCCAGCCGCAGGATGTCGGTCATGATCAGATAGCGCGTGGGAAAAGCGAAGCCGCAGGCCAGCACGACCAGCCAGAAGGCGACTTCGCCATAGTGCCAGCGCGCCTGGCGCTGGGCGTGATAACCGACGTCGGAGGAAGCGCTCATCGGCGGCCTCAACGCGCGGCCGTGCGGCCGAACAGGCCGTTCGGGCGCCAGATCAGGATCACGATCATCATGGTGTAGATCACGAAGGGGCCCATCTTCGGCACGTAATATTTGCCGGCGACGTCACCTATGCCGAGCAGGAGCGAGGCCAGGAACGGCCCGGTGATCGAGGACGAGCCGCCGACGGTGACGACGATCAGGAAGTAGATCATGAACTTCAGCGGGAAATAGGGATCGAGGCCGAGGATCTCGGCGCTCAGCGCGCCGCCAAGGCCTGCGAGGCCGCATCCAAATGCGAACGTGAAAGCGAACACCTGCGGCACGTTGATGCCGAGGCCACTCGCAGCGCGCGGGTCATCGACCGCGGCGCGCAGGCGGCTGCCGAAGCGGGTCTTGGCCAGCACCATCTGGAGACCGATGGTGAGCAGGCCGCAGATCACGATGATCATCAACCGGTAGCGGCCGATGCCGACGCCGAACACGTCGAACTGGCCCTGCAGCGCAGCCGGCAAGTTGATGAACACCCGCGACGATCCCTGGATGTAGTCGACTGCCGCGACCGACATGAACGTGAGACCGATCGTGAACAGCACCTGGTCGAGATGGCTGCGCGCATAGAGATGGCGGTAGAGCATTCGCTCGAGCACGATGCCGATCGCAGCCGACGAGACGAAGGCGAGCGGCAGTGCTGCGAAGAACGGCCAGCCCATCCGGTTGACCAGGACCATGCAGACATAGCCGCCGGCCATGGCGAAGGCGCCGTGGGCGAGGTTGACGAAGTTCATCAGGCCGAGCGTGACCGCAAGCCCGCAAGCGAGCACGAACAGCAGCATGCCGTAGGCAACGCCATCGAACAGGTTGGTGAGGATAGAGGTCATCGGAAGCGGGTGAACCCTGGTAATCACTCGTCATTCCGGGGCAGCGCGCAGCGCTGAACCCCGAATCCATTTCCATCACGTCGAGATCCCGATGCGCGCTAAGCGCGCTCGGGGATGACGCGCTTTCGCGCGTCACTTCTTGGTCTTGCCGAGATCCTTGACGGCTTCGAAGGTCGCGAACTCGACATTGTAGAGCTCGCCGTCGACTTTCTCGACCTTGCGGATGTAGATGTTCTGCACGATGTCCCGCGTCTCGGGGTCGATCGAGATCGGGCCCCGCGGGCTTTCCCACTTCTGGCCCTTCATGGCTTCGACCAGCTTGGTGCCATCGGTGTCGCCATTGGTCTTCTTCAGCGCCTCGTAGATGAGGTGGATGCCGTCATAGCCGCTTACCGCCATGAAGCCCGGACGGGTGCCGTAGGCCTTCTTGTAGGCTGCGACAAAATCCTTGTTCATCTGCGAGGGATGCGCCGCGGAATACAGATGCGCGGTGACCGTGCCGAGCACGGCGTCGCCCATGTTGTTGAGCAGGTCGTCGTCGGTGACGTCGCCCGGTCCGATCACCTTGATGCCGGCCTTGTCGAGGCCGCGCTCGGCATATTGCTTCATGAAGTTGCCGCCCTGGCCGGCCGGCACGAACACGAAGATCGCGTCGGGCTTGGCGTCCTTCATGCGCTGGAGGAACGGCGCGAAATCGGGATTGGCGAGCGGGGTCTTCACCTCTTCGACCACCTCACCGCCGCCGGCGGTGAAATTCTGCTTGAAGAAGTTCAGCGCGTCGTTGCCCGGCGCGTAGTCGGAGGTGAGCGTCGCCACCTTCTTGATGCCGTTCTTCACCGCCCAGTCGGCGATGATGGTCGAGGACTGCGCCAGCGTGAAGCTGGTGCGCACGATGTAGGGCGAGCGCTCGGTGATGATGGAGGTGCCGGCCGCCATCACGACTTCCGGGATCTTGGCCTGGGTTGCGAGCGGCGCGGCCGCGAGCGCGGCTGGCGTCACGCCGAAGCCGGCGATGAAATTGACCTTGTCGTTGACGATCAGCTCCTGCGCGGCCGTCTTGGTCTTGTCCGGAATCGCGGCGTCGTCCTTGAGGATGATCTCGATCTTCTTGCCGGCGACGGTGTCGCCCTTCTGCTGCATGTAGAGCTTGATCGCGTTCTCGATCTGCTTGCCGGTCGAGGCCTGGCCGCCGGTCATCGGCAGGATCAGGCCGACCTTGACGGTATCCTCGGCCTTGGCCGGCACGATGGCCGCGAGGCCGGCGATGGCGGCCGCTGCTGCGGTCCAAGAGACCTTATAAGAAAACGTCTTCCGTTCGAACATCAGATGTCCCTCCCCTTCATTCCTGACCTCTTGTGCGCCGGACCGAGTGCCCGGTCCTTGGCTCAACCTTAGCTCACGCACGCGCGATGTCGCGCCACATGGCGTCTTTCGCGCCCTTATTGTCAATCGGACGTTTGGCGACCATTCGGCGCAAGCCGCGCGTCCCGATTGCCGACGACGGGAGCGATGCCGTGGTTACGTCGGGGTAACCCGAGCATCCCCTTCCCGGCCGCTAACATTTGTACGATTGTACAAATAAAATGGACCTGTCAACGAAAAAGCCCCGCCGCCGACCAAGCCAATTTGTCGCGAGCGCCTTGCCACAGTCTAGGAAGTGACCAGCCGCTTGGATGGAGGATTTCGTCTTTCTTTTGCAGAATTCGGACACCGGCGAGGCTTCGGCTCAGCACAAATCGGTAGCTAATTACCTACCTCGAATAAGTCTATTTTACCTTGTTGAAGACTACTCTTCCCGCGCCAGCCTAACCCGGCGTCCAACCTGACCGAATTCGCGCGCGCACAATGCTCAAGTCCTTCCGCTCCGTCCTCACCCTCGTTGCGCTCGCCGCGGGGCTGTCCGGCTGCGGCACCGTCAACGAAAAGCTGTCCGCCGGCATGGGCGACTACGTCCCGCAATGGGCCGGCGGCCTGCCGGCCGACGCACCGCCGCGGCCCGGCACGCCGCAATACGACGCCTACATGAAAGAGCGCGAACGCAAGCGGCTGCTGCCGGCGGCGGATCGCGAGAAGGAAGAGCAGGCGCAGAAGGGTGCGACGGGCTCCACGTCGGGCGGCGCGGTGCGCTAGGGGAGCGAATGGCGAATAGGAGTGGCGAATATCGCCCCCTCTCCATTCGCTACTCGCCACTCACTATTCGCTAATCCATGAACACCACGGTCTTGCGGCCGTTGAGAATGACGCGGTCGTCGAGGTGGTAGCGGATCGCGCGGGCCAGCACGCGCCGCTCGATATCGCGGCCCTTGCGGACGAGATCCTCCGGGGTGTCGCGGTGGCTGATGCGCTCGACGTCCTGATCGACGATCGGACCTTCGTCGAGGTCGCGCGTGACGTAATGGGCAGTGGCGCCGATCAGCTTGACGCCGCGCTCATGGGCCTGGTGATAGGGCTTTGCGCCCTTGAAGCCCGGCAGGAACGAGTGGTGGATGTTGATGCAGCGGCCGGAAAGCTTGGCAGAAAGATCATCCGACAGGATCTGCATGTAGCGCGCGAGCACGACGAGATCGGTTCCGGTCTTGGCGACGAGATCGAGGATCTGCGCCTCCTGCTCGCGCTTGGTCTCCTTGGTCACGGGCAGATGGTGGAACGGGATGCCGCCGAAATCGAGCCCGGCATAGACCTCGCGCGGATGGTTGGAGACGATTGCGGTCGGGACCATCGGCAGCTCGCCGGTGCGCCAGCGATAAAGGATGTCGACCAGGCAATGGTCGGACTTCGACACCAGCAGAATCACCTTGCGATGCGCGGCACGGTCGCGCATCTGCCACTCCATGCCGAAACGCTCCGCGATCGCGGCAAAGCCGGTCTGGAGCGCCGACAGCTCCACAGCGAGATCGGCCGCGGTGAACACCACGCGCATGAAGAACTTCTTGGTCTCGACGTCGTCGAACTGCTGGGCATCGAGAATGTTCTGTCCGTTGTGGGCCAGAAAGGTCGACACCGCCGAGACGATGCCGGGACGATCCGGACAGGACAGGGTCAGGACATATTGATGATCGGGCATGGCTCTTGATGAAGGTTTGGGCAGCGACTGCGGAGTGACCCGCGATTTGCGCCCTGCTCTATCACCGACACCGCCCTCGCGCCAATCCCAAGACTTGATCCGAAGACTTGCTTCTACATAAAGCGCGGAGTCAGGATGAACGGACCATTGCAATTTACCGCCGGAGCACACCCATGGCCGACCGCTTGAACGGCTACCGCATCCTGATCCTGGAGACGCGCGAGGAGGCGCAGTTTTCAAAGCTTCTGGCGGAGCAAGGCGCCGATGTCGTGCAGTGCCCGATGTTCACCATTCACGACGCGCCCGATCCCGCCCCGGTCGAGGCCTGGATCCGCCGCGCCATCGACCAGCCCTTTGACGATCTCGTGCTGATGACGGGCGAAGGCCTGCGGCGGATCATGAAGCTCGCGCGGAGCCGTGGTCTCGACCAGGCTCTGGTCGCGGCGCTTGCCAAATCGCGAAAATTCACCCGCGGCCCGAAGCCCGGCAAGGCGTTGCGCGAGATCTCCCTCGATGCGCAGCAGACCACGGAGAAGCCGACCACCGAGGGCGTGATCGAAATGCTGGGCAGGCTCGACTTGAACGGGCGACGCGTCGGCCTTCAGCTTTATCCGGACAAGGACCACAGCGTACTGACCGGCGCACTTGCCGCGCAAGGCGCCGATGTCGATACCGTGCTGCCTTATGCCTACGATTCCAAGGCAGCGGATGCCAACATCGTCGCGGCCATCGACGACATGGCCGAGGGGCGGATCGATTCCATCGCGCTGACCAATCTTGGCCAGGTCCGCCGCCTCGTGGAAGCCGCGAAGGCACATGGCAGTGAGGCGAAGTTGCGCGCAGGGTTGGAGCGGACGCTGATTGCGTCAGTGGGCCCTGCGGTGTCGGGAGAGCTCGCCGCGCATGGCCTGCGCACGGACATCGCACCGGCGGAAGACCACTATTTCATGCGCCCGCTGATCTCGGCGATGGCGGCGGCGCTCGCCGAGAAGCGGCCGAAGGTGGCGGGTTAATCACCAGGCGCCGATGCCTAGCTTGCCACCTGCGAGGCGGCCGACATCAACTCCTGAGGGCTCGGAGCCCCGAACATGCGGTGGCCGCCTTCAGGAACCTCGGTAAAGGTCCAGCGCACGATCCCCTCGCGATCGAGCAGGAACTGGCCGAACAGCTGGCCCTGGCCGGTTGCCGCCATGCGCTGATCGGCCTCCATCATCTCGTAACCGTCCTTGTTGTTGAGGTACTCGGAAGCCGCCAACCGATTCATCGGCCCCGACGTTTCGCCGGGCACATCCACCTGCATGCTCTTGACGACGTCCATACCGACCTTGCGCGGCCACTCGGTTTCGTTCTCCGTAAACTCGATATTGGGCAGGCCGAACGCGCGGTGCGAGACCCGCTCGGGGTCGGACGCGGCGAGCAGATTGGGCAAGGGATGATAGCGGAAGTAGAGCCGCGCGCGTTCGATGGGCGTATTCACGACCGTGAGGCTCTCGACGCCCTTGTCGCGCAGCGCTGCGTCAAGTTGCGCCTGTGCCGCGATATGTCGCCGACAGAACGGGCAGTGCAGCCCTCGAAACAAGCCGATCAATATCGGGCTGTGCCCGCGAAAATCCTGGAGCGCGATCGTTCCATCGCGTGTGATGGCGTCCAGCACGATGTTCGGTGCGCGATCGCCCGGTTGAAGCGGTCCGTCGACATGAAGTTCTGGCATGGTTGAACTCCTTCATATGACCTAGTCAAGAAATGGCAGTACGATCAGCCCGGCGGGATCAAGCCCGTGGCGGGTGCAGACATCATGGGCCAGCGCGAAATATCGGTCGGCCTCGGGCATGTCGCCTCGATCAAGGCTCAGCGTGGCGAGACCATCATAGCATGGAAAGAGCTGCTGCGGTTCGCCGGTTTCGTTCGCCACCTCGATTGCCTCATTGTAGCAGAGGGCGGCCAGATCGGGGCGGAAATGGCATTGATGGATTTGCCCGAGCACGATCAAGGGCACGGAGAGATGCTCGCGCTGATCGAGCGCACGGTCGATTTCGATCGCCCTTTCGGCAGCCGGCACCCCTTCCTCGGTACATCTGTCCGTGAAGGTGCAACAGGCAACGGCAAAATTGGCAAGGAGGCGCGCCTGGAAGCCGAGATCCCCGATCCGGCGCGCGACATCGAGTCCGCGCCGGCAGACCTCCATGGCTTTCGCCGGGTCGACAATCGTGTAGAGCACACCGAGATTGGTGTAGCTGCGGCAGGCGACGTTGAGGAGGCCGGCGGTTTCGGCGGCTGCAACGCTTTGCTCCACTTCGCGCACCGCCTCCTCGTGTCGTCCAAGCCGCGCCAGCGCAACGCCCTTGGTGTTGAGGGCCTCCGCAATGGCGCGAGCCGCCTCGAGACCGGCCTGCTCGTCCACGTCCGCCGGTACGGACCGTGCATAGCCGAGCGCCTCGTCTGCCCATTTTGCGGCGGCCACGTGATCGCCCGTCCGAAACGCGAGACGGCCGCGCTCCTGCAACAGATGCGCCCACTCGATGGGCGCGTCGGTCCCTCCAAGGAGGTTGGCCGCCTCGGCGTAATGCGTCTCTGCCTTGATCCGCTTGCCGGCGTCCCACAGCAATCGGCCAAGCTTGCGAAGAATTCGTGCTTCGCCGATCACGTCCTGTAAGGCGCGGTGCCCCTCCAACGCGCTCTGATAGTGCTCCTCCGCCGTGTTCCGGCGGCCAGCCGCGCCACAGAGGTCCGCAATCCGCTCGTACAGGACCAGACGTTCCGGCTCCCGTTCGCCGCCGGTCAACAGCACGGCGAGGGCCTGTTGGTAGAGACGGATGGCATCGTCGTTGGCATAGCTGGCGCGTGCGCGATCGCCGGCCGCGCGCAGATAGCGCGCGCCTTTCGGCTTGCTCGCGCTCAGACTGAAGTGATGTCCGAGCAGTATGAGATCTTCGAGGCGCTCGGGCTCATGGCCATAGAGCCTCTCGAGCACCCCGCCAATCCGTCCATGAAGCTCGATCCGGCGCTGCAGAAGCAGGTTTTGATAGATCACGTCCTGAAGCATGGTTTGCGTGAAGCGGTAGGTCCGCAGCGAAATCGAGTTCGCGCCCGCGATCTCCTCGATGATCTCCGCGTCGCACAGAAGCTCGAGCCCCGCTTCAACCCTCGCCGGCTCGGTTGCCGCCGCACCGAGAGCAGCCGCATCAAAACGCGGGCCGATCACGGCGGCTTCCTGTGCCAGGCGGCGCACCTGCTGCGGCAACCGGTCGAGACGCGCCAGCAGCAACGCCTGAATGCTTGCCGGAATATCGGCGGAGGCTTCATCCGATTTCATCCGCCACTGCGCGCCGTCGCGCTCCAGGGTGCCGGCTTCGATGAGGCCGCGTATGATCTCCTCGAGGAAAAGCGGATTGCCGCCGGCGCGATCGAGGATTCGACCGAACAGGCCTCCCGGCGGTTCACGCCAACCGTGACTGAAATAGGCCGCGAGCAGCTCTTGTCCGTCGGCGTCGCCAAGCGGGGGCAGCCGAAGCGTCGTGTGACTGATCCTGCTCGAACCGAACTGATCCAGCTCCAGCATCGGCCGATGCGTAAACAGCAGCATCAGCCGCGTCCGCTCCAGTCGGTCCATCAGGAACCGCAACGCTTCAAGCGACACCGCGTCGGCCCAGTGCAGATCCTCGACGATGATCAGCAGTGGCGACAGTGCCAGGCGGCGCTCGAAGACGGTGCGAATCGCGAAGAATATCTGCCGGCGGAGCTGTTCGGGCTCGACATGCCTGAGCACGGCGTTGGGGTCGCCGAGGCCGAGCACGTGCAGATAGAGGGGCATCAGGCGGTCGGCCTCGTCGGTCGCGAGGCCAAGCTCCGACAGCGCGGCGGCGACCTTCGCCTCCGCCTCTTCCGCGCCCGCCTTCCGCGCGATGCCATAGGCGCTGCGCAGCACGGCGGCGAGAGTGCCGTAGGATTGTTCGCCGAGCGGCGAGCACGCCGCGTGCCGGATCGCCACGCCGGCGAATCGATCCTGGTCGCGGATGCGCGCGACGAATTCGCCGACCAGGCGCGTTTTCCCGATGCCGGCTTCGCCGACCAGCCGCACCAGTTGAGCCGCGCCGCCGCACGCGCGATCAAGGCTGCCGATCAGGCGCGCGAGCTCGGCGTCCCGCCCGATCAACGGCGCATTGAGGCCCAGCGTGTCGAGACCGCGCGCCGCACGGGGCGTGTCGAGCGGCTCCTTCAGACGGTGGACCAGCACGCTTCCCATCTTGCCCTTCAGCGAGACCTCGCCAAGCGAGTCATAGGAAAACGCATGCCGCGTCAGACGGTGGGTCAACGGCCCGACCAGCACCTCGCCCGGAGCCGCCATCGACTGTAGTCGCTGGGCGGTATTCACCGTGTCGCCGGTCACCGAATAGGATTTGGAAACACCCGCACCGAGCCCGCCCGCGACGACGTGCCCGGTGTTGATGCCGACATGGAGCAGCAGCGGTGAACCGGCATACGCCTCCGCGCGTTCGCTGAGGCGCGCCGTCCGGCCGATCATGTCGAGGGCAGCGCGCACCGCCCGCTCCGGGTCGTCCTCGTGCGCCGCCGGCGCACCAAACAGAGCCAGCAGCGCATCGCCGATGAATTTGTCCACGAAGCCGCCAAAGCTTTGCACCGCGGCCGTCAACTCCTCGAACAATTCGTTTTGAAGCGTCTGCATGACCTCGGGGTCGAGCCGCTCGCTCATCGCAGTGAAGCCGCTGAGGTCGGCAAACAGCACGGTGATGGTGCGGCGGTTCGCCTCGCTGTCGATCTGGTCCGACGGAGGTCGAAATGCGGTGTGAGCCTCCTCCGCCGGCACGAGCGGCGGAGAGGAGGACCGGATCGGGAGCGTCGTCGGGCTCGTCCGCGCCGATGCCTGCCCGCCTGTGGGGACCTCCGCGACGACGGCACCGCATTTCGGGCAATAGGCGAAATCCGGCGCGCATGGAAAGCCGCAGCCGGGGCACGCGTTCGGCTGCTTCGTGCCGCACTTCGGGCAGAAGGCAAAGCCGCTCTGGACCTCTAAACCACAGCAAGAGCAGTTCATGGGTCAAGACCTCGCGGAAGCCGCGATGGCGCGAGTTCCTGGACCTGCCGGATGGGTCCAAGACGCAGACCAGAATGGGCTCTACGCGCCGGAAGAGCAAGCGGCGGCTAATCTACCTCTCCGTATCGGCTGGGCAACGAAGCGATGCCGCGGGCGCACTGGCGCATCGCACGTCGTCGGCAAGCATGGCGGCATGCGGTAGCGCCAATTGACAGGGGCATCGCCGGGGCTACCCTGCCGAACAGAACAATAAAAATAAGGGCAGGGAATCGCCGTGAAACCCGTCATCGTATCTTGAGCACATCCGCACGACCTTCCGCACTCGCGCCATTCCGCATCCGCAACTATCGCTTCCAGTGGCCGTCCGATCTGCTCACCTCGTGGGCATTCGAAGTGGAGACGCTGGTGCTCGGCTGGTACATCATGGTCGAGACCGGCTCGGTGTTGCTGCTGACCGTGCTTGCCTCGCTCCAGTTCGTCGGGACACTCGTCGCGCCGGTGCTCGGCATGATCGGCGACCGGATGGGTCATCGCGATCTCCTGGTCGTGATGCGCCTTGCCTATACGGCGCTCTCGTCGACCATCATGGTCCTGGCGCTGACCGGTCATTTGTCGCCGCTGAGCGTGATGATCATCGTCGCGCTCATGGGCCTGATCCGCCCCTCCGATCTCGGCGTCCGCGGCGCACTGCTTGCCGAGATCATGCCGCCCGAGCAACTGGTGGGCGCCATCAGCGTTGCGCGCACGACCCAGGACAGCGCCCGCATCGCCGGAGCGCTGACGGGCGCAGGTCTGTTCGCCGTCCTCGGCATCGGCCTCGTTTACGTGGCGATCGCCTGTCTGTATCTCGCGGCCGCACTTCTCATGCTCTGCCTGACCCGGCCGAAAAGGACCGTCACGACGAGCGATCTTCCGGCGAACAGCCACGCGGTCTCGCGATTGCTGGGCGACCTCAAGGAAGGGATCGTCTATGCCTGGAACGGCCCGGGAATGCGCGCGGCGCTGTGCGTCGCCTTCCTGGCCAATCTCACCGCCTTTCCCTTCACCGGCGGACTATTGCCCTACATCGCGCGGGACATCTTTCATACCGACCAGACCGGCCTCGGCTATCTCTCGGCGAGCTTCGCCGTGGGCTCGCTGATCGGCTCCATCACGCTCAGCCTGGTCAGCGGACTGCGCATTGCCCGGCTTCTCATCGGCGCGACGCTGGCCTGGTACGCCATGCTGCTGGTGTTCGTCGAGATCAGGATCATGCCGGTGGCGATGGCCTGCCTCGTTCTCGCCGGCATCGCCCAGAGCATGTCGATGATATCAGCTGCCGTGATCCTGATGCGGACGGCGAGCGCGCACCTGCGCGGCCGCGTCATGGGCGTGCGCATGATGGTGATCTACGGCCTGCCGCTCGGATTGCTCGCGGCCGGCAGCCTGATCGACATCATCGGCTACTCCGCGACGGGTTCGCTCTACGCCGCCGCGGGCTTCATCGCGATGCTGGCGATCGCGATCCGCTGGCGCGCCGACCTCTGGCCGCTCCACGCCCCCGCCAATGCACGCTAGGGCCTGTCCTCATAAATCGGGGACGCCGTTTGACGTCTGCTATACTCCTTGAAGGCGGTGCGAAATCGGAATGTCGCAGGACTTCCGCGTTGGGCCAGAAGGCGACATTCCCTGCTGGCCTCATAAGACCCCAATATGACCGAGAGGCCACCATCTGAGGGCGGCCTCTGCTGCGTGCGTGAATTGGTCAGTTTTTGTACCCCATACTGCTACAGACCGCGTATTGATAGTTGGGGTTCGCACCTTGCGCCCATAGCCCTTGTTTGCATTCCACGTACGTCCTAGCTTTGGGTGGTGCAAACGCCCTTATATCCGGGTCAAGCACTTTGGCATGCGCACCCGAGTGAAATATCTCTGTCGATGGAGTGTTCGGCCTCGTAGTTTTCGTCGCGGCGTTGGCGGATGCATTCGACAAGATGGCGACAGCTAAGCCCACAACGAACAGCGAGGAAAATCTCATAGCGATGTCCTCCGCAACTCCACCTCGAAGTAGGTGGCAAGGTACTATACCTCGGGAATTTCCTTTCGCTTCGCGAAACATTTGGGCATCAGGAAATTCCCAAGATCGGCAACAGCGAACCTCTGCTGAACCTTGCAGACATTGAAAGGTCTGTTGAGGGTCAAAGCACGAGATCAAGGAGCTTCACAGACATATCCGCTTCACCCCGAAAAGCGGATTGAGTGATCAGGTCACGCAACGGCCGGGCTGCAGGAGCCTTGCGACTTCCGTGAGCGTGCTGACCATGGGCTCGCAGGCGACTGTCGGCTTACGGCTCTGATTCCAGAGCGGCGTCTTGGTGATGCGGGCCTGCGCAAATGGAATACGCATCAGGACCGATGTATCGGCTTGATCGTTCAAGCGCAGGGAAACCGTTTTCGTCTGGACTGCGAACGGCTTGAGGGCAGCAAGATGATCTGCCTTGCCGGCGCGATTGACGATGTGACTTGGCTGTTCAGAGCCCACCTGCCAGCGGTCTCCGAGGTCGTGACCTGAAGCGAATTGCACGGCACCGATCGTCAATGCTGTCGCGAGAGCACCCAAAAAAGCTTTGCGAATCTGTGACATGGCTTCGCTCCCCGCCCCATGGCGATCGTCGTTCTTTATGCTGTGCCCCTTTGCCCACCGCTTCCAATGCTTCTTTTAAACGTCCGACTGTTTCACCGTGCCTTCGTGAAGGCCGGAAAATGGTTTCATCCCGGCGGATTTTGTTTCGTCACCCCCCGAACACTACTCGGCAACAGCTGGACACGGCCGCACGGCGGCCGCTACCCCGGAGGTAGCGGCGATCGTTGGCCGACGTCCGCAACGGGTCACAAGCAGTCGATGCCGACCGCGCAGGGCAACTTCCGCTTAAGCCTCGGAAGCTGACATTTATGATGGGGTGGACGCCCCGCCCGACGGCATCGATGTGCCAAAGTGGAGTTGTTGAGCACCACTTAAGGGAGGCGTCCGTGTCAGAGGTTATCATAATCGGTCTGGATATCGCCAAGCATGTT
>NZ_JAPRAQ010000017.1 GCF_029989365.1 Bradyrhizobium sp. Arg816 | reverse complement strand
CGGTGCCGATCGCCTATTACACCTTCGGCGGCTGGAAGAAGTCGGGCTTCGGCGATCTCAACCAGCACGGCCCGGACTCGGTCCGCTTCTACACCAAGACCAAGACGGTGACCTCGCGCTGGCCGTCAGGCGTCAAGGAAGGTGCGGAGTTCTCGATCCCGCTGATGAAGTGAGCAGTTCCGCCCGCTGTCAGTGGCCAGGCCCGAAGGGCTAGTAAATGGTAGCAAACGCCACATGCGTTTCCTCCCGTGACTGCCCGGGGCTCTAACGAGTCCCGGCTTCTTTTTGCTTGCTTGGTGTGACGTCGTTACAAGGGAGCCGGGCTAAGCTCTCGAACCTTGGAGCTAAGCCTTGCAATGAAATGGCGCACCCGACCCGATTCGAACGTGAGGCCTTCGCCTTCGGAGGGCGACGCTCTATCCAGCTGAGCTACGGGTGCTTACTGCTTACGCAGATTTTGCGTATGAGTTAACCCCTCAGCGCGCAACCCTCGCAAGCCTTTGCACTACAATACTCTTTCTTCCTAACTTTTCGTACCAGCCGGCTTGACACTTGCCTTCGGAGGGCAAAGGCCTAGGCTATTCCTGACACACAACATAGCCGACTGCGTTCATCTCGGTGCAGGCCGAGAAGAATGAGAGCAATGGCCAGTACAATTGTACAAAATAAGGATCAGGAGCGTGACCCGTCGCGATGTTTGCGAATACGTCTTCGACAGCTTTACGGCTTAGAGACGAAGTTACAATGAAAACCCGACGGATCGCGTCCGGCGCGTTTCGGGCGGCGTCGAATTCGGTTGCAAGCTGCTCGGCGTTTCCGCGACAGACCCGCGGGATTGACGTCGTCACGCCGTCGACCTTCTTGCGCATCTGCTGCACCACTTTTTCCATGCCAGGGTAGCACCACACTTTGGCGTGGCCCTTGCGCTCCCCCTTTTCAATCCGGCGCATGATCATCTGGACACCAAGCTTGGGCAGATGGCTCAAGACGTCCTCTGCTTCGGCATAAAACTTGACGGTCTCGCCATCGAGCCTCCCAGAGCGGGACGCTGATCTCCGCGCGCCGATCCTGGACGTCGCGAGCGAATTCCGGTGTCTCCGGCATTGTGAGACGCAAGTAGAGGCCGACGCTGACGGCAACGATGCTGAGAAGATACGGCACGCGCCAGCCCCAGCTTAGAAGTGCCTCCCGCGGAGTGGTGCTGGTCACAAGACTGAAAGACGCCGAGAGAGAGCGCAATGCCGATGACGACACCGGATGCCGCGAACGCACCATAGAATCCACGGCGGCTGGGGCTCTGCTCTGCGAGCAGAAGCGCTGCGCCACCGTATTCCGCTCCGGCTCCCAACCCCTGGATTAGTCGCAACGCGACCAGCGCGATCGGTGCCCAGATCCCTACCTGATCAAACGTCGGCAGCAGGTTCATGAGGCTCGACGACACTTCCTTGAGCGCTAGCGTTGCTGCACTGTGACGATCACGCGGGCAAATCGGCGGGCTTTTGTCGGCATGCCTCTGGGGCGCGATCGTCGGCATGCTTGCCTTCCGATTTGGCGGGCGGCTTCTGCCTAATTTGGCACTCCGCCATCAGATATGGAGAGAGCATCGGTCGACACTCGATGCTTCATGCGTTTGGGCATCCACTAGAAGGATTGGAGGCAATCTGAAAACATTCGGCTCGGTCGCGAGCTGGACTTTTGGCGTTGCTGCCTCTGTTGATTTCCGAATTACGGAATTTCAAGGAGATCGCCTCGGGGCGGAATATGGAAAGACGTCTTACCTAAACAGCGGACTGTTCTGCGGCGCAACACCCTCGCCGGGCCGCTCGATAGCTGCCGCGCCGCCGTCAAGCGGTCGATGCCAGAGCGCGCAGATTGACGGACGCGCCTTCACAATCGCGTTTTCGACGACCCGCATGCTGCTCCTTGCCTGCAGCTCCTTGATTTGAATCAGGGAGCATCGCGCCAAATTTGGGATGCTCGGCACACGAGGGGACCGGCTGCCTAGGGGATTTCTACGTAGTGGCTTATACTGATTGTGTGGTCGGTGTGTCGCGGCGGTAGGCTAAATTTATCGGAGAGTTGTCTGCATATGCCAGGAAACTAGCAGTTCGAAAGTTAGCACTGCAGGAAGGCGAGTGTATCATGTCCCTTCAGGAGACACAGGTCAGCCGACATGTTCGAAATGCCTCCGGAGGATCGAGGCATGCGCGCAAGGCGAATTCCGAACAGCTCGCTCTGCAGGAAAAAGTTCATCGTCAAATTGCGTCGGAGCTTCACGATTCAACGTGCCAGCATTTGGTGGCGGCGAGCCTCATTCTGATGCAAGTAAGGAGTGCGCTAGGCGATCCTCTGAAGGCGACGAGACATTGCGATCAGCTCGACATCTCGATCGGTCGCGCGATGAAGGAATTGCGGTCTCTCACATATCTGCTTCACCCTCAGGATCTGCTTGAAGGAGGGCTCAGGACGACAATCGAGCAATTCGCAGAAGGGTTCGTAGCCCGAACGCCGCTGAATATTGAGGTCTCGATATCGTCCGCGGTCGACGGCCTGCCATACGGGGCGCAGCGAGCGTTGCTGAGAATTGTTCAGGAGGCCCTGACGAACGTTTACCGCCACGCCAAGGCGACACAGGTCGCCATAACTATCGGGGCGAGGGACAGGAAGTTCAAGCTCGAGGTTCGAGACGACGGACAAGGCATGGTCGCTGCAGATGGCGCATGCCGCTTTCGTCCGTGGGCACCCGGAGCGGGAATCCGTATCATGCGGGCTCGATTGCAAGAGATGGGAGGGCGGCTTGAGATATTATCGGCACCCACAACGCTGCGGCGCGGAACCATCCTGCGCGCGACCTTTCCATGCGCTCTTGCGCGCGAGTGAGATGGCCCGGTTGGAGATGCTGCTGAAACGCAGAGCCCATAGCTCGTCCAGGTTCTCTTGCGACAAGATCATCGAGGCAGCCCTCTCATGAAACGAATTCTCATTGCTGATGATCATGATGCTGTTCGATCCGGGCTACGGGCGGTCCTCGAGCAGCGGCCGGGTTGGATGATTGTCGCCGAGGCGTCCGACGGAAAATCGGCATTTGAGGCCGCTCTCAAAGAGCGGCCCGATGTTGCGATCGTCGACTTCTTCATGCCGCGCATGACGGGACTGGAAATAACTCGAGGAATAAAAAAGCATCTCCGCGAAACTGAGGTGCTGATCTTTACCGCGCACGAATCCGGAGTGCTGGCTCAAGAGGCGCTTCAGGCGGGTGCGCGCGCGTTCCTGGTCAAGTCGGACGCAAACAAGCTGCTGTTGGCTGCCGTTGAAGCGCTAATGGCACGTAAGCCATTCCTTGGCGGACGATTTTGTGGTCAGTCGGGTCGAGAAGACGAAGCTGGCGAGGGGCATATGAGATTGTCTCCGCGAGAGCGGCTCGTTGTCAAGCTCGTGGCCGAGGGATACAGCAACAAGGGTATCAGCGCGATGCTGAGCTCAAGCGTGAAAACCACGGAAACGCATCGGGCGTCGGCCATGGGAAAACTGGGGGTCAATTCGATAGCTGGACTGGTCCGCTACGCGATCAGAGCTAAGTTGATTGAAGAGTGAACGAAATCGGCGGCTGCCGGCCCGCCGCGCTTTGCAACCGATCGCGGCGGTGAAGCGGAGCTGATCGCTGCGGAAGCACAGCTCTATCCTTCGTCGTCCGCGAAGGGTCACGGACGGTCACCTCCACCGCCACCCGCAATGGCGGCGACCGCGATGCCACCAGCAAACCCAACGGCGCCTGCGCGGTCGCGGCCGCCCCCAACCGGGGCCATGCGGAGGACCCCACTGCGCCTGCGTCGCGAGATCCGTGGTTATCGCCGCCCGTCCCAGATTTGCGGCGACCGGCATAGCCTCCGCTGTCGCAATGAAACGAGCGCCGATTGCGCCGACCGCTGCGGCGGCGACGGCGCCCTGCGCAAAACCAAGGAAGGCACGACGTGTGGGAGCGTTCATTGTCCTTCTCTTCTCTTCTTGTCACGCAGTTTCGAGTGCGGACTACGGTAGCGGGGAACGGCAACGCCGGCATCCGACGAAACCCTGAGCAATAGGCTCGGAGTATTCCCGCCGTCCTGGATACTCGGGTCATGTGGTTCGCGCCGGGACCGGTCGTGCCTTCGTGCGTTCGCGCAGGCGCTGAAACGTGACGTAGAGCATAGGCACCATAAAAATCCCGATTGAGCTTGCGGCGAGCATGCCGGCAAAGACAGCGGTCCCGACCGCCCTGCGGCTCAGCTCGGCGGCGCCGGTTGCGAGCACGAGCGGGAGGAGTCCGAGAATGAAGGCAACTGAGGTCATCATCACCGCGCGGAACCGCATATGCGCCCCCTGGATCGCGGCCTCCGCAAGCTCTGTGCCGGCTTCCCGTCGTTCCTTGGCGAATTCCACGATCAGGATGCCGTTCTTGGCGGCAAGCGCGAT
This sequence comes from Bradyrhizobium sp. Arg816, assembly GCF_029989365.1. GTDB lineage: Bacteria > Pseudomonadota > Alphaproteobacteria > Rhizobiales > Xanthobacteraceae > Bradyrhizobium. Next base: position 165,577 of record NZ_JAPRAQ010000017.1, on the reverse strand, counting down.
CAGCACCACGAGGCCAATCTGGCCGTACAGATCGAGATTGAGGCCGGCGATTTTAATACCGATATATGAGCCTAGAACGCCGACAACGACGGAGAGCAGCACCGGGATCGGGATCACCGTGCTCTCATACAGCGCCACCAGGAACAGATAGGCGAACAGCACGGCGAGCGCGAGCACCACCCCGGTTTGTCCTGCTGCCTGTTGCTCCTGATAGGCGGTGCCGGTCCACTCGAAACTGTAGCCTGCAGGCAGCACGTTGTTGGAGATCTCTGCCATCGCTGCCATCGCGGTGCCGGACGAGACGGCTGGCGCCGGGCTGCCGTTCACCGTCACTGAACGATAATTGTTGTAGCGGGTAATGACCTGAGGCCCGGTTACGATCTTGATGCCGGCGAGCGACCGCATCGGAACCATCTGACCGGTGCTATTGCGGACATAGATGCGCCAGATATCGGAAAGGTCGGCGCGATCGAGCGCCTCCCCCTGCACGTTGACCTGCCAGGTGCGTCCATAGAGGTTGAAGTTGTTGACGTAGATGCCGCCCAGCGTCGCCTGAAGAGCCGTGAAGATATCGCTGATGGTCACGCCAAGCGCCTGCGCCTTGCGTCGATCGATGTCGAGATAGATCGATGGATTTGTCGCGGTGAAGGTCGAGAACACTCGCGTCAGCCGCGGATCGGCATTGGCCGCTCCGATCAACGCACCCGTGACACTGGAGATCGCGGCGGGGCTCTGTCCTTCCAGCGCCTGGAGCTGGTACTCGAACCCGCCTGAGGTGGAGAGTCCGATGATCGGCGGCATATTGAACGGCAGTACATTGGCCTGCCGGATTTGCGCGCCGGCTGCGTAAGTCTGCCGGATCAACGCCTGCGCCGAATCCGCGACCGCCTTGCGATCGGCAAACGGCTTGAGGCGCGTCACCACCAGCGCGCTGTTGGGCTCGGACGCCCCGTCAAGCAGGGAAAAGCCGATGATGGCCAGAACATGGTCGACGGCCGGCATCTCGTTCAGGACGTCCTCGATCTGTTTGGTGACTTCACTGGTCCGCGCAACGGATGCACCGTCCGGCAACTGCACCGAAGTGAAGAAAGCGCCCTGGTCTTCCTCGGGGAGGAACCCTGTCGGCGTCAGGTGCGACATCCCGAAAATGCCGGCTGCGAACACGGCGACCAGGATGAGCGAGAGACTGGCCACGCGCAGCAGCCGTCGTACGCCGCCGCTATAGCGATCGCGGATCCAGTCAATGCCACCAAGAACGTGGCCGATCGTGCCGCGCCGGGGTCCAGTATGCCGCAGGAACAGCGCGCACAAGGCGGGCGACAAGGTCAGCGCATTCAGTGCCGAAATCATCATGGCGGCGCTGATCGTCACCGCAAATTGCCGAAACAGCGTGCCGGAAATGCCGGGAATGAAGGCGATCGGAACAAAGACGGAGAGCAGCACCAACGTGATCGCGATGATCGGTGCCGTGATCTGCGTCATCGCCTTCTTGCTTGCCTCGACTGGCGAAAGATCCGGTTCCTCCTCCATCACTCGCTCGACGTTCTCCACGACGACGATGGCGTCATCCACGACGATGCCGATGGCGAGCACCATTGCGAGCAGTGACACGGTATTCGCGGAATAGCCAAGCATCAGCAGCACCGCGAAGGTGCCGACCAGGCTGACCGGTACGGCAATGGCTGGTATGACCGTGGCCCGAAGGTTACCGAGGAACAAATAAACCACGATCACGACCAGGACGAAGGCCTCTCCCAGCGTCCGCAGAACCTCCGAGATGGTGTCCCGTACGAAGCTCGTGGAATCGTACTGCACGAGATAGCTCAACCCCGTCGGGAATCGCTTCGATAGCCGCTGCATCGTCGCCGCGACCGCCTGCGCCGTCGTCACGGCATTGGCGCCCGGCGCCAGATAGATCGCGAGAGGCACCGCGGCGCGCCCGTCGATCCGCGCTTCGCTGTCGAGGTTCTGCGCGCCCATCTCGACCCGGGCGACGTCCTTGACGAGCAGCGTCGAACCATCCGGGTTGGCGCGCAGCACGATATTGGCGAACTGGTCGACTGTCGCGAGCCGCCCGAGGGTCTGGACGTTGAACTGGAATTGCTGGTCGTCGCTGATTGGACGCGCGCCGATGCGGCCGACCGGCGCCTGAACGCTTTGCGTTCGAATTGCCGCGATCACGTCCGAGGGCGTGAGATTGAGGCTGGTCAGCCGCTGCGTATCGAACCAGATCCGCATCGAGTAGTTCATCTTGGCGAACAGGTGAGCTTGGCCGACACCGGGCGTGCTGGAGATCGCGTCGAGTATGTTGATGATCGCGTAGTTGGTGATGAACAGCGGATCTTGCTGGCCGTCGGCACTGTAAAGCACCAGAAATTGCAGGATCGCCGACGATTTCTTTTGCACGGTCACGCCCTGCTGCTGCACCTCGGTGGGCAATTGCGACAGCGCGCTCTGCACCCGGTTGTTAACATTGACGGTGTTGATATCGGGATCGGTGCCAAGTGCAAATGACACCGTCAAGGTGTAGCTGCCGTCGTTGCCGCTCGTCGATTTCATATAGAGAGCTCGGTCGACGCCGATCACTTGCGCTTCGAGCGGTTGAGCGACGCTGGCCTCCACGACCTCGGCAGACGCGCCGGGAAAGGTCCCGGCGACCGTGACCTGCGGTGGCACAATGTCCGGAAATTGCGCCACCGGGATCCGTGTCAGCGCGAGCGCACCTGCAATGGTGATGATGAAGGCCACGACCATCGCAAGTCGCGGGCGATCGATGAACACGGCGGACATCATGGCTTTTTGTCCTCCGGGCGCGGACCAGTTGAACCGCCATGGTCTGGCTGCGAAGGCGCGTCGCCTGTGCCGGCATTCATGCTCGACTGGATCAGCGCGCTCGCCGGGCCCGGAGAAACCGCCTGACCTGGACGAACTCTTTGCAGGCCTTCGACGATGACCTTGTCGCCTGCCGCGAGGCCGCTGATGACGGAGGCTATGGTGGGCGTCGATTGCCCCAGCTTGACGCGGCGTTGTTCGGCCTTATCGCCGGCGCCAACGGTGAGGACATAGTCACCCTGCTGATCGGACAGCACCGCCGAACGCGGGACCGCCAACACTTCGATGGGCTGGACACCTTCCAGCAAGACCGTGACGAATTCGCCGTCAGTCAGTTCGTGAACGGTTACGCCCGCGGCGGACGGCGCGCGCAGGATCGGGTTTGCGATCTCGCCGCGCACGGTGATCGTGTCCGTGTTCTGGGCGATGGTGTTGTCGACAAAATCGAGCTTGCCGGACTTGCCATACATGCGGCCATTGGGCAGCCGCAGCCGGATCACCACGGCTTCCAAGCCTCCCTGCGGACCATAGCGTTCGCGTAGTTCGAGCCCCTGGCGCAACGGCACCGGGAAGGTGACGTACATCGGATCCTGGCTGACGATCGTGGTCAGTACGCCCGAGCTGGGACCGACGACATTGCCTTCGGTCACGGACGTACGTCCGATCTTGCCGTCGATCGGCGCGCTGATCATGGTGTAATCGAGGTTGATCTGTGACGCATCGACTTGTGCCTGCGCGGCCTGGACCTGGGCTTCCAGGCTGCGTTGGTTGGCGATCGCCGCGTCGTAGGTCGATTGCTGACCGGCCGGCCCGCTGAGCAGCGTACGCGCCCGGTCGGTCGTCAGCTTGGCGTTCTCGAGCATCGCTCGGAGCTGGGCCACCTGCGCCTGCTTTGACGCGAGATCGGCCTCGAACGGACCGCGCTCGAGCCGGTAAAGCGGGGCGCCCTTCTTGAGCTCGGCACCCTCGACGAACAACCGTTGCTCCAGGAATGCGGTGACGCGAGCCACGACATTGACGCGATTGACCGCCTCGATCCGCCCGAGGAATTCGTTGGTCTCGGTGATCGGTCGTCTGATCGCTTCCACGATGCCGACAGCGGGCGGAGGGCCTGCGACTGGCTGTGTCCAGCCCGTGCCGCCAGCGATGAATGTCAGGAAGCCCGCCGCCAGCATCCTGACCGAGACGTCCGCAAGGTCCATTGTCCGCTCCTTGCTCCGGCGTTCGGGACAAGCCGCTATCCCGGTCCGCGCGAGCCGAGTGTCAGGTTCGTAACTCCCGCCGCAAGGTTCAATCCGATCGATCGTTCGATCGACAGAGGCTGGAGCGCAATCGTCCGGCGAGAGCCTCCGATCAGAACGTTCGCTCCGAGACCGGGGCCGAACGCGACATTGCCGCTCGCCCCCACGTAGCTCCCGCGCAGCGTGCCGGGGCCGACGCGCGAGTTCCTGGCGAGGACGGCCCATGAGAGGGTTCCTGCGCTGGTCACGCCGATGTCGAGACCAACGCGCCTGATCCGTCCGTCGTAGACGTACTGCCGGGTCGGGCGTCTCGTGATGAATACGCAACGAAGCTCCTGCGCGGAGCCGAGCACCAGCCCAACGCGCGGAGTGCTGGTGCATACGAGCCGGCCGACCCTGAAGGCCTCGGCGCGTGCGGGCAGAGCGTCGGCGCACATCAAGGCGGATCCGCAGATGATCGCAAGAAGCAGGTTAATGCGCATTCAGGCCTCCATTTGACTTCCGGTGTCGGTTGGCGAACTCCCTGGGCTGCGATCCTGGCGAAGCCAGAACGTGATGCCGAGGCCGATCAGCAGGACGGCGCCCAACAGGAAGAAGATGATGGATTGCTGTAACCAGGATATCGCCGGAACCGTGACGCCCATCGCAAGGCCGAGGAAGGCAATTTGCGGCGACAGAAGACTGACGCCCGCGAGGAAGGTGCCGAGCGCAAGTAATGTGAGAAGAACGAGGCTGGTTGCCGGCGTCGGCAACAATTGCTGAACGCCTGACACCAGCATGATGTTCATCGTGACCAGGACGGCAACCCAGTGCAGCGCCTGGGTCCAGATCAGTCGCCACCGGGCCTCCTTGCCATCGACCTCCGGCCATTTGTTGATGACGCACACAACGCCGATGGCGAGCGCGAGAAACTCCCAATAGCCAACGAGAGGCTGGTGAGAGGCGTTGGTATAGGCGACGCCCGCGACGGCGAGCACCAGTGCAATGATGTAGGGAAGTTGCTGCCACAGAAAACGTGTCATCCGCGCGTGCGCCGGGGATGGCTCCATTCCATTGTTCCGTTCGGCTCGAATCTCGCTCATGGCGCTCCCATTTGCGATGGTCCCTTGTTGGACATGCGCCCGCTGCTATCGCCGAGGTAATCCTCGACGTAGAATCTAATGATCGCGACCCGGCCGACCGCGACCAGCGGCATGGCGAGTGCGATACCCATCACGCCCAGCATTGCGCCCAACAGCACGATCGCGACCAATGTCCATGCGGGAGGAATTTCGACCGCCTGGCGCTGGATCAACGGGCCGATCACATAGCCCTCGATCGATTGAATGATTGTGTAGATGACGACGGCCCAGATCAGTAGCGATGCGCCGAGCGGCATCGCGACGAGCGCGATCGGGATCGCGGCAAGGATGGGCCCCAGATACGGAACGAAGTTGGAAAGGCCCGCCTGCAGCCCAAGCACGAAGGGACCGGGAAGCCCGATCAGATAGAGCGCGACCCACACGCACAGTGTCATCAGGATGATGCGGATCAGCTGTCCGACGAACCACAGCCGCAGGACGTTTCCCATCTCGTTCATTACGGCGCGTGTTCGGGCGCGATAGGAAGGCTTCGCCAGCATCACCAGACTCTCGCGATGGCTGGTGGGATCAAAGGCGAAGAGGATACCGAGGAACGCGATCACCAGCACACCGGTCAGGAAGCTCGACGCTCTGCCAAGGACGAGCTGGGCGTGGCTGAAGAACCGGCCTTGATCGGACAGCAGCCATTGCGCAAAATCGCGCCCCGATTCCGGACCAAGCAGATCGACGCCGTAGGTCAAAAGGCGTTGCTGCAAGACGTCGAATTGGATGTCCATTACCTCCAGCAGGATGCGTGTTTGCTGCGGCAGCTTGCCGCCTCCCCAGGCGAGGCCTAGTCCGACCATGGTGGTGAACAGCAGAAGCACGAATGTCAGCCGCCAGACGCGATTGAGTGGAATTAGTAGCGCCAATGCGCGTGCGGCGGCATCCAGAAAGGCAGCAAACAGCACGCCTGCGAAGATGATGAGAAGACTCGAGGCGGTTTGCCATACGAGGAAGAGAGCAACGCAAATGGCGAGCAGGGCGAGACCCGTTGCGAGAAAGCCGCGCCGCCTGTCGGTGCCCTGGTCTGGAGGATCGCGGACCACGGCCTCGCGCTGTTGCTCTTGTCCTGTCCTCACATCGCTCATCGATTGGGGTGTCTCGGCGGCGGATTGCAATGACGAACTGTCGCGCCGGGGCTCAGGTGCGAACACGGCGGCTGCCATAATGGGGATGCGAGCCGCCGCGATGACGCCAGTAGCGATGCTTGGTGGGGTTGGTATTCGTATTTGGCGCGGCGGTGCTTGGGGCAGGTGTCGTGACCTGCTTTGGCACGGATGCGGCCGGATCGGTCGTCTGCGCCTGGGAACTGGTCGACTGCGCGGTCGCAATCGATCCGGCAAGGATCAAGGCACCGCAAATGGTCCGGACATTCATGCTTGTCTCCAACTGACCCACAACACTTCAGATCGAGATAGCGCCGACGGCCAACGCATAGACGCGGACGCGTGCAGCGAGCCCTCAACCCCGGAGATGAGGTGGGCGGAAGGGTCGAATTTGAACGGGGTAGGCCGACCACCCTCGGTTAAGAGACTAGAGGCAGCATCTCGGTCGACACATCAGGGATTCTATGTAGAGGGCGAGGCAGGAAATCGGTCGACCGTTTCTAATGAGGACTTGCCGACCCGGGCGCAGCGGCCGGGGCGACCAGCACGAAGCTCGCGCGGAACAACTCGCCCGCCTTAGCGAGTTCAGTCGCGATATGCCTGGCGTGCAGAACGGCGGCGTCATGGTCGGTTTCGGTAAGTCGCTCTGGCAGATACGGGTATCCCGAGATAGGGTGATATATCTTCCGGCGCTCGGGTGATCATCCGATGCCCCCGCAGGGGCCGGACCGCTAGCTTCGTTTGTTCATGCGAACCAATCCGTGGAGGCAAGCGATGTCGAACTATGATCCGAATCTGACTGCCTCAGGCACTGGTGGCGGCGCGCTTGCGATCGATCCCGGATTGCGCGCCTACATGCTGCGCATCTACAATTATATGGCCGCGGGCGTGGGCCTGACCGCAATTGTGGCGTGGCTGACGTATCAGCTCATGGGTCCCGCATTGCTCGAGAGCCCGTTGATGTGGGTTTTCATCCTGGCGCCACTCGGGCTGGTGTTCTTCATCGGGGCGCGCATCAATACGCTGTCGGCGGAAACAGCGCGCATTCTTTTCTTCGTCTATGCCGCGCTGGTCGGCGTCTCGCTCTCGACGCTGCTGCACATCTACACCAGCACCTCGATCACGCGCGTGTTCTTCATCGCGGCCGCGATGTTCGGGGCACTCAGCGTCTTCGGCTACACCACGAGGCGCGACCTGTCCGCGGTCGGCAGCTTCCTGTTCATGGGCCTGATCGGCATCATCGTCGCAAGCCTGGTCAATATCTTCCTGAGGTCGACGGGGCTCGATTGGTTGATCTCGATCGTCGGCGTAGGCGTCTTTGCGGGACTCACGGCCTATGATACGCAGCGGATCAAGGCGATGTACGAGAGCAGGGACGATGCGACGACGGCAGGCCGCAAGTCGGTGATCGCGGCACTGTCGCTCTACCTCAACTTCCTCAATCTGTTCATGATGCTGCTGCGCCTGCTCGGCGGTAGGCGGTAGGCGGCTTCAGGCCGCCGGCCGCTCCGCCGCGCTGGCGAGCGCATCGCGCAGGATCTTTTCCTTGGTCTCGTCCAGGGACGTTTTCAATACGACTCCGCCGGCATCCTTGATTTCGTTCAACACCTTGTCTGCCGTCATGTTCTTGATCAGGACGAAGAGCGCGGCGTTACCGGGGTGGAGCGAAGCGGACAGCTCCTTCATGAAGGAATCGTTGATGCCGAAATCGGACAAGGCGCCTCCAAGCGCGCCGGACGCAGCGCCGACCGCGACACCGATGATCGGATTGAGGAAGAGCACGCCGACCAGGAGTCCCCAGAAGCTGCCGGTAATCGCGCCCGTCGCCGTGGTGTTGACGAGCTGGTTGAGCTTGATGTTGCCGTTCTCGGCCTTGACGGCGATCACGGCGTCACTGATGGTGATCAAATATTCCTTTTGCAGTTTGAGCAGCCGAGTTCGGACTTCTTCGGCCTTTGCTTCGGTCGGGTATACGATCGCAACCAGATCAGACATGGAGACCTCCTGGGCATTCCCGCAGGGACCGCGGGAAGACTGATGCCAACTGCATGGCGCGGAGACTAAACGGCGAATTGCAAGCTCGACATCCGAGAAAACCCTTGGGCGCGGGAGAGAATGTTCCGGATCATTAGAGCAGGGGAATCCCTCGGCCCGATCTGCGCGATCCGGCTGTTCTGAGTCTTCAATTTGCTGCGAGCATCGACGCGGCAAGCAGCAGCGACACCAGGAGCAGGGAGATGCCCGCGGCGGACCATTGACGGAGAACTTCGTCGCCTCTTTCGATAAGGCTGCCGAATCTAAGACAGCCGCGCCGGAGCGGACCGACCACTCTCATGAGCGCTTTCCAGGCTGCGGATGAGCCGAGCGGGTGTGGCCACGGGCTGAGCAGGATCGCGAGCGCCGCCCCTCCCAGCACCGGCAGGAGCAATTTGGATAGCGCGTCGATGCCGAACAGCTTGGATGCCGCATCAGACGGGGCCGGTAAATACGAATCCCAGGGCAGCAAGCCAAGGAACAAAGAACAGAGGGCCAAGACAAGTGCCGCGAGGTCGCGGCTGAGCGGGGCTGGGCCGACGAGAACAATCGGCTGGTCCGATGGCGCGAGCGCATGGGACAGGACCAGCACGACATAGGCGGTCGTGAACATTCCGCCCGCCTGGAGCACTATGGCCCACCACCATTGTCCGGTCCTCGCGGTCTCCTGGAGCAATAGTTCCTTCGCGAATGACGCGCCGCTCGGTTGAACACCCATCAAGGCGATGCCGCCAATTGCGAATGCCAGGACGCTCAAGGGCAGGGCGCGCGCGACACCGCACAGCCCGGTGATGCGATCGTGGCCGAGCCCGGCGTAGATTGATCCGACGGCCATGAACATCGCCGCCTTGGCAGTCGCATGGGAAACTGCCTGCAACAGGCCGCCCGCCAGGGCCTGGTCACTTTCGAGCTTCCCGGATGCGCCGAACGCAAGAGGAAACATCAGGAAGAGATATCCGATCTGAGCCAGCGTCGAATACGCAATCAGGAGCTTGAGGCGCTCTTGCCGGAGAGCGACAACGCTTCCGAACAAGATCGCTCCGGCTCCCAGCGCCGCGAGCAATTGTGCGGCAGCCAAGCCGGGCAAGCCCGGCATGACGTCGAACCAGAGCCGCACAAGGATGAAGAACGATCCCTTCACGACCAAGGCGGACAGGATCGCGCTAGCTGCGGCCGGTGCGCCGGCGTGAGCGGGCGGCAGCCAGAGGTGCAACGGAAAGAGTGCAGTTTTTGCGAGGAGACCGGTCGTCATCAAGGCTGCCGCGATGAGCACGCCGGAGTCCGCGTTCACGCGATGCGACAACAACGCGATATCAAGGGTGCCGTAGAGACCATAGAGCAGCGCGGTGCCCATCAGGTAGAGGACCGAGCCGAGCAGTGCGAAGAGCAGATACCGCAACGCAGCCCGAAGCGTCTCCGCGCGACCGTCGAGAGAGACCAGAGGCACCGCGGCGAACGTCAGCAATTCCAGCGCAACATACAGCGTGAAGAGATCTCCCGCGATGAAGATCGTGTTCAGCGCGCCCCAGATTGCCAGAAGCAGGATCCAGAATGCGAAAGGTGCGCGCGCTTCGACAGATTGGGGACGAAAATCGGTTGCGGCAAAAATGGCGACCGCGCAGATCACGACTGCCGTCGTCGCGAGCATGACCGCCGACAATCCGTCCGCGCGGAGGGCTACGCCGAGCGGTGGTGGCCAGGCGCCGAGTAGGTAGACGAGGTGGCCGTCGCTCCGCGGCAAGAGCACGAGAACGGCGAAAGCAATCGCCAACCCGACCGGTACGACCGTGGAGGCAACCTGCCGGACGTAGCGCTCGCCGAGAACGAACGCCAGCAAGACGCCCGCAACCGGCACGACGATCGACAGCACCAGCAGGAAGCCGCCGGCGGTGGTCACCAGCGCGGGGGCGGGGGGCAGCATCAGTGACCGGACGGATCGGAGCGCGCGCTCGCCGCCGCCCGACTGTTGAGCGTCGTGGAGCCTGCGATCTGAAAAAGCCGCAGCAACAAGGCGATCGCCAGAGCCGTTGCGGAAAACGCGACCACGACTCCTGTGATCACCAGGGCCTGCGGCACCGGGTCGTTGCCAAAGCCCGCTGCGGCGCCTCGCCGCCCGACGATGCCGAACATAAGAAACACGCCGCTGCCGAGCAGGTTGAATGCGATGATCTTGCGAAGCGGTTGCGGATTGGCAATCAGGCCGTAGAGCCCGAGCCCGACCGCCGCGGCGGCGCATAGTCCGAACACCGTCACGGCGCTCATCGCTCAGCGCTCCTTTCAGGTGCACCGGCGAGCAGCAGGCCGAGCGTCGTCGCGATCGTCAGGAGCATCGCGACCTCAATGCTCAGAATTAGCGGCTTGGCGAACGCAACGGGATAGGCAAGGAACGCCGACCCAAAACAGAGCCCGCCGAGGCCGACGGCAAGGAATAGGCCGGGGCCGGCCACCAGGATGAGCCGTAGCCATCGACTGCGCACGGGCGGGGTATCCACCAACCCGGCCATGATCACCAGCAGCCACATCGACGCGAGAACCGCGCCGCCCTGAAATGCTCCGCCGGGGTGATCAGCGCCCGTCCACAGGATGTAAATGCCGACGACGATGCCGGCGGGTGGCAACAGGCGCGCAAGAAAGGCGAGAACACCATTTGGATCAGCCTGGTGGCGTGGTCCGGGACGACCGCCCCAGGCCTGGTCCGACGCAAGCGACCAGACACCGACGATGGCGAGCAGGAGCACGACCTTCTCGAGCATGGTGTCCATTCCGCGGAATGCCATGAGCACGTTGGTGACGGGGTTGGTCATTCCGGTCGCCCCGGCATTCGCGACGACGGCGGGCGCGAGCGTTGGCGCCGGATCGGGCAGCAGTAGGATCGTGACGGCCAGCGCTGCTGCGATCGACGCGGACAGTATGGCTGCGCTCAAGCGCACGATCAGGCTGGGCCCTTCCGTTGTCATCGCCTCGGTATCGCGCAGCCGGGCCGCCGCACCCAACAGCAAGACGCCGCCGAGGCCTCCGCCAATTGCAGCCTCGGTCAGCGCGACATCGACGGCGTCAAGGCGGACCCAGATCAGCGCAACCAGCAGTCCGTAGGCGATAAAACCGACCGTGGCCGAATAGGTGTCGGGGACGGCGATCGTCCAGATGGCGAGGCCCAGCACCACGGCGGCGAGCGCGATCTCGAACACTGTTGCGATGTTCATTTGCCTGACCCGCTCTGACGTGCCGTGCGCGCGATCAATTGGGAGACGGTGGCGCCCGCGAGCAGCACGAACATCCATATGCTGATCAGCTTCAGTCCGTCGCGCAGGCCTCCTGTTTGGGGGAGCAGCCCGAGCACGACGAAACCCAGGCCGAGGTTATCGGCCTTGCTGAGCGCGTGTAGACGAGTCAGGGTGTCGGGAAAGCGAAGAAGGCCGACGGTACCGGCGAAAAAGAAGAATACGCCTGCCGACACTCCCGCAACCGTGATGATGTCGCGTGCGACGTTCATCTGTCCTCCCCCGGATCGGCCCCATCGGTTTCGAGGCGGGAGAGCCCCTTCTTGACGAATGCGATGGATGCGAAAGTGGCGAGCAGTGCCAGTATCAATGCCACGTCGACGGCCGCCGGCACGCCTGTCACGGTGCCGAGCAGCAGCAAGACGGCAATGCCGGCAGTCCCGATCAGTTGCGCCGCCATCATCCGGTCGGCATCTGTCGGGCCACGCAAGATGGAGACCAGCCCAAGCCCCAGCATCGCCAGGATCAAGCCGACTGCGGCAGTGAGGAATTCAGTCATTGTAGAGGGCCCGAACCAACGCCGCTTCCTCCGCGGCAAGTTCGGCAACGACCGGTTGCTCGACGTCGAGACAGTGATAGACGAGCTGCCCGTTCTCCTCCCCGGTTGGCACAGTGCCAGGCAAAAGGCTGGTGAGTGTCGTGAACACGTTACGTCGCACCCCGCGTGAGAGGCCGGTCGGATAGAACACAAATCCCGGCCGCAGCGGCAGCCGGGGATCGAGCGCGCGGCGTGCGACGTCTACGCCGGCGACCACCGATTGGTATAGGAAAAGCAGCGCCAGGCGGACGATGGCGGGAATTGACCGCCGGGATCTGCTCGGCTCCAGCAGGTGCAGGCTTGTCCAGGTTGCTGCTGCGATTGCTGCCGCCGCGGCAGGAATATCTGCCGGATTGGCGCCGGCAAGCACGAGCCAGAGGCAAAGGAAAAATGCGGCTCTTAAAGTCGCAGTTCGCCACGATCCTCCAACCGCGACGACGGCACGCCCATATCGATCACCTGAGGACCCTGTCATGCCGGTTTCCTCGGTTGTTCCCGGGTTGTGTCGTCCGGCTCTGCCGTGTTTTGAGGAAGCGCGCTTTTGCGCGCCCCAGACGAGAATTCAAACGGCGGATGTTTGTCGCGCGCGGCGGCGTTGCCCCGCGCGACTGCTTCACCTGACGATTGCATCATGCGTCGTGGACGGAACCGGCGACATCGGGTGATTGCCTGATCATGCCTCAGGAATCTGCTGATGGCCGGGCACGGATTCCATCCGGCGCCACCGAGTAGATTTACCGATGTTGACGGCGGACTCCTTCGACAAAAATGCGGATGGCGGTACCGGGGAAAATGCGACTGCGGACTGAGCAATCCTCCCGGCAAGATCTCACTCCCGGAACGGAACAGGTCATGTTCATGCACGGCAGCCGATCCGCGCCTCGAAACATCCTCACATCGACGCTGGTAGCTGCGTTCTCGCTGATGCTGGCAGGATGCGGTCGGGAAACCGAAACCAAGGACGCATCTCCACCGCGGATCGTACGCACAACGACTGTGGAAAAACGCAAGGTCACAACGCCGCTGACGTTCTCCGGCCGGGTCGAGGCGGAAGACGAGGTAAATGTTGCCTTCCGGATCTCGGGACGCCTGTTGACCAATGACACCAAGATCGGCGACCGGGTCAAAGCAGGCCAGGTGCTGGCCCGATTGGAGTCGCAGAATGAGCTAAGCACGTTGCGGCAGGCGCAGGCGTCCCTTGCCGCCGCTCAGGGGCAATTGACCCAGGCGCGTAATCACTTCGATCGCCAGGAGACGCTGTTGGCGCAGGGGTGGACCACGCGCGCCAACTATGATGCCGCAACCCAGGCACGGCAAACCGCGCAATCGCAAGTCGATGCGGCCGAAGCGCAACTGAGTTCTGCGCACGACCTCGTTGGTTTCACCGAACTCAAGGCCGATGCACCCGGTGTGATAACTGCCACAGGTCCGGTCGCCGGCGAGGTCGTCCAGGTCGGGCAGATGATCGCCAGGATCGCACGGCAGGACGGTCGCGATGCGATCTTCGATGTCCCCGCTCAATTGATCAGGTCGGCCTCCACCGATCCAGAGATTACTGTCAGCTTGGCTGACGATCCGTCGATAACGGCGCAAGGGCGCATTCGCGAAGTCGCTGCACAGGCCAGTGCGGTGACCCGAACCTTCGAGGTCAAGGTCGGCCTGACGGATCCGCCAGCCGCGATGCGGTTGGGTGCGTCAGTGATAGGGCGAGCGAGTACCACTGCAGGGCCGATGATCGATATTCCATCTTCCGCGCTGACCAGGATGAACGAGCAGCCCGCCGTATGGGTCGTCGACCGGGCCACCGCCACGGTCGCGGTGCGCAATGTGGACGTGCTGCGGTTCGACGAAGCGCAGGCCATCATTTCCCAGGGGCTCGACATCGGCGAAATAGTTGTCACCGCCGGCGTTCAGGCGTTACATCCGGGTCAGAAGGTCCGGATTCTTGGATCCGAGCCATGAGCGGAATTAATCTTTCCGACTGGGCTCTGAAACACCGTTCGCTGGTCGTCTATATGATGATGATTGCGGTGGTCGGGGGGGCGCTGTCCTATTTCCGGTTGGGGCGCAACGAAGATCCCGCCTTCATCATCAAGACCATGGTCGTCCAGGCCGCGTGGCCTGGCGCAACCGTGGAAGAGACGATGAAGCAGGTGACTGAGCGCCTCGAACGTCACTTACAGGAAACGCCGCATCTGGACTTCCTGCGAAGCTTCACAAGGGCCGGTGTCGCGACCGTCTTTGTGAATCTGAAGGGGAGCGCGAATGCGAAACAGGTGGCCGACACCTGGTACCACGTACGAAAGACGATCGGAGACATGCGTCATACACTCCCCGCAGGCGTGATCGGGCCGGGTTTTAATGACGAATTCGGTGATACATTCGGCATCATCTATGGCTTTACCAGTGACGGCTTCACTCAGCGTGAGTTGCGCGATCGGGTCGAGGACATCCGCTCAAGGCTGCTTCTCGTACCTGACGTGTCAAAGATCGAGCTTCTGGGCGAACAGGATGAAGTGATCTTCGTCGAGTTCTCCACGAAGGAGCTCGCGGCCCTCGGAATTGATCGGTCCGCTCTTATTGCGGCGCTTCAGTCGCAAAACATCGTGCGTCCGGCGGGAACGATTCAGACCGGCTTGGAAAGCATCTCGATTCGGGTATCAGGCAGCTTCCAGTCGGAGCAGGACATCGCCAACATCAATTTTTCGGCCGGCGGCCGCATGCTTCGCCTGAGCGATATTGCGCAGGTGCGACGTGGCTACACGGATCCGCCCCAGCCGATGTTTCGGATCAATGGCAAACCGGCAATAGGCCTTGCAATCGCCATGCGGGATGGCGGCGACATTCTCGCGCTCGGCGCCAATATCAGAAAGGCAATGGCGCAGATCACCGCGGATCTCCCCATTGGAATCGAGCCCAGCCTGGTCGCCGACCAGCCCGTTGTCGTCGACCAGGCGATCCGCGAGTTCACGGTCTCGCTGATGCAGGCGATCGGCATCATCATGGTGGTGAGTTTCATCAGCCTGGGCGTACGACCCGGCCTGATCATCGCGCTGGCCATACCGTTCACGCTGGCGATCGTGTTTCCGATCATGGGACTTCTCAGCATCGATATGCAGCGAATATCGCTTGGCGCGCTCATCATTGCGCTCGCATTGCTGGTCGACGATGCGATGACCACGACCGATGCGACGCTCAGTCGGCTCGCAGAGGGCGCCAGTAAGATCGAGGCGGCAACTTTCGCATATCGGACCCATGCAATGGCGATGCTCGCGGGCACGCTGGTGACGATAGCGGGCTTTATACCGGTCGGCTTTGCCGCGAGTTCGGCCGGTGAATACACGTTCTCGCTCTTCGCCGTGGTCACGATCGCACTGCTGGTTTCCTGGTTCGTTGCGGTCATTTTCACGCCACTGCTCGGAGCAGCGATCCTTGTTCCGCCGAAGCAGACAAGTACGGCGGATCCGGGCAGGATCTTCCGCATGTATCGGAGTTTCCTGACTTTCGCGATGCGCGCGAAATGGCTGACGATCGCGATCTCCTTGGCGCTCTTCGTTTGTTCGGTGCTTGCGCTGCCGCTCATCCCGCGACAGTTCTTTCCATCGTCGGACCGTCCTGAATTGCTCGTGGACCTGAGTTTGCCGCAGAACTCGTCAATCCACGCGAGCGAGGCTGCGGCAAAGCGCCTGGATGCTGCCCTTTCGACCGATGCCGATGTGGCGCGGTGGAGCACCTATGTCGGGCGCGGCGCCATCCGCTTCTATTTGCCTCTTAATGTTCAGCTCCCGAACGATTTCTTCACGCAGGCCGTGGTGATCGCCAAGGATGTCGCTGCACGCGAGCGCCTGCATTCCAAGCTTGAAAAGCTACTCGCGCAGGAGTTTCCTAACGCGATTGCGTTCGTTTCTCCGCTTGAGCTCGGACCGCCGGTTGGATGGCCGGTGCAGTATCGGGTCAGTGGGCCCGACGTGGAACGGGTGCGCGAAATCGCGCTCAAAGTCGGACAGATCGTAGCCTCCAGTCCGGACACCAAACAGGTGAATTTCGATTGGATGGAACCCAATCGCCAAGTGCGTATTCGCGTGGACCAGAATGAGGCTCGCCTTCTCGGCCTCAGTTCGCAAGCGATCGCGACAGTCCTGAATACGGTCATATCCGGCACACCCGTTACCCAGGTTCGCGACGATATCTATCTGGTCAATGTGGTGGCGCGCGCGACCAACGAGCAGAGGGGCTCGCTGGACGGTCTGCGCAACTTGCAGGTGGCGCTGCCGGGTGGGCAGACTGTTCCTCTCAGCCAGTTCGCCTCCTTTGAATATGACCAGGAGTTTCCGCTCGTCTGGCGGCGCGACCGCATTCCGACCCTGACGGTTCAGGCTGCAATTGCCGGCGACAAACTGCCGGAGAGCGTGGTTACGTCGCTCTCGATGGCGATCGAGAACTTCAGAAAGAGCCTTCCTTCGGGGTACAGCGTCGTCATAGGTGGCACCGTAGAGGAAAGTCAGAAGTCGCAGGCGTCTGTGCTGGCGGTGGTGCCGGTGATGCTGTTCGTCATGTTTACCGTCCTCATGGTGCAGCTCCAGAGCTTTCCAAGACTGTTCATGGTGCTCAGCGTGGCGCCGCTCGGCCTTATCGGCGTGGTTGCAGCGTTGATGCTGTCCGGCAGGCCCCTGGGTTTTGTCGCCATTCTCGGCGTGCTCGCGCTGCTCGGCATGATCAGCAAGAACGCGGTCATTCTGATCGGTCAGATCGACGCCGAACGCGCTTTGGGCAAGACGGCCTGGGACGCTGCGGTGGATGCCAGCAGCTCCCGTTTTCGACCGATCATGTTGACGGCCGTATCGACTGTTCTCGGGATGATTCCAATCGCGCCAACAGTATTCTGGGGACCGATGGCATTCGCGATCATGGGCGGGCTCCTGGTCGCCACCGTTCTGACGCTGGTCTTCCTGCCGACGCTGTATGTGGCCTGGTTTGCGCGGGACGAGAAAGAACAGCCGTCTGCGGGATCGCGCCCGGCCTGACGGCCGCTAAAATCGGAGCAGCCAAGGCACCAGCGCCAGGGTCGTTACCATCACGACGAGGGTAAAAGGGACACCAATCTTCAAGAAATCGCCGAATCCGTAATTGCCCGGTCCGACCACCAAGGTGTTCACCGGCGAAGACACAGGCGTCATGAAGGCGGCCGAGGCCGCGATGGCGATAGTCATCGCGAAGGGATACGGCGAGGCGCCGATGTCCTTCGCGACAGCGAGCGCTACTGGCGCCATGAGCACCGCGGTCGCCGTATTCGAGATGAACAGGCCAAGGGCAGCCGTGATCACGAAGAGCAGCGCCAACAGGAATCGCGGTGATGCCTCGCCCGCAAGATGCGTCACCGCGTCGGCGGCGAGATCGACGCCACCGGTTCGTTGCAGTGCCAGCGAAAAGGGCAGCATGCCGACAATAAGAACCAGGCTCTTCCAATTGATCGAGGCATAGGCGCTGTTGAAATCCACGCAGCCCAGCAACCCCATTAGCAAGCAGCCGATCAGAACCGCGTGCACGTTCGGCACCACACCGCTCACCATCATACCGACCGTCAAAGCCAGCACCGCCAGAGCCTGAGGTGCGAGGTTCGCGGCCGGCAGAACGTCTTTGTGCTCGGTCGGTAGGTTCAGGACGACAAGATCCGAGAATTCGGATTGCAGCTTGCGGATGTCAGACCAGAAGCCGGTCAGCAGAAGGGTGTCACCGACCTTCAAGGTCTCATCGAGCAGCCCTTGGCTCACGACCTCGCGACCGTGCCGCAACCCCAGCACCGTCAATCCCATTTCGCTGCGCACCCGCGCTTGCAAGATGCTCTGGCCAATCAGCTTGGACTCCGCCGGGACGATGACTTCGACCATGCCGATCTCCTGCGAACGATCGGTGAAATAGCCGCAATCGCCCAAAGGGAGCTTTTCGACCATATAGTCATTCAGCATCCGGTTGGTTTCGGCAGGGGACGCGATGACGTCGAGCAGCAAGATCTGCCCGGCGGCGAGCTCGGTCCTTGCGTTCGGGCGGATCGCCTCGGACCCGAAGCGGCCGGGAAGCTCGATGGCGAGCAAATTCACGCCACTGTTCCGGAGCGGGAGCTCTTCCAGGCGCTTGCCGACCAGTGGCGATTCAGTCAGCACGCGTACGCGCAAGGCGCGATCGGTGAGGCCATACTGCGTTACCCAATCAAGCAAGTTCGGCTGACGGCGCTCGCCGTCCACACGCTTGGCCGAGACGGGCAGAAACCGCCGAGCGAACAACATATAAGCAATGCCGAGCGCCAGGAATGTGAGCCCAAAGGGCGTGAAGCTGAAAAAGCCGAAGCCTGCCGCACCCTGGCGGATCAGCTCGGCGTTGACCACGAGATTCGGCGCCGTCGCGACGAGGGTGAGCATGCCGCTGATCAGGGCCGCAAAGCTCAAAGGCATCATCAGCTGGCTCGGCGCGGCACCCGTGTTCTGACAGATGCGCAGCACGACCGGGATGAAGATGGCCACCACGGCGGTCGAGCTCATGAATGCACCGAGCCCGCTGACCGCGAGCATCAGCAGCACCAGCATGCGCGTCTCGCTGCTGCCGGCAGTCGCATTCAGCCAGTCGCCGAGGCGACGCGCCACGCCGGTGCGCACCAGCCCTTCTCCGATCACGAAGAGGCCTGCGATCAGCACGACGCTGGGATCGCTGAACCCTGCCAGCGCCTCGTTGATGGTAATCACCCCAGTAAATGGCATGATCACGATCATCAGCAGCGCGACCGCATCCATGCGCGGGCGATTGGCCATGAACATCACGATCGCGGCCGCAAGCAGCAGAAGAACCAAAGCAAGATTGGTGTTCATACGGAAATACCCGGTCGGTTAGGACGCAAACCAATCATCCTGCGCAAACTGCTCATCCTGCGAATGGCCAGAAGATGGGCACGACAAACGTGCCTACCAGGAAGAACCAGAGCAGCAACGGTAGACCCATCCTCCAGAAATCGCCAAATCGGTAGCCGCCGGGGCGCTGCACCATGAGGCTCGCTGAGGCGGCGATTGGCGTAAGAAAGGAAGCGGCCGCAGCCACCGCCACAGTCACCAGCGCGGTGCGCGGCGAGACACCGACAGCTTCCGCGGAGGCAATGGCTATCGGAATGACGATGAGTGTCGTCGCTGTGCTGCTGATCAGCTGGCCGATTAGCGCCGTGAGCAAGAACAGCCCCGCCAGCAGCGCGTACGGGCTCGCATTGCCGACAATGGCAACGAGTGTATCGGCGATGAGATAGGCTGCACCCGTCTTGTACATGGCGGTCGAGAGCGGGATCAGTGAAGCGATCATGATCAGCACGTTCCAGTTGATCGCCCGATAGGCTCGTTCGATCTTGAGTACGCGCAACAGGATCACCGCGCAGGCCGCCGCCAATCCAGCGACGACTCTTGGCACGACGCCCGTCGCTAGCAGCGTAACCATGACCGCGAGAATGACAATGGCGCGTATGGAGCCAGTGCCCAGAGGCCTGGCCTGGCTGCGGATCATGTCAGGAGCAGCAACGACGAGCACGTTGGGATCGCGCCCGTACTCCTCAAGCGCTTCCCAACGGCCTTGCAGCAACAGCGTGTCACCCGCCGCAAGAACGGTTTCGCCCGGTCCGAGATTCTCGCCGCCGCGTTGAACTCCCAGGATAATCAGATCGCCACTTTCGGTGACCATGCCGGGGAAGACGGTCTCTCCGATCAGACGAGAGCGGGGCGGCAGCACCACCTCGGAAAAGCCGTGGCTATCGTTGAACAGTGCCTCCCGCATTTTGCCGATTGTCTCCTGGCAGGGCGTCAGGCCATGCTGCTCCGCGAACGCGTCCATCGCTGCCTGCTCACCGCGCATGATGAGCCGATCGCCTTCCACGAGAGAATGTTGCCACGAGATGCTGTTCTGGCGGCGAGGGCGAATAGCGATGAAGCTGAGCTCCGGGTGGTTCTCGCGCTCCAGCCGCGATTCCAGCACTGCCTGCAACGTGCCGAGATAGGGCGAGGCGGCGGTGATCTCGAGCTGGTGCACTTGGTCAAACAGCTTGTATTGCTCGGTCAGCATGCGCGAATGGTGGCTCAGATCCTCCGGCATTTCCCGGCTAGTGCGCACCGGTAGCAGCGTATCGCCGAAAAGAATCACGATGGCCACGGTGCCTGCCAGGAGCGGTACGCCGATCACCGTCATCTCGAAAAAGCCGAAGGGCGCGAGGCCGACATCGCTCGCCGCGTCGGAAAGCAGCACGTTCACAAGGCTTCCGGTCAGTACCAGCATCGAACCCGAATAGGAGGCGAAGGCGAGAGGCATCATGAGTTGCGCAGGCGGGCGCTTGAGCCGGACGGAGACGATCACCAGCACGGGCAGCAGGGCAGCCACTGCGCCACCCGAGCCGATCAGCGCCGTGAGAAAGGCCACGAGCAGCATCGACAGCGCCAACAGGCGTGTCCGGCTTTCGCCGGCGTAACGGATCAGCACCTGGCCTGCCCACGTGGTGACGCCGGACGAATCCAGGCTGGCACTCACCACGAAGAGTGAAGCAATGAAGAGTATCGTGGTGTCGCCGAAACCTGCCAGCGCTTCGGAGAGCTCCAGAATACCGGTCGCGTAAAGCACGAGTGTCGCACTTAGCGCCACGACCGCGACTGGCACCCAGTTCGAGACGAACAGCAGCACCATCGTGGCGATGATGGCGAAGGTAATGAGTATATGCGGCGTCATCGCACCTCGCGAGGGCGGTCTGGCCCGGAGCCAGCGCTGCTTGCCCGTGCCGCTCTACCGCGACAGCGCTTCCAGAATACGTGCCCAGGAGCGGATGCCCTTATGGAAGCTCTTGAGATTGTACTTCTCGTTCGGGCTGTGGATGCGGTCATCCTCGAGGCCGAAGCCCGCAAGCACCACGTCCATGCCCAGCGATTGTTTGAGCTGATGGGTCACGGGAATGGAGCCGCCACCGCCGATGAAGACTGCGGGCTTGCCCCATTCGGCCGTCAGTGCGTCGCGCGCCTTGCCGAAGGCCGGCGCCTCGATCGGGAAGCGGATCGCCTGACCCGCGCCATGCTCCAGGAATTCCACACGGCAATCGGCCGGGACGCGTGCATGCACATGCTCCCGGAAGGCTTTGCGGATGGCATGGGGGTCCTGATCGAAAACCAGACGGAAAGACACCTTTGCCGATGCCATGGCGGGAATCACGGTCTTGAATCCGGCCCCCTGGTAGCCGCCGCCCATGCCGTTGATTTCGCAGGTCGGGCGCGACCAGACCATCTCCAGCGCGTCGCGGCCCTTCTCGCCGGCGGGAATCGAAAGCCCGATGGCGCCGAGGAAGGACTTTGCGCTGAAGTTCAGGCTGTCCCATTGCTCGCGCAGCGCCTTGGGAAGTTCCGGTACGCCGTCATAGAAGCCGCGCAGCGTGACGCGTCCGTTGTCGTCGTGCAGGTCAGAGAGGATGCGGGCGAGGATGCGGTTCGGATTGGCCGCGGCCGAACCATAGAAGCCCGAGTGCAGGTCGCGGTCGGCGGCGTGTATGATGACCTCTTCACCGCAGAGTCCGCGCAGCATGGTCTGGATCGCCGGCGTCTCATGGTCCCACATGTTAGTGTCGCAGATCAGGCCGATATCTGCGCGCAGCTCTGCGGCATGGGCATCGAGAAAGCCCGGCAGGTTCACGCCACCGGATTCCTCTTCGCCCTCCAGCAGGATCGAAACCGGAATCGGCAGTTTGCCGGTGACCGCCTTCCAGGCGCGGCAGGCCTCGACAAAGGCCATGAGTTGGCCTTTGTCGTCGGCGGAGCCGCGGCCAGTGATGATCTTCGCGCCATCGGGCATCGTCTGGATAGACGGGTCAAAGGGATCGCGATCCCAGAGCTCGAGAGGATCGACCGGCTGCACATCGTAATGGCCGTAGAACAGCGCCGAGGGGCCGGGCACGTTGCGGTCATGCGCCACGACCATCGGGTGCCCCGGTGTCGGGCGCACCGAGGCGTCGAAGCCAATGCTCTTGAGGTCGGCCACGTGCCATTCGGCATTGGCCATACATTCGGCCTTGTAAGCCGGATCGGTCGAAATCGACTTGATGCGCAGGATCGCGAACAGACGCTCGAGAGCCGCATCGAGATTTGCGTCGACGTTGGACAGGACATCATCGAGCTTGGTCATGGAGCCCTCCGGAGGATCGTCTGAGCCGTTGGTCAGTACGCGCGCGATCGCCACATCGTCCGTTGTCGCAAAGGCTGTTCCTTGCCGCGAGGTTACGATTGCTATTCGTTCCTTCCGCGCTTACGCGGCGCCGGGTCGGGAATTTCGCCTGGCAGGAAGTTGGGGAGCTTTCCTGCCGGGAAAATCGCAAGCAAGGCAACGCCAGCCATGATGATGAGGCCAATTTTCAAAGCGCGTAATCGCACGACAGTGTTGACGCGCACCGCTTCCGCCACTTGAGCCGGAGAGGCCGTGGTTTGCTCCATCACGCTCTGCAGCCGGTCATTGCTGATGAAGGTGATGTTATCCAGGTCCAGCTGCGCCTGTATCTCAGGCGGCAATTTTGGATTTTCGGCGACGGTCCGCAAAACAGCCGCGCTTAACAGGCCGACGAGGAGTGCCCCGGCCACCGCTGTGCCGACGGCCGCGGCGAGATTGTTGGTCGTGCCGCGCAGCGAGCCGACGTCGCCCGCGAGTTCTTTCGGCGAAGCCGTGACCAGCACGTTGAACAACAGTGTGACCAGCGATCCCTGTCCAATGCCGAAAATCACCAGCCCAAGGAGAACCGGGACGGCGCTCCAATCATTCCTCACGACAAAGGCGAGCCAAAGGAGCGCCACCGTGCAGAGTATGAAGCCATAGCGTCCGATCTGCCTCGGCGTGAACCGACCATAGAACCGCACGATCAGCATCGCCGCGAAGAAGACGGTGAGGTTGAAGGGCATCATGGCGATTGTTGTCGCCAGCGGCGTGCGCCCCTGCACGATCTGGATGTATAATGGAACCGAGAAATTGAGCATCGCTTCCAGCGCTACGACAGCAAACATCGCATACACCGCCGCCCGCTCCTGCGGGGAGTCGATCACCTCGAGCGCAAGAAGCGGCGTCTTCCCTGCAGCCTGCTGTCTGTGGGTCCAACTCAGAAAGCCCTGACCGAGCACGATACCCACCACGATCATGATCGGGGCGGGAGATACGCCAAAGAGGTCGAATGGCGCATTGGGCCCCGCCAATCCCAGCCCCCACCGATTGAGGTTGTTGAAACCGAAGCTGATCAGAATGATGGCTGCGGCAGCGAGAATGACACCTACGAAATCGATCCGGACCTCCGGACGCGCCTCATCGGGCTTGAGACGAAAGCTCAAAAGGAAAACCACAGCCGACACGGCGATCAGAATCCCGAACGCAGGGCGCCATCCGATGAATGTGCCTAGAGTACCGCCGATGACAAACGCCAGAACGCCCGCAGCGGCGCGCGCGGAACCCAATGCGCCAACGGCCGTTGCCTGTTGCCGCCCCTTGTAGTTTTCCGCGATAAGCGCGACCAACGACGGTACGATCACCGCACCAGCCGCGCCGGACAAGGACTGCGCAGTAATCATGAGATCCGCGTTTGGACTGAACGTCATCAATACCTGCGCGGCGCCGAACACGGCAACGGCAACGCGGAATACGTGCGTCGCCCCGTAGCGCTGTGTCAGCTTCGCACCGAGCATGACGAAGCCGGCAACAAGCATCGAATAAGCCACGATACCGGTGGCGACAGTCGTGGGCGGAACGCCAAAACTGTTGACCATCCCTCCCAGCGCAACTGGCAAGGAGGCGACGTTGAACGACATGATCATCTGGCCGAGGGCGATGGTGATCATCGGCACCCAGGATGCATTCTCTTCTTCAACGGAGTGAACCGTCGTCGCAGATGCCATCGTCATGGCGTGTCCCCTGTCATTCCTTCTGAAGTCCGGCCAAAGTCGGTGCGGGCTGAATCTCCGAAAATTGCAAACCTACGCTTCCGGGTTGGACATGAATAAATCCATGCCCAGCCGCTGCGACAGATACTTCGCTACAAGCTGTCCCTTGACGCTGTTTCCGGCGCTGTCGAGCGGCGGCGCAAAAGTCCCCAGACCGCCCTTTCCCGGGGAGACCGTGACGATCCCGCCGCCGATGCCGCTCTTGCCGGGGAGCCCGACATCGTAAAGCCAATCGCCTGATGTCTCGTACATTCCGGCAGTAGTCATGACGGCCAGTGCGTAGTGGCAGACCGACGGATCGACCACGCGCACTTTCGTGATGGGGTTCACGCCACCGTCCGCTAAAGTCGCACCCATTACCGCCAGATCCTTGGCACTCACATTCAGCGCGCATTGTCTGGTGTAAAGATCGGTCGCCTCAGCCGGATCGCAGTAAATCCGTTCGAAACTCTGGAGCAGGCGGGCGATGCTCTGGTTTCGGAAGTTGGTCTCCGTCGCCGAGGCATAAACCTCGTCGTTAAGCGCAAGCGGGCGGCCGGCGAACTGTGTTAATCCGTCGTAGATGAACTTCCATTTCGCATCAACCGTCGTTCCCGGTACGAGGCTTGTCGTTGCAATCGCGCCCGCATTCACCATCGGATTTGTCCTGCCATCGGGACTTCGTTCGACGGCGGCGAGCGAGTTGAACGGAAGGCCGGTCGCATTCGCTCCAAGCCTTTGGCGTGCCTGCTCGGGCCCCAGGGCCTGACAGGCCAATGCAAAGATGAACGGCTTGGAAACGCTCATGATGGAGAATTCGTATTCGGCCGCCCCTACGGCGTATACCGCGCCGTTGGTGCCGACCACGCAAACGCCGAACAGGTCGCTCGGCACTTCGGCGAGCGCGGGATAAACTTGAGAGTTCTTGCCGTCCGTATTTGATTTGTAGCGCGCGTACACCTCGTCGATCAGCGAGATGACTTCGGCTTCGGCCGGCAGGTGCCCGGTTGATACATAGGAATAGTTGTTCTCGGCATCGGCGTTCGCATTCATTGCGCGTTCCAAGCCTCCATAATGAGAAGCACCGAGGGAGCCCCGACATGTGTCGGGTCAAACCCTCCTCACTCGCCGTTTTCGTTCACTGCCTTTAACGAGGTCCAACGGACCGCCATCTAACGTTGGTTTTCCTTGTTGAACAATCAGGCCATTTACCCGGACATCTCGGGGTTTTTCCGGGTTAGGCTGCCTTGCGCCTCACAATCCCCAAGGCAAGCCCAGCAGGTACCACGCAACGAACAGCACGGTCCAAATGATGGCCATCCAGAGAGTGTACGGCAACATCAGCGCGACAACCGTCCCGACGCCCGCTTTCTTGTCGTAAATCTGGGCAAATCCGACCACCATGGCAAAGTAGGCATTGAGGGGGGTAATCGCGTTGATCGGCGAGTCGCCGACGCGGTAGGCGGCCAGGACGGCTGCGGGATCGACGTTAAGCTGCACGAACACCGGTACGAAGACCGGCGCGAAGATGGCCCATTTGGCGATCGCCGGCGTGAACACGAAGTCCAGGATCATGACGACAATGATGAAGCCAACCAGCAGCCACAGCGTGCCGATATTCGCGCTCTTCAAGACATCGGCCATCGTCAAGGCCATCAACGTTGGAATGTTGCTATAGTTGAAGTAATCGACGAACTGGCTGATGACGACGAAGAGGAGGATGGTGCCGCTCAGCGAAGCCACCGCCTTGGTCATGGCCCCGATGACGGCCGTGGAGCTATTCACCGTTCGCGCGCCGATGCCGTATGCGATCCCGGTTGCAAGGAACAGCACCATGATGACCCCGATCAGGCCGTTCATGAATGGTGAGTTGCCGATCAGGACGCCCGTCGTCGGATTGCGCAGGGGCGCGCCCGACGGAACCGTCAACAGAAGGAAGAGGATCACGACCCCGAGCAGAGCAAAGCCGCTGTACCTCAGCCCACGCGACTCGTCGGCGGAAAGCTGCCCTCCGTTCGCCTCCGGCTGAGTGTTGGCGGTCTTCTCGGCCTGGTAAGCGGCCAGCCGTGGCTCGATGATACGGTTGTTGATGAGCGCGATGACGATGGTCAGGACAACAACGGAGGCGATCGAGAACGAGACGTTGGCGGTCAGATCCAGCGACGTGGTGGGATTGACCATGTGGATTGCGTCGTTGGTGATTTCCGTCAGAACGGCATCAAGCGGCTTGATGATCATGTTCACGGTGAATGCACCGGCGACTGCGGCAAATCCCACAGCGAGCCCGGCGAGAGGATGCCGGCCAACGCTCAAGAAGGCGGCGCCGGCCAACGGGATCAACACCACATAGCCGGCGTCTGCGGCGATGCTGGACAAGATGCCGACGAACGCGACGATGTAAACGAGTGCCCAGCTCGGAGAGACGGCCACGAGTTTTCTGATCAACGCGTTGACCAGGCCGGCTTCCTCGGCGACGCCGACGCCCATCATGGCGACGATCAACAGCCCAACCGCGGTGAAACCCATGAGGTTTGGCACGAGCCGGGTGTAAATATGACGAATTCCATCCGCCGTCAGCAGGCTATTGGCGGCAGAGGTCGCGGTCTCGATCTTGTGAGTATCCGGATTGATGGCCTGATAGGTGACGCTTGCCCCCAACATGTAGAGCAAGTGAGACAGCACCAACACGATGGCGATGAGGATCAGAAATATCACGACCGGGTGCGGGACGCTGTTTCCGACACGTTCGACAGTGTCGAGGGCTCTTTGCGTCATCGTCTTCGATGGCGGCGTGTTCGTGGCGTCACTGCGCGCGCTCATGTCGGAAATCCTCCCGCTCCATTAGCGACGGCTGGAGCAGCGCTGGTGCCATGATGATCCATGCCATGAGAACAGCGAGGAGGGATCGGACGCCAATGCGCGCTCGAAACCGCTGATCTCGTAATCAACGCGACGACCCCGCTACTCCTCTGACGAAGATGCCAGCGTCATCGCCGCGAGTGCGGCGACGATCTGAAAGGACCATGGAGACACGGTGGCCTCTCGGGAGAGGATCGCTCATCCTTTCGCGATCTGTCCGTTCACACGCTGCCTTACGAACAATCAATAAGGCGCATCAAAATCCGGCTGAATACCGAATGCGCCTAGATTGTTCCGGGGCAATTACCGACCCGAACGAACGTCTGTGTCAGCAAGGCTTCCATGTCTGCCTGCGAAGCAACAAGGCTGTCTTCAGAACCGCACAGTGGCCGAGCCAAGGATGCGATTGGCGGTACCAGAGCCGGTGCTGACCGGGGCTGTTGCTGCGGTGCCGCCGTACACGTCCCGATGGGAGTAGACATATTCAAGACCGACGTCGAGCCATCCGGTCCCGACGCTGTTGCCACGAAGCTCGGCGAACGGGCTCCAGATCAAATTGACGATCCCCTGCTGCATGGTGCTGTTCAACGACGTCGCCGAGGCAGATCCCGGCACGAACAATTGCGCATAGGACGGATATTGCTGCCATGCGTAGGAGTAGACGAAATTGCTGCGCCATTGCGGTGCCCAGAAGCGGCGGTAGCCTGCGCTCGCGCCATAGGTCGGCAGGGCGTCGAGGCTGGGATCGACAACGCCGGGCAGGCCGATGTTGGACAGCGCATCCTGGCCGAAGGTATTGCCGCCGAAATAGCGCCCGATGCCTTGGCCGTAATAGGCCATGCCAACCAACTCGTCCGGACCGAAAGCTGGTGACAGCCATCGCATTGGGAAGCGACCGCTACCTGCGACACCCCAACCGGCGGTGTTGCGCTCGACCGCTGGCGGCGCCGCCGCCGTACCAGCCGTGCGGATGGTGAGATCGCGCAGCAGGCCGCGCAGGTCGAGGCCCAGGCCATCGTTCCGGTATTCGAGCCGGCCGAGTAGATCGGGCACGGAGGCAAATGACGGACTCAATCCACCAAAGCCAGCCGGGGTGCTGATCTGCGTGAATACGCCTGCCGCGGACGTGTACTGCGTATCCGGCATCTCGATCGAAACGTGCCCGGTCAATCCCGGAGCCAATGTTGCGGTCGCCCGAACCTGCGCCTGGCGCACGAATGACTGGTTGAGATTGGTCGAGAAGTTCACGGTTTCATAGACGCCCTCGTTCCACAGGCTGTTCGCCCAGCCGGCCAGGACACGAAACTGTTCGCTGCCGACCTCGCCCCAGGCCTGACGGAGCCGAAAGACCGCATTGGGTGAGGCTGCCGTGCCCCCGCCGAAGTCGCCTTCCAAGCGGGTTTCCAGAGTGCCCCAGGCGGTCGCCGTGCGCGTATCCATACCGATGCGGCTGAACCGGGCGGACAATCCGGTATCGCCTCCCTGGATGTCGGCGGGGCTTCCGGAAAGCGGAATGGTTTGCACTGTCGGCGCATCGGACTGATTGCGGCCATTGAAGTCGTGGTAGCCATGGACGTTCGCGAAACCGTAGAATCGTACCTCGGACTGCGAACCCGGGATGCGCAAGGACAAACCCGGGAGATCAGAACGCAGCGCGTCCTCGCCTTCGCCGTCGAACTGACTGCCCATCGGTTCGGGCGGACGCAGGCCCGGAATGGGCGCCGCCGCGGCTTGTGGCGGGACCGCAGCATTCGCAGTCATTCGCGGCTCAGTCGACGCAACCGGAATCGCCGGCGGCTTTTGCCCGGCGGTCGGCGCGACAACGTCACGACGTGCGGTGGCGGCCTGGGACTTCGAATGCTTATCGCGCGTTTCGAGTTCGTCGACGCGATGGCGCAGCGCGCTGATCAGCTTGTCACCTTCTGTCGCGCGGGCTTGCAGCGCATCGAGGCGGCGCATCAACTCTTCCATGGAAGGTTTCTGCTCCTGACTGACGGGTGTCTGCGCCAAAGACGGACCGGCAAATATTGCGATTGATGCAACGCCACAAAGCGCTTGGAATGTTCGCACGCAAGCCTCCTGTTGGCACGTTCAGGGCACATCGAGTTTTGCGCTTGATTTCGGCGATCGCAAGCCGGCTCCATCGAAGGTCGAAATTTTCGGCGAGATTGTGCCATTTCGGTTGTACCGCAGCGCAGTTGCATCGCCGCTCGGTCGGCTCAACATCATCCTGCAGCGCAGAAAGCGATCTCAGGATAGGGACGGGTGCGTGAAATCGAAATGGCTCACAATCCCACCACTTGTGCGCTGCGTCCCGTATCGTCGCGTCTTGGGTGTCGTCGCCATATTTGCGTGGCACGAACTGCATAGTCATATGCCGGAATTCATGTCAGTTATGCGAGGTTTTGGTCTTCGGACAATACAACCTGCTGGCTGAGGGTAAGATCGAGCGTATAATCCGGTCTCTCCCCTAGGGCGTTTCCTGTAGTCCAGTGATCGATGCTGGGACGACTGGAGAGGGGGAGCTTCGAGATTGAGCGTTGAGTTCGACCTCGAAAACGACCCGGAAAGTTGGGTGCGTACCGTGAAGCCAAACAGTACTCCTGCTTGCGAGCCGACGCGTCCCTTTATCGACGGTCACCTGATTGGCCCGGACGCAATTGGCGATCGCTCATATTGGACACACTCCGAAGAGCTCCTTTTTGCGGTCCGCCCCTCACGGGGCGGGCGCTTCGTGTACGAGGCAATCAATCAGGCCTTCGAGGCTCTCCTTGGAATGTCGCAGCAGGAGGTCCGAGAGCTGGACGTCTTCGAATGTCTTGCCAAGGAAGACGCCGAGCGTCTCTGTGAAATCCTCAAGGGATGTCTTGCGGAAGGAACCGAGGCCAAAATCCACCACAGTCTGATGCTCGGCGGCTTGCTGCGGGATGTCGAGACAACCGTTGTTCCGATCCTCCATCCCATGGCCGGCAATGCGGCCCGGTTGATTGGCGGTCATCGGTTACTCCACAAGGAGGGTCTCGACTGTATGACTGAAGAGGCTGCTTTCCTTCACGGGGACGTCAGCCTGATGTCCATCCGCGAGGACATCCACCAGCGGATCGCATCGGAGCTTCATGATTCGACATGCCAGGAGCTGGTTGCCGCCAGTCTTGGTGTGATGCGTGTCCGCACTTGCCTCGATAACCCGCGCGGCGTCGAGCGGCTTTGCGATGATATCGACGCGTCGATCGACGCGGCACTCAAGGAAATCCGCTCCCTGACCTATCTGCTCCACCCCCAGGATCTGACGGACCGGGGACTCAAGGCGACGATCGAGCAGCATGCCTTGGGGTTTGGTGCACGTACGTCGTTGCGGGTGAGCACGAGGATACCCGCCGCCGTCGATAAGCTACCTTACGCGAGCCAGCTCTCGGTGCTGCGGGTCATTCAGGAGGCGCTCACGAACATATTCCGCCACGCGAAGGCGACGGAGGTCAGAATCGTCGTCGAGGCGATCGAGGGGCACTTCCATCTGACGATCAGCGACAACGGGCGCGGTTTTCCGGTCGATCACACCAAACGTGGCAACGGTGCGATATCGCCCGGTGTCGGCATTCCCGCCATGAGAGCGAGACTTAAGCAGCTTGGGGGCACGTTCGAGATCCGGTCCGATCCTGCACCGCGACACTCCGGCACGACGCTGTGCGCGGTGTTCCCGCATGGTCTCATGACCAAAAGGCGCAGCCGGCGCGCGTCACTGAAATCATAAGCCAGCGTGTGCACGGAATGACGGAGATCAGGGACTCCGAGGGCAGGCAGTCTCTGTCCGTCGGTTCCCGGAGTTCCCTCCATGAAACGAAGGCTGATCGACGATGATCGTGTCGCGGTCCGATTTGGGGTGCGCGCGGGCAAGGCCGGTCGATGTCTGATCGGAAACGCTGATCCTTGGTACATCCGCCCGGAGATATCAGGGTTTTGTAGGATAACCCATTGAGGGATAATCGGTAGATTGGCAAACCTGACTGCTGGAAATCTCCATCGATTGCCCGACAGGTTCTGGGCCCGCATACGGGAACGACGCCGTGAAACGCATCGTGGTTGCGGATGATCATGAAGTCGTACGTTCCGGGCTCCGAGCGATCGTTGAGAGCCGCTCGGACTGGATCGTGAGCGGAGAGGCGACCAACGGCGAGCAGGCCGTGGCTTTGGCGATGGAGACACGTCCGGACGTCGTGATAGCCGACTATTCGATGCCGCTGATGAACGGACTTGAGGTCAGCCGCCGCCTCAAGTCGATGCACCTGCGCACCGAAGTATTGATCCTGACGATGCACGAGAATGAGGAATTGCTGACTGAAGCCATCCTGGCTGGCGTTCGCGGCTTCCTGTTCAAATCGGACGCCAGTAGGCACCTGATCTTCGCGATCGAGGCCTTGCTCGATGGAAGACCTTACTTTACGGGCGTTCTGTTGGAGAAGTTGCTCCACGAATACCAGGCCGGCAAGCAAAATACGTCCGACATGCTGCTCACCGCGCGCGAGCAGGGCGTTGTCCAGCTTATTGCAGAGGGACACACAAATAAGTCGATCGGCGTCATCCTGAAGTTGAGCGTAAAGACCGTCGAGACTCACCGCGCGTCAGCGATGCGCAAGCTCAGAATGTCATCGACGGCCGAGCTGGTCCGCTACGCCGTT
Organism: Bradyrhizobium sp. Arg816; assembly: GCF_029989365.1. Classification (GTDB taxonomy): domain Bacteria; phylum Pseudomonadota; class Alphaproteobacteria; order Rhizobiales; family Xanthobacteraceae; genus Bradyrhizobium. The sequence goes on along the minus strand of NZ_JAPRAQ010000017.1, from coordinate 133,938 downwards.
CGCAGGAAGCTCGTCAATCCTTGATGGAGCTTTCAATACGAGTCGCCGCGTCGCTAGCGATCAGCGACAACGCGTCGGAGCTGATCCGACCTGCGAGGTTCGCTTCTTCATTTGGCTGCCAACCTAGCCTTTTTTCCAAATGCGCTTTGAAATCGTTGAATAATCAAGCAGGTTTTGATTCCGCCATTCCTTCTCCGGCCCATCGTGGCTTCGCGATCGGCCCAAAGTTCATGGCGTGGCGGAGGCGCATGCCTTGACCCTGGCGGATTCCTCGCGAACGACCAGTCACGGATGACGCAGAGGGGGACCCCGATCCAAGGTGCGTCATTCCGACAATGAGAAATCCCGCTGCAGGTTCAATGCACGAAAAGCGGCTTACTTGTCGGAATGGGAATTGATCCAGCAACTAAATCACACGCCTCTCAATCAGCGAGTCCCGGGTTCGAGCCCTGGTGCGCCCACCAAGTAAAAGTCCTTCCTTTTCAATATTATCGCGCGATAGTGGCCGAGAACAAAACGGGTCTCGTGCGATGTTTGTTTTGGTCGGACGTCGCACGCCGGATTGCTGTGCAACTTATCCTTTGTTTCCCTATCCTCACTCCATTCGATACAGCGCGCAGACGCGATGATACAGGCCGATCACGTGCTCGTCGTAGAATAGGATATTCGGGCGAGCAAACGGACGATCCGTTCTGCCCCTCGGTTTGGGTGCCGTCTTCTCCAGAACCAGAATCGGATTGTTCGCTGCGGTGGGCGACTCGCTCCCCCACCCCACGATTTCCATCGCCGCGGTCCGAAGGCCGTGCGTCCCCACCTCGTTTTCGCGGTGCCTGATCCTTGTTCGATGGCCCAAAGCGCGCCAAAAAGAGCACTGCTCGATCTGACAACAGAATGGATTCATAGAACCATGGCAGGACGTCTTCCGTCGGTCCTCCTCGTTGAGGATGAGGTTTTTGTGCAGACGCTTCTGGCGGCTTATCTGGAGAAGGAAGGTGTCGCGGTGACGGTCGCATCCACGGCAGCGGAAATGCGTGCCGCGTTGCGTTTGCCGGATCAGCCCGTCGATGCCATCGCCCTCGACCTCGGTCTTCCCGACGAGGAGGGGCTCGCTCTCGTCCGGCAGTTGCGAACGCGGTTGGACGTGCCGATCTGCATCACGACGCGGGACGACTCCGCAGGCAGCCGCGCCGTCGCGGCGGAGCTCGGCGTCGACGACTATCTGGTCAAGCCGTTCCACCCGCGGCAGCTCGTCGCAAGCCTGATGGCCTTGCTCGGCCGCCGGAACAGCGAGAAGGGTGCGGCGATCCGATTCGAGGGGTGGTCGTTCGATCCCGCCGCACGCGTTCTGACGAATACGCAGGGACAGCCCATTCCGCTGCCTCCATCTGAATTCGACGTGCTGGCGGCCCTGGTGGCCGCGGCAGGACGCACCGTGTCGCGCGCGCAGCTGCTGGATGCCATCGCGTCAGACAGCATCGGTACCTCGTCGCGTGTGGTGGACGTCATCGTCAGCAGTCTGCGCCGCAAGCTGGGCGATCCGGCGCGCATGCCCCGATTGATCGTCACCGTACCCGGCATCGGCTACCGGTTCTGCGCCAGACCGGAATAGATGCGCCGGAGCTCTTCGGCGGAGCGTCCTGCCAGAGCAAGCATGGCGCTGACCTCCGTGTCGATCCCGTCCGTCCCCGATTGGGCGAGGCGATCCTCCAGGGTTGCCGCGGCCGTGCTTAGCCTTGTTAGTCCGGCAAGCCCCGCTGAGCCGGCCACCCGGTGTGCGGCTTGGCGCGCGCGCTCGTGGTCGCCGCGTTGCAGGGAGGCGTCGATCTCCGCCGCGCCCTGTTCGACTGCCGCCAAGGCTTGCCCGACCAGTCGACGGGCGGCCTCTACGCCGAGTGCTTGCTTCAGCGAAGCCAGAAAGTCCCTCTCGTGCGCCTGTGCGCCGACCCGCGCGAGCGGCCGGCCGGCGCAGACTGCGTCGATCGCGCGTTGCAGGTCGTCGGGCATCACCGGCTTGGACAGATAGCCATCCATGCCCGCTTCCAAGCAGCGTTCGACCACGCCCGACGCGACATTGGCGGTAACGGCAACAATCGGAACGGTTGCGCGGTCCCCCGGCAGGGTGCGGATGCGACGGACCAGCTCCGTTCCATCCATGCCGGGCATCTGGAGATCAGCCAACACCACATCAACCGGCTGCTCAGCCAATCGTGCGAGCGCCTGCGTACCATCATCAGCTTCCATCACACGGTGTCCCATCACGCCGAGCAAGCCGGAGAGAACAAATCGATTGTTTTCGTCATCGTCCACGACGAGTACGCTGCGCGACTTCCGCACGGCATCGCCTCGTTCATCGGGGGCCGGGGCTGCGATGTCGTCTGCTTCAGCCGGCGGGAGCGGTAATCGGACTTGAAAGGTGCTGCCCAGTCCTGGTGGACTGTCCGCCTTGATGCTGCCCCCCATGGCTTCAGTCAGTCGCCGGCAGATCGCAAGGCCAAGTCCGGTGCCGCCAAATCGCCGGGCAATCGATGCGTCGGCCTGCGTGAAGGGCTCGAATAGCCGGTCGTGTCTCTCTTGTGGGATGCCGATGCCGGTGTCCATCACCTCCAACCGGATCCAGTCGGCTTGGTCGGCGTCCGGCGCCGCGGACAGGAAAATCTCGCCGGTCTCGGTGAACTTCACGGCGTTGCCGACGAGGTTCAGCAGCACCTGCCGGAGCCGGTCGACGTCGCCCATCACCGCCGCCGGCAATGCCGGATCGGCGGTGACCGTGAGCAGCAGATGCTTCTGCTCGGCGCGCAGGCTCATGATCGCTTGGACATCTGCAAGCAATGCATGAAGGTCGAAGGGCGCGTAATTGGTTTCCAGCCTGTCGTCGGAGATCCTCGCAAAATCCAGGATGTCGCCGATGGTCGCCAGCATTGCAGCGCCCGTCCGTTCGGCGACATCGACCGCGGTGCGCACCTTGCCCGCCAGGGGCATGGATTTCAGCAGATGGATGGCACCGAGCATGCCGTTCATCGGCGTGCGGATCTCGTGGCTCATCACAGTCAGAAAATCCGACTTGGCGCGATTGGCTTCGTCCGCTGCAACCAGCGCGGCCTGAAGCTCGCGAGTGCGCTCGTCGACCGCTTGCTGCAAACGCTCCCGTTCGTGCTCCTTGATGTCCATCAATTCCTGCTGGGCTTGTGCTCTCGCGTTTTGCACCTCGCGGAGACGCCCGACCGCAACCAACATCAGCAGCAGCATGACGGTCAGATTGTTCCAGGCGATTTCCGAGCCTACGGACCAGGAGGCCGGCCACATGCCGAGAATGTGTCCGAGATACAGGAAAAACCTGAGGGCCCCGGGGCTGCTTGCGAGCAAGACCAGCCGGGCATTGCCAAAGCCGCGGCGCCAGCTATCGAGGACGGCGACGATCCATACGACCTCATAGACGACATGCAGGATAGTGAGCACAGAGGCGGCGGTTCGGTAGTCGCCGAAGGCGGCCCACAGCGATCCCGCCAACATTATGCCGCTGAATGCGCCAAGAATTCTCTGCCAAACCGCGATGCGATCCGTTCCGATGAACATTATTCCCATCGTGCAAAGAAGCACATGCGCGATCGGACCGAGGACACCCGGTGCGCGCAGGACGATATCCCCGCCGCCCGTGAGGAAGTAGCGGTACAAAAACCCCTGGAAGGCTATGTCGTAGACGATTTCGGCTATGGCCCCGGCGCCAAGCGCCAGGAAGACTCGATCACGCCGGAGCAAGCCCGGCACCAAAGCGAGGATCGCGATAGTCGACATCGATCCGATCAACAACATCTCGATGAGTGCGTCTGGCGCCTCCGCCTCCTGGAACGTGGCGGGGCTCCACACGCTGGTCTCGATGCTGATTGAAGAGCGACTTTGCACGCGCAGCACGACGACGATCCGCTCCCCCGGCGCGAGCGTAACGGGAAACACGGACCGGGCCGCTCTGACCGGACGGCTTTCGAGGGGCATCCGGTTGCCGGCGAGCAATGTTTCGGAAGGCTTGTCCTCGCCGGGCGCAAACCGGAAATAGCGCACGTCCTCCAGCCGCACGACTCCGACGGACAGCCACCGCGTGACCGGTTGATCGCTGCTGTTATAGAACGTCCCGCGCAGCCAGAAGGCAGAACTGGTGAATCCCCGGGTCAACGCTCGGGGCGACGCTGGACTCCACCCCGGATGCCTGAGCACCTCTTCGGCGGAGAGCCGGCCGTCGCGGTCTTCCAGGAGCGACAAAGATTGCACGAGCAACAGGTGATCCGCGACGCGCGCCAGATCCACGTCATCCTTACCGGCCGCTGCGAAACCACTGGGCAGCGTCAGTCCCGCCAGCAGAACCGTCAGCGCGAGCACGCAGACCGCCATGCGGCGCCTCAGAGCGGCGCGGTGTGCCAGAACAGCCGCCGTCAAGAGTGCGCGCCCTTAACGTATGGGGAGCGGATGCAGTCAGAAGTGATCGACATGGGATGGGAGCCGGGCGGAACGTTGCGAGCAGCGGTCCTTAACATCTTCCCGGTGTTGATGCAGCGCAGATGTTTCCGAGCGGCGCGTCGATCGCGTCGCTGATTGCGGCGCGGCTCTTTGTTGGTACGTCAGGATCGGCCAAACGCGTCGGTGCGCCTTGGTAGCAAAGCCATCCTGACCACGAACGCGCGCATCGTCCTTACATGCATTTACAACGCGCAATGGCATTCCCCGACAAATTCGACGTGAGGGAGGGTAAGCAGGCTTGGGGTGAGTCGCTCATCGCGAGTCGGCTTTTGGAAGTGGGTTCGCGGCCTTCGGGCTGCCGGCGCTGTTGGGGTGGACATGAGCGTTCTTGGAATGCGGCCGGCGGTGCCGACGGTGATCGTTGCGACTTTGACGCGAGGGTTGAAATCATCGGCTGCTGGGATACGGCACGCGCTGCTTGGCACGACGGCGCTGATCGCGGTCGGGACGGCGGCGATCGTCTCGGCAGGCGATGCGAAAGCACAGACCTGGAATGGCGGCAACGGCGATAGTTGGGGGGACAGCACCAAGTGGACGCCCGGGACCGTGCCGAACGCAGTCGATGCGGTCGCGACATTCAACGCGACCAATTCTGTCGGAGGGATCTCCATCGTTAATGTTGGGGGCGGCCCGTTTACGGTGGGCACCCTCAATGTCAACGCCACCGCCGCCGCCATTGCCGCCCGCAGCGGCTTCCAGTTCGCTGTGGGCGGCGTGCTGATCATGCAGGCCAGCACGGGGTCTGCAGCGATCAATGTGCAAACCCAGTCCACCGGGGTCAATCCGCCCGACGTGGCGGCTAACCTTCAACTCAATTCGAACACGGTGATCACGACGGCGTCGACCAGCGCGTCGTTCGGGGTAATCGGGACAGTTAGCGGCGCCGGATCCGTGACGATCTCCGGCCCCGGTACGGTCGGCTTCTCCAGTTCCAATTCCTACACCGGCGGGACGATCGTCAATGATGGCAAGTTCTGCGTTTGTTCCGCTGGGGCCTTGGGCAACACGGCCAACAGTCTGGCAGTGAATGGCGGCATACTCCAACTCTACCGCGTAACGGAAACCCAGAATGGTGGCGTTACCCAGACCGGCGGCAGGATCCAGGGTATAGCGGCGGCGCTGAGCACCACTACCTACCGAATGACGGGCGGCCAGCTGGACATATCCGTCAACGCATCGACGGCCTTCGATATGCAGGCGGGCGGCGTGAGCGGTATCCTGGCGGGATCGGGCGGGCTGACCAAGACGACGAACGGCGCCGTCTTCCTCACGGGCGCCAATACCTACACCGGCGGGACGATCGTCAACGGCGGCACCCTCGGCATTCAATCCGGGGCGAGCTTAGGCGACACGGCCAACAGTCTGGCGGTGAATGGCGGCATACTCAAACTCTATGGCACCACGCAAACCCAGAACGGTGGCGTCACCCAGGCCGGCGGCACGATCCAGAACGGGACGCTGAACACCACCACCTACCAGATGACGCGTGGCACGCTGGACTCGTCGGCAACCATCAACGCATCGACGGCCTTCGATATGCAGGCTGGCACCGTGAATGGTGTCCTGGCGGGATCGAGCGGGCTGACCAAGACGACGAACGGCGTCGTCACCCTCGCGGGCGCCAATAGCTATACCGGGGCCACGACGGTCAATGGCGGCACGCTGGAGGTGGATGGCTCGATCGCGGGCGCATCGGCCGTCACGGTGAACACGGCCGGCACGTTGTCCGGCACGGGCCGTCTCGGCGCGACCACCATCATGAGCGGTGGCACGCTCGCGCCGGGCAATGCGGCAAGCCCGACCGGCTCGCTGAACATCAGCGGCAATCTCGTGCTCCAGTCCGGCGCCATGTACCTGATGCAGGTGACCCCGTCGGCTGCGGCGAACACCCTAGTCACGGGCACGGCGACGCTCGGCGGCGCCGCGGTCAATGCGGTATTCGCCAATGGCAGCTATATCGAGAAGAAATACAACATCCTCACCACGAGTGGTGGCGTGTCCGGGACCTTCGCGTCGACGGTCGCGAACACCAATCTTCCGGCGAATTTCCACACCAGCCTCAGCTACGATGCCAACAACGCCTATCTCAATCTGGCGCTGAACTTCACGCCGGGCCCGTCGGCGCTGAGCTATGGCGGCGGCCTCTCCCGCAATCAGCAGGCGGTCGCCAATGCGTTCATCAATTCCTTCAACAGCAACGGCGGCATTCCGCTGGTCTATGGCGCGCTGAACGGGGCGGGATTGACGCAAGCCTCCGGCGAGCTTGGCACAACCGTGCAGCAGGGGACGTTCGTTGCGATGGGCCAGTTCATGGGCCTTCTCACCGATCCCTTCGCGGGACGCGCTGGCGGGCCGGGCGCAACGAGCGACGCGACCGGCTTTGCAGACGAGCAGGGCGCGAGCGCGTATGCGGCGCGCAAGGCGACCGATGCGTTTGCGATGTTCACCAAGGCGCCGCCGCGCAGCTTCGAGTCGCACTGGAGCGTGTGGGCGGAGGGCTTCGGCGGTTCACAATCGACTGACGGCAATGCGGTCACCGGGTCGAACAACACGACCAGCAGCATTTACGGCACCGCTGTGGGTGCCGACTATCTGGTCGCTCCGAACACGCTTGCCGGCTTCGCGCTCGCCGGCGGCGGCACGAACTTTGGCGTGAATGGTCTCGGCTCCGGCCGTTCCGACCTGTTCCAGGCCGGCGCCTATGTGCGGCATAGCAACGGCCCGGCATATGTCTCCGCCGCGCTCGCCTATGGCTGGCAGGACATCACCACCAACCGCGTGGTGACGGTCGCGGGCATCGATCACCTGCGCGCCGAGTTCAATGCCAATGCCTGGTCCGGGCGCCTCGAGGGTGGGTATCGCTTCGTCGCACCTGTGGCGGGTGGTGTCGGCATCACCCCCTACGCCGCGGCGCAAGTCACGGCGCTTGACCTTCCTGCCTACGCCGAACAGGTCGTGTCCGGTGCGTCGGCGTTTGCGGTGGCCTATGGCGCGAAGGGCGTGACCGACACGCGCAGCGAACTGGGCATTCGCTCCGACAAGTCGTTCGCGATGCAGAACGGCGTGTTGACGCTGCGTAGCCGCTTTGCCTGGGCGCATGACTACAATCCGGACCGCGCGGTCGCGGCGACCTTCCAGGCGCTGCCGGGCGCAAGCTTCGTCGTCAACGGTGCGGCGCAGGCGTCCGACTCCGCGCTCACCACGGCATCCGCCGAGCTGAAGTGGGCGAACGGCTGGTCCGCGGCGGCGACCTTTGAAGGGGAGTTCTCGACCAGCACGCGCAGCTACGCCGGCAAGGGCGTCGTCCGTTATGCGTGGTGAAGAGTCAGGCAGCTGTTACGCTTCTGCGCAAATGCCGTGCTTCCAGTTTCGAGTGGAGGTATCGAGGCCACGAAAACGATTGGAGATCAAACGTTGAGGGCGAGATCCGCCCGTTCGCGACGCAGTCGCCCAGCATTAAATGACAAGATTCCCCCGGGGACAAATGTCCCGACCGCTTCGGATAACGGCCAGTATAACGGTCGACTGTGATCGTGCGACGAATGCCCATTTTCGGCCGGACAAGCCCAGGGGTGCGACCGGCAAGTCATTGATTGCTCTCAACCCGTGGCCGACTCTTAATCAGGGGGTCCCAGGTTCGAGCCCTGGTGCGCCCACCAAATAAAAGGCCTTCTTCTTCAATAAATTGCGAGGAGGTCCGCCGAGAACGAAACGGGTCTCGTGCGACGTTTTTTGTGGTCGCACGTCGCCCGGCCGGATTGCTGGGCGACTTTTCCTTTCTTTCTTTATCTCCACCCCATTCGATACGGCGCGCTGATCCGATGGTACAGATCGATCACATGCTCATCGTAGAATAGGATATTAGGGCGAGCAAAACGGACAATCTGTTCTGCCCGTCGCCGCAGGGTACGGCTTGCTGCAGAACCAGAACCGGATTGTCGGTTCGGGGGTTCATGAGCAAAAACCTTAAGCTGCTCAACGCATCGCCGTCACAGTCTCGGTACAGCGCAAATAGCCATGGTCGTTGGGCATCGTGTGCGGTCGTGCTCATGTCCGTGGGATTACAGCGCGTACCGTATCCCTGTAATGCGCCAGCGAGGTTGGCTGGCTGCGACTCGTCACCTTGGATGCTATCATGCGCCAAGAAGCTGACGTATGCCTGCTGGCGTCCATTACTTCTGAGCACTTCGGAACCGCCGATTTGCCACCAGTGCGCCGGCCAGAGCCGTCCATCCGGTCTGATGCGAGGCGCCAAGTCCTTCGCCGGTATCGCCGTGAAAGTATTCGTAGAAGAGCAAAGAATCGCGCCATGCCCCATCGCGCTGGAAGCGTGAATCCGATCCCAGTGCTGGTCGCCGGCCGTCTGAGTCTCGGAGGAATAATCTGAGCAATCGGCGCTCGAGTTCTTCGGCCACTTGCTCGAGACTTGCTTGCCGACGCGATCCTGTAGGCAATTCAACCGTAAAGTCTTCGCCAAGGTTGGTATGAAGATGTCGTAGCGACTCGATCGCAAGAAAATTGAGCGGAAACCAAATCGGTCCGCGCCAGTTTGAATTGCCGCCGAACAGCCCTGTTCGAGATTCGCCAGGCTCATAGTCAAGACGGGCAACATGTCCATCCATGTTGACGATAAGTGGATGTTCGCGGTGGTAACGCGACAAGGATCGCAGCCCGTAAGACGACAAAAATTCTGATTCGTCGAGCATACACGCGAGAATCCGCTTCATGCGCGACTTGCCCACCAGCGAGATCAGCCGAGGGCGTTCATTGGTCGCAGGTGTGTGCAGGAATTCTGCAAGGCCAGGCTTGTTTTCGATGTACCAGCGCGCGCGCTTGCGGAACATCGGCAGTCGGTCCCACAGCGTCGCATCGAGCTGTACCGCCGCAAAGATTGGCAACAGTCCCACCATAGAACGTGCGCGCACCGTGAAAGTCGAGCCGTCGCGCTTGCGAAGCCGATCGTAGAAAAAGCCGTCTTTGTCATCCCACAGCTTGTTCATAGCGGTCGCGATTAAGGCGAAATGCTCGAAGAACTTTACCGCGACGTCCTCGTAGCTAGGCTGGTGGTTGGCAAGCAGGAGAGCCATCTCCAGCATGTTGAGACAGAACTTAGCCATCCAGGCGGTGCCATCCGACTGCTCCAGGACATCGCCATCAGGGTGCATTTGCGAGCGGTCGAACGGGCCGATGTTGTCGAGACCGAGAAAGCCGCCCTCGAATACGTTGTCGCCACACGCGTCCTCTCGATTTACCCACCAGGTGAAGTTGATCAGGAGCTTTTGAAACGCGCGAGCTAGAAAGTCGAAATCGGTGCCGCCATCGATCCGGAACACCGCAAGCGTGGCCCACGCCTGAACTGGCGGATTTACGTCTCCGAAATTCCATTCATACGCCGGCAACTGGCCGTTCGGGTGCATGTACCATTCGCGCGCCAGCAGCAGCATTTGATGCTTCGCTGCTGAGGGGTCGATGTGCGCCAGCACCACGCAATGGAAGGCGAGGTCCCAGGAGGCATACCATGGATACTCCCATTTGTCGGGCATGGCGATGATGTCGTGGTTGTTGAGATGGCGCCAGTCCGCGTTGCGACCAGACGCGCGAGCGTCGGGCGGACGTATGGTGTCGCCGTCGAGCCAGCGCGCGACGTCGTAGTGGTAGAACTGCTGGCTCCACAGCATGCCAGCGAACGCTTGTCGCATCACGGCGGCCTCATCGTCGCTCGCGCCGTCAGGGGTCAGCGCTGCATAGTACTCGTCTGCTTCGCGCCTACGCTCGGCATGGATTCGCTCGAAGTCTGCTCCGAGGTTCGCAGCCTGGTCGCGTCCATCACGTGCCAGGCGAAGCCTGAGCTCGACCGTTTCGCCGGCAGCGACTTTGAGGCGATACCAGCAGGCCATTTTTGTACCCCGCCTCGCAGGATTTACGGTCGCCGCACCGTGAACGACATGGTCGTTGATGCCGTCCTTCGGATAGGGCGTCTGCTCGGTGGTGACGCCATACAGGTATCGGGCATTGGTTTCGTTTTCACAGAACAGCAACGGCGGCGGCCTTCCGGCTGGGTCCGCCCCGGCAGTGAAGCGCCAGCGGCCCAGCAGTTCTTCTTCAGCGATCGCGCCGACGTTGCCGGTCTCAGTCGTCGCCTGGATAATCGGCCGCGCGATGCCAGCCTCCCAGGACCAACGGTTGCGGAACCACAGTGTCGGAAGCACCTGAAGCTCAGCTGCGTCGGATCCGGCGTTTCGAACGCTGATGCGCACGCATACGTCGTCGGGTGATGCTTTGGCGCAATCCGCCGTGATCTGCCAGTAACGATCCCCTTCGAAAACACCGGTATCCAGGAGTTCAAATTCGGGCTCGTCCTTGTTGCGCCTTGCGTTCTCCTGCCGAAGCAACGCGTAGGGAAACTCTAGCTGGGGATAGTGGTAACGCCAACGAAGCCACGAGCTGGTCGGTGTTGCGTCGATATACCACCAGCACTCTTTGGCGTCCTCGCCGTGATTTCCTTCTGGACCACCGAGACCGAAGATACGTTCCTTCAGGAAGGGGTCACGTCCATTCCAAAAGGAGAGAGCAAAACACAGGCGCTGCGATTGATCGCAAAGGCCGGCAAGACCGTCCTCGTTCCACCGATAGGCGCGCGAGCGCGCGTGTTCGTATGGGAAGTATTGCCAGACTTTGCCATCGGCACTGTAGTCTTCGCGCACGGTGCCCCAAGCCCGCTCACTAACGTAAGGCCCGATCGCTTTCCAGTCGCCGGGAGTATCGGGCGAGGAGTCGGCAAGCCTTGCATGCTCAGCCGAACGGGGGCGACGTTGCCCGACATCGTCCATGCTATGCGGCTTTCGAGGGTTGCAACAGCGCCTTAACCGTCGCGACGATATGATCGACGGTGAATCCGAACTCCTGCTGCAACGCCTTCAGCGGAGCGGAACCGCCAAATGTGTGCATGCCAATGATTCGGCCAGTTCTCCCGACGTACCGCTCCCAGCCGAATGTGGACGCCTGCTCGATCGCAACGCGGGCTGTGATCTCAGGTGGCAAGACGTCATCGCGGTATTCCTGGGTCTCGCGTTCGAAGACATCCCAGGACGGCATCGAGACCACGCGCGAACGGATACCATCGAAGCTAAGTCTCTCATGAGCGTCGGCCGCGAGACTCAACTCGCTGCCGGTGGCAATCAAGATGATGTCTGGCGTGCCCTGAGGGGGGTCGGCAAGCACATAGGCGCCTCGCGCCACCCCGGATGCCGATGCATACTTGCTGCGATCGAGGATCGGTAACGGTTGGCGAGACAGCGCCAGCAGGGCTGGCCGATGACGAAGCTGCATGACGTAGCGATAGGCCTCGACCACTTCGTTGGCATCACCCGGCCGGAACAGCGTCAGACCTGGCATTGCTCGCATTGAGGCGAGCTGCTCGATCGGCTGGTGCGTTGGGCCATCTTCGCCATCGCCCATCGCATCATGGGTGAAAACAAAAACGACCGGTAATTCCATCAGTGCAGCGAGTCGCATCGCGGGCCGAGCGTAATCGCTGAAGATCAGGAATGTCGCGCCGAACGGCCGCAATTTCGACAGTGCGAGACCGTTCAGGATTGCTGCCATCGCATGCTCGCGGATGCCGAAATGCAAATTCTTGCCACCCGGTGTGGCGGCCTGGACATCTCCTGCGCCTTCATAGGTCAAAAGCGTCTTGGTCGATGGACCCAGATCGGCCGAACCGCCGATTAACCAGGGAACGTTCTGCGCCAGAACATTCAAGACCTTTCCCGAAGCTTCACGACCCGCGACGCCCTTCGAATCCGCTTGGAATATCGGCAGGTTGCGGTCCCAACCTTCCGGAAGTATCCGTTGTTGCATCTGGTCGATCTCGGTTGCCAGTGCCGCATACTTCGCACGGTAACCAGCGAATAGGTCCTCCCATCTACGACGAGCCTCAGCGCCTCGCACGCCAACGCCGGCGGCAAAATGTTCGCGAACGCCGTCTGGCACGAGGAAATCTGAGTTTTCCGGCCAACCGTAGGCGCGCTTGGTGAGCTCGACTTCTTCAACACCGAGCGGTTCGCCATGTGCCGCAGCAGTATCGTGGCGGTGTGGCGAGCCATATCCGATGTGACTACTGAGTATCACCAGCGTCGGCCGGCCTTTCGTATCCCGGAACGTCGTCAAGGCCCGTTCGATGCCCGCGGTATCGTTGGCATCACTAACGTACAGGATGTTCCAGCCGTAGCCGGTGAAACGGACGGCTACATCTTCCGTGAAGGCCAGCCGTGTGCTGCCTTCTATCGTGATATGATTGTTGTCGTAGATCCAGCACAGGTTATCAAGGCCGAGGTGGCCGGCCAGCGACGCCGCTTCCGAGCTGATGCCTTCCATCAGGCAGCCGTCGCCGCATACGGCGTAAATATCGTAGTCGAAGATGGTAAAGTCCGGCTTGTTGTATCGCGCAGCGAGCCAGCGCTGCGCGATCGCCATACCGACGCTGGTCGCGATACCTTGTCCGAGCGGGCCGGTGGTGGTCTCGACGCCGGATACCAGATGGTATTCGGGATGTCCTGGCGCGTGACTCCCAAGCTGGCGAAAGCGGCGGATATCGTCGAGGGTAACAGCAGGCCTTCCCAACGTCTCGTAGTCGGCATTCACGGCCTGCGTGCGGGTAAGGTAAAGCACGGACCACAGCAGCATCGACGCGTGGCCGTTCGACAGCACGAAGCGGTCGCGACCGGGCCAGATCGGATCTTGCGGATCGAACTGCATGACTCGATTCCATAGCGTATAGACAAGTGGAGCAAGCGCCATCGGCGTGCCCGGATGGCCGGAGTTCGCGGCCTGAACTGCGTCAATCGACAGTGTGCGGATGGTGTTGATCGCGAGTTGGTCGAGTTCGGCGTCCGTCATGGCTGATTCCCTCCCGCGGGTGTCGATAACATGGCCGCTGGCGCGCCGTCAGCGATAGGCTGCCGCCATCGAGTGCGTCACACGACCGTTGGGTTGAGCCAGCCGCCCGGCGGTGTGACATTCTTGTCCACTTCGTGAGGCCCCCAGCTTCCTGCATGGTATTCGTAGACGGGTGTCGTCTTTCTCAAGACCGGATCGACAATCCGCCAGGCTTCTTCGACGTAGTCCTGTCGTGCAAACAGCGTCCGATCGCCGTTCATCGCGTCGCCGAGCACGCGTTCATATGCATCCATCTCCTCTGGGCCAGGGCGCCGGCTGGCCAGCAACTCGACAGGCTCCCCGATTTCTCGATCATCCTCATCCATCACCATCGTGCCGAGAGCAATGGCCATGTCGGGATTGATGCGAAACCGCAAGTAATTCGGTATCGCGGCGCTATGGGGGAATATCCGCGGCGCCTCACGAAGGCGTACGATTACCTCCGTGCAAGTCACGGGAAGCAATTTTCCGGCTCGGATGTAAAATGGCACTCCCTGCCAGCGCCAGGAGTCGATCTCCAGCCGGAGCGCGGCGAACGTCTCCACCTGCGACTCCGGAGCAACGCCTGGCTCCTGCCGGTAGCCGCGAAACTGTCCGCGCACCAATTCGTTCTCAGCGATCGGCGGAATCGACCTCAGAACCTTGGCTTTCTCGTCACGCAGCGATTCGCTGTCGGATCGGGCCGGCGGCTCCATCGCGAGATTCGCCAACACCTGAAACAGATGATTTTGGATAACGTCGCGAATTGTGCCGGTTTGGTCATAGAAGGCGCCGCGACCCTGCACGCCGAAATTCTCCGCCATCGTGATCTGCACGCTGCTCACGAACTTGCGGTCCCAGAACGACTCCAGGAAGGCGTTTGCGAAGCGAAAGAAGACCATGTTGTGAACAGGTCGTTTTCCGAGATAGTGGTCGATGCGGAAGATGTGATCTTCGTCGAACCTGGCGAGCAGGATCCTGTTGAGGTTCCGTGCGGAGGCGAGATCATGCCCGAATGGCTTCTCCACAATGACACGCGCGCCGTTTGTGCAATTGGCAGTGTCGAGATGCTCCACTACGGTTGCAAACAAGGCGGGTGGGATCGCCAAATAATGTGCCGGCCGCTGCGCCGAACCGAGCTGCTTGCGAAGGGCGTCGAACGTAGTGGGATCGGCATAGTCGCCGTCTACGTAACGTAAAAGACCGGCTAGCTTGTCAAACGCAGCGGCGTCGAGGCCGCCGTGCTTTTCGAGGCTATCTCGTACTCGGGCCTTGAGCTGGTCGAGGGTCCAGCCGGCCTTCGCGACGCCGATGACGGGCACATCGAGGTGGCCCCGCTTCAGCATGGCTTGCAGCGACGGAAAAATCTTCTTGTAGGCAAGATCGCCGGTTGCGCCGAAAAATACCAATGCGTCGGATCTGGGTTCGCTCAAGGCCATCTGGGTCTCTCACTGGCTGCCTTTTTCCAAGTGTCCACCGAACTCGTAGCGCATCGCCGAAAGCAGCCTGTTCTGGAAATCGGCCTCGCCGCGAGAACTGAAGCGTTCGTAAAGCGCCGTCGTCAGAACCGGGGCGGGCACTGCCTCGTCGATCGCTGCTGCGATGGTCCAGCGTCCTTCGCCGGAGTCGGATACGCGCCCAGCGAATTTGGAAAGCGCCGGATCTTCCAGCAATGCCGTTGCCGTCAAGTCTAGAAGCCACGACGCGACCACGCTGCCGCGCCGCCACACTTCTGCGATTTCGGGCAGATTCAGGTCATACTGGTAGTGCTCGGGAACGCGAAGCGGCGTTGTTTCGGCGTCCGCCGCGTGCGTCTGCTTGCCAATGTTCGCGGCGCGCAGGATACCAAGCCCCTCGGCATACGCCGCCATCAGCCCGTACTCGATACCGTTATGGACCATCTTGACGAAATGACCGGCTCCGCTCTGCCCGCAGTGGAGATAGCCATGCTCGCAGGTGCCGGCGGCGGCGTGCTCTCGTCCCGGCGTGCGCGGGATTTCGCCGACGCCCGGAGCAAGCGTCTTGAAGACCGGATCCAGCCGCTGCACTGCCTGGTCAGGACCACCGATCATCATGCAGTAGCCGCGCTCGAGACCCCACACACCGCCACTGGTGCCGACATCTACATAATTAATGCCCTTCTGAGCCAGTTCCTTGGAGCGCCTGATGTCATCGATGTAGTACGAGTTGCCGCCGTCGATCAGAATGTCGCCGGCTTCAAGCAGCGGCAGCAGATCGCGGATCGATGTATCCACGACGGCCGCAGGAACCATCAACCAGATCGCGCGCGGCTTTTCGAGCTTCTTCGCGAAATCCTTCAGCGAGGAGCTTCCTGTCGCGTTGTCTTTCACCAGTTCCGCAACGGCATTCGGCGACATGTCGAAGACGACACATTGGTGACCATGCCGGACAAGTCTTCGCACCATATTGGCGCCCATTCGGCCGAGGCCGATCATTCCGAGTTGCATGAGTGGCTCCTGTTTTTAAGCTGCGGCGTTATTATCTCCCCGTGCGCTGGTAACCTGGCGTTTCGAAATCAGTGTCTAGTGCAACCTGTCCCTGAACCTGCGATGTCGGCGGATCAAGGCGTTGGTCGAGCTGTCGTGGGCGTATTTGGGTTCGGCTTCGTTGGTCAGTTCGGGGATGATGCGTTGCGCCAGCACCTTGCCGAGTTCGACACCCCATTGGTCGAATGAATCGACTTGCCAAATTGCGCCTTGAGTGAAGACGTTGTGCTCGTACAGTGCGACGAGTTTGCCCAGCGCCGCGGGTGTCAGCTGTTCCATCAGTATCGTATTGGACGGTCGGTTTCCCTCGAATACGCGATGCGGAACGAGCCAATCGGCCGATCCCTCTGCGCTTACTTCGTCAGGTGTCTTGCCAAACGCTAACGCTTCGCCCTGCGCGAAGACGTTCGCGAGCAACATGTCGTGCTGTTGTCCAAGTCGGTTGAGTGTCTTGTGAAAGGCGATGAAGTCGCAGGGAATGAGACGGGTGCCCTGATGGATGAGCTGGTAGAACGAGTGCTGACCGTTGGTCCCGGGCTCACCCCAATAGATCGGACCGGTGTCGTAGGTGAGAGGATTACCATCGAGCGTGACGTGCTTGCCGTTACTCTCCATCGTTAGCTGCTGGAGGTATGCCGGGAACCGTTTCAGGTACTGCTCATAAGGTAGCACCGCTACGGTCGGCGCGCCGAAGAAATTATTATTCCAGATGGCAAGCAGCCCCATTAGTACCGGCATGTTGCGCTCGAAGGGCGCGGTGCGGAAATGCTCGTCAATTTCATGGAAGCCGCCGAGCATGGCGCGAAAGTTGTCGGGACCGATAGCAAGCATCGTCGAAAGTCCGATCGCCGAATCCATGGAGTATCGACCGCCAACCCAGTCCCAGAAGCCAAACATGTTGGCGGTGTCGATGCCGAACTTCGTCACTTCTTTCGTATTTGTCGACACCGCGACGAAATGCTTCGCGACCGCCTCCTCGTCGCCCCCAAGCCCCGCGAGCGACCAGTTGCGCGCGCTCCCGGCGTTGGTCATGGTCTCGAGGGTTGTGAAGGTCTTGGAAGAGATAACGAAGAGCGTCTCCGCTGGATCGAGATCGCGGGTCGTTTCCGCAAAATCGGTGCCGTCCACGTTGGAGACGAACCGGAACGTCATGGCGCGATCGCTGTAATGCTTGAGCGCCTCGTAGGCCATCACCGGCCCCAGATCGGAGCCGCCGATGCCGATGTTGACGATGTTACGGATTGGCTTTCCGGTGTGGCCGCGCCACGCACCGCCGCGTACGCGATTGGAAAAATCGGCCATGCGGTCGAGCACCGAATGGACCTCGGGCACAACGTCCTCGCCGTCGGCCGGGATCGATTGCCCCTTCGGCGCGCGGAGCGCGACATGCAGGACGGCCCGCTTTTCGGAAACGTTGATCTTCTCGCCTGCGAACATCGCATCGATCCGCGCGCGGAGCCCGGACTGTTGGGCCAGTTCCAACAGCAGAGCCAGCGTTTCGCCGGTAATGCGGTGCTTCGAGTAGTCGAGGTAGAGTCCGGCTGCTTCGACCGTCAGGCGCTCGCCGCGTTTGGGGTCTTGAGCAAAGAGCTCGCGCAGATGCAAGCGATCGATCTTCTGAAAATGGGCGGACAAGGCCTTCCAGGCTGGAAGCTCGGTGACCGTTTTCGTGGTAGTTGCCATTATCGCTCCTTTTGACGCGCCATGGCGGCTTGCGCAGTCTGTTTGCGCGAGCGAGTGATCGTTCCCTTCGGCGGACCTTCCCACATCCTGAAGCCGCCCTTGAACGCGTTGGCATTATCGCCAAGACGGCATAGTGGTGGCAGTGTTTTCAACTTTGTCGCGTTGCCGCCGCCCAACACGACGTCCTCGGGTTGGAGAGCCGCAACCAAAGATTCAACGACATCTTCGACGTGCTTCCGCCATGCTTTCCTGCCAAATTCCTCCAGCGCGCGGGCGCCGACATAGTCTTCGTAGGTCCGCTTCTTGTAGGCTAAGTGCGCAAGCTCCATCGGCTCCACGATGCCATCGACGATCATCGCCGAGCCGAGTCCCGTCCCGAGCCCGAGAAACAGCATTTTGCCGCCCCGGTAGCTGCCGAGCGCCTGCATCGCCGCATCGTTGATGACTTTCGTCGGCAGTTTGAATGCCGCAGCGAAGTTGAAGCCCATCCAGCCCTTTCCCAGATTGTGAGGTTCCGCCATAGGCCGGTCATGCACAACCGGGCCGGGATAGCCAATCGAGACGAGGTCATACTCCCAGCCATCGGCCAGCTTTTTCACGCTCGATACCATCTGCCGGGCCGTTAGGGTCGGCCCGGAGTCAATTTCTCGTTTAACTTTTTCGCCGGAGGCAAGGATCTTGACGTGGGTGCCGCCCACGTCAACGACCAGTATGTTCATGGAAGACCTTTGTCTCGATTGGAATTTAGCTTGCCTTCTTGAGCACCTCGGTCTTGGCGGAGATGACACTCATCAGCTCATTCCAGGATTTGACAAACGATTTGGCGCCCTCATCCTGCAATGTCGCTGCTAGCGCTTCGATGTCGACGCCGGCCTTCGCGAATTGCGAGAGTACGACTTCGGAATCGCCGCCGTCGGACGACAAAATCTCTCCAATTTCGCCGTGATCGGCCACGGCCTTCACCGTGCTTTCCGGCATGGTGTTCACCGTAAGCGGCGCGGCCAACGCCTTGATGTATAAAACGTCAGACGCTGCAGGGTCCTTGGTTCCTGTGCTCGCCCATAACAGGCGCTGTGGCCGCCCACCCTCGTTGTAGATGCGCCGCGAACGGGCCGAGGAGAGCAACTCGCAAGCCGACTTGTAGGTTCGTTTCGCGATTGCAATACCAAGTTGATTGCGCAATTGGGCGGGCACTTCTTTCGCTACGGCGGCATCCCAGCGGCTGACGAAGACCGACGCAACGGATCCAACATTTGGACTTAGACCGGCCGCAATCCGACGCTCGATGCCGCGCAGGTATGCCTCGGCGGCAGCGAGATAGTGCTCCCGGCTGAACAAAAGCGTCACATTCACGGGCACGCCGGCAAAGATCGACTCTTCGATGGCGGGCAACCCTTCTCGTGTACCGGGTATCTTGATGAAGAGGTTGGGGCGTTTCGCCTGCGCATGCAACTCCTTAGCCGCCGCGATTGTGCTGGCCGTGTCATGCGTGAGAAGTGGCGAGACCTCGAGCGAGACCCACCCGTCTACACCGTTGGTGCGGTCCCAAATCGGGCGGAACAGGTCTGCTGCCTGGACAAGATCTTCGATTGCGAGCTCGAAGAATAGCGTCTCGCCCGACTTTCCCTCGGTGAGCTTGCTGCGGATCGCTGAATCATAGTGAGAGCTGTTCTTGATCGCTTGGTCGAAGATTGTCGGGTTCGATGTGAGTCCCGTCAGCGAGAAGTCGGCGATGTAGCGCCTCAAAGTGCCGCTGGTCAGCAGGTCGCGGCTGATGTTGTCGAGCCAAACGCTCTGTCCGAGTTCATGGAGCTTTTGCGTTGCATTCATCGTTTCACCTCCGCAGCTTCGAGCGGTGGGGCTGCCGCAAGCAGGCGACCCAGATCGTAGTCGAGTAGGTCTCCGATCCGGTCCACAGTCACGTCGGGTGTGGCGAAGGAGGACAGGGCGTTCACGTCGTGTGCGTATTGTCCTTGTCGGGGAAGAACGGTGGTGACGCGGTTGCCCCAGGCCTCCTTGACCGCGGCAAGGATACGCGGCTTGTCATCAACCAGAACGTAGTGCAGCGCCGGATAGCGGGCCTCGACATCATCGAGCGCGAGTTCCTTGTGGATGTAGATCAGCACGTGTGAGTTGACTGCCTCCGAAAGTCCCGAGCGCTCAACCTTGCGGGGTTGAAAGACGACGTCGCCATCGGTGAGAAGGACGGTTGGGCCCCACTGACGTAGTCGTTCGAGCACATCCAGGGACCCCGGATACAAACGGTTGGCGAACGGGTAATCGACCAGGAATGACGACATGGACAATAGGTGCATGTCCTGCGGGTGTTCGACACGGTACCGCTGGAGTGCACCGAGATAGTCTCGATACCCCAGTTCTTGGAACAGCTCCTCCAGAATTGCCCAGTACCGATCGCGACAAGGGGCACCGTACCGGCGCTCGAGGTAGGCTTTGATGTCGGCCTGGATGCGGTCGTTATCGAGAAGTGTATTGTCGACATCGACCAGAAAGACGACCTGGTTCATCGGCCTTACCCTTACGCAACTCTCTGCGATATGCTCATCGTACGCGCGTAACACGCACGGACATTTCAAGACTATGTTACTCCGACTAGCGCTCAGTGCGCGAAGCTCGGTGCGAACCGACCTTCGACGTGCCCGATGTCATTCCACAGCCGGATCGCTGGTTCTGACTGATCGTGTTCGTACCCGAGCATGCTCAGGCTTGCAGTGTCGAGTGTGAAGAGTCGTCCGGCCTCCGCATCGAGGCCTAACCAGCGTGCCGCCAGAACCCGGAGAAAATGCCCGCTCGAAAACAACAACACGTTACCTGGGATGTTGCGAACGCGCTCCACGATGCGATCGGCCCGGGCACCGACTTGATTCGGTGCTTCTCCTCCCGGACAGCCGTCGCGAAACAATTGCCAGCCCGGACGTTCTTCATGGATCTCGGTTGTGCGACGCCCCTCGTACTGGCCGTAATTCCATTCCAGCAGATCGCGGTCGGGTTCCGCTTCGACGCTGAAGCCAGCCAGCTCGCATGTCTGGACCGCTCGCTTCAGGGGGCTCGTGAACACTTTTGCGAAAGTGAAGCCTAGCAACCGCGCGCGCAAACTTTGCGCATTGAGTTCGCCGCGCTCGGTGAGAGGCAAATCTGTGAGGCCAGTATGCTGGCCCGAGAGGCTCCACGCCGTCTCGCCATGCCTTGCAAGGCAAATGATCGGAAGGACGGCGTTCATGGTCTCGCCCCTTCAGTCGAGGCTTTCGGTGCATAGCGTCGATGAACTCGGAACACTTCGTGGCTAAGCGATATCTATCGCGGGCATCGCAGCACGCCGCGCTGTGGCGGGATCGAAAGCGTAGTCCGACTTCTTCAACCAAGCAACGGCAAGCACTGTAGCGGTGGGAAATTTCGCGCGAACACGTGTGCGACAGCGGTGTTGACGTGTTCCTTGGTGTAAATGACCGGCCGCGGGCGAGATGAGCGAGGTTGCGAGCCAAAAGGTTGCATTGACGCTACGCCTATCTTGGGGCTCGATCAGCGTCGAGCGGAGGAGACGAGATCATGGGCTACAAGCCGATCGAATCCTACGGCGTCATCGGCGACCTGCACACCGTTGCCTTGGTTGGCATTGACGGGTCCATCGACTGGTGTTGCCTGCCGCACTTTGACTCGCCGAGCGTCTTCGCGGCAATTCTCGACGACCAGAAAGGAGGCTCATTCCGCATCGCCAGCCTCTACGAGGCGCAGTGCAAACAGATGTACATGCCTGACAGCAACGTCCTGGTGACGCGCTTTCTTAGCGACCAGGGCGTCGGTGAGGTCGTGGACTTCATGCCGATCCAAGGCGCGCGCGAGATCAGAAAGATCCACCAGATCGTCCGGGTAGTGCGGGCGGTGCGCGGGTCGGTCCGCTTCCGCCTCGACTGCCGGCCGGCCTTCGACTTCGCGCGCCGGCCCCACCAGGTCGTCCTGGAGGGCCGGGGAGCGATCTTCGAGGCACGAGGCATGAAAGTCTCGCTAGTCAGCCGCTTCCCGCTTGGTCGGCAGGGCGATGGCGTCGCTGCCGAGTTCGTCCTTAACCCCGGCGAGACGACCACGTTCATCCTCCGCCAGGTGGAGGAGACCAGCCAAGACAGCGTTCATGATGGGGTCCTGCTCGAGGCGCGGCTGGTCGGCACGGAGGCCCTGACGCAGACCCTGGCCTTTTGGCGGCAGTGGCTGAGGAAGTGCAACTATTCGGGTCGCTGGCGCGAGATGGTCCACCGCTCGGCGCTGGTGTTGAAGCTGCTGACGTTCGCGCCGACCGGCGCGATCGTGGCGGCGCCGACCTGCGGTCTGCCGGAAGAGATCGGCGGGGTGCGCAACTGGGACTATCGCTATACTTGGGTGCGCGACGCCGCCTTCACCAATTACGCCTTCCTACGCCTGGGGCTCACGTCGGAGGCGGAGCAGTTCATGGCCTGGTTGGGGCAGCGGGCCGTCGAGGGTGCCCGGGGCGACCCTTTGCAGACTATGTATCGTATCGACGGCGGGCGCGAACTGCCCGAGGAGATCCTCGGCCACCTCGATGGCTACCGCGGGTCGCGTCCAGTGCGAGTCGGCAACGCCGCTGCCGACCAGCTGCAGCTGGACATCTATGGCGAGCTGATGGATGCGGTCTACCTGTACGACAAGTACGGGACGCCGATCGCCTATGACTCCTGGCGTCACGTGCGCAAGATGCTGGACTGGGTGACGAGCAACTGGGAGCGAGCCGACGATGGCATCTGGGAGGTACGCGGTGGACAACAGCAGTTCGTGTACTCCAAGGTGCAGTGCTGGGTGGCGTTGGACCGAGCGATCCGCCTTGCGCAGAAGAGGAGTCTGCCGCTGGATCGCGCCCGCCTGGCTGCGGAGCGGGACCGCATCTACGAGACTATCATGACGCACGGCTGGAACACCGAGCGGCAGACGTTCGTGCAGCACTTCGCCACTGACGCGGTGGATGCGTCCAATCTGATCATGCCGCTCGTCTTCTTCCTGTCGCCGACCGACCCCCGCATGCGCGGGACGCTGGATCGGATCATGGCGGAGCTGGTTTCCGACAGCTTGGTACACCGCTACGAGATCGGCAGAGGAGCTGGCGACGGCCTGACCGGGAGCGAGGGGACGTTCAATATGTGTACGTTCTGGCTGGTGGAAGCGCTGGCCCGGGCGGGCCGCGCCGAGGAGGCCCGCTTCATCTTCGAGAAGATGCTGACCTACGCCAACCACCTCGGCCTGTACGCCGAGGAGACGGGTCCGCGTGGCGAAGCGCTGGGCAACTTCCCGCAGGCATTTACTCACATCGGGTTGATAAGCGCCGCGTTCAACCTGGACCGCCGGCTGGGCGTGGGACCTTGAGTGGGGGGCGGGCCATGAGCGCGCAGATCGCCTACCTAGGGACTTCCGTTCCAGACTGGGTGAGGCAGCTTTCGAGCAGCGATCCACTCCAGCGTCGCCTCGGTGCATATGCGCTGGGCGAGATCGGCCCGGCGGCAACCGAGGCTATGTCCGACCTCGCCGCTACCCTCCAGGACCCGGTTGCGTTCGTGCGCGTCTGGGCGGCGGCGGCCTCGGCCCGGGTGGTGCCGTCAGGTGGAGAGTCGATCACCGTCCTCGTCGCGGAGTTGGGCAACGAGCTTGCCTTCGTCCGCAGCCTGGCGGCCTGGCACCTCGGTCGCCTCGGTCCGGCCTTCCCGGGGATCGAACAAGCCCTCCACCCCCTCCGACAGCTAGCGGGCGATGAGGATCCGAGCGTGCGGGTGGAGGCCGCGCTAGCGCTGGGGATGCTCGAGGGGAAGGGCGCCCCGCCGCCGGAGCTGAAGTCCTTGTGCACTTGAGCCTCCGGCGGCATCGCCTTGCACGGATTTGTTCGATCTCTAGCAATACGATCTCGGCGTCAGTCACCGAGCCTCTCTCCGAAGTCGAAGGCTCTCGTCGCCGATAGCGGTCGCTCATTTTGACCACCTACTCCGGGACCATTTCTCGCCCGGCGAGGAATTGCGTGCGAACGGCGGCTTTTGACGAACTAGCAAGGGCTGCCCTTCGGTAGGAAAACAGGACTTCGGAAATAGTGGGTTTCGCGATGTAGCGGACCCCCGCTACCAAGCGTGACCCACTACCCTCAAAAGTGGGTTTCGGGCTGTAGCGGTCTCCCGCTACCAAATATTCAAGCGTTTACACCCTCAGCACAATTCTCTCAGGCGCGAGAACATGGCTCAAGCGCATGACGCATTGGGTGCAATCCGTCCTGATGGAGGATAAGTTGTTGACTTCCAAAATTACAACCGAGAACATCAGCCGAATTTATAATCTTCGAACTAGGACGTAAGCTGCGGGAGAACCTAAGGATGTCAGAACAAAAAGCAGCCCTGTATTTTCTTTTGGCATTGGTGGTTGTTGCGTTGCCGTTTCTGCTTACGCCTGCCGCATATCCGTTATCCACCAAAGTTGCTGCTTGTGGAGGGACGCTGGCCTTTATCGGAGTTCTCGCGATGTCTCGGAATGTTCTGAGAGTCGGACCTTTTGAATGGATAACGCGCGCCGTGTTTTCCCATTCAGAGGAATTCAGTGAGGCCGTCACGAAGGAGGAGCGGAGGGCTGGCATCGACGACCATGTTCTTGCGAATGTGATCGGTCCATGCCTAGTTGGCGTGGGGACCATGATCAATGGTTTCAGCGGATATTTCAGCTGAAGCAGAAAAGCAGGTGCGACGCTAACAGCGGCATTAGTGAGCAGCTCGTCGGAGCTTTCAACAATCATTCAAAGCAATTGGCCACCTGCAAATCCACTCGCAGTACGTTGGATGGGTGGTGCGCCTGCGGAGGCCATCGCGCTGTCGGACGAGACCTTGATGTGTTTCGCTTTGCTCTAACTCAACTCACGTATTAATTGAGCATTAGCGGCTTCGCTCGCCTCAGCATCAGGCCAGATCGTTCGATAGTGTATCTGTCCAATTTAGACCTGATTCCTCGCTGCTCGGCTATTCGGTCCAAGAGCGACTGTCCCCAGCGGATGATCCTAGTTTCCATCCCCACGGGCATGTCAAAAATCTGTAGCGTCGCAAATATTGCACCTATAGCGCCAGCTACACGGACGATTGCAGGAAATCGTTTTGGCGCCGCTTCGGCTCAAGGATGTGATCCGGATGATTTCCGACGCGTTGCAGTGCGCGCCGGATCGCGCCGGCCCCCTGTCTCGTCTGGTGCACGAGAAGACAGGCGGCAATCCGTTCTTCGCCAGCAATCCGGAGCAGTGCAAGGAAGCGAGCGATCTCCTGCTCGCCGAGCACGGCATCTATGTCCAGCCGATCAACTATCCGACCGTCCCGCCCGGTACCGAGCGGCTGCGCATTACGCCGACACCCTATCACGATGACAGACTGATTGACTCACTCGCGGAAGCGCTGGCAAAGATCATGCCTCGCGAAGGCCTCTGGATCATCGACCAGCCGTGAACCATAACCCTGACGACGACCGGCAAGTCGCAGACGAACGTCGCAGCCTGCTGGGGCTCGCGGCGATGGCCCTCATCATAGGAGCGGCGACCGGGTGTGTTGGGGCGATCTTCCGGCTTTTGCTCGCGCACGCCGATCGTCTGCGCGATGCGATGATCGCCTGGGCCCATGGCCACGCAATCTGGGGGTTCTTGACTGTCGTCGGCGCGTGTGGTGTCGCGACGCTGGTTGCCGCGTGGATGGTGCGGCAATTCTCGCCACACGCTTCGGGCAGCGGCATTCCGCATGTCGAGGCTGTTCTGCGCGAAGAGATCCCACCGGCTCCGTTTCGCCTGGTGCCAGTGAAATTCTTCGGCGGGATACTGGCGATCGGCTCCGGGCTGGCGCTGGGCCGTGAGGGGCCGACCGTCCAGATGGGCGCTGGTATCGCGGTTTTCGCTGCGCGCATCTGCCGGTTGTGTTGGGCGGACTCGCGCGTGCTTCTGGCGGCCGGCGCCGGCGCCGGCCTTGCAACGGCCTTCAATGCGCCGATTGCCGGGCTCGTGTTCGTGCTGGAGGAGCTGGTGCAGAGGTTCGAACACCGTGTTGCCATCGCCGCCCTTGCAGCACTGGCGACGGCGATCCCGGTCGCAAGGCTGCTTCTCGGTGACGCGCCTGACTTTCACGTCGGGCCGCTGAACTATCCGAGCGCTGTGTCCGCCCCGTTGTTCCTTATTCTGGGTGGCATCGCAGGCCTGCTGGCCGTCGCATACAATCGCACCCTGCTCGCGACCATCGCAGTTCGCGACCGATTTGGAGGGCTACCGATCGAGCTACGCGCCGGATTGATCGGCGCAAGCGTCGGCATGCTGGCCTGGTTCGCGCCCGAACTGGTTGGTGGCGGAGATCAGATCACGCAGCGGGCGCTGATCGGCCACGAGAGTGTGGGGATCCTGGGGGGCGCATTCTTGATCCGATTCGGGCTCGGCGCTTTCTCATACGCTGCCGGCACGCCCGGCGGCCTGTTCGCACCCTTGCTCGTGCTGGGAGCCCAGTCTGGGTTGCTGTTCGGGGCGGCTTGCCGTCTTGCATTCCCGGCGCTCTCTATCCAGCCGGAAGCATTTGCATTGGTGGGCATGGCCGCTCTCTTCACCGGCGTTGTGCGCGCGCCGGTGACCGGCATCGTTCTCGTCGCTGAAATGACCGGTAACGTGACGATGCTGCTGCCGATGCTGGGCGCTTGCTTCATGGCGATGCTCCTGCCCACGCTGCTGGGTAATGCGCCGATTTACGATTCCCTGCGTGAGCATACGCTGCGCTTGGAGCGGCAAATCAGACAGGGATGAGATCGGTGTCATCCACCCCAGCTTCGCCAGATGCGTGCAACGTTTTGGGCGTTCGACTTCCCGAGGTGGATACAAGTTCAATAACTACGATGAACAGCAATGTCCGATGTCGGCCCTTTCCGACGTGGCGGATCAAGTCAGCGATGTCGGCTCAACGAGACAAGGCGGACATTGCGTTGGCGAGTGCCGAGACCCGGAAATAGCATGGGGCTCGCAATCCGCGAGCCCCGCCGTGCACTCTGCAATTTCAGACCGTGTGATGGACAGTCTGCAGGCCGTAGACCGGCGTCGGAATGCTCTCGTAGCGCGCCTTCAACTGCAGGGAAAGGAATTGCGAGTAATGTCGCGACTGATGCAGATTGCCGCCGTGGAACCATAGGCCTTCCTGCTGCGTCGGCTTCCACATGTTGCGCTGCTCACCTTCCCATGGGCCGGGGTCCTTTGTCGTATTCGAGCCAAGGCCCCAGACCTTGCCGACTTTGCCGGCCATCTCCGGACTCACGAGATCGGCGACAAAGCCGTTCATCGAGCTGTAGCCGGTGGCATAGACGATCACGTCCGCTGGCAATTCCTTGCCGTTGTCGAGCCTGACGCCGTTGGGCGTGATTTCCTCGACCTGTCCAGCGAACAGTTTGATTTTGCCGTCGATGATAAGCTGTGAGGCGCCGACGTCGATATAATAGCCCGAGCCGCGGCGCAGATATTTCATGAATAGCCCGGAATCGTCGTCACCGAAGTCGAGCCTGAACCCGGCCTTTTCCAGCCCCGCATAGAAAGCGGCGTCATCCTGGCGGATCTTGTCGTAGACCGGCTTCTGAAACTGATTCAATATCCGGTAGGGCAGTGAAGCGAAGATCAGATCGGCCTTTGCCGTCGTCGTTCCGCCGCGGACGGCGCGTTCGGAATAAAGATCGCTGATACTTTCCATCAGCGAATCCGAGCGCACGATGTGGGTCGTCGAGCGCTGCACCATCGTTACGTCGATGCCGGCCTCGTACAGCGCAGCGCAGATGTCATGGGCCGAATTGTTCGAGCCGATCACCACCACCTTCTTGCCTTTGTAGCCGCCGGAGCCGGGATGGCGTGAGGAATGGTGCTGCTCGCCCTTGAACGTTTCCATGCCCTTGATTTTCGGCATGTTCGGCTTGGCCGACATGCCGGTCGCGAACACAAGCTGCCTGGGCCGCAGAGTAATCTCCTTGCCATCGCGTTCGACGATGACGGTCCATTCCTTCTTGGTATCGTCCCAACTGGCGCGTTTGGCCACGGTGTTCGTCCAGTAGTTCAGCTCCATGACCTTGGTGTACATTTCCAGCCAATCGCCGATCTTGTCCTTGGGCGAGAACACGGGCCAGTTCTTGGGGAAATCGATGTAGGGCAAGTGATCGTACCAGACGGGGTCGTGCAGGCAGAGCGACTTGTAGCGGTTGCGCCAGGAATCGCCGGCGCGTGCGTTCTTTTCGACGATGATCGTCGGCACACCGAGCTGGCGCAGCCGCGCCCCGAGCGCAATGCCGCCCTGTCCGCCGCCGATGACAAGCACGTAGGGCTGGGTCTTGAAGCCGAGTTGCTCGACTTCCTCGTCACGCAGTTCCTTCCAGGTCTTGGCGCCGGGATTGACGCCGTGCCTGGCGCCGAGCGGTCGGCTGAAGCCGGCCTTTTCCTCATGGGCCTTCAGTTCGGCCATGGTCGTCAAGAGTGTCCAGATCTGACCATTCTGCAGGCGGATGAGCCCATATCCGCGCGCGACATCGGTCTCGAACGTGATCCAAGATTCGGTCACGCCGCCGGCCTCGGTTGGCGTTTCACCCTCGGCGGCTTTCCAGTTGTGCGGCTTCACATGCGCGAGGCAATGCGCGAGCATGTCGCGGACTTGATCGCGGCCTTCCATGGTCTTGATGTTCCAGGTGAAGGCAACGAGGTCGCGCCAGTAGCATTCCGGAGCGAACATCCCTACGACGGCGTCGAGATCGCCCGCCGCAAGCGCGGCTTCAAACTTGTCGAGGAAAACCTGGACGCGCGCGCTAAGCGTGGTGTCGAGCATCACTTCCTCCCGGATGTCGTTTGCAATTTTTCTGCGCAGGCAGCGTAACCTTACCCCAACCATCGCGGGAATCCAGACTCGCGCGGCAGGGTTCCCGGTCGGCTTGAGCGCCTCTCAGCGCCCCGCCTGCAACAACGCCGCTTTGCCCACCGACGAGGGGCAGACCAAGAGTTCTGTTTGCTGCAGTGCATGCGACCGGAATTGGCCCAACTCGGACATAGCGCGAGGTGCGCCAACGGCGGGGCGCCCGGCGGCGCTTCGCGCGAACGCCGGGGTGATACTTGGCTACGTGATGCACGCCTTGTTGGCTGCGCTTGGCGTCGCCGCGCTGGCGGGCGTGGGGGAGGGCGATAGTTGTCTTGGCGAACCTGCGACGGTCTCGCCGCAGATCAAGTAGGCCAGCCGGGATATAAGTAATAAAGCGAGGGCAATTGATCGACTGACTATGTCTCATGCAAAACGGAGTCAGTCCGTCGACCGATGCTAGCCGGGGAAGTCGCGGAACTCCTTGACGAGATTAAACGGAATTTTCCATCCGGCGCCTCCCCCGCGCATCAGCATCTTGATGTCTTCCGCCCTGTTCTCTTTTCCGGTTTTCGGATCGGTCTCCAGCGTGTGGCCTTGGCTGTCCCAAGGTTTGCTCGCGCTCTTCGAGTAGTAGCCGAGAAAATGGCCGGATTCATGGGCAGAGGTGTTAGGCCCGCGTTGCGAGCCGATGAAGGCAAGGTCCAGCCCTCGAGCAAACGTGCCATTGGCGGGGCCGCCATTGGACCAAACCTTATCGACGCAGAAAATGGTTAGATGGGCGCCCTGAACTTTGTGTTTGACGAAGAAGCCCTTCAGTTTTTCGACGTCGATCACATCGGGAAAGGTCGCTAGGCTCGCATCCTTCATGCCAGTTGCATTGGCGATCTCTTGTTTGACGGCAGCCTGCGAGTCGTCGATGACCAGCCAGTCGCTTGGCACCCGCTCGAAGCGGATGTTGGCCTGCGGCCTCCATATATTGTTCATCGTCAGCAATTCATCTTGCTCGTTGCAGGGCTTCTTGGCGTGAAACGCCGGAGCGCCACCACTCCCCGGAACCATGACATTGCGGAACGCCACCTTGATCTTGATTTCTGGCAGCACGACGACATGGAGCTTGGCTTCGATCTTCCGGCCGGCCGACCGGGCCACCACCTCCAGGCCGGGAAAGCCGATCGGCTTAATCCGGCCATTGATTTCGAAAAACCGTGCATCGCCATTGAAGGTGGCGGGAAGTGATGCGGCCCTGAGCTGCGGATCGATATCGGGTTCGGAGAAGGTGTCTCGGGCTTGCATGACGCGCCTAAGGGTATCGGCGCCATCGATCTCCTTGATCCCGAGGGCATGGGCGTTAGGAT
Source organism: Bradyrhizobium sp. Arg816 (assembly GCF_029989365.1). Classification (GTDB taxonomy): domain Bacteria; phylum Pseudomonadota; class Alphaproteobacteria; order Rhizobiales; family Xanthobacteraceae; genus Bradyrhizobium. The sequence goes on along the minus strand of NZ_JAPRAQ010000017.1, from coordinate 104,091 downwards.
CGACTTTGAGCTTTCTTCCGGGATCGATCAGCGCCACGATGTTGGAGCCGCCGAACGCCACCACCATGCCCGGCGGGCTGCGGCGCTCATCGATGCCGGAGCGGCGGAAAACCTCTTGGAAGGCGGCCATGTCTGGTTCTCCTGTCTTGGTTCGGTCCGTTAACGCGAAATTTTGCACACGGAAATGAGAGGCTTCTTCGGCGACGGGACCACAATCTGGCCGGCCCCCGCGGCGAGATGCAGAAAATTTCGGCGGCGAAGTTTCATGGCCGGTCCCTCCGCAACAATTGGGCACGGACGGCAGCAGGCGTAGCCTACCCCGCTTTCCGGAGAACGCGGAAGGCCCATCAATGTCCGCTAATGGCCTTAGCTGACCTCCTGCGCGATGCCCCGGGATGACTGTTGAGGGCGCCCGCAGCTCGCCTTTGAACTTCCCCGACCGCTCACGTCACTACTAGTCATAGCCGTGGTGGGAGCCGACGCTCCCTCCAGTGCGCAGCTTTCGGCAGGCCACGCCAGCAACGGGAGAAATTGCCATGGGACGCGCGCCGCAGCCACTGCCGCAATACACGCCGCCGGGCCCGGTGGAACAGATGCCGAATATGGCGACGCAACCGCAGTGCTCGCCGCTTGCCAAGGTTCACAGCGCCGCCGTCTTTCCCTACCTGGCCAATGAAGTCGCGACGTCCCGCACTGAGGTCGGCCATCTCGGTGTGGACGTCAGTCTGGTCCCGCCGGCCGGCACCTGCCAATATCTCATCATCTGGGATTTCGGCGTCGACTGGCGGCATCTCAAGACCATCGCCAAGCGCGATCCGCTGTTGGCAGCGCAGCTCATCCGATTCGAGACCGACAAGTCGTTGCAGTTCCAGATCGTCGGATACAGTGACAGCACCGGCGGCGAACGGAACAACATCTTCCTGCGCACGGGCCGGGCCAAGAACGTCTTTCACCTGTTCGGCCCAAGCGCCCGCTCGCGTGTCTTCTCTGTCAAGGCCGCTTCACACTACGAGTATCTGAAGGACAACACGACCGCGATGAACAGGGCCGCCAATCGCGCTGTGGTCGTCGAAATCTTCGCCGGCGGCGGGACGATCTAGCCACCTTCCCAACGCGAACGGAGGGTCGGGCGGCTCCTATCAGTGCAGTACAGCGTTTCAGCGCTTGCGAGACTTCCCCTGCCGTTTCTTTTGCCGGAGCCTAGCCGGACTACTATTGCTCGACCACGCAAGGAAGGTAGCTCATGCCACTGACCGAAGGCGACGTCCTGGACACACTCAGTGACTCGGTAGCGCTTGGCATCGAGTTCTACGTCGACAAGATCCATATCAAGGGCGAATACTTGACGACAGTTCGCGATCACATTCGTGCCGGCAATATATTGGTGAAGGGCGGCACTCAGGATCTCGCCTTCTACGATCAGGTTACGGATGTTCTGTTGACGCAGAAGAAGTCGCCGCCCGCAAATGATAGCGATCGGGCGCTGCTCCTGCATGAGTGCGTCCACGCCATGATCGACGTCTATGATCCTGACGGCGCTGTTACGCGCCACATGGGCGAACTGGCGGCCTACCTCACTCAAACCACATATAGCGTTCGCAAGAATCCGTCGTCTAACCGCAACGGCACCGCCCCCTGGGACAAATTCTGGGGCGACCTCTACGCCACGGTGCGCGCCAATAGGCTCGACACCAGCGCGGGCAACGGCGTCCGGATCCCGTCGGCGACGCTCGAAAATCTGCGCCGGCAACTCGCTGCGCTGCCTTTTGTGAACTATGGACATTTCACTAAAGAAGCGACGGGCGTATCGGATGGGCTGACCCGCAGGAACTTATTTCTGTCGAGCGATGAACCCGTGTCCATGCGGTCATCGAGCGTTTCCCACGAAACTTATGTTGATCCGAGCGATGACTATTTGATGCGCACCCTGATGGAGGCCTACGCGAGCGCCGATGTCAAAGGGTATGGCAGCCGCCTGCGCCGGCTACGTCGTGATTTTCTCTATTGCTCGCTGTCTCGCGCCCATGAGCTCCGGAAAAGGTTTTCGGTGCGGAAGCGTGGGGACCGGCTCTCCGAACTGTTTCACGATCGCCTGTCGCATGGCGGCCGCGCAATTCTTCTCCGTGTGCTTGCGCTGCGAAGCTGACCAGAGGCTGGACAAGTCGGAAAAATGCTCTTGAGAGGAAGAATGCGCTACCCCGCCGCGTCGAATTCTCGGCGTGTTGGTGCTCCAGTCAAGTAGACTCCCGACCACTTCCTTGCAGCGGGTTCTAGTCCAGGTGCCTTGCGCGCAGGTCTTGAAGGTCCTTTTTCAATGCCACCAGATCCAGCCCGCGAGGAAAAGTGAGGCGTCCAGAGCGGATCACGAGCCGGACGTACGGATAGCGGTCCTCGGCAAGCATCGGAGAACTGATTTTGTATTTGTGCCAATCTTCAACGATGTGTGCCTGTTGCTCGACGTTGTATGAGTCCCAGGAATCGCCCGGGGTGTACTCGTAGCCGGAACCGATTGTCTGCGCCCAGAAGGAGCGCGCCATCGTCCAGTTTGAATCGTTGAACGCCTGCCACACATGGGTCATTTCGTGCACGAAGAGGTCGCAAATGCGACCGAAGTTGTCGCACAAGAGGCCGAAGGTGGGGCTGGGCGATGCCAGGTTACTGAACGCGACATTGCCAAGATTGATGGCATACCGCATGCTCGGCACCATGGGATTGCTTCCCCTGAAGAACGGTCCATCGTTCGTCCACGGTCTTCCGCCTGCTCCCAGGCCATTGGTAATCGCAATTGTCTCCCACGGCGGCAGCGTCGGGCCAAAAACGGTGCGCGCGAAATCACGTTCGCTCACGTCCAGCACGCGCGCGAAGTCGGGTCGGCTTCCCTCACATTCCGGCGGGGTGGGAGCCGCTGGGGTGGGCGCAATCGGTGGAGTGGGCGCAATCGGCGGGGGAGGCGGCGTACCTGGCGGCAGATAGATGAATCCCCCTCGCCATCCACCTCTCCCGCCGGTCGTACCGGAGGAAAACGCAAAATTCTGCCGGTCTGGCGACATTGCGCGGCAGCCTACATACTCGGCCAGGTACCAGTTCACCTGCCGTGTGGCTTGTTGGAAATCGCGCTGCTTGACGAGCTTGATGCCCGGAAAATTGAACTCGATGAGGTCCCAGGGGTCGATGCCGATCCGCTTGGCGAGGGATATCCAGGTCTCGCCGGCCGTCACCGCATGCCGGATTCCCGCGGGCGGTACATAGCTTTCGACGACAGGCTTCAAGGGCCTTTCCTGGTTCGGCAATGTAAGACCTCCCCTACTGATTCCTGCGGAACTACGCGTTCTCGCCACCAATACTTATTCGTCGTCACTGCCTCGAGGCGGTTCGATGGTTCCATTCATTCGGACCACCAGCTGGTAGCGGCAAATCGAAGAGCCTCATTCGTAGGTAGGAGGGGTAGACACGGAGCAATGTGGAACGACGATATCCGCTTTAGCGCCGGCCTTTTGACTTCGAGCCGAGCAGGTCATGCGTGCCGCTGATGCTCACGGTTCCGGAGCACTCGAAACCGCCGAAAATTCCGCAGGAGCCGGTGACCGTAACGCGCAAGTCTTTGCGCTGGTACATGTCGACCGAAATGCCCACGCGCGAAAAGTCGTTCGCGCTGTTCGGCAGGATCAGATCGATGTGCTCTGCGGCCCATTGCGGTATATGCTTGTTGCTCTTCCAGAACAGCTCGTTGCCGGCGTGGTGCACGAAGTTCGGTCCGACCGTAAGCGCACTGTCCACGCCCTCGAACACGAAGCCCGTTTCGTCGATGTGCACGTTCACCCGATCAGGTGCTACGGCGAAATGCAGCGATGTGATGTCCTGGGGCTGCGGGTCCTTGCCGAATTGCGAGCTGTAGGCGTCGCTCCATTGTCCGCGATCGCGCCCGAGCCCGAAGCCGTGGCGCCCCGGGAGATCCCGCGTTGAGAGCGGCCTGTCCGACAGCTTTGGGCGCCAGATCTCCCGAAATCCCTTGCCGATCGTTGCCGCCATCGACAGATCGAGGGCCCAATGCGACGCTTTCTCCGGGCTTTGCCCTTCGGCGAAGGCGTCGAATCCGTCCGTCGTCTTGGCAATGCGCAGCTTCTTGATCAGCTCTTCCCAGTCCTTGGGCAGGAAGGTGACGCCGTCGAGCGTGGTCGTCGCGGCAGCGACACCATACTTCTCGAGCTGGTGCCGGATGTAGGGCTTCTCGTCATAAAGGCGTACATCCGGGTTGGGGCCGGCAAAATAATTCTTCAGATCGATCTGCGGCCGCAGCATGGTCAGTCGCGCCGCGATCTTCCGGTAAGTGTCGGTCGTCGTCGGATCGGTCGTCGTCATGGGGCGCACTCCGAGGCAATCCTCGCCCCAAATTGGTCTCGCCCGGACGGGTTTGGGTTCAATGCCGGCTCGTTCGATCAAGCTGCCGCCCGGCGCAAGTCATTCGAATTCCTGTCGCGCCGGTGCAATGACTGTTTGAACCTGCTGATCGGAAACGGCGACCACCATCCGTGGGGTAGTGCGAACAACGAGGACGATCAAATGTCACTGCGGAGCAGGGTATTGGACGTACTCAATGGCCCGGCGGTCGCTCGCATGCGCTTCCGGTTTCCGATCCGCGGCAGCCATGTGACGATTGCGCCGCAAACGTTCCATCACGTCGCCCGCGCGATCCGGTTGGGGCAGGTCACCGTCAGACCTCCGACGGATCTCGCGGCAGGCGTTGCTGCACAATACAACGATGTCGCTAGGACCAGGGCGGACGGCACGGCGGTTGCGGCGAACACGCTGGAGGTCGTGTCGGCAGCGGGGCGGATGGACGAGGCCTATATCGTCCATGAGAGCCTGCATGCAGCCTACGATCTGTTGCGTACCGGCCTTGACGCCAATGCCGAAGAGGCGTCCGCGTATGTCTGCACGGCGCTCTATTGCCGCATGACTGGCCTCCCGCGGCCGCGCTGGGCGAACGGCCCGATTTACGCCAATGCCGCCGAGGTCGCCAAAACGTTGCTGTCGCAATACCAAAAGGGTGATCCTGGAATTCCCTGGGTCGGCGAGAGTGAATGGCGGATGCTGCGCGCCGGTGTAGGTTTTCATCCGGTCTATACCAGCGGACCCGCGGGTATTGTCACTGGATGGCTGCTTGGCCAACAGTACACCCACGATGGTTGAGTGCTGGGGGCCGCGTCCACTTCAGGAAATGGCAGAGCTTCGGGCTCCTGTCCGCCACTCCCTCCACAGTGGCCGATGCGCTTTAGCGCGTCACGCGACCAGCAGTCCCAGCTTGCCGACCATCGCAAGCGAGCGTTGAACGCTTTCTCGCGTTGACAGCAGTAACGGCTCGGCAGGCTGCCCGGCACTATCCTTCTGGTCTATCCGGATGGTCGGGCCGAATTTTTCGGTCATTTCGGCCGTGATCTGGTCGATGGTCCGCGCTCCGTCGAGCAATTGCAGGAAATCCCTGGTCCGGTCGTCCTCCAACTGCACCGTTTGGTGGAGGAGGTTGGTAACGAGCGGACCTGTTTGCGCTTGTCTTCGCGCGAGCAGGCTCGCCTGCGGATGCTCGGTAGCTTCCTTCAACAAAAAGGGACGCGACAGCAGGAACGAAACCTCGCCGCTGCAAGCCAGGATGAACATCGCCTCAGTCAACACTTTTTGGTCATCATCCGTCTGCGGGTCGCCCCGCAGCGCGCGGGCGCCATCGAGCAGCTCGTCGAATGATAGTGCTCGCGGCCAGGCCCGGCCGAGACATAGATACGCGGCCTTCAAGAGCGGATTGGTCACCGTGACCCTGCTGCCGTCCTGGTTCTCGAATTCCACCGCGGAATCGTCGGTCACGCAGGCGTCGGGGTCGACCGGGTTGGTCGTGCTCAGCAAATGGAACCTGGTGACGAAATCGAGGTCGATCTGGCGGGATAGCGAAATGCCGTCGTGGCAGAGCAAGGTGCGCCGAAAGCCGTTGCCGTCGATGAAGTCCTGATATTGATCGCGCGCCATGAACTCGCTTTCCGGGAAGCGCTGCAGCGTTGCGCGAACCTCCTCGGAATAGCCGGCAAGATAGCGTCGTGAGAAATCAGCATCGCCCAGATATTGCAGGCCGTGGCGGCTTGCGTCCTCGGCGACCTCATGCAGCAGGAATGCCTCGGCGCCATCATCGAGATCGTCGTGAAACAGAAGCTCGTCGGGGGACTTGAGGACGCGGTTGTACTGGTCGCGCATGACCGCGCCGTGCACCGAGTTGGCCTTCGAGCCGTCGCTCAGGAACTTCAGGATCGCGCGGGCCTGTCCGACCTTCTCCTTCATGCCGGTGAGACGGCGGGTGTGATACCGCATCATGTCGCGGACCATGTCGCGAAGATGCGAGAACGGGTGCGCATTGTAGCTGACGTAGCAAACGCCGCGGGGAGCCAGGTTCTGCTTGAAGATCATCATCATCTTCTCGCGCACCGCCGGCGGCACCCAGGAATACACGCCGTGCGCTAAGATGTAGTCGAATTCCCCGAAGCCTGCGTCGACATTCATGATGTCGCAATGGAGGAGCTTGATGTTGCTCAGGCCCAATGTGGCGATATTTCGCTGGCCGCGCTCGATCGTGACGCCGCTCAGGTCGACACCGACGAATTCGCTGTTTGGATATTGAAAGGCCATCGGCAACAGGTTGCCGCCAACGCCGCAGCCAAGCTCCAGCACCCGGCAACGCTCGACCGGTGCTGACTGCATGCCGTAAACGGCGGCAATGGTAGCAAGATGGTTCGGATGAGTGAGCCCGTAAACGTGGCCGGGGTAGTAGACCTCGTCGTATGGCGTGGGACCAGTGTTCGGGTGGCGATGCTCGGTTTGAATGTTCATCGCTCTCAATTCCACGAATATGCGAATTTGTCGTTCTCAATCGAGACCCGCGCTTGCTTGATTTCTTCCTTGGCAAGCGACTTGCTGAGGAACTCGCGCGACAGCTCCGGGAGCAGGGTGTTGGTGATGATGTTGTCAATCATTCGCCCGCCGGAATCCGGGTCGTTGCAACGTGACACAATGTGCTCCACGACCGCGTCATCGTAGTCGAAGGACGCGTTATGATTGTCGCGGAGGCGTCGTCCGATCCGGTCGAGCTGTAACCGAACGATCCCGGCGAGCATCTCGTCGGATAGCGGGAAGTACGGTATCGAGACGATGCGTCCGAGCAGTGCTGCGGGAAACACCTTCAGCAATTCCGGCCTCAGCAACTTGGCGAGCTCTTCCGGCTCGCTGCGATACCGTGGATCGCGCGAGAGGCCCATGATCAGATCGGTGCCGACGTTGGTAGTAAGGATGATCAGGGTGTTCTTGAAGTCGATCCGTCGCCCGTTGCCGTCCTCCATGGTTCCCTTGTCGAACACCTGAAAGAAGATCTCGTGGACGTCGGGATGAGCCTTCTCCACCTCGTCGAGCAGGATGACGCTGTAGGGCTTGCGCCGGACAGCCTCGGTGAGGCGTCCACCTTCGCCATAACCGACATAGCCGGGAGGTGCACCCTTCAAGGTCGAGACGGTGTGCGCTTCCTGGAACTCCGACATGTTGATCGTGATCATGTTCTGCTCGCCGCCGTAAAGGGTCTCGGCAAGCGCCAGGGCGGTTTCAGTCTTGCCCACGCCGGATGGACCAGCCAGCATGAACACGCCGATCGGCTTCGAAGGGTTGTCCAGTTTGGCGCGGCTGGTCTCGATTCGCTTGGCGATCATCGTCAGCCCATGAGACTGGCCGACGACGCGGCGGTTGAGGATCTCCGGTAGCTTCAGCACGGTTTCGATCTCGTCGCGCATCATCCGGCCGACCGGGATGCCGGTCCAGTCAGAGACAACGGACGCCACCGATTGCTGGTCTACATGGGCATAGACCATCCGCTTCTCCGGATGGATGCTCTCAAGTATGTCGAACTTGCCGCGCAACTCCGCGCGCCTGACAGCCGGATCTTCGCCTTCTTTGGGCTGGGACAGAATCTCTCGGATGCTCCGGATGTCCTTGACGAGTTCCTGCTCTGCGGCCCAATCGGCTTCGAGGTTCGTCAGCTTGTCCTTCAGTGCCGCAATGTCGTTGTCGATCGCCGTGATGCGGTCGCTGTCCTTAAGCCCAAGATCGCTGTCGCTGACGAGTGCCGATTTTTCAGCTTCACGAGCGGTAATCGCAACGCGTGCATCCTCGATCAGGGCTGGCGTCGCGCTCTGGCTGATGGCCACGCGCGCCGAGGCGGTATCAAGCAGGCTGACCGCCTTGTCCGGCAACTGCCGTGAAGGAATGTAGCGGTGGGACAGGTTGACCGCTGCGACGATCGCAGCATCCGAGATGCGAACGCCGTGGTGCTTTTCCATCGGACCGAGAAGTCCGCGCAGCATGATGCAGCAGGTCTCCACTTCCGGTTCATCGATCTGGATCGGCTGGAAGCGTCGTGTGAGCGCGGGATCTTTCTCGATATACTGACGATATTCCGCCCATGTGGTGGCAGCGATCGTGCGCAGCGTGCCACGGGCAAGGGGAGGTTTCAGGAGATTGGCCGCATCACCGGTGCCGGCCGCGCCGCCGGCGCCGATCAATGTGTGGGCTTCATCGATGAACAGGATGATGGGGGTGGGTGAGCTCTGGACCTCGTCGATCACCGAGCGCAAGCGCTGCTCAAACTCGCCCTTCATGGAAGCACCGGCCTGCATCAGGCCGATGTCGAGCGCACAAAGCCTTACACCGCGGAGCGGTGGCGGCACGTCGCCGGCGGCGATCCGCTGGGCGAATCCCTCGACAACTGCGGTCTTGCCGACGCCAGCCTCGCCGGTAAGAATTGGATTGTTCTGCCGCCGTCGCATCAACACGTCGATCAGTTGGCGGATTTCTTCGTCCCGGCCAAGGATCGGATCCATCTCACCCGATTTGGCCTTGGCGGTGAGATCCTGCGAGAACCGGTCGAGCGGCGTCGTCCCCTTGGGACCCGCTTGGGCCGCGCCTTCCGTGCCCGCGCCGACCAGGCCCGAACCGTCCATCGGCCGCATGGTCTCCTCGTCGGAGCCGGCCCAGACGTTGCGGCGCTCCGCGGCGAGTGCGTCGACGTTGACCTTGGCGAATTCCTGCGAGAGGTTGTTCAGCGTGCGACGAATATCGTTCGATTTCAGGCCCGCCACGAGCAGATGACCGGTGCGGATCTGGGTCTCGCCAAAGAACAGCGTGGCATAGTGCCAGCCCCGATCGAGCAGATCGATGACCGGATTGGCGACGCCCGGCATGTCGGTTTCGTTCTTACGAAAGCCATTGATCACGCCGGCAAGATCCGACAACAAGCGTGCCCGGTCGAGCTTGTAATGATCGACCGAAAGGCTGAGATCGTTGCGTTCCTGCTGCAGGATATGAAACAGCCAGTGCGCTAGCTCGACGTTGCGATTGCCGGCGCTCTTTGCGTGGCGCAGGGCCTGTATGAAGGCATCATAGCCGGCCCGGTTCAGCTTGCCCGTTACAGCCTCGATGCTGATGTCGGTCACGGCGGATCCTCCTGCTTAATCCATCCGCGGATGCCTGGCATCAAGCGGAAATTTCATCGAATCCCATAGCTTTAGGCAATCGGCGCTGCGGATAGGTTCAAATCGCCGGGGCATCGGCTGCGGCGACCCGACGGGCGCTCAAGCGCTCGCCGAGCTGAAAGCGGGCATCGCGGCGATATTCTTCCGTGGAAGTCCAGTTCGGCGAGACCCAGGTGGTCCATCCAAGTCGTCCGCTCTGTCCGAGCCTGACCGGGACGACCTCTCCCGCCGGAATGGCGAGCTCCACCTCCCATTCCAATTCGTCGCCGATATAGAAGAACACGGCGTCCGCCAGAGGCTCCGACAAGTTGCGCGCTTCGGTCGGCAAGAACTGTTCGTACTGGCTGAAATTCTTGACGAAGACTCGCACCCTGATCTTGTCCTCGACGCTGAATACGCGTGAGCCCAGAAGAGCGTCCCGGCCGAGCCTGGCATGGGTTCCGCCAAGCCGGCTGCAATGACCTGGGTCGAATGACAGCCAGGTGCCGACAAATTCGTCGATCTCGACCTTGACGTCGAACAGCCCCTGCAGGAACCGCGTCAACCGTGACGCACACTTCGCTCTGGGGGAGATCAGTCCGGCAAAGCTGAGCTTCGCCATGTCCGGTACGGTGTCTCGACCGGCGAAAACGTCGGAGCCGAGGCCGGCAAAGGAGCCGACATAGGCAATGAAGCGATCATCCGCCGGACGGTCGTGCTGAGCGATCGGCCGCGCATCGGCCCAGGCGCGAAAGAAGAGTTGCAGGAAGCGCCCGTTGAGCAGATCGAGAAAGCGCGGGAAGGCGTCATCCCGCATCAGCCACCAACTGAGGCTTTCGTCGGTGGTGGCAAGCGGCAGCGCGCCCTGCGGCCCCAGGAGACCGAGAAATTTGACGAGTATCCTGAGCCGGCCACCCGGGTCGTCGACCGCCGCAAGGTTGGAGGCGGGGAACTCCAGATAGGGCACTTGGCCGAGGTCGATATACTCCTCGCGGCGTGCAGCACTGTCACCGATCCGCGGTCGATCCGAGTTGGCGCGCTCGAGCTGGCGCAGCGCATTAAAGAAATCGAACCGCCAGGGCTCCGCCTTCATCTGGTCGATCAGCGTCATAGAGGTCTCCGCGTGCCCATGCGCGGCGGCCAACGCATGATCTCGCCGCGCTCCGGCGTCGAGACGACCGTCTGTGTGAAGGTATTGAAGCCCGAATAGTCGGCGAAGAAGCGCTCCAGCACGGCTCCGAGCAAGAACACGCCGCTGCCCTCGAATGCCTTCTCGTCGAGCGTGATAGTAATCTCCAGGCCGCGCGCTGCGCCGCTGCCGGTGCGCTCGCGCACCCGCCGTACGACGGGCCGGCTTTCTATGCTGCGCACGCCGCGGATCTTGCGTTCCGTGGCGTCGTCGAATTGGTCGGCGAACAAGGACAGCATTTCGCGCAGGGCTCCGGCGTTCTTGCCGCCACCGCGCTCGACGAGGCCTAGATAGTTCAGGCTCAGCATGTTGATCAGCCGCCAGCTGACGATTCCGCTGTTCGCGATCTCGCTGCGGCTGCGCATCTGGGCCACGATCGGTTCGCGTGGTCGGGTGGGACCGGCGACGCACATCAGATCAAGGGAAGTATCGTCCAGCAGGCGGAAGTCGGCGCCGCCCTGGCCGACCGGCAAGTGTTCCGTGAGATGCCGGTTGGAGCACAGCGCCCGGACGCTGAGTTCGGCGACCGCGCCTTCGCCGCTAAGTTCACCGGGCTCTAGCAGTGACAGGAACATATCCGTCCCTGTGTAGTCCGAGGATGCGCCATAGGTCTTTTCTCCCACCGTGCGGCGCCGGGGCAACCGTCGAACGGTGAAATAAAGCCCCTCGACCGATCCGCTGGTCCGGTCGACGGCGGCCGAATACAGCGGGCGCACCGGCCGCTTGTCCTTGTCGGCCGGAAAGTGCGCGTAGACTTCGAGCACCTGGTGCGGTTCGTATTCCAGATAGCGGCTGCGATCGGGCACCACATGGTACTCGTGCGTATTCGACTTGACGGGGATGCGATCGCTCGTCTTCTCGAACAGGTTGATCGCCGGCGCGGTATAGAGCCTGAAGGTATCGGGACGCACCGCGGCGGCAAGCCGTGAATTGTGTTCATCGAACGCGAAGACGATATCGATCGACTTGCTGCGCAGCCGTGGCATCACGCTGCGAAGTCCCGTCAGGTTGAAGCCGAGGAACTTGCGTGGAAACATGAAATATTCCCGCAGCAGCTCCGAGCCGCGAAAGACCCGGTTGTCGTTGGGAAACAGCGACTCGTTCTCGTCGAAACCAATCTGCTGCACGCAGTCATGGGGCGCACGAGTCACCACCGGATCGCCGAAATCATCGAGATGCCGGAAGTAGACGCCCCTGCAGTTCGAGATCAATTGCTCGTAAAGCGCGATGGCGTCGGATTCCGCGCCTGAAAGGTAGATCGGAAGCTCGCTCGTGCGGCAGCCTGCAAACCAGGTTTCCGGCTTGGCCCTGGCCTCTGCGTCCGGCAGCTCCTCATCGAGCCGGGCCGCGGTACGGTGAGTCAACGACAGCCTGAGCCCCGCGATGACGTCGCCGCCGACGGGAATCCCGAGCGCCTGCAGCGCGCCTGCCGTCGAGAAGTATTCGGCGCCGGTGACGTCAAATGGCCAAAGAGCGACATCGCGGCAAAGTCGAAATCGGCAGGAAAGACTTCGTTCTCTCTCGCGGTAGGTGGCATCGAAATAGGCGCCGCGCGCGATCTTCTTGCCATCGCGTAGCGCTGGGTCGGCATAGGGGGGGCGTGCCGTGACCAGCATGGCCGACGGAGTCGGGGCAAGGTAATTCGGAACCAGTTGCTCGAGCAGGTTTGCAGTGAATTCCGGGAACTCGTGCTTGAGCTTGAGCTGAACGCGAGCGGCGAGAAATGCAGCACCTTCCAGCAATCCTGCGATCATGGGATCCGAGCGATCCCGGATCAGCCCACCGAGGCGTTCCGCGATGCCGGGATACTCTTCGGCGAAATCCCCGGCCTGCTCGTAGAGCAGTGACAGTTCACGATTGTAAAAATCCAGGAATTCGCGGTTCATGCTAAAGTCGGTTGATCTGGATATCGCCGCTGTCGAGGTCGACGTCGGCGACGAACTCCACGGGGACGTTGAGCGGTTCGGCCTTCAGGTCGGCGTGAACGATGAAGCGCAGCTTGAGTTGCTCGGGGCCGACCGAACCGTCGCGTCGGACCCGGATGGTGTTGCGATCAAGCCTCGGTTCATAGGTCGTGAGCGTCGCGCGCAACGCGTCGGTGAGCTCGTCGTCGGCGACCTCGTCGATCGAACGATGGGCAATATCAGGGAAGCCAAAGTTCAGGATTGAGGTTCGGACGCAATCGCGGCCGTTCAGATCCAGGGTCGATTCCAGGGCAATGGTATTGAGGAGCGTTTCGAGGTCATGGGAGACCTCGCGCCGGAGCAACGTTTCCGAGATTGGAAAACGGCCCGCGCTCCGCCGCCCTGCAATGACCCGCTCGCCAGACTCATCGCGCAGATTGAGCTTCTTGCGTGCGTCGCGCGCTTCATGGGCCGAGCGAAATGCCAGCATCAATGGGGGAGAGAGCCGATCCTTCTTTGGTGCAATGGTCATTCACGGTCCCCATGACGCCCAACTCGCATGCAATCTCGGGGGCGCTCGTTGGTGTCCGACTTGACGTCGCCCAGCAGGCTTTCGGGCCCGCAACCGGGCCGGACGAGAGGTGCGATCAAAATCGCACCGCTTGGCGCCGGTTCGCCATTCGCAACCGGCGCCAGGCGAGGGGCCGACAATCAGGCCCATTCCTTGTTGGCAGGGACATCCCAGCCGAACGTCGGGGAAGCTCCGGCGCCACCCTTCTCCGTCTGGGTCTTGTAGATCATCTTGACCTTCGCGAAGTTCAGACTCACATTTTCGGTAAGGCGATCTTCGCCGTGCGATCCGCCTGTCGATACGCTGGTGACGAGAACCTGCTTCATCTCGATCTTGAGATATTCCAGCGGGTTTTCGCCGGCCTTGCGGACCGTCAGGATCGCGCTGTCGATATGCTTGCCGTTTGCGCAGACCTTGAAAAGTTCCGGCGTGGCCTTGTCAACGAAGTGCGTGAAGTGGAGATCCTGCACGCTGACCTTGCCGGCGCCGCCGCCCGATCCGCTGTGGAAGGTGCCGGTCTGGCTCTCGCCAAACGACCAGCTCAAAATATCGATTTCGTCCTTGTGCTTGTCGTCCAGCGACTCGCCCTTGATCGGATCGAGCTTCAGGAAGATGTCGACAGCCATAGCATGGTCCTCTCAAATTTCTGTGTGTACGGTTGCGATGCTGCAGCGTCAGGAACTGGGACCTGGCAGGCGTGAAACCAGACTGAGGCCGACATCCATCGCTTCCAATTGAAAGTGCGGACGAAGAAAGAAGCGCGCGTTGTAATATCCCGGGTTCTCCTCGTTTGCTATGACCTCTACCTTCGCAGCGGCCAGCGGCTTGCGCGCTTTCTGAGCTTCTGACGACAGGGCTGGGTTGGCATCAACGTACTCGTTGATCCAGGTTTGCAGCCAGACCGTCAGCTCATCCTTCTCCTTCATGGATCCGATCTTGTCGCGAACCATGCACTTCAGATAGTGCGCAAAGCGGGACACTGCGAACATGTAGGGCAGACGTGACGACAGGTTGTCGGACGCGGTTGCATCCACGCCCTTCTCGCCGAAATACTTCTTCGGCTTGTAAAGCGACTGGGCGCCGATGAAGGCGGCCTTGTCGGTGTTCTTGCGATGGATCAGCGGGATGAGGCCCGCCTTTGCAAGTTCGTGCTCGCGGCGATCGCTGATGGCGATCTCGGTCGGGCATTTCAGATCGACGCCACCGTCGTCGGTCGGGAATGTATGCGTCGGCAGATTGATGACCTCGCCGCCGGATTGCACACCGCGGATGCGCGTGCACCAGCCGAACTCCTTGAAGGCGCGGTTGATGTTGACCGCCATCGCATAGGCGGCGTTGATCCAGCCGTATTTGTCGCCGGTGTGCCCGTCGGTCTCCTCCTCGAAGGCGAACTCCTCCACGGGCTCCGATTTCGCGCCGTAGGGGAGGCGACCCAGCGCACGCGGCATGCACAGGCCGAGATAACGCGAGTCGTCCTGGTCGCGCAGTCCCTTCCATGCGGCATATTCCGGCGTGTCGAACACCTTGCCGATATCGCGAGGGTTGGACAATTCGGTCCACGAATCCATTCCCATCAGCGTCGGCTCGGCGCCGCTGAAGAAGGGGGCGTGTGCGGCGCCGGCGATCTTGCTGAGATCGCGCAGCAACTGCACGTCGGTGGGGAGGTGGCTGAAATAGTAGTCGCCGATAAGGCAGCCGAACGGCTCGCCGCCCAACTGGCCGAACTCGTATTCGTAGATCTGCTTGAACAATGGGCTCTGGTCCCAGCGCGCATCGGGGTAAAGCCGCAGATTACGATACAGCTCGTTCTTCGAGACGTTCATGACCCGGATCTTGAGGTTGGCGTCGGTCTCCGAGTTGAAGACGAGGTAGTGGAGGCCCCGCCAGGTACTTTCGATCGCCTGGAATTCGGGTGCGTGAATGATCTCGTTCATCTGCGCGGTCAGCTTCTGGTCGATCCGCGCGATCATCTCCTCGATCGTGTCGAGCACGTCCGACTTGATGACGCTCGAGTCCTTCAATGCCTCTTGAACGAGCGTGGATACCGCGTTGTCGACCTCGGTCGCTGCGCGTTCGGTGCGCGGTTTGAAGCTTTGCTTCAGCAGAGTGGCAAACTCGTCAGCTTCGACGGTCTTGACCTGGGTGGTGCTCTCTTTGTGAACAGCTTCTTTTGCCATGGTCCCCGTTCCTTCCTTAGCTCTCGGTGCCAGGTTCGGTCGACTGGCTGATCGCACGTTCCCGAAGCGCTGCCATCAGTTGAGGATCGGCCAGAAGTTTTTTCAGCTGATCCTCGGCGGCTACCTTGCCATCCATGTAGCGCAGCAGGTTGGCAAGTTGTTCGCGCGCCTCGAGCAGCTTGGCTGTAGCCGGCACCTGGCGGGCGACGGCCACGGGAGTGAAGTCGGCCATCTTGTTGAAGCGCAGATTGACCGAAAGTTTTTCGTCTGATCCGTCGCTGAGACGATTGGCGACGCGCGCCGTCACGCCGGGCTGGATTGCCGCCATGCGACCGTCGAAATTGTCCATGTCGAACTCGAGGAATTTGCGCTCCTCGACCTTCGCCTTCTCGACGCCGGGGTTGTTGCCGGAAAGGTCGGAGAGGACGCCCATGACGAACGGAAGTTCGATCAGCCGCTCGGCGTCGTAAGGATCTTCGTATGTGATGTGCACGCGTGGTGCGCGATTTCGACGAATGAATTTTTGACCGCTATCTGTAGCCATGGTTCCCTCACTACGAAATCGCTTTAGACGTCGAATTTGCGCGACGCAGATCGGCTAGGGACTTCAAGTTGCTGCGGTCGGCAAACATCCTTGTGTCCATTTAGTGCCCTCGAGCGAAAGCTGGGTTCAATGCGATCTGTCGATTGTTTTAAGCGCTCCCTCAGGAAGAACATCATCCAAAAGGCTGAGAAAATCTCGTTGCGCGAGGTCGCGCGCGCGATCTGCCAAAAAGGGGATGGGGCTGGACGGCTCTGCGGTTCGGAAAAACGACGCCACCTTCGTCAGCAGGCCCAAGGCTTGCGCTCTGCTTTCCACTGAAAATACAATATCTTGAGTGTTGTTCTCGGCCGTCGATGAGGGCGACGTGGCGAGTTCCGCCATCCGTTCGATCGGCAGCTCGAAGACCTTGTCGCGCCCGATGTTGATCGCAGCGCTCTCCACGTGCGCAGGCATCAGCATCCGCATGACTTCAATAAATGACTTGCCAACCATCTCCTGCGCTTGACGCACCAGCAACAGTGCCGGGTTGGATGGTTCCATTCGGGCAAAATAGTCCGCGGCCGCTGCAAGCGCTGCAGATGCTTGTGCGGATGAAGTCACCATCCCGGTCGTGTCTGACGGCGCCTGTGTATCGACAGGACCGACATCTTCCGCGGTTGCGGCGATCGCGGCCGGATCGCGCAACGCGACGAGACCCGCAAGCCAGGCAGCCATGCCGTTAACCAAGCCAGAGAGCCTGTCGAGGCTGATCGGTTGCCCCGCGTTCAACTTCTCGTGCCAGGTTTGCTTGATACCCGCGATTTCAGCCGCGACCGCGGAGCACCGCCCGCTGGTTGCCTTGAGAGTGTCGAGATCTGTCTCGCTGACGATGCGCTCGATGGCCGCCAGATCAGGCCCGTCGGCGTCGGCGTCGCCGGCGGGAATTTCTCCCTGAGCGATTTGATAGGCACGGTAGTTGAGGTTGCCGTGTCTGCGGTTCTCGATCAGGGGGAGGAACTGGAGCGGGTTGATCACGGTCGGAAACACGTCGATTGCCTCGACTGTGACGGCGCGAAGTGCATAGTCGCCGTCCTCGCCCTTCGGATGCACCGCTTCCCACTGCTCGCGCAGCAGCAGGTTGGTCGCCTTCAGGCAGCAGAGAAAGCCGTCGAGATCGCGGTTGAGGATTGAAAACTTGGCCAGCAGCAGGTTCAGACGTAGATCGCGGGTACGCGCCAGAATCGGCTGCGCGGCGGCAAACTGGCCGGCAAAATCGACTGCCTTTGGATCGAAGCGTCCACGCTCTCCGTTGGCATTGACGACCTCGAAGAACGACATCGGCAGCAGCGATTCCGCACCTGCGAAGAAGTTCAGATATTGGACGTCCCCGCTGGCGTCGAGATCCGGCCCGCAGGGATCGTCAGCGGCAATGGGCTGCGTCAGGGAGGCGACATCAAGCATACGAGGACCGTCCATCTGCTCGATCGCGGCCCCGCTGCCGAGCCCGTGGCGACCAGGGGATCGCGCGGGGGCGCATGATCCGATTCCATTCCTATGGGTCAGATGCCTGCCGACCTTGGTTCATTCCCGAAGATCATGCCATTTTCGCGTGAACCGGCAAGCTCTTGGAGCCGACTACTTGATGCCCGTTGTGGAACGTCAGGAAGCCCAGCCTTGGGGCGGGCTTGCCGGCACTGCCGGTGGCGCGCAGGATTTCCGTCGTTCTTGCATAACGTCTGATCAGCTTTTTGCAGCGGGTCATTCGATCGAAGGAGGGAGTTTAAGCCCACATGGGCCAGCTTACTCAGGATACCCGCCTCTGCGAACTCAAGACGCCTCTTGGCAAGGACGTTTTGGTTTTTGCCGGATTCGAAGGCTCGGAAGGTCTCAGCGAACTGTTCGAGTATCGCATCGAGTGTCTCAGTGAGGATGCCGACCTCGACTTCGACCGCGCTATCGGTCAGCAGTGCACGCTGACCATAAAGCTGCATGAAAAGGAGCGCGAGTTCAGTGGCATCCTGACGGAGGCCCAGTGGCTCGGGGTGAAGAACGACTATTTCAGCTACCGGATCGTGCTGAGGCCCTGGTTATGGCTGTTGTCGCGGACCACCGATTGCCGGATCTTTCAGGACAAGAAGGCGCCCGACATCATCAAAGAGGTCTTCAACGAACGCGGCTTCACCGACTATGAATCCAAACTGACCGAAGAGGGTTCTTGTCCGAAGCTCGAATATTGCGTTCAGTACCGCGAGACCGACATGAACTTCGTATGCCGGCTGATGGAGCAGCACGGCATCTACTACTTCTTCAAGCATGAGGGTGGCAAGCACACGCTGGTGTTGGCGGACTCCAAATCGTCGCACAGTCCGATCAAAGGTCTTGCTACGATTCCCTACATCCCGCTGGCGGGGGCCGACCGGCGAGGCGAGCAGCACATCTATGAATGGGTATCGGAGCGACGGTTTCGTACCGGCAAGATCGAACTCAACGATTACAACTACCAGAAGCCCAACGCTCAGATGATCAGCGACGCCAAGGGCTCCGAGCATTACACTCGGTCGGAGATGGAGTTTTACGACTATCCCGGGAAGTTCAAGGAGAAATCCGACGGCGAGCGCTACGCGAAGATCCAGCTCCAGGCAGAGCAAGCGATGGATCGGCGTCGCCGCGGCAATGGCGACGCCGTCAACCTGTTCCCCGGTGGGCTGACGAAGCTCGAAAAGCACTCCAAGGACTCGCAGAACGTCGAATACCTCGTGGTGCGAGCTGTGCACTCGTTCTCGATCGAATCCTATCGCACCGGGGGGCCGAGCGACGCAGGGCAACACGTCTATTTCGGCAGCTACGAGTTCTTGCCGAGTGATCGGCCGTTTCGAGCGCTGATGATGACGCCGAAGCCAAGGATCAACGGCATCCAGACGGCCAAGGTGGTGACCAAAGACGATAATTCGAGCGAGGAAATCGACGTCGAGTCCCTGGGCGAAATCTATGTCCGCTTTTTCTGGGATCGGAAGAAGAAGCGGTCGTGCCGGTTGCGCGTGGCTCAGGTTTGGTCTGGCAAGCGCTGGGGCGGTCAGATCATCCCGCGCGTCGGACAGGAAGTCGTTATCGAATTCCTGGAGGGGGATCCGGACCGGCCCCTGGTGATCGGCACCGTGTACAACGACGAATACAAGCTGCCCTACGATCTGCCGTCGAAGAAGACGATTGCGGGATTGAAGTCGGATTCCACCAAAGGTGGCGGCGGCTTCAACGAGTGGAACTTCGAGGACAAGAAGGGGTCCGAGAAGATCACGGTGCATGCCGAGAAGGACCACGACGTAACGGTCCGCGACACCGAGACACGTACCATCGGCGAAGCTGCATTTGGCGGCGACACGCGCAACACCACGCTCAAGAACGGCAATGATAAGCTCGATATCCAGTTGGGTGGTCAGCACATCACTTTGGCCATGGACCAGTCTGTCAATGCGGGCATCAGCATCACGCTCATGGCCAATGCCAACATCACCCTACAGGTGGGTCCTAGTCAGATCATCCTGACCCCGGCGGGCATCGTCATCAACGCGCCGACGATCGCCATGACGGCGCAGGCCGGTATGGCGCTTGCTGCCGGTGGTCCGCTGGTCGCCCACGGCACTCCAACCCTTGTTGGTTGACGGTCATGGGACAAGTTCGGTTCGGTACGGTCCAGGATCTGTTTCAGGCCTATCCCCTGGCGCGTTATGATGTCGGCAAAGCCGACGCTGACAAGCCTTCGCTGGACTTCCTTCAGGAGGCCGCCGATGCGCGGAATTGGCACCCGGCCGTGTCTTACTGTGCCTATCTGCTTCCCAGGCGCGTAGCAGTTGCCTGGGGATGTCGCTCTCTGCGACTGATGTTCGACCATTTCGACGCCAGCGATACCAGGTCGCTGAATATTGTGGAGACCTGGGTCCGGCAACCGGACGAGCAGTCCCGGAACAAGGCGCTGGCTGTCGGCAATGCCAATGATCCTGAGCAGCCAGCGACATGGCTGGCGCTGGCGGCCGGCTGGTCCGGCGGAAGCGTGGTTCCCCCGGAATTTGCGCCCGTGGAAGCCAAGCCAGATCAGGCCGCGCGGGCGGTGCGTGCCGCACTGCTGATCGGCCTCTGCCGGCTCCCCCGTGACTCCCGGGACCGGATAATGACGTCATGCCTAGAGGATGGTATTCAATTGGCTCGCGGCGAACCGCGCCCTCCACGCTAACGAGACGATGTGATGGTGCTTCGCTTTAATATCGAGAACGAACCGAACCTTCCGGATGGCGGACCTGTGTCGTTTACGGTCACCGGCAGGCGTTCAGTCGATATTGGCCGGGACCGTCACCTCGACTGGACGCTGCCGGATCCGGCGCGGACGATTTCCGGAAAGCACTGCGAGGTGCACTTTCGCGACGGTGGCTATTGGCTGCACGACGTTTCGACCAACGGCACCTTTCTCAATGGTGCCGACCAGCGCATGCGGGGGCCGCACCGCTTGCGTGACGGTGACCGACTCACGATCGGCCACTACATCATCGGAGTTTCGCTGGAGAATGAGGCTGGCGGGCGCAGCCCAAACCATGAGGCGCAACTGCGCGAACCCTCAGTCCAGCAGCATGCCAACTACGGAGAGCTTTGGGCAGCCGATCGTGACATTCCGCCGCCGATCGATCCGCAACTGTTGAAGAAGCCACGCGAGGCGGCGCGGCCCGTCAATCCGGGGTTCCTGGATTGGGCGGCGAGCGTCCCGGCACCGGGTGTCGACCCATTCCGACGGTCACAGTCGGCGTCTGCGTACCAACCGCCCGAGCAGGACGACGACATGAACTGGGCAGCCGGTCCGGCCAACGCGCCGAAACCGCAAGTCGAGCGCCCGCCCATCATGCCGACCCCACGCCGGCCGTCGGCATGGATCGATGATGAACCAGCTGCTGCCCAGCCGCCAGCATCGCCATCGCGTCCGGCGCAAGCGGCAGACGCGGGACCTGTCACGGCCAAGCCAGTCGGCGAGACTGAGTTCGCGCGACTGGTGGCGCGCGCTGCAGGATTGCCGGACAATTTCTTTGCCAGCAAGTCCGATGCCGAACTCGCCGAACAGCTTGGCATCATCTTGCGTATGACCGTGGATAGTCTGATGGCGCTGCTGCAGGCGCGCACCCAAGCCAAGCAGCTGACCCGTAGCACCAGCCAAACCACCGTCCAAGCCGTCGAAAATAATCCGCTGAAGTTCTCGCCGACCTCGGAAGAAGCGATGCGCATTCTCTTTGGGCCGCCGACGCGCAGCTACCTCGACGCACAGCGCGCCTTTGCACAGGGCTTCAGTGATCTCAAGTCACATCAGTTGAAGACCTACATGGCGATGCAGCACGCTGTCCATGAGCTGATTGCGGGCATAGATCCGACGCTGATGGCGCGCGAGCTCGAGCTTCAGCGTGGAGCAAGCTCCTGGCTCGGCACGAACAAGGGCAAACTCTGGGACGAGTTCTTGACGCGCTGGAAGGCGCATCTTGGCCGCGACAACAGCGCGCCGATCGAAACCTTCATGTTGTATTTCTCGGACTATTACGACCGCGGTGACAAGCCCGGTTCAAAGTAAACTATCGGCGACCAGGCGGCTGCCGACAATTTCTAAGTGGATGTAGGAATGTCTTGGTACAGCAAAGTTTTCTGGTCGGAAGGTCTGTTTCTGCGGCCGCATCATCTGCAGCAGAACGATCGCTACATCGAACACTTGCTGGAAAAGCGCGTTCGCTACACGACACCATACCCGTGGGGCTTTGCCCAGCTAGAGATCGACAAGGATCTTACCGAACAGAGCAAGTTCGCGGTGCGCAATGCGTCCGGCGTCATGCCGGACGGCACGCCGTTCGATATCCCTGCGGACAGCCAAATTCCCGAAGCGATCGATGTGCCGGAGACGGCCGCAGGCCAGATCGTCTGGCTGATGATGCCGGTCGCGGCGCCAAACACCCGCGAGGTCGACGAGGATCGCACCGACAGCGCCAGTCGTTATGTTCGTACTTCGGAAACCTTCATTGACTCGACCTCTGCGCTACGCATCGAGGAAGAGATCGACATCGCTTATCCGCGCCTGTCGTTCGAACTGCGCAAGAGCAGCAAGCCCGGATACATGGGCCTCGGCATCGCGCGCATTCTCGAGGTGCGCGACAAGAACATCCTGTTCGACGATAAATTCGTGCCGCCGATCCTGATCTGCGCCGCGCATCCGATCATCGATGGCTGGCTCAACCGCATCATCGGCTGGGTTGAGACCAAACTCGACGAGCTGGCGCGTTACGCGGTCGATCCGTCATCCGGCGGGGGGTTGCAGAGCGTCGACTATCTGGTCCTGCAAGTGCTGAACCGTACCATTCCCGTCCTGACTCATTTCCAGCGCTCCGGCAGCGTGCACCCCGAGCGCCTGTACGAGGAATTGCTGAGATTCGCGGGTGAACTTGCGACATTTTCTACGGCGGAACGGAGGGCGCGCAACTATCCAGCTTACGATCACGACGATCTCGAGAACGTCTTCACACCCTTGGTGAGCGACATCCAGGACTTCTTGAGCGCGCGATTGGGCCGGCGGGCGATCCGCCTGGAGATCATCGAGCGCGCACAGAATGCGTTCGTGTCGCCGATCCGCGATCGCGCGCTATTCCGAAATGCGACCCTGGTGCTGGAGGTTGCCGCACGGCGGCCGCTCGTGGAGATCCAGAACGATTTCCCGCACCTGTTCAAGGTCGGGCCGAACACCAAGATGAACGAGATCGTGCACGCAAACTTGCCGGGCCTGACCTTGGCGCATTTGCCGACGCCGCCCCCGCATATCCGGGCGATCACGGATCACGTCTATTTCTATCTCGACCGCAAGTCGCCGCTGTGGCCCGAGTTCAGCACGGCGGCCTCGATCGGAATGCACTTCTCCGGCGACTGGCCGGAGCTTGAGCTGTACCTTTGGGCTATCCTGGAAGACAGGCCATGAGCGACAGGGACAAGCCGGTTAATCCTTTCGGTCGGGGTGAACGGACGATCATCCGTCCCAACCCCGGCGGGAAGTTGCCGCCGGCGCCGACCTCTCAGCCTCCGCCGGGCGAGGGCCCTGCGGCACGTCCAGGCTATTCGCCATCACCGGTACCCTCTCCCGGCGCGCCGGCGCCACCGCCATCATTTTCTCCTGTCCCGCAGGGCTCGAACTACGCCTCCGCGCCGGCCAGCCATCCCGCTGAGGAATGGATATCGACACCCGCGCAAGCCCAGGCGCAGCAGCCCATGCTACCGCCCGGACCGCCGTTGCGCGTCGACGATCTCGTCGCGCCAAATGCCAATCCAGTGATGCGCGCTGCTGGCCCGTTGCTGCAGCTGCTTGGTCGGCTGCGGGTGGCGCTCATGCGCGCGTCATTCGCGAGTTTGATGGAGCAGGTTGCAGACGCGATCAAGTTCTTCGAGAAGGACATCCGTTCCGCGGGCATATCCGAGCACCAGGCCAACACAGCGAAATACATCCTGTGTGCCACCGCCGACGATATCGTGCAGCACATCCCGACCGAGGAGCGCCACGTCTGGACGCAATATTCGATGCTGAGCCGGTTCTTCGGCGAGCGTGTCGGCGGCGTCCGTTTCTTCGAGATTCTCGACCATTTGAAGGTCGATCCACTGGTCAACTATCCGGTCCTCGAACTTCAGCACGCCTGCCTTGCGCTTGGTTTTCAGGGCATTCACCGGACGTCAGGGGGCGGACTTGCGAACCTGCAGCTGATCCAGCGTAACCTCTATGAATTGCTGCGCCGGGTCCGGCCGAAGACGATGAGCGACCTGTCGCCCAACTGGCGCGGGCAGGCGCTGGCGGGGCGCCGGCAGCGTCTGCGCGTTCCGGTCTGGCTCGTCGCGGCCGTCGTCGCCGCGTTGCTGACCGGGTCCTATTTCCTCCTGCGGACGCTCCTCGCCGGCCGGGCAGAGAATGCTGCCGAGGTGGCGCTCGCGCTCCATCCAGCCGGCCCGATCGAGCTCAAGCGCCAGGTCGTTGCACCACCCCCGCCGCCGCCGCCTCCACCACCGCCGGATCGCATCACCCAGTTGCAACGCATCCGCAATGCGCTCGCGAAGGAGAACACCGCCTGTGCCATGACGGCGGACCAGACCCCGAGCTTCATCGTGATCAGAGTCTGCGATCTGGCCTTGTTTGCATCGGGCCAGGCGACCATCCTCGACGGTTTCAAGCCGATCGCACTCCGCGTCGCAGCAACCCTCGACAAGGAGCCGGGTCGGATCCGGGTCGTTGGCCATACCGACAGCTCGCCGATCCGCACAGTCCGCTTCCCGACAAATTTCGAGTTGTCGGTCGAGCGCGCCAAGGCGGTTGCCGCGGCACTGAAGCCTGGCTTGACCGATGGTTCGCGCGTCGACGTCGAGGGCAAAGGAGCAGATGCGCCAATCGCCAGCAACACGACACCCGAGGGACGCGCCAAGAACCGGCGCGTCGAGATCTTTATCGAACGCAGCGAATAGGCAGATACCGCCGGGTCAGGTGGTTTGCGACAGGTACGGTTAGATGCTTGCCAAGGACATCCTTCGCATCGTTCTCTACGGAGTAGGGCTCAGCTCGCTCGGAGCGGTGATCTATCTCGCCGGTCCCTTCATCGCGTTCGGCGACTGGCGGCCGCTGGAGAACCATATCGTCCGGCAGATCGCTATTCTGCTGCTCACCACGGTCGTGGCAGGCATCGTTGGCCTCAATCTGTTCAAGCGGCGCAAGAGTGCCAAGGAGATTGCCGATGGCATCGCTGGTGCCGACCAGCCCGTCAGCGATGAACCGGTGCTCAAGGAGCGCATGAAGGATGCGCTCGCGACGCTGAAGACCGCCAGCGGCAACAAGTCGGGCTATCTCTACGATCTGCCGTGGTACGTCATCATCGGTCCGCCCGGCGCCGGCAAGACCACGGCGCTGGTCAATTCCGGGCTCAAATTTCCGCTCGCGCGCGGGGCGACGCCCGCAGCGATCGCGGGGGTCGGCGGTACGCGCTACTGCGATTGGTGGTTTACCGAGGAGGCGGTGCTGATCGATACCGCCGGCCGCTACACGACCCAGGACTCCAACAGCAAGGCCGACAAGGACAGCTGGCTGGCGTTCCTGGACATCCTGAAGAAAAGCCGGTCGCGCCAGCCGATCAACGGCGTCCTTGTCGCCATCAGCATCGAAGACATCCTGACGCTGCCGAAGCAGGAACTCGCACTTCACGCCGATGCCATCAGGATGCGCCTGCTCGAGTTGCATCAGAGGCTCAAGGTCAGCTTCCCGGTCTACGCGCTATTTACCAAAGCCGATCTCGTTGCCGGCTTCACCGAGTATTTCGCCTATCTCGGGGAGGCCGGCCGCCGCCAGGTTTGGGGTGCCACGTTCCAGACCGCAGACAAGACCCAGAATCTGGTGGGGCAGATCCCGGTCGAGTTCGACCGTCTGCTGGAGCGCCTGAGCGAGGAGACGCTCGACCGTCTGCAGGACGAGCCGACGCCCCAGCACCGCGTGCAATTGTTCGGCTTTCCGGCACAGATGGCGCGGCTCAAGCCCCAGATCCACGACTTCCTCAACCAGATCTTCGAGCCGACGCGCTATCACGTGAACGCGAACCTGCGCGGCTTCTACTTTACCTCGGGTACGCAGCAGGGCACGCCGATCGATCAATTGATCGGGTCGCTGGCACGTACGTTCGGCGCTGAGGAGGTCGGTTCCGGATCCTATTCGGGCACGGGCAAGAGCTTCTTCCTCGCCGATCTGATTTCCAAGGTCATCATCGGCGAGGCCGACTGGGTCTCGACCGACCGTGCCGCGGTGCGCCGCGCGCTGATCCTGAAAACCGCGGCCCTGTCATTGATCGGCCTGGTCTCGATCGGACTGATCGCAGCTTGGCTGATGAGCTACAAGCGGAACTCCGATTTGATCGAGCAAAGCCTGCAAGCGGATAGCGAGTATGCGGCCGCCGGCGCACCACTTATCAAGCAGACGCTGATTGCCGATCATGATCTCGACAAGGTGCTGCCGCTACTCTACCGGCTGCGCAACGCCCCGGCAGGCTACGGATCGCGCGGCGAGTCGGTGCCGCTGTCGGCTCGCTACGGGCTCAGTCAGCACGCCCGCCTGCTGTCGCCCTCGAAGGCGGCCTATCATACGGCGCTTGAGCGCATGTTCCGGCCGCGCCTGCTGTATCGCCTCGAGGAGCAGCTCAATGCGCGCATCAACGAACCTGCCTTCGTCTACGAGGCGCTCAAGGTCTATCTGATGGTCGGCGGCCTGCAGTCGCCGGACCGCGAGCTGATCCGCTCCTGGATGCAACGTGACTGGGCGGACAACCTCTATCCTGGCGCCACCAACGCGGAAGGGCGGCGTCTGCTCGACGAGAACCTCGTGGCAATGTTCGACCTCGAGACCGAGCAGCAGCCGCTGGTCGAACTCGACGGCCGATTGATCAAGCAGGCCCAGAGCTCCCTGGCGCGCCTGAGCGTGTCGCAACGTGCCTACGAGTTTCTGAAATCGGAGGCTCGCGCATCGACCGCTGGCGACTGGATCGCTAGCCGCCATGGCGGACCCGACATGGGTGTCGTGTTCGAAACCACGACGGGGCAGCCTTTGGATGCGGTGCGGGTACCTGAGTTCTTCACGTATAACGGCTTCCAGCAGAAGTTCGTCGCCCGGCTGTCCGGATTGTCTGGGCGGATGAAGCGGGAGCGATGGGTTTTGGGTGATGCAGGCCAGCAGTCGGCCATCGACCAGCAGTACGACAATCTGGCCGGCGATCTGCTCAACATCTATTCCAACGATTTCGTGACGACCTGGCGAACGGCGCTCGGGAGCCTGCGCCTGAAGAAGTTGCTCGCCGACAAGCCGAAATACGAGGTGCTGCGGGCGCTTTCGGCGCCGACCTCGCCGATGCGGCAAATTCTGGAATCGGTGCGCGACGAGACGATGCTGACCAAGGAACGGGCGAAGCCGGCGAACGCTTCGGCGCCAGCTGCCGCACCGGCTCCGGCACTCTTCACGAATGCCCAGGATGGACCGCCTGGCGCGACGATCGAGGCGCAGTTCAAACCTTACCACGCGGCGCTCGAAGGCGAGAGCACCCGCCGGCCGATCGACTCGACCATCGCGAACCTGAACGACATCTCGCAGAACTTGACGTTGATCATCGAGAATCCCCAACTGACGGCACAGGCCACGGCTGCGCTTCAGACCCAGGTCGCAGCGCTCCGCAACAATGCCTCGCGCATGCCGCCGCCATTCTCCGACATGCTGCGCGCAGCAGCCGCGGAGTTCGAAGGCAGCATCGCGGCTTCAACCGCCGGGCAAATCCTGCAAACGTTGCGCGATCAGGTCACGCCGGTCTGCCAACAGACCGTGACCAACCGCTACCCGTTTGTCCGCAGCAGCGGCCAGGAAGTCCCGCTGGCGGATTTTGCCAAATTGTTCAGTCCGAATGGCGTTATGGACAAGTTCTTCACCCAGTACCTGGCACCTTATGCCGACACGTCGCGGTCGGACTGGGCTTGGCGCAAGGAGAGCCCCGTTGGTCGGTCGTTCTCGCCCGACACGCTCAAACAATTCCAGAATGCGGCTTATATCCGGGATGCGTTCTTCCAGACGGGCGGCGGTGTGCCCGCCGTTTCTTTCGCGATCCGGCCTCCTGGGGCACCGGGGCCAGGCGTGACCGTCAAGACCGAGATCGGCGGCACCACGATTGCGAGCCCAACCATTCCCGGACCGGCCACTTCGTCCTTGTTCGGCGGTCCGCAACCGACGCCACCGCCACCACCGCCACAGAGCAACTCGCCAACGACCGTCCTATGGCCGGGCCCGGCGCCGCGAACGGCGATTTCAGTCAGTAACGACACCGGCGCGCCATCCGTGCTCGAGCGCATTGGTCCCTGGTCGTTATTTCGGATGCTGGAGGCGGGCTCGTTGGTTGTGAAAGCGGAAACGGCCAGCGCGACTTTCATCGTCGCGGGGCGCGAGCTCAACTATCAAATTTCGACTGGGTCGTTGCGCAACCCGCTGAACCTGTCAGTGCTGCGCGAGTTTCGTTGCCCGACCGGGATATGACCATGCGTTGCGGGCTATTCGGCAAAATCGGCGCCAAGCGCGATTTCATCGCGATCGCGACCCCGCGCAGCTTCCTGGAAGCCTGGGAGCCGTGGGTACAGGCCGCGCTGTCAGCAAGTCGCCACCAGCTTGGCCCAGGATGGCAGCAGGCCTTTCTGACCGCGCCGGTCTGGCGGTTTTGGCTCGGCGCCGCGATCTGCGGCACGACAGTGGCGGGTGCCATCATGCCCTCGCTCGACGGGGTGGGGCGATACTATCCCTTGACCCTGCATGCGGTGACCGGCGAGGCCGTCTCGCTGCCGCCGCCGAGCATTGATCCGCAGGACGAATGGTTCGGGCAAGTGGAAGCGTTCATGCTTTCGACGCTGGATCGGGCCGCAACCTTCGAGCAGATCTCCGATGCATTGGATCGGCTTGCGGTGCCACGACTGCAGGAGACCATCGCCGGCGGCCCGCCGATCACGTCGCTTGGTACTGCGGCAATGGGCAGGGCTTCGGCGGTCGACGCCTTCGCGGGGTCGTTTGCAGCACTTTGCACCGCCAACCCACAGGTGTACGCCGCGGCTAGCTTCTGGTGGACCGCCGGAGGGGAAGGCTTTCCGCCAATGGCGCTGAGTTGCCGCGGATTACCAGATCCGTTTCACTACATCACGCTGCTGACCGGTGATCTCGGCCACGCGGCATCCGGGAATGGGTGACACGCGATGGTGCATATTCCATCCTTGTTCGATGTTGGTAGCGTCACCCATGCCGGACGGGTGCGGGAGCGGAACGAGGATTCATGTTTGGTACGAACCGACGTCGGCCTTTGGGCGGTCGCCGACGGTATGGGTGGTCACGAGGCCGGCGATCTCGCCAGCCGCATTGTCGTGCAGTCGCTTGACGCGATCGGCACGCCAGAATCAGCCGCAGACCTGCTGGCGGAATGCGAGGAGCGGCTGTTCAGCGCAAACCAGCAGATACTGGCGCTAAGTCATGAACGACAGGGTGCCACCGTCGGGACCACAGCGGCGGTTCTGCTCGTTCGCGATAGCTACTATGCCTGCATATGGGCGGGTGACAGCCGGGTCTACCTGATCAGTCGTGGCGCAATTAGCCAAGTGTCGCATGATCACAGCGAACTGGAGGAACTGATCGCCGAAGGCGCGTTGTCGCGCGAAGACGTGAACGATTGGCCGAGCAATGCCATTACTCGTGCCGTCGGTGTCGCCGATGATCCGGAATTTGAGGTGGTGACAGGCCCGGCCGAGCCGGAGGATATCTTCGTGATCTGCAGCGATGGCCTGACCAGGCACGTGCAGGACGACGAGATCCTGCAGCACGCGGCTACGCGACGCGCCCAGGCGGCTTGCGATGACATGCTCGCGCTGGCTCTTGATCGTGGCGGGCTTGACAACGTGACGATTGTGATCGTGCGACTGCTGACGCCACGATCTCAGGAGGCGACAAGATCTCCGCTCAATCGGGAGCCGCAACCATGACCCCGAACGATCCGTTCCGATCGTCCTATCACGGCGTGCCGCCCGGCACCCGTCTCAACGGCATTTACGAGATCGAAGCGGTGATCGGCGCGGGCGGCATGGGTGAGGTCTACAAATGCCGTGAGATCCAGACTGGATCGCCCGTTGCGGTGAAAATGCTGCTGCCCGACATGGTTGACAACGAGGCGGCGCTCGCGCTGTTCCGTCGAGAGGCCGCGGCACTCCACAATCTTCCGCATGACGCGATCGTTCGCTACTTCCTGTTTACCGTGGAGCCGGTGCTGCAGCGACCTTATCTCGCGATGGAATTCGTGAATGGCCGCTCGCTCTCGAACATGCTCGACGATGGGCCGTTGGCCTTCGAAGCGCTGATCAGGCTGATGCAGCGCGTCGCATCGGGACTGGAGGCCGCCCATGAGCACGGCATCATCCATCGCGACGTTTCTCCGGACAACATCATCGTTCCGCTCGACGATGTCAGGCGGGCCAAGATCATCGACTTCGGCATCGCGCGGTCGACCCAGATGGGTGACAAGACCATCATCGGCTCGGGCTTCGCCGGCAAGGACAATTACGCATCGCCGGAACAGGTTGGGTTGTACGGCAATGACGTGACAGCGAAATCCGATGTCTACAGCTTCGGTCTTGTGCTGTTCCATGCGCTGACCGGACAGAAACTCGACATGGGCGGCAGCCAGTTTCAGCTGGTGGAGAAGCGCCGGCGTGTGCCCGATCTCGGTGCGGTTGATATGCGAATCCGGCCTTTGCTGGAGCGGATGCTGCAGCCTGATCCGGCGTTGCGCCCGACCATGGGGGAGGTCGCCAGCTGGACGCCAACCGGTTCGGCCCAGACACCGGCCGCGCCGTTATATGGCTTCGATCCGCTACGGCGGCCGGAAGGCGCGGCGCCGGCGTCGCAGGACAGGATGCCGTCGACCGCGCGGAGCGCGCGCGGCCTCTGGCTGGGGGCGGGCGTGGCGGCATTGTTGCTGCTGGTCGGCGGTGGTGGATATGCCTTCTACAAGCTGGTCTGGTCAGCGCCCGGCACCGCGGTCTTGCCGCCACCTCCGAAACTCGCTGGAACAATGGTGCCGCCGAAGGTCGAGCCCGCTGGACCACAGCCCGGACGCCAAGAGACAGAGAAGTTGTCCGCGCAGCCGACGGCAACGCCGTCTCCGACACTCGATGGGCCGGGGCGAGCTGAGCGCATCCGCAAATACGTGGCCCAATATTCTGGCGGTGACTGCTTCTTTGTCTTGCCGATTGCTGTGAGCCCAAATGCGGCTGTCATCGAAGGGTTCGGTGCCTCGACCGCCCCATTCGACACCTTCGACAAAGCGTTTCGGCGTGAGCAGGGTTTCGAAGCTTCGGTCGGCGTCAGGCAAGTGACCCAGGCGCAATGCCCAGCCGTCAAGTTCTTGAGTCAGGTCGGGAGCGATCAGGCGCGAATGCCGCGCATCACCCTGTCGGCGACAGAGCTGAAGGGCGGTGAAACCCTCAATGGGACCATTGAGAACTTTGCCAACCGCGTGGTCGAGCTGCTCATGGTGTCGGACCGCGGCGAAGTCCAGAGCCTCTCTTACCTTCTGAAGCCGGGCATCGACTCACTTTCGTTTACGCTCCCGACAGCGCGCGCGAGCGGTCCGCAATTGCTGTTGGTCGTGGCGGTTCCGCAGGTTCTGGACTCATTGCGCCAGCCGCGACCGATGGCTGCCGACACGTTCTTTCTGCAGGCGCTAAGCGAGGCTCAGCGCAACAAGGTGACTGTCATCGCGGCCGCACGCTACGTGCTGCTCACCAATTGACCGGCACGCTCAGAATGTTCCGATCACCAGGATTTTCAGGTCGGCGTCCGGCTTGAAGTCGCTTGCCGTATATTCAAGCATGTTTCCAGTAGCAGACGATGCCTTTAGCCGCCCAGGACAGAAGCTCACCAAACGGTCGCTGCCGCCTGGGTCGATAGTCAGTTTGAATGAGCGGATCGGCCCGGCCCAATTCGCGCCAGTCTTGAGCACATACGATATCCGCCGCTCCTGCAGATTCGCGCTGTTGGTCTGGTTACTGCCCGCGCGCTTGTCGAGTTCGGCGAGGAACGTATCCTGGACGCAATACTCTTTCCGGTAACGCGCGACTTCCTGAGCGAGTGCGCCGCTGCGGCGCAGGCTGGAGCGCAGGATGGTGTCGGGACTGGAGCCTACGCTCGGCCGGTACTGGTGTTCGACCAAGACGGTGCGCATTGGCGGAAACACCTGCTGGCGCACAGCCGAGGTCTTGATAACCCAACCCGGCGCATACTGCTTCCGACCGTTGTCGCTCATTCCGGCAGGCATCAGAAGTCCGTCGTCCACGAGCCGGGCCCGGGTCGCCTCAGGCAGGTCGGTCACCCGGATCTCGCGGCTACCAATCGGCAGCAGCGGCAATTTGAGTTCGCGGAGCAGGGCACTGACATCCCTGCTGCCGACCATGGCGCGCTGATCGACGGTCAGCGGCGCCGGGCTGCCATCGACCTTGGTCTCGAAGTCGACGAAGTTGATCGGATCATCTGACGGCAGTGCGATGTTCTCAGCCTCCGAC
The DNA here is from genome assembly GCF_029989365.1 of Bradyrhizobium sp. Arg816. Classification (GTDB taxonomy): domain Bacteria; phylum Pseudomonadota; class Alphaproteobacteria; order Rhizobiales; family Xanthobacteraceae; genus Bradyrhizobium. The sequence continues at coordinate 72,051 of NZ_JAPRAQ010000017.1, read as the reverse complement.
AGGTCGATGTCGGGCAGCGGAAAGGCAACTGTAAGCGTGACCGGCTTGGCGGTGACGTTGGCGAATTGGTAGCGAACGCTAATCCTGTCGAGCGCGATACGAAGGTTCTCGCTCTCCATGGCCACGTCATTGGTGCGTACGAACTGGAGCCCGCCGATCGACAATTCCGCAGCCGAGTCGTTGGCGCGTGCCGGCGAGCCCGTCGCAACCAGCAGCGCGATCATCAAGGCCCGTATCCGGGGGGAGGGTCCGTTCGGCAAGCTGGTCTCGATGCGGCGTCGCAGCATATGCTGGTTCCATCCGATGCGGGTCAATCGATCGGCTGATAAAGATCACCCCACTCGGACTTCCAGACCCCGTCTGGATCGCACACTACGAGCGCGAGCTTTACGTCGTTTGCCAGCCGGATCGCGCCGCGAAAAGCATCCTGAGCCGGCAACTGCGCGCTGACCTGGTCGGTGGTCAGCCGTCCCCCGCTCGCGGCGGCCGGCAGTACGATCGATCCGGAGATGCCGTCATTGTCGCGTTTCAGGACAAGCGTGATCGCGTCGGGCTGGACTTCGCTCACCTGCTCAAATCTATTCCGGGCCATGTTTTGCACCGCAAGCTGAAGACATTTCGGACTATCACCGTCCAGTGATAGATTGAACGTGATTGAGATTGCTCACCACTAATTGACGCGCCGCATCAACGGCATCTCGGATTAGTCGATCCGACGCGGCGATCGGTTCGGGGTACATTGAGGCGAACATGCTTCGTCCAAATCGTTGGATCTGGGTCTTCATCGTTGGCGCTGGCATTCTTGGAACCAAGGCGTATGCCGACGATACTGTCGTACGCAGCTTTGCCGGCGGTTCGGCTGCTTCCATGGTCGGCATCGTTCCGGCCAGCGAGGACGTGGAACTCGCGGGACCGCAAGCACTCAGCGCCGACGGGCAGGGCAACCTGTTTGTGCTCGATCAGATCAACGGTCGCATCCTCCAGTTTGACCCGAAACAGGCAAATTCCGATCCTGACGTCCTCAAGATGCCGAAAGACGTCCAGCCGACCGATCTCGTCGTCCACAACGACGACATCATGGTTTGGGACGGCGGCGTACGGACGCTGAAGGCGGCGCCGGGGCAATCCACGCGCGGCCTCGGTGGTGATGTGATCCAACTTGAAGAGGTCTCGAGCCGCGGCGCGGACGACCAGGTCGCCGTCTCGGCTTTTGCCCAGATGGGATCACAGGCGCCAGGCAGCGCGACCGACTTGCTCGACCAGAACACCCGCGCGGCCATCATCAAGACGACCCGGCAGCCCGACCGGCAATATGTTGCTACTCGAAGCAAGGGCTCGGTGATCGCCGACATCATTCCGGACAAGGGCAATGCCAGCGTACGGGTCGAAATCCAGACCATGGTCACCAACGAGACGATCGGCCAGCTCGGCCTGCGGGTGCGCAACCAGCTCGGCACGGTAGAGTTTCTCGAGATTGACAACAGTGACCGCTTCTATGTGTTGGCGGAGGACGTTCCGCCATCGGGAAAGAATGCCTCCACGTTCGTCGCACGCTATGCCGCGAACGGGCGTCTCGAAGGAATCTATGAGCTTCCTTTGGAAAATACGCCGCTGACCCGGCGGTTCGTCACGGTCTCGGGCGATGGCGATGTCTATTTCCTGCGGACCAAGCCGGACGGTATTGAAGTGGTTGGCGTGGGCTTCAGGCCTCTGACCAACGCTTCGATTATCGACGTGCGACCGTCGCGAACGGCAGCCGCGCCGGCACCGCAATCCGACGTCAAATTTGACGCGTCGGCCGCCGTGAGACCGTCCAATCGCCAGCAGGCGATCGAGACAGCGTTTGCGTTCGAGGGCATCCAGTGGAAGCTGACGCAGGCGAATTACGGCAACGATCCCGACAGCCAATGCAGTGGCTTCAGCCGTGTTCGTCGGCCGTGGTATCTGCAGGGAAAGGTGAACCAGGAGGTGCGCGGCGTACCCTATTGCTGGGGCTGCCACGGTTCGCTCGCGAACTTCCGGCAGCGGATCGAGAGCGGAACGCTGGCCGGCAATGTGTGCACTCGCAATGCGCCACGGCCGGATGTGGCTGGCGTCGACTGTTCGGCATTCGTCAGCGCCGCGTGGGGGCTCTCCGTCCACTACACGACTGCCGCTATCCCCGCGATCGCAGCCCCCGTGGCAAATCCCTGGGACCTGAGGCCCGGCGATGCGCTGAACAAGCCGGGCTCGCACGTGATGTTGTTCCTGCGGTTCACGCCTGATCGCAAGGCCGAGGTGATGGAATCCTCGACCGGTGGCTGCAACGGCCGCGTCTGCCGCAACGTCTATCCGTTGGCGAGCCTGCTTTCGCGCGGCTACGTTCCGGTCCGTTTTCGAGCCTTCGCGGACGATCAGGCGGCAGTTTCCGCGAGCGCCTATCAGGAGACCGAACAATCGCCGGCGGGCCGCAAAACGGCAAGCAAAAGGCGCTGAACCCGGTGTGTCGCCGGAGCTACAAAATGGGTAGGCATGATGTCGAGGTGGATCACGATGCGGATGCCCAGAGGATTTGATTGCGGGATCAGGCGGCTAAGCGCCACCATCGGGCTCGCTGCGTTGATCGGACTGATAACCCCTCACGCATATGCGGCGGGAGGATTGTCGATCAGCAATCCGGACGGGGCGGCGGTGCGCGCGCTCGTGATCGGGATCGACGACTACCAGCGCGTGCGCAAATTGAAGGGCGCGGTCGCTGATGCTACGGACATCGTGACCAGCTTGAAGTCCATGGGGGTTGCCGACGTCGTCGAGCTGACGAACGCCCAGGCCGACAGGGCAAGCGTCCTGCGCGAGATCAGTGCACTGGTGGAGCGGACCAAGAACAACGACCTCATCTTTCTGTCGATCGCCGGTCATGGCACCCAGGAACCGGAGCGTGTCAAGGGCTCGGAGCCGGACGGAATGGAAAACGTGTTCTTGCTGCCAGGCTTTGAAACTACGCCAACCGGGTCGGTTGAACGTGTTCTAGGCAGTGAGTTCAACCATTTCATCCGGCAGTTCGAGCTGCGCGGGGCGAGGGTGATCTTCGTGGCTGATACCTGCCACGGCGGCGGTATGGTGCGCGACATCGATCCGCGTGCCGCTGAGATGAGCTTCCGGCAGGTCCCGCGCTACACGTTGCTGGTCGACGAACTGAAGCCGGTGTCGGACAGCAACGATCCGAAGTCAGAACTCGATCTTGACCACACGGCGTTCCTGGCTGCGGTGGACCGCTACACCAAGGCGCCGGAAGTCCGCATCCCTGGCATCGATGGCCTGCGCGGGGCTCTCAGCTATGCGGTCGCGCGGGCGGTGGAGGGGAGCGCGGACATCAATCACGATGGGAAGGTGACGCTGAAGGAGCTTTTCAGCAATGTTCGACAGGTGGTCTATCAGCTCTCGGACCAGCGCCAGAACATCGTCACCATATCATCGCCAGCTCAGACGCCGGATACCGACCTCGCCTTCGGATTGACGCGGGGTGTCGTGCTGATTCAGGGGCCGGCCGCGAGAGCGGCCTCTGGGCCGGCCGGATCCGGGGCCATCGAGGGACAGGCGCCCGCTCCGCCGGCTGTCACGGCCAAGGCACCAACCGTTCCGACCCTTGCCGCCGCGGCGACCAAGGAACTTCCGACCGGCGACGCGCCGGGGCCTCTCCGCCTCGCGGCACCGATCCGGCTGGCGGCGCTCGACGGCAAGACGAGCTATTTTGCAAGCGTGAAGCCGAAAGATGTTCCCGTGCAGGCGGTTCAACCGACGGACAATCCCGACCTGATATGGGATCCCGTGTCGCACGACGTGATCGCGTGGGGCGACGTGGTCGCCTATGGGATCGACGTTGCAAACTTGCCGACCGTAGTCGACCGGACAGCGGCAATTCGTGAACTGAAACGCATTGCGACCCGGTCGCCGCAGATCATGCGCATCTGGCCAGACGATCGCCAACAGCGTGCCGGCCAGACTGTCGAAGTTGATCTGTCTGATGTGGGGTCAAGAGCGGTGCTGCTGTTCAATGTGTCCGGCGATGGCACCATCCAATTGTTGTATCCGGTGGGTTCTGATGCGGCGCTGGCCCGATCGGCGAGCTTGCGCCTACCGCTCAGGGTCGGTGAGCCGTTCGGTGCGGAGCAGATCGTTGCGGTGACCTCGCAGCAACGCATGGTAGATCTCGAAACAGCCCTGATGCAGTTCAACCGGCGTCGCGCCTCGGGGCAAGTGATCAAAAGTCTCGAGCGTTACTTGCCCGCAGACGCGCGAATCGCCTCGATCGGCTTCTTCAGTGCCCCCTGACTCCTAGGGGGAGCAGGCCATGCCGTCATCCCGGCCGATCCGCCAGGCGCGACCATGGCTCGCATTCCTGCTGCTACTGGCGGGTAGCGGAGCTGCGTCCGCAGCACCATTGCCGACGGCGTCGTTGCATGTCGGCACGACGTACGCACGCTGGCTTTGGCCTGCACAAGCGGTGCGCGGGCAGACCAATACCGCGAGTGTGTCCCTTCAGATCCTGCCGAGCCAGACCGTCAACGTCGGAGGCAAGGTCTCGTTCGGCGTCACCGCCAGGAAGACTGGATATCTCATTTTGGTTGACGTCGACGCGGAAGGGCGGATGTCCCAGATCTTTCCAACCCCCGAGCTATTGGCGCAGTCGAACGACCGCGACATCAATCGCGTCAAGCCGGGTGTCGAATTTGTTGTTCCTGCCCCGGCGGCGCGACAGCGTGGTTTTGAATATGTCGTCGCACCGCCGACGGGGTCCGCAGTGATGATAGCCATCCTGAGCGAGCGACGCGTGCAATTGCTCGATCTGCCGGACATGCCCCGCAAGCTGGAAGGTCAGGACGACGCGTTGAGCTATCTATCGGCCTGGACCAGCGAGCTGCGCGTGCCGGACAACAGCAGCGGAAAGCTCGTGACGAACAATTGGTCGTTCGACGTCAAATCTTATTCAATCAAGTGAGTCCTGTGAAGCTTGGGTCATAGCTTGCTCAGTCGGCTGAAGAAGCCACCCCGGGCGATCATGTAATGAATGTCCTTTGGAAAGGGAAAAGCGCTGCGAACGTTGGAAATTGCGTGCTGGAGGAATTCCCCGCGCTGCGGCGCTGGCTTATGCCGCGGCTGGTCCGCGACCTGCGGTATCATGAAGCGATCCACGAAAGCCGGGTCAAGATCGTTGACCCTGACCATCTGGCCAAATGCCGGGAATAGGTCGTAATGACCCAAGCTTACGCTGAGGTTCTTGAGGGCAGGGCGCTGAGGCTGAGTTTGATTGCCATCGGTCGTCGCCAGCCCACGCCCGATCAGGTCCAGCTTCACCGATTGCGGCAGAGTTGATGGACCATACACGATCTCGAGCGCCCGGCCGCTCTGTCCGGACAGCCATTGGTACCAGAAGGTCGCATCGTCGGGCCGCGCATTGGCACCGTAGAGGCAGTCAAATCCCCAACAGGACGTCAGCTTGCCCTGATACTTTCCAAGGCTTCCGACGAGATTGCGCATGCCGTTACCGCCGCCGGAGTGGCATGCGATGATGAGCTTGCCGATCTGGAGCTGAGGAATGGACGTCGAGGAGAGACCCAGGAACCTGGCAAGAGCTCCAAGGATCTCCTCGAGATAGCGTTCGCCCCAGTTCGCGGTTGCCAGGTCAGACACGCTGTAGTTTCCGGCAAAGGTGTCGCCAACGGCATATTCGTAGCCCAGGAACGGCGCGATAAGCACTACGTCCTTGCCGGAATCCCGGACCTGTTCGCGCAGCCGCGCTGGATCGCTGTGGAAGAGGAATTCATGGTTTTTGACATAGAAGCCGTGAAGCCAGATCACGACATCGAACTTGGTGGCAGCTGTTGGGTGCTTTGGCGGAAGATAAACCGCCGTCGGCTTCATGCCGGGTGCCTGTCGCTTCGTGAAGAGCGTCAGCCCGGGAAAGGCGTTGGCGTCCTTTTGCTCAAGCTCACACGCAACCACGCAGGTCGCTCCGCTTCGGCCAATCCAGGCACGGACCTGGATGACCCAGTGTTAAGCTCTGCCGCCCGTCACACCTTCTCGACACCAAGATCCGCGCGGCCTCCTGGCCTTCCATGACGCCGTGGCAGCCTTGCGCGTTGCTAGTTGCAGGACTCGACATTACCCACGTTGCCCCCGGGGCCGCCGCCGCCACGGTATTCGAGGTGGCAGCCGCTTCTAACCTGACGGCACAGAGATTGATCGCAAACGACCTGACCACCGCCGCCGCCGGACCTCGCAGTTGCTTGTCGCCGCGGAACGTCGGCTGCCGGCGCCGGCCTCTCGCGTGCCGAACGATCCGCACGTGACGGACGCTCGTCGGTGTTGCGCTTTGCAACCGGTTTCTTCTCGCGTCGCTTCTCGCATTCATTGTCGTCGTTGAGGAACGAACCCTCGGCACAGGTAATCCTGCTGCACTGGTCACCGTCAGCCTTGTAGCCATGATCACAGATCAGGGGACAGACCCGGGAAGGCTTGAGCTTGATTGCGTCAAGCGCGTCGAGACTTGCGAGCTTGGCGTCGAATTTGGTTCCCGCGTGCTGGTTGAAGAGAGCCAGCGAGCGCTGTGAGGCCGCATTCCATTGGCCATTGACGGCGCCGGTGAAGCAGCCGACGCGGCTCAATTCGCCTTGTACAGACTTGGCGATATCTACGGACTTGGAGAGATCGGCCTTTGCGATATCGGTCTGGCGCGGCTCGTCGCTCAGCGCGGCAAGCTTGGGCGTCTTGCTGTCCTCGGCGGGCGTAGCGGCCGCGGGGTTATCCGCGACGGTACTCTCAGCAGCCGGCTTATTCCCGGAGAGTGCAGCGACGATTGTAGATTCGGATGCAATACGTTTCCGTTCCGCCTCTGCGGCCTGCTCCTGCGCCGCTTGCTTCGTCTTCTCGGCCGCAATCCGGGCCTCTTCCGCAGCCTTCAGTTCCGCGGCCGCCTTCTCCTGGTCGGCACGCTGGGCGCCCTGGGACATCAGGCGAGCTCGCTGCTGCTCGGCCTCCTGCGCTTTCGCCGTGGCCGCGACGCGTGCGTCCTCGGCGTCGAGTTGATTGAGCTGCAGCTTGGCCAGATTTGAGTAGTATCCGTCCGGATGTTGGGTCAGGAACGCGTTCAGAGCAGGCTTGTTGCGGAGCTGCAAGGCCAATTCGTAATCACGTCGAATTTCCGACTGGGGGTTGGCCGCCTGTATCGGCTCCTCAGCCTTGGTAGCCGGAACAAGCGCAACGTCTTCGCCGCCGAGCGAGCCGTAGACATAGGGCTCCTGTCGGTTGCCCGTGGCTTGCAAGACATCGTCGCGGACGAAGCCGAAAGCCCTTCGCAGGTCGAGCCCCGGCTTTGCGATGTACTTCACGAGAGCCGTCGCGTACGGACTATTCTGGCTGTTGCCATCGAGTGCGGTCAGTCCCGCTTTGGCGGCAAACGCGATCAGCGTGTTGGAGACGGTGGGTTCGACCCTGGCCAGCCCGCGGCTGATCGATCGCGAGGCAACTGTACGTTTCATCGAGTCGGCAAACGGATTGTTGCGGCACGCGTCGACGATCACCACGCGTAGTTGCCTCGCAGGCTCAATCGCCAGCAGGACGCGGTCGAGCGAGAATGCTTCGTCATAGATGTCCGTGTCACGTTCGAGTCTGGCGTCGGTCGGGATCAGATAGTTTGTCCCGTCGATCTCGATACCGTGGCCAGCGTAGTACACCAGGGCTATGTCGGCATTGCGGGCCTGATCGGCGAATTCTCTCAAGGCCCGCCGCATATCGGTCGCGGCGAGGTTAAGTCTCGAGTCAACCACATCGAAACCTGCTCCCTTCAAGGTCGCGGTGATAGCCGCAGCGTCGTTGGCCGGGTTTGGGAGCAGAGGGGCGTTTTGATAGTTGGCATTGCCGACCACCAAAGCCACGCGCTTTGTCGCCCAGGCTGGCTGAGAGGCCAGGAACAGCGAAGCGGCGAGAAGAAGCAAAACTCGAAAGTGTCTGTACACTCTCATGGCTAACACCCAACCTATGCCCGTAGAATGGTGACGTCGCGAAGTTCGTACGCTACCGGCGGCTGCCTATCTGCATACAGTACCAATCTCGAGCCCGATCCATTCCTATGTGTTGTTTCGAAATGCGGACGCGTTCAAAAGGCATGGAAGATATTGCGCCGGGCGTTGTGCGCCGATTCATGTGGATGATAGGCGCACGCCAGTGCTTTGCTGAGGGCGCGATCGTAATATAAGATATTGATATAGAACGTTTATTTTTTTTGGGAGCTGCTCGTGGCAGCGCAACACAAGACCTCTGGCGTGGTTCAAACCTGAGTTCCGCTGAGCCGCACATCGAGGAGACGTGAAGCGCGGTGTCAGGCGTGCGGATCGATCGCCTTGGTCGAGAGCTCCGGCCCGGCCTGATGAGCTCGCCGCCCGAGTCTCGCGGGGATCAGACCTGCAGGGATCAGAAAAGGAGTTGCCGCGGCATAGACGTCATATTCAGGGAAGGCCAGCCTTAGAATCCGCTCTTCGTTGATCATTCGTCGGCACTGAATCATCGCAACCACGATGGCGATGAGCACGGCAAGTGGTGAAAGGACCTGAAGTGTGACACCGACCAGCGCAATCCCCTCACATAGGTAGAGGGGATGCCGGACGACTCGATAAGGCCCGTCCGTCACAAGGCGCCTCGCCTCCGGTAGAATGCTAAAGGATTTGCCCAACCAGCGGAGTACCACGATAGAAAGCGAGATCCCCACCAGGATCAACGTCGTGGACAGAGCTGACCAGATCGGGCCGAGCTCTGCCTTCGGAAGAAAAGCGAGTGCGACGGTCGGAAATGCGCCCAGCAAGGCCGAGACCCGCATCTCAACGCCCTTCGACTTCATTGTCGGGACCAGCCGGGTCATGGTTGTCAGTGCAACGAGTCCGAGGAACAGGACGTTGGCAATACTGGCTGCGATCATCAGCAGGTTGTCCACGCTGCCCAACGGAAGGCGATGGATGCTGGCGGCGCCAATGAGAGCAGACCCGCCATAGACGATCACGATGGCCACCCTGGAGGTCCAGTCCAGCCAGGGATTGACGCCGCCGGCGATCCGGTTCCTGGCTGTCGCCTCCTGGCCGACCTTCGCGTCAGTCACAGCAGTGATCTCGCTCGCTCAAAATCTGCCTCACTAGACGCCAGGCCTCCGGAGAGGTCAATTGGCTGGCCACATCTCCGAGCGCGGCCACATCAGCCAGTCCCATGCGGTTCCACATTCCGCGGACCTTCCGGATCGTCGAGTTGTCATTGAACCGATTCTGTCGCGGCGACACGAATCATAAAGCGCATAATTAAACAGTAGTACTGCCATGGATTTGCACGGATTCGTGAATTTGCGCCGAATCTTGTTCCTTCTTCCTGTGCTGCTGCTCTTCTTCTGTCAGCCGGCATCGGCGGGGAATCGCGTCGCACTCGTCATTGGCAATTCTGCCTACAAAAACGCGGCGCCACTTTCGAATCCCGTCAATGACGCTGCGATTGTCGAGGCAACACTAACGAACGCAGGTTTTGACGTTGTGCAAACCCGCCGGGATCTTCAGGCGATCGAGATGCGGCGAACGCTGCGCGATTTTGCCGATCAGGCTCGCGACGCAGATGTGGCCGTCATCTACTACGCCGGTCATGGTATGGAGATCGAAGGTACGAACTATCTGATCCCGGTCGACGCCACCCTCGAGCGCGATACGGATGTGTACGATGAGGCGTTTTCGCTCGATCGCGTCATGCTGGCCATCGAACCGGCAAGGCAGCTGCGACTTGTGATCCTCGATGCTTGCCGCAACAATCCTTTCTCCGAAAAGATGAAACGGACGGTCGGCTCGCGGTCCATCAGCCGGGGCCTTGCCCGAATTGAGCCGGCGACGGCGAATACTCTGGTTGCCTTTGCCGCCAAGGCTGGCTCGACCGCGTCGGACGGCAACAGCAAGAACAGTCCCTACGCTGCCGCATTGGTCAAGTACATCGGGACTCCGGGTCTGGATTTGCGCAGAGTGTTCGGTTTCGTTCGCGACGACGTCATGAAAGCGACGGGCAATCGGCAGGAGCCCTATGTTTACGGCACGCTTGGCGGCGACGATGTGCCGCTGGTGCCCGCCAAGGAAACAGCCAAGGAGCCAACCAAGGAACCAGCCGGAGAACCAGCCAAGGCGGCCGCGAAGGAAGCTGCCCCATCGCCAACGCTGCGATCCGAAATACGGCGCGACTACGAGCTCGCGCTGCAGGTTGGCAACAAGGACGCGCTTAACTTCTTCATCGTCCAGTATCCGGATGGTTACTACGCAAGTCTCGCAAAGCTTCAGCTCGCCAAAATCGATGCGGAGGAGAAGCGTGTTGCTGCGGCCGAAAAGGCGCGTCAAGCCGAGCAGGAGCAGGCGCGGCTCGTCAACGAGGGCGCACAGCAGATGCAACTTGCCAAGGCTGCGTCGGATCTGAAAGCAGCGCAGGAGGCTCGGACCGCCGCCGAGGCCGCCAAGGAAACCGCGCAGCATCAGGCTGCTCAAGCCGAACAAAGGCGTGTCGCGGCTGAAACGGCAGCTGCCGCGAAGAACGCTGCACCATCAGCAACAAGTCAGCCGCAAGAGGCGAAGGCAAACACGGACACAAAAGTGGCAGCGCTCCCCAATCCACAGGCTCCCGCGCCGCCACCTTCGCCAGCCGAGCTGGCAAAATCGGTTCAAACCGAATTGCGTCGGGTCGGCTGCCTGACGGGATCGGCCAGTGGGGAGTGGGATGCGGCGTCGCGGCGCTCGCTTGAACTGTTCAATCAAAGCGCCGGCACCAAGTTCGATACCAAGACCGCGAGCGCCGATGCGCTCGATGCGATCAAGCTCAAGTCGGCGCGGGTTTGTCCTTTGATTTGCGGATCTGGCCTCAAGCGCGACGGCGATCACTGTGTCAAGATTACCTGCGCTGCGGGTTACTCTCTGAATGACAGCAATGAATGCGAGAAGCGCAAGGTCCGTCAGGCCCCGTCCGCAAGAGTTGAACGAAGGGAGAGGGAGGCTGCTCCTGCAAGACCCGCAAGACCCGAGGCCAGCGCAAGCAACAAGCCGGAAGGCGGCGGAATGCCATTCATGTTCTTCCTGCCCTGAAGCATGCCGTTCGAGTCTGCATCGGCCATTCTGAGCGTAAGCCCGGGTCTAGATAAATGTCTCCTTGCGGAGATTTACGGGTCTTCGCGATACATTTTACAGCCGGATTGGCCGACCCGCGCACCAGGGGCACATGCTCGTCTGACCCGATTCCACGTTCAGTCGACGAGGCGGGCGAAACGTGGCTCGTTAGTCGCCGTTGTGGCTAACAAGGGGTCAAACAGACCGCTCACGCGATTGCAGCCGCGAAAGCGCATAGGAACGCGAAGTGCGCATATGTGATTGCCCTCTGGCCGGCAGCTGTTGCCGTAGCTGAGGACCGGACAGCGTCTTTCCGGCTGTGACCATCTTCGAAAGACGGCGCAGAGAGATACGATTGCAATTTCGAACTTCGGAGGAGTTGATGCCCATTCCGTTGAGGATCTACATCACGCCATTTGCCGACAGGGGGGTCGTAGAGCCCGGGCAATGGAGCAGCGACACCGCCAAGAAGGCGCTCGACGTGGTCAATACGATCTGGTCAAAGGCCAAGATCGCGTTCGTGATCAGCGATTGCTTGATGGAGAAGCCGCTCGACATGGCAAAGAGCGCGCGCAGCAATGATCAGCGATTGCTGGGTGTTCTTGCCTCTCGGCACGATCCGGATAATGCCATCCACATCTACCTCGTCAATTCGATTGAAAATCTATCCGCCGGCGGAAGCTCATACCCCAATAGCCAACCCGAGCCAGCAAGCTTCGTCCAGTGGTATGGCAATGACCACGCCAACGGACGCGCCTGGGCTCATGAGCTTGGCCATCTGATGAGCCTCGATCACGTCGAGATCGACTATTCCAATGAGAAGCAGGCTGCGCAACGCGTCAAGAACCTCATGACGATAGGATTGAGCGCCGGCTCCGACTTGACTGGCCAGCAGATCGATGCAGCCAAAGGCTCAAAGCTGGTCAAGCGATTTGGCGGATAAGTCGTCGGCCGACCGCCGAAGTCGCCGTCGTCCTGCAGATCGCGTGTCCGAAGCGGGGGAACGTGCTCTTCGCGTGGCGATCTCCGCCGAATTCAGAAAAACGATTAGCTTGTGGCAATCGCTGTAGTCACGCGCTCCCGGCCCGACGGTCGCGGCGGGAGAACTTACGGCAAATCCCGTCAGGCAGACACATAGCAAGCCGGTAAGAGTACCAGCTCCGTCAGAACTGCTGACGTTGCCATCGGCTTCCGGATTTCAGCTGTTTCTGCACATCTCGACGAGGCGCGCGCGGGAATATTCACGGTCTAGAAAATCAAGAATGGCGGGCAAGATCGAGCCCTCCGTCGTTCTGAACAAGCGTCGCAAGGGCGGTAAGTCGCCACCTGATAAACTAGCTTCACCGGGTGAGTCTTCCGCGCATTTCTGGCATTTCGCGAACCAACGGCATGGGATAACCTCTGTCTGTTTTCCTGACTTCATTTTCTCAATGGCAGACAATAGGAGAGGAAAATGAGCGCGAAATCATTGGTCTTCGCATTGCTTCTCCCGCTTCTAATGTGGGGCTCATCTGCAAGGGCGGATGATCTTCGTACAGCGATGGAAGTTTCCAACCAACAATGGCTGAACGCATTTAACACTCCAAATACCGCGGCATTTCCAGCCATGTACACTGACGATGCTATCTTGGTACCAGGAGGCTCCCCTGTCGCAATTGGGCCTGAGGCAATCAAGCAATTTTGGGAGGGGGCCATCAAAGCGGGCTTCAAGGATCACACCTTCGAGATAATTGAGACCCGCGCCGATGGAAATCTCGCGTACCTCCTGTCGAGTTGGACTGTGAATCAAGTCAAGAGCGGGGGCGAGGTAAGGACGATGAGCGGGCACACGTTGCGCGTCCTGCTTAAACAAGCTGACGGGAACTGGAAGACCAAGGCCCACACCTTTGTTCCGCAGAATCCGCCAGCACCCAAAGAAGCAAAGAACTAGCATCGTTGTAGTAGAAGCCAGCGCCCGTTTACGAAATGAGCAAGCGGGCGCTATTTCCACTTGCGGCGTCGCGAACTCCTCCCGTCTCCCTTGATCGCGCCGCAGCCGCGCCGTGCCAATTGTTTTGCGCGGCTCAACTGACGACAATTCCGGGCCGTATCGTGCGCGTCGGGTCGAACCATCACTTTCGCTGATTTGTTTGCGGCGACTTCCGCTTCTGCCCTTCGCGGACCTAAACCGCGGATCCGTCGATGTCCGCTCACAGTGGCAGAGCAGACCATCTACCATGGACCCGCCGACTTCCGAGTTTGATCCGCAACGGACATTAATGGCTTGACCCAATGCAGATCGATTGGGTTGACAGGATTTGGGGTTGATAGGATTTGCTCTCAGGTGCGATAGGTGGGCGTAAGCGCGAGGCGCACGGATGGAGTTGCCCGCTACACTGAACCTCGTTGACTTGACGGTGGGCGCACATCTAGAGCTCACAAAGCCTGAGCGACTGCGCTTGGACCGGCTGAGAAAGCTTGGTAGGCGCGTGACGGCGCTGGTTTATGCAGCGACGCTACTCGTGGCGTTTGCCGTAACTCGCGCATACGCCGCTGATATAGGTTATCTGGCTCCCCCCGGAGTCGCTGCAAACGAGTTTCCCTCACCACAGCGCCCTGTTGCACGGATCGTCAGCCCGCGCCGCGCCGCCGAAGAGCATCGCGACGCTCTCAATGAGGCCGGCCAGATCGCACGTGTTCTTGAACTGAAACCTGGCATGACAGTCGGCGACATTGGTGCAGGCAGTGGCTACCACACGGTCAGACTCTCGTACCTCGTCGGACCCGCCGGCTCTGTCGTTGCCCAGGACGTCACGCGGGATTACCTCATCGAGCTCGCCAGGCGAACAGAACGTCTGAAGTTGACGAACGTGCAATTCGCCCTCGGCGAACCACACGACCCTCGTCTGCCCGCTTCCTCGCTGGATGCTGCAATCCTCGTGCACATGTATCACGAGATAGCCCAACCCTATGCCTTCCTCTACAATCTCGCGCCCGCCTTGAAGCAGGGCGCGCGGGTCGGAATTGTCGATCTTGAGCTTCCGACGCCGAAGCATGGCACGCCAATTGAGCTCTTGCGCTGCGAATTGACCGCCGTCGGCTATCGCGAGGTCGCCACATACAAGCTCGCAGGGGACGGAGGGTACCTGGCAGTATTCTCTCCGCCGGAGGTAGCGGCTCGAAAATCTCCCCGCGATATCGTTGCTTGTGCGGATCCTGCCGGCACTCGCTGACACCACGCCCGCCGAGAGGGCACTCACTCAAAAGACCCGGGCAAGGTAGAAGCCCTCTATCGCGCTGCGACGAGCGGCTAGATCGCGCTTCTCTTCTTGGCCTTTAGCCGAAGGTCGCTTGATGATCGGGTGCTTGCCGCCAGGACCGAATGGAGCGCGTCGTGAAGCTTTGGTCCGTTCCTGATGTTGAACAGATCCGCGCCGGGAAGCCCGGCTGTCTGTACTGCCGTTCGCAACCGCACAAATCGAGATAGGGCTAGGTTAGATCCGGTCCCGCGACGTGATCCGCCATTGACAGGCCGGCGGAGATGATAGAATTATAACAGGATAAGTTGCAAAAATAACAACATGTCACCATCGTACCAGCGTCTTGCGGGGCGACGGGAGGAAAGTTTGGATCTGTCCGGTTCGGTTGCAGCAGAACCTCGGTCGTCGACCTCGCTTGTGATGGTCAGTGGCATCAACAAGCGCTTCGGCGGCGTGCGAGCGCTGCGTGACGTCAACCTCGAGGTTCGTGCCGGCGAGGTCCATGCGCTACTGGGCGAGAACGGCGCGGGAAAATCTACCCTGATCAAGATTCTCAGTGGTGTTCATGCCCTCGACAGCGGCACGATCGAGATCGTCGGCAGGCCAGTGGAATTCGACAGCCCGGCGAAGTCGCGCGAGGCGGGGATCGCCGTCGTTTATCAGGATCTCAGCCTCGTCGAATCCTTGAGCGTTGCGGACAATCTGTTGCTCGGCCGTGAGCCGCGTGCGCGTTTCGGCTTCGTCCGGCAGCGCGAGCTTATAGCCAAGGCCGAGGCGTTCCTGAACGAGCTCGGCATTCCCCTGGATACGAGAGCGGCTGTCGGCTCGCTGCCTTTCGCCTATCGTCAGATGACGGAGATCGCCAAGGCGCTGATGGGCGAGGTCCGGCTTCTGATCCTCGATGAGCCGACCTCCTCGCTGACATCGGATGAGGTCCGGATCCTGTTCGATGCGATCGGGAAGGCGACGCGCCGCGGAGTCGGCGTGATCTATGTGACCCATCGGCTCAATGAGGTGTTCGAGATCTCGCAGCGCGTCACGGTGCTGCGCGATGGCGCTAACGCAGGCACGTTTGTCACCGCCGAGACCGACATGAAGCGGCTGGTGAACGCGATCGTCGGAACCGATCGATCGGCGCCCACGGGCCCGCGCACCGAACCTGCCGCGAAGCGTGAATTGGATCCGTCGCCGGTTCTGTCGCTGTCCGATGTGTCCAACGACCGGCTTCGCGCCGTCGATCTGTCCGTGCTGAAGGGTGAGATCCACGGCCTCGCCGGATTGATCGGCAGCGGCCGCACGGAGATTTTGGAGACGGTGTTTGGCCTCCGGCCGCTCGACAGCGGCGCAATCCAGATCGAGGGCCGGCGATGGCTGCCGAGAGGGCCTGCCGATGCGATCGAGCAGGGTATCGCGCTGGTGCCGGAAGACCGGCATGTGCAGGGTCTGGTCCTGGACCATTCGATCGAGCGAAACGTCACCTTGCCGCGAATTCCCCATTTCTCGCGCTGGGGCTGGATGCAGCAACGCGCCGCCGCCAGGCGTGCGGAAACCGCGGTCGCCAGGCTTTCGGTGAAAGCGCCGGACGCGTTCAGCCTGGTCAGGACGCTCTCCGGCGGCAACCAGCAGAAGGTCGTATTCGGAAAATGGAATGATCCGCGGCCGCGCGTGCTGCTCCTGGATGAACCGACGGTCGGCGTCGACGTGGGCGCACGCGAGGAAATCTATGCCGTGATCCGGAATGCCGTCCGCGACGGCAGCGGGGTCCTGGTCGTCTCGTCCGATCTCGTCGAATTGATCGAGCTCTGCGACCGCATCTCCGTGATCGTCAACGGGCGTGTGGCTCGTACGCTGTCGCGGGGCGAGATCGATGATGCCGAAGAGCTGCATCATCTCCTCCAGATGTACCAGGCCTCCGGGCCGGGCCACTTGCAAGAGCTTCCCGCATGACCGAACTGACTGCTCCCAACGTGGTCGCCGCGTCGACCCGATCTGATCGCCGCCGCCAGATTCTCCAGAATTTGCTGCGGGGCGAGCGGCCGTACATGCTGTACATCGCCTTCGTGATCCTGCTGGTCGTGTTCAGCCTGTCTTCGCCCTGGTTTCTCTCGGTCGACAATTTCCTGAACATCGGGCGCCAGACCACGCTGGTGTCGATCATCGCAGTCGGCATGACCTTCGTTATCATCGCGCGTCAGATCGATCTGTCGGTTGCCTCGACGCTGGCGCTGTCGGGCATGGCGGCCGCTCTCGCGATGAGCCAGATCAACAACAGCTGGGTCGTGGGTGCCGTGGCTGGGCTCGGCACCGGTGCGCTGGTCGGGCTGCTCAATGGCATCCTGACCACGCAGCTATCGATCCCGTCGTTTCTGGTGACGCTGGGCTCGCTGAGCATGGCGCGGGGACTCGCGATGATGGTGACCAACACCAAGCCGGTGATCATCACCAACGAGACCTATTTCGCGATATTTGGCGAAGGCACGTTCCTCGGTATACCGGTTCCGATCGCCTGGACTTTGGCGGCGATGATCGTCGGCATCCTGCTGCTGCACTATAACGTGTTCGGCCGGCGCATCTATGCGGTCGGCGGCAACCCGACCGCGGCGCTCTATTCCGGCATCAACACCAAACGGATCACGACTGCGGCCTTTGTCCTGACCGGCACGCTGGCCGGATTGGCGGCGCTGGTGCTGTCGGCGCGTTCACATGCCGCGCGGCCGGATGTCGTGCAGGGCATGGAGCTCGACGTCATCGCCGCGGTCATCCTCGGCGGCTGCAGCCTGTTCGGCGGGCGCGGCTACATCCTGGGGACGCTGTTCGGCAGCTTGATCATTGGCACGCTCAACAACGGCCTTGTTCTGCTCGGCGTGAGCTCGCCGATGCAGCTCGTGATCAAGGGCGCGATCATCGTGGCCGCGGTTGCTTTCACGAAACGCTAGTCGAAGTCAGGCGCGGCGCATGAACAACAAGTTCATTGCGTTGCGTGGGTAGGGGCAAGGTCGCTGGCCCTCCGGTGAATCGGCGACCAAAAATGGAGGAAACAATGACACCAATTTTGCGACAAGCCTTGCCTTTGACTGCGTTGGTGGCCGCTGCCGCCCTCTCGACGATCCCGTCGGCTCGCGCCGAGGTGCCCGCGACCTGCGTCAAGGGTGTCGATCTCGTGAAGCTCGGGCCGAAGTCGATCGTCGGCCAGGGACCCCACGGCGAAAAGGCGGCCTCCCCCGAGGTGCTCGCGCTGTCGGAAGCCGACGCCGCCAAGATCAAGGAGAAAAACTTCAAAGTCGGCATCTCCATGCAGACGGTCAACCTCGATTGGTCGCAGCTCCAGATCCAGGGCATCACCGATACGCTGAAGAAGTACGGCGTGACGGTGACGGGCGTCGCGTCCGCCGAATATCAGGTGGACAAGCAGATCGCCGATATCGAGAACACGATCCAGCAGCATCCGGACGGCATCATTTCGATTCCGGTCGATTTCACCGCGACCGCGCCGACCTACAAGAAGATCGCCAAAGCCGGCATCAAGCTCGTGCTGATGGACAGCATCCCGACTGGTCTGAAGCATCCCGAGGAATATGCGACGATGGTCTCGGCCGATAGCCAGGGCAATGGCCAGATCGCGGCACAGATCCTGGCATCCTGCGTGGCGCAGGGTGGCACCATCGGTCTCGTCAATTTCGGCGTCGACTATTTCAGCACCAACGAGCGCACCAAGGGCGTGCGGGAGTGGATGAAGGCAAACCGCCCCGACATCAAGATGAAGCAGGTCGACTTCACCGATCCGCCGAAGGTCTCGCAGATCGCGGGCGACTTCCTGACCGGCAATCCCGACGTCAAGGGACTGTACGCGGTGTGGGATCAACCGGCGCTCGACACGCTGAGCTCGATGCGGGCTCAGGGCATCGATATTCCCATGACGACGGTCGACCTCGGTCTGCAATCGGCGATCGAGATTGCCAAGGGCGGGCCGCTCAAGGCGACCGGCTCGCAGCGTCCCTACGACCAGGGCGTCGCCGAGGCGATGGCGATGATGAACGCGCTGCTGGGTAAGGAAACGCCTGGCTGGATCGGTGTGCAGTCGCTGCCGGTGACGCAGTCGAATGTGCTGGAGTCCTACAAGACCGTATTCAAGAAGGACCCGCCGGCCGAGCTGACGGATGCCTGCAACAAGGCGAAGCCCGCCTGCAACTAGCCTGCAACAGCGATGCGCGATCCACCGAGACCGCGCATCGTTCAGGAGGCCTGATCCGGGCGAACCAGCCCCCGTCCGGATCAGGCTGTGCTGGTGACGTATTCGACGGGAAGACTGCGGAAGTGCTTGCGCGTGTCTGCCGGCACGGAGCCACCGACGATGATCCGCGAGAATGAGCCGACGTCGGAGAAGAACGCCGGCTTGAGGCTGCCGAGCTTGCTGGCGTCGACCACGAGGATGCTCTCCATCGCGGTAGCGATGACGGCCTGCTTGATGGCGACTTCGTGAAAGTTCGAGCAGCTGGCGCCGCGGGTCCAGTGCAGGCCGCCGGCCGAGATGAAAGCCTTGTTGACCCCGAGCCGTCGCAGGTAGGACAGGCCGTCATCCGACGAGAACGACTGCGAGGACGGATGGTAGAGCCCGCCCATCAACATCACCTGCGTCGCTGGCCGGTGGGTGACGATCGAGGCGACGTTCAGCGAATAGCAGATCACCGAAAGAGGCATGTCCTCAGGCAGACAATCCGCCAGCGACTGCATCGTGGTGCCGCAGTCGATGAAGATGGTGTCACCTTCCTTGATCGAGGCGGCTGCGGATCGGCAAGCGAGGCGCTTGCCCTGCGTGTGCTGGTCGATTTCCTGCTCGAATGTGTACTTGATCCCGGTCGGCGACGCCGCGTTGACGACGTAGCCGCCGAGCAGGGCGAGCGCCGCCTCGGGCCCGGCAAGATCGCGCCTGACCGTCATCTCCGACACCTTCAGCAGCTCTGCGGCGTCCTTCAGATGCAGTGCGCCGCTCGTCTCGACGGCGCGTCGCAGCCGTTGCAGCCGTTGGACGCGGGTCTCGCTGGGGCGTGCGGTCGGTGTTTCACTCATTTTCGTCACCGAGCTTGCTTATCCGGTTGACAATGATCTTACAATGATGTGAGTTTAGCAACGTCATTTTGTTACAATAATAACATCTGATCCGAAGAGCGTTTCGCTGTCAGCTTCGGCAGGCAGCAGAAGCTCCAGCGGGCAAGGGATGGGAGGATCGCATGTTGCAATCGGCACATTCAGTCTATCTGCCGTTTCTGCCGATTCGCTAGCATCGCACGGCGGACCGATGGCGCAGGGCGTCTTGATATCAAATCCATCCGCGGTGCCGGTGCAGCCGCATGCACGGGATCACAATCATCCGCATCCGATCGTGCGCAACAGCGGCCGCGCGCTCGAGATGGACTGGGTCGATGAGATCCGGATCAATCTGTCCGCCGCCGAGCGACGTGTTGCGAGCCTGCCGGGCCGACGCACCGTCAAGAAGGACGCGCAGGCGGCGTGGTTACTCAAGGCAATCACCTGCATCGACCTGACGACGCTCAACGGCGACGATACGGCCGAACGGGTGAAGCGCCTTTGTGCCAAGGCGAGGGCGCCATTACGGAGCGACCTCCTCGAAGCGCTCGGCTTTGCCGGTCGCGGGCTGCACACGGGCGCGATCTGCGTCTATCACCGTTTCGTCGCAACCGCGGTCGAGGCGCTCGATGGGTATGACATTCCAGTTGCTGCGGTTTCGACTGGATTTCCTGCGGGTCTCGTGCCGCACGATCTGAAACTCAAGGAGATCGAGGCGTCCGTCAGGGACGGTGCGCAGGAGATCGACATCGTCATCACGCGTGAGCATGTGCTGACCGGAGACTGGCGCGCTCTCTACGCCGAGGTCCGGGATTTCCGCGCAGCCTGCGGCGATGCGCATCTGAAGACGATCCTCGCAACCGGCGACCTCAAAACGCTGCGCAACGTCGCCAAGGCTTCGATGGTCTGCATGATGGCCGGCGCGGACTTCATCAAGACCTCCACCGGCAAGGAAGGCGTCAATGCCACGCTGCCGGTGACGCTGGCGATGCTGCGCATGATCAGGGTCTATGAAGAGCGGACCGGCTTCAAGATCGGCTTCAAGCCGGCCGGCGGAATCTCGACGGCGAAGGATGTGCTCAACTACCAGTTCCTGATGAAGGAGGAGTTGGGACGCGATTGGCTCGAGCCGGATCTGTTCCGCGTCGGCGCCTCGAGCCTGCTCGCCGACATCGAGCGTCAGCTTGAGCATCACGTCACCGGCCGCTATTCGGCCTTCAACCGTCATCCCGTGGGCTGAGCATGAGTATCGCACATTACTATGAGACCATGGATTATGGTCCCGCTCCCGAGGCGGACGGCGAGGCGCGCGCCTGGCTGAAGCGGCACGACGCGACGTTTGGGCATTTCATTGCCGGTAAATTCGTCGCGCCGGATTCGGGCAAGCATCTGACGACGATCGAGCCGGCCACCGGAAAGACGCTGGCCAAGATCGCGCAGGGCATCGCAGCGGATGTCGAGGCTGCCGTCGGCGCCGCGCGATCGGCGCAGTCGTCATGGGCAAAGCTCGGTGGTCACGGTCGTGCCCGTCATCTCTATGCGCTCGCGCGCATGCTGCAACGTCATGCTCGTCTGTTCGCGGTGCTGGAAGCGATCGACAATGGCAAGCCGATCAGGGAAACCCGCGATCTCGATGTGCCGCTCGCTGCGCGCCACTTCCTGTATCACGCCGGCTGGGCGCAATTGCAGGAGCGCGAATTCGTCGACCATGTCCCGGTCGGCGTGATCGGCCAGATCATCCCCTGGAACTTTCCGCTGCTGATGCTGGCCTGGAAGATCGCGCCCGCGCTGGCGACCGGCAACACCGTGGTGCTGAAGCCCGCGGAATTCACCTCGCTCACCGCGCTGCTGTTCGCCGAGCTCGCGGCGGAAGCCGGCCTGCCGCCCGGTGTGTTGAATGTGGTGACGGGTGATGGTGCTGCCGGCGCGTTGCTGGTCGAAAATCCCGGTGTCGACAAGATTGCCTTCACGGGGTCGACTGAGGTCGGGCGGTTGATCCGTCAGTCGACCGCAGGCAGCGGGAAGTCGCTGACGCTCGAGCTCGGCGGCAAGTCGCCGTTCATCGTGTTCGACGACGCCGACATCGATGGCGCCGTGGAAGGCGTGGTCGATGCGATCTGGTTCAACCAGGGCCAGGTCTGTTGTGCCGGATCGCGGCTTCTGCTGCAGGAAGGGATCGCAGAGACATTCCGCAAGCGTCTCATCCGCCGCATGGAGACGCTGCGCGTGGGTCCGCCGCTCGACAAGGCGATCGACATGGGAGCGGTTGTCGCACCGGTGCAGCTCGAGCGGATCAAGGCGCTGGTCGAAACCGGCGTCAAGGAGGGCGCTGAGAAGTATCAGGCGCCGGGGCCGATCCCCGCTGAGGGATGTTTCTATCCCCCGACCTTGCTTTGGAACGTACATCCGTCATCGACCGTGGCGATCGAGGAGATCTTTGGCCCGGTGCTGGTCGCGATGACGTTCCGCACGCCGGACGAGGCGGTGATGCTCGCCAACAACACGCGCTATGGCCTTGCCGCCAGCGTGTGGAGCGAGACCATCGGGCTGGCGCTCGATATCGCGCCGAAGCTTCAGGCCGGCGTGGTCTGGGTCAATGCGACCAATTTGTTCGATGCCAGCGTCGGCTTCGGCGGCTATCGCGAGTCCGGCTTCGGTCGCGAGGGCGGCCGGGAAGGTCTCTACGAATATCTCAAGCCGAAAGCCTGGAGCGGGCGGAAGGCGCGGGCGAAGGTGCCGCCGCCATCCCCGGCGGCCTCTAACGACGGCGCCGGATTTGGCACGCCGTCGATCGACCGAACCGCCAAACTGTTCGTCGGCGGCAAGCAGGTTCGTCCCGACGGAAATTATTCGCGCGCGGTGCTGTCGCCGAAGGGGAAGCACCTTGGCGAAGCCGGCGAGGGCAATCGCAAGGATATCCGTAACGCGGTGGCCGCCGCGCGCTCGGCCGAGGGTTGGGCGCGGGCTACGACGCATAATCGCGCCCAAATCCTCTATTACCTTGCCGAGAATCTGTCCGCGCGTGGCGACGAGTTCGCCCGGCGCATCGGTGATATGACCGGCGTTTCGCCCGCCAAGGCGCGCGCGGAGGTCGAGGCGGGTATCGAACGGCTGTTCAGCTATGGGGCCTGGGCCGACAAATACGAGGGGACGATCCATGCACCGCCGTTGCGCGGCGTGGCGCTTGCCATGCACGAGCCGATCGGCGTGGTCGGGGTGGCCTGTCCGGACGAGGCCCCGTTGCTGGGCTTCATCAGCCTGGTGGCACCGTTGATTGCGATGGGCAACCGCGTCGTCGCCGTCCCAAGCGAGCGGCATCCGCTTGCAGCGACCGATTTCCATCAGGTGCTGGAGACGTCGGATGTGCCGGCAGGCGTCGTCAATATCGTCACCGGCGAGCACGATGCGCTCATAAAGGTCCTTGCCGAGCATGACGACGTCGATGCGCTCTGGGTGTTCGGTTCGCAGGAGGCTTCGACGGCCGCGGAGCGACTGTCGGTCGGCAACCTCAAGCGCACGCTGGTCGACCACGGGCTGGCGCTCGATTGGTACGACCGGGTGGCGAGCGAAGGTCCGATCCTGCTCCGCCACGCGGTGCAGGTGAAGAACATCTGGATTCCCTACGGGGACTAAAGACGTCACCTTGCGGTGATACGGGTTGGCATCCGGACCATCAGAGTCCGGGCGATTTTTGAAGACAAGGGAGGGACGCAACATGCTCAAGGGCATCAATCCACTGCTCAATGCCGACGTGCTCTATGCCTTGCGCGCAATGGGGCACGGAGACCGCCTCGTGGTGTGCGACACCAATTTCCCTGCCGATTCGATCGCGCGCCAGACCGTGTTCGGCGAGCTGCTTCGCATCGACAACGTCAGTACGGCAAAGGCGATCGAAGCCATCCTCTCGGTGCTGCCGCTCGATACGTTCGTCGAGGATGCCGCGATCCGCATGGAGATTGTTGGCCAGCCCCAGGAGGTGCCGCCCGTGCAGCGCGAGGTGCAGGCCGCGATCGACCGCGCCGAGGGACGCTCCTGGCCGCTGGTCGGAGTCGAGCGCCATGCCTTCTATGAAAAGGCCAAGACGGCCTACTGCGTGATCGCCACGGGAGAGCGGCGCTTCTACGGCTGCTTCCTGTTTTCCAAGGGCGTCATCGCGCCGGACGGAGAGTGACGACCATGAGCAAGACTGGCGTCGCAGTGCTCGGCATCTTCGTCGTCGATCTGGCCTTCCGGGCCGGCAACATGCCCGCGATCGGTGAAACGATCGCCGGCTCGGGATTTGCCATGGGACCGGGCGGCAAGGGGTCGAACCAGGCCGTGGCCGCTGCGCGCGCAGGCGCAGACGTGACCTTCATCTCCCGAATCGGCCGCGACGCCTTCGGTGATCTCGCCATCAAGACGTGGGAAGCCGAGGGCATTCGGCCGCGCGTCGCCAGGACTGCGGAGGCGCCGACCGGCGCCGCCTTCATCTATGTCCACGAGACACGTGGCGACAACGCCATCATCGTGGTGAGCGGAGCGGCAGACGGTCTCAGCCCCACCGATGTCGACGCGGCGGCGGATGCGATCCGCACCAGCCGCGTCTTCGTGACACAGCTCGAGCAACCGGTCGCGGCCGCGCAGCGCGGGCTCGAGATCGCGCGCGCCGCGGGCAGCATCACTGTGTTCAACCCGGCACCCGCAGGCGCATTCGACGACAGCCTGTTTGCCTTATGCGACTACGTCGTTCCCAACGAGACCGAGGCCGAGGCACTGACCGGGATCGCGGTGAGCGATCTTGCCGGCGCCCGCCGCGCCGGGGACGCGTTGCTGGCCAAGGGAGCGGGCACCGCGCTGATCACGCTCGGCGAACGTGGCGCGCTGTTTCACGGGCAAGATCGCTCGCTGCACGTGCCGCCGTTCGCCGCCGGCAAGGTGGTCGAAACCGCGGGTGCGGGCGATGCATTCGTCGGTGGCTTCGCAGCAGCGCTTGCGGGCGGTGCCGATCCACTGGAAGCGGCGCGCTTCGGTTCGGCCACGGCGGGGATTTCCGTGACGCGTGCGGGGACTGCGCCTGCCATGCCGCGGCACGCTGAGATTGAAGCCCTGTTGAGGAAATGATCTGCTCATGATGCGGAACGATCCGATCAAGCATGTCTTCATCTGGCCGGCGGTGCTCGTCGTGCTGGCGATCTCGATCTTTCCGCTGATCTATTCGTTCACCACGAGCTTCCTCAGCTATCGCCTGATTCCACCGATCCCGCCGCGGGTCGTGTGGCTCGGTAATTATGCTACGCTGTTGCAGGAGCCGCGCTTCTGGAACGCCATCCTCACGACGACGCTGATCGCGTTCATCGCCGTCGGGTTGCAATACGTGATCGGGTTTGGCGTTGCGCTCGCGCTGAACGCGCGTGTGCCCGGAGAGCGACTGTTTCGTGTCGCCTTGCTGCTGCCCATGCTTCTGGCCCCGGTTGCCGTCGCGCTGGTTGCCCGCATGATCTTCAATCCGACCATGGGGCCGCTCAACCAGTTTTTGTCCATGTTCGGACTGGCGAACCTGCCGTTCTTGACCAACGGACATTGGGCGCTCGCCTGCATCATCGCGGTTGAGATCTGGCAATGGACGCCGTTCATCATTTTGATGATGCTGGCTGGCCTGCAAACGCTCCCCGAAGACGTCTACGAGGCGGCCGAGCTCGAGAACGCCAGCGCCTGGCAACAGTTCTGGGGCATCACCTTTCCGATGATGCTGCCGATCTCCGCCGCGGTCGTCTTCATCCGCCTGATCGAGAGCTACAAGATCATGGACACCGTGTTCGTGATGACGGGCGGTGGACCGGGGGTCGACACCGAGACCCTGACCTTGTTCGCCTATCAGGAGGGCTTCAAGAAGTTCAATCTCGGCTACACGTCGGCGCTCAGCTTCCTGTTCCTGATCGCGATCACGATCATCGGCGTCACCTATCTGGCGCTGTTGCGGCCCCATCTGGAGAAGCGCCGATGAGCGGGCAAGGTCTCACCGGACTGTCGCGCTGGAGCCGCCGCCTGGTCGCGGTCGGAGTTTTCGCATGGTGCCTGATCACGGCGTTTCCGCTCTATTGGGTGGTGGTGACGGCGTTCAAGACTCCCCCGGGCGTTGTCGGTGGCCCGACCTATATTCCGTTCGTCGATTTCACCCCGACCCTGCAACCCTTCATCGATCTCTATCAGGGCATCCGTGGCGAGTTCTTCCGAACCTTCCTGAACTCGACCATCGTCGGCTTGTCGGCGGCGGCGATCGCGACTGCGGTCGGCGCAATGGCGGCCTATGCGCTGGTGCGGTTCGAGTTCAGGGTGCGCTTCGGCGCCGGCCTGATCTTCTTCCTGCTCGCGCTCGGCGGCTATCTGCTGTTCAACAATTCGCTCGGATTTAACCGCGCGCAGGCGCTGCTGCTGGCGTTCCCGATCGCGCTTGCCGCTGCAGTCCTGGCCAACCGCCTGCCGCTGCCGGGGCCGATCCTCGGCAATGAGGACATCCTGTTCTGGTTCGTCAGCCAGCGCATGTTTCCGCCGATCGTCACGGCTTTCGCGCTGTATCTCCTCTACAGCGAAATCGGCCGGCTCGGCTTCCAGCTCATCGACAGCTATGTCGGTCTGACGCTGTGCTACGTCGCGTTCTCGCTGCCGATCGTGGTCTGGCTGATGCGCGACTTTTTCGAGGCCATTCCGATCGAGGTCGAAGAAGCCGCGATGGTCGACAACGTACCGAGCTGGCGTATCTTCCTTGGCATCGTGGTGCCGATGTCGATGAACGGACTGCTGGCGACTTTCATGATCACGCTCGCCTTCGTCTGGAACGAGTTCCTGTTCGCGCTGTTCCTGACCAATTCCAGATGGCAGACGCTGCCGATCCTGGTGGCGGGACAGAACAGCCAGCGCGGCGACGAATGGTGGGCGATCTCGGCCGCGGCGCTCGTCGCCATCATTCCGATGATGATCATGGCAGCTCTGCTCAGCCGCATGATGCGGTCGGGCCTGCTGCTCGGAGCAATCAAATAGCAAAACCTATGTAGGGAGGACTGGACGATGTTGCGACGGACGTTTCTGATGCTGACCACCTCGCTCGCGATGGCTTGCAGCGCGAGCCAGGCGAACGCTGCTTGTAGCCCGGATTACTCCGGCGTCACCCTGACTGTGGCGTCGCAGACCGGACCGTATATCGCCTCCGCGCTCAAGCTCGGCGCGGACGAATGGACCAAGAAGACCTGCGGCAAGGTCAATGTGGTCGAGTTCCCCTGGTCGGAGCTCTACCCGAAGATCGTTACATCGCTTACCGGATCGGACGCGACGTTCGATCTGGTCAGCTTTGCGCCGGCCTGGCTGCCCGACTTCGTCACCTATCTCAGCGAGATGCCGAAAGAGATGCAGTCCGGCAAGGATTGGGACGATGTCGAGCCGGCCTACCGTGAGCGCCTGATGGTGTGGGAAGGCAAGATCTATTCGCAATCAATGGACGGCGACGTTCACACCTACACCTATCGCACCGACCTGTTCAGCGATCCCAAGGAGAAGGACGCCTTCAAGGCCAAGTACGGCTACGACCTGGCGCCGCCAAAGACCTGGAAGCAATATCTCGACATCGCGGAGTTCTTTCAGCGCCCCGACAAGGGACTCTGGGGCACGGCGGAGGCCTTCCGTCGCGGTGGCCAGCAGTTCTGGTTCTTCTTCAGCCACGCGGCGGCCTATACCAACAACCCGAACTATCCGGGCGCGATGTTCTTCGACCCCGAAACGATGGATGCCCAGATCAACAATCCGGGCTGGGTGAAGGGACTGGAGGAATATATTCGCGCTTCCAAGCTTGGCCCGCCCAATGCGCTGAACTTTTCGTTCGGCGAGGTCAATGCCGCCGTGGCCGGCGGCCAGGTGGCCGAGTCGATCGGTTGGGGCGACACCGGCGTGATCGCCGCCGACCCCAAGCAATCGAAGATTTCCGGCAAGGTGGGCTCTGCAGTGCTCCCCGGCTCTGACGAGATATGGAACGCCAAAACCAAGAAGTGGGACAAGTTTCCGGCAGTGCTGCCGGCACCCTTCATGGCGTTCGGAGGCTGGCAGATTGCCGTGCCAAAGGTGGGCAAGAACCAGCAGGCGGCATGGGATTTCGTCAAGACGCTGACAAGCCCTGAAGTCTCCGGCCAAGCCGCGATTACCGGTGGCACGGGTGTCAACCCATACCGCAAGTCGCACACCACGAATCTGGAGTTGTGGAGCAAGATCTTCTCGCCGACGGAAGCCAAGGAATATCTCGGCGCTCAGGCCGACTCCATCAACGGCAAGAACGTTGCGCTCGACATGCGTTTGCCCGGCTATTTCTCCTACACCGAGGTTGTGGAGATCGAGCTTGGCAAGGCGCTGGCCGGCCAGACCACGCCGCAAGCCGCGCTGGACGCGGTCGCGAAGGAATGGAATCGCCTGACCGATGAGTTCGGCCGCGCGAAGCAGCTCGCCGCCTATCGCGCGGCGATGGGCCTCTCACCGAAGAACTAGCTTCTCGCGGAGACTGCCCCGGATGATGCGTGAGCATCATCCGGGCTTTGTTGGCCGTCGATATAGGGGACGGAAAAAGGAATCCATGGCGCACGTCGAGATCGAGAACGTCAGCAAGGCATATGGGCCCTACAAGATCATCGAGGAGCTTAATCTGAGTGTGGCCGACGAGGAGTTTGTCGTGCTTGTCGGACCGTCGGGCTGCGGCAAGACCACGACATTGCGTATGATAGCGGGACTGGAGACGGTTACCGGCGGAACCATTCGTATCGGTAATCGCGATGTGACGCAGTTGCGCCCGGGCTTGCGCAATTGCGCGATGGTGTTCCAGAATTATGCGCTTTATCCGCATATGACGGTTGGTGAGAACATCGGCTACGGCATGAAGGCGCGGGGCGAGTCGCGCGCCAATATCGCGAAAGCCGTCGAGGACGTGGCGCGGGTTCTCGACCTCGAGCAATACGTGGACCGTCGGCCCAAGCAGCTCTCCGGTGGGCAGCGTCAGCGCGTGGCGATCGGCCGTGCCATCGTGCGCAGCCCGGACGTGTTTCTGTTCGACGAGCCATTGTCGAACCTCGACGCCAAACTCCGCATCGAGATGCGGACCGAGATCAAGGCATTGCACCGCCGTCTCGCCAAGACGATCGTTTATGTCACACACGATCAGGTCGAAGCTATGACCATGGCCGATCGGGTCGTGGTGATGAATCGCGGCCGCATCGAGCAGGCGGCTGATCCGATCACAATCTATGAGAAACCAAGCAATCTCTTCGTCGCGGGCTTCATGGGCGCGCCCAGCATGAATTTTATCGACGGCGAGATTGCCGCTCGCGACGGTGCACTGATCTTCACCGAACCCTCGGGTACGGCGTTGAGATTGCCGAAATCCCGAGAGGCGGCCTATGCAGGGAGCATCGGCAAACCGGTTGTGCTCGGCGTGCGGCCCGACCACGTGCTGCGGCAAGATGCGCCAGCGGGCTCCTCCGTCCGCATGATGGTGAAAGACGTAGAGCCGCTCGGGCCGCATACTCTCGTGATTGGAACCGTGGGCGCATTTCCATTCACGGCGCAGATGCAAGTCGGTGTGTCTGCGGCGCCGGATCGCCCTATAGATGTCGCCATCGATCTGGAGCGAACGCACCTTTTTGACAAGGTTTCCGGGAAGGCCGTTTCATAGTCGGCGGTTCTCTGGCGGTGCAGGTAATCTGTCGCGCTTCGTTCTACCCATCCTGCAAGGCTGCTGTTTGAAAGGTCGATGCTATGGCTCAGCGCGGGCCGCTCTGTCCATCGTCCGGATCGCTCTCCGGCTCCCGGATCAGCACCACCGGCTCGTCATAGCCTTTGCGGCTGCTGTAAAACACCAGCGCCATCAGGCCGACGCCGACGACCAGCGAGAACACGACGCCGAGCACCAGCGCGACATAGCCGGACGCCGGCACGCTGGTATCCGTGCTGGTCCAGCCGAGATAGCCGAGGACGCTCGCGGCGACGAGCATGGCGCACAACGCCGCGATAACCAGCCATCTGGCGAGCTTGCTGTCTTGCGCCTGGGGCGGCGCCGGTTCCCCGTCGGTCACGTTCATGAACCTCTCCTCGCACGGCCGTCGCGTCGCGCTTACGGTGCGGTGGCCTTGGCCGCGATCGCATGCAGCGCGGCGGTCATGGCGGTGACGGCAGCCTTGGCCGGCTCGCCGACGCCGTGACGGCCGGCGAGATAGGCCGGATCGTTGTACGACAGCCAGGTCGCGCCTTGCTCGTCCTGCCAGACCAGCGCCTTCAGCGGCAGGTCGATGCCCGCGGTCTGCGCCTGCTGCATCAACGGCGTGCCGCCCTTGGCGTTGCCGAAGATGAGGAGATCGGTCGGCCGCAGAGTCATGCCGACGGCGGCAGCGCCCGCGGCGTGATCGACATGGGCAAACACGGTGAGGCCCTTGGCCTTCACCTCGGTCTCGAGCCGCGTCATCGTGTCCTGCGGGCCAAAACTGCTCTTGATGGTGATGAGTCCGTCCGTAGCCATTGCCTGCGTCTCCCAGAAACATGTCGCGACTAGCGCGAAGATACCGACCCGTGTGAAGAGCCTCATGATCTCAGGCTCACTTCTTGCGGAATAATCGCGCCGGATCGAATTCCGGCTCCGGAATGAAGCCGTCGCGATTGGGCATCCTGATCTTCGGTAAGGACTCCTTGTCGACCTTGCCGTCGGCGGCAACGATGCCGTTGAGGCTCAAGATGTAGGCGGTGACGGCATAGGTCTCGTCGGTGCTGAGCGAGCCCGGCGTCGGATATGGCATCGCGCGGTGAATGTAGTCGAACAAGGTCGTCGCATAGGGCCAGAAGCTGCCGACGGTCTTGACCGGCATGTTGGAGGCGAGCGTGCCCTGTCCGCCGGCGAGACGATCCTTGATGCCGCCCTGGCCGTTGTCGCCATGACAGGCCGCGCAATTATCAGCGAAGATCTGCTTGCCCTGCCCCGCCGTGCCGCTGCCGTCAGGTAGGCCGTTGCCGTCGGGGCCGACGTCGATGTCCCACAGCTTGATCTCGGCCGGCGTCGCCGGACGTCCGAAATCGAACGCCAGCGCGGGCGCGGCGAGCAGGCCGGCGGCGAGGATGCCGGCGAGAATGAGCTTGTCATGCGAGGACATTGCGGACCCTCCCGGCTTCGTCGATGCTCCAGGTCTGCTGGGCGTTGTAGTGAAACAGCGCGTTGGTCCCCATCGCGGCGATGAAGGACTGCCGGTCCGGCTGAACGTTGCCCTGGTCGTCGGTCGAGCGGCTCACGATCTTGGTCGGCTTGCCGTCCCACACCCAGTCCATCTGGAATCGCACCTGCGCCTTGGACAGCACCGGCTGGCTCAGCTGCGCGGGCTTCCAGGTCCTGGCGCCATCGGTGGAGATCTCGACCTTGGCGATCTTGCCATGGCCGCTCCAGGCAAGACCCGAGATGCGGTTGTAGCCCGACTGGATCTGCATCATGCCCGAGGGCTGCGTGATGACGGAGTTGGTTTCCATCCGCAGCTGGAACTGCCGCGCCTTGCCGTTGGCCAGCAACTGCGTGTAGCGCGCCGTCTCCCAGCGCGTCATCCAGGGCTCGGTGCCGAACTTGAGGCGGCGTAGCCATTTGATGTTGAGGTTGCCTTCGAAGCCCGGCATCACCAGCCGCATCGGAAAGCCGTGCGCGGGCCGCAGCGGCTCGCCGTTCTGCCCGTAAGCGACGAAGGCCTCGTTCACGATCTCGTCGGTGAGGGGAATGCTGCGGTCGACGCCCGCGCCGTCGCCGCCCTCCGCCAGCATCCAGCTCGAGCCCTCGTCCTTGGCGACGAGGTCGATCAGGAATTTGAGCGGAACGCCGGTCCATTCATTGGTGCTGACGAGGCCATGGGTGTTCTGGACCGTCACGTCGGGATCGGCCTTTTTCCAATTCTCCCAGCCGTTGCCGGTGCATTCGATGAACACGACGCGCGTGACTGACGGCATCCGCTTCAGGTCCTCGACATTGAACACCAGCGGCTTTTGCACCATGCCATGGATGAGAAGGCGGTGCTGCGCGGGATCGATATCGGGCACGCCGGAATGGCTGCGCTCGTAATGCAGGTCGGTCGGCGTGATGTTGCCGACGAGCTTCTGGTGCGGCGTTTTGGAATTGATGGCATCGCCGGGATCGACGTTGCGCTTGCCCGGCGTGGCCTCGGGGATGCGATCGAGTTTTGCAAACCGGGAGCGTTCGCTGTGCGCGCTGAGATCGGCGCCGGGCCCGCGATCGGGGACGTCGGCCAGCGTCTCGGCGCCGGCGGCCTCGCTCGCCACCGCGCCAAGGATGCCCGCCGACATGCCTCCCACGAAGCCACGGCGCGACACATTTGCAGGCCGTGGCAACAACTGAACTGGCGTCTTGGACGTCATATGATCTCCCCTTGATAAACGTATTCTTGGAAATCCCTGCCGCCTTCATGCCCGTGACACTACCGAACGCCGTGAGGATTGCTCGTTAGGATGTGTTAAAAGCCATGAGCACTGGGCCACTCCTGCACGGACGACCCGTCCGCACGTTAGATGCGCGCGGCCGTTCCATGGAATGGCCGGGCGGCTCGGCGACATGTCCGGGCGGATCAAGGGGAGACGGATGTCGGAAACGGACGCGGCGGAATTGTTGAAGGCAATGGTGCCGCTGTTCAGGATCCGTCCAATATTCGAGGATTCCTGCAAATTTGGCGGCAGCTGGGAGTCGCTACACGCGCCGAACGGCAAGGGATGGGCGCAGTTCCACTTGGTCACACGCGGCGCTTGCGTGGTCGAGCGGCCGGGCCTGGGCCCGCAGAGGCTCGAGGCCGGCGACATCCTTCTCCTGCCGCATGGCGACAGTCACGCGGTCCGCAGCCGGACGGGCGGCGCTGTCGGCCGTGTTACGACCGAGGTCCGCAATGGCGTCCGCCAGCGTGCAACGGTCGAGGCCGAGGTCGATACCGAACTGCTGTGCGGCCGTTTCCTGTTCGAGACGTCGGATGAGAACCCGCTGATCGCCGCGCTTCCCGACGAGATCGTCCTGCGCACGGCGGAGGAACCGCTGCTGGAACGGTTTCAACGCCTGCTGGTCGACATCCGCGAAGAGCTCGACTCTGGACGGGTTGGATCGGAGGTGGTCGCGGCCGACCTCGCGAGAGCGTTGTTCGTGATGATGCTCCGCGATCATCTTTCGGACGATGCCTCCGGGAATGGGACGGTGTCGCTGTTGCGCGACCGCGTGACGGCCCGTGTCGTGTCGGCGATCCTCAACGATCTCGCCCGGGACTGGACGCTCGACGACATGGCGGCGGTGGCGATCGCCTCGCGCGCGACGTTGGTGCGCGCTTTTCAAAAGCGCGCGGGGGTCGCGCCCATGACGTTCCTGTCCGATCTGCGATTGACGGTCGCGCGCAAGCGGCTGGCCGGCACCTCCGATCCGATCGCGAAGATCGCCGGCGAGGTCGGGTATGCGTCCGAAGGCGCGCTGAGCAAAGCCATCATGCGCAGATACGGCATGAGACCCGGCGCTTTGAGGGAGCCGGGTCCCCGGGCGCCCGTTGTCAAACCCGATACCAGCTCCCCAGATTCCAGGTCGTGACGTCCCAGCCCGAGATGTCGGCCATGAGGTTATTGACGCCGGCGCCGACGATGTTGCGGGAGAGCAGCGGCACCAGAATATTGGCTTCGCAGAAGATCTCGTTGACCTTGATCAGGAGCGCGGCGCGCTTGACCGGATCGAGCTCCTGCTGCGCGGTCTTGTAGGCCTTGTCGGCCTCGGGATCGGACCAGCGCGAGATGTTTCGGCCGAGCCACTTGTTCTCCTTGTTGGCGATCTCCCAGGAGACGCACTGGTTCAGGAACCGCTCCGGATCGGGCTGCGGCTGCGTCGTGTTGTACATCTCCATGTCGCAATAGAGTTTCGAGTAGGTGTCGGGGTTGCCGACGTCGGACGAGAAGAACACCGATGCCGTCACCGACTTCAGCTCGATGTCGATGCCGGCCTTCTGGCAGGCCTGCTTGATGATGGCCTGCGTCTTCTGGCGCGGGCCGTTGATCGAGGTCTGGAAGACGTATTTGAGCTTCTTGCCGTCCTTCTCGCGGATGCCGTCCGCGCCCCGCTTCCAGCCGGCCTCGTCGAGGATTTTGTTCGCCTTGTCGACGTCGAAGGCGTAGGTCAGCTTGCCCGACTTGAACTGCTGGGGCTGGTTGACGAAGCTTGCCGTGGCGATACCGCCGCGGCCGTAGATGAATTTCTGGATCGCCTCGCGATCGATCAGGAGGTTGAATGCCTGGCGAACGACCGGATCGGACAACGTCGGGTGCTTGGTCTTGACGCTGGAGCGCTCGCCGTCGATCTCGGTCCAGGGGTCCGTCGTGTTGAGGATGATGAACTCAACGTTGCCGGACGGCGTGATGTCGACCTTGCCTTTGCCGCTGGCCTCCATGCGCTTGAGGACCTCCTCCTCCACCAGCAGGTTCCAGGCATAGTCGTATTCGCCGGTCTGGAGCACGGTGCGCGCCGCAGAGACTGCGTCGCCGCCGCCCTTGACCTCGAGCGTGTCGAAATGCGGCTGGTTCTTGACGTGATAGTCCGGGTTGCGTTCGGCCCGGATCAGGTCGCCCGGCTTGAACTCGACGAATTTGTACGGGCCGGTGCCGACCGGCTTCAGATTGCCCGGCGCCTCGCGCGACCTCGCGCCGGCATAGTCGCCGAAATGATGCTTCGGCAGGATCTGGCCGACCGAGCCGACGAAGGGGTCAGCCCAGAACGGGGTCGGGGCCTTGAACAGCACCTTGACGGTGTGGTCGTCGATCTTCTCGACGGTGATGTCCTTGTAGGATCCCGTGCTGTAGGCGGCGGTCGCGAGGTCCGCTGCGTAGGCCCAGGTGAAGACGACGTCGTCGGCGGTGAAGGGCTTGCCGTCATGCCACTTCACGCCCTGCTTCAGCTTCCAGATGACGCTCATGCCGTCGGCCGCGAGGCTGCCGTTCGCCTTGGTCGGAATCTCGGCGGCGAGGCAGGGGATGAGGTTGCCGTCCTTGTCCCAGCCGGCCAGCGGCTCGAAGAAGATGCGCGATGCGATCTGATCCTTGGTGCCGATCGCGAAATGCGGATTGAGCAGGGTGGGGGCCTGCCACAGCAGGATCTTGAGCGGGCCGCCGCCGCCGGCCTTGGTCGGCTTGTATTGCAGCGTGGCGTCCGCCATCGCGACGTCGTTCCAGAGCAGGATCTGGCTCGCGACCGGCGCCGCGATCCCGGCCGCAGCCATGGTCCGGATGAACGAGCGTCGCGACAGCGTGCCTTGCTTCACCTCCGCGATGGACTTGCGAATCTCGTCTTCGTTCATCGAATGACCTCCACCTCGAAGAAAAATCGTCTCCGGCACCCCATCATGTTGCATCGTGCGCGAGGCGGCAATGCCGGCGAGGCCGCAAGGCCCTGCGACGAAATGGCGAACGTGGAGCTGGGCAGCTTCTGCCGGGACATTGTTGCCGGCGTGAAGGCTATGCCGGCCGGGTTTCGCGATAAGCCCTTGATGGCAATGAGGCTCTCATCTGGCATGCGCATTGCACGCAAAGCGTGCGTTGGCAATGACAGTGGAGTGTGCGTATGAGCGTCGGCAGCATGAGTAGCATTGGTGGTGGAAGCGCGGCGGGATCGCCTGCATCCACCAGCCAGTCGAAATCGGCCGGTTCACAAGACGGCGCCTCGATGTTCTCGTCTCTGCTGGAGAGCGGCACGCCCTACGACGAGGTCAAGGTGAGCCTGCCGAACGGCATGTCGATCGGCATCGTCCATTTCGGTGGCGGCGGCTTCGACAGCAGCGCGCTCAAGTCCATCGAGGATTTCGTGCAGAAGCTCGCGAGCCAGCAGATATCGGGTGATCCGGCGTCCAGCGCAGACCAGGGGCAGAACGGCGACACGCCCGACGCCGTCGGGATCGACAAGGTCCATGTCGATCTTCCGAACGGGATCTCGTTCGAGGTGCTGCATTCCTCCGGCGGCCATGCCACGAACAGCGACGCCGTCCTGAAGGAGCTCACCGAGGCCGCCGAAGAACTCGCCGAATCGCTGTCGCACTATTCGCCGGCATCGGCCGCAGCTTCCGCTTATGCCTCGCAAGCCAATTCGTCCGGCCGCAGCAGCCAGCTCGACGCGAGGACCTGAGCAACACGCAGGAAGCTCCGGGGCTAGTGCCCCTTCGCAAGCGCCAGCGCGGCATCGACCGCGTTCTCGAGAATCTCCTCCGACAATTGCGTGTCGCTCACCGCGCGCGACAATTGCAGCGCGCCGACCATGGTGGCGTAGGCCGCGATGGCGCGGCGGCGCCGTTCCGCCGGCGTGCCCTCAGGCATTTGCGCTGCCATCAGCGCGAGGATGTCGGACATCTTGCCGGTGAAGGCCGCGCGCGTCGCCTTCGGATGCCGCGCGATCTCGGAGACGAGGGCCGCGGTCGGACAACCGGTCGCCGCGCGATCGCGATGGCGCGGCGAGAGATAATCGCGGATCACGGTCTCGAGCGCGACGCCGTTTTCGAGATTGTCCTTGTGCCGCTGCTCGCGCCGCTCCAGCGCGTCGAGCAGCACCGCGCGCACCAGATCCTCCTTGGAGGCGAAGTGCGTGTAGAAGGCGCCGTTGGTCAGGCCCGCCTCCGCCATGATGCCGGCGAGGCCGACCGCGGCGATGCCGCTCTCGCGGAACTGCGATGATGCGACATCGAGAATGTGCCGCCGCGTCGTGTCCCTGTGTCCCTTGTCGTAGCGCGCCAATTCCGCCTCCTGCGAACCCGCCGCCCCCTATGCCACAAAATCGTGAGGTCTGTCCTATTGCATTACGATCATAATAATACATTATGAGCATAATACAATGGGCGGCCGACCGGCGGTCCGAGGGAACCACAGGATCGAACCCATGTCCGTCGACGATGCCGCCGCGCCGGCCTTGTCCGCCGCGCCATTCGTGGACAATGCCGCGGCGCCGCTTCGCCATGCGGCAGCGCCAAGCGCGGCTGAGCAAAGACGCGCGGCGCTGCTGACCGCGCCGATCCTCCCGACGCTGCTCAAGCTCGCGCTGCCAACCGTGACCGTCCTCGTCGCACAGACCGCGGTCAACATCGCGGAGGCCTATTATGTCGGCTATCTCGGCACCGATGCGCTCGCCGGCGCCGCGCTGGTGTTCCCGATCTTCATGCTGATGACCATGATGTCGAACGGCGGGTTCGGTTCCGGCGTTGCGTCCTCGGTGGCACGTGCGGTCGGTGCCGGCCGCCGCAATGACGCCGAGGCGGCGCTGTTTCATGCCGTGGTGCTCGCGATCATCGCCGGCGGCGTATTCACGCTCGGCGTCGTCCTCGGTGGTCCGCATCTGTATCGCGCCCTCGGCGGCACCGACGGTGCGCTTGCCGCCGCCACCACCTATTCCAACTATCTGTTCGCCGGCGCCATTCCGGTGTGGATCGTGAACCTTCAGGCGGCCGCGCTTCGCGGCGCCGGCAACGTCAAGGTGCCGGCCCTGGTGACGCTGGTCGGGGCCATCGTGACCATTCCGGTCTCGCCGGCGCTGATCTTCGGGCTCGGGCCGATCCCGCGGCTCGGCATCGGCGGCGCCGGCATAGCCTTCGGCCTCTACTACGGCGCGGCGATGCTGTTCCTGCTGCGCTACATGTCGACGGGCGCGACCGGCTTGAGGCTGCACATCGTGCCGTTGCGCGCAAAGATCTTCGGCGACATGCTGAAGGTCGGCATCCCCACCGCGTTCAACGCGGTGCTGACCAACCTCACCGTCATCCTCGTCACCGGTGCGGTCGGCCTGTTCGGCACCTCCGCGCTCGCCGGCTACGGCATCGCCTCGCGGCTCGACTACATCATGATCCCGCTGCTGTTCGGCATCAGCACGGCGACGCTGACCATGGTCGGCGTCAACATGGGCGCGGGCCAGACCGCGCGGGCACGAAAGATCGGCTGGATCAGCGGCGTGGTCGGCATGATCATGACCGGCACGATCGGCTTGCTGGTTGCGATCTTCCCGACGGCCTGGCTGCACCTCTTCAGCCATGACGCGGACGTCGTCAGCGAAGGCATGACCTATTTGCGCATCGTCGCGCCGGCCTATGCCGCGCTCGGCTTCGGCTTCGTCACATCGTTTGCCGTCCAGGGCACCGGCCGCGCGATGGGACCGCTGGCGTCGTCGGTCGCACGAATCCTGATCGCGGCCGGCGGCGGCTGGATCGCGGTGGCGAGCTTTGGCGCAGGCATGGCGGGGCTCGCCACCATGGTCACGGCCTCGCTCGCCGCCTATGCCGCGATCTGCGTCCTGATCATGCTGTCGCCGTGGACGTGGCGGACAGAGTAAGCAGGCATCACCGGATGCCGGCAATTTCGCTCTCCGGGCGCCGCTGCGCGGTGATGCGCGTCACGCTTGCGCGGGCGCAATCGTTCCCCACATGAGGGCGAATGGAGAAGCGTTGTCCGCGTCAGCCGACAAATATGGATTTCCATTTCATTGATTTCGCCCCGCGGAGAAGCGAATACGGTTCCATCATTGCCGCAGATCCACGGAGACCAAGATGTCGTTTCGCCTCCCCCTGATCCTCTCGACCGTGCTCGCCGTCTGGTCGGCAGCAAGCTCCGCCGAGACCATCAAGATCGGTGTGACGCCGGGCCCGCATGCGCAGATCTTCGAGGCGGTGAAGCCGATCGCCGCCAAGCAGGGTCTCGACATCCAGCTGATCGAGTTCTCCGACTACGTCGTGCCGAATGCCGCGCTCGATGCTGGTGAGATCCAGGCCAATTCGTTCCAGAACCAGCCCTATCTCG
This sequence comes from Bradyrhizobium sp. Arg816, assembly GCF_029989365.1. Classification (GTDB taxonomy): domain Bacteria; phylum Pseudomonadota; class Alphaproteobacteria; order Rhizobiales; family Xanthobacteraceae; genus Bradyrhizobium. The sequence goes on along the minus strand of NZ_JAPRAQ010000017.1, from coordinate 33,764 downwards.
ACAACCAGAAGGCCGACCGCGGCTACAAGATCGAATCCGTCGGGCTGACCGTGAACTTCCCGATCGGCGTCTATTCGAAGAAGCACAAGGCCTTCGCCGATATCCCCGAGGGCGGCAAGGTCTCGATCCCGAACGATCCGACCAATGGCGGCCGCGTGCTGCTGCTGCTGCGCGACAAGGGCGTGATCAAGCTGAAGGACGGCACGGGCTTCAAGCCGACGGTGCTCGACGTCACCGAGAATCCCAAGAAGCTGAAATTCATTGAGGTCGATGCGGCGCAGGCGCCGCGCGCGCTCGACGATGTCGATGCCGCCGCGATCAACACCAATTATGCAACCCAGGCGGGCCTCGATCCCGTCAAGGATCCGATCCTGCGCGAGGACCCGAAGGGCCCCTACGTCAACCTGATCGCGGTACGCACCGTCGACAAGGACAAGCCCTGGGTCAAGATCCTCGTGGACAGCTACCACACGCCCGAGGTGAAGGAGTTCGTCCTGACCAAGTTCAAGGGCGCGGTGCTGCCGAGCTGGTAGGCAATCTGCCTAGCCAAGGTCCAGCGCAGGGGGCGATCCGGCGGGCAGCCTTGCGGAATGCCCGCTTGTCTGGAGCTGCGGCAACCGACATCATCGGGGCCCATCCTCGCCCGACAGGGGTCGTATGAAACGCTTTGCAAACCTGAAACGACTGGGGTTCTTCACGCGGCTCCTCGATGAAGCCCCGCCCGCGGAGCGCTACCGCTTCGCCGCCGAGCAGATCGTGCGCGCAGAGAAAGCGGGCCTCGATTCCGCGTGGATCGCGCAGCATCATTTTCACGAGCGCGAGGGCGGCCTGCCGTCGCCCTTCACTTTCCTCGGCTACGTCGCGGCGCAAACCTCGCGCATCCGTCTCGGCACCGGCATCGTCACGCTGCCGCTGGAGAACGCGGTGCGGGTGGCGGAAGATGCCGCGGTGCTCGATCTGCTCTGCGACGGCCGCTTCGAGCTCGGCGTCGGCACCGGCGGCAATCCGTCGGCCTTTGCCGCCTTCGGTCTCGACAGTGCCCAGCGCAACGAGATCTTTGCCCGCAATCTGGACGTGGTCCGCACCGCCCTGGTCGGCAAGCCGCTCACTGGCGGCGATACGCTCTATCCGCAGCGGCCCCAATTGGACAAGCGGATCTGGCAGGCGACTTTCTCGGTCGCCGGTGGTGCGCGCGCGGGCAAGGCCAGCGATGGCTTGCTGCTGTCGCGCACCCAGCCCCGGACCAAGGAGGCGCCGAAGGCCACGCTCGCCGAGATCCAGAATCCGGTCATCGATGCCTATCTCGAAGCGCTGCCGCCGGGATGCGAGCCCCGCATCATGGCCTCGCGCAGCGTCTTCGTCGCCGACGACCGGACTGAAGCGATGCGCCTCGCCGATATCGGGCTGCGGCGCGCGCTGCCGCAGTTCCTCAAGGGCGGTCACGCCAGGCCGGGCGAGACGCTGGAGGAGATGATCACCGCATTCGACACCCATGTCGGCGCGGCCGACGACGTCATCGCCTCGCTCCGCGCCGACGCCACGCTGGAGCGGGTGACCGACCTCGTCTTCCAGGCGCATTCAGTGGACGCGCCGCATCCTCATATCCTGCGCTCGATCGAGCTTGTCGCGGAGAAGGTTGCGCCGGCGCTGGGCTGGACCCGGACGGCGGCTGACGTGGCTCTGGCGGGCTGATCGGAGTGAACATGATCGCGTTGCACGAGGCTGAATGATGGCTACGAAAGATATCATCGACACGCTTGCCGGGATTGAACCGGGTACGGCTCTGGATGGCATTCGCGCACGCCGCCTGCAGGCGCGCGAGAATGCGCAGAAGAGCTATCTCTCGCTGTTCGAGCCGATCGACGGCGGCGATTTTTCGCATGTGGAGCGTGCCGCAGTCGCGCTCTTCGTGATCGGCCTTCACCGCGAGCCCACCATGGCCGCCTTCTACCGGGCGAAGCTCACGGCGACCGCCGATGGTGCGCGCCTGGCCGAGGCGATCGAGGTCGAAATCGGGCGCGGCGAGACGTCAGGCCCGTACGGAGCGTATCCGGCCGGACCGCTGTCAGTCGAGAACACGGCCGGCCTGATCTATCGCGTGAGTGCGGAGGGCAAGTCCGTCCTTGGCGCCAGGCTCGCCGTCGCGCTGGAGCATGCGCATCTGCTGGTGTTCCGCCCGCGCGATGCAGCGTCCGCCGACATGAAGGCGCTGCTGGCCGCCGGCTGGTCCGACACCGGCATCGTCACTTTCTCTCAGCTCGTCGCGTTCCTGTCGTTCCAGGTGCGCGTCGTCACGGGCCTGCGCGTGCTCGGCGCTTCGCTAGGCACCGCAAGCGCTGCGGCCGGCGCGTAAGGAGACTGCATCATGAGCGCTGCAAACAATGTCAATCCGCCCGTCGTCTTCACCCAGGACGAACTCGGCTGGGTGTCGTGGATCGACCCGCTGCCCGAGGCCGAATTGACCGAGCGGCATTTCGCGGGCCTGGTCGATCGCGCCCGTGCCAAGTCCGAATACTTCCGCCTTCTCGTGCGTGATCCCGAGGTGCTGGAAGCCCGCACCAAGACCGACAAGGATATCTTCTACAACGTCGCCGATGGCCTGCCGCGCGCCGAGCGTGAGCTCGCGGCGGCCGCGACCTCGCGCTACAACGGCTGCATCTATTGCGCGTCCGTGCATGCGCGTTTCGCCAGTACCTATTCCAAACGCCGTGACGACGTGCAGCGTCTGCTCGACGAGGGCATCAAGGCCGATCTCGGCGAGCGCTGGAACGCGGTGGTCAAGGCCTCGGTGGCGCTGGCGGCAACGCCGATCGCGTTCAGCCCTGAGAATATCGCGGAGCTGCGCCGCGCCGGCCTGGACGATGCGGAGATCGTCGACGTCATCAACGGCGCCTCGTTCTTCAACTGGGCGAACCGGCTGATGCTGTCGCTCGGTGAGCCCTCGAAATAGGCAATCTCACCGGCACAAGAATTGCTGCTTGTTTCAACACTGGATGGAGCCGTGCATGAGCAACATCGATCGTCGTACCCTGGTCAAGGGCTCGCTTGCTGCCATGATGGCGGGAGCGGCCGGTTCGCGCGGCGCCTTCGCGCAATCGTCCGAGCCGATCCTGCTCGGCGTCAGCGGTCCCCTGACCGGGCCGAACGCGCAATATGGCACGCAATGGAAGCAGGGCTTTGACCTCGCGCTGGACGAGATCCAGGCGGCCGGCGGCATCAACGGCCGCAAGCTCACCTACAATTTCGAGGACAGCCAGAGCGATCCGCGCCAGTCGGTGGCGATCGCGCAGAAGTTCGTCTCCGATCCCCGCATCGTCCTGGAGCTCGGCGACTTCTCCAGCCCGGCGTCGATGGCGGCCTCGCCGATCTATCAGCGCGCGGGCCTGGTGCAGTTCGGTTTCACCAATTCGCACCCTGACTTCACCAAGGGCGGCGACTTCATGTGGAGCACCTCGGTCAGCCAGGCCGACGAGCAGCCGCTGCTGGCGTCCTATGCCGTGAAGCGCCTCGGCCTCAAGAAGCTCGCGGTGCTGCACCTCAATACGGATTGGGGCCGCACCAGCCGCGATTACTTCGTCAACGCCGCCAAGGAGTATGGCGCGGAAATCGCGGTCACCGAGGGCTATATCGCGGAGGAGCGCGACTTCCGCTCCACGCTGGTGCGCGTGCGTGACGCCAATCCGGACGGCCTGATCCTGATCTCCTACTACTCCGACGGCGCGCTGATCGCGCGTCAGGCGCGCCAGGTCGGGCTGAAGCAGGTGATCTGTGCGGCAAGCTCGGTCTACTCGCCGAAGTTCCTGGAGCTCGGCGGTGAGGCGGTCGAGGAGGTCCATGTCGGCACGCGCTACTTCCCGGAAGACCCGCGACCCGAGGTGCAGAAGTTCATCGCCGGCTTCAAGAAGAAGTACAACGGGCTCGAGCCCGACGCGTTCAACGCTTACGCCTATGACGCGATGAACATGGCGGCTGCCGTGGTGAGGATCGGCGGCACCGACCGCAAGGCGATCCGCGATGCCTTCACCAAGGTCAAGGACGTCCCGAGCGTGATCTTCGGGCAGGCGACGTTCGACGTCGCGACCCGCCGCGTCAGGGGCGCCATGAACGCCGAGCTCGTCGTACGCAAGGGGCAGTTCGCGCTCTGGGACGGCAAGCCGACGTGACCTGATGGCCGGAGCGGGCGCTCCGGCCGCTTTCCTCTCTACGCGGGGACAACTGCGTGTCTTCCTGGCTCGACTACACGATCAACGGGCTGATCGTCGGCAATGTCTACGCCCTCGTTGCGGTCGGGCTTGCGCTGATCTTCGGCGTCAGCCGGCTGATCAACTTTGCCCAGGGCTCGATCTATCTCGTCGGCGCCTATATCGGCTGGGTCGCGGTGGTGCAGCTGCATACGCCGCTGCCGCTCACCATCATCGTGGTGGCGGTGGCGGCCGCGATCGTCGGACTGATCATCGAACGGTTTGGCCTGCGTCCGCTCCAGAATTCGGTACGCATCGCGCCGCTGCTCGCGACCATCGGCATCAGCTTCGTGCTCGATCAGCTGGTGATGCTGACCTTCTCGCCGAACCCGCGTGCGCTGCCGAGCCAGCTGCCGGATGTCCGCTTCCAGGTCGGTGGCGGCACGATCGGACCTCTTGATCTCTTGATCGCCGGCGTCGGCCTCACCAGCGCGCTGCTGCTGTTCGTGTTCCTGCGCTACAGCAAGCTCGGCTGGGCGGTGCGCGCCACCGCGCAGGACCGCGACGCCGCGATGCAGATGGGCGTCGACGTCAACCACGTCAATCAGGCCGTGTTCGGCATCGCGGCTGCGCTCGGCGGCGTCTCCGGCCTGCTGGTCGGCATGTACTACAACCAGATCGACACCGCGATGAGCCTGCAGGCGACGCTGAAGGGCGTCGTCGCGGAAGTGGTCGGGGGCGCCGGCAACGTGCCGGGCGCCGTGATCGGCAGCTTGTTGCTTGGGCTGGTCGAGAGCTACGGCGTTGCCGTGTTCGGGACTAGCTACCGCAATCTGTTCGCGTTCCTGCTGCTGGTCATCGTGCTCGTGCTGCGCCCGAACGGCCTGTTCGCCAGCGCGCGGCAGGCGCCACCCGAGCCGCTCACCGGCACTTTCATCGCGCCGAGCCGCCCGGTGCGGATTCCGCGCTGGGCGCTGCTGGTCACCGCCGGCGTGTTCGCGATCCTGCCGTTCTTCCCGGTGTCCTTCTACGTGCTCCAGACCCTGATCAACGCCTGGCTGCTCGGCATGCTCGCGCTCAGCCTGACGCTGGTTGCGGGCACGGTGGGGCAGGTCTCGCTCGGACATGCCGCGCTGCTCGCGATCGGCGCCTACACCTCCGCGCTGCTGTCGCTGACTTTGTCCGTTCCCGTCGGTCTTGCCATCATCGCCGGTGGGCTGATGAGTGCCGCGCTTGGTACGCTGTTGATCTCGCCGTCCTTCCGTCTGCGCGGGCACTACGTCTCGATCGCCACGCTCGCCATCGGCGAGATCGTGTCGCTAGTGATCTTGAACTGGGAGAGCGTCACGCGCGGCCCGATCGGCATCTCCGGCATCCCGCCGCTGTCACTGTTCGGCTACGATCTGGTCAGCCCAACCTCTATCTACTGGTTCAGCTTCGTCGTGCTGGTCGTGCTGGCGCTGCTCCAGGGACGCTTGCTCGGCTCGCATCTCGGCCGCAGCTTCCGCGCTATCAGAGACGACGACATCGCCGCGCGCGCCTATGGTCTCGGCCTGAACCGCTACAAGTCGCTCGCCTTCATCTTCGGCGGGTTTGCAGCCGGCGTCAGCGGCGGCATCGCCGCGCATCTCTATTCCTACATCAACCACGAGACCTTCAACACGCAGCAATCCATCCTGGCGCTGACCGTCGTCATCCTCGGCGGCCTCGGCAACGTCGTCGGCGCCATCGTCGGAGCGGTCGCGCTGGTCGGCCTGCCGGAGGTGTTCCGGATCGCGGCGGAGTATCGCATCCTGATCTACGGCATCGTGCTGCTGCTGCTCGTGCGGTTCAGGCCGCAGGGCCTGTTGGGGACGATATGATGGCGGAGCAGCACACGCCCATGCTGTCCCTGCGCGGGCTGACGCGCCGCTTCGGCGGCCTCACCGCCGTCGACGCCATCGATCTCGATCTCACCAAAGGCGAGCTCATCAGCATCATCGGCCCGAACGGGGCCGGCAAGACGACGCTGTTCAATCTCGTGACCGGGCTCGATCGGCCCGATGCCGGCAAGGTCAGCTTTGAAGGTCAGGACATCACGGGTCTCTCACCCGAACGGCTCGCGGCCGGAGGCATCGCGCGCACGTTCCAGCTCGGCCGTGTCTTCGGCAATCTCAGCGTCATGGACAACGTCCTGATCGGCGCGCACACGCGGCTGCGCGCGGTGAAGCCCGCGGTGCCGGTGATCGGCCCGCTGCTGGAATTGGGGTTGGCGCTGTTGCGTCCGGCCAGCGTCAGGGCCGAAGAGGAAAGGCTGCGCGAGGAGGTGAAGGCCATTCTCGCGCGCTTTGGCGAACGGCTGCTGCCACGGATCGACCAGCCCGCCTATAGCTTGTCTTACGCCAACCGTCGCCGCGTCGAAATCGCGCGCGCGCTTGCGCTGAAGCCGCGCCTGCTGCTGCTCGACGAGCCGACCGCCGGCATGAACCCGACCGAGACCGCGGAGATGCAGGGCCTCGTCGCCGAGCTGAAGGCCGAGGGGCTGACCATCCTCCTGATCGAGCACAAGCTGGAGATGGTGATGCGCCTCTCCGACCGCGTCATCGTCATGGACGAGGGCAAGAAGATTGCGGAAGGGCCGGGCGAAGTCGTGCGTGGCGATCCCAAGGTGATCGAGGCCTATCTCGGCCACGGCCTGTCGGAGACGCCGGAGCGGGAGAGCGTGGTATGACGACTGGCGCATCCGAGCCGCTGCTCGCGCTCTCGAACGTCAACACCTTCTACGGCCAGGCGCAGGTGCATTTCGACCTGTCGATCACGGTCGGTCGCGGCCATATCGTCTGCCTGCTCGGCGGCAATGCCAGCGGCAAGTCGACCACGATGAAGATCATTTTGGGCCTGGTGAAACCGCGCTCGGGTGACGTGACCTTCGACGGCGCCTCGCTGCTCGGGCTCACCACGCCGCAGATCGTCCGCCGTGGTATCGCCTCCGTGCCGGAGGCGCGGCGGTTGTTCGCGGACATGAGCGTGCGCGAAAACATCCTGATGGGGGCCTTCGTGCGCAACGACCGCGATGCGGTGGCGCAGGATCTCGACAAGATGCTGACGCTGTTCCCGAAACTCGGCCAGCGGCTGTCGCAGCGTGCCGGTTCACTCTCCGGCGGCGAGCAGCAAATGGTCGCGATGGCGCGCGCGCTGATGAGCCGTCCCAGGATGATCGTGATGGACGAGCCGACCATGGGCCTGTCGCCGCTCTATGTCGACCGCGTGCTGGAGTTGATCCGCACCATCAATCAGGAAGGCGTGTCGGTCTTCATGGTCGAGCAGAACGCCAGCCTCGCGCTCGAGATCGCGCACGAGGCCTATGTGCTTCAGACCGGCAAGATCGTGCTCTCAGGCCCGGCGCGGGCGCTGAGGGACGACCCCCGCATCCGCGATGCCTATCTTGGCGGCTCCGAGGCCGCGTAGCTTGACCTCGGCCTGATGGTTCGCCCGGCGATGCAGAGCATCGTCCGGCCGCCCGCTGCGCGGGCTCCTCAACCATGAGGTCTGCTCGCAACGTGGCCGCGAATCCATCCTCATCCTGAGGAGCCCGCGCAGCGGGCGTCTCGAAGGATGGTTACAAGCATTCCTGCAAAGCGGCCCCCTGGAATTGCATTGGTTAGTGTGATCATTTTATGAAAAGATCATACCGTCGCCGCGAAGGGGCGTGCGGACGGAATGATTGTCGTGACGAAATGGTCCTTGCGGGCGGTCGAGCCCGCCACGGTGGTGCTGTTCGGCGGGCTCATCGCCGCCAATGTCGCCGCATGGGCCTGGGCCTTCGCGGCGTTCGGTGACCGGCCGACGGTGATGGCGACCGCGCTGCTCGCCTGGGTGTTTGGCCTCCGCCATGCGGTCGACGCCGACCACATCGCCGCCATCGACAATGTCGTGCGCAAGCTGATGCATGCGGGCGGTGCGCCGCGCAGCGTCGGTCTCTATTTCGCCCTCGGCCACTCCACCGTGGTCGTGATCGCGACCATCCTGCTGGCGCTCGGTGTGGTGAGCCTCGGCGGCGACAGCCTGCTCAGGGAGATCGGCGGCCTCATCGGCACATCGGTGTCGGCGCTGTTCCTGCTCGTGATCGCGGCCATCAATCTCGCCATCTTCGTCGGCCTGTGGCGGACGTTTCGCATCGCGCGCGCGCAGGGCATCCACGACGCCGCGCAGCTCGATGCGCTGCTGGCGAGCCGCGGATTCCTGGCGCGCCTGCTCGGCCCGATGTTCCGCCTGGTGACAAAGCCCTGGCACATGCTTCCGCTCGGGTTCCTGTTCGGGCTCGGCTTCGACACCGCGACCGAGATCGGCCTGCTCAGCATCTCCGCGACCGAAGCCGCGCGCGGCGCTTCGCTCGTCGACGTCATGGTCTTTCCCGCGCTGTTCGCGTCGGGCATGGCGCTGGTCGACACTGCCGACTCGGTGCTGATGGTCAGCGCCTATCGCTGGGCCTTCGTCGATCCTCTGCGAAAGCTCTGGTACAACCTCACCATCACCGGCGCCTCCGTCGCGGTGGCGCTGTTGATCGGCGGCATCGAGGCGCTCGGCCTGATCGCCGACCGGCTTGGTCTAAGCGGCGGCGTGTGGGCCCTGGTTGATAATCTGAACGAATCGCTGGCCAATGTCGGCTTCGCCGTGATCGCGCTGTTTGCGATCGCCTGGCTCGTTTCGGTCCTGCTCTATCGCCGCATGTTTGCGGGCGCTGCGTCCCGCGCGAATGGACTTCGGGGCGCCGATGCGACCGACGCGGCCTGAGTCTGGCCGTCGTTGCGGAGCGTTGACGGCATTTTCTGCCATCATGCTTCTCGCGGATGACGGCAGCGCCTTCGCGCAGAGCAGTGGCGCCTCGCGCGAACTGCCGCCGATCCAGGTCTCCGGCGGCGAGACGAAGCCGCACAAGAGACCGCCCGCATCGCGGCGAGCCAGCAAGCCGGTCCCGGCCAATCGCCGTCACGTGGCTCAGCCGACGCAGGCTCCGGCCTCGGACGCCCGCAGCGTCGCCTCCGGCGCAAAGGGCCCGCCGGACATGGCGAGCGAGATCACCGTCTCCGGTGAAGAGCTCAACACGCGCCCCTTCGCGCGGCCGGGCGAAGTGCTCGAAGCCGTGCCGGGGTTGATCGTGACTCAGCATTCCGGTGAAGGCAAAGCCAACCAGTATTTTCTGCGCGGCTATAATCTCGACCATGGCACCGATCTCGCGATCTATGTCGATGACGTCCCCGTCAACATGCGCACCCACGCGCATGGCCAGGGCTATGCCGATCTCAATTGGCTGATCCCGGAAACCATCAGCGCGATGGATGTGCGCAAAGGACCGTACTTCGCCGACGAGAGCGATTTCGCGTCCGTCGGCAGCGTGCGCATCGGCTTGATCGACCGCACCGAAAAGGGCCTCGCGCAGGTGACCGCCGGCAGCTTTGGCTATCGGCGCCTGCTCGGCATGGACTCAGCGAAAGTCGGCGACGGTTCGCTGCTCGTCGCGGGCGAGCTCGGCACCTACAACGGTCCCTGGGCAAATCCGGACAATGTGCGCAAGCTGAACGGCTTCGTGAGCTACAGCCAGGGCACCGCGACGGATGGTCTGACCATCACCGGCATGGCCTATGCCAACAAATGGAATTCGACCGACCAGGTGCCGCAGCGCGCGATCACCAGCGGTTTTCTCGACCGGTTCGGCTCGGAAGATCCAACGGACGGCGGCAACACCAATCGCTTTGCGCTCTCCGGCCGCATCGCGCAGAGCGACGATGTGGGGTCGTGGCAGGCCAACGCCTATGTCGTGAAGAGCCAGCTCGACCTCTTCAACAACTTCACCTATTTACTCAGCGATCCCGTGCTCGGCGACCAGTTCCATCAGCATGACGACCGCCTGATGGCCGGCGCCAACATCTCGCGCACGCTGAACGGGTCGTTCGCAGGCCTGCCGATGCAGACCACGATCGGCCTGCAATCGCGCTATGATTCGATCGATCTGGCGCTGAGCAACACGTTCCAGCGCGGCTTCCTCTCCAGCATCAGGGGCGACAAGGTCGGCGAGGGCAGTGTCGGTGTTTTCGCCGAGAACACCGTGCGCTGGACGGATTGGCTGAGGACCACAGTCGGCCTGCGCGGCGATTATTATGCCGCCGACGTCACCTCGCTGTTCAATGCCAACAATTCCGGCCGCACTGACGCCGCGCTCGGCAGCCCGAAATTCCGCATGGTGCTCGGCCCGTTCAACCAGACCGAATTCTTCCTCGGCGCCGGCACCGGCATGCACTCGAACGACGCGCGCGGCGCGACCACGACGGAAGATCCGAGCGATCCCGCCACGCGGCTGACGCCGTCGCCGCTGCTGGTCCGCACCAAGGGCGCCGAAGTCGGCGTCCGCAGCAAAATCGTTCCCGGCCTCGACACCTCGCTCAGCCTCTTCATCCTCGACCAGGATTCCGAGATCCTGTTCTCCGGCGATGCCGGCGATACCTCGGCGACCCGCGCCAGCCGCCGCTACGGCTTCGAGTGGACCAATCATTACCGCCCGCGCTCGTGGATCGACATCGATGCCGATCTCGCCATGACCCATGCGCGCTTTCGTGGCACTGACAGCGAGCAGGCGGAGGTCTACGCCTCGCTGGCGGGCTATCCCGAGGCGCAGATCGGCAACGCGCCCGGCAACTACATTCCGAACGCACCGGCGATGGTGGCATCGGCCGGTATCACGCTCGGCGAGAAGACCGGCTGGTTCGGGTCTTTGCGCTGGCGCTATCTGGCGTCGAGCCCGCTGACGGAAGACAATGCGTTCCGCTCGTCCGCGACCAGCATCTTCAACGGCCGCCTCGGCTATCGCATCGACAATGGCTGGCGCATTCAGCTCGACGTGCTCAATCTGTTCAACGCGCAGGCGAACCAGATCACTTATGCCTATGGCTCGCTGCTCAAGACCGACACGCTCTATAATCTCTGCACCGGCGGCGTCGCGCCGACGGCGGTCTGCCAGAATGGCGTGATGGATTACGTGCTGCACCCGGTCGAGCCGCTGACCTTTCGCATGACTGTCGCCGGGACGTTCTAGGCGATCTCAAGCCGAGGCTGCGCTCGGAACCGGCTCCGCCGGCAGATCGTCGCCGTTGGGATCGCCCGGCGCGGTGGCCCAGGCCAATTCCACCAGCGTCACGATCCGGCGCCCGCCGCCGTCGAGCTGGCAGACGATCAGGCCCTGCTCCTCCATGTAGCCAAGCAGGCGCTGGGCGCGGCGCAGCGAATGCGAGCCATAGGCGCGCGCGATCGCGGCATCGCCGGGGCAGGGCCAGCCTTCCTTCGCCGCGCGTGCGATCATCATGAACACGCCCTGCATGTCGTCGGGCAGGATCGAAGCGCGCAGCGACACGTCCTGCCAGGCATCGTCCTCGGCATGCTCGGCGCCGAGCCCGGCGCGCGCGCGTGTCAGCATGCGGCGGAATTCGTTCAGATCAGGCACCGCGGAGCCGAGCCCCTCGATGCGGCAGCGGACCACGAACTCCTGATAGAGCACGCCGACGGCGCGGAAGCCGGCATCGGGTTCGGCGAGCACGGCGCGAAGCGTACGATCGACGCGCTCGCGCCGCTCGGCGAGCTCCTCGGCACTGATCGGAACCTCGGCCACCTCGGGCCGGATCTCCGGCGCGGCCGCCTTCGCGGCGCGGAGCTGCTCGAGCAGATCGGGCGCGGGCCGGCGCTGCGGGCGGCTGGCATCGGGCGGCGGCGCGGCCAGGATGACGGCGCGCATATCCTCGAGTGCGGCTTCCGGCATCGGCATCAGCCGCGGCGTGGAATTGCGCGCGTGGGTGTCGGTCGGGCCGATATGCAAACGCAGGGGGCGTCGCGACAGCGCCGGGCCGAGCGCCATGAACTGTCCGCGTTCGAGATCGCGAAAGGATTCGGCCTGCCGCCGCTCCATGCCGAGCAGGTCGGCGGCGCGCGCCATGTCGATGTCGAGGAAGGTCCGGCCCATCAGGAAATTGGAGGCTTCCGCTGCGACGTTCTTGGCGAGTTTTGCCAGGCGCTGGGTCGCGATGATGCCGGCAAGGCCACGCTTGCGGCCGCGGCACATCAGATTGGTCATCGCGCCGAGAGAGAGCTTGCGCGCTTCGTCCGAGACTTCGCCGGCGACCGCCGGCGCGAACAGCTGCGCTTCGTCGACCACCACCAGCATCGGGTACCAATGGTCACGGTCGACGTCGAACAGGCCGCCGAGGAAGGCCGCGGCACGCCGCATCTGGTTCTCGGCGTCCAGCCCTTCGAGATTGAGCACGGTGGAGACGCGATGCAGCCGCGCGCGCTCGCCGGCGACCTGAAGGCCGCGTTCGGTGTGGTCCTCGGCCTCGATCACCAGATGGCCGAATTGCTCGGCCAGCGTGACGAAGTCGCCTTCGGGATCGATGATGGCCTGCTGCACCCAAGGCGCGCTCTGTTCGAGCAGCCGCCGCAGGAGATGCGACTTGCCGGAGCCCGAATTGCCCTGCACCAGGAGCCGGGTCGCCAGCAGTTCCTCGAGGTCCATGGCGGCCGCGGCGCCTGCCGTGGTCTGCCCCATCTCGATCGCAACTGTCATGTCCCCGACTCAAGTCCCCATCATTCGCGGACAGGGGCTTATCAACCCGGCCGGGGCGCGTCGAGCGGCACCGTGCGAATCATGCGGTGTTGCCCACGGCGGAGTTCAGGCGTGATTCGATTGCCGTAAAAGTGCGGGCCGATAGGGCGCCCGCGGATCGTCGTCCTCATTCTCAGGGATCGCACAGGAGCCGAATTCCTGCCGGATACGCTCGATCTCGGCGATGCGCTCGTGCAGCCGCTGCAGATGCTCGGGCGATGTCGCGCGCCAGAACCGGAAGGTGTCGGCGGTCAGCGGCAGGAACGCCGTTCCGAACAGCGTAGGCTCGGGAACGATGGTGCGTCCGAGCAGCAGGAACCGGTTCTCGCCGGAGACCACGAGGGTCGCGTAGCCGCGGTTACCGATCCGCCTGATCCCGTTCAGCGACCATTCGGCGAGCTTGCTGAAATAGGGCTCCTCGCGCCAGCGATCGGGGCAGTGGTCGTCGACCGTCACGTTCACCGCGTCCTGGCTGAAATGCACGATGATGCCGGACGTCGCCGGAAACCACGCGTCATCGAGATGACCTTGCAGCCAGGCGCAGACGAAGGACCGGCACATTTGCGGACGGCGGTCGTAGATGGTGCACCCGGTTCCCGTCTGCCAGTGTCTGCACAGCTGATTCACCGGCTTGTCGACGGCGGCGACCTCGAGGATATCGCAGCAGGCGTTGCACGAGCCGCACTGCCGGGTGAGCGGCGGCGGCGTTTGCCGGTTAGCCGGCCGAAATCCTTGGCCGTCGCGAATGAGGAGCTTTTGCTTCTCCAGCGTGCTCAGCGCGCGCTCGACCTTGAGGCGGGACAATCCGGTCGCGTCAACGATCCCCTTCATCGTCGTCGCGCCGGCCTCCACCGCGCGAGCGACCTGCAACGCCGTCTGATCCATCGTCTTCTACTTGTTTGTCAGCCCTTCGATCCGGCCATCGCGCTGCCACGGAACCTGCGGAAGTCGGCGCCCGTGTGACGGCTAGCAGTCGCATGTATGCGGGATTTACGCAAACGGACTGATGAGCAGGATGGGCCGTATTGAGCCAAATCGTAAGCCCATGCCCAAGGGCGATCCGGTCTGCATCGACAAATCCGGTCGATCAGTGCAAGCCGCCGCGACCTGTGACGGCAGCGCCGGCACGCTGCTATTGCGCGCCAGATCCGCCCTGCACGATCTTCTCGTTCAGCTTCAGGTCCACGGTCTCGACCGTGCGGTCGATCTCGGCATTGGGGGTGCCGAGCTGATGCGAGATCAGCTTCACGAGCAGGTCGACGCGCTCGATGAAGGGCGCGCCGCTCGCGACCGCGCGCGCGGCCGATGACGGCTTGAGCAGGCTTTCGGCGGCCTTGGCGTATTTCGCGAACGGCACCTGGTCCTGCGGATCGGCGCCGAGACGGCGGGCGATCGCATCGACATGGTCGTAGATCGTCTGCGAGCGCGCCAGATCGCCGTGCACGGCGTCGCGGATCGATTGCGGCTCGTGCGGCGTGATGCAGCGATAGTTGCCGGTCAGCAGCATCGACCATTTCGCCAGCGGCACGAACAGCGAAGAGAACACTTTCAGCTTCACCGGCACGTCGTGACCGTCGAGCGTCACCGCGTCGATGTCGGCTTCGAGCTCGCGCAGCACCTTGTTGTGCTTCTCGTCGGCGAAGGCCGATGCCTTGAAATTCGTGGGCAGGCCGACATGGAGCACGTTGGCGGCTTCTTCCGGCGGACGGAAGGCCTGCGGGTCGGGCGAGCACAGCGTCACCAGGCCGGGCTCGAAGCGCTCCCACACCTGCGCATTGGTGTAGGCCTCCTCGAGATCCATGTCGGCGAGCGACGGGATCCGCTTCAAATAGGGCAGCGGCGGCATGTTCATGATCGACAGGCACGGCAGCTTCGCCGCGGCGATCTTGACCATGAGAACGCGGACCGTGTGGTTGGTGTATTGCGGCTCCTGCATCGCCAGGCCGACCATGTCGTAGCGCGAGAGGTCGACATTGCCCGGCGTCACCGCGTCGAGCTTGCCGGGCAGGTCGCGCGAGAAGATCGCCCGGTGCACCGCCTCGTCGCGCAGCTTGATGCGCACCTCGGTACCGTCACGGTTGATCAGCTCGGCGGTCTTGGCGCGGCAGACCAGGGACACGTTATGGCCCGCCATCAGCAGCTTCGTGCCCAGCAGGGAACCGTAAGAAGCCCCGAGAATCAGGATGTTACGCGCCATATTCCGTCCCTTTGAAAATGTGTGTGATTTTTGAGCCCCGGCCGTCATCCGCGGGCGAGTTGCCGGCATGTAAAGCGAAGTCCGCGGGGATGGCAACTGGGATAATGCATACAAGGCGGGACTGCCGGGCGGGCGCGGTGATCCGTCGCCCGGATGGAGCGCGGCCCGATCGGGGGCTGCTCGTCCGGTGCGCGCGCTTTTCCCGGATGGCGCGGAGCCTGCCATCGGGCGGCGCTTCGCGCCGACCCCGTTGGCGCCATCCGGGCCACGCTCCTTGTTGTCCCCAGAAGGGAAAATACCCGCCGACCGGCACCGAAAATATTCGCCTATACAGAAATCATAATTATCGAATGTTTCGGTCGTCGCGGCTGGTCGAGACGAAAATGTATCGCCGCGGCCGATCGCTGCTCCCGGGAATCACTTTCAAGCGCAACCAGACGAGCGATGTCGTCCGGCAGAGCGGGGCGGCGGGGGCACGGCGCCCGTCGGGCAAAACACCCGAGAGGGCGTCAAGCCGCGCGCGCGAAAATATTCCACTTTACCGAAATTCGGAAACGGCGTATGTGTCGCCCATCCCGGCTCACCAAGAGGGGCGATCTTGTGTCGTCACGTTTCGCGAGCCGGGCTTGCGGTGGACGCGGCAGCGTCGGGCGCGAGAGGTCCAGGGCAGGGCGGATTGCTCTCCGTGAGCCCAAAACTTCGTGCTGGATGAGCGGCGCTGTCAGGTTCGTCTCGTCTGCAAGTTTCCGGCTCCGTCGACAGGGCTGGAAAAACTGCGGCGAAATGGCGGGCCGTGCGTACGGCAAAACCGTGTGGTCCTGGCCGTCGTCGCTACGGTCAAGTGCTTGCGGATGCGGCAGTCGCGTCAACCGGCGCGGTGCTGGTGACTTTCGCAAGCGTGAGGGAGGCCAGAAGGAACTCGGCTCCCGGGAGAGCACGGCATAAGCCGTCCAACCATCGCGCAGGGAAGGCCGAGTGATTGGCACCACCTGTATGCTGCTGTGCGGTTTCCTTGCGCTACCTTTCGCGCAGCGGACCGCGGGTGCGAGGTCAGCACCCGGCCTTCCCTGCGCCCTCTTGGCTTCGAGGGTGGAGTGAGCAAGCAAAGCTCG
Organism: Bradyrhizobium sp. Arg816; assembly: GCF_029989365.1. Lineage (GTDB taxonomy): Bacteria > Pseudomonadota > Alphaproteobacteria > Rhizobiales > Xanthobacteraceae > Bradyrhizobium. Next base: position 17,648 of record NZ_JAPRAQ010000017.1, on the reverse strand, counting down.
GGCGAAATGCGCCGCGAGGACGCGAAGGTGTGTCTGAGGGGCCGTAGCAACGTCGTAGCAAGGATGGGTAGAGAACTTGCGAAACCCATCATGTTTCCGCGTTGATGAGAGAGGATGGGTTTCGCTTCCGCCTTCGCCCTTCCGCCTTCGTCCTTCGGCGGACAGGTCGCTCCACCTATCCTACGCGTGCATGTCTGAGAACTGCAGTACATCTCCTTGCTCCGTCATTGCGAGCGCAGCGACTTGTCCGCCGAAGCTTGGTCAGCGCGTCCGGGAGAGCGGAGAAAACGAGCGTGTTTCAAAGAACGATGCTGTTGAGAAACTTTACGCAAGCGCCGGCGATCGCATCCGCGCGAAACTTGCGCGTTCCATCACGTCGCAAATTCCCGCCTCATCCCTGGCTCGCCATGCGCGCGCGGTCGAGATGCTCCTCGATCTTCGGGCGGTCGCGGGTGCGCTCGAAACTGGTGCAGAGGAGTTCGGTCTCCTCGAGGGAAACCGGGGCGCGGTACAGCCGGCACATGAATTCGGCGCTCGCGCGTCCCTTGCCCGTGCCGGGACTGCGTTCGGCGAGGAACATGCAGTCGCGGCAGATACTGGCATCGAGCCGCTGATGGGCCGCGTCGAGGTGATTGAGGATCTCGCGCAGCGAGTCGCGCAGCCTGATGCATTCGTCGGTGCCGAGAGACGTGACCGCGTTCACAACGTGATTGATCGGGTCGTGCTGGCTCAGGCATTTCTCGCCTTGCGCGGTGACGTGGAGCACGACGGACCGCTTGTCCTCGTGCGACGGCTTTCGCACCAGGAAGGACTTGGCTTCCAGCGTCTTCACGATCTGCGATGCCGTGGCGCGGGTCGCGCCGATGAAGCCGGCCAGCGCGGACGGCGTGCGCGAGAACCTGTTGGCACGGTGGAGAAACCGAAGCGCCATCCATTCCCGGTCGCGTAACCCGTGCTGATTGCCTTCAAAATACCAGGCTCTGGCCGCCTGAACCAGCAGCTCGACGGCCTCGCGTGCCAACGGCATGAATTCCTACCTTGCCCCGGGTATCACGTCTGCGGCGCCCCGGAGCCGCCTTCCGTCGTTGCGCACGAGTCCTTCGCGAGAAGCCGTACCAACCACAATATCCGACACATACGCACGGCCCGGCTCTCGCGCGAAAGCACGGACCGTTCTGCCACCGGCCTCGACAGATGGACCCTGCGAGATACGGCGCGAGAAGCTGTGTCGATGATGGTGTGCCAATCGTGGCGTCGTCGAACGAAAGCCCGAGTTGCCGTCACAGCCGGACGATGGATCGGTATTGTTCAACCTTAGCCTCTGAAGTTCAAGTCACACGCAGACGTTTCTTGTATTCCACCGAAACGATGAATGAGCTTCTCAACAAAAGCAAGCAGAGACGCTCTTGGAGACTGGATGTCGCCGCAGGCGAATGTAACGTTCAAGACAATCTCGCCTCCAGGGACACATGATGGTGAACACAATACACTGTCCCTCACGCACCATGCACGCAACTATACGACGGTTTGATTGCACGGCATGTTGATGTCTGCCGTTGATGCAAATTGATCGAAGCTTGTGCATGACAGAGGCGATCTGCGTTGATGAGTCATCCACAACTTGTGCGATCTACGGGAGAGTTTCTCGGGGGAACCCACAGGGATTACACGCGGCGGTTGTTGTGGGCGCGATTCGGAGAATCGACGGTTCGTCTGCCTGCCACGCGGCCGACCACGCGCCTCCGAACGGTTGAAACGCTCCCGAGAGGAAGCGGTGGCAGCCATGGGTGTGCATGCGCCGGCAGCGTGGCGGCATGCGCCAACGGCTGTCGAAGTAACGAGCAATGCGAAATCGCGGGAGCCGCGCGCCCGTCCCGGCCCGGCTAGTCGCCCTTGAGCATGTCTCGCAGCTCGCGGAATGGATCGGCGCTCGGCCCTGCGGAGGCGTCCTGCCGCATGGCGCCGTAGATTTTCGGAACCATGTCGACGGCCTGGTCGAGGCCCGAATCACGCCCCGACTGATATCCGCCCATCAGGCGAAGGTCGCGCGTGTCCTCGTATTTGGCGATCATGGTGCGCAGCTTGCTCACCAATTCGCGCTCCTCGGGGTCCCAGACGTTGTGGGCGAGGCGGGAGACCGAGGCCAGAACGTCGACGGCGGGATAGCGCGCCTGGTCGGCGATGTGCCTGGAGAGCACGATGTGGCCGTCGAGGGTGCTGCGGATGGTGTCGGCGATCGGCTCGTTGTGATCGTCGCCGTCGACCAGCACGGAGAAAATGCCGGTAATCGTCCCGGATCCCTCCTCGCCGGGGCCGGCGCGCTCCAGCAGGCGGGGCAGGTCGGTGAAGACCGTCGGTGCGTAACCGCGGGCGACCGCAGGCTCGCCGGCGGCGAGGGCGACCTCGCGGGCGGCATGGGCGAAACGGGTGATCGAATCGACCACCAGCAGGACCGATTCGCCCCGGTCGCGGAAATATTCGGCGACCGCCATGGCGGTCTTCGGCGCCAGCCGCCGCATCATCGGGCTTTCATCTCCCGTCGATACGATGGTGATGGCGCGGCTGCGGTTGGCGCCGAGCACGTCCTCGATGAATTCGCGCACCTCGCGGCCGCGTTCGCCGACGAGCGCCAGCACGACGGTGTCAAAGCCCTGGCTGCGGGCCAGCATCGCCAGCAGCGTCGACTTGCCGACGCCGGAGCCGGCAAAGATGCCGACGCGCTGGCCGGCGCAGATCGGGGCGAACAGGTCGATGACGCGCACGCCGGTGCGCAGCGGCTTGTGGACGCGCGCCCGCTTCATGGCCGCCGGCGCCTCGGCCTCCGCCGAGACGGTGCGGGATCCCGGGGTGAGGGGACCTTGTCCGTCAAGCGGCGCGCCGAGCGCGTTGATGACGCGGCCCTTCCAGCTCGGATCGGGCGCGAAGGACAGTGGCGGCATCCGGTAGGCGACCGAGCCGAGGCCGCCGGCGAACTGCCGGTCGAACGGCTTGGCGATGATGCCCTCGTTGTCGATCCGCACCACCTCGCCGATCTGGGGCTTGCCGCCGGAGTTGACGCCGATCAGTTCACCAAGCCTGACGAAGCGCGACAGGCCGGAGACGCGAAAATGCGTCGGAGCGATCTCGGAGATCGCGCCGCTGACGCTGGCCAGGGGAGTGCTCTGCTGAAGCTCCAGCAGCGCCCACTCGAGTTGCCGAAGAGCGTTCAAGGAAACCGTCCACCCTCAATGCGCATGCAGCGCAGTCTACTTGCAAGTCTATTTGCCCGGCTCGCCCAGCGTCCGGATTGCGTTCTGGAGCGAGCTCTCGGTGCCCTCGATCATCGAATTGGTGCCGTCGAAGGCGCGCGAAGCCGCGATCAGCTTCGTCAATTCCATCATCGGATTGGCGCTGGAACCCTCGACATAGCCCTGCTTGAAGCCGTCGCGGGAGAAATCGGCGATGGCGGTCGCGGGCCGGTCCGGCGTGATGCCGGAATTACCGTAGCGCTCGAGATTGGCATCGGCGGGAATGTTGAACAGGCCGATGGAACCGATCTCGTTGTTGTCCTGGGTGATCGCGCCGCTGCGGGCGATCGCGATCGGTCCGCCGTTCGGATCGAGCGTGATCTGCGCGCCGCCGGCATCGATCACGGGGAAGCCGGACACGGTCTGAAGATCGCCGTTGGGGGCGATCTGGAGTCGGCCGTCGCGCGTATAGACCGTGCCGTTCGGGCCGGCGAAGGCGATCCAGCCCTGTCCGACCACGGCGACGTCGAGCGGGTTGCCGCTCTCGGTGATGCTGCCCATCTCGCGCGAGATGATGTTGTCACCGGGCGAGGAGAAGGCGACCGGGTTCGCGCCGGCCTTCGACAGAACGGTCTCGAACTTCACGACGTCGGTGCGGAATGCCGCCGTGTTGACGTTGGCGACGTTGTTGGCGATCGTCTGGAGGCGCTTTTCGAGGGCGACCTGCGCCGACAATCCTACATAGAGAGCCGATTGCATGACTTACTTTCCGAGCCGGATGGACTGAAGCTTCGTGAGCATGTCGGTATCCATGCCGGCCATCGACGACGCGCCGCCGATCAGGACCAGCGCGGAGTTGGTCGAGTTGCCATTGTTGATGTCGTTCTGGGCCTGGGTCGCATCCCACATCGCGGCGAAGCGCTGCACGAACTTGGTGACCTTGGCCGGGTCCTGGAAATCGCTGAGGTCGATCTTGCTCGCGATCAACTTGGCCTGGGCGTCGATGTTCGCCGCGCTGATGGTCGACGGCAGGCCGAGCGCGGTCTGGACCACCTGCGTCAGCGCCTTGTCGGCGAGGATCTGGTAGGAGGTGCTGACGGTGGAGGCCTTGCGGGTGAAATAGAGCGCCAGCCGCAGACCCTCGTTCTGGTCGCCGGCCTTCTCCTCCATCGTCTGCGTGACGTATTGGGACGCCGTACCGGTGGTGGCCGCGGCGGTCTGGGTCGCCTTGTCGCCGAGGGCGGCGAAATTGAAGGCGGCGGCGAATTGCCGGTAGCGGGTGTCGGTCAGCTTGTTGGCGAAGCTCTTGGAGTCGGAGACACCTTCGGTCAGCACCTTGCGCATGAACGCCTTGGCATAGGTCATATCGCTGAGACCAAAGGCCTTCATCGCGTAGGAATAGAGGCGATAGTCCTTCAGGAAGTCGTCGATCGTCTTCACATTGCCGATATGGCTGAGAAAATAATCGGTGTCGCGGCTGACGTCCGGCTGGGTCGCGACCTGCGTCAGCGATTTGCCCATGTCCTTGGTCAGTCTGGTGTAGTCCGCGATCGTGGATAGCATTGCACGCGCCCCTCTGGCCGCCGTTGCGACATCGTCTCAAGCTGCCGCGAAATGCTTGCGCGGGGCTGGCGACCACGAAGCCAGCCTCGCGCAAGCGTCGCCGACTAGATATTCCCGGTGGGATCGGCGATGGAGTGGCGCGTTGCTCAGTTTCGTGGGGATTTTCATCACGGTAGCGGCACTGCTCGGCGGATTTGCCGCCATGGGCGGGCATCTGGCCGTGCTCATGCAGCCGTGGGAATTCGTGATCATCATGGGCACCGCGATCGGCACCTTCATCGTCGCCAATCCGTGGAAAACGGTCGTTGATACCGGCGTGGCCTGCATGCAGGCCATCACCGGCGCGGTGCCGAGTGAGCGCTATTACCTCGATCTGCTCGGAGCGCTCCATGCCCTGATGCGGGAGCTGCGGGGCAAGGGCCGCAACGAGGTCGAGGCGCATATCGACGATCCCTCGTCCTCGGAGATCTTCAAGGCGTTTCCGAGCGTGCTCGGGGATCCGCCGTTGCTGCAGTTCATCTGCGACTATGTCCGCCTCATCATCATGGGCAATGCGCGCACGCACGAGATCGAAGCGTTGATGGATGAAGAGATCCACACCATCGTGAAGGCCAAGCTGGCGCCCTACAATTCGATGGTGGTCGTGTCCGAGGCGCTGCCGGCTCTCGGCATCGTCGCCGCCGTGCTCGGCGTCATCAAGGCCATGGGCGCGCTCGACCAGTCGCCGAAGCTCCTCGGCGGCTTCATCGGCGCGGCGCTCGTCGGCACCTTCGCCGGCATCTTCCTGTCCTACGGCGTCCTCTCGCCCTTCGCGCTCAAGATCAAGATGACGCGAGAGAAGCGCTGCCGGCCGTACATCATCGTCAAGCAGACGCTCCTGGCGTTCATGAACGGCGCCATGCCGCAGATCGCCGTCGAGCACGGTCGCAAGATGATCGCGAGCGGCGAACGGCCGTCGATCGACGTGGTCGAGAACGAGACGATCGCAGGTCCCAAGGCCGTCGCGACCGAGGCTGAACCGAAGGCTGCCCGCGCATGATGACGGAAGACCTCGACGTCGATCAGCGGAAGCAGCTGCCGAACTACCTGCTGGACGCCGCCGGCATATCGATCGAACGCATGCCGATGCTCAATGTGATCTTCGATCGCATGGCGGCATCGTGCACCGACAGCCTGCAGCCGATGGCGGGAACGCCGTGCTACTTCTCCGTCAACGGCATCACCAACGACCCGCTCGGCGACATCATCAAGGACTACGAGGGCAACGCGGTTGCCGCCGTGCTCTATGCCGAGCAGTGGGACTCGCGCGTCATCATCATGCTGGATCGCGACTTCGTGTTCACGATGGTCGAGGCGATGTTCGGCTCCGACGGCGCCGAACCGCCGCTCGACGTCGAACGCACCTTCTCGAACATCGAGATCCGGCTGGTCCAGGCGCTGTTTGAGCGGTTCGCCAAGGCGCTGCAGGGCGCCTTCGCCGGCACCTCCAATGTCACCTTCCGTGTCGAGCGAGTCGAGACGGCGATGGCGTCGCTCGCGATTGGGCGCGCCAGCAATATGTCGATCTGCGCGAACATGATGGTGCAGGCGCTCTATCGCGGCGGCCAGATGTTCCTGATCATTCCGCACTCCGCACTCAATCCGCTCAGGCAGAAGCTCGCCCACGTCGTCGTCAGCGACGGCCGCGCGGCTGATCCGCGCTGGCGCGAGCAGATGGAGAGCGAGGTTCACCGTACCGAAGTGACGCTGAGCGCGGTGCTCGACGAGAAGATGATTTCCCTCGAGGACGTCGTGCAATTCAAGGTGGGGCAGGTTCTGGAGCTCGAGGCCACGCCGCGCACGCTGGCCCGGCTCGAGAGCAACAACCAGGTGCTGTTCTGGTGTCAGATCGGCCAGCTCGATGGCTATTACGCCATGCAGGTGGCGGATCCCGTCGATCAGAAGCGGGAGTTCGTCGATGATATCCTATCTCGTTGATGCCGTGCTGCTGATCGCGCTGGCGTTCACCAGCATGAGGGTGACCCGGATGCACCGTGAATTGGCGCGGCTGCGCAGCTACCAGGGCGAGTTCTCGACCATCGTTCACGAGACGGCGGGTGCCTTCGACACCGTCATCACCGCCGCGCATGATTCCACCGCAAATCTCAGCCGGCTCGCCAATGTACTGAGCACGAAGATAGATCAGGCCCACGAGGCGATCGCGGCGCTCGATGCGCGGAGCGGACTCCAACCGACCGCAACAGTGAGCGGCGCCGAAGCGAACAAGCATTGAATTCGGGACTTGCAGGACACGTACGATCGGAACGTCGCGGCGCTCCGGGAGCGGAAATACCAAGAGGCGATACCAAATGGCGCAATCTTTCGAATATGAGTCTGCATCGGCATCGGGAGAGACCGATGCGTCTCCGCTGGAGCGGCTGGCGGAGATCGCCGCGCGCACGGCGGAGGAAACCGGCAAATTCGCCAACGTCGATGCCATCCTGCGCATTCCCGTCACGATGCAGGTGGTGCTGGGATCAGCGACCATTCCGGTCGCGAACCTGATGAAGCTTGGCCGCGGCGCGGTGGTTCCGCTCGATCACCGCGTCGGCGAGCCCGTCGACGTCGTGGTCAATGGCCGCGTCGTTGCCCGCGGCGAAGTGGTTGTCGTCGAAGAGGATAATTCCCGCTTCGGCGTCTCGCTCACGGAGATCGTCGGACCGCTGGGGCAGGGTGATACCTGATCATGGCGGCACAGGTCGGCGTCGCTCCTATCAAGCAGCGAGGCGTTGCCACGCTGGGCGGAACGGAAAAGGTCGCGGCACTCCTGCTGGCCATGGGCCGGCAGGCGGCCGCGAGCGTGCTCTCGCAGTTCGAGCCGCAGGATATCCGCATCGTCACCAAGGCTGCGGCCGAGCTGCGGCCGATCACCGCGCAGGAGCTCGAGTCGATCGTCGAGGAGTTCGCGCAGCAATTCTCGATGGGCGCCAACATTCTCGGCACCATCGGCGGTCTCGAAGCCGTGCTCGGCGACGTGCTGCCGGCCGACCAGGTCTCGGCAATCATGTCGGACCTGCTCGGCAATTCGAGCCGGTCGGTGTGGGACCGCGTCTCGTCGGTGTCGGAAAACTCGCTGGCGACGTACCTCTCCAAGGAGCATCCGCAAACCGCGGCGCTGATCCTGTCCAAGGTCAAGCCGTCTTGCGCCGCCAAGGTGATGAGCCAGCTGCCGTCGAGCCTGCGTAACGAGCTGATGCGGCGCGTCCTCAGCCTCAAGCCGATCGTCGACGACGCCATGAAAGTCCTCGAGAAGACCTTGCACGAGGACCTGACGCTCAATTTCGCCCGCAACCTCGGCGCCGACACCTACGCGCGCGTCGCGGACATCATCAACAAGATGGAGCGCGGCCATATCGAGGACATGCTGAAGAGCCTGTCGGAGAAGCGTCCGAAGTCGGCCGAAGTTCTGAAGGAACTGCTGTTCACCTTCGACGACGTGGTCAATTTGACCCCGAAGGCGCGCACCATGATCTTCGACCAGGTGCCGACCGATCGCATCGTCATCGCGCTGAAGGGCACGGACAAGCATTTCCGCGAGCTTATCCTGTCCTCGGTTGCCTCGCGCGTCCGCCGCGTCGTCGAGCACGAACTCGCCATCGGCGAGCCGTCGAACCAGCGCGACGTGCTGGAGGCGCGCCGCGTCATCACCGACCTTGCACTCGACCTGGCGGAAAAGGGCGAAATCGAGCTCAACCCCGAGCAGGAGGATGAGCTGGTCTTCCGCTGACCGCTGAACGGGCATGGCAGAAACATCCGATCAGGAGAGCAAGACAGAAGAGCCGACCGAGAAGAAAGTCCGCGATTCGCTCGAACAGGGCAAAATCCCGGTCTCTCGGGAGGCTTCTATCTTCGCCTCGATGGCCGCGCTGATGGTGATCCAGGCGTTCCTGATCGGCCAGGGCGTACAGCAATTGACGCCGACGCTGAAGAGCCTGCTCGACGATCCCGAGGGCTTCCCTCTCAGCAACGGTGCGGAGGCGCGCAACCTGCTCACGGTGGTGGGGCTCGAGGCGCTGCGATTCCTGGTGCCGCTGGTCGTCACCCTGGCGGTGTTCGGCCTCGCCGCATCGTTGCTGCAGAATGCGCCGCGCCTGGTGCTGGAGCGCATCAAGCCGCAGCTGTCGCGAATCTCCCCGATCAGCGGCTGGAGCCGGCTGTTCGGAACCCAGGGCCTGGTCGAATTCGCCAAGTCGCTGTTCAAGCTCGTCTCGGTGACGGTCGTCGTCGTGTTCGTGCTGCGCTCGTCCGAAGCTAGGGCGTTCGAGGCGATGTACACGGATCCGGTCGCGCTGCCAGAGATGATTCTCAACATCGCGATGCGGATCGTCTCGGCGATCTGCATCGCCACCATCGTCCTGGTCGCGATCGATCTCGCCTGGGCGCGGTTCCACTGGCGGCGCGAACTGCGCATGACCAAGCAGGAGATCAAGGACGAGCACAAGCAGGCGGAGGGCGATCCCCTGATCAAGGCGCGCCTGCGCTCGCTGGCGCGCGACCGTTCGCGCCAACGCATGATCGCGTCTGCCTCGCGCGCGACGCTGGTGATCGCGAACCCGACGCACTTCGCGATCGCGCTGCGCTACAAGCGCGAGGAAAACGCCGCGCCCATGGTCGTCGCCAAGGGCATGGACGTGATCGCGCTCAAGATCCGCGAAGTCGCGGAGCAGAACCGGATCCCGGTGATCGAAAACAAGGCGCTGGCGCGCGCGCTCTATGAGGCGGTTCAGGTCGACCAGGTGATCCCGGCGGAGTTTTTCCGGCCGGTCGCCGAGATCATCTACTTCCTGCAGTCCAAGCAGGCGCCGCGGACCGAGAAGGTTCAGTAGATTTCCGAGCATAGCGTCGGCTGCATCAGCCTGACGAAAGCTTGCGGCCCTAAACTTAATCTTAAGAAATCAGCATGGGGCCGTCGTGGGACCGCTTTATCTCTTCGAACTCGCATCGTCGCAGGCGCGCTACCTCGAGCTCCGCCAGTCGACCATCGCGACCAACGTCGCCAACGCCAATACGCCGGGCTTCAAGGCGCGCGACGTCGAGCCCTTCAACAAGGTGCTCGACGCCACGCCGGTCAGGCTCGCGACGACGTCGCCCTCGCACATGCAATTGTCCGCGGCCGAGTCCGATACGCGGAAGACCGCGAAGAAGGACAGCTGGGAAGTGGTTCACTCCGGCAACTCCGTCAGCCTCGAGCAGGAAATGATCAAGGGTAGCGACGTCAGTCGCGACTACTCGATGAATTCGGCAGTCGTGCGGTCGTTCCACCGCATGCTGCTGTCGAGCGCGAAGAGCTGAGGTGAATTGACATGCTGGACTCACTGCAGGCGTCATTGACGGTCGCGAGCTCCGGGCTCGAAGCGCAGTCGACGCGCATGCGCATCGTTTCGGAAAACCTTGCCAATGCGACCTCGACGGGGCGCACGGCCGGCGCCGATCCGTATCAGCGCAAAACCATCACCTTCGATGCCGCCATGGACCGTGCCTCGGGCGCGCAGCTTGCGAAGGTCAAGGAGATCGGGGTCGACACCACGCCGTATCGCGTGGAGTACGAGCCGGGACATCCCGCCGCCGACAAGGCCGGTTACGTCAAGCTGCCGAACGTCAACATGATGATCGAGATGGCCGACATGCGGGAAGTCAATCGGTCCTATGAAGCCAATCTCCAGGTCGTGAAACAGGTGCGGTCGATGCTGGGCATGACCATCGACCTGCTGAGGAGCTGACAATGCTTGAGGCAATTTCATCCACCGCGATTTCCGCCGGGCAAGCGGCGAGCCGCGCGACCGAGACGCAGGCCATTGCGCCGGCAGCGCCGACCGCCATTCAGTCCGCCGACGATGTAGGATTCGAATCGGTGATGAAGCAGGTGACGACGGACGCGATCGGGACGCTGAAGGCGGGCGAAGCGGCGTCGATCTCGGCGATGCAGGGCAAGGAATCGACCCGGAAGGTCGTGGAGGCGCTGATGTCGGCCGAGCAGGCCTTGCAGACCGCGGTCGCGGTTCGCGACAAGGTCGTGCAGGCCTACCAAGAAGTCGTCCGGATGTCGATTTGATCTGAGGGAATGAAGCTGTGAAATCGCTCGCCATTGCGGCCACGGGCATGAACGCCCAGCAGACCAACATCGAAGTCATCGCGAACAACATCGCCAACATCAACTCGACGTCGTACAAGCGTGCGCGGGCGGAATTCACCGATCTGTTCTACCAGATGGACCGCATGCAGGGCGTCGCGAACGCCAACGGCTCCTCGCCGATCCCGGAAGGCTCCAATCTCGGCCTCGGCGTCAAGTCGACGGCCATCCGCAAGCTGCACATCCAGGGCGCGCTCACGCAAACCGGCAACCCCTACGATCTCGCGATCAACGGCCGCGGCTGGTTTCAGGTGCTCGGCCCGAACAACGAGGTGCAATACACTCGCGCCGGCTCGTTCAGCCCCAACCCCAACGGCCAGCTCGTCACCACCGACGGCTATCTGCTGGATCCCGCAATCACGATACCGCAGGGAACGGTTCAGGTCGTCGTCAACCAGACCGGACAGGTGTTTGCCAAGCTGGACACGGAAGTGAACCCGCGGCAGATCGGCCAGCTCAACCTCGCCAATTTCGCCAACGAAGCGGGCCTCGAGCCGCTTGGCAGCAACCTCTATCGCGAGACGCCGGCGTCCGGCACACCGGTTGTCGGACTGCCGGGCGATTCCGGCTACGGCAAGATCAACCAGCAATATCTCGAGGCCTCGAACGTCGACCCGGTCAAGGAAATCACCGAGTTGATCTCGGCGCAGCGCGCCTACGAAATGAACGCCAAGGTCATCCAGGCCTCGGATGAAATGGCCCAGACGGTCTCGAAGGGCATGCGCTAGTTCCGGTGTTCTCGATGTCGAACAGGGTGGGCTTGATGGTGCGCGGGTTGGCCGCCGTGCTGCTGGTTCTCGTCTCGGCGCGCCTCGCTGCGGCCGAGGAGAAGCGGCTTCCCGTGCCGGCGGTCTCGATCCGAGCCGGCGAGCTGATCCGGGACGACATGATCACGGAACGCGCCTTCGCGCCGAACGTGCTCGGCGTTGCCATGTTCATCGAAGGACGCCAGATCCTGGTCGGACGCATGGCGCGGCGCACGCTATTGCCGGGTCAGCCGATTCCGACCAATTCGGTGGAGGATCCCTGGACGGTTGCTCGCGGCGCCATGGTCAAGGTCGTGGTGGAAGACAGCGGCCTGTCGATCGTCACTTACGGCGCGGCGATGCAGTCGGGCGCGACCGGCGCGCTCATCCCGGTGCGAAACACCGACACCGGCGTGATCATCAGGGGCGTCGTCCAGCCGGACGGCACCGTCAAGGTCGTGGATGGATCATGACCAGATTCCTGCTTGCGCTTGTCCTGCTCGTTTCCGCCGCCAGCGCCCAGGCGGCCGTCCGCATCAAGGACATCGCGGACATCAAGGGGTTGCGCGAAAACCAGATCGTCGGTTACGGCCTCGTCATCGGCCTGAACGGCACCGGCGACACGCTCCGCAACGCTCCGTTCACGGAGCAGTCCCTGCAATCGATGCTCGAGAACATGGGCATCAACGTCAGGAACGAGACCACGAGCACCAACAATCCCCCGCGTCCGACGACGCTGCGCACGCGCAACGTCGCAGCCGTTATGGTGACCGCGGATTTGGCGCCCTCGATCGGAGCGGGCGAGCGCATGGACGTGACCGTATCGTCGCTCGGCGATGCGACCTCGCTGCTCGGCGGCACGCTGGTGATGACGTCGCTGCGGGCGGCGGACGGCGCAGTCTATGCGGTGGCGCAAGGCGCGGTCACGGTCGCCGGTTACAGTGTGGGAGGGCAGGCGCAGAGCGTCAGCCAGGGCACGCCGACCGCGGGTCGCATCCCGAACGGTGCGCTGGTGGAGCGCGAGGTGCAGGGAAGCCTCCACGAGATGGAGTTCCTGGTGCTGGAGCTCAAGAACCCGGATTTCGTCACTGCGACGCGCATCCTCGACGCCATCAACGGTTACGCCGGTGGCCGCTACCGCGCGCAGATCGCCTTCGAGCGCGATTACCGCACCATCGTGCTGTCTAAGCCGCGCCATATCGGCCCCGTCCGCTTCCTCGCCGAAATCGGCGAGCTGACCGTCGAGCCGGACACGCCGGCGCGAGTGGTGATCAACGAACGGACCGGCACGGTGGTGATCGGGCGCGACGTGCGCATATCGACCGTCGCCGTGACGCACGGCAACCTGACGGTTCGTGTCACCGAGCTTCCCGTGGTGTCGCAGCCGGCACCGTTCTCGCGGGGGCAGACGGTGGTCGTTCCCCAGACCGTGGTCGAGGCCAACGAGGCCGGATCGCAGGTGGCGATCCTGAGCGGCGTCGACCTCCAGCGCCTGGTGCGCGGGCTGAACCAGATCGGCCTGAAGCCATCGGGCATCATCGCGATCCTCCAGGCGATCAAAACGGCCGGCGCACTCCAGGCCGACGTCATTGTGCAATGATGCACAAGCGTCGTGCAAGCTTGGTCGCTCAATGCTCAGGTCTCGACCGAGAATCGCACGCGGCCCGATGCTGAAGCTGGATCACAAAGCCAAACTCCTCCTCCTGGTCGCGGCCTGCGCGTTCGGATGCGCTTCGCCCGTTCTGGCGCTGGACGAGGCCAAGCCGTCGAAGCCGCTCAACCTGCTGTCCTTCGCGCGTGCCCGCGCGCCCGGACCGCAGAAGCCGAATGCGCCAACCTCGCCGATACCGGGCGACAATGCGTCGATCCGGGCGACGGCGTGGGCCGCCGAAGATTCCGGACCCGCGATCACGGGTGCCGTGCCGGTTCCCGAGAAGCCGGCGCCGGCGCCCGCGGTCGCGCCCGTGCGCCCGGCCAAGCCGGGCAGCGTCACGGCGCCGCCGAAGCCCGCACCGGCACAGGCTGCGGTACCTGCGGACAATGAGGTCGCCTTGTTCTGCAGCAATGTCGCCGACCCCGCCGTCGATGCGCGGCTGGCCTGGCAGCTCAGGGAACTGGAGAAGGCCGAGACCCAGCTCCGGGAGCGGATCGCCGAGGTCGAGGCCAAGCGCGCCGAATACGAGAAGTGGATGGCGCTGCGAGACGACTTCCTGAAGAAGGCCGAAGCGAGCGTCGTCGAGATCTATTCGCGCATGAAGCCGGACGCCGCGGCGACCCAGATCGCGGGGATGGCGGACGAGACCGCCGCCGCCGTGCTTGCAAAACTCAGTCCGAGGAGCTCGAGCGCGATCTTCAACGAGATGGATACGGCACGCGCGGCGCACCTTGCCGATCTGCTCGGCGGAATGCGTCGCGTGGATGACGGAAAGACCAAATAGATGAAGAATCTGATCCTCATCCTGTCGCTGCTATCGCTTGCCGGATGCGTCAATGATCCGGCCGAGGTCCTGAACGGTCCGCGCTTGTCGCCGGTCGGGAGCGGCCTGCGGACGCAGGCCGATCCGATTCCCGTGACGCCCCGGCTGCGCTCGCCCGTCAGCTATCGCTCGACCTGGGACGACGGCACCGATCTCTACCGTGACCCCCGCGCCCGGCGCACCGGCGACGTCGTGACGGTGATCATCTCCATGCAGGACAAGGCCAAGCTCGACAACAAGACCGGTCGCTCGCGCGATTCGCAGATCAAGTTCGGGCTGGACTGGCTGATGGATGCCGCCGGATGGCACGACAAGGGCCAGACCAACGCCAACCTCAGCACCAACACCCAGATCAAGGGCAACGGCCAGATCGACCGCACCGAGGACATCAAGCTGTCGATCGCCGCCATCGTCACCGACGTGTTGCCGAACGGCAATATGATGATCAGCGGCTCGCAGGAGTTCAAGGTCAATACCGAGATGCGCGTGCTCAACGTCGGCGGCATCGTGCGTCCGCGCGATATCTCGCGCACCAACACGATCTCCTACGAGAAGATCGCCGAGGCACGCGTGTCCTATGGCGGTCGCGGAAATCTGTCTGACGTGCAGCAGCCTGGATGGGGACATCGGATCTATGACGCCGTGGCACCATTCTGAGAATCGCGCCGGCCGCGCCGCGCCGCGAGGGCAGGGGACGTGATGCGCCTGATTGCGGCCATTGTGGTGCTGACCCTGATCGCGATCGGTGCGGGCGCGGTTGCCGGCCTGCATCTGTTCGCGGCCGCGGAGCGCGTCGCCGACGCAAAGAAGACCGCCACGCCGCCGCCCCTGGCCACGAGCTACGCCGGCAGCGCACGGCTGAGAAAGCTGTCCCCGATCGTGACCAATCTCGCCGCGCCGGCCAACAACTGGGCCCGTGTCGAAGCCTCCATGGTGACCGAGAGCATGAGCGACGAGGATGCCGGCATCCTGGCCGCCCATATCAGCGAGGACATCGTGACCTATCTGCGGTCGGCATCGGTTGGCCAGTTCGAGGGATCGCGCGGGCTTCAGCATCTGCGCGACGACCTGACCGAGCGCGCCAATATCCGCTCGTCGGGCAAGATCCGCGAATTGATCATTGAGACCCTGGTGATTCAGTGAGAGTGAGAGTCCTGCTGCTCGCGTTGGTTCTGGTCGTGCTGCCCGAGGTGGCACTGGCCCAGATTCCGGACCTCAACTCGCTGCTGCCGCCGGGCAACGGCTCGACCAGCGGCCGCATCATCCAGCTGATGGCGGTGATCACGGTGATGTCGGTGGCGCCGGGGCTGCTGATCATGGTGACGAGCTTCACGCGATTTGCGGTGGCGCTGTCGTTCCTGCGCTCCGGTCTCGGCCTCCAGACCACGCCGGCCAATCTGGTGCTGATCAGCCTCGCGCTGTTCATGACCTTCTACGTGATGGCGCCGACCTTCGACCGCGCCTGGGAAACCGGCGTCCAGCCGCTGATGAAGAACGAGATCTCGGAGGAAGAGGCCTATCTGAAGATCACCGATCCGTTCCGCGAGTTCATGCTGGCCCATGTCCGCGACAAGGATCTCCAGACCTTCGAGGCGCTCGCCGCGGAGAGCTTCCGCAAGAAGTTCGACGACAAGCGCATCGACATGCGCGTCATCATTCCGGCCTTCATGATCTCCGAGCTCAGGCGTTCATTCGAGATCGGATTTCTCATCATCCTGCCGTTCCTCGTCATCGACATGATCGTGGCGACGCTGACCATGTCGATGGGCATGATGATGATGCCGCCGACGATCCTCGCGCTGCCGTTCAAGATGCTGTTCTTCGTGTTGATCGACGGCTGGAACCTGCTGGCCTCCGGACTGGTGCGGTCGTTCTCATAGCTACCGAGATCGCCGGCCGGTTATGGTTAGCGAAAAGTGCCGGTCTATGGTTAGCAGAGGGTAGCGTTAACTATATGATATTACAGAGAAATTCAAGCCGATCTTAATCTCGGCGCAAGATTCGACGTGCTAGCAATGCGGCACGGCGGGTTGGACCCCACCCACATCAGTCCAAAGGCATGATGCCGCCCCTCCGTACCGGTGAAAGCCCGGTATGTCCCCTCGTGAAAATGTAACGCGTACATAAAGGGACATTCGCAATGTCAAGCCTGCTTACGAACTCGACCGCCATGACCGCGCTCCAGACCCTCCGGTCTGTGGGCTCGCAGCTCGCCACCACGCAGACCCGGATCTCGACCGGCCAGCGCGTCTCGACCGCGTCCGACAACGCCGCCTACTGGTCGATCGCGACGTCGATGCGCGCCGACAACGCCGCGCTCTCCGCCGTCTCCGACTCGCTCGGTCTGTCGGCTGCGACGGTCGACACCGAATATACCGCTCTGACCACGGTTATCGGCGACAAGAATGGCGGCCTGACCAAGCTCCAGGCGCTGCTGGTCGAAGCCAAGACCGCCGGTATCGACCGCGTCAAGATCCAGGCTGACGTCACCCAGATCCAGCAGCAGATGAAGGCGACAGCCAGTGCGGCGACCTTCAACGGCGTGAACTGGCTGAGCGCGACCGCCGCGACGGGTACCGTCGACCTGGTGTCGTCGTACTCGCGTGTCAGCGGCACGCCCACCGTCGGCAAGATCACCCTGACGGTTGCGAACTACACGCTCTACAACACCGCCGGCAACACCGGTATCCTGGACAAGGTGAGCGGTGGTGCGTCGGTCGACACGATCGCCATCGGCGCGCTGCAGGACACCGTCCCGGCCGACATGACCACGCTCGATGGCTACATCGCGCAGGTCACCGCCGCGATCAATACGGTGGCTGGCGCTGCTGCCGATCTTGGCGCCGTCAAGAACCGCATCTCGACCAACACGGACTTCGTGAAGTCGCTGATGGACTCGGTGGATCGCGGTATCGGCCAGCTCGTCGATGCCGACATGAACCAGGAGTCCACCCGCCTGTCGGCCCTCCAGGTCCAGCAGCAGCTCGGCGTGCAGGCGCTCTCGATCGCCAACAACAGCAGCCAGAGCATCCTGTCGCTGTTCCGCGGCTAAGCCTCAAAACGATCCGGGGAGGGCCGCGCTTCTCGCGAAGCGCGGCCCTTTCGTTTGGCGTGATGCCGCACACACGCCCCGTCATTTCAGCTGCCTGTTGCGGCCGGGGCACAGAGCCACAAGCCTCGCACAAGCTTCGCGCGCTATCGTCGCCGTTACGACAGGTTGGGCCCGCTTTTCTGCCGCGCCCAAAGGCATGACGCCGCCCTGTCGTACCGGTGCAAGCCCGGTATGTCCCCAAACTCAATTCAATCTTCAAAGGGACATCAAAAATGGGTTCTAGTCTCCTCACCAACTCGTCTGCAATGACCGCGCTGCAGACCCTCCGGAACGTCAGCTCGCAGCTCGCGACCACGCAGAACCGGATCTCGACCGGCCAGCGCGTCTCGACCGCGTCCGATAACGCCGCCTACT
>NZ_JAPRAQ010000016.1 GCF_029989365.1 Bradyrhizobium sp. Arg816 | reverse complement strand
CCGCCGGCATCGCCGAAGAACGTATTGATTTGCTGTCTGCCAGTTCCACTCAAGAAGGTGTCGTTGCCGCCCTTACTGTGGTCCGACATGTCCGCGCCAGCGTCCCCGTAGGCAGTGACACCAGCCATTGGGAGTCCGTTGAATGTGTCATCGCCGCCCTGCGCAAAATCGAAAATGCTGCCAACCACGTCGCCATAAAATGTGTAATTGGAAAGTCCGATTTCATCGAAGGTGTCGTTCCCTCCCTTCGAAAAGTCAAGCATGCTGCCACCAGCATCACCGAATAGTGTCGGTGCGTCAGGGGTGCCTATCAGGTTGTCGTCGGTGCCAAGTTGACGATTGACTAGGTCACCCGGAGTAAGTGGAACAGGCTGCCTGCGCATCGGAAGTCCTCCTCTACTGCATCCAACACAATCTTAAGGTGTTTCGTCAGGCGGCGATCAAACTATAAGTGGGTACATCTTTGGGCCACCCGGTTCTTCACGCTAGATAGTCAGCCTGGCAGACCGAGTGAACGTCGTTTTCTGTGGCCTGATTACGGATCGCGAGGCCCCAGAAACGAAGGGGTTCGACTATCCAACGTCAGGCAGGCCTATGTGGAGCGTCTTGCACTCAGGATCGGCACGCGCGATTCGGAACCCAGCGTCGCGGCGTACCAACCGGAGCTTGTGCTGGCACAGTTTGCGGAGGACACGTGCGAGCTCGCGCTTTGTCTCAACCTGCCGTCAGTCCCTGAAGGTACGGCCAGTATGGCTGAGTTGCAGGCCGTATCTAAAAAGATGGGCTTGCCCGAATCCTATGTCGCAGGATTAGCCGGCTAGGCCGCTACAAGGTGGCCCGCCGGTCCGCAAGATCGGAGGGTTTTCTTTTTCGCTAGCCGTCCCGCCAAGATATGCCGAAGTTGTCGCAGGTGATCGCAAAAGCTTCTTTCGACTTCGCATCTGCAAAGCAAAAGCGGGTGCCGGTCTCTGCGCGATCGCTCCACCAGTCGACAGTATTTTGTTTTGCAATGCGGGAAGCCTCTCCGCGCAGCAAATCTAGCTGTCTTCCAGCGGCATGAACGATCAAGCAGTTTTCCTTTGCCATGAATGCTTTCCTCTCAAGAAAATGAAATCGCCGCGCAAATTGATGCGACCGCGGAGCTAGCCGGCGGGCCTATGTCTTCCGTGGGACCGCTTCCAGTGACCTAGTCAAGGAGGTTTTCTCGGCCCGTCGATTGGTCGTGGTGCACTTTGCTTGAGAGCGACCGGACGAGCATCTCCAGCTTGGATTGCTCCTCGCCTACGCGCCGCTCGACAAACTGGCGCTCGGACTCCGTCAGATTGGTTTGCAATATGAGGCGATAGCGTTGAATATTTTTGCGATGTGCACGCGCCAAATGGTCGTCGATCATCGTCGTCTTCCTCTGGGGACACCAACCATTCCATTTTTGCTTACAAGGGTGAAGCGACCCCGAGGCAACATTGAGCGGAGTATCTTCGCTCTCGAAGCCGGCATACCCGGCGGCCCCGGCCATCTAATTTCTGACGGATTCAGATAACAGAAACAAAAAGTCCCCGAAATGACGATGCCCCGCGCTCTCGTTCACGGTAGTGCGCTTTGCTGTTCCGATCTGTGAACTACTTCACAAGCTCCATGGTCATCGCTTTTATCGCTCACTCGCCGGTCGACCAGAGCGAAGAGCGCCCGCGAATGCAACACGGGGCGCGGCAGGACAGCGTGCTAGTAGGCTTAAGGCCTCGGCCTGCTCGGTAATCCCACAGGGCAGGGGGGCGGTGTCGCTATTACCTCCGCATCGACGATCCGACGAACGATAGCCTGCTCATCCGACTCCGGCCGTTCCTCGCCTGGCGCTTTCGGATCGACAATGGTGCGGTTGATCGTGATCACGGTTGGCTTCATGTCGATTTCTCGGGCCCGGCGTTCCAGACCAAGGGCGGTCAACAGCCGGAGCTGTAGCTTGGTCAGCGCCGTATACGCCATCACGTCGTAGTCGCCACCCGATAGCCAAGTCGCTTCCAGATGCTCGACCATGGCACCCGTGACCGCGGCGCGCATCACGAGGGCCCGCTGGCCGGCAGAGAGGCAATCGGAGCTGCCCAGGTCATTCTCCAGGTCGGCGATGAGCGCACGTGCAGCTTTGGCCGCAAGTGTACGGCCGTCGAGATCGCCCAGCGTTAGGAGGCGTACTTTTCCGTTACTCAACGGAAGAGGGGCGGTTATCGGTCGAGGATCTGCGGACATTTTAAACGTGCTGCTTTCGATACCCTGAAGTTTACCCCTGCCTACCGAAAGATCGGTAAATGGCAAATTGTGGAACAGATTCAGTCGTGAACGAGAATGGGGCGCTAGTCCGTAGAACTGGAGCGCCATGCTCGGCCGATCTCCGTGAAGCGACGTTAGAAATTTTCCAGTGGGCTCGCACACAAGTTTTGAGGTGGGGCCAATAGGTGGAATCGGTGGAGTCGGTGATCCGCCATTATCGTTTATAGCTTTGCCCACCAACGCCATTTCGTCATTCCACTTCAATTTGAACTAGACCTACTAAAGCAGAGTAGTTTGACATGGGAAAAGGAGTGCAATGGCGGATCACCGACTCCACCGATTCCACCTACCGGCTTGGCAGCGGCGGCACTGGCAAGCCGCTCGACGACAGCTTTTCCGCAGCCGACAGTTGATCTCTAGCCGACAATTCCCGTTTGGCATAAACGGGTGCCCTTTTGCCGTTGACCACCCAATAGCCGTCGGCGGCCGACGGATTGCGAACCGCGACATAGCCGCATTCCTCGAAGCGGTGTGGGATCTTACGACGATTGCGGCGGTCTTGAAGCCATTCGGCAAAGCTCGGTGCGGCTCTCACGAGAACGTTTGCCAAGGTCACCGCGTCGGGTCTCCGGAGCGCGTCTAGCGCGTCAGCCATCTCCGCATCTTCCGGGGCGCGGGAACTGTCCACCATCTCCCAAAAGGCTCGCGTCTTGGGCGGAGGGGCCTTCGCATCGAAATCGGCAAGGTCGAGCGTTGCGAGGTGGTGAGCCACGATCTCCGCGCCGCCATGGCTGAACCAGGCGTAGAGCTTGTTCCAGTAGTCTGGTCCAAAGTCGTCCTTAGTGCGGGCGGACCAGGCAACGAAGTGACGCCTGTCGTCGGCCGGCAAATGCATCGAGTCTTTATTATTCGTCGTGATGATCACGCCGCAAACGTTTAGCACCGCGTGCTCCCGCAGATGCTTCTCGTCGACACGAAGGACGTCCGGCGGTGCTGCAGTGAGCGTTTTCATGTGCTCGTAGAAGCCGTACCGATCGACGTCGCCGAGATCGCGAGCTTCGCTGATGCGCAGGATCACAGACTTTACGAATCCGTTGAACCTCCCGAGCATTTGCACAGGCGAAACCTCGGTGAAGTTCCATGGCCCGATCGCCTGTTTCACCGGTTCGAGCATCGTATCCTTGCCGATACCTTGCGGACCTCCAAGGACGAGCGCGTGGTTGATCTTCTGTTCGGGGCGCTGCACTCGATGAGCAAGCCACCGGGTGATGTGCGCTGCGTCGGCCTCAAAAATTCGCTCGATGTGCTCGGTCCAGAGCGAAGCGTCCCCCGGAGCGGCCTTGATTACGGGCGAGCGGTACAGGTTAAATACGCTGCAGCCCGCACGGTCGATCCACCCTCCGTCTGCAATCAGCTTGTCTGAGATGACCATCGGCCGGCCGGGCGCCCAAGTCATCTGCTCGACCGCGCGATGCATCGAAAGCCAGGCGGAGGCTTGTATAGGCTTTTCGCGCATCGGAACGTGGACGAGCCCAATTCGCGAATTCACGCTGGTAGAGGGCCACATTTCGCGCGTGGGCGTGAAGATGAATGCGCCGGCCGGCAGGCAGGCGTAGAAGTCTTCAAGCGCAACGGCTTGCTGTGCGGTCAGGTTCGGGTGCTCGGGGAGGGGGAGTCGCGCGACGGCGGGGGCACGTCGCGCCGCCATGATCTCAAGCTCGACATGCAAACGATCGCGAATTCTTAACCTGGACAGATCCTCCTCGGTGATCGCGAGCAATGGTTTCTTCTTCAGCTTTTCCATTTGGCTATCGTGCCATTTGTCACGTGCTGCGACTGTCGCCGGGTCGTAGATTTCTGGCCAGAAGCGTTTGCCCTGCTTCTCAGCCCACGCGGTCATTTCGGCATCGCACTCGCTTTCAAGCGCGCGATATCGTTCGATTTCTTCGTCGGTATCCATCGGCCAGGCGTCGGCGGCGCTCAACTTTTTGTCGATAGCCTCACGCTCTGTTTCAGCTTGTGCCTTCTCGGTAAGCCACTGCTGATATCGAGCGTCCGATTCTGCCTCGTCTTTGGCGATCCATTCGGCGTGCAGTCTGTCGCGCGCTGCATCGGCGATCGAAGTCAACCGTTCGAGTTCGCCCGCGGTCTGATCGGAGGGGGTCCAGTCTTTATGCCGGGCCTCGTCCATAAGATCGATCAACAAGAGGTCGGTCGGCTGCCGTTCGCGGTCGTACGAGGCTAATCGTCGTTCGATGTACGAGGCGCGTTCCAGTTCTGCCGTCTGTCGCAGTGCCGGTTGGGTTTCGGGATCGATCTTGTAGACCGCTTCCTTGAGGCGGCGGTATTCGTAATCCGGATCATCAAACAGGCACAGGGCGATCTCCAGGTTGGCAAAGTCGCATTCGTTGCCCTTGCCGACGCGCCTGATGTCCCAACCGATTTGATCGACGGAAACGCGGCGCCAGAAAGCTTCTGCGGCCAGAAACTCGATTAGTGAATAGACATCGTCGTCGGGTAACGAAACGCGCAAACGCATTTCGGTAGGGATAAGATCGTCGGCAGAATATTCGCGCTCACGCTGTTCGCGACAAGAAAGCATTATCGGGTACTCCTATGTTGAGAGCACCGAACCAAGAATTGATTGCAAAAATCGCGGAGTGTGCTAAGTAAATGCCGCCAAGCGATTTACCAAAGACGTCCGCGGCCCTGCGATCAGTCCTGATCCGGGGCCGTTTCGTTATGTGGCGGGCTTTGGCACGACCGACCCCATGGCTTGGGCGACAGCTTCGAGCGCGAACAAGTCTAGTTCCGCAATCTGGTTCAGACAGGGGCCGCCGAAGTCGCCGCTCTCATTGCGAAAGAGCAGAACCGACATCGGATCTGCACCTCGTTGCAAGTTCACAAAAATTCGTCCGCCATGATCGTAAAATCGAAGCGTCGCGAGCGGATAGTGCTCACCTTTCCAAGCTGCATAGACGCCGCTGCGCATGTCCGCCATCAGCGCTTCGATTGCTCCGCCAAAGGTGGCCGCACGCGAGACAGCCAGGCAGTCGATGGCATCATTCCTTATGTGAGGTGCATAATCTGCGAGCCGCATTGCGGCCCGTGCGATCCTCACGACTTCCAATGGATCGGGACCTCGACGCCCTGTTGAGGGTGTAGCGCAGAGCGCGATTAAGAGATTAGCGATTTCCGCTGCGGTGGGCTCAATTGCGCCTTGTCCCTGTTTACCGCGGCGAAAGACTGTCTCATCTTCGCGCAAGCGCTGAATGTAAGTCGTGACTGTCGGTGCAGGGATTCCTAAGAACCGGCTCAGAATGTCGACGTATACCGTTGTACTCGCCATCCACGTACATTATATGATATTCATTTAATGTCAACTCCCCCTCGGATCCCCACCCCTTGAGTATTTGCAGGCAAGAAGGTGATCCCGGCGTCGGTAAGGGCACGCTGGATCTTTTCGAGAGCCTCGACGCGTGCCTGCGATCGCCACTGCAAGCTAGATTCGATCGTCGGTTCGCCATCTATCTTTTCGATTTCTTGAACGGTTGAATTTCCGACGGCGGCCGCGTTGGCCAAATCTGCGATTGTCCACCTAAGAAACGCTCTCGCCGCACGTATCTGAGCCCCGGTGATCCGCATTTTCCGTCTCCTTTGACAATGTTGACTTTCAACATAACTCCTAGCGGCTCATAGTCAATGATTTTGGTTGACTATTGGTGGGCGAATCTCTACTTTAGACACATCGCAAAACCAAGGACGCCCGACATGATCAACCTTTCCCGCAGCACGCACGTCCACATTCTCCCGGGTGCTTTCTTCTCGAACCCCGGCGCCTTCGTGGAATTCATTTTTGAACGCCGCCAGTACGAGGCGGCAGTGCAGACCTTCGCCCTTGAAGCAAGCCCGGAGGCGATTAGCGAGTCCATTGCGGTAGCCCGGCGCCACGGCTTCAAGCAGACCAGGGCTGACGCTCGCGAGGCTGCCGCGGACGCGCTGGGCGAGAAACTCGCGGCGCTCGGGTACGGCGAAAGCGAGATCCGGTGGCATGCTGCCCGCCGCGGCCGGCGCGACCGCCATTTCCACTTCATGGATGAGTTGCGCAAGCGCCGGACACATTAATCGGGCTTCTCGGTGGACGGCGGCCGGGCTTTTGCTCGTGCCGCCTATTTGCGCGTTGTTCTCAGTTCGGTGCGGACCTGCTCAAGTGCCGCGCGCGATCGCTCCATAGATGCCGCGTCCGGCCGGCCCGTCGGTGTGACCTTCGTTACCCGATAGTTAGTCCGAACCGCCTCCATGACGTTCGCCGCGGTCGTGAGGAGCTTCTTTCCCGGCCGGTAGCAGACCAGCTTTCCGGCTCGGTGCATGCGCTTCAGGGTGTCAGCGTCGGCACCAGGGATAAGCTTGGCCGCTTCGTCGAGGGTGATCAGGACGTCATCATCGGTCATCGTGTTGGCTTTTTCTTGTTTGCAGCGAGCGCGGTCCCTTTCAGGTCTTTCCAGATGTCCCAAAGACCTTGCCTCAGCTTCTCCGTTTCAGTCGCTGGCTTGTTGGCATAAGACGCTGCGTATTCAGCCAAGTGCTCGGACCATGCGGCGTCGAAGTCGTCTTCCCAACGGTAGCGCGGCCTTAGACGATCGTTAATGGAAGTTCTTGCCTGCTTAGCCGCATCCTTGCGTATCCACTTCTCCAGCGGATCCTCTTCTTGAGGCGCTATCGCCGACTCAATCCCCGACATCTTGTCCAAGGCCAGATCGAGCGCCTTCCGATCCCATCGGCGTGTCCCGGGGAGCGGCGGCGGCACGATGCCAAGCGCTACCCACTTCGCCCACGTGGCCACGGTCACACCGCAGTAGGCGGCGGCTTCCCTTCCGGTCATCAAACGTGGTTCAGGTGCGCTCATGGCGGGCGAATAGCACGCTCCCAGACCGGCTTATGTTGACAATCTACATAAGCATCTGTTTGCACAGAAAATTTATAGTTGTGCTTTCCGCCCGGCTGCGCTTTCATGGGCGGATTAGGGGGCGTTTATGTTTCTTCGCAATTGCACAATGGCGGCCGTCCTGGCCGTCGCTCTCGCCGGCTGTCAGACCGCCGCCGAAGCGCCGGCCACGGCCAGCGGAAAACCGGAAGTCACGATCCGCGCCACAACCGCCGCAATCAAGGCCCGGCTGTTATCCCTTGCCATGGACAAGCGCTTCAACGTGACGAAGGACACCGAGTACCTTTTGCAGGTTGAAAAGCCATCCGAGAACTTCGGCGCAGCTCTGTTACTCGGATCCAAATATGACGGCATCCCGGCCGAACGAATCGTGTTCACGTTTGCGCCTATCGGCGACACAACGCGCGTCGTCGCGGCCGGCATGTTCGTCACCAACCCTGGCTCAGCGTTCGAGCGCATAACCCCGGTAAACGGCGGTGATGGCGCCGTGCGGACACAGCGGACGCTCGATGAATTGAAGTTGAGTATGGAGGCACCTCCGCCGACCCCAGCGCCGCCGCCCGTCGCGGCGCGAAAGCAAAGCAAGCCCGCCACGTGAAGTCGCTCCGACCAGATCCTATCTCATACCCTCCGCGCGGCATGAGCCGCGACGAAGCGGCCCGCTACGTCGGCGTGGGGACGACAAAATTTGACGAGATGGTTGGCGACGGTCGCATGCCCCGACCAAAGAAAATCGATGGCCGGGTGATTTGGGACCGGCTGCGGGTCGAGGCGGCGTTCACCGACTTACCTGAGGAAAAGAAAGTGAATCGGTTTGACGCACTGTTGAGTAAGTCAACCAACGCGTAGATTTTCCGCCTTGGCGCGTTCACATTCGCATTTTCACCTTTAGGCCGGTGTGATTTCCGGTGCCCACACCAAAGCCAAAAATCGTTGTCGTCGCGGTGAATGAAAACTGCATCGCCTGCATAAAATGGAATCCCAAGCCTCCGTTGACATCTAGGGACGCCGATACACATGTGAGGCCGGTTTGCTGAGTAGAGCCGTTGAGACTCGAGTATGACGACGTGCTGTCGTAACCGATGCCCACACCTCCCGCCGCAGAACCTGCGCAGGAAGCGCTTGCGATCATGGACGCCTCAACCACGTCTTCCGGCAAACCAACAACATAGCTGACTCTGTTATTCAGTCCGCTTCCGGTTCCTCCGTTGTTAAGCGGAACGGTAGTCCCCGCGCTAACGTTGCTGCTTGAAAACGTGTCTTCCACTGTCGCCGACACCGTGACGCGGTTATAAGCATTCCACACACCAATCGTTGCCGCTCCGCCACCAGATGTTGCACTTCCGAGCGAAAAATCAATCGTTGCGTCTGCAACCCTTGTCCGAACCGTGCCGACATATGTTCCGCGCTGCGCTGCCGGGCCGTTGGTGATCGCTTGTGCGTTGAGCAAGAGTCCCTTGACGCGTACAAGTTCGGTCGTGCCCGCACCCGTTCCCCTCGACGTGCCGGATGACCACGCTGGCCCGCGCGTGCACCTGAGCGTGCCAGCATCATTCCAGACAAATAGGTCGTAGTTAGTGCTACTGGTGGCGGCGGCCGGCGACTTCGTGGTGTCGGTCAGGGGTTGGGATAGTTCGGTAAATATCGTCGGCACATAGTTAGTGCCGTCATAGACCGCTACCATGTCGCCGACATACGGCGTGTAATAGACCGCAGTATTTCCTGTTGTCGTAGATGTCAGCACCGGAACGCCAGTGGTCACGGTCAAGCGTCCCTGCGGCGTAATCCGAATTCCCAAGTTAGCGCGCGCCGTCTGCGCATTCGCCAGATCGGAGAGGTTGTTCGTGCTCGACAGATCACCGCCGCCCTTCTGCGCGACCAGTCCCCATTTCCCGGCCGCGAGATCGGTAGCGAAAGTGCCCGAGGTGTGAGCCACCAAGCACATGTAGGACGAACCACCGTTCGAGACGTAGCTGGCCGGCGGCCCGACCACGTAAGCGGTCGCGGTCGTCCATGTCGCGATCGGCAGCAACGGCGTCGGTCCGGTGTTGCCCGTCGCGCCGATGCTTGCCAGCAATTGCCAGTAGGTCGCATTCGGCGGCGTGTGGTTGGTGTGGTCGAGAACGCAGGCATAGCTCGACCCGCCAAGCGTCACGACGTCGTTGACGGTGTAAGCGGTCGCGCCGCTCCATGCGCCCTTAAGCTGAAACGCCTTGTAAATGCCAAGATACGTCCAGACGCCGCCGACCTTCGCCCATGTCTTGCCGGTGGTCGGCTGGAACGCATACTGACCATCGTCTCCGAGCGACGGGTCCGGCTCGGTCGCGTCGATGTCCACAAACACGAAAAAGCCTGACGTCTGAAACGCCGCGACTAGTTGGTTGACCGTGGCCATTGCCTGCGCGCCAGCCACGCGCAGCGGGTAGTTCGGCCAAATATCGTAATCCGCGCCGCTGATCGTCGATCCGGGCCATGGCGTAATCGTCAGATGCGTGGGGTCGACGACGTCGACGATCAGCGCGGAGAAATGACCGCTGTCCAATCGGTCGCCCGGCTTGACGTTCGTCCCCGACCAGATGGTGCCCGTGCCGGTGACGGTGGTCCCGTCAGCCGCAACGGAGATGGTGCCGGTGGAGTAACTGACAAGTGCGGTCATTTCTGTTTCCTAGCGTTGGCTATTGCATTTGCTTCTGCGATCGGCAGCCATTTGCCATCGACCTTGCGCCAGGCTTTGCCTATCGAAGGTTGCCAAGCGAGCCAGCCGCGTCTCTCGGGTGGTGGCTCGGTCATCTCGGGCGGTAGGTTGTGAAGTTCGATTTTCATTCCGTGGTCCTTCATTCGTTTCGCTCCCGATTGGGCCAGCGCCAAGCGCAGAACTCCGCATCCGCTTGGTCAAGATCGTCGAACTCCGGGTCGAGCGTCAGCATGTCGCCGGGCAGAGGCCGTTGTTCGTCGCGATGGTCACGCTGCCGCGCTCGCTTAGTCGTCATCGAAGAACCCGCTTTTTGCGCGCATCCTCGACCGTCGAGACAATCCGACCCGGCAATTCCGCCTTCAACTGACGAAGCTGGCCCTCGACCCGCGCCAAGCCTTCGGCGTCTGCTCCGCGCGCATCGATATTTATCGAAACAGGCGCACTGACAGTGTCGGCGCCCTGCGAGAGCGGCAGGCGCCGCACGCCGCCGTTGCTGTCCAGATTTCCGCCGTCGGCGAAACCGGGCAGGAACGGCTTTGAAACGTTGTTCGGAATGACGGTCACGCCCCCTTTGTGGACGTTGATCAGTTCGGGGCCGCGCTCGCCGACCACGCCCCAGCCGCCGGCCAGCGTGCCGCCGTTGGCGAATTTCGGGAACGCCATTCCGCCGGTACCTGCGCCGAGATCGCCGCCGAAACTCATGGTGCCACCGCCACCAAGTCCGAACAGAGACGCGAGACCACCCGCCGAGCCGCCGAAGGCGGATGCGAACAGCTTGTCCGCCGCCATGGACATCAGCTTGTCACTGATCTTCCCGAGTGCATCGAGGCCGGATGACTTGAACGCGTCCCACGCGCTCGCACCCTGGTGAATTTGCTGGCTGAACGTGGTGAAAAAGCCGCGGTTGACGCTCATGGCTTCGGTTGCGAGGCCATCGAGCTGCTTCCGCGCGTTGTTCGTGTCGTTCATGGCTTGCTGGAATTGCGGCAGAGCGGCGCCTGCGACCTTCGCTTGGTCGGCGACATCTTCCATCGCCTTTGCGGAATTGTTCAATGCTGCGGCCCATTCATCGGCGTTCTTCGGGTCTAAAAGACCGCGTGCAACCAGGCTCTGTAAATTGTCGCCCATCGCCTTGGCGGCGTCGGACGTCCGGAAAATGCCGATCTGCGCCATCTCTCAGTGCTCCCCATTGAGCGGCATACGTTCGCCCACACGATCTGACCAGCGATGCACGATCTTCTGTTCGATCCCGTCCGGCCTCACCGTGGTCAATTCGGCGAAGCCGCCGACCCGCGAGAATCCGTCATCCGCCGGCACACGACGCTGCAATTTGATCAGTTCACGCAGGCCCCGCACGATGTTCTCGGGCGCGTCGTCCGGATCTGGCCCGACGAAGCCTGACGCCGAAATCAATTCGTCGCTTAGCCAGGGGCCAAACATCGTTGGGCCGACAGGGCAAACGAGGTAGGGAGGCCAATCGCGCGGGCTGTTGTGGTCGCTAGGCGTCCGGATGAAAAAGATCATCGGGCGGCCACAAAAGAAGCCAGCGCAAATGAGTTCGAAAGGCCGATCCAGCTTGAATTCATCGACGATCAGGGGCAGTTCGCGTGAGGCAATTCCGACCAACTCGTCGAAGTTTGCAGCGCGGCGCGTCAATTCACGAGCTGCCGTATCCAAACCGAACGTGTTGCCGCGGCCGGTGATCACCGCTGGCCACTCCGGAACGGCGCGGATCTTCGAACTGATCGTGCAAACAAAGCCCGCATCGTCATAGGAGGCCGCGTCCGTCGCGATCCAGATTCGGTTGTGCTTTTTGGACGCAATGAGATTGTTGGCCGTCATTTCCGGATCGCTTCCAACGCCATGTTGAGCTTGATCCCGATTTCGCCGGCAACATCGAAGATCGTTTCGAGGCACGGTGGCGACGGGCCTTCCTTGACCGCGCGCAGGCGATCGAAGGCCTCGTCACGGATCTTTTTCAGTGCGGCTTCGTCTGCGCCGCTGCGAACGCCATTCAGCAGCTCGGTTTCGAAATCGAGAACGATCGATTTGAGTTTGTTAGACAAGAGAGGCGCCTATGCTGTCAGTTTTCACGAATGTTGATTGTCAACATTACGCCGCCACTTGCCGACGCGCGGCGACAGAGCGCTCCCAGGTGGCGAGTTCGCCGAGGCGCCAGAAGCGACGTTTCGCGATGTAAAGCGGGCGAGGGAAGGCGGGATCGTCTTTCAGGCGACGCTCAACCCACATATGGCTCACGCCGCCGTAGCGGGCGCGGAGCTGCGACGTGGGGATCAGCGCGTTGGGATCGTCAGCGGACATCGTGACCTCATTTGTTGGTCACAAGGTCTCACGTTCCACAATGAAAAGCGCCGACAGCTAATTATCGTTTTAGCAGCAGTTAATTATCGTCAGGACCGCCTTCGTAGTGGCCGATCGGCCCACGCTTGCGGGCGCGCCTCAACCACTCGACAAGGCTTTGCTCTTCGACTTCGAACTCAGTCGCGGCCGTGGTCAGGGCATCGGCGCGAGACATGCCTTCGCGCACCAGAATCCAGTATCGGTTTGCTGCTGGCCAGTTCTTGTCGTACTTGCCGACTTGGAGCCATTCATCGCCTTTGAGCGGATGCGGCACTATTATGTTTTGGGAGGGCCGTCCCGGTCGTCGCTTGCTCATGCCGGCTCCCTCTGAAACTGGAAGACGTTGCTGGCGGGACGGTTGTTCACCAGATCGTCCACATATCGTGCCCACGCCGCGAAGGCTTGGGTCTTTTCACGCAAATACTTGTGGCGAGCGTAGACCCGGGCGACACCGCGGATAGCGCCCGACGAGTGATTGACGCACGCCTCGGCGATCTCGATTGAGAACCCGAGTGCTTGCAAGCCGGAATAGAAAGTCCGCCGCAGATCGTGCAGCGTCCAAGGCTCCATTTGCGCGGTCGGATCGGCCTTCCGCAGCTCGGCAAGCATTGCCTCGTCGAAACGCTTCTTTGCCTTAGAGAGCCCGCTAATCGGCGTCTGACCGGTCGTGGTGAATAGCAGACCTTTACCTTTGATGGTGGGAAGAGATTTGAACAGGACGACGGCTTGGGGACTGAGCGGAACGAGGTGCTCGCGTCCGTTCTTCGTGCGGTCCTTCGGGATCGTCCACAACGGCTCGTTCCAGCGGCTGCCGTCGTCGAGAACTACGGAGGTGCCTTGCATGTCCAATTCGGCCCGCGGCAGCTCGCGAAGCTCGTCGCGCCGTTGCCCAAGCAGGATCAAGGATTGCACAAGGCGACCGAAGGGGTAGCCCTCACGATCGGCGACCTTCCAGGCGGCGACCAGTTCGGCGGCGGTCAACTTGCGCTCGCGCTCGGTTTCGTGCGCGAAGGCATCGAGCGAGGCAACCGGGGAGGATTCCCGCATGTCCCGGTCGACGCACCAGTCGAAAAACGTCTTGAGGGTGGTCAGGGTGCGATTGGCCGTCACACCGCGCCCGGAATCCACCAAGGCATCGAGCAGCACGATTGCGTCGTGTTTGGTGATGGAGGAGAGGGGGCGGCCTGTCCACTTGCCAAGTACCCCGTTCTTGGTGGCCTGCCATTCCCCGGGCTGCTCGGGATCAGGCTTCAGACCAAAATAGTGGGCGGTGAGCAAGCGGGTCGATTCTCTCAGCCCTTGGCGCTTGCGCCCTTTGTACCGTTTGAGGAACTCGACCATGGCCCAGTCGATCGTGTTGTCGCGGACGGCTTCGCGCTTGGCTTCGGCCTTGTCTTGGCGCCGAACGTGGGTGGGGTCGATGCCGCGCCGGACGTCCTCCGCGGCGGCCGTGGCGAGCATTCGGGCTTGCCCGGGTGTCAGGGGATGGCCGATTTGCGGCTCGGCCTGGGACGCCGAGAGCGCCAGAGATCCCAGTGTCAGCTTCTTGGGCGCGCGCTGACCGACCTCGTCGCGTTCAACCGGCGAGCGGAACCGAAAAACCCAAGACTTCACGCCCGAGGGGTGCACCACTAGGAACAGGCCGGCGGCGCCGCCGTCGGACTTTTCGTAGCGAACGGCGCGCGGTTTAAGGCCTTCGATCGCGAGATTGGATAGCGCCCTAGTCTTTGGCATGCCGTTACCCCAAGGTGCTGTGGGGTAACGCCTTAGTGCTGTTAGTGGCTGTTACCCCGTGTTCGTAACATGCCCTATAAATCGCAAAAAATCAATGAATATCAGCCGTATTTCGGGTGAGGGACGTTCAGTCTCGTTACGCTTCGTTACCCTATCACCTTCGTCTGGGAGACTAGGGGTCGGAGGTTCAAATCCTCTCGCTCCGACCATTTTTTCCAAATCATCGGGTGGATCGACCGGGGGCGTGGAGCCTGCTCCCGCTGCGCGACGCATGCGCGACGACCGGTAGCGGGAGCGAAGCCATTGGTGGAATGACGTTTTTCCGAAGCGATTTAACGCGTCGGGCAAAACAGGAGCATGATGTCACCATGTAAGCCTGTGGGACGGGGGAATATTCACGACAGCTGCTTCAATGCATTGCGTCGCAGGGACTTGGGAGGCGCGACGTCCGGAGCGGAGTTGCCTTCTCCCCGCGCTATGATGTGTAACCTGTCCTGGCGGCAAGCAAGTAGCGTCCGCGCCGCGCGAGTTTCACGGTAGTCAACCTCCCGGTTGCGAAGGCGCTCGGCCTGGTGCTTCCAACGTCCGTTCTGAGCCGCGCAGACGAGGTGATTGAATGACATCTTGCTGAAGATGAAGTTCACCAGACCTCATGTCTTGCGTCGGGGGGTGCTAGGATGGGTAGGTAGTCCGCTAGAGGTCGCGGACAGCTTTAAACGGTTTGGTAAGAATGGAGTCTTGATACTGGGACGGGCTTGGGGACTCGCGGGGTCCCTTAGATGGAGCGTTCAGCGCGATCTAAACGAAAAGTACGTCGAAGGCGCTGGGTTGTTTGTTACGGTAATTTCTCTATTGAATGTCGAGACGAAGATGGCGCGAAGGATGTGGCAGCCAAGCTGCATAAGCGCCGATACCGTGTCACAGCCCGGACAGCCGATGGCGTCTCACCTTCGTGGCGAGTAGAGCCAGACGAAATCGACGCGTGGATATCTTCACCCACGCGCCCTAGTCGCTCGCCGCGGGTTCGACCTTCGAAGAATCGATAATTTGCGAAACACTCGAGTTGGATAGCGGCTTCAGCGCGTTGGTTTCGCCCGCGTCCACTCCAACTTCGGACACACTCTAGCCCCTATTTGGCTGCTGGAATGCTGGCGAAACTCGCGACTCATCTGGAGTTGCAGCCAACTTGGGTCCGAGATTGGTTTCGCAGGAGGAGCGAGCGCTCCTGCAGCTATCCAGCGATCGGTCTTGCGTGTGATCCATCGCAAGGCCTGTAAAGGCCCCAGTCTTCCCCATTGGCTGGGGCCTTCCTTTTGCGCCAGATCACAAAAATATTGGCATCACGGCGAAGGAACGACTCTCCAGGGGAGAGATTGAAAAATCGGTCTGTGGCGAATCTGGACCTCCTCAAGGTCTCGCCATCCACCCGGAACGGCCCCACCGTCCGACGCGCGTTTGGCGATGGGCCGGTTTTCGTAGGTATTCACTCAACCCCGCCGGCTCACAAAGTCGGCGGGGTTTTTGAGCTAGCCGTCTTGGTATCGGACTCCTAGGTTGTCGCAGGTGCGAGCGAAGGCATCTGTAGCATTTGCGTCTTCAAAGCAAAAAAGTGTGCCGACGTCGGCACGATCGATCCACCAGTCGACCTTGTTCCCCTTAGCAATGCGGGAAGCCTCTCCGCGCAGTAGGTCGAGCTGTCTTCCGGCGGCTTGGACTATCAGGCAATTTTCCTTGGGCATATGTTTTGTCCTCAATAGGGAAAGCTGAATTGATCGCCATCAAAAATGGAAAACTCATGGCCATGGGCTCACGGGCGACGTTTTCGCAAACTACCTCAGATACCCCACCACCATCCGCGTCGTCTCATCCACCAGCGTCCTCACCGTCTTCTCCGACAGCATCTCGGCCTGGTTCAGCACTGTGTTGTGCGCGACCGCCTCGATCGCGCTGACGCAGATGAAGGTGGCTAGTCCCGGGTCGATCTTGCGCATCTCGTTGCGGCGGCTTTCGAGATAGGCGCGCACGAGGGTGTGGACCTCGCGGTTGAAGGCTTCGACGTCCTTGAGCTGGCCGGTGCGCGGGATCTGCTCGGCGAGCACCCGATGTAGTTTGGGGTCGATGCGGTGGGCTTCGATCGCGACGGTGACGAGGCGGCGCACGGCTTTGTCGATCGGCAGGTCGGCGACCTCGGTGAGGGCGGCGCGGACGATGCCCATGATCTCCTCGTTGTGACGGTCGATGACGGCGGCGACGAGCGCCTCCTTGCTGGGAAAATACTGGTAGAGCGAGCCGACGCTGACACCGGCGATTTCGGCGATGCGGTTGGTGCTGGCTTTCTCAAAGCCTTCGCGGACCAGAATGCGAGCAGTCGCCTCGACCAGCGCGTCGACGGTGGCGCGGGATCGCGCCTGCAAGGCATTTTTCCGGGGTTTTGTCGGCGGTTTGGCGGGCCACGGCCTTGTGATCTGAATGCGAGTAGGAAAAGCGAGTGAATGCTCGCATTATATCCGCAAGTGGCGGCGGGTCGGCAAGCCTCTTTGTCGCCGTGTCGAAAGAGCCAGATGGGGATGTGGCCATGAGCGTTGCCAGAATCGTGTCGGCCTTGCAGTTCTGTCCGGGCGGTTGCGTCTTCGGCGCCCCGGCCCGGCGCGATCCTGCGCCAAGCCTGCAAAGCCGTGCCCTCAACCTGCTCCTGCGGCAGCTTCCGTACAAGCAACAGCTCGCGTCCGCCGGGGCCGTGCAGGCGCATGTCCAGAAGCTCGCCGTGCAGCCGGTCTCGTTCGAGCCGCCGAATCTGGGCCGCGGCGTCGAGGTGACGTTGACCAAGATGGGCGGATGGCCGGTCTATTACACGGCGCCATCTTCGGGCCATGAGGGCTGCAACCACGTGATGTTCCTGCACGGCGGTGGCTTCATCAACGAGATCGTGCCGGCGCATTGGCGTTTCGTCGGCCAGATGACGCGCAAGGCGCGCGTCGTCTGCGTGGTGCCGATCTATCCGCTCGCACCGCGTGCCACCGCCAAGGATCTCGTGCCGGCGACGGCCGAGCTGTTGCGGATGCTGCTGGAGGATGTCGGGTCCGCAAAGGTCACGGTGGTCGGCAATTCCGCCGGCGCGGGCCTCGCGCTCGCCGCATGCCAGTGGCTGCGCGACCGCGGGCATCGGCAGCCGGGCCGGCTGATGCTGATCTCGCCCGCGGCCGATGCCTCGGTCAGCCGCCCGGAGCAGGTCGAGATCGCGGCGCGCGATCCGATCCAGGACATTGCGGGGATACTTGAGGCGGGGCGGCTCTATGCCGGCGAGCTCGATGTCGGCCATCCCTTCGTCAGCCCGCTCAACGGCGCCTTCCGTTCGCTCGCGCCGATGACGATCTTCTCGGGCACGCACGACCTTCTCTACCCTGATAGCGTCGATCTCGCGGAGCGAGCGAGGGCGGCGGGCGTGCCGATCGAGCTGCATCTGCTCCGTGACCAGCCGCACAATTTCGCGCTGATGCCGACGCCGGAAGGGCGACAGGCGCGTGCGATCATTCTGCGTGCAGTGGCTTAAAGGGAAGGCGTGATCGTCGTCACTGGGGCATGCCGCCGCAATGGGGGCTGGCGCTAGCGGTGCCCGCGCGGAGAGACCAGGCTACCTCCGGGGCGTTTCCTCATCCGTAGTCTTGCGGGGCCTTAGGCGTGGCCCTTGATCTCGTAGTGACCCGGCACGCATTTGTAGCGCTCGAGTCGCCAATTGGCGTGATAGATCGGGTGCTCGCCCATCCATTTGGCAAGCGGGGCCTGTGCGCCGATCGCGCACTGCATCATCGACATCTCGGGCGTCATGTTGCTGTCGGTCACGATTTCCTCGATGCAACTGCCTGAGCTGGCTGCGCTCAGCCGGCAGAGCACGGCAACCACGGTCACGAACATTCCTGTCACCTCATCGGTAGTTTCAGACCACGAAGAGGATGCAAGCGGAGTGCCAGAGCCTGTGACACAAACAACACGCTGGCCTGGCCGACTCGACCCAGCGTCCATCTCCATTCGATGATTCGGATTGTAAAAAAATTGCCCCTAAACCGAAGCCGGGCAAATACGGGTAATCCCCAAGGAAAAGGGGCGCGGAAGGATCGCAGTAATGAGCGATTGTGGGGGCAGCGCCGCGCGAACCGCCCCTTCACAAGGCCTGCGCAGCCGATAGGGTCGGAAGCGGGCGGATACTCGTCAAAAGAGCGGGAC
Organism: Bradyrhizobium sp. Arg816; assembly: GCF_029989365.1. GTDB lineage: Bacteria > Pseudomonadota > Alphaproteobacteria > Rhizobiales > Xanthobacteraceae > Bradyrhizobium. The sequence continues at coordinate 153,289 of NZ_JAPRAQ010000016.1, read as the reverse complement.
CGCCACAGAACCAAAGGAAACGCGAGGGCAGACCATGAAGGCACGACCGACCGGCGTGATCCCGCCGATGACGACGCCGTTCCGGAAGGACGGCGAGATCGACCTTGGGCTCGTGGCGCCCCAGGTCGACTGGATGATCGGCGCCGGCGCGCATGGCGTTGCGGCCGGCGGCTCGACCGGCGAGGGACACACGCTCGATCACGAGGAGTATCGCGACCTGATGGCCGCGACGGTCGAGGCGGTGAAGGGACGCATTCCCGTGATCGCCGGCATCATCGTGGACTCCACGCGCGATGCGATCCGCCGCGGCAAGCTCGTGCGCGACATGAATGTCGCCGCACTCCAGGTCACGCCGGTGCATTATCTGTTCAAGCCCGACGACGAGGCGATGGTCGCGCACTTCCGCGCCATGGCGGACGAGACCGGCATGCCCATCATCATCTACAACGTGGTGCCGTGGTCCTATCTGTCGCCGGCGCTGCTGGTGCGGATCATGACCGAGGTGCCGCTGGTGGTCGGCGTCAAGCAGAGCGCGGGCGATCTCAAGCTGTTCGCGGATCTCATGATGATGGCGCCGGACAAGCTGATCTACAGCGCGGTCGATGCCCTCATGTATCCGTCCTATACGCTCGGGGCCCATGGCTCGATCGCCGCGATCCTGACCGCGGCGCCGCATGCCTCCGTCGCGCTGTGGGATGCGGTGAAGGCGGGCGACCATCCGCGCGCGCTCGAGCTGCACAAGAAGCTGTTGACGCTGTGGAACGCTGTTATCGCCGACAATCTGCCGGCCTGCACGCGTTACGCCCAGACGCTCCAGGGCTTGCCCAGGACCTATCCGCGCGCACCGATGCCGGAGGCCTCGCCGACGCAGCAGGCCGCCACCCGCAAGGCGCTGGAGGCCCTCGGCGCGTTGAACGGGGCGCGCGTCGAAGCGGCCGAATAGTCCGCCAGCCGAAATTACTGATGTCGAATGGCAGCGCCGTTCCGCTTTTACCTGCGGATGCGGCGCTGCTACATTTTGCGCGCGCCCCGATGCGCGGCGCTAGCTGTGAAGAAACATACCGACAAGGGGAGGGACCGAAGTCCCATGAAGGATTTTGCAGGAAAGATCGCCGTCATCACCGGCGGCGGCACGGGGATGGGACGCGAGCTCGCACGGCAGCTCGTCGCCGAGGGCTGCAATGTCGCGATGTGCGACGTCTCGGAGGCCGCGATGGCCGAGACCAAACGGCTGTGCGAGGTCGAGAAGCTGCCGCAGGGCCTGCGGGTCACGACCCATGTCGCCGACGTCTCGATCGAGGACCATCTCAAGCGGTTTCGCGATGAGCTCGCGGAGCAGCAGAAGACCGATCGGATCCATCTCCTGTTCAACAATGCCGGCATCGGTGGCGGCGGCAGCCTGTTCACCAACACGCGCGAGCAGTGGGAACGTACCTTCAACATCTGCTGGGGCGGCGTCTATCTCGGCGCGCGGACCTTCCTGCCGATGCTGGTAGCGGCGGACGAGGCCCACATCGTCAACACCGCGAGCGTCAACGGCTTCTGGGCCTCGATTGGCATGGGGCAGGCGCACACCGCCTACAGCTCGGCCAAGTTCGCGGTGAAAGGATTTACCGAAGCGCTGATCAACGACCTTCGCCTGCACGCGCCGCATGTCAAATGCTCGGTGGTGATGCCTGGCCATATCGGCACCTCGATCGTCTCCAATTCGCGCAAGGTGCAGAGCGCCGACGGGTCGGAGCGGCTCAATGCCGACGAGGTCGCGCTGACCCGCAAGCGCATGGTCGCGGCCGGCGTGCCGGATGCTGACAAGATGTCGGACGAGGACATCCAGGCTGCGTTCGCCGAACGCGCCCGCAGCTTCCTCGAGGACGCGCCGACGACGGCTGCGCAGGCCGCGAAGATCATACTCGACGGGGTCAAGGCGGAGCGGTGGCGAATTCTTGTGGGCGAAGACGCAAAGCGCCTTGACGAACGCGTGCGCGCAACGCCCGAGCAGGCCTATGACCGCGCCTTCTATGAAAGCTTTACGCAGGAAGTTGGCTGGCGGCTCGGTTGAGTCGGTTTGGCTGAGACTGTCAACGAACGTCCGCGTATGTAGGTATGACGACCATCATGGCAAGAGGTGCGGACGTATTATTACGCAGGTAATTTACATGTTACGCTGGTAACTTTACGTGCCACCTCTTGCCAATTTCCGACGCCTTATGACGATTTGGAATGTCACGCATGCGACATGCTCCATCGTTCAAGCAATGTTCAAGTGATGGTGATGTGAAACGGGTCTCATTCGGCGCACGGCAGCTTGGTTGGTGAACCAAAATAGTTTAGTCAATCAGGGGTAACGCCATCATAAAGCGTAGCTCCGATGATACCCGCATGCCTCTCCGACGACTGGATCCTCTGCCCGGAGAGAGAGGATATTTCCGCTGAATTCACGCGGCTCCTCACCGCGGCGCAGGAGGGCGGCGCCACCATCGCAGAATGCCTGATGATCGCGCGGCAGCTCAAGCAGGGCGGCGAGCAGTCCTGGCACCGCGAGTGGAAGCGGCTGGCGCAAGCCAACCGGCAACGAGCCGAGGCGGCGTTCGCGGAAGGCCACATGGCGACCGCGCAGCGCAACTGGCTGCGGGCGATGAACTACTACGGCGCGGCCGCGATGCCGCTGGACCAGGCCGACGAGCGTCGCTGGGTCGCGGTGCTCGCCATGCAGGAATGTGCGCGCCGCTTCCTCACTGCGCGCGGTCCGGCTGGCGAGGTCGTCACGATTCCCTGGGCCGATGACGGACACGTTTTGCAAGGCTATTTCCTGCCTGCGTCGCCGGCCGGCAAGCGGACTCCGACCGTGATCTGCATCGGCGAGCCCGGACACCGCAAGGAAGAATTCCTGTTCAAGCTCGCGCCGCATGCGCGCGAACGCGGATTGTCGATGCTTGCGCTGGACCTGCTCGGCGACCAGCGCGACGACTATACCGACACGCTCTTGCAGCGCCGCGACCTCGAGAGCTCGATTGCCAGCGTCATGGATTATCTGGAGACGCGCGGCGACGTCGATTTCGATCGCGTCGCCATCGTGGCCGACGGGTGGGGCTCTTCCTTCGTCGCGCGCGCGGTGTTGCAGGAGCCGAGGCTCGCCGCGGCCGTCTGCGATGGCGGTCTGTGGGACCTGCACGAACGATCCTTCTTCGCCAGCCGCTTCGCGATGAGCGACCTCAGCATCGTCCCGGTGCCGTCGGCGCCGCTGATGGCCTCGAGCGTCGACTGTCCGGTGCTGATCACACTCGGCGAGGACGGCTGGCTCAAGGCCGACCGGGCGCGCCAGATCGTGCAGAAGTCGCGACTCGGCAGCTCCGACATCGTGCTGAAGGTGTTCACCGCGCAGGAGACCGGCGCGGCACAGGCCCACGCGGACAATCCCAGCCTTGCCAACGAATACATCTTCGACTGGCTGGAATCGCAACTGGGCGCCACGGGGCGGCGGATCTGAACGCCGCCGGCTGTCTTAAGGCGCGATGAGATTGGGATGAATCGTCATCGCGCTTTAGGTTTGTCGTTCGGGCATGATCTTTTCGGAAAACCGCTTCGCACTTTGCGCTAACGCGGCCATTCGGGTCCGGATCATGCTTTAGTAGTCGAGGGATATCCTGACGCAGGCCTTTTCGAGCCGGGTCTTCAGCGTCGCGAGCTTGCCGGTGAATTCGGTCAGTTCGTTCTCGTCGAATTCCTGGAAGACGAATTCGCGGATCGTCTTGTATTGCTCGTTGAGGCTTGCGATGTGCTTCTGCGTCTTCTCGACCAGCGACAGCCGGACCACGCGGGCATCGGTCGGCGAGGGCCGCCGCCGCAGCAGGCCCTTCTTCTCCAGCAGCTTGGACTGGGTGGTGACGAAGGACGGATCGACGTGGAGCAGCTTGGAGACCACGTTGACGGGCACGCCGTCGTCCTTGTCGAGGTCGGAGATCGCCATCAGGATCAGCCATTGCGGACCGCTGATGCCCAGCGTTCTCGCCCAGAACTGACGCAACTCCTCCAGATACATGTTGATCGACGATATTTCCCAGGTGAAACGCCTGATGATATCGAGATTGCCGATGGAGCGGAGGCGCGCCCCTTCTTTCCTCGTCGCTGACACAGCGTCACTCCCGTGATCTGATTCTTTTCCGGCCGGTGTCTTGCACGGTCATAGTCCACGCAAGTCTGCCCTGACGCAAGTGCAGAGCAGGGTAATTTTGTCACTAAAACTACAAAGATGATCAGCTCAGCATATTCCCTCGCTCGCGGTGTTGCGCGCGGGGCACAGGTTTAGTGAAACAACAAAGCTGACTAAATAAACTATTTTGATTAGCGGAACGGCGCAGGCATATTGGCCCGTGACGGTGGGGGGTACTCAATCGTCCCGTTGCAGGTGGTTCGCTCACGTCCCTCGCGTCGATGCGGGTGTGTCCAAAAGCGCGAAGCGGCCGAGCGGATTTGAAAAGACGGGGATCTGGGGGGCCTCACGGTCCGGTCTCCGTAAAATGAGCAACTTGGAGGTTTTATATGAAAGTGGTGAAGAGCCTTTTGCTCGGCACTGCGGCGGGTCTGATCGCCGTCGGCGGAGCACAAGCGGCCGATCTTCCGGTCAAGGCCAAGGCGGTCGAGTACGTCAAGATCTGCTCGCTCTACGGCGCGGGCTTCTACTACATCCCGGGCACCGACACCTGCATCAAGCTCGGCGGCTATCTGCGTGCTGAAGTCGCGCTCAATGCCGGCGGCAACTACAGCGCCGCCTACAACGGTGTTTCCGGCGCGAACAACCGCCTGTCGAACTACTATTTGGCGCGCGCTCGCGAGGACCTCAACATCGATACCCGTACCGCGACTGAGTACGGGGTGGTTCGCACTTACTTTGACGCGGTGTTCACCTGGACGACCGATAACTATACGGGAAGCGGCTCGGCAACAGGCGCGACCGTTTACTCGCAACTCGGAAGCACGGGCGTGTCTGCGCCGAACAACGCAAGCTCGGGCACGATCTCGGGTGGTACGCTCGGCGTCTACTATGCGTTCATCCAGTTCGCCGGCTTCACCATGGGTAAGTCCGTGTCGCAGTTCGACGCGCCCTGGACCAACTATCCCGGCAACAACTTCGACCAGCTCGTTGGTGGCAGCGGCTCCGTGAACGGCGTCGCCCAGTTCACCTACACGGCCGATTTCGGCCAGGGCGTGACCGCGACCGTTTCGGCGCAGGACCAGACCCAGTTCTTCACGACCAACATCTGGAACACCGCCGGCATGTCCACCAGCGGCGTCCTCGGCGGTGCTTACGGCTCGAACGATATCGGCGGCACTAGGTCGCCCGACATCGTCGGCATGGTTCGTGTCGACCAGGCCTGGGGCCTGTTCCAGGCGTCGGTGGCTGCGCACGACAACCACGTCGCCTACTACGGCGCGTCCGAAGTCACCGGTCATCCGGAAGACAAGTGGGGCTGGGCCGTTCAGCTCGCTCTGCAGATCAAGAACATCCCGACCGGTGCTGGCGACGTGATCAACATCTCGGGCGTCTATACCGACGGCGCGAGCCGCTACAACTTCCAGTCGCTGGCGGCGACCAGCTACTCGATGTTCGGCGGTTCGGGCAGCGCGTATCAGAGCATCGGCTTTGCCGGCGTGTCTGACGCGGTGTTCGGTCCCAACGGCCAGCTCGAGCTGACCAAGACCTACGGTTTCCGTGGTGCCTACACCCACAACTGGAACCCGTACTGGAATACGGCGCTCTACGGCGCGTGGGCTGCGGTCAACTACAGCGGCACGGCGAAGGGCCTGATCTGCGGCAGCGCTGCGTTCGCCTCGCTGACCGGCACCTGCAACCCGGACTTCAACATCGGCCAGATCGGCGTCATCACCCGCTGGACGCCGGTCAAGAACCTGACCTTCTCGGCTGACTTCGTCTACAGCCACCTCGACCAGAAGTACTCGGGCGTGATCACCACCCCGGCGCTGGCGTCGGTTGCCAAGCCTGCGGCAACCTACGAGCTGAAGGACCAGGACACCTACAGCCTGCTGCTGCGCGCCCAGCGCAACTGGTAAGCTGAAGACCGTTCCGATCTGATAGAGCCCCGGCGGGAAACCGCCGGGGCTTTTTCATGAAAGCGGCCTTCGGAAAATCCGGCAACACGTTGCAAACGACGAAGACGAGCTATGCGAATCGATCGCCCTCAAACTTATTTACTTACCTGAGTTGATCAGCTATCTTGTTTTCAGCCGATTACGAAAGTCACGGCTCTTAGCTTCATGCTAAGCCTCCAGAAACCTCCGGTGATGCCCCGCCGGAGGTTTTTCGTTTTGGGATTTTCCTTCAGCCGCGCATCACACGGGCGCGCGAGTTCGGCCGGTAGGCGAGGCGGCTGTGGCCGACGCAGTAGGACTGGCCGTCGGGCGCGGTATTGCCGCAGAAGCAGAAGTCGTCTGCGCCCGGCGTCGAGATCGGCCAGCGGCAGCGATTCTCGGCGAGCTCCAGCAGCGAGCAGCGGTTGGTATCGTCGATCGGACCCGCGACCACAGGTGTGTCGGTGTCACCGTAGATCGTGGCGAGCATCTCATATTGCAGCCGCGGTACGGCTCTCGTCCCGCGCCGCGGCGCGAGGCTCCGCTCGAGCTTGCGCTCGTCGCTTGTCCTGCCGCGCGTGAGATTGAGCCGGGACAGCTTGCCGATCACCGCGTTGCGGCTGACGCCGATGTCGGCAGCGATCTCGCTGCAGGTGAGGCCGGCCTCGAAGTGCTGCCTCAGAAGCTCAATTCGTTCGTTGGTCCAGGTCGGTGAAGAAGCAGTCGGTGAAGAAGTTGGTGAGAGAACAGGCATTGTAACGGTCCCAGGTTGCAGATGTCGGCCATCCGCCTCTCGAGATCCGTCCGCCTCACGTCCGGCGCGCGCTCACGTTCTGCCGTTGTCGCGAATCGACAGAAGCCCGTCCTTGATGGCGAGACGGATGCCTTCCTCGATCAGTGTGCGTGCGACGCCGGGAACGCTGGTGCCGTGGGTGCCCTGTCTCACCAGTTTTTCCAGATAGGTGATGGTCGAGAGCGCCAAGGTTACGGGAATGCGGTCAGTCTCGGCTTTTTCGGTGGCCATGGCCCGAACGCTAGCCTCTTACTCGGGTACATAAAAGTAACGATTAAGACTCTATTTAGGTTCGGGGGTGGGAGTCAAATCCGGGCGAGACCGGTGTTTTAGCTCATTGGAATCACTACGGAAATCAGGCGCAGCTCCGCGCGCCGCGCGGGATGCCGAGCGGTGGTGGAGCGGAGACGAGGCCGGGCAGGCGGGTGCGGCTAGCCGTGCACGATCGCCTTTTCGATCATGCAATGGATGCCTTTGCAGCCGTTGACGGTCTGCGTCACCCGCAGGTCGGCGGCCAGGCTGCACAGCGTGTAGGCGTCCTCGCGCGACAGGTTTCGCGTCTCGCCGAGCAGCACGATCATGTCGCGCAGCGCGCGCACCACGCACTGGTCGAGGTCGGGGTCCATGGCCATGGTCATGTAATGCGTCGCCGTTTCGGCGCGGGGATAGTCGAACCTGAGGTCCTTGCGCAACGTCAGGCGGAAGCGGCCCTGGAGCGCGGTCTCGATCGCGGTGACGCAGACCTCGCCGTCGCCCTGCACGCCATGGCCGTCGCCGCAGGAGAACATCGCGCCCGGGACGAACACCGGCAAAAAGAGCGTCGCACCGGCCCCGAGCTCCTTGTTGTCGAGATTGCCGCCCATTGCGCGCGGCACAAGCGAGGAGATGCGGCCCCAGGCCGGCGGCGGCGAGACGCCCATCACGCCGAAGAACGGCTTGAGCGGCAGATCGAGGCCCCAGGGCATGCGGCCGACCATCCGCGACCGGTCGAGTGGGATGTTCAGGATGCGCGTCTCGTGGAAATCGTCGGGCAGCGTGCCGGACAGCGGCTTGATCATGTTCCAGCCCCAATCCTGCCGGAGCTGGACGTCGAGGATCTCGACCGCGAGCACGTCGCCGGGCTCGGCGCCCTCGACCGCGATCGGGCCGGTGAGGATGTGACCGGGCAGCATGCGCTCGTTTTTGGCGTGAACCTCGAACATCTCCGGCGGAATGTGAAATTTGTTGCGGTCGGGCAGCATGTCGGGCCCGCCGCTGATGGTGTCGACCGTCACCTCATCGCCGCTTTTGACGGTGAGGACGGGTTTGAGCGCGGCTTCGAAGAAGCCCCAATGGCAGGTCTCGGGGCTTGAATGCAGGTGGTGATGGGTCATTGGCCGCGTCCAATCGGGTTCATCAGAACTCGTCATGAGAACCTGTTATGCCCGGGCTTGACCGGGCGATCGATCCTCTTTCAAGAAGATTTCTGAAGATGGACGGGCCGGTCAAGCCCGGCACGATCATTTCAGCGAGGCTCCCCTGTATTTCGTTCTTTCCAAGACCCTCGGCATCGCTCTGCTGCCGATCAATCTCCTGATCGAGCTCGGAATCCTGTCGCTGCTGCTGATGGCGACGCGGTTTGCTGCGGTCGGCCGCAAGCTCGCCGTGGCCACGCTGGTGCTGCTGGCGCTGGTCGCGTTCTCGCCGATCGGCAATCTTCTGCTCTATCCGCTGGAGTCGCGTTTCCCGGCGTGGGACCCGTCGCGGGGCGCCCCCGACGGCATCATCGTGCTCGGCGGCTCGATCGACACCGATCTGTCGGCGGCGCATCGCACGCCCGTGGTTGCGCACGCGGCCGATCGCATGCTGGCGCCGGCCGACCTCGCGCGGCGCTATCCGAACGCGCGTATCGTCTTCACCGGCGGCTCGGCGAACCTGGTCGCGACGGAGGCGAAGGAGGCCGACTACACCGCGCCGATCCTGGAAAGCCTGGGCATACCGAAGGAGCGCCTGATCCTCGAGCGCGACTCCCGCAACACCTGGGAGAACGCGATCTTCACAAAGCAGCTGGTGACGCCGAAGCCGGGCGAACGCTGGCTTCTGGTCACGTCGGCCTTCCACATGCCGCGCGCGATGGGGATCTTCCGCAAGGCCGGATTTGACGTCGAAGCCTATCCGGTGGATTGGCGGATGGGCGGGCGCGACGGGCTCTTCGCCTTCACCCGCAACGGGGCCGATGGTCTCGGCAAGACCGACGTCGCCGTGCGCGAATGGATCGGCCTTTTGGCCTATCGCATCATGGGGCGGACCGGCGAGTTGCTTCCGGGACCGGGCAAGGACTAAAACGAGAGCCGCAAAACAAGAACAGAGTACCGGCGCGCGATCGCCGGTCGGGAGGACGCCATGCAACAGCAGAGCGCAGACAGGATCGATCTTGCCGGCCTCGTCGCCGATCTCAACAGCCTGCTGCGGCTGAAGACGACTGTGATCGGCATGAAGCTGTTCCCGCGCACCGCCGACATGGAGGCGATCCCGAAAATCCGGCGGCCGAACGCGGTCCATACCACCGACCAGATCGTCAGCATGGCTGCACGTCTGGGCTGGACGGTCGGCATCACCGCCGACGATCTTGTCGGCGCGCAGTGTCGCGCCGTGATCGGGCTTGCGCCGCAGGACGAAAAATGGCTCGCCGGCGAAAACTATGTCGGGGTCTGGCACGGCACCGCCGAGGACGCGCGCAAGCGCCAGGAGGCGCTGGACGTGGTTCCGTTCGGACAGTATCAGGCGCTTGCGGTCAGTCCGCTCGCGAGCGGGCGGCTCGATCCGCCCGACATTTGCCTGGTCTATGCAACGCCGGGGCAGATGATCATCCTGATCAACGGGCTGCAATATACCGGCTACAAGAAGTTCGAATGGGGCGTCGTCGGTGAGACCGCCTGCGCGGATTCCTGGGGGCGGGCGCTGAAAACCGGCGAACCCAGCCTGTCCTTGCCATGCTATGCCGAACGGCGCTATGGCGGCGTGCCGGACGAGGAGATGCTGATGGCCTTGAAGCCCTCGCATCTCGCCAAGGCGATCGAGGGCATGAAGGCGCTGGCCAAGAACGGCCTGCGCTATCCGATTCCGCCCTATGGGATTCAAAGCGACGTCCGCGCCGGCATGGGCGTGAGTTACGCGAAGAAGTAAAGGTCGACCATGAGCTCAGCAAAATTCGACATCGTCGTCTACGGTGCGACCGGTTTCACCGGCCAGCTCGTCGCCGAATATCTGACTCAGCATTACAAGGGCGACCACACGCTCAAATGGGCGATGGCAGGCCGTAGCCTCGGCAAGCTCAAGTCGGTACGCGATGCGATCGGCGCGCCCGGGAATACGCCGCTGATTGTCGCGGATGCGTCGGACGCGGCCTCGCTGAAGGCGATGGCGGAGCAGACGATGTCGGTGATCACCACCGTCGGCCCGTATCAGCTCTATGGCGAGGAACTGCTCGCGGCCTGCGTCGCCACCGGCACCGATTATTTCGATCTTTGCGGCGAACCGATCTGGATGCGGCAGATGATCGACAAGTACGAGGCGGGCGCCAAAGAGAGCGGCGCGCGTATCGTGTTCTCATGCGGTTTCGATTCCGTGCCGTTCGAGCTCGGTGCGTTCTTCGTGCAGGAAGAGGCCAAGCGCGCGTTCGGCGCTCCGGCCTCGCGTGTGAAAGGCCGCGTGCGCGACATGCGCGGCACGCTCTCGGGCGGCACCGCGGCGAGCGCCAAGGCGACCTTCGATGCGGTCGCAAAGGACATCAGCCTGATCGCGATCCTGAACGATCCGTTCGCGTTGACGCCGGGCTTCACCGGCCCGAAGCAGCCGAAGGGCAACAGGTCGCTGCTCGAGGAGGACCTGCAGTCCTGGGCCGCGCCGTTCATGATGGCACTGATCAACACGCGCAACGTCCATCGCTCCAACATGCTGATGGGCTTTCCCTACGGTCAGGACTTCGTCTACGACGAGATGGTTCTGACGGGTCCCGGCGAGAAGGGCGAAGCCAACGCGCAGCGCGTGGTGGCCGCCAACGCCGAGAAGACCGGTCCGAACGCGCCGAAGCCGGGCGAGGGGCCGTCGAAGGAAGAGCGGGAGAACGGCCGCTTCGACCTGCTCTATGTCGCGATCGCGCCCGACGGCCGCATGGTTCGCGCCGGCGTCACCGGCGACCGCGATCCCGGCTACGGCTCGACCTCGAAGATGATTTCCGAATGCGCGATGTGCATGCTGCGCGATGTGACAGACGTCCCGGCAGGATTCTGGACACCGGGCGCGGCGATGCAGCACAAGCTGATCAAGCGGCTGCGCGAAAATGCTGGGCTGACGTTCGGAGTGGAGAGTTAGGCGCGCTTGCGCGGTTAAATGACGGTGTCGTCGCCCGGCTTGACCGGGCGACCCAGTATTCCAGAGACAGCCGTGATGGAGTGAGAGGTCGCGGCGTACTGGATGCCCCGCCTTCGCGGGGCATGACAGTGTTTATCGCTACGCCGCCCGCGCGTCATACGCGTACATGAACTCCATGCTCTTCGATCCCAGCGGCAACAGCCATTTCATCATCTGATTGCGGACCCAGGCGCCGGTGGCGCTGAATTCGCGCTTGCTGTTGCCGTTGCGGCGGGCCATTGCGACGATCTTCTCGGTGCGCGGACGCCGCTCGGCCTCGAAGGCCTGGAAAGTGGCGCCGAGCTCCTGGCCCTCCTGCATCAGCCGCGCGAGCCGCATCGCATCCTCGAGCGCGAGCGAAGCGCCCTGGCCCGCGTGGGGACTGGTCGCATGCGCGGCATCGCCGATCAGCAGCGAGCGCTTGCGCGACCAGGTCGGCAAGGTCGCGACGTCGAGCGTGTCGGTGACCACGATGTTCTCGGCCGCGTCGATGATATCGGGGATCGGATCGTGCCAGCCGTGATGGAAGCCGCGCAGATGCTGCTTTAGCGTCGCGTGGTCGAGCGCGCGGAACATCGCCGCGTCCATGCCGTGCGCGGGCTGCGTGCTCCACCACATCACGCCGTCGTTCGGATCCGGGCTGCAATAGCCATAGCCGAAGAAGCCGCTCTTGCCGAACGTGGTCTCGACGTGCCGGCCGATCGGCCTGCCATCGAGGACGGCGTGCGGCACGAAGCCTCCGAACCCGATCAGTCCGGTGTCGAACGGTTGCGGACCGTCCGGCACGACCTGGCGGCGCACGACCGAGTGCACGCCGTCGGCGCCGATCAGGAAGTCGCCTTCGGCCGTGCTGCCATCGGAGAAGTAAGCGATGATCGGCTGGTCGCCGCGGTCCTCGATCTTGATCAGGCGCTTCTCGAAATAGAGCGAGACGCAGGCGCACCAGGCCTTGTCGATCAGGATTTCGTTCAGCGTGGCGCGGCAGACATTGACGGCCGGCTGGCCGAAGCGCCGCGCCATGTCGCGGTTGATCGAGCCGAGCCGTTCGCCGCTCTGCGAATAGAAATCGAAGGATTCGGCGATCGAGCCGCGGCTGATCAGCTCGTTCGCGAGCCCGATCTCGTCCATGACATGCATGCCGTTCGGTGCGATCTGGAGGCCGCCGCCGATGCCTTTCGAATAAGGCCAGGCCTCGTAGATCGCGGATTCGATGCCGGCGCGGCGCAGCAGGATCGCGGTGACGGGCCCGGCGATGCCGGCCCCGATGATGAGGGCCTTGCGGGGACGGTTGGACATGGCTTGCTCCCGACGTTTCCGTGGTGCTAGGAAAAATTACGATTGCTAAATCTCTTAGCAACTAAGATATATATCGAGTAAGATAAGGAGCCGACCTTGTCAAGGACGAAGGCGCGCGCGGCGCTGTTGCAGGAGCTCGAGGAGGCGATGCGGCGGTCGTCCGCGCAGGGCGTGCTCTATGGCCAAACGGTTGCGAACGTTGCCGGAATTGCCAATTCCGACCTCGAATGCATGGACATCCTCTATCTCGAGGGCCGCGTCACCGCGGGCCGGCTCGCCGAGGTCACGGGGCTGACGACGGGCGCCATCACCGGCGTGGTCGACCGGCTCGAGAAGGCCGGGCTTGTGCGCCGCGAACGGGACGAGAAAGACCGCCGCAAGGTCTTCATTTCCGTCGTGCCGGAGACGGCGATGAAGATCGGCCAGCTCTACGTGCCGATGCAGCAGGCGATGGAGAAGGTGTTTGGCGCCTATTCCGACGAAGAGCTGCGCCTGCTGCTGCGCTTCGCGACCGAGGGCTACAAGGGCGTGCTCGCGGCAACCGAGGCGCTGAAGGGACTGCTCGACACGCCGCCGGAAAAGCGGCCGGATCTCAAACTGAAGAAGCTTCGTCGGTAGGCTTCTTGTAGATTTGGGCCGCTGCGATCATGCCCCACATCGCGCCCAGCATCATCCAGAAATGCCGCCAGTGGTCGGTGTCGATTACAAAACTCTCGCCGACGGTGCCGACGAAGGCGGAGAAGATCGCGAGATAAGCGCGCTGCCAGGGCACACGGACGAAGATGTGCCTGATACCCATGATGACCGTGGTGAAGACCAGCGCGGGATAACAGACGCCGGAGAGCCAGCCGCCGGACATGAAGGCGTTGAGATAGGAGTTGTGGGTGTCCTCGGGGAAGAAGCGGTGGAATTGCAGGGGGCCGATGCCGAACGGCAGGTCGAGCGCCATCTCCGCGCCGAGGATGTGCCGGCCGAACCGGCCGAAGCGGCCTTCGTCATAGCTCTGGTCGAAGCTCGCGCGCTGCTTGAACATCTCGGCGGTGGAATCGAATGACAGCAGCACCGCGATCAGCGCGAGGCCCAGCACCGCGGCGACAATCGCCATGACGACGATGCGCGAGCGCTGCGCGTTGGTGCGGCTGGTCAGCACCATCAGCGCCAGCATGAAGGCGGAGGTCAGCACCAGTCCGCCCCAGGCGGCGCGGGAGAAGGCGAGCAGGATCGCCAGCGACATGATGCCGAAGGCGATGACGTTGCGGAACGCCTTGGCAAACTTGTCGGAGACCACGCTCTGGAGCGCGAACAGCGCCGGCAGGATCAGGAAGGCGCCGAGCACATTCGGGTCCTTGAACGTGCCGCGCGCGCGCCCGTAGAGGGTGAGGAGATCGTCTCCGCCGGGAACCAGATGGAAGTAGCCGGCGACCGCCGACAGCGAGGCGACCATCGCGCCGACCACGAGGCCGCGGCGGAGCATGTCGAGCCGGGCCGCGGTGTCTTCCGAGGTGACCATCGCGAAGAACACGACGGTGACCGCCATGTACCAGGAGGTCGCAATCCAGCTCGCCACCTCGGACTGTTCGTACAGCGGGACCGCGCTGATCGTGTAGCCGACATTGAGCAGGACCAGCATCAGGATCAGCGGCATCAGCACGAGCCGCAGGCGCAGGCCGGTCGCGAAGAAGGTGACGGCGGCCAGCAGCGTCACGATCTCGTAGGGGCTCGGCTCGATGAAGACGATGGCGCCGGAGGCGCCGACCAGCCACACCAGCGCGCGCTGGATGGCCAGCACGCCGGGCGCAGCCGGCGCGGCCAATTTCACTCCACCGGCTGTCGCCGCATACGCCATCACATGCCCATACGCTTACGCAACTTGTACGCCACAAACACGCTGTCATCGCCCGGCTTGACCGGGCGATCCAGTATTCCGCGGCGCGCGTTGCAGAAGACGGCTGGCGCTGCGGAGTACTGGATGCCCCGGTCAAGCCGGGGCATGACGGAGGAACTCATCTCAATACGCGTTGTCGTTCTTGGTCAGCAGCGAGACCGGCGTCTTCAGGAGAATGACGAGGTCGAACAGCACCGACCAGTTCTCGATATAGTAGAGATCGAATTCGACGCGCTTCTGGATCTTCTCTTCATTGTCGATCTCGCCGCGCCAGCCGTTGATCTGGGCCCAGCCGGTGATGCCGGGCTTGACGCGGTGACGCGCGAAATAGCCGTCGACGGCTTCGTCGAACAGGCGGCTCTGGAGCTTGCCCTGCACCGCGTGCGGACGCGGGCCGACCAGGGACAGATTGCCCGAGAACACCACGTTGAAGAGCTGCGGCAGCTCGTCGAGGCTGGTCTTGCGGATGAAGCGGCCGACGCGGGTGACGCGCGGATCGTTCTTGGTGACGACCTTGGAGGCGGTCGGGTCGGCCTGATGGTGGTACATCGAGCGGAATTTGTAGACATCGATGCGCTCGTTGTTGAAGCCGAAGCGTTTCTGACGGAACAGCGCCGGGCCGGGGCTGTCGAGCTTCACCGCCAACGCCACCAGTCCCATCACCGGCAGGGCTGCGAGCAGCGCAAGGCCGCCGACGATGCGGTCGAACAGCCACTTCATCACCAGGTCCCAGTCGGTGATCGGCGCCTCGAACACGTCGAGCGTCGGCACCTCGCCGAGATAGGAATAGGAGCGGGGACGGAAACGCAGCTTGTTGGTGTGCGCGGAGAGCCGGATGTCGACCGGCAGCACCCAGAGCTTCTGCAGCATCTCCAGGATGCGCGTCTCCGCCGAGATCGGCAGCGCGAACAGCACGAGATCGACCCGGGTGCGGCGGGCGAATTCGACGATGTCGTCGACCTTGCCGAGCTTGCGCGCGCCGGCGCAGGTGTCGAGCGCGCGACTGTCGTTGCGGTCGTCGAACACGCCGAGCACGTGGATGTCGGAATCCTCCTGGGCGTTCAGCGCCTCGACCAGTTGCTCGCCGTTGCTGTCGGAGCCGACGATGATGGTGCGGCGGTCGAGCCGGCCCTGGCGTGCCCAGGCGCGCACCAGCGAGCGCAGCACCAGACGTTCGCAGATGAGCGCGGCGAGGCCGAGGAAGTAGAAGGCGGCAAGCCACAGCCGCGACATTTCGCTGCCGAACTTGGCGAAGAAGGATACGCCGATGAACAGCAGGAAGACGAACGACCAGGAGGAGATCATCCGAGTCATCTGCCGGATCTGACCGCGGAACAGCTGCACCTGATAGATGTCGGCGGCCTGGAAGCAGATCACGGCGGCGACCGCGACGGCGATGATCTCCGCGGGATAAACCCAGCTGAAGGAGCCGGCGAGCGGCATGACATAGCCGACATAGAGCACGATGCCGACGAGGCTCAGCAGCGCGAAATCGGCCAAGCGGACGAAGCCGGTGATCACAATCGGCGAATAGGCGCGGGCGACCTTCTGGTTGACGATTTCGAGCGCGGCGGGCGAGAGCCGGCGACGGCGCTCCACAAAGGGTTGGTCAGCCGGCTTCGCCGCGGCGCTTGTGGCGGCGTCGAGCATCGAGCGTGCGTTGAGCGGTTCCACGGGCGTCCACGTCCATTCCAAACAACCCGCGGGTCGCAGCGTTGCGCCCCGGGCGAGCATCCCCTGGCAGGTCGATTATCGGACAAATCGGAAGATTCTCTAAAGCGGTCTTAAGGATGGTTAATGATTGGCAAATGCGTCGCGATAACCCGCGAGCACGCCGTCAACCATCGCCTGCTGGGAGAAGTGCGCGGAGATGCGCCCGCGCAGGGCGGATGCGCGCTGCGCGGTCGCCTGCGGATCGTCGAGTGCGGCCGCGATCGCTTCCGCCATGGCCTCGGCGTTGCTCGCCGCAAACAGCGCCGGGCTGTCATGCCCGAAGATTTCGGGGATGCCGCCGACGCGGGCCGCGATCATGGGAATGCCGGCCGCGCCGGCCTCGATCACGACGTAGGGCATGGAATCACCGCGCGAGGGCACGACCAGAAGCCGTCCCTTGGAGAATCCGTAGCGTGCCTTGACGTGACCGATGAAGCGGATGTCGCTGGAGAGGCCGAGCTTGTCGACCTGCGCCTTCAGCGCCGCCGTCTCCTCGCCGTCGCCGCCGAGCGTAAGGGTGACCTTCTTGCCGCCCTCGTGCAGGCGCGCCACCGCATCGACCAGCAAATCTGCGCCCTTGATGTGCCTGAACTCGCCGACATAGGCGAGATCTGTGGCATCGTCGGCGATGCTAACAGGCTCGAATTCTTCCGGCGTCACGCCATTGAAGACGCAATGCACCACGCCCTTGGGCGTGCCGACGATGCGCTGATAGGTGTCGCGCGCAAACGCGCTCTCGAACAGGAACAAGTCCGTCGCGTCCATCAGCGTGCGTTCGAGCCGCGCGTAAAACTCGCCCTTGAAGGTGTTGAGCGGATAGTGCAGCGAGCCGCCATGCGGGGTGTAGATGCGGATGGTGTCGTTGGATCGCCGCCGCATGCGGACGAAGGCGCCGGCCTTGGCGCCGTGGCCGTGCGTGACGTCGGGTTTGAGCGCGGCGATCAGGCGCCGCATCCGCAGCCACACCAGAAAATCGTCAGGCGACGGCTCACGGCGGATCGCCAGCCGGTGCACGCCGAGCTTCAGCCGCGGCGCGAGCTCGGCCAGCGCCTTGTCCGCGCGCTCGCCGCCGGTGAGGCTGTCGGCGAGAATCCCGACGTGATGACCGCGATCGACCTGACCGTTGGCGAGATCGAGGATGTGGCGGAAGATGCCGCCCACGGGAGCGCGCACGGCGTGCAGGATGCGGAGCGGCCGGTCGGGAGAGGGGGGCATGATCAGAACCAGCGCTCGACGGCGAATGCTCGAACAATTCTCGAAATATCGAGATGGATTAAGAGCCCTCGTGGTTAACAAACGGTGTCGGCGCCGTGCGCGCTCGTTGCGGCAGGGGCGATTAACCCAGCGGCAACCTTAATGGAGTGTAATCGCCCCGGTTGAGGTAGAGTCGCAGCGTTGCCCTGCGGGAGTGTTCGATGCGTTTAGCGTTCTGGCGTGCCGGCAAGGACAAGGCGGTGGTCGAGCGGGCTGTTTCGAGGCTCAAGGGCGAAGCCAGGGTCATCGAAGCCGCGCCCAAGGTTGAAGCCAAGCCTGCATCCGCTGCTCCGAAGCAGGCACCCGTCGAATCCGGCGACATCGATCTCCATGCGCTCGGCGGCGCGCTGGCCCGCAAGCGCGGCTGGATCATCGTGCCGACGGTGCTGGCCCTGGTCGCCTCCGTCGCTGCCGTCAACCTGGTGACGCCGCGTTTCAAATCGGAATCGCGCATCCTGATCGACGGCCGCGAGAACGTGTTCCTGCGGCCGAGCAGCGACCGCAGCACCGAAGAGCGGCAGTCGCTCGACCCCGAGGCGGTGACCAGCCAGGTGCAGCTCGTGCTGTCGCGCGATCTCGCGCGCGAGATCATCAAAAAGAACAAGCTCGCGGAACGCCCCGAATTCGATCCGGTGCTGCAAGGCATTTCGCCGCTGAAGTCGCTCGCGGCCATGATCGGCATCGGTCGCGATCCGTTCTCGATGACGCCGGAAGAGCGGGTGCTGGATGCCTATTACGAGCGGCTCCAGGCCTACGCCGTCGACAAGTCGCGCGTGATCGTGGTCGAATTCCAGTCCGCCGATCCGGACCTTGCCGCGCGCGTCGCCAATTCGATCGCCGACGGCTATCTCGTGCTCCAGCAGAATGCGCGCCAGGATCAGGCCCGCAGCGCCAGCCAGTGGCTTTCGGGCGAAATCGAAAATCTGCGCAAGAAAGTCTCCGACGCCGAAGCCAAGGTCGAGGACTTCCGTTCCAAGTCGTCGCTGTTCGTCGGCACCAACAACACCACGCTCTCGAACCAGCAGATGGGCGAGGTCAATACCCAGCTCAACAACGCACGCTCGATGAAGGCGGATGCTGAATCCAGGGCAAGGCTGATCAAGGAGATGCTCCAGAGCGGCAAGCCGATCGAAGCGTCCGAGGTGGTAAACTCCGAGCTGATGCGGCGATTGTCGGAGCAGCGGGTGACGCTGCGGGCGCAGCTCGCCGAACAATCGTCCACGCTGCTCGGCAATCACCCGCGGATCAAGGAGCTGAAGGCGCAGCTTGGCGACCTCGACAACCAGATCCGCGACGAAGCGGCCAAGATCTCTCGCTCGTTCGAAAGCGATGCGCGGATCGCCAGTGGCCGGGTCGACGGCCTGACGGCGAGCCTCGATCAGCTCAAGAAGCAGGCGACCTCGACCAACGGTCAGGACGTCCAGCTCCGCGCGCTCGAGCGCGAAGCCAAGGCCCAGCGCGACCTGCTCGAGACGTATCTTGGGAAGTATCGCGAGGCCAGCACCCGCGAGAGCATCGATACGGCGCCGGCGGAAGGCCGCATCATCTCGCGCGCCATCGTCTCGAATACGCCGGCCTATCCGAAGAAGCTGCCGATCGTGCTGATCGCGACGATCGCGACGCTGCTGCTCTCGTCCGGCGTCGTCGTCACAGGCGAGCTGCTGCGCCAGACCGCGCCGCGCGCGGTGGCCGTGTTCACGCCGGCGCAGGCGCCGGTGCGCCAAGAGCCGGTAGTCCAGCCGGTAGTCCAGCTGGCGGTCCAGCCGGTGGCCGAACCGATGCTCGATCCGGTTGTGGAAGAGCTTACGCCGCTTCAGCCCGAGATGACGGCCGATGCCGACGTCACTGAATTCGCCGAGATCGAGCATCTCGCCGACAGCCTGCGAGCTGCAGGACCGGCGGCGAAGAAGGTCACGGTGCTCGGCACCGCGGCCGGCGAAGCCATCACGCTGTCGACGCTGACGCTGGCCCGGCACCTGGCGCGCGATGCGCGCGTCGTTGTGGTCGATCTCGCCGCATCCTCGCCGACCATAGCCGCGGTGTCCGTCGATGCTTCGGCTCCCGGCCTCGCCGAGCTGATGCAGGGTGAGGCCTCGTTCGCGCAAATCATCACCCGGGACAAGCTCTCGCGGCTGCATCTGGTCATGGCCGGCCGTCCCGGCTTCGACCGCAGCCTGCTGCAATCGCCGCGGGTGACGCTCGCGATCGATGCGCTGCTCCGCGCCTACGACCACGTGCTGGTGGACGCCGGCAGCGCCTCGGACCTCCCGGCCGAACTGCTCACGGCGCATGCCCGCGCCGTCGTGGTGCCCGATGCTTCGATGGCGGCGGATGCCCGCACGCTGATGTGCGAGCAGTTGAGGGCGGTCGGCTTCAGCGAGGTGACGATGCTGAGCAGGCCGGTGCAGCCGTCGAATGCGGTGGAGACGCCGCGGGTCGTGGCGGCGTAGGCGAGGGCGCGGGCTCAGTCTATCGTTCAGTTGAAGGCGACATCGGTGCCGCCTCTTACCCTCCCCTGGAGGGGGAGGGTCGGCTCGCGGCGCGTCAGCGGGGCGAGACGGGGTGGGGTGATCTCTCCTCACGGGCACTACTGATTGTGGAGGGACCGTCACCCCACCCCGTTGCGCATTGCGCTGCGCTCCATGCGCAACGACCCTCCCCCTCCAGGGGAGGGTAAGGGGCAGCTCCGCGAGTGGTTAGATATTCGCAGAAGGGTACGCCTACCCGAACGCCTGCCGCAGCCGCCGCGCCAGATCGAACAACATCTGGTTCTGCTTCACCAGCCGTTTGCCGTGGCTGAGCGAGGACATCGCCATCGCCGCGAGTTTTCCGCGCGCGGTCAGGGGCACGAAGCTGTCGAAGATGTCGTCGTCGTCCTTGCAGAACATCCGCTTGTAATCGTCCGAGCCGATGCCGAGATCGAGCGAGCGGTAGCCGCGTTCGGCGTAGCGGTCGATGATGTAGCGCATCAGGATCAGCCCGGGGCTGTAGCGGGCGTGCTCGGACATCGTGTAGGTGTTGAACATCATCGAGAAGCGCTGGCCGTCGGCGACGCCGGCGAAGATCGCGATCACCTCCTCGTCGCACTCGAGCGCATGGATGTCGATGACGCGGCCTTCGCCGCGCGCCGACAGGCACGCGCTGCGAACGAACGCTTCGACGCCGGGTTCGGCAAAGACGTTGGGCAGTTTCTGTTCGGCCATTCGCGCCGGCTTGACGCGGAAGAACCAGTCGAGCAGGCGGGTGACGTCCGCGTCCGTGGTGGCGAGGTGATAACGATAGCCGGCAAGCGCCTGGAGCTTCTTTTCCTTGCTCTTGAGGCGGCGGCGGAAGGAGTTGCTGATCCGCGATGCGGGCGCCCCGCCCGGCTCCATCGCCAGGAGAGGGCAGCCGTTGATCGCACTCTGCCGCGGCAGCTGCGCGAACGGATTGTGCTGGTCGTGCCAGCGCAG
Source organism: Bradyrhizobium sp. Arg816 (assembly GCF_029989365.1). GTDB lineage: Bacteria > Pseudomonadota > Alphaproteobacteria > Rhizobiales > Xanthobacteraceae > Bradyrhizobium. Next base: position 132,417 of record NZ_JAPRAQ010000016.1, on the reverse strand, counting down.
CGGCTGCTGCGTCAGCGCGAGCACGTCGGCATGCTCGCGCAGCGGCGCAAGCAGCGCGTCGAGATCGGCGATGGCGACCTGGGCTGCGAACTCGGCGTTCCACAGGCCCATGTTGAAGGTCGTGTGCTTGCCGCCCATGAAGCAGGCGGTGCGCACGCCGTGGGTTTGCCGCAGCGAGAGCGGCAGCAGCAGGAGCGGCTGGCGCTCGGCGTCGCGGGCAATGACGATGAGGGGGCTGGCGCCTTCATGGCTGCCGACCAGCCGTTGCCATGGGCTGAGCAGGTCGAAGCGCTGGTATGGCGTGAAGAGGTGGCCGCTCTCCTCGAACGCGCGCCAGACCGTCTCGGCCTCGGCCAGATCGGTGACGATATCGACATGCGCGATACGGTTCGCTTTCGACCGCGCTGGCGATTCTGCCGTCCGGCTTTGCATCGCCGCAGCCATGGTCATTCACGAAACCTGTCGAGAAACGAAAAATTTGCGTAGTTCGGCCTGTGGCCGACCTTTGCAAAGAAATGTCAACAAAGAGTAATGACAATCAGGCGAACGCGAAGGTGGGATATTGGCATCCGACGATAGATGGCTGGAGCGTTTGCGGCTTGAGCTGGCCTGGTTCACCGGCCAGGCTGTGCTGCGCAGCCGCGGCGCCGGCGCGATCCTGCGCTTTCAACACGTGCGGCCGCGGCGGCGCGGCGCGTTTCAGCCGCTGCGTGAAAACGAGATCAGCCCGCAATTTCTCGATCGCGCCATTGGTGCGCTGAAGCGGTGGGGGTATGACTTCCTCGGCATGGACGATGTCTGCCGCCGCGCGGTGACGCTGCCAGAGAAGCGGCGCTTCGTGGCGCTCACCTTCGACGGCGCCAACAAGGACCTGATCAGCTTCGCCTATCCGGTGCTGGCGCGCCACGCCGTGCCGTTCACGATCTATGTGCCCACCGCGTTCCCCGATGGAGTCGGAGAGGCCTGGTGGCTCGGGCTCGAGCGGATGATCGCGCGCGAGAACCGCATCAACCTGATGATGGGCGAGAAGGAGCAGCGGTTCACCGTCACAGGCAACGCCGAGAAGCGGGCGCTGTTTTCGTTCATCGAGAGCTGGCTGCGCTCGTTGCCGCAGGCGGATTTGTCGGCTGCGATCGCCGATCTCTGCACGCGCTACCGGGTCGATCTCGCCGCGCTCTCGCGCGAAGCGTCGATGGATTGGGAGGATCTGGCAAGGCTTGCGGCGGATTCGCTGGTCACGGTCGGCAGCGCGACCGTGAACTATCCCGTTCTCGCCAACATGAAGGACGCCGCCGCGTTGCGCGAGATGACGATGGGCAAGGCGGTCGCGGAAGCGGCCTTCGACCGCGAGATCAGGCATCTGGCCTTTCCGTTCGGCGATCGCTCGTCTTTCCGGCGCAGCCACGTCGTCATGGCGGAGGAGGCCGGCTTTGCCAGCGCCGTCTCGACCATCCCGGGCATCGTGGATGCGGAGGGGCGCACCAATCTGCGCGCGCTGCCGCGGATTTCCTGGGACGGCCGGATACAATCACTGCGCATGCTGCGCGTGCTGGTCTCCGGTGTTGCCTTCGCGCCGGTGAAACCGACCGCCAGCGCTACGAATTAGATTTGACCCGGTCCGGCCGCTGCATCCAGCTCACGATCGGCATCGCCGGCAGCACCCAGCCCATGCCGACCACCACGTAGTAGATCGCCTGCCGCCAGCCGGATTCGGCTATCCACGGCATCTGCGCCAGCGCCATGCCGAGCAGCGCCCAGACGGTGGCCAGCACCAGGAGCAGGATGGCGCCGAGGAACTTGCGGGTGCGGATCGTCATGGCGGAATGCTGCGGCCTTCGCGTAACTTGCGCTGCGGGAGCGGGGGACTATAAGGGGCACGCAGTCCGGTTCAAGTCTCTTTGCAACAAGGCTTGGTTTTGCCCCTGAAATGACGACGATTTTCGCTCCGACCAACCCGCATCGCGCCGTGCGCTGGTGGCTGATTTCCGTGGCCGCGCTGATCGCGGTGATGGTGCTGGTCGGCGGTGCCACGCGTCTGACGGAGTCCGGCCTTTCGATCGTCGAGTGGAAGCCGGTCACGGGCAGTGTTCCGCCGCTGACAGAAACGGCGTGGAACGAGGCGTTCGAGGCCTACAAGAAGATTCCGCAATATCGCGAGCTCAATGCGGGCATGAGCCTGTCCGAGTACAAGGAGATCTATTGGTGGGAATGGAGCCACCGCTTTCTCGGCCGTTTCATCGGCGTGGCCTATCTCTTGCCGTTCCTGTTCTTCCTGTGGCGCGGCGGCCTGTCGGGTGAGTTGAAGCGGCGGTTGTGGCTGCTGTTCGCGCTTGGCGGACTCCAGGGCGCCGTCGGCTGGTGGATGGTGGCCTCCGGCCTGACGGAACGGGTCGAGGTCTCGCAATATCGGCTCGCGACGCATCTGATGCTGGCGCTGCTGATCTTCGCCGGCATCGTCTGGACGGTGCGGCGGCTCAAAGAGCGGCCGCAGATCGCAGCTCCCGCGCGGCTGAGGTTCACAAGCGTGCTGCTCCTCGTCGTGACCTTCGTGCAGATCTATTTCGGTGCGCTGGTCGCGGGCCTGCGCGCCGGGCGCGCCTACAACACCTGGCCGCAGATCGACGGCGCGTTCATTCCATCGGCTGAGCGGCTATGGTTCGAGACGCCGTGGTGGCGCAACATGTTCGACAACGTGTTGACCGTGCAGTTCGAGCACCGCATGACGGCCTATGCGCTGTTCGTGCTGGCGGCGCTGCACGCGTTCGATGCGGTGCGTTCGCGCACGGCGGCCGGCGGTGCGCTCTGGCTGTTCGCCGCGGTCAGCCTGCAGGCTGTGCTCGGGATCCTCACGCTGCTCAACCAGGTGCCGATCGATCTCGCGCTTTCGCACCAAGCGGTTGCGATCGTGGTGCTCGCGCTTGCGGTGATGCAGGTGGAGCGGCTGGCCTCGCGACAATCTGCACAGGCGCAGCCGCGCGCGGTTCCGGTCGGTCAGGCCGGCTGATCAGGTCAGCAATAGCCGTAGACGCCGCAGGCGTAGGGCAGGCGCCAGAAATAGCCGACCTGCGGTCCGCCGTAGTACGGGCCCTGATAATCGTAGCTCCAGGGCCGGCCGTAATAGCCCGGCAAGGTGTTGGAGCCTGGCAGCAGCGGCGTGCCCGGCAGGTTGCGGATGTAGCTGCCGATGCCATAGGCCGGCGAGATCAGCGCATCCGGATCGGTCTCGACATAGACCTGTGGCGGGTCCTGCGGCGGCGCGGCAGCGCGCCGTCTCGCTGTGGCCGGCAGATCGGCGGCAACGGCGGCTGAGACCGTCAGCATGGCCGCAAGGGCAGGCACCATCCAGCGCAGCATCGTCGGCTCCGAATCAAAGGGGCGATCCAAGGACGATGTATGCGGCAGATATGGTTAACGACTGTTAACTGGGCCGTCATTCCGGGGCGAGGCAACGCCCCGGAATGATCAGGAAAGCTACGCCCCCAGCGCCTGCTCCAGGTCCGCGATCAGATCTTCCTTGTCTTCGATGCCGATCGAGAGCCGCACCACGTCGGGGCCGGCGCCGGACTTCACCTTGGCGGCGTCGTCGAGCTGGCTGTGCGTCGTCGAAGCCGGGTGGATGACCAGCGAGCGGGTGTCGCCGACATTGGCGAGGTGCGAGAACAGCTGCAGCTTTGATACCAGGCTGACGCCGGAATCATAGCCGCCCTTCAGGCTGAAGGTGAACACGGCGCCTGCGCCCTTCGGCGCGTATTTGCGCGCGAGCTGATTGTACTTGTCGCTTGCCAAGCCCGCGTAGCTCACCGAGGCCACTGCCGGATGGCCGGCGAGGAATTCTGCGACGGCCTTGGCGTTGTCGCAGTGCTTCTGCATGCGCAGCGGCAGCGTCTCGATGCCGGTCAGGATCATGAAGGCGTTGAACGGCGACAGCGCCGGTCCGAGGTCGCGCAGGCCCAGCACGCGGCAGGCGATCGCGAATGCGAAATTGCCAAAGGTCTCCTGGAGGCGGATGCCGTGATATTCCGGCCGCGGCTCCGACAGCATCGGATATTTGCCGCCCGTGGACCAGTCGAACGTGCCGGCATCGACGATGATGCCGCCGAGCGAATTGCCGTGGCCGCCCAGGAATTTCGTCAGCGAGTGCACGACGATGTCGGCGCCATGGTCGATCGGGCGGATCAGGTAGGGCGAGGCCAGCGTGTTGTCGACGATCAGCGGCACGCCCGCCTTGCGCGCCACCGTCGAGATCGCCTCGATGTCGGTGATGCTGCCGCCGGGATTGGCGATCGACTCGATGAAGATGGCCTTCGTGCGCGGCGTCACCGCGCGCTCGAAGCTAGCGATGTCGTCGGAATCGGCCCACACCACGTTCCAGCCAAAGCTCTTGAACGCATGCGAGAACTGGTTGATCGAGCCGCCATAAAGCTTGCGCGCGGCGATGAACTCGTCGCCGGGCTGGAGCAATTGCTGCAGCACCACGACCTGTGCGGCGTGGCCCGAGGCGACCGCAAGCGCGGCGGTGCCGCCTTCGAGTGCGGCAACACGCTCTTCCAGCACCGCGTTGGTGGGGTTGCCGATGCGGGTATAGATGTTGCCGAACGCCTGCAGGCCGAACAGCGAGGCGGCGTGGTCGGCGTCGTTGAAGACGAAAGAAGTGGTTTGATAAATCGGGGTCGCGCGCGCACCGGTGGTGGGGTCGGGCTGTGCACCGGCATGCACGGCGAGGGTTGAAAATCCCGGAAGGCGATCGCTCATTGAGGGCGTCCTGTTCTTGTGATCTGAAATCGCGCGGCATGCTGATCGGCGACGGGCCCGCCGTCAAGGCGCCGCGTCACATCGGAACGATCGTGCTACGCGTTGTCGCGTGAGCGAAATGAATCCTTCGCGCTTGCGTTAGCTTTGCTCGCTCTTGTTTTTGGCGGCGCGATCCGATGCCGCGGTGTCGCCGCCGCCGACACTCATCCGATTGAGGGATAGCCGCATGCCTTGCGTCGGCGCCGGCGGCCGTTTGGAGCTCAGCGTGCGTGAATTGACGCCCATCCAGGAAATCTCGGACGACAAGCGGCCATATTCGATCTTGGGGCAGCGGTTCATCACGACCTTGATCCCGGCCGCCTCGGCCTTCGCCGCGGCTGCGTCATCGCGCGCGCCAAGCTGCATCCAGATCACCTTCGGCAGCGGATCGAGCGTGAGCGCTTCTTCCACCACCGGCATGATGTGGCTGGAGTTGCGAAAGATGTCGATCATGTCGACGGGGCGGCCAATGTCGGAGAGCGAGGCGACAAACGGCTTTCCGAGCAGATCCTTGCCGACATGGCCGGGATTGACCGGGATCATGTCATAGCCGCGCTGCGCCAGATATTTGAACGCAAAATAGCTCGGCCGCACATTGACCGGCGAGGCGCCGACCATCGCGATCGACTTCACGCTGTTGAGGATGCCGCGGATGTAATTGTCGGGATAGGCGTCGTGGTTCATTGGCTCTTCTTTTTGCTGTCATTGCGAGGAGCGAAGAGACGAAGCAATCCAGACTACCTCGGTGGAAAGATTCTGGATTGCTTCGCTTCGCTCGCAATGACGAATTCTATTCATCCCGCCATGTCGGCGTGCGCTTCTCGATGAAGGCGCCGATGCCTTCCTCGGCGTCGCGCGCCATCATGTTCTCGGTCATCACCTCTGCCGCATAGCGATAGGCGTCCGCAAGGCTCATCTCGGCCTGGCGGTAGAACGCCTCCTTGCCGAGCTTGACGGTGTAGGCCGACTTCAGCGCGACCTGTTCGGCGAGTGCGATTGCGGCGTCGCGCTCGGTGCCGGCCGCGACCACGCGATTGATGAGCCCGATATCGCGGGCGCGGGTGGCCGGGACCGGCTCGCCGGTCAGCAGCATTTCCATCGCCTGCTTGCGCGGCACGTTCCGCGACAACGCCACCATCGGCGTGGAGCAGAACAGCCCGATATCGACGCCCGGCGTGGCGAAGCTCGCCGCTTCCGAGGCGATCGCGAGATCGCAGCTTGCCACGAGCTGGCAGCCGGCCGCGGTCGCGATGCCCTGGACGGCCGCGACCACGGGCTTCGGCAGGTGCACGACCGCCTGCATCATCGCGCAGCAGGCGTTCATCATCTCGGCAAAGAAGGCACGGCCGCGATCCGGGTCAGTGCGGCGCGCGGTGAGCTCCTTCATGTCGTGGCCGGCGGAGAAGGCACGGCCGTTAGCGGCGATCACGACCGCGCGGACCGCCTTGTCGTCGCGGATCTCGTTGAGCTCGGCATGGAGGGTTGCGATCATCGCCGCCGACAGGCTGTTGCGCGCGGCCGGGCGGTTCAGCGTCAGGACCGCGATGGGGCCTACGGTCTCGCGCAGCAGGATCGACGGTTGCGGGGAGGGGGCGTGGGCGGCCTGGGCGGACATCGAAGCGTTTCCGGTTGGATTCTTGCAATTGGATGACGCAGATAACTTAATGTAACAGGGGACGTGAAGCGAGGGTGAGGCGAAGCATGGCGTTAGCGAAAATGAGCGTGGCGGAGGTCGAGCAGTTTCTGCGTGACGAGTTTCCCCAGGCCTTCAGTGGCGATGACATCACGATCGAGAGCGCCGACGGCCAGACCTGCCTTTTGCGCCAGCGCTACAGCGAAAGGATGCTGCGGCCGGGTGGAACCGTGTCCGGCCCGACGCTGATGGCACTGGCCGATTTCGCGATGTACGTGGTGCTGCTGTCCGCGATCGGGCCGATCGGGCTCGCGGTCACCACCAATCTCAACATCAACTTCCTGCGCAAGGGCCAGCCCGGTCAGGACGTGCTGGCGGAGGCACGGCTGCTCAAGCTCGGCAAGCGCCTGGCGGTCGGCGAGGTGAAGCTGCTGTCCGGCACCTCGCCCGATCCGATCGCCCATGTCACCTCCACCTATTCCATTCCAAATGTTTGATCTTTTGGCAGGTAATATAGCACCATATTTTTAAGATATTGATTTTGCTATTTTAATTCCCACTCTGGGGCATTGACCGTTGCGCGTCTCTTCTCTAGAAAACCGCCAGTCCGGTGCGGTGTTCGCGCCGATATCTCCCGTCCACGGAAACTCCGATATGAAAACCTTTTCGGCAAAGCCGGCTGAGGTGACGAAGAAGTGGGTCCTGATCGACGCCAAGGGTCTGGTCGTCGGCCGTCTCGCCACCATCGTCGCCATGCGCCTGCGCGGCAAGCACCTCCCGACCTACACCCCGCACGTTGATTGCGGCGACAACGTCATCATCATCAACGCGCAGCATGCGGTCCTCACCGGTCGCAAGCGCGAGCAGAAGACCTACTACAAGCACACCGGTTACGTCGGCCACGTCAAGGAGCGCACCGCGCGCCAGATCCTCGAGGGCAAGCATCCCGAGCGCGTGCTCGAGAAGGCCGTCGAGCGCATGATCCCGCGTGGTCCGCTCGGTCGTGTGCAGATGGGCAACCTCCGCGTCTATGGCGGCGCCGATCATCCGCACGAGGCCCAGACGCCCGAGAAGATCGACATCGCCAAGTTGAACCGCAAGAACACGAGGGCCGCATAACATGGCCGAATCCATCCAGTCGCTCGACCAGCTCTCGCAGCTCAAGACGGCGGCGGCGCCCGACGCGCCCAAGCACGAGAAGAAGGTCGACAAGTTCAACCGCGCCTACGCCACCGGCAAGCGCAAGGACGCGGTCGCCCGTGTCTGGATCAAGCCGGGCGCCGGCAAGGTCACGGTCAATTCGCGCGAGGTCGAGGTCTATTTCGCCCGTCCCGTGCTGCGGATGATGATCGAGCAGCCGTTCTCCGTGGCCGCGCGTTCCGGCCAGTACGACGTGATCTGCACGGTTGCCGGCGGCGGTCTGTCCGGCCAGGCCGGTGCCGTCCGTCACGGCATCTCCAAGGCGCTCACCTATTTCGAGCCGGAGCTGCGTACCGTGCTCAAGAAGGGCGGCTTCCTCACCCGCGACTCCCGCGTGGTCGAGCGTAAGAAGTACGGCAAGGCCAAGGCCCGCCGGTCCTTCCAGTTCTCGAAGCGTTAATCGCTTCGGTCACATTCGCCGCGAAAGCGGCTTCAATGAGATGCAAAAGGGCGCTGATTTCAGCGCCCTTTTTGTTGTTCGTTTGTATGCAAATTGATGGCGTGTTTCCCGAAAACTTGGCCCTGCATGAAAACCTGAATGGAACTCGCGGGACATAGCGTCGCATCTGGAAGGGCGCGCAAGTCGGCTGGGCCGATCGCGTAACTTGCTATGTCTAGAAGGGGGCCGACATGATGTCGCTCGATAGCATCACGCTCTATTTGGTCGCCACCATGGTTGCCGCACTGCTCGGCGCCATGATGGTGTTTTTCGGCACGCAGGAGAACAGCCCCGCGCTGAAATGGTGGGGCACGGCGTATCTCCTCGGTGCAGCATCCGTTGCGCTATGGACCGCGGCCGGCGACAAGCTCGGCCCGCATCTTTACCTTGCGCTGAACGCGGTCGGCTTCGTCGCCTGCGGCATGGTGTGGAATGCGGCGCGCGTCTTCCACGGCCGCAAGCCGAACTGGCCGGGTCTCCTCGTCGGCGCGCTGGCCTGGGCCGCCGCCGTGACGCTGCTTGATCCCGCCGCGTCCATGCTGCGCATGATCGTCGGCGCTGGCATCGTCTCGGTCTATGCGGCATTGACCGCCAGCGAGCTCTGGGTCGAGCGGCGCAAGAGCCTGCAACGGCGCTGGCCGGCCTTCGTGGTGCCGGTGATGCACGGCTGCGTGCTGATGCTGCCGATCGTGCTCGGCAGCTTCCTGCGACCCAACGATGCCGGCTTCTCCGGCAGCATCTGGGTCACGGTGTTTGCGGTCGAGCTCATCCTCTATGCCGTCGGCACCGTGTTCGTGATCTTCATGCTGGTGTCGGAGCGCACGGTGACGGCGCACCGGACCGCCGCGTCCACCGATCCCCTGACCGGCATGCTCAACCGCCGCGGCTTCTCGGAAGCCTGCGGGCGCGTGATCGAGCGTGAAGCCAAGGCCGGCCGTCCCGTGACCGTGATGATCTTCGACATCGACCACTTCAAGTCGATCAACGACCGCTTCGGCCATCCCGCCGGCGACGAGATGCTGAAACTGTTCTCGACCGTCGTCGTCAGCAACCTGCGCATGACCGACATGTCGGGCCGCATCGGCGGCGAGGAGTTCGCGGCGCTGCTGCCGTGTTCGCTGGAGGAGGGGGTGCTGGTTGCCGAGCGCGTGCGCGAGGCGTTCGAGACCTCCGGCGTCGTCGTCGATGAGGGCCCGGTCGACACCACCGTCAGCATCGGCGTCGCCGGCGGTCCGGCCGGCACCGAGCTCGAGGTGCTGCTGGCCTCGGCCGACACCGCGCTCTACCAGGCCAAGCGCGGTGGCCGTAACCGGGTCGAGGCGGCGGAGGAGCTGCCGCTGTCGCTGGAGAACTGGCGCCGCCAGAGCGCGGCGCGGGTCGGTGCGCCGCAGGCGCGTCCGGCCACCGCCTGAAGCCAGGAGGGGCCTCAAGGGGCGCCTTCGGTAATCCGCTGTTTACCATTCGATCCCTACCATTGCGGTCATGGAATCGATCCGTCGACAGAACCCGCAGGCTGCCCTGATGTCGCTCGAAGCCGCTGCGGCCTCGGCACGCGGCGGCTTCGCCTGCGTGTTCTCCACCGCGGATGAATACGAGCGCGCGCTGATCACCGAGCGCCGCGCCCAGGGGCGCTACACGCAAAGCCGTAGCTACTGGCCGCTCGCGCTGTTCATCGGTTGCGCGCTCATCGTGGCAGGCACCGCTCTGCTGTTCGCCTGAGAGCACGCATTTTTGACCGGTCAGGGCGCCGATTCGGTGCCTTTTTCTTCGTTGCGGTCTACGCTAGACACATCCATCAAACAAACAGGGTGGAAACCGATGATCACCGAGATCGCGCAAATCGACGTCAAGCCGGGCAGCGAGAAGGACTTTGAGGCGGCTGTCGCCAAGGCCAAGGCTGCCTTCGGCGGTTCCAAGGGCTTTCATGGCTTCGAACTGCACAAGTCGATCGAGAAGCCGCAGCGCTACCGGCTGATGGTGAAGTGGGCGACGCTGGAGAACCACACCGTCGATTTCCGCGGCTCGGAGAGTTTCACCGAATGGCGCGGCCTCGTCGGCCAGTATTTTGCTTCGCCCCCGGAGGTCGAGCACACCGAGACCGTGCTGACGACCTGAGCTGTTGCACGACGCCTTACGCCGCCTCTTGTCGTTTGAGCATGATCTTTTCGGAAAACCGCTGCGCACTTTTCCGGATCATGCTGCCAGGGGCGGCGCCTCATACGTCTTGAAATGGTCGATCATGACCTTGGCGATGGCGACCAGTGGAAGCGCCAGTGCCAGGCCCCAGATACCGAACACGACGCCCAGCAGGATCTGGAACGCGAACAGCGTGGCCGGCGGGATGTCGAGCGCCTGCCGCTGCAGGATCGGCGTCAGCACATAGCTCTCCATCGCGTGCACGCCCATGAAGAGGAGGAAGGCCGACAGCGCCGGAATCCAGCCCGAGGCGAGGCTCGCGAGCACCACGACGACGCCGGCAATGATGGCGCCGACGGTCGGAATGAAGGCGAGCAGGCCCGCCTGAATCCCCAGGATGAACGAGCCGGGGATGCCGATGATGGCAAGCCCGATCCAGGTCACGATGCCAACCGCAATCATCACGACGATCTGCGCGATCAGCCAGCGTTCCAGCGTCTCAGCTGTCCGGTCGATGATCAGGGTGACGCGGGTGCGATGCCTCGCCGGCGCGAGGAACAACAGGCCGTCGTGATAGACCCTGGGCTGGGCGGCGAAGGACAGCCCCAGGAACAGCACGATGAAGATGTTTCCCACGCCGTGAATGGTGCCGAGCAGCAGCTTGAAGGTCTGGCTCACGATCGCGCCACCGCTGGAGGCCAGCGCGCCGGCGCCGGGCAAGGAACCGCGCGGGGGCGCTGCTGGCGAGGGTGTCGAGTCCGATGGCGGATTGGTCGAGGCGTCAGACGCAGCGTTGCCGAGATCGAAGAAGCTGGTGTCGATCCCGTGGCTGTCCAGGAAGGTCTTCACGTTGCCGATCTGCGACTTGATGGTCTTGCTCAGCACCGAAGCCTGCTCGGCGATGGTGGCGCCGCCGAGATAGGCGACGCTTGCAAGCAGCATCGCAAGCACGACGCAGACGATCGCGAGCCGGACCGGATGCGGCAGGTGCACGCGGCGGCCGAGCGCGTTGGTCAGCGCATTGAGGCCGACGCCGAGCAGCATGCCGGTGAAGATCAGCAGCAGCGTGGTCGCAAAATACCAGGTGAAGACCAGCATCGCCGTGAACAGCACGACGCCGATGCCACCGACCGAAATTGCCCAAGCCAGATCGGTGCGGGTCGTGGGGCGTTGGTCTGCGCGGATGGTCACATCATGTCCTTTTCGGCGGCTGCGGGCGGGGCACTCTTTCGACAAACGCGCTTTCGATCAAGACCGCGTCAACGCGCTGGTTTGACGCTGTCGCGCGAACGGTGCAGAGCGATGAGGAGAAAACAGGTGGGGGGCGCTTGAGTTTCATCAGCAAGTGGGCCGGTCTGCTCGGGCTTCTGGCCGTGATCGTGATCGGCGACCAGATCCGGATCAACCGGCCCGGCCACAAATACCGCCTCACGGTCGAGGTGACGACGCCTGACGGGATCAAAACCGGGTCCGGCGTTCTCGCTGTCGTGCCCGACCGCAACTATAACCGTGGCGGCCGCACCACGATGCGCGGGGAGGCTGTGTTCGTCGATCTCGGCCAAGACCACGGCAAAGGCAAGAACCTGGTGGCATTGCTGGCGCATCAGCAGGGCGGCAAGCTCGACCTCGACGACATCAACTATGTCGCGCTCCGTGCCTATGGCGCCGCGCGCGGCAACCGCGTCTCGTTCAACGATATCAGCCGGCAGGCCGGCATTGTCCCGGTGCAGGGGGAGCTGATCCCCCTGCTCGTGAGCTTTGGCGATCCCCGAGATCCCCGGACCGCGCGCCTTGTCGCCGGCGACCATGCGGATACGGTCTTGGGTGACGGCTACGCCATCCGCGGCCTCACCGCCGAGGTGGTGCCCAACGGCTTTTGGCCGATAGATTTCGGCGGGGTGCTCGGGGAGCCCGTGACGCGCGGAATCGAGGCGAAATTGCCCTGGCTGGCCACGCCGGACGATCCGGCGGCAACCGCGCTGAAGGCCGCCGGCCTGCCCCTCGTGGGGACAACCGACGCCGGGGAGGCATTTGCGCGAAAATAGCATTGCCGTCCCGCGATCCCTTCTGTTGAATTTGTTCCATCCCAAGGGCATGTTTGGAGAATGTTCTTACGCGGGAGGTCGGAACGGGAGATGAGAAAGCCGGTCGTCGGCGTGATCGGGAACGCCCATCGCGTCGAAAATCGATTTCAGGTCCAGATGGTCGGCGAGCGCAATTTGCGCGCCGTGGCCGAGGTCTCGGGCGGCTTGCCGATGATGTTTGCGGGAGCGCCCGACATCACCGATATCGGCGCGCTGCTCGACGTGGTCGACGGGATCGTGCTCACCGGCGCCCGCGCCAACGTCCATCCGACCCGTTTCAATGTCGACCCGTGCGAGCGGCACGAGCCCTACGACATCCACCGCGACGAGGTGGCACTGGCGCTGTCCGTCGCCTGCGTGTCCCGCGGTATTCCGCTGTTCGGCATCTGCCGCGGCCTGCAGGAGATGAACGTCGCCTTCGGCGGCTCGCTGCATCCGGAGATCCGCGAAATCCCCGGTCGCATGAACCATCGGATGCCGCGGCTTGAGAACGGCGAGATTCATCCCGATCCGACCGTGGTGTTCGCCGACCGTCACGACGTCGACCTCACGCCCGGAGGCGCCTTCGCGCAGCTGCTCGGCTGCGAGAAGATCAGGGTCAATTCGCTGCACGGCCAGGGCATTCTCGACCCCGGCAAGCGCGTGCTGATCGAGGGCATCGCCGAGGACGGCACCATCGAGGCGATCCGCATCGCCGAAGCCCCGACCTTCGCGCTTGGCGTGCAATGGCACGCCGAATACGACCCGCAGCGCAATCCGATCAACCGCAAGCTGTTCGAAGCGTTCGGCGAGGCGATGGTCGTACGCCAGCGTGCGACGGTGTGACAAGAAGCTCGCTCGCACCTCTCCACTGAACGGCGCCGTGGTTTCGCAGCTTACGCCGTCCGCTCCATTCGTCTCGCGCGATAGGCCTGCGGCGACATCAAGGTCAGCTTGCGGAAGGCCTTGCGAAAGCTGCTCTCGTCCTCATAGCCGGCCGTGCGTGCGATGGTCTTGATCGGCTGCGCGGTCGTCTCCAGCAGCGTGCGCGCGTGCTCGACGCGGCGACGCATGATGAAGGCTTGCGGCGGCTCGCGCGTGAGGCCCTGGAACTTCCGGTTCAGCGTGCGCTCGCTGAGGCCGAGCGCATCGGCGAGGCGCTTGACCGTCATCGGGCTCTTGCCGGTGCGGCGAACCAGCAGGTCGGCCCGGGTCAGCAGCGGGTCCTGCGACAGCAAATAGCCGACGGGCATGAAGATCGACTGGGTGCGTTGCGCGGTGTCGATGACGACGTAATCCGCACAGAGCTTCGCAATCGCCTTGCCGTCGACCATCTCGATCAGCCTGAGCAGGAGGTCGACCCACGACATCGGTCCGGCCGCGCAGACGATGCGGTCCGCGACGGTGATGACGGCGTCGGCAGCGAGGTCGATGGTAGGGTGGCGCTGCCGCAGCTCGCCTTGCAGCCACCAGGTGATGGTGGCGCGGCGGTGGTCGAGCAGGCCGCTGCCGGCAAGCAGGAACACGCCGCTGCAGAACGCGCCGATCAGCCGGCCGCTCGCATGCTGCTGACGAAGCCATGCGCCAGCGCGGGCATATTGCGGTTGCAGGCGTTCCGCCGTGACGTGATCGACGAGGTTGCCGGGGACGAGGATCGCGTCGAAGCGACCGCGTTTGCCGACCGCGCCATCGACGGCGACCATCTGGCCGCCGCCGGCGCGCACCGGCTTGCCGTCGAGCGAAAGCACCTCCCAGGCGAAGCGCGTTTTCGTACCGCTCTGCTGCATCACGTGATTGGCGAGCGACAGGATGTCGGCGATCCCGGCGATCGCCGAATGCATGCAGCCTTCAAGCGCGAGAATTGCGAGCTTCATGAGACCTCCAGGACAGCGCGGCGATCCTATCCGATCGGCGCGGGGCTGCGTGGCGGAAATTGCCCGATCTCTGTCTCATCCGCCACTGCCTTGCCGGCGCTATCAGGTCCAGTCTCGTGCCGTCGTCACACGACATGATTGGAGAGAGACATGCCTTACGTCACCATTTCCACCGTCCGCGGCATCCTGGATGCCGCGCAAAAGAAGACCCTGCTCGAGCGCGTCACCGATCTCCTGGTCGAGGTCGAAGGGCAGGGCAACCCGGATTTCCGCCGCAACGTCTGGGTCAGGATCGAGGAGCAGGAGCCGGCGCACTGGTCGCTCGGCGGCATGCAGCCGACGCCTGAGATCATCGCCGGTATGTTCGGCACGATCGGCACGGATGGCGTGCGGGTCCCGCGGCCGTAGCAGCGCAGCGAGCGCGGGCGGACCAGCCCAAGGGCGTGGTTCGCCACCGCCCTGTGCTCAATCGATCTGCGGGGCGATTTCCATTGCATCGCACAATCACGACCATGGCCTGCACGCAGCCACATTGAGGTTCGCAAGACGCGCACCATATGCTCTGCAAGGGAGCCCTGCCGTGCAGACCATGAAGGCGGCCCTCGTTGCGGCGATTGGCGTCGTGGCTTTGATCTGCTGCCTCCTTCCCAGCTCAGCGGAGGAGAACGGCCGTCTTGCATTGATCGTTTCGATAGACGGAGCCATCGGCCCTGCGTCCGCCAGCTACGTGAAGGAGGCTTTGGCCAAGGCAAGCGAACGGCGCGCCGAGGTGGTGCTTCTGAGACTGAACACGCCCGGCGGTCTCAATTCCAGCATGCGCGAGATCATCGCGGATGTGCTGGCCTCGCCGATCCCTGTCGTCGGTTACGTCGCGCCCTCCGGCGCCCACGCGGCGAGCGCGGGGACCTATATCCTTTATGCGACCCACATCGCGGTGATGGCGCCGGGCACCAATATTGGCGCCGCGACGCCGGTGCAGATTGGCGGGCCGGTGCCGGGACTTCCGAGCGGACCAGCGGACAAGGGCGGCAAGGACAAGAAGGACGGCGACCAGCAGAGCGAGTCCAAGGATCAGCTCAAGGATCAGCCCAAGGATGCGATGACGGCCAAGGCGACCAATGATGCGGTTGCCTTCATCCGCAGCCTTGCGGAGCTGCGCAACCGCAATGCGGACTGGGGAGAGAAGGCGGTCCGTGAGGCTGCCACGCTCTCTGCCAACGCCGCGCTGGAGGCTCATGCCATCGATCTCGTCGCGCGCGATCAGGCTGAATTGCTGAGGCAGCTCGATGGTCGCGTGGTCGAGGTTGCAGGCGGCAAGACGCAACGCCTGGTGACGAAGGATGCCGTCGTTGAAGCCATCGATCCCGGACAGATATCCCGCTTCCTGGCGGTCATCACCGATCCGAACGTGGCGTTCATTCTCCTGATGGTCGGCATCTACGGCTTGATCTTCGAGTTCATGTCTCCCGGTGCCGTCGCCCCCGGCGTCGTCGGCGCGATCTGCCTGCTGATCGGCCTCTATGCGCTCAATCTGCTTCCGATCAATTATGCCGGCCTCGCCCTGATGTTGGTTGGACTCGTGCTTCTCACCATCGAAGCCTTCAACCCGACCGTGGTGATCGGGCTCGGAGGGATCATCGCTTTCGTGCTGGGAGCGCTGATGCTCTTCAGGGGCGAGGCGCCGGGCTACCAGCTGTCGTGGTGGGTGATCGGCATCACTGCGGCAGTGTTCGCCGGCTTTGCGCTCGTCGTGCTCGGTTCGCTTCGGCGCGTCGGCAGGGCCCCTGCACTGGTCGGTGCGCAGGCCATGCGAGGTCTGCCCGCCGAGGTTCTCGACTGGAATGGGAACGAAGGTCATGTCTTCGCCCATGGTGAGCGCTGGCAGGCGCGCGGCGCCGAAACGTTCAAGCCCGGAGAGACGGCCGAAGTCGCCAACGTCGTCGACCTGACGCTGCTGATACGGCGCGCACCAACAGGCGATGGAGGTACATCATGATGCTGGAATATCTGACCTATGCGGCGCTCGCGTTGCTTGTCATCATGTTCCTGTCCCAGGCTATTCGAATCCTGCGCGAATACGAGCGTGGCGTCATCTTCACGCTCGGCCGCTTTACGGGCGTGAAGGGCCCGGGCCTCATCATCCTCATTCCGATCGTGCAGCAACTCGTGAAGGTGGACCTGCGGGTGATGGTGCAGGTCGTGCCGCCGCAGGACGTGATTTCGCGGGACAACGTCTCCGTCAAGGTCAACGCCGTTCTGTACTTCCGCATCGTCGACCCCGAACGGGCCATCATCAAGGTCGGCGATTACATGGCCGCCACCAGCCAGCTCGCCCAGACCACGTTGCGCTCGGTGCTCGGCAAGCACGAGCTCGACGAGATGCTTGCCGAGCGCGACAGGTTGAACGCGGACATTCAGGAGATCCTCGACAAGCAGACCGACGTCTGGGGCATCAAGGTCACCGGCATCGAGATCAAGGACGTCGATCTCAATGAAACCATGGTGCGCGCGATTGCCAAGCAGGCCGAGGCGGAGCGGTTGCGGCGGGCCAAGGTGATCAATGCGATGGGCGAGCAGCAGGCTGCCGAAAAGCTCGTCGAGGCCGGCCGGATTCTCGCGCAGGAGCCTCAGGCGATGCAGCTACGTTATTTCGCGGCCCTGCACGACATCGCGGGCGAACGGTCCTCGACCGTCGTCTTTCCGCTGCCGATGGGCCTGCTCGACCATCTTTTGCCGCGGCGCGACAACCCGCAGCCATAAGCGGCAGGATGACCCATCTTCGGCCCAAATGGAGGTGTCGAATATTGCTCCCAACTTAAACGGGAGGAGAATTCGATGACGAAGCATGCCGCCAGACCAGCAAGCCGCCGCCGAAATCGGACGTTGATGCTCACCGTCCCGCTGGTCGCCCTCGCACTTTGGTCGTGGGGGATCGATACGGCGCAGGCCGCAGAGCCGGGCAAGGACGCGACGGCGGCCGGCCTGCCGCGCATTCTCGTGCTTGCGACGGGAGGCACCATCGCAGGCCAGGCCGACGCCCGCGCGACCGGCGCGTACAAATCCGGCCAGATCACTGGCGAACAGTTGATGCAGTCGGTGCCGGGCCTGGACAAGCTCGCGAAGCTGAACGCCGAGCAGATTTCGTCGATCGGATCCCAGGACATGAACGACAAGGTCTGGTTTGCCCTGGCCCGCCGCATCCAGGACGCCTTCGACAAGAATGAAGCCGATGGAATCCTCATCACCCACGGCACGGATACGCTCGAGGAGACCGCGTTCTTTCTCGACAATGTCGTGCGCGGCGACAAGCCGGTGGTGATCGTCGGGTCGATGCGTCCGGCCACGGCGGTGAGTGCGGACGGCCCCGGCAATCTATACGAAGCGGTGCAGGTGGCGGCCGATCCGCGCTCTCGCGGCCGCGGCGTGATGGCCGTGCTGAACGACAAAATCCAAAGCGCCCGCTCGATCACCAAGACCAACACCACGAGCATCGAGACGTTCAGCTCCCCCAATGACGGCCCGATCGGCTATGTCGACACCGCCGGCGGCATCCGTTTCATGACCCAGGCCGGAGGCGTCAAGCGCGCGACCTATCAGCTCCCGGCAGGCGAGCAATTGCCCCGCGTCGAGATCGTCTATTCGCATGCCAACATGGACGCCGTTCCGATCGAGGACGCCATTTCCCACGGCGCCAAGGGCATCGTGCTGGCCGGCGTCGGCGACGGCAACACCTCGAAGCAGGCCCTCGATGCGCTCGAGGCGGCGGCGAAGAAGGGCATCATCGTCGTCCGCTCGACGCGGGTTCGATCCGGCTTCGTCACCCGGAATGTCGAGGTTGACGACGACAAGAACGGGTTCGTCGTGTCCGAGGATCTCAATCCGCAGAAGGCCCGTGTTCTCACCCAATTGCTCATCGCGGGCGGGGTGACAGGGCCGGCCGAGCTCCAGCGCGCCTTCACTGCAACGTGGTGATTGGGCAGGTCGTATCCTGCAGGGTGGGGTAGCGGTAACCCAGCCTGCGCTCCCGAAACGAAAAGGCGCTCCTCGCGGAGCGCCTTTTGCCTGTCGTAGAGAGTGTGGGCTGCTTAGCCCGAATAGTACATCTCGAACTCGACCGGGTGCGGGGTCATCTCGAAGCGGGCGACTTCGGTCATCTTCAGCTCGATGTAAGCGTCGATGAAGTCGTCGTCGAACACGCCGCCGTTTTTGAGGAAGCCGCGGTCCTTGTCGAGGTTTTCGAGCGCCTCGCGGAGCGAGCCGCACACGGTCGGGATCTGCTTCAGCTCTTCCTTCGGCAGGTCGTAGAGGTCCTTGTCCATCGCCGGACCCGGATCGATCTTGTTCTTGATGCCGTCGAGGCCGGCCATCAGCATCGCGGCGAAGCCGAGATAGGGATTGGCGAGCGGATCGGGGAAGCGCACCTCGACACGCTTGGCCTTCGGCGAAGCGGTGTAGGGGATGCGGCAGGAGGCCGAGCGGTTGCGCGCGGAGTAGGCGAGCAGCACGGGAGCCTCATAGCCCGGGACCAGGCGCTTGTAGGAGTTGGTCGACGGGTTGGTGAAGGCGTTGATCGCCTTGGCGTGCTTGATGATGCCGCCGATGTAGTGGAGGCAGGTCTCCGACAGGTCAGCGTACTTGTTGCCGGCGAACACCGGCTTGCCGTCCTTCCAGATCGACTGGTGCACGTGCATGCCCGAGCCGTTGTCGCCATAGACCGGCTTCGGCATGAAGGTGGCGGTCTTGCCGTAGATGTGCGCGACCTGGTGGATGCAGTACTTGTAGATCTGCATGTGGTCGGCCATCAGCGTCAGCGTGTCGAACTTCATGCCGAGCTCGTGCTGGGCGGACGCGACTTCGTGGTGATGCTTCTCGACCTTGACGCCCATCTTGGCCATGGCGCCGAGCATTTCGGAGCGCATGTCCTGCACGGAGTCCTGCGGCGGCACCGGGAAGTAGCCGCCCTTGGTGCGGACGCGGTGGCCGAGATTGCCGCCCTCATATTCGGTGTCGGAGTTGGTCGGCAGCTCCGAGGAGTCGAGACGGAAGCCGGTGCTGTAGGGGTTGGCGGAGAAGCGCACGTCGTCGAACACGAAGAACTCGGCTTCGGGGCCGACGAACACGCTGTCGCCCACGCCCATCGACTTCACCATGGCCTCGGCCTTCTTGGCGATGCCGCGGGGGTCGCGGTTGTAGGGCTCGCCGGTGGTCGGCTCGAGCACGTCGCAGGTGATGACCATGGTGGTCTCGGCGAAGAACGGGTCGATCGTCGCGGTCACCGGATCCGGCATCAGGCACATGTCGGACTCGTTGATCGCCTTCCAGCCGGCGATCGAGGAGCCGTCGAACATCGTCCCTTCGGCGAAAATGTCGTCATCGATCATGCTGACGTCGAACGTCACATGCTGCCACTTGCCGCGCGGATCGGTGAAGCGCAGGTCGACGTATTTGACGTCGTTGTCCTTGATCGATTTCAGGACGTCTTTGGCGGTCTTCATGCATACCCCTTTTGGCTCTGCGGGTCGGTTTCCAGGTGAGCAGGATTGTTCTCGCTTTTGGCGAGTTCGCGCGCGACCGCACAAACGAAATCAGGCCGCCGAAGCAGCCTTTTTCTTGTCGGAGTGTCGCAAAATGCGGGATAGCACCCGGCTCAGATAGCGTCCAGCCCGGATTCGCCGGTCCGGATGCGGATCGCCTCTTCGATATTGGAGACGAAAATCTTGCCGTCGCCGATGCGCCCGGTCTGCGCGGCGCGGCGGATCGCGTCGATGGCGCGCTCGACCAGATCGTCGCCGATCACGATCTCGATCTTCACCTTGGGCAGGAAGTCGACGATGTATTCTGCGCCGCGGTAAAGCTCGGCGTGACCCTTCTGCCGGCCAAAGCCCTTGGCCTCGGTCACCGTGATGCCTTGAAGGCCGACTTCCTGAAGCGCTTCCTTCACCTCGTCGAGCTTGAATGGCTTGATGATGGCTTCGATTTTCTTCACTGCGCGCCTCCCGGCCTTTCGATCAAATAGCAACGTCTTCGTCAGGATGCGCTTTTCTTAACGCACGATCTTGTCTTCGCTATGCCGGGATACCTGACCAGCCCGGCAACAACGGCCGGCCACACCCTGATAGAATGCCAGTGAGCACGACGAACCGAAGCGGCTTCCTCGAAAGCAGGGTCTATGCCAAGTTGCAAATGCCCTGATTATTGGAGCGTTATCAGCCTTTTAACGTGCATCTCTGATAGGTGGAGCCGACTGGCACAAAATACCCCAGACTACGAAATAGGCAATCAGTTCAATATCTGTGCAAATCGCTGTTCTGCCGGATGGGTCGGTACGGAACGTGCCTGTTGAAAAGGCGTTTGGACCAGGGAAGTGGCATGGAAGTTCTGACCAACGCTGAAATGCAGCGTGCCGACCAGCTCAGTATTGCGGCAGGCACGCCCGGCTTCAAGCTGATGCTCAGCGCGGGACAGGCGGTCGCGGAGGCCGCCAATGCGCTGGTGGAGGAGGGGCCGATCCTGATCGTGGCCGGTCCCGGCAACAATGGCGGCGACGGTTTTGTCGCAGCCGCCGAGCTCGCCGCGCAAGGCCGCGACGTCTCGGTGATCCTGATGTGCGAGCGCGACCAGCTCCAGGGTGACGCGGCCTCCGCGGCGCGCGGCTGGAAGCACCCGGTGCTGCCGTTCAATCCGCAGGCGATCGGAAGACCCGCGCTGATCATCGATGCGCTGTTCGGCGCGGGCCTCAGTCGCCCGGTCGACGGCGAGGCGCATGCGATGATCGAAGCGATCAACGCCAACGGCGCCCTGGTGCTCGCGGTCGACCTGCCGAGCGGCATCAACGGCACCAGCGCAGCCGTGATGGGCGCGGCGGTGAACGCCACCGAGACCGTCACCTTCTTCCGCAAGAAGCCGGCGCATTTGCTGCTGCCCGGCCGGATGCATTGCGGCCACGTGCGCGTTGCCGACATCGGCATCGACGCGCAGGTGCTGGACGAGATCGCGCCGCGGACCTTCGAGAACGATCCGGATTTCTGGGGCACCGCCTTTCCGGTGCCGCGCATCGACGGCCATAAATACGCACGGGGCCACGTGCTGGCGGTCTCGGGCGATGCCGCCGCGACCGGCGCGGCGCGGCTCGCTGCCCGTGGCGCGTTGCGGGCCGGGGCGGGCCTCGTGACGCTGGCGAGCCCGCGCGATGCGCTTGCGATCAATGCCAGCGCGCTGACTGCGGTGATGGTGCGTCCCGTCGACACCGCGATCGAGTTCGGCGAACTGCTCGGCGACAAGCACTACAACACCTGCCTGATCGGCCCCGGCGCGGGCGTCGGCGATCGCACCTGCGATCTGGTCCACACCGCGCTTCACGCGCAGCGGCATCTGGTGCTGGACGCGGATGCGCTGACGAGCTTTGCGGCAAATCCCGAGCGGCTGTTCGAATCGATCAAGTCCTCGCAGGACAGTGCGGTGGTGCTGACGCCGCACGAGGGTGAATTTCCGCGCCTGTTCTCCGACCTCAGCAATAAACATCCGGGCCGCTCGAAGCTGGAGCGCGTCCGTGCCGCCGCCGAGCGCTGCGGTGCGGTCGTGCTGCTGAAGGGGCCGGACACGACGATCGCCGCCCCCGACGGCCGCGCGACCATCGCCGCCAACGCGCCCCCCTGGCTCGCCACCGCCGGCGCCGGCGACGTGCTCGCCGGCATCATCGCAGGACTTCTGGCGCAGGGCGTGCCGGCCTTCGAGGCCGCCAGCATCGGCGTCTGGATGCATGGCGAGGCGGGAAGCGAGGCGGGCCCGGGGCTGATCGCGGAGGATCTCACCGAGACGCTGCCGGCCGTGCACCGGCGGATCTATAATGCGCTCGGGGTGGAGTACTGAGCTCGTCCGCCACCTGCGCGAAGTAGGGTGGGCAAAGCGAAGCGTGCCCACCGTCCTATCGACATCAGGAAAGAAATGGTGGGCACGGCGCGAAGAGCGCCTTTGCCCACCCTACAAAGCCGGTGCCCTCACTCCACCGCGTACCAGCGCACCAGCCGCGGTGCGGCCCAATCGGTCACGACGGATTCGATCAGCCAGGGGCCGGGTGAGGTCGCCGCGAACGCGATGCGCTGGGTCTGGCCGGGCTCGATTGCGAGCGTGTCGAGCCAGTAGGGCTTCCAGCCGTCGTCGAGCTTGTCGAGCAGGCGGAAATGATGGCCGTGCAGGTGAAACACGGTTGTGACCGGTCCGGGGTTCTTGAGGGCCAGCACGACGGTGCGGCCGGTCCTGGCGCGGAAGGCCGGATTGGAGGAGACGGAGAAGTTTGCGGGCCGTGTCCAGCCGGCCTCGGGCGCGCCGAGCGCGACATCGAACCGCAGGGCGCCTTTGAGGTCGAGCTTCTCGGGGAGGTCGTTCAGGGGGAGCGGCTGTGGCGGCAGCAGCGGCGCGCGCCGCTCGAGCTTGCCTGATATTGCGAGGCTCCCGACCTGGCGCGCCTCTTTGCCGTCATGCAACAGGAGTGGGGCCGATTTGGCCGCATCCACGAAGGCGTCGGCGCGCGCGCCGGGGGCGAGCACCAGGGCGCCGTTGCGCGCCGGGAACGGCTCGGCCGGCTGTCCGTCCAGGGCCATCACCTGGACCTCGTGGCCTTCCAATTTGATCGCCAGAACAGAACGTCGCGAGCCGTTGATAAAGCGCAGCCGCAGCCGCTCGCCGGCCGCGGCTGAGAGTTCGAATGAAGTCCGGCCATTGAGGGTAAAGAGCGGTGTCGTGTTCTCGGGCGCGCGGCCGGGCGGAAGCGCGGTCCCATCCGGCCGCAGCCGCCATTCCTCGATCAACAAGACCTCGTCGCGGTCGACGGCGACGCGATTCGTCTCGCCGGCGATGATCGGAAGCGGGCGCGCGGGCAGCTTCAGACCGTCTTCGAAGAGGCGGAAGTCGGCTGCCAAAGTTCCTGCATTTGATATTGAAACAATTGAGGTTTCAGTCACATCCGGCGCGGTCGGCGCACGCCCTCGCAACGGGTCGGCCGCGGCCGGGCCGTTCAGGCCGTACCAGACTGGCGCAAGCGGGACAGGCAGGTCGTTCCGAAACACAACCTCGCAGCGGTCGCCTCGCTTGAGACGGACGTTCCCGATGTGGCTTACGGCGGCCAGCTCCCAGATCGGTGTCGCCGGCTGACCCGGCCTGAGCGCCAGGGTTGCCGGCCTTGCCTGCAGGGTGAGCTGGGCGGTGACAGCGGGGGCCGCACCGCCGGCGATCAGCCCGGCCGCGGAGGCTCCAATTCCGGCTCCAAGTCCGGCTCCAAGTCCGGCCAAAACCTCGCGCCGGGTCGGGTCAAAGATCCGCGTTTTCATGGCTCGATGCGGACCATGAAGCGCTGGATAAGTCCAGCCGTCGCGCCTACTTAAAGCCTGTCTCTATCGGGCCATTTTTTTGCTGCGAACAGTCAGGCACATGCTATAAGCCCGGCCGCCCGCGGCATCGCGGCCGGTCTTGATGCAAATTCACGCGGGCGTGGCGGAACTGGTAGACGCGCTGGATTTAGGTTCCAGTGACGAAAGTTGTGGGGGTTCGAGTCCCTCCGCCCGCACCAAGCGCTTTCAGCGTTTGCACGGATTACCGAAGGGCTGCTTCCTCACGGAGTGTTTCCGGCGGAAGTGGTCCGATGAACCACCGGCGTTGAGGCGTCTTGCCTCGCGCCGGTTCGATTAATGACAGCGTCCCGACGCATGCGTGCCGGGACCGAGCGAGAAGAAGATTGGACGCCATGCAGGTCACAGAAACCCTCTCGGAAGGTTTGAAGCACGAGTTCAAGATCAGCGTTCCCGCGTCTGATCTCGACGCCAAGGCCGGTGCCAAACTCGTCGATCTCAAGGACAAGGTCCGCATCAACGGCTTCCGTCCCGGCAAGGTGCCGGTCGCTCACCTGAAGAAGGTCTATGGCCGTTCGGTGATGGCCGAGACCATCGACCAGACCATCCGCGACACCAACACGCAGCTGTTCTCGGACCGTGGCTTCAAGCTTGCGACCGAGCCGAAGATCACCATGCCGAGCGAGCAGGCCGAGGTCGAGGAGCTGCTGAACGGCAAGACCGATCTGACCTACACGGTCGCGATCGAAGTGGTGCCCGCGATTGCGCTCGCCGACTTCAAGTCCTTCCAGGTCGAGAAGCCCGTCGCTGACGTGTCCGACACCGACGTCGACGAAGCCATCAAGCGCATCGCCGACACCAACCGCGGCTATGCAGCCAAGGCCGAGGGTGCCAAGGCCGAGTCGGGCGACCGCGTCACCATCAGCTTCAAGGGCACCATCAACGGCGAAGTCTTCGAGGGCGGCACCGGCGAGGGCATCCAGGTCGTGATCGGTTCCAATACCTTCATCCCCGGCTTCGAGGAGCAGCTCACCGGCATCGGCGCGGACGAGACGCGCACGCTGAAGGTGTCGTTCCCCAAGAACTACATGAACGACAAGCTCGCCGGCCAGCCGGCCGAGTTCGAGACCACCGCGACCTCGATCGAGGCGCCGCAGGACGTCGCGATCGACGACGAGTTCGCCAAGACGCTTGGCCTCGAATCGCTGGACAAGCTGAAGGAAGCCGCGCGCGAGCGTCTGGCTGCCGAGTTCGCCGGCGCGACGCGCCAGCGCGTCAAGCGTGCGCTGCTCGACCGCCTCGACGAGGCGCATCGCTTCGAAGCGCCGCCGTCGCTCGTCGACGAGGAGTTCAATCTGATGTGGAACTCGGTCAAGGCCGAGATGGATTCGGCCGGCAAGACCTTCGCGGACGAGGATACCACCGAAGACAAGGCCAAGGACGAGTACCGCAAGATCGCCGACCGCCGCGTGCGGCTCGGCCTCGTGCTGTCCGAGATCGGCGAGAAGAACAAGATCACCGTGACCGACGACGAGGTCGGCCGCGCCGTGATCGAGCGCGCGCGCTCGATGCCGGGCCGCGAGAAGGAAGTCTGGGACTATTACCGCAACAACGCCCAGGCCCTGGCCCAGCTTCGTGCACCGATCTACGAGGACAAGGTCGTCGACTTCATCCTCGAGCTCGCCAACGTGACCGAGAAGAAGGTCTCGCGCGAGGACCTGTACAAGGACGAGGACGCGGAAAAGACCGCGGCCTGAAGGCTTTGAAAAAGCCTTCCATTAAGGATGATCAGCGAAGGGGCCCGGCTAGCCATCTGGCTGGCTGGGCCTGTTTGCGAGAATCAGCTTCAAGTGCCCCGTGGATTAAGCCTTAATTCGCTCCGCACTTGTCTGGCGCGAATTGGGCTATATCTGTCGGTACGCCCTGTACCCAAGTCTTATACCAAGCGTTCTACCTCTACCCACTTCCTGCATCACTGGCGTCCATCGGCCTTCCGGCAAACCCAGCCAAGCTGGCAGCCAAGACTGGCAATGTCCGCCTCCTAAAACCCTAGGTGACTCATGCGCGATCCGGTTGAAACCTACATGAACCTCGTGCCCATGGTGGTCGAGCAGACCAACCGTGGCGAGCGCGCCTACGATATCTTCTCGCGCCTGTTGAAGGAGCGCATCATTTTCCTGACCGGTCCGGTCGAGGACGGCATGTCGACGCTGGTGGTCGCGCAGCTCCTGTTCCTTGAAGCGGAAAATCCGAAGAAGGAAATCTCGATGTACATCAACTCGCCGGGCGGCGTGGTGACGTCGGGCCTCGCGATCTACGACACCATGCAGTTCATCCGCCCGCCGGTCTCGACGCTGTGCACGGGCCAGGCCGCCTCGATGGGCTCGCTGCTGCTCGCCGCCGGCGAGAAGGACATGCGCTTCTCGCTGCCGAACGCGCGCATCATGGTGCATCAGCCCTCCGGCGGCTTCCAGGGCCAGGCAACCGACATCATGCTGCACGCGCAGGAAATCCTGAACCTGAAGAAGCGGCTCAACGAGATCTACGTGAAGCACACCGGTCAGACCTACAAGACGATCGAGGACGCGCTGGAACGCGACAAGTTCCTCACGGCCAACGACGCGAGGGACTTCGGCCTGGTCGACAAGGTTATCGACAAGCGCTCCGAGGAGCCGGCGGCGAAGCCGCAGTAGCGCGAACGCGGCTGCAAAATCGATCCCTGGAATACCTTTGGGGATTTCCCGGGATCGTCAGGGCGACGTTGACGTTAACGGCGTACTACGCAGGGGCGCAAAAAGCAGTCTTGCGCCCCGCGACAGGCAGAAAGTTCCGCTTTCGTGCTTGTTTTTCGTGGCAATCCAGCAACTCCGGGGCGATTTCGATCACTTCGTCCGTGCCAAGACGTGAAATCACGGTATTGTCACGGGTAGCCAGCGCCCCCTCGATTAGCGAATTCTTGATAGTCGGGTGACAGCATGGTTGGCTACGATTGATCGGCTATGATCGCGGAGAATCGAGTGACCGTGATTCGCACGGGATGTAACGCGTAGGGTCTTTTTTGGTACGGAATTTGCTCTATTTGAACTTCATACGGCCTGCGTGCCGGAATGGAGCGATCGAGCGGAGCGGGATCGAACCGCGGACGGAGACATGAATGAGTAAGGTCGGTACGAGCGACTCCAAGAACACACTGTATTGCTCGTTCTGCGGCAAGAGCCAGCACGAAGTCCGCAAACTGATCGCGGGTCCCACGGTCTTCATCTGCGACGAGTGCGTTGAGCTCTGCATGGACATCATCCGCGAGGAGAACAAATCCTCGCTCGTGAAGTCGCGCGACGGCATTCCGACGCCGAAGGAAATCTGCAAGGTCCTGGACGATTACGTCATCGGCCAGAGCCATGCGAAGAAGGTCCTGTCGGTCGCGGTGCACAATCACTACAAGCGCCTCAACCACCAGACCAAGCACAACGACGTCGAGCTCGCGAAGTCGAACATCCTGCTGATCGGTCCGACCGGTTCGGGCAAGACGCTGCTCGCGCAGACGCTCGCCCGCATCCTGGACGTGCCGTTCACGATGGCCGATGCAACGACGCTGACCGAAGCCGGCTATGTCGGCGAGGACGTCGAGAACATCATCCTGAAGCTGCTCCAGGCCGCCGACTACAATGTCGAGCGCGCCCAGCGCGGCATCGTCTACATCGACGAAATCGACAAGATCAGCCGCAAGTCCGACAATCCCTCGATCACGCGCGACGTGTCGGGTGAGGGCGTGCAGCAGGCGCTGCTGAAGATCATGGAAGGCACGGTGGCCTCGGTCCCGCCGCAGGGTGGCCGCAAGCATCCGCAGCAGGAGTTCCTGCAGGTGGATACCACCAACATCCTGTTCATCTGCGGCGGTGCGTTCGCCGGCCTCGAGAAGATCATCTCGGCGCGCGGGCGGTCGACCTCGATCGGCTTCGCCGCCCAGGTGCTCGCGCCGGAGGATCGCCGTACCGGCGAGATCTTCCGTCACGTCGAGCCTGAGGACCTCCTGAAGTACGGTCTCATCCCCGAATTCGTCGGCCGTCTGCCGGTCGTGGCGACGCTCGAGGATCTGGACGAGACCTCGCTGAAGAAGATCCTGACCGAGCCGAAGAACGCGCTGGTGAAACAGTACCAGCGGCTGTTCGAGATGGAGAACATCGAGCTGACCTTCGCCGACGAGGCGCTTGGCGCGGTCGCCCGCAAGGCGATCGAGCGCAAGACCGGCGCGCGTGGTCTGCGTTCGATCCTCGAGGCGATCCTGCTCGAGACCATGTTCGACCTGCCGGGCCTGGAAGGTGTGGAAGAAGTCGTGATTTCCCGCGAAGTCGTGGAAGGTACGGCGCGTCCGCTCTACATCTACGCCGATCGGTCCGATCGCGCCGTCGAGAACGCCAGCGCCTGATTTGCGGCGCTGGAACGCTCCAATCGTCTTTGACAGTAGCGGCTGCGGAATGGTTCTCCGCAGCCGATGTTGCGTCGCTTATACGCGTGCGTAAGCGCCTGATGGCGCGCGTCTTTCAATGACTTGACACCCCCCCGGTCGATAGCCACCTAATGTCGGCGGCGAGCGAGAATTCTCTTCAAGATTCGCCTCAGTTCCGATCCGGCAAGCCCGGTCCAACCTTCGAATGGTAGGCCGGTTTTCTGGATCACCTCGGCACCTTGTGGCGGTTGCGCATGAGAGAAGCGGACTGCGTGCGAGGGGGCAAAGCAAAAGGAAAAGGCCATGACTAATCCCAAACCCCGGCCAACCATCGTCCATGGCGAAACGCACGCCTATCCCGTGCTGCCGCTGCGCGACATCGTCGTCTTCCCGCACATGATCGTTCCGCTCTTCGTCGGTCGCGAGAAGTCGATCCGCGCGCTCGAAGAGGTGATGAAGAACGACGCGCTGATCATGCTCGCGACGCAGAAGAACGCGTCCGACGATGATCCGGCGCCCGACGCCATTTACGAGACCGGTACGCTCGCCAGCGTGCTTCAGCTCTTGAAGCTTCCCGACGGCACCGTGAAGGTGCTGGTCGAAGGGCTCGAGCGTGCGCGCGTGCAGAAATACACCGATCGCAGCGAGTACTACGAAGCGACCGCGATTGCGCTCGCCGACACCGATGCGAAGTCGGTCGAGGCGGAGGCACTGTCGCGCTCGGTCGTGTCCGACTTCGAGAGCTATGTGAAGCTCAACAAGAAGATCTCGGCCGAGGTCGTCGGCGTCGTGCAGGCGATCACCGATTTCGCCAAGCTCGCCGACACCGTTGCCTCGCATCTCGCCGTCAAGATCGCGGACCGCCAGGGCATCCTGGAGACGCTGTCCGTCACCACGCGCCTCGAGAAGGTGCTGGGCCTGATGGAGAGCGAGATCTCGGTGCTGCAGGTCGAGAAGCGCATCCGCTCGCGCGTCAAGCGCCAGATGGAGAAGACCCAGCGCGAGTATTATCTCAACGAGCAGATGAAGGCGATCCAGAAGGAGCTCGGCGACGACGACGGTCGCGACGAGCTCGCCGATCTCGAAGAGAAGATCTCCAAGACCAAGCTCTCCAAGGAAGCGCGCGAGAAGGCGCAGCACGAATTGAAGAAGCTGCGCCAGATGTCGCCGATGTCCGCGGAAGCGACCGTCGTGCGCAACTATCTGGATTGGCTGCTGTCGATCCCGTGGAACAAGAAGTCCAAGGTGAAGAAGGATCTGGAAGCCGCGCAGTCGGTTCTGGATGCCGATCACTACGGGCTGGAGAAGGTCAAGGACCGTATCGTCGAGTATCTCGCGGTGCAGTCGCGCGCCAACAAGCTGACGGGCCCGATCCTGTGCCTCGTCGGACCTCCCGGCGTCGGCAAGACCTCGCTCGGCAAGTCGATCGCGAAGGCGACCGGGCGCGAATTCGTGCGCGTCTCGCTCGGCGGCGTGCGCGACGAGGCCGAGATCCGCGGTCACCGCCGCACCTATATCGGCTCGATGCCCGGCAAGATCATCCAGTCGATGCGGAAGGCGAAGTCGTCCAATCCGCTGTTCCTGCTGGACGAGATCGACAAGATGGGCGCCGATTTCCGCGGCGATCCGTCTTCGGCGCTGCTCGAGGTCCTCGACCCCGAGCAGAACGGGACCTTCAACGACCACTACCTCGAGGTCGACTACGATCTGTCCAACGTGATGTTCATCACGACCGCGAATACGCTCAATATTCCGGGACCGCTGATGGACCGCATGGAGATCATCCGGATCGCGGGCTACACCGAGAACGAGAAGGTCGAGATCGCACGCAAGCATCTGATCCCGAACGCGGTGTCCAAGCACGGCCTGGACTCCAAGGAGTTCTCGATCGACGACGACGCGCTGCTGCTGTTGATCCGCCGCTACACCCGCGAAGCGGGCGTGCGTAATCTGGAGCGTGAGCTCTCCACACTCGCCCGCAAGGCGGTGAAGGAGCTGATGATCTCCAAGAAGAAGTCGGTCAAGGTCACCGAGAAGACTCTGGAAGAGTTGCTCGGCGTGCCGAAGTACCGCTTCGGCGAGATCGAGAGCGAGCCGCAGGTCGGTATCGTCACGGGCCTTGCCTGGACCGATGTCGGCGGTGAGCTGTTGACGATCGAAGGCGTCATGATGCCCGGCAAGGGCAAGATGACGGTCACGGGCAATCTGCGCGACGTGATGAAGGAATCGATCTCGGCGGCGGCGTCCTACGTGCGCTCGCGTGCGATCGTCTACGGCATCGAGCCGCCGCTGTTCGACCGGCGCGACATACACGTGCACGTGCCGGAAGGCGCGACGCCGAAGGACGGTCCGTCGGCGGGTGTGGCGATGGCCACCGCGATCATCTCGGTCATGACCGGCATTCCGGTCCGCCACGATGTCGCGATGACCGGCGAGATCACGCTGCGCGGCCGCGTGCTGCCGATCGGCGGCCTCAAGGAGAAGCTGCTGGCCGCTGCCCGCGGCGGCATCAAGACGGTGCTGATCCCCGAGGACAACGCCAAGGATCTCACGGAGATTTCCGATGCGATCAAGGGCGGCATGGAGATCATCCCGGTGTCGCGTCTGGACGACGTCGTCGCCAAGGCCTTGGTGAAGAAGCCGGTGCCGATCGTCTGGGAAGAGGATACCAAGGTGACGGTGAAGCCGGACGGGGACGAGGCCGCCGGCGGACTGACCGCTCACTAAGGTTCAGCGAAAGATGATAAAACGGCGCCTTCGGGCGCCGTTTTTGTTTGGGGCGCAGGGGATCAGGGCGATGCAGATCGACGGGCAATGCCATTGCGGGCAGGTCACCTTTGAGGCTGAGATCGACCCCGAGACGGTGTCGGTCTGCCATTGCCGGGACTGCCAGACCCTGACGGGATCGCCGTTCCGGGTGACCGCGATCTGCACCAAGGCGGACGTGCACGTGATCAGCGGTACGCCAAAAGTCTACGGCAAGCGCGGCGACAACGGCCGGATGCGCTTCCAGCACTTCTGCTCCGACTGCGGTTCCCCGCTGTTCACCAGCGGCGAGGGCGACCAGGCCGACGATTGGGGCATCCGCTGGGGCTCAATCCGCCAGCGCGACAAATTGCGTCCCGTCAGGCAGATCTGGTGCCAGTCGGCGGCGGTGTGGATCGACGCGGTGCCGCTGCTGCCGGGGAGGCCGGGGGATTAGGCTGGCTTGGCAAGCCGAAGCTCGCCGCAAAAAGCCCGCCGTGGCAGCCTGCGTCGCTGCGCGAGCGCAGGCTGGTGGGCGGTCACGGATTCGAACCGCGGACCCTCTCGGTGTAAACGAGATGCTCTAACCAGCTGAGCTAACCGCCCCAAGGCGCCTCTTTAGCCCTCCCGCGGGTGTTCGAGCAAGACCCGAGCGCATTGCAAATAGGGCTTGAGCAAAGACCGGCTTTGTGATGATTGTCACAGGCGTCCGCCCACGAGTCGGCCAATGTCCACCGCAATTCACGATGGACGGGTGGCCAATGTGTGCTCTGCTGGACCTCATCTACCGACATTGTTGCCGGGCGTGTTGCGCGAAGCGCGACGCATGAGCCGCCGCGGCTCAATCATTCCAATTTGGTAGTTCCGGCTGACGGCGTGCCGATCTGGCGGCTGTCTGCCTCGTTGCGCCTGACATCGGACGCCCACGAGTCGCCCTCCAAGGGTCCAAAATTGCCCTTTTTCGGTCATCTTTTTGATCGCCATCCGAACCACCGTTACGGCTCCCTGTGGCAGCGTGGAGTATCGCCGTGATGAGTGATCTTCGCATCAAGCTGGAAAGGTACGAGTCGAAAGCCGCCCACTGCATGAAAGCGGCTCAAGAAGCTTCTGATGAGGCCGGTCGGGCCTTCTACGAGGAGCTTGCCAACTATTACGACGAGCTGGCAGCCGACTTTCGCCGCGTCCTTGCCAAGCGAACCGGAGTTTCGCTCGCGGCCGAATGATCCGGCGTAGCGCAGGTCGACAGTTGAAGACCTCAGCGTCCGTCAACCTCTGACGCCGTGCCGTGCGGCGTGAACGCAAGAACGTCTCGCTGACAGGTGGACCGAACAGGCCGCCTCAGTTGACGGCGTCCTTGCTTTTCGGCATCGGGGTCTTTCGACCAAGCTGCCGGAGGGGATCCATGGAACAGCCAAGCGGACACGAGCAAAACGCCGATCAGATCGCCTATTGGAACGGTCCGAGCGGGCAGCGCTGGGCCGATCGGCACGCTGCCCAGGAAAGCCTGCTCGGACCCATCGCCGACGTGCTGATCGACCGCGCCAGGCCGAAGCCGGGCGAGCGCGTGCTCGACGTCGGCTGCGGCTCCGGTGCGACGACGTTCGCGTTCGCGAAGGCGGTCGCGCCTGATGGCTTCGCGCTCGGCCTCGATGTTTCCGACCCCATGCTGTCGCAGGCGCGCGCGTTTGCCCCAAAAGGCCTGCCGCTCGATTTCGTGCTGGCGGATGCGACCGTCCATCCGTTCGAGCCGGCGAGCTTTGACCTGTTGGCGTCGCGCTTCGGCGTGATGTTCTTTGCCGATCCCATTGCGTCCTTCACCAATCTCCGCCGCGCGCTGAAGCCGACCGGACGGCTCGCCTTCGCCTGCTGGCGCGAGCCAAAGGAAAATCCGTGGATGATGGCGCCGCTGATGGCGGTCTACAAACATGTCCCGAAGATGCCGCCGGTCGGGCCGGAAGAGCCGGGCCCGTTCGCGTTTGCCTCGGAGGAGCGCGTGATGCGTATCCTGAAGGGCGCCGGCTTCGTGGACGTGGCGATGGAGCCGCACAATCTCGCGATGGATGTCGCCATCGGCGGCGGCCTCGATGCCGCCGTCGACGGCGCGCTCCAGATCGGCCCAGCCAGCCGCGCGCTGCAAGGCCATCCGCCGGAGACCTATGCTGCGGCAAAAGCCTCGATCCGCGAGATGCTCGCGCCGTTCATGAAGGGGCAGAACGTGGCGCTGCAGGGCGCGATCTGGATCGTCACGGCGAAGGCGGCGTAGGCGGCGCTCTATCCACCGTTATTGCGAGCGTAGCGAAGCAATCCAGACTGCCTCCGCGGAGGCAGTCTGGATTGCTTCGTCGCTTTGCTCCTCGCAATGACGGCGTGGATGGGCCTGTGAGGCCTACACCACATCATCCGGCGCCAGCGCGCAGCCGTTGTCGGGATGCGTCTCGATCTGAAGCGTTGTGTGGCCGATGCGGAAGGACGCCCTCAGCATCTGCGCCGTCTCCATCAGGAATGCATCGCCGGCGCCGGTGGGCATCACGAGATGGCAGGTCAGCGCCGTCTCGGTGGTCGAGATCGGCCAGACGTGGAGATCGTGGATTCCCGAGACGCCGGGCCGCTCCAGCAGAAAGATCTTGATCGCGGCGATGTCGGTGCCCTTGGGCGCCGCGGCCATCGACATGTCGATGGAGCCGCGCAGCAGGCTGGTGGTGCTCCAGAGGATGGTGGCGCAGATGACGAGGCTGGTGACGGGATCGAGCCAGAGCCAGCCGGTCCAGATGATCAGCGCTGCCGAGATCACGACGCCGAGCGAGACCGCGGCGTCGGCCGCCATGTGCAGATAGGCGCCTTCGATGTTGATGTCGTCCTTGCGTCCGCGCGCGAACAGCATGGCGGTAAAACCGTTGATGAGAATGCCGATACCGGCGACCACCATTACCGTGACGCCCGCAACCGGCTCCGGCTCGCGGAGCCGCAAGATCGCCTCCCAGCCGATCGCCCCTGTTGCGACCAGCAGGAACACTGCATTTGCCAGCGCCGCCAGGATGGTGGAGGCACGAAAACCGTAGGTGAAGCGGCCGCTCGGCGCGCGCCTTGCCGCGATCGATGCGCACCAGGCCACGACCAAGCCGAGCACGTCGCTGAGGTTATGGCCGGCATCGGCGAGCAGCGCGGTGGAGTTGCCGATATAGCCGTAGATCGCCTCGGCCACGACCAGCGCGGTGTTGAGCGAAATGCCGATCGCGAATGCCGTGCCGAAATTGGCGGGCGCATGGACATGCGCGTGGCCAGGACCGTGGTTATGCCCGTGGTCATGCCCATGGCCGGCATGATCATGGTGGTGGTGACCGTGATGGTCGTGGCTGCCCAAATCTAGCGCTCCCCGGACGCGGCCAAATCAGGCGCCATTGTAGGCGTTTCGCCTGCCGCGTCACGCCGGAACAGCGCATAGAGCGCCGGCAGCACCAGCAGCGTCAGCACGGTCGAGGAGATGATGCCGCCGATCACCACGGTCGCGAGCGGACGCTGCACCTCGGCGCCGGCGCCGGTGGCGAGCGCCATCGGCACGAAGCCGAGGGAGGCGACCAGGGCGGTCATCAGCACCGGGCGCAGCCGGGTCAGTGCGCCCTCGCGTACGGCTTCTGCGATCGGCCTCCCTTCGCTGCGCAGCCGCTCGATGAAGGCGATGATGACGAGGCCATTGAGCACGGCGACGCCCGACAGCGCGATGAAGCCGACGCCGGCGCTGATCGATAAGGGAATACCGCGCAGCAGCAGCGCGGCGACGCCACCCGTCAACGCCAGCGGCACGCCGGAGAACACGAGCGCTGCATCCGCCGCCGATCCCATGCCCATGAACAGCAGCAGGAACACCAGCAGGAGCGCCACCGGCACCACGATCGTCAGTCGCTTGGTCGCCGAGACCAGCTGCTCGAACTGGCCGCCCCAGCCGATCCAGTAGCCCGGCGGCAGCTTGACCTTTTCGGCGACCGCGGCTTCCGCCTCGCTCACGAAGGAACCGAGATCGCGCGCGCGGACATTGGCGGTGACGACGATGCGCCGCTTGCCGTTCTCGCGGCTGATCTGGTTGGGACCGGGCGTCGCATCGACGGTCGCGACCGACGACAGCGGAACATAGCGCATCTGGGCAAGGGGAGAGGCGGTCAGCGCTGTTCGAACGGCGGTGCCGCTTGCCGCTTCCTCGCTGGGCGGCAGCGGGATCGGGATGGCCCGGATCGCCTCGAGATTGCCGCGCAGGTGCTCGGGCAGGCGCACGACGATGTCGAACCGGCGGTCGCCCTCGAACAGCTTGCCCGCCGACTTGCCGCCGACCGCGATTTCGACAATGCCCTGCACCTCGCCGATGCTGAGCCCGTAGCGGGCAAGCGCCTGGCGGTCGAGCCGGACGGTGAGGATCGGCAGGCCCGAGACCTGCTCGATCTTGACGTCGCTGGCGCCGCGGATGCCGCGGATTGCGGCCTCGACCTGCTTTGCTGCGCCCTGAAGGATATCGAGATCGTCGCCGAAGACCTTGATGCCGACGTCGCTGCGCACGCCGGAGATCAGCTCGTTGACACGGAACTGGATCGGCTGGGAGATTTCATAGGCGCTGCCGGGAATGTCGTCGGCGGCGTGGTCGATGGCCTCGATCACCTCCGATTTCGGCTTGTCCGGGTCGGGCCATTCCGCGCGCGGCTTCAGCATGATGTAGCCGTCTGTCTGCGCCGGCGACATCGGGTCGGTCGCGATCTCGGCGGTGCCGATGCGGGTGAAGAATTCCTTCACCTCGGGAATCTCCTTGATGCGCTTTTCCAGCGCCTTTTGCAGATCCAGCGACTGTGTGAGGCTGGTACCGGGAATCCGGATCGAGGCCAGCGCGACGTCGCCTTCGTCCAGGCTCGGGATGAACTCGCCCCCCATGCGCGCGGCCGCAATGCCGCTTGCGATCACGATGATGGCGGCCATCACGGTGACCGCGACCCGATTGTCGATCGCGAGGCGGAGCAGGGGGAGATAGATGCGCTTCGCCACCCGCATGAACAGGTTTTCGTGCTCGGACACCTTGCCGGTGACGAAGATGGCAACCGCCGCCGGCACGAAGGTGATGGAGAACAGCACCGCGGCGCCCAGCGCCATCAGCACGGTCAGCGCCATCGGCGTGAACATCTTGCCCTCGACGCCGGTCAGCGTCAGCACGGGCAGGTAGACAACCGCGATGATCAGCGTTCCGAACAGGCTCGGCTTGATGACCTCGCGCGACCCGCGCAGGATCGCGCGCAGCCGTTCGGGGGTGGAGAGCAGGCCGCCTTTCTGGCGCTGCGCCTCGGCCAGCATGCGCAGGCAGTTCTCGACGATGATCACGGCGCCGTCGACGATGATGCCGAAATCGATCGCACCCAGGCTCATCAGGTTCGCGCTGACTTTTGTTTCGACCATGCCGGTGATCGTCATGGCCATGGAGAGCGGAATGACGCAGGCCACCACGAGCGCGGCGCGGATGTTTCCGAGGATCAGGAACAGCACGGCCACGACCAGGGCCGCACCTTCGAGGAGGTTGTTTTCGACCGTGCGGATGGTGGCCTCAACCAGATGGGTGCGGTCGTAGACGGTCCGCGTCACGACGCCGTCGGGCAGCGATTTGGCGATCTCGTCGAGACGGGCTGCGACGCGGCGCGCCACGCTGCGGCTGTTCTCGCCGATCAGCAGCATGGCGGTGCCGAGCACGGTCTCCTCGCCGTCGCGCGTCGCCGCTCCCGTGCGGAGGTCGCGGCCTTCCTTGACGGTGGCGACATCCCTGATCCTGACGGGATTGCCGCCGCGCGAGCCGATCACGATGTCCTGGATTTCGCTGATGTTGCCGACCTGGCCCGGGGAGCGCACCAGATATTGCTCGCCGTTGCGTTCGATATAGCCCGCGCCGACATTGGCGTTGTTGGCGGCGAGCGCCGTCATGACGTCGCGAAAGCCGAGCCGGTAGGCCATCAGCTTGCCGGGGTCCGGCAGCACGTGGAACTGCCGCTCGAACCCGCCGATGGTGTTGACCTCGATCACCCCAGGCACGTTGCGAAGCTGCGGCCGGATGATCCAGTCCTGCACGGTGCGCAGATCGGTCAGCGAATAGTCATGACCGCCTTGCGTCTTCGCCCCCGCCTTGGCCTCGACGGTGTACATGAAGATTTCGCCCAGGCCGGTCGAGACCGGGCCCATCGCGATCTCGACGCCCGCCGGAAGCTGGTCCTTCACCTGCTGGATGCGCTCGCCCACGAGCTGGCGGGCGAAATAGATGTCGGTGCCGTCCTTGAACACGACCGTCACCTGGCTCAGGCCGTAGCGCGACAGCGAGCGGGTGTAATCGAGCTTCGGCAGGCCGCCCATCGCGGTCTCGACGGGGAAGGTGATGCGCTGCTCGGTTTCCAGCGGCGAATAGCCGGGCGCGCGGGTGTTGATCTGGACCTGGACGTTGGTGATATCAGGCACGGCATCGATCGGTAGGCGTTGGAAATTCCAGGCTCCGAAAGCGACGGCGCCGAGCGCGAGCAGGAGGACCAGCCAGCGCTGCTGAAGCGAGACGGCGATGAGACGCTCAATCATGTTCGGCCTCGCCCTTGCCCATCTCGGCCTTCACGACGAAACTGTTCTCCGCGACGTAATGCTCGCCGGCCGAAAGACCCGCCTTGATCTCGACATGGCGCGGATCGGAATCTCCAAGCTCCACGGGGCGCGCCTCGATCTTGTCGCCGTCCTCGCGGACGAACACGATGGTCCTGCTCTCCAGCGTCTGGATCGCGCTTCGGCGCACGGCGACCGCGACGTTGCGCGCGGCGAGGATCAGCCGCGCCGTGACGAACAGGCCGGGACGCAGGCGCCCGTCCGGATTTGCCAGCACCACGCGGGCGAGCGCGGTCTGGGTCTCGCTACTGCCGATCGGGGCCATGTAGGAGATCGTGCCCTTGATCTCGCCGCGGCCGTCGTCGGGATCGATCAGCACCTCGTCGTTGAGGCGGACGCGCCGCAGATCCTGCCGGTAGATCGACAGGTCGACCCAGATGGAGGAGAGGTCGGCGACCACGAAGGCCGGCTTCTGCTCGGAGGCGTATTCGCCGAGCGAGATCTGCCGCTCGATGACGGTGCCTGCGATCGGCGCCTTGAGCTCGTAGACGGTGAGGCTCTGGTTGCTCTCGATCGCGGCGAGCAGGTCGTCCTTGCCGACCCTGTCGCCGATGCGCTTCTGGATCGATTTGGCGACCCCCGGAAAGCGCGGCGTCACCTGCACGACGGCTTCCTGGTTAGCGCGCAAGATGCCGTTGAAGGACAGCGTATCGGTCAGCGTCGCACTCGCAGCTTCCGCCAGCACCACGCCGGCGGCGGCCAGCTTGACGTCGGAGATGCGGATGCGGTCGGCACCGTGCTCGTCCTGCTCGACATGGTCGTTCGGCTTCTTCTGTTCGGAATGCTCGGCATGTTCCGTCGGCGCGACCTTGGTGGGCGCGAGCAGGGAATAGCCGTAAGCGCCGAGTGCTGCGGCCACGATGGTGATCAGGATGGTGGAGGATGTCTTCATCGCGCGCTCTCCCGGGCCAGCGCAAAGGGATTGCCGACGAGGCCTTCGATGGTCGCAACGCCGGCATGGAAGTTTTGCAGCGCCTCCTGCTCGCGCAGCCGCGCTTGCGTAACGCTCGCCTGGGCGTCGAGCACTTCGAGCAGGGTGAAGCGGCCCTGGCCGTAGCCCTGCGCGATCGCTTCCGACGCCTCTGTGGCCTTGGGGATGGCGGTCTCGCGCAGCACCGCGAGCTCGCGCAGCGAGCCCTGGAGCGAATCGTAGGCGCGGCCGGCGACCACGATCAGCGTGTTGCGGTTGGCTTCGCGCTCGGCCCTGGTCTTGGCGAGGCTTTCCTGCGCCGAGAGGATGTTGCCCTGGTTCTGGTCGAACACGGGAATCGGCACCGAGACGGTGAGGCGCACCGCGTCGTCGTTGGTCTCGCTGAAATGGCGCCAGCCGGCGGCGATCCGCACGTCGGGATAGGGCCTGAGCCTGGCCATCAACAGCTCGGCATTGCGCTGGGCATAGATCGCGGTCCAGCGCACCAGCTGCGGATTGGCATCGATGGCGGCGACGACCGACTGGAACGTCGGCGTCTTTCCCGTGGTGTCGAGCCGGCCGGAGACCTCGCCGAATTTTGCCGCGGGATCCCCCATCAGCACCGCGAGCTCCCGCCGGGCGCTCGCCAGCGTCGCCTTGAAGCGTTCGCGGTCGGCCTTCACCAGGGCGGACGCAACCTCGGCGCGGCCGGTCTCGGCCGGCGAGGAGGCGCCGGCCTCGACGCGGCGGCGCAGCAGCGGCGTCAGCCGGTCGATCGCAGCGATCTGCTCGTCGAGGATCTGGATGCGCCGCTGCGCGCCGAGCACGCTGAGGAAGGCAATCGCAGTTTCCGACAGCACCTCCAGCCTGACGGCCTTGCGCTGGATCGCGGCCACCTCGATGCCGGCGGCGCCCGCGGCGATCCGCGCATCACGCTTGCCGAACAGCTCGAAGGCCTGGCTGATCTGGAGCGTGGTCTCGGCCGATCTCGTGCCGCGATAGATGCCTGACCCGAACGAATTGTCCTGTTCATAGGACAGTTCCGGATTGAGCAGCGCGCCGGCCTGGATGCGCTGCCCCGTGGCGATGCCGACGTCGCGCTCTGCCGCGGTGAGCCGCGGGCTCGCGGCCAGCGCGCGCGACAACGCGCTCCGCATCGTAAGCGTCTGGGCGTGCGTGTGCTGCGTCAGCCAGGGGCCAACGAAGATCGCCATCGCGCAGGCAAGGCGCGCGGCAGTCCGTCTGCAAGACATGAAGTGACCTGTGAACAATAGCATCGTAGGCGCAAAGGCGCCCGGCTGATCAGTTCAGGTCAGGTGTTTGGGGGGCGGAGAGTCGGTGTCAGGCGCAACGCCGATCAGCGCAGGCTCGCGCTGCGCGATCGGTGCGGCAACGATGTCAGCGGCAGCTGCAGCCAGCATCGGCTGCGCGACGGCGACCGAGAAGCAGCCGTGGCAGTGATGGCCGCCGAGCGCCTTGTGATCGCCATGGCCCGCAGCAGAACCGTCTTCGACAATCGAGGCGATCTCCGAGCCGCCGCCAGGCGTGGTCACGTCGATGTCGTGCAGGCCGTGCAGCGCGCCCGCGAGCAGATAGACAACCGCGATCAGCACAGACAGCAGTCCGCGCCAGTTGCGCGGGCGGCAAAATCCTGAGGGCTGGCGGTTCGCGGGCACGACGTCACTCTGGTTGCGGTCTGTGCACGGCCTAGCATGGGGCCGGGAACAGTGTCGACCCGCAACATTGTTACGTCCCTGGAACAATTGCCGCAGCAGCCCGTGGGTTGCGACCGCCTCTTACTGCCGGGCGATGACGCGCAAGGGTGAGGCGAAGGTCTCGATTGCCGCCGTGCCGGCCGGCTCCGCAACGTGGGGCGTGCCGTCAGCCTCCACGGTATTAATGGCACAACGACTCGCTTCCATGGCCTGCTTCAGCCATTCGATGGCTTCATCGATCCATTGGTCGTGGTGCTCGGGATCGGCGATGGCCTTCTCCCGGGATGCATTCGCCTGATTCAGGCACGCGGTTCTGCGATCCACACGGCGCTCCCGATCTGGAGGTTCGCCCCGATCGCATCTTTGACGATCCCGGCGCCGGCGTCGTTAACATAGGACAGTAAGGCGGTTGCAAACGCGAAAAGGCCCCAGCCCGGGGCTGACCGGCTGAGGCCTCTTGTGCTCACAATCTCTATCCTTGGGACTTGATCAGACAATCCGCATCCCGCCGGTTCGTTCCCGCCGGCTGGGAAAATTAGGAACGTTCGTCCGCCGACCTCATTAGCGCCCCGGAGCATTTGAGGAGGATGGACTATGAACGGACTGATCTATCTGATCGGCTTGATCGTCGTGATCATGGCGATCCTGTCGTTCTTCGGCCTGCGCTGAGAACGGCAATGGAAACACTCGTACGGGACAACACGATGGAAGGCGGCGTAGCGGCTGCCGAGGGCCGCCGCACCATTCAGTGGAGCTCGGTGTTCGCGGGCGCTTTCGCCGCCGGTGCGATGTCATTCATCCTGGTCGGCTTTGGCGTCGCCATCGGCCTCGGTGTCAGTTCGGCCTCGCCGACATGGCGTGATGCCTCTGTGGCGCTGGCGCTGCTGTCCGGGCTCTACGTGATCATTCAGGCGATTATCAGTTTCGGCGTTGGCGGCTATATCGCCGGCCGGACGGCGCGACCTGCGCCTGTGCTGGCCACGATCGAGGACGACGCCGAGCGGCGGGACGGGCTTCATGGGCTGACGTCCTGGGCTCTGGCCGTGCTGATCGGCGCGACGCTGCTGGCGATCATCGGTGCTGCCGCGATCGACCGTTCGCCGATACGCAGCTCGTCCGGGAATGCGACCTCCGCCGAGCCGCTGTTGAGCTACGAGCTCGACAAGCTGTTCCGCGCGCCGCGGCGGCCTTCCGTCGACATGCGGGAAGCCCGTGCCGAAGCCGGACGCATCCTGATGACGTCATCGAGCCATAGTGGCGTCGCGCTCGATGATCGCAATTATCTCGTGCAGCAGGTCACCGCGCTGACCGGACTGGCGGCCGCCGATTCCGAGCGTCGGGTCGACGCCCTGATCGCGGACGCGCGGACCGCGATCAACCGCGCACGGCGCAATTCGGTCATCGTCGCCTTCTCGGTGGCGGCGGCGGCCCTGATCGGAGCCATGGTGGCCTGGGCCGCGGCGGTTGCCGGCGGGCGGCACCGCGATGGAGAGCCGCTGCCGGACTGGATGGCGAGCTCGGACCGCTTCCATCGTAGCCCTCGCGCGATGCCGGTGCCGTAGCTCTCGAGAGTGGCCGGGAGCAAGCCCGGCCACATCACCTCCAAGAGAGACGCTACGAAGAGGTGCTAAGCCTTTTCTTCCCAGATCATGGCGAGATGCACGATCGTCTGCACCGCCTTTTCCATGTCCTGCCGGCTGACCCATTCGAGCCGCGAATGAAACGCGTGCTCGCCGGCGAAGATGTTGGGGCAGGGCAGGCCCATGAAGGACAGGCGCGAGCCGTCGGTGCCGCCGCGGATCGCGGTGCGCATCGGGCGCAGGCCGGCACGGCGGATCGCCTCGATGGCGTATTCGAGGATGTGCGGGTGACGGTCGATCACCTGCTTCATGTTGCGGTACTGCTCCCGCACCTCGAACTTGTAGGTCGAGCGCGGATACTCCTTCATCACGTCCTTGACGATATTCTCGAGCAGGACTTCCTTCTCCTTCAGCCCCTCCTCGGTGAAGTCGCGCACGATGAAGGACAGCGTCGCCTGCTCCAGCGCGCCGTCGATGCCGATCGGATGCAGAAAGCCCTGCTTGCCTGACGTCGTCTCGGGTGAGCAGCCTTCCTTCGGCAGCCGCTCGACGATGGCGGCTGCGATCTTGATCGCGTGCTCCATCTTGCCCTTGGCGTAGCCTGGATGGGCGCTGACGCCGTTGATGGTGATGGTGGCGCCGTCGGCCGAGAAGGTCTCGTCCTCGACGCTGCCGGCGCTCTCGCCGTCCATGGTGTAGCCGAAATCGGCGCCGAGCTTCTTCAGGTCGACATTGTCGACGCCGCGGCCGATCTCCTCGTCCGGCGTGAACAGGATCTTGATGGTGCCGTGCTTCACATCGGGGTTGTTGATGAAGAAATGCGCAGCATCCATGATCTCGGCGACGCCGGCCTTGTTGTCGGCGCCGAGAAGCGTGGTGCCGTCGGTGGTGATGATGTCGTT
Organism: Bradyrhizobium sp. Arg816; assembly: GCF_029989365.1. Classification (GTDB taxonomy): domain Bacteria; phylum Pseudomonadota; class Alphaproteobacteria; order Rhizobiales; family Xanthobacteraceae; genus Bradyrhizobium. The sequence continues at coordinate 89,978 of NZ_JAPRAQ010000016.1, read as the reverse complement.
GCCGATCTGGTTCTTCAGCGCGGGATGTTCGGTGAAGCGGATCACCTGGCTGGTATCGCCCGGCAGCGTGATATCGCCGCCGCGATAGTCCTTCACCAGCTGCGGCTTGACGTCCTTGCCGGTCACGTCGGGCGAGGTGTCCATGTGCGAGCAGAAGCAGATCACCGGCACCTTCTTGGTCGTATTGGCCGGGATCGTTCCGTAGACGTAGCCGTAGTCGTCGAGATGCGCGTCGGCGACGCCCATGGCCTTCAGCTCGGCGGCGAGCACGCGGCCGAGATCTTTCTGCTTCTCGGTCGAGGGCGAGGCCGGGGATTCCGGATCGGACTGGGTGTCGATGGTGACGTAGCGCAGGAAGCGTTCGGTCACGGTGTGCGTGAAGGTGAGGGAGGACATTTCTGGTCAAACCGCCGGGTCTTTTGGGGAGCAGGCGGTATATCAGAAAAGCGGGCCGTGATGCGGCCGGAACGAAGCGGATCAGGCTTAACGAAACGTAGCTATCAGATCGCTTCCTTGAGCTCCTTGACCGGGCGGAAGGCAACCTTCTTGCTGGCCTTGATGTGGATCGCCTCGCCGGTGGTGGGGTTGCGGCCGGTGCGGGCGGCGCGCTTGCGGACCTGGAGGATGCCGAGACCGACGATGCGGACGCGGTCGCCCTTCTTGAGGTGCTTGGCGATCAGATCGACCATGTCGGTCAGGACGGCCTCGGCGTGCTTTTTCGAGAGGTCCTGGCTCTCCGCGATGTCAGCGGCGAGGTGCTTGAGCGTGACGGTGGCGGGAGCGGCGGCCTTCTTCGCCGAATCCTTCTTGGCCGAATCCTTTTTAGCCATGTCTGGCCTCCTCAATGACAGGGAAGCCCCGGAAAAGCCGGTCAAGCGTGGGGATCCCTCCAAGTCCTGGAAGGCGTAGACGATTCGGGCGCGGGCTGACTATGCCACGAGTTCCCGCCGGACGCCGGCAATCGCCGACAGTGTCGCGAAAGGCGTCGAAAAGTTCGGGCTAAGACTATGAAGGGATTGCCAAAATGGCGCGAGAGACGGGGCTCGAACCCGCGACCTCCGGCGTGACAGGCCGGCGCTCTAACCAACTGAGCTACTCCCGCGTGGTTCGCTGAAAGCGCGCGGAACGAGGGGGGACTTAAAGGCGGGGCTGGGTGAAGTCAAGGACGTTGCGCTTTGTCAGGACGCATCGGCTAAGCATTGCTCTGGAAAACGAAAAAGGCCGCCAGGCGGCGGCCTCCGTCAGCCCCAAACAGGGCGTGTCAGCGAATCTCCGACGTGCCTGCGCTGGTCACGGCCACCGGCTTACCGGCCTTGATCACGTGAGCCGATTGGGCGGTCTGGCTGGTATCGACATTGGTGCGGGCTGCGATCCCGAAGCCGGCGACCAGAATACCGGCAACCAGCGCCACCACCACGATCTTCAGGTGGGTGCCACGATCAGCCGAGTGAATTGAGTGGTTCATATGAGCCTCCCGACGGGCTTAGCCGCCGTCTATCGGCTCATGTCTTAAGGACCATCTGTTTCCGGATGGTTTCGCGGGTTCCGCAAAATGGTTTCATTAATGCGCCCGCTTGGTTTCGCAGGGCTGGCGGCCGGAACGGGTCTCAGGCGGCCGCCCGGCCGATATCGTCCCGGATCGTGCGGGCCGCCCAGACGAACAGCAGGGCTCCCAGTGTGGTCGTGACCGCCGCCGAGAGCAGGGAATAACGTACGGCGTCCGCGCCATAGGTGCCCTTCAGGGCGTCGTTGACCATGCCGACCGCGAGCGGGCCGACGCCCTGGCCGAAGCAGGTGGCGGTGAGCGCGATCAGGGCGGAGGCGAGCGCCCGCATGCTCGGCTTGGCCACCGTCTGCGCGATCGCGAAGATCGGCCCGAGATGGAAGCCGACCAGGAACGAGGTCAGCGCCAGCATGGCCACCATCATCGCGAAATCCTGGATCAGCATGCACAGCGCGAACACCGGGCCGGCGAGGCCGGAGGTGATCGCGGGCGCCCACAGCTTCCAGCGATCGTCGCGGCGGCTGATCTGCGCCACCACGAAGCCGCCGAGCAGGGTGCCGGCCATGCCGGCGAGCCCCTTGAAGGTGCCGGCATAGGTGCCGATCTCGGCGCTCGACAGATGGTGCACGCGTGCCAGGAATGGCGGGATCCAGGCCGCCGTTGCGTAGTTCGTGTAGGTGGTGAGGCAGAAGCCGATCAGCACGATGATGAAGCTCTGCTGCGAGGCCAGGAAGCGCAGTGTCGGCCCGAGCGGCTCGGGCACGAAACTCTCCTGCATCGCGCCGCGCTTCGGCTCGGAGATCGTCAGCCACAGGATCAATGCGAGCAGGATGCCGGGCAGGCCGGCGACATAGAACGCCATCCGCCAGCCATAGTGCTGGTTGACGTAGCCGCCGATGAAATAGCCGAGGAAGACGCCGAGATAGGTGCCGATGGCGTAGATGCCGAGCGCGCGCGGCCGCTCGTTCTTGGTGAAGAGATCGGCGACGATCGATTGCGAGGCGGGCGAGCCTGCGGATTCGCCGATGCCGACGCCGATGCGCGCCAGCGCCAACGAGGTCACGCTCGAGGCCGCCCCGCACAGCGCCGTCATTGCACTCCAGAACGCAAAGGCCACCGCGACGATGTTGCGCCGGTTGAGCCGGTCGGCGACGCGCGCGATGGGAATGCCGAGCAGGGAATAGAACAGCGCGAAGCCGAAGCCTGCGAGCAGGCCCATCATGGTGTCGCTGAGCTGAAACTCCTTCTTGATCGGCTCGATCAGGACGTTGAAGATCGTGCGGTCGAGGAAGTTCAGCGCATAGATGATGGTGAGCAGGCCCAGCACGTAATAGCGCTGCGCCGGGGGCTTTGCCGCCGCAGTCGTTTGCACCGACATCTGTGATGTCACATCGACCATCGCATCCCCCCAATTTGTCTTTGTTGTCGTTGCCGGTCCAGCCCTTCGTGGGGCTGGTCGAGAGCGTTTTCGAGCGAAGTGGATACCGGTTCGCGTGAAGAAAACGCGCCAAACAAAAACTCAGCCTTCGCGGATGTAATTCCCCGCTTCGAATTCGACCGGCGCAGTACTTGTATCGAACGACACGCCGATCGGATCGCGGTCCGCCTCCATCGCTTCCAGTTGCTCGCTCAGCATGCGCCGGATCATCAGGATGCCGCGGTCGCTCTGGCCGAAATGCTCCTCGGAGTGGATGGTCTGCGGGCCCTGGCCGACCTGGGCCTCGTAGTCGCCGGGGAATTGCTGGTGCTCTTGCTCGGTCATGTCCCACCAGAATTTGCCATTGAACTTCGAGCGCATGCGGCCGATGTCGCCGGAGTTCTTGACGCGTCCGGCGACGTAGATGCGGAACGAGGTGTCGTCGATCGGCAGCGTCCAGCCGATCGACTCGACGCGGGCAAATTGCGCCACGCGCGGATTGGGCACGACGCGGAGCGTGGGGAGGGCGGCTTCGGTGACGCGGTAAAACACCTTGCCGTCGTCCTGCTTGCGGATCGAGCGCACGGCGATGCCGCGCAGCGTCTTGTCGAACTTCACCTCCGGCATCGAGGCCATCATGTTGGTGAATTGTGGCCCCGAGAACGAGCCGTGCAGCACCGGCACGTGATAGGGATCGACCACGTTCTCGAAATGCTGGAGCCAGTTGCAGGGGATGATCGCGGGGCCGCCGCCGCCGATCGAGGAATCGTCGGCTTCGACGAACTCGCCTTCGTCCATGTTTTCCAGGCATTCGTAAGCCGGCAGCACCGGGCGTTTCTCGGCCGGGCCCATATAGGCGAAGATCAGCCCGTAGCGCTCCTCGACCGGGTACCAGGGCTGGCGCACCTTGTCCCTGAACTGGCCGCCGTCGGGCTCGCAGGGCTGCTCGAGACAGTGGCCTTCGGCGTCGAACTTCCAGCCGTGATAGCAGCAGCGGATGCCGTCTTCCTCGACCTTGCCATAGTAGAGCGTGGTGCCGCGATGGCAGCAGCGCGCGTGCAACAGGCCGGCGCGGCCGTGCTTGTCGCGGAACAGCACCAGATCCTCGCCGAGCGCGCGGACCTTCTTCGGCGTGTCGGTGGCATCGCTGACCAGCCCGACCGGATGCCAATAGCGGCGCAGCAACTCGCCCATCGGCGTGCCGCGAACGACCGAGGTGAGCTCGGTGCGCGTGTGTGCCGGCTTCATCGCATAGGCGGTGCCGAGATCGCGATCCCGCTGGGTCATCGTCATGCTGTTCCTCCCCGCCGCTGGCCTTGGTGGCCGGGTCGTTTTTTGATGCGGTGCCCCAGTGAAAATTAATTCGATGACAATGTCAAAGATCTTTCAAAATGCCTCTTAATCGCATTTGGAAGTGGTTGGGGAGGTTGCGCTACCAGCGCTTGGCACGCCCCGGCTTTCTTGGCAGAGGTGGATCATGAGCCAGACATCGAGCAGGGACGGGCACGCGGCGCCCGATGCGGACGAAAGCCATTCGCCGGCGCCGATCACCGTGATGCTGTCGTCACGGCTGATGGTGCTCGCCAATTTGCTCAAGCGCGGCGCGATCCTGCGCTACAAGCGCCTCGCCGGATTATCCTCGGTCGAGTTCGGTCTCGTCGCCTCGCTTGGTCGCCGTCCGCCGATGAGCGTGGCGCGGCTCGCCGAATCCGTCGGCCAGGACAAGGGCCAGATCAGCCGCGCGCTCGCGGAGCTCGTCTCGCGCAAGCTGATCGCGAAGTCGGCGAACCCGAAGGACGGCCGCGAGGTGCTGGTTGCGCTGACCGCGGCAGGGCTCGCAGCGCATGATGCGATCGTCGAAGGCGCGCAGGAGCGCAATCGGCAATTGCTGGAACAGTTGAGCAAGGACGAGTTCGAGACCCTGCTGGCGCAGATCGACCGTCTCACGGCGACAGCCGAGAAGATGCTCGAAGCCGAGAAAGTTTCGCCCTGATCTCGCAGCAATCTCCGGAAATATTGGATCGCTTCTAAGAGTCCTTCTAAGACCTTTTCAATTAGGGAATTCGCGCGCGCTCACCTAAGCGTCACCGCAAACGCATGCCGTTGGGGGAACGATGGCATGACGTAAGCAAATAGACATCTTGGGGTGCGCGTTGAACAATCTTCGTATGCTGCGGTCGGCCGTATTGGCGACCGCGTCCGCTTTCGTATTGATGCCGCAGGCTTCACTCGCACAATCCTCGGCACAAAGCGGCGCGCAAAATCTGCCGTCAGTGACCGTCAACGCGCCGGAAGCACGCCGCCGCGCGCCTGCTGCCGCCGTGCGCCGCCCGGCGCGGCCGTCGGTAGCGACCGCCGCCAGCCGCAGACCGCTTCAGCAGCGCAATGTCGGCTTCGTCGAGACGCCGCGCGGTCCGGTGAACGGCTATGTCGCCAACCGCAGCTCGTCCGGCACCAAGACCAGCACGCCGATCATGGAGACACCGCAGTCGGTGTCGGTGATCGGCGCGGAGCAGATCCGCGACCAGAAGCCGAACAAGCTCGACGAAGTGCTGCGCTACACCGCCGGCGTGCGGGCCGGCACCTTCGGCGCCGACACCCGCAACGACTGGTGGCTGATCCGCGGCTTCAAGTCTGACGATGTCGGACTGTTCCTCGACGGCATGCAGCTGTTCTACACCTCCTATGCGAGCTGGAAGCTCCAACCGCCGAACATGGAGCGTGTCGAGGTGCTGCGCGGCCCCTCGGCGGTGCTCTACGGCGGATCGAGCCCGAGCGGCATCGTCAACGTCATCAGCAAGCTGCCGCCGGCCGAGCCGGTTCGCTACGTCGAGACCGGCGTAAACAATTTCGGCAACGCCTATGTCGCTTTCGATGTCGGCGGTCCCGTCGCGACACAGCCCCAGGATGGCAAGCTGTTCTACCGCGTCGTCGGCCAGGTCCAGAACGGCCCGACGCAGGTCAACTTCACGCCCGACAACAATTACTTCATCGCGCCGTCGTTCACCTGGAAGCCGGATGCCGACACCACGTTCACGGTGCTGGCCTCGGCCTCGAAGCAGGACACGCGCGGCATCAACTTCCTGCCCTATCAGGGCACGGTGACCAACGCGCCATTCGGCAAGATCCCGACCAGCTTCTTCGTCGGCGATCCCAGCGTCGACAAGTTCACGCGCGAGCAGGAGATGCTCGGCTACCAGTTCGAGCGCAATCTCACCGACGATTTGACCTTCCGCCAGAATGCGCGATTTGCGCATATCGACCTGACCTATCGCGGCTATGTCGGCAATGGCTGGGACAACATCAATACGGCCACGATGGGCCGCTACAATTGGTATGCGAAGAACACCGCCAATCAGGCCAATCTCGACAACCAGCTCGAGTATCGCTTCAACAGTGGACCTGTCCGGCACACGATGCTGTTCGGGGTCGATCTGAAGGGCTACCAGATCGACGACTACCAGATATTCAATTTCGGCACCGTTCCGTCGATCAACGTCTTCAATCCCGCCTATGGCGTCAACGTCCCCCTGACGGGCGCGCCGTTCCGCAACTTCCTGATCACGCAGAAGCAGGCCGGCACCTATCTGCAGGACCAGATGAAGCTCGGCAATTTCACGCTGGTGCTGAGCGGCCGCAACGACTGGGTCGAGACGACGCAGGCCGCCCGTGACTCTGGCGCCACGATCGCCAATCGTGATGACAGCAAGTTCAGCGGGCGCGCCGGACTGATCTACAATTTCGACAATGGCATCGCGCCCTACATCTCCTACGCCACGAGCTACAATCCTGTGATCGGCCTCAACGCCGCCAACCAGCTGTTCCTGCCGGAGACCGGACAACAGGCCGAGATCGGCGTGAAGGTGGCGCCGAAGGGCTTCGACGGCTATTTCACCGCCTCGGTCTTCGACCTCAAGCGTCAAAACGTGTCGACCACTGCGGGCACGGTGTTCCTGCAGAACCAGACCGGCGAGGTGACCTCGCGCGGTATCGAGCTCGAAGCGGTCGCCAACGCCACGAAGGAGCTGAAGCTGATCGGCGCCTTCACGGCCTATCATCTCTTCAACAGCAGGGACCTCGATCCGTCCCTGGTGGGCAAGACGCCGACCAACACGCCGGAGCTGCTGGTGTCGGGCTGGGCCGACTACACCTTCAAGGACGGTCCGCTTGCCGGATTTGGTATCGGCGGCGGCGTGCGCTATGTCGGCTCCTCCTGGGCCGACCCCGCCAACACCCTCGAGGTTCCCGCGGTGGTGCTCGGCGATCTCGCGCTCCACTACGAATGGCAGAACTGGCGGACGGCGCTCAACGTGATCAACGTAACCGACAAGATCTATGTCGCGAGCTGCTCGTTCCCGACGTCCTGCTTCTACGGCGACCGCCGGCGCGTCACCGCCAGCGTCTCCTACAAGTGGTAAGCGCGGGCGAGGGGAGGGGCTCGTGAAGGCGCGCACGGTCAGGCTCTGGTCCGTGGTCCACACCTGGACCAGCCTGATCTCGACCGTCTTCCTGCTGCTGCTCTGCCTGACCGGCCTGCCGCTGATCTTCCATCACGAGATCGATGAGCTCCTGGGCTATGCCCCCCAGCCCGAAGCTCATGCGGGCGCGGCGCGCGCGACGACGCAAGCCGTCGCCGACGCCGCGCTCGCCGCCGATCCCGGCCGGGTGCTGCAATATATCTCCTGGGACAAGGACGAGCCCGGGATCGTGACCGCGTTCACCAACGGCGCCGCCGACGGGCTGCCTGACAACACCACCGTGCGCGCGTTCGATGCGGTGTCGACCAAGCTGCTCGGACCGGTCGGTGTCGGGCCGATGCTGATCATGCTCAAGCTGCACACCGACATGTTCGCCGGCCAGCCCGGAAAACTGTTCCTCGGCGGGATGGGCCTGCTGTTCGCCATCGCCATCATCTCAGGCGTGGTGCTGTACTGGCCGTTCACCCGCCGGCTGCGCTTTGCCACCATTCGCGATCACGCCTCGCGCCGCGTGCGCTGGCTCGACTGGCACAATCTGATTGGCGTCGCGACGGTGGCCTGGGCACTGGTGGTTGGCCTCACCGGCGTCGTCAACACCTGGGCCGAGCTGATGCTCAACCAGTGGAAGGCCACCGAGCTTGCCAGCATGGTCGCGCCCTATGCCGGCAAGCCGCCGCCCTCGCATCTGGCCTCGCTCGACGACGTCGTGGCGCGCGCGAGGCAGGCGGCGCCCGGGATGGAGGTTGCCTTCATCGCGTTTCCGGGAACGCCGTTCACCTCCTCGCACCACTTCGCCGCCTTCATGCGCGGCGATACGGCGCTGACGGCGCGGCTCCTCAAGCCGGTCCTGCTAGACGGCGAAACAGGGGAGGTCGCCGACAGCCGGGCGCTGCCGGTCTATCTCCAGGCGCTCCTGATCTCGCAGCCGCTGCATTTCGGCGATTATGGCGGGATGCCGCTCAAGGTGATCTGGGCCGTGCTCGACATTCTTACGATCGTTGTGATCGGCAGCGGCCTCTATCTCTGGCTGGCACGGCGGCGCAAGCGCGCGCCCGCTCGGACCGACGCATTCGCCAGACGAACCCCGGTCCCGTCGTGATGCATGGCTCCTCTGACCGCTCGGGCCTGTGGATACGTGTCTTTGCTGCACCCATCCTCCTCGCGGCTGCGACCATCACCGGGCTGCTGGCTGCGCTGCTCTGGGGAACGGTCGGCCAGTGTCGCCTGGGTGACGGTGGGAGCCCCGGTGCTGGTCGTTGTCTGGGTTTGGGTGCGCTGCCGCACCCAGAAAACCGGGCAATTATCGCGGACGACACGCGGCAAATAGCTGCCTCGGCCCGTATGCCGCAATCCTCGAACGGCTGCCCTGCAAAACTGTGGCCGCCCTTGCTGGGATTGGCGATCTGCTCCATACCAGCCGCGGGGTGATTCCGGGATTTCTATCGTTCTGGGGGCGGCAAAGGGCCTAAAAAGAGCGTGTCTTGCGCCCATTGGTGCACTGCGCTAAGGCTCAGAACAATTCCAAACTGGACGAATCCGTGGCTGTCCCGAGGCTACGGGAAAAAGGGCTCGTCAATGAGCGGCATTCTGCAGAACTATCTTCCACTCGTCGTCTTTATAGGGGTAGCTGCTATCATCGGCCTCGTGCTGCTGATCGCGCCCTTCATCGTGGCGTTCCAGCAGCCGGACCCGGAAAAGCTGTCGGCGTATGAGTGCGGTTTCAACGCCTTCGACGACGCTCGCATGAAGTTCGACGTCCGCTTCTATCTGGTCGCCATCCTCTTCATCATCTTCGACCTCGAGGTGGCGTTCCTGTTTCCCTGGGCGGTGGCGTTCGGCAAGCTTGGCGCGACCGGCTTCTGGTCCATGGTGGTGTTCCTCGGCGTGCTCACGGTCGGGTTCGCCTATGAATGGAAGAAAGGAGCACTGGAATGGGATTGAACCCTGCATCGTCCACAGGTCCGGTCGTCGCGCCGGCCCCCAAGGGCATCCTTGATCCGTCGACCGGCAGGCCGGTTGGCGCCAATGATCCGTTTTTCCTCGAGGTCAACTCCGAGCTGTCCGACAAGGGCTTCTTCGTGGCCGCGACCGACGACCTCATCACCTGGGCCCGTACCGGCTCGCTGATGTGGATGACCTTCGGTCTCGCCTGCTGCGCGGTCGAGATGATGCAAGTCTCGATGCCGCGCTACGACGTCGAGCGCTTCGGCTTCGCCCCGCGGGCCTCGCCGCGCCAGTCCGACGTGATGATCGTCGCCGGCACGCTGACCAACAAGATGGCGCCCGCGCTGCGCAAGGTCTACGACCAGATGCCCGAGCCGCGCTACGTCATCTCGATGGGCTCCTGCGCCAACGGCGGCGGCTACTACCACTATTCCTACTCGGTCGTGCGCGGCTGCGACCGGATCGTGCCGATCGACATCTATGTGCCGGGCTGCCCGCCCACGGCGGAAGCGCTGCTCTACGGCGTGCTGCTGCTGCAGAAGAAGATCCGCCGCACCGGCACCATCGAACGCTAAGGTTTTACGTCATGGACGACGCCAAGCTCGACGCCCTGGGGCAGACGATCGTTAGCGCGCTTCCGGGCGCCGCCATCGGTCATTCGGTTGCCTTCAACCAGCTCACGGTGGATGTCGAGGCCAGCAAGATCGTCGAGGTGGTCAAGTACCTCCGCGACGATCCGAAATGCCGGTTCATCAACTTCACCGACATCACGGCCGCGGACTATCCGTCGCGCGAAAAACGCTTCGACGTGATCTATCACTTCCTGTCTCCGACCCTGAACACGCGGATCCGGCTCAAGGCGCAGGCCGACGAGACCACGCAGGTGCCGTCGCTGATCGACGTGTTCCCGGGCGCGGACTGGTTCGAGCGCGAGGCCTACGATCTCTATGGCGTGTTCTTCGTCGGTCACCCCGACATGCGCCGCCTGCTGACCGATTACGGTTTCGAGGGTCATCCGCTGCGCAAGGATTTCCCGACCACCGGTTTCGTCGAGGTTCGCTACGACGACCAGGAGAAGCGGGTGGTGTACGAGCCCGTCCGGCTCAACCAGGAATTCCGCAAGTTCGATTTCCTCTCGCCGTGGGAAGGGGCGGACTATCCGCTTCCCGGTGACGAGAAGGCGGGACCGAAGGTCTGATCATGAACGAGCAACCCGAACAGCTTCGCAATTTCACCATCAACTTCGGCCCGCAGCATCCGGCCGCGCATGGCGTGCTGCGTCTGGTCCTGGAGCTTGACGGCGAAATCGTCGCCCGCGTCGATCCCCATATCGGCCTGCTTCACCGCGGCACCGAAAAGCTGATCGAGCAGAAGACCTATCTCCAGGCGATCCCGTACTTCGACCGGCTCGACTACGTCGCGCCGATGAACCAGGAGCATGCCTTCTGTCTCGCCGCTGAAAAGCTGCTCGGCATCGAGGTGCCGCGCCGCGGCCAGTTGATCCGCGTGCTCTATTGCGAGATCGGCCGCATCCTCTCGCACCTCCTCAACGTCACCACGCAGGCGATGGACGTCGGCGCGCTGACCCCGCCGCTGTGGGGCTTCGAAGAGCGCGAGAAGCTGATGGTGTTCTACGAGCGCGCCTCCGGCAGCCGTATGCACGCAGCCTTCTTCCGCGTCGGCGGCGTGCATCAGGACCTGCCGCAGAAGCTGGTCGACGACATCGAGGCCTGGTGCGATCCGTTCCTGAAGGTCGTGGAAGACCTCGACCGCCTCCTCACCGCCAACCGCATCTTCAAGCAGCGCAACGTCGACATCGGCGTGGTGCCGCTCAAGGAAGCCTGGGAGTGGGGCTTCTCGGGCGTCATGGTGCGCGGCTCGGGCGCGGCCTGGGACCTGCGCAAGTCGCAGCCCTATGAGTGCTACGCCGAGATGGATTTCGACATCCCGATCGGCAAGAACGGCGACTGCTACGATCGCTACCTGATCCGCATGGAAGAGATGCGCCAGTCCGTGCGCATCATGAAGCAGTGCATCCAGAAGCTGAATGCTGCCGACGGGAAGGGGCCTGTTGTCGTCGAGGACAACAAGGTCGCCCCGCCGCGCCGCGGCGAGATGAAGCGCTCGATGGAAGCGCTGATCCACCACTTCAAGCTCTACACCGAAGGCGTCCACGTGCCGGCTGGCGAAGTCTATGCCGCGGTCGAGGCGCCGAAGGGCGAGTTTGGCGTCTATCTGATCTCCGACGGCACCAACAAGCCCTACAAGTGCAAGATCCGCGCGCCGGGCTTTGCCCATCTGCAGGCGATGGACCACATCTGCCGCGGCCATCTGCTCGCCGACGTCTCGGCGATCCTCGGCTCGCTCGACATCGTGTTCGGAGAGGTCGATCGGTGATGGCGCAGGCGCCAATCCAGTTTGACCGTGCCTCGGGGGCCCTTGAAGGGGCCAACCTGTGGGAGCGGACGGCTGCCTTGGCGCTGGTGACGGGATCGAAGATCTCGTCGCACTTCTCGCATATGGGCTACATCGCCTGCGCGAACCTGCTGCGGAAAACGCTGCCCGAGCGCAACATCGCGATCAGGCTCAATCCCGACGCCGTGTTCGAATTCCCCTACGGCGACGGCTATTGGAGCAAGCTGCTCAACCGCTCGTACAACTACGAAGACGAGCTGGAGGTCTTGTTCGCCGACTCCATCGACGTCGACTACACGCTGCTCGATTGCGGCGCCAATTACGGCTACTGGTCGGTGCTGGTCTCGAGCAAGCCGTTCGGGTCGCACAAGGCGATTGCGATCGAGCCATCGGGGCAGAACTATCCGAAGCTCGCCAACAACGCCCGCGTCAACGGCTACCGCTTCGAGACCCTGAAATGCGCGATCGGTGCGGCACGTGGCACCGCGCGGCTGTCAGGCACCAAGCATGAGGCCTTCAGCATCGCCGGCGCACCGTCGGCGGGCGGCGAGGACGTGCCTGTCATCGCGCTCGACAATCTGATCGACGACGGCAAGGTGGCGGCCCACGGCAAGTACCTGATCAAGCTCGACGTCGAGGGCGTCGAGATCGAGGCGATCAAGGGCGGCGCACGGCTGCTCGAGACCGACAGCGTCATCATGTGTGAAGAGCACGGCAGCGATCGCAGCCATGCGGTGTCGCGCTTTATCCTCGAACAGACGCCGCTGAAGCTGATCGTGTTCGATCCGCGCAGCAACCGGATGGAGACCGTGACCGAGCTGTCGATCCTCGACCGCATCAAGGTCTCGACCCACGTCGGCTACAACGTTTTCGGCACCGCAAGCGCATTTTGGCAGGACAGGATCGATGCCCTGAATGCGAAAACCGCGCGCCGTATGCAGTGAGAGATAAGAGATGTCTGTTCGCCGATTAGCACCGAAGGAAGTCCAGCCCGCGAGCTTTGCGTTTACGGACGAGAACCTCGCATTCGCCAAGCAGCAGATCGCGAAATATCCGGCCGGCCGGCAAGCCTCCGCTGTCATCGCCATCCTCTGGCGCGTCCAGGAACAGCACGACGGCTGGGTGTCGGAAGCCGCGATCCGCGCCGTCGCCGATCTGCTCGACATGCCCTATATCCGCGTGCTGGAAGTCGCGACCTTCTACACGATGTTCCAGCTCGCTCCCGTCGGCAAGAAGGCCCACGTCCAGGTCTGCGGCACCACGCCGTGCCGCCTGCGCGGTGCCGAGGATCTCATCCACGTCTGCGAGCATCGCATCCACCACGAGCCGTTCCATCTGTCCAAGGACGGCAATTTCAGCTGGGAAGAGGTGGAGTGCCTCGGTGCCTGCGTGAATGCGCCGATGGTGCTGATCGGCAAGGACACCTATGAGGATTTGACCAAGGAGACCTTTGGCAAGGTGCTCGACGGCTTCGCCTCGGGCAATCCGCCAAAGCCGGGTCCGCAGAACGGCCGCCAGTTCTCGGCGCCGACGGGTGGGCCGACCACGCTGAAGGAGATCACCTGATGCGTGATCTCCCCGCAATTGGAGGGAACGAGGCCGTGAACAAATGGGGCTTCGTCGCCATGCACGCCGCGGTCGCGGCCGCCTTCATGTTCCTGCTGCAGCGCTTCGTGATGAACGCGACGCAGGAGAGCAGTCTACTCTGGGCGCTGACCTTCGCCGTCTGCGCCGCCGGACTCGCCTACAAGCAGTCCAATCGTTGATCGGAAAGCACTGAAATGCTCGAGGACAAGGACCGCATCTTCAAGAACCTCTACGGCCTCCACGATTGGGGGCTCGAGGGCGCGCGGCGCCGCGGCGCCTGGGATGGTACGAAGAATATCATCGACAAGGGCCGTGACTGGATCATCAACGAGATGAAGGCCTCGGGCCTGCGCGGGCGCGGTGGTGCCGGCTTCCCGACCGGCCTGAAATGGTCGTTCATGCCGAAGGAATCGACCGACGGCCGGCCGAGCTATCTCGTCGTCAACGCCGACGAATCCGAGCCCGGCACCTGCAAGGATCGCGAGATCATGCGGCACGATCCGCATCTCCTGATCGAAGGCTGCCTGATCGCGAGCTGCGCTATGAACGCGCATGCCTGCTACATCTATGTCCGCGGCGAGTTCATCCGCGAGCGCGAGCATCTCCAGGCCGCGATCGACCAGGCCTATGAGGCGAAGCTCGTCGGCAAGGACAATGTCAACGGCTGGCCGTTCGACATCTACGTCGCGCACGGCGCCGGCGCCTATATCTGCGGCGAGGAGACCGCGCTGCTCGAAAGCCTCGAGGGCAAGAAGGGCCAGCCGCGCCTGAAGCCGCCGTTCCCGGCCAATGTCGGCCTGTTTGGCTGCCCGACCACCGTCAACAACGTCGAGTCGATCGCGGTTGCGCCCGACATCCTGCGCCGCGGCGCGGCCTGGTTCGCCGGCATCGGCCGTCCGAACAATGTCGGCACCAAGCTGTTCTGCATCTCCGGCCATGTCGAGCGGCCCTGCAACGTCGAAGAGGCCATGGGCATTCCGTTCCGTGAGCTGATCGAGAAGCATTGCGGCGGCATCCGCGGCGGCTGGGACAACCTCAAGGCCGTGATCCCCGGCGGCTCCTCGGTGCGCATGGTGCCGGCCGAGCAGATCATCGACACGCCGATGGATTTCGACAGCTTGAGCAAGCTGCGCTCGGGCCTCGGCACCGCGGCCGTGATCGTGATGGACAAGTCGACCGACCTGATCCGCTCCATCGCCCGCATCTCCTATTTCTACAAGCACGAGAGCTGCGGCCAGTGCACGCCGTGCCGCGAAGGCACCGGCTGGATGTGGCGCGTCTTGACCCGCATGGCCGACGGCCGCGCCCACAAGCGCGAAATCGACATGCTGCTGGAGGTGACGAAACAGGTCGAAGGCCACACCATCTGCGCGCTCGGCGACGCAGCCGCCTGGCCGATCCAGGGCCTGATCGCGCATTTCCGTCACGAGATCGAAGCGCGCATCGACCAGTATTCGCACAAGGCTGACATCGACGATATCGGCGTCCGCGATCCCGTGAACATGGTCGCGGCGGAGTAGAGAGAATGACCAAGCTCATCATCGACGGCAAAGAGATCGATGTCCCCGCCGAGTACACGCTGCTCCAGGCGTGCGAAGCCGCGGGCGCCGAGATTCCGCGCTTCTGCTATCACGAGCGGCTGTCGATCGCCGGCAATTGCCGGATGTGCCTCGTCGAAGTGAAGGGCGGCCCGAAGCCGGTCGCAAGCTGCGCCTGGGGCGTGCGCGATTGCCGTCCGGGCCCCAAGGGCGAGCCGCCGGAAATCTCCACGCGTTCGCCGATGGTGAAGAAGGCGCGCGAAGGCGTGATGGAATTCCTTCTCATCAACCATCCGCTGGACTGCCCGATCTGCGACCAGGGTGGCGAGTGCGACCTCCAGGACCAGGCGATGGGCTATGGTGTCGACACCAGCCGCTTCGCCGAGAACAAGCGCGCCGTCGAGGACAAATACCTCGGCGCGCTGGTCAAGACCTCGATGAACCGCTGCATCCAGTGCACGCGCTGCGTCCGCTTCTCGGCGGAAGTCGCCGGCGCGCCCGAGATGGGCGCCACCGGCCGCGGCGAGGACATGGAGATCACGACCTATCTCGAGCACGCGCTGACGTCCGAATTGCAGGGCAATCTCGTCGACATCTGCCCGGTCGGCGCGCTGACCTCGAAGCCCTATGCTTTTGCGGCGCGCCCGTGGGAGCTCGGCAAGACTCAGTCGATCGACGTGATGGATGGCGTCGGCTCGGCGATCCGCGTCGACACCCGCGGCCGTGAGGTGATGCGCGTGCTGCCGCGCATCAACGAGGCCGTGAACGAGGAGTGGATCTCCGACAAGACCCGCCACGTCGTCGACGGCCTGCGCACCCAGCGCCTCGACCGGCCCTATATCCGCGAAGCCGGCAAGCTGCGCGCTGCGAGCTGGCCCGAAGCCTTCGCCGCGATCGCCGCGAAGGCGGCGCGCACCGACGGCAAGCGCATCGGCGCGATCGCCGGCGACCTCGCCGGCGTCGAAGAGATGTTCGCGCTGAAGGACCTGCTCGCCAAATACGGCTCGGGCAATCTGGCCGTGCAGGGCGGCGACGCCTTCGATCCCGCGCTCGGCCGCGGCTCCTACATCTTCAATCCGACGCTGGTCGGCGTCGAGCAGGCCGACGCGCTGCTCATCATCGGCGCCAATCCGCGCAAGGAAGCGGCCGTGTTCAACGCCCGCATCCGCAAGCGCTGGCGCGCCGGCGGCTTCAAGGTCGGCGTGATCGGCGCCAAGGTCGACCTGACCTACGACTATGATCATCTGGGTGCGGGCACCGACACGCTCGGCGAGCTCGCGGCCGGCAAGCACTCCTTCATGGACGTGCTGAAGAACGCCAAGAACCCGATCATCCTGGTCGGCGCGGGCGCGGCCTCGCGTCACGACGGCGCCGCCATTCTCGCCGCCGCCGCCAAGCTCGCGCTCGATGTCGGCGCGGTGAAGGACGGCTGGAACGGTTTTGCCGTGCTGCACGAGACCGCCTCGCGCGTCGGCGCACTCGACATCGGCTTTGTCGCCGGTGGGGGCGGGCTGAACGCGGCGCAGATGACGACCTTCGGCACGCTGGACCTGCTGTTCCTGCTTGGCGCCGACGAGATCAAGCCGTCGGATGGCACCTTCGTCGTCTATATCGGCACCCATGGCGACCGCGGCGCGCATCGCGCCGACGTCATCCTGCCGGCCGCCGCCTACACCGAGAAGTCCGCGATCTACGTCAACACCGAAGGTCGCGTGCAGATGACCGGCCGCGCCGCGTTCCCGCCGGGCGAAGCCCGCGAGGACTGGGCGATCGTGCGCGCCCTGTCGGAGGCGCTCGGCAAGAAGCTCGGCTACGATTCGCTGTCGGCGCTTCGCCAGGCGATCTTCAAGGCCGTGCCGCACCTGATCCGTCTCGACCAGATCGAGGCCGGTTCCGCCGACCAGATCAAGAAGCTGGCCGGGAAGGGCGGTTCGCCCGAGAAGGCGCCGTTCAAGGCGGCGATCGAGGACTTCTATTTGACCAACCCAATCGCGCGTGCGTCCGCCGTGATGGCGGAATGCTCGCGGCTTGCCTCCGGGCAGATGCTGACCGCAGCGGAGTGAGCCGATGGAATTCTTCGAAAGCGCATTCTGGACCGGTTTCCTCTGGCCGCTGATCATCATGGTCGCGGAGAGCGTCCTGGTGCTCGTCGTCCTGCTGGTCGCGATCGCCTACATCCTGCTCGCCGACCGCAAGATCTGGGCTGCGGTGCAGATCCGTCGCGGCCCGAACGTGGTCGGCCCCTGGGGCCTGCTGCAGTCCTTCGCCGACCTGCTGAAATTCGTGCTGAAGGAGCCGATCATCCCGTCCGGCGCCAACAAGGGCGTGTTTCTCCTTGCTCCCTTGGTCTCATGCGTGCTCGCGCTCGCGGCCTGGGCGGTGATCCCGACCAATCTCGGCTGGGTGATCTCCGACATCAATGTCGGCGTGCTCTTCATCTTCGCGATCTCGTCGCTGTCGATCTACGGCATCATCATGGCCGGCTGGTCGTCGAACTCGAAATACCCGTTCCTGGCCGCGCTGCGCTCGGCGGCGCAGATGGTGTCCTACGAGGTCTCGATCGGCTTCGTCATCATCACGGTGCTGCTCTGCGCCGGTACGCTGAACCTGTCGGCCGTGGTCGAGGCCCAGCATGCCCGTGGCCTCGCCAGCCTGATCGGGTTGCCGCAGCTCACCATCCTGAACTGGTATGTGTGGCCGCTGTTCCCGATGTTCGTGATCTTCTACGTCTCGGCGCTGGCGGAAACCAACCGTCCGCCCTTCGACCTCGTGGAAGCTGAATCAGAGCTCGTCGCCGGCTTCATGGTCGAATACGGCTCGACGCCGTATCTGCTGTTCATGCTCGGCGAGTATGTCGCGATCGTCACGATGTGCGCGCTGGCGACGATCCTGTTCCTCGGAGGCTGGTTGCCGCCGGTGGACCTGCCGCCCTTCAACTGGGTGCCGGGGATCATCTGGTTCTCGCTCAAAGTGTTCTTCATGTTCTTCCTGTTCGCGATGGCAAAGGCGATCGTGCCGCGCTACCGCTACGACCAACTGATGCGCCTCGGCTGGAAGGTGTTCCTGCCGCTGTCGCTGGCGATGGTGGTCGTGGTGGCTGGCGTGCTGCATTTCGCCGGCATCGCGCCGAAGTGAGGCCGTCATGGGTATCAATGTCAACGCCACTGCACGCTCGCTCCTGCTGTCGGAATTCGTCTCGGCGTTCTTCCTCGCCATGCGCTATTTCTTCCAGCCGAAGCCGACGCTGAACTATCCCTTCGAGAAGGGCCCGATCTCGCCGCGCTTCCGCGGCGAGCATGCGCTGCGCCGCTATCCGAACGGCGAAGAGCGCTGCATCGCCTGCAAGCTGTGCGAAGCCATTTGCCCTGCGCAGGCCATCACCATCGAGGCCGGCCCACGCCGCAACGACGGCACCCGCCGCACCGTGCGCTACGACATCGACATGGTGAAGTGCATCTATTGCGGCCTCTGCCAGGAGGCTTGTCCGGTCGACGCCATCGTCGAAGGTCCGAACTTCGAGTTCGCGACCGAGACCCGCGAGGAACTGTTCTATGACAAGGCCAAGCTGCTCGCCAATGGCGACCGCTGGGAACGCGAGATCGCGAAAGCGATCGAGCTCGACGCGCCGTACCGGTGAGATGAGAGCATGATCCTTCCCGCGCTGTTCTTCTATCTCTTCGCCGGCGTCTGCGTCGCTTCGGCGGTGATGGTGATTGTCTCGCGCAATCCCGTGCACTCCGTGCTGTACCTGATCCTGGCCTTCGTCAACGCCTCCGGCCTGTTCGTGCTGATGGGCGCCGAATTCCTCGCGATGATCCTGATCGTCGTCTATGTCGGCGCCGTCGCGGTGCTGTTCCTGTTCGTGATCATGATGCTCGACGTCGACTTCCTCGAGCTGCGCGAGGGCTTCATCGAGTACCTGCCGGTGGGCCTCGTGATCGGCGGCATCTTCCTGTTCGAGCTGCTGCTCACCGTCGGCTTCTGGGTCATCAACCCCGGCGTCTCCAAGACGATCACGGCGGCGATCCCGACCAATGTCAGCAACACCGAGGCGCTCGGGCTCGTGCTCTATACGAAGTACATCCACTACTTCCAGCTCTCGGGCATGGTGCTGCTGGTCGCCATGATCGGCGCCATCGTGCTGACGCTGCGCCACAAGGCGAACGTGAAGCGGCAGGACATCAACGTTCAGAATGCACGCACGCCCGAGATGGCGATGGCGATGCGCAAGGTGGCGCCGGGGCAGGGGCTCCAGGACAGCGACGCGGCGGAGTGGGTGAAATGACGATCGGGCTCGGACATTATCTGGCGGTCGGCGCGATCCTGTTCACGCTCGGGATCCTCGGCATCTTCCTGAACCGCAAGAACATCATCGTCATTCTGATGTCGATCGAGCTGATCCTGCTCTCGGTCAACATCAACCTCGTGGCATTCTCGACCTTCCTCGGCGACATCGTCGGCCAGGTCTTCGCATTGCTGGTGCTGACTGTTGCGGCTGCGGAAGCCGCGATCGGTCTCGCCATCCTGGTGGTCTATTTCCGCAACCGCGGCTCGATCGCGGTTGAGGACGTCAATCTGATGAAGGGCTGAGCTCAGTCATGGTTCAGGCGATTGTCTTTCTGCCTCTGCTGGGCGCCATCCTTGCCGGCCTGATCGCGCTGTTCGGCGCGCATGCCCGCAACCCCTCGGGTGACGCGGTCGAGCATCACGGCGACCATGGCCACGGCGACGCGCACGCGTCGGCTGCCCATGATGATCATGGCCACGACGATCACGCGCATGACGACCACGGCCCGGTCGAGCCGCCGGCCGCGGGCTCGCGCGGCGCCGAGCTGATCACGACCGCTCTGCTGTTCGTCTCGGCGGCGCTGTCCTGGATGACGCTGGTCGATGTCGGCTTCATGCACCACGACATGCGGATTCCGCTGTTGCCCTGGATCCTCTCCGGCGACCTCCAGGTCTACTGGTCGCTGCGGGTCGACACGCTCACCGCCGTCATGCTGGTGGTGGTGACGACCGTGTCCTCGCTCGTGCACCTCTATTCCATCGGCTACATGGACGAGGATCCGTACCGGCCGCGCTTCTTCGGCTATCTCTCGCTGTTCACCTTCGCCATGCTGATGCTGGTGACGGCCGACAACCTCGTGCAGCTGTTCTTCGGCTGGGAAGGCGTGGGTCTCGCCAGCTATCTCCTGATCGGCTTCTGGTACCAGAAGCCGTCGGCGAACGCGGCGGCGATCAAGGCTTTCGTGGTCAACCGCGTCGGCGATTTCGGCTTCGCGCTCGGCATTTTTGCGATCTTCATGCTGACGAGCTCGACCGATTTCGAGACCATCTTCCATGCGGCGCCGAGCCTGACCGGCAAGACCATCGACTTCCTCGGCTGGCATGCCGACGCGCTGACCCTGACCTGCCTCCTGCTGTTCATGGGCGCGATGGGCAAGTCGGCGCAGTTCCTGCTGCACACCTGGTTGCCGGACGCGATGGAAGGCCCGACCCCGGTCTCCGCGCTGATCCACGCCGCGACCATGGTCACCGCCGGCGTGTTCATGGTGGCGCGCCTGTCGCCGCTGTTCGAGCTCGCGCCGAATGCGCAGGCCGTCGTGATGTTCTTCGGCGCCACCACGGCGTTCTTCGCCGCGACCATCGGCCTCGTGCAGAACGACATCAAGCGCATCGTCGCGTACTCGACCTGTTCGCAGCTCGGCTACATGTTCGTGGCGATGGGAGCAGGGGCCTATTCGGTCGGCATGTTCCACCTGTTCACGCACGCCTTCTTCAAGGCGCTGCTGTTCTTGGGCTCCGGCTCGGTGATCTACGCGATGCACCACGAGCAGGACATCCGCAACATGGGCGGCCTCTGGCGCAAGATCCCCTACACCTATGCGGTGATGGTGATCGGCACGCTGGCGCTCACGGGCTTCCCGCTCACGGCGGGCTATTTCTCCAAGGACGCCATCATCGAGTCCGCCTACGCCTCGCATAATCCGTTCGCGATGTACGGCTTCGTGATGACGGTCGTCGCCGCCGGCCTGACCTCGTTCTACTCCTGGCGCCTGATCTTCAAGACCTTCCACGGCGAGCCCCATGACGAGCATCACTACGAGGCTGCGCATGAGGCTCCGCTCTGGATACTGGTCCCGATCGGCGTTCTCGCGGTCGGCTCGATCGTCGCGGGTTTCCCGTTCAAGGAGCTGTTCGCCGGTCACGGCGTCGAGGAGTTCTTCCGCGAGTCCGTGAAGATGAACCCGCACATCATCGAGGAGATGCACCACATCCCCGAGACCATCGCCTTCCTGCCGACGGTGATGATGGTGCTGGGCTTCCTGGTGTCGTACCTGTTCTACATCCGCCGGCCGTATCTGCCGGTCGAGCTCGCGAACACCCAGCCGATGCTGTACCAGTTCCTGCTCAACAAATGGTACTTCGACGAGCTCTACGATCTCATCTTCGTCCGTCCGGCGAAGTGGATCGGATATCAGCTCTGGAAGAAGGGCGATGGCTTCATCATCGACGGCCTCGGCCCCGACGGTATCTCGGCCCGCGTGCTGGACGTCACCCGCAACGTGGTGAAGATCCAGACCGGCTATCTCTATCACTACGCGTTCGCCATGCTGATCGGCGCCGCCGGCCTGATCACCTGGTTCATGTTCGGCTTTGGAGGCCAGTAAATGACAACCTGGCCAATCCTTTCGGTCACGACGTTCCTGCCGCTGGTTGGCGCGCTGATCGTCTATCTCAGCCGCGGCGATGACGAGGCGGCCCGGCGCAATGCGCGCTGGATCGCGCTGTGGACCACGCTGATCACCTTCGCGGTGTCGGTGATCCTGGTGATGCGCTTCGATCCGTCGAGCGCCGACTTCCAGTTCGTCGAGAAGGCGAACTGGCTCGCCACCGGCATCACCTACCACATGGGCGTCGACGGCATCTCGCTGCCGCTGGTGATCCTGACCACCGCCATCATGCCGTTCTGCATCATCGCGAGCTGGAAGGCGATCACCAACCGCGTCCGCGAATACATGATGGCGTTCCTGATCCTGGAAACGCTGATGATCGGCACCTTCTCGGCGCTCGATCTCGTGCTGTTCTACCTGTTCTTCGAGGGCGGCCTCATCCCGATGTTCCTGATCATCGGCGTCTGGGGTGGTCCGCGCCGGGTCTACGCGTCCTTCAAGTTCTTCCTCTACACGCTGCTCGGCTCGGTGCTGATGCTGCTCGCCATCATGGCGCTGTACTGGAACGGCGGCACCACCGACATCCCGACCCTGATGCACACCGCCGTGCCGCGGTCGCTGCAGACCTGGGCGTGGCTCGCCTTCTTCGCCTCGTTCGCGGTGAAGATGCCGATGTGGCCGGTGCACACCTGGCTCCCCGACGCCCACGTCGAGGCGCCGACCGCGGGCTCGGTGGTGCTGGCTGCGATCCTGCTGAAGATGGGCGGCTACGGCTTCCTGCGCTTCTCGCTGCCGATGTTCCCGCTGGCCTCGCACGACTTCGCCCCGCTGATCTTCACGCTCTCGGCCATCGCCATCATCTACACCTCGCTGGTCGCGCTGATGCAGGAGGACATGAAGAAGCTGATCGCGTACTCGTCAGTGGCGCATATGGGCTTCGTCACCATGGGCATCTTCGCCGGCACCATGCAGGGCGTCGCCGGCGGCATGTTCCAGATGATCTCGCACGGCATCGTCTCCGGCGCGCTGTTCCTCTGCGTCGGCATCGTCTACGACCGCCTGCACACCCGCGAGATCGCGGCCTATGGCGGCCTCGTCAACCGGATGCCGCTCTACGCGCTGACCTTCATGGTCTTCACCATGGCCAATGTCGGTCTGCCCGGTACCTCCGGCTTCGTCGGCGAGTTCATGACGCTGCTCGGCACCTTCAAGGTCTCGATCCCGACCGCGTTCTTCGCCACGACAGGCGTGATCCTGTCGGCCTGCTACGCGCTGTGGCTCTACCGCAAGGTCGTGTTCGGGGCGCTGGTCAAGCCGTCGCTGACGAGCATGAAGGATCTCACTTTCCGCGAGTGCGTGACGCTGTTCCCGCTGATCGCGCTGACGATCCTGTTCGGCGTTTATCCGAAGCCGGTGCTCGATATGTCGGCCGTCTCGGTCCAGCAACTCGTCAACAATTACAACACCGCTGTGACGGCCGTGAAGGCCGCCGCACTGCTCCAGTGATCGGGCAGGTCAGGATATCGCCATGAGCTTTGAGACTGCAGGTTATCAACTGGCGCCGGTGCTGCCCGAGATTGTGCTCGCGGTCGGCGCGATGGCACTCTTGATGCTGGGAGCCTATCGCGGGCAGGGGACCACCAGGACCGTCACGACGCTTGCGGTCCTGCTGCTGGTCGTGGTCGGCGTGCTCGTCTACGCACAGCCCGCTGGCAAGCACGTCACCTTCGGCGGCAGCTTCATCGTCGACGATTTTGCCCGCTTCATGAAGATCCTGGCCCTGATCGGCTCGGCGGTGACGCTGGTGCTGTCGACCGAGTTCCTGTCGGACCCGTCGCGCCGGATCTTCGAATACGCGATCCTGGTGCTGCTCTCGACGCTCGGCATGATGGTGCTGATCTCGGCCGGCGATTTGATCTCGCTCTATCTCGGCCTCGAGCTGATGTCGCTCGCGCTCTATGTCGTGGCGGCCTCCAACCGCGACAACGCCAAGTCGACCGAAGCCGGCCTGAAGTACTTCGTGCTGGGCGCGCTGTCGTCGGGCATGCTGCTGTACGGCGCCTCGCTGATCTACGGCTTCACCGGCACCGTGAGCTTTGCCGGCATCGCCGCGGCCGCGACCGTCTCGAATATCGGCCTGGTGTTCGGCCTGGTCTTCCTGCTCGCCGGCCTCTGTTTCAAGGTCTCGGCGGTGCCGTTTCACATGTGGACGCCGGACGTCTACGAAGGCGCTCCGACGCCGGTGACCGCCTTCTTCGCCTCGGCGCCGAAGGTCGCCGCGCTCGCGGTCTTCACCCGCGTCACGCTCACCGCATTCCCCGGCATCGTCTCGCAGTGGCAGCAGATCCTGGTGTTCGTGGCAATCGCCTCGATGGCGCTCGGCTCTTTCGCCGCGATCGGCCAGACCAACATCAAGCGCCTGATGGCCTATTCCTCGATCGGCCACATGGGCTTTGCCTTGGTCGGCCTCGCCTCCGGCACGGTCGAAGGCGCGCAGGGCGTCTTGATGTACATCGTGATCTATGTGGCGATGACGCTCGGCTCGTTCTCGATCATCCTTGCGATGAAGCGCAACGGCCAGGCCGTGGAGCAGATCAGCGATTTCGCCGGCCTGTCGCGGACCAATCCGCTGCTCGCCTTCATGTTCGCGATGCTGCTGTTCTCGCTCGCGGGCATCCCGCCGCTCGCCGGCTTCTTCGCCAAATGGTACGTCTTCGTCGCCGCCATCAAGGCTAACCTGTTCACGCTCGCCGTCATCGGCGTGCTGACCAGCGTGGTGGGTGCCTACTACTATCTCAGCATCGTCAAGACGATGTACTTCGACGAGCCGGCCGGCCAGGTCGATCCGGTGCGCGTCGAGGTGAAGACGGTGCTGGCGGTCTTTGGCCTGTTCAACATCCTGTTCGCGCTGTTTGCGGGCCCGGTGGTGAGCGTCGCCTCCGCCGCGGCAAAGTCGCTGTTTTAGGATGGGGTTCGCGCTCGGTCCTCGCGCACTCTCGGCGGGCTACAGGCTCGCAGCTTTCGAACGGACCGGCTCGACCAACACCGACGCGATCGAGCACGCACGGGCCGGCGAACCGGGGTCGATGTGGTTCGTGACGTCGGACCAGACCGCCGGCCGCGGGCGCCGCCAGCGCGCCTGGGTCGCGCCGAAGGGCAATCTCGCCGCCAGCGTCCTCGAGGTCCTGGATATTGCGCCTGCTGTTGCCGCCACCATCGGGTTTGCGGCGGGGCTTGCGGAAGAGGCCGCCCTGGAGAAGGTCAGCCTCGAGGCCGCGTTGCGGCTTGGTCCTGACCGGCCCAGATACGCCCTGAAATGGCCGAATGACGTCCTTGCGGGCGGCAAGAAGCTGGTCGGTATCGGCCTCGAAGCCGAGGCTATCGGCGATCGTCTCGCCGTCGTCGTCGGCATCGGCACCAACGTCGTGGCGGCGCCGGAGGGGACGCCGACGCCGGCCGTTTCGTTGGCCGCACTCGGCGTCCAGATCAGCGCGGAAGAGCTGTTCTCGGCGCTGTCGGACGCCTGGGTCGAGTTCCTCGGCATCTGGGACAATGGCCGCGGCTTTGCGGAGATCCGCAGGCTCTGGCTGGAGCGCGCCTGCGGCCTCGGCGAACGGGTCGCGATCAACACGGGGACGATGACGCTGGAAGGCATTTTCGACACCATCGACGACACCGGCTGCCTGATCGTCCGCACCGTTGACGGCCGACGCCTGCCGGTGGCGGCCGGCGAGGTGTTCTTCGGCTCGGCCGCCTCCGTGGGAGCTGCGTGATGGCAAGGCCTGACGAACTGGTATTTGCGCCGCTCGGCGGCGTCGGCGAGATCGGCATGAATTTGTCGATCTACGGCCTCGGCAACCGCCAGCAGCGCGCCTGGCTGGCGGTCGATCTCGGCGTCTCCTTCGGCGACGAGGAGCATCTGCCGGGCATCGACCTGATCATGCCCGACATCAGCTTCCTGGAGAAGGAACGCAAGAATCTGATGGGCCTCGTGCTCACCCACGCCCATGAGGACCATTTCGGCGCCATCATCGACCTCTGGCCGAAGCTGAAATGCCCGATCTACGCCACGCAGTTCAGCGCGGCGCTGTTCGAGGCCAAATGCGCCGCCGAGCGCAACGCGCCGAAGATCCCGGTGACGGTGGTGCCGTCGGGCGGCCGCGTCGATATCGGCCCGTTCAACGTCGAGTTCATTCCCGTCGCGCATTCGATTCCCGAGGCGCACGCGCTGGCGATCCACACTGAGGTGGGCACGGTGCTGCACACCGGCGACTGGAAGATCGACCCGACCCCGACGCTGGGGAGCCCGACCGACGAGAAGCGGCTGCGCGAACTGGGCGAGGAGGGCGTGCTGGCCCTGATCGGTGATTCCACCAATGCCGTGCGTGACGGCCGCTCGCCCTCGGAAGCCGAGGTCGCGCGAACCATCATCGACCTGGTCAAGGCCGCCAAGGGCCGCGTCGCGGTGACGACCTTCGCCTCCAACGTCGCGCGCATCAAGGCCGTCGCCGCCGCGGCCAGGGCTGCCGATCGCGAGGTCGTCGTGGTCGGCCGCGCCATGGAGCGCGTGGTGCAGGTCGCACGCGAGACCGGCTATCTCGACGGCGTGCAGAACTTCCGCTCGCCCGAGGTCTACGGCCATCTTCCGCAGGACAAGGTGCTGGCGCTGTGCACCGGCAGCCAGGGCGAGCCGCGCGCGGCACTGGCGCGCATCGCCAATGACGACCATCCCGAGATCACGCTCAACCGCGGCGACAGCGTGATCTTCTCCTCGCGCACCATCCCGGGCAACGAGAAGGCCGTCGGCTCGATCATCAACAATCTGGTGCTGCAGGGCGTCGAGGTCCTCACCGACCGCGACCATCTGGTCCACGTCTCCGGCCATCCCCGCCGCGACGAATTGCGCGACATGATCGCCTGGACCAAGCCGCAGCTCCTGATCCCCGTCCATGGTGAGGCGCTGCACCTGAACGAGCATGCCAAGCTCGCGCGCGCCGCCGGCGTGCCGCGCGTGCTGGTCGTTCGCAATGGCGACCTGATCAAGCTCGGCCCGGGCGATCCCGGCATCATCGGCGAAGTGCCCTCCGGCCGTCTCTACAAGGACGGTACGATCTTGGAGGACTCCAAGTCCCGCGCCGTGGTCGAGCGCCGCCGCATGGCCTTCTCCGGCTGCGCCTTCGTCGCGGTCGCGATGACGGAGCAGGGCGAGCTTGCCGACGATCCCGAGGTCGATCTCGTCGGCATTCCCGAGAAGAACCGGGACGGCGAGCCTTTCGACGACATCGTCTTCGACGCCGTGGTCTCCACCATCGAGGGCCTGCCGAAGGCGCGCCGCCGCGATGCGGATGCCCTGGCCGAGTCGGTGCGACGCGCTGTCCGGGCCGTCATCAACGAACATTGGGGCAAAAAGCCCCCCTGTCTGGTACACGTCCTGACGGTGTAGTTGAGCATGGTCTTCGGATCATGCGCTGAGGGAGAAGAAACATGCTGGGTCGCCTCAACCACGTCGCGATCGCGACCAAGGACGCCGTCAAGTCCGCCAAGATCTATGGCGCGGCGTTCGGGGCGCAGATCTCGGAGGCGGTCGCGCTGCCCGAGCATGGCGTCACCACGGTGTTCGCGACGCTGCCCAATACCAAGATCGAGTTTATCGAGCCGCTCGGCGAGGCCTCACCGATCGCGAAGTTCCTCGAGCGCAATGCCGACGGCGGCATCCACCATATCTGCTATGAGGTCGTCGACATCATCGCCTCGCGCGACACGCTGATGAAGGAGGGCGCGCGGGTGCTCGGCGACGGCGTGCCGAAGATCGGCGCCCACGGCAAGCCGGTGCTGTTCCTGCACCCGAAGGATTTTTCCGGGGCGCTGGTCGAAATCGAGCAGGCGTAGGGCGCCGGATCATGGCCATCCAGATATCGACCGCGCTTGCGATCTACTTCGTGATCTGGTGGATCGCGCTGTTCCTGACGCTGCCGTTCGGCGTGCGCAGCCAGCACGAGGACGGCGTCGGCGCGCCCGGCACCGACCCCGGCGCACCGGTTCTGACGCGGATGAGAGGCAAGCTGATCTGGACCACGATCATCTCGGCGATCATCTACGGGATCGGCATCGCGGCCTATCATGCGGGCTATCTCTCGATCGAGCGCTTGTCCAAATTGATGGGAATGCCGTTTTAGGTTTCTTGCTGGGATTTCCTGGTTAAATCGTTGTTGGGGGAACGAATGACTTTTCAGCGGATCGTCATCGCGCTGCTGGTGTTGATCGTCGCCGGCCTTGGCGCCATCGGCTATTTCGAGTGGAGGATGGCCGTGCAGGTCCGAACGCTGAAGGCATTCGTCGAGGGCTCTGTCTTCAACGAAGCCGTGATGGCCTGCGAGCAGGCCAAGAGCTCGACGCCGTTCAAGTGGAACGGGGGCAAGAGCACCTCGGTGATCGGCCTGAACTCGGTCAAGCTGGACAAATACACCGTCAGCGCCAGCTACACGCTGGTGGCGGACAGCATCTATTGTGATTACGATCCCATCAAAAGAAAGGCCGAGATCGGCTCGAGCTTCCTGGAGCGGGAGTAACGATCCGGCCATGCCAAGCATGGGATGGGATCGTTATGGCGCAGGGGCAGGCGGGGGACTACCGGATTCTGCATGAGGCGGCCTTGCGGGCCTATCTCGCGGGCATTCCCGACCTCAAGGCGCTCCTCGGCGGCGAGCCGGCCGCCTGGGGCATCACCGAGGTCGGCGACGGCAATCTCAATCTCGTCTTCATCGTCAAGGGCGCGCGCGGCGGCGTCGCCGTGAAGCAGGCGCTGCCCTACGTCCGCCTCGTCGGCGAGAGCTGGCCGCTGCCGCTGTCGCGGGCCCACTACGAATATCTCGCTTTGTCGAAGCAGGCCCAGCTCGCGCCCGGCCTCGTGCCGGCCCTGCTGCACCACAACGAGACGCTGGCGCTGACGGTGATGGAGCTGCTCGAGCCCCACATCATCATGCGCAAGGGGATGGTCGCCGCAACGCAATATCCCGGTTTCGTGGACGACATCACCACCTTCATGGCGCGCACCCTGTTCTTCACCTCCGACCTCGCGCTGTCGGCGGCCGAGAAGAAGCAGGGCATCGCGGCCTTTGCCGGCAACCACGCGCTCTGCAAGATCACCGAGGACCTAATCTTCACCGATCCCTACCGCATTGCCGAGCAGAACCGCTGGACCGCGCCTTATCTCGACGGCCTGGCCGCAGAGCTACGCGATGACATGGAGTTGCATGTCGCGATCTCCCGGCTGAAGCTGAAGTTCATGGCAAGCCCCGAGGCACTGCTCCACGGCGATCTCCACACCGGCTCGATCATGGTGACGGAGAGCCAGACGCGCGTGATCGATCCGGAATTCGCATTCTACGGCCCGATGGGATTCGACGTTGGCGCGGTGCTTGCGAACCTCCTGATGGCCTATTTCGCCTCCGCCGGCCACGAGCGCGCGCCGGGCGAGCGGCAGGCGTTCGAAAGCTGGGTGCTGGAGACGGTCGAGCAGGTCTGGAGCTGGTTCGCCGGCAAGTTCCTCGATCTCTGGCGCGCTGGCGCCACCGGCGACGCCTATCCGGCCTCGCTCTTCGCCGGCGAGAAGGGCGCCGCACGCCTGGAAGCCGAGCGGCAGACCTACATGCAGCGGCTGTTCACTGACACCGTCGGCTTCGCCGCCGCCAAAACCCTCCGCCGCATCTTCGGCCTCGCCCACAATATCGACTTCGAGCTGATCGAGGACCCGAAGAAGCGCGCGATCAGCGAGGCCCGCGCCGTGCGGCTGGCGCGCGCGATGATGGTGGAGACGGGGGCATTTGGGACGATTGCCGACGTCACCGGCACTGCACGAAAGCTGCGGGACTGGATGCCGGAGTTTGCGAACGGCTAGGGGCCGATGCGCTTCAATAAAGCCGCATCGGCAGCAGGACGCCGTCCGTGCCGGCCAGCAGACCCCAGGTCTCGTTGGCCGCGACCTCGAACTCCCGGCTCTGGACCATGCCGTCCTCGACCTTGAGGGCGACCTTGTACTTGCCGGGCGGCAGATCGATCTTTTGGCTGTCCGGTATTTCGGCTGCGGCGGAGTCCGAGTGCGCGAGTTTCTCGCCGGCGTGCGCCGCCAGCTTGACGGTCTGGTCGGCGACGGTGATGACCGCCGCCTCGTCCGACTTGTTGCCGAGCATCAGCTTTGCCTGCCTCGGCCTCGGCAGGAGGCCGGCATTCGCGATACCCGGCTTGCGCAGCGAAAGTTCGGCGATTGTCCTGTCGTCCTGACGGGAAAGCCGGAGCAGGACCGGTCCACGGGCCGTCGTGAAGGTGATCACGGCCCGGTCCGGTTCGACCACCGTCTCGATCCAGCCACGCTTGCCGAGCTCGGCGCGATAGAAGCCGAGCACGGCCGCGAGATCGCGCGGGGTCTCGGCGTAGACCGACGTGATGAACGGCGAATTCTTCGCCGTAGCGATGCTCCAGCTCTCGGGCAGTGGCAGACCGGTGCCCTGGGAAACCCTGGCTTCGAAACCCGCACTTGCGCCCCGTGCGACGGCGCCGACGGGGATGCTGAGCAGTCGTTCGACGAAATTATCCGGAGTGTCATGGCTCCGGACCGCCCACCACGTTTCGTCAAGATAGTCGTTCACGCCGGTGGTGCGACTCCAGCTGAACCGGATGCTGTCCGCCTCGCTGTACCGGCCAAGGCTGGCCGTGACCGGGCTTGCCATCGCCGCCGTGGCGGCGACCAGTCCGCCCGCAAGCAAGATACCTAGCGTTCGGCGATTCATTTTTTCCGCGATCCCTGGGGCTCAGATAACGATCCTGAGCTTGGTCGCGTTGATCACGAGAAATGTTCACTGGTCCCGGTCGTTCGATGACGCACTGCGTCAACCGGTTGCCTCAGGAACCGGCATCGGCTGCCACCAAAACGGAGCTTGCATTCGACAGGCTGCGAATGATCAAATCCCTGATCGGAATGCCTGCGTTGTTGGGGGAACACATGATGTTCAGGATGATCGCGATTGTCGCCGGCTTGGGTCTGGCGCTCGCCGCCCCGGCAGAGACCCAGGCGCCGCGCAAGGGCGGAACCATCCGCATGACGGCGCCCTACGGCTCGAGCTTCACCAGCCTCGACATTCACACCACACAGCGCGCCCAGGACGAGATCTACGCCAAGGCGCTGCACCGGTCGCTCTACATCTGGAATTCCGCGGAGGGCAAGCCGGTTCTGGAGCTCGCCAAGGAGGACGTGGTCTCGGGCGGCGGTCTCGTTCACACCTTCAAGCTGCGCGACGACGCCTATTTCCACAACGGCCGCAAGATGACGGCCGACGACGTCATCTGGTCCTACAACCGCATCATGGACGGCACCAAGGCCTATCCCGGCGCGCGGTTTGTCCGCGTGATCGAGGGCGCGGCCGCGGTCGAGAAGGGCCAGGCCAAGGAGATCTCCGGCCTCAAGAAGATCGACGACTTCACCGTTGAGATGAAGCTGACCGAGAAAGTCGATCCGGGCTTCTACTTCTTCACGGCGCTGACCTCGATCTATCCCGCCGACGAGGCCGCCAAGGAGAGCTTCATCCAGAAGCCGATCGGTCTCGGGCCCTTCAAATTCGTCGAGCACGTGCCGGGTTCGCGCATCGTTCTGGAGCGGTGGGACCGGTTCTACAAGCCCGGCAAGCCCTACGCCGACAAGGTCATCGTGTCGATCATGGGTGAGGCCGCGGCGCGCGATGTCGCCTTCCGCAACAAGGAGATCGACACCTCGGTGCTGGGCCCTGCGCAATACGTCGCCTATCAGTCCGACGCCGACCTCAAGGGCACCATCGTCGAGGTCGCCGAGGTCTTCACGCGCTACATGGGCATGAATCCCTCGTTCAAGCCGTTCACCGACAAGCGCGTCCGGCAGGCGATCAATTACGCGATCGATACCGACCTCATCATCAACAAGCTGGTCAAAGGCAAAGCCTATCGCGCCACCAGCTGGCTGCCGCTGACCTCGCCCGCTTACGACAAGGCGATGAAGCCTTATCCCTACGATCCCGCCAAGGCCAAACAGCTGCTTAGCGAGGCCGGCTATCCCTCCGGCTTCGAGTTCGAATGGACCACCAGCCAGAACGAAAGCTGGGGCCTGCCGATCGTCTCGGCCGTGATCCCGATGCTGGACAAGGTCGGCATCAAGGCGAAGGTCAAGCAGGTCGAGACCGCGGTGCTGGCGGAAGTGGTGCGCAGCGGCGACTACCAGGCCTTCATCTATTCGCAGGCGACCGGCCCGGATCCGCAGGCCGCGCTCAAATGCTTCCACTCCTCGACGCCGCAGCCGGCCTGCAACTACATGAACTACAAGAATGCCGATTTCGACAAGCTGATCGATGCGGCAGGGCAGGCCGACGATGCCGCAAAGCGCACCGAGCTGCTGCAAAAGGCCAATGCGCTGCTCTATGAGGAAGCGCCGGTCTGGTTCTTCAACTACAACAAGGCGGTCATGGCGGTGCAGCCGTGGCTCAAGGGCGTTCAGCTCAATGCGACGGAGCTGACCCATCAGAACGTCGAAGATCTCTGGGTCGACGAGACCTCGCCCGCGAAGTGACATGCGCTCTCGCGCTCCCTCCATCGCGACGAGCGGTGGGGGGAGAGAGGAAAAGCCTGGATGCTCTCGTTCCTGCTCCGCCGTCTCCTGCAAACCATTCCGACCGTGCTCGCCGTCGTGCTGCTGGTCTTCGTGCTGTTCAGCGTCGTTCCCGGCAGCATCGTCTCGTCCATGAGCGACGACAGCGATCCCCAGGTCGAGCTGCGCATGAAGAAGCAGCTCGGCCTCGACGATCCCCTCTATCTGCGCTTCGGCGTCTACATCGCCAAGCTCGTAACAGGTGATTTCGGCACCTCGTTCCGGACCCGCGAGCCTGTCACGACCATGATCGCCAAACGGGCATGGCCGACGCTGCAGCTCATCTTCACGGCCATGACGTTTGCGATTCTGATCGGTGTTCCACTTGGTTTCATTGCAGCGCTGAAACCAGGGGGCATCGTCGATACGCTTGCCATGGTCCTGGCGGTGTCGGGCCTTTCCATTGCCAAATTCTGGCTCGGGCTGGTTTTGATGTATCTGTTTGCGTTGAAGCTCGGCTGGCTGCCGAGCTTCGGCTATGGCGATGGAGGGCTGAAATATCTGCTGCTGCCGGCCGTGACGCTCGGCGTCTCGCCGATGGCGCTATTTGCCCGCACGACGCGCGCCGCGGTCCTCGAGATCATGACCGCTGATTTCGTCCGCACCGCGCGCTCGAAGGGCATGAGCGAGACCCGTGTCGTGAAGTGGCATGTGATGCGCAACGCGCTCGTCATCATTCTCACCACCGTCGGCCTTCAGTTCGGTGGGTTGATGGGGCAGGCGGTCGTGGTCGAGAAACTATTCTCCTGGCCGGGCATCGGTTCGCTGCTTGTCGACAGTGTGCTCCAGCGCGACATTCCTGCCGTCCAGGGCTCCATTCTCGTGGTGGTGCTGGCCTTTCTCGCGATCAATCTGCTGATCGACGTGCTCTACGGCGTGATCGATCCCAGGATCAGATACGCATGAAGCTCCGCGCCAATCTCATCATCGGTGGCGCGTTGTTCGCGCTCGCGATCCTGGTTGGCCTGCTCGCGCCCTGGCTGGCGCACACCGATCCCGTCCTGGACGCCAACCTCATGAACGCGGAGGAGCCTCCGAGCTGGACCTGGTGGTTCGGCACCGACGACCAGGGCCGCGACATCTATTCCCGCGTCGTCTACGGCGCGCGCGTCTCGCTGACCGTCGGTATCGTCTCGCAGCTCATCAACAGCGTCATCGGCGTCGCGCTGGGCTTGAGCGCGGGCTATTGGGGCGGCTGGTGGGACGATTTCGTCAACGGCCTGACCAATCTGATGCTCGCAATCCCCTCGCTGATCTTCGCGCTCGCCATCATGGCGGTGCTTGGCCCCGGCCTCACGAGCCTGCTGATCGCGCTCGGCCTGACCAACTGGTCCTTTACCTGCCGGATCGCACGGGCCTCGGCGCTGTCGCTGAGGAGCCAGGGCTATGTGCAGGCGGCGACCGTGCTCGGCTACGGTGATCTCAGGATCATGATCACGCAGCTCTTGCCGAACATGCTCGGACCTATCGTCGTGATCGGCAC
Source organism: Bradyrhizobium sp. Arg816 (assembly GCF_029989365.1). Lineage (GTDB taxonomy): Bacteria > Pseudomonadota > Alphaproteobacteria > Rhizobiales > Xanthobacteraceae > Bradyrhizobium. The sequence goes on along the minus strand of NZ_JAPRAQ010000016.1, from coordinate 56,272 downwards.
GCTCGGCATGGGCAGCGCGGTCCTGTCCGAAGCCGCCTTGTCGTTCCTCGGCCTCGGCGTCCGCCCGCCCTTTCCGAGCTGGGGCAGCATGTTGTCGGATGCTCGCGAGCAGATCACGACGGCGCCGTGGCTCTCGGTCTTTCCGGGCCTTGCCATCTTCCTGACGGTGCTCGGCCTCAACCTGCTCGGCGACGGCCTGCGCGACATTCTCGATCCCCAGTCGCGGAGCCGGCGGACATGACGGGCGCGCCGCTGATCGAAGTCGAGGATTTGCGCATCGATCTCGACGACGGGGTGAGGCGCGTCGCGGCGGCCGAGGGTATTTCATTCCGCATCGATCGAGGCGAGACATTCGGGCTGGTCGGCGAATCCGGCTGTGGCAAGAGCATCACGGCGCTCGCCTTGATCGGGCTGTTGCGGCAACCGTTGTCGATCGGCGGCGGCGTCATCCGGTTTGAGGGGCGGGAGATCCAGCACCTTTCCGCGGCCAGGCAGCGGGAGCTGCGTGGCAATCGCATCGCCATGATCTTCCAGGAGCCGATGACGGCGCTGAACCCGGTCTCGCCGGTGGGGCGGCAGATCGCCGAGATGTTCGTGCTGCACAAGGGCAAGAGCTGGCGGGAAGCCAATAAGCTGGCGGTCGAGGCGCTGGCGAGCGTCCGCGTCCCCGCACCGGAGCGGCGCGTCAACGATTACCCGCACCAGCTGTCCGGCGGCATGCGTCAGCGCGTCATGATCGCCATTGCGCTCGCATGCGGTCCGGATCTTCTGATCGCCGACGAACCGACCACCGCGCTCGACGTGACCGTGCAGGCCGAAATCATCGAGCTGATGCGCAATCTGTGCGCCGAGAGGGGGACGGCGATCCTGATGATCAGCCACGATCTCGGCCTCGTCGCCAATGTCTGCCGCCGCGTCGCCGTCATGTATGCCGGCCGCATCGTCGAGGAGCGCGGCTCGGCCGATATCTTTCGAGCGCCTTCGCATCCCTATACGCAGGGCCTGGTCGCCTCGCTGCCGCGGCTGGGCAGTCGGGCCGCGCTTGGCCGCACCAGGCTCAAGGAGATCGCGGGCGTGGTTCCAGCCATCACGAATTTCCCGGAGGGCTGCCGGTTCAATCCGCGCTGTACGCAGGCCACCGGGATTTGCCGCACGGTTGCGCCGCAGACGGATTTGCTGGAGGCCGGCGGTTTCGTCCGGTGTTACCACCATGCATGAGCCGCAATCCATGCGGAGTGATGCGAGGCCGGACGACGATGTCATTCTCAGCGTCGAAGATCTCGCGGTTCATTTTCCGATGGGGGGCGGCTGGCTCGGCCGCAGCCGGCGGGTGCTCCGTGCCGTCGACGGTGTCGATCTCAGGCTGAGACGAGGCGAATGCCTCGGCCTCGTCGGCGAGTCCGGCTCGGGCAAGTCGACGGTCGCATTGTCGATCCTGGGTCTGTTGACGCCGACGCGCGGTCGCATCGTGCTGGACGGGCAGGTGGTGACGAACAGGCAATCCGGCGACCGAAAGTCGCTGGCCCGCACCGTGCAGATCGTCTTTCAGGATCCCTACGCCTCGCTCAATCCCCGCCAGACCGTCCGCCGCACGCTTGAAGATCCCCTGCGTGTGCATGGCGTGACCGCAAAAAGCGAGATCGAGGACCGTGTTGCGATGATGCTGCGGCATGTGGGCCTGCGGCCGGAGCAGGCCGACCGCTATCCGCATGAATTCTCCGGCGGCCAGCGCCAGCGCATCGGGATTGCCCGCGCCCTGATTCTCAATCCCAAAATCGTCATCTGCGACGAGCCCGTGTCGGCGCTCGACGTCTCGATCCGCGCCCAGATCATCAACCTGTTGCTGGAACTGAAGGAGACGCTTGGTCTTTCCTATATCATGATCAGCCACGACCTCGGCGTCGTCGAGCACATGAGCGACCGCGTCGCCGTCATGTATCTCGGCCGCATCGTCGAGAATGGCGACTGGCGCGAGATTTTCGAGCGGCCGGCGCACCCGTACACGCAAGCCCTGATCGCCGCCATCCCCGATCCGCTGCGTCATGCACCGCTAGCGACGACAGGGGGCGATCTCCCCAATCCGCTCAATCCGCCGAACGGATGCGCCTTCAGCCCGCGTTGTCGGTACGCGGAGGCCGTGTGTCGCCACGAGCCGGGGCCGGTGCTGGAAACGCGAGCCGACGGGCACGCGGTGCGATGCTGGCGGGCTGACGAGATTGCGGGGCAGATGCAATTGGCTTCGACCGAGGGCGGGCATCCCTAGGGATGGAAGGCGCGTTCGTCGCGGTCAGAAGCGTCGCTCCAGTGGCCCGCTAGTCACGCCCGGTCCGCCCTGACGGGCGGACGATTTTTGGGGCCCGCCCATGAGCCATCGCGTGGGGTTGATCCTTGGCGCGGTCCAATCGCGTACCGCCCTATTTTCATGTGTGCTACATGGTTCGGTAGCAAGATGTAGCAGGAAAGGCAGATCATGACTGACGATCAGGTCAATCTCGTCGTTCAGCACCTTTGCGAGCAATTGCACTTGGCGCTCCGGTTGAAGGGCAGCGAGGCTCATCCACCAAACGCCAAGGATATTGGATTCGATCCGGCCTCTGTGAGAACCGTATTGCTGACCGGCTTGCGTTCGGCGGGTGTCACGACCCACCACGAGGCGGTCGGGAAGAGCGAAGAGCCGCCGTGGTCCTAAACACAAAACGCGGGACAGAAGCCTCGCGCCAATGTCTCAGTTGGGTCAGCAGCCGACAAATCCACTACAGCGTCCATAGGTCTGTTAAGGGCCATCGGCGGACGTGATTGCCTGTGAATAATCTAGCAGTCCGGGCCGCGGAGCGGCACCGGTCGAGGTGTTGGATCATCCGGCCGCCGGAGCCGAACAACCACCCAGTCTCTAAGCGGAACGCAAACCTACCCGGCGCCGGAAACTAGATTGCCGACACAGTTTCTCGACGAAACGAATGTGGGCTAAGGGGTGTGCGTGTGGGCAGTCGCAAGCTGTTCTATCTCGGGCGTTCGGCCGCCGCAGTTAGCACAGGATAGCGGGCATAGAGCGTGTCGACGCGGTCCCGCCACATCGCCACGAACGCACCCGAGGTGAGACTATCGACAGACTTCCATTCGCGTTTGACCGCAGGCAGCGTGTTACCCCAGATAGCGCGCTTGCACCATCGCTCGCCCTTCGCCGAGCCCTCCTGGGTTGCGCACATCGACTTCCAGGCAATCCGCTGCGGACGGCTGATGTGTTGGGCGGCTCCTTCCCAGCCCTGCTGGTGGATCAGGTAAAGGTCGGAAAAGGTCGGCTTCTTCTGCGTCAGTATTTCGAATAGCGCAGCCTCGCTGAGAAACTTGTAGGCGGCACCCATAGCGTTGTCGCGAGGATTGAGGATGTCGCCCGATCCATATTTGCTGAATTCAAACTTGCTCAGCTGGAACAGGCCGATATAGGAGCCGGTGCGTTGCTTGGGATTGAAATCGGATTCGATTTTGGCGACCGCCTTCATGAAATTGACATCGACACCGAACGCTTCGGCTGCACGTTCGATCTCCTGGACGGGCGTTCCGAGCGGAACGTCGCTCAACGCCGACAAGGCGATCTTTGCGGGTTTCTCCGGCGGCGGAATTTCCGAGTAGACGTAATATTTGAGATACGACGATTTGCCTTCGCCCGGATTGGGCGAAGCAACGGGCGGACGGTCCTGCAGTAGCGTTGCCGAGTTCTCGGGCGACGCTGCCTCAAGGCTGGCGACCTGCAACATTGGCCCTTGCGAAGTGGTTACACCGGACGGCGGCACCGAGTCCGGCGCCGCGGCGCTGAATCCCGCCGCAACGATCGCATTAGCCGACAATCCTGTATCGAATTTCGTCTCGATGGCTGGGGCCGGAAACGCGGCGCCGGCATTTGTCAGGACCGTCGTCACATTCAGCGGGATGCCGCTGAATGCATCAGCCACTCTTGCATTCGGCGTTGCGATGCTTGGGCGCGGTAACGTGATCTGACCAATCGCGGCAAGCGAAGTCGCTGTCAGCGCGCCGGCAATACAGCTTGCTTGCCAAATCTTCAATGTCGCCAGCCGCGCGGCCGCGGTCCCCCCATTTATGTCCCCGACTTGGCACGCAGATTAAGGAGGCGAGGGGATGACAATGGGGCGCACCTGTGGCGCAGGTGCGGCCAGTCTCGGCCGCGTCGCCAAGATTGCCTAAATTGGAAGTTGCGGTTGTGATGCGCCTCCTGCCGAGGAACAGGGCGGGCGCCATATCGCGCAACTATCGCTAAACGAGGCATCTTCGCGCGTTAGCGCATCGAGACCGGCGCCCGCGCGCACGCCGCTCCCAAGCATCTCGAGGCCGCGACGTCGCAAGACCCGAGCACGGTTCGCTGGGATGGACAATCGCAATCCGCTTTACGACCGCTCGCGTCGGTCTCAGCGGAGCCGATCTAGCCAAACTCAGGTCTGCCGTGACCGTTGTCTCCGCTCGGGCCAGAGCGTTGCAGCTTACCACAGCGCCTGCCGCACCATGTCCGGTCTGACCTCAACGGCTGACTCTTCGGACGTCATCGCGAACATCGCCTTCGGGCCAAAAGCTGAAGTCACGGTCTCATTCGATGGTGGCATTGGCACGGGCGAGCAGCGCCGGTGAAATTTGCACACCCAGCGCTTTGGCGGACTTGAGATTGATGATCAACTCAAACTCAGTTGGTTGCTCAACGGGCACATCGACGACTCTAGCGCCTCGCAACAGCTTCGCGACCTGACGGGCGCATTGGCGGAAGACCACGCTTAATCGGGGCCCATAAGCAATCAGGCCGCCCGCCTCAGCTTCTTCGGGCCATTGCAAAATGGCTGGTAAGGCATGCAAGGCAAAGCGGTCGCGGATCAGAAAACGAAGAGCGCCGCCCAGGATAGGGGACGCCAAGACATTAACTGCGTCGACCGGCGTCGCCTTCATAGCATCTATGGCACGGATGGCTTCGGTCTCGGACCGTGCGGAAAATGGAACGACCTCGATGCCGAATGCATGCGCAGCACTTTCGAGAGCTTCGAAGTTTCGTATTGGCTCGTGATCGGCAAACAAAGCTATTCTTCGAGCTCCGGGAAGTGCCTCATGCAGCAACTCCAATCGCTTCACATCGAGCTGAAATGCAAAGATCGCGACGCCTGTTGTATTGCCCTCAGGATGCGGCATTGAGGCGACCAGTTTGCTGCCAAGCAAGTCATCGGCAAGCGCAACGATGGGAACGCGCTGAGTTGCGTTCTGTGCAGCACGAGCCGCGTCTGGTCCGAATACCACGAGCACATCCGGCAGCGCCTTGGTCAACTCAACGGCGACCTTCGCGTAAGAGGCGGGGGCTACGCCAATGGCCCGACTATCGATCTCAAGATTATGTCCCTCGACAAATCCGGCCTGGCCAAGTTCATCGAGGAGGGTTTGCGGTCCCGCTGTTGCTAAGATTGCAACGCGATACTGTCGCCCGGGCTGTTGCGCTCGTGCAACGCTCGAGCTCATCGCCGCACCGGAGAGAAGGGTCATAAACTCGCGGCGTCTCATACCGCCTCCAGGCTAAGGCGTCTCCGCAAAGTGCGACGTTTTAGATTTCTCCGCTCGGTGCTTGCAACTACAGGCTATTCCAAGTTTAGCGGGCTTCCTAGCGGCTGGATGTCTGATTTGGGTCATGAACGACAAAGCTCGAACTGAGCACAATAGGTCTGCTTTCGGGCAAATTGCCACCAATCCGCTCGGTAGCAGGCTGGGTTGATCCTGACCGCCGAGCCGTCATTCAAGCTCCCGATGAGGAGGCGAGTGCGGCTCGAACGACCGAGCTGGGCTTGAGCTTAGCGCTCGTCAGACACGCGATCGCCGCATGATGATGTTCTGATCCTGTTTTGCCCGAGGTCTCCAACGTCGTCGCGGCGAGGCTGTGGATTGCCGGTCAAGCCTATCGTCTGATGCCGACCAGACGGGGGCGGCGATTGGCGAGCGAGTTCTCGGCCGGCAGGGCGCGCAACCATTCGCGGAAGCTGACGATCTCGGGGCAATCCGCGGTGCCTTCAGGCGCAATCAGCCAATCACCGAGGCCTGATCCCTCATCGATCCGGTCGCAGCGATAGCCCGGATGGTGGCCGAGACCGCGGGCGATCAAGAGGTCGACCTTGCCCTCGACCAATTCGTGCAGGCCGGCCGGCTGCAGCACCCGCAAACCGATCTCCACATGCGCGCTGCGAAACTCCGCCAATTCGAGGCGGCGCAAATCGAAGCTGCCATGGACCCCCAACTGCAGCAGCACCGCACCCGCCGGCTTCAATTGCGAGGTTGCCTCCGCAATGTGGCGAAAGCCTTCGGAGACCCCGGGCAGATAGGCCTGACCGGCCGCGGTGAGGATCAGCTGCTTGTGCAGCCGCTCGAACAGCTGCACGCCGAGGCGTGCCTCCAGCGCTTTCACCTGCTGCCCCACAGCGGCAGGCGTCACGTGCAGCTCGTGCGCGGCCAGCTTGAAGCTGAGATGCCGGGCGGCGGCTTCGAATGCGCGGAGCGCGTTGAGCGGGGGAAGGGCGTAGGTCATCGCACCGCAGTTTGACACCGATGGGCCTTGGGCTTGCAATAGATTTTCTTGCGCTGAACCGCAGGAATGATGCTTTGCGCTGAGGCGATATCGCCGGATACGGTCGGCCTGCAATCCGGAGACCCCCCATGCCGCGCCGAATCGATCATCTCGTCATTTGTGTCCACGATCTGGAACAGGCCGCGCTGGATTGGCAGCGGCTTGGCTTCAACCTCACGCCGACCGGCGTGCACCCGTTCGGAACGAGCAACCGCCTGGCGCAGTTCGCCGACAATTTTCTGGAGTTGCTGGCCGTCACCGACAATGCGTTGGTGCCGCCTGCCACGCCGAGCCATTTCAGCTTCGCGGCCCACAACCGCGATTTTCTTGAGACCGCAGAGGGAATGTCGATGCTGGTCCTGCACAGCACCGACGCCCATGCCGATGCCGCGCGTTTCAGGGCCGACCGCATCGGCGATTATGCTCCGTTCGATTTCGGCCGTGACGCGGTGCTCCCGGGCGGGGGAACGGCGCGCGTCGCGTTTTCGCTGGCCTTTGCCACCGATCCCGCCATGCCCGGGATCGCGTTCTTCACCTGCCAGCAGCGTCACCCGCCGGAACTGTTCTGGAAGGCGCAGTATCAGCGCCATCCCAACGGTGCCCTCCGTGTGGTCGAGGTGGTGATGTCGGCGGCGGAGCCGGCGGCGCATCGCCGCTTCCTCGAGCGCCTCACGGAAGGCACGGCCGAGCTTGCGCCCGGGCGGCTGACGATTGGTGAGCGCGGCAATCAGATCACCTTGCTTGACCCGTCCGAGTTGGCACGCCGGCTACCGTGCCTCGCGAACAGCACGTCGCCGCGCTTTTGCGCGGCGCGTCTGGCGGTCGCTGATCTGGATGCGACAGGGCGAACGCTGAAACAGAACGGCGTCGGCTTCGCGATGACCGGTGCCGTGCTGTTGGTACCACCCGCCACCGCGCATGGTCTGGCGCTCGAATTCGTCGAACAGGAGGCAAACTGACATGGCTCACATCGTCAATCACAATCCCGCGACGGTCCATCCTCCCGCCGGCGGTTACAGCATGGGACTTGAATTGACGCAGCATCGTCGCCTGTTGTTCATCAGTGGTCAGGTGCCCGAGAAAACTGACGGCGCCGTGCCCGAAGGTTTCGAGGCGCAGTGCGCACAGGCCTGGCGCAACGTGATCGAGGTGCTCGCCGCCGCGGGCCTTGGCGTCGAGCATCTGGTCAAGGTCACCACGTTCCTGACTGACCGGACTCAAGTCGTGACTAACCGCACCATTCGCAGCAAGGTGCTCGGCGAACATCGGCCGGCGTTGACGGTCGTGGTCGTCGAGACTGTTGACAGCAAATGGCTGCTGGAGATCGAGGCGATCGCCGCGGAATGAAGCCGGCTTCGCCAACCTTGCAACGAGCCGTCAGGTGTCCAATGGCTGAGATGATCCATCCCTTCTACCAGACGCATCGGAGCGCAATGGAGACCGCCATGCGTGAGCGGCTCGACCTTGCCGAAGCGATGCTGCGCGAGCGCACGCATCTCGTCGACATCGACGGGATCAGGCGGGAGGTGATAGACGAATTCGAGATTGTCCTCACCCAGATGCCCTATGTCGGCGGCGCGGCAAGCCGCATGAGCGATTTCTTCATGCGTCTCATGGGCTTTATGGCCGTCAGCCGGGTGCTGCGACGACACGGGGTGCCGGTGCCTGTGATTGGCGAGATCGAGCGAGACACCTACAAGGCGCAATTGCTGACCGTATCAGAAGCGGAGCGTCTCGCCTCAGGGCGGCAATTCATGTCACCGGGGAACCAGGACTTGCTGCGCGAGCAGGCGGCAAGGAGCGTTACAAAAGCTCATCAGGAGGAGTTTCCGGAAGACTTCGTCTACGATTTCGTAGAGCCGGGTCCGCAAGACAGCTTCGAATTCGGCATCAACTACACGGCCTGCGGCTTCTGCAAGCTCGCAGCGCGCCACGGGGACAAGGACATCCTGCCGAACATCTGCGGCCTCGATTTCGTCGCCTACGCAGCGCGCGGCATCCGCCTGGAAAGGACACAAACGCTGGCGGGCGGCGCGAGCCACTGCAATTTCCGCTTCTCGCGGTTCCCGCCGGATGAGGCCGTGAACCCATAATCGGCCGCGCTGACGGCTCGCGAAAGTCCGCTATGCCTCGGTAGCGATCAAATTGCGCATCGCAGCGAAATGACGCGATGGGCCATAAGTGGACTCATGCACCGCAGCAAGCTTGGTTCACGTCCAGCGAAGCCGCGCCAGGATCGCGCGACCCATGATCCAGTCCTTGTCACTTTCGGTGAGGAACGGAAGCTCCTCCGTGAATTGCGTCACGCGCTGCCGGTAGGTGGCCCGGGCGAATGAATTGGTGACATCTGTTCCCCAGTGGCAGCGCTCCGGGCCGTAGGCGTCGAACAGGCGGTGGATATGCGGGATCACGTCACGGAATGGATACGGCTCGGTCGAAATCAGCGGTACCGACGATAACTTCACCGACACATTCGGATATTTTGCGAGCGCGACCGACTGGGCGATGGCTTCCGGCACCGTGTTGTTTCTCCCGGATTCCGATGAACCAGGACGAGGGCGCAAGCCCGCGCCGACGCCCATGTGGTCGATGATGAGTGTAAGTTGCGGGTGTCGCTCGGCGATGCGCGCGAACAGCGACGTCTGGCCCGACGTGAGAAACATCACAGGCAGGCGGGCCTTCTCCGCCGCCGGCCAGAACCAGTCCGCGGTTCCGTCTGTCAGCCACGCCGCTTCGCCGGGGCCGAAGTTCAACCTCACGCCCAGCACGCCGGGCTGGTCGCGCCAAGTCGCAAGCCGTGCTGCGCGGTCGGGCTTGTCGAGGGCGACACGCGCCATGATGGCGAAGCGGCCCGGGGACCGTTTGACCGCCTCCTGGGCATAGTCGATGCGCTCGCCTTCGAGCGACACCGGCGGAACGATGACGACGCGATCGACGCCAGCCTCGTCCATCAGTGGAGTTATCCGCTCGATGGTGAAGGGCTCCGGAAGCTGTGGTTTGCCACCGGCGAGCCAGGGTCTTTCCGGGGTGTTCGCCGGCCACAGGTGAACCTGCGAATCGACGATCACTCGTTTTTGCTGCGCGACTGTTGCCGTGGCGTGCTGCATTGACAGCGCGACGCCGGTCGCGACGGTGCCGGTCAGAAAACCACGGCGTGAAGGCATGTGATGTCCTTCCTGTTCTATAGTTTTAGTCACGACATGATGGTGATCGACACGGCGCCCCTGAGCGGGGATCATAGCAATTGGCTTGCAATATTGGCGATCACATCAGGAAATTGCGAACATAGAAATAGGGGTCAACGGTCAATTTGCGCCGCAACAGTCCTGAACCGCGCATGTCTCAGGTGGGTCAAAAGCCGCCCATGGGGCGGCCAAACCGGGCGGCGTCCGCTCTGCATTCAAAGATGCCATGGCCCAAGTGGGCTGTCCTGATCGCCGATCGACCGGCACTGCATGACGTGCTGTTCGTCCTTCCAACTTTCCAACCGTTACGTCACACCGGTGTGTCCGGCTGTAATCTCGTTTACGCCGTGAGAGCGGCGGGTACCTGGTAGCGTTCGTTCCTGGCCATCATCGCCCATGCCATCCTGGCGAGTTTGTTGGCGAGCGCGATGGCAGCGAGCTTGGTGGGTCGCCACGCCAACATCGCGGTGAGCCAGGGCCGATGCCGGGCGCCATGGATCTTGGCATAGCGGATCACGGCGAGTACGTTGGCGCGGAAGCGGCCTTTGAGGTCGCTCCGGATGGAGTCATCCGCGTCGCTATGCCATTTAAGGCCGGTGTCTGCTCGTCCGTAACATCGGTAGCCACTGAGAGAAGGGTTCTTGTGAGTTCGGCCGAACTTCGTCGCGCAGGCAGCCGATGTCGCCTTGGGGTCAATCTCGACATTCTTGCAGTTGGCCAGCCACGCCGTCACCTCTACGCGCTAGCGCAGCAGATGAGCTAGATCTGCTCGGGGTCATTGGAGGCAACGGTCTCCTTGAACAGCTCAACCCTGCCGTGCGTGTTGTCTGTTAGCGCAAAGACCTCGTAAAAATCGATCTGCGGCTTCATGCCGTAGCGCTGGATGATGCCCTCGAGCCACGGCCCGGTATAGAACGCCGTAGCGTCCTCGATACGCTCCCACTGGTACACGCCACCCGCCCAGCCGCTTTCGGACCAGATGAAGTGCTTGCTGATCAGCCCCGTCACCCCGCGGAAGTTGGGGGCGATCTTGTGAAAGTGCTCGCGACACGCGGCGTAGTCGATCTTCGGCGGCAGTGTGTATCGTACAATGGCGGTAATCATGCGACCTCCTTGTAGGTATGGCCCGGCGCAACATTGATGCCATTCCCGGGATCAAGCTAGCGAAGCGGGAAGCCGACCATTCCAGAGCATGCTGAACTTAGCGTCGAAGTTCAGCCTATCCTGCGTGATCTCGGTACAGGCGTTGCTCAATTCGCGGAACGCAGGCTTCATGCATGCTGGTGCGTGTGCCCAATTCAGATATTGACCATCTACTCGCGCCGATCGCGATCAAATGCGACAGACGCCGCCGTGAGTAGGTCAACACGATTGACAAGAGCCTTAATCGCCGCGCAGCTATCTCCTTCCAATTTTTTGCGTTAATGTGAGGCTCTTCACACCTGTGTAGCAGACGGGCTCGGATGATGCCCAAAGAGAGGTGAGCTAAGGCCCCGCAAAGCGCCGCCCAGTTCTATTCCATTCACACGCGAGTTTGGGAGTGACACATGGAAAAGCGCGAAATTGGCAACAGCTTGACGGAAGGTCTGACCGAAGCGAAGCGGGGCGCCTTCTCCCGCCGCTCGGTGCTGACGTTGGTTTGCACCCTCGGCGCTGCGGCGCCGTTTGGAATGTTCGGAGCGGCTCGCGCGCTGACGGCATCCGGGACTGGATCGCTGTCTTATATTCCTGGCGAGCCTCTTATTTGCCGCGCCGCAGCGAACAGCGAAGAGCTGCAGGGCCCACCCCGTCAACTCAAACTTGCCTGGAATGCGAACGCGGCGTGCACCGTCGCTGCGGCAGTCGCAAAGGAGCGGGGTATCTTCGCCAAGCACAACCTCGATGTCGAATTCGTCAATTTCGGCGGTTCGACCGACCAGTTGTTGGAGGCGATTGCAACTGGCAAGGCGGATGCCGGTTTGGGATTGGCCCTGCGCTGGCTCAAACCGCTGGAGCAAGGTTTCGACGTTCGGATCACCGCGGGTGTGCACGGCGGCTGCATCCGGCTCCTCGGCTCCAAGGCTGCGAATATTGACAGCCTGGAATCCCTGCGCGGCAAGGCTATCGGGATTAGCGATCAATCGAGCCCAGCGAAGAACTTTTTTTCGATCTACCTCGCCAAAAAGGGCATCGATCCGGCCCAAGAGGTAGAGTGGCGCCAGTACCCGGCCAATCTGCTCGCGCTTGCCGTCGACAAGGGCGAAGTGCAGGCGCTGGCCGAGATAGATCCGCTGCCCTACCTCTGGCTCAAGGAAGGCAAACTCAACGAGATCGCGACGAACTTGACGGGCGAATTCGCCGACCGCACCTGCTGCGTTCTCGCGATACGTGGCAGCCTCACCCGAAGCGACATGCCGGTGGCGGCCGCTCTGACCCGATCGATACTGGAGGGGGCAGACCTAGTTGCCAGCGATCCCGCCGATGCCGCAGCAATCTATTCGGGCTACGGCGGGAGAGGATCCGTAGGGGATCTCGCCACCATGTATCGCAGCCATACTCACCACAATCACCCGGTCGGGGCCACGCTCAAGAAGCAGCTTCTACTCTACACCGACGAACTCAAGGCAGTGAACGTCATGAAGCGAAGCACTGACCCGGCCAAGTTCGCCGACCGGATTTATCTTGACGTTCTAAGCTGAGCCGATTGGGAAGATTCGCAGTGAGCTCGGTCATCGATGAAGTGCCGAGGCCATCACAGAAATCTGGTTTCGGCTTCTTTGAAAGTTCGACCACTCGGTCGTTGATCGGCGGACTGTCTGTGGCCGCCGCATGGCTTGTGGTTGCCGCGCTCACTGCGTTCTGGCCGGATAAGCCCGAAAGCGATTGGACCTACACGGGCAGCTTCGCCATCGCCTGCGCCGTATTGGCCGTTGCCCTTGCCTTGGCAGCCTTTGCAGGCGTTCGTTTTGGTGCTTTTCAGCGTCTCCAGCGGCTCTCCCCGTGGCTGTTTGCGCTCGCGCTGTTTTTTGCTGCCTGGGAGGCCGTCACGGCGAAGCTCGGATTGCTGCCGTTGCCGTTCTTTCCGCCGCCGCAGGCCATTGTCGAAGTCGTAATCGATGATTGGGGGCGGCTGGCTGAAGGCATCTTCGCCTCAGCGCGTCTGCTCGCGACCGGTTATTTTCTCGGTGCGGCGGTGGGGTTCGTAACCGGCGTGGCGATCGGCTGGTCGCGGCTCGCCGGTTATTGGATCCATCCAGTTTTGCGGTTCATCGGGCCGCTGCCCGCGACAGCTTGGCTGCCGCTCGCATTTTTCGTTTTCCCGTCGAGCTTCAGCGCCAGCATTTTCCTGATTGCGCTCGCCACCGGGTTTCCGGTCACCGTGCTGACCTGGTCGGGCGTCGCCTGCGTGAAGAGCGCCTATTACGATATTGCGCGGACATTGGGAGCAACCCAGCGCTTCCTCGTGCTCAAGGTTGCCATTCCGGCGGCAATGCCACATGTCTTTGTCGGCCTGTTCATGGGTCTCGGCAACTCGTTTGCGGTTCTTGTCGTAGCCGAGATGCTGGGCGTGAAGGCGGGGCTCGGCTGGTACCTGCAATGGGCGCAAGGTTGGGCGGCCTATGCCAATATGTACGCCGCGCTGCTGCTTATGGCGTTCTTGTGCTCCGGGCTGATCACGCTGCTGTTCCGCTTGCGGGACCGCCTGCTATCCTGGCAGAAAGGTCTGGTGCGATGGTAGCGGCGATCGCAAGCGATCACGCGGTCCGTGGATCGACGCTAACGCTCCGCGAAGTGAGCCACAGCTTCGATCTCGAAGGGCAGCCCCTGCCGGTATTGGACCGCATCAGCCTTCAGGTCGGCCGCGGCGAATTTGTCGCTCTCCTGGGTCCGAGTGGGTGCGGAAAATCGACCCTGCTGCGGCTGGTCGCGGGGCTCGACACTCCAACAGCCGGCTCCCTGCTAGCGGAGGGAAGAGAGATCGAAGCACCCGATCCGTCGCGCGTCGTCGTTTTTCAAGACCCAACGCTCTATCCATGGCGGACGGTACGGAGCAACGTTGCACTCGGTCTGGAAGCCCGCGGGTTGCTACGCACTCATGGCGGGCGTATCGAAGACGCCTTGCGCCTGGTGGGGCTCACGGGCTTCGCCAATGCCTACCCGCACCAGCTTTCCGGTGGCATGGCGCAACGCGCCGCTCTGGCGCGTGCGCTTGTCAACGACCCGAAGCTGCTCATTCTCGACGAACCTTTGGGCCAGCTCGACTCGCTGACGCGCATCGCGATGCAGGCGGAACTTGTATCACTTTGGCAGCGCTCGCGCTTCACGGCGCTGCTTGTCACGCACGATGTCGAGGAGGCGCTCTTGCTCGCCGGCCGCGTCATCGTGCTGAGCGACCGACCTGCACGGATCAAGGCCGAAGTCGTCAACAGCCAGCCCTATCCTCGCCACCGGGGCGATCCGCACTTCGTTGAGCTTCGTCGCGAGGTGTTCGAGCAACTCGGCCTCGATGAGGCATGGTAGCCGTCAAAAGGAGCTCGCCGTGACGGATATTTTCATACGCATCACAGAGCAAGCAGCACGGCGTGCTTGCCGCGATCGCAACGCGATTGTGTTAGCGGCTATGTAGCCACCTCGTGGGGATCTATAAATTTGGGAAGCGCACGGACACTTCGATGACCTCAGAATTCAACGTCCACAACGCCGCGGGCTATGAGCAGCTCATGGGCCGCTGGAGCCGAAGACTCGCGGGGCTCTTCATCGACTTCACAGGGGTTTCCGACGGCGAAAGGATTCTCGACATCGGCTGCGGCACCGGTAGCCTGACCTTCACGCTGGCCAGAGCCGCCGACCTCGCCGAGATTACCGCGATCGACTATTCACCAGTCTTTGTCGAGGACGTGATCCGGCGCAACACAAACCCGCGAATAAAAGTCCGGCAGGCTGATGCCTGTGCACTGCCCTTTGAGGGCGGCACGTTCGATCGCGCTTTGGCGCTTCTCGTGCTCCACTTCGTTCCCGAAGCGGGCAAAGCAGTAGCCGAGATGCGCCGCGTCGTTCGGTCCGGCGGCGTGGTCGCGGCAGCGGTGTGGGATCATCTCGGCGGCATGCCCGGCATGCGAATGATGGTCGACACGGTCGCGGCACTCGGTGAAAGCGGGCGCCAGCTGCGCAGTCGCTATTGCTTTCAACCGATGATGCAGCCGGGCGAACTGCGACGGACTTTTGCCGAACAGGGTCTCGTGGACATTGCGGAAGTGGAGCTGATGATCCGCATGGACTACAAAAGCTTTGCCGACTATTGGGCGCCGATTGCCGCTGGCGAAGGTCCGCTCGGTACGTATGTGGCAGCGCTCGACGCTGCGGAGCGAGCGCGCACCGATGCCGCCGTGCGCGATGCCTACGAGGCCGGCCGGCCAGATGGCCCGAGGTCCTTTGCAAACGTCGCGTGGGCGTGCCGAGGCATCGTTCCCTAACTCACCGGCCAGAGCCGTCTCTTCGGAGGTCCTGAACCCGAAATCGTTCACCGAATCGCGCGGCGGCCTTCGGAATTGTCGCGATGGGCGAGGTCAGCTTTGGGGTCAGAAGCAGCGGCCGAGGGGCACGCGAGAGAGGTCCGGTCTGCCCCTGACAGCCGATACCTGCGAGGCTTCTTGGGCTTCTTCGGCTCGGGACCAAAATGGACCTTCGGCTCTACTGGGCCGTCCCCATCGGACTGGCTGCTTTGAGCCAGATCAAGGTAGAACTTCAGGCCGGCCATATCCTCAATGCTTGCCGAGGTGGCGATGCAAAGTCGTTGCGGAAGTGTGCCCGTCCTTGCGCTGGATCACGACATTGCAAGGAGATCGCCGATGATGGAGCCGCGCAATCGAGTTGTTCAAGTCAGCCTCTTCGGTGATCCCGAGAGGCTGGAGGTGGTCGACGCTCCCTTGCCGACCGCCAGCCGGGCGAGCTGCGGGTCCGTGTACTTGCGTCGAGCCTCAACTACACCGAGGTGTTGATCAGGCGCCATCTATACCCGCAAACGATGGGCCTCCGGCCGCCGTTCGTAATGGGCTACGACGTGGTCGGGGCAATCGATCAGCTCGGTGAAGGCGTGCACGACTTTCAGATTGGCGACCGCGTGGCCGACATGACGGTGGTCGGGTCAAACGCCGACTATCGCACGCTTCGGGCGAACGACGTGGCCCGCGTGCCGGAGGGCGTAGACGCGGCGGAGGCGGCCACGTTGATCTTGAGCTGGACGACCGCGTACCAGCTTCTGCACCGCGCGGCCCGGGTCCAGCGAGGCCAGCGCGTGCTCGTGCACGGCGCCGCCGGCGCGGTCGGCCAGGCGCTGCTCGTGCTCGGGAGACTGGCCGGCATCGAGCTGTGGGGCACCGCGCGCGGCGAGCACATGGCGCTCGTCCGAGAGCTAGGCGCAACGCCGATCGACTACAAGCATGAGGACTTCACGCGGGTCCTGCCGGGCGGGTTCGACGTCATCGTCGACGGCGTTGGCGAAGACGGCTATCGCCGCTCATACGCGGCGCTCAAGCCAGGCGGACTGCTCTGTGCCATCGGTTTCTCGGCGAGCGTGCAAGCACAGCGTCGCATGCTCCCTATCGTGATGGAGATCGCGCGCCTTTACCTGTGGAGATTGTTGCCCGGCGGCAAGCGGGCCCGGTTTTACTCGGTAAATGCCATGCGGACGCGACATCCCACCTGGTTCAAGGAGGACTTGGAGCGGCTGTTCGGGCTTTTGGCAACTGGTGCCATCCGGCCGCGCGTCGCCGAGCGGATCTCCTTCGACGAGGTCGCCGATGCTCACCGTCGCCTCGAGACTGGTGGCCTCGAGGGCAAGCTCGTGCTGTGCCCGGATCTCTCGTCGCGACACAACCAGCGGGCTGCCTGAGACGGCGCCAGACATGTATCCACGGATAGATTCCTGGATTGCTTCGCTGCGCTCGCAATGACGGGGGAGATACCGGCCTTTCGAAGCGGGCGCCATGATGACATCCTGCTCCTGTTTTGCCCGACGTGTCAAACGTCGATGCGGTCGCGCTCACGCAATTGCGGGTTTGGTAAGGGGCTGAACTTCCTCATAGCTTCTACTGTGCATGGGGTTGTTTTCGCGTTTTTTGTTTTTGAGGGCCGTCTACTCCGCCGCTTTTTCCCTCAGCCGCTGCGCGTAGACGTTGATGACCAGCGCCGCCAGCAGGATCAGGCCGCGGATCAGGATCTTCAGGAAACTGTCGATGTTGACGTGGTCGAGGCCGTTATTCAGGACACCGAGAACGAACAGCCCGACGATGGTGTTGCCGATGCCGCCGCGGCCGCCGAACAGGCTGGTGCCGCCGACGACGACGGCGGCGATGGAGTCGAGCAGATAGGTGTCGAACTCGTTCTGCTGCGCGCTCCCGAAATGGGCGACGCCGAGCATGCCGCCGATGCCCGAGCACACGGCCGAGATCACCATGACGGCGCCGAGGATGAGCTTGACGTTGAGGCCGGAATATTCGGCCGCTTCACGGTTGCCGCCGACCATGTAGACGTAGCGGCCGAAGCGCGTATAGGTCAGCACCAGATGGCCGCCGAGCAGCATGATGGCCGCGACGATGACGATCCAGGGGATGCCGCCGATCGAGCCCGAGCCGAGCGTGGTGATCAGGCCGGGCACCTTGTAGGCGATCTGGCCGCGCACCAGCAGCGCCGAGACGCCGGCCGCGATCTGCATCATGGCCAGCGTCATGATGAAGGAGGGGATGCCGATCACGGTCAGGCCGAGCGCGTTGACGAGGCCGAGCAGCGCGCAGAGCAGGATCGACAGGATGATCGCGACCGCGCCGGGCAGGGGGATGTTGGCGATGTTGACGTAGGATTCCTGCAGCGTGAAGTAGGCGACCGCGATGCCGGTGACGTTGGCGATGCTGGCGATCGAGAGGTCGATCTCGGCGCAGAGGATCACGAAGGTGAGGCCGACCGCGATGATGCCGGTGACCGACACCTGCGTGAGGATGTTGCCGAGATTGTCCAGCGTCGCGAAGGAGGGGCTGGCAAAGGCGAAGAAGGCGGACAGGAAGATCAGGGTGAGGAACGGCGCGATGTTGCGCATCTGCGAGCGCAGGAAGGGCGCTACGCCGCGCGGCCGCCGACCCGCCGCCAAAGCCGTCTCACTGCTCGCCATGGTGCTTCTCCGTCACGCCGCTTCCAGCAAGCGGTCCTTGCTGACCGGCTCGTTCTTGAATTCCCGCACCAATGCGCCGCGCTTGAGCACGAGGATGCGGTCGGCCAGCGACAGCACCGTTTCCGGCTCGGTCGACAGGACGATGACCGCGAGCCCCTTGGCGCGGAGATCGCGGACGATGTTGATGACGTCGTTCTTGGCGCCGACATCCATGCCGCGGGTCGGCTCGCACAGCACCAGCAGCTTCGGCGGATAGGTCAGCCATTTCGCCAGCGCGACCTTCTGCTGGTTGCCGCCGGAGAGCATGCCGAGGTCGAGGCCGACCACCGGCGGCCTGATCTGCAGCTGCTCGACCTGGCGCCTGGCGATGTCGCGCTCCTGCGCCGGCTTGAGCAGCAGCGACGAGATGCGGTCGAGAATGCTGATCGAGATGTTCTTGTAGACCGGCTCCTGGTGAAACAGCATGGCGCGCCGGCTCTCGGGCACCAGAGCCACGCCGGCGCGCCGCGCCGCCGCCGTGCTGGCGAAGGTTCTTGGCTTGCCCTCGACCGCGAGCGTGCCGCCGTCCGGCTTCAGCTTGCCGAACAGGATGCGCGACAGCTCCTGCTGGCCGCAGCCCATGAACCCGTAGATGCCGAGCACCTCGCCGGCGCGCGCCTCGAAGGAGATGTCCTTCAGGCTGCGTGCCAGCGACAATTGGTCGACCTTCAGGACGACGGAACTGTCGCTCGGCCGAGGCAACATGAGGTCATCGGTGTAGCTGTGCTCGAGCGCCTCGCCGCCGCGGCCGATCATGGCCTCGATCAGCGCGCCCTTGCTGGTCGCGACGCTAGCTGTCTCGGCGACCTTCCGCCCATTGCGGAACACGGTCACCGTGTCGGACACAAGCAGGATGTCCTCGATGAAATGAGAGATGAAGACGATTGCAGTGCCTTCCTCGCGCAGCCGTCGCAGCGTCGCGAACAGCCGCTCGACCTCGGGCGGGGAGAGGGCGGAGGTCGGCTCGTCCAGAATGACGATGCGGGCGCCGGAGAACAGCACGCGGGCGATTTCGATCAGCTGCTGCAGCCCGATCGGGAGGTCGCCGAGCCTGGACATCGGATCGACGTCGATGCCGAATCGGGCGAGCTGCTCGCCGGCCTCGCGCGCCATGCGCCGCCATTGCACGAGGCCGAACCGGTTGGTCGGCTGGTTGCCCAGGAACACGTTCTCGGCGACGGTAAGATCGGGCGCGACGGAGAGCTCCTGATGCACCATGGCGATGCCGGCCGCGTGCGCATCGCGGGCGGAGCGGAAATGCGTCTCCTTCCCGTCGATCAGGAAGCGGCCAGAGAATTCGCTGTGCACGCCGGCGATGATCTTCATCAGCGTGCTTTTGCCCGCGCCGTTCTCGCCGACGAGACCGTGGATCTCGCCGGGTGAGAGCGCGAAGTCGACACCACGAAGCGCCTCGACGCCGCCGAAGCTCTTCGTGATGCCCAGTAGTTCCAGGATGGGCGAACGATCCTCTCGCATGGAGGCTCAGATCAGGAAGTGATCCTGCATCCACTGCATCCCGGCGGCGTTGGCCTTGGTCACGACCGGGCCGTCGGTGACGACGTTCTTGGGAATGCCCTGTCCGCTCTTCTCGCCGCCGACCACGGCGGAAACGCCCGCGATGATGGCGCCGCCATGGATGCGGCAGGACGGATTGCGTACGGTCGCGAACATGCGGCCTTCGCTCACCGCCTGGATCGCCGGTGGCATCGCATCGACGCCGCCGATCAGGATGTTGGTGCGATTGCGCGCCTTCATGATGTTGGCGGCGGCGAGCGCCATGTCGTCATTGTGGAAGAATGCCGCGTCGATCTGCGGATATTTGGTCAGATAGGTTTCCCAGAGTCGCGCGGTTTTCGACACGTCCCAGTCGGCGGGCTGGGTGTCGAGCACCTCGATGTTCGGGAACTGCTTGACGACGGTGTTGAAGCCTTTGGCCCGGCCTTGCGCGCCGGTATGGCCGAGCGCGCCCTGCGTCATGATGATCTTGCCTTTGCCGCCCATGGCGTTGCACAGCGCCTGCGTCACCGAGGCGCCCATGAACTCGTTGTCGGGGGCAAGGAAGGAGTGGACGTTGATCTGGTCGAGCGGGGCAATCAGCGTGTCCATGTCGATCACCGGCGTGCCGGCATCGATCATCTTCTGCACGGGCTGGGTGAGGGTGCCGATGCCGAAGGCCTGGATCGCGACGAAGTCCCATTTTTGCGAGGCCATGTTGTCGATCGCCGCGCGCTGCTTCACCGCATCGAGCTGGCCATCGAACCAGGTCACCTCGACATTGAACAGCTTGCCCCAGAATTCCGCCGCCTGTTTGCCTTGGGCGCACCAGGTGGCCTGGAGGCCCGCATTGGAGAAGGCCGCCTTCAGCGGCTTCTCGGATCGTCCGACCTCGGCTGCAAGGGCGGGGTTTATGCCCATGCTGCCGAGAAGGGCAGTCGCGGCGCCGGCGGTCGCCGCCGCCTGAAGAAGATCGCGCCTCGTCGTCGAGAAATCTTTCGTCCCGGACATCGCTCGCTCCCATAAAATTTTCGTCGGCGCGTCATTGATTGCGCGACCGATGTCCGAAAGTCTCTCACAAGAGTTCCTGCCACTCAATCTGCAATCGATCGCGAGATCGCCGCAGCTTGTGTTGGTGCAGCGCAAAGCGTCAGGCCGGAATGGTGGCGAAGGCGTCGATCTCGGCGAGCAGCCGGTCCCAGGCCTGTGCGATGTCCGGCGACCATTCGTCGCCGAGCAGGTCGCGCAGCGTATCCCTGATGACGGCGAAGAACGCGATGAACAGCTCGCGCGGAGTGCCGTAGCCATCGTGCGAGGCGACCTCGCAGGCGATCAGCCTGAAGTGGCCCCGACGCTCACCAGCGAAGTCGAGGATCGCCTCGATCGTCAGCGCAAGCATCGATCCCATCACCAGCTCGCTGCCCTGCGAGCGGAACATGGTCTGCGTTTCGGGATGCTGTTCGAACAGCCGTTGGTAAACGAGTGGCGTGAGATCCGCGCAACGCGATGCTGCGAGTTCGAAGCTGTTTTCGATTGGATTAGAGGGAGCGCTCATCGGCATCGAAGCCATGCGGGCAAAAGAAGACTTGCGGGCAAAAAAAGAGCGGGGCCCTAGCCCCGCTCGAAAATTGTGTCGACCCTATTATCCCCGATTCTAAGATTTGCTCTTGATTGACGGGGCGACGCTGCGTTTTGCGCGCCAGGGGCTCCTCCCGAGACTTGGACCACCAGACTTCGACCTCACGGTCAGGCCTGAGCAAGAGGGATGCTAGATCAACTTTTCTCACTTGTCATCATTTTCAGCAACGATTGTTCAAAATTAGAGCAGCTGACGAAATGATCGGGCTGTTTTCCTTGTAAGCATATGACAAATATAAGAAATCTGTGGATGGGGCAGGATTGCCGGACTGCCTCAAATGCCGGTCTTCCCCTCGGTGGGGCGGCCCGACCACAGTTTTCGAGAAATTTGCGGTGGGCCAAGAAGCCGGCGGAACTGACCTCGACTCAGGTCTCGGCGAGGTGTTTAGTTCGTAGGCGAACGAATGGTTCGGCGGATGCGCGCACGGCTGCAAAAATTCCTACCCCTGGTCCTGCTCGCTTTGGTGATGCAGGTGCTGGCGCCGATTGCCGCCTGTCTGGCGGCCGGCCAGGCCGTGGCCGATCCGTTGTCTGCCGGCGTCATCTGCCACAGCGCCAGCGAGCAGGGCGGTCTGAACGACCAAACCGGCGCGCCGACCGCACATGGCGCCGCGTGCGCGCTGTGCTGCCTGGCGCAGGCAGGCGCATCGCTCGATTCGCCGCCGCACGTTGCGCTCGCCATTCCCTTCCGCCACGCCGCGCGCGTGGTGTGGCATGCGGCGGATGTATCCGCCGTCGCGATCCATAAGGGCACAAGCGGCCAGGCGCGCGCGCCACCTCAATTTTCCTGACGACCCTCGTGATTGCCGCGGTCCGTCCGTAGGCGATCGATGCTGTCGAATGGCCGGAGAGAAAGCCGGCGTCAGGAATGCCCCATGTTACGTTGTCATGCCCGCCGTGGCGTGAGCGTCGTCGCGGTCCAGGCCGCGCTGCTTGCGTCGTCGAGCGGAGTCTTTGCTCAAAGCACGAACACGGAACTGCCGGCGGTGACCGTTGAGGCGCCGCAGACTGGCCGTGCCAAACCAGTCACCCGGCCTTCGCGGCCGCGATCCGCTTCGGCCGGCCGCGCCGCGAGGCCCGTTACGCCGAGTGCGGGCGTCAGCGCATCGACCCCAAACCGGGCCGTGACGGCCAGCGCGGCGCGAGACGGTCTCAATCAGGCACCAACCGGCCAGACCGAGACGACCATCTATCGCAGCCAGTTCGACAACCGGCCGGCGGTTACCGTGGCCGACGTGCTGCGCGAGAGCCCCGGCATATCGGTGAAGCAGGGCAACGGACCCCGCGATATCGGCATCTCGATCCGCGGCTCCAACGCCCGCAACGGCTTCGGCATCCGCAATCTCGTGATCTTCGACGACGGTTTTCCGGTGACGCAGCCGGACGGCCTATCGCGCAGTGACCTGATCGATCCGCGCGCCTATGCCGCCATCGACGTGATCCGCGGCCCCTCGTCGGCGCTCTACGGCAATTATGCGACCGGCGGCGCGCTCAATTTCCGGACACGGCCGGGCGGCACGATCGACGGCGTCGAATATGGCGTCGACGGCGGCAGCTACGGCTATCTCAACAATTACTTCGCGGCCGGCAAGAAGGTCGGGAACTTCGAGGGCTCGCTGTTCGCAAGCGACACGCGAGGCGACGGCTATATCGGCAACAGCTGGTTCAATACGCAGACCGTCAACTTCCTCGGCACGCTCAAGGCGACGCCCGACGACCGCTTCACGGTCAAGATCATCAACAACGACCTCAGCGCGCGGTTGCCGATCCGGCAGTCGCTGAACCAGTACTATCAAAACCCTTTCCAGCAGGGCTGTGCGACCGGCGTCTCGGCCGCTGCCGGATGCGGCACGGTCACACTGTTCAACAACGGCTTCAATGCAACCGCTGGAACCGACAAGGAGACGGCCGTGCAGGCCGGGCTTGGCCGCAACGACCGCCGCACCATCGTCGGCGGCCGCTGGGAGCACGATTTCGACAACACCACGACCTGGCGCAACCAGTTCGTGTTCGACGACAGGAACATCAATCAGCCGACCGGCACGACCAGCGCGATCGGAGATTTTCCCTCGTACAATTTCATGAGCGACGTCACCAAGCGGGGCGAGATTATCGGCCTGGAATCGACCACGTTCTTCGGTGCCTTCTACAACACCCTGACGGCCTCGAGCGACACGCGGAACGTCATGCCGGGGGGCAATGCCACACTCGGCAGTCTGTCGAGCAATCTTTATAGCCAGACGACCAATTACGGCGTTCGCGCGCGGGAAGAGCTCAAGCTGACGACATCCTTGACGGCTGTCGCAGGCATCGGCTGGGAAACTACCGTTCTCAAGGGGATCAACACTGCGTATGCGTACGCTGGCCCCACAGGCATTACCACGACGACGCTGACGACCGCGGACAGGCAATTCCAGAACACTGCGCCTGAACTAGCGTTGCTCTATGCGGTGAACAACGAGTGGCTGCTCAGGGGGCGGGTTGCTACGGGGTACGGCACTCCGCAGGTTTCGAACCTGTTTGTCCTGCCGAGTGGGCAGTCGGGCAACAATACCCAGCTCCAGGCTCAGAAAAATCTGGGCTACGACCTCGGTTTCGACTGGATACCGAACAACACGCTCAAAGTCAGCGCGACGGGCTTTTACGAGTTCTTTCGCGACGAACTTGTATCGCAGGCAACGCCTGTCAATTCACCTAACACGAGCTACACGTTCAATGCGCCGCGCTCGGAGCATCGCGGCATCGAGCTTGCGGCCGACTGGAAGTTCTCTCCGGGCTGGCGGTTCATGGCGGCGTACACCTACCTCGACGAGGTCTATACCGAGTATGTCGAGAACATCACCAATGGTGCGGTCTTCAGCTTCAACCGGGCCGGCAACAAGATCCCCGGCATCTCGCCCAACGAGCTGACAGCCCGGGTCGGCTACGACGAATTTGCCGGGCCACTGGCAGGTCTCGGTGGCTTCGTGGAAGTCCAGTGGAAGGACTCCTTCTACATGGACAATGCAAATCTGCTGAAGGCGCCGGGTTATGAGCTGGTCAATTTGAACGTCCACTACAAGACCGAACTGGTGTCCGACACCTTCAGATCCCTGAACCTGTTCCTTGAAGTCAGGAATGTTTTCGACCGTACCTACGTCGCGTCGGCAAACAACATCGCCAATACGGTGACGGCGGCCGGCCTTCAAAATCCTGCGAGCGTGCTCGCAAACACGACGGGATCGATCTACGCGGGCTCGCCGCGCCTGTTCGTTGCGGGTATGAAGGTGGCATTCAGATGATCCGGGCTCTCGAAGGGAATAGGGCCATGGTCCGAAATGGCTTGCTCGGGATAGCTGCTCTCGCCTTATTGCAAGGTGCGGCGCTCGCGCAGATGCATGGTCAGCACACGTCCGAAGCGGCGTGCGAAGAGCCGACACTGCGCTGCGCGACCAAAGTGACGCCCGCATTCGGACCGGACGGAACGCTGTGGCTGGTCTGGATGGCGGGCGGGCAGGTTTCCGTTGCGAGTTCGCAGGATGAGGGGCGCAGTTTCTCGGCTCCCGTCCAGGTCACGACGAAGCGGCTGAACCTCGACTGGGGGCCGGATGCGCGGCCGAAGATCGTGGTCGATCGCAAGGGCGGCATCGCGCTCGCATTCTCGATCTTCAGGGATGAGGCTTTCAACGGCCAGGTGCTCTACACACGCTCAGCCGACGGCGGGAAGAGCTTTGCGGAGCTGAAGCCCATCACCGCCAACAATGAGAGCCAACGTTTTGAAGCGCTGGCGCTCGATCAGGATGGAACGGTCTTCGCGGCGTGGCTGGACAAGCGCAATCGCGTTCCCGCGAAGGAGGCGGGACGGAAGTACGAGGGAGCAGGGCTGTTCTTTGCCTCGTCGCGCGACGGCGGCGCCACCTATACTGAGGCGAAGCTTGCGCGTGACAACACTTGCGAATGCTGCCGGTTGGGGCTGACATTCGCGGCGCCCGGGCGGCCGGCGGTGATCTTCAGAAATATCTTCGAGGGCGGCGTGCGCGATCACGCGGTCATGACCTTCGCCGACGTCTCGACGCCGGGTGAAATCCATCGGGTCAGCAATGACGATTGGCAGATCAACGCCTGCCCGCATCACGGACCGAGCCTCACCGTTGCGCCGAATGGGACCTATCACGTCGCCTGGTACACGAACGGCAAGGCGCGCAAGGGATTGTTCTACGCCCACTCGCGCGACGAAGGCCGCACCTTCTCTGCGCCCATGGCGCTGGGGCAGCCGAGCCGCAATCCGACGCGTCCTTACGTGCTCGCAGGTGCGGCGGGAACGGTGATGGTCTGGAAGGAGTTCGACGGCGAGAAGACCTCGGTCCAGATGATGATTTCCCGCGACGACGGCGAGAGCTGGTCGCCGCCGAAGACGATATCGAGCACGACCGACACCTCCGATCATCCCTTGCTCGTTTCCAATGGCCGACAGGTCTATTTGTCATGGATGACGAAAGCGGATGGCTATCGGCTCACAGCAATCGAGGACCAGCCATGAAACGTGGATTTGCAGCCATTCTGGGTCTGGGTATCCTGATCGCGTCAGCGGCCACGCTCGGAGCAGCGCCGGCCCTGAAACCGTTCGAGCGCGGCACCTGGCAAGGCGTCCTTAGGGGGCATGCGGGCCGCCCGACGCTCGTGCATTTCTGGGGCGTGACCTGCGGGCCCTGCAAGGTCGAGCTGCCGCTGCTCGGGCAGTTTGCGAAGGACCATCCCGGGATCGACGTGGTCACGATCAGCGCCGATCTCGTGCCGAACCTGCCCGCGGCAACGCAGTCGATGCTTGACAAGGCGGGGCTGTCGTCGACCGAGAACTTCATCTTCAACGATGGTTTTGTCGAGCGTTTGAGGTTCGAGATCGATCCCGCCTGGCAGGGCGACATTCCCCGTACCATGCTCATCTCCCGGGACGGGACAATCACGACGATCGAAGGCTCGGCCGAGATGGCCGATCTCGAAAAATGGTCGGGCCAACAGCTCGCCACACACTGACATTCAATCTGCAAACGGGAATACCGATATGAAGACCATGTTGAAAGATCTGCTGCTCGCAGCATTCGCTCTCGCGCTCTGCACAGCGCCAGCGGCGGCCGAGGACGTCAAGGCCGGCGATCTCGTCATCTCGCAGGCCTGGAGCCGCGCGACGCCGGGCGGCGCCAAGGTCGCCGGCGGCTATCTCACCATCGAGAACAAGGGGACAACGGCGGACAGGCTGGTCAGCGTTTCCGCCGACATCGCGGGAAAGACCGAGGTCCATGAGATGGCGATGGACAACGGTGTGATGAAGATGCGTCCGCTCGACAAGGGGCTTGTGATCGATGCCGGCAAGACGGTGAAGCTCGCGCCCGGCGGCAATCATCTGATGCTCCAGGAGCTGAAGGGTCCGTTCAAGCAGGGTGACAAGGTACCGGTGACGCTGGAGTTCGAGAAGGCCGGCAAGGTCGCCGTCTCCCTCGACGTCCAGGGCGTCGGTGCGCAGGCGCCCGGCGATGGCGGGCACATGATGAAGAAAATGCCGGATCATTCGGGAATGAAAATGTGATGAAGCTGATCAAGTCTCCGATGATCTCGCGTCGATCCCTCACAGGCCTTGCGCTCGCGATGGCTGCGTTGCTGTCGGTTGCCGCGACACCGCTTGCGGCGGCGACGGACGACGACAGCTTCTTCACGCATCTGCACACCGAGAAGGCCATGGCCAATGTCACGGTCTCGCCGGGCCGCGCCGGCCCGGTCGAGATCGCCATCCAGCTCGAAACCACGGACGAGACGCCGCTCACGGCCAAAGCCGTGTCGGTGACGCTCGTGGACACGCAGTCCGGCCGGAAGCTCGCGCCGGTCGAGGCCTTGCGCGACGGCGAGGACAGCTGGCACGTGAAGGTCGCGCAATTGACGCCCGGACGCTGGATGCTGGGTCTCGGAATTTCGATCTCCGAGGCCGATCATGTCAGCGTGGAATCGCCGATCCTGATCAAGTGACGATGTAGAAGGACCCAAACATGTCGAAGAAATCCTGCCTGTTCCTGATCGCCGTGCTGGCGGCGTCGCCGGCATCGGCGCATATCACGCTCGAGACCAAGCAGGCGACGGTTGGTTCCTACTACAAGGCCGTCTTCGCCGTGCCGCACGGCTGCGCGGGTTCGCCCACGGTGAAGATCAGGGTGCAGATTCCGGAAGGTGTGATCGCGGTGAAGCCGATGCCGAAGGCGGGCTGGAGCGTTGATGTCGTCGAAGGCAAGTACGCCAATGAATACGACTATCACGGCAACAAGCTTTCCACCGGCGTCAGGGAGGTGGCCTGGTCCGGCGGCAAGCTGCCGGATCACAATTACGACGAGTTCGTCATCAGCAGCTTCCTGACCAACAGCCTGAAGCCCGACACGACGCTGTATTTTCCTGTCGTTCAGGAGTGCGAGACTGGCGTCAGCCGCTGGATCGAGATCCCGGCGGACGGGGCGGGGCATTCGCATGAGGGCAAATCGCCGGCGCCGGGCGTGAAGCTGCTGCCAAAGCCCTGATGCGCCTGCTCGCCGCGCTCGCGACGCTCCTCTGCATTGTCGGCTTCACAACCGGCGCGTCGGCACATGCGGCGCTCGTCGCGGTCGAGCCGGCGAGCGGGAGCATGCTTGCGAGCGCGCCGAAGGCGGTGGAACTGCGCTTCAACGAGGCGGTGACGCCGGGCGCAATCCAACTGATCGACGGCGCGGGTAGGGCGCGGGACGATGCGCGCGTCAGCGCGTCGGGCGAAACGATCTCGGTCGCGATGCCGCCCGACCTGCCGCAGGGCACTGCGGTCGTCAGCTATCGCGTGATCTCGCAGGATGGCCATCCCGTCGCGGGATCGGTGATCTTCTCGATCGGCATGCCGACGGGGACGCAACCTCCCGCCAATGCGGATCGCGGGTTGAACGTGCTGATCTGGCTGGCGCGGGTCGGTCTCTATGTCGGGCTGTTCGTCGGTGTCGGTGGCGTGTTCTTTGCGCGCTGGGTTGCGTGGTCGACGACGGGCATGACCGTTCCGCGCGTAGCGCTCGCCATCGGCATTCCGAGCGCCGCAGCGTCCGTTGGTGCGTTGGGCCTCGATCTTCTCGGGCTGCTGCCAGCGGCTCTCGCGACGGCCGCCCCCTGGAAGGTCGCGTTCGCGACCAGCGCCGGCCCCGCGCTGCTGGTTGCGATTGCTGCGATGCTGCTCGCGTTGATGGCGCTGCGCAGCGCATGGTATGCGCGCGCTCTTGCGATCATCGCGCTCGTCGGCGTCGGCCTGTCGCTTGCCATGACCGGGCACGCCGCAACGGCCCCGCCGGAGGCGTTGACCCGGCCGGCGATCTTTCTCCACGGTCTCGGCGTCACCATCTGGATCGGTGCTCTCGCCCCGCTGGTCGCGCTGGTGTCGAAGCCGACGACCGCGACGCTTCCCGTCGTGAACCGCTTTTCCCGCATCGCTGCGCTGGCGGTCGGCGTGCTGGCCTTGACCGGCCTCGCACTCGCGATCGTTCAGCTCGAAAAGCCGGTGGCGCTGGTCGAGACCCGCTACGGACTCATCCTCTCGATCAAGCTTGCATTGGTCACAGGATTGCTGGCGCTCGCCGCGCTCAATCGGTTCAGGCTGACACCGGCCCTGGCCCAGGACGAGAAAGGGACGCCCGCGCTCAAGCGCTCGATCCTGCTGGAAGGCGCGATCGCACTCGCCATCCTTGCCGTCGTCGCCGGCTGGCGCTTCACGCCGCCGCCGCGGACGATCATTCCCGAGACGCCGCTGGCGATCCACATCCACAGCGACAGGGCGATG
Source organism: Bradyrhizobium sp. Arg816 (assembly GCF_029989365.1). Taxonomy (GTDB): domain Bacteria; phylum Pseudomonadota; class Alphaproteobacteria; order Rhizobiales; family Xanthobacteraceae; genus Bradyrhizobium. The sequence continues at coordinate 27,368 of NZ_JAPRAQ010000016.1, read as the reverse complement.
TTCCAGGTGCTGGTCTCGCCGGGCAAGGCCGGGCTCGACGATTTTGTGCTCCAGCTGATGACCGGCGAGGCCACGCCGCTGATCGCGAAGGAGGTGACGCTGACCCTGAGCCTGCCGGAGCGTGGCATCGAGCCGATGGACCGGGGCGCCTCGCTCGAGCCGGACGGCTATTGGCACGTGCGCAAGGTCGAGCTTCCCTTCGCCGGTCGCTGGCATGTGCGGATCGACGCTCTGGTGACCGATTTCGAGAAGGTCACGCTGGAGGACGAGCTCGATCTGGGGCTACCTTAAAGCGTGCCGGTGCGGTTCATGCTGAACCTGAAGGCAACGGAAAAATGACAGGAATTCCGCCGCCTTAGCGGCTTTTCCTCATTCCCGGTCTTGTGTTTTCGCTCCCAATCCGCTTTCACTGCAGGCGATCACTGATTCCCAGAGTATTGCCATGCGGTTGTCGCGATTCTTTCTGCCCATCCTGAAGGAAAATCCGAAAGAGGCGGAGATCGTCTCGCATCGGCTGATGCTGCGCGCCGGCATGATCCGGCAGGAGGCGGCCGGCATCTATGCCTGGCTGCCGCTCGGCTTCCGCGTGCTTAAGAAGATCGAGCAGATCGTGCGCGAGGAGCAGGACCGTTCCGGCGCGCTGGAACTCCTGATGCCGACGCTCCAGCTCGCGGACCTCTGGCGCGAGAGCGGCCGCTATGACGCCTACGGCCCGGAAATGCTGCGCATCGCCGACCGCCACAAACGCGAGCTGCTGTACGGGCCGACCAACGAGGAAATGATCACCGAGATCTTCCGCGCCTACGTCAAGTCGTACAAGAACCTGCCGCTGAATCTCTATCATATCCAATGGAAATTCCGCGACGAGCAGCGTCCGCGTTTCGGCGTGATGCGCGGCCGCGAGTTCCTGATGAAGGACGCCTATTCCTTCGACCTCAACGAGGCCGCCGCGCGCGTCGCCTACAACAAGATGTTCGTGGCCTATTTGCGCACCTTCGCGCGGATGGGGCTGAAGGCGATCCCGATGCGCGCCGAGACCGGCCCGATCGGCGGCGATCTCAGCCACGAGTTCATCGTGCTCGCCGAGACCGGCGAATCTGGCGTGTTCATCAATCGCGACGTGCTGAACCTGCCGGTGCCGGGCGAGGACGTCGACTATGACGGCGACCTGACGCCGATCATCAAGCAATGGACCTCGGTCTATGCGGCGACGGAAGACGTCCACGACGCCGCGCGCTTCGAGCAGGAAGTGCCTGCGGACAAGCGGGTGAACACCCGCGGCATCGAGGTCGGGCAGATCTTCTATTTCGGCACGAAATATTCCGACGCGATGAAGGCGCTGGTTGCGGGCCCCGACGGCGTCGACGTGCCGATCCATGGCGGCTCCTACGGGGTCGGCGTCTCGCGCCTGTTAGGTGCCATCATCGAGGCCTGCCATGACGATGCCGGCATCAAATGGCCGGAGGCGGTGGCCCCGTTCCGCGTGTCGATTCTCAATCTCAAGCAGGGCGATGCCGCGGTCGATGCGGCCTGCGAGAAGCTCTATGCCGAGCTCACCGCCAAGGGCGTCGACGTGCTTTACGACGACACCGACCAGCGGGCCGGCGCCAAATTCGCCGCCGCCGACCTGATCGGCATCCCCTGGCAGATCACGATCGGGCCGAAGGGCCTCGCCGAGGGCAAGGTCGAGATCAAGAAGCGCAGTGACGGCTCCCGCGAGACGATGTCGCCTGCGGACGCGGTCGCGCGGCTGGTCGGCTGAATATTGTTCATCGCGCGATATCGCGGCCGCCAATCCGGCCACAATTGACCCCGAATCATGGGATTATCGAGCGATGGATGAGACCATGACCGAGACCAAGCAAACCGCGCCTTTTGCGCCATTCGAGTGGATGCTGTCGGCGCGCTATCTGCGGGCGCGCCGCAAGGAGGGATTCATCTCGGTCATCGCCGGGTTCTCCTTCCTCGGCATCATGCTGGGCGTGGCGACGCTGATCATCGTGATGGCGGTGATGAACGGCTTTCGCAAGGAGCTGCTCGACAAGATTTTGGGCCTCAACGGCCACATCCTGGTGCAGCCGCTGGAATCGCCCCTGACCGACTGGAAGGACGTCGCCGACCGCCTCAGCCAGGTCCAGGGCATCCGGCTCGCAGCGCCCGTGGTCGACGGCCAGGCGCTGGCGTCCTCGCCGTGGAACGCCTCGGGCGTCCTGGTGCGTGGCATCCGCTCCGACGACCTCAACAACCTCACCTCGATCGCCAAGAACATCAAGCAGGGCTCGCTCGAGGGTTTTGACGACGGGCAGGGGGTCGCGATCGGCCGCCGCCTCGCCGACCAGCTGTCCTTGCATGCCGGCGACAGCGTGACGCTGGTGGCGCCGAAGGGCGCGGTCACCCCGATGGGCACGACACCGCGCATAAAACCTTACAAGATCGTGGCGGTGTTCGAGATCGGCATGTCCGAATACGATCTCGGCTTCGTGTTCATGCCACTGGCCGAAGCTCAGGCCTATTTCAACCGCAGCAACGACGTCACCTCGATCGAGGTGTTCACCACCAACCCCGACAAGATCGACGCCTTCCGCAAGGCGGTGACGGAGGCCGCGGGCCGGCCGGTGTTCCTGGTCGACTGGCGGCAGCGCAACTCGACCTTCTTCAACGCGCTCCAGGTCGAGCGCAACGTGATGTTCCTGATCCTGACCATGATCGTGCTGGTGGCCGCGCTCAACATCGTCTCCGGCCTGATCATGCTGGTGAAGGACAAGGGCAGCGACATCGCGATCCTGCGCACGATGGGCGCCTCGCAAGGCTCGATCATGCGCGTCTTCCTGATCACGGGCGCCTCGATCGGCGTGGTCGGTACCCTGGTCGGCTTTTTCGTCGGCCTCGTGATCTGTCTCAACATCGAGTCCATCAGGCAATTCCTGTCCTGGCTGACCAGCACCGAGCTGTTCTCGCCGGAGCTCTACTTCCTGTCGAAGCTGCCCGCCGAGATCGACGTCGGCGAGACCACGGCGGTCGTCATCATGGCGCTGACGCTGTCGTTCCTTGCGACGCTGTACCCGTCGTGGCGCGCCGCGCGCCTCGATCCCGTCGAAGCGCTGCGGTACGAGTGAGGGGCTGATGGAGAGCCAGCAGGGGGCGGAAGATGTACCGGTCATTTATCTCCACGAGATAAAGCGGCAGTACTTGCAGGGCGAGGTGCCGCTGACGATCCTCGACAACGCCAAGCTCGCGCTGTGGGCCGGGCAATCGGTGGCGTTGGTCGCGCCGTCGGGCTCGGGCAAATCGACGTTGCTGCACATCGCAGGGCTGCTCGAGGCGCCCGATTCCGGCGAGGTCTATGTCAATGGTGCGCCGACCTCGCAGCTGCCCGATATCGAGCGTACCCAGCTTCGCCGCACCGATATCGGCTTCGTCTACCAGTCGCACCGGCTGCTGCCGGAGTTCTCGGCGCTCGAGAACGTGATGATGCCGCAGATGATCCGCGGCCTGAAGAAGTCGGAGAGCGTCAAGCGCGCCAAGGAGATCCTCGGCTATCTCGGCCTCGGCGACCGCATCACCCATCGGCCCGCGGAACTGTCGGGCGGCGAGCAGCAGCGCGTCGCCATCGCGCGCGCGGTGGCCAACGCGCCGCGGGTGCTCTTCGCGGACGAGCCGACCGGCAACCTCGATCCGCACACGGCCGATCACGTCTTCCAGGCCCTGATGCAGCTGGTCAAGGCGACCAAGGTCTCCATGCTGATCGCGACCCACAACATGGAGCTGGCCGGCCGCATGGACCGGCGCGTGTCGCTGTCGAACGGCCAGGTCGTCGAGCTCGAATAATAAAAAGTGCGAAAACAACCCCATGCACAGTAGCCGGCCTTGGCCGGCTACGATCGGGGTGACGCCTTCCAGCCATTTGACATGTCGGGCCTATCGGCTGCGACGGCGCATCGCCGCAGCGGAGGGGCCGTTACGGCCTGATCACCGTCAATTTGAACGGTCCGCCATTGGCGGCCGCATGTGCCACGGCGTCGTTGGCATGGTCGAGGTCGAAGGCCGTGGTCTCGTACTCCTCCAGCCGCAACAGTCCGGCGCGCACCAGCGCGATCAGGCGGCTCGCTGCATCCGGCGGATACATCCAGACGCCGTGGATGCTGATGCAGTTGCGCATGATCCAGGGGTAGGGCAGCTCGAGGCCGGCGCCGCCCGCCATGCCGACACCGCCCATCAGCACGACGCGGCCGTAAGCGCGCACCGTCATGATCGCCGCGCGTACGACGGTCGTGCTGACCGAGGGCGGCATGATGTCGAACACGCAGTCGATCGGCCCCGGTGCGGCGCGCTTCATGCTTTCGCAGTCGTCGCTCTCGTTGCCGGTGAGTTTCACCGGCTTCACCCGATCGCCGAAGCGGCGGACGAGGTCGGCCAAAATCCTGTCGTTGCGACCGGGCGCGACCACGCAGGCCGCGCCCATCGCGAGCGCGACGGAGACGGCCGCGCTGCCGAAATTGCCGGTGGCGCCGCTCACCAGCACGGTCTCGCCGGGCTGAAGGTTGGCGGCGAGGAAGCCGCCATAGGGCACCAGCGCCGTCCCCATCGCGCACCATTGCGAGGCTTCCGCGGACGTGAGCGCGCCAAGCCGTTTCACGTTCTCGGTCGGCACGCGCATCCGCTCGGCATAGGAGCCGTGGCGAAAATGCCGTTGCAGGCGCATACCGCCGGGGCCGGCGGCCGTGAGCCCTTGCAGGGCGATATCGGGCGCCACGATGTCATCGCGCGAACGCACCGTCGGGTCGCAGAACACCCAGTCGCCAACGGCGAGCTTGGTCGCGTCCGGGCCGATCGCGCGCACCCGGCCGATGCCGCCGGGACCCGGGATGATCGGCAGGTCGAGCGCGTAGTTTCGCATCCCGCTGAAAACCTCGTTCATGTAGGACAGGACGCGCGTGGCGACGACGTCGACGATGACCTCGCCGGTGCCGAGCACCGGCTCCGGCACATTCTCGATCACCAGCGGCGATCCGAAGGATTTGAGTACGGCAGCTTTCATGATGTTCACCTCAAAGTCGGGTGAACGGGCATATGCGCCGTCTTGGAAAGGTCAGGAAGGCCTGGTATTATCCTAGTATTCTTCAGGCCCTCCATCGAGGACGCTCGTCATGGCCGACCCGCGCCGCATCGAATTCGGCGACTTCCTGCGGTCCCGCCGCGAAAAGCTGACGCCGAAGACGGTCGGTCTTCCCGCGGGCAGCCGCCGGCGCACCGCGGGCCTGCGCCGCGAGGAGGTCGCCCAGCTCGCCGGCATCGGTGTCGACTGGTACATCCGGCTCGAGCAGGGCCGCACCGTCAGCCCCTCGGTCACGACCGTCGACGCACTCGCCCGTGCGCTGCGCCTGAGCAAGACCGAGCATGCGCATCTCAAGGCGCTGGCGCGCGACGGCGACAAGCGGGCGTTCGTGCGCGAGATCGTGCCGCTGCCGATCCTGCGGCTGATCGAGAGCCTGCCGCATCCGGCCTATATCACCGGGCGGCGCTGGGACGTGCTGGCCTGGAACGACGCCGCCGAGCAGGTTTTTGCGTTCGGCCGGTTGCCAGAGGAGGATCGCAACACGATGCTCCTGATGATGACCAACAAGCAGACGCGCAAGGCTTACGGCGCGGGCTGGGCGGAGGTCGCCAAGCGCATGGTCGCGATGTTTCGCGCCACCCACGACGTCTGGGCCGGCGATCCCGCCTTTGCGGAGTTGCTGACACGGCTGCGGCAGGGCAGCCCGGAATTCGTCAAATGGTGGGAAGCCCACGAGATCCGCAGCACCGCCTCGGGCCTCAAGACGATGTCTCATCCGACTCTGGGCGTGCTCCATTTCGAGCACACGAGTTTTCAGGCCAATGACGATCCCGCGCTGAAGCTCGTGATCTACACGCCAGTCTAGGGCGTAGAACGTTGCAATCAGATCGGGAAGGCCACCGGCATATGTCCCGTGGCCTCCGCGCTTATTGTGGTTTGCGGGGCGGCGCCCCGACTAGAGATCGATGCTGACGGCGATGTTACGGCCCTGTAGTTCGGCAATCTTCATTCCTTCAGCCTGCACCTGCGCAAACTCCGGGTCCTTTGAAACGGCCTCCTGCACCTTGCCGTAAACTTCCCAACTGGAGTAGCGCGTCGTAACCAGCAACTCTCCTGCCCAGGGACCGGTGTGGAAACGGGAGAGCCGAAGAAATTCGGCACCGTGTTTTTCAAAGATCTTCTTCGCCTGCCTGATGATCTGGACCGTTTCCTCGACCTTGTCGGTCTTGAAGCGAGTAAATTGAACGATCGGCATGGGCTACCTCCATAGCTGTGTAAACTGTCCAAGAGGCATGTATCGAGCGACGTTTGAGGAGCGAACCTCCGGTTCAATCTCGATGAAGGTTCGTCTTCAGTGGCGTGATCCAGGTTCAGGCTTCGCAAGCGGAAGAACCGTCGCTTGCCAAGCAACAACCTGAGCGGAGGTAAACTTAGTCTGCAACCCTGACCAAAACGAAGACGCGAAGATTTGCTACTCTTCGGAATCCGGGCGTTTGGCCCCTGCGGGGAGGCAACGGTGACGAACTCGGAAGTATCCAACGACCCACCGGACAAACCGATGTCCGACGAGCAACCGGACAAAGCGACATCCGATAAGGAGCAACCGGGGAAACCGCCGTCCGATCGCAATCTAAAGAGGCGCCTGCGGGCACGATTGCAGTTAATCGGCGGGGCGCTTGCCTCGATTGCCGCCGTCGGCGCGATCGCGGGGGGCTTCGTCGGGTATTGGAATGCGTGGAAGACCCTTCGCACGGACGCTTTTCCGGAAAAGCAAAGGACCCAGATGGAGGCTACGGTACGGCCCGACATCGCTCCCCGGTTATCTCTCGTCGTCCTGCCGTTCGCGAACCTCAATAACGATCCGGAGCAGGACTATTTCGCTGATGGCATTGCGACCGATCTGACGACCGACCTCGCGCAAATGCCCGGCGCGTTCGTCATCGGACGCGGAACGGCCTTTACATACAAGAACAAGCAGATCGACTTTAGGGCGCTCGGCAAGGACCTTGGTATCCGCTGGGCAGTCCAAGGCGCGGTGCGGCGCAACGGGGATCAGGTCCGGGTCAACGTATCCCTTACTGATCTTCCGAGCGGGCGCGACGTCTGGTCGGATCGTTTCGACGGCGATCGTACCAATGTCGCGGCCTTGCAGGACCAGATCACGGTGCGGCTCGCCCGCTCGCTCAACGTTGAACTGATCCAGGCCGAAAGCCGTCGTAGCGAAACAGACCGATCACGCAATCCTGACGCCATGGACTTCAGTATGCGCGGCTGGGCAAAGTTCTATGAGACGCGGCAGAAGACAGAAAATGCTCAAGCAAAGGACTTGTTCGACAGCGCGCTACGGCTCGATCCGGACAACGTTGAGGCCATGGTTGGGAAAGCGCAGTGTTTAGCTGCGGATGTGAATAACGGATGGTCTGCGTCCGTTGTTGAAGACAAAAAGCAAGCGATCGACCTCATCGACAGAGTTCTGTCCAAAAGCTCGGCAAGCGCGAGGGCTCATGCGATCAAGGGAAACATTCTTCTCTTTGGACACCCTGAGGAGGCATCGGCTGAATACGATGCTGCGCTCGAAATTGATCCAAATTATCCAGCTGCCTACGGTAGTAAAGCAATCACACTTATCGCCTCCGGGCGGGCGCGCGAAGCCTTCTCCCCGGCCCAGTTGGCTCTCCGTCTCAGTCCCAAAGATCCTTTTGCTTTTCTTTGGCGTTTCTGGCTCTGCCATGCACACTTGCATCTGCACGAATATGGAGAAGCCATTGAGGAATGCAGGCGCTCGGTCAATCTGAACAACTCGTACTGGTACGCCTATGTAGATTTGGTCTCGGCTTACGGAACTACCGGGCAATTGGAGCAGGCCCGGCAGGCGTTAGCCGAATTGAACAAGGTTCGACCAAACTTCACCGTGCAGGCGTACGGTCAACTTGTTTATGCATTCTCAACTAACCCGCAGTTTCGGCGTGAGATCGACGACATTGTCGGTGGGCTGAGGAAGGGAGGCGTGCGGGAGCAATGAATGAGGTGAGAGCTAGACGCCTCTTGAACAGGAAAGCATTCAGGCCAATCACGATCCGGCGCTAAGCTCGTCATCTACACGCCGGTCTCGGGCGTCGGCTCACAATCGCCAAGTGCCAGCTTCCGAGGGGCAAGCGGGAGCGCCGCGATCGGTCAGAGCAATACCGCCCGTGGACCCAGAGCGGACGTCCTTTGATCTAAATCAAACCAGAACGCGGCGCTTCGCTTCTTAGCTGGCTTACCCACCGTCCGTTCTTTGCCTGAGTTGGAAGGTGGGGAAAAGCCCCAAAGCGGGGTGCTATTTCATCCCCAGGGACCATTGGTCGCCGGTGCAGGGATATTCGGGAGGACCTTCATGAAAAGGCAACTGTCGTCGCTTGCTGCGATCCTGTCAGGTCTGATTTTCATGGTGCCAACCTCGACCCCGAGCGCCGCCCAATCGATTTCGGCGGAAGAGGCACAAGCGATCGCTGCGGAGGCGTATGTTTACTTCTATCCGCTCGTGACGATGGACCTGACGCGCAAGCAGCTCATCAATTCCGATCCTAAAACTGCGGCAATAGGCGGTCCTCCGAACACGTTCGACAATATCCAGGCCTACCCGACCGCAGACATGAAGGTGGTGGTGCGGCCCAATTTCGACACGCTGTATTCGAGCGCTTGGCTCGACCTGACCCGCGAACCCATGGTCGTTTCGGTTCCTGATACCGGTGGCCGCTACTACCTGCTGCCGATGCTCGACATGTGGACCGATGTGTTCGCGTCGCCGGGATGGCGTACGACAGGCACCAAGGCAGCGAATTTCCTGGTCGTGCCGCCGGGCTGGAACGGAAACGTGCCGGCGGGCTTCGCGCGTATCGACGCGCCGACGCCTTATGTCTGGATCATCGGGCGCACCAAGACCGATGGTCCTGCCGACTATGCTCCGGTTCACGAGGTGCAGAAGGGGTACAAGATCACACCGCTATCTGGATGGGGTAAGCCCCCGGTCGCCGTGACACAGACGATCGATCCCAACGTTGACGTCAAGACGCCGCCGAAGCTGCAAGTCGACACGATGGCAGGCGATAAGTTTTTTGCCTATGCGGCGGAGCTATCCAAGGTCCACCCGCCACACATCACAGATGAGCCGATCATCGCGCGCATGGCGCGGATAGGGCTCGAACCGGGCAAGAACTTCGATATGACCAAAGCCGATGCCACGGTACGGAAAGCGATCGAGGATGCGCCGGCTCAGGCGCAGAAACTGATGGCATGGAAAATCCCAACGCTGGCGCGCGTCGCAAATCACTGGTCCATGAACACGGACACGATGGGCGTTTACGGGAACTACTACTTGAAGCGCGCGATCGTCGCCCAGCTTGGACTCGGCGCGAATCTGCCGGAGGACGCGATCTACCCGAACAGTGTTGGCGATGAAAACGGCAAGCCGCTCGACGGCGCAAACAAATACATCGTCCGCTTAGCCAAGGACGCAGTGCCGCCGGTCGAGGCATTCTGGTCAATCACCCTGTATGACGATGAAGGCTTCCAGGTTGCCAATCCACTCAATCGCTTTGCGGTGAGCAGCTGGATGCCGTTCAAGCGCGACGCCGACGGGTCGCTCACACTCTACTTCCAGAATGACAATCCCGGCGGCGATCGCGAAGCCAACTGGCTGCCCGCGCCCAAAGGCCCGTTCAACCTCACCATGCGCCTTTATGCGCCAAAGTCGGACGCATTGACCGGCGTGTGGAATCCACCGGCCATCAAGCGGGTCGATAGTGAAACCGTTGGCCGGCAGCAATGACAGATGCCAAGGGAGCCCCGCGGAGCAAGGCAAGCGCAGCGCATTTAACGCGCCCAAGGATGGCTCGGCGAATACACTGGCGTCTACGTGCGTCCGATTGTGACCGGCATGGGGATCGTCACTTTGCCCTGTGAAAAACGAAGTGACGATGCAGGTGAGGGCGCGGCCGGCGGGCGCGCGACGGCGCGAGGAATGTGATCGCGGCGAAGCGCGTTATGCACGCTGGTGGGCAGAGTTGCAGATTGAACCGTCGGACTCGTGGTGCTAGTTTCAGCAACGTCATTCCGTTTTCGGTTTGATGCGACGGGCGATCGGGCTTACGGACTGCCGCCCGTTCATTTGAAATTGGAATACTTGAGCCAATAGTGCCCCGCCTCCGGCCCCCCTTTTGAGTGCGGTCGGACAATGTTTTTCATTGGGCCTCCGTTCTTCCCATTGACTCGGAGGCGGGTTTTTTCAGTCGAACTTTGCAACAAGTCGATCTTCGACATGTGCATTCTGACGAGCCATGCGGATCGTGCCGCACCAAATCACCATCCCATCGCGGGGCGGGGCAGGCATTGTCTGATGGTTGCATTGCTCTGTGCCGCTTCCCTGCTTCAGGTCGCGCCCGAGGCGTGGGGACAATGCTCGGCGCGCGACGTGTTACAGAATCAACTGAAGCTCGGCAAAGTTCGTGCGGTTGATTTGCCGCAAAAACTCATCGGGGCCGCCCGCGATGTTTCGACATGGAGGACGATTGCAGTCGGCACCTTTGGCAACTCCATTGCGTTGCGCAATGCATTGGATGCCGTAGGTTGCAATATCGGTGGGCTGGCCGCGGAAGTTCTGGCTCGACCGGCCTTCACCGTCAGTGCCAACAAGATAGACGTGGCGCTTGTGGCGGTATCCGCTGTCGAGCTCGGCTTTAAAACCGATAGCGTGCCTCTGGCCGTCATTTACGCGCGGGCCCGACAGCTCGGCTTTGAACTTGCGGCAGCGGAGGTCGGTCCCCAATTGCGCCTTCAATATCTTGATCAGCCCATGGGCGAATTCCTCATCGTGGGAATGCAGCCAATCAAGACGTGGAGCGGAGAGCCGGTGGTTTTCAACGTGGCAAACGGCGGAGCCGGATTGATCCTGATCGGCCAGGACGGCAGAGATGACGCGGAAATACCGGCGACCTCCCGCTTTCTGTTCGTGCGGCCGCCTGACCCTGGCGGCGGAATCGCGGCCGCTCTGCTGCCACCATGAAGACGAACCAATAAAGTTCGAGCAAACAGTGGGGTCCGCAAAGGCGCGACCTCTCGGCTGGCGAGGTATCAACAGTAGGGAGTGACATCATGCGCAGATTTGGAGCTGTATTTATCTCGCTGTTACTATCTGCAATTCCCGCGACTGCGTCAGATCAAAATCTCAAGGAGGAAGTTGGAAAGATAGGTTCAGCATACGAGCAATACTTCAGCAACAAGGACGCCGCCGGCATTACTACGCTTTATACCAAGAACTATATGCGAGTGACTGAAGACGGCGTAGTGGACAATACCAGATACTATGAGAACGCTTTCAAGGCGGGAGTTAGTCGCCTCGAGGTCAAGACGACCGAGGTTCAGCCATTGTCAGAAAACATGGCTCTGGTCACCGGCGAATCTCGCGTGACTGGCAGCAGCGAGACAGGCGCTCCCATAGACTTCACCGTTGTTTGGACCGCTCTCGATGTTCGTGAGGACGGGCAATGGAAGATTCGCATGCTGACGTCGGTCCCCAAACCGCCGCCACCCCAGCCGCAGCAGGCCGCAAAGTAACTCAAGAAGAGCGGGCGATGGAGCTCTGCTCGCAATAGTTCTCAACATCACCTGAAGGAAGCAAGTACGAGGCGCGCCGCTCACCAGCATGTGACCGGCGTTGTGAGTTCTTTGGATGTGAATGGGTTCACAACGACGTCGCCAGGCGAATGCTATGTTCCAGCCATTCAACGGCCGACTGATTTTTTGAAGAGTTTCTTTTCGAACAGCCTCTGAGGAGAGGGTCATGTTCAAGCAATTCCTCTTGGTCGCGGCGATAGCTTCCCTAACGTTAGCCACGTCCACCAAAGCCGATTGCGAATATGCTTCGGAGCGCAGCGCGTCCGCCAAGTCGCGTTCGGTTTCGTTGCATTCCGATGCAGCGCAACTTGCGGAAGCCCAGTTCGATGACATTGTGACTTGGCTCTCATCGAATTTCGACCTGCCTGCCATCAAACAGCGTCCCGTCGTTGAATTTGCGTCGAAGATGGAGCTTGCGAGGTTGCGCGCAAGAGACCGTACTTTTTCGCAAGGCTTCATGGAAAGCGATGGGCAGCGCGGGGTTGTGGCACTTTACGACAACGAGACGAGAACGATCCTGCTTCCTGATGATTGGGGCGGCACTTCGCCGACCGACCAATCGGTCCTGGTACACGAAATGGTCCATCACCTTCAGAATGTTGGAAGGCTCAAATTTGATTGCCCACAGGCGCGAGAGAAGTTGGCCTACCTGGCTCAGGATAAATGGCTGGAGCGGTTCGGACTTAGCCTGGAGAGCGAGTTCGACGTCGACATGTTCACGGTGCTGGTTTCTTCGGCATGCATGTATTGATTGTGACCGGTCGATCCCAGTCGCTGTCGAACGATTGCCTTTCCAAAGGAGCGCAAAGCCAAGATCATCTCGTACGTACCAACAAGATCTTCAGCGGATTTGATTGATGGCCAGACTCTTGGCGGTCCTTGCAATTGCATTGGCGATCCTGGCGATGGCTCGGGGGCAGCAGAATCAGTTTGTACCGCTGCCGACAGGATTAATGCCAGCGGTGCTTGTTCCCTGAGTTCTCCTTAAGGTGACGGGTTCGTCCATTCAGCCGGTGGCGTACAGATCCGCTCGTGGGCCCAATGCGTATTTCCGAGGTGGTGCAGGCGAAGTCAGCAACGGCCCCAGAGTGAAGCTACGTTATGCCACGGGCCTTCGAATTGCGCTCCTGCGCTTACGGCGACGGCGCTGCCGAAGGCGGTGCGGTGACGTTCGGCAGCGGAATTGCTGGCCGAGGGCTCGCCGGCCAGGGACCGTTCGGCTTTGCCGCGACTGACGAGCACGCCGCCGCAAGCTCAGTCCGCATCGACGCCAGGCCCGTCAGGTCGATGTCGAATTTCGCGACGTCCACCTTTTCGTCCGGCATCGGCGTGGTGCGCCGGACATGGAGGGAGCGGGAGGCCATGATCGCCTTGACCATGTCAGGGTCGATGCTGCCGCTCCACATCTCGTACTTTGCGGCTCGCACCGGAAACCCTCCGGCTTCCTGGTCCTTGTCGGCGTCTGCCGTCATCATGACCGTACTTTTGCCGACGCTCGCCTCGTCGATCTCGCCCGCGAACATCAGCGGCATGCGATTCCTGGTTTCGCAGAACATGCGCCATTCCATCGTTCGGAACGAGGAGCCGCTCTCCTTCTTCATCACTGCGATCTTGCTGATGAACGGCCGCGTTGCCTTCTCCAGCCTCCACATCCCCTCGGCAAACGGTCGGGTGTCGATTCCGAAACGATAGAGCTCGGGTCGCGTCAGCATATGCAGGTTTTCGAACTTCACGGTACGGATGAGACCGTCGAGCTCGCGGCTGATCCCCATCGCCGCGATGAATGCAGCTCGGTCGCGGTCGGCGTTCGCGATCCGGCGCTGCCTGTATTCCGCGACCGCCTGCGGCGCCGGATGCCCGTGAAAGACGAGGACCAGCCTGGAGTTATGGACCGCCAGGGCGGCGTCGGGAGCGACCTCGCGTGATGTCGCCCCGAGAAACAGGTAGCCGCAGGCCGAGTTGCACATCGCATGATAGGTCGTGAGCTCCGCCTCGACCTCGCCGCCGGCGGCCTTGGTCTTCAGGCATGCGGCGTCCACCTGCGTGCCGGCGGCGCACGCCGTCGCGATCGTCCGGCCGACCCGGGCGACCGCCTTGCGACTGCGCAGCAGCCGGCCGATGACGTAGGACTGCTCCACGTTCCCGCCGGGCGAATGAAGGTAGATCGGACGTTGCGTGTCCTTGACGCCGGCCAGGAAACGGCGAATGCGCTGGCTGGCGTCCCCATCGATCTCGCCCTCGATGGCGATCCAGCGGTCGCAGCCAGGACCGCACGCGTCCGGTGCCCCCTTGGCAAGGTAGATCGTCAGCTTGCGCGCAAATCCGGCCTTTTCGGAAGGCGTTTCCTCGGCATGCAGTGCGCATGGAAGCAGCATGGCCACGAAAAACAAAATACGGGCAAGCATGTAACGACTGGGCCACGCGCGGTGAAGATACACACCGACGTTACATGATGATCGGCGCGCATACAACTTTCGGTGGCATGCCGGCCGGCGTTATTGCGTCGGGCGGCGCGTCGCAGCTATATCACGCAAATTCACACCAACGGCGATTGCGGGGTCACGGAACGTGACGCCGTGCTTTCTCGAAAGACCTGCACGGGCGTTCGTCACGTCAGACGATCGATGATTTCGAAGAGCCTGTCGCAGGACGCTTCGATCCGCTTTTGCGGCGATGTGGCGATACCCAGCAACAGACCGGGGCGCGCCGAAGCCGTGGACGCATACCACAGCGACAGCGGAGTAGGCGCCAGTCCGAACGATGCCGCTTCCCTGGCGATGGCGAGATCGGGCGCTCCATCCGGCAGTCGCAGGACCGCGGCCAATCCGGCAAGCGCAACGTTGGCGGTGCGCGTCCGAAGCTCTTTCAGCAACGCATCGCCTTGCGCGGCATAGACCCGCTTCGTGCGCCGGAGATGCCGCAGATAATGGCCCTCGCGCATGAAATCGGCGGTGGCGAGCTGCACCGCGGGCCCGGGCGCCGGTGCGAGGCAAGCCGCGGCTTCGGCAAATCGCGATGCGAGAGCCGCCGGCGCAACGACAAAGCCGAGCCGCAGGGCAGGGGTGACGGTCTTGCTGAAAGAGCCGATGTGGATGACGCGGCCCGCGCGATCGAGCGAGGCGAGTGCCGGCGTGGCCCGGCCCTTGAGCTGAAGCTCGCTGAGATAGTCATCCTCGATCACCCACGCCTTGCGCCGGGTGGCCCAGTCGAGCAGGCGCGAACGCCTTGCCAGCGACAATGTGGATCCGAGTGGCGCCTGCTGTCCGGGCGTCACGACGACGAGCGCGGCGTCGGGAGCATGTTTCAGGCCGTAATCGACATCGATGCCGTCAGCGTCGACCGGGATCGGCGCGATCGACAGTCTTGCAAGCGCGAGACCGTGCCGCGTGAAGGGAAAGCCCGGATTCTCCACCCAGACCTTCGTCTTTGGCTCGGGGCCGAGGACACGGAGCGCCAATCCGAGGCCGCCGCTGAAGCCGCTGGTGATGATGATCTGCGACGGCGTGCACTCGATCCCGCGCGCCAGCGCAAGGTAGGCTGCGATCTCGCGTCGCAAGTCGAGCTCGCCGCGCGGATCCGGATAGATCGCCGGCGCGCTCATTTCGACGCGAACCGCCTGCGCGCGCATCCTTGCGAGCAGCGTGGCAGGAAAAGTCTCTTGCGCAGGCACGCCCATCTGGAAGATCGCCGGCCCCGCCGTGAGCTCCTGGTACATCTCCATGAACGAGCCGGGGGCCGGGGCCTTGTCCTTCCGAACGGGAAAGGACGGCCGATCCGCGACATGCGTTCCAGTTGCGCGTGACGCGACGATCAGTTGGGCGGAGGCCAGCTTTTCATATGCCGCGCGCACGGTGCCCCGCGCGACGCCAAGCTGGGCTGCCAGATCCTGCCAGGAGGGCAGGCGCGCTCCGGGTGCGAGCACGCCGCTCGAGATGGCGGCCCTGATGCCCCCATGGATCTGCTCGGCCAGCGGCGTCTTCGCAGAGCGATCCAGTTCCAGCCGCAGCGGTTTGGTCATGCCCCTTGGTACACGAGTTTCGTGCGTTCTTGGTGCTTTTCTGTGGACCATGGCAGGGGCATCTATGGGGGGAGACTAGGGCCGGGCATCGATCATCAAGGAGCAGGACAATGACCAAGCGTCTCGACTACGACCGTATCGCGCCGGCCGGCGTGAAAGCGTTGGGCGGCGTCTACGGCTACATCATGCAGAGCAATCTTCCAGTGGCGCTGGTCAACCTCGTCTACCTGCGCGTATCCCAGATCAACAACTGCGCCTATTGCCTCGACATGCATATGCGCGATCTGCTCAAGAGTGGGGTGAAGATCGAAAAGCTCGCGCTGCTGCAGGCGTGGGAGGAAGCCGGCAATCTGTTCGACGCGCGCGAGCGCGCCGCCCTCGCATGGGCCGAAACGGTGACCCGCGTCGCCGATACCGGCGTGCCGGATCAGGCCTATGAAGCCGCGCGCGCGGTCTTCGAGGAGCGTGAGCTCGTCGACCTCACCATCGCGATCGGTCTGATGAACACGTATAATCGCATGGCGATCAGCTTCCGTAGAACGCCGCAGGCCGCCGTCGAGAAGGCCGCCTGACGGCCCAAGAACGGCATCGGCCGAAACAGATGCAAAGCAGGAGCTTGAAAATGACGAGCGTGATTTCCGGCGTCAAAATCCCCGACAGCAAGCTGGCGCGCGAAGCCACCGAGCTGGTGCGCAGTTACGAAGACGAGTTGCTGTTCAACCATTCGGTTCGCGTCTACGTGTTCGGCGCGATGAAGGGGCTGCGTCAGAAGCTGAAATTCGATGCCGAACTGCTCTATGTCGCGGCGCTGTTTCACGACCTCGGCCTTGTCGATCATTACCATACGGCGACGAAACGATTTGAGGTCGACGGGGCCGACGCCGCGCGCGACTTCCTCCGCGCGCGCGGCATTGCCGAGCCGCAGGCCGATCTGGTGTGGGAAGCGATCGCATTGCATACCACCCCCGGCATCCCGCAACATATGAGGCCGGAAATCGCCCTGACGAACGCAGGCGTCCTGGTGGATGTCGTGGGCGTTGGCTATGACGACTACACGCCGGAGCAGCGCGACCAGGTGATATCGGCGTTTCCGCGCGGTGATTTCAAGAACGAGTTCCTGAAGGTGCAGACCTGTTCAGCCCTGAAGAAACCCCAGACGACGTTTGGGACGGTGAATTTCGACTACATCGAGGATCACGATCCCAGCTTCCGCAAGCCCAACGCGTGTACGCGCATCCGCAATACGCCCTGGCAGAGCTGAGCTGCCGCTCAAGCCACGGGATCCCTGACGGCATCCGAACGGCTTCGGTCATCCGGCGCCAGCGGTGGCGCCGGCCTCGTGGGAGCGTTCTTCAGCGAAGCTCCGTCGCTCGCTGGAGTGATCTCGACAGGCGCGGGCCCAGTGTCGCGCCAGGCGACGATCCAGATCAGGAAGCCAAGAAGCGCGAGCGCGGCTCCGACGGGACCGGTGGAGGTCCAGCCCAACCCCTCGCGTATGGCAAGGCCGCCCAGGAACGGGCCGAGCGCATTGGCGGTGTTGAACGCCGAATGGTTGAGCGCAGCAGCGAGCCCCTGTGCGTCTCCTGCGACGTCCATCAGCCGCGTCTGCAGGACGGCTCCGAGCGAGACGCTGGCGCCGATCGCGAAGACGTCGGCCGCCAGCAGCCAGGGATTGCCGGCGGCAAGCGGAAACACCGAGAGCGCGCCCGCTGAAAACAGCAGGATGACGCCTGCCGTCGGCATCAGCGCGCGGTCCGCAAAGCGTGGCACGAACAGATTGCCGAGCGTGGCGCCGATGCCGAACACGGCGAGAAAGAACGGAATGACCGCGGGGCTGACCTTGGTGACCTCGATCAGGGTCGTAGCGAGATAGGTGTAGACGGCGAACATGCCGCCGAAGCCGATGGCGCCGATCGCGAGCGTGATCCAGACGCGGCCGCTTCTGAGCGCCGCAAGCTCTCGCCGCGGATCCGATTGGCCGCCCTGGTCGCGCGGCGCGAACAGAGCGCACAGCAGGACCGTGATCAACGCCAGCAACGATACGAGGCCGAAGCTCGCGCGCCAGCCGACCGCCTGGCCGATCAGATTGGCCAAGGGCACACCGATGATCGTGGCAGAGGTCAGGCCGAGCATCACCTGGCCGATCGCCTGCGAGCGGCGGTGTTGCGGAACGAGCGAGGCCGCGACCAGCGCGGCGATGCCGAAATAGGCGCCGTGCGGCAATCCCGACAGAAATCGCGCCGCGATCATCCAGCCGAAGCCCGGCGCGAGCGCGGTGAGCGCGTTGCCGAGCGCGAACACGGCCATCAGGGCCAGCAACTGGGTGCGCCGGGCGAACCGCGCGCCAAGCACGGCGATCAGCGGCGCGCCCAGCACCACGCCGAGCGCGTAGGCACTGATCGCGTGCCCCGCGGCCGGCTCGTCGATCCCGAGGTCGGCAGCGAAGAACGGCAGCAAGCTCATCGATGCGAATTCGGTGGTTCCGATCGCAAAGCCACCCATCGCGAGCGAGAACAGGACGATGGCGAGGTGAGGGGGCGCTGAGGCGGGGGGCGAGGTCGCGTGAGGCGAGGTCGTCATGTGTCCTGCATTGGTGGCGTCAACGGGAACCAGCCCAGCGAACGTCGCCACCCCTGCAAGATTTGTTGTCGTACTTAAACCGGGATCAGCCGGCGTCAACACCAGAGACCCAACGCAGGGCGCGCCGCATATCAGCGTCCCGATTGGCGCGTGACACTAGTCGATGCGCCTCGATCGGCGAGGAGCTCCCGGTTTCTTCTGCGGAAAGTACGGATTCACCGTGCAGCTCGCGGAGCGGCCGACGGCGAGAAATCTGCACTGTTCGAGCGAAGTGTAGCGGCAGTCGAAATAGCCGACAGGGCCGTAGATCTGCATGCAGACGGGATAGCTGGGATCGTAGGTCTGCGCGTGCGCCGGCACGCCCGAGAAGAGCAGGCCGATGGTGACGAGCGCGAAGCGGGCGCGGCGCATCTCAGCGCGGCGGGTAGTAGCCGGGTGAATAGCCCGGTGTCTGCGCGCGCGGACGATTCTGATAGGCGTAGGGATCGTCGCTCTGGCCGGTGAAATACGGATTCGCGATGCAGGTCAGCGCGCGGCCCGACGAGCTTGCCTGACACTGTGCGTAACTGTCGAACGTGCAATTGCTCAGCCCCGGCCATTCCTGGCCGGTCAGGCAGAACGCGTGATGCGTGCCGAATGCGCGTGCGGGCGTGCTGGCACTCAGCGTGAGCGCGAATGTGGCGATTGCGAGCGAAAGTGTGGCGACAATGGGGAGGGCAATCTGTCTACGCATATCAATCTCCAATCACACAATCGTGCGTGCATCAGGTGTCCAAGCACAGATGCAGCATACGTCGTGTAGTCGACATTGGAACTCATGAAAACCCTTGTTTCAAAGGGTTTCCCGCGCGCGCTGCTAAACATTCATTAACGCAGCACAGCCCTTTGGCTCCGACTGTTGCGTCGGAGTTACAGCAATTCCGTCGAGCGCTGATATGACGACGCCACGGCCCGGGGGCCTAACGACGAAACTGGAACGGGAATCAAATGAACAAGAATCTGTTGCTTGCTGCTGTGAGCCTTGTCGCGTTGAGCGCGACTGCGCCGGCGCTGGCTGCTGACCTCGCTGCGCGGCCTTACACCAAGGCGCCTGCGATGATCGCGACCGTCTATGACTGGAGCGGCTTCTACATCGGCATCAACGGCGGCGGCGGTTCGTCGCACGCGACCTGGGATTTCGTCGGCGTTGGCCGCGAAGGTTCGCACGATGCGACGGGCGGCACGGTCGGTGGTCAGATCGGCTATCGCTGGCAGTCCGGCCAGTGGGTGTTCGGCGTGGAAGGCCAGGGCAACTGGGCCGATTTCTCGGGCGACAACACCAGCGCGCTGTTCGCCACCCGCAACCGCACCAAGATCGATGCGTTCGGTCTGATCACCGGTCAGGTTGGCTACGCCTGGAACAACGTCCTGGTCTACGTCAAGGGCGGTGCGGCTGTGGTCAGCAACAAGTACGAGATCTCCAGCACGGCGGGCGCGCTGCTCTCCTCGTCCAGCGACAGCCGCTGGGGTGGCACGGTCGGTGCCGGCCTCGAATACGGCTTCGCGCCGAACTGGTCGGTTGGCGTCGAGTACAACCACATCTTCCTGTCCGACAAGGACGTGACCTTCGCTGGCTTCGCCGGCTCGGAGCGCATCCGCCAGGACGTCGACATGGGTCTCGTTCGCCTGAACTACAAGTTCGGCGGCCCGCTGATCGGTCGCTACTAAGCAAACGACTGAGACTGATCGCTCTCCGTGGAGCGGTTGTCGAAGCCCCGGCCGTTGGCCGGGGCTTTTTTATTGTTTGAATTCAGCGAGTTAACCATCCCATTTCGAGGTGGCTGAGACGGCTTGACTCTCAAGAACGAAATGAGAACAATGTTCTTCATACGTTCTGGTGATGGAGCAAGCCATGTTCAGGATTTTCGTGGAAGAAGCCGCCGCACTCGCCTCGATCTCGCTGTTCGTCGGGATGATCGCAATCTGGGCGCAGGTGATTCCGCAGCTCTAGAGCTTCGGTTTTGTAAACCGATGCTCGGGAACCCGACTTGCCCCCTCAGGAGTGCCCTTGGGGAAAAGCGGGACGACGCGGCCGATCGGTCGCTCCGGCGTGGACTCTGAAGCGGTGACGCCCCACCATTGTGAGGCGAGTCGGCTGGATGTCCTCATGATCCCCCTGGAGCCGGCGACCGCTCCATCTCATCTGCAAGAGGCCGTCACGCGACCATGCCGAGCGCCGGATTTGTCCACCTTCACGTTCACTCGGCCTATTCGCTGCTCAAGGGCTCGATCAAGATCGCCAAGCTCGCCGAGCTCGCGAAAAAAGACCACCAGCCCGCACTGGCGCTGACCGACACCGACAACATGTTCGGCGCGCTGGAGTTCTCCGACAAGATGGCGGGCTCCGGCATCCAGCCGATCGTCGGCTGCGAGCTCGCGATCGATTTCGGCGACCAGGATCCCAATGCGCGCAATGCGCTGCTGCCGTCGCGTGTGGTGTTGCTGGCGGCCCAGGAGCGCGGCTATCGCAGCCTGATGCGGCTGAACTCGCGTGCGTTCCTCGAATCGCCTGACAGCCACGCGCCGTTCATCAAGTTCGATTGGCTCGACGGTGAGACCGAAGGCTTGGTCGCACTCACGGGCGGCCCTGACGGTCCGATCTCGCTCGCGCTTGCCAGCGGGCAGGCCGAAATTGCGGCGACGCGCTGCGAGCGTCTCGCCGGCCTGTTCGGCGACCGCCTCTATGTCGAATTGCAGCGCCACAACATCGACAAGGAGCGCCGCGTCGAAAGCGGGCTGATCGACATCGCCTACGCAAAGGGCCTGCCGCTGGTTGCGACCAACGAGCCGTATTTCGCTTCGACCGACGATTACGAGGCGCACGATGCGCTGCTCTGCATCGCCGGCGGGCGGCTGATCGCCGAGTCCGATCGCGTTCAGCTCACGCCCGATCACCGCTTCAAGACCCGCGCCGAGATGGCGGTGCTGTTCGCCGACATTCCGGAGGCGCTGGCCTCGACGGTGGAGATCGCCGAGCGCTGCTCGTTCCGCCCGATGACGCGCAAGCCGATCCTGCCGTTCTTCACGGTCGGCGCCGCCGCAAGCTCCGACGCCGCGTCGGTCGAGGCGGCCGAGCTGAAGCGCCAGGCGGAGGAGGGGCTCGCCAATCGCCTGCGCGTGCACGGCCTGTCGCAGGGCACCACGGAAGAGGACTACGACAAGCGCCTGGCGTTCGAGCTCGACGTCATCATGCGCATGAAGTACGCGGGCTACTTCCTGATCGTGTCGGACTTCATCAAATGGGCGAAGGGCCAAGGGATTCCGGTCGGACCGGGGCGCGGTTCGGGCGCCGGCTCTCTGGTCGCCTGGGCGCTGACCATCACCGACCTCGACCCGATCAAGTTCGGCCTGCTGTTCGAACGCTTCCTCAATCCGGAACGCGTCTCGATGCCGGACTTCGACATCGATTTCTGCCAGGACCGCCGCGGCGAGGTGATCAGGTACGTCCAGGAACGCTACGGTCGCGACCAGGTCGCGCAAATCATCACCTTCGGTACGCTGCAGGCGCGCGGCGTGCTGCGCGACGTCGGCCGCGTGCTGCAGATGCCTTATGGCCAGGTCGACAAGTTGACCAAGCTGGTGCCGCAGAATCCGGCCGCGCCGGTGACGCTGGCCGCCGCGATCGAGAGCGAGCCGAAGCTTCAGGCGTTCCGCGATGAAGACCCGGTGGTGGCGCGCGCCTTCGACATCGCGCAGCGCCTCGAAGGCCTGACCCGCCACGCCTCGACGCATGCGGCCGGCATCGTGATCGGCGATCGCCCTTTGAGCGAACTCGTGCCGATGTACCGCGATCCCAAGTCGGACATGCCGGTGACCCAGTTCAACATGAAATGGGTGGAGCCGGCCGGGCTCGTGAAGTTCGACTTCCTCGGCCTGAAGACGCTGACCGTGCTCGACGTCGCGGTGAAGCTCCTGAAGCCGCGCAACATCGACATCGATCTCGCGACGCTGCCGATCGACGATGCCGAAAGCTACCAGATGCTGGCGCGGGGCGAGGTGGTCGGCGTGTTCCAGGTTGAAAGCCAGGGCATGCGGCGCGCGCTGGTCGACATGCGCCCCGACCGTTTCGAGGACATCATCGCGCTGGTCGCGCTCTATCGCCCGGGCCCGATGGCGAACATCCCGACCTATTGCTCGCGCAAGCACGGCGACGAGGAGCCGGAATATCTGCATCCGGTGCTGGAGCCGATCCTGAAGGAGACCTTCGGCGTCATCATCTACCAGGAACAGGTGATGCAGATCGCGCAGGTGATGTCGGGCTATTCGCTCGGCGACGCCGACCTGCTGCGCCGCGCCATGGGCAAGAAGATCCGCGCCGAGATGGACAAGCAGCGCGACATCTTCGTCGCCGGCGCGGTCAAGAACGGCGTGCCGAAGGGGCAGGCCGAGACCATCTTCGAGCTGCTCGCAAAGTTCGCCGACTACGGCTTCAACAAGAGCCACGCGGCGGCCTACGCGCTGGTGTCCTACCACACCGCCTATATGAAGGCGCATTACCCGGTGGAGTTCATCGCGGCGTCGATGACGCTCGATCTCAACAACACCGACAAGCTCTCCGAATTCCGTTCCGAGGCGCAGCGCCTCGGCATCAAGGTCGAGCCGCCGAACATCAACCGCTCAGGCCCGACCTTCGAGGTCGGCGACAAGACGATCTACTACGCGCTTGCCGCGCTCAAGGGCGTCGGCATCCAGGCGATCGAGCAGATCATCGAGGAGCGGACCAGGCGCGGGCTGTTCACCTCGCTCGCCGACTTCGCCGCGCGGGTCAATCCGCGCGCGATCAACAAGCGCATCATCGAAAGCCTCGCTGCCGCCGGCGCCTTCGACACGCTGGAGCCGAACAGGGCGCGGGTCTTTGCCGGCGCTGACTCGATCCTGGCCGCCTGCCAGCGTGCGCATCAGGCCGAGACCATCGGCCAGAACGACATGTTCGGCATGTCGGCGGACGCGCCGACCATCATGCTGCCGCAGATCGAGCCCTGGCTGCCGGCCGAGCGGTTGCGCCGCGAATACGACGCGATCGGATTCTTCCTGTCGGGCCATCCGCTCGACGATTACGCGATTGTCCTGAAGCGCCTGCGCGTGCAGAGCTGGGCCGAGTTCTCGCGCGCGGTGAAGACCGGCGCCACCGCCGGCAAGGTCGCGGCCACCGTGGTGTCGCGCATGGAGCGGCGCACCAAGACCGGCAACAAGATGGGCATCATGGGGCTGTCTGATCCCACGGGCCACTTCGAGGCGGTGCTGTTCTCCGAAGGCCTCGCGCAATACCGCGATGTGCTCGAGCCGGGCGCCGCCGTGCTGCTCCAGTTGGGCGCGGAATTGCAGGGCGAGGACGTCCGCGCCCGCGTGCTGCATGCCGAGCCGCTCGATGACGCCGCCGCCAAGACGCAGAAGGGCCTGCGCATCTTCGTGCGCGACACCAAGCCGCTGGAGTCGATCGCCAAGCGACTGGCCGGACCCGATATGGCGGCCTCGAACGGCGCCGCGCCAAAAGTCGGCAGTCCCGGCATCGCGCCGCGCTCGAACGGCGACGGCGAGGTCTCGCTGGTGATGATGCTCGACCTCGAGACCGAGGTCGAGATGAAGCTGCCCGGCCGCTTCAAGGTCTCGCCGCAGATCGCCGGCGCGATCAAGGCGGTCGCGGGCGTGGTGGACGTGCAGCAGCTCTAGAGCGCGATGAGATTTAGAAGAATCGTCATCGTGCCGTGGATCGTTGTTGGGGCCTGATCTACGCGCAAATGCGTGCCGCGTTTGTCGCAAGGGAAAATTGCTGCGCTTTTTCCGGTTCAAGCTTTAGCGGCCGATTGCAAACATATGCAGACGAGCGCAAGCTCGTGCAGTCATCGCGCGCGAGGCGAGCGACCGTTGCGGCTTTGCAGCATGGTTCGCGGTGCAGCAATCATCAGTTGCATCATTTATCATTGGTGATTTCTTCACATCGGCGGACCTATCCTCGCAACGCTTCCATTCGTCCACTGTCCCTGGGGAAACATCACATGTGCGACCAGTGCTCTGAATCTCTGCATCAGGACATCGCGCCGTCGCGGCGGTCCGCGATGCTGTTTGGCGCCGCCGCGTTTGGCATGGCCTTCGCCGGCGGAGCCATCGCCAACGGCGCACTGGCAAAGGAGGCCAAGCTGCCGCCAAAGCCGCAGAACGTGCTGCCGCCTGATGCGGCGCTGAAGCGGTTGATGGAGGGCAATGCTCGCTACGTCGACGGCGTGTCGCGGCGCCACGATTTCAAGCACGAGCGCGAAGCGCTGGCCGGCGGGCAGAACCCGTTCGCGGCCGTGCTGAGCTGCGCGGACTCGCGCATTGCGCCGGAATATGCCTTCGACTCGGGCCGTGGCGATCTCTTTGTCTGCCGCGTCGCCGGAAACTTTGCCGGCACCGAGACCATCGCCAGCATGGAATACGCAGTCGCCGTGCTCAACGCGCCGCTGATCCTCGTGCTCGGTCATGATGCCTGCGGCGCGGTCGATGCGACGCTGAAGGCGATCAAGGACAACACGTCGCCGCCGGGCCACATTCCCTCGCTGGTCGATGCGATCGCGCCCGCCGCCAAGGCTGCGATGCAGCAGGGTGGTGACGTGCTCAACAAGGCGATCCGGCAGAATGTTGTCGACAACATCGCCAAGCTGAAGACGGCCGCGCCGATCCTCAATGCGGCGGTGGAGCAGGGCAAGCTGAAGGTCGTCGGCGGCATCTACCGGCTCACCACGGGAACAGTCGATCTGATCGCGCAGGGCTGAGCGCGGCTCGCGCCGCGATGCGGTCGTGAGGCTTACGCGGGCCTGACGCAGGGGCTTGATGGGGCGGGGGCGCCATGCCGCCGCCTCAATCCGCGCCTTTCGTTCAACAACCATTCAGCCGGCCGCGCGTCTCATGTACGGTGGCAGCTCAACAACGATAGCGGGCAAGCAAGCCATGCGTGGGACCTACAAGGCCTTCATCTGTTTTCTCTTGCCGATCCTGGCCTTCGCTGCGGCCGCGCCCGATCCGGCGCGCGCGCAGCAGCAGGAAAAGCGCATCGCGCTCGTGGTCGGCAACGGCGCCTACGCCAAGTCGCCGCTGGCGACGACCGCGAACGATGCCGGCCTGATCGCGCAGACGCTGCAAGCGGCGGGCTTCGACGTGGTCGGCGCGCGCGATCTCGACGGCGACACGCTGCGCAAGAGTCTTCGCGATTTCATCCAGAAGGCGCAGGCCTCGGGTCCCGGCACCGTCGCGATGATCTATCTGGCCGGCTACGGCGTGCAGCTTGCCGGCGAGAACTATTTCATCCCGGTCGATACCAACATCGCCCGCGACACCGACATCCCGACCGAAGGCCTGCGCATCAGCGACTACGCCCGCCAGCTCGCTTCCATTTCGCTCAAGGCCAACATCGTCGTGCTCGACGCGGCGCGCGCGCAGCCCTTCATCGAGGGCGGCCAGCCGATCGCGAGCGGACTGGCGCTGGTCGAGCCCGATCCGAACATGCTGATCGCCTTCAACGCCGCGCCCGGCACGGTCGCGCCGGAAGAGCCCGGCCCGTACGGCATTTATGCGCAATCGCTGGCGGAGATGATCCGCACCGGCGGTCTGCCGCTGGCGGAGGTGTTCGACCGCGTCCGCCTGCGCGTCAACGAGGCCAGCAAGGGCGCGCAGGTGCCCTGGAACGAGGCGAAGATATCGGCACCCTTCTCGTTCTTCGAGCGCGGGCCCGATGCGCCGCCGCCGGAGGCCGCGCCCGACCAAGTTGCCGCGATCCGCAACAAGCCGATCCGCGATCTCGGCGTGCAGGACGCCTATGCGGCCGCGCTCGAGCGCGACACGTTGCCGGCCTATGAAGAATTTCTCGCGGCCTATCCCGGTGACCCGCTGTCGAAGCGCGTGATGGCGATCGTCGCGGCGCGCCGCGAGGCGATCACCTGGCGGCGGACCTATCGCGCCGATACGCCGGACGCCTACTGGTCGTATCTGCGTCGTTATTCGCGCGGTCCGCATGCCGGCGATGCACGGCGCAGGCTTGCAATCCTGACCGCGCCGCTCGAGCCGCCGCCGACTTTCGCGATGATGGACTATGACGTGCCGCCGCCGCCGCCGGAGGAGATCGTCTATGTCGACCGTCCCGTGCTGCTGTTCGGCGACCCCGTGTTCGGCTTCGCGCCGCCACCGCCACCGCCGGTCTATTATCTGCCGCCGCCGCCGCCGGATTTCATCGTGCTGGAGCCGCCGCTGCCCGTGGTCGGCCTGTTTGTGCTGCCGCAGCCGCTGTTCGTGCCGATCCCGGTGTTCGTCAGGCCGTCGGTCTATGTCGCGCCGCCGCCGAACAACATCGTCTTCAACAACATCCATAACACCACCGTCATCAACACCGTGATCAACCGGCCGCCCGCCCCGCCCGCGGGAGCGGGAGGAGGGGCCGGGCCCGGCAATCTGAGGCCGACGATTGCCGACCGCGCCAACCCGGTAGCGCCAGTGTTGCCGCAAGCCGCTACGCAGCGCGCCGCGCTGATCCAGCAGGGCAAGGCGCCGATGCCGCCGAGCGCGACGGTCCAGCCGACGGCGAGGCCGGGGACACCTCCCGGGACGCCGGCCAATGTCGCGCCGACCGGCACGCCTCCCCCCGCACCGCCGACCAGGCTGCCGCAGGCCAACACGCTGCCGGTTCCCGGCGCCCAAGGCGGGCCGCCGGCTGGGGCAGGGACGCCGCAGGGCGGCAGGCCCTTGGCGCCGACGGCAAATGCACCCGGCGCGCCCGCGCCGACGCATCCGGGGGCGCCGACCACGGCTGCGCCCGGCACAACGCTGCCGCCCCATCCTGGCGCGCCAACGGCCGGCACTCCGACGACCGTTGCGCCCAACGCGAATCCGGCTGCGCCCGGCCAACCGCCGAAGCCGCCGGTTGCTCAGACCCCGCCCGGTGGCGTGCCCGCTGGCGGCAAGTCTGCAACTCGCGAGCCGGCTGGCGCGTCGTCGCCTGCTGCGGGCACGCCGCCCGGCACGCCCTCGGGCGCCGCGGGTAAGCCGGTCACG
>NZ_JAPRAQ010000015.1 GCF_029989365.1 Bradyrhizobium sp. Arg816 | reverse complement strand
GGATCTCCTTGATGCGGTCGATCGATGCTAGGATCAACGTCACCGCGCCAGCCGTCACCGGCATGCCGTCGCGGAATTTGCTCATCAGCGTCTCGCCGGCATGCGCCAGCGCTTCCAGACGCGGCAGCCCGAGGAAGCCGCACGTGCCCTTGATGGTGTGGACCAGGCGGAAGATGTTATCCAGGATCTTGGCGTTGTTCGGCTCCTGCTCGAACTTCACCAGCTGATTGTCGACGGTGTCCAGGCTCTCGCTGGTCTCCGTCAAAAACTCCCGCAACAGATCATCCATGAAAACAGGCCTTCATACAGGGAGGGCGCGCACGACTTGTGATGCGCCATTTCGGAATGGGGCCAGCTTCACCGCAAAGCGTTTAATAATGGTTGAGTATGTGCAAAAGAACGGAACCAACAAAGAGATAAGGCGCTCCGGACAAGCCGAAGCGCCTCGTAAAGATTAGATTAACGTTTGAAGGCGGCGGCGCGCCTACGACGCGGTAATGGTGATCGCTTCGCCTTCGTGCGCGAGCCTGACGGTGAGCCCGCAAGCCTCTGCCAACAGCCGTGTATAATAAGGCTGGATCGCGTGCGCATCCGCGGCCGGGCCGCGCTCCCCGCTCAGGAGCTCGGAGATGTTCTGCGGCAGGCGCGCATTATGCCCGGTCGCGGTGACGCGAAAGCTCATGGTCTCGCCCTCGCCGATCGGATCGATCGTCAGCATGCCGCCGCGCGGGATCGTGTGCTGGGAAACAACCAGCATATTGAGCAGCAGCTTGACGCGATTCTTCGGCAGCAAGAGCCGCGGCAGATTCCACGTGATCGAGCACTTGCCGTCCTCGATGTGACCGCGCGCCATGGTCTGGGCATCGCCGAGGTCGATCTGCGCGCCGGACGAGCCGGCCGCGCCGAAGGCCAGGCGACAGAACTGGAGGCGGGCGGAGGCGGTTTTCGCGCTCTTGCGGATCAAATCGAGCGCGAACTCGCGATCCTCGGGCTTGGGATCGTCGTCGAGCACTTCGAGCCCATTGACGATGGCGCCGACAGGGCTGATGAGATCGTGGCAGACCCGCGAGCACAGGAGCGCGGCGAGTTCGAGCGCATCTGGAGCGGTAGCGGTACCGGGTGACGAAGCGTCAGACATAAAGGGTTCCTGGAATTGCACGGCGCGGACGCGGCGAATCACGCATGCTTGACGAATGCCGCAGGTTCTAACATTCGCAAGCCCGTGGCAGCTAGCTTGCGATCGGTTCGAAGCGGCCCTAAAGCCGCGGCGAATCAGTCGAGTGGGGATGGAATTGCCGATGAATGAGGCATGCAGGTGAAGCGGATCATCGACGGCCCGGCCGCCTCCCACCTGATGGAGCCGCTTACCGCGCTGGTGGTAAAGGCGGGCGAAGCGATTCTCGCGGTCAATCGGGCAGCGATGCGGGTCGACGGCAAGCAGGACGGCTCGCCGGTCACCGAGGCCGATCTCGCTGCCGACCGCATCATCGCTGACGGCTTGGCGCGACTTGCGGACGACGTGCCGACGTTGTCGGAAGAGCGGACCCAGCTCGCCTCGCCGCCATTCCGCGACAGCTTCTTCCTGATCGACCCGCTCGACGGCACCAAGGAGTTCGTCGCCGGCCGCGACGAGTTCACCGTCAACCTCGCCCTCGTGACCGAAGGCGTACCGTTGCTGGGCATCGTAGCCGCGCCCGCGCTCGGCCTGCTCTGGCGCGGCATCGTCGGCCGCGGCGCCGAGCGCGTCAGGTTCGACGGCGCGAGCATCGGTGCTGCCGAACCGGTCCGCACCCGCGCACTGCCGACGCAGGGCGAGCCCTGGATCGCGGCGGTGAGCCGTTCCCATGGCGACCTCAGGAGCGAAGCGTTCATCGACGGCCGGCCCAATGCGGTCAGGAAGACAGTCGGCTCGGCGGTGAAATTCGGCCGGATCGCGGAGGGCAGCGCCGACATCTACCCCCGCTTCGGACCTACTTGCGAATGGGATGTCGGGGCGGGCTGCGCGGTCGTGACGGCGGCCGGCGGCAAGGTCACCGACGGCAAGGGGGGCGAGCTCCGATTCGGCCAGCGCGGCGACACCGGCTTCATCATCCCGGAGTTCATCGCGTGGGGCGATCCGCAGGCTATGGGCCGCTATTGACTAAGCTGTTCCTGGAGCGCCGGCCAGCGCTTGCGCACCTCATAGAGGAAGCGTTCCGGGTCGGCGGCGAAGGCATCGCGGTTGGCCTCCCGGCTGAACAGATAGAGCCGCTGCGCCGAAATCACGTAGAAGCGGGGATTGGCGGCGACGGCCACGCCACGGGCGATGTCGGCCGGATCGTACCCGCCGAACTGCGGTCCATAGATCTCGGGATGGGCCAGGAAGGACGCCCGGTTGCCCTCGTTGCGGAAACGCCAGACCGCGCCCCAGAGGTTCGCCTCGAACTCGGCCGTCCCCTGCGCGGCCGCGCCATCGACGAAATAGGCGACGGGGTCGAAACCCTCGATCGCCACGCCGCTGAAGCGGTTGACGACGATCCGCTCGGTGGTGGCCGCCTCGACCGGCAAACCTGCGCAGGCGATCCAAATGCCCGCCAGCAGGCGGACCAGAAAGCGGATCAAGGCGATTCCGGGGCGCAAAGGGCTATCTTCCTGCCGTTGTGCCGTCATAGTTGCTGCGGATAACATCCGAGTCGAGGGGACATCCGGCGCAACCTAGAGCCGTGCCTGTTGGCGCCAGGTTAAGGAAGCGGCGGGATTCGATACCAGGGGTTCTTTTATGTCTTTCGCATCACGCCTTGCTGCGGTCGCGCTTGCCGCGCTGGTCGGCTGGATCGTCCCGGCCACCGCCCAGCAGGCGCCGCCGCCCAATTTGCCGCCGCCGCAGCGGAGCCCGTCGCCCTCCACCTATGGGCCGGACGAGCTCGTGACCGCCGGCCACCGCTTCTTCGGCAACGTCTCGCGCGGGCTCGCCTCGATCATCGAGAAGGCCGTCAGCCAGTGGGGCCTGCCCAACGGCTATATCCTGGGTGAGGAAGGGTCCGGCGCCTTCGTTGCCGGCCTGCGCTACGGCGAAGGCACGCTCTACACCAAGAACGCCGGCGACCTGCGCGTCTATTGGCAGGGCCCCTCGCTCGGCTTCGACTGGGGCGGCGACGGCGCGCGCACCATGACGCTGGTCTACAACCTGCCCGCCACCAACGCGATCTACCAGCGCTTCGCCGGCATCGACGGCTCGGCCTATATCATCGGCGGCTTCGGCATGACGGCGCTCACCGCCAACAACATCGTGCTGGTGCCGATCCGCTCGGGCCTCGGGCTGCGGCTGGGCGCCAATATCGGCTACCTCAAGTTCACGCCGCGCGCGACGTGGAACCCATTCTAGGGCTCCCTCCTCCGGTCCGATTCCGGATTCACGTTAACAACAGGGCGGGGCTGGCTTTTTGCCGGCCCGCCATGCATTGTCTTTGGTAAATTTTTCCTTGCTTTCGGAGTTCTGGCCCCATGGTCGAACCGATCATGTACCTGGCGATCGGCTTCCTGCTCTCGATGCTGTGCGGGCTTGCCATCGTGCCGCTGGTGCATAACCGCGCGGTCCGCCTGACCACGCGCCGGCTCGAGGCCGCCACGCCGCTCTCGATGGCCGAGATCCAGGCCGACAAGGACCAGCTACGGGCCGAATTCGCCATGTCGGCGCGGCGGCTCGAGATGAGCGTCGACCAGCTCAAGAACAAGACCACGAGCCAGCTCGCCGAGCTCGGCAAGAAGAGCGACGCCATCAACCGCATGAAGATCGAGCTCGGCGAGAAGAACGCCACGATCTTCGCGCTGGAGGCGCGCGAGAAGGCGGTGAAGGAGCAGCTCCGCGCCACCGAAGAGGAATTCAACGCCAAGACCGAGGCCCTGCGCGCCGCCGAGAACGCGCTGACCGACAAGCAGGGCGAGCTCGCAAAAATCAATTCCGAGCTGTCCGACCGCTCGATGATGGCGGAGAGTCGCCAGGTCGAGCTGGTCGTGGTGCGCGCGCAGATCGAGGAACTGAAAAATCGTGTCGGCGATGCCGAGAAGGAATTTGCCGCCACGCAGGTGCGGCTGACGCAGGAGCGCTCTGACTCGGAGACCGCCTCGCGCGAGCTCGGCGACGCACGCGGCCGTGTCGAGAATCTGAGCCAGCGCGTCACCGAGCTCGATCGCCAGCTGATCGTGCAGGTCAAGGAGGCCGAGATGCTGTCCGGCCGCGTCGCCGACCTCGAAGGCCGCCTCGCCACGCAGGGCAAGCTGCTCGCCGAGCGCGACTACGAGAACAACCAGCTCCGTCAGGCCAACGAGGGCAACGATCGTACCGTCAAGGAGCTGCGCGTCGAGGTCGCGGCACTGAGCGGCGGCAAGTCGTCGGCGGCGTTCGAATCGCTCCGCGCGGAAAAGACCGCGCTGGAGGAGCAGCTGCGCACCGCGCGCGACGAGCGCGCCAAGCTCCAGCGCGACATCAACGCGATCCAGCAGCAGGCGGAGAGTTCCTGGGCGACCGAGCGCATGGAGAATGCGTTGCTGCGCGAACGCATCAACGACATCGCGGCCGAGGTCGCGAAGCTCGCGATGCAGCTCGAAGGCCCGAACTCGCCGATCGAGGCCCTGCTGGCGGCCGAGGCCGGCCAGACGGCGAAACCGGCGCCGCGCCCGGCCAACGACGCCGCCGGCAATGGCGCGGCCGCAGCCATCCTGCCCGAAGGCGGCGGAACGCTCGCCGAGCGCATCCGGGCGCTGCAGGCCCACGCCTCCCGCGCCCGCCAGCAGGGCGCATAAGCGGCCCAAACCACGGTTTCGCGTGCGAATTGCGTGATTGACGGAAGGTTTTCCGGCCTCAACGCGCCTGGAAACTTGACACCTTTGGCCGGCACTTCTAAATCGCGGGCTCCGATGTGCCGGCCGGCCGAAAGTCCGGCCGTCGGCATGATGGTCCCGGGCGCATAGCTCAGCGGGAGAGCGTTCCCTTCACACGGGAGAGGTCCAAGGTTCGATCCCTTGTGCGCCCACCATCCATCTTCCCAAGCCATACTGGTTGCGGACGATCACCCCGGCCTGACGGCTGTCGGGGCCGTCTGATCAAAAAAACGAAAACAACCCCATGCACAGTAGCCGGCGTC
Source organism: Bradyrhizobium sp. Arg816 (assembly GCF_029989365.1). Taxonomy (GTDB): domain Bacteria; phylum Pseudomonadota; class Alphaproteobacteria; order Rhizobiales; family Xanthobacteraceae; genus Bradyrhizobium. The sequence continues at coordinate 190,409 of NZ_JAPRAQ010000015.1, read as the reverse complement.
AGTCGGATCAATGAGTTACGACTTTTCCGAAATTAGATTGACGCGTCGGGCAACACACGGGCATGATGGCATCATGACGTGGAACGCTTCCGATGGGAGAGCCCTGCGGCGCTCGCGCCGGGCAAGCATGCCGTCGCGTTTGATTTCAAGTATGACGGTCCCGGTTTCGGCAAAGGCGGCACAGGCGTCCTGTCGGTGGACGGCATGGAAGTCGCCAAGAGGACGATCCCGCACACCATTCCATTCGTCGAGACGATCTACGAGACCTTCGATGTCGGTGTCGACACGCGCACGGGCGTGGACGACAACGACTACCAGCCGCCATTCCGGTTCACCGGCAAGATCGACAAGCTAACGGTCAAGCTGGTCCCGATGAAGGCTGCGGAGGAAAAGCTCCACCAGCAAAAGGTCCAGGAAACGATAAACAAGGCGCAGTAAGTCGCTCCGCCGAGGTTGCCTGGCACTTGGCTTTGAACTCGACATTGCGACGGTCAAGTAAAAGGGATCACTTCCGCAGACTGAGATGCCGGGGCCGTTTGGAGGTTACCTTGGCGGTAATGGGGTCGCCCAGGTGGTCACGAGCATAGGAAAAACCGGCAATCAGTTCTGTCCACTTGTGCCCAAAGCGGTATAGTTCCAGATCGGGAACGGAACCGATCGCAATGAAAGACATGCAGGCTCAGTTGGAAAAGCTCCGCACGGATCCTGCCGAGTGCCCCTTGATCCGCGATCTGGCAACTGAACCCAAGAAGCGAGAACTGTTCACCAAGCTGGCCGAGCATCTAAAAATCCTGGCCGACGAGGTTGAACGAGCCATTGCGGCGGCGGGACCTGAGCTGAAGCGGAAGGAATGACCGAACGAGGCTGGGGTCGGCGTTTCGAGGATCCGATCAGGATCGGAGATAGCGTACTGGTGACGCTGCTCGACCCTGGCGAATACATCACTGCTTTGCCGAAGAAGGAGCACAACGCGCCCGAATGGCAAGCCGCGATGGAGGCCTTGATCCTGGTGGCGGAAGGTGGCGGCCCGACGATGTTTGCCCGCATCGGAGTCATGCGAGCATTGAACCGCCATTACGTCCCGAAGCTTAACCCCAAGGGAAAAGAACCGCATTGGGGCCGGCGCAGGCTGAAGAGAGATCAATAAGAGGCCGCGTCAGTTCGCGGCCTCAAAGCTTGAACAATAAGATTGCCACTAGGACGACGGGTAAAAGCCCGACCAAGCAAATGAAAAACCGGAATACCCATTCCTCACGCATCACCTAGCGTAACTGGGGCTATTTTCTTTGGCATGTGCAGTCTGTGCCACTGGCCGCCAACCCAGTGCGGCCACCCCGGAGTCAAACTGAGGCGGAGGGCTCCATGCCGCACGTTGAGAAGGTCAAGCACGTCGTTCAGATCGAACGTTGGCGTTTCGACTACATGTTCGGTATCGATGAAACGAGCCACCGAACCGGTCCTTATTACGATATCCGACACATTCAGTTTGCAGGGCCTATTCTCGAACCGAAGGGCGTGTTGAAGGCCACTCACGGCGAGGTCATCTGCTTCCCTGACAACCGTCTGATTGGAGCGTCAGAGCAGCCTATCCGAAAGTTTGGGGACAGGCTCGGCTCGCCGAAGCCGCAGGAAAAGATTCGACCCGCTGGGCGCGTCTCGTACCGCGGCAAGAACTACTCCGCTCATCTGGACTTCCCGAGCGACATGCTCCACCCGATCCTCACGATGCTGTCGGCCGGCAGATACCGCTACGTGATCTTCGAGGCTGCCAAGGGTTCGCGGGATGCGGAGATCTACAACTTCTATTTTTCCGATCGTAAGGACGAAGACGATTCCGCGGCCGGTTGGGATGATGTCTGAAGCCCAGAATTGCGCCGCGGAAGGCGCGCTTTGAACTTTCGGAAATTTCCGACACCACGATAACGCCCCCTAGATTGATTTGCCCCGGTTCCTGGGGAATGATGCCGGCTCCTTGGGCAGTCACCAGGTTTTCGCGTGCTGTCCGTATTTAACCACCAGATGTCCTAATTGATTGAATGACGTGAAATAGGCCGCTAATTTATTTTATAGGAGGAGCCCCGCATGTGGACCCTGGTTTTCATCACGGCTTTGGTGGGAATCCCCCCGACCAACGGAGTTCACTCTACGGTCACAACCTTCAAGTTCGACACGCAAGAACAATGCGATGTTGCGGCTAAACAATTGAACATCCCGAAGCCGTATCTGACTCAGCGGTCTGCGGCGATCATCGTGTCGACTGAGTGCATTGTGGGCGCGAAGTAGGACACTCCACGATTCAGCTTGGAATGCTGACGCCTAAATACGGACAGCACCTATGGGAAGCGCCAGCTAGGCGATCTCAAGCGGCTTACGAACCGCCTCGACCAGCGCATATCCCGCGGCCGTCAGATGAATGCCGTCAGGGAGGAAATAGGCACGGATCGGGATGATGCGGGCTTTGAATGGTGTCGAGCCGGGGTCGACTATGGTGAAGGTGCCGCCGAAGCTGATTAGAACATCGCGATCGAACCGTAGAAGTACCGAGTTGCTTGCGCGGCGCAACTTGGAGTAGCCATAAGCTTTGCTCGGGATATTTCAGCTTATGCCTTTGGAAAAAGTCATCTACGCAGCATGCGTTGTGGCGATTGCGGCGGCGCTCTGGTACATCGTCCGGCCGCTAAACGCAGAGGAAGACGAGCGGATCGCAAAGCTCAGCCGGTTTCAACGATGGAAAGAGCACGTCGATAACTGGTGGAACAGACAGTATTAGGCCGCTAGAATCTTCGCCTGATCGATCGCAGGAAAAGCAAGCATGGACGCATCCCACATCTCTTCTGCCCTCATGAGCGATAATTTCTATTGCCCATCGGTTTGGGACCAAGCCGCCAAATCTGCTTATACAGAGTGGCTTGCTCGGCAGCCGGAGTCGCACCCGTCGAAGAGAGATCCGACTCCCTGGAACCGAGAGCAAACGCGCTAGAACATTCGCAGATTGAACGCGATCACATCCCCGGTCGTGGTCGACCCGCTGAACGTAGCGCTCGTGGTCGTATAAGCGGTCTGCAAATGAGCGTTGGCAGGCGTAGTCTTGTCGAACGCCGACCCGACGTAGCCGTTCTCAGCGATGATATTGGACGTGCCGAACGGCGTCACGACCACAGTGCATGTGCCAGTGACATTCGAGGTATAGGTGCCGATATCGCCGTTCCCGGTGGGAGTGGTGCCGTTGCCGGAGATCGACGGCGCCGGCATGCCTTTATTGCCCTGGAAGATGCCAGTGATGGTGCCGAGCGCACTCACGCCAGCGCTGGCATTACCGGTGAAGTCGTTGTCAGCAACGAGCGCGCCGGTGACGGCGACGCCACTGGCGATCTGCAACCCAAACTGCTGCATCCCGGTGCCGTTATCATAGCAGCGATTGCCGCTGATGATGGCGCCGGTCTGAGGCGTTGCAAAGAGAATACCAGCGCGATTGCCGCCGACCGTTCCATTGTTGAAACAGGTGTTGTTCTGGATGGTCCAGTTTGTATTGGCCGTGGCAGGTCCGAGGGTGGAGCAGATGCCAGCGCCAGCATTGCCGAAACAGACGTTGTTTCGGATGTTGACGTTGTTCATCGCGCGGCTGGTGCCGTCCGCGTTGTTGTTGATCGCGATACCGCCCGTTGTCGACCTGCCCCCCTGCGTCACGAAGTTACCGTCAACTATGATGTCTTTGGAGCCGGCCGTCAGCAGGTAGATGGGGGTACCCATGCCGATGACGGTATTGTCGGCGATGCGCAGCGTCTGGCCGCCGCCAGTGTTGAAGGTGGTCTTGTCGCCCGCCGCCATGCCGATGCCGACGAACTGCGTCGTGTTGGCCGATGGCCCCTTGATCACGTTGCCGATGATCTGCGAGCCCCAGCCGCCCGCGTCTTGGATGCCGTAAACCATGGTATTGTTGGGCTGGAAGGCGTCATAGTAGATGTAGTTGCCGATAACGATCGCGTTGTCATCGCTGATCGTCGGGTTGGCTGACGTGGTGAAGAAATTTTCCCACATAACGCCGAAGCAGCCGGAATTGAAAATCTGATTGTTCGAAACGATGAAGCTTTCCGGGTCGCGCACATTCTCATTGAGCAAGAGCGCGATTGAGCCGCCCCCAGTCACACCGAGCCGTGCGCAATTCTCGAAAAGACAGCCAGTGATCAGCAGCCGCTGCGGATTGTCTACGCCAAGGCAGGTTGCCGGCGTGCCTACGAACTTGACGTCCCTGATGGTGACGTTGCGATTCATCACCAATCGCATCGCAGTGCCATTGTAGTTGTACGGACTGTCGATCGCCGCGCCCATGTCGATGGCGAATTTCTCGAAATTGCAGTCGTGCAGCGCCGCGGAATGAGCGCCATGGATGGAGTAGATCACGGCCCGGTTACCGGCGGTATCTGCCATCGAATTCGGCGAGGCCCAGCGAAGAACGCTGGCGGAACGGCTCTGTCCGGTCAGGCTGACATTGGACGGCCAGTTGCCGCTGTTGTAAGCGACCGGGTTGATCTGGGTCGTGATCATGCTGGTGCCGTTACCGAGAACAACCAGGCCGCCGCCGTTCGTGCCGGCCGCGACGACAGCAGCGCCGATAGCCGCGGAGTCATCCGTGCCATAATACGCCCGCGTTGCCGTTACCGTGGTTGAAGCAGCTACGTTTAGCGTGGCCGTGCCCGCCCCTGCGCTCAAGATCGATGTGGGGACCTGATTGATGAAGGTCAGCGAGACGTTACCCGTGCCGCTTGCTTCCACCTCTTGGTTGAAGAACACGCGAGCGTTGGTCGTATCGACCGCAACAACGTAGGCACCAGCCGGAACGTTGGTACCCACCACGCTCTGCAAGGGCGCAATGCCCGTGGTACTGGCAAGGCCGGTGATCACTCGGCTTCCGCTGGCCGTATTGCCCGTCGTGGTCACGCTGGTGCCGATGTAGGCGTTGATGACTTTGCCGACGTCAGCGGCCGTAAAGCTTGAGCTGGTCACGTTCGCGCTGCCGTTCGTGGCGCCGAGATCGGTGACAGTCTTACCGTCGACTTTGGCGCCGTAGTCCTTGACGTTGAAAACGTCGGCAAAGCGGTCGCCAAGGGTGCGGGTGGTCGGGCTTCCAGTGGCCTTGATCGAGGCTAGTGCGAGATTAGTTGCCATTGTTTAATGCCCCGAGTCGTCGGTGAAAGATGTCACACCATTGTCGTCAACAAACGACGTGACGCTGTTGTCGTCGATGAAGTTTCCGTTGCCACTCCCTGGCCCTGTCTCAAGGACAGCGCGGCTGGTGAGTGAAAGACCGAGCCCCGGCATCTCAGTACAGAGCCCAAACGTCGGCCGCGCTGCCGAAGGTGACTTTCGTAACGCGCAACGGGTTGTAGCCTGCCTGCAACGGGATATTAGTGGCCGTATTCCCCTCGGAATCGATCACGGTAGCCGTGCCTGCGGTGCCGACTAAGAGGCAGCGGCAAGGGCCGGCCGGAAGGTCGACGTCGCTCGATACCTGAGCGACTTTTACGGCCGGCGAATCCAAGCCATTGCCGTATCCAGCAAAGCGATCAGCCATTGTCAGTTCTCCTTCAGGTCATGCCGCCAGGCAGGAAGCAACGAACGGCCCGGTGGCCGATCAGGTAGATCAGCCATTTTGCGGCCGGTTGTCCTCATTCATTCGACCGAAACCCGCGCGGTGCCACCCATGCCGATCGCGTTCACCCCTGCCCGTCCGAGGTCCACACAGCGGCCTTTGACGAACGGGCTAACTTGCTCCGTCGGGCAAAACAGGGGCATGATGGCATCGCTCAATCGCCTTGGCGCGTCAGCTTCTTGTTTTGCGCATGATCTCTCGTCGTCATTGCGAGCGCAGCGAAGCAATCCAGAGTCTTTCCGCGGAGGCAGTCTGGATTGCTTCGCTGCGCTCGCAATGACGGAGCGAGGGGCGAGACCGCACCGGCTGACGCGCGCGCCACATCCACCAAGGCTGGACCGTAGCCACGACGTCCGAGGCACGAGAGGCAAATGAGCTGTGCTCTGGTCGGAAAACCGCTTCGCACTCTTCCGGAGCAAGCCTTAAGCGACCCGGTCCGGCCGCCAGGCCGCGTAGAGGCAGTGCTGAGCGATTGGCCGTGGCGACTTCAAAAATTTGATGCAACGCGTTTGCCGCCGCCGAGCCGAGAAGTGCTGTGTGCGTCATCGATCTTCTAGAGGCTTTCCGGGAAGACGTAGTTTTTCCAGCTGCGCATACGCAGAAGGATTTTTCGCAGCAACGAAAGCTCATGAAAATGTTCAGTATAGATGGCGGCTTCGGCTGCCGAACCGAGTGGCAGCTGATAACCTGAGGTGTCATCGACGAGGTCAAAAACGACCAAAGCCCGATCTGCGGGCACCTCCGCCCCCCCAGGATTCAGTAGCGTGCCCGTGGTTTGAAGCTGGCCACCGGCAATCGCATCAATCACAAGGCGGACCTTGGCCTTGAAGACGCGACCGGGTATGGCCTTGAACAGAACCTCGGCCTCATCGCCAGCACGAACGCGCTGCAAAGCGTTTTGCTGAAACGCGGCCGCCAAAGACTGATCCTTCTGGCTGTCGTTAACGAAAATCGCCGCTGGACGGAATGGCGCCGGAACCACATACACGCCGGGCCGCAGTGCCAGCTCGGTGACAAAGCCGCTGGTGGGTGCGCGAACAACGGTCTGGTCCAGATCGTATTGCGCATCGGCAAGCTCATTGCGCAAACGCACGATGGCTGAGTGTTCACCGTCAACTGTCGCGCCATACGCTTGCCGGGCACGATCTTCCGCAGCAACAACCTCGGCCGTGGCTTGTTTTGACGCATCCAGATTGCGTGTCGCGGTGTCGAGCGTGGCCTGCGCGACAACGTTCTGCTTAAACAAGTAAGACTGCCGGTCGTAGTTTTCCTGGGCAAGCTGCAGTTGGGCCTTTGCCTTCGCGGTCGCCGCTGAGGCTTGATCAACTGACGCCTTGAGCTGGGCAACACTGGCCTCCGCGTCCGCCAGCCCCGCCCGCTTTTGCTCGACGATATATTCGTAAGGCTTGGGATCGATCTTGAAGAGAACTTCTCCGGCTTCGAGGTGCTCGTTGGTACGGTTCGCGACCGACACTTCGACCACCCGGCCTTTAACGGACGGTAATATCGGCACAGTGGTGAAATAAATTCGCCCGTTGGTTGAAAACGGGTGGTTGTAGGCCATCGTGATGAACAGCAGCGAAAGCCCGAAGATGCCACCGAGCGCAGCCGTCACAAGCGTCCATTGATTGACCGGGATTCTGAAAATCTTGAAGATGGCAACGCAGATCGCCACGTAGGTCAAGGTGAGCAAGATTTCCATTGGTGGCCTCCCGCTCCAAGCTTCGAGAGCACGTCAGTTATCGTCGGCCGCCTCGGCTCTCCAAAGCTACCGCATCTGTCGCAGGAGCGCTCCCCTCGGCAGCCGAGATCGCTGGTCCCGATTGCCCCACCGTAGGCCGAGGCTGTTCTTTGTTCGATTGAGCTGCTGGATCCCTGTTCTCTAGCCTTGCTTCGATCTCCGTCATTCGGCGCCTGAGCGCCTCGAGCTCGGCCACCGCCTCCTGCGGTGAGGCCGGCTCACCCGGCTTTTGACCGAAGCCCCAGCCTCGATCCGGCCGATACATCATTGCCCAAATCCAGAGGAACGGCCACAGCAGGTGCAGCATGAACAGGCTGATCCAGCCTGCGGCGTGGATCGCGTCCTGATGCGGATGATGACGCGCGTGAGCGATCCGAGCCGGAATGTCGTGGATCGCGATGATGCCGTAGACCAGCACGATCACCACGAAAAACAGCAAGCCAAGTGCGAAATAGTTCAGGAATGGATCTTCCATGCTATTCTCACATTTGGACCGATCAGCAACTCCGGCGCAATGTGCCCCTCTAGCAAGACTTCTCCCGAAATTCCCGGCATCCCTTGATCTAGATCAAGAATCGCCCTTGCCGATGCCGAAGGAAGCGGCGTGGGTGGACGCCATCAGCAGCCATTGCGCGTTATCGGCTTCATGCTCAGGCGCCTTTGACGGCGACAATCTCTCCCTTTCGCACCGCAGCCTTGAGCGCGGCATGATCGCGCTCCGCCTGGTCCGCATAAGCCAGCGCGAATTGTCCCATGGCTATTTCGAATGCATCGTTTGAAGATCCGAGATAGCCGCTGATCGTCGCCGATATCTCGCTGGCCTTCGCATGCGCGCGAGCGAGTACCCAGCCGCACGCCTGCGCATAGGCGTCCAACATCCCGGCATTGAACGTCTCTACCAAGGGCTTGATCTTGGCATCGTGCAATTGGCGGACATAGAACTGTCGTCCGTTGGGCGCGGTGACCCAGCCGAGAAAAATGTCCGAGGCCGGCTGCATCAGACGTTGTCCTATCACAACGCGCTGCCCATGATGGCCGAATGTGCTTTTTCCGGCGTAAGGCTCGAGCACAGAGCTCACCGCTTCCTTGAATTGCAAGAACAGAGGGTGGTTTCCCTCGGACATCAGCAGGGCGATCCAGCATCTGCGGCCCACGCTGCCCACGCCAACCACCTTGATGGCCACATCAACGAGCCGATAGCGATCGAGCAGCATCCGCCGATCATCAGCCAGCGATTGTCGGTAAGCGTGAAGGAGCTGTTCAAGTGTCGCTTCAGCTTCGGGGGCACTGATCGATCCCGGATGAAAAATCAATGGCGGTTGATCCGTAATGCGGATCTGCCCGGCAACGGAGCCCGCGAGCTTGGGAAGGTCAAATTCCGAACCGCTTCGGCCCGCCGCCTTCTCGATCCGCTTCCTGACGCTCCGTTGCAATGCCTTTGGCAAGGAGTCGATGAAGTCGGACGCTTTGGTTTCGGCATACCAGACTGCAAGCGGGTCCATGTCGGCGAATTCACGCATATGTTCGCGATATCTGCGCGCGCAATTGACGGCACAGTCGCAGCCACGAGCATCGGACAATCCGTTCGATCTGGCAGCAAGCACGATCGATGCGACAAGCCTCTTGACGTCCCACTCCCACGGCCCCCGGGAAGTCTCATCGAAGTCGTTGATGTCGAAGATGATGCTTCGTTCAGGTGTGGCGAATCCGCCAAAATTGAGAAGGTGACAATCGCCGCACGCTTGTACCTCTAATCCAGTGATTGGCGTTCGCGCCAGGTCAGCCGCCATGATGCCGGCCGAGCCCCGATAGAAGGCAAACGGCGATTGCAGCATTCGGCCATACCGGATCGGTATGAGCTTTTTCAACCGATCATCGTCTGACTTGCGCAGAAGCTCGATCGGGTCCGCTCGTCCCTTAATGCCATTCCAGTGCCCGTGCTGCTCGCGCGGGACCTTGTCGCGCAACGCCTTGCCGGCTGCTATCCGCTCGTCGGGCGAGACGATATGCAAAGCATGCGCGGCGCCAGGAGAGGGCGTAGGTTCGACGATGTGTCTTGTACGTTCCATGTCAGGTGGCTTCAGTTCAACGGTTATGTCCTCTCATGGCGCACTAACCAACGTCAGCTTGCTGCTGCCAGGCGCGCACGCCATCTGTGGCGCGATCATAAAAATTCCCCGGTCCCACAATTGCCTCGACCCCAGCACGCTTCATGCCATCTCGAACAGCATCGCGCATCCGGACAAAGCCGACGCTAATGCCCATCTTCTGCAGCTCGTTGATGAGACCGAGCAGTTCATCTCCTCCACTGACGTCGATGAAGTTGACCGCGGCGCAATCCAGAAGCACGCGTTTGACGTCTGGCCGCGCGGCCAGTGCGGCTTTCAAAGCCGTGCTGATGTGGCCGATGCTCGCAAAAAAGAGGTCGCCGCCCGCTCCCCAGATCATTAGCCCGGGAAATGTTACTGCCTCGGGATGGCGTTGCACGCTGCGATAGGCCTCGGTGCCCGGAAGTTGTCCGAGCTCCGCTCCCCTTGGATGGCTCGCAAGATAGATCAACGTCAGCAGCGACAGCACGACTCCCAGGGCAATGCCCTGGAGCACCCCCAGAGTCAGCTCGCCGAGGATGACAATCACACAATTTGCAAACGACCAGCGGCTTCGAACGAACAGCTCGCGCAGGTAGCTGGGCTTGGTCAGATGCAACATCGCTGCAATGACGATGGCCGCGAGCGCCGGCTGCGGCATGTTTCGGAACAGAGGGGTCAAAAAGATGAGCGTAAGGAAGCTAAAGACCGCCGCGACCAGGTTCGCGAGCTGGCTGCGTGCGCCCGCGGACGTGGCTACAGAAGTCTTCGACAGGCTGCCTACAACGAGAAATCCGCCGAAAAGCCCGCTCAGAATGTTGGCAGGTCCGTGCGCAACCAGCTCCTGGTTTGGATCGATCTTGCCGCCGCTCTGCAGGGCGGCAGCCTTGGCAGCGCCGAGTGCCTCGGCGTAGCCGACCAGCACGATGGCGAGTGCGCCTGGCACAAGTTCGGTCAATGTCGAGATCTCCAGATTCGGCGCCGTCAAATGAGGCAAGCCGGATGGGAGATGGCCGGCCACGTGCACACCTGTGGCCTCTCCGCCGAGCAGTCCGATCACGATTGTCGCCGTGACCATGACGACTAGAGCCGCCGGCACCGCAGGCGCCATGTGGCGGAGCACCAGCATAGCGACGAGCGACAGGATGCCGGTTACCACAGCCGCAACTGAAGCGTCCGGCAAGTGCTGCAAGACATGCCAAAGCTTCGTGAAAAAGTTGCCCGATGCGCCGCTGATGCCGAGCAAATGCGGCACCTGCCCGATGATGGTGACGTACACGAGCCCTTCGATAAAGCCACGCATCACCGGTGTGGGAATGAAGCTCGCGACCCACCCCATGCGCATGATTCCAAAAGAGAGGAAGAAGAATCCGATCAGGACGGCGAGCGTGGAGGTCAGCGAGTTGAATTCCGCCGTTCCCTGCGTGGCGATCGCGCCGATAGTCACTGCGGAGATCAGGCCTGTTGCGGTGTCCGGTCCCACCACGAGCTGCCGCGACGTACCGAGCAGCGCATAGGCGAGTAGCGCCGGCACGATCGTATAGAGGCCCATGATCGGCGGCACGCCGACAATGCCGGCATAAGCCATGCCCTCGGGCACCATGACGGCCCAAAGCGCGAGGCCGGCGAGAACATCGGGCAACAGCCAATCGCGTCGATAGCCGGGTGCCCAATCCAGGATCGGCAGTAACCTGTGAGCTACAGATGCAGCGCTGGAGTTGGCCATAGTGTCCGACCTGCCGCGCATGAGGTGCTCTATTGCATTTGCTCCCCGAACCGGAACGTTGATTGAGATCAAGACTGCTGGCTCGATTTCTAGACCAGCCCCGACCGCTGCAATTGGATAATTGGTTAAGATCGCTGACCAATCTCGATCGTGAAAGCAGGCGGGCGGCGTGGCCACGACAAGTCACCGACATAACCGCGAACAGCCGCAAACGGCTAAGGCCGATGTCAGCCGTAGCGGGCGATAGCCAGGTTCAGACTGACAGTCTTGCACGGGGTGAAATACAGCGGGAGAAACTGTGATGTTCCGTCAACTGCTGATAGGCACTGTCGTGAGTGCCTGTAACATTACGATCCATGCATTGATAATGGTTATGCTGGTTCAGATCGCGCAAAGGACGCGCACGATGTCCCCCTCGCGACCGTCGTTGCGCTTGATCGCAGTCATGATCGCGACCGTTTCGATCTTGATGGCTTCTCACGCTTCGGAAGTCATCGTCTGGTCGCTGGCCTATGAAAGACTCGATGCCGCGCCGACTGGTACCGATCTTACGTACTTCGCATTTGTGAACTACACGACGCTCGGATATGGCGACGTGGTACCAGTTGAGCATTGGCGGCTGCTCGGACCGCTTACCGCAATGAACGGCGTACTGCTGTTTGGCTGGTCAACAGCCGTCATTTTCGAGGTTATGCGTCGAACGATGCATCGCGACTTTGAAGATGTAGCGGTCGAGTGACGGCTTCGCCTGCCTTGGATCGAACCGAGCCCATCTGCTATGGACCAAGTGAGCTTGGGGGCGTTCACTGGTACAAGACGCAGGCGCCTCCCTGCCATCGCACACACCTGCGGACGGCGCGGCGGGTCTGGCGGATGGTGGTTCTTGCCACGCACACACCGTTCACCATTGTCCTGCCCGGACCGCAGCCGACGGCAATTTGCGAAATCATGCCGTCCGGCCGAGGAATCGGCGCGGGCGTCATAGCCTGCGCGAATGTCGCGACCGACAAGGCGAAGCCAGTCGCTCTGGCCGGCAACCTCGATCATGCGAATGGCTTAGGGACCGAGCGGCGTGAGGGCGCTGCGCAGTGGCGCGCTGGAAATCTGCATCAAACCCGCAAATGGCTGACCCAGTTCCAGGACCAGGTAGATCGCCCCGGCGGCCGACAGTGCAAAAACGAACAGCGAGCCGAAAACGGTTGCGCTGGGTTTGGCAAACAGGCCGAAGCTTCCAAAGATGATGGTGAGCCAGAAAATCAGCACCACCAGGAACGGCATAGGGATCGAGTTGTTCGTCTGTGCGAACAGCAGCAGGCGGATCTGCGCAATGTCGGTGGCGACCTGTATGGCCCTGGCTTGCACGGAGCGCTGGGAATCGTTTTGCGGCGAAAGCTGCTGAAGCTTCGCATAGAATGCGTCGCTTGCGGCGCTCGCCTCGAAGGGGTTCGCCTTGGCAACCTCGGAACTTTTCTCGCGCCACATTCGATCGGCTAAAACAACGATGGTGCGCCGTAACAGATTGCGTTCGTCGTTCGTCTCCGGTCCGTACTGCGCCAGCAGATTGTCGAGCAGGACAACACTACTCGTCATCTGCGTGACTTGAGTGCTCTGCGTATCGTAGGAGCCCTTCGCCGAGGCGATCAGCAGGCCGAGGACAAGCGCGGCTATCGTCCCGATGAGGCCCGTGCCCAGCCTGACCACATCCTTGTCATCCGTGCTCAGGTGATGCCCAGGAAGGAACATACCGAGCAGGGCACCGCCTGAGATGCATAGAAACGTGACGCACGATAGCGCGATTGCATTCATGGTTCACCAGTGTGTTGCGAGGCGTGACGTGACTTAGCGCTGTGTCGCCTTCGCCGCGGAGGCAACCGCGGGTCCCCTGGCGATCAATGTGCGTCGGTCGTGAATCAAGTTCTCCAGCCGGTGGGCTGCCACGTTCAATGTGGCATCATCCACCGCGCTCTCGTCTCCAGCAGCGGATTTGGCGCGCTCCGCTTTTAGAATGCCGTCGATTTCGTCTTCGATATCCGAAAGTTCAGCCTCTGTATCGACCTTCCGAATCCGGCGCGCCAGGGCGTAGAGAGAATCGAGCGGACCTTCGGCTGCGCGGCTGCCGACGCCCAGGAATTTCCACGCCGCCGCAAGCATGGTGGCAGCGCCACCCAGTATCATCGGCGTCAAATAGATCCAGTTGCCGTACTCATCCATGAAGCTTTGCGTGGTGCTGTTGTAGACGGCTGCCGCGCCAGGGTGCAGCGGAAGGTAGGCATCCTGGTCGGTGCTGGGCGCGGTGATCTGCGCGAAAATCGGCTGCTCGCGCAGCAGATTCCTGCGCGCGCTCATGATCGCCTCCGTGAGGTCGGTTACCAGATCAGTGCCAAGCTTCTTTTGCGCAACCAGGTATAGCGAGGTCCTCAGGGTCGTCAGGTCATCTTCCGGGACCGGCGGCGATCCCCGCAGTGTGCCCTTCGGGACGTCGAAGCTTTCAAAAGCGCGCTCATTCTCTGCAATTGCCCCTGCGGACTCGATCGAGATCAGTACCGGGGTCTTTTTACGGTCGAGCTGAAAAAATCCGCGAACGAGCGAGAGGTATTTTTCGGCGAGCGGGATCACGACAAGTAGGGCACCGACTTGTTTCGACTGGATGGCTTGCCGGACATCCGTCAAAGCAAGGTTCTTGAAGACAACTTTTGCGCCCGCCAGATCGTATCCCTTGGTCAACACATCGACAATTTTGGCGTTCACTGCTCCGCCGACCACGCCGACCGTGCGTCCCTTCAGGTTAGCTATGCTGTCGATGGACGATCCCGGCGGCGCGATGATCAGTACGACCATATGGCTGACGACGACGACGGCTTGCGCCTGCGACAAGTCGCCGACATCGCCGCGAACCACAGCGAGATCGACCTTGCCCGCGGAGAAAGCCGCAGCGGCCTCGAGCGCTGTGCCGGTGTCGATGACCTTGAGCCGGACCGGCGCGTTCGCTGAAACGAACTCGCCTGCCATCGCTGACATTGCCTTGGCTGCCTCGCCGTCGAGCGACCCGACCGCCACAGTCAGCGTTACCGGGCGGCTGTAGTACCGATAGGCAATAAGACCTGCGCCTGCTGCAAAGGCGGCGACGCCGACGAGCAGGAAAAAGCGAAGCCACAGCGGCAATTTCATCGACATCATGCTCGCCACCTGTGGGTTCGCCACGTCCTTGCCGCTGTATTTCTGCACACCTGCGATGCCCGCAAACGTCCGCGGCCAGAATAGCTGCCAGCCGCCGCTCTACGTGCTCGCTGCTACGGCAGATGAAGGCGTTGATCTATATCAAGCTTACCCACCGCTGAAGGTCTACGGGAAACGGCCGGCAAATCGGGCTGTTTGGCGCGCCCTATGCGGCGGCTCATTCCCTCTCCTCGATCAGGGGTGATCGTCATGCAATCCTCTTGGCCTAACGAGCCCAGTCGTCGCCTGGTTCTAGGCGCACTTGCGGCGCTCCCAGCATTCTCCATGCCGGTCGTTGCCAACGCGCAGGCCCAAACAACAACCGCGCAAGCACCCGTTTCCATTGGGGGCGGCTTTTCATTCGCTGCGGTCGGCGATACCCGACCGATGATGTACCTCCCGTTGAAAGAGGGACAACCGGACCTCAGCAAGTTCTTCGTCGAGATGTTCGGATTGGTCATGCCGGAGAAGGTCGCCGAGGCCGTCGTGGCGAAGGATGTGAGGATGATCTTCGATCCGGTCACAAAGGACCTGGTCAAGGTCGTCATGCCGTTCGCATCCAAGACGGAAGTGATGACCCTGACGGTCGATAAAGGTTGGGTCACCGAGGCTTCCGTTGAAGACGTGAAACTGCTTCCCGGAGTGCATCGAACCATGTTCCGGCTTCAGGGCGGCGAATGGGTGACGCGCGAAATCGTCAAGGACGTTCAGTCCGGTCGCGCCAAATTCGTGGTCAATAGTGGTGACGCCGTGTGGTGGGGCAATCAGGGCTTGACCGTGAGTGACAGCCCATACTGGAAGCGCGTGAACGAAACAATGTTGAAGAAGCTACCGGCGCCGGACGACGAGATGCGCGCGGCCGGTCTGGATGGGCGCTTTTTCATGAGTGTAGGTAATCATGAGGTGTGGGCCGACCCAAGGATTGAGGGCGTACTTTCGGCTGTGCCGTATCTGAAAAAATTCGGCGTCACCCCGGAAAACCTCATCTACAAATTCGACTTCAAGGGCACCCGCTTCATCTATCTCTGGAGTGGCAAGTACGATTACCGTTCGCCGTCGCTGTGGGACGCTGATCGGCCAAAATATGCCGAGCAGATGACCCAGCTTCAAAAGTGGATGGACGAGGCGAAGGCCAATGGCATTCGGAAGACGTTCATCGTCTTCCACTATCCCGTGTTTGCGCGGTCAGGCTTAGGCCCGATCCCCGCTCCCGATAACCCGCACAAGGTGATTGCATCGTATGCCAAGGACATGGAGGTGATCGTGTTGAACGGGCACGTCCACACCACGGAAATCTACGATGTAGATGGGGTCAAGTATCTGATTTTGGGCGGCGGTGGCGCAGAACAAGACCCAATCCTACCGGGGCGAACCAGCATCAAGGTGCCCGCCGACTACCCGCGGGACCTTTACTGGAAGGGCCAGCCTCCGCAAGAGGAGTACAACTACGTGCTGGTGGACGTTGAACCCGGCCAGAAGACAAAGTTCACCCTCAATCGCTTCCGGCCGTGGTCGGCGGAGCCATTCGGGACTGAGGAACTCTTCACGTGACAGCAGCGGGCAATAGGCCGGGAGTGAGGTTCTGGCGACAGTACTCCTGATTATTCACGGCTTGGTCGCCGTTGCACTGCTTGGCGCGATTACGCACCAGACCTTGGCGACGTGGGCGACTGTGGGAACGCGCCCCAGTTCGTTTTTCGGCCGCTTTCGCTCCGTGCCATCGGCCCGATTCGCCGACGCCGTCGTCGTCTTGTATGCCATCTCCATCCTGCTTGGTGGGATCATCTATCTGTATTTTCGCGTCGACATCAGGCCAGAGTTAGAGCGCGCCGGTCATTGGCCAGCCCTGGGCTTCTTCGACCTCAAGGAGCACTTCGCCGCTATCGGTTTTGCGTTGCTACCAGCCTACTGGGTTTGCTGGCGACGGCCGCGTGCCGACGAGCCTGCTCAGACGCGCACGATGCTCACCTCGATCCTCGCCTTTGTCATCTGGTGGGGCTTCCTAACTGGCCACGTCGTAAACAACATCAGGGGTTTCGGCGCATGACGTTATCAGCTGCGTTCCGCCGCTTTGCCTTCGCGTTCGGGACGACATTTGGCTTCCTCTACGTGGTTGCACTCGCGAAGGACCTTGCTCTTTTCACCGTTTTCCCGTCGCTCGGCATCGTGCTGCCGGGCACGCATCATTCGCGAGACGTTGCTGACCCTGCGATGGGATTTCTAGCTCCAGCGATGTACTGGTACGGGTGGGCCGCGACGGCCGCGCTCGGGGCACTGATCGTCGCCCTCGTTGCTGCGTCGTTACCCGGACGTTCAGTGCGAAACTTCTGGTCGGGATGGGTGTGGGTAATTCCCATCCTCTCAATGATCGCTTGCGTCTATCTCACCCTGCCTTGGTTCAGGCTCTGACTTGGGTGCTTCCGCACATGGATCATGACCGACCAAGCTCAAAGCGAGCTCTCTGGTCGGAAAACCGCTTCGCGCTGTTCCGGATCAAGCTTCAAGCAGCCCGATCCGGCCGCAAGGCCGCGTAGAGACCGACGAGGGTTCCGATGGCGACCAGGCCTGCCGCCAGCAGAACCTGCAATTCCCCATCATCGGTGGCGCCTGCGGACGACACCAGCCTGGTCACGACGACGAACAGAATGCCCACGGAAGCCGCCGCCCCCACGCAAAGATGGGCAAGCTCTCGCGTCAGGTTCCGGCCGAGAAGTCCGAGTGCCGTAAAATACATCGCGCAAGCATTGGGATGAATGAACAAGGCAACGCGCGCATAAGGACCGTAGGAGTCGAGAAGGGACTCACATCGGTTCAGTGCCGCCTTCGAGGCAACCCGCTGCAACATCGGTCTGAAAAAGCGAGCCTGCCCGTAACTCAGAACGGCGCCCACCATGATGGCCAGCCACGCCACGACAAAAACGGAAACATCCGCGGGCTTCGGATTGAGCGCCACGGACATCAGGATGAGGGCGGTTCCGGGAAAATAGCCGAAATACGGAAAGACCGACTCCAGGAGCACGCAAGCGAACATGAAGACCGGAAACCATGCCGAACCGGTCGCATCCTGGACGATCGCGTTCAAGTCGAACAGGTTCGTCTTGTACAGCACGAGGTACATGCACATGGCCAATCCGGCCAGCGCATAGAACGGCAACGCGCCCGACAGAAACCGTCTCATCCAGCCGCCGCGCTTTGTTTCGCGGACACGGCGGAGACCTTCGATATCGGGACAAGACGACGGAAACGCATGGTTGATGTTTTAGGCGAATGACATTGCCCCTGTCGATAGCAATCCTCGCCCCAGCTGCGCGGGCCATTCGCCGCATTGAAACGCCCGCCGATCAGGAAGGCGCAGTTAATCACAGACCCAGTGTGACTTCAGCCCAGTGCATCGCCGTGCTGCCGCCCAGAAACTCGATCACGCGGGGTTCGATGGTCTCCGGCCGATCGTGGCCAATGACGGCGGTCGCCGCGATCATGTCGCAACGCTCGTTGTAGACGACCGACACCAGCGTTTTGCCGGGAGCACCACGTGAGTTGAGCGTGTAGGCGCGGCTGCGACCTTTCATCGACGCAATCGTGATGGGATGGCCGGAACCGCGTGGAGAGACTTCGCCGACGAGAACGGTATCGCCCATACGATCGAGGTCATCATCATCGGCGACGCCCGTCGCGCAATTGCAGAAACCTATCTTGGCGCGCAGGTACAGCATCACCTCGACACCGCAGTCGGAAGCCCTGCAGCGGAACGCCTTTCCCTTGCCCCATTGGTCCATCGAGAACGGCCAGGTCACCTCCTGCCACACCGGCGTGGCGGAATTCGCGGCGGCATGCCGTGGCACATGGAGCCACAAAAGCGATGCCGCCAGCGCGCTTCCCAGCGAGATTGCTGCGACGGCGGTGGCGGCTGCCCTTCTCATGATTCCACCGTTCTCGTTCCGGCTCAGTTGCTGGCGAGGTATTGCTTCGCCGCCGCGACCTCGGGGCGTTCCGAATCGGCACTGGCGGTCAGCGTCACGAGCTGCTGACAGTTCTGTCGTGCCGCTTCCCTGTCACCAAGGGCTTCGGCCGCCTTGGCCGCCCCCGCGAAAGCGTGCAGGCGGTTCGGCTCTTTCGCCTTGGTTGCCTCGAATGCAGCAAGCGCCTCCTTGGCCATGCCGCGATCGAGCAGCATGAAGCCGTAAAGTTCGCGCGCCGGCGCCAGCGGCCCGGGCGTGATCACGTGCTTTTCCGTCTTGTCCTCCGCATCCGCCGCGGCACTCATCGCATTGAGCGCCTCGTCATACTTGCCCTCGGCGTAAAGCACCCAGGCGACGGCGACCTGACGCTGGATGTCGACGATTCCGGCCCAATAATTGTCTTTGGCGTCCTGCAGCTTGTCGCGCAATTCCGCCAGCTTCTGGACGTCGGCCTTGGCGGCCTCCGGTTTGCCGGAGCGTGCCGCGCCGAGCGCCCGGGCGAAGTGCGATACTGCCATCGCAAAATTGAGGTTGCTCGGCCTGACCGGCAGCTGCGAGGCACCCTCCCAATCGCCACGGTCGATCGCATAACGCGCCGGCGAAGCCGCCAGCGCGTAATCTGCCGCCGCGACTGTCGCCTTGAAGTCGGTCTCCTTGATCATGTCGTCGATGACGGCGCGCGCCTGCTTGTCCTGGCCGAGCTGCAGGTAAGCATAGACCATGTAGTCTTGCGCGTGCAGATAGTTGCCGACCGACTTTTCGGCCATCGCGGCTTTCACGGAAGCTGTGTTGGAGTCGATCGATTCCTTCCAATAGCCGACGCGTGTGTAGATGTGGGAGGGCATGTGCTGGGCGTGCGGCGCGGCCGGTGCGATCTTGGCGTAACGATTGGCGGCATCGAGCCCTTTCTGCGCCAGCGCCGGATAGTCGTAGAGATGGATCAGATAATGCGTCACGCCCGGATGCAGCGGCAGCCGCCTGGAGATCGGTTCGAGGATCGCCGCACCCTTGATTTGCTGCGCGTAGGTCTTGTCGTTCAGATCCGCCGACGTATTGAGCGTGATGGCGTAGGCGATCTGGGCTTCGTCGTCGTCCGGATATTTTGCCGCGACCCGCGCCTGCGCGTCACGCAGCATGCGCATCCGCTGGACGTGAGGGATCTTGTCGTAATCGGCATACATCACCATCAACGCATCGATGTAGTCGCGTTCGCGCTCCGTCGCGGCGCCGATCTCCTTGGCCTTCATGATCGCGGCGAGGCCCGGCGCCAGGTTCGGCTTTGGAATCGCATTGTGCGGATTGTCCATGTAGGTGAGCGCAATGCCCCAATAGGCCATGCTGCATGTCGGGTCAGCCTTGATGGCTTCGTCGAAGATCTCCTTGGCGTTGGCGTACCAGTAGGAATGCTGATAGCGCATCCCGCGATCGAAACGACGCTGGGCCACATCGTTGCAAGAGGTCTGGAAATGAACGCTGCCGAGCTGCTGATCCACATCGTCTTGCGCGACCAGAGCCTGCGGTCCTGATAGGCCGAGAGCGGCTGCGATGACGAGGAACAGGGACTTCCGCATGGATCCCTCCCTTTGCCTGACACGCAATGAATTGGTCTTGGTATTGGTCTTGATAGCCCTCACTATATGACGTTCGCGGTTTTTGCTGAACAGCTAAGTCGCGGCAGCGCAACTGACCCAGCGCCGCCTCGAAGTTGGCGAAACCAATCCGGAGCCAGTGCTGTCGGAATTCGATCCTTACGCGCCCGCCATTCAGGCCTCGGATCACATCCCTATGCGATCGACAGAATCTCGATCTCTTGCGCGCCTGAACCCACGACATCGCCCACCGCCTTCCCGATCAGCGACTTCGCAACCGGTGCCACGAACGAGATCGATCCGGCCTTTGGATCCGCTTCGTCCTCGCCGACGATGCGATAGGTCTGCACGCGGCCGTCGCTGCGGCTGAAGGTCACGGTGCTGCCGAAGGCGACGACATCGGTCGACGCCGGATCGGGAATGACCTGCGCCGTGCGCAGCCGTTCAGTCAGATAGCGAGCGTCGCGCAAGGGCACCGCCGACTGCCGGCGCTTTTCGTTGACGTCCTCGATGGCTTGCGCGGCTTCATAGGCCTCGCGCGCCTCGCGAAGCTGCGCCTGGAGCGCCTGCAAGCCTGCTTCCGTCACGAGATTTGGATGCGGCGAGATCGGGCGATCCGGCAGCAGCGTCTCGGACGCGGTTTCGGCGCTTTCTTCCTTGGTAAAGGCGACGCTCAATTCAAAATCCTGTCGAACTGTTTCGGACACCCGCTCGCGCCGCGCCCCGCAGCGGGAATCGCGCCGAACAGCCGCCGGTGATTGTCCCGGACTATATCTCAAGTTCGACGAAACGGCGCAGCTTGAAGACCAGGTCCGGCACGGCCTGGCGGAACCGCGTCGCGTTCTGGAACGTGGTCGAGAACGGCGCGAAGGTGATCATCGCGTTCCAGTGCTTGTAACCGTAGACCGTGACGGAGGCGCCGGTCGCCGGAAAATTCTCCAGCTTGCGCAGCTCGCCAAGCACGAGATCGGCAATCGCCTCGGCAGGAAGCAGCTTCTTGCCATCAGGCGTCGTCGTGATTTTCGCTGGCCGCTCGACCGGCTTCGCGGCAGCCGGAACGGCATCGGGCGCAGCGTCGGGTTCGGCCGGTGCAGGACCGGGGATGGACGGCTCGACCAGGTCGAACCCGTTCGTCGGCGCTGTCGGCGGAATCTCGGTGAGCGGCGGCGGAGCACTGCTGTCTGCGCGCTTGTTGCCTCCCAGGATGCTGCTGATCATGGCCACAAGGCCAGCATCCTTCACGTCGTCGCTCATTTCTCCCCCCGGGGCTTCGGCCTACTCTAGCACCGCTCTCGCAGACCGCCACTGGGGATGTATGGCCGGATTCCGCTTGGTTAAGGCCGTTACGACAAGGCCGTCACACGATGGCACCGGCGGCCCGACGTCGGATCACGTCGCGCCGCCGTGAGATCCGTCACTGCTTATCGAACGGAATGTACCGTTGGTACTGCTTGGGCACAGAGCTGCGGTAGCGCGCGGGCACGGTGCCGCTGTCGACCGAATGATCGATTTCCTGCTGCCGCGTCATCTTCTTCTTCGCCGGCTTCTTCGATGCGCTCTTCTTGGAGTCGGCCGGCTGGCTGGAGGTGTCGCCGGTCGCGGCCGGCGTTGTCGTCGTCGTTGCCGGCGCAGTGGTTGTCGCGGCAGGCGCTGCGGTTCCACTGGCGGCCGGCGCACTCTGGGCCAGCGCGAGCGGAGTTTGCATGAGAAGCGCCAGCGCTGCTGTCGCAGCCAGCAAGTATGACCTTTGCATTAGAACCTCCAAAATACCTGATCCGCAAAATACCTGATCCGGATCAGACAAGCCTAGTTTTCCAGGATCGACGCGCGCAAGTCTTCTCACGATAGGCCCGGACCCCCACCGCGAACTGTGGCGTAGATCACATTGCTGGCCGCCGGCTGCGTCATGATGTGCCATGTCGCGAACGCACGGCATTCCGCCGACACCAAGATAGGCATGACATGCCTCAGACGAGCCCGGCTCGCTGACGTTCCCGTCCACTCGCTCTCGAAGGAGATTGAAATGCGTCGCATCATCCTCACTCTCGCATCGTTCGCCGCCCTGGTCGCCGTAGCATCCCCGGCCGCCCAGGCACATCCTGCAAACGATCGATATTGCCTGCAGGGACGCATGTGGGGTTATCCCGGCAACTGCCAGTTCGCGAGCTATCAGCAGTGCCTCGCCACCGCCTCCGGCACGTCGGCCTATTGCGGCATCAATCCGCGCTACGCGTTCTCGCAGCAGTATGCCTACTGACGACATCGCGGCGTGCGCGCATGACGCGCACGCCGCCACACTTATTGCGTGAAGACGATCCACTTCGACGACAGTCCGGCGAACTCATTTGCGCGAAGCCGCTTTGCGCATGCCGATGACGAGAATGTTATCCGTCATCGCTCCGGGAAAAATTTGCAAAGCGCGGCCGCAGCTTGTTCGCAACGCTCCCTCCCGGAACAACATCGATGTCGCGCGCTGTGTGAAGCAGATCGCTTGTGGCACCCAATCGCCTGATCTAGCGTGACCTGCATATTCTGTTGCGAACAACTTTAGCTTTATTCGTTGCACGTCGTGACTTTTCAGGGAGGTGTTTTCAATGAGCAGCCGCCACAGCATTGTTCCGCGCGGTCTGAACGCAACGCGTTCGCCGCTTTCCCAGGGCCGCTTCGGACGCATGTTCCGCAAGCTCAGGCCGGCGAAATTCGGTCCGAACGACGCCGACAATGTCGCGAACCTTTCGGCGCTGGCCGACAAGATGGTCGCCGACTTTGATGCTCCGAAGGACGGGCCGGACGCAGAGGAGAGCGGCATTCCCGCGCTCTACACTTATTTCGGCCAGTTCATCGACCACGACATCACCTTCGATCCGGTCAGCTCGCTGACCAAGCAGCAGGACCCCGACGGGCTCGTCGACTTCCGCACGCCGTCGCTCGATCTGGACAATCTCTACGGCCGCGGTCCGAACGATCAGCCCTACATGTATGACGGGATCAAGTTCCGCCTCGGCGAGAAGCTGACCGGCGCGGGCGTGCCCGATGCCAGCGACCTGCCGCGCTTCAAGGGCCGCGCCCTGATCGGTGATCCCCGCAACGACGAGAACAGCATCGTCTCGCAGTTCCAGGCCTTGATGCTGCGCTTTCACAACCGCATGGTCGACGACAATGACAACCTGTCGTTCGAGGACGTGCAGCAGCGCGTCCGCTTCCATTATCAATACGTGGTGCTGAACGACTTCCTGCCGCGCATCGTCCACGCCAGCGTGCTGGACGAGCTGAGGACCGCGGGCCAGTACGACCGCAGCAAGCTCGCCCACTATCACTGGAAGACCTATCCGTTCATGCCGGTCGAATTCTCGGTTGCGGCCTACCGTCTCGGCCATTCCATGATCCGCCCCGGCTATCGGCTGAACGATGCGGACAACATGCTGTTGCAGATTTTCCCCGATCCCCACAATCCCGACAAGAACGCGCTGACCGGCTTCCGCGCCATGGGCCCGGGACGCGCCATGGACTGGGGCCGCTTCATCGATCTGGACACGCGCCCTTACGGTGTCGAGGACGACGACACCAATCCCGACAATAAGCGGCGGCTGCAGTTCGCCTATCGCATCGACGCCTCGCTGGTCGACCCGCTGCGCAAGCTGCCGCCGGAGGTCGCGTCCAATCCGTCGTCGCTGGCGCTGCGCAATCTCGAGCGCAGCTGGCGGCTCGGCCTGCCCTCAGGCCAGGCCGTCGCCAGGGCGATGAACCTGACGCCGCTGACGGACGATCAGATCATCATCGGCAAGGCCGTCGACGAGCCCGGCGCGGGCGATCCGCAAACCGGGATCGCGACCATTGCGAGTGGCGTGTTTGCCGGCAATTGCCCGCTCTGGACCTACATCCTGGCCGAGGCGCGGCAATTCCAGACCGCGGTGACGATCCCGGCCACCGGCGCGCCAACGACCGGAATCAACACGCCGCAGCTCGGCCCCGTCGGCGGTCGCATCGTTGCCGAGGTCTTCCTCGGCATGATGTTCGGCGACAATTCCTCCGTGCTGTCGCTCGACCCGCAATGGACGCCGGTGACCGGCTCTGGCTTCGCGCTGAAGGACCTCGTCGCCTACGCGCTCGGCCAGGGCGATCCGCTGCACTGAGCCTGCGACGGAAGATGATGCAGGGCCGCTCGCGTCACGCGGGCGGCTTTGTACTCACCAGTCGCGTCCGGTCTTCTCTTGGAAGGCGACATTGGAAACGACATGCATCATGTCGGCCTTGGGCCACAACCGGACTCGGCCTTTCCAAGATAACAGACCTTCATCCACCTACTGTTTATTACGGTCCTTGCTTGATCGCCTTGGAGGGACGAGCTCGGGGTGGGCTGAGACAAATGCGGCCTGTAAGCACGTGAGCAGTTCGACGTAACTTTGCATCTCTATCGACGCAGGGCCCTCGCAACGATTGCGAACATCACTGGGACTGGTGGCCCACAAAGTGCTTATTTGTTGTTGCGCCTGCTTTTCGTCTTTCATGCAGTCCGAGAAAATCTGAACGGCGGTCAGTCCCAGTGCTTTGGCATTCTCTACTGTTGCCTTGCACAGCGCCTCCACATTCAGCACCGGAACCTTATCAGCGACCGGTATCGGGACCGGTTGGCCCACTAGGGCCAGCGATAAGAATGCAATCTTCATTTTCAGTCCCCTGCAAATAGACGTTCCCGCTTCGCGAGCTCCGCAGGTCCAGAAAATCACCTTTGATCCGGCGCAAGGCTTCGCAGCTTCCATGCCTGGAGCGGTGAAGCGAAGGAGGGGTTACGACCTTGGCGGCGTCAGGTAATGCCCGCTTAGGGTCAACATCAGAGGAACCCTGGTTGACCCTGGTTGAGTATATCGAGCCCACTTCACTCCAAAGAGTGGACTCTAGCGGACATACCGGGTCGGCCGGTTGGAGTCACAAGCTGACATCACCTTTAGCAGGTAACTCCCGTTGCGCAGCGGCGCACCGCCCGTCGATCGGTTCTCCGCGCAACGCCAGCGACGCTCGTTGCAGTTGCCGGTCTTCCTACTCGGGCGTAAGCATTGTCCGACGATACGGACAACCCCTTCTCTTGCGACCACTGAACCGAAATCGGGGCGGCGCACAATATCGTCGCTCCCACCAAAATTGCGCCAAACATGCTCATCTTTTTCATGAGATTGTCCTCGCCAATAGTGATAGCTGCGGGTTCTGCATGCGAGATTTCCAGGTCTTCGTACTTGATCCAAATCAAGCGATTCAAATTGCTTGACCTGTCAAGGCGCGACCGCCCCGACGCAGGTGAGACGTCAAGGCCATCCGCTTGGTAGTTGACCACTTCCGAACGCAAAAGCCTTCGTTTCACCAGTTCCAGCCGCCGTAGTAGCGTGGAATCAGCGTCGGTCGTCCGGTGACGTAACTGCGGTTGGCGTAGCCGCCGTAATAGTCGGCAGGGTAGCCGCCAGCGGCATAGGCGTCGCCGTAGTAGCGCGGAATTAGCGTTGGCCGTCCGGTGACGTAACTGCGGTTGGCGTACCCGTCGTAATAGCCGGCAGGGGAGCCGCCAGCTGCATAGCTGCTGCCGTAGTAGCGCGGAAACAGCGTTGGCCGCCCAGTGACGTAGCTGCGATTGGCGTAGCCGTCGTAGTAGCCAGGACTGGCGTAATAACTGCCATAATAATTGCTAGGGGCGCCCCACCCGGTGTCTACATGAGGGCCGCCACGATAGTACCCAAAAGGTGAGGTGGCCGCTATCGCGCCCGTCCCAATCGCGCCGGCCGCCAAGCCAGCACCGACCACACCAGCACCGTAGCCGTACGCAGCCCGCCGGTAATGGCGACGCGCAACGCCGGCACCGCTAAGGGGTGTCAATGGGCGACCAATCCGCGCCTGCGCGCTCTCAACTGACAGCGAGACACCGCGCTGTTCAGACCAGCTGAACGAGAACAACGTCGCGCACACGAAGGCCGAGGTTGCAATTGCAACTTTGCTCAGACTCATCTGCTTCATGGACGTTCTCCACTATCCACTAAGCCTGCCCCATAGAATGAATGCATGGTCGCTGTTGGAGGGCATTGCGCCAGATCAAGGGACTTCGACGGAGCTGCTCGCTTTAGTTCAGTTAGAAGTGCTGACGCATTGAAGACACCTCTTGCTGGGCGCTTCGGGCACGTCAGCGTCAGCTATGGGTGATAAGCAGTCGATATTGGCGGAGCGAGATGACTTCCGCTTTGTCTCCGAAATCTAACGTTGATGAGCACACGCCCTAATGCGCAGCCCCGAGGTCGGTCTCGGCGAGGCGCGTTGCGAACCAGCGCGACAGCGAGTCTTCCACGACGCCGCTGACATAGACCTCCGAAATCGTCACATGGTGTCTGTCCAGCACCAGCAGCACGCCGATCCAGTAGGCGAACCAGACATGGGCGTCGGTCAGCGCCATCAGCTTGTGCTGGTCGTGCTCGAGCGAGGTGTGATTGCTCGCCTTGCGGATCTCGACGGCGAGCAGATTGTTCGGGATCTCGCGCTGATGGACGACGACGTCGGGGTAGATCGACTTTCCCAGATGATCGTCGGTGGAGACGATGGTGCCGTGCGGCAGGTGCAGCGTGCGCTCGCCGAGGCGATCGTAGTTGCAATCGACTGACCAGCCGGCGAATTGCCGCTCCAGATAGACGGCGAAGCGGTGCGTCACCGCCCGCTCGCCGACGTCCTTCTCGAACAAGAAGCCTTCGTGGGCGTAGAGGTCCCGGAGCGCCGCGATCACCTTGTTCAGCTCGGTCTGCATCGTGCCCCCCGGCCCTCGGCGCTGCCTGATGCTGCGCCCTACATCTGGACTTCGATCAGCCGCGGCCCGGGCTCGGCGACGGCTTCGGCGAGAGCCTTGTTGAACTCTTCGGCATTGGTGACCGCGCGGCCGGGGACGCCCATGCCCTTCGCCAGCCCGACGAAATCCAGCGTCGGACGGTCGAGCCGCAGCATGTCGTTGGCGCGCTGGCCGGGCTCGCCGGCGCCGACATTGTCGAACTCGCCGCGCAGGATCTGGTAGATGCGGTTGGCGAACACGATGGTGACGATGTTGAGGTTCTCGCGGGCCTGCGTCCACAGCGACTGGATCGTGTACATCGCGCTGCCGTCGCCGACCATGGTGATCACCTTGCGATCCGGACAGGCGATCGCGGCGCCGATCGACAGCGGCGTGGAGAAGCCGATCGAGCCGCCCATGTTCTGGAGCCAGTCGTGCGGAGCGGCCGCCGCCGTCGGCGGGAAGAAGCCGCGGCCGGTGGTCAGCGATTCGTCGACCATGATCGCGTTCTCGGGGATGGCGCATGCGATCGCCTGCGCGATCGAGGCGAAGGTCAGCGCGCCGGTCGGCTGCACCAGCTCAGCCAAGGCCTGCGGCTTGACGTCCTTCGCGCTCGCCCTCACCGCGCCGGCCAGCGCTTCGAGTGCCGCGACCGAATTCTCGCCCCAGGTGGTCATGCGGTGCACCTCGCAGCCCTCGGGCTTGAGCATGCTCGGCTTGTTCGGATAGGCGAAGAACGCCACGGGATCATCGGACTCGATCAGCACGATGTGGCGGAACTTCTCCAGCATCGGCAGCGCGTTCTCGATCACGTAATGGATGCGGTCGATCGAGAAGCGGCCGCGGCCGCGCGCCATCTTCGGGCGGAAGGTCGGCCCCATCACGGTGCAGCCGGTCTTGCCGGCGATGCGCTCGGCCAGCGCCAGGCCCTTTTCGCTCAGCGCGCTGCCGGTCATCAGCAGCAGCGTGCGCTCGCCGTCGCCGTGCAGGATTTTTGCGGCCTGCTCGACCGCCTGCGGCGAATAGCTCGCGCGCTGCTGCTCGGCCGGCACCTCGGCGATGCCGTCGGCCTCGTTCCAGGCGGTGTCGGCGGGCAGGATCAGGGTCGCGATCTGCGGCGGCGCGCTTTTGGCGGCGGCGATCGCGGCGGCGCCGTCGGCGGCGACCGATTTGGAATCCGGCGAGGTGCGGACCCAGGACGACATCGGCCGGGCCAGGCCCTCGATGTCGGAGGTCAGCGGCGCGTTGTAGCCGATGTGGTACACCGCGTGCTGGCCGACGATGTTGACGATGCCGGAATTCGCCTTCTTGGCGTTGTGCAGATTGGCAAGGCCGTTGGCGAGGCCGGGGCCGAGATGCAGCAGCGTCGAGGCCGGCGTGCCCTTCATGCGGAAATAGCCGTCGGCGGCGCCGGTCACCACGCCTTCGAACAGGCCGAGCACGCAGCGCATGCCCGGCACGCGGTCGAGCGCCGCGACAAAATGCATCTCGGAGGTGCCCGGATTGGTGAAGCAGACGTCCACCCCACCCTTGACCATCGTCCGCACCAGGCTTTCCGCACCGTTCATTCTTCAGCTCCCGCGACCGGCAATGTCCAATAATCCGTCCGATCAATCATTGTTCGCTCGTCTCGTCAAAGCAATAGCCGGCATCGCGGCCCTGCCCCGCGCGACGATGCGCCGGTTTGGCTAATGCCCCGTTCCGATGGAATTGGAACGGGCATTAGATTCTTGTTTTGACGCGTTTTCTTGATGCGAACCGGTATCCACTTCGCTTGAAAACGCTCTAACGCTTTCCGGCAAATTGGCGCGGTTGCCGATTTGGTAACGCCAATCATTAAGTATGGTGTATTTGTAAAGGACCTGCCTCACGGGGCCGTGGCTTGCGAAAAGCCCGCAAATATGGCCTGTAAGTTCAGTTGATCGATTTTTTGCTGGGGGGAAACAATGATCCGGTTTTTTGCCGCACCGATTGCCGCCATCGCATTGCTGTCGACCGCCGCCGGCGGCGCATTCGCCGAGGGGTTCGACTCGCGTGACATCATGGGCTTCGGCCCGAGCTTCTTCCGCGGCGGCTCGAGCCCGATCCCCCGCACCACGGTCTACTATAACGGCAATTACGCACCCGGCACGGTCGTGGTGAACACCAGCGAGCGCCGCCTCTATCTGGTACTCCAGAACGGCCAGGCGCTGCGCTATGGCATCGGCGTCGGCCGCGACGGCTTCCGCTGGGGCGGGGTGCACAAAATCACCGCCAAGAAGGAATGGCCGGACTGGACGCCGCCGTCGCAGATGCTGGCCCGCCGGCCCGACCTGCCGCGCCACATGAAGGGCGGCATCGAGAATCCGCTCGGCGCGCGCGCGATGTATCTGGGCTCGACGCTGTACCGCATCCACGGCTCCAACGAGCCGGAGACGATCGGCCAGGCCGTGTCCTCGGGCTGCTTCCGCATGACCAACGAGGACGTCAGCGATCTCTACAGCCGCGTCTCGGTCGGCACCAAGGTGGTCGTGCTCAACAACTAGCCGCCGGCGAACTGCGGGAACCCGCAGGGCGCGTGAATATGCGGTCTTGTGCGTCGCTTCCGAATACGGCAGCGTCGGGACGCAATGAGCGCATTGGCCCCGCCTTCGTCAGGCTTTCGCATCGCCCTGCTGGCGCTCGCCACTTTCGCGTTCGTCCCTGACACCGCTACCATCGCCGTCGCGGGCGAATTGCCCGCGATCGCCTCGCGCCAGCGCGCCGAGAAGAAGAGCTTCACCGACGGCGAGATCGTCGAAGGCTTCCTGAAGACGGCGTTCGGCGCCGAATACCACCTCGCCGGCCGCGTCGACCGCATCCGGAAGTTCGACGGGCCGGTGCGCGTCTACGCCGAGAGCGAGCGCGCCGACCGCAAGACGCAGCTCGCCAAGGTCGTGGCCGACATCGGCAGGCGCGTGCAGCATCTCGACATCGCCATGATCGACACCAGCGAGGCCGCGAATGTGCGGGTGAAGCTGGTTCGCGACCGCGACCTGTTTCGGACGATTTCCAGCTTCTACGGCGCGGAGAAGGCGCGCGAGATCCGCACCTCGCTCGATCCGCAATGCCTGTCGGGCTTCCGCAAGAACGACAATTTCGAGATCGAGCATTCCGACGTGATCCTCACCGTCGACAACGGCGATTTCACCTTCCTCGACTGCGCCTATGAGGAATTGTTGCAATCGCTCGGCCCGATCAACGACACCGCGAGCGTGCCGTGGACCATGTTCAACGACAATGTGTCGATGGGCTATTTCGACGTCTACGACCAGTACATCCTCAACCTGCTCTACGATCCCCGCATCAAGGCCGGCATGACCGTGCAGGAGGTCAGGGCGGTGCTGCCCCAGGTGCTCGCCGATGTGCGCGCCTGGGTGAAGCGCGTGAATGACCTGAAGGAGTAGGTGCTGTTACCCTCCCCTCGAGGGGGAGGGTCGGCTCGCATTTGAGCGAAGCGAAAATGTGAGACGGGGTGGGGTGACAGTCTCTCCACCGAAGCGCTGCCCGTGTGGAGAGATCACCCCACCCCGCTCGCGCTGCGCGCGATCGACCCTCCCCCTCCAGGGAGGGTAAGCAAGGCCCCGCGACGCACTTCCTACCACCCATTGATCCGCGGCCAGACCGCGCTGACTCCGCCTTCACCATCCAGCACCTGATAGCGATCATATTGTGCGCCGGTCGCGCAGGCGTGGTTGGTGAGGATGCGGATGCGGGAGCCAATGGGCAGGTCGGGCAGCGCGGCATTCGAGCCTTTTCGAAGCGCTATGATGCCGTGCTCCTGGTTGGCATCGGTGACGATGAGGTCCGGGTACGGTTTTCCGGCGAGATCGCAGACCACGCCATAACCCTGGTCGAGCGCCTGTTTCGCCGTGCTGCGGTCGCGCGACAGCGCCATCCAGCCGGCATCAGCGATGATCCAGCCTTTTGCCGTCTGGTGGCCGATGACGGTGGCAAGCACGGAGAGCACGAGATCGTCCATTGCCACCGAGCTGACGCCGGCCTGATAGAGGTCGCCGAACATGAAGACGCCGGCGCGCACCTCGGTAATGCCTGTCAGGTCGCGCACATAACGCGCGGTCGGTGTCGCGCCGACGCTGACGACGGGACAAGGCAGACCTGCGCTGCGCAAGGCGTTCGCCGCAGTCACGGCGGCGATGCGTTCCGCTTCTGCCGCATCCGCGATGGCTGCGGGATCGTTCAGTGCGTAGCTGTCGCCAGCGTGCAGCAACACGCCGCGCAAGGTCGCGCCACCTGCGACCAGACGCCTGCCGATGGCGACCAGCGTTGCCGCGTCGGTCGGAGCGACGCCGGAGCGATGGCCGTCCGCGTCAACCTCGACCAGCGCCGGAACCGCGTCGCCGGTGCTCGCGGCATGTGCGGCGACGGCGTCAGCTTGTTCGATGCTATCGAGGATCACGGCGAGATCGGCGCCGGTGGCGCGGATGGCGGAGACGCGATCGAGCTTCGCGGGTGCGATGCCGACGGCGTAGATCATGTCGCGCACGCCGCCGGCCGCGAAATATTCGGCCTCGCGCAGCGTCGAGACCGTTGCCGGCCCAGCGGCCGAGGTCATCGCGATGCGGGCGACGTCGAGCGATTTTGCGGTCTTCAGATGCGGGCGGAAGGCCACGCCGAGAGGCGCGAGATGCGCCTTCATCCGCGCGACATTGGCGCGGAGCCGCTGCTCGTCGAGCAGCAGACAGGGCGTTTCGAGGTCCAACAGATTAGCGGGCATCGGCATACACCGTGGCACGCGACACCCCGAGATGGGCCGCGATGATGTCCGAGGATCGACGTACCTGCATGCAGCCGGCGTCCCGCAATTCGTGCAGCAGTGCGCGGCGATCTTCGGTGGTGAGCGCGCGGGGCGTGGTGGCGCGGCGCGCGGCGAACTGGTCGATATGAGCGCGGATGGCGTCCGCGCCCACGGGGATGAGCTGCTCGCGCGGGCTGTTGTTCGCATCGACGCTGACGAACTGGCCGATGGCGCTCTGCAAGCCCTGGAACAGCGTCAGGTCGACGTTGAGGCAGAGCGCAGCAACGTAAGAACCGTCCGCCCCCTTGATACCGATGGAGGTGCTCTTGGCCTGCCTTCCGTCGGCGAAGCTGTTGGCGTAGTTCGAAATCACCTGCGCATAGTCGGGGTCGGCAATGCGTGCGAGGCCAAGCTCGGTCGCGCCCTGGCCGACCTTGCGGCCCGAGAGGTTGTTGTGAATCGCGACGATCGCCTGCCGGGGATCAGTGAGATCGTGCAGCACGACCTCGCAGAACGGCGCGAAGGTCTCGCCCAGCCCTTGCGCGATCTGCTGCAGCTGATCGAACAGCAGTTTGCGCTCGGCGTTGGTTTTGCTCGATATGGCGGTCTTGCTGCGGCTCATCGCCTGACCTTATTGCACGAGATCGGCGACGGTGGTCGCGGCTTTCAGGCCGGTGCCGGTGAGCACCGCGACCGTGGTCTCCTTCGCCTTGATCGATCCGGCAGCGGAGAGTTTTTCCAATGCGGCGGCCGCGCTGGCGCTGGTCGGCTCCGCGAACAGGCCCTGCCGCGCAAGACGCCGCAAGGCTGCGACGATCTCGTCCTCGGTCAGTGCAACGGTGCCACCGCCGCTCTCGCGCAAGGCAGCGACGATCTCGCGCAGGCGCAGCGGATTCTTGATCGCGGTGCCCTCGGCGATGGTCTTGCTCACCTCGCGCGCGACGGGCGTATCGACGCCGGCCTTGAAGCTTGCGTCGATCGGCGAGCAGTTTTGCGGCTGCGCCGCGAACAGCCGCGGCAGCTTGGCGATCTGGCCGGCCTTGAGCAGCTCACGGAAACCGAAGGCGCACCCCAAGAGGCTGCTGCCGGCACCGACCGGAACGATGACGTTGTCGGGCGCGCGGAAACCAAACTCCTCCCAGATTTCATAGGCGAGCGATTTTGTGCCTTCGAGAAAAAACGGCTGCCAGTTGTGGCTGGCGTAAAAGGTCTGGCTCGACTGGCGAATGGCCTCGGCTTCCGACTCCTCGCGCGGGCCCTCGACGAGCTGCACCGTCGCGCCATAGGCGCGCACCTGCGCGATCTTGGCCGGCGACGTCGACGCGGGCGCCAGGATCTTCACGCGCATGCCGCCGGCAGCACCCAACCCGGCCATCGACGAGCCACCATTGCCGGAAGAGTCTTCGAGGATCGCGTCGACGCCGATCTGGCGCAGGAACGACAGCATCACCGCCGAGCCGCGGTCCTTGAAGCTGCCGGTCGGGTTGAACCATTCGAGCTT
Source organism: Bradyrhizobium sp. Arg816 (assembly GCF_029989365.1). Lineage (GTDB taxonomy): Bacteria > Pseudomonadota > Alphaproteobacteria > Rhizobiales > Xanthobacteraceae > Bradyrhizobium. Next base: position 157,370 of record NZ_JAPRAQ010000015.1, on the reverse strand, counting down.
GAAGAACGGGCGCAGGTCGCCCCAGTCCTGCTGAACCAGCGGCGTGCAACCTTCGCCGAGCGTGATCGGACTGTTGATCTCCACCGGCAGCGCCGCCCGGTAGCGCCACAGGGACCGCGTGCGGCTGTCGATGTCTTCGCGCGAGATCCCTGCCCCCGGCGTCACCAGCAGCGGCGTGCGCTCGTCCGAGCACCAGCGCGGCTGCTCCAGCGCGTAAAGCTTTCCATTGCGGGGGTCGATGTAGCTGGCGGCGGGCATGGCGGACTCCAGGGCGAGGCGACCTAAACGTTTTGTCTGATTATGTACGTTTTGTCCAGTCTCGGCGCACGGCCACCACGCCGTCCTCTTGAAAACATAAAAAATATAACTACTTCAAATCCTTAGACCTATCGCGCGGATCGAATAGCAAGATTCGTCCAGAGCGAAAGTGCGGCCTTCGGGCGAGCCGGACCTGCCCGTCGGTGACGGCAATTTGGCCAGGGTCGCCTGCCCGGCGTAGCACCATTAACTTGTCTGTCGTCGTCAGCCGCTACAATATGTTGGATTGAGCTCGCGTCGCCGGTGTTCGGCACCGGCAACGCAAGTGAGCCAGGCCCGTCCGAGCGGCGGGCCGTCGGCTTTTTGGGAGCCTGGACATGAGCCGCGCGAACCGTACCGATCACATCCGCCTTACCTCCCATCCGGAGCCGGGCAAAAAGGCCGCGTTTCCGATTCACTGGGGCGCAGCCGACGCGCGCACCCGGGGGCCGATCATCGGCACGGTATCGCGCGCTGGGGATCGCAACGTGATCGGCAGCCATGGCGGCTCCTACGCGATGTACCGGGCGCTCGCGGTGTCCGCCGGCGCGCTCGATCCGATCCGCCGGCCCGACCTCACCAACACCTTTCCGGCCGCGACCATCGGGCCATTTGAGCAATGGCGCGATCCCGACAAGATCGTCGCGCTCGATCCCTGGGGGCATCTCGTCGCTGAGAATTTCGGCAAGGACATCGCCGAGGGCGTCGATATCCGTCCAAGCATCGCGGTGACGCGTGCGCGGCTCGACCTGCCTGAGATCCGCGAGGCGCTGGCCGCAAAACGGCTGCGCGCCGACGGCGAGGTCGTGCACGCCAATGGCAGCGTCTCCGTGGTGAAGATCGCGATCGATCCGGTCTGGTACCTGCCGGGCCTTGCGACGCGCTTCGGCACCGGCGAGACCGAGCTGCGGCGCACGCTGTTCGAGCAGACCGCCGGCATGTTCCCCGAGCTGGTCACGCGTCCGGACATGAAGGTGTTTCTGCCGCCGATCGGCGGCACCACCGTCTACATGTTCGGCGATGTGACAAAACTGCCGGACCACCGCACCAAGATCACCTGCCGCGTGCATGACGAGTGCAACGGCTCCGACGTGTTCGGCTCCGACATCTGCACCTGTCGGCCCTATCTCATCCACGGCATCGAGGAATCCGCGCGCGGCGCGCAGGAGGGCGGGCTCGGGCTCGTCATCTACAACCGCAAGGAAGGCCGCGCGCTCGGCGAGGTCACCAAATTCCTGGTCTACAATGCGCGCAAGCGCCAGGAGGACGGCGACGCGGCGGCCGCCTATTTCGAGCGCACCGAATGCGTCGCCGGCGTCCAGGACGCGCGCTTCCAGCAATTGATGCCGGATACGATCCACTGGCTCGGCCTGAAGCGCATCGATCGCTTCCTGTCGATGAGCGACATGAAATACGACGCGCTGACCTCGCAAGGCATCGACATCGTCGAGCGCGTGCCGATCCCGCTGGAGCTGATCCCGGCCGACGCCCATGTCGAGATCGCCGCGAAGAAGGCCGCCGGCTACTACACCACCGACATCGCGCCGGAGAAGGACGTGGACGGCGTGGTCGGGCGCTCGCTGGAAAAGTACTGATCGCGCGATGGCGGAGGCTTTGGAACAACAGGCCCGCTCCCTGCTCAGCGCAGGAGCGGTTCGCGCGCGTGCCGCAAAAATGCTCGAGATCGGCCTCGCCGGCGGGCTCCGGCACTTCACGATAGACCTCGACCGCATGGATGGCGTGGCGGAGGCCGTGATCGCGGTCACGCGCAAGGCCTATCCGACGCTGGACATCCCCTTCCATGCCCGCTGGCGGCATTTCGTGCTCGGCGGCGTCGATCGCTGGGCGGGCCTTGCCGACAAAGTATCGTGGCCGGATCGCGCGGCGCGTGCGCGCGCGGAGTTCGACCTCGCCATCGTCAGCGTGCTGCTCGACGCAGGTGCGGGAGCCACGTGGCGCTATCGCGACGCCGGGACCGGCGAAAGTATCGGCCGATCGGAGGGGCTCGCCATCGCAAGCCTCGACATGTTTGCAGGCGGCCTGTTCTCCGGCGATGCGCGTACACCGTTCAGGGCCGATGCAGACGTGCTGGCGAAACTACCGCTCGCCTCCCTCACCTCCGCCTTTCAGGTGAGCGATGCCAATCCGCTGCTCGGTCTCGACGGACGCACTGACCTGCTGCGGCGTCTGGGCAAGCTGGTTGCTGAGCGTGCGGAGATTTTCGGCCTGCACGATACGCCGCGGCCAGGCGGCCTGTTCGATCACATCGCGGCGCAGGCTGTGGGCGGCGCGGTCGCCGCGCCCGCCATCCTGTCCGCAGTGCTGAACCAGCTTGGACCGATCTGGCCGTCACGGCTCGAGCTCGCCGGGATTCCGCTCGGTGATTGCTGGCGTCATCCGACCATCAAAGCTGACGACGCAACGGCAGGCCTCGTGCCCCTGCACAAGCTGTCGCAATGGCTGAGCTATTCGTTGATCGAACCGCTGCAGCGCGCCGGCTTTGACGTCACCGACATCGACGGCCTCACCGGGCTTGCCGAGTACCGCAATGGCGGCCTGTTCGTCGATCACGAGGTGCTGCGCCTGCGCGATCCCGCCGATGCCGAGCGCGCGCATGCGGTGGATTCCCTGCTCGTCGTGGAGTGGCGCGCGCTCACCGTCGCGCTGCTCGACCGGCTTGCGGGCAGCATCCGCGCCAGGCTCGGCCGCACGCCCGAGACCTTGCCCCTCGCAAGCATTCTCGAAGGTGGCAGCTGGGCTGCCGGCCGCGCCATCGCCTTCGCGCGCCGGCCCGACGGTTCGCCGCCGCTCAAGGTGATCAGCGACGGTACGGTTTTTTAAACCCTCTCCCCCTGTGGGAGAGGGTGGCTTCGCGAAAGCGAAGCCGGGTGAGGGGTTGTCTCCGCGAAGACATCTCTCACTTGAGTTCGCGGAGAGAACCCCTCATCCGGCGCGCGTTGCGCGCCACCTTCTCCCACAAGGGGAGAAGGAAGAAGCGCCGCCTCGTCGGTCAGGAGCAACATATGGAAGGCGTCACGATCGTCGATCATCCGCTGGTGCAGCACAAGCTGACGCTGGTGCGGGACAAGTCCATCTCGACCAAGTCCTTCCGCGAGCTGATCAAGGAGATCGGCATGCTCCTGTGCTACGAGATCACGCGGGATCTGCCGCTCGCCGATACCGTCATCGAGACGCCGCTGGCGACGATGCATTCGGCCAAGATCGCCGGCAAGAAGCTGGTGTTCGTGCCGATGCTGCGCGCCGGCACGACCTTCGTCGAGGGCATGATGGATCTGGTGCCGACCGCGCGCGTCGCCCATATCGGCATCTACCGCGAGCCGCACAGTTTTGCCGCTGTCGAATATTTCTTCAAATCGCCGTCCGACCTCAGCGAGCGCCTGGCGATCGTGGTGACCCCGGTGGTCGCCACCGCCAACACCGCCGTCGCCGCAATCGACCGGCTGAAGGAGCGCGGCGCCAGGGACATCCGCCTCGCCTGCCTGATCGCGGCCCCTGAAGGGCTCGAACGGCTGCGCGGACTGCACCCCGACGTTCCGATCTGGACGGCTGCGATGGACGAAGGTCTCGACGAGAACGGCTTTATCCTGCCGGGCCTCGGCGATGCCGGCGACCGCGCTTACGGGACGCGGTAGGCGAAAAGGTTAGATCTTCCCGCTGCCGCAAATCAGCTTGAGCGACTGCCATTCCTTGTCCGTCAGCAGCGGCGGGCCGCTGGCGGGACGATCTTCCTTCGTCATGCGCGCGAGGCGGTCTTCGGTGAGCGGGTGGCTCGCCAGGATCGTGGTGAGGCCGGAGCCGCCTTCCTTGCCGGTGATGCGGAACATCAATTCGGCCGCGGGCTTCGGCGAGCGGCCGAGCTTGTGCATGATCTCGATCGCGAACGTATCCGCGGCGGTCTCGGCCTCGCGCGAATAGGAGGCTTCGACCACGCTGCGCGAGGCGAAGATCACGGCGCTCGAGCCGGTGACGTCGCCGAACAACAGGCCGATCAGGAACGAGGTGCCGCCGTTGTAGATCAGCCCGCGCATGTTGTCGTAATGCTTGAGATGGCCGAGCTCATGGGCAAGGATGCCGGCGAGCTCGTCGGGGTTTTCGGCCTTGTCGACCAAGCCCCTCAGCACGTACACCTTGCCGCCGGGCAGCGCGAATGCATTCGGCACCGAGGTCGGCAGCACGCCGGCCGTCATGGAATCGTCGTCGAGGCCGGCGGCATCGCGCAGACGGTTGACCAGTTTTGTGAACGCGGCCTTGCCCGCGGGGTCTTCGCACGCCTTGCGGCCGAAGATGGTTTTCACCTGGACTTCGGAGGCGTCGCCGATGCGCCGTTCGATCGGCTTGGGCACCAGCGGCGCGAGCCGGTCGGCAGCGAGCGGCACACCGAACAGCACGACGCAAACGATGGAGACGGCGGCGGCCACCGACCAGCCGACGATCTTTGCGACACCGCGACGCGAGGTCTGGTGCTCGTCGAGACGCATGCAGCGGGCGGTCACGTCCGCGGCGAGCGCGGCGTCGCGAATTTCAAGCCGCGCCAGCGGCGGCGCGGATGTCGAGGCCAGGCGTAATATCCCGGCCGGACTGTCGGCGCGGCGAATGTCGGCATAGGCCCAGCGAACCGGCGCGCCGCCCTCTTCGACGATATCGAGCGCATCACCGAGCGCCAGCGACACCTCCCGCCTGCGGCTCGACACGCCGTCGAAGAAGATCGTCGGCTTGGCGGACTGCGCCGGAACCTCGGTGGACAACTCACTCACAGATCAGAATCCCGCGACATCGAGCCCATCGGCAAAGCCTTCGCCGAGCGCGCTAGCAAGCTCACCGCTGCCGCGCACATCCGCCGCGGCTCCGATGTTGTGCACCTCGACGGTTTCCAGCACCTTGGCCCAGAGATCGCGTTGCAGATAGACACGCATGACGATGTTGATCGCAAGCGCCACGGCGAAATAGCCGATGACCATCATGACCAGCATCGGGATGCTCTTGCCCGCATTTCCGGGGCCGAAGACCTGATCAGCCGGAACGCCACTCAGCTGGACGACGAGGAAGGCGCCACCGCCCATATAGGCGGCGAAAATGGTCGAAAGCAGCATCCACCAGCCGATCACTTTCCAGTACAGGCCGTAGAACGCGTTATGCGGCAACTCCGAGGACAGGCTGACGCCGCCGATGCGGATGCCGTCGAGCCACCAGCGCCATTCACGCGCCTTGAACTCGGCATAGAAGAACGGGGCGAGCGGGAAGATCACGAGCGCGATCGGGCTCAAGAGCCACAGCCACCAGCCGCGCTTGAAGAAGGTCCAGCCGTCGCCTTCGAAATCGCCGGGGAGATCGCCGTAATGAGTGTGCCGCATCTTGTAGCGTTCGAGCGACGCCTCGCGCCAGGGCAGCGCCAGGCCGAGGGTGAGGAACACCAGCAGCCCCCACGCCATGGCGCGGAACGAATAAGCCCAGCCCGAGCCGTCCATCCAGAACCGGACGCCGCGCCAGACTGTGCGCGTCAGGCGATAGCGCCGCGCGCGAAAAATCGCGAACTGGCCGAAGGCATAGAAGCTGATGAACAGCGGCGTCGAGGCAAAGCCCTGCCAGCGCTCGAACTCGATGCCGATGAGAAAATAAGCGAGGTAGATCGGCACCAGGATCGCGAGCGCGAACAGGAAGCCGATCAGCAGCTCCTTGGCCCGGCCGGTGTATTCGGCCGCATCGCCGTCGACCGCGGTGTTCGTCCACAAATGACGGCGGATGTCGGTGACCAGCCAGAACCGGTAGAAGCCGAAGGTGACGAGCTCAAGCATGGCACCCTTGGTGACCATTTTGCGGAACTCGGAGCGGTTGCCGGTGAAATCGACCCGCGTGGGCGGCAGCGGCGGCGGTAAGGGTTCGGAGCCGATGGGGGCCCATTGCATGTCGTTCACGGCGGCAACCTCGGGGTGCGGACCTGGTACGGTCAAACTATAGATCAGAGATTGGTCGATCCCCAAGATGGCTGGGTTCGATTTACCTCGATTTCTCGGATGATTCCGCAGGCGCGGGGTGCGGGAGATCACGTTGACACATCTGCGTGACGGTTGCTGATCCGTAGCCCGGATGGAGCGGAGCGTAATCCGGGACAGCGCCAATGGCGGCCCGAATCCCGGATTTCGCTCCGCTCCATCCGGGCTACGCATCTAGCCACCTCTCGCAAAGGTTGGCTGTGGCAAAACTCTCCCTTGCTCCGACGCAGACAACCGGCTGTAATTGCAAATCAAATACCGCAGCGCAGAATTCAACGAGAACGCGCGGTTCATGTCAGGGAGAGCGGTCATGCATGGGACCATCGAGAGCGCGGCGAAGCTCGACGAGCTGCGCGCGCGCGCCACGTCACTGCCGCTGGAGCAGTTCGATCCGGGCGATCCCGAATTGTTCAGGACCGATACGTTCTGGCCGTATTTCGATCGTCTGCGCCGCGAAGATCCCGTGCACTATTGCAAGGATTCGATGTTCGGGCCGTACTGGTCGGTGACGCGCTACAACGACATCATGGAGATCGAGACCAACCACTCGGTGTTCTCCTCGGCCTCCGCGCTCGGCGGCATCACTATCCGCGACATCGACCCGGACCTGCGCCGCGAGAGTTTCATCTCGATGGATCCGCCGCGCCACGCGGCGCAGCGCAAGACCGTGGCGCCGATGTTCACACCGACGCATCTGGACAATCTCGCGCTCAGCATCCGCGAGCGCTCCGCCGAGTGCCTCGACAATCTGCCGCGCGGCGAGGTGTTCGACTGGGTCGACAAGGTCTCGATCGAGCTCACCACGCAGATGCTCGCGGTGCTGTTCGACTTTCCCTGGGAGGACCGCCGCAAGCTGACGCGCTGGTCCGATATCGCCACCACCATTCCCGGGCCGGACGGCCTCGTCGCCACCGAAGACGAACGGCAGGCCGAGCTGACGGAATGCGCGGGCTATTTCGCGCGGCTGTGGAAGGAGCGTATCGAGCAGCCGCCGAAGAGCGACCTGCTCTCGATGATGGCGCATGGCGCCGCGACGCGCGACATGGATGCCAAAAACTTCCTCGGCAATCTCATCCTTTTGATCGTCGGCGGCAACGACACCACCCGCAACACGATGTCGGGATCGATCTACGCGCTGAGCCAGCATCCGGAGCAGTATCGCAAGCTGCGCGCGAACCCCGGCCTGCTCGACAGTTTCGTGCCAGAGGTGATCCGCTGGCAGACGCCGCTGGCGCATATGCGGCGCACCGCGCTTACCGACTTCGAGTTCCGCGGCAAGCAGATCAAGCAAGGTGACAAGGTCGTGATGTGGTACGTCTCGGGCAACCGCGACGAGGAAGCGATCGAAAAGCCCTACGATTTCATCATCGACCGCGCCCGCCCACGCACGCACCTCTCCTTCGGCTTCGGCATTCACCGTTGCGTCGGCTTGCGGCTTGCCGAACTTCAGCTCAAGATTATCTGGGAAGAGATCCTCAAGCGCTTCGACCATATCGACGTGGTCGGCGAACCCAAACGGGTCTATTCGAGTTTCGTAAAGGGTCTTGAAACCTTGCCGGTCAAGATTACGGCGTGAGAGAGCTCCCTCGCCCCGCCTTCGCCAAGGCTTCGGCCGACAGGCGCGGGGAGAGGCAAAGCAAGAACCAACTGGAGCCACGACCATGAACATCCAAACTCCGGTCAAAACCGACAACGCCGAACGCATGCGCAGGGCCCGCGAGGAAGCCTATGCGACCCCGCTGGCGCAGTTTCACCCCGGCGCGCCCCGGCTGTTCCAGGACGACACCTTGTGGCCGTGGTTCGAGCGGTTGCGCAAGGAAGAGCCGGTGCATTACTGCACCAATGCGCCGATCGAGCCGTACTGGTCGGTGGTGAAGTACAACGACATCATGCATGTCGACACCAGTCACGGCATCTTCTCCTCGGACTCGACGCTCGGCGGCATCGGGATCCGCGACGTGCCGCAGGGCTACGACTGGCCGAGCTTCATCGCCATGGACCAGCCGCAGCATTCGGCGCAGCGCAAGACGGTGTCGCCGATGTTCACGCCGACGCATCTGGACGAGCTGGCAAAACTGATCCGCCAGCGCTCGCAGACCGTGCTCGACAATCTGCCGCGCAACGAGACCTTCAATTTCGTCGAGCGCGTCTCGATCGAGCTGACGACGCAGATGCTGGCGACCTTGTTCGACTTCCCCTGGGACGAGCGGCGCAAGCTGACGCGCTGGTCGGATGTCGCGACCGCGCTGCCCAAGAGCGGCATCGTCGCCTCGGCCGAAGAGCGCCGCCGCGAGATGGACGAGTGCTACGCCTACATGTCCAAGCTCTGGAACGAGCGTGTCAACTCCGCGCCGCGCAACGATTTGCTGTCGCTGATGGCACATAACGACGCGACGCGCTTCATGGACCCCGACAATCTCATGGGCAACATCATCCTGCTCATCGTCGGCGGCAACGACACGACGCGCAACACTATGAGCGGCTCGGTGCTGGCGCTGAGCGAGAACCCGGACCAGTTCGACAGACTGCGCACCAACCCGGAGCTGATCGATTCCATGGTGCCCGAGGTGATCCGCTGGCAGACACCGCTGGCGCATATGCGGCGCACCGCGCTTGCCGACACCGAAATCGGCGGCAAGCATATCAAGAAAGGCGACCGCGTCGTGATGTGGTACGTCTCGGGCAACCGCGACGAGGAGATGTTCGAGAAGCCGAACGATTTCATCATCGACCGCCCGCGGCCGCGCACCCACCTCTCCTTTGGCTTCGGCATCCACCGCTGCGTCGGCATGCGCCTGGCCGAACTGCAGCTGCGGATCATCTGGGAGGAGATGCTGAAGCGCTTCGACCGGATCGAGGTCGTCGGCGAGCCCAAGCGGATCTATTCGAGCTTCATCAAGGGCTATGAGTCGTTGCCGGTGAGGATTCCGGGGTAGGCGTGCTCTAGGGACTACCTTAACAAGCCTCGCCAATCTCTGCTGTCATGCCCCGCGCAGGCGGGGCATCCAGTACGCCGCGGCTCCTCGATTCTAGCCGCGCCGTCTCTGGAATACTGGATTGCCCGCCTTCGCGGGCAATGACACCGAGTGTGGGACGAAGAGTGTGCTCCTAACGCTCGAGGAGGGCACTGCCCGGCTATAAAATTCCGGCATGACAGCTCGCTCAATATGCGAAGGGCCAGCTGCGGGCTTGTGTCCTAAATCCTCCTGAGAATTCAGCGCCGGCGCTCAACTCAACTTGATGTCCCACAGGCCTTCCTTGCGGCAGGCCGCGACTTCCTCGCGCAATAGCGTCGTGATGGCGAGCGACGCCGTTGAGGCCGGACGGTCGATCGGAGAGGCGAAAATGAGCTCGCGCGTCATCGGCTTGGATACGGGCGCGGTCTCCAGCCGCCCGTCCGCGACCTCGCCGTGGACCGACGAGGGCGGCAGCAGCGCGAACCCGAGGCCTTCCTCGACGAGGCTCGTCAGCACGCGGAACGAATCCGCCTCGAGCTGGACGTTGAGCTTGATCTTGCGCTGGGCGGCCGCATGTTCGATCAGCGCGCGGAGACCGTGGGAATGACTGGGCAGCACCAGCCGCTGGCGCAGCAGCCAGCCGACATCCACGCTCTTCTTGCGCGCGAGGCCGCAGCCGCGCGGGCCAACCGCGACGATGTTGTCGCGGCCGAGGCTCTCCACGTTGAGATGCAGATCGGCGGAGCGACCGTAGAGAATGGCCAGATCCATCTCGCCGCGATGCAGCCATTCGACGAGATGGCCGCTATAGCTCTCGACGATGCGCAACGAAATGCCGGGAAATTTTTCGACGCAGCGCCGCGCGAAGCGCGCCGACAGCACGCAGCTCACGGTCGGAACCAGGCCGAGCACGACCTGGCCGGACGGCGGCCCCTTGGTCGACTGGATATCGTCGCGGATCTGGTCGATCTGCCGCACGATGCCGGAGGTGCGTGCCAGCAGGAGACGGCCGGCTTCCGTCAACACCATGCCGCGGCCATTGCGTGTGAACAGCTCCGTGCGCAGCTCGTGTTCCAGGAGCTTGATCTGCCGGCTCAGCGCCGGCTGCGCCACGCGCAACGTGTCGGAGGCCTTCGAGAGACTGCCGAGCTCCGCCACGCAACTGAAGGTCCTGAGCTGCCGGAAATCCATGCTTGCCAATCCTGGAAGGCTACTTCATACGCTATAGCAAATGAGCATAGGGGGCTGGCGATGTTTTCACAACGCCAGAGGATCGGCCGGCGTTATCTTGATTGCCGCTATCGATGGAAAACGCCATGAGTGAAGAACACCACACCGAAGATCACGCCGACATCCGCGAGGCCGTCGCAAAGCTCTGCGCGCAGTTTCCCGGCGAATACTGGCGCAAGCTCGATCGCGAGATGGCCTATCCCAAGGCCTTCGTCGATGCGCTGACGCAGGCCGGCTATCTCTCGGTGCTGATCCCCGAGGAATATGGCGGCGCGGGCCTGAAGCTTTCCGCTGCGGCCGCGATCCTCGAAGAGATCCAGCGCGCGGGCTGCAACGGCGGCGGCTGCCATGCCCAGATGTACACGATGGGCACCGTGCTGCGGCACGGCAATGACGAGCAGAAGGCGAAGTATCTGCCGAAGATCGCGAGCGGAGAATTGCGGCTGCAGGCGTTCGGCGTCACCGAGCCGACCAGCGGCACCGACACCTCCTCGCTGAAGACGTTTGCGCGCAAGGAAGGCAACGACAGCTACATCGTCAACGGCCAGAAGATCTGGACCAGCCGCGCCGAGCATTCCGACCTGATGGTGCTGCTGGCGCGCACCACGCCGAAGGAGCAGAGCAAGAAGCGCACGGATGGTCTCTCGGTCTTCATCGTCGACATGCGCGAGGCCAAGAACAACGGGCTCGAGATCCGCCCGATCCGCACCATGATGAACCACGCCACCACCGAAGTGTTCTTTACCGACATGAAGGTGCCGGCGGAGAATCTGATTGGCGAGGAAGGCAAGGGTTTCCGCTACATCCTCTCCGGCATGAACGCCGAGCGCATCCTGATCGCCGCCGAATGCGTGGGTGATGCAAAGTGGTTCATCGCGAAGGCCACGAACTACGCCAAGGAGCGCGCGGTGTTCGGCCGGCCGATCGGCCAAAATCAAGGCATCCAGTTCCCGATAGCAAAAGCTTACGCCTCGATGCGCGCGGCCGAGCTGATGGTGAAGGAAGCCACGCGCAAATACGAAGCCGGGCTCGACTGCGGCGCGGAGGCCAACATGGCCAAGATGCTGGCGGCCGATGCGTCCTGGGAAGCGGCAAACGCCTGCATCCAGACCCATGGCGGCTTCGGCTTCGCCGAGGAGTACGACGTCGAGCGCAAATTCCGCGAGACGCGGCTCTACCAGGTGGCGCCGATCTCGACCAACCTCGTGCTGTCCTACGTCGCCGAGCACGTGCTCGGCATGCCCCGCTCGTACTGAGGTCGCGCCATGGGAGCATTGGACGGGATCAGGGTGATTGCGGTCGAGCAGGCGGTCGCGGCGCCGTTCTGCTCGTCGCGACTGGCGGACGCCGGCGCGGAAGTGATCAAGATCGAGCGGCCCGAAGGCGATTTCGCTCGCGGTTATGACGCGGCGGCCAAGGGCCAGAGCAGCTATTTCGTCTGGCTCAACCGCGGCAAGCAATCGGCGGTGGTCGATCTCGCAACGAAAGAAGGCTGCGCCGAGTTGGAGAAGCTGATCGCGAGCGCCGACGTGCTGATCCAGAACCTCAAGCCGGGCTCGATGGACAAGCTCGGCTTCTCGCGCGAACGGCTGCTGAAGGACTATCCGAAGCTGATCTCGTGCACGATCACCGGCTATGGCGACGAGGGCCCCTACGCCCACCGCAAGGCCTATGATCTGCTGATCCAGGCCGAGAGCGGACTTGCTTCCATCACCGGCAACCCCGACGGCGCCTCGCGCGTCGGCATGTCGATCGTCGACGTCGCGACCGGCGCCACCGCGCATGCGGCGATCCTGGAAGCGCTGATCGGGCGCGGGCGCACCGGCAAGGGAGCCGACATCCGCATCTCCATGTTCGACGTGATGGCGGACTGGTGCACCGTGCCGCTGCTCAATTCCGAAGCCGGCAATCCGCCGAAGCGGATGGGTCTGCGCCATCCATCGATCGCGCCCTACGGCGTGTTCACCTCGAAGGATGGCAAGGACATCCTGATCTCGATCCAGAGCGAGCGCGAGTGGAAGACGCTCTGCGTCAAGGTGCTCGACCAGCCCGACCTGCCGGCCGATCCCCGCGTCGCCAACATGGTCGAGCGCGTGCGCAACCGGGACTTCACCGACACGACGGTCGCAGATATCTTCGGCAAGATGACGCGCGACGAACTGTTGAAGCGGTTGTCGGACGCCGACATCGCGTTTGCCGAGGTCAACACCATGGCCGACCTCACCAATCATCCGCATCTGCGCCGCATCGAGGTCGACACGCCGCAGGGACGTGTCAGCTATCCCGCGCCGGCGCCGATCATCGTCGGCGAGACCCGCGCTTACGGCGCTGTGCCCGCGATCGGCGAGCGGCCATCCAAGAAATAACAAGAGCGAGGCGTCATGACCGAGAAGCTCGACATCGATCACTTGCGGCAATGGATCGGCCGCAGCACCGAGGCCACCGACATCGTCACCGCGCAGCTCGTCAAGGGTCTGCGCGCGACGCTGTTCCAGGAGGTCGGCGAGCCCCAAGCGGGCGATGCCGCGCCGTTCACGGTGCACTGGTGCCTGGCACAACCGGTGTTTCCGATGTCGATGCTCGGCCCCGACGGCCATCCGACCCGCGGTGGTTTTCTGCCGCCGGTGCCGCTGCCGCGCCGGATGTGGGCCGGCGGCGAGATCGAATTCCTGCAGCCCTTGCGCGTCGGCGATGAATCGACGCGGACCTCGCGCATCGCCGACGTCCAGGTGAAATCGGGCTCGACCGGCACGCTGTGCTTCGTCTCGGTGGAGCACAGCATCTCCTCGCCGCGGGGCGTTGCCATCCGCGAGCGGCAGGACATCGTCTATCGGGAGATGACGACCACCGCGCCCGCCACGGCAAAGGCCCCGCCGCCGAAAGCGCAGCACCGCGAGACGCACGTGTCCGATCCCGTGCTGCTGTTTCGTTATTCCGCACTGACCTTCAACGGCCACCGCATCCATTACGATCGCGACTACGTCACCAAAGTCGAGGGTTATCCGGGCCTGATCTTCCACGGCCCACTGCAGGCAGCGCTCATCGTCGAGATGGCGGCGAAGCTGCACGACGGCAAGGCGCCGAAGACATTCACCTATCGCGGCTTGCAGCCGCTGTTCGAGGGCACGGAGTTCTCCATCAACGCCAACGCGACCGAGGCGGGCATGGAGCTGTGGACCGCGAATGCGGAGGGACAGCCGACGATGAAGGGCACGGCGGTGTGGTAGCGGCGACACCGTCATTGCGAGCGGCGACGCGACGATCTAGACCCTCACCCTGAGGAGCGCGCTCTTTGCGCGCGTCTCGAAGGGCGAGGCCACCAGCCGGGCCTTCATCCTTCGAGACGCGCATGCCGCGCTCCTCAGGATGAGGAATTAACAGGGACGGAAACCATGGCCAAGAACGGCAAGAGCGGCAGCAAGTCCGTCACCGTGAAGCAGGCGACGCTGGACCTGCTGCGCTCGCTGGGCATCGACAGGATGTTCGGCAATCCTGGCTCGACCGAGCTGCCGTTCCTGAGCGACTGGCCCGACGACATCGACTACGTGCTGGCGTTGCAGGAAGCCTCCGCCGTCGGCATGGCCGATGGTTACGCGCAGGCGACGCGCAATGCCGGCTTCGTCAATCTGCATTCGGCGGCCGGCGTCGGCAACGCGCTCGGCAATATCTACACCGCGCACCGCAACCAGACCCCGCTCGTGATCACCGCGGGCCAGCAGGCACGCTCGATCCTGCCCCTACAGGCGTTCCTCTATGCCGAGCGTGCCTCGGAATTCCCACGGCCTTACGTGAAGTACAGCGTCGAGCCGGCCCGGCCCGAGGACGTTCCGGCGGCGATCGCGCGGGCCTATTACACCGCAATGCAGCCGCCCTGCGGGCCGACCTTCGTGTCGATCCCGATCGACGACTGGGCGCACGCGACCGCACCGGTCGAGGCGCGCAAGGTCAGCCGCGAGATCGGGCCCGAGCCTGACGCGATGAAGGCGCTGGTCGCCGCGCTCGGCTCTGCAAAGCACCCTGCGCTCGTGGTCGGCCCCGGCGTCGACCGCGCCGGCGCGGTGGACCTCATGGTGCGCGTGGCCGAGAAGGCGAAGGCCAGCGTCTGGGTCAGCCCGTTCTCGGCGCGCTGCTCGTTCCCCGAGCGGCATCCGCAGTTCGCGGGCTTCCTGCACGCCTCGCCGGCGCAGCTGTCCGACGCGCTGCGCGAGCACGATGTTGTTGTGATCATCGGCGCGCCGGTGTTCACCTTCCATGTCGAGGGCCATGCCGCGATCTTCGATGGCGGCGCGACGATCTTCCAGATCACCGACGATCCGGACGCGGCGGCGGTGACGCCGGTCGGCACCAGCATCGTCGCGACCATGAAGCCGGCGCTGAGCCTGCTGCTCGACCTCCTGCCGGAGAGCAAACGCGCGACGCCAAAGGGCCGCACGCTGCCGCCGGCACCGCAGGCCGCCGATCCGTTGCCGGTCGAATTTTTGCTGCATTCGCTGTCGCATGCGATGCCGGACGACGCGTCACTCGTCGAGGAGGTGCCCTCGCACCGGCCGGCGATGCAGAAGTTCATGCCGATGCGCGGCCAGGACAGTTTCTACACCATGTCGAGCGGCGGCCTCGGTTACTCGCTACCCGCCGCCGTCGGCATGGCGCTCGGCAAGCCGAAGCAACGCACGGTGTGCCTGATCGGCGATGGCTCGGCGATGTATTCGATCCAGGCGCTGTGGACCGCCGCGCAACGAAAGCTGCCGCTGACCATCGTCGTCATCAACAATTCCGGCTACGGCGCGATGCGCTCGTTCAGCCAGGTGATGCAGGTGAGGAATGTGCCGGGGCTGGAATTGCCGGGGATCGATTTCGTCAGGCTCGCCGAGGGCATGGGGTGCCATGCGGTGCGGGTGAGCAAGGCCGCGGAGCTGGGCGAGGCGCTCAAGCGCGGAATGGCGTTCGAGGGGACGAGCCTCGTCGAGGTCGTCGTGGATTCGGCGGTGCCGGTGCTGTACGGGCAGAAGCATTAGGGGGGCGCGTAGCCCGGATGGAGCGAAACAAAATCCGGGAATCGTGCCACAAGCAAGTCGGCCCCGGATTACGCTGCGCTCCATCCGGGCTACGAAGCCAGGAATCCCCCGTCCGCCGCCAGCACGTGCCCGACGACATAGGATGACGCGTCGGACGACAGCCACACCACGGCCTCCGCCACTTCCTCAGGGCTCCCCATCCGCCGCAGCGGCAGGCCTGCACTGACGGTTGCGACATCGCCGACGCCGGCGCGCAGCATCATGTCGGTGACGACGCGGCCGGGCGCGATGGCGTTGATGCGGATGCCGCGCGGGGCATTCTCCATCGCGGCCGAGCGCGTCAGCGAGATCGCGGCGGCCTTCGAGGCCGAGTAGAGCGAGAAGCCGGGATTGGGATTGCGCACGCCGCTGACGGAGGCATTGACGACGATGCTGCCGCGGCCCTGCGCCAGCATCGCCGGCAATTGATGGCGCAGGCACAGAAACAGCGCCCGGACATTGGTGTCGAACACCGTGTCGTAGATCTCCGTGCCCTGCTCTTCCAGCGGCGCGCGGCGCTCCTGGAATCCGGCATTGTTGAAGGCGACATCGAGCCGGCCGCAGCGCTCGACCGCCGTGCGAACCAGACGTTCGACGTCGTCTTCTCGCGTGATGTCCGTCTTGATCGGGATGGCCTTCGCGCCGAGCTCCCGGCACGTGACAGCGGTGGCTTCGATTTCGGCTTCGCGCCGTCCCGCAACGACAATCGCCTCGGCGCCTTCCGACGCCATCCGCAGCGCCGTGGCGCGGCCGATGCCGCTGCCGCCGCCCGTGACGAGGCAGACCTTGCCTCTCATCCGCATCCCGGCCGGCAAAGTTCCGCTCATGGCTCACTCCAAAACGCTTGCGCGCAACGTTGCGCGCATATAGTTGTATGGTACAACTATATGCGCGGAGTCAAGCATGACCGGGCCTTCGCTGATCGACGACATCCGCGCCGCCTCGCGGTTGATGGTGCGGGAGCTCGGCTTCATGGATGCAACGGTCGCGGCCTCGGACTACCCGCCCTCGGCGGTGCACACGATCCTGGAGATCGGGATCCGCGGCCCGATGAATTCGGGCGAGCTCGGTGATTTCCTGCGGCTGGAGAAATCCAGCGTCAGCCGCCTGGTGCGCAAGCTGATCGATTGCGGCGAGTTGCGCGAGACGCCCGACGAGGCGGATGCGCGCAGCAAGCTGCTGTCGCTGACCGCGAAGGGCCGGCGCACACTGGAGGCATTGCACGCCTTCGGACGCCAGCAGGTGCGCGGCGCGCTGGCCGCGCTGACAGAGGCCGAGCAGCGCACGGTGCGCGAGGGCATGATGCTCTATGCGCGGGCGCTGCGGCAGAGCCGGATGGACGACGAGGCGGAGTCGGCGGCGTAGCCCCGCTCTCGGTGTCATCGCCCGCGAAGGCGGGCGATCCAGTACTCCGAGACGGTTGTGGTTGAACCGACAGGCCGCGGCGTACTGGATGCCCCGCCTTCGCGGGGCATGACAGCGCCAAGTGTGGCGGCTACTTCCCGAACTCCTCGCGCATCTTGGCCTGGATCTTGGCCATGCCGCCGATCCAGCGGTCGTAATTCTCGGTCTTCTTGCGCATGTAGCCGAGCACCTGGGGGTGCGGCAGGATCAGGAATGTCTCCTGCGCGAGGCCGGCGAGCACGTCTTTCGCGACCTGCTCCGGCGTGAGATCGCCGTCGCCGGATTGCGGGCCCTTCGGGATCGAGCGAAGCATGTTGGTGTCGACGCCCTGCGGGCAGAGGATCGAGACCTTGATATTGTCCGCCTTGTGCGAGATGGCGAGATTCTCGGCAAAACCCACCGCGGCGTGCTTGGTCGTGGAGTAAGCGGGGCTTCCGACCTGCGACAGCAGGCCCGCGGCCGAGATCGTATTGAGAAAATATCCGCCGCCGCGCGCCTTCATGCGGGGAATGAGATACCGCGCCGCATAGACATGGGCCATGACATGGATCGCCCAGCTCCGCTGCCACGGCTCGTCGGAGGCGCCGCCGGCATTGACCGACATCGGATCGAAGCCGCCGCCGATGCCGGCATTGGAGCAGAACAGTTCGATCGGCCCGAACTGCCGTTCAGTCTCCTCGATGACGTGGGCGATCTCTTTTTCCTGCGCGACGTCGCATCTGAAGGCCGCGCCTTCCACCGTGGCGGCGACGGCTCTTGCATTGGCGGCGTCCATGTCCGCGACGACGACCTTGGCGGCACCCGCCTTGTGGAAGGTCTCGCACAGCGCCTTGCCGATGCCGTTTGCGCCGCCCGTGACGACCACGACCTTGCCGGTCACCTGCATGCGACGTCTCCTCTTTGTCTTATAGCGCTTCTCTTTTCGGATAGCGCTTCGCTATCTTATACCGCTTTGCTTATTCCGCTTCGCGGATCTTGCTCAGCTCAACACGAGGTCGAGCACCGCGGTATAATGGCACGCCGCGCCGGCCAAGACAAAGCCGTGCCAGATCGCATTCTGGAAGCGCAGCCGCCGCCAGGCATGGAAGATCACGCCAAAGCTGTAGAGCAGGCCGCCCGCAAGGATGAAGCCCAGCACCAGCGCAGGCAGCGCCTTGACCACGGCGTCGTAGACCATCACGCCGCTCCAGCCCATCGCGAGATAGATTCCGACCGCGACGCGGTCGAACCGGCCGGGGTAGAGAAGTTTCAGCACGATACCGAGGATCGCGACGCACCAGACGCCGCCGAGCAGCACCAGCGCGAACACGCTGTCCCTCACCTCGAGGATGAACGGCGTATAGGTCGCCGCGATCAGCAGATAGATCGCGCAATGGTCGAACCGCCGCAGCAGCCATTTGGCCGGCGAGACCGGCCAGAGATTATAGGTCGCCGACAGCACCAGCATCGAGACCAGGCCGGCGACATAGATCGAGACCCCGACGATGTTGGTGGCGTCGGCATAAACCGCCGTCAGCACCACCAGGACCGTGGCGGCGACGATGCCGCAGAACACGCCGATCGCGTGGATCACGCCGTCCGCGATCAATTCGGCACGGTCGTAGTTCCAGCCGACCGCGTCGGCCGCGGCGTGGACGGAGCTGGATGCGAGCTGTTTCAGCTGGAAGACGGTCATGGCAATCCGCAAAGGCTAAGACAATGCCCTCTTGTAGGGTCTTTCGCGATCGGCGCATCGTTCAAACGGCTGATTTGCCGACAAAGGCGGTGGAAGTATGAAGCTTGATTTTCCCTACGCAATTGCCACTTTTGTGAACGGCTTCACTGTTCCGCCCGCCCGAGATCAATCACGTTCATATGGCATTCAGTTTCCAGGATATGGTCGAAGAAGCGCGCCTGTCGGCCAGGGCGCTGATCGACTATGGCGAGCACTTCTTCAACCCGACGGTGCGGCTCGGGGTCACCGGCCTGTCACGGGCCGGTAAGACCGTATTCATCACGGCGCTGATCCACGGCCTCACCCGCGGCGGCCGCTTTCCGGTGTTCGAGGCCTATGCCTCGGGCCGGATCGCGCGGGCGCATCTGGCGCCGCAGCCGGACGACGCCGTGCCGCGCTTTGCCTATGAGAACCATTTGCGCGCGCTGCTCGAGGAGCGGCGCTGGCCGAACTCGACCGTCGACATCAGCGAACTCAGGCTCGTCATCGACTATCAGCGCCAGAACGGCGCCGACCGCACATTGACGCTCGACATCGTCGATTATCCCGGCGAATGGTTGCTCGACCTGCCGCTGCTCCAGAAGACCTATGAGCAATGGTCGACCGAAAGCCTCGCGCTGTCGCGCGAGGCGCCGCGCGCGCATCTTGCGGCGGATTGGCACGCGCATCTCGCAACGCTCAAGGGAGAGGCGCGCGAGGACGAGCAGGCGACGCTGACGGCGGCAAAGCTCTTCACCGGCTATTTGCGCGCCTGCCGCGACGAGCGCTTCGCGATGAGTCTGCTGCCGCCCGGCCGCTTCCTGATGCCCGGCAATCTCGCCGACACGCCGGCGCTGACCTTTGCACCGCTCGACGTGCCCGTTGGCGGCCAGGCGCCCGAGGGATCGCTGTGGGCGATGATGGTCCGCCGCTTCGAGGCCTACAAGGACGTCGTGGTGCGGCCGTTCTTCCATGATCATTTTGCCCGGCTCGATCGCCAAATCGTGCTGGCCGATGCGCTCGCCGCGTTCAACTCCGGCCCCGAAGCGTTGCACGATCTCGAAGCCGCGCTTGCCGGAATTCTCGACTGCTTCCGCATCGGCCGCAGCACCTTCCTCTCCAGCCTGTTCCGGCCGCGTATCGACCGCATCCTGTTCGCGGCGACCAAGGCCGACCATCTGCATCATTCCAGTCACGACCGGCTCGAGGCGGTGCTGCGCCGCGCCGTCACCCGCGCGGTGGTGCGCGCGGAAGATACCGGCGCGGAGATCGACGTGGTGGCGCTCGCCGCCGTTCGCGCCACGCGCGAGGCGCAGGTCGCGCATGGCCGCGACAAATTGCCGTCGATCCTGGGAACGCCGGCGGCCGGCGAAAGCGCAGGCGGCGAGTTCTTCGACGGCAACACGGAGGTTGCGACCTTTCCGGGTGACCTGCCGCTGGACCCCGAGCCGCTGTTCAACGGCACCGACGCATTCCGCGGCCTCGCGACCGAGGCCGCCGAGAAAAGCGATTTTCGCTTCCTGCGCTTCCGTCCGCCAAAACTCGAACGCGAGGGCAATGACGAGCCGGCGCTGCCACACATCCGCCTCGACCGTGCCCTGCAGTTCCTGATCGGAGACAAGCTGTCATGAACGATCGATCCAAGCCGCGGCGGCCGGCGACGTTCCGGCTCGACGATCCCGGCGTCGTCGTCACCGAAGCCGACGAAGCGGCGCGGCTTGGCCGCACCACGATCCAGATCACGCCCGAGCACGATCCGCAGGCATTGCCGGTGCCGATCGAGGCCGCGCTCCCGGCGCGTCGCGGCTTTCCCTGGGGCACGCTGTTCTGGTCCGGACTCGGCGGGCTGACGCTGCTCGGCACCGGGCTCGGCGTGGTCCGTCTGATCGAGGATTTGTTTGCGCGCAGCGAAAGCCTCGGCTTCGTCGGCCTTGCCTTCGCCTTCGTCACCGCGCTCGCGCTCGCGGTGGTGATCGGGCGCGAGGCATTCGGGCTGGCGCGCCTCGCCACCATCGAGAAGCTGCATGCGCGCGCTGCCGCGGTCCTTGCCAGTGACGACCGCAAGGAGAGCCGCGTCATCGTGCAGGACCTGCTCAAGATCGCGCACCAGAACCCGCAGCTTGCGCGCGCCCGCGCCACGCTGGAGAGCCACGCCGGCGAGATCATCGACGGCGCCGACATGATCCGGCTTGCCGAGCGCGAATTGATGTCGCCACTGGACGCGGAAGCGCGGCGGCTGGTGTCGTCGGCCGCGCAAAAGGTCTCGATCGTGACCGCCGTTTCGCCGCGCGCGGCGATCGACGTGTTGTTCGTGTTCGTGGCCGCGTTGCGCCTGATCCGTCAGCTCGCTTTTCTCTATGGCGGCCGCCCCGGCGCGCTCGGCATGATCCGCCTGCTCCGCCACGTGATCGCCCATCTCGCCATCACCGGCGGCATGGCCGCGAGCGACAGCCTGGTGCAGCAGATGCTCGGCCATGGGATCGCGGCAAAGCTGTCGCAGCGGCTCGGCGAAGGCGTGCTGAACGGATTGCTGACCGCACGGCTGGGCCTGGCCGCGATCGACGTGACGCGCCCGCTGCCGTTCGCGGCGCTGCCGCCGCCAAAGCTCTCTGATCTCGCAACGGATCTGTTGCGGAAAAAGGACGACGAGTAGCGGCGCTATTCGCGCCATTCGCCGCACCGAGCCGGCATGGCGGCCCAGTTCGGCGGCTATCTTCGATACGCCAACGCCCCGCCGGGCGAGCCTGACCAAACGTCGGACTTCCTGCTCGGCCCATTGCTTTGGCTTCGGTGCTTTCATAGCGCGGCGCTCCAGACCTGCCGATCACTTGACCGGCGCGCCTAATTGCCAACACTTCGGAAATTTACGAGGGTGCCTGCAACCACGAGGCTCAGCGGTACGGCGGCTTCGGCGCGCGAACTTGGACGCCGGTTGACACGATCCCCTAGTGGTAATTGAGCGCCAAATTACCTGCCGTCAAAGCCCGAACAACCTTCAAACGAACGTCACGCCGATTCTGAAGGGGGCCCGCCAGACCACGCGACAGGGCAACTTCAGAGCAGAGTCTGATATGATCAATGCGAAGGCGACAGGTATTCGGTCAGTCGATTCCTGAAGTTGCAGCGCTGCACCTGACGTCGAGATATTGCGGATCACGCAAGGGATTTTGTCGCGCCTACACTCGATCTGGGCTGGCA
This sequence comes from Bradyrhizobium sp. Arg816, assembly GCF_029989365.1. GTDB lineage: Bacteria > Pseudomonadota > Alphaproteobacteria > Rhizobiales > Xanthobacteraceae > Bradyrhizobium. The sequence goes on along the minus strand of NZ_JAPRAQ010000015.1, from coordinate 135,526 downwards.
TTGCCACTCGGAACCGTGGTGCACGCCGGGTCTCTACCATGGGCTGCAGGCTCCTATTCATCCCCTTAAAATGATGCGAACTCCTCGGCGCTTTGATTTATCCAGAGCAGTGCCGCACGGCTATCCAACCAGAAAAGCTGGTCGTCCTCCCCTTCGCCGGAAGTCATGTGCAACAGAAAGGAATTGTCGCCGTATCGAAATAGCGTGTCACGCGCCTGACGCTCAGTCAGAGTCTGGACATCGAGAAAAGAATACCGATGGGTTGCGACAAGCCTCATGTCCCGGGCCCTTTCAACCTCGTGTTAGATCATCTTCCAACCAGGTCGGCGTCACCGCCGGGAACGGCGCAGCGTTAGGTATTTGTTGCCCCGGTCCTGAACCATGTAACGGGCTTCCTCCACCGAAGCGGTCAGCTCTTCCGCGTGCCGAGCAAGCTGACGGATGTTCGGATCATCTGCGAAATCGCGGAGAATGATCCGAACGCACTTGTTGGCAAGGTCGAGCACCCATAGTGCGTGACGCATGTCATCTTGGGTGCGAAGGTTCTCTCCATCCAACTCGGACAGCACATTTGTGAGTCCATCTAGCCGGACGATGGCAGCATGCGGCGCGGGACGAGGGAAATTAATGATGCCGGACATCATTGTCCTTAAAATATTCAATATGCATCGAGTATTATGGCCAACATTCAATAGTTTCTTAAAATGCTTACAAGAGCTGCTATCGGTTTTTGGCGCATACGATTGTACCGGAAGCAATGGCAGATCCTGGCCCTTAGCAGAACGGCGGTACGGGTCACTGCCATGCCTGTTCTCTAGCCGACATCAGACGTGACCGCGCATATCCGCTGATCGGTTCACGCGTCGCAGCACGGAATCCGGCAACGCTCGTGCCAGCGCCTTCGCCTCATACCACGGCGCATCAACTCATTAAGAAACTGGTTACCAGTCAATGTCACCATTTGGATATTAGGCCGCCATTTGCGGCGCGCATTCTGAGAACGGCTCAATATTTCGACACGCCCGGTTGGCGGTCTCTTTCAGGAGAGGCCCAATGTTTAAGGGCTTAACGGCAGCGCTTGTGGCGCTGATCAGCACATTGCAACTGGATCGATACCTAACCAACGGTCGGTACACCGACGCGGCCGCGGATATGCTGCGGCAAATCAGGCGCGCGTTTGGATTTTGAGGTGCACTGGACGATTTGAGGCCGGTGATGAAGGGCATCCCATGGACTGATCTCGATGCGGAGGAGCAACGCGCCATTGCGATATTGGGAGCCGGGCTCTCCATCGAGCTGTGTGACCCCGTCGCTCTCGCAAGATTGAAGCGGCTCGGGCTGATCGCGGGGTCTCATCTGACGGCTGCTGCGCACGCGTTGCGGAGGCGCGTTGTTCTGGAAGAACTCAGTGCGCGGGATTGAGCCGCGTAACCAATTGGCACGCTCGATCCTCGCCTGGTCGGGAATGCCCTGACAGGACTAACAAGGCTTGGGGATTTTGATGCGGGCAGGTGCAATTGAGCTGATCGTGGAGGGCTACGTTTCCCTCAGGGACCAAACAGCTCTTGATGAGCTTCGGACACAGCGCCGCAAACTTATCGCAGATCTCGATGCATGTACCGGGATCGACTGCACGAGTACGATCCGACAGATCGAGGACGACATCGTCGTGATTGAGGCCGGGCTGGCGCGGTTGGCGGCCTAGTCGGCGGGATGTTTAGAGATTGCCCGGTGTCGTATCGACAACGCTGCGCCCGGCGTGGATCAGGTCCTTCTTCGTCACTCGCGCGCTGCGAAGATAATAACCTCGCTCCTGAACGGCTGCCCTGATCTCGTCGCTGACCTTGAGAACTCTCCCTCTGCTCTTGCGCCATTTATTGGAAGAGTAGAGCACGGGCATCGGAGAGCCATTGCTGACGACAAGGAAGTCCCGCTTGCCATTGCGATAGACATCAAACATGTCTCATCCCCGCAGATAATATCAATTAGAGCAAATATGTTTCGTCACGACTGCTCCAGCTTAGTGGCTTAGATGCTTGAGCGGGTGGTAATCTGGGATGGCGACCTGTGAATGTCGGAAAAAATGCTGGTTGCAGCTAAGCGATCAGCTCAGATTTCTGTTTGCATGTTGTTATCATGCCACGCCAAGCCGCTTCAACGCGTGGCCTCGTTGGCATCTGGGACAAAGGGGAGAAAGGAAGAACGGTGCCTCGCTAGGCGAACGTACGCTTCTCGAATTCCCCCGCCAGCACGCGCCATTGAAACAGCGGCGAATCCGTTGGCGGCGAGAGTTCCGGCGTCCAGCCTGTGAGCTTCTCAATCACATACGTGTCCGTCAGAACGCCGCGCCAGCGACGTCCGACCTGGCCGAGCTGCTCGCGCTTCGCCGGGATCGATCCCCACACCGGTGCGCGATTGTCCGGCTCTCGCCCGACATAGATGCCCGCATGCCCGCTGATCCGATCCATGCCGGGATCGCGGAACCCCTGGAAGCGGCCACGTTCGTTGATCTCGATGACGGGCACGCGTCCCCTGAACAGCCAGCGCATCATCGCGTAGGTGCGATAGTCCGTGGTTGCGATCCAGGTCGCGCCGGTCTCGTCGAGCGCGGCCTGCGTACGCACAGCTACCTGCTCGTAGCCGGCTTCGGCGCCGATCGGATCGATCTTGCCGAGGAGATTCCAGGGCGCGGCGACATAGTACAGGAATACGATGACGACGAAGGTGATCCCCGAGACGACCGCCGTGTTGAGCCAGAAGATGCTCGACCGGATCATCCGCGCCGACCAGTGCTCGTGCGACAGCATGACGAGGTTGACCGCAGCGGCGGCAAAGCCGACCGGCCACATGAACATCGGCCAGGTGTCGCCGACCCTGAGCGTCGTCGACTTGAACAAGAAATAGAGGAACGGCACCAGCACCGCGGTCGACAGCAGGATCGCAACCGGCTCGCGCGTGCGATAGCCGCGCCACGCCGTCATCACGAGACCTGACAGCACCACCGGCAGCATGACGAAGCCGACCAGGCCGAATTGCAGGCCGATGTAATCGCCGATCGTGCGCAGCGAGATGCCGTAATTGGCGGTGGCCCGCACGCCCTGGAAACGGAACGAGGCCCAGTCGTGCTGCGCGTTCCAGATCAGCACCGGCGAGAACACGGCAATCGCGATCAGCACCGCGAGATAGGGGTAAGGGCTGCGCAGCCAGCGCCAGCGCCAATCCGGCACCAGCAGAAACGCGGCGACCGCCGGCGCGAACATGATCGCGGTGAATTTCGACAGCATCGACAGCCCGGCGAACAGGCCCGCCGCCAGCCACCAGCGTCCGTCGCCGCCCTGCGCGAGCCGCACCAGGGCCCACATCATCGCCACCGCGAACGGGATCATGGCGACGTCCGGCGCGACCTTGGCCATCAGCAGGCCGTAATAGAGCGCAGCCTCCGGCATCAGCACCGCGAACATGATGGCGCGCGCATCATGGGTGAGGCGGCGGACGATGTCGGCGAGCAGCAGCTGCGTCACCAGCATCGCGACGATGCCACTGAGGCGAACGCCGAGCAGAGTGTCGCCGAAGATCGCGGTGCCAAAACGGATGAACCAGGCGATCATGGGGGGATGATCGAGGAAGCTGAGCGCCCCCTCCTTCGACCAGGTCCAGTAATAGGCCTCGTCGGTGCGCAGCTCGATCGCGGAGGCGTAGATGATGCGCAGCAGCGTCATCGCGGCGATGACGAGCACGGCCATGACGAGGGGACGGCGCGCGGCGCCGGCTGGGGGCGTGGTGATATCGGGGGCTGTCGTCACGGCCGCGCTTTTCGCCAACCTGGGAGGGGGAGTCAATGCGGGGGAGATCGTAGGGTGGGCAAAGCGGAGCGTGCCCACCATCGAGGGATGCGATGCGGGATGGTGGGCACGGCGCCAAGGCGCCTTTGCCCACCCTACGATATCGTAACCTTGCCGCGCATGTGATCAGGCCAGCTGTCCGCCCCTGGAATTAAACGCTACGCTGGCTGTTCTCCTTCATGAACTGATACAACCGAATCATGGCCACCGCATCCTCACGATTGTCCGAACTTTCCCGCGCGACCAGCGTGCGGCAGGTTCGGCTGGTCTGCGGCGTCATCCTGTTCTCCTACGTGGTGAGCCATTTCCTCAACCATGCGCTCGGCAACATCTCGGTCGATGCCATGGAGATCGGAGTCTACTATCACACCGCGTTCTGGCGGTTCCTCCCCATCGCGATCGTGTTCTATACGGCCGCGCTCACGCATATGGGGCTCGGCATCTACGCGCTCTATCAGCGCCGTCAGTTCCGCTGGCGGACGATCGAGCCGCTCCAGCTCGTGCTGGGCTTGAGCATCCCCGCCCTCGTCATGGCCCACGTGATCGGCGTCCGGCTCGGCTACACGCTGTACGGACACCAGAAACTCTATCCGCAGGAACTCTATCTGTTCTTCGTCACCTCGAACCGCATCTGGACCATGACGATCCTGCTGATCATCGCCTGGGTCCATGGCTGCATCGGCATCTATTTCTGGCTGCGCCTGAAACCGTTCTTCGCGCGCGCCGCGCCCTATCTGCTCGCCGCCGCCGTGCTGATCCCGACGCTGTCGCTGCTCGGCGTCTACCAGGGCGGACGCAGTGTCCAGATCGACGTCGACGACGGCGAGTGGCGCACGCACAATCTCACCCGCCGCCAGCTCGGCTCGACCGCGGAAGCGGCGACGCTCGATCGCATCACCGGCGGCCTCACCATCGGCTATGTCGGCCTGCTCGGGCTGGCGCTGGCGGCGCGCGGCGTGCGCGCCTTGCGCGAACGGCGCCGCGGCATGATCGCGCTGTCCTACGGCAACGGCAAGACGGTGCGCGTGCCGAAGGGTCTCTCCGTGCTGGAGGCGAGCCTGCGCCACAATGTGCCGCATGCCAGCGTCTGCGGCGGCCGCGCCCGCTGCTCGACATGCCGCATCCGCATCATCGGCGACCATGCCGCCCTGCCCGAGCCGTCGCAGCGCGAGGCCTTCGTGCTCGCGCGCGTCGGCACCGCCGATCCCTCGATCCGGCTTGCCTGCCAGCTGCGGCCGGACTCCGACCTCTCCTTCTTCCAGCTGTTCACGCCCCACACCCATTCGGCGGACGGACAGGCCTCGACATCGGCCAGAATCGGCCAGGAGCGCTACCTCGTCAGCCTGTTCGTGGACATGCGCGGTTCGACGCAGCTTGCCGAGAAGCGGCTGCCGTTCGACACCGTTTTCATCGTCAACCGTTTCCTCGGTGCCGTCTCGCGGGCCGTGATCGAGAACGGCGGCCAGCCGAACCAGTTCGTCGGCGACGGCATGCTGGCGCTGTTCGGGCTGTCGGCCGATCCGGAGACCGCCTGCCGGCAAGCGCTGAAGGCTGCCGCCGCCATCGCCACGCATATCGACGAGCTCAACGAGCTCCTGAGCCACGATCTCCGCCAGCCGATCCGCTTCGGCATCGGCATTCACGGCGGCGAGGTCATCATCGGCGATATCGGCTATCGCGATCATATTGTCTTCACCGCGCTCGGTGATGCCGTCAACGTCGCGGCCCGGCTCCAGGACATGACCAAGACGCTGGCCTGCGAGGCGATCGTCTCGGAGGAGGTCCGCCGTACCGCCGGCCTTGCCGACGATGCGCTGCCGCAGCAGGAGGTCGCGATCCGCGGCCGCGACGAGCCGCTGGCCGTGCGCGTGGTTGCGGATACGAGGCAGCTGTCGGCGCTGGTTGACCAAAGCGAGCGCGTCGCGGCCTGAGGCTTCACCTCTCCCCGCAGGCGGGGCGAGGGAGCGCTCCTTCGTTCGCGGCTGCAGCTCGACTCGATCTCGTCGCGGGGTAACACCGGCTTGCTGCAACGCAGCGGCATGGGCCTGCTGCGAAAGCACGAATTGACTTCATCTCAATCGTTGCGACAGATGAGCGCGGGATCGCGGTGATGACCGCTGTCCAACGAAAAGCTCCGGGAGGAGACGAGAATGTTCGATCGACGCGACCTGCTCAAAGGAGCGGGCCTTGCCGCTATGGCGGCCACACTGAATTCCACCAAGGCGCTGGCCCTCGACACCGTCACGCTTCCCTTCGCCAATGGCGAGCGGCCGCTGGTGAAATATCCGCAGAAGCGGCCGATGATCGGCCTGACCAGCCGACCGCCGCAGCTCGAGACGCCGTTTGCGATCTTCAACGACGGTCCGATCACGCCGAATAACGCGTTCTTCGTGCGCTACCACCTCTCGGACCTGCCCTACAATCTCGATCCCGACAAGTTCACGCTCGAGGTCAAGGGCAAGGTCGACAAGCCGCTCAAGCTGTCGCTCAAGGACATCAGGAAAATGAAGGCGACCGAGATCGTCGCCGTCAACCAGTGCTCCGGCAACAGCCGCGGCCTCGTAGAGCCGCGTGTCGCCGGTGGCCAGCTCGCCAACGGCGCGATGGGCAATGCGCGCTGGCGCGGCGTGCCGCTGAAGGCCGTGCTCGAGATGGCGGGCGTGCAGAGCGGGGCCAAGCAGGTCACCTTCAACGGCATGGACGGCCCCGTCAGCGACAAGACGCCGGATTTCGTCAAGGCGCTCGATCTCGAGCACGCCACCGACGGCGAGGTGATGCTGGCCTATGGCATGAACGGAGAGGACCTGCCGTTCCTCAACGGTTTTCCGCTGCGCCTGATCGTGCCCGGCTATTACGGCACCTACTGGGTCAAGCACCTCAACGAGATCACCGTCATCGACAATGTCTATGACGGCTTCTGGATGAAGTCGGCCTATCGCATTCCTGATACCCCGAACAATGCGGTCGAGCCGGGCACCGCGCCGAAGGCGACGATCCCGATCAACCGCTTCACCATCCGATCCTTCATCACCAGTGTGCCCGACGGCGCCAAGCTGAAGGCCGGCGGCACGACGCTGCGCGGCATCGCCTTCGACGGCGGCAAGGGCATCAAGGACGTCCAGGTTTCCACCGACGGCGGCAAGACCTGGGTCAGCGCCAAGCTCGGCAAGGATCTCGGCAAATACTCATTCCGTGAATGGAAGCTGCCGGTGAAGCTCGCGGCGGGCGCCCACGAACTCAAGGTGCGCGCCACCGGCAATGGCGGCGAGACCCAGCCGGATGCGCCACGCTGGAACCCGGCGGGTTATCTACGCAACGTCGTCGAAACCGTCCGCGTGACCGTGGCCTGAGGGAGAATGATCATGCAGCGCACCGTTCTCCTCGCCATCTCACTCGCCGTCGCCGCAATGGTGGGTTCGGCGCTTGCAGCGCCGCTCAACTACAAGACGCCCGACGAGGTCGCCGTCTTCAAGCCGGGCCCCAATCTCGAGGTCGTGCAGGGCAATTGCAGCGCCTGCCACTCGGCCGATTACGTCAACACGCAGCCGCCGATGAAGGACAAGAAGGGTTTTTGGCAGGCCGAGGTGACCAAGATGATCAAGGTCTATGGCGCCCCGATCGACGATGCCGATGTCGGCAAGATCGTCGATTATCTGGCCGCGACTTATTGACGGATGGCGCGCCGCGTGCCGATCAATTGACCGCGAAACGGGCAAAATCGGCAAAAACGCTGCGAAGTTGAGCGGAATTCGGCGAAATGCCGATATGGTTTGAGCTACCAAGCCGGCCACATTCCGCGTATCCTGTTAGGACCGAACCGGCCGGTTGGCGGGGACTGGCGTTCGAGATCTCGGAGGAAGACCCGCGGAGAAGACGTGATGGCTAAAGGTACGGTCAAGTGGTTCAACCCGACGAAGGGTTATGGATTTATCCAGCCTGCGTCGGGCGGCAAGGATGTGTTCGTGCATATCTCGGCAGTGCAGAAAGCCGGTCTGTCGTCCCTGAACGAAGGACAGACGGTGGAATACGAAGAGATCGCAAACCGGGGCAAGACCTCCGCAGAGAACCTCAAAGTATAAGCCCGGCAGCCTTTGCTGCCTCCCGGATCTGTTCGGGAGCCGGGCAAAAAAAATTTTAGAAGACGGCCAGTGCATTCGACGACGGGCGTTGCGATTGCACACGGAGAACTATTTTCCCGCGAAGACCGCTCGTTCAAGGCCACAGCAATGACAATCGCGACGGCACTTCGTTAGTCCACCGGCAATGGTGCGTCGCGCTTGATCTCTTCCATCACCGCATAGGTTCGCGTCTCGCGCACGCCCGGCATCGACAGCAGGGTCTCGCCGAGGAAGCGTCGATAGGCGGTCATGTCCGCAAGCCGCGCCTTCACAAGATAGTCGAAGCCGCCTGCAACCATGTGACACTCCAGCACCTCGGGCGCGAGTTTCACCGCGCGTGCGAAGCGCTCGAAAATGTCGGGCGTGGTCTTGTCGAGCAGCACCTCGACGAACACCAGAAGACCCAGGCCGAGCCGGTGCGGATTGAGCCGCGCCCCATAGCCCTCGACAAAGCCCTCACGTTGCAACCGCTTCAGCCGCTCGCCAACTGAGGTCGGCGACAGCCCGATGCGCTCGGCGAGCTCAACATTGGCGATGCGCCCGTCCTGCTGCAGAATGGAGAGGATCTTCCGGTCGATTCGGTCGAGTTCCATATTTTATGCGGCCAATGCGTCAATGACCTTCATTTCCTAAGGCAAATTGGCTAAATTGTCTATCGAACTACGGCCTAGCGGGCCTTATCCTGGATTTCAGCCACAGGACACGCCATGCCGAACATCCCGCCGCCCTTCACCGCCCCCTACGCGCCCGATGATGCCGAGATTGCCGCGCAGCTCTTGCCGGCTTCGCATCTCAGTCCGCCGCAGGAGGCGCGGATCGACCGCACCGCGACGCGGCTGATCGAGGCGATCCGCAAGCGCGACGACCGGCTTGGCGGGGTCGAGGACATGCTGCGGGAGTTCGCGCTTTCGACCAAGGAGGGGCTCGCCCTGATGGTGCTGGCCGAGGCGCTGCTCCGCGTGCCCGACGCGCGCACCGCCGACCAGTTCATCGAGGACAAGCTCGGCGAGGGCGACTTCATCCACCACGAGACCAAGTCCACGGCCTTCCTGGTCAACGCCTCGGCCTGGGCGCTCGGCCTCTCGGCGCGGGTGATCCAGCCCGGCGAGACGCCCGACGGCACCATCGGTCGGCTGGTGAAGCGGCTCGGCGCGCCGGCGGTGCGCACCGCCACACGTCAGGCGATGCGGCTGATGGGCAACCATTTCGTGCTGGGGGAGACCATCGAGCAGGCACTGGAGCGGGGTAAGCCGCGCTCCGGTGAGAGGCCGCGCTACTCCTTCGACATGCTCGGTGAAGGTGCGCGCACCGCGGCGGATGCCAAGCGCTATTTCGACGCCTATGCCAGTGCGATCGAGACCATCGGCAAGGCGGCGGGCAGCCATCCCCTGCCCGACCGGCCCGGCATCTCGGTCAAGCTGTCGGCGCTGCATCCGCGCTTCGAGGCGATCAGCCGCGCCCGCGTGATGGCCGAGCTGGTGCCGCAACTGCTGGACCTGGCGCAGCGCGCCAAGGCCCATGATCTGAACTTCACCGTCGACGCCGAGGAAGCCGACCGGCTGGAGCTGTCGCTAGACGTCATCGCGGCAACGCTCGCCGATCCCTCGCTCAGCGGCTGGGACGGATTTGGCCTGGCGATCCAGGCCTATCAGAAGCGCGCCAGCGCCGTGATCGACTATGTCGACGCGCTCGCCCGCGCCCATGACCGCAAGCTGATGGTGCGGCTGGTCAAGGGCGCCTATTGGGACACCGAGATCAAGCGCGCACAGGAGCGCGGGCTGGACGGCTATCTCGTGTTCACGCGCAAGGCGATGACGGATCTGAACTACGTCGCCTGCGCGCAGAAGCTGTTGGCCCTGCGGCCGCGCATCTTCCCGCAATTCGCCACCCACAACGCGCTGACGGTCGCGACCGTGCTGGAGCTTGCGCAAGATGGCGGCGGCTTCGAATTCCAGCGCCTGCATGGCATGGGCGAAGCGCTCTACGAGCAGCTCGCCAAGGATCACGTCAAGGATCATCCCGACATCGCCTACCGCACCTATGCGCCGGTCGGCAGCCATCGCGACCTGCTCGCCTATCTGGTGCGGCGACTGCTGGAGAACGGCGCCAACTCGTCGTTCGTGGCGCAGGCGGCCGACTATCGCGTGCCGGTTGTGGCGCTGTTGCAGCGTCCGGCCGATGCCATCGTCCGGCCGCAAGCGGCGGCTCATCCCAAAATTCCGCTGCCGGGCGATCTGTTCGCGCCGGAGCGGCGCAATTCGCGCGGCGTTGAATTCGGCACGCGCGCGGCGCTCGACCGGTTGCTGGCAGAGGTGAAGGCCGAGGCAGCCGGCCTCAAGCCGATCGCGGATGCAACGCCGGACCGAGCCAATGCGGCGGTGACGGCTGCGCGCGCCGGTTTTGCCGCCTGGAGCCGAACGCCGGCGGCCACGCGCGCGGCCGCACTGGAGCAGGCCGCGCATCTTCTGGAGAGCCGGAGCGCCCATTTCATCGCGTTGCTGCAAGCCGAGGGCGGCAAGACGCTGGACGATGCGCTGTCGGAGCTGCGCGAGGCCGCCGACTTCTGCCGCTATTATGCCGCGCAGGGCCGGAAGCTGTTCGGCGTTGATGCCGCCATGCCGGGCCCGACCGGCGAGAGCAATGCGCTCGCCATGCGCGGGCGCGGCGCCTTCGTCGCGATCTCGCCGTGGAATTTTCCGCTGGCGATCTTCCTGGGCCAGGTCACGGCGGCATTGATGGCCGGCAACAGCGTCGTTGCAAAACCCGCCGAGCAGACGCCGCGCATCGCCCGCGAGGCCGTAGCCCTGCTGCACGAGGCCGGCATTCCCAGGAGCGCGTTGTATCTCGTCACCGGCGACGGCCGCATCGGCGCCGTGCTGACCGCGCATGCCGACATCGCCGGCGTCGTCTTCACCGGCTCGACCGAGGTCGCGCGGGCGATCAACCGGACGCTCGCCGCCAAGGACGGGTCGATCGTGCCGCTGATCGCGGAGACCGGCGGCATCAACGCCATGATCGCGGATGCGACCGCGCTGCCCGAGCAGGTCGCCGACGACGTCGTCACTTCGGCCTTCCGCTCCGCCGGCCAGCGCTGCTCGGCGCTGCGGCTGCTGTTCGTGCAGGAGGACGTCGCCGACCGCATGATCGAGATGATCGCGGGCGCGGCGCGGGAACTCAGGATCGGTGATCCCAGCGATGTCGCAACCCATGTCGGTCCGGTGATCGACGCCGAGGCCAAGCAGCGCCTCGATGCGCATATCGCGAGGATGAAGAGCGAGGCGCGGCTGCACTTTGCCGGCACTGTGCCCGATGGCTGCTTCGTCGCCCCGCACATTTTCGAGCTCAAGGACGCCGGCCAGCTCACCGATGAGGTGTTCGGTCCGATCCTGCACGTCGTGCGCTATCGCGCGGAAAACCTCGACCGCGTCCTGCAGGCGATCGAGCGCAGCGGCTATGGACTCACGCTCGGCGTTCACTCCCGCATCGACGACACCATCGAGGCGATCATCGATCGCGTCCAGGTCGGCAACATCTATGTCAACCGCAACATGATCGGCGCCGTAGTCGGCGTGCAGCCCTTCGGCGGCAACGGGCTGTCCGGAACCGGCCCGAAGGCGGGCGGCCCGCATTACCTCGCGCGCTTTGCAACCGAGCAGACCGTGACGATCAACACCGCGGCAGCCGGCGGTAATGCCGCGCTGCTTGCAGGGGAGGAGTGAAGCCCTGCGCCCGGCGCCGTTGCATCCCGGCGAAACATCGGTCTAATGCTGCCATGACTTGGCCTGCGCCAATTCCAGCGCGCGGGAAACAACAAGAGCGAGGGAGCACCGCCGCGATGGAAAAGGGCATTTTTGCAGGCCTGAAGGTTCTGGACTGCGCGAGCTTCATCGCAGCGCCCGCGGCCGCGACCGTGCTGTCGGATTTCGGCGCCGACGTCATCAAGATCGAGCCGCCCGGCGCCGGCGACCCTTACCGCAATCTGCCCAACATTCCGGGCTATCCGACCAGCGAGCACAATTTCGCCTGGCTGCTGGAGGCCCGCAACAAGAAGAGCATCGCGCTCGACCTCGCAAAGCCGGAGGCGCAGGCCGTGCTCTACAAGCTTGTGGAAGAGGCCGACGTCTTCATCACCAACATGCCGCCGCCCGTCCGCGCCAAGCTCGGCATCACCTATGATCATCTCGCCCATCTCAACGACCGGCTGATCTACGCCTCCTTCACCGGCTATGGCGAAAAGGGCGAAGAGGCCAACAAGCCCGGCTTCGACAGCAACGCCTATTGGGCGCGCTCCGGCCTGATGGACCTCGTCCGCGCCGACACCCACACGACGCCGGCTCGCTCGGTCGCCGGCATGGGCGACCATCCCTGCGCCATGGCGTTCTACGGCGCCATCGTCACCGCGCTGTATCAGCGCGAGAAGACCGGAAAGGGCTCGCATGTCGCCTCCAACCTGATGGCCAACGGCGTGTGGGCGGCGAGCGTGCTGGCGCAGGCGAAGCTCTGCGGCGCCAAGTTCGCTGAGAGACGCCCGCGCGAGCGCGCGCTCAACGCCGTCGCCAACCATTACCAGTGCAAGGACGGCCGCTGGCTGATCCTGTCGCTGCTGAGCGAGGAGAAGCAGTTCCCGACGCTGGCCAAGTGCCTGGGACGCGAAGACCTGATCACCGATCCGCGCTTTGCCACCAAACCCGACCGCCACGCCCGCTCGGTCGAGCTGATCAAGATCTTCGACGAGACCTTCGCGACCAGGGATCTTGCCGAATGGCGCAAGATCCTCGACGGCAACGGCCTGGTGTTCGGCATCGTCGGCATTCTCGACGACATCCCCAACGACAAGCAGATGCTCGACAACGAGGTGCTGGTGCCGTTCGAGAACGACACCATGCTCACCATCTCCAGCCCGATCTGGATCGACGGCGCCAAGAAGGTCCAGCCGCGCAAGCCGCCCGGCGTCGGCGAGCACAGTGACGAGATTTTGCGCGGGGCGGGATACGACGAGAAGGCGATCAAGCAGCTGCGGGGTTTGGGGGCTGTTGGTTAGGGTCGGCACGCCCTCGCAACCTCGTCATTGCGAGCGCAGCGAAGCAATCTAGGATCCCATCGCAGATGCATTGCTGGATTGCTTCGCTGCACTCGCAATGACGGCGTGGGACGATCTCGCTATAAACTCACGACAACATCGCGTCTCGTGAGGTCCTCATGCCCAACTACCGCCTGCACTACTTCCCGGAATCCGGCAACAGCTACAAGCTGGCGTTGATGCTGACGCTTTGCGGCGAGAGGTTCGAGCCGGTATGGACCGATTTCGGCGGCGGCGTCACGCGCACGGCGGAATGGCGCAAGGCCGTGAACGAGATGGGCGAGATTCCCGTGCTCGAGGTTGACGGCGTAAAGATGACGCAGACCGCGCCCTTGCTGCTGAAGCTTGCCGAGCAGTACGGCCGTTTCGGCGCCGAGACCGAGGACGAGACGTTCGAGCTGCTGCGCTGGCTGTTCTGGGACAACCACAAGCTCACCGGCTACATGGCGACCTACCGCTTCATGCGGGCGTTCACCGAGAAAAACGATCCGCAGGTGCTGAAGCATTTTCGCCGGCGGCTCGAGGACTTCCTCGGCATTCTCGACGGACATCTCCAGCACAATGCCTTCGCGATCGGCACGAGGCCGACGGTCGCCGATATCTCGATGATGGCCTACCTGCACTATCCGAGCGATGAGCACGGTTTTGATTTCGCGGCGAGCCATCCCGCCGTCCACGCCTGGCTTGGCCGCATGGCCGCGCTGCCCGGCTGGAAGCCGGCCTATGAGCTGCTGCCGGGAAAGCGGATGACGAACTACGCGAAGTGAGGGCGCTGGTACTAACCCCTCAGCGCCAGCCACCCCAGCGTGAACAGAATCCCGCCGACGATCACAACCACCGCGACCGCCCAGGTGCTGACGCGAATGCTGCCGGTGACCTGCTTGGCTTCCTCATTGCGCGCGATCTCGCGATTGCGCTCCTTGTCGGCGTCGCTGGTCTCAGTCATGGGTCATCCAAACCGGTTGCTGGTTTTATCTGGCGCGTGATCTTTTCGAAAAACCGCTGCACACTTTTCCGGATCACGCGCTAACGCGTCTTGATGAAGCACATGCCGATGCGGCTCGATGCCGCGGCAGCCTGACAGGTGAGACCTTTAGCACAGCTCCATGACGTAAAACTCCTGTCCGACGTTCCCGATCCCGCATTTTGCAGGGAACAATGGGCGCCCCAGCCGTCCTGATATTCGGTGCCGGCCAGCTCCTGGCTGCCGCGGGTCTGCGGCCGGCTGGCAAATCCGCGTGAGAAATCAGGGCGTTTGCCCGCGGCGAATGCGGTCAGGATGTCGCGGCGGCGGACCTGGTCGCCGAAGAAATGCGGCGAGGCCGGCACGATGGTGGAATTCGACGGGTTGTCCGCCAGCCAATCGACGCCCGGGAAGTGGAAGCCGCCGATGCCGCGGGTCTGGTGGCAGCCGGCGCAGGTAACGTCGTTGAGGCGGCGCTGGAAGCCTGCGACCGAGCGGATGTTCTGCATGTCCCCGCGCGCGGCGGCCTGCTTCAGCGCGCCGACAACGTCGTTGTCGGTGAAGACGGGATTGTCCTTGCCCTCCCCTTTTCCTTCCCCTTGCATCATGCCGAACTCCGGCTGCAATCCGGAGGCATCGAGGCCGGCAGGCGTCGGCACCACCGCGGCCTTGGCCAGGAATTTCTCGGGGATCAGCACCGTGCCGCGATCGAACTCGCGGAGATTTTCCGGCGCAAGCAGCCACGCCTTGAAGTCACGTCGGAGCGCATCGTCCGCGGCGATCCGGTCGCGGTCGATCTGGTTCTCCAGCGTCGATTCCTCGAACGTCTTCGCGGCCGCGTTGTACTTGAACACCTTGAGCAGATAGTCGGAGCGGAAATCGTGCAGTGCTGATTTCGGCGCGATCGAGATCTGGATATTGGTCTCGATGCGATCGAGCATGGCGTCGGAAGGGGAGATGCCGCCGCCGATCAGCCCCTGCCAGTCGCCATTGTCGAGCCACCGCCGCGCGACCTCAGCACAGGTGACAGGCTTGCCGCTCGCATCGGTCTGGCGCGCATCGCGTGCCTTCATCACCAGATTGAACGTCATCGGCAGACGCGTCGCGGTCTTGCCACCTTCCGGCTTACTCTCGAAACGCACCAGCCGATAGATCAGCCTGATCTCACCGCACGACTCCTCCGAGACATAGGCGCGGTCCATGCGATTGACGATGCCCGCCAGCACGAAGCGGGTGTCGCGCGATTTCAGATTGGCCCGATCGAACAGCTGCACGTCAAAGCCTTCCCCGACGCCGATGGTCTCGGTCGGGTACGCCGCCTTCTGCCCGATGATGTAGCGGTCGAACTCCGCGTCGATCGCAGATGGAATGTCCTTGAGCTGCGACAGCGACGAGAACAGTAAATCGGTCGTCAACGGAAAGTCCGCGTTCCGCTCCGGCCATAGCAGGCGCGAGATCGTGAGCGAGTCGCTGTGGTCGAGATTGCGGAGCAGATCGGGATCGATGATCGCCGTGCCGCGCGTCAAGGGCACGTTCTCCGCTGCGAAAAGCGAAACAGTCCCGCCAAGCAAGACGGCGGCAGCAACGAGAATTCGCAACGCGCGGCTCATGCCTTCAGTAACACCGCCTGAGCCGGCCTATTCAAGTCAAAAGGCGCTTCACGTAGTGGTGAAGCGCCTCTTCGAAAGTCGAATGTCCAGCGCTCAACGCGCGACGATCAGGCCCTTGCTGGTGACGACGACCCAGCGGCCGTCCTGGCGGCGGATCGCGTCGACGCGGCCAATTCCGGGGATGGGGTCACCGGCATAGACCTCGTAGAGGCCGCCGCGGCCCTCGATCAGCGCGCCGCCATTGGCGACGTCGCGCAGAACCCAGCCGTCGATCGTCGGCAACCGGCCGACCTCGGTCTTGGGCGCGGCAGGGGTCGGAACCGGTGCGGCGGCGGCGGTCGCAATTTGGGTCGGCGCGATCGAGCCGGTGGTTTCCTTCGCGGCGGCGGCAGCCTGCGCGGGGGCCGCCGGCGGCGTGGCGCGGAGCTTGTCGACGGTCTCGGACAGCTTTGCGATTTTGGCCATCGGCTCGGCCTGGGCCTTCTCAAGCTTGTCGAGGCGGTCATTGGCCCGGTTGAACTGGCCGAGGCCGGTCTTGGAGGTGTGCTCGACATTCGCCTTCAGTGCGACGACATCGGCATCGATCCTGGCAACCGAGGATTCCAGCGCGCTGGTGTCGGCGACCTGCGCCGGCGCGGGGGCCGGGGCTGCGAAGTGCATCATGCCGGCGGTCGCAAGCGCGCCGCTGATGGCGCCGACGCTGGCGGCGATCGCCACCACCGCGGCCATCGCCGACAGGCGACGCTTGCCGCCGGTCTCGCGCGGCTCGTCCGCCTTCACATGCGGGGCAAACTCCTCGCGCTCCCAGGAGCGCTCCGACGGTGCCATGACGATGAGCTTGCCGGGCTTCGGCTCGGGCTTGGTCTCGGCTTTGGCTTCGAACTTCGGCGCCTCGATTCTCGATGCCTCGATTCTCGATGCCTCGATTCTTGGCGGCTCGACCTTGGGGGCTTCCACCTTGACGGGATCCGGCTTGGGCGGCGACTCATGGTCCGGGGCGATCGAGGGGGCCTCGATGCCGGCAGCCTCGACGGCAGGTGCAGTCGCGGCGGGTTCGACGACGCTCGCCTGTTCGCCGATCTCTTCGCCGATCTCTCGGGCAGCCTGCTCAGCCATTGGTTCGCTCACAGTTCGAATACTCCACTCTGGATTGACCTTTTGGTAACTTTCATTGCTTGCGAAATCCTTACTTAGGGACCCGCTTACCGAAATTTTAGGAAGTCATCCGGGGCCGAATTTGGCCGGGAACGTGGAACCGGTGTGGCAGGCGTGAAACAAATTGTAAGCGGGGGAAGATGAACGGCCGCGGAATGGCTGCCTCCACACCGTCATTGCGAGCGCAGCGAAGCAATCCAGAATCTTTCCAAAGCCGCAGTCTGGATTGCTTCGCTGCGCTCGCAATGACGGAGCGCGCCGCACCCGCCGGCTCCCAATCACTATCCGTCACATCACGACCGGCGCATCCGGCAGTTCGTTCGCGTGCGGGCCCTGCGGCGGAAAATGCCGCGACAGCTCGCGCGATACCGCAGCGATGCCGCCGATCACGCCGCGCTCGAACTGGCCGGAGGCGAACTCGGCCTCCATCGCGCGGCAGATGTTCTCCCAGCCCTCGTCACCGACCTTCGCATGAATGCCGCGGTCGGCCACGATCTCGACGTCGCGATCGGCAAGCAGGAGATAGATCAGGACGCCGTTGTTGTGCGCGGTATCCCAGATGCGCAAGTGAGAGAACACATCGAGCGCGCGCGCGCGGGCCGGCTGGTTGCGGAACAGTGGCCGCCCGTCGAGCGCGCCTTCGACGACGAAACGGACCTGGCCGGAATGCGCGGTCTCACCCTGCTTGATCGCCTGCTCGATGCGGGCGAGCACGGCTGGTGGAAAGATCTGCTTCGCGCGCCAATGATGCTGCACGAGATGTCTGGCAATGCGCTTGATCCTCATGACCGCTACCAGCTCCCCGAGGCGCCGCCGCCGCCAAAACTGCCACCACCGCCGCTGAATCCGCCGCTGTCGCTGGACGACGATCCGCTGCTCCAGCCGCCGCCCGAAGAACCGCTCGACCACGAGCCGCCGCGCGACGACCCCGAGCTTGGCGCCATCGCCGAAAACAGATCGGCGATGAAGCCGATAATGAAACCGACGACGCCGAGCGCCATCGCCAGCGTGAGAGAGCCGAGAATGAGCCAGGTCAGCGCTGCGATGATGCCACCGGTCGCCAACGATCCGACCAGCCGTCCCAGCATGGCCCGGAAGAACCCGCCGACCCCGATGGAGGCGAACAGCGTCACAATGAACAGCGGCGCGAGATCGTCCAGATTGCCGAAATTCACAGTCGGCGAAGGTACTGGCAGCGGCTCGCCGTCGATCACGCGGATCATGCGATCTACGCCATCGGAGATACCGCCGGCGAAATCGCCCGTCCTGAACTTCGGTGTGATGATCTCGTCGATGATCCGCCGCGAGGTGACGTCGGTGAGTGCGCCCTCGAGGCCGTAGCCGACCTCGATGCGCAAATGGCGGTCATTCTTGGCGACGACGAGGATCGCGCCGTCGTCCACCTTCTTGCGGCCGATCTTCCAGGCGTCCGCCACGCGGATCGCGAACTGCTCGATCGTCTCTGGCTGCGTGGTCGGCACGATCAGGACAGCGACCTGGCTGCCTTTTCGAGTCTCGAAGTCACGCAGCTTTTGCGTGAGCGCGGCGACGTCGCCGCTCGACAGCGTGCCGGTCTGATCGACCACGCGGCCGGTGAGTTGCGGCACGGCGACATCGGCGAAGGCGGGGAATGCGAAGACGAAGAGGAGTGCGATCGCGAAGACACACGACGAGAAGACCGAACAGGCTCGCCACAACCCCGCTGTCATCGCCCGGCTTGACCGGGCGATCCAGTATTCCAGAGACGCCAGCGGATTACGGAGAAGCCGCGGCGTACTGGATTCCCCGCCTTCGCGGGGAATGACGGCGGTGGGTGGGGCTGGGCGCATTCGCAAAACGGCGCGCAGCTACTTCGACGGCGCCGGCGCAGGCGCCGGATTGAAATCGACCTTCGGCGCGGTCGAGATTTCCTTCTCGTTGTCGACCGAGAAATTCGGCTTCTCCTTGTAGCCGAACATCATCGCGGTGAGGTTGCTCGGAAACGAGCGGATGGTGACGTTATAGTCCTGCACCGCCTTGATGTAGCGGTTGCGCGCGACCGTGATGCGGTTCTCGGTGCCTTCGAGCTGCGACATCAGATCCTTGAACAGCGCGTCCGACTTGAGCTGCGGATAGTTCTCGGTGACGACCAAGAGACGCGACAGCGCGCTGGAGAGCTCGCCCTGGGCGGCCTGGAACTTCTGGAAGGCGGCGGGGTCGTTCAGCACCTCGGGCGTCGCCTGGATGCTGCCGACCTTGGCGCGCGCATTGGTGACGCCGAGCAGCACGTCCTTCTCCTGCTGCGCAAAGCCCTTCACCGAGTTGACGAGACTGGGCACGAGATCGGCGCGGCGCTGATACTGGTTCACGACCTCGGACCAGTTGCCCTTGATCTGCTCGTCCTCGCTCTGGATGGCGTTGTAGCCGCAGTTGGTCAGGCTCAGCGAGGCCAGAGCCGCCAGCACGGTCAGGATCTTGCGCATCAGATTTCTCCCGGTGGAATCTGACGCAAACTACCAGATTGGACACGAAAAGCAGCCGATTTACGCAAGCCTCTTGCCTATCCCTGGCCGACATAGTCAACTTGAGCAAAACAAGAACGGAAACGCTAGGGGGAAGCGCCATGTCCTCGTTCGAGACCATCCTCGTGGAGCGGCCGGAGCCGGCGATTGTCCGGATCGTGATGAACCGGCCCGAGGCGCGCAATGCGCAGAACCTGCAGATGACCTACGACCTCAACGCCGCGTTCGACGAGGCGGTGCAGGACGATGCGGTCAAGGTCATCATCCTCGCCGGCAACGGGCCGCACTTCTCCTCAGGGCACGATTTGCGTCCCGGCGGCAAGAATGCCGCAGGTGCCGATTTTCCGCCGATCGGAAATTGGGGTGGCTTTGCGGAGGCGAACGCGCATGGCCGCTTCGCGCGCGAACAGGAAATCTATCTCCAGATCACGCGGCGCTGGCGCAACCTCGCCAAGCCGACCATTGCCGAGGTGCACGGCAAATGCATCGCCGGTGGGCTGATGCTGGCCTGGGCCTGCGACCTCATCGTCGCCAGCGACGATGCGCAGTTCTGCGATCCCGTGGTGACCATGGGCGTCTGCGGCGTCGAATGGTTCGTGCATCCCTGGGAGCTCGGCCCGCGCAAGGCCAAGGAATTCCTGTTCACTGCCGACAGCTGGAGCGCGCAGGAGGCGCATCAGCTCGGCATGGTCAACCGGGTCGTGCCGCGCACGGAACTTTCAGCGTCGGTGCTGGAGCTGGCGCGCCGGATCGCATCAAAGCCGTCCTTCGCGCTGAAGCTGACCAAGGAAGCGGTGAATCGCTCGGTCGATGTGATGGGCCAGCCCGCCGCGATCGACCAGGCCTTTGCGCTGCATCAGCTCTGTCACGCCCATAACCTTCACGAGTTCGGCACGGTGGTCGATCCATCCGGACTGCATCCCTCCGTGCGCAAGCCGCCGGCGGCCGCGGAGTAACGACATGGACCTCAATCTCAGTGACGAGCAACGGCTGCTGCGCGAGAGCGCGGATCGCTTCGTGGCCGAAAGCTACGACGCCGATCATCGCCGCAAGATGGCGAAGGACTCGTCCGGCTTCAGCCCTACGGTGTGGAAGCAGTTCGCCGAGCTTGGCTGGCTGGCGCTGCCGATTCCCGAAGAGTTTGACGGGCTCGGTGGCGGCGCGGTCGAGATCGGCATTCTGATGGAAGCTTTCGGCCGCGGGCTGGTGTCCGAGCCGTATGTCGCGACGGTCGTGCTGGGAGCGGCGCTGATCGAGAAGTGCGGCAGCACGACGCAGAAGCAGGCGAGGCTGCCGAAGGTCGCGGACGGATCACTGAAACTCGCCTTCGCCCATTCCGAGCGCGCGGCGCGGTTCGATCTCGCCAAGGTCGCGACCGTCGCCCACAAGACGGCGCAAGGCTGGCGTCTTGCCGGCAGCAAAATCGCGGTGCTCGACGGCCACGCCGCCGACGAGATCATCGTCTCCGCGCATATCCACGACCATAAGGGACCATCGGGGTGGATCGGCCTGCTCCTGGTCCCGGCAAAGACGCCGAGCGTCGCCATCAACGACTATGAGCGCCTCGGCGGCGGCCGGGCCTGCAACATCGAACTATCAGGCGTCGAGCTACCGGAGGACGCTCTCCTGGGTGACGGCAGCGATGCCCTGCCCGCGATCGAATTGGCCGTCGATCGCGCCATGGCCGCGCTTGGCGCGGAAGCCGTCGGCATCATGCAGACGCTGCTCGACACTACGCTGGAATACACCAAGATCCGAAAGCAGTTCGGCCGGCCGCTCTCCGCGAACCAGGTGATCCGCCACCGCCTCGCCGACATGGCAATGCAGGTCGACGAGGCGCGCTCGATGGCGCTGCGCGCCGCGCTGAAAGCAGATAGCCCGCCGGTCGAGCGCGCGCGGGCTGCGTCGGGCGCGAAAGCGAAGATCGGCAAATGCGCGCGCTTCGTCGGCGAGCAGTCGATCCAGCTCCACGGCGGCATGGGCGTCACCGAGGAGCTCGAGGTCGGCGCCTATTTCAAACGGCTGGTCGCCTTCGACACGCTGTTCGGCGGCAGCGCGCATCATTTTAGCCGCCACGCCCAGCTTAGCCGCACGGCCTGACACAAGGAGCGCATCATGGACCTCTCGTTCAACGCCGAGGAGCGCGCCTTCCAGGACGAGGTGCGCGGCTTCATCGCCAAGAATCTCACCGAAGAGATGAAGCGCGCAACCGCGCTGACGCCGTCGGTGTTCTCCGATCCGGATATCGGCATGGCTTGGCAGCGCGCGCTGCACCGGCAGGGCTGGGGCGCGCCGGGCTGGCCGGCCGAACATGGCGGCCCGGACTGGACGCCGGCGCAGCGCTGGATTTTCGAGACTGAATCCGCGCGCGCTGGCGTGCCCAACGTCAACGTGATGGGCGTGAAGATGGTCGGGCCCGTCATCATCGGCTTCGGCTCGGCGGAGCAGAAGAATTTTTATCTGCCGCGCATTCTCTCCGGCGAAGACTATTGGTGCCAGGGCTATTCCGAGCCGGGCTCCGGCTCCGACCTGTCCTCACTGAAGACGCGCGCGGTGCGCGACGGCGACGACTACATCATCAACGGCACGAAAATCTGGACCACCCATGCGCACCACGCCAACCGCATGTTCGCGCTGGTGCGCACCAGCGAGGGGCCGCGGCAGCAGGACGGCATCAGTTTTATTCTGATCGACATGACGACGCCGGGTATCACGACACGCCCGATCATCACCATCGGCGGCGACCACGAGGTCAACCAGGTGTTCTTCGACGATGTGCGGGTGCCCGTGGCCAATCGCGTCGGCGACGAAGGCAAGGGCTGGACCTACGGCAAATATCTGCTCGAGTTCGAGCGCGGCTCCGGCATTGCGTCAGCGAAGCTGCGCGAGGGGTTGAAGGCGATCGCGGAGCTGGCCGAGTCGGACCTGACGGGACGCGCGATCGACAGTCCGGATGTCGCCGCGCGCATCTCCGAGGTCGAAATCGACATCGACGCACTGGAGATGACCGAGCTGCGCGTGCTCTCCGCACTTCAGACCGGCCAAAATCCCGGCGCGGTGTCGTCGATCCTGAAGCTGCGCAATAGCGAGATCCGCCAGGCCGTGACACGGCTGGGGGCCGACGTGATCGGTCACGACGCCCTCGCGGTCGAACCGATGCGCCCGCTCTACAAGCTCAACCACGCGCCGGCGACGCCTGAGGAGATGCTGACGGTGGTGCCGGAATATCTCAACGGCCGGGCCTACACGATCTTCGGCGGCACCTCGGAGATCCAGCGCGATATTATTGCGAAGATGATGCTGGGGATTTGAGGGCCACAACTCTCTCCGCCGTCATTGCGAGGAGCCCTTGCGACGAAGCAATCCAGACTTCCTCCGCGGAAAGATTCTGGATTGCTTCGCTGCGCTCGCAATGACGTTGTGGCAATAGCGCGGGCCCGGATTTCGCTACGCTCCATCCGGCTAAGCACCGCCCTCTTAGCCTGCCACCTTCGCGTCCTTGATCGCCTTCCATATCTTCTGCGGCGTCAGCGGCGTGTTGAGCTGGGTGATGCCGAGCTCGGCGAGCGCATCCATCACGCCGTTGGTGACGCAGGGCGGGCCGCCGATGGCGCCGGATTCGCCGCAGCCCTTGGCGCCGAGCGGATTGGTGCGGCAGGGCGCGGAATCGTCCAGCGTCACCACGATCGGCGGCACGTCGTCGGCGCGCGGGATGCAGTAATCCTGGTAGCTCGCGGTGAGGAGCTGACCGTCGGAATCATACGAGACGCCCTCATAGAGCGCCTGACCGATGCCCTGCGCGACGCCGCCATGGATCTGGCCGGTGACCAGCATCGGGTTCACGGCGACACCGACGTCGTCGACGGTGGTGTAGCGCACGACGCGGGAGACGCCGGTCTCCGGATCGATCTCGACCTCGCAGATATGCGTGCCGTTCGGCCAGCTCGGGCCATCGACCTCGCCTTCGGAATCGACGCTGAGCTTGGCGCCGCCCTCCTTCTCGGCGAGATCGAACAGGCTGATGCGGCGGTCGGTGCCGACCACGGTGAGCATGCCGCCCTGATATTCGATGTCCTCGACCGAGGTCTCGAGCACGTTCGCCGCCTTCTCGCGCGCCTTCTGGATCAAATCATTCGACGAGACCGCGACCGCCGTGCCGCCAACGAACAGCGAACGCGAGCCGACGCTGCCAAAGCCCATGGCGAGATCAGTGTCACCCTGGACGACGTCGATCTTGTCCATGGCAATGCCGAGCGTGTCGGAGATCATCTGGGTGTAGGTGGTCTGCAGCCCCTGCCCCATCGCCATGGTGCCGGAGTGTAGAACCACCCGACCCTGCGAGGTCGCGTGCAGGCTGACCTTCTCGGTGTGGGCGCGGCCGCCGGTCCATTCGATGTAGGAGGTGAGCCCGCGGCCGTAGAGCAGGCCCTTCTTCTTCGCCGCCTTCTTGCGCGCGGCAAAGCCGTCCCAATCGGCCAACTTCACGGCGCGATCGAGCATGTGCGCAAAGGCGCCGGAATCGTAAACCTGCCCGGCGGCGTTGGTGTAGGGCAGCTGTGCCGGCTTGATGTAATTCACCTTCCGGATCGCGCGCGGATCCATGCCGATCTTTCGGGCGGCTGCGTCGAACAGGCGCTCGACGATGAACACCGCTTCGGGACGACCGGCACCGCGATAGGCACCGACCGGCGCGGTGTGGGTCATCACCGACTGCACCTCGAAATGCACCAGCGGCAAATCGTAGACGCCGGTCTGCACGAACGGCCCTAGCACCAGCGGAATGATGTTCGCCGCACCCGAGGAGTAAGCGCCGGTGCAACCGATCGACTTGACGCGATAGGCCAGCACCTTGCCCTTCTCGTCGAGCGCGAACGACGCGGTCGAGGTGAGATCGCGGCCGTGGGTGCCGCCGACGAATTCGTCGGTGCGGTCGCCGCGCCAGCGGATCTTCCTGTTCAGCTTGGTCGCGGCATAGGCGACGATGCCGTCTTCCGGATAGAGGTTGGTCTTCTGACCAAAGCCGCCGCCGATGTCGCTGACCAGCACGCGGACGCTGTCCTTGGGGCGCTTGAGCACGGCTTCCGCCAGCACGTCGCGGGTCGAGGCCGGCGTCTGCGACTGCACATGCAGGAGGAGACGGCCGGTCTTCTTGTCGATCTCGGCAATGGTCGAGCGCGGCTCCATCGCGGAGGGCACCAGACGCTGGCTGACGATGTCGAGCTCGACCGTATGCGCAGCCTTGGCAAACGCCTCGTCCGCCTTGGCGGCATCGCCATAGCTCATCGCGCCGACGATGTTGTCGGGCGCCTCCGGCCACACCACGGGCGCGCCGGGTTTTACGGCCTCGACGGGGTCGACCACGGCGGGCTGCACATCGTATTCGACGACGATGGCCTCGGCCGCGCTCTGCGCCTCGGCGCGCGAGGCGGCCACCACTGCGGCCACGGCTTCGCCGGTGTAACGCACGATCTCATGGGCGAGCAGGCGGCGCGGCGGCACCGTCATGGGCTTGCCGTCGGGGCGCTTGAAGATGCTCAAGGTCGGGATGGTGCCGATGTCGTCCTTGATGAGGTCAGCGCCGGTGTAGATCGCGGTGACGCCGGGCATGGCGGCCGCGGCGCTGGTGTCGATCGAGACGATCTTCGCGTGGGCATGCGGCGAGCGCAGCACATGCAACCACAGCGCGCCCTCCTCCGGCTTGTCGTCGATGAACTGACCCTTCCCGGTGAGCAGCCGCTGGTCTTCCAAACGCTTGACGGGCTGGCCCGCTCCGAAACGCAAATTGCCGGGAAGAATGTTCATTCCGTGGGGTCCTCAGGGTCTTTTCGAAACTGCGGGCAGCCTTTTAGCGGATCGATCGGAGGCATACCAGCCGCGGTTTTAGGCGGGATATGCATGGATTTGGCATGCCGTCTCGCAAATCCGCGATTCCGTCGGGTGGGCAAAGGCGCGCTCTTCGCGCGCCGTGCCCACCACCCTCAATGACGGGCAAATGGTGGGCACGCTACGCTTTGCCCACCCTACGGCACCGATCGCGGGGACGACCGCTCGTTAATCAAGCTCCCTCAACGCCGCTCCCACGACCTTGCGGGCGTCGGCCGACAGCGCGGCCTGCGGCGGGACGGGATCGCCGACGTCGTAGCCCTGGATCGCCAGCCCCGCCTTGATGCAGGCGGCGAGGTTGAATCGGGCAAAGGCCTCGTTGATCCGCCACAGTCTGCGCTGGAGCGCCATGGCCTCGTCCCAGCGGCCGGCCTTGCAGAGGTCGTAGAGTGCGACGCTCTGGCGCGGGATGATGCAGGCCGGTCCCGCCATCCAGCCGAGCCCGCCGATCAGCATCACCGCGGCCGGGATATGGGCGGAGGCCGAGAACACGCGCAAGGCATCGCCGCAGCGGTTCATGATCGAGAGCAGCCGGCCGGTGTTGGTCGAGGCGTCCTTGATGTAGCCGATGCGCGGATGTTCAGCGAGGCGCGCGATGATGTCGAGCGTGAGATCGGAGCGCTGGAATTGCGGATTGGTATAGATGACGACGGGGATGTCCACGGCATCCGCGATGCTGCGGAAATAGGATTCCACCTGGGCATCGGCGAGCGGAAAGTACGCTTCCAGGATCGCCAGAATGCCGTTGGCGCCGAGTTTTTGATAGGCCTTCGCCTGCGCCACCGCATCCGCCGTCGAGGTGGAGGCGACGCCGGCCACAACCGGCACGCGTCCCTTCGCGGCCTGGATGGTGGTCTGCACGATCGCGCTGCGTTGCGCGGCATTGAGATAGGCGAACTCGCCGGTCGAACCCAGCGGCGTCAGCCCGTGCACGCCGGCGCCGATCAGATCGTCGCAGAGCTTGCCGAGGACCTCGGTGCGCACCGTGCCATCGGCATCGACGGGCGAAACAAGATAAGGAAAGACGCCGTGAAAATCGGACATGTCAGGCTGAACCCCGGAAAACTGGCTAGCGCCTGACCGGTCATAGCAATGCCCGTGCCGGCGATCAAACCCTGATCAGGCGCACCCGCGTGCCCCAGGGATCGACGGCCTCCAGACCGTTGGCGAGCGCAGTGACCTGCGCGCCGCCCTTGCGCAGGCGTTCCTCCTGCGCAGCGAGAATGTCCTGCTTCGCCATCACCAGCGAGAACCAGGCAAGCCCCGTGGTCTGATCGTCGCGTTGGCCGGCCCCCTGGCTCTGCCAGACGTTCATGCCGAGGTGATGGTGATAGCGGCCCGACGACAGGAACGCGGCGCCGCCACGGCGGCGGGTCGGATCGAGGCCGACCGTGCCGTGATAGAATCGTTCGGCCTCGGCGAGATCGCCGACACGCAAATGCATGTGGCCGACGCGCAGACCGTCCGGTGCCTTGGCGTAGTCTGCGACGCGCGTGTTGGTCAGCGACAAGAGGTCGGGGATGTTGAGCTCGTCGCTCGCCATCTTCACGCTGCCCTCGCTCCACTGCCATTGCGAGGGATCGCGGTCGGCATAGACCTCGATGCCGTTGCCTTCGGGGTCGTCGAGATAGACGGATTCGCTGACGAGATGATCGGCGAAGCCCGACAGCGGCACGCGATGCGAGGCGGCGTGCACCAGCCAGCGCGCGAGATCTTTGCGCGACGGCATCAGGAAGGCGGTGTGGTAGAGGCCCGCGGCGTTGCGCGGCTCGATCGCGGCCTCGGGACGGGCTTCCAGCACGAGCAGCGTGATGCCGGCCGTGCCGAGCGTCGCGGCGGTCGCGGAGCGCTCGATCACGGTCAGTCCGATCACGTCGCGGTAGTAGTCCGCGACCTTGTCGAGGTTCTTGACCCGGAGCGTCACCATGCCCACCCGCATCGGCGTGCGGCTGGCATAGGTCGGCCCACCGCCTTGCGGCATGCCCTCGGCCCGAGCGGCGGCGGCCGCCGCCATCGCGAGCGAGGTCGCGCCGGCGAGTTGGAGCAGGGTGCGGCGGGTGAGGTCGGCGGTCATCGGTCGGGGCTCGCTGGAAACGCTTAGGGACGTGCGGTGCAATTCCTGGATTGCTACACGTTCCCGTGAGGGCGTCCCAATCACATGTTCGTCGGCCGCCGGCCTGCGGAGGCCGGCCCGCCCCGTCTGTCCTGGCCACCCGGCCAGTTTCGCAATCGCCCGCGACATCCCAGATTGAGGACAATCTACAGGAGCCTTCCATGACCGACCCCACTCCTCTGTCGTCCCTTTCGTCCGCGCTCGCGGATGTCGTGACGCGTACCGCGCCGTCCGTCGTCGCCGTGCATTCGCATCGCTCCCGCGCCACCGGCTTCGTCTGGAAGCCCGGCTTGATCGTCACCGCCGACGAAGCGCTGGCCGACGAGGGCGATATCCAGATCGGCCTCCCCGACGGCAGCACCGCGGCCGCCACGATCGCCGGCCGCGACCATACGACCGACATCGCGCTGTTGCGCACCGATGCCAGTCTTGCACCGGTCAAGCTGGCCGCGACCGTTCCGCCCCTCGGCACGCTGTCGGTCGTCGTCGCCAGCGATCGCGATGCGCCGAGCGCGGCGCTCGGCATGGTGTCACTGTCCGGCAAGAGCTGGCGCTCCTTGCGCGGCGGCGACATCGATGCGCGGATCGAGCTCGACGTGCGCCTGCGCTTCGCCCAGCAAGGCGGGCTCGCGCTCGATGCATCGGGCGACGCCTTCGGCATGGCCGTGCTCGGGCCGCGGCGGGTCCTGGTGATCCCGACGGCGACAATCGAGCGGGTCGCGGCACAGCTCGAGGCGCGCGGCCGCATCGCCCGCGGATATCTCGGCCTCGGGCTCCAGCCGGTGCGGCTCGACGATGGCATCGGCGCGATGGTGATGAATGTCGACAAGGCCGGCCCTTCGGCTGCGGCCGGCATCCGCCAGGGCGACGTCATCGTGGCGGTCAACGACCATAAGCTCTCCGGCGTGCGTGCGCTGTCGCGGACGCTGGGACCTGCAAGCGTCGGCACGGTGGTCGATGTCGCGGTGCGCCGCGGCGGCGAGCCGGTCAGCTTCAAGGTCACGATCGGCGAGAGGCCGGAGGCGTGAGCGAGGACAACGCGCCCGAGATCGTGCTCGCCCTGGAGATCGACGATCCCGCCCTCGCCGATCGCCTGGCGATCCTGCTCGGCAACATCGCCGGACTTCGGCTGGCCGCGCCCGGCGAGGCCGCCACGGCGACGGTCATGGCCCGCGATCCGCGCATCATGCCGGAAGACATCGCGCTGACGCAGCGAGAGCTCGATGTCCTGGCGCTGATGGCGGAAGGCGCGTCCAACAAGCTGATCGCGCGCCAGCTCGGCATTTCCGTGCACACGGTCAAATTCCACGTCGGTTCGCTGCTCGACAAGCTGGATGCAACCGGCCGCACCGACGCGGTCGCGCATGCGGCACGCCGCGGCGTGATCGAGCTATGACGCTGTCAGCTCCTATCGCGCTGATGTCGCCGGGAAGCTGAGCCGGACCGTGAGGCCCGGCGCATTGTCGTGCAGCGCGATCTCGGCGCCATGGAGGCCGGCAACCGCCGCGACCAGGCTCAGGCCCAGACCGTTGCCCGGCGTGTAGCGGCTCTGTTCCAGCCGGTAGAAGCGCTTGAACACGTGATCGCGCTCCCCGGTGGGAATGCCTGGACCATCGTCGGCGATCGCGATCACCGCCACGCCACCGGCGCTGCGACAGGTCACGGTGACCTGCCCGCCCGCGCGGCCGTGCTTGATCGCGTTGTCGACGAGATTGGCGATGGCGTCGAACAGCAGGTCGCGGTCCCCCGTAATCGCCACCTCGCGGTCGCCGTCAAGGCTGAGGCGGGTCGCGACCTGTTCGGCCGCGGCGTCGTAGAGCTCGACGACCTCGCCGGCAATTTCAGCGAGGTCGAGCCTGCGAAACGCACTCCGGCGGGCGCGGGTCTCGATCTCCGAGATCCGGGTGATGGAAGCGAACATGCCGAGCACGGCGTCGAGATCGGCGATGGTATCGCCAATCAGCGTCGCATCGGCCTCACCGTTGCGCGGGGTGTGATAAGCCTTTTCCAGCCGGCCGCGCATGCGTGTCAGCGGCGTGCGCAGATCGTGGGCGACGTTGTCGCTGACCTGCTTGACCTCGCCCATCAGCGTCTCGATGCGGTCAAGCATCTGGTTGAGGTTTTCGGCGACGCGGTCCCACTCGTCGTGACTGCCGCGCAAGGGAATGCGCCGGTCGAGCCCCGACAGCATGATGGCGCGGCTGGCCGCATTGATCTCCTCGATCCGTCCGACCGTGCGCCGCGTCACCAGCACGGCGGCAAGACCGGCCAGCACGGCCAGCAGCACGGCGACCGCTATCATCGCAAGCTCGATCATCGCGGTGAAGCCGCTGTGATCGCCGGCGTCGCCGACCCGGCCCTGCACATAGGCAATCGTGCCGAAATAGACATAGGCCATGATCGCCGCGACGATCAGCCCGAACGTCGCGATCGCGATCAGTGCCAGACGGAAGGTCGAGGAGCGGAGCGTCTTAGCCAGGAGCACGGATGCAATATCCGATGCCGCGGATCGTATGGATCAGCGGATAGGCCTGGGCATCGTCGACCTTGCGGCGGACCCGCCCGACATAGACGTCGATGATGTTGGTGGAGGGATCGAAATGCAGGTCCCAGACATGCTGGAGCAGCATCGCCCGGGAGACGACGCGGCCTTCGTTGCGGACGAGATATTCGAGCAGCTGAAACTCGCGCGGCAGCAGCGGAATTTTCCGGCCGCGCCGACTGGCGTTGCGCGCGATCAGGTCGATGGCGAGATCGCCGACCCGCAGGATGGTTTCCTTGGCGACGGTCTCGCTGCGGCGGCCGAGCGCCTCGAGGCGCGCCAGCAGCTCGACGAAGGAGAACGGCTTGACGAGATAGTCATCACCCCCGGCGCGCAGACCGCGCACGCGGTCGTCGACCTCGCCGAGCGCGGAGATGATCAGGAAGGGTGCGGCGATGCCGTCGTCGCGCAACTGGCGCATTACGGTGATGCCGTCGATGTCGGGCAGCATGCGGTCGATGGTGATCACGGCATAGTCGCGGGCGACGCCGTGGCTCAGGGCTTCACGACCGGTCGCGGCAAGATCGACGTCGTAGCCCGAGGTGGTGAGTTCCTCGACGAGCTGGCCTGCGGTTTCCGGATCGTCCTCGACGACCAGAATGCGGCGGTGACCTCCGGTCATGCAAAACTCCGCGCGACGATCGCCACCAGACTATCCCGTTCCGGGGCTGAGCGGAACTGCCCGGCGGCGATCGCGACAATGGTGCGGTACCGCGATGCGACTACCAATAGTCTCCGCACACATTGACCAATTGCCACCCATAGGCTGTCCAGCTCCTTTGCCAGCAGCCATCGTCGTAATAGTTGCCATATTTGGCATAGAAGAACGGCGCGCCGACGAAAGCGAACCGGTTGAAGCGGTGACGATGGAAGAAGGCATGGCGACCAATGAACGGCCTGCCGTGCCAGCCCGGGCCAGCAAACCGCGGGCCGAAAGCGGCGCGGGTCGCCAATGGTGCACGGACAAAGCGCGGCCCCATGGCAGCACGGGCGGCCATTGGCGAACCGGCGAAGCGGGCGCCACCGAAGCCCGGGCCGCCAGCAAAGCGCGCGCCACCCATGCCACCGAAACCACCCGCGCGCATGCCGCCGAAGCCACCCGCATGCATTCCGCCGCCACCGAAATGCCCGCCACCGCCAAAGCCGCCATGGCCGCCGCCGCCGAAGCCACCACCGCCGAAGCCGCCACCGCCATGGCCTCCGCCACCGCCGCCGCCGCCGCCGCCACGGGCAAGCACAGGTGAAGCGAGCGCCATCATTGCGGCGAGCGTCACCGCAGTGACGCCTTTGAGAAGCCTGTTGTCCATCGAAGCATCCTCCGTGCTGCGCAGCGATCTTTCTGCCGCGCGAGGAGGATCAGATGAGAGGAAGGGACAGGCACCTTCAACTTACAAACGCGCCAGATTCTGACGCGGGTGTTAGGGACGAACGCTCTTTCGCTCCCTCGCCCCGTTCTGACGGGGAGAGGGCGGGATGAGAGGCTGCGTCCGCGAATGCGATCTAAAAAGTGATGGCAACGCCTGTCCCGTGCACAATCAACTTACGAGTCGGAGGGACCTTTGACTCCGGTCAACCGCATGCCTTCACCCGGATCGCTGGCGCGATCCGAATTCTCCCCGCAAAGAGCGGGGGAGAGGTCAAAGTATCACGCCCGCTTGCCACCGTTCTTCTCGGCCGCGCGGCGCATGGCCTCGGCCAGGGCACCGCCGCCGGAGGATTCCTGGTTGCGCGGCGCCGACGACGTCATGCGCGCGGGGTTTCGCGAGCTGTTGTCCCGCTGCATGCCGGGCGCGTCTTTCTTGGCACCGACCTCGTCGTCGAGGCGCAAGGTCAGCGAGATGCGCTTGCGGGCGACCTCGAAGTCCAGCACCTTCACCTTGACGATGTCGCCGGGCTTCACCACCTCGCGCGGATCCTTGATGTAGGTCCTGGACATCGCCGAGATGTGAACCAGGCCGTCCTGATGCACGCCGATATCGACGAAGGCGCCGAAGGCGGCAACGTTGGTCACGGTCCCTTCGAGGATCATGCCCTTCTGGAGATGCTTGATCTCCTCGACGCCTTCCTTGAACACCGCGGCCTTGAACGCCGGACGCGGGTCGCGGCCGGGCTTCTCGAGCTCGCGCAGGATGTCCGTGACGGTCGGCAGACCAAAGGTCTCGTCGACGAAATCCTTCGGCTTCAGCGTACGCACGATCTCGCTGCTGCCGATCAGCGCCTTGATGTCGCTCTTGGTGGCACTGAGAATCCGCCGCACCACGGGATAGGCTTCCGGATGCACGCCGGAGGCGTCGAGCGGGTCCTCGCCGCCGAGGATGCGCAGGAAGCCCGCGCATTGCTCGAACGCCTTCGGCCCGAGGCGCGGCACGTCCTTCAGCGCCTTGCGCGACTTGAACGGGCCGTTGGCGTCGCGGTGTGCCACGATGCTCGAGGCCAGGCCGGAGCCGACGCCCGACACGCGGGCCAGAAGCGGCGCCGAGGCGGTGTTGACGTCGACGCCGACCGCGTTCACGCAGTCCTCGACCACGGCATCGAGCGACTTGGCGAGCTTGGCCTGGCCGAGGTCGTGCTGGTATTGGCCGACGCCGATCGCCTTGGGCTCGATCTTGACGAGCTCGGCGAGCGGATCCTGAAGACGGCGGGCGATCGAAACCGCGCCGCGCAGGGTGACGTCGAGACCCGGCAACTCCTCCGAGGCGAAGGCCGAGGCCGAATAGACCGACGCGCCGGCTTCCGATACCACGATCTTGGTCATCTTCAGCTCGGCCAGACCCTTGACGAGATCGCCTGCAAGCTTGTCGGTTTCGCGCGAGGCAGTGCCGTTGCCGATCGCGATCAGCTCGACACGATGCTTCAGCGCAAGCTTGCCGAGGATCGCGAGCGCCTCGTTCCACTGCCGCTGCGGCTCGTGCGGATAGATCACGGCGGTATCGACCACCTTGCCGGTCGCGTCGGTGACGGCGACCTTGACGCCGGTGCGGTAGCCGGGATCGAGGCCCATGGTGACGCGGGTGCCAGCGGGTGCCGCGAGCAGCAGGTCGCGCAAATTGGAAGCGAACACGCGCACGGCCTCGGTCTCGGCGGCGTTCCACAGCCGCATGCGCAGGTCGATGTTGAGATGCACCTGGATCTTGGTACGCCAGGCCCAGCGCACGGTGTCGATCAGCCAGCGGTCGCCGGCGCGCTTGAGGTCGGCGATGCCGAACCGCTTCATGATCTTCAATTCATAGGCGCTCGGCACGCCCGGCGGCGACGCTTCGGCTTCGGCCTGGATCTGGAGATCGAGGATCTCTTCCTTCTCGCCACGGAACATCGCGAGGATGCGGTGGGACGGGAGCTTCGTCAGCGGCTCGGAGAACTCGAAATAGTCGGCGAACTTCTCGCCCTCGGTCTTCTTGCCGTCGCGCACCTTGGAGGCCATGCGCGCATTGGTCCACACGTCCTCGCGAAGCGCACCGATCAAATCGGCGTCCTCGTCGAAGCGCTCGACCAGGATGGCCCGGGCACCGTCGAGCGCGGCGGCGGCATCGGCCACGCCCTTCTCGGCGTTGATGAAGGTTTCGGCCACGACCTTCGGATCGTTGACCGGCTCTGCCATCAGCTGATTGGCGAGCGGTTCGAGCCCGGCTTCCTTGGCGATCTCGGCCTTGGTGCGGCGCTTCGGCTTGAACGGCAGGTAGATGTCTTCGAGGCGCGCCTTGCTGTCGGCGGCGAGAATAGAGGCTTCGAGCGCGGCATCGAGCTTGCCCTGCTCGCGGACCGATTCGAGGATCGCCTTGCGGCGGTCTTCGAGCTCGCGCAAATAGCCCAGGCGCTCCTCCAGGGTGCGCAATTGCGCGTCGTCGAGCGCACCGGTCGCTTCCTTGCGGTAGCGGGCGATGAAGGGAACCGTGGCGCCGCCGTCGAGCAACGTCACCGTCGCCTCGACCTGCTCCGCCCGTACCCCAAGCTCCTGCGCAATTTTCTGGTTGATATTTGCCACGCGAGAATCCCTCTATCCAAGCACGCGACGCGGGGGCGAACCACCGGCAGCGGGACGCCGCTTATGGACCAACCGAGGTTGATTCATCAAGATGCGGCGCGCAACCGTCGACAGAGGATTTTTTTGTCGAACCGGATGCGATCTCGCCACATTCGTGGGTGCCTGCGCCCCGCTTGTGCCTTGACATGCGCCTCCGTTCCACGGCTGGTTGACCCGCCGGACCACCGAACTCGACACGAGGACTGCAATGCGGACAGCATCGGTCGGCGTCTTCAAGGTCGCCACCACTGGCCCCGGCGACGTCTCCGGCCTCATGGCCATGATCGGCTCCGGCGCGATCGACCCGACAACGATTTTGGCCATCCTCGGCAAGACCGAAGGCAATGGCGGCGTCAACGATTTTACGCGGGAATATGCCGCTGCTGCGTTGTGCACGGCGCTGGCGCCAGGACTCGGCCTTTCGCCAGAGGCGGTCGAGCAGCGCATCGCCTTCGTGATGTCGGGCGGCACCGAAGGCGTGCTCAGCCCGCATATCACGGTGTTCACCCGCCGCGAAGCCGAGCGTCCGGCAGGCATGTCCGGCAAGCGCTTGAGCATCGGCATGGCGCACACGCGGGACTTCCTCCCCGAAGAGATCGGCCGCTCGGAACAGATCATGGAAACGGCCAAGGCGGTGAGGGCCGCGATGGCGGATGCCGGCATCACCGATCCCGCCGACGTCCATTTCGTGCAGATCAAATGCCCGCTGCTCACCAGCGACCGCGTCGAAGCCGCAAACGCGCGCGGCAACAAGACGGCCACGACCAGCGCCTACAGCTCGATGGCCTATTCGCGCGGCGCCTCCGCGCTTGGGGTCGCTGTCGCGCTCGGCGAGATCGATTCCAATGTCAGAGACGACGACGTGCTGCGGCGCTACGATCTGTTCTCGAAGGTCGCCTCGACCTCGTCAGGGATCGAGCTGATGCACAACGTCATCATCGTGCTCGGCAACTCGGCGTCTTCAGCGAGCGAGTTCGAGATCGGACACGCCGTGATGAACGATGCGATCGATGCCCCGGCCGTGGTGTCGGCGTTGAACAGCGTCGGGCTTGGTGTTGGCCTTGGCGTCGCGCCGCTAGCCACCGAGGGCCGCGAGCTCGTCAACATCTTCGCCAAGGCCGAGGCCTCGCCTGATGGCAGCGTGCGCGGCTTCCGCCATACCATGCTGGAGGATACCGACATCAGCTCGACGCGCCACGCCCGCGCGGCCGTCGGCGGCCTGATTGCAGGCCTTGCCGGCACCGGCGCGGTCTATGTCTCCGGCGGTGCCGAGCATCAGGGGCCGGCCGGCGGCGGCCCGGTTGCGGTGATTGCACGCCTGCCCTAATGACGCGGCGACCTCTCCGCCCGGCGCAACCCTGCCCTTCGCCCCGGCTCAGTTGATTCAGGCGGCCCCTTGCGAAAAAGGTGGCGCCGCATCCTAGGGGATTTTGACTTCATGACTTTGCCGATGAGCTGGAACGAATGGGCGCAGCACGATGGCGTCGGGCTGGCGGCGCGCGTCCGCAAGGGCGAACTGTCGGCGAAGGAGTTGGCGCGCCAGGCCGCCGCGGGCGTCGCCAAGGTCAACCCGGCACTGTCGGGTGTGGTCGAGCTGTTCGAGGACGTGATCGCCGATCCGGCCAAGGACGGCGCCAATCTCGCCGGCCCGTTCGCCGGCCTGCCCTTCCTGATGAAGGACCTCGGACCGACCATGAAGGGCCGGCTGCAGGAGATGGGCTCGCTGCTGATGCGCGGCAATCGCGCCGCGGCCGACACGTTCCTCACCGGTAAATTCCGTCAGGCAGGCCTCAACCTGATCGGACGCACCACGACGCCGGAATTCGGCGTGTGCAGCTCGGCCGACAATCCCGCCGTCTACGTGACGCGCAATCCCTGGAATACCGACTACACCACCTGCGGTTCATCGGCGGGCAGCGCGGCGATGGTCGCGGCCGGCGTCGTCCCGATCGCGCATGCGACCGACGGCGGCGGCTCGATCCGCATTCCCGCCGGCGTCAACGGCAATATCGGTTTGAAGGTGTCGCGCGGCGTGTTCTCGCTGGCCCCGCACATGTCCGACCTCACCGGCCTCGTTTCGATCCAGGGCTGCCAGTCGCGCTCGGTGCGCGACACCGCGGCCTTCGTCGATCATGCCCGTGGACCTGCGCCCGGCGAGTTCATGCCGTTCTGGACCACGGCGCAGCCCTATTCCGAGATGATCAAGCGCGATCCGTCAAAGCTTCGCATCGCGCTGTCGCACAGCTGGGGCGACTATACCGCAACGCCGGAGATCGCCGCCGAGCTTGAGAAGACCGGCCGCTTCCTCGAAGGCCTCGGCCATCACGTCGAATACGCGCTGCCCGAACTCGACTTCCGCGCCGCCTTCGCGGCGCAGACCACCTGCTATATCAGCAATTTTGCCGTGGTGATCTCCAACATGCTTGCCGCGCGCGGACTGGAAAAGCCGCCGGAGGATCTGATCGAGCCCATGAACATCAGGATCTGGGAAGCCGGCCGGCACACCAGCTTCGCCGAGCGGGCGAAGATGCAAGGCGTGTTCAACACGACCTCGCGCGGCTTCGGCGCGTTCTTCGAGCAGTGGGACGTGATCCTGACGCCGATCACCGCGTTGCCGACGCCGAAGGTGGGCACCAGGGAATATCTCACCATCTCCGACAATCCTGACGTGCTCGACTGGTTCGGCAATCTCTGGCGCTTCTTCGCCTTCACGCCGCTCGCCAATCTCTGCGGCATGCCGGCGATCTCGATGCCGATGGCAGAGCAAGACCACGGCCTGCCGCTCGGCATCCAGGCCATCGCCAAGCAGGCCAATGACGGCCTGCTCCTGCAGCTCGCCGCCCAGATCGAGCGCGCGCTCGACGGTAAGTGGAATGGCGGCAAGAAGCCGAAGGTGCATGTGGGCTGAGGCGAGGCTATTCGCCTTGGACAAGCGTCCACGTCCCTGAGGCCATCCTTCGAGACGCCCGCTTTGCGGGCTCCTCAGGATGAGGTCTGGTTTCGCGGCGAGACGTCAGACCCTCATGGTGAGGAGACCGCGAAGCGGTCGTCTCGAACGATAAGGCCGAGCGCGCGAGCCAACCTCCAAAGCGGATCTCAATTCTTCACCGTCGGGATCACCTCCGCCGGCTGCTGCTGCCCCTGCTTGTACATCGCCAGAGCCTTGTCGAGCGCTTCGCGCAGCGCCAGCGCTGCGGCCACGCTGCAGCGCAAGTGCGCGGTCTGGACCACGTCGACCCTGACGGCGGCACCGACCGGCATCAGCAGGTTCGCGGCGAGCTCGATCTGGATCGCGCCGTTGTGGTGTCCGAAGCAGGATGCGCCGTCGAAATAGATGATCGGTGCCCGTTCCGAGCTGGAGCTCGAAATGGTCACGGGCCCCTGATTGGTGGCGGGTGTTTCGGGGTCGGCCATGGGCACTCCTCGGGGCTGGTCGGCGGACGAAACGCCCACCATCGTTGCTTCGGCACGCCGTGTCGAGGCCAAACCGGCCCAGGCAGACCTGACTGCAGACCTAACTGCCGACCTGCCTGATGAGCCCCTTTCGGGGTTTTGCGCGGCACCCGACACTGGTCTAGAACGTCGTCATGTCCACTTCACCCACCACGCTTCCGTTCGAGGAACTCGCCGAGGCGGTTAAGAGCCGCCGTTCCGACTACGGCCATATCAGCGGGCTCCAGCTCGACCGCTTCGCCCCCGCCGAGGCCTGGTCCAGCCTGCCCTACCGTCCGGTCTTCGTCGGCGACACCGAGACCGGCGTGCTGCATGGCGGCGTCGTCACGGCGATGCTGGACGAAAGCTGCGGCATGGCGGTGCAACTTGCACTCGACGGCACGCGCGCGATCGCAACCCTGGATCTGCGCATCGATTATCAGAAGCCGGCGACACCGGGCCTCGACATCAAGGCGCATTCGGTGTGTTACCGCACCACGCGTTCGATCGCCTTCGTGCGCTCCACCGCCTATCAGGAGTCCGAGGACGATCCGGTCGCAACCGCGACGGCCTGCTTCATGATCGGCGCCAACCGCACCAACATGCTCGCGGACCGCAGGATGGATTCGCGCAGCATCCCGACGCTGGAGGCGCCCGACGATCCGGACGGCCCGTTCGCCAACAGCCCGTTCGCGCGCTGCCTCGGCATTCGCGTCAATAACGACGGCACGCTGACGATGCCGTTCTCGCCGCAGATCATCGGCAACCCGATCCTGCCCGCGATCCATGGCGGCATGACCGGTGCCTTCCTCGAGACCACCGCGATCCTCGGCGTGAGGCGCGAGCTCGGCATCGCCGCGCTGCCCAAGCCGATCGGACTCACCGTCAACTATCTGCGTTCCGGACGTGCCCTCGATACCGTCGCCAATGTCTCGATCGTGAAGCAGGGCCGGCGTATCGTCGCCTTCGAAGCGCGGGCCTGGCAGGACGATGCGAGCAAGCCGATCGCCACCGCTTTCGGCCATTTCATGCTGCGGCCAACGCCCGGAAGTGACGAGGAATAGGCGTATTTTCCCTTGACGGCGAGGGACCGGGCCACAACGATAGCCTGGTTCCTGCGAGAGGTATTGGATTGCGGCATCCGCTCGACATCATCGCCATGTTCGCCGCGCTCTGGCTGCTGGCGTCGATGGTGCTCGACGCGCTGACGCCGAAGGAGCTGACCGCGGTGATGATCGGCATCGCGATCGGGCCCGCCATCGTCATCACCGCCGTGTTCTATTATGTGCGCTGCCCGCGCACCGATTTCGCGGTGATGTTCGCAGCACTCTGGCTGATCTCCGATATCGCCATTGCATTCATCTCGCCGACGCAGCTGCCGTATTTCCTGATCGCACTCGGCTTCGTGCCGGCCCTGCTGATCGGCATCGTGCTGCACTGGCAGCGCTTCCAGCACCGCCACGAGCGGCTGCCCGCGCCCTCGGTGAAGCGGGGCTAGCGCGGTAGCAGATTTGTTTTCGCGAGATCCAGCACCTCGTCACCGCGGCCGTTCATCACCGCGCGCAGCACCCAGAGGCTGAAACCCTTGATCTGCTCGGGCGTGATGGTCGGCGGCATCGACAGCTCCTGCTTCGCCGTGACGACATCGAGCAGCGCGGGTCCGTCATGGGCCAGCATCTCCTTCACGGCGCCCGGGAGCTCGCCGGGGTCCTCGACGCGTTTGGCGAAAATGCCCATCGCGCGCGCCATCGTCGCGAAATCGGGATTCTCAAGATCGACATTGGTGTCGACGAACCCGGCCGCCTTCATCTCCAGCGCAACGAAGCCGAGCACGCCGTTGTTGAAGACCACGATTTTCACCGGCAGCTTCATCTGGGTCAGCGTGATCAGGTCACCCATCAGCATGGTGAAGCCGCCGTCGCCGGAGAGCGAGATGATCTGGCGGCCCGGCTGCGAAGCCTGCGCGCCGATCGCCTGCGGCATCGCGTTGGCCATCGAGCCGTGCACGAACGAGCCGATCAGCCGGCGGCGGCCGTTCATGTCGAGATAGCGCGCGGCCCACACCGTCGGCGTGCCGACATCGGCGGTGAAGACGGCGTCATCAGAAGCATGGTCGCTGATGACTTTTGCCAGATATTGCGGATGGATCGGCTTGCTGCCCGGTGTCCCCTTCGCAAGCGAGTCGAGCCCTTCGCGCGCCTTCTTGTAGTGCGCGATGGCGTCGTCGAGATGTTTCCGCTGCGTCTTGGTCTTGAGCAGCGGCAGCAGCGCCTCGATGGTCAGCTTGACGTCGCCGACAATGCCGAGATCGATCTTGCACCGCCGTCCCAGATTTTCCGGGCGGATGTCGATCTGCGCGATCTGCGCATCGGTGGGGAAGAACTGCTTGTAGGGAAAATCAGTACCGAGCATCACCAGCGCGTCGCAGGCGTGCATGGCGGCGTAGCCCGAGGAGAAGCCGATGAAGCCGGTCATGCCGACGTCGTACGGATTGTCGTACTCGACATGCTCCTTGCCGCCGAGCGCGTGTACGATCGGGCTCTTCAGCGCTTCGGCCAGCTGCATCAGCGGCGCATGCGCGCCGGCGCAGCCGCGACCACAGAACAGGGTGATGCGCTCCGCGCCGTTAAGGAGATCAGCAAGCGCCTTCAGCTCATCGGCCTGCGGCACGACCTTCGGCGCCGACAGCGCAAGGCCGCGCGTCGTCGACAGCGCGCGCTTGGGCGGGCTGCGGAACGCGACGTCGCCGGGCATCGCGATCACCGCGACGCCGCGCAGGCCTACGGCTGCGCGGATGGCGTTCTCGATCACGTAAGGCAGCTGGCTCGCATCCGACACCAGCTCGCAATAATGGCTGCATTCGCGGAACAGGTTCTGCGGATGGGTTTCCTGGAAATAGCCGCCGCCGATTTCCGCCGAAGGGATCTGCGCCGCGATCGCGAGCACGGGAACGCGGCTGCGATGCGCGTCGAACAGCCCGTTGATCAGGTGCAGATTGCCGGGGCCGCAGGAGCCGGCGCAGACGGCCAGGCTGCCCGTCATCTCGGCTTCGCCGGCGGCGGCGAAGGCCGCGACCTCCTCGTGCCGGACATGGATCCATTCGATAGTGCCGCGGCGGCGCAGCGCCTCGGTAAGACCGTTCAGACTGTCGCCGACGATGCCGTAGATGCGCTTGACGCCGGCCTGTTCGAGCGTTGCCACGAACAGATCGGCCACGTTGTTGATCGCCATGTCGGTCTCCTGATCTCACTGATGCGGCAAGATAGGATAAAGCGCGACCGTGACGCCATCACGGCTTGTTTATTGCCGCGTCAGTCTTTCGCAATCGCCCGATCGTAGGCCTCGATTGTCACCTTTGCGCGAGCGGCGACATCGGCCGCCGTCATGCCGGGCTTGTAGAGGCTGGAGCCGAGCCCGAACGCCGTCACGCCGCCATTGATGTATTCGGCAAAATTCTGGTCGGAGACGCCGCCGACGGCGGCGATCATCACGCCGGCCGGCAGCACGGCTTTAATCGCGGCGATGCCGGACGCGCCGAGCACGCCGGCCGGAAAGAATTTCAGGCCCGATGCGCCGGAGCGCGCGGCGAGCAGGGCCTCGGTCGGTGAGAACACACCCGGCAACGTCACCATGGCGTACTGATGTGCACGCATGAGCACCTGCGTATCCACATTCGGCGAGACCATCAACTTGCCGCCGACGTCATTGAGACGATCGACATCTGCGGCGGTGAGCACCGTGCCGGCGCCGATCAGGACGCCGGCCGGCGCGAGCTTCACGGCAGTCGCGATCGAGCGGAACGGCTCCGGCGAATTCAGGGGGATCTCGATCGCGGTCATGCCGGCCTCGATCAGCACGCCGACGATCGCCTCGGTCTCCTCGGGCTTCACACCACGCAGGATCGCGACCAGCGGACGCTGCATCGGCGGAAAGGGAACGCTCATCTCAAGATTCCTCTCGTTTCGTCCAGATCGCGGCAGCGGCCATCGACAGGCCGCGGCGAACGGCTTCATCGGCATCGATCGGCTGAACGGTGACCGACAGCGCATCGAAGGCAAGCCGGTACAGCATCGCGAGCCGCCCGGAGGCAATCAGCGTGATGCCCGCTTTCGGCACGGTGCCGGAGAGCCCTGCTGCCAGCTCGACACCGATCAACGTGCCCGACAGCGTCTCGCGCGCGGCGGCCGGCGTGCCGCCGAACAGAAGCTGCCGCGACCGCGCGCCGAACAGGAGGTTGGCCGCGAAGGCCGGCGCCTCATATGCGGCTTTCACGGCGGCCTTGAAGCTCGCGACATCCTCGGCGTCATCGGCGCCGGCGACCGCCAGCGACAAGATCGTCTCGCGCGAAACCACGCTGAAGAGCTCGCCGGTCATGAAGGTGGAAAAGTGCGCGACCGTGCCGTCCTTCACGCGCACCCATTTCGAATGCGTGCCAGGCATGCAGACCAGCGCGTCGCCTGCGGCCTCGAGGCCGAGTGCGCCGAGCAGCTGCGTCTCCTCGCCGCGCATCACGTCCGGCGCCTTGGCGTCGCGCTGCGCGATGCCGGGCAGGATGCGAATATCGCGCGTCTCGCCGGGCACTGGCGCGGCCTGCTTCAGCACAGCGGAGAGCGGCGCAGGCGTGTCAACATAGCCGGCCTCGACCCAGCCGGTCTTGGCGCCCGCCATGCCGCAGACAAGCACCGGCAGCTGGGCAGGGGCCGCGACTGCCCTGAGATGCGACTGCAGCACGCCGGCAAAGCCGGCCTTGGCCGCGGCCAGCATGCCCTCATCGCTGCGGCGCTCCGCCAGCACCTGGCCGGTGCGGTCGATCAGCCAGAGCCGAAAACTGCTGGTGCCCCAGTCCACCGCGACACAGGCGGGTTCGGTCATCTCAACACGTATCCTTTCAACACGTATCCTTGGTCTCACCGGCAAGACGCCGTCTCGCGACAATGAGACGGACGCTCGCAAACCTGCCCCGGGATATCGGCTATTGCCGCCTCAAACCAGCGATTTTTCGCAGGTCCGAGGCGCTCGCCGCGCTGGCACGCCGCTTGCGATGCCGTGGCACACCGCTTGCTAAAGCTGTCCTGTTCAAGTCCAGGAACGCGCAACAAGACGCGTCAACATCAGATGAGGAAACCCATGGAGATCGGCTATTTCACGATGCCTTCGCATCCGCCGGAGTGCGGCCTGAAGGAAGGAAACGACTGGGACCTGCAAGTCATGCGCTGGCTCGACGAGCTCGGCTACCAGGAAGCCTGGGTCGGCGAGCACCACACCGCGCCCTGGGAACCCAATCCCACGCCGGACCTCCTGATCGCGCAGGCGCTGATGCAGACCAAGAATATCCGCATCGGGCCGGGCGGCTTCCTGCTGCCCTATCACCACCCGGCCGAGCTCGCCAACCGCGTCGCGATGCTCGACCATCTCTCCGAGGGCCGGCTCAATTTCGGCGTCGCAGCTTCGGGCCTGCCGAGCGATTGGGCGATGTTCAACGTCGACGGCATGAGCGGACAGAACCGCGACATGACCCGCGAGGCGCTGGAGATCATCCTGAAGCTGTGGTCCGATCCCGCGCCCTTCACCTACAAGGGCAAGTTCTGGACGGTGACCAAGCCGGACACGATGTTCGACTTCCTCAAGCCGCACATCAAGCCTCTCCAGGCCCCGCATCCGCCGATCGGCGTTGCCGGATTGTCGAAGAACTCGGACACGCTGAAGCTCGCCGGCGAGCGCGGCTTCATTCCGATGAGCCTCAACCTCAACCCGGCCTATGTCGGCAGCCATTGGGACTCGGTCGAGATCGGCGCCGCCAAGACCGGACGCAAGCCGAACCGCGCGGATTGGCGCCTCGTACGCGAGGTGTTCGTCGCCGACACCGACGAGGAGGCCTGGAAGCTGTCGACCGGTGACATGATGGGCCGGATGATGCACGAGTACTTCCTGCCCCTGCTCGGCCATTTCGGCTTCAAGGACTATCTGAAGCACGCGCCCGATGTGCCCGACAGTGACGTCACCGTCGAATATTGCGCCAAACGGAACTGGATCGTCGGCTCGCCCGCAACCGTCGCCGAGAAGATCGAGAAGATCTACGACGAGGTCGGCGGCTTCGGCGTGCTGCTGGTATTCGGCTTCGACTACAAGCACAAGCCGGAGGCCTGGCGCCACTCGCTCTCGCTGCTCAGCAAAGAGGTGATGCCGCGCCTGAAGCATCTCGGCTCCGCGAAGAAGGCCGCTTGACGCGCGGCGGGTGCGGCGCAATCGTGTCGCACCCGCCCCCGTTTCGGAGATTTCGGCGTGAGCGTCGACGCAAAGGATTTCAAACTGGCAATGCGCCAATGCGCCGGCGCGGTTGCGCTGGTCACGGTTGGCGCCGAACACGGCAAGCGCACCGGGTTGACGGTGACATCAGCCTGTTCGCTGTCGGACAATCCGCCGTCACTGATCGTCTGCGTCAACCGCAACGCCAGCGCACATGCCCGCATCCGCGAGGAAGGCGCCTTCGCGATCAACTTTTTGCACGAGGACCACGCCCTGCTCGCGCTCACCTTCAGCGGCCAGAAGGGCGTCAATGGCGACGACCGATTTTCGTTCGGGCAGTGGACGCGCGGGGTGACCGGCGCACCGGTGCTGACGGATGCGGTTGCCGCGTTCGACTGCGCGCTGGCGCAGGAATTCGAGACCAAGACGCATTCGATCTTCGTCGGCGAGGTGCGCGGCGTCTCGCATTCCGACGGGGCCGCGCCGCTGGTGTATCTGCGCAGCAGCTTCCACGTCCCTCACGAGATCCGCGGCACCGTTACAGTCGGCGACCTCGATTCGCGGCATCTGAGCTGGAGCGATTTTTCGTAAGAGCGCTCCAAGCGCGCTGCCCTTCCCTTCTCCCCTTGCGGGAGAAGGTGGCGCGAAGCGCCGGATGAGGGGTATCTCTCCGCGAGTCTGGAATTATAGTCGTAGGGTGGGCAAAGCGAAGCGTGCCCGCCACTCCCGTTGCAGTGTCGGATAGATGGTGGGCACGGCGCAAGTGCGCCTTTGCCCACCCTACGATATCTGTGATCGCGGAGAGAGACCCCTCACCCGTCTCGCCGCTACGCGGCGATCCACCCTCTCCCACAAGGGGAGAGGGGAAGAACGAACACTGCATGCGACTGAGCGCTACCGCGTCGTCTCGATCTTCAACTGCTTGATCTTCCGGTACAGCGTGGCGCGGCTGAGTTCCAGCGCACGCGCGGCCTCGGTGACGCGGCCGCCATGTTTG
The DNA here is from genome assembly GCF_029989365.1 of Bradyrhizobium sp. Arg816. GTDB lineage: Bacteria > Pseudomonadota > Alphaproteobacteria > Rhizobiales > Xanthobacteraceae > Bradyrhizobium. Next base: position 91,022 of record NZ_JAPRAQ010000015.1, on the reverse strand, counting down.
CGCAACGCTTCGACGATCGTCGCACGCTCGGCCGCTGCGAGATCTGGCTCTGCCGACCTTCCCCCGAACGGAGGCAGATCGAGATCGGCATCCATGATGACGCCGTCCTCCGCGGTGCAGCCGGCAAGCCGCAGCACGTGGCGGAGCTGGCGCATGTTGCCGGGATAGGGATAGGCCGAGAGCAACCCCCAGGCCTCGTCCGACAGGCGGCAATCCGGCGCCTCCTCGCGCGCGATCTGGCGGATGATATCGTCCCGGTCGGCGCGCTCGCGCAACGCCGGCAGTCGCACCTCCATGCCGCGCAGGCGGAAGTAGAGATCGGCGCGGAAGGCGCCCTCCTCCGCCATGCGGCCGAGGTCGCGATGGGTCGCGCTGATCAGGCGGATGTCGACCGGCACCGGTTTGAGCGCGCCGAGCGGCCAGACCTCGCGGTTTTCGAGCACGCGTAAGAGGCGGGTCTGCAGCGCGATCGGCATGTCGCCGATCTCGTCGAGGAACAGCGTGCCGCCGTCGGCCTGCACGATCAGACCCTTCGAGCCGTCCCGGCGCGCGCCGGTGAAGGCGCCGGCCTCATAGCCGAACAGCTCGGCGTCGATCAGGCTCTCCGGCATCGCCGCACAGTTCAGCGCGACATAATGGTTGCGGGCGCGGTTGCTCGCCGCGTGAATCGCGCGCGCGAACACGTCCTTGCCGACGCCGGTCTCGCCATGCAGCAGCACCGGCAGATTGTGGTCGCCGATGCTCCGCAGGCGTTTGACGCTTTTGATCAGGCCGGGATCGCGGCCTGCGAGCCGATGCAGCGAATCGAAACGATCGACCGGAACGTCACGACGCTGAGTGGACGGCCTCGCCCGCAGCGGCGGCGCGACATGTCCTTGCCCCAGCGCGCTGCCGTCGGCGCGACGCAGTTCGACGACCTCATCCGCACCACGCGCGGTATGGTGATCGAACTTGATATAGCGCGACAGATCGATGCCGGATGCGATCAAACCGTCGGTGAGGCCCAGCAGCGCGCGCGCCGAACGGCAGGCGCCGACGATGCGGCGATCGTCGTCATAGGCGAGCAGGCCGCTGCCGCCGTCATCAGGCACGGTGGCGATCCAGGCGTTGCGGAAATGGCCGCGGAAGATCGCGCCCTCCATCCGCCGCGTCGCCTCCATCGTCACCGCGAGCGCGAGCTGATGCGCGGCGCGTTCGAGATCCTCGCGGCACGAGGTGATGTTCACGGCACCGGCGAGCCGGCCGGCCTGATCGAACAACGGCGCCACGGCGCAGGAGAACATGTGCCACTGCGCGCGAAAATGCTCGTCGCGATGCACCAGGATGGGCTTCTCTTCGGCAAGCGCGGTGCCGAGCCCGTTGGTGCCCTCGAAGGTCTCGGCGAAATTCGAGCCGGTGTAGATCTTCCAGTCCAGAAACATCTTTGCGTCGGCTTCGCCCGGCAGGCGGCTGAACAGCATGGTCGCGTTCACGTCAGCGAGATTGACGCAGTAGCCGGCATCGCGGAGCACGCGGGCGAGATCGTCGAGCTCTGGCGTTGCCAACCGGATCGTCTCCTCCATGGGCTCGGCGACGTGGCGAATCTCGGCTTCGGTCAGCGTCTGCGGCGGACCCTGGCGGGCGGGGTCGAGCTTGTGGCTGATCAGGCAGCGCCGCCAGGAATCGGCAATGCGCGACGAGGCATCGACGTCGGCCACGTGATTGGCGACGGACAAGACACGGGCGACATGGTTCGAGGCCGAAAGGCTGGCCATCGCGGACGTCTCCACCCTGTATTATTGTGCAAAGTCTGGCAGCACAGGCGGGGATGTCAATCGGGAACCGGGACGCAGCTATTGCTGCACTGCGCTCACCACGTATCGATGCACGGCCGCTTCTTCTCCGTCCTCGCGGGCGGCTTCGGCACCGAGCGCACGCCCGCCATGATCCAGCGCCGCGTCTCGGCGGGGTCGATGACGTTGTCGATCTCGAACACCGAGGCGATCGAGACCGCCTTGCCGTTGGCATAGAGCTCGGCGACCTTGTTGCGATAATAGGTCTCGCGCTCCTCGGGATCGGCGATCGCCTCCATCTCCTTGCGGAAGCCGAGGCGAACATAGCCCTCCAGGCCCATGCCGCCGAATTCGCCGGTCGGCCAGGCCGCGGTGAAGAAGGAGGCGTGGAAGCCGCCGCCGATCATCGACTGCGCGCCGAGACCATAACCCTTGCGCAGCACGATGCCGAACAGCGGCACGGTAAGGCTCGCGCCTGTCACGAACATGCGCGAGACGTGGCGCACGATCGCGGTCTTCTCGGCCTCCGGGCCGACCATGAAGCCGGGCGTATCGCAGAGCGAGACGATCGGCAGATCGAAGGCGTCGCAGAGCTGAAGGAAGCGCGCGGCCTTGTCGCCGGCGTCGGCATCGATCGCGCCGCCGAGATGACGCGGATTGTTGGCGATCAGACCGAACGGCTTGCCCTCGATGCGGATCAGCGCGGTGATCATACCGACGCCGTAGTCGCGGCGCAGCTCCAGCACGGAATCCTTGTCGGCGACGAGATCGATCACGCTGCGGATGTCGTAGACCCGCAGGCGGTTCTCGGGGATCGCACGACGGAGCAGACGCTGGTCGGCCGCTTGCCACTCCGTAACCGCGCCCTGGAAATAGGACAGGTATTTTTGCGCCACCCGCGTCGCCTCCTCCTCGTCCTCGACGAGGATGTCGATCACGCCGTTCGGTGACTGGAACGTAACAGGGCCGACCTCCGCGGGGTGATAGACCCCGAGACCGCCGCCTTCGATCATCGCGGGCCCACCCATGCCGATCGAGGCGTTCCTGGTGGCGATAATGACGTCGCAGCAGCCGAGCATCGCGGCGTTGCCGGCAAAGCAATAGCCGGAGACCACGCCGATGACAGGCACGAGGCCGGAGAGCTTCGCGAACTGCACGAAGGACGGGCCGTCGAGGCCGGTCATGCCGAGCCGGTCGGTGTCGCCGGGCCGGCCGCCGCCACCTTCGGCATAGAACACCAGCGGGACGCGCCAGTCTTCCGCAAGCGTCAGCATGCGGTCGATCTTCTTGTGGTTCATGTGGCCCTGCGTGCCCGCGAGCACGGTGTAGTCATAGGCCACGACGATGCAGCGCGCCCCCTCGGCGCCGAACTTCTCGGCATTCACCGTCGCAACACCCATCACGAGGCCGTCGGCCGGTGTGCTCTTGATGAGGTCGTCGAGCTTGCGCCGGCGGCGCTGCGCCGCGATCGCGAGGCTGCCGTACTCCATGAACGAGCCGTCGTCGACGAGCTGCGCGACGTTCTCGCGCGCGGTGCGCTGGTTGGTGTTGCGGCGGCGCTCGACCGAGGCCGGGCGGTTCGCATCGAGCGTATTGGCCTGGCGCGCGATCACCTCGGCAAGATCGGGACGAATATGGTCGAGATCGACATCGGCCTCCGCCGCCGACGCATCGGCCGCGACGTCGAGCGGCTCCAGATACATGATCGGTTCGCCATGCATCAGGGTAACGCCATCGCCGGCGACGAGCTTCATGACGCGGCCGCCCTGCTCGGCCATGACCAGATGCTCCATCTTCATGGATTCGATCACGGCGAGCTGCTGGCCCGGGCGCACGATCTCGCCTTCCTTCACCTGGACGGTGACGATGGTTCCCTGCAGGGGCGCTGCGACCATCACCGCGCCTTCGGGCACGATCTGCGCGACGTGCGTCTCCGCGCCATGGCCGCTTCGCTCGGTCGCGGCAAAATAGAGCGGCTTTGCCGCGCCATCGGCCGCCTCGACCAGCTTTGCGATGTTGCGATCGATGAAATCGGTCGCAATGCGGTTGGTCCTGAAATCGGGATGTGCGAGCACTGCCTGGAGGAAGGCGATGTTGGTGACGACGCCGTCGATCCTGAACTCGCGCAAGGCGCGCGAGGCTTTTGCCACGACGTCGTGCCAGGCTTCGCCCGGCGTGTGCACGATGACCTTGGCCAGCAGGGAATCGAACGCCGCGCTGGTCTTGTAGCCGGCATAACCAAAACTATCGACGCGGACGCCGGGCCCCGACGGCGGCTCGAACACGGCGAGCACGCCGCCGGTCGGATGCGTCGCCCCCAGCTCGTCCAGCGTCTCCATGTTGACGCGGAGCTGCATGGCGTAGCCGCGCGGCCTTGGGATGGAGCCCTCTGCCAGACCAAGGGAGGCCAATGTTGCGCCGGCGGCGACCGCAAGCTGGGCCCGGACGAGGTCGAGGCCGAGCACTTCCTCCGTCACTGTGTGCTCGACCTGAAGCCGCGGATTGGCCTCGATGAAGGCAAAGCTGTCCTCGGCCGTGCCGTCGACCAGGAACTCGAAGGTGCCGAGATTGTCGTAGGACGCCGCGGTCGCAAGCTGCCTCGCAGCTTCGATGATGCGGCCGCGCAAGGCGTCGCTGAGCGACGGGCTCGGCGCCACCTCGATCAGCTTCTGGTGCCTGCGCTGGATGGTGCATTCGCGCTCCCAGAGATGGGAGATCGCGCCATGGCGGTCGCCGATGATCTGCACCTCGATGTGACGGGCCTGCCGGATCAGGCGCTCGGCATAGACGCCGTCGAAGCCGAACGCCGCCCTGGCCTCGGATTGGCAGCGCGCATGGGCTTCCGCGAGATCGGCGACATTCTCCACGACGCGCATGCCGCGGCCGCCGCCACCGGCCATCGCCTTGATCACGATCGCCGCGCCCTTGCCGAGGGATTCGAAGAATGCCGTGATCTCCTCCAGCGACGAGGGCCCGCTGGTCCCGGCGATGATCGGCACGCCGCAGCGCTTTGCCAGTTGCCGTGCCGCGACCTTGTCGCCGAACAGTTCGAGCGCGGCCGGCTTCGGCCCGACGAAGGCGATGCCCGCATCCGCGCAAGCCTTGGCGAACGCGGCGTTCTCGCTGAGGAAGCCGTAACCGGGATGCACCGCGTCGCAGCCGGCGCGCTTCGCCGCCTTCACCACCGCTTCGATATCGAGATAGGCCCGTGCGCCGCGGCCGGGGATTTCGATCGCCTCGTCGGCAACGCGCACGTGCAGCGACAGCGCGTCATCGGCCGGATGGATCGCGACCGTCGCGATGCCGGCGTCGGCCGCCGCGCGCGCGATGCGGATGGCGATCTCGCCACGGTTGGCGATCAGGAGTTTCTTGAACGACATGCGGCGTCTCCATGCCCGCGGGCCGAGGCGCGGGTCGGCAGGTTCGATGATCCTGCTTCTTCACTTTAGCCGCAGCCGTCAAGGGCGGGAAAGCCGCTCGCGGTGACCGGTCCCGCGGGCCGGAATATCAATTGCCCGCGCGCGCCGTGACGAGGCGGATAATCCGCGCCACGGCAGATCGTACGAGCACGCTGTCAGGCCGCCCGCACGCCAGCAACGAAGGTGCTGACCTCGTTCTCCAGCGATTGCAGCTTCTGCGCCAGCCGGCCGCTCGATTGCAGCACGAGGCCCGCGGCCCGGCCCGTTTCCGCCGTGGCGTCGGTGACACCCGAGATGTTCTGCGAGACCTGGTCGGTGCCGGACGCCGCCTCCTGCACGCTGTGGGCGATCGCCTGCGTCGCGGCGCCCTGCTCCTCGACCGCGGCCGCGATCGACGAGGAGATCTCGTTGACCTCCATGATGGTCTTGCGGATGCTCTCGATGTTGCCGACGACCTGGTTGGTCTCGGCCTGGATCGCGGCGATCTGCGCGCCGATCTCGTCGGTCGCCTTCGCGGTCTGGCTCGCCAGCGATTTCACTTCGCTCGCGACCACGGCAAATCCCCTGCCGGCCTCGCCGGCGCGCGCCGCCTCGATGGTGGCGTTGAGCGCGAGCAGGTTGGTCTGCGAGGCGATCTGGTTGATGAGGTCGATGACCTCGCCGATCTTGTGCGCGGCGGCGGCCAGCCCCTGCACGGTGTCGTTGGTGCGCTGACCGTCCGCGGCCGCCTTGTCGGCCACGCTTGCAGCCTGTGCCACACGCTGGCTGATCTCGGTGATCGAGGACGACAGCTGGCCGGCGGCGGACGCCACCGTCTGCACATTGCTCGACGCCTGCTGGCAGGCCGTCGCGACGAAGCTTGCGCGGTCGGTCGCCTTGTTCGCGGTCTCCGACATGCCTTGCGCGGCCTGCTGCATCGCGCGCGCCTCGGTGAAGACGTCGCGGACGACGGCCTGAACGCTCGCCTCGAACTTGCCGGCGAGATCGGCCATCGTCTTGCGTTTCTCGTCGTCGGCCCTCTGCTTCGTCTCGTGCTGCTCGGCATGCATGCGGCCCACCGCCGACGCATTGTCCTTGAACACGGCAAGCGCCTTGGCGAGCCCGCCGACCTCGTCGCTGCGGCCGGTGTAGGGCACCTCGAACGCGCTGTCGCCGGCGGCGAGGCGCTCGGTCAGCGCGGTGATTTTCGCGAGCGGCCGGGTCACGCTGCGGCCGATCAAGAAGGAGCAGGCCAGCACCAGGACCAGCACGGCCAGACAAATGTAGGCGAACGTCGTCGCATTCTGGCGAAAAACGGCATCGACGTCGTCGAGATAAATGCCGGTGCCGATGATCCATCCCCAGGGCGCAAAGCCCTTCACATAGGAGATTTTCCCGACCGGCTGCTCGAAGCCCGGCTTCGGCCAGAGATAGCCGTAGAAGCCGGCGCCCTGCTTGTTGACGACGTCAACGAAGCCCACGAACAGCGCGTTGCCGGCGGGGTCCTTCATGCCGGAGAGATCCTTGCCGTCGAGCTCGGGCTTGATCGGGTGCATGACCATCTTGGGGGCCATGTCGTTGATCCAGAAATACTCGACCTTGTCATAACGCAGGCTCTTGATCGTTGCGATCGCGGCGGCCTGCGCCTGCTCGCGCGGCAGCTTCCCCTCGCTCTCGAGCTTCTGATAGTGCGCCAGGATGCCGTAGCCGACGTCGACCATGTGCTGCGTCTTGGCCTGGCGGTCGGCGATCATCTGCGCGCGCAGGGTCGAGAGCGCGATCGGCGCCAGAGCGATCATGCCAAGGAGGCTGATGCCGACAATCAGGACCAGCTTGAAACTGATGCGGGAGAAAAACATCGGTGCTCGCAAGAAATGGAAGGGCTGATATGCCAGTTTATCCCGCGCCCCCTTAGCAAAGCTTTAAGCATTCGGGTTCCCCAAACCCCCACGAAGTTGCGTCGGTGGCCGCCGGCACGCGGCGTGCGGCTTGGCAGGCTGGCGAGGTTTGGCTGCATCCGGGATACCGGCTCTTTAGATCTAGAAAACCTCGATATCGCCGCTCCGAGCGTTGACTTGCGGTCGGCTCTGGCGGAACGATCGGCGCAGATCATCAGCGCCAGCTGTGGCGTGAGCTGCACAGAAGGCCAGAGGCTCAATGCATCAATCGACATATGGCAAGTCCCTCGACCTTCCCGCGCTGTGCGCGGCGGAGCGGCTCTTCGTCTGGGGATTTCGGGCCAAGGCACGCAGTGGAAGTGCCGTTCCGACCGCGGCCGATATCCAGCAAGTGTATGACCACTTTCGCGTGAGCGACGCCGTGCCGTCCCTGGAATCCATCATCGAGATCTTTGCGTGCACGGCGCATACGGCCATCGAAGTTCATTGCCCGACCTGTCCGAAGATGTCGGACAGCGAGCAAGGAATCTTGCGGGCGATCGCCGCGGCACAGCAGGAACGCATCGACGTCGCGCGCGAGCAGTTCGAGAGCTGGTTGCCGCCGGTCGGTGCCGATTGGGCTCTCGCGCCCGTGCGGGGGCTTGCAACGATCTTCCGCATGGCTGGGCTGATCCTGCCCGACCGACACGTTCGGTCTTTCGGCCATGACCGGACGATGGCGATGAAGAGCTGCCTGGTCGGAAGTCCCACGCTGCACTGACGGGATCGTTCATGCTCCACGATACGTGCGGTTCTGCGCCAGTCGAGAAAGCCGGCCAGCCACGGCTCTGTCCGCTCCAGGCCGCGCTTGCGGCGCGTCCCTGCGTCGAGAGCTACGATGAATTTTCCCGCGTCGCGCTGTCGCTGTTCCGATTCATCGGAGCGGCCTATGCGACCGGCGCCTCCGATTGCTGGGAAGCGGCCTATCGCTTCGCCGACGAGGCGCCGGGCATCGCCGATAGTCCGCTGCTGGTGGCGCGCGCTGCTGCGCTCGTCAGGATCCTGCGCAGCGGCCGGCCGTGCGAACTGTGCTTCATGCCGCCGTCGTGCCGGCGCCTGTCGAAGGACGAGGCGGAATTGATGCGACTGCTGGCGGTCGCGCGAAGCAAGCAGCCGGGCGAACTCGAATCCGTCGTTTGCCAGTTCGTCGGCAACGAGAACGAGATGGCGACAACGCGGGCCGTCAACGCGCTTGCCTTGTGCTGATGCTTTGATGGGTTCTAGTCGCATCTCCAGCGACCTTGCGCTATCAACATCGCCATGGAGACGCTGAGCTCGATGCCCTCCATGAAACCTCCAGACGACCCCGGCGCGACCACCGCTGGGGTCGTCGTTCTTGATGGCGCTGAACGATCGGGGCGGTCCCCCCTTGAGAAATGACCGCCGGAAGGGTCTGATGGGGGGCGGGAGATGCGGCCGAGAAGCCGGCCGAGCCGGAGGGGGAGTGAGATGGCCGCATTCCAGGGAAGCTGCCTGTGCGGCGAGGTCGCGTTCGAGGTCGAGGGTCCGTTCGATCGCTTCCTCAACTGCCATTGCTCGCGCTGCCGCAAGGCGACCGGGACCGCGCATGCCTGCGAGGTGATCGTGAAGGCAGGAGCGCTGCGATGGTTGCGCGGTGAAGCATCCGTCGTGCGCTTCGACCTGCCCAACGCGCGAAGCTTTGCGACCGCGTTCTGCGAGATTTGCGGCAGCCCGATGCCACACCTCACACGCAGCGGGCGCGAGGCGATCATCCATGCCGGCGCATTCGACGAGCGGCTGGGGATGACACCGGACCGGCATGCGCATTGGACGTCGCGCGCGGAGTGGTATGTGCACGGGGATGGGCTGCAGATGGAGGATTGAGGCGTGACCCGATTTGATGGCCACGCCTGCACGCGCTACGAACCAACGCTACCCATCGGCAACGCACGCCGCCATGATTCCGTCGAGCTCGGCCTTCGAGAGCACGCCGAGCTCGGCGATGAAGACGATCCGCGATCGCGGCACGCCTTCCGCCGGTGCATCGCCAGGGGCGAGCGTCGCGCGGCCGGCGGCGAACTGAAGCACCATCTGTCGCCCGGGTTGCTCGACGGTCTCGAACAGGCCTTTTGCGCGCGCAAGCTTTGGCGCAAGGCGGCCGATCGCCTGCTGAAGGCGCGGCAGCGACAGCGGCTGATCCGAGGTCCAGCTCAGCGTCTCGAAGCGCTCTTCTGCCGGGCGTTTCGGCCCCGGCTCGCGCGGCGCGGGCGCGCGATCGACAGCCGCGGGAAACAGCAGCGCGGACGGAATCTCGCCGTGCCTGGCATCGACCACCACGGCGGGGACGCGCTGCGCGCGGATGGCTTCGCGCATGCGAGCGCCTGCGCCCTCGTCCGCCAGATCGAGCTTGCTCAGCGCCACGATGTCGGCGACGCGCAATTGCGAGCGGTGGAGCGCATCATCCGGGGCAGCCGTCGATGCCGTCGCATCCATCACGCAGAGCACGGTTTCCAGCGGCGCCTCGCGCAGGATCACGGGGTCCATCAGGTTGCGGACGATGTCGGCGGGATCGGCGACGCCGCTGGTCTCGATGACGATGTATTCCGGCTTCGGATCGCGCCGCAGCAGCGTCGAGAGCGTGCGCAAGAGATCGCCTTCGAGCGAGCAGCAGATGCAGCCATTGGCGAGGCTGACCACGCCGTCGCTCGCACCCGCGATCAGCTCCGCGTCGATGTTGATCGCGCCGAAATCGTTGACGATTGCGGCGATCCGCCGTCCCTCCGCATTCGCCAGCAGATGGTTCACGACCGTGGTCTTGCCAGCCCCCAGAAAGCCCGTCACCAGAAGAATGGGGACCGGCATGGGATCAGCCCTCGACGACGGGACGGCGCACGGGGCGGCCGGGCCGCGCCGCTACATCGAGAATGCCGCCGGTGATCAACGGCTGACCACTGACCACGAGATGCCGCACGCCCTCGGAGGGACGGTTCATCGCCGTGAAGGTCGCGCGGTCCGAGAGCTTCTCGTAGTCGAACACGACGATGTCGGCATCGGCGTCCTTTGCGAGCCGGCCCTTGGCGCGCATCGCCGGCGTGCTCTGCGACAGGATCTCTGCGGGGATCAGCGCGCATTTGCGCACGCCTTCCAGCAGCGACACGGCCTTGCGCTCGCGCACCCATTCGCGGATGAATTTCGTGAAGCAGCCGGCCGAGCGCGGATGCGAGGTGGCATCGTCCGGCAGCGGCCAGGCATCGCCGGTGTAGGTCTTGCCGTCCGACGTCGTCCACGGCATCGCATCGGACGCGATCGCGCCGTCGGGATACAGCACTGACATGTCGAGCAGATCGCGATGATGCGCATTGTTGTCGGTATCGAGGATATGCCAGAGCACCAGCGAGGACGGCTCTTCGGCCTGCGCCTTCAGCAACTCTTCGCGGTCGCGGAAGCGGTGACCGTCGGTCACACGCTGCACGGAATCGTAACCGGTACCGTTGCGCTCGACGAACTGGGGATCGCTGAAGAAGGCCGCGGCCAGCACGGTCGAGCCGGTGCCGTAGGGATAGGCTTCGACCGTGATCGGGAGGCCCTGCGCCTGTGCCTTTTCGACCAGCACGCGGCAGCGCTCGATGTCGGTCTTGCTCGACGAGTTGAAATGGCAGATGTGCATGTGCGCGCCGGTGGCGCCGGCATAGCCGATCAGGCGGATATAGGCTTCCGCCGCACTTTCGGGGTCGACGCGCGACATGTAGGCGACGTGGGTGAAGGTCGGCACGTCCTGCCGGGCCGCAAGCTGGCAGACCGCCGTCAGCTCCTGCACGCCGGCGCCCGGCGCATAGGCGTTCAGGATGCCGATGCCGATGCCGCCCTCGTTCAGGCCGCGCGAAAGACGCTCGAGGATGCCGGCGACCTCCGCATCGCTCGCCACGTTGTCCATCCAGCGGCGATCACGCATGGCATTGCCGAACGCCTCCAGCGAGCTCTCGGCATTCGAGCCGGTCATCGCGCCGATGCGTGCAAACGCCCAGTTGGTGGCGGCGCCGTAGTTCAGCACGCGCCCCTTCCGCGCCTGGCGCTCATACCAGGAGGCGACCGGCAGCACGCCGGCCTCGAGATCGAGCGTCGTCGTTACCCCGTCGAACGCCTGCATGCGGTCGGCCGGGATCGACTGGCCATGCGCGTGCAGATCGATGAAGCCCGGCGCGACCACGAGCCCGGTCGCGTCGATCACCCGCTCGGCGCCGCCGAGGCCCGTGCCGACCGCGGCGATCTTGCCGTCCATCATCGCCACATCGCCAACGGCGTCCATTCCGCTCGCGGGATCCACCACCCGGCCGCCAGAGATCACCAAGCCGCTCATGTCAAAACTCCTCCGCGCTGAATTCGCATAGAGGCAGATTCCGGGAGGAACGACCACCTCCGTCGATGCCGACGCAGCATGCTCGCACGGAAGGTCATTTGGCAGGCCAGCCACGCACATGCGCACGCGTCTCGCGGCATGATTTGCCCGAGCTATGCTTCTCGCTTCACCCTCGGAAAGAAAGGGCGCAGGGAAGACCGGGCGCCGGCTGGCACCCACAAAACCCCCATGCTGAACAGATGCACACGCCATGCACAGGGGAGACATAAGAGCAGCCGACAAGGCCTTCCCTGCGCGATGGTTTGACGGCCTATGCCGCGCTCTCCCGGGAGCCGAGTTCCTTCTGGCCTCCCTCATCTCTACGAAACGCACGGACCGAGCCGGTTTTACGCGCGTGACGCTTCGCCAAGGCTTGACCGTAGCAACGACGGCCAGGACCACAAGACTTGATGTCTAGCCTCTTTTTCCCGTCGAGTTCACTTCTGCTTTCGGCACAGCTGACTAAGGCGCTGGATCCGCATTCTTTTGTGGCACGATCTGCTTTTCGCATGCCATGTACAGCAGCGAGAACAAGGTGAAACACATTCGGGAATAGGGTCCGCGAACAATAAAAAGGGTGAGGCCAATGATTATCCAAGGGATAGGCAAGATGATTGCGGCCGCCGCGGCAAGGCCGAAAATGTTCGAGACGAGTATGGCTTCTATGGTGAGTAACCACAGACCGATCGCGATTGCGCGTGCCGTCCGCCAGAGCGAATATTGATCAGCCATCAAGGTCAGCTGCGCGGATCCGGACTGGCCGATGTAGGATGTGAAGAAGCTCAATAGGCGCTCATATTCGGAGTCTATGCCAAATCCCCAAGCGACCTTCGCTGCCTCGAAGTCGCGGCGCAATTTGTCGGGATTCCAAAACTTAAATTCCTCGGGCTTCCAAAACATAAATGTGAAGATCTGCCGTGCGCTTGGGCTGGGCAGTTCACGGATTACGCGCCGGAAGGTTTCGTAGTCGGCTCCGCAATAAGCTTTGTGGGCTTCAATAAATGCGGCCATCCACTCGCTGTTACGGTCGAGGTGACGTGCGAATATCTTCATCTCCTCGCCGCGAAAAATGGACGCGGACAAGTCAAGTATCAAACCGACGACGAACACGGCGATCACCGCGAGAGCGCCGGCGAAGCCCGTGATGATAGGGGCAAGCGGACTGGTGGATGTCCACAAACCTTCAAGACCAGTGCGGATATTTGGCCAATATCCTAAAGCCCAAAGCATACCCAACTGACAAATAAGGAAGAAGCCACCAGTCAAACCGTAATCTGCGAACCGGCGATCGATCTGCATGGTCGTGGTCCTTGCGGCTCCGGGCAGCGCGGATCACACTGATTTTATCAAAAGCCTATGTCGCGCGATAGCGTACAGCTCTTGCCGGTTTTCCCACGGAGCATCTGATAGGGCTGAATAGCTGCTATTGGGCCCAAAGCGGGCGGCCCCGGCATGTCCGCTCTCGCGCCGTTGTTGGGGCTAAACAGACGTGGGCCGAAGGGTCTCGTTGCACGATGGTGATGGTGTGCGCTCGATGCTGGCAAGGTGCACGCCGAGGGTGCGTGTGCGCGAGATGCTGGCGCAAGATCGGGAATGCTCCCCGCGCAATCGGTCGTTAGGGTCCTTTGGAGAGCGTGAGGAACCGCCGGGACCGCGCGACCGGACCTATTGAGGATAGTTGGTGCGAGAAAATCAGTGGTGGCAGTTACAGGGAAGGCAACACGGTTCTCATAAATCCAGATTGCGGTGCCACTTCGCGCGGCCTGGGTCTACTGTTCAGCGTTGTATGGTGTCGCGGGTTGCGGGGTCGCCCCCTTGGCCTGGTGGGGTCGCTTCTTGACGGGTCGCCTTAGGCGGTTCGACCTCGGGCGGCGGGGGTTGGTTGGGGGCCAACTAAAAGGAGTTCGCAGATGGCAAAGAAGCTACCGCCAATTCATCCCGGCGAAATCCTGCGTGAGGAATTTCTCGTTCCGCTCAAACTGACGCCCTACGCGGTCGCGGCCGCCCTGAACGTGCCGCGCACCCAGATCGAGCGCATTGCGCGCGGGGAAAAGCCCGTCACGGCTGATACCGCGCTGCGGCTTGGAAAATTCTTCAAGACAGGCGCTGCGTTCTGGATGAACATTCAGACGCGCTTCGACCTGGAAACGGCTGAAGACGTGCTGGCACCGCAGATCAAGAAGATCGCGTCTTATAAAACGGCATAAAGAGTTTGATGCACTGTCGCAGCAACGGGCGAATGACTGCTGCGTCGCATCGCTGTCCGGAGATTACGCCGCTCATCACGCTGTCCGCATAGTCTCCTCACTCGGAAGAGAAGCTGTCAACGCGGTTCTGTCGCTGGAGCTCGCAATGGTGAAATCCTACAAAGTGGGACGAAACGATCCCTGCCCCTGCGGCAGCGGCAAGAAGTTCAAGAAGTGCTGTCTCGGCTCACAAAGCCTGAATGAGCCATTATCCGGATTGCGCCAAGCTAGTCCGCAAGCGCTGGAAGATGACCTGGCAGTATGATCCATTGGTAGAGCCTCACCCCGATCAGTGGCTTGCGCTGGACGAACAAGACCGGATCGATCTTGTGCTGGAGTATCATCGACGGGCCGGCATGGGCCTCCCCCGGGAGGAATTGCACGCTGTCGTTCACGCCATCGTCGAGAACCAGATTGCCGATGCCGAACTACCCGTGCGACGCACGGCGCTGCGGCTGATGTCCGAGGGGCTGGATCGTCACGATGCCGTTCATGCTATCGGCTCGGTGCTTGCCGAACATCTCAATGAGAGGATGCGCGAAATCAGATCGGGTGGAGACCTTGCCGATCTGACGCCAGATCGAGACCCGAATGAGAAGTATTTTGCCGAGCTGGAAGCTTTGACTGCGGAAGGGTGGCTTCGGTCCGCCCAATGAGCGCGTCAAGATGCTCTGGATCGAAATGGCGCTCCCTAGGGGAATCGAACCCCTGTTTCAGCCTTGAGAGGGCCGCGTCCTAACCGCTAGACGAAGGGAGCGTGAGGGCTAGCCAATAACCTCGAAATTTGTCCGCCGCAAGGACCCGAACGAGCCTTTTACGGCTCATTGGCAAATTTCAGCTTTCCGGCCGGCTTCAGTGTGTGGGCGTCGAAGGTGCGGATCTCGATGACGCCGCCCACGTCCAGCGTGACCACGAGGCGGTCGCCCGCGACCCCGGTCGAGACGATCTTGGCGCCCTTGGGCAGGGCGGCGATGACGTCGCCGGCCACGTCGGACGCCCTTCCCTCCGACTTGAAAAGGCGGTAGCCCACCGCGATCAGGACGGCGCAGATTGCCAGCGCCGTGGTCAACCCCGCGATCAGCATCATCCGCCGCACCCGCGCGAACAGCGCGGCCTGCTCGGGGCTCGGTTCGGGAACAGCGGTATCAGACGTCGTCATGGATAGCTCGGGCTCTGCGCAAAGGTTGGAAGTTGTCGTCGCCGGCGACGAGGGCTCGGCCCGGCTCGACCGCGTGCTGGCGGCGCACCTCACCGACCTGTCGCGATCGAGGCTGAAAGCCCTGATTTTGGCGGGCGCGGTGAGCCTCAAGGACGCCGCGATCCGCGACCCCGCTTATCACGTCACATCCGGCGATACGATCACAATCGACGTGCCGGAGGCGGCCCCACCCGAGCCCAAGGGCGAAGATATCGCCCTCGATATCGTGTTCGAGGACGACGACATCGTCGTCCTGAACAAGCCGAAGGGCCTCGTCGTGCACCCTGCGGCCGGCCACGAGACCGGCACGCTGGTCAATGCGCTGATCGCCCATTGCGGCGGCTCGCTCTCCGGCATCGGCGGGGTGCGCCGGCCCGGCATCGTGCACCGGCTCGACAAGGACACGACCGGACTGATGGTGGTCGCCAAGAACGACCTCGCCCATGCCTCGCTCACCGCGCAATTCGCCGACCACGGCCGAACGGGTGCGATGCGCCGCGGCTACATGGCCTTCGCCTGGGGGCTGCCGGGACGCCATCGCGGCACCGTCGATGCGCCGATCGACCGCCACCCATATGCGCGCGAGAAGATGGCGGTGCGCCAGGGCGGCCGCGAGGCGGTGACGCATTGGGAGCTTCTGGAGAGTTTTGCGGGGCGTGACGGCAAGCCGATCGCCTCCCTGCTCGCCTGCGAGCTCGAGACCGGACGCACCCACCAGATTCGCGTCCACCTCGCCCATATCGGCCACCCCCTGATGGGCGACGCCGTCTATGGCCCGCACTTCAAGACCAAGGCGAGCCACCTCGGCCCCGAGTCGCAGGCGACTCTCGCCACGCTTGGGCGGCAGGCCCTGCATGCCTATTTGCTGGTATTGGAGCACCCGCGAACCGGAGAATTACTCCACTGGGAAGCGCCGCTGCCGAAGGATTTGCTTCTCCTTCAGGGCGTCCTGAAAGCGGCGCTATGACGCAGGCCGCTTTGGAAAAGCGTTACATTACAAAAAGTTATAGCTGCCACACGGGGACGTGACGTCAGCAATCCTTCCCTTTTTGACCCCCCATGGGGTATATTGCGCTTGCGTTGGAAATGACCAACGGAACATCGCAGCTACGGCCGGCTTTAACACAGCGGTCGTCTGCCTGGCCCGCCGCTATCGGGGGCCTGAACCTTGGAGGGCTTCATCATGGCCCGTACCGCTGCTTTGCCGGTCCTCAATGGAGAATCCGGCCTTTCTCGCTACCTCGCCGAGATCCGCAAGTTCCCGATGCTGGAACCCCAGCAGGAATACATGCTCGCCAAGCGTTGGCGTGAGCATGACGATCGCGACGCGGCGCACCAACTCGTCACCAGCCATCTCCGCCTCGTGGCCAAGATCGCCATGGGCTATCGCGGCTACGGCCTGCCGATCTCCGAGGTCGTCTCGGAAGGCAATGTCGGCCTCATGCAGGCGGTGAAGCGTTTCGAACCCGAAAAGGGGTTCCGTCTCGCCACCTACGCGATGTGGTGGATCAAGGCGTCGATTCAAGAGTACATCCTGCGTTCCTGGTCGCTCGTGAAGATGGGCACCACCGCGAACCAGAAGAAGCTGTTCTTCAACCTGCGCAAGGCGAAGAGCAAGATCAACGCGCTGGACGAGGGCGATCTCCGCCCCGACCAGGTGAAGATCATTGCCAAGCGCCTCGGCGTCACCGATCAGGACGTGATCGACATGAACCGCCGCCTCGGTGGCGACGCGTCGCTCAACGCTCCGATCCGCGATGACGGCGAAGCCGGCGAGTGGCAGGACTGGCTGGTCGACAACACGCCCAACCAGGAAGCCCTGCTGGCGGAGCACGAGGAGTATGACGAACGCCGTGACGCGCTGAACGGCGCCATGGGCGTGCTCAACCCGCGCGAACGCCGCATCTTCGAGGCTCGCCGCCTCGCCGATGAGCCGATGACGCTGGAAGACCTTGCTGCCGAGTTCGGCGTGTCGCGCGAGCGCGTCCGCCAGATCGAAGTCCGCGCCTTTGAAAAGGTGCAGGCCGCGGTCAAGGGCACGATCGCACGGGCGGAACAGGCCGCGCTGGAAGCCGCGCATTAAGCGGGCTTTTCTCGCGGTAAGATATTGGCGGATCGACAAGAGACAGAAAGCCGGCGGCAACGCCGGCTTTTTTGTTTGTGGCGATGCTCTGTTTGAGAGGGACGCCATGCTTCGTCCAAGTGATGCGACGTGCGGCCCCCACGCTCGGTGTCATGCTCCGGCTCGACCGGAGCATCCAGTACGCCGCAGCGTCAATCGCGAGAGCGAGATCTCCAACGAAGGCTTCTGGAATACTGGATCGCCCGATTAAACCGGGCGATGACAGCTGTGGCTGGAGTCGGCGGAGAAGCCTGCCGTGTGCGAGACGGCCATCACATTCCCTCTCTTCGGCCGAAGGAGAACCGGGCTTGCCTTGAACCCGCGCGTCCGGTCGACCGACCCAGAATGATCGGGCCGGCGGCCTCAACCGAACGGACACCAACCGTGTCGATCATCCTGCAATCCACCGTCGGCGGCTTCTCCGCCCAGTTCATGCGCAAGCTGCCGCTGGTCGAGCAGGCGATGCGCGAGCACGGGCTCGATCCCGCGGAGTTCGTCATCTCCAAGGACTATGCCTCGACCGCGACGATCCCGCTCATGGGCCCGTTCTTCTATAATTACAGCGTGTTCTTCGGCGACGAACAATTCACCGTCACCGAGCCGAACGACATGGTGTTCCTGGATTACTTCTTCAAACGCGTGCTGGCGTCGGACGGCCCGCCGGAATTGCCACGGCGGCCGGGATTGATGCGACGGCTGTTCGGATGGATGGCGCAGCCGGTTTAGCTGCTCGTCACTCCCCCCACGTTCGCGCCAGCGTCGCGAGCCAGCAGCCTTCGCAATAGCGGGCGTCCTTGTAGTCGATCCAATTGTGCGCATAGACGTGGTCCAACGGGATGCCGTAGCGCGCGCGCAGCACCTTCACGAGGATCTTCCAGGCCGCGACCTGCGCCTCGGTCGGGCCCGCGGTGACATCCGGATAGTTGCCGGCGAACTCGACGCCGATCGAGTTGTCGCGCACCACCTGGCGATAGGTCGATCGGTTGTCGATATACTTGTTGTCGTTGCGGTTGGCGCCGTCGCCATGGGTCGGCACCATGTTCTCGGCGACCGCCCAATAGACCGTGCCGTCGGTCTCGACCCACACGGTGACGCCGCGGCGCGTCGGGTTCTTCGACTGCTCCGCCGCGCCGCCGCGCGCCGAGCCTGTCGGCCCCTCGGTCTGGTGCACGATGATGTTGCGCCAGGGATGTGCGTCGCGGACATCGCCCCATGGCGCGAGCCAGACCATTTTCAGGCCGGGAATGTCAGGCGTGCCGGAGCCGCGCGCGATCTTCGCGAGCTCGGCGTCCGTTGCGGCGGCTGGGGTGAGCAGAAGAATAGCGGCGAGAAAAGCCGCGAGCAGGCGGAGGATCATCATGCGGGTCCGAGGCGGGCCCAGATCCTAGCAGGCTTTATGCGAATTTGCGCGTGGCCTCGTCGAGCCCGGGCCGCTCAGGCGAGAGCGGCGGAGCCGGATCGTAGACGGCAAAGTCGTTCTTGCCGTTTTTCTTGGCGTCATAGAGGGCGTGGTCGGCA
Organism: Bradyrhizobium sp. Arg816; assembly: GCF_029989365.1. Lineage (GTDB taxonomy): Bacteria > Pseudomonadota > Alphaproteobacteria > Rhizobiales > Xanthobacteraceae > Bradyrhizobium. Next base: position 72,474 of record NZ_JAPRAQ010000015.1, on the reverse strand, counting down.
TGGGCGATGAGTCGGTCCGGAAACTGGCCGATGCCGCGGTCCCATTCGGCAACGCCGATCGAGATCGCGATCGGGATGTCCCTGGTTGTACAGGCCGCGGCGTCCTGGCGGCAGACCTCGAGCACGCGGCGGGCGATCGCGGCAGCCTCGCGAAGGGTCGAGGACGGCAGCACGACGCAGAACTCGTCGCCGCCGGTGCGGGCCAGCATGTCGCCCGGCCGCAGCCGCGTTTGCGCCATCAGGGTGAAGTGCCGCAGGCAGGCATCGCCCGCGGCATGACCATGGGTGTCGTTGATGGCCTTGAAGCCGTCGAGATCGATCACCAGCAGCGAGAACGGCTCGCCGCTGCGCTCCGAACGGGCGCATTCCTCGGACAGGCGCTGCAACAAATGCCGCCGGTTGGCGACGCCGGTGAGATCGTCGAGCAGTGCGAGGTCGGCGACCTCGTTGCGCAGGCGATCCATCGCCATCAGCAGGAAGCCGAAATTGAGCGTCATCGACAGGAACAGGAGGCCCAGCACCATGACGCCATGAGCCTGACCGCCGGCGCGCGCCGAGAAATCGTGGCCGAGCAGATTGCCCAGCGTGCGAACCGCAAAGATCCCGACGATGGTGAGGATGACGATGCCGGACAGCCGCGCACCCGGGCTGACGCGGCCTTCCGGCGGCGCCAGGAGCAGACGCAGCGCCAGCACCAGCGGCAAGGCCTGGCCGAGCGTGTAGCTGAGCATGCGGAGCTGCATGTGCTCGAAGCCGACCATGAAGAACACGACGCCAGCGAGGCTTAGCACCCCCGTTGCGGTCATGACGCGCCATGAGACCGGCCGGTCATAGAAACGCTGAATGCCCATGGCGGCGAGGCAGCTCGCCGCGATGATACCGGCAGCGCCGACAAGCAGCGGCAGGGGAGAGGCGACGAACAGGCGGACCAGGGCCGTCATCGCGCCGGTGGCGCCGATGAACGACGATGCCATCCAGAACCGCGCGGCCGCAAATTTCGGATAGGAGCGCGTCACGTAGGCCCAGATCAGGCCAAGCGCCAGGAAGTTGACGACGAAGACCGTCCAGAGTGTCGGTACGTTCAGCATGGCGCGTGCGGCACGCGCAGCGTCGCACCCCCTGTCTCTGGCTGCCGTTCGTCCATGACCCTTTCCCCGCGTTCTTGCGGAGAAGAATGCGCGGATTGCACTTAACGGAACCTCACTGCGATCTGCGAAAGCTCGCCCTTGGTTTTGGATTCATGAACAGCGCGCCGCGATTATCGGATCGTTAGGCATGTCGCGACCTCGCCGCGCGGTCGCGCCGAAGCGCATCGCGATGCGGATTCGCGGGCAGAAATCACCCGAAAATGCATCTGAGCTGTGGATAACGTAATGACACAGATGTGACAGCACGGGGCAGAGACCTGCGAATCTGCTGAGTTTGTGGTCGAGGATGTTGCGAGGCTGGCCCTCCGCCGAGCATCCCTCGTGTCGCGTTTAACCATGAACCCTTGAGAGGATACTATGGCTAAGAAAGCGAAGAAGGCGAAGAAGGCGACGAAGAAAAAGGCCAAGAAGGCCGCGAAGAAGAAGTAGCCAGCATGTTCTTTGCCCGGGTGGAGCCTCGCTCCGCCCGGGTGTCGAGTAAGGTTGAGAGATTGAAGATGGCGGGCACAAGGCCCGCTTTTTTATTAATCCACGCTCAGCTGCCGCGACGGAGAAGCCTACCGCTCCGCAAACGCCAGCTTGGCACCAAGCGCGGCAAAGCCGGCGGCAAAGCTGCGGCGCAGCCAGGCCATGACATGCGGGCGGGAGATGACACGCTCGCGCACCGACGCCGCGCAGAGGCCGTAGAGGACGAACACCGCAAAGGTCATCGCCATGAAGGCGCCGCTCAATTCCAGCATCCGCGCCAGCACATGGGCTTCATCCACCGCGATGAACTGCGGCAGAAAGGCCAGGAAGAAGATCGACAGTTTCGGATTGAGGATGTTGATCAGGAAGCCGGTGACGATGACGCGGCGGCTCGACCGCTCCTTGATATCAGCCTCGACCGCCAGCGCTCCGGTCTCACGCAGCGCCTGCCAGGACATGTAGAGCAGATAGGCGACGCCGCCCCATTTCAGCGCGGCAAAGGCGAGCGCGCTGGTGTGCAGCACCGCGGCAAGCCCGAGCATCGCAGCTATCATGTGCGGCACGATCCCCAGCGTGCAGCCGAAGGCGGCAGCGATGCTCGCGCGCGAGCCGCGGGTCAGCGCCGCAGCCAGGGTGTAAAGCACACCGGTGCCGGGCGAGGCGACGACGATGAGCGAGGTGAGCAGGAAGGACAAGGTCATCGGCAGACTCTATCACCGCGCCTCACGGCAAGAAAGCGAGCCCCCGGATCAACCGTCAGGACAGCTGCGCGAGCTCGGCCTCGCGGAGCACGTCGAGCGGAGCCCACGGCTTGGCCCAGAATTTCGCGCCGTCGGGCAAGGGCTGCGCCAAGGGGCGGCCGGAGGTGACGACGATGTCGAGCTTTGGATTGCGGTCCTTGGCGACGTGCGCGAGCTCGACCCCGTTCATGCGCCCCGCAAGCTGAACGTCCGTCAGCATCAGACAGAGCGCGCCGGCGCTATTGTCGAGCACCCGCTGGGCCGCCTCGGCGCTGTCGCACTGGATGACCAGGTAGCCGCTTTCTTCCAGCAGCAGGCTCAGCATCTCCCGCTGCATGGGGTCGTCTTCAACGATCAGCGCCGTTGCACGAAATGGTTCTGCCTGTCCCATGGGCCGCTCCAATGCTTGCTTGCGTAACCTATGTTAAGGAGCCAGTTCGCCGGTGGTTCAGTTCCATCATGAAAAATGTACATCATAGTTCCACACGACCGGCCTGACGGGGGGACATCATGACTGCCATTCGCGGCGCCGCCGCCATCACGGGAGCGGCGAGCGGCATCGGCCGCGCGCTGGCGATCGAGCTCGGCAACCGCGGTTGCGATCTCGCGCTCGCCGATCGCGACGAGGCCGGGTTGAAGACGCTCGCCGCCGAGATCGGTGCCGCACGCAAGGTCAGCGTGCATCGCGTCGACGTCAGCGAGCCCGGCGACATCGCAGAGTTCGCGCGTGATGCGATCGCTGCGCATCACGCGCTCGGCATCGTCATCAACAATGCCGGCGTGGCCCTGATGGGATCGTTCGAGGAGATCGACCAGACGCAGATGGAGTGGCTGTTCGACATCAATTTCTGGGGCGTGGTGCACGGCACGCGCGCCTTCCTGCCGCACCTGAAGACGCTGGCAGAGGCGCACATCGTCAACGTCTCCTCGATTTTCGGCATCATCGCGCCGCCGGGACAGTCGGCCTATGCCGCCGCCAAGTTCGCGGTGCGCGGCTTTTCCGAGAGCGTGCGGCACGAGCTTGCGGTCGCGGGCAGCCCCGTCAGACTGTCGGTGGTGCATCCCGGCGGCGTCGCCACCTCCATCGCGCGCAATTCGCGCACCGGGGTCGGCGTCACCGACAATGCGCGCCGCGCGCAATCGATCGAGCGGTTCGAGAACGCGGCAAAGACCACGCCGAAAGACGCCGCGCTGCGCATCATCAGGGGCATCGAGAACAACCAGCCCCGCATCCTGATCGGCAACGACGCCCGCTTCATGGACCTGTTGCAGCGCTTCCGCCCCGGAACGTATTGGGCGCCATTGCAAAGGAAGCTGGAGAAGATGGCGAAGGGGACATGAGAGTTGTTTGCTCCCACCCTCCCCTGGAGGGGGAGGGTCGATCGCGCGAAGCGCGAGCGGGGTGGGGTGATCTCTCCACACAGACACTGTTCGAGGCGGAGAGACTGTCACCCCACCCCGTCTCACATTTCGCTGCGCTCAATGCGAGCCGACCCTCCCCCTCCAGGGGAGGGTGAAGTCACTGCCCCGCCAGCCGGTCCGCAAAATAGCCGATCGTCTTGCGGTAGATCACCGCCCTGTTCCACTCCCGCATCGCCTCGAAATTGGCGGTGCCCTCGCCGTAGGGCTGGCCCATCTTGAAGCCGCTGGTGTGAAGCAGGTTCGCGGTCGAGGCGAGCACGTCGGGCACGCTGTGGCGCAGGTCGACGTGGCCGTCGCCGTCGAAATCGACGCCGTATTTGATGTAGGACGACGGCAGGAACTGGGTCTGGCCGATCTCACCGGCATAGGCGCCGATCAGGTCGCCCAGCGGCAGGTCGCCGCGCTGCACGATCTTGAGCGCGGCGAGCAGCTCGCCCTGGAACAGCTCGGTGCGGCGGCAATCATGCGCGAGCGTGGCGAGCGTCCGGATCACCGGCAGCTTGCCGATGTCGCCTTTGCCGAAATCGCTCTCGAGCCCCCAGATCGCGACCAGGATATAGCGGGGCACGCCGAACTGCTGCTCGATCCGTGAGAGCAGCGCCGCGTGGCGCTGAAGCAGTGCCCTGCCGCCATTGATGCGGCCGGGGCCGACGCGGGTCGAGACATACTGCTCAAAGCTCTTGTTGAAGGTGTAGCGCTGGCGCCGGTCGAAGGCGAGCACCGCGCCGTCCTGGGCGATGCCACTGAATGCCGCGCTGGTCACACTCGCCGAGACGCCGGCTCCTTGCGCCTCCGAGCTCATGCTGGCGACGAAGCTGTTGAAGTCGCCGCCGCAGCGCGCGGCCTGCGCCGATCCGCCGGCCAGACAGAGGATGAAGGTGGTGGCCAAAGCGAGTCTCGACATGCAGGAAAATCCTTTGAAGAATGAACGCGGAAGCGCGCGATCATGCCCGGGAACCGGATTCGCGTCAAAGCGGCAGATCCTCGCCAGAACCGATCGTATCTTGGGCGCGACAAATGAATTGCGCTCGCCCCGTCCCCAACCGATCGAGATGACCATGCCCATTCCGCACCGGATGCTCGCTGTCCTCGCCCTGCTCTCCTTCACCGCCACCGTCGCCGCCGCGCAGACCCGCGATGTCGCAGGCAGCCGCGACTATCCCGGCATCGGCCGTTTCACCGGCAGCGTCATCACCGGCTACGTGATGAAGGATTTTGACGCCGCCCGGATGCAGGCGGCCGCCTTCAGGGACGGCCAGCCTGCCGATGCGCGGCGGCTCGAAGGCCGCATCTTCCGCATCGCCTATCGCACCAATCCCGGCTCCTCGATCCTGGAAGTGTCGCGCAATTTCGAGACGCAGCTTGCGAAAGCCGGCTTCGAGACCTTGCTTTCCTGCGACACCGACGCCTGCGGTGCCATTCCCTTCACCGAGGCGATCGACACGCTGCCGGTGCCGCAGATGTGGGTCGACGGCTTCAACTACCGCTATTTTTCCGGCCGCAAGACCGAAGGCGGGCGCGAGACTTGGGCCAGCGTCATCGTCAGCCAGAACAACCAGGACATCACCGCGCAGGTCACGGTTGCCGAGCTCGGCGCCATCGCGAACAAGATGGTCGATGCCGCCGCGATGGCGAAGGGCTTGGGCGAGACCGGCCACATCGCGCTTTACGGAATCTATTTCGATACCGACAAGGCGGTGCTGAAGCCGGAGAGCCGCCCGACGCTGGAGCAGATCGCAAAGCTGCTGACGAGCCAGCCGCAGCTGAATGTCTTCATCGTCGGCCACACCGATAGCCAGGGCGCGTACGAATACAATCTCGATCTCTCGAAGCGCCGCGCCGAAGCGGTCGCAGCCGAGCTCGTGAAGAGCTTTCGGATTGCGCAACCGAGGCTACGCACCGCCGGCGTCGGATTGCTGGCTCCAGTCGGTTCGAATGCCACGGACGCCGGCCGCGCGCTCAACCGGCGCGTGGAGCTGGTGGCACCGTGACGGCCTCACTCATCTTCCCACCTGCGCTCTGAGTATCTCTTGAATGGCGTTGTTGTGGAGAAGTGGCTCGCCATACGGGAACTCGGCACGCGCACGCGGTGAGGTGTACACCCGCGGACATGGAACTCGTTCGCACAATGGAACACAACCTGTGCACGCGGACGGAAGACGTGCAGACGAACGCGTTTTCTTACAAGGCGTGGACCTCTAGTTGCGTTGCGAGAGCGGGAAATATGAACAAAGTGATTTGGCCTTCCAAACAATTGCTTTGATACGCATCGAAACCAGATGTCGCGACCAACGCATATCTGATGCGTTCGCTGCGACATCACAGCGTCAACGATTTGCCTTGCCACGCCATAGCGCAAGTTATAATCTTCTATTCTAAGTTGTCGCCCCGCCAGCCCCGGGCGATGCTGAAGACCAAAAATAAACGGCGGGCTTTACGGCCCGCCGTTTATTGAGCGAAGGGTCGCAGCAGGCGCCTGGCGCCGCTCCTCGATGTGCTCTAGCAATCAAGACAGCCCCCCCAGCTGGTTAGCGCCCCGGCTCGATGCTGGTGTCGACAAACCGCCGAAGTCATTTGACTGCGGGCCCCTGATCGACGACAAGCCGCCATGGCCAAAAAACCTGGAACCAATCCCAAAGGCGAATTCGCCTTCTTCAACGTCTTCTATGAAGACGATTCCCAACGCTCCAACCGCCGCGTTCCTAGCGAATTGCTCGGCGGCCTCGACGGCGACGAACCCGCGCGCGGCTTCATCATGGAGCAGGACCGCGAGATCGCCGAAAAGTCCGGCCGCCCGGCGCTCGAGATCAAGCGGATCGAGCGGGTCGGGGCGAAGAAGAAGTAGGCGCTGGCCGCGAAGCGCGGACGTCAGCACAAACAAAAACGGCGGGCCTTGGGCCCGCCGTTTTCGTTTGGATGAATGCCCGGGTCAGGCCCTGGCATGACGATCCGAATTAGTTGTCCAGGAAGCTCCGCAGCTTCCGGCTCCGCGACGGATGCTTCAATTTCCGCAGCGCCTTCGCTTCGATCTGACGAATACGTTCGCGGGTCACCGAGAACTGCTGGCCGACTTCTTCCAGCGTGTGGTCGGTGTTCATGCCGATGCCGAAGCGCATGCGCAGCACGCGCTCTTCGCGCGGGGTGAGCGAGGCGAGCACGCGCGTGGTGGTCTCGCGCAGGTTCGACTGGATCGCGGCGTCGATGGGGAGGATCGCGTTCTTGTCCTCGATGAAATCGCCGAGATGTGAATCCTCTTCGTCACCGACCGGCGTCTCCAGCGACAGCGGCTCCTTGGCGATCTTGAGGACCTTGCGGACCTTCTCCAGGGGCATGCCGAGCTTCTCGGCGAGCTCTTCCGGGGTCGGCTCGCGGCCGATCTCGTTGAGCATCTGGCGCGAGGTGCGCACGATCTTGTTGATCGTCTCGATCATGTGCACGGGGATGCGGATGGTGCGCGCCTGGTCGGCGATCGAGCGGGTGATCGCCTGCCGGATCCACCACGTGGCGTAGGTCGAGAACTTGTAGCCGCGGCGGTATTCGAACTTATCAACGGCCTTCATCAGGCCGATGTTGCCTTCCTGGATCAGGTCGAGGAACTGCAGACCGCGGTTGGTGTACTTCTTGGCGATCGAGATCACGAGACGGAGGTTGGCTTCCACCATCTCCTTCTTGGCCTGGCGTGCCTCGCGCTCGCCCTTCTGCACCGAGTGCACGATCTTGCGGAACTCGACGATCTCGAGGCCGGTGAGCGCGGCGAGCTGGTGCACCTCGTGACGGAGGTCCTTGATGCGGTCCTTCTCGATATGGACGAAGTTCTTCCAGCCCTTGGCCGAGAGCTTCGAGACGCGGTTGAGCCAGCGCGGATCGAGCTCCGAGCCGGTGTAGTTGCGCAGGAAGTCCTCACGCGCGACGCCATGGCTGTCGGCAAGGCGCATCAGGCGGCCCTCGTGCGACACGAGGCGCTTGTTGATGTCGTAGAGCTGCTCGACCAGTGAGTCGATACGCGCCTGATTCAGGCGCAGCGACTTCACCTCGACGATGATCTCGTCCTTCAGCTTGCGATATTTGCGTTCCTGGTGCGGCGAGAGCGAGGGCCCGTGCGAGGTGCTCTCGAGCTGGTTCTGGATGTCCTGCTCCTGAAGCTTGCGCAGCTTCTTGTAGCTGTCCGCGATCTTGTCGAAGATCTCGACGACCTTCGGCTTGAGCTCGGCCTCGATGGCCGCGAGCGACATCTGGTTCTCGAACTCGTCGTCCTCGTCCATGTCGGCTTCGGCGGCGGCTTCGCCCGGATCCTTCTCGCCTTCGCCGGCACTGCCGGGCGCAGGCGTGGCGCGGAACGGGGTCGGCGACGGCGGCGCGGCGGGCGGCGCAACATGCGCCGGCGCAGCTCCGTTCACGGCTGCGGCCTCGCCGCCTTCGGCGGACGCTTCGCCGTTCTCGCCGGTCGGACCGCCGATCATCGCATTGTTCATGCCGCCCTTGGCGTCGGGCCCGGCATAGGTCGCTTCGAGATCGATGATGTCGCGAAGGAAGATCTTGCCTTCGTTGAGCTCGTCGCGCCAGATGATGATGGCCTGGAAGGTCAGCGGGCTTTCGCAGAGGCCCGCGATCATCGCCTCGCGGCCGGCCTCGATGCGCTTCGCAATCGCGATTTCGCCTTCGCGGGACAGAAGCTCGACCGTGCCCATCTCGCGCAGATACATGCGCACGGGATCGTCGGTGCGCTCGCCCGGCTCGCTCTTCTTGACCTCGGTGACGGCCTTCTGCGTGACCTCGACGAGCTCGTTGTCGGTCTCGTCCTCGCCGCCCTCGTCCTTGTCCTCCTCGCCGTCGCTATCGTCGGCTTCGGTGACGTTGATGCCCATGTCCGAGAGCATGGACATGATGTCCTCGATCTGCTCCGGAGAGGTCTGGTCGGACGGCAAAACTTCGTTGAGCTGATCGAAGGTCACGAAGCCGCGCTTCTTGGCCTGCTTGATCATCTTCTTCACGGCCGCGTCGGACAGATCGAGCAACGGCGACGGCGCGTCCTGGGAGTCCTTCTCCGGCGCGTCCGCTGCCTTGTCGTCTTTCTCTTTGTCCTTCGCCTGCAGCGTCTTTGCCTTGGTGGCCATCCATTGCTCCTAAACGCGCTTCATGCAGAAGGCCGAACGGCCCGCCCGCCTGAATTCACTTGAACCTGTTGTTCGACGCTCTCGCTTCGTCAGATCGCGACACGGAAAGGGCGGCGCGCCTATCTCTCGCCACCCCGACCTTTCTCTCGCCGGATTTGCCTAACGCTTCGTGAGCCCCTTTGTCGCAGCGGATGCAGGTGTAGTGCCAACAGCGATTGCGCGGATTCATTCCTGACGCGTCTGTTCTGCCTGCGGCCGCCTGGTGGCCAAAGTGCTACAAGACCGTTAAGCCTCGATTAACCCTGTTTTTGCCGCCAAACCTTGGATTTGGCGAGTCTTTTAGCGGTTCCGGTCCCGGCCGTCCGCATGATTCTTTCATCACACGCTCTTCTGGAACCGGCCCGACAGCTCGCCAAAACCCTCGATCAGGGCCTCGGTACCGTCGACTTCTCCTATCCGAGCCTTGACGTCACGCAGCCACGCCAAATTGGCCTCGCTGGGGTCCTCCCCCAAGGCCAGCTCGGCGTCCTTCAGCTCTCTAAGTAGTGAATGGTATTGCCGATGCAAGGCAACGAGCTGATGCCAGGTGGAGAGAACGTCGTCCCGGGCCGCGCCCTCGCGGGCACCCCACACCGCTGCAGTCGTGATACCGTTCTCAACCCTTTGAAGAAGCTGTGAGAATCCACCCTTCTCGATATCGGCTCGCATCTTCTCGGCCAGCTCGCCGGGGTCCGGCGAGTGGTGGTGGTCGTTGGCGAAGGCGGCGATGATACCGGCCCGGAGCTTATGGGCCTCGGGATGGGCCAGCTCCAGGGCGGCGACCTCCTCAAGGTGGTCATGCAGCAGCCAAGGGTGGTTGATCAGGATTTGCAGGATCAGGGCTTCGCGCCGGGATATGGCGCTGCGCTGGCCCTTCATGATCGGGCTGGCTGCCAGCTGGGGGCTCGCCGCCTGATAGGGGCCGGAGGGGATAAAGGCAGGCCCCGGGGCTCCACGCCGCCCTTGGCTACCGAATCCCTGGCCCCCGAATCGATTCGCCTGCCCCCCGTTGCGGGGCTGGAAGGAGCGGCCGGAATTGCCTTGGAAATTGCCCCGGCCGGCAAAGCCGCCGCGTCCGCCCTCGGGCGCGAAGGTGCGTCGAAGCCGTTCGGCAAAATCGTCGCGATAATAGCGCCGCACCACCTCGTCGCGGATGCCGTTGGACAGCTCCTTGACGCGCGCTTCCAGCGCGGCACGGCGTTCGGGCGTGGCAAAGTTGCCGCCTTCGAGTTCGCGCGACCAGATCATCTCGGCGAGCGGCTTCGCCGCCGCGATGACATCGTCGATCGCGCCGCGGCCGCCCGAGCGGACGAGATCGTCGGGGTCCTGCCCTTCCGGCAGCAGCGCAAAGCGCAGGCTCTTGCCCGGCGCAAGAAATGGCAAGGCGAGGTCGGCCGCGCGATAGGCGGCCTTCTGTCCGGCGCGATCGCCGTCGAAGCAAAGGATCGGCTCGTCCGCCATCTTCCAGAGCAGCGCGAGCTGGTTTTCGGTCAGCGCGGTGCCGAGCGGCGCCACGGCACCTGCAAAGCCTGCCGTCACCATGGCGATGACGTCGACATAGCCTTCGACCACGATCAGCGCGCTGCCAGCGTGGGTGGCTTTGCGCGCAGTCTGGTGATTGTAGAGATTGTCGCCCTTGTGGAAGAGCGGCGTCTCCGGCGAGTTCAGGTATTTTGCCGGAACGTCCTTTTCCAGCGCACGCCCGCCGAAGGCGATGACGCGGCCACGCAGATCCGTGATCGGAAACATCACGCGATCGCGGAAGCGATCGTAGGGCACGGGAATGTCGTTGCCGGCAACGAGCAGCCCCGTCTCGATCATGTCCTCGACGGAAACGCCGAGCTTGCCGAGATGCTCCTTCAGCGCGAAGCGCTCGGGTGGCGGCGGCGCATAGCCGAGGCGGAACTGCACTTGCGTCGCCGGCGAGATCGCGCGATCGGCGAGATAGCCGCGCGCCTTGGCGCCGACGCGCGAGGCCAGCGTCTCGGCGAAGAATTTCGCCGCGAGCTCCATGACATCATGCAGCGTGCGGCGCCGCTGCTCGTGCCGCGCCGCATCCGGCGTCACCGCCGGCAGCGGCAGGCCCGCCATGCCGGCGAGCCGCTCCACGGCCTCCGCGAACGGCAGGCCGTCGGTCTCCATCACGAAGGTGATGATGTCGCCGTGCTTGCCGGAGGAGAAGTCGTGGTAAAATCCCTTCTGGTCGTTGACGTAGAAGGACGGCGTCTTCTCCTGCTGGAACGGCGACAGCCCCTTCCATTCCCGCCCGGCCTTCTTCAGCTTCACGCGCTTGCCCACGACTTCGGAGACCGAAAGCCGGGCACGAAGCTCGTCGAGGAACTGGGGCGTGAAGCGCATGGCGTGTATGTAACGCGAATCCGGGTGAGTCGGGCGAAGGATCAGGGATATAGGTGCGGCCCGGCCAAAAGTCAGGTTTGTCAGGATTATACGCGCTGTTCACAGCCCCTCCGTCATTCCGGGGCGCGCGGAGCGCGAGCCCCGACCGACAGAAAGCTTGAATCCAACCCGGTTCCACGCTTCGATAGGCCATGTTCAGGACGTTTCGAGGCGGCCATAGCGGGGGTTGGCGCGTCACCTCGATTTCGCCAGTGACGGGCGAGCCCCTGCCCTTCATGCCGGCGCTGTCGGTCGTCGACAGCGATGCCGTCGCATTGCCGCTGGTGCCCTCGCGCAATGCGTGGCGACTGGTGGGCGTAGCGAGCAGCTTGCGCTACACCGAGCGCGCCGAGAAGCAGCAGCTCACCGCGGTGCAGGCCGGGCTCGGCCGGCTCGAGGCCACCTCCGCGGCGCTGATCCCGATCCGCAAGTCGCAAGCCTGGTGGGAGCTGACGCAGGAAGAGCGCCGCAAGATTTTCGAGGACAAGTCGCACCACATCGCGAGCAGCCTGCGCTTCCTGCCAGCGATCGCCCGGCAGCTCTACCACAGCCGCGACCTCGGCGGCCCCTTCGACTTCCTGACCTGGTTCGAGTTCGCACCCGCAGATGCCTCGCTGTTCGAAGAGCTGGTGGCGATGCTCAGGGAGACCGAGGAGTGGACCTACGTCGAGCGCGAGGTGGACGTGCGCGTGGTGAAGGAAGTGCTCTCGGCTTAATGATCCAGGAAGCGTCCGGTCTCGATGACGGGCAGATCGCCGACCGGCCAGTTGTAGACATAGGTCCAGGCCTTCTCCGTTGTGCCGTCAGGCAACGTCACGTCAATCAGCGCGCGCAGATATTCGGTCGGCTCCGGAAAGCCCTCGCCGCAGGCCTCGTACATGTCGAGCTCGCGCAGGAGCTCGTCGGGCACGCGCAATTGAAAAAGCTCACCATGGACGACATCGGAGGCTGCGTTCGACAGCAGCAATCCGGGATAATGCTTCACGAGAACGAGCCGGCCGCGACACGTCGCGTCGCCCAAAAAGTCCGCATGTCCTGCAAGCAGCCGCGCCATCGGATGGTCGAAGCCGCGCATCAGGGTGCCGTAGACGAAAAGTCGATCGGAGGTCATGGGGTGTCTATAGCCGTCAATCGAGCGAAACGACAGCCGCACATTTCCTTCGTCCAGCGAAGTCCCGGGGGCAAGCGAGATTTGGTCTTGTGATGAATCGCCGGCAACGGCATCGTCTGGCGATCATGACGATTTTGGGTGGACCGACCTGCAAGCCATTGCTGCCCAATTTAGACTGTAACTGCTTTTTCCATAGGCAATCAGGATGGACTTGAACACGGCCGACGCGACCGATCAACTGCTCGGCGCGGGGGACATTCCGCCGGTGCATGAGGTCAATGCGGATGGGGCATCGCCTTTCCTGCTCACCTCGGATCATTACGGACGGATCTTGCCGCGCGCGCTCGGCGACCTCGGCGTCGCGGCAAGCGAGCTCACGCGGCACATCGCCTGGGACATCGGCATTGCCGGCGTCGCTGAGCGGCTGGCAAGAATGCTCGATGCGCATCTGATCGCGCAGCGCTATTCGCGGCTCGTGATCGACTGCAACCGCTCCCCCGGCGTCGCAAGCTCGATCCCCGTGTTCTCCGAAGCGACCGCGATCCCGCGCAACGAGAGCATCTCCGAGGCCGAGCGTACGGCGCGGCGGCGCGAGATCTTCGAGCCCTATCACCGCCGCATCGATGCCGCGATCGACCGCCGCCTGCACCACGCGCGGCCGACGGTGCTGGTGTCGCTGCACAGCTTCACACCGGTTTATGCCGGCGTCGCCCGGCCCTGGCACATCGCCGCGCTTTATAACCGCGACACCGTGCTGCCGCAGCTGCTGCTGAAACATTTGCGCGCTGAAGGCGATCTCGTCGTCGGCGACAACGAGCCCTATGCGGTGAGCGACCTCAGCGACTACACCATCCCCGTCCACGGCGAAGCCCGCGGCCTCGTCAACACCGGCATCGAGATCCGCCAGGATCTGATCGCGGATCAGTCCGGCCAGCAGCAATGGGCGGAGCGGCTGGCGAGGATTTTTGCGGAGATCGAGCTGGAATTGCGCAGCGAGAGGCTAGTCGACTAGCCGCCCCGCGTCGCGACGAACACCGCGAGCGCAGCGAAAATCGCAGCGATGCCCCACAGCAGCCAGGCGATGCGGACGGGGCCGCTTGTATCGAGTGTTGCCTCGGCCGGGTTGTCGGGATTGACGCGCACCTCGACGGTCGCGCCGTGCTTGTAGCGCGACATCAGCTTCTTCAACATCTCGTCGGACCCCGACCGCGTCCCGGCCGCGACGCGCGCGCATTCATTGGTGTAGCTGACGTTCTGATAGCGATAGGTGTAGGTCACGCGCTTGCCGAACATCTCGGTGCCGCGGCGCTCGCCCGGCTCGCTGGCCTCGTGATATTGCTCGACCCCCGACAGCTTGATCGTGCCCGGCACCACCGGCCAGCGCGCCGCCTTCAACGCCTGCCGCCGCACCCCATACCCCATCAGCGCGATGACGAGGCCGAACGCGCCGAAGCCGACGACGAGGCCCGCGAGATCGGGCCGCCCGATGTGGTGCGCAAGGTAGGCATAAGTCTGGTTGAGACCGAACGCCGAGCCGAACACGACGCCAAACGCGATCGCCGTGCCGATGCCGAGGCAGCCCCATAGCCCCTTGGGCAGGTCGCGCTCGAGCACGGCCTGATCGGGATGGCGCGGATTGTAATAGACGGTGACGACACTGCCGGCGGGATATTTTGCGAGCTTCTCGGCGACCTCGAAATTGCCGAGATCCTCGCCGATCGAGATGCGGTTACAGCTCAGCTTGCGGCTGCCGACCGGATATTCGTAAGTCACGTTCGCAAAATTGCGGCTTTCGAGCCGATAGCCTTCCTCGCGGTCGCTGTCAGACACCCTGACCTCGCGCACCTCGGCGACCGAACGGACGACCTTGCCCGATGCCTGCGGCCAGCTTCGCGCCTCGCGCACCTGCCAGGTCTTCACGACGGCAGCGACCAATAACAGCCCGAGTGGTGCGAACAGCATCGCGTAGACGAACCAGGGCAGCTCGGGCACGGCCAAATTCCTTCGTCAGCGGCAATGCCCGATTGGACGCATCGCCGCGGACGAAGGTTCAACAGGCTATCGGCTCATTTGGCCCGGATGAGCGCCAGCCAGATGCCGCCACCGATCATGAAGCCGCCGGACACGCGCGACACCAAGCGGGTGCGGCGCGCCGAGAAAAAGCCGCGGACCTGACCGGCAAGCAGCGCGTAGATTCCGTCCGTCAGGCCGGCAAGCACCATGAAGGTGATTCCGAGCACCAGGACCTGCGAGAGGTGATCCTTGCTCATGTCCATGAATTGCGGAATGAACGCGCCGAAGAACACCAGCAGCTTCGGGTTCGACAACGCCACGACAAAGCCCTGCAAGAGAAAGCCGCCGCGAGGGGGAGGCGGAGGCGCGTCGGTGTCGACGCCTTCAACCGGAGCGCGGATCAGCTTGATGCCGAGCCAGACCAGATAGGCCGCGCCTGCGAAGCGCACCCAGTCGAACCAATAGCCCATCGTCGCCATGAGCGAGGTGAGGCCGACCGCAAGGATGCCAATCACGATTAACAGCCCCATCTGCACGCCGAGAATGTTGGTCAGCGCCGCGCGCGTGCCGTGACGCAGGCCGTTGGCGATGACGAGGGTGACGATCGGCCCCGGCAGCAGGGCCAGCGCAATGCAGGCGGCGACGAAGGCGAAATAGGCTTGCATGGACATCATGGGGAGGACTCGCTGAGAGCGGTTTGGCGCATTAATGCATGACACTCACTTGCCGTCCAGCGCCGCGGTCGCCCATACCTTCATCTCCGGCGTCTCCAGGAACGCCAGCGCCGCACGCTGCACGGCGCCTGCTTCGCCACGCCCCTGGGCCGCAGCGACGAAGAGATCGCAGCGGCGCGAGACGGCGATGCCGATCGCGGCATGGCGGACGCCGTCGGCCGTATCGAGATCATAGCGCCTGGCACGGCCGCGCATCTCGCCAAGTCCCACTTCCTCACCCGGTGCGACGGCGGCAAAGCGTGGGCTGATCAGATCGATGTCGGCCACGCGATCGACCTCATCATCGTCGGCGACGCCGCGGTCGCAATTGCAGAAGCCGCGCTTGGCGCGCACGTAGAGCTCGGTTCCCGCGCAGGCACCGTCGCAGCGGAACGCGCGGCCGGCGGGCCAGCCGTCGCGCGGGAACGGCCATGCGACTTCGCGCCAGCCCGCTGATTCCACCGCCGGCGCCGGCGCAAGCCGATAGGCCCCGACGCCGGACACGCCGAGCGCGATGGCCATAGTCGCAATCGCCGCCCCGCGCCGCACGTCAGTTCCTCGGCAGGCCGGCGGCCGCGCGCGCCGGTCCGGTCAGCTCGAGGATATGCAGACCGGTGTTGGCGCGGTCGACGATGTAGATGTAGCCGCGATCATCCGTCTCGACATTGTTGGTCTGGATCGCGACCTTGCAGCGCTCGCCGCCCTCGACGGGAATGCAGCGCTTGTCGGTGGCCTGCGTGATCGCCGGGATGAAATAGCCGACCTCCTTCGGATGATAGGGATCGCGGATGTCGAGCGCGCGCACGCCCGCATTGAAGAAGGCGATGAAGGCCATCTTCTTGTAATAGACCGGCGCCATGCTCTCGTTCGAGGAGTGCGAGCCGAAGCGGCCGCCGCGCTGGCAGAACTGTCCGCCCGCCTCCGGCACGGTGTAGCTCGAGATCATCATCGGCCGCGTCTCGGTGGTGACGTCGGCGAACCACACCATCTGCCGCGCCTCGCCGCATTCGTTCAGAATCGCCTCGTCGACGATCATGACGATGTCGCGGGTCTTGCCGTCCTTGTCCTCGGCGAATTCGGCGACGGGCATGTCGAGCATCGGGAACGTCGTGTGCGCGCCGTTGAAGGCGGACATCGGCATGCGCGAAATCTCGGGATAGCGCAGATTGTCCGGCGTCGGCTCCTTCGGCCCGTTCAGCAACTTGTCGCGATCGACGATCTGCAAAATGCCGCCCTTGTTGGTGCCGTAGCCGAAGAACACGCGATTGCCGTCGGGCCCGGTCGAGATCGGCCCGTGCAATTCGGTCGGCACGGCGCCGGTCGAGCCGGGCTCCTGGCCGGGCAGGCCAAAGTCGCGGATTTTCTGCGGATGCGCGGGATCGCCGAGGTCGTAGATTTGCGTCATGCGCCGCGTGCGCCAGTCTGGCGCGCCGGAGACGAGAAAGGCGATGCCGGTGTCGCACTCCCACCAGCTTTTGTGGGTGTCCTTCAACCCGCCGATGCGGGTGACGAGCACGGGATTAGCGGGGTCGGCGACGTTCCAGATCTCATGCGCCTCGCTACCGAAGGTGCGGAGCATGTAGACCGCATTGGGATCGCCCTTCGGCAACGACTTGCCGTCGCAAACCCGTACCATCTGCGCGCCGCCGGATTCGTACTTGCCTTCCTGTCCCGGCAGATGCCGCAGATATTTTGGACGCGCGGGATCGGTGACGTCGACGATGGACGTTCCGTTCGGTTCGGCCTGCCCCGTCATCGGATTGACGGGCGCGGGCACGTCGTCGGTGCCGCCGTGATGGCCGATATAGGCGATCCAGCGATCGCCCTGGCGATGGATGGTCGGCTGGTACGCGCTGCGCGCCTGCAGGTCGTTGGTGCCGACCAGCTTCATGTTGGACGCTTCCGGCGGCGCGCCGATGGTCTGCTTCTGTTGTGCCTGGGCCGTGATGCTGCAGGCGAAAAGGACAAGACCTGCAGCGAGTGGGACGCAACGGAACATCAAGGCTCTCCCGGAACCAATCTGCGTTGGCTGGGCTTCAAGGCTAGCACAGCCATTTCCGGGCGCCAAAGACACCATCTTGACATGCAACCATTTGGTTGCCTATTATTGCCGCCATGGATGAAGTCTTCAAAGCGCTCGCCGATGCGTCACGACGGTCGCTGCTGGACAGGCTTCACGCCAGGAACGGCCAGACGCTGAACGAACTCTGCGAGGGCCTTGCGATGACGCGTCAGGCCGTGACCAAGCACCTTGTCATCCTCGAAGAGGCCAACCTGGTCACGACTGTCAGGCATGGCCGCGAGAAGCTGCATTACCTCAATCCGGTGCCGATCCATCAGATCGGCGAACGCTGGATCAGGAAATTCGAACGCGGCAAGCTCGCCGCGCTCAGCGAGTTGAAACGTCAGTTGGAGAAGCGCGATGAGTAAGCCCCAATTCGTCTATGTGAGCTATATCGAGACCACGCCGGAGAGGCTGTGGGAGGCGCTGACGTCGAGCGAGTTCACGAGGCAATACTGGTTCGGCGCCGAGGTCCGGTCGGACTGGAAGGTCGGCTCACCCTTCGCGCTCACGCTCGACGGCGAGGTCACCGATTCCGGCGAGATTCTGGAGGCCGATCCGCCGCACCGCCTGTCCTACAGCTTCAAGCACCAGAAGTTCGAAGAGCTGCGCGGCGAGCCGATATCGCGTGTCGTCTTCACGATCGAACCGTTCGGCCCGCTCGTGCGTTTGACCGTGTTGCATGACGGCTTCGTCGAGGGTGGCAAATATCTCGGCGCCGTCTCCAACGGCTGGCCGGCGATCCTGTCCCAGCTCAAGAGCCTGCTCGAGACCGGCAAGCTACTCGGCATTCCACGCGCAGCCCTCAACAAGGGATTCGACGCAAAATGAACCTCGATCAGTTCAAACCGCCGACGGTCTACACCATCTACATCGCCTCCACGCCGGAGAAGGTGTGGGAAGCGCTGACCTCGGCCGAGTTCAGCAGGAAGTACTTTTCCGGCTTTGCGGTGGAGATGGAACGGAGGCTCGGCGGCAGTTTCATCGTGCGCGCGCCTGACGGTTCCGAGCACATCTCGGGTGAAGTCTTCGAATACGATCCGCCGAACAGGCTGACGGTGACATGGAACGTCAACTGGCCCGACCTCATCGCAAAGCTCGGCAGCACGCTCGTCACCTACGAGATCGAGCAAGCAGGCGAAGCCGTCCGTCTCACCATGAGCGAACGCCACGACCGCGAGCTCAGCGACGACATCCTCTCCGGCGGCCGCACCGGCTGGCCTGCGATCCTGTCTGGGCTGAAGAGCCTGCTGGAAACGGGCAAGGCGCCGCAGATCAAAATGACACCGCCAGCGCGGATGCTGGCGGCGTTGAAGGCGATGGGGATCAAGGTGCCGTGAGCGGGACGGGTCTGTCTCCGCGAACTGGGAATCGTAGGGTGGGCAAAGGCGCATTTGCGCCGTGCCCACCATCTTTCTGAATGGTGGACACGCTTCGCTTTGCCCACCCTACGACACTGCCCAAGGGGCGAAGGAAAGCGGAGACGAGCTACACCGGCACCACCAGCCGCCGATAGAGGTGCCATGTCGCATGTCCGAGCACGGGCAGCGTCACGACCAGTCCGAGAAAATACGGCAGCGCCGAGACGATCAGCAACATCACGATCACCGCCGCCCACGAGATCATCGGCAACGGGCTGGTCACCACGGCGCGCACGCTCGTCACCATGGCGGTGACGAAATCGACCTCGCGGTCGAGCAGCAGCGGAAACGACACCACCGTCAGCGAAAACAAGATCAGCGACAGCGCGGCACCGACCGCGTTGCCGATGGCGAGGAACAGCAAGCCCTCATTCGTCGTCAGCACCACCGTCATGAATTCCTGCAAGCTCGAGAACGAGGCGTGCAGGCCGAGCAGCAGCGCGATGAGCAGCCGCACCTGGTACATCCAGATCACGAACACGAACAGCGTGACGAAGGCCATCCAGCCGATCTCGCTGCGCGCGCGTATCGCCGACCAGATCGCGCCGAAGGAGACCGGCTCGCCGCGCTCGCGGCGGCGGCTGACCTCGTACAGACCGATCGCCACGAACGGCCCGATCAATGCGAAGCCGGCCGCAAGGGGATAGACGAGATAGACCATGCCGAAGGCGGTGAGACAGAGCATGATCGCGATGCCGCCGCCTGCGTAGAGCGCGCCGAAGCAGAGCCCGTAGAGCGGCAGCGCCTGGAAATCCCGCAAACCCTCGACCAGCGCCTCGGCGATGTCGGTCGCCGCCACGCGACGCACCACTGGATCGACTTTGCCCGAGATCGACATGCGGCTCCCTCTCCTCGTCACCGGCACGATCTCCGTCGCGCGCAATCCCGATATTAGCGCCCTCGCGACCTGCGCGCACGCGCGCGTTGATTGCGGGATGACGGTATCCCGGGAGGCCCGACACCAGCCCAACAAAGCCTCGCGGGCGAAGTTTCCGGGGGCTCATCCGTGATGTGCGCGGCGGAAATTTTCCCCGCGGGGGCCTTTTCGGCGCGATGCCTATGGACTGAGCGGAGGGTGGTGCCGCAGATTGCATCTTCGAACCAGCACGCGCGACGACCAAAATTGGACCGCCCGACCGATGAGCTTGCGTACCCGGCTACTGATACTCGTCATTGCGGCCATGCTGGTGCCGGCCATCCTCGTCGGCTTACGTTTCGTGCAAAATCGCAGCAGCGAAATCGACGCAGCCCTGGCCAATCTGACCGCGACAGCCGACGACATTGCAAGCGACCTGGACGAGAAGATCCAGGGCACCACCCAGCTTCACTATGGTCTCGCCCGTGCACGTGACCTCGACACGCGCGACAAGGCGGCGTGCTCGGCGTTCCTGTCGGAAGTGCGCGAGGAATACCCACAGTTCACCGGGATATTGACCATCGATCCCGACGGTAGCCTGTTCTGCGATTCGCTGCGGACCAACCGCACCCTCGACCTCCGGGATCGCGCCTATTTCAAGCAGGCCCTGGCGTCGCGCGACATCGCGCTCGAGCCGGTATTCGGCCGGCTGACCGGACTATCGGTGCTCCAGATCGCCTATCCGGTGCGATCGGAGACGGGCGCCCTGAAGCTGGTCCTGCTCGCCTCCTTCAACCTGCGCAAATTCGCGGAGTTTCACGACAAGCGGCTGCTCGGCCAGAAGGAGATCCTGCTCCTCGACAGCAAGGGAACGGTTCTGGTCGCCCCCTCCCGCGGAGGCTGGACCGAGCCGGTCGGCACGTCGATCGCGGGATCCGACCTGCTCCGCTTCGCCGCAACGCCCGACCGGAAGGCGTATCAGGAGGTGACCGATCGCGACGGCCGGACGCATGTCTGGGCTGTCGCCGCCCGCTCGCCTTCGACCCGCGATGCCGGCCTCTACATCATGGTCGGACGGTCCAAGGATGGACTGGTCGCGGCGGCGAATCGCCGGCTCTACGAGGATGTGGCGATACTCGCGGTGGCCTCGCTGCTGCTGCTCGCGGCCGTCTGGATCCTTGCGACCGTGAGCGTCGGGCGCCAGGTCGGACGCCTCGCCACCATGGCGAAGAAACTTGGGCTCGGAGATCTCAGCGCGCGAATTCCGCCTCCCCACCCGGGCGGGGAGCTGGGCGGATTGATGACCCTGCTCAACGGCACCGCCGAGTCGCTCGAGCAGCAACGCGCCGCCATCGCCGACCTCAGCCACAAGCTCAGCCAATCCCAGAAGATGGAAGCCATGGGCCAGCTCACCGGTGGCGTAGCGCACGATTTCAACAACCTCTTGACCGTCATTCTCGGCAACTCCGAGCATCTTGCCGACAGGCTGGCCGGCAACCAGGAACTGCACCGGATCGCCAACGACATCGCGACCGCCGCCGAGCGCGGCTCCGACCTGACGCGGAGCCTGCTCGCCTTCGCGCGCAAGCAGCCCCTGAGGCCGCGAGACATCGACATCGCCGCGAAGATTGGCGAGATGGAGCAGTTGTTGCGCCGGCCCCTGGGCGAGCACATCGAATGCACCTTCGCGCTCGAGCCGGATGTGTGGCTGACCAGCGTCGATCCCGGCCAGCTGACAACGGCGCTGCTCAATCTCGTGCTCAACGCACGCGACGTCATGCCGCTCGGCGGCAAGCTGACGATCGAGGTGCGCAACACCTCGCTCGGTGAATCCGACCTCGACGTCAACGGCGAGCCGCGGCCGGGCGACTACGTCATGGTGGCCGTGACCGACACCGGCAGCGGCATGACTGCCGAGGTGGCGAGCCGGGCGTTCGAGCCGTTCTTCACCACCAAGGAGGTCGGCAAGGGCACCGGGCTCGGCCTGAGCATGGTCTACGGCTTTGTGCGGCAATCGGGCGGCGTCGTGCAGATGCAGTCCGAACCGGGACGAGGCAGCGTCGTCAGGCTGTTCTTTCCCCGCCTTGCGACGCAACCGAACGAGCATCCGTCACCCGCGGAACGGATCGTCACCCCCGACGGAAGCGAGACCATTCTTGTCGTCGAGGACGACGACATAGTTCGGGCCTATGTCGAGAGCGAGCTGAAGACGCTCGGCTATCGCGTCATCGCGGCGTCGAACGGTCCCGCGGCTCTCGAATTGTTGCGCCGCCCCGGCGACATCGACCTGCTGCTCACCGACGTCGTGATGCCCGGCGGCATGTTCGGGCCGGAGCTTGCCAGGCAAGCGACCGGCTTGCGGCCCGGGCTCAAGGTGCTCTTCACCTCGGGCTACACCCAAAATCCCGTCAAGACGCCCGACGGGGTCGGCGACGCCCGCATCCTGACAAAACCGTTCCGGCGGAAGGATCTTGCCGCGATGCTGCGATCCGCCCTGTCGGCGCCGCCGCGCTGAAATCAGGAAGAGAACGCCAGCCGAAGCGCCACGCCGAGATTGGCCGCGAAGAGAGCCGCGTCGATGACGAAGATCCTGAGCATCGGACCTTTCAGCACGGGCCAGTAGGCCACTCCGACGCGCCCTCCGCGCATCAGGACCGGAAGGTTATAGGCGAATTGGCTGAAGTGGCAGGCGGCAAAGAACAGGAATAGCGCGAGCTGCGCCTCGATCGGCTGGAAGAAAGCCGGACGAGCGGCCAGAAGATACAACGACAAAAGCCCGATCGGCAGATTCATCCCGCCCAGGAACGCCACGCTGGCGGCAAGCGTCGGCGCGATCGGATTGCCGCGCTCTTCGCGCGGCAAGAGTATCTTCAGCGTGTTGCCCTGGGCGATGCTGAACTGGATGAAGGCGCCGCCGAACCAGAGCGTGTTGAGGAGCAGGACGAAATCCGAAAGGCGCATGATCATTTTCCGTAGAAGGCTTCGCTGCGCACCACACGGCCCGCATCGTCGAAATCCATGAACTCGCTGGCGCGCGTCTCGCCGAGCTGCCACCACACCGTCAGGCGCGCGATCGCCTCGTCCCAGCTCCAGTTCAGGATCTTCAAGTCGGCGCTTTCGATATGGCCATAAGCCTCGCGCCAATAAGCGCGGATGTTCTCGGCGCCGGTGACGACCGGAGAACCGGTCAGTGACAGAGCCAGAGGGCTGCGCATCTGCGCATCTTCCGCAAAATGCGCGACGACCGCGTCGATATCGACCCGGCACCAGCTCGCACACCATGCCGCGATAAAGCGCTCGGCGGCCGCGCGATCCATTCTCCGTCCGCTCATGGCGGAGCCCTCCCCTGGCTCGTTGCCGGGAAAGTGGCAAAGCTCGCGCTTCATGTCAACTATATTGACTTGAAGAATCGTCAGTTGTTGTCGGCGATCGCCCCCATGACGGCCATCCATGCCGTCGCACCCGGCACCCCGGCACGATCGAACGCTTCGCGTAGGACCTTGCGTTCGTGGTCCGATGCTTTTTGCTCGATGCGTCGCCCGGCCTCCGTCAGGCGCAACAGTTTGGAGCGGTGCTGCTCGGGCGCTCGCTTCGACGTCAGCAGCTTGCGCTCCAGCAGCAAATTGAGCGGCCGGTTCAGGGCCTGCTTGGAGATGCCGAGGATCTCGATCAGCGCGCCGATCGCGATATCGGGACGGCGCGCCACCACGTAGAGGATGCGGTGGTGTGGACGCGACAGGCCCTGCTTCGCAAGATATTCGTCGGCCTCCAGCGTCATCCCGCGCCAGCCGTAATACATGAGCTCCAGCGCCGCATCGAGATCGTGCAGCTTCGGAAGTGAGGCGCGGTGAAGCCCCGCAGCTTGAGACGTCTTTGCCATTGTCTGAAAGAGCCTAACCTCGTGCCCGCAGCTCGCGCCGCAGCACCTTGCCCGTGGCCGTCATCGGCAGTGTCTCCGCGAACGCGACGAAGCGCGGATATTCGTGGGCGGCGAGTTGCACCTTCACGAATTCCTGGATCTCGCGCGCGAGCGTGTCGCTTGCCGCGAAGCCGGGACGCAGCACGATCCAGGCCTTGATCGATTCGGTGCGGATCGGATCGGGGATGCCGACCACCGCCGCCATCGCCACCGACGGATGCTTCATCAGCGTGTGCTCGATCTCGGACGGGCCGACGCGATAGCCAGCGGTGGTGATGACGTCGTCCTCGCGGCTGACATACCAGAAATAGCCGTCCTCATCCCGGGTACCGAGATCGCCGGTCAGCAGGAATTCGCCGGCATATTTCTTCGCCGTCGCGTCCGGATCGCGCCAGTATTCGAGCATCGTGCACGGACACGGCTGGCGCACGCCGATGATGCCGCGCTGCCCCGTCGGCAGTTCCTCGCCCTTGTCGTTGACGATGCGGACGTCGAAGCCTGGCGTCGCCTTGCCCATCGAACCCGGGCGGATCGGAAACAGGTTCGAGTTGCTACCGATCACGAGGTTGCACTCGGTCTGGCCGAACACCTCGTGCGCATCGATGCCGAACGTCTCGCGCACCCAGCCGAGCAGCTCGCCGCCGAGCGATTCACCGCCGGTGAAAATGCTGCGCAGCTTGACGCCCGGATGCTTCACGCCGGCCTGCCGCATCAGCTTCAGCGCGGTCGGCGGCAGGAAGACGTTGCGGACACCGAGGTCGGCCATCATCTGCATTGCCGCCTGCGGCTCGAACTTTCGCGCGCGGTGTCCCACCAGCGGGATGCCGTGATACCAGAACGCGAACAGGCCGTTGACGAGGCCGCCGATCCACGCCCAGTCCGCCGGCGTCCACATCAGATCGCCGGGGCGCGGCAGGAAGTTGTGGCACATCTCGACATTCGGCAAATGGCCGAGCACGACGCGATGCGCATGCAGCGCGCCCTTCGGATTGCCCGTCGTGCCTGACGTGTAGATGATCAGGGCGGGGTCATCGGCGGAGGTATCGACGGTCGCAAAGTCCTCGGACGCGGTTTCGATCGCCGACCAGAACGGTTTTGCGCCGGCGTGGACGGCGCCGCTCGCGACATAGATGTCCTGCAGATAGGGCAGCCGATCGCGGACCCTCGTGAGCTTCTCCCAGCCCGCCTCATCAGTGATGATGGCTCTTGCTTGCGAATTCGACAGGCGGAATTCCAGCGCGTCCTCGCCGAACAGCGCGAACAGCGGGATCGAGATCAGCCCGGAGCGGAACGCGGCCATATGCGCGATCGGCAGCTCCAGCGACTGCGACAGGAACACCGCGACGCGGTCGCCGCGCACAAGCCCGTCGGCCTTCAGCACATTGGCGAAGCGGCGCGACATCTCCGCGACCTCGTCGAACGAGGTGCGCGTGGTTGCGCCGTTCTCGTCGACATAGAGCAGCGCGAGGCGGCCCGTGCCGTCGGCATGGCGGTCGCAGCACGCCTCCGCCATGTTGAAGCGCGCCGGGACGTCCCAGCGGAAGTTGCGATAGAGCTCTTCGTAGGTTGCGGCTTCGGTCAGCATGGGCTTGGATCGTTTCCCGTACTCTCGGCGTCATGGCCGGGCTCGTCCCGGCCATCCACGTTCTTCTTGCTTGGCAACCACTTTAAGCGCGTGGATGCCCGGGACAAGCCCGGGCATGACGATGCGGAGGCATCCCCTAACGGCGCAGCGTCCGAA
Organism: Bradyrhizobium sp. Arg816; assembly: GCF_029989365.1. GTDB lineage: Bacteria > Pseudomonadota > Alphaproteobacteria > Rhizobiales > Xanthobacteraceae > Bradyrhizobium. The sequence continues at coordinate 47,310 of NZ_JAPRAQ010000015.1, read as the reverse complement.
AGAATTTCCTGACGTCGCCAACATACAGCTCCGGCTGCTCGAATGCGGCGAAATGCCCGCCCTTCTCCATCTCGCTCCAGTGCGTGATGTTAGGAAAGTTCGGCTCCATCCAGCGCCTGACCGGCGTGATGATCTCCTTGGGGAACACGGCGACGCCGGTCGGCACCTTCACGATCGGGGTCGTTCGGCGCCTGCCAAAACTCTCCCAATAGAGCCGTGCGGAGGAGGTCGCCGTCTCCGTTGCCCAATAGAGCATGACGTTGTCGAGCAGCTCGTCCTTGTCGAAAATGTTTTCGGGATGGCCGTCGCAATCGGTCCAGGCCCAGAATTTTTCCAGTATCCAGGCCGCCTGCCCGCTCGGTGAATCCGTCAGACCATAGCCGAGCGTCTGCGGCCGGGTCGATTGCTGCCTGGAATAGCCGGAATCGAGATCGACATAATGCTTGAGGCCGGCGAGCGCGCGCTTCTCTTCCGCCGTCGGCTCGCCCTCGACCTTCGGCGCCGCGTTGAAGGCGAGCGTGATGTGGATGCCGGCGCAGTGCTCGGCGTCCTGCGCGCCCAGCGATGTCGTCACCGCCGAGCCCCAGTCGCCACCCTGCGCGCCGTAACGCGCGTAACCGAGCCGATCCATCAACTTCGCCCAGGTTGCGGCGATGCGGTCGACGCTCCAGCCGGTGGTCTTTGGCTTGGCGGAGAAGCCAAAGCCCGGCAGCGACGGACACACCACATGAAACGCATCCGCAGGATTACCGCCATGCGCGGCAGGATCGACCAGCGGCGCGATCGCCTTCTGGAATTCCACGATGGAGCCGGGCCAACCATGGGTGATGATCAGCGGCAGCGCCGACGGCTCCTTCGAGCGCGCATGCAAGAAGTGGATGTCGAGCCCGTCGATCTCGGTGGTGAATTGCTCGAAGCGGTTCAGTTTTGCCTCGCGCGCCCGCCAGTCATAATTGTTCGCCCAGTAGGCGCAGATCTCCTGGATCCATTTCAGCGGCGCGCCCTGGCTCCAGTCGTCGACCAGCTCCGCATCCGGCCAGCGCGTGCGGGCGAGGCGCGATTTGAGGTCGGTGAGAATGTCGTCGCTGATGGCGATGCGAAACGGTTTGATGGCGCCGGTCATCGGTTGCCTCCGATCTTTTCTGGCGGAGAGACTAGGCCGGATTGCCGCGGCGACAAAGGTGCCCCTCCTCCCCTGGAGGGGGAGGATCGGTTCGCATAGAGCGAAGCGGCATGCGAACCGAGGTGGGGTGACAGTCTGTCCACCGACGCGCTGCCCGAGTGGAGAGATCACCCCACCCCGCTCGCGCTTCGCGCGATCGATCCTCCCCCTCCAGGGGAGGGTAAGAGCTCAGCCCGTCAGCGCGGCCTTCACCAGGCCGCTGGCCTTGCCGAAATCCATCTGACCGGCGTACTTCGCGCGCAACACCGCGATCACCTTGCCCATGTCCTTCATGCCGGCAGCGCCGGTCTCGGCGATGGCATCCGCGATCGCCTTCTTGACCTCGTCGTCCGACATCTGCTTCGGCAGATAGGCCGAGATCACCGCGATCTCTTCGCGCTCCTGGGCGGCGAGCTCGGCACGGCCGCCCTTGTCGTAGAGCTCGACCGACTCCTGGCGCTGCTTGATCATCTTCTGAAACACGCCGAGCAGATCGGCGTCCGACAGCGGCGGCTTGCCGTTGCCGCGCGCCTCGATGTCGGCGTTCTTGATGGTCGAGTTGACCATGCGCAGAGTGGACAGCTTGCGCTCGTCCTTGGCCTTCATGGCCTCCTTGACCGCGTTGTTGATGTCGTCGCGCAGCATGATCGTGATCCCTTCGAATATCCGACGCCTGATCTAGGCCGTTCGCGGCCCTGAGACAACCGGGGCCTCCAGCCATTCGACCAGCGCCCGCGTCGCCGCCTCGGGCTGCTCCGGCTGCGGCAGATGCCCGCAACGCTCGAGGATCACCAGTCTAGCGCCCGCTATGCCCTCCGCCATCTCCTTGGAGAACGCGTTCGGAATCGTGTTGTCCTGATCGCCCGTCAGCACCAGCGTCGGGCATTTGATCGTCGCCAGCGTCGGCCGTGAATCCACCCGCGTGATGATCGCGGTCTGCTGTCGCAGATAGCCTTCGACGCCGACGTCCTCACCCTGCTCGTGCACGAGCTTCCGAATGCCGAGGTCGTCGCGGCGAGAGGGATGCACCAGCTCGGGAAAAATCTCCTCGCGCGTCGCGCTCAGCTCGCCGCGCCTGGCCCGTTCCATCAGGCCGCGGCGGCGCGCGGTCGCTTCCGGTGTATCGGGCCCGGCCTGGGTGTTGATCAGCGCGAGCTTCAAAACCCGCTGGGGCGCCTGGCGCATGATCTCGAGCGCGATGTAGCCGCCCATGGAGTGGCCGGCGAGCGCGAAGCGCGGCGGGGCCTCGCTCAGCACGCGCCGGGCGATCGCCGCCATGCTGTCGTCGCGGATATGGTTGGCAATCATCACCGGGCCGAACCGCCAGAGTGCGGGGACCACCGGGGCGTAGATCCGGGCCGAGGAGGCCAACCCCGGAACCAGCAGAAGCGGGGTGGTCTGATCCATTATTGCCTCGCGAGCCCGGGAAATTGGCGGAAATTATTCTGCCAAGCTTAAGTGCCTGAGGAGGCCTGTCAAATATGCAAAAACGCATGTGAATCGGCGCTGGTCCGCTTTGACGGCGGCGACGGCCCGGACTATGAACCGGGCTCATGACACAACATGACAGCGATACCGCCTGGCCGGACCACAAACCGACCGCGCTCCTCGTGCTCGCCGATGGCACGGTGCTCGAAGGCTTCGGTCTCGGCGCCGAAGGCCATGCCGTCGGTGAGGTCTGCTTCAACACCGCGATGACCGGCTATGAGGAGATCCTCACCGATCCCTCCTATGCCGGCCAGCTCATCACCTTCACCTTCCCGCATATCGGCAATGTCGGTACCAACGAGGAAGACATCGAGACGGTGAACATGGCCGCGACGCCCGGCGCGCGCGGCGTGATCCTGCGCACCGCGATCACCGATCCCTCGAACTACCGCGCCACCAAGCATCTCGACGCCTGGCTGAAGGCCCGCGGCATCATCGGCCTGTCCGGCATCGACACCCGCGCACTGACCGCGCTGATCCGCAGCAAGGGCATGCCCAATGCCGTGATCGCGCACGCCAGGAACGGCGAGTTCGATCTGCATGGCCTGAAGGAAGAAGCGCGCGAATGGCCTGGCCTCGAGGGCATGGACCTCGTGCCGATGGTCACCTCGGGCCAGCGCTTCACCTGGGACGAGACGCCCTGGCTGTGGGACAAGGGTTTTGGCCGCCAGGAAAACCCGCAGTTCAACGTCGTCGCCATCGACTACGGCATCAAGCGCAACATCCTGCGCCTGCTCGCCGGCGTCGGCTGCAAGGTGACGGTGGTGCCGGCGACGACCTCTTCGGAAGACATTCTGGCGATGAAGCCGGACGGCGTGTTCCTGTCCAACGGCCCCGGCGATCCGGCCGCGACGGGTAAATACGCGGTGCCGGTGATCCGGGACGTGATCAAGTCGGGCACACCGACGTTCGGCATCTGCCTCGGTCACCAGATGCTCGGCCTCGCCGTCGGCGCCAAGACCAAGAAGATGCATCAGGGCCATCACGGCGCCAATCATCCCGTGAAAGACGAGACCACCGGCAAGGTCGAGATCACCTCGATGAACCACGGTTTTGCGGTGGACGAGGCGACACTGCCGAAGGGCGCGACGCAGACCCACATCTCGCTGTTCGACGGATCCAATTGCGGCATCCAGCTCGACGGCAAGCCGGTGTTCTCGGTGCAGTACCACCCCGAGGCCTCGCCGGGCCCGCGCGACTCGCACTATCTGTTCCAGCGCTTCGCGGATCTGATGCGGCAGAAGAAGAGCGCGTAACGCTGGCTCTCCTGCAATTGCCTTGACGACACCGAGCCCGGGCCTTGACCCGGGCTCTTGTCATCCCGGGCTCGCCGCCGCGGTTCGCCCGGACGCGAGGAACGTCGTTTCACGCCCCTCGTTGATTCCTGCTACGCTCACGCAGGAGCCCTGCCATGTCCGTTGTCAGCGACAATGCCGAGCCACTCGCCATCGTGTTCGAAGATGACGGGCTCGTGCCGAACAACATCCTGCCCTTCCTGGTCTATCAGGGTGCGGTGAAGCTCGATTCCAGGCGTCCCGAGGCGACCATCGAAAACCTGTTCGAAGCGAATAGCTGGGGCGGCACGTGGCGCAACGGCGTCTACGACTATCTGCACTATCACGCGACGGTGCATGAGGTGCTCGGCGTCGCGCGCGGAAGTGCCCGCGTGCGCTTCGGCGGCGATCATGGCCAGGAGCTGGAGATCAAGGCGGGCGACGTCGCGATCCTGCCGGCCGGCACGGGGCATCAGTGCATCAGCGCGAGCGACGATTTCTGCATCATCGGCGCCTATCCGCCGGGATCGAAGATGGAGATCACGCGGCCGACGCCGGAGAATCACACGAAGGCGCTGAGGACAATTCCGACCGTGAAGGTACCGGAGTCCGATCCGGTGAGAGGCAAGGATGGTCCTCTTGTCAGATTGTGGAAACGGCGCTGACCTTCTTGCACGGTTAAGCGTGATCATCTTCGCGCGATCGCGACATCGCTGCGCCTTGACTCCGTCGACCTCCGGCACATAGTCGCGAAGGTTGTATTTCTTCATTCTGCTATGTTGTTTTCCCCGCGCACCGTTGGAGTCGATCATGATGTTCTCCAGCCGTTGCCAGTGCATCAACTGCATCACCCCGCCCCACATTCTCAAGAAGCTGCTCAACAACAGTGACAACCGGATTCGCGACGCCGCCTTGCGGACCTTGTTGTCGACGTCGCGCCTGAGAGGCGAGCGCGCCGTCCGCGGACTCCTTGCGGCAGCAGCCGCCCCGTCATCGCACGGCCGGCGAACGATATCGGACTGCGGCAACTCCACCCAGCTCGGTTCAGCGACGGTCGCCCGCACCGAGGATGGCGCCAAGTCGAAAGACAACACCGTGAATCGGGCGTTCGAGGGCCTGGGCGATACGCGAGAATTCTACCAGCAGATCCTCGATCGCGACTCGATCGACGGACGGGGGATGCGCCTCAACGGCTTCGTGCATTACGGTGACGCCTTCAACAACGCATTCTGGGATGGCACCCAGATGGTGTTTGGCGATGGAGATGGCGTTCTCTTCACCGACTTCACCAAGTCGATCGACGTCATCGCTCACGAACTCACGCATGGCGTCACCGAGATGACTGCAGGACTGGTCTATCATAATCAATCGGGCGCCCTAAACGAGTCGGTCTCCGACGTATTCGGTTCGCTCGTCAAGCAATGGACGCTGAAGCAGACAGCCAATCAGGCGGACTGGCTGATCGGCGCCGAGGTGTTCACGCCCGATATCGGCGCGGACGCGTTGCGATCGATGAAAGACCCCGGCAAGGCCTTCAACAATCCGACGCTCGGCAAGGACCCGCAGCCGGACCACATGCGGAAATACGTCAACCTGCCCGACACGGATGACGGCGACAATGGCGGCGTGCACATCAACTCCGGCATTCCCAACAAGGCATTCTTCCTGACCGCGACCGGCATCGGTGGATTTGCCTGGGAGGCGCCGGCGCATATCTGGTATGCTGCGCTCCAGGCGTCGACCCCGACGACGGAATTCCAGGAGTTCGCCGACACGACCTATCTCAAGGCGGGGCAGCTTTTTGGCAGCACTGAGCAGCAGGCGGTGGCCGCCGCATGGAAGGAGGTCGGTCTCTCGATCAGCGGCGCCCGTTCGCTGGGAGGGACCATCGGTCGGATGCGGCGCGTGGCGACGAATGGCCACGACGATGCGGCAGACATCTCGCGGCAGATTGCCGAATTGACCGCACAGATCACGGCGCTGTCGCGTACGGTGGAAGGCATGCAGCAGGGCCGGCCGCATTAGGAGCGGCAGCTCGGTTATCCCGTGACCAGGAGGCCGAGCGTAGATAACATGCGGCCATGAAGATCAGCCTAGCTCAACACGGCGGACAGGGCGCGGGAGTTTTTCTCCAGCGCCCGCCGCTCGTGGTCGATTCGGCCGTGCTCGATCCTGCCAAGGCGAAGGAGCTCGGCGAACTCGTGGCAGACGCCGTCGCCGCCCGCCCCGCGCCGCCGCGCACCGATAGCGGACGCGACCTGATGTCGTACGCGATCTCGATCGAGAACGACGGTCAGCACACCGTGCTCTCGGGGGCCGATACCGCCATGTCGCCTGAATTCGCCAAATTGCTGGCATGGCTGCAGCGCCACGCCAGATCGCGATGACGGCGCTCAGGCCGCCCTATCCTATGGTCCCAATTCCGCCGTCGTCCCCGACAGGCGAGCGGAGCGAGCGATGATCCGGGTCCATAATCCCAAGAACAAGTTTGGCGAAGACTCGTGATGACCAGCCCGCGCCACAACCACTCCTGTGGTTATGGTCCCGGATCGGCCCGCGCTTAAGGCGCGCTTGTCCGGGACGACAGCGGAGTATGCGTCCACTGATGTAATGGCACGGCGCGCAAGAAGCGCGCCTTTGCCCACCCTACGCAATTCCCTACGCCTCGTTGCCGCCTTCCTGGCGCGTGGCCTCGAACAGGAACCACGTCCGGCGCTCGGTCTCGTCGATGAAGTTTTCGAGGATGCTGGCGCTGGCGACATCGCCGGCGTCGTCGCAGACCTCGTGTGCCTTACGCATCGCCGCGGCGACGTGCTTGTTGTCCTGCATCAGCTCGCGCAGCATCTCGCGTGGCGGGACGTAGTCCTCGTTGTTGTCCTTGATGGTCTGGAGCTTTGCGACCTGGCCGATCGACTTCAGCGTGGTGCCGCCGATCTTGCGGACGCGTTCGGCGAGCTGGTCGGTGGTGGCGAAGATCTGGTCGGACTGCTCGTCGAGCAGCAGATGATAGTCGCGGAAATGCCGGCCGCTGATGTGCCAGTGGAAATTCTTGGTCTTCAGATAGAGCGCGAACGCATCGGCCAGAAGCACGTTGAGCGCCTCCGAGACCTTCTTGACCCCGTCCGGCGACAGATCGGTGGGGGTATCGAGATCGGGCGAGACCTTGGTGGGGGCTTTGCTCACGGGAGACCTTCCTGTTAGGACGCGGACATTGACGGCGCACCGTCGCACCCCTAACGCAAGGCGGGCAGCGCCGGTTCCTTGACAGGAACCGTTTGGCCGGGACCTACAAAATACCATGGACGATTGGATCGATTATTACGACTCCACGCATACGATCTATGTCAGCAAGCTGCATCGCGACTTGCACTTCCAGATCATCGCGCGGGACATCATCGGCTACATCTCATCGCCCGAGGCGACCGTGCTCGACTATGCCTGCGGCGAGGCGTTGTCGGCGAGCCAGGTGGCCGCGGCCTGCGGCAAGCTGATTCTCGCCGAGCCCGCCCCCGGCGTGCGTGGCCGGCTGATCGCGCGATTTGCCCCGAACACCAAGATCCGCGTCCGCTCACTCGACGACGTCCGCAAAATGCAGGACCAGTCGATCGACCTCGCGGTGATGAACTCGGTCGCGCAATACATGACGCCGGAGGAGCTCGATGCCGCGCTTGTCAACATGCGGCGATTGCTGACCCCGTCCGGCAAGCTCGTGCTCGGAGATATCTTGCAGCCCAATGTCGGCATGTTCAGGGATGTGATGGCGCTGCTCAGCTTCGGCCTGCGTCACGGCTTCCTGAAGGACGCGCTGATCGGGCTGATCAGCACCGCGCTGTCAGATTACCGTCATCTGCGCACGCGCATCGGGCTTCAGCGCTATGGCGAGGACGAGATCGTCGCCAAGCTGACCGCGGCCGGCTTCGCTGTCCAGCGCGCCCACACCAATATCGGCCATAATCGCTGGCGCATGACCTTCATCGCGCGGCCGCCTCTGGTTCGTTAAGCATAATGACTGCCCGAGGTGGCTTGTCACACGCCGATAGGTAAAGATCGTCGCGGCCCGGTGGCGGAAGCGTCTACGCGAGGGCGGTGCAACGCTCTTCATCCTGGTTCAAATCCAGGCCGGGTCTCCACGCTTCGCCCCTGCGGGGCTACGCGTGGCGCAGCCACGCCAGGCCCGAAGGGGCGTAGCGTGTCCGGCGTAGCTGTAGCGAAGCGAAAGCGAAGACGGACGGGATCTCAGCTGTCTGCGCGCAACCCGCTCAACTTCAATCCACTTCGACCGTCTCGCACTCGGGCAGCAGCTGTAGCCGGTCGGCATCCTTGGCTGCGGAGCTGAGGACAGCATCGAGCAGCCCCGGAAAGCGCACGTCCAGATCCTCGCGGCGGAGCCGCATGAAGCGGTTGGTGCCAGCCACGCGCGTCAGCATCAGGCCGCATTCGCGCAGCTTGGCGAAATGGTAGGCGAGGTTGGATTTGCCGGCGAGGCCGCTGAAGTCGCCACAGCAGAGCTCGCTGCTGACACGTTCCTGCTGGGCGAGCTGATAGACGATGGCCAACCGGATCGGATCACTCAGGCAATCCAGAACCATCGGCAGCTCGATCTGCTCGCGGGTGGGATGAAGAGGCGTGCGGCTCATGGTTCGGAATCATAGCAAACTGGCCGCGATGTTCAATAGTTCTTGAACCAATTGACTTCTCAGCCATCGCGTTCAATAGTTCAAAAAACGTTGAACATGGGATATTGTCCAATGAGCGTGTTCTGGCTGGCTCTCGCGGCCTTCGCGATTGGTACCGAAGGCTTTGTCATTGCAGGGCTTTTGCCGTCGATCGCCGCCGATCTTTCGATTTCCGTCCCGGCCGCCGGCCAATTGGTCACCGCCTACGCCCTCACCTATGCGGTGGGTTCGCCGATCCTGGCGGTGACACTGAACAATATCGACCGGCGCACCGTGCTGGCCCTGGCGCTATCGACCTTCATCGCCGGAAATCTCGTCGCGACGCTGGCTTCCAGCTACGCCCTGCTGCTGGCCTCCCGCATGCTGATGGCGCTGGGCTCCGGACTGTGCATGCCGACGGCGCTCGCCGTATCGGTGGCCGTCGCCGCGCCCGAACGGCGCGGCCGCGCGGTGGCGCTGGTCACCTCGGGCCTCACGGTTGCGACCGTGATCGGCGTCCCGCTCGGCAATCTCGTCGGCAGCCTGCTCGGCTGGCGCGCGACCTTTGCCATGGTGGCGCTGATCGGCGCGGTTGCGCTTGCCGGCCTGCTGCTTGGCCTGCCCCGTGGCCTGCCGCGCAACACCGCCTCGCTCAGCGAACGGCTGGCGGTGGCGCGTCACAGCAATGTCGTGATCGCGCTTCTGATCACCATCTTATGGGCGCTCGGCGGCTTCACCGTGTTCACCTATTTCGCAGTCCCGTTGCGCGGCCTCGGCTTCGACGCCGCGCAGATCAGCCTCGCACTGCTGGTGTTTGGCGGCGCCGCCGCCATCGGGAACATGCTGGGCGGCGTCCTGGCCGACCGGCTTGGGACGCTCGCCACCGCAGGTCTCGGGCTCGCCGGCATGGCGAGCGCCCTGATCCTGCATTCGCTGGTCCTGAAGTTGATGCCGGGACAGGCGCATTATGCGGTGCTGGGCGCGATCTTCCTCTGGGGCATCTCGGGCTGGGCGTTCTATCCGGCTCAGATCGCCAGCATCATCCGGATCGAGCCGCAGGCCTCGATGATCGCACTCTCGCTCAACGCCTCCGCCATGTATCTCGGCTTCGCCATCGGCGGGGCCCTGGGTGGCGCGGTGCTGGCCACCCTCTCGCCGACCGACCTTGGCTGGATCGGCGGATCGAGCGTTGCGGCCTCGCTGCTGGTGCATCTCGCCCGTGGCTGGCAGGCACGTCCAAAACCCGTCAAAATTGCCGGTTGATGGGCGTTTTCGGGGTTTCGCCGCCCCGAAAACTGGTCTAAGACCCACCCGCGCGCGAGGGGAGACCCCGCGCTCTCGGCTCAAGGGGACGCGCGGCAAGCGCGCCCTTTTTTTGTGCCCAAATTCCACTTCGGCGAGAGTTGATGCCCAAACGTACAGACATCACCACCATCCTGATCATCGGCGCCGGTCCCATCGTGATCGGCCAGGCCTGCGAGTTCGACTATTCGGGCACGCAAGCGGTGAAGACGTTGAAGGAAGAGGGCTATCGCATCGTCCTCGTCAATTCCAACCCGGCCACCATCATGACCGACCCGGAATTGGCCGACGCCACCTATATCGAGCCGATCACGCCCGAGATCGTCGCCAAGATCATCGAGAAGGAACGTCACGTCATTCCCGGCGGCTTCGCGCTGCTGCCGACCATGGGCGGACAGACCGCGCTGAACTGCGCGCTGTCGCTGCGCCGGCAGGGCACGCTGGAGAAGTTCGACGTCGAGATGATCGGCGCGACCGCGGATGCGATCGACAAGGCGGAAGACCGTCAGCTGTTCCGCGAGGCCATGACCAAGATCGGGCTTGAGACGCCAAAGTCGCGGCTCGCCAACGCGTCCGAGTTGAAGAAGTCCTTCCGCGACAAGCACCGGGCCGAACGCGAGAAGCTGTCGGGTGCCGCCCTCGAGGAACACGAACGGCAATGGGTGCTCGGCGAAAGCGACCGCCGCAAGCGCTACCAGGAATATGCGCTCGGCCAGGCGCTGATGGCGTTGTCCGAGATCGGCCTGCCCGCGATCATCCGTCCCTCCTTCACGATGGGCGGCACCGGCGGCGGCATCGCCTACAACAAGGAAGAGTTCCTCGACATCATCGAGCGCGGCCTGGATGCGTCTCCCACCAACGAAGTGCTGATCGAAGAATCCGTGCTCGGCTGGAAAGAGTACGAGATGGAGGTCGTGCGCGACAAGAAAGACAATTGCATCATCGTCTGCTCGATCGAGAACCTCGATCCGATGGGCGTGCACACGGGCGACTCCATCACGGTCGCGCCGGCGCTGACGCTGACCGACAAGGAATATCAGATCATGCGCGACGCCTCGCTGGCGGTGTTGCGCGAGATCGGCGTCGAGACCGGCGGCTCCAACGTGCAGTTCGGCGTCAATCCCGAAGACGGCCGCATGGTCGTGATCGAGATGAACCCGCGCGTGTCGCGGTCGTCCGCACTGGCCTCGAAGGCCACCGGCTTCCCGATCGCCAAGGTCGCCGCCAAGCTCGCGGTCGGCTACACGCTGGACGAGATCGCCAACGACATCACCGGCGGCGCGACGCCGGCCTCGTTCGAGCCGACCATCGACTACGTCGTCACCAAGATTCCGCGCTTCGCCTTCGAGAAATTCCCCGGCGCATCGACCACGCTGACCACGTCGATGAAGTCGGTCGGCGAAGTGATGGCGATCGGCCGTACCTTCCAGGAGAGCCTGCAGAAGGCACTGCGCGGACTCGAGACCGGCCTGACCGGGCTCGACGAGATCGAGATCGAGGGGCTGGGCCAACACGACGACAAGAACGCGATCCGCGCCGCGCTCGGCACGCCGACGCCGAACCGTATCCTTCAGGTCGCCCAGGCGATGCGGCTCGGCTGGACCAACGAGGAGATATTCAACTCCTGCAAGATCGATCCGTGGTTCCTCAGCGAGATGCGCGGCATCGTCGACATGGAAGAGAAGGTCCGCAAGAACGGCCTGCCCGGCAACGCCTTCGGCATGCGCTCGCTCAAGACCATGGGCTTCTCGGACGCGCGGCTTGCCGTGCTGGTGGCGTCGACGGAGGCCGAGGTGACAGCCAAGCGCCACGCGCTCGACGTCCGCCCGGTGTACAAGCGCATCGACACTTGCGCGGCCGAGTTCGCCTCGCCCACCGCCTATATGTATTCGACCTATGAGGCGCCGTTCGCGGGCGCACCGGCGGACGAGAGCGCGCCGTCTGACAAGAAGAAGGTCATCATCCTCGGTGGCGGACCGAACCGCATCGGCCAGGGCATCGAGTTCGACTATTGCTGCTGTCACGCCTGCTTCGCGCTGCATGACGCCGGCTATGAATCCATCATGGTCAACTGCAACCCCGAGACGGTGTCGACCGACTACGACACCGCCGACCGGCTCTATTTCGAGCCGCTCACCGCCGAGGACGTGCTGGAGATCATCGCGAAGGAGCGCACGAACGGCACGCTGCACGGCGTGATCGTGCAGTTCGGCGGCCAGACCCCGCTGAAGCTGGCGCGTGCGCTGGAAGCCGCCGAAGTGCCGATCCTCGGCACCTCGCCCGACGCCATCGACCTTGCCGAAGACCGCGACCGCTTCAAGCGCGTGCTCGACAAGCTCCGGCTGAAGCAGCCGAAGAACGGCATCGCCTATTCGGTCGAGCAGGCGCGCCTGGTCGCAACCGATCTCGGCCTGCCGCTGGTGGTGCGCCCGTCCTACGTGCTCGGCGGCCGCGCGATGCAGATCATCCGCGAGGAGAACCAGCTCGGCGACTATCTGCTCGGCACGCTGCCGGAGCTGGTGCCGGCCGACGTCAAGGCGCGCTACCCGAACGACAAGACCGGGCAGATCAACACCGTGCTCGGCAAGAACCCGCTGCTGTTCGACCGCTATCTGTCCGATGCGACGGAGATCGACGTCGACTGCCTCTGCGACGGCAAGGACACCTTCATCGTCGGCATCATGGAGCACATCGAGGAAGCCGGCATCCATTCCGGCGACAGCGCCTGCTCGCTGCCGCCGCACTCGCTCGATGCCAGGATGATTGAGGAGCTGGAGCGGCAGACGCGCGAGCTGGCGCTCGGCCTCGACGTCGTCGGCCTGATGAATGTGCAATACGCGATCAAGGACGGCGAGATCTACGTGCTCGAAGTCAACCCGCGCGCCTCGCGCACGGTGCCCTTCGTCGCCAAGGTGGTCGGCACGCCGGTCGCCAAGATCGCGGCGCGCATCATGGCCGGCGAGAAGCTCGCCGACTTCAAGCTGAAGAAGGCGGACTTCAAGCATGTCGGCGTGAAGGAATCGGTGTTTCCGTTCGCCCGCTTCCCCGGCGTCGACACGGTGCTCGGCCCCGAGATGCGCTCGACCGGCGAGGTCATGGGCATCGACAGCTCCTTCGCGGTGGCATTTGCCAAGAGTCAGCTCGGCGGCGGCACGCGGGTGCCGCGCAAGGGCACGGTGTTCGTCTCAGTTCGCGAGAGCGACAAGACGCGCATCGCCGAGGCCGTTCGCGAATTGCATTCGCTCGGCTTCAAGGTGCTGGCGACATCGGGCACGGCGCGCTTCCTGACCGATCAGGGCATCCCGACCGAGAAGGTCAACAAGGTGCTTGAGGGACGGCCGCACATCGTCGATGCCATCACCAATGGCGACGTCCAGCTCGTCCTCAACACCACCGAAGGCCCGCAGGCCCTCGCCGACAGCCGTTCGCTGCGGCGCGCGGCCCTCTTGCATAAAGTGCCGTATTACACCACTCTTTCCGGGGCCGTGGCGGCCGCGCAGGGCATCCGCGCCTATCTGGGCGGGGACCTTGAGGTTCGGACCCTGCAGAGCTACTTTTCGGAAACCTGATCGCTAGTGGCGGCTAGGCTGCCGGTAAGTAATTGGCAATGAAGCCACAATGGCCGGAGGAACTGTCCGGGCATTGTGGTTGTTCTGTTCCGGCGCCAGAACCACATAACGCTCCGGCGGCGGCGTGTTCAGCCCCCCGGACATACTGACGAATCAAGGTTGCCGCGCCCTCTGTTTTCGTGGGGCGCGCGATCGAAGGACGAGAGAAGAGATGGAAAAGGTTCCGATGACAGCGGGCGGCTTTGCCGCGCTCGGGGAAGAATTGAAGAAGCGCCAGTCCGAGGACCGTCCGCGCATCATCGAGCATATTGCGGAAGCGCGCTCGCACGGCGACCTGTCGGAAAACGCGGAATATCATGCCGCGAAGGAAGAGCAGTCCCACAATGAAGGCCGCATCGCCGAGCTCGAGGACAAGCTCGCGCGCGCCGACATCATCGATATTTCCAAGCTGTCCGGCGACACCATCAAGTTCGGCGCCACCGTGACGCTGGTCGACGAGGACACCGAGAAGAAGACGGTGTGGCAGATCGTCGGCGAGGTCGAGGCCGACGCCAAGAAGGGCCGCATCTCCATCACCTCGCCGCTCGCGCGCGCGCTGATCGGCAAGAAGAAGGGTTCGACCGTCGAGGTCAACGCCCCCGGCGGCGCCAAGGCGTATGAGATCACCAAGGTGGAGTGGCGGTAAGGATTTGCCGCCGGGCGTGATGATGTTTCGAAAAGGCCGCGCACTGCGCGGCCTTTTTGTTTCGGGGTATTGCCGAGTGCCGTGTGCCTCCCCGCAAGAACCGGGAGAGGGAGAAGGCTTACCTTCTTCCCTTCACATCAAGCGGCACCGCCGCCTCGTATTTCGAATTATGCAGCACCAGCGACGTCCGCACGTTACGCACATGGGGCGCGGCGGTGAGGTGCGTGACGAAATCCTGGAAGGTGGCCATGTCCGGCGCGACGCATTTCAGGATGAAATCGACCTCGCCCGACAGCATCCAGCATTCCCGCACCAGGGGCTCGGCGCGGACGAACTCCTCGAAGGCGCGCAAATCCGCCTCGGCCTGGCTGGACAGGTGCACGGCGGCGAACACAGTGACGTCGAAGCCGAGCTTGCGGGCGTCGAGCAGGCCACGATAGCCGTGGATATAGCCCTCCTCCTCCAGCGCGCGAACGCGGCGGAGGCAAGGTGGCGGCGAGATGCCGACGCGCTTGGCCAGCTCGACATTCGTGATTCGACCGTCGGCCTGGACCTCGGTGAGAATTTTCAGGTCGATCTCGTCTAGGTTCCGCGACACGTGATTGGAACTCCTGGCCTTTGCGGTTGTATTGGTGGATTTGACGCAATCCTCATAGCCAGTCCGCAGCAATTGCGCAATTTTATTGCGCGTGCAGCGCAATCGACTTTTGTTCCCTGTTGGAAAAATCCGCCGACAGGGAATGCAATTCTTGCATAGCTCACCAGAAGGCTTAGATTAGCTCTGATATTTCAGCGCTTCCGCGAGGCCTCCCGGCACGTTCCGCACCCGCGCTGCAGATCCCCCGTGAAAGGCGTCCGTCAAAATGTCTGCCACTGTTCATGCAAAGGTCGTCATTATTGGCTCCGGCCCCGCTGGCTACACGGCGGCGATCTACGCCGCGCGCGCAATGCTCGAGCCGATCCTGATCCAGGGGATCCAGGCGGGCGGCCAGCTCACCATCACCACCGACGTCGAGAACTATCCGGGCTTCGCCGACGTGATCCAGGGCCCCTGGCTGATGGAGCAGATGGAGAAGCAGGCGGTCCATGTCGGCACCAAGATCGTCTCCGACCTGGTCACCAAGCTGGAGACGACGCAGCGGCCGTTCCGCCTCACCTGCGACAGCGGCGACGTCTATCTCGCCGAGGCCGTCATCCTCGCCACCGGCGCGCAAGCGCGCTGGCTCGGGCTGCCGTCGGAAACGAAATTCCAGGGCGGCGGCGTGTCGGCCTGCGCCACCTGCGACGGCTTCTTCTACCGCAACAAGGAAGTCGTGGTGGTCGGCGGCGGCAATACCGCGGTCGAGGAAGCCCTGTACCTCACCAACCATGCCTCGCAGGTCACCATCGTGCATCGTCGCGATCACTTCCGCGCCGAGCGCATCCTGCAGGAGCGCCTGTTCAAGCACCCGAAGATCAAGGTGGTCTGGGACTCCGCGGTCGACGAGATCTGCGGCACCGAGAACCCGAACAAGGTCACCCATGTGCGACTGAAGAACGTCAAGACCGGTGCCTTGACCGATGTGCGGACCGACGGTGTCTTCATCGCCATCGGCCACGCGCCGGCGACCGAGCTCGTGAAGGACCAAGTCAAGCTGAAACGGTCGGGCTATGTCGAGGTCGCCCCTAACTCGACCGCCACCTCGGTGCCCGGCCTGTTCGCCGCCGGCGACGTCGCCGACGAGACCTATCGCCAGGCCGTGACGGCCGCCGGCCTCGGTTGCATGGCAGCTCTCGAAGCCGAACGTTTCCTGGCCCTGCGCGCCAGCGAGCGCGCTGCAGCGGAATAAAGATCATGCCTCGAACACGCGACGGATTTACGGATATGGATTGGGACAAGCTGAAGGTGTTTCACGCGGCGGCGGAAGCGGGCAGCTTCACGCATGCGGGCGAGCAGCTCGGCCTGTCGCAATCGGCGGTGTCCCGCCAGGTCTCGGCGCTGGAGCAGGAGCTCTCGGTCTCGCTGTTCCACCGCCACGCCCGCGGCCTGATCCTCACCGAGCAGGGCGACCTGCTGTTCCGCACCGCGCATGACGTGTTCATGCAGCTGCAGGCGGCGCGCGCCAAGCTGACCGACAGCCGCGAGCGGCCGAGCGGCGACCTCAAGATCACCACCACGCCCGGCGTCGGCATCAACTGGCTGATCCCGCGGCTCGGCGAGTTCACGGCGCTCTATCCGGAGATCCGGATCTCGCTGATCGTCACCGACGAGGAGCTCGACCTGTCGATGCGCGAAGCGGACGTCGCGATCCGCACCCGCAAGCCGACGCAGCCGGATCTCATTCAGCGCAAGCTGTTCGCGATGGGCTTCCACGCCTATTGCTCGCCTGACTACATCAAGCGCTTCGGCACGCCGCGCACGCTCGAGGAGCTCGACTCCCACCGCATCATCACGCTCTCCGACGGCAACTTCGCGCCGCATCTTCAGAACCGCAACTGGCTGGTCGAAGCCGGCCGCAACGGCTCTGGTCCGCGCGAGGCCTATTTCAGAGTGAACAACATCCTCGGTCTTGTCCGCGCCTGTCAGCAGGGCCTCGGCATCGCGGCGCTGCCGGACTATCTGATCGAGGAACAGAGCCGCCTGGTGCAGCTGTTCGGCGAATCGGATTCGATCCAGCTCGACACGTATTTCGTCTATCCCGAGGAGTTGAAGACGGTCGCACGCGTGCAGGTGTTCCGCGACTTCGTGGTGAGCAAGGCGCAGCGCTGGCCTTCCTGATTTCCGCATGTCTGACATGCGGCCTCGGCTGTTGCTGCATGGCGCTCGCCAAGCTCATACTGCTTGCACGCTGAGCCTTCGCGTTGCGCATTTGTCCCCCTCCTCCAGTGGCGCGGGAGTTCAGTAATCCCTCTTGGAAGGTGATTGTGTCGGCCTCACGTGGCCAATACCTTAAGCCGGGCTCGCTTGAGCCCGGCTTTTTTTCTGTCCCATTCGGGTATCGCGCTCCGCGTGTATTGACAGTTCCACGCACACCCCGCATCATTTGCGAATGATCACGAAGTCGTGCGCAATCTCGTTCAAGGCAGTCGCCTCGAAAAAAGGGCCCCATGCGGGGACCTCGGATTTTTGCGCGCGCTAACACGGCTTCGTCATCGCAAGCAAATCCCGAAAACCCCGCCGCCTGGACGGGGTTTTTTCATGTGCCCTCCGTCTCAGGTTTTTTTCCCGAGAAGGAGATGGAAAATGACCGGTCTACAAGATCATCTGCACGGACTCTGGCTGCCGCTGGTGACGCCGTTTCGCGACGGCGCTCTCGACGAGAGGTCGCTGCGGCGGCTGACGCGACATTACAGCGGACAGGCCGTCGACGGCTTCATCCTGGGGGCGACCTCGGGCGAAGGCATGACGCTGCGCGAGGCCGAGCTCGAACGCCTCGTCGCCATCGTTCGCGACGAGATGGCGGCGGGGCGCCGCAGCATTCCGATCTGCCTCGGATTGTCAGGCGCGGACACCTCGCGGCTGAAGGAGCACCTCGACGAGACCGCCGACTGGCCGATCGACGGTTATCTGATCGCGAGCCCCTATTATGTGCGGCCCTCGCAGCGCGGGCTGCTGGCTCATTTCGAAGCCCTTGCCGATCACGCCGCGTGGCCGATCGCGCTCTACAACATCCCCTATCGCACCTCGGTCAACATCACCAACCAGACGCTGCTGCGGCTCGCCGAACATCGGAACATCGTCGGGCTGAAGGATTGCGGCGCGAGCCGCGAACAATCCATCGCGCTGCTGCGCGACAGGCCGAAGGACTTTCGCGTGCTCACCGGCGAGGACGCGAACTATTTTGAGGCGCTCACCGACGGCGCCGACGGCGGCATCGTGCTGTCCGCCCATGTCGAGACCGCGACGTTTGCTTCCGTGTATGCCGAGGTGAAGCGAGGCAACCACGACGCGGCGCAGGCGCGCTGGCACGAGGTCGCCGAGCTGACGCGCCTGTTGTTCACCGAGCCGAGCCCGGCGCCGGCGAAGTACTGGCTGTGGCGGTGCGGCCTCATCGACAGCCCCGAAGTGCGCCTGCCGATGGTCGAAGTGAGCAGCGAGCTCGCCGCCCAGATCGACCGCGAGATCGAGCGACGGATCAAAGTCGCCGCGTAGCGCCACCGCTTCCTCTCTTCACACGCACGCCGCCCCCCTTCTCCCGGCGCGGGAGAGGGAAGGCAGCGTCGTGTCCACTCGACACCATCTCAATCCGGAAAAAGAGATCGACCTATGGACATTCGTCAATGGCGCGAAGCGCTGAAGGCGGCATGGCAACGCGTTTCATATGCGAGCGAGTTATCCGACTGGCTGCGGCGCGATATCGGATTGACCGCGGATGAGGTGAAATCGCGCGCGGACTACATCGACGAGATCAGAAGGAAATACAGCGACTGGGTCTAGCGGTGGCGCGAGTCCTTCACCCTCCCCTGGAGGGGGAGGGTCGATCGCGCGCAGCGCGAGCGGGGTGGGGTGATCTCTCCGCTCGGGCACCGTTCGATGCGGCGAGACTGTCACCCCACCCCGCTACGCATTTCGCTTCGCGCAATGCCTAGCGACCCTCCCCCTCCAGGGGAGGGTAAGAACGGGCCCCGTGGTTAAACCGCGCGCGAACGCGCGCACCGCGCCGGCATGGTTAATCCGTGGTAGCACCTGTGTTCGAATGCGCCCGAAATTGCGACCCGGAATGTTAAAACATCGCGGCTATCACTGGCGCCCATAAGCGAAGAAATCGCGGGGGCGTTTCGTGAATACCCAGAATGAAGTGGCGTCGCATTACGACGCCGGACAGCAGAGCTTTACCACCGAGGACATTCTCTGGGCCGCCGGCATCTGGTCGGTGATCCTGACGCTGTCGCCGGTCATCGTGTTCTACATGCTGATGGTGGCGTAGCTCGTCTCCACCGGACCAAAACGCAAAACGCGCGGACTTCCGCGCGCTTTCCGTCCGGGGAATGATTAATGAAAATTATGCCGCCTGCTTGTGCATTGCGCCGGATGCCGACGCCGTGCCGCGAATAGCCTTCACTGAACGCTCGATCGCCGCCCACAGCCTTGCGATTTCCTGGGCCGCACGGCTCTCGGCCTGATACTCGCGCGCGCCCTCGCCGTGGCTGAGCGCCATCAGCAAATCCGAACGGTTGGTGATCTGGCCGCCCCACACCGGCGCGCGGAATTTCGCCAGAGCCTCGCGGGCGATGGTGACGATCGGGCTTTCGGACTCGTCGCGGCGCGCCGGCGCACCGTTGAGCACGACCGCGTAGGGCTTGCGCGCCGCGCGGCACATCTGGATCGTTTCCTGCACCGCGTTGACGTCGAACACGCCGGGGCGCGCCGGAATGACCACCATGGTCGCGTTCTTGATCGCGTCGTCGACGACGGCCGACAGATTCGGCGGCGTGTCGATCAACACCCATTCATAACCGTCGCGCTTAGCAGCGGAGACGATGCCGCTGACCGAGTTCACCGCAGCCTTGATCGGCGGCTCGTTGGTGCCGCGCAGCTTGTGCCACAGCGTGAGCGAGCCCTGCGGATCCGCGTCCACCAGCATGACCTGCTTGCTCGCCTTGATCTGCGCGGCAAGATGTGCGGCGAGGGTACTCTTGCCCGAGCCGCCTTTACGCGATGCAAAAACAATAACGTTCATACCCTTGGCCTCCAGATTGACCCCAGGTCACGAAAATGAATCACCGCGCTGATTCGGGAAAGAAAAATTTATCGGCAGTTGCCTCAGAGCCACGAAATAACAAGACGTGTTGGCTTTTGAGTCACACTGCTTCGCGCGACCAGGATACCAATCGCAACGAAACGCCCTTCACGCCGGCAATCCCACGCTTTTCGGCGCCAACGCGGGAAATACGGAATGCAACCTCGCCGCGCAAACCCTCTCGCGACTCTTTTCCGTCGAACGCGCTGGTAATTGTCGCAGGCGTCCGCACGCGGAGGCGAACAAAAGGAGTCCGGGGGCTGGCGCGCAGCTGATGCCGGCAACGCCCATGCAGGACACGTCGACGCGACGGCGCTTCGCGCTGTTGACCTGACATGACGAGCTTCAAGGAAAGAACGCAGGGTCCCGCGCTCAGCTTTCGCTGGATTTCTTCTTCTTGGCCGCCTTCTGCGAAGGCTTGGTGCTCTTCTTGGCCGTCGGCTTGCCGGCGCGGGCCTCGCCCGGCTCGGGTCCCTGGCGGAAGAACACTTTGCACTGCGGCGAGAGCTGCGCCTTCTTCCGGATCATGCAGGCGGTGATGGCATCGACGTTCGGAACGAACTCGCCGCACAGCCGCATCGCATCCGGCGAGCAGGCCTGCTGCTCCTCCTGCGTGTAGGCGAAGCCGGCGCCGGGATGGACCAGGACGGCGAGGGCAAGGCCCGAGATCGCTGCAGCCAAGGATCTTTTAAAACGGAACGCCGGCATCGATGCCCCCAAATGTCGAGTGAGAGGGAATAGTGGGTGAACGGGCGTTCGTTGGCAACGAGGCGTGAAGCGAAAGCTCAGACGTGTGCGGTCTCGGCAACAGGCGGGGGCCGGGCTGCCGGCTACACTCTCAGGTGTCGTCGCCCGGCTTGACCGGGCGCCCCAGTATTCCAGAGACGCCAAACGTTCCACGAGAGGCCGCGGCGTACTGGATCCCCCGCTTTCGCGGGGGATGACAGTTGCGGGTGGGGAAGGGCTCCGCGCTACACCGCTTTCCCCTTTGTCGATACTGGCCAGATCGGCCCTCAACCCGAGCCCCCACCGCCCCCTTCCAACAAAAAATGCGAAAACAACCCCATGCACAGTAGGCCGGGTCTTGATATCCCTCGCAAAATCCACCTCTACGGATTTTTCGAAATCGTTTTGACTCGTCGGGCAAAACAGGGGCATAATGGCACGATCGAGGATGTGGGGTGGTCGTGTGATGTCCCCGTGAGATGAGGGGCGCATGGCCACAGTGTTGATTGTCGCGCCGGTGTTCGCCCTGATCGCGGCCGGCTATGCGTCGGTGCTGTTTCGCTTCGTCTCCGAGACCGCGCACAAGGGCATCTCCGAATTCGCCTTCAGCATCGCGATCCCGGCGCTGCTGTTCCGAACCATCGTCGTGTCGGAATTCCCCGATGTCAGCCCCTGGCGGATGTGGGGCGCCTATTACGGCGCGCTCGCCATCACCTGGATCGCGGCGCTGGCGATCTCGGCATGCTTGCGCGAACGGCGCGAGGACCGCGAGGACGGCGTCGTGTTCGCGATCGGCTCGGTCTACGGCAACATCGTGATGCTCGGCATTCCGCTCGTGCTCTCGGCGCTCGGCAACGAGGCCGCGGGCCCGATGTCGCTGATCCTGTCGGTGAACACGCCGCTGCTCTGGCTCTGCGGCATCCTGCAGATGGAGCTCGTCAGCCGCAAGCGGACAGGCTCGGTCCTGTCGGTCATCCGCCCCGTGCTCGCGGATCTCGCGCGCAATCCGCTGATGCTGGCGATCGGTTTTGGCGTGATCTGGCGTTTTACGGGACTCGGCCTCAACCCCGTCGTCGACCGCACCATCGAGCTGCTCGCGCAGGCGGGATCGCCGGCGGCGCTGATCGCGCTCGGCA
The DNA here is from genome assembly GCF_029989365.1 of Bradyrhizobium sp. Arg816. Taxonomy (GTDB): domain Bacteria; phylum Pseudomonadota; class Alphaproteobacteria; order Rhizobiales; family Xanthobacteraceae; genus Bradyrhizobium. The sequence continues at coordinate 25,593 of NZ_JAPRAQ010000015.1, read as the reverse complement.
TCAACCTGTTTCGGTTCGAGGTGAAGGGCGAGATGTTGAGCGTCGTGGTGATGAGCGCGCTGAAGCTGCTGGCGATGCCGGCGGCGGCGTTCGTGCTGGCCAAGTTGCTCGGTTTGCCTCCGGTCGCAGCCGGCGTCATCGTGCTGTTCGCGGCGATGCCGACAGGCGCCAACGCCTACATCTTCGCGGCGCAGTATCAGCGGCTGGTGAACCCGGTGTCAGGCGCGGTGGCGCTGGGGACGCTGCTGGCGGCGGTGACGTTGCCGGTCGTGGTGATGGTGGTGGCGGGGGCGAGGTAGCCGCACGAGCGGTCACGCGGTCATCCCGGTTGATCCGTGCGAGGAGCTGACCTCCGCAAGCGCAGGATCAAACGTATCGCCAGCCAGAGCATCAGAACGACGAGCACGAAGGCGGCAACCGGCGCAGCCAGGGCAAGAAGCGATACGAGGAGTGCACCTCCCAATTCGGCGGTCGCGACGGTCGAGTTGCCGAGGCCAGCCGTCAGGACCGTCGATTTGGCCCGCACGGCCGCGGTGACGCCATGCACGATGCCGGCCGCGCCGCCACCCGCGACGATGGCAGCCGTCCATTTCATCATCGGTGGAAGATCTGCCATGGTCGCCGCCGACAGGATGGCTCCGGCGATCACGGCGACCGGCGCGGCGATGACATCGAGCAAATTGTCCACGCCGGGAATGAAATACGCACCCACCTCCAGGAGGGCGGCCACGCCTAGCATCAGCATTGCAGCAGGTGTTCCAAGCCACGCGAAACCGTCGCCCAAAGGAAGCGAACCCGAATAAGCGGCCACGCTGGCAACCAGCATCGGCAGGAACACCCGGACGCCCGTTGCGGCCGCAAGACCGACACCGAGCGCAATCGACAACGCGAGATCGGAGTTCGACATGAGATCCCCAACGATTGTTGCGCTCGAATTTCCTCGGGAAGGCTAGGCGCGATGCGGCCGAGGTCATTGGGATGAGAACGGCCATCGACGCAGATTGCAATGCGCAATCAGGCTACATCGCGGAGGATGAGCAAACCAAGCCAGAAATGTTGACGCAGCCGATCACTCCGCGCATTTCTTCCGCTTCGAGATCAAAGACGAGCAGCACCGCAGTGATGGGCGCGCTCAAGCTTCTGGCGACGCCCGGTGGGCTTTGATTAGCGCTGCGGATTGGGGCCGCCCAGTGAGACCGATCGTAACGGAAGCTCGGCCCGACAGATCGAGGTGCATGATCACCCTGATTTACATGCCCGTCAGGCTATGAGCCTGACGATTGCCCAAAGGATTATTCAACACGCTGACCCGCGCGCCAGGCCATCTCCCAGAAGTCTGCCTCGAGCCGGGTGGCTTCCTTGAAGATCGCAATCAGCTCGGCCTCGCGGGCCGGCGTGGCGTAGAGATCGGCGAGATGCTCCAAGTGCGCCCGCGCTTTGGCAGCGACCTCCTGGTACGGCACGCTGGCGTACTCGGCGATCCAGACGCGATAGGCGTTCGCCGCAGCGTCGGCATCGGGTCGCGAGGCGAGCCGCGTTGCGATCTCAGCGTACCCGATCACGCAGGGAGCAAGCGCCACCTTGAGTGCCAGCAGATCGCCGCGCATTCCCGCGTCGAGCACGTAACGTGTATAGGCCAGCATCTCGACTGCCGGAGGGGTTTGTTCAAGATCGGTCGGGGATAGACCCCAATCGGCACAGAGCTTTACATGCAGGTTCATCTCGACATCGAGGATGGCCGAAAGGCCGGCCGCGGCTTCACGCATGTCGGCAAGCCTGGGCGACTTGTAGACCGCGAGCGCGTAGGCGCGAGCAAACTCGATGAGGAACAGGTAGTCCTGAACGAGGTAGTGACGAAACGCCGCTTCGGGGAGCGAGCCGTCTGCCAATCCGTTCGTGAAGGGATGTTCGGTGTAGGCCCGCCACTCAACGGATGCTTCTGTCTTGAGACGCTCGAAGAAACTCACGATCTTTTCCGCCTGGCTTGTTTTTCCACGAACATCTTTGGCTCGCTACCGATATCGCATTGCGACTCGCGGTACTACGGTGACAACGCACAAAACCGGCTTTGAGCGTTGCGGATAGGGCCCTCCCCGCGCCGAAAGTTTGGTGCACTGTCACCGCAACTCTAGAGAGCACCTGACCTCACAAGATAAGCCTCATGCGCCTTCATCGCCTCCAAGATACGACTTGATAGTTCACCGAATCTCTCGTCGATAAACTCAAGTGGCCCCTCCCCCAAATGTCTGAAGTAGTCCCGCACGGCTTCTGTAGCGAGATGAGCGATAGTCTGCGCGATTTGAGGCCTTGGATTGCGCCATTCAAAGCTTGGAGCGAAGGTTCCTTCGTCGTGATCCGTGTCTAACTGAAATTCGAGGAGGTCCATCCAATTGCCATGAACCGACGCGGATGGGCCGCGGAACGCGCCAAGATAGCTCTCTCCCAGCCCAACAGCTTCGGCTCGTTCAAATATATTCTTATCAGCCCACTCCTTGGGACGAGATGCCGAAGCGTCCTCAATACGCACACCAGAAGCGTTCGCTACCTTTGCAATCGAATTGAGCATTCTGGTTTCGACAGGAAGAATTTTGCCTTCGCGAGCTGCAATGCGCTCTTCGATCTTATCCTGAAGCCTTCGCTCGTTCCGCATCGAATAAGCAACGTAGGAATGGAAGACGGTTGGGTCACCCGCATGTTTTAGCAGGAACCGCAAATTGACGATGCATTCAAACGTGAGACGACCAATAATGAATGTTATCTCTCGCCGACGTTGGCAGATCTGATCCAAGAGCGCCGAAATAAGCTTGTAGAGGCGCACGACGTGGCCACCGAGAACAGCTTCATTTCGGCTCCAACGTCCTCCATGTGGCAATAGGTTAGCTGCCACGCAGATGAACGAACCGACTTCAATGAGGAGTTCAACTGAAAGACCATTAAAGTCGTCCTCAGATGTGAATGTGTTGGTGCGGCTAGCGGAGACGTCTGTGGTCCGGATGCTATCGAACGCAGCAATGAATGCTCCGGCGTTGTCGTTAGGGTCATCGCTAGGCACGCTTGTGCGCCCCGATCATCTAAAGCCCCACTTTAGTAGGCAGTGGTAGCGTCTTCATCTCGCGCATGGCTTCAAGGAGCTGCATCGTGGCATCCGCGTCGAGGGTGTCACCCTTATATCGGACCTCGAAGAGACCCTGCAGGTTCGAAGGTAGCTTCACGCCGTCGCGCACCAACAGGACGAAGCGGCGACCATAGAAGGCCATGGCAGCGCCGATCTCGATGAGGACGTTCGGGTTGATGATGACGTGCTCGTTGCTGTCATCGTCTTTAAGTATCCGCTCTGCATCGACGTGGATGATCGCGGCACCGGACATGCGCATATCGTCCATCACCTTATCCGGCACTGGTTTGGAGACGGAGGTGCGTTCTACCGACACGATAGGCTCAAGCTCGCCATACTCCAACATGCGCTTGATGGGATCGACAAAAGTCTTGTCCTTGCCGTGGGTGACGAACACCTTCCGCCTTCGTGCATCGTCGGCCACCGCCGCAACCATAGTTGCGTTGTGCGAAACGTCGCTGTTGGGCGTCGTGAGAGGGGCAAGGGTGGAAAGCGAAGGTGGCAACACCGCCGTTGGTGGCGCCGGTGCAGCTGGCTCTGCTGGCTCATCTTGTTGTTGGGGCCCAGCATCATCAAGCGCGCCCGGCTGTTCCTGGTTCGCTGGTGTAGCTATTGCTACGTCGCCAAGAAAAACATAGGTCTTGTCCTTGCCAACCTGTAGGAAACCAGCTGCGTTTGCACTTTCCTGCAGGCGGTCGAGCACTTCGGTGCACTTCTCTCGAGGGACACCAAGCTCTTCCAGCACGTTAACGGCAATGTCTGCGCGCGGGAACGCGTGCTTATCATACCTCTCAAGGAATTCCTTGAAGACGCGTGGGCGAAGGACCGCCTCGCGCCGAGCTGCGGCGTCTTGCTCTTCGGATGTCGGACGCAGGATGCTTCTCGCGAGAGGCGTCAAGGAAATGGTTTGGGCCTGAGCACCACCCTCAATAAGCCCGAAAGCCATGCTAGCTCCCGATAGCACTCGCAATTGCGAACCGCCTGGATCGACCTTGAGGGCTAGTGCGACCTGTAGTGGGGCCGTGGCCCTTCCACCGAAGTTCTCGTCAATTGCTTTCGGAATGCGGAGCGCGTCAGCAAGAGACGCATTCGGAACGTCCGTTTGCTTAAGGTAGGATCGCTTGGGTGCGGTCTTCGTTGTCTTCGCGGCATTCTTTTTCGTTGTCTTCGCGCGAGGCATGCGGGTCCCCCTATCTACCCATGGTCGCATGCCATCAGAAAAGAACGCAAGCGGAGTGGCCGACTACACACAAGTGTCTTGGTAGTCGCGGCTTGTAAAAATCCTAAATGGTCGATTGAGCGGTGGACGGGCTTTCGCGGCCATTGGCAGAGGTGAGCAATACTCACCTCTCCCATTCCTGGGAAATGAGACCAGCCAAAATTTGATGATCAGGGGCTTTGCGGCTTTACGGGCTAAGTCATTATCACCGCTGGTACAGTTGGGTGGGCTCGAACCACCGACCTCCTGTTCCACAGACACAGCAAAGCCTCCGCCGATAATACGCCACCCCCGCCTTTCCTACGAAAAATCTAGCATTTTCAACCAATAAGGTCGCCGGGCGTCGCCTTACCTGCGCTGCAATTTGCGCTATGGTGGTAGCTACGTGGTAGCTACAGAGGCGATCAATGGCGGTCTCGAGTATAACGATTCGCGCGGTACAAGCGCTCAAGCCGGGCGAGACTATCTGGGACGCAGACCACCGCGAAGCGGTGCGGGGCTTTGGCGTTCGGCGTCAACGTGACCAAGCGACCTACGTCCTCAAGTACCGCGTGTTCGGCCGGCAGCGCTTCGTCACCATCGGTCCTCATGGCGCCCCCTGGACACCCGAGCTCGCGCGCAGAGAGGCCAAGCGGCTGTTGGGCCTGGTTGCCGATGGCAAGGACCCGGCAGACGAGAAAGCCAAGGCGCGCCTGCAGGCGGCCGACACCCTCCGGGTGATCGCGGATCAGTATCTCCAGAACGCCGAACAAAGGCTGAAGCCCCGGACCTTTTCTGAAATTGAACGCTACTTGTTGGTCAGTTGGAAGCCCTTGCATCCGGTCTCGGTCTTCCAGATCAACCGACGCCATATCTCGGCTCGTATTGCTGACATCGCTTCAGGTCATGGGACCGTCTCGGCAGCCCGCGCCCGTACAGCCCTGTCCTCAATGTTCAACTGGGCAATACGGGAAGGCCTCGACATTCCCGCGAACCCGGTTCTCGGCACTAATCGACCCGCGCAGCCGGGAAGCCGCGAACGGGTCCTCACCGAGACAGAGTTATCAGCCATCTGGCGGGCCTGCGGTGATGATGATTACGGACGCATCGTACGTTTGTTGCTGCTCACAGCCCAACGCCGTGATGAGGTAGGCAGTATGCAATGGACCGAACTTGATAGGAGTTCGGGGCAGTGGACGCTGCCGGGTGCCCGGACCAAGAATCATCGCGAACACTTGGTCCCGTTGGCTCCCGCTGCCTTGGCCCTGCTCCCTTCACGCCGAGAAGGCCGAGACTTTCTCTTTGGTGAGGGACCCCGACGCGGCGGTGACCTGCATCGTGGGTTCTCCGGCTGGTCAAAGTCGAAGGTCGCGCTTGATGTACGCATCGCGGAGGCCCTAGGCGAGCCCCTGGCCCATTGGACGATTCACGATCTTCGGAGATCGGCATCCACGGTGATGGCCGACCGGCTTGGCGTTTTGCCGCACATCGTGGAAGCCATCCTAAACCACGTCAGCGGCCACCGCGCCGGCGTTGCTTGCGTATATAACCGAGCACGGTACGCAGCCGAAATGCGCGAGGCTCTAGAGCGCTGGGCAGAGCACGTTACGGCCTTGCCAGCCTCAAAGCCGGCGCATGTTGACACCGTGATAGCGGCGCCGCCATCTCTCAACTGAGTGTCCCACATGGGGTTGGCGATGCCCGCTTTTAGTTAAAGGGTGCTGGCCCGCGAGCGGGCTTCAAGTCCAAAAGAGCACATCCCTTCTCCACACCAGCACGTGGCAGGTTTAAATGGGGGGAGGCGCAACCACCGAGACCGACATTCCGTTCGGGTGGCAATCTGACCGAGGGCGTTCCCTGCGTCCCGAACGCAGTGAGTATCTTCTAAGTCATTGACTTTCTTGATACGGCAGCCCCATCGGTCGCGTTCTGTTCACGATCATTTCGCCCAATTCGTTGCGATTTCATTGCGGCATCCCTCGACGAGAACGACGCCTCACGACGGAATGGAGATCGCCTTTAATGAGCGAACTGGGACTGAATCTCGTTCGCCGGCCGGGCGGCGCATTTCCCACCTGCCCTCGAGGTCTTGACTTCAGCCCACGAACTAGACTGAGCGGTCTCCGAATGGCGGATTCAGAGTCAGTTCGATTATTCACGAAGCGCATATGGAAAACAGCTTGGCCGCCGTTTCCAAATGAGAGCGCTCTGAAGCAGTGATCGACTGAGGAACGCAGTCTCGTTAAAACTCGCTTGGCCATGGCTCGCGGTAGCACGCATGCAAACGCCTTGACGTAAGCACCCTAAAATCCTGACCATGCAGCTGATTAAGAGTCCGCCGCCGGCTAAAAGAAATCGATGACTTACCGGTCGCTCGTTGGGGCTTGTCCGGCAAAAAATGGGCATTCGTCGCAGGACCATTGTGCCCGGACGTGGCTGTCTGAATTTATCGACCGCGACTGAGTTCCCCGAGGTCAAAAGCTCAAGTTGGAACAAGCGCAAGCCGAAGCGCTCCGCCTTCGTTTGGCGCCCGGCTGTCCGCCGTGCGCAAACCGTCCGCTGGCTTCAGACCCCCGGCCGAGGCGTCGTACCGCTGATCGTCCCGGTATCTTCCGCGCCCATCGGCTTAAAATCGACGTACATGTCGGCTCCCGCGATCGCGGCCGCACCGGCCCGGGCGACAGCGAGATCCTGCGTGCCAGACCCGGAGCCCGCCGCCACGGCCCCGAGATGAAGCCGTCGGCGCGGATTGGGAGACCACCGATCAGATTGGTCCAGCGGTTTTCATGCGCGAGGGTGACCTGGATTTCCACGTCGGCGTGAGCGCCGCCGGTCGGCGAACCCGACAGCGCCGACGTCCGCGCCTTGTTGATGGACGAGGTCACGCTTACTCCCTTTGAGCCGTCCATCCGCCCGAACGCCAGCAGATTGCCGCCGGTATCGACCACGGCGATGCACATCGGCTGGCTGATGCGGGTCGCCTCGCCGATGGCCGCGTTGAGCACCTTGAGCGCGCCTTCGAGCGTCAGCGTCCGTGCTTCCTTGATGTCGGTCATGCCAGCTCCTCGGACTGTCCAATCGAGAATTCCCGCGCCAGGCTGCGCGCTGCTCCGACCAGCGCCGCATCGCCGCCGCGCCAGCCGATCAGGGACAGCCCAATCGGAACAGAGCCGGATGTCGCGACGGGCAGGTTGACCTGCGGAAGGCCCGTCAGGCCCGCGATACCGGTCAGGTCGACAATGCGGTGCACCGCCGCGCGGATGTCCGATAGTCGCACGTCGCGGCCGATCGGCAGGATGGGCGAGGTCGGCAGGCACAGCATGCGGTGCCCGTCCAGCAAATCGTCAAGTCGCTTCGAAGCGAATTCGCGGAAAGTTCTGGCGGCCGCGATGTCGCTTGATGGAATGCGGCCTTCGTCGGCAAACGCGCCGGCGACCTCCGACGAGAAGCGCGGGTTCACGCGATCAATCCAATCCCGAAACGTGGCGTGGAATTCGCATCTCTGCAGGATGCGCGATTGCGACCACGACGGGCAGACAAACGGCAACTCCCCCAGCAGGCCGAGAAAGACCGCTCGGACGCGAGGTTTTCTTCACATGCGCGAAGCGCCAGCCTGCACACCCATCGGACATCTCCGTTTGGCCCCCAGCAGCAGCGGTCTGATTTTCAACGTAAGCGATCCCCCGCTATGACCAATTCGGGTGTTCCCTAGAACAAGGTGTGAAGGAACCCTCGGTCACGGGACCAAGTCAGGCTCACGCTGGTCCGCACGATTGTTGCCGTCGTGAGAAGCCACGTGACTTTGATTGGACACCTCGCACACCGCGGTGGTCGATGAGATGCGAAGCTGGTTCGCGTTCGAGGATATCGCCGCATGTGGAATTGGATGATGCTGGGCCTAGAAAGCAATCGCGTGATGGGGCTGCGGATTGCGAAGCTGATGCGCGGCGGCAAAGCGGCCCAACGTGAAGCCCAGCGCATGGTGAGTGAAAAAGTGCTGGCGGCGGCGAAGGCCAGCACCAGCCTAATGGCGGGCGCTTCCGGCGACAAGATTGTTGAGCAATATCGAAGAAAGGTGGCGGCAAACGCCAAACGGCTCAGTCGCAAGCGAAAATCGCGCTGAATTCGGCAAGAGCGGCTTGCCCTAGCCGCTCTCTCCGTTGAACAAGTCCGCCCACCGCGTTTGTGTCCATCCTTTGCCGCAGCGGGTACGCGGTTATCATCCCGGCAGAGCCGTGAGCTCTCGGGGCGGGTTGATGCGCCAGAACGGATATGCCGCCAGTTCTTTCGAATGCTGCCCGAACATATCGAACCGTCTGGTTGTAAACTCCGTAATGACGCCGAAAAACTCAGTTGGTGACCTGATCGTCGCAAGTCTGAGGCCGAATTCAAAAGCGAATTGCGCGTTGGCCCCGGCAATCTCAAGAAGCTTCGCTTGATACGCCGGCATATTTGCCGTCGCTAAAGCAAAGCCTTGCATTGGATCGTTGCCCGTCATTCTCTGACTGAGGTTATCGGGTAAGGCATCCACCCGAGGCTCTTTAGGATCACCATGAAGCCCAAGAGGCGGTTCAATCGGGACTGCCGCAACAGAGCGAAGTAAATCCTCTTTCTGGCTTCGAACAATGGCCTGCTTGTTCCCTTGGGCCCGCGCGGCCAATTTCGGATTGCGGGCGCGCTTCAGCGCTGTCGCCGGTTTGCGTTTGCTCATCTGACGCTCCAAGAAAATGGGGTGCGACCACAACGGTCATTTCTGAAAGAACAACAGGCTTTGTGAAGTGGCGTTCCAAACCCGTGCGTGCTCCGCGCGTTGAGCTCTCCGAAGACCGTTTTATCGCCGACGTTATCATCACGGACGTCAAGCTGCCCGGAGGCATCGACGGATGGCTGATCGCCGAACGTTGCCGAGACCGGAATCGCGTCGGTTTAAGCAGTGGCGTGCTGTCTGTGAATGGCGGCTCAGGGTCAAAAGCGGCGGTCGAGGCAAGGGTGGCACCAAGTCAGGTTCGCCGTCGATAGTCGACATCACGATATTCAGCATTGAGGACGCGCTCGCTGCGCCCCCAGCTTGGGTTCGATGCGGGGCGCGAAATCGTCCCCCACAGGAGCGCCGAGCGAATGGGTTCGGCATCCCTGCGACGGTGCCCTCGTGATCTTAGCCCCTCGTCCGAGGTCGCCTTGGCCAATTGCCTTCCCGTAAAGGGATTTCGTCACTTCTGCACGAGCTTGATGGTTGAGATGGGCCATCTTCCGGGATGGCCAGCGATAGAAAGTCGCAAACCGTGGGCTTCGTCTAAGTGTACACCCTCGACAGTCCCGGCCTTGCCGTCCGTGATCACGACTGCCTTCCCGATTAATTCCGCCTCGGCCTTATGATACTTCCGCAGGATATCGGCGGCTTGCGATTTAGCTCCGGGCATCGCCTCAGGCATCTCGTTCTTCGGTGCAAACTGCAAACGGGGGGAATTGAGCTACGTTCCTCTATAAAGGCGACGTAGCGATGTGCTGCGTTTCGGCGACTGAGGGCCTGCTAGAAGTAGCAACTCCCAAGCAGCGTATCGGGAAAGTCTGGCAACCCCAGCCCAAATGCCAAATCTCAAAACGCCAAACCTCGTCGGCGGAGCAGAACAAACGGCGTAACAACCGGCCTCTGCACCCTACCGTGCAAACAATCGGACATCGGGAAAAATAGGACCCCCCGCTTGCTTATCCGGTTCTTCCCACCTCATGCCCACCATCTATTTCGACATTCCGGGTGACGCCGACACCATCATCGACGACGAGGGCATCGAATTGCCGAACATCTCAATGGCACCAGAGATGGTCTTGGAATTGCTGGGTCAGGCAATGGCGCGCCGTGGCACTGGGGGCGTGACCAGGTGGAATTGCGAGATCAGAATGGCCCTTTTCTGCGTGTGTCAGCCGCTATTTTCATCGAGGACCTGCAGCGCAAGTTTCGATGATCACCACCTGAACGGGGACATGGATCAATGGGCCATTTTTTGCGTGACTTTGCAGCAGATATTCCTCTGCTGTTTCCGGGACGGGACGATTTGCTTAGTAAGACTGAGCTAACCTCACCGGTCAGCGACAGTCGGTGGACCGGCTATTTGTTAGTTGCCTTCTTCTGCGTCGGCGGAGCGGCCTCGGTTGTCTGGATCGGTGCCATCGGATGGTTCAGTTGGCGCCTGATCAACTGGTTCTGTTCGTAAAGGCAGGACGGTATTGGACCAAAGTGGTTGCCTCGGAGCGGCGGTGGTGTTGCTGGCGATTGGCCCTTCGCACTGGCTGTTGTGGAACGGGGCTGGCTCTGCAGGATTCTGACGCATGCCGCGCTATTTCTTCCACGTCACCCACGAACGCCGCGAACTCGACCTCGAAGGCGCGGAGCTGCCTGACGAGCACACCGCTTGGAATGAGGCCACGGTAAGGGCTGGGCAGATACTCAAAGGCCTCGATGGGAAATTAACGCCTGACCGCGAATGGCGGATGGAAGTCGTGGACGAGTCCCGAATCACGCTCTATGTCCTGCGTATTAAGGCCGAGAAGCGAAAGTAAGCCTTGGCTCAGTTGGCGGCTTCATCGGGCTGTCGATGCTGGGGGACATGCGCGTGCGCCGCAAGATGCGAAGTGAACGAGCGCGATGAAAGGGCGATCTTCCGACCCCATGACTCAGTCGCGCGGGTCGCCAGTGCCGCCGTTGATTTAAATCATGAGCGACTCGCCGGGTATCCCAAGTAGCCTACCGGATCGACCAGAGCATTATTGCTTGTACCCGCAGCAGACATTGGCCCGAATTCGGGATGTCCGCATTCCGGCCTACTCCGTTTCCACGCTCCCACGCCGCGCAGGGGCCCTCTCGGTCCCCGGCACCCTTACGTATTCATCCTGAGATGACTGACGACCCTACTCTTACTAACTCGCTATCCATTTCCTCAAAAAACCACGGGGCGTGGTGATGGATAAATTAGCGCAAACCCAGCGCTTGCGAGAATACGCCACTGAATTGCGGCGAGCGGCCGAAGGTATTTCTGAGGAACATACGCGGAATGCTTTCTTCGAATTGGCTCGGTCCTATGACGAGTTAGCCGAAGCGGAAGAGGCAGCAAGAGCGACGCCATTGCCCCGGTAAGAAGAGGAAGCGCGCTCCGATAAAGCCGCTTCGGACGGCACGCCGACATCTGCCGCACTTTGGTCCGACGCACGCGCAGATCTCAAAGGGCAATTCGCGTCGTGCGCGACTGGCGAGATTAGCAGGCGCGGTTCATGACCTCTGTGGATTGCGCCGAGCGTACGGCGGGTCTAGGGCGTGGCACTTCGCTTCTTTGAAATGGTATAGTAGCGGAATGCCCGTCTCGGCTTACCTCAAGGCAGGCTTGTTCGTGGTCGCTGCAGCCGCCGCATTGTTCGCAGCAGCTGGCACGGTGGCCATCCCGAGCTTTTGGGCGTATCTCGCAATCTTCTCCGTCGTCATGATCGTTTCGTTCGCGGCGCTCGATCCGGACCTTCTGCGCGAACGCATGCGGCCTGGCGGCAGGAAGCCGCCGCTCGCGTTGAGGGTCTTCTCGCTGGTTCTGTTCATGCATTGGATCGTTGCCGGGCTCGACCGTGGCCGTTTCCATTGGAGCGACAACGTGCCCGACTGGCTGCAAGGCGTTTGCCTGTTCACGGTCGGAGCCGGCTACGCCTTGGCACTATGGGCTATGCGCGTTAACCGTTTTTCTCCTCGGTCATTCGCATCCAGACCGACCGCGGCCAGCACGTCGTCACAACGGGACCTTACGCCTTTGTCCGCCATCCCGGATACACGGCCGGAACTCTGATTATAGTGGCAAGCGGACCCGCACTCGGATCGTGGCTGGCGGCCGCGCTCGTTGTGATCTTCAGCCTGCCGTTTCTGCTCCATCGCACCATCACGGAGGACCGAATTCTTCGCGTGGAGCTCGCGGGCTATTCGGATTACGCCGCGCGGGTCCGTTGGCGGCTCGTCCCGGGCGTTTGGTGAGAGACAAACCCGGCTTACTGAGCGGGTCCTTTGGCGCGTGCGGAAAAAGCGGGTGGGTACGCGCGACAACGCGCTGTGGTTCTTTTACTAGACACCAAGACGCTCGAAGCGGCGCATACGCATGGCAAACATGCCCGTCCCGGCCGACCACTCCGCATCTTCTCGCAGCCCCCGACCCGACCATGCGCTCGTTCGAGGTCGGAGCTACCGACCCTGGCGCCGCGCCGAAGCCGCTCGGCAAATTCAAGCCAGTAAGTGCGCCCGAGCGGGAACTGCACAAGAAGTGTCGCATTTCTTCTCCATACTCCACTAGGCCAGCGGAAGGGGGCACGAGTGATTTCTGTCGAACAGTGCAGAGCCTACGCTGCGGAATACAAGACCCGCGCAACTAATCCTAAAAATTCAGGTCGTCAATCTGCTGTGTTGACAAGTATCTTCACGCAGCTGGACAGCGCTGGCGCACCAACTGGAGCACCTTACGGAGATTGAGAAATCGGACCGAAGCTAGGCACTCCTGTCCGTATATGAGGACAGAGCGCTGATAGGTTTCCCCTCTACCCACATCGGCACCGGCAGGCCGGTCTCAAATCGCCGTCGCGCGCTTTCATGAGCCCAGCCACACCTTGGGCCGCTGCTCACACTGGAAGAAGATCAAGAACAAAGAACCATCCGACCTACACACGGGTGGCCGATCAGTTCAAGTCGTCATAGACACATCCACGGCGATGTTCTCCGGGGGCGGACCACCAAATGTTCAATTGTGTACCAAAGTGAACGCACTAACCTGCGCCTACGGGTCTACAGTTCGTGGTTGAAGGGGAGGCGTCACATGAGCATCCGATCACTGTACTGCTTCGCGTTCTTCAGTATTGTGGCCGCGTGTCCTCTCGGTGTTGTCGTTGCCCAAAACCTCCCTCCGGAACTTGAGGCCTGCCGCACAACTGGACTCATCGCGCTGAAAGAACGCAGTCCCGCGATAAAAGATATCTCGTTTGACGTTGATGGAATGACGATTGCAAAGGCCAATACAAAAGTCGAGGACACGATCATTCGCACCATCGTGATCGGGGATGCCTATCTTGAAAAAGGTAAGAACGACACCCGTCGGACTTTTCTTTGCCTGATCGGCGAAAAAGGCAAAGTGCTCCTCACATTCTTTACGGACAAATGAGAGCCATCGCCTCACCGGAAGCGATCAGAACCAGCAGCGCGATCAGCGCCCTCAATTGGACCTCCCGAACGTCTTGTCGGTCTTCAGCATGAACAGACCCTCGTTGCGGTCATCATCGTAGAACCCGATCCAGTAGTATTCCCGGCGGTCAGGCGGTCTCTCGCCGACGCAGACGAACGTCGCGCGATACTCGACATCGGCCCGCGTCGTCGGCCATTGCGGCCTCAGCCCGACAAGTCTGCACCCAGCCTCTCCAGCCTCGTGGTGAAACCCGCGCGCGGTGATCTGGATGCCTTCCTCATCCTTCCCGCAGTGCTTCATCATGTGCGGCTCGCCGCACCATCGGCCGTGGAACATCGAAGGCATGTCGGCGGCGTCGGCGGCGTTCGCGGCGAGCAGCAGCAGGCCGCCCAGCAGGATTGTCCTCACTCGTGTGGTCATTGCGTCAATTCTCCGCGAGGCGTAAACGAGCCGTGCTGCCGGAAATGTATTCGACGTTGCTGGAGAGATGCCGCAAACGATCCGGGGCGCGGGGCGGCTGTGAGGTCAGTCGAAACTGATCGACAAAGCCTGTGAGCCCGGCTGCGCCAAGCGTCCCGTTCCTTCTTCATGCCTGACAATTCGTTGCGGAGCAGCTTGATAATTTGGCGCTGGGTGTCGATCTCCGCCTGTAGCAGAGCCATTTCTGCCCGTTCCCAGCCCGCAGCGTCTTGCCCTACTGACTCGCCGGGGGCATGTTCCTCGGCCGCTCCAAAGGCGTACACGCGGTGCAGCAGCAACTCGGCGGTGTCGATCTGGCCGATGTTCAAATCGCGGGATACCGGGGCAGCTTCCTTCAGCCTCGACATGGTGGACCTCGTTTTAGGTCGCCCCCATTGCAACCTCCCAGATCCGGCTTAACCATTCGTTAGCTCTGGACCAGTGGCAGCAGCGCAGATGATCTTTGATCCTGATGCGCCGACTGTTCCGACAAGAGACATGCGGGTGGTTTCGCGGGGCAAAATTTCTATGTGACGCCTCGATAGCCCGGCCAGCTCGCCCACCGCTCTGCTGCATCGGCGATCTCTTCGGCGAATTGATCTGCAATCGCGCAAGGAGCCGGGCTCTCTGCTCTGACATTGCTTTTGCGGTACCGCCGAGCCGCCTCGCGATCTCCGCGTCAGTCTTCCCGGCAGCCAAAGCGCCGCAATAATCGCTTCTCACGCCGACTGAGCAGGTCGCGAGCATTGAGCCAAACAATTGGCGCAAGGACCGCACCTCGCCGCCTAGGCCTGCACGAGATCGCGCAGCACCTACTTGGTCCCAGTAAGGCTCTTTGCGCGCCGTCCGCTTTGCCCGCTGCGAGGACGGCCGCTCCAGAAACGGGTTCCTAGTTGACGGAACCCTCACCCTTGATCACGATGGTGCTGCTGGCGATGTACTCCAGCACTCCGCAACGTCGCGACTATCCAAAGGCCCCGCTTAGCGGGGCCTTTTTTCGTTCTGTGGTCGCTCGCTAGGAACGTCCGCTGGGTGCAAGCCCTTCCCAAGCCCACACAAGAGGCATTCGACCGTCAACTTGCCCTAGCGCGTCCAGTGACACGGCGCTGGGGCGCTCCTCACCACTTAGGACACCCGCAATCTCCCGTGTTGCTCCCTCTTTGAAGACCGGGAATAACCGGCAATGCGCGCTGATTCGGCCGCGCGGAACGGCCTCAGCATCCGGTGCCAGCCCCGGCGATGTGCGAGGCCGTTTCGTTGTGCGCGGGCGCCTTGCCTTGAATGCCGCTCCGCAGCCCGCGCCTGAGTTCAGTCCGTATATGAGGACAGAGCGCTGACAGGTCTCCCCTGTGCCCACTTCAGCACCGGCAGGCCGGTCTTAAATCGCCGTCGCGCGCTCTCATGAGCCCTCCAGCACGTTGCGCACAGGGTCAGCGGAGGATGGGTGCCGGGGTAGGTCCTGACCTCACTTGCGGAGTAGCGGCACTTGTCACTGTCGCAATCGGGATTTTTGTTCGGATTGTTCACATTGGCCTCGGGCGAATGCGAGTGCACGCTCGGGTGACTGGCAAAACGGCCTCACAGCGCGCTGTTGCCGGACAGTGCGCTGTGAGGCCAGTCACGACGGGTCGCCCTCGTGGGGGGCTCGGGAAAACTCGGCAATCGGCCGGTCGTCCTAAACGAGGGGCACTTCTCAAACGAGGCGCTCGGCCCGCTGCCGTCAGCCGAAGCCCAGCGGATTCAGCTCGACCGCGATCCCGGGCTTCTCAAACGGCGCAGCAATTCGGATATGCCCTTTGGTACAATGACGATAGGGATAGGCGTGAACTAGGCTCTAAAATCAATAGAGCAGTGCATGTGTGGAGGGCCCAATGTTTGTGCGCACTTCAACCGATGGGACTTATCAGCCAACCACGCTCGGTGATCTCGGTATATCGAGCAGTTCGAACCAGCTCGTTTGCCTGAGCGAGTTCACCTACAAAAAAGGCACTGAAATCTTCGGCGAGGGAGAGCCTGCCGAGTACATATACCAGATCAAGCTTGGAGCCGCTCGGAGCTACAAAATGCTCAATGATGGGCGGCGACAGATAGGCGCATTTCATCTCTCTGGGGACATCTTTGGATTGGTGAACGGTGATTTCCACCGGTTCACAGCAGAAGCCGTAGTTCAGACCACCGTTCGGCTCTTGATGCGTCGAAGGCTTGACGAGGCTGCTCAGAGCGACAGCGTCCTCGCGCGAGAGCTACTCAGCCTAACCACGAAAAATCTGCAACACGCTGAAGATCACATGCTTCTTCTGGGTCGCAAGGATGCCGTCGAACGGGTTGCGGCATTCTTAGTAGAAATGGATCAGCGAAGCACCGCTACCGCCGTGATGGCGTTGCCAATGACGCGCCGTGATATTGCGGACTACCTTGGGCTGACCATTGAAACGGTTTCCCGCGCATTGTCGCGACTGCGCCGGGCGGGCGTACTCGAGTTCACCGACGTCAACCAGCGCGAAATCAACATTCTAGACCGCAAACAACTGCACGCATTTGATCTTCAAAGTCATTGAGCGACTCGCTTGCGCCGCACCAAATGACGCGATGGGCCACATGCTGACATTCAATGTACGGAGTGGTGCCTCCAAGTGAGGCGGTCCCGTCGATTTCGCGGAGCTTGCGTTCCGGTCGTTCGATCTCCGCGCGTAAGCATTCGGCCTGTTCCCGTCCGCCGCAACTTCGTACGGCATTCCAGAAGTTTCATCTCAAGTTCTTGCGTTCGTTGTGGTGGGCACGACGCCGATCAACTGGCCATTGGGCTTAGGACGGACAGCACCTTCAATTCATTTTGCGCCGAAGCTTCTTGATGATCTCCCGCAGACTTTCCATGTATTCCTCGACGACCCGTCGTGCCTCCTCACGGCGCGTAGGGTCGGGAGGTGTCTCCCTGTTTGGACCTTGTTCGTCGGTTGGAGTCATGGCACGACACTTCGACCGGTGCCGATTGGGCCATTGATCTAAATCAAATCAACCTTTTTCTTCACCGATGGTGATCTGTTGCCAGTCATATTCTTATGCGTCGCCGGAACGGCCTCGGTTGTCTGGATCGGCGCCATCGGATGGATGAGTTGGCGCCTGATCAACTGGTTTTGCTCGTAAGCCTAACGATACAAATCAAGCGTGATGTTTCTGGGATCGCTCATCATCATCGCGCTGTGTTTCTTTTACCAGACAACCAGGACGCGCAAGGCGAAGCGCGCTTGTGCGTGGCAAAAAGCGGATGCCGGTCCCGGCGACTACTCCGCATATTGCGACGGGCCGCTTGGCTTTTGCCGCGCATTTTGGGGCGGGGTACCCCCGAATTTAATGTGGCGACCTATCATTTGAGAGCGCGCGGACGCACCGAAAGCAGAAAGTGGATTCGGCGTGCTCAGGCCCGCGCGCTCGCGGCCCCGGCGTCCCGCCTCCCTCAACCCGCTCACGGCGTTGGGGCCGTCGCGCGCTAACAACGCCGCAGGGCGGACTGAGCTGCTGCCGGTTTGATGGACACCGAGATTAGGTGTTTCATGAAGCCGGAGGTGGCGATGAAAAGACGGAAGTTCAGCCGCGAGTTCAAGGTCGAGGCGGTCAAGCTGGTGCGGGAACGTGGGGTATCGGTGGCGCAAGCCGGCCGTGACCTGGATATTCATGAGAATGTTCTCCGCAAATGGGTGAAGGAGTTGGGCTCCGACCCGGCGCAAGCCTTTCCCGGCCACGGGCAGATGAAGCCGGAGCAGCAGGAGATTGAGCGGCTGCGCCGTGAGGTCGCCAAGCTGAAGGCCGAGCGGGATATCCTAAAAAAGGCCGCAGCCTACTTCGCGAAGGAAGCGACATGAAGTTCGCCTTCGTCGCGAAGCACCGGACGATCTGGCCGGTGGCATGGCTATGCGATGCGCTGGGAGTGTCGCGGTCGGGCTTCCATGCCTGGCTGAACCGCTCTCCCAGCGCCAGATCCCGCAGCGACGAGGAGCTCGGCGGCAAGGTCAAGGCCAGCTTCGCCGCCAGCGACCGCACCTATGGCGCACGCCGGGTGTGGCGTGACCTGCTCGCCGACGGGGCGGATTGCGGCCTGCACCGGATTGAGCGGCTGATGCGCCTGCAAGGCTTGCGGGCGCGGCCGGCGCAAACTTGAGCTGGGAAAAATAATGCTTCCGCAACGTTAGTGGCGTGACGAAAAGCGCGGCCGCGATCCGAGGCGGCGACCAGCCGAGCGCGACTAAGAGGCTGACACGATTCCGGTTTTGCTGCGTCGGCACATGTTGCGGCCGACCGCGCTCGCCCCAATTGGGCGGCACGGGATCACCGAACAGGTCGAAAACTTCAGTCATAACGAAAAAAACCTGCGAATGAGAGAGGGGCCGGTCTCAGGCGCAGTCTGGCGACTTTTGACCCACCCTACCCCTTGAGTTCGACGTCGATCGGCGTCACTAGGCGCTCGAGCGCGATCGCGATGCGCTCGACGTTGTGCGGGACATGGGTAAGCATCCGGCAAAGGCGGCCCTGGCTTCGTCATCACTGACGTTCTCATCCGTCGCCTTGACGATCGCCGCCTCGACCCCTGGCGCGAGCGCCTGACCAGGGATTTGGCGAGCTTTCCGGGGTCGAAATCAGGGGTCGGGTGCATCGGCTTTCTCGGGTCAGGTGGTTGCAAGAGAGGTCTTTTTTCGGGTAAACGGGGGTCAGGTTAAGGGGCGAAACGGGGCGAATTTGCCGCGCTTTGTGGAACTTGGTCACACTTCAGCCCAGCTTGCATTGCTCGGCGACAAGGTTCGACCGCCGACTTCGGCACCCATGTATGCGGCACATCAGTGGATTGCTCGCCGTTTCAAGCCACGACCCAACCAAACGGAAAGCAGAAAGCAGAGGCTCATGCCCACAATCGCTTTGGTCGACGATGACAACAACATTCTCACATCCGTCTCGATCGCGCTGGAGACGGAAGGCTACCGCATCATGACTTACACCGACGGCGCGTCCGCGCTCGACGGCTTCCGCACCACCCAGCCCGATCTTGCCATTCTCGACATCAAGATGCCGCGCATGGACGGCATGGAAACGCTACGCCGTCTCAGGCAGAAATCCGACCTGCCGGTGATCTTCCTGACCTCCAAGGACGAAGAGATCGACGAACTGTTCGGTCTCAAGATGGGCGCCGACGACTTCATCCGCAAACCGTTCTCGCAGCGCCTGCTGGTCGAGCGCGTCAGAGCCGTGCTGCGCCGCTCGGCGCCGAAGGACCCGACCGTCGCGCCGAAGGAGGACGGTGCCAAGGCGCTCGACCGCGGCCTGCTGCGCTTGGACCCCGAACGGCACACCTGCACCTGGAAGAACGAGCCGGTGACGCTGACGGTCACCGAATTCCTGATCCTCCAGGCGCTGGCGACCCGGCCCGGCGTGGTGAAGAGCCGCAACGCGCTGATGGACGCCGCCTATGACGACCAGGTCTATGTCGACGACCGCACCATCGACAGCCACATCAAGCGGCTGCGCAAGAAGTTCAAGGTGGTCGACAAAGAGTTCGAGATGATCGAGACGCTCTATGGCGTCGGCTACCGCTTCAAGGAAGCCTGAGGCTCACGCGCCTTCACGAAAGACTGAGAGCATCGCCGTGGAGCTGGCGGAGCGGCCCCGGCCTACCCCCTTGATCCCCTGCAGTCGGGGCCGTCTCTCCGCAGTAGCGTATGCGTTCCTCGCCCTCGATCGTGCCGGCCGATCGGATGCCGGGGCCCCAAGCAGGGTGACCAGCAGATTCTTTCAAGCCATGTACAGGCGTAGCCTGCTGCCTGTTTTACCATTGAGGGTGGGCGGAGCTTCGCCCTTGTTCAGCTTTTCAGCCACAACCTCTGCCGTTGAATGAGAGAGTCCGGTTAAAGGTTTCCCGTCCGGCGTGACTGCGGGCTGATCTGTCGAAGTGTCAAGCACAGTGAATCCGCCGCTCTTGGGACGCGCGTACTGAACGACAAAGCGGCTTGCCATGAGGATCGCCTCTCCTTCATGGTTGTAAACATACACGGGCGAAGGTCGATGACTAACAGGCGGCGGCGCCACCAAGGCGGCCTTAATTCATCTTTCGTCGCAACTTCCTGACTATTTCGCGGAAGTACTCCTTAATAACCGGAGCGCCTCGTCCGACTGCGACGGCATAGCTTCGTTACCCTGGCTTGCTTGGTGGAACGCACCCCCGCCGATCAGCATTACTAGCGAATGCCGAGGTACTTCTTCCACGTAACGCACGAACGCCATGAGATCGATCAGGAGGGGCAAGAACTCCCCGACAAGCATGCTGCTTGGA
The DNA here is from genome assembly GCF_029989365.1 of Bradyrhizobium sp. Arg816. Classification (GTDB taxonomy): domain Bacteria; phylum Pseudomonadota; class Alphaproteobacteria; order Rhizobiales; family Xanthobacteraceae; genus Bradyrhizobium. The sequence continues at coordinate 5,308 of NZ_JAPRAQ010000015.1, read as the reverse complement.
AGGAAGCCACGGGAACGGCGGGGCAGATACTCCAGGACCTCGACGGGAAGCTTGCGCCCGGCCGGCAATGGCGCATGGACGTGACGGACGAGTTCCAGAACCCGCTATATGTTCTACACATCCAAGCTGAAAAGCCGAAGTAGAGCCGCCTCGGTGGCGCCTATTTCATTCAATCGCGGGCAGCGGGCGAGTTAGAGGATGCAAGAGGTTCATTTGCTTCGTGTCATTATCGATAGCGGCGAACGTCAGATTGGGCTTGCGGCGACCGATCGCGACAGGGCTGTCGAAGAAGTGCTCGACGCCATTCCCGAGGGCTGGACCGTTAGTTTGATAGAACGTGAGCTATCGGCCGAGCAGGCAGCATCATTGAACATGAAACCGGGAGAAGTCCGGCAGCATAAACTGTCCTAATCGTCGATGGCTGATAGCACAGGACGCGCGACCGGCAGCGGATGATGCCGCACCGCCGGTGGCTGAGGCGGTAGAGATAAGCCGCCGCCTCACAAGGTCGGCGGGTTTCTCTTGCGTTGCAAGCTAGCCATCGTCCGCCGACGCGCCGCTAGCTCGCTAGTTGAGCGCGCGCCTGTTTGACATTGCGTGAGACGACGCGATCGTAGGTCGATAAAGCGGCATCGGTCGCCAACTCAACCATTTCTCGATAAGCAGCGTCGTTCGTTTGAGTGAAGCTTTCGCGGATTGCTCTGGCAAGCTGTTCGTCTGATACGGCGCCCCCCGGGGCCGCTCGTCCGGTGAGTCGGCTATACAGATTCAAGCGATACACGTCGGCGGCGATTTGCCAGGCCCAATCCTCCAGTCTTAGTTGTTGAGCCACCCGGCCGACCCCTCTACGCGCAGAAAAATTGGGGTAGTCGACGCTGGGCATAGAAAAAACTAACTCCGGTTAGAAAAAAATCTGCCCTACAAATTCAGGTGGAAGCCGCCGCTCGAGGCGCTAAAGACCCGGGCCCGCCGATTCACGCTGGCGGGCCCGATCAGCCCTGTCACAAGATAACATCCAGCGGAATGGTGCACACGGCTCTGCCATCATCATCACTGACGAAGATCGAATAACGAAGGCCGACCAGCTCCGGGCGAGTTTCGCGCAGTGACCGAGCAAGCCTGATTGCCTCTATCTGTGCGTCCGTTTCGCTTGGCAGGTCATGCACTCCAAAATCCGAGACAAAGTGGGAATTGATGAGCTTGAACGAAAACAGCGGCATGGAACATGATGTCCAACGGATGCCAAAGCAAAGCCCCCGCCCACCGTTAGGGAGCGGGGGCTCGCGGATGGATGGCGCGAGGCTCGCGCGAACGAGGTGTCGCACCAAGGACCCGCACGAACTATGAACGCCCTTGCGCGCCGATCGTTGAGCACAAATGTTGTGCAGAGTGCGCAAAAAGAAGCCCGCCGGTACGGCCTACTCCAGAACGTTATTGGATGCGGCCGTCTGCCTCTATCTGCTCCTAGCCTCGGCCAGTAATTCACCGTTTCGATTTTTTAGGAAATAGCCGGTCTCGAATAAAGCGTGATGTTGGCGTCAGCCGCACTCCACGGGGCTTTTGCCACACGGCGCGGTCGATTTCCTTCTTGTCGCCGATTACTAGTTTCCCTTTGGCATTTCTCGCGATGAAGATCGCGTCGCTCATCTTGCGACCGGAGCGCTTATTCCTGGTCTTCACTTCCTTCCACAGGCTGATCCCGCCGAGCTTCAGCTTGGGCAGTTCCTCCTTAATCTCCCGCCGCAGGCAGTCCTTCTCGGACTCGCGCGAACGCTTACGGCCGCCCGGGAACATCCACAGGCCGTCCGACCGGCGCCTCACCAAAAGTACTTTGCCACGTTTGGCTGCAACGAGCTTAGCTGCCTTTGCCATTTCAGCTGATGAGCCTCGATGAAGAATCGTCAGCGATTATAGTCATTTGTTCCAAACGGTGCCTACGATACCCCATGCCGCCGGTCGCCCCCGCGGCGTTCCAGTTGAAGTCCAGGGACGTCTGCATCACGCCCGCCGCAGGCGGAGCCCACGGCGCCACGATCGGACTGCCCAGTACCGCGCGGTCGGTCGCCCTAAATCGAAACTAAACGGCTGTTCCAGCATACCTAAGGAAAGGTGATGGAATTGGTGGGTGCCGTGCAGTCCAAGAACGAGCGCGTTGAGCTGGAAATGCGGATCCTCCGCTATCGGCAAATAGCCCGGCGCTTTGCTCACGATCCAGAGACGGCCGAGCGCATCAAAGACCTAGTTCGGGAACTGGAAAACAAGCTTCGCGAGATCGACGAGTAAGGCCGCCTCAGTCGGCGGCCTCTCGTTTCCCGGTGGCGGACCCTAACACCTCGTACTCGAAGGCCACCCCTTCGGGGTCGTTCTCATCAAGCCAATCCTTGGCGGCGACTTCGGTCGCAAAGACCTTGAGATGCTCGACGTCACCGATCTGTTTCGCCGTGTTCACGTAGACAAAGACGCTCATTGATCCTCTTCAGCTTGCGCCGGCCCCAATGCGGTTCTTTGCCCTTCGGATTGAACTCCAGGACATAGTGCCGGTTCAACGCGCGCATGATGCCGATCCGGGCGAACATCGTCGGGCCGCCACCTTCCGCCATCAGGATTAGTGCCTGCATCGCGGCCTGCCATTCGGGCGCGGCGTGCTCCTTCTTCGGCAGCGACGCGATATACTCGCCGGCATCGAGCAGCGTCACCAGTACGCGATCGCCGATCCAGATCAGACCCTCAAAACGTCGACCCCAGCCTCGTTCGATCATTCCTTCCGCTTCAGCTCAGGTCCCGCGGTAATGGCGTGTTCAACCTCGTCGGCCAGAATGGTCAGATGCTCGGCCAGCTTTGTGAACAGGGCTCGCTTCTTGGGTTCAGTTGCCAGATCGCGGATCAGGGCGCACTCGGCAGCATCCGTGCGGAGCTTTTCCAACTGAGCCTGCATGTCTTTCATTGCAGCTACTCCGTTCCCGCCGATGGAACCTATAACCAATGTACGGAAGCGAACAGTGCTGATTGCCGATTTTTCCTAGGCTTCCGACGCTTGGCCTTCCCCAAGGTTAAAGCATCTCCAACGGCCCCGGTCCCCACCTCAAAAGCCCCCATGCCCGGGGCCGTCTTACCGCGGAACGCAGGCCACTGCACGTCGTGGGTGTGGAAAAGCTAAGGCGCGTCGATCACTCAGAGAGCGCCTGGCGACGCCTATGTCGGAAGGCATACATCCCCGATTGCCGATTCTTCCTAGACCTCAGTAAACCTCGGCGACCCCATTACCGCCAAGGCTTCCAACGGCTCTGGCATCTAGTTGTGCTGGGGCCGTTTTCGCGACCTGTAACAACGCGCGCGAGCTACTTCGGTCGTGGTGGGGACAACGCCCGCCGTTTCACACTGGCGGGCCACCTGCACCAATGAATCGACCCCAGGCCGGGGACAGCATCTAACGGCCAAAGGTCCGGATGGTTTTGGCGGATACGGTGTTATCTAGATTGATGCTTGAGATGATCCTGATCACGCTGAGTACAGGCCTCGTCTTGATCGCGGCTATCGTCGCAATCTTCGAGGGCGTGGCTGAGGTGGAGCTTCGGCGGCGATTGCGCGAGTACCTCGGTTGACGACCTCTTCGCCCCGCCCGTCCAAGCTGGCGGCCTGTTCTCGGTTGCCCGAAACGTTCTCACAGCGCTTTTGGTACTGGCCTGTTTCCGACCTCAGTGGCCTAGTTTGCCTTAAACCTCGGCTTTCTGCGGCTCGGTAGATTGGTCTAATATGGGGTATGCCGATCGATCCTAACGACTATTACATCGCCACTTCTCGCACGAGTAGCAGTCCCGAACGGTGGGGTTGGGAGATATGCCGGAACAGCCAACCGTTGGGCATTAAAATGACCTCAGACGGTTTCCAGTCCGACACTGCCGCTCAATTTGCAGGAAAGAAGGCGCTGGCCGATTTTCTTTCTGAACTCGAAAAGGAAGACAGGCGTCTGCCGAGAAAGTAAGGCCGCCTCACCTGGCGACCTTAGCCGAAGACCGAGCCGAGCGATAACGCCGATCGCCAACCATAGCGGGCTCGCTTGGCGGTTTTCTTAGCTTTCTTTTCGACCCGCACGCCTTTGAATTTTGTCGCGGCTTTCTTCGCTGTTTTCGGCTTCTTCACAGCCATGAACTCGCCGGACGTCCTGTCGCGTTTGGTATCGCCGGTAGCGCCGCCGATTGTCGATCTGCGAGCGTTTCTTCACCGCGCCCTTGCGCGCGTTGTCGCCAGTCGGTTTATTGACTGCCATGTTTCCTCCGCCGGTTGCCTCTCGTTATAAAAGGCGCGGCTAAACGAGCGGTTCCGACCCAGGAACGAATCGGCGCATATCAAATTTAATCCCGGTTCCGTTGCGTGAGTTGCTTATGCCTCGATTCCGATGGCTTTTGTCGATCGCCCCGAACAGCGACGAGACTATCTACCTGGTCGCAGACAACTCCGGCCGCAATGGCAGCACGTGGTGCAAAGCAGACTTGGAGAGGGCGGTAGAAACCGTCATCCAGGATCTGCTTGCCAGAAAATATCGCCAGCCGATCCGGGTAGTCGCCTTCAACACGGCAGAGCGTTGGTCCGAAGACGTTTCCGAAGACATTGCGCGTGAGATCCAGCATCGCTGTAACCTGCAGCTGAGCGACGTCCCTTCGCACCTGCAGGAGTTCGTCGATCGCTACGCTGCCCAGGACAGCCGGCAGTACAGCTTGCGCCTGGTGTAGCGATGGCCTTACAGCGAAAAAAGCCCGAAACGCTGGGCATCAAGGCGCCCTTCCCCGGCTTCATCGAGCCGGCCCTGGCAACCTCGATCGACCGCGTGCCGTCCGGCGAACGCTGAATTCACGAGATCAAGTTTGACGGCTATCGCGTCCAGGTGCATCTCGCCACAAAGCCGTCACCGTATTCACCCGCCGTGGGCACGACTGGACCAAACGTTTCAAGAAGGTCGCCGACGACGCCTGGCACATCAAGGCGAGCTCGGCCATCATCGACGGCGAGGTCGTGGTGCCGGCCGCCGATGGCAGCACCGATTTCTCCGTCTTGCAGAACGAGCTAAAGGGCAACTCGAACAAGATCGTGCTCGTCGCATTCGACCTGCTCTACCTCAACGGCCGCGATCTACGGAAAGTCCCCCTGCTCCAGCGCAAGGCCGCGCTGAAGAAGATCATCGCCGGCAGCGACGTCCAATTTAGCGAAAGCTTCGAGATCGACGGCCGCGAAATGTTCACGCACGCTTGCAAGGTTGGGCTCGAGGCGTCGTGTCGAAGGCGCGCGACAGAGTCTATAGCAGCGGCAGGGG
>NZ_JAPRAQ010000014.1 GCF_029989365.1 Bradyrhizobium sp. Arg816 | reverse complement strand
CGGAAGATCTCGGCATCAAGCTCGAGAACGTCACGCTCAACATGCTCGGTCGCGCCAAGAAGGTGATGATCGACAAGGAGAACACCACGATCGTCAACGGCGCCGGCAAGAAGGCCGACATCGAGGCGCGCGTGGCCCAGATCAAGGCGCAGATCGAGGAGACCACCTCGGACTACGACCGTGAGAAGCTCCAGGAGCGTCTCGCCAAGCTCGCAGGCGGCGTCGCGGTGATCCGCGTCGGCGGCGCGACCGAGGTCGAGGTGAAGGAGCGCAAGGATCGCGTTGATGACGCGATGCATGCGACCCGCGCGGCGGTCGAGGAAGGCATCGTCCCGGGCGGCGGCGTCGCCCTGCTCCGTGCCTCCGAGCAGCTCAAGGGTCTGCGCACCAAGAACGACGACCAGAAGACCGGCGTCGAGATCGTGCGCAAGGCGCTGTCGGCTCCCGCTCGCCAGATCGCGATCAACGCCGGTGAAGACGGTTCGGTGATCGTCGGCAAGATCCTAGAGAACAAGACCTACGCTTACGGCTTCGACTCCCAGACCGGCGAGTACGTCAACCTGGTCACCAAGGGCATCATCGACCCGACCAAGGTGGTCCGTACCGCGATCCAGAACGCAGCCTCGGTTGCCGCGCTCCTGATCACCACGGAAGCCATGGTCGCCGAGCTGCCCAAGAAGGGCGGCGCCGGTCCGGCGATGCCCCCGGGCGGCGGCATGGGCGGCATGGACTTCTAAGGTCCAACCATCTCAAGGACTACGAAACCCCGGCAGCGATGCCGGGGTTTTTGTTTTTGAGTGATACACTCTATGGTAGTATTATTCTTCCGTCATTCCGGGGCGGCGCAAAGCGCCGAGCCCGGAATCCATTTCACCACTTGCTCATGGCCTATTACGTCTACCTCCTCGCCAGCAAGAAGTACGGGACGCTCTATCTCGGCGTGACGAACAATATCGTCCGCCGCACTCACGAACATAAGAGCAAAGTCATTGCTGGGTTCAGCAAACGATACTCTGTCAGCCGATTGGTATGGTTCGAGATCTACGACGATCCCGTCACTGCGATCACACGCGAGAAGGAGTTGAAGAAGTGGCGGAGGGAATGGAAAATCCGGCTTATTGAGGAGAAGAATCCTCAGTGGATTGATCTGTATCCCCAAATTGCGGTCTGACCTCGCCGATCAATGGATTCCGGGCTCGCGCTTCGCGCGCCCCGGAATGACGGCGGGGGCCTCACCACACCTTCCCCAGCCGCTCCATGTGCGGCTCGCCGTCCTCATCGAGCGACCAGAAGATCCGGGTCACCCGCCCGACGAGGTTGTCCATCGGCACGAAACCGATCGTCGCCATCGTGCGGCTGTCGCTCGAATTGTCGCGGTTGTCGCCCAGCGCGAAGAAATGGCCGGGCGGCACGGTGTAGACATTGGTGTTGTCGTAGTAGCCGTTCTCGACGCAGTCGTAGGTGATGTAGGAATTGCCATTGGGCAGCGTCTCGCGCCAGCGCTTGACCTTGACACTGCCATCCAGACCGCAGGCGTTGCCGGCGAGCCCGTTTGCGAGCGCGACGCGCGTCACCGGTCTGTCATTGAGGAAAAGCTGTCCCTGCCGCATCTGGATGCTGTCGCCGGGCAGCCCGACCACGCGCTTGACGTAGTCGACCGAGGTATCCTTTGGCGCGCGAAACACGACGATGTCGCCGTGCTCGGGATCGACCGCGAAGACACGGCCCGAGATCCAGGACGGCGCGAAAGGAAAGGAATAGCGGCCGTAGCCATAGGCATATTTGGCGGCAAAGACGTAGTCGCCGACCATCAGCGTCGGTGCCATCGAACCCGACGGGATGTTGAACGGCTGATACAGGAAGAAGCGAAACAGGAACGGCGGCGACCACAGCACCGGGATCATCAGGATCAGGACGACGATCGCCTTCCATTCCCGCGGCCGCGCCGTAGGGCGGATCGATTGCTCAAGAGTGCTCATGCGCTTGCCATGATCGAGACTGTGGTCGTCACCGTGAGATTACGCAACCTTCGCGCGCGTGCAATGCCCACTCATGGCTTTTGGTCGCACGGGCGCGCGCACGCGTTCACCGCAAGCGTCGACAATGGACATATGAAGGGCCGCCCGTGGGCGGCCCTTCTGCTTCATGCGCTCTCGGGCGCCTTCAGGCGCACGAGCCGGGTCAGGAGGGCATCGAGGCCCTCGCCGTTGCCGGCATGGAGGTCGATGCGGCCGACCTTCTCGACCAGCCGCTCCAGCGACTCCAGCTCCTTGAGCCGCAGCAGCAGGGGGTTCTCCTCCATCAGGCGGGCGGTGTTCAGGAGCGAACGCGTCGCCGCGGTCTCCTCCTGCCGGCGGATCAGGTTCGCCTTCGCGACCCGCTCCGCCTCCACCACCTTGTTCACCAGCTCCCGGATCTCGCCGGGCAGGATCACATCCTTGACGCCGAGCTCGGTCACCTCCACGCCGGACTCTGCGACGCGTGCCCGCACATAGTCGCGCAGCTCCGCATCCAGCGCCGCCTTCGCAGACAGCACCTCGTCCAGCGTCCGGCCCGCCACCGCCTCGCGGATCGCGAACTGCACCAGGCGGTACAGCCACGCTTCCACGTCGGGCACGGTCGCAACCGTGCGCTCGGGATCGACCACCTTACGGAACGCCGTCAGCGTCACCCGCAGCGCGATGCGATCCTTGGTCAGCATCTCCTGCGCGGTGATCTCGACCGCCTGGGGCCGCAGGTCGAGGCGCTTCACCTCGATCTTGCGGCCGACGGTCCAGAAGGCGTGCCGGCCGGGCGCAAGCCGCTCCACGAGCCGGCCCTCGACATAGAGCAGGCCCGCCTCGTGGTTCTCGACCACCGCTTCCATCACGACGGTCGAGCGGTTGCGCTCGATCATGGTCAGGTGCCGCGCGCCAACCCGGGGATCGGCGGACACATCGATGCGCTCGACATCGATGCGGGTCGCGACCTTCCAGTAGACGCGCACCTGCCAGGGCGTCATCAGATGCACGGGCCGGCCGTCGAGGCTGACGATGGCGATCTCGTCCGCCTTGGTCTCGATCGCCTCGAACAGCTCCGCGGCCAGATCAGGCCGCGCGGCCTTCAGCACCGCGTAGCGATCCGCAGAGAATTCGCTGCGGACCACGTCGAGCACCTCGGCCTTCAGCTCGCGCAGGGGATCGAACAGGCGATGCTTGCCGGGCGCGAGCACGCGCACCAGCTGTCCGTTGCGCGTGAGCAACGCGCGCTCGCCATCCTTCACCGTCACGTTCAGCATCAGCAAATGCCAGGTCATGGCACGCCTCCATCATGTTGCCTCCGGCCGAACGCGGCCGGATGGCGGTTTCGTTTGCAAAGGACGTGAGGACGCGGACGACGCTTCCCGGGAAATCGGCGGGCCGGGGCTTGAGCTTGCATGATGACGGGCGCACGCGCGCAATCGCTCGACGCGTGTCGAGCGGTCATGCGGAGCCACCCGGCATCAGCGCAAGCGGTATCTGCCCGCGGCGCAAAGCCGGTCTCACAGTGTCGTTGTTCGGACGAAAGCCTTTTGGGCAATGCGGCCGGACGGCGACTGAAGCGCGCGTCCGGTCCCCTTCAGAGGTATCAGCTTTTCAGGCTGAAACGGAGCGCTGGAGCGGGATTCGAACCCGCGTCACGATGATTAACAGTCATCTGCTCTACCAAACTGAGCTATCCTTTGTGCAAGAGATCGGAATCGAACCGATGCCTTCGGGTTTTCAGCCCGACGCTCTCCATGAGCTACGTCCTGCGTTTGCCCTTCATTCGGCGGAACACGAAACCGCAGAGCGGCCCGCGCCAGTCGGGATCTCAGAGAGCCCGAACCCATGGCCTAGCGAAGGAGGGCGCTAATAGACGAAGCACGTTCGGGTTGCAAGGGGGAAAGCCAAGATTTTTCGTCACGCACTCCGCACTGTGACGCGATGATCACAATGCGATGTGACGTCAGCCGCGCGACGTTTCCTGAAAACACGCCCTCACCCAGTCGATCGTGACACGCGTCGCGGGATCGCGCTTGAGGTGGTTTTGCACCAGCAGCCAGGCGTCGCGCCGCTTCGGCAGCAGCGTGGCGCGCAGGCGGCGATCGCCGAGCAAGTCCGCGCAAACATACTCCGGCAACACGCCGACGGCCCGATGCGCGCGGATCAGGTTACGGATGACGCGAACGTTGTCGGTGACGCAGCGCGCGCGGGCTTGCTTCATGCGCAGGAATTGCATCTCGGGAATGGCACCGAGTTCGTCCGGATAGGCGCACAGCACCGGCTCGCCCTCGGTCGCAACAGGCTCGAAGTAATAAAGCTTGACGTCGCCGAGCCTGGAGATCGCGAAGTCACCCTTGTCGGGTTTGCGCAGCCGGATGGCGAGATCGGCCTCCCAGCGCGAGAACTTGACGTTCTCGCTCGAGGTGAGGAATTGCAGCGTCAGGCCGGGATTGGCGCGCAGGAAGTCGCTCGCGCGCGGCGACAGCACCTCCTCGGCGACCGTGTTGGTGGAGGCGATGCGCAGGCGGCCCACCGGACCTGCCAGACTCGCGCCGACGCGGCCGATCTCGGCGGCATGTGCGGCCATCGCCTCGACATGCGCCAGCACCGCCTCGCAACTCCGCGTCGGCCTGCGGACGCCGTCGGCGGCCTCGAACAGACGCAAACCGAGCGCACGCTCGATACGCGACAGCCTGCGCCCGACCGTGGTCTCGTCGATGCGCAGCCGCGCGCTGGCGCCCGCGTAGGTGCCCTCGTCCCTGACGGCGGCGATGATGCGCAGATCGTCCCAGTTCATTGCGCAAGGCTATACCGGCCGGGAGCAGCCTGCAATATCGCAGCCATCCGCTGCAATATCCCTGCATATCGGCAGGCATTCCCGGGGCTATGTTTGTGCAGCCTTTTGCCCCGGAGATTTCCAGACCATGACGACCGCAAAGACCCTGCTGCAGCTCGCCGGTGCCGATCTCAACCCGCCGCGTCTTGGCGACGCCGCGCTGGTGCTGATCGATATCCAGAACGAATATCTCGCAGGTCCTCTCGCCCTGCCCGACGCCCGGCCTGCGATCACGCGGGCGGCTGCGCTCCTGGCACGGGCACGCGAGAGCGGAGCCGCGATCATCCATATCGCCCATCGCGGCAAGGCCGGCAGCCTGTTCGATCGCGGCGCCGACCGCGGCGCCATCGTCGCCGAGCTGAGCCCACGTGCCGGCGAGCTGGTGATCGAGAAGGAATTGCCGAATGCGTTTGCCGGCACTGATTTGCAGGCGCGCCTTGCCGCAACCGACAGGAAGAACATCGTACTGGCCGGCTTCATGACGCATATGTGCGTCAGCTCCACCGCGCGCGCCGCGCTCGACCTCGGTTTTCGCACGACTGTTGACGCCGATGCCTGCGCCACGCGCGACTTGCCCGACGGCCGCGGCGGCACGCTGGACGCCCGGACCATCCACGAGGTTGCACTCGCCGAGCTGTCCGACCGCTTCGCGATCATCGCGCGCGGCGATGCGCTAAAATAACGGAGCAACGCGATGCTGCAGCTCTATTTCTCGCCGATGGCCTGCTCGCTTGCGAGCCGCATCGCGTTGATGGAAGCCGGCCTCGATGCGCGCTATCATCTGGTGCATCTCCGGACCAAGACGGTCGCGGACGACGACAGCGATTTCCGCGGCGTGTCGCCGAAGGCCGCGGTGCCGGTCCTGGTGCTGGAGAACGGCGACCGGCTGACCGAAAGCGCGGCGGTGCTGCAATACATCGCCGACGTGAAGCCGGAGGCGGGCCTCGCGCCCCGGTCCGGCGATCCCGACCGCTACCGCCTGCAGGAATGGCTGAGCTTCATCGGCACAGAGATCCACAAGGCATTCCTGTTTCCGACCTTCTGGTACCAGGACGACGGCTCGCTCGCCAAGCCGCGCGCAAGGATCACGCAGACATTGGCGGTGCCATCGGCACATCTCGCGGACCGCGAATTCCTCGTCGGTGACCGCTTCACCGTCGCGGATGCCCATCTCGCCTGGGCCTTGCTGCTGCTCCGTCCCGCGGGCGTCGACGTCGCGCAATGGCCAAGCCTGTCGGCCTATCTCGCGCGTATGCAGGCGCGGCCTGCTGTGCGGGATGCGATTGCAACCGAGATGACGCTGCGCAAGGCGATGGCGGCAGACCCGGCGTGACAGGATGTCACGGTCGCCCGATCTGACGGGTCCACAGCGAGGGCATTGATACCAACGCGGCATGCGCTAATCTGGGGGGATATTTTTCGATATTTCCCTGGAAGGCATTCATGCGTGCTCCTTCTGGAATTTTGCTCCAGTTTGTCCTGGCCCCCCTCGCCCTCTGGCTGAGCCTTGCCCCGCATCGGCGGACACGCGGGTCGCGCTGGTGATCGGCAACGGCGCTTATGTCTCTACGGCGCAGCTACCCAACCCGTCGCACGATGCCGAAGACGTCGCAGCCTCGCTCAAGCGCAGCGGTTTCGAGGTGTTCCAGGGAATCGACCTGCGCCAGGCCGACATGCAGGACCTGACCATCCGCTTCGCGCGCGCAGCCAGCCGCGCCGATGTCGCGATGTTCTATTACAGCGGCCATGCGATGCAGTACAACGGCGTGAACTATCTGATGCCTGTCGACGCCGTGCTGACGGATGAAGCAGACCTCAAACGCTTCGTGCGGGTCGACGACATCGTGAACGATTTGCAGCAGGCCAAGAATTTGCGCATCCTCGTGCTCGATTCCTGCCGCGACAATCCGCTGGCCGAAACCTTGAAGCGCTCTGCCGGCTCGACGCGCGCCGCCTCGATCGGACGTGGTTTGTCGAAGGTCGAGGCGCCGCGCGGCACGATCGTGTCGTTCTCGACGCAATCGGGACAGGTCGCCGCCGACGGCACCGGCCGCAACAGCCCCTATACGACCGCGTTCCTGAAGCACATCGAGGAGCCGCAGGAGATCGGCGACGTCTTTCGCGACATCAGCAGCGACGTCTATGATTCCAGCGGCAAGACCCAGCTGCCGGAGCTGTCGCTGTCGATCATCGGCAAGTTCTATCTGAACGGGCCGGTGTCGGTCACGGTCGCCCCGGCCGCACCCCAAGCCACGCCGAAGGCCGATCCCTGCGCAGCCGCCGAGGCGCACTGGAAGGCTGCTGAGGGCATCGGCACGCTGGGTGCCTTTGAGGATCATCTCGCGAGATTCCCGAACTGCATCTTCGCCACTCTCGCCAAGGCACGCATTGAAGGCCTGAAGCAGAAAGTGGCGCTGGCACCTTCCGGCAACGCCAGAACCACGGGAAGCAAGGATTTCGACGGCAGTTGGGACGTGACGTTAAACTGCTCGGCTTCCGGCAAGGCGCAGGGCTTCACCAGGCCCCTGGTCGCCACCGTGACCAATGGCGTGTTTCACGCCGAGGTGCAGGGTCCGGGCGGTGTCAATCGACTGGAGATCGACGGCCAGATCCCGCAGGACGGCAAGACGACCTTGAGCGCACGCGGCACGACGGGGGCGAGCACCTACACACTCAACAACCTCGCGCCCGGCTCGCCTTACGCCTTTACGGTCGATGCGCAGTTCGATCGCAACCGCGGCAGCGGCAAGCGCAACGAGGCGCGCGCCTGCAATCTGGTTTTCGTCAAGCGATAAGCCGCGCGATGATCGCGCGGCTTCGCGTGCAACGCCCGCTCACACGCCCGTCTGGCTGATGAACTTGGTGTTGAAGTAGCCTTCCATCGCCTCGGTGCCGCCTTCCGAACCATAGCCGGAATCCTTGATCCCGCCGAACGGCACTTCGGGCAGCGCCAGACCAAAGCTGTTGATCGACATCATGCCGGCCTCAACCGCCGAGCCGATCGCGGCCGCCGTCCTGGCCGAGCTGGTGAAGGCGTAGGAGGCGAGACCAAACGGCAGCCGGTTCGCCTCCTCGACCACGTCGTCGAAGGTCGAGAAGCGGGAGATCAGCGCGAGCGGGCCGAACGGCTCCTCGTTCATGGCGCGCGCATCCTTCGGCACATCGCTCACCACGGTCGGCTCGAAGAAATGGCCCTTGTTGCCGACACGCTTGCCGCCGGTCTCGAGCCTGGCGCCCTTGCCGACGGCATCCTGCACCATGCCTTCGATGGCGGTGACGCGGCGCGGATTGGCGAGCGAGCCCATTTTGGACTCGGGATCGAGGCCATTGCCGACCTTGAACGCCTTGGCGCTGTCGACGAATTTTTCGACGAATTCGCTGAACACGTCGTCCTGCACCAGCATCCGCGTCGGCGAGATGCAGACCTGTCCGGCGTTGCGATATTTCGCCGCCGCCAGGATCTTTGCGGCCGACGCGACGTCGGCATCCCCAAAGACGATCGCCGGCGCATGACCGCCGAGCTCCATGGTGGCGCGCTTCATGTGCAGGCCCGCGAGCGCGTTGAGCTGCTTGCCGACATGGGTCGAGCCGGTGAAGGAGATTTTCCGGATCACCGGATGCGGGATCAGATATTCGGAGATCTCCGAGGGCACGCCGTAGACGAGGTTGATGACGCCATCGGGCACGCCCGCGTCCGCAAACGCGCGGATGAGCTGCGCGGGCGAAGCTGGTGTCTCCTCCGGCGCCTTGACGATGATCGAGCAGCCGGCAGCGAGCGCCGCAGAGAGCTTGCGCACGACCTGGTTGATCGGGAAATTCCACGGCGTGAACGCGGCGACCGGGCCGACCGGCTCCTTCATCGCGATCTGGTAGATGCCGGGGCCGCGCGCGGGGATCAACCGGCCATAGGCGCGCTTGGCCTCCTCCGCGAACCACTCGATGACATCTGCCGCGGCCATCGCCTCCATCTTCGCTTCGCCGAGCGTCTTGCCTTGCTCCATCGTCAGGAGCGGCGCGATCTCGTCATTGCGCTCGCGCATGATCGCGGCAGCCTTGCGCATGATCCGGCAGCGCTCGAACGGCGCGACATTGCGCCAGATCTTGAAGCCGGCGGAAGCAGCGGCGAGCGCCTCGTCGAGATCGGATTGGCCGGCATGCGCGACGGTGCCGATCACCTCCTCGGTCGCGGGATTGCGCACCTCGATCACTTTGCCCGAATGGGCCGGGCGCCATTGGCCGGCAATGAAAAGCTGCGTGTTCGAATAGGTCAACGGAATCTCCTTTTACGTCGAGCTGTGACAGATGGCGTCCGCGGCGCGCGTCATCTCCGCTCCGAGATAGAGCCGGAAGCGCGGCTCGGCGGCGAGCGTGCGGAAGTCCGCCATCCGCGTCACCCCGCCGCCGGCGACGAACAGGAATTGCCCGGCGATCTCGGCGAGGATGTCGAGGTGCCAGCTGGCTGTCGGATGCATGCAGAGAATGACCAGCCTGCCCTCGTCGCGCAGCTTGCGGAAGAAATCGAGCATGAAGCCGATATAACCGTCCTGCAGGTTGAACTGCGGTTCGTCGAACAAATGGACCAGCGGCGTTTTTGTCGGCGACGGCGCCAGCAAGGCGGACGGAATGCGCTTGCGAAACCGCCGGACCTGATAGGACTGGTGATAGTGGATCGCGAGCCGGTCGCGCTCGCGATATTTGACGCCATGGATATCGGTGCCCGCAACCAGCACGCGCCCCGAGGTCGGCGCGTTGGAACCGGTCATCATCTCAAACAAGGTCGTCTTGCCGGCGCCGTTCGGCCCGACCACGCCGACAATGCCCGGCTCCTCCAGCGTCAGGTTCGCCCGAAGCGTGAACGTCGGACGGCGGATGACGCGGCCCCTGGTGTAGACCTTGCGGACATCATCGAGAACGAGCAGCGGTGCGGCCACTTATTGTACTCCCAGCAAGCGCTGCCGAAGGGCGCGATCATCGCGCAAGGTCGCGGCCTCACCGGTCCAGACGATCCTGCCACGGTCGATCACCGCGGCGTGGTCGGCGACCGACAGCGCGATCTCGGCATTCTGCTCCACGACCAGCGAGGCGATCCCCTCGTCCTTCATGCGCAAAATGGTCGCGAGCACATCGCCGACGATCTTTGGCGCAAGACCCTGGCTCGGCTCGTCGAACAGGACCAGTCCCGGCGAGCCGACCAGCGCGCGGGCAATGGCGACCATCTGCATCTCGCCGCCCGACAGGTTCTCGCAATCGCGCTCCATCAGATATTCGAGCGGCGAGAAGATCGCAGCCGCCTCCTTGACGGACCAGTTGCGAAAGCGCGTGCGCTTTTGCGCGATCGACAGATTGCGCGCCACCGACAAGGTCGGGCACAACCGCCGGTCATCCGGCACCCAGCCGATGCCGGCGCGCGCAATCTCGTGGGTCGGATTGCGCGTCACGTCGTGCCCGTCGAAACGAACGGCGCCGCGGCGCGGACGTGTCAGCCCGAGGATCGAACGGAGCATGGTGGTCTTGCCGGCGCCGTTGGGCCCGAGCAGTGCAAACACCTTGGCGTGCTCGATGGCGAGCGAGGCGCCGAACAGCGCCTGGGTCTCGCCGTAAAAGGTATCGACCCCGTCCACTTCGAGGATCATGCGAACTTCCCGAGATTGGAGCGACGCACCCATTCGTTCTGCTGCAGCTCGCGCGGCGTGCCGCGCGCCACCACCTGGCCCCAATGGATCACCGAGATGCGATCGGCGAGCGAGAACAGGAATTCCATGTCGTGCTCGATGGCGACGATGGTCAGCCGGCCCTTCAGGCGCGCCACCAGAGCTGCCAGCCGCTGCACGCCGTCGGAGCCGAGGCCGGAGGTGGGCTCGTCCAGGCACAGCACGCGCGGGGCCTGCGCCAGCGCGACCGCGATCTCCAGCGCGCGGCGGTCGCCATAGGATAGGTCTTTGGCGCGGACATCGCCCTTGTCGGCAAGCCCGACCGCGGCGAGCGCTTCGGACGCCTGCTCGGCAAACCTGCGGTCACCGGCTGCGGCACGGGCGATATCGAGGCCACGGGCGCGAAACGCGGGCAAGCCCATCATGACGTTGTCGCGGGCGGAGAATTCGTCGAACAGCGTCATGATCTGAAACGAGCGGGCGATGCCCTTGGCGGCGATGCGGTGCGGGCTCAATCCCGTGACATCCTCGCCGCCGAGCAGGACTCTGCCGCGGCTCGGTTTCACCCTGCCGGTGAGGACGTTGAAGAAGGTGGTCTTGCCCGCGCCGTTGGGACCCATCACGCCGTGAAACTCACCCTCGGCAACGGCGAGATCGACGCTTTCCAGCACGACGCGATCGCCGAAGCGGACGTGCACACCCGCGGCCTCGATCATGCTCATCGCCCGCCCCCGACCAGCAGTCGCATCGCGGACGTGCCGCGCCGCCGCAGCGCGTTGAGTGAGTGCTGCTGCGCGGCGGCCGAGAGCGCGCCGGCGATGCCTTCCGGGCGGAACAGCACGATCGCAATGAACAGCAGACCGAAATAGAGCATCCAGGCATTGGTCAGCGCGCCGATCACGTCGCGCGCGGTGAGGAAGAGAAACACGCCGATCACCGGCCCCCAGAAGCTGACGAGCCCGCCACCGACCAGCGTCATCATCACGACGTAGCCGGATTGATGCAGGCTCATGACGTCGGGGAATGCGGCGAGTTGCGCCATCGCGAACAGTCCGCCGGCAAAGCCGGACACGGCCGCCGACAGCGCGAACACCGATGCCTTGTAGAGCCACACGTTATAGCCGAGATGAGCGGCGCGAACCTCGCTCTGCATGATCGCCGCGACCACGCGGCCATAGGGCGAGTGCACCAGCCGCCACAAGACGGCGGTGCCGACCGCGAAGACCGCGAGCACGAAATAGTAGAACGCGACATTGTCGGTGAGATCGAACGACACCAGCCCGAAATCGGCCGGCAGCCGCTTGATCTTGAGCAGCCCGTCCTCGCCGCCGGTGATCCGGTGCGACTTGATCGCCAGCGTCCAGAAGATCTGGCCGAAGGCGATGGTCATGAAGGCATAATAGATGCCGCGCCGGTGCGAGATGAACAGCGCCACCAGCACGCCGGCAAGCCCCGCGACCGCGGCAGCAGCAGCAAGACAGATCCAGAGATTGGCGACGATATCGAGCTGGCAAAGCCCGAACGCATAGGCGCCGATGCCGAAATAGGCGCCATGTCCGAACGAGGGAAGTCCGGCCGTGCCCAGCACCAGGTTGAACGCAAGCGCATAGAGCGACCAGATCAGGATCTCGATCCCGAGATAGGGATAGAGCCCGATCCGCGTGATCCAGAGCGGCACCGTTGCAAGCACCAGCCAGAGCACCAGCATCGTCGGCGTGACGAGGCGCGCGGCGTCGGATGAAGAATTTGATCCCACAATCATTCCCTAGGCCTCGAGCACGCTCTTCTTGCCCCACAGGCCGCGTGCACGGAACGTCACGACGGCGACGAGCAGGATGTACATCGACAACAGCGACCATTCGGACGCGTAGGCGCCGGCAAGGCCGACACACAGTCCGACCAGCAACCCCGCCACGACCGCGCCCCAAAAGCTGCCGACGCCGCCGAGCACGATTACCAGGAACGCGGGGATGACCGCATCGACGCCCATATGCGGGCGAATCCCCCAGATCGGCGCGACGATGATGCCCGCGATCGCGGCCAGCATCGTGCCGAACACAAACACGAGCAGCCGCAACCGCGACAGGTTGATGCCGAGCGCGCGGACGATCTCGCTGTCATGCGCGCCGGCCTTGACGGTCGCGCCGAACGAGGTCTTTTCGATCAATAGCCAGACCAGGCCAATGACCCCGGCCGCGATGCCCGCCGCGTAGAAGCGATAGGTCGACCAGATCAGGTCGCCAAACAGGAAGCCGCCGTTGATGGCGGACGGCACCTGCAGCACGTAATCGCGTGTGCCCCAGACCAGACGGATCAACTCCTCGATCACCATCGCTGCACCGAAGGTCAGGAGAAGCCCGTACAGCGGGTCCTTGCCGTAGGTCCGCCGCATGCAGAGCTCGATCAGCATGCCGACGAGACTCACGATCACGGGCGCGATCACCAGCGTGGCGGCGTAGCGCCAGCCCAGCGGGAGCGCGAGCCACGCTTTCGCAAGATCGGCCGGCATTGGCGGGCGCGGTCCGGTCAGCTGCATGGCCACATAGGCCCCGAGCGCGAACAGGGAACCGTGCGCAAGATTGATCTGCTCCATCAGCCCGGCGATGAGCATGAAGCCGAGCGCGATCAACGCGAACAGCAGGCCGAGCGTCAGGCCGTTCAGAAGATGCGGAAGAAGGTCGAACAAGGTTTTGACTCTCGCAACTGGCAATGCTCACCCAGGCCTCGATGGCCCGGGCCTGCGGCGCGCGACTTGCGCGCCGCTCGTTCCACGACGCGACACACCGTCGCTAGGAGTCGACGGTCGGCACCTGCTCGTAGGGCGTGAGCTTGCACTTGCCGGGGGCGGCGTCATCGGCGGCCGATTTCGGTTCGGTCCAGCTGATGATCTCGAACAGATCGGTGTTGTCGGCCGGCTTGGCGTTGCGCCGCGCCAGATAGATCGTCTGCTGCATCTGATGCGTCATGGGATCCATGTACGCGTCGAAATGCTGCATGCGATCGGTCGCCGAGACCTTCAGGTTCTCGATCTCCTTGATGATCTTGACGTTGTTGGTCGACCCTGCCCGCTCGATCGCACGGAGCAATTCGCGCGTCGACATGTAGCCGTTGTAGGAGACGTTGCCCGGCACCGGGATCGGACCGTCCTTGTTGGCGGCCTGCCATTTCTTGACGAACTCGGCGACGCCGGGCAGCTGCAGCTTGTGATACCAGGTCGTGCCGAACACGCCGAACAGGCTGTCGGGCGCGCCCCAGACATCGGGCCAGTCCTGCTGGTTGTTGATCCAGGCCGGCTTGCCGTCGAGCTTGAGCTGCGCGACCTGCTCGCGCAGCGCCTTGATGTCGTCGCCGCCGATCGCAGTTGCGACCACGTCGGGTTTTGCCTGCTGGATCTTCAGGAGGTAGGCGGTGAAGTCGCGGGTGTTCTGCGGCACCAGGAGATTGTCGATGATCTTGCCGCCGGCAGCCTCGACCTGCGCCTTGGTCGCTGCAGAGGTCGTGTGGCCCCAGACGTAGTCATTGGTCAGCAGCATCCAGTTCTTGCCGATGGAATCGACGGCGTTCTTGACCGATGCCTTGGAGAAATTGGTGCCGTTGCCGTCCCAGACAAATTTCACGCGTGAGCAATTCTCTCCGGCTTCGCTCGGCGCGGAGGAATTGGTGTTCATGTAGATCACGCCGTATTTGCTGGCGACCTGGGTGATGGCGTTGGCGACGCCGGAATGCAGCGCGCCGATCAGGATGGTGCAGTCCTCGCGGGTGATGAACCGCTCGGCGACGCGGCTGCCGGTGGCCGGCGTCGTCTCGGTGTCCGCGGTGATGAACGATATCTGGCGGCCGAGCACGCCGCCTTTGGCATTGAACTCGTCGATCGCCATCTTGATGCCGCGGAAATCATCCTGGCCACTGTTGCCGTATTGGCCGCTGGCATCGCAGGTCAGGCCGAGCTTGATAGGCTTGGCGCCTTGCGCCCAGGCATGATTCTCTTTCCACGGCCCAAAGAAGCTGCCGGTGCCGCCGATGACGCTGGCCATCAAGCTGCCCTTCAAAACGCTTCGCCGTGAGATCTGAGGCCCTCTCATCGTTTCCTCCCGTTTTCGAAGTCTTTTGCTTTTTTCTGCGATTAGAATATTCATTCCATTTCTGATGTAAAGTGGAATATTTGATCCGAACAGTGAAATGCCGTTAAACAGGCGACCGATCCGGAGACCCGAGACGATGAACAAGGCACAAGGCGCGATGAGCTACGACGAGCTGCGCGGCGCCATTGCGCAGCGGCACCGGGCGCTGTCCGGCCGGCTGCAGCAGATCGCGGAGTTCGTGCTCGATCACCCGACCGATGTCGCGCTCGGCACCGTCGCAGAGGTGGCGCAGCGCTCGGGCGTGCCGCCCTCGGCGATCGTTCGCTTCGCCCATGCGCTCGGCTTTGGCGGCTTCACCGAGATGCAGCAGGTGTTCCGCTCGCGCCTCGTCGCCGGCGTCGCGCCGAGCTACAAGGCGCGGCTCGCCCGCATGAAGAGCGAGGAGAAGTCGGTGCTCGGCCGCCAGCCGGCCGCGGTGCTGTCGCGCTTCGTCTCGGAAGCGCAATCGGCGCTGGTGACGCTGAGCCAGTCCGTGCACGCGCGCGAGCTCGACGCCGCGACCGCGATCCTCGCCAAGGCGCGCGACATCTATCTGCTCGGCCTCGGCGGCTCGTTTCCGGTCGCGACCCACCTCGCCTACGTGCTGCGCAAGCTCGGACGTCGCGTCGTCCTGCTCGATGGCACGGGCGGCAGCATCCACGAGCAGTCGCATGCCGCGACCACGGAGGACGCGCTGGTCGCGATCAGCTTCCGGAACTACTATCCGGATACGGCGCGGCTGTTTCCCGAACTCGTTGCGCGAGGCGTGCCGACAATTTCCATCACCGATAGCCTCCTGAGCCCGATCGTCGAAGGCGCGAGCGTCGTGTTCGAGATCCAGGACATGCCCGAGCCGGCGCTGCGCACGCTGGTCGCGCCGATGTGCCTCGTGCAGGCGATGGCGATCGGGCTCGATCTCGCGGCAGACTGACATTCACAACAGGAAAAAGATCATGACATCGCATGACACGGCGAAGATTTTGGCAGGCAAGGTCGCGCTGGTGACCGGCGCGGGGCGTGGGCTCGGACGCGCCTTTGCGGAGAAGCTCGCCGCGCTCGGCGCCGATGTCGCCATCCACGGCATGCGCGAGAACGGGCCGGCGGAATATGGCGAGGGCACCACCCTCACCGCGGTGGCGGCAGAGATCGGCCAGCAATTCGGCGTCCGCAGCCGGCGCGTGCTCGGCGATCTCACCAGGGGCGAGGACATCGCGCGCGTGATTGCCGAGACGGAAGCCGCCCTCGGCCCGATCGACATTCTCGTCCATAATGCCGGGGGCGACATCGCGGCCGCCGGCGGCAAGCCCGACCCGAACGACGCGGTGAACATCAAGGAGGCCGATGTGCGCGCGGTGCTGGAGCGCAATCTGCTCTCGACCATCCTGACCTGCCAGGCGGTCGCGAAGGGAATGATGGAGCGGCGGCGCGGCCGCATCGTCACGCTCGGTTCGGTCGCCGCTTTCAAGGGCCGCACCCAGGGCTCGATCTATGCGGTGTCGAAGGCTGGCGTGACCCACTACACGCGATGCCTGGCCGACCAGCTCCGCGCTTACGACATCGCCGTCAACTGCATCGCGCCCGGCGATACCCGCACCGGCCGTTTCCTCGGCACCCGTGCGGTGGACCCTGACAGGATGGTCGAGACCGGCACGCTCGACCGCATCGCGACCGTCGATGAGGTCGCACGCGTCGTCGAGTTCTTCGCCGGTCCCATGGGCGCCTTCGTCTCCGGCCAGGTGCTGAGGATCGACGGCGGCGGACAATGCTGGCCGAGCTAAATCAAAAAAGAAAAAGGGCCGCTGCAAGCGGCCCTTTGAGATCATCGCGAATTGACTGAGCTTACTCGACCCGCGACAGCACCGCGAGCTTGCGGATGCCCTTGTTACGGTAGGCGTCGAGGAACGCGTAATAGTCCTTGAACGACACGCAGCCGTTGGAATCGCCGTTCGGCCCGAGCATGAAGGTGTGGGCGAGCAGGCCGTCGCGGCCGTAGATCGCGCTCTCGCCGCCGATCGGGGTCAGGCGCAGCGCCGGCACGCCATGGAACAGCGCTTCGCGCGGCTTCAGCGTGTAGATGTGCGGCGGCGTCACGCCGCGCATGCGGACGCGCGAGGAGCGCGGATCGTCGAGATTGGAGCCGAGGCCGGAATGTGCCTCGAGCTTGGTGCCGTCGGGCAGATAAACCATCTTGGCGGTAATGTCGTAGACCGCCGTGTCGCGCTCATAGGGCGCCGAACCGCCGAGCATGGGGTTCTGCTCCCTCGGCGCGATGGACGCGGTCACGCTGGCATCGGCCGAGGCATAGGCCAGCAGCCCGCCGGACGGCTCGCGCTTGCCCCAGAGCTTCTCGACCATCGACTGGCGCGGACCGGTGATCGACATCACCGCGGCCTTGGCGCGATCGGCAAACGATTTCGGCTTCGCCTCGGGCGCCTGCACGATCTCGGCCGGGTCGGCCGAAGCCAGTTGCATCTGCGCATCCGGTGCGCGCTTGGCCTTGTCCGCGCCCTTATCAGCGACCTTGGCCGCCGGCTTCAGCGCTTCCGCGACCTTCGCGATCACGCTCTGCTTGGGGGCATCCTTCAACGTTTCCTTGGACGTTTCCTTGGCGACGGCGACCTGGGTTGCGGGCGCGACGCTCGCCGCGTTCGACACAACGCCCTGGGTCGCGGCCGCGGCAAAGCGCTCGTTGAACATCTCGCGCGAGATCGGAGCTGCGACCTGGAGCCGGTCCGGCAGCAGCGCAAAGGTGTCCCGGATGGCCTCGCCAGCCTCACGCAGCACCACCCTGGGCGCGCGCTTGATCACGGGCTCGTCGTAGCCAAGGCTGCCGACGATCGGATAGACGCTGGCGCCGAAGACGTTGCTGTAGATGGTCCAGCCGGCGCCCATCACGACGCAGCCGATCGCCGCGGCGCCAAGCCAATTGGTCGCAGTCATTTTCCGGGAAGACTTCCGAAGAGAGTTCTTGGACTTCCGTGCCGCGTTACTCTGCGCAGCGATACTCGTACTCATTCGCCTTGCGTCCAGGACGGTGTCACTCAGTCCCCCTTCGAAGTGCCGCTGGTCACGATCCGGGAACAGCATCTCGCAGGAGGTCGGAGCGTCATTAAGGCGACTTTTAGTTAAATGCTGATTAAGTTCGGGCAGATGTGAGGCACCGCGTCAACGCTGTCCCATTTCGAGAAAAAAGCCCGCACAACTACGGACTTAGCAGCGTCTGTTAACTATAATTCTCGGCCGGGTCAGCACGTTGGACGGGCGTCACAAGCCACGTCTCTAAGGCCACCCAACCAAGTCGTTTTCGTGGTCTTCAATACCCGGACAATAGCGGGGAAGCGTTGCGCGGAGCTGGTGCGCGCTGCGCCCTTTCCTCTTCGGTCGCGGCGCGGGCGTCAGCAGAACGGCAGCAGCTCACACAGATCACACATCCCGCGGAGAGCGCTCACGCGGCACGGCGCCCTGACTGAAAGTTGATCGCGTCGGACTGGAAAAGACCGCACCGAGGAAATAGCTCCGAGAGCGGCACTTTTCAGCAGCCTCTGCGTGTGATACGGTACCGTATCAACATCGCCTTGAACTGTGCCGAGCACGCAAACGGAGGCTGGCATGAGAGGGTTCGCGCGCGCAGGGTTTTTCGCTCTGGCGGGGTCGTTTCTTTTGATTGGATCTGCGATTGCACAGCCGGCTGCCAATGTCGGCTGCACGCCATCGCCATCGGCTGCGGGCACGCAAGTCTGGCGCTGCGACAACGGCATCACCATCGTTGCGGAAAACGGCGCCAGATTTGAACTTAAGGACGCCAACCGCGACGGACATATTGACTCCGTGGAGTTGAGCAGCAAGGCGCTGCTGATCGAGGTGCCCAAGAAGCCCGGCGGCAATCCCTTCAAGGTGCTGACGCCGCAGGCGATCGCCGCAGTGCGCGGGACCAAATGGGCCGTCGATGTCGCTGAGGCCAAGACCGCGGTCTTCGTTGCCGACGGCCGTGTCGGTGTGAGCCGCAGGGCTCGTGGACGCGGCGTCGTGCTCGGACCGGGCCAAGGCGTCGATGTCGAGGCAACCGGTCCGTTGACAGTCAAGACATGGGGCCAGCCGCGCGTCGACGCGCTGATGGCAAGACTGGGTCAATAAGACTGGGTCAATAAGGCCTGGACAATTAAGGCCCGCGCAGCAACGCCCGGGCGACAAAGAAGATTGCAGCACGTAATGACTAGACGCGTTCAGATCCTGGTGGCACTCTTCCTCACCGCGCTGTGGGGTGCCGGCATCTATGCCGGCCACGCCAACGGTCATCTGCGCTTTCTCGATCGGCTCGAGGCGACGCTGACGGATTGGCGGACCCAGGTCCGCGGCGTGCAGGCTCCGCCCGATCTCGTCACCATCGTCGCCATCGACGACACCGTCGTGAAGCGCGGCGGCAGCTATCCGCTGCCGCGCGCCGATCTCGCGCGCGTCGTCGACACCATCGTGCAGTTCAAGCCGAAGGTCGTCGCGATCGACCTGCTGCTGGTCGACCGCAGCGCGGCGATCGGCGACGCGACGCTGGCCAACACGCTCGCCACCGGTCCCATGGTGCTCGCCGCCGCGGCGATCTTCCCGACCGCCAGCGAGACCGTAGAGCCGGGCACCCAAGGTCCCCTCGCCGCGCTGCCACAGGCCGAGCGCTTCCTGCTGCCGCTGCCCGCCTTCGCCGATCATGCCGAGGTCGGAGTCGTCAACGTCGCGACGGGCCAATCGGGCTCGCCGCTTTCGGTGCCGATGTTGTTCCGGACCAGCGACAAGGTCGAGCTGTCGTTTCCCTTGCGCGTCGCGACGCGCGCGCTCGACAAGCCGCTGACGATCGCGCCCGATCACCTCATGCTCGGCGACCGCGCGGTGCCGACCGACTCCGACTTCGCGCTGCCGATCACCTATTACGGCCCGCGCCGCACCATCCGCACCGTCAGCGCGCAGAGCATTTTCG
This sequence comes from Bradyrhizobium sp. Arg816, assembly GCF_029989365.1. Taxonomy (GTDB): domain Bacteria; phylum Pseudomonadota; class Alphaproteobacteria; order Rhizobiales; family Xanthobacteraceae; genus Bradyrhizobium. Next base: position 179,236 of record NZ_JAPRAQ010000014.1, on the reverse strand, counting down.
ACGGCACGCTCAATCGCGCGGCGATCGAGAACCGCATCGTCGTGATCGGCGCCTCGGTCGCCGGCGGCGGCGACTTTTATCCGACACCGTTCGATTCCCTGATGCCCGGCGTCGAGGTGGTCTCGACCGCGATCACCCATCTCGTCGCCGGCGACGGCATCGTGCGCGACCGCAAGGTCCACATCGCCGACGCGCTCACCGCGATCCTGCTGCCGATGCTGCTGGTGGGCCTGCTCGCCTGGCGGCGCAGCGCGCCCGGCATCATCGCCGCAGCCGCGGTGATGATCGCCTGGGCCGGTCTCAACCTGTTCGCCTTCACCCACGGCGTCTGGCTGAACGCTGCGACCACGCTCGCCGCGGCAGTGCCGCCGGTGATGGTCTTTGCCGGCGTGCAATTGTGGGCGGGAGGCCGCCGCACTCAATATCTCGCCGCCAAGAGCCGGTCGCTCGCGCAATTCCAGGCACCGGCGGTGCAGGAATGGCTGGCGCGCGATCCCAATTTCCTGTCCAAGCCCGTCCGGCAGGACGCAGCGGTCGTCTTCATCGATCTCTCCGGTTTCACGACGCTCAGCGAGCGGATCGATCCGGACGAGCTGCAGCATCTGCTGAGGGCATTTCACGCGCTGATCGACAAGGCCTCGGTCGATTCCGGCGGCATGATCACCGGATTTCTCGGCGACGGCGCCATGATTCTGTTCGGCCTGCCCGGCGCGATGCCCGACGACGCCGCGCGCGCGCTGCAATGTTCGATCGACCTGTATCGCAGCGTCGATCGCTGGATCGCTTCGCTGCCGCCCGCCACCCGCGGCCAGCTTGGTTTCAAGATCGGCGCGCATTACGGCCCGATCGTCGCATCCCGTCTCGGCGAAAGCCACCAGCACATCACCGCGACCGGCGACACGGTCAACGTCGCGAACCGCTTGATGGAGGTTGCCGCCCATAACTGTGCGCGGCTGGCGCTCACCGATACGCTGCTGGATTCGGCCGACCTCCACGGCGCTCCCGACGGCATTCTGTCAGGTCCCCTGCTCACCCAGGTCCGCGGCCGCTCCGGCGTCGTGACCGTCTGGTTCTGGCGCGACCAGAACGGGCCGGGTCAGGCCGCCACCAGGGCCGAGATGATCGACTGAATTTTGGGGCCGCCTACCGCGCTTCCGGCGGCGGCGAGCGGTCGAGCACGTCGCCCTTGGCGCCTTCGAGCAGATCAATGCCGTAGGTCTCGACCACGAGCGGCCCGCGCTTGCGCTGCAATTGCGCAATTTGCGTCACCTTCGCGAAGAGCTCGTCGAGGGCGGGATGGCCGTCCGGGCGCAGCTCGTCGACAGAGATCAGCTTGCCGGCAAGCAGCTTTGGATCGGGCTCGGGCATGTTGACCCAGCGGATGCGTTGGTTCTGCTGCAGCACGCAGGTGCCGCGCGGCAAGTAAAAGGCGAGCCAGCCCGTGGTGCCGTAGTCCTGCGCGAGCACGCAGGTCGCGCCACTGCGCGCGCGCGCCGCTTCGATCTCGGCGGCGAGCTCGCGCCAGCCGACGCCGACGCTGCGCACCGTCGCGTCGCGGCGATACCCCGACAGCCAGCCGGTGTTGGCCTGCACGATCAGCGCCGCAAACATCACGATGCCCACGGGCGCGGCCCAGCGCAGGCAGAAATCCGCGAGGCGGCGCGCGCGTGGTTGCCACTGCACGAGATTGGCAGCAGCGGCCGCGGCAACGATGAAGGGCGGATAGACCGGCGCGAACCAGTTGGCCTCGACGCGGGCATGCAGCGAATGCCAGACGAAATAGGCGACGATGGTCCAGAACAGCGTCTCGATCAGCATTCGCGAGGCCAGCGCGCCGGCCCGGCGCCAGGTCAGCGCGTGCAGGCCCATCGCGCCGAGGATGAAGACCAGCGGCGTTGCGAAGGCGATCTGGGTCGGGATCAGCTCGGCGATGAAGACGGGACGGAAGTCCTCGATCTTCGCCCGCCCAAGCTGCTTTACGAACGAGACCCATTGATGATCCGCATTCCACAGGATCACCGGTGAGAACAGCGCGAACGCAACGAGACCGCCGAGATAGGGCCAGGGCGAGAGGAACCAGCGCCGCAGTTTCGGCACGGAACCGAGCCAGATCAGGATCGCGGCGCCAAAGAACATCGCGGTGTATTTCGACAGCAGCGCCGCGCCGACCGCCGCGCCGACAGCGAGCCACCAGACGCCGCGGCCGGTCTCCAGCACCTTGGCGAGGAAGAACAGCACAAAGCTGGAGGCGACCAGCAGCGGCGCATCGGGCGTCACGATCAGCGTGCCGATCGAGGCCATCATGGTCACGTTGAGCAGGATGGCGCTGGTCGCAGCCACCCGCGCGCCGCCGAACAGGATGGCGGCGGAACGGTAGATCGCGTAGCTCATCGGCAGCGCGAGCAGGATCGAGAATACGCGGACGCCGAACTCGGTGTCGCCGGCGATCATGGTGCCGGCGCGGATCACATAGGCGACCATCGGCGGGTGGTCGTAATACCCTCCGGCGAGGTTCTTCGACCACATCCAGTAATAGGCTTCGTCGAAGGTGATCGGCGTGAACGCTGCCGCAACCAGCCGCAAGCCGACCAGCGCAACGATCACCAGCGCGGTATTACGGACAATCCGCGCGTCAGCCCCGCCCATGTCGAGCTATTTCTTGCGCCAGACGAACAGTCCGGACATCGCGTAGTTCCACACCACGCCCATCAGCGCACCGGCCATGCCGGCCAGCCACCAGATCGGCTCCTGGTCATAGACCGAGAAGGCGACGCCGACATTGGCGAGCAGGCCGACGCTGCACACGATGTAGAAGGCGATCAGGCCGCGCAGCAGCGCAAAGCCCTTGAGCCGCTGGTCGCGATAGGTGAGGAAGTTGTTGAGGGCGAAGTTGCTGGTCATGGCGACGACGGCGCCTGCGGCCTGCGCCTCCGCGAACGGCGCCTTGAACAGCTGAAGGGCGATGAACAGCGTCGTCAGATGCACCACGAGGCCGATGCCCCCGACCATCGCAAACAGGATGAAGCGCAGCGAGACGGCATCGTTGGTGAACTTGGCCAGCACCAGGCCGAGAAAATCCAGCGCGACCATGGAATCGAGCTTGCTCTCGCCGTGCTGGCGCTCACCGAACGTGTAGGGAATTTCAACGGCTCGCAAGCTACCGTTCGCGCTCGCGACGAGGTCGAGCAGGATCTTGAAGCCGTGCACCGACAGCTTCGGCGCGAGCTCCTCGAAACGGTCGCGGCGAACCATGAAGAAGCCGCTCATGGGATCGGCGATCTCGACCCGCAGCGCCTTCCTGGCGAGTTCGGTCGCAAGCGCGCTGGCGCCAGCGCGCTGCTTGTTGAAGCCTTCGCTCTTGTAGCCCTCGATATAGCGGCTGCCGACGACGAGATCGGCCTGGTCGCTTGCGAGCAGCAACAGCATCTTCGGCAGTTGTGTCTCGTCGTGCTGGAGGTCGGCATCGATCACGGCCACATAGGGCGCGCTCGAGGCCAGGATGCCCTCGATGCAGGCGCCCGACAGACCGCGGCGGCCGATGCGGCGGACACAGCGCACGCGGTTGTCGCGCTGCGCCAGCGCGCGCACGACGTCCCAGGTCCCGTCAGGAGAATTATCGTCGACGAACACGACTTCCCAGGCGACGTTGACGAGCGTCGCCTCCAGCCGCCGGTACAGCACCGTGACGTTGTCGCGCTCGTTGAACGTCGGGACGATGACCGACAGTTCCGGTGCCTCGTGAGCCTGCGGGGGAGTGCCGGAGCCCGGTCTGATCGCTTCGTTCATGACGGGAGCGTATATCCGCCGCGTCCTGCGCTGCCAAGACGTTGCGCTGCCAAGATCTACGGAGCCGGGGGTCTGTGGGGAAAGGCCCAAAAAGGGCCCAAAAATGCCAACGACCCCGGAACGGCGGACCGCGCGTACATCCGGCGCAAGTCCAAGCTATTCCAAGGTCGTTCCAGCGCCGGAGGTTTCACTCAACGTCGCCGTTACAGCCTAGATAGGAACGGCAAGACCGCTTCGCAAGGGGGCATAGCGGCCCTTTTTCAGATCCTGCTAGTTCGGGACTTCCTTGATTACCGGCCCGCGCGGCGCGGGCGCGGCCGGGACAGCGGGCGCTGCCGACGGAGCCGACTCGGCCTTTGCCGGCCTGGGCGGCTTGCCGTACTGGCCGATCGGCCCCAATACGACGGCGACCGCAAGCACGACCGCCGCGACGATCGCGCCCAGAATGCCACCCACCGACTCAGACGACATGGAAGCCCATCCCTGTTCCCGATGCCTCCAGTGATACCATGGATGCGCGCGGAGCTGGAAGGGCTGCCGAAGGGGCGAATAGCGAATGGTGAGTAGCGAATGAGCCAACACGGGCTTCCGCCCTACTCGCTACTCGCCACTCACCATTCCCTACTTCGCCGGCGGCCTGTGCTTGACGAAGGCCGTCACGATGTCCTTCTGCGCCGACTCGACCGCCCTGTTCGCGGTGGCGAGATGGGCGCCGGCATCGATGTTCGGATATTGCGTGGTGAGATAGTCGAGCAACGCCACCCGGTAATATTGCCGCTCGGACGGACAGGCGCCCGCGACCGAGCGGCCGAAATCCTGTTCCGATAGTCCCTGATTGGAGTCGCGCGAATATTCCCGCGCCAGGCAATGCCAATAATCGTCGCGGCCCTGCATGGCGAGCTTCTGCGCACCCTTGGCATCGTCGTCATCGTCCGCCATTGCAGAACAAGTCATGGCAGCAGATGTCATCATGACGAGCGCCGCTCCCACCATCAGCATCCGCATTCTTGTTCTCCTTTTGCGCGGGTCCGGCTGCGAGCTTAGACGGGACGGCGCAACTGGCCAATCACATCTGGTTTGATTAGGATGAGGTCCCTCCCCGTCGATGCGAGACCCTCCCGTGGCCAAAGCAAAAACCGCGTCCAAAAAATCCGGCAACATCTTCATCGGCGTCGGCGGCTGGACCTTCGAGCCCTGGCGCGGCGTGTTCTACCCGGAGAAGCTCACGCAGGCCAAGGAATTGTCCTATGCCGCCTCGAAGCTGACCTCGATCGAGATCAACGGCACCTATTACGGCTCGCAGAAGCCGGAGAGCTTTCGCAAATGGGCCAGCGAAGTGCCCGATGGTTTCGTGTTCTCGGTGAAGGGACCGCGCTTCGCCACCAACCGCCGCGTGCTCGCCGAGGCCGGCGATTCCATCAAGCGGTTCTATGATTCCGGCGTACTGGAACTCGGCGACCATCTCGGGCCGGCGCTGTGGCAGTTCGCGCCGACGAAAAAGTTCGACGGCGCCGATTTCGGCAAGTTCCTGGAGCTGCTGCCGCGCAAGCTCGAGGGGCGCGCGCTGCGCCATGTCGTCGAGGTCCGCCACGACAGCTTTTGCGCGCCGGACTTCGTCGCGCTGATCCGCGAGTTCGAGACGCCCGTCGTGTTCGCCGAGCACGGCAAATACCCGGCGATCGCCGACGTCGCCGGCGATTTCGTCTATGCACGGCTCCAGAAGGGCAATGACGAGATCAAGACCTGCTATCCGCCGAAACAGCTCGATGCCTGGGCCAAGCGCTTTCAGGACTGGGCCGAGGGGAGTGAACCCGACGATTTGCCGAAGGTCGACAAGGCCAAGCCGAAGAAAGAGCCGCGCGACGTGTTCGCCTATGTCATCCACGAGGGCAAGGTGCGCGCACCGGCCGGCGCCATGGAACTGATCGCGCGGGTGAGCTGAGGATGGTTCATGGCAAAGGCGAAAAAGCTCTTCACCATCGGTTATGAACAGACGCCGCCCAAGGCGGTGCTCGACGAGCTGGAAAAGGCCGGTGTCAGGCTCGTGGTCGATGTGCGGGCGGTGACCTCTTCGCGCCGGCCCGGCTTTTCGAAGAAGCAATTGTCCGCGGGGCTCGATGAGCGCGGGATCGCCTATGTCCATCTCGCCGCGCTCGGCACGCCGAAGGAAGGCCGCCTCGCCGCGCGCAGCGGCCAATACGATGTGCTGGAGAAGATCTATTCAAAGCACCTGAAGACGCCGCAGGCCAGGGAAGAGATGGACGAGCTCTCGGCGCTGGTGATGAAGGCCGGACCGGTCTGCCTGCTCTGCTACGAGCGCGATCACACCCATTGCCACCGCCAGATGATCGCGGAGATCATCGAGGAGCGCGATGGCGTGGCGGTGACGAATTTGGCGGGACGGCAGGTATAGCCGGCTCCGCCGTCATTCCGAGTTCGCGCTACGCTCGCCCCGGAATGACGAGTGCAGAGACCTCAGCCCTCACCTGCCAGCTCGAACGTCCCTTCCATCATCTGCACGCAATGGCCGCCGACATAGGCATCGAGAAGGGCGCCGCCCTCCTTTTCCACTGTCGTCCGCAGGATGCTCGGCCGGCCCATGTCAAACCCCTGGCCGATAGTGAGCTTCAGCTCGCCGTCGCGAAGCGGATCGAGCGTCGCAAGCAGCGCGGCGGCGGCGACCGTTGCGCTGCCGGTGGCGGGATCCTCGGCGAAACCGCTGGCGCCGCGCATGAACATCCGCGCCTGGAGGTCGCAAGGCGCCTGCGCCGCCGGGATATCGCGCGTGTAGAAATAGATCGAGAACGCGCCGTCGCGCGGCAGTGTCCGGCCGAACGCCGCAGCGTCGGGCGTCGCCCGCCGTAGCGCGTCGCGCGAATGCAATTCCGCGACAACGAACGGCGTGCCGACGCCGACGACCTCCGGCACATGACGATCGGTCCTGATGTCGTCCGCGGTCAATGACAGGCACGCGGCGACCTCGGCGGCGGACAGCTTTGCAAGACGCGCCAGCGGCTGCGGCGCAGTCAGCTCGGCGCCGACGACCTTGCCCTGCTCCCGCCAGATCTCGACCGGCACGATTCCGGCCTTCTCCTCGAACAACAATCGCGGCCAGGGCTCATTGCTGCGCCGGGCCAGCACGAAAGCGGTGCCGACATTGGGATGACCCGCGAAGGGAAGCTCCCTCACCGGCGTGAAGATGCGGACCTCTGCGTCGTGACCGGGATTGCGCGGCGGCAGCACGAAGGTCGTCTCGGAATAGTTGAACTCGGTCGCGATCGCCTGCATCTGCTGCGTCGTGAGCCCGCCGGCATCGAGCACCACGGCGAGCTGGTTGCCGCCGAAGGCGCGGTCGGTGAACACGTCGACGGTGATGTAGCGGCGCTGCATCGCTCATTTCCTCTTCACCCAAATCGCAGCCGCGCTCGGCTGCATCGCCGGCACTCTACAAGTGGCGGCATCGCCCGTCATGCCCCAAAATTGAGTGCAATCGGAGCAATCGCGGAAGACGATTCAGAAGCGGAAGAGTGAACGTGGCGATGCGAGCACTTGCGCACGCTCGGCTGGATCGGTGATCAGCGTGTCGAGAAACCGGCGGTTCCTCTCATAGCTCTGCGACGCCTCGAACTGCGTGTGCGGCCAGTCGCTACCCCACAGCAGACGATCAAGACCGTAAGCACTACACAGCAGCGGATAGGCTTCCTTCGCAAAGCTCTCGCCGGCCGCACCGTTGCGATACGGCGCCGAGATCTTCACCCAGACGTTCTTCGTCGCCCCTAACTTCAGCACCGACTGGAAGCCGGGATCGGCGACGCCGAGTTTCGGATCCGGCAACGCATAGTGATCGAGCACGACGGTGACACCATGATCGAGCAGCTGCGGCGCCAGCAGTGCGAGGTCGGACGCGTTGCGCTGGAGCTCGACTTGCCAGCCCATCGATTTCACGTTTCCGAGCAGCGCCTTCCATTCGCCGGCAGCGAGATCGGGCAAGGACTGGCCGACGAGATTGAGACGGATGCCGACGACGCCGGCGCGATCGAGCGCGCGCAGTTCGTCCGCGGTCACGGAAGGATCGACCACCGCGATCCCACGCAGGCGCCCGCCGGCCGTCTTCAGGCCCTCGACCAGATAGGAATTGTCGGTGCCGAGAAAGCTCGGCTGCACCAGCACGCCGTTGCTCATGCCATTGCGGTCGAGCTGCTCCAGATACAGCGCCAGCGGCGCATCATAATCGGGGGCATAGCGCCGGCCGGGCGCGAGCTTGAGGCCGCGGTGGAAGACATGGGCATGGGTATCGATCGTCGGCAAGCTCGTCTCACTCTTCGCTCGGCTCGCGGCGGCCGTGGCCGACACGAGGGATACAAGGCCTGTGCCGAATTGGCGGCGCGTCAGGCCGCGTTCGCGGGACATCATGGTGACTGCTCTCCATCCGGCGTCAGGCGCGCGTCGCGGCGGCTTGTTCAAAAACCTTGCCGCGGGTTTCGGGCAGCAGCACCACCGCGATCAGCACCAGCGAATAGGCGAAGGCCGCATCGATGCCGATCGCCGGTCCGAGCCCGATATGGTCGCTGAGATAGCCCACGAGGAAGGGGAACGCGGCGGAGACGATGCGGCCGAAATTGTAGCAGAAGCCGACACCGGTGCCGCGCACGCCGGCCGGATAGAGTTCGCTGAACAGCGCCGCCATGCTGGCGGGAATGCCGGCGGAGAAGAAGCCGAGCGGAAAGCCGAGCACCAGCATCTCGCCATTGGTCAGCGGCGCGAAGATGTAGATCAGCACGGTGACGATGCAGGCGCTGGCGAAGAAGGCGACATTGGCCCTGCGGCCGATACGGTCGCTGATGATGCCGCTCGCGACGCAGCCGCAGAAGAAGGCGACGATGATCACGGCAAGGTAGCCGCTGGAGCCCAGCACCGACAACTGCCGCACTTCGCGCAAGTAAGTCGGCAGGAAGGTGGTGAGCGCGGCGTAGCCGCCGTGGGCGCCGATGCCAAACAGGCCTCCGATCAGCGTCGAGCGCAGCACGTCGCGATGGAAGATGCCCGAGAGCGTGGCGAAGAACGGCGTCTTGTCGGCAGCGACCGCGCGCGGCGGCTCCTTTAGGCCGCGACGGATGAAGATGATGAGAAGCGCGGGCAACAGTCCCAGCGCAAACAGCAGCCGCCAGGCGATGTCGGCGGGTGCATAAGTGAAGACGAGGGCCGAGAGTAGCACGGCTGCGCCCCACCCCACGGCCCAGGCGCTCTGCACCGAGCCCAGCGCCTTACCGCGATGCTCGGGGCGGATGATCTCGGCCATCAGCACCGCGCCGCAAGCCCATTCGGCCCCGAAACCGAGGCCCTGGATCGCCTTGAGCGCCAGGAGCTGGGTGTAGGTTGTTGCGAACGCGCAGGCGAAGGTCGCGAGCGCAAAGGTCGCAACAGTAATCTGAAGCGCTTTGACGCGACCAAAACGGTCGCCGAGCGCGCCACCGATCCAGCCGCCGAACGCGCCGAAGAACAGCGTGACCGAGCCGAGCAGGCCCGCATCGGCCTTGCTGATGCCGAAGGCCGCGATCAGCGCGGGGATGGCGAGGCCGAACATCTGGACGTCGAGCGCATCCAGCGCCCAGCCGCCAAAGCTTGCCCAGAACGTGCGCCGCTCCAGCGGCGAGCTTTCGCTGTACCAGTTTGACATTTTTCCTACCCTGTACTCGTTATTGCTTGATGTCGTTGAAACGTCGCTCTCACCTGATCTCGGCGTGGTAGCGGAACCGGTCGGCCGGCCCCCGCGACCTGCGCCATTCGATCGGCCGCCGCTCCAGGTCGAGCGCGAGGCGCTCGATCACGATCAATGGTGCGTGCGCTTCGAGGCGCAGCAGGCGCGCCTGCATCTCGTTGGCGGTTTCGACCGTCAGGATTTCCTCGGCGGACACCACCACCTCCCCGCAGCGCTCCTCGTAGAGCGGATAAAGCAGGTCGCCGAATTCGGCGGTGTCGATCTCCAGGATCGGCGCGAAGCGCGATTGCTGGAGCCAGATTTCTTCGGCGAGCAGCGGCACATCGTCGATCAGGCGCAGACGCGACAGGCTGATCACGGGCTCGCCGACAGGGATGCGCAGCGCCGACGCAACGGCAGAATTCGCCGCAACGCTCCTGCGCCGGATGATGCGGCTCTTCGGCACGCGCCGCTCGCCGCTCTCGGACTGGAAGCGGAAAAAGCGGAACAGCGAGGAGTTGAAGCGCGCCCGGCGCACGAAGGTGCCGCGACCCTGCTGGCGCTCCAGCACGGCATCCGCAACGAGCTGATCGATCGCTTTGCGCACGGTGCCGATCGCAACGCCGTAATGCGCCGCGAGTTCGGCCTCCGACGGGATCGGCTCGCCCGGCCGCCATTCATTGCGGTTGATCCGCGCGGCGAGGTCGTCGCGCAGACGCTGGTAGCGTGGCAGGCGGTCGTCGTGCGGAGCTGCATTCATATAGTCATATAGATGACTATATGAAGTGGGAGTCAAGCACTACCACGGTACCGCAATTGCGAGAGCGGCGACGCGAGGTCGGGCCGGCGGATGTTGCCAACCCGACCCCGCCTTGCGCGTTAGTTCGCGGCCTTCGGCGTGCAGGGCGGCTGCTTGTAGGGCGCTGAAGCAAACGCGCCCTCTGCTGGCGCCCTCACACAATCCGCCGCCGCCTGAGGCGGAGCGCGCCGCGGGGCGACGTCGCGGGCGGCTGCGGCCTGGGTTTGATAGACGGCGGCGGCGATCAGGGCGGCCGAGACAAGGGTCAATCGGGTCATGGGTTCTCTCCGCGTGGCAATCGGAAGCCGAGAGTTTTCGGCGTCCTGACAACACGAGCGGAAATCGCCGTGAGATATTTCATCACGCGCCTTCAACGAAACGCGAGCACCTCACCCCAGTTGAAACACCGCTACCTTGTGCTCGTAGCCGCGAACCGCGACCTCGCCGAGCGCGACGGCGTCCTCACCGTCGTCGCCGAGCGCCTCGCGGACGGACTCGGAGATCAGGAGCTGCGAGCCGAGCTCCTTGTTGAGTGCCTCCAGCCGCGAGGCGAAGTTCACGGTGTCGCCGATCACCGTATACTCCTTGCGTCGGGGCGAGCCGATATTGCCGGCAACGACCTCGCCGAAATGGATGCCGATGCCGATCCGCAGCGGCCAGCTCGTTTGCGCGTTGATACGGTCCATCGCGGCCAGCATCTCGCGGCCCGCGGCAACCGCGCGGTGCGCGGCGTCGGAGGCCTCCAGCGGCGCGCCGAACAGGGCGAGGAAGCCATCGCCCAAAAACTTGTTCACGATGCCGCCCTGGCGATCGAGGATGTCGACCAGCACGGCGAACGCGCCGTCGAGCCGGTCAACCACCTCCTGCGGGGTGCGCAACCGCGCGCCGGCAGTGAAGCCGCGGAAATCGACGAACATCACCGCGACGCGGCGAAGGTCGCCGCCCGCGCTGGGTCCCGCCGCCATCAGCCGCTCCACCACCTGCGGCGAGACGTGCTGGCCGAACAGGTTGGTGACGCGATCACGCGCGGTGGCGGCCGCGATGCTCGCGGCAAATTGCCGCCGCAGCCGCGCGCCGACGGAGCCGGCGAGCACGCCGCAGATCAGGATGATGGTGCTGCGCACGGCGTGAAAGTAGATCAGCGGTTCGCCAGCGTCGCTGGTCGAATTGTAGTACAGCGCGACGGCCAGGAGTTCGGCTGCGGCCACAAATCCCGTGAAGGTGGACAGCCAGAAATCGAGCCGCAGCGTCGAAAGAATGATGAAGATGAAATAGGCCAGTGGCAGCACGAAACCGAGCGCCGGTCCAGCGCCCATGCTGCGAATCTGGAGGATCAGGATGATCGTCGGCAGCGACGTTTCGATGAGGGCGCCGATGTATCGCCTGATCACCGGCAGATCGCGATCGAGCTTGAGGTTTCGCCTGATCTGTCTGTGGACCCAGACCTCGAAGAGGATGAAGCCCGCCAAGAGGATGTATTCCCGAACCAGGCCCGCCGACCCGCGCCAGATCCGGTTCACGATGGCAGGGTCGATCAGGTAGGTTGCGGTGAGGAACAGGATCATGACGCAGCCCGTCGTGATCAGCGCCCTCACCCGCAACAGCTCGGTGCGCAGCACTTCCCGCATCAGCTCGCGCTCGAACTCCTCCGACATCACGGCATGCTGCCGGGTCTTCCTGCTGGCAAACCTGACCATTCGGCCCCTCGATTCCGGGGCATCTTGCCTCAATCCAGCGTGCGGCGGAAGCGCGTCACCGCGATGGTCATGGCGACCAGCATCAGGATCGCCAGCGCCAGCGCGTCGAAGCGCAAATTCTGCATGGTCGCGCCCTTCAGCATGATGGCGCGGACGATCCGCAAGTAGTGGGTCAGCGGCAGGCATTCACCGAGATATTGCGCCCAGACCGGCATGCCGGCGAACGGGAACATGAATCCGGAGAGCAGAATGCTCGGCAGGAAGAACATCATGGCCATCTGCATGGCCTGGAGCTGGTTCTGCACCACCGTCGAGATGGTGTAGCCGATCGACAGATTTGTCGCGATGAACAAGGTCGACAGCAGCGCGAGCAGGAACAGATTGCCGAGCAAGGGCACGCCGAACAAGCCGACACCGATGCCGATGATGAGGAAGGCCTGAAGGAAGCCAACCAGCACATAAGGAACGATCTTGCCGAACATCACCTCGACCGGCTTGATCGGCATCGACAGCAGGCTCTCCATGGTGCCCCGCTCGACCTCGCGGGTGACCGAGAGCGCGGTGAAGATCAGCATGGTCATGGTGAGGATGGTGCCGACGAGGCCCGGCACGATATTGAGGCTGGACGACGCGGCCGGATTGTAGCGCGCATGCGCGCGGATCTCGAACGGCATCTCGGGCGGATTGCCGATATAGAGATCGTGTGCAAGCGCGGTCTGCACGACCATGCCGAGCGAGCCGAGCGCAGCGCTGGCCGCAACGGGATCGGTGGCGTCGGCCGCAACCAGCAGCGCCGGCCTGTCGCCGCGCCGCACCGCCCGCTCGAAGCCGCGCGGAATCTCGACACCGAACAGCACCTTGCCCGACTTCAGGAGGTTGTCGAAATCGTCGACGTCGTGCACCTCGTAGATGAAGCGGAAATAGGCGGTGTTCTCCAGCGCCTTCAGCACCGAGCGGGCAAGATCCGAATCCTCCTGGAGCAGCACCGCGCTCGGCAGATTGTGCGGCGTGGTGTTGATGGCGTAGCCGAACAGCAGAAGCTGCATCACCGGCAGCATCACGATCATCGCGAACGAGACGCGGTCGCGCTTGAGCTGAATGAACTCCTTGACCAGCATCGCATAGGAGCGCTTCCAGAAGCCGAAGCGCTCGCGGATCTCGTGCGCGGGTGCGGGGTGATCGGCGGCGCTCATTGGAAATTATCCCTGGAACGGCTCATCAATTCGATGAACACGTCTTCGAGCGAGGGCGATGATTCGTGCCAGTGCAGGCCGCCCTTCTCGCGCCACGGCGCGATGCTGGCCTCGAGCGCGGCGACGTCGCGCCCGGAAACGTGCAGCGAGGTGCCGAACGGTGCCACCATGTCCACGCCGGGCTTGCCGGTGAGCGCGGCCGTGAGCCCGTTGAGTTCCTCGCCCGTCACGGTGTAGGTCGTCAGGGCGGACTTCGCGATCACTTCCTCCACCGTGCCGTGCGCCAGGAGATGGCCGTAGGCGATGTAGGCGATCTCGTGGCAGCGTTCGGCCTCGTCCATGTAGTGGGTCGAGACCAGGACGGTGAGGCCGTCGGCCGCGAGCGCATGGATCTCGTTCCAGAAATCGCGCCGCGCCTTGGGATCGACGCCGGCGGTCGGCTCGTCCAGCAGCAACAGTTTCGGACTGGGCAGCGTGCAGGCCCCGAGCGCGAGCCGCTGCTTCCAGCCGCCGGAGAGCTCGCCCGCGAGCTGCTCCTCGCGCCCCGACAGCCCGAGCCGCTTGATCATGTCGCGCGCGGCACCGCGTGCGTCAGCGAGGCCATAGAGCCGCGCGACGAATTCGAGGTTCTCGCGAACCGAGAGGTCCTGGTACAGGCTGAAGCGCTGGGTCATGTAGCCGACCTGGCGCTTGATCTTTTCGGCATCGCGCCGGATGTCGTAGCCGAGGCAGGTGCCCTCGCCGCTGTCGGGCGTGAGCAGGCCGCAGAGGATGCGGATGGTGGTGGTCTTGCCCGAGCCGTTCGGCCCGAGGAAGCCGTAGATCGAGCCGCGCTTCACCTGCATCGACAGATCGTGCACGACCTCGCGGCCGCCGAACGACTTGGTCAGGCCCTTGACGTCGATCGCGATGCCGTTGCCGCCGTTCATCGCTTGTCCGCCACCGGCGTTTTTGGATGGAGATAGACGTCGATCGGCTGTCCGACCCGCAGGGCATCGGGCCGCGAGGGCCGCGCCTGGATCAAATAGACCAGCTTGTTGCGCTCATCGAGGCTGTAGATGACGGGCGGAGTGTATTCGGCCGAGGTCGCGATGAAATAGATCTTTGCGGTGAGATCGGCCGCGCAATTGTCGCATGAGATGCGCACCGTGTCGCCGATCGCAAGCTTCGGCAGCTCGGTCTCGGGCACGAAGAAGCGCAGCTTCATGTTGCCGGGCGGCATGATCGAGAGCACCGGCCGCTGCGCCGCCACCATCTCGCCCTCGCGGAAATAGATCTGCTGGATAGTGCCGGCAACGGGCGCAAAGCCCCTGCGCCGCGCCATTCGCGTCTCCGACGTCGCAACCCTTGCTTCGGCAACACGCAAGGACGACACCGCGGAATCGAGATTGGCCTGCGTACCGGAGCCGGTTTTGTTCAGCGAGGCCGCGCGATCATAGGTCTGCTGCGCATTGGCCAGTGTCGCCTTGTTCTGATTGAGGTCGGCAAGCTGGAGATCGTCGTCGACGGAATAGAGGGCATCGCCGACCTTCACCTCGTCACCCTCGCGGACATTGAGCTTCGTCACCCGGCCCGCTTCGTCCGGGCTGACGAAGATCATGTCGGCCTCGACCCAACCCTGAAATCCGGGATCGCGCTTGTCCTTGCAACCGGCAAGGCCGGTTGCAAGGACGGCGGCCAATGCAAATGCAAAAAATGCTCGTGACGACCTCATGTCGTCCTCCGTTCGCCAAAAATCAGATCGAGATGGACGCGCAGCATGTCCTGGGCGTCGAGCGGCGCGTGCCGTGCAAACAGGCTCTGCCAGATCACCGCGATCATCGCGGGGGCGACCAGGATCTGCGGATAACGCGCGAGGTTCTTCTCGCGGATCTCGCCGCGGGCAATGCCGAGCTCGATCAGCGCGCGCATACCGGCGATCCCGCGCGAGACCACCTCTCGGTAGTAAAAATCGGCGACGGACGGAAAGCGCGGCCCTTCCGCCACGATCAATCGCACGAGATCGCCTCGCCTCGTGCCGATGACTTCCCTGAGGAAATTGCCGGCGAAGGCCTCGACGAGATCGCGCACCGAGCCCGTCGGCGGCGGCAGCGCATTCAGCTTCGCCACGACCGGCACGATCACAGTGCGCACCAGCTCCTCGAACATCGATTCCTTGTCCTTGAAGTGCAGGTAGATCGTGCCCTTGGCCACGCCTGCCCGCCTGGCGATGTCGTCGAGCCGCGTCGCGGCAAAGCCACGCGCGATGAACTCCTCCATCGCCGCTTCCACGATGGCCGACCGACGCTCGGCCGCACGCGTGGCACGGTTCGACGCGGGCGCGGCGTCGGCGGGCGCACGGCCCTTCGCATCGGCGCGAGCTGCGGTTGGCGTCGCTGCTTTGGTTGGCTCCTTTGTCATGCTCCATTTATGACTGACTGGTCAGTCATAGTCAAGATACCGATCCAGCCCTATACGAGCTAACAAATTAGCGTTGACTAATGCATTAGCGCCTGCTAATCGAATGCTCATGATCGAAGCCGCCCCAAATCCCGTCACCACCGTGATGCGCGCCCTCGCCGATCCGACGCGCCGTGCCGTGTTCGAGCGAGTGTTCGAGAGCAAGGAGATCAGCGTCGCCGAGCTCACCCGCGGCAGCGGCGTAACGCAGGGCGCGATCTCGCAGCACCTGAAGTCGCTGAAGCAGGCCGGCCTCGTCGCCGAGCGCGCCGAGGGCCGCAACGTCTATTACCGCGCCGCGCCGCAAGGACTCGAGCCGCTGGTCAGCTGGATGGACCATTACGGCGTGTTCTGGCGCGAGCGCTTCCAGAACCTGCGTGACCTCTTGAAGGAGATCGATCCGTGAGTGCAGCCGAGTTCAAAGCCGAGACAAAAGACGTCGTTCAAGACATTGTTTTGGAGGAGGTCTTCCCTCACGCGCCCGAGACGATCTGGAAGACGCTGACCAGCGCCCAGTTGATCGCGCGCTGGCTGATGCAGCCGACCGGCTTCGAAGCCATCGAGGGTAAGGCCTTCACGTTCCAGACCACGCCGGGCGGCAACTGGGACGGCGTCATCCATTGCCGGGTTCTCGAAGTGATACCGAACCGGCGCCTCGTCTATGCCTGGAAGGGCGGCGACGAACGCAACACCGGCTACGGCGCGCCGCTCGACACCGTCGTGACGTGGTCCCTCACCCCCATCGAAGCCGGCACGCGGATCCGCCTGGTGCATGCGGGCTTCGTCATGCCGATGAACGAGTCGGCCTACACGGTCATGAGCGGCGGCTGGAAGAAGGTCGTCCGCCAGCTCGACGAGATCAGTGGCGAGAAGTGAGTGGGAGATCTTTCGATGACCAAGCCTTTTACCGGCGGCTGCGCCTGCGGCGCGATCCGCTATTCGATTCTGGGTGAGCCGCTGTTCAGCAATCACTGCCAGTGCCGGGACTGCCAGCGCGAAAGCGGCAGCGGCCACGGCTCGTACATGACCTTCGCGCGCGAAGCTGTCACGCTGACCGGCGAGGCGAAGCATTGGGACATGGTCGGCGACAGCGGCAACGTGAAGACGCGCGGTTTCTGCACGCAGTGCGGCTTGCCGGTCTACATGACCTTCGCCGCAATGCCCGACATCTTCACCATCCGCGCCGCAAGCCTCGACGAGCCCGCCCGCTACAAGCCGCAGGTGGTCACCTATGCCGCACGCGGACATGATTGGGATCGTCTCGATCCCGACCTGCCGAAATTCGCGGGCATGCCGCCGGGATGAGGCGGCTGTATTTTGAATGCTCCGGTCCGCGCATCACTCGGTACCCGTTGCATCGTCAATGACAGCAGGAAGATTATCCCTTGGCGTCGCAGGCCCAGGCGCGGATCACGCATTCCTTGCCGCCGTATTTGTAGCACTCGCGCGTGGCGGCATTGAGCGAGGCCGATATCTTCGGCTTCACGGCATAGCCATAGGCGCCGCAAGGGTTGGACATATCGACCGACATCGCGGCGCAGGCGCGCTTCATCGTCACCGTCGTGCAATCGCCCTTGCACTGCTTCTGAGCGGCGGCACGGGCCTCGTGCTCGGCGCCGTAATCAAAAGCCTGGCCATAGGCCCCGCACTTGCCGACCGCAAACGCACCGGCAGCATGCGCATCCGTGATGTAGCGCGCGCCGGCGACACAAACCGACAGCGCAAAGAAAAACATCGCGCAACGGCGCGCGACGACGTTCGAAGCCATGGAAAAACCCCTCCCCCCAAGGCAGGTGGAGAGGACTCTACGCGCGGGACCGTTTCCACTTGGTGAACGAGTGGTTGAGAATCCTGATGGACGAATGAGCGGCGCAATACATCTTTTAGTTGCAATTTTCCAGCGCTTCATTTAAAGTAGTTGAAGCTCCAAGCAAAGAGCCGGAGGAAACAACCATGCGTCACATCAACGGAATGCTCTTGGCGATGATTGCGTCGGCGTCCCTGATCGGCCCCCTGCCCGCATATGCGCAATCGGTGAACTGGACCTGGACCAACCAGTATGGCTCGACCCTGGCCATCACCAGCTTCAACTCGAACACAGGTGCCATCACGGGGACCTATACCAACAACGCCGCTAACAGTTGCGACGAGGGCAAGCCGCAAGGTGTGGCGGGTTGGCTGGCCTACGGCAACACGGGCACTGCGATCAGTTTCTCGGTGAATTTCCTCGGCTGCGGATCGACCACCGTCTGGACCGGACAGCTCAATAACTCGTCTGGATTCCAGGGACTGTGGTATCTGTCCCTCGGCGAGGCCGTCGCATGGAACGGCATCAGCGCGGGCGCCGACACTTTTACGTTCTCGAGCGGCGACAAGGCCCTGCTGACGAAGAGCGGCGTCGATCTGAAGGCCGCCAGCGAGAAGCTGTCGAATACCAAGAAGTAGGCGAGCGACGAACGTAGTGCGTAGGGTGGAATAGCTCGCCGCTGCGCGAAGCGCAGTCCGCACGGCGTAATCCATCACCTTCGTCCGGCAAACGCGGAAACATGGTGGGTTACGCCCGGCGCCTGCGCTTCGCGCAGCCGCAAGGCTAACCCACCCTACGGCATCACGGCACAGTCATCCCCGTCGCGCCGCTTCCAGCGCCTGCGGCGTGTCGATGTCGAGGAAGGCGCTCTCGCCATCCACGGGGACTTCGGCCACCGCTTCGGTGTGCTTGGCGATCAGATGGCGCGCGCCGACGTCGCCGTCGAGCGTCATCAACTCCTTGAAGAAACGGCGCGACCACAGCACGGGATTGCCGCGGCGGCCCTCGCTGACGGGCACGACGATGAGGTTGCCACGGTCCGGCGCAAAGCCGTCGATGAGGCGATCGATCAGGCCGGCATCGATCAGCGGCATGTCGCCGAGACAAACCACGGCGCCGTCGCAGGCCTCAGGTACCGCCGCGATGCCGGCCTTGACCGAGCTCGCAATGCCGCCGACGAAATCCGGGTTGCGGACGAATTTCACCTTCAAGCCTTGCAGCGCCTGCTCGACCAGCTCGGTCTGATGGCCGGTGACGACGATCACCTCGGAGGCCCTGGAGGCCAGCGCCTGCTCGGTCGCGATCCGCACCAGCTTCTTGCCGTCGAGCTCAGCGAGCAGCTTGTTCGGTCCGCCCATCCGGGTCGAACGGCCCGCCGCGAGCACGATGGCCGCGACCCGGCTGTTGCCCTCGATCGCGGGTTCTGCGCGCGGCTGCGGCCGCGTGACGATCTCCATCAGGAGGCCGCCGACGCCCATGCCCATCAACTCGGAACGCGTCACTTTGATGCCGGCGAGCAGCCGCATCAGCACCCAGTCGAAACCGTTCTCGACCGGCGAGCGTGCGCAGCCCGGCGCGCCCAGCACCGGCACCCCGCCGGCCCGCGCGATCAGCAGCAGATTGCCGGGATCGACCGGCATGCCGAAATGCTCGATCTCGCCGCCGATCCCGGTGACGGCCGCCGGAATCACGTCGCGGCGGTCGGCGATCGCGGACGCCCCGAACACGATGACGAGCTCGGCGCCGAGGCCGAGCAATTCCTTGATCGCGGCCGACAGCGCCCGTTCCTCATGTTGCACGCGCCGCTCGGCAATGATGCTGGCGCCGGCCGGCGCGAGCCGCTCGGCGGTGACGCGCAGCGTCTTGTCGATCACCTTCGACGAGAGGCCCGGCAGCAGCGTCGACACCACGCCGACGCGCTTGATGACGTAGGGCGCGATCTTCAGCGCGTCCCTGCCCGCCTCCTTCACCGCGGCATCGCGCAAATTGCCTTCGACGCCGAACGGGATGATCTTGACGGTGCCGACCATCTCGCCCTCGACCACCGGCTTGTAGGCGGAGAGCGTCGCAAAGGTGATGGCCTCGTCGATGTTGTTGATGCGGTCGACCGCGGCGCGGTCGATCACCAGCACGCCCGGGCTTGCGGCGAACAGATTGGCGCGGCCGGTGAAGGCGCGCTCGACATGAATGCCCTCGCCGCCGACCGCCAGCGCGATGCTGGCGGCGGCGACGTCCTCGGAGACGTCGCCCTCCTCCATGCGCACCACCACGACGTCCTTGATGCCGGCGCGCGTCAGCGCCTCGACCTCGGCCGGGCCGATCGTCGTACCTTTCTTCAGCACCAGCGGACCCTGGCGCAGGGTGTGGACGGTCACCCCGCCGATCGCATCCTTGGGGCTCGCCGGTCCGAACTTCATGCCGCTTCTTCTTTTTCTTTTGGTGGCAGGCGGAGCACCGCCGTGATCTCGGCCATGATCGACACCGCGATCTCGGACGGCGAGACCGCGCCGATCGCAAGCCCAATGGGCGCGTGGATGCGCGCGATGTCGCTGTCCTTCGCGCCCTGCGCGCGCAGCCGGTCGCCGCGCTTGGCATGCGTCTTCCGCGAGCCGAGCGCGCCGATATAGAAGCAGTTGCGCTCGAAGGCGTGCAGCAGCGCGGGATCGTCGATCTTCGGATCGTGCGTCACCGCGACGAAAGCCGTGTAGGCATCGACATTGAGCGGCGGCAGCGCCGTGTCGGGCCATTCGGCGACCAGGGGAATGTCAGGGAAGCGCTCCGCGCTCGCAAACGCCGTGCGGGGATCGACCACGGTGACGTCATAGCCGAGCGAGCGCGCCAACGGCGCCAAGGCCTGGCTGATATGGACCGCGCCGACGATGACGAGCTTTGCGGTCGGAGCATAGACGTTGAGGAACAGCTTTTTGCCGCCGGCTTCGACACTGGCGCTCTTGCCCATGCGAAGCTGCTTGTCCAGTTCGGCACGTAGCGGGTCTTTTGCAAAATCCGCAGCCTTCACCAGGCGCTGCTCGCCGCTCTCGGTGTCGGTCACCAGGATCACCGGCCGGCGCGCGGCGCGCTCGGCATTGAGTTCGTGCAGGATTGCGAGCTTCACGGCTAGCCGACCTTCTCGACGAAGACGCGGATGGTGCCGCCGCAGGACAGCCCGACATTCCAGGCCGTCTCATCGGCAACGCCGAACTCCAGCATCCTGGGCTTGCCACTCTGGATCACGTCCATGGCCTCGGTGACCACGGCGCCCTCGACGCAGCCGCCGGAGACCGACCCCAGAAACGTGCCCTCATCGTTGATGACGAGGCTCGAGCCCGCCGGGCGCGGCGCCGAGCCCCAGGTCTCGACAACGGTGGCCAGCGCGACGCCGCGGCCGGCCTTCTGCCAATCCTCCGCCGCCTTCAGAATATCCTCGTCGCGATCGAGCATGGCTTAACCTCTCAAGCTGCGGAACGGATCAGGCTGCGGTGATGCGGCGGCAGCGGCCGGGAGAGCGTCGTGATCAGCTCCTGGATCGAACTCAAATTATGTACCGGGCGGAATTCGTCAACGTGCGGAAGCATCATTTTGATGCCCTGCGCCTTGGCCTCGAAGCCGCCGAACCGCAGAAGCGGGTTGAGCCAGATCAGTCGCCGGCAGGACCGGTGCAGCCGGTCCATCTCGAAGGCGAGCCTGGAATCGGCCTCCCGCTCCAACCCGTCGGAGATCAGCAGCACGATGGCGCCCTGGCTCAGCACGCGCCGTGCCCACAATTTGTTGAAGTTGTGCAGCGAGGCCGAAATCCGGGTGCCGCCGGCCCAGTCCTCGACCGAGGCCGAGCAGCTCGCCAGCGCCTCATCCGGGTCGCGCTGGCGCAGCGCCCGGGTGACGTTGGTCAGCCGGGTGCCGAACAGGAACACCGAGACGCGCTTTCGCGCGTCCCCGATGGCATGCAGGAAATGCAGGAACAGGCGGGTGTACTCGCTCATCGAACCCGAGATATCGAGCAGGGCTACGATCGGCGCCGGCTTCTCGATGCGCCCGAGGCGATGGATGTCGATGATGTCACCGCCGGTACGCAAGGACGCACGCAGCGTACGGCGCAAATCGAGACGAAGCCCGCGAGCATCGGGCCGGTGCCGGCGCGTCAGAAGCTCGGCCTGCGGCAGCCGCATCCGCTCGACGGCGCGGAGCGCTTCGGTGATCTCAGCCGCGCTCATCTGCGCAAAATCCTTCTTCTGAAGGATCTCCTTGTCGGAGACCGACAGGCGCAAATCCTGCTCCTGGTGCTGCGGCGTCTCCGTCATCCGCGGCTGCGACATCGCCTCCTGCACGCGGCGGGAGCCGGCCTGCGGCTTCTTCTTGGCCTGCTCCGGCAACGGCACCGAATCCAGCATGTGCTTCCACTCTTCCGAGGCCCGGAAGAACAGGTTGAAGGCCTGCCTGAAGATCAGCGCATGCTCGTGGCGCTTGACGAAGATCGCCTCCAGTGTGGTGAAGACGTCGGCGCGGTTGCCGATGTCGATCACCTGGAGCGCGCTCATGGCATCGATGACGGCGCCCGGCCCGACCGGCATGCTGGCTGCACGCAACGCGCGGGCGAAGCCGACGATGTTGTCGGCGAACTGCTCGGTCTGGTCGGGCGCAAGGTGGTTGATAGTCATGGGTCCACACTCTCAGCCGTCATTCCGGGGCGCGACGAAGTCGCGAGCCCGGAATCCATTCATCCACTAACTCTGCGGCCCGATGGATTCCGGGCTCGCGCTGACGCGCGCCCCGGAATGACGGGAAAATCAATTCTCGCTCGTCGCTTCCTTCAGGACCTTCTGCAAGGTATCGCCCTGCATCCGGGTGATATCGTCCTGGTACTTGAGCAGCGCCCCCAGCGTGTCGCCGACCACTTGCGGGGTCAGCGAGCGGGCGTCGAGCTCCGACAGCGCGGTGGCCCAGTCGATGGTCTCGGCGACGCCAGGCGACTTGTAGAAATCCTGGTTGCGCAGCGCCTGGACGAAACGCACGACCTGCTGCGACAGCTTCGCCGAGATGCCGGGCACGCGCGTCTTGACGATCGCGAGCTCGCGCTCGGCTTCGGGATAGTCGACCCAGTGATAGAGACAGCGCCGCTTCAGCGCATCGTGGATCTCGCGGGTGCGGTTGGAGGTGATGATGACGATCGGCGGATGCGGCGCCTTCACGGTGCCGAACTCAGGGATGGTCACCTGGAAGTCGCTGAGGATTTCGAGCAGGTACGCCTCGAACGCCTCGTCGGCGCGGTCGAGCTCGTCGATCAGCAGCACTGGCGGTCCCGCAACGTCGGGCTCCAGCGCCTGGAGCAACGGCCGCTTGATCATGTAGCGGTCGGCGAAGATGTCGGACGAGAGTTGATCGCGGTCGGTGTCGCCGGCGGCTTCCGCCATTCGGATCGCGATCATCTGCGCGGCGCTGTTCCACTCGTAGACCGCGGACGACACGTCGAGGCCCTCGTAGCACTGCAGGCGGATCAGCTTCCGTCCCAGCGCCGCCGACAGCACCTTTGCGATCTCGGTCTTGCCGACGCCGGCTTCGCCCTCAAGGAACAGCGGCCGGCCCATGCGTAGCGACAGATAGGTCACCGTCGCCAGCGATCGCTCCGCGAGATAACCGCGCGAAGTCAAAAGTTCGAGCATCGCATCGACCGATGCCGGCATGGCCGTGAGAGTCATGAAAAAGCCAGTCTCGCTACGCCCTCACCGGGGACAAGTTTGGGCCGAGGCGTGAGGTTCACTCACTCCTTGGCGTTGGCGGCATCGAGGGCGCGTCGCGTCAGCACCCCGATGAGATGCGCACGGTATTCGGCGCTGCCGTGGATGTCGCTGTTGAGGCCTTCCGCCGGCACCTCGATGCCGTCGAGCGCCTTCGCGGCGAAGCGCTTCTTCAGGGCTTCCTCGAACGCGGTGACGCGGAACACGCCTTCGGAGCCGGCACCGGTGACGGCGACGCGCACGTCCGAAGGACGCCGCGCCACGAACACGCCGACCAGCGCATAGCGCGAAGCCTGATTGCGGAACTTGATGTAGGCCGCCTTCTTCGGCAGCGGGAACATCACCTTGGTGATGATCTCGTCGGCTTCGAGCGCCGTCGTGAACAGGCCCTGGAAATACTCTTCCGCCTTGAGACGGCGCTTGTTGGTGACGATGGTGGCGCCGAGCGCGAGCACCGCGGCCGGATAGTCCGCGGTCGGATCGTTGTTGGCGAGCGAGCCGCCGATCGTGCCCTTGTGGCGCACGGCCGGGTCGCCGATCTGGCTGGCAAGATTGGCCAGCGCCGGGATCGCCTCACCGACGATCGCGGAGCTCGCGACCTCGGCATGCCTGGCGGTGGCGCCGATCACGAGTGCGCGGCCCTTCATCTCGATCGTGTTGAGCCCCTCGATGTGGGAGAGGTCGACCAGATGCGGGGGGCTGGCGAGACGCTGCTTCATGACGGGAATCAGCGTATGGCCGCCGGCGATCACCTTGGCGTCTTCGTTCTTCACCAGGAGGTTGGCCGCCTGGCGAACGGTCCCAGGGCGATGGTATTTGAATTCGTACATCTGAATGTCCTGATCGCAGAATGCGCGCGCGGTTAGGCGAGATCGGATTTCGCCATCGCCTTGGCGCCGGCGGAGATCGAAGCGACGATGTTCTGGTAGCCGGTGCAACGGCAGAGATTGCCTTCCAGCTCCTCGCGGATGGTGTGGTCGTCGAGCTCGTGGCCCTTGCGATGGACGATGTCGATCGCCGTCATGATCATGCCGGGCGTGCAGAAGCCGCACTGCAGGCCATGGTGCTCGCGGAAGGCCTCCTGCATCGGATGCAGCGGCGCGCCGTCGGCGGCCAGTCCCTCGATCGTCTTGACCTCGTGGCCGTCGGCCATCACGGCCAGCGTGGTGCAGGCCTTCACGGCCTTGCCGTCGAGATGCACGACACAGGCGCCGCACTGCGAGGTGTCGCAGCCGACATGGGTGCCGGTCAGGCGCAGATTCTCGCGCAAGAACTGCACCAGCAGGGTGCGGGGATCGACGTTGGCCGTGACAGGATTGCCGTTCACGATGAGGGAGATTTTTGCCATAAGCACTCTCTATCAGCGCCCCGACGGGTCCCGTCGAAGCGGTTCTTATAATTATTCCAACCTATCATATGGGCCATTATGCCCGGGGGCAACATCGCCCCGGACGCAAGGCGCCATGCCGAAAGGCGATAGCCTTCAGTCCTGTACAGCTAGCCCTGTACCGCCTTGGCGAAGTTTGCGAAAAATTCGTCGGCCAGTTTCTTGGCGGTGCCGTTGATAAGGCGCTGGCCGAGCTGCGCCAACTTGCCGCCGATCTGCGCCTCGACCTCGTAGGCGAGCAGCGTACCGCCGTCCTTCTCCGCGAGCTTGACCACGGCGCCGCCCTTGGCGAAGCCGGCGACCCCGCCCTCGCCTTCGCCGGAGATCTTGTAGCCGTTCGGCGGGTCGAGATCGGAGAGCGTGACCTTGCCCTTGAAGCGCGCCGACACCGGCCCGACCTTCATTTTCGCCGTCGCGCGAAAGCCGCCGTCGTCGGTCTTCTCCAGCTCCTCGCAGCCGGGGATGCAGGCCTTCAGCACCTCGGGATTGTTGAGCTTCTCCCACACGGCCTCGCGCGGCGCCGCAAGCTGGACTTCGCCGTTCATCGTCATGGCCATGGGGTGCCTCCCGGATGCTTCACTATAATACTGCTCAAGTAACGCACGGAGGCCGCAAAGGAAAGGGCAGCCCCCGGCCACGTGCAATGCATATTCGCAACTGCAAAAAGCTGCGCGCTGACGGTTTGGGATTGGCAGAGCCGGAGCATGGTGATTAGGTCCCGCGCAACATGAGCACAGCCCTCTCCCCCCTGCTCGCGCCGATGCTGTCGAGCCCAGCCATGCGCGCGGTCTGCGACGACCGGTCGACCCTCCAGAACATGCTCGATTTCGAGGCAGCCCTGGCACGCGCCGAGGCCGCCACGGATGTGATTCCCGCATCCGCGGTGGGCCCGATCGAAGCCGCGTGCAAGGCTGATAGCTTTGACATGGCCGCCCTGGGCGAGGCCGCGACGCGATCCGGCAATCTCGCGATTCCCCTGGTCAAGGCGCTCACGGCCAATGTCGGCAAGGCCGATGCGGAGGCCGCCCGCTACGTCCATTGGGGCGCGACGAGCCAGGATGTCATCGACACCGCGACCATGCTCACGCTTCGCGCCGGCATCGATGCACTCGATGCCGATCTCAGCCGCGCCATCAAGGGCTTTGCCGCCCTGGCACGGAGCCATCGCAACACCGCCATGGTGGCGCGGACCTGGCTCCAGCACGCGCTGCCGATGCCGTTCGGCCTGAAGGCCGCAGAATACGCATCGAGCCTTGCCCGCGCCCGCTGCCGCCTGCGGCGGCTCTCCCGCGAGGGCCTTGCGCTGCAATTCGGCGGCGCGGCCGGCACGCTCGCGGCCCTCGGCGACAAAGGGCTCGTCGTTGCAGAGCGATTGGCGCAGGAGCTCAACCTGCCGCTGCCGGAGGCGCCCTGGCACACCCATCGCGACCGGATCGCGGAAGCCGCATCATGCCTTGCGATTCTCGCCGGAAGCTGCGGCAAGATCGCGCGCGACGTCTCGCTGATGATGCAGACCGATGTTGGCGAAGCGTTCGAGCCTGCCGGCGAAGGCCGCGGCGGCTCCTCGACCATGCCGCACAAGCGCAACCCGGTCGCGGCCGCGAGCGCGCTGGGTTGCGCGACCATGGCGCCGCAACTCGCCGCGACGATTTTTGCAGCCCAGGTGCAAGACCACGAGCGCAGCGCCGGCCCCTGGCACGCGGAATGGCCGACGTTGCCGCAATTGATGCTGGTCGCCTCGGGCGCGCTCGCCGCCATCGTCGACATCGCGGAGGGCCTTGACGTCGATGCCGCGCGCATGCGCAGCAATCTCGATACGACGCATGGGCTCATCATGGCGGAAGCGGTCACGTTTGCGCTGGCCGACAAGATCGGCAAGAGCGATGCGCATCATCTGGTCGAGGCCGCGAGCAAGCGCGCGGTCGCGGAGAAGAAGCATTTGCGCGAGGTTCTCGCGGCCGATTCGCAGGTCACGGCGCATCTCGCACCGGAAAAAATTGCGGCATTGTTCGAGCCGATGGCCTATCAAGGGGCTTCCCAAGCCCTGATCGACCGGCTGCTCGACAGCCTCGAGCGCGATTAATTGTTTGAGCATGATCTTTTTCGGAAAACCGCTCCACACTTTTCCGGATCATGCTCCAGAACGGAGACGCCCAGCATGCCCATGATCGATGCCGACGGTTGCCTGATCAACGTCTCCGTCGAGGGCCGCGACGGCGGACCGACGCTGATGCTGTCCAATTCGCTCGGCTGCACGTTGCAGATGTGGGAGCCGCAGATGAAGGCGTTGACGCAGGTGTTCCGCGTCATCCGCTACGACCGCCGCGGCCACGGCAAGTCCAACGTTCCGCCCGGCCCCTATACGATGGAGCGCTTCGGCCGCGACGTGCTGGCGATCCTCGACGACCTCAACATCGAGAAGGTGCATTGGTGCGGCCTGTCGATGGGCGGCATGGTCGGGCAGTGGCTAGGGGCCAATGCGCCGGAGCGCTTCGGCAAGCTCATCCTCGCCAACACCTCCTGCTACTACGCCGAGCCGACCAAATGGCTGGAGCGCATCGACGCGGTGAAGAAGGGCGGCATCGCCGCGGTCGCCGATGCCGTGATCGCTGGCTGGCTGACCCAGGATTTCCGCGAGCGCGAGCCTGAGATCACGGCGAAGATGAAGTCGATGCTGCTGGCTTCCCCCGTCGAGGGCTATCTCGCCTGCTGCGTGGCGCTGTCGACGCTCGATCAGCGCGAGATGCTCGCCAAGATCAGGAGCCCGACGCTGGTGATCGCGGGCCGCCACGACATGGCGACGCCGATCTCGGCGGGCGAATTGATCCGCTCCAACATTCCCGGCGCCAGCATGACCATCATCGACGCCGCGCACATTTCCAATGTCGAGCAGCCGCACGCGTTCACCGACGCGGTGGTGGGCTTCTTGACGCAGCGCTAACCGCAACCGTCATTGCGAGCGCAGCGAAGCAATCCAGAAATCCCTCCGCGGTGACATTCTGGATTGCTTCGTCGCTACGCTCCTCGCAATGACGAAGAGGAGGAAACACAATGAACGACCAGAAGCGCCGCGATGCCGGCATGAACGTGCGCCGGAAGGTTTTGGGCAATGCCTGGGTCGACAAGTCGATCGCGGGCCGCAATGCCTTCAACACCGACTTCCAGGACATGATCACGCGCTACGCCTGGGGCGATATCTGGACGCGGCCGCATTTCGACGAGCGCACGCGGCGCGTGCTCGTGATCGGCACCATGGTCGCGCTGGGGCAGTGGGACGAATTCCGCCTGCATGTGCGCGCGGCGCTCGCCGAGGGCGGCTTCACCCCCGACGACATCAAGGAAATCCTGCTTCAGCAGGCGATCTATTGCGGCGTGCCGGCGGCGAACCACGCCGTCAAGGAAGCCTCAGCGATTGTGCAGGAGCTCGGCCTGCTCAAGAGCTAGCGGCGCGACGGTCTCGACGGTGTTCTGGACGATCCTGGGCGCCGGCGCGGGCCGTTCGATCACCACCACGATGGCAGCGCCGAGCAGCAGCAGGAGCTCGGTGGCATGCAGCCGGAGCGCGGCCAGCTCGCCGACCTTCGAGGCCATCAACATGCTCGTAAACGAGATGAGGCTGCCGATCCCAAGCGCAATGCCGAGCGCCTCGTCGCTGCCGCCATTCTTGCGGACGCGGGGAATGCACAGAAGCGTGAGATAGATGGCAAAGAACGCCACCACCGTCAGCCGGCCCAGCGCCAGCAGCCAGGCGGCACGCACCGTGCTCATCCCCGCCATCTGAAGATGGTCGCTGAGGAACAGCGCCACCGCGACACTCGGCCGCTCGTAGAGGCCGTGCACCGGTGCCACCATGATGTTGAAGGCCACAAGCGTCCAGGCCGGGATGAAATAGGCCGCCAGCAGGGCGCCGTTGACCGAACCGATCCGCCAATTCCTGAACATGCCGCTTCCCGCTTCGCTCGCTGCGCGCCTTCCATGGGAAGGCTTTGCCGGGGAGCTAACTCGCATCAGACCATGGCGGCAATTTAAACCCTTTGTTTACCTTAACTGGCCCGCCGGGCGGCGCGCCCAAGGAAAAAGGGCCCCGCCTCCCGGCGGGGCCCTCTTCACGTCTGGGCTCCGAAACTACTTGTCCTGGCCGTGCTGGCCGCCCTGTTGCTGGCCGGGCTTCTCGCCCTGGCGCTGCGGATCCTGCTGCTGCTGTCCGGGTTTCTGGCCGCCACCCTGCTGCTGCCCGGGTTTCTGGCCGGGGTTCTGAGTCTGCTGGCCCGGATTCTGATCTTGCTGTTTCGACATTCGGGGGAACTCCCTTGTTGGACCTCAGAGGAGAGACAACGGCCGGGATTCAGTTTGGTTGCTTTGCGGAACCCGGTTCCTCGCACCTGCGGAACCGAAATGACGTCCGTAATGAAATGACCACTGTACAAGCCTTTGTGCCGAGGCATGGCCAGTTGCAGCCGCCAGTTCCCTCCTGTTACAAAACGGGAAGAATGCTTAGGGGCTGCCGGGGCCCGAGAAGAAATTCGCAGAAACTCTCTCTCGAAGAGCTCCCTTTGAGCCGCGTCAGGTGGTAACGGCAGCCCATGGATTATTTCGCCCAGCAGCTCATCAACGGTCTCGTTCTGGGCTCGATCTACGGCCTGATCGCCATCGGCTATACGATGGTCTACGGCATCGTCGGCATGATCAATTTCGCCCATGGCGATGTCTTCATGATCGGCGGCTTCATCGCCCTGATCACCTTCCTGATCCTGGTCTCGCTCGGCCTGACTGCGATCCCGGTGATCCTGCTGGTGGTGCTGCTGGTCGCGATGGCGATCACCGCGCTCTATGGCTGGACCATCGAGCGCATCGCCTACCGGCCCCTGCGCCATTCCTTCCGCCTCGCCCCGATGCTGTCGGCGATCGGCATGTCCTTCGTGCTGACGAATTACTCGCAGGTGGCGCAGGGCGCCCGCGTCAAGCCGATCCCGCCCTTTATCACCGGCGGCTATACGCTGCACGAAAGCGCGGACGGTTTTGTGATCCAGCTCTCCAACATCCAGATCATGGTGGTCCTCACCACCATCGTGCTGCTTGGGATCTTCACCTGGCTGGTGTCGCGCACCCGGCTCGGGCGCGACATGCGGGCCTGCGAGCAGGACCAGACCATGGCGGCGCTGCTCGGCGTCAACGTCGACCGCACCATCTCCATGACCTTCGTGATCGGCGCCGCGCTCGCCGCGGTCGCGGGCCTGATGTACCTGCTCTATTACGGCCTGGTGGATTTCTTCATGGGCTTCGTCGCCGGCATCAAGGCGTTCACCGCGGCCGTGCTCGGCGGCATCGGCTCGCTGCCTGGCGCCATGCTGGGCGGTCTCGCGATCGGCCTGATCGAGACGTTCTGGTCGGCCTATTTCTCGGTCGAGTACAAGGACGTCGCGGCGTTCTCGATCCTGATCGTCGTGCTGATCTTCATGCCGACCGGCCTGCTCGGCCGTCCCGAAGTCGAAAAAGTCTGACGGTCGCCGCGTGACAGTTCTCTCGAGCAATACGGCCAAACCTGCAACGGACATCCCCGCTCTGCTGAAGACGGCCTTCGTCAACGCCCTGATCGCGCTGGTGCTGTTCTCGTTGATGGTCGGCGTCCGCACCGAAGCGGGTTCCGACGGCCAGCTCACCTATTGGACACGCTTCGGCGAGGTCGCCTCCCTCGTTGCCGCCGTGTTCGGCGGCTCGATCGTGCTCGGGCTGCTCAGGCAATGGATCGGTCCGACCGGCGCCGAGAAGCTGGTGCCGCCGGCGGTGCGGAGCGGAATGTCGTTCGTCGGCCGCTACCTGGCGCCCGCGCTCCTGATCTTCACGGTGCTTGTGCCCGTGATCTTCTATGACCAGCGCTACATCCTCGACCTCGCGATCCTCGTGCTCACCTATGTGATGCTGGGTTGGGGGCTGAACGTCGTGGTCGGGCTCGCCGGCCTGCTCGATCTCGGCTACGTCGCCTTCTACGCGGTGGGCGCCTATTCCTACGCGCTGCTTGCCACCAATTTCGGCTGGTCGTTCTGGGTCTGCCTGCCGCTTGCCGGCATCCTCGCCGCGTTCTGGGGCGTGCTGCTCGGCTTCCCCGTGCTGCGCCTGCGCGGCGACTATCTCGCCATCGTGACGCTCGCCTTCGGCGAGATCATCCGCCTCGTCATCATCAACTGGCAGAGCCTCACCGGTGGCCCCAACGGCGTCTCCAGCATTCCCCGCCCCTCGTTCTTCGGCATCCCGCTGGACAACAGCGACAACGGGCTCGCCGCCAGGCTCGGCATCGAATATTCGCCGACCCACCGCATCGTCTTCCTGTTCTATCTGATCCTGGCGCTCGCGCTGCTCACCAACTGGGTGACGATCCGGCTGCGCCGCCTGCCGATCGGCCGCGCCTGGGAGGCCTTGCGCGAGGACGAGGTCGCCTGCCGCGCGCTCGGCATCAACACCACGACCACCAAGCTCACGGCGTTCGCGACCGGCGCCATGTTCGGCGGCTTTGCCGGTGCGTTCTTCGCGACGCGCCAAGGCTTCATCAGCCCGGAATCCTTCACCTTCCAGGAATCGGCGCTGGTGCTCGCCATCGTCGTGCTCGGCGGCATGGGCTCGCAGCTCGGCGTCGCGCTCGCCGCGCTCGCCATGATCGGCGGCTTCGAACTGTTCCGCAGCCTCGAGACCTACCGCATGCTGGTGTTCGGCATGGCGATGGTGCTGATCATGATCTGGCGGCCGCGCGGCCTGATCGGCCATCGCGCGCCGACCGTGTATCTGACCAAGGCGCAGGCGATCTCCTCCGACCTCGTCAAGGAAGGGCACGGATGAGCGGCGACAAGATTCTCGGTGTGGACCGGCTGACCATGCGCTTCGGTGGCATCGTCGCCGTGCAAGACCTGTCGTTCGCGGCCGAGCGGAAGAAGATCACCGCGCTGATCGGACCGAACGGCGCCGGCAAGACCACCGTGTTCAATTGCATCACCGGCTTCTACAAGCCGAGCGGCGGCGCCATTCGCCTCACCCATGACGACGGCAAGGTGATTGCGCTGGAGCGGCTGAACGATTTCCGCATCGCCAAGCAGGCCAAGGTCGCGCGCACCTTCCAGAACATCCGCCTGTTTCCCGGCATGACCGCGCTGGAAAACCTGATGGTGGCGCAGCACAACGCGTTGATGCGCGCCTCCGGCTTCACCTTTCTCGGCCTCATCGGCGCGCCCGGCTACCGCGACGCCGAAAAGCGCGCGATCGACCTCGCCACCGACTGGCTGAAGCGGGTCAATTTGCTCGACCGCGCCGACGATGCCGCCGGCAATTTTGCCTATGGCGACCAGCGCCGGCTCGAGATTGCGCGCGCGATGTGCACCGAGCCCGCGCTTTTGTGCCTGGACGAGCCCGCCGCGGGTCTCAACGCGCGCGAGAGCGCAGCTTTGAGCGAGCTCCTTCTCTCGATCCGCAACGAGCTCGGCACCTCGATCCTGCTGATCGAGCACGACATGTCGGTCGTGATGGAGATCTCCGACCACATCGTGGTGATGGACCATGGCGTCAAGATCGCGGAAGGCTCTCCGCGCGAAATCCGCGACGATCCCAAGGTGATCGCCGCCTATCTCGGCACCGACGAGGAAGAGGCCGTGGCCGTGATGGAGAGCGGGTCGTGACGTCGTCCGCTCCCCTGCTGTCGATCCGGGGCCTGCGCGCCGCCTACGGCAAGATCGAGGCGCTAAAGGGCGTCGATGTCGAGATCAGCGCCGGCGAGATCGTCGCGCTGATCGGCGCCAACGGCGCCGGCAAGTCGACGCTGATGATGACGATCTTCGGCAAGCCGCGCGCCCGCGCCGGCCAGATCCTGTACGAAGGCCGCGACATCACCGACGTTCCCACCCATGAGATCGCCCATTTGCGCATCGCGCAATCGCCGGAAGGCCGCCGCATCTTCCCGCGCATGAGCGTGGCGGAAAACCTCCAGATGGGGGCGGATGCCACCGGCTGCACCGACGCAGAACGCGAGGCCACGCTGCAACGCGTGTTCACGCTGTTCCCGCGGCTGAAGGAGCGCTACGCCCAGCGCGGCGGAACGCTGTCCGGCGGCGAGCAGCAGATGCTGGCAATCGGCCGCGCCCTGATGAGCCGCCCCCGCCTGCTTCTGCTCGACGAGCCCTCGCTCGGGCTGGCGCCGCTGATCGCGCGCCAGATTTTCGATGCGATCCGCACCCTGAACCGCCAGGACGGCCTGACGGTCCTGATCGTCGAGCAGAACGCCAACCATGCGCTGAAGCTCGCCCATCGCGGTTACGTCATGGTCAACGGCCTGATCACGCTGGCCGGGACCGGCGCCGAGTTGTTGCAGCGCCCCGAGATTCGCGCCGCCTACCTGGAAGGCGGCCGGCACGGCTGAGGTTGCCCGACGGCGGAGCCCGTGCGGCCGAATGTGGCGAGATATCTCCGCCAATGCCCGTATTTTGCCGGTGACTTCTCCCGAGATTCATTCAAGAATGGCGCCGGTTTGGACCGGGCGTACCCGGCAACTTCCACAGTCGACCACCCGCGAGGTATCTCATGAAATCACTGAAGCTCATCGGTCTGGCATTCGGCGCGTCGATCGCGCTATCGAGCGCGGCTTTCGCGCAGGATGTCACCGTCGCAGTCGCAGGCCCGATGACCGGCGGAGAGTCCGCCTTCGGCCGCCAGATGAAGAACGGCGCCGAGATGGCCGTGGCTGACATCAACGCCGCCGGCGGCGTCAACGGCAAGAAGCTCGCGCTCAACGTCGAGGACGACGCCTGCGACCCGAAGCAGGCGCGCTCGATCGCCGAAAAGATCGCCGGCGCGAAAATCCCGTTCGTGGCCGGGCACTATTGCTCATCGTCGTCGATCCCCGCCTCCGAAGCCTATGCCGACGGCAACGTGCTCCAGATTACCCCCGCCTCGACCAATCCGAAGTTCACCGACAGCGGACTCTGGAACGTGGCGCGCGTCTGCGGCCGTGACGACCAGCAGGGCCTGGTCGCGGCGCAGTACATCGCCAAGAACTACAAGGGCAAGAACATCGCGATCCTCAACGACAAGACCACCTACGGCAAGGGTCTCGCCGACGAGACCAAGAAGGCGCTCAACAAGGCCGGCATCACCGAGAAGATGTACGAGTCCTATAACAAGGGCGACAAGGACTTCAACGCGATCGTCTCGCGCCTGAAGCGCGACAACATCGACCTCGTCTATGTCGGCGGCTACCATCAGGAGAGCGGCCTGATCCTGCGCCAGATGCGTGACCAGGGCCTCAAGACGATCCTGATGGCCGGCGATGCGCTCGCCGACAAGGAGTACGCCTCCATCACCGGTCCGGCCGGCGAAGGCACGCTGTTCACCTTCGGCCCCGATCCGCGCAACAAGCCGACCGCGAAGAAGATCGTCGACGCCTTCAAGGCCAAGAACATCGATCCCGAGGGCTATACGCTCTACACCTACGCGGCGATGCAGGTCTGGTCGCAGGCGGCCAAGAAGGCCGGCACCACGGACGCCAAGAAGGTCATGGCGGCGATCAAGGCCGGCAAGTGGGACACCGTGATCGGCCCGATCGAGTATGACGCCAAGGGCGACATCAAGCAGCTCGACTATGTCGTCTACAAATGGGACGCCAAGGGCGGCTACGCCGAGATCAAGGGCAACGGCACCTGAGACAGGATGCCTGACCTTTTAATCAGATCAATCCAACGCCCCGGTTCGCCGGGGCGTTTTCTTTCGCCATACGGTCACACGGCTGCGGAGAGCTCGCCGCCCGCCGCGGCCTGGGCCTTGTGAAGCGCTTGCAGGAGATCGTTCGGCCGAAATGGCTTTTGCAGGCATACCACGTCGCGCAGACCAGGCGCCTCGCCCATGAAATCCAGCGCGGTCATGCCGGAGACCGCGACGATCGGAAACCCGGGAACTCGCTCGCGAATGGCCACCATGACGTCGACGCCGCTGGTGTCGGCCAGGAAAATATCGACGATCGCGGCATCGAAAGCGCCCTCGCCGAAGGCTTTCAGGCCCGCTGCGCCGCTCTCGGCCTCGACGACGTCAAAACGGTTGACCCGAAGCACGATCGCGACCATGGCGCGGACCTCCTTCTGGTCGTCGACAACGAGGACACGGCGCATGGGAACAACTCCCGGATACCTATCATTATTTGGTTCAATTCACCGCAAGTGCCCGGCAAGGCAGTATGGGTCTGTCCCGGTAAATCACCTCTTACCAGTTACCTGTTCCAAGTCCCACTCCAAGTTAATTAAGCTGTAACCTTCGGTTGAGTCGCATGCGCTTTCTGTCAGGATGCGCGCCCGGAGCGGGCTACCATGCAGGTAGCCGCTTCCCGGCCGGAAGAGATTGACGTAGGAGGTGATCATGCCGGCTTACGAGAGATCGACGTGCTAGCGCCTAACGACCGAAGCACATTCCTGTCGACCTTGCCGGCTACGCGAAGCGATCGCAGGGCTGCGTTGGCGATCGTCGGCATCTCCGCAATCCTGTTCGCACTGGCGGTACCGTTTGCGGGCTTGCCGCTCGTACAGGTGCCGGCCTTCGTGGCGAGCTACCAGTCGGCGCTCGCGGTCATCGACATCATCACTGCCGTCTTGCTGCTGTCGCAGTTCGCCGTGCTGGGCAGCCGCGCGCTGCTGCTGCTGTCGACCGGCTATTTGTTCACGGCGGGCGCCGCGGTGACCCACGCCCTCACCTTCCCCGGGCTGTTCGCCCCGGCCGGATTGTTCGGTGCAGGCTCGCAGACCACCGTCTGGCTCTACATGATCTGGCACGGCGGTTTCCCGCTGTTCGTGCTGGCCTATGCCTGGCTCAAGGACGGCAAAGGCATCAACAGGATTGCGGGCGCGACGGCTCCCGCGATCGCGCTCTCCGTCGCCGGCGTGTTCGTCGCGTTGACCGTCTTCGCCTGGCTGGTGACTGCGCAGCACGGCCTGCTGCCGGTCCTGCTCAAGGACGGCCACTACACCCCCACCATGATCGGCGTGGTGTCGTTCGTGTGGTCCCTGAGCTTCGCGGCGCTGGTCACGCTCTGGTTTCGCAAGCCGCACACGGTGATCGACGTCTGGCTCATGGTCACGATGTGTGCCTGGCTGTTCGACATCGCGCTGTCGGCGATCGTCAACGTCGCGCGTTTCGACCTCGGCTTCTATGCCGGCCGGCTCTACGGCCTCGGTGCCTCGAGTTTCGTGCTCGCGGTGCTGCTGATCGAGAACGTGCGTCTCCAGGCCAACACGGCCGGCATGGTCGGCGCGCTGCAGCGGCAGTCGAGCTCGGAGCGGAACTATTATGCCGAGCGCGAGCGGCTGTTCAGCGCCGTCGTCGAGTCCTCCAACGACGCCATCATCACGAAGTCGCTCGACGGCACCATCACGTCCTGGAACAAGGCGGCCGAGCGCGTCTTCGGCTACTCCGCCAGCGAGGCGATCGGCCGCCAGGTCGATATCATCATGCCCGAGGGGCAGCGCGAGGAAGTCGCCGAAATGCTGGCCCGCACCCGCAACGGCGAGCTCATCGACCAGTACGAGACCGTGCGGCTGCACCAGAACGGCCAGCCGATCGACGTCCTGCTGAGCCAGGTCCCGCTGCGATCGACCGACGGCAAGATCATCGGCGCCTCCAAGGTCGCCCGCGACATCACCGAACGGAAGCGGGCGGAATCCGCCCTCAACCGCGAGATCGAGGAGCGCCAGCGCATCTTCGAGACCTCACAGGACCTGATCCTCGTGACGGACGGTTACGGCAATTTCATCCAGATCAGCCCGAGCGTGAAGGACATCCTCGGGTACAAGCCGGAGGACATGATCGGGCACAGCGCCATCGAGTTCATTCACCCCGACGACCTCGACAACACCCGCAGCGAGATGCGCGCAGCGCGGCGTGGCGCGGTCAAGCGCAGCTTCGAGGCGCGCTACTACCACTACGACGGTCACGAGGTGACGCTGAACTGGATGGGGACCTGGTCGGAGCCGGTGAAGCGCCATTTCTTCATCGGCCGCGACCTCACCGAGAAGCAGGCCGCAGAAGCCCAGTTCAGGCAGGTCCAGAAAATGGACTCCATCGGCCAGCTGACCGGCGGCGTCGCGCACGATTTCAACAACGTGCTGACCGTCATCACCGGCACGATCGGCATCCTCGCGGATGCGGTGGCCGACCGTCCCGAGCTCGCAGCCATCACCAAGCTGATCGACGACGCCGCCGAACGCGGCGCGCAACTGACCAAGCACCTGCTCGCCTTTGCCCGCAAGCAGCCGCTCCAGCCGCGCGAGATCGACGTCAATGCGCTGGCGCTCGAGGCCGCCAAGCTGCTGCACCCGACCCTCGGCGAGCAGATCACCATCATGCCGCAGCTCACCGAGGATGCCTGGCCGGCGCTGGTAGACCCGGGCCAGCTTTCCACCGCGATCCTCAATCTCGCCCTGAACGCGCGCGACGCCATGCCGGACGGCGGCACACTGGTGCTGGAGACCCGCAACATCTTCCTCGACGACGGCTATGCCAGCATGAATCCCGACGTCGTCGCCGGCAGCTACGTGATGATCGCGGTCAGCGACACCGGCACCGGCATTCCACCGGACCTGATGGAGCGGGTGTTCGACCCGTTCTTCACCACCAAGGAGGTCGGCAAGGGCACCGGGCTCGGGCTCAGCATGGTGTTCGGCTTCGTCAAGCAGTCCGGCGGACACATCAAGATCTACAGCGAGGAAGGCCACGGCACGAGCGTGAAGATCTACCTGCCGCGCTCGAGCGGCGTGCAGGAGACCGAGTACGAGTCGCTGCAGAACGTGCCCATCGCCGGCGGCGACGAGAAGATCCTGATCGTCGAGGACGACGCCCTGGTGCGCCAATATGTCGTGACCCAGATCAAGAGCCTCGGCTATGCCGCGCTCGAAGCCGCCAACGCGGCCGAAGCCCTCACCATCATCGATGCCGACAAGGGCATCGACCTGCTCTTCACCGACATCATCATGCCCGGCCACATGAACGGCCGCCAGCTCGCGGACGAGGCGGTACGGCGGCGTCCCGACCTGAAGACGCTGTTCACCTCGGGCTACACCGAGAACGCCATCGTCCATCACGGCCGGCTCGATTCCGGCGTGCTGCTGCTGGCCAAGCCCTACCGCAAATCCGAGCTTGCCAAGATGCTCAGGACGGCGCTGGCGAGTTGAGCGAGCGGCATCGGTGCGCTATCGCTGATGCCTGAAGCGCATGGAGTGCCGGCCTTGAAAAATCTGCTCACCGATATCGCCGGCGTCCGGGTCGGCCATGCCGAGGATGCGAAAATAGCCTCCGGCACGACTGCGATCATCTTCGATGCCCCGGCGGTCGCCGCGATCGACGTGCGCGGCGGCGGGCCCGGCACGCGCGAGGATGCGC
Organism: Bradyrhizobium sp. Arg816; assembly: GCF_029989365.1. Taxonomy (GTDB): domain Bacteria; phylum Pseudomonadota; class Alphaproteobacteria; order Rhizobiales; family Xanthobacteraceae; genus Bradyrhizobium. The sequence continues at coordinate 141,303 of NZ_JAPRAQ010000014.1, read as the reverse complement.
TGCTCGACCTTGCCAGCACGGTCGAGCGCGTCGATGCGATTGCACTGTCCGGCGGCTCCGCCTTTGGCATCGAGGCCGGCGGCGGCGTCCAGGCCTGGCTTGCCGAACAGGGCCGCGGCTTCCGGATTCGCGAGGCGGTGATCCCGATCGTGCCGGGCGCCATCGTGTTCGACCTGCTCAACGGCGGCGACAAGGCCTGGGGTCGCTTCGCGCCCTATCGCGATCTCGGTTACGCGGCAGCTGTGGCCGCGCGCCACGATTTCGCGCTGGGCAGCGTCGGCGCGGGCCTTGGCTGTACCACCGCGACCTTCAAGGGCGGGCTCGGCTCGGCCTCGGCGGTCCTGCCCAACGGCATCAAGGTCGCCGCCATCATTGTCGTCAACGCGGTTGGCAGCGCAACCGTCGGCGAGGGACCGTGGTTCTGGGCGGCGCCGTTCGAGGACAACGGCGAGTTCGGCGGGCGCGGCCTGCCGGCCAAATTCACGCCGGACATGCTGGCGATGCGCATCAAGGGCGGCCCCGCCGCGAGCGCGCGCGAGAACACCACGATCGGCGCCGTCGTCACCGATGCCACGCTGACCAAGGCCCAGGCCAAGCGGCTGGCGATGATCGCGCACACCGGATTTGCCCGCGCCATCTATCCGGTCCATGCCCCGACCGACGGCGACGTGCTGTTTGCGGCTGCGACCTGTGAGAAGCCGATCGAGCCGCTGGTCGGCCTCACCGAGCTCGGCACGGTCGCCGCCAACGTTGTCGCGCGCGCGATCGCGCGCGGCGTGTACAGCGCGACGGCGCTGCCGTTCCCTGGCGCGCAGCCGGCGTGGAAGGATCGGTTCGGCGGGTAGTTAAACGCCCGTCACACATTAGGTGTCATCGCCCGGCGAAGACCGGGCGATCCAGTATTCCAGAGACGGTCGTGATTGAACCGGAAGGCCGTGGCGTACTGGATGCCCCGCTTTCGCGGGGCATGACAGCGTCATTTGCCGAGGGATCGCTCTTAGCTCACACGCTCATCGACATCGACGAGCCGGCGGCCGCTGAGGGGCCTTGCCCCTGCCCGCCTTGCCGCTGCATCAACTGCGCGAACAGATCGTAGGCCGAATTGCGAGAGGAGCTGGAGGCGCCCGGGACCGTCGTCGACATCTTGAAGCCGTCGGCATAGGTGACGGTGGTGGTGGTCGAGCCGTCGGCGGCGATCGTCGTGGTCGAGGTCGATCCGCCGCTCGCCTTCGAGGCGGAATCCGATCCGTCGCCGGAGCCGCCGGCACCGTGGGCATGCTGGCCGTGATGGCCGCTCTTCAGTGCCTTCGACATCTCATCCAGGCTGACGCTGCCGTCGGAATTCGTATCCATCTTCGAGAACACGTCGTCGGCCTGCGCGAGGTTGGTGCCGCCGGCCCCCAGCGCGTTCTCGAATTCGGACTTGGTGATCTTGCCGTCGCCGTCCCCGTCGATCTGGGAGAACAGGTCCTTCAGCGCGGCGTCGCGGCTCGTCGGGGTCGAAGACGTCGAGCTCGAGCCGGCCGTGCTGCCGGTGCTGCTGGACGACTGGCTCTGCGCGGCGAACAGCGCGTTCATCGTCTCCGGCGAGATCTGCGGAGTTTTGCCCGCATTGACCGACGAGGTCGCGCCGCTGGTCGTGCTGCTGCCGCTGTCGATCGCGAACGGATTGGTCGGCGCGCTCTGCGAAGACCCCGTCTTCTGGGTCGACGAGGACGATTTCGAGTTCGTCAGCGACTGGATCGCGTCGAGCGCGCTCGATACGGCACCAAGGGCAAACAACATTGCACAACTCCAACGATGCGGCACGCCGCAGCCAATGTTCTGTCGGTGACGTCAGCAAGCGTCGTGCCAGCGCAAAAAGCTCAATGAAATCCGCCTTCGCGACGCCTGGCGCGGCCCGGGAACACCGGCAATTCATGCCGGTCGCGGCAGAAATTTCCGCCCACAGGAAGCACACCACCCCTGCATTGCCCGGCGGAGAGGCCCATGTTAGGCGAGCATCATCTTTCACGGCCGCCACGGGACACCGCGCCATGACCCAAGCCTTCACTCCCCGCCCCCTGGCCATCGCGCCCTCGATCCTCGCCTCGGACTTCTCCAAGCTCGGCGAAGAGGTGCGCGCGGTGGACGCGGCCGGCGCCGATTGGATCCATCTCGACGTGATGGACGGTCATTTCGTTCCCAACATCTCCTACGGCCCCGACGTCATCAAGGCGATGCGCCCGCACACCAAGAAGATATTCGACGCGCATCTGATGATCTCGCCCTGCGACCCCTATCTCGAGGCCTTCGCCAAAGCCGGCTGTGACCACATCACCGTGCATGCAGAAGCCGGTCCCCATCTGCACCGCTCGCTCCAGGCGATCCGCGCGCTCGGCAAGAAGGCCGGCGTCTCGCTCAATCCGGGCACGCCGATCAGCGTGCTCGAATACGTCATCGACCTCGTCGACCTCGTGCTGGTGATGTCGGTCAATCCGGGCTTCGGTGGCCAGGCCTTCATCCCCTCCGCGATCGGCAAGATCCGCGACATCCGCGCGATGACGGCGGGACGGCCGATCGACATCGAGGTCGATGGCGGCGTCGGTCCCGATGTCGCGGGTCCCCTGGCCGCGGCGGGCGCCAACGCCTTCGTCGCCGGCACCTCCGTGTTCAAGGGCGGCACGCAGGAAGCGTACAAGACCAACATCGCCGCGATCCGCAACGCCGCCGCAGGCGCACGCGGCGAAGCGATCTGAAGCGCAAGCAAGACATTCGCTGAAAAGCTGCGGATCTTGCGGGTGTTGCGGCCCGCAATGCCTAAAATTGCAACCTTGATCCGTACTCCTCCGGGCTTCCCTGATTCGTGCAAATCACCGCTAGTGATTCTTGCCTGTTTTCGCGGGAGCACATCATGACGACGACCCTGGTTTGGACTGGCGTGGCGTTGTGGCTTGGTTTCAGTGCGTTTGTTGTGTTTGGCCCATCGGCCGGACCGGCGAGGGTCCCGGCACGTTCGGCCCGCATCGTCCGTCGCGACTGGTACAGGGCCTGAGCCCATGCAGATCGCGCTCGTGAAGCGTCAAGCGAAGCGCAGGTGCCGCATCCCGCGACGCCCGCATCCTGACCTCGACTATTTCTTCGGTCGGCTCGAACGCACCGAAGGCGAGAGGCGCGACGACACCGGGCCCGAGATGGCGGACCCGGACCACCCGCTCCGGTCACCGCGCCGGCATTGAATTCTTTTCTGGACCACGCTCGATGAAACCGCACTGCCCGAACTGCCTGAAGGAAATGACCAAGGCATCCGCGTCGCGTAACCTCTTCAATTGCGAGCCCTGCCGCGAGATCATCCAGTATTTCGGCGGCGGCGCGGATCACGGCGAGCCCGGCCCGCAATTCTGCTGGCCGATCCGCCGCAAGCGCTCCGTCCACGCCGCCCGCGCGGCGTGATCTTTCCTAAAGCGCGATGAGATCGCGCTTTAGGTTCTTGTTTAAGCATGATCTTTTCGGAAAACCGCTTCGCACTTTTCCGGATCATGCTTTAGCCCCACACGACGCCGGCGTCTGGTTTCGCCGAAGCCATCCGCGGCGGCCGCACCACGGTGACGGTGCAGGCCGCCTCCGAGGCCACCTTGGCCGAGACGCTGCCGAGCAGCGTGCGGCGGAACGAGCTCTGTCGTGCGCCGATGATGACGTGGTCGACCTGATTGACCTCGGCGAATTCCAGCAGCGCCGCGGCGGGGTCGACGGCCTCCAGCACGTGAACCGACAGCCGGCTCTCATCCAGCTTGAGCGGCGTCGCCCAATGCCGGAGCGCGACCAGGCGGTCGATATGCTTGTTGGAGCCCTGCTCGTCGAGCCTCCGGTCGATCGCGATGCGGTTGAGCTTGAGCACGTTGACGCAGGCAAGCCGCGCCGAAGGCAGCGTCGCGAGAATGCGCTCGGTCGTCACGCGCAGCGCCTCGTTCAGCTCGCCCGCGCCTTCCACCGTGTCGAGCGCGACCGCGAGGATCGGGCTGGAGGCGATTTGCGCGGCCACGTCCGATTTCGCGCGTGGCGCCATGACGCCCAGGTTGAAGCGCCGCCGCCAGGCGACGCTCAAGGGGTCGCGCTTCAGCCGTTCCGAACGAGCAGTGAGCTTGACCTGTTCCGGATGAGCGAGATCGAAGGCGAGCTGGGACGCGGTCGGATAGCGCCACACCGGCTCGATCGCGAGACAGCGCAGCACCACCTCCTGAAGCCAGGGCGGATAGTCCGCGCGCAATTCGCGCGGCGGATGCGGATCGCGCCACAGCCGGCGACGCATCGCGCGCAGCGTCTCGCCCTCGCCGAAGGGACGCTCGCCGGTGGTGAAGAAATAGAGCAGCACACCCAGCGAAAACAGATCGCTGCGCGGATCGTCGCGTACCCCCAACAGCCGCTCGGGCGCCATGTAGGGCGCGGTGCCGTAAGGCAGGCGGAATTCTTCCTGCAACAGGTCGGGCAGATGGTTGTGGTGCGACAGGCCGTAATCGATCAGGACCGCCTCGCCGCTATCGCGGAACATGATGCTGCTCGGCTTGATGTCGTGATGGATCACGTTCTGCCGGTGCAGATCGGCCAGCGCGGCGGCGATCTTTGCGACGAGCTGCCGCGCCTCCTCGTACGGGAGCGGCAGGTCGGGCAGCCGCTTGTAGAGCGTGGTCCCGGGAATGCGCTCGATCACGGCGTAGGCCTGGTGCGCGAAGTCGCCGGTGCCGAAACACGAGGGCACGTGCGGCCCGGCGAGCCGCGGCAAGATCATCATCTCCATCTCGAACGAGACGATCGCGGCGGGGTCCTCGCCCTCCGACACCCGCGGAATCTTCATCAGCAGCGGCACGTCGATGCCGGGATGGGTGACGGTCCACAGCGTCGCCATGCCGCCGGCATGGACGCATTCGCCGATGGTGTAGCCGTCAATCTCGGCGCCTGATTTGACCAGGGGTTGCGGCATCGGCCTCTAGCGTCCCTGCAACAGCCGGTCGGCGAGCCAGGGCGGCAGGCCGTTCTCGCGAATCTTGTTCGCCGCGCTCGCGATGTCGTAGGGCGCGCGGCAATAGGTGATCTGGCACGACACGGTGTCGAACAGCACGAAGGCTGCGGATGGATCGCCATCGCGAGGCTGGCCGACCGACCCGAGCACGACCAGCCATTGCCGCCCGCGCAAGAGCGGCACGGAAACATCAGTCTTGGGCACGAGGCTCGTCATCTTCGCCGTCACCGACATCGAATAGAGCGCCGGGCGATGGATGTGGCCGCAGAAGGTGACATGGGCGGGCGTCGATATCAGGCTCTTGGCGGCATCCGCCGTCGAACGGACATAGTGCCAGCGCTGCGGGCTCGAGGCTTCCGAGTGGACGTAAAGGCGCTCCTTCTCATCCACCAGCATCGGCAGCTCGGCGAGGAACCGCCGTTGCGCGACGTCGAGCCGCCCGCGCGTCCATTCGATCGCGATCTGCGCCTCCGCATTCATGGCTTCGGTCGTGGTGTTGACCGCCTCGTCATGATTGCCGCGGACGGCGATGGCGCCCTCCCGGACCAGACCCATCACGGTATCCACGACCCATTCCGGATCGGCGCCATAGCCGACGAAATCGCCGAGCAGGACAAACCGCTCCGCGCCCTTCGCGCGGGCAAGCTTCAGGCAGGCCTCGAACGCCTGCCGGTTGCCGTGGATATCCGAGAAGACAGCGAGAAGCACGCACCCTCCACCCCAAAGGTCTTATCGGAAGCCGATAAGGCCAAATTGAGAGACGTCAAGAAGATGCGCCAGTGCGGGTGCGTTTTCCAGCTTGCCCCTGTCGCGATGGTGAAGAGCCTATTGCTCGTCCTTCGGCGGCATCCTGGGCGGCGGAATCGGGGTGAACACCGCGCCTTGCGCGCCGGCGGGTGGTGCCAGGAATTCGCCGGTCGAGGAATCGCCGCCGCTGGTCTCCAGAATGGTCTTGGGCGTCACATATTCCCGGACCATGTCGATGAGGCTGCCATCGCCGCCGCCGAAATCGGCGGCGCGGCCGCCTTGCGGATGTCCCAGCGCGATTTCGTTCTCCGCCGCATGGGTCTTGTCGGCCAGCCTGTCATTGTAGGGTACACGAAAGGCGCGCGGGATGCCGCTCGGGCGATTGTCCTCGTCGAGCTGCTCGACCCAGAGATAGATCGAGCCGGGATCGCCTTCCAGCGAATGCGGCTCGACGATGCGGGCCTTCAGCAGCTTGAAGGTGGCGGGCAGCCGGTCGGCGCTGGCCCAGCCGAGCAGCCCGCGCATCTCGGTGAAGCTGACGACATAGAAGGCGCTGGTCACGACCACCGCAACCGCCTTCAGCGCCCAGTGCAGCCGCGCATAGACCAGCACGACCAGCAGCAGCGCGCCGATAACGGCGTAGGCCACCGACAGCGTGAGGATGACCGTCTGCAGGCTAGTCACGGCGCACCCTCACAGCGTTCTTGCTCACCCCCGTCCGCGGGTCGAGATCGGCGCCGTTGCGCCAGCTGCTGCGGAACGTCTCCAGCAGCGATTTCGGCCGCTGGTCCACATTGACCACTTTGCCCTCGGCATCGAGCCGGAACCGCACCGCGGTCTTCTCGTCGCCGGTGTGATCGAGCGTGAATTTATTGTCGAAAACCACCTGCGCGGTCGGATTGAGCTTCTGCACCTTCACATTGGCCTGGACCGGTTCGCCGGTCGTTGCCACGAAATGCGAGACATTCACGGTGTATTCGCCGGCGACGATGCCGCGGACGGTGACGATCTCCTCGCGGATTGGCGAGGCGATCTTCTTGCCGTTGACCATGATGAAGTCGTTGGCCCCGCCACGGTCGTCGCGATCGAGCGTGAGGAAGCCGGCTTCGCGGTGGCGATACCAGGCGATGTTGCCGGCGGGATCCTGCACGAACAGGTCGAGATCGTCTGGATGGCTGTCCGGCCAGTCCAGCGTGATCATGAACTCGGCCTTGGAATCGATCTTGCCGTCCTTGGCATCGGGCGACACCGCGAGGAGCGCGAGGAAGAACAGGAAGGCGATCACCTGGAGCGCCTTGAACAGCATTACGCCGAGCGGATCGAAAGGCTCCTCGCGCGGATAGAGACCGAAATCATCCATCATGACGCGGTTCCAGCGCCTTTGCGCTCCAGCACCGGCGTCACATAGGTCTCGGTCAGTACCACGGCGTCCGAGAACACCCGCTGGGTCGCGGCATCCAGCATGTAATACTGGATGCGGACCAGGATCGAGCCGACGAGGCCCGCCAGCGTGGTGTACATCGCGACCGCCATGCCGTCGCTCATCAGCCCCATCGAGGAGCGCATCGCGACCTTGTCGGCGGCATCCAGCCCCGCGATCGGCGCCAGCATGATGATGAAGCCGATGATGGTGCCGAGCAGGCCGAGCTTCATCAGCGTGTCCGAGACGAAGGCACCGAAGCCGTTGGAGCCGCGCAGCCGGTCGGCCAGCGTTCGCAGCAGCAGCGTCTGGTCGACCGCCCGGTAGTCCTGCGCGGACGCTTTCGTCACGAGGCTCTCGATGTGGTCCCGCACCAGCCCGCGCGGCAGCGCGGCCGCGCTGCCGTCGAGCACCTTGCTGCCCCCGGGCGCCGCGAGCACCGCCCGGCAGCGCCGCGCCGCCGCGCCTTCACGGGCGATGGCCCGTGTCCGCAGGAAGCAGTGGCCGCAGGTGACGACATAGAGCAGCGCGATCACGCTGGAAATGTAGGTGCGATCCGAGGTCAGCATCAGACGGATCAGGCCGAAGCGCCACAGCAGCACGACGGCGAAGATCGACAGCCCGGTGAAGATCATCCAGAACAGCAGCGCGCTGCGCTCGGAAGGATCGGCTGCAGACCCCGCGATCGGTCCAATCGTCATCGAACTCATGCTGCACTGCTCCTGGCTTGCAGGGTTTGGCCTGCAACGATTCCACCCCGATTAGATCAAAGCCGCCGCGCGCGGTCCAAAGAGCCATGCCCAATCCAGCTTGGGAAATTTGCCCGAGCTGCAGTCCGGCCCAAACCCCGCAATTGGCAAGGCGCGGCGGCGTTGTTAGGCTGACCTTACCAAACGTTGAGGGTGATCGCATGCGCCTCGTGCTTCAGCTTGTCGCCCGTCTGCTTCTCATCGTCGCGCTCTGCCTTGGCGCTGCGACCGTCTGGGCCACGTTCGACGCCTATCGCAGCGTCGACCGGGCGACCGCGGCCTCGGCGCAGCGGGTCGCGCAGGCGCTTCAGGCCCTGTACTGGCACGAGTTCTTGTTGCGCAGCAGCAGAACGCGCGAGCAGCTCTTGCCGGTTCCGGAGTGGCGCACCCTGGAGACGATGAAGCTGATCTCGCCCGGCGTCTGCGTCGAGTTCCAGCCGGCCATCGCATTCGAAAGACCGCTCTGCGGCCAGAGCGCGGGGCTCGGCAAGACGCCGCCGCACTGGTTCACCGCGATCGTACCGATCTTCCTCGGCAGCCACGCCGAAGTGATAAGGCCGGTCAGTCCCCGCGCGGCAGCCGCCGGAACGGTCGTCGCGACGCCGGATGCCGCAGCGGCCATCTCGCTTGCCTGGGAGTATCTCCTCAACGTGGTCGATGTCGCGCTGCTGATGGCGGCGGCGATCGCACTGCTGGCGTCGCTCGCCATCGCACACGCGCTGGCGCCGGCGCGCACCATCGTCACCGCGCTCCAGCGCATGGCGCGGGGCCAGTATCGCACGAAACTGCCGCGCTTCCGCTCCATGGAGCTGGCGATGATCGGCAGCGCCGTCGGCGAGCTCGGCGGCCGGCTGGAGGAAGCCACCGAACAGCGCGCGGCGCTGACAAGGCGGCTGATCGAGATCCGTGACGACGAACGCCGCGCGCTCGCCCGCGAGCTGCACGACGAGTTCGGCCAAAATCTCTCCGCCATCCTCGCCTTCGCCAACACGATCGAGACGGCCAGCGCGAAGGAGAGCAAGGATAACGGAATCGCGCAGGACGCGCGCATGATCTCGCAGGCCACCCATCATCTGATGGCCTCGCTGCGCGATGCGCTCAAACGCCTGCGCAATCCCCTGCCCGAGGAGCTCGGGCTCGAGGCCAGCCTCGTCAATTTGGTGGACAGCTGGCGCTCGCAAAGCGCAGCGCAGCCGACCATCCGGCTCGATCTCAGGGGCGACCTCACCGACATCAGCGGCCCGGCCGCCACCACCGCCTATCGCGTGGCGCAGGAATGCCTGACCAACGCACTGCGCCACAGCTCGGCGCGTGAGATCTCCTTGCGCATCGAGCGGCGCGCCGGTGACGACGACGCGTTGCTGATCCGTGTCGAGGACGACGGCGGCGGCGATGCCGCACGCGTGGCGCAGTCGACCGGCTTCGGCCTCACCGGCATCCGCGAGCGGGTCGCGGCGGCCGGCGGATCGCTCTCGATCCTGCCTGCGCGAGGAGGCCTCAGCGTCGCCGCCACCATTCCGCTCGCAGCGTGAGGCCGACATGAGCGAGGTTGCGGCAACAGGCATCTCCGTGCTGCTGGTCGACGACCATCCGATCGTGCGGCAAGGCTACCGGCGCGTGCTGGAGAGCCAGGGCGATCTCCATGTCGTGGCGGAGGCCGACAACGCGGCCGATGCCTACGGCGCCTTCAAGGCGCACGACCCTGATGTCGTCTTGCTGGATATCTCGATGCCCGGCGCGAGCGGGCTGGAGGCGATCCGCAACATCCGCGCGCGCAGCCCGCGGGCACGCATCCTCGTCTTCACCATGCACAACGAAGCCGTGCTGGTGAAAGCCGCCTTCAGCGCCGGTGCCAGCGGCTTCGTCACCAAAAGCAGCGAACCCTCCGCGGTCGTCACCGCGATCCGCAGCGTTGCGCGCGGCGAGCGCGCCATGAGCGACGACATCGCGCATATCCTGGCCGAGGACAGCCTGTCGGCGGGCTCGGCGCTGGACCAACTGGGTGAGCGCGAGATCGAGATCCTGCGCCAATTCGCCGGCGGCGCGACGACCGAGCAGATCGCGGCGCATCTCAATCTCAGCGTCAAGACGGTGCAGAACTATCACTATTTGATCAAGACCAAGACCGGCGCGCGCACCGATGCACAGCTCGTGCGGCTGGCAGCGAGCTGCGGGCTGACGCGAATCTAGAGCTTGGCGGCTGGACGCCTATCTGGTTCCGGCCGGCCGCCCCAACGAAGGTCTCCAGTCGCTCTCAGATTGTGCTAGGCTCGATCGTCTTCGAAGCCGCCCTCGTTCCCCCGTTGTATGCCTTGCACGACAACAGGAGACGCTTCCATGAACATCAGGGACAGTCTTCTTGCCGTACTGATCGCCTTCAACGTTGTCGCGATCGGAACCACCGAGAGCGCAGCAGCCGAGGCGAAAGACCAGATCACCATTCTTTATGACGCCTTCGGCACGAATGACGCGATGACAAAGGACTGGGGTTTTTCCGCCCTTGTCGAAGTCGCGGGAAAACGCATGTTGTTCGACACGGGTAACGACCCCGAAATCTTCGCGGCAAACGTGAAGGCCAGGGGTGTCAACCTTTCGGACCTCGACTTTGTCGTTCTTTCGCACCGCCACTCCGATCATATGGCGGGTTTGTCCTACGTCCTGAGCGTCAATCCGACCGTCAAGATCTACGCGCCGAAGGAAGGATTTGGCATCTACGGCTCTTCACTGCCTTCCGGCTTCTTCCGGAAAGACGAGGCCTTGCCGCCGGAGATGCGGTACTACGGAGGTAAGCCCCCAGCGGTGATAAAGTCCGGCTCGGCATGGGCCAACGCAAACTTCGAACTGATCGATCAAACGACCGAGATTGCTCCTGGCATCACGCTGATTTCGCTGATCTCCGACGCGCCCGGGACAAGAGAGCTCAAGGAGCTGTCTTTGGCCGTCAACACCGCAGAAGGCGTAGTCCTTCTGGTCGGTTGTTCGCACCCCGGGATCGAGCGCATTGTCGAAGCGGCGACCGGTATCAATCCCAGGATTCATCTCATCGCAGGCGGATTTCATCTGGTCGTGGCGCCTGACGATGCAATCGCGAAAGTCGTTACCGCTCTGAAGGACAGGTTCAAGGTCGAAGCCGTAGCACCGGGACATTGCACCGGTGAGCCGACTTTTGCCGCGCTCAAGAAGGCGTTCGGCGACAGCTATCTCTATGCCGGCCTCGGCACGTCGATTCCGGTTGGAACGAGTGGGAATGTCCGACGCGGGGGAGGTCCGACGCTTGACGACCTTGCGACATATCGGAAACTGGCCGGGCGCGAAGACCCGTTCGGCATATTGCGGTCGCGCAGCCAGCGGTCGGGATCCGCGCTCTAGCGCGGCGGCGCGCAGTTCGCACCTTTATCCAGCGCTTGAGGCGAGCGGAATGGAACCGACACCGTCGCGCTTTGGTTAGCAGCAGAGTGAAGGAGTTGCGCCATGAGTAAGGCCATCCACCGAACGGTCGTCGATCCTCCGCTCCTCACCGTGGGTGAGCTCATCGACGAACTCTGCCGCTTGCCAGATACGGCCGTCGTCCACTTCCGCTGCCCCGCGCTCGATCAGGAGCTTACATTCTACCGCATTCGGAAGCGGTCGAAGGACGCTGTCGAAATCGCGGTGAACACATATCCGGAGAGCCCGCCGGTTGTCCCATCTTCCAACGGAAGGCAATCGACCCTCTCGCCTCCCCTTCGCGAGGAGGCCCTGCTGCGCAAGGCGAAGGGCTGAATCGGCGGTTGCGCGTTTTGGAGGGAGCGTGTCGGTCTAGGCCGCCTTCAATCCGCGCAGCACCAGCCCCAGGGTGGCATCGACACGGGCGGGCAGATCGGCATCCTTCCACTCGTCGGCATGGGCCGGATGGTGGAAGCGGACGGTGGCATCGAAGATGGCGCGGGCGGTGGCCTTGACGTCGCCCACCTCGAACACGCCCTGCTTCACGCCGTCGGTCAGGATCGACGCGATCTGGTCGATCATGGTATCCTTGTGGCACTTGACGGCGGCGCAGGCCTCGCGCGCCAGCGTCAGATAGGTGTCGAACATCTCGGGATCGTCGAGCACGCGCGAGCGCTTGGCGGCGAACAGCGTGCGCAGCCAGCGGTCGAGCCTGACAGGCGCCGGCCCCTGCTCCTCGGCGATCGCCAGCAACGGCGCATCGATGCGATCCAGCCAGCGCTTGGCGACGGCCTCGCGTAGCGAGGCCTTGCTCGGGAAATGGCGATAGACGCTGCCGTGGCTCACATCGAGCGCACGAGCAACGTCAACCACGGTGGCCTTGGCAAGTCCGTAGCGCCGCAGAACGTCCTCGGTGACTTCGAGGATCCGCTCCGGCGTCAGTACAACGGCTTCATTCATGCCAGCACCTTGTTCCCGTTCAGGGTTCACCCGGCGATGGAGCTGCTTCCGAAGCGCCCGTGCCGGTCGTTTCGGAAAGCTCTCGCCTTAATGAGGCAGTTTTGCAGCCTGCGCCGCGATCTGGCGCGCAACCAGTAAATTGAGCCAATGCCCAATCGTTCCGGTGAAGTTGATGATTTCGGTCGTCATTGTCTTAAGTCTCCATTCGTCCGCGGTCCCCACCGCCGAATTACGTCCCGCGATCCGCAAATGTTTCGGACCTCGGGCTCCCCGGGCGGGTCACCGCGGGACGCCCAACCGGAGCGTCCGAGAACGGATATACACGTCTCGCTGACAGATTTCAATATCTGTCAGTCAATGATCCGTGATTGACAGTTAATTTTTGTGGGCGGCGTCTCCTCAGCCTGGGCTAGTTCCGGGGGCGGTGGATAGCTCGCCGATCCCCCTCGCCCGGGGTCCAGATCGTTTGTTTCGCCCTGCCCGCTCTGCTAAATCACGGCGTAAAAAGCATTTTGGCCGGTCGCCGCCCCCCTTGGGCCGCCCGCCCACCTTCCTGGAGCAGTCTGATGATCCCCCGCTATACCCGCCCGGAAATGGCCTCGATCTGGGAGCCGCAGACCCGGTTCAAGATCTGGTTCGAGATCGAGGCGCACGCGGCGGACGCCCTCGCCGAGCTCGGAACGATCCCCAAGGAGGCCGCCAAAACGGTCTGGGCCAAGGCCAAGGACGCCACTTTCGACGTCGCCCGCATCGATGAGATCGAGCGCGAGACCAAGCACGACGTCATCGCCTTCCTGACCCACCTTGCCGAAATCGTCGGCCCCGAGGCGCGCTTCGTACACCAGGGCATGACGTCCTCGGACGTGCTCGACACCTGCCTCAACGTCCAGCTCACCCGCGCCGCCGACCTCCTGCTCGCCGATCTCGACAAGGTGCTGGCCGCGCTGAAGAAGCGCGCCTTCGAGCACAAGATGACGCCGACCATCGGCCGCAGCCACGGCATCCACGCCGAGCCGGTCACCTTCGGCCTCAAGCTCGCTTATGCCTATGCCGAATTCTCGCGCGCCAAGGAGCGCCTGATCGCGGCGCGCAAGGAAGTTGCGACCTGCGCCATCTCCGGCGCCGTCGGCACCTTCGCGCAGATCGACCCGCGCGTCGAAGAGCACGTCGCCAAGGCGATGGGCCTCGTCCCCGAGCCGATCTCCACTCAGGTCATCCCGCGCGACCGCCACGCGATGTATTTCTCGACGCTTGGCGTGATCGCCTCCTCGGTCGAGCGCCTTGCCGTGGAGATCCGCCACATGCAGCGCACCGAGGTGCTGGAGGCCGAAGAGTTCTTCTCGGAAGGCCAGAAGGGCTCGTCTGCGATGCCGCACAAGCGCAACCCGGTGCTGTCGGAAAACCTCACCGGCCTCTCCCGCATGGTCCGCGCCTATGTGACCCCGGCCCTGGAGAACGTCGTGCTCTGGCACGAGCGCGACATCTCGCACTCCTCCGCCGAGCGCATGATGGGCCCGGATGCGACCGTGACGCTCGACTTCGCGCTGGTGCGCCTCGCCGGCCTGATCGACAAGCTGCTGGTGTACCCCGCCAACATGCAGAAGAACCTCGACCGCCTCGGCGGCCTCGTGCATTCGCAGCGCGTGCTGCTGGCGCTGACCCAGAAGGGCGCAAGCCGCGAGGACGCCTACAAGCTGGTGCAGCGCAACGCGATGCCGGTCTGGCGTGGCGAAGGCGACTTCCTCCAGCTCCTGAAGAAGGACACTGAAGTGAAGAAGTATCTCACCGACGCCGAGATCGAGGAGCAGTTCGACCTCGGCTACCACCTCAAGCATGTCGACACGATCTTCAAGCGCGTGTTCGGCGAGAGCTGAGCGCGCGTCCGCAGAAGCTGCCGGGTGGTTAGCCGCAAGCATCACCCACCATTCCTCGTGACACGGCGGTGGGTTACGCTACGCTGACCCACCCCACGAACAAGAAACGGATCCCCTCATGCCCATCGTCAATCGCGTTGCCGCCCTCTCCGACGAAATGGCCGCCTGGCGCCATGACTTCCATGAGAACCCGGAGCTGCTCTACGAGGTCCATCGCACCGCCGGCATCGTCGCCGATCGCTTGCGCGAATTCGGCTGCGACGAGGTGGTGACCGGCATCGGCCGCACCGGCGTCGTCGGCGTGATCCGCGGCCGCAAGTCTGCCTCCGGCAAGACCATCGGGCTGCGTGCCGACATGGACGCGCTGCCGATCATGGAGACGTCGGGCGTCGCCTACGCCTCCAAGGTCCCCGGCAAGATGCACGCCTGCGGCCATGACGGCCACACCGCCATGCTGCTCGGTGCCGCCAAATATCTCGCCGAGACGCGCAATTTCGACGGCACCGCGATCATGATCTTCCAGCCTGCGGAAGAAGGCGGCGGCGGCGGCAAGGCGATGGTCGAGGACGGCTTGATGACGCGCTGGAACATCCAGGAGGTCTACGGCATGCACAACATGCCGGGCCTGCCCGAGGGCCATTTCGCGACCACGCCCGGCGCGATGCTGGCCTCCTCCGACAACATCCAGATCATCGTCCACGGCAAGGGCGGCCACGCCGGCGCCGGTCCGCACAAATCCGTCGACAGCGTGCTGATCGGCTCGCAGATCGTCAACGCGCTGCAGTCGATCGTCGCGCGCAACGTCGACCCGCTGAAGTCCGCTGTCATCTCGATCACCCAATTCCACTCCGGCACGGCCTTCAACATCATCCCTGAAGTCGCCGAACTCGGCGGCACCGTCCGCACGCTCGATCCTGAAGTGCGCGATCTCGTCGAGCGCCGCATCGGCGAGGTCGCCGAGAGCGTCGCCCGTGCCTATGGCGGCTCGGCCGAGACCAAGTACTCGCGGATGTATCCGGTGACGATGAACCATGCGCGCGAGGCCGGCCTCGCCGCCGACGTCGCCCGCGACATCGTCGGTGCCGAGCGCGTCAACGACAAGTTCATACCGATGATGGGCGCCGAGGACTTCTCGTTCATGCTGGAAGCACGTCCCGGCGCGATGATCCTGGTCGGCATGGGCGACGGCAACGAGTGCCATCACCCGGCCTATGTCTTCAACGACAACATCCTCGGCCACGGCGCCTCCTACTGGGCGCGCCTGGTGGAGACGCGGATGCCGGCGGGCTAGCGCCGCTTCGCAGCAGCCGTGGCCCAGGCGACATTCCCGCCAAAGGGCCACGCCACGCGGAGCCCGTCATCGGGCCGCAGAGCGTTGCCCCGTCGGCTCATCCGCCTCCAGAAGGCGAGATGCGGTCTCGTCTGACGCGAGAGGCAGGGTGAACTGGAAGAAGGCGCCCCGCGGCTCGTTTGCGCCGGCCCACATCCGCCCGCCATGTGCTTCGATGATCGAGCGGCAGATGGCGAGACCCATTCCCATGCCTGTGGGCTTGGTGGTGTAGAAGGCTTCGAACAGGCGGTCCACATTCTTCGGATCCAGCCCCGGACCGGAATCCCGCAGGGTGACGTGGACGCCGTCCGATCCAACCCGACCGGTGCTGATCAGCAACTCCCGTCCCCCCTCGCCGACCGCGGCCATCGCCTCGATCGCGTTGACGATCAGGTTGAGCACCACTTGCTGAAGTTGAACCCGATCGGCCTGAATGGGCGGCAAGCCCTCGGCAAATTGGGTTCGCACCGAGACGCCGTTCTTGAACGCCTCGCTGCGTGTCAGCGCGATGACCTCAAGCACCGCCGGGTTGATCTCCAGGGCCTCCTTTTGCGGGGGCGCGTTCCTGATCAACGCCCGGATCCGGCCGATGATGTCGCCGGCTCGCATGCCGTCACCGGTGATCCAGTCGAAGGTCTGTCGAACCCGCTCCAGATTTGGCGGTTGCGCCCCCAGCCAACTGACCCCGGCCTCGGCGTTCGCCACGATCGCCGCGATCGGCTGGTTGACTTCATGGGCGATCGAAGCGGTCAGTTGTCCCATCGTGGTGACGCGATTGGCGTGCGCGAGCTCCATCAGCGCTTCACGGTAGCGCCGCTCGTGTTCGCGGCCTTCGGCTTCCGCCCGCTTGAGAGCCGTCAGATCAAGGACAAAGCCGACGCCATGATCCGTACCTTCTCCGAACATGGTCCCGCCGATCAGCACCGGAACACGGCCTCCGTCCTTCCGCACATACTCCTTCTCGAATGGCTGGGCCGTCCCGACCCGCTTCAGTTCCGCCACGGTCTGCAAATCGCGGTCGCGCCATTCCGGTGGCGTGAGGTCGGTCCGATGCAAGCGCCCTGCGGTGAGATCTTCCCGGTCGTATCCCACGATACGGAGGAAGGCATCGTTGGCTTCGAGAATGCGCCCCCCGACTTCCCAGATGATGATGCCGATGATGTTGGCATCGAACAGGCGCCTGATCTTGATATCCCGTGCTGCAACATCACTCTGGAGCTGGATGTTCTGCTCGGTCGCCTCCCGCCGCCGTTTCGCTTCGAGCCGTGCGAGCGCCAGCGCGGCTGCGGCCAGCGCGACGACGAGGACGACGGCGCCGGCGATCAGCCAGGTCCAGCGTTGCTCGAATGCTTCGGCGCGCGCCTCCCGGTCGGCGAGCCGAAAGCGCTCGTGATCCACCATCTGGTCGATTTGCGAGCGGACCTCGTCCATGCTGCGGATCATTGCGAGCGCGGCCATCCCGGACGTGCCGGCCGTCTTCAGCAGCTCGTCGATCTCGCGCAGCGTGGCTGTAACGGTCAGCGCCAGATGTCCGGCCCGAAGGCCCTGCAACGGATCGTCCGCGACCAGCGTCTGCAGCGCCTGAGCCTCCCGCCGTACACTTTCGTCAGAGACGCCGTAGGCCTTGAGATAGGCGGGGTCGAGGGTCATGAGATACCCGCGCCTTTCAGTGTCCAGTTCCGCGACGATGGCCCGCAGCCGATCGAGCGTTTCGAGGATCTGGCGGCTATGCTCGATGAAGTGATGAGCGGCTTGCCGCTCCTGCCAATATTGCAGGCCGAGGAAGCTGGTCGCGGCAAACAGGGTCACAAGCACTGCGACCGCAAGGATCAGCGGACGAGCAAACCATCGCAGAGGCAGGGCCCGAACAGGAACGGACATTGGCCGTAGGTCTTCGATGCTCGTGTGACCGCGCGTGTTCTGGTGCCGACGCCAGAGCATGATAGGACAATAGCACGTTCAGGGAGGTCGAGAACCCGACATTCATCGGATATACCAGGGCGAGGGCCGTGATGTCGCAGGGCTGCCGCCCCATGCCTGTGCTATGGATGAATGCCCTTGGTTGATTCCAGGAGCATCATCATGGCGCAGGGTGAAAACTCATTGAGCCATCCGGCGAGCCGGCGCAGTTTCATCAAGGGACTGGGGGCGGCTGGCGCGGGCCTGACCGCGCTGCCGCGCTGGAGCTTTGCCCAGGATACCGCTGCGGCCTACGCCAACGCCGCGATCGACTGGAAGCAATTTGCGGGACAGACGATCGCGCTTTCGGGCGCAAACCATCCGTGGTCGAATGCGATCACGCCGCTGTTGCCGGAGTTCACCATACTCACCGGCATCAACGTCACCATCGATTTCCAGCTGGAAACCACCTTCCTCGGCGCGCTGCCGGTCAAGCTCGCCCGCGGCAGTAGCACGCCCGACGTCTTCATGTTCACGACCTATGGCCAGGGCATCTCGAACGGATGGGTGGAGCCGCTGAACGGCTATTATTCCATGAGGTCGCTGACCGATCTCGCCTGGTATGACGAGAGCGACCTGCTCAAGACGGCCCGAGCCTTCCCGCTGTGGTCGGATGGCGAACGCTACGCCGTCCCGATTACCTCGGAGGCGATGACCCTGTTCATCAACAGGGATGCGCTGGCAGCCAAGGACCAGCCGGTACCCCAGACTTTCGACGAGCTGCTTGTCACCGCCAAGGCAGTCAAGACCAACGGGATGTCGGGGATCGCGATGCGGGCCCAGGCCAGCGGCAATTCCTCCCCGCCAGCCATGGGCTTCCTGTTCTCCTACGGTGGGGCCATGGTCGAGCACAACAGGGTCGCTTTCGCGAGCCCGGAGGGGATCGCGGCCGTCGAGATGTACGGACAGGTGCTCGGTCAGGCCGGGCCTGCCGGCGTCGGCAGCTACGAATGGTACCACGTGCTGGACGACTTCCTGCAGGGGCGGACGGCCATGGCGATCGACAGCAGCAACTTCGCGACCGACATCTCCAATCCCGTGAAAAGCCGTGTTGCCAAGCAGGCCGGGTTTGCAACCTTTCCGCATCTCGCCGGTCGCGGACCCGTCCCCTTCATGTCGCACTGGCAGGCGTGCATCAATTCCAAATCGCGAAACAAGCGCGCGGCTTTCCTGTTCCTGCTGTGGGCGACGAGCAAGGCGACCTCGCTGCGGACTGCGGCAGCGGGGCTGGCGACGACACGCGTGTCGGCCTGGTCGAGCGAGGGCTTCAAGAAGGCGTTCGGCCCGCAGGCCGCCGAGGCTGCGCTGACCAACTTGCAGGATGCCGACGTCGACCGCGCCAAGGCGGTACTTTTCCATCCGCAATCGAGACTGATCCTGGACGCCTTCATGATCGGCGTGAATGAAGTGGTCAACGGTGCGAAATCGGCGAAGGATGCGATGACGGGCGCGGCCGAACGGGCCAATGCAGCGATCCGCGGGTAGCAGCGGGGCGTCGCCCGATCGGAAGAGGTGGCCACGGCGGACAAGTCGCCGACTCCCGCTGCGCGGCGATTACCCCTGATATTGCAGCACGTGCATTCCGGCATTCCAGTCCGACACGAACATCAGCCCGTCAGGCCGGACATAGGCGTCGCAGGTCTTGGCCGCGAGCGCGACGTTCGGCCGGGGATCGATCAGCTTCTTCGGCACCGGCGGCACCCAATGCGCGATCTCCTTCGGCGCAAACTGATCCCTGACGTCGAAGACCCTGGCGCCGGCATTGTTGTAGGTCGCGAAAATAGTCTCCTCGCTCTGGAAAGAGCCGGGGCGGTTCTCATGCAGATTATGCGGACCGAAGGTGCCCTTCGCACAGAAGTCGCGATCGCGTGGCGTCGGCAGCGTCGCGATCGGCACCGGATTTTGGGGCGCGCGCACGTCAAGCACGAATGTGTGAAACAGGCCCTTGGCGCATTGATCCGCATTGGCTTCATCCGCGACGATGGCGAGCTGACGCTTGGGCAGCGGCAGCGGCGTATGCGTGCCGCCGGCGAAGGGCGGCGACCAGTTGATGTGCGAGAGCAGCTTCGGATTGGCGGGATCGCCGATGTCGTGGATGGTGAAGCCGCCGTCGCGCCAGGCGGCATAGCCGCGATCGCCCGCCGTGATCATGTGATGCAGTGCAAAGCGCTTGCCCTTGGGCGTCGCCGGCTCGCCGGCCGCGCGGTTCATGCCCGGCAGCCACCATTTCGCGACGATCTCCGGCTTGGTGATGGTCTTGAGATCGACCACGCAAAGGATGTGGTCGGTGAAGCCGTCGAAATGCGCCGACACATAGGCATAGCGGCCGCCGGGCCACCACAGCCGGTTGATGCCGAAGCCCGGCATTTCGAGGAACGCGACCTCGCGCATCTCGCCCGGTTTCGAGATGTCGTGGATCGACAGGCCGGAGCGGAATTTCTTGGCCTTGGTGATGCTGTCGGCGAGCGTATTCTCGAAATAGCCGCGCATGCTGTCGTAGGACTGCATCGCGACGATGTTGGCGCCGTTCGCAAGCAGCAGCAGGTCTTCCGCCACCTGCAGATGGTGGGTGCGGGTGTATTGTCCCGCGGTGAAGAAATTGACCGGCTTGAGCGCACGTGGATCGGAGGCGTCGAGGATCGTCACGCCGTCGCTGAACATGTGCCCGACATAGACATGCTGCCGGTTGAACATCACCTGCACGCTGTCGGGCCGGCCGCCGATGTCGCTGTAGGAGATGTGCTTGATGCCCTTGCCGATGCCTTCCGGCGGAATGTCCGGCTCTGAAGCTGACGCGGACCTCGACCATCCCGATAGCGCGGCGGCTCCGAGCACACCCGACAATTGCTGAAGGTGATGGCGGCGCGAGACGTGAGGCATCGATTTCCCCCATTTTTTTGGGGAATGATGCGCGCTTGCGGCGAGGCATGCAAGCCTCGCGTGCCCTCACTTACGCCTGCACCACCTCATGCCGCATCACGAATGGCGCGAGCAATCTGTGCACCTCACCGGCGACGGCCTCGCGCTGGTCCGCCGGCAGGCCTGCGAGCGTCACGGTGGCGACCGAGCCGTGGCTACCGTGGGCGCCGACCTTCACCCTGCAATCGATGCCGCGCTCAATGAGCGGCGACAGCACCTTGGCGAACACGCGCTGCGCGGCATCCCAGCGCAGCTGTGGCTTGAACACCTTGCCGACGCCGGTCACCGGCATCGGATCGATCGGAATGACCTGCACCGGAACGGCCGCGCGCTCCGGCGTGCGTTCGCGCACCCAGGCTTCCAGCTCGCCCGGCTCGACCTTGGCGCCCGGCTTCAGCTGCACATAACCGACCGGCAATTCACCGGCATAGGCGTCGGGCTGGCCAATCACGGCGGCGAAGCCGACGGCGGGATGGCGAAACATGATCTCCTCGATCGGCGCGGGATCGATATTGTGGCCGCCGCGGATCACGAGATCCTTGGCGCGGCCGGTGATCCAGAGGTAGCCGTCGGCATCGAGACGCCCGAGGTCGCCGGAGTTGACCCAGACCTCGTCGACGAAGGCGCCCTTGTTGTGCTCGTCGTTGAGATAGCCACCGAACACGCCGGGCCCGGCCATGATGACGACGCCGATCTCGTCGGCTGCGCAGTCGCGGATCAGGCGGCCGTCAGCATCGAGCTGCACGATGCGCACGCGCGCGTAAGGCATGGGAAGGCCGACCGAGCCGAGCCGGATCGGTCGCGACGGATAGGCCAGCGTATGCACGCTCGAGGTCTCGGTCATGCCGTAGACCTCGACCACCGGAAGCTTCAGCTTCTCCTGGATCGCCGAGCCCACGGCGACCGGGATCGCCGAGCCGCCGCCGGCGGCATATTTCAGGCTGGAGATGTCCGCATCGCCCGGCGGCACCGCAAGCGTGGCCGCGAGCACCGTCGGCACGCTCGACAGCGCCTCGGGCTTGAAGCGCTCCACCAGCCCCCAGATGTTCTTCACCGAATTCGGATTGCGCCAGCCGCTCGGCGACAGCACGACCAGCGAGCCGCCGGCGGACAGCGTCAGCAGCACCTGGGTCAGCGATCCTCCGACGTGGAATAGTGGCATGCCGAACAGCATGTTGGCACCGGGCTTCGACTTCAGCAGCAGATTGAGCGCCCAGGCCTGATAGACCTGATTGGCATGGGTGTGCCGCACGAGCTTCGGCGTGCCGGTGGTGCCGCCGGTGTGGAAATAAGCCGCTATGTCGCCACCCTGAATCTTGCGCCCGCTGATAAGCCGGTCGGACGGCTGCTGCTTGATCAGGTCGTTGAAGGCGAAGATGCCCTTCTCCGGATCACCTCCGCCGAACACCTGCACGACCGCCTTGAGGTGTTTGAGCTGCGGGCGGATCTGCTCGACCTTCTGCCAGATGTCGGTGCCCGGCATCGGCCCGAGCGCCACCAGAACCTTGGTGTTCGCGGCCTCAAGGATCTCCGCGATCTGGTGCGGCTCGAGCAGCGGATTGACGGGATTGGCGATGCCCGCGGCCTCGGCGCCGAACAGCGTCACGAAGGCATCGGGCACCAGCGGCAGCATGAAGCTGACGACGTCGCCCTTCTCGACGCCGAGCGCGTGAAACATGTTGGCGGCCTGCGTGACGCGCGCGACGAAATCGCGATAGGTGACCAATACAGGCGTATCGGCCGGATCGGCGTTTTGCAGGAACTGGATCGCCGCGCCGTCGGGATTGCGCGCCGCACCGAGCCTGATGGCGTCATAAGTGCTCTCAGCCGCGACGCGATCGGCGTAGGCGACCTGCTCGAAGGCCCGGACCTCTGCGTCCGTCGCGAAGTCCGGATAGTCGTCGCCGATGAACCGATCGAGCGCGTGGATGCCCGCCATGGAATTCCGTCCTCCCTCAGATGCATTTCCCCGCCCCCTGTCTTTTGACATTTTGGTCGGCGAGGCCTCGGCCGATAGCCGGTCGAGCGCGGACAGAATGATGGATGATTGAGCGTTCGTCCATGGCCGAACGGCTACGGTCGTAGCACTCGTAGTCGAGACCATTGAACCTCCGCGCCCGATCCGGGGACCAAGAGCTGGCATCGGACTCCCCTGCCAGCGTCCTGCCGCAAGACTTGAGGAAATCATGACCACGCCCCCGCGCGACCGCGTCACACGGCTGATTGTTGCGCTCGCCGTGACCTCGGCGATCATGACTTCAGCGATCGTGACTTCGGCGATCGTCCCGCCCCGCGCGGCGCGCGCCGAGGACGGCCAGTTCGACAAGATGCGTGCCAGGATCGCCGCCTCCGTCGCCGACAAGATGGAGAAGCTGGGCGGCTCGCGCATCATCTACAGGGTCGATACCGACGGCTTGCGCGAAAGCGTCGTCACGGATTTGCGCGACGATGTCTACAAGACCCTGCGCGAGGGCAAGATCGCCTTCTCCGGTCTTGCGATCCGCGACGCCGGCGTGGAGGTGAAGATCGCGGATGCCAAGAGCCGCGAACAGCTCGCACGCAAGCTCGCGTCGGCCGCGGAGGGATTGCCATCGCATGCGCTCACGGTGACCGATGGCGGCGACGGACTGGTCAGGCTCGCGCCGACCGATGCCGCATCCGCGGCACGGCTGCGCGATCTCGTCGAAGATTCCATCGCCATGATCGAGCAACGCCTCAAGGATGCCGGCATCAACCTCGCCAGCGTCCAGCCGAATGGTACGGATCGCATCCGCATTTTCATCCCGGGCATGATGGAGCCCGCCCGCGTGACCGCGGTCTTCGCCAGGAAGGTCAAGGTCAGCTTCCGCCTGATCGACCTCTCGATGGCGGCGGAGCAGGCGCAATCCGGCACGCCGCCCTCGGGCACCGAAGTCCTGCCCGGCTTCAAGGACGAGCGCCATTACCTGGTCGCCAAGGACAGCGCGCTCGACGGTGACGACATCAGCTATGCCGGCCCGGGATTTGCCAGCGGCACAAAAGACCCGATCGCCTCGTTCCGCTTCAACGGCCGCGGCACGCGGCGCTTTGCCCACGTCACCGAGGAGAACATCGGAAGGCCCTTCGCCATCGTGCTCGACGGCAAGGTGATCTCCGCCCCCGTGATCCGCGAGCCCATCACCGGCGGCTCGGGCCAGATCTCCGGCAATTTCACCCTGGAGGAAGCCAATAGCGTCGCGATGCTGCTGCGCGCCGGTTCGCTGCCGGGGCACCTCGACCTCGTCGAGCAGCAGGTCGTGCAACCCGCCGCCAAGCCGTAAGGCTGGTCGCCCTGCGCCCCCGCCCCGTCGGGGCGCCACGGTCCACGACGCCAAAGCCCGCGCCCCCGGGGGCCCCGAATCACGGGCGCAACACGGCCATGCGCACAACCAACGGGCAATTGCCGAAACGCCCGATCAGGCTAAAATTTGCCTCTTGCGGCTTGGCGGCCGACGGCTTCATTTCAAGCGGTCGTCATTCGATTTCGGCTATACGTGTCGAGCATACCGACCAGGACTGAAGGCCTTACGCGGGGTTAGTACATGCCGTCCGGCAGCGCAGACATTTCCTCGATCCTCGACCGCATTCTGGATGCGGCGACGGACAACCTCAGGATCGCAAAGATCCTGGTCCAGATGGGCCTCGATCCCAACAACGTCACCTACGACGCGATCTTCAACCGCCTGCTGGAGATCTTTGTCCAAAACATCACGCTGGCCAATCTGTTCGCCGCGGTCGGCGCCGGCTTCTTCGTCGCCACCCTGCTGATGCGGACGATGGTGCCGCTGCGCGTCGCCAACATGGTCGGCTGTGCGTTCTTCGCCGTCTTCGGCGCGCTCTCGGCCAACGTCTCGACCTTCCTCCTCTATCTGTTGCTGCTTCCGATCAATGCCCTGCGCCTGCGGCAGATGCTCAAGCTCGTCAAGAAGGCGCGCCATGCGGCCGAAGGCGACATGTCGATCGAGTGGCTCAAGCCGTTCATGACCGAGCGCAAATATCGTAGTGGCGATACGCTCTTCAAACTGGGCGATCCCGCCAAGGAGATGCTCCTCACGGTCACCGGCAAGTTCCTGGTCAAGGAGATCAATGTGGAGATCGGGCCCGGAGCTCTCATGGGGGAGCTCGGCTTCCTCACGCCGGACAACCGGCGCACCGGAACGATCGAATGCGTCGAGGACGGACAGGTGCTGACGATCACCTATGACCGTTTGCTCGAGATCTATTTTCAGGACCCGCAGTTCGGCTATTACTTCCTGGTGCTGACCAGCCAGCGCCTGCTGCAAAACATCGACCGCTTGCAGAAGCAGCTGGCGAGCGAACGGTCAACGACCACGAACCGGATCGCGTGAACCGGGCAGCCGAACGCGCTTCGGCCGCCCGGCCACGGCTCAGAGCTTCGAGCCGCCGTCGACGTGGATGGTGTCGCCGGTGATCCAGCGCGCGTCGGGAGAGGCGAGGAAGGCAACCGCATCCGCGATGTCGTCGGGCTCGGCAATCCGCTTCAAGGTCTGCATGCCCAGCGTGTAGTCGCGCCCGGCATCGGTCTTGGTGAAGGACGACATCTCGGTCCCCACCACGCCCGGCGCCACCGCGTTGACGCGCACGCCGCGCGCACCGAGCGCTGCCGCAAAGTGCTTCACCAGGGTGTCGATCGCACCCTTGGTGGCGGCATAGGCCGGCAGCGTCCCGACCACCGCATGGGCGGCAAGCGAAGAGACGAGTACGACGCTGCTGCCCTCATGCAGGATCGGCAGCAATTGCTGCACCAGGAAGAATGGCGCGCGAACGTTGACGGCAAACAACCGGTCGAAATCCTCAACCGTCGTTTCCTCGATCACGGCCGATTTGGCGATGCCGGCATTGGCAACGAGAATATCTAGCCGGTCGCCGACGATGCCACGCACCCGGGTCGCCAGTTGATGCGGGCCATCAGGCGCGCCGAGATCGGCCCCGATCGCGTCGGCCCGCCCGCCGCTCTTGCGGATTTCGGCGACGACGGCCTCGGCCTCCTTGGCGGCCTGGCCGTAATGCACCAGCACCTGCGCGCCGCGCTTCGCGAGCGCCAGTGCCGAGGCGCGGCCGATGCCGCGCGAGGCACCGGTGACGAGAGCAGTTTTTCCCTTGAGGTCGGTCATGGTCATTCTCCTTCGCCGGGCGCCGGCGCCCCCATTCCCTGCCAGTCAGGTATGGTGCTGGTGCAGCGCCCTTTGCTGGAGTGCTATTTGGTGCAGGCTGGCGGCGTTGAAAAAGACTTTGTAAGCTCATGGGCATACCTAGGAGGTATGCTTCATGGAGCTGCGCCATCTCCGCTATTTCATCGCCGTGGCCGAGGAAGGCAGCCTGACGGTCGCCGCCGAGAAGCGGCTGCACACCGCGCAGCCCTCGCTCAGCCGCCAGATTCGCGATCTCGAATACGAGGTCGGCGTACCTCTACTGGTACGCAGTGTGCACGGCGTCGAACTGACGGCCGCGGGAAGAGCCTTCCTTGATCACGCGCGCCTTGCGCTGACGCAGGCCGATGCGGCGATCGAGGCGGCGCGTCGCGCCGGCCGCCCCGAGAAGTCGCGTTTTGCCCTCGGCTTCCTCACCGGTCAGGAAATCGATTGGCTGCCGGAGGCCATGCGCGTGCTGCGCGACGAACTGCCGAACATCGACGTGACTGTGACGAGCGATTTTTCGCCTGCGCTGGCCGACGGCCTAAGGCGCGGGAGTCTCGACCTCGCCTTCATGCGGCGCGAGGCAAGCTCAGCGGAGCTCGTCTACAAGACCGTGATCGAGGAGGCGCTGGTCGCAGTGCTCCCAAGCGACCATCGCCTCGCCAAGCTCGACCGCATCGACCTCGCCAAACTGGAGGGGACGCCCTTCGTCAACGTCTCCGACACCGCTCCAGAGCTCCTCAAGATCATCAACAACCATGTTCGCGAAAGCGGCCTGCCGATCGCGACGGCGCATGATGCCGACAACATCGCCATGGCGGTGTCGATGGTGGCTTCCACCCGCGGCTTCGCGCTACTCCCGGGCTACGTCAAGAACTTCCTGCCCTGGTCCGTCGTCAGCCGTCCGCTCAGGGGCAAGGCGCCGACGATCGATCTCGTCGTGGGCTACCACAAAACCAATGCCTCACCGATCCTCGCAAAATTCGTCTCGAGGCTGAGCGACTTGATCGAGCGCGCGACCAAGCATATGGCGCACTGATCATGACCCGTTCTGCGGCTCAGCTCAGCAGCAACGCCATTCCCGGATCGCCCTTCTCCATTGCGCGCCGATAAGCCGCCCGCGCGCCGATGCGGCCGAGATAGTTCACCACATTCGGGCAGCGCTGGAGATCGTAAGGCTGGAAGTAGCGCATCGTGGTGAGCGAGAAGCCCATCATGATGTCGGCGGTGGTGAAGGTGTCGCCCGCCAGATATTCAGCGTCGCGAACGCGCGCATCGACCAGGTCGAAGGCGCGGTCGGTACGCCCTCTGCTCGCGGCCAGCATCGGATTGTCCGCGGCGAGCTTGAGCCGGTTCAGGATCATCAGCCGGCCCATGCCGGCCTGCAGCGTGCCGTTGGCGAAGTGAAACCAGTACAGGAACTGCGCGAAATCAGGATGATCAGGGCGGAGCGCAAGGCGCCCATCGCCGTATTTGGCCATGATGTAATCGACGATGGCGCCGGACTCGGCGAGAACGAGGTCGCCGTCGGTGATGACGGGCGCACTCCCGATCGGATGCAGCGCCTTGTAGTCGGGCGGCGCCAGCATGGTGACGGAATCGCGCGCGTAGCGCTTCAGTTCGTAGGGAATTCCCAGTTCCTCGCAGAGCCAGACGATGCGCTCGGATTGCGACTTGCCGAGATGGTGGACGGTGAGCATGACGTCTCCTGCGACCGTGAGTTGGACCTGCCGTGACGCCGCATCTTAACCCGTCATTGCGAGCGCAGCGAAGCAATCCAGACTGCCACTTCGGAAAGGCTCTGGATTGCTTCGCTGCGGTCGCAATGACGAGGTGGAGAGACCGTGCCCTACCCCACGTCGTCCGTCACCATCCGCGCCACGACGCGGTCGCGGCGGATGAAGTGGTGCCAGAGGGCAGCGATCACGTGAATCGCGATCAGCGCCAGCAGCACATAGGCAAAGAGGATGTGGCGGTCCTCATAGGCGCCCGCCGCCGCACGGTCGGGAGAGGTGAATTGCGGCACGTGAAACAGGCCGAAGAAATCGGAATAATCAGGCGTACGCGCGCCGGAATGCGCCCAGCCCAACATCGCGACCAGGATGACCACGAGATAGAGCGCGCCGTGGCTGATATGGGCCGCGATCTTCTGCCAGCGCGAGGTTTCAGGCGGCATCGCCGGCGTTGGGTTGACGGCGCCAGGCCAGGCGCAGCACGGTCAGCAGCAGGATCACATAGCCGATATCGGCGTGGATCGAGCGGTAAAAGAAGCGGTCGGGACGCGCCGGGATGTGGTTCATCCACCAGCCGAAGCCGATCGTGGCGAGGATGGCCAGCGCCAAAATCCAGTGCAGCCACCGGGAAACGCTGCCCCAGCCGTTACTGGTATTTCTGATCATGTCGGCTCTCCGGAGTTTTGCGGATATGTCCCCGTCCGCAGCGCAGCTGCTGATAGCGGGAACTTGCGGTAACCGTGAAATTGAATCGTTCCAAATCGGTCCCAAACGGCCCCGCCGCAAAACCGCCCCAAAAACCGAATGGTAACCATGGTGCCCTTAAGGTAGCGACGTGACCAATTCTGCGACGATCCTGGTGTTCGATTCCGGCCTTGGCGGACTCACGGTGCTCCGCGAGGTCGTGGCCGCGCGCCCGGACGCGCATTACGTCTATGTCGCCGACGATGCCTTCTTCCCCTATGGCCACCACAGCGAGGACGAGATCATCGCCCGCGTCGTGCCGCTGATGGGCGAACTGATCGGCACGCACGATCCTGACCTCGTCGTCATCGCCTGCAACACGGCGTCCACCCTGGTCCTATCTCACTTGCGCGCCGCTTATTCCCTGCCCTTCGTCGGCACCGTGCCGGCGATCAAGCCCGCCTGCGCGCAGTCGAAGAGCCGCCGCGTCTCGGTGCTCGGCACCAAGGGCACGGTGAAGCGCGAATACACCAAGGCGCTGATCCGCGATTTCGCGCTGGGTTGCGAGGTGACATTGGTCGGCTCGCCCGAGCTCGCCTCGCTGGCAGAAGCCGCGCTCAGCGGCCATCCGATCAGCGACGGCGACATCCTCGCCGAACTCGCCCCCTGCTTCGTCGGCGATCCCGCGGACGCGACATCGCGCACCGACACCGTGGTGCTCGCCTGCACGCATTATCCGCTGCTGCTCGACCGGATGAAGACGCTCGCGCCCTGGCCGGTCGAATGGATCGACCCCGCGCCCGCCATCGCCCGCCGCGTCTCCGACTTGCTCGGCGCGCAAATCGGCGGCATCGCGCAGTCCGGCGCCGAGATGATCTTCACCTCGAACCGCGTACATGGCCTTTCGGCCACGCTGACGCCGTTCTTCGGCGGCCGCGCACTGGCCTGACTTTTCGCAGACACGGCGCGCTGCTAGGCTTCGCCGTCGTCACTTTTGCGCAAGGTCATTCCATGTCGGTCCCCGCAGCGCCGCTCAACCGTCTCCGCCAGCTCTGGAGCGAAGGGCGCCCCGCCTTCGGCGCGATCGCGACGATCCCGAGCGTGCAGACCGTACAGATCATGGCGCGCTCGCTCGATTGGATCATCGTCGATCTCGAGCATGGCCCGATTGGCTTGACCGAAGCACATGCGATGATCGCGGCCACGACAGGCACGCCGTGCACGCCCCTGGTGCGGATCGCGGCGAACGAGCCGTGGCTTGCGAAAGCGCCGATGGACATCGGCGCCTTCGGCATCAATTTCCCGATGATCACCAATCGCGCTGAAGCCGAGAAGGCGGTGCGCAGCGTGCGATATCCGCCGCGCGGCGATCGTCTCTGGGGTCCGTTCCACGCACCGTTCCGCTGGGGCCAGTCGATGCCGGACTACATGGCCAGCGCCGACGACGAGATGATCTGCATGATCACCATCGAGCATGTCGAGGCCGTCAACCGCATCGACGAGATCATGGCGACGCCGGGTATCGACGTCGCGGTGATCGGCCCCGGCGATCTCGCGACGTCCATCAACAAGCGCGGGCAGATGGACGATCCGGAATTGCTGGAGCTGGTCGCCCGCGCCGAGGCCGGCATCCTCAAGAGCGGCGTGCCGATCGGCGGCGTGGCCCGCACCGCAGACCAGGCCAACGCCCTGGTCGATCGCGGCTATCGCGCGATCGCGCTCGGTTTCGACTGGTCGCTGTTCCAGCGCGGCATCATGGCAGCGTTCGAGGGGATCAAGCGCTGAACGAGCCGGTCGCGGCCTTGCCGGGAACTGCGGTGCTGCTAGGGTCGGCGGTTCCAGAGAGGAAGAACCATGCTCAAAAAGACTTTGCTCGCTCTCGCCTTTACCAGCCTTGCCCTTGCAGCCTTCGCCCAGCAGACCGGCATCAAGCGGACCCCACTGCAGAAGCTCGAATTTCCCGACGGCTACAACACCGTCACCGCGATCGCGGAGGTCCCGGCGGGCGGCGCAGCCGGACGCCATACCCATCCTGGGGTCGAAACCGGCTACGTGCTCGAAGGCGAGCTGAATCTCCTCATCGACGGCCAGCCGGAGAAAACCCTGAAAGCCGGGGACTCCTACCAGATCCCGGCAGGCGTCGTGCACGACGCCAAGGCTCACGGCGACAAGGCCATGAAAGTGCTTGGAGTTTACATCGTCGACAAGACCAAGCCGCTGGCCTCTCCGGCACCCTGATGCGGCGAACCGACCCGCCCCAGGCAGGTTGGTTCGTGCTAGAGCACGCGGCGAGCGGGCCACCCGCTCGCTGCACATATTTTAGTCCGCAGGAACCGAAAGACCCATGCGCGGGACGTCCAAGACCATTTCGCTGCCGCGCCGCCTGATTTGCGACCTCATGCGGGCGTCGATGGACGTGCCATTCGTCTCGCTCTCCCGCCCCCTCAATATCCGCCCCCTGCTGGAGGCGCGCGCCGGGGCGATGGCGCCCGCCGGCTGGGCCGCGATGTTCGTCAAGGCCTTTGCCCTGGTCGCCAGGGACGAGCCGGTCCTGCGCACCGTCTACGCCAAATGGCCCTGGCCGTCGCTCTACGAGCTGCCCAATAGCGTGGCGTCGGTGGCGATCGCCCGGGTCCAAGACGGCGAGGAATGCGTGATGCCGCAGCGAATCGCGGCTCCCGAAGCCATGGCGCTGGCCGCGGTGGACGCCGAAATCCGGCGTGCCAAGACGGCCCCGATCGAAGACGTTCCCATGTTCCGCAAGATCATGCGGGCCACCCGCCTGCCGCTGCCGCTGCGGCGGCTGTGCTGGGCGGTCGGGCTGAATTTCGGCCGGCAGCGCGGCAACTGGTTCGGCAGCTTCGCGGTGAGCTCGGTTGCGGCCTATGGCGGCGGCGAGCTCCATCCCATCACGCCCGGCCCCTTCATCGTCAGCTATGGGGTGGTCGAGGGCGACCAGACCATCCATGTCGTGATCCGCTGGGACCACCGGGTCACCGACGCCGCCCCCATTGCCCGGATCCTGACCCGGCTGGAACAGGTCCTGAACACTGAAATCGCTGCCGAATTGCGCGCGGCCGGGGCGAAGCCGATCCGGGCGGTCCGGACATGATTTCGGGGCTATTCGCATTGACAGAACGGCCCAAACTCACCTAAAAGCCGCCTGCTCGCGGGCCGATTTCGGCCCGCGAAGCGTTTCGCGACCCGTGGTCCTCTCCCTTAAGCTTTGGGGATCGGACCTGTCAGTGCCGGGCCCAGCCCGTCACACAGGAGGGCGCGTTTCCTCAAACCATGTACCTGAAGAGGACGCGATGACTAAGCGCAGTGAGGCGAAGTACAAACTCGATCGCCGTATGGGCCAGAACATCTGGGGCCGCCCGAAGAGCCCCGTGAACCGCCGCGAGTACGGCCCCGGCCAGCACGGCCAGCGCCGC
The DNA here is from genome assembly GCF_029989365.1 of Bradyrhizobium sp. Arg816. Taxonomy (GTDB): domain Bacteria; phylum Pseudomonadota; class Alphaproteobacteria; order Rhizobiales; family Xanthobacteraceae; genus Bradyrhizobium. The sequence goes on along the minus strand of NZ_JAPRAQ010000014.1, from coordinate 109,898 downwards.
AAGGGCAAGCTCTCCGACTTCGGCGTGCAGCTGCGCGCCAAGCAGAAGCTGAAGGGCTATTACGCCAACATTTCCGAGCGTCAGTTCCACGGCATCTATGTCGAGGCGAGCCGCCTCAAGGGTGACACCGGCGAGAACCTGATCGGTCTCCTGGAGCGTCGTCTCGACGCGGTCGTGTACCGCGCCAAGTTCGTCTCCACGATCTTCGCCGCGCGCCAGTTCATCAACCACGGCCACATCAAGGTGAACGGCCGCAAGGTGAACATCTCGAGCTACCAGCTCAAGGTCGGCGACGTGATCGAGGTCAAGGAAGCCTCCAAGCAGCTCGCCCACGTGCTCGAAGCCAGCCAGCTCCCCGAGCGCGACACCCCCGACTATCTCGAAGTCGACCACGGCAAGATGACCGCGAAGTACGTGCGCATCCCCGGCCTCTCCGACGTGCCGTTCCCGGTGCAGATGGAGCCGCATCTGGTCGTCGAATTCTATTCGCGCTGATAGTTCGGCAGAACGACATTCAAAGGCCCCGGTTCACCGGGGCCTTTTTGTTTGAGCCGGCGATTCCTATGTCTCAGGCCATCTGTGCTATGATTGCACAGCGCGGAGTTGAGCATGACTCGTCTTCTGGAAGAGGCCTTCAGCAAAGTTTCCGGCCTGCCCGATTCAGAGCAGGACGAACTGGCGCGGACCCTGCTTGAGCTTGCGGGGGGCGATCAGCCACCAATCCAGCTGACGGCGGCGGAAGAGGCAGATCTCACCGAGGCCGAAGCCGAAATCGCCCGCGGCGAGCTGGCCAGCGCTGACGAAGTCCGCGCGATGTGGGCTAAGCACGGGCTGTGAAGGTCCGCTATACGAAGCGGGCGCTCGCCCAAATCGACCAAATTCTGACCTACATCGAGGCGCACTCGCCCCAAGGCGCAGGCCACGTGCGAGGCCGCATTGTCGCTCTCATAGCATTGCTAGAGACCTACCCCCCACGCAGGGCGAACGACTACGCGTGCATACGTCCGTCGCTTGCCGGTCAACCCTTATCCCTATCTGATCGATTATCGTGTGACCGAGACAGAAATCGTTATTATGCGGTTTCGTCACGCCGCCCGGCGTCCACCCAGAGCTCGCTGACCGCGAGCGAGTGCCATTCCCCTCAGGGAGCAAGTTGATGCTCTACACCCCTCCCCCGATCGATCCCAAGGCGCCGCCGGTGCGCATCAATCTGCTCTCGGACACGCAGACCAAGCCGACGGCTGCGATGCGCGAGGCGATGGCGCGGGCCGAGGTCGGCGACGAGCAGGTCGGCGACGATCCGACCGTGAACGCACTGTGCGAGCGCGTCGCCGCGCTGCTCGGCAAGGAGGCCGCGGTCTACATGCCGTCAGGCACGATGTGCAACGTCACCGCGACGCTGGTGCATTGCCGTCCCGGCGACGAGATCCTCGCCCACGAGAGCGCACATATCATCGCCCGCGAAGGCGGCGCGCATGCCGCGATCGGCGGCTTCCAGGTGACCCAGCTCAAGGGACCCGACGGCCAGTTCACGCCGGAGACCTTCCGCAAGGCACTGCATCCGCGGACGCGCTACCAGCCGCCGCAGACCGTCGTCAGCGTCGAGCAGACCGCCAATATCGGCGGCGGCACGATCTGGAAGAAGGCCGCACTCGACGAGATCGTCGCGATCGCCAAGCAGCACGGTCTCGTCACCCACATGGACGGTGCGCGCCTGCTCAACGCCACGGTGGCGAGCGGCATCCCCCCGCGCGACATGACGGCGGGTTGGGATTCGGCTTGGATCGATTTCTCGAAGGGCCTGGGCGCGCCGATCGGCGGCGTGCTCGCGGGCACCCGCGCCTTCATTGACGCGGTGTGGCAGTGGAAGCAGCGCCTCGGCGGCTCGATGCGGCAGGCCGGCGTCTGCGCGGCCGCCTGCATCTACGCACTCGACCATCACGTCGATCGCCTCGCCGACGATCACGCCAATGCGCGCGCGCTCGCCCGCGGCCTGTCGCAGATCGCAGGCGTCGAGGTGCAGGAGCCCGAGACCAATCTCGTGTTCTTCAAGCCTGATGGCGCCGGAATTGCCGGCGACAAGATGGTCGCCGCACTGCGCCAGCGCGGCGTGACGCTCGCGATGATGGACGGCCGCATCCGCGCCTGCACCCATCTCGACGTCAATGCGGCCCAGGTCGAGGAAATGATCGGATACGTCCGCGAGATCGTGCGCGGGGCGTAAGTCCGTAGCCCGGATGGAGCGCAGCGAAATCCGGGGGCCTCGCCTCGCGGAAAGATTTTCCCGGATTGCGCGGAGCCTGTCATCGGGCGGCGCTTCGCGCCGACCCGTTGGCTCCATCCGGGCTACGAAGGCGGCTAGCTACCGCCCCATCGCCTGATAGATCAGCGTCTTTAGTGCCAGCTGAATCCGGCCACGCTGCGACGGGGTCTGCACCATGAAGATCCCGAACAGATCGTCTTCGGGATCGATGAAGAAGAAGGTGCCGCCGACGCCGTCCCAGCGATATTCGCCAAGAGGCCACGATGTCCCCGATGGCACCGAGGTGCGCACCGCGAAGCCGAGGCCGAAGCCGGAGCTTCCGCCCGGATAGTAATTCTGATCGCGCGCGATCTTCGTCTCAGGACCGATATGATCCGACGCCATCAGCGCGATGGTCTCCGGCTTGAGATAGCGCCGGCCTTCATAGCTGCCGCCGTTGAGCAGCATCTGCGAGAAGCGCGCGTAGTCACCGACCGTACCGACAAGGCCGCCGCCGCCCGACTCCCACCTCAGCGGTTTCCTGGGATCGCGGACCTGCGTCATCGGGCTAATCGCGCGATCCTGCGGCATCGGCTCGGCGATGCGCGGCCACTTGGCAGGATCGGCGACATAGTATGCAGTGTCCGTCATCCCGAGCGGATCGAGCAACCGCTCCTTCTCGAACCCGAACAGCGATTTCCCCGATACGACCTCGACGATGCGGCCGAGCACGTCCGTGGAGTGGCCATAATCCCAGTTCGTGCCGGGCTGTTCGGCGAGCGGAAGCGTGGTGATCTTCGCGACGAGTTCGGCGTTGGTCAAAGCCTTGTTGTCGAAGAGACCGGCGTCGGCATAGAGCTTGTTCACCAAGCCCCCGCCATAATAACCGTAGGGCAGCCCGGCAGTGTGGCGCATCAAATCCTTGATCGTCACGGAGCGACTGAGCGGCTCCAGCGCCAGCGCGACCTTGCCGTCCTCGGCCTTCGTCTCGACACCGACCTTCATCTTGCCAAAGGCCGGAATGTACTTTGCGACGGGATCGTCGAGCGAGAGCTTGCCCTCCTCGACCAGCATCATCGCCATGACTGTCGTGACCGGCTTCGACATCGAATAGAGCCGGAAGATCGTGTCCGCGCTCATCGAGATCTCGGTGGCGACATCGCGGACGCCGAAATTCTCGTAATAGACCGGCTTGCCGTGCTGCTGGAGCAGCAGGATCGCGCCCGGAAAGGTGCCGGCTGCGACCTCACTCCTGATGTAGTCGGAAACCTTTGCCAGGCCCTCTGGCGAGAAAGTGCGGGCGCGCCTCTCGGAGCCCGCTTGCGCACCAACCGCACCGAACAAGAGAACGAGCGCCGCGATCAGCGCGCGGCGCCCGAACATGTCACTTCTCCATGGCTTCATAGACCAACTGCTTCAATGTCCGTTGCACGCGCTGGCGCTCGGTCGGGGTCTGCTCCAGCAGCACGAAGAACATGTCCTGCTTGGGATCGATGACGAAATAGCAGCCTGAGGCGCCGTCCCACTTCAATTCCCCGAGATCGCCGGGCGGCGGCGGCTTGGCGTTGCCGGGATCGGTGCGGACTGCAAGGCCGAGGCCGAAGCCGAAACCGTCGCCGGGGAAATAAAAATAGTCGCGACTGACCCCCGAGGTCGGACCGACCTGATCGGTCACCATCAGCTTGAATGTCTCGGGCTTGAGGATGGTCTTGCCGTCGAGACTGCCGCCGTTGAGCAGCATCTGCGCAAAGCGCTCATAGTCCGCCATGGTCGTAACCATGCCGCCGCTGGCGAATTGGATTTTTTTGACAACCGTCGGATCGTTGATCCGGCCGACGCGAAAATCGGCGTCATTCGGCACCGGCTGGGCCAGAAGCTTCTGCTTCTCGGGGGCGGTGACGAAGAAGCCGGTGTCGACCATGCCGAGCGGATCGAGTAGCTTTTCCCGCTCGATCTCGAGCAACGGCTTGCCGGTTGCGACCTCCATCACACGCGCCAGAATGTCGGTGGAATGGCCGTATTGCCACAGCGCGCCCGGCTGGTTGTGCAGCGGCAGTTTGGCGATGCGCTCGGCGAACTCCGCGAGGTCGAAATCGCCGGCGTAGATATTAGCCTCGCGATAGGCCTTGCGGACCAGGCTGTCGCCATAGAAGCCATAGGTGACGCCCGAGGTGTGCGTCATCAGATCGTGCACCGTCATCGGCCGGTTCGGTGGTACGAGCTCGAGCGACTTGGTGCCGTCGTCGGCCTTCTTCTCGACGCCGACCTTCACATTGGCGAAGGACGGAATGTATTTCGAGACGGGATCGTCAAGCTTGATCTTGCCGTCTTCGATCAACTGCACCGCGACGACGGAAGTGATCGCCTTGCTCATCGAGAACAGGCGGAAGATGGTCTTGTCGGTGATCGGCGCCTTGCTCTCCACGTCCTGCACGCCGAAGGCTTCGTGGTAGACCGGCTTGCCGTGCTGCTTGATCAGCACGGTGGCGCCGGCGATCTTGCCGGTCGCGACCTCGTTCTTGAAGAACTCGCTGACCTTGGCGAGCTTGTCCTGATTGAAATGCGCGCCGGCCGGAATCTCGTAGGTGCCTTCGGCGCGCGCGAGCGACATCGCACCCAGCGACACCAGTGCGCCGCAAACGAACGCACGCAGTCCGAAATGTGAATTCATATCCCCTCCCCGGGAAGGTGGCCGAGCGGAGTGTACTGACCGCGTCATCAGGCACAAGGGCTGGCGTACCGCGCCAAAACGTCAGTGTGGAGCGCGGCGCTTGTCTCCGAGAAACAACAGAATATGACGTGGGTGACCAACGGCGCTGCCGGCAGGGCTTCAATGGTCGTGTGGACCGCAATCTTCGCGGCCTGGTCGGCCGGAAAGCGATATACCCCGGTCGAGATCGCGGAGAAGGCTAGAGAGTTCAGTCTATTGGCCTGGGAGAGCTCAAGCGAACGGCGATAACAGGAGCGCAACGCATCCGCCTCGCCGTGGCTGCCGCCGTGCCAGACGGGGCCGACTGCGTGGATCACATGCCGCGCGGGCAGACGGTAGCCCTTCGTGATCTTGGCATCGCCGGTCGGACATCCCCCGAGCGTCCGGCACTCGGCCAGAAGCTCGGGACCGGCAGCGTCGTGGATTGCGCCGTCAACGCCGCCTCCGCCGAGGAGAGACGAATTTGCGGCGTTGACGATGGCGTCAACGCCGATTGTCGTGATGTCAGCAACGATAACCTCGAGCTCGGCGCCGCCGATGCGGCGCGTCAGCTGGGTCACCGGATCAAGCCGCGACGGCGACGCCCTTCTCGGAGAAGAGCTGCTGCAGTTCGCCGGCCTGGAACATCTCGCGGACGATGTCGCATCCGCCGACGAACTCGCCCTTCACATAGAGCTGCGGAATGGTCGGCCAGTTCGAATAGTCCTTGATGCCGTTACGCAGTTCGGCGGATTCGAGGACGTTGAGCCCCTTATAACCAACGCCGATGTGGTCGAGGATCTGGACGACCTGGCCGGAGAAACCGCACTGCGGAAATTGCGGCGTACCCTTCATAAACAGAACCACGTCGTTCGACTTCACTTCGTTGGCGATGAATTCCTCGATGCTCATATCCATGTCCTTCCGGGGCGGAGCCCTCAACGATTCCCTCGGGCCGGCCCAGCCGATTTAACCCGATACTTGCCCATATATGTAGCCCAAACCGTTGTGCATCCAAAGTAAAATGGCGGCGAACACCCCTTGAACAGCCCTGGGGCGGCCGGTCCAGGCCACGCCGGCTCCATTACATGATGCCACGAATATCATCGCCGGGGAGGACTTTCATACCGTAACGGAGCCCTTATCTAGGACGAACCCCGGTTTTTGGAACCGGGCAACGCCAACAACGTTCTCTTGTGCTGTCTGGAGAAAAACGTGACGAAACAAGCCTCCGCTACGGCCACCCCGCCGCTTTCGTCACCGTCGGCCGACCCGCGCGGCCTCGCCCAGGGGCTGGAAGAGGCGTTTCTCGCCGTCCGCAACGAGACCGAGCGCCGGGCCGCGCCGCTGTCGCCTGAAGACCAGCAGATTCAATCCATGCCGGATGCGAGCCCCACGAAATGGCATCGCGCCCATACCACCTGGTTCTGGGAGCAATTCCTGCTCGGCGAGCACTGTCCCGGCTACCGGCCCTTCCACCCTGATTTCGCTTTCCTGTTCAATTCCTATTACGTCAGCGCCGGCCCGCGTCATTCCCGCAATCACCGCGGCGACATCACCCGCCCCGGCGCCGATCAGGTCGGCGCCTATCGAACATATGTCGATGCTGCCGTCGTCAAATTCTTCCGCGAGGTCGGCGCGGTCAAGCTTCGCGAGGTCGCACCGCTGGTCGAGGTCGGGCTCAACCACGAGCAGCAGCATCAGGAATTGATGTTCACCGACATCCTGCATGCCTTCGCGCAGAACCCGATTCCGTCGGCCTATGATCCGGACTGGCGCTTCCCGGCTTCGACACGCGCGGGTGAGGGTTGGCTGACGCTGAACGAGGGCATCCACACCGTCGGTCATGTCGACGACAGTTTTCATTTCGATAACGAGAAGCCGGCGCATCGCGCGCTCGTCGGTCCGGTCAGGGTCGCACGCAATCTCGTCACCAACGCCGAGTGGCTCGCCTTCATGCGCGACGGCGGCTACCGGACCCCAGCGCTGTGGCTGATGGACGGCTTTGCCACCGTCAACAACGAAGGCTGGGACGCCCCCGGCCATTGGCGCGAGATCGACGGCCAGTGGCACATGATGACGCTCGCCGGCCTCAAGCCGGTCGATCCGGACGCGCCGGTCTGCCACGTCAGCTATTACGAGGCCGATGCGTTTGCGCGCTGGGCCGGGAAGCATCTGCCGACCGAGATGGAATGGGAGGTCGCGGCCCGCGCCGGCCAGCTCAACGACGCCTTCGGCATCGTCTGGCAGTGGACGCGTTCTTCATATTCGCCCTACCCCGGCTACCGCGCCATCGAAGGCGCGCTCGGGGAGTACAACGGCAAGTTCATGATCAATCAGTTGGTGCTGCGCGGCTCCTCGCTTGCAACTCCCGAGGGCCACAGCCGTATTACCTATCGCAACTTCTTTTATCCGCACCATCGCTGGCAGTTCACGGGACTGCGGCTCGCCGACTACGAATAAAAATCATCCGACGACAAATACGCGCCGGACAGCGCGTTCAGGAGAGTATCATGAATGTGCACGCCAGCGCTTTGGCCGAAGCCCATCTCCCCGACGAGCAGACCACCGCCTTCGCCCGCGAGGCCATCGAGGACCTGTCGCAACAGCCGAAAAAGCTGTCGCCGAAATATTTCTACGACGCGGCCGGATCGGAGCTGTTCGAGGCGATCACGCGCCTGCCGGAATATTACCCGACGCGCACCGAGCTTGCGATCCTGAAGGAGCGCGGCAGCGAGATCGCGAAGATCATTCCGCAGCATGCGGCGCTGGTCGAGTTCGGCGCCGGAGCAACCACGAAAGTCCGCCTGCTGCTCGATCACTGCAAATTCGCAGCCTATGTGCCCGTCGACATCTCCGGCGACTTCCTGAAGGCGCAGGCCAACGGCCTGAAGCGGGACTTCCCGACGCTCGGCATCTATCCGGTGGCGGCCGACTTCACCACCCCGTTCGAGTTGCCGAGGGCAGTCGCATCGATGCCCAAGGTCGGCTTCTTCCCCGGCTCGACCATCGGCAATTTCGAGCCGCATGAGGCGCAGGCCTTCCTGAAGAGCGCCCGCAAGATCCTGGGCAAGGGCGCGCAGATGATCATCGGCGCCGACCTCGAGAAGGAAGAGCGCGTCCTCCACGACGCCTACAACGATGCCGCCGGCGTCACCGCCCGCTTCAACCTCAATGTGCTCGTGCGCATCAACCGCGAGCTCGGCGGCAATTTCGACCTGTCCGCCTTCACCCACCGCGCGATCTACAACCGCGAGCGGCACCGGATCGAGATGCACCTGATCAGCAAGAAGAGCCAGACCGTGCGCCTGCTCGGCACCAGCTTCTCGTTCCGGCCGGGTGAGAGCATCCACACCGAGAACAGCTACAAATACAGCCTCGAGCGTTTTGCTGCGCTGGCGCAGGGCGCGGGCTGGCAGGTGCGCGAAAGCTGGACGGACGCGGCGAAGATGTTTTCGGTGCACGCGCTGGAGGCGACGGAGTAAACGCTCCGGCGCCAGTGGCGCCGGGTCAATGCTCCTCGGCCTCTTGCGGAGACGACCCCAGCGACACCGACTCCCATACCGCGACCACGATCATGATCACGGTCGACGCGACCGACAGCCAGAGTGGCGAGAGATCGGCGGCGAACCACCACAGCACCAGCAGCAGGATAATGCCGATGCCGTGGGAGAGCTGGAGGAAGCCGCGGATCGCGTGCTTGAACAGGATGGTGCCGACCAGGAACACCAAGGGACCACCGATCGTGCTCACGATGGTCCTGATATCGGAATGTCCGGTCGGATGTTTCAGCACCAGCTCGTCCGACACCGCGGTCAGGATGATGCCGGCGACGATCGGCATGTGCAGATAGGTGTAGGCGAGCCGCGCCAGCCGGCCGGATTCCGCGGACTTCGAGATGCGCTCGGAGCCGGCCTCCGCGCCCTTGTGGAAATAGACCCACCACATCGCAATGGCCCCGGCCAGCGCCGAGACAAAGGCCAAAATATTATCCGCGGTCCAGTCGAGCTCGGCAAAGGTGGCGCCGTTGACGACGACGGCTTCACCGAGCGCGATGATGATGAAGCCGGCGCAGCGCTCGGCCATGTGGCCGCCCTCGACGGCCCAGGCTTCGACCGACGAGAAGCCGAGCTTCGGGACCCAGAAGCGCACCGCGGGCGAGACGTATTCGATCGCGAGCGCCGCGATCCAGCACCACAGCCGTGCCTCGTCATGGGCGAGACCGCCGAGGATCCAGAAGATCGCGGAGCCGCAGAGCCAGACCAGAATGCGGATCGCGTTGTGCCGGACGGCCGTTCGATGGCGCGGGGTCGCGAAGAGCCAGAAGGCGGTGCGTCCGACCTGCATCGTCGCGTAGGCGATCGCGAACCACAGGCCCCGCCCCTCGAACGCGGTCGGGATCGTCGTCGACAGCACGAGGCCGCCCAACATCATCAGGAAGATCAGGATGCGGACCGGGGTCAGCTCGGGATTGAGCCAGTTGGTGACCCAGGCGGTGTAGACCCATACCCACCACACCGCGAGGAACAGCACCGTGACGTGCACCGCGCCGAGCGGGGTGAAATGGTGCAGCAGCGTGTGCGAGACCTGCGTGACGGCGAAGACGAAGACGAGGTCGAAGAACAGCTCGGCATTGGTGACGCGGCTGTGCTGGTTTGGAGCGATGACGCGAAACATCGCGCCGCGAGGATTGTCCGCAGCCATCGTCATCCCCCCGTCACGCGATCAGATCAGGCCCCCGGTACCCCGGTTTGCAGCGCCAGCGCATGCAGCACGCCGCCCATCTGGCCTTGCAGGGACCGATAGACGATCTGGTGCTGCTGGACGCGGGACTTGCCGCGGAAGGATTCCGAGATCACGGTCGCGGCATAGTGGTCGCCATCGCCGGCGAGGTCACGGATCGTCACCTCGGCATCGGGGATCGCTGCCTTGATCATCGCCTCGATATCGTGGGCGTCCATGGGCATTCGGGTCTTGCTCCTGTCTCGGCTTCGAATCGCTTGCCGGGGTCCCCGGACCGGCAGGGCCAAACTTAGCGTGAACGGCCTTCTACGTCACGCATTCCGGCACTATATCCCTGATCCCATCCGGATAAAGGCACGACAAAGTGCCGCGCGCGGCAGATTGATCGAAAAGGCGTGAACTCATGAAGCTTCCAGGGCCCGACCACCCCATCACCATCACCCAAAATCCCCGGCGCGTCCGCGTCACGGCCGGCGACATCGTGATCGCCGAGACCAGCAAGGCACTGATCTTGAAGGAAGCCAAATATCCGGCGGTGCAATATGTGCCGCGGGAGGACGCCAACATGGCGCTGCTGGAGCGCACCGACCGCGTCACCCATTGCCCCTACAAAGGGGACGCGAGCTATTACAGCGTCAAGGCCGACGGCAAGACGCTCGACAACGCGATCTGGACCTACGAGACGCCTTTCCCCGCGATGACGGAGATTTCCGGCCATCTCGCCTTCTACCCGGACAAGGTGAAGATCGAGGAAGTGGGGTAGGCTCGTCGCGCCGGGGCGGTCGCAGGTCGCTTCCTCTCCGTCGACACAAGGCTCAAGATGCCGCGCAAAGCCGCAAGACTGATTGGGGTCTCGTTGCTGGGCGTGGCCGCCATCCTCATCGTGGTGGCCGCCGCCGGACTGGGTTTTCGCGCCTATCGCCAGCATCTTGCCGCCGAAACCCTCGCGATCCGCTCACCAAAGGGCGTGCAGGAGGGAGGGTTCGTCGACATCGGCGGAATCAAGCAATGGATTCAAATCCGCGGCGAGGATCGGGATAACCCGGTCCTGCTGTTCGTCCATGGCGGGCCCGGAGGCTCCAGCTGGCCGATGTCGTCGGGTTGGCGCCCCTGGGAAAAGCACTTCACCATCGTGCAATGGGACCAGCGCGGCACCGGCCGCACGTATGGCGCCGCCGGAGACACGCTGGCTCCAACCATGACACTGGAGCGAATGGCGCAGGATGGCGTCGAGCTGGCCGAGCATCTGCGCACGCATCTGCACAAGGACAGGATCGTCCTGGTCGGGCATTCCTGGGGCTCGTTCCTGGGAATTCACATGGTGAAGCAACGCCCGGATCTGTTCTCGGCCTATGTCGGCACGGGCCAGGTGGTTGGCAGGACGACCTTCGAGAAGGCATTCGAGCTCACGATCGCGCGCCTGCAACGACTTGCGGCGTCCGCCAACAATCCCGAAGCCCTGGCGGAATTGGCGCCGATCGCTGCACAGCCAACCCTCACCCCGGAAAATCGCCTGATTGCGGACAAATGGAGCAACGCGCTGGGTCTGCGGCCCGCCGGCGGCTTCCAGTTCGCGGGCCCCATCCCGCCGCTCTTCATGCCGGATGTCTCGCTGCTCGACTTGTACAACTGGCGCAAGGGCGTCGCCTTCTCGGCCAAATATCTGACCGGACGGAACGGGCCGATGTTTCAGAGCGACATGGCCTCGATGGGATTCAGATCGCCGATCCCCATGTTCTTCATTGAGGGCGACGCGGACGGCGTGACGCCGGGCGAACCCGCCGAGCAATATTTCAAGGAGATCACGGCCCCGCATAAGGAATTTGTGTGGGTTCGCGGCGGCGATCATTTCATTCCGTTCGATCGTCCTGATGAGTTCTTGGCCGAGCTGATGGCCCGCGTCATGCCATTCGCAGGCAATTGAGGGCCGGCGCCCCGGCCCCCCGATTCGAGCGGCAGCCCGGCTACGCCCTGAAGATCGTGAGCCCCAGTATCAGCAGCACCAGGAAGATCACGACGAAGATATAGAACAGGAAGCGGGCGACATCGGCCGAGGCGGCCGAGAGGCCGGTGAAGCCGAGCACGCCGGCCACGATCGAGATCAAGAGAAAGATCAGCGCCCATTTCAGGATCGTCATAGCCAACTCCGCCTTGGATGCCGCATGTTTTGCGGCCCTCGACCCATTCGCGAACGCTAACTTCGCTGCATGGAACTGGTTCCTGAGGGCCCTCCGCGGGCAAGGCGCGACACAAACTGCGCTTGCTGAATCCGGTTCCCGACGGCACAGTCCGGCCAGGGCAGGAGCGCAATCGGGGCGACCATGATGACGATGTCACATTCCGCGACGATCGGCGCAGAGGCGCACGCCGCGCCGAAAGCCAAGGCGCGCAATCTGTCGCTCGATCGGACCCGCACCTTCCTCACGCTGGTGGTGCTGCTGCACCACGCCGTCATTCCCTACACCTATTTCGGTCACACCGACCCGGCGTCCTGGATCGGCTTCGACATCGTTGTGCTCTGCACCGACAGCTTCTTCATGGCGATGTTCTTCTTCCTGTCGGGACTGTTCACGTGGTCCGGCATCGCGCGCAAGGCGCCACAGGTTTTCCTGCGCGACCGCCTGTTGCGGCTCGGGCTGCCGTTCGTGATCGCGGCCTTCACGGTCACCCCGCTCGCCTATTACGCGATCGCGCTGCGGCACGATCCCGAGCTGACCTTCGCTTCGTTCTGGTGGAAGACGATCACCGTCGGGCCGTGGCCGAGCGGGCCGATCTGGTTCGTGTGGGTGCTGCTGGCGTTCGACCTGACCGCGAGCCTGCTCTACCGGGTCTCGGCCCACCTGGTCGATCCGGTCAACCGCGTTTCGCTGCGCGGATTTGACCAGCCGGCCGTGTTCTGGCTGCTGCTCGCCGTCGTCAGTGCCGTCGTCTACGTGCCCGCGCTGGTCCATTTCGGCGCCAACAAATGGTTCGAGTTCGGACCGTTTTCGGTGCAGGCGAGCCGCGTCCTGCTCTACTTCGCCTATTTCTTCATCGGCGTCAGCGTCGGCGCCGCCAACTTCGATCGCGGCATCCTCAGCGCCGAGGGCCAGTTGCCGAAGAACCGATGGATGTGGGTGATCGCCACGCTGGTACCCTACTGCCTGATGTGGTGCATGATCTACATCAAGCGCGCAATCCTCGGGAATCCCAACGTGCTGCCGGACTGGTATCAGGCGATCTACGGCACGTTCGTCGTGCTGTTCTCGGCCGCGATCCTGCTCGCGATCCTCGCCTTCTTCCTGCACCAGAAGTCGCCGGGGCCGAACCTGCTCGACCGCATGCAGGCGGACGCCTACGGCATGTTCCTGGTGCACTACCCGATCGCGCTGTGGATCCAGTATGTGCTGTTCGACTATTCGTGGCCTGCGATCTTCAAGGCCGGGATCGGCTTCGTGCTCACGGTGATGCTGAGCTGGGGACTGACGGCAATGTTGCGGAAGATTCCGGGCGCGTCACACGTTTTGTGAGGCCGAGGTCTCTCCGTCCGTCATTGCGAGGAGTTCTTGCGACGAAGCAATCCAGTCTGCCGCCGCGGAGACGGTCTGGATTGCTTCGCTTCGCTCGCAATGACGGAGTTCGCGGCGGCGGCTCAGGCCGCCTTCCCGCCCATATACTCCGGCAGCCAGCGCTCGAACGATTTCCGCAGGCTATCGATCGTGACAGGCGCCTCGCCCGCGATCGCGATCGCATCGCCGCCGGTGGTGCCGATGCGCACGCAGGGCACCTCGCAGCCACGCATCTTGGCCAGCACGCGGCCGGCGTCCGCTTCCGGCACGGTGACGAGATAGCGCGCCTGGTCCTCACCGAACCAATAGGCCTGCGGCACGAGCGCCGCCGGCGCCGCCAGCAGTTTTGCGCCGATGCCGCTGGCCATCGCCATCTCGGCGAGCGCGATCAGGAGGCCACCGTCGGAGAGATCGTGCACCGCGGTCGCAGTGCCAGCATGGATCATGCCGCGCACGCAGTCACCGTTGCGCTTCTCGGCCGCGAGGTCGACCGGCGGCGGCGCGCCCTCCTCGCGACCGCAGATGTCGCGCAGATAGACCGACTGGCCGAGCCAGCCGTGGGTTTCGCCGACCAGGAGGATCGCCTCGCCCTCGGCCTTGAAGGCCAGCGAAGCGGACTTGGTGAAATCATCGAGCAGGCCAACGCCGCCGATCGAAGGTGTCGGCAGGATCGCGCGGCCGTTGGTCTCGTTGTAGAGCGAGACGTTGCCGGACACGACCGGGAAATCGAGCGTGCGGCAGGCCTCCGAGATGCCCTTCAGGCAGCCGACGAACTGGCCCATGATCTCGGGCCGTTCAGGATTGCCGAAATTGAGATTGTCGGTGATCGCGAGCGGCTTGCCGCCGACCGCGGTGATGTTGCGCCAGGCTTCCGCCACCGCCTGCTTGCCGCCCTCGAACGGGTCGGCTTCGCAATAGCGCGGCGTGACGTCGACGGTCAGCGCCAGCCCCTTCGGCCCGTCCTGCACGCGCACGACGGCGGCGTCGCCACCGGGACGCTGCAAGGTGTTGCCGAGGATGACGTGGTCGTATTGCTCCCAGACCCAGCGCTTGCTGCACATGTCGGGCGTGCCGATCAGCTTCTCAAGCGCGGCACCGACGCCCATCGGCGCCGGCACGTCGCGCGCATGCACGACCGGCAGCGCAGCGGAGGGCACGTGCGGGCGATCGTAGAGCGGCGCTTCGTCGCCGAGCTCCTTGATCGGCAGGTCGGCCATGACGTCGCCGCCATGCTTGACCACGAAACGCTTGCTCGGCGTGGTGTAGCCGACCACGGCGAAGTCGAGGCCCCATTTCTTGAAGATGGCCTCGGCTTCCTTTTCCTTCTCGGGCTTGAGCACCATGAGCATGCGCTCCTGGCTTTCCGAGAGCATCATCTCGTAGGCGCTCATGCCGGTCTCGCGGGTCGGCACCGCGTCGAGATCGAGGTCGACGCCGAGGTCGCCCTTGGCGCCCATCTCGACCGCCGAGCAGGTCAGGCCGGCCGCGCCCATGTCCTGGATCGCGATGACGCAGCCCTTCTCCATGATCTCGAGGCAGGCCTCGAGCAGCAGTTTTTCGGCGAAGGGATCGCCGACCTGCACGGTCGGGCGCTTCTCCTCGGACTTGTCGTCGAACTCGGCCGAGGCCATCGAGGCGCCGTGGATACCGTCGCGCCCCGTCTTGGAGCCCAGATAGACGATCGGCATGTTCACGCCGGAAGCGGCCGCATAGAAGATCTTGTCGGCGTCGGCGAGGCCCACGGCCATCGCGTTGACGAGGATGTTGCCGTCATAGCGGGTGTGGAAACGCACCTGGCCGCCGACCGTCGGCACGCCGAAGGAATTGCCATAGCCGCCGACGCCGGCCACCACGCCGGAGACGAGATGCCGCGTCCTGGCATGCTCGGGCGCGCCGAAGCTCAGCGCATTGAGGCAGGCGATGGGACGCGCGCCCATGGTGAAGACGTCGCGCAGAATGCCACCGACGCCGGTGGTCGCACCCTGGTAGGGCTCGATGTAGCTCGGGTGGTTGTGGCTCTCCATCTTGAAGACCACGGCCTGGCCGTCGCCGATATCGATCACGCCGGCATTCTCGCCGGGGCCCTGGATCACCCAGGGCGCCTTGGTCGGCAGGCCGCGCAGATGGATACGCGACGATTTGTACGAGCAGTGCTCGTTCCACATCGCCGAGAAGATGCCGAGCTCGGTGAAGGTCGGCTCCCGCCCGATCAGCTTCAGGATGCGCTCGTACTCGTCGGGCTTGAGCCCGTGGGCGGCAACCAGTTCGGGGGTGATCTTGGGTTCGTTCTTCATGGATTCGGGGCTTTCGGCGGCGTTTTGCCGTTCTTAGGAAGATCGGGGGCCTACGAAAAGCCCTTTATGGCGCATTTTCCCGCTGTCCCACGTTTTGCGGCCGGGGGATGCGGGAACAGGAATTGCAAGGTGCGGACGGATCGGATTTAAGGGCTAAAGACCCGTAATTGAAGGCCCAATTCCTTGCACGTGCTGACCAAAGTCCCATCCACCCGCCGCCCCGACCTGCACGTGGCCACCGAAGGTGAGTTCAAGGGTTGGCGAACCTGGATTCGCGACAGCTTTGAGAGCCATATCGGCCCGTTCTGGCACAAAGTCGAGGAAGACGGCAGCGTCCGCTCGGCCTTCCGGGTCGAGAAGAAGCACCTCAACGGCTCCGGAAACGTCCACGGCGGCTGCTTCATGGCATTCGCCGACTATTGCCTGTTCGCGATCGCCACCCACGAGCTGGATGGCCCGGCCGTGACGACGAATTTCGCCTGTGATTTCCTCGACGCGGCCCGCAAGGGCGAGCTGGTCGAATGCGCCGGCGAAGTGTCCCGCGCCGGCGGCTCGCTGATCTTCCTGCGGGGCAAGCTGACCTCGGCCGGGCGGCCGCTGTTCACCTTCTCCGGGACGATCAAGCGGGTGAAGCGGAAGCCGGCACTCCAGCCAAACGCATAGCTCGACGCCTTCCCTTTTCGCACCCCCTCGCCCAGACTTGCGACAAGCGCTCTGGCGCGGGGGAGCAGGAACAAGGTGCCGCAGAGCACATCGTCGGGCCGCACGGCGGCCGCCGCATCATCGTCGCCATCCATCATCGCCACCGGCGTCCGCAACTGGCGCGACTATGCGCTGCTGTTCGCGCTCGCCTGCTGCTGGAGCTCCACCTATCCGCTGGCGAAGCTCGCGCTTCCCACCATCCCGCCTGTCACCTTCATCTCGGCGCGCTCGCTGATCGCGGCCGCCTTTCTGTTCGCGATCCTGTGGGTGCGCGGCCTCAAGCTCCCGACCGATGCGAAGGCCTGGAAGCTGTTCGCAGTCCAGCAGCTGATCAACTCGACCTTTCCGTTCCTGGTCATCACCTGGTCGCAGCAATATGTGCCGGCGTCGAACACGGTGGTGCTGGCCTCGACGACGCCGATCTTCGCTTTCCTGATCACGTCGTTGATCACGCGGCATGAGCCGGCGACGCTGCTGAAGCTCGTGGGCGCAATTCTCGGCCTTGCCGGCACCATCGCCATCGTCGGTCTCGACGCGCTGCGCGGCTTCAGTGGCGAGATCGTGGCCGAGATCGCGATCCTGCTCGCCACCATCTCCTTTGCCTGCGCGACCATCTTTGGCTTGCGGCTCTCCGAATACGATCCGATGGTGGTGGCGACCGGCTCGCTGCTGTTCGGTGGCCTCGTGCTGCTGCCGCCCTCGCTGATCATCGACCAGCCCTGGACACTGCACCCGACGCCGACGGCAATCGTCGCCACCATCGCCATGGGCATCATCTCCAGCGCGCTGGGATTGATGCTGTTCTACATGTGCCTGGTTCGGCTCGGCACGCTGACCACCAACGCGCAGGGATACTTGCGGATTCCGATCGGCGTCGCACTATCGATCGTGCTGCTCGGCGAATCCGTGCCGTCAAACCTCGCGCTCGGTCTCGTGCTGGTCATGGCCGGCGTCGCCACGATGACGATCCCGGGCGATGTTTACAAGCGGTGGCTTGGACGATTGCGCAGGCTCTGAGTGCTAACGCAACGAGGCGCACTAAGGCACAGTCACAACCTGATTGACACATGATGGACGAATGTGAGGTAGTCGCGCGCAAGCCTGTCGTGATGCATCCCTCCCTCAAGGCCCAGCATGGACAGTCGTTCACCACACGCCATTGGCGATTCAAAAGCCGATCGCGTGCCCAGCATTTGGTGGTTCGCACTCGCGCTTGTTCCGCTATTTGCATCCCAGCTCATGCGACTGCATCAGCACACTGCGGCGGGTTGGCTTGTCTGGGACTATGCCGGGCGGATCGCCGCCCTGGCCATCCTTGCAGCGATTCCTGCAGCACGTGCTGTTGCCTATCGACGCGAGCAACGCCGGATTTCTTTTCTTGAGATCGGGGTCTGGATCGCAGGAATTGTACTGCTGGACCGCTTGAGTCAGTGGCCGCGACGACTCATCAATGCGACATTGCCAGCGACCGTCATTGGCAAATACCCGCACCCGACCGGCTGGCTCAACGTCTTCGATCTCATCGTTGGCTTGGCGCTGGTCGCGGCCAGTGAAGAGATCATTTTCAGGCGATTGCTTCGGAACGCGTCACAGCCTTACCTGGGCGATGGGGTCTTTGCTATCCTCATGACGTCTCTGATCTTCGGCGCCTTTCATTGGTGGAGCGGGATCGGAAACATCCTGCTTGCCGCAACAACCGGCATCCTTTTCATGGCGATGTACCGGCGCTCAGGTGCGCTTTGGCCGGTCGTGCTCGTGCATTACCTGGTTGACCTGATCGCCTTCTCTGGCGTTTGGCGTTGAAGCGGCAATCAGCGCGACGCCGACAATTGCTTCTCGGCGATGTTGAGCCACTCGGCCTGCGCCTCGCGCAGATATTTCGGCGCGCGCCGCATCTGGATCAGGAGCTCGTTGAAAACCACGCGCGCCTCGGCGCTGCGGCCGACCATCTGGAGCAGCATGCCGTAGCGCACCCGTGCTTCGGCGCCGGGAAAATAGTCGGTGACGGCGTGATATTCCTCCAGCGCCTCGTCGAGCCGGCCAACCTCGGCAAGCGCGCGGGCATAGAGCAGATGCGCATCGGCGGAATCGAAGTCCGGCCATTGCTTCTGAAGATCATCCAGCGTCGCCAGCGTATCGGCCGGACGCTTTGCGGAGAATTCGGCTTGCGCCTTGCCGAAGGCGTAGGCGGGATCGTGGCCCATCGGCAGCGCCAAAATATGATCGTAATGCTGCTCGGCTTCACCGTAGCGCCCGATCTTCGCGCACTCCTCGGCCAGCGCCGCACGATTGGCGATGGTATCGGTGACAGCCAGCCGGTCGGACAGCTCGCGGTAGCGCTTCTCCGGATCGAGCCGATTGGCGACGCGTTGGCGCGCCTGCCGCGCGCCGGGGCTGGAAAACCATTCCGGGATGAGTTCGACCGCGATATAGGCGAGCGCGCCCATCATCGGCACCAGCAGGATGATGAAAGCCCAGGGCCGCAATCGCCCGGTTCGCGACGCGTGATAGATCAGCGTGATATCGAGCAGCAGAACGACCAAAGCGACGGGCATGTGACATCCGGGAGCACAACGACAGCGTACGCTTCCTGATATCGCAACTCGCGCAGCGAAACAACTTTGAGTTGCTTCCATCCGCGCGGAAATCAGCGACCCCGGATGCACGCGCCTTGATGGCGACGAGGAGTCAGTCGTCTCAAACGCGATTGAGGTTCATGAGACAGCAAGCCCAAACCGCTATGACTTGGGCAGCTATGATTTGGGCGGCTGCTACTTGGCGTCGTCCGCGAGCATCTTCCGGTACTTCTCGACGTCACGCGTCACGAGCTTCTGGAGCACCTCGGGCGTATGCTCGTCGGGATCGGGCGTAACGGTCGACAGATCCGCAAAACGCTTCTTCACCGCGTCGGTTTCCACCGCGGTGCGCGCGGCTGCATTCAGCTTGGCGATGACGGCCTGCGGCGTGCCCTTGGGTGCGAACAGGCCATTCCAGCCCTGCGCTTCGAAGTCCGGCAAGCCCGCCTCGGCAGACGTCGGCAGATCGGGCAGCGTGGCCAGCCGCACGGTCGAGCCGACCACGAGCCCCCGCACCAGCTTCTCGTTGATCGACTGCGAGACGGAGGCGGCGGCGTCGCAGACGCCGTCGATCTGGCTGCCGACCGCGTCGGTGAGCGCAGGCGCCGCGCCGCGATAGCCGACCAGCGTCGCATCGATGCCGGCGGCCGTCACGAAGCTCTTGCAAATGAGGTAATTCGACGAGCCGACACCGGCGTGGCCGAGATTGATCTTGCCGGGGTTGGCCTTGGCGTAGGCGATGAACTCTTTCAGGTCCTTCGCCGGAAAATCCTTGCGAAGCGCGATGATGCCGAACGTCTTCGCGACCATGGCGATCGGGACGAAGGATTCAGGCGTGAACGGCAGTTTGGGATAGATCGTGTAGGTCGCGGCATTGGTGCCGGCGTTGCCGATCGCGATGGTGTAGCCGTCAGGCTCGGCGCGGGAGGCGCGCGCCAGCGCGGTCGAGCCGCCGGCGCCGGCGACGTTCTCGATCACGATGGTCTGGCCGAGCGCGATGCCCATCTGCTCGGCCACCGTGCGCGCGATCACGTCCGACGTGCCGCCGGCCGCGAACGGCACGATCATGGTGAGCGGACGCTTGGGGAAATCCTGCGCGAAGGCGGCGGTCGCGAGCGAAAATGTCGCGAGCGACAGCGCCGCGATCGCGGCGAGAGCCCGCTTCGCCACGAACGCGATCACGCGGCCTTTTCCAGATGGGCAGTGAGGCCGGCGAACAGGCCGCGGCCATCGGTGCAGCCCATGATGTCTTCGACGTGGTTCTCCGGGTGCGGCATCATGCCGAGCACGTTGCCCCTGTCGTTGACGATTCCGGCGATGGATTGCGCCGCGCCATTGATGTTGCTGATATCATCGACCACGCCGTCGGCCGAGCAGTAACGATAGAGCACCCGCCCCTCGCCCTCGAGCCGCTTGATGGTCTCTTCGTCCGCCTCGTAATTGCCCTCGCCATGCGCCACCGGCACGCGGATCACCTGGCCCGCATTGTAGCCGCGGGTGAACGGCGTGTCGGAGCGCTCGACGCGCAGATGCACGTCGTGACAGATGAACTTCAGCCGCGCGTTGCGCATCAAGACGCCGGGCAGCAGGCCGGACTCGCAGAGGATCTGAAAACCATTGCAGACGCCGAGCACGAGACCGCCCTTGGCCGCATAGTCGCGCACCGCGTCCATCACCGGCGATCGCGCCGCAATCGCGCCGCAGCGCAGATAGTCGCCGTAGGAGAAGCCGCCAGGCACCACGACGAGGTCGGTGCCCGCGGGCAGCGACGTCTCGGCGTGCCAGACCATCGCGGGCTCGCTGCCGGAGATCAGCCTCAATGCGCGCGCCATGTCGCGCTCGCGGTTGATTCCGGGAAAGACGAGGATGGCGGCTTTCATGGTTCGGGTTCCGAAGGTGATGGGAATCGGGCTGGCCAAAGAGGGCCAAAATCGTGAAGAGAGATAGCCATTTGACGGGGATTTTACCAGTGCTAGCCTTGCCGGGCGGCCTTGTACACAGGCCATAGCCACGGCACTTTTGCCTGACGATCTTGCCCGGGATTGAAGCCATGAACGTCCCGTCGCGGCCCGCCTCCCCCTCCGAACCGGTGTCCACTCAGGGCGTCATCGCCGCCGGCGCCTATGTCGACGGCCGGCGTGTCGCCAATATCGCCATCAGCGAGGCTTCGAGCTGGCGGGCCAAGCCCGGCCACGTGGTGTGGATCGGGCTGCACGAGCCCGACATGGCGCTGCTCGGCGCCGTGCAGAAGCAGTTCGACCTGCACGACCTTGCCATCGAGGACGCCAACAACGCCCATCAGCGGCCGAAGATCGAGCAATATGGCGAGGCCCTGTTCATCGTGGCGCGGACGGCGCAACTGATCGAGGGCCGGATCGCCTTCGGCGAGACGCACATCTTCGTCGGCGAAAGCTATCTGGTCTCGGTGCGCCATGGCGCCTCGACATCCTACACGCCGGTGCGCGAACGCTGCGAAAGCTGCCCGCGGGCGCTGGCGCGCGGCGAGGACTACATCCTCTACGCCATCCTCGATTTCATCGTCGACAACTACTCGCCCGTGCTGGAGAGCATCCACGAGGAGGTCGAGGGCATCGAGGACGACGTGCTGTCCAAGCCGATCAGCAAGGCGCAGATCGAGCGGCTCTACATGCTGCGCCGCGACCTGTTGCGGCTCAGGACCGCGATCGGCCCGCTGGTGGAAGTCTGCCGCCGCCTCGAGCATGACGAGCTTGCGATGGTGCGCGCGACGATGCAGCCGCTGTTCCGCGACGTCACCGACCACGTCAGGAACATCCAGGAGCGCATCGATTCAATGCGCGAGGTGCTGGCCTTCGCCTTCGAAGCGAGCCTGCTGGTCGGACAGGCGCAGGAGACCGCGGTCTCCAAAACGCTCGCGTCGTGGCTCGCGATCCTCGCCGTCCCCACCGCAGTCGCCGGCATCTACGGGATGAACTTCAAATACATCCCCGAGCTGCAATGGGAATACAGCTATTTCGTCGTCATGGGGATGATGGCCCTCGCCTGCCTCGGATTGTACTGGCGCTTCCGCCGCGTCGGATGGCTGTGAAGCGCCGCGCGGGCTAGACGATCTCGACCCGATAATTCTCGATCACGGTGTTCGCCAAGAGCTTGTCGGCGGCCTCCTTCAGCGCCGCTTCGGCCTTGGCCTTGTCGGCGCCGGCAAGCTCGATGTCGAACACCTTGCCCTGACGAACGCTGGCGACGCCGTCGACGCCGAGCGACTTCAGCGCGCCTTCGATGGCCTTGCCCTGCGGATCGAGGATGCCCGTTTTCAGGGTAACGGTAACACGTGCCTTCACGTCAAATCCCTCTTAGCTCTTCACCAGCACCGGGCCAGTGCCCTGCGGACGCTCGTTCTCCATGAGGATGCCGAGGCGTTTTGCGACTTCGGTGTAAGCCTCGAGCAGGCCGCCGAGATCCCTGCGGAAACGGTCCTTGTCGAGCTTCTCGTTCGACTTGATGTCCCAGAGACGGCAGCTATCCGGCGAGATCTCGTCGGCGACGATGATCCGCATCATCTCGTTCTCGAACAGCCGGCCGCACTCCATTTTGAAGTCGACGAGGCGGATGCCGATGCCGAGGAAGAGGCCGGTGAGGAAATCGTTGACGCGGATGGCGAGCGCCATGATGTCGTCGATCTCCTGCGGCGTGGCCCAGCCGAAGGCGGTGATGTGCTCTTCCGACACCATGGGGTCGTTGAGCTGGTCGTTCTTGTAGTAGAATTCGATGATCGAACGGGGCAGCTGCGTGCCCTCCTCGATGCCGAGGCGCTGCGACAGCGAACCGGCGGCAACGTTCCGCACCACCACTTCCAGCGGCACGATCTCGACCTCGCGAATCAATTGTTCGCGCATGTTGAGGCGGCGGATGAAATGGGTCGGCACCCCGATGTCGTTGAGGTGCTGAAACAGGTACTCCGAGATCCGGTTGTTGAGGACACCCTTGCCCTCGATCACCTGATGCTTTTTCGCATTGAACGCGGTGGCGTCATCCTTGAAGTGCTGGATCAGGGTACCGGGCTCCGGGCCTTCGTAAAGAACCTTTGCCTTGCCTTCATAAATACGACGCCGACGGCTCATGGGGATGTACCGTGTTTTGTTGAAATCCATGTATTTGGTGTGCTCCGGTTACCAGGTTACGACCCACAGCGGAGCTGCCGTGAACGGCTGGGAACCCGTCTATAACCCCTTGGAAACAGAACGGGAACCAAGCCTTCAGGCAACCTATCCGATTGGCTGTCCCAGCACAATCGATCCGGCCGCCCGGCATCAACTTATACCGTCTTGCCTGCGGCTTAACGGCTCGTTGTTTTGCCGATTCGTGCCCCCTATCTAGGCATGCGCCGGGGCCGTCGCAACGACGGCCGCCGGATCCAGTCAGCAGGGAATTGGAAAAGGCATGAGCAGTTTGGACAAGCGCGAGGAAGGCTTCGAGAAGAAATTCGCCCTCGACGAGGAGCAGAAATTCAAGGCGGAAGCCCGCCGCAACCGGCTGCTCGGCCTTTGGGCCGCCGAGAAGCTCGGCATCACCGGCGAGGCCGCCACCGCCTACGCCAAGGAAGTGGTCGCGGCCGATTTCGAGGAGGCCGGCGATGCCGACGTCCTGCGCAAGGTCATGGCCGATTTCGCCGCCAAGAACGTCGCCATCACCGAACAGGCGATTCGCGCCAAGATGAGCGAATTGATCGCCGTGGCCGCGGCCGAGGTGAAGGCGGGCAAATAGGCGAACTAGGGAGCGGCGGGTAGCGAATGAGCCCATTCGCTACTCGCTGTTCGCCATTGGCGTCCCTCACCCCTCCTTGAAGCCGTATTCCGGCACATTGCCGCTGGCGCCGTAATATTTGTACGGCAAAAACTTGCCGCTCATGGTGATCTTGACGCGGTCGCCCTTCGGGTTGGCGACGCACTCCATTGCCATGTCGAAGTCGATCGCCGACATAATGCCGTCGCCGAATTCCTCCTCGATCAGCGCCTTCCACGCCGGACCGTTGACCATCACCATCTCGTAGAAGCGATAGATCAGCGGATCGGTCGGCGGCATCGGCGTGCCGGTGCCGCGCATCGGCACCTCGTTGAGCATCGTGGTCTCGGCCTTCGACAGGCCGAACAGCTCGCCGGCATTGGCGGCCTGCGGTTTCGTCAGCTTCATCTGGCCGAGGATCGCACCGACGATCAGCACCTCGGAATAGCCGCCGACCTTGTCGCAGATGTGTTTCCAGCTCCAGCCGTTCTCGCGCTTGATGTCGAGCAGCTTTTCGGTGAGGTCTTCGCGCTTCATGTCAGGGTCTCCCTTGGCCAGGCATCGTGTCACGTCGTTTGTGCCGCTTTGGGAGGCACGAAACGTGCCAATAAATGAGGCTTGAGGCGTCACCGCCCCGACCTCCCCTCACGCGGTAAAGCCTCCGTGAACCGCTTGATCGCCTCGAGCACCGGCTGCTGGTCGCCGGCAAAGAACCAATGGTCATTGCCGTCGAGCTCGACGAATTCCGCACCGGTGATCCGGCTCGCGATGTCGCGCCCGGCCGCGATCCGCACGGCCTTGTCGTCCCGCCGATGCAGCACCAGCGTCGGCACCGCAATCCGCGCCAGAAGGTGTCGCACGTCGGCGTCGCGAAAGGCCTCGAGCACGGCGGAGATTCCGCCCGGACTGGACGCCGCGCGCAACAGCCCCGCCCACCAGGCGCGCGCCTGCGGATCATTGGCCAGGCTCGGCGCGAAGGCTTCGATCCCGACCGGGCCGCCCCATTGCGCAATCAGGTGCTTGCTCCAGGCATCATACTGGCTGGCGCGCAGTGCGTGCGGATAGTCCTCCGACCAGCAGCCCTTGGCCAGTGCGCCGAACAGGATGAGCCCGGCCACATGGCGGGATTGCTCGACCGCAAATTTGATGCAGGCCGGCCCGCATTCGGATGCGCCAAACAGCACGACGCGGCGCGAGTCCGCCGCCCGCAGCACGGTGCCGATGTCGTCCGCGGTGACGTCGATGCCGGGGGCCGATCCGACCCGGTCGGACAGGCCGATGCCGCGGCGATCGAAAACGATCAGCCGCCCAAGTCTCATCAATGAGGCCAGAAACGTCCGGCTCGCCGGATGCTCCCAGGCGCGTTCCACATGCGAGACGAAGCCGGGCATGACCAGGATGTCGAGCGGACCGCTGCCATAGGTCTGATACGCCAGATGCACGCCGGCGCCCTTCACATAGCGTGTCGCTGGAAGAGCATCGCGCAGCGGCGCGGCCGCGCGACTCATGAGCGCTTCGGTCTCCGCTTCCGGCGTGACGCCAAGCTCGTCGCGCAGCCGCTGCGCCAGTGCGGCGTGATGCCGTTCCGCCGCGCTTCGGTCGCCCGCAAGCAGGAGGCTGCGGATCAGGTGCCGGCCATACACCTCGCTGAGCGGATCGAGCTCGACCAGACGGCCCGCATGCAGTGTCGCGGCGAGATGATCGCCGGCAGCATTCCTGTCCTGCACCAGACGTTCGAGCGCCTGCACGAGCCGTCCCCGCAACGCCTCGCGGCGAAAGAACGCCCAATCGTCGAATTCGGGACAGTCGTCCGGAGAAAAGCCCGCCAGGAAGTCACCGCGATAGATCCGGCAGGCCTCTTCAAACGCACCGCGATCGCAGGCGCTCTCGAACAGATGCGAGTCGATCTTCAGCTCGACCTCCGGGGACCAGCGCAAGCTTGTGCGGTCGGTCTCGAAAACCGCCTGGCCGAGCGTGAGTTCGACGCGGTGAAGCAGACGCCGCAATCGCGCAAGGCACGTCTCGCGGGACGTCTCGGGCCACAGCAGCGTGGCAATGACGTCGCGCGCGACGGGGGCTTTGGCTTCCGCGAGATAGACCAGCAGCGCAAGTCCCTTGCGCAAGGCCAGCTTGATCAGGCGGTCGTCGGCATGGACCTCGGGGAACCCGAACGTGCCAAGCGAAAAGGCCGTCATGGAGATCCTTCCTCCCCGGTCGGCGCCCCGGGGGACGCGCAGGGGACGGTCCAGCGATAGCAGTCAGGCCAGATCGAGCCCGCTCGCCAGCGAGCAGCTCAGGCTCCTGAATGCGGCACCGCCGTGTCAGGCACAATAGGAAAAACCATGTTCGCGCGCCTCGCAATCCTGCTCTACGCCATCGTGAGCTACGCCGTCTTCACGGCTTCATTCCTCTACGCGCTCGGCTTCGTCGGCAATTATGTCGTGCCCAAGTCAATCGACACGTCGATCGACGTCGGCGCGCCTGCGAATTTGGGTGAGGCCATCGTCGTCAACCTGCTGCTGATGAGCCTGTTTGCCATCCAGCACAGCGTCATGGCGCGCCCGGCCTTCAAGCGCTGGTGGGCGGGAAGCCTTCCCATCGCCTGCCAGCGCAGCACCTATGTGCTGCTCTCGAGCCTGATCCTCCTGCTGCTGTTCTGGCAGTGGCGTCCGATCCCGGCGCCGATCTGGCAGGCCAGCGGAATTACAGCGTGGCTCCTGACCGGCGTGCATTGGCTCGGCTGGCTGATCGTGTTCGCCTCGACCTGCATGATCGATCATTTCGATCTGTTCGGCCTGCGCCAGGCTCTCTTCGCGTTGCGCGGAGCCGACATGCCTGGTCAATCCTTCCGGACGCCGCTGCTCTACAAGATCGTGCGGCATCCGCTCATGCTGGGCTTTCTGCTCGCGTTCTGGGCGACGCCCGAGATGACCGCCGGCCATCTGCTGTTCGCGATCGCGAACACGGCCTACATCCTGGTCGCCCTGCAGTTCGAGGAGCGGGACCTGATCGCCGAGTTCGGCGCGACCTATCAGGACTATCGCCGGCGCGTTCCCATGCTGTTGCCGCGCATTTTCGGAGCGCCCCGATGAAAGCGGTTCTGTGCAATTCGTTCACTGGCCCTGCGGATCTGCGCCTCGGTGAGATCGCTGCGCCGCGACCTGCCGACGACGAGATTCTCATCGATGTCCACGCGGCGTCCGTGAGCTTCATGGACCAGCTGCTGGTCTCGGGCCTCTACCAGATGCGGCCGCCGACGCCCTTCGTGCCCGGCACCGAAGCTTCCGGCGTCGTCGTCGCGGTCGGCGACAAGGTCACGATGTTCGCACCCGGCGATCGCGTGGCGTGCAGTGCCTGGACCGGCGGCTACGCCGAACGGATGATTGCGAAGGAATCGAAGAGCGTGCGGCTACCGGATGGCGTCGCGTTCGAAGCCGCGGCGACGGTGCTGCACAATTACGGCACGGCCTATTATGCGCTGGTCGAGCGGGCTCGGGCGCAGCGCGGCGAAACCCTGTTCGTCACCGGCGCAGCCGGCGGGGTTGGCCTTGCCGCCGTCGACCTCGGCCATCATCTCGGCCTGCGCGTCGTCGCCGGCGTCGGCTCCGACGACAAGGCCGCCCTGGTGCGCGGTTACGGCGCCAGCGAGGTCATCAACTATCGCAGCGAGGACCTGCGCGACCGGATCAAGTCGATCACATCGGGAGACGGCATCGATATCGGCTTCGACAATGTCGGCGGCGCGATCTTCGAGCAGATGGCCCGATCGATGAAGTGGGGCGGACGGCTAATGCCGATCGGCTTCACCAGCGGCGAAATTCCACAGATCCCGATGAACCTGCCTCTCCTGAAAAACTATGCCATCATCGGCGTCTTTGTCGGCGCCTGGGCGGAGAAATTCTCCGCGGAAGCCGCACGCATGAATGATACGCTGATGCAATTGCTGACCGACGGAAACATCCGCCCGCACATCGATCGCGTCCTCCCTTTGGAGGAGGCCGGCGACGCCATGCGCGCCGTCGCCAATCGCACGGTTCAGGGACGAATTGTCCTCAAGATCAGGTAGACTGGGCCCGACGACGAAGAGAGGACAGAACCGATGACCGGGATCATCATCGACAAGCGCTTTTGCGGTCCTCCGAACTCCGGGAACGGCGGCTATGTCTGCGGGCGGCTGGCCCGCCACATTCCCGGCGACGGAGAGGTGACGCTACGCGCGCCGCCTCCCCTGGACAAACCGCTCGCTGCGGTCGCGACCGACGACGGCACATGGGAGCTTCGCGACGGCGCCAAAGTCGTCGCGACCGGGCGAGCGACGAGCGTTGAACTCACGCGCGTAGAGACAGCCACCTTGCAGGAAGCACGCGCAGCCGAATTGCTGACGCCTGTGAAACCGCACGAGCATCCGCTGCCGAACTGTTTCGTCTGCGGTCCCGCAAGAGCGAAAGGCGACGGCCTGCGCATCTTCGCCGGTCCGCTCGGACGTCACAACGCCGTTCTCGCGGCGAGTTGGACGCCGGCTGCTAATCTGACAGCCGAAGATGGTTTGGTCGCGCCAGAATTTCTCTGGTCGGCGCTCGATTGTCCTACCGGCTTTGCCTGCAATTGCGATCAGCAGAGCGCGACCTTCGACAAGACGCCACTGCTGCTGGGCCGGATGTCGGCACGGATCGAAGCCCGGCCGCGCCCCGGAGACCGCTGCGTCATCACGGCTTGGCCAACCGGCCGCGACGGCCGCAAGCGTACGGCCGAGGCCGCGCTCCACGATGAAGCCGGGAAGTTGCTGGCCGTGGCCCGTACGACATGGATTGCGGTGGAACGCGAGGTGCAGCTCGGGCGTACCTCGTAGGGTGGGCAAAGGCGCGAAGCGCCGTGCCCATCACTCCTATCTCAGCTCCGTTGAGCGACATGGTGGGCACGCTTCCGCCTGCTCTCTTCGAGCTACGGCGGACAAGTCGCTTTGCCCTCCCTACCTCTAATCACGCAACACATCCGTCGCCGCACCTTCGGCCTGCACCAATCCGCATTCTCCTGCACGCCAGCGGCCGCGCTTGCGACGGTTTACCTTGCGTCAAGCACGCCCGGCAATCGATGGCTGTCTTAAAAGGCTTGTTAGGAGCGGTCATCGTTGTTGGCGCCCGGAATACGGGGACGCTCTGCAATGCAATCGGACGAGGGACTCTACAGTGCGCCACGCTGGCGCCTGACACGCTGGCTCGCCGAGCCGGGGCTAGGTGTTCCCGACGACATCCGCGCCGCGCTCATTGTCCAGCTCTATGGATCGTTGCCGGTTTTTGCTGCCGGCGCCGTCAACACCGTTGCCGTCGCCGCCGTGATCGCTGGCCGCAAGCAGACCGCACCATTCATTGTCTGGCTGGTCATGGAGATCGCGATCAGCCTGGCCCGCCTCGCCGTGCTCGTCAGCGCGCATCGCAGGGCGCGTGCCCACCGCCCGACGCCGACCGACCTTCATCTCCTGCTCGCGGTCGCCTGGAGCGCCAGCGTTGGATTTGGCGTCGTTGCCAGCCTGGCCAGCGCGGACTGGGTCGTCGCCATGCTGGCCTCGCTCTCGGCGGCGGCGATGGTCGGCGGCATCTGCTTCCGCAATTTCGGCGCGCCGCGGCTGGCCGGGACCATGATCCTGCTGAGCCTCGGTCCCATCATCCCCGGCGCTGCGTTCGCCGGCGAGCCGCTGTTCTACATCGTCTACCTCCAGGTGCCGATGTATCTGGCCGCGATGACGGCCGCCGCCTTCCGCCTCAACCGGATGCTGATCACCACCATGCGCGCCGAACGCGAGAACAGCCATCGCGCGCATCATGATGCACTCACGGGGCTGCTCAATCGCGCGGGCTTCGTCGAGGCGCTCAGCGCCAGACTTGGAGCCCACGCCGAACGACGGTTCGCTGTGATGTTCTTCGATCTCGACGACTTCAAACCGGTCAACGACACGTTCGGACATGCGGCGGGCGACGAGGTCCTGAAAGCGGTGGCCGGGCGCGTGCGCCGGGCGCTGCCGGACGGCGCGGTGGTCGCCCGGATGGGCGGGGACGAGTTCGTCGTGCTCGTCGACGGCGTCACGGCCGAAATGGCCCAGGAGGCGGGACACCGCCTCATCAGCGAGGTCGCCGTCTCCTATGAGCTCGGCGGCGAGGTGCGCGCCGGTGTCGGCGCCAGCGTCGGCATTGCGATGTCGCCGGATCATGGCGCCGAAGTCGAGGAATTGCTCGCGGTCGCCGATGCAGCACTTTACGAGGCGAAGTCAGGCGGCAAATCGCGTTGCTGCCTGGCCTCGGTCGAGACCAACCTCGCCGCGTTACGTCGCCTCCAGCAGAGCGGCCCGAAAGCCCCGGTCGCAAGCGCCGCCTGACGCAGTACGACTAACGCACCCCACAAGCGCGATCTCGTAGGGTGGACAAAGGCGCGTAGCGCCGTGCCCACCACTGCTGTCCCGGCACGTCGATTGATGGTGGGCACGCTTCCGTTTTGCCCACCCTACGCTGTCGTCTAAACTAGACTGGACAGTGCCCAAACGTCGCTAGGGGCTCGCAGCGAGCGCCTTGAGCTCGGCCGCGGCCGCCTGTGCCTCCACGAAGGTCGGCGGGCAATCGGCAAGCGCCAGTCCGAAAAGCCGCCGCGCCTGCTCTTTCGCACCGCGTTGCAGGGCGAACTCGGCGGAGTAGAAGTTCGCCTCACATATTTGGCCAGACCGCTTAGCAGGAAGCGGATCGTTGGCTGCTCGCAACACCTCCTCTGCCGTCACTTCTCCAAGAAATAGTCGGACAATGGGAGCAGGCCAAGCAGTCATATCGAGCTTCATCGTCGCGGCCGCAAGCCGGCTCGGCGCTCCGCTGCGCATGCTTACGATCTCTCGCCACAACGCTGCGTAGACATCCCTGGGATCGAGCGACGTTGCTCGATCGAAATCCGCGAGAGCTTTGGTCAGTGAGCCGCTCTGGAAGTAAGCGAGCGCCCGTGACCGATGGGCCAACGCATCTTCTGGGTCCAATTGGATTGCCCGGTCGGCGTCGACGATTGCGCGGGCGAAGTCGCCCTTTGCGTTGTAAGCTCTGGCTCGGTAATCAAACGCGTCCTTATCTCTCGCGTTGATCCGAAGCGCTTGATCGTAGTCATCAATAGCGTGATCGATGTCCCCCTTTTCATAATACGTGGCGCCGCGCGCCAGAAATATACGGCCATCAATTCCTTCCGGCTCGCTCGCGGCGGCGTCTCCGCCGACGGGAGCGGCAAGATCGTCGCCCTTGCGATTTGGCTCATTTTGATTCTTTCGAAGCGCCTGATCCTGAGATGTGAGTTGCACCGACCGGGTGTAGTCGCCAATCGCCCTGTCATAGTCTCCCTTCCTTGAATAGATGAGACCTCGGGCGTAGTGGGCAATGCGATTCCTTGAGTTCAGTTGAATCGTGCGGTCGAGATCGGCGAGAGCGCGGTCAAAATCTCCGAGATTATAATGCGCGACGGCTCGGCAGTAGTAAGCGCGTTCGGCCGTCGGATCGGCTTCGATTGCAGCGCTGTAGTCTGCAATGGCGAGCTCGTACTCACCCTTGATGTTGTTAGCACTGCCTCGATTGAAATAAATCCGAGCAATGTTCTGCCGATCGTACTCGTCCAGCCGCAGTAGCGAAGTACAGGCCGCAATTCGTTCGTCGGGCGAGACTTTGGTCTGGGCGCTGCACTTCTGTTCGTCAGCAGAGTTTGCGGCCGCAGGCGAAACAAGCGCGATCATTGCCAATGTCGCTACCGTACTCGAGAGCACGCGGCCTACCCTTCCGATCATGGAGCCCCCGATGATATCAAGCAGCTCGTCATAGCAATCGGAAGGGCTCTTGCACAGCTCTTGGTTGCAAAAACCCAGCCAGATCGAGGTCAGGTCATTCCCTGGATCATCCCCTGCAACCGCACCAACTCCGCCTCGAGATCGCGCTCCACGTCCGCTGCCCGGATCTCCAGCACGCGATAGTCGCGCGCCTCCAGCCACGTCCGCCGGCCCGCGCGATCGGCCGCGATGGTCTCGCCCTCGCCCGGATTGACCAGCTCGATCGCGATCCGGTGCGGGAACGAGACGAAATCGGGAATGTGGCGGCCGACCGGGGTCTGGCGCTTGAACGCTCCTGCGAAGCGGCGGTCGCGGGTCAGGGCCTGCCAGAGCAGGCGCTCGGCATCGGTCGGGTTGCGGCGGAGCAGGCGAGCAAGGCCGCGCACGGTCGAGCCGCTGTCGGGCACGCCGCCGCCCTGGCCGTGCTCGGCGAGAAGCGCGCGCAGGCGCGTGGCCTGCTCGCCGTCGAGCACGCCGCCCTTGGCCGGGCCCTTGCGCCCTTCCGCGATCGCCATCACGACCCCGTGCAGGGTGTGCATGTCCTGCTTGGTCGGCTCCATGCGGCTAAAAATGTTGCGCAGATTGACCAGCATGGTGTCGCGTTTCTCGGCCGGGCGCAGGAATTCGACCCGGTCGAGCTCGCGGATGAGATTGTCGAAGAAGGCCTGCATCTGGTGCTGCGAGGCGCGTTCGGAACGCTCGGGCATGCTGTGCGGCAGCTCGCCTGACGTTGCCCGCTTGAACCATTCATAGCCGACCAGCAGCACGGCCTGGGCGAGGTTGAGCGAGGCAAAGCCCGGATTGACCGGGAAGGTGATGATGCGGTTGGAGAGGCCGACCTCCTCGTTGGTCAGCCCCCAGCGCTCGCGGCCGAACAGGATGCCGGCCTTGCCGCCTGTGGCGATGTGCCCCGAGATCTCGGTCGCAGCCGCCTCGGGCCCCACCACCGGCTTGGCCTGGTCATGGGGACGCGCGGTGGTGGCGAACAGCAGGTCGAGATCGGCGACCGCCTCGCCGACCGTGTCGAACAATTCGACTTTTTCCAGAATGTAGTCGGCACCGGCGGCGGCCCGCTGGGCCGCAATGTTAGGCCAGCCGTCGCGGGGGTTGACGATGCGCAAGGCGCCAAGCGCAAAGTTGCCCATGGCGCGCGCACACATGCCGATGTTTTCGCCGAGCTGCGGCTCGACCAGGATCACGATGGGACCATCGAGGGCGAGGCCCACCTTGCTCTTGTCAGTCCCCGACATCTCGTTTCGCTTTCACACTGGTTCGCAAGGCCTCGGGTTCTCAAGACCTTGGGTTCTCAAGGCCTTGGCAAGGCGTTCTTCAGGAATTGATTCAAAGCCGGCCTTGCCCCGATCCTTGGGGCCGGCCGCCCGTTCGCCTGTCGTTTGCCTGTCCTGACGAAATTCTCAAGGGAAATAACGGGTTGGATTCGACTTTTGAATCTCTTCTGAAGCCTGAGGCCCGCCCCCGCGGCAGGGCCCGTCCCGCCCCCCATCTGGGCAAGCTGGATGAGCTAAAAGTGCATAATCCCTTGGCTTTCGCCCGCTGCAGTCCGGTGCTAAGAGGCGGCGGATATTCCCGTGGCGCGCCAAAGCGCCGTTCCCAAGAGGCTTCCCCGATCATGGCAAAAATCAAGGTGTCCAACCCCGTCGTCGAACTCGATGGCGACGAGATGACCCGGATCATCTGGCAGTACATCAAGGACAAGCTGATCAATCCGTACCTTGATGTCGAGCTGCTGTATTTCGACCTGGGCATGGAGTACCGCGACGAGACCAACGATCAGGTCACCATCGACGCCGCCGAAGCCATCAAGAAGGTCGGCGTCGGCGTCAAGTGCGCCACCATCACCCCGGACGAGGCCCGGGTGAAGGAGTTCAATCTCAAGCAGATGTGGAAGTCGCCGAACGGCACCATCCGCAACATCCTCGGCGGCGTGATCTTCCGCGAGCCGATCATCTGCAAGAACGTGCCGCGCCTGGTTCCCGGCTGGACCAAGCCGATCATCATCGGCCGCCACGCCTATGGCGACCAGTACCGCGCCACCGACATCAAGTTCCCCGGCAAGGGCACGCTGACGATGAAGTTCGTCGGCGAGGACGGCACCGTCATCGAGAAGGAAGTGTTCAAGACCCCGGGCTCCGGCGTCGCGATGCAGATGTACAATCTCGACGACTCCATCATCGACTTCGCCCGCGCTTCGTTGAACTACGGCCTGCTGCGCAACTACCCGGTCTATCTCTCGACCAAGAACACGATCATGAAGATCTATGACGGTCGCTTCAAGGACATCTTCCAGGACGTCTTCGACCGCGAGTTCAAGAAGGAATTCGACGCCAAGGGCCTGACCTACGAGCACCGCCTGATCGACGACATGGTGGCGTCGGCGCTGAAATGGTCCGGCGGGTATGTCTGGGCGTGCAAGAACTACGACGGCGACGTGCAGTCCGACACGGTCGCTCAGGGCTACGGCTCGCTCGGCCTGATGACCTCGGTCCTCCTCACCCCCGACGGCAAGACGGTGGAAGCCGAGGCCGCCCACGGCACGGTGACCCGCCATTACCGCGAGCACCAGAAGGGCAAGGAGACCTCGACCAACTCGATCGCGTCGATCTTCGCCTGGACCCGCGGCCTGTCGCATCGCGCCAAGCTCGACAACAATGCCGAGCTCGCCAAGTTCGCGAGCACCCTGGAGAAGGTCTGCGTCGACACCGTCGAGGAAGGCTACATGACCAAGGACCTCGCGCTCCTGGTCGGCGCCGACCAGCGCTGGCTCTCGACCACCGGCTTCCTCGACAAGGTCGCGGAAAACCTCACGAAAGCGTTGGCGTAAGCCCGCGCATTATTTTCGTCTGATCGGGGTTAGACATTATGGGCCGCGCCTGGGCGCGGCCCATTCATTTTGACACCGTTGCGCGGAGGCCACCCATGTCCATCGTCAAGTTCGCCGTCCCCTGCCTGCTGCTCGCGGCCGTGGCCGGACCCACCGCAGCCGCGGAGCCGCTCCCCGAGGCCATCGCCGCGCCCGGCGAGAGCGTCGTGCTCAGCGTCCACGCCGAGGGCGCGCAAGTCTATGAGTGCAAGGGAGGCACCGACGGCAAGCTCGCCTGGGCTTTCCGCGAGCCGGTCGCGACGCTCCTCGCCGAGGGCAAGACCGTCGGCCGGCACTATGCCGGCCCGAACTGGGAGCTTGCCGACGGCAGCGCCGTGGCCGGCAAGGCCATCGGCAACGCGCCGGGTGCGACGGCCGCCGATATCGCCTGGCTGAAGCTGGAGGTCGCCTCGCGCCGCGGCAGTGGCGTGCTGACGCCTGTCACTACGGTCCAGCGCATCAACACCCATGGCGGCAAGCTCGATGGTGCCTGCGACAAGGCCGGCGAATTCAAAAGCGCGCCCTACTCGGCCGAGTATGTTTTCCTGAAGAAGGGCTGACCGCTCAGCGGTCGGTGGCCTCGCGCTCGGCCTGCGCCAGTTCTGCCGCCGCGAGGTCGCCGGTCTCCTCCAGCCGCGCCTTCGCGGTCATCTGGACGTGGGCGGCGAGCGTCGGCATGCGCTCGATCAAAGCGTGAAAATCCTGGGCGTCGAGCAGCAACAGTCGGGTCTTGCGCGTCGCCGTCACCGTGCCGCTGCGTTTTGTCTTATGCAGCAGCGCGATCTCGCCGAAGAAGGTGCCGTCGCCAAGCCGCACCTGCTGGCTCGGCAGCGCGATCTCGACCTCGCCGGCAGTGATGAAATACATCGACGAGGCGGCGTCGCCGCGGCGGACCAATATCTCGCCCTGCTCGATGGTGCGGGCGCGGAGCAACCGCATGATGTCGGCAATCTCCGCTGCGCTGAGATGCGAGAACAGCGGCACCCGCGCCAGCATGCCCCAGGTGACGACGAAATCGCGCCGCCTCACCTCCTCGGCAAAGGCGGTCGAGATGATCGCGACCGGCAGCGCGATCATGGCAAAGCCGCTGATGATGGCGAACACCGAGATGAACTTGCCGAGCGGCGTCACCGGCACGACGTCACCATAACCGACGGTGCCGAGCGTCACGATCGCCCACCACATCGCATCCGGAATCGTGCCGAGCTTGTTAGGCTGCACATCACGCTCGATGGCGTAGAGCAGCGAGGCGAAGGTCAGTACCACACCGATCAGGATGACGATGCAGCCGATCAGCGCACGCCGCTCGGCATGGATGGCCGCGAGCAGCGAGCGCATCGCCGGCGAATAACGGATCAGCTTGAAGAACGGCAGCACGCCGAGCCCGGCCAGCGTCGCGTGCCGGCCTGTGGCGAGCACGATTCCCGCCGGCAGGAACGCCATGAGATCGATGATGCCGAGCGCGGAGAAGGCATAAGAGAGCCGGTCGGACAGCGCGGAGCCGTTGCGCTGGGTGTGCCCCGCCACGGTCCACAGCCGCGCCAGATATTCGAGCGCGAACACGATGACAGCGAGGACGGCGACCGCGCTGAACAGCGTGTCGAACCGCGCGTCGAGCTCCGGCACCGAGGCGAGGATCATCGCGACCACGTCGAGCACGATGACGCTGATGATCACCTGGATGAAGCGCGACCCGATCGAGTAGGCGAGCGGATCGTGCTCCAGCAATTCGTACAGGCGATCCCTTAGGTTGGGATCGGCCGAGCCACGTCCTCGCGGAACGAGGCGCATGGGATTTTAAGCGCCTGCCATCGCTTTTTCGATCGCCGCGAGCGCCTCGGGCGCCTTGGCGCCGTCGGGGCCGCCGGCCTGTGCCATGTCGGGACGGCCGCCGCCGCCCTTGCCGCCGAGCGCCTCGGAAGCGACGCGCACCAGGTTCACGGCATTGAAGCGCGCGGTGAGATCCGCGGTGACGCCGACCACGATTCCGGCCTTGCCGTCCTCGGTGACGCCGACGATGGCGACCACGCCGGAGCCGATCTGCTTCTTGCCGTCATCCGCAAGGCTCTTGAGATCCTTCATCTCGATGCCCTCGACCGCGCGCGCCATCAGCTTGACGTCGCCGACCTCGCGCACGCCTGCGGCTGCGCCATTGCTGCCGGCGGACGCGCCGCCGCCCATCGCGAGCTTCTTGCGGGCGTCGGAGAGCTCGCGCTCGAGCTTCTTGCGCTCCTCCATCAGCGCTGTGATGCGCGCGGGTACGTCGTCGATCGAGGTGCGCAGCTCGTTGGCCGCGGTCTTCGCCAGCGCCATGGTCTCGTTGGCGTGCCGGCGTGCGTAATTGCCGGTCAGCGCCTCGATGCGGCGCACGCCGGAGGCAACCGCGCTCTCGCCGGTCAGCGTGATCAGGCCGATGTCGCCGGTGCGCTTCACATGGGTGCCGCCGCAGAGCTCGACCGACCAGCCGAGCACATTGGCGCCGCGCTCACGTGCGGTCCTACCCATCGAGACGACGCGGACCTCGTCGCCATATTTCTCGCCGAACAGGGCGCGCGCCCCGGCCTCGCGGGCCTCGTCGACGCCCATGACGCGCGTGGTGACCTCGTCGTTCTCCAGCACCACGTCGTTGGCGATGTCCTCGACGCGGGCGAGCTCTTCCGCCGTGATCGGCTTCGGATGCACGAAGTCGAAGCGCAGGCGGTCGGGCGCGACCATCGAGCCGCGCTGGGCGATGTGATCGCCGAGCACCTGGCGCAGCGCCTCGTGGATGAGATGCGTCGCCGAGTGATGCGCGCGGATCGAGGAGCGCCTGCCGTGATCGACCTCGAGCTGCAGCGCAGTGCCGAGCTTCAGCTCGCCGCTCTCGACGGTGCCGACGTGAACAAAGAGATCGCCGAGCTTCTTCTGCGTGTCGGTGACGCGGAACTTGATGCCGCCTTCGCCGCTAAGCACGCCGGTGTCGCCGACCTGGCCGCCTGACTCCGCGTAGAACGGCGTCTGGTTGAGCACGATCGCACCGGTATCGCCGGCCTTGAGGCTGGCGGTTTCCTTGCCGTCCTTGACCAGCGCGGTCACGACGCCTTCAGCGCTCTCGGTCTCGTAACCCAAAAATTCCGTGGCCCCGAGCTTCTCGCGCAGTGGGAACCAGATCGCCTCGGAGGCCGCCTCGCCAGAACCCTTCCAGGACTCGCGCGCCTTGGCCTTCTGGCGCTCCATCGCGTCGGTGAACGAGGCCTGATCCACGCCGATGCCGCGCGACTTCAGCGCGTCCTGGGTCAGGTCGAGCGGGAAGCCGTAGGTGTCATACAGCGTGAAGGCGACGTCGCCGTCGAACATGTCGCCCTTTTTCAGGGACGCGCTCTTCTCGTCGAGGATGGCAAGGCCGCGCACCAGCGTCTTGCGGAAGCGGGTCTCTTCCAGCCGCAGCGTTTCCTCGATCAGGTTCTCCGCGCGCATCAGGTCGGGATAAGCCTGGCCCATCTCGCGGACCAGCGCCCAGACCAGGCGATGCATCAGCGGCTCTTTCGCACCCAGCAGCTGCGCATGGCGCATCGCGCGGCGCATGATCCGGCGCAGCACGTAGCCACGGCCCTCGTTCGACGGCAGCACGCCATCCGCGACCAGGAAGGCCGAGGAACGCAGATGGTCGGCGATGACACGGAACGAGGCGACGGTCTGCTCGTTCGGCCCGCTGCCGAGCGCGGACGCGGTCGCGTCGATCAGATGGCGGAACAGGTCGGTCTCGAACACGCTGTCGACGCCCTGCATGATGCAGGCCATGCGCTCGAGGCCCATGC
This sequence comes from Bradyrhizobium sp. Arg816, assembly GCF_029989365.1. Classification (GTDB taxonomy): domain Bacteria; phylum Pseudomonadota; class Alphaproteobacteria; order Rhizobiales; family Xanthobacteraceae; genus Bradyrhizobium. Next base: position 71,828 of record NZ_JAPRAQ010000014.1, on the reverse strand, counting down.
CGGTGTCGATCGAGGGACGCGGCAGGTCCACGCGCTCCTCCTTCGTCACCTGCTCGTACTGCATGAACACCAGGTTCCAGAATTCGAGAAAGCGGTCGCCGTCCTCTTCCGGCGAGCCCGGAGGTCCGCCCCAGATATGGTCGCCGCGGTCAATGAAGATCTCGGAGCACGGGCCGCACGGCCCGGTGTCGCCCATCGCCCAGAAATTGTCCGAGGTCGGGATACGGATGATGCGGTCGTCGGAGAAGCCGGCGATCTTCTTCCACAGGCCGGCCGCCTCGTCGTCAGTGTGGTAGACGGTGACGAGCAGCTTGTCCTTCTTGAGCCCGAACTCCCGCGTGATCAGGGTCCAGGCCAGCTCGATCGCGCGCTCCTTGAAATAGTCGCCGAACGAGAAATTGCCGAGCATCTCGAAGAAGGTGAGATGGCGCGCGGTGTAGCCGACATTGTCGAGGTCGTTGTGCTTGCCGCCGGCGCGCACGCATTTCTGCGACGTGGTGGCGCGCTGATAGGGCCGCTTCTCGACGCCGGTGAAGACGTTCTTGAACTGCACCATGCCGGCATTGGTGAACATCAACGTGGGATCGTTGCGCGGCACCAATGGCGAGGACGACACGATCTCGTGGCCGTTCTCGGCAAAGAAGTTCAGAAAGGTCGACCTGATCTCGTTGACGCCGCTCATGTTCATCCAATCGGGTGTGCTTGGACCCGCGATACGCCATCCAAACCTGGCATTTGGGCTGATATCTGCGGGTCAAAGCGCTTTTAGACAAGGCCAGCTGCGCTGTCCAGAAACTGTGCAAGGAGATCAGTGAGTTGCCGCAGGCGCGCAATTCCGTTGCAATCCCGTTGAAAGCCGCCAAGTGCGCGTTGACAGGCTTGGCCGGCCTGTGGTCTCTACCCATCTGTATCGTACGGCCACGTCGGGAGAGACCGGCTTTGGTGCCGGCGCCGAAGGAGCAACCGCCCCGGAAACTCTCAGGCAAAAGGACCGCGTGGCTTTGACGACATCTGGAAAGAGGCGCCGACGGGCTTAAGGCCCGGACTGCGTCCGCCGACGGGATAATACTCTCAGGCACAGCGACAGATGGGGCTTCGACTGGTTAGCTCGGGGAATCGTCCCCGGGGAACCACCGAGGGCCCCGTGATGCTTGCGCGCGACGACCAAGATTCCCTGAAAAATACGCCCCTCCACGGGCTTCATGTCTCCCTCGGCGGCAAGATGGTGCCGTTCGCGGGCTATGACATGCCCGTGCAGTATCCCGCGGGCGTCCTGAAAGAGCACCTCCATACCCGTTCCTCCGCCGGCCTGTTCGACGTCTCCCACATGGGCCAGCTCGCGCTTCGGCCGAAATCCGGCAACGTCGAGGACGCCGCCCGCGCGCTGGAACGGCTGGTGCCACAGGATATCGTGGCGATCGCCCCGGGACGGCAGCGCTATGCCCAGTTCACCAATCCGGATGGCGGGATTCTCGACGATCTGGTGGTCGCCAATTTCGGCGATCACCTGTTCCTGGTCGTCAACGCCGCCTGCAAGGCCGAGGACGAGGCGCATCTGCGCGCGCATCTCTCGGGCGACTGCATCATCGAGCACCTTCAAGACCGCGCCCTGATCGCGCTGCAGGGCCCGAAGGCGGAAGGGGTGCTGGCGAAATTGTGTGCAGAGGCCCCCGCCATGAAGTTCATGGATGCCGGTCCACACAAGGTCGCCGGCCTCGACTGCTTCGTCTCGCGCTCCGGCTACACCGGCGAGGACGGGTTCGAGATTTCGGTCCCCGCGGCCGATGCCGAGCGCCTCGCAAAAACGCTGCTGGACAATCCCGATGTGATGCCGATCGGCTTAGGGGCCCGCGACAGCCTGCGGCTGGAAGCCGGGCTCTGCCTCTACGGCCACGACATCGACACCGCGACCACGCCGGTCGAGGCCGCGCTGGAATGGTCGGTGCAGAAGAGCCGCCGCAGCGGCGGCGCCCGCGCCGGTGGCTTCCCCGGCGCCGAAAAGATCCTGGCTCATTTCGATAACGGCGCGAGCCGCCGCCGCGTCGGCCTGCGCGCGGAAGGCCGCGCGCCGGTGCGTGAAGGCGCGCTGCTGTTTGCCGATGTTGCGGGCGGCGAGCCGATCGGAAAGGTCACCTCGGGCGGTTTCGGCCCGAGCCTGAGCGCGCCGGTCGCGATGGGCTATGTGCCCACCGCATCGAGCGTGCTCGATACAAAACTCTTCGCCGAGGTGCGCGGCCAGCGGCTGCCGCTCACGGTCGCCGCCATGCCTTTCGTGAAAAACACCTACAAACGCTGAGGACTTAAGAAAATGACCACGACGCTGTACACCTCCGACCATGAATGGCTGGCCATCGACGGCGATGTCGCCACCGTCGGGATCACCGATTACGCGCAGTCGCAGCTCGGCGACGTCGTATTCGTCGAGCTGCCGAAGGTCGGCCGCAGCCTGAAGAAGGCGGAAGCCGCCGCCGTCGTGGAATCGGTGAAGGCCGCCTCCGACGTCTACGCGCCTGTCACCGGCGAAGTGCTCGAGACCAACGACGCGCTCGCCGCCGAGCCGGCGCTGGTGAACTCGGATGCGCAAGGCAAAGCGTGGTTCTTCAAGATCAAGATGGCCGACAAGAGCGAGCTCGGCGGCCTCATGGATGAAGCCGCCTACAAGGCCCACACGGCGTGAGATGACGAGAACAGCCGCCCCATACTCGGTGTCATCACCCGCCTTGTGCGCACTGCGCACTGGGGCGGGTGATCCAGTACGCCGCGGCTTCTCGGTTCCAGCCGTGTCGCCTGCGTTTACTGGATGCCCCGCCTTCGCGGGGCATGACAAAGAAATCTAAAGCGAGGACCCATGATGACCGCGCACCGCAAATCCAACGGCGACACCGCCAGTTTCGTTCGCCGCCACATCGGCCCGTCGGCGCGCGATGTCACGGCAATGCTGGAGGCCGTCGGCGCCAAGAGCGTCGACGCGCTGATGGCGGAGACGCTGCCGGCCTCGATCCGGCAGTCCGCCCCGCTTGATCTCGGCAAGCCTTTGAGCGAGACCGAGGCGATCGCGCACATGGCCGAGCTCGCGCGAGAGAACCAAGTCTTCACCTCGCTGATCGGCCAGGGCTATTCCGGCACGATCTTGCCCGCGGTGATCCAGCGCAACATTCTGGAGAGCCCGGCCTGGTACACCGCCTATACGCCCTATCAGCCCGAGATCAGCCAGGGCCGGCTGGAGGCGCTGCTCAACTTCCAGACCATGATCTGCGACCTCACCGGGCTCGACGTCGCCAACGCCTCGCTGCTCGACGAGGCGACAGCCGCGGCTGAGGCCATGGCGCTCGCGGAGCGGCACTCACGGGTCGAAGCCAAGGCCTTCTTCGTCGACAAGGACGTCCATCCGCAGACGCTGGCGGTGATGCGCACCCGCGCCGAACCGCTGGGCTGGACCCTGATCGTCGGCGACCCCCTTGCCGATCTCGATAAGACCGACGTGCTCGGCGCGCTGCTGCAATATCCAGGCTCTTCGGGCGCATTGCGCGACCTCAGGCCCGCGATCGCGGCCTTGAAGGCCAAGGGCGCGCTCGCGATCGTTGCCGCCGATCTCTTGGCCCTGACGCTGCTCGCCTCGCCCGGCGAGTTGGGCGCCGACATCGCGATCGGCTCGGCGCAGCGCTTTGGCGTGCCGATGGGGTATGGCGGGCCGCACGCGGCCTATATGGCGGTGCGCGATGCGCTGAAGCGCTCGCTGCCCGGCCGCATCGTCGGCCTCTCCGTGGACTCGCGCGGGATGCCTGCCTATCGCCTCGCGCTGCAGACCCGCGAGCAGCACATCCGCCGCGAGAAGGCGACCTCCAACATCTGCACCGCCCAGGTGCTGCTCGCCGTGATCGCCTCGATGTACGCGGTCTATCACGGCCCCGAGGGGCTTTCGCAGATCGCCCGCAACGTGCATCGCCGCGCGGCCGTGCTCGCTAGCGGCCTGCGCAAGCTCGGTTTTGCGCCGCAGTCGGAAGCCTTCTTCGACACGCTCAGCGTGGATGCCGGCGCCAAGCGCGCCGAGATCGTCGCGCGCGCGGCTGCCGAAAAGATCAATCTCGGTATCGGCGAGACAGCGTTGCGCATCGCGCTCGACGAGACCACGACGCCGGCGACGGTCGAAGCCGTCTGGCGCGCATTCGGCGGCACGCTCGCCTATGCCGAGATCGACGCCACCACGCGCGAAGCGCTGCCGGAGTCGCTCAAGCGCACCACCGCCTTCCTCACCCATCCCGTGTTCCACGCGCATCGCTCCGAGACCGAGATGCTGCGCTACATGCGCAAGCTCTCGGACCGCGACCTCGCGCTCGACCGCGCGATGATCCCGCTCGGCTCCTGCACCATGAAGCTGAACGCGACCACCGAGATGATGCCGCTGACCTGGCCGGAGTTCGCCTCCTTGCATCCCTTCGCGCCGCGCGAGCAGGCCAAGGGCTATCACGCGCTGTTCGCGCGGCTGGAAAAATGGCTGTGCGACATCACCGGCTATGACGCGATCTCGCTGCAGCCGAATTCCGGCGCGCAAGGCGAATACGCCGGCTTGCTCGCGATCCGCGGCTATCATGCCGCGCGCGGCGAGACGCACCGAAAAATCTGCCTGATCCCTTCCTCCGCCCACGGCACCAATCCGGCCTCGGCCGCGATGGTTGGCATGGACGTGGTGGTGGTCGCTTGCGAGAAGAACGGCGACGTCGACGTCAATGATCTCCGCGCCAAGGCCGAGAAGCACTCGAACGACCTCGCCGCTGTCATGATCACCTATCCGTCGACGCACGGCGTGTTCGAGGAGCATATCCGCGAGATCTGCGACATCGTCCACGGCCATGGCGGCCAGGTCTATCTGGACGGCGCCAACCTCAATGCGCAGGTGGGTTTGTCGCGGCCCGGCGATTACGGCGCCGACGTCAGCCATCTCAACCTGCACAAGACGTTCTGCATCCCGCATGGCGGCGGCGGCCCGGGCATGGGCCCGATCGGCGTCAAGGCGCATCTCGCGCCGTTCCTCCCCGGTCATCCCGCGACGAATGGGGACGCACCGGTCGGCCCGGTGTCGGCCGCGCCGTTCGGCTCGGCGTCGATCCTCACCATCTCCTACATCTACATTCTGATGATGGGCGGCGACGGATTGAAGCGCGCCACCGAAATCGCGATCCTCAACGCCAACTACATTGCCGCGCGCCTCGATGCGCACTTCCCGGTGCTCTACAAGAACGCGAAGGGCCGCGTCGCACATGAGTGCATCGTCGACCCGCGCGCGCTGAAGACGACCTCAGGCGTCACCGTCGACGACATCGCCAAGCGCCTGATCGATTACGGCTTCCATGCCCCGACCATGAGCTTCCCGGTCCCGGGCACGCTGATGATCGAGCCGACCGAATCGGAATCCAAGGCGGAGCTGGATCGTTTTTGCGACGCCATGATCGCAATCCGGAAGGAGATCGCCGAGGTCGAGGCCGGCCGCTTCAAGATCGAGGCCTCGCCGCTGCGAAACGCTCCGCACACCGTGCACGACATCGCAGACGATGCGTGGAATCGCGCCTACACCCGTGCCGAGGGCTGCTTCCCCGCGGGCACCTCGCGCACCGACAAATATTGGTGCCCGGTCGGGCGCGTCGACAACGTCTATGGCGACCGCAACCTGGTGTGCTCTTGCCCGCCGGTGAGCGACTACGCGGAGGCTGCGGAGTAAGGGATTCGCAGGGTGGGCAAAGCGACTTGTCCGCCGTAGCTCGAAGAGCGAAGGCGGAAGCGTGCCCACCACCTTAGTGCGCGTTGAAATATGGTGGGCACGGCGCTTGCGCGCCTTGGCCCACCCTACGGTCCCTTCGTCAAAACAGGGCCGTAGCGCCATAGCCGATCGTTGATCAGGTGCGTACCGCCCCACCAGCGATCGATTGGATTGTGGCGGCTGAAATCCTCCTGATGGGCCAGGACAGCCTTGCCGAATTCGGTCAATGACAGGCAGCTGCGCAGATACGCGGCGTGCCGATCCCTCAGGTTTTCCCGGTCGATTGTGCGCAGTTCATCGTCCAACCCTGCCACCGCGGGCCTCGGACCATGCGCCAGCCCTTGAAGCAACCATCCTGACTCAAATTCACGGAATATCCGCGTGCCTCGGAGTGTGCGCAGGTGAAACAGCGCATTTGTGAGCGTGAACCCTCGCGCAATGAGCTCCAGAAACCGAAACTCAGTTGCACCAAGTCCTGTCAAAGGCGACGGAAGCTCTTCCAACAGATCGAGCAGAGCCAGCCTCAACATCGGCAATGCGCTAAGGTCCTTGTGGATCAGATCAGCGCAGGCCTCGGGTGTCGGCGCGCTATAGGCCTGCCAGGCCATCTTGGCGGTCATAAGCTCATTGGCCGTGACGCTCACGACGGGAATATGGGATGCGGAATTTCCGAGCCTTTCGATTCTCACGTCGAAAAAATCGGACGCTAGCAAACGTAATCGAAGCTTTTCGAGCAGCTGGGGGCATGAATCGAAATAGTCGAGCAGCCAAATCAACTGCAATTGATCTTCAGGGTTCGAGTCAAACCAAAGTTCAATTTCGTCATAGCGCTCGCAAAACTCGGCAAAAGGCAGGTTCCTGCGATCCTTGAAGGCGCGAGGCCAGACGACGCCCCAATCCGACCAGTGATCGCCCGTCCTGAGCGGGCCTGAGCGCGCCCCGAAATAAGCTGCGAGATATTCAGGTGAAGGCAGCGGATCCCACGCGAAACGAAAAAAGAAAAAAACGACGATCTCAGCCAGCTCCGACTTGGCAAGATCAGCGCCGGACGAACTGGTCAAGATCAGACGTCTCATCGCTCCACCAGATCATTATTATCAGGCCCAAAACGAAACGGGCGCTGACGACGTCGGCAACTCAACGTCCTCAGCGCCCGCTCCTCGCGAAAGTTCTTCGCGTTAGGTTTACTCGTCCGCCGGCTCCTCGCCATCGGCGTCGCGCTCGGGCGTGCCGGCGAGAATCTGCTCGGCGATCAGGCCGGAGTTCTGGCGGATCGAGGTCTCGATCTTGGCGGTGATGTCGGGGTTGGCCTTCAAAAACGCCTTCGAGTTCTCGCGGCCCTGACCGAGGCGCTGGCTGTCATAGGAGAACCAGGCGCCGGACTTTTCGACGATGCCGGCCTTGACGCCGAGATCGAGGATCTCGCCCATCTTGGAAACGCCCTCGCCGTACATGATGTCGAACTCGACCTGCTTGAAGGGCGGCGCCAGCTTGTTCTTCACCACCTTGACGCGCGTGGTGTTGCCGACCACTTCGTCGCGCTCCTTGATCGCGCCGATGCGGCGGATGTCGAGGCGGACGGAGGCATAGAATTTCAGCGCGTTGCCGCCGGTCGTGGTTTCCGGCGAGCCGTACATCACACCGATCTTCATGCGGATCTGGTTGATGAAGATCACCATGGTGTTGGATTTGTTGATCGAGGCCGTCAGCTTGCGCAGCGCCTGGCTCATCAGACGAGCCTGGAGACCCGGCAGCGCATCGCCCATCTCGCCCTCAAGCTCGGCCTTCGGCACCAGAGCCGCGACCGAATCGACCACCAGCACGTCCACCGCACCCGAGCGCACCAGCGTGTCGCAGATTTCCAGCGCCTGCTCGCCCGTGTCCGGCTGCGAAATCAGGAGCTCGTCGATGTTGACGCCCAGCTTGCGCGCATAGACCGGGTCGAGCGCGTGCTCGGCGTCGATGAAGGCACAGATGCCGCCCTTCTTCTGCGCTTCCGCCACCGTGTGCAGCGCCAGCGTGGTCTTGCCCGACGATTCCGGCCCGTAGATTTCCACGACGCGCCCCTTCGGCAGACCGCCGATCCCGAGCGCAATGTCGAGCCCGAGGGACCCCGAGGACACCGCCTCGACATCCATCGACCGGTCGTTCTTGCCGAGCTTCATCACCGAGCCCTTGCCGAACTGGCGCTCGATCTGGGAGAGCGCGGCGGCCAGAGCTTTACTCTTGTCCATGGAAGATCCTTCGACGATACGCAGGGCAGTGTTGGACATTGGGTCGTGCTCCTTATGGCGAGGATTCGGGTGCGGGACAAACGATTGGCGCGGCGGGTCGTCGATAAAAGCAATGTACCCCATTTGTTCCTGGTTCGCAATATGTTCTTTCGCGGATTTTGGTACTGGCCTGTTTCCGAGCGCGGCGGCCTAGTTTGAATTTGGGAGTGGCCTGTTTTGTTCTTGCACTATTTTTGCGTGCATCTGCAGGCGAAACACCCGAAGGTAACTTTGGCAGCAGATGTCAGGGATAACTTATAAGCTCAATTGTTGAGCATAGGTATTATCGTAGGGCCAACACTTTAGACAGGTGCTTTCCGTATTGACCCTGAGTGTCTTTCGAATTTGTGAGTGACCTAGTTCGTTGGACGGCTCATATTAAAGGCATGGTCATAAATGCTCTCAAACTTGCCGGAGTGGCCGCCCTGGTACTGATCACGACCGGGGCGTGGCCCAACCCGCGCTACGGGGCGGCAATTGCCTTGGGCGTTTGCATCATGGCGGCCGTCGTACTTCATTTCGCCGCCCCGTAAGGCCGCCTCAGTTGGCGGCCTCGTTCACAAGTCCATTTCATACTGTTGACCGAAAATCCTTCTGACGTGCCCCTCGTACTCGCCCTGATCTCGCGATACCTGAGCAATACCTGGAAGCTGACCCAGATGCTGGCGTAGCGCCTTCACGCCGATATCGGAAAGGAATTGGTGCAGCCTCTTGCGTCGCCGGCCAGTACCCAGATTTTGGCACAGACCTGTTTCCGACCTCGATGGCCTGATTTGAAAACGACAGCGGCCCGTTTTTGTTCTCGGCACTACGATTGGTGTATCCGGGAGCGGAACGTCGCCGTCATAAATCCGCAATCCCCAGCGAATCTTTTGCGGTGTCCGGCCTGTCTGAGGATGGTGCCGCTAGTCGTTGAGGGAGCCTGGGTGATGACGGAAAACACGCAGCAGGCGGACAGGCGCAATCGGCTCTTGGAAGCCGCCGCGCAGGAAATGATCAAATTCGAACAGAAGGAAAATGAGTTCCGCAGGCGAGATCGCGAGGAGCGCGCGGCGGAGCTTCGTCTGCCTCTGGATAAGTTCAATCTCCACTGAGCGGCGCCGACAATTTCACACAACTGTCATGGCACGTTCCTAGCATTGTCATGCGACGGGGGTCCGGCGCGCGGCTCTCCGTCCAACCTCGGCCTAGACCACCAGATGGGCGGAGAGCTCGCCGACCTCCTGAACCATCGCGGCACGCCCGGGTTAGCTCGGCATGTATCGCGTCTGGTATTTTGTCGCCTTCCTCGCCGCGACCGGGATCGGCTTCGTATTTCTGGTCACGACAACCCGCCTTGTGGGCGGATGACGCAAGACCGCCTCAGTAGGCGGCCTGACGGGAACGACTTTCCAATAAAGCGATTGAGATTCCGGTCTGTGGCGCGACACTCTCGCGCCATCCACCCGGAACGGTCCATCGTACAATGCGCGCGTTGGCGATGGGCCGGATCTCGTGAGGCCGCCCCGGTTGGCGGCCTCTTTCGTTTCGTGAAGTCTTCCTTCTGCCAGGGAAGCCCCTTGGTACCGACTGGTTGATCCCGATGGATCAGCTTGAAGATGCGGGGCTTGGCAAAGCGCCGCGTTGCGGCGTCGCCCCAGTGTCCCAAGTTGAATTCGGCAGTGTCCCGCAACGTGACATAAAACCTTGGCACAGGTTGTGCAGACTAATCGTCACCGGGGTTTTGCATCGACCTCTCCGGGGCTGGAAAGCCGCCGCCCGCGCAACATTTAAGCGGGCGGCGTTTTTATTGGTGTCCTGATCTGACAGCGCTCGTGTCCTACTTAGGCCAAGCATCCGGATTTTGGCGTTGGCCCGTTTCTGAACGCGGTGGCCTGGTTTGATCTTGGGAGTGTTCCAGTTCGAGAAGTTAACAATCGGCAAGGAACCCAAATCCTCGCCGTGCTATTTTCATTCATCACAGAAAGGACCGTGGCTTTTATCTGTGATGAGAACGCCATTAGCGCTCCCGCCTTCCTCCCATGGACAGGAGCGCGCCATGTTCAAACGGCGTCGTTTCAAGCAACAGCTTACGCTTCAAGACCGCCTGTCCGCATGGGCGAAGCACCTCGAAGAGCAGGCCGCGAAACTTCCGCCGGGTGCAGAGCGTGAAGCCCTCGTTAGGAAGGCCCGCCAAGCCGACGTGGCAAACCATCTGGACGATTGGGCGAAGTCTCCCGGCTTGCAGCCGCCGAGGTGAGGCCCATGATCGAGCAGCCCCACGTCAATCCGTATTCAGTTCACGCGCGCATCTGCCTTGGCATTGCAGCCTTCGGCGCCGCGCTGTTTGTTGCAGCGCTCTTCATGGGTATGCGGTAAGGCCAGGTGCCGCTCTCGTTCCGCTGGAACCATCGAATATGACCAAGCCCGAGGAACAGATCGACGCGAAAGAGCCCAATCCCCCCCGCTTGGAAGAGGCACGCCAGATCATCGAGGAATACACAGCCAGCCTGCGCGAGATTATCCGGAAGCTCCGCCAGAAGATGAATTAAGGCCGCCTCAGTTGGCGGCCTCTTTCATTTCAAAGGTCACTGAGCCGGTAGGCCGGTTCGCGCTGATATCGTTCGGCGGATGAATTCACTTGGAGCCGCCTCCCTTCAACCATATGGAAACTGCCGATCGTCAAGCGCGAGATTGGAATGCTTGTCGCACCGCTAATCCGCCTTCGCGGGTGTCAAAAGAACGGCCCCGGCGCGCGAGCAGCACAACGGGGCCGGATGGCCGCAAGGAGGCTGAAGTCGGTGGCGACCATCGGCTTAGATACGGGTCATGCCGCCACTGGTTTCAGTCAGGCCACCTGTCCTAATACGCGACACAAAACCTTGGCACAACTTGTGCAACCTCATCCTCACCGGAGTTTTGCTCTAAACCCACCGGGGCTGGAAAGCCGCCGCCCGCGCTCATTTTAAGCGGGCGGCGTTTTTGCTTCTGCCACCCATGAATTTCTCAGTGTCCTAATTCGATTTGCCGGGTGTCCTATTGGGACAGCCCCCGGATTGGTGCTGTCCTAATTAGGACAGCCGTGAGAGGCCGCCAACTGAGACGGCCTCTCATGTTACTATGAGCAGGCCCTAATCCGTTTGTGGACACTCTATCGGTAGCGGCTTCGCGCCTGATTTCCGATGGGGGTAGCCAGTGCAGAAATTTTTGACGCAATCTGGGTTTCTGCCCGAGCCGCATTGTTGGCACCGGGCCACACAATCTTCGTAGGTTACCCCCGGTCGTGTTCGCTCAATAAGGGCGGGCTCTTTGGCCTTCTGGGCCAATGCTGGACCGACAGCTAACCCAAGGAGAAGCAGTCCGACTACGTACCGCAATGCGATCCCTCCCTGTTGGAGGGCCAATGCTTATGCTGCGGTGTCATATTGCGTTGATCTGCCTCAATGGAAATTAGGACATCGCCAATTTCAACTTAGGACACCGGGGTCAAATACGGACAGCACCAAAATCCGGGCGCTGTCCTGTTTCCGACCTCAGTGGCCTGGTTTGAGATGTGAGTGGCCGGTGCTGTGTACAATTTTGAACAGAACTCGCCGGCTCGAAGTGCGTTAATGGAGCATCACAGACCGGATCGTGGCTTTTATCTGTGATGAGATCGCCTGTCACAGCGCTCCCGCCTTCCTCTCATGGAAAGGAGCGCGCCATGTTCAACCGGCGGCGTGTCAAACAGCAGATCACTCTTCAAGATCGGCTAGCAGCTTGGTCCAAGAAGGTTCAAGAGCAGGCCGGCAAGCTTCCACCGGGTCCGGCGCGAGAGGCCCTGATTAGAAAGGCGCGGCAAGCCGACGTTGCGAACCATCTGGACGATTGGGCGCGATCTCCCGGCTTGCAGCCGCCGAAATGAAGGACTTCCAGGCTTCAATCGAAAAGCTCCGGAAGGACGCGGCAGAGGCCGCCCTGATCCGCGACCTTGCGACTGACAAGGTCAAGCGCGAAATCTACGATAGACTGAATCTACATTTTAGCAGGCTGGCCGATGAGGTTGAGCAAGCCATAAAGTCCAGCGGAGCAAAGTAAGGCGCCTCAGTTGGCGGCCTCCTTCATTGATGTGGTCCCGGCCTGTTTCCGGCCTCACTGGCCCAAATTGAATTTCGAAGTGGCCTGATTTGGTTTGTCTTGGCGTATGGACTGCGCCATGCAACTCCGTCATTTGGATCAAGCCCAGCGTCGCCAAAGGCAAGCGGCGGCATATCGCCGAGCAGGAAGAGCGCATTGCGGACCTTGCGACGTTGGGTCCGACACAGCGAAGCTCGCAAGCTGCCAGACAACTCCTACGCCTCAGGCGCAGCATATCCAACCTAGTGACTGCACCTGAGAGGGGTGGAACAGTAGGACTACAACCTCATCTATTGATCGGTGAGGCCAAGACACAAACTGCACAGCACAAACTGCACGGACGGCAAACTTTCCACGTCGGCCGCTTCGAAACGTCGCGGCCTGCGGGAACAAATCTCATGCGAATGGACGATGACCACGTCGAGATCGTCTCCTTAGCATTCTAGCATTCACGGCGCCTCGTTCGCTGGGTTCGAGAATGCTCAATGTGTTTGCGAACAGGTTCAAGCCCGAGGCGGGTCTGCCACTTCCAGTTCACGACCGCTTCGATGAGTGAGGTACGACGGAATGGATCAACTGCACGCCGAGCGGTTCGATAGCTCCCACAGTTCAGAAGACCGCCCATTCATTTCGGTGGCAATCCCAACCTTCCGCCGACCGGAGATGGTGCGCCGTGCGATTGAAAGCGTGCTGCAGCAGGAGCACGCCGACTGGGAAATGGTGATCAGCGACGACGAAGGACCAGAAGGCACGACTTGGAGCATCCTGTCCGAGCACGCGCGGAGCGATCGGCGCATTCGCGTCATCGAGAACCACCGCGGCCGGGGCCAGGTCGAGAATACCAACAACGCGATGCTCGCATGTCGCGGCCACTGGATCAAAGTGTTGCACGACGACGATTGGCTCGCGCCAGGATCGCTTGCGACTTTCGCGAGAATGGCGAGGACGTACCCTGCAGCTGCATTCATGACCTCTACGTCCCATCTGGTCCAGGACAGCGGCATAAGGTACCGGCGAGGACACCAGATTTATCTGTATTCGGGCCAGCAGTGCCTGGCGGATCTCTATCTGGCGGGCAAGACCCGACGGCTTGGCATTGTACCGTCGACCCTGCTGATCAACGGCAGGGTCATCCAGACCGGTTGCCTGATGCGAAACTACAAGTCGATCAGTTGGGGCGTGGACCAACTGTTCTTTCTCGATCTCGCCTGCCAGGGCGACATGGTGGCGATCGACGACGGTCTTGTGTTCTACGACACGACCAACCACGCGAGCATCACGGCATTGGGATCGTTCCCTCAGATTGACCAGGAGACCATCGAACTCAAACACCTCGCCTGGAGCCTTCTGGAGGATAAGCGCGGACTTCCCGATCCTGAAACGATGGTGCGTGCATTGCGGGTTGCCCGGCTGCGCACACGGATCCTTCAGCAGCCCCTGGGCGCAACGATCCGCGATGCGCTTCAAATCTTGCGCCCCTCGGTTTTGAAGGCGGCCAATTTGGCGATCCGAGCCTGGGTGCGTGCACCGGGCGTGATTGTAAGCTTACCGGGGCTAGCTCATTGCACGTCGGAATTCTTTTGAGCGCCACCGCTGACCCGGCAGCGTCGCGCCGGCATGCGCCAATCGGATCGCTTGCCCTTCACGCCGCCCCGGTTGGCGGCGCATGCGAAGGCGCAGCAGGGTTTGCCGTGGCCAATCGGTCGCGGGAACTTTTGGCAATGCGGCGGACTTGACGGCCGCTCGCCCGCATAGACATCGGGCGCAGTCCAAATGGACCGCTGGCCAATGGGAAGTGCGACGCCCAGGCCGGCGGCTCCAAGGGACGGCTCGGGCCCCGGGCTCAGTCAGTCGTCCGCTGAGCCCTGAAGCTGATGCAGCTGCCGTTCGGCCTGTCCCCCTGTCAGATTGGCTGCAAACTCTGTTTCAATGATCGCCAGGCCCTTGCGCTCTCGGTCGGAGATCCTCCAACCGATGCCACCCAATGAAAAATCTGCTCTGCGAGAGTGCTCGGTCAGGCAAACGCGCACGTCCCCGTCGCCTGCCAATTGGCAGACGATAGGGAAACCGTGCCGCCCTCGAGATGCATTTGCGCATGTGAATGCGGGTCAGGAAAATTTGGCAATTATGTGCTGAAACGAACAGAGGCGCGGTGAGGGTCGACTAAACTCGGATTCGCTTGGTCTTTGCCAAGGGCCAAGCATCCCCAAGCGGCCCCGGCCCTCACCCCTATCAAGCCCCACCGGCCGGGGCCGTCTTTAGGTACGAGACTGTTTCCCGGCCTGTCGCTTGATTTGTGGCGCAGAACACAACTTGACCGCGAATACCTGTGGTAAGATACGAGGTATTGCAACGCCAAGGGTCGTCAGCGCCCGCGTGGGAACCGTATTAGGGATGAGCTGTTGACCCGTTTCATAGATGGGCTCAATTATGATCGACGCTGCTAAATGCGAAGAACTCGCAAATCATTACAAGGCCCTCTCTCAAGCCTCCGGCGTTTCGGTGGAGAGGGCTTTCCTGTTGAAGAACATCGCCCGGAGCCTAACTGGCGTAGCTAGCCAATTGGATAGGCTGGCCGCCCTTACGAGAGACGAAGCAAGGGTCACGCCGCCACAGCTGTAGCTGGACGCAAAGCCGATCGACATCGGCCGACGGGAGCCGACCAAGCCTCGGGGTCGCCTATTGCCTCTTGGGACAGCACCCGCATTGCAGCCACCGAACTAATTAGGAACCGTCCTCTCGAGGCGGGGTTGGCGCCTGTACTCTCACTGAGAGGCGGCGCCATGGTCCGGTACTTTTTCGATATCCGAGACGACACCGGCCTCTACGCCGACGAAGAGGGATTGGAGTTTCGAACCCAGCGCGAAGCAGAGATCGAGGCGACGCAGACATTGAGCGGCCTCGCGCGCGACCTGGCGGCACACGAGGATCGAACGGACGTTGCCATCGAAGTCCGCACCGACGCCGGGCGGGTGTTCCAAGCCGCCCTCATCTTCGAGCCGCCGACGACGAAGCAATAGGCCGCCACAGCTCGCCACATTGGGCGTGCACGTCGCGACGGAGCAAGGCCGCCTCAGTTGGGCGGCCTCCCCGTCTCACCATGCATCGATTTAGTCCCGGGCGCGCTTTGAAGGGTCCCGCCTGATCGGTCCATTCCCCGGAGCGCTCGCCCAACCCCACCTGGGATAAGCGATCCGCTTCACTTTGCCCCCTCCACTTTGCTCCCTCCACTTTGCCCTGTCTCGGTCCGCGTCGAGGGCAACGGTTCGTCGACATGCCTCGGAACGAACTTGAATGTAACGCTACGTTGTGTAACGCTCACATTGGTAGCGCTACTTTTCGTACCGTTCGGACAACCTCAGGAGGCATGATGAAGGCAATCCTCAAGATCGTTCTGGCGCTCTCTGTCCTCGCCGGCTCGGTGCCGGCGCAAGCCCAGATATCAGGTGCCGCGACGGCATCGGGCGCCCCGAAGGTCGGCGCAAAGGTGACGAGGAAGTCTCAGTTGCACGACGGCTGCCATAGCCGGCACGCCCAGATGATTGGCAAGCCCTGTCGTTAGAAGCCCTGTCGTTAGAAGCCCTGCCGTGAGAACCCTTGCCGCTACCGGGCTGGGGATTCAAAGATGATGAGAGGCCGCCTCGGTTGGCGGCCTTTTTGATTTTTGCCGATCCTCCGCATTCGTCACCCTTCGATTGAAGATGACGCGCATCAAAGACGCAGCCGCCGCGCGCCGTCATAATTCCGCAATCCTGCGGCATCGAACCTTTCTGCGGTGTCCGGCTTTCTTCGGGATGTGATCGCAACCATGGGGATCTGGAACATGACGGAAGACACGCACCCCAATGCTGTCCGGCGCACGCTCCTCCTGGAGGCGGCGCACGAGGAGATGGTGAAGTTCGAGCGGAAGGAAAACGAGTTTCGCAAGAAGGACCGCGAAGAGCGCGCCGCCGAACTCCGCCTCCCCCTGGGTGAGATCAAGCTCCACTGAGCCTGCCGACGGGCTCCTGATGATCTGACCAAGGCTGGCGCCGCGATGGGCGGTAGCCGCCCCTGCGCGCCGTTACGCGCAGCAAATGGCAACCAAATGCCTCAACTAAGCCATTGATCGCACAACGAAATCGCGCCACCCCCTACTGTGCATGGGGTTGTTTTCCATATTTTGAAAGGGCGCGGCGGCGTCCTGGGTGCCCACCCAGGATCGAAGCGCCTGCTTTAGCCCGGTCCGGCCTTGGCTGCCGTCCGCCGGTACGCCTTACAGCAGCGCCAGCAGCACGAGGCCGATCACCAGCACGACGAAGCCAGCCGCCGTCGCGGCGGCGAATGACCGCTCTACGTTATCCATGATGCCACCCCGCTGCCGGCGCACCACGTTTCCCCCATGGCGGCGCCGACGATGCGGAATCTCGCCGAGGGGTGTGGCTCCAGTGGTGCGATCGGGTGGCCAAATTGGGACGTGTGCGAGGCCAGTCTGCGGCCTCGCGACGCGGATTCCGGAGCCGCCGTCAGGCACCCGTAAGCCTGGTCTCCTAGTCTGGCTGCGCCCGGTGGACCAACACCGGGCCTCCATACACAGTCGAGGACCCCGCTCCGCCCCGAGCGGGGTTTTCTGTTTGCGGGCGCAGACGCGCGGCAGGTTGAATGCCGATCGGCCGGCCCTGTCAGGCTGTCGTAAGCTCAACCGGCTAGGGTCGTCTGGCTACGGTGTTGCAGCCCAGCACCTCAGCCTCCAATAACCTTTCACCCGCTTGGCTCTCCCCAAGCGGGTTTTTTCATGCGTGCCGGCCACTTCACCGAGCAGCGGGAAAGTTGGCCGGCGTTGGATCAATGCCGCGAATCGGACAGCCGCGCGCGCCGCAGCGCGTCAGTGCAATCGGGCCGGCTCGATAGTCCTTCGAAACGCCAGAACGTGACGACGCTGGTCTCGCCGCACTCTTCGCAGACGAGCGTCTCGTCACCGAGCATGAAGCGCGCGCGCCTGAAGCTCGATGAGGACGCGGGATGCTGGCAATGGGGACAGGTCAGCGAGAAATTCCGTGCACCCCAGCGCAGCACAAGATGTCTCAGCCAGCTCACACCTTCCCCTTCGTGACATCGCGCTCGAACCGTCATTCACAAGCAGAGCATAGATACATGACACGCAAAAGTGGAAATGTATCGACCACACCTGTGCTCGCATTCGTCCGGCTGTTCCGTGGTTCTCCGACCATGAACAGAGTTCCTCTGCGTGGACGGTTGCACGGCAAGACCGGGTGAATTGCCATGCCTTGCCCGAATTCCGTGCACGGTTTTCGGAGCCCAATTTCGTTTGAAGGCGATCGGGCGCAAGACCGCATGAATGAACCAGCCGGGTTCAGCAGCCACGCGCGCCCGCGAGGTGTGGTCCGTAGCGGCCCGGAATTGATCTGTCCCTGGTTTGGGACTGCACTGCGCGCGCCCATGGCCCGGGAGGCGGGACCATCATGTGACCGGTGCCAGTCATGCCGCGCTACTTTTTTCGAATTCGGAACGGCCGCTATTCCGGCTGCGCGGACCAGGCGACGGAATTTGCCGATCGCGATGCCGCCTGGAAGATGATGACCAGCATCTGCGCCGACATGGCCGCCGGCCTCGCGCGCAAGCTCAACGAAAATTCCGAATGGCACATGGAGCTGTTGGACGAGGCCAAGGAGCCCGTGTTCCGGATCCGCATCGTCGCCGAATCCTTCGAGGAGACTTGACGCCTAGTCGGCGCTGGGCAGCCGCCGCATGGTGAATTCGATCTCGCCGCCCGGCAGTTCGCGCCAGGTCTCGACCGCGCTCATATAGCCGGCCTTGGGGTAGCGGGCGAAGAATGCCTCCGCCCTCGCCCGCGCCGCCGGGCGCGGCAGAGTGAAAGTCTCACGCAAGAAGCCATCGCCGCCGCGCTCGCCCGGCTTGCCGCCCATCTTGCGCCGGCGCGCCATCCGCTCGGCGAGATCCCGCGGACGATCAGCCATGCCGTTCCTCCTCAACGCAATACGCTCTCGAAGATGTAGGAAGCAGGCCGGCCGAAGAGGAGTCCCGGCCGGAGGCATCAACCGCCTCCGATCGGGCCGAAGGTCAATTGGCGGTCGTGCCGGACTTCTTCTTGGGCGCGCTGGTTGCGGCCGACGCCTTCGGCGCAGCCGCCTGCTTCGGCGGGTCGGAACGCATGCCGCCCCAGGGATCGTTGGACGCCTTGGAGTCCGGAATCTTCTTCAGCGTTTCCTTGTAGGCCTTGTCACGCTCGGCCTCCGCGGCCTTTTCCTCCGGGGTCTTGCCCGGGCCTTCCTGCAGCAAATTGAGATTGGGCATTTGCGCGTAGGCCGGTCCCGCCAGCACGGCCAGCAGCACCGCCGCCACAGGGAAAAGCTTCATCATTGACTCCTCGATCATTCCTGAAGGGCGGGTCAACCGCGCCTTGTCGTCCTTGTCAACGGCCCGCTCGGGCCGAATGGCGCGCTAGAGCCGGTCCGATCTGCACGATTTCGGCGCCTGCAGCCAGTCGTCCCAAATCGGGCCGCATCTGGTGCACCCGTCCAGCGCGAGACCTAGCGCTATCAACCCAAACACGAGGACACACCGACGCAACATCGCCCACCCATTCCCAAGCCCGGTATCATATCGGGCCAAGTCAGGCATTTTCAAGCCAACAGAGCCGACGGAAGACCGGGTGACTTTGCCGCGCCGATGCGCGCAGAATGGCCGAAATATCCGGCAACACAGGGGGACCGACAGCAATGCCATCGCAGCCAGAAGCCGAGTTCGGCATCGCTGAGGCCAGACGCATACTCGGCGAGGTTTTTGCGCCCTGGGTCCAGGATCTCAACCTCGCCGTCGAACGCATCGAGCACCTCGCGCCGCCGGACGTGCCGGATTGGCAGCCGGGCGCGCTGCTGCGCATGCCATTCTCGGAGCGGTTGTGCCGCAACGGCGGCGTGGTGTGCGGCCAGGCGCTGATGGCGCTCGCCGATACCGCGATGGTGATCGCGAACCTCGCCGCGAATCGCGGCTATCGTCCGATGACGACGGTCGACCAGACCACGCATTTCATGCGTGCGGTCTCCTCGTCGGACGTGCTGGCTGATGCCCGCGTGGTGCGGCTCGGACGCACCATGAGCTTTGGCCGCGTCACGCTGCTCTCGGCCACCGACAACAAACAGGTGGCGATGGTGTCGAGCGCGTTCGCGATGCTGCCGGGCTGAGCAAAAAAAGACGAGAGCCGCGTGAGCGCAAGGCGCACCGCGGCTCTTCATCACGATCGTGTCGAAGCAACAGACCGAAGCGCGATACATCCGCGCTTCGGTCCGCTTCGAAAATTACTTGCCGAGAATTTCGTCAGCCGCGGTGACGACGCTGACGGTCGGATTCTTTCCGCAATAGGCACCGAACTTCTTGGCGTTCTCGATGAACACCTCGGTGTCGATGATCGCGTTGTCCTCGTCGCCCTTGTACCAGCCGTCCATCCAGGTCAGCACGACCGCGATGTTGTCTTCGCCGCTCTCGAGGAACTGCTTGCAGGTCATGGTCGAGAGGTCCCACTTGACGGCGTGGGCGGGCATCGACGACAGCGAGAGCGCTGCGGCGAACAGAAGCGAAAGCGTGGTCTTCATCAATATTCTCCATCGGCGCGTAACGCCATAAAGGAAGGGCTTGTGAGGAAAGTCGGCGGGAAGTGACTCACCGCTCCAACGTCGTAAACGAAGTCTGAAGCGCTGTGCAAGTAGCGCCAGTATTGAGTTTATTTCAACGTAATTTCTATGCACTACTTCACAATCATCGTTATGGATTAATGCCGATGATCGAGAAACGAGCAGCGCAGCGTTACCGTGTTTTCAAGGGTGGAACGATCACCTTTGAAAGCAGCGGCATCGCCTGCACGGTGCGAAACATGTCGGAAGACGGCGCGGCGATCGACCTCGATTCCCCCGTCATATTGCCGCAATCATTCACGCTCTCGATCGCGCGCGACAATTTCGTAAGGAATTGCCGCACCGTATGGCGCAATGATAGGCGCATCGGCCTCGCTTTCGTACGATAGCGTGCGCGATGTGAACAACCGTTCGCATCGCATCCACAACGCAGCATCATGCTTGCTTTATACGACGTCGACGACGCCAGCGCAGGCTCGCGATGATCAGCACGATGATCGCGAGCACAATTGCTGACGACGACACCCAAAATCGTCCGCCCGGACGATCGATGGTGCGCGACCACAGCGACGGCCCTTCACCCGGCCGCGCCAGGCGAAACGCAACGACGCTGTCGCCGATCGAGGTGCCGACCTCGGAGTGACCGCCGGCGCCGATCGCGACATACTGCTCGCCCTTCCAGAGATAGGTCATGGGGTTGGCGACGCCGGGCACCGGCAGCCGGCCTTGCCACAACTCCCGGCCGCTTCGCGCATCGAAGGCGCGCAGATAGGCGTCCATCGCACCGGTGAAGACGAGACCGCCTGCAGTGACCGCGAGCCCGTTGACGAGCGGCGCGCCCCACGGCAGCGGCACGCCGAGCGGCGCAAGGTCTTCCGTGGTGCCGACCGTCGAACGCCAGAGGATCTTGCCGGCCTTCAGATCGACCGCGACCATCTCGCCCCAAGGCGGCTTGTTGCAGAGCAGCCCGAGCGGCGATTTCACCACCGCACGCGACATTGCAAACGGCGCGCCCTTCTGCTGGCCGAAATCATGGCCGGGCGGCGGATCGAATCCAGCGGCCTCCGCACGCGGGATCAGCTTGATGAGATGAACGGCGCGGCCGGTGTTGGCGTAGAGGATCTGGTTGACCGGGTCGAAGGCTGCGCTACCCCAGTTGACGCCGCCGCCGGTGAAGGGAAACTCCGCCGTGCCTTGCGTCGAGGGCGGGGTGAACAACCCCTCGTTACGAGCCTCCGCGAACTGTCTTTCGCAAGCAGAGCCACCCAGGCCAGGGAGGAGCGAGAGCGCGTCCTCAGTCGAGATTCTTTGCGACGTCAGCGGCGGCACATGCGTCGGGAATGGCTGCGTCGGCGACAGTCGTTCACCTTCCGCGCCGCCTTGCGGCACGACGCGCTCTTCCACCGGCCACACCGGCTTGCCGGTATCGCGGTCGAGCACGAAGACAAATCCCTGCTTGGTCGGCTGAATCACGACATCGCGCTGGCCGTCTCCGGTGTCGATACGCGTGAGCGTCGGCTGCGACGCCAGATCGTAATCCCAGACGTCGTGATGCACGGTCTGGAATGCCCACACGACCTCGCCGGTCTCGATGCGCAGCGCGACCACCGAATTGGCGTGCTCGTTATTGCCCGGCCGCTTGCCACCCCAAAAGTCCGGCGACGGCGAGGACGTCGGCAGGAAAACCAGCCCGCGGGCCGCGTCGACCGACATCGGCGCCCAGACATTGGCATGACCGGCTTCGACACCGTCGCGCTTGAGCGGCTCGAAGGTCCAGCGCGGCTGGCCGCTGCGCGCATCGAACGCCCGCACCACGCCGCTCGGCGCGTCGACGCGGCGGTTGTCGCCGATCGCGGAGCCGACCACGACGACACCGCGGCCGACCGCCGGCGGCGAGGTGATCTGGAATTCGCCGGGCCAGTCCAGCTTCATGCCGATATCGGGCCTGACCTCACCGCCGGTGCCGAAACCCGCGCAGGGAATCCCGGTCTTTGCATCCAGCGCGATCAGGCGGACATCGTTCGTGCCCATGAAGATGCGCGACCGGCAGGCGGCATCTGCAGGCGCCTCATCGTCGATCCAATGGGTCACGCCACGGCAGACATAGCGGTTGGCGGGCCGCTGATTGGTCGCGATCTTCGGATCGAAGCGCCATTTCTGCGCGCCCGTGCCGGGATCGAGCGCAATCACCTCGTTGAAGGGCGAGCAGAAAATCAGGCTGTCCTCGACGAACAATGGCGTCGCCTGGAATTTGGTTCGCCGCATCACCTCGGGCGGCCGCGCCGCGAGATCGCCGGTATGGAATTCGAAGGCCCGAACCAGATTGCCGACATTGTCGGGCGTGACCTCCCGCAATGGCGAGAAGCGTGAGCCGCCGGGATCGCCACCCCAGCTCTCCCAGGCGATGCCTGGCCACGACGAAAACAAGAGGAACACGATGACGGCGGCCGAATGACACAGACGGGTCGCCACCGCCCACCTCATTTATTTGGGCTTCTTGGCAGGTTCAGCCGGACGGGCTCCGCTCCACGGGTCGTACTTCTCCTTGGGCTCCGGAATGCGCTCCAGCGCGGCCTTGTAGGCCTTTTCGTCGACCTTGGGCTTGTTGTCCGACTTCGCTTCGTTCGGCTGGCCTCTGCTGCGGCCCTGCGCCTGCGCCGACGCAGCCGTTAGCGCCAGCACTGCGGCCGCGATGACCAATATCCTCATTGGTGCAATCCCCCCGTCTGGGGCACAAACTAGCCTGCAATCCCATAATAGCAAATGCCGGAGGGGCCGGGGTTTCAGCAAATCTTGATCGGGCGGGACTTTGCTGGATCGTATTCCTGCCTATCTGTTGGCCCGCGGGGGACCTTCACGGATGTTGCGGATTGTTGCTCATGCGGCGCTGCTGGCCGGCGCGCTGGCGCTCGGTTCTTGCGGCTTTGCCGACAGCCGCGCGCCGGTGCCCGAGTTCATGCGCCTGAAGGAAGCCGAGCAGCCGCCCCCGGAAGCGCCCCCTGACGTCAAGCGCGTGGTCCGCGAGCAGATCAACGTGGTTTTCCTCAACACGTCCTATCCGCGCGAGGTGCACGTCGCCCCGCCCCATCGGGAGGTGCGGGGACCGGGCTGGACCGCTTGCGTCCGCGCGCAGCTCACCTCCGCCACCGGCTCCACGCTCGGCACCCAGATTTACATCGTGACGATCTCAGGCGGAAAAGTGGTCGATCGCCGCCGCGCGGAAGCCGACGACATCTGCGGGACGGAAAGCTACGAGCCGATCTAGGAACAAATCTCTCCGACACGCGCTCCGGTTCCGGGAAAAACCCGTAATTCGACCCGGAACGATCACCGCCTCCCCTTCTTGTTACCACCGAGGGCAGTTTCGGAGGAGGACACGATGAGGACATTCACGATCGCACTGCTGGCTGGCGTCGGCGCCCTCGCTGCGGCGAGCGGCGCGAAGGCCGCCGATATCTATACGACCAGCGAATACACCAGCCCGGATCTCATTCAGCAGGTCCGGATGGTCTGCGACGATGCCGGCAATTGCTATCGCACCCGTGGCGGCTCGCGCGTGATCGTGCGCGACTCCTATAACACCATGCCGCGCGATCGCTATTACGAGCGCCGCACCTATCGCGACTGGGACGATGGTCCGCGCGGCGGCGTCGGAATTCGGGCGCCCGGAGTCAGCGTTGGCGTCGGTGTCGGCGGCGACCGCTGGTAGTCACTGAAGCTGTAACAGGACAGGACCGGACGAGATCCACTCGCCCGGTCCTGTCCATGTCAGGTTTCGAGCGGATCGGCGGGCGTGGCGAAGCGCGTTGACGACGGGAGCTGCGCGATGAAGCGGGCGAGCACCATGCCGGCACACATCGCGGCGACGAAGATGAAAGCGGACGCCGAGCCGAATCCGAGCGCGGTGAGCGCGGGGCCCGGACAAAAGCCTGCGAGCCCCCATCCGATTCCGAAGATGGCGGGTCCGACGATAATTCTCGAATCGATGTCCTTTCGCGTCGGAACGTAGAAGCGGTCAGCGAAAAACGGTCGCGCGAGTTTCAAGACACGGCTGAAGCCGATGAAGGTTACCGCGACCGCACCTGCCATCACGAAGGCGAGGCTCGCATCCCACGTTCCGGCGGGAATGCCGGCGACGTCCAAGAAGTTCAGCACCTTGGCCGGATTCGACATGCCGGAGACGATGAGCCCGATACCGAAGACAAGGCCGATCGCGAATTGAATGAGGATTGCCATCGTCGTCATTCCCAGTGCCGCATCACGAAGACAGTGGCGATGCCCGCCGACATGAAGGAGATGGTCGCGACCAGCGAGCGCAGCGACAGCCGCGACAGGCCGCAGACGCCATGGCCGGACGTGCAGCCGCTGCCCCAGACCGCACCGAAGCCCGTGAGCAATCCGGCGACGACCAGCACCGGCGTTCCCGCCGCAATCGTTTGCACCGGCAGGCTTCCGCTGACGATGCGCACCAGGATGGGCGCGGCGACGAGGCCGACGACGAAAGCGAGCCGGCCGGCGAACTCGCGGTCCTCGTAAGGCGGAAACAGCCGCGCCGCGATGCCGCTGACACCGGCGATCCGTCCCGTCGCCCACATCAGGAGCACGGCGGACAGTCCGATTAACGCGCCACCAAGGAGCGACGCCATCGGCGTGAAAGGTGTGGCGATCATTGTGATCCTCCAGCTCGAGAGCTTCTATCATGGCACGCCGCGGCCTGTCGCCCGAATGCTCAATGAGACGTTAATATTACCATTCGAATTGAAGCGGCGTCCCAACGGAATTTTCCAACCTTTGCGCTAAGCCTGACCTTCTGAACGGGGAACGACGGGACGTGGTCGATATCGCGCATCAGGCAGCGATCAATCCGGCATCGGCAAGGGCTGCCGCGGCAACGCGCGCGCGCGTCCCCCTGACGTCCATCGATCCCGGCCAATGGCGCGCGCTCGCGCAGCGCGTGATCGAGCCGAACGGCTATTACCTGCCGGGCTGGGAGCTCGCCGTGAGCGAGGCCGCACGCGGCCGCACGGACGCCTCGGCGCTGCCCGCCTTCGACGGCTCGTCGGCGCGGCTGATCGGGTTGATGCCGGTGGTCTCGCTCTGGCACGCCCTAAAGATCCCCCTGCCCGCGCTGGTGAGCGCGCATCCCTATGGCACCCTGTGCAGCCCGCTGATCGACCGCGATATGCCGATCGAAGCGGCCACGCGGCTGTTGCAGCAGGCGCGCGAGGCCGGAGCGCATGCGCTCGTGCTGAACGACGTTGCGCTCGACGGCGCGGCGATGAGTTCGCTCAAAGACGTTCTCAATCGCGACGGCCTGAGGCCGCGTATCCTCTCCTCCTACATCCGCGCCAGCCTCGACGCGACGCAGGATGGTGAAACGCTGTTGCATGGCGCGCTCGGCGCCAAGAAGCTCAAGGAGCTGCGTCGCCAGCGCCATCGCCTCGAAGAGCACGGGCCCGTCGCGTTCGAGGTCGCGCGCAAGCCCGACGAGATCGGGCCGGCACTCGAAACATTCCTGCAACTCGAGGCCAGTGGCTGGAAAGGCAAGCGCGGCACCGCGCTGATCCAGCATGCGGGCGATGCGACTTTCATTCGCCGCGCGGTTCCCGCGCTGGCGGAGACCGCGCAGTGCGAAGTCATCACGCTGCGCGCCGGCACGACGCCGGTGGCAGCCGGCATCGTGCTGCGCCACCAGGACCGCGCCTTCTTCTTCAAGCTCGGTATCGACGAACGCTTTGCAAGATATTCGCCGGGCGTGCAGCTCACGCTCGACCTTACCCGCCATCTCTGCGCCGATCCGGCCATCGCCAGCGCGGACTCCACGGCGAGCGCCGACCACCCCATGATCAACCCGATCTGGCGCGGGCGCTTTGCCATCGGCGACGTGCTGATTCCGCTGCGGCGTCACGATCCGGTCGTCGCGCTCATTCACGCGGCGCTGGTTGGCCTCAACGTCGCGCACGACGGCGCGCGACGCCTGGTGCGCCTGCTCCGCAAATAGGCGGAAGCTACTCCGCCGCCTGCGCGTTGATCTCCGCCGAGACCTCGCGGATGGCGCGGGCGAGCAGGTTCGGATCCTGCGCGCCGGAGACAGCGTATTTCTGCGCGAACACATAGGTCGGCACGCCGGAGATGCCCTTCTCGGCGGCCTCCTGCGCGTCGGCCGACACGCGCGCGACGTCCTCGTCGGTGGCGAGGCGCTTGCGCACGTCGTCGGCATCGAGGCCGACATCGGCGGCCGCCTGCACCAGCACGTTCACGTCAGTGAGGTCGCCTCCGTCGCGGAAATACAGCTCCATCAGCCGCTGCTTCATCTCGGGCGCCTTGCCGATCGCCTCGGCCCAGAGGATCAGGCGGTGACAGTCGGTCGTGTTGGGCTGGCGCGCGACCAGTTCGGGCTTGTAGACGAGGCCCTCCTCGCTGGCCGCCGCGACGACGCGGCCGGCAATGCCCTTATAAACTTCGACCGAGCCGAACTTGGTGGTGAGATAGTCCTCGCGGCTGATGCCCTCGCGCGGCACCCACGGATTGAGGAAAAAGGGACGGAAATTAAGTTTGACGGGAACGTCGGGCACGAGCGCGAGCGCGCTCTCGATCCGGTGTTTTCCGATATAGCACCAGGGGCACACCACGTCGGAGACGACATCGATCTGGAGCGGTTTCAACGTGCTCATGAGCGCCTCCTTCGGGCGATGCGGGTTTGACCCAAGATAAGCCGAAGATAAGCCGAACCCGCTCCGAGGCAAGGGCGCTAGGTCATAGCTGCTGCCATCTGCTTCAGCCGCTCGGCGGTGCGCTCGTCGGCCGGGAAGAACGTCTCCAGCGCCAGCTCCGACAGCGTGATGTCCACAGGTGTGCCGAACACCATGGTGGTGGAGAAGAAACTTAGTATCTCTCCGCCATGGCGCAGCTTGAAGGGAATCGCGACATTGTCGCTCGACAGCGGCCCCGAGCGCGCCGGGATGGGGTAGCTCTTGAGGTCGTTATAGAGCTTGATCAACTCGGGATCGGCCGTTGCCTCGCATTGGCGGTGCAGCCGCTCCAGCAAATGCCCGCACCATTCTGCGAGATTGACCGTGCGCGGCGCCAGCGCCTCCGGATGAAAGGCAAGCCGCAGCACGTTGAAGGGCTGGCCGAGCAGCCGCGGCGGGATGCCGTCGAGCAGCGGCGCCACCATGCGGTTGGCGGAGACCAGGTTCCAGTGCCGGTCCACCGCGAGCGCGGGATTGGGCTCATGCGCTTTGAGCACGAGGTCGATCGCCTGGCGGGCTGATTTCAACGCGGGATCCTCCAACGGGCGCTGCTGGAACGCCGGCGCATAGCCGGCGGCGACCAGCAGCACGTTGCGCTCGCGCAAGGGCACCTCGAGACGTTCGGCGAGCCTGAGCACCATGTCGCGCGAGGGCGCGGCGCGACCGGTCTCGACGAAGCTCAGATGCCGCGCGGAAATCTCGGCCTCGCCCGCCAGATCGAGCTGGCTCATGCGGCGGCGCTGCCGCCATTCGCGCAAATGGTCGCCGATATGGACGGGCTGGCTGCGTTCGGCCTGTGCCGTGGATGCGTGTGCGTTCATGGTCAAAAACCTAGCATGCGGATTTCAGCCCTTCCATTACCCGCGAGGTAATGGAAATTGGCACATAACAATCTGAAATTGCTTTGCTTTTTCGCGGCGGGTACGCGCGATACCAACAAAAATACCAACATTTCGGAGTCAACGACTGACGGCGAAAAAATTTCGGATGGCTGATTGGTGATCGACCAGCAAAGCCGCTGACGAGCCCTCAACCCAATCAAATTATCTGTCTAGTGATGTTTGTTGAGCCAATGACGCTCGTGAACAAGTCTAAGCAGACCCCGGCTGCTCTGGGCCCGGCTCCGCCTTTGCGAGTGCCGCCGCTGAAAGCACACGGTAGGGGACGCCGTAATCGGCACGAAACCTCTCCGCAACGGCTGCTTCCTGGTCCATTCCGCGCTCAGTTCTATGCAAGACGCGAAATCCGTCGCGACGAACCAGGCTCTCTGCTCCTGCAGCGGCAATGAGGGGAGCGTGTGCCTCTGCAGCTCGAGCGACGAGAGCTGAATGAACCTCCACCGCTTGTCTGTAGCGCGATCCACCGGAGTGCCACCAGTAACTCAGAAGCGGACCAACGTGCGGCCCGAGGTGCCGCAAGCGCCAGTGCACGTCGTTCGTGTTGCCCAGGATGATCTTCCAAAGCGAGCGCAAGTCTCGCGGCATCGCGAACGGCTCAACCGCCTCGCTCTGAATGATTCCTGCGTTGCCAAAACTTGTTGCCCGCCCCGGCGCTTGCCGGTCGATAAGGGCGACCGACCAACCGCGTCTCTGCAGCATGAGAGCGGCTGAAACGCCTGCCATGCCGGCACCAAGCACGAGTGCGTCGGTCATCGGTGGTCCTTCGTACTCTTGCGACTAACTCAATTCGGCCTGAGCAGGTCGCAGACTAGTCAACGCGCCAGGCAATGCAGGATCAGCTGGACATCAGCTTGTCAAAGACCGGTACCGGGTCATCAACCTCGACAAGTCGCTGACCTGTGATGACCCAGATTCGCGTCGCCACGGCTCGGACAAACGCTCGATCATGGCTGACCAAAAGACAAGCCGCGCCATGCTCGACCAACTCGCTTTCCAGCGAGTCCTGCCCGTTGATATCGAGATGATTGGTTGGCTCATCCAAAAGGTAAAAGTTTGGCTGGAGCAAGCGCAGAAGAAGCATTGCGAGCCGCGCTCGCTGCCCCCCGAAAGGCGAGGTATGGGCGCAGTTTGGGCGTCTATGCCGACGCCGGCGCCCGCGAGCAGGGAGCGCGCCTGGTGATCCGGGAGATTGCTCAGGCTCTTGAACGCCTCCTGCGGGGTCTTGAACATCTCGAGCTGTGATAGCGCCTGATTTGAATATCCCAACTTGAGGCTCGTCGCGACACGGATATCCGGATCGGACCCCGCAACAGCCGCCCGCAACCGCTCGATCAGCCTCGTCTTGCCCGTACCGTTTGCTCCTAGGAGCGCAACCCGATCCCCGTTCTCGATCCATTTCGTACCGGTACGGAACAACGGCCTCCCATCCGGTGTGACGATGGCAGTGTCCTTGATCCGTCGATCGCCCTACATCAGATGGATGACGGCACGATCGACAAATCCAGCTCTCCCTCCGTCTCCGGTAATTTTATCCGCAAAACGGGAATATTTCCCGGACAAGGTTGAAGACTTTTCGGCGAGCGCCAGTTCTGTAGAGAACGTCCGGTTCCGCACCGCCGGCTCCGCGACCCGCGTCGGCACGCGGCTCAAATTATCGCTTCAAAGCCCGAATATGGTTTTACACGGAGACATCCAGGGTCGACGCGGCCTCAGCCGCAATGGGCTTCGATTCGCATGCAAGCGTTGCGAATGGTCCGCCAAGGGTCGCTATAGCGCATAGATGGTGCGCTCCTCCCGAGACTATCTGGTTTCTAGCTGTAGAAGATACCTCCGTCCACGTTGAGGGCTTGGCCGGTCACAAACGCAGAATCATCCGATGCAAAAAACGCCACGGGACCTACGACATCTTCCGGCTGCCCCAGCCGATGCAGGTCCGTGACCTTCTCGAAATAGGCGACCCTCTCCGGATCCCGGAGATTGTTGAGCCCCATCTCCGTCACGATGATGCCCGGACATACGGCATTGACGGTAATGCCGTGGCCTCCGAACTCCATTGACGAAACCCGCGTAAAGCCGACTACGGCCGACTTGGATGCAGCGTAGTGCGACTGCCCTGGACCGCCCGTTCGGGCGGCGAGCGAAGCGATGTTCACGATTCGCCCATACCTGCGCTCCTTCATATGCGCGACGACTGCCTGGGTCATTTGGAACACGCCGCGCGTGTTGACGGCGAACGTCTGGTCCCAGGTGTCGGGCGTCAGTTCGTCGATGGTCGCCAGCCTGAGTATCCCCGCATTGTTGACGAGGACGTCGATATGCCCGAGACCTTGCGCGGCTTCGGCCACCGCCCGTCTGCAGTCGCCGATATCGCTGACGTCGCCCAGCACCGGGATGCAGCGGCCGCCAAGCTCCCTGATCTCCGCGACAGTTTCCACAAGGACCTTCTCCTGAGCAGCGATGTCGGTCAGCGCGAGATCGTAGCCGCGCCTGGCAAGGCCAATGGCAATCGCGCGACCAATTCCGCGGCTTGCTCCCGTCACGATTGCATGTCGGGCCATATTGCGTTCTCCCCTGTTGTTTGGATGACGTCTTTTGATTGTGTGGAACGATTACGCGCGAACAGGCTTCCTGACCGGGAGCGTGTTCATGGCAGTGACCGTGTCTTCGAACGATACGAGATTGGCGCCCGAACCCAAACCCGTCGCGACGATCGCGGCGGTCGCGGTCGCAAGCTTCGCACAGTCGAGCAAGTCCCAGTTGCGGACCAGCCCGGCGATGAAGCCTCCGGTGTAGGAATCACCGCATCCCGACGTATCGCGCACCGCGACCTCGAAAGCCGGCAACGTAAATTGACGTCCGTCGCGTGTCATCACGAACGATCCATCGGCCCCAAGAGAGATGGCGCAGGCTCCCGCCCCCTTGTCGATGAAGAACCGCGCACACGCTGCGGGATCGTCGGTTCCGACCATGGCATTGGTCTCGTCGATGCTCGGCATGAAGAAGTCCACATAGGGCAGCAGCGGCTCGACCAGCGCACGCGTTTCACGCCGCGCCTGGATGAGATCGAGCGTCGTCGTGCAACCGGCCGCCTTTGCGTCCCGCAGCAACGCGACGGAAGGCGCTCCGTCCATGGCGAGTAAAGATCCAACTCCGCCGAGATGCAGAATTCTGCTCCGACAGGCGGCCTTTTGCGTTTCGGGTGCGATCCGCCAACGGGCGGACGCTCCCCTTGCATGCATGACCGGACGCGAGCCGTCGGGCCGGATCGGTAAGATCGTGGCCGACGTCGGACTGTCGGCCATTCGTTCCATCACGGAAGTATCGATGCCTTCGCGTTGCATCGCGCTCAGCATCCAGTCAGCCTTCTCGTCGGAGCCGACCGCGCCCACCGCGAGCGCTTTCAGACCGAGACGCGCACAGGGGACGACCGTTCCGCCGGCGGTTCCGGCGACCGCGAGCCGAATTTCTTCGATCAGCAGCCTGCCGCCACCGGGCGGAATTTCGGTAACCGGCACCCCCAATATATCCAGAATGTACGTACCGCAGACGCTGACGTCGTGAGTGTAAGCCATGAGTTCTCGCAGGACAGTGGTTTGACCGGGATCTAGCTTGACCGCTGGGGACTCTTGGGCGCGCCGTTGCTATCGCGCAGGCCGTACTGCCCCCATCGCCTCAAGATGCTGTCGATCTCCTCGTCCGGCAGGAGCGGAGGAGAGCCGAGTTGAAGACAACCGTGGTACTGCTTGGCGAGCACTTCGACCTCCACCGCGAGCCACATGGCCTTGCGCAGGTTGGGACCTACGGCGATCAGTCCGTGATGCGCGAGCAGGCAGGCGCGCCGAAAGCGAAGCGCGTTCAGGGCCGACTGCGAAAGCTCAGCCGTGCCGTATTGAGCATAGGGTGCACACGGGATGTCGTTACCGCCGGCCGCGGCGATCATGTAGTGAATGGCGGGGATCGCGCGATTCATGATCGCGATGACCGTGCAGAAGATCGGGTGCGCGTGAACGACAGCGCCGACCTCCTGCTTCGATTTCAGGATGTCGAGATGAAAGCGCCATTCTGTTGACGGAACATTACCGGCCGACGCGGTCCATGACCCGTCCCATTTCATGGCCACGATGTCCTCCGGCTTCATACGGTCGTATGGAAGACCGGACGGCGTGAGCAGGATGCCGTCGTCGGTCCGGACGCTGATGTTTCCGGACGTTCCCTGGTTGATGCCTTGCGCTGCCATCTCGCGACAAGCGTCGATGATGGACTGACGAAGTTCGAGGTCCGCTTCGCGGCTGGTCATACGCTGCTCCCACTCACGTTCATGCCATTGCTCCGAGCTGAACCTGCCGATCGACCAGCAGCCACGTGGTTCGTGCGACCGCCAACACCTCCTGATCCGAACTCAGCAACGCGCTCTCCGCAAAGAGCTTGCGACCTTCCCGCCCGGTCGACCAGGCCGCCACCACGCAACGATCCCCGGGACGCGGCCGGCTATCGATCCGTGCAGCCATGCGACCGAGCAGAGCCGTTTCGTTACCGTTCAATCCGAGGTGACGGGCGCCCACGCTACAATAGCCGGTCGGACAGTCGAGAGCGGCCCAGACGAATTCGGACGCGACATGGCCATCTCCGCCGGAAAGATTGCGATGAGGCACCCAGGACGCCGCGAATACGGCCGGCTTCCCCGAGGTCGTCGCCACCTCCAGCGGACCTGCGAAGATCCGAAGACCATCGCCATGGGCACGCGCAGGGCCGCAAACAAAGCATGTCGGGAGGTTGTGGGTCTGCTCGTCGTAGGGTGTTCTGCCGACCGCCGCTTCGGCCGCCTCGTAGCTCACCCCGGGAACATCCGGCACATCAATGCTCGCGACCCGCGCTGTCGCAAGCAGCCTATCGTTCTCGCGTAGTTCGACGTCGCCGTCAGTTCCCGTCAGGATGTCGAGCGGCAGCTCCAGCGGCGATGGCGCGCGCAAGGTCACTTCGACGTCTCCGGCAACGTGCTTTGCGAGACATCCGCAGACATACCCTCCGTTGCCCGAATTAGGCGGGCCCCGGAAGCGACTGTCTATGACAAGCGACACCATTGGATTCTTTGCCCGAAGCGTTCAGCGTCCCATCGCATAGAACTCGTCGTTCGGACGCATGCTGGTGACGTTGGCGAGGCGGTTCGACATGCCGAAGAATGCAGCGATGGCCGCAATGTCCCAGACGTCCTCCTCCGTGAAACCGTGCTCCTTCAGATCCTGGACGTCGGAGTCGTCCACCTCATAGGCTTGTGCCGAGACCTTCATCGCGAAATCGAGCATCGCTCTTTGCCGCGCGGTGATGTCCGCCTTGCGGTAGTTGACGGCCACCTGGTCCGCGATCAGCGGATTCTTCGCCCGCACGCGCAGGATGGCGCCGTGCGCGACGACGCAGTACTGGCATTGATTGGCGCTGCTGGT
The DNA here is from genome assembly GCF_029989365.1 of Bradyrhizobium sp. Arg816. GTDB lineage: Bacteria > Pseudomonadota > Alphaproteobacteria > Rhizobiales > Xanthobacteraceae > Bradyrhizobium. The sequence goes on along the minus strand of NZ_JAPRAQ010000014.1, from coordinate 38,961 downwards.
GGCCACCACGATCATCTCGCGCTCGGCCTTGGTGATCAAGCCGGGCTTGTCCATGAGGGCGTCGTGATAGGCGAAGAACGCCCGAAACTCGTCCGGACGATGCGCGAGCGTCAGGAAAACGTTGGGTACGAAACCGGACTTTTCCTGGACCGCAGCTATCCGCGAGCGAATATCCTCCGGGAGCGTTGCGATGTCGGGGACAGGAAAGCGGCTGACGGCGGGCGCAGACATGTTCTGAAGCTCCTGTTAGATTGCCGCGAGTGCGACGAGCGTTTCTTGATATGCTTCGAACGCATCGCGCCGATCGCGGGCATACGGCTCCACCCTCACAAGGCAGGTGTGCGCCGAACAGCCCTGGCCGAATTGAGACGTTCCGATGTCGAGCGTGAGCACGTTCGGATTGCCGGCGATCTCCAGTCCGCTATTGCCGGTCGGCGTGAACCATGCACCGGTCGGGAGCACCAGCACGCCTTGACGGACCCTGTCGGTGACCTCTGCGGTCGCGAGGCATTCTCCCCGGCCGTTCCAGATGCGTATCGTCTGGCCGTCCTCGACGCAGAGAGCGGCTGCGTCTTCCGGATGAACGCGTGCCTGTTCACGGCCATTGCGCTTCATGGCTCGGCTCGATGCACCCGTTTCGAGCTGGCTGTGAAGACGACCAACCGGTTGGTGCGAGATGAGGTGCATTTGCGTCCGGTCGGCAACGTTGCCAAGCCATTCGGCCGGTTCGATCCACGCGGGATGCGAGCGGCAGTCGGCGTAGTCAAGCTTGGCCAAGGTCTCGCTGCCAAGCACGATCTTTCCGCTTTCGGTCTTGAGCGCATACTCTTCCGGTTTATCGCGGAAGTCGGCCAGGAACGTATGCTCGGCCTGGACCGGGCAGCGGGCGTAGCCCGCTTCCCAGAAAGCATCGAAATCCGGCATCTCGAAGCCGAAGCGCTCCGATGCATCGCGGCGGCAGCCTTCGTAGAGATGCCGGAGCCAGCCCATCTCGTCGCGACCTTCGTTGAAGCGATCGGCCACCCCGAGTTTCCCGGCAATCTCATTGAATATCTCGAAGTCCGAACGGGCTTCACCCAAGGGCTCGATCGCCTGCTTCATCGCCAGGATGAAGTCTGAGCGCTTGTTGCCGGCAAGATCGTTCCGCTCGATCGACGTGCTCGCCGGCAGCACGATGTCGGCCCGCTGAGCGGTCGCGGTGAACATCGGGTCCTGTACGACGATGGTTTCCGGCCTCGTCCAGGCTTCGGACAAGCGATTGAGGTCCTGATGATGATGATAGGGATTGCCGCCCGCCCAATAGACCAGCCTCGTATCCGGATAGGAGCGGATCGCTCCTTCGTAGCTGAATGGCCTGCCGGGATTGAGCAGCATGTCGCTGATCCGGGCCACCGGAATGAAGCTATCTATCGGCCTCGTGAGCTGCGAGACACCCGGAGACTTGCTGACGTTGAACGGGGACCCCACGCCCCCAAGGGAAGCGTAGCCGTAGCCCACCCCGCCGCCGGGCAATCCGATCTGACCAACGATCGATGCGAGTCCGAGCGCAGCCCAGAACGGTTGTTCTCCGTGATGGGCCCGTTGCAGGCTCCAGCTCACGGTCAGCATGCTCCGCGTGTCGACCAGGCGCCCCGCAAGAGCGGCAATCTTGGCCGCCTCGAGTCCGCAGATGCCCGCGGCCCACGCAGCGTCCTTGCGTGCGTCGTCCGTCTCGCCTTCGAGATAGCGAAGGAGGCGATCCGCACCGCTGGTACAGCGCGCGAGGAAGTCCCTGTCGTGCCGGCCTGCCTTCACGATCTCGCCCGCAAGGCCGAGCATCAGCGCAGTGTCGGTGTTCGGGCGGATCGGCCACCACTCCGCGTTGACCCAGTCGGGCAGATCGTCCTTCAGCGGCGAGACATGAATGACCTTGACGCCGCGCTCGACCATCTGTCGGAGATAGGTTTCAAGCCGGTGGCTGCCGATTCCTCCGGCCTCGTTTTGCGCGGTTCGAGGCGACATGGCACCGAACACCACCAGCGTCTCGGTGTGCTGCGCGATGGTGTCGAGCGTGTTGGCTCGGCCGCCGCACGCGTCATCGCTACCCAGGGTGTGCCGCAAGATCACGGGACCTGCCGCGATGGAATATGTGTCGACATGTCTCGTGAAGCCGCCAACCAAGTTGAGCATGCGCTTCAGAAGCGATGAGGCATGGTGCAGGCGGCCCGAGTTTGTCCAACCATAGGAGCCCGCGAATATCGACGCATTGCCGAAGGTGCCGGCCACGCGGCGCACTTCTTCCGCAACCAGCGTCGTTGCCTCGTCCCAGCTGACTGGCACGAACTTTTCCCGCCCGCGTCCCCGGCGATCGCTCTTCTCGCGCTTGTCCAGCCAGCCGGAACGGACCATCGGTCGCAGCACGCGGCGCTCCGGATTCGCCCATTCGGTGATCGAATGGATGATCGGGGAAGGCGCCGGATCGTGCTCGAACGGCTCCACGCCGACAATATGCTGCCCCTCGACGAGGATCGTATACGCACCCCAATGGCTGCAATGCGGTACCCGCTTGATCCTGCTCATGCGTCAACCGTCCCAAGATCGCGCCGCATCTGGGCGGCGAATTCGGGATAGGTCTCGGCGAGCTCGTCGAACACCCGGCCGCGGAGCAGCTCCAGCGTCGATCGATCCGGCAGCGCGGTCTGCCGCGGCTCGGCGTCATGGGCGAACCGAAAGCCGGTCGCTTCCTTGATCTCCGCAAGATCGTGCCCGGGATGAACGCTCTCCAGCTCGAACCCCGGTCGCGTCTTGTCGAACCGAAACAGTCCCTTGCCGGTCAGGAGCGCGATAGGGCCGCCACTCCGGAATACTCCGTCCTCGCTGACACCGGGGGCACTGATGAAGTCCACCTTCTCGACGAAGACGCGCGGCGTATGCTCCTCCCGGAACAGGATGACGCGCGGCACAACGAAATAGAGATAAGCCGACCCGAACGAGCCTGGCCAGCGCACGCTCGAACGCGGATAATCACCGGCGCCGACGAGGTTCACGTTGCCGAAGCCGTCGATCTGGCCGCCACCGAGGAAGAACGCATCGATCCGGCCTTGACCCGCGCAATCGAACAGTTCCGCCGAACCGTTGGTGAAGAAATTGTGCTCGACAGAACCGAGGATCGAGATGCGCGGGCCGATGGCACCGCCCGCTTCCTTCACCGCACGCAGGAGCATCGCGCCGGCGGCGGGAATCGGAGAGGACGCCCCCACGGCGACATGCCTGACACCGTCGAGCAGCCGCGCGATCGTGCAAATCAGCACTTCGCGAGGGAGAACATCGGCCATCACGCGGGCTCCATCTGGGCCTGGGCCATATAGGCGGAGAAGCCGTCGGCTGTTCGCGCGGCTTTCGCATAGCGTGCGATCTCCGCGCTGTCGGCTGGATACTCGCCCCACAGACCATAGGGCCACGCCCCCTTGGGAGCGCGCGCGACCGCCGTGACATAGAGTGCCGGCAGCACGCCGGCTGCGCTGGCCTCATCCGCGAGCAGGTTCTTCTCGACGACTCGCTCCGCCGTGACGAGAACGGTGCGCGAGGCGTAAGCCATTGCGGCAAGCTCGCGGCGCCGCCCGATCCAGACGTTGCCGAAGCGATCAGCCGCCGGCACGTGGAAGATCGTGACGTCGGGCTGGATGGCCGGAATCAGCACGATCGGATCACCTCCGTCCACCAGCGGATTGTCGATGACGCGCCAATCGTCGCGATGACGGAGCAGATCCGTTCCGATCAGCCCCCGAAGCGGCATGAAGGGACTGCCCTTCTGCGCCGCCATCAGGCCGGCATGGATGGCAGGACACGTCGCGTCTATCAGTCGAACCGCGCCTTCCTTGACGGCGGCGTTGAACCGGGGCGCTCCACCCGCTTCGCCCAATGAGACGGCGCTGGTCTCCACCGACCGGACCAGGCCCGCACCGATAAGCTGGTCGACTTGCAATCCGCCGGTCGGCACGCAGACGAGATCGAGATGGCCCGCGCCCTGCTCGATGATCGCCCGCGTCATGGCCATGGAGACGCCGGCGTAGTCGACCGGCAGCGCGACCCGCATGCCCGGCTCGATGTGCTTCGCCAATACGCGAGGCTCGCTCAACACCATCATCCTCCCAATGCGTTCTATATTGTAGAACGCTATTCTAAATTTATGTTAGGCGGATTTGGATGGCACTGTCAATCTGGCTTCGCCGGCGAGACCTTTATTTGCAGAGGTTCACGCTTGCGCAACCGATCGTAGCGGCGCGCCATTGCGCCGCGATCGGTCAACTCGACTTGACAAGACGGCGCGCCGCGCCAACAATAATTGGAATAACGTTCTACAATATAGAACATTTGGGAGGGAGAGAGATGGGTGAGCCCGCGGCTCTGCGCGCAACGCGCTCCGGCGATGCCAGCGTTCGGACGTCGCCGACCGGGCGCCTCCGGGAACGTGACGCCATCGGTTCGAGCATCGCCGTCCGCGAAGCGGTGAAAAGATACGGCAGCTTCCACGCCGTCGACCGGATCAGCATCGACGTCGAGCCAGGCGAATTCATCACGCTTCTTGGCCCGTCCGGCAGCGGAAAGACGACGCTGCTCAACCTCGTGGCCGGATTCCAGAGCCTCGACAGCGGCGAAATCCTCGTCGACGGAAAGCCGGTTCACAACGTGCCCACGCACAAACGCGGCTTCGGCATGGTCTTCCAGAGCTACGCGCTCTTTCCGAACATGACGGTGAGCCAGAACGTCGCTTTTCCGCTTCGCATGGCGGGCGTCGATCGAGCGACTGCGGAGCGACGTGTCGCCGAAACGCTGGAAATCATGCGGCTGACGGAGCACGCGACGAAATCTCCTTCCCAGATGTCGGGTGGGCAGCAGCAGCGCGTCGCGATCGCCCGCGCCATCGTCAGGAGGCCCAAGGTGGTGCTGATGGACGAACCGCTCAGCGCTCTGGACAGGCGATTGCGCGAGTCGATCCAGATCGAGATTCGTGACCTTCACCAGACCATCGGCAGCACGATCCTGTTCGTCACGCATGACCAAGGCGAAGCCCTGACCATGAGCGACCGCATTGCGGTGCTCAACGCCGGCAGGATCGTTCAAATCGGCCGTCCGCTGGACATCTATCGACATCCGACCGATCGCTTCGTCGCCTCGTTCGTCGGCGAGAGCAATCTGATCGAGGCGGAGATTCTGCAGAAGCGTGGATCGACGCTGACGATGAAGAACCGAGCGGGATACGTGTTCAGCGCCGAAAGCCGGGACACGATCGATGTCGGACGCGCGACCGTGCTCGTGCGTCCGGAACGCATTGCCGTGTCGAACGAACCGACTGCGAATTCCACGCCCGTCAGCGTCACGTCCGCGATCTTCCTCGGTGAAATCCTGCGGATCGAGGCGCAAGTGGAAGGCGGAGAACCGCTCCTGATCCGATGTACCGACATGGCCGATCGCCCCCTGCCAGCCGTCGGAGATCGTCTCCACGTGAGTTGGGGCGCCGCGGACTGCTGGGTGCTTTCATGACCTCGGCCTCGATCGGCGTCCATGCGAGCCGGCTTGCGGACCTTGATCTCGTTAGAAGGTTGAAGGATCCGGCGTTTCTGCTCCTGCCCGCGATTGCGTTTCTGGCATTCATCTATCTCCTCCCGCTGATCGATCTCATCCGTATCAGCCTGAGCGGGCCGTCGTGGTCGTCGTATTTTGCGCGGGTGTTCGCTATACCGCTCTATTGGGATTCGCTCGTCCGCACGATGCAGATCTCGGTCACGGTCGCAGGCCTGTGCTTGCTGTTCGGATATCCGACCGCACTGCTCATTCACCGCAGTCGCGGCATTACCCAGGTCATGATCGCGACCGCGATCGTGCTGCCCTACTTCATAGCCATCCTGATCCGGACCTACGCCTGGATGGTCCTGCTCGGACGCAACGGACCGGTCAACAAGCTGCTGGTTTCCCTCGGCATATTGAGCGAGCCCGTGCAGCTTCTCTTCAATCGCGGCACGGTGCTTCTCGGCATGACGGCGGTGCTTCTGCCGCTCATGGTGCTCACGATCTATTCCAGCGTGGCGCGCCTGGATCAAAGCCTGACCCGCGCGGCGCTGGCGAGCGGTGCCGGGCCCATTGCGGCATTCTGGCGCGTGTTGCTTCCGCTGACCTTGCCCGGCATGGGCGCCGGCTTCCTGCTGGTCTTTGTCGCGGCGATCGGCTTCTTCATTACACCGACCTTGCTTGGAGGGCCCGGTGACCAGATGTTCGCCATGCATATCACCCAACAGGCGGACTCGGTCACGTCGGAGGGATTCCTCCAGGCATTGGGCGTTGTGCTGCTGACGATTACGTTGGCAGTGGTCGCGGTGGCCGGACGCTTCCTCGGCTTCGAGTTCATTTGGGGCGGTCGCAAGCTGACGGAGGCAGCGCCAATAGCGACTGACCGTCACGTTGCAGATGTCGGCCGTCGCAGTTTCGGCGCCTCGCTCGCCGACCTGATCGGTTGGCCGCTACTGAGGCTATTCGGGCGTCTGCCCGCGAGTTGCGGAACCTGGACTATTCGTCTCATGGGCGGCCTGGTCATCGCCACTCTCATTCTGCCGATCATCGTGGTGATGATCATTTCCTTCAGCAGCGCAAGCTATCTGACATTCCCGCCGCCGGGCTTTTCACTCCGCTGGTATGAGCAGTTCTTCTCCGATTCCAACTGGATGCGGGCGTTCTGGACGTCATTGATCGTCGCGGCGATGTCGGCCGGTATTGCGATCACGCTTGGCGCGTCGGCGGCCCTCGGTATCGTCAGGAGCACGATTCGCGGCAAATCCGCCATCATGCTGCTTCTCGTGAGCCCGATCATCGTTCCCCCGGTCGTGCTTGGCCTGTCGCTCTACAGCCTGTTCCTGCGCTTCGATCTCGTCGGCTCCGTCTTTGGCCTCGCCGCTGCGCATGCGATCGGCGGCCTTCCCATCGTCGTGGTCATCCTGTCCGCTTCGCTTCAAGGCGTCGACACCAGGCTTGAACAGGCGGCCGCCGTGCACGGCGCATCGTCCTTGACGGTGTTCCGGCTGGTGACGCTCCCGGCCATCATGCCGGGGCTGGCTGCAGCGACGTTCTTCGCCTTCCTGCACTCGTTCGACGAGCTGGTGCTGACGCTGTTCCTGTCGAGCGCGCAGTTGAAGACACTCCCGCTCATGCTGTGGGGCGACATCAATTATCGGCTCAATCCGGTGCTGGCCGTGGTCTCGACGCTGGAGGTGCTGCTGGTGGTCGCAGGGCTCGTCCTTGCGCGCCCCGTTCTCGCTACGTCACGAAAAGCGGCATGACACAGATCAATTTCAGATGGAGGAAAGAGAAAATGCTGGGAATGAAACGCTTACGATTATCGGCTTCCGTACTGGCCTCGGCCCTGTTCGTCGCGATGGGTACGGGTCTCGCCGAGGCGCAGAGCAACGTCGTGATCATGCAGGATCCGGGCGGCGGATACGGCGATGCATTGCGCAAGGTCATGTACGACCCGTTCGAGAAGGAGACCGGCATCAAGGTCGTGACCGTCCAGGAGGCCCGCAGCGGTCCGCGCATCAAGGCTCAGGCCGAAGCCGGAAAGGCGCAATGGGACCTGACGTTCATCTTCGACCAGGAGACGAAGCTCCTGGGCGACTGCTGCCTGGCCGATATCGACTATTCCAAGCTTTCCGACGCGGCGAAGCAGACGCTGGCGGCAATGCCGGACAACCTGAAGCGCAAGAAGGGCGTCGCATTGCAAGTGATCGGCGTCGGCCTCGTCTACAACAAGGATAAGTACAAGGGGGAAAATGTACCGACAAGCTGGGCCGACTTCTGGGACGTGAAGAAATTCCCAGGGCGGCGCTGCATGCCCGCCTGGCCTCGTTTCGTGTTCGAAGCGGCGCTGATGGCTGACGGAGTGGAGAAAAGCAAGCTCTACCCGATCGACATGGAGCGGGCGCTGAAGAAGGTCAAGGAGATCAAGCCCCATATTGCAAAATGGTGGACGACGGCCGCACAGCCGCCACAGCTCCTGCTCGACGGCGAGGCCGACATGTGCATGGCTTACACCGGCTCGATGAGCAAGCTCGCACTGGAAGGCGCCCCGATTGACCTGACCTTCAATCAGGGCTTCGTCTACTATGACTTCTTCTCGATCCCCAAGGGAGCACCGAACTACGACAACGCGCTGAAACTGCTTTCCTGGCGGCTTGACGCCAAGCGCGCGGCGCAGCTCACCTCGACCTTCCCGGTCGCCCTTCCTTCCCCGGTTGTCTTCGAGGCGGCGACCGACAAGAAGCTCGCCCGCTACTGGGCAAACAATCCGGACAACATCTCGAAAGCGATCGAGTGGAGCCCGGACTATTGGGGCGCAACTTCGCCGGCGGGAAACTCCACCAACGAAGAGTACGGGCAGGAGAAGCTCAACGCATTGCTGGCCCAATAGGCAGCTGATTGGCAGGTGGCCCCGTTTCTGAAAGGATTCGGGGTTGCCCCTTCCGCGGGCTATGGCCGATCGCCCGGCCATGCTAGATCCGGTGAAAGATCATTCTATTTTGGTTGTTGGATGGATAAGGCTTTCACCAAGGGACTGCGTCTCCTGGAAACACTTGCTTTGAGCGAGCAACCTCGTGGGGTCACGGACCTCGCGAAGGAGCTGAAGCTCACGAAAAGCAATGTGCATCGGCTGCTGATGACGTTGCAGACCCAAGGGTATGTACGCCAAATACCCCCGCACAGCACGTATGAGCTCACGACCAAGATCTGGGCTCTCGGCAGCCATGTCATCCATCGGATGGATCTCATCAACGTCGCTCGGCCGGCGATGACCAAACTTGCCGAGATAACCGGCGAAACCATTCATCTTTCTGTCCTCGAGGATATCGACGTCGTCTACGTCGACAAGATCGAAAGCGCTCACCATATCCGCGCCCATACGAGCGTGGGCATGCGCGCGCCCGCCTTCACCATGGCGACGGGAAAGGCGATGCTCGCACATATGCCGGACGACTATCTGGAACGATTTCGGCCGCATCTCAGGCGCTACACCGACGCGACGCGAACGACGATCAAGGAGCTCCGCGAAGACATCGAGCTCGCACGCACGCAGGGCTACTCCTCCGTGCTGCATGGCGAATGGCGCGAGGGCATAGCGGCCTGCGCCTGCGCGATCCTTGGACGGTCCGGCGAACTCGTTGGAGCGATCGGCATGTCCGGGCCCGACACACGCATCAAACGCAAACAGATCAAGGAGTACTCGGTTCACGTGATGGAGGCAGCCCGGACGATCGGCTCCGCCCTTGGCTATTCCCGATAGGCCCGCCGCCCGCACCGATCATCGGCGCCTCCACCCTTCTGGTCGATCTCGGCGCCTTCGATGTCGACGCCAAGGGTAAAGATAGTAGAGGATCGCAATCTAGCGAACAGAATCGCGCAAATGGCGGAGAGAGTGGGAGTCAAATCCACGATTTTCGATCATTCCACCTCGAGCAATTGAGAGTGCTCGTTAGCACTCGCCCGCCTCTTCCCCTCGAAATCAGATCCTACACATGCGCTTCATGGCTGCTCACATTGGCTGTGGTGAGATTTCTCTTGATCTCCCTTTGCACACATCGTGCACACGCCGCCTTCTGCCCGACTGAAAAACTTAAACTCTCGCTTCAGTCCATCACTGGACCAGCTTGGCCGACCGAAACAGGGGCGGCTTGATCAACGTTCAAAGGATCCGCGAAAGGTCAGTCACTGGAAAATGATCCTCAAGTTCTTATCCGATTTCACTGGTTCACAATGATCCTCGGCTCTTTCAGCTGCCCTGCAATGCTCGAAGCGTTCTTTGCCTTCACTAGACTGACGAGCGAGCGCCATGAGAACCCTCTTCCTGCGGCCCGGCGAGCAGCCCAGCACTGAGGGGATCCTTCAGCCTGCATCGCCCGAAAGAAGGCAAGCACATCAGGGCGTTTGATGTCCTTCCGGTAGAATCTGCCGAAACGCTTCCTCAAACAACCGGCCCATCTTTCTAGCAGAGCGATGGTCTCGGGATTGCGCACGGTGACCAGCCTGCCGCGCTTGATCTTCTCGGTGTTCTTCTCCGCTAGCCAGTCTTCGATCCACGCGCCGAACGGGCGCTCAACTGCTTGGCGATGCCGTTCGAATTGCTTTTCGATCGAGGGATCGACCGGGGGTCTTGAGCGAGCAGGGCTTTTGCGGCGTCGCACTTCTGGCAGGCGGTCGCGAGCGAGACGGTGCCGTCGTTGCCGTTGCCGTAAGGCCCGATCGAGTAGGTCTTCTGCCTGCCGCGAAATCGATAAGCCATCCGCCAAAGCCTGGAGCCGGCCTTGCCCGGTCTATTCAGATCCGGCGTGATCAGGAGATAGAGACCACCGCCAGTCGCGTCGGAAATCTTCGTGGCACTCCGGGCCCCGTTCTCAAGCTTCGGTCGAGCGGCGCGGCAGTCAACGTCGGTCCTGATCTGCCTGGGGTTGGCGTGTTTGGTTGCGCGCACCTCGCGAACAGCATCGAACACCTTAGGACAGTCGCGAACGGGCGTATTTTTTACCCGCGAGGTAATCGAATTGGTCCCCGCCATGGCGCATCTTCGGTGGCAACAGGAGATGACCATGATCGCGCTGCTGCTCTACCGGACCGTCGCAGACCACCTTGTTCCCTGGGCCGTGACGCTCGCGACCCGCGTGCTGGCACGCAGCCTCAACATGCCCGAGCCGCTGGTGCATTCGACCGGCGACTATGTCGTCGCGCAGGTCACAGCCTTCGAGCACGGCGTCGGCAAGAGCCTCTGCCCGTTCCGCATCGCCCGCCTGTTCCGCGCCTGGTGGCGCGGACGGCACTGAGTTCACCCCAAGCCCAACCCAACCATGGAGACCACGATGATCGACGCATCCACCTTCCTGCGCCGCGCACTTCTCGCCGACGCCATCTTCAGCGGCGTCGCCGCCCTCGGCTTCACCTTCGGTGCCGGCGTATTCGCATCGCTGTTCAACCTGCCTGAAGCGCTGCTGCGCGAGACCGGCCTGTTCCTGATCGTCTACACCGCGCTGGTCGGCTGGCTTGCCTCGCGTGCCTCCGTGGCGAGGCCGCTCGTGCTGCTGGTCGTGGTCGGCAACGCGGCCTGGACGGTCGGCAGCATCGCGCTGCTGTTCTCGGGTGCGGTGTCGCCGAACATCAGCGGCGAGCTCATGGTCGTCGCGCAGGCGATTGCGACCGGCGTGTTTGCCGAGCTGCAATATGTGGGATTGCGGAAGAGCGGGAGTGTGGTGGCGGCGTGAGGTTCGGCTCGACCGGCACACCGCGTCCAGTCGTCGCCCGGCCTGGCCGGGCGACCCAGCATTCCAGAGACAGTAGACGTATGCGGATGGGCTGCGGCGTACTGGATGCCCCGGTCAAGGCCGGGGCATGACAGCGGAGATGGGGGCTCGACCTCGCGCTATGCCCGCGCGCGACCGTTCTTCTTGCCAACGGCATGGCCGTTAAGCTTCTTCTTGCCGGCCTTCGCGCTCGCCTTCTTGGCCTTGGCTTCCGTGCGCGCCTTCACCTTGGTGCGTTCGGCGCGGGCCTCGGCACGCAGCTTCTTGCGCTTTGTCTCGCAGGAAGGGCATTTGCAGCCGATCGGCTTCAGATAGGCTTTGAAGTAGTCGGTGCCGTAATCGTAGTTGATCTCGTCGCCCGGCTCGATGTTCCTGATGGCGCGGATGAAGACCTTGCGCTCGCGCGGACGGACGTCGGACTCGGCGTTCGGGCGGCAGGAATGGTTGATGTAGCGGGCGAGGTTTTTGCGTACCGAGCCGTCGATGGTCCAACGGCCGTTCAGCTCGAACAGGTACTTGTTCTCGATGTCGTCATGCGCGGGGATCCGCGAGTCCAGGATCGGTCCGAAATAGCGGATGATCCGGGTGCCCTTTTTGATCGGCATGGTGGCAAAGAGGCCGAGTCCGGTCTTGGAACGGCCGACACGGTAGGATTTGCTGGAAGCGATGGCTGGCATGATCGAGAGAAATGAGGACGCGAACGAGGCCCGATGCCTCAAGCGAAGCCGCCCTTCTAGAACGATTCCGCGCCGCTGTCAGGTACATCCCGCCCCTGTTTGAACCTTGCCCACAATGAAGACGTCTGATGGAGCGAGTTCCCTCTGCATCAAGGCGTCGTCATGAGGCGTATCGCGTTCCTTTGTCTGACCCTGCTGCTGACTTGCCTGAGCGCGGGTCACGTCGCCGCCCAATCCATGGGCAGCACCTATTCCTCCACAGCGCCAAAAGACTGCCGCCAGATCGGCAAGCCCAGCGAGCTCGACGGCAGCACACGGGTCTGCCCGGGAAAAAACGGCCTGATCGTGCTGATCGCCGAGGATGATCTGCGCGAAATCGTCTCGGTCGGCCGCAATCGCAAGGCCGCAGCGGAGGAACCGGCGGCAAAAGTCTGGTTCGCGCCGTTCAATTCATCGGAGGCCACCGTCGAATGGCGTAGCGCGGGCACGAAGCCGTTTGCCATGATCCAGCGCTGGCACATCGCCGATAGCACCGATCCCGACAAGCAGGGACGGCCGAACACCAAGGCCATGCTCGTCGTGACGCGGCTGCCGCCGGGGCCGGTCTGCCACGTCGCCTATGTCGATGCCATCGCCAACCCCACCGCCAATGAGCTCGCGCGCAAGGCGGCCGACGATTTCGCCCGCAGCTTCACCTGCGGCAAGGACGTAGTGAAGATTGTCGGCACGCGTGGACGCGCGGTCGAACTCGCGACGATTCGCTAGACCTTGGCGCTAGACCTTGGCACTCGGTCTTGGCGCCAGGTTTTGGCGCTAAACCTTCGCCTTGGCGCGCCGGTAGCGCGCCAGAAGCCGCTCGCCCTTCGCGGCAATGCGCCGTGCCGCCGCCACCGTCTTCGGCACGGGCTCGCCCCAGGCATGCGCCGACAACGCGTGCCGGGTCGGTCGTCCGTTGGCATCGACGAGCGGCGGCAATTTCGCGCGGCCATAGAAGCGCACGGCCCAGCTTCCCTTGCGGCGCATCTCCTGCGGCGTCATCTCCGATTCTTTCCTGGTGACGCCGGGCCGCAAGTGAGCCCCCTGCTTGCGCGCAAAAGCCTTACGGCCCGCCGCGGTCAGGCCGCCGCGTGGATCCTTTTCCCGTGCCGATGCAGTGCGCTTGCGCGAGGATTTTGCCGTCTTCTTCTCCGCACGCTTGCGGATTTTCTTTGCGGATCTCTTTTTCGCCGACTTCCTTGCCTTCGAAGTCTTCTTGGCTGCCATGCGCATGTTGTCCACGAGGTTGGGATAGCGGCGCCCGGCCCGGCGGGCGCGCGCCTTCGCCGCCGATTTCTGCGCGGGCGTGAGCTGCTTTGACGCCTTGCCCGCGCGTTTACGCGGGTTGGCGCGTTTCCAGGGTGCGCGGGGTGTTCTTGCCATGCGGCGTCAACGCCCAACGATGGCAAGGGTTGCTCTCGCGCCTGATGATCAGGGGCCGGGCAATTTCCCCGTGATGGGCGCCGTCAGCATCGCCTCGAGCAACTGCTCGGCCGTCGTCCCCTCGGCCAGCCGCCCCAAAATGTCTTCGAGACGGCCGTCGAGCAGCAGCATGGTGAAGCCGTGCACCAACGACCAGGCGCGTGCGATCGCGGCGCCCTGGTTCAGCGTCAGCGAATCTTCGCTGATCTGCTCCTGGCGCATCATGCCGATGGCATTGGCAAGGCCGGCGAAGGAGGCTTCGGCCGCCTCGTGCAGCGAGGGCCTGGAATAGTCGAGCCGTTCGGTGCGGAACATGATGCCGTACATGCCCGGATGGGCCTGCGCATAGGCGACATAGGCCTTCGGCCGCGCCAGCGCGCGCTCCAGCGGCGTGGTGGCGGCGTCGCAGGACGAGGCCATCGCCGCGTTGAACTGGCGGAAGCCGACGGCCGCGAGCTCGCTGAGCAGGCCGGTGAGATCGCCGAAATGATGGGTCGGCGCAGCGTGCGAGACGCCCGCCTCCCGCGCCACCGCGCGCAAGGTCAGGCCGGACAGCCCGTCGCGCTCCAACACCCGTTCAGCGGCCTGGAGCAGCGCCTCGCGCAGAGCGCCGTGATGATACGGTGTCTCCGTCTTCGCTACTGCCGGACGGCGTGCGGAACGCGCCTGCGCGCTCGCGGCCGACGATGTCTTGCTCGGGCTACGCGGCTTGCGCGCAGTTTCGCTGTTGGTGTCGCTTTTGGCCATTTGCAAGCTATATGACGCAATATTGACAGTGTAAAGATTTCACTTGACGAATCCGGCGATCGGCATTATTCGATCTTTACGATGTAAAGATAAGGAGGGATACGCCGTGCAGCACGACGCCGTCATCGAGCGCCGCAACAATATCGCGCCGATTCCATTCGAGGCCGACGCGCCTTTCCTGAAAATCGTCGGGGAATTGCCGCGCGATCTGAATGGCGTGCTCTATCGCAACGGTCCCAATCCGCAGTTCGATGCGCCCGATGCGCACTGGTTCGTCGGCGACGGCATGCTGCACGCCTTCCACCTCGAAAACGGCCGCGCCAGCTACCGCAACCGCTGGGTCCGCACGCCGAAATGGCTGGCCGAGCACGATGCTGGCCGCGCCCTGTTCGGCGGCTTCGGCCGCAAGCTGCCGGATGCCCCGCAAAACCTCACCGACGGCGGCGTCGCCAACACCAACATCATCTTCCACGCCGGCAAGCTCTTGGCGCTCGAAGAAGCGCATCTGCCGACCGAGATCGAGCCGGGCACGCTGGCAACGCGCGGCTATCACAATTATCAGGGTCGCGTCGCCGGCAGCTTCACGGCGCATCCGAAGGTCGACCCGGTCACCGGCGAACTCGTGTTCTTCGGCTACAACGCCGCGGGTCCGCTGACGCCTGCCCTCTCCTACGGATCGATCGAGGTAACAGGCAAGGCGACGCGCTTCGAACGTTTCGAGGCGCCCTATGCCAGCATGGTGCACGACTTCATCGTCACCGAGAACCACGTGCTGTTTCCGATCCTCCCGATCACCGGCAGCATGGAGCGCGCGATGAGCGGACGGCCGCCTTATGCCTGGGAGCCGGACAAGGGCGCCTACGTCGGCGTGATGAAGCGCAACGGCACGGCCAAGGACATCGTCTGGTTCCGCGGTGAAGCCTGCTACGTCTTCCACATCATGAATGCGTGGGAAGACGGCAACCGCATCGTCGCCGACGTCATGCAGTTCGAGGAAGCGCCGCTGTTTCCACATCCCGATGGCCGGCCGACGGATCCGGAGAAATCACGCGCCCGCCATTGCCGCTGGACGTTCGATCTCTCAGGGAAGACCGATCGCTTTCAGCAGACCTACCTCGACGATCTCACGGGCGAATTCCCCCGCATCGACGACCGCCGCGCCGGATTGAAAAGCCATCACGGCTGGTACGCCTGCGCCAATCCGCGGCTGCCGATGTTCGGCGCGCTTTCGGGCGTCGTCCATGTCGACGGCAACGGCAGACGGCTCGGTCACTATCTGCTGCCGGCCGGCGATATCATCTCCGAGCCGGTGTTCGTCGAACGCGCGACGGATGCAGCGGAAGGCGACGGCTGGCTGTTGGCGGTGGTCTGGCGCGCGCGGGAGAACCGCAGCGACCTCGCCGTGTTCAACGCCACCGATGTCGAAGCCGGCCCCGTTGCGCTGGTGCAGCTCGGCCACCGCGTGCCCGACGGCTTTCACGGCAATTGGGTGGGCGCGCAGTAACTCCGGTCATTCCGGGGCGCGACGACGTCGCGAGCCCGGAATGACATCGCGGATATCACCAAAGAGGCCTCGCATGCACATGCCCTCGATCACCGCAGATTGCCTTGCCGTCCTCGCCCTGGCCTGCGCCGCGCTCGCACTCCGGGCGATCCGGCCGCGACGGAGCGGCCATGTCATGTTGAACGGCGGCATCTTGCTCTCGGTCGGCCTCCTGCTCGCCGCCGCGCTGCCGCTTCTGTCACGCCTGCCCTGGGCGGAATTCGCCGACGAGGCGTCCGACCAAGCCATTGCAGCACTTCATTATTTGGAAGTTACTTACGTTATTTTGACACTGTAAAGATTTCGCTTGACCCGGCATCGCTCCTGATTTATTGATCTTTACATCGTAAAGATTAGCCAGACCGAGGCGGCTCATGGCGATTTTCCTGATCCTCGCGCCCTACGGCGCCTACACTTTCCTGATGCTGGTGACCTCAGCCACGATCAGCGTGTTCGCAGCGTCTGCAATCTGCCTCGCCACCATCACGGTCGATGTCGCGCGCGGCCGCTCCGTGAAGATCCTGGCGATGGGCTCGGCGATCATATTCGCCGCAATCGGTCTCTACCTCGCGCTGATCGACCCGAAGCTCGGCACGCTGGGCGTCAAGCTGTCGGTCGACATCGGCATCTTCGTCATCTCGCTCGGCTCGATGCTGGTCCGCCACCCGTTCACGCTGCAATATGCGGTTGAAACGGTCCCGGCCGAGACGGCGGCGATGCCCGGCTTCCTCACCGCCAATTACGTCATTACCGGCGCCTGGACCGCCGCCGCACTGTTGATGATGGCCGCCAACATCGCACTGCTCTACGTCCCCGGCCTGCCGCTCTGGTCGGGCCTTGCGGTCGCCTTCGCCGCCCGCAACAGCGCGATCTACTTCACAAAATGGTATCCCGAGTATCGCCAGATCAAGTACGGTGCGCCGGCCAGCGCAATGCCCAACACCCGCTGAACAGGACAGACGATGAAGGACGTATTCGCCCGCCTCGCCTCCGACTTCCTCTCCGCCATCGTTTTCCTGGTCATCTACCTCATCACCGACAACGTCGTCCTGGCAACGTCGGTGGCGATTGCCGGAGCGATCGCGCAGGTGATCTACGCGCGCGTGAAGGGGCAGCAGCTCAATTACATGACCTATGCGAGCCTCGCGCTCGTCGTCGTGCTGGGCACCGTCACCCTGCTGACCAATGATCCCCGCTTCATGCTGGCAAAGCCCTCGATCGCGCATTTCGCCATCGGCGCCATCATGCTCAAACGTGGCTGGATGCTGCGCTACATGCCGCCGATCGTCGTCGAGACCGTTCCGGAATATGTGACGGCCGCGGGCTATGCCTGGGCGTTGCTGATGTTCGTGATCGGCGCCGGCATGATCGCGGTCGCCTCCACCGGCGATCTGAAGCTATGGGCGTTCTACATCACGGTGGTCGCAGGCGGCGCCAAGATCCTCGCCTTTGCCGTGCAGTATGTCGTGCTTCGCCTCATTGTCACCAGCCGGCGCCGTGCCGCCGCCCGCGCCTAAATGCCTCCAAGGGAGGGTTAGGCAGCTGCTGCGAGTTGCGCTATACGCTCGGCCAGGGACGGGCCGCGGATCGTCGCTGCCCGCCGGGATTTATGGGAGACACGAATGGCCGTGGACGGCAACTGGACTCTGACCATGACGACGCCCATGGGCGAGCGCAAGGCCACGCTGACCTTGCTGAACTCCGGCGGCACACTGACCGGAACGCAGGGCGCCGACGGCAATTCGGCCGAGATCTTCGACGGCACCATCAGCGGCGACGCCGTCAACTGGAAAGTCTCGATCACCAATCCGATGCCGCTGACGCTCGAGTTCATCGGAACGGTCTCTGGCGACAGCATGAGCGGCGAGATGGGCATCGGCCCGATGGGCAGTTTTCCGTTCACGGGTGCGCGCGCATAAACACGTTGCGAACCGCGCGCGTGCTCCGTCTCATCGCGGCAATGATCCTGTGTGTCGCGACACAAGTGGCGCGCGCGGATGACACCGAACCGGCGTGGCGCGCGAGCGCGCTCGCCATGGTGCCGGCGGGCTATGTCGCCGGCACGGCCTACCGGACCGAAGGATCGACCGGCTACCTCGCCGTCTATCCGGCCTCGTCGAACGATCCGAAGACACCGGCAAGCGTGTTCGCTGCGCGCCAGGCCCTCGTCGTCACGCTGACATCGGATGCGACGCGCGCGGGCTCGGCCGAATTGAAGCCGCGCAGCGGGCCGGATCCTGACAACGACGATACCGATTTCGCAAAGCTCCACACCGGTCTCGCCGCCAGGCGCGCCACGCTTCCCGACGGCACGGAGCCCTGCGATCTCGGCGCCTGGTCCATCGACAAGGATCCTGATGGCCTCAACGTGCGCGCCGAGCCTTCGGCAAAAGCGCGCGTGCTCGGCACGCTGCCGCCGCCCTATCGGCTCAAGCTTGGCGGCGCCGAGAACACGCCCGATGGCGGCTGGCTCACCGAATTCCGCATCATCGGCTTCAAGGACGGCTGGTTTCTGATCGAAGGCGCCAAGCCGCCGGGCAAGGATTACGAAGACGAGAAGAGATATCCGCGCAGCGCGCCAAAACCCT
Source organism: Bradyrhizobium sp. Arg816 (assembly GCF_029989365.1). Classification (GTDB taxonomy): domain Bacteria; phylum Pseudomonadota; class Alphaproteobacteria; order Rhizobiales; family Xanthobacteraceae; genus Bradyrhizobium. The sequence continues at coordinate 20,636 of NZ_JAPRAQ010000014.1, read as the reverse complement.
ATGCGGGGCGCGGCTGGGTCGCGTCCAACAAGGTCGGCGCGTCCTATGCCAACGGCGCCACGCGCATGGGCGGCCTGTTTCAGGCGCCCTTCGTCGATGCCAAATGGATGCCCGCCCAGCGCGAGCTCGGCGGCCCAATCGACACCGACGGCGGCCCAAAGCGCCTGCTCGCCTGCAGCGGCCTCTGGGGCCTCGTCGAGAGCCAGGACGGCATCCACGGCTGGTGGCGCTCGCTGTGCTCCAACCAGGTCACGAATTGCAGCTGACGGTCTGCGGTCATTGGCCACGGGGCCAAGGCGCTCGGGTCGTTGACCACAGCCGGCTTCGCGAGCAGGATACAGCATACAACTAAAGATTTTTATTGATCTCAACACACTTTCAGAAGGGGAATTTGCATGCGCTCCCTCCCCGCTCACAATCGCATCCACCTGTTCCTGGCCACCACCGTCGCCGCACTTGCCGGAGTAGCGCCGGTGAGTGCCGATATGCTCGAGCCGCAGTCGCCGGCGTGGCAACTGAGCGAGCCGTTCAAGAAGAGCGCGGATGCGCGCACCAACATCAGCGGAGCGGCGTGCGCGACCACGTCCCCGCCCCTCAAATCCTGCCTCGTCGTCAACGACGAAAAGAAATACGCGCAGTTCTTTGCGATCGAAGGCACGACGATCAATCCCGGCAAGGTGATCCGCCTGCTGAGCGATCAGGCCAGCGGCGATCCGGATGCCGAGGGCGCCGCTTACGATGACGGTTATTTCTACGTGGTCGGATCGCACGGCCGCAAACGTCATCATCCCGACGACAGCAATCCGACGAGCTATCACGTCTTTCGCTTTCCCGTCGACAAGGTCACGGGCAAGCCGACCTTCCCGATCTCCGAGGACGAGGTGATCGGCGTCGAAGCATCCGTGACGCGCCTGCGCGGTGCAATCAAGGACGCACTGCCGGCGGATTACGACAAGCCCCTGGGCGACAACGGCGCCAACATCGAGGCCATCGCGGTCAAAGGGGACCTGATGTATCTTGGTTTCCGTGGTCCTTCCAAAGACGGCAATGCTTATATTCTCAAGGTCGACGCAAAGGCCGTCTTCACCGAGAACATGCCGCTCAAGGCCACGCTCATCGACCCTCTGCTGCCGCTTGGTACAACGACCGGTATCAGGGACATCGCCGCCGTGTCAGGCGGCTTGCTTCTCCTGACCGGGCCGGTCAACGAACAGCAGATCGCGCCCGCCGTCGTGTTCTACGATACCAGCAGCGGCAAGCTTGGAACGAGCCACACGCTCAACGTCGCCGACAGCACCGCCAAGGCAGAGACCCTGCTGGTGCTCAGCGACATCAGCGGCGAGCCATGGCGCGTGCTCGTGATGTTCGATGGGCCCGAAAACGGCGCGCCGACGCAGTATCTGGTGCCGCGCTAAAGCGCACCATCAGCGACGGGCCGCCGTTCGACTGCTCGGAGCGCTAACCGAGGTTCAGCTCCTTGAAGAAGTCGTTCCCCTTGTCATCGATGATGATGAACGCTGGGAAGTCGACGACTTCGATGCGCCAGATTGCTTCCATGCCGAGCTCGGGATATTCGAGCACCTCGACCTTCTTGATGCAGTGCTCGGCGAGGTTCGCCGCCGCACCGCCGATCGAGCCGAGATAGAAGCCGCCATACTTCTTGCAGGCCTCGCGCACGGCAGGCGCGCGGTTGCCCTTGGCCACCATCACCATCGAACCGCCGGCGGCCTGGAACTGGTCGACGAAGGAATCCATGCGGCCCGCGGTGGTCGGGCCGAACGCGCCGGAGGCGTAGCCCTCCGGCGTCTTGGCGGGACCGGCGTAATAGACCGGGTGGTTCTTGAAATAGTCCGGCAGCGGCTCGCCCCTCTCGAGGCGCTCGCGCAGCTTGGCGTGTGCGCTATCGCGCGCGACGATCATGGTGCCGGTCATCGAGACCCGCGTCTTGGTCGGGTACTTCGAGAACGTCGCCAGGATATCCTTCATCGGCTGGTTGAGGTCGATCTTGACGACCTCGCCGCCGAGCGACTGCTCGACCTGCGGCAGATATTGCGCCGGGTTGTGCTCGAGTTCCTCGAGATAGACACCGTCTTTGGTGATCTTGCCGAGCACTTGGCGGTCGGCCGAGCAGGATACGCCGAGCCCGATCGGCAGCGAGGCGCCGTGGCGCGGCATGCGGATCACGCGCACGTCGTGGCAGAAATACTTTCCGCCGAACTGCGCACCGACGCCGAGCGACTGCGTCATCTTGTGGATTTCCTGCTCCATCTCGACGTCGCGGAAGGCGTTGCCGTCGGGCGAGCCGTGGGTCGGTAGCGCGTCGAGATAGCGGGCGGAGGCGAGCTTCACCGTCTTCATGCACAGCTCGGCCGAGGTGCCGCCGATCACGATGGCGAGGTGATAGGGCGGGCACGCCGCAGTGCCCAGCGTCAGAATCTTCTCCTTCAGGAAGGCGAGCAGCCGGTCCTTGGTCAGCACCGAGGGCGTGGCCTGGAACAGGAAGCTTTTATTGGCGGAGCCGCCACCCTTCGCCATGAACATGAACTTGTAGGCGTCGTCGCCCTCGGCGTAGATCTCGCACTGCGCCGGCATGTTGTTGGCGGTGTTCTTCTCCTCGTACATCGACAAGGGTGCGACCTGCGAGTAGCGCAGATTGCGGCGCAGATACGCATCGCGCGCGCCTTCCGACAGCGCCGCCTCGTCGTCACCGTCGGTGATGACGTTGCAGCCCTTCTTGCCCATGATGATCGCGGTGCCGGTGTCCTGGCACATCGGCAGCACGCCGCCGGCCGCGATGTTGGCATTCTTCAGGAAGTCCAGCGCAACGAACTTGTCGTTCGGGCTCGCCTCGCCGTCCTCCAGGATCGCACGGAGCTGCTTCAGGTGGCCGGGGCGCAGATAGTGGTTGATGTCGCCGAAGGCCGCCTCCGACAGCGCCCGCAGCGCCTCGCGCGACACCACCAGCATGTCCTTCCCCAGGACCTTCTCGACCCTGATACCCTCGGCCGTGATCTTCTTGTAGGGCGTCTCGTCCTTGCCCAGCGGGAACAGCGGGGTGTGCTTGTAGGGCGGAACGGGCTTTGCGGGATCGGGGATGGCGGTGGGAGCGTTCATGGGCAAATCTCGGGGTTTTGGAGCCCTCGCGGGCCTCTAAGCGTAGAAGCGTTCTAAGCTTTTTTGCCGCGAATGGAAGGCGTTCTGGCGCGGCCGGGGCATCCCGATTCGGCGTCGCCACGGCCCTTTCTCGGTTGCCATCGGCCGGACGCAAGGTGTGGATGGTCGTCCCGGCAAGCCTGGGTGCACCCCTTGCGCTCGGCGCGCGACGAAGGTTGAATGCGCGGCCTAAGGGGCTTTTCATCATGATTTTCAAACTGAACGTCCGCGGCGCGATCCTGGTCGCCGCCGCCATCACCGGCCTTGTGACCCTCGCCTCGCCTGCCCGCGCGGATCGCTGCGACGACAGCGCCAAGGAGCTGGCGAACCAGGTCGAGCGCCTGAAGGTGAATTTCCGGGCCGCCAACATCGTCTACCTCTCGCACCCCGCAGCCAAGGAGCTATCCGTGGGTTGCCGCGGCGACAGATATTCCATCGAGCTCTATGCCAAGGGCGATCGCAAGCCGACACCGGAGTTCTTTTCACTGGTGGGGTCGATGGCGGCGATTGTCTTCACCGTCACGAAGGACGACACCACGACGGGCGCGACACGCTGCCTGAAGCGGATGGGACTGTTGCGCGGCGACAAGGTCGTCATGCGCTACCGGCGGCTCAACATGGAATGCACCCGCACCAAGACGGATGCGTCCATCGCGATCACGCGCGGCAAGGACGAATAGGCGGCACTCGCTCTCTCCACACGCTCCGTCATTGCGAGCGCAGCGAAGCAATCCAGAATCCCTCCGCGGTGACAGTCCTGGATTTCTTCGCTGCGCTCGCAATGACGAGGAGAGGTTCGTCCGCTCCCTCGTACAGCGCAAGGAGGCACAGAAAAGGCACATCCCACCGCACCAACTTCCTCGCATTTTAACGATTGGCTTGACGGAAGCTTCGCTCCTCGCAGCGCAAGGTCGATTGTTTCCATGTGTGAGGATTTGTGGATGAGCGTCTCGACCGTTACGCCGCCGCCGATCGCGATCGTGGTGCCGAGCTACGACACGACCAAGCAGCAGGACGACCAGAAGACCAAGGACAACGACCCGACCTACAAGCCGCCGCCGCCCGCGCCGCTGCCGCCGGGTCAGGGCACGCGGATCGATCAGCTCGCCTGATCAGGGTCGGTCAAAGATGAAACGCCCGATCCGGTCGATCGGGCTTTTCGCGTGTCCGGCCGCATCTTCGCCGGATAGCGGGACCAATATCGTGCGCGGCAGACCGGGACCTGCGCATGATCGCAAAACTACTGTTGCAGAACACGATCACCACCGCCGGCATGGGTGCGCTGCTCTTCGCCTGCGCCGGGACGATGCACTGGCCTTCGGCCTGGGTGTTCCTCGCCACCTGCGCCCTGCTCGGCCCGCTCTGCGGCTGGTGGCTTTATCGGGTCGATCCGGCGCTGCTCGCCGAACGCCTGCGGCCGGTCCTGCAAAAGGATCAGCCTGCCGCCGACAAAACCTTCATGATCGTCTTCGTCATTGCGATGCTGGCCTGGCTGGCCGCGATGGGGCTCGACCGGCGCACGCAATCCTCCGACATGCCGGTTGCGTTGCAGGCGCTAGGTCTCGTGCTGTTCGTCCTCTCGACGCTGTTCATCCTGTGGGTGTTCCGCGAGAACTCGTTCGCCGCGCCCGTGGTGAAGCTCCAGGCCGACCGCGCACAACGCGTGGTCTCGACGGGGCCTTACGCGCATGTGCGCCACCCCATGTACAGCGGCATGATCCTGTTCTTCGCCGGCGTGCCGCTGCTGCTGGGCTCGTGGTGGGGCCTCGTGATGGCGCCGGTCATCGTCGTTTTGTTTGCTGTCCGCATCGACATCGAGGAGCGCACGCTGCGCGAGGGCCTGCCGGGCTATTCCAGCTATATGACGCGCGTGCGCTATCGCCTGCTGCCCGGCGTGTGGTGAGCCGCTATCCGGACCGGCTAATTGTCCAATTCCTTGTAGCGGCGGAAGATGCCCAGCTCGTTGAAGGGGATCCGGCGTTCGCTCGCAAGATAGGCCTTGATGTTCGGCCGCGCGGCGATGCGGTCATGCAGGCCGACGAGGCCCGGGATATTTCCCTCGAACGCCTTCATGCGCTTGGGGAAGGCGTAGCGCAGCCCATCGACGATCTGGAACAGCGAGAGATCGGCGTAAGTCAGCCTGCGACCGGTGACATAGGCGCCGCCATTGCCGGCGAGAAGCTCTTCGAAATAGCCGAGATATTTCGGCACGCGCTCGTCCCAAAACTCCGCCGTGCGCTTCTTCGCCGGCACCTTCTGATCTTCATAGTACATCGAAGGCCCGAGCGGGTGATGGGTGTCGTGGATCTCGGTCACGAGGTCGGTGATGGTGAGCTGAAGCTGGTGCACCCAAAGCTTGCCCGCTTCCGTCTTCGGCGCGAGCCCATGACGGGCGCCGAGATAGAGCAGGATGTTGGCGGTCTGGCCGATGACGAGCTTGCCCGCTTTCAGGAACGGCGGCGCGAAGGGCGGCGTGCCGCCATGCGCGTCCATCATCTTCATCATCGCAGCTGTTCCGCGCGCCCCCCGCGCGACGTCGACGTAAGCCGCCCCCGCCTCCTCCAGCGCCAGCCGCACATATTCGCCGCGGCCCTGGATCTCGGGCCAGTAATAGAGCTCGTATTTCATGGGAGAGGTCCGTGAGCGTGGAAGCGGTCGGACCAATGTAACATGCGGCCGAAGGTTCCGTGAGAGCGAGACGGAACGGCGGCACCACATTCTCCGTCATTGCGAACGGCTTGTCCGCCGAAGCTCGAAGAGCGAAGGCGGAAGCGAAGCAATCCAGACTGCTTCCGCGGAGAAAGTCTGGATTGCTTTGTCGCTTCGCTCCTCGCAATGACGGAAGATAGAGCCTCGCCTCAATTCGCCGCGAAACAATACAGCAGGCCGTCGCCGCCGGTGCTCTTCAGATCGGCCTGCGAGCAGCCGCCGTCGGGACCGCGCGAGGGGTGAGAGCTGTTCCAGGACTTTGACGGCTCGTCGTCGCGCAGGCCCTTACGATCGACATGGCCGACGACCGCCGCGCCCTGCGTGCTCGACGTCCAGTTCCTGCAGGTCTTGTCGTCACCCGCGGCAAAAGCGGTGCCGTCCGGTTGCGATCCCGTGAGGATATCGTGCCGGTTCGGCGTGTCGCCGGCGCCGTTGATGACCTCGCCCTTCTCGCTGAGCGCGGTCTGCTTGGTGAGATTATTGGCCGCGCCGTGCAGGTCGGCAACGTCCTTAGCAATCACCGCACCCTTGGCATTCTGCCACGGTCCCTTGCCAATGCGGTCCTTGGCATTGACGGCGGGCTTGCCGTCGGCGGCCTGCGCCGAGAGATAGGCGCGCCAGGTCTTGCCGCCGGCGCCGCCGGCCTGCGCCAGCTTCTGGCACTGCGCATCGGCTCCCTCCAGGCCGCCAAGATCGGCGCCCTTGCCCGGGCCGCTCGAGGTCACGAAGAACGTCATGTCGGCTGACTGCGCCCGCACCGATGGACTTGCGAAGACCGCCAGCGCAACGCCTGCTGGCACGATGACCTTGGCAATAATGCTCATCCTATCCTCCCGATTGTTCCTGCGATTGCGCCTGGCTGGACGGTCTTTGATCCGCTGACATGAACCCGTCACGACAGACATTATTCCAGCGGCCATCCGCCGCACGCGCATCACCTCGAGCGGAGGCGCACGACCGGTCGCCCCGAGCGCCATGTCGATTAATTGCTTCCAGAGACCGTAGCGCCGGGCGAGCATACCAACGTGGGGCCGATCCTCAAGAGATCGCCCAGGAGAGGACGCGGGAGTCTGCTGCGGGGCCGTTCAGGGCGGCATCCGCGATCACATCGGGGCTGCCGCCGGGCGCGGCGCGAGGGGAGATCGTCATGCACTGGAACACCGTCCGCCCAATTGCGGCAATTGCCGGCTATGCCGCGCTTTGCTGCCTCGCCATCAGTCCGGGCTGCGCCGCGGCCGCGGAATTGCTCAAAGCCCGGCTTGCGCAAAACCTCGCGCCGATCTCCGGCCTTGCGATCATCGCCAAATCGAAGGGGATTTTCGGAAAGCACGGACTGGACATCACGGTCTCGAACTTCACGTCCGGCAAGCAATGCCTGGACACCGTGATCGGGGGCGGCGCCGACATCGCGACAACGGCGGAGGCGCCGGTTACCGCTTCGGCGATGGCAAACCAGCCCATCGCCTTTGTCGCCGGCATGGAATATTCCGACCTCAAGACGGTCGTCGCGGCCAAGGCCGGCGTCAAGACCAAGGCAGACCTGCGCGGCAAGCGAATCGGATTCACTGCCGGCACCGGCAGCGAGGTCTACACGGCGACGTTGCTGAAGTCGGCGGGATTGGCTCCCAAGGATGTCACCCTCGTCAATCTGCGGCCGCAGGAGATGCTGCCGGCGCTTGCAGCCGGAAGCATCGACGCGATCGACACCTGGGAACCCCACATCGCCAACGCCAAGAAGGCCCTGGGCGAAGCCGCCGCTGAACTCGATACAAAGGGCACCTACTCCGAAACGTTCAACATCGTTGTCATGAGGACCTATCTGGATGCCAACCCGGCGCTGGTTGAGAAGTTCATCGCCGCGCTGATCGACGCCGAGGTCTGGATGAAGGCACACCAGGATGAAGCGATCACGGTCGTGGCGGACGCGGTCGGCATGAAGCGGGACGAACTCGCTGCGATCTGGGCCGACTATGTTTACCGGGTGCGCCTCGACGATAGGCTGATCGAGATTCTCAAGACCCACTCCGCATGGCGCCTCGAGAGCGGCAACCATCCTCCGGGAGCGGCGATGCCCGACTTCAGCAAGGTCGTCGTCGCCGAGCCACTGAAGAAGGTCGACCCCGCACGCGTCACCCTCTCGTGGAAATAGGCACACGCACAGCCATGCAGGAGGGCACTTCAGCACGACAAGAGATTGCTCTCCGCACCGACGGTCGCGGTCGGCGGCCGGATTCAGCTCGTCTTCGTCGCCTCAATATTCTGGTCGGGGCGCTTTCGCTTCCCCTGTTCATCGGCCTCTGGGAACTGGTCTCCCGTTCCGGGGCCGTCAACATGGTGCTGTTTCCGCCGCCGACGGTGGTTGCTGCAGCGGTCCTCGAGTGGATACGAAGCGGACAGTTCCTTGGCGATCTGCTGGCCAGCCTCTTTCGCGTCACCACGGGGTTCATCGTAGGCGGCCTGCTCGGCATCCTGCTCGGTATCCTCACCGGCCAATTCCCTGTTGTTTCGAGCTTGCTGTCCCCGCTATTCCATATCCTGCGGCCAATTCCGCCGATTGCTTTCGTGCCGATCGTCATCCTCTGGTTCGGCCTGTCGGAGGCGGGAAAACTGTTCCTCGTCGTATGGGGCGTGTTCTTCACGGTTTGGCTTTCGACCCACATCGGCGTGCAGAAGGTCGACCGCGGCCTGATTCGGGCGGCGTTGATGCTCGGCACGCCCCGGCGGCAGATGCTCCAGGAGATCGTGCTGCTGGGTGCGCTTCCCTACATCGTGGTCGGGTTGCGCACCGCCGTCAGTATCTCCTTTTACACGCTTGTCGCCGCCGAACTCGCAGGCGCTTTCGCCGGCATTGTCTACAGGATCGAGATTGCGCAGCAGAATTTGCAAACCGGCCAGGTCATGGGCGGGCTCGCAGCGCTCGGGTTGATTTCGTTCGCTGCCGACCGGCTGTTTTCGGCTCTTGCGGAACGTACTGTCTGGTGGCGTTGATGTCGGGAGCTCGATCGATCATGAAACTGGCTCTGGCAAGTGCGCCAGCCTCCGTCGAATCGGCGCGGAAACAACCGGCCATTCAAGTCTCAAACCTGAGCATCGTTTTTGACACCCGCCGCGGGCAGACCATCGCGGTGGATCGCGTGTCCTTCGACGTGGCACCTGGCGAGTTCATTTGCATCGTTGGGCCCTCCGGCTGTGGCAAGTCGACGGTGCTCAATACGATCGCCGGACTGGAAGTGCCGTTTGAAGGCGACATCCTGGTAGAGGGCTCGCGTGTCTACAGCCCGCGACCCGATGTCGGCATGGTGTTCCAGCAGCCGCATCTTTTCCCCTGGAAGTCTGTCCGCAGGAACATCGCCCACGGCCCCAGGATGCTTGGGAAGTCGAGGACAGAAGCGAATGCCATCGCCGACGATCTGATCGCGATGGTCGGTCTCAAGCGTTTCGCCGACGCCTATCCGAACACGCTGTCCGGGGGCATGCAACAGCGCGTGGCGATCGCGCGAGCCTTGGCCAATCAGCCCCGCGTGCTGCTGATGGACGAGCCCTTCGGGGCCCTCGACGCGCAGACCCGGGCGGTGATGCAAGACAATCTGCTGGAGCTGCGCGACCGGATCAAGGCGACGATCGTGTTCGTCACGCATGATATCGATGAAGCCATCGTGCTGGCCGACCGTGTTCTCATCATGAGCGCGGGACCCGGCCGCATCCTGCGCGAAGTCGCGGTCAAGCTGCCGCGCCCGCGGTCGAATTCTGTCATGGTCGAACCAACCTATCTTTCCCTCAAGAAGGATTGTCTCGACGTCATCCGCGCAGAAGGGTTGCGGGCGTTCAATCAGTCGGACGCGAGCTGATCGCCCAGAACTTGGAAATCGAGAGGCAGCCCGCAGCGCGCTGGCATGGTTCTTGAATAATCGATGCCGGGTCTCACAGGGGAGCCGGCGATGCACAGGGCGAATAGCGCGATAGCGGCAGGCGTGATGCTGGCCGAGTCGGACAATCTCGTCAGGCCGCTGCCCGGCTTGCTGGACGGTCTCAACCGGGCTGATAGCAATCGGTTGCGTGCGATCGGACGCGAGAAGGCCCTGGAAGCCGGCCAACTGGTTTGGTCTCAGGGCGACACACAGGCTGGGATCTACCTGATCAGCGAGGGACGCATACGCAGCTACTATGCGGCGCCGTCGGGGCGTGAGGTCACGCTCGCCTACTGGTTTCCCGGCAACTTCGTCGGTGGCCCCGATATATTCGGAACGGGCCCGCACATGTGGTCATCGGTTGCGGCCGAACCCAGCCTGTTGACGTTCATGCCGGGACTGGCGCTGCGGCGGCTTGCGCTGGAATCGCCGGCGATCGCCGTCGCCTTGCTGGATGCCCTGGCCTTCAAGGCGCGATGCTATTCGGCGATGGCCCAGATGCTCGGGACGCGCTCGGTGACGGAACGGCTACATAGCCTGTTGATCTTCCTGTCGCATGTCTACGGCGTGAAGCGCGACGGCGAGATCGTCATCGGGATGCCGTTTACCCACGGCGATCTCGCCAATCTCATCGGATCCACCCGCCAATGGGTGACAGTACAGCTCGCACGGCTCCAGGAGGAAGGCGTGATCAGGTACGACAGATCCGTGATTTCGATCCTGGATCTTTCGACGCTCGAGCAAGAGATGGAATAATATCCGTCCGTCAGCCACCAGACTTCAATTCGAACGCCGCTCGGCCTGCACTGACCTCGAACCGCCGCGCCAGTCCGATCAGCGCGCGATCATGCCAGGCCGGCGCCAGCAGGGTCACGCCCATGGGCATGCCGTTCGGCAATGTCGCGTTCGGAACCGCCACGCCGCACAGATCGAGCAGATTGGCAAAGTACGAGTAGTAGCCGAGGCGATTGTTGAGGGTGATCGGATCGCGATCCATCTCCTCCAGCGTGAACGGCCGCGGTGCGGTCGGGACCACCAGCGCATCGATACCCGCAAAGATCGCCTCGGCGTCGCGGCGAAGCCGGTGCAGCCGGTGAATGGCACCAAACGTGTCGATCGCCGAATACCCAGCGGCTGAGCCCAGCACGGTCCTCGTGACATCAAGCAGGGAGCCGGAATCGATGTCCATGAGCGAAGCGATGGCCGAGTGCCGCTCCGCGACCCAGGGTCCGCTGAACATCAACTCCCCGGCCTGGCGGAACGGCGCGAAGTCCACCTCGATCGCCGTTCCCCCGATCTGCGTGAAACGCTCGCAGGCGCGCTCATAGAGCTCGCCGCATTCCGGCATGCCGAAGCATTCGAGATCGGCGGACGCGATGCGGCCGAAGCGGAAGGATGGCACCGTCCCTGTGGCGAAAGAAAAGGCCCTGGGCAAGCGGCTGTAGGGATCTTCGAAATCGAACCCTTCGATGATTTCGATGATCGCCTCGCCGTCGCTGACAGTGTTGCAGAACACCGAAACGCAATCGATCGTCGGGCAATTCGGCACCAGCCCGCGTGATGACACCAGCCCAACGGTCGGCTTGATTCCGACGATGTTGTTGAAGCCGGCAGGTATGCGGCCGGACCCGCCGGTATCGGTGCCGAGCGCGAACGCGACGTGCCCGGCCGCCACGGCGACCGCGGACCCGGAACTGGAGCCGCCCGCAATATAGCGCGCATCGGCAACCGACGCGCAGGGGCCATAGGGCGAACGTGCACCGGACAGGCCTGTGGCGAACTGATCGAGATTGGTCTTTCCGAGACAAATTGCGCCGGCCGCGGTGAGGCGTTCGACGCTGTGCGCGGAATGCCAGGGCGTGTAGCTAAATGCCGGGCATGCGGCCGTGGTCGGCATTCCCTCGACATCGATATTGTCCTTCACACCAAAGGGAATGCCGAGCAGTGGAAGATTTTCGCCTGTCCGCGCGCGCGCCACGAGCTTCCGGCATGCTTCGAGCGCCTCCTCCCGCGGGCGGAGATAGATCCAGCAATTGCGGTCTCGCTCGGCCTCGATCCGGTCATACGCCGTTTCGATCGCCTCCAGCGGCAGGGACGAATTCCTGGCAATGGTTTCGTGATTTGTCCTGGAGCGCGCGACAGACTGGCTCACCGAATATCTCCCTCTCGAACCGGCAGGCGCGAAATTGCGGGAGCTCTGCGCGGGCAACAAGCAATTAAGTGCTTCGCGCAATTGGTCGGCCGTATCAGGATATCAGCGGCTCAAAGAAAAAGGGCGCCGTGCCGAAGCACGACGCCCTTGTCTTTAACCTGCGTGCGATCAGTTGGTCTGCTGGATCGCCGACAATTCCCAGCCGTTGCCTGGACGGCGGGCGAAGGTCCAGATCTCGGTCGCCTCGCCCGGCTGCTCGCTGCCGGCGACAACCGCACCGCTGTTGCGGTCCAGCGTCTTGTCGGTGAGGGCGAAGCGCAGCGCCACCGTGGCGTATTCGGTCTCGCCTTCGCGCCAGGCCTCCGCGAGGTCGCCCTGCAACAGCTTGACGTTGGTCACCTTGTTGACAACGTTGCGCGCGCGGTTCTGGCCAAGGTCCTGCTCGAAATAGGAGACCATTTCCGGCGTCGCGAGCGTGTGCAGCTTGGCCACGTCCTCGTTCGACCAGGCGGCCTGGACATCGCCGAGCAGGCGCTCGAACGCCTCATAGTCGTCAGGCTTGATCTCGAGCGGTGCGTTGTTGGCGCCGAAGCCGAAGCCACCAAGTCCACCGCCGAGGCTGCCGCCACCGAGGCCGCTGCGATAGTTCGTCTGCGGTCCCGGACCGCTACCTGCATCAGCATTGGCGTAGGCCGCCTGCTGCGTATGGCGGCGCTGCCACCACGACATCGCCAGCCGCACCACCAACACCACGAGCGCGATCTGGATGATCAGGCCAATGATTGACGACAGGCCGCCGAGGCCACCGAACAGGCCGCCGCCGAACAGCATGCCGAGCAGGCCGGCGCCGAGGAAGCCGGCCGCAAGGCCGCCCATGAAGCCACCGGCGCGGCCGAACAGGCCGCCACGCGCGGGTGCGGCGGCAGCCGAATTCATGCCGGCACCCGGCTGGGTATAGGTGCGGTTGAACTGCGAGGTCGAGCCCGGCGCGGTCGTGGTCGAAGGCGGCGCCGAATAGGTGCGCGAACCGCGCGAACCCGACGACATGCCACCACCGACGCGGGCGTCGGCGGACGAAATCACCAGCGCAGTCGGCAGCGCAAGCGCCAGCATGACGGCGAGGGTCTTGAAGAGAGTGAGGGAGCGTTGCGAGAAAGTCATGTGCGTTTCCCAAATCCCCGGCATGGGGACGTGCTCCTAAGATGGGCAGACTTCCCGAAAAGTGAAGCCGGTTTCGGAACTTATGGCTGCGGCCCTCAGTCGCGGGGATGTGGCAAAAGCCCATATTTGGCGGGGGTTTGGCCGGGGAGCCGGAGGAACAGCGGTCGCGGGTTACCGGCGGGCTTACGAGGCGAATTCCGCTTTTCCCCGTCATTGCAATGACGGAGAACGTGACGAGCGCGCGCCGTCACCCCGCCTTTGCCATCGTCTCCTTCACGGCTGCCACGAGCTGGCTGAGCGTGAACGGCTTTGGCAGGAAGTCGAATTGCTGGCCTTCGGGCAGGCTCTTCTCGAAGGCATCCTCGGCGTAGCCGGAGACGAAGATGAACTTGATGTCGGGATTCTTCTCGCGCATCGCCTTCAGCAGCGTCGGGCCGTCCATCTCAGGCATCACGACGTCGGAGACGACGAGATCGATCGCACCGCTCTGCTCCTCCAGGACCTCCATGGCCTCGACGCCGTTCTCGGCCTCGACCACGGTGTAGCCGCGCGAGCGCAGGCCGCGTGCGTTCAGCGCGCGCAGGCCCTCTTCGTCCTCGACGAGAAGGATGGTGCCCTGTCCGGTAAGATCGGTGCGCGGCTTGGCCTCCGCCGCCGCAGGTGCGGTCTCCTTCGCGGCGCCATTGGCCGCGCCGACCACTGCTGTGGGCTGCTCCTGCACCTCGGGCTCGGCGTGATGGCGCGGCAGGAAGATATGGAACGAAGTCCCCTGCCCCGGTTCCGAGTCCACGTAAATGAAGCCACCGGTCTGCTTGACGATGCCGTAGACGGTGGAAAGCCCGAGGCCGGTGCCCTTGCCCACTTCCTTGGTCGAGAAAAACGGCTCGAAAATCTTGTCGCGGATATCGGCGGGGATGCCGGTGCCGGTGTCGGCGACCTCGATCCGCACATAGTCCGCGGGCGGCATGCCCTTGTAGGCAAGCTTGGCTGCTTCCTCAGCGGTGACGTTGGCGGTGCGGATGATCAGCTTGCCGCCATCGGGCATGGCGTCGCGCGCGTTCACCGCGAGGTTGACGATCACCTGCTCGAACTGGGAGACGTCGACCTTCACCGGCCAGAGATCGCGGCCGTGGATGGTCTCCTGCTTGACCTTCTCACCGATCAGCCGTCGCAGCAGCATGGCGAGATCGGAGAGCGCATCGCCGAGGTCGAGCACCTGCGGCCGCAGCGTCTGCCGCCGTGAGAACGCCAGCAACTGCCGCACCAGCGTCGCGGCGCGCGTCGCGTTCTGCTTGATCTGCATGATGTCCTGGAACGACGGATCGGTCGGCTTGTGCGCGTTCAGCAGGAAGTCGTTCGCCATCATGATGGCGGAGAGCACGTTGTTGAAGTCGTGGGCGATGCCGCCGGCGAGCTGGCCGACCGTCTCCATCTTCTGCGACTGGTTGATCTGGTTCTCCAGCGCGCGCCGCTCGGTGGTCTCGAGCATGTGCACGATGGCGGCTTCGGCGTCGTTCTCGGCGGCATCGACCGGCGTGACGAAGAACTGGCCCCAGCGCTCCTTGGTTCCTTCGAGCGCCACCTCGACCGGCGCGACGTCGGCCTGGCCCTCCGCGGCCTGGTTGATGGCCGTGATCAAGAGGTTCCGGTCGCGCGAATTGACCGCGCGGAAGATCGACTTGCTGGCGCTGTCGAGCCCGAGAGCCTGCCCGAGCTTGGCGTAGCGCGCGTTGGCGCGCACGACGTTGCCACCGCGGTCGACGGTCGCGATCGCCATCGGCGTATGGTCGAAGAAGCGCATGAAGCGCACTTCGGCGGCGCGGTCGGGGTCGCTGCGCTCGTCGCGGGCACGGCTGATGACGAGCGTGCGCGACGGCCCCGGTGCACCGTCGGCGCCGAAGGCGAGCTTGTGATAGAGCCGCACCGGCATGGTCTTGCCGGTGCGCATGCGCAGGTCGATGTCGAAGACTTCCGTCTTCACCTCGCCCGGCACCGCCACGATCGCGGTAAGCAGCGAGGCGCCATCGCCGGAGACGATGTCGGTGAGCTTCAGCCCGCCCGAGCCGATCTCGGCGAGGTCGTAGTCGAGCCAGTTGGCCAGCGTCGCGTTGACATAGGCGAGCTCGCCGGCCGGATTGACCGAGAAGAAGCCGCAGGGCGCGTGATCGAGATATTCGATCGCGTGCTGGAGTTCCTGGAACACGTCCTCCTGGCGCTCGCGGTCGCGGGTGATGTCGGCGATCGACCACACCGCGTATTTCGCCTCGCGCTTCCCGGTGCCGAGCGGGCGCACCCGCATGCGCAGCCAGCGGCCCTGGCTGCCGTCATGGCCCGAGATGCGCACCTCTTCCTGCTGCCGTTTTCCTTCGCGCGCGGCCTTGAGCAGGCGGAACACGGCTTCGGAGACGTCGGGGTTGCCGATGAAGACGCGCTCCACGGGCCGCACCTCCTGCGGTCCGCTTGCGCCGGTGAGCGTCAGATAGGCGGCGTTGGAATAGACCACGTGGCCGCGGGGATCGGTCACGGCCAGGCCGTCGAAGGCGTGGTCGGCAATGCGCCCCATCACGGGATCGTCGAGACTGCGGTCGACGAAGCGGATGATGCCGGCGGCGAAGGCGAACAGGTTGAACAGGCCGACCATCGCCAGCACGGCGAGGATGCCGAGGATATAGGGCTGGGCCTGCGCGCGCCCGAGCGTCATCAGCCCGACGGCGACGGCGACGAGGCCGGCGGCCACCAGTAGCACGAGCGCAATGCTGCCCGAGCGCGGCGACGGCTCGTGCGCCGCAACGGGCTCGCGTGTGAGGTCGTGGTCGGTCTCGGCAGTCATTTCAAGCTGGCACAGCCTGTCGGCAGAGAATCAACGCGCTACGGGGCGCGTGGGGTCCTCCCTGCCTGAATCGGACCCGCAGGCGCAAGGGCAGCAAGGGCGAAAGGTACGCTGATTCCCAGATTACGGCCATTTCCGGTACTTTTCGGGTATTTTATCCGCGTCCGGCACCGAATCCGTGCTTCAGCCGCATGACGTAACCGATGACCTCGGCGACCGCATGGTAGTGCTCGGTCGGGATTTCCTGGTCGATTTCGACGGTGGCATAGAGCGCGCGGGCGAGCGGCACGTTCTCGACGATCGGGATGTCGTGCTCTCGGGCGATCTCCCGGATCTTGAAGGCGAGGTTGTCGACGCCCTTGGCGACGCAGATCGGCGCAGACATTCCGCGCTCGTAGGACAGCGCAATCGAATAGTGGGTCGGGTTGGTGATGATCACGGAGGCCTTGGGAACCGCCGCCATCATGCGCTTCTTGGAGCGCTGCTGGCGCAATTGCCGGAGCTTGCCCTTGATGTGCGGGTCGCCTTCGGACTGCTTGAACTCTTCCTTGATCTCCTGGAGCGACATCTTCTGCCGCTGGAACCAGCTGCGATACTGGAAGAAATAGTCGCCAATGGCGATGATCGCGAGCGCCGCGACCACTGCGCCGAGCAGATGAATGGTCAGGCTGGTGCTGGCGCCCAGCATGGCGGCCGGATCGAGCCTGACCATCGCCTCCATGCGATGGCGCTCCGGCCACAGGACCACGGTCATGACCGCGCCGAGCACGATCAGCTTGCCGAGCCCCTTGAGGAAGTTCGCGGCCGCCTGCTTGCCGAAGATGCGCTTGAAGCCCTCGGCCGGCGACAGCTTGCTGAATTTGGGTTTGAGGGATTCGGCCGACCAGACCAGGCGATGCTGGAGCACGTTACCGGCAATCGCCGCCAGCACCAGCATCAGCAGGGGCACGCCGATCGCTGCGAGCACGGCGACCTCGATCTGCTGCATCAGCGCGAGCAGAGCCCTGCCGTCGGTCTTGATCATCCAGGAGTTGGCGAGCAGGTTGCGCATCGGCGTCACCAGCCCGCTGCCCACCGAGCCCGAGAAGGTGGAGACCACGAGCGTGCCGCCCGCGATCATGAACCAGGTGTTGATCTCCTGGCTCTTGGCGACGTCGCCGCGTTCGAGCGCCTCTTCGAGGCGCTTTTGTGTCGGGTCTTCTGTTTGACTGTCGGGATCGTTGTCGTCTGCCATCGATCACCTATCTGAGCGGCATCATCTGGTGCATCACACCGATGAAATAGTCGAGATACGTGCCCATCATCGCGGTGAGCACCACGGCGAGCACCAGGAAGCCCGCGAAGATCGACAGCGGCACGCCGACGAAATAGACCTGCATCTGCGGCATCAGCCGCGCCAGCACGCCGAGCCCGATGTTGAAGACGAGGCCGAACACCAGAAACGGTCCGGAAAGTTGCAAGCCCAGGCTGAACGCGGCGGCAAAGGCGCGCGTCGCCAGCGAAGCGACGTCGCCGCTCGATACGGTCTCTCCCGGCGCGAAGATCGTGTAGCTGTCGTTCAGCGCGGCGATCACCAGGTGATGGCTGTCGGTGGCAAACAGCAGCGTCACCCCGAGCATGGTCAGGAAATTGCCGACCAGCACGCCCTGCTGTCCCTGCGTCGGATCGACCGAAGTGACGAACCCGAGCCCCATCTGCTGCGCAATCACGGCGCCCGCGACCTGAAGCGCCGACAACGTCACGCGCGCGGTCGCCCCCAGCACGATGCCGATCACGATCTCATGCAGCATCATGACCAGCAGCGGCGCGATCGAGCCCATGTCGACGTGGTAGGCGTTGCGATGCAGCGGCAGGATGATCAGCGTGAGCAGCAGCGCGATCGCCAGCTTGATCCGCGTCGGAATGTTGGTCTCGCCCAGCCCCGGCAACAGCATCACCATCGCACCGACCCGGGCGAAGGCGAGCATGAAGGAAGCGGCGAGCGCCGGCAGCAGCGAGACGTCGATGCGCATGTCGGGCGCATTGTGCCTCAGCCGCCGATGATTCGCGACGAGATCCGCATCATGTGGGAATGGAGTGCGTCAGCCATGAACGGCAGCGCCAGCAGCATCGTGGCGAAGATGGCCAGGATCTTCGGCACGTAGATCAGCGTCTGTTCCTGGATCTGCGTCAGCGCCTGGAACAGCGACACGACGACGCCGACAACGAGGCCGACCACCATCAGCGGCGACGACACGATCACGATGGTCCAGATCGCATCACGCGCGACGTCGAGGGTTTCAGGTCCGGTCATGTGCAGAATTCCTTGTTCATTTCTCGCCTCCTCACCCCTGTTCCGAGCGAAGCAAAGGCTTATCCCCGTCTTTGCGAGCGCGCAGCGAAGCAATCCAGACTGTCGCCAGCAAAAAAGATTCTGGATTGCTTCGCTTCGCTCGCAATGACGATTGGGGCGAGCGCGAGCGCCAAAAATCAGATCGGCATCTTCATGATGTCTTCATATGCCGCGATCACGCGGTCGCGGACCGAGACCAGCGTCGACACCGCGACGTCGGTGTCGGCGACCGCCGTTACTACGTCCATCACGTTGGCCTTGCCGGCGGCCATCGCCACCGTCTGCGCGTCGGACTTGCGGCCGGACTCCATGACGCTGCCGACAGCGTCTTTCAGCAGCGACGCGAAAGACTGCCCGCTCGCTTCGCTGCCCTTGCCGGCGCCGCTGTTCTCCAGCACGCGGGCGAGGTTGGCATAAGCATTGGCTGCGATTGTCGGTGATGCCATGGCTCAAATGTCCTGTTCAGCTCTTGAGGATGTCGAGCGTGCGCTGGATCATCCGGCGCGTCGCACTGATGATGTTGAGATTGGCCTCGTAGGACCGCTGCGCGTCGCGCATGTCGGTCATCTCGACCACCGAGTTCACGTTGGGATATTTGACGTTGCCGGTCGCATCAGCCGCCGGATTGTTCGGCTCGTATTTGGTGCGAAAGTTCGACTGGTCCGGCTTGATCCTGCCGAGGGTGACGACCTGCGCGTCGAGCGTGCGGTCGAGCGCGGAGGAGAAGGTCGGCACCTTGCGCCGGTAGGGATCGCCGCCTGATGTCTGCGAGGTCGAATCCGCGTTCGCGATGTTTTCGGAGATCACCCGCATGCGCCCGGCCTGCGCGCGCAGGCCGGAGGTCGCGATCGCCATCGAGCGGGCAAAGTCGCTGCTGTCATTCGCCATGATGCGCTTCCCTTAGCTCTTGAGCATGATCTCCGCGCAAACGCTCCGCGTTTGTCGCGAGGGAAAACCGCCGCACACTTTTCCGGATCATGCTCTAGCCCTTGCCGATCGCGGTCTTGAGCAGACGCAGACTCTTGGAATACAGCGAGGTCACCGCCGCATAGTCCATCTGGTTGCTGGCGGCCTTCATCATCTCTTCCTCGAGATTGACGGCGTTGCCCGCGGGACGGGTCTCGAAACCTGCATTCCTGTTCTGGTCGAACGCCGAGGCAGCACCTGACGGCGTCATGTGGGAGCCGCTGGTGCGGGTGAGCGCCAGGGGGCCCATCGAGCCGGTGACCGCCCCCGCCTTGTCGAGCTTCGGCTCGACCAGGTCGCGCGGCCGGAATTTGGGCGTGTCGGAATTGGAGACGTTCTCGGATAGGACGCGCTGGCGTTCCTGGTGCCACTGCATCTTGGTGCGAAGCGCCGACAGCTCCGGGAGGTCGTTGATGGACATCGTTGCGGCTCCTTCCGCCTCTCGGACCAAAGGCCCGAAGCTAGGCAGAATTTGCCGCGTGTATGGTTAACAGGTGGTTAAAGATGGCGTCGATGCATGTCCCTTGACGGAACACCACTTTGCGCCCCCGTGATTCTACGCATCCAAAAGTGGCATTAACCCAACCGTTTGGCGGGCCTTGCACAGGCCAAGAAGTCGTTTTGGATCGGGCGATTCATAGGTTATTAAGAGCTGGGGACGGCAAAACTTGCCGTGGGACGTTAAGAAATCGCAGTTTGGGGCATCCCACGCCGATGGTCGGCGCGTCTGACCATGGGCACGAGAAAAGCGCCATTTGTCGGGGACAAGTATGCAAGGCAGCCCAATCACCTTCATCGTGGCGTTCATCGTCGTTCTGGCGTTGATCGGCGTCGCCGCATGGTTGGTTCGCCGATTCGCCAGCAGCCGGCTCGGTGCCAACACCCAGCGCGGCCGGATGCCCCGGCTTGCCGTGATCGATGCCGCCGCGGTCGATGGCCGGCGCCGCCTGGTGCTGGTCCGGCGCGACAATGTCGAGCATCTCCTGATGATTGGCGGTCCCACCGACATCGTCGTCGAGCCCAATATCGTGCGCGCCGCGCCCGGCCGCGACCAGCTTCCGCAACGTTCCAATGCCGCCGAGCCGCCGCGCCTTGCCCCGATGCCCGATACCAGCAGCTGGACCGACGAAGCTCCGCGGCCCGAACTGCTCGATCATCCCGAACCGCAAATGCCCGAGCCGCCGCCGCCGCGGCCGCGTCCCTCCTTCGCCGACGAGGTCCGCCGGCCCGCTCCCGCACTGGCCGAGCGCCGCAACGAACCGCCACTGGCCGGCTTTCCGCCCGAGCCGATTCTGCCGCCGCGCCCCGAGCGCGAGGCACGCCCCGAGCCGGTTCCGCCGCGCATCGCCCGCAGCGAGCCTCCGCTGATGCCCCGTCCTCCGCGGCAGAGCGAGCCGGTGAAAGTGCCGCCGGTGCGCGCCGAGC
>NZ_JAPRAQ010000013.1 GCF_029989365.1 Bradyrhizobium sp. Arg816 | reverse complement strand
GCGGTGTCGGCCAGCTCGTCGACGCCGACATGAATGCGGAATCGACCCGCCTTCAGGCGCTGCAGACCCAGCAGCAGCTCGGCGTTCAGGCGCTCTCGATCGCCAACCAGAACAGCCAGAGCATCCTCGCACTGTTCAAGTAAGCTTCGGCTTTGGAAACAACCGTGCTCCCCCTGGGAGCACGGTCCCTGCCATGACCGGCGGTGTGGCGGCACAAGACGTGCCCGTAATGGAAGCTCTCCCGACGCCAGACGTCATGCAACACGCCGCAGCCGATCGCGCTGCCATGCACCCGCGCGCCCGCTTGTTGCTCCTGACCTGATCGCGTCGTCCAGAATTCTTGTAAAATTGCAACGCCTCGCGCGCGAACCGACACATTCGCCTCCTCGCGCAACCTTCAGACAAGGTTGGCAGCGGAGTGTCCCATACGTTCGCATTGGTACGAGGTCACATGCTGCTCAGTCGTGCGCAGATACAGCAACTGCTCAACAATCTGCTGGAGCTTGGGCCGCGGCGCCTGATGGCCTTGGGACTGATCGGCTTTGCCGTTCTCGTCACCGTCGTCGGCGGCGCCTATTATCTGAGCCGGCCTGAGTTCGAAACGCTCTATACCGGGCTTTCCCGCGAAGACGTGACGCGCATGGGCGCCGCGCTGCGCGAGCAGAATATCACATTCGACGTCAATACGGCCGGCGACGCCGTCTCGGTGCGCCCGAGTCAGACCATGCAGGCGCGGATGCTGCTTGCCGAGAAGGGGCTACCGACCAGCGCCAATTCCGGCTACGAGCTGTTCGACAAGATCGGCTCGCTCGGCCTGACCTCGTTCATGCAGGAGGTCACCAAGCTGCGGGCGCTGGAAGGCGAGATCGCGCGCACCGTGCAGTTGATGAAGGGCGTCAAGGCGGCGCGGGTGCATATCGTGATGCCGGTGCGCGGCTCGTTCCGGGCGACGCAGCAGCCGCCTTCGGCGTCGGTCGTGCTGCGCACCGACGGCGCGATCGAGGCGCGTACGGCGCAGTCGATCCGACACCTCGTCGCGGCGGCCATCCCCGGCATG
Organism: Bradyrhizobium sp. Arg816; assembly: GCF_029989365.1. GTDB lineage: Bacteria > Pseudomonadota > Alphaproteobacteria > Rhizobiales > Xanthobacteraceae > Bradyrhizobium. The sequence continues at coordinate 216,235 of NZ_JAPRAQ010000013.1, read as the reverse complement.
AGCCGCGACAAGGTGACGGTGCTGGATGCCGATGGTTCGATGCTGCTCGCCGAAGAGGACGAGGCGAGCGCGGCGCCGACCAAGATGGCCAGCCTCCAGAAGACGGTCGGCGGAATGGTGCAGGAGAACATCCGCAAGGCGTTGACGCCATATCTCGGCCTGGACAATTTCGAGGTGAGCGTCGCGCCGCAGCTCTCCACCGACAAGCGCCAGACCAACGAGACGGTCTACGACCCGGAGAGCCGCGCCGAGCGTTCGGTCCGGAACGTGCGCGAGAAGGAATCGTCGCAGAATGCGGATCGTTCGACGCCGACCACGGTGCAGCAGAACTTGCCGGACCAACAGGTAAATGCCGGCGGCACGAAGAATTCCAGCGAGGACAAGACCCGCCGCGAGGACGTCACCAATTTCGAGGTGTCGTCCAAGACAACGACGACGGTGAGCGACGGTTATTTGGTCAAGAAACTCTTCATCGCCGTGCTGGTCAATCGCGCGCGGCTCGTCGCCGATCTCGGCGACAAGAGCAATCAGGCCATCGTCGACAGCAAGCTCGCCGAGATCAGCCAGCTCGCGGCGACGGCAGGCGGACTGGACAAGCAGCGCGGCGACCAGATCCAGGTGACGGCCGTCGACTTCATCGAAGGCTCGCGCGAACTGGCGCCGGTGCCGCCGATCAGCTTCGTCGAGATGATCAACAAGCAGCTCGGCAGCGTCATCAATGCGGTGACCATCCTGGCCGTTGCCTCGATGCTGGTCTGGTTCGGACTTCGCCCCGCGGTCAACGGCATTCTGACCCATCGCGCGGCGCAGGAGCAGACCGAGGCGGCCGAGGCCGCCGAGCTTGAAGCGGCCACGGCGCTTGCATTGGCCGACAGTCAGGACCCCGAGCTCAACCTCGTCGAGGATCTCGAGGGCAAGATGCAGCGGACGCCGCAGAAGCGGCTGGAGCAGATCGTCCGGCTCGATCAGATGCAGGCGGCGGCAATCCTTAAAGACTGGATGCGACGCGAGGAGGCAGCATGAACGCGGCTATCGGAAAACTCCTGACGCAGTTCGACGCGAATGGGCGGGCCAAGTCTCCACCGCCGCCTCCGCCCCCCAAGATCCAGGATGTGCTGACAAGGCCGATGGAGGTGCGGCGCGAGCCTCAGCCGCCGCGTCAGGCCCAATCGCAGCCACAGCTTCAATCGCCGCCTCCGGCGCCCGAGGCGGAAGCTCCGCCGGTCAATCTTCTCGAAGATGCCTATCGTCGCGGCCACGCCGCCGGTGTCGCGGAAGGCGATGCCAGGGTTGCCGAGGAGCGCGTCCGCAGCGCGATCCGGCTCGGCGAGGAGCGGGCCAAATGGTCCGACCAGCAGGCGGTCACGATCGTGGGCGGCTTCGAGACGGCCTGCCGCGAGATCGAAACCAACATCGCAAGCTCGGTCGCGCGGATATTGCTGCCCTTCCTCGCCGACGCCGTCCGTGACAAGGCGATCGGATCGCTGGTCGAGCAGATCGCGGCGCTGACCGGCAATTCGCCGGTGCCGGTGTTCAAGATCACCGGCCCGGGCGAATTGCTCGATCTGGTGCGCTCGCAGCTCCAGGCGGCCCGGCGAACCGGGATTGAATACGAAGCCGCCGAGACTTTCGAGGTCCGCGTCGTCGCAGACCAGACCGTGATCGAGACGCAGATTGCGGCGTGGAGCGAACGTCTGAACGAGGCGCGCCGGTAGTCCGCCATGGAAGAAGTCAAGCACGAGCTGGTCATCATCCGCAGGCGCAGCGCCTTCGCCGAGGAGGCGCATCACGGTGGCGTCTGGAAGATCGCGTATGCGGACTTCATGACCGCGATGATGGCGTTCTTTCTGGTCATGTGGCTGCTCAATGCGCTCAACCAGGACCAGAAGCAGGTGGTCGCGAGCTATTTCAACCCGATCAAGCTCGCGGAGAACGCACCCGCTCCGAAGGGCCTCAAGGATCTCAGCAAGAAGGAGCCGACGCAGTTCGAAGGCCAGGATGGCAAGCGTCAGCCAGCCGGGCCGAACGAAGAACGTCGCGGAGACTCGCCGACTGCGGAGAAGCCTGCCTCCTTCGAAGAGAAGGTTCTGTTTCGCGATCCCTACGCGACGCTTGCCGAGATCGCCAACAGCGCGAACCAGTCCTCGGGCCAGCGCCGCGCCGGCGCGCTGACCTCCGCCGAAGAGGACGGCCTCAAGGGCGGCGATGCTTACCGCGATCCCTTCGATCCCGGCTATTGGAAGTTGGCACCGCAGACATCCAAGGATGCGGATCACTTCGTGGACAGCGAGCCAAAGCCGAACGCGTCCGCGCGCGACAACGCATCCGGGACAGGTCAGGGCGAGCCGCAGGCGCAACGTGCCAAGCAGGACGATGCCGGCGGTAGCGTGGCTCCGAATGCGGACGCGTCGTCTGCAAGCCTGTCGCCCCTGCTGCCGCCGGGGCCTGCGCCTTCGCAGGCTCAACGCGATGGCAGTGCCCAGGCGAATGCGCCGCAACCGGGCGCCCAGGCTGGCGCTCAAGCCAATGCCGCCGCGCAGCCACGCCCCGGCGATCAAGCAAAGAATTCCGAATCGCGCGATGCGGCACAGACCCAGCAGCCGACCGTCAAGCAGCTACAGTCCGCGATCGCGGATGCGCTGTCGGACATCAAGGCCGGTGCGGGCCCGGTGGCCGAGGTGCGCCAGGTCGAAGAAGGCCTTCTGATCAGCCTGACCGACGATGCGAGCTTCGGAATGTTTGCGGTCGGGTCCGCCGAGCCGCGGCCCGAACTGATCCGCGTGATCGACAAGATCGGGCCGCTGGTGACGAAGCGCCAGGGTGTGATCATCGTGCGCGGCCACACCGATAATCGGCCGTACAAGTCGGAGACCTACGACAATTGGCGGTTGTCGACGGCGCGCGCGCAGATGGCCTATTACATGCTGGTTCGCTCCGGCGTCGATGCGCAGCGGATCGAACATGTCGAAGGCTATGCCGATCGGCGGCCGAAGCTTCCGAGCGACCCGGCGGCGGCGCAGAACCGCCGGATCGAAATCCTGATTCGGGAGAAGCGCCCTTGACCAGGCCGCTCCTGGGCGCCGCGCTGCTGATGTTGCTGCCGTTCACGACGGTGTGCGCGTTTGCCGATCCGGCACCGTCCCCGGCTTCAACCTCGGGCGAGCCCTATGAGCTCGTGCGCACCTTGCAGGCGGTGCAGGATGGCATTGCCCGTGGCGACACCGCGGCGCATGGCAGCCACATCGCGCTGACCCGGCAGGTCGGCGAAAAGTTCCTCGCCGCCGATCCGGGCGTGTGGAGCAACGCGCAGAACGGCCAGGCCGTCATCATCTATTTGCTCAGCGGCGGCGGGCCGCAGGTCGTCCGAAAGCTGCCGCGCGACAAGCTGAACGTCGACGAGCGGCTGTTCAATGGTGCGCTGGCCTATGTCGAAGGCCGCCAGGACGAAGCGCGCGAATTGCTCAAGGACGTCAAGCCGCGCACGCTGCCAACGGGCCTGGGCGGACAGGTCGCGCTGGTCCAGGGCGCGCTGTTCGCGCGCGCCGAGGCATCGCTCGCGATCGAGCGCCTGGACGACGCGCGGCTGCTGTTGCCGGGCACGCTGGTGGAGGAGGCGGCGCTGCGGCGCGAGATCCTGCTGGTCGGACAGGCCGAGGATTTCGACAAGTTCGAGTTCCTGACGCTCGCCTATATCCGCCATTACCGTAACTCGGTCTACTCCGGGGACTTCTGGCAGCGCTTCGCCTCCGGCCTGACGCAATCGAGCATTGCCCTCGATGAGCGCCGCTTTGCGCGGATCGTCACTCTGCTGGAGCAGATAGATCGCGCGAGCCGCCTCAAGCTTTATCTCGTGATCGCGCGCACCGCGATGGTGCATGGACGGCTGGCGGTGACCCGGCTTGCCGGCGAGCGTGCGCTGACGCTCAGCGCCGATGCCTCGGAGGATCGCGAGCGCGCGCATTTCTTCCGCGGCGTCTCGCGGGCGCTCACTGATGAGTATGACGGCGGCATCGCTGAGTTGAAGGCCCTGGACCGCTCGAAGTTGCCCGAGCGCGACGTTCCGCTGCTGAATGCAACGTTGCAGCTCGCACTCGATGTCCGCAAGCCGTTCGCGGGCGGATCCACCGCCGCCGCCGACAAGCCTCCGGTCACGCCGGCGCGTCTCGATCTCGCCTCGTCGACCGAGATGCTTGCGCGCGCGCGGAAGCAGCTGGGCGAACTCGAACGCCTTACCAGGGATCGCCCATGACGAAGCTCAGTGGAACCTCCGGACAGGTCTTTTCGGGTCTCGCCGAAAGCCTCAACATGCGCGGCGCATCGCGCTCGGGCAAGTCTGCCGGAGCGAAATCGCCGGCAGATTCGTCGTTCAACGACCTGCTGCACACCGTCTCGAAACTCGCGAAGCGGGCGCTCAGCGACGAGGGCGGCAGCACGAGCGCGAAGGCCGGATCGCTGCGCACGCACCTCGCGCGCCCGGCCGACAAGGACAAGACGGTGCGGGAACGCACCAAGGCGGATGACGAGCCCGAATCCATTCGCAAATCGGCCGACGAGAAAACTGAAAAATTGCCGGAGACGCAAACTCCGGTCGACCACGGCGCGAAGACCGATGTTTCGGCCCGATCCAGCATTCCGGCGGTCGTCGAACAGCAGCTCGCCGCCGTGCCGGCCGTGAGGCCGCAGCTGCAATCGCCGGCGGTCGACAAGAAGGACGCGCCTGCGCGCGACGAACGCTCTGCTACGACGAAGCGTGAGGTCCAGGGCGCGGCGAAGGTCACGTCTGCCGAACCCGCACCGCCCGCTGCCGCTTCAACGGGCACGCGCCCGCAGGCCGCGCCTTCGCAGGCGGCGGCAGCCGCGCAGCAAGGCAGCGATGCGTCCTCGAAGGCAATGCCTGCAACGCAAGGCTTCGAGGCCGTCACGGCCAATGTCGAACGCGCCGTCAAAGCCTCGGCGCGGGACGCATTGCCCGAAGCGACCAAGGTCACCGTGGTCCAGCAGGAGACCCATCTGCCGCCGGCGCAGTTCAGCGCCACGCAGCAGGTCGCCAACGCAGTCGTCGCCGAGCTGAAGGAATCGCCGGCCCCGACGGCGTCCACCGTCCCCGATCTTGCGACGTCGCAGACCAATGCGCCTGAGCCGCTCAAGATCCTGACGATCAATCTCGAACCGCCGGCGCTCGGCAACGTCACGGTACGCCTTCGTCTCGTCGGCTCGGAGGTCTCCGTTCACCTCGCGGCCGCGCGCAAGGACACCAGCCTGATGCTGGATCAGCAGCGCGACTCGATCCGTGATCTCATGCAGTCGGCGGGCTATGTCGCCGACGTCGCGCCCGTGCAGCACGGCTCGCTGGACGGATTCCAGAGCGGCTCCGGCCAGTCGCAGTCGCAGCCGCAGCTCTCCGGCCAGCAACAGCCATCGTCGCAGTCGCAAGGTACGTTCGGCGGCGCCGGCACGTCGTCGGGGCAATCGGAGGGCGGCGCGAAGCAGGCCCGGCAGGAGCGCCAGTCCAACCAGGAGACGCGTCATGACCAGGACGTGGGGCCGCATACTCGCCGCGGCCCTGTTTATCTGTAGCTCGGGCGCCGCGCTAGCTGCGACCGACAACGCGCGCCCCTGCGAGCGCGAGATGGCGCGCGCGTCCCAGCAGCATGGGATTCCGCTCGGCATTCTCTATGCGGTCGGCCTCACCGAGACCGGACGGCGCGGTTCGCTCCATCCTTACGCGCTCGGCGCCGACGGCCAGACCGTGTTCGCCAAGGACATGAACGACGCGATCGTGAATTTCGAGGCGATGCGCAGCAAGGGCATCAAGCTGATCGACCTCGGTTGCATGCAGATCAATCACTATTATCACGGCGACAAGTTCACGTCGGTGCGGGCGATGTTCGATCCCGCGAAGAACGTCGAATACGCCGCGCGCTTCCTGAAAGAGCTGAAGCAGCGCGAGGGCAGCTGGACCATGGCGGTCGCGCGCTACAATGCAGGTCCCAACAATCAGCCCGCGCAGAAGCGCTACGTCTGTCACATCGTCGCGCATCTCGTCTCCAGCGGCTTCGGAGCGTGGACCGACAAGGCGCGCTCGTTCTGTCAGCCGAAGACGACATGATCGCTACCACCTGAAAGTTGTGCACGGATCCCAATCATCAGCTCCGCGCAAGCAAGAACCCGCATTGTAGATACAACCTGACAAAGGAGCCTACTTCATGAGCCTGTATGGTGTTATGCGCACCGGCGTTTCCGGAATGAGCGCGCAGTCCAACAAGCTGTCGACGGTTTCGGACAACATCGCGAACGTCAACACGACCGGTTACAAGCGGGCTTCGACGGAATTCTCGTCACTGATCCTGAAGAGCGGCTCCGGCAATTACGACTCCGGCGCCGTCGAGACGAAGGTTCGCTACGCCATCAGCGACGCGGGACACACGCAGTTCACCACGTCGACCACGGACCTCGCCGTGCGGGGCAACGGCTTCTTCGTGGTGTCGAACGCCGCCAACACGCAGCAATATCTGACGCGCGCCGGGTCGTTCGTGCCGGACGCTCAGGGCAATCTAGTCAACGCGGCCGGCTACTACCTCCTGGGCCAGCCCGGTAAGGTGACCAATTTCTCGCAGAACAGCCTGTCCGGCATGCAGATCGTCAACATTGCCCAGGTTTCGCAAGTGCCCGTGCCGTCGACGGCGGGAACGCTCACGACCGGCAATCTGGATCCGAAAGCGGCTGTGATCGCCGGTCCGCCCGGGCCGGCGTCATATTCGTCGAAGAGCTCGATCGTGGCCTACAACAATATCGGCCAGGCCGTTACGCTCGACGTCTACATGTCCCACACGGCGACGGCCGCCGGCTCTGACACCTGGCAGATTCAGGCTTACAACTCCGCGACAGGTGCGTCGGTCGGTGCCGCCACCACTTTCACCTTCGATACGACCGCAACCGGCAAAGGCACGCTGGCCGCGGCGAGCCCGACGACTCTCGCCCTCACCGTTCCAGGCGGTGCGGCGATGAGCCTGGACCTGTCGAACATGACCCAGGTCGGAACCGACTTCAGCTTCAAGGCGACTGTCAATGGCAGCGTTCCATCGGCCATCGACAAGGTCGACGTCGACACTGCGGGCCACGTGACGGCGATCCTCAAGAACGGGCAGCAGCTGACGCTCTACACGATCATGATCGCGGACGTCGCGAGCCCCAACAATCTGACGCCGGAGCCCGGTAACGTCTATTCGACCAACATGAATTCCGGCAACGCGCAGGCCGGGAATGCCGGTACCGGCGGTCTCGGCACGGTCCAGTCGGGTGCGCTGGAGGCCTCCAACGTCGACCTCGCAGACGAACTCACCGGGATGATCGAGGCGCAGCGCGGCTTCACTGCGAATTCGAAAACGTTCCAGACCGGTTCCGACCTGCTCGACGTCGTCGTCAACCTGAAGCGCTGAATCCTCACGCGCTCATTCCGGGCAAGAGCAAATCATGTCCCTTACCGCCGCTCTCGACTCCGCTCGCGCGTCGCTCATGGCGTCGGGCATCCAGTCGTCGACGATCTCGCGCAACATCGCCGGTGCCAGCGCCGCCGGCTATTCGCGCAAGATCGCCGTGCTGGACAATCTGCCCGGGGCCGGGGTCTATGTGGCGGCGATCCAGCGTGCCGCCAGCTCGGGTCTCTATAATAACGTCTTGATCGCGACGTCCGGGTCCGCCAAGCAGAATGCAATCCTGGACGGTCTTCAGAAGATATCGGCCTCGACAGTGGACGATCCCCAGCTTGGGCAGTCGCCGGCTGCCCAGCTCAACAAGCTGAAGCAGGCGCTCCAGCAATATGCCAACGCTCCGGACAACACCACGCTGGCGCAGGCGGCGGTCACGTCCGCCAAGGACATGGCGACCGCGCTCAACCAGGCCACCAAGACCGTGCAGACGGTGCGCCAGGGAGCGGATGCCGACATGGCGACTTCGGTCGGGAATATCAATCAGCTCCTGACCCAGTTCGATAAGGTCAACACCGCGATCGTGAAGGGGACGATCGCCGGTGACGACGTCACCGATTATCTCGACCAGCGCGACAACATCGTCTCGAAGATGTCGCAGGAGGTCGGCGTCTCGATGACGCTGCGCGCCAACGGCGACGCGGCGCTCTACACCGACAGCGGCGTCGTGCTGTTCGACAAGTCGGCGCGCTCGGTCAGCTTCGCGGCGACCAACATCTATACGCCCGGGACCACCGGCAATGCTGTCTATATCGACGGTGTCCCGGTCACCGGCGCCAATTCCGTGATGCCGATCAAGACCGGCAAGCTCGCTGGCCTCGCCCAGTTGCGCGACAACGCCACGGTCACGTATCAGAGCCAGCTCGACGAGATCGCACGCGGCCTTGTCGAATCCTTCAAGGAGGTCGACCAGTCCGGCGCGGCGCTGCCCGACCGGCCCGGCCTGTTCACCTATCCCGGCTCACCCGCGATGCCCGCTAGCGCGACCGTCTCGGTCGGCCTGGCCGGCTCGATCAGCGTTGCCGCGTCGGTCGACCCGGCCCAGGGCGGCAATCCCAACCTGCTGCGTGATGGCGCGATCAGCGGCAACGTCGCCTACAGATACAACACCACCGGCAATGCCGGCTACTCGACCAGGCTGCAGCAGCTCATCGGCAACATGGATGCGTCGCAGCCGTTCGATGCAACCACGCAAGGCAAGCCGAGCGGCAGCTTGATCGACTTCGCTGCGTCGTCGACGAGCTGGATCGAAAACCAGCGCAAGGCCGCGGACGACAACGCCACCTACCAGAACACGCTGCTCGACCGCAGCTCCGCGGCGCTGTCGAACGTCAGCGGCGTCAACATGGACGACGAGATGTCCTTGATGCTTCAGGTCGAACGTACCTATTCGGCGTCGTCGAAGATCATCTCGACCGTCGACCAAATGTTGAAGAGCCTGCTGGCAGCCGTGGGGAATTAAGTCATGATGAGCGCCAACTACATCTCGACCCTGATGCTGTCTTCGTCGTTGAGGTCCTCGATCACGAACAATCAGGCCGCGCTGACCAAGGCCTCGAAGGAAGCCACCACCGGCCGCTTCGCCGACGTCGGCCTCGAGCTTGGTGCCACGACCGGAAGCGACGTCACCCTGCGGGCGGACCTGAGCTTCGCCGATCAACTCGTCGATACCAACGGGCTCGTCTCGGGGCGCCTGGACACGACGCAGAACCGGATCACCCAGCTCGGTACGACCGCAACATCTTTCCTCAAGGACCTGATCGCGGCCCGCAGCACCGACGGCGGCGGGCGGATCGTCCTGCCGCCTGCGTCCGCCAACCTCCAGGACCTGATCGGCGCGCTGAACGTCTCCTATAACGGTTCGTATCTGTTCTCGGGCATCAACACGCAGAACCAACCGATCACGGCTTACACTGCGGGCTCGGCCAGCAAGAACCAGGTCGACGCCGATTTCCTTGCGACCTTCGGCTTCTCGCAATCCTCGGCCAGCGTAAGCACCATCACCCCGGCGCAAATGCAGACTTTCCTCAACACCACCTTCGATGCCGAGTTCGCGAGCCCGGCCTGGAACACCAATTGGTCAACGGCCACCGACCAGACCATGCAGAGCCGTATCTCCACGACCGAGATCGCCGATACGTCCGTTAGCGCCAACCAGATCGGCTTCCGTAGGCTCGCCGAGGCCTATACCATGATGGCGGATCTCGGGAACGCGAAGCTGAGCCAGGACACGTTCCAGGTCGTCGTGGACAAGGCCATCGACCTCGTCGGTACCGCCATCACGGACCTCGCTACGCTCGGCGGCAGCGTCGGCACAGTCCAGCAGCGGATCACCGGCGCCACCGAAAAGCTCAAGACGCAGCAGGACATTCTGAACAATCAGATCGTCGGTCTGGAGGCGGTCGACCCGACGGAGGCCTCGGTCCGGGTCAACACCCTGCAGACCCAGATCAAGACGGCACTGTCGCTGACGTCGCAGCTCCAGCAGATCAGCCTCATCAACTATCTCTGAGCCGGGGTCTGTCACCTTTGTCTTGGTCTTGTTATTCGGTCTCCTGCGCAGAGTGGTTCTGATGACGTTTGAAGCCTATGAAGCGGTTGTCGACGATAGCGGCTATGAGGCGCGGGGCCGCGAGCGGCAGGCGCTCAGTCTCGGCATCGACCGGCTCGAGCGGATCCGGAGCGGACGTTTCAGCTTCGAAGATCTGGTCGAGAGCCTGCTCTATGTGCGGCGGCTGTGGACGATCTTCATTGAGGATCTCGCCCATCCGGAAAACGCACTCCCGGAAAAGCTGCGCGCCGACATCATCTCGATCGGTCTGTGGGTCATCAAGGAAGCCGACCGGCTTCGCGAGGAGAAGTCGAACGACGTGATGCAGCTCATCGAAATCAACCGCCTGATCCGAGACGCCCTCTGATGAAAATATCCTTGCGGGCGGGTGAGCGGATCTACGTCAACGGCGCAGTGCTGCGCGTGGACCGCAAGGTCTCGGTCGAGCTCGTCAACGACGTGATGTTCCTGCTCGAAGGGCAGGTCATGCAGGCTTCCGACGCCACTACGGCGATGCGGCAGCTCTATTTCATCGTCCAGCTCATGCTGATGAACCCGACGGATATCGGCGCCGCAGTCGCGCTCTACGGGGAGCATCATGCGGCCCTGCTCGCGGTTTGCGAGAGCCGCCAGATGCTCGACGGGCTTGCCGCGATCCACGAGCTGGTCCGCACGACCCGCTATTTCGAGGCGCTCAAGCGGATCCGGGCGCTGTTCCCGGTGGAGGACGCAATTCTGGCCGGCCTGGCCGGCGTCGCCACCGAGATCCCATTCCAGGCTGCCTGACAGCGGAGAGGCTACATGAACGTCACCAGCGCGACCGACAGCACCAGCAAGTCCAATACGACCGATTCCACGAAGAACACGGCGAGCAACACCGTCGACTACAATACCTTTCTTCAGCTCCTCGTCGCCGAGATGAAGAACCAGGATCCGACCAATCCGATGGATACCTCGCAGTACATGAGCCAGTTCGCGCAGCTCTCGACGGTCGAGCAGGCCATGCAGACCAATTCGAAGCTGGATGCGCTGCTGTCTTCGCAGTCGCTGTCGCAGGCCAACGGGCTGATCGGAAAGACCGTCAGCTTCACCGACGCGACCGGCGCAACCTTCAGCGGCAAGGTCGCTTCGATCTCCATCAACAGCGACGGCTCCGTCGCAACCCTCGAGAACGGCACGAAGGTCGCGGTCGGGCCCGGGCTTACGATCAGCCAGTCATGAACGAGCGGGACGCCCTCGACATCGTCCAGGCGGCGATCTGGACCATCATCGTCGCCTCCGGCCCCGCCGTCGGCGCCGCGATGCTGGTCGGCACCGCCATTGCGCTGATCCAGGCGCTGACCCAGGTCCAGGAGGTGACACTGACCTTCGTGCCGAAGATCATCGTCATCCTCCTGGTCGTTGCCGTTTCCGGCTCCTTCATCGGCGCCCATCTCTCCACCTTCACCGAGATGGTCTATTCGCGGATCGAGCACGGCTTCTGATCTGCGAGAGCCCGGCCACCACCCTCGCGTAAGCTTTGCACGGCAGATTGCGGGGCGGACCCTCTGCCGGTGACCCATGGCCGATACATTAGCTGCTAGCCTGCCGACCCCGCGACGATTTGGGGCCGACGCCTTTTTCGCGGGCGGTATCGTGGCCATGCTCACGATCCTGTTCCTGCCCATACCGCCGATCCTGATCGACCTCGGCCTCGCCTTCTCGATCGCGCTGTCCGCGCTGATCCTGATGGTCGCGCTGTGGATCCAGCGGCCGCTCGACTTCTCCGCCTTCCCGACCGTGCTGCTGATCGCGACGATCCTGCGGCTGGCGCTCAACGTTGCGACCACCCGTCTGATCCTGTCGCGGGGCGGGGAGGGCGAACAAGCCGCGGGTCACGTCGTTGCCGGCTTCTCGAAGTTCGTCATGGGCGGCGACTTCGTCATCGGTCTGATCATCTTCGCGATCCTGGTGACGGTGAATTTCGTCGTGATCACCAAGGGTGCAACGCGTATCGCCGAAGTCGGCGCCCGCTTCACCCTGGACGCCATCCCGGGCAAGCAGATGGCGATCGACGCTGACCTTTCCGCGGGCCTCATCGATGACAAGGAGGCCCAGCGCCGGCGCCGCGAGCTCGAAGAGGAGAGCGCGTTCTTCGGTGCAATGGACGGTGCTTCGAAGTTCGTCCGCGGCGACGCAATCGCCGGCCTGCTCATCACGGCGATCAACATCTTCGGCGGCATCATCATCGGCGTGACGCATCACGGGCTGACGCTGGCACGCGCCGCCGACGTCTACACGAAGCTCTCCGTCGGCGACGGTCTGGTATCGCAGATGCCGGCTCTCATCGTGTCGCTGTCGGCGGGCCTGCTGGTCTCGAAGGGCGGCACCAGGGGCTCGGCGGAACAGGCGGTGCTGCGCCAGCTCAGCGGCTACCCGCGCGCGGTGTCGGCCGCCGCGTTGATGATGTTCGTGCTCGCCCTGATGCCGGGGCTGCCGATGGCACCCTTCTTCCTGCTCGGCGGCGTCATGGCCTTCGTCGGCTATTCGTTGCCGAGGCGGCAGGCGGCGCGGGAGCGGAAAGAGGATGCGCGCAAGGCCGACGAGCGGGCCCAGGCCGATGCCAAGGAATCCGTCAAGGAATCGCTCAAGACCGCAGAGATCGAGCTGTCGCTCGGCAGCCATCTGTCGGTCCATCTGCTGGGCTCGCGCACCGAGCTTGCGCACCGGGTCAGCAAGCTCCGCAAGAAGTTTGCCAAGCAATACGGCTTCGTCATTCCGGAGATCAAGCTCAGCGACAATCTGTCGATCGATCCCAAGGGATACCAGATCCGGATCCATGACACGCGTATCGCCCAGGGCGAGCTGCGGCTCGGCGAGGTGCTGGTGCTGGTCGACAAGGACGGCAAGCCCGACGTGCCCGGCGAAGAGGTGATCGAACCCGCTTTCGGCATGAAGGCGCTGTGGGTAACGGAAGCTTTCACCGACGAGGTCAAGCGTCAGGGCTGCAAGCCGGTCGACAACCTGTCGGTGCTGCTCACGCACTTGAGCGAAGTGCTCAGGGCAAATCTCGCGCAGCTGCTGTCGTACAAGGACATGCGCGGGCTGCTCGACCGTCTCGATCCCGAATACAAGCGCCTGGTCGAGGATCTCTGCCCGTCGCAGATCTCCTATTCGGGCCTGCTGGCGATCCTGAAGATCCTGCTGGCCGAGCGCGTGTCGATCCGCAACCTCCATTTGATCCTGGAGGCCATTGCCGAGATCGCACCGCATGTGCGGCGCTCCGAGCAGGTCGCGGAGCATGTGCGGACGCGACTTGCCCAGCAGATCTGCGGCGACCTTTCCGACAACGGTGTGCTGAACGTCGTCCGCCTCGGCAATCGCTGGGACCTGGCGTTCCACCAGAGCCTGAAGCGCGACGCCAAGGGCGAAGTCTTCGAATTCGACGCCGATCCTCGCCTGATCGAGCAGTTCGCAACCGAAGCCAGCGCCGCGATCCGCAAATTCACCGAGAACGGCACCAGCGTGGTTCTGGCGGTGACCCCGGAAGCCCGCCCCTATGTCCGGATGATCCTGGAGCGGGTGTTCCCGACCTTGCCGGTCCTGTCGCATGTCGAGGTCGCGCGCAGCGCCGAGATCAGGGCGCTGGGAGCCATATCGTGATCAGCGGCCTGGCCGACAGCGTGCTGGTCACGTTCATCGTGTTCTGCCGCATCGGCGCCTGCCTGATGCTCGTGCCCGGCTATTCCAGCGTCAACGTTCCGGCCCAGGTTCGCCTGTTCGTCGCGCTCGTCACGACGTTTGCGCTGACGCCGATCCTGATCTCGGTCCTGAAACCTCTCACCGACAACGCCGCGCCGCTGACGCTTGCGCTCCTGATCTGCTCCGAGCTCGTGGTCGGCAGCGTCATTGGGCTCGGCGGGCGTGTGTTCTTCCTCGCGCTGCAGACCATGGCGACCGTGATGGCGAGCGCGATCGGGCTGAGCAACATCCCGGGAACGCCGGTCGGCGACACCGATCCGGCGCCGGCCCTGGTGCCGCTGATCATGGCCGCCGTCACCACGCTGTTCTTCATGACCGACCAGCACTGGCAGGTCTTGCGCGGGCTGATGAACTCCTACGACGTCTGGCAGCCCGGCAACAGGATCGGCGGCAGCATGGCACTCGACCAGCTCGTCAGCCGCCTGTCCGAGGCGTTCGTGCTGACGCTGCGGATCACCAGCCCCTTCATCGTCTATTCGGTCATCGTCAACCTCGCGGTCGGCCTGATCAACAAGCTGACGCCGGCGATTCCGGTCTATTTCATCTCGGTGCCCTTCGTGCTGTTCGGCGGCTTCCTGCTGCTCTACCTCACCAGCGACGAGCTCCTGACGCAATTCATGCTCGGCGTCTCGTCGTGGCTGGCGGAGTGATCGGTCATGACGTCGCGCGCGGACAAGCTCGGCCGGATGGTCTCGCTCGTGAAGCTTCAGCTTCGGCTGTCCGAATGGCAGCTCGCGCATCTGCGGCAGCAGGAGCGCAGCTTGCAGGACGAGCAGGAATGGCTGGTAGGAACCCTCAACGAGGGCAAGCCGCCGGCGGGGTCGTCGAGCGAATCGATCGCGCGGCGCCTCAACAGGACGAGCGCCGGTGCGCGCGCGGTCCAGGCGCAGGCATCGCAGCAGCTCGACCAGGTCCGCGCGGAGACCCGCCGTGTGAAACAGCTCGAGCAGGTCGCGAAGGCCGCGCTCGCAGACAAGCTTCGCGACGCGGAGGCGCGCTCGCTCGAAGAGATGACGGGAATAAGCCCCGCCGTGCGCGACTGGACGCCACGGCCAGCCAGCCGGAACAAGATATGATCGTGACAGCGACGCCCGACCTCGTTCTCGATGTCCTCGATGCCGCCGACCCCGTGACGCAGCGGGCGGCGACCGCGAAGCTCGATGCGCTCAAATCGTCGGACGCCGATTTCGCCGCCACGATGGACGCGGAGGTCGGCAAGGCCAAGGCGGCGACTGCCGATCAATCCGCGGCGCAGGCTGCCGAAGCGCAGCAGTCGGGCGCGGTGAACGGGCCGCCGGTGCGGGTGATCAAGGCGCCCGCATCCGGCGAGGTGTACCGGAAGTTCGAGGCGTTCATTCTCCAGACCTTCGTCGAGACGATGCTGCCGAAGGAATCGGAGGAAGTCTTCGGCAAGGGCACGGCTGGCGGCGTCTGGAAGTCGATGCTGGCGGAGCAGCTTGGTGCTCAGCTGGCAAAGGGCAAGGGCATTGGCATTGCCAAGCAACTCGCCGCTGCGCAACCGGCGGGGCCCGGCGTTACGGAAAAGACCGGATCATGATCCGGGAATGGGTGACAGAAGTTGAGGGGTGAATTTCCTATGCAAGCACAAGAAGGTGCGGCGGTCCTGGTGGTGGAGCAGCCGGTCGTGGACGCCGAGGCGATGACGTTGGAAGCGGCAGCAGGCGATGCGTTCTTGCCCGCGCTGCTGCCGAATCTCGGCAGTGACGTGGAGAACGACGGCACCGACGCGGCGAGATCGGACGAGGTGAGTGGCCTGCTGTCTGCGATCCGCCGGCTTGAGAACATCGTCGAAGAGGAGACGGTCGCGCTCGCGACGGGCAAGAAGATCGATTTCGACGACTTCAGTGCCCGGAAGAGCCGGAGCATGCTCGAATTCGTCCGCTTGATGCGGGCACGGATGCATCTCGGCAACGAGGTCGAGATCACCGAGGAAATCCAGCGGTTGCGCGAGAAGCTCGAGCGAAACCGTTCCATCCTCGAAATGCACTACGATGCGGTGCGCGAGGTCGCGGCCATCATCGTCAAGGCGATCAAGGAAGCCGAGTCGGACGGCACCTATACCGGCCGCACAGCACAGGACGGAAAATGATCAGACTCGTGCTGGCCGGGCTCTGGGTATGCATCCTCACCGCGGGCACGAGCTATGCCGTGGCCTATTGGAAGGAAAACGGCAGCCTGCTGCCGGCGAAGGACGAATATCTCGACGGCCTTCAATACCAGAAGACGCGGGCGCTGAGCGTGCCAATGGTGGAGGGCGGGAGCGTGCAGGGCTACATCGTGGCGCGCTTCGTCTACACTGTTGAGGCGCGGACCATGCACCAGCTCAACGTCCCGCCGGAGCCGTTCGTCGTCGACGAGGCGTTCCGCAGGATTTATGCCGACGACCGCCTCGATTTCAGGAAGCTCGCCCGCTACGACCTTTCCATCCTCACGACGGCCATCAAGCAGCGCGTCAACGAGCGGATGCAGGCCGACGTCGTCCAGGACGTCCTGGTCGAGGACTTCAACTATGTTTCCAAGGAAGAATTCCAGCAGAAGCCGTAGCTGTCGCGGCGCCGGCATCGCGAGGCCGCTGTTCCGCCATCCCTGCCGCTGAAAGTGCAACGGCCTCTGCGAAGGGTACTCCGCAGAGGCCGTTGTCGGTTTCGTGGCGGTTCCCTGCCGCGTCAGTTTCCGGCCGGGTACGCCGCCGGGGCGGCATGTGCCCTGTTCAGGAGGATACCGACCTCGTCGAGTTCCTGCATCGGCACGTCGATGGTCTCGCCGGCAGGGATGTTGAGGCGGTATCCGACATAGCGCCGGGCCACGATCGCGTCGAAGCCGAGGCGGTCGCGGAGTTTCTTGCGCAGCTTGCTGACGTGGCTCTCGATCACACTCTCGTCGAAGGTCGACTCGAAGATGCCGTAGACCGCGTTGAAGATCTGCGTCTTGGTGATCCACTTGCCGTGGTTGCTGACCATATATTCGAGAATGCGCAGCTCGCGGCGGGGCAGGGTGAGAGCGTGGCCCGCGATCTCGGGGTCACGTCCGTTGAAGAAGACCTGGATCCTGGTCTCGCAGGGCCTCGGTAGCTCGCCCACCCGGCGGCGCGCGATTGCGGCCGTTCGGGCGAGGATCTCGCGCAGGTGAATCGGCACGTGGACGACGTCGTCGACGCCCGATTCGAACAGCTCAAGCGTGTTCTTGAGCATCTTCTGGCCGCTCATGGCGATGATGGGTGCCGAGGAACGCTTGCGCATCGCCCGCGGCAGGCTTCCGCGGGCATCGCAGTCCCCGAGGAGAAAGGCGTCGACCGCCGCCAGATCCGGTTCACTCGCAGATTGTAACCAGTCCCAGAATTCTCCGGAGGAGAAGCCGATCGACGATACACCTTCGCGAACGAGCCCTCCAACGTAGCTGTTCGTGACGCTCTCGCGATCATCAACGATAATATACATTAGTCTTTCGCCCCTGTTTCGCACTTGTTGCGGCCGGATGGTTGTTGTGATGCCCGGCTCGGCAACCATGCTGTTTGACGATATTTCCATCCCGCGAACCGTTGTTATGGTTTCGATATTCGCGGGCAGCCCTACGCATTCAGTGCCTGCGTGCGCAGGCCTGCTACTTCGACTCGATACTGAACGCTTACTGCGTGAGGCCCGGCGGGTTCTTACGGATCACCCCGCGGAACGGATTGAGACAGACCTAGAACAGTTGCGCCAACTTGCTTATCGCGTCCGAACGCACCTGAACTCTGTCGATCTCCTCGCCAACTGGCGAGAATCACTTGAGTAGGACCGTAACAATTGCCGATTTCCGATCAAGCGCGCGCAACAAAGCGGTTGCTATGCGTGTTTGATGCTGTTGATTCGTTTCTGGTTGTTTCTTTGTATGTTCGATCGCATCAGTTGATTTGATGATCGAACTAGTTTTGCACCGTAGCGTTTCTAAAGTTCCGCATCCCCGCGTAATCACAGCTGTTTTGTGCGGTGCCACGGGTGATGCGCACAATGGGGTTTTCAACCCGGGATTGACTCTCCTGCTGGTGTTTCCCCGTGCGACAATTCGACTCATGTATGGCGCGGCGACTCCAGCTTGGCGAAATCTTGGCGAGTGTGTGTCTTTCGAGTCGCACTCTCGCCACGTCCATGACGCCTTTGACTCATGCGACGTCGCATCGGGCGCGATGAAAAGTTTTCGCTGCGCACGTTTCAGGCAAGCTTCGGCAAATAACTTCACCGTTCGATAGATCGAACCGAACGGAGCATTTTCACATGTTGTCCGATGGACAAGCTCGTCCCAACGCGACCGCTGATCTTTCAGCGGCGGCGAAGCCGGCTCCGGATGCGCGCGATACAAACACGACACAGACGGCCAAGCCCGCTGCAAGCGCGAAGCGTGTGTCGGCTGCGGCGAACGACGAAACTCTGGCGAAAGAGGCGCTCGAGGGGCTTAAGCGCATTCGCGCCAAGGCGCGCCTCGACAAGATGGCGATACCGAAGCCTGCGCCGACCGTGATCAAGCCGGCCGTGATAGTGGCCAAGCCGCCGCCGCCGCGTCCGACTTGGGTCGCGCCGCTCGCAACATTGGCGGTCGCTGCGATTCTCGTGGTCTGCGCCTGCACCGGCGTGATCGCCTATCTCACCACGCAGCCAGCCCAAAGCAACGTTGCCGCCAATACGGAGATCAGGAATCTGCGCGAGACTGTCGCGCTGCTGCGCAAGCAGGTGTCGGGCGTGTCCGAAAATCTCGACGGCCTGCGCACCGCGGTCGATCAGTCGAGCAAGGCGACCAACGATCGCCTCGGCAGGTTCGCCGAGAATCTCGACCGTATCGAGCGGGTGAGCTCGTCCTCGACGGTGAAGCTGGACAAGCTCGCCCAGGCTCAGGCCCAAGCGCCGGCACCGGCGGCCGTCGCCTCGCAGCCGGCCTCGCAGACGATGCCGATGATGGCCTCGGTTGCCGCGCCCGAGATCACGGGTTCGGTTCCTCCGTCGGCGCCGCGCAAGGTGGTCAAGGGCTGGTCGGTCCGCCAGGCCTATGAGGGAATTGCGATCCTGCAAGGCCCGAACGGCGTCATCGAGGCCGTGCTTGGCCAGCAGGTACCCGGGCTTGGCCGCATCGAAGAGATCAAGAACGAGAACGGCCGTCTGGTGGTGGAGTCCAGCGGTGGCGTCATCTACTCGTCACGCAAGGCAACGCCATGATCGAGGGCCGCCTCCTATTGGCGATGATGCTCGAAGCTGGTGCATAGCAGATCGATCTCCGTCTCCGCGATCGGCGCGCGAAACAGGCGGCAGCTGAACTCGGCGGCGCCGGGCTTGCCGTCCGTGGCGGTGCCATCTTCGCGCAGGAAGATGCATCGCTTGCAGACGTCGGTATGGTGCCGCTGCTCGGCCGCGTCCGCCTGATCGAGCACGTGCCGGAGCGTGTCGCGAAAGCGGATCTTGGTCTCGTCGTCGAGGACGGCGATCGGCTCGAGGAGAACGCTGATGGGGTCGCGCACCAGGAACTTCTTGCCCTGCTGCGTCACGCTCAGCGTCACCGATCGCTTGTCCGTCGCGGAGCGCTTTCGCTCCAAATATCCGAGCCGCTCGAGTTCGCCGATGATGAAAGAAGCGGTGCCGCGCGTGGTGCCGACGTAGCTCGCGAGCGCCGAGGGCGTTCGCGAGAAACGGTTGGCGCGGGAGAGAAAGCGCAGGGCCATCCATTCGCGGTCGCGCAAGCCATGCTTGGTGCCTTCGAACCACAGGATGCGGGCCATCTGTCCCAACAATTCAATCGCTTCGCGAGCTAAAATCATTTCAGTTCCAAGTCGGACAAGCTTTATTCAATTGAGCCTTTGGTAGCGCAATCTGGGAAGTTGCTCCGTCGTGCAGATGGAACTTCCGGCCGTGGAACTAGAGCGTCACAAAGAAAGTTCGAGTAAATCGCACGGCTCAACTCTTCTGAAAATTTCAGTCAAATCACGACAGCTTGCACCTGAATTGACGGTGATGTGCGACGCCTGAGCAACATGATGTGTCATAGTCGCCACTGCGGAGCCCATTTGTTGCGGCCTGGGGTTTCGAATGCGCGAACAGGCGCATCACCAGTGACGCTTGGCGATGTGGCGCGCCGGGAGAGAACCGTCTCTTTCGGTTAATGGATGTTGCGACGCAATGCAGCCAGACGGTTAAGTCCGGCAAACGAGCGAATCCAGGGAAGTCAAAGTGTCGTTGGGAATTGAGCAAGCGGCGCCGTTCAACGTCAAACGAGCAGCATTCGCAGCCACCATCGGCAACATGCTCGAATTCTACGACTTCATTACCTACAGCTTCTTCGCCATCCAGATCGGCCATACCTTCTTCCCGACCGGAAGCGAGTACGGCAGCCTGATGCTGTCGCTGGCGACCTTCGGGGCCGGCTTCGTGACGCGGCCGATCGGTGGGATCGTGCTCGGCATCTATTCCGACCGGATCGGCCGGCGGCCCGCCATGCTGCTGAGCTTTGCGTTGATGGGAGCTGCGATCCTGACCATCGCCCTCACGCCGTCCTATCGCATGATCGGTGTTGCCGCGCCCATCATCGTGATTGCGGCGCGCATGGCGCAGGGCTTCGCCCTCGGCGGCGAGGTCGGACCGACCACCGCCTATCTCCTCGAGATCGCGCCACCCGAGCATCGGGCCCTGGTCGTGGCATGGCAGCCGGCGAGCCAGGAGATCGCGGCGACCGCCGGCGCGCTGGTCGGCGTCATCCTGAGCACGACCATGGCGCCGGAGATGCTGGACTCCTACGGCTGGCGGGTGGCGTTCCTGATCGGGGCCGTCTGCCTGCCGTTCGGGATCTGGATGCGGCGGACACTGCCGGAGACGATTCCGCAAGCCGATGCCGGTGTCGCAGCGAAAGAGCGCACGGGTCACCTCTCGCAGGCCCGGCGTCACCTCGGCGTCATCGCGCTGGCCTTGATGATCCTGGCCAGCGGCACGATCTCGACCTATGTCACGCAATACATGACGACCTATGCGCAGAATACCCTGCACGTGTCGTCGACACTGGCTTTCGCCGTGTCGCTCGTCAGCAACGGCATTCAGTTCGTCGGCGCACTGGTCGGCGGATGGCTCGCCGATCGTCTCGGCCGCAAGCCGATCATGATCTGGCCGCAGCTCGCAACCCTTCTGCTCACCTATCCGACCTTCCTGTGGATCGTCCATGCACCGGGCGCGCTGTCGCTCCTGATCGGCTTTGGCGTGCTATCGATGATCGGCTCGCTGCCGTTCACCGCGTTCTATGCGACCTTCATCGAAGCGCTGCCCCAGAACATCCGTGGCGGCGTGTTCGCGACCGTCTACGCGGTGGCGATCGCGAGCTTCGGAGGTACGGCGCAGCTCGTGGTCACGTGGCTCCTCCATGTCACCGGCAATCCGCTGGCACCGGCCTGGTACCTCCTGCTTGCGGCGATCGTCGGACTTGTCGCAATGAGCCTGATGCCCGAGACGGCGCCGGTGAAAAGACATCAGGGCCTGGCCTGAACGCGGGCAGGCTCGCAGGCTGGTGATTTGCGTTTCGCCGCCAATTATCGGCGAATGCGCCGCCTGAGGAATCAGGGCCAAGCATCAGGAAGGATCGACCGATGAGTTTCGAAACCACCATGACATCCGACGTCGTCGGGCTGACGAAACTGGCCCCGGTCTCGCGCCGCGGATTCATGAGCGCCACCGCGGCCGTCGCTGCCGGCTACACGCTTGCGGCCGGTCCGGTCCGTGCCGAAATCATCACGACAGATACCGGCGGCCTCCAGGCTGGTGACGCCAGGATCAAGGTCGGGTCCGAAGAGATGCCTGCCTATTTCGCGCGCCCGACCGGCAACACCAAGGCGCCGGTGATCATCGTGGCGATGGAGATTTTCGGCCTGCACGAATACATCAAGGACGTGACACGGCGCCTCGCCAAGCTCGGCGCATTCGCGGTCGCGCCCGATTATTACTTCCGCAAGGGTGTCGACCTCACCAAGGTCACCGACATCAAGGATCTGCTGCCGGTCGTCAATGCCAAGCCGGACGCCGAGCTGCTGTCCGATCTCGATGCGACGGTGGCGTGGTCGGGATCGCAAGGCGGCGACACCACGAAGCTCGGCATCATCGGCTTCTGCCGGGGTGGCCGCAATGTCTGGGAATACGCCGCCCACAGTGGCACCCTCAAGGCTGGTGTCGCGTTCTACGGTGCGCCGGTCGATCCCGCCAATCCGGCGTGGCCGAAGAGCCCGCTTCAGCTCGCCCCCGACATGAAGGCGCCGGTGCTCGGCCTCTATGGCGGCGCCGATACCGGCATTCCCGTGGCCCAGGTCGAGCAGTTCAAGGCGGTGCTCGAGCAGGACAAGAAGATCGCCGAATTCAAGATCTATCCGCAGGCGCCGCACGGCTTCCATGCCGACTATCGCGGCAGCTACCGCAAGGATGCGGCGGAAGATGCCTGGAAGCAGGCCGAGGCCTGGTTCAAGAAGTACGGCGTGTTGAGCTGACGCCAAATTCGAAAAAGGGCGGCCTGGGCGGCCGCCCTCTTTGTTCCAGCGCTTGACTTCGCTCTGGAACCTATCGTCCTTGCCCCGCGCGCCACAGCGCATCCAGGCCATGCCGATAGGTCGGATGGGCAAGCCCGACACCGAGCTCGTGCTTCAGTCTCGCGTTGGAGACCCGGGCACTGCTGGCATAGAAGCTGCGGGCCATCGCCGACATCTCGGCGGTCTCGAACGGCTCTTCGGGCGGCGGCGCAATGTCCATCAGCTTCGCCGCATAAGCGATCACGTCCTGCGGCGGCGCCGGCTCGTCGTCGCAGACGTTCCAGGTGCCGCCGTCACTGCGCTTCACCGCCGCCATGATCGCGCTCGAGATGTCGTCGGCGTGGATGCGATTGAAGACCTGTCCCGGCTTGATGATGCGCCGCGCCGTCCCCGCCCGCAACGTCACCAGCGCGTTGCGGCCGGGACCGTAGATGCCCGCAAGCCGCAGGATCGCGACATCGCCGCGCGCCGCGGCGGTCCAGGCTTGCTCCGCCGCGACGCGCGTTCGCGTGCGGTCGAGGGTGGCCTGCGGCGGCGTGCTCTCGTCCACCCAGCGGCCTGCGTGATCGCCATAGACGCCGATGGTGGAGAGATAGACGATCTTCCGCCGCCGGCCCGCGAGCGCGTCGGCAAAGGCCGTAATCGCGGGGTCGCCCGCGCTGCCGGGCGGGATCGATATGAGAAGGACATCGGCGCCGCGGACTCGCTCGACCACCTCGCGGGCCGGACTGCCGCCGGAAAAGGCGTGCATCTCGATGCCGGCAAGGTCGTTTCGCTTGCCGGGATCGCGCACGGTGCCGGCGATATGCGAGAAGGCGCCGCCGAATTGGCCGACGAAATGCCGGGCACTGTAGCCGAGGCCGAGGATGAAGAGCCGCATGCGTCTGCCGTGCTGGAGTTCCCGCTCGCGCGATCTGCGCGCCGTTCGCTCATAAGGGATTTTTGGGTCTGGCAAAAGATATTGCAATTTTACTCGCCCGCCAGGGCGGGCGATGCTCGCTTGTCAGGAGGGAGGCGTCGGTCATGCAGGCAGAAGCGCCGGCCGCAGTGCTATGCGGTGCCGCGGAGTTGATTGGGCGCGCCGCCGCGCTGATCTTCGATGTCGACGGTACGCTGGCCGAAACCGAGGAGCTGCATCGGCAGGCCTTCAACCACGCCTTCGTTCGCCACGGTCTCGACTGGCAGTGGGACCGGGCCGTCTACCGGGAGCTGCTGCGTGTCACCGGCGGCAAGGAGCGCATGCGCGCCTTTCACACGGGGCTGCAGGTCGCACCGCCATTGCCGGATGCCGATATCGCAGCCCTTCACCGCATCAAGTCCGCGCATTACGCCGAGCTGATCGAAACCGGCTGCTGTCCCTTAAGGCCCGGCGTGGCGGACCTGCTCACCGCCGCGAAGGCCCGCGGCCAGCGGCTCGCGATCGCGACCACCACCTCGCACGGCAATATCGATGCGCTGCTGTCGCAGGCGCTGGGAACGCGCTGGGCGGCGGATTTTGATGCGGTCGTCGCCGGCGACGATGTCCGCCACAAGAAGCCGGCGCCGGATGTCTATCTGGAAACCCTGGCGCGGCTGAAGCTGGGCGCAGCCGACTGCGTCGCGATCGAGGATTCCCGCAACGGTCTGATCGCGGCCTCGCGGGCGAACATTCCGGTGCTCATCACCAGGAGCATGTTCTTTCGGGACGATGATTTCAGTGCGGCGCAGGTCGTGCTCGACGATTTGTCGGAACTCGGAGGCTCAAAACAAAAAACTGAAAAACAACCCCATGCACAGTAGAAAGCGCCGGCCGGCCCGCCGCGGTCAGTGGACGCGGTGGCTCGTTCTATCATCTTCAGACTGCTCGACAATCTGCGCGATTGGGCTCGACTGGTGGTGCACCAGCCGCCAGCCGTCGCCGACACGCCGAAAATGGTTGGCAGCGGCCAATGCGGTGCCGTCGACGATCTCGATGCAGAGCACGCGCGCGCTGTCGCCGTCGACGATCGCCTGCGGTTCGGCGCAAACGATCTGCGGCCGCTCCGGATTTTGCAGGATGTCGCGCCAGCTGCCGATCACCGTGGCCCGGCCGATAATGGCCGGCCAGCCGGGATGGATGCAGGAAATGGCGTCGTCATCCGCCCACATCCGCTCCATTTCGTCGAAGTCGCCCGTTGAAAAGGCGGCGTAGAAGGCCGCGTTCGCGGCGATGACCTTATTGTCCTTTGCCATGCCTCTCGGGTGGGGCAATGGCAGGCAAAAATCAAGCGCGACTTCCGTCCGACTTTGCGTTCGATTTGGACCGCAGTGCAGCATTGCCTGCTTTGTGGTCACGCCGAGACAAGTGTCTCCACCGCCCGCCGCGCACCGTCCTTGTAAAGACGGCCGAGCGCCGTGGTCACGGCCTCGCGCAGGCGCGGCTCAGTGCCCAGCGGTCCGAACACTTTCTCGACCCCGAGCAATGCGGGCGCGAGCCGTTCGGCGACGGGACCCGCCTCGCGCGCCAGCGCGGCGAACTCGGCGGCGAGCGGATCGCGAACATCGATGGCGCGGCCCTGCTCGTCGCGTGCGGTGACGTAACGCATCCAGCCGGCCACCGCGAGCGCATGCGTCGCGATCGGCAAGCCTTTGCGCAGGCGATCCTGCATCCCGCCGAGCAGGCGCTGCGGAAGCTTTTGCGAACCGTCCATCGCGATCTGCCAGGTACGGTGATGCAGCGCCGGGTTGGCGAAGCGCTTGAGCAGCGAAGCGCGATAGGCGGCGAGATCGGTGCCAACAGGCATTGTCAGCGTCACCGCGGCCTCTTCCATCACCTGCGCGGCGAGACGCGCGAAATGCGGATCCAGCATGGTGTCGGCGATCGTCTCGTAGCCCGCGAGATAGCCGAGATAGGCCAGCGCCGAATGGCTGGCGTTGAGCAGCCGCAGCTTCATCAGCTCGAACGGCTTGACGTCGGTGACGAGCTCGACGCCGGCGGCGGCGAAATCGGGCCGCCCCGCCGTGAAGCGGTCCTCGACCACCCATTGCGTGAACGGCTCGGTCATCACAGGCCAGGCGTCGCGCATGCCGAGCGCGTCCGAGACCGCATCCCGGTCGGCGTCCGTCGTCTCCGGCACGATGCGGTCGACCATGGTCGACGGGAAGGCGGTGCTATCGGCGATCCACTTGCCGAGGTCCTTCGACCGGAGCGCGGCGAACTGCGTCACGATCCGCTGCACGGTGTGGCCGTTGGCGGCGAGGTTGTCGCAGCAGAGCACGGTGAAGGGCGCCAGCCCCTGTGCGCGCCGGCGCGCTAGAGCGGCCACGATGAAGCCGGGCGCCGAGCGCGGCGCGTCAAGATTGTTGAGATCGTGCACGACATCCGGATGGCGCTCGTCGAGATCGCCGGTCTGCGGCGTGTGGCAATAGCCCTTCTCGGTGACCGTCAGCGAGACGATGCGAATGGCGGGATCGGCCATCCGCTCGACCAGTGCTGCCGGCTTCTCGCGCGCGACGACACTGTCGAGCAACGCGCCGATGACGCGGTGTTCGGTGCCTTCGGCGGCACGTACGGCGACAGTGTAGAGATGATCCTGCGGGGCGAGGGCGTCGCGCGTATCCGGGCTGCGCAGGCTCGCGCCGACGATGCCCCAGGACGAGCTGCCTGCGGCAAGGCAGTCGTCGATGACGACGGCTTGGTGCGCGCGATGAAAGGCCCCCAGGCCCAGATGCACGATGCCGGGCGTAACGCGCGAACGGTCATAGGCCGGGCGGCGGATGGCGGGCGGCAGCCGGTCGAGATTGGCGCGGCCAAGACGCGTTGAATTATGGCGCATGGTCGTCTCTCCCTGTGTTTGGCAGCTGCTTGACATGGCGCCTGTCCTCGGTCAATGCTTCGGTCAATTGGTAAGACCAATTTTCCAAAATTGGCGGGCCGCCGGGACGCGATGCTTCCCAGCGAGACCCTTTCGGGGAGGCCAGCGTGCCGCTGGAAGCTGTGGAGGCGAGACGGCTTTACCGCCAGGTCGCCGATCAATTGCGAAGCCTGATCGACAGCGGCGAGTACGCGGTCGGCAGCCGCTTGCCGACCGAGCGCGAACTCGCCGAGCAGCTCAGGATCTCGCGGCCGACGGTGCGCGAAGCCCTGATCGCGCTCGAGGTCGAGGGCCGCGTCCGCATCCGCGTCGGCTCAGGCATCTACGTGACCGAGCCGGCGGACGCCGCGCCTGCGCTTCCGGCCGCCGGCATCGAAGGCCCGTTCGAGCTCTTGCGCGCCCGAGAATTCCTGGAAAGCGCGATCGCCGAGCAGGCCGCACGCGTGGCGACCAAGGACGATATCGCCCGCATCAATGCGTCGCTTGTCGCCATGGAGAATGTCGAGCATCCCGGCGAGGCCTCGATGGTGCACGACCGTGCCTTCCACGTCGCGATCGCCGGCAGTCTCGGCAATGCCGTGCTGGTGCGCGTGGTCGGCGAGCTGTTCGACCAGCGCCTCAATCCCTATTTCGCGCAGCTTGCGCATTACTTCGAGAGCCCGGGCACGTGGCGCACCGCGCTCGACGAGCACTGCGCCGTGCGTGACGCGATTGCGGCGCACGATCCGGACACTGCCCGTGAGGCCATGCGGAAGCACTTAGCGCGCTCGCAGGAGCGCTTTGCGCAGAATTTTGGTGCCGAGACCGCCGCGGGATCGCCCGCGGAGCGAGGCCGGGTCGCGCGCACGCCGGCGAAACCGGCAAAACCAAAACGCGCGAAGACGCAGGCCAAAAGCGGCGGCGTGCGGCGGCGATGAGATTGGGCGGCTCGTCCCGGTTTTTGGGGCGGGCGAACAAGAAGCAGACTTTAGTCAGTGGAGGATAAGTCAGTGTTGAAGAAGATGACGATGGTGCTGGCGACTTCGGTCGCGGCAATGTTCGCGGCGACCAATCCCGGGATGGCGCAGACCAAGCTCAAATGGGCCCATGTCTACGAGACCTCGGAGCCGTTCCACACCGCTTCGGTCTGGGCCGCGCAGGAGATCGGCAAGCGCACCAACGGGCGCTATACGGTCGATGTCTATCCGGCGTCGCAGCTCGGCAAGGAAGCCGACATCAACCAGGGCCTCTCGCTCGGCTCGGTCGACATCATCATCTCCGGCTCGAGCTTCGCGGCCAAGAGCTTCCCGCCGATCGGCGTGACCTACTATCCCTACACTTTCCGCGACTCGGACCATCTGCTTGCCTACACCAAGAGCGACATCTTCAAGGAGCTCGCCAAGGGCTACGAGGACAAGAGCGGCCACCACATCGTCGCGGTGACCTATTACGGCGTGCGCCAGACCTCGTCGAACAAGCCGATCAAGTCCTGCGCCGATCTCAAGGGCCTGAAGATGCGCGTGCCCGACGTTCCGGCCTATCTGGCGATGCCGCGCGCCTGCGGCGCCAACACCGCGCCCATCGCGTTCGCCGAAGTCTATCTCGCGCTTCAGAACGGCACCGTCGAGGCGCAGGAGAACCCGCTGACCACGATCGAGGCCAAGAAGTTCTACGAAGTGCAGAAGCACATCGTGCTGACCGGCCACATCGTCGACCATCTCAACACGGTGGTGGCGGGCGCGCTCTGGAAGAAGCTCAGCGACGAGGACAAGAAGATCTTCACCGACGTCGCGCAGGAAGCTGCTGCCAAGGCGACCGATGAGATCAAGCAGAACGAGGCCAAGCTTGTTTCCTTCTTCAAGGAGAAGGGCCTGACCGTGACCGAGGTCGACAAGAACGAGTTCCGCGACATCGTGCTGAAGAACGTTCCGTTCGAGACCTTTGGTTATCGCAAGGCCGACTGGGAACGCATTCAGGCGGTGAAGTAAGCAAGACCCTCATGGTGAGGAGCGCGGAACGCGCTCCGGACGATGCTTCGCATCGTCCGGGCGAACCATGAAGGCCCGGATGTCGCTCGGGCGTCGCCCGAGGTCATCCTTCGAGACGCTTGCTTCGCAAGCTCCTCAGGATGAGGAGCGGAGCGAGGTTGACGCAGTAGAACTATCTCGAGGTTCCGGGTCTGGTGCTAACGCACCATCCCGGAACGACGTGCCGCAAGTTTGAGGAGTACTCCCATGTCCACCGCCGAAATACACCGGCAGATCACCGGAGACGAGATCGCCCACACATTCGAGGAAGAGGCGGTGCCGAAGGTCGATCTCGGCGTCTACGCTTTCGAGGACTGGGTGGCGCTGGTGATCTTCTGGGTCATGGCGCTTGCCGTCTTCCTCCAGTTCTTCACCCGTTACGTCCTCAACGACAGCTATGCCTGGACCGAGGAGATCGCGACCTACTGCCTGATCGGCGTGGTCTTCATCGGCTCCTCGATGTGCGTGCGGCTGTCGCGGCACATCCAGGTCGACCTGATCTACCGCTATCTGCCGCACATCGTGGCGCGCGGGCTGTCCACGGCGATCGACCTGATCCGGATCGCCTTCTTCGGCTACGCCATCAAGCTGGTCTGGGTCTATATCCAGATCATCGGCGATGAATCGATGACCACGATCAATCTGCCCAAGGACTACGTCTATTACGCTGTGCTGGCGGGCTTCGTGCTGATGTTCGTGCGCTCGGTGCAGGTGGCCATCCAACATCTGCGACAGGGCTATTCGATCCTCGAACGTCCCGGCGCCTACGACGGTTTTGAGGGGTAAAGTTATGTTGCTGTTGCTTGGAGGCTTCCTCGTCCTGATGCTGCTCGGCGTTCCCGTGGCGATTGCCATGGCCGCGTCGTCGCTGCTCTACATCCTGGTCAGCGGCGTGACGCCCGATGTCACGCTGGCGCAGCGCATGATCGCCGGCGTCGAGAGCTTTCCGCTGCTCGCGGTGCCGTTCTTCATTCTGGCCGGCAATCTCATGAACATCGCCGGCGTGACCGGCCGCATCTACAAATTCGCGGTCGCGCTGGTCGGCTGGATGCGCGGCGGCCTCGGTCACGTCAACATCATCGGCTCGGTGATCTTCTCCGGCATGTCCGGCACGGCGATCGCGGACGCCGCCGGTCTCGGCACCATCGAGATCAAGGCGATGAAGGACCACGGCTATTCCACCGAGTTCTCCGTCGGCGTCACCGCGGCGTCCGCCACGCTCGGTCCCATCATCCCGCCGTCGCTGCCCTTCGTGATCTACGGCATGATGGCGAACGTCTCGATCGGCGCGCTGTTTCTCGGCGGCGTCATTCCCGGCATCGTCATGACGCTGCTGATGATGGCGACGGTCACCTACTTCGCGCACAAGAACAAATGGGGCAGCGATACGCCGTTCTCCTGGCCGCAGCTCGGCTCGGCCGGCCTCGAGATCGCCATCGTGCTGGCTTTCCCGCTCGCGATCTGGCTGATGGTGCTGGCCGGCATGTCGACCAACATGGCCGTTGTCATCGGCCTCGGCGCGCTGCTCGCGATCGACTGGTACTTCGACTTCTCGGCGGTGATGGCGCTGATGGCGCCGGTGATCCTGATCGGCGGCATGACGCTCGGCTGGTTCACGCCGACCGAGGCCGCGGTCGCCGCCGTGATCTGGTCGCTGTTCCTCGGCCTCGTCCGCTACCGCACCATGACCTTGAAGACGGTGGCGAAGGCGACCTTCGACACCATCGAGACCACGGCCTCGGTGCTGTTCATCGTCACGGCAGCCTCGATCTTCGCCTGGCTGCTGACGGTGTCGCAGGCAGCCCAAATGCTCTCGGACTGGATGCTCAGCATCACCCACAACAAATGGGTGTTCCTGGCGCTCGCCAACGTCCTGATCCTGTTCGTCGGCTGCTTCATCGACACCACGGCGGCGATCACCATCCTGGTGCCGATCCTGCTGCCGATCGTGCTCAAGCTCGGCATCGATCCGATCCATTTCGGCCTGATCATGACGCTCAACCTGATGATCGGCCTGTTGCATCCGCCGCTCGGCATGGTGCTGTTCGTGCTCGCCCGCGTGGCCAAGCTCTCGGTCGAGCGCACGACGGTCGCGATCCTGCCCTGGCTGGTGCCGCTGATGGTCGCGCTGATCGCGATCACCTACATTCCCGAACTGACCCTCTGGCTGCCTAAATACATGGGACTCTCCAAATGACCTCCACCGCTCTCGCCGCAACCCTGTTCGGCCCCGAAGATCTGCGCATGATCGAGCATCCGCTCGACAAGTTGGCTTCCGGCATGGTGCGCATCCGCTTCGGCGCCGGCGGCATCTGCGGCTCCGACATGCACTATTTCCGTCATGCCCGGACCGGCGATTTTGTCGTGAAGTCGCCGCTGGTGCTCGGCCACGAGATCTCCGGCGAAGTCGTGGAGATCTCCGGTTCCGCAGCGAACCTCAAGGTCGGCGACCGTGTCGCCGTCAATCCATCGCGCTGGTGCGGCCATTGCGTCGCCTGCCGCGAGGGCCGGCCGAACCTCTGCGAGAACATCTACTTCATGGGCTCGGCCTCGAAGACGCCGCACATGCAGGGCGGTTTCGCCAATTATTTCGACGCGATCCCCGCGCAATGCGTGAAGATCCCCGACCATGTCTCCTATCAGGCCGCGGCGCTGGCCGAGCCGCTGGCGGTCTGCCTGCACGCGGTCGCGCGCGCCGGCAACATCGAGGGCAAGCGCGGCATCATCTTCGGTGCCGGCCCGATCGGGCTTTTGACCATGCTCGCCGCACACCGCGCCGGCATGGCCGACGTCACGGTCGCCGACATCGCGCCGGCGCCGCTCGCCTTTGCGACCCGGCTCGGCGCTTCGCATGTCGAGAACGTCTCGGGCGGCGAGGAAGGACTGAAGGCACAAGCCGCATCGCGTCCTTACGATGTCGCGTTCGAGGTCTCGGGCACCGCCGCGGGCCTTGCGAGCGCGATCGGCATCGTCAGGCGCGGCGGCATTGTGGTGCAGATCGGCAACCTGCCGGGCGGCCAGATTCCGACGCCGTCGAATGCGGTGATGGCCAAGGAGATCGACCTGCGCGGCTCGTTCCGCTTCGGCTTCGAGTTCATGACCGCGGTGGAGTTGATCGGCTCGGGCAGCGTCGACGTGCTGTCGCTGGTCACCGCCGAGCGGCCGCTGTCGACCGCGCCGGACGCACTGCGGCTGGCGCTCGACCGCTCGCAGAGCGTCAAGGTCGTGCTGACCGCGAACTGATTGGAGTGATCACATGATGCTCGAGGGATGGCGCTGGTACGGGCCGGGTGATCCGGTGTCCTTGGATGACGTCAGGCAGGCCGGGGCGACCGATATCGTCTCGGCGCTGCATCAGGTGCCGATCGGCGAAGCCTGGACGCGCAAGGCGGTCGAGGAGCGCAAGAATTTCATCGAGCACGGCCAGCCCGGCCGCTCGCAACTGACCTGGTCGGTGGTGGAGTCGATTCCAATCCCCGACGACGTCAAGCGGCTCGGGGCTAAGGCGACGGCTTCGATCGACGCGTGGATCGCGAGTCTCGAAGCGGTGGCGGCGGCCGGCATCAAGATCATCTGCTACAATTTCATGCCGGTGGTGGACTGGTGTCGCACCGATCTGGAATGGGAGCTGCCGAACGGCGCCCGCGCCATGCGCTTCGACCAGGACCGTTTTGCCGCGTTCGAGCTGCATATCCTGAAGCGTCCCGCCGCCGTGCAGGAATACTCCCCCGAGCAGCAGGCGCGCGCGAAAGAGCTGTTCGACCAGATGAGCCAGGCCGATATCGACTATCTCGTCATGGTCATCGCCAGCGCGTTGCCGGGCTCGACCACCGAGCCGATGACCATCCCGCAATTCCGCGACCGGCTGGAGACCTATCGCGACATCACGCCAAAGATCCTGCGGCAGCATCTCGCCGAATTCCTGGGCCGCGTCACGCCGGTCGCCGAGCAACTCGGGGTGTCGCTGACGCTGCACCCGGACGATCCGCCGCGCCCGCTGTTCGGCCTGCCGCGCATTGCCTCGACCGCCGACGATTATCAGGCGCTGTTCGACGCCGTGCCGTCCAAGGCCAACGGCATCTGCCTGTGCACGGGCTCGCTCGGCGTGCGCGCCGGGAACGATCTGCCTGCGATGGCCGAGCGCTTCGGACCGCGCATCGCGTTTGCGCATCTGCGCGCGACCAAGCGCGAGGCCGACGGCCTTTCCTTCTACGAGTCCGATCATCTCGATGGTGACGTCGACATGGTCGCGGTCCTGAAGGCGCTGTTGAAGGAGAACGCACGGCGTTCGCCCGACAAGAGAATCGTGTTCCGTCCCGACCACGGCCATCGTATGCTCGACGATCTCGCCGCCACCAAGCGCACCAATCCCGGCTACACCGCGATCGGCCGCCTCCGCGGGCTCGCCGAGCTCCGTGGCGCGATCAGGGCGATCGAGCATCGATAGGAGACCGGCGGCTTCCATCAGGCGAGAGATCGCCGCGATGGCAACCGCTAGCAGCATCGGCGGCGCGATGGCAGGATGATCGACGCGCAGAGCATGCCGTGAGCGGAGTTGAGAAATGCGCCTGACACAGTGTCATAACTTCCACGATTTCCGGCGGCTGGCGCGCCGCCGACTGCCCGGTCCGATCTTCGACTATATCGATGGCGCGGCCGACGATGAGACCACCCATCGCCGTAACAGCGCGAGCTTCGAGCATTGCGACCTTCTGCCCAACGTGCTGCGCGGTGTGCAGGACGTCGATCTGTCGGTCACCATCATGGGCCAGAAGCTCGCGCTGCCGTTCTACTGCTCGCCGACCGCCTTGCAGCGCCTGTTCCATCATGAAGGCGAGCGTGCCGTCGCCGCTGCCGCGGCGCGCTACGGCACCATGTTCGGCGTCCCCTCGCTGGGCACGGTGTCGCTCGAGGAATTGCGCAAGGCCCACGACACGCCGCAGGTCTATCAATTCTATTTCCACCGGGATCGCGGTCTCAACCGCGCCATGATGCAGCGCGCCAAGGACGCGGGCGTCGAGGTGATGATGCTGACGGTCGACAGCATCACCGGGGGAAATCGCGAGCGCGATCTGCGCACCGGCTTCAGCATTCCCTTCCGCCTGACGCCCGCGGGCATGTTGCAGTTCGCGATCAAGCCGATGTGGGGTATCCAGTATGTCAGCCACGAGAAATTCAGGCTCCCGCAACTGGAGGAGCACGTCGACATGAGCGGCGGCGCCATGTCGATCGGCCGCTACTTCACGGAGATGCTGGATCCCGCGATGAATTGGGACGATGTCGCGGAGATGGTGCGGACCTGGAACGGGCCGTTCTGCCTGAAGGGGATCATGTCGGTGGAAGACGCGCGCCGCGCGGTCGATATCGGCTGTGCCGGGATCGTTCTTTCCAATCATGGCGGCCGCCAGCTCGACGGCTCCCGCTCGGGATTCGATCAGCTCGCCGAAATAGTCGATGCCGTGGGTGACCGCATCGACGTGATGATGGACGGTGGCATCCAGCGCGGAACCCATATCCTGAAAGCGCTGTCGCTCGGGGCCAAGGCGGTCGGGCTTGGACGATACTATCTCTATCCGCTCGCCGCCGCCGGCCGGCCCGGCGTCGAACGGGCCCTCGGCCTGCTGCGGGCCGAGCTCGTGCGCGATATGAAGCTGATGGGATGCACGTCGATCAGCCAGCTATCGCGCGCCAATCTGCGTTTCCGGCCGGGGTAGCGCGCCGCGATCATTCGGCATCAATAGCAGGCGGCCATCGCACCGAGCTTCGGATAGAGCCGGTCGATCGCGGCGATCTCGCTTTTCATCTGCGCGATGATCCAGTCGCGGATTTCGGCGGCGATGGGGCGCATCGGCCGGTTACGCGGCGGCAGGAATTCGCAGATGCGGCGCGTGGTGGTGAGCGTATCGGAAGCCGGCACCAGCGCGCCGGTCAGGAGCCAGTGCGAGGCCACCGTCAACCAGCCGAGTGCGATGCCCTGGCCGAGCAGGGCGGCCTGCATCACGACGGCATAGTCGGTGAAGCTCAGCGCCTTGGCCGCGCCGCGGCGGCCGGTGAGAAGCGAGGCGTAATCCGCCGCCCAGTCGCCCGGCGTCTCGGCGAGGCGAATGATGGTGTTGCCTTCAGCGGGATCGGTCTCGCCGAGATAGCCAGGGCTGCACATCGGCAGCATGACTTCCTTCATCACCAGCGTGCCGCCGGATGAGGGCTCGTCGCGGTCACGAAAGCGCATGCCGAGATCGACATTCTCGACCGGCCCGCGCAGCGCGCCGGAGATCAGCTGGAAGCGCAAATCGACGTCGGGAAACTGCTTCTGGAGCTTGTCGATGCGCGGCATCAGCCAATGCGTGGTGAAGGCGGAGGAGACCGACAGCGTCACCGTCTCGGTGCCCTTGCGGCGCCGCTCGATCTCGACGAGCCCGGTCTCGATGCTGCGAAAGCCTTCGAGCACGCGGCGATAAAGCAGCTCGCCTTCCTCGGTGAGCACCGCGCGCCCCGCAGTGCGGTCGAACAGGCGGACGCCGAGATGCTCCTCGAACTGTCCGAGCATCCGGCTCACCGCCGGCTGCGTGACGTTGAGCTCGGCTGCTGCCGCCGTGAAACTGCCATTGCGCGCCGCTGCGTCGAAGACGAACAGGGCGTTACTGGAGGGCAGCATCCGGCGCAGCTCGGGCATAACGCCATGTTATGGACGCGGTGAGAATTTGGCAATTGCCGAGTTTTGCCAAGTCTGGTGTCATTGGCATCACAGCCTAAAGATAGGGCCTGCGAACGAAGATTTGGTGCGGTGCACGCTTCGGCCGTGAGTGCTCAAAATTCCTGTCTATAAAGCAGGCTTATGGCGCGCAGTGAGGCACGCCATTGCAGGGAACGAGGCGAGGTCGATCGTTGGACAAACGAGCGGAAAGCGTCGAGATCAGGTCCGCGAGCAAGGCGTATGGCGCCGTTCGCGCTCTCGACGACGTTTCGCTCAATGTCGGCGCCGGCGAGTTCGTCTCGCTGCTCGGGCCCTCCGGCTCCGGCAAGACCACGCTGCTTGGAATTCTCGGCGGCTTCATCCTGCCATCGCGCGGAACCATCCTGTTCGGCGGTCGTGATGTCACCTGGATGCCGCCGCACAAGCGCGACATCGGCGTGGTGTTCCAGAACTACGCGCTGTTCCCGCATATGAGCGTCGGCGAGAACGTCGCCTTTCCCCTGCGCGCGCGGCGCCTGCCGAAAGCGAGCTGGCCCGACAAGGTGCGCGCAGCGCTCGCGATGGTCGGCCTCGCCGGCTATGAAGAGCGCGGCATCGCGCAGCTCTCCGGCGGCCAGCGCCAGCGCGTGGCGCTGGCGCGTGCGATGATCTTCGAGCCGCGCCTGATCCTGATGGACGAGCCGCTCTCAGCGCTCGACAAGCAGCTGCGCGAATCCATGCAGATCGAGCTGCGCACACTGCACAAGCGCATCGGCGCCACCATCATCTACGTCACCCACGACCAGCGCGAAGCGCTGACCATGAGCGACCGCGTCGCCGTGATGAAGGACGGCCGGTTGATCCAGATCGACGCGCCCGAGCGGCTGCACGATCATCCCGCGGACTCCTTCGTCGCGAGCTTCATCGGCGAAGCGACGATGCTGCCGGTTCGCCGCGTCGATGCCTCCAGCGTCGCGCTCGGAAATGCGCTGCTGCGTAGCGCCCGCGCGATTCCGGACGGCGATGCGCTGATGCTCGCCGTGCACAGCGAAAAGCTCCTGATCGACGACGGCGCGCAGGATGACGCCTGCAACCGGCTGACCGGGACGGTCATCGACATCGTCTACCAGGGCGAGAGTCTCCGCATCTTCCTGGCGCTCACCGATGGCATCGCGCTCAGCCTGCGCCAGCCGAGCTATCACCAGGCCTACAGCCGCATCCCGCCGCTCGGCGGCAGCCTCACCGTGACCCTTCACCCCGAGGACACCATCGTTGTCCCCAGGGCGGGGGACTGAACTCAAGCCCTGTTCAACCGAGAGAAGAAACCAAAGATGTCGTCAGCAGCCTCGTTCAGCAATTTCAAGGTTCTCACCTTCGACGTCGTCGGCACCTTGATCGATTTCGAGACCGGCGTGCTTTCCGCGGTGCGCAAGATCTCCGGCAAGTCGCCGGCCGAGCTCAGCGACGAGCAGATCTTCGAGCCCTACAAGCGCGGCCGCGACAAGCATTATGAGCGCTCGAGCGAGGCGATGTTCCACGTCTATCGCCATCTCGCCAAGGAGCTCGGACTTCCCTCCGACGATGCGTCCTGCGACGTGTTCCAGCTCTCGGTGTTGCGCTGGGGGCCGTTTGCGGATTCGGTCGAGGCGCTGAAGCGCTTGCGCACGAAGTTCCGGCTGGTGGCGATGACCAATGCGGACCGCGTCGCGCTCTCCTGCTACGCGCACGCGCTCGGCAATCCCTTCGACGACACCGTCTGCGCCGACGATACCGGCGTTGCCAAGCCGAACCCGGAGTTCTTCGCCTTCAACAAGGGGCGTCAGTCCGCGTTCGGCTACAAGCAGTCCGACATTCTGCACGTCGCGCAGAGCCAGTACCACGACATCGGGATCGCGCGAAAGCTCGGCTACAAGGTGTGCTGGATCGAGCGTCGCCAGGGCATCGGCGGTTTCGGCGGCACGCCGGCGGTCGAGACGCTGACCAAACCGGACTTCCACTTTTCGACGCTGAAGGCGCTCGCGGACGCGGCGATCGGACCGGCGGCGTAAGGCATGAGCGGCGGCATGGCACGGGACTGGAGCGCATTGCCATCGGCCAATTCGCTGTGGGAAGCCACGGCGGAGCCGGCGCGCGCGTTTCCCGTGCTGTCGGGTGAGCGACAGGCGGACGTGGTGATCATCGGTGCAGGCTACACGGGCCTCTCCGCGGCGCACCACATCGCCAAGAGCGGCTTGTCGCCGGTTGTGCTCGAGGCCAACCGGCCGGGCTGGGGCGCGAGCGGGCGCAATGGCGGGGTGATCACCGCAAAATTTCGCCTGTCGTTCCGCGAGATCGACGCCGCGCATGGCCGCGCCATGGCGCGGCGCATGTACGAGATCGCGCATGAATCGACTGACATGGTCGAGGAGCTGGTCTCCGAGTTCGGCATCACCAGCGCGGCGCTGACGCGCACGGGCCAGGTCAAGGCCGCGCATAACGAGACGACGCTGAAGGCCGCGATCGACGAAGCCAATTGGATGACGCGCGAGATGGGCTCCGCCGAAGTCCGCATCCTCGACAAGCGCGGGGTGCGTGACGAAACCGGCTCCGACATTTTTGTCGGCGGCGTGCTCAATCCCGGCTCCGGCGGCATCCATCCGCTGAACTATCTGCGAGGGCTCGCCGAAGGCGTCGGGCGCCGTGGCGTTCCGATCTTCCAGGAGTCGCCGGTGGTCAAACTCCGGCGCGAGAAGGACGGCATTGTCGCCGAGACGCCGCAAGGCGCGGTGCGCGCGAAACAGGCGATCATCGCCACCAACAGCTATTCCGATCTCACCAGTGCGACTGCGCAGATGCAGCGCACGCTGATCCCGTTCCGCAGTGCGCTGGTCGCGACGGAGCAGCTGCCACGCAATCTCGCGGGCAAGCTGATGCCGACCGGGCGCACCTACACCGAGACCAAGCGCATGATGCGCTGGTTCCGCATGGTCGACAACCGCGTCATCTTCGGCGGCCGCGGTGCTTTCGGCAAGCAGGACTCGCAGGCTGCCTTCGACGCCTTGCGCAAGGCGATGGTCGGCATCTTCCCTGGCCTTGCCGACGTTCCGATCGCCTACAAATGGTCGGGCCTCGTCGGCATGACGCTGGACTCGGTGCCGCATATCGGCCGGCTCGACGACCGCACGTTGGTCTCGATGGGCTACAATGGCGCCGGCGTTGCGATGTCGAGCCTGATGGGCCGCTATCTCGCGGCCTTCGTGCGCGGCGAGACGCCCGAGGTCGGGCTGCTCGATATCAGGCGCATGAAGGCGATCCCGTTCTATCCCCTGCGCGAGCCGGCCGTGCGCATGGTCGCCGGCTGGTACCAGTTTCTCGATGCGATCGGTCAGTGAGATCTCTTTGGCGATGGAGGAGGCGAGGATGACGACGACACGCAATTTTGGATTGGGCTTTGCCGTGCTGGGCGCAATCGGATTTACCACCGCGGCTGATGCCGCCGAGCAGATCACCTTCGTCTCGCAAGGCGGCGCCTATCAGGCGGCGCAGACGGTGGCGATCCTCGATCCCTCCGCCAAGAAGCTCGGCATCACCATCAACCAGGACTCCATTCCCGACGCCTGGCCCGCGATCAAGACGCAGGTCGGCAGCGGCAAGCCGATCTGGGACGTGGTGGATACCCCGACAGGCAACTGCCTGCGCGGCGGCGAGCAGGGGCTGATCGAGAAGCTCGACTTCTCGAAGATTCCAAACGGCGCGGCGATGCCGGAGGCCTATCGCAGTCCCTATTCGGTGTCCTACGAGTTCTATTCCAGCGTGCTGTCCTACAGCCAGAAGACCTTCCCGAAGGACGCGCCGAACAGCTGGGCCGATTTCTGGGACGTGAAGAAATTTCCCGGCCGCCGCGCGTTGCGCAACCATCCGTTCGCTACCCTGGAGGCCGCGCTGATGGCCGACGGCGTCGCGCCCGACAAGCTCTACCCGCTCGACGTCGACCGCGCCTTCAAGAAGCTGGAAGAGATCAAGCCGCACATCACGGTGTGGTGGACCTCAGGCGCGCAGTCGGCGCAGCTTCTCAATGACGGCGAAGTCGACATGGAGATGGCCTGGAACGGCCGCGTCAGCGCGGTGGCGAAGGAGGGCGCGAAGGTCTCCTTCACCTACAACCAGGGCGTTCTTCAGAGCACCTCGCTCTGCATCCTCAAGGGCGCGCCGAATCTGGAGACGGCAGTCAAATTCCTCAATGAGGCCGTCGATCCCGTGCACCAGGCCAATCTTCCGCTCAACATCGACTACGGCCCGGGCAATCCGAAGGCGTTCGAGACCGGCGTGATCAAGCCCGAGCGCGCCGCGCAATTGCCGAGCGAGCCGGCGAACGCGGCCAAGCAGGCGCTGATGTCCTACGCCTGGTGGTCCTCGCCCGCGGGCGAGGCCGCCGAGAAGCGCTGGGCGTCGTTCATGCAGAAGTGAGCGAGGCAGCGTTGACGATAACAGTGCCAGATTCCTCCCAAAAGCATCAGCGCCGCGAGCATGCGCTGATGCTGGCATTGGTGTCGCCGGCGCTGCTGGTGATCCTGGCTCTGATCGTGCTGCCGGTCGGCTGGCTCGCCTGGCAGTCGATCTACCATGACGGTTTTACGCTGGAGAACTATCGCCGGGTCTTTACGGAAGACATCTACTGGCGCAGCTTTGCGCTGACCTTCGAGATCAGCCTCGCCGTGACAGTCATCGCGTTGCTGCTCGGCTATCCCGTCGCCTACCTCGCCAACGCGGTGCCGAAGGGCTGGAGCATCCTCATCCTGTCGCTGGTGGTGCTGCCGTTCTGGACCAGCGTGCTGGTCCGCGCC
This sequence comes from Bradyrhizobium sp. Arg816, assembly GCF_029989365.1. GTDB lineage: Bacteria > Pseudomonadota > Alphaproteobacteria > Rhizobiales > Xanthobacteraceae > Bradyrhizobium. The sequence goes on along the minus strand of NZ_JAPRAQ010000013.1, from coordinate 176,582 downwards.
TATGCCTGGCTGGCGCTGCTCCAGCGCACCGGCGTGATCAACCAGTTCCTGCGCTATCTCGATGTCATCTCCGAGCCGCTCGCGCTGGTGCACAACACGTTCGGCACGGTGGTTGCGACCGTGCACATCCTGCTGCCGTTCATGGTGCTGCCGCTCTATGCCACCATGCAGAAGATCCCCGGCGATTTGATGCAGGCCGGCGCGAGCCTGGGGGCGAGCCCGTCGCTGACGTTCTTCCGCGTGTTCCTGCCGCTGTCGCTGCCGGGCGTGCTCGCCGGCTGCACCATGGTGTTCGTGCTCTGCCTCGGCTTCTACATCACGCCGGAATTGCTCGGCGGCGGCCGCACCGTGATGGTGTCGATGCTGGTCAGCCGCAATGTCGAGCTCTACAACCAGTTCGGCGCCGCGAGCGCGGTCGCCGTGGTGCTGCTCCTGAGCGTGCTCCTGATCTTCTTCGCCGTCAGCCGCTTCATCTCCCTCGATCGCGTGTTGGGGCAGAAATGACGCGCACTTCGCCCGCACGGATTGTCCTCTACGTGATCAGCGCGCTGGTGCTGGTCTATCTGATCCTTCCCGTCCTGATCATCGCCCCGATCTCGTTCTCCAGTGCGCGCTTCCTGACGTTCCCGCCGCCGTCGTTCTCGCTGCGCTGGTACCAGCAATATTTCGCCAATCCGGCCTGGATGCAGGCGACGCGGGTGACGCTGACGGTCGCGTTCTTCACTGTCCTGATCGCAACGCCGTGCGGGGTTGCGGCGGCCTACGCGATCAGCCAGTCGAAGCTGCGCATCATGCGCATGTTCCATATGGCGCTGCTGCTGCCGCTGGTGGTGCCGATCATCATCACTGCGGTCGGCATTTTCTTCGTCTATGCAAAGGTCGGCCTGGTCGCGACCATGCCCGGCCTCGTGCTGGCGAATGTGATGCTGGGCTTGCCCTATGTCGTCATCTCGGTGCTTGCGGGCTTGCAGAGCTTCGATCCGGCGCAGGAGATGGTGGCGCGCAGCCTCGGCATGAACCGCCTGCGCAGCTTCTTCGCGGTGACGCTGCCGCAGATCAAGTCGAGCGTGGTCGCGGGCGGCATCTTCGCCTTCATCTCGGCGATGGACGAGACCATCGTCGCGTTGTTCATTTCCGGCGGCCAGTATCAGCCGCTGACCAAGCGCATGTTCACCGCGCTCCGCGACGAGATCGACCCGACCATTGCCGCGATCTCGACGCTGATGACGGCGGCGTCGTTCATGCTGGTGCTGCTGGCGAGCACGCGGGGGAAGAGGAGCGGGTGAGCGCGATGCCGCCCCATTCTCGGTGTCATCGCCCGACTTGATCGGGCGATCCAGTATTCCAGAGACAGTGGTGATTAGGCCGATAGGCCGCAGCGTACTGGATGCCCGGTCAAGCCGGGGCATGACAGCGAGTGCGTGGTGGCTGCTAAGCCTTCGCCCCCAGCCACGCCAAGATCATCTCCACGATCTGCGTCCGGCTCTTCGCCAGCACCCTGGGCTCGCTGAGGTCGCGGTCGAACAGCGCCCCAAACGTGTGGCGGTTGGCGACGCGGAAGAAGCAGTAGGAGGAGATGGCGAGGTGCAGGTCGATGGCGTCGACGTCGTCGCGGAAGACGCCTTCGCCGCGGCCGCGTTCGAGGATGCCGTCGAGTGTCGCGATCACGCTGGCGTTGAGCTGGCGCAGTTGCAGATTCTGCTTGAGGTGCTTGCCGTGGTGGATGTTCTCGATGCTGACGAGGCGGATGAAGTTCGGATTGCGCTCGTCATGGTCGAAGGTGGCCTCGATCAGCCGGCGCAATCCCTCCCGGGCATCGCAGCTTTCGATGTCGAGCTGGTCCTCCAGCGCGCGGATGCTGCGATAGGCCTCCTCCAGCACCGCGAGGTAGAGCTGCTCCTTGCCGCCGAAATAATAATAGATCATCCGCTTGGATGTGCGCGTCCGTGCCGCGATCGCATCGACGCGGGCGCCGGAATAGCCCTCCGAGGCGAATTCGGCCATCGCCACTTCGAGGATGTCGCGCTTGGTGCGCTCAGGATCGTTGGTGCGCTTCGATGGGGGCGGCATGCGCTCGAGCATTACTGTTTCTCCCGCCAGTTTCCACGGATCACCTTGAAGGTGAAGGCAAATTTCGCCTGCTGTAGCATTGATCCAACGCCTATTGCATAAACGTACTAGTTCGTACATTATTGCTCCAGACCAAAGTTGCGGCAACCAGAACCAGAAAACGCGCGCGAGGCGACCTGCCTGACGCGAACCGCACCGGCCAGATGGGGAGGAGCCTTCAATGACGTTGACGTCAACCGCACCGCTGCGCGCATCATCCAGCGCGGAAGCCACGCCGAACAAGCTGCCGAAGCGCGCCGCGCTGGTCAGCTTCGTCGGCAGCATGCTCGAATACTACGACTTCTTCATCTACGGCACCGCTGCCGCGCTGATCTTTCCAAAAGTGTTCTTCGCCAATGTCGATCCACCGACCGCAACGCTGCTCGCGTTGCTCTCCTTCGGTATCGGCTATATCGCGCGCCCGGTCGGCGCCGTCATTCTCGGCCATTTCGGCGACCGCATCGGCCGCAAGACGGTGCTCTTGTTCACGCTGGTGCTGATGGGCGGCTCGACGCTGGCGATCGGCCTGTTGCCGGATGCCAAGACGATCGGCAATGCCGCGCCTGTCATCCTGACGCTGCTCCGTCTGTTGCAGGGCCTGTCGGCTGCCGGCGAGCAGAGCGGAGCCAACTCGCTGACGCTGGAGCATTCCGCCAATTCCAACCGCGCCTTCTTCACGAGCTGGACCCTGAGCGGCACCCAGGCCGGCGCGATCCTTGCGACATTGGTGTTCATCCCGGTGTCGAGTCTGCCGGAAGACCAGTTGTTGAGCTGGGGCTGGCGCATTCCGTTCCTGCTCTCCGCGCTCGTGCTGCTGGTCGCCTATCTGGTGCGAAGGACCATGCCGGAAACGCCTGTCTTCGAAGACATCAAGGACAAGGCGCAGGTGGCGCGCTTCCCCGTCGTTACGCTCTTGCGCGACTACTGGCCGGATGTGCTGCGCGTCATCGTCTGCGCGCTGATTGCGACCGTGAGCACGATGACCGCGGTGTTCGCGCTCGGCTATGCCACCAGCAAGTTCGGCGTCGCGCGCCCGACCATGCTGTGGGCCGGCGTGCTCGGCAATGTCACGGCGCTGATCACCCAGCCGCTGTGGGCGCTGCTGGCCGACAGGATCGGCCGCAAGCCGGTGTTCATCGGAGGCGTGCTCGGCTGTGCGGCGCTGGTGTTCCCGTACTTCATGCTGGTGACATCGGGGAATACGCTGGCGATCTTCGCCGCGGCGATGATCCTCTCGGGTGTCATCTACGCCGCGCCGAATGCGATCTGGCCGTCGTTCTATGCGGAGATGTTCGACGCGCGCGTGCGTTACTCCGGCACGGCGATCGGCACGCAGCTCGGCTTCCTCGCCGCCGGCTTCACGCCGCTGGTGAGTGCAAGCCTGGTCGGCGAGGGACCGAACGGCTGGATTCCCGTGGCAATCTTCGTTGCCTGCTGCTGCGTGATCTCGGCGGCATCAGCGGCCACCGCGCGCGAAACCCACAATGTCGACATCGCCGATCTCGGAAAGCAGCGCGCTTGAGACAAGACAGAGTAACAGTCGCATGTTGACCAATGCAGTTCCGACCACGAGCGGACCGATCGTCGGCGCCGAGCAGAACGGCCTACGAGCATTCAAGGGCGTACCGTTCGCAATCGCGCGGCGCTTTGCCAGGGCGACACCGCCGCTCGCGTGGACCGAGCCGCGCCGCTGCACGGACTACGGCGCCTACGCGCCGCAGCCCGGCCATCTCGATCATGCTGACGAGGAATCCTGTCTCAGCCTGAACATCTGGGCGCCGGCGGCGGATCACCCGCTGCCGGTCAATTTCTTCATCCATGGCGGCGCCTTCGTCACCGGCGGCGGCGCCGACTATGACGGTTCCTTCCTCGCCGCCCACGGCCCAGCCGTCATTGTCACCATCAACTACCGGCTCGGGCCGCTCGGTTTCCTGCAACTGCATCGCTACGGCCTTGCCGAAGCCAACAACCTCGCGCTCCAGGATACGCTCGCAGCGCTCAATTGGGTCCGTGCCAACATCGCGAACTTCGGCGGCGATCCGGATGCGATTACGCTGTCGGGACAATCTGCCGGCGCCTCCATGGTGATAGCGCTCGCAACCCTGCCGCAGGCAAGAGGCAAGTTTATTCGTGCGCTCGCGCTGAGTACGCCCGGGCGCAACATCATGAGTGCGGGTCACGCAGATGATGTCGCGCGCCACGTGCTCGAGGAGCTCGAGCTTGTGCCCGATCCCAGCGCGATTGCGTCCGTGCCGCTGCCAACGCTGTTTGCGGCGGCAGAGCGCGTTGGACGCAGGCTCGCGGACGAGACGGACGCAGGCACCGTGTTCGGTCCGGTGCTCGACGGCACGGTCATCCCGCGCGAGCCGCGCGACGTCTTCGCCGACGGAACTTTGCGCAACATTCCGCTCTGGCTCGGCTCCTGCCGCGACGAGATGGTGATGTTCCTGAAGAGCAAGCCGCCGGCGGCGATGATCCGCACCACCGAGCGGCAGGTGCGCGCTGCGTTCGACTATGCCGGCTGGTGCCGACTGCTATCCTATTACCGCGCCACCGCGCGCCTTGACGAGGATCCGTACGAGGCGCTGCTGTCGGATGCGTTCTGGCATCGCCCCATGGCCGATCTCGCGCGGCTTCATGCTGCGGCAGGCGGCGCGGTGTGGTTGAGCCGGTTCGATCATCGCCCGGCCCTGGAGCCGTTCCTGTCGCAGGGACCGACCCATGGCGCGGACAATGCCTGCCTGTGGGCGCATCTGCCTGATTTCATTGATCGGCCGATCCTCAAGCGCAAGGGCGGCCCGATGACGCCTGATGACATCGATGTCGCCGCGCGGTTTCAGGCGAGCGTCTTGCGCTTCGTCACGACCGGCATGCCGGATGTCGTGCAAGCCTGGCCGCGGTTCGAGCCGGGAAATGAGCCGCTCGCGATCTTCGGCCAGCCGTTTCACATCGTGCCGCTCAACGACGGCGCGCGCTTCCGCGTGTGGGCGGAGCTATCGGCGCGGTCCGGTGGGGTGCAAGCTATGACTGCGATGTAGCAAGGCGGCACCATGAGATCAGACCCTATGATGCGTCGCCTCGGTTTCAGCTATTTTCGAAACACCGAGATGTTGTCGCTCAGCCAATCGGTTACCGGGCGCGGAGCGTGGCCCGTCAACTCGCGAACAGTCGACGTGGTTTCTGCGAGGACCGATTCGTAGAAAAGGCGATCCAGACCGAGCAGTAGGTCGGCGACAAATTCGGTGAGCCCGGACGCCAATAGCTTCTCACGCTGCTCCGCGGGGCTTCGGTGCTGATATGTGACGACTCGTCCAAGCAATCTGGACACTTCACTTGCTATCTCAGGCATGCTGACCGCGGCTGGCCCGGTCAGGTGATAGGCGCGCTGGGAAGTTGCGTGCGCGTCGTCGAGAAGGACTGCGAAAGCCGAGTCCGCCACATCGCGTGTGTCGATCAGGTTGACCAATCCATCGCCGGCTGCCCCGCCCCATGCGTCATTGGCAACTGGAGCGCCAGCCCGCGCCAGGATATCGACGAAACTCGATGGCCGCAAAACCGTGAAGCCTACGTCGCAGGTCGCAAGATGCGCCTCAATTTGCGTATGCCAGTCGAACGGATGCAGCCGAGACGGTGGTCCCAACACAGACAATTTGACGATGTGGCCTACGCCGGCGGCCACGGCTGCGTCGATCAGCGCAATTTCGTTGGCGACTTGCCGGGGGGACGTGCCGTGGGCGAGGAACAGACGGTCAGCTCCGCGCAGCGCGTTGTCCAAAGTCGATCGCGCATCGAAGTCCACGGTCGCCAGCGAAACTCCGGACGGCAGACGTCCAGCATCCGACGTGCGGGTCAATGCCACAATCTCAACCGGTTCCGTGAACAGTTTCGAAATCAAGGCGGAGCCGACGCGACCTGTGGCTCCCGCCACCGCAATGCGCGTGCGGCCAGCGCCACGCTGGGAGGGGTTGAACATCCGGATAACCTTCCGTATCTTGGAACGATCAGTTCAAGATACTTGGAACGATCGTTCCATGATGTCAAGTGGGAATGGCATGAGTGGAAAACCCCAATTCGATGACGATGCCGTGATCAATTCCGCGATGGATGTGTTCTGGCGTCACGGCTATTCGGCTTCGTCGATCGATCAACTGACGACGGCGATGGGCCTGTCGCGGTCGAGTATGTACAAGCGATTTCAAGACAAGGACGGGCTATTCGAAGAGGTCCTTTCGGCTTACATCGAGCGCGTCGAGCGGCGCATGAGCGCCGTTCGAGCCGACACGAAGCGCCAACAGCTCGAAGCGTTGTTGCACGAATTCCTGCCCAGAGGAGGCAAGACGGCGCGGCCCGCGGGATGCATGCTGACCCGATCGTGCGCTGAGATGGTCGATCTGCCTCCGGCGGGCCAGTCGGTCGCGCGGCAGGGACTTATGCGGCAGCGCGCGATCCTCGGCAGCATTTTACGCGAGGCGGTTGCAAGTGGAGAATTGGCGGCGACGGCGGACATCGACGGATTAGCGTGGCACTACCTTGGTGTGTTGCAGGCGATAATGAATTTGCCGCAAGCCGGCGCGACGGTTGGCGAGCTTCGCCGCGTCGTAGAACTTGCAATGTTGGCATGGCCATTCGTCCCAACTGCCGCCGCCACCCAACGTACGGTCTGACGTGGACGTTCGCTCGTATCGCTGTGGGGCGCCAAGCCTCGGGTGCATCGGGGCAATAGCGGATAGCGCTCACTGCACCATTGCCGCAGCGATCTTCTCCGCCGACATCAGCACCGGAAAATTGGTGTTGGCGCATGGCACCACGGGGAAGATCGAGGCGTCGACGACGCGCAGGCCCTGGATGCCTTTGACGCGGCCCTGGCTATCGACCACCGCCATCGGATCGTCGGCCCGGCCCATGCGGCATGAGCACGAGGCGTGCCACACCCCGATGGTCGCCTTGCGGACGAAGGCTTCCAGCGCATCGTCGTCGTTCATCACCTGGTCGAAGGTGAAACCTTCGACGACGAAATTGTCGATCAGGTAGTGGCGTAGCGCCGCCGGCCCGTCCATCAAGGTCGCGGCGATCTTGGTCAGGATCCTGTTTTTGGTATTGACCACGCCGATCTTGCGCACCTTGTCCGTATAGGCGGCCGGAAACGGCTTGTCCGTCACCGCCTTGACCAAGTCGCTCATCTGCACGGCCGCCATCTTGCGGAAGCCGCTCATCAGACGATCGAGGTCGCGGCGGTCGGACAGCAGATTGAACTCGACGATCGGCTCGGCGGCGGGATCGCGCGAGGCGAGCTTGACCTGTCCGGTCTCGGAATAGGTCTTGTTGACGAAGGTCAGCAGCGAGCCGATCTGCTCGCCGACCGCGTGCCAGGCCGATTTGCTGAGCAGGACGACGAACATGTCGCCCTTCGGTACGCCCGACAGCCCGGATGAATAACGCAGGCCAAGCTGCATGTGGCGCCTAGTGTGCTCGTTCATGCGCGCGCCGCGGCGGACAAAGGACGACAGCGAAATCGAGGGATGATCCATCAGGCGCTGGCCGACGCCTGCCAGTCCCATCAGGACCGGAATGCCCATATCCTTGAGATGACCGACCGGGCCGATGCCGCCGCGCAGGAGATGCGCCGGCGAATGGATCGCGCCGCTGGAGAGGATGATCTCGCGGCCGCGGAATTCCTGTTCCCGTCCGTCGACCATCGCCTTCACGCCGACGCATTGCGTGCCTTCGAACAGCAGCTCTCTCACCTGCGTGTTGGTGGAGATGGTGAGATTGGCGCGCTTGCGCGTGTCACGATCGAGATAGCCCATCGCGGCCGAGACGCGTTGCTCGGCCTGATTGGAATGCGTCACCGGAAAATAGCCGTCGACGAACTCGCCGTTCTGGTCAGGCACGAACTGATGGCCGGCCTGCTGGAAGGCGTCGGCGAACGCCTGCGAATGCCGCGTCCAGTGTTCACGCGGAATTCTGCGTACCGGAATTCGGCCGTCCTTGCCGTGGTACGGCCCGTCGAAATCGAGGTCGCGCTCGACCTTCTTGAAGAAGGGCAGCACGTCGTTCCAGCTCCAGCCGTCGGCGCCCCGCGCGTCCCATTCATCGTAGTCGGTCGGTGCGCCGCGGTTGGCCATCTGGCCGTTGATCGACGAGCCGCCGCCCAGCACGCGCGCCTGCTCGTATTTGCGTAAAGGAGGACGCGCTTCGTTCGGATTGTTGTGGCTGACGATCTGGGTCGTGACCTTGAGTTCGGTCCAATGGAAGCGGGGATCGAAATAGGCCGTGCCCGGATAGCTGTCCCTGATCTCGGCGGGCTCGTTGCCGGGCGGTGTGTCCTGTCCGGCCTCGCACAGCAGGACCTTGTTGGCGCTCTTTGCGGAGAGCCGGTGGGCCAGCACGGACCCCGCCGAGCCGCCGCCGACGATAATGAAGTCGTACACGATTGGCATTTCCTCTTGGTCTTGTCCGGGAAACGTAGCGCGTTATTTTCCCGAGGTCACGTCGGCATTGCCGCGACAGTTCGTAACTCGCGTCGCTTGCCTGGCAACCACGATCGTGTAATTCTTCTGCCAGCGCCGATTTGATCCTCAGCTTGCGGGCGCTTCTACAAATGCAGCTAAAGAGACGTAGCTAAACAAACTAGCCAGAACTGCATCCCCGCATAGCGCGAACAATCGGCCATTCCGAATGGGAGGGGCCAAATGAGATTTGCTGCCATCGCGGACGTGCATGGGAATCGTTCGGCACTTGAAGCCGTTCTTGCGGACATCGCCACGGCCGGCATCGACGAGGTCGTGAACCTCGGTGACCACGTCAGTGGCCCGCTCGAGGCAGCCAAGACCGCGGACCTGTTGATGGCGCGGGGCTTTCCGTCGATACGGGGCGATCAGGATCGAATCCTCGTCGAGCTCTGGCAGGCCGGCGGCTCCGCTCGCAGCGATTTCCGTGAGCTCGCGCGCAAGCATTTCGAGTGGATGGCAAGCATGCCGTCCACGCTCACGTATAAGGGACGGGTGTTCCTGTGCCATGGATCGCCAAGGGATGACGCAGCTTTCTGGCTCGACCACATCGCCGACGACGGCTGCCCGCGTCCGAGCGGCATCGACGCGATCGAGGCTGAAGCTGAGGGGATCGACGCTGAGATCATCCTGTGCGCCCACACGCATATTCCGCGCGTGGTGCGTTTGAGGGATGGACGGCTGGTCGTGAATCCCGGCAGCGTCGGCTTGCCCGGCTATGACGGGAAAGTGCCCGTTCCCTACGTGGTCGAGGTCGGCACGCCTCATGCGTGCTACGCGATCCTGGAGCATGCCGGCGCAGGCTGGTCCGCGACGATCCGCTACGTGCCCTACGACACCGCGGCCATGGCCGCACTGGCGCGCAACAAAGGCATGTTCATTTGGGCGAGCGCGATTGCGACGGGTTGGGTGCAAGGAGAGGGCGGCTAGGCTTGCTGCCATGCTGCCTCATGCGTGTTGCAGCGTGCGCGAGCCAACGCTTAGCGGCCGCAACCGGCGTCTCAGGCCCGTTTCATCAAGGGTTCGGGCGACGCAGCCTGGGATCAGAACTGCACTTCGCCGGGAATGTCGTCGGCGCTGAGGCCGACCGCTTCGAAACCCTTCAGCATCCATTCGCGGGTCTGACCCAGCGAGCGGTTGTAGTCGGCCCAGGCGCTGAGGAAATCCTTGTAGCGCCGGTCGCCTTCGGCGCGGATGCCCATGTTGGTCGGAAGCGTGAGCAGCGGCCGCGGCACCGCGAGATCGCCGAGCGTCGGATTCTTCTTCAAGGTCGCGATCGACAGCACCGCCAGCGAGATGTTGCAGTCCGCGCGTCCGGTTGCGACGGCGAGGATCGCCTCGTTGCGCTCCTTGAAGCCGAGGATCGTCGCCTTCGGGCAATAGCGGCGCGCGATGGTCTCATGGGTCGAGCCGATGTCGACGGCGATCTTGACCTCCGGCTTGTTGAGCTCGGCCCAGGTCTGCGGCTTGGCAAAACCCTTCTTGGTGATGACGGTGAAGGAGTGCACCAGGATCGGCGTCGAGAAGTCGATGACCAGCGAGCGTTCCGGCGTCGGATTCACGGCGAAGGCGAGGTCGACCTTGTCCGCCTGGAGATCCAGGATCTGGTTGCCCCAAGTCGATTCCAACGTCTCGACCTTGGCGCCGAGCTTGCCGGCGATGTCGTTCGCCATGTCGATGCAGGCGCCCGACCATTGATTGGTGGTGAGGTCCTTGTGGAAATAGGGATCCTGGCCGGCGATCACGGCGATCCGCAGCACGCCGCTCTTCTTGATCCGCTCGAGCGTGGAGCCGGATGGGGTGTCGGCCTTGGCCGAACCGGTTGCCATCGCGGCACCGGCGAGGGCGACAGTGGCGAGTGCATCCCTGCGATTCATGGCAGTTCTCCTGGGGAGGCTGGACATTAAACCCGGCGTCTGGACTATTTCTGTATTCAGTTTAAAATGCAATACGGTATTTTTAATTCCAAGAGGACAGACAGGCCCGTGCGCGCCCTTTTCGTCGACGCCAACGACACCCTTGCCGCAGTGACCGAAAAGCTGCTGCGCGCGGAAAACCTCCCGGTCAGCGTGAACCGTAATCCCGCCATCTCGCCAGACGACCTGCCGCGCCTTCTCGATGGTGTGGAGATCATGATCGTCGACCACACCGCGGTGCCGACGGCGATTGCCGCCAGGTGCGCGACGCTGAAGCATGTCGTCTTCCTCGGCACCGGCGCGCGCAGCTACATGAATCCCGAGGAGCTCGCCGACCGCGGCATCTCGGTTCACACCATCAAGGGCTACGGCGACACCGCGGTCGCCGAATGCGCGATTGCATTGATGTGGGCCTCAGCAAAAAGCTTTGGCGAGATGGATCGTGGCATGCGCGAGGGCAACTGGCTGCGCCGCGACGCTGTCCAGCTCACGGGCAAGACGCTTGGCCTGATCGGCTTCGGCGGCATCGCCGCGGAAGCCGCGCGGATGGCGGCGGGCTGCGGCATGAAGGTGATCGCCTGGAACAGGACGCCGAAGACGCATCCGGGCGTCGAGTTCGTTCCGCTGGAGAAGCTGCTCGCGGATAGCCACGTCGTCTCGCTGCATCTGTTGCTCAACGACGAGACCAAGGGTTTTCTGTCACGCGAACGCATCGCGCAGATGCGTCCCGGCAGCATCCTAATCAACACCGCGCGCGGCGCCGTGGTCGACGAGGACGCGATGCTCGACGCGCTCCACGCGGGCCACATTGCGCATGCCGGCCTCGACGTCTTCACCGTCGAGCCGCTGCCGGCGGGCCATCCGCTCACGAAGCTGCCGAACGTGACGCTGTCGGCGCATTCGGCGTTCCGTACGCCGGAGGCGAGCGACAACCTGATCGGCGCGGCGCTCGATCATTGCCGCCGCATCATCGCGGCGGGCCGGTAGTGCAATCATCGAAGCCGGGCATGATGCCTGCGCAGGAGACGGCAGGCCTTTCGCACTTGCGCCCCCTGTCGGCCTGTCCTACGCCACCTCGGAACAAAACTTGCGCGAAGCCGTGATGCGCATCGCCAAAGCCTGCAGGGAGCCGTCATGACCATTCGCAACACCCGCACCGGGGGCCAGATCCTGATCGATCAGCTCGTCGCCCAAGGCGTCGAGCGCGTCACCTGCGTGCCGGGCGAGAGCTACCTCGCGGCGCTCGATGCGCTGCATGACAGCCCGATCGACGTCGTGATCTGCCGCGCCGAAGGCGGTGCTGCGATGATGGCGGAAGCCTATGGCAAGCTGACCGGCCGTCCCGGAATCTGCTTCGTCACCCGCGGCCCCGGCGCCACCAATGCCAGCCACGGCGTCCACATCGCGATGCAGGATTCGACGCCGATGATCCTGTTCGTCGGACAGGTCGACACCGGCATGCGCGAGCGCGAGGCGTTCCAGGAGCTCGACTACAAGGCGGTGTTCGGCACCATGGCCAAGTGGGCGGTCGAGATCGATCGCCCCGATCGCATTCCGGAGCTGGTCGCGCGCGCCTTCCGGGTCGCGATGCAGGGCCGTCCGGGTCCCGTGGTGATCGCGCTGCCGGAGAACATGCTGACCGAAACCGCGGCCGTTGCGGACGCCATGCGCATCGAGCCGGCCGTGAGCTGGCCCGCGCCTGCTGATATCGAGCGCGTCGGCGCCATGCTCGCGAGCGCCAAGGCGCCGCTGGTCATCCTCGGCGGCTCGCGCTGGACGGATGAGGCGACCAGGAGCATCGCGCGCTTTGCCGAGCGGTTCGACCTGCCGGTCGCGACCTCGTTCCGCCGGGCCTCGCTGATCGACGCCGATCATTCGCATTATGCCGGCGATCTCGGCATCGGGCCGAGCCCGGGCCTGAAGGCGCGTATCGATGGCGCCGACGTCATTCTCCTCATCGGCGGCCGCATGTCGGAGATGCCGTCCTCGTCCTACACGCTGCTCGACATTCCGACCCCGCAGCAGAAGCTGATCCACGTTCACCCGGGCTCCGAAGAGCTCGGCCGCATCTATCAGCCGGCGCTCGCGATCCAGGCGACGCCCGCCGCGTTCGCCGCCGCAGTCGAGACGCTGAAGCCCGCTGGCGCCGTTGCCTGGAAGGGCGAGGCCGCCAAGGCGCATGCCGATTACCTCGCCTGGACCGATAAGGCGCGTGAGTTGCCGGGCACGTTCCAGTACGGCCAGGTCATGACCTGGCTGCGCGACCGCCTGCCGAAGGACGCGATCGTCTGCAACGGCGCCGGCAATTACGCCGGCTGGATCCACCGTCATCACCGCTTCCACAGCTTTGCCGCCCAGCTCGCGCCGACCTCGGGCTCGATGGGCTATGGCGTGCCGGCGGCGGTGCTCGCAAAACGGCAATATCCGGATCGCGTCGTCGTCGCCTTTGCAGGTGATGGCTGCTTCCTGATGAACGGCCAGGAATTCGCGACCGCCGTGCAGTACGATGCGCCGCTCGTGGTCATCGTCGTCGACAATTCGCAATACGGCACCATCCGCATGCACCAGGAGCGTGACTACCCCGGCCGCGTCGTCGGAACCCAGCTCAAGAACCCCGACTTCGCGATGTATGCGAAGGCGTTCGGCGGCCATGGCGAGCGCGTCGAGCGCACCGAAGAGTTCGCGCCGGCCTTCGAGCGCGCACTGGCCTCGGGCAAGCCGTCGATCCTCCACTGCATCATCGATTCCAGGGCGATCTCGGTCGGCAAGGATTTTGTGCCGACAGTGAAGGCCTAAGCGATGTCGGAGGGCCGCCACGTCGCCATCATCGGAGCCGGCGCGATCGGCGTGATCAGCGCCATCGAGGCGCTACGCGAGGGTCATCGCGTCACGCTGATCGACGCGGCCGAGCCCGGTGGCGAACAGGCGGCGAGCTATGGCAATGCCGGCTGGCTCTCCTCGCATTCGGTGATTCCGCCGGCCGAGCCGGGCCTCTGGAAGAAGGTGCCGGGTTATCTGATGGACCCGCTCGGCCCGCTCGCGATCCGCTGGTCTTACTTGCCGAAGGCGCTGCCCTGGCTGATCAAGTATTTGCTCTCGGGCTGGACCGAGGCACGGGTCGAGAAGACGGCGTTTGCGCTGCGCGATCTGCTGAAGGACGCGCCGTTGCTGCACAAGAAGCTCGCGGAAGAAGCGGGCGTGCCTGAGTTGGTCGAGCGCAACGGCGTGATGCACGTATTCCCGTCGCGCGGCAATTTCGACAGCAATCTCGGCTGGCGCCTGCGCAAGAAGGTCGGCGTCGAATGGCTGGAGCTGAACGCCGACGAGATGCGTCAGCGCGAGCCGGATCTGCATCCGCGCTACACGTTTGGCGTGGTGGTGGAGGAAGCCGGCCGCTGCCGCGATCCCGGCGCTTACGTTGCGGCGCTGGCCCAGCACGCGCTCGCGAGCGGTGCCAAGCTCGTTCATGCCAGGGCGACCGGTCTGAAGCTTTCAGGCAACAAGCTCGTTGCCGTTCTCACCGAAACCGGTGAGATTGCTTGCGATGCCGCGGTGGTCTCCGCCGGCGCGCGGTCAAAGCAGCTCACCGCATCGGTCGGCGATCCCTTGCCGCTCGAGACCGAGCGCGGCTATCACGTCATGATCGAGAACCCGGAATCGGGTCCGCGCAGCTCGATGATGGCGTCCGACGTCAGCATGGTGGTGAACTGGACCGACAAGGGCCTGCGCGCCGCCGGCACGGTCGAGATCGCCGGCCTCGAGGCCGCGCCGAACTGGAAGCGCGCCGAGATCCTGCGCAACAACCTGTTCAGCATGTTCCCGAAACTGCCGAAGGACATTCCGCCCTCGCGCATCAAGACCTGGTTCGGTCATCGGCCGAGCATGCCGGATGGGCTGCCCTGCATCGGCCATGCGCGCGCCTCGCGCGATATCGTCTACGCCTTCGGCCACGGCCATGTCGGCCTGGTCGGATCGGCCCGCACCGGCCGTCTCGTCGCGCAGCTCCTGAGCGGCAAGCAGCCGGAGATTCCGCTTGCGCCGTTCGCGCCCACTCGCTTCCTCTGAGAACGCACCATGACCTATCCAGCCAACTCGTCCTCTCGCATCGCCCGCGGCGGCAAGGCCATCTATGGCGCGCCGCTCGGCATCTTGATGCTGGAAGCGCGCTTTCCCCGCATTCCCGGCGACATGGGCAACGGCGCGACCTGGCCGTTCCCCGTGCTCTATCGTGTGGTGAGCGGCGCGTCGCCGGAGAAGGTGGTGCTGAAGGGCGCCGCCGGCCTGCTGCCTGACTTCATCGATGCGGCCAAGGACCTGGTCCGGTTGGGCGCGGAAGCCATCACCACCAATTGCGGCTTCCTCTCGCTGTTCCAGAAGGAGATCGCAGCCGCCGTCGGCGTTCCCGTTGCGACCTCGTCGCTGATGCAGGTGCCGTGGGTGCAGGCGACCTTGCCGCCGGGCAAACGCGTCGGCCTCGTCACGGTGTCAGGCTCGACCTTGACGCCGGCCCATCTCGAAGGCGCCGGCGTGCCGCTCGATACGCCACTGGTCGGTACCGAGCATGGCAAGGAATTCTTTCGCGTCCTGATCAAGGCCGAGAAGGACGACATGGATGTGGCTCAGGCCGAGCGTGACGTGGTCGAGGCGGGCATGGAGCTGGTCGCGAAGAACCCCGATGTCGGCGCCATCGTGCTCGAATGCACCAACATGCCGCCTTATGCGGCAGCTTTGCAGGCTGAAGTTGGACTGCCGGTCTACGACATCTATTCCATGATCACCTGGTTTCATGCTGGACTGCGCCCGCGCGCGTTTGCCTGAGTCCGGCTGTCGCAAAGCTCTGCACAAGATGTGCTAAGCAGCTGTTTGGATTGCAATCGTCCATACAGCCCCGGTATATTGGGCTGTGTTCGGGCATGAATGCAGCTGATGAAGAGTAACGTGGAACTGGCTTCCGATAGTATCGTCGATCGCGTCTATGAACAGCTCAAGGCGATGGCCGTGAGCTATGAGTTCAAGCCGGGCGAACGGCTCAACGAGGGCGAACTGGCAAAGCGCCTCGGCGTCAGCCGCACGCCGCTGCGCGAAGCGCTCAACCGTCTCAACACCGAAGGCTTCCTGCGCTTCACGCCGGGCAAGGGCTTCTTCTGCCGCGAGCTCGACGCCCACGAGATCTTCGATCTCTACGAGCTGCGCAAATCGATCGAGGTCGCCTCGATCCGCCTCGCCATCAAGCGCGCTGGGGATGAGGACATCGACGCGCTCCTGAAATTCCTCGAAGCCACCGGTCCCGATCCCGGCGAGCGTTCGTCGGTGGAGCTGGTCGAACTCGACGAGACCTTTCACGAGCGGCTGATGGGGATGTCGAACAACGCCGAGATGCTGCGCGTGCTGCGCAACGTCAACGCCCGCATCCGCTTCGTGCGCTGGATCGACATGGACCGCATCAACCGCTCCAACACCCAGGCTGAGCACCGCGCAGTCGTCGAAGGATTGAAGGCGCGCGACGAAGAGGCCTGCGTCTCGGTGCTGGAGAAGCACATCGACCGCCGGCTGGATCGCATCACGTCGGCGATCAAGGAAGGCTACGCGCAGATTTACATGCCGGCCGCGCCAAGGTCTGCGGCGAATTGAGGTCTTCTTCCTTCTCCCCTCATGTCCGCCGAAGCCTTGGCGAAGGCGGATGTGGGAGAAGGTGGCGCGAAGCGCCGGATGAGAGGTATCTCTCGGCGCATACCGATGCGCATGAGTGCGCGGAGGCAACCCCTCACCCAAGTGAATTCTTGTCAACCTGCGGTGGTGCCCTCTCCCACGAGGGGAGAGGGCGCAGCAATGCGCATCGTTCGCGCTGAACTCGCTGGCAGCTATATAATCCTTCAATACCTGATCGTGCCAGACGGTCAGAGCCGTCGCGCGGAATAATCGCTAGCGTCCGCTCGAATTTCATGGAGACCTCGCGGTGCATAGTCCTCAACCCAATCCCGAAACGCGCAGCAGCGACGACTGGCCGTCCGAGCTCTATCGTATCCTCAAAGCCGCCGACGTCAGGCAGATGTCCTACGTGCCCGATGCCGGCCATAGCCAGCTCATCCGCATGTTCTCGGCCGACCGCGACGTCACCACCAACGTGCTGACGACGGAAGAGGAGGGCATCGCGATCGCCGCCGGCGCCTGGCTCGGTGGCCAGCGCAGCGTGCTGCTGATGCAGTCGAGCGGGGTCGGCAATTGCATCAACATGCTGTCGCTGTCGGCGATCGGGCGCTTTCCGCTGCTGATGCTGGTGACGATGCGCGGCGAATGGGCCGAGTTCAATCCGTGGCAGGTGCCGATGAGCCGGGCGACGCAGCCGTCGCTGGAAGCGATCGGGCTGAAAGTGATGCGCGCGGAGACGCCGGAAGATCTGGTCGAGACCGTCGAATCGGCGTCGTCGCTCGCCTACGATTCCGATCAGCAGATCGCGGTTCTGATCGGGCAACGCCTGATCGGCAAGAAGAAGTGGTGATGCCAATGCAAGCTCAACTCGATCGTCGCGTCGCTGTCGCCGCGCTCCTAGAGGACCGCAAGGACACGCTGGTCGTCTCCGGTCTCGGCTCGCCCACCTACGACCTGCATTCCGTGGAGGATCACGACGGCAATTTCTATCTCTGGGGCGCGATGGGCGGCGCCGCGCTGATCGCTCTTGGGCTCGCGCAAGCCCAGCCGGCAAAGCGCGTCCTCGCCTTGACTGGCGATGGCGAGCAATTGATGGGGCTCGGCGGCATCGCCACCATCGGCGTCGCGCGTCCGCGCAACCTCGACATCGTCGTGATCGACAACCAGCATTTTGGCGAGACCGGCATGCAGGCGAGCCACACCGGCCGCGGCGTCGATCTCACGGCAATTGCCGTCGCCTGCGGCTTTGCCGCAACCGCGACCGTGCGGACGCTCGAGGAGGTGCAACGCCTCGCCGCAGAGATCGCCGGGCCGTCCGATGGCCCGCGGCTTTTTGTCGTCAAGGTTCTGGCCGAAAATCCGCCGCGTTCGCTGCCTTCGCGCGATGCCGTCTTTATCAAGAACCGGTTCCGTGCTCATCTCGGCTTCGCGGCGGCTTGAACCGGGGTCTTCTCCGGGATAGCTCGCTGCCCAAGCAGCTATCCTGGAGTGAGACCCATGAAACTATCCGGCAAGGTCGCCGTCATCACCGGCGCGGCGCGCGGTATAGGCAAGGCGTGCGCAAAGCGATTCCTCGAGGACGGCGTCAAGGTCGTCATCTCGGACGTCGATACGGATGAGCTCGAGAAGACGGTCAACGAGCTGGGCAAGCCCAAGGAATTGTATGCCGTGCCATGTCACGTCGCGCGGCGTGCGGATGTCGATCGTGCGGTGGCGACCGCGGTCAGAGAATTCGGCCGGCTCGACATCATGGTCAACAATGCCGGCGTCGCCCGCAACCGCGACATCCTGGAGATTTCCGAAGAGGAATTCGACGAAATCATCGGCATCAATCTGAAGGGCGCGTTCTTCGGCGTGCAGGCGGCGGCCAAGCAGATGATCGCGCAGGGCGGCGGCGGGGTCATCATCAACATGTCCTCGGTGAACGCGCTGCTGGCGATCCCGACGCTTGCGACCTACGCCATCTCCAAGGGCGGCATGAAGCAGCTGACCTCGGTCGCCGCCGTCGCGCTCGCCCCGCACAACATCCGCGTCGTCGCGGTCGGGCCCGGCACGATCCTGACCGACATGGTGGCGTCGTCCATCTACACCTCGGAGGATGCCCGCAAGACCGTGATGTCACGCACGCCGGCTGGCCGTGGTGGTGAGCCGAGCGAGGTGGCGTCCGTCGTCGCGTTCCTCGCCAGCGACGATGCGTCCTATATCACGGGGCAGACGATCTATCCGGATGGTGGCCGGTTGATCCTGAACTACACGGTGCCGGTGAAGGAGAAGTAGGGATCTTACGACTTCACCGCGCCCGAGGTCATGCCGTCGATGAACTGGCGCTGCAGCAGCACGAAGATCACGACGATCGGCAGCACGATGGTCACGGCGGCGGCGAGCATCTCGCCCCAGTCGGTCGAATACTGGCCGGTGAGATTGTAGAAGCGCACGATCGCGGTGACGTTGCTGTCGTTTTGCAGGAACGTCACGGCGATGACGAACTCGTTCCAGGCATTCAGGCCGACGATGATGGCAACCGTGAGCAATCCCGGCCGCATCATCGGCAGGATCACGTAGAAGAACGTTTGCCACGGCTTTGCGCCGTCGACTTGCGCGGCCTCCTCCAGCGCGACGGGGATCGCCAGCGCATAGGTGCGCAGCAGGAAGATCGCGAACGGCGAGAACATCGCGGTGTAGATCAGCGCCACGGCCGGGATCGAATTGACGAGGCCGAGCTTCGCGAAGATGAAATACAGCGGGTAGAGGTATAGCTGCACGGGCACGGTGATCGTGGCCATGAAGTAGAAGGTGATGAAGCGCCAGAATTTGCCTTTCTGGCGCGCCAGCACATAGGCGCAGGGCGTCGCGGTGACGCAGACCATCACGATGGTCAGGATCGCGATCTCGGCGCTGTGCAGCAGGCTGGGGCCGAGCTGGGCATTGCGCCAGGCCGAGGAGAAATTCTCCCAGTGCAACTGGGTCGGTAACGCCAGTGGATTGCTGCCGATCTCGACCGTCGTCTTCAGCGCGTTCATGACGGCGAGCACGATCGGCAGCAGCGAGCTGAACGATGCGACGCCGATCAGCCCAAGGGCGAACGTCCTGCTCCAGCGATCCCCGATCATGTCGATTGCGCGTCGTCGGTGATCTGGAGCCAGAGATAGACGGCAGTGGCGCACAGGCCGAACAGGCTCATGACGCAGGCGGCCGCCGCGGCCTGGCCGACATCGCCCTCGAAGAAGGCGTGGCGATAGGCAAACGTCGCCAGCACCTCGCTGCCATAGGCCGGCCCGCCGCGGGTGACGATGAAGATGAACTCGAACACCTGGAACGACCAGATCACGGTGAGGATCAGCATGAGAGTAAGTGTTGGGCGGATACCCGGGATCAGCACGTAGCGGAACAGCGCGAAGAAGCCGGCGCCATCAAGTCGCGCCGCCTCGATCTGGTCAACGCTGATCTGCCGCATCGCCGACAGGAACACGACGGCGAGAAAGCCCCACCAGTGCCAGATGTCCACCGCCGCGACCGCGTAAAGCGAACGGTCGGGATCCGCGAGGGGGTCGGAGATCGAAAAGCCGTGTTCGTTGAGCCAGGCGACGATTCCGGTCGCGGGGCTGAAGATCATGCCTTGGAAGATGCGTCCGGTGACCGCGACCGCGATGATGCGCGGTAGGAAGATGATCGACTGAACGACGATGCGCGCCTTCGGCGCCATCAGCAGCGCCGCGGCCATGACCAGCGCGAGGCAGACCGGAACGGTGAGAAAGATCGCGGTCCAGATGAAGTTGTTGGTCAACGCGGACCAGAACACGGGATCGGCGGCCATGTTCTGGAAATTGGCCAGTCCCGCCCACATCGGCGTACCCACACCATCCCAGATGAAGAACGCAGCCGTGAATGTCAGCACGGCGGGCACCAGGATGATGCAGATATTGATCAGCAGCGCCGGGAGCGCGAACAGCCACATCTTGAGGTCAGGCCGTCCGCGGCGGCAGCGGCGGCACCTTGCCGTCCTTTGCTTCCTGGGCGAACAGCGTCTGCATCCGCGTCAGATACGCATCCGCCGTGATCTTGTTGAGCCAGACTTGCTCGATGCCCTCGATCAGGTAGGAGTTGGTGGCGCCGGGCCAGAACGTCCAGGTGGTGAAGCCGTACTGCCCCTTGCTGAAGGCCTCGTGCAGATTCGCAATGGTCTTCTCGAACAGGGGATAGCCGATGCCCTGCAGCATGTCCGGCGGCAGGTCCTTCACCGGCAGCGCCCACTTGCCGGGCCAATCGCGGTTCATGGTCTCGTAGAATTTGCGCGTCAGCATGAACTCGAATACGGCGGCGGCGCCCTCGGCGTTCTGCGAGGTTTTTGCGATCGACAGCGTCGCGCCGCAGGCCAGATGCACCAGCGAGCCCGAGAAGGCCGAGCCCAGCGTCGGCGTCGGCATCACGTCCATCACCGTGTCGGGCTTCGACATGCCGTAGGATTTGGTGCCGAACGACCAGGTGCCGCTGAACGCCATCGCCGCCTTGGCGTTGACGACCTGAAGGAAGCTCTGCTCGATCGTTAGCGAGAAGTAGTTCTTGCCGAAATAGCCCTTGTTGTACCAGGCTTTTGACAGCTCGACCGCCTCGACGAAAGGCGGCGCCGTCCAGGGCAGTTCGCCCGCGAGCGCCTTGCGGACATTATCGGGGCCGGCGACGTTGTTGAAGAACACCGTCATCAGCCATTCGTTGACACCCTTCCAGTCGGCATTGCCGGCGCCGAAGGGGATGATGCCCTTGGCGAGCGCGGCGTCGGCGACCTCTTCCATCTCCTGACGGTTGGTCGGCAGCTTCCAGCCGTTCTGCTTGAACAGCTCCTTGTTGTAGAACAGGTGCATCGACTCGTAGTCGCGGGGCAGGGCGTAAAGCTTGCCGCCATAGACGCTGGTGTTGAGCAGCGGTGCGAGGAAACGATCCTTCCACTTGTACTTCTCGGCGAAATCGTCGAGGGGCAGCACCTGGCCGGCATTAGCGATCGCGGTGAGATAGGCGGGGCCCGCGGTCTGCACGATGTCGGGGCCGTTGCCGGCAACGAGGGCGACCTTCAGGAGGTTGTTGACCGCCGCGCCCTTTACCTCGAGCTGGAGCAGATATTTGTCCTGCGAGGTGTTGAAGGCCTCGACCAGATCGTTGCGCAGCGCGGCCTGTCCGTCCGAATTCGCCTGGCCGAACCAGAACGTCACGACCTTGCGTCCGTCCTGAGAATAGGCGCTGCGCGGCAGGCCTGCCGCAAGGGCAGCGGCGGGAATGGAGGCAACAAGCTGGCGTCGGGTCATGGTCATGGCGAAGAACCTCGGTTTCCTCGAAGAGTAGTGACGATTGTTGATTTTGCTTTAATAATACGTATAACTAAGCGAAATGGCGACGTCAACAACGAGGACGAAGCGGGGGAAGGGGCGCGACAAAGCGGCGCCGGCCCGCCCCACGCAGAAGGATATCGCGCTCGCGGCCGGCGTTTCGCAGGCCGCGGTATCGCTCGTCCTGAACAAGGCGGAGACGCCGTCGGTCCCGCCGGCGACGCGTACGCGCATTCTCGAAGTCGCGGAGGGGCTGGGCTACCGGCCGAACCATCCGGCGCGGATGCTGCGCAGCGCGCGGACCATGACGTTCGCCTGTGTCATCCCGGATATCACCAACCCGTTCTATCCCGGTCTCGTACGCGGGTTGCAGGCGGTTGCGGCACCGGCCGGCTATGACGTGCTGATCTTCGACACGGACGGACGGCCCGAGCGCGAGGCGCGCGCCATCGACTGGCTGTTGCAGGGCCGTGCCGACGGCGTGGTCGCGACATTCTTCCACCTGCGCGCGCCGCAGCTTGCTGTGCTCGCGCGCAAGGGCATTCCGCTGGTGCGGTTGGAAAGCCAGCACAAGCCGGACGGGCCGCTCGCGATCGACAGCGTCTATATCGACAACGCGGAAGCGGCCGCCGAGATGACGCGGCTTCTAATCGCGCGCGGGCATCGCCGCATCGCCATGATCCAGGCCGAGTTCGGCCCGAGCCAGCGCCGCGCACAGGGCTACGGCGCGGTGATGCGGGAGGCGGGGCTAACGCCCGATTTCATCACCGATAGCGCCTATTCGGAGGAATCCGGCGCGCGCGCGATGAAGCGGCTGCTCGAACGCAAGGGCGAGCGCCCGACCGCTGTGTTCGGCGCCAGCGACGTCCTGGCGCTCGGCGCGATGGAAGCGGCGCGCAGCGCCGGGCTCTCGATTCCCGGTGACATCGCGATCGCCGGCTTCGACGACATTCCGGTCGCAAAGCTGCTCGGCCTCACCACGGTGCGGCAGCCGGAGTTCGACCTCGGCGCGCTCGCTGCGGAAACGCTGGTCAGGCGGTTGCAGCCGGGCGGGCTCGAGCCCCCGGGCAAGAGCCATGAATTGAAATTCGAGATCATGAAACGCTCGTCGGTCTGATCGGCGAGCCAAGCAATTGAACGTGGGAGTGAACAAGTGACCGCTATTCCTCATGACTACGCCGAGCGCGTCTATGCCGGCGTGCTCGGCAAGCTCATCGGCGTCTATCTCGGCCGGCCCTTCGAGGGCTGGACCTATGAGCGCATCATGCAGGAGCTCGGGCCGATCAATTATTACGTCAACGAGCGCCGTGACGTCGCGTTGCGCTCGCATCATCTCGTCGTCACTGACGACGACGTCTCCGGCACCTTTGCGTTTCCGCGCGCGCTCGCCGACAACGGCTATCCGAAGCGCCTGACCGCCAAGCAGGTTGGCCAAGCCTGGCTGAACTACATCGTCGAGGAGCGCGCGGTGCTGTGGTGGGGCGGCATCGGCAATTCGACCGAGCACACCGCTTATCTCCGCCTGAAGGCCGGCATCCCCGCGCCGCAGAGCGGCTCGATCGAGCTGAACGGCACGACAGTGGCCGAGCAGATCGGCGCACAGATCTTCATCGACGGCTGGGCGATGGTGAGCCCCGGCAATCCCGAGCAGGCCGCCTATCTCGCCGACCAGGCCGGGCGCGTCAGCCATGACGGCGAGTCCGTGCATGCCGCAAAGCTGCTCGCAGCGATGGAGGCGCAGGCTTTCGTCGAGCGCGACGTGCAGAAGCTGATCGACACAGGTCTTTCCTTCGTGCCGAAGGACGCGCTGATCCGGCGCGTCGTCAACGACGTCCGCGACTGGCACGCCGGCGACAACAGCAACGACTGGGAGCGGACCCGCGCGCTGATCGCCGAACGTTATGGCTACGACAAATTCCTCGGCAATTGCCACGTCGTGCCCAACCACGCGCTGATCATCCTGGCGACGCTCTACGGCGAGAACAGTTTTCAGGAGGCGATGCGCATCGCCAACACCGCGGGCTGGGACACCGACTGCAACGCCGGCAATGTCGGCTGCCTGTTCGGCATCCGCACTGGAGTGGCCGGCCTCGATGCCGGGCCGGATTTCCGCACGCCGATTGCCGACCGCATGTACATCTCGACCGCTGATGGCGGCGCTGCGATTACCGATGCGGTCATCGAGACGCAATCGCTGGTCGCGGCAGGGCTGGCGCTGGCGGGCGCGCCCGCACTGGCCGTGGCCAAGAATGGTGCGCGCTTCAATTTCAATTTCCCGGGCAGCCTGCAAGGCTTCCACGCCAAGGGTGGCGCGCCGGCGCGGCTGCACGAGGTCGGGATCAGCAACGTCGCCGGCCACAGCCGGACCGGTGAGCGCAGTCTCGCGATCGACTTCCGCCGCCTGGCGCCCGGCCGCGTCGCACGAATCGCGAGCCCCACCTTTTTCGACAAGGAGGTGTTCACCATGCCGACCTATCAGCTGGTGTCCTGTCCGACGCTGTATTCGGGCCAGCGCGTCGAATGCCGGCTGGAGTCTGAAACGGACAGTGGCACCGTCGCGGTGCGGTTGTTCGCCAGCGTCTATGACGAGCGCGACGAGCTGGTGCAGATCTATAGCGACGCGCAGGAGCTGACCGGCGGCTGCGAGGTCGTGCTGAGCTGGCAGGTACCGGAGACAGGCGCCTATCCGATCTTCGAGATCGGCGCCGAGATCGAGACGCGCGATCCGCTCGGCGCAGATGGCACGTTGTATCTGGACTATCTGACCTGGGGCGGTGCGGCCGACACCGTTCTGAAGCGGCCGGACAACAATCTCAGCACGATGTGGAAGCACGCCTGGGTCAACAATGTCAGCCAGTTCCAGACCCGCTGGGAAGGGCTGCGCGTCACCAACGGCGACGGGATCGGCTTCATCGCGCAGGGCTCGCGCGACTGGAAGGATTATCGCGTGACGTCCGAGATCATGCCGCTGCTGGCGAGCGCTTGGGGCCTCGCCGCGCGCGTACAGGGCCGCGAGCGCTATTATGCACTGATGTTCGACCGCGCCGATGGCGGCCGCGTCCGCTTGATCAAGCGCGTGCATGACGAGAACGTGCTCGCCAGTGAACGTTTTCCCTGGCAGCTTGACCGGAAGTACAAGATCGAGCTGCGTGTGTCCGGCAGCGACATCGAAGCCTATGTCGACGGCAAGAAGCTGTTCAGCGTGCAGGATGCGGACGATCTCCGCCTTAACGGCGGCGCGGTCGCGTTGGTCGTCGACAGCGGATCGATTTCTGCGGAAGAGGTGAAGATCGCGCCGCTTTAGCGGCGATCACTCCGCCGCAATCGTCATCCCATAACCCAGCCGCTTCGAGATGCCGCCGGCGCAGTCGCGCAGGGCATGGGCGATCGGGCTGTCCCAGCGCGCATCGAACGTGCCTTCAGGCCCCATCGCGGTGATCACCAGCGCGACATGGCCGGAATGGTCGAACACCGGTGCCGAGAATGCATTGACGCCGGGCAGGGGATCGCCGAGCGCGCGGGCGAGGCCGTGCTTGCGGACCTCCGTGAGCATCTCGGCGACCTTCGCGCCTTTCATCGCGCGCTTCGGATTGTAGCCGACGCCATGACGGTCGAGACCGCTTTCGAGCGCGGCGTTGATGGTCTTCTCCGGCAGGAAGGCTGCAAAGGCGCGGCCGGTCGCGGTTTCCAGCAGCGCCATCACCGAGCCGGCGCGCATCACGATGTGCACGGGCTGGCCCGGCTCTTCGAGCTGCACCACGGTCGGGCCGTGGGTGCCCCAGACCGCGAGCGAGACGGCATGGCCGATCTGGCTCGCGAGGCCTGCGATCTTCGGACGCGCGATGCGCACGCCGGAGAGACGGCGCAGGCTGATCAGGCCGAGCTCCAGCGCCAGCGCGCCGATCTCGTAGCGGCCAGTGGTCTCGTCCTGCTCGATCAGCCCGATGCGGGAGAAGCTGGCGAGATAGGGATGCGCCTTGGCCGGCGTCATGCCGGCCTCGCGCGCGAGATCGCGCAGCATCATCGGCTCGCCGCATCTCGCGAGCGCGCGGAGCAATTCTCCGCCGACCTCGATCGACTGGATGCCGCGGCTTTCTCTCTTCATGCGTCTCCTGGCGCGTGGCTTACGCCGCGTTGCGCTTGGCGGCGCTGTCGGCGAGATGACGGCCGGCAATGTAACCGAAGGTCAGCGCCGGCCCAAGCGTGATGCCGGCACCGGGATAATTGCCGCCCATGATGCTCGCCATGTCGTTGCCGGCGGCATAGAGCCCGGGAATCACCCGGCCTTCGGCGTCCAGCGCCCGCGCGTTCTCGTCGGTGACGATGCCGGCATAGGTGCCGAGATCGCCGATCACCATCTTGATGGCGTAGAACGGACCGTTCTCGATCGGCGCGATGCAGGGGTTCGGGCCGTGCATGGCGTCGCCCTGATACCGGTTATAGGCTTTTGAACCTTTGCCGAAGGCGGCGTCGTGCCCTTGCGGCGCAGTCGCATTGAATTGCTTGACCGTCTCGGTGAACGCCGTCGCATCGATGCCGGCCTTTGCCGCCAGCGCCTCCAGCGTGTCGCCGCGCATGAGATAGCCGGTATCGAGGTGATGACCGAGCGGCATCGGGAACGGCGGCACACAGCCGAGGCCGTATTTGCGTAGCGTCGGGTGATCGCAGACGAGATATGCCGCGATCTCTTCGCCGGGCTTTGCGGCCTTGATCATGGCCTGGACGAAGTCGTGATAGGAATTGCCCTCATTGGCAAAGCGCTTGCCGTCCCGCATCACCGCGATCACGCCAGGTTTGGCGCGGTCGATGAAATGCGGCATCACGCCGCTCGAACCATCCTTGCGCTTGGTCACCGATACCGGCACCCAGGCCGCCGCGTTCGGCAGGCGATCCTCGACATGTCCGCCGGCGCTTTCTGCAAGGCGCAGTCCGTCGCCGGTGTTGCCGGTCGGTCCGGGCGAATAATGCTCATGGCCGGTCGGTGCGTGTGGAAACATCTTCTTGCGGCGTTCCACGTCATGCGGGAAGCCGCCACAGGCGAGCACGACGCCCTGCCGCGCGCGGACGCGCACCTCGCGGCCTTCGCGGGTGACGATGGCGCCGGTCACCGCGCCGTTCTCGACCGTCAGCTCGCGCACCGGCGAGGACAGCCACATCGGTATCTTCAGGTCCTGCGCGGATTTTGCGAGGCGCCCGGCGAGAGCATTGCCGTTGGTCAAGGTCATGCCGCGGCCATAGCGCAGCACGTCCATCAAATGGCGCGACAGTCGCTTGGCGACATAGGCGGCCGAGGTCAGCGATTTGGTCACGCGCATGAAATGGATGATCTCCTTGCCGGAGCCGAGCATCATGCCGAACACGGTCAGCTCAGGCAGCGGCATGCCCAGCGTCTTGATCTGGTCGCCGAGCTCGCGGCCGTCGAACGGGCGCGTCACCATGGAGCGGCCGCCCTGCGCCCCGCCCGGCGCTTCGGCGTGATAGTCGGGAAACACCAGCGGCATGTCGAAGCGCAGCGCGGTCCTGGTGGTGAAGAAGTCGACCGCCTCCGGACCCGCACTCAGGAATGCATCGACCCGCGCGGCGTCAAAGTTGTTGCCGGCCTCATGGCGCAAGTACGTGCGGGCTTGCTCCGGCGTCTCCTCGATTCCGTAGGCCTTCGCCAGCGAGGTGCCGGGGATCCAGAGCCAGCCGCCGGAGCGCGCGGTGGTGCCGCCGAAGCGCGGCTCCTTCTCGACGATCAGCACGTCGAGGCCGCGATATCTAGCGGTGATCGCGGCCGACATGCCGGAGGCACCCGATCCGGCCACGAGCACATCGCACTCGTAAGTCTCAATTGCGTTGCGCTCGTTGCCGGTCATGCGGGCCTCATTTCTCCAGCAGCGGACATTTGGATTCGGAGACCGGGCGGAAGGCGTCCTCGCCCTTCACGGTCTTGACGATCTCCAGATAGTCCCACGGCTCCTTGGACTGCTCGGGCGATTTCACCTTGGCGAGATACATGTCGCGGATGACGCGGCCGTCCTCGCGCAATTTGCCGCCATGGACGAAGGTATCCTCGATCGGCAGCTCGCGCATCTTGGCCATCACCTTGGCGGGATCGTCGGTGCCGGCGGCCTTGATGCCTTTCAGATAATGCAGCACCGAACCGTAGACGCCGGTCTGGATCATGGTCGGCATCACCTTGGTGCGCTCGTAGAATTTCCTGGACCAGGCGCGGGTCGCCTCGTCCATGTTCCAGTACGACGCCGTCGTCATGTAGGTGCCCTGCGCGGCCTTGAGGCCGACCGCATGCACGTCGGTGTCGAACATCAGGAGGCCGACGAGCTTCTGGCCGCCCTGGACCAGGCCGAACTCGCCGGACTGCTTGATCGCGTTGTCGGTGTCCTGGCCCGCATTGGCGAAGGCGACCACGTCGGATTTCGAGCTCTGCGCCTGGAGCGCAAAGGAGGAGAAGTCGGCTGTGTTGGTCGGATGCTTCACGCCGCCGAGCACCTTGCCACCCATCTCGTTGATGAACCGCGTGGCGTCCTTCTCGAGCTGCTGGCCGAAGGCGTAGTCCGCGGTGATGAAGTACCAGGACTTGCCGCCTTCCTTGATCACGGCGGAGGCCGTCACCTTGGACAGCGCGTAGGTATCGTAGGTGAAGTGCACGGTGTTCGGGCTGCACAGCTCGTCGGTCAGCGAGCTCGCCCCGGGGCCGGAGAGCAGCGCGATCTTGTTGCGCTCGCGCACCATGTTGTGCACGGCGATCGCGATGCCGGAGTTGGGGATGTCGACGACGGCGTCGACCTTGCCGTTGTCGAACCAGCCGCGCACGATCTGCACGCCGACATCGGTCTTCATCTGGTGGTCGGCGCTGATGATCTCGATCGGCTTGCCGAGCACGGTCAGCCCGAACTCCTCCACCGCCATCTTGGCCGCCTCGACCGATCCCGGCCCGCTGTTGTCGCGGCCCCAGCTCGACAGATCCGTCAGCACGCCGATCCGCACCGCGTCATCGGAGACTTGCGCGCTAGCGACCGTGGTCATGGCAGCCGAAGTCATGGCCGCAAGCATGGTGCAGGCCAAAAGCCCTCTCATCGTCGATCCCTCTCTTATTGGCCGCTTGGCGCGGCTGGTTATTCTGGGGGCAAATTAGATATTATCGAATGAGTTTGTCAATGGCTAATAAGAGGGGTCGATGAGTTCCATGATCGCCCGGGAGACATTGCCGGAGGCGTGCGCGCAACTGCCGCCACACCCGTCATTGCGAGCGCAGCGAAGCAATCCAGACTTTCTCCGCGGAGGCAGCCTGGATTGCTTCGTCGCAAGAGCTCCTCGCAATGACGGAGTGCGGGAGCAGCGACGCGCAAAATCTCGCATTGTAATCCCGCACAGAGATCACACCTCCGCAGGTTGCAACCGTCCACACGATTAGCCATGATGCGCTCCGGAATCTTTTGGGGCAGGGCATGACGGCAGCAACGGGAGTCTCCGCGGCGGCGGAGAAATCGACGACGGCGCATGTGGTGTGGGCAAGCGCGCTCGGCACCGCGATCGAGTGGTACGATTTCCTGATCTACGGCACGGCAGCTGCACTTGTCTTCAACAAGCTGTTCTTTCCGAGCTTCGATCCCTTCGTCGGAACGCTGGTGGCGTTCTCGACCTATGCGGTCGGCTTCGTGGCGCGTCCGATCGGCGGCGCGATCATCGGGCATTACGGCGACCGGCTCGGGCGCAAGACCATGCTGGTCGCGACCATGATCGCGATGGGGCTCGGCACCTTTCTGATCGGCTGCCTGCCGACTTACAGCCAGATCGGCGTCTGGGCGCCGATCCTGCTTATCATCCTGCGCTTCGTCCAGGGCATCGGGCTCGGGGGCGAATGGAGCGGCGCGGTCGTGATGGTGATCGAGCACGCCGGTGATCGCCGCGGCTTCTACGGCAGCCTGGTCCAGATCGGCTTTCCGGTCGGCGTCGCCGCCTCGACCGGCATCTTCGGCCTGATGACGCAACTGCCCGAGGCCGACTTTCTGAGCTGGGGCTGGCGCGTGCCGTTCCTGATCAGCATCCTGCTCGTCGGGGTCGGCCTCATCGTGCGGCTCAAGCTCGCGGAGACGCCGCACTTCAAGGAAGTGGTGGAGCGCAAGGAAGTGCTGGCGCAGCCGGTGCTGGAGGTGCTGCGCCGCGACTGGCGCAGTTTTCTGCTCGCGATCGGCATCACGGTGTCGGAGGTCGGGCTCGCCTATCTCCTCACCGTCTTCACCGTGGTCTATGCGACGACGAAACACGGCTTGCCTCGCCAGGTGATCCTGAACGCGGTGGTCTATGCCGCGATCGTCGAGTTCGCGACGCTGCCGCTCGCGGGCTGGCTCTCCGACATCTTCGGCCGCAAGGCGCTGTACCTCGCCGGCGGGGTGTTCTCGGTGGCGCTGGCGTTTCCGCTGTTCTGGTTCCTCGACACCAGGGAGCCGGCGCTGATCATTTTCGCGCTCGTCGTCACGATGACGCTGACGCACGCGCTGCTGTTCGGGCCGAAGGCGGCGTTCATGCCGGAGCTGTTCCGCACCCAGGTGCGCTACAGTGGTGCATCGCTCGGCGCCAACGTCGCGGCTGCGCTCAGCGGCGGCTTCTCGCCGCTGATTGCGACCGCACTGCTCGCGTGGGCCGGCTCGTCCTGGGCGGTGTCGGTCTACATCATCGCGCTGTCGGTCATCACGATCATCGCGACGCTGATGGCGCCGGAGACGGCGCGCGACGCGCTCAAGTCGTAAGCGCGGTCACCGGCAGGCGGGATTTGCTGCGTCCGGAAACGCCAGGAAGGTGACGGTCGCCGGCACAAGCCGGATCGCTCCCGCAGGTGTTGCGCGCGGCTCAAGTCGGGGCAATTCGTCATCGGCACTCAGCGCGAGCGTCTTGCCGTTCAGCTGAATTGTCGCGTCTTGCAGCCGCGTCGCATGGATCGTGTAACGCTCGGCGGGGTGTGACAGCGTCAGGGTCGATGATGCGTGCCGCGACGCGTTGATTGCGAGCACGGACACGGCGCCCCGCATGCCCGGATGGCAATGCGCGTAGAGATGGAGATCTGGCGCGGCGGCCGGGTTCGCGTCGAGCACGATCGTTCCCATCAGCCCATGCCAGAGCAGCGCAGCCCAGTAGCTCGGCCGCGGACGGAACGTTCCCTCGTCGAGCAGGCCGTAGTCGCTGGCGGCCAGCGTGTTGTGCATCACCACCTGGACGCCGGCCCTCGCCAGGCGTCCGTGCTGGTCGAGATAGCGGAATGTGTCGAGAAACGTCTTGTCCGATGGATTGCCGCCACAGGCGGCATTTGCCGTCTCCGTCAGCCAGATCGGCTTGCCCGGCTCGAATGCGTCGCGCAGGGCCCGGTAGGTCGCGAATGTCGCGTCGGTGCGTGCCAGCCAGTCCGCGGAGAGCGCCTGCGCCGGATCGTCGCGGCCGCCGCAGCGCGGCGAGAGCGTGTTGTAGTGATGATAGGAGAAGCGATCGATGCCGCGGGCGGATGCGACGAGCAGATCGCGCGTGGTGATGCCAGACCCGGATGGCGACGGCGCGTCGCCGGCTGAGCCCGGACCGGCGATCAGCGTCTCCGGCGCCGCGCGTTGCATCCATTCGCGAAAAATCCTGAAGTCGCGCCCATAAGCCTTCGCATCATATCCCGGCGGCGCGCCGTTCGTCGCCGCAAGCGTCGGCTCGTTCATGAATTCCGCCGCCGCGATGTGGCTACCCAGCGAACGCGTCGTGTCGATCAGGCGCTGCGCCTGATCGGTCTTCCACGCGCCATCCGCATCGCGGCTGCCCGGACTGATCGCGAAGGAGGTGACGATCTCGGCGTCGACTGCGCGCGCGAAGTCGATCACGCCACGCCACTGTTGACGGCTGAGCACAGAGTCGAATCCCGGCGGGGGCTTGGCCGGTGCATGGTCCGTGTCGGCAAAGAACGTGGCATTGGCCCAGGTGCCGCTCACGCGCAGATAGGCCGGCGCCAAAGCGGCGGCGAGCTTGCGCAGCCGCGCATTGGCAAGATCGATCGGCGGCCTCTCGCCGTAACGATCCCGCTCATCGAGCGCGCGCATTGTTCGCGGATAGGGCTTCCAGAACCGGCCGCCGGTCACCTCCACCATCTCGATATTGTAGGATTGAAAGCGCGTATCGATCGTGCCGATCGCCTTCAGCTCGGCGGGTGCGATGGAGGCGCCGCCGGCGTGCACCGCAAACGTCGCGGCACCGAACAACGCAATCGTCGTCACGCCTGCTGTGAGAGCCAGCCCGCGCCATCGAAGCCATTGCCTTGTACACACGTCCTGACGCCTTCTCATGCGGCACTGCCGAAAGCAGGTGCCGATTTTACATCGAAAAATCGCGCCCATGGACCTCGTGGGCAATCGCCAAGGCGGACGGTACGTTCGGCCGCGCGTTCGACGGGAACAGTTTTACGGGCGACAAGGTCGCGCCGAGGCGACGCTATTGCGCCGGTCGGCCTGCGCTGGAACCCCGACTGGCGGCGGGGGTCTTCGAATTGCCGGAGTTCCATCGGCCATTGCCCCGTGTTGGGCAACGAACAAACCTCGTGCGGCCATATTTGAGTAAGAGTGATCTCCCGAGAGGGAGGCGCTCCGATGAAGAAAGCTTTGATCACTGCGGTCGTGCTGCTGGCTGGCGTGCCTGCGAGCGCCGTTGCGCAGGAGCGCGCTGGTGCTGCGGCGATAGGCGCCGTGTCCGGGGCCGTCGTGCTTGGTCCGGTCGGTGCGGTCGCGGGTGCAGTGATTGGCTATACCGCCGGTCCTTCAATCGCGAGGTCATGGGGCGTGAGAGGTTCGCGGTCGGCAAGACATCAGCAGCCGCCACGCCGCGAGGCCTACCGCGCAGCCGCGACCGGCGCTCCGCCGCGCGCACGTGAGGCGATGAATGCCAACGGCCAGATCAGAGCTGCCAGCAATCCGCCGGCTCAAGCCGCGCCCCCGGTGCAGCCAGTTCAAGCTGCCCCGGCTCCGCCGGCGGAGACTTCGACCCCGCCCGTTCAGGGACTCGAATGAGGCTCCGGCTTTAGGCCGCGGTTGTCTTCGGCCGCAGCCGGTCGACGGTCCGTGCGATCAGCGCGGCCACCTCCGGCACTTTTGGACCAATGCGAAATTCCGGCCCTGCGACGACGACGGAGAGCCGGCGATCACCGATCGGCAACGGGATCGCCGCGCCGGCGAGGTCGCGGCTGTAATCGGCGAAGCTCTGGCAATAGCCGCGCGCGATCGAATTGCGCAGCTCGAGCTCGACGGCCTCGATGCTGATCGGCGTCGACGGGCCGTATTGCTTGAACTCGATCTTGCGATAGACGGAGTCGCGCTCGTCCTGCGAATATTGCAGCAGCAGGGCGCGGCCGCTGGCGGTGGCGTGGATCGGCACGCGGTGGCCGATGGTCGCGAAATAGCGGATCGCGGCCTGGGATTCGACGACGTCGATGAACACCGCCATCACACCGGCCGGCGCCACGATGGATGCGGTCTCGCCGGTCTCGGCGGAGAGATCTGCGATCAGCTGATGCGTCCACGGTGGCAGCGGCTCGACCTCGGAGATCATCCGCGCCATCGCCAGCCAGCGCGGCGTCGGATAGAAGCCGGCGCGCGGCCGCGGCTCATAGAGGTAGCCCTTCTCGGAGAGCGTCGCGAGCAGGTTGAAGGTCGACGAGCGCGGCCAGCCGAAATGATCGGCGATCTCGGCAAGCGTTGCCGGTTTCCTCGTTTGCGCGAAGAATTCCATGATCTCCAGGACGTTTGCGGCTTGGCGAACGATCATGGTGGCGGCGTTCCGATCTAGGGCTGGCCGAGGATCTTCTTCGCGGCGCGAAGATGCGGCTTGTCGATCATCTGGCCGTCGAGACGCAGCGTGCCGGAGTTCGGATTGCTCGCGAATGCGGCGATCACGTTTTCCGCCCAGGTGCGCTCAGCCTCGGTCGGCTCGAATGCCGCGTTGACGACGTCGACATGTTTCGGATGAATCAGCGCCTTCGCCGAAAAGCCGTCGCGCCGCGCGGCCCGCGTTTCCTGCTCGAGGCCGGCGAGGTTGTCGATGTCGGTATAGACGGTGTCGATCGGCGCGACTTCGGCCGCGGCCGCCGCCATCAGGCAAAGATCGCGCGCGAGGCGGTAGGGGCTGTGGAACACGCCGCCCGCAGCCTTCTCGGTGGCGCCGAGCGAAGCCGAGAGATCCTCCGCGCCCCACATCAATCCGGCGAGGCGAGGGGAGCAGCCTTTGTAGCTGCCGAGGCCGAAGATCGAGCTGGCCGTCTCCGTCGCCACGCAGACGATGCGCGTCGCGCCGACCGTGATACCGGCGGCTGCTTCCAAGGCTTCGAGCCAGGTTGCGACCTGGCGCACGTGATCGCCGCCTTGCGATTTCGGCAGCACGATGCCGTCGGGCTTGCCCGGCATGATCGCGGCGAGATCGGTGAGCGTCAGGCCGGTGTCGAGTGCGTTGACGCGGACATAGAGCTGATGCGGGCCGGGGCGGCTCTTCAGCATCGCAAGCGTCAGCCCGCGCGCTTCCGGCTTCTTCTCGGTGACGACGGAATCCTCGAGATCGATGATCAGCGCGTCGGCCTTGCCTTCGCTCGCTTTCTCGAATTTGCGCGGGGAATCCCCCGGCACGAACAGCATCGAACGCATCAGACCGGCCTCTTGTGCATCATCGCCGTGCGGCGGCATTTGCCGACGATCTCGTCGTTCTGGTTCAAGGCGTGGTGCTCGAACTCGACGATGCCCGCTCTCGGGCGCGATTTGGATTCCCTCAACGAAAGCACCTTCGTCGTCGCCCGCAACGTGTCGCCATGGAAGACCGGTTTTGGAAACGTGACGTCGGTCATGCCGAGATTGGCAACGGTGGTCCCCATGGTCGTATCATAGACCGTCATGCCGATCATGATGCCGAGGGTGTAAAGGCTGTTGAAAATGCGCTGGCCGAACTCGGTCTTTTCAGCGAAATGCGCGTCGATATGCAGCGGCTGCGGGTTGAGCGTCAGCAGGCTGAACAGGGTGTTGTCCATCTCCGTGACCGTCCGGGTCAGCGGATGCCTGAACTCCTGGCCCACGGAAAAGTCTTCGAAATAAAGTCCGGCCATCGCGGTCTCCCTCCCTGTATCGCTGCGATCCTGGCCAGCGCTGCCCTTAGGGCGGCGCGGCCAGGTGAACTGCTTTTTGCTCTGCGAGCTGGTCGATTTCGTCGGTCGAGAAACCGGCCTCGCGCAAAATGTCGCGGCCATGCTGGCCGAGCGTCGGTGCGGGGCCGGCGGCTTCCGGCTGGGTCACGCTCCAGGTGGAGGGCACGCGCATCTGGCGGATACGGCCTTCGACGGGATGATCCACCGTCCTGAAGAAATCGATCGCTTGGAGATGCGGATCTTCGAGGATCGTTTCCAGCGTATGCATCGGCATCACGGGAATGTCGGCGCGCTCGAGCAGATCGCGCCATTCTGCGGTGGTGCGTGTGAGGAAGATGTGGCCGATCTCCTCATAGATCTCGTCGATGTGCTTTGTCCGCGACGCATGGTTGGCGAAGCGCGGCTGATCGAGGAAATGCGGCTGTCCGATCGCCTCAAAAAAGCTGCGCCAGTGCTTGTCGTTATAGATGAGGACGCAGAGATAGCCGTCGCTGGTCTTGTAGGGGCGGCGATAGCGCGACAGCAGGCGGGCGTAGCCGCCATGGTCGAGCGGCGGATCGTAGGTCAGACCGCCCAGATGATCGACCAGCACGAACTCCGTCATCGATTCGAACATCGGCACGTCGATGCGCTGACCGACGCCGGTGCGGCTCTGATGCATCAGCCCGCCCATAATGGCGTTGACCAGCATCAGGCCGACGATGCGGTCGGCGATGGTGACGGGGACGTAGCGCGGCGTGCCGTCGCCGGCCGCCGCAAGCAGCGTCGGAATGGTGGCGGCGCCCTGGATCAGATCGTCGTAGGCGGGCTTTGCGGCATAGGGCCCGGACTGGCCGTAGCCGAAAGCGCCGACATAGACGAGCGCGCGGTTGATCTCGCGAAGTGTCTCGTAGTCGAGGCCGAGTCGCGCCATCGCCTGCGGGCGCACATTGTAGACGAGCGCGTTGGCGTGCTTCGCCAGCCGCAGCAAGGTGTCGCGGCCTTCCGTCTTCTTCAGGTCGAGCACGATGCTGCGCTTGCCGCGATTGGCATTGAGGAACATCCCGCCCATGCCGGGCGTGCGGCCGGGACCGATCTGGCGAACGATGTCGCCCTCGGGGCTTTCGACCTTGATCACGTCGGCGCCCATGTCCGCCAGCACCTGGGTGCCATAGGGGCCCATCAGCACCGAGGTCAGGTCGAGAATGGTGAAGCCGGCGAGCGGTCCCATGAGGCCTCGTTGCATAAATTCATATACGTGGAGTTAGAGTTCATAAAGCGGCCATGTCAATTCCACGGCTCCGGTCGGTGGCGCATAGCTCTATGCATAGTTCATATACTTGACAGATAAATTCATCTATATGTACATTTTCCTCAAGCAAGAATTAGAGCGAGGGCCGGACGGTGCCGCAGCAGTTCGCTGCCGCGTTCGGCGTGGGGACGCGTCAAGGAGAACGACATGAAGAAGAATCTGGTCAGGGCCGCAGCCGTGCTCGCTCTCTTGCTGCCGGTCTCGACAATGCCGGCGCAGGCGCTGGAGCTGAAGGTCGCCGATAGCTTCCCCGCCGGTCACTATCTCGTCCGCCTGATGCTGAAGCCCTGGATGGACGACGTCACCAGGCGCTCCAACGGCGCGGTGACCTTCACCTATTATCCGAACCAGCAGATCGGCAAGGCGGCCGACATGCTGCGGCTGACGCAGTCCGGCGTGGTCGACATCGGCTACATCGGGCCGTCCTATGTCTCCGACAAGATGCCGCTGTCGGAGGTCGCGCAATTGCCGGGCGCGTTCGCAACCAGCTGCCAGGGCACGCTCGCTTATTGGAAGACCGCGCGTGAAGGCATTCTCGCCAAGCAGGAATACGCGCCGAACAAGATCAAGCTGCTGCTCGCCGTAGTGCTGCCGCCCTACCAGGTGTGGACCGTCAAGTCGAAGGTGGAAACCACCAAGGACATGCAGGGCTTGAAGCTGCGCACCACGGGCGGTGCGCAGGATCTGACGCTGCGTGCGCTCAACGCTGTGCCGGTGCGCATGGCGGCGCCCGATGCCTATGAGTCGCTGTCGCGCGGCACCATGGACGGGCTGCTGTTCCCGCTCGACAGCGTCGTCTCCT
This sequence comes from Bradyrhizobium sp. Arg816, assembly GCF_029989365.1. Lineage (GTDB taxonomy): Bacteria > Pseudomonadota > Alphaproteobacteria > Rhizobiales > Xanthobacteraceae > Bradyrhizobium. Next base: position 139,841 of record NZ_JAPRAQ010000013.1, on the reverse strand, counting down.
ACGGCCTCGACAAGCTGGTCAAGCACGCCACCGAAGGCGTCAGCTTCGGCAGCTTCATCGTCGCCTATTCCATCAACCAGTCGGTTTGGGACAAGCTGCCCGACGACGTGAAGAAGGCGATGAACGAGGCTTCGGAGGCGATTACGCCGCAAGCCTGCGCCGGCGTCGAAAAAGAAGGCGAAGTCACCAGGAAGCAAATGCAGGACGAAGGCATCAGCTTCGATCCGCTGCCGGAGGCGACGCGCACCGAGATCAAGGACAAGCTCAAGGGCGTCGGCAAGGAATGGGCAAGCGGGCTCGACAGCCGCGGCAAGCAGGCGTCTGCCGCGCTGAAGGAGTTCGACGATCTGCTCGCCGCTGGCGGCGCCAAGTAGCGCCATGTAGTCCGACATCCAACAGGGAGGCGTGAGAGGTGATCAAACGGGCAGGAGATGTGCTCGGCGCGCTGGAACGCGCGCTGACTGTCATCGCGATGGTGTTCATGTTCGTGATCATGCTGCTTGTCGTGACCGACGTGTTCATGCGCTATGTGCTGAACAGTCCGTTCTCCTTCACCTATGATCTGATCGGGCTCTATCTCCTCGCCGGCGTGTTCTTCTTCACGCTGTCGGACGCGTTGCGTGAGCATGTCCATGTCGGGGTGGACATCCTCTTGTCGCGCTTCTCGCTGACGGGGCGACGGCTGTCCGAGATCGTCACCGCGCTCGCCGGCCTGTTCGTGTTCATCCTGATCTGCAAGGTCGGCTTCGAGCGCGCGCTGGAGAATTACGAGCAGCACGACGTCCTCTCCGGCGCGATCCCCTGGCCGACCTGGATCTCGGCCGCGCTGGTGCCGTTCGGCTGCGGCGTGCTGGTGCTGCGGCTGGCGCTGCAGCTCGTCGGCAATGTGCTGAGCCTCGTTAGCGGCCGCGACCTCTATCCGCTGCCGCCGGTGACCGGCGTCGGCGAAGCCCGCAGCTTCGAGTAACGGGCGATATCCATGACACCTTTCATCGTTCTCGCCCTGCTGTTCGGCCTGCTTGCCCTCGGCACGCCCGTCGGCTTTGCCATGGCCTTCTCCGGATCGGTCGGCCTCGTCATGGTTGGCGGATGGCCCACGCTGCTCGGCATTTTGCAAACAGCTCCGCTCTCGACCGTCTCGTCCTACGAGCTGATCACCATTCCAATGTTCCTGCTGATGGCGGATCTCGTGCTGCTGTCGGGTGTCGCAGACGATCTGTTCAAGACCGCCTCGGCCTGGGTCGGCCGCATCCCCGGTGGCCTCGGCATGGCGACCGCGCTCGCCGGCGCCGGTTTTGGCGCGATCTGCGGCACCTCGACCGCTTCCGCCGCGACGTTGTCCTCGACCAGCCTGCCCGCGATGATCCGCCAGGGCTACGAGCCGAAGATGGCCGCAGGCGTCGTTGCTATCTCCGGTACGCTGTCGATGCTGCTGCCGACCAGCGTTGCGCTCGTCATCTTTGGCCTGCTGGCCGAAGTGAACATCGGCAAGCTGCTGATCAGCGGCATCATCCCGGCGATCCTGGTCACGTTCACCATCATGGCCACGATCTACTTCCTGGTCTGGCAGGATCCTTCGCGCGCACCGGCCGCGAAGTCTGTACCGTGGCGCGAGAAATTCGCGCTGCTGTGGCAGGTCTCGCCGATGGTGGTGCTGTTCTCGATCGTGACGGGCACGATCTATCTCGGCGTCGCGACGCCGACGGAGGCCTCCGCCTTCGGCGCGTTCGGCGCCTTCCTGCTCGCGATCGTCAAGGGCAAGATCACGCCGTCATCGCTCTATGCGACGCTGCTGCGCGCCTGCCACGGCACCTGCATGATCATTATGATCCTGGTCGGCGCGTCGATCTTCGGCTATTTCTTCACGCTCACCCATGTCACGCAGGACCTCGTTGCCTGGATCGGGTCCCTGCCGGCCTCGCGCTGGGTGATCATTACATTGATCCTGTGCGGCTACATCGTGCTCGGCTCGTTCATGGACCAGATCGCAATCCTGGTGCTGACGGTGCCGATTGTGCTGCCGCTGATCAAGACGCTCGGCTTCGATCCGATCTGGTTCGGCGTCATCAAGATCGTCACCGCCGAGGTCGGCATGATCACGCCGCCGGTGGGGCTCAACTGCTTCATCGTCGCCCGCTATGCCAAGCGGCCGGTGGCGGAAGTGTTCCACGGCACCTTCCCGCATTTCATCGCACATCTGATCGCAATTGCGATTCTGGTGGCGTTTCCGTCTATCATTCTCTGGCTGCCCTCACAGATGGGGCGCTAGGATCGGAGCCCGGCTCCCAAGAAGGAGATCAACAACATGGATTTCGCGCTCACCGATCAGCAGGAAGCCATTCGCGCTGCCGTCGCAAAAGTTTGCGAGGACTTTCCCGACGCCTATTGGCTGAAGAAGGACCACGACGGCGGCTTCCCGCACGACTTCCACAAGGCAATGGCCGATGCGGGCTGGCTCGGCATCTGTGTGCCGGAGGAATATGGCGGCTCGGGGCTCGGCATCACCGAGGCCGCGATCATGATGCGCGCCATCGCGGAATCCGGCGCCGGCATGTCCGGTGCCTCTGCGGTGCACATCAACGTGTTCGGTCTCAATCCCGTCGTCGTGTTCGGCACCGAGGAGCAGCGCAAGCGCATGCTGCCGCCGATGGTCGAGGGCCGCGAGAAGGCGTGCTTCGCCGTCACCGAGCCCAACACCGGCCTCAACACGACGCAGCTCAAGACGCGTGCTGTGGCCAAGAACGACCGCTACATCGTCAACGGCCAGAAGGTCTGGATCTCGACCGCGCAGGTCGCGCACAAGATTTTGCTGCTGGCGCGCACCACGCCGCTGGAGGACGTGCGCTCGCCAACCCATGGCCTCAGCCTCTTCTACACCGATTTCGACCGCAAGAAGATCAAGGTCCACGAGATCGAGAAGATGGGCCGCAAGATCGTCGATTCCAACGAGCTGTTCTTCGAGGATTTTGAGATCCCGATGGAGGATCGGATCGGCGAAGAGGGCAAGGGCTTCCAGTATATCCTCGAAGGCATGAACCCCGAGCGGATCCTGATCGCCGCGGAGGCGGTCGGCCTCGGCAAGCTCGCGCTGTCGCGCGCGACCGAATACGCCAGGACGCGCGTGGTGTTCAACCGTCCGATCGGCAAGAACCAGGGCATCCAGCATCCGCTCGCGGTGAACTGGGTCGAGCTCGAGGCCGCCTGGCTGATGGTGATGCAGGCGGCCTGGCAATACGACAAGGGCTTGCCCTGCGGCGCTGGCGCGAACGCCGCGAAATATTTCGCAGGCGAAGCCGGCTACCATGCCTGCGAGCAGGCGGTGATGACCCATGGCGGCTTCGGCTATGCCAAGGAATTCCATGTCGAGCGCTATTTGCGCGAGGTCCTGATCCCGCGCATCGCGCCGGTCAGCCCTCAGCTCGCGCTCAGCTTCATCGCGGAAAAGGTGCTCGGACTGGCAAAGTCTTACTAGTCTTCGCGCGGATCGCTTAGCAGGGACGCCAATGAACCTCGACTTCTCCGGCCTGATCCGGGAGGGCGACCGTGTCGCGTGCGGGCAGGCAACGGCCGAGCCGGTCACCCTGACCGAGGCGCTGGTCGCGCAAGCCGTGCATCTGCCGGCGTTCCGCATGATGGTCGGTCCAATATTCTCCGACACGTTTTCCGCGGCGTGCGCGCCCAACATCTCGTTCCAGAGCTATGGCGTGATCGGCAATGCGCGGCGGCTCGCGAAAGCGGGACGGCTCGACGTGATCTCTAGCAACTACAGCGCCTTCTGCGCCGATTTCGCCTCAGGGCGCCATCGCGCGGATGTGGTGCTGGTGCAACTCGCCGCGTCCGGCGATGGTCGATTGAGCGCTGGCCTCTCCAACGACTATGTCATCGATGCCGCACGGGGCGCGCGTGTCGTCATCGCCGAGATCAATCCGGATGCGCCTTGGACGTTTGGCGCGGAATGGCCTGCGGACGCACCGATCCATCTGCGGGTCGCCGCTCGCCGTCCGCCCGTGGAGCTGCCGCCGGCGCCGCTGGATGACGTCTCACGAAAAATCGCGACACATGCGGCGAGCCTGATCGCCGACGGCAGCACGCTTCAGTTCGGCGTGGGCCGGATTCCGGATGCGATCCTGTCCTCGCTGTCGCATGCGCGCAATCTCGGCATCCATTCCGGCCTGATCAACGACGCGGTCGTCGACCTGATCGAGCGCGGTGCGGTGACCAATGCAGAGAAGGGGATCGACGCCGGGGTCACGGTGACGAATCAGGTGATCGGGACGAAGCGGCTCTATCGTTTCGTGGACGAGAACGAGGCGGTTTCCGTGCGGCCGACGTCCTATACGCACGGCCAGAACGTGCTGGCGCGGATCAATCGGCTCGTCGCGATCAACTCGGCGCTCCAGGTCGGGCTCGACGGCAGCGTGAATTCCGAGACGCTGAACGGCGTCGCGATCGGCGCCATCGGCGGGCAGCTCGATTTCGTGCGCGGTGCCAATGCATCGCCCGGGGGCAGGGCGATCATCGCACTGCCGGCGACGGCGTCCGACGGGACCAGCCGCATCGTCACCGATGTGGAGACCGTGACGACGCCGCGCGCCGACGTCGATGCCATCGTGACCGAATGGGGTATCGCAGAGCTGCGCGGCTGCGGTCTTGCCGAGCGTGCGCGCCGCATGATCGCGATCGCGGCGCCCGGGCACCGCGACGCGCTGTCGGCGCAGCTTCGCGCCGCGCGCTAGAATCTCGCGAGCTATCTGAAACAGGCGGGCCTATTCGGCGGCAATCCGTTCCATCGCCATGGCGCGAAGCCGGGCGCGCTGGATTTTCACACCGTTGGCGCTGTCGGTGACGGGGAAAGCGTCGACGATATAGATTCGTGCCGGCACCTTGTAGCCGGCGAGCCGCTCGCGCAGGCGCGCCACCAGCATCTCCTGCTGCGGCGGCTCCTTGCCCGGGATCACAAAGGCGACGCAGCGCGCCTGACCCCTAAGATCGATCGCCACAACCTGGGCGTCGGCAACCCCCGTGCAGGCTTTGAGCTCGTCCTCGATCTCGCCGGGCGCAACCAGGAAGCCGCCGAGCCGCATCGCATCGCCCGCGCGGGTCTCGTAGACGAAGGCGCCGTCGCCGCGCATCCGGCCGATGTCGCCGGTGCGGAAGAAGCCGTCAGCGGTGATCGCATCGCGCGTCGCATCCGGGTTGTTGAAATAGCCAAGGAAGCACGAGGGCGCGCTGATCTCGATCTCGCCGAAGACGCCTTGCGCCGTTAGCTCCCCGGTATCGGTATCGCGCACGCGCACCCTCGCGTCGGGAGACATCGGCCAGCCGCCGCCTTCGATACGATCGGCGAAGGCATCACCGGAGCGGGCGATCGAGAACAGCGCCTGCACTTCGCTCGAACCGTAGAGGCCGAACAGCGGCATGCCACGCGCCTCGGCCTCCCCGGCGAGCTCACGCCAGCCGGGCTGGAACGCGGCGAAGCCGCAGACCTCGAGATGCGGGAATGGCCGTGGCGCATCGGCGAGCGCGAGGATGCGGCGGGACATCTCGTCGGAGCCGAAGGCGTGCGTGATCTTGTGTTCGCCAAGGACCTTCAACGCTGATGCCGCCTCGAAAGCATCGAGCACATGGATGGTCGCGCCGGCCGCGATGAAGCCGAGCAGGCTGGTCATGCCGAAGGTGCCGCAGAACGGCAGCATGGCCAGCAGCGAATGGCGCCGTGGCGAGAGTTTCAGCGCCTTGGCGACGGAGGCGGCGTGCGTGGCGAGCGTCCGCTGCGAATGCGCGACGAGCTTCGGCCCCTTGGTCGTGCCCGATGTCGTGTAGAGCAGCACCGGCAGATCGACATCGTCCTGCGCCGGCGGCGCTGGCGGATAGGACGTCTCGAACGCATCGAAGCGCACACAGGGCCAGTGTGCGGGGATCGCATCCCCGCCGACCACCGCGAGCCTTTGTAGCGCAGGCACTTCGTCCCTGCTGATCTCGGCGAGGATGGCGGCGAAATCGATCGAGCGGAACGCGGCCTCGACCACCATCAGCCTGGCGCCGGACACCTTGAGCAGATGGCCGACTTCCGCGCTGCGGTAGCGGGTATTGACCGCGGCGACGATCGCACCACAGCGGGCGGCGGCGAGCAGCAGTGCGATCCATTCGACCCGGTTGACCAGCCAGACCGCGACCACGTCGCCCTGGCCGATGCCTTGCGCCGTAAGCCATGCGGCAGTCTGCTCGACCTTCCCGGAGAATTCCGCGCGCGAGACCGGCCTGCCGTCAAACACGAAGGCGGGCTCGGCGCCTTCGGCACCGATCAGCGATTGAAGCGAAACTTGGTTGACGCTCATGCAACCGGACTAACCCGATCGCGCAAATCTGTCTACTTGGTGCCGAACATCCGGTCGCCGGCATCGCCCAGGCCCGGCACGATGTAGCCGTGGTCGTTGAGCCGCTCGTCGATCGCGGCGGTCCAGACCGGCACGTCCGGATGCTCGCTCTGGAACTGCGCGATGCCTTCGGGCGCGGCCAGAAGGCAGACGAAGCGGATGTCGCGGGCGCCGCGCGCCTTGAGCAGGGAGGCGCCGGCGCAGGCCGAGTTGCCGGTCGCCAGCATCGGGTCCATCAGGATCACGGTGCGGTCGGACAGGTCCTGCGGCGCCTTGAAGTAATATTCCACCGCCTGCAATGTCTCGGGGTCGCGGTAGAGCCCGATATGGGCGATGCGCGCCGAGGGCATCAGCGCCAGCATGCCGTCGAGGAAGCCGACGCCGGCGCGCAGGATCGGCGCGAGAGTGAGCTTCTTGCCGGCGATCTTCGGCGCCCGCATCGGCGAGATCGGCGTCTCGATCTCCACCAGCTCCAAAGGCAGATCGCGCGTCACCTCGTAGCCGAGCAGCATCCCGATCTCGTTCAGGATCTCGCGAAAACTCTTGGTCGAGCGGTCCTTCTCCCGCATGAGGGAGAGCTTGTGCTGGACCAGGGGGTGGGCGACGACGTTGACGCTGCTTGTGCTCATGAAACCGCTCTACACGGTTCCGTGAAATTGCGCCAGATCGGCCAGATCTTTTCGCGGGGATACGCGGCCTCAGGTGGGCATCGCGACGGCGCCGCACACCCAGCTGCTCGCCGCGTAGGCAGCCATGGTCAATTCACGGTCCATCGATTTGCCGGGTTCTAAACTCCCAGCCCGCGTGCCACGAGCGTGATCACGATTGTCAGGATCGCGCCCCAGACCAGGCTCAGTGTCATGGTCAGGATCGTCGTCGTGACCGCCTGCTCCAGATTTCCCTTGAGGAGCTGCATGCTAGTTGTCCGAGGTCGCGGTGATGCGCATGCCGAGCAGCAATGCACCCAGCACCGCAACCAGGATGGCGATCTTGAGCTCGATCATGTCCGCAGCCTTGTCGCCGCACGGGCCAGGAGCCGCCTCGCACCCTCCGCCAGCGCAATCAGCGGATTGCCGCGGTTCTCGATATCGAGCTCGAAGGTCTCGGCGGGAAACACCAGCGCGCAGCTTGCGAGTCCGCTCTGCCGGTTGGCGAATTCGACCGCGGAGCTCTTGAACAGGAACAAACCGCCGACGCGCCCATGCGCCTCGCGCGCGACCCAGAGGCCGGCGCCGTTGCGCCCGATGAAGAAGGCGGGGATGGCCGTGCTTATGACATCCGGGTCGATCGGCCCAAGCGCCGCCGCGGACGCGGCCATTGTCGGTCGCTCGGGCTGGCGACGCGTGGCTTGAAGGGCGATCGTGGCCATGGCGGCTTCCTCACACATCTGCAGGGTCATGATGGTCTCCCATGCCGTCAGGCGTGGAAATGCCAGACATAGATCGCGGTCTTGAGCGCAATCAGCGCCGTGAGCACGCTGGCCATCGAGAGCAGGGTCAGTGCGCTGAGCGCGATGCGTTTGAGCTGGGCCTTGCGCGTCCCGGAAATGCGCGGCGAGCGTTCGGCCCCGCCGAAGGGCCGGTCAAAGCCATGTGTCATTACCGACATTTTGGAAGTCCTTCTGCCTCGGGCGGCGAGACGGCCGTTCCGATCTGTCTCTCATGATGTCCATCGTTGCGTAGGATTGCGAGACGAGCGCCGAGGCACCAGTATAGGAATGCTATAAAGATGCCGACCGTCGTGCCGGCAGCCCTCTGAAGAGACCGGGGTTCCGCTTCGGCCGGACCTGAGACGGCGCAGGATCCGAATGCGTCATCCCGATCGCTGCAGCAAAGGCGTTCCGCAGCCGCGGTTCCTCGATCTGCTTGCAGAAGCATTCCAGCGTCGCTTCCACACTCTGCCGCTGCCCGCTGATAGCCGCACAGAGTTGCGAGTTGGTCCGCCGAAAGAAGTGGATGGAGGCCCTGGCGCCGCCGCCGAGATGATCGAGCTCTGCCGCGAGCGCGGCGACATTAAGCCTGTCGGACTCATCGAGCGTCACCGCAAATCGCAGCAGCGCGAGCTGCCAGGCGCGGAGCAGCCTGTGAGGCCCTTCGATTGATTGCCGCATGGGGATACCCGGATGCCGTGCGACGCCTCAGGCGCCGACGCGGTCGATCAGCTCCTCGTCGGCGATCGCGGCGAATGCGCGTACCACTTCCCTCTGCGCGGCTGCGTCCAGCGGAACGATCGGAAGCCTTGTGGCAGGCGACATCAGGCCAAGCACGCCGAGTGCACATTTGAGTGCGGCCGGGCTCTCCTTCCCGAGGCAGGCGATCAAGGGGATCAGGCGCCTGTGCAGGTAGCGGGCGGATTGCAGCCGGCCCTGCCTGACATGTGAAAAAATCGTGCGGCAGAGATCCGGCGCGACGTTGGCAACCTCCGAGATCGCGCCATCGCCGCCGCCCGCGATGAAGCCGAAGGAGGTGGTGTCGTCGCCGGATAGACAGCGAAAGCCGGCAGGCAAGTGGCGGGACAGGCGCATCGGACGGGTGATGTCGCCACTCGCATCGCGCAGGCCCACGAACCGGCGCGATTCGACGAGACGCAGAAGCGTCTCGTCGGCGAGCGGGCGCAGCGTGCGGGAGGGTGTGTCGTGCAGGATCACGGGCAGGCCGATCGCGCCGGCAATGGCGCGGAAGTGCGCGAGCATTCCTTCCTGCATCGGCTTGTTGTAGGCGGGCACCACCGACATCACGGCATCGGCGCCGGCGGCTTCCGCCCGCCGCGCGAGTTCGATGGCGTGGCTCGTCGAATTCGACACGGCGCCGGCAATGATCCGCACGCGGCCGCGCGCGACATCGACCGCGGTGCGAATGATCAGCGCCTGCTCGGCCGGCGAGAGCGTCGGTGCCTCGCCGGCGGTCTCGCACACCACGAGTGCGGGCACGCCGGCCGCGATCTGACGCTCGCAGAGCGTGGCGAACGCCTTCAGGTCGATCGTGTCGGCCGAATCGAACGGCGTCGGCAGGTCTGGTATGAACCCGGTGAACCAGGCGGAGGGTGGGATGAACATGGCTTTTTGCCGAGAAGCTCAGGCGGCGCGCTTGGGAGCAGCGGCATCGGGGCTGCTGCCCATGTCGAGCTCGATCTCGCGCGGCAGCTCGATGATGGTCTCAGGATGCTGTCCGTTCTCGAACAGCGCATATTTGATGGCCTGGGCGCGGTTGACGAACAGGCCACCGTAGAGGCCGTTCTGCTGCTGCGCGACCCACTGTCCCCTGTGGTTGCGGCCGATGAAGACGATGGTCGAGGGTGAGCTGCACGAGGGAGGTTCGACGAGTTTCACTTTCGTATTCCTTCCGATTGACGCGGGCGGCGGGTGCGTGTCCCGCGACCACCCGATCAATATCTTTTCAAGCGAATATGATTTCGAGTGAGGCTGCGCGACGATCTCATAGGAAGGTCATAAAGCCCGATGTTCAGGCCAGCTCGTTGACGACCTGAACCAGCGCGAACAGCGCGCCGAAGGCAACGCCTTCGTCCCAATGATTGAGGACGGCACCGAACAGCGGCTCGCGCCTGACGAGGCCGGCGAGGGCGCACAGGATGATCGACATCCAGAGCAGGGCGGAGAGGCTGCGTGCAAAGCCGACGCTGCCGAAGGCTGCAAAGGCAACGAGCAGTGCGAGGCGGACGGCAAAGCGCGCGATCACCCGCGCCGGGCTGAGGACCCGCGACATGTCCGAAGATTGCGGCAAGGCGCGAACCTCCGCTTGGCTTAGCTGAAATTCTCGCAGGCGACCGGCTGATAGAGCGGGTCCGGGGCGGGGCGCACGGTGGGAACGCTCGGCCGCGATACCTCCACGGCTAACGCCTGTACCTCGATGAAGGCCGACAGCAATGCCAGCGCAAGATCGGCATGCCGGGCTTCGACGGCGGCGTCGAGCCAGTCCGGCAATTCGCGCTCGCGCGACAGAGCGCAATGCCACTCGCCCTCGTCATAGGCGATGCGGCGGACCTGCCACAGCGGCAGCTCGAGCTCGATCAGCGCCAGCGCGGCGTCGGTCCAGGCCTCGGCATCGACCAGGCGCATGATACGCGCACTGCGCTCGCTCCGCCCGCGCGACGGGAAGCGCCGGCAGGCCTGATCGATGATGTCGAGCATCAGCGGACGCGTCATTGCCGGTGCCGCGCGAAGCTGCTGGTTGAGGGAAGGTGGGGCAAGGCGTCGGAGAACGGCGGTCATGTCAGGCCTCCTGGAATTGGTGTCGGTCAGTCGGCCGGCCTCTCCAAGATGGCTGGAAGCGCATTTGAAAACGAGATGGGGACGGGACGGGAGATATAGGGATTTCATAAGTGCACGGAATCTTCCGGGTATGAGCGACAGATCGCCGACCGCCGTCTCCGTCGAAGGTGAAGGCTTATAGAAGCAGGGCTTTTTGAAAAGACCCTGGCCATGGCCTGCCTTAACAACGGTCGTGAAAGCGATGGTGGTTTGTGTCGCTGCGCTGCCTGCTCGGAACGACCGCCCGAAATACAGCGTCGGTGCCACATAGTGGCCGGCCACGACGTGCCGGCCTTTATGGGATTCCTATAACGTCGCCATAGGCCTCATCTCGAAAACCTATGCGCGCGGTGGCATTTCAGCGCGGTGAAGTTCCCGGCCGGGAGAGACACGTGTTGCGTTCGCTCGCAGCACGCGGCCCGCCGGGATCCGGAGACGGGCTATGCCAGACATCGTCTCGTACTGAGGAGTATCGCCATGATGGACATCCTGATGCTGGCGCTGGGCTTCGTCTTCTTCGCCCTTGCGATCGGCTACACCTATGCCTGCGAACGGCTGTGAGGGGCGCACCATGATCTTCGATTATACGCTCGCCAGCGCCGTCTCGTTCGGCCTCCTGATTTACCTCACCTACGCGCTGCTCCGGCCGGAACGGTTCTGACCGTGCTGCTCATTGTCAAATTGCTGCTGGCGGACGCCGTGCTCGTCGCCTGCCTCCTGACGGTGCTCCGGTCGTTGCTGGGCCGGGCACCAAGCCTGAAGGGTTGATTCCATGACCGTGATCGGTTGGCTCCAGATCATTCTCTTTTGCGCGATTATCGTCGCGCTGACGAAACCGCTCGGCGGGTACATGACGGCTGTGTTCAACGGCGAGCGGACGTTTCTCTCGCCGGTGCTGCGGCCGATCGAGGCCGGCATCTACTGGTTCTCCGGCGTCGACGACAGGCGCGAGCAGCATTGGCTGACCTACACGGTCTCCATGCTGCTGTTTCATGTCGGCGGCTTCCTCATCATCTACGGCGTGATGCGGCTTCAGGCGGTGTTGCCGTTCAACCCGGCCGGGCAGGGCGCGGTCGCCCAGGATCTCTCCTTCAACACCGCGATTTCCTTCATAACCAACACCAACTGGCAGAATTACGGCGGCGAGAGCACGCTATCCTATCTCGTGCAGATGCTCGGCCTGACGCACCAGAACTTCCTGTCGGCGGCGACCGGCATCGCGCTCGCGGTGGCCATGATCCGCGGATTCTCGCGCGCCTCGATGCGCACGGTCGGCAATTTCTGGGTCGACGTCACCCGCACGACACTTTATGTGCTGCTGCCGATCTGCGTCGTCTACACACTGTTCCTGGTCTGGCAGGGCATCCCGCAGACGCTCGGCGATTACGTCGAGGCCACTACGCTCGAAGGCGCCAAGCAGACCATCGCGGTCGGCCCGGTCGCATCGCAGGTTGCGATCAAGATGCTCGGCACCAATGGCGGCGGCTTCTTCAACGCCAACGCCGCGCATCCCTTCGAGAACCCGACCGCGCTGTCGAATCTCGTGCAGATGCTCTCGATCTTCCTGATCGGCGCGGCCATGACCAATGTGTTCGGCCGCATGGTCGGCAACCAGCGCCAGGGCTGGGCGATCTTCGCGGTCATGGGCGTGCTGTTCATCGCCGGCGTCGTCATCACCTATTGGGCGGAAGCCAACGGCACCTCGATGATGCATGCGCTCGGCCTGACTGGCGGCAACATGGAGGGCAAGGAAGTCCGCTTCGGCATCGTCGCCTCCTCGCTGTTCGCCGTGGTGACCACGGCCGCCTCCTGCGGCGCGGTCAACGCCATGCATGACAGCTTCACCGCGCTCGGCGGCATGATCCCGCTGATCAACATGCAGCTCGGTGAAGTCATCATCGGCGGCGTGGGCGCCGGCCTCTATGGCATGCTGCTGTTCGTCGTGCTCGCGATCTTCGTCGCCGGCCTGATGGTCGGCCGCACGCCGGAATATGTCGGCAAGAAGATCGAGGCGCGCGAGGTCAAGATGGCGATGCTCGCGATCCTGGTGCTGCCGCTGATGTATCTCGGCTGGACCGCGGTCGGCGTGGTCTATCCGGCGGCGGTCGCCTCGATGGCGAATGCCGGCCCGCATGGCTTCACCGAGGTGCTCTACGCCTTCACCTCGGCGACCGGCAACAACGGCTCGGCCTTCGCGGGCCTCACCGGCAACACGCTGTTCTACAACCTCACCCTCGCATCCGCGATGTTCGTCGGCCGGTTCTTCATGATCGTTCCGGCGATGGCGATTGCGGGCTCGCTGGCCGCCAAGAAGTCGATCCCGCCGTCGGCGGGCACGTTCCCGACCACGGGCGGGCTGTTCGTCGGCCTCGTCGTGGGCGTGATCCTGATCATCGGCGGCCTGACCTTCTTCCCGGCACTCGCGCTCGGCCCGATCGTCGAGCAACTCGCGATGAACGCCGGCAACGTCTTCTGATTGTTTGGAGTGACCTCCATGGATACGATGAAACTGCAAAAACGTGCCCCGATGTCGGCAATGCTCGATCCCAAGATCGTTCTGCCCGCGATCAGCGCGTCCTTCACCAAGCTCGACCCGCGGCTGATGATCAAGAACCCCGTGATGTTCGTGGTCGAGATCGTGGCCGCGCTCACCACGGTGATCTTCCTGCGCGACCTCGTCACCGGCGGCGAGAGTCTCGGCTTCACCTTCCAGATCATCCTCTGGCTCTGGTTCACGGTGCTGTTCGCCAATTTCGCCGAAGCGGTGGCTGAAGGCCGCGGCAAGGCACAAGCCGAATCGTTGCGCAAGACCCGCACCGAGAGCCAGGCCAAGCTCCTGAGCGGTGCCGGCCAGGCCTTCAACCTGGTGCCGGGCACCAGCCTGAAGGTCGGCGACATCGTGCTGGTCGAGGCAGGGGACACCATCCCCTCCGACGGCGAGGTGATCGAAGGCGTCGCTTCCGTCAACGAAGCCGCCATCACCGGCGAGTCCGCGCCCGTGATCCGCGAGTCCGGCGGCGACCGGTCGGCGGTGACCGGCGGCACGCAGGTGCTGTCCGACTGGATCCGCGTCCGCATCACGGCCGCGCAAGGCTCGACCTTCATCGACCGCATGATCAAGCTGGTCGAGGGCGCCGAGCGGCAGAAGACGCCGAACGAGATCGCGCTCAACATCCTGCTCGCCGGCCTCACCATCATCTTCGTGTTCGCCACCGTCACCATTCCGAGCTATGCGGCTTATGCCGGCGGCTCGATCTCGGTGGTCGTGCTGGTCGCACTGTTCGTGACGCTGATCCCGACCACGATCGGCGCGCTGCTATCGGCGATCGGTATCGCCGGCATGGACCGCCTGGTCCGCTTCAACGTGCTGGCGATGTCCGGCCGCGCGGTCGAGGCTGCCGGTGACGTCGACACGCTGCTGCTCGACAAGACCGGTACGATCACGCTCGGCAACCGCCAGGCGACCGCCTTCCGCCCGGTTCGCGGCGTCACCGAGCAGGAGCTCGCCGATGCGGCGCAGCTCGCCTCGCTCGCCGACGAGACGCCGGAAGGCCGCTCGATCGTCGTGCTAGCGAAGGAGAAGTATTCCATGCGCGGCCGCGACATGGCCGAGCTTGGCGCCACCTTCATTCCGTTCACGGCACAAACCCGCATGAGCGGTGTCGATGCCGGCGGCTCGTCGGTGCGCAAGGGCGCTGTCGATGCCATGCTCAATTATGTCGGCGGCGGTGCGCCGCTGGCCGTTGCCTCCGGCAACACCGCGCGTGCCATCCAGCCTGCAGTGCTTTCCGACGTCGGCCGTGAAGTCCAGACCATTGCCGACGAGATATCGAAAGCGGGCGGAACGCCGCTTGCGGTCGCCAAGGACGGCAAGCTGCTCGGCGTGATCCAGCTCAAGGACATCGTCAAGGGCGGCATCCGCGAGCGCTTCGCAGAACTGCGCCGCATGGGCATCCGCACCATCATGATCACCGGCGACAACCCGATGACGGCCGCTGCGATCGCGGCGGAGGCGGGCGTCGATGATTTCCTCGCGCAGGCAACGCCCGAGGACAAGCTCAAGCTGATCCGCGACGAGCAGGCCAAGGGCAAGCTGGTCGCCATGTGCGGCGACGGCACCAACGACGCGCCGGCGCTTGCCCAGGCCGACGTCGGCGTCGCCATGAACACCGGCACGCAGGCCGCCCGCGAGGCCGGCAACATGGTCGACCTCGATTCCAACCCGACCAAGCTGATCGAGGTGGTCGAGATCGGCAAGCAGCTGCTGATGACACGCGGTGCGCTGACGACGTTCTCGATCGCCAACGACGTCGCAAAGTATTTTGCGATCATCCCGGCGATGTTCCTGGCGTTCTACCCGCAACTCAACGTGCTCAACGTCATGAACCTATCGAGCCCGCAGAGCGCCATCCTGTCGGCGATCATCTTCAACGCGCTGATCATCATCGCGCTGATCCCGCTGGCGCTCAAAGGCGTCGCCTACCGCGCGGTCGGTGCCGGCGCGTTGCTCCGTCGCAACCTGCTGATCTACGGCCTGGGTGGAATCCTCATTCCCTTCATCGGCATCAAGGCGATCGATCTCGTCGTGACCGCCTTGCACCTGGCTTGACCGTCGTCACGCGGCGCGATGCGCCGCGCGCAATGACGAGGACTTAGGAGACATAACATGCTCAGAGAAATCCGCCCCGCCATCGTCCTGCTGCTGGTGCTCACCGCCATCACCGGCCTGGCCTATCCGCTCGCAATGACCGCCATTGCCGGTGCGATCTTCCCCTCGCAGGCGCAAGGCAGCCTGATCGAGCGGGACGGCAAGGTGATCGGCTCCGCCCTGATCGGGCAGGAGTTCAAGGAGGACAAATATTTCCACGGCCGCCTGTCGGCGACTTTGGCGCCGGACCCGAATGATTCGACCAAGACGGTCCCGGCGCCCTACAACGCGGCCAACTCGGGCGGCTCCAACCTTGGCCCGACCAGCAAGGCGCTGGCTGACCGGCTCAAGGAGGACGTGGACAAGCTGAAGGCTGAAAATCCGAACGCCGCCGTGCCGGTCGACCTGGTCACCACCTCGGCCAGCGGCCTCGACCCGGACATCTCGCCGGAGGCGGCCGAATTTCAGGTGCCGCGGGTGGCGAAGGCGCGGAATCTGCCGGACGATCAGGTCAAGCAGCTCGTGGCCTCCAATACCCAGGGTCGTCTGTTCGGCCTGATCGGCGAACCGCGGGTTAACGTCCTTGCTCTAAACCTCGCGCTCGATCGCGTTGCCGCGAAGTAGCGCTCTAGGCTCGCGGCGCGCGGATGATTATATTGGCCTCATGGTCAGAGAACGCCGCGATCCCGAACAACGTCCGTCTCCCGAGGCGCTGCTTGAAGCCGCGCGCCGGGAGGAGAGCGCGAGCGGCAAGCTGAAGATCTTCGTCGGCGCCGCCCCCGGCGTCGGCAAGACTTACGAGATGCTGCAAAGCGCCCATGCCAGGCGCAAGGCGGGCATCGACGTGGTGGTCGGCTTTGTCGAGACCCATGGCCGCGCGGAGACCGAGGCGCTGGTGCGCGGGCTCGAGGTGGTGCCGCGCATGAGGTTCGATTACCGCGGCCAGATCGTCGAGGAGATGGACCTCGATGCCGTGATCGAGCGCCGCCCTCGAATCGCACTGGTTGACGAGCTCGCTCATACCAATGCCGCCGGCAGCCGCCATCCCAAGCGCTATCTCGACGTCGAGGAGCTGCTGTCCCACGGCATCGACGTTTACACCGCCGTCAACATCCAGCATATCGAGAGCCTGAACGACGTCGTCGCCCAGATCACCCATGTGCGGGTGCGCGAGACCGTGCCGGACTCGGTATTCGACCGCGCCGATGCGATCGAGCTGATCGACCTCACGCCCGACGATTTGATCCAGCGGCTGCGAGAGGGCAAGGTCTATGTGCCCAAGCAGGCCGAGCGGGCGCTGGAGCACTATTTTTCGCCGGGCAATCTGACCGCGCTGCGCGAGCTGGCGCTGCGGCGTACGGCCGAGCGGGTCGACGAGCAGCTTCTCAATCACATGCAGGCGAATGCCATCGCCGGCCCATGGGCCGCGGGCGAGCGCATCCTCGTCTGCATCAGCGAGGATCCGCGCGCGGCCGGGCTCGTGCGCTACACCAAGCGGCTGGCCGACCGGCTGCATGCGCAATTCACCGCGATCTCGATCGAGACCCGGCGGTCGCTGCAGCTTTCGGACGAGGAGCGCGACCGTCTCGCCGATACGCTGCGGCTTGCCGAATCGCTGGGCGGCGAAGCGCTGACCATTCCCGCTGTCGGCCGCCGCATCGCCGACGACGTGATCAACTTCGCGCAAGGCAACAACGTCACCCAGATCGTGATCGGAAAATCGACGCGCTCGCGTTGGTTCGAACTGACGCGCGGCTCCGTCGTGCACGATCTCGTGCGCAGTGCCGGCAATATCAGCGTTCACGTCATTCCCGGCGATGAGCTCACGACCGAGCCGGCGCCGAAGACGGCGGTTCAGACGGCGGCACGGGCAGAGGCGTTTGATGCGCGGCCCTATTTGAAGGCGCTCGGGATTACCGCGCTCGGCCTTGCCGCAGCGGTGGCCATCAAGCCGTATTTCGGTATCGAAAACGTCGACCTGATGTTCCTGACCGCGGTTGTCGCTGTGGCTGTTCGCTACGGGTTGTGGCCGTCGCTCCTTGCGAGCGTCGCGGCGTCGCTGGCGTACAACTTCTTCTTCCTGCCGCCGGTCTACACCTTCACGATTACCGACCCGACCAATGTCGCGGCGTTCTTCTTTTTCATGTTGATCGCGTTCGTGGTGTCGAACGTCGCCGGGCGGGTGCGCACGCAGGCGGACACCGCGCTCGGCCGCATCCGCACGACCGAGCAGCTCTATGCGTTCAGCCGCAAGCTCACGGGCACCGGCACGCTCGACGATGTGCTCTGGGCAACTGCCTATCAAACTGCGCTGATGCTGAAGGTTCGCGTGGTCCTGCTGCTGCCGGAGGAAGGGCTGCTCACGGTGAAGTCCGGCTATCCGCCCGAGGACCAGATCGACCAGGCCGATCTCGCCGCCGCCAATTGGGCCTGGAGCAACGATCGTCCCGCCGGCCGCGGCTCGGACACGCTGCCCGGCGCCAAGCGGCTGTTCCTGCCGATGCGCACCGGGCGTGGTCCGATCGGCGTCATCGGCATCGACAATGATCGCACCGGCCCGCTGCTGACCCCGGACCAGCGCCGGCTGCTCGATGCGCTCGTCGACCAGGGCGCACTGGCAATCGAGCGCGTGCTGCTGGTCGAGGACGTGGATCGCGTCAAGCGCACCGTCGAATCCGAGCGGTTGCGCTCTGCGCTGCTGACCTCGATCTCGCACGACCTCAAGACGCCGCTCGCCTCCGTGCTCGGTGCGGCCTCGACCATGCGCGATCTCGCCGGTGCGCTGTCCGACACCGAGAAGCGTGATCTGCTCGCTACCGTGATCGACGAGTCCGAGCGCCTCAACCGCTTCATTGCCAATCTGCTCGACATGACAAAGCTCGAATCCGGCGCCATCGTGCCCAACGCGGCACTGCACGATCTCGGCGAGATCGTCGGCAGCGCGCTGCGGCGTGCGAGCAAGATATTGACGGCGCACAAGGTGGAACTGGTGCTGGCCGCCGATCTGCCGATGCTTCAGCTCGATGCCGTGCTGTTCGAGCAAGTGCTGTTCAATCTGCTCGACAATGCCGCGAAATATTCGCTGCCCGAGACGACGATCTCGATCCGCAGCCGGCGCGAGGGGAATCATGTTGTGCTAGAGATCGCCGACCAGGGTGGCGGCATTCCGCCTGACGAGCTCGAGAGCGTGTTCGACAAGTTCTATCGGGTGCAGAAGGGCGACCATGTCCGTCCCGGCACCGGGCTGGGGCTCGCCATCTCCCGCGGCTTCGTCGAGGCGATGCAGGGCACGATCTCGGCCGCCAACCGCGGCGACCGCAGCGGCGCGATCCTCACCATCCGGCTGCCCGTTCCGGCACGGACCCACGCATTGGATACCGCCGCATGAGCGCCGCCCCGATCAAGGTTCTGGTCATCGACGACGAGCCGCCGATCCGAAAATTGCTGCGGATGGGACTCTCGACGCAAGGCTACGAGATCCTGGAAGCATCGAACGGAAAGACCGCGCTTGAGAAGCTCGCGGAAGAACCCGCGCTGATCATTCTCGATCTCGGCCTGCCGGACATCCAGGGCCACGAATTGCTGCGCACCATCCGCGGCCGCAACGAGGGCGTGCCGATCGTGGTGCTGTCGAGCCGCGGCGACGAGGCCGGCAAGGTGCAGGCGCTCGATCTCGGCGCCGACGATTATCTGACAAAGCCATTCGGCATGGACGAGCTGTTGGCGCGCCTGCGCGCCGCGCTGCGGCACCAGCTCCAGGTACAGGGTGAACGTCCGATATTCCGCACCGGCGACCTCTCCGTCGATCTCGTGCGCCGGATCGTCAAGGTCGGCGAGCGCGACGTAAAACTGTCGCCGAAGGAATACGATCTTTTGCGCGTGCTGGTGCAGCACGCCGGCAAGGTGCTGACCCATCGTTTCCTGCTGAAAGAGCTCTGGGACGAGCTCACCGACGCGCAATATCTGCGCGTCTATGTCCGCCAGCTCCGCCAGAAGATCGAAGCCGATCCCGAACGCCCGCAATATGTGCTGACGGAGACGGGGATCGGGTACCGGCTGAAGGCGGGGGATTAGTCTCCCCGGTTCGGCGCTGCCGGCCGTTGAGCGTATCCGGAGGCGAGCGTCGAAGCGCGTTAAAGCGCCGCACCGCCCGCCAACCGGAATGGATTTCACAAAGCAACCAATGATTGTATCATTCGGTCGTATTCTCCGGGCTTGGGACCGGGCAAGTTCTGTGCGTCTGCAGATGATGGAGCAGTGAGCACAATGGCGAAAAAGGCGTCCACCAAGAGCAAGGCGAAGAAGGTATCCGCCAGGAGGAAGGGCGTTTCAAAGACGCCGCCGAAGCGCTCGCGCGCGCCGGCAAAGCGGACGCCGAAGCGGAAAAACGGGCGAGCCCCGTCTGCCATGAAGGCCGCTGCAGCTGCATCGTCATTCGGGCCAGTTGTGGGCCAGATCGTCGCTCTCGCCGCCGCCTCGCCCATTGCCGACTTCGATTGGAAAAACCGGGGTGTCGCACCCATCGGCTATATCAAGGGGATGGCCGTCACCTATGGCAGGGTTTACTGCAAATTCCTGGCCGATGACGTGGCGGCGATCGAGATGGCCAAAGCTGACACCCGTGCGCCAGCGGTCGACGCACTATCCCTCTACACTCCCGAATTCCAGGCGCTCGGATGGAGCAACGAAACCACCAGCGCGGACACGCTGCGCCATCTGTTCGTGCTCCTGATCGGTCTCGGCATGCGCGAGAGCTCGGGCCAGTACTGCGAGGGGCGCGACTACTCCGCGGACAATGAAGACGGTGAGACGGCCGAAGCCGGTCTTTTCCAGGTCAGCTTCAATGCGCGCAGCATGAGCCCGCTGCTGCCTCCCTTGTTCGCGACATACCAGGTTACCCCGTCCGGCTTCGTGGAGATCTTCAAGGAGGACGTCCACTGCAAGCCGAAAATGCTCAAGAACTGGGGGACCGGGACGGGGAAGGAATTTCAGCAGTTGACCAAGGAGGCTCCAGCTTTTGCCGCAGAATTCGCGGCTGTCGGCCTGCGGAATAAACTGGCCCATTGGGGGCCGATCAAGCGCAAGGAAGCTCAAGTCATTCGCGATTGCGACACGATGCTGCGCGGCGTGCAGGACATCGTCGATTCCTCAGCTGGCGCGTGTGAGGCGCTTCGATAACCCGCCGGCCGGACGAAGGCCCGACATTTGAACGCTGAATTCGGTTCTGAGGAGACTCATATGCCTTTCTTCCTGGAGCGTGGTGGCGAGAACAACCCGCTGGAAGTCCAGCGCTGGCAGTACTTCCTGCGCAAGAACAACGTGACACAGACGGGCGCCATCGATGGCCAGTTCGGCATGAAGACCGAAGAGGCGACGAAGATCTTCCAGCTCCAGCATTCGCGCCCGACCACGGGCAAATTTGACGAGGCCACGCTCCAGGTCGCGCAGGGTCTCGGATATACCGTCCGCCCGGACAATTTCTATAGCAACAAGACGGGGAGCAATTTTCCTCCGAAGCCCACCAACCTGGAAAGCCCCAGCAATGCAGATCGCAATGCTGCGTTGGGTTGCTTCAGGTTCGTCCAATTGCCGCTCGGCAACCGCGCCGACAAGGACGAGGTGGTGCCGAAGGACAGCTGCGATCACACGATTCCGGACTGGCGGAATGCAAACATCGTGGACCTGCCGATCCCCCAGATGAAGTTCGTCACCGGCTTCTCCGGCATCATGCGATGCCACAGGCTGGTCGCGCCGCACTTGCTTCTGCTGTTTGCCCGCTGGGAGGAGCTCGATCTGCTGCATCTCCTCTGGCATTATGATGGTGACTACAATCCGCGATACAAGCGCGGCCAGTCACCGGGCAACGGCGGGCATGGTCTCAAGCAAAGCAACCAGGTGAGCGCGCTGTCCAATCATGCCTTCGGCTCGGCGTTTGACGTCAACGAGCGTGACAATCAATTCACCAAGGAGCCCGCGCGATGCCCGCGGCGTGGCTGCGTGCGCGAATTGGTGGAGCCCGCCAACGAGCTGGGGTTCTACTGGGGAGGACACTTCAGCGAAGGCAGCCAGGACGGAATGCATTTCGAGTTTGCAAAGTTCTAGCCGCTGTGTCACCCCGCCTTCCTCTGCCGTGCCGTTGACCGGTGTGCCTTCTTCGTGGCTCGTTGCCCTCTGGTGGCCCGGCGTGCATGCGACTTTGCCGTCTTCTTCCCGCCGCGTCCCTTCAGGCTCTGCTTCAGCGCGTCCATCAGGCTGACGACGTTGCTCGGCCGCTCCTCGCGCTCCGGCAGCTCGATTGTTTTGCCGCTGGCCTTGCGCTTCACCAGCGCCTTCAGCGCGGTCTCGTAGTCGTCCCTAAACTTGCTCGGGTCGAAATGTGCAGCCTTGGTCTGCAGGATGTGGCTGGCGAGCTCGACCATGTCCTTGGTGATCTTGGGGCCCTTGATGTCGTCGAAGAACTCGCCCTCGTCGCGGAGCTCGTAGGGGAAGCGCAACGTGGTGCCGAGCAGGCCCTTGCCGAGCGGTTCGATCGCGATGATGTGCTCGCGGTTGGTGAGCACGATCTTGGCGAGCGCAACGCGGTCCTGGTCCTTCATGGCGTCGCGGATCACGGCAAAAGCATCGACCGCGGCCTTGCCGTCGGGCGCGATATAATAGGGATGATTGAGGTAGCGCTGGTCGATCTCGTCGCTCGGCACGAAACTCTCGATGTCGATGGTGTGGTTGCTTTCGATCTGGACCGCCTCGAGCTCCTCCGGCTCGATCTCGACATATTTGCCCTTGCGCAGCTCGTAGCCGCGTCCCTTCTGGTCGCTCTCGACCACGTCACCGGTTCTGGAGTCCACCATCCGCTGCTTGAGCCGGTTTCCGGTCTCGCGGTTGATCATGTGAAACCGCGTCTTCTCGGCTGCGGTGGTCGCCGGATAAAGCGCGACCGGGCAACTGACCAGCGAGAGCTTTAACGTTCCCTTCCAATAGGCGCGCGGGGCCATTCCGTTCTCCAGCGTTTCAAGGCATTTTGGAACCCCAACCGCCCCATCGGGTTTTGGTTCCGGATGGGACTTTTGCCGTGATAGGCTTTTGGCGCCGAAAGAGAATGCGGGACCGGTCGTGCTGCGAAAACTCTCCACCTACCGACAGAAGCGCGATTTCGAGAAGACACCGGAGCCGTCGGGCAAGACCGCGGTGGCGCCATCGGCGCAGCGGCGCTTCGTGATCCAGAAGCACGATGCGACGCGACTGCACTATGATCTGCGGCTCGAGTTCGACGGCGTCTTCAAGTCGTGGGCGGTCACCAAGGGACCCTCGCTGGATCCGCATGACAAGCGGCTGGCGGTCGAGGTCGAGGACCATCCGCTCGACTATGGCGATTTCGAAGGCACGATTCCGGAAGGGCAGTATGGCGGCGGCACGGTCATGCTCTGGGACCGCGGCACCTGGGAGTCCGAGGATCCCGAGCGCGGCTTCCAGAAGGGCGACCTCAAGTTCACGCTCCACGGCGACAAGTTGCATGGAAGCTGGGTGCTGGTGCGAATGAGGCATGACCGCACCGGGGGCAAGCGCACCAACTGGCTCCTGATCAAGCATCGCGACGAATATGCCAGCGAGAGCGAAGACATTCTCGGCGAGGACAAGTCGGTGGCCTCCGGCCGCGCGATGGCTGAGATCGCCGATGGCAAGGGTCGCGCGCCAAAGCCGTTCATGTTGGCGAAGGGCGCCAAGGTCAAGGCCGATGCGGTCTGGCAGTCCAATCGTGTCGAGGAGCCGAAAGGGCGCACCGTCAGGCCGGCGCCCGGCGCGGCGTTGAAGCGCGGGACGGGCGCAAAGAAGAAAGCGACGACCGCGACGACCGCGAAAAAAGTCTCGGAGATGCCGGACTTCGTCGCGCCGCAGCTCTGCACCCCGGTCGAGCGGCCGCCGGCGGCCGATGGTTGGTGCCACGAGATCAAGTTCGACGGCTATCGCGTCCAGCTCCGCGTCGACGACGGCGAGGCGACGCTGAAGACGCGCAAGGGCCTCGACTGGACCGACAAGTTCGCAGCCATCGCGAAGGAGGCGGGGGAGCTTCCCGACCTCATGATTGACGGCGAGATCGTCGCGCTGGATCACAACGGCGCGCCGAATTTCTCCTCGCTCCAGGCCGCGCTGTCGGACGGCAAGACCGAGGACCTGATCTTCTTTGCCTTCGACCTCCTGTTCGCCGAGGGGCTCGATTGCCGGCGCCTGCCACTCGGCGAGCGCAAGGACCGTCTCAAGGTACTTCTGAACGCAGGCAAGAAGAAATCGAGCCAAATCCGCTATGTCGAGCATTTCGAGAGCAGCGGCGATGCCGTGCTGCAATCGGCCTGCAAGCTCGAGCTCGAAGGCGTGGTGTCGAAGAAGCTCGACGCGCCTTATCGGTCGGGGCGAACGGAAAGCTGGACAAAGGCCAAATGCCGCGCCGGCCATGAGGTCGTGATCGGCGGCTGGAAGACCACCAACGGCAAATTCCGCTCGCTGATGGCGGGCGTGCACCGCGGCGATCATCTTGCCTTCGTCGGCATGGTCGGCACCGGCTTCGGCGCGGACAAGGTCAAGCGCATCATGCCGTCCCTGAAAGCCATGGAGGCCGGGCAAAGCCCCTTCGGCGGCAAGAACGCACCGAAAAAGACGCGCGACGTGCACTGGCTGAAGCCGGAGCTCGTCGCCGAGATCGAGTTCGCCGGCTTCACCGCCGACGGCAATATCCGCCAGGCCGCCTTCAAGGGCCTGCGGCAGGACAAGCCGGCCGAGGAGGTCGAGGCGGAAACACCAGGTGATACCGAACTCGCAAAGCCCTCGGCCAGGAAGCGCGCCGTGCCGAAGGCAGGCAAGCGGAAGGATGCCGGTACGGCCGAGGTGATGGGTGTCGTCGTCTCGAAGCCGGACAAGGAGCTGTGGCCGGATGGCGGCGACGGCGAGGGCGTGACGAAACTCGATCTCGCGCGCTATTTCGAGGCCGTCGGCGCCTGGATGATCGAGCACATCAAGGGCCGTCCCTGTTCGATCCTGCGCGCGCCTGATGGCATCGGCGGCGAAAAATTCTTCCAGCGCCATGCGATGCAAGGCACGTCGAATCTGCTGGAGCTCGCGAAAGTCTCGGGCGATCGCAAGCCGTATTTGCAGATCGATCGCGTCGAGGGGCTTGCCGCGGTCGCACAGATCGGCGGCCTCGAGCTGCATCCCTGGAATTGTGCCCCGAACGCCTATGATACGCCGGGCCGGTTGGTGTTCGATCTAGATCCCGCGCCGGACGTCAAATTTGCCGATGTCGTGGACGCCGCCAAGGAGATGCGGCAGCGCCTCACCGACGTCGGCATGGAGAGCTTTTGCAAGACCACCGGCGGTAAGGGCCTGCACGTGGTGGTGCCGCTGCTCCACGGCGCGCGCGACAAGGTGAGCTGGAAGGAGGCCAAGGCGTTCGCGCAAGGCGTTTGCCAGTGGATGGCCGACGACGATCCCGAGCGCTATCTGCTCAACATGTCCAAGAAGCTGCGCAACGGAAAGATCTTCCTGGATTATTTGCGGAATGACCGCCTGTCGACGGCGGTGGCGCCGCTATCGCCCCGTGCGCGCGATGGCGCGACCGTGTCGATGCCCGTGACATGGGCGCAGGTGAAGGGTGATCTCGATCCGAAGCGGTACACGGTGCGGACGGTGCCGGGTCTGCTGGCGCGCTCGAAAGCCTGGGATGGCTATGACGATGCGGCTGCGTCGATCAAGGCCGCGATGAAGAAGCTTACGGGGAAAATGAAGTAGAGTGGGCAAAGCGACTTGTCCGCTGTAGCTCGAAGAGCGAAGGCGGAAGCGTGTCCACCATCTTTCTCATTGCGGCGAAGCGGTGGGCACGGCGCGTTGCGCCTTTGCCCACCCTACGAAGCCGCGGCTAGATCCGTCCGAGCAACAGCAGGATCAGCAGGATGACGATGACGAGCCCGAGTCCGCCGCCGCCGTAATAGCCGGTGCCGTAGAACGGGCCGCCGCCGATGCCGCTGAAGCCGCCGAGCAGCGCGATGACCAAAATGATCAGAATGATCGTACCGATAGACATGCTAGTCTCCTCCAGCCCTTTGTTGAAAGGGTCGTTTGCACCTGTCCCGTGGTGCGAGGGCAACTTGCCGCAGGTTCTATAGTTCCCACGATGAAACACGGCGAACGGGGCCAACTTGCATGGAACCTTTGCCAGTCCAGACGGCATGACTATGTGAGGATCAGTCACCACAGGGCAGGGCCATGTCAGCACCGCTTGTCGTCTCCATTCCACATCGTCTCGGCCGGGAGGAAGCCGTGCGCCGGCTCAAGACCGGGCTCGGTCGCGCCGCCGCCAGCATTCCCGTGATGCAGGTCGAGGAGGAGCGCTGGAGCGGCGACAGCATGAGTTTTCGCATCCGCGCGCTCGGGCAGATCGCGAGCGGCCAGGTCGATGTCGCCGACGACCACGTCAAGGTTGAGGTTGTGTTGCCGTGGCTGTTGCAGCGCTTCGCCGAGATGGCGCAGGCGACCATCCGCAAGCGCGGGCAGCTGCTGCTGACCAAGGATGGGGGCAAGGACGGGGGCAAGTAGCCGTCAGCTCCGAGCGCGCTGTTGCCTGGGTCGCGCAGTGCTGGCGGCACGTGCCTCGATGACCGCAGCGGGAATATCCCGGAAGGCTTGCGCGAGCGGCAATTGATTGCCGGCAAAGTCCGGCCCGGTGTAGCCGGTGATGTCGATCGTCGCGTCAACGCCCTCGAAGGCGGGCCATTGTCGGCCCTCTTGCGTGAACGGCGCAAACTGGCGCCCGACCACGACGATCGCAGCCGTGCGGCCGTGTCGGCGGGTAAAGGCAATGACGTGGTCTGCGTGCGCGCCCCGGACCTGCAGCGGTTGATACTCGCCCTGCGCGAACACATCGGCGAGTTCGTTGCGCAGTTTGAGCAGGTGCCGCGTCCAGGCCAGCTTGAGCTGGCCGTTCGGCCAGGTCTCGATCAACCCGCGCCAGTCCGGCGCTTCCAGTGACGTCAGCGCCGTCTGCCGCGCGGCAAAGTCCACCGGGCGGCGGTTGTCGGGATCGACCAGCGACAGGTCCCAGTATTCGGTGCCTTGGTAGAAGTCGGGCACGCCGGGCTGTGTCGCCTTGAGCGTGAGCTGGCTCAGCGAATTCAGGGCGCCGAGCAGCGCGACGCGGCGTGCCAGGGTTTGCAGCGCCTCCAGGAACTCGCTGGATTGCGCTGGATCGAGGATCTTCCCGATGAAGCTCTCGACGCCGTTCTCATAGGCCTCGTGCGGGTTGAGCCAGCTGGTCTCCTCCTTGCCCTCGCGCGCGGCCTTGAGCGCATAGGCCTGGATGCGCTCGACGAAGCCGGCATCGGCCGGCTCCTGAAGCGACCAGGCGCCGAGCAGGGTCTGGTAGAGCATGTATTCGAACGTCGCCGACGGGGCGCGCAGATTGCCGTTGAGCGCGAGGTGCGGCGCGTTCAGCACCTTCCAGCGCGCCACCGCGCTGGTCCATTCGCCGGGAATCTCACTGAGCGCCGCGATCCGCGCGCGTGCGTCCTCGCCGCGCTTGGTGTCATGGGTCGCGGTCGCCGTCATCCCTTGCGGCCATTCCTTGGCACGCGCGCGCATGGCCTCGTGGAAGGCAGGTATCGTGAGGCCGTTGCTCGCGGGATCGCCGCCGACCTCGTTCAGGGCGAGCAGCCGGTGGAATTGATAGAAGGCGGTGTCCTCCAGCGACTTCGCCATCATCGGTCCCGTGAACTGCTGCACCT
The DNA here is from genome assembly GCF_029989365.1 of Bradyrhizobium sp. Arg816. Lineage (GTDB taxonomy): Bacteria > Pseudomonadota > Alphaproteobacteria > Rhizobiales > Xanthobacteraceae > Bradyrhizobium. The sequence continues at coordinate 112,784 of NZ_JAPRAQ010000013.1, read as the reverse complement.
TCAGCGCGAAGCGGCGCACCCGCGGAGCGCTGTGCGGGGGACGGCCGGGCTTGAGCAGGTCCATGGTCAGCGCATCGCGCAGGAAGTCGAAGATGCCTTCATCCGCGGCGAACCATTCCGCGCGGGCCCGTTCGATGGTGTCGTCAATCAGCTTGCGGTCGAGCGCGGTCGGCCCGCTATGCGTCAAATAGGTGCGATAGACCGGGAAGTGCAGCACGTACAATTCGAGCGCCTGCCGCAGGCTGTCGGCGGAGAAGTCGCGGGTCGAGTAATGCCCGTTGGCGATGCGCGCGAGCAGGCGGGTCAGCACGGTGAATTCGCTGGTCAGCAGCGTCTCCAGCACGCGCCGCTTGGCGTCCTTGACGTAAGGCGCCAGCCGTGGCGGGCGGTTGCTGATCTGCCGCCAGGTCTCGTTCAACGCCTCCAGCCCTTTCGGGTCGACCAGAACCTGGGTGATGACGTTCATCCACTCATAGCCCGTGGTGCCCTGAACGCCGGCGAAATGCGGCAGGCGCTCGTGCTCGCACAGGATCTTTTCGATCACGGTATAGAACGGTTTGGTGTTGCCCTGCGCGTCGCGCACCAGTCGGCGCAGCCGCTGGCAATATTGGGCGGGATCGCGCAGGCCGTCGATGTGATCGAGGCGGATGCCTTGCAGCTTGCCGTCGGCAATGAGCTGCTTCACCAGCCGGTGCGTGGCGGCGAACGTGCTCGCGTCCTCGACGCGCAGGCCCGCAAGCCCGTTGACGTCGAAGAAGCGGCGATAATTGATGTCGCTGGAGGCAAGCCGCCAGTGTCCGAGCTTGTAGTGCTGGCGCTCCAGCAGATGATGCAGCGCCAGCGTCTGCGCCGGGCGATCCTTGGCGGAACGATAGGCGGCGAGGCCGCGTACGATGATATCGGCGCTGCCTGCGATCTCCTTGAGCTCCGCCTTGAAGCCGGGCGCTTCCCTACGGTTGGGGCGACGCAGCCCGGTGTAGCGGGCCGCAAGCGCGAGCAGGTGCTTGCCGGCCCCTGTCTCGGCGGCGTCGGCTTCCTTCACGATCAGGCGCAGCAATTCGCCATAGCGTTCCGGCGCGATCGGCAGGCGATGCTCGAAATACCAGGCGGAAAAACTGCCTTCATCGGCATCGTAGCGCAGCTCGATGTCGCCGCGCTCCAGCGCCTCGCCATAGGGCGAGCCGAGGATCGGCAGCAGCACGCCGCCCCGGGCGCGAAAGGCCAGTTGATCCCAGTCGATGTCGAAGGAAACCGCATGCGGCGAGGCCTGGCCCCATTCCAGCACATCGAGCCACCAGGGATTGTCGGCAAAGTGCACGCCGACATGGTTCGGCACGAAGTCGATGATAAGGCCGAGGTCGTGCTGCGTGAGGGCGTCGCTCAGCCGGGCAAAGCCGGCCTCGCCGCCGAGCTCGGGATTGAACTGGCTGTGGTCGACGGTGTCGTAGCCATGGGTCGAGCCCCTGCGCGCCTTCATGACCGGCGAGGCGTAGAGATGTGTGATCCCGAGTGCCTTGAGATAAGGCACGACCGCGGCGGCCTTGTCGAAGTCGAAATCCGCGGTGAGCTGAAGCCGATAGGTCGCAAGAGGAATGGCAGGAGGCATGCTAACCTCCGAGATGCCAGATCACCGACCAGGGTGGGAGCCGATCGCCGCTGACGGAGCCCCAGATCGGCGTGCCTGTCGCGTCGCTCGGACGTGCGATGTCCTTGTCCGAGAGATTGGCGGTCAGGCGCAGCCTCGCGCCGTCGCCCATGCGCCAATGCGCGGTGAGCAGGCCGCTATCGGCCGTCTCGGCATCGCCGAACCTCGCACCCTTCAGCCGCGGTGCGATCTCCTTGTGACGCAGCGCGAGCAGCTCCCGCACCAGCGCGAGCCGCGCATCCTGCTCCGGCGTGTGGCCGGTCCAATCCAGCATGGCCGATTGCAGCGTTTTGGGATCGAGCGGGTCGGGGACCTCGTCGCCGTATTTCTCGTAGGCCCAGGCATATTCCTGCTTGCGACCCTTGCGCACGGCATCGGCAAGGCCACCCTGGAAATCGCAGAAGAACGGGAAGGGTACCGTGGAGCCCCATTCCTCGCCTTGGAACAGCATCGGCACCATCGGTGCGAGCAGCGTCACCGCGAGAGCGGCTTCGATCTGCCGTGGCGATGCCAGGCTCTCGAGCCGATCGCCCAATGGGCGATTGCCGATCTGGTCGTGATTTTGCAGGAAGTTGACGAAGGTCGCCGGCGGCAGCTCGCCGCTCGCCTCGCCGCGCGGCTTCTTGCCCCAGAACTCCGAGATCTCGCCCTGGTAGACGAAGCCTGACGCGAGCGCGCGCGAGAGATCCATGCGCGGCGTCTGGTAGTCGGCGTAATAGCCCGCGAGCTCACCGGTCAGCATCACGTGCCAGACGTGGTGATAGTCGTCGTTCCACTGCGCGCGATATTTGCCGTTGGGCGGATCCTGCGCGGCATCGAGCAGGCTGGCGCGGTTGTCGCCGTTCTCCAGCACGAGATGGATGTGCCGCCCCGTAGCCTTGGCGAGCTCACCGGCGGCGACGCTGAGGTCCTGCAACATCGACTGCTCGCCCGGGATTGCCATGATGTGATTGGCGGCATCCAGTCTCAGGCCGTCAAAGCGGTAGTCGGTGAGCCAGGACAGCGCGTTCTCGACCGCGAAGGCCCGGACCTGCGGCACGCGATAATCGATCGCGCTGCCCCATGGCGTATGCGCATCGGTGAAGAAAGCCGGCGCATAGCGGCCGAGATAATTCCCCTCGGGGCCGAAATGATTGTAGACGACGTCGAGGAAGACCATCAGCCCGCGCAGATGCGCCTCGTCGATCAGTGTCTTCAGGTCCTCGGGCCGGCCGTAGGCGCTGTCGGGCGCGTACCACAGCACGCCGTCATAGCCCCAGCCGCGGCGCCCGGCGAAATCGGCCAGCGGCATCAATTCCAGCGCGGTGATCCCCGTCGTAACGAGATGATCGAGCTTGTCGATCATGGCGCGGTAGGTGCCCTCAGGCGTGAAGGTGCCGACATGGGCCTCGATCAGCACCGTCTCTTCCCAGGGACGTCCGCGCCAATCGCGCGCGCGCCACGCGAAGGCATCATGATCGACGACTTCGCTCGGGCCGGAAACGTCGTCCGGCTGGAAGGCTGATGCGGGATCGGGCACGTCGATCTCGTCGTCGATCCTGAACTGGTAGGGACTGCCGACGGGCAGGCCGGCAATCTCGGCGACATACCAGCCATCCTGCCGGCGCTGCATCGCGTGCCGCCTGTCGAGCAGGAGATCGACTCGGCGAGCACCGGGCGCCCACAGCCGGAACGACACGCCGTCCTTGGTCGGCCTCGCCCCGAAGGATGGTCTCATAGCGCCCCCGCGAAGGCGAGCACGGAGCGCGGCGGCGCCTTGCTGTCGCCTCCGGGCTGCAAATCAACACTGTTCGGCCTGGCATCAGTGGTATTCAGGATCTGCTGCCAGCTCTTGTACTCGGCCATGTTGGGCAATTTGAATGCGATCTCTTCGGGGGCGGCGTTCAGTACGATAAAGATCGCGGCGCTCCCCGGTTCCATCGGCCCCATCACATAGGAGAGGAACCGCCCCTCCGGGAATTTCCAGTCGTTCTCCGTCATCTCGTCGCCGGCGGGCGTCAGCCACAGCGCGCCGTAGGAGACGCCGTCCTTGGGGCGGCCGTCGAGCCAGCGATGGCTGCGAAGCTGCGAGAACCGGCGGCGGATCTCGGCGAGCCCGGCGACGAAATCGACCATGTCGTCGCCGTCCTTGCCGAGATTGTCCCAGCCGACCCAGCCGACCTCGTTATCCTGGCAATAGGCGTTGTTGTTGCCGGACTGCGAATTGCCGACCTCGTCGCCGGCCAGGATCAGCGGAACGCCCTGCGCCAGCATCAGGCAGGCCAGCACGTTCTTGCGAAGCTGCCGCCGCAGCCCGAGAATCTCGGGATCGTCGGTCGGACCCTCGACACCGCAATTGTTGCTGTGGTTGTCGCTGGAGCCGTCGCGATTGTCCTCGCCATTGGCCTCGTTGTGCTTCTCGTTGTAGCTGAAGAGGTCGGCGAGCGTGAAGCCGTCATGCACGGTGATGTGATTGATGCTGGCGCGCGGCCGCCGGCCGTCATGATTGAACAGGTCGGATGACGCCGTCATGCGGCTCGAGATGTCGCCGATCAGGCTGCCTTCGCCGCTCCAGTAGCGGCGCATGGCGCTGCGATACCGGTCGTTCCACTCCGACCATTGGGAAGGGAATGCGCCGACCTGGTAGCCGCCGAGCCCGAGATCCCAGGGTTCGGCGACGAGCTTCACCGCCGCCAGCACCGGGTCCTGCCGGATCGCCGTCAGGAACGAGCTGCCGCGATCATAGCCGTTCGGTCCGCGCGCGAGCGTGGTGGCGAGGTCGAAGCGGAAGCCGTCGACATGGCAGACCTCGACCCAGTAGCGCAGCGAATCCATCACCATCTGGAGCACGCGCGGATGGGTGAGGTTCACCGACGAGCCGCAGCCGGTGAAGTCGTCGTAATAGCGCGGGTTCTCGCGGTTCAGCCAGTAATAGGAGGCATTGTCGATGCCGCGGTAGCACAGGGTCGGACCGAGGTGATTGCCTTCGGCCGTGTGGTTGTAGACGACGTCGAGCATCACCTCGATGCCGGCATCGTGCAGGCGCGCGACCGTGGTGCGGAAGGAATCGAGCGCATTGTCCTGGGCGTAGCGCGGCTCGGGCGCGAAGAAGGACAGCGTGTTGTAGCCCCAATAGTTGGCGAGCTTCTTCTCGACCAGAATGCGGTCGTCGATAAAGCTGTGGATCGGAAGCAACTCGACGGTGGTGACGCCGAGCGTTTTCAAATGCTCGATCATCGCCGGCGACGACAGGCCGCCATAGGTGCCGCGCAAATTCGGCGGCACGTCGTCGCGCTTTTGCGTCAGGCCCTTGACGTGGGCCTCGTAGATGATGGTGTCTTCCCAGGGAATGTTGGGCCGGATCTCGCGACGGCCCCAGTTGAAGGTCTCGTCGACGACGACCGCCTTGGGCATGCCGCGCGCGTTGTCGCGCCGGTCGAAGGAGAGGTCCTCGCGCGGCGAGCCGGTGCGATAGGCGAAATGGGCATCGCTCCAGACCAGCCGCCCGGCGAGCCGTTTGGCGTAGGGGTCGAGCAGCAGCTTGTTGGCATTGAAGCGGTGGCCGTGCTCGGGCTCGTAGGGGCCGTGTACGCGATAGCCGTAGAGCTGGCCCGGCGAGATGTCGTTGAGATAGCCGTGCCAGACGTCCTCGGTCCGCTCGGGCAGCTCGACACGCTCGAGCTCGCGCCTTCCTTGCGTGTCGAACAGGCACAGCTCGACTTTCTGCGCATTGGCGGAGAACAGCGCGAAATTGGTGCCGCGTCCGTCCCAGCTTGCGCCGAGGCGTGCGGGCGATCCAGCAGTCAGGCGCATCGGTCAGCTTTCCGGAACGAGGAAGATCGCGGCGAGCGGCGGAACGGTGAGGCGAAGCTCGGGCGCCTTGCCGTCGGTGGCAAGAACCTCGCCGATGTTTCCGACATTGGTGCCGCCGTAATGGGCGGAGTCCGAATTGAACACCTCTTTCCACTTGCCGGCAAAGGGCACGCGGACGCGATAGTTGCGATAGACGTTGGGTGAGAAGTTGATGATCACGAGACACCGTGCGTGCTCGTCGAATCCCTTGCGCAGCCAGGCGAACACGTTGCGGTTGGCGTCATCCGTGATCAGCCATTCGAAGCCGGCCGGTTCGCAATCCATCTGGTGCAGCGCCGGCACTGCCCGATAGAGCCGGTTGAGGTCGCGGATCAACGCCTGGATGCCGGAATGGTACTTATATTCGAGCAGATGCCAGTCGAGCGACTGGTCGTGATTCCATTCGCGGCTTTGCGCGATCTCCGCGCCCATGAACAGCAGCTTCTTGCCGGGATGGCCGAACATGAAGCTGTAATAGGCGCGCAAATTCGCGAAACGCTGCCATTCGTCGCCGGGCATGCGACCGAGGATCGAACGTTTGCCGTGCACGACCTCGTCATGCGACAGCGGCAGGATGAAGTTCTCCGAGAAAGCGTAGTGCAGGCCGAACAGGATCTCGCCGTGATGATGCTTGCGGTGGATCGGATCCTTGCTGATGTAGTTCAGCGTGTCGTGCATCCAGCCCATGTTCCACTTGTAGCCGAAGCCGAGCCCGCCGAATTCGACCGGGCGCGAGACCTGCGGCCACGCGGTGGATTCCTCGGCCGCCGTGGTCGCCTGCGGGAAGCGCGCGAACAATTCGGTGTTGAAGCGGCGCAGGAACGCGATCGCCTCGATGTTCTCGCGGCCGCCATACTGGTTCGGAATCCAGGCGCCCGGCGGGCGGCTGTAATCGAGATAGAGCATGGAGGCGACCGCATCGACGCGCAGCCCGTCGATCGCGTAACGCTCGAGCCAGAACAGCGCGTTCGACACCAGGAAGTTGGTCACTTCGGTGCGGCCGTAATTGTAGATCAGCGTGCCCCAGTCGAGGTGGCGGCCCTGGAGCGGATTGGCATGCTCGTAGAGCGAGGTGCCGTCAAAGCTGCCGAGGCCGTGCGGATCGTCAGGGAAATGGCCGGGCACCCAGTCGAGCAGCACGCCGACGCCCTCGCGATGGCAGGCATCGACCAGCGCGGCAAAATCCTCAGGCCCGCCGAAGCGGCTGGTTGGCGCATAGAGGCCGGTCGGCTGATAGCCCCAGGAGCCGTCGAACGGATGCTCGCTGACGGGCAGGAATTCAAGATGGGTGAAGCCCATGTCGCGGGCGTAGGCCGGCAGCTGCTCGGCCAGTTCGCGATAGGTGAGCCATTCGTCGCCGTTCTTGCGCCGCCAGGAGCCGAGATGGACCTCGTAGATCGACATCGGCGCCGAGAGCGCGTTGATGCCATCCGGCGCCGGGCGCGGGCGCGCGAGATGTGCCTCGTCGAACACGATGGAAGCCGTCTTCGGCCGCACCTCGCTCGCAAAGGCCATGGGATCGGACTTCAGCGGCAATTGATGGCCGTGCGGCCCGATGATATCGAACTTGTAGTGGTCGCCGCTCTTGGCGTGCGGGATGAACAGCTCCCAATAACCGGCACCGCGTACCCGCATCGGATGGCGCCGTGCGTCCCAGAAATTGAAATCGCCGACCACGGACACGCGCCGCGCATTCGGCGCCAGCACGACGAAGCCGATGCCGTCGATGCCTTCGAGCCGCATCGGATGCGCGCCGAGCTTGTCGTAGAGGCGCTGATGAGTGCCTTCGCCGAGCAGATAGAGATCGAAGTCGGTCAGGATCGGCGGGAGGCGATAGGCATCCTCGAACTCGACGATGTTGTCGCCGAATTTGGCGCGGAGCTGATAGCGCTTCGAACCGTTCGGCAGGGCGCCGATGAACAGGCCCGAAGCGTGGACGCGATCGAGCTTCGCCACCTCGCCATGTTCGCCCACCGCCTCGACATTGGTGGCCTCGGGGAGGAACGCGCGCACCACGCTCTTGCCGCCCTCGGGATGCAACCCGAGATAATGGAAGGGGTCGGAGTGGCGGCCCTCGATGATCGCGTAGGCCTCGGCTGGCAGTTTAGGCATGGGCTTCGCTCTCATTGGACAGAATGCGAAGCAGTCCGGTCAGCGGCGCGCGGAGCCCCTCAGGCCGGTGGGACAGCTCGTACTCTACTTCGTCGAAGGCTTGATCAAGCAGGAAAAACCTTAACAGGCCTTCCGCGGATTGCCGATCTTCCGGCCACAGCCGGCGATCGGTCATGGCTTCGCGGTAAGCGTTAAGGAATGTCGCGGCGGCGCGTTCGCGCCATTCGTCGAGTGCGGTCGCAAGCCGGTCCTGCTCGTCGGATGCGCCCGTCAGCGCGCGGCTGAGCGCTGTGTTAACCGAAAGCTCAATCGAGCGGATCAGGCCGGCGACGTCGCGTGCGGCAGGCAGCTTGCGCCGCTTGTCGGCCAGCGCGAGATGCGGATTGCCGTCGAAATCGATGATGAAGATATCGTCCTTCACGATCAGAGTTTGCCCGAGGCGGAAGTCGCCATGATGACGGATGTTCAACCCGGCGATGCCGGATGGCAAGAGGGCGTCGAGGTGGTCGGGCAGGGTCGCACGCACCGCGACGAGCCGATCGATCAGCGGCCGGTCGGATTCCCGCAGGCCGTCGCGGCTGTCGGCGAGCCGTTCAAAAACCCGCTCGGCCCGTGCCTTGAGGTCGGAGGCCCAGCGTTTGACGTGGGCGGGGCCGATCGGCTCCGGCGCGAGATTGTCGGGCTTGGCGGCGGCCAGCGCCACATGCAGCTCGGCAAGCCGCCGGCCGATCTGCGCCACGAAGTGCAGATAGGGCGCCTGCTCCTGGGTCTCGCGGGGCGCTTCGCCCATCGGCGCCAGCCGCTGCTCGTCGATATAGCGGTCGAGATAGCCCGTGGTGACGGCCCAGCCGTCGCCCTGGTTCTCGACATAAGCGTGCAGGACGCCGACCGCGCTGCTTCTATCGCCCTCGATCAACTCGACGCTGCCGAGCAGCGCCGGGGTATTGGCAAAGCGCGCGACCTCGGTGAGATAGCAGCCGATCTCGATCTCGGGATTGATGCCGCTTTCGAGCTGGCGATGAATTTTGGCGACGTACTGGTTGTCGACCAGCGCCGTGCTGTTCGACTGCTCGATGGTGCGGATGCGTCCGGGCTCCTTGATGATGTAATCGGCAAACCGGCTGGTCGCCTTGAATTCCAGCCGCAGATTGTTCTCATCCACCACCAGGTTCTGCGACAGGCCCCGCAGGAAAAGCCCGATGAAGATCTGCTCGGTTGCTACGTCGAGCAGCGTGCCTTCGCGCGCGCCCTGGCGCACGGCAGCGAGCGCCTTCGGGTTGAACCGCTCGCGGTCGAAGCGCACCCACTCGATCTGCATCGGCAGCACGTAGCGCGTGGTAACGTCGTTCTGCGTGGTCTCGAAGAACGCGATCCAGGGTCTGTTGTCGCCGATGTCGCTGAAAGGCACCGCCGAGATCAGCGTGGCCTGGATGTGCTTGGGATTGTGCTCGGGATACCAGCGGGTCCGCGACAGGAAGCCCGGCAGCACGTCGCGCTCGAACACGCCGCGCTCGCGCGCGAGCGACACCCAGTTCGAATTGACCGGCACCACCAGTGTCTCGAACTCCGGTACCGCGCGCGGCGTCACCGGCTCGGACTTGTCGCGCTCGGTGAGCTGGAACCAGTAGAAGCCGTACGGCCCGAGCGTGATCATGTAGGGCAGCTCGCCGATCGGCGGAAAACGCGTGCGTCCGAGCATCTCCTGCGGAATGCGGTCCTTCCACGGCGACAGGTCGAGCTCGGTCGCCTGGGCTGCGCGCGAGAGGTTGGCGACGCACAGGATGACCTCGTCGTTGTACTGCCGGACATAGGCCAGCACGGCGCGGTTGGCCGGGCGGATGAAGGTCATGGTGCCGCGGCCGAAGGCGAGGGTCGATTTGCGCACCGAGATCAGGCGCTTGGTGGCGCTGAGCAGCGAGGACAGGCTGCGCGACTGCGCTTCCACGTTGACCGACTCGTAGCCGTAGACGGGGTCCATGATCAGCGGCGCATAGAGGCGGGCCGGATCGCATCGGGAAAAGCCGCCATTGCGGTCCGGACTCCACTGCATCGGCGTGCGCACGCCGTTGCGGTCGCCGAGATAGATGTTGTCGCCCATGCCGATCTCATCGCCGTAATAGATGATCGGCGTGCCGGGAAAGGACAGCAGCAGCGAGTTCATCAGCTCGATCTTGCGGCGGTCATTGTCCATCAGCGGCGCTAGCCGCCGGCGGATGCCGACATTGATGCGGGCGCGAGGATCGTTGGCGTAAGTGGTCCAGAGATAGTCGCGCTCGACGTCGGTGACCATCTCCAGCGTCAGCTCGTCATGGTTGCGCAGGAACAGCGCCCATTGGCAGCTTGCGGGAATGTCCGGCGTCTGTCGCAAGATGTCGGTGATCGGAAAGCGGTCTTCCTGCGCGATTGCCATGTAGATGCGCGGCATCAGCGGGAAGTGATAGGCCATGTGGCACTCGTCGCCGCGGCCGAAATATTCCTGCACGTCCTCCGGCCATTGATTGGCCTCGGCCAGCAGCAGCTTGCCCTTCGAGTAGGAATCCAGCTCCTGACGCAGACGCTTGATGATGGCATGCGTCTCGGGGAGGTTCTCGTTGTTGGTGCCGTCGCGTTCGCAGAGATAGGGAATGGCATCCAGGCGGAAGCCGTCGACGCCGGCATCCAGCCAGCGCTTCATCACCTGGATCAGCGCGCTGACCACGCGCGGATTGTCGAAATTGAGGTCCGGCTGGTGCGAGAAGAAGCGGTGCCAGTAGAACGCCCCGGCCTCGTGGTCCCAGGTCCAGTTCGACTTCTCGGTGTCGGTGAAGATGATCCGCGTGCCCTGGTATTTCTGGTCGGTGTCGCTCCAGACATACCAGTTGCGGGCGCTCGAGCCCGGATGGCTGCGGCGCGCGCGCTTGAACCATTTGTGCTGGTCGGAGGTGTGATTGACGACGAGCTCGGTGATGACGCGCAGGCCGCGCTTCTGCGCTTCCTGGATGAAGCGCTTGAAGTCCTTCATCGTCCCGAAATCGGGATTGACCGAGCCGTAGTCGGCGATGTCGTAGCCGTCGTCGCGTCCTGGCGATGGATAGAACGGCAGCAGCCACAGCGCGGTGACGCCGAGCTCCTGGAGATAGGGCAGCTTCTCGGTCAGTCCGGCGAAATCGCCGATGCCGTCATGGTTGCTGTCGGCAAACGCCTTGACGTGGAGCTGGTAGATGATGGCGTCCTTGTACCAGAGTTCATCCACGATCTCGGCTGCCTCGGCTTTCTTGGTGTCGACGGAAGACAAAACGTTCATGGCGTGATCCTTACGCCAGACAGCGGAACAGCAGCGCCGGATCGCGGTCGGGATCGATACGCAATTTGATCCCGCCCCATTCGATGCGGGACTGTTCGCCTGTGATGAGATTCTCGAGTGCGGTGACGTGGCGGCGTGCGCCGCCGGCGTCAATGGTGAGGTCGCCCAGCGGCAACCAGACTTCGCGCGCATGGCGCGAGAGGGCGATGGCCGCGACGACGGCGTTGGCTGGATCGGCCGCTTCCTTGGCAAAGGCGATCGTCTCGCCGTCCTCGACGCCGAGGAAGCGCAAATTCTGTGTCTGCTGAAGCGCGGCGTTATCGTTGCGGATGCGATTGAGGGCGGCGATGTAGGCCTTGATGTTGCCGGGCCGGTCCCAGTCGCGGTGCTTGATCTGGTATTTCTCGGAATCGAGATATTCTTCGCGCCCGGGAACCGCGTCATGCTCCAGCAGCTCGAACCCGCTGTAGATGCCGTAACTGCCGGACAGCGTCGCTGCCAGCGCGACCCGCGACTTGAACGCCCAGGGCTCGCCGCCCTGGAGATGATAGGGCAGCAGGTCGGGCGTGCTCACGAACAGGCTCGCCCGGTAGAAATCGCGCTCGGGATAGCGCGTCAGCTCGCCCAGATATTGCTCCAGCTCCCACTTCGCCGTGCGCCAGGGGAAATAGCTGAAGGACTGTGCAAAGCCGAGCTTGGCGAGGCCCTTCATCAGCTTTGGCCGTGCAAAGGTCTTGGAGAACAGGATCACCTCGGGATGGCGGCGGCGGATGTCGCTGATCAGCCACTCCCAGAACGGAAGCGGCGCGGTGTCGTGATTGTCGATGGCGAAGATGGTGATGCCGTGGTCGATCCAGAACAGCATGGCGTCGCGAAACGCGTTCCACAGCCCGGCCCTGTCGACGGAGGCGAAATCGGGGATGACGATGTCCGAATAGGGATCATCCGCCGCCCGCACCGAGCGGTCCGGCCGCCATTTGAACCATTCCGGATGCTGCACCAGCCAGGGATGGTCCGGCGAGCATTGCACGGCGAAGTCGAGCGCGAGCTCGAGGCCATATTCGAGACAGGTCGCGACCAGCGCGCGGAAATCCTCGATCGTGCCGAGCTCGGGATGCAGTGCATCGTGCCCGCCCTCGGCCGTACCGATCGCATAGGGCGAGCCGGGATCGCCTTCGGTCGCCACCGGCGCATTGTTGCGGCCCTTGCGGCGGGTGCGGCCAATGGGGTGGATGGGCGTGAAGTAGAGCACGTCAAAGCCCATCGCGGCGATGTCGGGTACGCGCGCGATGCAGTCACGGAGCGTGCCATGCCGGCCGGGACTCTGGCTCTGGCTGCGCGGCATCATCTGATACCAGGCGCCGAAGCGGGCTTTGTCGCGGTCGACGATCAGCGGGAAGTTCTGCGAGCGGGTCAGGTCGGGCCGCGATTGGCTCTCAGCCATGGCCGCGCCGAGATCGGCTGCAAGCAGCGAGCCGACATCGCCGGTCTGAAGATAATCCTCGCATTGCTTCACGATGACCGCCGCCGCGTCCTGCCGGGCGCCATGCGCCTTGGTCAGGAGGCCGGCGCCCTCGATCGCATCGAGGCTGACGTCCGCGCCGGTGCGCCGCTTGCGCTCAACCCCGTGCGACCAGGTGGCGAATTCGTCGGTCCATGCTTCGATCGCATAGACATATTGGCCGGGCTCGACGGGCGTGAACGCGCCGGACCAGCGGTCATTGCCGTGATGGATCATCGGCTCGCTCCGCCATTCCCGGTCCTGCTCTCCTCGCCAGATCAGCGCGGCACCGATCACCGCGTGGCCGCCGCGATAGATGTCCGCCCAGACGTCGACCCGTTCGCCCGCAATCCGCTTCACGGCGAAACGGCCGCTGTCGATCGAGGGATAGATATCTTCGATGAGGAAAGCGCTGCCGGCTGCGGCACTCTCGACAGTTTGAATTGTCTTGTTCACGGTGATGCCATTGACAAGAAAGCAGGAGCCCGTTTCCCTTGTCGGGAACCTACGCTTGATACCAATATAGAAAGCCGCTTGTGTGTCATTGGTTCCCTTGGGAACGGCAGGCACGGTCTGCGAGTTACGCCTGACTAACCTCTTCCACGACCTCGTTAAAATCCATGCCCCCGGCCGGATAACGGCCTGCAAGCTGCGTGCCGAATGGATCTTTTAGCTCAAGCCCGGATCAAGGGCGTTCAGTCCGAATTCGTCGATGCCCTCGGAAAGCTGCGGGTCACCGATCCCGTGGCCCTCAAATCCATCCTCGAGGCCCTGCCGGAGAAGCGGGTTTACCGCTTCGTCGGCGGGCCCGTGGTGGTGCGCGCCCTGGGGCATCCGCGCACCGAATTGACGACGATCGGCGCGCCGCCGCTGCAATGGACATTGCGCGCAAACGGCAATGTGATCGCGCAAGGCGAGACGCGCGAGCCCGTGATCGCCTGGCCCGCCGGCCTGCCGCTCGGTTATCACCGGTTGACGCTGACCGATGCCAAGGGTGTAGCGGAAGAGGTGCCGATGATCGTGGCGCCCGAGCGCGCGTTCGGCGGCGATTTCGACCGTGGCTGGCTGCTTGCCGTGCAGCTCTACAGCGTCCGCTCGGACCGCAACTGGGGCATTGGCGATTTCACGGATCTCGCCGGTCTCGTCCGGCTCGCCAGGCAGTTAGGGGCCGATGGCGTCGGGCTCAATCCGCTGCATGTCCTGTTCGACAACCACCCCGCCGATTGCAGCCCCTATTCGCCGAACAGCCGGCTGTTTCTCAACCCGCTCTATATCGACGTTGAGGCGATCCCGGAATTTTCCGCCGACCTCGTCCCCGACGCGGCTGCGACCGCCGCGCGGCTCCGCGAAGGCGACCGTGTGCCCTATGCGGACATGGCGGCACTGAAGTGGCTCGGCCTGCGCGCCGCCTACAACAGTTTCCTGACGAGTGCGAGCGAGGCGCGCCGCAAGGAGTTTGACGCATTCCGTGCCGCGCGTGCGCCGTTATTGTCCCGCTTTGCCTGCTTCGAGGTGCTGCGGCATCGCTTCTCCGGGCCTTGGTGGGAGTGGCCGCAAGAGTGGCTGCAGCCGGATGAAGCCAAATGCGCCGAGCTCCGCAACGGTCCCGACGAGCGCGAGGTCGCGTTCGTCGAATTCGTGCAATGGACGGCCGATAGCCAATTGCATGCCGCCAAGGAATTGGCCGGCCAGCTCGGCATGCGCGTCGGGCTCTATCTCGACGTCGCCGTCGGCGTGCAGTCCAACGGCTTCGACGCCTGGAACGAGCAGATGGCGATTTCGCGCCATCTCGCCGTCGGCGCGCCGCCCGACGTGCTCAACACCGTCGGACAGGATTGGGGCCTTGCCGGCTTCAATGCCGGTGGTCTGGAGGCCCAATCCTTCGTGCCGTTCGCCGACATGCTGGCCGCCTCGATGCGCCACGCCGGCGCGATCCGGCTCGATCACGTGCTAGGCTTGAAACGGCTGTATCTGGTGCCGCGCGGCTTCAAGCCGGACAACGGCGCCTATGTGCAGATGCCGTTCGAGGCGCTGCTCGGCGCCGTGGTGCGCGAGAGCGCGGCGCACAAATGCATCGTGATCGGCGAGGACCTCGGCACCGTGCCGGAAGGTTTCCGCGAGACGATGCAGGATTTCGGTATCTGGTCCTACCTCGTCATGATGTTCGAGCGCGACGATGCCGGCCGCTTCCGCAATGCCGACCACTACCGGCCCAATGCGCTGGTCACGCTGAACACGCATGATCTGTGCACCTATGCCGGCTGGCGCTCCTTCAGCGATCTCAGGATGAAGCGCTCGCTCGGGCTCGACCCCGGCGAGAACGACCAGGCGCGCTGGGATGCGCTCGGCAGGCTCGACGAGATCCTGCGCCAGAACGGCATCAACGCCAACGATCTCTATTCGGTGCTCGCCTTCCTGTCGCGGACGCCGTCGCGTCTTCTGGCGGTGTCGCTGGAGGATCTGCTCGGCGTGATCGACCAGCCCAACATTCCCGGCACGATCGATGAGCATCCGAACTGGCGCCAGCGCCTGCCGGTGGCGCTGGACAAGATCGCCGCCAAGGTCGATCTTGCGGCCTTGAAGGCGGCGACGCGGGAACGCTCGTTGACCGGCGGGAGTTGAAACGGCGGATTTTCCGGGGCTCGTAACACATTGGCTCAGAGGATCGAGGACTATGCGCTGATCGGCGATTGCGAGACCGCAGCGCTGGTCGGGCGCGACGGCTCGATCGACTGGCTGTGCTGGCCGGCCTTCGATTCCGATGCCTGCTTTGCCGCGATCCTCGGCACGCACAAGAACGGCCGCTGGCTGATCGCGCCGGGCGAGGACACGACCTCCATCTCGCGCCGCTATCTCGGCAACACCCTCATCCTCGAAACGCGCTTCGAGACCAGGAGCGGCACCATTGCGCTGATCGACTTCATGCCGCCGCGCGGCAAGGCCTCCGACATCGTGCGGCTGGTCCGTGGCCTCACGGGCACGGTGAAGATGCGGATGGAGCTCGTCATCCGCTTCGGCTTCGGCGTCGACATTCCCTGGGTGCGACGCATCGACCATTCGCTGCTGGCGGTCGCCGGCCAGGACATGACGGTGCTGCGCACCCCGGTGGAGACCCGCGGCGAGGATCTGACCACGGTCTCCGACTTCGACGTGAAGGCCGGCGAGACGGTGCCGTTCGTGCTGACCTACGGCCCCTCGCATCTCGATCCGCCCGCGCCGATCGATCCGGAGATCGCCTTCCAGGAGACCGAGAAATTCTGGAACGAATGGTGCAGCCGCTGCACCCGCGACGGCGAATATCACGATCTGATCGTACGCTCGCTGATCACGCTGAAGGCGCTGACCTTCGCCCCCACCGGCGGCATCGTCGCGGCGCCCACCACCTCGTTGCCGGAAAAGCTCGGCGGTGCCAGGAATTGGGATTACCGCTTCTGCTGGCTGCGCGATGCGACCTTCACGCTGCTGGCGCTGATGAACTCGGGTTACACCGAGGAAGCATTGGCCTGGCACAATTGGCTCTTACGCGCCGCGGCAGGCTCGCCGGCGAACATGCAGATCATGTACGGCATCTGGGGCCAGCGGCGTCTGCTGGAATGGGAAGCGGGCTGGCTCGACGGCTATGAGGGCGCCCAGCCGGTGCGGGTCGGCAACGCCGCGCATGCGCAGCTCCAGCTCGACGTCTACGGCGAACTGATCGACGCCTTCCACCAGTCGCGCATGGCCAAGCTCAAGCTCGACGACGAGACGACCTGGGCGCTGGAATGCGCCGTGCTCAACCATCTCGCCGAGGTCTGGGACCATCCCGACAACGGCATCTGGGAGCTGCGTGGACAGCCGAAGCACTACGTGTTCTCCAAGGTCATGACCTGGGTCGCCTTCGACCGCGGCATCAAGAGCGCCGAGACCTTTGGCTTCAAGGCGCCGCTGCTGCACTGGCGCGCCCTGCGCGAAGCCATTCATCGCGATGTCTGCAACAAGGGATTTGACGCGGAGGAGAATGCCTTCGTCGACTTCTATGGTTCAAAGCTGCTCGATGCCAGCGTGCTGCTGCTGCCGGCCGTCGGCTTCCTGCCGCCATCGGACCCGCGCATTCGGGGCACCATCGCCGCCGTCGAGAAACACATGATGCGCGACGGTTTTGTGCTGCGCCACGATCCCCGCGAAGTGTCCGAGGAGACGCAGCCGATCGAGGGCGCGTTCCTGGCCTGCAGCCTGTGGCTGGCCGACGCCTATGTGCTGTCGGGCGATCTCGACAAGGCGCAGGCGCTGTTCGATCGGGTGGCGGGGCTCGCAAATGACGTCGGCCTGCTGGCCGAGGAATACGATTCCATCGCGCGACGCCAGACCGGCAATTTCCCGCAGGCGCTGACCCACATCGCGCTCATCAACACCGCCCACAATCTGTCGGCGGCAAGGCAGGAAAGTGAGAAGCCGGCGGTGCAGCGCTCGAAGCAATGACTCAAGCGACCCCATTCCGCTTCAAAATCACCTCCATCGCCTCCGCAAAACCGTCCTGCTCATTGGTCGCGGTGACGTGGGTGGCCTGGTCCTTGACGCTGTCGGTGGCATTGCCCATGGCGATCGAGGTGCCGCTGACGCGGAACATCGCGAGGTCGTTCTGCATGTCGCCGATGGTGGCGACCGCGTCGGTGGAAATACCGAGGCGCTTGGCCATGGCCTGCACGAAGGTGCCCTTGTCGAAGCCGGGCGGCGTGATGTCGAGATAGTAGGTCTGCGAGCGCACCGCGGTGGCATCGCTGCCCAGCGCCGCCTGCATCGCCTTCTCGCAACGCTCCAGGCCGGCCGCATCGGCGCTGGCGCCGACGATCTTGCAGGCGCTGGTGAGAAACGGCGCAAAATCCGTCACGATGGTCGGGGCGGAGCGGATCGTGTGCTGCTCGTGCGCGACGTATTTACCATCAGGGTTATCGATCAGCCATTTGTCGGTGGTGAAGAGCCAGATGTCGGCGCCGAACTCCCGGAGGATCTTTAGCGACCGTTCAGCCGCGCTCGCCGGGATCAGGTGCTGCTCGACGGGATGCATCTCGGGATCGACGATCGAGGAGCCGTTGAACGGGCCGATCGGCAGCCAGAGCGCCAGCGGCTCGATCAGGAATCGCATGCCGATCGCGGGGCGGCTGGAGGTGATGGTGAAGCCGATGCCGGCCTGGTGCAGCCGCTGGACCGCGGACCGCGCGCGCTCCGTCAGCGTCTTGTCCTTGGTCAGCAGCGTGCCGTCGACGTCGGAGACGACCAGTGAAATTTTCGTCATGGCAGGACCTCAGGGTTTATCGGCCTCAGCGTTTCGCCCCGCTCAGTTTCAATTGCCGCACCACGCCGTCCACGATCGCCTCGACGGATTCGTCGATCGAGACGGTGACGACATGTTCGCCCGCTTCCGGCGGCTCCAGCGTGTCGAATTGGCTCGTCAGGAGTCCGGGCGGCATGAAATGGCCCTTGCGTTGCGCGAGGCGGGCGGCGATCAGCTCTTTGGTGCCCCTCAGGAAGATGAAGCGAACGTCGTCGCGTCCGCGCAGCAGCACGTCGCGATAGGTGTGCTTCAGCGCCGAGCAGGCGATGATGACGTGCTCGCCCTTGTCGCAAACCCGCGCGATCTCGTCGGCGATGGCGTTGAGCCAGGGCCAGCGGTCCTCGTCGGTGAGGGGATGGCCGGCCCGCATCTTCTCGACATTGCTGGCGGGGTGAAAGCTGTCGCCGTCCTCGAAACGCCAGCCGAGCCGCTGCCCGAGCGCCTCCGCAACCGTACTCTTGCCTGAACCCGACACGCCCATCACGATCAACGCACAAGGTGCTTCAACGCCCGCCACGAATTCCCTCCGGAAGCGCGGCCCTATCGACCAGCCAGACGGTCTCACCATTCGAGCGCGCGCGTACAGCCGGCAGAGTCTCGCCATTGAGCAGGCGCGTCAAGATCGGCTGCTTGTCGTGCCCGGCAATCTCGAACAGCATTTCGCGGCAGGAAGCCAAAGCGGGCAGGGTCAGCGAGACCCGCGGCACGAACGGCGCGACATTGGCCTTGGGGACGCCGACCACCCAGCGCATGGTCTCCTCGATCGCGGGGTAGCCGGGGAAGAGCGAGGCGGTGTGGCCGTCCGGGCCCGCGCCCATCAGGACCATGTCGAACAGCGGCCGTGCCGGATCGAGGTTTTTGGCGCCGTAGAAGGACTGAAGCTCGCGCGCATAGGCCTCGGCACCCGCTTCGGGGCTTTCAGCCGTGGTTGGGATCGGGTGAATATGCCCGGACGGCGCATTGCGGTCGAGAAAGGTCGCGCGAGCGACCGCCATGTTGTTGAGGGGATCGCTCGAAGGCACGAAACGCTCGTCACCGATGAACCAGTGCACGCGGTCCCACGGGATCTTGCCGCGATACGCGTCGCTGCCGAGCAATTGATAGAGCTTCTTCGGGCTGGAGCCGCCGGTGAGGCAGATCGCGATCCGCCCGGGATTTGCTGATATCCGCGCCAAAACCCGTTCGGCTGCGGCCTGCGCCAGCGTCTCGGCGTCGGCCTCGACGATCAGCTTCGGCTGGTCGGCCGCTGCCATCACGAATACTTCCGCCAGCTGCGCCCGTCGCGCCGGAGCAGCTCATCGGCGCAGGCCGGGCCGTCGCTGCCGGCGTCATAGGTCTCGATGCCGTTGGTGCCTTCACTTTTCCAGGCATCCAGGAACGGCTGCACCGCCTGCCATCCGGCCTCGATGCCGTCGGCGCGCTGGAACAGGATGTTGTCGCCGATCATGCAGTCGTAGATCAGCGTCTCATAGCCGGTCGAGGGATCGGCTCGGAAATAGTCGCCGTAGCGGAATTTCATCTCGACGCCGTCGATGGTGACGCTCGGCCCCGGAATCTTGGCATTGAACTGGAGCTCGATGGTCTCGGTCGGTGCGATGCCGATGGTGAGAAAGTTCTGCGACAGGCGGTCGACCGTCGTGCCTGAGAACATCGACAGCGGCGCCTGCTTGAACTTGATCGCGACTTCGGTGCGCTTGTGACCCAGCGCCTTGCCGGTGCGCAGATAGAACGGCACGCCGGCCCAGCGCCAATTGTCGATCATCAGTTTCAGCGCGACAAAGGTCTCGGTGGTGCTGCCGGGCTTGACGTCTTCGGTCTTGCGGTAGTCCGCGATCTCGTCATCGCCAATGCGGCCGGCAAGATATTGCGCGCGCACCGAATTTTTAAGCGCTTCCTCGCGGCTCGGCTGCTGAATCGACGTGAGCACTTCGGCCTTCTCGGAGCGCACGGAATGCGCGTCGAAGCGCGCCGGCGGCTCCATTGCGACCAGCGACATCAGCTGGAACAGATGGTTTGGCACCATGTCGCGCAGCGCGCCGGTGGCGTCGTAGAAGCCGCCGCGATGGCCGACGCCGAGCTTCTCCTCCACCGTGATCTGGATGTGGTCGATGTGGTTGCGATTCCAGATCGGCTCGAACATGCCGTTGGCGAAGCGCAGCACCAGGATGTTCTGCACCGTTTCCTTGCCGAGATAGTGATCGATCCGGTAGATCTGGTGCTCGTCCATGATCTTCAGCAGCTCGGCATTCAGCGCCTTGGCCGAGGCGAGGTCGGTGCCGAACGGCTTTTCGATCACGAGCCGCCGCCAGGCGCCGTTCTCCTTCATCATGCCGGTGCGGCCGAGCTCGCGCGCGGTCGGCGCGAACGCGGCAGGCGGCGTTGCCAGATAGAACAGTCGGTTGCCGCCGGTGTCCTGCGCGCATTCCAGCGAATCCAGATGCTCGCGCAGGCGGTCGAAGGAGGGTGGATCCTTCGGATCGGCCTCGACGAAGGTCACGCATTCCAGCAGCCTCGTGGCGATGTCGTCGTCCACGGGACGGGTCGCGAACTGGCGCAGGCCCTTCAACAGGCCGTCGCGCAGCTCGTCATCCGACTGGCGGTTGCGGGCCACGCCGACGACGCAAAACTTCTCCGGCAACAGGTGCTCGGCGGCGAGATTGTAGAGCGACGGCATCACCAGCCGATGGGTGAGGTCACCGGTGACGCCAAAGATGACGAAGGCGCAATTTTCAGGCTTGCGCTTGGCTTGCGGGTCTTTTGTCACGAATGATCGGCCTTCGCTCTGTTACTTGTGACTTCGGCTTTTATTTGGGTTTCGAAGCGCCCGGCTGCTTCGGCTCCTTGTGGCCGCCGAAACCCGCGCGCATCGCGGAGAGAATTTTTTCGGCGAAGGTGTGTTCCTTGCGGGAACGGAAACGTGTGTAGAGGGCCGCGGTCAAAACTTCGGCCGGCACAGCCTCGTCGATTGCCGCATTCACGGTCCAGCGGCCTTCGCCGGAATCCTCGACGAAGCCGGAATATTCCGCGAGTGCAGGGCTGTCGGCGAGCGCCGTCGAGGTGAGGTCGAGCAGCCAGGACGGGATCACACTGCCGCGCCGCCATACCTCGGCGATGTCGGCGAGGTCGAAATCGTACCGATGATCCGCCGGCAAAGCCTCGATGTTGGCATTCTTGAGGATGTCGAAACCTTCGGCATAGGCCTGCATCAGGCCGTATTCGATGCCGTTGTGGATCATCTTGACGAAATGGCCGGCGCCCACGGGACCTGCGTGGATGTAGCCCTGCTCGATGCGGGGATCGCGCCCCTCACGTCCCTCCGTGCGCGGAATGTCGCCGGCGCCGGGCGCCAGCGCGGCGAAGATCGGATCGAGCCGGTCGACCACTTGCTTCTCGCCGCCGATCATCATGCAATAGCCGCGGTCGAGGCCCCAGACGCCGCCCGAGGTGCCGACGTCGACATAATGGATGCCGCGTTCCTTCAGCGCCTTGCCGCGGCGGACATCGTCCTGCCAGAACGTGTTGCCGCCGTCGATGATGACGTCGCCGGCCTGCATCACGCCCGCGATGGTGTCGATCGTCGTCTCGGTGATGTGGCCGGCAGGCAGCATCACCCAGGCCGTGCGCGGCCGCTCCAGTTTGGCGACAAAATCTTCCAGCGTCGCCGCGCCCTGTGCGCCATCCGCGGCGAGACCCGCGACGGCCTTGGCGTCCTTGTCGTAGACCACGGTCGTATGGCCGTGACGCATCACGCGGCGAACGATGTTGCCGCCCATCCGGCCGAGGCCGATCATGCCGAGTTGCATCGAGAGATTCCCTTAGTTCAGCGCAGCATTAAGCGCCGCGTTGAGCGCCGCGAGACCTTTCTTGAGCCCGCCCTTGAGGTGGACCCGGAGCGCGCGCCGGCCGCGCTCGGTGAGCACGTCGAAGTCGCCGCGCGCCTGCGCGGCCTTGATCACGCCGAAGCTCGCCTTCTGGCCCGGCACCGACAAGTCCTTGGCATCGTCGGCCGTGATCTGGAGAAACACGCCGCTGTCGGGCCCGCCCTTGTAGGCCTGCCCGGTCGAATGCAGGAAGCGCGGTCCGAACTCGGCGCAGGTCGCGACATGACGCTTCTCGCGCACTTCGAGACGCATCGCCTGGAGTGCGTCGATCGTCGCCTTGTCGCGCGCGATGTAGCCGAGCAGGGCGACATAGTCGCCATGGTTGGAGCGGGAGAGATGCGCCTTCAGCCACGAGGTGAGGTCGCCGTTGGCGCCGGCGGCGCGCAGCGCCGTGGCGTTGGCCTCGTCGGTGTAGAGATCGGCCTCGTCGGTGCTGACCACCGGCTGTTCGGCCGGCAATGCGCCAGTTTTCTCGAACGACGCGGTGAGCTCGCGGGTCTTGATCTTGGCCGCTTCCACATCCGGCTGGTCGAACGGGTTGATGCCGAGGATGCTGCCCGCCACCGCCGTCGCCATCTCGAAGCGGAAGAACTCCTGGCCGAGATGGTCGATCGATTTCATCACGATGCGCACGACGGGATGGCCGGCCGCTTCGATCGCGGCAAGCTGCGAGTCATGCGCGGCGTCCGCTTCGCCTTCGGTGCGGATGTCGATGAAGAAGCGGTCGTTGCCGTAGAGCGCAGGCTCGCCCAGCGGCTCGCCGGCGATCGGGATCAGACCCTTGCCTTCCTTGCCGGTCGATTCCGCGATCAGCTGTTCGGCCCAGGCGCCGAAATCGGCGATCTTCTTCGACGACAGGATCGTCACCTTGTCGCGGCCTTCGAGGCCGGCGAGGCCCATCGCAAGCCCGAGCTGGACGCCCGGGTTCTCATTTGGCGGCACGTCGGGTCCGCAGGAGCGGGCCATGGAGAGCGCGTGTTTGATCAGCGTCTTGACGTCGATGCCCGCGGTTGCCGCCGGCACCAGGCCGAACGGCGAGAGCACCGAATAGCGGCCGCCGATCGAGGGTTCGCCATGGAAGATGCGGGCGTAGTTGAGGCTCTTTGCCGCCTTCTCCAGCGACGAGCCGGGATCGGTCACCGCGATGAAGCGGTGGCCGGTTTTCACTTTCGGCCCGACCGCCTGTGCGACGCGTTCGTGGAAATAATCCTTCATCGCGTTCGGCTCGGTGGTCCCTCCGGATTTGCTGGACACGATGAACACGGTGTTGGCGATGTCGATCCTGGCCTCCATTGCCCGAACCTGTGCCGGATCGGTGGAATCCAGCACGTGCAATTTCGGGAAGCCGGACTTCCGCGCAAAAGTCTCGGCCAGCACCTCGGGGCCAAGGCTCGATCCGCCCATGCCGAGCACGACGGCATCGGAGAACTTTTGGCCCTTCACGCGGCTCGCATAGTCCTCATAGTCGGCGACGTCGGCCTTCGCCGCGCTGTCGAGCCAGCCAAGCCATTTGTCCTCGTCGGCGCCGGTCCAGACCGATTTGTCGCGCTGCCACAGCCTGCGGATCTTCGCCGACGCGCGCCATTCCTCGGTGCTCTTCGCCACCGCCTTGCCGAGGCCGTCGCCGAGCGAGAGAAGCTGGTGGTCGATCGCGGGCCCGAGCACGGTCGCCCGCTTGTGGGCGACGGCGCCATAGAGCTTGTCGGCGGCATCGGCGAACTGCTTGACACCGTCCTTGACGAGTTCCTCGGTGATTGCCTCGAGCGAGACGCCGGAGCGCTCCAGCTCGTCCAGCACGCGGCGGGCGTCGTCGACATTCTCTTCCAGGCTGTCGCGCGGCTTGCCGTGGTCGCGGAACGCGTCGAGCGTCGCCGGCGGCACGGTATTGACGGTGTCGGGGCCGATCAGCTCCTCGACATAGAGGACGTCGCTGTAATCCTTGTTCTTGGTGCCGGTGGAGGCCCACAGCATCCGCTGCGGCTTGGCGCCCTTGGCAGCAAGCTTGTCCCAGCGCGGGCCGGAAAACAGGCGCTTGTAATCCTGGTAGGCGACCTTGGCGTTGGCGATCGCGACCTTGCCCTTCAGCGCGGCGAGCCGCTCCTTCTCGGATGGATCGTTGGCGCGGGCGATCTTCTCGTCGAGCTGCTTGTCGACGACCGAGTCGATGCGGCTGACGAAGAAGCTCGCGACGCTCGCCACGTGCGACGGGTCGCCGCCGCCGGCGACGTATTTTTCCAGACCGGCGAGATAAGCCTCGGCGACCTGGAGGTAGACGTCCCTGGCGAACAACAGCGTGATGTTGATGCTGATGCCGTCGCCGATCAGCGTTTCGATCGCCGGCAGGCCCTCCGGCGTCGCCGGCACCTTCACCATCAGGTTCTTGCGATCGACATCCTTCCAGAGCCGCCGCGCCTCGGCGACCGTGCCCGCGGTGTCCATCGCCAGATAGGGCGAGACTTCCAGGCTGACATAGCCGTCGCCGCCCCTCAGGCGGTCATAGACCGGGCGGAGCACGTCCGCGGCATTCTGGATGTCCTCGATCGCGACGGCCTCGAACAGGTCGGCCACGGTCCGGTCGCCGCGCTTCAGCGCCTTGCCGATCGGAGCATCATACTCGTCCGAGCTGCCGATCGCCTTCTCGAAGATCGACGGGTTGGAGGTGACGCCCTTGACGCCGTCGGTGTCGATCAGCCGCTTCAGGTCGCCCTTGGCGATGAAGCCACGGGCCAGGAAGTCGAGCCAGACGGCTTGTCCGTGCTTTTCCAGTTCTTTGACGGGATTCATGATGTTTATTTATCTCCAAGCCTGCGGGCGAGGGGTTTCCGCCCCGGTCCTGACGCGCTATCCTCTAGCCTACATGCTCCCGGGAGGGAACCAATCAAGGGGATAGGCGTCTTACCCTCCAGTGTAACTCCGTCGCGATCATGGCGATCCAGGCGGAAGTAGCCGTGTTGCGTAAAAAGTCGTCGGCCGGAGCAGTGGCCAGGGGCTCGTTGCGCAACGTAGCCGCTTCGTCTCGTCAGCCCAGTCTGCGTGGAGTGTCATCAGCGGATTACGGTCCGCCTGATAGATCGTCGCTCGGCCGCGAATGGCCATGCTGGGGAAGAGCATGCACTCACATCATGACCGTCTGACGCTCGCTGTTGCCGACAGCCCGCAATCGGTTGCGCCGGCCGCATGCGTCGATGCGACCCACGATCTGGAAATCAGTCCATGTACGACCCAGCTGCGGCTGCTGGTCGCGGCGGGCTTCGCAATGACCCTGTTCAGTGCGACCCTTGCCTTCGACTGGTGGGACGGTCTGGGCGACTACGATACGACGGTCGGCTATGCCGGCGTCGTGCTGTTCGGCCTGGTGACCGGCCGGCTGATCTGGCTGCTGCCCGCCGAACGGGGACCGGTGGTGATCGTCACCCCCTATGGCATCCGCGACCTCCGCATCGGCAACGAATTTCTGCTGTGGGACTCGATTGCGGAGGTTTCGACTGAGGAAGGCCGCGGCCACAAGGCGATCGTGCTGACGCTGACGCCGGCCTTGCAGCGGCAGCTCTGCACCATCAGCACCTTGGCGCCCCGCGCGGAGAACGAACGGCAGAATGAACGGATTGTCATCCGCTCCGAGGGGTTGGCGACCGATTTTGATACACTGCTGCGCGCTTGCCGCGATTGTCATGCTGCGAGCGCTGCGCGCACCGCATTGCAGCAGGAAGATGAACGCGGCACGCAAGGCTTCGCCGTACAAGCGTCATAAGATTGCCGCTCGCAGATCGCCCCATGTTGCAGTGCCGGATGGGCTCATCCCCGGTAATGCCCGGATGTTGCGACCAAGTGACATTTTCTGGAAATGAGCGAAGATAGATACAGATTCGCACAAATTACAGGCATGTGCCTGTTCGTAACTCAATGAGTGCCTACGTTGTGCGTTGCGTCGTGTCGGCACCCGGGTGTCCAATGATCGTCATGTGCTCACGCTGATTCGAAATGGCCTGAGGAACGGTCCGGTAACTGCTTTCGTTTCAGCTTGTAGCGGAACTCACGCGGAGAGGGATCATGTATAACGATTCTCTATTCAACGCTTTCGCTAAGTCGTTCGAGGCGAGAAGCCAACACGACATGTCGATGGCGGAATATCTGGAATCGTGTCGAAGCGATCCCATGAAATACGCGAACGCGGCCGAGCGACTGCTAGCAGCCATCGGTGAGCCCCAGACGATTGACACGGCCAAGGACCCACGCCTTGGCCGTATTTTTTTGAACCGCACCATCCGGACCTATCCGGCCTTCGCGGGCTTCTACGGCATGGAAGAAACCATCGAGCGCATCGTCGGTTTCTTCCGCCACGCGGCGCAGGGCCTCGAAGAGCGCAAACAGATCCTCTATCTGCTCGGCCCCGTCGGCGGCGGCAAATCCTCGCTCGCCGAGCGGCTCAAGTCGCTGATGGAAGTGCAGCCGATCTACGTGCTCAAAGCCGGCGATGAACTCTCGCCCGTGTTCGAAAGTCCGCTCAGCCTGTTTGATCCCGATCATCTCGGGCCGATGCTGGAGGAGAAGTACGGCATTCCGCGCCGGCGTCTCACCGGCCTGATGAGCCCGTGGTGCTACAAGCGGCTGGAAGCCTTCGGCGGCGACATTTCTCAGTTCAGAGTCGCAAAAATCCAGCCGTCGCGGCTGCGCCAGATCGCGGTCTCCAAGACCGAGCCTGGTGACGAGAACAACCAGGACATCTCGTCGCTGGTCGGCAAGGTCGATATCCGCAAGCTCGAGACCTACGCGCAGAACGATCCCGACGCCTACAGCTATTCGGGCGGCCTCAATCGCGCCAACCAGGGCATCCTTGAATTCGTCGAGATGTTCAAGGCGCCGATCAAGATGCTGCACCCGCTGCTCACCGCAACGCAGGAGGGCAACTACATCGGCACCGAGAATATCGGCGCGATCCCCTTCACCGGCGTGATCCTCGCGCACTCGAACGAAGCCGAGTGGTCGAGCTTCAAGGCCAACAAGAACAACGAGGCCTTCATCGACCGCATCTGCGTGATCAAGGTGCCGTACTGCCTCCGGGTCACCGAAGAGCAGAAGATCTACGAAAAGCTGATCCAGGGCTCGGAGCTGGCGGCCGCGCCGTGCGCACCCTCGACCCTGGAGACGCTGGCGCGGTTCTCGGTGATGTCGCGCCTGCGCAAGCACGAGAACTCCACGCTGTTCGGCAAGATGCGGGTCTATGACGGCGAGAGCCTGAAGGAATCCGATCCTAAGGCACGGAGCGTCCAGGAATATCGCGATGCCGCCGGCGTCGACGAAGGCATGGACGGCGTCTCCACCCGATTTGCCTTCAAGATCCTGGCTGCGACCTTCAACCACGATCCGCAGGAAGTCGCTGCCGACGCCGTGCATCTGATGTACGCGCTGGAGCAGTCGATCCGCCGCGAGCAGCTCCCGGAGGAAGTCGAGAAGCGCTATCTCGAATTCATCAAGGCGGACCTGGCGCCGCGCTACGCCGAGTTCATCGGCAACGAGATCCAGAAGGCCTATCTCGAATCCTACTCCGATTACGGCCAGAATCTGTTCGACCGCTACGTCGACTACGCCGATGCCTGGATCGAGGATCAGGACTTCAAGGATGCCGACACCGGCCAGCTGCTCGATCGCGAGCTTTTGAACCAGGAACTGACCAAAATCGAGAAGCCGGCGGGTATCGCCAACCCGAAGGACTTCCGCAACGAGGTGGTCAAATTCTCGTTACGGTCGCGGGCCCAGAATGGCGGCAAGAATCCGACCTGGATTTCCTACGAGAAGATTCGCGACGTGATCGAAAAGCGGATATTCTCGCAGGTCGAGGACCTGCTTCCGGTCATTTCCTTCGGGTCGAAGAAGGACGGCGAGACGGAGAAGAAGCACGGCGAGTTCGTCGCACGCATGGTGGAGCGCGGCTACACCGAGCGTCAGGTTCGCCGGCTCGTCGAATGGTACATGCGTGTGAAGCAGGCCGGTTGAGGCGGATGGAAAAGTGCCCATTCACATTATTGACAGGCGCCTGAATCCAGGCGGCAAGAGTCTTGAGAACCGGCAGCGGTTCTTGCGTCGGGCCAAATCCCTGGTGCAGGGCGCCGTCAAGAAGACCTCGCAGGAACGCGACATCAGGGACGTCCTGGAGGGTGGTGAGGTCACCATACCGCTCGACGGCATGCATGAGCCGCGTTTCCGCCGTGAAGGCGGAACGCGCGACATGGTATTGCCCGGGAACAAGAAGTTCATCGAGGGCGACTACCTCCAGCGATCCGGCCAGGGCAGCGCCAAGGACTCAGGTCCCGGCGAAGGCGACAGCGAGGACGCGTTCCGCTTTGTGCTCAGCCGCGACGAGTTCGTTGATCTGTTCCTCGACGACCTCGAGCTGCCCGATCTTGCCAAGCGCAAGATCGCGCAGACCGAGAGCGAGGGCATCCAGCGCGCCGGCTACACCACGTCCGGCTCTCCCGCCAACATCTCGGTCAGCCGGACGGTGAAGCTCGCGCTGGCGCGCCGCATCGCGCTCAAGCGTCCCCGCAAGGAGGAGATCGAGGAGCTGGAAGCCGCGATCGCGGCGTGCACCGACGAGGACGAGCGTGTGGTGCTGCTCGCCGAGCTCGAAAAGCTGAAGGCGAAGACCAAGCGCATTCCCTTCGTCGATCCGCTCGATATCCGCTACCGCCGCTACGAGAAGGTGCCGCGGCCGGTCGCGCAGGCGGTGATGTTCTGCCTGATGGACGTCTCCGGCTCGATGTCCGAGCACATGAAGGATCTCGCCAAGCGCTTCTACATGCTGCTCTACGTGTTCCTGAAGCGGCGCTACAAGCATGTCGAGATCGTCTTCATCCGCCACACCGACCGCGCCGAGGAGGTGGACGAGCAGACCTTCTTCTACGGTCCGGCCTCGGGCGGCACGCTGGTCTCCAGCGCGCTCAACGCGATGCACGAGATCGTACGCGAGCGTTTTAATCCGGCGGACTGGAACATCTACGCCGCGCAAGCCTCCGACGGCGACAATTCCTATTCCGACGGCGAGCTCACGGGCATGCTGCTGACCGACAAGATCCTGCCGGTCTGCCAGTTCTTTGCCTATCTCGAGGTCGGGGAGTCCGGCGGCAGCGCCTTCGATCTCTCCGACTCCTCGCTCTGGACCCTCTACGACCGCCTGCGCAACAGCGGTGCATCGCTCTCGATGCGCAAGGTCAGCGAGCGCAGCGAGATCTTCCCGGTGTTCCACGATCTATTCCAGCGCCGCGAAACTTCCCAGGAGAAAGCCGCTCCATGACGGAACGCTTGTTCGAAGGCGCCGATTGGGATTTTCACACCTTGCAGCGCATCACCGATGCCTGCGAGGAGGTGGCGACGAAGGATCTCGGGCTCGACGTCTATCCGAACCAGATCGAGGTCATCACCGCCGAGCAGATGCTGGATGCCTACTCGTCCGTCGGCATGCCGCTGTTCTACAAGCACTGGTCGTTCGGCAAGCACTTCGCGTTCCACGAGGCCTCGTATCGCAAGGGCCTGATGGGGCTTGCCTATGAGATCGTGATCAACTCCTCGCCCTGCATCTCCTATCTGATGGAGGAGAACACGGCGACGATGCAGACGCTGGTGATCGCCCACGCCGCCTTCGGCCACAACCACTTCTTCAAGAACAACTATCTGTTCAAGCAGTGGACCGACGCCGACGGCATTCTGGACTATCTCGACTTTGCCAAGAACTACGTGATGACCTGCGAGGAGCGCTACGGCCGCGTCGAGGTCGAGCGCACCCTGGATGCCGCGCATGCGCTGATGTCGCACGGCATCGACCGCTATCCCGGCAAGAAGAAGCTGGATCTGCGCGCCGAGGAGAAGCGGGCGGGGCGCCGCCGTCAGCACGAGGAGGAGGTCTTCAACGACCTCTGGCGCACCGTGCCGAAGGGCGCGTCGAAGACCCGCTCCGCGCTCAGCATCGAGCGCCGCCGCAAGCTGCTCGGCCTGCCGCAGGAAAACCTGCTCTACTTCCTGGAGAAGAGCGCGCCGCGGCTGGCGCCCTGGCAGCGCGAGCTTTTGCGCATCGTCCGCCACATCGCGCAATATTTCTATCCGCAGAGCCAGACGAAGGTGATGAACGAGGGGACGGCGACCTACGTCCACTATCGCATCATGACCAAGCTGCATCAGCAAGGCCGCATCACCGACGGCAACTTCCTCGAATTCCTGGGATCGCACACCAATGTGGTGTTCCAGCCCGAATTCGACGACCAGCGCTTCTCCGGCTTCAACCCCTATGCGCTCGGCTTCGCCATGATGCAGGACATCGAGCGCATCGTCACCAATCCAGCGGACGAGGACCGCGAATGGTTCCCTGACATCGCCGGAAAGAACGACGTGATGGGCGTGCTGCGCGACGTCTGGGCCAATTACCGCGACGAAAGCTTCATTGCCCAGTTCCTGAGCCCGAAGCTGATGCGGCAACTCCGCATGTTCCATCTCCACGACGATCCCGAAGAGCGCGCCGGCATCCGCGTCGATGCCATCCACGACGAGCGCGGCTTCCGCCGCGTGCGGCGCGAGTTGGCGCGGCAGCACGATGTCGGCTACATCGATGCCAACATCGAGGTGGTCGACGTCGATCTCTCAGGCGACCGCCGGCTGATCCTGCATCACCACGTCATCAAGGGCTCGCAGCTCAACGAGACCGACGCCAAGCGCGTGCTCCAGCACCTCGCCGATCTCTGGACTTACGACGTCTCACTGATCGAGGTCGATGCCAACGACAAGGTCCTGCGCGAGTATGTCGTAAGCCCGCGCCCGATCCCGGCGGCGGCCTGAGGCGGCTGGCTACGCCGAACGCTTTGCGGGCTTCTTCCTGGCCTTGGACGCATTCAGCTCCACGCCCGCGCGAATGAGCGCCTTCAACGCCTTCTCGTTGATCTTTTCGCCTTCGCCAATGTCGATCGCGCGGCGGACGTTTCCCTCGAGGCTCGAATTGAACAGGCCGGCCGGGTCGTCCAGCGCCGCGCCCTTGGCAAAAGTCAGCTTCACGACGGCCTTGTAGGTCTCGCCGGTGCAGATGATGCCGTCGTGCTCCCACACGGGAACGCCGCGCCATTTCCATTCCTCGACGACATCAGGATCGGCCTCCTTGATCAGGCCGCGGATGCGCCCCAGCATCTCGCCGCGCCAGTCGCCGAGCTCCTTGATCCGGCCGTCGATCAGCTTGGAAGGCGAAGCGCCGTCCGTCTTGGTCGCGCTGCTTGTCTTCGCGGTCACAGCCTTCTTCATGATCACGCCTCTTGCCGCGCGCCGCTGCGGCGGCTGACATAGGGCAGCGCGAACATGTAGAGCCCGGTCGCGAGCAACGGAATCAGCGGGACGAATGCCAGCAGCCCGATCCACGTGGCCTGGATTTGCAGCGTCAGGGCAACAATGTTCGCGATCACGGCGAGCGTGAAAGCGATGGACAGCCAGCGATGGATCTGTCGAACCCACATATTCCCGGTCAATGAGACCTCCTCTTGAGATGTTCGAATGAAAGCCGGCGAGGGACCTAGTCAGCCCGCGCCAGCACCTGGTCCAGCCTGGCGAAAAACTGCTTCCAGCCGGCATGCGCGCCGCCATAGGCCTGCTTCTGCGTCGGGCTGAAGCCCGCCTGCTCGACGCGCAAATGCGTGCCCGCGTTCGTCGGTGTCAACGTGAAGGTCACCACGCTTTTCAGATCGAACGCCGCGTCCTCATGCGAGAAATTCCAGGTATATGCCAGCGCGCGCCGCGGCTCGATGGTGAGGACCTCGCAGTCCAGCACGCCGC
This sequence comes from Bradyrhizobium sp. Arg816, assembly GCF_029989365.1. GTDB lineage: Bacteria > Pseudomonadota > Alphaproteobacteria > Rhizobiales > Xanthobacteraceae > Bradyrhizobium. The sequence continues at coordinate 81,419 of NZ_JAPRAQ010000013.1, read as the reverse complement.
CCCATTCGCCGCGAAGATTGAAGCGATGACCGACGACCGGCTTGAAGTCGTTCTTCATCAGCCATTCCTCGATCAAATGCGGCTGCGTCAGCGCGCGCCAGATCCGTTCGGCCGGAAAGGCAAATTCGCGCTCGATCACCACGGAGCGCATCTCGGCGGCAGCTTCGGTCATTGGTCCATCCTCTTCAGGAGATCGTCGAGAGCGTCGAGCCGGTTCTGCCAGAAGCCGGCCATCTGGCCGGTCCAGTCGATCAGCGGATTGAGCGCGCCGGGCTGCGCGCTGTAATGGGTCTGGCGTCCTGCATGGCGGTCGCGCACCAGCCCGGCCTGCTTCAGCGCGCCGAGATGTTTCGAGACCGCCGGCTGGGAAACGCCCGATGTCGCGGTCAGTGCCCCGACCGTCTGCTCGCCCTCCCGGCACAGCCGCTCGAAGATCGCCCTCCGGGTCGGATCGGCGAGCGTCCTGAACAGAAGATCGTGCGCGGCGGACATGTGAAATCCATAACCCATAAGTTATGGATAGACTCATAACCGTAAAGTTATGGGTAAGTCAAGCGCGATGGGAGGATGTGGCGTTCGGTGGCCATATCCACCTTCATTGCGCTCGCAATGACGGAGAATGTGGCGGCGCCGCGCGCAGTGCCTAAGGCCGCAGGTAGAGATAACCCTGCGACTGGAGCTCGGCCAAGCGGACCACGCCGCCTTTCTCCGCGCTGACGAAGCCCGGCAGCAAACCCGCCAGCGTGACGTTCTGCGCCTTCGTGGTGTTGGCGCACGCCGCGAGCTCGACACCTTCCCTGGAGAAATCGCCGACGCGCTTGCCGACGTCGGGATTGGCCTGCGCCCGGTGAAACGCCTTCATCGGCGGCCCCTGCGCCAGCCGTACGATCGCCGACTTGTCATGATCGCACCCGGCGCGTGAACCATTGCTGGCTCGCATCGGAGGACGGTGGGAGCCGACTGGCGGTTAGTCGCAAGCCGAACGCCACGCGTTCAAGTGCCGATGCCTTGCCTTCCCGTGGGGAGCCTCGCGCAAGGTTCCAGTCCTAATGACTTGGAAGACGGGGCGTTCGTAAACCCTGGGTTGTCGCAAAAGGCTGGTGGCGGTCGAACATGTCCGTAGGTCAGAACTTGCCCAACATTACGATCGGCTATTCCCGGGGACGGCTGCTGATGTCTTTCGGCGCCTGTCTGCTGCTGACGCTGCTCTGTGCTGCGCTCGCATTCATGTGGCAGCAAGGCAAGAACATCACCACGTTCGAGGTCGCCGCCTGCTATGTCGGAGCGGTGTTTTTCGGCCTCGCGACCTTCAGGATGCTCTGGAGGTTGATCTCCGCCAGGTCGCCGGTCGTCTTCATCAGCCGCGTCGGCATTCGCGACACCAGGCTCGCCGACGAGACCATCGCCTGGAGCTCCGTGCGGAAGATACAGATCTGGGAGCAGCGCGTGCAGAAGTTCGTGGTGCTCAAGGTCGATCCCCTTGTCGCCGGGCGATTCTCCGGGGGCTTCCTGAGGCGTGCCTTGTCGCTGATGAACAAGACGCTTGGCGCTGACGGCGTGATCGTCAATGCGGGCGGCCTGACCATGGACGTCAAGACATTGCTCGAGACCTGCAAGCAATATTGGGGGGCCGGACGACCGGTCGCTTCGGAGCACTCCGTGCCGGAGCCTGAACCGGAGCCCGAGGCTGTCAGCTGAAGCCGCCGAGGCATCGCCGGCATCGGGAAAAATGCCGCGCATCGCAGCGGCGGTCGAATCAGGCATCGGCGGCGCTGCAGGGTCGTCGCGCAAGCCTTAGTCCGCTGTCGGTCCGAGAAGGTTCAATCCTTGCGGCGATTCTGCCCGGGAACTCGGCGCCGCTGATTTCTACGAGATTGTCGCGGATCATCAATGTGATAGTCTTCACAGACAGCTGAAATTCGACGTCGTAAGCTCACCCGCGTTTGTGGAGTTCCCGCGATGGGCGAGATTCGTAACTTCAGATCCGGAAATCATGACGAGCCGCCGCCACACGGCTCGATGCCTCGTCGTCTCGCCGCAATCATCGTTGGTGACATCGCCTCCTACAGCCGCTTGATGCAGGCCGACGAGGAAGGCACGCATGTTCGCGTCAAGCGGATCGAGCGGGATCTCATCCAGCCCAGCATCGTCGAACACCACGGGGCGTTGGTGAAGACGACGGGAGACGGCTTCATCGCGATCTTCGACAGTCCCGTCGAGGCCGTTCGCTGCAGCATCGTCATTCAGCAGAATCTCGTCGGGCGCAACGCTTCGCTTCCGAAGGACTCCCGGATCGAATATCGGATTGGCGTCAATCTTGGCGACGTCATCGTGGAGCCGGACGATATCTACGGCGATGGCGTCAACATCGCGACGCGCATCGAGGGTATCGCCGAGCCCGGTCAGGTCTATATCTCCGGCGCGATCTACGAGCAGATCAAGCACAAGGTGGTGTGCGGCTATGAGTCGCTCGGCGATCGCAAGGTCAAGAACATCACCGATCCGGTGCGCGTCTATCGCGTGCTGCCGGACGCAGATGCGGTCGGGAGGACGCGAGGCCGGCGCGAGAATACCCTGATCTTCCTTCTGGGCGTCACGCTCCTCGTGATCGCTTCCGGTGTGCTGTGGTATCTGCTGGCGCAGCCGTCGGGCAGGGTGAAGGAGCAGGCCGCCGCGCCGACTGTTGCTCCGGTCGCATCACCGAGCCCGCAACCTGCACCGCGAGAAGCAGCGACGCAAACGCCGCAGCCGTCTCCTTCATTGGCGGCACCGTCTCCATCGCCCGCTCCGGCGGCAAGTGCTTCGGCTTCAAGTGCTCCGGCGCCAAGTGCTTCGGCTTCAAGTGCTTCGGCGCCAAGTGCTTCGACGTCAAGTCCAGCACCAAGCCCATCGGCCACGCCGTTCCGCGAACCCGAGATGATCGCCATTCGCGGCGGCAGCTTCGCGATGGGCAGCAATGACGACCCGACCGAACGTCCCGTCCACCAGGTCACGGTCAAGCCGTTCTCGATCGGCAAATATCCGGTGACCGTGCGGGAATGGAACGAATGCGCGGCTGCAAAGGCGTGCGGCTTCACCGCCATCGGCAAGGACGATGCGCCGATCAGCAATGTGAGCTGGACCGACGCGCAGCAATATGCGGCCTGGCTCGCGCGGACCACGAAGAAGTCGTATCGGCTTCCGAGCGAAGCCGAATGGGAATACGCCGCGCGCGGCGGGACGCAGACGAAATATTGGTGGGGCGACAAGCTCCAGCCGGGTATGGCGGGATGCAAGGATTGCGGTGACCTCGCGGTCGAGCAGCCGGCGAAGGTCGGCAGCTTCAAGCCGAATCCGTTCGGCCTCCACGACATGGGCGGCGGTGTCGATCAGTGGGTTGAGGACTGCTGGCGCAGGACCTATCAGGGCGCACCCGGTGACGGCTCGGCATGGTCCGGCGGGGACTGCTCGTCGCATGTGCTGCGCTCGGGTTCATGGAAGAACGATTCGAGATACGTGAGGCCGTCCAACCGCGATGGCTACGATACCAATGTTCGTTATCCGACGCATGGATTCCGCGTTGCTCTAAGTCCTTAGGTGGTGGAGCCATTTCGATGCAGATCATTCGTTGCGCCGCCCTGGCGATGGCGCTCGCATTGCTCCCAGGCGTCGCCTATCCGCAGGGCAAGACCGCTCCCAAGGACACCAAGCTTTATTTCATCACCCCGCGTGACGGGCAGAAGGTTCGCGGCGCGTTCTGGGTCCGGTTCGGCTTGCGCAACATGGGCGTGACGCACGCCGGCGACGAGTACCAGAACGCCGGCCATCATCATTTGCTGGTCGACGTCAACGATCCCATCGATCCCAAGGAGCCAATCCCGCAGGACAAGTCGCATCTGCACTTTGGGGCGGGGCAGACCGAAACCCAGCTCGAACTTCCACCCGGGACGCACACGCTGCAATTGGTGCTGGGCGACGCGAAGCACTATCCGTTCGAGCCGCCTGTCGTATCGGACAAGATCACCATACGTGTCAGGCAGCCCGCTTCAGCGCGCTAGCCGGTCTGAACGAATCGACGTTGGCTTCGGTATGCGAACCATCTCCGGCGTCATTGCGAGCGTAGCGAAGCAATCCAGACTCTTGCCGCGGAAAGATTCTGGATTGCTTCGCTGCGCTCGCAATGACGAGTGATCGATCACCGCAGGCTGGCGTTGAACTTGTCCAGCGCAGCCGAGCCCGGGCACAGCGTGTCCGCCTCCAGCGTATTGAGCGGCGTCTCGACCGTGTTGAGATGCGTGTGCAGGTCTTCCGCATCGGGATCGACGTAGAGCAGGCCGGTGACGATCTGGCCCTTGGCGGCGTGCTTCTGGAGGAAGGTCTGGGCGCCGAGGCGGTCGTGCGGGTCGTAATCCGCGTCGATTTTGCGCAGCGCGATCTTGCTGCCGTCGTGCTGTTCGACAACCTGCACCGTTCCCGGCGCGTATTCGACGGCGATGGGATCGCGGCCGACCAGCACGTCGAGCCGGTTCACGGCGTCATTGTGCTCGCGCACATAGTCGAAGCTCTTGGTCGAGCCGGCGTGGTTGTTGAAGGCGATGCAGGGGCTGATGACGTCGATGAAGGATGCGCCCCTGTGGCCGATCGCGGCCGCGATCAGCGGCACCAGCTGGCTCTTGTCGCCGGAGAACGAGCGCGCAACGAAGGTGGCCCCTAGCTGTAGCGCGATCGCGACGAGGTCGATCGCGTTGTCGGTGTTGGTGACGCCTTTCTTGGACTTCGAGCCGCGGTCGGCGGTCGCCGAGAACTGGCCCTTGGTCAGGCCATAGACGCCGTTGTTCTCGACGATATAGGTCATGTTGACGCCGCGCCGGATCGAATGCGCGAACTGGCCGAAGCCGATCGAGGCGGAATCGCCGTCGCCGGAGACGCCGAGATAGATCAGGTCGCGATTGGCGAGGTTGGCGCCTGTGAGCACGCTGGGCATGCGGCCGTGCACGGAGTTGAAGCCGTGCGAATTGCCTAGAAAGTAGTCTGGCGTCTTCGACGAGCAGCCGATGCCCGAGATTTTTGCCACCCGGTGCGGTTCGATCGAGAGCTCGTAACAGGCTTCGATGATCGAGGCCGTGATCGAGTCATGGCCGCAGCCGGCGCACAGCGTCGAGATCTTGCCCTCGTAGTCGCGGTGCGTGTAGCCGAGCTCGTTCTTCTTGAGGCCCGGATGATGGAATTTCGGCTTGGCAATATAGGTCATGACACGGCCTTGCGGAGCGGGGTCACCTTGAGGTGATCCTGGTGGTCGCCAATGGCTTTTGCGATGTAGCGGGCGGTGATCGGGGTGCCGTCATAATGCACGATCGGCACGAGGCGCACCGGGTCGATGCCGTTCTCGTTGACGATGAGCTGGCGGAGCTGGGCGTCGCGGTTCTGTTCGACCACGTAGACGAAGTCGTGCTCGGCGAGGAAGCTCGCCACGCTCGAGTGGAACGGGAAGGCGCGGATGCGCAGGCGGTCGAGCTGATGTCCGCGCGCCTCCAGCAGGCCGATCGCCTCGTCCATCGCGGGCGAGGTCGAGCCGAAATAGATCACGCCATATTTGGTCGGCCGTTCCGCGTTGGCCTGGAGCGGGCGCGGGACCAGGTCCTGCGCGGTCTCGAACTTGCGCACCAGGCGCTGCATGTTGTCGGCATAGACCGAGCCTTCCTCGGAGTAACGCGCATAGCGATCGCGCGAAGTGCCGCGGGTGAAATAGGAGCCCTTGGTCGGATGCGTGCCGGGATAGGTGCGGTAGGGAATGCCGTCACCGTCGACGTCGAGATAACGGCCGAAGTCGCGACCTTCCTCCAGCATCTCCGTGGTCATCACCTTGCCGCGGTCATACTGTTTCGCGTCATCCCATTTCAGCGGGCGGCATAGACGGTGGTTCATCCCGATGTCGAGGTCGAGCATCAGGAAGATCGTGGTCTGGAGCCGTTCGGCAAGATCGAATGCGGCCGCCGCGAACTCGAAGGCCTCGGCCGGATCTTCTGGGAACAGCAGCACGTGCTTGGTGTCGCCATGCGAGGCATAGGCGCAGGCGATAATGTCGCATTGCTGGGTGCGGGTCGGCATGCCGGTCGAGGGACCGGCGCGCTGGATGTTCATGATCACGGCCGGGATCTCCGCGAAATAGGAGAGGCCGATGAACTCGGTCATCAAGGAGATGCCGGGGCCGGAGGTCGCAGTGAAGGCGCGGGCGCCGTTCCAGGAGGCGCCGATGACGATACCGATCGAAGCCAGCTCGTCCTCGCCCTGCACGATGGCGTATTTCGCCTTGCCGGTTTCAGGGTCGTGCCGGTACTTCTTGCAGTGGGCGGTGAAAGCTTCCGCCACCGACGAGGACGGCGTGATCGGATACCAGGCGCACACGGTGGCGCCGCCATAGACCGCGCCGAGCGCGGCGGCGCTGTTGCCCTCGATGAAGATGCGGTCGCCGACCTTGTCGGATTTCTTCACCCGCAGCCCGATCGGGCATTTCAGGTTCTGCAGCGCCCAGTCACGGCCAAGATGCAGCGCGTGAACGTTGGAGGAGAGCAGCTTCTCCTTGCCCTTGTATTGCTCGCCGATCAGCTGCTCGATCAGCTTCGGATCCATGTCGAGCAGCGCCGAGAGGCTGCCCAGATAGATGATGTTCTTGAACAGCTGGCGCTGGCGCGGATCGGTGTAGGTCGAGTTGGTGATCGCGGTGAGCGGCACGCCGATCACGGTGATGTCGTCGCGGAATTTGGTCGACGGCATCGGCTTGGTGGAATCGTAGAATAGATAGCCGCCGGGCTCGATGCCGGCGACGTCCTTGTCCCAGGTCTGCGGATTCATCGCCACCATCAGGTCGACGCCGCCACGGGCGCCGAGATGGCCGTCTTCCGTCACCCGCACCTCGTACCAGGTCGGCAGGCCCTGGATGTTGGAGGGGAAGATGTTGCGGGGGGAGACCGGAACGCCGTGGCGCAGGATCGCGCGCGCGAACATCTCGTTGGCGCTGGCCGAGCCCGAGCCGTTGACGTTGGCGAAGCGGACGACGAAGTCGTTTACGCTGCTGAGCGGCTTTTTGTCGGACATGTCGAACCTGCGTGAGTCATCTCGATGAAATATTTCTGCATGTCCCAGGCTCCGGTGGGACAACGCTCGGCGCACAGCCCACAATGCAGGCAGACATCCTCGTCCTTGACCATCACGCGCCCGGTCTTGAGATCGCTGGACACGTAGAGGTCCTGGTCCGGATGCGGCGACGGCGCCTTCAGGCGCTGGCGCAGATCGTCTTCCTCGCCATTTTGCGTGAAAGTGATGCAATCCATCGGGCAGATGTCGACGCAGGCATCGCATTCGATGCAGAGCGAGGTCGAGAACACGGTCTGGACGTCGCAGTTCAGGCAGCGTTCGGCTTCGCCCAGCGCCAGCTTGACGTCGTAGCCGAGCTCGACCTCGGTACGGATGTCCTTCAGCGCAATCACCTTGTCGCGATGCGGCACCTTGAAGCGCTTGTCGTTGGAGATGTCGTTGTCATAGCTCCATTCGTGGATGCCCATCTTCTGCGAGGAGATGTGCACCTCCGGCAGCGGCCGTTCGGTGATGTCATCGCCCGAGAGCATCTTGTGGATCGACAGCGCGGCGTCGTGTCCCTGCGCCACGGCCCAGATGATGTTCTTCGGGCCGAACGCGGCGTCGCCACCGAAGAACACTTTCGGATTGGTCGAGACGAAGGTCTTCGGATCGACCTTCGGCATGTGCCATTTGTCGAACTCGATGCCGCAATCCTGCTCGATCCAGGGGAAGGCGTTTTCCTGGCCGACCGCGACCAGCACGTCGTCGCAGGGAATGGTCTGATCGGGGTCGCCCGAAGGCACCAGATTGCGGCGGCCTTTGGCGTCGTATTCGGCTTTGACGTGCTGGAAGGTGACGCCGATGAGCTTGCCGGCGACATGCTTGAATGCCACCGGCACCATGTAGTTGAGGATCGGGATGTCCTCGTGGATCGCGTCTTCCTTCTCCCAGGGCGAGGCCTTCATCTCCTCGAAGCCGGAGCGCACAATGACTTTCACGTCTGCGCCGCCGAGGCGGCGCGCGGTGCGGCAGCAATCCATCGCGGTGTTGCCGCCGCCGAGCACGATCACGCGCCTGCCGATCTTGTCGATATGGCCGAACGACACCGAGGACAGCCAGTCGATGCCGATATGGATGTTGGCGGCAGCCTCTTTCCGGCCGGGAACGTCGAGCTCGCGTCCGCGCGGCGCGCCGGAGCCGACGAAGATCGCGTCGTATTTCTCCGCGAGCAGCGCTTTCATGCTCTCGATGCGATGACCGCCTTTGAACTCGACGCCGAGACCCAGGATGTAGCCGGTCTCCTCGTCGATGACCGAATTGGGCAGGCGGAATTTCGGGATTTGGGTGCGCATCATGCCGCCGGCCTCGGGATCGCCGTCGAACACGGTGCAGTGATAGCCGAGCGGGGCAAGATCACGCGCGACCGTCAGCGAGGCGGGCCCACCGCCGACGAACGCAACGCGCTTGCCGTTCTTCGGCGAGGGGCGCGGCAGGCGCTGCCTGATGTCGTCCTTGAAATCAGCGGCGACGCGCTTGAGGCGGCAGATCGCCACCGGCGTCTCCTCGACGCGTCCGCGACGGCACGCCGGCTCGCATGGACGATCGCAGGTGCGTCCCAGAATTCCGGGGAACACGTTCGATTTCCAATTGATCATGTAGGCGTCGCTGTAGCGGCCTTGTGCGATCAGTCGGATGTATTCGGGAACCGGGGTGTGTGCAGGACAGGCCCACTGGCAATCGACCACTTTGTGAAAGTAGTCGGGGGCCGCGATATCGGTCGGTTTCATTCCTACCCTGTCCGCACAGGCCCAAAGACCCGGCGGCCTTTTCTTGAGCTTCGCGAACGCTAATGCGCGTCGATCTGGTTTATGAATGACGTCATTGGGTTAGCTTATTAGAACCGTTCCGAAGTACAACGGCAAATTTGCCCGATCACCTGCTTTCATAGGTGCTGCGCGCGCCCAGCATTAACGGCCGCACGCATGATGCGTGCGGTGCAATATGTTGCGTTGCGGATGGCCGCTAGCTGCGCGCGATATCGCTCTTCGCGAGATCCCACATCAGGCTGTAAGTGCCGACGGAGACGGGAAGCGGGAAGGGCGATGCGGCGGGGCCGGTGAAGCGTTCGGCAATGACAGCGGAGACCGCGCCGACATGCGTGCCGTCGATCAGCACGAACCAGTCGCGCGCGCCCTCATTGCGCACCGCCGGAATGTCGGCCGTCGCGCCCGACAATTCCGGCTCGCTTTCGAGCAGATGCATCGAGATGATGCCCTCGCGCTCCCCGGGCGTCAGCTTTTCGTGCAGTGCATCACGCCATGTCCCGGCATTGTCGGCGCTCGGCCGCAGCCGCACCACACCGAGCGCAGCACCGCGACCGGTGCCCTTGCTGATGGTGATGCGCGCGACGACGCGCAGCATGTTCTTGAAATGCGCCATGGTCCGGCGCGACCATTCGGTCTGGTTGGCGAGGCGAGCCCGGTAGGCGGGACTGTCGAGCACGTCGAGCGTCGCGGTCGAGTACAGCGAGAGATATTTGGGGTTGGCGGCATGCGCGACATAGCGCCGCGCCTCCAGGAAACCCTCGATCGCGACGCGCTCTTCCAGATGCTCGCGATCGTACCAGCGGTTGAAATCGGCCTCATCTGGAACCTCGATGTTCATCGACGTCAGCAGCATGCCTTGCCCGGCGAGCGGCATTGTTCTTGTCCTTCCCATGCTATCCCCTCATGGTGAGGAGGCGCGCAAGCGCCGTCTCGAACCATGAAGGCCCCGCTGCTACATCTCGGCCTTATCCTTCGAGACGCGCTCCTGCGGAGCGCTCCTCAGGATGAGGAGATGGATCTAGCGCGAGATCTTCGACGCGAGATCGGCGATCGACCTCATGACCGCGTCCCGCACGCCGGCATCATAGAGCGAATGTCCGGCTTCTTCCACGATCCGAATCTCGGAACCGGGCCATACTTTCGCAAGCCGGTCGGATGTCTCAGGAGGGCACAACAGATCGTAGCGGCCCTGCACGATGATGCCGGGAATGCCGGACAGACGGTCCGCGCTTCGCAACAACTGGTTTTCCGTCATGAAGCTGTCGTGGACGAAATAATGGGCCTCCATGAACGGCGTCGCGGGCAGCGTGCGCCACACGTTCAGCGATGCGAGGTCCAGCCGCGTCTTGGCCGCCTTGTGCTCAGACAGAGCGCGCTCGGTGTCGTGCCAGGCCCGCGCGACGGGACCATGCACGGCCGGATCGGCATCGAGGATGCGGCGCCAATAGGCGTCCACCGGGTGTGCGCGCTCATCGGGCGGCAGCACGCTGAGAAAATCCTCGTAGAGCGCTGGATAGAATTGCGACAGGCGCGATGTGAAAGCGGTTTCGACCTCGGCGCGGGTGCCCAGGAAGGTTGCGCGGAGCGCAATGCCGGAGACGCGCTCGGGATGCGCCTCGGCATAGGCCAGCGCCAGCGTCGCCCCCCAGGAGCCGCCGACCACCATCCAGCGGTCGAAGCCGAATTTCTCGCGGATCTTCTCCATGTCCGCGATCAGATGCGCCGTCGTGTTGTTTTCGCGCGATCCCTTCGGACGGCTGCGACCGCAGCCGCGCTGGTCGAACAGCACGGCGCAGAAGCGATCGGGATCGAACAGCCGCCGATGATCCGGCTGGCAACCGCTGCCGGGGCCGCCATGCAGGTAGATCGCAGGGATTCCGTCGGCGCGGCCGATGCTCTCGACATAGAGCTCGTGGCCGTCGCCGACGTCGAGCATGTCGGAGGTCAGCGGCGCGAAGGGATCGGCACGTTTTGCGGCTGTGCCTGCGTCGGCGTCAGGAATCATTCCCGGATTCCAGAGTGCCGCCGGCGAAATTGCGATAGAGGAAGCGGTTGGTCTCGCCCTCGGCCTCGCGCTCGGCCTGCTTGAAGATGGTCTCGTGCAGCGGCGACAGCGCGCAGGCCGGATCGGTGTTGGCGGCGTCGCCCGTCAGCGCAAAGGCCTGGCAGCGGCAGCCGCCGAAATCGATCTCGCGGAATTCGCAGGATTTGCACGGCTCCTTCATCCAGCCGGTGCCGCGATAGCGGTTGAAGGCATCCGAGTTCTGCCAGATCCAGGCGATCGAATGGTTGGAGCGCACGGATTCGAAATCGAGCCCGGTGATGCTCTCGGCGGCGTGGCAGGGCAGCACCTTGCCGGCGGGCGAGATATTGAAGAACTGCCGGCCCCAGCCGCCCATGCACTTCTTCGGCCGCAGCGCATAATAATCGGGAACGACGTAGTCGATCGCGAGCGTGCCCTTCAGCCGCTCGCGCGCCTCCTCGACGATGCGGGTGCATTCGTCGAGCTGCGCCACGGTCGGCATCAGCGCGGCGCGGTTCTTCAGCGCCCAGCCGTAATACTGCACATTGGCGACCTCGAGCCTGTCGGCATCGAGATCGATCGACATCTGGATGATGTCGGGGAGCTGGTGCAAATTCTGCCGGTGCATCACCGCGTTCACAGTGAGCGGCAGATCGAGCTCGCGGGTCCATTTTGCGACTTCGAGCTTCTTGCGGTGCCCGTTCTTGTAGCCGGCGACGCGATCGGCGAGACCTTCCTCGACGCCCTGGAAACTGATCTGCACATGGCAGAGCCCGGCATCCGCCAGCTCGCTCAGCCGCTCGCGCGTCAGCAGCACGGCCGAGGTGATCAGATTGGTGTAGAGCCCGACGTCGCTGGCATGCTTGACCAGCTCGACGAGGTCTTTCCGCGCGGTCGGCTCGCCGCCGGAGAAATGGACCTGGAGCACGCCGATCTCGGCGAGTTCGCTCAAGACCTTCTTCCATTCCTCGGTCGTCAGCTCCTTGCCGGAGCGGTCGAGCTCGACCGGGTTGGAGCAATAGGGGCATTGCAGCGGGCAGCGATGGGTGATCTCGAGCAGCACCGCGAGCGGAATGCCGAACGTCTCCGCGGTCGAGCGGCTCTTCTCCAGCACCGCGAGGCTGTCGCTAGCGTGAGGCGGGATGGTCGGGAGCACATCGCTCATGACGTCTTCTCCCGGGCCTCGGTGAGGAAGCCCTTGTCGGCGAGATCCTGGAGCATGACGATGACGTCGGCCAGGATCGCCTCGCGCGGCGCGGCGTATTTCGCGGCCAGTTGGTCGGCGACGTCCCCGACATTGCGCTCGCCGTCGCAGAGCTGCAAGACCTCGACCGCGATCTCGTCGGGCGCCAGTACCCGTTCCGGCGCCAGGATCACCCAGACCTTGCGCGTCTCGTCATATTTCAGCTTGGCATGCCGCGGCAGCACCGGGCGGCTTGCCTCGCTGACGCTGATGTTCCGCGGCCCGGCCATTGCGCTTGTCCCTCAGCTCGCCTTTTTGGTTTCTTGGGGCACGAACGCGCCCGGCGGAATGTGGCCCTCGACATAGGCGTGCTGGAGCGCGTCGAGCTGCACCCACAAGACGTTGGTCTTGAAGATCAGCGCGTTGCAGACGGAGGCGCGCTGCTCCGGCGTCGTGGCGTGCGCCTTGACGTAGTCGAGCGCGAAGCCGGCATCGCGCGGCGCCTGCGCCAGCCGCCGCTTGAAGTAGCTCATGATGTCGGGATTGACGAAGTCGTAGTGCTCCAGCATGCCGGAGATGCGCTCCTCGTGCAGGTTCGGCGCGAACAATTCGGTGAGCGAGGAGGCGATCGCCTCCAGCGGGCTCTTCTCGCGGCAGTAATGGACATAGGCTTCGACCGCGAAGCGCGTCGCCGGCAAGATGCCTTCGGTCGATTCCACATAGGCCGTGTCGAGCCCGAGGCCTTCGGTCAGCTTCAGCCAGCGCTCGATGCCGCCCTCGCTGCCGACGTCGCCGTCATGGTCCTCGATGCGGTGGCGCCATTCCAGCCGCGTGGCGCGGTCGCGGAAGCGCGAGATCACCACGGCGTCCTTGATCGGGATCGTGCTCTGGTAATAGTAGCGGTTGAGCGCCCAGGCCTGCACCTGGCCCTTGTTCAGCTTGCCGCCGTGCAGCAGCTTATGAAACGGATGCAGGCTGTGATAGCGCGTCGCCCCGATATGGCGCAGCGTCGCCTCCAGCTCCTCCGCCGAGTTGAGCCTGATGTCCTTGCCAACAGAGAGCGCAGTCATTCCAGTCATGGACGCGGCATTCACAGCACGATCTCCGTTCCGTCGGCGGGTATCCGCCAGCCCGCGGCCTCGAGCGCTTTGCGCTCGGGTGTATCGGGCAGCAGCGCCGGGTTCGAGTTATTGATATGCAGAAACATCTTCCTGTCGAGAGTGAGGTCGGCGAGGCGCGCGATCGCGCCATCGTGACCGGACATCGCGACATGGCCCATGCTCTTGCCGGTCTTGTGGCCGAGCCCGGCCTTGATCATCTCGTCATCCTGCCAGACCGTGCCGTCAAAGAACACCAGTGCTGCGCCATCGATCTCGGCCTTGAGCGCATCCGTCACCTCGGCGCAGGCGGCGATGAAGTAGAAGCACTTGCCGGTTGATTTGTCCGTGATCTTGAGCCCCAGCGTATCGCCGTCGCCGGTCTCGCCGCCGGGATGCGCCTTGCCTTCCAGATACCAGGCCGACTTGCCTGATACCGCGAAGGGCAGCACCTCTATCCCTGAGCGCGCACCATCAGGCAGCCGCGGCTCGAACGGCTCGTGAATGGAGATCGGCTGGCGCTGTACGTTCTTCTCGTTCAGCACGTTGAAGATGCTGTTGCTCTTCAGGATCGCCAGCACCTTCTGATGCGCATAGACCGTGAAGGGCGAACCCTCGCGCATCGACAGCAGGCCCGCGACCGCATCCACCTCGCTGTTGGTCAGGATCACGCCTGCAACAGGCGTATGGCGCAGCGCGCCGGCCTTGGGATGCAGCTGCGGCGCGGCATTCATTTGCTGGCGAAGATCGGGGGAGGCGTTGATCAGGAACCAATGCTCGCCGTCGCCACTGAACGCGACCGAGGCCTGGGTTCTCTGAAGCTCATGGCCATTTTCACGGGCCGCCCGGCAGCCCTCGCACCCGCAATTCCATTGCGGGACTCCGCCGCCGGCCCCGGCGCCCAGGACGACGACGCGAAGCATAATACGTCTCCTGGAGGGAACGTCGCGAGGTGGATCTCAGGCCGACACGGGTGCCGACAAAGTTCGTGTCTTCCGGAAACCGATCGTGACCAAAAGATCCACCTGCGCAGAAACCACCAACCGCTTACTTGCGGGTGGCGCTCACATACATGTTGATTTCCATGCCACAGGGCACTTCGACGATCTTCGGGGCTTTCCAGGCCATTTTGGCTCTCCATTTCACGAATTCGGACGTATCCGCCCAACGGTTAAAGTAATGCGAGTGGAAAAGTTCGCTAGTGAAATCTTCCCGAGAAAGTCATGTTGCGCCGCGAAAAATGATGGTGGAACATCACTTCCCGTGATGCTGCCTTGCGCAGGGCGCATTCGGTCGCGAACCCTGTCCTGATAAAGCAGTTGTGAGTGCAGCGCAGCTTTCAATCCGGTACAGGCCTCCCAATTTGGACCCTCGTGATGCCCAGATACTTCTTCAACACCCGCATCGGCGACGAATTGATCGTGGATCCCGACGGAGAGGACCTGCGTAACCCCGATCGCGCCTGGGAGGTCGCCCGCCAGATGATCCTGGAGGTGGTGAAGTCGGAGGGCGCCCAGCCGGTGCTCATGGAGGCCGTCATCGAGGTGACCGACGACGACGGGGAGATCGTGCTCGAATTCCCCTTCACCGAGGCCCTGCTGGACATGCCAGACGAGTCCGCGACCAGGCATTGAGGCCTCCGCTCTCTCCCCCGTCATTGCGAGGAGCCCTTGCGATGAAGCAATCCAGACTGTCTCCGCGGAGGGATTCTGGATTGCTTCATCGCGTTCGCAATGACGGAGAATGACGCGCCACCCGACACCAAACCCGCTCTTCCTCCCCGGGAAAATCGCATGGCTTTGCCGCGTTCCCGGCGCTAAAAGACGCCGGTTAAACGGAGCAAGCCATGCAAGATCTCTGGCGCCTGTCGGCCGCCGACCTCGCGACCCTCGTCAAATCCAAAAAGGTCTCCGCCCGGGAGGCGGCCAAGGCCGGTTTGGCCCGCCTGGACGCCGTCAATCCCCAGCTCAACGCGGTGATCGACCACCGGCCGGAGGACGTGCTCAAGCAGGCTGACGCCGTCGATGCCGCCATCGCCCGGGGAGAAGATCCCGGTGTGCTCGCCGGCGTGCCCGTCACCATCAAGGCCAATGTCGACCAGGAAGGCTTTGCCACCACCAACGGCCTGAAACTCCAGCGCGACCTGATCGCGCGCGAGGACAATCCGGTGGTCGCCAATTTCCGCAAATCCGGCGCCATTCTGCTTGGCCGCACCAATTGCCCGGCCTTCTCCTATCGCTGGTTCACCACCAATCTGGTCCATGGCGACACCAAGAACCCCCGCGACGCCTCGCTGACCCCGGGCGGCTCGTCCGGCGGCGCCGGCTCGGCGGTCGCGGCCGGCATCGGCCATATCGCCCACGGCACCGACATCGCCGGCTCGATCCGCTATCCCGCCTATGCCTGTGGCGTGCACGGCCTGCGCCCGACGCTCGGCCGCATCCCCGCCTTCAACCCGGCGCTGCCGGAGCGTCCGATCGGGCCGCAGATCATGGCCGTGTCGGGCCCGCTGGCGCGCACCGTCAACGATCTCAGGATCTCGCTCGAAGCCATGTCAGCCCGCGACATCCGCGACCCCTGGTTCGTGCCGGTCCCTCTGGAAGGCCCCACGCGCCCGAAGCGCGCCGCGCTCTGCCTCAACCCGGACGGGCTTGCGACCAAACCGGAGGTGAAGGCGGCCGTGACTGACGCCGGCAAGCGGCTGGAGCGCGCCGGCTGGACTGTCGAGGTCATCGAGAACACGCCGCCGATGCGCGAGGCGGTCGAGTGGCAGAGAAAACTCTGGCTTGGCGACGGCTATGAGGCGCAGCTTGAGATGGCTGAGCGCGAAGGCGATCCCGGTGCGCTGGCTTGCCTGCGCGGCAATCGCGCCAAGGTCACGCCGATGGATCAGGCGGACTACGCCAAGGCGCTCACGCGACGCGCCACGCTGACCCGCGACTGGATGCTGTTCTTCGAAAAATATGCCGTGGTGCTCACGCCGGTGTCCGGCGAGTTGCCGTTCCCGGATCATCTCGACCGCAAGGACAGTGAGTCTTTCGAACGCGTCTGGGAGGCGCAGATGCCGCAGATCGCGACCCCGTTCATGGGACTGCCGGGCCTCGTGGTCTCCACCGGTCTGGTCGGCAAGGCGCCGGTCGGCGTGCACATCGTGTCCGGCCGCTATCGCGAGGATCTGTGTCTGCTCGCGGGCGAAGCGATCGAGGCGGGCGGCGTGCCGCCGTCGCCGATCGATCCCGTGGGTTAGCGATGTCTGTGATCTACGACTTCAAGGCCAACTCGCTTCTCGGCGATGAAGTGCCCATGCGCCGTTTCGAAGGGCAGGTGCTGCTGATCGTCAACACTGCGAGCAAATGCGGCTTCACGCCGCAATATCGCGGGCTGGAGGATCTCTATCGCGACCTCTCACCGCGCGGCTTCTCGGTGCTCGGCTTTCCCTGCAACCAGTTCGGCGCGCAGGAGCCGGGGCAGGCGAGCGAGATCCAGGCATTCTGCTCGACCAACTACGACGTCACCTTTCCCCTGTTCGAGAAGATCGACGTCAACGGCGCCCACGCGCACCCTCTGTATGAGTACCTGAAACGCCAGCAATCCGGCCTGCTGGGCGCCTCCATCAAATGGAATTTCACCAAATTCCTCGTGGACCGTGCCGGCAAGGTGATCGCACGCTACGCGCCGACCGCCCGGCCCGAAGGATTGCGGCAGCAAATCGAGACCCTGTTATGAGCGAGACAATCATGAGCGACGAATTTCCGGACCGCCTGTCGGTCGACCCGAACAGCCCGTATTACAACGCGGATATTCTTTCGCGCGACGTCGGCATCCGCTTCAAGGGTGTCGAGAAGACCAATGTCGAGGAGTATTGCATCAGCGAAGGCTGGGTCCGCGTCGCCGCCGGCAACGCCAAGGACCGCTACGGCAATCCGCTGACCATCAAGGTGCATGGTCCGGTCGAGCCGTATTTCAGGGATAAGAAGTAAGCGCGCCGCATTGTCTCTCCTCGTCATTGCGAGGAGCACGCTCTCTCCCCGTCATTGCGAGGAGCCCTTGCGACGAAGCAATCCAGACCATTTCCGCGGTGACAGTCTGGATTGCTTCGCTTCGCTCGCAATGACGAAAGTGAAAGGCCAAATCCCATGTCCGTCCGCATCGTCGACGTCCGCGAGATCACGAAGCCGATCTCTTCGCCGATCCGCAACGCCTATATCGACTTCACCAAGATGACGACGAGCCTCGTCGCCGTCGTCACTGACGTCGTTCGCGACGGCAAGCGCGTCGTCGGCTACGGCTTTAACTCCAACGGCCGCTACGGGCAGGGCGGCCTGATCCGCGAGCGCTTTGCCTCGCGCATCCTGGAGGCCGATCCGAAGTCGCTGCTGAATGCGGCCGGTGACAATCTCGACCCCGACAAGGTCTGGGCCGCGATGATGACCAACGAGAAGCCGGGCGGCCATGGCGAGCGCTCGGTCGCGGTCGGCACCATCGACATGGCGGTGTGGGACGCCGTGGCGAAGATCGCAGGCAAGCCGCTGTTCCGGCTGCTCGCCGAACGGCACGACGTGACCGCCAATCCGCGCGTCTTCGTCTACGCTGCCGGCGGCTATTATTATCCCGGCAAGGATCTCTCGATGCTGCGCGGCGAGATGCGCGGCTATCTCGATCGCGGCTACAACGTCGTGAAGATGAAGATCGGCGGCGCGTCGATCGAAGACGACCGCACCCGCATCGAGGCGGTGCTGAAGGAGATCGGCAAGGACGCGCAGCTCGCGGTCGATGCCAATGGCCGCTTCGATCTCGAGACCGGCATCGCCTACGCCAAGATGCTGAGGGACTATCCGCTGTTCTGGTACGAGGAAGTCGGCGATCCCCTCGACTATGCGCTCCAGGCCGCGCTCGCCGAATTCTATCCCGGCCCGATGGCGACAGGCGAAAACCTGTTCAGCCACCAGGACGCGCGCAACCTCATCCGCTACGGCGGCATGCGCCCGGATCGCGACTGGCTGCAATTCGACTGTGCGCTGTCCTATGGCCTGTGCGAATACCAGCGCACGTTGGAGGTCCTGAAAACCTACGGCTGGTCGCCGAGCCGCTGCATCCCGCACGGCGGCCACCAGATGTCCCTCAACATCGCCGCCGGCCTCGGCCTCGGCGGCAACGAGAGCTATCCCGACCTGTTCCAGCCCTACGGCGGCTTCCCGGATGGCGTGCGCGTCGAGAACGGCCACATCACCATGCCCGACTTGCCGGGCATCGGCTTCGAAGGCAAGTCGGATCTCTACAAGGAAATGAAGGCGCTGGCGGAATAGGGGGCGCTTGGGTTGCGACGGCCACGCCACGCTCTCCGCTGTCATGCCCCGGCTTGACCGGGGCATCCAGTACGCTGCGGCGAATGTGGCGAGAGCGAGCGCTTCAACGCCGGCCTCTGGAATACTGGATCGCCCGGTCAAGGCCGGGCGATGACACCGAGATTGTGGCTGCGAACCAACGCAAGCGGCCGAGGCCGTCCCCCTACGACAACCGCATGTCCAGCAGCCGTCGTCCCTCGCCCTTGAGCAGCTTCTTCACCGCGCTCGAAGCCACGACCTCGCCGTCATTGGCGTAGGCTTCGTGGTTCTTCTCGATGTCGTCGAGGCGGTAGAGGTAGTTGACCATCACGCCGGCGGACTCGCGCGCGCCTTTCGGCGAGAGGTCGCCGAGCCAGTTGATGCGCTCGAGCCGTGCGCCGTTGCCGAGGTGGAAGCGGGCGACGGAATCGATCAGCTTGCCCTTCGGCGTGCGCGCCTTCAGGAAGTAATAGGCCGCGAGCGGCTCGATCACGGAGCGTAGCAGCGTGGTCGTCTCGGGGTTCTCGAACCATTTGGGATCGTCGAGGCGCTTCAGGATCTCGCGGTCCTCGTCCGACAGCGGCAGGTCCTTGTCCTGCTTCACCCATTGCATGAAGCCCGGCACCGGCGACAGCGTCACGAAGGTGTCGAGTTTTGGCGTCTCGCGGCGCAGCTCTTCCACCACCTGCTTGATCAGGAAGCTGCCGAAGGAGATGCCGCCAAGGCCGCGCTGGGTGTTGGAGATCGAATAGAACACTGCGGTGCGCGCGCGCTCGATCGGCAGATGCTGGCGGTCGACCGCCAGCAGCGGCGCGATCGCACCGGGGATCGTCTCGGTCAGCGCCACCTCGACGAAGATCAGGGGCTCGTCCACCATCGCCGGATGGAAGAAGGCGTAGCAGCGCCGGTCGACCGGATCGATGCGGCGGCGCAGATCGTCCCAATCGCTGATCTCGTGCACGGCTTCGTAACGGATGATTTTTTCGAGGATGTTGGCCGGGGTCGACCAGTCAATCCGGCGCAGCACGAGAAACCCCCTGTTGAACCACGACGAGAGAAGATGCGAGACGTCGCGATCGAGCGCGGCGAGATCGGTGTGGCCGTTCATCATGCCGAGCAGATCGGCGCGCATGTTGACGAGATCGCCGGTGCCGCCCGGCGCGCGGTTGAGGCGGCGGATCAGCTCCTGCCGGCGCGGCTCGGAGGCGAAGTGCAGCGAGCTTGCGTCTTCGTCACTGGGCCTGGCGCGCCATTTTTCGATCGCCTTGGACAGGCGTTCGCGATCGGGGCCGAAATCGCGCACCAGGGCTTCGAAGAAGGCGCGGCGTCCTGCCGCATCCAACTCCTGGTAGATGTCGAGCACGTCACGCGCCATGGCAGTGCCCGAAGCTTCGCCACGACCGGACAGCAGCGCACCGCAGAGCTCGATCAGGCCTTCGGCATCGTGCTTGGTGTCGGCGGAATCCCCGCGGCGCAACAGCGTGCGGCCGCGATCGGAGATGGTGGCGAGCAGGTCTGAGAAGAAGGCGTTGGCCATCTGGGCTTTTCGATTCCGGTTTGTGCGCTGCGGAAGCTTACACGGGATTTAGGCGGAAGCCGATCACAATCAAGCGGAGGAATTTTGTATCTTTCGTGGTGCCATGCGCCATCAGGAAAGCTGTCATGTCCCGCGAAGGCCGAGAGTGCCACCAAAGCCGTCATGCCGCGGCTTGACCGGGGCATCCAGTACGCCGCGGCCTCTCGGTTCAATCACGGCCGTCTCTGGAATACTGGGTCGCCCGGTCAAGCCGGGCGACGACACCGTGAGTGCGGCAGCAACCCTACTTCCCCGCAAACTCCGTCGGCGTCCGCCCCGTCACCTGACGGAATGCTGCCGAAAACGCCGGCACGCTGGCATAGCCGAGCTGGGCGGCGAGCTGCTTCACCGACACATTGGCGTCGGTCGACAGTCGCTGGATCGCCGCCGCAACCCTTGCGCGCTGGCACCAGCTCTTGAAGCTCAGTTGAGTCTCGGTTGAAAATAGCCGCGACAACGTACGCGCGGAGGTTCCGACCTCGCGCGCCAGCGTGTCGATGTCGTGCAGGCCGGTGGGATCGTCCAGCACGATCATCGCGGCGCGCCGGCAGCGCGGCTCACGCGGCAGCGGCACGAAGGTCGCGGGATCCTCGGCCTGGTGCAATTCCAGCATCACCAGGCGGACCAGCAGCTCTGTGCGTTCCTCGGTGTTGCGTGCGTCGAACAGTGCCAGGATCGCCTGGTTGAGCAGCGACGACACCCGCACCACGAATTCCTTGGTGAGCCCCTCATAGCGCTGCTCGCGCTTCAGCCAGGGCAGGTCGAAATACAGCGTGCGCATCTCGATGTCGGCGAGCAGGTCGAGGGCATGCTCGAGACCCGCTGGCACCCAGACGGCGCGGTCCGGCGGCACCAGCCAGCGCCCCGCGGGCGTCGTCACCTGCATCGTCCCCCTGGCCGCGTAGATGAGTTGTGACTCGCGGTGCATATGCGGATCGATCCGCATGCCCTTGGGATAGTCGCGTGCGACGAGGTGCACGCCCGCGGGCGAGAGATGGTTGCTCCGGACCTCCCGGAGGATTGGCGTTTCGACGACAGTCATTGGCAGCATCCCGTCATGCCCAGGACATATAACTCATTTCGGAGCAGGAGAGGATTCGGAATGAACAGCCCCAGCCGGGTGATCAGTTTCGTCAACGCAGGCCATTTCATCGACCATTATGCGATGCTGATCTTCGCCGCCGCCGTGATCATCATGGGGCCGGCGCTCGGCATGGCCTATTCGGAACTTCTGCCCTATGCGACGCCGGGCTTCGTCGCCTTCGGCGCGGGCTCGCTGCTCACCGGCTGGCTCGGGGACCGCTGGAGCCGCCGCCACATGATGCTGATCTTCTTCGTCGGCATCGGTGCGTCCATGATCTCGGTCGGCTTCGTGCAGACCCCGGCACAGCTCGGCGCGGCGCTGTTCGCGATCGGCATTTTTGCCTCGATCTATCATCCCGTCGGCACCGCGATGATCGTGTCCTATGCCGACCGGCTCGGCCGCGAGATGGGGATCAACGGCGTCTGGGGCAATCTCGGCGTTGCGTCGTCCGCGCTGGTCACCGGCGTGATCGGCCAGTATCTCGGATGGCGTTTTGCCTTCATCGTGCCCGGTGTCGTCACCATCCTGATCGGCATCGCCTTTGCGATGATGGTCGTGCACGAGGACCGCAAGGGCTCGAAGCAGGCGGCAGCTCAAGCGCGCGTGGCGAAGAAAGACATGTGGCGCGTGATCCTGTCGCTGCTGATCGTCGTGATCGCGATCTCGACGACCTTCAATGCCGTGACCGTCGCGCTGCCAAAACTGTTCGCGGAACGGCTTGCGGACCTGACGAAAAGCCCTGCGCTGCTCGGCGTCATCGCCGCCTGCGTCTACGTGTTCGGCGCGATGACGCAGTACACGATCGGCCGGCTGCTCGACCGCTACTCGCTGAAGACGGTGGCGCTGCCGCTGTCCTTCATGCTGGCGCCGTTTCTGTATCTCGCCGCGAGCCTGTCCAATCTCCCGCTGATCCTGGTCTCGATAGGCATCGTCATGGGTGCGTTCGGGCAGGTCACGGTGAACGATGCCATGGTTGGCAAGTACACCAGCGAGGAATGGCGCTCGCGCGCCTATGCGGTGCGCTATTTCATCGGCTTCACCGCCGCGGGCGCCTCCGTCGGCCTGGTCGCCTGGCTCTACGAGCAGGGCGGCTTCGTCACCATGCTGCACGCCTTCGCCGCGCTCTGCCTGCTCGCGATCGCCGCCGCGATCATCCTGCCGCGCGAGATCAGGACGCCGCAGCCGGCGTGAGGCCGGGGCTCTCTCCGCTCGTCATTGCGAGGAGCGTAGCGACGAAGCAATCCAGACGGCCTCCGCAGAGGGACTCTGGATTGCTTCGCTGCGCTCGCAATGACGGGGGATGTGACGGCACGTCGTGCAATGCCTGCCCATCATGCCATTCTGCCAGTGTTTTGCCCGACGTGTCAAAGCACCGGAACGCTCCAAAAACCCCAATGCCATCAACGCCGTTCTACTGTGCATGGGGTTGTTTTCGACTTTTTTTATCGGACAGGCCTCCGCAGGAAAAGCCTAGGGTTTCACCTCGGCCACCGGTTGCGCCTTCGGCGGCTTCTTCGATGCACGCCAGTTCTCGAAGCGCTGCACCACCACGAAGAAGGCCGGCACGAACAGCACTGCAAGGCAGGTCGAGGCCAGCATGCCGGAGAATACGGTGATGCCGATCGACTTGCGGGCGCTGGCGCCGGCGCCGGTCGCGATCACCAGCGGCACCACGCCGAGGATGAAGGCGAACGACGTCATCAGGATCGGCCGGAAACGGGCGCGCGCCGCCTCGATCGCGGATTCCAGCACCGGCTTGCCGTCGCGGCCGTGCAGCTCGAGCCCGACCTCGACGATCAGGATCGCGTTCTTGGCCGACAGCGCGATCAGCAGGATCAGGCCGATCTGGCAATAGAGGTTGTTGTCGATCTTCAACGCGTTGAGGACCAGCATGGGCCCGATCAGCGACAGCGGCACCGCGAGGATCACCGAGATCGGCGCGTACCAGCTCTCGTACTGGCCGGCGAGCACGAGATAGACCAGCAGCATGGCAAGGCCAAACACCCAGTAGATCTGGTTCGAGACGGCCTTCTCCTGGTAGGACATCGCGGTCCACTCATAGCCTGTGCCCGGCGGCAGCGTCTTGTCCCCGATCTCCTCCATCAGCTTCAGCGACTGGCCGGACGAGTAGCCCTGCGCCGGCAGGCCGACGATGGTCGAGGAAGGGTAGAGGTTGTAGAGGCTGATCAGCGACGGGCCGGTGGCCGGCGTGATCGTGGCGACGGTGCCGATCGGGATCATGTCGCCGTTCGAGTTGCGCACCTGCATGCTGGCGATGTCGCGCTCGGTGACGCGGAACGCGGGATCGGCCTGGGTATAGACCTGGAACACGCGTCCGAACTTGTTGAACTGATTGACGTAGGACGAGCCGAGATAGGTCGACAGCGCCGCGAACACCTGATCGGTGGTGACGTGCAGCGTCTGGGTCTTGATGCGGTCGATCTCGACGTTGAACTGCGGCACCGACGAGCGGAACGAAGACGAGACGCGCTGCAGCGCGCTCTGGCTCTGGGCGTTGGAAACCATCGCGCCGGTGATGGCCTGGAGCTTTGCAAAATCGCTGTTGCCGTCGCGCAGCTCGACCTGCATCGAGAAACCGGCCGCGTTGCCGATGCCCTGGATCGGCGGCGGCGGCAGCACCAAAGTGCGTGCCTCCATGATGGTCGCGAGCTTGTCGTTCAGCCCGTAGACCAGCGAACGCAGATCCTCGCCGGGCCCTTTGCGCGCCCCCCAGTCCTTCAGGATGATGTAGGCGACGCCGGCATTGGCAAGGCTGGCGCTGTTGTCGAGCGCGGAGATGCCGGCGATGGTGATGACCTGCTGGACACCAGGCGTGTCCTTGATCAGCACGCTCGCTCTGTCGAGCACCGTCTGGGTCCGCTCCAGCGCGGCGCCGTCGGGCAGTTGCACGGCCGCGATCAGATAGCCCTGGTCCTCGATCGGCAGGAAGCCGGTCGGCACCCGCGACAGGCCGTAGCCGCCGATCCCGATCAGCACCAGTGCGAATGCGACCGAGACCGTGCTGTTCCTGCACAGGACGCCGATGAGGCGGGTGTAGCCCCGCTCGACACGGTTATAGACGGCGTTGAAGCCGCGGTAGAAGAAATTGCGCTGCTCCGGCGGCACCGTCGGCCGCAGCCAGAGCGCGCATTGCGTCGGCTTCAGCGTCGCCGCGTTGATGGCGGACAGCAGCGCGGTCGCCGCGATCACCAGCGCGAATTGCGAATAGATGCGCCCGGTGAGGCCGGCGAGGAACGAGGCCGGCAGGAACACCGAGATCAGCACCAGGGTGATGCCGACGATCGGCGCGAACAGCTGGTCCATCGCCCTGATCGCGGCGTCGTGGCCGTTCATGCCCTGCTCGATGTTGTGCGCGGCGCCCTCGACCACGACGATGGCGTCGTCGACGACGATGCCGATCGCGAGCACGATCGCGAACAGCGTCGACATGTTGATGGTGAAGCCGAGCGCCGCCATCGCCGCGAACGCGCCGATGATGGTGACGGGCACGGTCGTCGCCGGCACCAGCATCGCGCGCCAGTCCTGCAAGAACACCAGGATCACGACCAGCACCAGCAGGCCGGCCTCGATCAGCGTCATGTAGACCTCGTGCACCGAGGCTTCGACGAATTTGGTGGTGTCGAACGGCGTGTCGTATTTGATGCCTTCGGGGAATCGTTTTGCAAGCTCCGCCATCTTCTTCTCGACGGCCTGCTCGACCTGGAGCGCGTTGGCGCCCGGCGACTGGAACACGCCGATGCCGGTGGCGGGCTGATTGTTCAGCGAGAAGATCTGGCTGTAGGTCTGCGCGCCCAATTCGACCCAGCCGACGTCGCGCACGCGCGTGACGTCGCCACTGGTGCCTGATTTGACGATGATGTTCTCGAACTGGGTGGTGTCGTCGAGCCGGCCGTTGACATTTAACGTGTACTGGAACGCCTGGCCCGGCGGCGTCGGCGGCGCGCCGACCTGGCCGGCCGAGACCTGCTGGCTCTGCTGCTGGATCGCCGTGACGACGTCCGACGGCATCAGTCCGCGGACCTGGAGCTTGTTCGGATCGAGCCACACCCGCATCGAATACTGGCCGGCGCCGAACACCGTGACGTTGCCGACGCCGGGCAGGCGCGAAAGCTCGTCGCGAATGTTGATGGTGGCGTAGTTGCTCAGATAAAGGCTGTCGAATGTCTTGTCCGGCGAGGTCAGCGTCACGAACAGCAGGATCGAGGTCGACTTCTTCTGGACGGTGACGCCCTGGTTCTGCACGGAGGATGGCAGTTGCGATAGCGCGCTGGAGACGCGGTTTTGCACCAGCACCTGCGCGAAGTTGAGGTCGGTGCCGATTTTGAAGGTCACGGTCAGCGTGTAGGTGCCGTCGGAGCCGCTGTAGGACTGCATGTAGAGCATGTCCTCGACGCCGTTGACCTGCTGCTCGATCGGCAGCGCGACGGTATCGATCACCGTCTTGGCGCTGGCGCCGGGATAGCGCGTGGTGACCTGCACCGTCGGCGGCACCACGTCGGGATATTGCGCGATCGCGAGGTTGAACAGCGCGACGCCGCCGATCAGGATCATCAGAAGCGCGATGACGTTCGAGAGGACCGGCCGCTCGATGAAGAATTTCGAGATCATGGCTGGCGACCCCTCACTTGGCAGACGCCTGCGGCTGCTCGATCTTCGTCAGTTGCGGATCGATCTTCTGACCCGGGATCACGCGCAGCAGCCCTGCGATCACCACGCGGTCATCAGGCTTCAAGCCGCTTTCGATCACCCGCAGGCCGTTGTCGACCTGACCGATCTGCACCTTGCGCTGCTCGACAATGTTGTCGCTATTGACGACCAGGAGATAGCGGCCGCCCTGGTCGCTGCCGAGCGCGGTGTCGGGCACGAGGAGGGCGCTCTTGTCCTGGTCGAAGGGCACCCGGACCCGGACGAAATAGCCGGGCAGCAGCGCCCGCTTGTCGTTGGGCAAGACGCCGCGCACCGCGAGTGTGCCCGTCGATGTATTGAGGGTCGGCGAGATGTAGTCGAGGTGGCCTTCATGCGGATAGCCGGTCTCGGTCTGGAGGCCCACCTGGAGCGGCAACTGTTTGAGGTCGGCCACGGTCAGCCCGCGGCGGATCGCTTCGGCGCGGATGCGAAGGACATCCTGCTCGTTGACCGTGAAGTTCACCCAGATCGGGTCGAGCGCGACGATGGTTGCAAGCTGGGTCGGGGAGGAGACGCCGACGAGCTCGCCGATCGAGACCAGGTGCGCGCTGACGATGCCGTCAAACGGCGCGCTCACCTTGGTGTAGCCGTAATTGACCTCGGCGAGCCTCGTATTGACCTGCGCCTGCTGGAGACTGGCCTGGGCGTTGTCGCGGGTCGACGTCGAGGTATCGAGGGTGGACTGCGAGACCGCCTGGCGCTGCACAAGCTCGGCCTGCCGCTTGAAATCGGCTTCGGCCTGCTTGAGCGTGGCCTGCGCGCCGACCTCGGCCGCCTGCGCCTGCTCGAGCTTGAGCTTGTAGGTCTCCGGCTCGATTAAGAAAAGCTGGGTGCCCTGCTTGACGAAGCTGCCGTCCTGATAGTCGATCGATTGCAGGAAGCCCTGCACGCGCGCCACCAGATCGACGCTCTTGACCGGCGCGGTGGTGCCGGTAGCTTCGACATAGCGCGTCACCGCGCGCTGCACGGGCGCCGCGACGTCCACCTTCGGCGGCGGCGGCGCCACGAACGCGTTCTTGTCCTCGCAGCCGGCGAGCGCCACCACGGCCGCCGCGGCGACGAGTGCCCGCCCGACATGTCTCCACGCTCCGTTCCGTTGTGCGAGATCCGCGGGATTCGCGCAGGTCATTCGGTGGCCCCCGATTATTGTCTGTCGGTGTAGCAGGCTACCAACAAATGCCCGGCCGTGGAACACCATAGCCATGGCGGTCACCGGCCTCGCACTGCAAACGGCGCAGTGGCCTTCGACAGGTTTGTCATGGCAAACCGCTTTTCACCGGGTGCATGATCGACCAGAATTGTGTCAAAGCCGGCGTAGCGGAAACGAAGCCCGTGGAAAGAAGAAAAGGTGAGGAGAACATGACATGCCCACGTCCCTCCAGGCGGCCCTTGCCGGCCTCGTTCTCGCAGCTGCAGTCGCCATGCCCGCGCTAGCCGATGGCCTGAAGGACGAGATCGCGCCGACCGGCAAGCTGCGGGTCGCGATCGCGATCAGCCCGGCGGGCGGCGCGTTCTGGTCGACCAAGACCGAAGCCGGCTATGCCGGCGTGCCGGTCGACCTCGGCAAGGAGATGGCCGGCCAGCTCGGCGTCCCCGTCGAATATGTCGTGCACCAGAATTCCGGGCAGATCACCGACGCAGCCGGCAAGGGGACGTGGGACGTAACCTGGCTGCCCAAGGATCCCGAGCGCGAGACCAAGATGATGTTCGGCCCGATCTATGAGGTCGCGGATGCCACCTACATCGTCAAGCCCGGCTCAGCCGTCACCAACTTCGCCAGCCTCGACCAGCCCGGCATCAAGGTCGCGGCCGTCAACGCCACCACGACCATGCGCGGCGCGATCGCGCATCTGAAGAATGCGAAAGTCACGGGCTATCAGACCTATGACGAGATCTTCGGCCTCCTGAAGAGCGGCGAGATCGACGCCTTCGCGCTGTCGCGCGACCAGCTCAACAAGATGGCGCAGAAGATCCCGGGCACGAAGGTGCTGGACGAGACGTTCAAGAAAACGGTGACGGCCGTCGCCGTCCCGCTCGGTCATCCCCAGGCGCTGACGTTCGTTTCCAGGTTCATGACGGAAGCCACGACGAACGGCACCTTGCGCAAGGCCTATGACAACAACGGCCTGAAGGACACGCCGATCCGGACGGAGTAGCGGCAGCGGCTCCATGGCAAGCGAGATTCAGATCCGCGCTTTCTTGCCGGCCGATGCAGCCGCTGTGCGCGAGCTGTTCGTCCGGGTCAATCGTCTATTGGCGCCGGCCCATTTGGCGGAGGCATTTGAGGGATACATTACGCGTTCCCTCGCGGAAGAGATTGACCGTCTCGCTGACTATTATGCGGTTCGCAACGGTGGTTTCTGGGTCGCCGTCGACGACGACATTGTCGGCATGTTTGGACTGGAAGCCGTCGGCGAGTCCGCGATGGAGTTACGGCGCATGTACGTTGCTCCCGGCGCGCGGCGCCGGGGTATCGCGCGAAAGATGCTGGCGTTCGCAGAAGAGGAGTGCCGCCGCCGCAATCGGCTAGAATTGCAACTAAGCACGTCCGAGCTTCAGCAGGATGCGCTGGAGCTGTATCGACGCGCGGGATACGAGAACGAGCGCGAAGAGATCGCCGATGCCGCCAGCAACAAGACACTAGGCGGTGGTATTCGTCGCTACCATTTCACCAAGCGGCTCTGACGGCATCTCGGGGCTCCTCGCCTGCTATTAGGGTTGGCTCACGGCTCCGCGGTACGAATGCCTGCGGGGCTGACCTGCAGCTTCAGCGTGGACATTTTGTTCAGCGCCTTGCCGTCGAACGAGAAAGCAATCAGCTCGTTCTCGACCATGCACTGCGCCACGACATGCTTGGAGTCCTTCGACCACACCATGCCCTGGCACCAATGGCCGATCTTTGCCTCCGCAACCGGCGTGAGGTCAGTCCCTGAAATCTTGTAGACTTTCAGCAGCCCGAAATCGTTGAAGAAGGGCGAGGCCGATGGCTTGTTCGAGCCGTTCATGACGGTGACAGCGACATGGCTGCCGTCCGGCGACATCTTCACGGCCTCCGGTGTCTGTCCGACGGTAACAGTCGTGACGACGCGGACCGGCTTGGCGTTCATGTCGATCAGGCTGATCGTGTCACTGTCGCCGCTGCTGGCGCCGACATTGCCGACGACGGCCACCGCGCTGCCGGTGAGGTCGATGTCGTAGGGGCGGATGCCGGCGGAGAGGTCGCGCTTGGTGTATTCGACCTTGGTCCCGTCCACGGTGAGAAGTGAGATCTTGCTGTCGCCGTCACGGGTGACCAGCGCGGTCGCGCCGTCACGGGAGAAGACGGCGTGGCTCGGGCCTGATTTGGCGTCGCCAAGCTGGATCTTGCCTGATGGCGTCAGCGTGCTGCCGCTGATCGTGAAGACCGAGACCGTGCCTTCGCTGCGGTTCGCAACCAGTGCCAGCGTGCCTGCACGATTGATCGAGACGCCGGCCGCGCCGGCGCCGGCCTGAAGCGTCGCGAGCACCTTTGGCGGCGAGGATTTGAGGTCGATGACGGAGAGCTTGTCATCGGGCACCGTCTTGGTCGCATCCGCCGGATCAATCTTCCTGGCGCCCGTCACCAGCGCGTACGCGCCATCGGATGCGACCGCCACGCTCGGCGGCGGGCCGACGACGCTGGCGGGAGCCGGCACCTCGCCAAGCAGTTTCAGCGTGCCGTCGGTGAGATCGATGACGCTGACGGTGTCCGGCAGCGGCTGCTTGCGGACCACGGCAACGCCATTTTCCAGCGCCATCTCGCCGTCATTGGCGGTGACGACGATCTCGGCATGAGCAGCGAAATTGGCAACGCCGATCATCGAGGTCGCTACAAGGGCTGACGCGGCAAGGCGCGTGCGCCTGCCAAATGCGGCTTTCATGTTTCCCCCGAAAGTTATGTTCTTCCGGCAAAGCTAAATGCAACCGGGCGTATCGCGCAACAATCTGGGCGCGATCATTTTTGCCTGCGCTCGGGGAATAAAACGGCATGACGTGACCCGGCGGCGTGAAGCACGCGCCCGCTTAAAAAATTATGCGCCGACCAGTGCGCAAAGTGTCTCGTGCGTCAAACTGACACAGCTCTGTCACCCCAGCTGTCTAGAAATATTTCTGATCGTAAACATCCTCATTTCCGGGGC
This sequence comes from Bradyrhizobium sp. Arg816, assembly GCF_029989365.1. GTDB lineage: Bacteria > Pseudomonadota > Alphaproteobacteria > Rhizobiales > Xanthobacteraceae > Bradyrhizobium. Next base: position 51,386 of record NZ_JAPRAQ010000013.1, on the reverse strand, counting down.
GTCAAAAAAATGAAATCGAGACTTCTGACGACGGCTGCGATTTTCGCGGCCGCGAGCGCGCTCGCGTGCACTCTTCCCGTCCTCGCGGACGACTTCGGCCGTGACCGCGATCGCGGACATGATCATGACAACGATCGCGATCATCACCGTCATCCGCATGACATCCACACCGAGACGCCGATCAAGCATCTCGTGATCATCTTCAACGAGAACCGTTCGTTCGATCATTACTTCGCGACCTATCCGAACGCGGCCAATCCGTCAGGCTCGATCCCCTTCGTGCCGAAGCCGCATACGCCGAAGGTCAATAATCTCGCCAACGCGCATTTGCTCGTGAGCAATCCGAACGACAGCGCGGCCAACGGCACCGGCGCGACGGACCCGTTCCGCCTCGACCGCACCCAGGCCAACACGCGCTCGCAGAACCACGCCTACACGCCCGAGCAGCAGGCCGTGGACAACGGCAAGGAAGACCTGTTTCCGAAATTCACCGGCCGCGGCACAGCCGGCGGCGCCGGTGCGTTCGGCACCAACGGTCAGGTGATGGGCTATTTCGACGGCAACACCACCACCGCCTTCTGGAATTACGCCCAGCACTTCGCCATGAGCGACAATGCCTGGACCGACACCTTCGGTCCGTCGACGCCGGGCATGCTCGAGGTGATCTCCGGCCAGACCAACGGCGTGCAGAACGTTGTCGGCGTGTCGACGCAGACCGTTCCCGACGGCCAGGGCGGCCTGACGCTGATCGGCGACACCGATCCGGGCAACGATCCCTGCTCGAGCACGACCAGCACCATCCTGATGGACGGCAAGAACATCGGTGACCTGCTCAATGCCGAGCACATCAGCTGGGGCAGCTTCATGGGCGGCTTCGACCTGACGCTCAAGAACGCCAACGGCACCACCGGCTGCGGCCGCAGCACCTTCTCCAGCAACGTCAACGGCACCATCGTGGACTACATTCCGCACCACGCCTGGTTCCAGTACTACAAGTCGACCGCGAACCCGACCCATGCGCGGCCGAGCTCGGTGCATGCCGTCGGCCACACTTACGCGATGGACGGCAAGGTCGATCCCGCCAACCACGGCTACGATATCGAGGACTTCTACGCCGCCGTGAAGGCCGGCAATTTCCCGGCCGTCTCCTACATCAAGATGTCGGCCTACCAGGACGGTCACGCCGGCAACTCCGATCCGCTCGACGAGCAGGTCGGCAATGTCGAGCTGATCAACTTCCTCCAGAAGCAGCCGGAATGGCGCGAGACCGCCGTCGTCATCACCTATGACGACTCCGACGGCTGGTACGACCACCAATACGTTGCGCCGAAGAGCGCCTCGTATGACCCGACCGCCGATCAGGTCAACGGTTCGGGCCTGTGCGGCCTCGGCCCGCAGAAGCAGCCGGCACCGAAGGGTCTCGTCGGCAAGCCGGTGAACGGCCGCTGCGGTCCGGGCACGCGCATTCCGTTCATCGTGGTCTCGCCCTACGCCAGGACCAACCACGTGAGCAGCACCTACATCTCGCAGGCGTCCGTGGTGCGGTTCATCGAGGACAACTGGCTGCGCGGCCAGCGTATCGGTGGCGGCTCGTTCGATGCCAGCTCTGGCTCGATCATGGACCTGTTCGACTTCGATCAGGATCACAGCCATGACTATCGGACCGACGCGCTGTTCCTCGATCCGACCTCCGGCACGGTGATCACCAGCCCGTCGGACGAGCATCACCACCACTAGTCCAACGGGACGCTTGATGAACAGCCGCACCATGTGGCTCCTCGGCGCCGGCCTGCTTTGTCTGGCCGGCGCCGTCTTTGCGGCCGGGACGCAAGGACTTGCGGAGACGAACCAGCTCGGCGCGAACCCGAATTCGGTTCGTCTCATGCGTCCGCCCGTCGCGCCGTTGTCCGCGATGGCGCAGCTCGGCAAGGAGATCTTCTACGACGCGTCGCTGTCGTCGTCCGGCGCGCTGTCCTGCGCGTCCTGCCACAGCCCGGATCACGCCTACGGTCCGCCCAACGACGGACCGGTGATGCTCGGCGGCGCCGCCCTGTCGCGGCAAGGCGCACGCGCGGTGCCGTCGCTGACCTATCTCGATCGCCATCCGAATTTCAGCATCGGCCCCGACAAGGGCGACGACGACAACGTCATCGACCTCGCGCAGATGGCTGCGATCGGCCAGCAGGCCGCGCGCACGACGAAGACGGCCGGCGGCAGCGGCGCGTCGGCGAACATCGTGCCGCAAGGCGGTCTGTTCTGGGACGGCCGCGCCGACACGCTCCAGGACCAGGCGCTGTTCCCGCTGCTCGACCCCAACGAGATGGACGGCGGCAGTGCCGAGATCATCGCGGACAAGCTGCGCCGTGCGCCTTACGCCAATCGCTTCGTCGAGCTGTTCGGCGCCGGCGTGCTCAGAAATCAGCGGCTCCTGATCGCGGAGGCGATGTTCGCGGTGGCGCGCTATCAGGTGGAGGAAGTCAGCTTCCATCCCTACACCAGCAAGTACGACCACTGGCTCGAGGGCAAGGCGCGACTGTCCGAAAGCGAGCTGCGCGGCCTGCAGATGTTCAACGACCCTGACAAGGCCAATTGCGCCGGCTGTCACACCTCGGCGCCGACGCGCGACGGCCTGCCGCCGCTGTTCACCGATCACCAATACGAGGCGCTCGGCGCCCCACGCAATGCAGCGCTCGCCGGCAATCGCGATCCTAATCATTTCGATCTCGGCGTCTGCGGCCCGCAGCGCACCGACATTCCCGAGCAGATGCAATATTGCGGCATGTTCCTGACGCCGACGCTACGCAACACGGCGACGCGCCACGCCTTCTTCCACAACGGCGTCTTCAGCACCCTCGAGCAGGTGCTGGACTTCTACAATTTCCGCGACACCAATCCGGAAAAGGTCTTTCCGCGCGCCGCCGACGGCACGGTGCGGAAATACGACGACCTGCCGCAAAAATATCATGCCAATGTCGACGTCACCGATCCTCCCTTCGATCGCCACCCCGGCGACAAGCCGGCGATGACGGAGCAGGACGAAGCCGACATCATCGCGTTCCTGAAGACGCTGACGGACGGCTACAAGGCGGAAAACTAAGCCGTTCTCTCTGCGTGCCGCGGGGCGCGGAGGTATGGGCGTGACAGCCTGCAGTGTCCAGGACGGCGACAACCGATCCCTCAGCGTATCTTCAGCTCCGAATATTTCACCATCGCGCGCTCGAACTTCCGGTTGAACAGCCACATCGCACCGAGAATCTCGCGGAAGCTGGCCGAGGTCCGCGCCCGGTCGGCCTGTCCGAACGCGAAGATGCTGTTGTTGCGCAGGTGCTTCATGATGGTCGGGCTGGACACCCTGTAGTTCAGCAGATCGCCTGATTTGAGCGCGGACCGCGTCGGGGTCGGCACGATCTGGATCAGTTCGAACAGCTTCATCTGGTCGATCGGGTCGGGAAGCGTCTTCACGATTCCCGGAATCTCCCGGAAGACCTCCGCATGTGCGTTCATCAGGCCGTCGCGCACGTTGGTCCAGTGGTTGAAGCGATAGTCCGTGCCGCGGGCGCGTGCCTCTTCCTTGTCATCGCGCGCGCTGAGCTCGGGGTTGGCCGCCACGATGTCGCCCTTGATGGCCTCCCATTTCCTGCGGCCGTTGCGGTCCTCGGACGGGCCGGTCTGGAAGCTGCCCATATAGGTGTTCGAACGCCCGTTGCGGACATTCTGCTTGCCATTGGTCTCCGCAAAGAACAGCCCGAGGCTGATGCGGCCCGCAGCCTCGGCGTGAGCCGCTGCAAGCCCCTTGGCGCGCGCGATCGCTGTGGCGAGATCGACGACGTCCTTGAACGGCGTCGCCGAGTTCTGCGCGCCGGCCGGCGGCGCCTCCATGACGTCGAACAGCTTTGAATATTCGTCGATCAGCGGCTCGATGTCGGCGTCGAAATAGGCCGGTGGTATCTCGAACTTGTTGGGCTTGCCGATTCGCGACGGCATGGCGTCGGTGAGATCCTTGTAAGCACTGATGACAGCGACGCGTGCCAGATAGAGCGCCTGTCCCGGCAGGTTCGGCAACGGCTCCTTCGCCTCGATCTGTCGGCGCCGCTTGGCAAGGATGGATTTGAAATCGCCGAGCGCGCGATCGTAGGTGGCGAGCGCCTCGGATTGCTTTGCGTTAAGCGTTTGTGCCTGGCTGACCGTGAACGTCGTGAGGATCAGCCCAAGCACCGCCAGGGCTGTGGCGGCGTGACATCGTCGTCCCATGGCGGGTTCCCATGTGCCGGAGATTCGTCGGTCACGGGATCGTAAACATCAAACGCGCGGACTGGCGAGTTGCAAATCGCGCCCAGCCCGGGTTCTCCGACCTTACGCTGTGGCCCGGTACTCCGGCGCCGTCGCCAGGAATTTCGCATAGGCACCCGCATCCGGCGGCTGGAAGTGCCCCGCAAGCCCGCCGCGCTTCTGGTTCCTGGCGCCGATATCGGCCATGAGCTCGTCGAAATGGCGGTAGTGATAAGGCGCGACGCAGAGGCCGCCATAGACGCCGGCAGCCGGCCGTTCGACGCGCTTGAAGTGCAGCATCATCTCGACATTGTCGCGCATCGCTTGTGCCGTCGGCTGGTTCGCGAGCTGGCCGTCGGCATAGCGCACCAGCCAGTTTGCCGCGAGATCGGCGCAGAGCACGGTGCAGAACGACGAGTTGAAGCCGACGAAGCCCATCTCCGGCAGATCAGGGTTGGCGATCAGGCGGTAGAGCCGGTACTGCCCATCCGCATCGACAAGTTTCTGCCGATAGGCCGCGGGCAGGAACGGCACGCCGAGCTTGTAGCCGATCGCGAGCACGGCGACGTCGGCCGCGACGCGCTCGCCACCGCTCATCACGATGCCGTCGCCTTCATAGTGATCGAAGCTGCCGAACACCGCCTTGATGCGGCCGTCGGCGACCATCGGGTAAAAGCCCGGCGTTGCGATCGGCACCGAGCAGTTGACGCCGTCCTCGATCCGCTCCTTCGGCACCATCTTGCACCGGTTCAGCTTGAGCTGTGCCTTCAACAGGCTCTCCAGTCCGCGCCAGTTCGCCCAGATCAGCGGCGCGGCGATGCGGTGCGCGAGCCGTGCCATGGAGCTCGCGCCCCAGCCCGGAAACATCTCCTCCTGCGCGCGGATGTAGAGGATGCGCTTGAAGTTCACGAGCCCGCCGATGAAATACGGAATGCGCCACACCGGCTCGCGCATCACGATGGTGACCTCGCGCGCGCCCGATTTCACCGCGTTCACCGCGATGTCGGTCGCGGACTTCGAGCCGCCGAGCACGACGACGCGGCGTCCTTTCGCCAGCGTCGGATCGCTGTATGTCGACGAGTGCAGGATCTGGCCACCCTGCGCCAGAAAGCCGTCCTCGCCCGGGCAATGCAGCTCGCGCGGCTCGTTGAACTGCCCGGTGCAGACCGCGACGAAATCGAAATCTTCATTCGTCGTGCCGTTCTTGTTCGACAACGCGAGCGTCCAGCCCGGTTTGCCGTCGGCGCGGCGCGCCATGCCCGCGACCCCAGTGTTGAGGCGCAGCATGTGGTCGAGGCCAAAGTTTTTCGCATAGTCGCAGAGATAGGCATGGACCTGCGGCCCGGTGGGCCATTCCGGATAACTGTCCGGCATGGCGCGATCGGTGTAGCGGTAGAGTTCCTTCGGGCTCTGGGTCTGGACGTCAGGATAGGAGCGCGCCGGCTCCCAGACGCCGCCGAGATCGGCACTGCGCTCGACGATGGTGACGCGGTGGCCGTGGCTGGAAAACGCCTTTGCGGCGGCGAGGCCGGAGACGCCGGCGCCGATCACGCAGACATGCTTGGGGCTGACCATGGGATTCCTCGCAATCAATGTGTTTCGGGCGCAAGCGGCCACGTTCGGCCGCAATGCGCGGCCGGCGGACCTGCAAGCAGATGAAGTGGTCGGGAGGCCGCTGCCTAGTCGTTGGCCTCGGGCGGCAGGAAGTCGACCTCGTGCAGCGCCGAGATGCGCACGACCTCGGCGGGGTCGGTCAGATTGTGGAGCTGGTTGAACAGCGCCTCCAGCTTCTGCATCGGCGAGACCCAGAACAGCGCGCGGCACGGCTTGTCGGACTTGTTGAAATAGCCGTGCGGGATGCCGCGCGGCATGCGCACGAGATCCCCGGCATGGGCCTTGACCCATTGGCCGTCGAGCTTGAGGTCGAGCGTGCCTTCCTGCACCAGGATGAACTCGTCCTGGGTCGGATGGATGTGCACGGGCACGAACTGGCCGGGCTCGCTGTTGGTCTCGAACGCGAAGGTGGAATCTGTGACAGCCTTGGGAAAATAGACCTGGCCCAGGATGTTCCAGCTCTTGCCACCATAGCCCGTGCCAACGGCGGTTATGCCCTTTTCGAGTGCAGTCTTTTCGAGTGCAGTCATGGCTCGCTCCTCATGGATTCCGGCGAGGATGGAGCTTCGGCCCGTCGACGGTCGCTGTCTATCCGCTAAACGAATCCGGATGCGGCTGTTGCCATGCAGCACGACGATTTTGCGGCGCGGCTCTTTCCGCGTCCCGGGAACTATTATAGGCTTAAAGCAAATCCGTGGCCCGAAGCGTTGTCGACGATGTCCGCAGCCGAGCTGGAAATGATCACGCGGCGGTCCGAAGCCGAACGGCTTGCGGACTTCGCCCGCGTCACCACGGACGATGTCGACGAAGCGGCAGAGCAGATCGGACGCATCTTCTGCCCGCACGACCTCGAGCCGGCACGGCCGCGCGGGCCCGGCTTCTCCGCCCGGCACAATTGCGCGGCGTTCGACGGCTTCTCCATCAACTATGTGGCCTATGGCGGGTCGGTGAGCATCGATCCCGGCTGCCTCGAGCGCTTCTTCCTGGTGCAGGTCCCGCTCACCGGCACCGCCCGCATTCGTGCCGGCGTCAGCGAAATCGATGCCGCGCCGGGCCGCACGGCATCGCTGCTGTCGCCGACCATTCCGACCCGGATGATGTGGAGCGACTGTGCCCAGGCGATCCTGCTGCTCGACCGTCGCATGATCGAGCAACGCGCTGCGTCGCTGTCGGGCAGGGCGGCCGGCACAGTCGAGTTTAATGCCGCGATCGACCTGGACGCACCGGCGGGGCAGGCGTTGCGGACCAGCCTTGCCGAACTGATGCGGCTTGCCGAGCGTCTCGGGCCGTCCGGCAGGCTTTCATCGGTCGCGATGGCCGATTGGCGCGAGGTGCTGCTCGATCATCTCCTCAATGGCCAGCGGCATGACCTGTCGGATGCCATCAGGAGGTTTTCGGGGCAGGCCGAGCGTCTGCCGCGTGCGCTCCGCGCCGCGCGGGACCATCTTGCGGAAAATGCCGGTGAGCCGCTCGACCTCGCGCAGCTCGCCTGCGCGTCCGGGATCGGCGTCCGCGCGCTCCAGCTCGGCTTCCGCCGCCACTTCGGCGTATCGATCTCGGAGATGCTGCTCGGCATGCGCCTCGCTGCTCTGCACGCCCGGCTGGCGCAGGCTTCGCCGGATGTCTCCATCACCGAGATCGCCTTTGATCTCGGCTTCACCCATCTCGGCCGCATGGCTGGTGCCTACCGCGAAAAATTCGGCGAGACGCCGTCGGCAACGCTGCGGCGAAGGATGAGCTAGGCGGCGGGCATCTATTTTCGCGATCGCGTCGTGCCGCTGTCTTCAGCCGCTTGCCTCCGCAAAAAGCCTTCGACATCCGCCTGCACCGAGTACGGCGTCGGGATCGGATCGCCCGCGGCGTCGACGGCGGTGTCGAGGGAGCGGCGCAGCATGCGCGCGAGCTCGGCTTTCCGGTACGGCTTTGCCAGCAGCGGCGCGCCCATGGTGGCGCGTCCCTGCGCGTGCAGGGAATCGTAGGCATAACCCGACGTGAACAGCACCCGCAGCGAGGGCCGCGCAGCCACCATCTGCTCGGCGAGCTCGCGTCCATTGACGCCGCCGGCCATCACGATGTCGGTGAAGAGCAGATCGAACGGCGTTCCTTCGGCCACGATGGCGAGCGCTTCGGTCGCGTTACCGGCGGAGATGACCTTGTAGCCGAGGCTTTCGAGCTGGACGGTGACATATTGGCGGACGTCGCGATCGTCCTCGACGCAAAGGATTATTTCCGTGCCGCCCACGACCTTGCGCTCGTCATAGCCGGCCGGACGGAGCGTGCTGGTCTCGGCTTTCGGCAGGTAGATCGTGAAAATCGTGCCGCGGCCTTCTTCGGACGTGACCTTGATGCCGCCGCCGGACTGCTTGACGAAACCGAACACCATGCTGAGACCGAGCCCGGTGCCCTTGCCGACATCCTTGGTCGAGAAGAACGGATCGAAGATGCGTTCGAGAATGGCTTGCGGAATACCCGTGCCGGTATCGGCGATCTCGATCTCGACATAGTCACCGGCGTAGCCGGCGCCCACCGCGACGGCCTCGCGCACGCCGAACACCACGTTGCGCGTCGTCAGCGTGAGCTTGCCGCCGTCCAGCATCGCGTCGCGGGCGTTGATCGCGAGGTTGAGCAGCGCCGCGCTCAATTGGCCGCGGTCGGCGAAAGCCAGCCAGACGTTGCGGTCAAGCCTGGACACGATCTCGATCTTCTTGTCGAAGGTCGCCAGCAGCAGCTTTGCCACCTCTTCGAGCAGTTCGTTGACGTCGATCTCGGCCGGCTGGAGCGCCTGCTTGCGGGCAAAGGACAACAGGCTCGACGTCAGCGCGGCGCCGCGATCGGCCGCCTCGCTGATCAGCTTGGTGATGGTCGCAAGCGGCGGGTTGTCCTTCACGGCGTCGGCGAGGATCTCGATCGTGCCCGTGATCACGGTGAGCATGTTGTTGAATTCGTGAGCGATGCCGCCGGTGAGCTGGCCGACCGCCTCCATCTTCTGGGCCTGGATCAGCTGCTCCTCGGCCGCGCGCTTCTGGGTGACGTCCTTGACGAAATTGTTGATGATGGTGCGCCCGCCGAGCTCGAGCGCCGTGCTCGACGCCTCGATCAGGATCTGGTCGCCGTTCCGGTGCAGCAGCGTCGCTTCGAACCGGATGCCGATTGGCGTATCCGACAGTTCCGGCAAAAGCCGCATCATGCGTTGCCTGAAGCCGTCGCGGAGCGGCTCGGCGATGAGGAGGTTGACGACATCGGCGCCGAGCGCCTCCTTGCGCGTCCATCCGGTCAGGGCCTCGGCCTGGACACTCCACTCCAGGACGATGCCGTTCGCATCGGTCTGAACGAAGGCGTCGAGTGCGGTCTTGATGACGGCCTGGGTCATCTGCGCGCCGGCCTGGGCCTGCTCGGCCAGTTGCGCGGCGGCGCGTTTGTCCTGCGCCATTTCGATCGCGCGCGTGCACAGCCGTGCGAGCAGCACCGCAACGGCGCCGCTTGCCAGCAAGGCGACGACCTGGGCAAAGCCGAACCCGGTCCCGGTCGCGGCATAAGAGGCGAGGAGGGCCGCGGCGGTCACGGCGACCTGCGCGGCCATCGCGAGTGTCAGAAGCGGTCTGAGTTTCATGGTCTCACACCAACGACGTCAATCGCGGGACCCTCGCGTTCGCGCTGTAGATTGCTCCGGCTTCACGTCAGCTACAGGCTCCGCGAGCCTGCGTCGAGGGGCAATTTCCGGCGGGGCGCCGGCGTTCCTCGCGCTCAACCTGCCGGCGAATCGGTCTGGCGGAGCGTCGTGACCCAGATCACACGCGCGGCCTGCTGGGTCGGGTTGTCGAACATGTGCGGCACGATGCTCGGAAAACGGAAACTGTCGCCGGCCTCGAGCAGATGAGCCTGGTTGTCGAGCCACAGCCGCAGGCTGCCGGACAGGATGTAGCCGGCCTTCTCGCCGGTGTGCTGCAAGAAGTCGGTGCCGGACGAGGCGCCGGGATTGAGCGTGAGCTCATAGAGTTCGAGCTGGCCCTTGTCTGCGGGCGTCAGCGCTTCCTTGACGACGCCGCTGGCGGTGAGCCGCAGCAGGCGCCTAGAGTTCTTGCGCACGATGTAGCGCTGCACATCGGCGGGATCGGTGGTCTCGAAGAAATAGGAGATGGGAACGTCGAGCGCGATGCTGAGCAGGCGCAGCGTCCGTATCGACGGCATGGCGCGCGCGCGTTCGAGCTGGCTGATCATCCCATTGGAGAGCCCGGTCTTGGTGGCGACGTCCTGGATCGAGAGGCCGGCGCGCTGCCGCAGCAGCCGCACGGTTTCGCCGAGTCGCTGGTCGACCGCATCGTCAGCCTCGATCGCCGGGGCGTCCTTCGGGCCGTTGGTCTCGCCGCGACCATCCATGTCGCTCTCCCATGCATTGCCTCGCCGCCGGAATGGCCGGCGGCGTGAAAAGGTCGCGCATCCTAGCAATGTGATTGACAGCTGTATTTAGTCATGATGAACTTTTGACTGAAAAATTTAGAAGCACTAAAGCCCACTCCTGTCCCTTTGCCGGGTCTCGGGGGCGCGGGAGACGGTGCCGCGTGCGGGAACGGAGACTGGTCATGGCAGACAGCACCGGCAAGTTCGGCGTTGGCGGGCTGCATCATCTCGGCATTCCAAATCGCCGACAATTCTTCCAACTCGGCGCGGGCGCTGCGGCGGGATGGACCCTTGCAGGCAACGCGTTCGCGCAAACGGAACGCCCGACCAATCCGCCGGACAAGCCGCGCGGGCAGGTGATCGCGGCGCTGTCGCAGGAGCCGACCGTCTTTCATCCGCTGATGCCGGGGATCGAGGTCGATCAGGGCATCTGGTGGCAGGTGTTCTCGCCGCTCTGGTTCATCGAGCCCGACGGCAAGTTCGTCCCCGACCTCGCGCGCGAAGTCCCGACCGTCGAGAATGGCGGCCTGTCGGCCGATGGTCTGACCTGGAAGATCAAGCTGCGCAGCGACGTGAAATGGCACGACGGCACGCCGTTCACGGCCGAGGACGTCAAGTTCTCGCTGGACCTGATCAACAATCCCGACTTCCGCGTCCGCAACCGCGTCGGCCACAACCTCGTCAAGGACATCAAGGTCGTCGCGCCCGACGAGATCCACTGGCGGATGGAGGCTCCCTATTCGCCCTACATGTCGATCCTGTCGCTCACCTTCATCGTGCCGAAGCACATCCTGGAGAAGCTGTCGGATCCGAACTCCTCGCCGTTCCACAACGCGCCTGTCGGCACCGGGCCGTTCCGCTGGGGCGAGCGCGTGCCCGGCGACCACATTCAATTGAATGCCCATGCCGGCTATCACGGCAAGGGACCTTATGTCGAACGCGTGGTCTTCAAATACATTCCCGATCTCACCGTGCTCTACACCCAGTTCCGCACGGGGCAGGTCGACTACACCGGCCTGCAAGGCATCTTGCCGAACTTCGTGCAGGAGGCGAAGACGCTGAAGGGCCGCAAGATCTTCGTCTCCGCGACGTCATCGGTGGAGCACGTCGCGCCGAACCTCGAATTCGGCCCCTTCGCCGATCGCGCGGTGCGCGAGGCGCTTTATCTTGCCATCAACAAGCAGGCGATCATCGATGCGCTGAACTACGGCCTGCCGACGCAGACCGAGAGCTTCGTGCCGCAGCAGGCCTGGTCGTTCCGGCAGGGCCTGCCGCAGCACAAATACGATCCGGCCAAGGCCAACGCGCTGCTCGACGCTGCCGGTTGGACCCGCGGCTCCGGCGGCATCCGCGAGAAGGGTGGGGTCAAGCTCGAATTCACCAACTCGACCACGTCGGGCAATGCGGTGCGCGAGCAGACCCAGCAACTCCTGATCCAGGACTGGCGCGCGATCGGCGCGGCGATGCGCGTCAACAACATGCCCGCCGCCGTGATCTGGGGCGATTTCTGGCAGCAGTCGAAGTTCAATTCGGTGCTGGTGTCCGTGAACTTCATGCTCGGCAGCGACCCCGACGTGACGCCGCGCTTCGGCTCCGGAGCTATCCCTGCCAAGGGCGGCCGTGGCTTCAACACCTATCAGTACAACAGCGCCGAGGCCGATCGTCTGCTTGCCGAGGGCGCCAGACAGTTCGATCTCGCCCAGCGCAAGACGACCTATGGCGATCTGCAGAAGCTGATCCGCAACGACCTCGCCATCCTGCCGCTGTTCCAGGGTTTTATCGCCGAGGGCGTGAAAGAGGGGCTGCAAGGCTTCCGTCCCAACATCAACACCTCCATCAACTGCTGGAACATCCGCGAATGGTACTGGGCCTGATGCCTCAGGCTCGCTGGATCGCCTGAGATGGCCCGTTACGTCGTCAACCGCCTGGCGCAGGCGATCATGCTGCTGGTGATCGTCTCCGCGATCGGGTTTGCCATCCTGCATCTGGCGCCCGGCGGTCCGTTGTCGCAATACGCGGCGTCCGCGCAGATGACGCAGGAGGACCTCGACCGCGTCACCAGGCAGCTCGGCCTCGATCGCCCGTTGCCGATCCAGTATCTCGACTGGTTCGGCCGCATGCTGAAAGGCGATTGGGGCAAGTCCTATCGCGACGGCGAGGCGGTGCTGTCGGTGATCTCCTCCCATCTCGGCGCCACGTTGGAGCTGATGGCTACGGCGACGATCATCGCGGTTTTGCTCGGCTGCTGGATCGGCGTGCTGGGCGCGCTGCGCCGCTATTCGCTGTTCGATTCGCTCGCCACCGTCGGCGCCATGATCGCGCTGTCGATCCCGACCTTCTGGTTCGGTCTCGTCACCATCTATTTGTTCTCCGTGAAGCTCGGCTGGCTGCCGGCCGGCAATCGCCAAACCGTCGGCGATGGCTCCTTCCTCGACCTGCTGCATCATCTGATCGCGCCGGCGCTGGTGCTGGCACTGGTCGAGACCGCGATGTGGGGCCGCTTCATGCGCTCCTCCATGCTCGAGGTGATCAATCAGGATTACATCCGCACCGCGCGCGCCAAGGGCATGCCGGAATGGCGCATCCTCACCGTGCACGCGCTACGCAACGCGCTACTGCCGATGATCACGGTCGCGGGTCTGCAGTTTCCGACGCTGCTCGGCGGTGCGCTGGTCGCCGAGACCGTGTTCACCTGGCCCGGCATGGGCCGGCTGTTCCTGGATTCCATCGGCTACCGCGACTATCCCGTGGTGATGGGCATCCTGATGTTCTCGGCGACGATGGTGCTGATCGGCTCGCTGGTCGCCGACATCCTCTACGCCGTCGTCGATCCGCGCATCCGGGTGGGCTAGGGATGACGGCTGCGACCCTCTCGACCGTTCAGCTCGCGCCCGGCCAGGCCGCATGGCGGCGCTTCCGCCGGCACCGGCTTGCGCTCGCCGGTGCTGTCATCATTCTCGTTCTCGTGCTCGGCTCGGCGTTGGGTCCTTATCTGCTGCCGTTCGACGACACCTATATCGACATCATGAAGCGGTTCGCGCCGCCGTTGTCCGGCGCGCACATCCTCGGCACCGACGAGCTCGGCCGCGACGTGCTGGCGCGGCTGATGATGGGTGGGCGGGTCTCGCTCTCGATCGGCATCGTCGCGATGGTGATCGCGATGGCGGTCGGCGTCGTCGTCGGTGCTTTCGCCGGCTTCTATGGCGGCGTGGTCGGCGCGGTCTTGATGCGGCTCGTCGACGCCGTGCTGTGCTTTCCGACGATCTTCCTGCTGCTCGCGCTGGCGGCGCTCACCGAGCCGGGCCCCGTCACCACCACCGTGCTGATCGCGGCCACCGCCTGGATGGCCGTGGCCCGCGTTGTCGAAGCCCAGGTGCGCTCGCTGCGCGAACGCGAATTCGCGGTTGCTGCGCTCGCCTTCGGCTCGTCGAACCTGCGCATCATGTTCCGCGAGCTCGTGCCCAACGCGATCGCGCCGATCGTGGTGGCGGCGACGCTGAACGTCGCCAAGGCGATCCTGCTCGAATCCTATGTCAGCTATCTCGGCTACGGCATCCAGCCGCCGGCCGCGAGCTGGGGCAACATGCTCAACAACGCGCAGATCTACCTCACCAGCTCGCCGTGGCTCGCGATCGCGCCGGGCGTCGCCATCACGCTCGCGGTGACGAGCTTCAATTTCCTCGGCGACGGTCTGCGCGACGCGCTCGACCCGCGAATGAATATCGCATGATGAGCCTGCCCCCGAGCCGACTTGCGTCGATCGAACTGAATAGCTGGAGTGTCCCATGTCCCCGCCGCTCACCCGTATAAACAGCGACGAACGCCTGCCGGCGCAGGCGGACGTCGTGGTCATCGGCGGTGGCGTCATCGGCGTGTCCGCGGCCTATCATCTGGCGAAGAAGGGTCTCTCCGTTGCCCTCGTCGAGAAAGGCCATGTCGGCGGCGAGCAGTCGAGCCGCAATTGGGGCTGGTGCCGCCAGCAGGGCCGCGCCCGCGAGGAGATCCCACTGGCCCGCGAGGCGCTCCGGCTGTGGGAGGACATGCAGAACGACGCCGGTGTCGATGCCGGCTTCCGCCGCACCGGCGTGCTGTTCCTGACCAAGAGCAAGGACGAGCTGGCCAGCTGGGAGCGATGGGCCGCAACTGCGCGCGAGATGCAGGTCCACTCGACCGTGCTGACGCCGGCCGAGGTCGCCGAGCGCATGCCAGGCAATACCGACAAGTGGGTCGGCGGCCTGCACACGCCGAGCGACGGACGCGCCGAGCCGTCGATGGCCGTGCCTGCGCTGGCGACGGCCGCGCGAAAGCATGGCGTCACCATCCATCAGGGCTGCGCCGCGCGCGGGCTGGAGACGACTGGCGGAAAGGTCAGCGCCGTCGTCACCGAGAAGGGCACCATTCGCACGCAGGCGGTGCTGCTATCGGGCGGCGCCTGGTCGTCGCTGTTCTGCCGCCGCCACGGCATCGAGCTGCCGATCGGCCTCGTCAACGCCACCGCATGCCGGACCACGCCAGCGCCGGAGATCACGTCCGGCGCGCTCGGCACCGATCTCTACTGCATCCGCCGCCGTCTCGACGGCGGCTTCACGCTGGCCCTGCGCAACCGCGGCACGGTCGAGCTGTCGCCCGACCTGTTCCGCTACGCGCGCACCTTCTGGCCGACCTATCTGCATCGCAAGAACGGGCTGAAGCTCTCGTTCGGCAAGTCGTTCTTCGACCAGATCGTGCGCGGTACGAGCTGGAGTTTTGACAAGCCGTCGCCGTTCGAGACCGAGCGTGTGCGCGATCCCGAGCCCGACATGTCGCTGGTGAATGCGGCGCTGGTCTCGCTGATCAAGGCGAACCCGGAGCTGAAGGACATCGAGATCGCGGAAGCCTGGGGCGGCACTATCGACTGCACGCCGGACACCATTCCCGTGATCTCGCCGGTCGATGCCTTGCCCGGCTTCTTCCTCGCGACCGGCTTCTCCGGCCACGGTTTTGGCATCGGCCCCGCCGCCGGCAAGCTCGCCGCCGACATCGTGACCGGCGCGACGCCGCTGGTCGATCCCGCGGCCTACAGCCACAAGCGCATGATTGACGGCCGGCGTCTCGCGCCGGTCAGCCCGTTCTGAGAGTGCTGGCGGCATGACGGTTCTCTACAAGGCCAACATGGTTCGCGGCGCCGAATGGGCGAGCTTCTTCGCCGAGCGCGCGCCCGATGTGCCGTTCCGGCTCTGGCCCGACATCGGCGATCCCGCCGAGGTGCGCTATCTCGTGGCCTGGGTGCCGCCGGATGACATCGCGACGACCTTTCCCAATCTCGAGCTGGTCTTTTCGGTCGGTGCGGGCGTGGATCAGTTCGATGCCACGAAAGTTCCGGCGCACATTCCGCTCGTCCGCATGCTGGAGCCCGGCATCGCCGAGACCATGGTGGAATACGTCACCATGGCCGTGCTCGCCCTGCATCGCGATCTCCTGCACTTCGTCGGCCAGCAGAGGGAACAGGTCTGGCGCGAGATCCGGATCACGCCGGCCAAACGTCGTCGTGTCGGCGTGATGGGGCTGGGCCAGCTCGGCCAGGCCGTACTCGACCGGCTCAAGACGTTCGACTTCCCGCTTCTCGGCTGGAATCGTTCGCCGCGCGAGATTGAAGGCGTCACCTGTTACGCCGGTACCGACACGTTGCCAGAGTTTCTCGCGCAGGCCGACATCCTCGTCTGCCTGCTGCCGCTGACAGACGAGACCCGCGGCATCCTCAATGCCGATCTGTTCGCGCGCCTGCCGCGCGGAGCAGGGCTCGTCAATGTCGGGCGTGGCCCGCATCTCGTCCAAGCCGATTTTCTCGCGGCGCTCGACAGCGGCGCGCTGTCCGGTGCGGTGCTCGACGTCGCCGATCCCGAGCCGCTGCCGGCGGGCCATCCGTTCTGGAGCCACCCGCGCATCCTGCTGACGCCGCACAATGCCAGCATGACGACGCCTGATACGGCCGTCGATTTCGTGCTCGACGTCATCGCCCGCCACCGCCGCGGCGAAGATCTGCCGGGGCGCGTCGATCGCAGTCGCGGCTATTAGGGCAATCGCATGAGCACCGGCGCAAGCAGGCCTGATCCAATCGTTGCCGAAGCTCAGTCCCCCGTGTTGTCGGTCGCGGGCCTGACCACGTCCTTTCTGCGCGAGCGGCAATGGATTCCCGTCGTCCGCGACGTGTCGTTCGATATCGCGGCCAAGGAAACCGTGGCGATCGTCGGCGAGTCCGGTTCGGGCAAGAGCGTCACCGCGCTTTCCATCATGCGGCTCATTCCGAAGGAGAGCGGCCGGGTCGAGGGGCGCGTCACGCTCGCGGGCCGCGATCTACTGACGCTGTCCGAAGCGAGCATGACGGATGTTCGTGGCAACGATGTCGCCATGATCTTCCAGGAGCCGATGACGAGCCTCAATCCGGTGCTCACCATCGGCTTTCAGATCGCCGAGGCGCTGATCCAGCATCGCGGCCTGTCGCGCGCGGCGGCAGAGGCCGAGACCATCCGTCTGCTCGATCGTGTCCGCATTCCCGCGGCGGCATCACGCTTCCACGAGCATCCGCATCGTTTCTCCGGCGGCATGCGCCAGCGCGTGATGATCGCGATGGCGCTCGCCTGCAAGCCGAAGCTGTTGATCGCCGACGAGCCGACGACGGCACTCGACGTCACCATCCAGGCGCAGATCCTGGAGCTTCTGAAGGAGCTCCAGCAGGAGGAGGGGATGTCGATCCTCTTCATCACCCACGACATGGGCGTGGTGGCCGAGATCGCGGACCGGACCGTGGTGATGTATGGCGGGCAGGCGGTCGAGACTGACGCCACCGCGCGCATCTTCGCTACGCCCTCGCATCCCTATACGAGCGCGCTGCTCGCGGCCGTGCCGCGTCTCGGCTCGATGGGCGGGCGGACGCGGCCGATGCGGTTTCCGATCGTCGACAAGGTCACGGGGACCTCGGACGAGCCGGCGGAGACGCCTGAGACGGTCTCAACCGCGGAGCGGCCGCTGCTCGAAGTCGCCAACCTCACCACACGCTTTCCGATCCGCTCGGGCTTGTTCGGAAAAGTCTCGGGCCGGGTCCACGCGGTCGAGAACATCTCCTTCACCCTGCGCGCCGGCGAGACGTTGGCGCTGGTTGGCGAATCCGGTTGCGGCAAGTCGACCACCGGTCGCTCCATCCTCAAGCTCACGGAGCCGGACAGCGGCACCGTCCTGGTCGACGGCCATGACGTCCTCGCCATGAACGCCCGGACCTTGCGCGACTTCCGCAAGCAGATGCAGATCGTATTCCAGGATCCGTTCGCGAGCCTCAATCCGCGCATGTCGGTGGGGACGGCGATTGCCGCGCCGCTGCTCGCCAATGGGCTCGCCACGGCATCGCAGGCACGAGACAAGGTCGCCGATCTGCTCGTGCGCGTCGGCCTGACCGCCGATATGGCTGCGCGCTTTCCGCACGAATTCTCCGGCGGCCAGCGCCAGCGCATCTGCATTGCGCGCGCGCTCGCGCTCGGGCCGAAGCTGATCGTTGCGGACGAAGCGGTCTCCGCGCTCGACGTCTCGGTCAAGGCGCAGGTCGTCAACCTGATGCTCGACCTGCAGGCCAGCATGGGCCTTGCCTATCTCTTCATTTCCCACGACATCGCGGTGGTCGAGCGCATGAGCCATCGCGTCGCGGTGATGTATCTCGGCGAGATCGTCGAGACCGGCCCGCGCGCAGCCTTGTTCGGCAATCCGCAGCATCCCTACACGAAGAAGCTGATGGCCGCGGTGCCGGTGCCCGATCCATCGCGCCGCGGCACGAAGCGCGAGACATCGAACGACGAGATCAGAAGCCCGGTGCGCGCACCGGATTATCAACCGCCGGTCCGGCAGTATCGCGAAGTCTCGCCCGGCCACGTCGTCCAGGTCTGGGGCGAGGAATGGTCGGCCTAGCGCGCGAAGGCGCGTAGCGGATGCTTTCGAGAACGCACGATAAAATCGCGCCATGATCTGCCGCACACGTTAACGGCGGTGTCCTTCGCGATGCCAAGCCTGTGGAATCGTGCTGAAATCACAATGAATTCACCTCGCCGCGACGGAGTGCGACCGCCTGCCACAATCTATGTGTTAATGCGGCGAAGCTGGACCGTCGGCCGTCGATCTCCGATAATGCATCGCCTCGGAGAGGCCGACGCGGACGTGCCTTTCACGGATGGAATATTGAAATGACAGAAGCAGGCGTCTACGGGCAGAGGCTCGGGCGGGGCTTTCGCGTGACGGAAGCTCCGGTTCTGATCACGCGCTCGCTGCGCAGTGCGGAACTCGCGGTCACCGAGGTCCGCAATGACAAGCCGACGCCCGAGCTTTCCGGCTCGTTGCCGGCGGAGGATGCTTACCTCGTCAGCTTGAAGCTCCGCGACTATCCCGCTTGCGAATGTTGGGAGGAAGGCCGCTACGTCACCAGGGAGAATATTCGTGCAGGCGCGACCTATCTGTACGACCTCAAGCGCGACCCGCGCTACGTGATCGACAAGCCGTTTCACTCGCTCTTCTTCTATTTGCCGCGCTCGGCCCTTCACGACATGGCGAGGCAACCGGGCGCGCCGCGCATTGGCGAACTCTCTTACGAGCCCGGTGTGGGCCATGACGACGGGGTCATCCGTCATATCGGCGCCACCTTGCAGGAAGCACTGCGTCGGCCTGACGAGACCAACCAGCTTTTCGTCGATCACATGATGCTCGCGCTCACCGCCCACGTCGCCCAGACCTATGGCGGGCTGAAGCCTGTCGCAGAGCCTAACCGTGGCGGCCTCGCGCCATGGCAGGTGAAGCGCGCGTGTGACCGGTTCGAATCCGATCTCTCAGGCAAGGTCGCGCTGGAGCAGATCGCGACCGAGCTCGGCCTTTCGGTCAGCCACTTTTCACGCGCATTCCGGATCTCCACCGGCCTGCCGCCGCATCAATGGCTGCTGCGTCAGCGCGTGAAGGCGGCCACGCAGCTGATGACGGTCCGCAACCTGCCGTTGTCCGAGATTGCGATCTCGGCCGGATTTGCCAATCAAAGCCATTTCACCCGCGTGTTCACGCAGATGGTCGGCGTCAGTCCGGGCGCATGGCGTCGCGAAGCCCATGGCGGGCAGGACGCGTAGAGCGTTTTCACGTCAAAATCAGAATCCAAATCGGTGCCGCTTCGCCAGCGAGATCGCCTGCTTCGTGCCCGTGAATTCGTGAGGCGCTGGGCTTCAGGGCAAGCATTCCGGCCATTCCTTCAGCAGGCGGCGACATCCCGCGTATGCAACGATGCAAACTTAGTCCTCCTGAGATCGTGACTGGATGGAGCGACAGGGAACGGGAGTATGTGAACAGTCTCATAGTCCATCACTCTCTTTTCGAGCTAACTCTCCTCCAAGAAATTGCTGCACCCGGAGCTGACTGACAGACAAGGGTGAGATGCAATGCCTGCGAAGCCGCGAGCTCGCAGCTTTGGTTTGGCTCTCGTCTTGGTTACGAGCAAGCCAGCCCCATCACTCAGCCACATCTTTTGGAAATTGGAATCAAGGGCATCGCGAAACGCGTCCACGCAGCTTCTAATCGGGGTCGGCCGGTAGGCTGCTACTTACTAAGGAGCCCCCCATGAAGAAAGGCAACGCAGTTTCCAGCGCATTTTCCCTAACGAGGTACGCCGGTAATCTTGGGATCGCCCGTTCCAGTCTTATCAAGTCGGCCCATCTTCTCGAAAGAATTGGGCTCGCAGCCGTTGGGGCCTCTTGCGGCCTCTATGTGGGTGCGACCCTGTTGCGTCAGAAAGGCGGGCTTTTTGAAAGCGGCTGGATCGTGCTGCTAACGATGCTCTACGGAGCTCTCAGCTATTATGTTGGAATTGATTTGTCCCGGTCTGTCGCTCGGAAGTCGATTTCGAGCACCTCGGAAGAATACAACGGCTCTGAGGTTGCTGAGATCATGAGTGCGGCCGGTACGTTCGGCGCGGCGATTGCAGCAACTCTGTCCGTCAGCATCCTTGTCCTTGATCAAAGCCTACCCAATGGGCTGATAGCCTTTCTCGTCGGCTGTTGGGTCGTTGGGTCTTCGCTTCAAGTTGCGGCGGGAACGATGGCGCGCAACTACGAAGTGCCCAAGGACAAGGAATGAAGACAATTGTGCTCACGGAAGACGTCTGCTTGGCATCGTGATGTGGGCACCAGTGCCAGTGCCGACGTCAGGTCTGAAGGCGAGTGGTTGACGGCTCATCGCAACTTCTGTCGTTCAACGCTGCGTGCAGACGATTTTTAGTAGCGCCGCCGTTCGCGTCGAGCAATGTCTTTGCTTGGAAGCGGCATCGGTACTGAGCAACCTAAGTTGTCGCGCAACAAACAAGACGTGCCATCATGGTGACGTTGCGATATTGTCCCCGCACGCCGTGGTCCAAAATTCTGCTAACTGCCAACCACACGATCGGTGGAGCCAATGCAGATTGCGGAATGGCTCGAGAAGCTGGGGCTTGGACAATACGCAGAGCGTTTTGTCCAAAATGGGATCGACATGGGCGTCCTTCCCGAACTGATGGCCGAGGACTTCGACAAGCTCGGAGTCCTGCTTGGCCATCGCCGCAAAATGCTGCGTGCCATTGCCGACCTCGATCCAGCTGCGTTGATCGCATCACCGGCTCCTCCTCACGACGCCGAGCGGCGTCACCTGACCGTTATGTTTTGCGACCTGGTCGGCTCGACTGCGCTCTCGGCGCGTCTCGATCCCGAGGACATGTGGGAAGTGATCCGGGCCTACCGCGCCGCCTGTGCGAGCGTCATTGCTGCTTATGACGGCAGGATCGCCAGGTTCGTCGGTGACGGAATACTGGTCTATTTCGGCTATCCCCGCGCCCACGAGGACGATGCGGAGCGCGCAGTGCGAGCGGGCCTCGACACCATTTCTGCGATTGGGCAACTCAAAACGGGCGCTGACGAACGAGTTGAACTGCGGATCGCAATCGCGACCGGGCTCGTGGTGGTCGGCGACCTCATCAGCGGAGACGCGTCTGAGGAGCACGCAACGGTCGGCGATACACCAAACCTCGCTGCCAGGCTTCAGAGCCTGGCGGAACCGGGAGTGGTCGTCGTCGCCTCGTCGACGCGCCGGCTCCTTGGCGATCTCTTCACTTTTCGCAATCTCGGCCGCCGCGAGGTCAAGGGGATAGCCGAACCCATCGCGGTCTGGGCGGTCGAGGGGGCGGCCGCATCGGAAAGTCGCTTCGAGGCGGTCCGCGCAGCGCGTTCGATCGGCTTTGTCGGTCGCAAGGATGAGATCGAATTCACGCTCTCGCGCCAGCGATTGGCATGGCAGGGGCAGGGCCAGATGGTGTTGATCTCCGGCGAAGCGGGCATCGGCAAGTCGCGCATTGTCGCAACGCTGTCCGAGAACCCCGCGTTAGGGGCGCACCGCCGGGTGCGATATCAGTGTTCGCCCTACCACACCAACAGCGCGCTTCATCCCTTTGTCGCGCAGCTGGAGCGCGCAGCCGGTATCCGCTCGCACGACACGCCGGAGCAAAAGCTCGACAAGCTTAAGACAATGCTGGCGCTTGGAACGCAGCAGGTCGCCCGGGCGACACCGCTCATTGCGGCGCTCCTTTCGATTCCAACCAGCGACCATTATCCGCCGCTCGGTTTGAGCCCGGCGCAGCAGCGGCGACAGACGTTTGCCTCGCTTCTCGATCAGCTCGAGGGGTTGGCGCGAGAGCAACCCCTGCTGATCATCTGCGAGGATATGCATTGGGCCGATGCCACGACACTTGAACTGTTCGATCTCGGGGTCGACCGGATCAGGGGGTTGCCAATACTCATGCTCATGACATCCCGGCCGGAGTTCGAGCCCTCCTGGTCGGGCCTTGGCAACGTCAGTCTGCTGCGGCTCGACCGGCTCGACCGGCAGGACACGCGTGCGCTGGTCGAGCAGGTGACCGTTGGCCGCCAGCTGCCGCGCGAGATGATGGAGCAGATCATCGACAAGACGGACGGCATCCCGCTATTCGTCGAGGAACTGACCAAGATGGTGCTGGAGTCCGGACTGCTCACCGAAGATTCCGGACGTTATCGCCTCGATAGTCCGCTTCCGCCGCTCGCTATTCCCGCGACGCTGCAGGATTCGCTGATGGCGCGGCTCGACCGGCTGGCTCCCGTCAAGGAGGTGGCGCAGATAGGCGCCGCCATCGGCCGCGACTTTTCATACGCGCTGCTAAGATATGTGACAGGACGCGATGATCTGACGCTGAGCGCTGCGCTGACGCAACTCGAAGAGGCGGAACTGCTGGTGCGTCGCGGGACGCCGCCCGACGCAAACTATAGCTTCAGGCACGCTCTCGTTCAGGAAGCGGCCTATGAAGGCCTGCTCAAGAGCAAACGGCAGGTGCTTCACAAGCGCATCGGCGATGTCTTGCGTGAGAAGTTTCCGGCCGTCGCCGAGACTGAGCCGGAAGTTCTGGCGCATCACTTCACCGAGGCGGGGCTGAGCGAGGTCGCCCTCGAATGGTGGCGCAAGGCGGGCCAGCAGGCGCTGAAGCGCTCGGCCTATTCCGAGGCGATTGCGCATCTCGGCAAGGCGATTGCGTCCGCCGATGAGGTGCCAGATGATCCCCGCCGGATGATGAGCAGGCTGCATCTTCAAATCGCATACGGCCGTGCGTTGCGAGGCAGCCTCGGCCACAGCGCTCCCGAAACGGTTGCCGCATGGACGCGTGCCCGGCAGTTCGCTGCCGACATCAATGATCCCGTTGAACTCGCGCCGGTCCATTCGGGTCTCTTCAATGCTTGCCTGACACACGGCGAACTCGCTCCGATGCGGGAGCTGGCGGATGCCATCAGGAGCGCCGCTGACCGACGACCGGACTCACCGGTGGCCGCCGTCGTTGCACATTGGACGGGCGGGGTTACCTGCTGGTTCGGCGGTGACTACTTGAACGCGAGCATGCGTCTCGAGCAGGCACTCGAGATCTATGCTGCCGAGCCGGATCCCGCGACGTTCAGGGCTTCGGCACTGGATCTCCCGTTCGTTATCATGAGGTTTCTTGCCCTGGTGCTTTGGCCGCTTGGCAAGATCGCGCGGGCACGCCGCCTCGCCGCCGAAGCGGTGAGTGCTTCGGGAGAAAAACGGGCGCTGTCCCAGGCCAACGCGCTGGTTCATCGCGCTGTGTTCGACGGACTATGCGGAGGCATGTTGCAGCAGACAGAGACGATCCTGGCGCTCGGTCTCGCGCGCGACCACACGATGCCGTTGTATGTGGCCGCCGGCACCTACCTGGATGGCCTCGCCAAGTGGCGTGCCGGCGACCGAATGACCGGACTGACGGAAATGCGTCGCGGCTGGACCTTGCTGCACGAGAATGACTGCTATCTCTGTGAGCCGTTTTGGGGGATGCAGGTCGCCGTGGCGAACGCTGCGTCGGGCCAACTCGAAACCGGGCTGGAAATCTTGAGCGAATTGATCGCATGGACCGGGCAATCCGGCCAGCATTGGCTTGATGCCGAGCTGCATCGCGCCCGCGGCGAACTTTTGTCGCGTCTTGATCCTTCGGACGAAGCCAGTGCCGAAGCTTCCCTCAACCGAGCGCTTGAGATCGCACGACACCAGCAGACGAAGACTTTCGAGCTGCGCAGCGCCCTTGGGCTTGCACGCCTGCACAAAAGAAATGGCCGAGCAGGCGGGGTATCCGAAGTGCTCGCTCCCGTGCTGGCCGAATTCGATGTGGAGCGAAATCTTTCTGAAGTCGTGGAAGCGAAAGAGCTGCTCGAGCAAGTGCATTAGGCACGTGCCGTTTTTCCCCGGTCTGGGGGCAGGCAATGACAGTCAGGAATTCACGTGCACGAAATCCCGCAGCAGCGGATAGATTTCGTTGTTCCACCGCTTGCCCGAGAACACGCCGTAATGGCCGACGCCGGCCTGCATGTGGTGAACGCGGCGATAGGCGCGCACACCGGTGCAGAGGTCTTGCGCGGCGAGCGTCTGGCCGATCGAGCAGATGTCGTCCTTCTCGCCTTCGACCGTCATCAGTCCCATGCGGCTGACGGCCTTGGTGTTCACGGGACGGCCACGGTGCATCAACTTGCCTTGCGGCAACAGGTGCTCCTGGAACACGTCACGCACCGTCTCGATGTAGAACTCGGCCGGCAGGTCCATCACGGCGAAATATTCGTCGTAGAAGGTCTTGATGCTCGCGGCCTTCTCCTTCTCGCCCTTGGCGATATGGTTGGCGAGATCCATGTGCTGCTTGATGTGGCGCTCGAGATTCATCGAGACGAACGCCGTGAGCTGCACGAAGCCGGGATAGACCTTGCGGAGCGCGCCGCGGCATTGCACCGGCACGTAGTTGATCAGGTTCTGCTCGAACCAGTCGATCGGCCTGCTCTTGGCGAACTCGTTGACCCTGGTCGGCTGGATGCGCGTGTCGATCGGGCCTGCCATCAGCGTCAGCGTCGCAGGCCGCGAGGGGTGGTTGCCCTCGCACATGACCGCGGCGGCCGCGAGTGCCGAGACCGAGGGCTGGCAGATCGCGACCATATGCGGACGCGGGCCCATTTGGCCGAGGAAGTCGATGAGATGATCGGTGTAATCGTCGAGCCCGAAGCGGCCTTCGCGGCGTGGAATGTCGCGCGGATTGTGCCAGTCGGTGATGTAGACGTCGTGATCCTGCAGTAGCGTTTTCACGGTGCCGCGCAGCAGCGTGGCGAAATGGCCCGACATCGGCGCCACCAGCAGCATGCGCGGCTGCTCCGGCACGCCGTCCTTCCTGAAGTGCAGCAGCGAGCCGAACGGCGTCGCGTAGGCGACCTCCTCGGTGACGCCGACCTCACGGTTGCCCACCATCACGCTGTCGATGCCGTAGGCCGGACGGTGATAGGTGAGGGTGGAGCGGGAGATCAGCTCCAGCGCGGCGGAGAGCCGGCCGACGACCTGATCCGATAGGCCCTGCGGCACCAGATTGAGGAATCTGAGCGCGGACGAAGCTCCCGCCCGCCACGGCGCGGTGAGGTCCATATGGTTCTGAAAGGCCTGATAATACATCGACATCATACTGAAACGCCCACCTTCCCGTGCTGTCATGCAATATCGAAGCCAAACGGGAGCCCTACCGCCCTCAAAACTGGCACATCGCTTGCTCCTCCTTTTGCGGGAAGCACAGGTCATGAGCACTCCCGCGGGCCGGGCGGCGTGCAAGTCACAGGCGTAGGGAAGAGGCCATATGGCGAAGGCGACACTGACCATCAGCAGCAAGAACTATTCGTCCTGGTCGCTGCGCGGCTGGCTGCTGACGAAATTTTCCGGGCTCGATTTCGAGGAGATCGTCACCGCGCCGGACGACGCGTCGGCGCGCGCGGAAATCCTGCTGCTGTCGTCGTCGATCCTGGTGCCGTGCCTGCGCCACGAGGGCGCCGTGGTCTGGGATACGCTGGCGATCGCCGAATATCTCAACGAGGCGATGCCGGAAGCCGGTCTGTTGCCTGATGACCGCGTCCAGCGGGCGCATTGCCGCTCGATCTGCGGCGAAATCCATTCCGGCTTCACAACGTTGCGCGCTTCGCTGCCGGTCAATCTGAAGGGGCACTTCCCCGGCTTCAAGATCTGGTCGCGCGCCCAGGCCGATATCGACCGCGTCTGTTCCATCTGGCGCGACTGCCTGGAGAAATCAGGCGGACCCTTCCTGTTCGGCGCGAGGCGCACCATGGCGGATGCGATGTACGCCCCCGTGGTGACGCGCTTCGTGACCTATGACGTCAAGCTCGAGCCGCTGCTGAAGGCCTATGCCGATACCATCATGGCCATGCCCGAGATGGAGGAATGGATCGGGGCGGCCAGGGACGAGCCGGCCGAGATCGAGGAGCTCGAGGTCGAATATTAGGCAGGCTCGGCGCCCGCCTGCCTGTTTTGGGAGCGAGGCCCAGGCTGCTGCACCCGGCAGCCATGTCTTTGAAGCCGTTAACTTTTAGCACCCGTGGCCGGCTCGGGCCGTGCCACATGCTGCGCAGATATTGTATACGCGTGCGGGCTGGTTGCGACATCTAGCCGTGAACAGCCGCGTACACGGCGTTTCGGCTGATTCGGACGCGATTCGTTCGGGCCGCGTTCCGTTCGTTAAGGCAGAGCGCGGCCCCGTTGCATTTTGAGACAGACGCCGCTCGTCAGGCGAAGCCCGAGTGCTTGACGCGCGGCACGCGCCAGCCGATGACGGTGGCTTCCACCGGGACGCCTGCCGCATCGTTCTGCCATCGTCCCTCGACATAGCGGCAGGCGAACGGCAGCTGATACGTTCCGCTATGGTCCTCACAGAGCACTTCGACCGGCAGGCCAGGGGGCGGTTCTCCGGCGCCATCGAATTCCGCTAGACGTCTATCGCGCGTTGCCATTCCAAAAATCTCCCCTAATCAAAGTCGCGGAAAGAGCGCCCACTTCTTCTTCCGCGCACGGTTCACCGCTCCCCGTCCAAGGGAACAAGCCAAGCTCAACGCGAGAATGCGGTACGAGTGTGGTAGCCTCCGGCGTCGGCGCGCAAAAAGCGCACATTGCCGTGATTGATTTGGACGAGGAACCTGCATGCTGCTTCGAAGTGCCGGCGTCTGTTTCGCGATGTTGTTGCTCGCCACGCTGGCGATTGCGCCGGTCCGCGCGCAGGACGTGCCCGGCATCGAGATCTGCACCGTCGAGAAGACCATGGAGCGGCGCACGAGCTGCCTCCAGAGCAACGTCGACTTCCTGCAGAAGACGATCACCAAGCTGACGCTCGATCATCAGCAGAAGCTCGATGCCGCCAACCGCCAGATCGATGCGTTGAAGACGGTTGTGGCCGGCCTGCAGAAGACGCTGGGCGATCTTCAGGCTGCGCAGGTGAAGATCGCGGAAGACTTGAAGAAGAAGCAGGACGCGCCGCCACCAAAGGACGCGGCGAAATAGGCGTCGCGATCACGCCACGCGGTAGCGCTCCATCACGCCGCGATCGGGCTCATAGCCGAGCCCGGGTCCCGAGGGCACCGCGACGTGGCCGGTGGCATCGACATCGGCGCGGCCGCCCCACAGACACGCTTCGCGTTTCAGATAGAACATCTCGACCAACCCGTCGTCGCGCGTCGCCAGCAGGTGCAATGTCGCCAGCAGGCCCGGACCGAAATACGGGGAGTGCGGAACGATCTGGACGCCGAGCTGATCGGCGAGTGCGGCGACCTTCAGAAATTCCGTGATGCCGCCGACCTTGGTCACCGACGGCTGGGCATGGCTCACCGCGCCTGCATTCATCATCTGGCGGAATTGATACTCCGTGCAGGCGTTCTCACCGGCGGCGACGCCGAGCCTGCCCTCGCGGCGGACGTCGGCGAGTGCGGCAAAATCCTCCG
Source organism: Bradyrhizobium sp. Arg816 (assembly GCF_029989365.1). Classification (GTDB taxonomy): domain Bacteria; phylum Pseudomonadota; class Alphaproteobacteria; order Rhizobiales; family Xanthobacteraceae; genus Bradyrhizobium. Next base: position 23,754 of record NZ_JAPRAQ010000013.1, on the reverse strand, counting down.
GCGGCCAGACCGGCTCTTCCAGAAACATCGGCTGCGCGTCCTCGCACGCCTTCGCGAATGCGATCGCCTGCTCGCCTGTGAGCGGGCAGTTCATGTCGACCATCAGCGGGATGCCGGGCCCGATCGCCTCGCGCGCGGCAAACACCGCCGGTGTCGTGGTCTCGTGCAGCTTGATGGCGCCATAGCCGAGCGCGAGCGCCTTCTTGCATTCGCCGGTAATGTTCTCAGGCGAGCCAATCCGCAGCAGGCTCGCATAGGCGGGGATGGACGAGCGCCTGGTCTCGCCGATCAGGCGATGCAGCGGCGCGCCCTCGATCTTCGCGGCCAGGTCCCAAAGCGCGATGTCGAGCGCTGATATCGCGAACATGGTGATGCCGTAGCGGCCGAACAGATGCAAATTGCGCTGGATCTGTTCCATCGCCGCGGGAATGCCGGCGGCATCGGGAACCTTCAGCCCGCGGGCCTGCGGCGCGATCATCTCCTCGACGGCGCTTCGCGTGGTGCGCGGGGAGACATAGGCAAAGGCATCGCCCCAGCCGGTCAGTCCGGCATCGGTCGTGACCTCGACCAGCACCATGTCGAGCGCGGAGATTGCGGACGCGCCCTGGCGAAAGCTCGCGACACCGGCGTCATAGGGGATGCGGATATGGTGCGCCCGCACATCGGTGATTTCCATGACGCGGTTCCTCTTTCTGGTGAGCGGTTGCAACGAGTGTAGCTGCGAATGCCGGGGCGTTGCCAGTGGCTATTCCAGGACTATTCTCATGCGAGGACAGCAATGCCGATCAAGCGAGGCGGTGGCCGGAAGCGCATCATCGCCAGGCTTCGAACGAGGGCCTTTGACGTATGAACCCAGCCCAGCGCGCGCTCTGGTATATCGAGAGCCATCTGGCCGAGCCGATGACGCTCGACGAGATTGCGGCGATATCTGGCGTGTCGCGGTTCCACATCGTGCGGGCGTTTGCCGCAGCCACCGGGCTTCCGGTGATGCGCTTCGTGCGCGCGCGGCGGTTGACGGAAGCGGCGCGCAGTCTTGCGAACGGCGCGCCGGACATCCTGTCGCTGGCGCTGGAGGCGGATTACGGCTCGCACGAAGCGTTCACCCGCGCGTTCCGCGACCAGTTTGGCACCACACCCGAAGCGGTGCGGGCGGCAACGTGCCTCGACAAACTCAAGCTTCAGGAGCCGATCCTCATGGATTCCACCATGCTCGACCATCTGGTCCCGCCGCGTTTCGAAGCCGCGAAGGCCTTCCTCGTCGCCGGCCCCGCCGAGCGCATCTCCTGCGACAACGGCGCCGCCATTCCGGGACTGTGGCACCGCTTCCATCAGGAAGTCGCCGACCTTCCCGCGCGCGTCGGCGAGGGAAAATCTCAAGTCGCCTATGGCGTCTGCTGCAACGGCGATGATTCCGGCAATTTCGACTACATCGCCGGCGTCGAGGTCGCCGATTTCTCCGACCTGCCGCGCCGCTTCGGTCGCATCCGCATTCCCGAGCAGCGCTACGCGGTGTTCACCCACACCGAGCACGTCGCCTCGATCCGCCGCACCGTCAACACGATCTGGAATCAGTGGCTGCCGGCGTCCGGCCTGAAGGCTGCGGATGCGCCGAACTTCGAGCGCTATGACGAGAAATTCGATCCCGCGACCGGCAATGGCGGCTTCGAGATTTGGATACCAGTGCGGGAAGCATGATCCGGACCCGAAGGGCCGCGTTCGCGCAAAGTGCGCACCCAAAGCGCGATATGTCATCGCGCTTTGGGTTGCAACGCTGGCATACCATCCCGCTTGCTTGGCAAGCCCCGGCGACTTTGTCATAACCGCAGGCAAATCTTGCGTGTGGGGCCCGTGCCGGACATCCCGTGCAAGCCATAACAAGCAGCCGGGAGGGTCCCCATGTCCGATGTTATGTCCAACGTTCGCGTTCTCGCCACCGACCTCGAATTTCCCGAGGGCCCAGTGGTGATGCCGGACGGCTCGGTCGTGCTGGTGGAGATTCGCGGCCAGCGCCTGACCCGAATCTATCCCGACGGCCGCAAGGAGGTCGTCGCCAAGGTGCCGGGCGGCCCGAATGGCGCAGCGCTCGGCCCCGACGGCAAGATCTACATCTGCAACAATGGCGGCTTCTCCTGGATTCCGACCGGCAAGATGATCATGCCCGGCCCGCAGCCGGACGGCTATCTCGGCGGCTCGATCCAGCGCGTCGATCTGCAATCGGGCAAGGTCGAGACCGTCGTGACCAAATGCGGCGAGCACGATCTGCGCGGGCCGAACGACCTCGTCTTCGACAAGCACGGCGGCCTCTGGTTCTCCGATCTCGGCAAGCGCCGCGCCCGCGAGATGGATGTCGGCGGCATGTATTATCTCAAGCCCGGCATGACCGAGATCGTCGAGGTCGTGCATGGCGTGCTGCCGGCCAACGGCATCGGCCTCTCGCCGGACGAGAACACCGTCTATATCGCGGAGACGCCGACCGGGCGGCTCTGGGCCTATGAGCTCTCCGCGCCCGGCACACTCAAGCCGGCTGACGTGATCTACCGCGGCGAGCGCGGCAAGCCGATCTGCGGCCTCGGCGGCTACCAGATGTTCGACTCGCTCGCGGTGGAGGCGAACGGCAATGTCTGCGTCGCCACCCTCGTATCCGGCTGCATCTCGGTGATCGCGCCTGACGGTACCCTGGTCGAGCAGATCCCGACCGGCGATCGCGTCACCACCAACATCGCCTTCGGCGGCCCCGAGCTTAAGACCGCCTACATCACGCTGTCGGGCAAAGGCGAGCTCATCGCCATGGACTGGCCGCGCGGTGGTTTGCCGCTCAATTTCCTAAACAAGTGAACGATGCTAGTTACCGTCATTGCGAGCGAAGCGAAGCAATCCAGGAATGCGTCCGCGGTGACAGTCTGGATTGCTTCGTCGAGGAGCCTGTCATCCGGCCCGCCGAAGGCGGGACCGGGTGGCTCCTCGCAATGACAAAGGAGAGAGTCCCAAATGCCCTGGCCTGATCCCGTCACCCTGCGTGGACAGCACGCCCGTCTCGAGCCGCTCTCGCATCAGCACCGCGAGGGGCTGACGGAGGCCGTCAAGGACGGCGAGCTGTCAAAACTCTGGTACACGGCGATCCCGCTGCCGGAGAACATGGGCAAGGAGATCGACCGCCGGCTGGCCTTGCAGACTGCGGGCTCGATGCTGCCGTTCACCGTATTCGATGCCGGCGGCAACATCGTGGGCATGACGACCTACATGAACATCGACGCCACGAATCGCCGCGTCGAGATCGGTTCGACCTGGTACGGCAAGGGCGCGCAGCGCGGGCCGCTCAACACGCAGTGCAAGCTGTTGCTGCTCCGGCACGCCTTCGAGGCGCTGAACTGCATCGCGGTCGAGTTCCGCACGCATTTCTTCAACCATCAGAGCCGCCGCGCCATCGAGCGCCTCGGGGCCAAGCAGGACGGCATTCTGCGCAGCCACCAGGTCACACCGAACGGCACGCTGCGCGACACCGTGGTTTACAGCATCACCGCCGCCGAATGGCCGACGGTGCAGACGCATCTCGAATTTCAGCTCAACGACAAGCCGCGCTAGGAGCGGCCGAGGCACCATGGATAGATTTGATTATGTGATCGTCGGCGCGGGATCGGCGGGTTGTGTGCTCACCAGCCGGCTCAGCGAAGATCCGAACGTCAGCGTCTGCGTGCTCGAGGCCGGGCCGAGCGACTGGCATCCCTACATCCATCTGCCGGCGGGCTTCATCAAGACCTTCCACATGAAGAGCATCAACTGGGCCTACCAGCAGGAGCCGGGGCCCTACACCGGCGGGCGCAGCATCTATGCGCCGCGCGGCAAGACGCTCGGCGGCTCGTCCTCGATCAACGGCCACATCTACAATCGCGGCCAGCGGATGGATTTCGACACCTGGGCGCAGATGGGCAATCGCGGCTGGGGCTATGCCGACGTGCTGCCTTACTTCAAGCGGCTGGAAAAGCGGGTCGGCGAGGGCGAGGACACCTATCGCGGCCGCGACGGCAACCTCACCGTCACCACCATGGACTGGCGCGATCCGCTCTGCGAAGCCTTCATGGAAGGCGCGGTCTCGCTCGGCATTCCCCGCAACCCCGATTACAACGGCGCTAAGCAGGAAGGCGTCTCCTACTGCCAGCGCACCATCGACAAGGGCCTGCGCGTCTCCGGCTCGACCGCGTTCCTCAAGCCCGCGATGAAGCGGCCGAACGTCCATGTGCACACCCACGCGCACGCGACCGAGATCATTTTTGAAGGCAAGCGCGCCGTCGGTGTGCGCTACACCAAGGGCGGACGCGGTGGCGCGCCGGTGGAAGTGCGCGCCAACAAGGAAGTGATCCTCTCCGGCGGCACCTATAATTCGCCGCAGCTGCTCCAGCTCTCCGGGGTAGGCTCACCCGATCTGCTCGGCGCCCACGGCATCGCGGTGCGTCACGCGCTGCCGGTCGGCGAAGGCCTTCAGGACCACTACGCCCCGCGTACGGTCGCGCGCGTAAAAGACATCAAGACCATCAACGAGCTGCGCCGCGGCTTCTCGCTGTGGATCGAGGCGCTGAAATGGGCGACCGCGCGCCGCGGCCTGCTCTCGCTGTCGCCGACCATGGTCTATTGCTTCTGGCATTCCGGCGAGAGCGCCGATAGCTCGGATTTGCAGCTCACCTTCACGCCGGCGTCCTACAAGGAAGGCGTGCAGGGCCAGCTCGAGGACGAGCCCGGCATGACGGTGGCCTCCTGGCAGCAGCGCCCCGAGAGCCGCGGCTATGTCCGCATCCGCTCGGCTGATCCGTTCGCCCCGCCGATCATCCAGACCAATTATCTCGACGCCGAGCTCGATCGCCGCGTCATCGTCGGAGGCATGAAGCTCGCGCGCAATTTGCTGAAGAGCGCGCCGCTGTCGCCCTACTACGCCTACGAGGATTTCCCGGGTCCGAACATCAACACCGACGACGAATTCCTCGCCGCCGCCACCGAGCGCGGCACCACCACCTTCCACCCCGGCTGCACCTGCCGCATGGGACCTGCGGACAGCACGTGGGCGGTGGTCGACGACCAGCTCCGCGTCCATGGGTTGGAGGGCCTCCGCGTTATCGACGCCTCCGTGATGCCGCGCATGATCTCGGCGAACCTCAACGCGTCAACCATGATGATCGCCGACCGCGCCTCGGACCTCATCCGCGGCAAGCAGCCGATGGAAGCCGCGCGCGTGCCGGACGCCGCAGTGGCGTGAGGTGCTTGAGCCCTGGCGTCCAAGTCATCGATGAACGGGAGCGCCTTCTTCTGGAAGAGGAGTTAAGGAAGGAGATTGGCGACCGGCACCCGCTTGTCGGTTTGGAGATCAAGGTGCTTGGTAGGCGAGATGAACCGTGACGACGTCCTTGCCTCGCTGGAAGATGGAAGAGTGGCCGAAGTTCACTTGACGTGGTCCGGCGGGAAGGAGGCTCATCCAAGCTGGCCCAGAACCGCCATTTTTGAATCGATGGACAAGTGGCGGACAGGGGCTGATCCGACGTAGCCCCATGGAGCGAAGCGCAATCCGGGCCACAGACGTGACTCGTCAGGCAAAACACCCCGCCACCCGTCGTGCAACAAGATCAAACGCCCACCCTCAAAAGAGGATGGGCGCGCGGTGACTTATGACTTGATGACGTCCTACTTCTTCTCGGCGCTGGCTTCCTTAGCTGGGGGCGGCTTCATGCCGACGGTCAACTGGCGGATTTTTAAAGCGCCGCCTTCACGGATGTTGATGGAACCCCAGAACACCGTGACCTTAGTGGCGTCACCGCTCTTAGGATCCTTGCCGAAGATGTCCGTCTCGCCGTTGGCAACGACCAGATCGTTGTTGATGACCGACATGTTGCCGACTCTGATCTCAATATGATCGGTGCCGTTCTTGAAGTTGTTTTCGTATACGGTCTTGAGATCGGAAAACACACCGCCCGGGTTGATCTGGACCCCGTCCTTTGTATAGAGCGCAGCGACACAGGCCGCGTCTTTCTTGGCGACGCAGTCGGTGTAGGCGACGGCTATTTTTTCAGCCTCCTGCTTGACCTCATCGGCCAGTGCCGGTGCAGAGATGAAAGCGGAAGAACACAATGCCAAGAGCAATGAACGTCGCTTCATAACAACTTCCCCTCTGGTTGTGATGCACAATTGCATCGCGACGTCCTCCAACGTAGGACGCTGCGTTGCATTTGTTCCGAGGGGCGTCTTCTTCGTCAGGCTGAAACACTACCGGTTTGCGAGTATACACCATTTTGCACGGCTTGACGCGCCAACCTTGACCATCGACGACGGGGCGCGGGCATTCCTCGAGAATGCAGTGAATGCGGGTACTGTTTTGGGAAAGACAGGCACATTGACGCATGCCACAGATGAAAGTGTCTTGCTCGACGCGCGCGGTGGCCTACTTGTTCGTCATCCGGCGGAGCTTCCAATCGACATCCCTGGCGTTCTCTCCCGCAACGGCCTGCTTCACCATCGTCATTACGTTCGGTCCGACGACTCCTGGCGGACGCGCCTTTGCGAGTCCTTTATGATCCGCCTCAACTCCGCGGCTACGCCATCCAACACCGCGCGCTTTTCCCTTCATCCGCTTGGAGTGATTGTCATGCGGCGGATGCGGCAGTTGCGTCAACCGGCGCGATGCCGGCGAATTCCGCGAGGGCGAGGGAGGCCAGAACGAACTCGGCTCCCGGGAGAGCACGGCATAAGCCGTCCAACCACTGCGCAGGGAAGGCGGCGGCGCAAAAAACATTGATAAATCAATGCATTGCATTTCGTGTGTCCTCCGCTGTGTCCCGATCCGCTAAGGCCTCCCGCGCAATACGGTGGCGCGGAATCCCCCGGTTTGATGTCGCTCCCTACCGGCGACACCTGTGAATAATCGGGACAACGGCCCTAACCCTCATATCGCTACTCTGCATTGTGTCACGGTAATCACTCGCGATTCGCAGAAAGGCAAAGCCGTGAACGATGACAACGAAGATTTCAGCTGGCGGGACACCGATGCCGTGGCTGTGCGCCAGCAGGACGCCATCGCCGTCTACAGTAATCCTGATGGTGACCTTGTGATCAGACGTCGCCGAGCATGGGATGAGGACGATGACGTCTGATAGCAGAGGCGCAAATTCGGATCGTCATTGAAGTTCTAAAGGAAGATCATAGCGGGCAGACGAAGTGATGGCAGTCTGGGAACTTTATTCTAAGCGACGAACGAAAGAACTCGGCCAGTTAGCCGACGTCTTTACTTACGATAGCATTCCGCGCGTTTTGCGAACGCAGGTGGTCCATATGTGGGACGAGGGCATAGGCGTTCCATATTACACGGGGGATGGGCCGGACGACGCAGAAAAGATTCAAGATACGTACTTGCAGATTACTCAAATTCTCCGCCGCGAATACGGATTGTTCAGGCTGTCTAACGCGAGGGACCCACGGAATCGCGAACACGCTAAGGATGACCTCGTTAACTGGTTCCTTGATGAGCAGGACAATGAGCGCGTCCTTGATGCAATTGAACTGACGTTCAGAATAATCGAGGCATACTGCGGGGAACGTGACTACCTCTATTACAGGAAAAATCGAGAAATTGCCGATGGCGTCGTGGAGGAGCTGAATACTAGATTTAAAGAGCATGGGGTAGGATATCAATTCACGGACGGCAAACTCGTAAGAGTCGATTCGCAGCTCATCCATATGGAAGCCGTTATCCCGGCTCTGGCCGTGCTGCGCGGGAAACACTTTGCTGGCGCGCAAGAGGAATTCTTGAGCGCGTTCGAGCACTATCGGCATGGGAAGAAGGAAGAAGCGCTAATAGACGCCTGCAAGTCCTTTGAGAGCACCATGAAAGCTATTTGCGATAAGCGGGGCTGGGCTTACGACAAGAACAGGGCAACGGCGTCCGATCTGGTGAATATCTGTCTCACACAAGGGCTGATCCCATCATTTTGGCAGGGCCACTTTTCTGCCCTTCGGACCGTTCTTCAGTCGGGCATTCCAACTGCACGGAATCGCCAAGCGGGCCATGGTTCGGGCACACAAGCTCGACCCGAGCCTCCTGATGAGCTTGTTGGTTATGTCCTCCACATGACGGCTTCAACAATCTTGTTTCTGTCTGAATCGGAAAGACGCTTAGCCGATCGATGATTTTCCGGACAAACCAAATGAAAAATGCAGTTCGTGCGGTGCTAGTTGTTTGTCTCGTTGCCGTTCAAATGCTTGCGCCAACACTTTCGGCTGCCGACGTGCTGAGGTGCAAAATCGCGGGCTACAATGAGGACATTTTTATCGTTACTTCGCCCGACACCAATCAAAACGACGGTCAGTACGCCCGGATCGGCATCTCGCCCGGCATCGGCAACAAAGCCTTTGTTGTCGCCGACCGCATCGGGGCTCACGTGTTCGTTGAGCTGAATACCGACGGCACGCCGATCGGGCTGCTTACGGTTCAGAAGAATATGCGCGCGATCAATCAAATCAGTCAATCGATTCCTCTGGCATGGTTTTGGCGCCATCCCAAGGTGCGGGCGTGTGTACTCGATGCGCGGGGCTAAGAGCCTGTTTGCCTTAGCGCAGCCTTCGACGCCGAGTTCATCGACGACGACTATTCCTTGACCCAAAACACTCTGACAGATTTTGGCTTTGGATTAGGAACGGTTGCTCCAAGATACCAGTCCCAGTTCTTGCCGCCGTCGTAGGAAATGATGGGCTTTGCTGTCTTGGTGTCGCTCCCATACTTCGGAGCGTTCTCACCAGCCACCAGCACACCATCAGCGTTGTAGACCTTCACGTGTGCCTTGTAGCTACACCCCTTATCACCGAGTGGTGCGTGTATAAAGTCGCAGTCGTTCGGCTTGGCATCGGTCTGAACGTCATCAAAGCCAACTCCATACTGGGTGGAGTACCAGAGCGAATTGCTCCAACCGTAATTGGAAAAAGCAAGAAAACCGCCCACCGCTACGGCCAAAAGCACCAAGCAGCCAAAACTATCATCAGACTGAGCCACTTCGCGCCCCCAGCTCTACGGTTCATCAGCAGCTTTGTAATTTGGCCTCGTCAATCCGTACTTTATTGCCCAAGCCGCGTTCACGATGCTGGTGGCATTTTTGTCATCTAGTGATTGGCCGAAGGCAATGTCGATTGTATGGATTATGTCTGCCCGATCCTTCTTGTTGAGTATGAGGTGATGGAGTTTACCGTCGGCTTCCACTCGTCCCTCATCCACCAGCGCAAGGAATAAGGGCTGCGACATTGTGAACATAGTCTTGTCGATTTGTTCGACCTGAGCCGTGAGTTCAGGTGCGCGAGCGGTCATTGCACCGTAGTTCACACCGGGAGCTGGACCACTGAGCATTGCTTTGGACATTTGTGTCATCTCTTCCACACCCGCCATTCGCTGGCTGTGGAACGACTTGAGCAAGTCCCTGAACTCCCCCCAGCGAATATCGAGGCCGATCCTGTCGAGGCGACTCGCGTTCTCTCGCATTTCAAACAGAGTGCGAGACCCGACCCTTATGCCTGTTGTTAGTCTGCCGACGGTTGAACTGTTCTCGGCAAGCTCCTCCTTTGCAGTTTCCTGCAAGCGGTAGAGGACTTCCATCTCCCGAATGAACTCACGAACAAGCGCGATACGGGCGGTCTTCTCGGTGATCCCTGGTGAACGCTCAGCCTGCGTCGCCTCTGTCACCGTGACACCAACGCACAGCAATGCCGCAACGCCTAACGCCAATAGAGATTTCATTAGCCTGCCCCCGAAAACGGCCCATTCGCCCCGCTCGCTTTGCTTGTGTCAAGCGCTCTCCGAAAGGTTATCCCCGCCTTGCAGGCTACCACTTCGGGCCGCTTTCGAAGGCTACGACTGGATCGGGGGGCATCGGCCGACGCCGTGCCGCTGCATCCGCAAGCGCGAGAGCAGCATCCCGACCCTGGGATCGACAGAAGCGCAACAACGGCACCGCGCACGCGGCTGCACTAGTGAACGGGCTCTTCCGCATGGTCAATCGCTACGTCGATGCCCGTCGTATGCGGCTCGCATTCGCACACAACCCGCTTTGCCCCGTTTTTGGAAACTCTCTTTTGACAACCGGCCGCTCAGGCTCGTATTCTCAATCTTGGGCTGAGTCAACGTAACCGAAGGAATTGGCACCCGACGAACGGGTGCACGCCGGGGGGCTGGCAAGTGCAATTAATTGAGAAGCTGCGCAATCAGATTGCGCAACCGTTCGGGCGGCTGAACATTGCTGCCCGATTTGCGGTCGTCATTCTAGCGTGTGTAATCATCGGCGGCCTGATTCTCTGGCTCTGCAATGAACTAGTCTACTATTACGTAGCGCGGACCTATGCGGAAGAACTCGCAGATGCGTACGACCTAAATACTGGGGTAACGCGAGCCATCCTTTGGGCCAGCTTTGCCGCCGTTGTAGTTCTTGCGGGCTATTCGTTTTCGTTCTCCAAGCAAAAGCGGCGGATAGGATACGCGGGCCTGCTCGCACTTATCCTCGGACATTCGCTGCTGCTGGGACGCATCGACACAAATTTCCGCAAGAATGGTGTTGCCGAGAAATGCTACGTGATGACGCGCACCAGCATCAAGACCCTCAACCGTGTCGGGATTGATTCGGAGACAGGTCGTGAGTGCCGTCCGCTAACGCCCCAGATCGTTGAGAAGATTGCAGAGTACAAACGGGGGCATCGGCCGACACAGATAACCTCGAGCGATCCAGCGTTTTTTGATCCGACGACTGGCGAGCCGGTCGTTTGGTATTTCAAGAGCAATCAGGGCCAAATCCAGTTGTTTGACCTCATGGGTTTTCATCCCCAGACTGGCGACGAACTGGTACCCGTCACCCGAGAGGTCGTCGAGGCGTGGAAACAACAGAATGCAAAGGTTGTTCGGCGTGTGCCGGTTGTCGTCCCGGACCCAGAGAAGTTTGGCTTTTTCGATCCGACAACGGGCGCTGCAAAAGTGTGGTACTGGCGCAACGAGGCCGGGCAGTATGAGTTCTACGATGGCCCCGGCTTTCACCCTCGATCAGGCGATCCATTCACAATCATCACCCGCGATGTGATTTCCGATTGGCGGCAACAACAGGAGGCGATCGCCGCGCGCAAGAAGGCGGAGCAGGAGCAAAGGGAAAAGGAGGCACGGGAACGTGCTGAACGCGAGGCTCAACAGGCCCGAGAAGCGGCCGAGCGTGATCGTCTAGCGAGGGAATCTGCTGCCGGTGAATTGCGGCAGCGTCAACAAAGTGGGGACGAGTGCGACCGCCTCGCCGCCAACCCAACTGACGCCAGGAGGACAGGCGCGGGCGTATCTTTTGACGCTTTGAAGCTCCAAGCTGATCAAGCGTACGATGCTTGTACCAAGGCCGTAGCGGTCTTTTCCACCGAGCTCCGCTATCAGTATCAGCTTGGCCGCGCCGCCCAATTCAAGGATAAGAAACAAGCATTCGATATCTTCTTCCGTCTCGTCCAGGCAAATTATCCTGCGGCGTTCGACAACCTAGGCGGAATGTATCTATGGGACCGCAAGGATGTGACTACAGCTATTACGCTACTTAAGCGTGGGAGCGCACTCGGTGATGCTGATTCAATGGTGAGCCTCGTCGATCTCATCGACAAAGGCCAGGTCGCAACGCCAAACCCGGAGCAGACCAAGTTGGCTCTGCTGCAGCGAGCTGCGGAGCTCGGGCATGCGGGGGCACAACGTGGCTATCAGCTTGAACTACAAAAGCTCAATCAAGAGCGCATCAATCAAGTGAACCAGCAACAAATGATGCAACTGTTCGGGGCCTTCGTTCAGGGGATTGCAAGGCGTTAACAATCCGGCAGAATCGCTTTGTTTTCTTTTCGCCGACTAATTATCTTTCTGCCTTGGAGAGGAAGCATAGCCTTGCGCGCCATCTATCGCCGTCGGATTCTAATTTTCATTCTCGCGGCCGCGGGCGAGATCTCTTGTAGTGCGTTTGCGTTCGCGGGAACGGCATCTTCTCCCATGCCGCCCGATGACCCATTAGCGTGCGTGGTGATCGATCCAACCTCGACGCCGTTGAATGTTCGAGCCACGCCCCAGGGGCAAATACTCTCGGCTATTTCTAATGGACAGCTTGTCCGCATTCTGGACGAGGCAAAAGACTCTCAAGGCAAGCGGTGGGCACATATAGCCGATGCTTACTCTCGGCCCGTGGGGTGGGTATTTAGGGAGTATCTCGCCTGCAAGTAGGACTGCGCCGACACCGAGATCACCCGGCGCCGGGTTTGAAGCAGTACTATTTGTGTGTTCCGTACTGGTTGCCGCTGCTAGGGTTCGAATAGGTGCCGCCCTTGTGAGACGATCCTGATCCTCTGACATATGAGCCGCCGTGACTGGAAGTGTGGGAACCTCCTCCGTAGGACACCCTGCCACCGCCGCCCCTAGCTTCAGCAAAGGTCGTTGAGCACAGAAGCGCCACCGCGAGTATCGCTACCTTTTTCAAATCAGTTCTCCCTAAATCGCCGCACAGATTTGGCGGCGGTTGTAGATGCTTAGAGCTAGGTGGCACCCGCAACACAAAACTCATTCGTGCACACACAACTATCGTCTATGTGCCGGTCACTACACAGCAGCGGTAGTTTCTATTGATCTCGCCCGCCGGTTGCGCTCTTATGCGCGCGGGTCTGGGGAATGAGTCATGCGTACTTGGGGGATCGTGGCGCTGTGCGCCGCGTTAGGCGGCTGCGTCACCAACGCTGAGACGGTTCAGTTTCGGCCATCCAATCCACAACAACAGGCGCTTATGCGAGATGGGCAGGCAGCCCTCGTGTCTCGGCAGAAGAGTTCGCTTGTCTTAGTTCGTCCCGCTTCACGACAAGTACGCGGGAACGGACGGCCCGTCTTCGTCGTTGCCATCAATAACCTGAGCAAGACCCCTGTAGATTTCCGGGTCGCTCAAGTCGAAGCAGCGCAGCACGTCGCCGGCTCCGACTACGGCATGCAGGTCGTCACCTATGAAATGCTAGTCCAAGAGGAAAAGAACCGGCAGGTAGCCGCGGCAGTCTTCACGGGCTTGGCCGCAGCAGGAAATGCCTACAGCGCGTCTCAGGCCGGTTACGGCCATTATACGACTCCAAAGGGTCAAACGGGCACATTCTATAGCCCGACCGCGGCGGCTATCGCGCAGAGCAACGCGACTGTGCAGAACGAGGCCATGATCGCTGCTACGGTTGAGACAGGCCAGCGCAACATGGCAGTCCTCGAACAATCAGTCATCAAGGACAACACGCTCATGCCTGGTGAGTGGTACGGCGGGCAATTGCATTTGGCGCCACCGGTCGCCAGCGAAGGTGGAAGGGCGAAGTCTTACACCATCGTCATAACTGTCGGCACCGATCGGCACGTCATCGACATCGCGCAAGGGCCGGCTGGGGTCTGACCAAACCCGGAACGTCGCCCGTGGGGGCTTGCATGGAATACGTCCGTTTTGCCGTGAAGTTCACCTCCTTTGCTCTGATCGCCCTATTAATCGGCGGATACGGTTATCTCGTCTACACGGGAGACATTCCGAAACCCGACGTCGATGCGATCGTGAGGCAGGTCGCCCCATCAATGACGACAGGCGGATCGGTGATAGTTGGGATTGCCATCGCTGTATGCGTTTTCCTGACTGCCATCGCGCCATTCATTTACGCTGCGCGTTCAGGTGACGCATTTACAATCATCGTCAGTATCGTTGCGCTCATCGTATGCTTCGTGATGCTGGCCTCTAGTAGGACGGTTGTCGATATGGTTCTCGCGGCCATCGTTTACTTCACGAGTGCACTGATATCTGTCGTCATGTACTCGACAAGACAGATCGTTGGGGCGCTCCGGGAAAGGGAAATGACACAGAGCATTTCGTTGCGAGGATGAATGAAATTGCGTGGATTGCGCGGATCGAGACAGTCATCCCGCTCGCAGCTCTGTAGATTCCCCACCTGATACTCCGAGACTTACGGCCAGACAATACAGCTCGGTAAGATCATGCTCTCCCGAAGTAACTGGCTTGACCTGCAAAAATGCCAATGGCCGAGGTTTCTTTCTATCGAGAAGGGCTCAGACACTCTTCTTAGAAAGGTTCGACTTCAAAACGGTATGCATTTTCCTGTGCTGCCAAATCGTGCAAGAATTGATCCGAATGAAAAATGTCAGCGTAAAATTCCTAGTAACACTCGCAATAGTGTTCCTCGTTCTTTGCTCTCACTCCGAAAGAGCTTTCGCACAATCGAAGGCCCTTGCTCAGTTGCACTTCGACGGCAAGGCACCCATTTCGATCAAGTACCGCGAGCTTACAATTTCAATAGACGGCGCATCATCTGCCGAGTCACCGGAATCGAAATATCCAGTTTTTCATCTATCATTCGGTGACGGGCGCCGCCTCGATGTAAAGCTGGGTGACCAACAGCCGGCCGACGAGCCAGAGGCTGATGCCCGCATATTTCAGCTCGACCGATCGTCGCCGTTTCCGCAAGTCGTGCTTACCTATTACTGGGCAGGGGCTCATTGCTGCACCGTGACTAAGATCGTCACGGTAGATAGCTCAAACAAAATGGTCGTGGTGGACGCCGAAACTCTCGATGGCAGCGGATACTTCTTTGATGATGTTGACGGCGGCGGGGACGTCGAACTCCTGTCCTTCGATAACTCCTTCTACTACGCCTTTGCTTCTTACGCTGAATCCATCGCACCAGTCAGAATAAGCCGGTTGCGGGGCACCGGCATTACTGACGCTACATTAGAGGAGTCCTATCGCACCATCCTCAAGAGAAGGCTCAGCGATATCGAGGCGATGGATCGCGACAGCCGAAAATCAAACGGTTACTGGGGCGGTTGGGTCGCAACAAAGACGCAACTGGGCCAGTTTACCGAAGCATGGCAAACGATGCTTGCATCGTACGACCGTGACTCCGATTGGTCGTTGCAGGAATGCTCGGACTACAGGGCCGTGGCTGAATGCCCAAAGGAGAGGCTAGGGACCTTACGTTCCCAGAAGCGCTCGCAAAACACCTTCAGAAACACGGATATATCAAAATCGGCGATATGCGCGAGGCCATAGTGTTGGCCCAGTCGGCGCAATACAACAAACCCCAGCAGCGACGAGACCCCTCTCTTGAGTCCTGTGTGAACGGTGAGGATGTGGTGAGACGCATCATCATTGGTCAACTTACAGGTAAACGGCCGGAACCAGGGCGCGAGTCGCCAGCGGTGACAGTGCGTGACTATACACTCGATGGCGTTAACGATCGAATTGGCAAAACAACGTGTTCAGCAACAGTTGAGATCGATTTACGCGCGTTCCTTTCAGAACTGGCTTCCAAGAACGAAATGCGTGCGGTGGCTCAGCTGAGCCAGTTCGCCGCTCGTAGGGGAGCCCGCGTCACCAGGCGTGTGACGTACACAGTACAGCCCACTGCTGAGTCCGGTCGCATCTGGGTCAACGTCATTCGATAGCGCATCATTCCGTTGCCCAAAGACGGCCTCGACATCAGGATTGACGCCGAGGCCGCCAAAGCGAAATTCGGGTTACATCCGCCCGAGTCCGCTTGAGAAGAGGCATTCAACCCCATGCCCGAAAGAAGGTGCTCTGGCCTCCTGATGCCGATTCCTCGCCCCCCGATTCAATGCGCGCGATTGGGTTACCGCGTTTCGAGCCCAAACCGATTACGCCGCGCGAGAACGACTTTCTGCGACAACTCGTACTTCAGTTGACGCACCATCATCCGCGCCCGCGTAGCCTCGGCGACGCTGCGAGGAGCGGCAGTAGGCATTTTGCCGACGATCAGTCGGACGACGCTGTCAGGCACTTCTTCGGGGCTACCGAACCAACCATCGATTCTGTGCAGCGTGCGGAAAGGCTCGGCGCCGGGTGGACAAAATTTCAAATCATCCTCCTTTCTAGGTCCGAACGTAGCCCTTGAAGGCGGGCTTAGGTTTCACGGTGCGATACGCGAAATGCGGCTCAGTGGCAGCCTGAGCCGGCGCCGGGACGTGCTGATCCTCGCCCCGCGGCAGGGTCGCTGGCGCCGTGCCGGCGATCACAGCGTCCGCGTGAGCACGAAGCAGCGTAGTAACCAACTCCAGAGCGGAAGGAACTTCCGCGCGACACGTCGCCACGAACTTATCGAGGCCGAGTGCGTCAAACACGAGCGGCACGGCGCGCGCGGTATGCTCGGACAGGCGAACCGCTGTCTCGTTGAACTCGGTACCGACCTCCGTCAGCTTGCCAATCAGGCGATCGATCTCCGCTGCGGTTTCCGCCCGCAACTTCTTGTCGGCGGCCTCCTCCTTGGCGCGTTCCAGATCAGCCAACCGCTGGTTCATCTCCGTCAATGCCGTCTTGAGGGTCGTGGCGCGATCCTGAGCGGCGCGCAGCGAAGCCTCCGCGGCATCAAGGCCGGCATCGTCGCCGCTGAGGGCGCTTTCCTTGGCCGCGGCAGCGTTCCGGGCGATGGTTTGATCACAGTCGGCCAGCTTCATGGAGAGCCGGTCACGGTTGGCGGTTGCGGAATCGATGTCACGCTGGATGGTTTTGTCGGGATTGGATTTGAAGATCGCCACTCGTTGCTCCTGTCGTTTCACGACCAGTTTACGCAATGACGAGACAGGTTCGCATTAGCCGCAATCCAACGAAATCCAATGAGCGCGTCCGCTGTTCAGCCGGAAGCAGTCATCGGGCATAGGGCTGCGATTGGCCAGGATGGGCCAATAGGCGTCATCGAGCACAGCCCACCTTGTGCGGTAAGCGCACCCACTAAAGATTGCGATTGGAACTAGGAAAGGTTGGGAAGTTCATGCGTTTATCGGACCGGGGCAACGCGATGGAGGAGACGTATGCGAACAGCAATTCTCGCGATGATTGTAGTTGCCGGAAGCGCGATTACCTTCCATGCAATGGCACAGGAGCAAAAGGCCGCGCCCAGTCCGCAAACCAAGGATGAGATGCACGGTGATGTCGATAAAGGGCTCAAGACGAGCGAGCCCAACGAGCAGATGCAGCGTGATGCGGACAAAGGGATCAAGACACGCAACTCCGGAGCGTCCGGATACGTGGCCGATCAAGAGAAGCCGGGCGCTTCTGCGCATTCCCCGGGCCAACCGGGAGGGGAGCAGACCACCGGTTCGGGTAGCCCGACCGGCGCACCCAAATAGAGCGTTCGCGATGAGGCCGCCCACTGAGGCGGCCTTTACTTGTTAGGCGTTCCGCCATTCATTTGCGGTGGACCGTCCTCTTGCTCGAAGGCGGCCGCCAGCATTGTCCATTGGGCAGCAAGCTCAAGCCACGCCTCTTCGCCGGACGCACTTCGCTCATTCGTTGCATTCAAGCGGCATTGTTCCGCTCTCTTGCGGCACTTGTCGGCCCGCGATTGTCCCACTGTGCTTAGGTCGGCGGCCTGAGGCCGGGCGAGTTTAGCCACTCGGTCACGTGCGCGGCAGTTTCATCCTGCCGAGCCCTTCGCAGCAGCGCCTCCCGCTCGTAACCTGGTGGAAGGGTTGCGGCCGTCGCGCGCAATTCCTTGGCTTCTTCAGCAAGGCGCTCTTCGAGGGATTTGGTGTGCTTAATGCGGCGTCGGTGCTGCACGGCGCTGCTCCTTTCCATGAGAGGAAGGCGGGAGCGCTACCGGCGTTCTCATCACCGATAAAAGCCACGATCCGGTCGGCGATGGTTGCTAACGTGCCACCAATGAAAGGGTTGCTCCAGTTAATTCGGAACTGGCCTGCTACGATCTTGTGCGCTGCCGCTCATCCGGGAAATGGCAGCAATACATACATGTTCGAGGGTGACCCCCGTCCGCATCACCCGCGCCGTGGCGTCGAGAGTACTGCGGCAGCCTTCGAATCGGGTTCGTGGACAGGTCGGCAATCGGTCAGGTTCCATGGGCACAACCTTGTCTCACAGCGACAGTCGACAATGGTGTCCGATAGTGTTGCAAAAATCGTAAGTTGCAACGGCCCAAATGTTTGGCGAAAACCTGAAGCGCAAAGAGGTCGATGATTCGCATCGCCTCAGTCGCGCTACCGAAGTCGCCCATGAATTTCGCGCAAGGCGATGAGGTCCCTCGGATCATTATACGAAGAACGCGCCGACGGTCCTCAGAATTTTTGACATCTCCTGCAAAACGATTTTTGCAACACAATCGGTCATAAGCGGCAGTCGAGGCAAAGGCGGCCCCGCGTCAGGTTCGCAGCCGATCGCCGACATCCGAATTGGCTCCGCGTTGTTCAGCTAAGGGCCAGATGCGGAAGTTCCTATACTCTTAGGCTTCGTCTGCGGCATCCGACACAAACTGCTGCCGACTTGAGGACGACGGCGGAGACTACGCGGTTTATCGACCATTCTAGGCATTTTCCTTGCGCCACTTCCCCGGGCTAATGCCGATGTGCCGCCTGAAGACCCTGGCGAAATGGCTCTGATCCGCGAAGCCGCAATCTATGGCAATTTCCGAAAGCGACGCCTCGCGGCCCGCGAGCATGGTGAGGGCCTTTTCGACGCGGCGCTCTTGCAGCCAGTGGTGGGGAGGAACCTGCGCTGATTGCCGAAAGGCCCGCGCAAAATGCGAGACTGTCAATCCGCACTCCTCCGCGAGCCGCTTCAGTGTAACGTCGGAGCTAAGGCTCGCCGACATCAGTTCCTTAGCGCGCCGCTCCTGCCAAGAGGCCAGCCCACCCTTCGCGTGTGCTCGCGTCGCCCCCGGCGCGCCATAGCGCTCGACGACGTGAGAGCCCACCGCGTGAAGAATGTGGTCGAGGAACAATCCATCAACGCGATGATCTCGCTCAAGTGCAAGGAGCAGCGCCGAACCGAGATTACGGATGATCGCATCGTCGTAGCTCGAGCCGAAGGTATATTGAAGCTCACCATCAAACCGCACACACTTTTGCTGCGCTATGTCGATGAGCACCGCTCGGGGTAAGTAGAACGGAAGAATGTTGTACCCTGTCCGATGAAAGCCGCGAGGGTCGCGGCGAAGGTCAAATAGCCCCGTCGTGCCGGCCTTGAACGGTTCTGCTTTGACTGAATGACCGTCTTGCCACAGCTCGAGGTCCGGCAAACTCTCGATCATTAGGCAGACGTGATAGGCCTCATCACGGGCGACCGAATGGCTGGGCGCTGACATTGGCGCGTGAGACCTGATCTGGGTCACCGCCAGCACGTCGTGCTTGCGCGTGCGAGAGACGTGGGACCTTGGCTCTCTCTGATGGAAGCGCTCCGCCAGATAGTCTCCATAAGCGCGATGCCGGTCTACGGCTTCCAGGTTCACACCCATAGCCCAACCTCACTCCTGCCTCTTCCCTGTAATTTGCTCTTTCGTCGGAAAGTCGACAACGGAAACTATCGAAACTCATTGTTTCGGGATTTGCGCCGGGGCCAAGTCAGAAGAGGCGTGCGGACCGCTGAAGCCCGCTGGTTCAATCCGCATAACGAGCATGGCCTCCTGATGAATTGAGAGAAACACGTCCCAAACAAGCATGGTCGTACAAGTAGCTTGGCGCGCGTGACCCTATCCATCGGTCACGTTCGCTGGTGCGGCGGTCGCTGCACGAAAGCAATTGATGGAGCATATGACCAATGACGAAGCTACCGATGCCACTTACCGACGATCAGTGTCTCGTGCTGTTGCGCGCAATCGTCTTTATCGGGTTTGGCGTTCTCGCATTCTTTTGGCGTGGTCCTACGCTGGTTACGCTGACCTTGCTGTGGGGAGCCCATGCCCTGATCGACGGGGTTATCGCCGTCTGGGCCGCTGTTAAGGCTTCCGAGGGCGAGACAGGTCCGCGCTTCTGGTTGGGCCTGAGCGGCGTCATGATCATCCTCGCCGCCATCACGACGTTTTCCTGCAGCGGCCAAACAACAATGGTGCTCTTAATGTATGAGCGATTTTGGCCGCGACCTGTCTTACGTCAACGCGGTGAGGCAACTCGGACAGTATACGCGGCAGCCCTGAAATGGGTGCCGTCGTCGGCACGACGAACCGTCCTGACCAACCAGTTGCTGGCTCTGGCGCATTTGGGTTTCTGAAGCGGAAAGGTCCGCTTCGGGTCAAAAGCGGCGGTCGCCCTAACGGGGCGCGATTTCCGGTGTACCTCCAAGAGCGGACAAGCCGACATGACTAGATTCTCCCGGTCCATGGTCTAGCAGTACAACGAGCGGCAAGTGTTCCTTCGCTACTCTCTATTGGAGCCAACATCTATCCCTGAGCCCCACCAAAGATACGCGCCTGTCGTGCCTTCAGGCTGGTCAAGTTAACCATCCAACGCCCGCCCTCGCGGCAGGCGTCGATCAGCCCGCGCTCGGCCCACAGACGTACCGTTTCGTAATTCAGACCACAGACCGCTGCCCCTCGCTTCAGCGGCGTCCACTGCGGCGGTGGCTGTTCGAGTTCCGCAACGCGCGCCCGCAGTTCTGCGATCGTCTGCTTCAAGGAAGTGACAACATCCTCATCGTCAGCGATGTCGCCCGATTCTCGCGTACCGGCGTCCATGGTCAAGCGCCTCCAATCGAACGCGCAGGGTCGCCGGCAATGGCGTCGAGAATCTTCCAGCACTCATCATGCGTCCACTCACACGGGCTCTCGAAGCGGCGCATCGCAACCCGGAAGTGCTGGTCACAGCGGAGGGAGGCACGAAGATCGTCTTCGCGAGCTAGGCGAGCGGCGGCTCGCATGGCGTCGTCCAGCTCGATCAAGAGGGCAATAAGACGGCGAGCATCCTGCCGGCGCTTCTTCAGATCAGCAATCACGTGGAGGGCTTCGCAGCCCTCATCGAATTCGCTGAAAGCAACATCCAAGCGGGTTTGATCGGCAGCCCGTGGCGCGCTATTGCGGCCGAGATGCTGATCGACTGCGTCAACAATCGTCTTCATCCGCCAACGTGGCTGCTTCTTCTCGTATCCATCCGGTGCCACGTAACGCAAGGCGCGCCGGACAGTCTGCCGGTCCAACTCCAGCATGTCGGCGGCGCCGAATGCCGAGATCAATTTCACGATGTTTACTCCTGTAGTTGTTGTAGCCTCGATCGCGGCTCATCCCAGGGGTTGCACTGCGCGGCTGCGCAACCCGCAGCCTGCCCCGGTCTGGGAAGGACCCAAACCGAGGCAGCCAAGCCGTAGTTAGTGGCCTCACATGAGTCGGGCGGCTTCAGTTCCATGTGGCATGGTGTGCAACAGGCTCTCCATCGCACCGTTCGTCGTGCTCGACGCAACCTTCGACGCGGCGCGCTTCACCTTGTGGATGGTGACGGATTTCGGGACCTCCAGTCGATAGCTCCCGCCGTCGGAACGGAAGAAGCCGAGCTGGACCATCATGGCAAATGCCGTGCTGAAGACCTCGGTCTCATCGAAATCGACGACCAGGAAGGGATTCTCTGGATAGGAGGGGAACGGCGCGGCGCTCAGAACCTTAAGTGCAGCGCGTTGGAACGGATCAAAATGCCGAGACAGCGTGGAAGCCGAATTCCGAAAGACGCGATCGTGCAACTTTTCGGACCAGAAGCTCTGCGCTCGTGCCACCATCAGAAGCCATGAGCCTATGAAGCTGCAATCGCACACGCCAGGCATTTCGATCAAGATTTGTGAATCGGTAGTTCGCATTTCAATCCTCACTCGTGATTGGGACCTGTGTGAGCCCGCCGTGATGTGTCCCTTCACCATCGCGGGGCGCGGCGGGAAATTCCGCCGCGATTGGCCTTATCCATGAGAGGTGCGAGAGCTCTGACGCCACTGACGCTGCTGACGCCATTTTCGGTTTGAGGCCCCACGCGCGCGCGTAAGCGACTAATCCGGAAAATGCGTCAACGCCGTCAGTGCCGTCATCATCCTTCCTCATGGGCTACTCCCATTCCTGCTTCGGCCGCAGGCGAATCCCGAAGAACTCCCTTGCCTTCGCGCCCCGGTAAAACTTGAACCCGGCCGCCGTCAGATTGTCCTTGAAGGTCGAGGACGTGCCCGGTTTATTTCCCGCCGCCTTGGCGTAGTCGGACCAAGACTTGAACAGGACACTGCTGGCCTCCGAGATGTCCATATTGCCCGGTTCGCAGATGCATTCCTCTTCGAGCCAATGCCGGAACAGATCCTGATCGCTGAAATACTCCGCCGTGGCCTCGACGACGCACTTCGGGCGGACCAACCCGTGCTGCTGCCAGTCGAGGCAACCCTCGATCATCCATTGCAGGATTCCGGGCGCCTCCTGCATCAGCTTCTGCTCAAGGTCTCGATCCGGCGTGGCCGGCTTAAGGATGAACGGCACGATGTTGAATCGGCGCTTGGCTGCATCATCAACGTTATGCAGGCCCGGCTTGTGGTTGCCGATCACGATCAGCTTGAACGTCGGCGCGTAGGTGAAGAAGTCGCGCCGCATGAAGCGCGCGGTGATCGGATCGCCACCGGTCAGCGCCTTGATGCGTGCTTCGGCCCATGCGCGGCCCTCTTCGGTCTCGCTCGCGGTGACAAGCCGCGCTCCAGCCAGCATCGCAAGTTCGGTCGGGTGCTTGTCGCTTTTTGATGCCGTGAACGTTTCCATCGCCGACGTGACGGAGTAGTGCTTCAGAATCGAGGTGACCGTATTCAGGAAGACAGACTTGCCGTTGCCGCCGGGGCCGTAGACGAAGACCAGCGCGTGCTCGCGCGTAACGCCGGTCAGGCAGTACCCGCACCACTGCTGCAGAAACCGAATCAACTCGCCGTCGTCTCCAGTAGTTTCAACCAAGAAGCGAAGCCAACGCGGGCAACCGCTACCGTCCGGCGCTACCGAGGCGACCTTGGTGATGCCGTCCTCGCGCGAGGCAGGGCGCAGCACCCCGGTCCGCAGATCAACGGTGCCGCCCGGCGTACCCAGGAGCCAGGGGTCGCGATCCCAGAATTCCATGGTGACGGCGACGTTCGGATCGCACTTAGCGAACCGTTCCACGCCGCCAGCAAAGTTGGTGGCTTCGATCTTGTAACGCTTGCGGTCCTCCTCATTCTCGGCAAGCTGCCGCGCCAGCTCGCGTGCCGCGTGGAATGCAAGACTGGTGTGATTGATCTCCCAATAGGAACCATTCCATCGAAACCACTTGCCGTGAGAATGGCAGTGGCGGAGATCATCACCATGGAGCTGGACGAACTGCTGGGCGGCGTTGTCCTCGGTCACGATGTCATTCGGCATCAGCCGATGCACGGCGAAGGGCTTATTCATCGCCGCGCGCCTTCCAGCAGTCGTTGAAGTCGTTGCCGATCTTGGTCTCGACGATGTTGACCGGACGGCGTGCGCCGAGATAACGACGCGCGCATTCCTGGGTATCCCGCCGGCTCGTCGGGTCGTTCTCCTGCAGAATCGTCAACTCGTTCAGATTCGGCAGCACCGGGAAGGAGCGCACAGCACCGCTCGATCCCAGCGCCCATCCCGGAGTAAAGCCGGCAGCGCGCGCCGCCAGCACCGTCTCGACGCCTTCACCGATCGTGAGTTCCGAGGAGGACGCGGCGTCCACCTTGATGGCCGCGCCCTTGGCGATGCCAAGCATTTTCCGGTCGATCTTCTCGCCGGTGTATCGATTGAGGAAAGTGCGGTGAATGCCGGTCGGTTCGTTGCTAGTGATGTCGCGCAGCAAGCAGACCATCGCAGGGAGATACTTGCCGCCCTCATAGCGCAGGCCCGCATGAAAGCGGATCGCCGAGTACGCGACGCTCTCAGGCAGGTCCAGGCCGCGATGTTCGCGAAGGTAACGCTCAGCGAGCGTTCCGCGCGGATCGA
>NZ_JAPRAQ010000012.1 GCF_029989365.1 Bradyrhizobium sp. Arg816 | reverse complement strand
AAACATGCTTGGCGATATCCAGACCGATTATGATAACCTCTGACACGGACGCCTCCCTTAAGTGGTGCTCAACAACTCCACTTTGGCACATCGATGCCGTCGGGCGGGGCGTCCACCCCATCATAAAGCGAGCTTGATTGGTGCAGGCTCGCCCAATGTCCGTTGTGCCCTGGTAGCGATCAAATTCCGCACCGCCGCGAAACGACGCGATGGGCCAAAACCGGAAGTCGTCAATTTACCAGGAATACCGCACCGCGCCCTTGCCGGCGTAGCTGGTGGTGACGTCGGAGAACTCGCCCTCGAAGGTGGCGGCGGCGGACCAGCCGTTCAGCCATTTCTTTTCGGCAGAGGCGGTGACGAGCGCGGAGTCGCGGGCTTGCGCGGCGCCGCCAACGACAAAGGATGCGCCCGGCAGCGTCTGGAACGTCGCACCGATATTACGGTTGGGATTGAAATCCTGCGCCCATGCCAGGCGCCCCCGCAGCGTGAAGATTCCGTCCGGCATCGCATATGATTTGTCGCTGCGAAGGCCGAGTTCGCTGCGCGTATCGGTGACGCTCTTCGCGCCGTAGGCCAGCGCAAACGTGTTGGCGCCGGTTACTGCCTGCTCGGCATAAGCCGGCAGGTCGAAGGTGGTGAACTGGCCTGCGGCATAAGGCGTGATGCCCACCCCGCCCATCCCTGGGCTGACAAAACGATAGCCGCCTTCGACGCGACCGGACCACGCATTGGTGTTGAACTGCGCGCGCAACTGGTCGATGCCGGCCACCGTCACGGTGCGGTTGGTGGTGATGTCCTGCCAGCCATAGGCCAGCGCGCCGGAGAGATACGCCGCACCCGCATTGTGCCGGATGAAGGCGCCGGCCTGGAACATATCAGATCGGCCAGAGCCGCCATTGACGACGCTGAAGT
Organism: Bradyrhizobium sp. Arg816; assembly: GCF_029989365.1. GTDB lineage: Bacteria > Pseudomonadota > Alphaproteobacteria > Rhizobiales > Xanthobacteraceae > Bradyrhizobium. The sequence continues at coordinate 222,331 of NZ_JAPRAQ010000012.1, read as the reverse complement.
TCGTACCACCGCCCGCCAGCGCAAAGCCCGCCAGCGTATTCGGCGAGATACGATAATCGGCGCCGACCGCGGTGCCTGCGATGCGGCTGGTCGTGTTGTTGGAGCCGAGTGTCGTGTTGCCATCGGTGGTCTGCGAGCCGCCATAGCCCGCCGCCCACACGCTCCAGCGCTGCGCGAACGGATCGGCCATGACGGCCGCCTTGGTGAACATCGCATTGGCGTCCCGCGCCGCACCGGAACGCGGTCTGTCCTGCGAGGCGTAGGCCGATGCGCCCGCGGATGATCCCGCTGAAACGCCATCGCCGCGACCGTCGACGAAGGGATCGGTCAGCAGACCCATGAACTGGTTCATGGCGTTGAACGTGGTTTGCTGCGATCCCGTGCCGGTCTCGCCGGAGATCTGGGCCAGTCCCGCCGGCGTCAACCCGCCGAACGCCAGCGGAATACCGCCGTTGGTGTTGAAGAAATTGACGATCGAGTCGGCGATGTTCCGTTGGTTGATGTTGAGACCCGTCCCGGTCAGCGGCACGAAGCTGAGAGCGAGATTGAGATAAGCATTGTTGGTGTCATAGCTCAGGCTCGACGTGAATCCACCCGGCAAGTTGGTGTTGACGATCGAGCCGAACTTGCTGGTGCCGATACCGCCGGTGGCGTTGAGGATGGTGTATTGCTTTGCGACATAGGTCCCGGCTGCGAAAGATGCCTTGACGGTGGCGCCGCCGAACGTCGCCACGCCGGTGACGTTGGTGCCGTCGGCCGCCGAAGGCGATACCTCGACCATGTAGCTCGATGCGGCCGTCAACACGAGATTGCCCTGCACGGTCAACGTCCCGATCGAATTGCCGGGCGCCAGCGTGCCGCCATTGATGGTCGTGTTGCCGACCGTGCCGTTGCCGCCGAGCGTGCCGCCGGCATTCACCGTCACCGCGCTGGCCGTGCTCGTGCCGTTGACCGAGAGCAGGCCGCCGTTGACCGTGGTCGCGCCTGTGAAGGTGTTGGTGCCCGTCACATTGGTCGCGCCGCTATTCACCGTCAGCGTCATGGCGCCGCCGAGGCTGTTCAGCGTGCCGCCGCTTGAGGTCACTGCGCCGGTCAACGCGCCGTTGGCCAACGTGCCGCCCGATAGCGAAGCGATATTGATCGTTTGTCCCAGCAAACCGAGATCGAGCGTGCCACCGGTGTTGATTGTCGTCGCACTCGTAGCGCTGAATGTGTTCGCCGCAGCGCCCCTTAGCGTGCCGGCATTGATCGTCGTAGCTCCGGCATAGGTGTTGGCGGCTGTGAGCGCAGTTGTGCCGACGCCGTTCTGCTGCACGCCGCCGGTACCGGAGATCGCGCCGTCGAACTGGTAGGCGTTGGAGCGATTGAACGCGAGCGTGGCGTTGTTGAGCACGTTGCCCAGGATCGAGCCGGTGGTGCCGCCGTTGCCGAGCTGCAGCACGCCGCCATTGACCGTGGTCGGCCCGCTATAGGTGTTGGTCGCGGTCAGCATGGTGGTGCCGTTCTCCACCGTCACCGACCCCGCGCCGGAAATGGTCGGGGCGAAGTTGTAGTTCGAGGCGGTGTGGTTGAAGACGATGCGGCCGGTGCCTGCCCCGAACGCGATCGAGGGCGTGGTCAGAGTGCCCGGCGCGGCCGCGGTCTGGCCGAGGCGGCGCCGATATTGAGCGTGCCGGTCGAGCCGGCCTGACGGGCGATTTGCATGCCCGAAGCCGGCGAGACGGCGCCGCCATTGGCGATCGTCAGCGTGCCGGTGCCGGATTCGCCAACAACGAGCACGCCGGAATTGGTCCAGGACGAGCCGGCGCCATCAACCGTCAGGGTGCCGGTCGAGCCGGCATTGTTGCCGAGGAAGGCGTGGCCGACGTTGCTCGCCTTGCCGCCGTTCTGGATCGTCAGCGTGCCGGTGCCGGAATAGCCGACAACGAGCGTGCTGGAACTGGTCCAGGCCGAGCCAGCGCCATCAACCGTCACGGTGCCGGTCGAGCCGGCAACGAAGCCGAGATAGCCGATGTTGGCGGTGCTCACCGTGCCGCCGTTCCGGATCGTCAGCGTGCCGGCGCCGAAATAGCCGACATAGAGGTCGCTGGAATTGGTCAAGGCCGAGCCGGCGCCATCCACCGTCACGGTGCCGGTCGCGCCGAAACCGTAGCCGAAATAGCCGAACCCGGCGTTGCTCATCGTGCCGCCGTTCCGGATCGTCAGCTTTCCAGTGCCGGAAATGCCGACAAAGACACTACGCGCCTGCGCGCCGGCCGCTCCGACCACTGTGGCATTGGGCGCAACGGTGTCGATATTCGCGTCGACCGCGCTGGTTGGAACGCCGGCCGACCAGTTGGTGGCGGTGAACCAGTCGGTTGAGGTGCCGCCGGTCCAGTCGGTGGCGCGCGATGGCGTCGATGTTGCCAGGACCAGTCCGAGCGCCACCATGGAGCTGGTGCCCAGCAGGCGGCGGGACAACGCGGCCAAGGTCAGCGCCGCAAAGCGGCTAATCGATCGCTTGCGCGCAACAACGGCCGCGCCGGTTTCCAGCGCGCCTTCAGACGCTTCAAAATAAGACAAACAAATCTCCCCGCAGCCCAAATAGCGACGTTTGAAATTCCGTTGCGCCGTTGTGGCGCCGGTCGCGCATGAACCCGTTAAGCGGGGCTCTGCGGTATCAGGTCTAGCGGGGGAACATCGCGGAGTCCGACCAATATCGGTCATCCGACAAAGCGCGCCGCCGTATTTGGCCGACTGCGTCACTAATATCACAGGAGGAACGCGGACAGGATATGAACGTCACCAGTTGGCAAAGAGGCGAGGTCCGTTGCGGGTCATTCGCGACCAAGTCGAGTCGCAGCAAGGTGCGCAGCACCTCGTCCATCGGACTACCCCACCAGTCGTTGGAGAATATCTCGATCTTCGAATAGCAGGATTTGTCCTGAAGCTGCCTGCGTCGGAAGATCGCAATGCCGGCCGCAGCCAACGACGAGTTAGCGGTCCGGCCAGAACCGGACTCGTGCAGCGCAGCAAACAGTAGTGACTCATGGTCCTAAGGCAAAACTCGGCATGATCCCGGCAACCGGATGAACGGCGTGCGTGGAACCTATCGGAGCGACGGACGTTTTTGTCCGCGAATGAGCAGCGCCGTGCCCGGCGCAGCAAGCGCTGAGGCCGGAGGCGATGAGCTGCGCGGATCGGAGAAATGCTCATGAGACTCACTCTTTCAGTCATCAAAGCTGACGTTGGCTCCGTTGGCGGGCATACGAAACCGTCTTCACGCATGATCGCGACTGTCGAGGGCGAGGTTGCCAAGGCGATCTGCAATGGCCTGCTGATCGACGGTTTCATCTGCCACACCGGCGACGACATTGCGATCATCATGACGCACACTCGGGGCGAAGGAAGCTCCGAGGTACATCAGCTCGCTTGGAAGTCGTTCCTCGCGGCCACCTCGGTCGCGAAAAGCTCAGGGCTCTATGGCGCTGGCCAGGATCTTCTCGCCGACGCGCCTTCCGGGAACATTCGCGGCGCCGGCCCAGGCGTCGCCGAGCTCAGCTTCGACCACAGCCTCTCCGGCGTGCGACCCGCGGAGTCCTTCATGGTGTTCGCGGCCGACAAATGCGGCCCCGGCGCCTACAACCTGCCGCTCTATCTCGCCTTTGCCGACCCTATGTACTGCGCTGGGCTGATGCTGCCTCCGATGATCAAGGGATTCCGTTTCCATGTCATCGACATGGACAACACAGCCGGCGACAGCCTACTCGAGCTCGACGCACCCGCCGACAGCTACCACATCGCCGCCCTGCTTCGCGACAACGAGCGCTTCGGCATCGATCGCATCATTTCTCGAACCCATGGCGAGGTCGTCGTAGCCGTTTCGGCACAGCGCCTCCACGCGATCGCAGGCAAGTACACCGGCAAGGATGATCCAGTCGCGATCGTCAGGAACCAGGGGATTTTCCCAGCTCCGGAGGAAATAATCTCGCCGTTCGCCAAAGCGCACTTCGTGGGCGGCGATGCACGCGGCTCGCATGTGATGCCGCTCATGCCGGTGCCACTCAACACGCCCGTTACCGGCATGTACTGCCTGCCGATCGTTTCTTGCGTCGGCTTTTCGATCGACAGGGAAGGCCGCTTTGCGGAGTCCTACACCGATTTCTTCGACAACCAGGCATGGGATGAGGTTCGCCGGCGCGCCCAGCGCAAGGCCATCGAGATGCGCAGCCAAGGCTGGTCTGGCGCCGCCATGCTACCCTATTCCGAACTGGAATATGGCGGCTTCCGCGACACCGTGTCCGGACTGCTGAAGCGCTTTCGACTGCGCGACGACCGCAAACCGGAAGCGGCCGAGTAGCGACCGCCTCCAATCAGAAGCTGGAGCGACGTTCACCATTCAATCGACAGATGCAGGCGCTATGACGACATGCCGATCCGGAGGTGGATATGGCCAAGAAACGCATCGGCATTCTCACGGGCGGCGGCGACGTCGCCGGCCTCAATGCAGTCATCAAGAGCGTGACTTATCGCGGCAGTGAGGACGACATCGAAGTTGTCGGTCTGCGCCGTGGTTGGGAGGCCCTCACGCACCTGAACCTCGACGACCCTAACAGCAGGTCCCACTACGTCATCCCGCTGAACCGTGAAAACACTCGAACCATCGACCGGCGCGGCGGTACCGTGCTGCACTCGAGCCGCGTCAATCCCTCCAAAATACAAAAGCTGCCAGATCATCTCGTCGGCAATGATGTGCCGGTCTCGCTGAGCACCAACGGCGGCATCGCGACAAAGACGTGGGACCTCACCAACCGGGTGCTCGCTAACCTTTCGGGACTTGGCATCGAACACCTGATCGCCATCGGCGGCGACGACACGCTCAGTTATGCGGCCAAGCTCAACGAACTCGGCGTCAAGATCATCGCCATCCCGAAGACGATGGATAATGACGTCCGCAACACTGAGTACTGCATCGGGTTCTCGACCGCGATCACCCGTGCCAGCGATGCCATCCAGCGGCAGCGCACCACCATCGGCTCGCATGAGCGAATTGGCATTTTCCGCGTCTTTGGCCGCGATGCCGGATTTACGGCACTCTACACCGCGTATGCGACCTCGATACGATGCGTCATACCGGAGTATAAGGTCGACCTCGACAAGCTGATCCAGTTGCTCGTCGAGGACAAGCGCGCCAATCCAAGCAACTACGCGCTGATCGTGCTCAGCGAGGGAGCTCAGTGGGAAGGCTACAAGCTGCGGGAATACGGCGAGCCTGACGCCTACGGTCACCGCAAGAAGGCCAACGTGGCGGAATCGCTTGCTGACGAGATCAAGCAGCGTACCGGGGAGGAGACGATCACCTCCGATCTCACCTACGATTTGCGATCGGGCGATCCGGACTTCATCGACAAGCTTGTGGCCCTGACTTTCGGTAACATGGCCTACGATGCCATGCTGGAAAGCAAGACCGGCCTCATGTCGGCGCTGGTCGAGGGCCGCTACGACCTCGTGCCCATCCCTGACGCCAAGCTCGGTCCGCGCAAATTGGACGTTGCGAGCAGCTACAACACGGAGCGCTACCGCCCCATCTACGCCAACAAGCAGGGGCTGCCGATCTTTCTCAACCGCGCGTCCTAGCGTGCCGGACCGGGCGCGCCAGCGCAGCGCCTCGTCCAATTGCCCCACCAGTCGTTGGAGAAGATCTCGATCTCCGAGAAGCCGGCATAGTCCTGCAAGGTCTTCCGACGTCAGCAACTCGCCCGCAATTGGCTCAAGCTGGACAGCCGCTTGAAATCGACTGGGCGCTGGAGCAGTTCGCCACCACCCTGACGCAGGATTTCTCCTGAAGCTGCCTGCGTCGGAAGATCGCAATGCCGGCCGCGGCCAGCAAAGAACGATTCCGCCAGCCGTGCGTTGAACGTCGTGGGCGATTACGAGCTGGGAGCGACAATCATGCTTCCGCGTGGCGTTTGCCTGACGGCTGTTCTAGTTGGTGTCTCGATGCTGACGGCGAGCATCAGTGCGTTCGCCCAAGGACCCGGCCAGGGACATGGAAGAGGCGGGCCACCCGGTCCAGCTGCAGCGCCGGCAGCCCGGCCAGCACCACCACCTGCGATGGCGCGTCCGGCAGCACCACCTGCCATGGCGCGTCCCGCCGCGCCGGCATTTCATCCTCCGGCCATGCCGCAGCGACCGGCCATGGCGCCGAATCCGGCGCCTCGCATGGCCTCACCGCCACCGCGCCCGGCCCCGCACTTCGCGGCACCGCCGCAGCGGGCTACCCCGCACGTGGCGGCGCCCCGGCCTGAATTCCACCGCGCGCCGGCAGCGCCGCAACGTCCGGCGATGGTACCGCAACCGACGCCGCAGATCGCCGCCCCCTCACACCCAAGCGCACCGTCGGCTGCGAGCGTGCGGCCGGAACAGCCGCGCGAGACGCTGTCGCGCCAAGCCTCGGAACGCCAGGGCCGCATCGACCGCTTGCAGCAGCGTGTGCAGACATTGCAGTCGCAAAAACCGGAAGGCGCGAGAGCGCAACGCGATCAGCAGCGATTGCTGCAGTCGCAGAACAGGCAGCTGGAGCGCGAGCAGCGCGTACAACAGCGTGAGCAGCACGTCGAGCAACGGCAGCGCGTGATGCTGTCGCGCCAGACGACGGAGCGTCAGACCCGCATCGATCGCCTGCAGCAGCGCGTGCAGACATTGCAGTCGCAGAAACCGGAAGGCGCACGCGCGCAGCGCGAGCAGCAACGGATACTCCGGACGCAGAACCGCTTGCTCGACCGCGAGCAACGCGCACAGCAGAGCGATCTGGCGCGCCAGCAGAGGCTGGGACCGCAGGCCCCCGCTGCAACAGTTGCAGCGGCAGGCGCCGCGCGCGGGCGGTTTGGCGCGCACTTCCGCGAGCGGCCTCTTGCGCAAACCCAGGCGGCCCTCGTCGCCCGCCAGAGCGGCTGGGCTCCCCGGCAGGCCTGGCGACACCGCCATCCCGCGGTGTTCGTGGCATGGCTTGGGCCCGTGTTCTGGCCCTACGCCTATTCCGACATTTTTGACTACACGTTCTGGTCCTATGCTTACGAGCCCGGCTATTGGGCGTACGCGTATGACGACTTCGTCGACACCGTGTTCTGGGGCGATGACAGTCCCTATTCCGCCTATGCCAGCACCAACCCGAATGACTATCCGCAAGCCGGCGGCGGCACCCGCGCGCGCCAGCGCGCCAGCGCGAGCCCGCAGACGCTGCAGCAATTGTGCGGCACACCGGACAAGGGCGTCACTGCTTGGCCGCTCGACGATATCACGAGCGCGGTGCGGCCGACGGCGGAGCAACGCGCGCTGCTCGACGCGTTGAAGACCGCGGCGGCCAATGCTGCCGGTGTGTTCAAGGACTCCTGCGCTGATACTTATGCACTGACGCCGCCCGGCCGCTTGCGGGCGATGATGAACCGCGTCAGCGCGACACTGGATGCTGTCAAGATCGTGCGACCGGCACTGGAGAATTTCTACAACTCGCTCAGTGACGAGCAGCAGGCCCGCTTCAACGCGCTCGGCCCCAACATCGGCGACCGCTCGCCTCGGCAGCAGGAAGCCGGTGCCCAGGAAGGCAGTGCCGAAGGCTGCGGCGATCCGAAGTCCGGCCTGACCCAATTGCCGATCCAAAGGATCGAGGCTGTGCTCCATCCCGCGGGCAAGCAGAAGGAGGCGCTCGACCGTCTCGGCGAAGCGACGGCGAAGGGCGTTGAGGGCCTACAGGCAGCCTGTCCGAACGATGTGCCGCTGACGCCGGTCGGACGGCTGGAAGCGATGCAGCACCGGCTCGAGGCCATGCTTCAGGCCGCCAAGCTGGTCGAGCCCGCCCTGGACGAGTTCTATGCCACGCTGAGCAGCGAGCAGAAGGCGCGCTTCAACACGCTGCAACAGCTCGCAGGCCCTTGACGGCGGCGTCGCATTCTCTCGTTGCAATGTGAGCAGCGGCCGAACGACGCGGGGTGCCATTATCGCCCTGCTCCACAGTTCGACCAGAACATGCGTGTCCGGGCCGCTTCTCTCTGTGATAAGTGCGGTGGCACGGGATGCAAACAACCGCTTCGTCTTGACCTCACGCGACGGAAATCGTCTTCGGTCCAGCGTCATTCGTGGTTGGGATCGCTTGAGGCCGCTCTTTCTCATCCGAGCCGACGGCGTTGCATTGCTGGGAGTGAGCAGACAACTCAAGATCGGCCAGGTGGTCCCAGTATTCTGCTTCTGCGAGCAGCTTCCATTTGTTCATGCTGTTGTACGCGGCCTGTTGGCGGCACAGCGAACCCATCGCACGCAAGCGCTGCACTCTCTCCACTGCCTCCACTGCCAACCTCCCTTCGCGCCAGCTTGTTTACAAGCGCATTTGTGTCGTCACAATTTCGCAGATTGAATTGACGAGTGATAGTCCGGTGTTTGACGTCAATCGATGATAGCGCAATCGTCAGACTTTTCACCGACGTGAGCAGCTTCAGCCCTCAGAGCTAGTCGAAGTTCTCAGCGCCGCAGCCCCTTCGGCCACCGCTGCACACAGGCACGCAACAAGACTCGCCTCGGACGGCGGGTTCCCAAGCCGCAGGTGCATTCCATTTCAGGACTGAAATCTTAATTGTCAGCGGCCTTCCCGGGATAGTGGTTAGCTGGCGATCAGACCGGGCCGGACAAGGTTTGATCCCGAAACTATTTTGGCCCGGCCCATTGGACTGCAAGACCGCCTTCGGGCGGTCTTTCCTTGTCGCCGCAATGGAACGGGCCTGGGGCTGGAACACGCCGGGGCCTCCGGCAAAAGTCGTTAGCGTTGCCCCCGCCGATCACAACAATGGCCCCGACGATTGCGCGCCGGGGCCATCCAAGATCATCAGGCGTGGGTACATCCGCCGTGCCTGCCGACCGTTGATGCCACTGATTACCGCATCCGATCTGGCGCAGACCGTGGCGAGGCTGCGGCATCGGGATGATATCATTCTGCCTGAAAGCTGACGGCTGTCCACCTCTCGTTGGTGGTACTCCAACCGGCTCGCTGAATCGCTCGAGCCCGCCGCTTCGGTGCCGTCAAGCGGAAGGCGCGCTTCAACGCGCTGCAACAAGTCGCACGCCCGTGAGGACAGCGCGCGTGGGAGCTACACCACCCTCTTGTGCCGCGTAATGCACGTGCTCAGCACCTCGTCCATCGGCTTGCTCCACCAGTCGTTGGAGAAGATCTCGATCTCCGAATAGCCGGCAAACCCCTGCGCCTCGACCGCAGCGCGCGCCGATTTGATGTCGATGACGCCGTCGCCCATCATGCCGCGGTCATTGAGGATGTCGTTGGTCGGCACCAGCCAGTCGCAGACATGGAAGGCGAGCAGGCGATCCTTGCCGGCGCGCGCGATCTGTCCCATCAGCTCCGGATCCCACCAGATGTGATAGACGTCGAGCGCGACGCCGAGGATGCCGGTACGATCAGGGTCGAGCCGGTCGCAAATGTCGAGCGCCTGCTTTGTGGTGTTCACGCAGGCGCGGTCGGCTGCATAGGCCGGATGCAAGGGCTCGATCGCCAGCGGCAGCTTTGCCTGTTTGGCATAGTCGAGCATCTCGGCAAGCGCTTCCTCAACCTGCCCGCGTGCGCGCGCGATATCCTTCGACGCCCCGCTGCCCGGCCGCGAATATTGCGGCAGGCCGCCGACGACGAGAACGATGCAGGGCGCGCCCAGCGCCTTGGCCTCATCCACGCAGCGGCGGTTGTCGTCGCGCACTTCCCCCCGGAGCGATGCGTCCGAGGTGAACATGCCGCCGCGGCAATAGCCCGACAGCTCGAGGCCGGCATCGCGCACCGCGCGCGCGGCGCGATCGAGACCGACGCAAGCGACCTGGTCGCGCCAGGGATCGATGGCGCGGATGTCATGCCTTGCACAGGCCTCGATGATCTCGACGAGGTCACCCTGCTTGCGGACCGTCGCTGTGTTCAGCGACAGCCAGCGATGGTCGGACGAGAAATCGCGCATCAGTCTTCCAGTCCGCGCGAGGCCAGCACGGTCTTCATCCGCCGCGTCGCGAGCTCAGGATTGGCGAGCAGGCCGGCCTGATCGGCAAGCCGGAACAGCTCGGCCAGATGCAGCATCGAGCGCGCGCTCTCCTGTCCCCCGACCATGGTAAAATGATCCTGGTGGCCATTGAGATACGCCATGAAGACGACGCCCGTCTTGTAGAAGCGCGTCGGCGCCCTAAAGATATGACGTGACAGCGGGACGGTCGGACCCAGCACGTCATGGAAGCCGGCTTCGTCGCCTGCCGCGAGCCGCGACAGCGCGTAGGACGCCGCCGGCGCGATCGCGTCGAAGATGCCGAGCAGCGCGTGCGAAAAGCCCTGGTCGTCGCCGGCGATCAGCTCCGCGTAGTTGAAATCGTCGCCGGTGTACATCTTGATGCGCTTGTCCAGGCGCCTGCGCATGTCGATCTCGCGTTGCTTGTCGAGCAGCGAAACTTTTACACCATCGACCTTGGCGGCGTTGCCGTTGATGATGGCCACCGCTGTGTCCATCGCCTTGTCGAGATCTCTGGTGCCCCAATATCCCGTCAGCGCCGGATCGAACATATCGCCGAGCCAGTGGATGATCACGGGCTCACGGACCTGCGACAGCACGCGGTCATAGACTTTTGCGTAGTCATCGGCGTTGCGGCCGAGTTTCGCCAGCGCGCGTGACGCCATCAAGATGATGCGGCCGCCGACCTTCTCGACCGCCGAGATCTGCTCCTCATAGGCGCGAATCACATCGTCAAGGCTCTTGGCATCCTCGACCGCAAGATGGTCCGTGCCCGCACCAGAGAACACCAGCGCATTGCGCCGCTTGGCGGCGCTGACCGAACGCGTGATCAGCTCCAGCGAGGTCGGCCAGTCCAACCCCATCCCGCGTTGCGCGGTGTCCATGGCTTCGGCGACGCCGAGGCCGAGGTCCCAGACGTGCTCGCGGAAGGCGATGGTTTTGTCCCAGTCGACAGCAGCGGAGAGCCAGGGATCGTTGTCCGCAAAGGGATCGACGACGGTGTGCACCGCCGAGAAGGCGATGCGGTTCAGCGGTCCCTCGAGTTTCGTGGGAAACGTTCGCGAGGCCGCGAGCCGGTAGGTCTCGATCGAACGATCCGCCTTCGGTAGTTTCAGGGACAACGACGACATCGGCTGGACGGGCTTGTTCATGACTTCGAACCTCTCTCCGTCATTGCGAGGAGCGAAGCGACGAAGCAATCCAGAGTATATCCGCGGAGGCAGTCTGGATTGCTTCGCTTCGCTCGCAATGACGGCTCAACATTGAGACTTATCCAATCAACCTCAGGCCTTGATCGGGGCGACGTCGATCCAGCGCCGCTCCTTCCAGCTCTTCAGCGCGCATTCGGCGAGCTGCACGCCCTTGACGCCTTCGAGCAGCGTGAACTTGTAGGGCGCGTCCTCGTAGACGTGGCGGATGAACATCTCCCATTGCTCCCTAAAGCCGTTGTCGTAGGTGACGTTGTCAGGCAGCTTCTGCCAGTCTCCGTAGAAATCGTGCAGCCGCTTCTCGTCGGGATTCCACACCGGCCGGGGCGTCGCCTGCCGCGTCTGGATCATGCAATCCGACAGGCCCGCGACCGCCGAGCCGTGCGTGCCGTCGACCTGGAAGGTGACGAGGTCGTCGCGATAGACGCGCGTCACCCAGGACATGTTGATGTGCGCGATGACGCCGCCTTCGAGCTGGAAGGTCGCGTAGGCGGAATCGTCCGCGGTCGCCTTGTACTTCTTGCCCTGCTCGTCAAAACGCTCGGGGATGTCGGTGTTGCCGATGCAGACCACGCTCTGGACGTTGCCGAAGAGATTGTCGAGCACGTAGCGCCAGTGGCAGACCATGTCGAGGATGATGCCGCCGCCGTCCTCGTCGCGGTAGTTCCAGGACGGCCGCTGCGCTTCCTGCCAGCCGCCTTCGAACACCCAATAGCCGAATTCGCCGCGCACCGAGAGGATGCGGCCGAAGAAGCCGGAGTCGCGCAGGAAGGCGATCTTCTTCAGGCCCGGCAGGAACAGCTTGTCCTGCACCGTGCCGTGCTTGACGCCCTTGGCGTTCGCAAGCTTGACGACTTCGAGGGCCTCTTCAAAATTCGTCGCGATCGGCTTCTCGCAATAGACGTGCTTGCCGGCATTGATGGCCTGGGTCAGAAGGCCCGGCCGCGCCTGCGTGGTCGCGGCGTCGAAGAACATGGTGTCGTTCTTGTCGGCGAGCGCCGCATCGAGGTCGGTGGTCCAGCGCGTGATGTTGTAGCGCTTGGCGAGGGCTTCGACCTTGTCGGCGCTGCGGCCGACGAGGATCGGATCGGGCATGACGCGGTCGCCGTTCCTCAAGCGAACGCCGCCCTGCTCGCGAATCGCGACAATCGAGCGGATCAGATGCTGGTTGAGACCCATGCGGCCGGTAACGCCGTTCATGATGAGGCCGAGGCGTTGGGTGGTCATGCCAATTGCTCCTGAAGTGAAGTTGGATGTTCGAGCGGGCGGAGCGCCGACCAGTCCGGATGGACCGACGTCGCAAAGCCCACTGTCTTGAGCGATCCCGTCAGGAGATCGCCGTTGTGAATGGAGAGGCGGATGCCCTGCCCGGCATCGGCATAGAGATCTGGATGCGCGGCCGCGAAAGCCTGCGCTTCAGCGGGCGGCGTCTCGCCGAAACCGTCGACATAGTGGTGGCCGTTGCGCTCGGCATGCTCGAGGCAAAGGAGCGCGCCGAGTGCCAGATCCTGTTGAAGAGCAAGCCCGGGCTGGCAAGTCAGATCTTCGCCCGTCACGAGACACTCCGCACCCTCGTCGTTCAGCTTGGCGATGCGGGTGAAGTTTACGATCGACTTGTAGATGCCTTTGCAGGACTTCGACGAGACGCCGCGGTAACCGAGTTTGTAAGCGGTCGGCCAGGCGTCATAGGAATCGTCCGCTTCGTCGATAATGAAATCGCGCCAACGCAAGGCTTCACTGAGCGACGATTGACGCGTGACGTCGCGCGGCATGGGCTGTTCGATATAGAGCAGCTTGCGAAAGATCGGTTCCAGGGCGTCGTCGCGCTCCAGCCGGCTGACCAGGGTCGTGAGCGCCGTCAAATCCGCATATTGCTCATTGCCGTCAAGCGTCACCTTGTAATCAAAAGGCAGCGGCGCCAGCTCACGTCCAATACGGATCAACCGGGCGGCATCTGCCTCCGGATCGCCGCCGAGCTTCAGCTTGAAATAGCGAGCGCCGGAATTCTCCTTCGGATCGGCTACGCCGCCATCGCCCTCGACCTTGTCGTCGAGGCCGACAGTGTGGCGAACGGCAACGCGTTCAGACCGGTACTGATTGGCAATAACGAGAAATCGCGCGATATCCCCATCATTCAGGTCAGGCGAGAGCCGCGCATCGATGCCGGCAATGTTGCCTCCCATGCCGTCAAAGAAGTTCGTCTCGACACCGCGGAGCAGCGCATCGAGGATCGCCTTGTCGATTTCGGCCGGGCCATAAGCCGCCGCAAGCGCCGGAATGTTCTTGTTCGCACAGGTCGCGATCTGCGCACCGATGCACGAGGCATGCAGATCGAACGCCGTCAAGAATCCGGTCCGCGCCAGGTAAAGACCGCGCGCGATCTCAAGCGAGCGTCGCAAGCCATCGACCGTTTGTGCCGGCGACAGCTCCGGCCGCTTGTCGAACCATTTTGGCACCAGCAACTCGGCGCTGGCGCCGACGGCCGTGCCCCTGCCCTCGACCTCGACCTCGACCCGCACGAACAGCTGCGGCGTCGCGTTGATCGTGATCGCGCCAAAGCGGAACGGCCGCGCGAAATGCACGGGACGTTCGAAGAAAGCGATGTCTCGCAGCTTCAGGCGCGGCGCCATGATCGTCAGTCCAGTGCACCCTGTGAGAAGAAATGCTTGCGGATGCGTTGCACGAGCTCGGTGAAGACAGGATCCGCCATCACGTCGAGCGAACGCGGGCGCGGCAGCGGCACGTCGTAGATCGCCGCGATCGCGCCGGGCCGCTCGGTCATGACCAGCACGCGGTCGGCGAGGAAAACGGCTTCCGGAATCGAATGCGTGATCAGCAGCACCGTCTTCCTGGTCTCGCGCTGAATCCGCATCAGCTCGACATTCATGCGCTCGCGCGTCAGCGCGTCGAGCGCGCCGAACGGCTCGTCCATCAGCATGATCTTGGGATCGTGCACCAGCGCACGACAGATCGAGGCGCGCTGCTGCATGCCGCCGGAGAGCTGCCAGGGCAGCTTCCTCTCGAAACCTTCCAGCCCGACCAGCTTCAGCAGCGCCTTGGCGCGGTCGAGATAGTGTTGTCGGGCGAGACGCTTCATGTCGATCGGCAGCATCACGTTGTTGAGGATGTTGCGCCAGGGCAGCAGCAGCGCGTTCTGGAAGACGATGCCGACATTGCCGTGCGGCTTCGTCACATTCTCGCCCTCGACCAGGACCTCGCCTGATGTCGGCGGCAGCAATCCCGAGATCAGCTTGAGCAGCGTGGACTTGCCGCAGCCGCTTGGGCCGACCACGACGAAGAACTCGCCGTCGTTGATGTGGAAATCGAGCGGACGCAGCGACGGCACGTCGCCGTCGCGCGTCCGGTAGGTTTTCGACACGCCGGACAATTTGATGCCCGACGCATCGCCGGCAGCCCGGTCGCTCACCAGTCTCAGATGCGCGGCCTGCTGCGCGGTTTCGCTCACGGCTGCGGCTTGCTTCACGATCCGCTCTTCGGCAGATAATCGTTGGTGTAGAAGGCCTTCGGGTTCTCCTTGGCCTTGGCATCCAGCCCGCCATATTCGACCATCAGATTGACGGAGTCCGTCATGTTCTGGTCGGTGACCTGGAACGGCCGCTTGCTCTTGGTCTCCGCGGTCCGGTAGAGCGGAATGGTCAGCTCAAAGCCCTGCGTCAGCGTATCGATCTTGCCGCCCTTGGGGTTGGCATCGAGGATCGATTGCGCGGCGGCCTTCGGCTCCTTCTCGGCGGCTTCGACCGCCTTGGTCGTCGCCGACATGAAGCGGCGGACGAGATCGGCATTGGCCTTCACATAGTCGGCGTTGGCGATGATGCCGGAGGAGACCATGTTGATGCCGTAGTCGGCGAACTTGATCGGGAACACGTCCTTGCCGGTGGCGTCCTTGATCTTCATCGACTGGTCCATGACGTAGCCGAGCAGCAGATCAGCCTGGCCGTTGATGACGGCGTTGAGCTTGGTCTGGCCGTCGCCGGCGACCGTCTGGAAATCGCTCTCCTTCAGGCCGGTCTTTTTCAGGAACAGCGGCCAGATCTGGGTCATGGAGTCGGCCGGCGTGATCGCCACCGTCTTGCCCTTGATGTCCTCGGGCTTTTTGATGTTCTTGTCGGCAAAACCCATGGCGGACATCGGGCTGGTCTGCAGCAGCACGCCGGTCGCGACGACAGGCGCGCCCTTGATCGCGGCGCGCATCATGGTGGGGACGTCGACATAGCCGAAATCGGCGGTCTTGGCGGCGACAGCCTGCGTGGTCGCAGCCGATCCGCGGCCTTCCTGGATTTCGAGATCGATGCCTTCGGCGGCATAGATGCCCTTGGCCTTGCCGTAATAGAACGGCGCGTGCTCACCATAGACGTACCAGTTGAGCATCAGCACGACCTTGTCGGCTGCCTGCGCGGGCATCGCCGCAAACACCATCAGCGCAGCCGAGACAGCTCCTATCCACCGCTTCATCGTCACTCTCCCTTGTCGTTGTTGCGTCGGCCGTTGGTGGCCGTTCGTTGTTGTAGTTACGAGGCGAAAATCACGTCTTCACGCTGGCTGACATGCCAGGGAATGACCAGCTTCTCGATCCGGTCCACGATCCAAAACAGGATCACGCCGAGCAGCGCCAGGATCACCAGCGCTGCGAACATCGTCGGCAGGTCGAACGTGCCGATCGAGCGCTGCATCACGTAGCCGATGCCGGAATTGGAGCCGACGAACTCGCCGACGACGGCGCCGACCACGGCGAGCGTCACCGACACTTTGAGGCCGGAGAAGATCGCCGGCAGCGCGTGCGGCAGGTTCACCGCGAGGAAAACCCGGAAGCGGCTGCCCTGCATGGCGCGGGCGAGATCGACCATGTCGGGGTCGACGGACTTGAAGCCCTGCACGGCGGAAACGACCACGGGGAAGAAGCCGAGCAGGGACGCCGAAATCACTTTTGGAATGATCCCGAAGCCAAACCACACCACGAACAGCGGCGCGATCGCGATCTTCGGCACGGATTGCGAGAACACCAGCAGCGGATAGACATAGCTCTCCACCGTCTTCGAGCCCGCGATCAGCATGGCGACGGGGATGCCGAACAGCGCCGACAGCAGGAAGCCGCAGACGGTGGCATAGGTGGTCGGCCAGGACTGGCGCAGCAGTTCCGGCCATTCGGTGCGCAGCACCGCGACGACGTCGGCCGGCGCCGGGATCTGATAGGCGGGGATCCTGAACAGGCGGATTGCGAGGTCCCAGGCCACGACGATGAAGACCAGGAACAAAAACGGCCGGACCCAGGCCGCGTTCAGCATCTTGGACACCGCACCTTGCGGCTTCAACTCAGCCACGTCTCACTCCCGGCATTCTTCTTCGTTCGGGGGAGAAATTAACTCGTTGGATAAATACTGTCCAGAGCTTTCCCTGTGACGTTTTGTGCCGGTTCCTGGCCTCCGCTCGTGTCCCGGACGCGCTGCTGCGCCACGTCAGGGCACGAGACCGCCCCACCCTCGGTGTCATTCCCCGCGAAGGCGGGGAATCCAGTACGCCGCGGCTTCTCGGTTCAATCTCAACCGTCTCTGGAATACTGGATTGCCCGCCTTCGCGGGGAATGACGGCGGAGATTGAGGAAACGACGGACGATTAGTCCACCAACGCGCGGATTAGGCCGCTAAACCGTCTGCGCCACCGCGCTGCGCGACTTCGGCGCCTTGGCGATCTCGAACAGCGCGGTCGATCGCCCCGTCAGCGCGGCCAGCACGAGGCCGACCATGTGCGAAAGCCGCTCGTCCTTGGCGTCCTTGGCCAGCAGATCGCGGCCGAAGATCACGCTCAACGTGGCCGAATTGGAGAGATAGAAGAAGCAGAGCCCCGCGATCGAGATATAGAGCTGCACCGGATCGACCGCGACCTGGAAATCGCCGCTGTCGACGCCGCGCAGCACCACGGTGCGGATCATCTCGACGAAGGGCGAGTGCATCGACTTGACCTTGGTCGAGCGCTTGAGGTGCTTTGCGCGCGCGAGATTCTCGGTCTGGAGCAGCGACAGGAATTCCGGGTTGCGCAGGAAGTAGTTCCAGGTGAACTCGATCAGGCGCCGGATCGCTTCGGGTGGATCGAGATGCTCGAGATCCAGCCCCCGCTCTTCGCTGCGGATCTTGTCATAGGCGCCTTCGAGCACCGCGAGATAGAGCTCGTCCTTGTTGCCGACGTGATAGTAGAGCATGCGCTTGTTGGCGCCGGCCTTCGCCGCGATGCGGTCGACACGCGCTCCGGCAAGGCCGTGGGCCGAAAACTCCTGCTTGGCAGCTTCGAGAATGCGCAGCCGCATCCCCTCGGGGTCGCGCTGCCATTTCAGAGTTCGCTTTGCCTTCGCCAAACCGGTTGCTCGCTGGGTGCTGTCATGACGCGTGTAACACGCGGGCGGGCGTTTGAGAACGATCTCGTGCCCCGGACGCAGCTTCGTAGGGTGGGCAAAGGCGCATTTGCGCCGTGCCCACGTCTTCTCATCAATTGGGCAAAGACGTGGGCACGCTCCGCTTTGCCCACCCTACGGGAGTCTTCGTCGCATCCGCACAACGACGCGGGAAGAGTACGGCCCCTTACTCCACCGGCTTCGGCGAGCGTTCCAGCAGCACCGTCTGGATCCCGCAGGTCCCGTTTCGCACCGTCATGATCCGCGTGCCCGGCTTGCGGCCGTTGCGCACCTCGGTGACGTCGAGGCCGGCGGCGATCAGGCGGGCGCGCGTGGCGTCGATGTCGGCGACCCGCCAGCTCAGGCCCCAGAGACGGTCATGCAGGGAATCCCCACCGGCCACGGGGCGGCGCACCAGTTCGACGATGAGGTCGCCGCAGCGGAAGAACATCAGCTGGCCCCAATCCTGGTGCGAGCGGTCCAGTGCGAGCTCAAGGCCGAGCCGCGCGCCATAGAGCGCAGCGGCGCGGTCGGACTCCTCGGTGGTGATCACGACATGGTCGAGCCCATCGATCGGCGCGAGGTCGGTCGCAGCCGACAGCGGCCGCTCCTCGGCGAGCTCGAGGAAGAACATGCGCACGCCGCGCGTCAATTCGGTTGCGGCACGCGTGCGTTTCCAGTGCAGGACTGCGCCGCTCTCGACGTCGTTGCTTTCGACCTCGGCGACCGGATCAGGCCTCAAGGCCACCCGCTCCAGCCGCCGGCGCATCTTGCCCATGTCTGCGACACGAAAGCACAGGCTGGCGAGCACGCCCTCGCGGTCGTCGAGCAGCGCGCGGATCCGGTCCGCCGCGACGTTAAAGCCGCTCGGCGCCATCAGCTCGATCGTCATGTTCGCAAGCGTGAACAGCACGCGGTCGGCGCCCTCGCCGGAATTCTGCCAAGCCGGCGCGCGCCCGAGCAGCGTCTGATACGCCGCCTTGGCCGCACCGATATCCCTCACCAGGGCGACGACGTGATCGAGGCCGGTGATCATCATTCCCCCCTTGATCGACCTGGAACCATATTCCGAAGGACGGCGTTTGTCCGGGCTTGGCATGGACCGGTGATGGTCGTATTCCGGCCCCATGCCGACCTCAAGCGCTCGGGCGGCAGATTTGCGAATAATTTCAGCGTCCCTAGAGCGGAACCGGTGTTAGAGTAAGCCCGCCGGCCGGGACCACCCAGCGCATCACGGACAACCAATGCAGGCTCTCTTTATCGGTCAGACCTATATCGACGTCGTCTTCATCACCGACCACATGCCGACCGGCGACGAAAAGCACGTGGCAACCGATTACGCGGTCTCCTTCGGCGGCAACGCGGTCACGGCGGCGTTCTGCTGCGCCAAGCTCGGCATCGTGCCCGATCTCATCGCCACGGCGGCCAATGACTGGCTGGGGCGGATGTTCCAGGACATGTGCGCGAAATACGCGATCTCGCTGCACGGGCGGAAGGTGAACCAGTCCTCGCTGTCCTTCATCATGCCCAAGGACGGCAAGCGCGCCATCGTCCGCTGCCGCGACGACGAGCACATCCATCCGTTCCCGATGCTCAATCTCGGCGGCTGCCGCGCCCTGCACATCGACGGCCATCAGCCCGATGCCGCGATCCACTATGCAAAGGTCTGCCGCGAGGCCGGAATCCTGACCTCGCTCGACGGCGGCGGCCTGCGCACCAACACGCATGAGCTGCTCGCATTCATCGACGTCGCCATCGTCGCCGAACGCCTGTGCGAGCAGATGGACCTGACGCCCGAGAAGATGCTCGACTACCTCAAAAGCCGCGGCTGCAAGATCGGCGGCGTCACCATGGGTGAGAAGGGCCTGCTCTGGTACAATGAAACGGGTGCGGTCGAGGTCATGCCGGCGATGCCGATCCCGCGCGAGCGCGTGATCGACACCAACGGCGCCGGCGACGTCTTCCACGGCGCCTATGTCTATTCCTACCTCGCCCACCCCGGCAAAAGCTGGCGCGAGCATTTTGATTTTGCCCGCGCCGCCTCGACCTTCAAGATCCAGCGGCTCGGCAACGAGGCCGGGCTACCGACCCTTGTGGACATTGCCAAAGTCAGGCACGAGTTCGAAGTCAGGGTCTAGACTTCGAAGAGGTTGTTATGGGGCGCGTCTTTATCGCCGGCAGCATCAACATGGATGTGGTGGCGACCGCCGATCGTCACCCAAAAGTCGGCGAGACCGTCGCCGGCCGGCAGGTGCTGTATTTTCCCGGCGGCAAGGGCGCGAACCAGGCCGTCGCGGCGTCACGGCTCGGTACGAAGACCACGCTGATCGGCCGGCTGGGCAAGGATTCATTTGGCGCTGAGTTGCGGACGTTCCTCGGTGCGCAGGGCATCGACCTCGGCTCTGTTCGGGACGCCGACACGCATAGCGGCACCGCGATCATCACCGTCGCGGCCTCCGACAACACCATCGTCGTCATCCCCGGCAGCAACGCGCTGGTCGGCGCCGACGATGTCGCGGACGTTCCGCTGGCGACAGGCGATGTGGCCGTCAGCCAGTTCGAGATTCCGCTGCCGACGATTGCCGCCTTCTTCCAACGCGCCCGTAGCGCCGGCGCCACGACGCTGCTCAACCCGGCACCCGCGCAAAAGATGTCCGCCGAACTGCTGGCGCTCGTCGATATCCTCGTGCTGAACGAGACCGAGCTCGGCTTCCTCGCGGGTGTGGAGCTCTCCGACGGCGACGAGGCCGCAAGGATCATCGACGTCGCGCGGCAACTTCAGGCGCGCGCGGACCAGACCATCTGCGTGACGCTCGGCAAGCGGGGCGTGCTCGCGCTCGCCGGCGGCGAGGAATTCGCGGTGCCCGGCCGCGCGGTGAAGGCGGTCGACACGACAGGCGCCGGCGATTGCTTCGTCGGCGCACTCGCGGCGCAGCTGGCGGAGGGCGTGTCCCTGCGTACCGCGCTCGCTTTCGCCAACGCGGCCGCCTCGATCAGCGTGCAGCGGATGGGCGCCGGGCCGTCGATGCCGACGGCCGCGGAAGTCGCCGCGGTCGTCAAGGCCGGCTGATCAGGCGAGCGCGCTCTTCAGGTCGAAGCCTTCATCCGCGGCCTGCTCCGGCGTGATCGAGCGCTCCAGTCCGAACAGGCGGCGGCCGAACATGTGGTCGCCGGCACGGTTGACCGACTCGATGCCGAGCAGTCTGTCGCCCTTGTAGCAGAACGCCGAGAACGCCTTCTTCGCGGGATCGCCGCGCAGCACGACCCGATCGTAGCCGGTGGTCAGCCCCGCCATCTGGAGCTTGTCGTCGGCCTGGTCGCTCCAGAACCAGGGATGGCTGGCGTAGGCCTTGAGGTCGCCGGTCAGCCGCGCCGCGAGGCAGCGGGCCTGATCGGTGGCGTTCTGCACCGATTCCAGCCGCTGCGAGCCACCAAAGCGCGGACTGGCGAACAGCGCGCAGTCGCCGACCGCGGAGATGTCAGGATCGGACGTCGAGAGATATTCGTCGACGATGATGCCGGCGGCGACGGGAAGCCCCGCCTCCGCCGCAAGCTCGATGTTCGGCAGCACGCCGACACCGACCACGACGAGGTCTGCCGGCAGATGTCTTCCGTCGCTCAAGGAAACGCCGGTGACCTTGCCGCCCTCAGCCTCGATCGAGGTTGCCTGCACACCGAGGTGAATGCGGATGCCGGCCTCGCGATGCCGCGCCTGAAAATACTCCGAGACCTCCGCCGTCACCGCGCGCGCCATCACGCGCGGGGCGAGCTCGAGCACGTCCACCTCGAGGCCCTTGATCCGCGCGGTGGCCGCGAATTCGAGGCCGATGAAGCCGGCGCCGATCACCACGACACGCGACTTCGACGGCATGATCTGTCGCAGCGCCTCGCTGTCGTCGAGGATGCGTAAGTATTTCACGTCGGGCAAATTTGCATTCGGCAAATCAAGCAGCCGGTTGCGCGCGCCCGTGGCCAGCACGAGATGGCCGTAAGGCAGCGTCTCGCCGGATGCGAGATGCACCTTGTGGTCGGCGCGATCGATCGACACCGCGCGGCCCGCGATCAGCTCGATCTTCTGATCCTGGTAGAATTTCTCCGGCCGGAACATCAGGCTCTCCGGCCCGGCCGAGCCCTTGATATAGGCCTTGGACAGCGGCGGCCGCTGATAGGGCAGATGCGCCTCGTCGTTGATCAGGCAGACGCGATCGGAAAAGCCCGCCTGACGCAGGGATGCCGCGACCTGATAACCGCCATGGCCGGCACCGACAATGATCACCGGACCGTCAGTCATTGCAACAGCCCATTTCCGGAGACACGAGCGTCACCCATGTCGTCTCCTTTCTCGCTGATATTGGCTTGGCTTGCCCAGGAGGAGCCGGCGCTCGTGTCCGTTCCTAAACGAAGGCGGCCCCATTTGAGCCCATCATTCCGTCCTGCGCAAGAGCGGCATGCGGGGCACTGGCGGCCGGGGATTGTCACCCCCGACCTTCTGCGATTTAGTTGCAGCAACGACCTCATGCCGGGGATATTCCAGATGCCAGCTCCCGTCTCCAAACCCGATGATCCCGCCCTGCTGCGGATCGACGGCCCGATCGCAACCATCACGCTCAACCGCCCCGCCGCGTTCAACTCGGTCAACCTTGCAATCGCGCAGAAGCTCGAACAGCTCGCGGCCTATCTCGAAGGCGCCGACGACATCAGAGTCGTCGTGCTCGAAGGAGAAGGACGCGCCTTCTCGGCCGGCGGCGATCTGCAGACCATCGGCGCTGCGGCCGAAACCGGCACGGTCACGCCGGTCGTCGGCGAGCTGCTGAAGCACTATCACGCCTTCATCGAGATGATCCGGCGCATGCCGAAGATTTCGCTGTCCAGCGTGCACGGCTCGGCGGCCGGCGCCGGCATGGGCCTCGCCTTCGTCACCGATCTCTGCATCGCCGCGGAGGATGCCAAGTTCACGCCGGCCTATGCCAAGATCGGGGTGTCGCCGGACGGCGGCTCAACGGTCGGGATCGTCGGCACGGCCGGCTCCCGCCGCGCGCTCCAGATCTTCCTGTCGGAGGACAATTTTACCGCGCAGCAGGCCTATGAATGGGGCCTGGTTGCGAAGGTCGTCCCCGCCGCGGAGTTGAAGGCGGCCACGCGAAAACTCGCCGAGCGCCTGGCGCAGAACCCGCCGGCAGCGATCGCCGGCACCAAGTCGCTGGTCTACCAGGCCGCGACCACGCCGGTGAAGCAGCAGCTCGACGCCGAGGAGCACAAGATCATCATGGCGATGAACACGGAGGATTTCCGCGTGGCCGTGAAGAAGTTCACGAGCAAGGGCAAGTGAGCGCGCCGGCACCGACGCGCTCGTTCTGCGGCCTGCGCCACGGCGCGACCGACTGGAATAGGCAGGGGCTGTTTCAGGGACGAACCAACAACCCGCTGAACGCGGACGGCCTTGCGCAGGCGCACGAGGCCGCGGACATGTTGCGCGGTATCGGCATCAGCCGAATCGTCGCGAGCCCGCTGGTGCGCGCGGCACGGACGGCCGAGATCATCGCAGACGCCATCTCGGTGCCGCTCTCGATCGACGACGGCATCATCGAGTTCGATTTCGGAAGCTTTGAGGGCCTCCCTGTCCGCGACCTCATGATCAAGCACGGTGTCAACTCCGCGACGGGCCTCGTCTCGATCCTGCCCGCCGACGGCGAAAACTGGGACGCCATGACCGATCGGTCGCTGGCTTGCGTCGCCGCATGGCTCGACCGTCATCCTGACGATGACTTCCTGTTCGTCTGCCACGACGCGGTGATGCAGGGAATGGCGAAATCGCTGTGCGGCAGCTATTTCAAGAACAGCCACGGCACGCCGTTTCGCTACCTGCGCGAAGGCGAGCAATGGCGCGTCGAGCAGCTCGTCACTTAGGACAGATGTAGCCCGTCCCTGCCGGCGACTTGAAGCAGCCGACCGATTCCGGCAGCACTTTCTGTGGCAGCCACAGCACCACGCTCGGGAAGTAGATCGCGAACGCGATCGTGGCCAGGAACACCACATAGATCGGCAGGGCGGCGCGTAAGGCCTTGGCAAAACTGATGCCGACGAATTTCGAGGCCATCAGCAGCACCAGGCCGTATGGCGGCGTGATCAGGCCAAAGGCGAGCGTGGCGATCAGCACCACGCCCATGTGCACGGCGTTGATGTCGCCGGCCTCGGTCAGCGCGTTGACCAGCGGCATGAAGATGATGATGGTCGGCACCGGCTCGATGAAGTCGCCGACCACGGTGAAGAGCAGCACCATCAGCAGCATGATCAGATGCGGATCGTTGCCGGCGATCGAGGTGATCATGTCGGCGATGTAGCTCGCACCGCGTAAGTAAGCGAGCATCCAGCCGAAGGCATTGGCGGCGCCGATCGTGATCAGCGGCAGCGAGAAGATCAGGCCTGCAAGGCAGAAATCGTATGGGATCTTTTTGATATGCCCGCGGTTCAGCGCGGGGATCACGACGACGACAATCCACACCACCGCAACGACGCCGGCTTCCGTCGGCGTGAACCAGCCGGTGAGGATGCCGCCGAGCAAAATGACAGGGATCATCAGCGGAAGGGCAGCGTCACCCGCGGCGAACACCACCTGCCGCAGCGGCGCGCGCGGCTTGCGCAGGCCGGAAGGGCCGAAGAAGTAGCAATAGATCATCAACCCGAAGCCGATCATCAGCCCGGGCACCACGCCCGCCATGAACAGGCCGGCGATCGAGACGTTGCCGACCGCGCCATAGACCACCGCCGTGATGCTCGGCGGCACCAGCGCAGCGATGGTCGAGGCGGACGCGATGATCGCCGCAATGAAGGCGGGCTCGTAGCCCTCGCGCTTCATCGGGCCGCCCAGCGCACGGCTCATCACGGCAACGTCGGCGGTGGTCGAGCCCGACATTTCCGAGAAGAACATGCTGAAGACAACGACGACCTGCGACAGCCCGCCCCTGATGTGTCCGACCAGCGATACCGACAAATTGGCTATTCGTACCACCACGTTGGCCGAGCTCATGAGCTCGCCGACCAGCAGAAAGAACGGGATCGCCAGCAACGCCTCGGAGTCCACGCCGTCAAATATCTTCTGGATGATCGCGGCCAGCGAGACATCGGAGAGGAGCGCACCAATGAACACGCCGGCCATCAGCGAGAACGGCACGGGCACGCCGAGATAGCCGAACGACAGGAAGCAGATCGACATCAACGCCAGGACAACGGGTGCGCTCACGGCTGCGCCCTCATCTGCACGTCCGTGATGACGGGCGCTCCGTCCTCTTCGGGCGGCTCGCGATGGTCAAAGCCGTTGCGCAAGCCGTTGACGAGCTGCTCGATGGTGAACAGGCCGATCAGCACGCCGGACAGCGGGATGATCGCATAGAGCGAGGCGATCGGGGTGCCCGACGGCAGGCGGAAACTGCCGAAACCGCGGAGATAGTTCTGATAGCCGTACCAGATCAGGCAGAATGCGACACCGAGCACGACGAGTCGAATGATCACTTCGACGATCAGCCGCGCCGTGCCGTGCATCGCTTCGGAGATCGCCGTGAGATAGAGGTGATCGTTGCGCCGGGTCGCGACCGCGGTGCCGACGAAGATCGCATAGATGAACAGCGTCGATGTGACTTCCTGAAGCCACAGCCAGGGGTGGCCGACGGTGCGTGTGACGATGTCGGCGGTGACCGACAGCGAGAAGCCTAAGCAGAGCACGCCGCAGAGGATCATCAGCGCGAGCTCGAGCCAGTCGAGCCAGCGCCATTTCAGGTGGCGTTGCCGTTGCACCAGAAGTTTGTCGGCGATGGCCATTTACGTCCCCTGTCGTCCCGGAGCTATCGCGTGTGACAGCTGGGAAGCTGCCGATCGTGCTCGGCCTGCATGGTTCGAGACGCCCGCTTTGGCGGGCTCCTCACCATGAGGGTCTAAAATCTCGCCGCAAACGAGACCTCATCCTGAGGGCCCGCCGTAGGCGGGCGTCTCGAAGGATGGCCGCGGGCGACCTAGTTGACCGACCGGATCAAGTTCTTGATCTTCTCGGCATGCGGGCCGAGCTCCTTGGCGAGCTTATCGAGATAGGGATCGGCGATCACCGTAAAACTCTTCTTGTCGACGTTGTCGACGACCTTCACGCCCATCTTCTTCAGCTTGTCGGCCGCGGTGCGCTCGAGGTCGAACGCTTTCGCGGGCTCTTTCGTGCTGACCTCGTTGGCCGCGGTCTGCACCCACTGCTTCTGCTCGGCCGACAGGCTCTGCCAGAGCTTGTCGGAGACGAACACCAGCGCGTTGTTGGCCTCGTGCTCGGTGATATTGAGGACCGGGGCGACCTCGTAGTGTTTGTTGACGAGGTAGACGTTGATGCTGTTCTCGGCGACGTCGACGACGCCGGTTTGCAAGCTCGTGTAGACGCTGCCGAACGGCATGTGCACGGTCTGGGCGCCGTAGGCCGGGAACATGGTGTCCTCGGTCGCGGTCGCCTGGACGCGGATCTTCAGCCCCTTGATGTCGCCGACATTGTGGATCTCCTTCTTGGAGTACATGTGGCGCACACCCTGCGAACCGGTCGCAATCACGTGCAGGCCCTGCGTGGTCTCGTCGATCAGGGTCTTGAGCGCTTCGAACACGCGGGGATCGGCCAGCCCCTTGATCACGTGGTTCTCGTCGCGGAACAGATAGTGCAGCGACATCACGCCGGCCTGCGGCGAGATCGTCGCGGTGTTGGCCGAGGAGATGATCGCGAATTCGATGTCGCCGGCCTTCACGAGCTGGAGCACCTGCGGCTCCTGCCCGAGCTGCGCACCCGGATACTGGTCGATGATCATGGTGCCCTTGCTCAATTCCTTGAGCTTGTCGGCAAAGAGGTCGCCCGCGATGGAATAGCCGGTGTTGCGCGGCTGATCATAGGCAAAGCGGTAATGCTTCACCTCCTGTGCCCCGGCCCCGGTGACGAAGAGTACGGCGGCCATGGCCACCAACCCATGTAAGAATCTTGGCATGGATCGTGCAATCATCGTTTCCCCCTGTTTTATCGCCCGCCGCTTGTACGGTCTGAGCGCTCGTTCGGGTGGCTCGTCACCCCTTCTCAGTCTGCTTCCCAGTCCTCTGCATGAAATCGAAGTCGCAGCCCTCGTCGGCCTGCATGATGGTCTCGTTGAACAGCCAGGCGTAGCCGCGCCGCGCCTCGTCGGGTGCTGCGGCCGGCTTCAATGCGGCGTGCCGGCGCTCCAGCTCGGCGGCATCGACCAGCAGCTCGATGCTGCGCTTGGCAACATCCAGCCGGATCATGTCGCCGTTCTTCACCAGCGCGAGCGGTCCGCCGACGGCTGACTCCGGCGTGATGTGAAGCACGATGGTGCCGAACGCGGTGCCGCTCATGCGCGCATCCGAAATGCGCACCATATCCTTGGTGCCGCCGCGCGCGAGCTTCTTCGGGATCGGCAGATAACCCGCCTCCGGCATGCCGGGCGCGCCCTTGGGGCCGGCGTTGCGCAGCACCAGCACGTCGTCGGAGTTCACGTCGAGATCGGGCTGGTCGACCCGCAAGGTCATGTCCTCGACGGATTCGAACACCACCGCGCGCCCGGTGTGCTGCAACAGCTTGGGGCTCGCGGCCGACTGCTTGATGACGGCACCGCGCGGGGCGAGATTGCCGTGCAGGACGGCAAGGCCGCCTTCCTTCTTGATCGGATTGTCGCGCGGACGGATCGCATCCTGGCCCGGCACGTCCTCCGCATTCGCGACGACATCGCGCAGCGTCTGGCCGCTGATGGTCTTCGCGTCGAGATCGACGAGATCGCCGAGCTGCGCCAGCAATTTCGGCACGCCACCGGCGTGGTGGAAATGCTCCATGTAATGTTCGCCCGACGGCTTGAGATCGACCAGCACCGGCACCTCGCGGCCGATCTGGTCGAACACTTCGAGATCGAGGCGGTGAGGCGAGCGGTGCGCCATTGCCGTCAAATGGATCAGGCCGTTGGTCGAGCCGCCGATCGCCTGGAGCACGACCTGCGCATTCCTGAACGACGCCGGCGTCAGCAATTCGCTCGGCTTCGGCCCCTTGGTCTTGGCCATTTCGGCCGCAACCCTGCCGCTCGCTTCGGCCAGGCGAAAGCGCTCGGCATGCGGCGCGGGAATGGTCGCGCTCATCGGCAGCGACAGGCCCATGGCTTCGATCATGCAGGCCATGGTCGAGGCCGTGCCCATCACCATGCAGGTGCCGACCGACGGCGCGAGGCGGCCATTGACCGCCTCGATCTCGGCATCGTCGATTTCACCGGCGCGATACTTGCCCCAGAGACGGCGGCAGTCGGTGCAGGCACCTAACACCTCACCCTTATGGTGGCCGACGACCATGGGACCGACGGGAATGACCACGGTCGGCAGGTCGGCGCTGATCGCGGCCATGACCTGCGCCGGAAGCGTCTTGTCGCAGCCGCCAATCACGATCACCGAATCCATCGGCTGAGCCCGGATCATCTCCTCGGTGTCCATCGCCATCAGATTGCGCAGATACATCGAGGTCGGATGCGCAAAGCTCTCGGCGATCGAGATGGTCGGGAACACGAACGGCATCGCGCCCGACAGCATCACGCCGCGCTTGGCCGCCTCGATGATCTGCGGAACGTTGCCGTGGCAGGGATTGTAGTCGCTGTAGGTGTTGGTGATGCCGACGATCGGGCGCTCCAGCGCGTCGTCGGAATAACCCATGGCCTTGATGAACGCCTTGCGCAGGAACAGCGAGAAGCCGGCATCGCCATAGCTCGTCAGCCCTTTACGCAAGCCACTCGTCATCATGCCACTCCATTCACGTTGCCATTGTCGTACAGCCTACCCCCTGATTGTCAATAAGATTGGTCTATATCGCCGCACCTTCTCGCCCCGAGCGCCGCTTGCGGCACAAATTATTGACAATCCGTCCCTTCCCTGCTCCACAAGGCGGACCGGCCGAAGCCGGAGGCTGAGGGCATGTCCGACATTCGCACCGCTGAGGCACTGCCGGTCCGGCGCGACGATCCGGACGATGTCGTCGCGCGGCTGGAAGAGGACATCATCTTCGGCCGCCTGCCGCCGGGCGCGCGCCTCACCGAGGACGCGCTGATGTCGCGCTACGGCACCTCCCGGCACTTCGTGCGGCAGGCCTTGGTGGATGCGGAGCGTCGCGGCATCGTCCGGCGCGAGAAGAACGTCGGCGCCACCGTGCGGTTCTACTCGGCCGAGGAAGTCCGGCAGATCTACGAGGTCCGCGAGATGCTGACGCGGCAGGCCGCGCTGATGATCCCCCTGCCCGCACCGCAAGCCCTGATCGACGAGCTGACCGCGCTGCAGCGGCAATATTGCGCGAAAGCCGATGTGCAGGATCTGCGCGGCATCCACGAGGCCAACGACGCCTTTCACCTCGCGCTGTTCTCGGCCTGCGGCAATCCCTATCTCGTCCGCTCGCTCCAGGACTACATGAGCCTGACGCTGCCGATGCGCGCGAAAAACCTCGCCGACCGCGATGGCCTCGCGCAATCGCGGCGCCAGCATGAGTTGATGATCGAGCTGTTGAAGGGCCGCGACAGCTGGGCGCTGGCGCAGCTGTGTGTCGATCACATGCAGTTCAGCAAGTCGGATTATCTGGCAAGGATTGCGGGAGAAGAGGCGCGACGGTAGGGCTTCGCTTCGACGTCTCAGGAACTCGCGACCGGCCGGCGCGCGACGAGGACTGTGCCGATGCATTGCAGCACGATTTCACGCTTTTGATTGCGGAGATGAATCTGGTTGCGGACGACACCCCTGTCGGAATGCGACTTGGTTTCGCGCTTCTCTAGGATCGTCACCTCAAGACCAAGCTCGTCTCCCGGGCGCACCGGCGCGGGCAACCTGAGTTCATCAAAACCGAGCCCGGCCAGGACACGAAGCGAAAAGGGCTGTGTCTTGCTCAACAACGAAATGAGGATCGCGAAGGTGTGAGCACTTGATGCCGTCAGCCCCGCAAAGACCGAGCGCGCGGCAGCTTCCTCATCGACATGAAAGGGCTGCGGGTCGAACTTCCTGGCAAATTCGATGATTTCGTCCTTCGATACCTGATACGGGCCCGCCGTCCGCAATCTGCCGACCTCAGCCTCGTCGAAATACAGGATGGCCATCAACGCCTCCCACGTGCTGGCTGGATGTGATGCAACCCTACCCGTCCCGCCGCTCAAGGTCTGCAGATGGCGCGGTTCGGCGCTACCGCATACGCACGTTCAGTACCGCCTCAGCAAACCGCGATCCACGCTGGCATCGCCGTAGTCAGCACAGGCCCTTTTCGGGTCCCTGATCAAGTCCGCCCGGACGCGCCTGAACGTTTTGCCGGCCGCCTCACGCACCTCGGGGCGGAACTTGCCGGGATCGTAGCTCTCGCCGCCGCGAGCCTTGATGGCGGCGGCATAGGCGTCGATCATGGCCATCGCCGCCTCAGGGCTGCCGAGAAGCCGGGCGCCGAGTTGAACGCCGCCGGCACCATCGACCTCGTAACCGTCGCATCGCTGCTCCAGCACCACGGATGCGGTGACGAGCTGGTCGAGAAACGTCGCCTCGGCGTCGCTGAGGGCTGCGGCTCGCGCCGGTCCTGATACGATCATCGCGAGCATCGCGACGGCAGGCAGTTTGAATTTCTTGCGCAACCGGATCATGCGGGCCGATCAGGCGCGACGACCCATGACAAGCCCGTACACGAAGAGGAGAATGATGGCTCCGACGATGCTCCCGATGAAGCCGGCGCCCTCCCCGAAATGATACCATCCCACGGCTTGACCGAGCCAGGTCGCAACGAACGCGCCGACAATTCCCAGAACCGTCGTCAAGATGAACCCCTTGGGCTCGGACTTGTCGCCGGGCATGATGAACTTCGCAACCACTCCAACAATAAATCCGATGATAATCGTCCAAAGTATGCCCATGCCATCGCTCCATTTGGTCAGTTTGCACATCTACGTCTGAAGGCGTGATCGCTTGATGGGCCAGACGATCTCGGGAACGACGTTGATCTAGATCAATAGGCAGCAGCGGCCGAACCGAAGGCTGGCGCCTGCTCTTTCTTGTGTGGACGGTGCTCAACGAGCCGCGCAATGCGAAGCGGATCAATGCATGGCGATCATTGGCGAGATCACGCACACCACGACCTACCGCTATGCAAAGCCGGTGACCTTCGGCACGCACCGGGCGATGTTCCTGCCGCGGCGCGGCGCCTCGACCCGGCTGCTTCGCTGGTCCGCTTCGACCAGCCTGCCGTCAAAGGTGCGTTGGGTCACCGACTCCCGCTCCAATGCCGTCACGGTGATGGACTTCAGCGAACCCGGCAGCGAGCTGACCTTCACGTTCAGGGTTCGTGGCGTCTATTTCGGCATCAAGGGTCTGGAGACATTTCCGCTGGAGCCCCGGGCCGAGGAGGTCCCCGTGCAGTACACCCCGGACGAATGGACCGACCTTGCCGGTTACCTGCGCCCGCATACCGACGATGCAGACGGCAGTCATGCGGCGTGGACCAAGAGCTTCGTTGCCGGCGATCAGGATCGGACCGCCGACGTGCTGCGCCGAATGCTCGGCAAGTTTCGCAGCGACTTCAGCTATCGCGGCAGAGATGCCGAAGGCACACAGACACCCGGCGAAACGCTGCGCACGAAATCGGGCACCTGCCGGGACTTCGCCTGGCTGATGATCGAGACGTTGCGCCGGCTCGGCTTCGCCGCTCGCTTCGTCAGCGGTTATCTCTATGACGCGGCGCTCGATGGCGGCGCCGTGGGCATGACCGGCTCGGGCGCGACCCACGCATGGGTGCAGGTATTCCTGCCCGGCGCCGGCTGGCTGGATTACGATCCGACCAACAGTTTGAGCGCCGGCTTCGACCTCATTCCGGTGGCGATCGCGCGGCATCCGGGCCAGGCCGTGCCGCTGACTGGCTCGTGGTTCGGCGATCCCGGCGATTACCAGGGCATGTCGATCAATGTCGCCGTCAACAAGATCGGCGAAATGCTCGATCCTTCGGAAGCATAGGCTACCGAGATGCGCGGCGGTCGCTGACCATGGCATTTTATCGCAACAGTACGAAGGGACATGGGCCGCTCGACGCCGTCGCCGTCCCATTTGAGGCCCTGAAGGGCAGCGGCCGCCTGATCACCGTCGTCATCATGATCTTTGGCGTGACCCTTTTCCTGAATCTCGCCAAGGCACTGCTCGCGCACCGTATTGAACATTCCCGATGAAGGCATGGACTAGGCTGCGTGCCGGCGCGCGTGCCGCGTAGAGGCCCCCTCACCTCATCACTATAGAGAGGGGGCATGGCATTTCAGCGCTTATTCCAATCAATGATCCGGCTCGCGTCGCCGTCGAACTCGTTGCTGCAGAACGCGCCGCCCTGATAGTGGTCGCCGACCGGATCCGGCTTCAGCTTGGCCTGCTCGGCCATGGCGTGCTCGCGGAAATCCTCGGCGCGCCCTGTCGGGCGATAGCCGAATTCGTAGGCGCGGTGGTTGTCCCACCAGGCGCGCTCGTTGAGGGAGGCGCCGTAGAAGACCTCGAAATGAATGTCGGGATGTTCGAGCCCGATGCGGCAGAGCTGCACGAGGTCGTCGGGCTTCAGCCAGATCGAGAGCCGGCGCTGGTCGAGCGGCATGTCGCCGAAATTGCCGATGCGCAGGCAGGTCACCTTCAGGCTATGCTTGTCGGCGTAGAGCGCACCGACGGCCTCGCCGAACACCTTGCTGACGCCATAACGGCCGTCGGGGCGCGGGGTGACGTCGGTCCCGATCTTGTGGTGGCGGGGATAGAAGCCGACGGCGTGGTTGGACGAGGCGAACACCACGCGCTTGACACCCTTGCGGTAGGCGGCCTCGAACAGATTGTAGCCGCCGATGATGTTGGCCTGGAGGATCTGGTCCCAGGTGCCTTCGACCGAATAGCCGCCGAAATGGATGATGCCGTCGACGCCCTCGCAGATCGCCTCGCACTGCGCGAGATCGGCGAGATCCGCCGCCTTGAATTGTTCGTTCGCACCGAGATCGGCGGGCGGCTTGATGTCGGAGAGCAGGAGATCCGGATAGATCGGCGGCAGCAGCTTTCGCAGGCTCGTGCCGATTCCGCCCGAAGCTCCCGTCATCAAAATACGCGGCATGTCTTCCCTCGCCCGTGGTGACCGATTTGCGGCCGTAGATAACTGATGCTAGCAGACTTGGACAGAGGGAACGCAACAAAGAGACCTGCACATGAACGATGCATCGTCCCACACTCAAGGCTGGCGGCCGGCGACCTATTACCCCGATCCGGCGATAAAAGCACTGGACCCCCGCTTCGAAAAATACTGGCTGAAGCTGTCGGCGGTGGAGCGGCTGGCGACCGGCCTGCGCTGGGCCGAGGGGCCCGTGTGGTTCGGCGACGGCCGCTATCTCTTGTGCAGCGACATTCCGAACCAGCGCATCATCAAATGGGAGGAGGAGACCGGAACCGTCTCGGTTTTCCGAAAGCCCTCGAATTTCGCCAATGGCAACACCAGGGATCGTCAGGGCCGGCTCGTCACCTGCGAGCATGGCGGGCGGCGCGTGGTGCGCACCGAATATGACGGCAGCATCAGCGTGCTGATGGATTCCTTTAATGGCAAGCGGCTGAACTCGCCGAACGACGTCGTGGTGAAGTCCGACGGCTCGATCTGGTTCACCGATCCGACCTTCGGCCTGCTCGGCAATTACGAAGGCTACAAGGCGGAGCCCGAGATCGAGCCGAACGTCTATCGGCTCGATCCCGCGACCGGCAAGGCGACCATCGTTGCCGAGGGCGTGCTCGGTCCGAACGGGCTGTGCTTCTCGCCCGACGAGAAGATCCTGTATGTCGTGGAATCGCGCGGCGTGCCGAACCGAAAGATCCTCGCCTATGACGTCTCGCTTGACGGCACCACGATCTCCAACAAGCGCGTCCACATCGATGCCGGCCCGGGCACACCGGACGGCATGCGCTGCGACATCGACGGCAATCTCTGGTGCGGCTGGGGCATGGGCGATCCCGAGCTCGACGGCGTCGTGGTGTTCGCGCCCGACGGCGTCATGATCGGCCGCATCGCGCTGCCCGAGCGCTGCGCCAATCTCTGCTTCGGCGGCGTCAAGCGCAACCGCCTGTTCATGGCGGCGAGCCAGTCGATCTACGCGCTGTATGTGAACACGCAGGGTGCGGTCGGCGGCTAGCGCTGCACTCGTAGGGTGGGCAAAGCGAAGCGTGCCCACCACTCCTCGTTCGTCGCGCAATGGTGGGCACGTCGCTTCGCTCCTTCGCCCACCCTACGAAGGAGCCGTGTAGCCCGGATGGAGCGAAGCGCAATCCGGGGACCGGTCCCGCATTACGCTTCGCTCCATGCGGGCTACAAAAAAACGCCGGAGCGGTCTCCCGCTCCGGCGCGTTGTTCGTTCAGGCGAAAAACTTACGCCGCGTTGAAGCCGGCGACCGCCTTCACTTCGAGGAAGTCCTCGAGGCCGTACTTGCCCCACTCGCGGCCGTTGCCCGACTGCTTGTAGCCGCCGAACGGCGCGGTGCGGTCGTTGGGCACGCCCTGGAGGTTGACGTTGCCGGCGCGGATCTGCCGGCCGACGCGCTTGGCGTCCTCGACCGAAGCACCCGTAACGTAACCAGCAAGGCCATACGGCGTGTCGTTGGCGATCTGCACGGCCTCAGACTCGTCCTTGGCGCCGATGATGGTCAGCACCGGTCCGAAGATTTCTTCACGGGCGATCGTCATGTCGGGGGTGACGTCGGCGAAGATGGTCGGACGGACGTAGAAGCCCTTGTTGACGCCCTCGGGCAGGCCCGGGCCGCCGGCGACGAGCGTTGCGCCCTCGTCGATGCCCTTCTTGATCAACCCCTGGATCTTGTCCCACTGGCCGCGGTTGACCACGGGGCCGATCGTGGTGCCGTCGGCGCGCGGATCGCCCGCCTTGGTCTTGTCGGCGACAGCCTTCGCGATCGCGGCGACGTCCTTCATCTTCGACAGCGGCACGATCATGCGCGAGGGCGCGTTGCAGGACTGGCCGGAATTGTTGAACATGTGCATCACGCCGCCGGTCACCGCCTTCTGCAGGTCGGCACCTTCGAGGATCACGTTCGGCGACTTGCCGCCGAGCTCCTGGCTGACGCGCTTCACGGTCGGCGCGGCGCGCTTGGCCACGTCGATGCCGGCGCGGGTCGAGCCGGTGAACGAGATCATGTCGATGTCGGGGTGCTCGCTCATGGCGGCCCCGACCTCGGGGCCGAGGCCGTTGACGAGGTTGAACACGCCCTTCGGCACGCCGGCTTCGTGGAGGATTTCCGCGAAGATCAAAGCCGAGGTCGGGGTGAACTCCGACGGCTTCAGGATCATGGTGCAGCCGGCGGCGAGCGCGGGCGCGACCTTGCAGGCGATCTGGTTCAGCGGCCAGTTCCAGGGCGTGATCATGCCGACCACGCCGATCGGCTCACGCAGCACCATGGCGGTGCCGACCGGTTCCTCGAAATGGTAGTTCTTGAGCACGTCGAGCGTGGTCATGAGGTGGCCGAGGCCGGCGCCGGCCTGGAGCTTCTCCGCCATCGGCAGCGGCGCGCCCATCTCGTCGGAGACGGCGGCGCCGATCTCCTTGAGGCGGCCCTTGTAGATCTCGATGACTTTCGTGAGCAGCGCGACGCGCTCCTCGCGGCTGGTCTGGGAGAAGGTTGCAAAGGCGCGCTTGGCAGCAGTGACGGCCTTGTCGACGTCAGCCTTGGAGCCCAGCGCAACCTCGTACATCGCCTCTTCCGTCGCGGGATTGACCACGGCGGTGGACTTCTTGACGGCGGGATCGACCCAGGCGCCGTCGATGTAGAATTGCATGCGATTGACCATCGTTAACCTCTTCTTGGGGGCTTGGAGGGGGCGTTTCGGCAGGCATCCTTGCACGAAAGCGCCGGCAATTGAACCCGCCATATGCGGGGCCAGCGTTGCGGCGGACGGAGGATATATGAGCCGATGGCGGGAACGAGGCAAGGTGGCCCCGCCGTCATTCCGGGGCGCGCATTATCCCGTGGAATGACGGCCGGGTTACTTCAGCTACACCGCCATCTTCCGGTGCAGCACCGGCGCGCCGGTGGTGAGGCTTTCCGCCGCATCGATGATCGCATTCGCATCAATGCCGTAATGGCGGTAGAGGTCCGCGATGGTGCCGGTCTGGCCGAACTGCTCGACGCCGAGCGCCTCGACGCGATGACCGCGGACGCTGCCGAGCCAGCCGAGCGCGGAGGGATGGCCGTCGATCACGGTCACGATGCCGCAGTCGCGCGGCAGCGGTGCGAGCAGCTTTTCGATGTGGCTGAGATGCTGCACACCCCGCCGATCACGCCGCAATTTCCGCGCCGCGGTCCAACCTGCATGCAGACGATCCGCCGAGGTGATCGCGAGCAGGCCGATGTCGCGGCGGCTCTCGCCGATGAAGCCGGTCGCCTCGATCGCTTCGGGCGCGA
Organism: Bradyrhizobium sp. Arg816; assembly: GCF_029989365.1. Lineage (GTDB taxonomy): Bacteria > Pseudomonadota > Alphaproteobacteria > Rhizobiales > Xanthobacteraceae > Bradyrhizobium. The sequence continues at coordinate 186,227 of NZ_JAPRAQ010000012.1, read as the reverse complement.
CCGCGCCGGTATAGGCGATCACGAGTTCGGCATTGGGCCCCGGCTTGCGCAGCCAATAGGCGCCGTCGGTGATGCCCTGCGCAAGCTCCGGCGTCATGATCCGCTGCGCCTGCTCGATGCTGCGCGTCGAGAGCCGCAAATAGACCGAGCCGCCCTCGCCCGGATCGCGCTGCATGTGATTGAAGCCCCAAGCCATGATCACGGCGAGCTCGTCGACGAAGGCCGGCTCGAACGAGGCGAGCCCGTCCTGCGCCATGCCGATCAACGGCGTCGCGATCGACTGGTGCGCGCCGCCTTCAGGCGCGAGCGTGATGCCTGACGGCGTCGCCGCCACCATGAAGCGCGCATCCTGGTAGCAGGCATAGTTCAGCGCATCGAGGCCGCGCTCGATGAAGGGATCGTAGAGCGTGCCGACCGGCAACAGCCGCTCGCCATTGATCTGGTGCGACAGGCCGAGCGCTGAGAGCATGATGAACAGGTTCATCTCGGCGATGCCGAGCTCGAGATGCTGGCCCTTGGGAGAGAAGTCCCAATTGAACGTGGAGGGAATTTTCTCGCTGCGGAATAAGTCCGCCCTCTCGCCGCGCGCGAACAGGCCGCGCCGGTTCACCCACGGACCGAGATTGGTCGAGACCGTGACGTCGGGCGAGGTCGTGACGATGCGTCTGGCCAGCTCGCTGTCGTCGCGCGCGATCTCGTTCAGCACGAGGCCAAAGCCCTGCTGGGTCGACATCTGCGGCGACGGCTTGAACGCGAGCTGCTGGGGCACCTCGATAACAGGCGCGGTCAGCCGGCGGCCGTCCTGGTTGAACGGCACGCGCGCGAGGAAGGCGTCGAGCTCGGCGGCGTCCTGCGCGAGGCCCTCGTACTTGTCCCATTCGTGGCCCGGACGGATGTTCTGGCTCTCGCGATATTTCTCCATCTGCGTGACCGTCATCAGGCCGGCGTGGTTGTCCTTGTGGCCCTGGAAGGGCAGGCCGACGCCCTTGATGGTGTAGGCGATGAAGCAGACCGGGCGATCGTGATCGATCGACTCGAACGCCTCCAGCATGCTCGCCATGTCGTGGCCGCCGAGGTTCGACATCAGCGCCAGCAGTTCCTCGTCGCTGCGCTTGTCGATCAGCTTGGTGATCGGGCCCTGGTCGCCGATCTCGTCGTGCAGATGCTTGCGGAAGGCGGCACCGCCCTGGAAGCATAGCGCCGCGTAGAGCGCGTTCGGGCAATTGTCGATCCAAGCTTTAAGCGCCTCGCCGCCGGGCTCGGCAAAGGCTTCACGCATCAGGCGGCCGTATTTCACGATCACCACGTCCCAGCCGAAATTGCGGAACATGGTCTCGAACTTTTCCCAGAGCCCTTCGCGCACGACGGCGTCGAGCGACTGGCGGTTGTAGTCGACCACCCACCAGGTGTTGCGCAGGCCGTGCTTCCAGCCTTCGGCGAGCGCTTCGAAAATGTTGCCCTCATCCATCTCGGCATCGCCGACCAGGGCAATCATCCGCCCTTCGCGGCGGTCCTTCATCCAGCCATGCGCCTTGACATAGTCCTGCACCAGCGAGGCAAACAACGTCTGCGCGACGCCGAGGCCGACGGAACCGGTGGAGAAATCGACGTCGTCGACATCCTTGGTGCGCGAGGGATAGGACTGCGCGCCCTTGAACCCGCGAAAGTTCTCCAGCTTCTCGCGCGTCTGCCGGCCGAACAGGTACTGGATGGCGTGGAACACCGGGCTCGCATGCGGCTTCACCGCGACGCGATCCTCAGGGCGCAGCACGCTGAAATACAGCGCCGACATGATCGTCGCGAGCGAGGCGGACGAGGCCTGGTGTCCCCCGACCTTGAGCCCGTCCGCATTGGCGCGGATGTGGTTGGCGTGGTGGATGGTCCATGACGACAGCCACAGCGCCTTGCGGGCCAATGCAGTCAATGTGTCCAGACGGGCGGTATCAACGGGCATGACAATGGCTCCCGGAAACAGGTTCCACGATGATACGCCTGCGGGCGGCGCCAAACTTCTCAATTTTTCGCGCCATACCTCCAAATATTGGGATACTTTACCAATGAAACACCACATCAGACAGGTTTCATTCCAATGCCCGACCTCGACGCCATCGACCGGAAAATCCTCGCTTTGCTCCAGAACGACAGCCGGCTGACCATGCAGGAACTGGCCGACAAGGTCGGGCTCTCGGTGTCGCCCTGCCATCGCCGGGTCAAGCTGCTGGAGGAGCGCGGGGTCATCAGCCGCTACATTGCGACCGTCGACCAGAAGGCGCTGGGGCTGCACGTCAGCGTCTTCATCTCGATCAAGCTGGCGCGGCAGAAGGAAGAGGATCTCAACCGATTTGCGCGCGCGATCTCGAAATGGGACGAGGTGCTGGAGTGCTACCTGATGACCGGCAACCGCGACTATCTCCTGCGCGTCGTCGCGGCCGACCTCGCCTCCTACGAGACCTTCCTGAAGACCAAGCTGACCCGGCTCGACGGCATTGCCTCGATCGAATCGAGCTTCGCGCTCAGCCAGGTCAAATATTCGATCGCCCTGCCGGTCTGACGGCCCCGCCGGGCAATTTCGGAACCGGTGTCACATGGGCGCAATAAACCCCGCCGATGGTCACGGGCGACAGGCACCCTGCCGAAAGAAGGACCCATGACCGCATCCGATCGCACCCCTGAAATGGCCAAACGCGAGCGCATCATCCGGGAAATGACCGACGATCTCGACGAAGAGCTGGAGATGGAGCTCGATGACAGCAGGCTCGACGAGCTGCTGGACGAGACGGACGCGCTCCGCCCGACGGTGGACCGCAGGCTGTATTTCCGGGAATTGCTCCGCCTCCAGGGCGAGCTGGTCAAGCTCCAGGACTGGGTGCAGAGCGAGAAGAAGAAGGTCGTCGTGCTGTTCGAGGGCCGCGACTCCGCCGGCAAGGGCGGCGTCATCAAGCGCATCACCCAGCGCCTCAATCCCCGCATCTGCCGTGTCGCGGCGCTCCCCGCCCCGAGCGAGCGCGAGCGCACGCAATGGTATTTCCAACGCTACGTGGCGCATTTGCCGGCCGGCGGCGAAATGGTGCTGTTCGACCGCAGCTGGTACAACCGTGCCGGCGTCGAGCGCGTGATGGGCTTCTGCACCGACGAGCAATACCAGGAGTTTTTCAAGACGGTGCCGGAGTTCGAGCGGATGCTGATCCGTTCCGGCATCAATCTCGTCAAATACTGGTTCTCCATCACCGACGACGAGCAGCAGTTCCGCTTCAGCATGCGTATCAGGGATCCGCTGAAGCAGTGGAAGCTGAGCCCGATGGACGTCGAGGCGCGCAGCCGCTGGGAGGCGTACACCAAGGCCAAGGAGACGATGCTGGAGCACACGCATCTGCCGGACTCGCCGTGGTGGATCGTCGACGCCGTCGACAAGAAGCGCGCCCGCCTCAATTGCATCGCGCATCTCCTCAGCCAGATGCCGTACCAGGAGGTCGCGCGCGTGCCCGTAGTGCTGCCGCCGCGCGTGCGCAACCCCGACTATCACCGCGGCCCGATTCCGCCGGAGATGTACGTGCCTTCGAAATACTGACGGCACCCGCCGCGCCTGCCGTCGGGCGAGCTTGCCGATGAGGAAAGCGAGATGCCCGTGCCGAGCGATCTGAGCGTGAGGAGAGACACGTCGTCTCGCCGCCGCAATCGCTTTGGCCCGTGGCTCGCGCTCGCAAGCGTGCTCTCGGTGCTCACGGTCGCTCTGGCCCTCGCCTATTGCGTCTGGCAGCCGGCGACGCTGCGCATCGCGGTCGGGCCGGCCGGCAGTGACGACCAGGCGCTGATTGCGGCGGTGGCGAAGGCGTTCGACGCCAGGGGTGGCGCGGTGCGGCTCGTACCGATCGGGACCGACGGCACGCTACAAAGCCTCAATCTGCTCGGCGCCGGCAAGGCCGACCTTGCGGTGGCTCGCGGCGACCTCGCCATGCCGGCCGACACCAATTCGGTGGCGATCCTGCGGCGAAATTTCGTGGTGTTGTGGGCGCCAGCGGCGCGCAAGGGCGCCGCCAGGAAGATCATGGAGATCGCCTCCCTCACGGGGCGCCGCATCGGTGTCGTCGGCCTTGGCGATGCCAATCTCAATCTGCTCCGTGTCATCCTCGCCGAGTCAGGCGTCAACCCGCAGAAGGTCACGATCGCACAGTTCAGTATCGACCGCATCTCCGAGATGACCCAGGACTCGACGCTCGACGCCTTCATGATGGTGGGCGCACTCGACGACAAGGCGATCGCAACCACGATCGCCACCACCGCGCGCCTGCGTGGCGAGCCCAAGTTCCTGTCCGTCGACGTCTCCGACGCCATCGCCGAGCGGCATCCGCTCTACGAATCCGAGGAAATTCCCGCGAGCGCATTTTCCACGACGCCGCAGCGGCCGGACGACAAGATCGACACCATCGCCGTCAATCATCTGATCGTCGCGCCCGCTTCATTGTCCGAGGACACGGTCGCTACCTTCACCCGCGAGCTGTTTACGGTCCGTCAGTCGCTCGTGAAGGACTTGCCCGGCGCCAGTCACATTCAGAAGCCTGACACCGACAAGGACGCCGCGCTGCCGGCGCATCCGGGAGCCGCCGCCTTTATCGACGGCAACGAACGCACCTTCATGGACAAATACAGCGACTACATCTGGGGCGTGGTGCTGCTGCTCTCCGGCCTCGGCTCGGTCGCCGCATGGCTGCGGCATTATCTGCGGCGCGAGGAGCGCAGCGAGAACGCGCTGCATCGCGACCGCCTGCTCAACGCGATCTCCAGCGCGCGCGAGGCGACGTCGCTCGACGATCTCGCGGCAATGCAGAGCGCAGCCGACGACATCCTGCGCGAGACGCTGGCCTGTCACGAGGACGGCGCCATCGAAGACGGCGACCTCACCGCCTTCGGTCTCGTGCTGGCGCAATTCCACCAGGCGATCGTCGATCGCCGTGCCGTGATCGCCCAGATGAGCGATGCCGACGTCGCCGCGAAACCCGATGGCGGCGTGCTTCAGCCGTTCCCTATTTCCACGGCTGCACGATGATCTTGGTGTGCGCCTCAGGATTGGCGAGATCAGCGAACGCCTTTGCGACGCCGTCAAGGCCGACCTCGGCGGTGACCATCGCGGCCGCATCCACCTGCCCTTCCGCGATCAGGCGCAGTGATGCCGCGAACTCCTCGGGCGTGTAGCCGAGCACATATTGGACGTTGAGCTCCTTCATGATGCCGAGCATGGGTTCGCTCTTGTCGGTCTCCATGCAGACACCGACCACCACGATGCGCGCATCACGCGGGGCGCCCTCGAACACCTGCTGCAACAGGCCGGGCACGCCGACGCATTCGAAGATGATTGCGGGCTTCAGTGCCGGCAGCATGGCCTGCAACGGCGGCCGAACCGCCTTCTCGGCCTCCGACATCTGCGCGTGCTCGGCCCAAGTCGCGTAGGGCTGCGTCACCTTGGGATCGACGACGATATCGGCCCCCAGCTTTGCGGCCAGCGCACGCCGCGCCGGCGAATAGTCGGCCGCGACGATCGGATGCAGGCCCTTGATCCTCAGCGCGGCGATCACCGCGAGGCCGACCGGGCCGCAACCGATCACGAGCGGCACCTCGCCGCCCCGGATATTGGCTTTCGCCACGGCATGGACGCCGACGGCGAGCGGCTCGGTCAGCGCCGCATGTTCCGGCGCGAGACCGTTCCGCACTTCGAGCAACAGCGGCTCGCTCAAAATCATCTGCTCCGCATAGCCGCCGACAAGATCGTTGGAATAGCCGATCCCCTTGATGCCCTCCGCCGTCACCAGCGCGGGCAGCGAGCAGACATGCGTCCCCGGCTTGAGCTTGCGTTCGGTGCCGGGGCCGCAATCGACGATCTCGCAGCAGAACTCGTGGCCGAACACGACGTCGCGCGACAGGTCCATCGGTGTGCGCCCGGTCTTCCTTGCCATCTCCACCATGCGGGGCGCGTGCTGGCGCGCGTGCAGGTCGGAGCCACAGATGCCGCAGGCGAGCGTCCTGACCAGCACCTGGCCGGGGCCCGGCTTCGGTTCGGCCATTCGGTCGACGACAATCTCACCGTTCCTGAAAATCGCAGCGCGCATCCGGCTCCTCCCGTGTTGTTGGCGCCGTTGATAGCACGAAGCGCGACGCGCGAACTTGCGTCAGGGGTTCGGGGAACGCTCTTCCAACACCAGCAGCTGGGCGCGGCGGATGCGCTCGCGATGGGCGATGTAGAGACCGCTGGCGACGATGAAGGCAGCACCAGTGACGGTCCAGACGTCAGGCAGTTCGCCGAACAGGAAGAAGCCCAGAATGCTGACCCACAGCAACTGCGTGTAGGAGAACGGTGCCAGCACCGAGGCATCGCCGTAGCGATAGGCCAGCACGATGATCCACTGGCCCACGGTGGACGCGACGCCGATCACGATGCCGAGCCCGATCGCGGTCCAGCTCGGCGTCACCCAGACGAACGGCACCATCAGGCTGAGGATCGCGACGCCCGTGAGCGCCGAATAGGCCATGGTGGTGAGGACGGCTTCGCGCCCGCTCATCATGCGCGTCAGGATCAGCGCAGCGGCCCAGCAGAATGCCGAGATGATCGGGAAGAACGCGGCGGCGTGAAACGCATTGGAGCCCGGACGCAGGATGATCATCACGCCGATGAGACCGATCGCGGTCGCGATCCAGCGGCGCATGCCGACCTTCTCGCTCAGGAAGATGATCGACAGCGCGGTGACGAACAGCGGCGAGACGAAGCCGGTGGCCGAGGCTTCCGCGATGGGGAGGAAACGGAGACCGGTGATGAAGAACAGCGAGGAGCCGAGCAGCGCGATGCCGCGCATCAGCTGCAGGCCGAGGCGATCGGTGCGCATCGCATGCAGCGGCGAGCCCGGCAGCATCACCGGCGTGAACATCAGCGCGAACGTGACGAAGCGGATCCAGGTGATCTCGATCGACGGCAGGCTCGTCGACAGGTATTTTGCGGTGACGTCGGAGCAGCCGAGGAACACCGTCGACAGCAGCACCAGCGCGATGCCCTTGAAGGGATGATCGACGCGCGCAGGCGCGCGGCGAGCCTCCTGCTTCTTCTCCGGCACGGGCATGGGAATACTGTCGAGCCTTGCGGCTACGGCGGGCGGCGGTGTCACGGCTGGAACCTGGGAAAACGACGATTCGGGAACGATCGTAAAAAACGACAAATGCGCTGCTTTCACAACTTCCGAAAACAGGATGCCGATATGCGCTGACGACCCCGCGCGTCAATACTCCATTAATAATAGGCGCTTGTGCACTACAGCATGGGCAGGCTGCGCGGCTTCGGACCGCGCGGAAACGCCGCATCGAGCGCCGAAATCTCTTCTTTCGTCAGCACGAGATCGCCCGCCGCCGCATTCTCGCCGGCATGTTCCGCGGACGAGGCCTTCGGGATCGCGAACACCGTAGTCGCACGGGTGAGGAAGCTCAGCGCGACCTGACGCGGTGTCACACGACGCGCCTCCGCGATGCGTGCCAGCACCGCACCTCCCTTGCTGTTGCTTGCGGGAAAATCGTCGTGGCCGAACGGAGAGTATGCGACGACAGCGACGCCATGTTTCTCGCACCACGGGATCACCGCATGCTCGATCGCGCGCTCCTTCAGATGATAGAGCACCTGATTGCAGGCGATGCGGCCTTCGCCGGAGACGTCGAGAATCTCGTCGAGATCGTCGGCGTCGAAATTGGAGACGCCCCAGGATTTGATCTTGCCGGCCTTCACCAACTCCTCGAATGCGGCGACCGTGTCTTCGAGCGGATAGGAACCGCGCCAGTGCAGCAGATAGCAGTCGAGACGATCGGTCTTCAGCCGCTTCAGAGAGCGCTCACAGGCCGTGATGGTGCCGCCGCGCGAGGCGTTGCTCGGCAGCACCTTTGAAACCAGGAACACTTCATCGCGGCGGCCTGCGATTGCATCCGCGATAACGAGCTCGGCATCGCCGTACATCTCGGCGGTGTCGATGTGGGTCATGCCGAGATCGAGCCCGCGCTGAAGCGCCGCGACCGCGCGCTTGCGGTCGCCGTGGTCGAGATACCAGGTGCCCTGCCCGATGACAGAGACGTTGGCGCCGGTCTTGCCGAAGGGTTTCGTGTTCATGTTCGTTCCTTCAGATGCTCTATAGGCCACTGATATCCGCGACCAGCACGCTGCCGGTCCCGGACTCCGTGATATAGAGCCGATCTTTCTTGACGCCACCGATGGCGACATTGGTGCAGCTCGGACCCGCGCACGACTTGATCTGCGCGATCAACTCCCCGTTCGGTGCGAACACGAAGACGTGGCCGAGCGAGGCGTGGCCGACGAACAGGCGACCGGCCGCGTCCATGGTCATGCCATCAGGTCCGCTGGTGCCGAACAGCGAGCAGAAGCGGCCGACCTTCGACACGCTGCCGTCCTTCATGAACGGCAACCGCCACACCGCGTTGTCGCGCGTCATGGCGACGAACAGCACGGTTTCGCTGGGGTCGAGCACCAGGCCGTTCGGGCTGATGCCGGTGTCGAGCAGGCAATCGAGCCGGCCGCTCGGCGTCAGGCGATAGACACGACCGCTTGCGTCGTGCAGGCCGGTCTGGCCCTGATCGGTGAACAAGATGTCTCCGTTGGAGGCGAGATGCAGATCGTTGCAGCCACGGAACGATTCTGAATTGCGCGCGGTCAGGATGGGCCTGATGCGCCCTGCCCCGGCGTCGAGCTCCATGATGCCGTGCATATAGTCGGCCACGAGGATGCGGCCGTCGGTGGCAATCTTCAATCCGTTCGGCCAACCGTCGTACTCGATCACGAGCGACCACGCGCCATCAGGCGCGATGCGGAAGATGCGGCCGAAGGGAATGTCGACGATATAGAGGTTGCCGTCTTTGTCGAACGACGGCCCTTCGATGAAACTATCGGTCGGCACACCCGGCCGGTTGGCCTCGGCCCAATCGGTCCGCACGCCCTTGCGGCGGAATTGGTCGGGCATGGCGGAGAAGATCTTGGTTTCGATCAAGCGCGGCGGCGTTTCCAGGTACATCATGATTGTTGTGATTGTTGACTTTGCGTGAGATGGACGGAGTGGGCGTCAGCATAAGGCACAACGCGGCGGCCGTCGATTGGCACCGACGTCAAGGCTGCGCGACCGCCCCACGCACTTTTGCAGATGTACTTCAAATGAATTCGTGACTGCAATGCGCGCAGCTCCGCCCAAGCCGCTCCAATGAGCAACCCGTGGGATCAGGCCGGTGACTTGCGATTGCAGCTCTCTTCGCCGACAGGCAGCTCGACCGACGGTCCGTCAACAGCGACGAACGACCATTTGTAACCGTCGCGATAAAGGGTGAGCTTCAGAAAGCCCCTGCTCTTGTTGGCAAAGCGCTCGCTCAGTGGATGCTTGATGTATGTTGAGTACAGCGTCGCACCGCCGGTGCCGACCACAAACGGCCGCACGCCTTTCGCCTCATCCCGCTTCCCGGCACCATCGACCTTCGGAAACTGCTCCAAGTGATGGTCGTGACCGGATACCAGGACGGTAGCGCCTTGCGCATAGAGGATGGGCATCAGCTTCGCTATCGGCGTGTAGGCTTCGCCCTGCCCGTGCTCGCCTGAACTGATGAAGAAAGGATGCGTAAAAACCAAAACGCATCGTGCCGTCGATGCCGAGAGTTGCTCCTTAAGCCATGTCTTCGAATCGACGTCGCTGCCGTAGAAATTCAACCCGGCAAGCAGCCACCCCTCCTTGTCGGGAAAGCGCGTGGCGAAGCTGAGCCTCTTGTCTTGCGGTCCAGATGAAATGCCCGTCGCACTCTTCAATTCGGCGATGCGCTGTCCGAAATAGTCCCGATAGTGCTTTGCCGGCGTAAGCTTCTTGTTGGGTGTAATATCGTCGGAATAGTCATGGTTGCCGGGTACGGGAAAGATGCGATCCTTGTGCACGCCCCATGTCGCGGCGAATTTGTCGAAGCAAGGCCCATACGTCCCCGGCTGCGGCTTCTGGTTTCTATAATTCGCATAGGCCAGATCGCCCAGAGCCAGAATGCCAACCGGAACCTGGTTGGCGGCGTCGATCTCTTTCTGGATCTGCGCCGCCACCTCCGCATGTTTGTTTCCGGTCTGGTGGCAACCGGTGATATCGCCTGCGGCCAACAGGATTCCAATCGGCTCTCCACTCGGACTCTCGGCCCGGCAGACTGTGACACCCGCAGCGGTGAGCATCGACAGGAGCAACGCGCCGACCGGAAGCGCCCGAATACAGCGACGCGAGTGGTTCGAGAGAGCATCCGCAATCTGTCGAAGCATCATCATCTCCAATAGCTCGATGTCTCGCCCGGCAATTCGGGCCCATCTTAAATTCATTCGTGAAAATCGCTCTCAAGTTGAGCCGCATCTTATCAAGTTGCAAGAAAAGAGAGCAGGCGGCGAGCCCGTGCGGGTGCGTCAGAATGTAACACAACCCATGGATGAAACCACAATGACAAGAGAGCTCGTAGCCCGGATGGAGCGAAGCGTAATCCGGGTTCTCGCCACGCGGCACGGAGAGAGGTCCCGGATTTCGCTTCGCTCCATCCGGGCTACAAGAGCGGGAGCACCTACCCCGCCGCGACCTTCGCCTGCTTCGCCGGAGCGACCTCCGTCGTCGCAATGAGCCGCTTCAGCTCGGGGATACATGACCCGCAATTGGTGCCGGCCTTCAGCTTGGCGCCGATCTCGGCCGCCGTGCGCGCGCCGCCGGCGATGGTGTCGCAGATGGTGCCGCGGCCGACGCCGAAGCAGGCGCAGACGATGGGGCCGGTCGAGGCCGCGCCCTCCGTCGATTTGCCTGACAGCAGCATGCGGCGCTGCTCGTCGGTGACGTGATCGGCCACGAACAGACTCTTCACCACCTCCCAGTCGCCGGCATCATGCGCGGGGCCGACGAACAGGCAGGTCTCGATGCGGTCGCCCGCGAACGAGGCCGCGCGATAAACGCCGCCACCGAAATCGCGATAGTCGGCGACGTCCTCGCCCGCGACGCCGTCGAGCCAGGCCGGCCAGCGCGACAGATCCGCATTGTCGGCGAAGAGATAGCCGAAGCCGCCCGTAACCGTGACACGAGTCCACATCAGGTTCGGCGGCAGATTGAGCTGATCGCGCGACAGCGCAAAGCCGCGGAAGACGTATTCATAAGGCGAGATCGCCGCCGGCGTGGCTTTCGACTCCGGCTGGCCCGAGAACGGATCGGTGAAGGGCTGCACGAGCGCCCCGACGCGGCCGTGCGAGGCGTTCATCGCGCTCCAGTGGATCGGCGCGAACACGGTGCCGCGCTGCTGACGGTCGCTGACGACGACTTTCAGGATGCACTGGCCGTAATCGGTGGTGATGCGGGCGTAGCCGTCATGCAAGATGCCGTATTTGCTGGCATCATCAGGGTGGATCTCGACGAACGGTTCCGGCAGATGCGCGCCGAGACGCTGGCTGAGCCCCGTGCGCGTCATGGTGTGCCACTGGTCGCGGATGCGCCCGGTGTTGAGCCGCAGCGGGCGCGACGGGCCGGTCTCGCCGCGCAGTGACGGCACCTCCGGCGCGACGAAGCGGCCTTTGCCGTCATTGGTGAAGAAGCCGCCGCTCGCGAAGAAGCGCTCGCTCGACGCCTGCCCCTCGCGCACCGGCCACTGAACCGGCTTCAACGCATCGAACGCCTCATCGGACAGCGAGGTGAGCCCGCTGATGTCGAAATCGCGGCTGCCATCGTTCTCGAACGCCGAGAGCGCGGCATGCTCGCGAAAAATGTCGGCGGCGGATTTGTAACTAAAACTGTCGCCGAAGCCGAGACGCTTTGCGGTCTCGCTCAGAATCCACCAGTCCGGCCGTGCCTCGCCCGGCGCCGGCAGGAACGAGCGCTGGCGCGAGATGCGGCGTTCGGAGTTGGTCACCGTGCCGGACTTCTCGCCCCAGGCCAGCGCCGGCAGCAACACGTGCGGGCCAGCCTCGACCGTGTCATTGGACAGCACGTTCTCGGAAACGACGAACAGCTCGAGCTTCTTCAGCGCTTCGCGTACGAAATCCGCATCGGGAAGCGACACCGCCGGGTTGGTGCCCATCACCCACAGCGCCTTGACCTCGCCGCGGTTGATGGCCTCGAACAGCTGCACCGCCTTCAGTCCTTCATGGGTGGCGATGCGCGGCGCCTTCCAGAACCGCCTGACACGATCGATGTCCGGCGGGGTGAAGTTCATATGCGCGGCGAGCTGGTTGGCGAGGCCGCCGACCTCGCGGCCGCCCATCGCGTTGGGCTGACCGGTGAGCGAGAGCGGCGCGGCGCCCGGCTTGCCGATGCGCCCCGTGGCGAGATGGCAGTTCAGGATCGCGTTGACCTTGTCGGTGCCCTGCGCCGACTGGTTGACGCCCTGCGAATAGAGCGTGACGACCCGCTCGGTGTCGCGGAACATCTTGAAGAAGGCGGCGACGTCCTGTTCGGACAAGCCTGTCGCAAGCGCGGTCGCGGTGACACTGCCGGCGATGTTGCGCGCGCGCGCCAGCGCGTCATCGAAGCCCGACGTGTTCTGCGCAATGTAATCCTGGTCGAGCGCGCCATTGTCGGCGAGATGGACGAACAGGCCGGAGAACAGCGCGGTGTCGGTACCGGGCTTGAGACCGAGGAACAGATCGACGTCACTGGCCGTGTCGGTACGGCGCGGATCGATCACGATCATGCGCGCGCCACGTTCCTGCCGGTTCTTCAGCATGCGCTGGAACAGCACGGGATGGCACCAGGCCGCGTTCGAGCCGACGAAGACGAGGAGGTCAGCCTGGTCGAGATCCTCGTAGCAGCCGGGCACGGTGTCGGCACCGAAGGCGCGGCGATGGCCGGCGACCGAGGACGACATACAAAGCCGCGAATTGGTGTCGACATTGGCCGTGCCGACAAAGCCCTTCATCAGCTTGTTGGCGACGTAATAGTCCTCGGTCAGGAGCTGGCCCGAGAGATAGAACGCGACCGCGTCGGCACCGTCGCGCGCGATGATGTGTTGCATGCGATGGGCGACGTGGTCGAGTGCATCGCTCCAGGCGACGCGCTCCAGCACGCCCTTGCAGCGGATCATCGGATAGAGCAGCCGGCTCTCCAGTCCGACGGTCTCGCCGAGCGCCGAGCCCTTCGAGCACAGCCGGCCGAAATTGGCGGGATGATCCGGGTCGCCCGCGATCGCCGCCCCGCCCTTGCCATCGGGCGTCGCCAGCACGCCGCAGCCGACGCCGCAATAGGGACAGGTCGTCTTGGTGGCGCGGAGCGTGGGATCGATCGCCGTCATATCGAGCTGCCTTATCAAGCCGCCTTGGAAGGACGCGCCAGCGCGCGGCCGAACATCATGTCGGTGCGGATCGCCGTCACCTTGTCGCGATTGCGGATCAGCTCGAGATACCAGAGCGCATCGACGGTATCGCCGATCAGCACCGCGCCGGTAAGCCGGCCGTCGGCGATGACGAGCTTCTTGTAGGTGCCGCGCCTGCGGTCCGACAGCACCAGGCTCTCGCTGCCGTCCCCACCCATGAAGTCGCCGGCGGAGAAGACGCTGACGCCGGAGACCTTCAGATTGGTCGAGACCACGCTGCCCTGATAGGCGGCGGGACGTCCGGCGAGATGCCGCGCCAGCACGCGCGCCTGCTCGTAAGCGGGCTCGACCAGGCCGTAGCAGGTGCCGCGATGCTCGGCACATTCGCCGAGCGCGTAGATGTCGGGCGAGGCCGTCTGCATCTCGTCGTTGACGACGATGCCGCGGTTGACCGCGATTCCCGCCTCTTTGGCAAGCGCCACATTCGGCCTGATGCCGGCGGCGAAGATCACGGCATCCGCCTCGATGCGCGTGCCGTCGGCAAGCTCGACAGCTTCGACATGGCCCTCGCCGTGAATCCGGGCGGTGGATGCATTGAGCAGGATGCGGATGCCCTTGCGCTCGACCAGCGTCTTCAGCAGGTCGGCCGCCGGCAGATCGAGCTGGCGCTCCATCAGCCGGTCCATCAGGTGCAGCAGCGTCACCGGCGCGCCGGCTTTCGCAAGGCCATAGGCCGCCTCTAACCCGAGCAGGCCACCGCCGACCACGACGACGCGCTTCTTCGCCGCAGCGAGCGTCAGCAGCAGATCGACGTCGCGCGTGTCGCGAAAGGTGTGCACCCCCGTGAGATCGGCGCCCGGCACGTTGAGCCGCAGCGGCGTCGAGCCGGTGGCGAGCACGAGCTTGGAATATTCGACGCTCTCTTCACCTTCGATCTTGAGCTCGCGGCGGCCGGTGTCGATCTCGGTGACGCGATAGCCGTAGCGCACCGTGACGCCGCGATGGCGCCACCAATCGGCCGGTCTCAGCTCGATCTCATGCGAGCCGGTCTCGCCGGCCAGCACGGAGGAGAGCAGCACGCGATTGTAAGCGAGACGCGGCTCTTCGCCGATCACCGCGACCGCGTAGCGGCCGAGCGAGGTCTTGGCGAGCTCGTCGACCAGACGCGCGGCCGCCATACCGTTACCGACGATGACCAGCGGTTCACTCACAAGGCATCTCCTATTCGGCGGCCTGCGCCTGTGCGCCGTAGGCCTCGGAAATCATGTAGCCGGACAGCACGCCATAGGTGTCGGTCCAGGCCGTGGCGAGTTCGGGCGTCCAGGCTTCGCCGAGCCCCTTTTCCAGGGTCCACAGCAAGGTCGCGCCGACCACCGGATAGTGCTCAGCCTTGGCGCCATAGGCGACGTGACGCTTGGCGAGCGCCGAGGCCGCGGGAAGAATCGTCTCGAGGTTCGACAGGCCGCCGACGACGGCGGCGAGCATGCCCATCAGCTTCTTGCGCTGCTCGGTCATGTCCTCGGGAAACATCGCGCGCACGGACGGCGCCACCTCGAACAGGCGATCGTAGAACAACACAGAGGCTGCCTCTGAAATCGGCGCGACCTTGGAAAAGCTCTGCTGGACGAGGGTAATCTGTTCGGGCGTCATGATGTTCTCCTGTCTGTTTCGGTCTGCCTTTGTCCGCGCCGTTGCGAACAAGGTTCATGGGTCAAACGTCATCAGAGAGTCTTCTCCCCGCGTACGGGGAGAAGCGACATTCGTGCCAAGTGTCACACACGTGCTTCGGCCAGGCTTGACGCGCCCTCACCCTGCGGGCTGCGACGCAGGTAGAACCACCAGGTCAGTCCGAGGCAGGACGCATAGAAAGCGAGATAGATCGCGAGCGCGAGCGACGGACCGCCGGTCATGGCGATCGACTTGCCGAAACCGGTCGGGATCAGATAGCCGCCGACCGCGCCGATCGCGCCGATGAAGCCGACCGCCGCACCGCTCTCGATGCTCGCCGTCTTCAGCGCGAGCGCGCGCGCCGCATCGCCCTTGCCGCGCACCCTGAACAGGTTCTGCTCGCGGAAGATCGAGGGGATCATGCGGTAGGTCGAGCCGTTGCCGATGCCCGTCGTCACGAACAGGATCAGGAACATCGACAGGAAGCCGATGAAATCCTTGTGCCCGACGAAGTAGAGCACGCCGACGGTGGCGCCCGCCATCGCGATGAAATTCCAGAAGGTGAGGATCGAGCCGCCGATCTTGTCGGCGAGCAAGCCGCCGAGCGGTCGCGACAGCGAACCGACCAGCGGCCCGAGGAACGCGATCGAGATCGAGATCGCCGGAAACTGGGTCTTGATCAGCAGCGGGAACGCCGCGGAGTAGCCGATAAAGGATCCGAACGTTCCGATATAGAGATACGCCATGATCCAGGTGTGCTTGCGCTTGACCACGGCAAGCTGGTTCTTGATCGACGACTTGGCCGTGGTCAGGTTGTTCATGAAGAACACCGCACCGAACACCGCGATCGCGATCGGCAGCACCCACATCAGGCCGGCGTTCTGAAGAAAGATGCCGTCGACAGGGCTTGCCTGAAACAGGTTGATGACGGCGAGAGTCATCAGGATCGGGGTCAGCAGTTGCACGCTGGAGACGCCGATATTGCCGCCGGCCGCGTTCAGCCCCAGCGCCCACCCCTTCATCCGGTCAGGGAAGAAGAAGGAGATGTTGGTCATGCTGGAGGCGAAATTGCCGCCACCGAGACCCGCAGTCGATGCGATCAGCAGCATCAGCCAGAACGGCGTGTCCGGCTGGCTGACGAAATAGGCGAGCGACAGCGTCGGGATGAACAGGACAGCCGCGCTGAAAATGGTCCAGTTGCGGCCGCCGAAGGTCGTGACCGCGAACGTATACGGGAAGCGCATCAATGCGCCGATCAGCCCTGGCACCGCCACGAGCTGGAACAGCTGGTCGGTGGTGTAGTGGAAACCCGCCTGCGGCAGCTTGGTGGTGACGATGCTCCAGATCAGCCAGACGGAGAAGCCGATATGCTCGGCCACGATCGACCAGATCAGGTTGCGCCGGGCGATCACTTTGCCGCCCGCATTCCAGAACGCCTCGTCTTCGGGGCGCCAATCAGAAATCCACGTCGGATTTCGAGTCGGATTCGTCGTCATTGATAATCCCTTCTAGGCTCACCGCTGCGTCGTTGCAGGCTCAGCCTCCACGCGGAGGCGCGCGCCGAGGCCATGCCCCGGTGGCGAGTTCACGATGCTGATTGATGATGTTGAGGGACGTCGTCGTTGGCGTCGGAAAAGGTATTTCAATTTCCGTGCCAATTGCGCGCGTTCGGGAAATACAGGGAATTCAGGGGCTTGTTCGCATTGCCCGAAATTGTTCCAGGTGTATTTCGCTCGCAAATTTTGCGATTCGCTCAATCCTTGTGCGGCGCACAAGGATTGAGCGAGGTGTCGATTATTTAGGCGCGCGGATCTTCCGCGTTAAACCTTCGTTTACGCGGCCTCGACGAAGCGATGACGCTCGTAGAGGAATTCGAGCACGCGATGCCGGCACTTCAAATAAGTGGAGTTGGTCGCGAGATCGAGCCGCTTGCGGGGACGTGCGAGCGGCACCTCCAGCACCTCGCCGATGCGCGCGCTCGGCCCGTTCGTCATCATGACGATGCGATCGGATAGCAGCACCGCCTCGTCGACGTCGTGGGTGATCATCAAAATGGTGTTGCCGAGCTTCTGATGCAGCGCCATCACCGAGTCCTGCAGATGCGCGCGGGTCAGCGCGTCGAGCGCGCCGAACGGCTCGTCGAGCAGCAGGACCTTCGGCTCCATCGCCAGCGCACGGGCGATGCCGACGCGCTGCTTCATGCCGCCGGAGATTTCCGAGGGGCGCTTGTCCCTGGCGTGGGCCATCTGCACCAGGTTGAGATTGTGCATGACCCAGGCGTCGCGTTCGGCGCGGGTCTTGGTCCTGGCGAAGACCTTGTCGACGCCGAGCTTGACGTTCTCGTAGACGGTCAGCCACGGCAGCAGGCTGTGGTTCTGGAACACCACGGCGCGATCGGGACCCGGCGAGTTGACCTCGCGGTTCTCGAGCAGCACGCCGCCGGTGGTGGCGCCGGTCAGGCCTGCGATGATGTTGAGCAGGGTCGACTTGCCGCAGCCGGAATGGCCGATGATCGAGACGTATTCGCCCTTCTCGATCGTCAGGTTGATGTCCTTCAGCACCTCCGTGGTGGCGGCGCCGCGGGTAAAGACCTTGTCGATATGGTCGAGCTTCAGATAGGCGGTCATGTACCCTTCTCCCTCAGTTCTGCGCCGTGCCGCGGGTGACGATCTTGCCGACGCCCGCGATCAGGCGGTCGAGCACGAAGCCGACGATGCCGACATAGAACAGCGCCAGGATGATCTCGCTGATATGCGAGGAATTCCAGGCGTCCCAGATGAAGAAGCCGATGCCGACGCCGCCGATCAGCATTTCAGCTGCGATGATGGCGAGCCAGGACAGGCCGATGCCGATGCGCAGGCCGGTGAAGATGTAGGGCGCCGCCGCCGGGATCATGATCTTGCCGAAGAACTCGAGCGGGTTGAGCTGCACCACCGCGGCGACGTTGCGGTAGTCCTGCGGGATGTTGCGGATACCGACCGCGGTGTTGATGATGATCGGCCAGATCGAAGTGATGAAGATGACGAAGATCGCCGATGGCTGGCCGTCTCGGAACGCCGCGAGCGACAGCGGCAGCCAGGCCAGCGGCGGGATGGTGCGCAGCACCTGGAACAGCGGATCGAGCCCGCGCATCGCCCAGACCGACTGCCCGACCAGCACGCCGAGCGCGATGCCGGCGATGGCAGAGAGCGAGTAGCCGAGCGCGACGCGCTGGAGGCTTGCGGAGAGATGCCAGAACAGGCCCTTGTCGATGCCACCATGATCGAAAAACGGATCGAAGATCAGCTCCTTGGTGTCCTTGAACACCTTTGACGGCGGCGGTAGCGCCGAGCCGGCGCGGCGGCACACCAGCTCCCACACCAGCGTCAGCAGCGCGATCACGACCAGCGGCGGAATCACGCGCACGGCGGTCTCCCTGGCGATGCGGGCGTAAGTCTCGGCGCGCGGCGGACGCTTGAGCGTCATCGCGACGACCGGCGCGGCAGCGATTGCTGCAGGCGTCGCGGTCTCAACCTCAATCTTCGTGGCAGGCATGTTCATTGAAAATCCCTCTCCGGCTTCAAAGGACGACGCGGCCGCCTGCCGGCGGCCGCGGGCTCCATCAGACTTCGACGCGCTTGATCGCGAGCGACTTCAGATAGGCAGCCGGATTTTCGGGATCGAACACCTTGCCGTCGAAGAAGGTCTCCTTGCCGCGCGAGGTCGAGGCCGGGATATCGGCGGCCGCGACGCCCAGCGTCTTGGCCGCATCCTTCCAGAGGTCCTCGCGGTTCACCTTGGCAATCAGCGCCTTGGTGTCGAAGCCGGCTTCGTACTTGCCCCAGCGGATGTCCTCGGTGAGGAACCAGAGGTCGTGGCTTTGGAACGGATAGGACGCCTGGTCCTTCCAGAAGCGCATCTGCTGCGGCGAGTTGTCGACGACACGGCCGGTGCCGTAATCGAACTTGCCCTTCATGCGGTCGGTGATGTCCTCGACCGGGCAGTTGATCCACTGCCGCTTGGCGCAGATCACCGCGGCCTCTTCGCGGTTCTCGATCTTCTCCGCCCATTGCTGGGCTTCCATCACCGCCATCAGCAGCGCCTTCGCCGCCTTCGGATATTTGTCGACCCAGGCCGCGCGCATGCCGAACGACTTTTCGGGATGCTTGTCCCAGAGCTCGCCGGTGGTGATTGCGGTGTAGCCGATCTCCTGATGGATGAGCTGCAGGTTCCAGGGCTCGCAGACGCAGAAGCAATCCATGGTGCCAACCTTCATGTTGGCGACCATCTGCGGCGGCGGGACCACGATGGTCTCGATGTCCTTGTCGGGATCGATGCCGCCGGCGGCAAGCCAGTAACGGATCCAGAGATCATGCGTGCCGCCCGGGAAGGTCATCGCGGCCTTCACGGCCTTGCCGCCGGCCTTCTTCTTCTCCAGCGCCGTCTTGAAGGGCGCGGTGTCGATTCCGACCTTGAGGTCGGCATATTCCTTGGCGACCGAGATGCACTGACCGTTCAGGTTCAGGCGCGCCAGAATGTACATCGGCGTCGGCTGGTTGTTCTGCGTCACCTTGCCGGAGGAGATCAGGTACGGCATCGGGGTGAGGATATGCGCGCCGTCGATGCCGTTGCCTTCAGAGCCGAGCACGAGGTTGTCGCGCGTGGTGCCCCAGGAGGCCTGCTTCTGCACCTCGACGTCGGGCATGCCGTATTTGGCGAAGATGCCCTTCTCCTTGGCGACGAACAGCGGGGTTGCGTCGGTGAGCGCGATGAAGCCGAGCTTGGCGCCCTTGACCTCGGGGCCTGCATCCTGCGCGAAGGCGCCGGCGGGAAAATTCAGTTTGGCGGCGGCGAGAAGAGCAGCGGTGCTGCCGGCGGCCTTCAACAATTGACGGCGGCTCAGGCCCGAGGGCTGGCGGGTGCGCTTGGTCATAGGCAGTGTCGTCCTTTGCATCGTTGCAGAATTGATGGCGTCAGTGCGCGCGAGCGGCCCGTCCGTCCGTGACGCCAGAAAGAGGCGCGTGCGAACGCATGGCGGGGGAGACCCCCGTCTGGTGGCGTCGGCAAATCGGATGAGAAGTCTCGCGGGACGGCTTCAATGGCGTCGGCTTGAATGATTCAAGCTTCATGCCAAGCCCGCCACTCCGAAAAGCATCGAAAAATGAATGGGTTATTGATACCGCGCCAGACTGTCGCAGGCCTGCTGCGCACGCGGAACTTGCGGATTGCTCGTTCCTTGTGCGCCGCACAAATCTTGTGCAGCCGCCCAAGCAAAAGGCCGGGCGCTCGCAAAAGTCGGATCAACGCCGCAGCATCCGTTTGATATCGCTTACCTTTTCCAACCCTCCCACACGGCACGCAACTTGCATTTTCATTGACGTCAACGAAGACTGCGGCTTGCCGCATTGGTGCAGCCTCTGGCGGCTGCATCCCGGAAGCTCAACTGCTTCGCGGCCCTCCCGGCTCAGTCCTCGTGACGCGATTCCCAAGGCTTCCAGACCTTCCATAGCCCTCGTGCGCGGCAGAGCTGCCCGCACGGCCAATGATGTTCAGCTGCGCTCTCTCGGGCGTGTCGATCTCACTTACGAAGCAAAAGGAACCATTGATGTCGTATCTCGCGCCTTCGGAATTCGTCACCAAGATGGTGGATGCGGGCGAGTCCAAGATCTTCATGTCCACCCGGGATACTGCCATCCGCGCCTTCATGGCCGGCGCCATCCTCGCACTCGGCGCATGGTTCGCCATCACCATCAACGTGAACACGGGCCAGCCGCTGATTGGCGCGCTCCTGTTTCCGGTCGGCTTCATCATGCTGTACCTGCTCGGCTTCGATCTGCTTACCGGCGTGTTCGTGCTCTCGCCGCTCGCCCTGATCGACAAGCGTCCCGGCGTCACGCTTGGCGGCGTGCTGCGCAACTGGGGCCTGGTCTTCGTCGGCAATTTCGCCGGTGCCTTCACCGTCGCCTTCATGATGGCCTTCGTAACGACGTTCGGCTTCACGCAAGACCCCGACAAGGTCGGAGCGGCCATTGGAAACATCGGCGAAGGCCGTACGCTCGGCTATGCCGCGCACGGCGCGACCGGCATGGCGACGCTGTTCATGCGCGGCATGCTGTGCAACTGGATGGTCTCGACCGGCGTCGTCGGCGCCATGATCTCGACCTCGGTCCCCGGCAAGGTCATCGCGATGTGGATGCCCATCATGTTGTTCTTCTACATGGTGTTCGAGCATTCCGTCGTGAACATGTTCCTGTTCCCGTCGGGCCTGATGCTCCATGCCAAATTCTCGATCATGGACTATCTGATCTGGAACGAGATCCCGACCGTACTCGGCAACCTCGTCGGCGGCCTCGCCTTCACCGGCATGACCCTCTACGCCACCCACGTCATGACCAAGCCGAAGCGCCAGGCCGGCAAGGCTGCGCCGACCCGCGTCGCGGCTTGATACGTCTCGACAGAGGAGCCTCGCCCGACCAGGGTGAGGCTCCCTTCGCCTGGTGATGACGATGACCCGCGGACTCCTGATTTCGATCGGCCAGCACTCCGACAAGGGGCGCAAGCCCGTCAACCAGGATTTTCACGGCGTCCTGATTCCGGAAGAGCCGCTGCTCAGCCTGAAGGGCATCGCGGCCGTTCTCGCCGACGGCATTTCCAGCAGCACAGTGAGCCAGATCGCCAGCGAGTCGGCGGTCAAGAGCTTCCTGATGGACTATTACTGCACGTCGGAATCCTGGACGGTGAAGACCTCCGCCCGGCGCGTGCTGGACGCGACCAATTCCTGGCTGCACGCGCAGACGCGCAAGAGCCAATATGCCTATGACCGCGACAAGGGCTATGTCTGCACCCTGACCGCCATGGTCATCAAGGCGACCACCGCGCACATCTTCCACGTCGGCGACTGTCGCGTCTACCGCGTCGCCGGGAAGGCGCTCGAGCAGCTGACCGACGATCACCGCATCATCGTGTCGTCGGAGCAGACCTATCTCGGCCGTGCGCTCGGCATCAATCCTCAGCTCGAGATCGACTACCAGGCGTTCGAGATCGAGGCCGGCGACACCTTTATCCTCGCAACCGACGGTGCCTATGAATTCGTCGATCAGCGTTTCATCACCAGCGCACTCGGCGAGCACGCAGCCGAGCTCGACGGCGCGGCAAAGGCGATCGTCGAGGAAGCCTACCGGCGCGGCAGCGACGACAACATCACCGTCCAGATCCTGCGCATCGACGCGGTGCCGCAGCGCGAGCCGGCCGGTATCTTCAATCAGACGTCACAGCTGCCGCTTCCGCCGCTGCCGGAGCCGCGAGCGGTCTTCGACGGCTACAGGATTATCCGGGAAATCCACGGCAGCAGCCGCAGTCATATCTATCTCGCCGTCGATATGGAGACCGAGGCGCCGGTCGCGCTCAAGCTGCCGTCGATCGATTTGCGCGACAACGCCGCCTATCTCAAGCGCTTCCTGATGGAGGAGTGGATCGCGCGCAGGATCGACAGCCCGCACGTGCTGAAGCCGCTGTCACAGTCGCGACGGCGCAGCTACCTCTACGTCGCGACCGAATTCGTCGAAGGGCAGACGTTGAAGCAGTGGATGACCGACAATCCGCGCCCGGATCTCGAAACCGTCCGTCGGCTGGTCGAGCAGATCGCCGCGGGGCTGCGCGCCTTCCACCGCATGGAAATGCTGCATCAGGACCTCAGGCCCGATAACATCATGATCGACAAGACCGGCACCGCGAAGATCATCGACTTCGGGTCGGTCAGGGTCGCGGGCGTCGCGGAGGCGGCGCCGCGAGACGAGGCCGACGACATCCTGGGAACGGTCCAGTACACGGCGCCGGAGTATTTTCTTGGGCAAGGCGGCTCGCCGCGCTCCGACATGTTTTCGCTGGCCGTGATCTGCTACCAGATGCTGACGGGAAAGCTTCCCTATGGCACCCAGATCGCCAGGATCCGGCGCAAGGCGGACGCGCGGAGACTTCAGTATCGTCCGGCCGACGACGACCGCAACGTGCCGGCCTGGGTCGACGGCGCGCTCAGGCGCGCGCTCCATCCCGATCCCTACAATCGGCACGAGGATCTGTCCGAATTCGTCTTCGAGCTTCGCACGCCTAATTCGGCCTATCTCGACACACGGATCACGCCGCTCCTGGAGCGCAGCCCGCTGATGTTCTGGAAGCTGACCACGGCAGCGCTTGCTTGCGCGGTTGTCGTGCTGCTGGCGCTGCTGCACGGGCGATAGGGCGCAGAAGGGCGCAGACGTCCACTTCTAGCGGCCAAGTGGAACCATTATCGTTCGTCAGAGCATTGCCGCTGGTGACCCATATGCGACATCGGCCAAATAGCCCAAACATCGCGCGACTAGCTGGGTTTAAAGGTTGATTGCGGCTAGACGTTTTTGCGCTCGACTATGCCGTCGCGACGGCGTTGAATCCGCGACGCGGGCCCTTTTGTTTCAAGGAGGGAGGACCGAAAAGTGAAGACAACGATCATCGCACTTTGTGCCGCCGCTCTCATCGCCGCCGCACCAGCAGCGCTTGCGCAGGGTGTACCAGGCAAAGCACTTGGTCTGCAGCATAAGATCTCCAAGAGACATCACCCGGGCGTCTCCGGCTACGCTCCGCTGCATGAGCCGCAAACAATGGGATCGAAGAAGGGCTATCCGGGAGCTTTCGGTTACGCGCCTAATGAACCCAGTCGTTTGGACAGAAATCTCGAAGCGTCCAGACAAGCTGGTGGTGGCGGCGGCGGTGGCGGAGGGAGTGGCATGTGAACCCACGCGCTGCACGGACAGGCGGTATCCGTCCTGCTTGATCGGGACGCTCCGGGGGCGTTAAGGCCGGCTCGCCTCGCGTCTCCTCACGCCGGCTCCTCCGCCTTCACCCCCAGCGGCTTCGGCGCCATGCCGCCGCCGGGCTTGAGGTGGAATTCGTAGGTCATCAAATGCCACTGCCCGTTCGCCTTGAGGCCATCAGGCATCGCGGGATCGTTGCGCGGCTCGACCTTGGCGACGAGGTCGTCCTTGACCCCGAACACCACGTCGGAATCGAGATATTTGTCGCCGTCCATGAAGACGTGGGTGATCAGCGGCTCGTAGCCCTTGGCATTGACCAGGAAGTGCACATGCGCGGGGCGCATCGGATGGCGCTTGGTCTGCATGATCATCTCGCCGACAGGGCCATCGGTCGGAATAGGATAGCTGCACGGCAAAATGGTGCGGAAGAAGAAGCGGCCGTCGCTGTCGGTGATGAAGCGCGCCCGCGCCGAGGCGCCGACCTCGTCGTAGTTCGGTTTCTGTGAATCGTAGAAGCCGTCATCGTCGGCATGCCAGACGTCGACGGGAACGCCCGCGAGCGGCTTGCCCTTGAGGTCGGTGACGCGGCTCTGCACGAACATCCGCTCGCCGGTCTGATTGTTCGGCGAGATGTCGGTACCGTGCGCCGTCACCTTGTGCTCGCCGACATAGAACGGGCCGAGCACCGTGGTCTGGGTGGCGCCCTCGCGATCCCTGTGGTTGACCGCGTCGACCAGCATGGAGACCCCGAGCACGTCGGAGAGCAGGATGAACTCCTGCCTTGTGTCGGTGCATTTGTGGCCGGTGCGGGTCAGGAAATCGATGGCGTATTCCCATTCCTCGAAGGTGAGACCGGTCTTGCTCACGTAATCGTGCAGCGACTTCACCAATTCCTGGAGCAGGAATTTTGCCCGCGGATCAGGCGTATTGTCGAAGCTCTTGACGACGGCTTCGGTGAGTTCGGTCTCGTTGAACTGGGTCATGGTGCGTTTGCCCTGAGTTTTCTCGTTGGCCCGGATGGGCTCCTTGGAGGCGTTCCAGGGTGCAGCCTACACCAGCAGGCCCGGCCGCGTTAAGCGCAACCGGCTTGGAATGGGGCCTGCATTTCGCTATCAACTTTCCGACAAAACGCCCGGAGGAACTGATGCTCGCCCCTACCCCCGCCTCGCCCGAATCCGTCGGCATGTCGAAGGCTGCGCTCGACCGCGTCGATGCGCATCTGAAGAGCCGCTACATCGATGCCGGCCGCTTCCCGGGCACGCACCTGCTGGTCTACCGCCGCGGCAAGGTCGCCCACAGCTCGGTGCAGGGCTTTGCCGACGTCGAGCGCAAGGTGCCGGTCAAGGACGACACCATCTACCGCATCTATTCCATGACCAAGCCGCTCACCAGCGTCGCCTTCATGATGCTGGTCGAGCAAGGCCTCGTCGCGATCGACGAGCCCGTCGCCAAATACATTCCGGAATGGAAGGATCTCGGCGTGTTCGTCGCCGGCACCGCGCCGGCCTTCCTGACCCGGCCGCCGTCCCGGCCGATGCTGATCGTCGACCTGCTGCGGCACACCGCCGGCCTCACCTACGGCTTCCAGCAGCGTTCCAACGTCGATGCCGCCTATCGCACCGAAAAGATCGGCGAGGTCGAGAAAGCCGGCACGCTGCAGAGCATGATCGAGGCGCTGGCGAAAATTCCGCTGGAGTTCTCGCCGGGCGAATCCTGGAACTACTCGGTCGCGACCGACGTGATCGGCTATCTCGTCGGCAAGATCTCCGGGATTCCCTTCGAGCAGTTCCTTAAAACGCGCATCCTCGATCCGCTCGGCATGACCGACACTGATTTTCACGTGCCGGCCTCCAAGGCGCATCGCTTCGCCGCCTGCTATTCCGCCGATCCCGGTGGCGGCATGACCTTCCATGCCGGCCAGCGCCGCGAGGGCCTGACGCTCCAGGACGACCCGACCAAGAGCTCGTTCTTGTCCCCGCCCTCGTTCATCTCGGGCGGCGGCGGACTCTGCTCGACGGTCGCCGACTATCTCACCTTCTGCCGTGCGCTGCTCAATGGCGGCGAGCTGGGCGGCGTCCGCCTGCTCGGGCCGAAAACGCTGGCGCTGATGACGAGCAACCACATTCCGGGCGGACGCGCGCTGCCGGAAGTGTCGCGTTCGCTGTTCTCGGAAGCCACCTATAACGGCATCGGCTTCGGCCTCGGCTTCGCCGTGACCATGCGGCCGGCGGAGACGCTGATCGCCGGCAGCCCGGGTGAATATAATTGGGGCGGCGCGGCCACGACCTCGTTCTGGATCGACCCGGCCGAGGAGCTGATCGCCATCTTCATGACGCAGGTGCTGCCGTCGAGCGCCTATCCGCTCCGGCGCGAACTGCGCAGCATGGTCTATGCCGCGATCACCGAGAGCAATCTCTGATCTGCGTCTCAACGAAAACGGGCCCTCGCGATCGATCGCGAGGGCCCGTCATTGCTAGTGCATATGGCCGATCAGATAAATGCCGCCGCTGATCACCAGAACGGCGGGCACGGCCCACAAAATCAGAACGGGCATCGCGTCATTCTCCTCAGTTGGACGTGCAGACCTTGACGGTCTTCATGCCGCTTTCGGCCTCGGTGCGCGACTTGTAGATCGTGCCCGACGGGCTGACGACGGTCATGGATGTCTCGGTCGGCTTCTTGTCGACAACCGTGCACTTCTTCGTCTTGACGTCCTGCACGACATAGAACTCGTCGGCCGCGAACGCCGGCAGGGAAAATGCAGCAATCATCAAGGCTGCAGTCGCAAGCTTCATCTTCATTATCTTCTCCTCCAGTTGCCGGGCATTTCAGTCCGGTCGATCCGCTAACGGGAAAAAGTCGCAATTTGTTCCTGACGTCGGGGAACGGCGCCCGCGGCGGGATGTTGGTGCAGCGCTTATTCCTGTGAGGAGAACAAGATGAAGAAGCTGTTCCTGCTATCCGCCGCGGCCGTCCTGATTTCGACCGGCGCTTTCGCGCAATCCACCGTGGTGACCACCACCGGAACCGGTCACGCGGCAACGGTTCAGATCGAGCCGCAATACCGGACCAGGATCAGATCCTACGTCACCGAGCACCGCGTCCGTCCGGTCACGACGCAGGAAAAGATCATCGTCGGCGCGACGGTGCCGAGCGACGTCGAGCTAGAGGCCGTCCCGGCGGACTGGGGTCCGTCACTAACGAAGTATCGCTACGTCTACTCCGGCGAACGCGTGATGCTGGTGGATCCCGGCTCGCGCACAGTCGTTCAGGAAATCGATTGATCAGGATTGACCAGCGCGGCCGCCTTCCAAGGCGGTCGCTTCCCCTGGAGCTCACGATGACATCTCACCGAGAGGCCGGATCGCCGGGCTCAGTCTGGCAGCGGTCTATGCCATGTGTCTGCTGCTGACCGCGATCGGCATGACTTGACGCGCGGACGCCCGCGACCGCGCTGCAAAATCCCTCTCTCACGTGCCCGCCGGACGCGAAAATCGTGGCGCGGTGGAAGTCTCACCCGTATGGTCTCCCCAAAATCATAATCCGGCGCCGCTGCGCTGGAACCGGGACGCCCGCGCTTGTCAAAGCTCACTCTGCCGGTCCGGCTCGCTCTTCTGGTCACGGGAACGATGTTGCCGCTGATCGTCTTTGCGGTCGGTATTGCCTATTCCAACTACCGCCAGGACCGCAGCGACGCGACACGACGCGTGCTGGAGACGGTGCGAAGCATGCGCCTCGTGCTCGATTCCGAAGTGCAGCGAATGACCGGCGGCTTGCAGGTGCTGGCGCTCAGCAACGCCCTGCAAAGCGGCGACTTCGACGACTTCCGCCGGCTGGCAACCGGGTTCATCAGCCAATATGGCGAGGACAGCGTCCTGCTGGTGGCGGATGGGAGCGGGCACCAGCTGTTTTCGACCGTCACGCGTGAAACGACAAACCTGCCGCCCCGCAACAATCGCGAGATCGTCGAGCGGGTATTTGCGAGCAAGTCGCCGCAATATTCCGACCTGTTCACCGGCTCGACCAAGAACCGGCCGATCGTGACCGTCGAGGTTCCCGTGCTGCGCAACGATGAGGTCGTCTACGCGCTCTCCTTCAGCCCGCCGATCGCGACATTCCAGAAACTGGTCGAGCAGCAGCGGCCGAACGATCAGTGGACGGTGTCGCTGCTGGACACCAAGGGTCGCGTGTTCGCGCGCGCGCCCAATCCGGCCGAGACGTTCGGCAAGCAGGCCTCCGGCGCACTGAACGATGCGATGGCCCGAGCGCCGGAGGCGACCCTCTCCAGCGTTTCTCTCGACGGCGTCGCGCTGTCCTCGGCCTATACGAGGTCGCGGCTGACCGGCTGGACGGTCGTGGCCGGTGTCGCCGAGAGCTCGCTGATCGCCCCGCTCTGGCGCGACATCGCGATCACCAGCCTGATCGGCGGCATCCTGCTGCTGACCGGCCTGACCTTCGCGGTGCGGATGGCGACCACGATCGCGCGCGGCGAGATGCTGCACAATCTGCTGATCGAGGAGCTCAACCATCGCGTCAAGAACACGCTGGCCTTGATGCAGGCGATCGCGGTGCAGACCTTCCGAAGTTCAAGCCGGGACGAGCGGACCAAGTTCGAGGGACGGCTCGGTGCGCTCGCCGAGGCGCATAATCTCCTGAGCCAGGAGAAATGGGCAGGATCGGAGCTGAGGGATGTGATCGCGCGCGTGCTCCAGCCGTTCCTGCTGAGCAATCCCGATCGCATCCGCATGGCCGGCCCCGCCGTACCGCTGTCGCCGCGGCTCGCCGTGGTGCTGTCGATGATCGTGCACGAGATCGCCACCAACGCCGCGAAATACGGCGCGCTGTCGAACGAGACCGGCCGGGTCACGCTGGACTGGGAGGTCATCGCCGACACGCCGAAGTCGCGGCTGCGGCTGATCTGGAGCGAGATCGGCGGACCGCCGGTGACGGAGCCGGTGCAGCGCGGTTTCGGCTCGCGCCTGATCGAGCGCAGCGCGCGCGACCAGCTCGGCGGCGAGGCAACCGTCGACTTCCTGCCGCACGGCGTCGTCTGCACGGTGATGTGCGTGCTGGACGAGGCGCGGTGAACGGATTGAAGGAACATCGGCGATGAAGATCACCAAGGTGCGCACGCACATCCTCGAAGCAAAGCTCTCGCAGCCCTTCGCCTATTC
Organism: Bradyrhizobium sp. Arg816; assembly: GCF_029989365.1. Classification (GTDB taxonomy): domain Bacteria; phylum Pseudomonadota; class Alphaproteobacteria; order Rhizobiales; family Xanthobacteraceae; genus Bradyrhizobium. Next base: position 157,297 of record NZ_JAPRAQ010000012.1, on the reverse strand, counting down.
GCGCGCCTGGTACGACACGCGCACCGCGATGCTGGTCGAGATCGAGACGGATGACGGCCTGACCGGCTGGGGCGAATGCTACGGGCCGGCGCGGATGACGGCGGCGGTGGTGCAGAGCATCGCGCCCTGGCTGATCGGCGAGGATCCACTGCGCACCGACGTGCTGTGGCAAATGGTCTACGCCCGCTTGCGCGATCACGGCCAGAAGGGCGTCGTGATCCAGGGCCTGAGCGGCATCGACATCGCGTTGTGGGACATCAGGGGCAAGCATTTCGGCGTGCCCGCGCATCAGCTTCTCGGCGGTGCGGCGCGCAAGGACATTGCGGCCTATGCGACCGGGCTGTACCGGCGCAAATCAGGCGATCCGCTCAAATACCTGCCGGAGGAAGCGGCCGGTTATGCCGCGGAGGGTTTCCGCGCAGTGAAGCTGAAGGTCGGCTTCGGCATTGCCGAGGATGCCGCGGTCACGCGCGCGGTGCGCGAGGCGATCGGCCCTGATGTCGCGCTGATGGTCGATGCGAACCACGCCTTTGACGCAGTGGCGGCGATCCGGCTCGGCCGCATGATCGAACGCTACGACATCGGCTGGTTCGAGGAGCCGGTGCCGCCGGAGGACGTCGCGGGATATCGTGCGGTGCGCTCCGCGCTGACGATTCCCATCGCCGGCGGCGAGTGCGAGTTCACGCGCTTCGGCTTCCGCGCCCTGTTCGCATCGCATGCGCTGGACATCGCCCAGCCCGACACCTGCGCGGCAGGTGGCCTCTCCGAATGCAAGAAGATCGCCGACATGAGCGAGGCGTTCGGCATCCGCTACAATCCGCATGTCTGGGGCACCGGGATTGCGATCGCGGCCTCGCTGCAACTTCTCGCCGTGCTGCCTTTGCACACGCCGACCTCGCTTGCGCCGATCGAGCCGATGCTGGAATTCGACCGCACCGAACATCCGATCCGGCAGACGATCCTGAAGGAGCCGATCGAGCACACGAAGGGTGTCGTGCGCGTTCCCGACGGACCGGGACTGGGCATCGAGATTGATCGTGAGGCGCTCGCGCGCTTCGCGGTGAGTCAAGGCGTGTAGTCAAAAATCGCCGTGGTCCCGGATATAGCGAGAGGTCCCGATGAATGATGTGTCTGGAGCATCGCAAGGATGACAAGTCCCGAGCTCGTTATTTTCGATTCGGACGGCGTTCTGGTCGATAGTGAAATCATTGCGCTGACCGTCTTGGTCCGAACGGCATCTGAGGAGGGCATCGCGATCAGCCTGGAAGACGCCATACGTTCTTTCCGAGGGGTAAAGATGGCGGATTGCGTGCGCGAAATCGAGCACCGGTTAGGCCGCAGCGTCCGAGACACATTCATCGCCGACATTCGACGAGCCACCGCACTGGCGTTTGACGCCGAACTGAAGCCTGTCGAAGGAATCCATGCGGCGTTGGCTGAGATTGCCGTTCCGGTTTGCGTGGCGTCTAACGGACCCATGTCGAAGCTCACGCATGCACTCGGATTGACGAAACTGCTGGAGCGCTTCGAAGGACGCATCTTTAGCGCGTACGAGGTGGGTTCGTGGAAGCCGGACCCCGGCCTGTTTCTGCATGCGGCGCAAACGCTGGGCGCTCACCCCTCACGCTGCGTCGTCGTTGAGGACTCGTTGTCCGGAATTCGCGCAGCAAAGGCCGCGGGCATGAGAGTCCTCGGTTTTACCGGGGGTGATTCCGGAGTTGAGCGAGAGCTGGCAGCCGTCTGCGACGAGGTCTTTCATCGTATGAGCGAGCTTCCGGTGTTGTTGCGGATGGAATGATCCGCTCTGTTCCGGGCCTCGCCGTTCCGCTCACCCTACCCGATTGTCTGCAGCGCCGGAAACGTCTCCAGCAGCCAGATGCTGACATTCGAGACCGCACCGGTGAGGAAGCCGATGCCGGTGATCACCATCAGGACGCCCATGGCGCGCTCGACATTGACGAGCTGGCCCTTCATGCGCGCGAACAGTTTCGAGAACTGCTCGATCATCAGGGCGGCGATCAGGAAGGGAATGCCGAGGCCGGCCGAATAGACTGCGAGCAGGCCCGCCCCCTTCGTCATCGTCGCCTCCGCCGCGGCGATCGAGAGGATCGCGGCAAGGATCGGGCCGATGCACGGCGTCCAGCCGAAGGCAAAAGCGAGGCCCATCACATAGGCGCCCCAGAGACCGACGGGCTTAGGCGCGGTCAGGCGCCCCTCGCGCATCAACAGGCCGATCCGGGTCAGTCCCAGGAAATGCAGGCCCATGATGATGATGACGATGCCGGCGAGGATCGACAGCTCGGCCGACCAGGCACGGATCAGCCCGCCGATCAGCGAGGCGCTGGCGCCGAGCGCCACGAACACCGTGGAGAAACCGAGCACGAACAAGAGCGCCGACATCATGATGGCGCGCTTGGACGCCGAGGCCGGCTCCTCGTTCTCGACATGCTCGATCGTGGCGCCCGTGAGATAGATCAGATAGGGCGGAACCAGGGGCAGAACGCAGGGAGAGAGGAAGCTGACGAGGCCGGCAATCAGGGCCGCCGGGATCGAGACATTTTGCATGATGCAGTCGGAGCCATCTCAGGCTCTTTGGCCGCGCGCCGGGAATGCGCGCGGGCGGGAGCCGAACCGGCTCTGGTGTAGCCGATGCCGGGGAATGCGCACAACAGAGGCGCACGAAACCAGGCTCCTCCCGATGCCGTCTGCGATCACAGATGCGGCATCGGGACGCGCACAAACCTCGCCAAAAAGCGAGACTCGGCGGCGCGGCTACTTCACCACGCGGAGCAGCGGACGCCGGGGCTGGTCCTGCGTCTGCTTGGAGGGGGGCTGCGGTTCGCTTCCAGCGCTCCGCAGCATTTCGTCGCACAGCGCCTTGAGATCGGCACTGTCAATTCCTTTGAGCTTCATCCGCACGTCGAGGATGACGATAGACAGCAGCTCGGCCGACTCGCGGTTATTGCTCTCGTTGAGAACCTTGCGGCACCCCTCAAGCGTTTCCAGCACCGACTGCAACTGTTCGTCTGAATGCGACACCGGCGTTCTTTCCGTTAGTTCGGCCTGCGAGACGTGTTTGTGGAAATCCCCTCGGCCCCCATGGGATACCGAGAATAACACGAGGCGCCGACGCCTCCGAACATGATTTCAGTATGATTTTGCCTGGAAACCGTGGTTCCAGCGAACATCAACCCGCTGCGCGGGACGCCATTATCGTGGTGGCCGGGAGTCGAACGTGCGGCGCTGTATGATCGATCCATTCCGCACGGCGACAGCTCGCGCGCGAGGACTTCCGTGACGGAAAGCGCCGACAATCCTGCAGCCATTTCAGGGCTCGCAACGGAACTCACGCCACACCCCTCATTCGAACGGTGGTCCGTCCGATTCGATTTTCAGCCTTGGTAGCACTCGGATACCACCCGCGAGGCGGTAACGATGGCGTTCAAAAGTCGCCGTACCCCAACCCGCAGTGGTTGTGGTTTGCGCCCAATTCTGCCAGTTTAGCAACCCGAAGGGACTTGTATGCACTCCTTGGCGGAAAGGGGCGTTCCACTGGAGGAACGCCCAAAGATCAACATCAGCGGCCTCTCCGATTGGGATGCGGCCCGCATATTCTTGGAAGTCGTTCGATGCGGCAGTTTTCGCTCGGCGTCTGAACGTCTGTCGCTGTCGATCAACGCCGTTCGCCGCCGGATTGATGATTTCGAGCGCCAGACCGGCACCACCCTGTTCACCCGCGACGTCCACGGCACGCATCTGACCGATGAAGGTGCACTGGTGGTCTCCGCCGTCGAGCGCATGGAGGCGGCGGCCTTCGACGTGCTGCGCACCAGCGATTCGACGGCCAACGCCCTGTCCGGAGAAGTTCGCGTGGCCGTCACCGAGGGTCTCGGGACATTCTGGCTCGCCCCGCGGCTGGTCGAATTCCAGCAGGCCTATCCGAAGATCCTGGTCGACCTGCATTGCGCGATGCGCTCGGCCGACGTCTCGCGTCACGAGGCCGACGTCGCCATCCATCTGTCGCGTCCCTCCGCGCTCGACGTCAAGCTGGTGCGGCTCGGCCGCATGCACCTGATGTTCTGGGCTTCGGAAAAATACCTTGAGAAACACGGCACGCCGCGCTCGGCGCTCGAATTGATCAAGCACCGCCTGGTGTTGCAATTCGCCGACCAGCTTGCCGCCAAGGAGACCTTCGAGAGCTTCTTCCCAGGCGTTCCGGAACGTGACCTTCTGGTCATGAAGACCAACGTCTCGAGCGCCAATTATTGGGCGGTCGCGAATGGCGCCGGCATCGGCGTATTCCCGAGCTACGCCATTGCGCTTGGCGGGAAGTTGATTCCACTGGAGGTCGAGCTGAACAGGCCGCTGGATATCTGGTTGTCTTACCACCCTGGTAGCGGCCGGATTCCACGCGTTCGGCACATGATTGACTGGCTGATCGAAGCTTTCAATCCGGCGCGATTCCCGTGGTTTAAGGAAGAGTTCGTGCATCCGCATGAATTCAAGGACGTGTATATGGGCGAACCCCTGACCCAGCTCTTCGGGGGATTTTCAACCGAAGAACAAAGGTGAGAGTATGAAAACAGCGGCGAAAAGGATGAAGCAGCGCAGTGCCGGCAAGCCGGACATTGAGCTTGGCAAGCGGATCCGTCTGCGGCGCGTCGAGATGAAGATCTCGCAGGCCGAACTCGGTGAGAAGCTCGGCGTGAGCTTCCAGCAGGTCCAGAAATACGAGAAGGGCGTCAATCGCGTCGGCGCGGCTCGGCTTCAGCAGATCGCCACCGCCCTCGATGTGCCCGTGACCTTCTTCTATGACGGCGACAACAAGGCGCGCGAAGTCGAGAGCCTGCTGTTCCTCGATTCGGCCTTCAGCCTCCGCCTGCTGCGCGCCTACAGCAAGATCAAGGACCAGACGGTCCAGCGTCAGCTCGTCTCGCTGATGGAATCGATCGCAGCGAACGAGGCCTGAGCCGACCGGGCTCTGGCCTTTACGGCCGATGTTCAATCCGCCGCGTCACGGGGGCGCGGCCGGATTGAACGAGACCCAGTCCGCGCGCTCGCGCGCGGCTCTCTTTTCGGGGCGGCCAAGCCGCCCTTTTTTTGCGGATTTCTTGCTGCGGGTTTCCTGCAATTTGCCCGCCATTCGTCGCGGATTTCGCGAACCCATCCCGCCCCTGGCGCGACCCAATCGAGACGCCCCGCCTCAAGCGCGCGGGCTTTCGACAGCCGTGCTTAATGGGACCTCAACTCCGGGGCTCTAGCTTCCCGCCGATTTTTGCGAATCGGCGCACGCGGCGCGGTGAGCAGGAATGGCCAATGCGAGCGCCCGTCCGGGCCTCGTCCTCGTGGGGAAATGGGACACATGTCGAAACGCCATGCGATGATCGTTGCCGTCGGCGTGCTCGCGAGCGCTTCCGCGCTGGCGCAAACCGAAACCAGGGGACAGGCAGGCCCCAGGCCGGCAGCGGCGGCCGGTACGGTGCCGGCAGCGGCGAACCCGGCCCATGCCGCCGCGCCGAAGGCTGCCGCGCCCGCTTCGACGGCGGAGAGCCGCTCCGCCGCGGCGCTCGCGCTGACGCACGAGCCAACTTATGACGAGGGCTCGGCCCAGCGCATCAAGGATGCCGCGCTCAGCTACTCCGATCTTGCCGTGCGCGGCGGCTGGCCGACGATCCCGGCGGATGCCAAATTCGGGGCCGGCGTCCAGGGCGCCAATGACGATCTCTTGCGCAAGCGACTAATCCTCTCCGGCGATCTCGCTGCCGACAAGACGAGCGGCGCCTTCGACCAGGATCTCGCCGACGCCGTGAAACGCTTCCAGGCCCGTCATGGCTTGGCGCCGACCGGCACCATGACGCCGCGCACGATCGCAGCGATGAACGTCTCCGTGCAGAAGCGCATCCGGCAGCTGGAGGCTTCGCTGCAGCGGCTCGAGAACATGAATTTCGACTTCGGCCAGCGCTATGTCGTGGTCAACATTCCCGCCGCCTTTGCCGAAGCGGTCGAGAACGATGTGGTGGTGCGGCGCTATCGCGTCATCGTCGGCAAGACCGAAAAGCCCTCGCCGACGCTGACGGCCCAGATCACCAGCGTCGTGCTCAATCCGACCTGGACGGTGCCGTCCTCGATCGCCAAGACCGAGATCTCGGCGCATATGCGCAAGGATCCGACCTATCTGTCGCGCATGCACATGGAGGTGCTCGACGCCCACGACAATCCAATTGATCCGCACGCGGTCGACTGGTCGGGCACGCACACGCCGAACTTCACCGTGCGCCAGCACAACGGCACCTTCAACGCGCTCGGCGCGGTAAAGATCGACATGCCGAACGCCTATTCGGTCTATATGCACGACACCAACCAGCGCAACCTGTTCAGCGACGACTACCGCTTCGATTCCCACGGCTGCTCGCGCGTCGACAATGTGCGCGATCTCGCCGCCTGGCTGCTAAAGGACCAGCCGAAATGGAGCCGCGCCGCGATCGATGCGGAGATTGCGAGCGGTCAGCACCTCGAGGTCGCCATGGCGAAGAAGGTGCCGGTGGCCTGGATCTACTTCACGGCATGGATGACCAAGGACCAGACCGTCCAGTTCCGCAACGACGTCTATAATCAGGACGAGCAGTTGCTGGAGGCCACCGCCGAAGAGGCGGCGTTCTTCAGCAATGCCGGCAGCCACCCCCTGACCGCGCACATGCACGTAATGCAGTAGAGCATGATCCGGACCCGGAGGGCCGCGTCAGCGCAAAGCGTGCAGCGGTTTTCCGAAAAGCTCATGCTCAAGGAATAACCGCTTCTCGCGCCATGCAATCGCGGCACAGGCGGATGCAAACCCGCGTCCCTCGTCGCGGTTGACCCGGGCCGCGCCCCGGCCGCACATTGCGCCCGGCCTACGACAAGCGAGCGCGCAATGCCTGACATGTCCAGCACGACCGAAACACCCCTTGCCGACGGCAGGATCCTCAAGCAGGTCGTCGACGGCGTCGGCGTGATCACCTTCAACAATCCCGACAAGCGCAACGCGATGTCGCTGGAGATGTGGGAGGGATTTGGCGAGGCGCTGACGAGCCTGCGCGATGACGAGACGGTGCGCGTCGTGATCCTGCGCGGCGCCGGCGGCAAGGCATTCGTCTCCGGTGCCGACATCAGCCAGTTCGAGAAGTCCCGCCACAACGCGGCGGCGTCCGAGGAATATGCCAAGCGCAGCGCCGCCCAGCGCGCGCTGCTCGCCGACTATCCCAAGCCGACCATCGCCTGCATCGAGGGCTTTTGCCTCGGCGGCGGCATGCAGGTCGCGATGCTCGCCGACATCCGCCTCGCCGCGCATGGCAGTCAGTTCGGCATTCCCGCGGCAAAACTCGGCATCGCCTACGGCTATGACGGCTTGAAGCATCTGGTGTCGCTGGTCGGTCCGTCCTGGGCACGGCTTCTGATGTACACGGGCATGCGGATCGATTCCGCCGAGGCGCTGCGCATTGGCCTCGTCGAGCGCTTGTTCCCGATCGACGAGTTGTGGGGAGAGACGATGACGATCGCGCAGACCATCTCAGAGAACGCCCCGCTCGCGATCAAGGCCGCCAAGATCACCATCGCGCAGGTGTTGAAGGACGAGAACCAGCGCGACCTGGAGGCGATCAAGGCGATCGGTCACGCCTGCATGGACAGCGCGGATTTTCGCGAGGGCCGGCAAGCCTTCATGGAAAAGCGCAAGCCGCAGTTCCAGGGGAAGTAGTCTCCGTCATTGCGACGAGCCCTTGCGACGAAGCAATCCAGAATCTCTCCGCGGAGGGACCCTGGATTGCTTCGTTGCGCTCGCAATGACGAAGCGGAGAGAAGCAAGGAACGCAGCGCCTACAGCGCCGCCAGCACCGCCTTGGTGATGTCAGCCGTGCCGTTGCTGCCACCGAACTCCATCGGGTTGATGCCGCCGGCGTAGATCTGATCGACCGCACGCTCGATCTGCTCGCCGGCCTCCGCCGCGCTCTCGACGCCGTGCTTGTCGGCGAGCCAGTCCAGCATCATCGCCGCCGACAGGATCATGCCGGTGGGATTGGCCTTGCCCTGCCCCATGATATCGGGTGCGGTGCCGTGGCACGGCTGGAACACGGCGTATTTATCGCCGATGTCGGCCGATGGCGCCATGCCGAGGCCACCGATCAGGCTCGCGGTGATGTCGGAGACGATGTCGCCGAACATGTTCTCCATCACCATCACATCGAAATCCCAAGGACGCTTCACCAGCATCGCCGAGCAGGCATCGACATAGAGCCGGTCGGTCTTCACGTTCGGATGCTTCTTTTCGATCTCGTCGAAGATACCGCGGAAGAACGCAAAGGCCTTGAACACGTTCGCCTTGTCGACGCAAGTCAGCATCCCCGGCTTGCCGCGCGCCTTGCGGCGCTCGGCGAGGCGAAACGAGAACTCGAACAGGCGTTCGGAAGTCTTGCGCGTGATCACCATGGTCTCGCGGGCATCCTCATGGGTGACAACGCCCTTGCCCATCGAGGCGAACAAGCCTTCGGTGGATTCGCGGATCACGACGAGATCGATGCCGCGCTGGTCGGCGCCGACGATCGGGCTGGGCACGCCCGGAATGAGCCGCGCCGGGCGCACGCCGGCATAGAGATCGAAGATGAACCGCAGCTCGATCTGTGGCGCGATCTCGGTGTTGTCAGGGTAGCGCACCGACGGCAGGCCACAGGCGCCGAGCAGGATCGCGTCGGCCTCCTCGCAGAGCTTGATGGTGGTATCCGGCATCGACTTGCCGGTCGCGAGATAGTTGTTGGCGCCGGCGGGCGCCTCGGTGAAGCGGAAGCTCAGGCCGGACTTCGCCTCGATCTTGCGCAGGACTTCGATGGCCGGCGCCATGACTTCGGGACCGATGCCGTCACCGGCGAGCACGGCTATGTGGAAGGCGTTGTTTGCGGACATGGGGCTTCTCTGCGTGAAGAAAGGTGTGGCTCGTCATTGCGAGGAACGAAGCGACGAAGCAATCCAGACTGTGTCCGCGGAGGGATTTCTGGATTGCTTCGCTTCCGCCTTCGCTCTTCGAGCTACGGCGGACAAGTCGCTCGCAATGACGACGGAGAGAGTGAGACTACGGCGTCAGCACCGTGCGCCCGACCACGGCGCCCTGCTGCAATTGCACCAGTGCGTCATTGGCCTTGTTGAGCGGCTGGCGCGTCACCGGGATCGGAGGTACGTTTCTCGCGCGGACGAGATCGAGCAGCTCCTGCGTCTCGCGCAGATTGCCGACATAGCTGCCCTGGATCGTCACCGCCTTGATCGGGATCAGCGGCAGCGCCCAGGTCGCGCCGCCGCCGAACAGGCCGACGATGACGAGCTTGCCGCCCTTGGTCAGGCAGTCGAAACCGAGTTGCGTCGTCGCGGCATTGCCGACGAGATCAATCACAGCGCGGATCGGCCCGCCCGCCTTTTTGGCAAGCTGCTCCAGCGCATCCGGCGCCTTGGGATCGACGGTCGCGAGCGCGCCGGCCTTTTCCGCGGCCTCGCGCTTCCTGGCGTCGATGTCGACCATGATCGCGCCCTTGCCGCCCATTGCCTTCAGCAGCGACAGCGCCATCAGGCCGAGACCGCCGGCGCCGAACATCACGATCGGCGTGTCAAAATGCTGCTCGACCTTCTTCAGCGCGCTGTAGGTGGTGACGCCAGAGCAGGCATAGGGCGCTGCCGAGGCGGGATCGAGCCCCTTCAGGTTGAGCAGATAGCGGGGATGAGGCACCAGCATGTGGTCGGAGTAGCCGCCGTCGCAATAGACGCCGAGCGAGCGCGGCGTCAGGCACATGTTCTCGTCACCGGCCAGGCACGTGGCGCACTTGCCGCAGCCGATCCAGGGATAGACGAGGCCGACATCGCCGAGCCTGAGATCGCCCTGGTCGGTCGGCTTCACGTCGGGGCCGAAGGCTGCGATTTCGCCGACCGTCTCATGGCCCATGGTCAGCGGCAGATTGATGCCGCGATCCTTCAGCGACAGCGGCTTGCGACCGTGGCCGAGATCGTAGCCGCCTTCCCAGATGTGGAGGTCGCTGTGGCAGACGCCGGCGGCCTTCACCTTGATCAGCACCTGCGTGCCCGACGGCTGCGGCGTGGCCTCGTCGAACTCCTGCAGCGGCGCCTTGAAATCGGCAACCTTGAAACTCTTCATTGGAATCCTCCCGGCATGCTTGTCGTTCTCGGCCTCACCATGCCATGGCCGGCGACGCCAGACAAACCGGTCTTAGTTCAGGCCAGCGGATGGTGGCAAGCGGCGAACTGGCCGGGTGCGACTTCGCGCAACTCCGGTATCTCCGCGCTGCATCGCTGATCGGCCCGCGGGCAGCGGGTGCGGAAGCGGCAGCCGGACGGCGGCGCAATCGGCGATGGCGGCTCGCCGGTCGCCACACTCTCGACGGGACGCACGTCCGGATCGGGCACCGGGATCGCCTGCAACAGCAGGTCCGTGTAGGGATGTGCGGGCTTCGCGAACAATTGCTCCGACGGCCCGACCTCGCAGAGGCGGCCGAGATACATCACCGCGACGCGGTCGCTGACCGCTTTCACCACCGCGAGATCATGCGCGATGAACAGCAGCGTCAGGCCGAAGCGTGTTTTCATCTCCTCCAGCAGATTGAGGATCTGCGCGCGGATGGAGACATCCAGCGCCGAAACCGGCTCGTCGCAGACGATGAATTCGGGGTTGAGCACCAGCGATCGCGCGATGCAGATGCGCTGGCACTGGCCGCCGGAGAATTCATGCGGCAGACGGCCCGCCACGATATCGGGGTCGAGCCCGACCGCGGACAGCACCTCGTGAACGCGCCGCTTGCGCTCGGCGGCATCCTTGACGCCGGCGATGATGAGCGGCTCGGCGACGATGTCGCCGATGCGACGGCGTGGGTTGAGCGAGGCGATCGGATCCTGGAAGATGAGCTGCACACGGCGGCGCATCTTGCGCAGCGCCTCGCCTTCCATCGCGGTGAGGTCCTCGCCGTCGAACAGCACGCGGCCGGACTTGGCGCGACGCAATTGCAGCACCGCGCGCCCCAGCGTCGACTTGCCGCAGCCGGATTCGCCGACCAGCCCCAGCGTCTCGCCGCGCGCGACCTGGAGGCTGACGCCGGAGACCGCGTGCACCGTCTTGTTGCCGAGACCATATTCGACGACGAGATTGTCGACGTTCAGGAGCGGCTCAGCGGGCATGGCAAGCTGCATCATGCGCCAATCCCCTCCGTCATCTGGATCGGATGGAAGCAGGCATAGAGATGATCAGGCATCTCGGCGCCCTTCAATTCGGGCTTGGCCTCGTGACAGCGCCCTGCGGCATAGCGGCAGCGCGGCGCGAAGGAGCATCCTTTCAGTGGCCGCGTGGGATCGGGCGGACGGCCGGAGATGGCGGGCAGCGGCGTATGCGGCGCGGTGTCCAGCTTCGGGATCGCCGCCAGCAGCGCCTCGGTGTAGGGCATGTGCATGCGCTTGAACAATTCCTGCGTCGGCGCGCGCTCGACCACCCTGCCCGCATACATTACGGCGACCTCGTCGGCGCGGCCGGCGACGACGCCGAGGTCGTGGGTGATGATGATCATCGCCATGTGGCGGCGGCGCTGCTCGCGCGCCAGCAGATCGAGGATCTGCGCCTGGATCGTGACGTCGAGCGCCGTGGTCGGCTCGTCCGCAATCAGGAGCTTCGGCTCGCAGGACAGCGCGATCGCAATCGCGATGCGTTGGCGCATGCCGCCAGAACATTGATGCGGATATTGCGTGAGCCGCTGCTCCGGCGCCGGAATGCCGACGGCGGCGAGCAGCTCGATGCTGCGCTTCCGCGCCGCCGGCGCGTCGAGCTCGAGATGCTCCTGGATCGTCTCCATCAGCTGGGTGCCGATGGTCAGCACCGGGTTGAGCGAGGTCATCGGGTCCTGGAACACGACCGCGAGGTCACGCCCGCGCAGGCTCCGCAGACGCTCCGAGTCGAGCCGCACCAGGTCCTGGCCGTCGAACATCACGCGCCCGGTCAGCTTCGCCTTCTTCGGCAAGAGCTGAAGCACCGCGCGCGACAGCATGGTCTTGCCGCAGCCGGATTCGCCGACGATGCCGAGCGTGCGGCCCGCCTCCAGCGACAAATCGACATGATCCACGGCGCGCAAATTGCCGCGCGGGGTCGGCAGTTCGACCGCCACGTCCTCGATGGTCAGAAGCGGCGCGCTCACAGCGCCCCCTGACGCGGGTCGGTCAGGGCCCGCAAGGTGTCGCCGACCAGGTTGAAGGCCAGCACGGTCAAGAACAGCGCGGTTGCCGGCAGGAAGGCCAGCCGCGGCGCGACGTCGAGGCTGTCGCGCCCCTCGCCGATCATGCTGCCCCAGCTCGCCATCGGCGGCGGCACGCCGAGCCCGAGGAAGGACAGCGCGCCCTCGACCACGATGGTGACGGCAACGCCGAGCAGGAAGAAGGCCAGCAGCGGCAGGATCACGTTCGGCAGCAGCTCGCGCAGCAGGATGCGCGCATGGCTGGCGCCGAGCGCCTCGGCCGCGATCACGAACTCGCGCCGCGCCAGCGTCAACGTGGCCGCGCGCGCCACCCGCATGAAGGCGGGAATGCCGAGCACGCCGAGGATCAGGGTGAGATTGGGAATGGACTGGCCGAGATAGGCGGTCACCGCGAGCGCGAAGATCAGCGGCGGAAACGCCAGCAGCACGTCCATGCTGCCGACCACCAGCGTCTCGAACCGGCCGCGGAAATAGCCGGCGAGGAGACCAAGCGCGCCACCGAGCGCAAGGCCGATCATCGGCGCGATCAGCCCCACCGTCAGCGAGACGCGCGCGCCAAAGATCAAGCGGGCGAATTCGTCGCGGCCGAGCCCGTCGGTGCCGAGCCAGTGTTCCCCGGAGAACGCGGCACGGCGCTCCAGCATGTCCATGTCTACAGGGTTCTGCAGCGGCAGCACCGGCGCGAGGATCGCGAGCGTCAGGACAATCGCGAGCCAGGCGCTCGCGAACCAGAACAACAGGCCGAGCCTGCGGCCGCGGCGGACGGGCGCGGACGCCTCGTCCTGGATGGAGAGCTCAAGCGTGGCCATGGCGGATCCTGGGATCGAGCACGGCATAGAGCATGTCGACGATGAAATTCACGATGACGAAACCCGAGGCGACCAGCAGCACCACGCCCTGGAGGATGACGAGGTCGCGGGTGTAGATCGCGCCAACCAGCAGGCGGCCGATGCCCGGCAGCGCGAAGATCGATTCCACGATCAGCGTGCCGCCGAGCAGGCGGCCGATGTTGATGCCCGTGACCGTCACCAGGGTCAGCGACGATGGCTTGAGCGCATGCACGAACAGGATGCGCGCGGGCTTGAGGCCTTTTGCTTTCGCGAGCGCAATGTAGTCCTCCTGCAGGGTCGCGATCATGTCGGAGCGCAGCACCCGCATGATTCCAGGCCATTCCGCCAGCGCCAGCGTCAGCGCCGGCAGCACGAAGAAGCGTAAATTGGCCAGCGGCTCCTCGGTGAACGGCACATAGCCGGTCGCCGGCAGCCAGCGCAGCTCGACCGCGAACAGATAGATCAGCAGGATCGCCATCAGGAAGGACGGCATCGACAGCATGGCGAACGCACTGCCGGTCATGAAGCGGTCGAAGGCGCCACCGGCGCGCGCGGCGCAGGCGATCGCGAGCGGCACGCCGATCAGGAGCCCGATGAATTCGGCCATCAGCATCAGCTCGAGCGAGACCGGAATGCGCTCGGCCACCGCCTGCAACACCGTCTGCCCGGTGCGGAAGGAGCGGCCGAGATCGCCCTGCAGGACGTGACCGAGCCAGCTCAGGTAACGCCACCACAGCGGCTGGTCGAGCCCCATGTCACGGCGCAACGCCGCGACATTCTCCGGCGTCGCCTGATCGCCGAGGATGACATAGGCGAGGTCGCCCGGCAGCAGCGAGGCGATCAGGAAGGTGAGCAGCGAGACGGCGAGCAGCACCGGCAGGATGGCAAGGAGCCGCCGCGCGACGAAGTTCAGCATCGCGTGGTCATTCCAGCCAGGTGGTCGAGACGTCGATCACGCCGTTGTACATTTTCGGAAAGCCCTTCAGCTTGGCGCTCGACAGCGCGTAATAGGTGTTCTGGAAGGTCCAGAACCAAACGGCCTCCTTGTTGATCAGGCGGCTGATCGCGCAATAGTCCTCGATACGCGCGGCGGGATCGGCGGTGACGCGGGAGTGGTCGAGCAACCGGTCGAGCTCCGGATCGGCGAAGTTGGCCAGCGCCAGCGGGCTGCCGCTGCGGAAGTTCGCATACATCTGCGGATCCGGATCGGCGAGGTCGACGATGCGCCAGGGTATGAGCTGGAACTGACGCATGAAGGCGCGCGGCGGAATGGTGGCCTGGTCGACCTGCTCGATCTCCATGTTGGCGCCGGCGCGCTTCCAGAATTGCTGGAGCACCTGGCCGATCATGCGGCCGCGAGGCGTCGCGGTCACCAGCGTCTTGAACTCGACCGGCTTGCCATAGTCCTTGATCAGTGCCTTGGCCTTCTCGACGTCGAACGGCAGCGCGCCGTCGTCCTTGCACTTGACCCAGGAGCCGTCGCCGTAGGGATTGGTCGCGGGCCGGCTCAGGCCGTTGCTAATTGCCTGCGACATCTTCGGACGGTCGATCGCCATCACCAGGGCCTGCCGCACGCGGACGTCGTCGAACGGCGCCACCTTGGTGTTGAAGGCATAGACCGCGGCGCCCGAGCCCTTGTAGGTGTGCACGGTGAGCTTGGAGTCCTTCTGCGCCTTCATGATGTTGTCGGCGTCGTTCTCGTCGTCCCAGATGATGTCGGCCTCGCCCGATTGCAGCGAGGCGAAACGCGACTGCGCGTCGGGCAGCGGCTTCAGAATGATACGGTCTAGATAGGGACGGCCCTTGTTCCAGTAGTCCGGATTCTTCTCCAGAACCATGCGGTCGCCGGCGGTCCATGATTTCAGGATGTAGGGACCGGTGCCGACGGGATTGCGATTGTAGTCGTCGCCCTTGGTCTTCCAGGCCGTCGGCGAATGCACCGCATTGTTCTGGCTCTGGATGGTGATCACCGACGGCAGATTCACCGAAGGGTCGGTGAGCTTGTAGACGACGGTGTATTCGTCGGGCGCCAGCACTTCCTTGACGTTGGTGATGTAGAAGGCGCAGCGGCACTTGTTGGCCGGGTCCTTCTGCCGGTCGAAATTCTCCTTGAACGCCTGTGCATTGAATGGCGTGCCGTCGTGGAATTTCACGCCCTCGCGCAGCTTGAAGGTCCAGCTCATGTAGTCGTCGGAATGGGTCCAGGATACTGCCAGCTTTGGCGCGGCCTCGCCCTTCTCGTCGAGCGTGGTGAGCGTATCGAAGATCGCAGCCGCGGCGGTGAAGGTCGAGGTGTCGTAGACCCCGACCTTGAGCGGATCGAAGCCGGGAATATCCAGCTCCTGACCGACGGTGATGCTGCCGCCCGCCTTCTGCGCCTGCGCCGGCCCAGCCGGCGGAAGGAGAGTAAATGCCGCAACAAGGAAAATCGGCGCATGCTTGCGCGCCGCGGCAGCAAGGTTCGTCATGGTTCCTCCCGGGATCCCTCGTCCGATGTTTCGGATCGTTGAATGACTCGGCGGCGAGCTTGGCGATAAATGCTCGCCACGGCAAGAGGAACACGCGAGAGATCAAACGCTGTAGTGGTGCTGCGATGCGCTCAGTTTGTCGCAGCCGTTTTGCCTGACGGAATTGGAGCATCGTCGGCGAGGCCGATCTCCTCGCGCAATTCGTCCGTGTGCTCGCCAAGCACGGCCATGGTCTTGGCAGGCGCCGTATCGGCGCCCGACATCCGGAACGGCAGATTGAGCACCTGGAACGAGCCACCCTCGTCCTCCACGGACGAGAGCGCCAGCCGGTGCGCGAGTTGCGGATCGGCCAGCGCCTCGGACACCGTGCGATAGGCCGAGGCCGGCACACCGGCCGCGCCAAGCGCGACAAGGCACGCGTCGGTCGTGAGCGGCCGCGACCAGGCCTCGACGCCGTCCATCATGTCGACCCAGTTCTCGCGCCGCGCGGCGTAGGCGGAGAAGCGCGGATCGGAAATCCATTCCGGGCGGCCGATCACACCCATCAGGCACTGAAACGTCTTCTCGCTCGCGACCGTGATCATGACATAGCCATTGGCCGTCTCGGTCGGCCCGAACATCGGGCGCGGCGGCGGCTTCACCGCGAATTGCGAGCTCTGCAGCTCGATCACCGTCAAGGTCAGCATCGATTCCAACATCGAGACGTCGATGTGCTGGCCCTGCCCGGTCATGGTGCGCTGATAGAGCGCCGATGCAATCGCGCCAAAACCGTAGGTGCCGGTGACGACGTCGGCATGGTAGATGCCGCAATAATCCGGCCGGCTGCGGCCGGGCTGGTAGGCGAGATGCGCCATGTCGTAGCCGGAGGCCGCATGGATCACCGGCGCATAGGCCGGCAGCTCGGCCGAGGGGCCGGTCTGGCCGTAGCCGGAGATCGAGCAATAGATCAGCTTGGGATTGACCGGACGCAGGCTGTCGTAGTCGAGCCGCAGCCGGTGCATCACACCCGGGCGAAAGTTCTCGACCAGGATATCGGCGGTCGCGGCCAGCCGGCGCACCGCCTCCTTACCCTCCTCGGACTTGAGATCGAGCACGACGCTTTTCTTGCCGACGTTGAGCTGGCCGAATACGGTGCTGCACCCCTTGCGCAGCGGCGGCCGGGTGCGCATCGTCTCGCCCCCGTCGGTCTCGATCTTGATGACCTCGGCGCCCATGTCGGCAAGCATCCGCGCACAATGGGGACCGGCGATGGTGGTCGAAAAATCCAGGACCCTGAGGCCCGCGAAGGCCTTTGTCGTCGTCCGCTCATGCTTATCTGCTAACGGCATGCCTGCTTACGCCCCCTCGGTCTCTTAGGAACTATCGAAGTTCTTTCTTGTTGGTGCGCCGACCCTAGAGGGCGGCGGGTGAGTAGGAAAGTCTTTACCGAACGGACGCGTCTCGCGGGCGGCTTGGGAATTCCAGGACAACTGGACCCGTTCTTGCATAGCAGCAAGCGGGATCGGATGAGGGCAGCTGTTCTTGAGGGTCTTGTTCGTCACAACCGAGATGGACGATTTCGTCCGCGTTGGCGGACTCGGCGCCGTTTCCGCTGCACTTCCCAGGGCGCTTCGCCCTCTTGCCGATATCCGGGTCATGTTGCCCGGCTACCGCGACATCATCGAACAACTCACGCATATTCAGATCGTTGGCCGCTGCCCGGCGTTTGCGGAGATGCCGGCCTGCTCGCTCGGCCGTGCTGCGACCAAGGACGGGCTGCCGGTCTATGTGCTGTTGTGCTCACAACTCTACGACCGGCCCGGCAATCCCTATGGCGACGAGTCCGGGCACGACTGGCCGGACAACGACATCCGCTTTGCGCGCTTTGCCTCGGCAGCTGCTGAGCTGGCCATGGGCAAGCTGGACAAGAATTGGGCAGCAGACCTGATCCATGCCAACGACTGGCAGGCCTCGCTCGTGCCGGCCTACCTCGCCTGGCGCGGCGCCAAGCTGCCGTCGATCCTGACCATCCACAACCTCGCCTATCAGGGCCTCTTCCCGAAGGACTCGCTGCGGCGGATCGGCGTCCCCGAGAGCTCCTTCCATATCGACGGCGTCGAGTTCTACGACCAGCTCTCCTTCCTCAAGGCCGGGCTGGTCTATGCCTCGCACCTCACCACCGTCAGCGGCACCTATGCACGCGAGATCACGACGGAGGAATTCGGCTGCGGCCTCGAAGGCCTGCTTCGCGTCCGCTCCGACGCGGCCGAGCTCACCGGCATCCTCAACGGCATCGACGAGAGCTGGGACCCGCGCTCCTGCTCCCAGCTCGCCCAGCAATTCGGCGCCGGCGACTGGGTCGGCAAGAAGGCCAATGCGGATTACGTGCGCAAGCAATTCGGGCTCGCGGTGTCGCGCGGCCCGATGTTCGCGATCGTGGCACGCCTCGTGCACCAGAAGGGTATCGACCTCGTGCTGTCGGCCGCCGACGAGATCATCGATGCCGGCGGGCAGATCGTGGTCACCGGCTCCGGCGAGCCGGCGCTCGAGCAGGCGCTGATCGACGCGCATCGCCGCCGTCCCGACGCGATCGGGGTTACGATCGGCTTCAACGAGGCCCAGGCGCGGCGCATCTTCGCGGGCAGCGATTTCACATTGATGCCGTCGCGCTTCGAACCTTGCGGCCTCAGCCAGATGTACGCCCAGCGCTTCGGCTCGCTGCCGATCGGTCACCAGACCGGCGGCCTCGCCGAGACCATCACCGACGGCGAGACCGGCTTTCTGTTCTCGCAGCCCTCGCGCGCGTCCTTCCTCGGCGGCGTCCGCCGCGCCTTCTCGACCTTCATGGCGCAAGACCAGCTCGACTCCATGCGTCGCAGCGCGATGGGACGATCGTTCTCCTGGAGCATCTCGGCCGGCAGCTACAGCGCGCTGTATCGGAGGCTGGCCTCGGTGTGAGGCTGGAGCGCTTCCTCACACTCCGTCATTGCGAGCGCAGCGAAGCAATCCAGACTGCCTCCGCGGCGGCAGCCTGGATTGCTTCGTCGCAAGGGCTCCTCGCAATGACGGCGGTTGTGGCAGCAGCTGGGAACCTCATCCCTTCCCGCGCACGTCCATTTGCGGCCGACCGATCCAGGCGCGATTGAGACACCGGGTCATCCAGTCGGGCTTCGGCTCGCCCCGCAGCCGCGCCTGCGCTTCCTGGTAGGGACCGACATAGCGCAGCCGGTCCGGCAATCTCGGATAGACGCGGCCGATCCACTTCAGCGCGTTGTCGGCTGCCCTCTTGTCGCGCTCGTCGAGTACAAACCCGAAGCCCGCTCGCAGGCGCTCCGGCAACATCCTCGCGGTGAGCGCGCGATACCATCGCGGTGGCCGCAGCCACGGACGAGCGCCGCCAAGGATCTGCGCGGCGATCTCGCGCGCCGCCGGGCTGACGGTCAGCGTCTCCGACTGCGCCATCGCCGCGGTGTAGGCCGCAAAGCCGGACCAGTCCGCGGGCAAATCGTCCGCCGTCAATCCGAACAAGGCGCCGAACATCCGGCTCTCGCTCCAGTAGCGCTCGCGCTCCTCCGCCGAGAGCGGCGGCAGGACCAGGTCATGCGCCATCACCGCGGTCTCGACCAGCGTCGCATGAACCCAGCGCAGCGACGGAATGTCGTTGGCGCAGTAGCGCGAGCCTGCCGCGAACGGACCGACAGTCTCGGGCATCTCGCCGACGATCATGCTGTGGCGCCGATGCAATTGCCGGGACGACAACTGCGCCCGGTCGAGCGAGCCGAACACCATCGCAAAGACGATATCGAAGGTGCGATGGAAGCGGCCGATCGGATCGGCGAGGGTCCGCGAATGCTCCGCGATAGCGGCAGCGACCCAGGGATGCGCCAGTTGCAACAACAGCGCACGGCCGGCGCCGAGAAAGATGACGGCCTCCCGGTCGATCCGCCATGTCACCGTGTCAGGACCGAACACGCCGGCAACCGGTCCCGCCGCGTCAGCGCGGACCTGATCGAGGGCCAATTCCAGATCGTTCCCGGATACCAACTGCAAGGCCTCTCAAAGGCGGGCGACAACCGACAATCCGCAGGGCCTGTGGCAATTCGATGAAAGCGGACGCGGCCCTACTCCGCCGCCATCGGCATCTCGTCCATATGCTCGTGCAGCACCACGCCGGCGAGCGGATCGAATTCACCGATCCACGGCTTTCGCGCTAGCACCGATTTCGTGTGAGCATAGCCAGCATGCCAGCGCCGCGTAATGCCTGACGGACTGAAGTCGATATCCTTGGTATGGGTCTCGCGCTCGAGCTGCGGCGCCAGCAGCCGCACCACATGCATGCGGGTCGGACAGCCGTAGCTCATCAATTCCCTCACCGCGGCATCGTTGCGCTCGCTCTCGGGCAATCGCGCGGCAAGCTGGTTGATGACGTGGCGCAGGCGATGGGCCTGCTGCTGTCGCACGATCTGGCTCGCGATGCGGCTGGAGTACTGCACGTCCTTATGGCGGTTCAAGACCTCCGCCATCGTGGTCGGCTCGGCGCCGACGGGATTCCACAGATGCACGGAGAAGATCAGCGAATCCCTGCGTGGATTGTCGTCGAATACGGCCTCCGTCGGCGTGTTCGACAGGATGCCGCCGTCCCAATAGAGCTCGCCATCGATGCGCACCGCCGGGAAGGCCGGCGGCAGCGCGCCCGAAGCCATCACATGCTTCACCGTCAGTTCGCCGTCGCGGCTGTCGAAATAGCGCATTTCGCTGGTGCCGACATGAGCCGCACCGACCGTCAGTCGCGGCGCGCAGCGATTGGCCAGATCGAAATCGACCAGCTCGCTCAGCGTCTTCTCCAGCGGCGCGGTCGAATAGAAGCCGGCGTGATCGGCGCCGAGCGGATAGGAATCCCCGGCATGGGCCAGCGCATTGGGGCGGAAGAAACCTGGAATGCCGTGGGTCACGGTCGACCAATAGGCCAGCTTCTCGTTGAAGTCGGGAAACGCGCCACCGAGAGCCCAGACCTGATTCTGCTCCATCCGCTTCCAGAACTCCTTCAGGCGCGCGAGCCTGTTCTCCGGTGCGTTGCCGGCGATCAGGCTCCCGTTGATCGCGCCGATCGAGGTGCCGATGACCCAGTCCGGCTCGATCCCGGCCTCGTGCAGGGCCTGGTAGACGCCCGCCTGATAGGAGCCGAGCGCACCGCCGCCTTGCAGCACCAGCACGACCTGTCCCGGCAGATCGTCAGGCCCGCACACTCCGACATTTTTCTGCATGCTCGTCACACTCCTGCTCCGGAGAGCCTGCCCCGTCGCTTCTACGCAAAATCCTCCGGCATTGTTACGCCCGGCGACCGCCGGCCGTCCAGCGACCATGTCCGGAAAGGGCAGCGCGGAACCAATGGAGCGTTAACGCTTGGCCGGGGCGTCCTGCGGCGGCTCGTCGTCGGCGATGGCGCGCCAAGCCGCGCCGTCGAGATCGTCATACTGGCCGCTCCGCAGCGACCAGAGGAAGGCGAAGAGGCCGGCAAGACCGAGCATCAGTGCCAACGGGACCAGGATCACCAGGATTTCCATCACACGATCTCCCGTGACGCATTGCGCGCCCGCAGCGAATTCAGCATGACCAGGATCGACGACCCGCTCATGGCCGCCGCCGCAATCAGGGGCGTCACGATGCCGCTGATCGCCACCGGCACGGCGAGGACGTTATAGCCGATCGCCAGCCAGAGGTTCTGCCGCATCAGGTGCAGCGCCTTGCGCGCGGAGTCGATCGCGGCGACGACAGGTGCCAGCGGCCGGCCGAGGAAGACCAGATCGGCGGTCGCCTGGCTGAGATGCGCGGCCGAGATCGGCGACATCGAGACATGGGCCGCCGCCAGCGAGGGCGCGTCATTCATGCCGTCGCCGACCATCAGCACTTTGGCGCCGCGCTGCTTCAGTTCCTCGATCCGTGCGATCTTGTCGGCCGGCGTGACGCCGGCGCGCCACTCGGCGATGCCCAGCGCATGCGCCGCCGCGATCACCGCGGGCTCACGGTCGCCGGAGAGGATCTCGATGCCGACATTGCGCGCCTTCAGCGCCGCGATCACGGCCTGCGCGTCCGGCCGCAGGCCCTGACGAACCGAGAGGATGACTTTTTCAGTCCCTTTACTGAAAGCTACGATGGAGGCTTCGGGATCGAGCGTGGCCCCGCCGACCAGCGCTTCGGCGCCGCAGAAGGACGGACGGCCAAGACGGATCTCGACGCCGTCCACCACAGCCCGCACGCCCTGCCCGGCCTCCTCGACCGCACCAACGATCGGCGACCTTGCGCCGGCGGCCTGCGCGACTGCGGCGGCGACCGGGTGATGGCTCGACAGCGCGAGACGGCCGGCGAGTTCGAAGACGTTGGGGGGGATGTCGGCCGCATTCATCACTTCGAGATCGGGCAGCGTCAGTGTGCCGGTCTTGTCGAAGATGACGTGGTCGGCCTCGGCCAGCCGCTCGATGGCGTCGCCTGAATTAAGCAGCACGCCAGCTTTGAACATGGCACCCGAGGCCACCGTCTGCACGGTCGGGATCGCGAGCCCGAGCGCGCAGGGACAGGTGATGATCAGCACGGCCACGCCGGTCACGACCGCATCGTGCCAGCCCGCACCCGCGATGACCCAGCCCAAAATGGTGATCAGCGCGGTCGCATGCACCACCGGCGCGTAGAGCCGCGAGGCGCGATCTGCGAGCCGCATGTAGCGCGAGCGCGCCTGCAGCGCGTTGTCGAGGAGCCGCGTGATCTCGGCGAGCAGCGTCGCCTCCGACGCAGCCGAGACCCGCACCCGCAGCGTGCCGGAGATGTTCATGGAGCCCGCATAGACCGCCGTGCCCCGCTCCGCCGTGACATAGAGCGTCTCGCCGGTGATCAGGCTCTGATCGATCTCGGAACGCCCCTCGATCACCGTGCCGTCGACGGCGCAACGCTCGCCGGGCCGGAGCAGCACGATGTCGCCGGGATGGATCGCCGCGACCGGGACCTGCGAAATCTCGTCGGGACCGACGAATTTTGCGGCCGTCTCTGCTTTCAAGGCGGCGAGATTGCCGGCGACCGCGCGGGTCCGCCGCCGCATGTTCTGGTCGAGGACGCGACCGACCAGGAGAAACGTGAGCAGCATGATCGCCGCGTCGAAATAGGCGTGCTCGGCGTGATGGATGGTCTCGACCACGGACATGCCGAGCGCAAGGCACACCCCGATCGAGATCGGCACGTCCATGTTGGTGGTCTTGGCCGACAGCGCGCGCCAGGCCGAGCGGAAGAACGGCTGGCCGGCATAGGCCGCCGCCGGTAGCGCGATCAGCGCCGACAGCCAATGAAAGAAGTCGCGCTGCTCCGGCAGCATGTCCGAGACGTTGCCCGACCAGACCGGGATCGACAGCATCATCACGTTCATGGTGGCGAACGCGGCGACGCCGAGACAGCGCAGCAGGAAGCGCGATTCCGCCACTTCCGTCGCTTCCGCGCTCTCGGTCTCGTAAGGATAGGCCTTGTAGCCGAGTTCCGCGAGCCGATCGATGAAGCTGATAGGGTCGAGCGTGCCCTGCTTCCATTCCAACGCGACGCGGCGGTCGGTGAGATTCACACGCGCCAGCGTGACGTCGGGGATGGCGGAGAGGCCGCGCTCGATCTTGGCCATGCAGCCGGCGCAGTGAACCCCCTCGACCGCGAGATCGATGTGCTTGATACCCTCGCCCGCGATCCGGACGTAATGCGAAAAATCCCGCGTGACATGCATGACGGATTCCCTCAGTTCAGGATCACGCGGTTGCGCGACATGAACACGCGTGTTCCGCGCGCCTCGCCTTCGATCACGAGATCCCACTGCCCCGGCGCGACCGAGGTGGCATTGCCGCGATAGATGCCGATGCCGGCCTCCGAGAGTGTGACCTGGAGATCGGCGCGCTTGTCGGTCGGCCGCTCCAGGCGGCCGCCGAATTTCAACCCGCTCATCGGCTGGCCCTTCGCATCGCGGGCGTCGACCTGGAGCGTGGCGGCGCCATCGGCGCGGCGCTCGATATGGGCGCTGACCTGCCATTTGCGCGCAGCCTGGTCCTGCGCTGCCGAGATCTCGCGGTCATAGGTGAGGCCTGCGGCATAGGGGCTGTCGACGTCGGTGCCGGGCAGCGTCGCGATCGCGAGCTTCATCATGGTCACGTTGACACCGATCACGAGCCCGAAGAAGGCGACCAGCATCAGGAACACTTTTGTTCCGGTCAGCGGCTTGGTGGCCATGGCGGTCTCCTGATCCTAGGGCGAGACGAAATTGTCGGTGGCGGTGGCGACCTCGCCGAGCCCGATGTCGGTGACGTGGAAACGAACGGGAACCGACTTCTCCGGATTGCTCTCCGCCGGTGCGGTGACCAGCAGGCGCAGCTCGCTGGTGGAGTCACGCGGGATCACGATCATCGGCCGGTCGGGCGTCACGGAATCGATGCCGACGACATGCGTGGTCAGGTTGGCCGGACCGTTGGCGTCGATCGCGATGACGCGGTCGTAGCCGCTCTTGTTCAGCAGCCGAACCGTATAGGCATTGCGGATCGAGCCGTCGCTGAGCTTGACCGCGACGGGATTACGGTCGTGCAACACGTTGACGTCGAGCAGGCTGCGGGTCGCGAGCGTGTAGATCATGATGCCGCCGACCGCCGCGATGATCGCGCTGTAGGCGACGGTGCGGGCCCGGACGATGCGGTAGACCGGCGCCTTGCCTTCCTGGCGGCGCTGGATGTTGATGTCGTTGTCGTAGCCGATCAGCCGCTTCGGCCGGCCGATCTTGGTCATGACGTTGTCGCAGGCATCGATGCAGAGCCCGCACTGGATGCATTCGAGCTGCGGCCCGTTGCGGATGTCGATGCCGGTCGGGCAGACCGCGACGCATTGATAGCAGTCGACGCAGTCGCCGACATGCTCGCCAAGCGCGCGCAGCTCGATCGCCTTCTTCACCGAGGTGCGCTTCTCGCCGCGGTCGTAGCGGTAGGTGACGTTGAGCGCCCATTCGTCGGTGAGCGCGGCCTGGATGCGCGGCCACGGGCACATATAGGTGCAGACCTGCTCGCGCATGTAGCCGGCGAGCACATAGGTCGTCGCCGTCAGGATGCCGATCCAGATATAGGCGATCATCGGCGCCTGGAAGGTGAGGAGCTCCTTCACCAGCGTCGGCGCGTCGTTGAAATAGAGCACCCAGGCGCCGCCGGTCCACCAGGCGATCAGAAGCCAGATCGAATGCTTGAGTGCGATCTCGGAGACGCGCTTCAGCGTCAGGCCGGACGACTTGTCTTTCTTCATCCGCTCGCGGCGATCGCCTTCGACGAACCTCTCGACGGCGTAGAACAGATCGGTCCACACCGTCTGCGGGCAGAGATAGCCGCACCAGATTCGGCCGCCGACCGAGTTCATCAGGAACAGCGCCACCGCGGCGACGATCAGCAGTCCGGTGAAGTAGTAGACCTCCTGCGGCCACAGCTCGATGAAGAAGAAGTAGAAGCGGCTGTTGGGAAGATCGATCAGCACCGCCTGGCTGGGAGCGCCGAGGCCGCGGTTCCAGCGCACGAACGGCAGGAAGTAGTAGACGCCGAGGCAGAACGCCATCAGGCCCCATTTGATCCGGCGGAACGTGCCGGAGACGCTCTGGGGATACACCTTCTTCTGGGCTACGTAGAGCGGCCCGTCGTCATCGTTCGATGTGAGGTCGTTCGGGTTCGCGGTCTTGTTCATCGCCAGGAAGCTTCTCGAAAAGGTGCGATTAAACCTAGACCCGACGCGAGCGCGTCAGTTGATCCAGCGCAAGCGGGGGCACTTTATGTTCGCCCCCACATGTCGCGAGCAGGCTATTTTCCGCCGCCCAGCGAGTGGACGTAGACCGCCATCGCCTTGATGGTGGCGGGGTCGAGCCGTCCTTCCCAGGCCGGCATCACGCCGGCGCGGCCCTGGCTGATGGTGTCGATCAGGCTCGCTTCGTCCGAGCCGTAGAGCCAGATCTTGTCGGTCAGGTTCGGGGCGCCCATCTCCGGGTTGCCCTTGCCGCCGTCCCCGTGGCAGGCGACGCAATTCTCCGCAAAAATCTTCTCGCCCTTGGCGGCATCAAAGCCGTTGCGGGTCGAGAGGCCCGACAGCGACCGCACGTAATTGGCGACCGTGACGATCTCGTCGCCCTTCAGCACGCCGTCCTTGCCGAAGGCGAGCATCTGCCCTTCATGCGCCTTGGCATGGCCGGAGCGCGCGCCGAACCGGATGGTCTGCATGATCTGGTCGAGCGTGCCGCCCCACAGCCAGTCGTCGTCGTTCAGGTTCGGAAAGCCCTTGGCGCCGGCGCCGCCCGAGCCGTGGCACGGCGCGCAATTGTCGCCGAACACGGTCTTGCCCTTGGCCCGCGCCAGCGCCAGCAAGGCCGGGTCCTTCTCGATGTCGGCGAGCGAAGCCGCGCCCAACGCCGCCATCTTGTCACCCCGGATCTTCTCGAGGTTGGCGAGCTCGACCGCGACGTCGGCGCGCGATGAATAGCCGAACAGGCCGGTGGTATTGCTGGAGATCAGCGGCCAGGCCGGATAGACGATCCAGTAGCCGATCGCCCAGACGATGGTGAGGTAGAATGAGATCACCCACCAGCGCGGCAGCGGCGTGTTGAGCTCCTTGATGCCGTCCCACTCATGTCCGGTCGTGGACTTGCCGGTGACGGAATCGATGTCGCCATGATGATCGGTCATGATCTCTTACTCCTCCCGCAACGGCAGGCGTGCCGCTTCGTCGAAAGCGGCCTTGTTGCGGGGCCATAATGCGTAGGCGATGATCGCGAGAAAGATCGCGACGAAGACCGGCGTCCAGATCGTGGTCACGAGACCAGACGCGAGATTGTCGAGTGTCAGGATGGCTTTCATCGTTGATGCCTTCTCAGCGAAGATTGGCTTTCTCGTTGTAGAGCTTGAAGTCGACCAGCGTGCCCAGCATCTGCAGATACGCGATCAGCGCATCCATCTCGGTCGGCGTGCCGGCCTTGCCGTCGAAATTGCGCACGACGGCCTTGGCGTAACGCTTGGTGAAGGCATCGCTTCCGGCATTGTCCGGATCGGCCTGGGCTTTCAGATCGGCGCCCGCGTTGGCGATCTGGTCGTCGGTGTAGGGCGTGCCGACGGCCTTGAGCGTCTTCATGTGGTCGGCGATCGTATCGGGATCGACCTCGGTCTGGCTCAGGAACGGATAGCCCGGCATCACCGACTGCGGCACGATCGCGCGCGGGTTGGTCAGATGGGTGACGTGCCAGTCGTCGGAATATTTGGCGCCGACGCGGGCGAGATCGGGACCGGTGCGCTTCGAGCCCCACTGGAACGGGTGGTCGTACATGCTCTCGGCGGCGAGCGAGAAGTGGCCGTAGCGCTCGACCTCGTCGCGCAAGGGGCGGATCATCTGCGAATGGCAGAGATAGCAGCCTTCGCGGACATAGACGTTGCGGCCCGCGAGCTCCAGCGGCGTGTAGGGCCTGACGCCGTCGACCGCCTCGATCGTGCTCTTGAGGTAGAACAGCGGCGTGATCTCGACGAGACCACCGATCGCGATCACCAGCAGAATGCCGACGATCAGGACGATCGAGTTCTTTTCGAAGATTTGGTGGCGTGTCCAGAACGACATGGAAGGCTCCTCATTCCGCCGGCTGAAGCGCGACGGGCATCTGGACTTCCTGTTCGCCGACGCGAACGGTCATCCAGAGATTGTAGGCCATGATCAGCGCGCCGATCAGGAACAGCCCACCGCCGGCGGCGCGGATGATGTAGAACGGATGCATCGCCTCGACGCTCTCGATGAAGGAATATTCGAGGAAGCCGAGCGAGGTGTAGGCGCGCCACATCAGGCCCTGCAGGATGCCGGACACCCACATCGCCGAGATGTAGAGAACGATCCCCAGCGTCGCGATCCAGAAGTGCCAGTTGACGAGCTTCAGGCTGTAGAGGCCCTTGCGATTCCACACCCACGGCACCATGCAGTAGAGCGCGCCGAAGGAGACGAAGCCGACCCAGCCGAGCGCGCCGGAATGCACGTGGCCGATGGTCCAGTCGGTGTAGTGGCTGAGCGAGTTCACCACCTTGATCGACATCATCGGGCCTTCGAAGGTCGACATGCCGTAGAAGGCGACGGAGACCACGAGCATGCGCAGCACGGGATCGGTGCGGAGCTTGTCCCAGGCGCCGGACAGCGTCATCAGGCCGTTGATCATGCCGCCCCAGGAGGGCATCCACAGCATGATCGAGAAGGTCATGCCGAGCGTCTGCGTCCAGTCGGGCAGCGCCGTGTAGTGCAGATGGTGCGGGCCGGCCCAGATGTAGAGGAAGATCAGCGCCCAGAAGTGGATGATCGACAGCCGGTAGGAATAGATCGGCCGCTCCGCGCGCTTCGGGATGAAGTAGTACATGATGGCGAGGAAGCCGGCGGTCAGGAAGAAGCCGACCGCGTTGTGGCCGTACCACCACTGGAACATGGCGTCCTGGATGCCACCCCAGGCGACGTAGGATTTTGAGCCGAACACCGAGACCGGCAGCGCGGGATTGTTGCCGAGATGCAGGACCGCGATCGTCACGATGAAGGCGAGATAGAACCAGTTCGCGACGAAGATGTGCGGCTCCTTGCGCTTGATGATCGTGGCAAGGAACACCAGCAGATAGGCGACCCAGACGATGGTGAGCCAGAGGTCGGCATACCATTCCGGCTCGGCATATTCCTTCGACTGGGTGACACCGAGCAGATAGCCGGTGCCGGCGATCAGGATGAAGAAGTTGTAGCCGATCACGACGAACCAGGGCGCGAGATCGCCCGCAAGGCGCACGCGGCAGGACTTCTGCACGACATAGAGCGACGTGCCGATCAGCACGTTGCCGCCGAAGGCGAAGATCACCGCGGAGGTGTGCAGCGGACGCAGCCGGCCGAAGCTGGTCCAGGGCAGATCGAAGTTCAGCGCGGGCCACGCCAGCTGCGAGGCGATGATGAGGCCGACGAGGAAGCCGGCAATGCCCCAGAACATCGCCATGACCGCGGTGAACTTGACCGGGCCCATGTTGTAGTTGGGGCGGCCGTTGATCTCCGCGGGCGGCAACTCCGCCGGGCGGTCGAAGTAGCGGTTGACGATGCCAAAGACCACAGCCACGCTCG
This sequence comes from Bradyrhizobium sp. Arg816, assembly GCF_029989365.1. Classification (GTDB taxonomy): domain Bacteria; phylum Pseudomonadota; class Alphaproteobacteria; order Rhizobiales; family Xanthobacteraceae; genus Bradyrhizobium. Next base: position 128,611 of record NZ_JAPRAQ010000012.1, on the reverse strand, counting down.
CCGCCGCGCTGAGCGCGGCGTGGAAAGCGAACGGCGCGTCGAGCGCCTTGGCCGCGGCGATCACGCAGAGGAAGGCGGTGACCGCGAACACGACAGCCAGGCCGCTTTCACCTGCTGTCATCGATTTGGAGATGGAGGGCTGGGGCATCGCGGATTCTCTCTCGAAAGAACACGCCGCCAGAAACCACATTCACCCTCGCGGGGAATTGATTGAAATCAAGGTGTGCGTTTGAGTTCTAACTATCGGGCGGCCATTTTCCGGGAGGGGCCGTATTTCTGCGGAGCCGCCAGTTAAAGTGCCCTCTCCCCTTGCGGGAGAGGGCAGCGCGGACAGTGCGGCAGACTCACTAGGGTGAGGGGTATGCCTCTCCGAGTTCAGAATCGTAGGGCGGGCAAAGGCGCACTTGCGCCGTGCCCACGCTCTATTCAACACCGCGACTGAATGGTGGGCACGCTTCGCTTTGCCCACCCTACAAGAAAGGAGTCACTCCCTTGCCGTCGCCTTGAGCGCCTTGATGACGTCCTCGCGGGCGATGATTCCGACCAGCTTCTCGGCGCCGTCGAGCACGATGATGCTCCTGATGCGGTGCTCGACCATGACCTGGAGCACGCGCGTCAGCCGCGTGTCGGGGCTGACATAGATGAACTCGGGCGTCATGACGTCGCCGATCCTGCGGCTCATCAGGTCGTGATAGCGCGGCAGCATCTGGTTCGGCGAGAACGCGAAGCATTTCAGGATGTCGAACTTGGTGACGATGCCGACCACCTGCCCGTCGTCCTCGACCGGATAGGAGTTGAAATCATCACGCTCGAACATCTCGCTGAGCGCGAGCAGGTCGTGGTCGCGCCGCACCGTCGTGACGTTGCGCGTCATGTAGCTGTCGACGATCTCTTCAAGAAATTTATACACAGCGCGTCCTCCGATTTTCGTTTTGGCCCGCCCGCCGTCAGTGCGACAGCAGCACGCTGCGGGCGGATTGCGTGACCAGATATTCGGTGACGCCGCCGAGGATCAGCTCGCGAAAGCGCGAATGCCCATAGGCGCCCGCCACGATCAGGCCGGCGCCGAGGTCGCCAGCGACCTGCTCCAACTGCGCGGCAGCGGTTGCGTTCCGCACGACCTCCGAGACGCGTGCGCTCGCGGTGACGCCGTGACGGGCGAGCCAGGCGGCAACGTCGGTGACGCCGGCCATCACCGCCGAACGGTCGTCATCGCGCTCCGGGATTTCGACGATGGTGACGTCCCTCGCCTTGCGCAGCATCGGCAGCGCATCCGCTACCGCGCGCCGCGCCTCCGGCGTGTCCTTCCAGGCCACCAGCACGCTGCGCAGATCGAGCCAGTTGACCTTGTCGGGAACGACGAGAAGCGGGCGGCCGGCCTGCATCACCAGGTCCTTGGGGCTCGCGAGCGCGAACGCATCGGAGAAGGCCGGGCTGTGGCCGCCGCTGACGATGATATCGGCACATCGTGCCTGCGCCAGCACAAAACGGGTCGGAAAATCCATGGCGCCGCGCCACTCCACGCGGCCGCCGCGCGCTTTGGTGGCGGCGCGGAACTGCGCCTCCAGATCAGCAAGGCGCTTCCTGATGGAGGCTTCCTCCTGATCGATCAGGCTCTGGGCTTCAGCGCCGTCGGTGAAATAGAGCGGCGGCGCGAATTGCCCTGCGGCAACCCCGATAATGGCCGCCTCGAATCGCTCGGCGAGCTCACCCGCGACCTGAAGGCGCGCCTCGTTGGACTGATCGAGCGCCAGACTGACCATCACGGTCGCGTAAGTCATTGGGATTCTCCGCGCAGGCAATGAACTGACGCGAAATCTAGCCTCGCCGTGACGAGGCAGGATGAGGTAGATCAAATCGCCGGATGCGGCCTTGAGCGAAATCCGCCAATGGAATCAGACATCCGAACTTGCCTCGGGCCGGTCCATGGGCGAAATTGCGGTCATGTTCGCGGCACTACGCCCGCCGCGCGAAGATGGGAGTCATCGATTGTCGCCGACCCGCGTAACGCATCCGCCAGACGACAGTCGCGGCGAGCATTTCCGGGTCCGGATCGAGGGATTCGGCGTCGGCACCTGGGATCTCGACCTCACCACGCGCGAACTGGAGTGGTCGGAAACCGCGAGGATGCTGCTCGGCATCGAGCGGGGCCAGCCGGCGAGCTACGACCTCTTCCTGTCGCGCCTCGAGCCCGGCGACCGCGCGCGCGTCGAGAACGCGATCAAGCAGGTCTCCGAGCATGGCGGCGGCTTCGACGTCTCCTTCAGGATTTCCGCCAATTCCGGCCGCGGCAAATGGATCAGGGCCCGCGCCGGCTTGATCCGGGACGATTCCGGCTGCGCCCGCCATCTCAGCGGCATCTTCCTCGACATCGACGAGGAGAAGCAGGTCGAGGAAGCCCTGCGCACGCGCGAGACCCACCTCCGCTCGATCCTTCACACCATTCCCGACGCCATGATCGTCATCGACGGCCGCGGCATCATGCAACTGTTCAGCACCGCCGCCGAGCGCCTGTTCGGCTGGTCCGAGCAGGAGGCGATCGGCCAGAACGTCAGCATCCTGATGCCGGAGCCCGACCGCACCCGCCACGACAGCTACATCGCGCGCTATCGCAGCACCAACGACCCGCACATCATCGGCATCGGCCGCATCGTGACCGGCAAGCGCCGCGACGGCACGACCTTTCCGATGCACCTCTCGATCGGCGAGATGCAGTCCGGCGGCGAGCCCTATTTCACCGGCTTCGTCCGCGACCTCACCGAGCACCAGCAGACCCAGGCGCGGCTCCAGGAATTGCAGTCCGAGCTCGTCCACGTGTCGCGGCTGACCGCGATGGGCGAGATGGCCTCGGCGCTTGCCCACGAGATCAACCAGCCGCTGGCGGCGATCAGCAATTACATGAAGGGGTCGCGGCGGCTGCTGGCCGGCAGCACCGATCCCAACACGCCAAAGATCGAAAGTGCGATGGATCGCGCCGCGGAGCAGGCCTTGCGCGCCGGCCAGATCATCCGCCGCCTGCGCGACTTCGTCTCCCGCGGCGAGTCCGAGAAGCGGGTCGAGAGCCTGTCCAAGCTGATCGAGGAAGCCGGCGCGCTCGGACTTGCCGGCGCGCGCGAGCAGAACGTGCAGCTCCGCTTCAGCCTCAATCCCGACGCCGATCTCGTGCTCGCCGACCGCGTACAGATCCAGCAGGTGCTGGTCAATCTGTTCCGCAACGCGCTGGAAGCGATGGCGCAATCGCCTCAGCGCGAGCTCGTAGTCGCCAACACCCGCGTCGGTGACGACATGATCGAGGTCGAGGTGTCCGACACTGGCTCCGGCTTCCAGGGCGACGTCATTCCCAACCTGTTCCAGACTTTCTTCACCACCAAGGAAACCGGCATGGGCGTGGGACTCTCCATCAGCCGCTCGATCATCGAGGCTCACGGCGGACGCATGTGGGCCGAGAGCAACCCATCAGGCGGCGCGACATTCCGCTTCACTCTCCCGGCAGCCGATGAGAATTGATCCATGACGACCAAGGGACATGTCTACGTCATCGATGACGACGAGGCGATGCGGGACTCGCTGAACTTCCTGCTGGATTCCTCCGGCTTCGGCGTCACCCTGTTTGACGATGCGCAAGCCTTCCTCGATGTCCTGCCCGGCCTCGCCTTCGGCTGCGTCGTCTCGGACGTGCGCATGCCTGGAATCGACGGGATCGAGCTGTTGAAGCGGATGAAGGCGCAGCAGAGCCCGTTCCCGATCCTGATCATGACCGGTCATGGCGACGTGCCGCTCGCGGTCGAGGCGATGAAGTTGGGGGCGGTCGACTTTCTCGAGAAACCATTCGAGGACGACCGCCTCACCACCATGATCGAGACGGCGATCCGCCAGGCCGAGCCGGCGGCGAAGAACGAGGCGATCTCGCAGGACATCGCCGCCCGCGTCGCCTCCCTCAGCCCGCGCGAGCGCCAGGTGATGGAAGGGCTGATCGCGGGCCTCTCCAACAAGCTGATCGCCCGTGAATACGACATCAGCCCCCGCACCATCGAGGTCTACCGGGCCAACGTCATGACCAAGATGCAGGCCAACAGCCTCTCGGAGCTGGTCCGGCTGGCGATGCGCGCCGGGATGCTGAAGGATTGAGGCAAATCGGATTGAGGCAGGTCAAAATCATTCTGCCGGGCCGTGCTAGCCAGATGGGATGATCGAGATCGGCTCGCACCATCAGCGGCTTCCAATGACGTCATCCGCAAAGCCCACCGTCTACGTGGTCGACGATGATGCCGCTGTGCTGGGATCCCTGCAATTCCTGCTGGAAACCGACGGCTTTGCCGTGCGGACCTTCAGGAATGCCACGGCCCTGCTGAATGCCAGCGGCGCGCAGGGGGCGGACTGCTACGTGATCGACTACAAGATGCCCGACATCAACGGCATCGAGCTGGCCGGCCGATTGCGCCAGTCCGACGAGGGCACGCCCGTGATCCTGATCACCGGCTATCCCGACGGGAATATCTCGGCCCGGGCGGCAGCCGCAGGCGTCAAGGACGTGATTTTGAAGCCGCTTCTCGACGAAACCCTGGTCAAGTCCATCCGCCACGCCATCCAGGGCGGCCGCGGCAACTAGGGATGTTTCGTAGCCCGGATGGAGCGCAGCGCAATCCGGGATGACAAGCCACAGCGGCCCCGGATTTCGCTTCGCTCCATCCGGGCTACGCGTTCCCGTGACCTAAGGGATTCTACGTAAGGGCCCCCCCTTAAGATATCTCGCGAAATTTTCGAAGCGCGCGAACCCGCGTACCAAAGCGTCATCACAACGGAGATGGCGCAGATGCTGACCGAGACCCTCAACACCCAGGCGATCAACACGCAAGTTCGTGGCAAGATTGCTCCTGCCCATCCCGTCTCCGACCAGTTCGGCGCGATCGCCGGCCAAGTCGGCCTCGTCGCCACGGAGTTCTCCTACCGCAAGGACGAGGAAATCTACGGCGAGGACGAGCCGGCCGAATATGTCTACCAGGTCATCACCGGCGCGGTGCGCAGCTACAAGCTGCTCTCCGACGGCCGCCGCCAGATCGGCTCCTTCCATCTCCCCGGTGACGTGTTCGGCCTTGAATCCGGTCCCAGCCACCGCCTCGCCGCTGAAGCCATCATCGACACAACCGTGCGCCTGGTGAAGCGCGCGAGCCTGGAGAAGGCCGCCGGCACCGACGTGCAGGTCGCCCGCAAGCTCTGGGCCATGACCGCCGGCGAACTACGTCACGCCGAAGACCACATGCTGCTGCTGGGACGCAAGACTGCGATGGAGCGCGTCGCAACCTTCCTGCTCGAGATGGACCGCCGCCTTGCGGTAGCCGGCATGATGGCACTGCCGATGTGCCGCCGCGACATCGGCGACTATCTCGGCCTGACGCTGGAGACCGTTTCGCGCGCGCTGTCGCAGCTTCACGCCCAAGGCATTTTGGGATTTTCCGGCGCCCGCCAGATCGTGCTGCGCAACCGTCAGCGCCTGCACAATCTCGACGCCTGATCGCTTTTCCCTCCCCACGCACTTGGCCGGCTGTTCAGCCGGCCATTTTCTTTGGCGCGATCATGCCGGTGCGCCGGGTTTCCGGCATCACGAAGAGGATCAGCAAAAGCCCGGTCGCGGCGACGCCGGACAGCCCGATGAAGGCGGTGGCATTGCCGAACTTGTCGCTGACATAGCCGCCAAGCGCCGTGCTCAAGGACGCCCCGATGCCGGTCGCGGTCCCGACAATGCCTTGCGCCAGATTGAAATGGCCACTGCCGAAGGCGACGTCAGCCACGATCAGCGGGATCATCACCGCAAACACCGCCGCCGTGATGCCGTCGAACACCTGCACCGCGACCAGCAGATAAGGATCGCGCACGGTCGCAAACAGAAGGCCCCGGATCGTCAGCGCGGCGAACCCGATCAACAACAACGGCCGCCTGCCCCAGAGCTGCGCCTTGCGCCCGACCGTCGGTGACAACAGCGCAACAATCGCCTGTGGCACGACGATGCAGAAGGCGACGAGCACCGTCGCCCACTGGCTCGACCGCGCCGTCACCGCGCTCGCCATCAGCGGCATCATCGCGGCGTTCGCCAATTGCAGCAGCAGTACGCTCAGCGCGAAGACGATCAGCGGGCGCTGCCGGATCAGGTGCCAGATATTGGTGTCGCCTGGAACCGGCGCCTCGCGCGGCATCTCGCCGTGACAGCGCGCGATGTCCACTTCCTCCTCGCGGATGCGCGACAGCGCGATCAGGGTCGGAATCGCCAGCAGGAAGGTGACCAGGAACACAGAGCGGCTCGACAGGAGATAGCCGGCCGTGCCCATCACGGCGGCGGCGACGCCGTTGCCGAGGGACGCAAAGCGCGCATTGCGGCCGAGCCGTTCGCCGATCGCAAGCGGACCGACGAGGCCGAGGCTGATCGCCGCGATCGCCGGCCCCAGCACGCAGCTCGCCGCCGCATGCAGCGTGGCCGCAGCCACCACCACAGGGAAGATCGGCATCGCCGCATAGGCGAGCGCGCAAAAGCCGATGGTCGCGATCGCGAGGGCTGCGACCAGCCGCTCGGACTTCGCGGCATCGATGATCGCGCCACCCGGCATCTGCCCGATCAGCGCGACGATGCCGCCGATCGACAGCACGAGGCCGATCTCGACCTGGGTCCATTTCTGCGTCGTGAGGTAGACCGCGATGAAGGGGCCGAACCCGGTCTGCACGTCGGCGAGGAAGAAGATGAACCAGTCGAGGCCGCGCAGGCTCTGGCGCGACGGCGCCGGAAGGCCTGCAGGCGGCGGCGCGGCAACGTTGTACCGTTCAACGCGGCTATCGCGATCTGCGTGGTTCGGCTTCCTCGACAACAGCACCGGCGGCCATTCCTCCCCGTGCCTCACTGAATCGCTTGCAGCGGCTGCAGGCTGCCGGACGCGCCGAGCACCACCATCGGCGTGTCTTCCTTGTATTCCGGCGCGGCTGCGACCTGCGCCTTGGTCAATTCCAGCGTGATGCTGTCCTTCTTGTTGGCAATCTTGCCGAACCGCATCGCGTTCCAGTCCACCACGATCTTGCGGCTGCCGACGCCGAGGAAGCCGCCGAAATCGATCACGGCGGCGCGCACATGGCCGGTGCGGTCGACGATGATGTCGACAATGCGGCCCATGTCCTCGTCGGCTGCGCTGCGCACGTCACGGCCGAGCACGCCATGGGCGTCACTCGCACCGATGATGGTCACGGACGGCGGCGGCGCGGCGTCCTTCGGCGTGACCGGCACGGTGGAAGCCGGCGGCTGCACCGTGGCCGGCGCGTTCGCTTCGCTGGGGGGCGTCGTTGGGCCCGCGGGCGGTTCCTCCGCGGCACGCGATGCGGCGACTGTCAATCCCGCGACGATCGCCACGCTCAGAACCAACCATCCGGCGATACGCATGAACCCTCCTCCCGGCACGCCGCTAGCGTGCCAGCACGATCGAGACCTGGATCTGGCCGCGCGTGCGCAAGACCTCGAGCGCGACGTCGTCGCCGTGACGGCTGACGCGCAGATCCACGCTGGAATTGCCCAGGCGCAGATCGCGCAGGATCACCTCGTTCAGGAACGCCGGCAGATGCGGATTGCGCAGGCGAATCTCGCCGCGCGCGACGTCGAACTCGATGCCGAGCGCGGCCTCCAGCAGCGTGAATGGCGTCGCGCTGGCCCAGGCCTGCGGCGCGCAGGCGACCGGATAGAGCGTCGGGCCCCGCCGCTTCTCGCGCCGGAAGCCGCAGAACAATTCGGGCAGCCGCCGCAGGTCCATGTAGGTCGCCGCGTCGAACAGGCCCTTGAAGACATGCGCCACCGAATGCTTGAGCCCGTAGCGCGCGAGCCCGAGCGCGATCAGCGCATTGTCGTGCGGCCAGATCGAGCCGTCATGATAGGACATCGGATTGTAGCGCACCTCGCCGACAGCGACCGTGCGGATGCCCCAGCCCGAGAAGAAGTGTGGCGCCATCAGATCGGCGGCGACGAGACGTGCGCGGTCCTCGCGGATCATGCCGCTGAACAGCACCTGCCCGGCATTGGATGTCCGCACCTTGCAGGGCCGCTTCCTGCCGTCGAGCGCGAGCGCATAGGTGCCGAGTTCCTCGCACCAGAATGCCTTCTCGAACCGCTCGGCCAGCGCCTTGGCCTCGGCCTCGAGCTTTTTGGCGAGGTCCGGCTTGCCGAGCCGCAACGCGCAACGTGCGGCGAGCTGCTTGGCGGCAAAGACGTAACCCTGCACCTCGGCAAGGGCGAGATTGCCTTCCGCAAGCTGGCCATCGGCATGGAAGATCGCGTCATACGAGTCCTTCCAGCCCTGGTTGGCGAGGCCCTTTTCGGTGGCGCGCTGGTATTCGACGAAGCCGTCTTTGTCGGGGTCGCCGGGGCCGTCGATCCAGGCCAGCCCCGCCTCGATCGCCGGCCACAGCTCGGTCAATGTCTTCTCGTCGCCGGTGCGCTCGAAATAGCTTCCGGCGAGCAGCACGAACAAAGCGGTTGAATCCACGCTGCCGTAATATTGCGCGAACGGCACCTCGCGGAGCGCAGCCATCTCGCCGCCACGCATCTCGTGCAGGATTTTTCCAGGCGCCGCATCGTTCAGCGGATCGACCGCCTCTGCCTGAAAATGCGCGAGCCGCCGCAGCACGCCCTTCGCGACCCGCGGATCGATCCAGAGCATCTGGAGCGCGGTGATCAGGCCGTCGCGGCCGAACGTCGTCGAGTACCAGGGAATGCCGGCATAGGGGTAACGCCCCTGCGGCGTCTCCGTCATCAGCATGTTGAGGTCGGCCATGGCCTGGCACAGCACCTCGTTGAAGATGTTGTTCGACGTCTCGATGCTGGCCATGCCCGTCGTCGACTGGCGCATCTCGCGGCGATGGGCGAGCAGGCCCCTGAAAAAGCGCGCGGGCTTCTCCGCGATCGGCCGATTGCAGGACACCGCCACGAACAGGGATTTCGACTGATGCGGGTCCAGGTCGAGCTGCCAGGTCGCGGCATTCACCGACAGCCGCGTCGGACGCGGGTCGAAATGCAGGCCGGTGGTACGCTGGGCATCGTCAAGGCCGCGATAGTGGAACAGCACGTCGGTCGGCCCGAGCAACTTGCTGGTGCCGGTCCCGCGGTGCGGGCGCCGCTCGCCACGCACCTCGAACAGGTCGGCAAAATCGTTGTCGAACAGCAGCGTCAGCTCCAGGCTGGCGCGACGGTCGCCATGGTTCTGCACGCCGATGCGCTGATAGGCCGTGCCGCGCCACAGGAAGATCGTGCGCACGATGTGCAGCAGGTCCTTCTGCAGCACGATGCGGCCCTGCCGATAGATATCGGGATTGGTGAGATCGACGGTCAGGGCCGAATTGTCGTCGCGCAGATTCGAGCCGAGCAGCAACGGCTGGAGATCGTCGAGCACGAGCTCCAGCCGCGCCAGATAGCGCGTGTCGCAGTTGAACAGGCCGTCCGGCCCGCCGGCGGAAGCGCCGATGTCGCCATGGCTGTCCAGCACGATGAAGGTGTCGTCGTGCTTCAGCGACCGACGGGGCCGCGCGGCGGGCCCCGTCATCGGAATGTAGAACGCCTGCTCCGCGACGGCCTCCTCCGTCTGCGATGCCGAGACGATCTGGGTTACGGCTTCGGCTGCCATGAGCTGCTCCCCTGCGGCCAGTTTTTCGAACGCGACCAACGCAAACGCAACTGTTGGACTTACGCGGCGAACTTCGCCAGCCGGCTCATCTCCTGCGTCACCAGCTCACGGTAGGGGCCGTGGCCCTGCATCAGGCGGTCGGGCGCGCCGTCCTCGATGATCTTGCCATTCTTCAGCACCAGGACGCGATCGAAATTTCGCAGCGTCGCCAGCCGGTGCGCGATCGCGATCACGGTGCGGCCGCGCATCAGGCGCGACAGCGCCTCGCGGATCGCCTCCTCGGATTCGCTGTCGAGCGCGGCGGTCGCTTCGTCCAGCAGCAGGATCGGCGCGTCCTTCAGGAAGGCCCGCGCGATCGCGATGCGCTGGCGCTGGCCGCCGGACATCTTGACACCGCGGTCGCCGACCATCGTGTCGAGACCTTCCGGCAGGCTGTCGATGAAATCGCAGCGCGCCGCGATCGCCGCGCGCAGCACCTCGTCGTCGGTCGCGTTCGGACGGCCGTAGCGGATGTTCTCGCGGATGGAGCGGTGGAATAGCGAGATATCCTGCGGCACGACCGAGATGGCCTCACGCAGGCTCAGCTGGGTCACCTTGGAAATATCCTGCCCGTCGATGGTCACGCTGCCTTCATCGACATCGTAGAACCGCTGCAGCAACGTGAACAGGGTGGATTTCCCCCCGCCCGACTGGCCGACCAGACCGACGCGCTGGCCGGGCTGAAGCCGCAGGCTGAACCGTTCAAAGATCTTGTCGCCGCCGGGATAGCCGAAGGTGACGTTGTTGTACGCGATCGCGGCGCCGCTCTTCATCAGCGGCTCAGCCTCGGGATGATCGCGCAATTCATGCGGCACGAGCAAGGTCGCGATCGCCTCGGTCAGGCGCGCGACGTGCTGGGTGACATCGACCAGCGCCACCGCGAGGTCGCGCGTCGCGTTGAGAATGGAGAGGCCGAGCGTACAGACCAGCACGACATCGCCGGTGGTCGCCTCGCCCTGCTGCCAGAGCGTGATCGCCCAGGCCATCAGCGCCACCGTCAGGACCACCGTCACACCGGCATGCGTGAGCCGCAGCTTTTCCAGATAACGCAGGCTACGGCCACGCGCGGTCAGTTCCCGGTTCACCGTCGCGTCGAAGCGCTCATGCTCATGACCGATGCCGCAGAAGGCGCGGACCAGCGGCATGTTGCTGATGACGTCGATCATCTCGCCGTCGACGACGGCAGCCTTGTCGGCGAAGTCGTCATGCAGCGGCTTGCCGGCTGCAGCCAGATGGAACATCGCTATCACCATACCGCCCGCGACCACGATCAGGCCGAGTGCCATATAGGGACTGACGGTTCCAATCAGACCGATGGCCGCAAGTGTGGCGATGCACGGCGGCAACACATTCCAGACGAACATGTTCTCGACCGTGAACACCGCGTTCGAGGTCGCGGTGATACGGCTCGTGAGCATGCCCGGCATGCGATCCGAGAAATAGCTCGGCGCGTGTCCGGTCAGATGACGAAATATGTCACGACGCAAATCGCCCGTGACACGAACGAAGGTGAAGCTCGCGGTCCAGCTCGCGATCCGCCACAGGAAATTGTCGGCCGCAATCAGCGACATGAGTAAAATGAATGCCAGCCATACGCTGCCACCGTGCGAAGTTCCCGCGGACAGGCTGTCGACCAGGGATTTGACGCCGTATTGCGTGCCCACAGAACAGGCAACGGCTGCAACAACAGCGGTCAGGATCACGAGATGCGATGCCGGCCGTCGCCGCAGATAGCGCAAGACAAAGGCAAATGGCCTGCGCGCGTAACCAGAAAGATGATCCATGTGACTGCGACCCCGTCGTATTGATTTCGATTTTTCTATTAGCGGATTGAACATCGACCGCTTCGCCTCGGTTCCGGGCCAGGCCATCACGACATGCGGATGCGGACGATGTGAGAAGAGGAGATGGCAGCATCGCGGCCGACTGAAGTGTGTCGAAGAAGTAACGTTCGTTGAAGGAACTTCGCAATTGCGAGAACGTTCCCTCGACTGGCATGCCGGTGGCGAGACACGGCGGGGGTTTAACTTCCATGATCACAGAGGAGATGGCGAGATGCGCATCGCGCAGGTAGCTCCGTTGACGGAGGCTGTTCCACCCAAGCTGTATGGCGGTACCGAGCGGGTGGTGCACTGGTTGACGGAGGAATTGGTTGCCCTTGGACACGATGTGACCCTGTTCGCCAGCGGTGACTCGCAGACGTCGGCGAAGCTGGACGCATTATGGCCGCGGGCGCTTCGTCTCGACGGTTCCGTGCGCGATCCCAACGCGCTGCATATGGTGCTCCTGGAGCGCGTGCGGCAAAAATGTGACGACGAGGAGTTCGATTTCCTCCACTTCCATCTCGATTACTATCCGTGGTCCCTGTTCCACCGGCAGCCGACCCCGTTCCTGACCACGCTGCACGGCCGGCTCGACCTGCCGGAGCATCAGCCTGTGTTCAACACCTTCTCCGAGATGCCTGTCATCTCGATCTCGAACGCACAACGCAGGCCGGTGCCGCAGGCGAATTGGGTGACGACCATCCACCACGGCCTGCCGGAGAACTTGCTGACGCCGAAGCCGGCGAAGCAGGAATATCTCGCCGTGCTCGGCCGCATCGCGCCCGAGAAGGGTGTCGACCGCGCCATCAAGATCGCGATGCATTGCGGCATCCCGCTGAAGATCGCGGCCAAGGTCGATCGCGCCGACCAGGACTATTACGACGAGCTGATCAAGCCGATGATCCATAACAATCCGCTGGTCGACTTCATCGGCGAGATCAGTGACCACGAGAAATCGGACTTCCTGAGCGGCGCGCTCGGCCTCCTGCTGCCGATCGACTGGCCGGAGCCATTCGGCCTCGTGATGATCGAAGCCATGGCCTGCGGCACGCCGGTCGTCGCGTTCAATCGCGGCTCGGTGCCCGAGATCATCGACGAGGGCCTCACCGGCTTCGTGGTCGAGGACATCATCAGCGCCGCCGGCGTCGTCAAGCGCCTGCCGCAACTCGATCGCGCGGCGATCCGCAAGCAGTTCGAGACGCGCTTCACGGCGCGGCGGATGGCGCTGGATTATCTCGCGGCCTATCGCAGCCTGACGGAAGCGCAGGCGCCGCGGATCAAGCTGGTCAGCAGCGCGGAGTAAGGGCCGCTTTCACCTCACGATACACTGTCATGCCCCGGCTTGACCGGGGCATCCAGTACTCCGCGGCTTCTCGGCTCAAGCACTGCGGTCTCTTGGATACTGGATCGCCCGGTCAAGCCGGGCGATGACAGCGAGGGTGCGGAGGGCGATGCCAGCGAGAACGAGGCGAGCGGCGCCTTACGTCACCACTGCTCTCTTCGGCTCCACGATCTCGAACATCCTTGGAAACTCGTCCATCAGGCCCATCAGCTCGGCAAGCCGCATCGGGTTGCCCGTGAGCTTGATCTTGCCGGCGGCGACCGCTTCCGGAAAGCTCGTCAGTTTCGCGATGACTTCATCGAGCGTTGCGCGCGCGAGCGTGAAGCTCGCGTCCGCATTCTCCGCCTGCACGCCTTCGGTATAGGTCAGCGCAGAGTTTTCCAAATTGAGCGCGAATATCTCGCCGGTATCGGAAAAGCTCCAGTTCAGCACGATGTGCTTGCCCTCGGCCTTGGGGCCGTTGAGCCGAATGCCGAGCACGTCCCAGAGCTGCTCGGTGCGTAGCGCCGCCAGCGTCTCGCGCGGCATCGGCGGACGCGGTGGGGTCTTGGGCATGCCCTGACGCAGCTCCTGCGCGCCGAACAGATAGGCGTTGCGCCAGGTCGAGCTCTCGGCGGCATAACCGAGCTGCTCGAGCGTATCCGCGAGCAACGCACGCGCCGCTTCATTCTCCGGCTCCGCGAAGACGAGATGCCCGAGCGCCTGCGCGACAAAGCGAAACTCGCCTTTGTCGAAGTCCTTGCGTGCGCGCGCGAGGATGGCCTCAGCGCCACCCATGTACTCGACATACTTCTTGCCGGACTCGACCGGCGGCAGCGGATCGAGATTGACCGGATTGGCATCGTACCAGCCGAGATATTTCTGGTAGATCGCCTTCACGTTATGCCGGATATGGCCGTAATAGCCGCGGCCATGCCAGGCGCCCTCCAGGCTCTTCGGCAACTGGATCGTCTCGGCGATCTCGGCGGCGGTGAGGCCGTGGTTCATCAGGCGGATGGTCTGGTCATGCGCGAACTTGTAGAGATCGCGCTGCTGCCGGATCATCGTGCCGATGCGCTCGCGGCCCCACACCGGCCAGTGATGCTGCCCGCACATCGCCTCCGCCTTGCCGTCCCAGAGCCGCAAGGCCTCATTGAGGTACTTCGACCAGGCCAGCGCATCGCGCACATCGGCGCCGCGGAACGGCAGCAGATTGTGGAAATTGTGGGTGCAGTTCTCCGCGAGGTTCAACAGTCTGTAACGCGGGATGAAGAAGTGCATCTCCGCCGGAGCTTCGCTGTTCGGCGCCATCTGGAATTCGAATTCGACGCCGTCGATCACGCGCCTGTCGCCGGTCGCCATGATCAGATCGGTCGGCCGCATCAGCGCGACCGATCCCGCCGCCATCGACTTGCCGAGGCCGCAATCGACCTGCCCTCGCGCCCCCTTGGCGAGGAACGGGCCGAACTGGTACTGCGCCCGGCGCAGCATCGCCGGCCCCGCGATGATGTTCTCGGAGACGGCGTGCTCCATGAACAGGCTCGGCGCGATGATGGGCACGCGCCCGGTCGCCAGCGCATCCTCCTCCAGCACACCGCGCGCGCCACCCCAATGGTCGGTATGGGTGTGGGTGAAAATGACGGCGGCGACCGGCTTCTGGCCACGATGCCTGTAATAGAGATCGAGCGCGGCACGTGCGCCCTCGATCGACGTCAGCGTGTCCACGACGATGACGCCGCTGTCGCCCTCGATCAGCGTCATGTTGGCGATGTCGAGCCCGCGCACCTGGTAGACGCCGGGCACGACCTCGAACAGCCCGTGCTGCATGTTGAGCCGCGACTGCCGCCACAGGCTCGGATTGACGGTCGGCGGCGCCTGCTCGGACGACAGGAAACCGTAGGGCTTCAGGCTCCAGACCATCCGCCCCTGCGGGTTGGTGATCTCCGCGTTCTCGATCGTGCCGAGGAAGCCGCGCGCGGCATCGTCGAAATCCCGCGTGTCGGAAAACGGCAGCGCATTCAGCATCGCCGTTTGCTGCGCGATGACGGAGGGTGTTGCGTCCTTCGGCTCGCTGCTGATTTCGGTCATGTTTGTTTCCTCCCGGCTCGTTGCGGTCATCTAACCGCATCTCGCGCGTGATTGCCATCGCTGGTGGAGGAGGAATGCGTAGCCCGGAAGGAGCGAAGCGCAATCCGGGAATCGTGCCATAATCGAGCCGGCCCCGGATTGCGCTTCGCTCCATCCGGGCTACGACTCCGCTCGCAAGAGGGTGCACCGTCTACGCGGCGAGCCCTTTGGTGGAAGGTACGATCTTATCCGCCATCCGCAACTCCCGCGCCAGCACATAGCCGCCGCGTTCCTGCTTGGCCCGATAAAGCGCCTTGTCGGAGCGCGACAGCAGCGCCTCCGCGGTGCGCCCATCGTCCGGCGCGACGGCGACCCCGATGCTGACGCCGAGCTCGATCATTTGTCCATCGATATCATAGGCCGCGCTGATCGACTGCACGATGCGCTGCGCCATCGCTTCCGCATCAGCCGCCGCGCGCTGCACCAGGACGAACTCGTCGCCGCCCATCCGGACCACGAGGTCATCCTGCGCGGCGAGCACCTTAAGCCGCCCGGCGACCTGCTTCAGCAATGCGTCACCGACGGGATGGCCGAACCGGTCGTTCGCCTCCTTGAAGCGGTCGAGATCGAGCGTATGGACGGCAATCATCCCGGCCGCCAGCATCTGCGGCAGGTCCGTGGCCAGCACCGAACGATTGGACACGCCGGTCATCGGGTCCAAGCGCGACAGCTGCTCGAACTGCCGCTTCAGCGTGATCTGGTTGATCGAGGCGTTGAAGCTCAGCCGCACCATCTCGAAACTGGCGGCTACATACATCAGGATGAGGAGCCCGAGCCCGACGTGGCGCAGATCGGGCTGCATGAAGGTCACGATCGCAGCAGGCGCTGCGATTGCGACGAGATCGAGCAGCGCCGCGACCGGACGCAGCGCCAGCCGCGCCACCACGCCGGCGCCAAAGCCGAAGCCGATGCCGATCGCCATCACGGAGCAGAGCGCATCACCCAGCACGATGCTGCGCGCGGCAAAGACGCCAAGCACGAGCGCCGTTACAACGGTGCCGGCTATGTAACGCCGCGCCCAGATCACGGCCTCGGCCCGAGCGAACTGCGGTGGACGCGCGAGGCGACGCCGGAATGCGACAATTTCGAACAGACGGACGATGGCCACCACGACACCAGCGACCGTCAGGGCCGCCGTCACCTTATCACCGGTCTCATAGGTCGTGATCGCGCCGACCATCGCCAGGCAGGCGGCCGCAAGAATGTTGGGCACCGTCGTGCCGTGAAGGCCCGTGATGACTTCCATATAGACGGCGTCGGAAATCGACGCCCGTCCGGATTCCATTCTGTTGAAGAACATGCCAGCCCCACCCGCTGACATGGTTCTACCGCAAATCCGTAAAATCGGTTCCCAGCGCAGCGATGGCATTTGAGCGTGCGGGTTTACCGCGCGTTAGCCATGTCTGGCCGAGATAGGCTAGTGCATCCCGAGCACCCGCGGCAGCCACAGCGTCAAATCGGGCCAGTAGGTCACGATCACGAGGAAGCCGAGCATGGTGATCAACCACGGCATCACCGCGACCGCGAGATCTGTGATCCGCATTCGCGCGATCATCGAGGCGACGTAGAGGTTCAAGCCGACAGGCGGATGGCAGAGGCCGACCTCCATGTTGACGTCCATCACGATGCCGAAATGCACGAGGTCGATGCCGAGCTTCTTGGCCGCCGGCGCCAGGATCGGCGCCATGATCAGGATGATCGAGTTCGGCTCCATGAAGTTGCCGGCGAGCAGCAGGAGGATGTTGACGACCAGCAGGAAGCCGACCCAGCCGAGATTCTGTGCCGCGATCCAGTCGGCCAAGGTCGCCGGTAGGTTCTCGTTGGAGAGCACGAAGGAGAACAGCACCGCGTTGGTGACGATGTAGAGCAGCATCGCGCTGGTGTTGGCGGCGCGCAGCAGCACCCGCGGCACGTCCACGATCTTGATGGCCTTGTAGACGAACACCGCGATGATGAAGGAGTAGACCGCAGCCATCGCGGCCGCCTCGGTGGCGGTGAACAGGCCGCTATAGATGCCGCCGATGATGATGACGACCAGCATCAATCCCCAGATGCTCTCGCGGAAGGTGCGCACCGTCTCGCCCCAGGTCGCCTTCGGCAGCCGTGGATAATCGCGCTTGCGGGCGAGCCACCAGGTGACGATGCAGAGCATGGTCGTCAGCAGAATGCCCGGCAGCAGGCCCGCGACGAACAGCGCGCCGATCGAGGTGTTGGTGGAGACCGCGTAGACGATCTTCGGAATCGAGGGCAACATCAGGATGCCGAGTGAGCCGGCAACGGTGATGATGCCGGCGCCGAAGCGCATCGGATAGCCGTGCCGCACCATCTCCGGCAGCACGATGGCGCCGATCGCGGCGACGGTGGCGACGCTCGAGCCGCACACCAGCGCGAACATCGCGCAGGCGACGATGCCGGCAAGGCCGAGGCCACCGTGCCAGTGGCCGATCAGCGAGGTCGCGAAATTGATCATGCGGCGCGCGACACCGCCATGGGTGAGGAAATTGCCGGCGAGGATGAAGAACGGGATCGCCATGATCTCGAACCCCTCGATGCCGGTGAAGAGCTTCATCGAGACCGCTTCGATCGGCACCGTGGTCAGCGTGAACAGGAACGTCATCACGGTGAGGCCGAGCGCGATCGAGACCGGGATGCCGGTCAGCATCAGCGCGATCAGCAGCGCGAACACGGTCGCCGCACGCATCCAGTGCGGCAGCACCACCACGCCGAACTTCTCGGCGAGACACATCGCGAAGATCAGGATCGGCGCCATGATCAGGATCACGCCGAGCGGCGACACTTTTCGCGCAGCGGCCCTGGTCGCCGCGCCGGCGGGCTGGGGATGCAGCGCCGGCGAGACGTCGGCCTCCACGCCCTCGACATGGCTCTCGTCGTGATGCGGCAGATGGCCGGTCCAGTAGTAGGACCACGAGACCTGGAGGAAGCGGAAGCACATCAGGCCGGAGCCGAGCGGGATCGCCAGATAGACGAACCACATCGGCGCTTCGAGGTCGTTCGATTGCTGGCCGGTCTTGAACATCTCGGCGACGAAGGAGGCGCCGAAGGCGGCGATCATGCCGGTGAAGAGCGCGCCGCAGAGCAGCGAGAACAGGATCACGTGCTTGCGCGAATGTTCTGGCAGGCGGTTGACGAGCAGGTCGACGCCGACATGGATGCCGGTGCGCACGCCATAGGCCGCGCCGAACTTGGCCATCCAGATGAACATGTAGATGCAGAGTTCCTGCGCCCAGGACAGGTCGAGCTCGGACAGGAAGGTGAACACCGCCATCGACAGGGTCGCGAGCCAGCTCATCCCGTGCGCAGCCGCCCATCTGGAGAGGACGATCGATTCGCCTGCGCCGTAACGGTGCAACACGGCGATGAAGATCAAGCCGGTTGCAGCCGCGATGAGCGTCGCGATCAGCCATTCTTCGAGATGGTTGAGCGCCTGGTTGAGCACGCGAAGCAAATCAAAGTCCCCCTATCGATGCGAAACGGCCGGGAGTGCGCACACTCCCGACCGTTCGTATTGTCCTTGCGGAAAACGCGTCAGTTCATCTTGACGTCGAGTTCCTTGGCGACGAGATCGAGCACCTCCTGCCCGACCCGGCCCTTTGCCCATTTGTAAGTCGGCTGCATCGCTTCCTGCCACGCCTTGCGATCGGCGTCAGTCAGATAATGCAGCTTGGTCTTGCCCGTCTTCTTGATCTCGGCCAGCGCGTCCTCGTTCTCCTGGTGCGCGATCTGGTTGGTGTACTCGGTTGCATCCACCATCGCCTTCTCGAGCTGGGTGCGGATGTCAGGCGGCAGTCCGGACCAGAATTTCGAGTTGACGATCACGGCATATTGCAGATGCGCGTGATAGGACACGGTGATGTCCTTCTGCACCTCGTAGAACTTCTGCGTCAGATAGTTGGACGCGGTGTTCTCGCAGCCGTCGACCACGCCGGTTTGCAGCGCCTGGTAGACTTCGGAGAACGCCATGATCTGCGGGATCGATCCCATCAGGCGGAAATACTGGTCGGCGATCTTCGATCCGGAAATGCGGAACTTCAGGCCCTTGAAATCCTCGGGCTTCGTCAGCGCACGGTTCGACGACACCATGTGGAAGCCGTTGTCCCAATAGGCGAGCCCGGTGATGCCCTTGGCTTCCAGCTTCTGGAACAGCCATTTGCCGACGGTGCCCTTCATCGCGCTGGAATAGGTCTCGTCGTCCTTGAACAGCCAGGGCAGGTCGAGCGCCTCGAATTCCTTGATACCGAGCGGCGCGAATTTCGCGGTCGAGGGCGCCAGCATCTGCACCGAACCGAGCTGAAGCGCCTCGATCTCCTCCTTGTCCTTGTAGAGCGAGGAGTTCGGATAGACTTCGATCTTGACCTTGCCGTCGGTGTACTTCTCGGCGAGCTCCTTGAACTTCAGCGCGCCCTTGCCCTTCGGGGTATCGTTGGCGACGACGTGGCTGAACTTGATGACGATAGGGCTCTGGGCCTGGGCCAAGACAGGGGCAACGAGAATAGCTGCGGCGGCGACTGCAAGAAGCAGCTTGCGCATGAAATAACCTCCCAACAACCTCTAAAACCGGGTTCTTTTTGTTTTACAGCCCGGTTTGCAGCCCAGTAGTGGCAGCAATCTACCACCCGAACAACTAGACCTAAGCCCAATTTGTCACAGGCAAGCTAGCTTGACGGCTGTTGTCCGCGCAACCCGGGACCCGCTCCCAGTTCCGGGTTGCGAACGGTTTATGTCGCATTGCGGCAGTGTGATCAGCTCTTGCGCTCGGCGACCATGAACAGACGCCGGAACGGAAACAGCGTCTGCCCCGCGGCATTCTTCGGATAGGCCTTCGCGACCCGCTCGCCATAGGCGGCCTCGAACGCAGCCTTCTCGTCGCCCTGCAGGATGTCGAGATAGCGCGTCAGCCAGGTCCCCTTGGTCCACTCCTTCACGGGATTGTCGCCTTCGAGCACCTGCAGATATTCGGTCTCCCAGATGTCAACGTTCTGGGAAAGCGGCGCGAGCAAATCATGATAGAAGGCCGGCCCTTCGACCGGCGGCGGGGTAACGAGATGCTCGACCTTTGACCGCCACGGACCGTTCAGCGCCGTCTCGCCGATCAGCACATGCGATGGCGCGAGGAAGTTGCGCGGCATCTGCACCGCAAGCATGCCGCCGGGCGCCACCTTCTCCATGACTGACGGAAACAGCGCCGCATGATTGGGCAGCCAGTGCAGTGCGGCATTGGAATAGATCAAATCGTATTGCCTGGCGGGGTGCCAATGGCCGAGATCCTCGTGCGACCATTCCACATCCGGCGCCGCCTTGCGGCCCGCGGCCACCATCTCGGCCGAGCCCTCGACACCGGTCACGGTCGCGTCCGGCCAGCGCTCCTTGATCAGTTTGGTCACGTTGCCGGCCCCTGCCCCGAGATCGGCGATCGCGCGCGGGGCGAAATCCGGAATCCGCATCAACAGGTCGACGGCGGGCCGAAGCCGATGGCCGGAGAATTTCAGATATTGCTGCGGATCCCAGACCATTGCTCAACGCCTTTTCTTTTTCGTGTTTCCTTCGTCGAGGCTCTTGGTTACCACTGCTCGTCCCGCTCAGGCAATTCGCGAAGCCCGCGGGACGGGCAGGAAACGAACGACAAGAAGCAAAAAGCAAACAAGAGAGCGTGTGACCATGGACCTCGGGCTCAAATCGAAAACCGCAGTCGTGACAGGAGCGAGCATCGGCATCGGCCGCGCCATCGCCAAGGGCCTGGCTGCCGAAGGCGTCCGCGTCGTCGGCGTGGCGCGGCGCACTGATCTCCTTGCCGAGCTGGTGCAGGAAGTCGGCTCCGGCCTGATCACACCGTTCGAGCAGGACGTGATGGCCAAGGACGCCGCGGAGAACATCGCGGCCTTTGCGCAAAAGGCGCTCGGCCATGTCGACATCCTCATCAACAATGCCGGCGGCAGCCGCCCGCTGCCGGTCGATGCGCCCGACAGCAAATGGGACGAGGCGATCGCGCTGAATTTCACCAGCTACCGCCGCATCGCGCACGCGCTGCTGCCGCAGATGATCGAGCGCAAATGGGGCCGCATCGTCAACATCACCGGCAAGTCCGAGCCGGAAGGCCTCAACGCGGCGTTCGCCGCGAAAGCCGCCGTGCACGCCTGGGCAAAAGGCCTGTCGCGCGAGATCGGCGAGCACGGCATCACCATCAACTGCATCCCGCCCGGCCGCATCATGAGCGAGCAGATCCGCCGCAACTACCCACCGGATTACCGCGAGCGCTTTGCGGAAGAAGAAATCCCGGTCGGCTATTGGGGCGAGCCGGAGGACCTCGCGGCGCTCGCGGTGTTTCTGGCGTCGCCGGTGGCGCGCTACATCACGGGGACGGTGATCCCGGTGGATGGGGGACTGCGGAGATATCAGTTTTAGGGCGAGGGCTCCCAAGTCCGAGGCTCCCAAGTCCGATCAGCCCGCGAAAGCATGCCACGTCCACTCTGCTCTCGGGAGCGGACAGCGTCCGATCAGACTCCCTATTCATGGAGGAGCGTTTGCCAGTCTGAAGGCACCGCCTCGGCCGGTCCGGGCACCGGCTGATCCAACGGACGCGAGTGAGGGCCTTGAAGCTTCGGGCCGGCAAAACTCTCTCCTGTGCGATAGTCGTAAAACCATCGTTCGCCCGGCTCGAAGCTCGTGATAACAGGGTGACCTGTCGCCGCGTTGTGTTTCGATGCGTGCTGGTTTGGTGAAGTATCGCAGCAGCCGATGTGACCGCATTCGACGCATCTGCGAAGATGCAGCCACCACCCGCCCGCAACCGAGCATTCCACGCAACCCGTTCCGGTTGGCTTGGCTGCGAGGTTGATGCCATCCCTCTCAGACTTCATAGGTCAACTCACTGGAAATGCTCGCGGTCACCACAGATGCATTCACGCCGCGATCTCCGCCATGTGCACATTTTGCCAGTGTTTTGTCCGACGGGTCAACATCGCGACAGCACGGAGCCTCTCGCGGGACAATTGGTGCCGCGTTCACGCAAAGTTGCGGCCGCGATGCGCAGGCGTGACAAGAGGTATCGTTCGGCGACGAAAAATCGGCACATTCCAATCCCCAACAATCACCGCCCACGCTGCAGCCACACCGCGGACAGCGGATGGACGAAGCGTTCTGCCTATAGAAACACCACAGGCCTTTGCCTGTTCGTCATCGGAGACGCGCAACATGAAGACGTGGGATCCGAAATCGGCAGGGCATCAGCCCTGCTCTACCTGTTGCGGCACGTCCTCGTCGCGGCGCGGCTTTCTCGCTGGCGTCGGTGCGCTTGGCCTTGCCTCGGCCATCCCCGCCGTTGCGGTGCACGGACAGACCAGGCCGGCGCTGATCGATACCCATCTTCATTTCTATCCGCCCGAATATCAAAAGCTTTGGCTTGGCTATGAGGACGCACGCAAGCAACCGCACTTTCCCGGTCAGGTGGCCTGGACCCGCGACAAGCTCGTCGAGGACATGGATCGCAATGGCATACGCACAGGCATCCTGTCGGTCGCCTCCACGCCCGGCGTGTGGTTCGACCTCGGGCCGGCGGAAGCCGGCCGGCTCGCGCGCGCCTGCAACGAGTACGCGGCGGAGATGATGCGCGACCATCCGGGTCGTTTCGGCCTGTTCGCGACCTTATCGATGCAGGACGTCGATGCCACGCTTGGGGAGATCGAATATGCGTTCGACACGCTGAAGGCGGATGGGATCGGACTGCAAAGCAGCTACGGCGACAAATGGCTCGGCAATGTCGCCTACAGGCCGGTGTTCGAGGAACTGAACCGTCGCAAGGCGGTCGTTTATGTGCATCCGCTGGTCGCGAGTTGCTGTAGCGGGCTCAGCGTCGGCACGTTTCCGGCGGTGATCGAAGTCCCGCACGACACCACACGCACCGTGACGAGCCTTCTGCTCAGCGGCGCATTCGCCCGCCACCGCGACATCAAATGGCTATTCTCGCACGCCGGCGGCACGATACCGATGATGGCCGGGCGCATCAATTCGTTCTATGGGGCGCGGCCCGACCTGAAGGAGTTTGCGCCGGACGGGATCGAAGGCGAACTACGCCGGCTTCACTACGACACCGCGAATGCGACTTTCGCACCGTCCATGGCCGCGCTGCTCAAGCTCGTGCCCGCCTCCCAGATCACCTATGGCAGCGACTATCCGTATTTCGGCCTCGGCCAGTTCGCGCAGTTGCAGAAGCTTGGCCTCTCGACAGAGGATCTCGATGCGATCGGCCATCAGAACGCGGCACGTCTCGTTCCCCGCTTGCAGGGTTAGGGCATTGGGCAGCGTCTCCTGACGGCGCGGCGGTGCGCGACAAGGATGCTTGATCTAGATCAAGCCCGCCGCGGCAACGCCATCCCGGAATAGGCTGTCGATGGCCGCGCAGAAGCGCCGCCCGTAAGCCAAGGAGATGATCGATCATGACATCCTCGAATTCCCTGCGTACCTTCGTTCTCGCCGGAGCCGGCGCCCTGCTATCAGGCACAATCGCTCAGGCCGGGCCGATCCCGACGCATCTTTCGACGATGAAATCGATGGTCGATCAGACCACCACCGAAGTGCGCTGGGTCGGCGGCTGGCGCGGCGGCGGCTACGGCTATCGCGGCGGCGGCTGGGGCTACCGCGGAGGCTGGGGTTATCGCGGCTACGGCTATCGCGGCCTCGGTTACGGTGTGGCCGCCGGCGCGGTCGTCGGCGGCGCGATCGCGCGGAGCGCCTATTACGGCGGCTATGGCGGGTCCTACGGTGGCTACTATGGCGGTTATCCCGCCTACGGCTACGGCTACGGCTACCCGGCCGCATCGTATTACGGCTATGGCGGCGGCGACTACGGCTATGGCTACGGCGGCGACAATTGCCCGCCCTCCGGCAGCTATTGGGCCTACTAGCGGGAAACGTATTCGCCGCTTCAGGGGATGGCTCGCCACGGGCCGCCATCCCCCGACGAGCCAATTCACCCCTGTTCCGACGGGCAGCAGCACCTCATCCCTCGCCCGCCGGCGGGACCACATACAGCGTCAGCGCAAACACCGCATAAATGAAGATCATGAGCACGCCGACGAACCATGCCGAGCGCCCACTGGTGGTGATGAAGGTCGCCGTGACTGTTGCGATCATCACCATGGTGACGGCGCCAGGCCAGAACTGAAGGTTCATCGGCGTGGGTCCGACGACATAACTGAGCAGCACGAGCGCGGGTGCAACGAACAGCGCAATCTGGGAGGCGCTGCCGAGCGCGATGCTGACGACCATGTCGAGCCGGTCCTTGCGCGCCGCGGCAAAGGCCACCGCAAATTCGGCAGCGGCTCCGACCAGCGAAACGATGATGAAGCCGACAAAGGCCGGACTCATGCCGAACGTTTCCGCCGCTTTCTGCACCGATTCCACGAAGATCTCGCTCACCAGCGCGACCAGCACGGTGACGACCAGCAACGTCCCGACGGCGACGCTGATCGGCCAGTGCGCCTCCTTGTCCTCGCCGTGATCGCCACTTGCGAACAATTCCTTGTGGGTCCCGAGCGAGAACCACAGGCCGAGCGCGTAAGCCGCGATCAGCAGGATCGAAATGCCGACGCTGAGCTTGTGAATGACGCCTCCGTCCTGCGGCAGATGTTCGAGGTCGGCGACCGCCGATGGCGCCAGCAGGGCGACCGTTGCCATCAGCAACAGGCCGGACGACAGCCGCGCGCCGGCGCGATTGTACTCCTGCACATGATAGCGCAGGCCGCCGAGCAGCAGGCAGGCGCCGAGCATGAATGTCGCGTTGGTGACGATCGCGCCGGCAATCGAGGCCTTCACCAGCATGTACTCGCCTGCACGCAGCGCCGTGATGGCGATGATCAGCTCCGTCAGATTGCCGAGCGTTGCGTTGAGCAGTCCGCCCACGGCATCGCCGGTCCTGGCGGCGACCGCTTCGGTGGCGTGGCTGAGCAGCGCCGCCAGCGGCACGATCGCTAGCACGGCCAGCACGAACAGCAGCGTGTGGGAATGCGGGGCGACCGCCTCCGCCACCAGCACGATGGGCACGAAGACCAGCATCCACAGCAAAGGCGTATTCCGGATCTCCCTGAGCAGGGTTTGCATGTCAGCCGCCCCTTTCCATCGATGCGTTGGTGGAAAGGTCTGGCGGACGCTTGGGCTGAGTATTGATCTGCCTCAACGTGAGCCGGATGAAGCACGCCGCTGGATGGCATGAGGCGGACATCGCGCATGATGGGAAAGCGCCCTCGTCCCCGACCCCTGGCACGATAGTCACGATAGTATTGTGCCAGTGTTTTGCCCGACGGGTCAACGCGATCACGGTCGCGAATGTCGTCGCGACGCGCTCCGAAAATCCCTTATCGATCAAGGGACCTTCTACTGTGCATGGGGTTGTTTTTCGACTTTTTGTGTTGGGCCCCACAATAAAATCGCGAGAGCTCCTCACTCCGCCTGCAAGATCTCCGCAACCGCAGCCCCCGCCGCAATCGTGCCGAGCCTGCCGCCGATGTCGCGCGTCGCCCAGCCTTCGCCGATCGCCTTCGCCACCGCGGCTTCGATCGCACGCGCCGCTTCCTCATAGCGGACGGCGCCGGTCTTCTCGCCATGCCAGGCCAGCAGCAAGGCGGTCGAGAGGATCAGCGAGACCGGGTTGGCGACGTCCTGCCCCGCGATGTCAGGTGCCGAGCCATGCGCCGCCTGCGCCATCGCATAGCGGTCGCCGACATTGAGCGAGCCGCCGAGGCCGAGGCTGCCGGAGAGCTCGGCCGTGAGATCGGACAGGATGTCGCCGAACATGTTGGTGGCGACGATGACGTCGAAGCGATCGGGGTTGCGCACGACATGCGCCATCATGGCGTCGACCAGGACGTCGTCGACTGCGAGGCCGGGATAGCCATTCGCCGCCGCACGGCAGATGTCGAGGAACATGCCGTCGCCGAGTTTCAGCACATTGGCCTTGTGCACGATGGTCAAATGTCTTCGCCGCTTCATCGCCAGACGGCAGGCGGCGTGCGCGATGCGCTCGCAGCAGAGGCGCGTGATCCGGCGCAGCGAGATCACGACGTCGGGCGTGACCAGCATCTCGCCATTGCCCTGCTCCATGTTGCGGTCGGCGTAAAACCCTTCGGTGTTCTCGCGCACGACGACGAGGTCGAACTCGCCGAGCCGGCCGGGCCGCCCCGCATAGGTGCGCGCGGGCCGGACATTGGCGTAGAGGTCGAGGCTCTTGCGGAAATGCCTGGACGGATTGATCTCGCCACGGGCCTCGTCCTTGAAGTCGAAGGTCGCGGTCGGGCCCAGGATCAGGCCGTCGGCGGCGCGGACGATGTCGAGCAACTCGGGGCGCACCGTCGTGCCTGATAGCTTCAGGCTCGCATGGCCGACCGCGTGCTCCTCGAGCCGCAGGTCAAGCTGGAAGCGCTCGGAGGCCGCGCGCAGCACGCCCGATGTCGCCGTCGTGATCTCCGGTCCGATGCCGTCACCGGGCAGAACGACGATTTGCATGGTGATCCCCCAAGATTGCATCAGCTGGCGCGATCATACGCCAGCTGCCGGCCGCATCGCCTGACCTTCGCGCATACACAGCATGCAAGCATATGCCTGTGGAAGCGGCCTTCGGCGTAGTACATGCGAAAAGTCCCCTTTCACCACGCCGCCGGAGCAACGCGCCAGGCAATGACAATCACGTTACCTGCCGCCGCGCGCGAGCCCGACCATCCCATTGCCGACGGCCTTCCGGCCACGCAGCGGCGCTGGGCGATCGCCGCCATCTTCACCGCGCTGGCGATGGCCTCCCTCGACACCGCGATCGCCAATATCGCGCTGCCAGCCATTGCCGCCGACCTGCACGTCACGCCGGAGCAATCGGTCTGGGTGGTCAATGTCTACCAGATCGCGCTGGTGGCCACTTTGCTGCCGCTCGGCGCACTCGGCGAGATCGTCGGGCACCAGCGCATCTATCTCGGCGGCCTGATCCTGTTCACCATCGCCTCGCTGTTCTGCGCGGTGGCGTGGTCGCTGGACAGCCTGCTCGTCGCCCGCACGCTGCAGGGCTTGGGCGCCAGCGGCATCATGAGCGTCAATACGGCGCTGGTGCGGTTCGTCTATCCCGGCCGGATGCTCGGCCGCGGCTTTGGCCACAACGCGCTCGTGGTCGCAACCGCCTTCACCTTCGGTCCGTCGATCGCCTCTGCCATCCTCGCATTCGGCCCGTGGCCGTGGCTGTTTGCGGTCAACATCCCGTTCGGTCTCGTCGCGATCGGCATCGGCTATGCGATGCTGCCGAAGACGCCGCGCGCCGATCACGGCTTCGACTTCCTCGGCGCGGTCCTGGCGTCCGCCTGCCTCGGCCTGTTCATCACGGGCATCGGCAGCGCCGCGCACAATCTGTCGCCTGTTATCGTGGGCATCGAGCTGATCACGGCCCTCGCACTCGGCTTCATCCTGACGCGCCGGCATGCCGACCATCCCGCGCCGATGCTGCCGATCGACCTGTTCAGCCGACCGATGTTCGCGCTGTCGGCGGCGACCGCGGTGTGCTCGTTCGCCGTGCAGGGCCTCGCCTTCGTCTCGCTGCCGTTCTATTTCGAGGACGTGCTCGGGCGTTCGCAGGTCGAGACCGGCTTCTTCATGACGCCCTGGCCGCTCGTCGTCGGCATCATGGCGCCGATCGCGGGGCGCCTCTCCGACCGGCACGCGGTCGGCCTGCTCGGCGGCATCGGGCTCGTGCTGCTCGGCCTCGGCATGGCATTGCTCGCGATGCTCCCGTCCAATCCTGCTATCCCCGACATCATCTGGCGGATGGTGATCTGCGGCATGGGGTTCGGCTTCTTCCAGGCACCGAACATGAAGGCGGTGATGTCGAGCGCGCCGCCGCACCGCAGCGGCAGCGCCTCTGGCATCGTCGCGACCGCGCGCCTGACGGGCCAGACCACGGGCGCGGCGCTCGCCGCCCTCTGCTTTGCGCTTGCCGGCCACGACGGCGCAACCGTCGCGCTGGCCCTCGGCGCCGGCTTTGCCGCGCTCGGCAGCGTCATGAGCTTCTTGCGGCTGGCGGTGAAGTAAGCCTTCAGGCCAGGTGCCGGGCTGCGGTGGTGTCGAGCGTCGCAGCGGTCGGGATGACCGTCTCGTCATCGAGCGCAGCGAGGCGCCCGTCGATGGCTTCGATGACCTTGCGCGAGAACGGCCCGAGATGCGCATAGGCGGCAATCATCTGTACGGCAATGCGCGCCGATGAGGTGTCGCGCTTGGCGCAGTTCATGAAGGTCTGCCACAGCGGCCCGCGCGCTTCGGGAAGGGCGGTGACAACACGGTGCACCGTCTCCATCGCCCCGACCCGCGAGCGGATGTCGCCCTCGGCGAGCTCGGAGCGCTGCCTGGATCGGTCGAGCAGCGTCATCAGGCGGTCGACGCGTCCTGCGTAGGCGGCGGGGCTGTAGATGTGCTCCAGCACCCGCTTGTAGTCCGTCAGGATGTCGCGCAACGGGCGGACCGTATCGAAGTTGATGCCGTCCGTGCACTGATCGGCGCCGATGGTCGGCGCCAGATCGTGGCCCGGATGCAGCCGGCCTTCACGCTCGAGTCGGCGCGTGAGCTGCGTGTTCGGCAAGGCGTAGAGCAGGCCGACCATGGCGACGGGAATGGCGGCCTCCTCGATGAAATCGATCATCGCCTCCGCCATCGAGACCTTCTCGGTGTCGAAGCCGACGATGAAGCCCGCAGTGACGAGCATGCCGGCGGCATAGATCTTGTGGATGCTCTCGGCGATGTTGCGCCGCGTGTTCTGCTTCTTCCGCATCGCGACCAGCGTTGCAGGGTCCGGGCTTTCGATGCCAACGAAGATGCCGAAGAAATTGGCCGTGCCCATCAGCTCCAATAGCTCGGGATCGTCGGCCAGGTTGACCGAGGCCTCGGTGGACAATTCGAAGGGATAGCCGTGCGCGCGCTGCCATTCGGCGAGCTGGGGCAGGAACTGCCGCAGCGACTTCTTGTTGCCGATGAAATTGTCGTCGACGAAGTCGAGATGGCCGCGGTAGCCCATCCGGTAGAGCGTCTCGAGCTCGACGAACATCTGCTCGACCGTCTTGGTGCGCGGCACACGGCCGTAGAGCTCGATGATGTCGCAGAACTCGCAGGTGAACGGACAGCCGCGCGAATACTGCACACCGAGGTAGAGATAGTCCTCGAACTTCAGGAGATCGAAGCGTGGCACCGGCGTCTTTGTCACGTCGGCCTGGAATTTCGGCGCAGTGAAGACGCCGGAGCGGGCCCCGCTTTCCCAGGCCGCGATGAACTCGTCGATGATGCCCTCGGCCTCGCCGAGCACCCGGAAGTCGGCCTTCTCGTAGATGTGCGGGCTGGAGGTGGGATCGGGTCCGCCGACGACCACCGGCTTGCCGGCGGCGCGGCAGAGTTCGATCAGGCGCAGCGTATCGGCCTGCTGCGGCAGCATGCCGCCGGTGAACACGACGTCGGCCCAGGTGAGATCCTCGTCACCAAGGGGCTGGGTGTTGCAGTCGATCAGCCGGACCGTCCAGTCCTTCGGCAACATCGCGGCCACCGTGATCAGGCCGAGAGGGGCTGCGGGTCGCTTCACACCCATCAGCTCACAGGATTCGCCAAAGCTCCAGAACGACTCCGCCGTGAACAGCGGATAGAGCATCAGTACGTTGCAGGGGCTGGCCACGTTTATGGAACTCCTTTTGAATCGGGTGCAGTGTAGCAAAGCATGGCCGTCTTGCACCCCGGCAAAAGGGACAAACTGTCGCCGCAGTGGGAACTGGCCGGAACGCGCCGGGCGTCGTTCCGAGCCACCTCTTGGCGCCGGGAGAGGCTCATCCGGCCGCTTGGACGGGCGATTTCGGCGGCAACACCGCGCTCCCGACATTCTTCCCCGCGCATGCCAGCCTCGCTGTTGGCCTTCCCTCGGACTATTGATTTGAACAGTTCCAATTTGCCAGACACATTGTTCCGTAAGTCTAATCGGTGGATTGGGCCAATCAGGGGACTTGCGATGGCAAACCTAACAATCAACGGAAAAACCTTCACGCTCGACGTCGAGCCGGATACGCCGCTGCTCTGGGCGATCCGTGAGAATGCCGGCCTGACCGGCACCAAATATGGCTGCGGCATTGCGCAATGCGGCGCCTGCACCGTTCACATGGACGGCGTTGCCATCCGTTCCTGCGGGATTTCGGTCAGCGAGGCCGAAGGCAAGAAGATCACCACGATCGAGGGGCTCGCGTCCGGCGACGCGCTGCACAAGGTGCAGAAGGCCTGGATCGCCCAGGACGTCCCGCAATGCGGCTATTGCCAGAGCGGCATGATCATGGCGGTGGCGGCGCTGCTCGCCGAAAAGCCGAAGCCGACCGACGCCGATATCGACGAGGCCATCACCAATATCTGCCGCTGCGGCACCTTCCAGCAGGTGCGCGAAGCGATCCACACGATCGCTAGCGCCTGAGGAGCCGCCCCATGAACAAGCATGTTTCTCCCAAGATGAACCGTCGCGCCTTCGTCATCGGCACCGCCGCTGTCGGCGCCGGCCTCGCCATCGGGCTCGATCTCCCCTTCGGTGGCCCCGCCGTGGTCCGCGCGGCCGACGGCTCGCCGGAAGTCAACGCCTGGGTCGTGGTCAGGCCCGATGACACCGTGGTGATCCGCATCGCCCGCTCCGAGATGGGCCAGGGCTCGCTCACCGGCCTCGCCCAGCTGGTCGCCGAGGAACTCGAATGCGACTGGTCGAAGGTCACGACCGAATATCCGACCCCCGGCCAGAGCGTCGCCCGCAAGCGCGTCTGGGGTGATTTCTCGACCGGCGGCAGCCGTGGCATCCGCAGCTCGCAAGACTATGTCCGCAAGGGCGGCGCGACCGCGCGCGTGATGCTGATCGAGGCCGCCGCGAACGAGTGGAAGGTGCCGGCCTCCGAATGCACCGTCGCCAAGGGCGTCATCACCCACAAGGCGTCGGGCAAGACGACGACTTACGGCAAGGTCGCCGAAGCCGCCGCCAAGCTGACGCCGCCGGCCGACGTCAAGCTCAAGGATCCCAAGGACTGGACCATCGCAGGCAAGGGCCTGCTGCGGCTCGACACCGCCGACAAGACCACCGGCACGATGATCTACGGCATCGACGTCAAGCTGCCGGGCATGCTGAACGCCGCGATCAAGGACTGCCCGGTGTTTGGCGGCAAGCTGAAGAGCTATGACGAAGCCAAGATCACCGGCATGAAAGGCGTCAAGAAGGTCGTCAAGGTCGGCGACACCGCCGTTGCGGTCGTCGCCGACACCTGGTGGCACGCCAAGAGCGCGCTGGAAGCGCTGCCGATCGTCTGGGACGAGGGCGAGAACGCCAAGGTCACGAGCGAGTCGATTGCGAAGTGGCTCGCCGAGGGCCTCGACGATTCGCAGCCGGCCTATGTCGGCAACAAGAACGGCGATGTGAAGGCGGCGATTGCCGGCGCAGCGAAGAAGGTCGAAGCCGTCTACAATTACCCCTACCAGAACCACGCCACCATGGAGCCGATGAACGCCACCGCGCTCTACACGGTGGACAAATGCGAGGTCTGGTGCGGCACGCAAAACGGCGAGGCGGCTTTCGCGGCCACGTTGGAAGCCTCGGGCCTACCGGCGGAGAAGTGCGACGTGCACAAGGTGATGCCCGGCGGCGGCTTCGGCCGGCGCGGCCAGACCGACTATGTCCGCCAGGCGGTCATGATCGCCAAGCAGATGCCGGGCACGCCGATCAAGCTGTTGTGGTCGCGCGAAGAGGACATGGCGCACGGCAGGTATCACCCGATCACCCAGTGCAAGATGACCGGCGCGTTCGACGCCAACAACAATCTGGTGGCGCTGCACTACCGCCTGTCCGGGCAGTCGATCCTGTTCTCGCTGCGCCCCGAAGCGCTGCAGAACGGCATGGATCCGGCTGCATTCCAGGGCGTCGCCCAGTCCGGCGAAGCCGCGTTCGGCTATTCGGTGCCCAACCTCCTGGTCGAGCACGCGATGCGCAACCCGCACGTTCCGCCCGGCTTCTGGCGCGGCGTCAACGTCAATCACAACGCGATCTACATGGAATGCTTCATGGACGAGCTGGCCCAGGCCGCAGGCCAGGACCCGCTCGAATTCCGCCGCAAGCTGATGCGCAACCATCCCAAGCATCTGGCGGTACTCAATGCCGTGGCCGAGAAGATCGGCTGGGACAAGCCGGCACCACTGGGCGTCTATCGCGGCATCGCGCAGGTCATGGGCTATGGCAGCTACGTTGCCGGCGCCGCCGAGATCTCGGTGACCGACGGCAACAAGATCAAGGTGCATCGCATCGTCGCCTCCACTGATCCCGGCTACGTCGTCAATCCGGCGCAGGTGGAGCGGCAGATTGCCGGCTCCTTCGTCTATGGCCTCTCCGCGCTGTTCTACGGCGGCTGCACCGTCAAGGACGGCAAGATCGAGCAAACCAACTTCGACACCTACAATTCGATGCGCATCAACGAGATGCCGAAGGTGGAATCGGTGATGGTGCCGAGCGGCGGGTTCTGGGGCGGCGTCGGCGAGCCGACCATCGGCGTCGCGGCGCCGGCGGTGCTCAACGCCTATTTCGCGGCGACGGGCAAGCGCATCCGCTCGGTGCCGCTGCGCGACCAGAACATCACCTTCGCCTGAGAAACGCCGCGGCGGCTGCAACGGCCGCCGCGGCATTTTTGCCTGGATGATCCCGATGACCACGCGCCCGGTGACACGGCGGAATGCCGTGCTCGGCATCACCGCGGCCGCCGCAACACTGGCGGGGCCATCGGTCCTGCGTGCGCAATCGGCAGCACGCATCGTCGTGGTCGGCGGCGGCTTTGGCGGCGCGACATGCGCCCGCGCGCTGAAACGCGCGCGTGAAGACTTGCAAATCATCCTGATCGAACCCAACGCGGTCTTCACCTCATGCCCCTTCAGCAACGAGGTGATTGCGGGGCTGCGCGAGATCGACGCGCAGCAGTTCGACTATGACAAGTTCGCCGCCGAGGGCATCACCGTGATCGGCGAGGCCGTGACCACAATCGAGCCGCAGCGGCGCAGCGTCGTGACGACCGACGGCGTCGCGCTGCCCTATGACCGTCTCGTGCTCTCGCCCGGCATCGACTTCCATTTCGAGGCCCTGCCCGGCTATGACGAGGCGGCATCCGAAAAAATGCCGCACGCCTGGAAGGCCGGCGCGCAGACGCTGCTGCTGCGCAGGCAACTGGAGGCGATGACGGACGGCGGCACGGTCGCCATCGCCATCCCGGCCAATCCCTCGCGCTGCCCGCCGGCGCCCTACGAGCGCGCCAGCCTGATCGCGCATTACCTGAAGACGAAGAAGCCGCGCTCGAAGGTACTGGTCCTCGATGCCAAGGACACTTTTTCGCAGCAGCGGCTGTTCGAGAAGGCGTGGAAGGAGCTCTATGGCGACATGATCGAGCGCATCGCGCTGTCGCAGGGCGGTCGCGTCACCTCGGTCGATCCTTCGACAAGGACCATCATCACCGAGTTCGGCAATTACACGCCTGATGTCGCCAACGTCATCCCGCCGCAACGCGCCGGCCGCATCGCCGAGATCGCGGGCGCGGCGGATGCGACCGGCTGGTGCCCGATCGATCCCGTGACCTTCGAGTCGAAGCTCGTCCCGAACATCCACGTCATCGGCGATGCCTGCCTCGGCGGCGGCATTCCCAAATCGGCCTCGGCCGCGAGCGCACAGGGCAAGGCTTGCGCCGCCGCCATCGTCAACCTGTTCGCGGGCCGCGCGCCGGAGGCGCCGCGGTTGACCGGCGTCTGCTACAACACCGCCGCGCCCGGCTACGGCTTCTCGCTCGCCGGCAATTACCAGCCCAGGGGCGACATCTTTGCCGAGGTCGAAGGCGGCGCGACCAGCCCGGTCGACGCACCGCGCGAGCTACGCGCCCGCGAGGCGGCGGAAGCCGAGCGCTGGTTTCAAACCATCACGGCGGACACCTTTGGCTAGAGCATTCCTTCATATCGCAGCGCTGATCGTCGCCGGCCTTGCCCTGGCCAGCGGAGCAAGAGCCGACGAGCTCGTGCCCTACAAAGTCATCGGTGACACCATCCCGCAGCCGCTCACGGGCACGCCGGGCGATCCCGCGCGCGGCCGCGCGCTGGTGGTGGCGCGCACCACGACCTGCATCCTCTGCCATTCCGGTCCGTTCCCGGAGGCGCGGTTCCAGGGTGACCTCGCGCCTGACCTCACCGGCACCGGGAACTGGTGGTCGGCGGGCCAGTTGCGGCTGCGGCTGGTCGATGCATCGCGCTACAACCCGCAGACCATTATGCCGTCCTATTATCG
The DNA here is from genome assembly GCF_029989365.1 of Bradyrhizobium sp. Arg816. Taxonomy (GTDB): domain Bacteria; phylum Pseudomonadota; class Alphaproteobacteria; order Rhizobiales; family Xanthobacteraceae; genus Bradyrhizobium. The sequence goes on along the minus strand of NZ_JAPRAQ010000012.1, from coordinate 94,318 downwards.
CGACGACGGGCTGGTCCGGGTCGGGCGCAATTTTGCCGGCATGCCGATATTGTCCGCCGCGGAGATCGAAGACATCGTGGCCTTTCTTGTAACGCTTCGGAACTAGCTTCATGCCAACCACGCGACGACAATTCCTGAGTATTGCAGGCGGCGCGACGGTCGCCGGAACAATCCCGATCGTCACGCTGCGACCGCTGGAAGCGACGCCCGCGACGCTCAGCACCGCCATCCGCAACGTCGTCGGCGAAGCCCAGATTCGCACCGGCAAGGTCAAGCTCGACATTCCGCCGCTGGTCGAGAACGGCAACACGGTGCCGATGACGGTGAGCGTCGCAAGCCCGATGACCGCGAACGACTACGTCAAGAGCATCCACGTCTTCAACGAGAAGAACCCGCAGCCGAACATCGGCAATTTCTATCTCAACCCCTCCTCCGGCCGCGCCCAGGTCTCGACCCGGATCCGGCTCGCCGACACCCAGAAGGTGGTGGCAATCGCACGGCTGTCCGATGACACGTTCTGGCAGGTCGGCGCCGACATCGTCGTGACGCTGGCCGCCTGCACCGAGGAGATGAACTGATGGCCGCGCTCATCAACGTTCCGGCAAAAGCCAAACGCGGCGATGTCATCGAGATCCGCACGCTGACCTCGCACATCATGGAGACCGGCTTCCGCCACACCGCGGACGGCGCGCTGGTGCCTCGCGACATCATCACGAGTTTTACGTGCCGCTATAATGGCACCGAAGTTTTCCGTGCCGACCTGTTTCCGGCGATCGCGGCCAACCCATATCTCTCCTTCTTCACGGTCGCGAAGGAGAGCGGCAAGTTAGAATTCGAATGGATCGGCGACAACGGCTATTCGTCGACCGCATCGGCCTCGATCACGGTCGAATGATCTTTTGGCACGCGATAGCGGCGGCCACATTGTTGGCCGCGGCCCCTGCCCTGCTCGCCGGCGAGATTCCGCCGGACGCGCGCCGCTCCGGCTATTCGTTCATGGGGCCCGACACGCGCGCGATGCAGGATGACGACACGTCCAATCCGGGCATGCTTTTCGTGCTCGACGGCGAGGCGCTCTGGGCAAAGAAGACCGGCAGCTCCGACAAGGCCTGTGCGGATTGCCATGGCGATGCTCGCAGCAGCATGAAGGGCGTTGCGGCGCGCTATCCGGCATTCGACAAGGTGCTGGCGCGCCCCGTCACCCTCGACCAGCGTATCAACCTCTGCCGCGCCAATCATCAGCAGGCGCCGGCGCTGCCCTACGAGAGCGGCGACCTCCTGGCGCTGTCCGCCTTCGTCGCCCACCAGTCCCGCGGCGTCGCGATCACGGCCGGCGATGATCCGGAGCTGAAGCCTTTCGTGGCACAGGGCCGCGACCTCTTCATGCAGCGCGAGGGCCAACTCAACCTCGCCTGCACCAATTGCCACGACGACAATTTCGACAAGCGTCTTGCGGGCGCGCCGATCACGCAAGGACAGCCGACCGGCTATCCGCTCTACCGCCTGGAGTGGCAGACGCTGGGGTCGATCGAGCGCCGGTTGCGCAGTTGCATGACCGGCGTTCGCGCCCAGGCCTATGATTACGGCGCGCCCGAGCTGGTCGCGCTTGAACTCTACCTGATGTCGCGGGCGCGCGGTCTGCCGATGGAGACGCCTGCCGTGCGTCCCTGAGACCCCAGATTAGGACTAGGCAGGCGTGGCACGGCCGTTAGTATCCCTCCCAAAGAAAATGAATCAGAGGGAGGGATTTGACGTGGCCAACCATAATATCTCGCGCCGCACGCTGTTGACGGGGACCGCCGCGGCTGGCGCGCTCAGCCTGACCGGACTACCGGCACGCGCCGAGGTCAACTGGAAGAAATACGCCGGGACCAAGCTGGAGGTGATCCTCGCCAAGGGTCCGCGCGGCGACAACCTGCAAAAAAACATCAAGGAGTTCACCGAGCTCACCGGCATCCAGGTGGAATCCGAACAGATCCCCGAGCAGCAGCAGCGCCAGAAAGTGGTGATCGAGCTGACCTCGGGCCGGCCGAGCTTCGACGTCGTCCATCTTAGCTATCACGTCCAGAAGCGGCAGTTCGAGAAAGCCGGCTGGCTGGCGGACATGTCGCCCTTTATGAAGGATCCGACGCTGACGGCACCCGATCTCGTCGAGAGCGATTTCTCGGCCGCCGGCCTGCAATACGCCAAGAACGACAAGGGCCAGATGCTGTCGCTGCCCTGGTCGGTCGATTACTTCATCCTCTACTACAACAAGGAGTTGTTCCAGAAGAAGGGCGTCGCCGTCCCCAAGACCCTCGACGAGATGGTCGCGGCCGCCGAAAAACTGACCGACACCAAGGAAGGCACCTACGGTTTCGTCGGACGGGGCCTGCGCAACGCCAACATGACGTTGTGGACCAACTTCTTCCTCGACTATGGCGGCGAATTCCTCGACGCCAAAGGCAACATCCTCACGGACGGCCCCGAGGCGGTCGCGGCGACAAAGCTCTATCAGACGCTGCTGACGAAGGTCGCCCCGCCAGGCGTCGCCGGCTTCAACTGGATGGAGTCGATGGCCTCGTTCACGCAAGGACGTTCGGCGATGTGGATCGACGGCGTCGGCTGGGCGCCGCCGCTGGAGGACCCCGCCGCCTCGCGCGTGGTCGGCAAGGTCGGCTACACCGTCGTGCCGGCCGGACCGAAGGGGCAATATTCGGCCACCTATGGCGACGGCATCGGCATTGCCGCGGCGAGCAAGAACAAGGAAGCCGCCTATCTGCTCTGCCAGTGGGCGGTCTCGAAGCAGCAGGGCGCGCGGCTGTTGCAGGCCGGCGGCGGCGTGCCGTTCCGCAACTCGATCCTCGGCGATCCCGAGGTCCAGAACGGCGTGAAGATGCCCAAGGAGTGGCTGCAGTCGGTGATCGATTCCGCCAAGATCAGCAAGCTCGGCCTTCCCGTCGTGATCCCGGTCGCCGAATTCCGCGATCTCGTCGGCGCGGCCCTCACCTCGACACTATCGGGCGCCGATCCCGCAACCGAGCTGAAGAAGGCTCACGATCAGTACCGGCCGATCCTGGAGCGCAGCGAAAAGGCGTGAGTACATTGACACAATCGACTCCGGCCGCGGCACAGTCTGATGCCGCGCCGGAGAAGGCGTTGCGGCCGCCGTCCTACTGGCCATTCGTGGTGCCGGCGCTGGTCGTCGTGCTCGCGATCATCATCTTCCCGTGGGTCTTCACCATCTGGATGAGCCTGAACGAGTGGAAGGTCGGCTCACCGACCACCTTCGTCGGGTTTTCCAACTATCTGCGGCTGACGAGCGATCCCCGCTTCATCGAAGCGGTGGGCCACACCATGGTCTACACTTTGCTATCGGTGCTGCTGCCGCTGATCCTCGGCACGTTCGCGGCCGTCGTGTTTCATCAGAAGTTCGCCGGCCGCGGCTTTCTGCGCGGTATCTTCATCATGCCGATGATGGCGACCCCCGTCGCGATCGCGCTGGTCTGGACCATGATGTTCCACCCGCAGCTCGGCGTGCTGAACTACCTCTTGTCGCTGGTCGGGATACCCGCGCAGCTCTGGGTCTTCCACCCCGCAACCGTCATTCCCTCGCTCGTGCTGGTCGAGACCTGGCAATGGACGCCGCTGGTCATGCTGATCGTACTCGGCGGCCTCGCCGCGATCCCGACCGAGCCCTATGAAAGCGCGCAGATCGACGGCGCGAGCTTCTGGCAAGTGTTCCGCTTCATCACGCTGCCGCTGATCATGCCGTTCCTGTTCATCGCCGGCATGATCCGCATGATCGACGCCGTGAAGAGTTTCGACATCATCTTCGCGATCACGCAGGGAGGACCGGGCTCGGCGTCGGAGACGATCAACATCTATCTCTACAGCGTCGCCTTCACCTATTACGACCTCGGCTACGGCTCGGCGATCGCGGTGGTGTTCTTCCTCCTCATCGTCGCCCTCGCGGCCGTGATGCTCTATGCCCGCCAGCGCATGCTGTGGACCGAAATTGCGAGCGGCGCATGAACCCAAGTCAGGTCAGCCCAAGTCAAGTCAACCCAAGTCAAATCAACCTACGTCAGGTCATTGGCAGGATCGGTCTGTGGCTCTCGGTGTTCGTCATCGTGTCGCCGGCGATCCTGTTCTTCCTCTGGATGGCGTCGCTGTCGCTCAAGTTCGAGGTCGACAACGCCGCCTACCCGCCGGTGTTCATCCCCGATCGCATCGCCTGGAAGAACTATGCCGACGTGCTCGCTTCCAACCGCTTCCTGACCTATTTCGTCAACAGCCTGATCGTCACCGGCGGCGCGACCACGCTGGCGCTGCTCGTCGGCGTTCCCGCCGGCTACGGCATCGCGCGCATGGCCGCGCACAAATCCGCGATCGTGATCCTGATCGCGCGCATCACGCCCGGCCTGTCCTATTTGATCCCGCTGTTCCTGCTGTTCCAGTGGCTGGGATTGCTCGGCACGCTGGTGCCGCAGATCATCATTCATCTCGTCGTGACGGTGCCGATCGTGATCTGGATCATGATTGGCTATTTCGAGACCACGCCGCTGGAGCTGGAGGAAGCCGCGCTCATCGACGGCGCCACGCGCTGGCAGGTCTTTCGGCACGTCGCCCTGCCGATCGCCAAGCCCGGGATCGCGGTCGCCTTCATCCTCGCCGTGATCTTCTCCTGGAACAATTTTGTGTTCGGCATCGTGCTGGCCGGACGCGAGACGCGCACGCTGCCCGTCGCCGTCTACAACATGATCTCGTTCGACCAATTGAGCTGGGGACCGCTGGCCGCGGCCGCATTGATCGTCACCTTCCCGGTGCTGCTGCTCACAGTGTTCGCCCAGCGGCAGATCGTGGCCGGGCTGACCGCGGGCGCCGTCAAGGGCGGGTAGCAAATAAAGCAGCCGGGCGACACGACATCGCCCGGCTGCGTTTCATGTTTTCCAAGACCTACTCCGCAGGCGCGGCGTGCATCTCCGGATGCGCGGCATAGTGCTCGGTGGCGCCGAGCTTGCTGGCCGCGAACAGTCCCGCCGCCATCACGGCATAAGCGAACGCCACCGCGGGCGTGACGCCGAAGCCACCGCCGATACCGACGGCTTCGCCATGCATGAAGCCGAAGTAAGTGAGCACAGCACCGACCAGCGCGAAGGCCGAGGCCTTCTCGAAGTCGCGCTCGATGATGAAGACGCCGATCGCGCCGAGGATGAGGCCGCCGAGGATGGAGCCGCCGCCCATCACCTCGAGGCCGTGATAGAACACGCCCTGCTGCGGCAGTGCTGCAATCGCGGCCGCCTTGACCGCGTCGGCCTTGTCGGCGGCCATGCCGCCGACGGTCGCCGCCGCCGTCATGGTCGAGCCGAGCATCGTGTCGATCTGGAGCTTGGCCCAGGCGGCAAGATGCGGGGTCAGAGCCAGCACGATCGCAGGCGCGTGCTTGACCGGCGTGGTCTGGAACGCCTGTGCGCCGATCAGCATGCCGATATAGAGCAGGATCGGCGAGATCGCGACCACAGGCACGAGCGCCAGCAGCACCGAGATGATGCCGAACCAGGCCAGCACCACCACCATGATGCCGGTCGCAGCCGAATAGCCGATGCGGCCGCCCATCGCCTTCCAGCCGGGATGCCCGATATAGACGGCGTTGATGAAGGGGTTGCCCATCAGGCAGCCGATCAGGCTGACGACGCCGTCGGCGGTGAGCACTCGCGTGGTCGGATATTCGTCGCCGGCCGCTTCCGCGCTCTCGACATTGTCCATGGCCTCGACGAGGTCGTAGATGCCGAACGGAATGGCGGTGACGAGGATGATGCCGAGGAATTCGAAGCCGGAGAAGACGTAGCCCACCGCCGGGATCGGCACCGAGAAGCCGAAATTGGCAAACGCTGCGCCGACGCCCGCGACGCTCAACCCACCGAGGCCGAGGCCGAACAGGTTCGAGCCCCAGGCGATGACCATGCCGACCGCGATGGCGACGAGGCCGGCAGGAATGCCGCGCCAGTATTTCACGCCGCCGAACCAGCTCACCAGGATGATGGCGAAGCAGACCAGACCAATCTGCGGCGTCATGTACATCTCCAACGCAGGGCGCATCGAGATGAAGGTGACGGAGACGCCGGCGAGCGTGCCGAGCAGCGCGGCGCGCGGCGTGATCTTGCGGATGAACGGTGCGATGAAGCCGCCGATCATCAGGATGAAGCTCTGGAAGAACACCCAGACGAGGCCGGCCGACCAGCCCTTGAGCGGATCACCGGTCTTGATCGTGATCGGCAGCATGATCACGAAGGTGACGATGAACATGTGCGGCACGCTGACGCCCGAAGGCAGTGCGCAGACATCGTTGCGGCCGGTCTTCTGCGCCAGCCGATAGGCGAGATACGCGTAGTAGAAGGTGGAGAGGCACATCATCAGCCCGAGCGCGGGCAGGATGCGGCCGAACACGAGACTATCCGGCATCTTCAGGACGAAGCGCAGCAGGCCCGTGAGCACCAGCATGTTGACGAGGATGTTGGTGCCGAAGCCGAAGAACGCGTTCCAGTCGCCCGATGTCCATAGTGCCGGCTTGAACTCGGACTTGCTCAGATCAGAACTGCCGGCCGTCCCCGTCAATGTGCTCATGATGTTACCCCTATGTGGTCGAAGTCTTCATTGCCTCCAGTACTGCGGCTGAGTCCGCGACCCAGCCGAAGATGCCGCCCTGGGCCTTGATCATCTTCAGGCCCATCTCGTGAAATTCCGGGAAGTAGGATGCGCAGCCGTCCGCGATGACGACGCAGCGATAGCCGCGGTCATTGGCCTCGCGAACGGTCGTGTTGACGCACACTTCCGTGGTGACGCCGCACACCAGAAGATTCTCGATGCCGTATTTCTCCAGCACGTCCGTGAGCTCGGTGGCGTAGAACGCGCCCTTGCCGGGCTTGTCGATCACCACCTCGCTGTCGAGCGGATAGAGCTCGGGAATGATGTCGTGGCCGGCTTCGCCGCGAATGAGGATGCGGCCCATCGGACCGGGATCGCCGATACGCAAGGACGGCGCGCCGCGCTCGACCTTTGCGGGCGGCGCATCGGAGAGATCGGGCAGATGGCCCTCGCGCGTGTGGATCACCAGCATGCCGGTGTCACGCGCCGCCTTCAGCACCGCGCCGATCGGCTTCACCGCGCGCGCGAGCTGGCTGACATCGTTGCCCAGCGTCTCGCCGAAGCCGCCCGGCTCCATGAAATCCCGCTGCATGTCGATGATGAGAAGCGCGGTGGCAGGCCAGTCGAGCCTGATCGGCTCGGGCTCGGCGCTGATGACGCCCAGTGTCGGCTTGGTCGAGTTCAACATGACTCAAGGCCCCCGCGAGAACTCTCTTCGCCAGGAGTTCTGCAAACGCCGTGCCATTGTGTACAATTGAGATCGGGAGGACCGCGCGAGGAAATTTGCTGCGCTGTCAGAATGTTATCGGAAAAGCACGCGCCTGCTTATTCGCTGTGCGACGACTTTGCGACGTGCATTTGCTTAAAGGATGAGCGCTCTCCGTCGTCATTCCGGGGCGACGCGAAGCGTCGAGCCCGGAATCCATGGGGCTGCAGCACGCGAGGTGAAATGGATTCTCTGATGCGCAATTGCGCATCATAGCTCGCGCGACGCGCGCCCCGGAATGACGAGGGAGTGTGTGGCGACGCCTTGCCCCTACCGCCCCGCGCCGTACAGCTGCCGATACTCCATCTCATACGGCGCATACGAATCCTTCAGCGTCGCCATGTTGAGCAGCATGGTGGCCACCACCGCGCCCGCCTTGTCGAACACCCGCGTCTTGATCCAGGCGCTCTCGGTGCGGCGGCTGCCGGAGAGCGCGACGACCTCACGCTCGACTTCGTATGCCTCATCGACGAAGAGCGGTCCCTTGATCAGCCTGATCTCCTGGTCCGCGAACAGGCCGACCGCCGGCCCCTTCGCCGGCAACGGATCGTCCTTGGAGCGGTACTGGAGGAGTACGCTCAACATCTCCATCGGGATGATCGCGCTGCCCCACGGATTGTCGGCGCCGGAATAATACGGCGAGTTCTCGGTGATGACGGCGAGCTTCTGCCTCAGGGAGAACGGATAGAGGTCGCCCATGTTCTGGTCGAACGCCATCCGTACCGCCTGCCGCCTGGTGGTCTGCGCCACCTTCACGTCGCGCAGGATCACGGGATCGGTGAGTGGCTTGAGCTCGGTGAGGCGCGCCTCGAGCGCGGTCGCCGCGTGCGGTTCGCCGACCGAGGCCGTGCCCCGCAGCACCTCGGTGCCGTCGCGCTTGACCATCTGGATCTGGCACTGGCTCGTGCCGGGCAGCGGCTTCGACAGCATCGCCTGCACCTCCTCGCCTTCGAAGCAGGCGTTGCGGTAATGCGCGGACAGGCAACCGCTTTCGAACCAGGCCTGCCCCCACAGCCGCGCGCCGAGCGGGGCGAACTGGCTGAAATGCGTCGGGCCTTCGATGGTGCCGCCCTTGAAGCCGAGCTTCTGCGCGGTGGCATCGTCGTAGATCGAGGCGTGCGCGTCGTAGACTTGCGCGTGCAGCATCTGGCGCGGCTGGCGCCACGGGCCAATCAGCGCCTCGGGCGTCTCTGTCATCTCGGTGTCGAATGCGTTTGCAGCCATGGTGTCCTCCACAGGCAGCCATGACTAGCAGGAGCGCCACGGATGCGGCTAGCCGTATTGACTTCGCCGGCCCATGCTCTTGACTGTCACAATTCGCGTCGCGCCGCCGCACTCCCTCCCGCAGCGCAAACCCCCACGCCGAACGAGAGACGAGGACTCCTGAAATGACGCTGATGCAGGTCGAGCTGGACGACAAATACCGGCTCGAATCGAAGCGGATCTTCCTGTCCGGCACGCAGGCGCTGGTTCGGTTGCCCATGTTGCAGCGCGAACGCGACCGGCTCCAGGGCCTCAACACCGGCGGCTTCATCTCGGGCTATCGCGGTTCCCCGCTCGGCATGTACGACCACGCGCTGTGGCGCGCGAAGTCGCACCTCCAGCAGCACGACATCGCCTTCGTCCCCGGCCTGAACGAGGACCTGGCTGCGACCGCCGTCTGGGGCAGCCAGCAGGTCGGCCTGTTCCCCGGCGCCAAGGTCGATGGCGTGTTCGGCATCTGGTACGGCAAGGGCCCGGGCGTCGACCGCTCGGTCGACGCGCTCAAACATGCGAATGCGGCCGGCACCTCGCTCAACGGCGGCGTGCTCGCGCTTGCCGGCGACGACCATGGCTGCCAGTCCTCGACGCTGGCGCATCAGAGCGAGCAGGTGTTCGCGGCGGCGCTGATCCCCGTGATCAATCCGGCGACGCTCCAGGACTATCTCGACCTCGGCCTCTATGGCTTTGCGCTGTCGCGCTTCTCAGGCTGCTGGGTCGGCTTCAAGGCGATCAGCGAGACAGTGGAAAGCTCGGCCTCAATCGACAGCGATCCAGAGCGCATCCGGATCAAGCTGCCCGACGATTTCGAGATGCCGCCCGGCGGCCTCAACATCCGCTGGCCCGATCCGCCGCTGGACGCCGAGAGACGTCTGTTCGGCCCGAAGATGGCCGCCGTGCAGGCCTTTGCCCGCGCCAACCAGCTCGACCGTATCGTGCTCGATTCAAAGCCCGCCCGGCTCGGCATCGTCGCGACCGGCAAGGCCTATCTCGATCTGCGCCAGGCGCTGGCCGATTTGGGCATCACCGACAAGGACGCGCAGGATCTCGGCCTTCGTATCTACAAGGTCGCACTGACCTGGCCGCTGGAAGAGAGCGGCGCCAAACGTTTCGCCGAAGGTCTTCAGGACGTGCTGGTGGTCGAGGAGAAGCGCGGCTTCATCGAAGACCAGCTGATGCGCATCCTCTACAACATCGATGCGTCGAGGCGGCCGACCGTCACCGGCAAGCGCGACGAGCGCGGCGCGCCGCTGTTGCCGAGCGAAGGCGAACTGACGCCGACCATCGTCGCGGGCGCGCTGGTGGCGCGCTTGCGAAAGCTCGGCCATCACAGCCCGGTGCTGGAGCAGCGCCTCGCGCGGCTCGAGGCCTTCGACAATCCCGTCACATCAAGCACGCAGATCAAGCTCGCGCGCACGCCATTCTTCTGCTCGGGCTGCCCGCACAACTCCTCGACGCGCGTGCCCGAGGGAAGCCGCGCCATGGCCGGCATCGGCTGCCACGGCATGGCCCTGAGCATGCCGACCCGCCGCACCGATCTGATCTCGCATATGGGCGCCGAGGGCGTGAACTGGATCGGCCAGTCGCCCTTCACCACCGAGAAGCACATTTTTCAGAACCTCGGCGACGGTACCTACACCCATTCCGGACTTCTCGCCCTTCGCGCGGCTTCCGCCGCCGGCATCAACATCACCTACAAGATCCTCTACAACGACGCGGTCGCGATGACCGGCGGCCAGCCGGCCGAAGGCGCCTTCAACGTCGCGCAGATTGCGCATCAGGTCTGGGCCGAGGGTGTCAAGCGCCTCGCGATCGTCTCCGACGACCCGAGCAAGTACCCGCAAGGAAACTACTTCCCGCAAGGCGCGACCATCCATCACCGCCGCGAGCTCGATGCCGTGCAGCGCGAGCTGCGTGACATCAAGGGCCTCACGGTCGTGATCTACGACCAGACCTGCGCCGCCGAAAAGCGCCGCCGCCGCAAGCGCGGGCTCTATCCCGATCCCGCCAAGCGCGCCTTCATCAACGAGCTCGTCTGCGAAGGCTGCGGCGATTGCTCGCAGGCCTCCAACTGCGTCTCGGTGCAGCCGCTGGAGACCGAGTTCGGCCGCAAGCGCCAGATCGACCAGTCGAACTGCAACAAGGATTTTTCCTGCGTCGAAGGTTTTTGCCCGAGCTTTGTCACCGTGCATGGCGGCAGCCTGAAGCGGATGAAGACGTCGGCGGTCGATTCCGGACAGTTGTTCGCCGACCTGCCGCTGCCTCCTGCCCGCGAGCTCGAGGCGCCGTACAACATCCTCGTCACCGGCATCGGCGGCACCGGCGTCATCACCATCGGCGCGCTGCTCGGCATGGCCGCCCATGTCGACGGCCGCGGCTGCTCAGCGCTCGACTTCACCGGCCTGTCGCAGAAGAACGGCGCGGTGATGAGCCATGTGCGCATCGCACAGAGGCCGGAGGACATCTCTGCCGTCCGCATCACCACCGGCGGCGCCGACGTCATTCTCGGCTGCGACATGATCGTCTCGGCAGGTCCCTCCGCGCTCAGCCGTGCCGAACGCGGTGTGACCAAAGCCTACATCAATGCCGACCTGCAACCGACCGCGAGCTTCGTGCAAAATCCCGATCTCGACTTCGAGATGGGCACGATGCAGACCGTGCTGCGTGACGCCGTCGGCGACAAGAACCTCGACATCATCGACGCGACAGGCATTGCCTCGGCCCTGATGGGCGACTCGATCGCGACCAATCCCTTCATGCTCGGCTTCGCCTTCCAGAAGGGCGCGATCCCGCTGTCGCTGGGGGCCCTTCTCCGCGCCATCGAGATCAACGGCGCCGCGATCGAGATGAACAAGCTCGCCTTCACCTGGGGACGGCTGGCCGCCCACGACATGTCGCGCGTGCGCAGCGTCCTCCAGTTCAAGAGCCGCGCTTCCGCGCCGACGAAGTCGCTCGACGACGTGATCGCGACCCGCGCGGAGTTTCTGACCGGCTATCAGGACAAGGCCTACGCCGACCGCTACCGCACGGCCGTCGCCAAGGTGCGCAAGGCGGAAAGGGCCGCCTCGCCCGCGTCCACCGAGCTGACCGAGGTGGTCGCGAAGAACCTGTTCAAGCTGATGGCCTACAAGGACGAGTACGAGGTGGCGCGGCTCTATACCGACGGCAGCTTTGCCAAGAAGGTGTCGGAGAAGTTCGACGGCGACTTCACGCTGAAATACCACCTCGCCCCGCCGATCTTCGCGCAGCGCGACAAGACGACCGGACACCTTCAGAAGAAGGAGTTCGGCGGCTGGATGATCCACGCCTTCCGCCTACTCGCCAAGCTGAAGGTCCTGCGCGGCGGCGCGTTCGACCCGTTCGGCCGCACCGAGGAGCGCCGGACCGAGCGGAGGCTGGTCGCGGATTATCTCGTCATGATCGACCAGCGGATGGCTGGGCTGAAGGCGGAGCAGATCCCGCTGCTGGCGCGGCTCGCCCGCGTGCCCGAGACGATCCGCGGCTTCGGCCACGTCAAGGAAGCCAACATCAAGCTGGCGGCGGCCGAGACAGCCCGGCTGGAGGCCGAGCTGGAGAACAGCCGCTTTGCCGCGGCTGCGGAGTAGGAGAAGGCGGGTGCACGTTCCCGGTGTCATCGCCCGGCTCGACCGGGCGATCCAGTACTCCGAGACGGTTGTGGCTCAATCGATAGGCCCCGGCGTACTGGATTCCCCGCCTTCGCGGGGAATGACAGCGGTGGAGATGGTTAGACGGGAGTCCCTGCAACCGCAGACGTCGCTGTCATCACACTCCCCTCCGCCAGATGCCGCCCCGCGATATACCCGAACGTCAGCGCCGGCCCCAGCGTGATGCCCGGTCCCGGATAATTGCCGTTCATGATCGACCCCATGTCGTTGCCGCAGGCGTAGAGCCCCGCGACCGGCGTACTGTCCTCGCGCAGCACGCGGGCCTGGGCATCCACCTTCATGCCGATGGCGGTGCCGAGATCGGCCGGATGGATGCGCATCGCGAAGAACGGCGCGCGGAGGATCGGCGCGACGCAGGGATTGGGCTTGTGCGTGGCTTCGCCGAGGTGGCGCTGATAGATGGTGCTGCCGCGACCGAATTCGGGATCGCGGCCCTGCTTCGCATCAACGTTGTAACCTGCGATCGTCGTCGTGAGCACGGACGGATCGACGCCGATCTTGGCCGCGAGCTGCGCGATGTCGGGAGCCTTGAGCAACTCGCCGCTCGCCACATGGCGCCGGAGGTTGAGCGTAAACGGCTTGATGCGACCGAGGCCATAGCTCCACAGGAACCGACGGTCGCAGACGAGATAAAACGGCCGATCCGGCTCGCCATTGCTGTCGCGCAACATCGCCAGCACGAACTCATGGTGGGACTGCGCCTCGTTGACGAAGCGACGGCCGGCCGCGTTGATGGCGATCACGCCGGGCTTGGCGCGGTCCGTCACCGTATGTGGAAAAACGCCACGGCTGCCATCGGCGCGACGGAACAGCGAGGCCGGCACCCAATAGGCCGGGCTCGTCGCCTCCGTGTTGAGCGCGGCACCGGCCGTGGTTGCAAGCCGGAGCCCGTCGCCCGTGACAGCGGTGCTGGCCGCCGAGACGAAACCGGCCGCGGCCGGGAAGAAGCGTTTGCGCAACACAGCGTCGTGCGAAAAGCCGCCGGTAGCAACCACCACGCCGCGGCGCGCGGCGATCAGGCGGTCACGGGAGCCGTGGCGGATGACAACGCCGCCGACGCGATCGCCCTGCATCGACAAGTCTTCGACATCGGCGCAGAAGAGAATCTCGACCTGACGCGCCAGCAGCGAGGCATAGAGCCGCGCCGCGAGCGCATTGCCGAGATGCAGCGTCGTACCGCGCCGATTGCGCAGCCGCTGCAACGCGTACTCGGAAACCAGCCGCGCCGCGCGCAGGGTCGAACGCAGCGATTTTCCGGCCCGGCGCAGATGCGGGATGTCGAGGCCATTGACCATCATCCCGCCCAACATCGTGAACTCCGGCAGCGGCGCGCGCAGCCGCGCGAAATGCGCGCCGAGCCGGGTGCCGTCGAAAGCGACCGGCTCGAGCACGCGCCCGCCTGATGTCGCGCCCAGCCGCTCCGGATAACAGTCCGGACAGGCTTTCACCGGCTCGAGGCGAACCTCGGTGTTGGCTTCGAGATAGGCGACCGCCTCCGGCCCGCGCGCGAGGAAGGCGGCGCGCAAGCCGGCATTGGCAGGCTCCGGCACGGTGCTCGACAGATACCGGACCGCGTCCGTGATGCTGTCGGACAGCCCTACGTCCTTCATCTTGGGATTGGCGGGGATCCAGACCATGCCGTCGCACCAGGCGGTGGTGCCGCCGACGAACGCCGTCTTCTCGATCACCAGCACGCGCAAGCCTTCAGCGGCGGCAACGGCCGCAGCCGTCATGCCACCGGCACCGGCGCCGACGACAATGACATCGTAGGTCTCATGCGCCGGCATCATGCGGCAAGGGTCCGGGAACGAGGCATGACACCGTCATACCTCGCCCGGAGGCACCAACGCTAGCGCGCCGGCTTGCGTTCGATCGGGTCGATATCGATCGCCCGCAGGCGGCCGAGCCGCAGCACGTCCATGGCGAGCCGGTGACCGATCCGGTCGCGGTCGAGCACGCGGATCAGATCGTCGACGCCGTTGATATCGACGCCGTCGAGCTTGATGACGACGTCGCCGGGCAACAGGCCCGCCTTCGCCGCCGGTCCGTCGGGCTCGATCTGCATCAAGAGCGCGCCCATCTTGTTGTCGACACCGGCCAGCACCGCGTGCCGCCGTGGCACCGGTGCAGTCTGCCCGGCGACGCCGATATAGGCGCGGCGGACATAGCCGTGGCGGATGATCTCCGACAGCACGAACTGCGCGGTGTTGCTGGCAACCGCGAAGCAGATGCCTTGCGCGCCGTTGATGATGGCGGTGTTGATGCCGATCACCTCGGCATTCGACGACACCAGCGGCCCGCCGGAATTGCCGGGGTTGAGCGCGGCATCGGTCTGGATCACGTCCTCGATGGTGCGGCCGCTCACGGAGCGGATCGAGCGCCCCAGCGCCGAGACCACGCCGGCGGTCACGGTCGACTCGAAGCCGAGCGGATTGCCGATCGCGATCACGAGCTGGCCGCGCCGCAGGGTCTTGGAGTTGCCGAGCGCTGCATAGGGCAAGTCGCGGACGCCGTTGGCGCGCAGCAGCGCCAGATCGGTGTCGGGGTCGACGCCGAGCACCCGGGCCTCACCGACGTTACCCTCGACGTCCCGCAGCCGGATCTCCTTGGAGGAACCGACCACATGGCTGTTGGTGAGAACCAGCCCGTCCGGCGAGATCACGATGCCGGAGCCGAGCCCGCCGCGCTCGCGGCTGTTCGGCACCTTTGGCCCGGTCTCGACGCGCACGACGGCGGGACCGACACGGTCGGTCACGTCGATCACGGCGTTGGAATAGGCGTCCAGCAGGGCCCGGTCATCGACCGGAGCAGACGCAGTCGCTCGCGATGACGCGGCGTCATCGACGATGTCTGAGGTAAAATCCAACATGGCAAGAGTCCTTGAGGCTCACACAGATGGTGGCCTGTTCCTGCCAGCGCAAGTGGCCCGCCTGGGGCGCAAGGCTGGGCTGCCAGCGCTTGACTACCAAGGTGGCTAGGGCGCGCGCCGCAGCGTGCCCGCCCTCGCCTTGACCGGATCGAGCAGCGACCAGTCGCCGTCCGGGAGCACGTAGCCCTTGGGGAACGGCGCGCGCAGCTCGAGCCCGAGCGAGCGCAGCACCCGGTCGTCACGGTAGTAGCATTGCAGGACGACGCGGACGAGCGTTGCGGCAGCCGCACCGCCGGAACTCCGAAACTCCTGCGCCACCGCATCGCGCCTGGCGGCATCGAGCTCGGCGAGCGGTTGCCGTGCGAGCCGGGCCAGATGATCCAGCGCCGCCGCCACCAATTTGGTGTCGCGGCCCAGCGTCGTCAGAACATCGGTCTGGATCGCGGGGTCGTCGGCGCCGGGCACCTTGTACTCGTCGCTGGCGGGCACGATCATCGCTGCGATGGTGCGGAGGTCGTTGCATTGGACGCGCGTGAGTTGATTGTCTGCGGACATGACGGCCTCAGTCGAACAAGTTTGCGAGGCGCTGCTTCATCTGGTCGGCGATGTAGAGCGCGAGGGCCTGGATGGTGGACGTCGGATTCACGCCGCCCGAGGTGACGAAGATGCTGCCGTCGACGATGAAGAGATTTTTCACGTCGTGCGTGCGGCCCCATTCGTTCACGACGGAGCGTTCGGGCTCGGTGCCCATCCGCGCGGTGCCGAGCAGATGCCAGCCGCCCCACGGGATCGGCGAGTTGACGCAGATGTCGGTCGCCCCCGCCAATTCCAGAACTTCGCGGCCGCGGGCGAGCGCATGCTCCATCATCTTCCGGCTGTTCTCGCTGATCGTGTAGTCGATCCTCGGCGCGGGAATGCCGTGGCTGTCCTTCATGACGGGATCGAGCGTGACGCGATTGTGCTCCTCCGGCAGGTCCTCGCAGATCGCGGAGAATCCCAGCCGATGGCCGTTGAGCTTGCGGAAGACGCGGTGATGATCCGCGCCCCATGGCAAAATGCCTTTCTGTTCGCTGACGACGGCCTCGAACACCGGTCCTGCCCCGCGCACGAACTGGACGCCGTAGCCGCGCACGAAGCCGCGCGACAGGTCGGTGTCATACCACTCCTTGCTCCACAGGCAGGTCGGCGGCGCGCGGTTGCTATCGGTCGGCTCCTTCACGTAGCCGTAGATCTGCGCATAGGGATGGAACATCAGGTTCTTGCCGACGAGGCCCGACGAATTGGCAAGACCGTGCGGGAAGCGGTTGGATGCCGAGTTGAGCAGCAGCCGCGGCGTGCCGACGCCGTTGCAGGCGATGATCACGACATGCGCCGGCTGGAACTGCTCGACGCCGTCCTTGTCGTAATAGACCACGCCCGAGGCCATGCCGTTCTCGTCGGTGGTGATCTCGCGCACCCGGCAATACGTGCGCAGCTCGACGCCGGCACGGATCGCCTGCGGCCAATAGGTAATGTCGGTCGAGGATTTTGCGCCTTGGGCGCAGGCCGGCGTGCAATGGCCGAGATTGATGCAGCGCGCGCGGCCCTCATAGTCGGTGGTCGCGACCGTCGTGTCCGACGG
The DNA here is from genome assembly GCF_029989365.1 of Bradyrhizobium sp. Arg816. Lineage (GTDB taxonomy): Bacteria > Pseudomonadota > Alphaproteobacteria > Rhizobiales > Xanthobacteraceae > Bradyrhizobium. The sequence goes on along the minus strand of NZ_JAPRAQ010000012.1, from coordinate 77,489 downwards.
CCACCAGTGCCAGCCAAGCTTGTTCATGGCCTTGCCGATGATCGCGCCGGACAATCCCATCGGCTGCTGCGGCATCGGCGGATGCGTCAACGGCGACAGCGGATCGCCCGATAGCCCGGACGTGCCCATGATGCGATCGTTCTCTTCGAAAAACGGCGTCAGCGCGTCGTAGTCGATCGGCCAGTCGTCGGCGACGCCGTCGAGCGTCTTCACCTTGAAATCGGAGGGATGGAGCCGCGGCCAGTGCGCGGTGTACATCACCGTCGAGCCGCCGACCGCGTTGTAGTTGACGACCTTGATCGGCGAATTGTCGTCGTTGATCGGATAGTCCTCGGGCCGACCGCGGACATTCGGGCTCGACGACCACTCGCCGTAGAACTTGGCCTCCCAGTCGCGGCCCGTGCTGGGATATTCCGCCGGGTTCATCCAGCCGCCCTGCTCCAGGCAGAGGATGTGCATCTTGGTCTCGGCCAGCGACCACGCGATCGCGGCACCTGAAGCGCCGGCGCCGATGATCAGGACGTCCACGGGGTCTTTCATCGAAACTACTTCCTCCCGCCCTCGCCGCTTCAAGGGCGATTCGGCCTGCGCAGGTTTTTGATCGTGCCGAACGATAGGGGCAGACCGGCCGGTCAGTAAAGGCTGGCGCGCGAATGTCGCACTTCGCAGGGCGCAGACCATTGGTATCGCGACGTCCGGATGCTAGGAACGAGGCGCCAGAGCAATCGATAGCGAGACGTTATGTCCTTTAGGAATTCATTTGCCGCCGCCCGCGCCTTCGCGCTTGTTTCGTTTCTCGCTCTGTCCGGGTTTCTGACCTCTTCCGGGCCGGCCTCCGCGCTGACGGCGGCCGCGACCATCCGGGACGCCAATTCGATCCAGCTCGGCGACGTCACCTACCGCCTCGACGGCGTCGACGCGCCCGAGCTGGACCAGGTCTGCATCGACGATCACGCCGATCCCTGGACCTGCGGCATCGAGGCCCGCGACCAGCTGGCGAAGCTGATCAACAAACGCAGCGTGCGTTGTGACGATGTCGGGCCGGAAAAGAGTTTCGGCAAACGGCACCGGGCGATCTGCACGGCCGAGGGCGACAAGGTCTCGTTGAACGAGCAGCTGGTCAAGCTTGGCTATGCCATCGCCCGCGAGCCGATCAAGGCGAACGTCAAGCCTGCCGCGGCCGATGCCAAAACCGCGTCAGCCGGGATCTGGAAGGGTTGCTTTGTTGCACCGCAAGAATTCCGCATGGGCAAGAAGGACGGCGCGCTGCTCGGCGCCGCCTGCCGCGCCGACCGCGACAAGGAAATCCGCGCGGCGCTTTTTCCGGAGGAGCCGACCATGCCGCCGAGTTGCAGCATCAAGGGCAAGCTCGCCGTGCGGGCGCGCGTCACCGGCAATATCGGCATCTATCACTTGAGGGGCTGCCCGAGCTATCCCGCGACCACCAAGCCGGACCGCTGGTTCTGCTCGGAGGACGACGCGCAGGCCGCCGGCTTCCGCAAGGCCTACAATTGCCGCCGGCCGAAATGAGGAAGCCCGTCACGGGTATGTGAGCGGTAGCCGGAGACAGTATTGATCCGGAATTGAACTCTCTCGGGGGTTGCTACATCTAATATGTACGCAAGCGCTTTGCGCGAGCGTTCCTTGGCAGCAATCCGGCTTCGGTCCGATTGCTTTGCTCGGGCGTTTCCTCCCTAGACTTGGGCCGCTTGTCACAACAAGCGGCTCTTCTTTTTTGTGCGCCCTATTTCCGCATCGGCATGATCTGATCCATCGGCGGCATGTTGGCATTCAGATGCCCCATGATCCAGACGGTGCCGCCAACGACCAGGAAGACGACCAGAAGGCCGAAGGCGAGCGCCAGCACGTTGTTGGTGTTGTCAGGCCCCGTCGTGATGTGCAGGAAGAACACGAGGTGCACGCCCATCTGCGCGATCGCCAGCACGATCAGAGCGACGGGGATGGACGGCTGCCAGACCAGGTCGGTGCCGGCAATGAAGAACGAGGTTGCCGTGAGCACCAGCGCGAGGCCGAGCCCAACGACATAGCCGAGCACCCGCTCGCCGACGCTGTGCTGCTCTTCCTCGCCCGGTGCGAGATCGTGTCCGGTCCGCACATGCATCTGATCGCTCATACGGCACTCCCAAGCAGGTAGACGACGGAGAAGACCCCGACCCAGACGATGTCGAGCGCATGCCAGAACAGCGCAAAGCACATCATCCGGCGCAAGACGTCGGCACGAAAGCCCTTTGCGAACACCTGGGCCATCATGGTGAGCAGCCAGAGCACGCCGGCGGAGACGTGCAGGCCGTGGCATCCGACCAGCGAGAAGAACGAGGTCAGGAACGCGCTGCGCGACGGGCCATAGCCGCGTGCGACGAGGTCGGCGAATTCGCGGAACTCGATGGTGAGAAAGATCAGTCCGAGCACGCAGGTCACGGTCATGCCGAGATAGAACCAGAACCGGTTGCGCACGTCGGCGGCAATGCTGGCCATGCCGCAGGTGAAGCTCGACAGCAGCAGGCAGACCGTCTCGATCGCGACGTTCCTCTGCTCGAAGATCTCCGAGCCGCTGGGGCCGCCGGCGGTCTGGCCGGACAGCACCGCATAGGCCGCGAAGAAGCAGGAGAACATCACGATATCGGAGAGCAGGAAGACCCAGAAGCCGTAGGCAGTCACGATGCGTTTCGATGCCGGGCCGGGGTGCTCGACGACGAGCCCGATGTGGTGGGGGTCGGCATGCGCGCGGCCGGCGGTCGCCGTCATCGACATCAGAGCGCTCCCGCCATGCTGACGAGGCTGCGCCGTTCCTCGAGATTGATGCGGTCTATCGCTGCGACCTCGGCGGCCGGAATGACGTATTCGTCATGGTCACGCCAGGCGAACACGACGAAGGTCGCGAATGCGCCGATGCCGCCCAGGATCACCATCCACCAGATGTGCCAGATCAGCGCGAAGCCCATGATGGTGGCGAAGAACGCGCAGATGAAACCGGTCGGTGAATTCCGGGGCATCTCGATGTCGTGATATTCGGGCGCGGCGTGATCGAGCGATTGCTGCTGGGCGGCCGCCTTCATGTCCCAATAGGCATCCTCGCCGCGCACGTCGGGATGGAACGCGAAATTGAACACCGGCGGCGGCGACGACGTCGCCCATTCCAGCGAGCGGCCGTCCCAGGGATCGCCGGTGCGGTCGCGCAGGGCCTCGCGGTTGCGGATGCTGACCACGAGCTGCACGATCTGGCAGATCACGCCGATCGACAGCACCGCCATGCCGGCGGCCGCCACGAACATCCATGGCCGCCAAGCCGCGACGTCATAGTGCTGCATGCGCCGGGTCATGCCGAGCATGCCGGCGACATAGAGCGGAATGAAGGTGACGTAGAAGCCGAGGAAGGTGAACCAGAACGCGGCCTTGCCCCAGCGCTCGTCGAGACGAAAGCCGAACGCCTTCGGGAACCAGTATTCGAAGCCGGCGAAGGCGCCGAATAGCACGCCGCCGATGATGACGTTGTGGAAGTGCGCCACCAGGAACATACTGTTGTGGAGCATGAAGTCGGCCGGCGGCACCGCGACCAGCACACCCGTCAACCCGCCGATGATGAAGGTGACCATGAACCCGACCGCCCACAGCATCGGCGTCGCAAAACGGATGCGGCCGCCATACATCGTGAAAAGCCAGTTGTAGATCTTCACTCCCGTCGGTATCGCGATGATCATGCTGGCGATGCCGAAGATGGCGTTGACGTCGGGACCGGCGCCCATCGTGAAGAAATGGTGCAGCCAGACCATGAAGGAAATGACGCAGATCGCCATGGTCGCGAGCACCATCGAGCGGTAGCCGAACAGCGCCTTGCCCGAGAAAGTCGACACCACCTCGGAGAAGATGCCGAAGGCCGGCAATACGAGGATATAGACCTCGGGGTGCCCCCAGGCCCAGATCAGGTTCATGAACATCATGACGTTGCCGCCGGCTTCATTGGTGAAGAAGTGGAAGCCGAGGTAACGGTCGAGCAGCAGCATCGCCAGCGTGGCAGTCAGGATCGGGAACGCTGCGACGATGAGGAGGTTCGAGGCCAGTGTGGTCCAGCAGAACATCGGCATGCGCAGATAGTTCATGCCCTTGGTGCGCAGCTTCAGCACGGTGGTCACTAGATTGATGCCGGCGACCAGCGTGCCGACGCCGGAGATTTGCAAAGACCACGCGTAATAGTCGACGCCGACGCCCGGCGAATAGGACAGTTCCGACAGTGGCGGAAAAGCCAGCCAGCCGGTGCGCGCGAACTCGCCGACCACGAGCGAGATATTGACCAGCAGCGCGCCGGTCGCGGTCAGCCAGAAGCCGACCGAATTCAGCGTTGGGAAAGCAACGTCGCGCACGCCGAGTTGAAGCGGCACAATCAGGTTCATCAGCCCGATCACGAACGGCATCGCCGTGAAGAAGATCATGATGGTGCCGTGCGCCGAGAAGATCTGGTTGTAGTGCTCCGGTGGGAGATAGCCTTGTGACTGGTAGGCGACCGCCTGCTGGAGCCGCATCATGATGGCATCGCTGCCGCCGCGCAGCAGCATCACCGAGGCCAGCAGGATATACATGACGCCAATGCGCTTGTGGTCGACGCTGGTGATCCACTCGTGCCAGAGATACGGCAGATGTCCCTTAACGACGACCCAGATCAGCACCGCGAGGATCGCAACCAGCACTACGGCGCCCGCGACCAGAGGGATCGGCTGGTCGAACGGGATCGCCGACCAATCGAGCTTACCGAGCATCGTGGCCTCCACTGTGCGGCCTGCCGGCATCGGAGAGCAGCTCCGGGCCGGGCCCTGGCGGAATGTGCTGGGATGCGATCAGGTCGAACAGCCGGGGATCGTCCAGGCGAAAGGTCAGCCTGTTCTTCTCGATGCCCTGCTGCATCAGTTTCGTGTAGCTCTCCTCGTTCAGCACGGCATCGGTCTTCGCCGTGGTCGCGACCCAGTCCGGGAAGGCGAGCGGCGAGATCACGTTGACGTCGAACATCATGTCGGGAAAGCCGTCGCCGGAGAAATGCGCCGACAGGCCCTGCAACTTGCCCTCGTTGTCGGCACGCAGGTTCAGCTTCGTCACCATGCCGTTCATGGTGTAGATCATGCTGCCGAGCTGCGGGATGAAGAACACGTTCATCACGCTCGACGACGTCAGCTGGAAATTCAACTCGGCGCCGGCCGGCACCGTCAGCGTGTTGACGGTGGCGATGCGCTGGTCCGGATAGATGAAGAGCCATTTCCAGTCGAGCGAGACCGCCTGGATGCGGACCGGACTGCCGGTGCCCGGCACGGGTGCTGCGGGATCGAGCTGGTGCGAGCCGATCCAGGCGACGCCGCCGAGCAGGATCACGGTGAGCGCGGGGATCGCCCACACCACCATCTCGACGCGGCCGGAATAGACGAAGTCAGGCTGGTAACGTGCTCTCGGATTGGACGCACGAAACCAGAACGCAAAGGCCAAGATCGCGAAAATGGTCGGCACCACGATCACGAGCATGATGAAGACGGAATCGACCAGGATGGTGCTGTTGGCGGCAGCCACCGGCCCTTGTGGATCGAGCAGATTCATCGGCAAGCCACTGGCGATTGGGAAACCCCGGGGAAGAGCCTAGCGCGGAAAAGCCCCCGCAACAAACGCAAGCTCGGCAGAACGGTTCCGCGATACGCCCGCTCAATCGCGCGCCGTGCCGCCCGGCGGCATGCAATTCCATGCGATGTCAATGACATCTGCGCGGGACCGCCAGCCTTCTCTCCTGTCAGGGCGATTGCTAATCTGCACGAAAATAATTTGGGATGAGACGACATGCAGGGCCCCGAGGACGATGCCGGCCTCGCCGGCAAGGTGGCGCTGATCAGCGGCGGTGGCGCCGCTGGCGACGGCATCGGCAACGGCCGCGCTGCAGCAATTCTGTTGGCCCGCGCCAGCGCAAAAGTGCTGGTGGCCGATCGCGACCTCAAGCTCGCCGAGCGCACCGTGGAGATGATCATGGCCGAGGGCGGCACGGCAGCGGCACATGGCGGCGACGTCACCAGCGAAACCGATTGCAAAATACTGGTCGAGGCCGCGCTTGACCGCTGGGGCCGGCTCGATTTCCTCGACAACAATGTCGGCATCGGCAGCCGCGGCAGCGTGGTCGACGAGACACCCGAGCAGTATCGCCGCGTCATGCAGGTCAACGTCGAGACCATGTTCCTGCTCTCCAAGCACGCGATCCCCGCGATGATCAAGACCGCCAAGGGCGGCGCGATCGTCAATATCTCCTCGATCTCGGCGCTGCGGCCGCGTGGGCTCACGACCTACACGACGTCGAAGGCGCCATCATCGGTCTCACGCGCGCCATGGCGGTTGATCACGGTCGCGACAACATCCGCGTCAACTGCATCTGCCCCGGACCGATGTACACGCCCATGGTCTATGCCCGCGGCATGAGCGAACAGGCGCGCGCCAACCGCGCCAGGGCCTCGCTGCTGAAGACCGAAGGCACCGGCTGGGACGTCGGCCACGCCGTCAAATTCCTGCTCAGCAACTTTGCACGCTACATCACCGGCCAGGTGCTGGTGGTCGACGGCGGCGTGACGCTGCAAGCGCCGGAACGTGAATCACAGGAACACTGAAAGGAACACGGATGGCCCGCCTGCCCTATCTCGAGGCCGACCAGGTCGCGCCCGAATATCGCGACATGCTCAAGCGCAACACCAATCTGCACAAGCTGCTGGTCAACTCGCCGGAGATGGCGCGCGCCTTCAACGACATCGGCAGCTATATCCGCTTCAAGAGCAAGCTCGACCCGCGGCTGCGGGAGCTCGCGATCCTCCAGGTCGGCTGGATGGAGAAGTCGGAATACGAATTCACCCACCATGTGAAGATCGGCAAGGAGTTCGGCGTCACCGACGAGGACATCACAGGCCTGATGGCGGAGACCGAGGGCAAGCCGTCGAAGCTGGAGCCGCTCGCCAGGGCGATCCTGAAAGGCGCCCGCGAGATGGTGCGCGAGCTCGCGATGTCGGACGCCACCTTCGCCGAGATCAAGAAAGATCTCTCCGACGAGCACATGGTCGACCTCGCGCTCACCATCGCCTTCTATTGCGGCGTGGTGCGCGTGCTCGCCACCATGAAGATCGACAACGAGCCGTATTACAAAGAGGTACTCCAGCAGTACCCGATCCCGGGAGTGAAGTGACATGCGCTTGAAGGACAAGGTCGCGATCGTCGTCGGCGCCGGCCAGAGCCCCGGCGAAGGCATGGGTAATGGCCGCGCCACCGCGCTGACCTTCGCGCGCGAGGGCGCCAAAGTGCTGTGCGTCGACCATCATCTGGAATCGGCGCAGGAAACCGTCGATCTGATCGCAGCGGAGCAAGGCACCGCCGCGGCCTTCAAGGCCGACGTGACCAAATCCGCGGACATCAAGGCGATGGTGGCGGACGCGCAATCGCGCTGGGGCCGTATCGACGTGCTGCACAACAATGTCGGCGTCAGCCTGTCCGGCGGCGATGCCGAGCTGCTTCAAATCACCGAGGAGGCGTTCGACCGTGTCGTCGCCATCAACTTGAAGAGCTGCATTCTCGCAGCGAAGGAAGTGATCCCGATTATGCGCGCGCAAAGAAGCGGCGCCATCGTCAACATCTCCTCGATGGCCGCGATCACGACCTATCCTTACGTCGCCTACAAGGCGACGAAGTCGGCGATGATCGCCTTCACCGAACAGCTCGCCTACCAGAACGCCGAATACGGCATCCGGGCCAACGTCATCCTGCCCGGCCTGATGAACACGCCGATGGCCGTCGACACCCGCGCCCGCGAATGGTCCAAGACCCGCGCCGAAGTCGAAGCCGAGCGCGACAGCAAGGTGCCGCTGCGCAGGAAGATGGGCACCGGCTGGGACGTCGCAAACGCCGCGCTGTTTCTGGCGTCGGACGAGGCGAACTTCATCACGGGCGTGACGCTGCCGGTGGATGGTGGCGCGAGTGTGAGACGGGGGTAAGTCGAGCGCGCTGCTTACCCTCCCCCTCCAGGGGAGGGTACAGCGTCACTGCGGTGCGCGCGTCACCCGCCAGATCGTGCCATTGCCGTCCTCCGACACCAGCAGCGATCCATCCTTCGCCACGGCAACACCAACCGGCCTTCCCCAGACCTCCGTGTCGTTCACGACGAATCCCGTGACGAAATCCTCGTACTCGCCCGTCGGCATGCCGTCCTTCATCCGGATTCGGATCACCTTGTAGCCGGTGCGCTTCGACCTGTTCCAGGAGCCGTGCTCGGCGGCGAAGGCCTCGCCCTGATACTCCGGCGGAAACTGCGTGCCCTGATAGAAGGTCATGCCCAGCGACGCCGAGTGCGGCTGCACCAGCACATCGGGCACCGTCACCTTGTCCTTCAGATCCGGCCGCGCGCCGATGTGGCGCGGGTCCTCGTTGCCGCCGATGTAGAACCACGGCCAGCCGTAGAACGCGCCCTCCTTCACGCTGGTGACGAAATCGGGCACGAGATCGTCGCCGAGGCCATCGCGCTCGTTGGTCGAACACCAGGGCAGCCCGGTCTGCGGCTGGATCGCAAGGCCGACGCAGTTGCGGATGCCGGTGGCATAGATCTTCCGCTCCTTGCCATCGGGATTGAAGGCCAGCACGGTGGCGCGCTCGGTCTCACTCGCCCAGGTCGCGCCAAGCGGTTGCGTCTTTGACCACACCTCCAACCCGCCCGGCGGCGTACCCATGCCCTCGGCGACGTTGCTGAGCGAGCCGACCGACACGAACATGCGCTTGTTGTCAGGCGTGAAGACGATGTCGCGAGTGGAATGGCTGCCGTCATGCGGCAGGCTTGCCACGATCGTCTCCGCCCTGCCGCGCGCCTTGAGATCGCCGGCCTGATAGGGAAACCGGACGACGCTGTCGGTGTTGGCGATATAGACCCATTGCGGATTGTCGCCGTTCGGAAAGAAGGCGATGCCGAACGGCCGTCTCAATCCGCTGGCAAACACCTCGCTGGTCGCGGCCTTGCCGCCATCCCCGGCGCGCAGCACGCGGATGGCGTCGGCCCGCGTCTCCGCGACGAAGACATCGCCGTTCGGCGCGACCCTCACAATGCGCGGCGCGCGCAAGCCTTCGGCGAACAGCTCGATCTTGAAACCCGCCGGCACACGTGGCGTGGCCTCCGGCGGTCGCGACGCCACACGCGCGGTGCTCGCAACCGACCGCGTCGCGCCGGGCCTGACGAGATCCTGCGGTCGGATCAACCTGACCGTGCCGGGCTTGTCGGCCTGCCAATCGCCATAGGCGTCCTTGCCTTGCAGAACCGGCTCGGCCTGCGCGCTGGCAGCAACCGCGACCAGCAATCCCGCAGCCGTTGCTGCGGACGAGATCCTGCTTTTCACGTCGTCTTCCTCCCAGCCTGCGCGTCCTGAACGTCGACGCTTATAGGTCCGCAAATGTTCTGCGGCAGTCCAGACACCTGCCGAATCCCACGTCAGCTCATGCCCGCACGATGTGCATCAGCCGCGGCCCATCGTACTGGAAAATGCGGCAGATCGGTGCGACACATTGTAAGGGCGCGACCGCCGGTTGCGGTCATCAAAGCTGCGGCATCCAGGTCGCAATTGATGGGGTGATCATGTGGGGATCCATCATATCGGAATGGGCGAGCCTGCTGCTGCGCTGGCTGCACGTGGTGGCGGCGATCGCCTGGATCGGCAGTTCCTTCTACTTCATCGCCCTCGATCTCAGCCTGAAGCCGAAGGCTGACCTGCCGGACGGCGTGCAGGGCGAAGCCTGGCAGGTCCATGGCGGCGGCTTCTACCGGATGATGAAATATCTGGTGGCTCCGAGCCAGATGCCGGAGGAGCTGACCTGGTTCAAATGGGAGGCCTACACCACTTGGCTGTCCGGCTTCGCGCTGATGGTGGTGGTGTACTATCTCGATGCCGACCTGTTCCTGGTCGACAAGTCGATCCTCGACCTCACGCCATTCCAGGCCGGGCTGTTCAGCTTCTGCAGCCTGGCGCTGGCATGGCTGCTCTATGAGGCCGCCTGCCGCACCGGGCTTGCGCAGCGCGAGCTGCCCTTTGCCATCGGCGGCTATCTGTTCCTGGTCGCGCTCACTTACGCCTTCACGCACGTCCTGAGCGGTCGGGGCGCCTTCAACCAGATTGGGGCGATCATCGGCACCATCATGGTCGCCAACGTGTTCGCACTGATCATCCCGAACCAGAAGAAGATCGTGGCCAGCCTGATCGCGGGACAGGCGCCCGATCCGAAGCTCGGCAAGACCAGCAAGGAGCGCTCGGTTCACAACAACTACCTGACCTTGCCCGTCGTCGTGCTGATGATCAGCAATCACTATCCGCTGCTCTACGCGACGCGCTTCAACTGGATCATCGTCGCGATCATTCTGGCGCTCGGCCCCGTGATCCGCCACTTCTTCAACGAGCGGCACGCGGGGCGCAAATCGCCGTGGTGGGTGTGGGGCGTCGCCGCATTGGGCGTGATCGCGATCCTGTTGCTCTCCGCCGCCGGCCCCCGCGAGGTCAAGACGGGCGCGCTGTCCGCGCAGCCGACGCGCGCCAATGTCGAGGAGATCGTGATGTCCCGTTGCAGCATGTGCCACGCGGCCGAGCCGGTCTGGGCCGGCATCGTGACCGCGCCCAAAGGCATCCTGCTCGACGCGCCCGAGCACATCCATCGCAACATTCGCCTGATCGGCCGCGCGGCGGCGTGGTCCAATGCGATGCCGCCGGGCAACATCACCGACATGACCAGCGAGGAGCGCGCCATCCTCGCCGCCTATATCGAGCAGGCGCAGTGACGCCATCACGCGTCGACACCGCATTTCGCGAAATGAAATTCCGCATCTGCCCCCGATTTGAAAATGACTTGATCGCCTATCCGGCGTAGACAGGGGCCAGCGGCCGCTGGCGCGGTCCAGGTCCAAGTCCAGGTCCAAGTCCAAATTTGCATTTGCTGCGGGGAAAGAACAGTGGCCCTCAAGAACATCATCGGTATCGACCACGCCGTAGTCATGGTTCGGGACCTCGACAAGGCCGCAGAAAACTACAGGCAGCTCGGTTTCACGCTGTCGCCACGCGGCACCCACAGCGCGCATATGGGCACCGGCAATTACACTATCATGTTCGACCCCGACTATATGGAGCTGCTCGGCGTGCTGGTGGCGACCGAGCACAACGCACCGGCCCGCGCCTTCGTCGACAGGCACGGCGAGGGCATCGAGCGCATCGCCTTCACGGCGCTCGATAGCGCGGCCGGCGCCGAGGAGATCCGTGCGCGCGGCCTGACGCCGATCGGCCCGACCGATTTCGAACGGCCGGTGACGCTGCCCGATGGCACGATCTCGGCGGCAAAATTCCGCACCTTCATGTGGCCGACCGCGGAAGCCCCCGGCGGCGTGCGCATCTTCGCCTGCCAGCACAAGACCCGCGAGACGGTGTGGATTCCTGAATTGATGAAGCATGCCAATGCGGCGAAGCGGATCAGGCAGACGCTGATCGCAACGCCCGAGCCCGCGCAGGATGCGGCGCATCTCGGCCGCCTGATCGACCGAGAACCGAAGGCGGAAGCCGACGGTGCGGTCGCCGTGCCGTCCGGCGGCGACCGCGCCGACTTCGTCTATCTGACGCTGGAGCAGCTCGGCAAACGCTATCCCGGCGTGCCACTCACCGGTCTTTCCGGGCGCGGCGGCGCCGCCCTGGTCCTCGTCAGCGGCGATCTCGCAGCCACCGAGAAGGCGCTGGGTCCGGCGGCGTTGCGCAGCGGCGCTGCGATCTGCGTGCCGCCGGCCAAGGCCAACGGCACCCTGCTCGCCTTCGTTGCCGGCTGATTTGAACTAATTCTTTAACAAGCGTTTACCGGGCAAGCCTAGGATTTTCGGGTTTTCCACCCGAGACCGAGCGCATGTTCAAAGAGGAATCGCCGATCGCCTATGACGCGCCGGCCGAACTGAAGAAGTGGCCGTCGCTGAAAGGCGAGAGACAGAAGCACCGGGGTCCGCCCTATCTCGTCTACAACGGCACGCTCGCCGACTGCGTTCGCGTGCTCATGGATAAGCCGATCAAGGGCATCTCGCTCTACGACATCATGACGAAGCCGCAAGCAGCGTTCGATCAGACCGTGCTGTCGCCCGGCGATGCCGCCGAGATCGCGATGCGCAAGGATTTTCCCAAGGACTAGTTCGAGGACTAATTCGAGGCGCGCTTGCCGCCGGACTTCCCGTGCTGCTTCGACGAGGATTCCGTTGGCGCGTCCAGGAAGACAACCGGCGTACCGCGCTTGACGTTGTCGCCCAGCATGCGCACGTCCCAATTGGTCAGCCTTATGCAGCCGTGCGATGCGGACTTGCTGACCTTGTCGGGCTCCGCCGTTCCGTGGATGCCGTAACCCTGCGCCGACAGGCCGATCCAGTAGGCCCCGACCGGATTGTTCGGCCCCGGCTTGACGTCGAACGGCGCCTTGGATTTGACGTTGTGGAATTTGTAGTCGGGATTGTAGTGGTAGGTCGGCTTGTCGCTGGTGCTGGTGACCTTGAGCGTGCCGCTCGGCGTTGGGCGATCCGGACTGCCGATTGACGCCGGATAGAACGCGAGCAGACGGTCGGACCCGTCGAACGCCTTCAATGTCCCATTCTTCTTGTCGATCTCGAGCCGCGCAATGCGTGGCAGCTCCCGCCGTGCCGAAACGTTTGCAACGATGATCGTCTCGCCAGCCTTGTCGAAAGACTTGCCCGCATTGAGCGTCCGAAGCAAATCCTCGCTCATGTGGAATTTCTCGGCGAGCCCCTCGAGCGGACTGGTGTAGCTCAGCGCTTGCAGCGACTTCATGTCCTCCAGCTTGCCCGGCAGCACCTTCAGGAATGGTCCCTTCACATCGGCATCGGTGATTTTGTAGTCGACGACAACAGGACCTTCGCTCGCCGCGCTCAGTCTGTCCCAGAGCTCCTGCGCTATTCCCTTGTCGGATGCGATACCGTTCTGCTCGGCGAATGCCTTCAGCGCCTTTTGCGCGTTCTCGCCGAGCTTGCCGTCGATCTCGCCGGGCGAGAACTGCGCACGGTCCAGCATGACCTGAAGCTTCGTCGCGGATGCGTTGACCTTGTCGGTCGCAGGCCGTCTTGCGGGACGCGCGGCATCGTTCACCGCGGTGGCATCGAAATTATTCGCGAGCGCGGGACAGATCATCCACAGCGTCAACACCGCGCCAAGCATCCATCGCGTCATGTCGCTCGTCCCAATTCATCGCTCCGCAAAACCGCGGAGAGTTTCGCTGCGGGAACACCGTAGTAACACCGACGGAACCGGCGAGACCGCAGCTTCGCCGCAATCGGACGGTTAAGAACTCCTTATTGCCGGCGCAGCGCCGGTCGTTCATCCCACGGTTCGAGGTTGTCCACGCAATGCGATTTGTCGTCGCGGTCTGCGCCGCGTTTCTGATTCTGATGTACGACCTCGATCCGTCGACGTCCCGGCAAACAAGCTTCGACCACGCCATTCTTCAAAACACACAAGCCTCGCCACTTGTTCCTGTGGTCGAGCTCTTCCTCGCCAGCGTGCAAGCCATCGAGCTCGCCAATGCGCGCGCGGCCTATGACGAGACACCCGAGCCGCCGCGCGTCGTCGAAACTGCCGTGCAGGCGCCGGTTTCGCCGACCGAACGATTCTGCCACGCGCTTCGCGAAGCCGCCGAGGCGAGCGGCATTCCGGTGCCGTTCTTCGCGCGCTTGATCTGGCAGGAAAGCCGCTTCAAATCGAACGAGGTCAGCCAGGCCGGCGCGCAGGGCGTCGCGCAGTTCATGCCGGAGACCGCCGCCGAAGTCGGGCTGGACGATCCCTTCGATGCGATGAAGGCGCTGCCGGCATCGGCCAGATTCCTGCGCAAGCTCCGCGACGATTTCGGCAATCTCGGCCTTGCCGCAGCCGCCTATAACGCAGGCCCCGGCCGGATCCAGAAGTGGCTTGCCCGGGAAAGCGAGCTGCCGCGCGAGACCCGCGACTATGTCCGCATCATCACCGGCACCAGGGCCGAGGAGTGGACCGAGCGCGCGGGGGCGCTTGCGATCCGCATCGACCTGCCGCGCGAAGCGCCGTGCGAAGGCATCGGCAGTCTCTCCAAGACAAAGGACGTCGTCTGGGTTCCGGTGAACCTGACGACCTCGGCAGCCACCATCATTCGCAAGGGCGAACAATTGGCGGCGCGTTTGACCGCCAGCCGTGCGCGCAAGCGGCTTGCATTCTTGATCCGGAAGACCAGTCACGGCAAGGCGCGCGGCATGATCGCAGCCCGCGCCGCCGGAAAGAGCGCGAAGGCCCGCGCAGTGCGTCTCGCATCGAGCGAGCGCTGATCCGCTAGCGCAAGCAGATCCTCTCGCCGCGACGCCCCCTACTCCGCCTTGATGTTCGCGGCCGCGACGACCTCGGCAAGCTCCGTGGTCTCCTTCGCGATCTTCGCGGCGTAGTCGGCCGGGCTGAGCACGCTCACGACGCCTTGCGACTCCAGCCGCTCCTGCACCGCAGGATCCCTGGCGGCGGCGACGATCTCACGGTGCAGCGTCTCGCGGATCGGCGCGGGCACGGCCTTCGGCATGAAGAAGCCGACCCAGAACGAGATGTCGAAGCCGGGATAGCCGGCTTCCGCGACGGTCGGCACGTCAGGCAGCGCCGGCAGCCGCTCGGCCGATGACACCGCGAGCGCACGCAGCTTGCCGGCCTTCACCAGCGGCACGGCGGACAAGGGATCGAACACCGCCAGGACTTCCTGCGCGAGGATGCCGACCTCGGACGCCGCACCGCCGCGATAGGGCACGTGGATCAGCTTGATGCCGGCCTTCTGGCTGAGCAGCTCCATGGCGAGATGGGCGAGGTTGCCGTTGCCGCCCGAGCCGTAAGCGAGCGCGCCGGGCGCGGCCTTCGCCGCCGCGACGAGATCGGCCACGGTCTTGATGTCAGCGGTCTTGGGATTCTCGGGATTGACCACGAGAACGAGCGGCGCCGAGATGACGGTGGTGAGCGGCGCAAAGTCCCCTTGCGGATCGTAGCGGGCGTCCTTGAACAGCGTCTTGTTGAGCGTGATGGTGGACGAGTTGCAGGCGAGGATGGTGTAGCCGTCCGCGTCCGCGCGCGCCACGCCCTCGGCTGCGATCATGCCGTTGGCGCCGGCACGGTTCTCGACCACGAAGGGCTGGCCGAGCTTGTTGCTCAGCCGGTCGCCGACGATGCGCGCGACCACATCGACCGGACCGCCCGCGCTGAAGCCGACCATGATCTTGACCGGACGCGTCGGATATTTCTGCGCGAGAGCCTCGGTCGTCACGCACAATCCGGCGACAATCGCCAGCAGGCGAAGCGTTCGTTGCATTGGTTCTCTCCCCGGACCCGCACCGCCGCCTTTGCATGGTGCGACGCATCTGGAGATCATGATTAGCGGTCGCGCCGGATTTCGCAATCGCGTTTGCACGCCGGCATTCCGTCGCGCGGCACGCGAGAGCCGCATCCCAACAAAAAATGCGAAAAACAACCCCATGCACAGTAACCGGCCCCTGTCAGAACAAGGACTTGCGCAGGACACGCGTTTTCGGATATCGCGAAATGCAGTTTGACACGTCGGGCAAAACACCGGCATGATGGCATCATCGCAACAATCGCCAGCGTCCACGCCGCCCACTCCACGGGCGCCTCGCCGCGATCGTGCGTAAGCCTCTCATCGACATCTCAAAATCGGTAATCGCGCGCAGCAAGCGAGCGGTCGTTCGCGCGCCTGCGCCGGCAAAGGACACAGCACATGACGACGACATCTCCAAATCGCCACACCACACCGCCGGTTGCGACAACCGATCGCAGCGACCCGGCTGCGAGCCCGCGCGTAAAACTCTACAAGTGGCGCATTGCAATCAACCATCCCGATCCGCAAGCCGGCGAACGGCTGCTGGCCGATGCGCTTGGCGCCGTCGATCGCGATGCGCTGCACGGCATCTTGAAGCAATTGGTGCAAGCCAGCGTGGTTGCGCAGAAGCCGGACGAGGCCAATCTCGCCTTCATGATCTCGATGATGAAGAGCATCGCGCCGCGGGACTCCATCGAGGCCATGCTGGCGGCACAGATGGTGAGCATTCACGTCCTGGCGATGCGCTGCGCCCATCGCCTCGCCTTCGCCGACGACATCCCGCGGCAGGACAGCGCCTCACGCGCGCTCGCCAAGCTGGCGCGAATCTTTCCGGCCCAGGTCGAGGCGCTCAACCGATACCGCAACAATGGCGAGCGGGCGATCACGGTGGAGAGTCTGACGGTGCAGGATGGCACGGGAGCCACCGCGAGCCACGCCGTACAGCACGCGGACATGCTCGTAACGGAGCAAGACACCAGGGACACAGCGATGTTTGCTGGATCGATCTCGCCTCGCGAAGCCGGCGAAGGCGAACATGAACCGGTCGATGCCGCACAAGGCGCCACCGCGTGAGCGGCGATCACACCCGCAACACGGCTGCGATGCAGGCGAGTCCGCGCTGCGGCGCCAGGACACGCAGCGGCACCGCCTGCCTCGCGCCGGCGGTGCACGGCAAGACCCGCTGTCGCATGCATGGCAGCGCCGCGAGATCAGGCGCACCGAGGGGAAATCAGAATGCGCGGAAGCATGGGCTATTCACGCAGGACCGGATCGCAGAACGAAGGGCGATACGGGCGTTGCTGGGCGAGACGCGGAAGCTGCTGCAAGAGTTGGGCTAGACCGTATACCCATAAGCCCCGCGGCGTGATGCGACGAAGGCTACGTCTGCGTTGCCCCAATAGCGACCAGGTTCGTGCGGCAGTGAAAGGGGTCGCGATGGGCCACTAGGAGACATGTGTCCCTGCCCGGCGATAGCGGACATCGTTGCAGTTATTTGTCGAGTTGTTCTCATCATGCCATGCGCGGTTTGGTAGTTGGCACCAGTACTGTTACACCATTTGGCAACAATCGAAGGTAAGCCGCGGCCGAACCCCGCAAGCTAGAAGTATGCTATGCTGACAAGATCAGGATAGACTTTTCTGCCGTAGTCCCCAAATTTGGCTGGCCGTCAATCAGACAGTCGGTGGAGCCAATGCAGCAGATTGCGGAGTGGCTCGATACACTTGGCCTAGGGCAATACGCGCAGCGCTTTGCCGAGAACGACATTGATCCAAGCGTTCTGCGCGAACTGACTGACAATGACCTCGAAAAACTTGGTGTCTCGCTCGGCCATCGCAAAAAGATGTTGCGCGCGATTGCGGAGATCGCTGAGACCGGACGAAGACCCGTGCGTACTCCCTGGACCTCGGCCGAGAGACGTCAACTCACGGTGATGTTCGCTGATTTAGTTGGCTCGACGGCGCTCTCGACAAGGCTCGACCCGGAGGATTTGCGAGAAATCATTGGTGCGTACCACCGCTGCTGTGCCCAGCAGATCGCGAAATTTGGCGGATTCGTTGCAAGATATATGGGCGACGGCGTGCTCGCATATTTCGGCTATCCGCGGGCGGATGAAGACGATGCTGAGCGCGCTGTAGGCGCCGGACTGGCATTGGTCGCGGCCGTGACGGGCCTCGATGCCGGTCCAGGGGTAAGATTGCGAGCACGAATTGGGATTGCCACTGGTTTGGTGATCGTCGGTGATCTCATCGGGGACGGCCCATCGCAGCAGTGTGAGGTGGTCGGTGAGACCGCCAATCTGGCCTCGCGGCTTCAGGCGCTGGCCGAGCCGGATACAGTTGTGATCGACGGCAGCACCCGCCGCCTCATCGGCGGCCTCTTCGAATATTTCGCTCTCGGGAGTGTGTCCATCAAAGGCTTCCGCGATCCGGTGCCGGTCTGGCGAGTCATCGGTGCGAGCGCGGTCGATAGCCGCTTCGAGGCCTTGCGCGTAGCCAGAACGCCACTACTCGGTCGTGATGAGGAGATCGAGCTGATCATGCGCCGCTGGCAGCAGGCAAAACGTGGTGATGGCTCTGCCGTGCTGATATCGGGTGAACCCGGCATCGGCAAATCGCGCCTTGCCGAGACCGCGGTGGAGCGGCTGAGCGATGATCCACATATCCGCTTGCGCCGTTTCTGCTCGCCACATCACCAGGACAGTGCACTTTTCCCGACCATATCACAGCTCGAGCGCGCAGCAGGATTCCGGCGTGACGATACGGACCAGCAACGTTTGGACAAGCTCGAGGCGTTGCTCACGGAGGCAAACGCGGACCTTAGCGAGGCCGTTCCTCTGATCGCGGACCTGCTGTCCGTGCCAACAGGCGATAGCTATCCACCTCTCAGCCTCACGCCGCAGAAGCGCAAGGAGAAGACGCTCCAGGTCCTCCTAGCCCAGCTCGAGGGACTGGCAACGCGCCGGCCCGTGCTGATGGTGTTCGAGGATGTGCATTGGATCGACCCCACCTCGCTCGACTTATTGGACCTCGTCGTCGACCGGGTGGCCACCCTCCGGGTCTTGCTGATCATCACTTTCCGGCCCGAGTTGGCGCCGCCCTGGACCGGGCGCTCGCACGTGACATCGATGAGCCTCAGTCGTCTGTCGCGTCCACAGCGCGCCGAGATGATCATGCAGGTGACCGGCGGCAAGGCGCTGCCCCAAGAGATCGCCGAACAGATCATCGATCGGACCGATGGCGTACCGCTGTTCATCGAGGAATTGACCAAGGCGGTGATCGACAGTGGCATTCTGGCCGATGCTGGTGACCGCTTCGATGCGAGGGAGCCCGTGCCTCGACTTGCCATCCCTACCTCGCTCCACGCCTCGCTCCTGGCTCGTCTCGATCGCTTGGCGCCAGTCCGCGAGCTGGCGCAGATCGGCGCCGCTCTCGGGCGGTCGTTCTCGCATGAACTGATCAGCGCGGTCGCAGCGATGCCGCAGCAGCAGGTAGACGGGGCCTTGGCGCAGCTCGTTCGCGCCGAACTGGTTTTCCAGCGGGGGATCCCGCCTGATGCAGAGTACACCTTCAAGCACGCGCTGGTGCAGGACGCAGCCTATAGCACCATGCTGCGCGGTCGACGTCAGCATATCCATGCCCGCGTTGCGACGACGCTAGAGAGCCAGTTCCCTGAAATCGCGGCCGCTCAGCCGCAACTCATGGCCTATCATTGTGCCGAGGCCGCCTTCAACGACAAGGCGGTCGGCTATCGACTCAAGGCCGGCCAGCAGGCGGTCGCGCGGTCGGCGATGACGGAAGCGGTAGCGCAGTTGCAGAGGGGTCTCGAACTGCTGGCGAACATGCCCGAGGAGTCGCGGCCCGTGCAGCACGAACTCGACCTGCAGATTGCCCTCGGGCGGGCTCTGATGGCGGCTAGGGGGTATTCGGCGCCGGCGGTGGCCGATACCCTCGACAGGGCGCGAGCACTCGCGGAGCGGTTCGATCGACCGGATCGTCTCGCTCCGCTGCTCTATTTCCAATGGGGCTTCCACTCGGTTCGGGCCGAGCACAAGCTGGCGGTATCCCTTGCCGAGCAGATGGAGAAATTGGGCGACACAAGAAACGATCGAGCCACTCTGCTGCTGGGTCGCTATATCCACGGCGCCAGTTGCCACTATCGCGGGGAGTTTGTGACAGCACGCGGCCTTCTTGAGCTGTGTGACGGCTTGAGAGATCCCGCCGCTCGCGCGACTTGTGCCGCCATAGCGGTGGCCGATCCGCACGCGGCGAGCCAGGGTCACTTGGCGGTGACATTGGCGCTTCTGGGCCACATCGATCAGGGACGCGCGCGCGTCGACGAGGCGCTAAAGGAGGCCCGTTCGCTCGACCATCCGTTCACTGTGGCCTTTGTGTTGAGCAAGGTGTGCGCAGTGGAGGCGGCCGCCGGCTTGCCGCTTGACACATTGCGGCATGCGGAGGAACTGCTGTCCCTCTCGAACGAGCATGGCTTTCCGCTCTGGTTGGGTCTCGGACTTCTCCAGCGTGGTCGCTCGTTGACAGCACTTGGACAAGCGCAGGACGGCATCCCGTTGCTCGCGAAAGGGCTCTCGGTGCTTCGTGGTGCCGGAGCTGTCGTGCACACGCCGCGCGCACTTTGTTTTCTCGCCGAGGCTCACGCCAAGGTCGGGGATCTGCAGGAGGAGCGGAACTGCCTCGTCGAGGCTGCGCAGCTGATCGAGACGACCGAGGAACGATCCAGTGAAGCCGAGCTGTATCGACTTCGAGGCGACATGGCGAACGCGCGAGGCAACCAAGCAGCTGCGGAGCAGAATTATCATCGAGCGCTCGCGGTGGCCAAGCGCCAGAGTGCGAAGACGTTTGGGCTGCGCGCTGCGACCAGCCTCGCCCGCCTGTGGCGCGATCAAGGCAAGTGCATGGAAGCTCACGACGTCCTCGCGCCGGCATATGGCTCGTTCACCGAAGGCTTCGACACGCCAGTCCTGAGGGACGCCAGGGCGCTGCTCAACCAGCTGGCCTGACGCAGTCCCGCCTTGCGCGTTGCGGGAGAGCTGCTACTTGCCCATATTCCAAGGCTGGACTCCTCTGGTCTACGATCTCATTCAGGTGTCGTCTGCGGCTAGTCGGCGGCGCGCAGAGCGTAGGCATCGGATCCCATTGCCAGCATGCGCTTCATGCCGTCAGAATGACCGCTTCGGGTCAAAATGCGCGCCTTGCCTTCTTGCACGATGAGGCCGGCAAGGCGACGGGCCTGGTACTCAATCCCGGGCCCTGGCAGATCACGGGTCAGCGGATTAACTGACGGGGAGAAAACAAGAAGCGCAGTTCCGCGCGGGATCATTTCCAACGGATTCAGCCGGAGGCGCCGCGCTCGCCGCCGTCGGCGTGGTTGTCAAACAGTCACTCCGCCGCAAAGACCCTTGATTTCTTCGGGTCCAGCTTTTCGACGACGTCCAGATCGCCGTCGTCGACAACGTCCTCTTCCTGAGGATCGCTTCCCGCGTGTCGTTTCGGACTGAACCATTGCGAGACACGGTCCAGATAAAGATAGACAACCGGCGTGGTGAAGAGCGTCAGGACCTGGCTGACCAAGAGACCGCCGACCATGGCATAGCCGAGCGGTTGACGCAGTTCCGAGCCGGTGCCGTGGCCGAGCATCAGCGGCACGCCGCCGAGCACGGCCGCCATCGTGGTCATCAGGATCGGGCGGAAGCGCAGCAGGCAGGCCCGGCGAATGGCCTCGACCGGCGACAGGCCCTGATCCCGCTCCGCCACGATCGCGAAGTCGACCAGCATGATGCCGTTCTTCTTGACGATGCCGATCAGCAGAACGAGGCCGATGAGACCGATCAGGCTGAAGTCGAAGTGGAAGATGAGGAGCGTCGCCAGAGCACCGACACCGGCCGACGGCAAGGTCGACAGGATGGTCAGAGGGTGAATGTAGCTCTCGTAGAGCACGCCGAGAATGAGATAGACCACGATCAGCGCCGCCACGATCAACAAGGGCACGGAGGAGAGCGACTCCTGGAATGCCTTCGCCGTGCCTGCGAAAGTCGAGGTGATGGCAGCCGGCACGTTCATCTGCTTTTCCATCGCGTCGATCGCCTGCGTCGCTTGGCCGAGCGCGACGTTGGGCGCGAGGTTGAAGGAGATCGTCACCGCGGGAAACTGGCCCTGATGGTTGATGGCCAGAGGCCGGACCGGAGCCGTGGTCCACTTGGTGAACGCCGACAGCGGCACCTCTCCTCCCGTCGTCGGTGAGCGGAGGTAGATCTGCTCCAGCGTGGACGGATTCTTCTGCAACGAGGGCAGCACCTCGAGGACGACATAATAGGTCGACAATTGGGTGAAATAAGTCGCGATTTCCCGCTGCCCGAATGCGTCATACAGGGTCGCGTCGATCACGTCAGGCGTGATCCCGAAACGCGCGGCCTGATTGCGGTCGATCGACAGCGTCAGCGTGGTGCCCGACGTCTGCTGGTCGGACGCGACGTCGCGAAGCTCGGGCATCTCCTTCATCTTCGCGAGCAGCTTCGGGGCCCATGTGTTGAGCTGGTCCATGTCGGTCGACTGCAGCGTGAACTGGAATTGCGTCCGCGACGCCCGGCCGCCGACCCGGACGTCCTGCGCCGACTGGAGATAGAGACTTGCACCCTGAACCTTCGCCGTCTGGGCCTGCAGGCGACGGATGACCTGGTCGGCCGAGTCGGTACGTTCATCCCGCGGCTTCAACGTAATGTACATCGTGCCGTCATTGAGCGTATTGCCGCTTCCGCCCATCCGCATCGCCATGTGGTCGATCGCAGGGTCCTTCAGCACGATCGCGCCGATCTCCTGCATGTGCTTCGCCATATCGGCGATCGACACGTCCTGCGATGTTTCGACGATCCCGGTGATCAGCCCGGTATCCTGCTGCGGAAAGAACCCCTTGGGGATGATCACGAAGAGGTAGACCGTCAGCGCGATCGTCGCGAAGAACACCATCAAGGTGATGAAGCGGAAACGCAGCACGAGGTCGAGGCCTCGCTCGTAGCCGTTCACGAGGGCCTGGAACATCCGCTCGCTGAGCATATAGAGCCTGCCGTGATGCTCCTCGTCGTGCGACTTGAGGAAGCGCGACGCCATCATCGGCGTCAATGTCAGCGATACCAGGGCCGACACGGCGATCGTCATCGCGAGCGTCACCGAAAATTCGCGGAATAGGCGGCCGATAATGCCGCTCATCAGCAATAGCGGAATCAGGACCGCGATCAGCGAAATCGAGATCGAGATGATCGTAAACCCGATTTCGCTGGCGCCCTTGAGCGCGGCGGCCATCGGCGTCTCGCCCTCCTCGATATAGCGGGTGATGTTCTCCAGCATCACGATGGCATCGTCGACCACGAAGCCGACTGCGATGGTGAGGGCCATCAGTGACAGATTATCGAGGCTGTAGCCGGCTATCCACATCAGCGCGCAGGCGCCCAGCAACGCAAGCGGCACCGTGATCGACGGAATAATGGTGGCCCAGACGCTGCGCAGGAAGACGAAGATCACCATCACGACGAGGCCGATCGTCAACAGCAGCGTGAACTGTACGTCCTTCACCGCCGCGCGGATCGTCTGCGTGCGGTCCGACAGCACCGAGACCTTGATGGCCGGCGAAATGCCGGCCTGCAGATGCGGCAGCTGCTTCATGACGCTGTCGACGGTGTCGATGACGTTGGCGCCGGGCTGCTTGAAGATGACCAGGAAGACGCCGGGCTTGCCGTCAACCCAGCCGTATTGGGTATTGTCCAGCGGTGCACTCACGGCATGGCCGATGTCGCCGACACGGACGGGACTGCCGTTCCGATAGGCGATGACGATGTCGTTCCAGGCCTCGGCCTTGGTGAACTGGTCGTTGGCATAGACGGTGTAGGTGCGGGTGTCGCCGTTGAGGGTTCCCTTGGGATTGTTGACGGTGATCACCGAAAGCGGGGTGCGCACGTCCTCCAGCGACAGGCCCTTGGCCACCAGCTTGGCGGGATCGATCTGGACACGGATCGACGGCGCCTGCTGTCCACCGACGCTGACCTGGCCGACGCCGCTGATATGGCTGATCGCCTGCGCGAGCTTGGTGTAGGTCTCGTCGGACACCTGCGTCATCGGCAGCGTCGTCGACGTGGCGCCGAGCGTGAGAATGGGCGAGTCGGCCGGATTGACCTTTCTGTAGGTCGGCGGGGTCGGCATGTTCTTGGGCAACTGCCCGCTCGCGGCATTGATGGCGGCGAGCACGTCGGAGCCGGCACCGTCGATGTTGCGCGAGAGATCGAACTGCAGGACGATCTGGGTCGAGCTGGTCTGGCTCTGCGACGTCATCTCCGAGACGCCGGGAATGAGCGCAAATTGCGATTCAAGCGGTTGCGCCACCGAAGAAGCCATCGTTTCCGGATCCGCGCCCGGAAGGTTGGCGGAGACCTGAATGGTGGGGAAGTCGACCTCCGGCAGCGGCGCCACCGGCAATTGCGGGTAGGCGATGATCCCGACGAAGACGATGCCGACCATCAGCAGCGACGTCGCGATGGGGAGGCGAATGAAGGGAGCCGAGATACCGCCAGCCATGTTAGTCCGCCGATCCGCTTTTGGCCTGGGGGGCTGTGGCGCTCGCGTCCACCGTCGGCGCGGCCTGCGGCTTGTCGTCGACCAGCGCGCCGTCGAACAGGCGCGACTGTCCGGCCACCACGATCCTGTCTCCGACGTTCAGGCCTTCGGAGACGACGGCATTTGCGTCGCCGCTCTGGCTGACCTTGATCGGCCTGGCGCTGACCTTGCCGTTGTCGCCGATCACGTAGGCGAACAGACCCGACGGCCCGTGCTGCACACCATCCTGCGGCACCACGATGACCTGCTTGAGCGTGCCGATCAGCATTCGCGTGGTGACCGACAGGCCGGGCCACAGTGCGTTGTCCTTGTTGTCGAAGCGCGCTTTCAGACTGATGGTCCCGGTGGCCTGGTTCACCGAATTGTCCATGACCACGAGCCTGCCTTGCGACAGCGTCCTGGTTCCGTCCGAGGTCAGCGCATCGGCGGGCACCTCGCCGGCTTCATAGGCTTTGGCAATGGCCTGCAATTGCTCTTCCGGTTCCGTGAACTGCACGGCAATCGGCTGCAGCTGGGCGATGGTGACGATCCCCGTCGTATCCGCGGCATGCACGATGTTGCCGGGGTCAACCAGCCGGAAACCCGTTCGTCCGGTAATCGGCGCCTTAATCGAGGTGTAACCGAGATTGGTTTGCGCGTTGTCGATGGCGGCCTGGTCGCCCTTCACCTGCGCGATCAGTTGATCGACCAGCGCCTGCTGGGTATCGAGATTTTGCTGGGTCTCGAATTGCTGCTTCGCGAGCTTCTGAAATCGCTCCAGGTTCAACCGGTCGTTCCTCAGATTGGCCTCGTCCTGGGCCTTCTTCGCCACCGCCTGCTCGAGAGCCGCGGTAAAGGGGCGTTGATCGATCTCCAGAAGCGGATCGCCCTCCTTCACCATCTGCCCCTGTTTGAAGAACACCTTGGTGATCTGACCGTCGACACGGCTCTTGACCGTGACCGTCCTGAACGGCGAGACGACTCCGAGACCGTAGGCGCGCACGGGAAAGTCGGCCTTCTTCACCACGAACGAGGTGACGGGAATCTTCGCCGCGGCCTGACTGGCAGCGCTTTGGGCGGCCGCCGCGGCTGGCTTGACGCCCCCGAGGAGCTCATACCATACGCCATAGGCCACCGCGGCTATTGCAAGGATTCCAAACAGCGCAACGCTGAGCTTCGGTCGCGTTGACAAATTGATGGACCTCTAACTGTTTGCACCTGCCTTCAGAAAACCGACTGATTGCAGGTGCGACTGCCGCCTCGGATTGGAAGTATCGCGGACAAAATCCCAGCGTCAAAATGACGATCGCGTGCGAAAATCTGTACAAATTTTCATGTTCGCTCGCTGCAAAACGCAATCGGTGAATCAAAGCCGTCCAACGAAGGCCAGGCAGACATAAACAGAAACGATATGGAGAGATGCGAGAGATCACCGCGGCATCACACTGAATTGCGCCGGCGATCGCGAATTTCAGGACCGCTCGCCTCAGGTCAGGCCTTATCATTGCAGTTCAGCAAGCGCTGCTTGATGGGAACGAGGCGCGAGATGAAGGCTGATCAACCGAACCACCGGGGAAATGTCGTACCGTTTCGAACGCGATCGGGAGGCGGCAGAGATCCGGTCGATGATGTGCGGTCCGGCGACATTTTGCGCATGCTCGACCTCTCGAAGTTCGAACATCGCTCCGCTGTCGAGAATCGAGCCAGCATGCGTTCCAACATCGCGGCAATGGTTCTGCTCGGGCTTCTCGTATTCATTGCAACAGAGGACTTTTCCAGACTCGAGCAATCGAACCTGTGCTCACAAAACTCGGAGTGCAGGAATTGAATAGCGTTCGTCATCAACTGACGGCGTAACGACGAATCGCAATTTCAGCGGCAAGCGTGTCAGCCAACCGGTGTTCGCGCGGATGTCAGCGATGTCCGGCTTGCCTTCAACGAGGAACGAAGGTCCGGAAGACCCCATTGGCACCGTCCCGCCAATCGTGTAACCCGGCCGAAACCCTCGCCGGGACGGGACGCTGATGAGTGCGGTTGCCACTGATAACGCGGGAGATGGCACCCGCGCGCTGATCTTTGCGCTGCTTGCGCTCGCCTGCGGGCACATGCTGTCGACCTTGCTGCGCACGATTCCCGCCGTCAGCCTCGATTTGATGGCGGCGGATTTCCACATCGAGCCGCAGGCGCTGGCGAGCCTCACCTCGGTCTATCCCTTTGCCTTCGCCGCCGCGCAGATTCCGGTCGGCGCTGCCATGGATCGCTTTGGCGTCCGGCCCGTGTCGCTGAGCCTGCTCATGGGAACCGTGATCGGCGCCATCGCGTCGGGATTCGCCACGGGGCCCGAAAGCTTCGCGGTCGGGCAGGTGATGCTCGGCATCGCGACATCAGGCATGCTGATGTGCCCGATGACGCTGGCGGCCAAGCAATTGTCGGCGGCACGGTTCGGGCTGTGGTCCGGCGCGATCCTCTCGATCGGCAATATCGGCATGCTGCTGTCGTCGAGCCCGCTCGCCTTCGTGGTCGATCATTACGGCTGGCGCGCCGGATTCTGGATCTCCGCGCTCGGCGGCGTCTTCGTCGCGCTCGCCGTGTTCGTGCTGGTGCCGAGGCAGCCGGCCGAGCACAAGGACGAGTCCTCGCCGCTGTCGCAGATGATCGAGGTGCTCAGGCTGGGACTCTCGCGCCCCCTGCGTGGCCTGATCGCGCTGGCGCTGGTGTCGCTCGCAACCTCGCTGGTGCTGCGCGGCCTGTGGGGCGGACCTTGGCTGATGGAGATCAAGGGACTGACGCGGGTCGAGGCCGGCAACCAGCTCGGCGCATTCACGCTGGCGATGATCGCAGGTCCCCTGTGCATCGGCATGATCGACCGCAGGCTCAGTCGCCGCCGCGAACTGGTGGCGGGCACGCATATGGTCGGCGCGCTGCTGCTGGCGCTGATGGCGCTGGGGGCGCCGCATTATGCGGTCTCGATCCTGTTCGGCGTGCCCGTGATGCCGCCGCAATATGATCTCGTGCTGTTCGTGCTCATCGGCCTTGCGACCTCCGCCCAGCCGCTGCTGTTCGGCATGTCGCGGCAGCTGGTCGATGCGCAAACCGCGGGCAAGGCGCTCGCGGCGATCAACCTCGCCTTCTTCCTCGGCGCCGCCCTGATGCAGTCGATGACGGGCGCCGTGGCGGCGTTCGCGGGGCTGCCGGCGGTGCTGCTGTTCATGGCGGCGGCGCTACTTCTGGGCGCGCTGATTTTCCTCGCATACACGCGGAGCGTCTGAGGCCCTTGCACAACGGTGCGCCGCGGGGGATGCTGGCGCACTCCGTGCATCAAGGGAATGAACTCAATGCCTGTCGATACCAAAGCTGCCACCGACCGCCTCATGCGCTTTCTCGCCGTCGAGGGCGTCACCGGACAGGAGGCGGCGATCGGGCGTGAGCTCACGGCCGCGCTGAAGGAGAGCGGCGTGCCGGCCAAGGCGATTCGGCTCGACGACGCCAACACCCGCATTCCCGTGCCGACCGAGACCGGCAACCTGATCGTCGACCTGCCCGGCCGCGGCGCGCTGCACAACCAGCCGCGCATCATGTTCATGACCCACATGGACACCGTGCCGCTGTGTGCCGGCGCCAAGCCGAAGAAATCCGGCCGCAAGATCGTCAACGAGGCCAAGACCGCGCTCGGCGGCGACAACCGCTGCGGCTGCGGCGTGCTGGTGACGCTGGCCGCCGAGCTCGCCAAGCAGAAGCTCGATCATCCCCCGATCACGCTGCTGTTCTGCGTGCGCGAGGAGAGCGGGCTCTACGGTGCGCGCCACGTCAAGCTGGATGAGCTCGGTTCGCCGGTGATGGCCTTCAACTATGACGGCGGCTCGGCGTCCAACGTCGTCATCGGCGCCGTCGGCGCGGACCGCTGGAATGTCGAGATCTTCGGCCGCGCCTCGCATGCCGGCGTCGCACCGGAGCGCGGCATCTCCTCGACCATGATCATGGCGCTCGCACTTGCAGACGTGAAGGCCGGCGGCTGGTTCGGCAAGGTGGTGAAGGGCAAGGGCGCCAATGCGCGGATGGGCACCAGCAATGTCGGCCCCGTCACCGGCGGCGAGGGCCGCCCGGCGGGCGATGCCACCAACGTCGTCACCGACTACGTCCATGTGCGCGGCGAGAGCCGCAGCCACGACGGCAAATTCTTCAAGGAGATCACCAAGGCCTACAAGGCCGCGTTCGAGAAGGCCGCCAAGAAAGTGACGAACGCGCAAGGCAAGTCCGGCAAGGTCAAGTTCAAGGCCGAGACCGACTATTTTCCGTTCCGCATGAAGGACAATCTCCCCGTCGTCAAACGCGCGGTCGAGGCGGTCTCCGCGGTCGGCGGCACGCCGAACGTCCGCACCGCCAATGGCGGCCTCGATGCCAACTGGATGGTCCGCCACGGCGTTCCCACCGTGACCTTCGGCGCCGGCCAGAACGAGGCGCACACGATCGACGAGTGGATCAATCTCGACGAATACGACCGCGCCTGCGCGCTGGCCGTGCAGCTCGCGACGATGCGGTGAGGTGCGTCGCGTGAGCTCTGAAAGATCGTTTGTCGCCAATGACGGCACCGTCATTGGGTATCGGCAGCTCGGAACAGGTCCCGGACTTGTGCTGCTCCATGGCGGGCTGCAGAGCGCGGCAAGCTTTGCCGACCTCGGAGCAGCGCTGGCTGACCGC
The DNA here is from genome assembly GCF_029989365.1 of Bradyrhizobium sp. Arg816. Taxonomy (GTDB): domain Bacteria; phylum Pseudomonadota; class Alphaproteobacteria; order Rhizobiales; family Xanthobacteraceae; genus Bradyrhizobium. Next base: position 48,789 of record NZ_JAPRAQ010000012.1, on the reverse strand, counting down.
TTTACTGTCAACATCCCGGACCGTCGAGGTCGGGGTCTGAGCGGCGCCTTTCGGCCCGATCACTGCATGGCGACCGAGATCGATGATTTCGGTCGGCTTCTCGCCGAGACGGGAGCCCGCAATGTGTTTGCACTCAGCGCCGGAGCGCTGATTGCCTTGCACACCGCGCTTGTCAATCCGGCGATCTCACGCCTTGCCCTTTACGAACCTGCGCTCGAGTTCGGCTCGGTCCAACCACGGTACTGGGCCTCGAACTACGAGGCGGCCCTGACCAAGGGAGACCTGGCTGCGGCCTTTGTCGCCGTGATCAAAGGCACCGGCGACGACGGGATCATGACAAAGCTCCCTGCGCCTGTGCTGAGATCGTTCTTCGCCATGATGATGCACCTGCGTCGAAATGCAGGCGCGGGCGATCGCCCACCTCTGGCTACTCTCATCCCGTTGGTCCATTACGACATCGAGCTCATCAAGGAGATGGCCGGCGACCCCGATCGCTTCAGGGGCCTGGGAACGAAAACGCTGCTTCTCGGTGGCGATCGCAGCCAGGGCTATCTCAAGGCTGCGCTCGATGCGCTCACTCCGATCCTGCCGAACGCGACACGCGTTGAGTTCAAGGGCACCGGCCACATCGCGGCAGACAACGCAGGCGATCCTGCCCGCGTCGCCGCGGAGTTGCGGCGTTTCTTCGCATGACCTGCGAAGACCGCGCGAAGACGTAGCAGCATTGCCGCAAACGAGGTTGCCTGCCGGTGCACGCCAGCCTAGCCTGCAACAAAAAGCAGGGAGGCCGCATGGCACGCATCTCGACAGTCGAGACCGGACTCTACCGAATCCCCCTCCCCGTCACGCTGTCCGACTCCACGCATGGCGAGATCGCGGCGTTCGAGCTGATCACCTGCCGCATCCGCGATGCCGACGGCGCCGAGGGCGTTGGTTATACCTACACGGTTGGGCGCAATGGCGGGGCGACCGCGGACATCCTCAAGCGCGAGATCCCGCCGCTCGTCGAGGGACGCGAGGCCGACGACACCGAAGCGATCTGGCATCACGTCTGGTGGGGCCTGCATTATGGCGGCCGCGGCGGGCCGGCGGTGCTGGCGCTGTCCGCGCTCGACATTGCATTGTGGGACCTGAAGGCGCGGCGCGCGAAATTGCCGCTGTTCCGCCTGCTCGGCGGCTTCGATGCGCACGTGCCCTGCTATGCCGGCGGCATCGACCTCGATCTCTCCGTCGAGGCGCTGCTCGCGCAGACCGACGGCAATCTCGCCAAGGGTTTTCGCGCCATCAAGATGAAGGTCGGCCGGCCCGATCTCAAATCCGACGTCGCGCGCGTCGCTGCGATGCGGCAACATCTCGGCGACGGCTTTCCGCTGATGGCGGACGCCAACATGAAATGGACGGTGGAGGAGGCGATCCGCGCCGCCCGCGCGTTCGTCCCCTACGACCTCACCTGGCTCGAGGAGCCTGTTATCCCCGACGACGTCGCGGGCCATGCCCGCATCATGCAGGCCGGCGGCGTGCCGATCGCGGCCGGCGAGAATCTGCGCTCGCTGTGGGAGTTCAAGAACTACATCGTCGCCGGCGCGGTGTCCTACCCCGAGCCTGACGTCACCAATTGCGGCGGTGTGAGTGCGTTCATGAAGATCGCGCGGCTGGCGGAGGCGTTCAATCTCCCGGTCACCAGCCACGGCGCGCACGACATCACGGTGCATTTGCTCGCGGCCTGCCCGAACCGCTCGTACCTGGAAGCGCATGGTTTCGGACTGGACAAGTATATCGAGCACCCGCTGGTGCTCGCGGACGGCAAGGCGCTCGCGCCGGACCGGCTGGGCCATGGCATCAGCTTCGACTGGAAAGGGCTGGCGAAGCTCTCGCCGTAGGGACGCATTGCTGCACGCGAGGCATTCGCAAGCGCTTGACGGGTCGGCTCGATATTCGGCTATGCTGGCATTAGCCGTCCCCCCTTGCGAAAGACCCCTGCCTTGCCCCCCGAGCTGCACCAGAAACTGACCCAGTGGCGCCGTCATCTGCATGCACACCCGGAACTGGGCCTCCACGAGAAGGCCACCTCGGCCTTCGTGCAGGAGAAGCTCACCGAGCTCGGCATTCCCTTCGAGGCGGGCATCGGCGGCCACGGCGTCGTTGCGACGCTGGCGCGGGGGGCGGCGCAGGGCCGCGTCGGCCTGCGCGCCGACATGGATGCGCTGCCGATCACCGAGGACACCGGCCTGCCCTACGCCTCGACGACATCAGGCGTGATGCATGCCTGCGGCCATGACGGACACACCGCCTCGCTGCTCGGTGCGGCCGCGCTGCTGGTGGCCGACACCAGCTGGAGCGGCACCGTCGACTTCATCTTCCAGCCGGCCGAGGAAGGACTTGGCGGGGCGCGCGCGATGGTCGGCGCGGGCCTGTTCGACCGCTTTCCGATGACGCGGGTGTTCGGCTTCCACAACTGGCCGGGGCTCGCAGCCGGCACCATCGCGGTCCATGACGGCGTCGTGATGGCTTCCGGCGGACGCGTCAGCATCACCATCGACGGCCATGCCGGACATGCCGGCATGCCGCATCTGACCCGCGATCCCGTGATGGCGGCGGGACACCTGATCGTGGCGCTGCAATCGGTCGTGTCGCGCAGCATCGACCCGCTCGACACCGCCGTGCTCTCGCTGTGCACGCTCGAAGGCGGCACGGCGCGCAACCAGATCGCAGGACGCGTCACCATCGGCGGCACGCTGCGGTATCATCGCGACGCGGTGAAGGACGTCATCCTGGCGCGGATCGAAGAGATCTGCGCAGGCATTGCAACGACCTTCGGCGTCAAGGTCACGCCGGAAATCGTCATGGGCGTCGGCGTGGTGGTCAACACGCCGGCCGAGGCGGGCCTGGCGCGCCTTGCCGCGGAGAGGGTGCAGACCGAGGTGCGACGCGATCTCGCGCCGAGCATGGCCGGCGAGGATTTCGCCTTCTATCTCAAACAGTGCCCCGGCGCTTTTGCCTGGATCGGCAACGGTGAATTGCGCGACGGCGCCGAGCTGCACGGCCCGCGCTACGATTTCAACGACGCGATTTTGCCGGTCGCCTCGACCTGGATGGCCGAGGTCGCCAAGGTGGCGCTGAAGTCGAACTGACCCCGGAACGGCAGGGCCTCGGATTCCCTGCGCGTGACGTCGGCCGTGCGCCGACCGCCCCGCCGCACTGTCCCACCGACACTTTTTCTTTGGCCTGCAACCCTTTGAACATGCAGCGGCGATGACTGCCCGACCGGGCGCGTTGCAGCACCGCACCGTCGCGCGCGCTTGACGCGGGACGTGCGGGCAGGTCTTATGAAAATAAAGAACAATTGTTCGCATTCCGAACAATCTGTAGCAGGACCAAGCGGGCTCACAACACCGCATCCGCGTCACCAGAGGAAACGTCATCGATGCAAGCCATCCTCAATGGCGACAGCACGCTCATCATCGCGATGATCGTCGCCTACATCGCCTTCACGTCCTGGCTCACGCTCAAGCTGCGCAGCAGGACCAGCGATCAGTTCATGACGGGCGCACGCGCGATGCCGGCGGTGGTCGTCGGCGTGCTGATGATGTCCGAATTCGTCGGCGCCAAATCGACCGTCGGCACGGCGCAGGAAGCGTTCCAGTCGGGCATGGCGGCGGGGTGGGCCGTGCTCGGCGCCTCGATCGGCTTTTTGCTGTTCGGGCTCCTGATGGTGAAGAAGCTCTACAGTTCCGGCGAATACACCATCTCGGCGGCGATCGCGCAGAAATACGGCAAGTCGACCATGCTCACGGTTTCGGTGATCATGATCTACGCGCTGCTGCTCGTGAACGTCGGCAACTATGTGAGCGGCGCGGCCGCGATCGCCACCGCACTGCATGTCAGCATGCCCGTTGCGATGTGCATCATCGCCGTGGTCAGCACCTTCTACTACGTGTTCGGCGGACTGAAGGGCGTCGCCTGGGTGACGATCCTGCACAGCGCAATCAAGGTCGTCGGTATCGTCATCATATTTTCGGTTGCAATGTCGCTGACCGGCGGCATCGCGCCGATCCAGGCCAAGCTGCCCGCCTATTACTTCAGCTGGGACGGCAAGATCGGCTTTGCGACCATTTTCGCCTGGACCTTCGGCACCGTCGGCGCGATCTTCTCGACCCAGTTCATCGTGCAGGCGATCTCCTCGACGCCGAGCGCCGATGACGCGCGCAGGGCCACCTTCTATGCGGCGGCGTTCTGCCTGCCGCTCGGATTCCTGCTCGCCCTGATCGGCGTCGCGGCGAAATTCCTCTATCCCGACATGAACAGCCTCTACGCGCTGCCGGTATTCTTGGAGAAGATGCCGCCGCTGGCCTCGGCTTTCGTGACGACCTCGCTCGTCGCCTCGATCTTCGTCAGCGTCTGCACGGTTGCGCTCGCGATCGCCTCGCTGGTGGTCCGCGACTTCTACGTCCCCTACTGGAAGCCGACGCCGGAGCGGGAGCTGAAGATGACCCGCCTGTTCTCGGTGGCGATCGGCATCGCACCGCTGGTCTTCGTCTTCTTCGTCCCGGAAATCCTCAAGCTGTCGTTCTTCACGCGCGCGCTGCGCCTGTCGATCACCATCATCGCGATGATGGGATTCTACCTGCCGCTGTTTGCAAGCAACCGCGGCGCCACCGCCGGCCTGATCGGCGCCGCGATCTCGACGACGGCCTGGTACATGCTCGGAAACCCCTTCGGCATCGACAACATGTATGTCGCGGCCGCGACACCACTGGTGGTGATGGCGGTCGAGCGCCTGGTGATGGGCCGCGCTCCGGCCGCCGCCGCGACTTCGCAGACGGCGCAGCCAAATGCATTGATGGAAAGGACTTCGACATGATCATCGATACCGAGATCGTGACCACCGACATCGGGATCGCCGCCGATGGCGTCGTTCGCCCGGCCGCCGGCGATCCCGACCGGTCCGACGCTTTCATTCCCTCGCCTTGCGTGCAGAACCACGCCGCCAATCTGATGCCGCTCGCGAACGGCGATCTGGCTTGCGTCTGGTTCGGCGGCACGCAGGAGGGCATGTCGGACATCTCGGTCTATTTTTCGCGCCTCGCCCGCGGCGCAACGCAGTGGTCTCCGGCCGAAAAGCTGTCCGACGACAACGGACGTTCGGAGCAGAATCCGGTGCTGTTTCCCGCACCTGACGGCACGCTGTGGCTGATGTGGACGGCGCAGCTCGCGGGCAACCAGGACACCGCGCTGATCCGCCGCCGCCTCTCCCGCGACAACGGCAAGAGCTGGAGCCCGATCGAGACGCTGTTTCCCGAGCAGCGCGGCCGCGGCACCTTCATCCGCCAGCCGATCGTCGTGCTCGACAATGGCGACTGGCTGCTGCCCGTGTTCTATTGCCACAGCACCCCGGGTCGGAAATGGAACGGCGACGAGGACACCAGCGCGGTGAAGATCTCGTCCGATTCCGGCACGACCTGGCGCGACATCGACGTCCCCGGTAGCCGCGGTTGCGTGCATATGTGCATCGCGCGGCTCGACGACGGTTCGCTGATTGCCCTCTACCGCAGCCGCTGGGCGGACAACATCTATCAGAGCCGGTCCACCGATCACGGCCGCACCTGGTCGGCGCCGGTCCGGACCGTGCTGCCCAACAACAACTCCTCGATCCAGGTCACGCGGCTCGGCAACGGTCATCTCGCGCTGGTCTTCAACGATTCCAGCGCCAGGGATGCGACCGGGCGCCGCCTCTCGCTCTATGACGAGATCGAGGACGATTTGCCGCCCGTGCTCGCCGGCGACGGCAAGACGACGGACGAACGCACCGCGTTCTGGGGCGCGCCGCGCGCGCCGATGACGCTGGCCGTCTCCGCCGACGGCGGGCGGACATGGAGCAAACGCAACGTCGAGACCGGTGACGGCTTTTGCATGACCAACAATTCACGCGATCAGACCAATCGCGAACTATCCTACCCTTCGGTCAAGGAGACCGCCGACGGAGCGATCCACATGGCCTTTACCTTCCATCGCCGCGCGATCAAATATGTGCGCGTGACCGAGCCATGGGTGAAGCGCGCCATCAGAGACTGAGAGCATGGACAGGAGGCCACATGCGCTCGTCACGGGCGCCAGCTCAGGGATCGGCGCTGCGATCGTCGAACGGCTGCTGCGCGATGGCTGGCGAGTGACCGGCATCAGCCGCCGTCCCGCGCCATTCGACCATCCGGCCTTCGATCACCTCTCGCTCGATCTCGGAGAGGTCGATAACATCGCGAACGCCGTCGCTGGCGTCGCGCCAACCGCACTCGTTCACGCGGCCGGCATGCTCAAGGTCGGCGAGCTCGGATCGCTCGACCATGACGACGGCACCGCGATGTGGCGACTGCATGTCGATGTCGCCGAGCGCCTCGCCAACACGCTGGCGCCGCGCTTGCCGAAAGGAGGACGCATCGTCCTCATCGGCAGCCGCACCGCCTCAGGCGCGGCCGGCCGCGGTCAATATGCCGCGACCAAAGCGGCGCTGGTGGCGCTCGCGCGGTCCTGGGCCATCGAGCTCGCGCCGCGCGGCGTCACGGTCAACGTCGTTGCGCCCGCCGCAACCGAGACACCGATGCTGAAAGACCCGACGCGCGCCAATGTCGCGCCAAAACTGCCGCCGATCGGCCGCTTCATTCGCCCGGAGGAAGTCGCGCACGCGGTGGCGTTCCTGCTTTCGCCGGAGGCCGCGGCCATCACCGGACAGCAGCTCGTCATCTGCGGCGGCAGCTCGCTCTAGGCGCACGGCCGCAATCACGGTCGGCCCGCAATTGCGCGAGGGACAGCCCCTGGCGCGGCGGTCGCCCTCACATCATCGCGATGGCGACGGCCGCTATCAGCGCGTGGCCGCGATCCTTGCGCGGAAGCTCGCCTGCCCCTGCATGATCTTGTCGAGCAGTGCATCGAGCGCCCAGAAGCGCTCACGGATGTCGAAATCGATGGTCCGGCCGTGGGCGCAGGCGAACGTGTCCTGGTTAGGCGAGCTATGGGCCGCCGGCAACGGAGCCCGCGATCACCATGACGAGATCGGCAAGATCGATCTTTCCATTGACGACCAGCGCTTCCGAAGAGCCTTCGACTTTCAGCGCTTGCGGCCGGTTGGCGGCCTGACGCTTGAGCTCGCCGATAATGGCCTCCTTGAGCTTCTCCTCCAGCATCCGATCTCCTTTCAGGCTGTCATTTGGGATTTGGCTCTTCAAGGCCCTCTCCGGGCTCGTCGAGCCGCCCACTCCGGGCCAGCCGGATAGCGTTGCCGAGCGCGCACGCCACGTTGCGCACCTCCTGCTGAAACTCGCGGTCCTCGTCGAGGTCGCGGTGGGAGGTCGCATATGGCTCCATGTAGCCGACATAACCGTCGATCTCGCCGAAGCGGCCCGCGGAGATCAGGTGCATGTCGATGAGCCAGTCTGACAGGCTCCGGCGCACGCCCTCGGCCCCGACGCTGTCGCCGTGAACGACGAGGCCGAAATGGCGGCCGGCGAGATGGCGCGGATAGGGCCAGCCCTTCAGCTCCATCGCCTTGGCTTCATCGGCCTTCTTGCCGTGCGTCGAGGTCGGATCGGGATTGCCGCCGTCGGCGCAGACGAGGCGATCAATCATCGCCTTGAGACCACCCGGCACGTGATACCAGTTTACCGGCGTCACGATCAGGATGCCGTGGGCCGCGACCCAAAGCGGATAGATCTCGTTCATCCAGTCGCTGGTCTGCCCCAGCGAATAGTTCGGATAGCAGCTGCACGGCCAATGGCAGAGCGGCATGGCGGTGGAGACGCACGATTTGCAGGGATGGATGGTCTTGCCGAACTCCGAGGTGAGGCGGGAGAGATCGAGGATGTCGACGGCATAGCCCATCTCCACGAAGACGGGCTCGGCCAGCTTGACCAGGCGCCAGTTTTCGACATCTCGCCGGGACAGGTGTGCTCGCTGCGCGCCGAGCCGTTGATGATGAGGATGCGCGGCGCCGCTTTGGCGTCGTCGTGCCGCCGCTGCGCCTCCAGAATTGCGGCGCGCGCGGCGAGCCAGTCGACGGCGAGGTCGTAATCGGGATCGGCGAAGCCTTCCCCCGCCTTCCTCGTCACCGGTGCCTTGCGCAAATGACTATAGGCATCCCAGGCAGCGCCGACGATGGCATCGAGCTCCGTCTCGAGCGGTGCAAAGGCCGGATCGACGAACTGGCTTCTGTAGCGCCTCTCGAACGTCTCGCGCGACAGCTTGACGGGCGGCATTCCCTTGCGAACGTCGACATCCGTCATGCTGACTCCTCGGCAGGTCGTGCAATCCGACCAACCCGGGGCACGGAGCGCGGTTCCAAGCTTTGCCAAGTGCAACCAAGGCGCCTTGGCGACGTTGACTGAAGCACCGCCGGGTGACAACCGGACACAACGGGGACGATGAACGCGGCGCATTTTTCCGGTTTCTGCCCGCGACATCAACGCATCGGTACGCGCTGACATCTGACCTGTTCCCGGCGCGTGCAGCCTTTGAGCTGCAGCGCCCTGCACCTACTCCCGCCAGAACCCGGCCAGCTCTTCCGCTGTCACGAGATCGACCTGGCCGTGAAAACGAATGCGGTACATCGTTACGAGCGCATCGTGGCCGACATCGGACGAGCTGCACAGCGCGTCCTCGACGATCACGACCCTGAAGCCGAGATCGACCGCGCTCAGAACCGTCGAGAGAACGCAGACGTCAGTCTCCGCACCTGACATCACCACCGTGCCGACGCCCTTTTCGACCAGAAGGCCCGCCAGAGCCGGATTGCTGAACGCTGAATAGGCCGGCTTGTCGACGATGCGGGCTGGAGGAACATGGCGCGCCAGGGCCGGCACGAGATCTAGAGCGGATGGCGGAAGATGGCTGCGCGTTGCCTGGCGCCAGCGTTGAAAATAGACCTGCCACTGGCCGGGACGGTCTTCCGGATCCTGCGGCGGGATGAAGCGCGTGAAAATCGTTCTGGCCTGATGGCGCGAGACGATCGACGCGATTGCCGGCAGGACCTTTTCCATCCACGGCGTTTCCCAGAGACCGCCGGACGCAAAGATGTTCTGCATGTCGATGCAGAGGTGAACGGCACGCCGAATTTGGCTGTCCGGCGACTTTGCGTCACTCATCAGCTTTCCATCCCGAAGCGCCTGGCTCGATCAGAGATCCTCTCGCGCCAGGCTTGGAAAGCTCGATGACTCAGCAATCCTTGTCGGCGGTAGCGGTCGTCGACTTCGGCTGCCCGGCGGCCGTCGGCTGTCCCTGCATCTGACGCTGGGCGTCCTGCGACGAGGTCGCCGTGTTGTCGGTGGCCTTGTTCATGGTTGACGTCGGCGGATGCTCCTTGGCATTTGACGGAGCGACGCCTGTCGTCTCGGTCGCCCGTCCGGTCGTGGCCGGTCCCGAGCCGGCATCGCGGTTGGCGGTGTTGCAGGGACCGCCCAAAGCGATGGTCGAGCTGACGGCCAGCATCGCGCCAACCAGCATTGATCTTGTAAGCATGACATCTCCTTCCGATCTGGCCGGCCAATGCCTGGCGGAGCCGGGTTCCGCGATTTTGCGATGTTGCCTCGCGAGCATTTCCGCGGGGAATGACGTTTGCCGCCTCTCGCAAAGGTTGCCTGTCTAATCGCGCAAGGGATCGACCGTTCCTAAAGCGGTGGGGACTTCGAGGCTTGGAACGTCAGGCAAACCGGAAAATCACTCCGTGAACGTCTCGGAGGCCTCTTCGGCATTGATGGCAGGATCGGCCGAAAGCTCTCGCTCCGCTTCGTGCCAGAACTCCTCCTGCCGTCCTTCGGGTTTACCTGCCAGTTCCCAGAGCTGGTGCGCGCGGGTCTGGATCTGAGCCGCCGTCGGCTTCGCCATTTGAATTCGCTCCCTGATATCTGCCGCCACACTTCAGTTCGGTCTGGCGGGGTGCGCCGTGCGCGGATGGCGGTCGTGCAGCAGCCGGGCCAGGGCTTCACGATCCCCGGCATGGCCTTTCATCGCCGTCTCGAACAGCGCCTCCTGGACGTCCCGCGGCATCTCGCCCCACACGTCCATGGCGGCAAGGCCCAGCAATGTGGCAAAGCGTTCCTCGACCATTTCGATGCTCCCTGTCCGGCCTGACAATAGGAACAGCGAGCGCCGGCTTGCGTTCCCAACACAGGACGCCGACCGCTGGGCGCATATCCGCTAGATAATGCCGCCCTGCCGAAGCGCCGCGATCGCGGCCACGTCGTAGCCAAGCTCCGTCAGGACGAGGTCGGTATGCTCGCCGAGCGTCGGCGGACGCGATGCGATCTCGCCGGGCGTTTCCGACAGCCGGACGGCAGCGCGGGCGACGGGTGCGCGTTTCGGCAGGCCGGGATATTCGACCTCCTGCATGAAGCCGGCGGCGCGAATATGCGGATGGTCCAGCGCCTGTTGCGGGCTGAGGACGGGCCCGGTCGGAATCATGGCCTTGCCCAGCGTGTCGACAGCCTCCTGCGTGGTGCGCTCGGCGCACCAGCGCGCCATCCGCTCGCTGATGATGGGGCCGTTGTTGCCGCGGCTGATGTCGTCGGCAAAGCGCGGATCGTTCAGCCACAGGTCCTCCTCACCCATCAGCTTCGCCCAGCGTTTGAACAGCGGATGCCCCGTCACCTGGCACAGCACCCAGCCGTCTTTAGTGCGGTAGATGTCGGCCGGCGCTGCGGTCTGGCCGAGATTGCCTGATGGCACGCGATTGACATTGATGACGGCCTGCTCGATCAGCGTGGCATTGGTGAAGGACAGCGCGGTCGCAAGCAACGCGCCCTCGACGATCTGCCCGCGTCCGGATTTGCCGCGCTCGATCAGGGCTGCGAGCGTCCCGAACGCGCAATGCAGCGCCGTGCCGAAATCGACCCAGTTCACCGCGGCCCGATATGGCGGGTCGCCGGCACCGGTCATGTAGACCGAGCCCGACATGACCTGGCCGACACCGTCGAAGCCGACGCGGTCGGACCAGGGCCCTGGCCCGCCGAACGCGGTGGCGGTCGTCAGGATGATGTCGGGCTTGATCGCCTTCAGCGAGTCGTAATCGAGCTTCATCGCGCGCAGGGTCTGTGGCGGCAGATTGGCGACGACGACGTCCGCGGTCGCGATCAGGCGGCGCATCACCTCCTGCCCTTCCGGCTTCATCGGATCGAGCGTGATGCACTTCTTGTTGCGGTTGACCTGAAGAAACAGCGCGCCTTCGCCGCCCTCGCCGACCGGCGCCACGAAGCGATCCTCGCTGCCGTCGCGCTTTTCCACGCGGATGACCTCGGCGCCGAATTCGGCCAGCAAGGTCGCGCAATAGGGCCCTGCGATATAGCGCCCGAAATCGAGGACGCGCACGCCCTCCAAAACTCCTCCCATCGATCCCTTCCCTCATTTTTTGTTCTTGCCAGATTACAGGGACTGGCTGCCACGGCAAGGCGGGCTGCGGGCATGCCGCCACGCTCTCAAGATTTGCCCGCAACTTGTGATCGCCTGACAGTTTCGGCGGGCGGAAATTGTGCTCTAGTATAGACCTCTCCGTCCCCCAACCAGAGCCCATCCATGCCGCAACAATTCGATCGATCCGCAGAAGATCTCGGCAACGCGATCCATTTCGAGCACGTCAACATCCAGGTCCCGGACCAGCGCCTCGCCACGCTGTTCTACGTGACGGGGCTTGGACTGACCCGCGATCCCTATCTGATGGTGTCCGACACCAACATGTGGATCAATGCCGGACGGAGCCAGTTTCACCTGCCGAGCGGCAGGCCGCAGGTGCTGCGCGGCCATGTCGGGCTGGTCATCGAGGGCCGCGAGGCGCTGCTGGCGCGGCTCGCGTCGGTCGCGAAGAAGCTCGAGGGCACGGCGTTCGCGTTCGCCGAGCGCAATGATCATGTCGAGGCGATCTGTCCGTGGGGCAACCGACTGCGCTGCTACGAGCCGGACGCCGCGCGCTTCGGGCGCATCGCGCTCGGCATTCCCTATGTCGAGTTCGACGTGCCTGAGGGCACCACGAAGGCGATTTGCGCCTTCTACCCCGAGATCATGGGCATGCCCGCGAGCTTGCGAAACGGCGACGGCCAGGTCGCCGCCGTGAAGACCGGCCGCGACCAGCATCTGTTGTTCCGCGAGACCGATCGGCCCAAGGGCGACTACGACGGCCACCATGTGCAGATGTACATCACCGACTTCTCAGGCCCCTACCGCAAACTCCTGGCGCGCGACCTGATCTCGCGCGAGGACAATCAATACCAGTACCGCTTCTGCGACATCGTTGATCTCGACAGCGGCAGGCATCTCTTCACGGTCGAGCACGAGGTCCGCAGCGCGACCCATCCGATGTTCATGCGTCCCATGGTCAATCGCAATCCTGCGATCAACAACCGCAATTACGCATTCGGCCACGATCAGTCGCTCTGGGCGATGGGGCCGGATCAATACGAGGGATAGGAGACGGCGAACGCGCGCCTTGCGGCGCGCGATCCATGACCTCGGCCGGCCATCAGCAGCCACGGCAGATGATCAGCCGGCGGTCGATCTCCTTGTCGAGCCGCTGCAGCTCCGCGTCTTCGGGGGAGGCTTGCGTCGACCCGGGCACGTCGCTGCGCCGAGGCTGCCGGTGACCGATGGGGGCCTGCCGGGCCAGGTCCGCGAGCCTTGTTGCGGGGACGCTGCCGGGCGAGGCGACGGCCACAGGCGCGGTTGCGCCTCCGCCAGCCCTGAGGCTGGAGGCCGATCCGAACAGGAACGTAGCTGCGACGACGGTCACGCCAAGTCTGATTGACATCATCATTCTCCTATCGCGGTGACGTTGCGACGATGCGCATGCGATGGATAGGAGGTCCCGGCTACTCGACCATTTCGCCCGCGGCGACATCGCGTTACCATTGCAACCGCGATCGCCGAATGTTGTGCGCCGGCTCTGGATTCCTGTTTTGACGCGCTTTCTTCGCCCGAGCCGGTATCCGCTTCGCTCGAAAAGGCTCTACCGCGCGGTGGCGGCGCGCCTCACGCGTCGTCGCGCGGCCGACGAGGCGACGCTCCGCGCCAGGACGCCGGCGAGCTCCGCCGATATCAGCGGGTGATGAACGAGCTCGGTGATCCCGGACGTCTCCAGCGACGGCACCGCCAGCTCGCGCGTCGAGGGGCTCGCCAGAATCATCGGCAAGGCCGGCGCCGCAGCGTGCAATGCCGCCGCCAGCTCGATCGAGGAGCCTCCGGGCAGGTGACACACCAGTGCCGCATCGAAACGCGTTTGCGCGGTGCGGCAGGCTGCGATCGCCTCCGCCAGCCTGGTGAACCCGACCGGCTCATAACCCAGCGCCGCGAGGATTTCCTCATGGCGCAACAGGCGACGGCGGTCGGTGTCGAGCACCAGCACCGTCTCGCCCGTGCCACGGAACGCAAGATCCGGGCTGAGCTGAACCGGCTCCGCCTCGTCGGGGTCGCCGGACGGCAGCCAGACGTCGAAGCGCGTGCCCGCATCCGGCTCGCTCTGCACGGCGACGGCGCCGCCATATTGCTCGGCGATCTCGCGAACGGTTGCGAGCCCGATGCCGTTGCCGTCAGGGCGCGTCGTGAAGAAGGGCTCGAAGATCCGCTCCAGCGTCGCCTCGTCCATTCCCGGCCCCGGATCGGTGACCGAAATCACGGTGAAGCGGCCGGGGCCGACCTCACTGCGTCCGATCGACAATGGCTGTTGAAGATCGCGCACCTTGATGCCGAGTTCGATGCTACCCGGCTCCGTCATCGCCTGTGCCGCATTGTTGCAGAGATTCAGGATCACCTGCTGCAACTGCGCGGGCTCGCCCATCACGGTGGCTTCTTCGGACGTCTCATCCACCTCGAACTGGACGTGCGAAGGCAACGAAGCTGCCAGCAGCGATCTGGTCTCGTCGATCAGGGTCCTGACGCAGACACTCTCCCGCCTGCCCTCGCCGCGGCGGCCGAAGCCGAGAATCTGTTCGACCAGTTCGCGCGCCCGCTCGCCGGCACGGCGGATCTCCGCAAGGCTGCCGGCCGGCCGGCCCCCCGACCGGATACGCGCTTCGGCGATCTCGGCATAGCCGAGGATCGCACCGACGATATTGTTGAAGTTGTGGGCGATACCGCTGGCAAAGGTGCCGAGGGTTTCCATGCGGCGAGCCTGTTGCAGGCTGGCCTGCAAGCGCTCCTTCTCGCCTTCGAGCCGCACCCGGCGGATCGCGTTGCCGATGGCGTCGAACGCCATGCGAAACAACGAGACTTCGGACCAGTATGCGAGCGCCCCGGCCGGCACGGTATCGAAGCCGAGGATTTCATCGCGATGTCCCCGGACCGCCGTCACGCACAGCCAGCCGCCGACGCCGGCGTCCTCGAGCAGGTTCATCGTGTCGTCGGGATGGGTGGCCTTGACCTTGGGGATATAGACGATACCGCCTTCGCCACCGTCGAAGCGTGGCGCGAGGCTCAGCGCGCGATCCGGCCAACCCGCCTCGAATGCGATCCCGTCGCGGGACCACCGATAGGTGCTTATCGTCGTCCCGGTCGCGCCGACGAAATAGGCGCGATCCGCACCGATGCATCCGGCGAGCTGTTGCAGCGCGGTCTCGACGTCAGCGGTGATCCTCTCGCGGCTCGAATCGATGAACCGCATCGAGATGCCGGCCATGACGTGCTCGAAGGCCGCACGGCGACGCAGCGTGACCGCGCGCCGGTGCAATAGCAATCCGAAATAGACCACGCCGCAGAGCAGCAGCAGCGACGTCATGAACTGCAACAGGCGTACCCGGCGCGCCGACGCTCGCGAGGCCAGCTGACGCCTGGTGATCAATGCCAATACGGCATCCTGCTCGCGGTTGTTCGATTCGGCGACGAGCGCCTTCAGGATCATGTCGATGTCGGGCAGAAGGTCATGCAGCATCTGCCCGTGCATCAGCAAAGCGCGGACCGAATCCATGTCCTGCGGCGGCGTTTGCACGAGCGCCAGCTCTTCCAATCGATCCTGGACCTGGCGCGCCACGACGTCCGACGTATCGAGCGTCAGGCGCAGCATGCCTGCCGCCAATGCGGAGGCGGCCGTGACCAGCGCCCGCTGATCCGACTCGGCCAACTTGTCGCTGAACAGACCGAAATAGGCAAAGGAGTTCTGGAGCAACGCGTTGCGGCTCTTGAACCGTTCGATCAGGTCCTCCTGCCGGAGGGCACGCGCCGACAGCACATCGATGGCCCTGGTCTCTTCGGCGTTGAGACCCGGCGTTTCGCGCAGCCGCGTCAGGGCATCGTCATACGCATCGGTCATCTGCACCAGCTTGTCATAGTTGCGCGACAGGCCGGCGCGCGCGGTCAGCACTTCCCTGGTCATCGCGCGTTCGAACCGGGTGAAGTCGCCAAGCGCCTGGAGCTGACGGTCGTAACGTACCGAATTGAAGTTCAGCCCGTTCAACAACAGCCAGGTCAGCAGGGCCAGCACGCAGGTTACGCCGATCACGGCGGGGGCAAATTTCATGGGGAGCCTCCGACAGTCGCGCCGCGATAGGTGCCGGTCAGGCTGTTCAGAAAGGCGACGATCGCCTTGACCTGCTGCTGCGTCAGCGTCGCGTTCAATTGGGCAAAGGCCATCTTGCGAACCGCATCATCGAGCGTCGGCGCGCTGCCGTCATGGAAATACGGC
This sequence comes from Bradyrhizobium sp. Arg816, assembly GCF_029989365.1. Taxonomy (GTDB): domain Bacteria; phylum Pseudomonadota; class Alphaproteobacteria; order Rhizobiales; family Xanthobacteraceae; genus Bradyrhizobium. The sequence continues at coordinate 33,149 of NZ_JAPRAQ010000012.1, read as the reverse complement.
GGCGTGGTCGCGACGTTGCGCAGGCTCGGCACGCGCAGAATTTTCGGCTCGGGCGATGCGAGCGGGTGGAATATGCCGTGGCGCTGGAACAGATTTCCGCCGACATTGACGCCCTGATGGCAGGACGCGCAGCCCAGCGATTTGAACAATTGGTAGCCGCCCAGCTCGTCGTCCGACAGCGCCGCGGCGTCACCCGCCAGCCAGCGATCGAACTTGCCGCCCGGCGTGACCAGCGTGCGCTGGAAGCTTGCGAGCGCGTCGACGACATCGCCGTGCTCCGGGCGGCGGCCATAAGCCGCGAGGAAGCTCTCGCGCATGTCCGGATCGGCATTGAGCTTCTCTGCGATCTCGACCGAGCTGCTCGCCATGGTGCGCGGGCTTTCCAGCGACGCCCTGGTATCGGCTTCGATGCTGCGCAATTTTCCTTCCCAGCCGAATCGGAAGCTGAGCGTCGCATTGAAGACGGTGAGCGTGTTGAGCGCGATCTCCGCTCCGTCGAGGCCGACATCGTGCGACCTCGGGCTCGCGCCGTTCGTCGCGATATCGTGGCACGAAGCGCAACTGCGCGAATTGTCGTGCGACAGCCTGCGATCGGAGAACAGTCGTTCGCCGAGCTTGACCTTCAGCGGGTCGATTGCGGGCGGCGCCGGAATGGGCGTGATGGGCTCATCCTTGCGGACCGACACGAGAGCGGGCGGCGACTGCGACGGTGCGGGAGAGACCTTCAGGGAGCACGGCACCAGTGCGCAAATCACGATCGCGCAACGTCGAAGGCCGGCACCTCGTCCGGCCCCGAGAAATCTGGCGAACTGCTTCACGCCCTGAAATGTGGGGGTGAAGCGAGAATTGTCGCGTCTGCTCAAGGAGTTTTGATCGAAGCTGGATGAGGTCCCGAGGGTGGTGGTCGGCTTGGCGGTGCGAGATCGGAAGAGCCAGCCTTGACGTCAATCGACATGATCGACCGGCTCGCAGCTCGACAGAAGTCCAGCCCCACCAGGGCCATGCAAATCGCGTCAGCAATCACGACAGTACCTCACCACCCGCTCGACTTCCGATCGGCCGTTGATCCCGATGTCCCGCAAGGTCCGATCGTCGAATTCCATCAGCCCTGCGACGGCCCTTCTGATTTCCCATTCCCGGCGCCAGTGTGCCGGCAGGGCCATCACAGTCCCGAGAGCCGCACCGAGCGCGTGCAGCCAGCTGCGCGCGGGTCGTGCATCGCGCGGCGGGACCCGATCGAACAGGACGATATTCCCACTGTCGCCGGCGCCATCGCTCTTCGCCGGCGCGGGCGGCGTGCGATCCGCCGAAGGCGGCCGCGACTCGCGCACAGCATCCAGCATCGCCTGAACCGGCACGGCGGCGGTCGGATGCAATGCGGCGCCGTAGAGGGCAAAGCCTTCCATCACGGACGCGAAGACGGCCCACCAGAATGTGGTGGCAGGTTGGTCTTGCGCGGCCGGCGGCGCGACCGAAGGCGAACCGATGTCGGGCAAGGAATGACCCGCGGCAATCGCACGGAGACTGACCATGCCGCGACTATCCGAGCGTGCGACCCAGTTCGCCCCGTCGAGCCCCATGTTACCCGGCAAGGCAACGCGGCTCACGCCGAGAGAATGCTTCTTCATCGTAAGTCTCCCACATGATGTTGGTGGGAGGCAATCTGGCGGCCCGCTGTTACGCTGAGGTCACGGTCAACGGCAAAACGGCTACAATTGCAATTTCCAATCTCCTCTAGAACGGATCGACCGGCACCGCGAAGACATAGCCGACGCCGCGCTCGGTCTGGATGACGCGCGGCGCGCTCGGATCGGTCTCCAGCTTGCGTCGCAGCCGCAGCACCTGGACGTCGATGCTGCGATCGAAAATATCCTCATGGATACGGGTCGCCTGCAGCAGATGCTCGCGGGTCAGGGGACGCTGCGGCGCCTCGAGAAAGGCCAGCAGCAGCGCATATTCTCCCTTGCTCAACGGCACCGGCGCTTCGTCGGGATCGGTCAGCTTTCGGCTGCGGCGTTCGAGCTTCCAGCCGCTGAAGCGATAGCCCCCGCGCTCGGGATCGCGGGCACGCGCGGCCCGTCCCATCTCCTGCCGCCGCAACACCGCGCGGACGCGCGCCAGCAGTTCGCGCAACGAGAACGGCTTGATGATGTAGTCGTCGGCACCGAGCTCGAGCCCGACGATGCGATCGATCTCGTCGGGGCGATGGCCCGTCGTGATGATGACCGGCACGTCGGAATGCGAACGGATTTCCCTCAACAGGTCCAGACCGTCATCCTGACCAAGCCGAAGATCGAGGATGATCAGGCTCGGCTGGCTGCCATCGAGATAGTGGTTCAATTCCGATCTGTTGGAGGCCGCCCTTGTCGGGATGTTGTGCTCCTCGAGATATTTGATCACCATTTGCCTTAACGTCGGATCGTCATCGACGACGACGATGTGGCCAATATCTGCAAGCATTCCGTACTCTCAAAATTCGCCGTCCGCCAACTGAGCTGTACTTAAGAATTGCGAACGTCAACGTCCGGCTGTGGGGAAATGATCTCGTCCGAATTGGAATCGCTCAAAATAGAATGGGGTATCCGAAGCCATCGGCACACACTGAGTCTGTCCATGATCCGGTGATGACGCCGCAACAGGGTATTTCTGCGGCTAATTCCGCCGGATGTCGCATACGTGAATAATTGTGATCCCAGTGTTTGCTACTTTTGGGCGATAGCAAGTCTGCGGCCTGCGCTGTCGTTCAGCGACTGCGATCGGCTGCGCAAACTGTTGCCCGCCACGCCGGGCGCGATCGTCTGCGGGCTTCGCGCAATCATCAGGAGCCCGGCAGAGCCATCAGGTACTGGTAGATCGCGGCGAGATCGTCGTCATCCATCCGCCCGATCGGCCGCCACGGCATTTGCTCACCGAGCCGATGCCCGCTCGGATCAACGCCTGAGCGCATGGTGTCGACGAACTGCGCAAGGCTCCAGTTCTTGACGATACCGAGGTCCGGTCCGAGCGGCGGCAATTGTCCCGGCACGCCGCCGCCGAGATCCCTGCCGTGGCATTCGCGGCAATCCTGGTAGGACAGCAGGTACTTGCCATAGAGCGCCGTCGGCGCCTTCGGCGGCGCGGTGATCACGCCGGTGAAGACGGGCTTCGCATCCGGCAACAATCCCGCGCCCAGCATCACGATGCCCAGCAGGCTGAAGCGATCCGGCGGATCCGGGGTCTGCGCACCGCTCGCGGGCAGGCTGCGGACATAGGCGATCACCGCCTTGGTGTCGTCGTCACTGAGCCGGCCGGCATTGGTGAAGGACATAATCGCCAGCCAGCGCCCCCTCGCATCGAGCCCATTGCGAATGGCACGAAAGATCTCGCCATCCGACCAATTCTTCAAGACGCCGGCGGGCGTGAGATTGGCCGGCACGAACGAGCCGACGGGAATCGGGAGATCCTTGGCGACGTCGCCGCCGCCGGTCAGCGTCCCCGTCTGCGAGTGACATGCGGCGCAAAAGCCGTCGGCCACGGCCCTGCCCCGGTCAATCTGGTCCGGTGTCGCCTCGATCCTCACATCCGGGACCGGTGCGGAACGGGCGCGTTGCCGCACGATACCGACCGCGGTCAAAGCGGCGACGCCGAACACCGAGACGGCCAGCATGGCCGTCAGCACCATGCCGCTCCACTTCGCCAGGGCAGATTTCGTCCGGGAGGCGCGAACGCCCAGCCAGGCCAGAAACGCGATGAACGCAACCATCGCAATCAGGGCGACAATATTTTCCATGCCAGTCCTCAATGAATTGGGCGCGACCGATGCCGCGCGACATCCGAATCGTCAAAAATCACTTTCGGCCGACGCCAACGCTCCAATATCTGCGAAGGTGTGCCATGCGGAGGTCTGCCGGGTTAGCAGCGCGGTGTTTCCGTGCCGTTTCATCGCCCGCCGCTCGCGTTACAATTGTAATCCTGTGCCAGCTATCGGCTTCCGGCGGGATGTCACCGGTTTTTGCACCGAGCCTTTTTGCCTGGCCTTTTGCCTGGCCTTGGCAGCGCCACGATGCGTTGCCGCCGTAACCATTTTTATTGCCGCCGGAAGCCGTGGCGTAACGGCGATCACTTCAATTGCCTCTCACTCGACCGGACGCCCCGGGGGCGACCGTGCATCGATCATCAAGAGGTCAACTCACATGAAGATTCTTATCGCTTCGACACCTGCGACGGGTCATCTCAATCCGATGCTGGCGATCACGCAAATCCTGCGTGGCGATGGCCACGAGATCGCCTTCCTGACGGGCACCGCCTTTCGTGCCCGCGTCGAAGCCAGCGGCGTGAAGTTTTTTCCCCTTCCCGAGGACGCGGACTTTGATCCGAACGACGTCTTCTCGCGGTTCCCCGAACTCAAGACCATCCCGCCGGGATTGGAGTGGTTCCGTGTTGCCTGCGAGCGCATCTTCGTCGACGCCATTCCGGCCCAGCACCAGGGGCTGCTGCAAATCCTGCGGCAATTCCCCGCCGACATCATTGTCGCCGACGACATGCTGTTCGGTGTACTGCCGATGCTGCTCGGACCGCGCTCGCAGCGGCCTCCCATCGCGCTCTGCGGGACCTCGTTTCTGCATTGGGCGCGCGAGGACGGCGCGCCGAATTTCCTCGGCCTGCCCCCGGCAAAGACCGACGAGGAGCGCGATCACTATGCGGCCATGGCGCGGGACTTTGATGCGGCAGTCGATCAGCCGGTGTCAATGCGCCTGAACCGGGCGTTGAAGTCTCTTGGGGTCGGACCGATCGCGATGCCGCTCTTCCATTCCGTGGTCGCTCTCGGGGATGCCTATCTGCAATTGTCGGTGCCAAGCTTCGAATTTCCTCGCGAGATTCCGCCCTCAGTGCATTTCGTCGGCACCCCACCGATCATCGCCAACCAGGTCCCGCCGCCGCCCTGGGCCGAAGAGCTCGACGGATCGCGCAAGGTCGTTCTGGTGACGCAGGGAACGGTGGCCAATCACAATTTCAATCTGCTGGTTGCCCCGACGCTGGCGGCCCTCGCGGACGAGGAGGACATCCTGGTGATCGTGACGGCAGGCGGCCGCCCGATTGACACCATCCCCGGCAAGATCCCGTCGAACGCGCGCATCGCCAGCTATCTGCCGTTCGAGTGGCTGCTGCCGAACGTCGACGTGCTCGTCACCAATGGCGGCTACGGCAGCGTCAACCAGGCCATGAGCTTCGGCATCCCGCTGGTCACCGCGGGGCTGACCGAAGACAAGGCCGACGTCAACGCGCGGGTCGCATGGTCCGGGGTCGGCATCAACCTCGCGACCAACGAGCCGACACCGAAGGCGTTGCGCGACGCAGTGCGGACGGTGCTCGATCAATCCCGCTTCCAGTCGCGAGCCTCGCAGATCGCGGACGAATTTGCCGGGATCGACACGCGGGCCGAAATCCTCCGGGTCATCGGCGAGCTCGTGGCCGACGAGAGCTCGCACACCGGAGCGATGGCGGCAACCCGGGGGCGGCGCGCCGAACGGCGCGCGTAATCGCCAAACGCGACGATGGAGGGCGGGCGACCGCGCCTCCATCACCTCATGCACATCGACCAAGCCGGAATCGGATATCCGTCATGCAAATCGACCCCGCATCCTTCGCCTTCACGCTGCTGCTCGGTTTTCTGGCGGCCGTGCCCTATTCCGGCATCGACATCAACCTGCCGGCGCTGGCAGCAACCGGCGCGACGCTCGACGCGAGCGCGTCGGATGTCGGGCTGACCATGAGCGCCTTCATGCTCAGCCTCGCCACCGCGCCGCTGATCTACGGACCGATCTCCGACCGCCTGGGCCGCAAGCCGATTCTGGCATTCGGCCTCGTATTGTTCGTCGCCGCAAGCCTTGCCTGCGCGAAAGCGTCCTCGCTGCCGGTTCTGTTGCTGGGTCGCTTCGTCCAGGGCATCGGCGCCGCCGGCACCGCAACGACCTTTGCGATCATTCGCGATCTCTTCGACGGCAACGCCGCGCGAGGCAAGATCGCCAACGTCATGGTCACGGTCAACGTCGCGACCGTGATCGCACCGACGGCCGGCGCCGCCCTGCTGGCAATCGCCGGCTGGCGATCGATCTATGCCGCCCAGGCGGGGATCGGTCTCATGCTGCTGGTCGTGGTGATGTTTCGCTTCGCGGAGACCGCGACGACCGACCGCTCCGGCCGCCTGGGGCTTTCGGCGGTCATCGACAGCTACCGCCAGGTGCTGACGCATCCGGTGTCGTTGCCTTTCATCCTGGTCGGCGCCGCGGGCGGCGCGACCGTGTTTGCCTACGTCACCGGCGCCTCACTGTTCTTCGTCGGCGCCGTCGGACTGCGCCCCGAGCAATACGGCCTGATCTTCAGCGCATGCTCGGGGGCCGTCATGGTCGGCGCCTTTCTCGACGGCCAGCTCGGCCGGCGCGGCGTAGAATCCGCCCGCATGCTCACAACCGGGCTGACGCTGTCGGCCGCCGCCAGCACCGCCCTGCTCGCGATGACGTTGGCCGGGTGGATGCCCACGTCACTCGTGGTTGCGCTGCTGATGGCGGTCGCACTCGGCTTCGGGTTCAGCGTGCCGAACGTGATGAGCGCGACGATGCAGCGTCTCCCGGAGATCGCGGGCGCCGTCAGCGCCGCCGCCGGAAGCATTCAGCTGACCGCCGGCGCAATATCGAGCGGGCTGGTCGCACTTCGCTTCGACGGGCGGACCGCGTTGTCGATGACCGCAGTGATGGCGGCAACGTCGCTACTCGCTCTGGTCCTGTATCTGCTGGTCGCGCGCCCCGCCGAACGCCGCCTACCGTCGCAGACGATCGATCCCGGCGTGGCGGTCCGCAGCCCCACGAAGTCCTGAGTTCGCCGCAGCCGGCCGGCAGCCAGGCGCGACCTGGCTGTGGCGGGAGGGATCCAACCTCCGAATGGCGGAACCAAGACCTGTTCGATGTTCGACTGTTTCAATCCGCATTTGGAACAAGCGGCGCGGCGCGCCCCGCCCTTATTCTCGCCGCCATCATCATTCAGGAACGCGCGCAGGGGGCGGGCTCCTCCAGGGGGCAGTTCCCAAAGGTTCTGCGTGATCATCCAACGTTTAGTGCAACACGAAGTGATTGCGTCCCGCCGCGCGCTCCTTGGCGGGCTTGCGTCCTCGGCCTGCGTTGTCGCGCTGGGCGGATGCGCCAGCCTGGGTGCTACCGGCGCACGCTACGACGCTTCATCGCTCTCGGTCGACCCTACGCTGCTCGTCGTAACCACGCGCAAGCCAGTGAGCGGCGCCCGCGCGAAGCCGTGGTTCGGGCCGGAGCGGGCTTCTACGATGACCGTCGCACGAGCGAAGCTTGTGGCGCCTGGTGACAGCCGTTTCTCTCTGGCTGCAGCCGGACTTGACGATTGGCGCCTTGATGGGGTCGAGCCGGTATCGGGCGATGTCGGCAGTCTTGTCGCGCAGGCCGGCGGCGGACCAGACGTTCTCATCTACGTGCACGGTTTCAAGCAGACGTTCGAGACAGCTGCGCTCGATGCCGCGCATCTCTCCGATGGCATCAGGTTCCGCGGCCAGACGATGGTATTCTCCTGGCCCTCGAAAGCCGGACTGTTCGACTACGCCTATGACCGCGACAGCGCAATGTGGTCCCGCGATGGCTTCGAACGCGTGCTGCAGTCTGTCGTGACGAGTTCAAGCGCCGGCCGCGTCCACATCGTCGCGCACAGCATGGGAACCATGCTGACGCTCGAAAGCCTGCGCCAGCTCTATGCGCGATCCGGTGACGCCGTTGCGGGCAAGATCGGGGCCGTGGTGTTTGCCGCGCCTGATATCGACATGGACGTGTTCTCGTCGTCGATCAGCCGCATCGGTCCGCTTTCGCGCAAGATCACCGTCATCGCCGCAACGAACGACCGCGCGCTGGCGTTGTCGGGGCAGATCGCTGGCGGGATGACACGGGTCGGCGCTGCCGAGAAGACCGCCATCGAAGGGCTCGGGGTGCGCGTGGTCGATGCGTCCGAGGCAGGCTGGGGCGTCATCAACCACGACCTGTTCCTGTCGAATGCGGAGGTGCGCCAGGTGATCCGCCGCTCAATTGATACCGTGGCCGCGTGAACCCGGCGTGGCGGAAACGATATCGCCGATGCAGAGGGATCTTAGAGCTAGCTCTGACAGCCCGCTGACAGGTTCAATGCCTTGAACAGGCCATCGAAGACACCTGACCGGCAGGGCTTGACCTCCGCGACTGGCTTGGCGCGCTTGGCATTCACAATTGCCTTGGACGTTCCCTGCACGGGCCGAGGTCTGGGCAGCATAACCGCGAATTTTCTCCCGCTTGCGGTGCGCTGGTGTGGCGCGATGATCTTCAAAGGCTCTGGCGCGACAGTCGCTGTTTGATCCGGCGGAGGCATCGGTTCGCTCAAGGAGACCGGCTGCGGAGGCGCTTCAAATTGCATGTGCATGTGCGGGGTCCCGAGCCGATCTGCCGTCGTCAGCGTATCGCCTGAGGCGAGCAATCCGACGGTCGCCTGAACGGGCGGCGCGTTCACGGGCTTTGTCATGCGCGGCGCGGTCTCAAGCTCCATCACCGCGAGTGTACTGAAGCCAACGAGGATGAGAGCCGCTTTCATCTGATTTCACGCTTCCCGAACGAGACGCTCGTTCAAGGCCTGCCGAAAATAAGCTCCCGTAAATCGGAGACCAATTGCAGACATCCAATAAGGCGGCTTGGCGGCAGAACTGAACCAGCCGACGCGGCCACGGGACAAGATCAAAGACAGGGTTAACGCGGGTCATGCGAACCGGCCCCTTATGCGGAGTGCTCGCCGCCGCCTAACGACTGGTCCCCTCGAGCTTGCAATGTGCTAATCTGAGCCGGCACTCAGCCCGGACGGTGCACCGTGACCGATGGTCGTCACCCGGCATGGACCGAGGAAAGCCGCTTCCGCGGTGCGCTCGACGACGTGATCATCATCCCGCTTGTTGTTGTCGCGCTCGCCACGAACAAGATCCTGCGTTTCGTTCTTTCGATCTTGATGCGGATGCTTGACTACGCCTTCCCTTTTGCAATGCAGATCGTCTGGCTTCCGCTGTTCGCGGCCAGGGTTGTCGGCGATGTCATCATGACTGTCATCCATGGCGCGGTGCGCTTGCTTCCCCTATCCGCGGCGAAGCGTCGACAGTGGGTCAGATCGATTCGCCGAAACTGGTTGTGGTTGCGGCGGAAGATCAGCTATCGGGCGTTCGAGCAAGCGGTGCATGATGCCTTTGAGGGCGGCATGGCATGGGTGTTCAGAACATGCCGACATCTCACGCCGAACGCCGCATTGCTCGTGATCCTGTGCGCGGTGCTTTGGCTGCCGATCTCTTTCGCGGCGGCAACGGCGATGCATGCGGTATTGTTTGCCAAGGTCACGTCCTGGCCAGCCTGGATGCAACTCCTGCATCCGCTCGCTACGGTCATCGCGAAGAGCAAGCTTCTGGTGCTACCGGTCTATCCGGCAGCTTGGCCGCAGGCCAGAAAGCACCCGCTCGTTCGGCTCATCTTCAGGGGTTACGACATCATCAAGCGCGCGCATCTGATCAGAAAGGTCGGCCTTCGCTATCGGCAGGCAGAGATCGCCGGGACCGCGGCGGTTGAGAGGCTCGAGCGCATTGCCGGCCTCACGTCGGCGGTGCGGTGGTTGCGCGAGGCGCATGTCGCAGAGCATCTCGGCGTCGAGAAGCCCACTCAGGAATTGCGTTCGTTCTTCGCGCGATGGTCCATCAAGTTCTCGGCTGAATATTACGAAGCGAAGGAACGGCAAGCCTCAGCCGGCCCATCATCGAACAGCAGCAAGCAGCGAACACCGGGTTGACCGTCAATCGCCAACGGCCTCACCGTGCCGCTGTCGCTGCCCGATCTCTCTTTAACAGCAGCGGACTGCGCCATTTCCAAATAAAGCAACGGAGAAGGCGATTTGACGAGCAATATCACCTGGCCGGGGCGGGAGGGATCGAACCTCCGAATGGCCGAATGCTTCGCCTATTGGGATTGCAACGGAGCATATGTGCTTCTTCGCACAAAGAACTGTTCGAACAATCTACCGTCGCCGATATCTCTGGCTATTTCTCTCAATGCGAAGAACGGCATCAACGCGACGAACATGATCAGGCCGAAGACAAGAATTTCCTTTGCACTTCCAGCGCCGGAAGCAGCGAGGCTTTCAGCGACCGGCTTTCCATGCCACGCTCCTGCGAGGACCTCCTCAATGAGGTGGAACAAAATCAGCATCAGAGAAAATACGGCAGACCTGTATGTGATCGGGTAGACTAAAGGTCTGCTCTTGAGATTGTCTGCGACGTTGAAGGCTTCGGCGAAATAGATGACCTTTGCCAGCACCAGAGCATTTATGACTGCGAACCCCTGATGATAGAACGGGTCGGGCAGGTTCAGAATGATCGATTTGTGAAGAGCGAATAGGCCGAGCAGGACCCAGAGATATGCAAATATCCAGAAGAGTCTCCTCAGCTCTCTGAGGCCTTTCTCTTTGAATTGGTTGAGTTGATCGCCGACCATCGTCCGACCTCCCGACACCCAATGCCTCTCGGCCCATTTACTCCAGCAAAGATCATTTCCTTCCGACCGACATATCTGTGTCTGCTGGCTCCGATCGCTCTAACTCCTCCGCGAGAATCGGAATTCCGAGATTGCAGGCCTGAACGCCCTGAACGACGCAGAGCTTCAGCACCTCCATGATCTCTTCCACTACCGCGCCTGCTTTGAGGGCGCCTTTGATGTGCCGGCGCGTGCCCGGTGCGTACATGTGCGTGTAGGACGCATCGAAAGCGATGCTCAGAAGCTCGATCTCCTTGGGAGAGAACACGCCGTTGCCGTAGATTCCGACTCCGGTCGCCATGAATTCATCGGTCCAGGCAGGATCGAGCTCGTAAAATGGATCCCATGCGGCATTCCACTGTCCTACTGTTTTCATCTTGTCGCAGGCCAGCGTCGTGGGCGCCTGTTTCTTCGATGGGCTCACGCCCGCTGCCTTGGCTTCTTCGAGCAGGATGGGTGCACCCAGGCTGCATGAGTGAATCGACATCGCGGACGCCATCTTGAGGACCGTGAGAACTTCATCCCGCGTCGCGCCCGCTTCGAGCGCGGCGCGAATGTGACGGCGCGTGCCCTCCGGGTTGAGGTTCGTGCAGGCATTGAGGGCGACACTGACCAACTCAATGAGCTTGCCAGGCAGGACCTCCCGAGCGCAGGGATTGGTGGTCATCTTCACGCACGCCCGAGTCCAGGTAGGGTCCCATTCGAGGAGCTTACTCACAACTGCTGCATCCCATGGACCCGACTGATGCGACGAACCGATTGCGGTCGTCTGTTCGGCACGCTGATTTCGCGTCATCTGGGCACCTCGAATGAGAACTGCGCAGTCTCGCCAATGCTGCCGGGCCCCGCATCGATGAAACGCAGGGCCCGGCGCCGGCTTCTACTCCGCCGCCACCTGCGCCGGCGGCACCATGCAGTAGGCCATGGGGTGAGAGTCGCCACCGGTCTTTGCGACCGCCTTCTTGCCGTCAGTCTCCCATACCAGGAAGCCAGTCTGGCCGTCCTTACGGGTCGGCGGCAGGCCAAGATTGTGCAGCGTCTCCTCGACGCTGTCATACCAGACGCCGATCTTCATGATCTGGCGCGCTTCCTCGGCGGTCGCGACCTTGCGACCGAACTCCTTGCAGATGCGCACGGCACCTTCGATCTGCTGCACCGTGGTCCGGCGTTCCTTGTCCGGGCCCCACAGATTGTCCTCGTTGCCGACACGCACGTGCTGCCCGAGCACGATCGCCATGGCGGAGATCGGGATCAGCCCGCGCATGCTGGTCCAGAAGGTCGCACTCGCACCCTGCGGAACCTGGCGAAGGAATTCCATCCAGTGGTAGGGATTGCGGCCCAGCGTGCCGCCACCATAACCGGCAATGGCGAGGTTCATGGGACCCATGTACACGCCGGCGCGGATCAGCCGCTCGATGAGCTCGAGCTGATGAACATGAGCCGGGACGAAGTAGGGCTGAATCCGATTCTTTCTCAGCCGCTTCAGGTGCTCGAGGTAAAAGGCCGGGCCCGCATCAACCCACATGCCTGCCCATGCCGCTTGAACCTTCGGATTGTTCTCGAGATGCGTCCCCTTGATGTCGTCGGCCGACATCCAGGACATGATGTCCCACTGGGTCGTTCCGGTCGCCACAGTGACGCATTCCGGCTTCGGATCGAGCTCCGTGAGCATATGCCGCGTATCATAGTCGAGCCACTTCGCCTTCGCGTCGGCCGACTTGGGTGAAAACGAGATCGAGCCGCCGACCTGCAGGATCATCTTCGGCACGGCCTTCTTCAGCCGTCCGATGAAGTAGTTGAACTGCTCGAAATCCACTGATCCGTGACCCGTGGCGGGATCGCGCACATGCACGTGGAGCATCGTGGCTCCGGCGTTATAGCAGTCCACCGCGGCCTGAACCTGTTCATCCCACGTCACCGGGATATCGGCATCGCCGGGTATCCACTCCGGCCCGTACGGGGCCGCGGTGATGATCAGGGGCGCCATGTTCTCGGGCAAAATCGAATCATCGGTGTAGTACATGCTTATCTCCGTGGTTGATGTGACTCCCGTTGCGGCGAACACTCCCGTATTGCTCCGGACGATCCGGTTGCCGCGTTAGTCCGGTTCCGGCGGTGGAAATGCAGTGGTGTCAGCCTGCCAAATGGCGAAGGAATTTCCCTGCGGGTCCGCAAGAACTGCGTACCAACCGGTTCTGGGGACCGCTGTTTTCGGGCGTACAATGCTCGCGCCCATGCATTCCGCCTGGGCGAGTGCGGCGTCTACTGAAGCGACAGTTACGTAATTCCGCCAGGAGCCGGGACCGTCCACGGGGCGATACGTCAAGCCTCCGTCGAAACCGTTGCCGCTCTTCGGTTCGGTTTGAATCCGCCAATAATCGACGCCCGGCGCCTTTTCGATCTGCCAACCGAACAGGCCGGCGTAGAACTGCGCGAGTTTTGCGGGGTCATCGCCGTAGATTTCAAAATGGGTCAAGAGGCTGGTCATAAATCCAATCCCTCAATTTCTGGCGGCGCATCTCAAGCGGTCGCTAGTGCGCAACTCATGAACTGAGCTGCAGCGATATTTGGTCGAGCGCTTCGGCAGTAGACCCGAGGAGAGTCGTGATCAGCAGCAAAGCGAAGCGCGGAGGTGGAGCCAACGCACGATCGCGCGCAATCCTGCTGCTGCTCTCAAATTTACACTTGCAATACCCATTGCCGCACCCCTGCCGTGCTGCACAATTGGATTGTGAAAATCCAAAGCCTGGGGCGACGCCGCCCCCACCCATTTGATCTAAATCAAAAGTGGCTGCTTGCTATTTTACGACACAGATTTGGCAAGACTTCCTATCGCTGAAGATGCTGTTCTCTATGGGCTGGGCTCCCAACGAGTTGCAATGATGGAAGGGCAGCAACGTATCGGAGTTTTGGTCGAACTCCCCCAGGTCTTGCGGGACATGGGGCAGGATCCGGCGACGGTGATCGTCGGTGCCGGTATCAATCCTGACGTGCTGCGGAGTCCTGAAAATTCACTCTCGTTCGCCGAACTCGACCGCCTTGTACAGGCTTGCGTTGCTGCGACAGGATGTGAGCATTTCGGACTTCTCGTTGGGCAACGGTCATCGACCGCCAGTCTTGGATTGGTAGGACGATTGATGCGGACTGCCCCAACGTTCAAGGATGCGATCTTGGATCTATGCACCAACCAGCGACGCTATGTGCACGGTGCTGTTGCTTATCTGGTGATCCAGAATGACATCGCTTTCTGGGGATACGCCGTCCATCATCCGGGCCTGAAAGCAATCGAGCAAATCAGCGACGGCGCGATGGCGGTGGCATTTAACATGGCGAGAGAACTGGTGGACCTGGTGCCCGACGAGATCCTGCTTTCTCGTCGAGCCCCCGGCAATACGGCTCCCTATTGCCGGTTCTTCGGCTTTACACCGCGGTTCGATGCAGAACAGTACGCATTGGCTTTCCCTACAAGTTTGCTCAGCCGTCCTGTTCGCGGCGCAGATCGCGAACTGCGCCAGATATTGGAAAAGGCGGTTGCCGCCTATTGGGCCGTCGAGCAACCAACCGTGACGCACACGGTGACCCGCATGCTTCGTGCTCGCGTGATTTTTCCTGATATCTCGCTGGAAGCGGTCGCGAGCGAGATGTCCATGCAACCCCGGACTCTGAACCGACGACTGCAAGCAGAGGGCAAGAGCTTCCGCCAATTGGTCAACGAAGCACGCTTCGAAGTTGCTCGGCAATTGCTCGCAGGCACAAGGATGGATGTCACCAATATCGCTCTCGCGCTCGGCTACGCCGATCCCAGCAGCTTCACGCATGCGTTTCAGCGCTGGTCAGGCGCAGCGCCGAGTGAATGGCGGGCCAACTGATCGGCTCCAACCCGGCCAGCCACGACAAGCGCAAGTCCAGAGCGAGCATGAGAGATGGGCGACGAACGAAATATCGATCTCTCTTCAACGGGCAGCGCAGCGCACCGTTTCCAAATCAAGCAATCAAAAAGGCAATTTAGCAAGCAATATCAGCTGGCTGGGGCGGGAGGGATCGAACCTCCGAATGGCGGAATCAAAACCCGCTTGATTATGCAACGATTTCAAAGCGCATTTGGAAAAATGGGCCAAAACGCACTTCAAAAATATCAATAGCTTGGCAGCTCTTTCCAAATAAAGAAGCGCCTCTCGCAGGGCGGACCTTCCGAAAGTGACGGGGCCGCGCGTGCCGATTGGAGTTGGTCGCACAGACTTCCGATGGAGCCGCTGATTAAGAGTCAGCCCGGGCTGAGAACAAGCAATGACTTACTGGTCGCACCACTGGGCTTATCCGACCGAAAGTGGGCATTCGTCGCACGATCATAGTGATTGCACTGCCTGATCTCGGCACCCCCTCCACGAAGGTCTTGGAAAATAATGATTTTCCTTTGGTGGGCGCACCAGGGCTCGAACCTGCGATCCGCTGATTAAGAGACAGCCACGGGTTGAGAACAATCAAAGACTTGCCAGTCTCACCCCTCGACTTATCCCGGCCGAAAGGCGCTCTTTCTGTGCACTGGCATGCAATTGGAGCGTAACCAGCTTCACCGGTCAACCATAGGGGTATTCAAAAGTCCGGACCGAACACGTCGTTGTTGAATTGGGCCGACGCCTCGTCGTTGTCCATGCTGTTGATCAGGTTCTGCTCGGGATCCGTAAAGCCACCTGCTAAGAGCGTATCTGGCGGCAATGCGCCATAACTGGCGCGATATTTATTCATGGCGGCCACGCTGCCGACATACGCACAGGTGCATCCGGAGGGATCCGCGTAGACATAGTAGGACGCCCGTCCCTTTGCCGCAGTTGGAACTGATTGGGTGGAAACGACATCAGCCAATTCAACATCTCCGGCGTGGTGGCGGCGATGGGTTACCCCGATGATATCAACAATTGGCCTGTCGATTGCTGAGCGTAGCCGCGGGCGCCCGAGGACAAGAGGGCGAGAAGAGTGACCGAGACGATGCCCGCAGTAGCGCCTGTAGATCGAAGACTCATTTTTTCTCCGGGGACACCTGGATTGACTTCCGATTGGAGCCGGCAGTGAAAGGGAGGCGTCTATAAATATGCCGTGTACGAGCCGATCCACACCAGGATCGACATGAGCAAGCCGATGACGCCGGCGTTGTCCGCGAACACGGTGGCGGTGCCGGGCATGCCGAGCTTGAGCTGACTGCGGTCGATGGTTTTCGGTACGGAAATGACAGCCGGATAGACCTTGGCGCCGCCGATCGAGCCGACGCGCGCCAGCGTACCCGAGACCGCGATCTGGCCCTGCCCCACGCCCTGCGGGATGGCCCCGACCGTCGCTTCGTGGATGCGGCCGGGACGTCGTCGAACACGAGCTCGACGCGGGCGCCGGGCTTGATGGTCTTGAATCCGTTTGGGGGGAACATGCCCGTGATGAGGATATCGTCCGTGACGACGAACGACATTACCGATCGCGCCGGCATGGCGCGGTCTCCAACCGCCAGGGCCATGATCGTAACAACGCCGTCGCCGACGGCACGGATCGTTGTTTGCTCGAGCTCCCATTTGGCCTGGTCAAGCTAGGCCTGGATCTGCGCGACGGTCGTGTCCGACCTCCGATTCCATAGCCAGCCGCGCATTCAGGCTGGGCGGCTGGGGACCCGGCATCGCGGGCGGCTTGGTCGCAGGGGCCGTGATCGGCGGGCTTGCCTCCTCGGCTTACGGCTGGGGGCCCGGCTATGGCTACTACTATGGAGCGGGCTATTATGGCGGCCCCTACGCCTACGACCACGGATACGATGAGCCGTACCGCTGGGGCGGCGGCTACACTACCACGTACTACACGGGGCCGGGCTCCTACGGCCATCGCTATCGCCGTGTTGTCCGCCCCTCCTATGCCTACTACCGCGGATCTTATCCGGCCGTGCGGCACTGCTGGCATCACCCCCATTGGTGAAACCGGTCGATCCAAACGCAACAAAGGCCGCGCTCCCAAAGGCGCGGCCTTTCCCTTTGCCTTACGCGCGAAAACCCCGCTCACCTCCAGCCGCCGGAAAATGGGTCTTGCCGATCAAAGGCAAGCCTTCGTTCGGGCGCCCTTTTGGACAGTCCTGCCGACCGCTTCGGATGCGTGACCGCGTAGACGCGGATAGGCGGTTCTTTCTTGATCTGGGCGGGAGGTGCTGCAGGCATAGCGGCCATGGCTTCGCGGACTTGCTGCTGGGGTTCGGCGATCTGGTCGGCGTGCGCAATCTTCGGCACATCGTCACGCGGACGCGTGTCGAAGACGATCTTCTCCGGAAGGCTTCTCGCCGAGTTGATCCGGATGATGGTCCTGTCGGGATAGGCCGCAGCCGTACGCTCGACGGGCGCTGGCAGGTACCGGTCCGCAGCGAAGAGCAGCGCCAGCAGCAGCCCGCCGACGAATACGAAATATCGAATGATTGGCATGGACGGCCGCTCGCAAAGAAGGAATCAGATTATCGGCGGGCCGGATTGACGTGAGGCGGGCCGCTTCTTTCAGCGACCCGCCTCGAAGGATCTAGTCGATTTCCTGCACGACCGTGCGCGTCGATGGATCGACCAGCATCACGCGTTCGCCCGAGTAGACATACCGGTACCTGGTCAGCGAAGGGCCCCAATCGGTGGGAACCGCCTCAAGCTCGACTTCGCGCGGCACCGGCGAGCCGACGACGATCTTCTCACGGCTCTCGATGGGCCGAATTTTGTGCTCCGTCACATAGGAGCGGATCTTGGTGCGGTATTCCGGCTCGATTTGCACGGCGGCGGTATGGCCGGTGCCGGTGGTTGTTACAACCGTAGACTGGGCCATCGCAGCGGTCGAGAGCAGCGCAGCGGCCGCAGACATCAGCAGTAATTTTTTCATCATGTTCTCCTTGCCGCTAGATGCGACGCAGCGAAAACATCACCACGGCGCTGAAGTTCCTGAGCAAGGATGGAATATTACCACTTTTTCCCGATCTGTGTGTTGGTCTTATCCCCTATCGCTAGGCCGCCCTCTATCCCGCACCGAGCAGAGGTATGCAAATCGTTCTGGTGATACGGCCCCCTGCGTCGAACCAAAATTTCGTACTTACAGCGCTGCCGTCGTAATCTCGGTAGAAAAGCCGAACGCATTCCTGCTCCGGATGGATTTCGTTCAGTTCGAATGCGGGCTCGATTGCGCCGCGTAATTTAGCCGGCCAATAGCAAAGCAAACCAGGCCGTCCGACGAACCGTTCTCCGCTGCAGCAATCAAGCGTAGCCTGATCTGCATAGAGCGGCAGCAAGTCCTCCAAACGGCGCTCGCGGCATGCATCCAACCAATCAATCACGATTCCAATGGGATCGAAGTCAGTTCCCGAACCCGACATGGTCCACCTCACAGTTGTCCCCGGTGGCAGGGTCTCGTTAGGCCCCGAGACTTGAATGGTGTATGAACCGCCGGTTCCGCTCCCGTTTAGGTCCCGCCAACGCCTGCTGCACTTCGTGCTGCCTCGGTCGGATCGCCCGACCTCACGCTCGGATATTGAACCATTCCAGCGCTCGCGTCGTTCTTCACAACTGGAGGAAGCGAGGACGGGTAATGAGGGCCAGAACGGGATGAGGATACTGATCGTCGACGACCATCCCGTTGTCGTGACGGGCTGCCGGTCCTTGTTCACGTCGGATCCCTCCGTTGAGATCCTGGAGGCTTCCAATGCAAAGGAGGGCCACCGAGCGTTCCTGCAGAAGCATCCCGACGTCACGGTGGTGGACGTGAGGCTTCCCGACCTTACCGGCTTCGAGTTGACGCGGCGGATCCGCAAGGATGATCCTGCCGCCAAGATCGTGATGCTCAGCGTGAGTGAGGATCCGGCGTTCGTGGTGCGCGCGGTCGACATGGGCATTCAGGGGTATGTCTCGAAAAGCGATGATCCGCGGCTCCTGGTCAAAGCCATCCGGAAGGTTGCAGCAGGGGAGCGCTTCGTCTCGCCGCGTCTGGCTGAAGCGACGACCTTCGCGGGCGCCGCGATCAAGGGCAGTCCCTTGACGCAGATGAGCGCACGCGAGCTTGAGATCCTGAGGCTTTTGGGTCGCGGCGACCGCATCTCAGAAGTCGCGTCCGAACTCGGCATCTCCTATAAAACTGTCGCCAACACGACCTCCACGCTGAAGACCAAGCTCGGCGCCAGAAATCACTCCGACCTCGTCCGGATCGCAGTCGAGATCGATTTGCACCGGTGAAGAGACGTCGACCGGTGTGAGCGCACTTGTAGCCCAAAGTAGGCGTCTTGTTCACGTAGGTTCTGCTGATGTCGCCGTCCGATTACCCAGTCAGGAATGTTCACGATCGACGCCAACGAAGGCTATTGATCGTGCTGGCGTTGGGATTTGTTGTTTTCGGCGCCGCTGCGGCCACCCTGTTCTACGTCTTGCAGCCCGAGACCCTCCGGATCGCCGTCGGACCCGCAGGCAGCGACGATCATCAGGTGGTCCAAGCGATGGCCGAGGCTTTCGAAGAGGAAAGCAGGATGGTCAAGCTCTCCCCGATCACGACGGAAGGAGCGGCCGAATCCCTGGCCCTGCTAGGCGCCGGCAAGGCCGACCTGGCAATCGGTCGCGGCGACCTTGGCATGCCTGCCGACGCGCAGACACTGGCCGTCCTGCGGAAGAACTACGTCGTCCTTTGGTCGCCCTCCGGGCGACCGGGCAAAGACACCAAGAAGAAGGCCACCGGCAGGATCGGAGAAATCGCCGATCTGGCGGGTCGCAAAGTCGGCATTATAGGACGGACCGGAGCCAACCTCGCACTCCTGCGGACGATTCTGGTGGGCTCCGGAGTCGAGCCGGATAAAGTCGCGACGGTCCAATTCGGGACCGAAGATATCGAAAAACTTGCGCAAGACGCCACCCTCGATGCCTATCTCGCCGTCAGTCCGCTCGACAGCAAGATCACTGCCGCCGCGATCGCCGCGACTTCGCGATCGCGCGGGGCTCCGGACTTTCTTCCGGTCGACACATCCGAGGCGATCGCTCTGAAGAACGCCCGCTACGAAGCCGAAGAAATTCCGGGCAGTGTCTTCAACGCAAAACCGGCGTGGCCCGAGGACAAAGTCGACACCATCAGCGTCAACCATCTCATCCTGGCCCGAAAAGAGCTGTCAGAAGCCAAGGCGGCGGCCTTCTACCGGCAGCTCTTTGCGGTACGCGACACGATCACGCAACGTGTCGCCGGCGCCGCACACATCACGAAACCCGAGACAGAAAAGGAGGCGGTTCCCTCAGTGCACCGGGGCGCCGCGGCGGTCATCAACGGGACCGAGCGAACCTTTCTGGACAAGTACAGCGACTACTTCTGGTTCGCCTTGCTTTTTCTTTCCGGGATCGGCTCGGCCGCCGCCTGGCTGCGTCGCTATCTGAACCGAGACGACCGGGACGACACCACCAGCCATCGCAACCGGATTCTCGCCGTGGTTTCGGAGCTTCGCAATGTCGGCTCGGAACAGGACCTTCTGACATCGCAACAGGAAGTCGACGCAATTATCGGCGAAACACTGAAGTGCTACGATGATGGAGCGATCGAACAAGATGACTTAGCCGCTTTCGGACTGGTTCTTGAACTGTTCGATCACGCCGTCGCCGAACGGCGAGCGACGCTGCAGAGCGACCCGCCCGATCAGGCAAAAACTCCGGGTCCAACCCTTGCCTCGCGCAGGTAGGCGCACCCTGCAAGATCGACAGCAGTTTTTTGAAAGTATTTACCTGAGCGGGATCACCAGCAATCACATCCTAGCTACAGCAAGCCTGGGCGAACTTGGAACGGTGCGACGGTGACGAACGGCGAGTGAGGGCGAACCATATGGAGCTATACGGAGGGGCTGATTAAACCTATCGTCAAAAAGCGCCGCACGAACTCCATTATGAAAATTAGGAACCCAATCAGCCGAGCAGAGTTGAGTCGCCGCTTGTCATCTGTAGCGAGGCCGAGCGAAGGAAGCCCATGCGTCGCGTTCGACTTGTGATAGCAGATCGACGTCCCATTGTTCTGCAGGGTTTTGTATCGCTATTCGAAGTGCAGCCCGATTTCGAAGTGGTTGCGTGCTGTCTCGATGGAGCCAGTTGCGTTGCGGCCATTCGCAGATTGACACCCGATGTGGTGTTGCTGGAGGACGGGTTCACCGATGTAACCGCCTCCGACATCCTCGCCGTCGTGGACGACGAAGGCCTCTTATCCCGGTTGGTGTTCTTCACTGCTACTGTCGCCGGCGGCGATCTTGCCAGGGCAATGGCGACCGGTGCTTGCGGCGCGATTCCAATGAACGCCAAACCGGAAGCGGTGGTGCAGTCTTTGAGGCTGGAAAAATCGGGGTCCGACCTAGCGAGGATCGGTAACGAAGCCAATGGAATCGCCTCGTTCGGCAATAACGTCCTGGCGGTTCTGACCGTCAACGAGCGAACGGTCATGGATCTCGTCGCCGAAGGCTTGTCTGACAGTGAGATTGCCCGGGTGCTCGGTGTCTCTCTGGACATCGTTAGGATTCACATCGACCACGCGCGACAGAAGCTCGGAATCGCCAGCCGAACGGAGCTCGCCGCGCTCGCCCTGTCGCGCCGTTATGGCGCGATGAGTATCCTGGCAGCTGCGATCCTCGCAGCGCTGGACGATTCAGCCGCTCACGCCGCGACCGAAAGTTTCACGGTCATGACCGCAAACGGCTCCGCGGAGGTCGTCACGATCAAAATCAGCCGCAAGGAAAAAGCAACGGGTGGCAGCCCGGCCAAGGCCGCGAGCAAGGACCGCGCCGGCGCGGCGGCTGGCACGTCGACGCCGACCGGCAGGCTCGTCGATCCCGGAGTCGAGATTGCCGCGAGTTCATTTGCGCAGGCAGCGCTCAACGCGCCGAAGCCGGGTTCGAGCAGCTTCAGCATCTTCATGATTGCAGCTTTCGCAGCCTTGATTTACGAACTCGATGGTGCCGCCCACGCCGCGCAAGCCTTCGATTTCGGCGATGGCCCGGCTGATAGCTTCACTTCATCTGCCGCAAACGATGCCAACGGACTGGCAGCCGCACTTCCCGGCTTCGCAAATTTCGACGGCACGGCCATGTACGATGAGGCGTTCGCATTCAAGTTCATCCAAGGCGATACGATAGCCAAAGACGGCAGCGAGCTTTATGTCGGCGATGCCCGCCCGGAGGGCGGCAGCAACCGAGGGAACACTATTTCCCAAGGTTCCGGGACCGTTAACGTTGCTGCGGCGGCCGCGAACGAAGCCCCGCAGCGTGACCCCACGCAGGCAGGCCGGGACAACGGGTCCAATCAGGGTCGATCGCAACTGGATTTGCGGGCTTCCGACAACAGCTCGGAAGCCGCCAAGGAGCATGAGGCCTCGGGAGACGAATTAAATCATGGCCAATCGCACAAGGCCCTGCATGATTTCGACAACGGCACCCGAGCCGCCAAGGGGCACGCCAAGCATGAGGCCTCGGGAGGCGAATTAAATCATGGTCAATTGCAGAAGGCCCTGCATGACTCCGACAATGGCACCGGAGCCGCCAAGGGGCACGCCAAGCATGAGGTCTCGGGAGACGAATTAAATCACGGCCAATCGCAGAAGGTCCTACATGCGTCCGAAAACGGTACCGGAGCCGCCAAAGGGCACGCCAAGTATGAGGCCTCGGGAAACGGTTTAAATCACGGTCAATCGCAGAAGGGCCTGGATGATTCCGACAACGGCTCCGGAGCCGCCAAGGGGCATGCCAAGCATGAGGCTCCGGGAGAAGATTCGAATAACGGGAAGGCGCACGGCTTGTTGACTTCGCAAGAAGGCTCCGCGGCCGGCAAGCAACACGGCCAGTATCCACAGGCGGATGCTTTGAATATCGGCAACCCGAAGCACGATTTGCCAACGGCGTCCGAAAACCCTGCCACCGACGCACATTCGGCATTGAAGGTTAAGTCTGAAGGGAAGGAACGGCCTTCTTCCAACGACGCCGGTCAAGCCAAATCAACGGTTGGCACCGAACTTGGCGATTCCTTTCATTTCAAGAATGGCGCCACAAATGCTTCTTCAGAAATTCTTGATTTACAGCAGCTGGGCCATGGAAGCGAAAAAGCACTTGGAGATGGTCAGCATGTCGTCCCACACGAGGGGCCGGTGCCCGTTCAGGATACTGACGCGATTAATCTTTCAGCTGCGCAGCACGATCACTCGGGGCACGCCAGTCTCCATGCGGCTCACGATTTGATTGTGTAGCAATATACTGATCGAATCGTCGGCCGCGGCTGGAGGGTAGGCCGTCGTTTCGGGATGATTGCGGTGATCAATAGGAAAATGGGCAAACGTTTCGGATCGCCGGCTTGTTCCGGCGCACGTTCGAGCCTTAAAACGAAAGCGAGACACGTCATCTCGACCGAAGGTGCGCCCGCTCGACCATCGGCAGCAGCTCACCTCGACATGTGTCAGCAATGGACCTGATATGGTGAAAAAACTCGGCGCATGAACTCCCTGATAGGGTCGCACACATCGCCGTAGTTACAATCACGGGGTCCTGGGTTCGAGCCCCAGCGCGCTCACCCGGCGGCGCGGCAGCTATCGAGCGGCCCGGCAAGGGTGTTGCGCCGCAAAACAGTCCGCCGCTGTAAACAGAAGCAGCTACGCCAAAAGTCCAGCTCGCGACCGAGCCGAATGTTTTCAGATTGCCTCCAATCCTTCTAGTGGATGCCCAAGCGCATGAAGCATCGGGTGTCGACCGATGCTCTCTCCATATCTGATGGGGGAGTGCCAAGTTAGGCAGAAGCCGCCCGCCAAATCGGAAGGCAAGCATGCCGACGCCCCAGAGGCATGCAGACAAAAGCCCGCCGATTTGCCCGCCTGATCGTCACAGCCCTGATTGGATCTGCCCTGGAATGTTATGATTTCAGTCTCTACGGCTTTACCCGGCACTGGTATTTGCACCGTTGTTCTTTCCGACACTGTCGCCCGTCACTGGTTCGCTTGCTTCGTTCGCGACCTTCGCAGTCGGTTTCCTATCAAGACCGATTGGCGGAATTGTCTTCGACCGGATCGGGCGAAAGTCGATACTTGCAGCAACGCTAGCGGTTCACGGGAGTGTCGTCGAGCCTCATAGGCCTACTGCCAACGTTTGATCAGGTGGGGATCTGGGTACCGATCGCGCTGGTCGCGTTGCGACTAATCCAGGGGTTGGGAGCCGGAGCGGAATCCGGTGGCGCAGCGCTTCTGCTCGCAGAGCAAAAACCCAGCCGCCGTGGATTCTATGGTACGTTCGCGGCGTCCGGTGTCTTCATCGCATTGCGCTCTCTCTCGGCGTCTTCAGTCTTGTGACCAGCACCATGCCGCAGCAGGCACTTTTAAGCGGGGGCTGGCGCATGCTGTATCTTCTCAGCATCGTTGCCGTCGGCGTCGGCCTCTACTTGCGTTTCGCAATGCCGGAGACTCCGGAATTCGCTCGCGACGTCCGGGATCGGCGTGCGGAGATCAGCGTCCCGCTCTGGGAGGCTTTCGATGGCGAGACCGTCCAGTTTTATGCGTAAGCAGAGGACGCCTTGAGCCATCTGCCCAAGCTTGGTGTCCCGATGATCATGCGCCGGATTGAAAAGGGGGAGCGCAAGGCCCACGCCAAAGTGTGGTCCTACCCTGGCATGGAAAAAGTGGTCAGCAGATGCGCAAGAAGGTCGACGGCCTATCAAAGCTGTTCACGCTTGATGCCTGTCGACCTCTTCATTCAACGGGCGAGGGTAGCGGTTTAATTCCCCTGTACGGGGGCGTAGAAACAAAAGCCGATTTTTGTGTTTATTAGAGGATGAAAGAGGTTCATTTGCTACGTGTCATCACCGACAGCGGCGAACGTCAGATTTGGCTTGCGGCGACCGATCGCGACAGGGCTGTCGAAGAAGTGCTCGACGCCATTCCCGAGGGCTGGACCGTTAGTTTGATAGAACGTGAGTTATCGGCCGAGCAGGCAGCGTCATTGAACATGAAACCGGGAGAAGTCCGGCGGCATAAACTGTCCTAATCTTCGATGGCCGATAGCACAGGACGCGCGACGGGCAGCGGATGATGACGTGCCGCCGGTGGCTGAGGCGGTAGAGATAAGCCCGCCGGCTCACAAGGTCGGCGGGTTTCTCTTGCGTTGCAGGCTAGCCATCGTCCGCCGACGAGCCGCTAGTTCGCTACTTGAGCGCGCGCCTGTTTGACATTGCGTGAGACGACGCGATCGAAGGCCGATATAGCGGCATCGGTCGCCAACTCAACCATTTCTCGATAAGCAGCGTCGTTCGTTTGAGTAAAGCTTTCGCGGATTGCTCTGGCAAGCTGTTCGTCCGATACGGCGCCCCCCGGGTCCGCTCGTCCGGTGAGTCGGCTATACAGATTCAAGCGATACACGTCGGCCGCGATTTGCCAGGCCCAATCCTCCAGTCCCAGTTGTTGAACCACCCGGCCGCCCCCTTTGCTCTACGCGCAGAAAAATTGGGGTTAGTCGACACTGGGCATAGAAAAAACTAACTTAGGTTAGAAAAAAATCTGCCCTACAAATTCAGGTGGAAGCTGCCTGCCAAGGCGCTAAAGACCGGGCCCGCCGATTCACGCTGGCGGGCCCGATCAGCCCCGTCACAAGATAACATCCAGGGGAATGGTGCACACGCCTCTGCCATCATCGTCACTGACGAAGATCGAATAACGACGGCCGACCAGCTCCGGGCGAGTTTCGCGCAGTGACCGAGCAAGTCTGATTGCCTCTATCGGTGCGTCCGTTTCGCTCGGCAGGTCATGCACTCCAAAATCCGAGACAAAGTGGGAATTGATGAGCTTGAACGAAAACAGCGGCATGGAACATGATGTCCAACGGATGCCAAAGCAAAGCCCCCGCCCACCGTTAGGGAGCGCGGGCTCGCGGATGGATGGCGCGAGGCTCGCGCGAACGAGGTGTCGCACCAAGGACCCGCACAAACTATGAACGCCCTAGCGCGCCGATCGTGGAGCACAAATGTTGTGCAGAGTGCGCAAAAAGAAGCCCGCCGGTACGGCCTACTCCAGAACGTCGTATTGAATGCGGCCGTCTGCCTCTATCTGCTCCTCGAAAGGCAGCCCAGCCTCGGCCAGTAATTCACCGTTTCGATTTTCTAGGAAATAGCCGGTCGCGAATAAAGCGTGATGTTGGCGTCAGCGGCACCCCACGGGGCTTTTGCCACACGGCGCGGTCGATTTCCTTCTTGTCGCCGATTGCTAGTTTCCCTTTGGCGTTTCTCGCGATGAAGATCGCGTCGCTCATCTTGCGACCGGAGCGCTTATTCCTGGCCTTCACTTCCTTCCACAGGCTGATCCCGCCGAGCTTCAGCTTCGGCAGCTCTTCCTTGATCTCCCGCCGCAGGCAGTCCTTCTCGGACTCGCGCGAACGCTTACGGCCGCCCGGGAACATCCACAGGCCGTCCGACCGGCGCCTCACCAAAAGAACTTTGCCACGTTTGGCTGCAACGAGCTTAGATGCCTTTGCCATTTCAACTGATGCCATGAAGAATCGTCAGCGATTATAGCTGGGTGGTCCTTTATTCCAAACGGTGCCTACCGATACCCCATGCCGCCGGTCGGCCCCACGGCGTTGCAGTTGAAGTCCGGCCGGACGTCTGCGCCACGCCCGCCGCAGGCGGAGCCCGCGGCGCCACAACCGAACTGCCCAGTACCGCCCGGTCGGCAGCCCTAAATCGGACTAAACGGCTGTTCCAGCACACTTAAGGAAAGGTGGTGGGATTGGTGGGTGCCGAGCAATCCAAGAACGAGCGCGTTGAGCTGGAAATGCGGATACCCGCTGTCGGCAAATGGCCCGGCCCTTTGCTCACGATCCAGAGAGGGCCGAGCGCATCAAAGACCTAGTTCGGAAACTGGAAAAACAAGCTTCGCGAGATCGACGAGTAAGGCCGCCTCAGTCGGCGGCCTCTCGGTTGCCGGTGGCGGACCCAAACACCTCGTACTCGAAGGCCACCCCCTCGGGGTCGTTCTCGTCAAGCCAATCCTTGGCAGCGTCTTCGGTCGCAAAGATCTTGAGGTGCTCGACGTCACCGATCTGTTTCGCGGTGTTCACGTAAACAAAGACGCTCATTGATTCCTCCCTTGGGACGGCCCGCGTGCCTACACCTGTGGTGGGGCTGGCGCGCCCTGCCCGGCCTGCAACGTGACTGGCGAGGGTGAAGTGCCGCGCATGCCAGAGGGCTTTCGCGTGGAAGTCGACAAGGACGGCTGGCGACACTGAGGTGCCTTGTGACAGTTCAGAACGAAGCTCTGCATGAGTATATGCCAGACCTCGTGCCCTGAACGACTTGGGCGGCCGTCCCTTAGGCCCCCCAAATTTACGCTGCTCCCCGAGGTCTGTCTCCGTTCGGTAGGACAGCATCGATTGTGTGCTTGAGCGCATCCGGCGTACAGGGTTTGACGAGGACGGGCATTTTTTCAAATCCGTCGGGCAGACCTGCACTTCCGTACCCGCTCAAAAAAAAGAAGGGCAGCCCCCGGCCCCTCACTACCTCGGCAACTGGCTGCACGTTGATGCCTTGCAAATTGATGTCGAGGATCGCGAGATCATAGCTCTCGCGTTCTGCAAGAGGTCGCGCTTCATCTACGCTTCCCGCCTCGGCGATGACTCTGTGCCCCAATTCCTCAACCATCGCGACAAGCATCATTCGAATGAGCGCTTCATCTTCGACAAGGAGTATCGATGCTTGCGTCATGACTTGCCTCAATCTCTGCTCGAACCGGCCACCGAGAGCCCATTAAGGAGCTGAGAGATCGCAGTCGTAAGCTGCACCGGCGCAAAGGGTTTCTGGAGCATTATGCTGTTGGGAACACCTTGTGCCGGCCATTCGTGGGCTGCTACGCCCGACATGTAGACTACGGGAAAATTGGGATCGACATCGCGTGCCGCCCGCGCGACCTCCCAGCCGCTAAACCTTCCCAAGAGATTGATGTCCGTGACAAGAGCGCGGTAGGCGACAAGCCGCCCCTTGAGCAGCGTCACCGCTTCCTCGCCGGTCGTGGCGATGGCGGCCTCAAAGCCTCCCTCGCTCAAAGCATCTTCGACGATGCCCTGGATCGTATCGTCGTCTTCAATCACCAGGACTATAGGTAGCATTTCGGCAAAGTCTCCCCTGGCGCATGAGCACTGGACGTTACAAAGTGCACACAAGGAGAAAGTTCCCGAGCTACTGGGAAAATTCGGCAAACTCCAGAGACGATGGTTCAGTCCCTGTCAGAGGATCTCTTGGCCTTAGCTTTTTGACGGAGGAAGTTGACCTCCAGTTCTTCGCCGTTGACCCGGTCGAGCTGACAACGGCGGTAGGCCAGTCCGGTGGAGGAAAGCAGAAGAAAGAACTCGTTGAGGGTCTATCCCTCAATCGAGGTCTCAACTTGAAGTCTGGCTCCGACGTCTGAAACATCCCTAAGCATGCAGGCGCGACGCCAAGTGCCGTCGAGCCATCATCTGCGCGGGCAACGGATGCTCGAAGGAGACTCAGCGGCCTTCTTGCTCTTTTTCTGTCGGCATTTGGCAAACCCGAACCTATCCCGCCTTGTATCCCCAACCACTAAGAGGACGTAACTAATTCGGGAAAACTTGGCAAAATAGTCAGGCTGCTCTTTGTCATTCAAGCAAGCATCGGGTGACCCCCTCGACCGCGACATCTATCTGGTGCTCGAAGACTTCGGCGCGCGCGCCGGTTGCGCCTGGCGCGAGACTGACGAGGCTGACACCGACCTTGAGACCGTGGTCCACCTCGTCCCTTCCGGCGACTATGCCTATCCGGTCCGGATCGTCGCATTCAACGCCATTGAGGGCCGGTCCAGAGACGCAACTTCCGAGGTTGCCGACGTCGTGGTTCAGCGTGCCCTCAATACGGATGCCGAGGTTTCGACCAAGCTGCAAGCCTTCATCGCCCTTAATTCGACGATGGCCTTCGATCTCCAGCTGTCATTGCCGCTTCGCGTTGCCTGAGGGGGCCCTGCTTCTAAGGGTACGCCAACACCTGAAGGTAAAGCGCGAGCCAAGTTGCGGTAGCGACACACACGCCAATTCCGACATAGGCAATACAAGCGCATCGGTCTTCCCCTCCGAAACGCGAAATATGCTCCAGTTTCGCACGGAGACTGGGCTAAGGCTTCGAATCTGTAAGGACTGCTGCGATCAGGACACAGGCGCGGGGAGTTTCGGCCACACTGGAACCGCTCTGTAGGCGGATGGCTTGTGTGTGCGGTGACTGCCTCTGTCCCACGAGGCTTAGCCTGTCCGGAGGCCCCAGCATCATCAAGCCCCCCGGCCCGATGCTGGGGCCCAAGCAGGGGGACCAGGCAGCTCTCAACTTTCGATTCTTTCAAGCCATGTGCAGGCGCAGTCTGCTGCCTGTTTTACGATTGAGGGCGGGCGGAGCTTCGCCCTTGTTCAACTTTTCGGCCACAACCTCTGCCGTTGAATGAGAGAGTCCAGTTAAAGGCGTCTCGTCCGGCGTGACTGCAGGCTGATCTGTTGAAGTGTCCAGCACTATGAATCGGCCGTTCTTGGGATGCTCGTACCGAACGACAAAGCGGTCTGCCATGAGGAACGCCCTTTCCCTTCATGGGTTGTAAACATACACGGGCGAAGGTCGATGACTGACGGGCGGCGGCGCCAACGAGGCGGCCTTAAATCAATCTTCGGCGCAACTTCTGATGATTTCTCGGAAGTACTCCTCAATATCCTGAGCGCCTCGTCCAAGCGCG
Source organism: Bradyrhizobium sp. Arg816 (assembly GCF_029989365.1). Classification (GTDB taxonomy): domain Bacteria; phylum Pseudomonadota; class Alphaproteobacteria; order Rhizobiales; family Xanthobacteraceae; genus Bradyrhizobium. Next base: position 3,834 of record NZ_JAPRAQ010000012.1, on the reverse strand, counting down.
ACGGCTTAGCTTTCGGGAGACGGGCGGTGGCCACAATCGAAACTAAACGGCTGTTCCGGCATACTTAAAGAAAGGTGATGGAATTGGTGCCGTGCAGTCCAAGAACGAACGCGTTGAGCTGGAAATGCGGATACTCCGCTATCGGCAAATAGCCAAACGTTTTGCCCACGACCCAGAGACCCATGAGCGTATCCAGACGCTCGTTCGGGAACTGGAAGACAAGCTCCGCGAGATCGACGAGTAAGGCCGCCTCAGTTGGCGCCTTCGACAAGGACGGCTGGCGGCACTGAGGCGCCCATACGGATGTGAGCGGCGCCAAGCGCCTCCGGGGCTGGCTGAGGAGGGACGCCGGGACCGCTACCGATGCGCCGACTCAACGCTGGGCACCGGTACACACCTCCGCCCCGGGATTCATCGCAGGCTCTAACAAATGTATAGCGTGCTGGATTAAACTTGGTGCTGCCCATGCGCGGCTGCGGGTTTCGCGGAACTGCAGCGACGAAAAATTCCTTAAACAAAACGCTGCTTTCATTCCCCCAACCGGGCGCGGTGTTTTGTATCCTTAGTAGTTTCATTCCCGGGCTGGCTTTCCTCGAACCTATTTTTTGACCGGCGTCGATAGACTTTGGACAGGGCGCCCCACAAAGGCGGCCCCTTCTTCTACCGGCTTCACACCCTATCTGCGGCGTATGCGTACCGTGTTCGAATTTTGCCTGCGCGGCGAAAGTGGTGCCGGCCGGACCCGAAGTTAGGAACGGCTCCATCTGTCGCAGCATTGCTGTCGTGGCACGCGTTGGTAATGAAGACGGGTAGCTCTTGATCGGAAAGCCGCAGTTTCATGGACCGGTTGCAAGAAGTTGCGACGAACAAGGCTATCGCAATTATTGCAATCATGTTTGACGGATTCGAGATCCGCGTTTTCTTGAACGATGCGGAGCAGATCGAATACACTGCGGCAAATCCTGAAGAAGGGTGGGTTCGGGTGATTCCTCCCGGCAACTCACTGTCGGCTCGCAGTATTCTGAAAGGCTTTGTAGAGATCAGGATTAAGCGAACGTCCAGATCTTAGCGCACGTGAAGAGCCGCCTAGCTCTTCTTTGCTTGTTCAAATTGAATCCCGGTTCCGTTGCGTGAGTTGCTTATGCCTCATTTCCGATGGCTTCTGTCGATCGCCCCGAACGGCGGCGAGACTGTCTACCTGGTTCCAGACAACTTCGGTCGCAATGGCAGCGACTGGTGCGAAGCAGACTTGGAGAGGGCGGTAGAAATCGTCATCCAGGATCTGCTTGCCGGAGAATATCGCAAGCCGATCCGGGTTGTCGCCTTCAACCCAGCTGAGCGGTGGTCGGAAGATGTTTCCGAGGACATCGCCCGAGAGATCCAGCGTCGTTGCAATCTGCAACTGAGCGACGTGCCGTCCTACCTGCGGGAGTTTGTGGATCGCTACTCACCACAAGACCTGCAGCAATTCAGTCTTCGCCTGGTGTAGCGATGGCCTTCCAGCGAAAAACGCCGGAAGCGCTGGGCGTCAAGGCGCCCTTCCCCGGCTTCATCGAGCCGGCCCTGGCAGCCTCGAATCGGAGACGGCCGACGTCGAGCGAAATCGTGCGAGGCCGCCTTTTTTCCCTGAGCGGTCTTCTGCTGGCCGGCCCCAGGATCGCGGCCCCAGCCAACGGTGGCGTAGCGACACCCGCATCGGGTCACCGGCGCCCAACGGGCTTGGATCATTCGCGACCGGATCTGCGGTGAGAGGCTCGATCTGAGCGGCGTGTACTCCTAACGTCAGCTTAGAGGGTCAAAGCGGAAGCCGCCCCCTTGGTGGCATGCTCGACGGAATTAAGGCGCTTAGGCACCATCCGGCAGGCAAGAAGTTAGAGGCTAATGGAAGACCGCTCGACCGAAGCGACTAAAGGCCACGCCCTGGATAAACTCCGGCGCCACATCCGCATTTTGGTCGATATTGGTCGTCTTTCGATGGAAGACGCCGATGTCGAGCGTTTTTTGGACCAAGCTGTGCTCCAAATTGCCCGAGCCGTGGAAATCCACCACGTAAAGGTTCTTCAATATCGTCCAGACTCGTCCGACCTACTGTTGATTGCGGGCGTCGGCTGGAAGGAGGGTGTCGTCCGCACCGCCACGCTCTCGGCTGACCTTCGGTCGCCGCCTGACCTCGTTGGTAGCCGCTGGGGATGAACAGCTTGTAGATCCGGCTTCCGGCCTCGTTGCTGTAGGTGCCGTCGATGAACTTCGTCCCTTCCGGCACGATGTCGGTGATCGAAGCAGGCGCGTGCTTGGCGCCCCGCAGGCCAAGCCAGGTGCCGTCCTTGGCCCGATCGAACAGCGGCGGGTGCCGACGTGCCGTGGTAGCCGGAGCTTGGAGGTCGGCCCTGCCGACGCGGGCAGACTTGAGGTCGATGCTGGGCGGAACGCCGCCTGGAAGACCACGAGCTGCGGGACGGGCGATGCCGCAGCGGGCGCATGGTCGCCTTTGAACATGCGCTGCAGCAGCGCCGTGGCTTCGGTCAGTTGCCCCGCTCGCGTCAAACGCGTCGCTTCGCGCAGCGTGTCGTGATTCAACATCGTGTTCACCTTGTTCTGTCGGCGAGAGCGGCCTTGACCGCGGGAGTGGCATGGAGGGCTCCGAGCACGGAAACCGAGCCGATGGTGGCGCGGGCGAGTTCGGCCGTGACGTCCAGCGCGATGCTGGCAAGGCCAAGCACATTGATGTGCAGCAACTCGCCGGCTCGCCGCGCCGCTTCGAGATCCGCGCGCGTGTAATTCCGGAGGCCGAGATCCAAGCCTTTACGGGCGGTAGATTGCTTGACTACGTCGGCGTGACGCTCGAGCTGATTGCGGATCGCCGTCCGGATGAAATCCGTGCGGTTCGAATAGAACCCCTCCTTCACCATCAGATCGACGTGGCCCAGGTCGACGAAGCCGAGATTGATGGTGATCTTTTCAATTTCCGGAGGCTTCGGCCTCAGTTCTTGAACATTCGAGGGCATTCGTCTCGCCATCCTTGCGCCATCTGTATGGATGGGATATGGCTGGTACGCCATCCTGACAAGAGGGGCGCGGGATGGAACTTTTAAGTAAAGTGCCGGCCTTTTCCGCTGCGGGGAAGACCTCCCCGACGACAATCGAGTCGGTTGAGCAGAGGCGCCTGCGGGCATGGCCGGATGGTTGCGCTCGTTTTGCTCCGGCCCCGGCATGGGAGGCCGACGAACCTACTTCCGCTTGAGATCTTGAACGAGCCCTGCCGTAGCAGCGCGCGGATGCCCCGCCCAAAGGGAGCCTGTACGTTCGGGAAAAACTGGAAACTTTACGGAGCAAGTTGAGTTGCCAGTGATTGGATCCGAGTCGCCGGAGCGTGAGAATGGTGGACGAGGTTACGGTCAAAAGGGCCGCAGACGCGGCGTGGTCGATCTTCAGGGCGACGCGTCCCGGCGTTGATGGATCAGACAGCCGCCGCTGCCTGCTCGAGCGTCACCTACAACAACGAAGAGGAGAAGAGCGAGAAAGCGGTTCCGAAGAACTGACAGGCTTCGGCCTTGCCTATCTGCACCGGCTTCCCCCGGACGAATGCTGACGCGCATGCAGATGTTCGTCGCGCGGATGGCTCGCGGAAGCACAAGACCCAGTTGGACCTTGCTGGCCATCTGGTCTCTCATTTCGGCGACCGTCGTGCTGGCGCTGCGATGCGCGTCGGGGGATTAGGCGCCGATGCGCATCGCCCAGCTCGCCCCCTTGGCCGAAAGCGTCCCTCCAAAGCTTTATGGCGGCACAGAGCGGGTGATCGCCTGGCTGGTGGACGAACTGGTCGAGCTCGGACAC
>NZ_JAPRAQ010000011.1 GCF_029989365.1 Bradyrhizobium sp. Arg816 | reverse complement strand
CGCCCGCCGAGGGCGACAACTACAGATCTTGGCAGGAAATTACCGGGACCAAGGCCTTCTCTCCTGACGTCTTCAGCCTCAAGAGCCGATAACGCAACAGGCCCCTTGTGGGAGAAGGTGGCGCGCGCAGCGCGACGGATGAGGGGTTCTCTCCGCGAATTCAAATCTGATTTGGATTCGCGGAGACATACCCCTCATCCGGCGCTTCGCGCCACCTTCTCCCACAAGGGGAGAAGGGAAGAGGAGCCCTCAGCCCTTCCTTTCAGGCACGCGCCTGATCTTCGCGCCGAGCGCGTTCAGGCGTTCGTCGATGCGCTCGTAGCCGCGCTCGATCTGGTCGGCGTTGTTGATCGTGGAGGTGCCCTCGGCGCAGACCGCGGCGAGCAGCATCGCCATGCCGGCGCGGATGTCGGGCGAGATCATCGATGCGCCACGCAGGCGGCTGGGGCCGGCGATGATGGCGCGGTGAGGATCACAGAGAACAATGCGCGCGCCCATGGCGATCAGCTTGTCGACGAAGAACATCCGCGATTCGAACATCTTCTCGAACATCAGGATCACGCCGTCGCATTGCGTGGCGGTGACGATCGCGATCGACATCAGATCGGCCGGGAAGGCCGGCCAGGGCTGGTCTTCCAGCTTCGGCACGTGGCCGCCGAAATCGTCCTGGATCTTCAGCGTCTGGTTCGAGGGCACGATGAGATCGTCACCCTCGATGCGGCAGACGATGCCGAGCCGCTCGAACCCCATGCGGATCGAACGCAGATGCTCGACGCCGGCGCGGACGATGCGAAGCGGGGAGCGCGTGACGGCCGCAAGCCCGATCAGCGAGCCGACCTCGATATGGTCGGGCTGGATCCGGTAGGTCGTGGCGCCCAGCGTCGCCGGCCCATGCACGATCATGGTGTTGGTGCCGATGCCCTCGATTCGCGCGCCGAGCGCGACCAGGAAATTGGCGAGGTCCTGCACATGCGGCTCGGAGGCCGCGTTGCGCAAATGGGTGACGCCGTCGGCAGCGACCGCCGCGACCAGCGCGTTCTCGGTTGCGGTGACGCTCGGCTCGTCCAGGAACACGTCAGCACCGGCGAGCTTTGCCGCGCGGAATTCGAGCCGGTCGGTGGCGGTGACCTTGGCGCCCAGTTGTTCGAGCGCGAGCACATGGGTGTCCAGGCGGCGGCGGCCGATGACGTCGCCGCCGGGCGGCGGCAGCATCACTTCGCCGCAGCGGGCGAGCAGCGGGCCCGCGAGCAGGATCGAGGCGCGGATGCGGACGCAGAGCTCGGGGTCGAGGTCCGCGGCGCGGATGCTCTTGGCGTGGATGTGCAGCGTGTTGCGGGCGGTCCATTCCGCCGCCGCGCCGACCGAGCGGATCAGCTCGACCAGCGTCTCGGTGTCGCGGATCCGCGGCACGTTCTCCAGCGTCACCGGATGCTCGGTGAGCAGGGCGGCCGCGATGATCGGCAGCGCCGAATTCTTGTTGCCGGACGGCTCGATCGAGCCCGAGAGCCGGTGACCGCCCTCGACGATGTACTGGATGGGCGCCACGGGGTTCTCGCTGTCCTGTTGGGTGGGGCTGTTTCGGGCGGAAACTACAGAGAATTGAGCGCGGGAGCAATTGCGGCGGCCACAGTTGGTGGCCCCGAGGAGGCTGCTAACTCCTCATGGTGAGGAGCGCGGAACGCGCGTCTCCGGACGATGCTCGCATCGGCGGGCGAACCATGGAGGCCCGGCTCTCGCCCGCAGCCATCCTTCGAGACGCCCGCTATCGCGGGCTCCTCAGGATGAGGTCCGGAGCTTTTAGCGCGGCGGCCGCCCATCAGAACAGCCCGATGATATTCGCGACCACATAGAGGATCGCGATCAGGATCAGTGCGCCGATCATGACGAAGGAAATCTCGATCGCGATGGCGCCGGTGCCGAGGATGGCGGCCACGCCCGCAAGAAGCCTCTCCTCCCGAAAGATCAGCGCGAGGACCGAGAGCAGGATGGCCAGCAGGCCGAGCGAGATCGCGGCGGCTGAAGCGGTTTCACTCCAGCTGCGTCCAGCCGATTTCTCGACCTTCGGCGCCTGATACTCCACGCCCTTCATGCGCGCGATCACGCGGTCCTTGATGCGATGGCCGGTGTCGACGATGACCTGGTCCGCCGGGGGCGGCGGGAACACCATCGGCACGACCCAGTGCGGCAACACGGCCGCCATCAGCGCCAGCACGCCGACAATGCTGCCGATGATGCCGAGACGGCGGGAGGGGAGGGCGGAACCGGTAGTTGCAGAGCTGGTCATGGCGTGACGCATCCCGGCCGGAATTGGCCTTGCGGGTTCATGCCACTTCGTCGCGATGGCGGGTGGTGAGGTTCAGCGATGCAGGGATTGGTCTAGCCGTCATGCCCGGGACAAGCCCGGGCATGACGTTGTGGAAGCAGCGAGCCCTCAGATATCGATCGTTGCGCTCAGCGAGTGTTCCTGGATGAAGTCGCGGCGCGGCTCGACCACGTCGCCCATCAACTTGGTGAAGATATCGTCGGCCTCGTCGACTTCCTTGACCTTCACTTGCAAGAGCGAGCGCACGTCGGTGTCGAGCGTCGTCTCCCAGAGCTGCTCCGGGTTCATCTCGCCCAGGCCTTTGTAGCGCTGGAGCGTGATGCCCTTGCGGCCGGCGTCGGTGACCGCTTCAAACAGGTCGACCGGGCCGTGGACGGCATGCTCGGTGTCCTTGCGCCGCAGCTTGCCGGGGCGCTCGTAGACATCTTGCAGCTTGGTTCGGTACTCGTGAAGCTTGCGCGCCTCGGCCGAGCCCAGGAATGCATCGTCGATGACAGCAGCCTCCTTGACGCCGCGCACCGTGCGCTCGAACAAGAAACCTTGTCCTTCGACGAATTGGCCGACCCAGCCGCGTTCGACCTCTTCGGCTTGCCTGTCTAACCGCTTGGCCATGTATTCTGCTGCAGCGCTGGCATTCGTAGGATCGGAATAAATCTCCTTGCCGAACAAGCCTATGACGGCGCCCTGCTCGATCACCCTGCGATTGTAGCGGCTGTGCAGATTGCGCAGGATGCTGCGGACGGTTCGAGCGTCATCGACCAGTGAGCGCAGGTCGCGGCCGGTCCGATCGCCGCCAGATCCGGGAATGAAGACGCAGTCGTCGAGCCCGGTGTCGATCAGATAATCTTCGAGCGCCCGCTCGTCCTTCAGATATTGCTCGGACTTGCCGCGGCTGACCTTATAGAGCGGCGGCTGCGCGATATAGAGGTAGCCGCCGTCGATGATGTCGCGCATCTGCCGGTAGAAGAAGGTCAGCAGCAGCGTGCGGATGTGGGCGCCGTCGACGTCGGCGTCCGTCATCACGATGATCTTGTGATAGCGCAGCTTTTCGATCGAGAACTCGTCGCTGATGCCGGTGCCGAGCGCGGTGATCAGCGTGCCGATCTGCTCGCTTCCCAGCATCTTGTCGGGGCGGACGCGCTCGACGTTGAGGATCTTGCCGCGCAGCGGCAGCACCGCCTGGAATTCGCGGTTGCGGCCCTGCTTGGCGCTGCCGCCTGCCGAGTCGCCCTCGACGATGAAGAGTTCGGATTTCGCCGGATCCTTTTCCTGGCAGTCGGCGAGCTTGCCGGGCAGCGAGGAGACCGAGAGCGGGCTCTTGCGCGTCAGCTCGCGCGCCTTTCGCGCGGCTTCACGCGCGGCGGCGGCCTGGATCACCTTGCCGACGATCATCTTGGCTTCGCTAGGGTGCTCCTCGAACCAGGCCTGGAGCGCCTCGTTGAGGACGTTCTCGACCACGGGACGCACTTCCGAGGACACCAGCTTGTCCTTGGTCTGCGACGAGAATTTCGGATCGGGCACCTTCACCGAGAGAACGGCGGTGAGGCCTTCGCGGCAATCGTCGCCGGTCAGCGCGATCTTTTCCTTCTTCGCATTGGCCTCGGCATAGCCGTTGACCTGGCGCGTCAGCGCGCCGCGGAAACCGGCCAGATGGGTACCGCCGTCACGCTGCGGGATGTTGTTGGTGAAGCACAGCACGTTCTCGTGGTAGCTGTCGTTCCACCACAATGCGGCCTCGACGCCGATGCCGTTGGCGTCCGCGCGCACCATGATCGGCGCCGGCACGATCGCCTTCTTGTTGCGGTCGAGATATTTGACGAATTCCTCGACGCCGCCGGAATAGTGCATCTCCTCGCGCTTCTCGACCGCGTGACGCATGTCGGAGAGGGTGATGTTGACGCCGGAATTGAGGAAGGCGAGCTCGCGCAGCCGGTGCTCCAGCGTCGCGAAATCATATTCGATGTTCTTGAAGGTCTCGGGCGAGGCGAGGAACGTCACCTCGGTGCCACGCCGGCCCGGCGCGTCGCCGACCACTTTCAGCGGTGCGACGGCATCGCCGTGGGCGAATTCGATGTAGTGCTCCTTGTCGTCGCGCCAGATACGCAAGCCGAGCTTGCTCGACAGCGCGTTGACGACGGAGACGCCGACGCCGTGCAGGCCGCCGGAGACCTTGTAGGAATTCTGGTCGAACTTTCCGCCGGCATGGAGCTGGGTCATGATGACCTCGGCCGCGGAGATGCCTTCGCCCTTGTGGATGTCGACAGGAATGCCGCGGCCGTCGTCGCGCACCGTGACGGAATTGTCGGCATTGAGCACGACGTCGACGCGCGTGGCGTGACCCGCCAGCGCCTCGTCGATCGCGTTGTCGACGACTTCGTAAACCATGTGGTGCAGGCCCGAGCCGTCATCGGTGTCGCCGATATACATGCCCGGACGCTTGCGGACGGCATCGAGACCCTTGAGCACGCGGATCGATTCCGCCCCGTAATCGCTTGGATTTGAGGGCTCGTTTTCGGCAGGCGTCTGCCGAGCAGGTTCTGTCATGAGAGGCCTTCGAGATGTCGCCCGAATCAGCCGCGCAAAAGGCGCTGATTTGCAGGCTATTTGTGCCATGAAAGACCGCTTGCGCCTAGCGCAAAGTATCCTCCGGCAACCCTTTGACGAAATAGGGATTTTTTGCCGGTTTTCAAGGCTATCGAAGGCCGATTCTGGGGCTTGCGAAAAGGGCGATTCGAGGCCCTGTTTTTGGCTCTTGAAGGCGTGGATTTTGTGGGGCGGAGAAGCGCGTTCCCAGGCGCCGTGGCGCCTCTGAGCAGGTCACTGGGTTCAGTAGATCTGATCCGGCTTCTTGTCGTCGTCGCCCAAGCTGAGGGACCAGGCCTCGCCTGAGGCCACGGTGATGGTATCGGTGCGCAACGGATAGCCCGACACGACCAGCTTGTAGGAATATTTGCCGGGCGGCAGATCCAGCGTTTGTGGGTGATTTTCGCCACCCGCGATCTTGATGGTCTGATCGTTGATCGTGAGCGAGGCCACGTCCGGCACGAGATAGCCGAATATCAGCCGCGCCTGTCCGGGCATCGGCAGGAAATTGGCCTTGGCCACGGCCTCCGTATTCCGTTGCACCAGGTCGACTGTGGTCTCGTCCGTCGCGCGGCCGAGCTTCAGGGTGGCCGGGCCCTTCGGGGAGACAAAGGCGAGCTGAGCGTGATTGGCGGCAACCAAAGTACCCTCAGGCTTTTCCGCCCAGCCACGCTTTGCGAGCTCCGTGCGGTAGAAGGCGAGCACATCGCTGAGCTGGGCCGGCACATGGGCTTCGAGCCCGACCCGCAGCGGGATTTCGATGCCGGTCATATGGGTGGTGTTGGAGCTGGAGAAGTTGTGTTGCTTCGGCACCGGCATCTCGGCGTCTGGATCCGCCGGTGTGAGTGCGGCCGAAGTTTGCGGTGACGGGTGCGGCAGCCATCCGCCGGCGCCTGCGGCGACCAGGCCGCCCGCGAGAAGAGCGAGGCCGCACGCGAACAGCCGCCATCGTGCCGGGACCTTCGTTCTGCGCCTCACCGTCGTCATGCCACTCTCCAGGGATGTCGCGCGTTGCAGCGGGTGCGACACAGTCGCCGCCGCCTCCGGACGACTAGTCGCCCCACCAACCGGACAGGTTCAACCTGGCCGTTACAGGCACAGACGGCGGGATCAATACATCTGGAGCGGGAGCACCTCGCCGGTCGGCCCCACCAGGAGGCCCCAGGCGTCGCCGGCGGCAACGGTCAGGGTCTCGCTGCGAGCGGGCTGCCCGGGCAGGCGCAGCGCGTACCGATACTTGCCGCGCGGTATATCCAGCATCGGGCCTTTCGGCGATTGCGGGCCGCCGGCGCCGGCAACGCATCCAGCGCGCCAAATGAAGAATCCACTGCCGGCACACCCTTCTATGCGCGATGATATTTCGCGCAGGCTTTCGAAGCGGATCCCGCCGAACGATTTCTTAGCGAAGAAGGATGAGACGTGGCGTTGGGGCCGACATGAATCGCCACGACTTGTCGCGCTCAGTCCCTCGCTCTTTCGAGTGCGTGCCGCATGAGCTTTTGGTCGTCGCTGGAGAGCTGCGTCGGTCCGAGCTTGAACGTCAGCTTGTCGATCTTGCCGTTGAACTGGAACGGCAGCTTGTAGCTGTCATCCACGCCCGTGCGGCTATCCACGCCGACGTCGAAGGTCTCGTCGATGGCCATCAGGAACGCAATCGAGTGCGGCATCGACTGGCGGGAAACCTCCTTGCCGTCCACCGACAGCACGCCGGTGCCGCCCTTGCCGAAGCCGGGCCCGTTATATTTGAAATCAAACACAAGGGTATGCTTGCCCGGCTTGAGCGCGGAGCCCAGCCAGTCGCGCGCGCCTACGCCCGCTTCCCAGCGGTATCGTTTCAAGTCCAGCATGTTGTAGACAAAGACCGGTTTGCCTTTCAGCAAATAGAGGCCGTAGCCGCTGAATCGGCCGCCGAGAGTCGCGATCATCCCTTCGGCGCCGCCCTGCGGGACGGTTATGTCGGCGGTGATCTTGTAGTCCTTGTTCATGATGCTGGGTGCGTTTTCGGCAGGGATGCCGGGGTTCGCGCCCTTGTATGTGAACTCAGTTCGTCCGGCGGTCGCGCTCGGCCGCGGCGTGGTGATGCGCGGGAGGACAGAATTGTCCAGCGGCAAGACCTGGTATTTTGCCGCCTCCGACAGGAACAACGCTTGCAACTCCTTGAGCTTGTCGGGATTCTTGGCTGCGAGGTCATTGGCCTGCGAGTAATCCTCGGCGATGTTGTAAAGCTCCCACTTGTATTCATTGATCTCCGGCAGCTTGGCTGTGCCCAGAAGCCACGGCGGCGCCGGCGGCGTTGTGCATGCATACCAACCATCGTGATAGATGCCGCGGTTCGCGAACATCTCGAAATATTGCGTGTCGCGCTTTGAGGGTGCATTGGCGTTGGCCTGGTCAAACGTATAGGCCATGCTCACTCCCTCGATGGGCTTTTGCTTGATGCCATTGACAGTGTCGGGAGCCTGAATGCCTGTGGCTTCAAGAATCGTCGGCACGATGTCGATGATGTGATGGAATTGGCTGCGGATGCCGCCAACGTCCTTGATGTGACCGGGCCATGAGATGGCCATGCCTTGCCGGGTGCCGCCGAAATGCGATGCCACCTGCTTGGTCCATTTGAACGGGGTGTCGAAGGCCCACGACCACGCCACCGACATATGCGGGTAGGTTTTGTCGGAGCCCCAATCCTCGTAATGCAGCATCAGCTCGACTTCAGGCAGCTTCAGAACGCCGTTGTAGGCGGTCATCTGGTTCGGGGTGCCCTCGAGCGTGCCTTCGGCGCTGGTGCCGTTGTCGCCGCTGATGTAGATGATCAGGGTGTTGTCGAGCTTGCCCATGTCTTCGACCGCTTTGATGACGCGGCCGATTTCATTGTCGGTATAGGCTGCGTAAGCGGCAAACACCTCGGCCTCCCGCGCGTACAGCTTCTTTTGGATCAATGAGAGCGAGTCCCACTTCGGCAAGGTATCAGGCCAGGCGGTGAGTTGGGTATTCACCGGGATGACCCCGAGTCGCTTCTGGTTGGCGAAGATCTGCTCGCGCAGCTTCTCCCAGCCCATGTCGAACTTGCCCTTGAACTTGTCGATCCATTCCTTTTTCGGCTGATGCGGCGAATGGGTGCCGCCGGGCACATAGTAGAGGAAGAACGGCTTGTCGGGTGCGGCCGCGTTCAGGCTGTTCATGTAGTTGATGGCTTCGTCCGCCATATCGGTAGTGAGGTTGTAGCCGGACTTGCCGATCCACGGAAAAATCTGGGTCGTGTTTTTATAAAGATAAGGCGTCCACTGGTCGGTCTCGCCGCCCATGAACCCGTAGAAGTATTGAAATCCCATTCCGACTGGCCACTGGTCGAATGGACCAGCCGCGCTGTAAAGATAGGTTGGGGTGTTATGGTTCTTGCCGAACCATGAGGTGGCAAAGCCGTTGTCCCGGAGGATAGTGCCGATCGTCGCACTCTCCGGGCCGATGACGGAATCGTAGCCCGGATAGCCGGTGGACATTTCCCCGATCACACCAAAGCCGACCGAATGGTGGTTGCGGCCGGTGATCAGCGCTGCGCGCGTCGGCGAGCACAACGCTGTCGAGTGAAACTGCGTATAGCGCAGACCCGTCTCGGCGATGCGATCCATGTTCGGGGTCGGGATCACCCCACCGAAGGTGCCGGTCACGCCATAACCCTGGTCGTCGGTCATGATCAGCAGCACGTTCGGCGCGCCTTTGGGCGGCACAACGGACGGTGGCCAGTATGGCTTGGAGTCCGTGGCATCTTCCTTGATCACGCCTTCGAACTTCGGAGGTTCAGGCGGAAGCTGCTTGCCATCGATGGTTGTCGTGGCGCTCGGCGAACCCGGCGTGCCGGTGGTTTGCTGCGCGAGGCTGGTCGTCTCCAGCGCGCACAGCAAAAAACCGACGGTCAGTGCGGTGCCGCAAAGCAGCAAGTTGCGGTGGTTTAGTAAGCGGCTTTCTGGCTTTGAGCTATCGTCAACGTGACGGGCACGGGTCATTGCAAGCTCCCTCTTGGAGACGTCAGAACCCTGTTGACGCCTATTCGGGAGGCAACGCCGCAACGCTCTGTTGATCTAGATCAAATTTCCGCCCACGGGTCCGAAACGCCGGCTGCGCGTGGGCGCACCTGCTTCGTCGCACCTCAATACATCTGCAGCGGAAGCACGTCGCCGCTTGGCCCCACCAGGAGGCCCCAGGCGTCGCCGGCGGCTACGGTCAGGGTCTCGTTGCGAGTGGGCTGCCCGGGCAGGCGCAGCGCGTACTGGTACTTGCCGGGCGGCAGGTCGAGCATCGGGCCTTTCGGCGATTGCGGGCCGCCGGCGCCGGCCGCGATCTTGATGGTCTGCTTGTTGATCGTCAGCGACGCCTCCTTCGGCCCGATATTGCCGAGCATCAGCCTCGCCTGTCCCGCCTTGGGCATGATGTCGGCCTTGGCCGCTGCCTGCGGATTCCGCTGCACCAGGCTGACCGTTGTCTCCTCCCTGGCGCGGCCGAGCTTCAGCATGGCCGGCCCCTCCGGCGAGGTGAACGCCAGCTCCGCCCGCTCGGCGGTAACCGGCGCGCCGTCAGTCTTTTCCTGCCAGCCGCGCTTGGCGAGCTCTGCGCGATAGAAGGCGAGGACATCCGAGAGCTCGGCCGGAATGCTGGCTTCGAGCTCCTTGCGGAACGACTGGTCGCTGCCGGGGAATTTCGTCGAGCTGATCCCGCTCGAGCTGCGCTGCGTCGGTACGGGCAGTGCGGAATCGGGATCGGGCTTCAGCGACTCGGTCGATTTGGCTTGGATCGGCTTTGCGTCTGCCGATTTGGCCTCAACCGGCTTCGCCGCAGCCACGATCAGGCCGGTGCCGTTGGCGCTGACATTCACCTTCGGGCCCATCTGCATCACGGTCATCGAGATCGACTTGCCGGCCTTGGAGAATTCCATCACCGCCATGTTGGGCTGGTTGATGACGGAAGGCTGCTCTTTCCAGCCCGCGTTCTTCAGCGCTGCGCGGTAGAAGCTGCCGAGCGCCTTCACGCTCGAGGTCGAAGAGAATTCGAGCCGGCCGTCGCCGCCTTCGAACGTCACGCCTTCGGCTGTCTCGGGCAGCGGCACCGGCGTCTTGCTGTCGGCGAGCGCATTGAGCGGTGCGTCGGAGAGTGCTGCCGCCTGCACCTTGCGCCGCGCCTCGTCGGCAGCGATGAGCTGCTTGGCCGCACCTAGCGCATCTCCAAGGAACTTCTCGTCGGCTTCCTTCTTCGCCTTGGCGCGGGCGGCGAGCGCGGATTCCTTCACCTGCGCAGTCACGCTGACCATGGTGAAATCATATTTGCGGCCGAGCCGCAGCACGCCGGTTTCATCAGTGTTGGAGATCTTGATCGCGACCTCGTCGCCGGGCGCGAGCGGCGCGCTGCCATCCTCCTGCCAGCCGCGCCCGGCGAGCTCGCGGTGATAGAACGCCAGCACGGCCGGCAGCTCGGCCATCACGGCGGCCGACATCTCGCGCTTGTTGGAGCTTGCGCTGCCGAGGCCCCTGGCCGATTTGGTTGGATTCGGCCGCGGCAGGCCGGCAAGATCGCTATCGGCCTTGAGCTCACCCGGCAATGCGAAGGGCGCGACGCGGATGTCCACATTGGTGCGGCCGTCGTCGCGGCGCGTCAGCGTCAGCATGACCGGCTTCTGCTGGTAGAAGCCGCCTTCCTTGCTGTCAGGGTGCGCGTAGAAGGCACGCAGGCCGTCGGGCAGGATTTCATCCAGGCTGGTTGTCCAGCGCGCGGCGGTTTCCGGCGTGAGTTTCTGCCAGCCGATCGCCGCCATCTCTCGGCCAAAGAAATCCGACGTCGCATCGAGCGTTTCAGGCGCGACGCAGCCGAGATAGGGCCTCGTCCCGTCAAACATGATGTCGCTCGCGCCATCAGGAAACGGCACGTTGCCGTAGATCCGGTCGGTCGCGTAATGGACCACGGATTGGTCGGGCCGGCCGAGAGCTTGCGTGAGGTAGACCGAAAGGCCCTGCCGTCCCTTCTTGAAATTCAGCGTGGAGCTCTTCTCTTCCAGCGGCCGCACGTAGGGTACCCAGCCGTCGGCGCCGAGGAGCTTCTTCACCGCCGGCGTTGTCACCGCTTCCGGCGTCGGCATGCGATATTCGACGCGGTCGGAATTGGGGCGGGACATGTCTTCCACCACGCCCTCGAGCCTCGGCAACGCGTAGACGTCGACGATACCCCCGTCAGCAGCGGCCGCGATCGAGCAACTCGCCATCAGGACAAGGCCGCAGGCAAGCAGCCGCCAGCGTGCCGGGACTTGCATCCCGCGCGGGGTCATCGACATCGTCACGTCTCCAGGATATCGCGCGCGGCTCGGGCGCGCGCATTTGCGGGCTGCGACACCGTCGGCGCGGCCTCAGACCAGAAGTCGCGGCAGAAACCCGGGAGGTTCAATACAGCAGGAGCGGCGACCATGCCTCTCCGTCACGCCCGACCGTAAGCTCCCAGGTATCGCCGGCAGCGAAGTTGAGGATGTTCGTCGTGGCCGGATGACCCGGGACGCTCACCTCGTAGGAATATCTGCCGGGCTGCAGATCCAGCGAAACCGCGTAGGCGCCGGCGGCGTGCTTGATGGTCCGGTCGTTGATCGTGAGCGTGGCTTCCGTTTCGCTGATATTGGAGAACACCAGCTTCGCCTGGCCGGGCTCGGGCATCACGTTCGCATTGGCCGCGACAGATGCATTCTTCTGCACGAGATTGACTGCGGTGCCGGCGTCCTTGCGGTCGAGCGCCAGCATGCCGGGTCCGAGCGGGGAGGCGAAGGCGAGCTTGACGTGATCGGCGGAGACCACCGCGCCATCGCGCTGCTCCTGCCAGCCGAGCTTGCTGAGCTCGGTGCGGTAGAAGGCGAGGACGTCGCCGAGCTCGGCGGGCACGGTGGCCTCCAGCCTGGTACGGAGCGGCGTTTCAACGCCCTTGACGACGGTGGTGTGCGTTCCTCGGTAGCTGTAACGGGTCGGCGCGGGCAGCTTGGCAGCGGGGTCCGGCGTGAGCCCCGACGCGAACAGCGGCGACAGATGCGGCACCCAGGCGCTGGCGCTTGCCGCGAGCATGCAGACCGCGAGCAAGAGGAGGCCGCACGCAAACGCCAGCCATCGAGCCGGGACTCGCGCCCCGGTCCTTACCGTCCGCATCTCATTCTCCAGGGAAGTCGCGCGTGTCATTGCGCGATGGCTGAGGCTGCGACGCGCATCGCCGCGGCCTCAAAAAGCTAGTCGCGAAGGGAAACGGTCGGGTTCAACGGCGGGGTCTATCGCCGGGCGGAGACACGTCCGCTCTCGACGTCAAAGACCTCGCCTCCAGCGCCGATCTCGGAGAAGGCGGCGGGATCGGCGCCGGTCAGCCACACCTGTGCGCCGAGCTTGCGCAGCTCCTCGAACAGCGCCGCGCGCCGGTTCGGATCGAGATGGGCTACGACCTCGTCGAGCAGCAGCAGCGGTACGATGCCGGTCATCTCGGCGACCAGGCTCGCATGCGCCAGCACGAGGCCAATCAGCAGCGCCTTCTGCTCGCCGGTCGAGGCATCGCGCGCCGGCATGCTCTTCGGCGCATAGATCACCTGGAGATCGGTGAGGTGCGGGCCGTCGGTGGTGCGGCCGGCGATGGCGTCGCGCGGGCGGTTGTCGCGCAGGATCTGGCGGTAGCGGTCCTCGACTGACGTCGCGGTCTCCTGGAGCAGCGCGTTCTCCATCCAGCCGTCCAGTGCGATTTGCGCGGACGGAAACGCGGATTCCTGCGCGCGGGCGTTGAGCATGCCGGTGAGCCGCGCTGCGGTCTGGCCGCGCGTTGCGGCGACCGCGACCGCAAGCTCCGCGGTCTCGCGCTCGATCGCATCACACCAATGGTCGTCGTAATTGCGCGTCTCGAGCAGGCGGTTGCGCGAGCGCAGGGAGCGTTCGAGCGCGGAGATGCGGCTCGAATGCTCGCTGTCGATCGCCAGCACCAGGCGGTCGAAGAAGCGCCGCCGTTCGGAGGCCGCGCCCATGAACAGCCCGTCCATCGCCGGCGTCAGCCATACCATGCGGATGTGGTCGCCGAAGGCGGTGGCCGAATTCACCGGCTCGCGGTCGATGCGGCAGCGCCGGCTGACTGCGGCGTCCGCGCGCGGCGCGTCGATGCCGGTGCCGAGCGTGGCGAGCCCCAGCGCGCCCTCGACCTGCGCGGACACGGCCCAGGAGCCGTCGCCCTGGTTGTCGGCGACATCTTCCAGCGTCGCGCGCCGCAAGCCGCGGCCCGGCGACAGGAACGAGATCGCCTCGATGCAATTGGTCTTGCCGGCCCCGTTCGGCCCGACCAGCGCCACCATGTCAGCCGCCGTCTCGAGCCCCGCCGCCCGGTAATTGCGAAAATGCGTCAGCGTCAGGCGTTGAATGCGGGAGGGGGTCATGGAAATCCGCTTTTCGTCATGCCCGGCCTTGCGCCGGGCATCCACGTTCTTGGCTCCAAAGACGTGGATGGCCGGGACATAGGCGAGCAAAGCGACGCCGTCCTTCGGACGGCTACGCCCGGCCATGACGGATGTAGTCGATACGAGGGAGTGCCGGTAGCCCTCACACCCGCATCGGCATCAGCACGTAGAGCGCGCTCTTGTCGTCCTTGTCCTGCACCAGCGTCGGCGAGCCGGGGTCGGCGAGCTTCAGCGTGGCGACGTCGCCTTCGATCTGGGCGGCGATGTCGAGGAGGTAGCGCGAGTTGAAGCCGATATCGAGGGCGTCGGAGGCGTATTCGACTTCGAGCTCTTCGGTCGCGCTGCCGGAATCCGGGTTGGTGACCGATAGCACCAGCTTGCCCGGCGACAGCGAGAGCTTCACGGCGCGGCCGCGCTCACTGGAGATGGTGGAGACGCGGTCGACCGCGTTCTCGAAATCCTTCTTGTCGACGACGAGTTCCTTGTCGTTGCCCTGCGGGATCACGCGGCCATAGTCGGGGAAGGTGCCGTCGATCAGCTTCGAGGTCAGCACCACATTGCCGATGGTGAAGCGGATCTTTGCCTGCGACAGCTCGATCGTGACTTCGGCCTCGTTGTCCTCGATCAGGCGCTGCACCTCGCCGACGGTTTTCCGCGGCACGATCACGCCGGGCATGCCGTCGGCGCCCTTGGGCTGGACCAGGTCGAGCTGGGCGAGCCGGTGGCCGTCGGTGGCTACGCCGCGCAGGGTGGCGGCCGTGGCCGTGCCCGCGGCGTGCAGATAGATGCCGTTGAGGTAATAGCGCGTCTCTTCGGTCGAGATCGCGAACTGGGTGCGGTCGATCAGCCGCTTGACGTCCTTGGCGGCGAGCGAGAACGAATGCGACATGTCGCCGGCGGCGAGATCCGGGAAATCATTCTCCGGCAGGGTCTGCAGCGTGAAGCGCGAGCGGCCGGCGCGGATCGCCAGCACGGCGCGGTCGCCGTCGGCCTCCAGCACGATCTGCGAGCCATCAGGCAGCTTGCGCACGATGTCGTAGAACATGTGCGCCGGCACGGTGGTGGAGCCCGCGGTCGCGGTTTCGGCCGGGAGCGTCTCCGTCACCTCGAGGTCGAGGTCGGTCGCCTTCAGCGACAATTTCCCGTTCTCGGCGCGCACCAGCACGTTGCCGAGGATCGGAATGGTGTTGCGGCGCTCGACCACGCGGTGGACATGACCCAGCGATTTCAGGAGTTGCGCGCGTTCGACCGTAACCTTCATTGCACTACTCGCCCGATCCCCAAGGAAACACAACGTTGGAAAAGCCGGGCGGCGGGACGCGCGCCACGGCATCGAAGACCCCGAAAAGCCGGATCATCCAGCCGATATGACCAAAGCCGTCAGGGTCGCGCAAGGTGGCGCGGAAAGCCATCCGTTTCAAGGGATTGGGGGGTGGTTCCCCACGATTTACAGCGCAAAAGGAGGGCGGCCGTCCCGGCAAACGAACGCCGCCGCCCAGGCATGGGCCGGGGCGGCGGGAGAATGGCAGGAGCCTTAGGCGTTTATTCCTGAAGCTGGCGCTTCAGCGACTCGACTTCCTCGGACAGCGCCGTGTCCTTGTTGACCAGCGCCTCGATCTTGCGCACGGCGTGCAGCACCGTGGTGTGGTCGCGCCCGCCGAAGCGGCGGCCGATCTCGGGCAGCGAGCGCAGGGTCAGCGTCTTGGCGAGATACATCGCCACCTGGCGCGGACGGACCACGTTGGCGGTGCGGCGCGAGGACAGGAGGTCGGAGCGGCTGACATTATACTGCCGCGCCACCACGCGCTGGATGTCCTCGATCTTGATCCGCTTCGGCTCCTGCGGCCGGACCAGATCGCGCACCTCGCGCTCGGCCATCTCCAGCGTCACCGGCTGGTTGTTCAGCTTCGAGTGCGCGAGAAGCCGGTTGATCGCGCCTTCGAGGTCGCGGCCGTTATGGGTGATGGTGCGCGCCAGATAGAGCAGCACCTCCTCCGGCACGTCGAAGGTGGCGTGATGGGCGCGGGCCGCCGCGACGCGCGACTTCAGGATGCCATGCCGCAGCTCTTCGCCGAGCGAGCCCATCTCGACCACGAGACCGCCGGCGAGGCGCGAGCGCACGCGATCATCGAGGCTTTCGAGGTCCGACGGCGGACGGTCGGCCGCGATCACGACCTGGCGGCCGGCATCGATCAGCGCGTTCAGCGTGTGACAGAACTCGGCCTGGGTCGACTTGCCCTGCAGGAACTGGAGGTCGTCGATCACGAGCACGTCGATGCCGCGCAGCGCTTCCTTGAAGGCGAGCGCCGTCTGCGTCTTCAGCGCAGCGACGAAGCCGTACATGAATTTTTCGGCCGTGAGATACAGCACCTTGCGCTCGTTGCCGGAATTGCCGGCCCAGGTCACGGCCTGGAGCAGATGCGTCTTGCCGAGGCCAACGCCCGCATGGATGTAGAGCGGGTTGAACATGACGGGATCGCCGCGACGCCCTTCGGCGACCTGACGAGCCGCCGCATGCGCCAGCGTGTTGGAGCGGCCGACGACGAAGCTTGCAAAGGTCAGGCGCGGATCGAGCGGCGAGCCACCGAGCGCGTCGTGGTTTGCGGAGACCGGCGCAGTCGCGGTCGAGCGCAGTTCCGGTGCGGGTACGCGGCGTGTTTCGACCGGCGCAGGCGCTTCCTTCTGCTGCACGACCGGGCGCACCGCGGAGCGAACGGTGAGATCGATGCGATGAACTTCCGGCGCCTCGGCCTGCCAGCACGACAGCACGCGCTCGGCATAATGCGCCTGAATCCAGCTCTTCAGGAAGCGGGTCGGCACCGAGAGCCGCACGCTCTCCTCCTGCACGCCTTCCAGATCCATGCGGGCGAACCAGCTCGTATAGACGTCTTCGCCTACGTTCGAGCGCAGTCGGCTCTTCACGCGTGACCAGCGATCCTGTTCCGATGTGTTCATCGTCAAAAAACTTCTATTGAGAGATAAAGTTGCGTTGTGAATGCCATGAAGGGGTCCTGCCAGGATCCCTCAAAGGGCACGACCTCAAGCGATTCCATCGTCGGACACAGCTCCGCCGTTCGGCGCGAACGCCGCGGGTCGGACTGGCGATGTCAGAGATGGAGGGGTCGCGAGGTCAGCGCGTACTCGGCGCTCCGTCACACGCGGGAGGCTGGAGATTGGGCTGATCTAAACCGGCATCGTTGGAATAGGCGACTTGTTTCAATACCGCGTTGAGTCCGTAAGACATGATACCCTCCCCGTCCTGCCGTGATTGCTCACGGCAAGGTCCTGCGTGTCCTGAAGACAACTGCGACTGAAGTCGCCGATGTCCTGCCCGTCTGCACTGTTCGTCCGCTCGGCTACGCCATCACGTGTGTCGCGGTAGTTTCATGACATCTCTCGTTTGCGTCTGGCGCGAGCGGGATCGAAGATCCCGCTTGGAGACATTCAGACAAAGAGCTACCGTTCCCATATTGCTATGGGTTTTAAACCGACAATCGCTTGTTGAAGCGTCGCCAACGTGCACACCGCCGCCGATTTGCACGCTCGCCCCGTTTCTAAAACCGCGCTGGTCTTTAGATCGTGGGCGCTGCGGACGACTTAAGGAATACACTATGCGGAAAGACTCGCAACGAAATTGATTCACACTTGAGGCGACTAAAAACTTGACCAGCGTTAACGCCGCGCGGGAGTTGTGCACAGGCTTGCGAGCAAGAGTTTGAATCCGTGCACAGATTCGAAGGCGCCGCGCGTCATGTGACAAATCTCCGTCACCGCCAAAAATTTTTTACAAAAGCGTCACGCGCACGCCTTGCGGGCAATTTTTCCAAATGCTTGTCGGCGCTATGTCGATAAGTGATTATTGAGACACCGCTTTTTGAGTCTCGTTTCGCAGGGTAACTCCACGCGCAACCTGTTCCGGGAAAACTACGGTGTGCAGAACGCTCGCACGCGCGGATTCAACTTAAGCCCGCCCCGCAGGGGTTTTTCGCAGCGCAGTGAAAGTTTCCGCTGTTGCAAAAACATCGGCTGGTAAAATTACGGGCGCAGCATAGCGAAGGCGTCGCTACTCTTCCAACGGAAGCGTCGTCGCCCAACGACCGCGAGCGCGAATTGTGACAGGCAACAAAGAGCCCGGCGGAAGCCGGGCTGATTGACGAGCGCGATGCCGCTCCGATCAGTCGATCGGATGACTCGACGAACTTACTTCGCGAGCTTGGCGATCTGCGCGGTGAGCCGGGAGACTTTGCGGCTCGCGTTGTTCTTGTGAACGATGTTGCGCTGCGCGGCCTGCATCAGCGCGGGCTCGGCGTTCGCCATCGCCTTCAGCGCGGCGGCGCGATCGCCGGTCGCGATGGCTTCTTCGACGGTACGCACGGCACCGCGCATCTGGGTGCGGCGCGACTTGTTGACGGCGGTGCGGCGGGCGATCTTGCGCGTCGCTTTCTTGGCGGAAGTGGTATTGGCCATGGTCTCAATATCCTTTGCGGTACCGGTCGCGTCTTGGTCGGGTAGCGCCGGCTGCTTGACCGCTTAATCGACGCTCGGATTTAGGGTGTTCGGTTGCTGGGCTGTTCCCGGAACATGAGCGACGGCCTTGCGGTCGTCTCTGAGGCTCCAAGCCTTTAAGCTCAGGGAGCCTGCAACTGCTCAAAGAACAGCGGCGGCAGGATTGCGCCCACCGCCAGTTGGCGCCCTTATAGAGGGGGTCTGCGGCACCGTCAACGCTTTCCGGGGCTGGAAAACAGGCCCTGGGAGCTCCAGCGCGCGCCGTAACGCCCTGATGAGGTTGAATTTCTCCCGTCGCCCGGCTATTGGCTGGCGGCATTGCAGAGGTCGTCCGGTCGGACGACCATATAGGTGAGGCATGATCCGCGGCTTTTTCCGACTGATTGGGCTGTTGCTGCTGGCCGGCGGGTTCATCTTCATGGTCTATGACGGCGCCCGCTGGGTGGCCGACCAGACCCTGCGGTTCACCCGGTTCGGCCAGTTCTGGAACGACATCAACCAGGCCAGCCAGACCGCGTTCCGGACCTGGGTCGAGGCCAAGGCGCCCTGGCTCTGGACCTCGGTGATCCGCCTGGTGCTGGATCAGCCGGTTTTCGCCGTGCTCGGCATTGTGGGCATCCTGCTGATGATCCTGTTCCGCCCGCGGAAACCCTTGATCGGATATTCCCGGGATTGATCTTTCAATTCCCGCCGAGACTGAACCTCGCGTTGACGGCAGCCGTAACAGGGCTGCCCCCTCCTGCGTAGATACCTATATTCCCACCTTGATCGCGAGCACGCCGCCTGAGCCCTTGGCTTGTTGCATTGGCTCAAGCGACGGACAGCTCGTCTCGGAGAGCCAATCATGCTGTTCATGCGCAAGACCACCGCACTGCCGAGCGCCACGGAAGCGCTGCCGGGCCGTGCGCAAGCCATTCCCACCGCGACCACCCATTTCGTCAACGGCGCGAAGTTGCAGCCGCCTTATCCCGCGGGCCTCGAGCAGGCCGTGTTCGGGCTCGGATGCTTCTGGGGCGCCGAGCGCAAATTCTGGGAGCTCGGCGACGGTGTTTACGCGACCGCTGTCGGCTATGCCGGCGGCCACACGCCGAACCCGACCTATGAAGAGACCTGTTCGGGGCGCACCGGCCACACCGAAGTGGTGCTGGTCGTGTTCGATCCGAAGAAGATCTCTTACGAGAAGCTCCTGAAGACGTTCTGGGAGAGCCACAACCCGACGCAGGGCATGCGCCAGGGCAACGACGTCGGCACGCAGTACCGAAGCGCGATCTACACTTATTCAGATGCGCAGAAGAAAGCGGCCGATGAATCGAAGGCGCTCTATCAGAAGGCGCTTGCTGCAAAAGGTCTCGGTGCCATCACCACCGAGATCGCGCCTGCCGGCGCGTTCTATTTCGCCGAGGACTACCATCAGCAATATCTGGCGAAGAACCCCGCCGGCTATTGCGGCCTCGGTGGCACCGGCGTGTCCTGCCCGATCGGCGTGGGTGTGAGCGCGTAAGCTAGTGCTTACCCTCCCCTGGAGGGGGAGGGTCGGCTCACATTGAGCGCAGCGAAAATGTGAGACGGGGTGGGGTGAAGGTCTCTCCACGTCCACACTGCCCGAGCGGAGAGATCTCCCCACCCCGCTCGCGCTTCGCGCGATCGACCCTCCCCCTCCAGGGGAGGGTGCGACCGTCCTACCCCCCTCAACGCTTTGTTAACCATAACCGGTGCATCACTGGAGCCGTCTCGTTTCGAGGGATAGGTCCGGTGCCGGTTGCACGCGCGTTTCGATGGTCGATCCTGACAGCCTCCTTGGCAGCGTCCGCCGCGCTTGCCCTCGGCGGCTGCATGCAGACCGCCGGTCCCGTCGCGGTCATGCAGCCACGTGCCGATCTCGACTCCATGGCCTATGGCCAGCCCTATGGCGCACCGCAGCCGGTCGTCGTCGCCGACGGTGGCGGCGCCATCGGCGCGTTGCGCAATTCCTTTGCCGCGTCGCCTGCGCCCATGCCGGTCGGCTACGCCGCGCCGATGGCGGCGCCGGTGCGCTACGACTCCTCCTATCATCTCGATGCCGGCGACAGGCTGCGCGTCGTGGTCTACGGCCAGGAAGGCCTCACCAACAGCTACGCCATCGATGCCGGCGGTTCGATCACCATGCCGCTGATCGGCGGGGTGCCGGCCCGCGGCCGCACCCCGGCGGGTCTCGCCGGTGAAATCGCCGCGCGCCTGCGCAACGGTTACATCCGCGAGCCCTCGGTCGCGGTCGAGATCGAAGCCTACCGCCCGTTCTTCATCCTCGGCGAAGTCACCGCGCCCGGCCAATATCCCTATGTGCCGAACATGACCGTCGAAAGCGCGGTCGCGATCGCCGGCGGCTTCTCGCCCCGCGCCAAGCGCGACGTGGTCACCGTCACGCACACCGAAGCCGGCGGCGCGATGCGCGCCATCGTCCCGCTCGGCACCCCCTTGAGCCCCGGCGACACCGTGTTCGTCGGCGAGCGCTGGTTCTAGCTCACCGCCTGAAATCCAGCCGTCCGTTCGGAAAGCATCCGTCGATGCGCGCGCCATCGACCACGAGCCCGACCCATGGCCGCGTGATCGCAGGCGTGGTCAGGTTGATGTACTTTCCGACCAGACGCGCGCCCTCGCGCGCAGCATCGATCAGGCCGTGGCGACGGCCATGGTCCCAGTCGAAACGCAGATAGATCCGGCTCCCCGTGGCGCGGATTTCCGCGCACCCGTCTTTCCATCTGTCCGGCGTATCGCCCGCGATGGTCGGATCGGCGCCGCCATTCCAGCGGCTAGCCCAGATGCCTTCGAGCGGATCGGAGAGGGCGGCAATGGATGTCCATGCCGCCGCGTTGATGTCGGCCGCATCGCCCGCCAGCGTGGCGGTCGCGGCGTAGTCCATGACTTCAGAATCGTCCGGGCCCGGGACGTCCATGGTTCCGAACGGATTGCGGATGACGAGGTGCGTGATGGCTTGCTGCATGGCGATCTCCCGGCGTGCGTTGGCTTGATCGGCCAGCTCTATCGCCGGGTGCCGTGATGCAGCCACCCGATTCCTGCTTTGATTGGCGCGCGCTACTTCGTCAGATGCTTCGCGAAAAACGCCAGGCTGCGCGGCCAGGCGACATCCGAGCTCGCCTTGTCGTAGCTCGGCCGCTCGTCGCAATGGAAGCCGTGCTGGGCGCCTGGATAGATGAAGACCTCCACATCCGGCCGCTTCACCTTGACGGTCTCGACGTCGGTCAGGGGAATGCCGGCATCCTTCTCGCCGAAATGCAGTTGCGTCGGCGCCTTCGGTTTCTCGTCGGCGAAGCGCACCACGGCGCCGCCGTAATAGCCAATCGCGGCCTTCAGGCCCGACAGCCGCGTCGCCGCGACAAAGGCGACGCTGCCGCCCAGGCAAAAGCCGATGATGCCGACCGGCCCGACGCTCTTCACCGCGTCGATCGCGGCCTGGGTGTCGCGCAGCATCGCGTCCCAGTCGGGACTGGCGACGAACTTGCGCGCCTCGGCGATCTCATCGGGCGTATAGCCCGACTGGAAGTTCGGCGAGGTCCGGTCGAAGATCGACGGCGCGATCGCGACATAGCCTTCCTTGGCGAGGCGGTCGCAGACCGAACGGATGTGGTGATTGACCCCGAAGATCTCCTGGATCACCACCACCGCGCCCTTCGGGGCGCCTGAGGGATCAGCGCGATAGGCGCCGAGCTGGAAATTGTCGGAAGCCGTCAGCTTGATGTCTTGTCCCACGCGGGTTGTCCTTCTTGGTTGTCGATCCGAAATTTCAGCTCTCTGCCCTCATCCTGAGGAGCGCTCCAACCGAGCGCGTCTCGAAGGATAGAGGCCCGTGACGCATCAGCGGGGCCTTCATCCTTCGAGACGCTTGCTTTGCAAGCTCCTCAGGATGAGGGGAAGCGGTTGTGCGGCCGCACTCACTCCCACATCCAGTTCTCGCCGTAGTCTTCCTTCCATCCCGCCAGCCGTCCGTGACGGAACTGCAGGAACAGGCGGTGGCGGTAGGGGATCAGTCCGCTGCCGCCGAGGTTGCGAAGCGCGAGATAGATCTCGTTGCCGGGCCGCCCGCGCACATATTGCAGCGGCTGCCCCAGTGCCCGCGCGGTCTGCCCGGCATCCATGCCGAAGGCGAGCGGCGTGTTGTTCGACAAGGTCGCAACGAAGGGCCGGCGCGGCGGCGTGCCGCCGAACGGCTCGGCCTGCGCAGACATCGATAGCAGCACCGCGCTCGCAGCCAGTATCGCTTGCTTCATTGCCAGTGTCCCTGTCCGACCGTCCTATCCCGGCAAGTTCTTCAGGAAAGGCATCACCGCGTCAATAAAAGCCTTGGGCTGATCGATGTTGACGGCGTGACCGGCGGCGGGAATCACGACCTTTTGTGCGCCGGGGATCTTTGCGGCCATGTAGTCGGACGCGGCGAGGAACGGCGCGTCGTCGGCACCCACCACGATCAGGCAGGGCACCTTGATGTCGGGGAGCAGCTCGATCACGCGGGCGTCGCGCTGGGTCAGCATGCCGCGTGCGGCGAGCGCCAATCCCCTGGCGTTGCGATGGCTCGCGGTGGCGCGCTCGCGTGTCGCCGACTTCAGCATGTCGAGACCTTCATGGTCGAGCTTGTCGGCGGTCGCAAGCGCCCGCGCATTCCAGGCCTCGCGCGCGTCGTCCTTCTTGAAGCCGGGGCCGGTGTCGATGATCAGCAGGGCACGGGCGCGTTGCGGGTAAGCGCGATAGAACGCGAGCGACATGTAGCCCCCAAGCGAGAGCCCGCCGATGATGGCGCGCTCGGCGCCGACCGCATCGAGGATCGCGGCCATGTCTCCGACGGTGAGCGCTTCGCCATAGGCATGGGGATCGTCGGGATAGTCGGACTGGCCGTGGCCGCGCATGTCCCACAGGATGAGCTTGTGGTCCTTCGCGAGCGCGTCGACCTGGCCATGCCACATCGCCGAGGTCGAGGAATAGCCGTGGGTGAGCAACAGCGGCGGACCCTCGCCATGAACTTCGTAGTAGATCCCGACGCCGTCCCGATCGATCCTTGGCATGTCTCCCCCTCTTTATACTGTTTGTTGTTTTCGCGTCGATCCTAGCCCGACGGGTTACCTGGAAGAAACTGTCTGAACGCGATGGCACGCGTGTGCGACGCGCTGTCTGTTGCGTCCAGTCGCTGCATCAACGCCGCTGTCGCAGCGCACAACGAGCGAGTGCCGCGATAGTTTCGATCGATTCCAAATTGCATTTGCCTCTGGCTGCGAACCCGATCATTCTCGCGATCAAGGTGGGCGCCAGTCCGGTGGGCGTCCACTGTTCAAGTTGCCGCCGTAAGCGGCTTCATGCACCGGCAGGGGAAGACGCCTATGCCAACTCTCACCATCAACGGGCGGAGTCTGTCCGTGGATGCGGCGAACGACACGCCGCTCCTCTGGGCGATCCGCGAGCAATTGCAGATGACCGGCACCAAGTTCGGCTGCGGTGCCGGGCTGTGCGGTGCCTGTACCGTGCACGTCAACGGCGAAGCCGTGCGCTCGTGCCAGACCATGGTCGGCGATGTCGCCGGCAAGAAGATCACCACCATCGAAGGCCTCTCCGCCAAGGGCGATCATCCGCTGCAGAAGGCGTGGATCGCCGAGCAGGTGCCGCAATGCGGCTACTGCCAGTCCGGGCAGATCATGCAGGCGGCCTCGCTGCTGGGCAAGAATGCCAATCCGACCAAGGAGGAGGTCGTGGCGCATATGGACGGCAATCTCTGCCGTTGCATGACCTATTCGCGGATCCAGAAGGCGATCATGCGCGCCGCTACCGAGATGCGCACCGCATCCGTCTCCGGCAACGAACGGAGGCCCACATGAATAAGCACGTGAACACCATCACAGCCGAGACGGCCGATCTCAGCCGCCGCTCCTTCCTGGTCGGCACGGCAGCGACCGGCCTCGTGCTCGGCTATGCCGGCGTGCCCGGCATCGGTGAGGCGCTTGCTGCGCCTTCAAACTTCGAGCCGAGCGTCTGGTACGCGATCGCACCCGATGGCCTGGTCACCGTGACCTGCGGCAAGGCCGACATGGGCCAGCACATCGCCTCCACCATGGCCCAGATCGTCTGCGAGGAATTGGGCGCGAAGTGGAGCGACATGCGCGTCGCGCTCGCCTCCAACGATCCGAAGTTCAACGACCCCGTGCTGGGTGCGCAGATCACCGGCGGTAGCTGGTCGACCATGATGAACTTCGACGCGATGAGCCGGGCCGGCGCAGCCGGACGGACGGCATTGACGGAAGGCGCGGCGGCCGCGATGGGCGTGCCGGCGTCGGAGCTCGTGGTGCGCGATTCCGTGATCTCGCATCCGAAGTCGAAGAAGCAGATGTCGTTCGCCGACGTCGTGAAGAGCGGCAAGGCGACCAAGACCTTCACGCCGGACGAGCTGAAGGCGATCAAGCTGAAGACGCCGGACCAATACACCATGATCGGCGTGTCGGTGCCGCAGCTCGACATCCCCTCCAAGACCAATGGCACGGCCAAGTACGGCATCGACGTGATGCTGCCGGGCATGGTCTATGGCGCGGTGGTGACGCCGCCGGTGCGCTTCGGCGCCACGGTGAAGTCGGTCGACGACTCGGCTGCGAAGAAGGTGCCGGGCTTCATCAAGGCCGTCACCCTCGACGACAAGACCGGCACGACAACCGGCTGGGTCGTCGCGGTCGCCAGCACCTATGCCAATGCCAAGAAGGCGGCCGCGGCGCTGAAGATCGCCTATGACGGCGGTCCGAACGCGAAGGTCTCGAGCGAGTCGCTGCTCGACGAAGCCAAGCGGCTTCAGAAGCTCGAGGATTCCGGCCAGTTCTTCGTCAAGGACGGCGATCCCAACGCGGCGTTCGGTTCGGCCGCAAAAGTGCTGGAGGCGGAGTACACCACCAGTATCAACATCCACGCGCCGATGGAGCCGATGAACGCTACCGCGGAGTTCAAGGGCGACATACTGCACATCTATTCCGGCAACCAGTTCGCGACGCGCTCCGGCGCGATTGCGGCAGGCGCCGCCGGGATCGATCCGAAGTTCGTGGTGATGCACCAGATGTGGCTCGGCGGCGGTTTTGGCCGCAGGCTCGATGCCGACATGATGGTGCCGGCGGTGCAGGCGGCGAAGGCCATCGGCAAGCCGGTGAAGGTGATCTACACGCGCGAGAACGACATGACGATGGATTTCTCGCGTCCGCTCACCTACCAGAAGGTCAAGGCCGGCGTGGATGGCGACGGCAAGCTCGTCGCGCTCAGCCACGACGTCGTCTCGGCCTGGCCGACCGCGCGCTGGGGCATCCCCGACTTCCTGACGCCCTCGGTCGACAAGAAGGGCCCGCTCGATTCCTTCACGGTGAACGGGGCCGACTTCTTCTACACCGTGCCCAACCATTATGTGCGCGCGATCAAGAACGAGCTCGCTCACAATGCGACGCCGTCCGGGCAGCTTCGCTCGGTGGCGCCCGGCTGGACCTTCTGGGCGGTCGAAAGCATGATCGACGAGATCGCGGCTGCGACCGGCAAGGATCCGGCGCAATTCCGCATCGCGCTGCTCGACGGCAAGGGCAAGAACGACGGCGGCGCGCAGCGGCTGCGCAACACGCTGCTCGCCGCGATGGGGCTGTCCGGCTACGGCACCAAGCAATTGCCGAAAGGCGAGGGCATGGGCGTGGCCTGCGTCTCCTCGCAGGAACGCGCGACCGCGAGCTGGACGGCGTGCGTCGCCCATGTCGCGGTGGCGCCGTCGGGCGAGGTGACCGTGAAGAAGCTCACGGTCGCAACCGACGTCGGCACGCAGGTGCATCCCGACAACATCCGTGCCCAGGTCGAGGGTGCGGCGCTGTGGGGACTGTCGCTGGCGATGTATGAGAAGGCGACGCTCAAGGACGGTGGCATCGAACAGACCAACTTCGACAGCTACACGCCCTTGCGCATGAGCCAGATGCCCGAGGTCGCGATCGCCGTGATCGCCAATGGCGAAAAAGCCACCGGCGTCGGCGAGCCCGCGGTGACGGTCATCGCCCCGGCAATCGGCAACGCCATCTTCAACGCCTCAGGCGCCCGCATTCGGGCCCTGCCGATCACGGCCGAGGCCGTGAAGGCGGGCATGAAGGCGTAAGGCGAGGCGTAATTGCCAAGTAAGCTGATCCGCCGGAAGGCAACTTCCGGCGGATTTGTTTTGGTAGGCGTCTCCACAATCTCGCTGTCATGCCCCGCGAAAGCGGGGCATCCAGTACGCCGCGGCCTCTCGGCTCCGGCCGCGCCGCCTCGGCGTACTGGGTCGCCCGGTCCCGGCTCCGCCAATGGCTTTGCCGGGCTCTCGGTGTTGGGCCGGCGTAGCTTTTAGCGAAGACGGCAAGCCGGGCGACGACAGCGGAGAGTGGGCGAGAGCGCCCCAAATTCTCCTTTCCCATCAAGGCCCCGTCTACTGTGCATGGGGTTGTTTTCGCTGTTTGCGATTGGAATCGTGCCGGAACCCAAAATCCCTAAAATTGCGCGCAATTCCGCAGGGTTCCATTGAGCACGCCTCTTAAGGGCCGGAGAACCTGATCCGGCTTAGGCTGACGCCAAATAAACTCCCGTGCTCTGGGGAAGCCATGAACGCGCCAGCCAAATCCGCCGCCAAACGCCGGCTCTTGCTCGCTTCCGACCGGAGCGACGAGAGCACCGAGCTTGCCAGCATCCTGAAGGCCGTGGGCGACGTTTCGACGGTGACGACGCAGGACATTCCCGAGCAGCCGTCGCGCGATCTGTCCGGTCTCGTGGTCGACATCAATCTGCGTTCGCCCGAGAGCGTGCAGCGGGTCCGCAACAAGCTGCGCGGCGACGCCTATCGCACGATGCCGCGGCTGTTCGTGCTCGCCGATGCCCTGCATCACGGCACCATGCAGGCCTGGGCGCTGGGCGCCACCGACACGATCTCACGGCCGCTCCGGCCCGAGGACATCCTGCAACGCATCCGCGCCGCGTTCCCCGACACCGCCACCTATGACGCAACCGATCGCGGCAAGACGCTCAACCGCGGCGTCGAGGCGGCGCATGCGGTGCTGGCGAAGATGTTCGAGAAGCTGCCGCTCGGCGTGCCCCTGACCTTCGACGACGTCATCGCCGCCGAGAGCAAGATCCTGAAGGCGATCAAGCACTCCTCGCTGCGCGAATGGCTCACCACCGTCGGCTGCCATCATGTCGGCAGCTACCGCCACTGCCTGTTCGTCACCGGCTTCGCCGTTGCCTTCGCGCAGCATCTCGGCATGCGCGAGGACGACCAGCGTCGCCTGACCCGCGCCGCGCTGTTGCACGATGTCGGCAAGGCCTTCGTTCCTTCCGCGCTGCTCGACAAGCCGGGCAAGCTCACCGACGAGGAGATGGCCGAGGTGCGCCAGCATCCGCGCCGCGGCTATGACGCGCTCGCGGAGCAGGGCGGCTTCCCGCCGGAGATGCTCGACGTCGTGCTGCATCACCACGAATTCCTCGACGGCTCTGGCTATCCGAACGGCCTGTCGTCGAACCAGATCAGCGACATCGTGCGGGTCACGACGATCGTCGACATCTACGCCGCACTGGTGGAGAAGCGCGCCTACCGCATGCCCTTCACCCACTCGCGCGCCTTCACGATGATGGAAGGCATGGGCGGCAAGCTGGATCAGCAACTGCTGCAGGCGTTCCGCCCGGTGGCGCTGGGATCGTTTTGAGCGAGATGCCGTAGGGTGGGCAAAGGCGCGCCCTTCGCGCGCCGTGCCCACCATCTTCGGTTTGTTGAAGTGGCATGAATTCTCCCGTGCAGGCCAGCATCTTGATGGCGGCTGCTTTGGGATGATCGCGTCCTCCCGCCATCGGTTGGCGCCGGAGAGCCTCAATCCTCGTACGACGAAATCTCGATCAGGCTGCCATCGGGATCCCGGCAATAGACCGAGCGCAGCGTGCCGCGGGCGCCCTGCTTGGGAACCGGGCCTTCCTCGATCGCGACGCCATGTGCCTTCAAATGCGCCACCACCTCGTCGGGCGCGGCAGAGGTGAGGAAGCACAGATCCTCGCTGCCGGCGGTCTGATGGTCCGCGGTGAACCACTCCACCTTGTCGGCATCGCGCGGCCGGACGTTGATCTTCTGGTTACCGAATTGCAACGAAGTCCGCGGCGCTTTGCCGCCGCCGGGGTCGAACACCATGACTTCCATGCCGAGAATCTTGCGGTACCACTCGGAGGTCACTGCGACGTCGGCGACGTTGATGACGAGATGATCGAGGGCTTCGACCTTGACCGGCATGCCTTATCCTTTCGTCGTGATGCGCCGGGCGCACTTTGCGCCTGCGGCAAGCTTTGTTACAACCGCGTCGACGCCACTTTGAAGCCATCTGGCTTTCAAGAACAACACGTTGGGAGAACCCTTGAGATGATCACTCGCCGTACCGCGCTGGGCCTGCTGGCAGCCAGTCCGCTTGCAGCCACCCCGCTGTCGAAGGCCCTTGCCGCCGACTATCCGGCCCGGCCCGTGAAATGGGTGGTCGGCTATCCGCCGGGCGGCGCCACCGACATCCTGGCGCGGCTGATCGGTCAGCGGCTGTCGGAGCGGCTCGGCCAGCAATTCGTGATCGAGAACAAGCCGGGCGCCGGCAACAATATCGGCACCGAATCGGTCGTCAATGCCGAGCCCGACGGCTACACGCTGCAGCTGGTCAATCCGGCCAACTTCATCAACGCTTCGCTCTACGCCAACCTCAAATTCAACTTCGTGCGCGACATCGCGCCGGTCGCCTCGTTCCAGCGGGTGCCGAACGTGATGACCGTCAACAAGGACGTTCCGGCCAAGAACGTCGCCGAATTCATCGAATACGTGAAGGCCAATCCGGGCAAGGTGAACATGGCTTCGTCCGGCAACGGCACCTCGGTGCATCTATCCGGCGAGATGTTCATGGCGATGACCGGCTGCAAGATGCAGCACGTGCCCTATCGCGGCGCGGCGCCGGCGATCACCGACATGCTCGGCGGCCAGGTGCAGGTGATCTTCGACAACATGCCCTCGATCATCCAGCACATCCGCTCCGGCTCGCTTCGCGCGATCGGCGTCACCACCACGGAGCGCTCGCCGCAGCTGCCCGACGTGCAGGCGATCGCCGAGACCGTGAAGGACTACGAGGCCAGCGCGCTGTTCGGCATGGGCGCGCCGAAGAACACGCCCAAGGAGATCATCGCCAAGCTCAACAATGAGATCAATACGCTCATGAAGGAGCCTGACATGACCAAGCGCCTGGTCGAACTCGGCGGCGAGCCGCGGGTGCAGACGCCGGAGGCGTTCGGCGAGGAGATCAAGGCCGAGACCGAGAAGTGGAAGAAGGTCGTCGAGTTCGCCGGCCTGAAGGTCGAGTAGCGATCTTGTGATCCCTGAGATTGGAGCCCTGCCGCCTGGCAGGGTTTTTTTCTTGCGTACTTCGTTCCGTTGATCCGGAATAAAATGGCGCGGCGAAACCTGATGATACATGGCGCGTATCTCGCGCTGTGAAGAGAGGAGTCTGGAACATGCGCAAGACGCAATTGGCGCTGCTGACGCTGGGCGCGACGGTCCTTGCCGGCTTCGTCACCATCACGCCCGCGGCGGCCCGCGACTATCCCTGGTGCGCCCAGGGCGGCGAGTATGACTATCCCGGCGAATGTGCCTACAGCACCTATGAACAATGCCAGGCCAGCGTCTCCGGCCGCTTGCTGTACTGCGGGCCCAATCCAATGGTGGCCTATGGTCAGGCGCCGCAGCCGCAACCTCGGCCGCACCGTCGCGCGCGTCCCATTGCACCGTACTAGCCGCGCATTGCGCAGCCGCGTATTTTTGCGCGACCGCTCCGGAATAAACCGGCTCCGCAAGCCTTTCCCTCTGTGAGGTCGCATGTCGCGCGGCGAACATGGGAGATCGATCATGTGCAAGGCGCAATTTGTGCTGGGCACCATAGTCCTTGTGTGGCTCGCTGGCGGGAGCCCGGCGCGCGCGGACTATGATTACGCGTGGTGCATTCAGAACTCGGAATACGGCTATCCCGGCGACTGTTCCTATCAGACCCGCGAGCAGTGTCTGCTGAGCGCGTCGGGCCGCAAGGGCTATTGCGCACAAAATCCTGCCTACATGGTCGCACGGCCGCCGCTTCAGCCGTCACTACGCGCTCGGCGCGTTCCGCCATACTAGTCGCGCCTCACACTAAGCACTGCCTGATCACGCAGTCGTGCAGATCCGGACGCGCGGGTTCCTGCTTGACGCCTTCTCGTTCACGTCTATACTAAACCAAATGGTTAAGTATAGAGACGAGACGCTCGACCGGACCTTTGCGGCGCTGTCCGATCCGACGCGGCGTGCCCTTCTCGCGCGGCTCGGCGAGCGGGACGGCCTGTCGGTGAGCGAGCTGGCCGCGCCGTTTCCGGTCTCGCTGCCGGCGATCATGAAGCATCTCGACGTGCTCACGGATGCGGGCCTGATCGTGCGGGAGAAGACCGGACGCACGGTGTCCTGCCGGCTCACCGCACAGCCGATGGAGCAGGCGATGAACTGGCTCAATCGCTACGCGCAATTCTGGTCCGAGAAGTTCGATCGCCTCGCCGCCTTCGTGGAGGACAAGACATGGCCAACGCAGCCGTCAACGCCGATCCCCGCACAGCCGAATATCCAAGCGAGCGTCCCAGCCTCACGCTCACGCGCCGGCTCCGCGCAAGGCCGGAAAAAGTCTACGCCGCCTGGACGCAAGCCGCGCAGCTAGTCCAGTGGTTCGGGCCGCCGAACATGAAGCCGGCGACGCTGGACGCCGAGCTCGATGTCCGTACCGGCGGCCGCTACCGCATCAGCTTCACCGGTGACGACGGCGAATATTTCGAGGCCGGCGGCATCTATCGCGAGGTCGTGCCGAACGAGCGGCTGGTATTCACCTGGGCCTGGCATTCGACGCCGGAGCGCGAATCGCTGGTGACGATCACGCTGAAGCCGGATAGCGCCGGCACGCTGATGATCTTCCATCACGCCCAGTTCTTCGACGAGACCGCACGCGACAATCACCAGCGCGGCTGGAGCGCGTCCCTCGACAAGCTCGACGCCTTCGTCGCCTGACACCATGGAGGATACCGTGCAGCAACATCAGATCGTCTCGCGCGAGCAATGGATCGCCGCCCGCAAGGCCCACCTGGCGCATGAGAAGGAGCTCAGCCAGGCCCGCGAACGCCTCGCCGAGCAGCGCCGCGCGCTGCCCTGGGTGAAGGTCGACAAGAACTATGTGTTCGACGGATCGAACGGCAAGGTGACGCTCGGCGATCTCTTCGGGGGCCGCCCGCAGCTCGTGGTGCAGCATGTGATGTTCGCACCCGACTGGGAGGCCGCGTGCAAGAGCTGCTCGTTCTGGGCCGACGGTCTCGATCGCATGGTGCCGCACCTCGCCGCGCGCGACACCTCCACGGTTGCGATCTCGCTCGCACCTAGCGCCAAGCTCGAGGCCTTCAAGAAGCGGATGGGCTGGACCTTCGACTGGGTCTCGTCAGGGAGCAACGACTTCAACCACGACTACGAGGTCTCGTTCACGCGCGAGCAGATCGACAAGGGCGTGCCGAAATACAATTTCGGCACCACGCCGTTCTACGGTCCGGAGCTGCCCGGTATCAGCGTGTTCTACCGCAACGAGGCCGGCGAGATCTTCCATACCTATTCATGCTTCGCGCGCGGTCTCGACATGATGAACGCGGCCTATCAATATCTCGACCTCACCCCGCTCGGTCGTCACGAGGACGGCCTGCCCTATCCGATGGACTGGGTCCGCCTGCGCGACCAGTACGAGCCGCAGGCGAAGGGGGCGTGCTGCCACGGGTGAGTTGTCATTGACGGTGTCATCGCCCGGCTTGACCGGGCGATCCAGTACCCCGAGACGGGAGTGCCTGAATCGAGAGGCCGCGGCGTACTGGATTCCCCGCTTGCCGCCTACGCTAGAGCTTCGGCGCCCCTGGACCTCAACCCCGGCGAAGCCTTGGCGTAGCCGGGTCGCGGGGAATGACCGCGGTGGTTGGCGCGGCGGTGTGCCGTCGGTCGCAGTCTACCGCTTCGCGTCGGCCTGCTCCGTGCCGTTGCACGAGATCAGCATCGTGTACGGCCGCGCGTTGCCGGCGATGTCGGTGGTCTTGAGCTCACCCTTGATCTCACCCTTGGGCTCGGCGGTCTGGTAGGGCACCACGGAATTGTCGAGGAAGTCGCGCAGCGCACCGGTCTTGATGGCGAAGTTGATGTTTTCGGGAATGTTGCCGGTGGCCACGGCGATACGGAGCGCGTCGACCTTTCCGGTGACCACGCCCACGATCTGCCCGGTGGTGTCGAACAGCGGACCCCCGCTGTTGCCGGGCTGCACGGGCGCGCTGATTTGCAGGAAACGACTGTCGTTGCGCATGCCGCTGAGCGAGCTCACGATACCGGTTGTCACGGTAAAGTCGGAGGTCAGCATCCCATGATAAGGAAAGCCGATCGCGACGACGGAATCGCCGGAGCGGATCGAGCGGTCGCGGATACGTGCAAAGTCCCTGAACGTCGTGGTCGATGGCGCCTGCAACAAGGCGAGATCGTTGTTGGCATCGTTCGACACGACGCGCAGCACCATCGTTGCCTCGCCGGGGAGGTTGCCCTTGATATCGCCGACGCAGCCATTGATCACGTGGTTGTTGGTGACGATGTGTCCGCTGGCGCTCACGACAAAGCCGGTGCCGCTGTTGGTTCTTGCCGCTTTGCCGCCGGCCGGCGGTGATGCCTGCTTGTCCGGCGCGGCCTGCGGCTTGGCGGCAATCTTTGTAAAATCGCCGGCCTTGTCCAGGCCGTCGGCTTTGACTCTGGTCACACAATTGGTAACCGCGGCCACCAAAGGCGCAGTTGATGTCAGGCTGAACTGAAAGGGCGTGCCTCTCGCCACCGCCACCATCAGGCTCGCCTTCTGGAGAGCGCGAGCGACGCTGGTGGGCAGAATTGCCGAGACCATGACCTCCGAAAGCGCCGTTCCGAAGAGTCTCGCCTCGGCCTGGCCGTCGAAGGTGACGTCGATCGCCAGGTTCTCGCCCTTCTTGAAGCGAAATGCCGGATTGGCGAAGCCGAGCAACCACGAATTGTTTGCATCCTGGCCAACGAGCAAAGTGACGCCGTTGGCGTAAGGTGTGCTTGCAGCGCAGTGTGAGAATGCGCCGGTCGAATCATTGGAATAGGCGCCGCCGTTCCAGTTGCCGACGTGGATCGTGCCGAACGGCCCCGCCGCATGAGCTGCTCCGACGACACTCGCCTGCAAAAGCGATGCAACGACAAACGACTTAAGCCACATACCATCCCCCGATGACGCTCTTCGATCCATCCTATCCGCGGGAGAATACGCAGTGCAATCGACAGTTGTTTGTCCGGGCAGGACCTCCTCGCGGCGACTTCCGGGCTTGCCTTTACTTTGCGGTGCGATATACTTTGCGATACAAAGTGACGGGGCGGGCCGTCCCGGACAATTGGGCGGAGCGGGGTTTTGGCGTTGCCAATGCGCGATCTTGACAAGGCACTGGCCGACATCGTGGCGATCCGCAACCAGATCGCGGCGGGCACGGCGTTCCGCGGCTATGGTCCGGCGACGATCGCTGCGACGGGCGCCGTCGCGCTTCTCACCGCAATCCTCCAATTCTGGCTGCTCGGCGATCCCACCAGCGAGCCGCTCGGCTTCTTCTTCGGCTGGTTCATGGCTGCGGTGCTCTCCGGCCTGATGATCGGCATCGAGATGCGCGCGCGCTCGCGCCGCCATCACTCGGGCCTGGCCGATGCCATGATCCACCAGGCGGTCGAACAGTTCCTGCCCGCGGGTGTCGCCGGCGTATTGCTCGCGGTGGTGATGTGGAAATTCGCGAGCGAGACGCTGTGGCTGCTGCCCGGCCTGTGGCAGATCCTGGTCTCGCTCGGCATCTTCGCCTCGGTTCGTTCGCTGCCGCGCACCGTCGCGCTCGCCGGCGCCTGGTATTTCGTGTCGGGCTTCGCGGTGCTGGTCCTGGCGAGCCAAACCCACACGCTGTCGCCATGGACCATGGGGCTGCCCTTCGTGATCGGGCAGTCGGTGATGGCGGGCATTCTGTATTTCGCGTCCGGAGACCATGATGTCGAAGACTGACAGCGCACCCTTTTCCTATGAAGGGCTCGACCGCGTCATCCACGAGAAGGCGAGGCTCGGGCTTCTGACTTCGCTGATGGCGCATCCGAAGGGCCTGGCGTTCGCCGATCTCAAGCAGCTCTGCGGTCTCACCGACGGCAATCTCAGCCGGCATCTCGCCGTGCTCCAGGAGGCCGGCCTCGTCGAGGTGACCAAGGGCTATGAGGGCAACCGCCCGCACACCACCTGCCGCCTGACCAAGGCCGGCCGCCGCCGCTTCCTCGACTATCTCGCCGTGCTCGAGCGGCTGGTACGCGACGCCGCCAAGGCCGCTGGCCGCGAGGCGCCGCCGCTTGGCCGTCTCGGTATCATCTCGACCTGATCCCCCTTTTTTGACCGGAGACTTTGCAATGCAAAGCGACATGACCTCGCGCAGCGAGAAGCTTCACGTCGGCATCATCATGGACGGCAACGGCCGGTGGGCGACACGCCGCGGCTTGTCGCGCGTGCGCGGCCACGAAGCCGGCGTCGAGGCGATCCGTCGCATCGTCGAGGCCGCGCCCAAGCAGGGCATCGGGACGCTGACGCTCTACGCCTTCTCCACCGACAATTGGCGCAGGCCGAAAACCGAAGTCGCCGCGCTGATGACGTTGCTGCGCTTCTATCTCGCCAACGAGGTGCAGAGCCTCGCCAGGAACGGCGTGCGCCTCACCGTGATCGGCCGCCGCGACCGTCTGCCCGACGGCATCGCCAATGCGATCGCGCGCGCGGAAGACTCCACCGCGCACGGCAGCGCGCTTCACCTGCGCATCGCGGTCGACTATTCCGCGCGCGACGCCATCCTCAATGCCGCAGCGAAGGCGGCGGCACTGACGAGCCTCACCCGTGAAGCCTTCTCGCAGCTCGTCACCGGCGAGGCCGGCCTACGCGACGTCGATCTCATCATCCGCACCTCCGGCGAGAAGCGGCTGTCGGACTTCCTGCTCTGGGAAGGTGCCTATGCCGAGTTGCACTTCACCGAGCGGATGTGGCCCGAATTCGACGCGAGCGATCTCTCCGCGGCGCTGGCGTCGTTCCACGGCCGCGAGCGCCGCTTCGGCGGCCTCCAGGCGATCATGCCGGAGGAGGTGCCGTCACTCTCCCGTGTGTGATGCACGGCACAGGCCAACGGGCTGTTCGTTTTCAGCCGCATGATTGGCAGCGGTGTCCAAGCCGCGGATGCGCGGTCTCGGTTAGGTGTGCGGTCCACGCAACCAGCCGAGAGCATCACGCATGTCACAGCTGTTTCCGGGAGCCGTCGTCGAGCCGGTAAAACTGGCCGAAGCGAAGGGCTTGGTCTGCATCAGGCCGCCGGCGTATCCGATGTCGAGAACCTGTCGGTCTATTTCACCGGACTGTCCACGACGTCGCGCAACAAGCGCTTCATGGGCGCGCGTACCGACTTCGCTCTGGTCGCGGCCGAATGCGTGGCGAAGACGGGCCGTCCCGGTCATTTCACCCTGCTCGCCGAAGTCAGGCAGGAAGGGCTGCACACCATCATCGGCGAAGCGAACTACGCCTATGATGCGACTGCACGGCATGGCGAGTTTGCCATCTCGGTCGCCGATGGGTTCCAGCGCCTGGGCCTCGGCTTGCAGATGATGACGGCGATGGAGACGCGTGCGACCGATCTTGGCCACGAGATGATCGCGGCCGAGACTGCTCGGACAAATGCCGAGATGCGTGGTCTGGCGAAGAAGGCGGGCTTCCGGGATACCGACCTCGGAGACTGGCAGTCGGTTCACCTCGCAAAGCGCTTGTCGCGATAGCCGTCCGCGCGTTGCCGCCTGGCACGGATCGTGCTCTAGTATCGGCTGGATTTCCCCAGCGATGGGAGCTTCGGCGATGCGCGCAGTTCTGGATCATTGCACCGGCGGAACGGAGCGGCAGGTCAAGGCTGGCACGTCGGTCGTCACCGAGGGCGGCACCAGCAGCGGCCACCTCTACGTGCTCGTCGAGGGCAAGCTCGAAGTGCTCAAGAGCGACACGGTGGTCGCGACCATCGCCGAGCCGGGCGCCGTGTTCGGCGAGATGTCCGTGCTGCTTGGGCTGCCGCATACCGCGACCGTGCGGGCCAGCTCGGATTCCGTCATCTATGAGTTCGAGGACGCGGCGTCATTCCTCATCCAGCGGCCCGAGGTCGCGCTGCTGCTCGCGCGCACGCTGGCGCAGCGGCTCAACGTCGCCAACACCTATCTCGCCGATCTCAAGCGGCAATATGCCGGCCACGGCACGCATCTCGCCATGGTCGGCGAGGTGCTCCAGAGCATGATCAACCTGCCGCCGCACGAGGTCTCGCCAGGCTCGGATCGGCAATCCGATCCAAGGATGTGAGCCAGTCCGGTGGCTCCTCGACGGTGTTTGCGGGCCGCTTCAGCGGTGCGCCGAGGTCGATCCACTGCGCTTGGCCCGCTGCCAGCCAGAACGCCTTGTCCGCAGCGAGATCGAGCACGATATGCGTCGGCGGCCGGCCCGGTTGCAGGCCGGCGTTGAACACCCAGGTCTGCCCGAGCCGGTCGAACCACGAGCCGTCGGTGATGAAGGGTGACTGGTGCACATGGCCCGAGATCACCATCGACGGCTGATACTGCATGATCCACTGCACCAGATCGACGTCGCCGAAGAAGCGCTTGCCGCCCCAGCTGGTCGGTGAATTCGCCGGCGGCGCATGATGGGCCCAGATCCAGCGTTGCGGGCGGTTTTCGGCGGCGGCGCGCAGCTGCGCGACGATGCGTTGCTTGACCAGCGGGCCATCCCACCACGGGCACACCGTGAACAGCGTGTCGCCGATGGCGAGGCTGTCGCCGTCGCAACTGATTCCGAGCTCCCGCACCTCCGAGATCCAGCGCGAGATCTTTTCGCCCTCCATATTGCGCTCGTCGAGGTCGTGATTGCCGGAGCAGAGGATCACGCGGGTCTGTGCGGCGAGCAGCGCGAGGTACTTCTTCACCACCACGATCTGCGCGCGAAAATCCACCATCGAGCCGATGTCGAGCGCATCGCCGGCGAAGATCACGAGGTCGAACTGCGGCGCCGCGCTGACCAGCCAGTCGAGCTGCGGCAGCGAGTAGTGCAAATCGGCCACGACCAGGCAGCGCATTGAAAATCCGTGGGCGGGTTTGAAAATGTCTGGGAATTCCAAAACATTATAAAGCAAGAAGCAGACCAGAATGGCTGCCTCTTCTCGTCAGGCCAATGGCCGGCAGCATGCTGCGGCGCATTGGCGTGCGCAGGTGGCCGGGCACCGCAGGGCTGGACCGTGTCATCGAATTCTGATGTCGTGGCGCATCCTCAAACGCCCGTATCCGCATGACCTCCTTCAAGACCATTCGTGCCCGCGCCGAGAAGCGCAAGGGCGGCCCCAAGGCGCTGGACAGGCTGATGCCCGAAAAGCCCGACCTGAAGGGGCTGGCCAAGCTCGGCGACGATCGCATCCTCGCCGAGATGACCAGGCGGGTGTTTTGCGCGGGCTTTGCCTGGAGCGTGATCGATTCGAAATGGGACGGATTTGAAGCGGCGTTTCTGCATTTTCAGCCGGCCAAGCTCACCTTCCAGCCGGAGGACTATTGGGAGGCCCTCTTGCGCGACGCGCGCATCGTGCGCAACGGCGCCAAGATCATGTCGGTGCGCGACAACGCCAGCTTCGTCCAGGAGATCGCAAAAGAGCACGGCAGCTTCGGCAAGTTTCTGGCGAAATGGCCGCCATCCAACGAGGTCGGCCTGCTCGATCTCCTCACCAAGCGCGGCAGTCGGCTCGGCGGCAACACCGGGCAGATGCTGCTGCGCTTCGTCGGCTGGGATGGTTTTGTCACCTCCAAGGATGTCGTCGCCTGCCTGCGCGATGCCGGCCTCGACATCGCCGAAGAGGTGAAGTCCAAGGGCGATCTCGCAAAGGTGCAAGCACAGTTCAACGCCTGGGCCGAGGAGACCGGTCTGCCCTACACATACTTGTCACGCATCTGCGCGCTCTCGGTTGGCGAGAACCGAGGCGAGCACTAAGTCGCGGGAAACCAGGAGAACAGAAATGGCAAAAGCCTATTGGGTTGCCACTTATCGCGCGATCAAGAGCCCAGACGCCATGGCGGCCTACGCCAAGCTGTCGCGTCCGGCCATCGAGGCCGCCGGTGGACGCGTGCTCGCGCGCGGGATGCCGGTTGCGGCCTACGAGCACGGCCTGATGGAACGCGTCGTTCTCATCGAGTTCGACAGCGTCGAGCGCGCCAAGGCGGCGTATGAAAGTCCCGCCTACAAGGCCGCTCATGACCTGCTCGGCGACGGCACCGACCGCGACATCCGGATCGTCGAAGCCGCCGAATAGCGCCATCGACAGGCGGATCGTGTGCATCGTGTGGCGATCCCGTGCCGTGAGCGCGGCAGATGAAACTCGCGATCACGAAATACATTTTTCCGGAACATTCGTGCGCAGCATCCGTTCGGGAATTTGAGCCAGGCGACACAGGCGCAGGGAACGCCCGTTTTGGCTCATCTCAATGAAACCCGGCACGACAGAAACGGAGCAGCCCATGAAGCTCACATCCGAACAGGTGAAGCAGACCGTCAACCAACTCGGCGCCCAGGTGCTGCCCGACGAGCATCCCGCCATGCCGCAGCTCAACAGCATGTTCGGCGAGCACACCTTCTTCGTCGACGAGACGGGCCTGAAGGTGCTCGAGCCGACCCCGTCGGTCAGCGCCGAGCGCCAGACCGGCGAAGTCGTCAGCCTCGCCGACTGGAGCGATGCCGACCTCACGCGCCTGATGGCCCACGAGCCGGAGCCGACGGGCGTGATCGTCGTGTTCGAGCATGTGAGGCATTGATCGGCCCGAGCGGAT
Organism: Bradyrhizobium sp. Arg816; assembly: GCF_029989365.1. Taxonomy (GTDB): domain Bacteria; phylum Pseudomonadota; class Alphaproteobacteria; order Rhizobiales; family Xanthobacteraceae; genus Bradyrhizobium. Next base: position 245,443 of record NZ_JAPRAQ010000011.1, on the reverse strand, counting down.
CGGCCTTCATCGGTGGCGGGTCTGAAAATCCCGCCACCTTCCATGACTGGTTTGGAGCCGCGCCGCGGACAAGGATCTCGCGTTCGCGGCGGGGCTTTCCAGTCTGGTTCAAATACCGAAAGTCAGCTGCGGCTCCGCATCGTCGCCGTCCTGGAGGGCAGACAGCGATACCCCCAGGAGCCTGACGCGCTTGGGCAGCGGCATCTCGGCTTCGAGCAGGCCGCAGGCCAGCCGCTCCAGATCGTCCCGGCCCGCAACCGGCGCTGTAACGGACCTGCTGCGCGTGATGATCTCGAAGTCGGCGAATTTGATCTTCAGGGTGACGGTGCGGCCGCGGTTGCCGGTCGTCTCGCAATGGCGCCAGACCTTGTCGACGAGCGGCTTGAGCTCGGCGGCCAGCGCGCCGTATTCGTCGAGGTCGGTCGAGAACGTCGTCTCCGCGCCGATCGACTTGCGAATGCGGTTGGCCCGGACCGGTCGATCGTCGACGCCGCGTGAGATCCAGTAGTAATAGGCGCCCGACTTGCCGAAATTCGCGTTCATGAATTCCAGCGTCTGGTTGCGGATGTCGAGGCCGGTGAACAGGCCGAGCGCATTCATCTTCGCACTGGTCGCCGGACCGATCCCATGGAATTTGCCGACGGGCAGCGTCTCGACGAAGGCGGGCCCCATGTCCGGCGAGATCACGAACTGACCGTTGGGCTTGCGATGATCGGAGGCGAGCTTTGCCAGAAACTTGTTGTAGGAAATACCCGCCGAAGCGTTGAGGCCGGTCTCGGCCTTGATCTTCTCACGGATCAGCAAGGCGACGTCCCGCGCCAGCGGGATGCCTTGCAAATTCTCCGTCACGTCGAGATAGGCCTCGTCGAGCGACAATGGTTCGATGATGGGCGTGTGCTCGGCGAAAATGTCGCGGATCTGCCGGGAGATCGCCTTGTAGACCTCGAAGCGCGGCCTGACGAAGATCAGGTCGGGACATTGCCGTTTCGCCGTCACCGAGGGCATCGCAGAGCGAACGCCGAACTTGCGGGCCTCGTAGCTGGCGGCCGCAACGACGCCGCGTTCCGCGGAGCCCCCGACGGCTACCGGCTTTCCGCGCAGCTCCGGATTGTCGCGCTGCTCCACGGACGCATAGAAGGCATCCATGTCGATATGGATGATCTTGCGGACGGGCGGGGATTCGCCAGTCACGGTGTCGGATTCGCTCATGGATAAGATGATACAATTGCGCAGGGAGAAGCGCGAGGTGATGGATGCTTCAGCTACTGGTCTTCGTCGTCGCCGTGGTCGGCATCGGCTGGTTGATCGGCGCGACCAATCTTCCGGGAGAATGGTATGCGGCCCTTGCCAAGCCGGGTTTCGTGCCGCCGAACTGGGCGTTCCCGGTGGCGTGGACTATCCTTTACATCATGATCGCGGTTGCGGGTTGGCGGACTTTTCGCCGTGAGCCGTCGGGTCGAGCGATGCAGGTCTGGGCCGCGCAGCTGGCGCTCAATTTCATCTGGTCCCCGGTGATGTTCACGATGCACCAGATCGGCGCCGCACTCGTCATCCTCATTTGCCTGTTCGTCGCGATCGTGACCTACATCAGTCTCGAGATGTCACGGGACAGGCTGGCAGCCGCGCTGTTCGTGCCTTATGCAGCCTGGGTCACCTTTGCGGGCGTGCTCAATGCGGCCATCTGGCGCTTGAATTGAGGCGATCTGTCCACGGTTCATCAAAGAGCAATCTCAGGCTTGTGAGTGGCGAGCCTAGGCACGCGTTCCTATATCGGAGCGCGGAGGACAGCCAATGCAATACAGCTCCGAGCTCATTCAGACCATGCGCCAGGCCCTCGAGACCGTGATGGCGAGCGTACCGGCCGATCAGTCGGTGTTCGGTCTGAAAGCCGCTGTCGCCGAATGCATTTTGAAGGCTGCCGCGCACGGTCATACCTCGTATGACGCCCTGGTGACGTCCGCTTCCGATCAGATCCAGTCGATCATCTCGATGCTGACGTGAGGGAGGCGGGCGGCAGATCCGGAGTTCATGCCGACGGAGGCGCCCATAGGAACTCAGGACGAATGCCCTGCTGGATGAGGTCCGTGCCAAGCGACTGAAGTGTGAACATGGCGCCGATGCTGGGTCTTGCACCGCTTGTCCAGCACGTTTGAAGGCCGATCAAGAGCTGCGACAGGGCCTGATTGAACGCAAGCGACGGACTCGGTGTGACGGTCGATTGCTGAAAATCGAACCAGGTCGGAAACGGGATCGGTGCTCCCGTAAAGCTCCAATGGCCAGCCGCATCCTGCACCAGCGTTTTCTCGGTGTAGATTTCCTTGAAGACATAATAGTGGGCGAATGTTGCATTGCCGGTTGGGGGTTGGTTAGGAGAGCCTTCCGTACCTTCACCTTCGCCCTTGATCAGCTGGATCGCCGCCTGCGCATCGGCGATGCTCTTGATCGGCGTTGCTTCCCCCGAATTGACCGCGAAAGCGCTGGCATTGATCGCGGGATTGACTGTGGTGAAACCCTCGACGATCGCATCGTAGAAATCACCGATCGTCGCGGGTCCCGTTCTTGCGACGAGCGCGACCGGCGGAAATTCCGGATACTCGATCTGCATGAAGACCTGAACTTGATCTGGCGTAAGCGGCTTCAGATCAACGGCCAATTTTTGCAGAATTCCTCCGGGCAGGACATTGGTCGGATAGCTCGGAATGAAGGCCGCATTGGCAATGGATGGTACGCCGCCGATCGCGGTCAGCATGTTGCCTGCCAAGGCAAAGTGATACATCTCTTGCACCACAATGTCCTCAATCATACCGCCGACGCCGCCCGCGTCGCTGTTGATCGACCATTGCGCGCAAAGATAAGGCGGGATGGTGGAGAACTCCAATTGCATCGCGGTCTGGAGTGCGTCCTTCAGGTCGGAAAGCGTCGTAATGCGATCCTCGACGAACTGGGCGATGGTTTTCATCTGAAGCACCCCTCCCGACCCGGTTGATTGCGAAGCCCTGTTCCTGGCGCCGCCACTGGACCGACGTCGTCAAGCAGGTTCCGTGTTGGCTTATTGCTTGCGGGACGAGCGCTTGGGGTGATTCAGTCCGACAATAACCGGATATCGGTCTGCGACATCGCGCCTACAATCGGACCTGCCTCGATGATCGCGACCAGAAACATGCCGCGATCAGGCTCATTTTCCGCAACCCATACAAAATAGTACAATTTAAGGGTGCAATCAATTACGCCGTTGATCAGAGATTTGTGACCGCTTTTCCATTCGACATGCTTAGCCGGACGCGCGCGCGACGTTGCGAAGGCCAGATTGCGAGCCGCAACATTTGATGGATGGTACCGTCACAGCGTCAAAAGCCGGCCGACAGTCTCGGTCCGGCACACGGTCTCGGTAAAGAGTAAGGAGACTGGCGCACCCGACACGATTCGAACGTGTGACCTTTGCCTTCGGAGGGCAAAGGTAGGTAGATTTCCCCTGCTTACCTGAAATCCCTTGGAATTGATGGCCCCCGGATATAGGCTGAGATCGGCCTGATTTGGGGGCTACGGTCGTTGCTCCGAATTTCCCCCGTTTTCCGGCACCTGCTTACCTGGTGCTTACCCGAGGGGAAATTGCCCAAGCTGACCAAACGCATCGTCGATGCTGCGGAAACCACCGGGAAGGATGTCTTCCTCTGGGACGACGAGCTCCGAGGGTTCGGCCTGCGCGTAAAGAAGAGCGGCGCCAAGTCCTTCGTTGTCCAGTACCGGAATGCCAATGGGCGTAGCCGACGGCTTACTTTGGGCCGCAATGGCGTCCTGACTCCAGAAGAAGCCCGCAGAGACGCCAAGCTGGCCCTCGTGGACGTCGTTAGGGGCGCAGATCCCGTTGAGAGCAAGAAGCTCGCCCGCGGCGCCATGACGATGGAGGAGCTTTGCAGGGAATACCTGGACAAGGCCGAACGCGGTCTGATCCTCACCCGCCGCGGCGAGACGAAGAGCGAGACCACCCTGTATAGCGACAAGGGGCGCATCGAGCGCCACATCATCAAGCTCGTCGGCAAGAAGACCTTAAAGGGCTTCACCCCCACCGATGCCAAGGGCCTTCAGCGCGACATTATTGCCGGCAAGTCCGCGGCCGACGTCAAGACCAAAACTCGAGGGCGGGCGATTGTGACGGGCGGCAAGGGGACTGCCGCTCGGACGATGGGGCTGCTGGGTGGGATCTTCAGCTACGCTGTCGATGAAGGCTATCGGCCCGACAATCCGATCAAGGGAATTAGGCGACCGAAGGATCAGACCCGGGAATGGCGGCTGGATGACGCCGGCTATCGTCGTCTTGGAAAGTGCCTCGCGATGGCCGAGGCAAACGGCGAGCATTGGCAGCGTGTTCTCGCAAGCCGCACATCTGCAATGACGGGATGCCGCCTGGATGAGCTGGAAAGCCTCCTAAAGATCGAGGTAGATCCGGTCGGGATGGCTCTTCGTCTTGGCGATAGCAAGACAGGCAAGAGCATCCGTCCTGTTGGGCCAACTGTCATCGCCGTCCTGAAGGCTGCAATGGCCAAGTCAAAGTCAAAATACGTGTTTCCAGCTGTCACGACCGAAGCCAAGCATCACACCGGCCTGACTCGGTGGCTCCAGAAAGTGTCAGCGAAGGAAGTGCCTGGCATTACCAACCATGGCCTCCGGCATTCCTTCAGCTCCACCGCCGAGGATCTCGGCTACACCATACCAACGATCAAGGCCCTCATTGGCCATTCCAAGAAGGGCAACGTGACCATGGGCTACATTCACAAGATCGATTCGGCGCTCTTAGCGGCGGCCGATCGAGTTGCCCGTCACATTGACAACGCCATGACAGGAAAGAAGCCACAGAAGGTGTTGCAGTTCAAAAGCGCATAACCTATCGGCGCGGCTACCCAATAGCGCCGTAGCGAGCGAGCCGCCGCTGCTCAGGAGGGACCACGATTGACGAAAACCAAAACAATCCGACGTCCAGCTAAGGAGCCGCCGCCGAAGGTTCACAAGCTTGATAGTTCAAATCCGAAGCTCAAATATATCGGTGGCTCGAGTTTTGATGCTTGGAACAACACCATTGCAGGCCAAGCCGCCGCCCCCATTTGGCACGGGCACAATCCAGAGGCGGAACGCATTCACGAACGGCAGGTCGCATCGCTAAGCCTGCTTGCCGGGATTTCGCCGAATGACGAATTCGAGGGTATGCTGGCGGCGCAGCTTCTCGCCTCGCACAATGCGGCGATGGAATGTTATCGGCGGGCGATGATTGCCGAGCAGACACTTGAAGGCCGCAAAGAAAACCTGGGTCAGGCTAACAAGCTGTCCCGCACACATGCGACGTTGCTCGAAGCATTGAACCGGCATCGCAGCAAGGGCCAACAGAAGGTCACGGTCGAACACGTTCACGTCCACAACGGCGGGCAGGCCGTCGTCGGCAACGTCGAGGGGGGTGGGGTACGGACCAAATCGGAGAATCAACCCCATGCTCTTGGATATGCGCCGGGCCAAACGTTGTGGAGCGAGAACTCGGAGCGGGAAGCCGTGCCAGTCGCCGGCGATGGCAAACGGTAGATGCCGGATGCATGGTGGCCCCTCGCCTGGAGCGCCGAAGGGAAATCGGAACGCATTTAAGCATGGTCGTTGTTCGGCGGAGGCAATCCGGCGTCGAGCAGATTTCGCTGAACTTATCCGCGCGAGCCGTAAGCTACTTTCTATAACCCACGAGCGCTAAGCCGCTTTCAGCAGAAGAGAGGCTTCGTCCTTCGGCGCTGCTCTGAAGTTTGCGATTTTTTGCCTTGTTACAATCGTTCCAAAAGCGAGCAAGAGAGAAATCACGATTACCGCTAGGAGAAACGAAAGACGGCTCGGTCCAATGGGTATTGGCAGTAGAGTTGGTCTCTCTACAACTCGCGCCTCGCGGATTGTGCTTAGTTCCCGTTGGCTAGCCAATTGAATTTTGATTTGGTCTTCGCGCGCACGTCTTAGTTCAAAGATTTCACGGGCGATACGAGCGCGTTCTTGAGTTAAATCGCGATTAGTTGCTTCTTCGCTGCCTATGCGCTGGACAAGTTCTCTCGTGGCCTGTTCCGCGCCACCGGCGCCAACCCCTTGTACATTCACCTTTCTAGAATAGTCCTGTTGGAGGTCTTTTAGCTGGGCCAGCGCGGCCTCTTCACGTTCAAACGTTTTGTTTGACAGAGCAATCAGGTTCTCGATTTGATGCGACAAATCTAGAATGGCGCGTTCTGCAGACTCCAAACGTAGTTGGGCCCCTCCGCGCGCAAGGTCCGCAACTTCTACACTGTCGTTAATCACCCTCCGCAGAATTTTTTCGTGCAGAGCTACCGCAACAGTAGCCAAAGGCGCTTTGACCTGGTTATGCAAAACAACGTGTTCCCCAACGCCATCGGCCCGCAAGTTGGCGACGCTCTGTAGCGACAGTAGAGGCACCTTTTCCTGTTGAAGTTCAGAGAGAGCGAAGGGAAGGTATAGGTCGACAATTAATTTGGCTGTGTCCGCCGCCGGTTGAAGGTTGACCCGTTGGTCGCCCGATAACACTGCGCCCATTCTTATCGATGATTTAACGAGAAAGCTCTTCTCCATCAAACTGATGGCGAAGACGCCTGCCGTTAAACAGATTAAAAAGACGATGAGAAATGAACGACGATAAGCCCGTAACATTTCGACAGCTAACATCGCTCACCTTTCTGGGAGAAAAACGACAATAGGTCCAGGAGCATGAACGCGAGCACCGATTTCGCGTCTCCCTTTTTGCGGCTTCTACGCGACAAGAGCACCGTGGAGCGGCGCTAAATTGAAGTACAAGAGAACTTTGAGACAATTGGAGCTACTGACAGCAAGTTCCGCTGCATCGGACGCGCGCTTTGCGCTCCTAAAAAAGCAATCCAAGCAAAGCACAGCAAGATCTGATATCGATCAGGTTGGAATCAGCATGGCAACGATAAAGATCAGCCCGCCGCGTCCGCAGATGCAAAACCGCGCGGCATCGCGTACCAAAGAAGAAACAATAGACCAATCCCGTTCGATAAAATCTCGGTCGACAACGGCACATTGATAATGGTCTGCGCCACGAGCGCGCTGGATAATAGGAGGAAACGGTGCGGCAATCCAGCCGAGGCCATGTTGCCGACAGCAACCACGAAGCCGCATAGAAGTGTGGAGAGTGGCGCCAGATACGTTCCAACTGAGGCAATGCCTTCGGTGGCCAGAAGCGAAGCATTGAAGTTGCCGAGGTGATATACATCGGCAAATATGGCATCTAGCGGCCTGTGAGAGCCACAATCAAAGATGCTTTGCACAATCCACTGTTGGCAAAAATAAGTTGGCTGGTGATTCGAGAAGTAGTGATTGTAGACATCCATCGCCACGGACGGGATGGCAATCATCCTGAAGTTGATGGTGCCGAAAATTGTGGTGACGATGTCTCCGTCAAACCAGAAGTACATCAGTCCGCCGGCCGCCATAGGGACTAGAACGGAGGCAACCACTGCGGTTCTAACCTCTAGTAAGGCACTAAGAGCAGCGACCAAAATCAGCCATGCCGGGGTCAGCAGAGTTTGCTTGTTGAAGGTGATCGGAAAGAACGAGACTGCGACAACAAGAATGAGCGCGACCATCCACCATTGCCTGCGCTGATAAAAGCAGGCAAACGCGAATGGGATCAGCGTTCCGGTCAGATTTCCGATCAGGTAACTAACAGCAGGCGGATAATGCAGTGTTTGGCGATATTTATAGATATCGCGGATGCCGACGAATTCGAAACCATAGGTCGCGCAATAAACGATCGTGCAGATTGCAGTCGCAACGATTACAGACAACAGGCGGCCCAGAGATTTTTGACTGAGCACATAATATTGCTTGAATGGCCGCCTGAGCGCCATTGCGGGCAGCATGAAGGCAATCAGAGAAGCCAGCGCCGACACTCTGGCATCATCATGGTCGTACTCTAGAGCGCTGAAATGGCTCAGCCAGGCAAAGCCAAGTACGACCGTGTAGAAATAGAAACTGATGAAGTATCCGAAGCTGAATTCAGTGCAAGCGAACACCGGTATCACGGCAGCAACGAATATGACTGCTATCACCCCGTTCGAAAACAGTCGCTCATCGAACCGGATATCGAAGTTTCCGTATATCTCTGAAGCGAGCCAAAGCGAGACACAGCACGCCGCTGCGTGGAGCAGCAGAATAATGTTAGGACCTAATTTGAGGCGAACGGGAGAAGGTTTTTCTAAATCCACCATCGTACCGGATTGCCCAGATACGAACGGCTGTTCCCTCCACTCTGTCGAGCCCGACTCGCGAACCATGTTGCCTGATATTCTGCCGAAATCCTCAGGGCACGACCTAGCGCGACAAGGAACGTTGAGGAAATGCCAATCTGGCGAACGAAAAGGTTTTGAGGCAATTGCCGCTACTGACGGCAATTTCCGCTCAAGTGGACAGCACCGTTTCCGATGCTAAAGAGCAATCGAAGTATCACGCAGCAACATCTGATCTTGATCAGATCGCGAAATCAGCGAAACACTCCGTGATAAGAAGAAACGAGTCGGGGGGCTCAGTTGGACAAAGGTGCAGGGCGAATCCATTGGGATTCCCGGGACCATTCTGGTGATGGTCCCGATGCTCAAAAATGCCAGTCGTGGCCCGGTTACACCGCGGAAGTAAATCGCGTATCCGACACTAAAGAATTGGGGTACCGCGTAAAAAGTCGAGCTGTATATCTTGCCTTCCATGACATTATCCGATCGGACGGCGAAGATAGAGTTGATGGCTCAATTCGCTCCACGCGCCAAGATTTACGCAACACGCTTACATTTTTACCAGGTGGAAGCTCGGCTGAAGGATGGGTAAAGTTTAAAAGACGGCAGTCTTTAGTAGTCGCGGTTCATCTGAATCCCGCTGCCGAAGAGGCAAACGATTTTCGTTTAACGGAACTTCGCCCTGCTTTGTATTTTGAAAACGAACCTCTGAGAGCCACGCTCCTAAAAATTCAAGCTGTCGTAGAACGATCTTCAATTGAAGAAGCTTCTTACGCAGAAGTCCTCGGCATGGTGTTATTGCATGAATTGAGAGCAGCGATGGGGGCCCGAGCTGTATTGCCTCGGACGCGAGGCGGCCTTTCCCCAAAAGCCATGCATCGTGTTGACGAATATATCGATGCGAATTTTGCGCGGAATATTTCTTTGTCCGAGCTATCAGTTCTCGTAGATCTCAGTCGATTTCATTTCGCCAGGGCATTCAAGCAAGCGACCGGAACAAGCGCATATCAGTTTATCCTAACGCACCGCGTAGAGCGCGCGAAAGAAATGCTGTCGCGACAAGACCTGTCGATCGATCAGGTGGCAAGGGCTGTGGGCTTCAAAAGCCCCCTACAACTAGGTCGTGCTTTCAGGAGATTGCTCGGTATTACGCCATCCGCGTTTCGTCGTCAGCTTTCCACAAAGCGGCCTGAAGACCCTTAAAAAGCGGTACTGTGATGACTACTCCGAGCTAACGGCCGGTGCAATCCAGTGCCTTATTGATGCCTGCGAGCATAGCCGCGTCCCATAGCTCATACGCGCTGGGAGCTAGGTGTACGCCATCAAGCGTTTCGGGCTGGCCCTTAGCTGTAACGGCCTCGTGCAAGTCAATGAACGATGCACGAGCCGTCTTGGCAAGATCAGGCAACAGGAGATTGAAACGATCGATCAGCCCCGCGTCCAGGTGCGCCGCCTTTGTAAGAGCCGCGTTGGGTGCAACCGGCGGAATGTTGGCGACAGCAAGCTTTGGCGCAACACTAGCCAGGCTTTGCAAGAGGGTGGCATATGAGGCGCTAAACCGCGTTTCTTGCCCTTCAGCAGCGAATGCGTCATTGATGCCGATAGCTATCACCACAAGCGCGAGAGCTTTACCTTCGAGTAGCGATGGCGCAACGGCTAACAAATCATCTACACCCGCCCCCCCTATGCCAGCGTTGACTACGACGTGACCGCAGATCATTTCCGGCAAGTCGGCGGCTTCTGTGATGCTATCCCCTAGCACGACAATCGGATTAGCGGCCCTTGCAAGGTGCCCCGCAATCATGAATCGCCTCACGTCGCTATGCTCGTGACTAATGGTTGTTGATTTTAGGCGATCTACCTTGGCATTAAGCACGTCGAAAGCCCGCGCAACATCAACGTTCCTCGCAGTCTCGAAAGCTTGGCTGCGCTCGCTAGCTCGAGCCGCATCAAGCTGTCTCGCCGCTTCGAAAGCTTGGCCGCGCTCGCTCAATTGATAAATGGCGCGGTTGTTCTTGCCTACCTCGCGAATGGTCCATGCGGAGGTGCCGAGGATGACAATCAATGCAGCAACCGTCAACGCATCCAGAACCCTTGACCCCACGGTGCCCCTCGCGATGTGCGCCACCTCGTGGTTTCTACGCGACAAGAGGACTGGGACGGGCGCCAAATTGGGCAACAACGGGACTTTGAGACAATTGCAGCTACTTAGAGCAACTTCCGCTGCATCGGCCAGGGTCTTTTAGCCGTCGAAGAGCAGCGCCGAGTTCAATCGATCGAAGGGGCGAGGTTTCAGCTCTAATACGAGCGGCTCGTTAAGCCGAGACCTTTGATCCTGTCGCCGCAGTTGCGCTGCCGGGGAGGTCGCGGCAAATATAACGGTGAGCTACCGTACCGAGTCCAACATCAACACGCGCCCCGCAGCACCACACGCCTTTGTGCTTTTAGGGTAGCTCCCGAAAAGCTGTTCCGCACCAGCTGCCGCGTCGTCAATTTGCGGGCTGTCTCTGCGGAGGGACAAATAATGCTGTTCGAAGATGAAGCTCCCCCGACCTCGGGAGAAGAGGCTCGCGCGCGGCGGGTTAGGCCCGTGGAGGAGCGATACGATCCTGACAAGCTTTCGCATTGGTCCATCACAATGACGATTGCGTGGATTGTCTGGGGCGACCTCGGTTACGTCCGCCAACAATGGAATGACTTTCGAGAGGAATGTGCCGATTGGAGTTTTTACACTGACCCAGCCGCGCTGGCTGAGGTAGGGAGGCTTGCGCTAAGAAATCTTGAAAATGGCGAGGTTGCGCCAAATGATCCGGACTTGGATCGTCGTCTGAAAAAAGGCGAGTGGCGCCTCACGCCGTGGGGGTCCTCGTCATGGCACGGGCTTGAGATGGTAGTTCGCAGCGAGGGTATTGCTCCTGAAGTTTCCATCGACGGCCTCTGGTTGGGGGCGGGGGAAGGAAAAATCCAAGCCTCAGGATTTGAGTGCGCCAATGCAAGAGACTTCGATGGCAAGCTCGTAGAAATTCCCCACTATCTTTGGCCGAGGCTACGTCGGGCGAAAGAGCTGTCCGGGAAAGCGTTGCTAGCCGGTCCGGATCGAGTCTATCGCGACGTTAGGTTTTCGCGATTGGATGTGAAGGCCCTTTGGCCGCTCGCGGAGGTGACGCCGGCTGCTCAAGATGACGGTCTCGCTGCCCCCGCAGATGCTCCACCACAAACTTCAGCTATACGCTCGGAGGACCAAGCCAAGGTTAGGGGCAGAAGGCCTGGGCAGGGATCCTATGCTTCGCTAGATGCGCCGTTACTCCTGGAAATGAAGCGGCTGCTTGCAGAAGGAAGAGCAGCCTCGGCGGAAGAAGCCGCTCGCCAATTGGCGGTTCGCGCTTTCGGCGCCGGCACGGTCGATAGTAAGGCCGAGCGCCTCGCGCGACGATTCCGGGAGGAAGAGGCTAAAAAAGCGCCGAGTGAATAACGCGCCTTTATATCTCTCGGCGGCTCTCGGCAAATCTCCCCATCAATCGGGCGACTTATCCCAGCGTCGCGATCTATGACCTCACATCGGCGGAGAGTGATCCGCGACGAATGTGAGGTCCAGATGCCTGAAGAAAGAAGCGAGGCCCTTGGCGAGCGTCATCTGCGACGCGAGCAAGCGGCGAAGTACGTCGTCGAAAATTACAACGTTCCCTGTTCACCCAAGACGCTGGCAAAGCTTGCCTGCGTCAGTTCGGAAGGGCCGCCTTTTCGACTTGCGGGGCGCTTCCCCCTGTACCCCGTTTCGGGGCTGGACGCCTGGGCCCAGAAAAAGATCGGCCCGCTGATCAGATCAACATCTGAAGTTCGCCGCGTCGCCTAACCCATACCACCTCAAACGAAAACCCGGCTGCACGATCCTCATCTTGGCGGATCTGGTCGTGCGCACCGGGCTCTCTAGAAGTCTCGAACTTGAAAACCTGTAGCAAACGACACCCCAAATCACAATCGGTCTCCGATCTGCCCTTGTTCAATTGGCGCATCGTGGTCGTGCGTCCCAGCACGAGGGCCGGCAGCTACGTCGCACGCCGGTATCGCGTTCACCCCGCGGTCGCTGATCTGATCGCAAGCCTCGCCGGCATCGGATCGGGGGTGGAGCAATGAGCAACATCACCATCCGTATGCCGAGCGGGTCGCAGATAACCTTCACGGGTCGCGAGGCATGGACGTTGCATCGCCTGATCGAGGCAGGATCCCGAGGGGTGACCACGATCGACCATCCGGCGCCGCGCTGGTCGCATTATATCTTCAAGCTCCGCCGCGCTGGGCTGACCATCACCACCGAGTATGAACCGCACCGCGACTCGTTTCCGGGAACGCATGGCCGCTATCGACTCGAAACGCTCATCACCGTTGTTGCAGAGGCTGCGTAATGAATTTTCATCAATCACGCGCGCCACTGACAGCAGCGGAGTTACAGCGCCGCGCCGACGCTCTGTCCGCGAACGCTCAGGCCCCGGAGCGCCCTGAAGGCCGTCAAGACGAAGCAGCTGACGCATGCCCCCATGATGAGCGGCAGTATGGGCCCACAGCCGCGAAAATATTGCGTGAGGTTAAGCGCAGCGTGGCATTGGCGTCTCAGGATGCCAAGCTTGCCGTCTTCACGGAAGCGGCCGCAACGCTGGCAGATGCCGTGGTGAGCCAGTGGGTGCCCAAAAACGTGATGGTCGACCGTCTGTCCGAAATCGCCGTCGCTCACGGGCACTTCGGTCGAGATGGACGTGAGATCGAAGAACTGATCGGCCTGTATGCGGAACGAGCTGTCGCCCCGACGCGGAAGCCGGATCAAGCATCGTCTGGTTCGAAGCCAGCAAAGCGGCGACTGATTGCGCATCGCGCCAGTGACCTCGAGCCGGAGAAGTTGGTCTGGGTTTGGCCCGGCCGTATCCCGGAGGGCAAGCTCGTCCTGTTGGGTGGTCCGCCCGGTTTGGGCAAGAGCCAACTGACAGCGTTCATGTCGGCTACCGTCTCGAACGGTGGCCACTGGCCGTGTGGCGAGGGCTCGACGCTCCCGGGCGACGTCATCTTCATGTCTGCGGAAGATGGTGTGCAAGACACCATCATCCCGAGGCTCATGGCCGCTGGAGCTGACCGCGAGCGCGTTCACATCGTCTCTGCTGCGACGAAGCCGGACGGAACGGGTCGGAAGACGTTCAGCCTGAAGACGGACGTCGATCTCCTGGAAGAAATGGCGAGGAAAATCGGCACGGTCAGGCTGATCATCGTCGATCCCATCTCGGCGTACATGGGCGGCAGCGACGGCAATGGAAATGTGGAAACCCGCGAAGTCCTGGAGCCATTGGCCGACATGGCTAACCGTCTGCGCATCGCCGTGGTCGCCGTGACGCACCTCAACAAGGGTGGAGGTGGCGGCAACCAGAGTGCCTTGAACCGGTTCGCCGGGTCCATCGCCTTCGTGGCTGCAGCTCGTGCGGCCTTTGCGGTCATCGAAGATCCGGAAGACGATGAGCGTCGGTTCTTACTCCAGGCCAAGAATAACCTCGGCAAGAAGTGCAAGGGGCTGGCCTTCCGGCTCGAGCAGCGCCTGGTCGGGGACGACGTGATGTCATCGAACGTCATGTTCGAGGGTGACCACGTCAGCGAGTCGATCGACGAAGCGCTGACCGCCTCCGAGAACCGCGGGACGAAAAAGGGCCAGTCGGGCGGCAGCAAAGAGGATGTCATGCAGTTCCTGAAGGACATCCTGTCGGGTGGTCCGGTGGACGTTTTGGAGGTCGAACGCCAAGCTCGAGCGGCGGCGCTCCTCGAGGACGACAAGCGGCTGAGCAAGAGCAAGGCCTTCCGTGATGCCCGAAATGAGCTTGGCATCAAGTCCACCCGCGACGGCTTTGGTCCCGGTTCCCGCTACGTATTGGAGCTGTCCGATGCACCATGGGCGCCCCAAAATCCCATGGGCGCCCCCTCCCAAACAAGGGCGCCTAAGGATGATTTGGGCGCCCATGGAAAGGTTGGAGGTCCGCAATGACGGGCTTTCGAACCCGCCTGAAGGACCGTCGAGCTCATTGGCTCTTCCGGTTCGAATGCGACGGTCAGTCCTATACCGGCGGCATCGGCCGGTTCGAGGATGGCCGGATCGCGGAGGTATTCATCAACGGGACGAAGGTCGGTACCGCTGCCGAAACCAACGCTCAGGACGCGGCAATCGTCGCGTCCTTGGCTCTGCAGCATGGCTGCCCGATCGAGACAATCCAACATGCCTTGGCAAGGTCGGGCGCTTCGGCGGGCCCCTTGGCGACGCTGCTCAGGACGGTCGCACGTGAAAGCGTCTGAGGATGCTCATCTGAAGGTGCTCACGCCCTACGATCCTAGGGAAGGGATCACTCTGGCCACGGCAGCCAAGAGGGCTGGGAAGTCGGAGACGACGATCCGGAACTGGTGCCCTCAGCATGGACTTGGCCGGCGGGTCGGTGGCGGCGTTTGGGTTGTTAGTCAGGTCGCTCTGGCTATGTTTCTGGATGGCGACGCGCCTGCGCTCGCGGCATATCATAGCGGGGATTATTCGCGTCCCCGAGTGGCTCAGTACTTTGAGCGCTTCGGCCTGCTCGCGCCCAAGTCCTCCAGATGTCGAGAAAGACAGGGCATGCGGTGACCGAAGTCTGAAGCGCCGATCTAAAGGCTAATCCGACCCGCGAACGTCCGATTTTGCCAAGGCGCCCCACGACCACGGTTTCCCTCTCCCGAGCGGAATATTCCAGGTGCCGCTAAAAAAGCTTCAGCTTCGTCAGGCATAGGGCTGGCTTCGGGTGACGGACATATTTTGAAACAATTAGATACGTAAGGAAGAACAGGCTACCATCTACCTGGCGTGGAATGAGCGGCATGATCCATACCGTGGTTGGGGGGATGCTTCGCGACATTGCTCCACCAGCGAGCACGACCACCATCGTCCACAACTATCGCCCCGATATCGACGGATTGCGGGCGGTGGCTGTGCTCTTGGTGGTGATCTTTCACGCGTTCCCTGATGAAGCGTGGCTTCCTGGCGGCTTTGTTGGCGTAGACGTGTTCTTCGTCATCTCCGGATATCTGATCTCGAGGATCCTGTTCAGCGAAATCGAGCATCACCGATTCTCCTTAACGAGCTTTTATGGGCGCCGCGTCAGGCGCATCTTTCCCGCTCTCGCTGTTTGCCTCGCCGTCGTCTTGGCATATGGCTTCGTCGTATTGATGCCATCGCAGCTTGCTCAACTTGGCAGGCAAGTCTTTTTCGGGGCCAGCTTCCTGTCTAACTTCGCACTCTGGAGCGAGAGCGGATATTTTGACAGTGCTGCTACTTCAAAACCGCTACTGCATCTTTGGTCATTGGGCATCGAGGAGCAGTTCTATATCCTTTGGCCAGCAGTGCTTTGGGTCGCCTTCAAACTAAAGGCTGCGATCGGGCGATTGATAGTTGGGCTGCTGGCGGCTTCCTTTGCGATCAATATCGCACTCTCGCTCACTGACACGTCGAGCGATTTCTATCTGCCGGCCTCACGCTTCTGGGAACTGCTGGCCGGTGCAGCACTGGCTTGGCGCCCAGACATCAATCTCAAGGCAGGCCTTAAGAACGTAATTTCATTGGCGGGCATAGCAGCCATTTTGATGTCCGCGAGATTGTTTGCATCGGAGATGCGCTTTCCCGGCTGGCTCGCTTTGCTGCCCGTAGTGGGTTCGGTAGCGATCATTCTAGCCGGATCAAATGCCGTTGTTAACAAATTTATACTTTCAAACCGCGTCGCAGTGTCCATAGGCCTTATCAGCTATCCCCTATACCTCTGGCACTGGCCACTGATCGCCTTCTCTTATGTTATCCGAGGGAAGCCCCCGACCTCCCTTATGGCCTTCGGAATTGTGATCACGAGCTTGCTGTTAGCTTGGGCCACATACCGTTTCATTGAACGACCTGTTCGCCTTAATCCAAATCGCTTGCGATGCACTTCCATTGTCGCGGCCTGCGTTGCCGTGCTTGGCGCTTCTGGCTTGACGGTATGGGTCATAGATGGTGTGCCGCAGCGTTTTCACGCCAGCCTCGATCTCGAAAAGATGAATGCCGCCACTCTCGACGAGACCTACGCGCCGACGAACGGCATGCACGTTTTTGAGTATGATCGCCGCGGAAATTCCATAGTGGCTCAAATCGGCCAAGGCGCGCGCAAAGTCGCGCTCGCCGGCAGTAGTACGATGCTCCAATACGGCCCTCGTTTGCAGCGTCTCGCAGACGAAGGGCGGTTGGCGGTCCGTGCCTATTTCGTGACAGGCCCAGCATGCCCGTTGGTGCCCGGTGTGACCGCCCGCGATGAATTTGCAAACTGCGCCGTCGTCGCGAACAGGTTGTCGGAGTTGGTGCAAAGAGAGAGGGTGCAAGCGGTCGTCATCAGTCCTCATTATTGGCCGAGGAAAAATGCCTTCATCGAACGGGAGGGCAAGTCTATTCCTCTGGATGGAGGAGACGAAGGGAGGCGCGCTTTTTACGCCAACCTCGAAGATTATGTTCGTGAACTGAACCGGAACGCGACAGTTTACCTCGTGCTAGGTGCGCCGCAGTCTCCTACAGCTCTAAACCCTCAACAAATGGTCACGCGGGGCTTCACTGGGATTCGCATCGATCCGAACGCCCAGAAATCCGTGCCAATCGCCGATTTGCGATCAATTTATGATCAGCATGACGCTGATCTGCGTGCCGTCGCAGAGCGCACCGGAGCGAAGCTCCTAGATCCCTTCCCCGACGTTTGCGGGAACGGTGAAACGTGCGCCCCCTTCTTCGGAGCACACGAGCCGAAGTTTACGGACGGTGTCCACCTGCGTCCTGTCTTTGTGCGGGAGCATTTGCACTTTCTCGACTTTTTATTGGAGTAATTGTCTCTAGCCTTCCCGGAATGATCGAAGCTGGCCCCTTTCGAAGGTGGCGGCAGCGCCAGAGTTTCCGACTGGCTAGCGACCCGAAAAATTCGCAGCTTCCACTAAACTCGCAACACCCGCAGCGTTAGCGTGGCAAGGCCCCACTTATCTCGCGTACTGACAATCTCATGCAGATTGCATGAGGACGAGAGATGGACGATCTCCGCAAGTTTGAGCAGTTGGTGCAATTTCGTGCGCCGGCTGGTCTGTCGGAAGCGATCGACTCCGCGGCCCGACGGAAGTGCCAATCCAAATCTGAATTCGTGCGCCAGTCGGTTATTATGCGGCTCGAGGCGGATGGCGTTGACCCCTCCGAACTGCAGGGGGCCGCGTGACCGGCTCAATTGTCACAATGCCTCCAGCGGTTAGTCTGCCGCCAGGAGCGACTTCTGGCGGAACGCAATCGCTCGCGCCCTATAACACTAAGGGCGTGACGGATCCCGCGGGGCAGCAGTTTGTAGGGACAATCCGGAAGGCGGTCCTGGTGTCGGGCAAGCTGTTTGATACTGACTTCTCGTCGTAAAATACGAAAAGCTTTTGCCACATCCCTGCGTGGGCTTCTCTATGAGTCTGTAGAGGACCGCGCAGAAGTGCCAATAACTGGACCGTTGGAACGGGCATCGCAGCTTTCACAGCAGTGGCAGATATTGCTTTCTTTAGCCGCACTAAATCCTATCTCGAAATTCAGGTTCTTGCTGCGGTCTACATGCTGGCGGGTGCTGCTACGAATGGGAGCCACAATTGACCAAACCAAAAAAGTCAGTGCCGCGGAAGGGCGCCAAAGCAAAGCCGGCAAAGGTCGAAGACGCTCAAGCCTCAAGGAAAGCTTTGTGTCCGCCGCCGCCTGATCTGGACAAGAGCGCACCTCAGCTAAGCCACCTCGGCGGGTCTAAGCACGACGAATGGAATCAGGTGCTGTGCAACCAAGTTCTCAAAGCGGGTTGGTACGGTAGCGATCCTGGCCTGAAGACCCGGCAGGATGCGTATTACGGCAACCTCGCTTTTCTCGCAGGGGTCAGCCCGAAGGACGTCATTGAGGGCATGATGGCAGCTCAGCTGTTCGCCTCTCACGCGGCGGCCATGGAGTGCTATCGGAGGGCGGCGCTGCCGGAGCAGACCTCGCAAGGTCGAGATATGAACCTGAGGCATGCGGCCAAACTGACTCGAGCCAATGCGGCTCATGTCGAAGCCCTCGCGAAACATCGCAACAAAGGGCAGCAGAAGGTCACGGTCGAGCACGTTCACGTCTACCAGGGCGGTCAGGCCGCATTCATCGCCAACGTCACCCCCGGGGAGGGGGTGGGCCAGATTCAGGAGGGTCAACCCCATGCTGTTGGATATGCGCCAAGCGCCTCGCTGCGGTGCGCGGACCCGCTCCGGCAAGCCCTGCCAAGCACCCGGGATGCCGAACGGTCGTTGCAGAATGCACGGGGGCCCGTCTCCGGGAGCGCCTAAAGGGAATAAAAACGCTTTCAAGCACGGGTATTATTCGACGCGGGCAATGCTGCAACGGCGCGAGATTGCGGCGTTGATAAGAGAGATGAGAGAGCAGTGCACGGAAATACTCGAGGCGCCCCCTCGCAGTTCGTCTTGAAGGAAGTTGGCTCGGCGTCAATTTCCGGCCGTCAAGAGCATCCACCTCCGGCGCGATCCCGAAAGAGGCCTAGATGGTAGGTCGTCGGATGATTGTCTCACGATTCCGCCAAAACGGCGTGAGGGATGGCCGCCATGAGCCCGGGACCGAAGCCCCGCCGCTCGTGAAGTTCTGCCAGCGCAAGTAAGCTGGCGGACGACTCAGCGCCGCTACCGCCTGGTAACCGCCTTCTGGCGCGCAGCGTTCAGGTCTGCTTTTGTCTGTGCAGTTGCGGCACTCGCGGGCTCTCGATTTGGGGGCGGCTCATTGAGGTCTCGAGCCCACGGCGCGCCAGATCGGGCAACTGACTTCGGAGCGACATGTTCTGAGTTGGAGCAGGCAGAGACAAGAGAGACGACAACAAGGGACACCCCCGTCCGGCCCAACGTTTGAGTGATCCTGTTCATCAGGCATTCAACTTTCGGCGTGGCCTTACTGTTGGCGCTTGCGATCGGCTCGAGCATCGAAATAGATGACCGTCGCGAATGTGGCGCCCAGAGCCACAATGACCGAAGCGGGAGCCAGTCCTAGTCAGCCGGCTGCCGTTGACTGAGATTTTTCGCATTGGGATTGAACACCCTGTACAGCCGCCCATTTGTGTTTGGGTCGGTGTTGTCACTGGTGGAGAAGATCAGGCCGCTTGAGTTGTTGACCGGGTCAACCTTCATGTACCTGTATCGGCCACCCCCAAGCCCGACGATGTCTGGCACTGAAGAGTGAGCGGGCCCTAGTTTAACGCCGTTCTCATAGACTGCGATTGTTGAAGTCTTCTCGCCCCTCTCGTCGTCATTTTCAGACCATGCGGCAAAGGCGCCGACGACGTAGGCATGGTTTGCGTGGTGACCAAATGGCGGCCTCAGGGTCAGCGGATCGGAAGGGTCTCGTGCAAACAGGAACGCCGCGAAGGGCAGCGAGAGCGACGACAAAACGAAGAGTACAGCAAAGATTTTGTATCGCACGATGTAACCCGGCCCCCAATACAGTGCCGGCAACCTAGCACTACAACCCAAGGTTCATCAATGGTAGGCCTCAACGCCCTCACTCGAGCGAACGCCGACCGCCGGCGGAAGGCCAAGCTGACCCGCGAGCCTGAGTTCCAGCGCCCGGCCCCACGGCTTAATCCGGAAATTTGCGCCAACGTCCACCGGACCGGACCAGGATACATTGTCATGAAGGAAACGTGGGTGCTGCCCCGCCTGAAGTTGACTGCTGGTCAGCGCATCCTGCCCGCCCGAGCGGACATGAACGTCGCGGGCCACCTGCTGACCAGATTGATAGAAAAGACCTGCGCAGCACCTGCCAGTTAGTCGATCCCCGCCCCCGGAATAGTCCCGCTCGCGCAATGGTTGCTCTTGTGCGCTCGTTACGCTTTATTGCCCAATGTTTCCGGAGGCACCGGGCAGGCGCTGGGACATGGGCATTCAAGAAAGCACTTACAAGCCGCACGTTGACGGGCTCCGCGCAGTCGCGGTTTCGCTGGTTGTCCTGTTTCACGCCTATCCCTCGGCCTTCCCGGGCGGGTTCATCGGCGTTGACATATTTTTCGTCATCTCCGGCTACCTGATCACAGGTATTGTTGCCCGAGACCTGCGGCTCGGCCGCTTCAGTCTAATCGGCTTCTACGCTCGGCGCGCACGTCGAATATTCCCGGCGCTTTTAATCGTGCTCGCCGCCACGTTGGTTGTGGGTTACAGGTGGATGCTTCCCGACGCCTACCGGCAATTAGGCATCGATACGGTCGCGAGTGCGGCGTTCTCGGCCAATATCGCGCTCATGATGCAGTCCGGCTATTTTGACGTGGAATCTGCAAAGAAGCCACTCTTGCATTTGTGGTCGCTCGGTATCGAGGAACAGTTCTATCTCTTCTGGCCGCTGGTCTTGATGATGGCAGCGCGCAGAGGATCGATCCTGTTTCGCGCGTCGCTTGTTCTCGGCTTGGCTTCCTTTGCGCTGAATTTGACGCTGATCGGCACACATCCGGTAGCGACTTTCTATCTGCCGTTCACCCGTGCCTTTGAGCTGTTCGCAGGCGGAGCGCTGGCCTTAGGCTGGCGTGGTGTCTCCGAAGGGCGGTGGCACGACGCTACGGCCTTGGCGGGTGCGCTGTTGATTTGCATCTCGGTCGCGACGTTCGATAGCTCCGTTCCCTTCCCAGGCTGGCGGGCGGCACTACCCGTCGCCGCCACGTTGCTTGTGCTTTCCTCACCAGGCGCATGGGCCTGCCGAACCATTCTTTCGAGCCGACCGATGGTTAGCATCGGTCTGATCAGTTATCCGTATTACCTCTGGCATTGGCCGCTGCTCGTCTATTTCGCGATGATTAAGGTCAATCGCCTGACTGAAATCGAACGGGGCCTGATTATCTGCCTCAGTCTCGTCTTGGCTTGGGTCACTTATCGCGCCATAGAAAGGCCAATCCGCTTTGGCCGAGGTCGGCAGCTGAAAGCTGCCTGCTTGATCGCTGGTATGGCCGCGGTGGCGGCTGTCGGCATAATCGTAGTGCGCTGGGATGGCTTCGCTGATCGACTTCCTTTGGAGGTACGGGCGATAGCGTCGCTTCGAACCGACGGCACCAACTGGCGCGTCGGGGAATGTCTCCTCGACTTAAGCCGGCAAACGGACTACGCGGAAACGTGTGTTGATCGCGACAAGCACCCCATGATTTTGCTCTGGGGAGATTCAACGGCCGGCGCTCTGCTGCCTGGATTGCGTCGCGCCCAAGAGACGCAGCAATTTGGGATTGCCCAGTTTACCGCTAGCTCTTGCCTGCCTGAATTAGGTGGTGTCGCCACGAGTTGCCGCAAAAATAACGCGCGCGTCTTGGAAGCCGCAATAAGGCTGAATCCAGAGATTGTGCTGCTTCATGCCTACTGGGGGATAAACTTCGATGGCATCGCCGATCTGGTGGCCGCCATTAAACGGCGCACTCACGCTCGTGTCGTGGTGCTTGGTCGAGTCCCCGTGTGGCGCCGCGGCCTCCCTCAAGAAGCGATCATGCACTATTTGCAGCACCAGGAACTTCTTCCGGAGAGGACGAGGGAAGGTCTTTCCCCGAATTGGCAGGATGCGGCCATGCGGGCAAAGCTCGAGCCGCTTGGGGCAGAATTCGTTTCGGCTTGGGATGCTTTTTGCGATCCTCAGGGGTGCCTGACGCGGCTCGGACCAGCGGCGGCCGATCTCACCTCCAGTGATGCAGTGCATCTCACTGACGGCGCGTCTATTCTTCTAATGGCGACGGTTATCGATAAGGTGCTTTGGCGTCCCCGACCGCTGGCCTATTGACCTATGGCTTGGGCTCGGCCGCTTCAATCCTGCGAAATCCAGCGGCTAGAAGATCCCTGCTGATGCGGAAATTCGGCCAAAGCCCTAAGGCTTCACAGGGGGGGGTCCTCACCTCAGCCGCGGCAGCCGGCAAGTCCATCTTCCGCATGATGGACGTGAGCCGCCACAAATCAGTTGATACGCTGCGCGGGTATGTCCAAGAGGCTGAGCTTTTCAAGGATCATGCCGGGGCGGGACTTCTCTAGGAACCCCACCAGCGGGAAATAGACCGGCTCGCTTCCGGGCCGGTCGGCAACGTCTTTGGGCGATAGCGAATACCCCTCTCTTCCAGCATGCCCGCGATATCGGCCGGCGTGGCTTTTCCGGTTGCGACAAGCTCGTCAGTCTTAAACTCATCAACGACGAAAGGCTTACCCGCGAGACGGCAAACCAGCTTTACGAAGCAGGCCACATCTCCAGGCTGTTCGGCTACAGCTCGAGCCTCAGCTATCACATTCCGCTCGCTGGCGTAGATCGCTTCGCGAAACTCAGGGCTCAGCGCCAGCAGCGCGGTTTCCTGCCGATCGGCCAAGAACAGACGCAATAACAGCGACACAATCATCGCGTCCCGACATCGGTTTGGACCTATGCGCCTCGCTAGCACACTCGATTCCATGCGATTGAAGGCAACACCTAGGCCAATCGCCAGAGCAAAGAGAAAGTCAAACTCGGCATTTCCAAAAACGCCGTGGCCAAGCCATTGCACGATGCAGGTGGATAGCCCGAAGCCGATATGTAGAGCCGTGAACTTAGACGATTGAGAGCGATCAAAGACTGCCCACGCCGCCCAAATTAGGAGCGCCAGCGCTGACCATTGCAGGTGACCGATGTTGCCAATGACATTCGACCAAGCGTATTGCCGTGTCGCTAAAAGGTTCGGAATGAAGTTGGCGCCGAACACCACGATACAAGCGGCCAGCCCCACAACCACGGCCTCAGCGCTCGCGAGCGTCGATCGATAGGCATACTTGCTGCGGACCAAATGAAGCCATGCCAGTGCCGTCAGAGGAATGGCAACGTTGTTGTGCTTCCAGAAGCCCGCAACGACCATCAGCAGGAGTGCCGGCGTGGGTGAAGAACCTACTGCGGTCCGTCGCAAGAACCACACTAACGCAGCCCCCATGATCGCAAGGCCCACTATCTGCGGATCATTCGCCCCAACATAGATCGTAGAATTGCGAGCCATAATGGCGACATACCAAAGCGCCGCGACGGCTGCCCCGATCTTCCCGCCCGTCAATATCCGCACAGCAAGAAAGACTTCTACCGCCAGGGCCCCAAGCCCGACTAAAGATAGCCAGCGCCCGACATAGAGGTTATCGACGTGCAGTAGTTTCCCGAGAATCCCCACTGCATAGAAAGACAGCGGAGGGTAGTTGTTGCCGATCAGCGCTTCGGCCGCGGGATAAATTGGCCGCCAAGCCGCAGCTACGTCCTGCCAATACGCATTCCACGACTCCGTGAACCAGATCTCAATGAAAAATTGAGCGCGCCAGACTGGCCACGCGAGGAAGTACGCTGCCGCAAGCGCCAGCGCAGAAATATACACAATGGATCGCACCTCAGCCCGAGCAACGGACTGAGTGCCGGCAATAGAGTAATTCAAAAAGGCCCCCCGGCCCTCAAACCTGCAGGTGCGAAACAACCATAACTTGTGCCATGGCGCAAGCACTGGTCACCAAATGAGCGATAGACGGAGCATGGGGGCCGCCCCCGTTACAGAGGGGGGACGGCTGCGGCTGACCGGCGCTGGGGGCGGCCATTCGATGATCCGATAGAGGTGACACCTTGCGCGACGCCGCGGTCCACATGCTGGAGCTGCCTCCGAGGGCACGCCGGCTGCCGCGGCAAAGCCGCAACGGGTGCGACTACATTTGCAGGTCTACTAGCGGCGAGTGCGTGGACAAGCGAGCGCACTCGCGGCTATTTGCCGACGGAGCAAGCTAAATTTCGGTATATCGAAAGTAGCTCTTCGATTCGAAGTGTGCGCGTTTTCCACACCCACGACGCGCAGTAGCTAGCGCGCGTTTCGTGGCCCAAGGGATTGATAATTTGACGCTGGCCTGCGCCGCGTTTCGATGGCGGCATGACGAAAGCAGAGAACCGGGCAGCCGCTAGAGCGTATTACCAGGAGCGGATGCGTAAACTCGATGAGCAATCGCGCGCCGCGGATGTCGCCGCGGATCTGGCAGAGCTGGGCCGGCTGCGCAATTACCTGATCTTCAAGCGGCGTGCCGGCGGCGCCGACCGCGAGAAGCTGATGAACGCAATTGACGACTACGTTGGTGAGATGACCGGCGATCGAACCGCGCTGCACGCCAAAAACCACAAGTGCGGGTAAAGCATCTCGGCCACCCTTCTTCAGCCAGAAATGACTCCTGCGTCTTGCGGCCAGTGAACGCATCCGGGAAACAGGCCGGCGCCAACGCCCAGCCCCATCCTACCCGTCGGTGTGGAACTAACCGTGACCAAGAAAGAACAGGCCGGCGAGCACGCCAATAGCGAGTGGGATGACAAGGTGGACGTATTGCATGGGGGACCTCTGAACACCTGGTCGGATGCCTCTCCGCCCGGGTGCAGGTTACACCCGAGCGCATCGAACAAGGAAGAAGATAAACACTCACCAGGGTTCGTCGCTCTCCCGCGCCTGAGATGATGTCCGCGACAGCCCCTGCCACTCATCGCAAGTCTCCTGAAGCTTTGGGAAGCCCATGATCGACGCGGCTTGATTGCCGATAAAAAACGGCCCCAGCACCCCTACATGCCGGGACCGTTGGAGAGCTTGGCGGTAATGGGATCGCCAAGCATCCCGAGCCTAGGAAAATCCGGCAATCCGCTCTGTTCACTTTTGAACAAGGGTATACAGTTCTATCGGCGGAACGGAGCAGCTGCAATGAAAGACATGCAGGCTCAGTCGGAAAAGCTCCGCGTGGATGCGGCAGAGTGCGCGCTGATCCGAGATCTGGCGACAGATCGAAAGAAGCGCGAATTATTCACCCGGCTGGCGGATCACTTGAGCGTGCTCGCTGCCGAGGTCGAGCGTGCGGTCGTGGAGGGTTTGAAGAGCAAGGGATGACGGGTGGCTGGGGGCGGCCTTTCGAGGAGCCGATAGAGGCAGACGGCCGCAGGCTGTAACGCTGCTCGATGCCGGCGAGTACATCGCTGCGCTGCCGAGGAACGTGCACACCGCGCCAGAATGGCAAGCCGCGATGCAGGCGTTGATCCTGGTGGCTGAAGGCGGCGGCCCGACGATGTTCGCCCGTATTGGCGTCATGCGGGCCCTGAACCGATACTATGTCCCGGAGTTGAACCCGAAGGGAAAAGAACCCCACTGGGGCCAGCGCAAGCTGAAGAGGGATCAATGGGTGTCTTCGTCTACGTGAACAATGCCAAACAGGTCGGCGATAAAGACCACATCAAAGTGTTTGCCAGCCAGGATGCGGCAGAGACATGGTTCGAGGAGAACGACCCCGAGGGCGTGGCATTTGAATATGAGGTCTCGAATGAATCCGATCCGGCCACGGGGAAGGATGTCTATGGAAGAGCCGGAACAAAGGAGATGAAGATGATCCGCCTGCTTCTCGCAATTGCATCGGCTAGCTCAATTGTTGTGTTGGCTGCTTCGACCTCGCCGGCAGACGGCCGACGGTATCGTCAGGACTACTCTCAATCGGATTTGTATGATCGGTATTGCCTGCAGGGACGTATCTGGGGTTACCCAGGCAACTGCCAATTCGCGACCTACGATCAGTGTATGGCAAGCGCCTCAGGTACCAACGCCTATTGCGGCATTAATCCGGCCTACGCCTTTGCGCGCGACCGCGCCTATCGCGGTGGATGGCAGCCCTACTAACACGGGTGACAAGAAGAAGACGTGAAGTCCAAATAGGGTGTGCGCGCCAATCCAATGGGGCGGGCGCTTGACGCATTCGCATGATCACTTTACTCCCGCGCGTGATCACGTTGGAGAAAATCGAGTGGCAAAAAAGACGAAGAGCAAACGCAAAGAGTATACGAAGGACGACGTCAAGCTACTCAAGGCACATTCCAAATCCCGTACGCCGGTAGCTAAACTCTCGAAGCTCATGAAGCGATCCGAGGGCTCGCTGAGGCAGAAGGCACGCAGCCTTGGAATTGGTCTAGGACATCAGCGCTAACCAAGAGTTCCAGCCCTAAACCCGAGCGCGCGAGAAATGGCCCGCGAGCTTGGCCACGCGGGCCTCCTTCTTCGGATCAGGTCAGCTCCGCCAGTAGGCCTTCAAGACCAAAGACCCACGCTAATCCTTTCGATCAGCGGCGTATTGCTATCGTGGAATGTCGGCGCATCCAAAGACGGTGGCGCGTACTTGGTTGGGAACATGCGGTTATAGCGCGGAGCAGCCGAACCGAACGTCCGCATTGCCTCGCGGCGGACCATGGCAACATACACATCGCGGTTGAGCCGGCCGGTCTG
Organism: Bradyrhizobium sp. Arg816; assembly: GCF_029989365.1. Classification (GTDB taxonomy): domain Bacteria; phylum Pseudomonadota; class Alphaproteobacteria; order Rhizobiales; family Xanthobacteraceae; genus Bradyrhizobium. Next base: position 218,832 of record NZ_JAPRAQ010000011.1, on the reverse strand, counting down.
CTGGTCGGTGAGGTTCGCGATGGTGAGGATAGGTGCGGACATAACTTCGCCGCTCACCGGGAAGGCGTCTTTGCTCATCGGGGTTGCCTTCAGGAGTCAGTCTTGATACAAAAGGATCATACACAATGATCTAAAAGGATCAATAGGCTTGGTTGATTTTTTTCAGTTGAGAGCAGCACGCGCGCTCACAGGACTGTCTCAGCCGGAGGTCGCTGAGGCTGCTGGCGTGTCCGTCCCAACGCTGAAGCGTGCGGAGGCCGGCGGCCCGATCAAAGTCGCTGATGAGACCATCCAGGCCATCGCCGCCGCCCTTGAAAAAGCCGGCGTGCAGTTCATCCCGGAAAATGGCGGGGGCGCCGGTGTGCGACTTGTCAAGCGAACACGGAAGCCAAAGACGGCATAGCAATGACCTTCACGTCTTGGCAATTTGGCGTCTTTTCGGCCGTGGTCTTCGCCATCTACTATGTTCCTGCCCTCTGCCAGGTCCAGCTTTACGTACTGATCGTCGCGAGCATCTTCTTCTACAGCTTTGGCCAGCCCGATTTGCTTCCGCTTCTGTTAGTGGCGGTGCTCGGTACGTATCTCTGTGCAGTGGGGGCGTCGCGCGATAGATTGTGGCTTTGGGCCGGCATCGCCCTCAACCTGGGTATTTTAGCGTTTTTCAAATACAAGTTTCTGTTCTTCAATCCGCCGATAGGCACAGGGAACGCAGCCGTTGATTTTGTGCTAAATCTACCCTTGCCGATCGGCATCTCGTTCTTTGTGTTTCACAACATCAGCCTGCTGGTTGACCTAACGCGTGAAAAGAAGCCAGCGAAGCTGGCAGATATCTTCCTGTACATCATCTTCTTTCCGCAGCTTATCTCGGGTCCGATCACCCGGGCCTCGATATTCATGCCGCAGATCGCGCCAAAGCGCTTGGCTGACGTCCCCTTCGTAGAGTCCGCGAAGTGGATCGTGATTGGCTACTTCTTCAAACTCTACGTAGCCAACAATCTCAACGAGATGACGTCCTATATGGACTTCCCGCTCTATGAGACCCTGCGGACGCAAGACCGCTGGCTGCTGCTGACCCTCTATAGTTACCAGATCTACGCCGACTTCTTCGGCTATTCGGCGATTGCGCTCGGCCTTGGGCTATTGTTCGGCTATCGCCTTCCCGTGAACTTCAACCTGCCGTATATCTCGACGTCGTTCTCCGAGTTCTGGACACGCTGGCACATCTCGCTGTCAAACTGGCTCAAGACCTATCTCTACATCCCGCTAGGCGGCAACCGGCGCGGCCCGACGCGGACCTATCTAAACCTCATGATCGTGATGACGCTTGGCGGGCTCTGGCACGGTGCAAGCCTGAGTTATGCGCTTTGGGGCCTGCTGCACGGCATGCTGCTCGTGATCGAGCGGCCGGTTCTGGCGCTATTCCGGACCCCTGGCCCGATCGTGCAAACGTTGCGTATGGGTGCGGTGTTCTTTTGCGTGACGATGCTTTGGATTTTTTTCAAGCTTCCGAATTTCGACCATGCAATGTCCTATCTGCATGGCATGTTCACGGCGACGAATAGTCCAAACCCGACGAAGCTGTTTTACAACCTTGCTCTGCTTTACGGGCTGCCAGTACTGATCCAGCATCTCGGCGTGGTCGAGCGCGTCTCGCGGGCGCTGCGAGGTTGGGAGCCCTATCTCTACGGTGCGCTCGCTGCGCTCGCCTATCTCGATGCCGGACCCGACACCACTTTCATCTACTTCCAATTCTGATCATGCGCTCCTCTTCACTTACATGGCTGGTCAAATGTGCGATGACGGCGCTGGCCGTGCTGCTCACAAGCCGGCTGGCGACTATCTGGGTCGGCTCCAGCCTGCAACAGCCTGTCGCGACGACGCGGGATGGCAGTCTCATCACCCTGAACCGTTACGTTGGAGAGCCGCCCCCCGATATCGTGCTTGTTGGTAGCTCGGTGACGTGGCGGCTCAAAGAGGAGTACTTTGCAACGCCCGGCGTTCGCAATCTAGCGCTTGCCGGCGGCTCGCCGGTGACAAGCCTTGAAATCATCGCCAAACAACGCGGCCTGCCCAAGGTCGTCCTGATCGAGACCAACGTTCTGTCGCGCGGTGTGGACCGTGCGCTGGTCGAGCGGTTCACAGCAGCACGCTCCGATGCCCTCTTCCTCCGTCCCGTGCGGACCGCCATCGCCGCGTACGAGACGTGGAACCATGCCCCGCCCGGTCCTGAACTGGCGCGGGCTGTGCAGCGCGACTTGATCAGAGAGGGGCCTTCCAGGTTCGACAATCGCGTCTATGTCGAGCGGGCCTTGAAAGAGATGAACGCGGGAGACCCGATCGAGCCGGCCCGCGAGAATGTCGCCCTCATCAAAGGGCTCATCGCGGACATCGAGCGGCGTGGTGCGAGAGCTCTCCTGATCGAAATTCCATTCTCGCCCGAGATCGAAGGTTCACGCTTCGTCAGGGTGACCAAGAACATCGTGCATGGCGCTTTCCCCGACCCGAACCGCTGGCTGCCTGTTGATCCACCGTCGGCGGAACTCCGCTGGGCAGATGGGGTGCATCTCGACGAAAGGTCGGCCCTAATTGTAGTGCGCTCTATTGAGGAGGCGCTATCGACCCAATCGCGAGGCAGCAGGCGCCCTGATTGATAATTCCGTGCTTACCCGGTGCTTACCCGGATCAAAGGCCGAAATGGGCGAAAATGCGTAAATGGCTGATTTTGCTGGCGCACCCGACACGATTCGAACGTGTGACCTTTGCCTTCGGAGGGCAACGCTCTATCCAGCTGAGCTACGGGTGCTAGTCGAGGTTCATTTAGCCGATTGGCGGGGGGTGGGCAACCTCCGCTTTGCCCAGGCCCGGACGCCCGGCATCGCCCAATTCCTGGTCTTATGCTTCGCTTTTCAATCCCGGAGGGCTGCCGGTCCCGAGATCTCGCCGGAATCGTTTACAAACATCAGCGGGCCCGTCTCTGAGGTTGTGAACACGGCCGCCGTGAGCGGGCCGCCAAAGCAGGCGCCGGTATCCAGATTCAACCGGTTGGCCCGCAGATCAGGTGTCCCGGACCGGACCGGCGTATGACCATGGACAACGAAAAGTCCGTGGTTGTGATCCGACGACAGGAAGGGTTCCCGGATCCACAGCAAGTCTCGCTCGGACTGCGACGCCAGCGGTACGTCCGGCCGTAGCCCTGCGTGGACGAAAATTCGTCCATGCTCCATTTTTATCAGCGGAAGCGCGCGGATCCAGTCGAGATGCTCGCGCGGCAGATCGGCCGGATCGTCGATCCCCGTAACTGTCGAGCGTCTGCTCACCGCCGTTTCCCCACCAATTCATCAGGTCCCGGTCGGTGCGCTCCCTGTCGGCCGCGCGAAGCAGCATCTCTTCATGGTTGCCCCGCAGACAGACGAAGGAGCGGTCCTGCTTCCCCTCGCTGCCGACGAGAAAATCCATCACCTCGCGGCTTTGGGGCCCCCTGTCGATGTAGTCTCCGACAAGGACGAACTGGGCGCTCCGCAAGCCGCGAATCTGGTCGCACGCGGCGAGAAGCGACGTCAGCTTTTTGAAGCAGCCGTGGATGTCGCCGATCGCGAAGGTGAGCATTTCGTGCTCGGGAAGGGGCAAGGTTTCTCCCGTGTGCCAGCTCAGATGGTGAGACCTTTTGGCGTGCCTTTGAACTTGATCCGCTCCGGACCCACGCCGACCTCCGCGAGCGATTCAGTTACTCTTTCTTTCAACGTCTTGCCACTCTTGTCCTCGCGGTCGCGTTGATCCGCGGTGAAATCATAGACGAGCAGCCCGACATTAGCGCTGTTCACTTTGAGTTTGGTCCCGTCCGCAACGGCGCTGATTGCCGCAGCCACACTGCGACGCCCGTTGCTCCATTCCGCCATCGCAGTCAGATTCTCCGCAACGCATCGATAGCTCTTATCGATCTCGGTCTGGTGAAGGTCGATCACCGTCCGATAGTCCTTGATCTGGCCGACAATCTTGCCGTTCTCCAGTTCGGGATTGCTGAACGTCTTGGCCTCCCAGAACACTAGGTCCACGCCGTTCGCCGTCGTTTCGAAGTTGGCAAGGTCCATGCGCGGAAGGTTCCTCTCGACGTCGGGGATGCCGGAAGCGTTGATCGCAATCTCGACGTCGACGACGGAGTTATTGGCCGTCGCGATCTCGTGGACGCCTTCCTTCTCCTGGCCGGAATAGAGCGATGCGGCCCTTTTGAGTTTCTCTAGGGTCTTTGCGCCCTCGTAGTCGCGCGTCAGCATTCTTGGCTCGGCGTTGCCGAAGGCGAACTTCCCCTCGACTAGCGAGACCTGATCCTTCAAATCTGGATTCAGGAGATACTTTTCGTGCGTCGTGGCGGTCACCTTCCCGCCCTTGAACGACACTTTGAAGATGGATTGTCCCTGCCAATAGACGTTCAGGTACTCGTCCCGAACGCCGATGATGAGGGAGGGATCGGCAAGAACGTCCCTCCACCAGCCATCCTGCTGGGCGAGTGCCCTGAGTGCCTCGCGAAAGTCGTTATCCCGAATGCCGCGCTTGAAGCTCATCTCATACCTCCCACCATTCGCCATCGCTGCGTCGCGTGACGTTGTCAAAATATCTGGAGAAACTGTCGCCTTCGAATGTGTGAATGGGCACCAGCCTGTCCGGCTGTATTGCGTTCGCGAGCCGCTTGAGATCCAGGATGCTGGCGTGGCCCGAGGTGTGGATGATCTCGATGGGAACGCCGCGTGTCGCGAGATTCGCCTTCAGTCTGGCGCCAGGACCGTCCTTCAGATATCCGTCCCATTGCGACCAGATCGCTCTGGTGCCGGGCCAGAGATTGGCGGCCTCCACGTCGTGGGCCATTGCCGGACGAAACAGCATCACGGTGCGATCGGCGATCTCGGTGATGCGCTCGCGATAGATCCGTGCGGATTTGTAGGGATCCAGCAGGTCGAAGCGCTTGTTCCTTGCGATCTGTCGCCGCTGATATTCCGGCACATAGACCGACAAATTGGGCCAGCCGGCGTTCGGCAAGCGCTCGTTGCCGGTGGCCCGCAATATCTCCATCGCATAGAGGTCCAGCAGCAGCGTCCGGCCGCTGCGCTTGCAGGCGCGATAGATACTGACGATGCGATCGATGTTCTGCGCGGATGCCGAGAGGATGACGAAGCCTGGCTGTTTAAAACTCTGGGTCAGCCTCGCCTCGATGCCGTCCTCCGTCGGGAATTGCGTGTGCTCGTCGAGACGGCCGAGGCTCGACCCCTCCATCAGCATCGTGTCGATACCGCGGGGCGGATTGCTCACCAATCGCTCGACCAGACCGCGCTTGCGACCATGCGCACGGATATCGCCGCTGTAGAACAGACGCCGGCCGGCAGCCTGGATCAGCAGCGCATAGGCATCATAGGCCGAGTGATCGACGAGATAGGGCGTGATGTTGAACGGGCTGGAAGGTCCTGCGATCATTCAGCTCGAATGAAACATTGGGCACGAAGGCGTTGGGCACGAAAGGAGCTGCCGCACACATGATGCGCGCGGTCGCAGCGCCCATGGCGAGGGGGACATTGGGTCTGCACAGGGGGAGCAAACCCCAATGATCGCCGTGTCCGTGCGACAGGACGATCGCACGCAGCGCCGGATCTTCGACGCGAAGCCCGGCCACCGGCGGGAGAAGATCATCGGACGCGCCGTCGGCATCGAGCGGAAGTCCAAGGTCGAGCAGGATTCTCTCACCCGCGGCCTCGAGCTCGATGCAGGTGCCACCAATTTGCTGCGTTCCGCGGTGGACACGTCCGCGAAACGAACCGGCTGCTTCGGTCATCGGCGGTTGGTCTCGGCCGAGCCGGGTTCGGCCGTCACTCGCGACCAGGCGATGGCGTTTTTGGCGGAGGGGAGGGCACTGCGGGATGGGCGGGGAAATTTCAAAGCGAATACGGCTCCAGGCAACGACTTATCTATATTCAAATGAGCGCCCGAGAAATTGCGGCTTTTCGAGAAGAAAATGTCCGTGTTGTTTTGGCGCAACATCACCTGCTGGTGAGGCCGAACGCAATAGAACCTTCGGTGGGATGAAGGTCAGCCCCGGCTGGACCGGCGATTGACGGCGACTTGAATCCCGGGCGAGCCGCGATCGGCGCGCGCGAACTCCGCAAGCAGGCGTTCGGCGCAGATGACGCGGTTGCGGCCGAGCCGTTTTGCCGCATAGAGCGCCTCGTCGGCCGCACCCAGCAGCCGGTCGGGGCTGCCGTCGGCCTCAGTGGGAATATGACTGGCGACGCCGACGCTGAGGGTGACGTGGTCGCCGGCGCCAGCAGCTCCATGAGCGATCCGCAAGGCCATGACGGCACGGCGGATCTCCTCGGCGATGGTGCTGGCGGCATCGCTATCCATGTCGGGCAGGATCAGCGCGAACTCTTCCCCGCCATAGCGGCTGGCGAGGTCGAGCGGGCGCACGGCATGGCGGCTGACGACATCAGCGACCGCGCGCAGGCATTCGTCGCCGCTCTGGTGGCCGTGCCGGTCGTTGAACAGCTTGAAATGATCGACGTCGACGAACAGCAGCGCCATCGGCTTCTGCGTCCGCTGGGCGCGGGCCCATTCGCTCATCAGCATCTGGTCGAAGGCGCGGCGGTTCGACAGGCCGGTCAGCCCGTCCTTGGCGGCGAGCTCCTTCAGCGCCGTCTCGGCGCGCTTCTGGTCGGTGAGGTCGCGCAGCGTCTCCACCACGGCGATCAGGTGGCCGGCCTCGTCATGGATCGGGCCGGCGTCGATCGCGAGATAGAGCTGGCTGCCGAGTTTTGGCATCACGCACCAGTTTTCCGCGGAAAAGCCGAGCCCGTTGTGGCCGCGTGCGGCATATTCCGAATAAAACTCCGGCAGCTGCTCGGGACGGTCGAGCGCGACCAGGTCGGCGAGGCAGGGGCGCCTTGTCTCGTAGAAGGCCTGCCAGTGTTTCGTCGTGCCGATCACCTCCGCGGCGGGGACGCCGGTCAGCCGCTCGCAGGCTCTGTTCCAGATCACGACGCGGCGCTTGGGGTCGATCACGAAGGTCGGCACCACCAGATGCTGCATCAGCCGCACGGCATAGGAATCCGCGACGTCGACGGCTTTCGCTGAGGCTTTCCTCGGCTTCGCCATCTCAGGCCACCGCCGCCACCGGCGCGGCATCGTTCGGACCGAACAGCTTTCGCACCTCGGCGGCCGGCTTCGGCTTGCTGAACAGATAACCCTGCATCTCCGTGCAACCGAGCGCGCGCAGCATCTCGCGCTGCGCCTCGGTCTCGACGCCCTCGGCGACGGTGGTCATGTGGCTCGCCGCGGCGATGTTCACCACCGCCTGCACGATCACAGGCGCGCCGCTGGTCTCCGCGATGTCGGCGACGAAGCAGCGGTCGATCTTGATCTTGTCGAACGGGAAGCGCTTCAGATAGCTCAGCGAGGAATAGCCGGTGCCGAAATCGTCGAGCGCGATGCGCACGCCGATGGCACGGAGCTGGTGCAGGATCGAGAGCGCGGCCTCGTCGTCGCGGATCAGCACGGCCTCGGTGATTTCGAGCTCGAGCCGGGATGGAGCGAGTCCGGAGGCGGCGAGTGCGCCGGCAATCCGCAGCGCCAGCGTATCGCATTTGAGCTGCACCGGCGAGACGTTGACCGCAATCCGCACATGCGCCGGCCAGGTCGCGGCCTCGTTGCAGGCCATGCGCAGCACCCAGTCGCCGAGCTCGTTGATCAGGCCGGTATCCTCGGCGATCGGAATGAACTCCGCCGGCGACACCCAGCCGCGTTCGGGATGCCGCCAGCGCAGCAGCGCCTCGCAGCCCGACACGTCGTTGGTGCGCAGATCGACCAGCGGCTGGTAGTGGATCTCGAAGCCGCCGTTCACCAGCGCCTGGCGCAGATCCTGCTCCATGGTCAGGCGCGCCTTGGCGCTCGCATCCATCTCCGGCTCGAAGAAGCGATGGGTGCGGCGCCCTTCAGCCTTGGCGCCGTACATCGCAAGATCGGCGTGCTTGATGAGCTGGTCGAGATCGGTCCCGTCCTGCGGCGCCAGCGCGATGCCGATGCTGGCGTCGGTGGAGAGCTGATGGCCGAGGCAGTGATAGGGCTGGCGGATCGCCTCGTAGATCCGCGTCACGAACGACAGCACGTCTGCAGAGGACTGGATTCCGGTCTGGATCACGGCGAATTCGTCGCCGCCGAGCCGTGCGATCAAATCGCTCTTCTTGAGGCAGCCGCGCAGCCGGGTCGCGATCGCCTTCAGCAGCTCGTCGCCGACGTGATGGCCGAGCGAATCGTTGATGCCCTTGAATTCGTCGACGTCGATATAGAGCAGCGCGAACTGCTCGCCGCCGGCGACCTTCGCCAGCTCGCGCTCGATCTGTTCGCGGAACAGCGTGCGGTTCGGCAGGTCGGTCAGCGCATCGTAATGCGCCATATGCGCGATCTTCTCGTGGGCGCGCCGCCGCTCGGTGACATCCTCGACGACGCTGATGAGGTAGCGCGGCTCGCCGGACTTGTCGCGAATGCCGATCCGGGTCGACGTGATGTAGCGCGGTCCCTTGGTCTGGCTCTGCCAGACGTGCTCGTCCTTGAACAATCCCCCGGGCGCCTGCAGCGCCTTGCTGTCGTCGTCGGTGACGATCCTGGCGGCGGCATCCGGATACATGTCGAAGGGAGTCTTGCCGACGATGACGTCACCCGATTGGCCGAACTGCTCCTCGGCGGTCCGGTTGACCAGCAGATATTGCCGCGTCCGGGCATCCTTCACCGTGATCTGCGAGGGGATGTGATCGATGATCTCGCGCAGGAACATGTAGTTGCGGTCGCGTTCCTGCTCCAGATTGCGCCGCTCGGTGATTTCCTCGATCGTGGCGACCCATCCGCCCTGCGCCAGCGGAGTGTTGATGACCTGGAAGGCGCGGCCGTTGGGCAGTTCGTGGATCCTGCTGGAAACCTTGCCTTCGGCGACGATCCGCATCACGTCGGTGCAGAACGCCTCGACGTCGGCGCCGAACGCGCCACGCTCCTTGCGGTGCTGCATCGCCTCGCGGATGTGACAGCCGGGCTTGATGACGTCGTGGGACAAGCCGAACATCTCGGCGTAGCGGCGGTTGCAGGTGACGATGAAACCAGCGGCGTCGTACAGGATCAGCCCTTGCGACATGTTGTTCAGGGCGGTGTCGAGCCGCAGCCGTTCCGCTTCGATCCGCTCCTGGGCTTCCCGGTTCTGCCGGTTGATCTGGCGGATGATCAGGAAGAGGATCAACGCGATCACGATCGCCGAAAGCGTTGCCGTGGTGACCATGAAGCCGGTCTGCTGACGCCAGTCGGCCAGCGCGGCGCTCGTGGTGTTGGTCGCGACGATGACCAACGGGAAATGCGACAGCGAGGCTCCCGAGCCGAGGCGGTCCTCGCCGTCGATCGGTCCCTTGACGCGCAGCGTGTGCCGGCCGCCCTCGGCCAGCATCTTGCGCATCAGCGGCGCGTCCTTGAAATTCCTGCCGATCAGCTCTTCGACATGCGGATAGCGGGCCAGCATCTTACCTTCGCGATCGAACAGCGAGATCGCCGTACCCTCGGCAAGTGCGACAGATGCGAAATACTGCTGGTAGCTGTCCGGATCGATCCGCCGGACCATTGCGCCGAGGAAGGTGCCGTCCGCGCCGCTCAGCCGCCGCGCGACGATCGTGGTCCATTTGCCGATGATGAAGCTGCGGACCGATTCCAGGATGACCGGTTCGGCCATCGGATCGGATTGGAACGTCTGGAAGTATGCGCGCGAAGAGACGTTGATCTTGGGCAGCGGCTGGGCCCGCGACCAGTTGATCAGCTCGCCGTCGGCATCGTAGATCGCGATGTCGCCGAGATAGGAGACGGAGCTGATCTTGCTCCGCAGCATCTGGTTCGTCGCGAGGCCGGACATGCGCTCGCGGAACATCGACGACGAGGTGATCTCCGGCAGGTTCATCTGCCCGATCAGGTCGGCGGCGACGACGTCGGAATCCTGGAATTGCTGATCGAAGTGCCGTGCGATCAGCTGCACCGTATTTTCCAGCTCGCGCTCGCGGTTGGCCAGGGTGCGCTCGCGGAATTCGCCGACCGCCATGGCGGTCACGGCGAAGATCCCAGCGACCAGCAACACGCCGCACAAGGTCAGCCAGAGGACAGGACCACGCCGCGTCAAGGCCGCCCAGCCGTTGGTCACGGCTGATGACATTCCGGCTGTCACCGTGGAAAAGACCTGGCGCATTCCCCCCTCCCTGGAAGGACAGGAATACACCGCACAAATGGCGCAAACCTTAGGAAAGCCAGTTACCTAAGCATTAATCCGGTTGTGCAGTGCGCCCGTATGCAGTGGGACGGGAATCACGTCGCGGTTGTGCCGTGCCCATCACAACCGCTGCGCTGCATCATTAACGGCAGCTTAATGCGAGACGTTCGCGCTCTTGTCGCGGCCGGCGTTGCGCAGACGTCCGACGACGCCGGTCGGGAAGAAGTAGACGCTGGCGATGAACAGCAGCCCAAGCCACAGCAGCCAGCGGTCGGGATGCAACAGCCCCGGCAGCAGCGGCAGGCCGGCTTCGCTCGCCGCCTTGGAGGCGACGCCCATCAGCGACTGAAGGTAGTTCTGGGCGAGGATGAAGATGGTTGCGCCGATGATCGCGCCGTAGATCGTGCCCATGCCGCCGATCACCACCATCAACAGAATGTCCAGCATGATCGAGAAGCTGAGCGAGGTATCAGGGCCGGCATAGCGCAGCCACAGCGCGTTCAAAATGCCGGCGCTGGCGGCGACCAGCGCGGCGAGGCAGTTGGCGTAGGTCAGGTGGAAGACGGTGCGAAAGCCGAGCGCCTCGGCGCGAAAGCGGTTCTCGCGGATCGCCTGGAGCACGCGTCCGAACGGCGAGTTCACGACACGCAACAATGCGAGGATCATCAGGGCCGAGACGGCAAACACCAGGTAGAAGGTGAGGATGCGGCCGTTGATCTCGAATCCGAACAGGTTCTTGGAGATCAGCACCGTGCCGGGCCGCAGCAACTCCGGCAGCTGGAAGCTGCGACCATCCTCGCCGCCGGTCAGCCAGGAGAGCTGCGAGGCCAGCACCTGGAAGGCGGAGGCGACGGCGAGCGTGATCATGGCAAAGAAGATCGCGGCGACCCGCAGCGAGAACAGGCCGATCGCGAGCGCGAGCAGCGCCGCGAGCGGCAGGCCGACGACGATACCGGTTGCGACCGCGGCCCAGTTCGGACCCATGCCGTACAGCGCGATCGCGATGGCGTAGCTGCCGATGCCGTAGAACATGGTGTGGGCGAACGACACCGAGCCGGTATAGCCGAGCAGCAGGTCGTAGGAGGCGACGAGCGCGGCGAAGACGCAGATCTTGGCCGCGACGTTCAGCGCCTTGGCCCCCGGAAACAGGAACGGCGTCGCCGCCAGCGCCAGGATGATGACGACGAGAACGAGCGTGAGAACGCGGCTGCGCGGCGGGTCGCCGGAAAGAAGCATCATCGGCTGGTCACCGCATAGAGGCCGCGCGGCCGCCACATCAGAATGGCGACCATCAGCAGGATGTTGGAGACGAGGGCGAGTTTTGGCAGCAGGAAGCCGCCGTAATTGGCCACCATCGCGACCAGGATGGCGCCGATGAAGCAGCCTCCGATCGAGCCGAGGCCGCCGATGATGACGACGATGAAAATCAAGACGGTGAGGTCGTCGCTCATGGAGGCGTGGACCTGCTCGCGATAGAGCGCCCACATCACGCCGCCGAGGCCGGCGAGCGCCGATCCCGTCATGAACACGCCGAGGAACAGGCGGCGGATGCGATAACCGAGCGCCTCGACCATCTCGCGGTTCTCGACGCCGGCGCGGATCAGAAGGCCGCGCTTGCTGCGGTTGAGCACGAGCTGGATCGCGATGAAGACGGCGAGGCCGATCAGCATCGCCAGCACACGGTATTTGGCGATGGCGACGTCGCCGAGGATGAAGGAGCCGCGCAGCGATGTCGGCAACGGCATCGGGATGATCTGCGGTCCCCACAGCGCATAGAGCGTCTGTTCCGCAACAATCAGGCCGCCCGTCGTCATCAGGATCTGCTTCAGATGCTGGCCATAGACGGGCAGGATCAGCACGCGCTCGACGACCAAGCCGAGCGCGCCGGACACTGCCATCGACAGCAGCGCCGCCGGCGCCAGCACCGCGAGGTTGATCCACAGCGAATCCGCCTGCATCGAGGCCGCGAACGGCGCCAGCACGAGGGTTGCCACATAGGCGCCGACAGCAATGAAGGCGCCGTGGCCGAAATTGAGCACGTCCATCAGGCCGAACACCAGCGTCAGCCCCGAGGCCATGATGAAGATCATCATGCCCATGGCGAGGCTAGCGGCGGTCAATGTCAGCCAGGTGCTGGGTGACCCCACCAGAGGAATCATCGCAAGCGCCAGTGCGATCGGCAGCAGGATCGGCGCGAGATCGCGCCTCGGCTTCGGCAGCGGATCATTTGCGGCGAGTTCAGTCACTGATGCGCCTCCAGGCTCAGGCCGAGCAGCCGCTCCTGCAGCGGCACGTCGGCGGCGAGCGCCGCCATCTCGCCGCGATGGACGATGGTGCCATTGTCCATGACCAGCACGTTGTCGCCGAGCTCGCGGGCGGCAAAGAAATTCTGTTCGACCAGCAGGATCGTCGCGCCCTTGCGCTTGATCTCCTTCAGGCACTCGATCAGTGCCATGACGATCGCGGGCGCCAGCCCCTTGGTCGGCTCGTCGATCAGCAGCAGCTTGCGCGGCTCGACGATGGCGCGCGCGATCGACAACATCTGCTTCTGTCCGCCCGAGAGGCTTCCCGCCCGCGACAGCCAGAACCGGCGCAGCGCGGGGAAGAAGCCGAAGATCCAGTCGAGCTGGGTATCGTCGAGCGGCCCGTCGCGCGCCGCCAGCACCAGGTTTTCCTTCACCGTGAGGTCGGAAAACACCGCCATGCTCTCCGGCACGTAGCCGACGCCGAGCCGCGCGATGTCGGGCGTGGCGCGGCTCTCGATGCGCTCGCCTGCGAGCGTGATCTCGCCGCTGGAGGCCTGCCACAGGCCCATGATGGTGCGCAGCGTCGTGGTCTTGCCGGCGCCGTTGCGGCCGAGCAGCATGGTGGTCTGGCCCTGGGGGACCGCGAGGTCGATGCCCTGGAGAATGTGGTAGCGGCCGATATGCGTGTGCACGCCGGAGAGTTTGAGCAGATCGGTCATGCGGCGCTCTCGGCAGAATTCTTTGGTGCAACGCCGAGATAGGCTTCCTGCACGATCGGCGAGGCGATCACCTCGGCCGGCGGCCCGTCGGCGACAAGTTGTCCGTTGTGCAGCACGATGATGCGGTCGGCGAGCGAGCGCACCACGTCCATCTTGTGCTCGACGAGGAGGATGATCTTGCTCTTGTCCTGCTTGAGCTGCGCGATGAGGTTCAGCACCACCGGCACCTCGTCGATGCTCATGCCCGCGGTCGGCTCGTCGAACATGAACACTTTGGGTTCGAGCGCGATCATCAGCGCCACCTCGAGCTTGCGCTGGTCGCCATGCGACAGCGCAGTCGCCGCGACACCGCGGCGATTGCCGAGTGCGACCTGGTCGAGGATGGCATCGGCGCGGGCGATCAGGTCGCGGCGGACCATCCAGGGCCGCAGCATGTCGTAATGGGTGCCGCTGGCGGCCTGCACCGCGAGGCGGACGTTCTCTTCCACGGTGAGGTTCGGAAAGAGGTTGGTGAGCTGGAAGGCGCGGCCGAGGCCAGCGCGGGTGCGCAGCGGCGCGGAATGCTGCGTGATGTCGGTGCCGTCGAACAGGATGCTGCCGTGTGAGGCGCGCAGCTGGCCCGAGATCAGGTTGAAATAGGTGGTCTTGCCGGCGCCGTTCGGCCCGACGATGGCGGTGAGCTCGCCGGGGCGGAACGTGCAGGTGACGTTGTTGACCGCGACATGACCGCCGAAGCGGATGGTGAGGTCGCGGGTCTCTAACGTCAGGGCCATCGGGGAAACTCTGGGGAATGTGGAAGAAGCCTCTCCCCGCGCGTGCGGGGAGAGGAGATTTGATCTCAACGCTTGTTGCGGACCGGAACGTCCATGTCCTCGATCTTCAGCTCGCGCACCGGCTCGAGCACGGCCCAGGCGACGTTCGGATCGACCTTGACCTTGAAGTGATACATGCTCTGGAGCGCCTGATGGTCTTCCTTGCGGAACACCATCTTGCCCTTCGGCGTGTCGAACTCCAGGCCTTCCATCGCCGTGATCAGCTTCTCGGTGTCGGTCGATTTCGCCTTGGTGACGGCGGCGACGACGGACATCGCGGCGGCGAAACCGCCCGCAGTGAAGAAGTCCGGCGGTGCGTTGAAGCGCTTCTGGTGCTCGGCGACCAGCCAGTCGTTCACCGGGTTCTTCGGGATCTCGTAGTAATAATAGGTCGCGCCTTCCATGCCGGGCAGGCCCTTATACGCGGCGAGCGCCGGCAGGATGTTGCCGCCGGTGGAGAGCTCGATGCCGTAGCGCTTCGGGTCCATGTCCTGGAGTTTCGCCAGCGGATTGCCGGCGCCGGCCCAGATCACCCAGATCACCTTGCGGCCGGGCTTGTCCTTCAGCGCGTCGAACAGGCGCTGACCGACCGCGGTGAAGTCGGTGGTGTTGGTCGGGGCGTATTCTTCCGCGGCGAGCGTCGCGCCGGTCTTGGCGAGCGCCTCCTTGAAGGCGGCGACGCCGTCGCGGCCGAAGGCGTAGTCCTGCGCCAGCGTCGCCACGGTGACGCCCTGCTTGCCGATCGCGACCGCGTTCGAGATCGCGTCCTGCGACGAATTGCGCGCGGTGCGGAAGATGTAGCGATTCCACTTCTCGCCGGTAATCTGGTCCGCGACGGCGGGCTCGACGATCAGGATCTTCTTGTTCTCCTCGGCGACGGGGAGGATGGCGAGCGCCGCGGCCGACGAGGTCGTGCCGATCGCGATGTCGGCCTTGTCGTCCTGATAGGCTTCCGCGAGTGCGGCCTTCGACAGGTCGGGCTTGCCCTGGTCGTCCTTGGTGATGACGACGATCTTGCGGCCGTCGAGCGTCATGGTGCCCTTGGTGGCGTATTCAAAACCCATCTGCAGGCCGGTTTCGGTCTGCTTGGCATAGGCTTCGAGCGGGCCGGTCTTGCCGTAGATCAGCGCGACCTTGAGGTCGTCCGCGTGCGCGGAGGTTACCGCGGCGAGGGCGAGAATGGTTGTTGTTATGATGAATGATCGACGCACGATGATCCCTCCTGATTCAAAGTTTCTCGGTAACAGCGATTTGCACAAGCTTGCGAACATTGCAATTGAACCTTCCGGCCGAGTGTATCGGCCTATCGAGCATGCATCATTTTTGGGCTAGCCGCGCGCTACGCGTTGCGCCGCCTCCCTCGATCTGGCGCCAGTCCAATTGCGCTTCGTCCGCGCTCTCGAAAATATGCGGCGCTACGCCCCGCCTCTCCAGGGCTTCGCCGAGCTTGATGCGCAGGAAGCCCGACGTGGTGTAGCGCGACACGCCGGAATAGAAGCGATCGACGAGACTGCGGACCATGGCGGAATAATCGTCCATCAACTCCGGCAGGATGGAAAAATTGTCATAATTGACGATGGCGTAGACCCGGCGGCCAAGCGGCGCCAGGCGGGTCTCGACGATGGCCGCGATCGTGTCGATCTCGGCCTTGCTGCGCAGCGGATAGCGCTCGAGGTTGATGAAGAACAGGTTCTGCTGCTCGTCCAGCGTGAAACGCTGGTCGAGCGGGATCGTCAGCAGGCGCTCGCGCAAATCCATCGGGCCCTCGCCGAAGATGCGGGCGTCCATCAGCGCAGGATCGCGCGGGATCAGCGGCTTGAAATCCATCAGGCGCAGGATGTCACGCTCGATGTCGATGCCGGGCGCGACTTCCGTGAGTTCGAGCCCGTCGGGCCTGAGCGCGAAGACGCAGCGTTCGGTGACATAGAGCACGCGTTGTCCGCGCGCCGCCGCGAACGGGCCGCTGAAGGTGACGTGCTCGACCTTGTCGACGAATTTGCGGGATCTTGCTTCCTCAACAATGGCGAGCTCGCCATCGTTGACTACAATCCGCTGTTTGCCGGCAGCAAACGTGCCGACGAACACGACCTCCTTGGCGTTCTGGCTGATGTTGATGAAGCCGCCGGCGCCCGCAAGCTTCGGCCCGAACTTGCTGACATTGAGATTGCCGGCGCGATCGACCTGGGCGAGCCCGAGGAAGGCGGCGTCGAGACCGCCGCCGTCGTAGAAGTCGAATTGATAGGGCTGGTCGATCACCGCCTGGGTGTTGATCGCCGCGCCGAAATCGATGCCGCTCGCCGGGATGCCGCCGATCACGCCGGGCTCCGCCGTCAGCGTGATCAGGTCGATGATCCGCTCTTCATTGGCGACGGAAGCGATCCCCTCGGGCATGCCGATGCCGAGGTTGACGACGCTGTTGGCTTTGAGCTCGAAGGCGGCGCGGCGGGCGATGATCTTGCGTTCGCTGACCGGCATCACCGGCAGCGAGGCGGCACGGACCCGGATCTCGCTGCTGAAGGCCGGATTGTATTGCGTACCAAACGTCTGCCAGTGATGCTCGGGCTTGGCCACGACGACGCAATCGACGAGGATTCCGGGAATCTTGACCTGGCGCGGATTGAGGCTGCCGCCCTCGGCGACGCGCTCGACCTGGGCGATGACGATGCCGCCGGAATTATGCGCGGCCATGGCGATGGCGAGCGCTTCCAGCGTCAGCGCCTCCTTCTCCATGGTGAGGTTGCCGTCGGGATCGCCGGTCGTGGCCCGAATGATCCCGACATGGATCGGAAACGTCCTGTAGAGCAGGCACTCTTCGCCGCGAAGCGTGATCAGCTCCACCATGTCCTCGGTGGTGCGCGCATTCAGCTTGCCGCCGCCATGCCTGGGATCGACGAAGGTGCCCATGCCGACGCGGGTGATGTGGCCGGGCCTGTTCGCCGCGATGTCGCGGAACAGATGCGTGATCACGCCCTGCGGCAGGTTATAGGCCTCGATCTGGTTGGCGATCGCAAGCTGCTGCAATTTCGGCGCAAGTCCCCAATGCCCGCCGATCACGCGCCGGACCAGGCCCTCATGCGCAAAGTGGTTGAGGCCGCGATGCTTGCCGTCGCCCTGGCCCGCGGCATAGACCAGCGTCAGATTGCGCGGCTTGCCTTGCGTGTAGGGTGCATCGCCTTCGTTGGACAGATAGAGCTCCTCCAGCGCGATCGCGATCTCCTCGGCAAAGCCGATGCCGACGAACCCGCCGGTCGCCACCGTGTCGCCGTCGCGGATCAGCATGACCGCTTCGGCCGCCGTGACGACCTTGCCTTTCTCGGAATTGGGCAGATAGGCCAAGGCAGGATGCTGGCTCACGGCGTTTCCTCCCATGTTGGTATTATCAGGAGCGGCTTGCGATAGCCGCTCCGGCACCGTGGAAGCTGCGATCAACCGTTCAGGGCTGAGCGACCTTGCGTGTTTCGGTCGCGAAGTAAACCGACACGATGGTGATGATCGCGAGCGCGATCATGTAGAGCGAGATCGGCCAGGTCGCCGGCGCATAGGCCGTCATCAGGCCCGTTGCGATCAGCGGCGACAGCGCGCCGGCGAAGATCGAGGCGAGGTTGTAGCCGAGCGAGACGCCGCTGTAGCGCACCTTGGTGCCGAACAGCTCCGACAGGAAGCTCGCCTGCGGCCCGTACATCGCGGCGTGGCCGATGGCGAGGCCCAGCACGATCGCGATCCAGGCATATTGCGGGTTCTTGGTCGCCAGCAGCATGAACAGCGGGAACGACATCAGCGCCGAGAACACCACCGAAGATGTAGACCGGCCGCCGCCCGACGCGGTCGGACAGCGCGCCGAAGGCCGGAATGGTGAAGGTCTCGATCGCGGCGCCAATCAGCACGCCGTTGAGCATGTCCTGCTTGTTCATGCCGAGCGATTGCGTGGCATAAGCCAGCACGAAGGTCGCGTAGATGTAGAAGAAGCCGTTTTCGGCGAAGCGCGCGCCCATCGCGAGCAGGATGTTCTTCGGATACATCCTGAGAGCCTCGAGGATCGGCATTTTCACTTCCTGCTTGCTGTCCTTGACCTTCTGGAACTCCGGCGATTCCGCGATGGTGAAGCGGATCCACAGGCCGACCAGCACCAGTGCGATCGAGAACAGGAACGGGATGCGCCAGCCCCAGGCCAAAAGCTGCGCGTCGGTCAGCATCGCCGACACCACCGAGAACACCAGCGTGCCGAGCACGAGGCCGAGCGGCGCGCCGAGTTGCGGCCAGCTGCCGTAAAATCCCTTCTTATCCGCCGGCGCATGCTCGACCGCCATCAGTACCGCGCCGCCCCATTCACCACCGAGGCCAAAGCCCTGGATCAGCCGGCAGGTCACCAGCAGGACCGCGGCCCAGATCCCGGCGGTCTCGTAGGTCGGCAGGAAGCCGATCGCCGCGGTCGCGGCGCCCATGATCAGCAGGGTCAGATAGAGCATGGTCTTGCGGCCGATCTTGTCGCCGTAATGGCCGAACACGACGCCGCCGAGCGGACGCGCGATGAAGCCGAGCGCGTAGGTCGCGAACGCCAGCAGCGTTCCCATCATGGGGTCGAAGGTCGGGAAGAACAGCTTGTTGAAGATCAGCGCCGCGGCGGTGCCGTAGAGGAAGAAGTCGTACCACTCGATGGCCGTGCCGATCAGGCTCGCGGTGGCAACGGTGACGTGTGACGGCTGCCGTGCTTGAAGCTGATTGACGGCGATCGCTCCACTCATCTGGCGTCCTCCCTGTTTGCAAATGCGCATGTGCAGCATGCGTCATTGTGCAAAGCGAAGAGCAAGGTCCGCGCCAGATGCGGTCGCTTTACGCAAAATGGCTTAAAACCCGGCAATTCCCGCACCGGCGTCGGGAAAGAGGTGCAGGGGGCAATGTCAGGAATCCGAGACTCCGGACAAATCGAGTCTCGAAACTCAGACGACGGCCGGTCCCGAAGCGAGGCCGAACTTGGCGAGTTTCTTGTAGAAGGTCGCGCGCGAGATGCGCAGCATCTTGGCGGCTTCGGAGATCTGGCCGTTGCTGGCAGCGAGCGCCTGTTCGAGCGTGTGCTTCTCGAATTCCGCCTCGGCCTCGGCATAGGGCACCACGATGCCAGCCGCTCGCACCGGCGCCGCCGGCCGCGCATCCGTGCCGACGGGAAGGATGCGCGCGAAATCGTCGCCGGTCAGTCGCCCGGAATCGCTGAGGATCAGCGCGCGCTCCAGGACGTTGCGCAGTTCGCGGACGTTGCCCGGCCAGTCGTAACGCGCGAGTGCCGAGAGCGCGCTCGGCGTGATCTTCGCACTGACATAATCGCCGGACGCGCTGATGTCCTCGAGCAGCCGGGCGCTGATCTCGGGCAGATCACCAAGGCAGTCGCGCAGAGGCGGCAGGTCGATCGAGAGCACGTTGAGCCGGTAATAGAGGTCGGGCCGGAATGCGCCGTCGCTGACGCGCTTGCGCAAGTCCACATTGGTGGCGGCGACGATGCGGACATCGACCTTCGAGATCTTGTCGGATCCGAGCGGCTCGATCTCGCGCTCCTGCAGCGCGCGCAAGAGCTTGGCCTGCAGTTGCAGCGGCATCTCGCCGATCTCGTCGAGAAACAGCGTGCCGCCGTCGGCGACCCGGAATTTGCCCTCGCGGCCCTTGCGGTCGGCGCCGGTATAAGCGCCCGGCGCGGTGCCGAAAAATTCCGATTCGATCAATGTGTCCGGGATCGCGGCGACGTTGACGCTGACGAACGGCTTTTCGGCGCGGGATGACGCGTTGTGAATGGCCTGCGCCAGCATCTCCTTGCCCGTTCCGGTTTCGCCGGTGAGAAGCACGGTGACGTTCTGCCGGGCGGCGCGGCCCGCGAGCTCCTTGGCCTGCGCGATTCCCGGCGTCGCGCCGACGAAGTCGGCAAAGGTGAAGCGCGCGGCGCGCGCGTTGGACAATTGCCGCCGCGCCAGCCGCAAATCGCTCTCGAGCTGGGTGACGCGGGCGAGCAGCGGCTTGAGGCTCTCGAGATGATCGTACAGCACGAACCCGATCGCGCCGATGACGTTGCGGTCCTCGTCCTCGATCGGCATGCGCGTCACCACGAGCTGTTCGCCGCCGAGCTCCATGATGTCGAGCAGGATCGGCTCGCCGGTCTCGGCCACCTTCCGCATCAGGCTGTTCGGAATGATCTCCTCGATCGGCCGGCCGATTGCCTCGGATGTCCGCTTGAGGCCGAGCGCCGCGAGGTACTTCTCGTTGACGTAGACGACCCGTCCCTTGCGATCGATCGCGATCGCGCCCTCGCACAGATGCTCCAGCCGCTCGAACAGCGTCACCATCGCCCGCGCGCGGACATAGGCGGGATCGCTGACGGCGGAGGAGGAGGGCATGGCGTACCTCAGGGAAGTCCGCCCGTGTATTAGCAAAAGGGCAGCAATTTCAAAGGGGGAAATGGGTGTTGCGGATGCGAGCCGCCCCACCGCTGTCATGCCCCGGCTTGACCGGGGCATCTAGTACGCCGCGGCCTATCGGTTCAACCACAACCGTCTCGGCGTACTGGGTCGCCCGGTCAAGCCGGGCGACGACATCGAGATTGGAGCGGCTTGTGCCCCTACCGCCGGTACCCGCTCGCCCGCGAATAGCCCTGGCGGTTCTGCTGCGTCGGGCGGCTGGACACGCCGGGGCGGGCTTCGCTGGAGGCGGGCGTCGCGAGCTTGAGCTCCTCCAGGAAGATCGGCCGGGCGAAATAATAGCCTTGCGCGTAGCGGATCTTGGTCGCGGCCTGGAGATAGGCCAGCTCCTCGTAGGATTCGAGGCCTTCGGCGATCACGGTCATCCCAAGCGCTTCGCTCAGGGATTCGATCGCGCGCAAGATGCCCTGGCTGCGCGGACGCTTATGGATGTCGGTGATGAACGAGCGGTCGATCTTGATCTCGTCGGCGGTGATGTCGGCGAGCGCCGAGAGCGAGGAATAGCCGGTGCCGAAATCGTCGATGGAAATGCCGACGCCGAGCTTGCGGAACATCGGCAGGATCTCGGTCTGGAAGTGATTCTTGGCGACGAAGGCGTCTTCCGTCACCTCGATCATGAAGCGCTGCGGAAAGCCGGTCTCGTCCAGCGCGCGCGCGAAACTGCGCATGAATTCGGGGTTGCCGGCCTGCTTGGCGGCGACGTTGATGCTGATGGTCGCCTCCGCGCCGAAGCTGTCGTTGATCAGGTCGATCGACTTGACGATCTCGGCGAGCACGAGATGGGTGAGCTCGTCGATCAGTCCCAATTCGCCGGCGAGGTTGATGAACGAGCCCGGCGCCTGGATCACGCCCTCGTCGTCGCGCAGGCGCACCAATGCCTCGATGCCCGTCACGGCTTGGGTGCGGATGTCGACCTTGGACTGGAACGCGCAGCAGAAGCGCTTTTCGAGGATGGCGAGCCGCAGCGACTGCTCGATCTTCATCCGCGCCTGCGCCTCGCGCTCCATGCTGGCGTCGAAGAACGCCGCCGAGCCCTTGCCGCCGTTCTTGATGCGGTACATCGCGATGTCGGCGTTCTGGCGTAGCGTCTCGAAGCTGCGGCCGTGGTCGGGATAGAGGCTGACGCCGACGGAGGTGGAGGCGAAGACTTCCGAATTGTCGATGAAGAACGGTGCGGTCAGCCGCTCCAGCGTCGCTTGCATGAATTCGGCGACTTCCTCCTGGCTCTGGATCGGGGAGAGCAGCAGCAGGAATTCGTCGCCGGAGATGCGCGAGAGCATGTCGGAATCGCGCAGGTCGCGCCCGAGCCGCTTCGACAGCTCGACCAGCAGCGCGTCGCCGACGGCGTGGCCGTAATAGTCGTTGATGTGCTTGAAATTGTCGACGTCGAGAAAGGCGAGCGCGAAACGCTCGTCTTTGCCGTCGCGCGCGAGCAGGCTGCCGGCGCGATGCTCGATCACGCGCCGCGAGGGCAGGCCGGTTAGCTCGTCGAAATAGGCTGAGCGGAACAGCTGGTCCTCGAAGTTCTTCTGTTCGGTGATGTCGGAGGAGGCCGAGATCAGCAGCTCGCGTCCGGCGACGCGGACGGGGCGATGGGTGGTCAGCAGCACCTGGCGTGCAGCTCCGTCGTGGAGCGCTTCCTCGGAGATGACCGCCTCGCCGGACTTCAATGCCCGCTGGCAGGCTTCCCGGCGCGGCGTCAGATCGGGCGACGGACGGCTGCCGTCCATGCCGAGCTGGGCGGCGGCGACGTCGTTAACCAGGAGAAGGTCGCCTTGCGCGTCCTGCACGGTCAGACCGGCAGGCAGCATTCTAATGATTTCCTTGAGAAATCCGAGCTCGGCTTCACTCGCGCCGGAATATCTGTTGTCGTTCATAGAAGTCATGAATCTTGTTGTTTCAGCGCGCCTTTGCAATGGACGCGATCTTGCGCAGTTCCCTCTTAGGTTTGGTTAAGGGGTACGGAGAAATACGGGGGTGTTTTGCGGCGATGCGACGCGCCCGACCCATCGTCATTAACGGAGCGTCAACGCGCCAAGCGAAACTGCGAGCGGAGCGCGCGTCTCTTGCGTTCGTGCCGCGTCTAGCCGTTTTGCGGGATGCGGCATTGCATGATGCAATGCAGGCCGGTCTTGAGATACGAGACCTCGGACTTGCCGTCGAAAGCCGACAGCGCCGACTTCAGCAGCTTGGTGCCGAAGCCGGGCTCGGAGACCTTGTCGATGCTCGGGCCCTCGGTTTCATCCCAGGTGACGGTCAGGCGGTCGCCATTGACGGTCCATGACACCTGCAATAATCCGCGCGGCGAGGAGAACGCGCCATACTTGCCCGCGTTGGTGGCGAGCTCGTGAAACATCAGCGACAGCGTGACCGCGAGCTTCGGCGGCAGGAACAGCCGGTCGCCGTTGAGCGTGAAGCGGACATGGCCGTAAGGTCCGAGCTCCGCGATCAGGAGATCGCGGATATCGCAGCCGCCCTTGTCGATTCGCGAGATCAGATCGTCGGTTGCGGCCAGCGACCGTAGCCGCGGGTCGATCCGGGCCCAGACCTGCGGCTGGTCGTGCAGCACCTGGTGCAACACGGCATGCGCAGTCGACAGCTTGTTCTTCAGCCGGTGCTGGAGCTCGTCGACCAGCAGCTTGCGATACTCTTCCTCCTCGATCAGGCGTTTGGAAATCCGGCGCTGCTCCGCCAGCATCGCGCGATAATGCTCGACGCCCCAGATGGTGAGTGCGGAGACGCCCCAATAGAGGGTCAGCAAGGTGAACCTGGAGCGATCGGCAAAAGCGTCGCTGAAATTGACGACGACGCCGAGCACGCCGCCGACCAGCGCGGTGATGATGCCGATCCGCAAGCCGCCGAATGCGGCGGCAAAGAACACGGCCGGAAAATACGGGGTGAAGTAGACGTCGGGCCGCACATGCGCGAGACCCCAGCGCGCCACCGTCGCAACCAGCAGGCAGGCAACCGCGAAGCCGAGACTCAGCGCGAGCGACGGCGGCGCCACGCCCTGCCAGCCCTTGCGGAATTCGTCGATCAGCTTCTCCATGCCCGGCCCGGTTGCGCTATGCGCGCGTAAATCGAGAGAGGAGCGGGAATGTTACGCATGTCGCATGCACAAGCAAAGCTTGCCTTGTCGCGGACCGGCAGGAATAGTGACCGTCGCGGCGCCGAGATCGATCGGCGTCCGCCATTTGACATCAAATCATTCGAAAACAGGAACATTCCATGGGTAGGTTGGATGGCAAGGTTGCGGTGATTACGGGCGCGACGAGCGGGATCGGCTTGCGTACCGCGGAAGTCTTCGTTGCCGAAGGTGCCAAAATTGTGATCGCGGGGCGGCGCATACCGGAAGGCGAGGCGCTGGCGAAGCAGCTCGGGGTCAATTGCATCTTTCGCCAGACCGACGTGACGGTCGAAGCGCAGATGCAGGCGCTGATCGCGCTCGCGGTGGAGAAGTTCGGCCGGATCGACTGCCTGTTCAACAATGCCGGCGGCCCGGCGCAGACCCGGGGGCATTGAAGGCCTCGATGTCGAGCGGTTCGACGCGGCGATGGCGACCCTGGTGCGCAGCGTCATGCTCGGCATGAAGCATGCCGCGCCCGTCATGAAGAAGCAGGGGTCTGGCAGCATCATCAACAATGGCAGCATCGCAGGCCGTCTCGCCGGCTTTTCCTCCTCGGTCGTCTATGGCGCGGCCAAGGCGGCGGTGATCCATCTCACCAAATGCGTGGCGATGGAGCTCGGCGAGTCCAACGTGCGCGTCAACTCGATCTCGCCCGGCGCGATCGCGACCGGCATTTTCGGCAAGGCGCTGGGGCTCGCGACCGATGCCGCGGAGGCGACGCCGGCCGTGATGCGCGAAGTCTTCAAGACCGCACAGCCGATCCCGCGCGCGGGCCTCCCTGATGACATCGCGCAGGCCGCGGTGTTTCTGGCGAGCGACGAATCCAGCTTCGTCAACGGACACGATCTCGTCGTCGACGGCGCCGTCACCGGCGGCCGCAACTGGAGCCAGCAGCAACAGGGCTACGTCGCCATGCGCAAGGCGTTCGATCAAGGGGCGTAGTCGCTGTGGGCGACGGCGCCGTAGGGTGGGCAAAGCGAAGCGTGCCCACCAATGCTTTCTTCGCGAGGAATGGTGGGCACTACGCGCCTTTGCCCACCCTACGAGAGCGGTGCCTACACCGCCTTCACCCGCACCTTCAACCCGTCCCGCGGCTTCGGGATCGGCCACATCTGCCAGTCTGGCTTGTAGCCCGGCTCCAGCGACACCTCGATGTTCTGCAGGAAGTGTCGCGCAAAACACTTCGCCTGCATGTAGGCGAAGTGCAGACCGAGGCACATATGCGCCCCGCCGCCGAACGGCACCCAGGCGAAGCGATGCCGGTTGCGCTGGGCTTCCTCGGTGAAGCGCAAGGGATCGAAGCGATCCGGCTCCGGCCAGATGTCCTTCATGTGGTGGGTGTAGAGCGGATTGACGCCGACGGCGGTGCCGGCCGGAATCGTAAAACCCTTGAAGGTGAAATCGCGCATCGCGCGGCGCGGCATCGACGGCACCGGCGGCTTGATCCGCAGGGCCTCCTTGAACGCCATCTCCGACAGTGGCATTTTTTCGAGGTCGTCGAAGCTGCTCGGCGAACCCGGTGCGAGTCCCAAAGCAAGAACCTCTGCGCGCAATCTATCCTGCCAGTCCGGATTGGCGGCGAGCTCGCCGATGAAGGAGGTCAGCGACGAGGTCAGCGTGTCGTGCGCCGCCATCATCAAGAAGCTCATATGGTCGATGATGTCCTGCTCGGAGAGCAGGGCGCCATCCTCGTGGGTGGCCCGGCAGAGCTGCGAGAACAGGTCGTCGCCGCCGTGATTGCCGCGTCGCAGCGGGATCTGCTCTCGGAAATAGGCGACGATGCGCTTGCGTCCCTTCACGCCGGCCGCCATCTGCGTGCCCGGCAGCGGCCGGCGGATCGGGGCGACCGCGGCCGCGACCATGTCGACGAACGCGCGGTTGATCTCGTCGACCTCCGGCCCGATATCGGCGCCGAGGAAGGACGCCGCCGCGAGGTCGAGCGTGAGCTGCTTCATTGCCGGATAGAGCTTCATCTCGCCAGGTTTCGCCTTCCACTGCGCGACGCGCGCGGCGATGCCGTGGTCGAGATCGCTCAGGTACGACTTCATCGGCCCCGACTTGAACGCGACCGACAGCGCCTTGCGATGCAGCCGGTGCTCGTCGAAATCGAGCAGCATCAGGCCGCGCGGAAACAACAGGCCGAGCACCTTGTTCCAGCCATGGGTCGACGAGAACAGCTTTTGCTGGTCGAACAGCACGAGCTCGTTGGCCTCGGGGCCGAGCAGCACGACATTGGTCTCGCCGAAAATATGGGTGCGGTAGACCGGGCCGTATTTGGCGCCGTTCGCCTCGATATGTCCCTTGGGATCGGCGAGCACCTGAAAGGTCTTGCCGATGACCGGCCAGCCCTCGTCGCCGGGGATGTGCGTCAGCTCGTTGCGCCTGGGCGCGGTGAACTGAAGCGCAGGGGCGGCCACATTCTGCATCGACATGACGGTTGCTCCGGTTGACCGACCGAACAGGCGCGCGAACACAGATGACTACGGCCCGCGCCAGCTGACCGGGGTCAGCATAGCACAGGCCGGTATGTCTTTCTTGTGAACGTCGTTACATGCGTAGTCCCAACGGGCCTTACCGCTTCGCCGCTTCCTTCTGCAAATCCGGGGCGTTGACGGCGGGAATGGCGACGCGGCCGGCGCCGGTGACCTTCAGGGCCTCTGCGGCCTTCTCGTTCTCCATGATCTTCGCCATCACCGCCTGCCCGGCGCGTTCGAAGATCGCGCGGTTCTCGATCACGAACTTTTGCGACTTGCGCAGTCCGTCGATATAGCCGTTGATTTCAGGCACGACGTAACGTGCCACCAGGTCCCAGCTTCGGCGGGTATTCTCGGGGTTGGCCCAATCGTGCACGAAGCCGATCACGGCGCCGACGCCGCCCGACACCTGCATCACGTTCTTGATCATCTTGACGAGGTCGTCGGGCGTGCCGATGACGGAGGCCGCACCCTCGACGAAAGCGGTCTTGTCCACGGCCTCGTCGGGTGAGGCGAACGCGGTCAGGCCCGGCCGCTGCAGCGTGCCGACATTGTATTCGTTGTGCCAGCGCATCAGGCCGGCGCCGGCTTCGCGGCGGGCCTGCTCGCGGGTCTCGGCGAGGTGCCAGGTCAGCAGCACGCGCCAGTTCGCCCGATCCACCTTGGTGCCGTGCTTCTTGGCGGCGTCCTCGGCGAACTGCCATTGCTGTTGCAGGGACATCAAGCCCTGCGTCGTCATCGAGCCCAGCGAGATGATGCCGATGCCGTATTTGCCGGCGAGCGTCATGCCCGAGGGCGAGATCTGCGAGGCCACCACGAACGGCATCTCCTCCTGCAAGGGCAGGATCTGGAGCGCGGCGTCGTTCATGGTGAACCAGTCGCTCCTGGCGGTGACGCGCTCGCCGTTGAACAGTCGGCGGATCACGCCGATGGCCTCGTCCTGGCGGTCGCGCTGCGTCATCGGGTCGATGCCGAGCGTGTGCGCGTCCGACGCCAGCGCACCGGGACCGGAGCCGAAGATGGCGCGGCCGCCGGTCATGTGGTCGAGCTGCACCATGCG
Source organism: Bradyrhizobium sp. Arg816 (assembly GCF_029989365.1). Lineage (GTDB taxonomy): Bacteria > Pseudomonadota > Alphaproteobacteria > Rhizobiales > Xanthobacteraceae > Bradyrhizobium. Next base: position 191,669 of record NZ_JAPRAQ010000011.1, on the reverse strand, counting down.
CTGGGCAACGTTGAAGGGATGATGATAGGGCAGCGACACCACGCCGGTGCCGAGCTTGATCCGCTTGGTGCGCTCGCCGGCCGCGGCCAGAAACATCTCGGGCGAGGCGATCATCTCCCAGCCGGAGGAATGGTGCTCGCCGCACCAGAACTCGTCATAGCCGAGCGCGTCGAGCTGCTCGACCAGGTCGAGATCGCGCCGGAACTGGAGCATCGGATGCTCCCCGATCGGGTGATGCGGGGCAAGGAAGGCTCCGAACTTCAGGCGCGCCATGGCGTTCTCTCCGGCTGAATTTTCTGTTTGTTGAGGCGATGAGGCTACGTGGTGGGGGCACTGAACGCAATCGCGCGATGTCCCGCGCGGCGGAATGCAGATATGTGCTGAGGCGAGATCAGGTATCTCGTCTCCCTCTCCCCGTTCTTACGGGGAGAGGGCGGGGTGAGGGCCTCTCTCCGCAGATGAGATCGTCGTGAGACCTGTACCCCCTCACCTGGATCGCAAGAGCGATCCGACCTCTCCCCGCAAGCGGGGAGAGGTAAGAGAACATCACCGCGTCATCCTGTTCCACGCATCCAGCCCGGCGATCTTGTACGCCTCCGCCAGCGTCGGATAGTTGAACGTGTTCTGGATGAAATAGTCGATGGTGCCTTTGAGGTTCAGCACGGCCTGGCCGATATGGATCAGCTCGGTGGCGCCTTCGCCGAGGATGTGCACGCCGAGCAGCCGGCGCGTCTTGGTCGAGAAGATCATCTTCATCATGCCGCTGTTCAGCCCCATGATGTGGCCGCGGGAAGTCTCGCGGAAGCGCGCGATGCCGACCTCGTAGGGAATGCCGCGCGTGCGCACCTCTTCTTCGGTGAGCCCTGTGGTCGATATCTCCGGCACCGAATAGATGCCGTAGGGGAAGAACTCCGGCGGCGCGAGCGGCTCCATGCCGAGCGCGTGGCAGGCGGCGACGCGTCCCTGCTCCATCGAGGTGGAAGCGAGGCTCGGAAAGCCGATCACGTCACCGGCGGCGTAGATGTGCGGCACGCTGGTTTGCAAGGTGACAGGATCGACCGAGATGCGGCCGCGATGATCGACGACGATGCCGGCGGCTTCGAGGTTGAGCCGGTCGGTCGCGCCGACGCGCCCCGCCGCGAACAGCAGCATTTCCGTGGTGACGTGCCGCCCGTCCGAAAGGTTCGTGACGATGCCACCCTGCGCGGTCTTCTCGATAGCGTTGACCTTGGCGCCGAGCCGCAGCGCGACGTTGCGGTCGCGCAGCTCGTGCACGAACTCGTCGATCAATTCCTTGTCAATGAAATCGAGGAAGGTCGGCCGCGGTTCGATCAGGGTCACCGGCACGTCGAGCGCGCTGAAGATCGTGGCGTATTCGACGCCGATTACGCCGGCGCCGATCACGGCCAGGCTGCGCGGCAGCTTTGGCAGCTCGATGATCTCGTCGCTGTCGAGCACGGTGGTGCCGTCGAACGGCACGTAGTCCGGGCGGAACGGGCGCGTGCCGCAGGCGATCAGGATGAAAGCGGCCGACACCACCTTCACTTCGCCGATCGCGCTGGTGATCTCCACTTCGTGTGGCGAGACCAGGCGCGCCTCGCCATTGGCGGTGCGGACCAGATTGCGGCTGAACTGATGCTCGAGCACCTCGACCTCGTGATCGAGCGTCTTCTGCAAGCGGATCATCAGGTCGCTCGCCGCGATGTCCTGCTTCACCTTGTAGGAGCGGCCGTAAAAGCCGCGCTCGCGCCAGCCGGACAGATTGAGCACGGTCTCGCGCAGGGTCTTTGAAGGAATTGTGCCGGTGTGGACGGAGACGCCGCCGACCCGCCGGCCCTTCTCCACCACCAGCACGGCCTTGCCGAGCTTGGCACATTGCACCGCGGCCCGGCGCCCCGACGGGCCCGAGCCGATCACCACCATGTCGTAGTCGTACATCCGGAAGACTTCCGCGCCCGCAAACCCAGTGGGAACCGACATGCAGCAATCGGGCCAAAGCGGCAAGGGGAAAGCAAGTCCTACCTCGGAGGTAATCGCACCGATGACGCCGATCTGCGAGTTTTGCGCGCAAATAAATCGCTGAAGGCTCGCGCGAAAATGCATCAAACCGTCACAAAACCAGTCGATTCGTCGCGCCGCTGGGGAGTGCTGGCGATCGTCGTCGCCGCGCAGTTCATGTTCGGCGTCGATGCCTTCATCGTGAACGTCGCCATTCCGACCATCGCGGTCGATCTGCATGCAACGCCGGCGCAGATCGAATCCGTCATCGCAATCTACCTGATCGCCTACGCGACACTTGTCGTCACCGGTGGTCGCCTCGGCGACATCCACGGCACGAAGAATGTCTTCCTGGCCGGCGTGCTCGGCTTCACGGTGACCTCGCTGTGGTGCGGCCTCGCGCAATCTGGCGCGGAGCTGATCATCGCGCGGCTGGCGCAGGGCGCGACTGCAGCGTTGATGGTACCGCAGGTGCTGGCGACACTGCATCTGCTGTTCACCGACGAACAGCGCAGCCGCGCTTTCGCCATCTACGGCATCGTGCTCGGGCTCGCAGGCGCCGCGGGCTTCCTGCTCGGTGGTCTCCTGGTCACGATCGACCTCGCCGGGACCGGCTGGCGCTCGGTGTTCTTCGTCAACGTGCCCTGCGGCCTCGTCATTGCGGCCGCCGCCTGGCGCATCATGCCGTCGGTGCCGCGCCGGGCCGGCACGCGGCTCGACATCAAGGGGAGCATGGTGCTGTTCGCGGGGCTGTTGTGCCTGATCGGACCGCTGCTGTTCGGTCACGATGTCGGCTGGGCGCCTTGGCTATGGGCCGTGATGGCGAGCGGCGGCGCCATCCTTGTCGCGTTCTTGAAGCTCGAGCATGCGGTGGCGCGCGCCGGCGGCATGCCGCTGATCGATCTGACGCTGCTGTCCGACGCAGCCTTCCTGCGCGGGCTCGGCGCGGCGTTCTTTTTCTTCGTCGCCAATCTCTCGTTCTATCTCGTCATGACGCTGTTCATGCAGCGCGGTCTGAAGATCCCGCCGCTCGCGGCCGGCATGGCCTTCATTCCGCTCGCGCTGGCTTTCGTGGTCGCATCGCGTCACAGCGGCGCGCGGGCGCGCCGTCGCGGGACCAAGGTCTTGATCGAAGGCTGCATGCTGCAGATCGCGGGCCTCGCCGCACTCGCGCTGGTCACAGGTTATATCGATGCGCCAGCGCCGATCTTGCTTGCACTCGTCATGATCATCTTCGGCTACGGGCAGGGGCTGGTGATGGCGCCGCTATCCGGTGCGGTGCTCTCGACGGTGAAGCCTGTCGCGGCAGGCTCGGCGTCCGGCATGTACGGCACGACGGCGCAGATCGGAAATGCGGCCGGAGTGGCCGCAATCGGCGCGGTGTTCTTCACGGTTGAAGCGCTGCAATCAGCGCGCGCAGGCTTGTTCGTTTCGCTCGCCGTGTTTGCGGCGTTAATCACGATCTGCGCCGCATTTCTGGCGTGGATGCGCCGCGTCTCTGCATGAAGTTGAGGCATTGCGGTTAATCTATGCGGATTCCTGCGGATTTCTGCGTGATTTCGGGTGATTGACAGCACACGGGCTTTTTATTTTGCACCGCAGCAACTATTTGGTTTGGGTGAACGTTGAACGTCGCCTGCCAGGAGTTGCCGTGTCGCTTGCCAAAAATCTTGCTCTCTTGAGACATCTGCCAAAGGTGGATGGTCTGCGCCTTGCCGAATTCGGCCGGAGCGCGGACGTGTCCAGCCCGTTGGAAGAAGTCACGGGCTTCGGCGACAATCCCGGAAGCCTGCGCATGTTCGCGTTCGTGCCGGCGCAGCTCCAGAAGCCGCGCGCGCTCGTCGTCGTGCTGCATGGCTGCGGCCAGACCGCCGCTAGCTACGATCTCGGTGCGGGATGGTCGACGCTCGCGAAGCATTACGGCTTCGCGCTGGTGATGCCCGAGCAGCAGCGCGTCAACAACGGCAACACCTGCTTCAACTGGTTCAATCCGGAAGACACTGCGCGGGACGGCGGCGAGGCGCGGTCGATTCGCGAGATGATCGCGCATATGGCCGAAGCGCACCGCATCGATCCCAGGCGCGTCTTCATCACCGGTCTCTCCGCCGGCGGCGGCATGACGTCGGTGATGCTCGCGACCTATCCGGAAGTCTTCGCGGCCGGCGCGGTGATCGCCGGGTTGCCCTATGGCATCGCCTCGAACCTGCGCGAGGCGCTGGACGGCATGTTTCATTCGCCGGCGCGGCCGGAGCGCGAGCTCGGCGATTTCGTGCGGCGCGCCTCGAACCATCGCGGGCCCTGGCCGAAGATGTCGGTGTGGCACGGCAGCGCCGACCGCACCGTCAATCCCGGCAACGCCAGCGAGATCGTCAAGCAGTGGCTCGATTTGCACGATCTGCCGGCCGTGCCGATGGCGGAGACCATCGTCGACGGCTATCCGCGCCAGGCCTGGTGGAACAAGGACGGCGAGACGCTGGTCGAGTCCTACGCCATCACCGACATGGCCCACGGCACGCCGCTCGGCCTCGCCGACAATGATCAGCGTTACGGCATCGAAGGCGCGTTCCTGATCGAGGCCGGTATTTCCTCGTCGTACCACATCGCGAAGTTCTTCGGCCTCACCGGCTGGATTCCGGACGCGGCCGGGAAGAAGGCCGGGCCCGGGACGTTGCAGCCGGCGCTTTCACCCGCGCCGCATCTCGCCCGCTCGATCCGTGCCGCAATCGCCGAAGAGTCGGCCGAACCGAAGCGCGCGGCGGCGCGCGGCTTCGATCTCGGCCAGATCATCACCCGCGCGCTGACCGCCGCGGGATTGATGAAGTAACCCCACTGTCGTCCCGGGGCGCGACGTAGTCGCGCGCCCCGGAATGACGGCTACGCCGTCTGATCGATCCATTCGATCGGCGCCACGGTCACCTCGCCGCCGGCGACCTTCCGCGTCATCTCCTGATAGGCCTTGAAGAAGTCGCGCGATTGCAGCGCTTTTTGCGCGGCCTCGTCGGTGACGCTGGCGAGGTGGAAGTAGCTGGCGTCGTCGCGGTTCTTCAGGACCCGATAGCCGATCCGCCCCTTCAACTCCGGATCGCCTTCGATCGCCTTGATGAAGCGGCCGATCTCCTGGTGCCAGGCTTGCGTCGTGCCGTTCCTGAATTCGTACCTGATCATGAAGTGCTTCATGTGACGCTCCCTGTTCGTCATGTGCGCCATCATCTGCGCCTTGCAGGCGACCCTGCAAGTATGGACAAAATTGATAGTATGGACTTTTTCGCCGTCGCTTTCGCATAGCGTTTTCGAGCGAAGTGGATACCGGTTCGCGTAAAGAAAACGCGTCAAAACAAGAATGGCTGGCTGCGCATGGAGGAGACGACATGGCAAAGGCAATTCCGGCTCGCGCCTGCCCGGTCGCTGCGTTTCAGAAGATGATCAGCGGCAAGTACAAGCTCCGCATCGTCTGGGACCTCAGGGACGGTCCGCGCCGCTATGGCGAGATCAGGAGCGGCCTGTTGCGCGGCATGGCCGGCAGCGCCGAGATCACCCCGCGCGTGCTCAGCCGCGAATTGAAGGCGCTGACCCAAAGCGGCCTGATCGACCGCAAGGATTTTGGCGAGGTGCCGCCGAAGGTCGAGTATCGCCTGACCCGCAAGGGCAAGAGCTTCGTGCCGGTCGTTGCGGCGATCCGCGAATGGGGCGAGCGCAACCTCAGTGAGACGGCAGCGTTGGCGGAGGCCGCCGAGTAACGCTCACATCTCACCGGTGATGAACGGATTGGTCATCCGTTCCTGGCCGATGCTCGAGCCGGCGCCGTGGCCGCAGATGAAGCCGACGTCGTCGCCGAGCGGCAAAAGCTTGGTCGTGATCGAGTTGATCAGCGTGGCGTGACTGCCGCCAGGCAGGTCGGTGCGCCCGACCGAGCCGGCAAACAGCACGTCGCCGACATGGGCAAAGCGCAAGTCCTTGTTGAAGAACACCACGCTGCCGGGCGAGTGGCCCGGGCAGTGCAGAATGTCGAAATGCAGCCCGCCGATCGACACACTGTCACCCTCGTCGAGCCAGCGGTCCGGCTCGAAATTGCGGCCGCCTGTCATGCCGAAGCGGGCGCCGCTCTCGACCACGTTGTCGAGCAGGAATTTATCCGCGACATGCGGCCCCTCGATCGGCACCTTCAGCGCATCGCGCAATTCGGCCGCGCCGCCGACATGGTCGATATGGCCGTGGGTCAGCCAGATCTTCTCCACGGTGACGCCGGTCTGCTTGATCGCGTCCAGAATCTTCGGCACGTCCCCGCCGGGGTCGATCACCACGGCCTTCTTGCCGGGCTCGTCCCAGATGATGGTGCAGTTCTGCTCGAACAGCGTCACGGGGACGATGATCGCGCCGGCCTTGGCTTGCGAGGACTCTTGGGTGTCATTTTGCTCGGTCATGGGCCTCACAATGCCGATTTTTGCCATGCCGCCAAGCAAAAGATTCGTGCCTCGCCCCGGAACGGCCGCACCTACCGTCACACGGCCGTCCCAATTCGCCTGCTGGTTTGAACCGCAGCGTTCGTTCCGCGTTCACTCGCGCGAGACGCAGATTTTTGGGTGGGTTTTCCGGCATGGCTCAGGGCGGCGACAATTGGTGGCGCGACGGCATCTTCTATCAGATCTACCCGCGCTCCTTTCAGGACACAGACGGTGACGGCGTCGGCGATCTCGCCGGCATTTTGCGGCGGCTGCCTTACGTGAAATCGCTCGGCGTCGACGCGATCTGGCTGTCGCCGATCTTTCCCTCGCCGATGGCCGATTTCGGCTACGACATCTCCGACTATACCGGCATCGATCCGCTGTTCGGCACGATGGAAGATTTCGATGCGCTGCTCGCGGCTGCGCATGACAACGGCCTGAAGCTGATCCTCGACCTCGTGCCGAACCACACATCGAGCCAGCATCCCTGGTTCGTCGAGAGCCGGTCCTCGCGCGATAATCCCAAGCGCGACTGGTACGTCTGGCGCGATCCGGCCGCCGATGGCGGGGTCCCGAACAACTGGCTGTCCGAATTCGGCGGCAGCGCCTGGCAGTTCGACGAGACGGCAGGTCAGTATTACTACCACGCCTTCCTTGCCGAGCAGCCGGATCTCAACTGGCGCAATCCGGATGTCCGCGTGGCGATCTACGACGCGATGCGGTTCTGGCTGGAGAAGGGCGTCGACGGCTTCCGCGTCGACGTGATCTGGCACCTGATCAAGGATGCCGAATTCCGCGACAACCCGCCGAACCCGCATTACGTCGAGGGCCGGCCGCCGAACGAGAAGATCCTGACGCAATACTCCACCGACCAGCCGGAGGTGCATGACGTCATCGCCGAGATGCGGCGCGTCACGGATGCATATCGCGACCGCGTGCTGATCGGCGAGATCTATCTGCCGCTGCACCGGCTGATGGCCTATTACGGCAACGATCTCACCGGCGCGCAGATGCCGTTCAACTTCGCGCTGCTCTCGACGTTCTGGAGCGCGCGCTCGATCGAGACAATCGTCGAGGATTACGAGAAGGCGCTGCCGAAGGGCGCCTGGCCGAACTGGGTGCTCGGCAATCACGATCGTCCGCGCGTCGCAAGCCGTGTCGGGCCGGAGCAGGCCCGCGTCGCCGCCATGCTGCTGCTGACCCTGCGCGGTACGCCGACGCTCTATTACGGCGACGAGATCGGCATGCATCAGCTGGCAATTGCGCCTGCGGACGTGCGCGATCCCTTCGAGAAGAACGTGCCCGGCATCGGCGTCGGGCGCGACGGCTGCCGGACGCCGATGCAGTGGGATGCGTCGCCGGCCAGCGGCTTCTCCGGCGTAAGGCCCTGGCTGCCGCTGCCGGAGGACCATATCCACGAGAACGTCGCCGACCTCGAAGCCGATTCGCGTTCGATCCTCAGTCTGTACAAGCGGCTGATTGCCTTGCGGAAGGCATCTCCGGCGCTGGTCGAGGGCGACTACCATCCGATCGCGGCGCAAGGCGATCTCCTGATCTATCGCCGCGAGGCGGAGGGCACCGCGGTGATCGTCGTGCTCAATCTCGGGCCCGACCCGATCGCCGTGACCACCAGTGCGATCCGTTTCGACAGCGAGATCTTGCTGTCGACGTTTCTGGATCGCGAGGGCGAGAGGCTGGAAGGCGTGCTGGACCTGCGCGGGAACGAGGGCGTGGTGGTGATGCAGCCACATACCTAGCTGTCGTCCCGCAAGAGCAGAGCTAAGAGGTGGCCACCGCTATCTCCCCGTCATTGCGAGCGCAGCGAAGCAATCCAGAATCTTTTCGCGGCGAAAGTCTGGATTGCTTCGCGACGCTCGCAATGACGATCCTTGAAGCAGCGGTGCAGGCCACGGCATCTCGACATCACCCCGGATGCTTGTTGCCCGCCGTATTCCCGTCGATATCACTCCGCTTCAAGAGATAATCCAGCCCGCCGACGCGGTACCAGCGATAGCCATAGGGCTCCAGCACGACGCGATGCTGGCCGCGCTTGTCGGCGTGGCTGTGATCCTCCGCGAGCAGGTTGATCAGGTGCGCGCCGGCGTCGCCGGGCAATCCCGCCGAGAACGCGATCTCGCGCGGCTTCTCATCCAGATTGTGCACGAACAGCACGGAATTGTTGCGCCAGTCGTAGCGCATGATGAACATGGCGGGATCGCGCGTCGGAATGATCGCGAAGTCGCCCCAGCCGATCTCGGGCACCTCCTTGCGCATGCGGACGATGCGCTCGGTCCAGTTCAGCATGGAATTGGGATCGCGCCGCTGTTTCGCGACATTGACGTGCTCGTAGCCGTAGGGGCCGGTGTCGATGACCGGGCATGCCGGCTTGTTGCTCTTGGTGAAGCCGCCATGCGGCTCGGTCGACCATTGCATCGGCGTGCGCGCGCAATTGCGCTCCGGCAGCGCGAGATCGTCGCCCATCGCGATCTCGTCGCCGTAGCGGATGACAGGCGTCCCCGGCAGCGTGCACATCAGGCTGTAGGCGAGCTCGAGCCGCCTTCGGTCGCCGCCGAGCATCGGCGCGAAGCGGCGGCGAATGCCGCGATCGTAGAGCTGCATGTCCTTGTCCGGTCCGAAGCGCTTGAACACGATGTCGCGCTGCGCCTTGGTCAGGCGTCCCAGATCGAGCTCGTCGTGATTGCGCAGGAACAGGCCCCATTGCGCGCTGGCCGGCCGTGGCCTGGTCGCCTTCAGCGCCTTCGCCAGCGGACGCGAGTCGCCGGATGCCAGCGCATAGAACAGATGCTGGTTGACGTGGAAGTTGAACATCATGTGCATGCGGTCGCCGTCGCGGCCGAAATATTCCATGTCGGTTTCCGGCAGCACGTTGGCTTCGGCGAGGATGATGGCGTCGCCCTGCCGCCATTGCAGGAATTCGCGGAACACGCGCAGCATGTCGTACTGCTCGACCGGCTTCTTCACCTTCGCGCCCTTGGTGGCGATCACGAACGGCACGGCGTCCATGCGGAAGCCGGACACGCCGAGCTGGATCCAGAAGCCCATGATCTTCAGGATCTCGGCCTGCACGCGCGGGTTCGAGGTGTTGAGGTCGGGCTGGAAATCGTAGAAGCGGTGGAAGAACCAGGCGCCGGCTTCCTTGTCGCGCGTCCAGGTCGATTTCTGCACACCGGGAAACACCATACCCTTGTTGGCGCCGGCCGGCTTCTTGTCCGACCACACATACCAGTCGCGATAGGGCGAATTCTTGTCGCGCCGCGCCTCCTTGAACCAGTGATGCTGGTCGGAGGTGTGGTTGACGACGAGGTCGATGATGATGCGGATGCCGCGCTGTTTGCAGCCATGGGTGAATTCGACGAAGTCGCCGAGCGTGCCGTAGCGGGAATCGACGCTGTAATAGTCGGCGATGTCGTAGCCGTCGTCGCGGCCCGGCGAGGTCTGGAACGGCATCAGCCAGATCGTGGTGATGCCGAGGCCGTGCAAATAGTCGAGCCGCCGCAGCAGGCCCTTGAAGTCGCCGACGCCGTCGCCATTGGCATCCATATAGGTGCCGACGGAGAGGCAGTAGATCACGCCGTTCTTGTACCAGAGATCGTCGATCATGCGCGCGCCGCCTCGATGCTCCGCCGAGGTGCGGCGGCTGCGTGATAAGTGCGTGGGGAAGGGGAGGTTCCCGCGCTCCGCTGTCGTCCCGGGGCGCGACGAAGTCGCGAGCCCGGGACCCATAGCCACAGGGAGTGGTTTTGCGAAGACTCGGGGTTGCCGGCTTCGCCCCACAACTCCTCCCTGTGGTTATGGATTCTGGGCTCGCGCTTCCGCTTTCGCTCTTCGAGCTACGGCGGACAAGCCGCGCGCCCCGGAATGACGGGCCCACCGGAATCGGCTAAGCTCCCCCCATGGACAGCACCGCCCGCAACATCGCCCTGGTTCCGCCGCCCGACCGCCGCCAGTCCGAGACGGCGCTGGCGATCGCGCGCGGCACGGCGCGGCTCTTACGCTCGCTCGGCTTTACCTGCATCAGCGAACTGCCGCTGCCGTCGGGCCGGCGCGCCGATCTGGTGGCGCTCAACGAGCGCGGCGAGATCTGGATCGTGGAGATCAAATCGTCGGTCGAGGATTTGCGTGCCGACCAGAAATGGCACGAATACCGCGCCCATTGCGATCGGCTGTTCTTCGCCTTCACGCAGGATCTGCCGTGCGAGATCTTCCCGCAAGACACCGGCCTGATCATCGCGGACGCCTACGGCGCGCATCTGCACTGCGAGGCGCCCGAGCACAAGATCGCCGCTGCCACGCGCAAGCAGATGACGGTGCGTTTTGCCATGGCGGCAGCCTTGCGGATCAACCGTCTGGTCGACCCGCAGGGCCACGCGGATTTTTGGGAATAGCGGCGCCGCGGGCGCGGACGCCGTAGGGTGGGCAAAGCGACTTGTCCGCCGTAGCTCAAAGAGCGAAGGCGGAAGCGTGCCCACCATTTCAACCAACCACGATTGAAGCAGGGATGGTGGGCACGGCGCTACGCGCCTTTGCCCACCCTACGAGACCGTTACCGCGGCGCGCGCTTGGCCAGAATCCGCTGCAACGTACGACGGTGCATATTCAGTCTGCGCGCCGTCTCCGAGACGTTGCGGTTGCACATCTCGTAGATGCGCTGGATGTGCTCCCAGCGGACGCGGTCGGCGGACATCGGGTTGGTCGGCAACTCGGATTTTTCCGAGCTGGTCGAGAGCAGCGCGGCGACGACGTCGTCGGCATCCGCGGGCTTCGACAGATAATCGATCGCACCCATCTTCACGGCGGTCACGGCGGTGGCGATGTTGCCATAGCCGGTCAGCACGATCGCGCGGGCTTCGGGGCGCTTCTTCTTCAGCGCGGAGACGACGTCGAGACCATTGCCGTCGCCGAGCCGCAGATCCACCACGGCGAATGCGGGCGCGGCCTTGCCGATCTGCGCGAGGCCATCCGAGACGGTGTCACACGACGTCACCGCAAAGCCACGGGTCTCCATCGCGCGCGACAACCGCTCCAGGAACGGCTTGTCGTCCTCCACGATGAGAAGCGAGCGGTCGGTCTGTTCGTTCAGTTCGGCGATGGCGTTCAAGGTGTTGTCCTCTCTCTGCACATCCACATATGGCGTCGCAATCAGGCGGTGCCAAGGCCGCAAATAGTCGATCGGCCCTGCCGTGCGACGCAAGGTCGCGGGCTATCCTATTGTTTCTTCGAGCGTCTCGATAGTCTCAAAACGCTCTCTCGGCCAACTGATGTGAACCACAGCACCGTGTTCCGGAAAGGTCCGGTTGGTAAACGAAACCTTGGCCCCGGTGCGTTCCAGCAAGGTGCGCGCGATGAACACGCCAAGTCCGAGCCCGCGCCGTTCGCCGCCGCCGTCATCCAGATTGCGCCGCCGCGACAAATAGGGCTCGCCGATCCGGTTAAGGATGTCGGGCGGGATACCCGGGCCGTCGTCGGAGATCACGAGCTCGATCGTTTCCTTGTTCCACCATGCATTTACCTCGACGGTGGTGCGGGCGAAATCGACCGCGTTCTCGACGATGTTGCCGACGCCGTAGAGGATCGCCGGGTTGCGCGAGCCGATCGGCTCGGCGAAGGCCGCGACCGCGATCCGCACCTTGATGTCGACGCCGAAATCGCGGTGCGGCGCCACCACCTCCTCGATCAGCTCAGACATTTTCATGCGGTCGAACGGCGCGCCTTCGGAGGAAAGCTGGGTGATCTTGCTCAAGATGTCGCGGCAGCGCTGGGTCTGCTCGCGCAGGGTTTTCAGGTCGGCGGCGAAACTTGGGTCTTTCACCGTCTTTTCCAGCTCGCGCGAGATCAGGAAGATGGTCGCGAGCGGCGTGCCGAGCTCGTGCGCGGCTGCGGCAGCCAGGCCGTCGAGCTGGGTCAGATGCTGCTCGCGAGTCAGCACCAGCTCGGTCGCAGCCAGCGCGTCGGCGAGCTTGCGCGCCTCCTCCGTCACCTGGAACGAGTAGAGGCTGGTGACGCCGATCGCGAGCACGATCGAGAGCCAGATGCCGATGAGATAAATCGGCGGTAGCACCAGGGGATCGTCGGAATCCCAGGGCAGCGGCAGATGGAAGAAGAACAGCACCGAGGCACAGGCCACCGCCAGCAGGCCGAGGCCGAAGGTGAAGCGGGCCGGCAGCGCGGTGGCCGAGATCAGCACCGGCGCGAGGAACAGGAACGAGAATGGGTTCTGCAGTCCGCCGGTGAAGAACAGCAGCCCCGCCAGCTCCACGAGGTTCAGCGCGAGCAGTCCGGCCGCCTGCATCGGCTCCAGCCGTTGCAGCGGATTGGACACGGTCTGGAGCGCCAGGTTGAGCGCCGCCGACAGCGCGATGATGCTGACGCAGGGGACGATCTCGACGTTGAACTCCAGCCCCTGCGCCACGATGAAGATCGCGGCGAGCTGGCCGAGCACCGCCAGCCAGCGCAGCCGCAGGATCGTGTCCAGGCGGATGTGCCGCTGTGCATGGCGGAAGTCGGTATCGGCGGTCTCAGTCATCTCGGCCAATGTGGTGGTGCCTTCTCGGTCACAAACGCAGGGCTCGCGGAACCACCCGGATTACAAGCCTTGCGCTCCCCGCTGCAATAGCAGAAGAACGGCTAGCATGACCGGGAACGACAAAGCTTCAAGTCCGCCGACTGTCGCGGAGCGCGGCTCCTCTGCGGCCATTGCGGTCGATCACCTCGTCAAGGTCTACAAGCAGACCCGCGCCGTCGACGATATCTCCTTTTCGCTGCCGCGCGGCAGCATCACCGGGCTTTTGGGCGGCAACGGCGCCGGCAAGACCACGACCATCGCGATGATCATGGGCCTGGTGCTGCCGACCTCGGGCCGCGTGCAGGTGCTCGGGCATCGGATGCCGGAGGAGAGCGCGGCGGTGCTGGGGCGGATGAATTTCGAGAGCCCCTATGTCGACATGCCGATGCGGCTCACGGTGCGGCAGAACCTCACCGTGTTCGGCAAGCTCTATGCGGTGAAGGACGTCTCCGATCGCATCGCCAGGCTGGCCGACGAGCTCGATCTCACCGAATTCATCGACCGCGCCAACGGCAAGCTCTCCGCCGGGCAGAAGACCCGCGTCGCGCTGGCGAAGGCGCTGATCAACCAGCCCGAGCTGCTGCTGCTGGACGAGCCCACCGCCTCGCTCGACCCGGATACGGCCGACTGGGTGCGGGCGCATATGGAGCGCTATCGCAAGGAGAACAACGCCACCATCCTTTTGGCCTCGCACAACATGCTCGAGGTCGAGCGGCTCTGCGACCGCGTCATCATCATGAAGCGCGGTCGCATCGAGGACGACGACACGCCGGAGGCCATCATGGCGCGCTACAACCGCACCACGCTGGAGGAGGTGTTCCTGGACGTCGCGCGCGGGCGGGTGAACGGTGCGAAGGAGGCGGCGCGATGACCGAGCTCTCCCTCCACGGCGGCATTTCCATCCATCGCATCGGCGCGATGATCCTGCGCTACTGGTATCTGTTGATGTCGTCCTGGCCGCGGCTGCTTGAGCTGCTTTATTGGCCCGCGCTCCAGGTCATCACCTGGGGCTTTCTCCAGCTCTACATCGCCGAGAACGCCAATTTCTTCGCGCGCGCCGGCGGCACGCTGATCGGCGCCGTCATCCTCTGGGACATTCTGTTCCGCGGCCAGCTCGGCTTTTCGATCTCGTTCCTGGAGGAGATGTGGGCCCGCAACATCGGCAACCTCATGATGAGTCCCTTGAAGCCGATCGAGTTTCTGCTGTCGCTGATGATCATGAGCATGATCCGGCTCGCGATCGGCGTCATCCCGATGACGCTGCTCGCGCTGTTCCTGTTTCACTTCAACGTCTACGCCCTCGGCCTGCCGCTGATCGCGTTCTTCTGCAATCTGATCTTCACCAGCTGGGCGGTCGGCATCTTCGTCTCGGGGCTGGTGCTGCGAAACGGCCTCGGCGCCGAGAGCATCGTCTGGACCCTGATGTTCGCCATCATGCCGCTCGCCTGCGTCTACTATCCCGTCAGCGTGCTGCCGGCATGGCTGCAATACGTCGCCTGGTCGCTGCCGCCGACCTATGTGTTCGAGGGAATGCGGACACTCCTGATCGAACACACCTTCAGGACCGATCTGATGTTGAGTGCGTTGGCCATCAATGCGGTGCTGCTGGTTGCATCTTTTGGGGCATTCCTTGCCCTTTTGCGGAGCGCCAAGAAGCACGGCTCGCTGCTCTCGAGCGGTGAATAACCTCACTTTCCCGTGGATTCAGGCTGGTTTGGCCGTTCAGGGCCCGTAGATGTACGGAACCATGCATTGACGCAATATTACGCATTCGGCAGTATGCTGCGATGCGAAGAGGAATATAACGATGCCTATTGGTGAGTTCGGCGGCGCGCCGCCCCTGGCGGCCGAAGGCAGTCCGGTCCTGACGACGCCGATGTACTGGATGTACGAGATGGCGCAGGCCTCTCTCAATCCGGCGCGTGCGGTCACCGACGCGACCAAGCTCCTGTTTCAGAACCCCCTCAATCCGTGGGCGCGCACCGAGGTCGGCAAGTCGGTCGCCGCGGCCTGTGAATTGTTCGAACGCACCACGCGCCGTTACGGCAAGCCGGAATGGGGTCTCAACGACACCGAGGTCAACGGCATCCGCGTCCCCGTCGAGGTCCGCTCGGTCTGGGAAAAGCCGTTCTGCAACCTGCTCTACTTCGATCGCAAGTTCGCTCGTCCCTTGCGCAGCCCGCAGCCGCGGGTGCTGATCGTGGCGCCGATGTCCGGCCACTACGCGACGCTGCTGCGCGGCACGGTCGAGGCTTTCCTGCCGGCGCATGAGGTCTACATCACCGATTGGGCCGACGCCCGCATGGTGCCCCTGAGCGAAGGCCGCTTCGATCTCGACGACTACATCGACTACGTCATCGAGATGCTGCACGTCCTTGGCGGCAACACCCATGTCATGGCGGTGTGCCAGCCCTCCGTTCCCGTCGTTGCCGCCGTCTCGATCATGGAAGCGCGGCGCGATCCCTTCGTGCCGACCTCGATGACGCTGATGGGCGGCCCGATCGACACCCGCCGCAATCCGACGGGCGTGAACAAGCTCGCCCAGGAGCGCGGCATCGACTGGTTCCGCAACACCGTCATCACCAAGGTGCCGTTCCCGCATCCGGGCATGATGCGCGACGTCTATCCGGGCTTCCTGCAGCTCAACGGCTTCATCAGCATGAACCTCGACCGGCACATGGACGCCCACAAGCGCCTGTTCGCCAACCTGGTGAAGGGCGACGGCGACCTCGTCGACAAGCATCGCGACTTCTACGACGAATATCTCGCGGTGATGGATCTCTCCGCCGAGTATTATCTGCAGACGGTCGATACCGTATTCGTGAAGCACTCGCTGCCGAAGGGCGAGATGACCCATCGCGGAACACGCGTCGACCCCTCGAAGGTCACGCGCGTGGCGCTGATGACGGTCGAAGGCGAGAACGACGACATCTCCGGGCTCGGTCAGACCGAAGCAACGCACACATTGTGCAGCTCGATCCCCGATCATCGCCGCGTTCATTACGTCCAGAAGGGCGTCGGACATTACGGCGTGTTCAACGGCTCGCGCTTCAAGTCGGAAATCGTGCCGCGCATCCATGACTTCATGGTCTCGGCTGCGAATCCGAGCTCGTTGCAGGCTCTCGCGGCCGAATAAGCGCGTTTTTCGGCTTTCCCGCTGAAAATCAACACTTCGCCGGGGGTTCCAGCAGGGGCTGGTTCCCTCCAGATTCGCGGTATTTAGGTAGCTTTGTAGGAGTGATTCCTACCTCACCCCTTGGGGGTGCCGCATGCGTCCAGCGGGGGCGAAAAAACCGGGTTCCAACCCCAGTCTGTAGGGTCTCCCGGACGCTGGACCGCTGTATATTGGGCAAATGATTTGTTTTTGCGCCGAGCGCTTTCCCTGGCGGCGGTTATGGCAGAATCCGGGCGCCCTCCTGCCCCCCGGACTGACAGACATGGCCACTCGCGCACTTCTCTATCGGCGGCCCCACGAGCCGAAGACCTTGGTCATCACCCATGGATCGCAGTTTTTTGCGATTCGATTGCGCCGGCACCGCCGCGCGCGCCGCTACACGCTCAGAATCCATCCGAGCGATCGCGAAGCCATCCTCACCATCCCGCCGCGCGGCACGCTGGCCGAAGCCAAGGACTTCGCGCAACGTCACGGTGCGTGGATCGCTGCGCGTCTCGGGCGTTTGCCGAAGGCTGCGCCGTTCCAACCCGGCACAGTGATACCGCTACGCGGCAACCCCCATCGTATCGTTCATCGTGCCGGCACGCGCGGCACGGTCTGGACGGAAGTGCGCGACAGCGGTGAACGCATTCTCTGCGTCGCCGGCGGGGTCGAATATGTCGACCGCCGCGTCAGCGACTTCCTCAAGCGCGAGGCGCGCCACGATCTCCAGCGCTCGGCGGAGGCCTATGCCGTCGAGCTCGGCGTCAAGGTCAAGCGCCTCTCGATCCGCGATCAGTCCAGCCGTTGGGGCTCCTGCACCTCGGCGGGCTCGCTGTCGTTCTCCTGGCGCCTGATCCTCGCGCCGCCTTACGTGCTCGACTACCTCGCCGCGCACGAGGTCGCCCATCTCGTCGAGATGAACCACTCGGCGCGGTTCTGGCGCGTCTGCGGAAAGGTCTGCCCGTCGATGGAGCGCGCCAAGAAGTGGCTCGACACGCACGGCAACGACCTGCACCGCTACGGCGTCGAGAATTAGGGCGCGCTGCTAGCCCAACACTGACTGTCGTCGCCCGGCTTGACCGGGCGACCCAGTATTCCAGAGACTGTTGTTGTTGAGCCGAAACGCCGCGGCGTACCGGATTCCCCGTTGGAGCCCGTCATCGGGCTCGCCGAAGGCGAGACCCGGTGGCGGAGAATGACAGCGGACGACAGCTGACCCGCGGTATCAATTCGTCGCTCGGATCAGGCGCTGTAATCCGCGCTTGCTCCCGGCTGCGCCCGTGACGCGAGATAGAACGATTGCAATTGGGCGCTGGCTTTCTGACCCTCGGCCAGCATCGCCTGGAAGGCCGCGTCGAGTTGATCGCGGCTATAGATCGCAGAATTGCTTTGACGCGGTGTCCATTGCGATTGCGTGATCGCGGTGGACGCTTTTTCGACGGAGCCGCCAAGCAGCTTGGCGTAATTGTCGGCTCGCCATTGCGCCAGATCGGGTCCACTCAGACCGGGAGGATCCTCGAGCTTGCCGATCTTTGCGGCCGCCGCGTTGGTCATCGTCGAGGACCCGCCATTGTACAGAGTGGCCACCACCTTGCCGTCAACCTTCACCTGGGCATAGGTATTCTCAGGCGCATCGTCCGAGACGGCCGGTTGAGTCGCGCTCGCGCCGTGGGTCATCAGCCAATTCGTTGCCATCAGGTCGCGCAGGACCGGGTTATCCGCCACCGAGATCGGCTTGGCGCCTTGCAGCGGCTTGAGCTGCGACACGTCAATTCCAGGTGCGCTGGTCGCTGCGTCGGTCTCGGCGGGCGCCTCCGAGAGGACACCCGATGTCGGGTTTGAATTGGACGTTGATGAGGGACGCAGATAGCTCGATGCCGGGTTGGACAGGCCTGAAATCATGGAACGCTCCTTCCCACTAAACCCGAGTCTTCGCGACTCAACCTAAGAGAGCAATTCCTGGGCCGATGTCGGAGCTTTGAAGAGACTGGTGTTTTGGCGTTCGGAAACTTCCCGGCGTCGGTAAATCTTGCCGCCATAGGCAGGACTTGCCTTTGGGAACCGCGGACTGTGGCATCGCGCGAATGAGTTCGAATGCGTGCATTGCAGCTGCATTCGGTCCACTCAATCGTCAAATGCTATGCTGCCGCCACGCCTTGCGCGCTGGCGACCGAATGCTCTGACGCGCCAATGAGTTCGCGAGCTTCACCGCGCATCGCGCCGGATATCACCGGCTACTGTGCATGGGGTTGTTTTCACGTTTTTTGTTTTGAGGCCCTGGGGACCTCAGCTCGAGGCTACCGATTTCCGCCGAACAGCCGGTCCATCAGCCAGCCGTCGAGGCCTGCTGCGGCTTCCGGCCGCACATTGGCGCGCGTCGGAGGCGGGCGATAGCCGCCGCTGCTCGCCGGTGCCGGCCCTGGCGCCGTCGTTGCCGTCGGCGGCGATACCTGCGATGCCGCCTGCGCGAGATTCGAGAGGCCCCAGGTCGCTTGCGAGTTCGGCAAGGCGGCCACCGGCACACCCTCGTGCGCCGTGCGCATGAAGCGGGACCAGACTTCGACCGGCAGGCCGCCGCCGGTCGCCTTCTTGGTCGGCGAGTTGTCGTCATTGCCGAGCCAGACGCCGGTGACGAGGTTGGCGGTGTAGCCGATGAACCAGGCGTCGCGGTAATCCTGGCTGGTACCGGTCTTGCCGGCCGCCGGCCAGCCGGGGATCTCCGCTTTCTTGGCGGTGCCTGATATCAGCGTCTCCCGCATCATCGTGTTCATCATGCCGACATAGCGCGGGTCGATGACCGGGTTGCGCTCTTCCGCTTGCCGCATGTAGAGCAGCTTGCCACTGAGCGTCCTGATCCGCGTGACGACGTGCGGCGCCACGGCGAAGCCGCCATTGGCGAAGGGCGCATAGGCGCCGACCAGCTCGACGACCGAGACTTCGGAGGTGCCGAGCGCGATCGAGGCATTGGGCTCGAGCTTCGAGGAGATGCCGAGCCGGTGCGCGGTCCGCACCACGTTCTTCGGCCCGACCTCGAGACCGAGGCGGATGGCGACGGTGTTGAGCGACATTGCCAGCCCCTGCGTCAGCGTCACCGCGCCGAAATATTCATGGGTGTAGTTCTCGGGCTTCCAGCCCTTGACCTCGATCGGCGCGTCCTGGCGCACCGTGTCCGGCGTCAGCCCCTGCTCGAGCGCGGTCAGGTACACGAACGGCTTGAACGAGGAGCCCGGCTGGCGCTTCGCAGTGACCGCGCGGTTGTACTGGCTGTCGGAATAGTTCCGCCCGCCGACCATGGCGCGCACCGCGCCGTCAGGCGTCATCGCCACGAGCGCGCCCTGGCTGACATTGAACTTGACGCTCTTGGCCGCGAGCTCGTCGATGATGGCGGCTTCCGCCACGCTCTGAAGCTTCGGATCGATCGTGGTCTCGACCTTGATGCTCTCATCGATCTGGCCGACCAGATCGTCCAGCACCTCGCCGATCCAGTCGGCGACGTAGTTGACCGTGCCGGCGCCGGCCGGCTTCACGTTGTAGGAGGGGTGGCCGATCGAGGCCTGCGCCTGCGCGTCGGTGATGAACTTGGCATCCGCCATCGCCGCGAGCACGATTTGCGCGCGCGCTTCCGCGCCTTCGGGATTGCGGTTCGGCGCCAGCCGCGACGGCGATTTGACGAGGCCGGCCAGCATCGCGGCCTCGGCGACGGTGACGTTCTTCGCCGACTTGCCGAAATATTTCTGCGCCGCGGCCTCGACGCCATAGGCGCCCGAGCCGAAATAGACGCGGTTGAGATAGAGCTCCAGAATCTCGTTCTTGGAATGCTTGCGCTCCAGCCAGATCGCGAGCTCCGCCTCCTGGAGCTTGCGCGCCATGGTCCGTTCCTGGGTAAGGAACAGGTTTTTCGCGAGCTGCTGCGTCAAGGTCGAGCCGCCCTGCGAGACGCCGCGATGGAGCACGTTGGTGACGAGGGCGCGCAGGATGCCAATCGGGTCGATGCCGAAATGCGAGTAGAAACGGCGGTCCTCGATGGCGATGAAGGCCTTCGGCAGATAGGGCGGCAGGTCCTGCAGCGAGACGTTGGCGCCGGCCATCTCGCCGCGCTGCGCCAGCATGCTGCCGTCGATGCCGACGATCTGGATCGTCGGCGGCCGCTTGGGAATCTCCAGCGACTGGATCGGCGGCAGATGGGCGCCGACATAGATCACGACGCCGATCACGGCGATCACGCCCCACAGGCCGAGCACCGCACCCCAATAGACGAGGCGGCCGAGGCTGAAGCCTCCGCCCGATTTCGACCGGCGCTTGGCGCCGCTGCGGCCGGCTGGTGCCTTCCGCTCGCGCGACGGCTCGTCGCCGGCATCCTCGCTCTTGCGCTTGGCGGATGGTTTCGTTGATTTCTTCGGCTTGTCCTCGCCGCCGGGGACGCGGTCGGCCGCGGTCAGGCGCAGATCGGCGAGCGCAGCAGGCAAGCCGAACAATGGCTCCTTCCGCCCACCCTTTTTCTTTCCCCACGCCATACGCAAAACGCCCGGTCAGCCCGCCTCGTCGCACGCTACCGGTCGCTGTTTAAGGCCCGGTTACCCAGAGCTTAACGCGCGATTAGGAGGTGCGGCATTCGCCTGCCGCAGTTCCGCTCGCCAGGCGGCAGAGCTAGGATCGCCGACATAAACAAGAGGGAACCGGCATGGGCCATATCGATCCGAGCAAGGAGATTTTTGCGCAGTTCCGGGACAACGATCGCCCCGGCCCGATCCACATGCTCAATCTGGTGCGTTTGCGCGAAGAGGCAGCCTATCCCGACGGCCGCAAGGCGAGCGGCGCGGAAGCCTATGCAGCCTATGGCCGCGAGAGCGGCCCGGTGTTCGAGCGCCTCGGCGGCCGCATCGTCTGGCAGGGCAAATTCGAGCTGATGCTGATCGGCCCGCAAGAGGAGCACTGGGACCATTGCTTCATCGCCGAATATCCAAGCGTTGCCGCCTTCGTCGAGATGATCCGCGATCCCGTCTATCGCGAAGCGGTGAAGCATCGCCAGGCCGCGGTGGAGGATTCACGGCTGATCCGGCACGCGGTGCTGCCGGTCGGGAAGAACTTTGGAGAAATACCGGAGTAGGCACCAATCTCTATCCGTCATCCTGAAGCGCGAGCTCTTGCGAGCCTCGAAGGATGAAAGGCCCCGATGCTTCTACGCTGCGACCAGCCGGGCCGTCGCCCTTCGAGGGCCGCTGAAGAGGCGGCCACCTCAGGGTGACGGTGATGGATTGAGCCAAGCTCAAAAGAATCGGCGGCCAGAAGGCCGCCGATCACATCGCGCAATTCAAGCAGCCACTAACCCGCCGGGCCCGCGTCCTCCAGGATCGGGCCGAATAGCTCCCAGCGTTCGCCGTTGAACTTCATCATCTGAAGCTGCTTGTTGACGCGGTAGTCGGTCGCCGAGGTGTTGGCCTTGATACCGGGCAGCGCGATGTCGCTGGTGACGTCCTTCAGCGACGCTGCCTGCTTCATGACGTTCTCGCGCGTCAGATCGTCACCGCACTGCTTCAACACATGGACCAGGAGCTGGGCTGTGCCATAACCGTAGGTGTTGAAGTTCGAGTCCTTGTCGCCGTCCGGATAGTACTTCGCCATGAAGTCAAAATACTTCTTCAGGCCGGCGTCGTCCTTCCAGGTCGGATCGAGCGGTTCCTTGCCGTAGTTGACGCTGATCAGGCCCTTGGCCGCATCAAGGCCTGCCGGCTTCAGCACCGCACCGACCGAGGTGGCGTTGATGTCGACGATCTGGATCGGATGCCAGCCCATTTCGGCGATCTTCTTGATCGCCTGTGCGGCCTGCTTCGGCGTTGTGGCGCTGAAGAACAAATCGGCGCCGGCGTCCTTGATCTTGAGGATCTGCGAGTCGACCGTGGGATCGGACACCTCGTAGGACGCTTCGGTCACGATCATCTTGGCGGCCTTGTCGCCGAGGCCGGCCTTGATGCCGTTCAGATAGTCCTTGCCGAGGTCGTCGTTCTGATAGAGCACGCCGATCTTGGCGGCCGGATGCTCCTTCAGAATGTACTGGCCGTAGATTCGGCCTTCGACGAAGTAGTTGGGATTGTAGCCCATGGTCCATGGAAAGTTCTTCGGATCGGTCAACCGCGAGGCGCCGGTCGCTGCGAACAGCTGCGGCACCTTCTTGGAATTGAGATATTTCTGGACGGCCGCGTTCACGGGCGTGCCGATGATTTGGAAAGTCAGAAGCACCTCGTCGCTCTCGACGAGCTTGCGGATCTGCTCCACGGCTTTCGGCGGCGAATAGGCGTCGTCATACTGGATCAAATTGATCTTGCGACCATTGATGCCGCCCTGGTCGTTGATCATCTTGAAATAGGCGGCCTGGGTCTTGCCGATCGACGAATAGGCCGACGCCGGTCCCGAAAACGGCATGGTCTGTCCGACCTTGATCTCGGTGTCGCTGGCGCCCGGATCATATTTTTTCTGGGCACTGGCCGCGGTGACCGACAGCGCCAGGGTCAGCGCCGTTGCCGTGGCCAGATGCAGCATTCCATTCCTCATTCGCAATTTCCTCAGTTTGTTATTGCCGATGATCTGCCCGGGTGCGCTTGCGCACAGGACGTCACCGCTGAGGGCGATTGTGGATGAGGCGTTGCTGCAACGCAAGGTGGGTGGAGACGCGCAGTTCGTAGGGTGGGTCAGTCTTGCGGCTGCGCGAAGCGCAGTCCGCCAGGCGTAACCCACCACTTCTGTTGCCACGGATGTCGAAGGGTGGATTACGCCGAGCAGATGCGCTTTGCGCATCTGCAGGGCTAATCCACCCTACGCAGTTACTAACCCGCGGGGCCGTTGTCCTCGATGATCGGGCCGAATAGCTCCCAACGCTCGCCGTTGAACTTCATCATCTGCATCTGCTTGTTGACGCGATAATCGTTCGGCCCGGTGTTGATCTTGATGCCGGGCAGCGCGAAGCTCGGGGTGAAGTCCTTGATGTTGGCGACCTGTTTCATCACGTTCTCACGCGACAGGTCGTCGCCGCACTGTTTCAGCACCTGCGTCAGCAACTCGGCGACCGAATAAGCATAGGTGTTGACCGTGTTGAGCTTGTCGCCTTCGGGGAAATACTTGTCCATGAAGGCGAAGAACGCTTTCACGCCCGGATCGTCCTTCCACTGCGGATCACTCGGCTCCTTGCCGTATTGGGTCGAGATGATGCCCTTGGAGATGTCGAGGCCGGCCGGCTTCAGCGTCGCCGAGATCGGGCTCGCATTGATGTCGAGGATGTGCACCGGCGTCCAGCCGAGCTCGGCCACCTTCTTGATGGCCTGCGCCGCGAACTTCGGCGTCGACGCATCGTAGAAAAGATCAGCGCCGAGCGACTTCAGCTTGACCACCTGCGAGTCGACGGTCGGGTCGGTGACCTCGTAGGACACCTCGCCGACGATCATGCCGGCGGCCTTGTCGCCGAGGCCGCTCTTGAGGCCGGCGAGATAGTCGCGGCCCATGTCGTCGTTCTGGTAGAGCACGCCGATCTTGGCATTGGGGTGATTGGCGAGAATGTACTTGGCGTAGATGCGTCCCTCAGACACGTAGTTGGGATTATAGGCGATGGTCCAGGGATAGTTCTGCGGATCGTTGAAGCGTGCGGCGCCGGTGGAGGCCAGCAGCTGCGGGATCTTCTTGCCGTTAAGATATTTTTGCACGGCGGCGTTCGCGGCCGTGCCGATGATCTGGAAGGTGAACAGCACTTCGTCGCCTTCGACGAGCTTGCGCACCTGCTCGACCGTCTTCGGCGGCGAATAGGCGTCGTCATACTGGATCAAATTGATCTTGCGGCCGTTGATACCGCCCTGATCGTTGATCATCTTGAAATAGGCGGCCTGGGTCTTGCCGATATTGGCGTAGACGGAATAGGCGCCGGAGAACGGCACGGTCTGGCCGATCTTGATCTCGGTGTCGGTCGCGCCGGTGTCATATTTCTTCTGGGCGAGGGCTTGGCTGGCGGAGAACGCGAAGGCGAGCGCCGCCGTGGCAGCTATGAAGGCTCTGCGATTGTTCATCTTGGTTGTTCCTCCTGACGGAATTTCCGGTCGACGGTCTTTTCCCGTTGATTGCAACGGTCGCCATCGCTGTCGGAGAGTGTGGAGGAAGGTCCGGCGCCGCGCAAGGATCGCGACGCTGCGCCGTAGCGTCTCAGGTCAAGAGGATCAGGTCAGAAGCAGCGCAACCAGCGCGATCGCCGCCGGCAGCGCCTGCACGAGCAGGATGCGGGTGCTGACGGTCGCCGCGCCGTAGGCGCCGGCCACGATCACGCAGAGCAGGAAGAATGCCTTGATCTGGAACGCGAAGGCAGGGTTGCCGTGGACGAGGCCCCAGATCAGGCCGGCGGCGAGGAAGCCGTTATAGAGCCCTTGGTTGGCCGCCAGCACCTTCGTGATCTCGGCCTTTTCAGGCGTATTGCGGAATGTCTTCAAGCCAAGCGGCTTGTCCCAGAGAAACATCTCCAGGATCAGGAAGTAGGCGTGAAGTGCGGCGACCAGCGCCACCAGGATATTGGTGATCAGAATCAAGTTGAGCCCCCCAAAGCGTCAGCTTTCGGGTGGACGTTAGCACGGCCGGCATGGCAAGTGCGATGGCGTGTTTCGATGGCCTGGTGTCGCAATGCCCGTTCGATCAACCAAACCGCCTGAACGATTCGGCCTCGATCGCCTGACGACGCCGATCGGGATCGCGTTGCTCGTCACCGATGCCGAGGGTGCGCTGCGCGCGCTCGACTGGGAAGACTACGAGCCCCGCATGCGCGAGCTGTTGCGCCTGCACTACGGCGCCGTGGACCTGGTTGATCGGTCCGCGCCGGCGGCGATGAAGACCGCGCTGTCAGCATATTTCGAAGGCGATCTCGGCCAGCTCTCGGGCGTCGCATGGCGCATCGCCGGCACGCCGTTCCAGCAGAAGGTCTGGACCGCGTTGGCAAAGATCCCTGCCGGCACCACGATGAGCTATGGCACGCTGGCCGCAAGGATCGATATGCCCAAAGCCATTCGCGCCGTCGGTCATGCCAACGGCTCCAACCCGATCAGCGTGGTGCTGCCCTGTCACCGCCTGATCGGCGCCGACGGCTCGCTGGTGAAATATGGCGGTGGCCTCGAGCGCAAGCGCTGGCTGCTCAGACATGAGGGGGTTGAGGTCTGAGCCGAAGCGTCACGTACTATTGGGGTTGATCCTCGGAGTTCCCTGTTTCCAGGCAACCCATTCTTCCGCGTCTTGAAGCGAGACGAAATCAGCGATCGGAATGTCGGTAAGGTCGGCACGACGTTCGATCGCGCGCCGTCCGCCCTGTTCGAGTCGTTGGATGATGAAAGACTCGACCGGAAGAAAATCAGCCATGGGTCAACAATCATTTTGGGACCGAGAGATTGGCCTCACGCCGCCGGTGCAGCAACCGCCTTGTCGCCGGCCATCACGTGGGTCAGCGCGCTCTTGATTGCGGACTGGCGCGTCGGCGCGTTGATCTGTGCGCCCAGGAGGTCAGTGACGTAGAACACGTCGCGGGCGCGCTCGCCGAAGGTCGCGACATGGGCCGAGGCGATGTTCAGATTGAGCTTCGAGATCGCTGTGGTCAGCTCGTAGAGCAGGCCGGGGCGGTCGAGGCCGGAGACCTCGATCACCGTGTAGCGGTCGGACCACTGGTTGTTGATGGTCACTTCCGGCTCGATCACGAACGGCCGCGCCTTGCTGCGCACGGTGCGCCGCGCCACCACTTCGGGCAGACGCAGCTTGCCTTCCAGCACGTCCTCGATCATCTCGCCGATGCGCGTGGCGCGCCGGCCCTCGTCCTCGTCGCGGTCGTATTCCCTGGAGATCGAGATCGTGTCGAGCGCGCGGCCGTCGGTCGTGGTGTAGATCTGCGCGTCGACGATGTTGGCGCCGGCCGAGGCGCAGGCGCCGGCGATGATCGAGAGCAGCCAGGGATGGTCGGCGGCGAAGATCGTCAGCTCGGTGACGCCGCGCACCTCGTCGAAACCGACATTGATCGCGAGCTTGTGGCCGGCCTGTTCGCTGGAGCGGACGAAGCGGGCATGGCGAATCTTTCGCGGCAGCTCGACCTTGAGCCAATAGGCGGGATAGTGCCGGCCGATATAGGCATCGAGCTCGTCCGCCGGCCACTCGGCGAAGGCCATGCGGAATTCGGCGTAGGCGGCCGTCAGGCGCTTGCCGCGGTCGACTTCCGAGAAGCCGCCGGTCAGCACCGGTTCGGTCTCATAATACAGAGAGCGCAGCAGCTGCGCCTTCCAGCCGTTCCACACGCCCGGGCCGACGCCGCGGATATCGGCGGTGGTCAGGATCGTGAGCAATTTCATCTGCTCGACCGACTGCACCACGGCGGCGAAGTTCTCGATGGTCTTGCGGTCGGAGAGGTCGCGTGACTGCGCGACCGTGGACATCGTCAGATGCTCCTCGATCAGCCAGGCCACGAGCTCGGTGTCGGCCGCGCTGAAGCCGAGCCGCGGGCACAGCCGGCGCGCCACCTTGGCGCCCGCGATCGAGTGATCCTCCGGCCGTCCCTTGGCGATGTCGTGCAGCAGCGTCGTGATGTAGATCACCGCACGGTGCTCGGGCCGGATCTTGCGGAAGAGATCGCTGGCGAGCGTGAACTCCTCGAAGCCGCCGCGCTCGATGTCCTGCAGGAAGCCGACGCAGCGGATCAGATGCTCGTCGACGGTGTAGTGATGATACATGTTGAACTGCATCATCGAGACGATCTTGCCAAAGGCGCGGATGAAATGGCCGAGCACGCCGGTCTCGTTCATCCGCCGCAGCACGATCTCGGCGTTGTCCGAGGTCAGGATCTCCATGAACAGCCGGTTGGCTTCCGGGTTCTCGCGCAGCTGCGCGTTGATCAGTCCGAGCGAGCGCGTCACGTCGCGCATCGCGTCCGGATGGAAGGCGAGGTTGTTCTTCTGCGCCAGGCGGAAGATCCGGATCAAATTGACCGGATCGTGCTTGAACACGTCGGGCGCGGCGACGTTGATGCGGTTGTTGTCGACGAGGAAGTCGTCGCTGTCGGGGACGCGGCGCTTCGCGGGGGCGGGGCGCAGCCGCGCCATCATCCGGCTCAGCACCGGCGCGGGCTTGGCCTGCTGGTCCTCGAGCTTGGCGCAGAGGATGGCGGTGAGGTTGCCCACTTCCTTGGCGACCAGGAAGTAGTGCTTCATGAAGCGCTCGACGTCCTGCATGCCGGGATGCGAGGTGTAGCCGAGCCGGACCGCGATCTCGCGCTGGAGATCGAAGGAGAGGCGCTCCTCCGCGCGGCCGGAGTAGAAGTGCAGATTGCAGCGCACCGACCAGAGGAAGTCGGCGCAGCGGCGAAACGTGCGGTATTCCTGCGCGTCGAACACGCCGCGCTCGACCAGCTCGTCGGTATCACGGACGCGGTAGACGTATTTGGCGATCCAGAACAGCGTGTGCAGGTCGCGCAGGGCGCCCTTGCCGTCCTTGACGTTGGGCTCGACCAGGTAGCGCGACTGGCCGCCGCGGCGATGGCGCTCCTCGCGCTCGGCGAGCTTTGCGGTGACGAATTCGGATGCCGTGCCCTGCACCACGTCCTTGTCGAAGCGCGCGACCAATTCGTCATAGAGCGGCTGGTCGCCGGTCAGGAAGCGCGTTTCCAGGATCGCGGTGCGGATGGTCATGTCGCCGCGCGCCTGCCGGATCGATTCATCGACCGAGCGCGTGGCGTGTCCGACCTTCAGCCCCATGTCCCAGAGACAGTAGAGAATGGCCTCAGCCACCTGCTCGCCCCAGGCGGTCTGCTTGTAGGGCAGGATGAACAAGAGATCGATGTCGGATTCCGGCGCCATCAGGCCGCGGCCATAGCCGCCGGTCGCGACCACCGCCATGCGCTCCGCGCCGCTCGGGATCGGCGAGCGGTAGAGATGGCGGGTCGCCGCCGAATACAGGATGCGGATGATCTCGTCCTGCACGTGGCACAGCCGCTCGGCGCAGCGCCTTCCATGACGGTCCTTCAGCAGGATCGCCTGCGCCGCGGCGCGCGCCGCGATCAGCTCGGCCTTGAGCAATTGCGCCATGGCCGTGCGGAACGTGTCCTCACGTCCCTGATGCTTCTCGGCAAGCGCATCGACCGCGGCGGTGATCCGCGCGGTGTCGAAGCGATCGTCCACCTCTGGCTTGTGCTCAGTCGTGACGCTGTCCATGTCTCACCGGATATAAGAGGTGACAGGCGCTGTCACCCGCCATTCTCTGGCAATAGTCGTTCCATGCTGGAAAAGCCCCGCTTTGAGCAAATCTGTTCTCAGCCGACGGGCTTTCGGGATAGCGATTTTCTCGTTGACCTCTAGAAATAACTCATTGAAAAACAATGAAGTTTTTGAGGAGGCTGGGCATGACCGGGATTACGCGACGCATTCTGTTGGCGGGGGCTGTTGCGCTCGCCATGACCCCTGCGGCACGGGCGGCGGATCCGCTCAAGGAAATCCGCATCGACTGGGCGACCTACAATCCAGTGTCGATGGTCCTGAAGCAGAAGGGTCTGCTGGAGAAGGAATTCGCCAAGGACGGCATCAGCATCATTTGGGTGCAGTCGGCCGGCTCCAACAAGGCGCTAGAATTCCTCAACGCCGGCTCGATCGATTTCGGCTCGACCGCGGGCTCGGCGGCGCTGGTGGCGAAGATCAACGGGAACCCGATCAAGTCGATCTACGTCTATTCGCGCCCTGAGTGGACCGCGCTGGTGACGGCCAAGGACTCCAAGATCGCGAGCGTTGCCGATCTCAAGGGCAAGCGCGTCGCGGTGACGCGCGGCACCGATCCGCACATCTTCCTGGTGCGCGCGCTGCTCGGTGCAGGCCTGACTGAAAAGGATATCACGCCGGTGCTGCTCCAGCACGCCGACGGCAAGACCGCGCTGATCCGCGGTGACGTCGACGCCTGGGCCGGCCTCGATCCGATGATGGCGCAGGCCGAGGTCGAGGAAGGTGCAAAACTGTTCTATCGCAAGGCGGATGCCAACACCTGGGGTATCCTCAATGTGCGCGAGCAGTTTTTGAAAGACTACCCGGACGCCGCCCGCCGCGTGCTCGCGGTGTATGAAGAGGCGCGCAAATATTCGCTGGCGAATTACGATGATCTCAAGAAGACTTTCATCGCCGTGACCAAGCTGCCGGACGCCGTCGTCGACAAGCAGCTCAAGGAGCGCACCGAGCTCACCCACAGCCGCATCGGCGCACCCCAGCGCGAGTCGATCCTCGCCGCCGGCCTTGCCCTCCAGCAGGCCGGCGTCGTCGATGCCAAGGTCGACGTGAAGGCGACGCTGGATGCCCTGATTGACGACCAGGTCCCGCTGCCAACGAATTGATCTTCTTACCCTCCCCTGGAGGGGGAGGGTCGATCGCGCGTAGCGCGAGCGGGGTGGGGTGATCTCTCCACACGGATACTGTTCGACGCGGAGAGACCGTCACCCCACCCCGTCTCATGTCTCGCTTCGCTCAACATGAGCCGACCCTCCCCCTCCAGGGGAGGGTAAGAGGCGCCCTTGCATTCCCCGACCAGACGCGCTTCCTACCGGCCATGATCTCCGACGCGCCAGTGCTGCAACAGACCTCGGAACCGGCCGAAAGCGCCGCACCCTCGCGGCTCGCGCGCTATGCGCGGCCGATGTTGGGGATCTTGCTGCCGCTCATCCTCGCGCTCGCCTGGGAGCTCGTGGTCTGGCTCGGCTGGTCCAACGGCCGTCTGGTGCCGCCGCCCTCGCGCGTGTTTGCGACCATCACCGAGCTTGCGCGCTCCGGCGAGCTGGTCCCCCACATCGCCGCAACGCTGTGGCGCGTCGGTCTCGGCTTCGCCTTCGGCGTGATCGCGGGCACCGTGCTCGGTGCCATCTCCGGCTATTGGTCGTTGGCGCGGCGGCTGCTCGATCCGACCGTGCAGGCGCTACGTGCAATCCCTTCGCTGGCCTGGGTGCCGCTGTTCATCCTCTGGCTCGGCATCTTCGAGACCTCCAAGATCGCGCTGATCGCGGTCGGCGTGTTCTTCCCGGTCTATCTCGGCGTGATGGGCGCGATCCTTTCCGTCGATCGCAAGATCGTCGAGGTCGGTCGCACCTTCCGCCTCTCCGGGTTCGCCATGATCCGCCGCATCCTGCTGCCTGCGGTGCTGCCGGCCTATGTGGTGTCCTTGCGTGTCGGCCTTGGCCTGGGCTGGATGTTCGTGGTGGCGGCCGAGCTGATCGGCGCTTCCGAAGGCCTCGGCTATCTCCTGCTCGACGGCCAGCAGCTCGGCAAGCCCGCGCAGATTTTGGCCGCGATCGTGATCTTCGCCATCCTCGGCAAGCTCACCGACTGGCTGATCGAGGTCGCGGCCGCGCCGTTCCTGCGCTGGCAGGACGCCTTTGGGCGCGCGAAGGGAGCGTAACGTGATGCTGGCGCTCGACCGGGTCAGCAAGACCTATCCCAACGGCGTGCAGGCGCTGGCGCGCTTCTCCGCCGAGATCAAACAGGGCGAGATCGTCGCCATCATCGGCGGCTCCGGCTGCGGCAAGTCCACGCTCTTGCGCGCCATTGCCGGCCTCGACAGCGCGAGCGCAGGCACGGTGACGCTCGACAGCGAGGCAATCGGTTCGCCGCACGCAAAAATCGGCATCATCTTCCAGGAGCCGCGGCTTTTGCCCTGGCTCAGCGTCGCCGACAATATCGGCTTCGGCCTTGCCGACCTGCCCGCGGCCGAGCGGCGCGAGAAGGTGGCGCGCGCGCTCGCTCGCGTCGGCCTCGCCGACAAGGCGCAGGCCTGGCCGCGCGAGCTCTCGGGCGGGCAGGCGCAGCGTGTCGCGATTGCACGTGCGCTGGTGCCGCAGCCGGAAGTGCTGCTGCTCGACGAGCCGTTCTCGGCGCTCGACGCCTTCACCCGCAGGGATCTCCAGGATCATCTGCTCGACCTCTGGGCCGACACGCGGCCGACGCTCATCCTCGTCACACATGACGTCGACGAGGCCGTGGTGCTGGCCGATCGCGTTTTGGTGATGCGGCCGCGGCCGGGCCGGCTGTTCGACCAGATCGAGATCAATCTCGGCCGGCCGCGCGACCGCAATTCGCCGCTGTTCGAGAATTTCAAGCGAAGTGTGCTGACGTCACTCGACCGTTCGCTCGATCGCAACGTGCCTGACCGTGACGCAACCCAGGGTCCCGGTCAGGCCATGTGGTGGTGACATTTTCTCTCTGAGCCGGTACATCGAGGGACGATTTTTCCGGGAGAGAACAAGATGGACGCCGCAGCACTGCGCCAGATGCAGGCCCCGATCAAGGAACGCTACAAGACCGATCCCAAGACGGCGATGATCACGCTGAAGGCCAAGGGCTCGACCGACAGCGAAGGCATCGCCTGCAAGGTCGAGACCGGTCGCGCCATCGCGATGGCGGGCCTGCATCCCGCGACCGGCGGCTCCGGCCTCGAACTCTGCTCCGGCGACATGCTGCTCGAAGCCTTGGTCGCCTGCGCCGGCGTCACGCTGAAATCGGTCGCGACCGCCATCGAGATCCCGCTCAAGACCGGCAACGTCTATGCCGAAGGCGATCTCGATTTCCGCGGCACGCTCGGCGTCGACAAGGAGACCCCGGTCGGCTTCGCCGAGATCCGCCTGCGCTTCGAGGTCGACACCGACGCACCGCAGGACAAGCTCGATCTCCTGCTCAAACTCACCGAGCGCTATTGCGTGGTCTACCAGACCATCAAGAACGGCCCGAAGGTTTCGGTGTCGATGCAGCGGATCTAAGGTTCTTACCCTCCCCTGGAGGGGGAGGGTCGATCGCGCGCAGCGCGAGCGGGGTGGGGTGACGGTCTCTCAACGTCGCACACTGCCCGTGTTGAGAGATCACCCCACCCCGTCTCGCACCGCTGACGCGCTGCGAACCGACCCTCCCCCTCCAGGGGAGGGTAAAGAGCACCGCGCGGAATGCCCCCCGAGCTCCACTTCATCATCCTCCTCGTCCTGCGCATGGCGATCGCCGCGGCATTCGTCGTGTCAGCGTCGTTCATTGCCGAGCGCACCGGTCCGGTGATCGGCGGACTGGTGGCGACCTTGCCGATCTCGGCCGGTCCTTCCTACGTCTTCCTCGCGCTCGACCACGACGCCGCCTTCATCGCGCAAGGCGCGCTGTCGAGCCTTCCGGTCAACGCGGCGACGATCTTCATGGGGCTCACCTATGTCGTACAGGCGCAGCGGCACAGTTTTCCGGCGAGCGTCGGCAGTGCGGTCGCGGTGTGGATCGTGCTGGCCTCCATCATCCGTCTGTTCGACTGGACCTTGACGGCGGGACTTGCCGTGAATCTGGTCGCCTTCGGCATCTGCATTCCGCTGCTCGCAAAATATCGCCATGTGAAGATGCCGCTGGTGACACGCCGATGGTACGACATCCCGTTCCGCGCCTCGCTGGTCGCGACGCTGGTTGCGATCGTGGTCTCGACCTCGGGCTGGGTCGGCCCGCGGGTGAGCGGCGTCATCGCGCTCTATCCGATCGTGTTCACCAGCATGATGGTGATCCTGCACCCGCGCATCGGCGGACCGCCGACCGCCGCCGTCCTCGCCAACTCCGCCTGGGGCCTGCTCGGCTTCGGTCTGGCAATTGCGGTGCTGCACGTCGCCGTCACGCAGTTCGGCTCGGCGATCGGCTTGAGTTGCGCGCTCGCCACCTGCATCGGCTGGAACCTGACGCTGTGGCGGATGGGACGGCGGAAGAGGGCGATGCATCAGCCGCGCCGCGCGTCGTAGGGCGAGGTACGCTACGCTTGGGACCTCAGCCCTGCGTCAGGATAGTTAGTTACCGGGGCGGGCAGACCCGCTAAACTGGCAACAGAGCAAGATCGGGGCGTGTGGTGGAGGGATTGTACAAGGTCGAATACGATATCAACGACGGCTCCGGCCGCAGCGTGCTGTACGCCCATGCCGGGAAAATGCTTGGCGGCAACACGGCCTTCGCGCACTTCGGCACCTACGAGATTGTGGACGGCGAAATCGTCGCCAGGCTTCGGACGAAGCGCCACAGCCGATCGCCGCAGCACAGGTCGCTGGTTAGTTCCGACGCCGTCACAATCAGCTTTCGCGGTCGACAGCTGGGCAAGCTCTACCGCTTCGAGGGAGAAGTGGTCGAGGACGCCTCGGTGTTTCGCGCCGTGATGACGCCGCTCGGCGACGATGACGTTCCGCCGCCCGGTGCGGTGGGCGACGGCGGCATCGTCAGCGGACTCTATTCGATCGACACCCGGATGCTTGATGGAATTACCGGTGGCCATACCGGCGTGATGTTGCTGCGCGACGGCCGCATCCTCGGCGGCGATGCCTTCTTCTATTATCTCGGCGCCTATTCGTCGGCGAACGGTCGCTGGAAGGGCGAATTCGTCAATCAGGAACACACGCCGGCGAAGAGCGAGCATCCCTTGTTCGGTGGCTATGAGGTGGGGATCGGCTTCTCCGGCCGCTGCGATGACAAGGGCGCCGAAATGGAAGCGACCGCGCTTGCCGGCAAGCGCAGCATCCGCCTCGCCGCCACCTTGAAGCTGATCGAGCCGTTCGCCAGGGCGGGCCGCTGACGGCCAGTACGCCGGCGAACACGTCGCGGGAACTACTTCGGCAGCTTGGCCTTCAGCGCATAGAGCGCGTCCAGCGCCTCGCGCGGGGACATCTCGTCGGGGTGCAGGCCCTTCACCGCTTCCATCAGGAGCTCGGCTTCGCTTGGCGGCGCGGCTTCCGCGGCGGCGCGCGAGGGCACGGCGAACAGCGGCAGATCGTCGGCCAGCGCCCGGGCGGTCTGGCCGCGATCCTGGGCCTCGAGTTTTGCCAGCACCGATTTGGCGCGCGTGATCACCGCCGGCGGCAGGCCGGCGAGCTTGGCGACCTGGATGCCGTAGGAGCGGTCGGCCGAGCCCGGCAGCACCTCGTGCAGGAACACGACATTGCCCTGCCATTCCTTCACCCGCACCGTCGCGTTGAACATCCGCGGGAGCTTTGCCGAGAGCGCGGTCAGCTCGTGATAATGCGTGGCGAACAGCGTGCGGCAGCGGTTGCTCTCGTGCAGATGCTCGATCGCGGCCCAGGCGATGGAGAGGCCGTCGAACGTTGCGGTGCCGCGGCCGATCTCGTCGAGGATCACGAGCGCACGCTCGCCGGCCTGGTTCAGGATTGCTGCGGTCTCGACCATCTCCACCATGAAGGTGGAACGGCCGCGCGCGAGATCGTCGGCGGCGCCGACGCGCGAGAACAGGCGGTCGATGATGCCGATCCGCGCGCGCGTCGCCGGCACGAAGCTGCCGATCTGCGCCAGGAGCGCGATCAGCGCGTTCTGGCGCAGGAAGGTCGATTTACCGGCCATGTTGGGACCGGTGAGCAGCCAGAGCTGGCCGGACTTTTGCGCGGGTGTTGGCGAGAGATCGCAGGCATTGGCAATGAATGGCTCGCCATTGCGCTTCAAGGCCTGCTCGACCACGGGATGGCGGCCGGCCTCGATCGCAAAGCCGAGGGAGTCATCCACGTCAGGCCGCACGTAATTGTCGTCGATCGCGAGCTTGGCCAGCGAGGTCGCAACGTCGAGCAGCGCGAAGGCATGGGCGGCGGCGCGCAGATCGTCGCTGATATCAAGCGCCTTCGCGGACAGCCGCTCGAAGATCTCGAGCTCGAGTCCGAGCGCGCGGTCGCCGGCATTGGCGATCTTGGCTTCGATCTCGCCGAGCTCCGAGGTCGTGAAGCGCACCTGTCCGGCCAGCGTCTGGCGATGGATGAAGGTCGCATTCAGCGGCGCCGACATCAGCTTGTCGCCGTGCTGCGCGGTGACCTCGACGAAATAGCCGAGCACGTTGTTGTGCCGGATCTTGAGGCCCTTGACGCCGGTATGATCGGCGTAGCGCGCCTGCATCGAGGCCACCACGAGGCGCGAGGCGTCACGCAGGCTTCGGGTTTCGTCGAGCGCGGGCTCGTAGCCCTGGCGCACGAAGCCGCCGTCGCGCTTGATCAGCGGCAGCTGCTCGTCCAGCGCGCTGGCAAATTCGGATGCGAGCTCGCGCGACGGACGCTGCAAGGCCGCCATCACCACCGCGATCTCCTGCGGCGGCTGGTCGAGCTCGGAAAGCCGCGCCAGCACCTGGTCGGCGGCGATGATGCCGTCGCGCAGGCCGGCAAGGTCGCGCGGTCCGCCGCGGCCGACTGAAAGACGGGCCAGCGCCCGCGACATGTCGGGCGCGCCGCGCAGGATGCTGCGGATGTCTTCACGCGCAGCGGAGTCCGCAACGAAGGCGCTGACGGCATCGAGCCGCCGCGCGATTGCGGGCGCGTCCGTCAGCGGCGCCGCGAGCCGCTGCGCCAGCAGGCGCGAGCCGGCCGAGGTCACCGTGCAGTCGATGGCGTCGAGCAGCGAGCCGCGGCGTTCGCCGGCGAGCGTTCGCGTCAGTTCGAGATTGGCGCGGGTGGCCGGATCGATCGCCATGGTCGCGCCCGAGGCCTCGCGCGCGGGTGGCGACAGCGGCGGATGCTTGCCGACTTGGGTGCGGTCGACATAGGTGACGGCTGCTGCTGCTGCCGTAGCCTCCAGCCGCGTCAGTTGCGCCAGCCCGTCCATGGTCGCGACGGCGAAATAATCGCACAGGCGTTTTTCCGCGGTGGCGCCGTCGAAGACGTCGCGGGTCAGCGGTGTCACCGCCGGCAGCTCGCGCAAGGTCTGTCCGAGCTCGCTGTCATTGTAGAGCGCGTCGGTGACGATCGCCTCGTTCGGATTGATGCGCGCCAGCGTCGCGACGAGTTCGCCGCTAGAGCATTCCATCACCGTGAATTCGGCGGTCGAGATGTCGATCCAGGCGAGCCCAAAGCGGTCGCCGCCACCGGAGGCGCGGGCGCGCGCGATCGCCAGCAGATAATTATTGGCGCGCGCATCGAGCAGCGTGTCCTCGGTCAGCGTCCCCGGCGTGACCAGCCGCACCACGCCACGGCGCACCACGCTCTTGTTGCCGCGCGCTTTCGCCGCGGCGGGATCCTCGGTCTGCTCGCACACCGCGACCCGGTGGCCGGCGCTGATCAGGCGATGCAGATAATCCTCGGAACGTTCGACCGGCACGCCGCACATCGGGATGTCGGCGCCCTGATGCTTGCCGCGCTTGGTCAAGACGATGCCGAGCGTTTTCGACGCGATCTCGGCGTCCTCGAAGAACAGCTCGTAAAAGTCGCCCATCCGGTAGAACAGCAGCAGGCCCTGATGAGCCGCCTTGATTTCAAGGTACTGTTCCATCATCGGCGTGACGCGCGCGATGGCTTCCGCCGGCAGCGTGGGCGCTTCGTCAGGGGGCGGCACAGGTATCGGCTGTTGCATTGTCATGGGCGGCGCAACCTACAAAATTTCGCCTCCTGCTCCTACCGGTTTGGCCGGCGAGGGGAGGTTTTCCACGTTGTCCGCACCGCGGCATGCATTGGCAGCGTGCGCACCCCTCGGAACACGCAAGAAACCGTCAATTGACCTGCCGCGGGCGCCCTCCTAAAACTCCGCGGACATTGAAGAATTTGGGCCGGACCGCGGCATTCAGGGAGAACAACGATGCGTGACGTCTTTATCTGCGATGCCGTGCGGACCCCGATCGGCCGTTTCGGCGGCTCGCTCGCCAAGGTACGCGCCGACGACCTCGCGGCGGCCCCGATCAAGGCGCTGATGGCCAAGCATCCCAATCTCGACTGGGCACAGGTCGATGAAGTCTTCTTCGGCTGCGCCAACCAGGCCGGCGAGGACAACCGCAACGTCGCGCGCATGGCACTGCTGCTTGCGGGCCTGCCGGATTCGGTTCCCGGCCAGACCCTGAACCGGCTCTGTGCCTCCGGCCTGGACGCGGTCGGTGCGGCCGGCCGCGCCATCCGTTCCGGCGAGATCGAGCTTGCGATCGCGGGCGGCGTTGAATCCATGACCCGCGCGCCCTTCGTGATGGGCAAGGCGCAGGAAGCCTTCTCGCGCTCCGCCGAGATTTTTGACACCACCATCGGCTGGCGTTTCATCAATCCGCTGTTGAAGGCGCAGTATGGCGTCGACGCCATGCCGGAGACCGGCGAGAACGTCGCCGAGGAATTCCAGGTCTCGCGCGCTGACCAGGACGCCTTCGCCATCCGTTCGCAGCAGCGCGCGGGCGCGGCGATCGCGGCGGGTTATTTCGCCGAGGAGATCACGCCGATCACCATCCCCGGCGGCAAGGCCGGCCCGATTACGGTCGACAAGGACGAGCATCCGCGCCCGGAAACCACGCTGGAAGGCCTGGCAAAACTGAAGCCGATCGTGCGCAATCCCGGCACTGTGACCGCCGGCAACGCCTCCGGCGTCAATGACGGCGCCGCCGCGATGATCCTGGCCTCTGAAGCCGCCGTGAAGAAGCATGGCCTCACCCCGCGCGCCCGCATCCTCGGCCTCGCCTCGGCTGGCGTGCCGCCGCGCATCATGGGCATCGGCCCGGTGCCGGCGACCCGCAAGCTGATGGAGCGTCTCGGCAAGAAGATCAGCGATTTTGACCTGATCGAGCTCAACGAGGCCTTCGCCTCGCAAGGCATCGCCTGCATGCGCCAGCTCGGCGTTGCCGACGATGCCGATTTCGTCAATCCGCATGGCGGCGCCATCGCGCTCGGCCATCCCCTCGGCATGAGCGGCGCGCGCCTCGCGCTCACCGCCGTCCACGGCATGGAAAAGCGCGGCGGCAAGCTCGCGCTAGCCACCATGTGCGTCGGCGTCGGCCAGGGTGTTGCGGTCGCGATCGAGAAGTTGAACTGAACTCTCTCCTCTCCCTCTCCCCGCTTGCGGGGAGAGGGTTGGGGTGAGGGGGAGTCTCCGCAAGGACGGTGTCAGTCGGATTCGCGGAGAGTCCCCCTCACCCGGAATTTGCTGTCGCAAATTCCGGCCTCTCTCCCCATAGGCGGGGAGAGGCGAAGAGTCCGGGCCGCTCCTGCCACTTGCGCCCGGAACGACCGGATGGTTGGAGATTGCCCCATGATCATCGAGCGCGAGCAGGACGTCACGGCCGCGGCACTGGCGGTGATGGAGCGGACGTCCGATCCGCGGCTGCGCCAGATCATGGTCTCCCTGGTCAAGCATCTGCACGCCTTCGTCCGCGATGTCCGCCTGACTGAGAAGGAGTTCCGGGACGCGACCGCTGTCATCGCCGAGCTCGGCAAGCTCACGACCGATACGCACAACGAAGTCGTGCTGATGGCGGGCTCGCTCGGCGTCTCGCCGCTGGTGTGCCTGCTCAACAACGGCGATCAGGGTAATACCGAAACCGATCAGTCGCTGCTCGGCCCGTTCTGGCGGTTGAACTCGCCGCGGGTCGAGAATGGCGGCTCGATCGTGCGCTCGGAGACGCCGGGCGCGCCGCTGTTCGTCAGCGGCCGCGTCGTCGACAAAGACGGCCGTCCCGTCGCCGGTGCGGAGGTCGATGTCTGGCACGCCTCGCCGGTCGGTCTCTACGAGAACCAGGACCCTGATCAGGCCGACATGAACCTGCGCGGCAAGTTCACGACCGACCAGGATGGGCGCTTCGCCTTCCGCTCGGTGATGATGGTCGGCTATCCCATCCCGACCAATGGCGTGGTCGGCCGCCTGCTCGAGGCGCAGAGCCGGCATCCCTATCGGCCCGCGCATCTGCACGCGCTGGTCTTCAAGCCCGGATTCAAGGTGCTGATCTCGCAGGTCTACGACCCCGCCGACCCGCATATCGACAGCGACGTGCAGTTCGGGGTGACGCAGGCGCTGATCGGCAAGTTCCAACGCCATGACACGCCGCATCCGACCGCGCTCGACGTCGCGACGCCCTGGTATTCGCTCGACCACACCTACCGGCTGGAGGCCGGTGAGGCCGTGCTGCCGCGTCCGCCGATCAAATAGGGCGGTCCTGCCGGGCGCAGGACGCCTGCCAAACCCGCTTCCCTAGATTAGTTATGTTCTATAATGATCGGGGGAAGCGTTGACCGGCCGGAGCAAAATGGCCGGGGAGGAGTTCGCCAATGACATTCATCTACCCCGTCGACAGCAACAAGGCGCATCCGCTGCCGCTGTCGCCCGAATACAAGAGCTCGATCAAGCGCGCGCCGAACAAGCCCTTGATCCCGATGCGCCACACGCTGTCGGAATTGACCGGCCCGGTCTACGGCCACGAGACCGTGCGCGAGGGCGATGCCGATCTCACCACCCAGCATACCGGCGAGCCGATCGGCGAGCGCATCATCGTGCATGGCCATGTCCGCGACGAGGACGGCCGCGGCGTGCCGAACTCGCTGGTCGAGATCTGGCAGGCCAATTCCTGCGGCCGCTACGTTCACGTCCGCGACCAGCATCCGGCGCCGCTCGATCCGAATTTCACCGGCGCGGGCCGCACCGTGAGCGATGCCGACGGCTACTACCGTTTCGTCACCATCAAGCCCGGCGCCTATCCCTGGGGCAATCACCACAACGCCTGGCGTCCCGCGCATATCCATCTGTCGGTGTTCGGGCATTCCTTCGTCACGCGCCTCGTGACGCAGATGTATTTCCCTGCCGACCCGCTGTTCCCGTTCGACCCGATCTTCAATTCGGTGCCGGACGAAAAGGCGCGGGCGCGGATGGTGTCGTCATTCGACCTCGAGAACACCCAGCCCGAATGGGCGCTGTGCTACCGCTTTGACATCGTGCTGCGCGGCAAGAACGCCACGCCCATGGAGAACCACTAAGGTGCAGGATTCTGTGAAGCCAGACGGGATCACCCCGTCGCAGACCGTCGGTCCGTTCTTCAAATACGGCCTGACGCCGACCGGCGAATACGCCTGGAACGACGCGTTCACCAACTCGACGCTGACGCCCGACGTCACCGGGGATCGCGTCCGCATCGAAGGCCGCGTGTTCGACGGCGACGGCGTCGTGGTGCCCGACGTCATGCTGGAGATCTGGCAGGCGGATGCGCAGGGCCGCTTCGCCGACCCCCAGGACAAGCGCGCGCTGCCCAATGCCAGCTTCCGCGGCTTTGCCCGCTGCGGCACCGACAAGGACGGCAATTATTCCTTCGACACCGTCAAGCCGGGCGCGGTGCCCGATCCCGACGGCAAGCCACAGGCGCCGCACATCGTGCTTGCGGTGTTCGGCCGCGGCATGCTGCGGCATCTCTACACCCGCATCTATTTCAGCGACGAGGCCGGTAACGCCGCCGATCCCGTGCTGGGACTGGTGCCGGCCGATCGACGCGCGACGCTGGTCGCGACGCGCGAGGCGGGGAAGGCGGTCTATCGGCTCGACCTGCGGCTTCAGGGCGACGACGAGACGGTCTTCTTCGACATGTGAGGCAGCAACGCGTGACGGCGATATCGGCGGCCGCCACGCGTTTCTCATCCAGCGCAACTGAGCTGGTTGCCGCGTTGAATCGGGGCTGGGAGGTTTCTCTCCGTGCCGTGAGCCAGTCTCGCTGACTCAAAACCGACTGTTTGACGTCCTGTTTCCGTAATTTTCCGGTGCCCGCGGGATACAATTTCCGCGCGAAGCAATCCCGTGTTTACCGCAGTTGTTTAGGGTCCGTTCGGATTTCGACCTGCGCCATTGGATTGCTCCATGAAAATTCGTCTCTCGCTTTCTTCTGCGGTCATTGCATTCGGGATCGTTCTCGCCATCGGCTTTACTGCCGTCGTCTCGACCAGCCTTTACGCCCTGCGCGAGCTCAAGGTCGGCGGTCCGCTTTATTCCGACATCAAGCTCGGCAACGACCTCATCGCGGACATCCTGCCGCCGCCCGAATATGTGATCGAAGCCTATCTCGAGGCCACGCTCGCCATGCGCGAGCCGGACCAACTGGCGGCCCATGGCGAACGCCTAGTCCAGCTCCGCAAGGATTACGACGAGCGCAAGGCATTCTGGACCACCTCGAGCCTCTCCACCGATCTGAAGACGGCGCTGGTGTCGAAATCCGACGCCGAGGTGCAGAAGTTCTGGAGGCTTCTGTCCGACCAGCTCCTGCCGGCCCTCAAAGCCAAGGACGTGGCCGGCGCCGAACGCGCCTATGCACAGCTCAAGGGCGCCTATACCGCACACCGCGCCGTCATCGACAGCATCGTCGAGAGCGCCAACAAGCAGAATGCCGACATGGAGAAGCTGGCCGCCGAACGCGACAGCTCGATCCTCTATATTCTCCTCGGCGTCTCCGCGGCCGTCCTGGCCCTCATTGCCGCGGGCCTGCTCAGCGTCGCGCTTGGCGTGGTGCGCCCGATCGTGCGCATGACGGACACGATGCAGAAGCTCGCGACCGGCGATCTCGCTGCCGTGATCCCCTTCGCGCATCGCCAGGACGAGGTCGGCTCGATGGCGGGGGCGCTTCAGGTGTTCAAGCAAGGGGCGATCGAGAATTCGCGCCTGCGCGAGGAGCAGTTGCGGAAGGAACAGGAGGCCGCGACGGCCAAGCGCGGTGCCCTGCACCAGATGGCCGAGACCGTCGAGCGCGAGACCGGCCGCTCGGTCGATTCTGCGAGCGTGGCGAGCCAGGGCGTCGAACGGGCCGCCTCCAGCCTGTCCGAGATCGCCCGGTCGCTGTCCGCGGAGTCGCAGGCGGTGGCCTCGGCGTCCACCCAGGCCCTGGGCAGTTCGCAGACCGTCTCGGCCGCGGCCGAAGAACTGAGCGCCTCGATCCGGGACATCGCAACGCAGGTGGCGCGGACCAGCACGGTCACGAAATCGGCGGTCGCGGGCCGCGAGCAGGCGCGTTCGACCATCCAGGCGCTGGCGGGCGCGGTGAAGAAGATTGCGGAGGTCTCCGACCTGATTGGCGGCATCGCCGGCCAGACCAACCTCCTGGCGCTCAATGCCACGATCGAGGCCGCGCGGGCCGGAGAGGCCGGCCGCGGCTTTGCGGTGGTTGCGGCCGAAGTGAAATCCCTGTCCGACCAGACCGCCAAATCCACCGAAGAGATCGGGCGCCTGATCGCCGAGGTTCAGGCCTCGACCCAGGCCGCGGTCGATGCCGTCGAGACGATGGGAGGCCACATCGTCGAGATCGACGGCGTGGCGACCTCGGTCGCGGCGGCGATGGAAGAGCAGGACTCCGCGACGCGGGAGATCGCGCGGTCGATTTCCGAATCGGCATCCGCTGCGAAGGAGGTCTCGGCCAAGATCGCCAATGTCAGCCGCGACGCCGCCTCGGTGGACGAGCGCGCCACGGAGGTGAGGCAGGCGATTGCGGGCATGGCGGCCAACCTGGAATCGCTGCGGTCGGTCGTGGTGAGGACCGTGCGCGACTCGACCGCTGCGGCTTGAGTCGGGCGCGAGGTCTGCGGCTGGTGCCCGGGGTCGTGATCGTGCAGTATGGCGCGGGACGGGGGCATCGTGGCTTTCATGACCAATCCGCAACTGA
This sequence comes from Bradyrhizobium sp. Arg816, assembly GCF_029989365.1. GTDB lineage: Bacteria > Pseudomonadota > Alphaproteobacteria > Rhizobiales > Xanthobacteraceae > Bradyrhizobium. The sequence continues at coordinate 149,122 of NZ_JAPRAQ010000011.1, read as the reverse complement.
CGGGGATCACTGAGCCTGCTCAGCTTACAGCTGCGTTACGCAAGGCTGGCGCGCTGGATCGTGGCGCTGTCCGCGAAGTGAAGGTGCTGCATGAGCGTGACACGATTCTGTCGCACATCGTGCGACTCGGCTTGCGCTATGTCGGGGAGTCTGCGGGTGCGCCGCAATCCCTGATCCTGAAGACCGCGCATTCCGCCTTCGCGAAGACGCTTGCAAATGGCGGCCGGCACGAAGTGACCTTCTACACGAAGCTTGCGCCGCAGATGCCGCCGGGGCTCGTGCCGCGCTGTTTCGACGGTCATTTCGACGAAGAGAGCCAGACCTGGCATCTGCTGCTCGAGGACCTCACCGACAGCCATGAGATCGCGACGCAATGGCCGCTGCCGCCCTCGCGCGCGCCGGCGATGGCGATCGCCACCACGCTGGCCCGCATGCATGCAGCGTGGTGGGACCATCCCGGTCTCGGCGAGACTGCCGGCACCTGGGCGAGCACTGAGGACAGCGCAAGCCACATGGAGACTTTCGCCGGCCATTACGATCGCTTCGCCGACCTGCTCGGCGACCGCCTCAGCGAAGAGCGCCGCATCCTCTACCGCCGCCTCATCGATCAGTCGGTCCGGCTATCCCAGCGTTACCACTCTCGCCGCCACGCTACGATCACTCACGGCGACGCGCATACCTGGAATTTTCTGCTGCCGCGCGCCAGCGTCGCGGATAGCGTGCGCATCTTCGATTTCGACCTCTGGGGCATCAACGTGCCGACCACCGACCTCGCCTACATGATGGCGATGCAATGGTATCCAGATCGCAGGCAGGCGCTCGAGCGGGCGCTGCTCAATCGTTACCACGAGACGCTGATAGCCAACGGCGTCAGCGGTTACACGCGCGGGGCGCTCGATCAGGATTATCGTCTGTCGGTGCTCTGGCACATCACCAAGCCGGTTTGGCAGTGGAGCGTCAACATCCCGCCGGTGATCTGGTGGAACAATCTGGAACGGGTGATGATGGCGGTCGAGGATTTGGGCTGCGAGGAGTTGTTGTAGAAGCTCGTGCCGCCCGCTCGCTGTCGTCGCCCGGCTTGACCGGGCGACCCAGTATTCCAGAGACGTTTGTGGGATTCGGAGACGCTGCGGCGTACTGGATGCCCCGGTCAAGCCGGGGCATGACACCTGTGCCTACTCCATCACCGCATGTTCCGGCCCGGCCGCCTGCTTGCGCAGCGTGGCCTTGGTCGAGCCGATCAACAAGGCGAGCGGGATGGTGCAGAGGATGAAGATCATCACCAGCATATAGTCGTGCGCGAACGCGATGATCTGCGCCTGTACGCTGACCATCCTGTCGGCCATGGCGCGGCCAGTGTTGGTGGAAAGATCGATCATGCCGCTGACGCTGGGCATCTGGAGCGCGTGGTTGAACGGGTTGATGTATTCGGACAGGATCGCGTAGGTCCGCCGCGTTCCCTGCGTCAGCTCGGCGATGACGACGGAGATGCCGACCGAGCTCGCGACGTTGCGCATCAGGGTCAGCATCGCGGTGCCGTCGGTGCGCAGCTCGTTCGACAAGGTCAGGAACGCCACCGTCGAGAGCGGCACGAAGACGAGGCCGAAGCCGAAGCCCTGGATGACGCTGACGGTGACGATCTCCGGCACCTGGGTCAGGTCGGTCCACCCGGTCATCTGGAACAGCGAGCCCGCGGTCAGCGTCAGGCCGGTGATGATCAGCGTGCGCGCCTCGATATAGCGCATCATGCGGCCGACCAGCATCATGGCGAAGAAGGTGCCGAAGCCGCGGCTCGCCAGCAGCAGGCCGGCGGTAATGATGGGATAGCCGATTACGTTCTGCATGTAGGGCGAGGCCAGCGCCATGGTCGAGAACAGCACGAGCCCCATCACGACCATGAACATGCAGCCGGTGACGAAGTTACGGTCCTTGAACAGCGCGAAGCGGATGAACGGCGTCGAGGTCGTGAAGGAGTGCGCGAGGAAGAAGTAGAAGGCGACGGCCGAGACGATGAACTCCGCGATGATTTCATTGGATTCGAGCCAGCCCAGTTGCTCGCCCCTGTCCAGCGCCAGTTGAAGCGAGCCGATCGCGATCGCCAGCGCGGCGAAGCCGAACCAGTCGAATTTGAGGCTGATATCCTTTTTGGTCTCGTCCATGAAGACGATCAGGCCGAGCACGGTGATGGCGCCGAACGGCAAATTGACGAAGAACACCCAGTGCCAGGAATAGGTCTCGGTCAACCAGGCACCGAGCGAGGGTCCCATGATCGGGCCCATCATCACGCCCATGCCCCAGATCGACATCGCCTTGGCGCGTTCCTGGAGCGTGTAATAGTCGAGCATGACCGACTGCGACAACGGCACCAGGGCTGCGCCGAACACGCCTTGCAGCAGACGAAACAGCACCATCTGGTTGATGTCCTGCGCCAGCCCGCACAGCACGGACGCGAAGGTGAAGCCGGCCGCGCAGATGATGAAGATGCGCTTGCGGCCGAAGCGGTTGGCGATCCAGCCGACCGGCGCCGTCATGATCGCGGCGGCGACGATGTAGGAGGTCAAGACCCAGTTGATCTGGTCCTGCGAGGCCGACAGCGTGCCCTGCATGTAGGGCAAGGCGACGTTGGCGATGGTGGTGTCCAGCGCCTGCATGATGGTCGCGGTCATGGCGCAGATCGTCACCATGTTCCGGCGCAGGCCGGGGACCATCAGGCTGGCATTGGGGCCGGACATCGGATCAGTCCTTGTCTCAATCTTTGTCCTGGTTCGCCGTCGCCGACAATCCGAACAGGCCGGCGAGCGAGCGCTTGTGGCCGGTGTCGATGGTGGCATAGACGCTCATGCCGGCCTTCAGCTTCCGCACGTATTTGTCGGTCTCGTCGAAATAGATCCTGATCGGCACGCGCTGCACCACCTTGACGAAATTGCCGGTGGCGTTCTGCGGCGGCAGGATCGCGAATTGCGCGCCGGTGCCGGGCGAAAGCGAACCGATCTTGCCCTTGAAGACGTGGTTCGGGAACGCATCGACCTCGAGCGTGACAGGCTGTCCCTCGGTGACGTGGGTGAGGTCGCTCTCCTTCGGATTGGCGTCGACCCAGGGGTGGGCGACGTCGATGATGGAGAACACCGGCGTGCCGGCGGTGACGTAGCGCCCGAGCTGAATCTGCTCGACCTGCGTCGCAACGCCGCCCATCGATGCCCGCACCACGGCGTGGTCGAGATTGCGCTCGGCATTGTCGAGCTTGGACTTGGCCTGCGCGTAAGGCGGGAATTTCTCCAGCGGCAGGTCGGTGTCGCCGAGCAGCTGCGTCTTGGCCGTCGAGATCTGCTGCTTGACGTATTGCGCGATCGAACCTGACGTGACCAGCGCGTTCGCGGCGTTGTCGAGGTCGAGCTGCGAGCCGTAGCTGTTCTTCACCAGCGCCTGCTTGCGCTCGACGTCGCGCTGCTTCAGATCGACGCCCTGTTGCGCAAGGCTGAGCATGTCGCCGTAGATCTTGATGTTGGCGCGGAGATTGTCATAGGTCGACTGCGCCTGCATCAGCTGCGCCCTGGCCTCGTCCACCGCGAGGCGGAACGGCACGGGATCGATCTCGAACAGCTCGTCGCCTTGCTTGACGGTCTGGCCTTCCCTCACGACGACCTTCTGGATCTTGCCGGAGATGTCGGGCGTCACCAGGACCTTCTGCGCGCCGACATAGGCATCGTCAGTGCCGACATAGCGGCCGCCGTTGAGATAGAAGGTGAGGCCGCCGACGGCGACGACGAGCGGCAGCACGACCAGAAGCAGGAAGCGGCGATAGCGGCGCAGGCCCGCCACCAGGCGGCGGCGCGGATCGGTGCCGGCTTTCTTGGTGGGCTTGCCGCTGTCGCTCTTCTGCTCGGGCTGGAACTTGAGGACCTGATCAGCCATAGCGCTGCTCCTTACGCGCTTGTTCCGCGCCGGATGTCTGGATCGCGTTACGCACGTTTTCCTTCATGGTTTCGAGTTGGGTGAGGAGACGGTGGGCGTCCGCCGGGCTGATGCCGTCGAGTGCGTTCGCCGTGAGTTCCGATTTCAGGCCGCTCATCTTGCCAAGCAGCGCACGGCCGGCCTTCTTGAGATAGAGGCGCTTGACGCGGCGGTCCGAGGCGTCGCTGCGGCGCTCGATCCAGTCGCTATCGCAGAGCTTGTCGATCAAGCGCGTCAGCGTGATCGGCTGCATCTCCAGCAACTCGGCGAGTTCCGACTGCTTCATGCCTTCGCTGCGCTCGACCTTGGATAGCACCGCCCATTGGGCGCGGGTGATGCCGAAGCGCGAGGCCTCCTTGTCGGCATAGACCCGCAAGAGGCGGTAGAGTTCACCGAGCGTGAACAGGAAGTTCTGGTCGACGGACCCGCGGGTCATAACGTTGTCTCCAATGAGCTTGACTATAATAAGCAAGCTTATGATTATTTCGTGGCGGATTAACGGGACGCTGTCCCGCAGCAAGAGCATGGCTGACAGGCGCATTCCTGGTCGCGCTTTGGGTTCCACGGCCGAAATGCTAGAAGGCAGGCCACATGACCCTCGCAAAGCCGGCATTTCCGACGCCCGACCACGATCACGGCCGCTGCACCGCGGACGCGCTGGCGCATGCCGAGGCGGTTTGCGAGCAGCGCGCGCAGAAATTCACGCCGATCCGCCGCCAGGTGCTGGGGGCGCTGCTCTCCAGTCACCGCCCGCTCGGCGCCTATGAGATCATCGACGAGCTGGCCAAATCGATGCCGCGGCCGGCGCCGATCACGGTCTACCGTGCGCTCGATTTCCTGATGGCCAACGGCCTCGTGCACCGCATCGAAAGCCGCAACGCCTATCTCGCCTGCGCCGCCCACGACCACGACGCGACCTCGGCGGTGGCGTTCCTGATCTGCGAGCGCTGCGGCCTGGTCGGCGAGATCCCGTCGGCGTCCTTCGCCAAGGACCTCAATGCCGCCGCGCGCAGCTCAGGCTTCGCACCAAAACTGTCCGTGGTGGAGATCACGGGCGTCTGCGCCCATTGTCAGAAAGCTGCATAAAGCAACAACGGCGCAAGCCGGTATTCGGGAAGAAATGTCCGCACCACAAGCCATACCGTCCGCCGGTCGCCCCCTCAGTGCCGGCGCCATCGCCCTGATGCTGATGCTGTGCCTGACCTGGGGCTTCAATCAGATCGCGGTGAAGCTGGTGCTGCCGGAGGTGCCGCCGATGCTCCAGGCGATGATCCGCTCGATGGGGGCGCTGCCGGTGCTGTTCATCGTCGGCAGCTTGCGCGGCGTCAAATTCTTCGAGCGCGACGGCACCTGGAAGGCGGGCCTCGCCGCCGGGCTGATGTTCGGCGTCGAGTTCGTGCTGATTTTCCAGGGCCTGCGCCTGACCTCGGCCTCGCGCGCGGTGGTGTTCCTCTACACGGCGCCGTTCTTCGTCGCGCTCGGGTCCTACCAGGTTCTCGGCGAGCGGCTCGGCGGCACCCAATGGCTGGGCTTGGCTGTGAGCTTTGCCGGAGTTGCGCTCGCGATCGGCGTGCCGCAGCCCAATGTGGATTCGCACATCCTGCTCGGCGACCTCCTGATCGTGGCCGGCGCAGGGCTTTGGGCGGCGACCACGCTGGTCGCCAAGGGCACAAGGCTGCGCTTCGCGGCGCCGGAAAAGGCCCTCGGCTATCAGGTCGCGACCTCGATCCCGATCCTGGGCACCGCCGCCTGGCTGTTTGGGGAGACCATCACCCACACCCCGTCGCCGCTGTCGCTCGGCCTGATGGCCTTCCAGGCGATCTGGGTGGTTGGAACCACGTTCACGCTTTGGTTCGCGCTGGTGAAGACCTATTCGGCCAGCAAATTGTCGGCTTTTACCTTCATCACCCCTTTGTTTGGCGTGGTGGGTAGCTATTTCATCATGCACGACACCTTGAGCCTGACATTCGGGGCCGCTGCGATCCTTGTAATTGCTGGGCTTTTTCTGGTTAACCGTCCCAGCTCAACGGCTGCGGCGCCGCGCGATGCATTGCTCAACGTCACCAAAACCTGATATTTGGACCCCATGAACAAGCTCGAAAACCCTCTCGATTCCGACATCGCGGGCCCGGCGCCCCGGCACAAGACCACCCAGGTCAAGGTCGGCGACGTCGCCGTTGGCGGCGGCGCGCCGATCGTCGTGCAGTCGATGACCAACACCGACACCGCCGACATCGACGGCACCATCGCCCAGGTCGCAGCGCTCGCGCGCGCCGGCTCCGAAATGGTCCGCATCACCGTGGACCGCGAGGAGGCTGCCGCTGCCGTTCCGCACATCCGCGACGGCCTCGCCAAGCGCGGCATCACCACGCCCTTGATCGGCGACTTCCATTATATCGGCCACAAGCTGCTCGCGGCCTATCCGGCCTGCGCCGAAGCGCTCGCCAAATATCGCATCAATCCGGGCAATGTCGGCTTCAAGGATAAGCGCGACACCCAGTTCGCCGACATCATCGAGATCGCGAACAAGAACAGCAAGCCGGTCCGCATCGGCGCCAATTGGGGCTCGCTCGACCAGGAGCTGCTGACCAAGCTGATGGACGAGAACGCCGCGTCCGCCAATCCGCGCGACGTGCGCGCGGTGACGCGCGAGGCGATGGTGCAATCGGCGCTGCTCTCGGCCGCCCGCGCCGAAGAACTCGGCATGCCCAAGGATCGCATCATCCTGTCCGCAAAGGTCTCGGCGGTGCAGGATCTGATCGCGGTCTATCAGGATCTCGCCAGCCGTTCCGACTACGCGATTCATCTCGGCCTGACCGAAGCCGGCATGGGCTCGAAGGGCATCGTCGCGTCCTCGGCCGCGCTCGGCATCCTGCTGCAGCAGGGCATCGGCGACACCATCCGCATCTCGCTGACGCCCGAGCCCGGCGGCGACCGCACCCGCGAGGTGCAGGTCGGCCAGGAGCTGCTCCAGACCATGGGCTTCCGCACCTTCGTGCCGCTGGTGGCGGCATGCCCCGGCTGCGGCCGCACCACCTCGACCACGTTCCAGGAGCTGGCAAGTTCGATCCAGGGTTTCATCCGCGACGAGATGCCGAGCTGGAAGACGAAATATCCCGGCGTCGAAGAGCTCAACGTCGCCGTGATGGGCTGCATCGTCAACGGCCCCGGCGAATCCAAGCACGCCAATATCGGCATCTCGCTGCCCGGCACCGGCGAAGCGCCGGCCGCGCCAGTGTTCGTCGACGGCAAGAAGTTCCGGACGCTGCGTGGGCCCACGATCTCGGCCGACTTCAAGGCGCTGGTGATCGACTACATCGAGCAGCGCTACGGCCAGGGCGCCAAGGTCCCGGTGACCGCGGCGGAGTAAGCGTCTCCAAAAATCGAATCGGAAGGCGGGTTAGCAAGGCGTAACCCGCCTTAATTTTTTGCGAGGTCGTAGCCCGGATGGAGCGCAGCGAAATCCGGGGCCTCTCGCAGGCTGAGCAACCGTTCCCGGATTGCGCTTCGCTCCATCCGGGCTACGATGTCTCCAATCAAACGATCGGGAGACATGCCATGAGCTCACTCGCCGGCAAGCAGGGTCCGCGCTACCGCCACACGGCCGAAGACGGCGCGGCTTACGAGACCATCGCGGTCGAAAAGCTCACCCCCATCATTGGCGCGGAAATATCCGGCGTCGATATCGGCAGCCTCGTCGATGGCGATGCCCGCTCCAACCGGCAGATGGACGAGATCCACCGCGCGCTTGCCGAAAACCTCGTCATCTTCTTCCGCGATCAAGACATCACGCCCAAACAGCATCTCGCGTTCGGCCGCAAGTTCGGCGAGCTGCATTTCCATCCTGCCGCGCCGCACGAGGACGAGGATCCGGCGCTGATGAAGATCTACGCCGACAAGAACTCGCCGCGGGCGAACGGCGAGGGCTGGCATTCGGACGTGTCCTGCGATCTCGAGCCGCCGATGGGCTCGATCCTCTACATCAAGCAGTGCCCGCCGCGCGGCGGCGACACGCTGTTCGCCAACATGTACGCGGCCTATGAGGCGCTGTCGGATCGGATGAAGGCCTATCTCGACGGGCTGACCGCGCTGCATGACGGCGAGCCGATCTATCGCGGGCTTTATGCCAATTACGGCGTCGCCGATCGTCCGTCCTATCCGAGCGCCGAGCATCCCGTGGTGCGCACGCATCCGGTGACGGGCAGGAAGGCGCTCTACGTCAACCGCGGCTTCACCCGCCACATCAACGACATCCCGCGCGACGAGAGCGATGCGATGCTGGCCTATCTGTACCAGCACGCCGAGAACCCGCTGTTCCAGTGCCGCTTCCGCTGGACCGAGAACGCCATCGCGTTCTGGGACAACCGCTGCACTCAGCACCGCGCGTTGTGGGACTACTGGCCGCACACGCGTTCGGGCACGCGCGTGACGGTGAAGGGGGAAAGGCCGGTGTGAGGAGGCCGTGGCGCGCTATCGCCGCTATTGCTCTTTCGCTGATCGCGTTTTGGTCATGGTCACCTGACCATAGCCAGGCGGCCGGGACGCGGAAGGCTGCAAAGGCCAAGCCCAGGGCGTTGGCACCAGAGAAATGCGAGCCGCGAAAATTCCGGATCGTCGTCGACGTCGGGCACACCCCGGACTCCTACGGCGCGTTGAGCGCGCGCAATGATCCGGAGTTCGGCTTCAACTTTCGGCTCGCAAGGCTGGTCACGGCAAAACTCAAATCCGAAGGCTTTACCGCAACCCGGTTGCTCGTCACGGACGGCAAGGCGCGGCCGAGCCTGTTCAAGCGCGTGGGTGCCGCGAATGACGGCCGGGCCGATCTCGTGCTGTCGATCCATCACGACTCAGTACCGGACAAGCTGCTCGAGACCTGGGAATTCGACGGCGCAAAGAGCTATTTCAGCGACCGCTTCTCGGGTCACTCGCTGTTCGTGTCCGAGCGCAATCCGCACTTCACCACCAGCCTGAAGCTGGCCCGGATGATCGGCAGACAGTTGAAGGAGCAGGGCCTGCACTATGCCAGCCAATACACCCTGCCGGTGATGGGCCGCTACCGGCGCCAGCTGCTCGACAAGGATGTCGGCGTCTACCGCTATGACGGGCTCATCGTGCTGTCGCGAACGAGAAGCGCGGCAGTGCTGCTCGAAGCCGGCTCGATCATCAACCGCGACGAGGAGATGGCGATGAACTCGTCGGAGCGGCAGGAGATGATTGCGGGCGCCGTCGCGGCGGCGGTGGGAGAATTTTGCGAGAGGCGATAGTTGGCGCTGCCGTCATTGCGAGCGAAGCGAAGCAATCCAGAGTCTTTCCACGGCAGCAGTCTGGATTGCTTCGCTTCGCTCGCAATGGCGAAGAAGCTACAACGGCACCCCCCGATACTCCCTGTTCGCCAGGCTTGCCTCTTCCAGGTCCAGGTCGCGCTCGATCCGGCGCCGTGTCTCGTCGGTGATCTGGCCGTCGCGCAGCAGGTCGTGGATGAACTTTCGCTCGGCGACGATCAGGTCGCGGGTCAGGGCGGTGCCGGCGGCGGAGACGTCGTGATGATTGGGGTCGAGTGAATCCGGAAGCTGGTTGACACGAATCTCGTGACGCGCGCGCAGGAGCCGCATCACCTCGTCCGATACATCCTTCTCTTCGGTCATTGCGTCGAGCGACTTCAGCGCCGCCTCGAGGGCCTGGCGGCGCGCCGCGATCTCGGCCTCGTGCTCGGCGACATGCTCGTTGCGGCCGGCCTCGGCGACACCCAGCCAGCGCACCACCGGCGGCAGCGTCAGGCCGACGCCGATCAGCGTCACGAAGATGACGCCGAAGGCGACGAACAGGATCAGGTCGCGATACGGGAAGGGGTTGCCATCAGGCAACGTGAACGGCAGCGCCAGCGCGGCCGCCAGCGACACTGCGCCGCGCACGCCGGTGAAGGCGAGCGTGAACGCCCATTGCCAGGGGGGCGACGGATCACGCTTGCGCAAGCTCTTGCTCAAGATCCGCGGCAGATAGATCGCAGGATAGAGCCAAGCGAAGCGTGCGATGACGATGACCGTCAAAACCACGGCGGTCGCGATCATGATATCGTCGAGTGGAAACGCCTTCGACTTCTCGTAGAGCGCGCGCATCTGGAAGCCGGTCAGCAGGAACAGCAGGCCCTCGATCATGTAGATGATGAGGTCCCAGAAGAAGATGCCTTGCAGGCGCGTCGACGCCGAGATCAGGAGCGGGCCGTTCCAGCTCACATAGAGGCCGCAGGCGACGGTCGCGATCACGCCGGAGCCGCCGACATGCTCGGGCAGCCAGTAGGACACGTAGGGCGTGAGCAGTGACAGTGTCAGCTCGACCTGCGGATCCCTGGACCATTTGCGGAAGCGCAGGGAGAGCCAGCCAATGCCGATGCCGAAGGCGATCTCGCTGGCGACGATGAGGAGAAACTCGCCGGCCGCCAGCGGCAGCGAGAAATGGCCGACCATGATGGCCGCAAGCGCGAAACGATAGAGGATCAGGGCGGTCGCGTCATTGGCGAGCCCTTCGCCTTCGAGGACGACCAGGATCCGGCGCGGCATGTTCAGCCGGCGCGCGATCGCGAGCGGCGCCACCACGTCGGGCGGCGCGACGATGGCCCCCAGCAGGAAGCCAATGGTCCAGGGCAGGCCGATCACATAATGCGTGGCCGCGGCCACCAGCGCCGCGGTGAAGATCACCGCGCCGACCGCGAGCAGCACGATCGGCCGCAGATTGTTCCTGAACTCGCGCCAGCTCATCGCGACGCTCGCCGAGTAGATCAGCGGCGGCAGCACCATCAGCAGCACCAGTTCCGGCGGCAGTTCCACCGGCGGCATGCCCGGCACGAAGGCGAGGCCGACGCCGGAGAGCATCAGGAGAATGGCGGGCGCGATGTTGAAGCGGCGGGCGACCAGCGCGGTACCGGCCAGCACCGTGAGCAGGATGAGAAAGGTCTGAAATTTCGCTGCGATCATGGCCTGTCTTGGCCCGGAAGCGGCCAAAAGGTCAATGCGTCGCGGCTCACGCCAGCCGTTCGGCCACCATGCGCCCGACGCGCGCGAACACGGCTTCGATCTGCGCGGCGTTGGGCGTGCCGCCCTGGGTATAGGCCGCGATCAGGATCGGCGCATCCGCCTTGTTGTCGAGCTTGGGCCAGACGACCGCGATATCGCCCGACGCATCCTTGCCGTTGTTGCCGGTCTTGTCGCCGATCTTCCAGCCCGCCGGCAGGCCGCCGCGCAGCCGGTTGGCGCCGGTCTTGCAGCCCACCATCCATTCGGTGAGCTGGGTCCGCGAGGCCGGCGATAGTGCTTCGCCCACCACCAGCCGCTTCAGATTGCCGGCCATCGCCGCCGGCGTCGTGGTGTCCCGGGGATCGCCGGGCGGCGAGCGGTTGAGCTCGGGCTCGTTGTGGTCGAGCCGCGAGGTGGTGTCGCCGAGCGATCGCCAGAAGGCCGTGAGCGCGGCGGGGCCGCCGATCCGCGCCAAGAGCAGGTTGGCGCAGGTGTTGTCGCTGAGCTCGACGATCGCCTTGCACATGTCCGTGACCGACATCGTGCCGGCGGCGAGATTTTGTTTGGCGACCGGTGCGTAGTCGAGCAGGTCGGCCTTGCCGTAGGGGATCATGGCCGCAAGCTGCTCCTCGCCGCGGTCGGCCCGCGCCAGCACGCAGGCGGCGAGCGAAGCCTTGAATGTCGAGCACATGACGAAGCGCTCGTCGGCGCGCCATGTGAGCTTCACGCCGGTCGCGAGGTTCTCGGCATAGACCCCGATCCGCCCGCCGCTCTCGCGCTCGTAGGATTCGAGCTCAGGCGGTGCGTCTGTGGCGAGCGCGGGGGAGGCGGCGATCCAGGCGAGCGAGGCGAGCAGAGTACGGCGGTCGAGAGGCATAGGGGACTTTCAGACATCGCCATTGCGAACGCAGCGAAGCAATCCAGAATCTTTCCGCTGAGACAGACTGGATTGCTTCGCTGCGCTCGCAATGACGGAGAATGCGGGGCGAGTGTGCCGGATTTCGGGCAGTGCGAGGGTGCCCTCACTCCCTCAGGTCATACCGGTACGACTTCGACACGATCTGCCAGCCGTCGGCAAGCTTCATCGCCACCAGATAATCCGTGAAAAAGCGCGGCGGCAGCTGGCACCTGACCTTGATGAAGGCGGTCTTGTCATCCGAGCGGTCGATGGTGACGATGAAATCCTCGCGCGGCTTGCCTTCGGCCTTGCCGGAGGGGCGCTTGCGGACGCGGTCGAGCCAGTCGGGCACGGTCAACACCTGAAGCTCGCCCTTCTCGACCCAGCGCAAATCGGCCGAGGGATGGAAGATCGCGCCGAGTTTTTCGGCATCGCCCTCGTAAAGTCCGTCGAAATAGGATTGCACGACGGCTTCGACGCTCGAACGGTTCTGGTTCATGGGTCACCCCTTTGAATGATGGCTCGGGGCAAACTTAGTCGTACACATCAAAATGCGCTATGGGTGTCTGCGCCAATTGCGCGAGGACGCTGGAATGACCGGATCAGAAAATTCGAACGCTCGTATCCTCACCGGTGAATGCTATTGCCGTGCCGTGCGCTACGAGGTCGCGGACGCGTTCTCTTACGCGCTGAACTGCCACTGTTCGAATTGCCGCCGCACCACCGGCTCCGCCTTCAAGCCGTTCGCCGGGATCGTGCAGGACAAGCTCCGCATCGTCCGTGGCGAGGACCAGCGCCTCATCTTCGGCGACGACACAACCCACGACGCGCACTGCGCCCATTGCGGCTCGCTGCTTTATTCCCGGGTGCGCGAGGGGAAATGGGTCCACGTCGCCATGGGAACCCTGGTTGACGCCCCCTCGATCCGGCCGAGCGCCCACATTTTCGTGGGCTCGAAGGCGCCCTGGCATGAGATCACCGACGAGCTGCCGCAATACCGGGGGCATATCGGGGGTGACTGAGCGCATACTTGGCCTGCGCCAGCGAACCGCTATCGCTCTGGCGAGACTAAAGAGTTCCATGGCAGTTTGCAGGCATTGTCTTCGTGATCTCCATCACACGTGCGATGGCGGATTCTGCTAAGGCAATCCCCAAAGGGCGACCGAGTTGCTCCCGATCTCTGGAAGTTCTGTCATGCGTAGCCTGCTCGGACTTTGTCCGCTTTTTCTGGCTCTCTTGTTCGGCGCTGTGCCCGCTCTCGCCGGAAAGCGCGTGGCGCTGGTCCTTGCCAATTCGTCGTATCAGTACGCGCCGTCGCTCGCGAACCCCGTCAATGACGGTGCAGTGATGGCGAAGACGCTGAAGGACGCCGGCTTCGACGTCGTGGAATCCCGGCATGATCTGTCCGCGTTGGAGACGCGGCGCCTGCTGCGCGATTTTGCCGATGCGACGCGCGATGCCGACATCGCCGTGGTCTACTATGCCGGCCACGGCATCGAGGTCGAAGGCTCGAACTATCTGATCCCTGTTGACGCCAAGCTCGAACGCGACACCGATGTCTACGACCAGGGGCTGTCGCTCGACCGCGTCCTGGTTGCGGTCGAGCCCGCAAAGCAGCTTCGCCTTGTGATCCTCGACGCCTGCCGCGATAATCCGTTCGGCAAGACCATGAAGCGCACGGTTGTCTCGCGCGGCATTGGCCGCGGCCTGGCCCAGGTCGAGCCGAACAGCCCCAACACGCTGATCGCCTATTCGGCCAAGGCCGGCTTCACGGCGCAGGACGGCGACGGCGCCAACAGCCCCTTTACCATGGCACTGTCGAAGCATCTGACGACGCCGGGCCTCGACGTCCGCCGCGCCTTCGGCTTCGTGCGTGACGACGTGCTCAAGTCGACCGGCAACAAGCAGGAGCCGTTCGTGTACGGCTCGCTCGGCGGCGAGGACGTGCCGCTGGTACCGGTCAAGGTGGTGGCGGCCGCTCCGGTGGCGCCTGTCGTGAATCCGCAGGCCGATATCCGCCGCGACTACGAGCTCGCCCTCCAGGTTGGCAACAAGCCGGCCTGGGAAGCATTCCTGGCCCAGCATCCTGACGGCTTCTATGCGAATCTCGCCAAGCTTCAGGTCGAAAAAATCGGGGCCGAGCAGGCCCATGCGGCGGCCACCGAGAAGGCGAAGCAGGCCGAGGCCGAACGCGATCGTCTTGCCGCCCTCGGCGCGCAGAACGATGCGCAGGTCAAGGCCGCTGCCGACGCGAAAGCCGCCGAGCAGGCGCAGCTCGCCGCGCAGAAGGCCAAGGAGCAGGCGCAGCAGCAGGCGGCCGCGGCCGAGCAGCAGCGCGTCAACCTCGCCGCCGCGGCGCCAGGTGCTGCACCCGCCAGCACGGCGGGCCCCGTTGGCACCAGCGTCGCTTCGCTGACGCCCGCGACCGCGCCGGCCGATCTCAGCCGCTCGGTGCAGACCGAGCTCGGCCGCGTCGGTTGCTTCTCAGGGCAAGCCGACGGCAACTGGAATACGACCTCGCAGCGGTCGCTGTCGCAGTTCAACCGCTATGCCGGCACCAAGCTCGACGTGAAAGTGGCGAGCACAGATGCGCTCGATACGGTCAAGTCAAAGCCGTCACGCGTCTGCCCGCTGGTCTGCGAGCACGGCTTCAAGGCCGACGGCGACAAGTGCACGAAGATCGTTTGCCGTGAGGGCTATGCGATCAACGACGACAATGAGTGCCAGAAGGAGCGCATCGCCAAGCCTGCGACGGCCAAGCCCGCATCCGGCAAGCGTACAACCGCCAAGCGCGACGACGGCGATGAGCGTCCCGCACGGCAGCGCCGTCAGGCTGGTGGCGCGGCGGGCGGCTATGGTGCCGCTGCGGGCATTGCGGCTGCCGCCGGCGCCGGCCGCGCCGCGGGTGGCGGGCAGATTTTCTGCAATGGCGGCAGCTGCCGCCCGGTCAACCGCGGCTGTCATCTCGAATATCGCGGCGGCGGCGGCCCCGGCAACGACGCCAATGCCGAGGTGTGCAACTAGGATCGCGCCATCGACGCCGTCGTCTCGGCGCTTGCCGGGACGACGTCAGTTCGAGATTGCGCTCGCCGCGATGTTCACTGTCAGCGCCAGCAGCGCCGTGTTGTAGATGAACGACACGATGCCATGCGCCGTCGCGGTGCGGCGGATGGTCTTGTCGGTGATGCCGACGTCGGAGACCTGCGCGGTCATGCCGATCACGAACGAGAAATAGACGAAGTCCCAATAGTCGGCGTGATCTTCCTTGTCGCCGCTCGGGAATTGCAGCCCGCCCGGCGGGTGCCGGTAATAATCATGGGCGTAATGCAGCGCGAAGGTCGTGTGCACGGCGGCCCATGACAGTGCGATGGTCGTGATCGCGATGGTCAACTCCCACGCGCCGCGATGCGGCGTGCCGAGCTCGGACACGATCGCAGCGATGCTGGCGAAGGCGCCGATCGCCGTCACCAGCAGGATCACGAAGCGGCCGTCGTCTTGCATCGCGGCACTACGGCGGATGTGCTGCTGGTCGTTGCACAGCATCATCGCGTAGACCAGCACGAGATAAACCGCGATCAACGCATCCCAGCCGAACAGCAGCCGCGTCACCAGCCGGTGCGATCCCGGCAGCAGCAAGCAGACCAGGATGCCGGCAGCGAGCGCGATAAAGGTGCGCGGCCGCGCGTAAATCAGCCGCATCGGCCGCGACATCTTGCGGAAGCGGACGAGGACGGGATCGTCTTTGTCGGTGGCCATGATGGCTCCGGCCCTCTCGCTCAACTCTCGCTGTCGCCGCAGCGGCGGCCTGCTCCCTCGCCCCGCTTGCGGGGAGAGGTGCGCTACATCAGTTCTTCCGCTCGGCGACGAAGCGCGCGGCGGCCTGCAGAACGGCGGCGCGGTCGCCGAAGATCGACACGGCGCCGTCGGCCCGCGCGAGCAGGTCGCGCACGCGCTGCTTGGCGCCTTCGATGCCGAGCTGGGTGACGAAGGTGGTCTTGCCGAGTGCGGCGTCGGCGCCGGCCGGCTTGCCGAGGGCCGCCGCATCGCCTTCGACGTCGAGCAGATCGTCGGCGATCTGGAAGGCCTCGCCGAGCGCGCGGCCGTAATCGTCGAGTGCCTGATATTCCTTTTGCGAGGCCTGGCCGAGGATAGCGCCCGCGATGCAGCCGTAGCGCAGCAGCGCACCGGTCTTCATCTGCTGAATGCGGGCGACATCGATCGGCTCGTTGCCGCCAAAACGGCCTTCGCCGGCGAGATCGAGAATCTGGCCGCCGACCATGCCGCCGATGCCGGCGCAGCGCGCCAGCGCGCGCGTCAGCAGGAGGCGCACATTGGCGTCGCGGTGGATCTCATCGCGGGTGATGATGTCGAAGGCGAGCGTCAACAGGCCGTCGCCGGCGAGGATCGCGGTGGCGTCATCGGTCTTCTTGTGCAGGGTGGGGCGGCCGCGGCGCAGGTCCGAATTGTCCATCGCAGGCAAATCGTCATGGATCAGCGAATAGCAGTGGATGCATTCGAGCGCGGCGCCGGCGAGCAGGGCGGCCTCGCGGGGAACGCCGAACACGGCGGCGCTCTCGACCACCAGGAACGGCCGCAGACGCTTGCCGCCGTTGAGGCTCGAATAACGCATTGCGTCCATCAGTCGCTTGGGACGGGCGATCTCATCGTGCAGGATGTCGTCCGCCAGCAGGCGTCCAAGCAGGGCTTCGGTGTCATCAGCGGTCTTGTCCAGGCGTTTGGCGAAATCGGACGGGGACGTGCCGGTCATCAAGAAGGGCTCCAGAACTAAAATTCGGCGGGACAATCCTTTATGCGCCCGCCCCAGTCAATCGTTTGGAAGGCCTAAAAAGTGCTGGAAAAGGCCCGAATTATCACAGACTTAATGGCGGGATCCGTGGCCGCGTTTCATTTTGCGCCGGAAAGGTCGATTTGCGCATCGTCAAGATCCTGCTGGTAGCGCTCTTGGTCGTGGCTCTCGCGCCCTACGTGATCGCGCCGTTCTACCGCACCGGCCATCCGGTTTCGACGCTGATGGCCTGGCGGTCGCTCCGGGGCGCGCCGATGCATCGGGAGTGGATCGATCTGGCCGCGATGTCGCCCTCACTGCCGCGATCGGTGGTGGCGGCCGAGGACGCCCATTTCTGCAAGCATCACGGCATCGACTGGGGCGCGCTGCGCGAGGCGATCGACGATGCGAAGGAGGACGGTACGCCCTTCCGGGGCGCCTCCACCATCACCCAGCAGGTGGCAAAGAACCTGTTCCTCTGGCAGGGGCGGGATTTCGTCCGCAAGGCGCTGGAATTCCCGCTGGCGCTGTGGATCGATTTCGTCCTGCCCAAGGCGCGAATCCTCGAGATTTACGTCAACATCGCCGAGCTCGGCCCGCAGGGCCAGTTTGGGGTCGAGGCGGCCAGCGCCTATGCCTTTGGCAAATCGGCGGCCAACCTCTCGCCCCGGGAGGCGGCACTTCTGGCCTCGATCCTGCCCAATCCGGTCAAACGGAGCGCCCGGACCCCCGGGCCTGGCGTCCGCCGGCTGGCAGGGACCTATGTGGCGAGGGCGCAGGCGAACTCGCTTTTGACCTGTTGGCGGGAAAATCGCTGATTCTGGGCCCTTTCCGGACGTATTTTCCGGTCCAAAAGCCTAGATTTACGGCCAGCCTTCCTCTATAAGCCCGGCCTTGATCGGCATTCAGCTCGCCTCGGTTTGCGGGTGCTGAGCCGTCCCCTCGCGGACGATGCCCTGACAACACCAATCCCTAGAGGATATTGAAATGGCCGTTCCGAGAAGAAAAACCTCGCCGTCGCGTCGTGGCATGCGCCGCTCGGCAGACGCCATCAAGAAGCCGACCTATGTGGAAGACAAGGACTCCGGCGAGCTCCGTCGTCCGCACCATCTCGACCTCAAGACCGGCATGTACAAGGGCCGTCAGGTCCTGAAGAAGAAAGAGTCCTGAATTTAGGACCTTTCTCCGGGCAGGATCATTTCGCCTGCCTGATTTCGGCCACCCAATGAGATATGACAGTGACGGCGGCGGAGCTAATGCTTCGCGGCCGCATTGTTCTGTCCGGATATCTTGATCGAGAAGGCATTTCGCCGATGGTCGGTTTCCCGCTGCTCCTGATCCCGCTCGCGGTCTACAACATCATCGCCTTCCTGATGCCGACCGTGTCCTTTACGGACGTGCTGTTCAAGGTGCCGATGATCACGGGCGAGACCTGGGCGGTCACGCTTGCCGACGTGATGCTCGCGCTCGGTATCGTGTTGCTGCTGTTAGAGGTGGTCAAAGGCGCGCGGCCCGGCTCGAAATTCCTGATGGATCATCTGCTGTCGCTGATCGTGTTCGGTGCTGCCGCGGCCGAATTCGTGATGTGGCCCAAATTCGGCAACTCCACCTATTTCCTGCTGGTGCTGCTCGCGATGGCCGATTTCCTCGGCGGTATCGCCCAGCGCACGCGCCGCCGCGTCACCTATGTCGCGGAGACGGCAGTGCCGGCGCCGCGCAAGGCCAAGCGCCAGGCCGAAGCGGCAACGGACGATGCGGCGTCCGAATCCAAGTTCGAGCCGGTGTCTGCGCCGGCGGTGCCACCCGCGCCTTCCGCGCAGTCGGTCGCCGAATCCGTGCTGAAGGATCACCCCGCGCCGAAGCCGGTGAACCCGCCCTCGCCGGAAATCCCATCGCCGGACTTGCAGCCGGGCAACGGCACGCCGCCGTCTCCCGACGCGCCGCGCTGATCTGCTTCAAGCCACCTCTACTTCAAGCCACCTGCCGCGTGCGCGCGGTGACGCTCGGAAGCGGGCGCTTGTCGCCATAGGCCATCTGCGCATCCTCGGAAGAGGCGCGGCGGAGCCGGCTCGCCTGGGGCAGGTGCTCGGCGTTGGCGATGAGTTGGGTGACGAAGCTCGGATCGGGACGGGGCAGCGGCGCCTTGTGGACCCACTGCAACGTCGGCAGCAGCGTCACCAGGGCCGTGCCCGTGCCGTTGTCCGCGCCGTCCGATCGATCAGTACTTAACATCGCAATCACCGTTGATCCGGCGAGGCCTGTCGCGTTTCGAGACGCCGGCGCCGGTGCGTGTCATGTACTCGCAAGGCCTATGCCGGCCGGGCCGGTTTGGTTCCGCGGGCCTGCGAAACATGGTTTCCAAATTGTTTATGAACTTTGCCTAGAGTCGGAGTCGAATCTGGCCGTATTCTGTGCCGACTCAGGACTCCCCGCTGTCCCGAAACGAGGCGATTTTGACCCCTGCATTGCCGCAAGCCTCCGACATCCTGGCCGCTCTTGGTCAGGCCGTTTTCGCCTGGGACATCGCCAGCGATTCCATCGTGTGGGGTGAGCAGGTCGCCAGCGTCTTTCCCGGCATCCCGCCCGAGCGGCTCGCGACTGGCGCCGAATTCGCCAAGCTGATCGAGCCCGCGCAGACGCTGCGGACCGCCGCGCTGGCGCAGACCTCGCCGGTGCACGGCGCCGACGGCACGCCCTACCGGGTCGAATACGGCGTGCGCATGAGCGCCGCCGATCCCGTGGTCTGGATCGAGGAGACCGGCCGCTGGTTCGCCGGCCCCGATGGCCGCCCGGTGCGCGCGATCGGCTCCATCCGCATCAACAATGAGCGCCACGCCCGCGACGAGGAATTGACCAAGCTGGCTCGGCTTGATCCCCTGACCGGCGAGCTCAATCGTTCCCACCTGATCGCGGCGCTGGCCGAGGCGATCGAGGAGACCACCCGCTTCCGCTCGACCGCAGCCTTCATGCTGGTCGGCATCGATCATCTCGCCCGCGTCAACGACGCTTTCGGCTTCGATGTCGCGGACGCCGTGATCCTCGACGTGGCCAAGCGCATCCGCGCCCGCCTGCGCGGCGGCGACGTGCTCGGCCGTTTCTCCGGCAACAAGTTCGGCCTGATCCTGAAGAACTGCACCGTCGATGACATGAACGTCGCCGCCGAGCGCTTCCTTGCCGGCATCCGCGACGAGGTGGTGCCGACCAAATCCGGCCCGGTCTCGGTCACGGCGTCGATCGGCGCGGTCAGCGTGCCGCGCTACGCCCGCAACACCGACGAGGCCGTCAATCGCGCCCATGAGACGCTGGACGCGGCAAAACAACGCCGCGTCGGTTCGTTCGCGGCGTGGCGCCCGGATGCCGCGCGTGACGCACAGCGCCGCGTCAACATCCGTGTCACCGACGAGATCGTCACCGCGCTGAACGAGCGCCGCATCAAGCTCGCCTATGAGCCGGTTGTCTCGGCCGTCTCGCACGAGCGCGCGTTCCACGAATGCCTGGTGCGGATGGACCAGGGCGACGGCCAGGTGCTGCTGGCTCCCGACATCGTGCCGGTTGCCGAACGGCTCGGCCTGATCCGCCTGGTCGATCACCGCGTGCTCGAGCTTGTGGTCGCCGAGCTCGCGGCCGCGCCCGACATCTGCCTCAGCCTCAACATCTCGCCTGATACGACGATGGATCCGGACTGGTGGGCGGGAATCGAGTCGCTGATGCTGGCCCACCCCGGCGTCGCCGAGCGGCTGATCGTCGAGATCACCGAGACGGTCGCGATCCAGGACATCGATGACGTGCGCGGCTTCGTCACGCGGCTGAAGAATTTCGGCAGCCGCATCGCCATCGACGATTTCGGCGCCGGCTACACTTCGTTCCGAAACCTGCGCAAGCTCGGCGTCGATATCGTCAAGATCGACGGCGCCTTCGTGCAGAACATCACCCGTTCGGCCGATGACCGCGCCTTCGTGCAGACCCTGATCGACCTCGCCCGCCGCCTCGACATCAAGACGGTCGCCGAGTGGGTGCAGGACGGAGAGGCCGCCGCCATGCTGCGCGACTGGGGCTGCGACTACATCCAGGGCCGCCTGATCGGGCTCGCCTCAGCCGACCGCCCATGGGGCACGCCGCCGGATAACGTGCTGCCTGCGGCGAGCTGAGATATCGTAGGGTGGGCAAAGCGAAGCGTGCCCACCATCGACACCACACGGCGAGAGAGATGGAGGGCACGGCGCAAGCGCGCCTTTGCCGACCGTACGATTGCGCTTGTGGGCTCGACTCTCTCCTCCGTCATTGCGAGCGCAGCGAAGCAATCCAGAATCTTTCCCCCGCGGCAGTCTGGATTGCTTCGCTGCGCGGACAATGACGATGTGGCCGCTACCCCACGCAAATACCGGGCACCGCGACCTTCTGGAACAGATGCGGGCTCGCGACGGCAGATGCGGGGTAGGCGGCGATCTTTGCGCGGAATTCCGGGTGGGTGAAAGCGGCGCGGAAATCCGCGTTGGATTCCCACACCGCGTAATTCAGATAGGTCGGGCTGTCGCCGACGGCGCGGTGAAGCTGGGTGGAGATGAAACCGGGCTGGCGTTTCATGAAGGTGGCGTCGTCCTGCCACGTCTTGAGGAAGCCCTGCTCATCCTCGGCGTCGAGCGTGAACACGTTGATGAGCACCACGGGGCCGGTTTCGAGCGCGATCTGACGGTCGATCGGGAAGGCAGGGTCGAGGGGACGCATGTGAGGCATGACATTGCTCCGGTCAATTTGGTGTCATAATGTCAATTCGACAGTCCCGGATATAGGTATTTGACATCATGGTGTCAATACGGAGCAATAGTGCCAAATGAACAAGGCCAAGCGGACCCCGGCGGGCGAAGCCCTGACCGGCCTCATCCTCGACCTGTTCCGTGCCAACAGCCTGCTTCTGACCGCCGGCGACCGGCTGGTGACGTCGCTTGGTCTCACCAGCGCGCGCTGGCAGATACTGGGGGCGATCGCCGACGCCGAGCGGCCGGAGCCGGTCGCCTGGCTCGCCCGCAATCTCGGCGCCAATCGCCAGAACGTGCAGCGCATCGTCAACGACCTCGCGCGCGATGGTCTCGTTGTGTTCGAGGTCAACCCGCATCACCGCCGGGCGCAGCTCGTGGTCCTCACCGACAACGGCAGGCAGGTCTACGATGCCGCCGGCCGTTTGCAGGTCCCGTGGGTCAACGGCCTTGCGGATGGATTGTCGGTCAGGGATATCGACGTGGCCCATCGCGTCGTGACCGCACTGCGAGCCGGTCTGAAAGACGCCGGTGAAGCGAACGAATGAGCAAGTGAGGCGGCGGGGGACACGAGGCGCACACCCTGCGAGCCCATTTCGGACTCAAATCCGCCGCCGACTCAATCGATGTATCCAAATGCGGTTGGAGGCATGTCCTGAGTTGGGGAATTTGCCATGAGTGATGAAGATTTAGTGCGTCATAAGAGACAGAAGCTGATTTCCACTGCCGAAGATATCGTGCGTGATGAGTCTTTCGAACTCTTGTCGCAGCAGCTCTGCGAAGGCGCTAGCTTTTCTGACGATGAATCCCCGTCGAACGACGTTTTCTTGCTTCTTGAGGAGAATGCGCGGCTTCGTGCGCTTGCCATCAGCCTTTCCAGCCTGGTCGGAGACCTCTCCGAACGGGAGTGGAGCAATGCGCTCGCATCGGCCGATCGTGCCACGCTCAATCGCCTGAGGTCGTGTCGGGCGTAACGATAGAGAGAGCGGCGAGGTGAAGCGGAGCGTCACGCCACGCGCCTGACCGCGTTCAGTCGCTCGATCGCGTGGCCGACCTCGGCTGCCGGGCACGGCCTGCCGAAATAATAGCCCTGGACTGCGGTGCACCCGCATTCGCGGACGAAGTCGAGCTGCTCGATGGTCTCGACGCCTTCCGCCGTGGTCTCGACGCCGAGCACGGAGCCGAGGCTGGCGATGGTGCGGACGATGGCGACGCTCTCCGGGCTTTCGCCGAGCGTGCCGACGAACGAGCGGTCGATCTTGATGCGGTCGAACGGAAATTTGCGCAAATAGCTCAGCGAGGAATAGCCGACGCCGAAATCGTCGAGGCTGACGCGTACGCCGAGCGCGCGGAGCTGATGCAGGATCTCGATCGTCGCCTCGCTGTCGTCGAGCAGCGCCGTCTCGGTGACCTCGAGCTCGAGCCGCCGCGGCGGCAGGCCGGCTTCCGCAAGCGCGCTCGTGACCATCGCCACCAGTCCGCGCGCGCGGAACTGCACCGGCGACAAATTGACCGCGACAGTGACATCGGGCCAGGATGCCGCGGTCGCGCAGGCCGTGCGCAGCACCCATTCGCCGATCGGGACGATCAGCCCATTCTCTTCCGCGAGCGGAATGAATTCGGCGGGGGAGACGAAGCCGCGCGAGGGGTGCTTCCAGCGCAGCAGCGCCTCGAAACCGGTGAGCTCGGTGGTGTCGAGCCGCACCTGCGGCTGAAACACGAGGTGAAATTCGCGTGCTTCAAGCGCGCTGCGCAGATCGTGCTCCAGCGCGTGCCGGCTGCGCGCCTCTTCCTCCATCTCGGGCTCGAACAGCTGGTAGGCGCCGCGCCCCTTGGCCTTGGCCTGGTACAGTGCGAGGTCGGCGCATTTCATCAGCTCGTCGGCATCGAGCCCGTGATCCGGCGCGATCGCGATGCCGACGGAAACGCCGACATGGATCGACTGGCTTTCCAGCGGCGGCGGGTGGCCGATGATCTCGACCAGGCGGCGAGCGAGCCGTTCCGCCGATTGCGGCTGCGGTCCGCGCTGGAGAACGGCGAACTCGTCGCCGCCGAGGCGGGCGACGGTGTCATGCTCGCCGACATTCTCCTTCAGCCGTGCCGCGACCCAGCGCAGAAGCCGATCACCGGCGGCGTGGCCGAGGCGGTCGTTGACGATCTTGAAATTATCAAGGTCGAAGCACAGCACGGCCATCGCACCGCCGGCGATCGCGACCTGGTTCAGTCCCTCGCCCATTTTCTCGCGGAACAGCGTGCGGTTGGGCAGGTCGGTCAGTGAATCGTGCTGCGCCATGTGCGCCACGCGGGCCTGGGCCTTGTGGCGCTCGGTGACGTCCTCATAGGTGACGACCCAGCCGCCATGCTCCATCCGCTTGTGATTGAGCTTGATGATGCGGCCGTCGTTCAGGTGGCGGTGCAGCGTGTGTTCGCCCTCGCGCAGCCTCTCGACATAGTCGGCATAGATCTTCGCGGCGGTCGTGTTCGGGTGGATGCCGAGATCGCAGCTGTGCTGCATGATCTCGCGCATCGAGACGCCGGGCTTCACGATCTCGGGCGACAGCCCATACATCTCGATGTAGCGGCGATTGCAGACGATGACGCGCAGGCTCGCATCGAGCATGCACAGGCCCTGGCTCATGTTGTTCAGCGCCGCGTCGAAGCGGCGGTACTGCTCGCTCAGCTCTTCGATCGCGCGCTCGCGGTCGGTGATGTCCTCGTAGGTGGCGACGAAGCCGCCCTCGGGCAGCGCGCAGTAGCGCACCGAGATCACGGTGTCGTTCGACATGCGCCGCCGCATCGGCGAGGAATCGTGGTTCGCGATCCTCGCGCTGGCGGCTTCCAGCAGCTGTCGCGGACTGTATTCGGAGGCGAACGCCCCGTTCACCATCGACCGCTCGATCAGCTCGCCGAGATGGGTGCCAGGCCTGGTTTCCTCCGGCGACAGCCGGTAGATCTTGCGGTAGGTGGTGTTGCAGACGCGCAAGCGCATGTCGCTGTCGTAGAAGGCGAGCCCGTGCGCCATGTTCTCCAGCGCCGCATCGAGGATGAAGTTCTGTTGCCGCAGCGCTTCTTCGTACTGCAACCGCTCGGTGACGTCCTCATGCACCGTCACCCAGCCGCCGTCGGGCAGGAAGCGGGACACCGCCTGCACCATCCGGCCGTCATAGCGCATCACCAGCAGGGTCTTCGCCTTACGAGCGCGCGCGTCCTCCAGGCGTGTGTGGCGGAACTCGTCACTCGGCATGCCCGGCAGGTTGCCACGCGACATCCAGTGTTCGATCACTGAGCAATGCGCGACGCCCGGCTTCACAATGTCGGAATCGAGATCGTAGAGGTTCAGGAACCGCTCGTTGCAGACGACGACACGGCTGTCGGCATCGTACATGATGAGGCCATGCGACATGTTGGCGAGCGCGTGCTGGCTGCGCTCCGTCTGCACGCGCAATTCCGCCTCGAGCCGGGCGAGGCGGCTGACGTCATCGCAGATCGTCATCCAGCCGCCGCCGGGAAGCGGCTTCAGCTCGAGCGCCATGACGAGTCCGCTCGCGAGTGTCTGTTCGGTGCGGAACGGCTTCCCGCCTGCGATCTGCGCGATCCGCTTCGTATACAGCGCGTCGACCTCGTCTTGCGGAAAGTTCCCGCGCGCCGCGCTGTGCGCGAGCACCTCGCGGTAGCTCGTGCCGACATGCACGATGTCGGCCGACATGTCGAACAGCGATAGATAGCGCTGGTTGACCAGCACGATCCGGTTGTCGGCATCGTAGACGCAGACACCCTGCTCCATGCGGTCGAGCGCGAGCTGGCTCAGCGAGACCAGGGCCTGCGGGCCCTGTTCGCGGCGTGCTCCAAGTTCGTTGTCGCGGGGCGACGTCATGGGATCGACAGGGTCTCGCCGGGCAATAGACCTAACGCAACGTAATTCAACCGCGGAGGGTAGCGAAGAGGCGGGAAAATTCCCTTAAGCGCCGTAGTTTACGGAGGGTGACCGGCGATGCGTAGAGTGTGTGCCGGGGAGACGTTCGAAGACGCGTTCGGCATCTGAATGGCGAGGTCGTACCGCGAGCACCGACCTACCGCCGTCATCCTGAGGTGCCGGAGCGAAGCGGAGGCCTCGAAGGGCGACGGCCCGGCTGCATCCCGGCCGTTCATCCTTCGAGGCTCGCCGCGCTGCGCACGACGAGCACCTCAGAATGACGGGACTAAGGTGCGGGCTCTGAGCCGATCCCCTACGGCCCGTACAGCACGAGTTCCGTGTCCGTGAGGTCGCCGAGCTGCGGCCGGTGCGGACCCTTGAAATATTTACGGCCGCGCCGCTCGGTGTAGATGCCGGGGAGGCCGCGAATCGGGCCATTGGAATCGATCGCCACCGAGATCTTGCCGAGTCGCAGCAGCAGCCGGCCGATGCGGCCTGCGCAGGCGGCGTATTCGGCGGCGCTGCGGCAATAGATCAGCTTCATCGCGGGCGGTGCGATGAAGCCGCGGCGGATGCGCACCGGCTGCAGGATGAAGGGGAACGTTCCCTTCGGCGTGCGGCAGACGAGGCTGAGGCAATTGTAGCGGGCATGCCGCGTGAGGAGCTGCGTCTCGTCGTCGGTCAGCCCATCGATCGTCTTGGCGTGCTGCGAGATGACCTCGATCTTGCTCCAGCGCGGAGGGCGCGCGAGTGCGGGCACGGAGAAGAAGATGCCGTGGCAATAGGCACGAAAGCCTTGCGTCTCGATGATCGGCCAGGTCCACGGCGCCGGGCTGATGTTGAGATAGGTGACATCCTTGTGCCGCTGCGCGATCTTGGTCAGCAACGGGGCGTAGTTGCGGTAGGCCGGATCGACATACCAGCTCGACAAATTGCACTGGATGGCGGTCTCTTCGCCGTGCTTTCGCGCCGTGTAGATCAGCAGCAGCACGCCGACGGGCGCGCCGTCATTGTCGAGCATGTAGCCGAAGCGCGGATAGCCCTCCGGCACGGGCCGGAAGGCCTGCCGGCGCAGGCCCTGGATCCAGTAGTTGCGCGAGCGGCCGACGAAGCCGCGCGTCAGCAGGTCCGCGACCGCATCGACGTCGGCCTCGGTGATCTCGCGGCATCGAACCTTGGTGTGGATCACGCTGGTTTTACCCGTGGAAATGGGAGGCCTCGTTCGCTCTATCGTTTCGGCATGATCTTTTCGGAAAACCGTCCCGCACTTTTCCGGATCATGCTCTAGCGCCAGCCTTCACCATGGGCGTCGGCCGTGGCTAACGGCTGCATGCCCATGATCTCCCGCACCTTGGCGGGCCAGGTGGCGAGATCGGTGCCGTGGGTGTGGAACATGGCGACGGCCAGGCGGTCCATGCCGAAGGCGACGCAGCCGGTGTGCGCGGGTTCGCCATTGGCGTCCTGGATGCCCCAGGTCGTGCCAAAATGCTCGCGGTGATAGTTGAAGCTCATGCAGGCGGTCGGCTGATCCTCCGAGCGGAGCGGGATCAGGAGCTCGAATTTGAGCTGCTGCTGCTTCTGGCTCACCGCCTTGATCTGGCCGACGCGGCCGAAGAAGGGGTCGCTGGCATAGTCGACGCGGAAGGTCAGGCCGAGGTCGCGGGCGATCGCCTGCGCGCGCACCATCCAGCGCTCGCGGAAATCGGCGACGTCGTCGGGGCTGCCGATGCAGACATATTCGCGCATCCGGAACGATTGCAGCCGGTCGAGATGTTTCGACGGCTCACGGCGGAAGCAGTCGGCGGCGACGTCGAAGCGCAGGCCGCCCTTCGGCAAAGCTCCGCGGCTCGCCGCGATCGGATAGACCGGGTAGCAGGCGGCGGGCGACAGCACGAGGTCGGCCGGCGAGAGCGATGAAGTCCAGTCGCCGCCGGCATCGAAGCGGCTGACCGCCGCGTCGATCTCGCGTTCGGTGCCGTGCAGGCCGCAGACGCAGCCGAGCAGGTTGGGAAAGCTCTTGAGATAGCCGGATTTTTCGAGCTGTGCCCGGCTCATCACCGGCGGAAAGCGCATGACCTCGGTGCCGGTCTCGCGATGGCTCGTGATCAGGGCGGTAAGACGCTCGACGACGCCCTCGTAGAGCGCGGTGCGGGCGTATACGCCGTCCGAGCCCATGGGGTGGAACAGCTTGTCGGCGAGATGATCGAGCGGATCCGCGATTTGCGGCGCGGTCTCGGGCGAGCTGGGGAGAACAGCAATGTTCATGTTCGACTTCCTGCTATCTGAAATTGTTCTTTTTGGCCGAAAGGCACGTCAGTCGCGAAGGCTTTCTAGTCTCGAAGGCTTGCCGGAATGCCGCTCATCAGCGTCGCAGTGGCGGCGTTGGCGAGAATGCGGTCGTTGTTGATCATGATCGGCGAGGACAGCACGTCGCGCAGGTGCCGGCCCATGGTGAATTCGCCGTCGTTGCGGTAGCCGGAGAGGCCCGCGGTGCGCATCGCATGCATCACGGTCTCGACCGCGAGCTCGGAGGCCTGCACCTTCAACAGCGTGATCGAGGACTGGAAATCGAGCGAGCTCAGCGCGCGCTCGTCATGCTCGGCGCGGGCAAAGGTGTCGGCATTGGCTGCGATCAGCGCGCGCAGCTTGGCCAGCGACATCTTCGCGGCCGTGAAATGCGCCGCGGCCGGCGGCATCTGGCCGCCCGAGCTGCGGGCCGCCTTGCGAACGAAAGCCTGCGCACGGGTCACGGCCGCAGCGGCGATGCCGGCCCAGGCCGAGGACCAGCACAGATGCGCGAACGGCGTCATGGTCTGGGCATGGATCTTGTCATAGGATTCCGGGAAGATGCGGTCGGCCGGGCAATCGACCTTGAGCTCGAAGCCGGTCGAGCAGGTGCCGCGCATGCCGAGCGTCTCCCAGCCCTGCGTCTGCTTCAGCGAATAATCGTCCTTGGCGAGGGCCAGCAGAACCTGGTCGGAGGCGGCGGCCTCGGTGGCGCGGCGGGCGATGGTGACGAGGCCGTCGGCCTCCGCACCGTAGGAGATCACGGTGGCGTCGCGCACCAGCGAGACTGCGTCGCCGGCGTGGTCGACTGCTGCTGCGCTGGCGCGAATGTTGCCGCCGTTCTGGCCTTCGGTGGTGGAGGAGGCGAGCAGCCACTGGTCGCGGGCGACCCGGCGCATCATCGTTTCCATCCAGGGGATGCCATGGCCGTGCCTGATGACACAGGCGACCTTGGTGATGTGCATCGCATAGATCATCGCGGTCGAGGCGCAGGCGCGCCCGAGCGTGTAGCAGATGTCGGTGACGTCGTAGATCGAAGCGCCAAGGCCGCCGAACTCGACCGGGATCATGACGCCGAGCAGTTTCTGCTCGCGCGCGACCTCGAAAGCCTTGTGGGGGAAGCGGGCGTCGCGATCGACCCCGTCCGCGTCGGCCGCCGCCGCAGCGGCTGTCCGGGTGGCGCGTTCGATGAGGGAGGGGCCGTGTTCGAGAAAGCTCGTTTGCGTTTCGTCGACAGTGAGGACTGCTTCACGCACGTTCATACTCGTCCGCCTCCGGTTTGCCGTTCAGGATCGCCAGCATCATTCGCGATGCCGCTGAAGCGATCCTCCGACCATCTTTAGTTGTGAGACGAGGCTACGGATTTAATTCAAATTCGTCGATGAAATAGAGGGTAAACAAAGCCCAATTCCGAACGAACAGTTAAGGTCGGGTTGTTTGCATCGCCGGAATTTCCGCGATCGCGTTAGGGATCTGGAAGAACCCGGAATTCCAGACAATCTGAGTCATCGTTTACTAAGAAAGGCGAAGTAATGGTGGCGCCCATTGTGGGATCGGCCCGTCGTGCCCATCGTAGCCGGCAGCCGGTCCGACCGTTGAATAGACAGATGGGAATTTACCGATGCAGGCCTTCGATACCGAATTGCGCGATCGCATCATCAAGCTGGTGAAGGGCATCCTCGAGCAGAACTCGCTCGCCGCGGATATCACGCCACAGGCGAAGCTCGTCGATGCGGGCCTGACCTCGATGGACATGGTCAATCTGATGCTCGGCGTCGAAGCCGAGTTCGACTTCACTATCCCGCAATCCGAGATCACGCCCGAGAATTTCCAGTCGGTCGAGACGCTGCAGCGGATGGTCGCGACCCAGCTGCAGCTGGCGACGGCGGCTTAATTAGACGTACCTATCTCTCCCCGGGTCGTCCCTGCGAACGCAGGGACCCATACCGCGGAATCTATCGATCGTTGAAGGTCGCGGTACAGAACGACGAATCCTCGCCAAACTGCGCCCTGTGGCTATGGGTCCCCGCTTTCGCGGGGATGACACTGAGAGTGAGGCGAGCACTCCAGGCCCCTCACAGCACCGGCATCGCCCCACCGCCCCCGTTCCAAAACCGCCGCAAAACTGGCATAGCTTAACCATGTCGCATATGGCGAGCGGGTGGAGCAGGCATGACGCAGGCGGTATTGGGCATCATCGGTGGTTCCGGCATCTACGATCTGCCGGGTCTTGAGGGCGCGCGCGAAGAGGTGATCAAGAGCCCCTGGGGCGAGCCATCGGCCCCCCTGCGGCGCGGCTCCATTGCCGGCCTGCCGATCGTGTTCCTGCCGCGGCACGACAAGGGGCACCGGCTGTCGCCCTCCGACATCAACTATCGCGCCAACATCGATGTTCTGAAGCGGGCCGGCGTCACCGACCTGATCTCGCTCTCGGCCTGCGGCTCGTTCAGGGAGGAGCTGCCACCTGGCACCTTCGTTCTCGTCGACCAGTTCGTCGATCGCACCCACAAGCGCGAGAGCTCGTTCTTCGGCAGGGGCTGCGTCGCGCATGTGTCGATGGCGCATCCGGTCTCGCCGCGGCTGCGCATCCATCTTGCGGCGGCAGCTGAAGCCGAGGCCATCGCGTTTGCGCGTGGCGGCACCTATGTCTGCATGGAGGGGCCGCAATTCTCCACCTACGCGGAAAGCATGACCTACAAGACTCTTGGCTATTCCGTGATCGGCATGACCAACATGCCCGAGGCAAAGCTCGCGCGTGAGGCCGAGATCTGCTACGCCACGGTCGCGATGGTGACGGATTTCGACTGCTGGCATCCCGACCACGACGCCGTCACCGTCCAGGACATCATCCGCGTGCTGAGCTCGAACGCCGACAAGGCCAAGGCGCTGGTGGCGCGGCTCGCGAAAGACTTTCCGCGCGAGCACGAGCCGTGCCCGATCGGTTCGGACCGGGCGCTCGACACCGCGCTGATCACGGCGCCCGAGGCGCGCGATCCCGAGCTCTTGAAGAAGCTCGATGCGGTGGCCGGGCGCATCCTGCGGGCGTGATACGAAAGGCAGAATGCCATGAAGGTTGACGGCAAGCATTTCCGCAGCATCTGGCGCGAACGCGGTGGCTGGTCGGTTGGTGCGATCGACCAGCGCCGGCTGCCGCATGAGTTCATCGTTGCGAAGCTGACGTCATGCGAAGACGCAGCGGTCGCGATCCGCGACATGCTGGTGCGCGGCGCACCGCTGATCGGTGCAACCGCGGCCTATGGCATGGCGCTCGCCATGCGCGAGGACTCATCCGACGCCGGCCTCAAGCGCGCCTATGACACGCTGGTCGTGGCGCGGCCGACCGCGATCAATCTGAAATGGGCGCTGGACGAGATGCGCACGGCGCTCGCGCCGGTCGATCCGGTCGAGCGGGCGGAGGCGGCCTACGCGCGCGCCGACGAGATCGTCGAGCAGGACGTCGAGATCAACCGCGGCATCGCCGGCAACGGGCTGAAGCTGATCGAGGCGATCGTCGCAAAGAAGAAGCCGGGCGAGACGGTCAATTTGCTGACTCATTGCAATGCGGGCTGGCTTGCGACCGTCGACTGGGGCACCGCAACGGCGCCGATCTATCTGGCGCATGAGCGTGGCATCAAGGTCCATGTCTGGGTCGATGAGACCCGTCCGCGCAACCAGGGCGCCTCGCTCACGGCCTGGGAGCTCGGTCATCACGGCGTGCCGCACACGGTCATCCCCGACAACACCGGCGGACATCTGATGCAGCACGGCATGGTCGATCTCGCCATCGTCGGCACCGACCGCGTCGCCGCTAATGGCGATGTCTGCAACAAGATCGGCACATATTTGAAGGCGCTTGCAGCGCACGACAACGGCGTGCCGTTCTATGTCGCGTTGCCGTCGCCGACGATCGATTTCGCTGTTGATGACGGTATCCGCGACATTCCGATCGAGCAGCGCAGCGGCGCGGAGGTGACCGACATGACCGGCCGCACGGCGGACGGCCGGCTGGAGACGGTGCGCATCGTGCCGGAGGGCTCGCCGGTCGCGAATTACGCGTTCGACGTGACGCCGGCACGTCTCGTCACCGGCCTCATCACCGAACGCGGCGTGCTGAAGCCCGACCGTGCCTCGCTCGCGGCGGCATTTCCGGAGCGGATTGTAGCCGCGGCGGAGTAGTCAGTCAGCCAGGCAAGACCGTGCAGCGCAGTCATTGCGCAGCGAAGCAATCCAGAATGCCTCCGCGGAGACAGTCTGGATTGCTTCGCTGCGCTCGCAATGACGGAGAATGACGCGCCAGCTACCCCAACTTCAGCCCCGTCGCCGCCTCAAGCTCCGCAATCGCCTGCGCGCCGCTCGTCACCTTGATCGTCGTCATGCCCATCTCGCGCGCGGGCTTCAGGTTGACGCCGAGATCGTCGAGATAGACGCACTTCTTCGGGTCGACCTTCAGCGTCTCGACCATCAGCTTGTAGATGCGCGGGTCGGGCTTGCGCAGGCCGATCTTGGCGGATTCGATGACATGGTCGAACAGAACCATCACCTCGGCGATATAGAGTGAGCGCCCGGTCATGCTGCCGATCGCGTTGGCGGGCAGATTGTTGGTGATGCAGCCGGTCTTGAACTGCGCCTTGATGCGCTTGAGGGCCTCGACCATCTCGGGACGCAGATCGCCCTGAAGCAGCGGCAGCACGTCGCGGCCGCGCACCTCCGCGCCGAGCGTGCGCGATTCCTCGGCGAAAAGCTTGTCGAAGGTGTCGATATCGACCTCGGCTCGCTCGAACTTGGCCCAGGCGTTTTCCAGATGATTGGCGGCGTTGGTGCGCCGGATGATGTCGACGGGCAGACCGCGCTCGGCCTCGTAGCGCGCGAACGCCTCGAATGGCGAGCTCGTCAGCACGCCGCCAAAATCAAAGATCACAGCCTCGATCGTCAAGATCCCGCCCTCGTCAATTCCTTCCCAAGAGCGCTAGCATGCGCTATCGGCAAGGGCCAGTCCGAAGCAATCCCCGCCGTCACCGATGCTGACGCCAAGGCGTGTTCCCATGAAGAAGCTTGCAACCCTCATCGCAGCCGCGCTGCTGCTCGCCACGCCCGCACACGCCATCGTCGGCGGCGGCACGCCGCAGGCCGATGGTGTCGCGCGCGCGGTCGTCACCATCGTCGGCTCGCGTGGCAATTTCTGCACCGGCAGCCTGATCGCCCCGAAGGTCGTGCTGACTGTCGCCCACTGCGTGCAGCCGGGCGCGGACTACAAGATCGTCGATCGCGGCGCTGACGGTACGCCGCAATTGCTGAATGTGCGCACCGTCGCGATCCATCCGAACTTCAACATGCAGGCAATGCAGGCGCATCGCGCCACCGCGGACGTGGCATTGCTGCAACTGGAAATTCCACTCAAGGGAAAATCGACGGTGTCGGTCGGTGCGCCGACCATTCCAATCCAGGTCGGCAGCCGCTTTGTCATCGCCGGTATCGGCGTCACCGTGCGTGGCGACGGCAAGAGCGGCGGCGCGACGCGCGTTGCCGGGCTCGTGGCCACGGGCCAGCCCGGCACGTTCCAGATCCGGCTGGTCGATCCCGTAACCAACGGTGTTCGCGACGGAATTGGCGCCTGCACCGGCGATTCCGGCGGTCCGGTGTTCGAGGACAAGCCGAACGGTCCGGTGCTTGTCGGCGTCATCAGCTGGTCCACGGGGCCGAACGGCGCCGCCGGCTGCGGCGGATTGACCGGCGTCACACCGCTCACGCTCTATCGCGACTGGATTTTGCAGACCGCGCGGAGCTGGGGTGCGGCGTTATAGTTTGACCACGAATTGATCTATGTCATTTTAATGCGGAAGCGCGATGGGCGACCACGCCCGTCGCGGAGGAAACGCGCCGTCCGGTCAAGGACGGCCACAAAAACAAGCAAGGCACAGAAGCAACAATGAATGTCGCTGTCCGCAGTCACGCCACAACCAAACAGGCCTCTGAACATTTCGACGTGCTGATCGTCGGTGCCGGCATCTCCGGCATCGGCAGCGCCTATCACATCGAAAAGCAGCTTCCCGGCACGAGCTACGTCATCCTGGAAACGCAGGCGACGTTCGGCGGCACGTGGAGCACGCATCGCTATCCCGGCATTCGCTCGGACAGCGATCTCCATACCTTCGGTTACAGCTTCAAGCCCTGGGTCGGCCCGCCGATCGCGACCGCCGATGAAATCCTCGCCTACATGAACGAGGTGATCGACGACAACGATATCGCCCGGCACATCCGCTACAAGCACCAGATCAATTCCGCGAGCTGGTCGAGCGAGCAAAATCTCTGGACCATCGAGGCGACCACGACGGACACCGGCGAGGCGAAGACCTTCACCGCCAACTTCCTCTGGATGTGCCAGGGCTACTACCGCCATTCGGAAGGCTACACGCCGGAATGGAAGGGCATGGACCGCTTCAAGGGCCGCATCGTCCATCCGCAGAGCTGGCCCGACGATATCGACCTCGCGAACAGGAAGGTCGTCGTGATCGGATCCGGCGCGACCGCGGCGACACTGGTGCCGAACATCGCCGACGCCTGCGCGCATGTCACCATGCTGCAGCGCTCGCCGACCTATTTCCGTCTCGGCCGCAACGCCATCGAGATCGCCGAGGAGCTGCGCCGGCTTCAGGTGGACGAGGAGTGGATCCATGAGATCGTCCGCCGCAAAATATTGTTCGAGCAGGATGCTTTCACGAAGCTCTGCATTGCCAAGCCGGAGCAGGTGAAAAAGGATCTGATCGACCAGATCCGCGCGGTTCTCGGGCCGGATTACGACGTCGAGACGCATTTCACGCCGACCTACCGGCCGTGGCGGCAGCGCATCGCCTTTGTGCCCGATGCCGATCTGTTCAAGGGCATCGCCAGCGGCAAGGCGTCCGTCGTCACCGACGAGATCGAATGTTTCGTCGAGAACGGCATCCAGCTCAAGTCCGGCAAGCTGCTGGAAGCCGATATCGTCGTCACCGCGACCGGTTTCAATCTCGCGGCGCTCGGTGACATCGCCTTCGAGATCGACGGCAAGCCGCTCGCCTTCGGCGACACCGTGACCTATCGCGGCATGATGTTCACGGGCGTGCCGAACATGGTCTGGGTGTTCGGCTATTTCCGCGCGAGCTGGACGCTGCGCGTCGACCTCGTCGCCGATTTCGTCTGCCGGCTGCTCGGCCATATGAAGGCCAAGGGCACGAAGAAGGTCGAGGTCAGGCTGCGGCCTGAGGACCACAACATGCCGATCCTGCCCTGGATCGATCCGGAAAACTTCAACCCCGGCTACATCATGCGCAACATGGACCTGCTCCCCAAGCGCGGCGACAAGCCGGAATGGCAGCACAGCCAGGATTACTGGACCGAGAAGGACGAGATCCCGAAGACGGATCTGGACGACGGGGCGTTTGTTTACGGATGAGGGAGTTCGCGTAAGAGGCGGGGACGATCGCGACACACACGGCTGTCGTCCCGGGGCGCGAAGCGAACCCGGGACCCATAACCACAGGGAGTGGTTATACAGCGAGCTGACCACTCCGAGTCTTCGCCAAACTACTCCCTGTGGTTATGGGTCCCGGATCGGCGCTTCGCTTCGCTGCGCTTGTCCGGGACGACACCGCTTGTGAGGCGAGCGGCGGTTCAACTCAACAACATGCTCACGAATTCCGTCTCGTCGCATTCGTTGCAATCGCCGCCGCCGCGGTCCGGTTTTCCACGCCGAGCTTGGCGTAGATCTGCTCCAGGTGCTTGTCGACGGTGCGCGGGCTCAAGCCCAGGATCTGCGCGATGTCGCGGTTGGTCTTGCCCTTGCTGAGCCAGGCCAGCACCTCGCCCTCGCGGGTGGTGAGGCCGAGCTCGCTGGTGAATTCGGGCGGCGGCGCCGAGCCGGACTCCTTGGACAGCCGCAGCAGGAACTCGTTCGGCGCGGTTTCGCCCATGTAGTAGAGCCGCAGTTGCGGATTGTCGGGCAGGGGAGCCGCCTGCGACTTCGAGCTGCCCTTGTCCTTCGCCTGCTCCAGCCATTGCAGGAGTGATGGCGGCAGGACGAAGTCGTCGGTCTGCGCGTCATGGTGATCGGCCAGCAGTTTTTGCGCCTGCGGGGTGGCCCAGAGGATGTGGCCCTGGCGGTTGACCGCGAACAGGAAGCGGCCGGAGACGTCGAGCGCGGCGCGCGCGCTCTGGGTCAGGCGGGCATTGCCGAGATGGACACGGATGCGCGCCAGCATCTCTTCGATCACAATCGGTTTTGTCACGTAGTCGACGCCGCCGGCCTCCAGCCCGCGCACGATGTGCTCGGTCTCCGCAAGGCCCGTCATGAAGATCACGGGCACGTTGGCAACGCCCGCATCGCGCTTGAGCCGGCGGCAGGTCTCGAATCCGTCCATGCCGGGCATCACGGCGTCCAGCAGCACGATGTCGGGCGTGATCTGGTCGACGATGCGCATCGCGGCCGCGCCGTCGAGCGCCACCATCACCGTCATCCCGGCGCCGTCGAGCGCATCGGTGAGCAGCCGCAGCGTCTCCGGGGAGTCATCGACAACGAGCGCGACATCGCGCTTCCTCGACTCAATGCTCATGCGCATGCAACGTCTTCAATGTGGCCATGTACCGGTCGAGATCGAAGCGGTCGACCAGCGACCGCATTTCCGCGACGAAGTCGGCATGCTCGGGGTGCTCGCTGCCGATCTCGTCCAGCTTCAACTGGATGCCCTTGACGTAGCCGATCTGGCCGAGCCCCATCAGCGCCTCGATGTGCCGCACCGGTGGCCTTGATCCGCTCTCGGGCCGCCAGAACGGCACCGCGATCTGGTCCGAGCCGTACTGCCATTCGATCTTCAGAAGCTGGCGGATCGTCTCCAGCAGCCGCGGAATGTCGATCGGCTTCATCAGATAGCCGTCGTGGAAGGGTTGCGCCAGCGGCGTGCCGTGAGCCTCCAGCGCGCTCGCCGACACCATCAGGATGCGCGCCTGGTGATGGCCGCTTGCGCGCAAGGCCTCCGCGACGGCCCAGCCGTCCATGGCAGGCATCGAGATGTCGAGCAGGAACAGGTCGGGCCGGCAATGCTGCGCCAGCGCGAGGCATCCTGGCCCATCGGGTGCGCTGAGCAGGATGAAGCCGAGCGGCGCCAGCACCTCGCGCAGGAGATCGCGATGCACAGGGTCGTCGTCGGTGATGAGGATGGTCTTGCGTGCGCCCCGATAGCCGGAGACCGGCGCCTCCACCGGCGCGATGCGCAGCGGATTGGCGACTTCCGACAGCAGGATCTTGACCTTGAAGGTGCTCCCGGCGCCAACCGTGCTCAGGACCTTGATGTCGCCGCCCATGACGCCGGCGAGCAGCCGGCTGATGGTCAGGCCCAGCCCGGTGCCGGTTTGCGGCTGCGAGACGCCGAGCGCGCCGCGCTCGAAGGGCGCAAAGATGCGCTCGAGGTCGTCGCCCTGGATGCCGGGGCCGGTGTCGATCACCTCGAACTCGGCAACGGGGCTGCGATAGTGCACGACGAACTGCACGCTGCCGGTCTGGGTGAACTTGATCGCGTTGGAGAGCAGATTGATCAGCACCTGGCGCAGCCGCTTCTCGTCGGCGTAGACCACGACCGGCAAATGCGCGGGCCGCCTGAACACGAAGTCGATGCCCTTGGCGGCCGCCTGGAGACGGAACATGCCGACGAGCTGGTCGAGGAAATCGCTCAGCCGCACCTCGTCGCGCGACAGATACAGGCGCCCCGCCTCGATCTTGGAAATATCCAGAATGCCGTCGATCAGGCCGGAGAGGTGATCGGCGCTGCGGCGAACCACGCGGACCTGGTCGCGCGGCTTGGTGCTGAGCGTTGCGTCCTGCTCCAGGAGCTGGGCATATCCGCTGATCGCGTTCAGCGGCGAGCGCAGCTCGTGGCTCAGCCCCACCACGTAGCGGCTCTTGGCGAGGTTGGCGGATTCGGCGACCTCCTTGGCGCGCTGAAGCTCGGCGTCGGTGCGCTTGTGCGCGTCGATCTCCTGGATCAGCAGCGTCGTCTGCCGCCGCGTCTCGGCCTCGGCGGCGCGGCGGCTCTGCTGCGCCAGCACGAACAGCCAGGCCACCACGCCGATGATGATGCTGAGCGAGAAGAACACCTTCCAGAGCACGTTCGAGACAAGCATGTTCTCGCCAGGCGCGCTCGCCGAGGTCTGGAGATAGATCAGCCCCAGCACCAGCGCGACGAGGCCGGCGGAGACCACGAACACGCCGATATAGTGGCCGAACTGCGAGTTGATCCGCCGATAGATCGGTTCGGGAAGAATCTTGCCGAGCGCTTCGGCGAACTGCACCTGTGCCCGCGCATGCGGCTTGCAGAGGTCGTGGCAGCGTGCATCGAGCGAGCAGCACAGCGAGCAGATCGGGCCGGCGTAAGCGGGGCAGGACGTCATGTCCTCCGGCTCGAAACTGTGTTCGCAGATACAGCACTGGATCGACTCGATATTGGCCCAGCTCTTCTTCGGCTTGCGCGCAATGTAGTATTTTCCGTCGGTGAGCCAGGCGATGACAGGCGCGGTGACGAAGGCGACCGTCAGCGCGACGAAGGCTGCGAGCGCCTTCATGGTCGGGCCGAACAGGCCGTAAAACGCCGCGATCGACACGATGGTCGCGATCGTCATCGCGCCGACGCCGACCGGATTGATGTCGTAGAGATGGGCGCGCTTGAACTCCATCTGCGGCGGGCGCAGGCCAAGCGGCTTGTTGACGACGAGATCGGCGACGAGCGCGCCGACCCAGGCGATTGCAACGTTGGAGTAGAGCGCCAGCGTCTGCTCCAGCGCCTTGTAGACGCCGATCTCCATTAGGAGCAGAGCCACCATCACGTTGAACACCAGCCAGACGACACGGCCGGGGTGGCTGTGCGTCAGACGCGAGAAGAAGTTCGACCAGGCGATCGAGCCGGCATAGGCGTTGGTAACGTTGATCTTGAGCTGCGACAGGATCACGAACATGCCGGTGAGCGCCAGCGCCAGGTCCGGCTGCGACAGCACGTAGCGAAACGCTTCAAGATACATGTGCGCGGGCTCGGCCGCCAGCTCGCCCGAGAGGCCGTGGCTCAGCGCAAAGAAGGCGAGAAAGGAGCCCAGCAACAATTTCAGTGCGCCGAAGATGATCCAGCCCGGGCCCGCGATCAGCAGGGCGATCCACCACGACGTTCGCGACGTGCGGCGGTCGCGCGGCAAAAACCGGAGGAAGTCGACCTGCTCGCCGACCTGCGCCACCAGTGAGAACACCACGGAGGATGCGACACCGAACAGCAGCAGATCGAAATGCCCGCTCGGGTCGCCATGTTCGCCGGCGAACTTGCGCCACTCCGTGAACGAGTAGGGGTTGGCCCAGGCGATCGCGGCAAAGGGCAGGATGTGCAGGATGATCCAGATCGGCTGCGTCCAGAGCTGGAAGCGGCTGATCAGCGTGATGCCATAGGTCACGAGCGGAATGATCGCCACCGCGCTGACGAGGTAGCCGATCGGGCGCGGAATGCCGAAGCACATCTCCAGCGCCGTGGCCAGGATCACCGCCTCGATGGCGAAGAAGATGAAGGTGAAGGAGGCGTAGATCAGCGACGTCACGGTCGAGCCGATATAGCCGAAGCCGGCGCCGCGGGTGAGCAGGTCAATGTCGATGCCGCATTTGGCTGCGTAATAGGCAA
This sequence comes from Bradyrhizobium sp. Arg816, assembly GCF_029989365.1. GTDB lineage: Bacteria > Pseudomonadota > Alphaproteobacteria > Rhizobiales > Xanthobacteraceae > Bradyrhizobium. The sequence continues at coordinate 109,846 of NZ_JAPRAQ010000011.1, read as the reverse complement.
TCGGCACGCCGCAGAAGAAGATGATGGTGGAGACGACGAGGATCGCGGCGCTGGCGTTGGTGACGCCGTAGTTCAGCGTGATGGTGCCGCCGATCGCTTCCAGCGCCAGAAAGGAGATGGCACCGAGTGCTGTGTTGGCGACGCGGGCGGCAGACCAGCGGCGCGCGCTCTTGGCGGTGAAGCGCAGCGCGTAGTCTTCCAGCGTCTGGTTGGCGACCCACTGGTTGTACTGGCGCCTGACGCGATCTATTCGCTGCCGCCCTGCCACTCGTGACCCCACTCCCGATACGGACCCGGACGCCTCGCAAATTCCGTACCAAAAGCCTACGTCGGTATTTTGCGGTGCAGTATACGCGATCTTGCGTATGCTTGCGCTGCACAAATTCGAGCCATCCTCACGGCACCAATCGCGTGTCCTCGAACAAACAGTGGGGTGCTCATGTCAGACGAAGCAAACAAGGGCCTGTTGTTGCCGCTCCGGCGTAAACTATTGATGGGAATGGCCGCCCTGCCTGCTATCACGATGCTGCCGCGGGCGTCCTTTGCGCAGGCCCCGGCGACCTCGGCGGTCAACACGACGGGCCTGGCGGTCACGGACACCGAGGTGACGGTCGGCATCCTGCACTCGGCGACCGGCACCATGGCCATCTCCGAGACCGGCTCGATCGAGGCCGAAAAGCTCGCCATCGAGCAGATCAACGCCATGGGCGGTGTGCTCGGGCGCAAGATCAAGTTCATCCAGGAGGACGGCGCCAGCGATTGGCCGACCTTTGCGGAAAAGGCCAAGAAGCTGCTCGTCAACGACAAGGTCGCGGCCATCATGGGCTGCTGGACCTCGGCCTCGCGCAAAGCGGTGCTGCCGGTCATGGAGCAGTACAACGGCATGCTCTATTACCCGACCTTCTACGAGGGCCTCGAGCAGTCCAAGAACGTGATCTACACCGGCCAGGAGGCGACCCAGCAGATCCTCGCCGGCCTGAACTGGATCGCCAAGGAGAAGGGCGCAAAATCGTTCTTCTTCATCGGCTCCGACTACATCTGGCCGCGCACCTCGAACAAGATCGCGCGCAAGCACGTCGAGAACGTGCTCAAGGGCAAGGTCGTCGGCGAGGAATATTATCCGCTCGGCAACACCCAGTTCAACTCGGTCATCAACAAGATCAAGCTGACCAAGCCCGACGTGATCTTCACCGACGTCGTCGGTGGCTCGAACGTCGCGTTCTACAAGCAGCTCAAGGCGGCCGGCATCGACCTCTCCAAGCAGGCGCTGCTGACGATCTCGGTGACCGAAGACGAAATCGACGGCATCGGCGGCGAGAACATCGCGGGCGCCTATGCCTGCATGAAGTACTTCCAGTCGCTCGACAATCCCAACAACAAGACGTTCGTGCCCGCGTTCAAGAAGATGTGGGGCGAGAAGACCGTGATCGGAGACGTCACCCAGGCTGCCTATCTCGGCCCGTGGCTGTGGAAGTTGACGGTGGAGAAGGCGGGCTCGTTCGACGTCGACAAGATCGCGGCGGCCTCGCCCGGCGTCGAGTTCAAGGGTGCGCCGGAAGGCTATGTCCGCATCCACGAAAACCATCACCTCTGGTCGAAGACCCGGGTGGGACGCGCCAAGCTCGATGGCCAGTTCGAGCTGATCTACGAGACCGCCGATCTCGTCGAGCCGGATCCTTTCCCCAAGGGCTATCAGTAAGTCGCGGCATCAGTCGCGCTTTCTCCAAAGCCTCTCCCTGGCGTGGACCGCAAATCCACGCCCAAGACCCCCGCGTCGCGAACCTGCTCGCGACGCGGGACCTTATCCCTGACGGAGGACATCGATGTTCGGCGACTACTCGCTTGGTGATCTTGGCTCCATCTTCGTCATGCAGGGTTTTGCGGGACTGATCCTGTTCTCGGTCTACGTCCTGATGGCGCTGGGTCTTGCGATCATCTTCGGCCAGATGGGCGTCATCAACATGGCCCATGGCGAGTTCATGATCCTCGGGGCCTACGTCACCTGGATGACGTCGAATTTCTTCCAAGCTTATTTGCCGAGCCTGTTCAGCGGCTACTTCTTCCTGGCGATGATCCTGGCCTTCGTCGCATCCGGCGCGCTGGGAATGCTGGTGGAATGGGTGCTGATACGGCATCTCTACAAGCGCCCGCTCGATACGCTGCTTGCGACCTGGGGCCTCAGCCTGATGCTGCAGCAGGCCTATCGTTCCGTGTTCGGCGCGCGCGAGGTCGGCGTCGAGCTGCCGCAATGGATGCTCGGCTCGCTGCACGTCACCGACAGCATCGAGGTGCCGATCAACGGCGTCTTCGTGATGTGCCTCACCGTGCTGATCACCATCGGCGTCGCCTATGTCATGTACAAGTCGCGCTGGGGCCGCCAGGTCCGCGCCGTCGTGCAGAACCGCATCATGGCCGGGGCGGTGGGTATCAACACCGAAAAGGTCGATCGCTACACCTTCGGTCTCGGTTGCGGCATCGCCGGTGTCGCCGGCAGCGCCTTTACGATGATCGGCTCCACCGGGCCAACCTCCGGACAGCTCTACATCGTCGACACGTTCCTGGTGGTCGTGTTCGGCGGCGCCGCCAGTCTGATCGGCACCATCGCCTCGGCCTTCTCGATCTCGCAGACGCAATCCACCCTCGAGTTCTTCATGTCGGGCTCGATGGCGAAAGTGCTGACGCTGCTCGCAGTTGTCGGAATCCTGATGCTGCGGCCGCAAGGGCTGTTCGCCCTCAAGGTCCGCAAGTGAGAAACTGGGGCTGATGCAATGACCGACAATCGCTTCTTCAACCGATCGGAGTTCTTCGGAATTCTGGTGCTCGCGGTCTTCCTGGTGGTGGTCCTGCCGCTCACACTCGATGTCTTCAGGCTCAATCTGGTCGCGAAATACCTGACCTATGCCTTCGTCGCGCTGGGGCTGGTGATCTGCTGGGGCTATGGCGGCATTCTCAGCCTCGGCCAGGGCGTGTTCTTCGGGCTCGGCGGCTACTGCATGGCGATGTTCCTCAAGCTCGAGGCCTCGAGCGTGGAGAACACCAAGATCCAGTCGACGCCGGGTATCCCTGATTTCATGGACTGGAATCAGATCACCGCGCTGCCGCTGTTCTGGAAGCCATTCAGCAGCCTCACCTTCACGATCGCCGCCATCATTCTCGTGCCCGGCATCTTCGCTCTCATCATCGGCACCGCGATGTTCAAGCGCCGGGTCGGCGGCACCTACTTCGCCATCATCACCCAGGCGGTCGCGGCCATCCTCACCATCCTGATCGTGGGACAGCAGGGCTACACCGGCGGCATCAACGGCATGACCGACCTGCGGACCTTGAAGGGCTGGGACATCCGGCCCGACCACGCCAAGATCGTGCTGTACTTCTTCGAAGTCGGACTGCTGTTCGCCTGCATCATGATCGCGCAGTTCGTCCGGCACTCCAAGCTCGGGCGCATCCTGGTCGCGATGCGGGAGAAGGAGGACCGGGTCCGCTTCTCCGGCTACAGCGTCGCGAACTTCAAGATCTTCGCCTTCTGCATCGCCGCAATGTTCGCTGCGATCGGCGGCGCCATGTTCGCGCTCAACGTGGGCTTCATGTCGCCGTCCTTCGTCGGCATCGTGCCCTCGATCGAGATGGTGATCTACACCGCGGTCGGCGGCCGGCTCTCGATCCTCGGCGCGGTCTACGGCACGCTGCTGGTCAACTTCGCCAAGACCAGCCTGTCGGAAACCTTTCCCGAATTGTGGCTGTTTGGCCTCGGCGGGTTGTTCATCGCCGTGGTGTTGGCCTTCCCGAACGGTCTTGCCGGGATCTGGGGCGACTATGTGCAGCCACGCATCGATCGCCTGATCTCATCGCGCAAACCGAAACCCGACGGGTGGACCGACAGCTCGGTCGCCGACGGCGCCCCGGCCGAGTGAGGAGATCATCATGCTCGTAGGTCACCACGATGCCGATGCCACGCTGGCAGTGAGGAGATAGATTATGCTCGTCGGTCACCAGCCCAAGGAATTCCTGCTCGCCGTCGAGGCACTGACCGTGTCGTTCGACGGGTTCAAGGCGGTCAACGATCTCTCGTTCTACGTCGACGAGAACGAGATCCGCGTCATCATAGGTCCCAACGGCGCCGGCAAGACCACCGTGCTCGACCTGATCTGCGGCAAGACCAAAGCGACGTCGGGCTCGATCCAGTTTCGTGGCAAGGAGCTGACGCGGATGCGCGAGAACGAGATCGTCAAGACCGGCGTCGGCCGCAAGTTCCAGAACCCGTCGATCTACGACGACCTCACGGTGTTCGAGAATCTGGAGATCTCCTATCCGCGCGGCCGTTCGGTGTTCGGCGCGCTGACCTTCACCCGCGACGCCGCCGTGCGCGACCGGGTGCACGAAGTCGCCGAGATGATCTTCCTGAAGGATCGGCTCAACGTGAACGCCGATCTGCTCAGCCACGGCCAGAAGCAGTGGCTCGAGATCGGCATGCTGCTGATCCAGGATCCCGATCTGCTGATGCTGGATGAGCCCGTCGCGGGCATGAGCGTGTCCGAGCGCGCCAAGACCGCCGAGCTGCTCAACCGCATCATCAAGAACCGTTCGGTTCTGGTGATCGAGCACGACATGAAATTCGTCGAGGACATCGCGCACAAGGTCACCGTGCTTCACCAGGGCCAGATCCTCTCGGAGGGCACCATGGAGAAGGTGAAGAACGACCCCAAGGTCGTCGAAGTCTATCTGGGCCATTGAGACATGATGAAGTCGAGCGAGTCTGCTGCGGAAATGACGGTCCACCTCTCCCCTTGTGGGAGAGGTCGGATCGCGCGAGCGATCCGGGTGAGGGGTATCTCTCCGCGAGTCAAGCTGCCTCTCGTATCCGCGGATGCAGACCCCTCATCCGTCGCGGGCTTCGCCCGCGCCACCTTCTCCCACAAGGGGAGAAGGAAGAAAGTTCACGGCAGAGCGGCCTCACCAGAATTCACACGGATTTAGGAAGCGATCATGCTGGCAATTTCCGATCTTCACGTCGCCTACGGCCAGAGCGAGGTGCTGCACGGGCTCAACGTCAAGGTCGCGCCCAACGAGATCGTTGCGATCATGGGCCGCAACGGCATGGGCAAGACCACGCTGATGAAGTCGCTGATGGGCATCCTTCCCGCCAAGAGCGGCTCGGTGACGATGGACGGTGCCGAGCTCGGCGGCCTGCCGAGCTACGAGCGCGTCGCCAAGGGCCTCGCCTATGTGCCGCAGGGCCGCATGATCTTCTCGACCATGACGGTGAAGGAGAACATCGAGACCGGCCTCGTCGTCTCCGGCGGGACCGAGGTTCCGGCCGACATCTACGAATTGTTTCCGGTGCTGCTGGAGATGAAGGGCCGTCGCGGCGGCAATCTCTCCGGCGGTCAGCAGCAGCAGCTTGCGATCGCGCGTGCGCTCGCGACCAAGCCGAAAGTGTTGCTGCTGGATGAGCCGACCGAAGGCATCCAGCCGTCGATCATCAAGGACATGGCGCGCACACTGAAGCGCATCCGCGACGAAAAGGGGCTCTCGATCGTGGTGTCGGAGCAGGTCCTGAGCTTCGCGCTCGACATCGCCGACCGCGTGCTGGTGATCGAGAACGGCGAGATCGTCCGCGACGATCCGCGCGACGCCGTCGATGCCGCGCAGGTCTCGAAATATCTGTCCGTCTAACCAACCGTGTAAAAAGGGGAGCATCTCGATGCCAGAGACACTGATCAAGGTCGATCTCACCAAATCGGCTTACGAAAATGACATGGTGCATAACCGCTGGCACCCCGACATCCCGATCGTGGCCTGGGTCAATCCCGGCGACGACTTCATCATCGAGACCTATGACTGGACCGGCGGCTTCATCAAGAACAACGATTCCGCCGACGACGTGCGCGACATCGACCTGTCGATCGTGCACTTCCTGTCCGGTCCGATCGGCGTCAAGGGCGCCGAGCCCGGCGACCTCCTCGTCGTCGACCTGCTCGACGTCGGCCCGATGAAGGAGAGCCTCTGGGGCTTCAACGGCTTCTTCTCCAAGCAGAACGGCGGCGGCTTCCTCACCGACCATTTCCCGCTGGCGCAGAAGTCGATCTGGGACATCAAGGGTCTCTACACTTCGTCGCGTCACGTGCCCGGCGTCAACTTCGCCGGCCTGATCCATCCTGGCCTGATTGGCTGCCTGCCCGATCCGAAGATGCTGGAAACCTGGAACAAGCGCGAGGCCGAGCTGATCGCGACCAACCCGACCCGCGTGCCTGGTCTTGCCAATCCGCCGTTCGCGGCGACCGCTCATGGCGGCCGCGCCAAGGGCGACGTCAAGGACAAGATCGGTGCCGAGGGTGCGCGCACCGTGCCGCCGCGCGAGCATGGCGGCAATTGCGACATCAAGGATCTCTCGCGCGGCTCGAAGATCTACTTCCCGGTCTACGTGCCCGGCGCCGGTCTCTCGATGGGCGACCTGCACTTCAGCCAGGGCGATGGCGAGATCACCTTCTGCGGCGCCATCGAGATGGCCGGCTGGTTGCATCTGAAGGTCGAAGTGATCAAGGATGGCATGGCGAAATACGGCATCAAGAATCCGATCTTCAAGCCGTCGCCAATCACGCCGAACTACAAGGACTATCTGATCTTCGAGGGCATCTCGGTCGATGAGGCCGGCAAGCAGCACTATCTCGACGTCCACATCGCCTATCGCCAGGCCTGCCTCAACGCGATCGAGTATCTGAAGAAGTTCGGCTACTCCGGCGCCCAGGCCTATTCGATCCTCGGCACCGCGCCGTGCCAGGGCCACATCTCCGGCGTGGTCGACGTGCCCAATGCCTGCGCCACGCTATGGCTGCCGACCGAGATCTTCGACTTCGACGTGATGCCCTCGGCGGCAGGACCCATCAAGCACATCACCGGCGATATCCAGATGCCGATCTCGCCGGACAAATAGTCTCCCTGCGCGACAGGATGCGGGACGGCGCGACTTTGCCGCCCCGCATCCGCCGCGGAATTCTCTCACAGGCAACAGCGTAGGGATGATGCGATGCCGGTCTATGAATATCTCTGTGACGATTGCGGGCCGTTCAAGGACCTGCGCCCGATGGCGGAATGCGACGATCCGCAAAGCTGTCCGCACTGCGAGACCATGGCGCCGCGGGTGATCCTGACTGCGCCGAATTTCTTCTGCATGCCGGCGGAGAAGCGCAAGGCTCACGCCGTCAACGAGCGCAGCACGCATGCGCCGCAGACGCTCGCGCAATACAAGGCCTCGCATGGCCCCGGCTGCGGCTGCTGTTCGTCGGGCAAGACCGTGAAGGACAAGAGCTCGACGGACAAGACAAAGCCCGCGCGGCTGATGACCAAGAGCAGGAGCGGCGCCAAGGGCTTTCCGACCGCGCGCCCCTGGATGATCAGCCACTAACTCGGTCGCTCGATCGACGGCAACCCCAAACAAATAAAAGACAGGAGCGCTCAAAATGCTTCACGGTGACATTTCAAGCAGCAACGACACCGTCGGTGTTGCAGTGGTGAACTACAAGATGCCCCGCCTGCACACCAAGGCCGAGGTGCTCGACAACGCCCGCAAGATCGCCGACATGCTGGTGGGCATGAAGGCGGGTCTGCCCGGCATGGACCTCGTGATCTTCCCGGAATACTCGACCCAGGGCATCATGTACGACTCCAAGGAGATGTACGAGACCGCCTCCGCGGTGCCCGGTGAAGAGACCGCGATCTTCGCGGAGGCCTGCCGCAAGGCGAAAGTCTGGGGCGTGTTCTCGCTGACCGGTGAACGCCACGAGGAGCATCCGCACAAGGCGCCCTACAACACCCTGATCCTGATGAACGACAAGGGTGAGATCGTGCAGAAGTACCGCAAGATCATGCCGTGGGTGCCGATCGAGGGCTGGTATCCCGGCAATTGCACCTATGTCTCCGACGGCCCGAAAGGGATGAAGGTCAGCCTGATCATCTGCGACGACGGCAACTTTCCGGAGATCTGGCGCGACTGCGCCATGAAGGGCGCCGAATTGATCGTGCGTTGCCAGGGCTACATGTATCCGGCCAAGGAGCAGCAGGTCATGATCTCCAAGGCGATGGCGTGGGCCAACAATGTCTATGTTGCCGTCGCCAACGCCGCCGGCTTCGACGGCGTCTATTCCTACTTCGGTCACTCCGCGATCATCGGCTTCGACGGCCGCACGCTCGGCGAGTGCGGCGAGGAGGACTACGGCATCCAATATGCCCAACTGTCGAAACATCTGATCCGCGATGCGCGCCGCAACGGCCAGTCGCAGAACCATCTCTACAAGCTGGTCCACCGGGGCTACACCGGCATGATCAATTCCGGCGAAAGCCCGCGCGGCGTCGCGGCGTGCCCCTATGATTTCTACAAGAACTGGATCGCCGATCCGGAAGGGACGCGGGACATGGTCGAGGCGATGACCCGCTCCACGCCGGGGACGGAGGAATGTCCGATCGACGGCATCCCGAATGGCTCGGCGGCGAGCAATTACTGAGCCGTTGCGGACGGCGTGCTTGCCATTCATGCGAATGCGCCGAGGAACGGGGGCACGGCGCGGCCCCGGATGATCAGCCAAGATGTGAACAGTTGTACATGGAACGGACATTCTGACGCATGGACGCATGCGCGGGGTAGGAATTGAGCCCGGCAAAAACCGTGGCTCGGTTGCAACATGAGTTGTTGAATCTGCCTAAGTTGCGGTCCCGTTGGCTGATTCTCGAGGAACCGTAGTTCTGCCGGCCAGCCTCATGGCCTAAGTTCCTAGCGGCGCCGCTGGGAGCGCCGCGGGTGAGGGAATAGCGTGGGGGCTGGGTTGCCATCGATGGGGCGGGGTTACTCGCGCCGGAGTGCCGCGGCAATTCGCGCGGCATTCTGGATGAGCCTCGCCTTGGGGGCAGCCGCCGCGACGAGCCCCGCCGGAGCGCAGCAGGTCTTCAACGGCTCACAGACCACGCCGAACGGCGCCGTCAACGGCGGCGGCGGGGTGTGGGACACCACCACGACGAACTGGACGAACGTCTTCGGTTCGGTCAGCAGCGCCTACGATCCTTCGTCAGCCGGCACGATATTCGGTTACTCGGGAGTCTCGACGCCGGCAACGGCCGGCACGGTGACGGTTACCCCCGGCGGCGTCCAGCTCACCAGCCTTGTGGGCTTCGATGTCACCGGCGACAATTCGGTCTACACCATTCAGGGCGGCGACCTCCGGCTGGCCACGAGCGGCACCACGTTCATCACCAACAACGTCTCGGGCACGGTGGATCCGTCGGCTGTGATCGCCTCGCGCATCGTCGGGAGCGGCGGGATCAACGTTCAGGGTCCTGGTATCCTGGCGTTGCTCGGCGCCAATACCTATACCGGCGATACTTTCATCTGCAACTGCGGCTCATTGCAGCTTGGCGACGCGACCCACACCGCCAGCATCATCGGTGCCGTCACCAACGAGGGCACATTCAACATCGTCAACGCCGATACCTCCGGCATCACGTCGATCTTGAACGCCGGCGGCCAGACACTTTTCGGCACGATCGGCGGGATCGAAACGGTGACCGCGGGCCAGGCCACCATTACCAATGCCGGCGGTGCCACGATCTTCCTTGCCCAGACAAGTGCGGGCAAGGCCAATATCACCAACCAGAACGGCGGCGGCACGCTATTCACCGAACAATCGACGGCCGCTTCCGCGACCGTCCTGAACAAGGATTTCGGCGGTACCGTCTTTGGCAGTCTCGCCGGATCCGATACCGCGACCGCCGGCAACGCGACGATCATCAACGAGGCCGACGGCCGCACCAATTTCGGCGCGTTCACCACGGCCGGCAATGCCACCATCATCACCAAGGACGGCGGCAAGACCGAGTTCTTCGACCATTCCACCGGCGGCAACGCGCGCTTCATCACCACCGGCACAGGCATTGTCGATTTCGGGGTTAGCCTCGGCCCGAACAGCGACGGCCGCATCACGGCCGGTTCGATCGAAGGCAGCGGCTTCTATTACATCGGAGGCGGCAACACTCTCGTCGTTGGCGGCAACAACCGCTCGACCGAGGTCAGCGGCGTCATTGGCGACTACGATCCCTGCAGTTGCGGTCCTGCCGGCCCCGGCTCGTTGGAAAAGGTCGGCAGCGGAACGCTGATCCTCTCCGGCACAAATACCTACACCGGCACCACGACGGTGAATGGCGGCATCCTGCGGGTTGATGGCGACATCTCGCAATCGAGCCTGACCACCGTGAATGCCGGCGGTGCGTTGTTCGGCGCCGGCATCGTCGGCAACACGTTTATCGCCAACGGCGGTATCTACGCGCCCGGCGACGGCGGCCCGGGCTCAAGCATGCAGGTCCAGGGCGATCTCACCTTGCAGCCCGGCTCGGTCTATGTTGTGCAGGCCGGTAGTGGATTCAGCACGAGCCATGCGCTCGTCAGCGGCAACGTCACGCTGGACGGGACCGTGGGTGTCGCGCTGTATCCCGGCAGCAAGATAATGCAGCACTACTCGATCATGCAGTTTTTCGGCAGCGCCACCGGTAATTTCGCCGGCGTTGCCGCGCCGGGTGGCCTGGTCGGCACGACGACGGTCGGGTCAAACGAAGTGTTTCTCGATTTCACGCTGAACTATGGCGCGAAATACGCGCTCAACATCAACCAGCAGAACGTCGCCACGACGCTTCAGAATTTCTTCAACACCAACGGTTTCCTGCAAGCCGAATTCGCAGGCCTTGGCCCCAAGGGCCTGACGCAGGCCTCGGGCGAATCCGCAACGGGGGCGCGGCAGACGACGTTCAATGCGATGAACCTGTTCATGAGCCTGCTGACCGACGTCTTCGGCTCGGGACGCAGCGGCACATCGGGTGCGACGCCATATGCCGGCGAGCCGAGCGCGAGCGCCTATGCCGCGACCGGCAAGGGCGCGCGTGACAAGACCACGCGCGACGCCTTCGCCTCGATCTACCGCAAGGCACCGGCCGCAACCTTCGAGCAGCGCTGGGATGTGTGGGCGGCCGGCTATGGCGGCTCGCAGACCACCGACGGCAACGCTGCCCTCGGCTCGAACAACACCAGCAGCAGCGTTTATGGCACGGCCGTCGGCCTCGACTATCGCTTCTCGCCGTCGACGATCGCCGGCTTTGCGCTTGCCGGCGGTGCGACCGGCTTCAACGTCAACGGGCTCGGCTGGGGCCGCTCCGACCTGTTCCAGGCCGGCGCCTTCGTTCGTCACACGGCAGGACCTGCCTATATCACGGCGGCACTGGCCTATGGCTGGCAGGACGTCACGACCAACCGCATCGTCACGGCCGCCGGCGTCGATCAGCTGCGGGCGCAGTTCAACGCCAACGCCCTCTCGGGCCGGATCGAGGGCGGTTACCGCTACGCGATGCAATGGATCGGCCTGACGCCCTATGCGGCGGCACAGGCCACCATGTTCAGCCTTCCGAACTATTCGGAGTTCGCGGTGGTCGGCAACAACACCTTCGCGCTCAACTATGCCGCCAAGGACGTGACGAGCACCCGCACCGAGCTCGGACTGCGCGCGGACAAATCATTCGCCGCGGCCGGTGGCCTGATGACCCTGCGCGGCCGCGTCGCCTGGGCGCATGATTACAATCCGGACCGCAGCGTCGGCGCGGTGTTCCAGACCCTGCCGGGATCGGCCTTCGTCGTGAACGGTGCAGCGCAGGCGCGCGATTCCGCACTGACCACCGCGGCGGTGCAGATGAGCTGGATGAACGGCTGGTCTGCGTCGGCGACCTTCGAGGGCGAGTTCTCGAACGTCACCCGCTCCTACGCCGGCAAGGGCGTCGTGCGCTACGCGTGGTAGGGCGAGGCCATCCTCCCCTGGAGGGGAGGGTCGATCGCGCGAAGCGCGAGCGGGGTGGGGTGATCTCTCCACTCGGACACTGCATGCTGGGAAGCACCTTCACCCCACCTCGGATCGCATTTCGCTTTGCTGCATGCGATCCGATCCTCCCCCTCCAGGGGAGGATGAGAAAGAGCGTCACTGTTTCTTCTGCGGAGGCTTGCGCGGGGGGCGCGGGGCGGCGGCAGGCAAGGGCGTGCCAGCCATCTTGTTGGCGGCTTCGCTGACGTCGAGCAGCGAGCGGCGGATGTCCTCGACGTAAGCAGCCGACTTCTTCTTCATGGCATCGGCGAGCTCGTGCAGTCCCCTGATCTTCTCGAACAGCTCGTCGGCGTTGCCGTCGGCGAAGCCGGGGACCACGCCTTCGATCTTGGTGACCGCCTTGTCGAAGCCTGCGAAGGCAGTGTCGACCTTGGCCATGACGGAGTCGATTTCGCCGCCCTTGCTCCTGAGATCGGCGGTGTGGTTCTCGAACGTGCGCAGGCCGTCCTTGATCGCAGGGGCATTGCTGACGATCGTGCGGTCGACGCTATGCAGGGTGTCGACGATGGATTCGGCGTCGCTGAGATCGGCGATCAGCATGGGGATGCCGTCCGTATCCAGCGGCACCGGCGGCGCGGAGGGCGCGCCGCCGATCAGCGAGATCGCGGCGACGCCGGTGAGGCCCTGGAACTCGATGCCAGCAACCGTGTCCTTGCGGATCGGCGCGGTGTTGTCGAGCATCACCAGCGCCACGATCTTGCGCGGATTATCCAGCTTGATCGACAGGATCTGGCCCGCGGGAACACCGTCGAAATTGACCGGGCCGCCGCGACGCAGGCCGCTGGCGGAGCCACCCTCGAACACCACGCGCAACTGGCTCCGGCTCTGGGCGGTGCGCCATTTCTGCACGCCGAGCACGCCGCCGAACGCCACGGCGATGACCGCCAGCGTCGCCGTTCCGATTACGAGGTTGCTCGCGCGTGCCATGCAGGGCGATTTTATGGCCAAAGCGGGATGGTTGGAAGGACGATGCTGCGGCCGCAATACTAGAGCGGGCGGGTTAACGACTTGTCCGCCGTAGCTCGAAGAGCGAAGGCGGAAGCGTAACCCGCCAATCCGCCTTACGCGACATCAATGCCCGGCGGCGCGTTTTGCCGCAGCATTGTTCAGCACGATCAGGGCGTCGACGGCGACGCCCGTTTTGGTGTTGATCAGGAACGGGTTGACGTCGATCGAAGCGATCCGGTCGCCGGCATCTGCGATCAAATTGGACAGGCCGACCAGCGCTTTCACCGCGGAGGCCTCGTGCAGGGCCGGCTTGCCGCGATAGCCGCGCATCTTGATACCGGCCTTGGTGCGGCCGATCAGGAGCCGGGCCTCAGCCTCGTCCAGCGGTGCGCCGGCAAGCGCGACGTCCTTCATCAGCTCGATGTCGATGCCGCCGGTGCCGAACAGCACGACCGGACCCATCTCGGCATCGAGCGAGGCGCCGACCACGAGTTCGAGATCGGCCTTGACCTGCTGCGCGATCAGGATGCCGTCGAGCTTCGGCTTGCCCTTCAGCTTCGTCACCCGCGCGGTGATGTCGGCGAATGCCTTCTTCACCTCCGCCGCGCTGGCGAGGTTCAGCACCACGCCGCCGATGTCGGATTTGTGCAGGATCTCGGCGCTGACGACTTTTGCCACGACCGGGAAACCGATCTGCTTCGCGATCTTCGCGGCTTCCGCCGCCGTCTGCGCAATGGCTTCCTTCGAGACTGGGATGCCATAGGCCCTCAGCAGCTTCTTCGAGGCGACCTCGTCGAGCGCGGCACCGCTCGCCGATTTCAGCGCCTTCTCCAGCACGGCGCGGGCGGCAGGCTTCGAGCTCGAGACGATGTCGGGCACTTCCTTGCGCAGCTTCGCATAGTCGAGCAGCGATTTGATTGCGGTCACCGCACGGTCCATGCCCTGCATGATCGCGAGATGCGGCAGCGATTTGCGCAAGCCCTTGGTGAATTCGGTGAAGCCGATAGACATCGCGCTGATATAGATCACCGGCTTCGACGCCCGGCTCGCCATCTCGTCGACGATGCGCAAATTGCGTTCTCGCAGTTCGTGCGGCGTCTTGGGCAGCTCCGCATCGACGATGACGATGTCGATATCGGGGTCGTCGATCATCAGCTTGATCGACTTCATGTAGACGGAGGGATCGACCACCGCGGCAAAGCCCGCATCGAGCGGATTGCCGACAATCGAGCCGGGCCCGAGCATCTTCGCCAGTTCGGAGCCGACGTGCGGGCTCAGCGGCGCAAAGTTCAGGCCTTCCGCGTAGAACGCGTCAAGCAGCATGCCGCGCTTGCCGCCTGACAGCGTGACCGCGGCGAGCCGGTCGCCCTTGGGGACGGCAGAGTGAACGAAGCATTCGGTGGTCTCGATCATCTCGTCGAGCCCGCCGACCCGGATCACGCCTTCGCGGGTCGCGATGGCGTCGAAGGTCTCGATTGAGCCCGCGAGCGCACCGGTATGCGCCATCGCCGCCGCGCGGCCGCCCTCGGACGAACCGAGCTTGAGTGCGATGACCGGCTTGCTCGCGGCGCGCGCGGCCTTGCAGGCGTCGCGAAACGCCTTGGTGTTGCGCACACCTTCGAGATAGACCACGATGACCTTGATGCTCGGATCCTCGGCGAAATAGCGCATCAGGTCCGGCGTCTCGAGCCCGGCCTCGTTGCCGGTCGTCACCATGTAACCGACCCCGACGCCGCGATCCTCCAGCGCCTGCCGGATCGCCATCACGATGGCGCCGGATTGCCCGGCGATCGCCACCGCACCCTGTTCCATGGTGACGACACGGTCGTCGATATTGGTGAAGAGCTTTTCGCCCGCGCTCAAATTGCCGAGGCAGTTCGGGCCGGTGACGGCGAGCCCCGTTTCGCGTATCGCGGCTTGCAATTCGGCAGCGAGCTTCTGGCTCTCCTCATCCTGCAACTCGCTGAAGCCCGAGGTGACGATGGTGGCCGAGCGCGCGCCGGCCGCGGCGGCGTCGCGGATCACCTGCACGGCAAAGCGCGCGGGCACCAGCACCAGCACGTGATCGGGTTTTTCCGGAAGGCTCGCAAAGTCCTTGTAGCAGGGCACACCCCAGACAGTGTCGCGCTTGGCGTTGACCGGATAGAGCCCGCCCTCATAGCCGTACTTGACGAGGTTGTTCCAGATGCGTTCGGCATAATTGCCGGGTTTGTCGGTCGCGCCCACCAGCACGATGTTGTGCGGGTGCAGCATGGCGTGGATGCCCTTGACGACGTCGCTGGCATCGGGCGCTGGAGACCATGGACGCGGAGAAACGGACGCAGCAGGTACCTGGGCTTCCATGGCGCTTTACCTCTTGTTCTTGTTGCAGCGCTGTCTTGCGCCGGCGTCCGGCGGGACTGATCGTGATGGCTCCATGCCGCGTGGCGGAATGGTGAGTGCTTCGCGACAACGCTAGCATCACCAGACTTTTGGCGAAAGTGCGAACGATCGGGAGACGTGCCACGACTGCGTGACACTTATTCTTTCAAATGGTGATCATGCCTCTGCCGTCGTTCAGTAGCGCAGCAGGCGCAGCTTGTAGGCGTAGTGATAGGCTAATTGCTTCGCGAGGTAGGGAGCGATGGCGCGCCGGATCTGCATCTGCGTCGGATCGAAGCCGAGAACGCGGCGCCGCAGGATGCCCATCTCCCTGAGCGCCAGGGTGCCCATCTCCCTGAGCGCGTGGCGGATTGCGAACCGCTATTCGCCGGTTTCGATCAAGGTGGCATGCAGGACGTAGCGCTCGGGTCCGGGCGTGACGGCGTCGAAGGGCCAGCATGTTGTGAGCACTAGCTCGACATCCTGCGCCGCGGGATCGATGCCGGACTCATCGAAGCGAACCACAGCGGAGGAATCCGCCCGATAGCGAAAGTGCTTTCCGTCACGACGTGTGACATCGATTACGTCACCAATGGCGACATTCCGCAGGAAGCGGAAATGTGTATCGCGGTGCGCAGCGTATACGGCAATGCCGCGCTCGCCGGCATCAGCCGTTTGGTGGATATGGCCGGGTCCGAAAGCGAGGGCCTGGCCGCTGGTGCCTTCCAGCACGATCGCACTGGCCCCGATCCGCTTCACCTCGATCCGCGCCACCGGCCAGGTGTCGGCCCATGACCACGGCTTGACCACCTCGCCGGTCGTTAGGCTTCTGTCGAACGCGCGCTCCAGCAGCACCTGAGCAAGCCAGGCCTTGGCATGGATGTAGGCGCCGTCGCCGAACAGGAGGAGGCCGACAAGTGCAACAGCGACGGGCGAGATGAGGCGGGGCATGGTCTCGACATTCGTCATTGCGAGCGCAGCGAAGCAATCCAGAGTCTTTCCGCGGAGGCAGTCTGGATTGCTTCGCTGCGCTCGCAATGACAGTAGGAAAAAGGCGCGCGCGGCCGTTAGTGTGGGACGGGCAGCCGCGCGCGCTAACAGAGGAGTTCGGGGGGCTCCTCTCTCAAGCAGCGTCGGTGAGCAAGGGCCGACGCCGGTTGAACACGAACAGGATCAGGGCGAGCACGATCAGGATGAAGCCTGCGATCATCTTCAGCTCGGCCGAGGTTGCGGTCTTGGGCAGGCGGATCGCATCGGGCGCGGCAGGTGTCGGGCGCCTCGCGGCCGGCTGGTTGCGCGCATCTGCATGGCGTTCGCGCCGCTCGCCAAAGACCTTCTCGAAATCCCAGCCGGCCGGCAGGTTGAGCGGCAGCTCGCTGAGCTTGAGCGGCTCGCCCTCGGGGCGGCTCGGCGTCTTGTCGACCGCGACGAGGCTGGTGAGCCGCGTGACGATCTGGTGGTCGAGCGCCAGCGCCAGGATCGCCTTGTCGGAGTCTTCGGGCGTCATCTCGCGCATGGTACGCGCCACCTCTGCGTCGCCGATCTTGCGCTTGGCCCAGAGTTTCGACAGGCCCTTGCCTTCGGCGGCGTTTTGCAGCGGCAGCGTCACCGACCACGGCCGGTCGCCGACGCGTCCCTTGATCTCGAGCGAGCCCGCGAGCTTGTCGAGCTTTGCCGCCAACACCAGCGGTTCGTCGCGATAGACGTCGGGAATGATCGCCGGCGTGACGTCGGCCTTCGCTTCGGAGAATTTTGTACTGAGGCCGGTCGCTGCCGGGTTCTCCAGCTTGGCGAACAGGCCGCGCATGCGCTCCTCGACCTGCTCGACGGAGCCGATATGGGTGAACGCGCCGCGGCCGAGCTCGGCGGCGCGCGTCATCAGATAGGTGTTGGGCGCGGATCCGATGCCGACCATGAACACGCGCGAGCGGCCCCGCATCGCAGTGATCGTTTCGAACAATTGCTGCTCGTTGCCGATCGCACCGTCGGTCAGGAACACCACCTGGCGGACCATGCTGGTGTCGCCAGCCTTGTCCGTCAAGGCCGCGCGCATCGCCGGCACCATCTCGGTGCCGCCGCGGGCCTGCAAGGCACTGACGAACGAAGTGGCTTCGCCGACATGCGTGGCGTCGGCCGGCACGGAGGCCGGAAACAGCACGTCCATGGTGTCGTCGAAGCGGATGACGTTGAAGCGGTCGTTCGGTTGAAGGCGAGAGAGCGCGTAAGTCAGGCTGGCCTTGGCCTGAACGATCGACGTACCGCCCATCGAGCCCGAATTGTCGATCACGAACACGATCTCGCGCGGCAGCGGCTTTTGCGCCGTCTGCTCGGCACTGGGCGGGGTCACGAAGGCGAGCAGATAATCTGCATCGCCGACACGCTCGCGGAACAGCCCAACCGACGGTGCCTTCTCCGCGGCCGGCTTCCAGGTCAGCTCGAAATCGCGGTCGGCGGGCACCGCGCTGTCGGCAAGCGTGACGATTCGCGTCGCATTGTCCGGGCTCTCGACCTTGACGTTATGGTGGTGACTCCTGACCTCGCCGAGCGCGAAGCCTGCCTTCAGGCGCACCGTGATGCTCGTCGGATTGACCGGCGCATTTCTGGCGGGATCCAGCACCGGCGGCGAGATGCGGTCGCGGTCCGGCACCGGCTCCGAATTGGACATGCCCCAGCCCGAGCCATCCTGGCGGAAGTCGACGCTCTGCACAATCGGCGCCGGATTGTAGCGCGGCCCGACCACCAGCGGCAGCCGCAGCGAATATTCATTGCCGGCTTGATGCACCGGCTCCTGATATTCGATCTGCACCAGCACGGTTTCGCCGGGACCAATATTGGCGAGCGAATTGGTGAAGATGTTCGGCCGCTCCTGCTCGGTGAGCGCGGCCTTCTGGCCGGCGCGGCGCGCCTGCTCGTAGATCACGCGTGCCTGCTGCCGCTCCTTGATGTCGCCGATGATGACGCGGTCGCCGACCACCATCTTCAGTGTGTCGACGGCGCCGCCGGCGGGAAGCGGATAAACGTAGGTCGCCTCGACCCAGTCCTTGGTCGGATTGCGGAAGACCTGGGTGACGCGGGCGCGCAGTGTCGGGCCTGATACCGTGATGTCGACGTCGGTGCCGAGGCGGACCGCCTCCGTGGTGGCGCCGTCCTCCTTCAGGAGAAGGGTGCCGGATTTGGCGTCGCCGGGCTGGAGCAGGCTGGCCTGCTCCGTCGTCGCCGACCATCCGGGCTCAAGACTCACGAGCAGGGCCACGAAGGCGACCAGCATCACCGCGATGCCCTGCACCAGAAGAAACAATCCGAGCTTGATCAGCCGCCCCAGCATGGGATGCTCGTCGCTGTCGGCTGTGTCGTAGCTATCCATTTCGCCTGCTCCCGAAGGGTGTTCGCTGGCTCGGAGCATCGGTCGGGAGCGCCTGAATGCGCGAGCAGAATGATCGGCAATGTTCCGCCGCGGCCGGCCCCGGCAGGCCAACGCCGGGATCGCCATGTACGGTTTTGTGCTGGTTTGTCCGCCCTGCTAGACTGGCGTCCGTGGAGCGGGGTTGACGATGCAGACGCAGGATAGATTCACCGACAGGCAGCTTTCGGACGAGCAGAGCCGCGAGATCGCGGAGACCATTCGCGAGGAGCTCGCCAGGCGCCGGATGTCCCGGCAGGCGCTGGCCGAGCAGGCCAAGCTCAGCCTGTCGACATTGGAGAAGGTGCTCGGTGGCCGGCGGCCGTTCACGCTGGCAACCACCGTGCGGCTGGAGCAGGCGCTGGGCGTCTCCTTGCGCAAAAACGCCGCCGTGGTGACGCCTCCGGCCGCAAGCGATGTCGCGCCCGACAGCCTCGGCTCCTATGCGCATCGCGCGGTGACCTGGCTCGAGGACGTCTACATCACGCTGCGACCGTCCTTCGGCGACAAGGATGCGATCTTCGCCTATCGCACCGAGATCGTCTGGGAGCCGAAGGTGTCTTCACTGGTGTTCCGCGAGGGCGAGCGAACCGATGCCGCCTATGAGCATACCGGCGAGGTTGCGGTGCCGCATCAGTCCGGCTTCATCTATCTCGTCATCATCAAGCACGGCCAGCATCGCGTGATCACGGTGTCGCGGCCGACGGTTGCCGGCGAGATGTACGGCATCATCTCGACGCTCCGCGCCGGACCCGGCTCGCAACTGACGCCGATCGCGGCGCCGATCGCGTATGTGCCGCTCAGCAACGTTCCGCAACCGTCCCTGGGGCGGATCGGGCCGGATGATGCCAACCACGCACTGTATCGCAGTCACCTGCGCCGCACGGTCGACGAATCGTTCGCGTTATTCCTGCCGGGATAGTTCGCCCTGGCGGCGCCATGCAAAAAAAATAGCGGCCTTTCGGCCGCTATTTTATCGAGGTATGCACAGTTGCCGCGGCCTAACCGCCCGTTTCGGCGCTGATGATGTCGCCGAACAGCTCCCACTGGCCCTTTTTGAACCGCCACATCTTGAGCTGCTCGATCGGCGCGAAGTCCGTGGACGAGGTGTTGATCTTGATCCCCGGGATCAGCGTATCGGGGACGAAGTCCTTGAGGCTAGCGGCCTGCTTCATCACGTTCTCACGGGTCAGATTGTCACCCGACTGCTTCAGCACCTGCACCATCGTCTGGGCCGCGGCATAGGCGTAGACCAGATTGGCGTCCGAGATGTTCGCACCGGGCATGTACTTGTCGATGAAGGTCATGAACTTCTTCATGCCCTCGTCGTCCTTCCACTGCGGATCCGAAGCATCCTTCAGATAGCCGGCCGACAGCACGCCCTCGGATGCCTCGAGGCCGGCCGGCTTCATCACCGCGCCGATCGACACCGAGACGTCGGTCATCAGGTGCATCGGCTTCCACTCCAGCTCCGCGATCTTCTTGATCGCCTGGGCCGCGAATTTCGGGGTCGCGATGTTGACGAAGACATCGGCGCCGGTGCCCTTGAGCTTGACGATGTGGGCATCGATCGACGGCTCCGAGGTCTCGTAGCTCTCCTCGGCCACGATCAGCTTCGACGCCTTGTCGCCGAACACGTCCTTGATGCCGGCGAGGTAGTCCTTGCCGAAATCGTCGTTGGCATAGAAGATCGCGACCTTCGCGTCCGGCTTCTCCTTCAGAATGTACTTTGCGAAGATCTGGGCCTCGACCCGGTAGCTGGGCTGGAAGCCCATGGTCCAGGGGAAGTTCTTCGGGTCGTTCCACTTGCTGGCGCCGGTGGCGAGGAAGAGCTGCGGCACCTTCTTGGAATTGTGATATTTCTGCACGGCGGTCTGGGTCGGCGTGCCCAGCGCGTTGAAGACCAGGAAGACCTCGTCGCTCTCGATCAGCTTGCGAACCTGCTCCACGGTCTTCGGCGGCGAGTAGCCGTCATCATAGGAGATCCAGTTGATCTTGCGGCCGTTGATGCCGCCCTGGTCGTTGATCATCTTGAAATAGGCTTCCTCGGTCTTGCCGATGATGCCGTAGGCGGACGCAGGACCGGAATAGGCCTCGACATTGCCGATCTTGATCTCGGTGTCGGTGACGCCGGTGTCGTACGCCTTCTGCGCATACGCGAATGGGGGCGCAAGCAGCGTCAACGCCGTTGCTGCGGCAAGCAGGGAGAGTTTCTTGTTCATGAAAATTCCTTGGGGTTTTCTTTGGGGTTTCTTCTGGGTTGGAGTAGGCACGTCAGAAACGAAGAAGCGCCCGCAAGGGGCGCTTTGATCAGGCGCTGGCGACTTTCTTGTCGACTTCGGACGCGACCGAGAATTCTTTCCGCAACGTCGGCTTGTGGATCTTGCCGGTGGCGTTGCGCGGCAGCGCATCGACGAAGCGCACCTGTTGCGGGCATTTGAAGCGCGCGAGATTGGCCGCGCAGTGCGCAAAGACATCCGCCTCGGTCAACCGCTGACCGGGCTTGGCCGCGACGATGGCGAGCCCCACTTCGCCCCATTGCGGATCGGGAATGCCGATCACGGCGGCCTCAGCGATCGCGGTGAGCTGATGCAGGACGTTCTCGACCTCGGCCGGATAGACGTTCTCGCCGCCCGAGATGTACATGTCCTTCCAGCGGTCGACGATATAGTAGAAGCCTTCCTCGTCGACACGCGTCGCATCGCCGGTGTGCAGCCAGCCGTCGGTGAAGGACGTCTTGTTCGCCTCCGGCCTGTTCCAGTAGCCCGGCGTAATGTTCGGGCCCTTGACCCAGAGCTCGCCGAGCTCACCGATAGCGGCGTCGCTGCCATCAGGGCGCACGATGCGGACTTCCGTGTGCAGCACCGGCTTGCCGGCCGAACCCGCCTTGCGTGCTGCATCCTCGCGATCGAGCACCAGCACGGCCGGCGAGGTCTCGGTCATGCCGTAGCCCTGCTGGAGCGCGACCCCGCGTGCCTCCCACACTTTGAGCAGCGGCACCGGCATCGGCGCGCCGCCGACACCGCAGACGATCAGCCGCGTCAGGTCGGTGGTCGCGAAGGCAGGATGCTGCGCCATGAACTGGTAGATCGCGGGCACGCCGAAGAAGACGTTGATGCCCTGCGCGGGATCGTTGATCAGGCCGAGCGCCGTGCCGGGATCGAAGGCGCGCATGATCATCACGGTGCCGCCGGCATGCAGCACCGGGTTGGTGTAGCAATTGAGCCCGCCGGTGTGGAACAGCGGCAGTACGGTCAGCAGCACGGAGGCCGGCCCGATGCAGGCGGGGCCGCCGAGATTGACGCAATTCCAGAACGTCATGCCATGGGTGATGGTCGCGCCCTTGGGATGGTCCGTGGTGCCCGACGTGTACATGATGGTCGAGACGTCATCGAGCGTGACCTCCTCGGCGCGGGCGAGCGGCTTGGCGGACGCGATGCCGGCCTCATAGCTGCCGCCGGGGCCGAGCAGCAGGCTGGTCGCGACGTTGCAGAGTTTCGCGACGCTCAGCGCGGTCTCGGCCAGATCAGTGTCGTGGATCATCACCTTCGGCGCGCAATCGCCGGTGATGAACTGGAGCTCGGGAACGGTGAGGCGGGTGTTCAGCGGCACGAAGACGGCGCCGAGCCGCCCGCAGGCGAATTGCACCTCCAGCGTATCGGTCGTGTTCAGCGCCAGCACCGCGACGCGGTCGCCGCGCGACACCTTGAGCACGTCACGGAAAAATCCGGCCAGGCGCGCGACGCGGGCCTCGAGCTGCGAATAGGTGAAGCGGCGCGCGCTCGCGAGGTCGATCACCGCGACCTTATCGGGCGAGCGGCGGCCGTGATGGACGATCCAGTCGTAATAACGAACGGCCAAAAATCCCTCCCTCGGCGGTCTTGTGCCGCCTGCGTCCCTATTGCCGGCACCATGCCCGGCGTGGCCCTGGGGCCAGCCGGAGTTTGTGTGCCACGTCTTTTTTTGACCCGGAGTTGGCCTGCGAGGGGCGAAAATCGTCTTGCGTTGAGTTGCTAGGCCTTAGGCTGCGTGGAGCGGTTCCCCCGGTCAGCCACTCTGCGCAAGTGAACGGCAAATGTTCCGGCCATGGTGGACAACACGAATCCGCCAGCAGGGCGAGACGACGATGAAGAGCCCGTTCTATACCGCCGAGCATGACGCCTTCCGCGAGGTGATGCGCCGCTTTGTCGAGAAGGAGATCACGCCCTTTGCCCATGAATGGGACGAGGCCGGCGAATTTCCCCGCATGCTCTATCGCAAGGCGGCCGAGATTGGCCTGTTGGGGCTCGGATTCCCCGAGGAATATGGCGGGATCGCTGCCGACCAGTTCATGAAGATCGTCGCCAGCCAGGAATTGGCGCGCGCCGGGGCGGGCGGGGTCAGCGCCAGTCTGATGAGCCATACCATCGGCTCGCCGCCGATCGCGCGGGCGGCACGACCCGAGATCAAGGCGCGCGTGCTGCCGCAAGTGCTGTCGGGCGAGAAGATCTCCGCGTTGGCGATTACCGAGCCGGGTGGCGGCTCCGACGTCGCGAACCTTCGCACCAGGGCGCGGCGCGATGGCGATCACTACGTCGTGACCGGCGAGAAGACCTTTATCACCTCAGGGATGCGCGCCGACTATCTGACCGTTGCGGTGCGTACAGGCGGCGAGGGCGCCGGCGGCGTCAGCCTGCTCCTGGTCGAGGGCGACACGCCCGGCCTGTCCAGGACAAAACTGAAGAAGATGGGCTGGTGGGCCTCCGACACCGCAACGCTGCATTTCGACGACTGCCGCGTGCCGGTCGAAAATCTGATCGGCGAGGAGGGGCAGGGCTTCAAGATCATCATGCGGAATTTCAACAGCGAGCGCATGGGCATGGCGGCCGGCTGCACCGCCTTCGCGCGGGTCTGCCTCGACGAAGCCATCGCCTATGCCAAGGAACGCAAGACCTTCGGCAAGCCGCTCGCCCAGCACCAGGTCATCCGTCACAAGATCGTCGACATGGCGCAGAAGGTCGCGGCTTCGCAAGCGATGCTCGAAATGCTGGCCTGGCGGCTGGAGCAGGGCGAGAGCCCGGTCGCCGAAATCTGCATGATGAAGAACCAGGCGACGCAGACCATGGCGTTCTGCGCCTCGGAAGCCGTGCAGATCTTCGGCGGGGCCGGCTTCATGCGCGGCATCAAGGCCGAGCGCATCTATCGCGAGGTCAAGGTCAACGCCATCGGCGGCGGCACCGAGGAGATCATGAAGGATCTGGCGTCGCGGCAGATGGGGTTGTGACCTCACCGTCATTCCGGGGCGCGCGTAGCGCGAGCCCGGAATCCATTGTGCCGCAGATGTCGTAGAGGAATGGATTCCGGGTTGATCGCTGCGCGATGCCCCCGGAATGACGAAGGGAAAGAGATGCTATTCACCGCCGACCACGACGAGATCCGCCGCTCCTTACAAAAATTCATCGCCAACGAGATCAACCCTCATGTCGATGACTGGGAGAAGGCTGACATCTTCCCGGCGCATGAGCTGTTCAAGAAGATGGGCAGCCTCGGCTTCCTCGGGTTGATCAAGCCGGTCGCGTTCGGCGGCTCGGGCCTCGACTATTCCTACGCCCTGATGATGGCGGAGGAGCTGGGCGCCATCACCTGCGGCGGCGTGCCGATGGCAATCGGGGTGCAGACCGACATGGCGACGCCGGCGTTGGCGCGGTTCGGCTCGGACGAGGTGCGGCGTGAATTTCTCAGCCCCTCGATATCGGGCGATTACGTCGCCTGCATCGGCGTCTCCGAGCCCGGCGCCGGCTCCGACGTCGCCTCGATCAAGACCAATGCGCGCTCGGACGGCGATGACTACGTCATCAATGGCGGCAAGATGTGGATCACCAACGGCACCCAGGCCGATTGGATCTGCCTGCTTGCCAACACCGGCGATGGGCCGGTTCACCGCAACAAGTCGCTGATCTGCGTGCCCATGAGGAGCAAGGGCGTCACGGTGGCACGAAAGCTCGACAAGATGGGCATGCGCTCCTCGGACACCGCGCAGATCTTTTTCGACAATGTCCGCGTGCCCAAGCGCAACCGGATCGGCGAGGAGGGCAAGGGCTTTACCTACCAGATGATCCAGTTCCAGGAGGAACGGCTCTGGGGCGCGGCGGCCTGCCTGAAGGCGCATGAATACATCATCGATCAGACCATCGAGTACACGCGTAACCGCCAAGCCTTCGGGAAGTCGATCCTCGACAACCAGGTCGTGCACTTCAAGCTCGCGGAGATGCAGACCGAAGTCGAGTTGTTGCGCGCGCTGATCTATCGCGCCGCCGAGCAACTCGTGGCCGGCGAGGACGTGACCAAGCTTGCGACCATGGCCAAGCTGAAAGCCGGCCGGCTCGGGCGCGAGCTCACCGACGCCTGCTTGCAATATTGGGGCGGAATGGGCTTTACCAACGAGACGCCGGTCAGCCGGGCCTATCGCGACAGCCGGTTGACGTCGATCGGCGGCGGTGCCGACGAGGTCATGCTGATGGTCTTGTGCAAGATGATGGGTACGCTGCCCGGCAGTAAAGGTATTTCCTGATGATCACGCTCTATCACTGCGACGCCGCGCGCTCGTTCCGTCCGCTCTGGATGCTGGAGGAGATGGGGCTTCCTTACGAACTGAAGATGCTGCCGTTCCCGCCGCGGGTCTTCGCCAAGGAGTATCTCGCGCTCAATCCGCTCGGCACGATCCCCTTCCTAATCGACGGCGAGACCAAGATGACCGAGTCCTCCGGCATCTGCCACTATCTCGGTATCAAGCACGGGCCGACGCCGTTGATGGTCGGACCCGAAGATCCCGCCTATGGCGCGTTCCTGAACTGGATGTATTTCAGCGATGCCACGTTGACCTTCCCGCAGACGCTGGTGCTCCGATACACCCAGCTCGAGCCGGAAGAGCGCCGCAATCCGCAGGTCGCCGGGGACTATGCGAAATGGTTCCTGGGGCGCCTGCGCGCGGTCGAGGCGGCGACGGCCAATGCCGAAACATTGTGCGCAGGGCGTTTCACCGCCGCTGATATTGTCATCGGCTACGCGCTCCGGCTCGCCAACAACGTCGGCCTCGCCAAGGATTTCGGGCCAAATGTCGCAGCCTATTGGGCGCGGCTGCAGCAGCGCGACGGATTCAAGCGCGCGGTTGCTGCGGAACAGAAGGCCGCCGTCGAGCAGAATGTTGCGGCGCGCGTGAGGGGGTAAGGGACGCCGTCATTCCGGGGTGATGCGAAGCGCCGAACCCGGAATCTCGAGGTTCCGGGACCGGTCCGGCGGACCGCCCCGGAACGATAACGCATGTTTCCATGACAGCGCTATCGCGCCGTGACAGCGCCCAAATTTCCGCTAAGGTGACCTCCGTCCGCAGCGGCCAAAGAGCCGCGCGAGGAGGATCCCAATGGAAGATAACGGTCGCGAATCCGACCATCTGATGCTGATCACGCCGGAGCGGGTATTCTATGCCGGCCTGCTCGGCCGTCCCCGCAAGCGCACCCCCGGCTGCTGCCACGTCTATGTCGCGGTGAAGGGCAGCCTGCATCTGACGATCGACGACGTTCTCGCCACCGGCGAGCTGTTCGTGACCCTGCCGAACCAGCGGCATTCCATCGCCAGCGACTACCGCACTGCAATCAGCGTGACGCTCGAGCCGGAAAGCATGCCGGACGGCGTGATCGAGGCCCTGGCCGCGCGGCTGACCGGACCTGACCGGGCCGTCTATGCCCGCAAGATCCTCGCCGCCTACGCCCTGCTGCGCCAGCGCCGCTATGGCGACATCACCACCGCTGAATTCGACGAGATGTGCTTTGGCGAGGCGTTGCCGCGTCGCGTGCTCGATCCGCGCGTGATGCGCGCCGTCGCCCGCATCGGCCGCTTCTCCGGCGAGCCGGTGACGGCGGATACTTGCGCGGCGGAAGCGGGGCTCTCGGCCTCGCGCTTCCTCCATCTGTTCAAGGAGGAGACCGGCATCTCGTTCCGCTCCTTCCGCGCCTGGAAGCGCGCGCGGCATTTGCTGCACTTCGCCAACCAGGACCTCAATCTCGCCCACCTCGCGCAGGACATCGGCTATCCCGACTCGACCCATTTCAGCCATTCGATCCGCCGCTTCTATGGATTGAAGCCGCGCGCGATCTTCGTCGGCTCGCGCGACCTCGCGATCTACCGCAGCACCGAGACGGTGCGGCTCGCGGAGGCGAGCTAGCGTCGCTTCCGTAGGGTGGGCAAAGGCGCTCTTGCGCCGTGCCCACCACCTCTCAGCAATTGGCAAAGTTGGTGGGCACGCTGCGCTTTGCCCACCCTACGATCTCTTGCCCTTTCTTCAGCTTCTCCGCGCAAGAAGCCGCATGCCCGCGCGTCACATGATCACAAGCGTTGAATTCTCAACGTGCGAGACATTTTTGGCATGAGCGACAAGGCCGTCATCACCTGCGCGCTGAACGGCGTGCTCACCGACCCGAAGCAGCACAACGTGCCTGTGACGCCCGAGCAGATGGCGCGCGAAGCCAAGGCTGCGTTCGATGCCGGCGCCAGCATCATGCACATCCATCTGCGCCAGCAGGCGCCGGACAAGGGACATCTGCCGTCCTGGGACGTGAGCGTCAGCAAGGAGATTCAGCAGGCCATCCGCGAGGCCTGCCCCGGCGTCATCATCAATCACACCTCGGGCGTCTCGGGGCCGAACTACAGCGGCGCGCTCGATTGCATCCGCGAGACCAGGCCGGAGATCGCGGCCTGCAACGCCGGCTCGCTGAACTATCTGAAGGTGAAAGCCGACAACACCTGGGCCTGGCCGCCGATGATGTTCGACAACGCGGTCGAGAAGGTGAAGGACTATCTCGACGTCATGAACGCGGTCGGGACCATCCCCGAGTTCGAATGTTTCGACGTCGGCATCGTCCGCTGCGTCGGCATGTACCACCAGGTCGGCATGTACAAAGGTCCGCTCGAATATAATTTCGTGATGGGCGTTGCTTCCGGCATGCCGTCCGATCCTGATCTGCTGCCGATTCTGATCAAGCTGAAGCGCCCCGAGGCGCATTTTCAGGTCACGGCGATCGGCCGCGAAGAGATCTGGCCACTGCACCAGCGCTGCGCCGAACTCGGCGGCCATCTCCGCACCGGCCTGGAGGACGCCTTCTATCTCGCCGACGGCAAGAAGGTGACGTCGAATGGTCAACTGATCGAAGCGATCGCCGCCTGTGCCCGCCGTGCGGGCCGCGAGATCGCAAGCCCCGCCGAGGCGCGGAAGATCTTTGGGACGAACAGGTAAGGTATCGCCTCACCCGTCATTGCGAGCGAAGCGAAGCAATCCAGTATCTTTCCGTTGAAGCAATCTGGATTGCTTCGTCGCTTCGCTCCTCGCAATGACGAGCAGGATAGAATTATGTCCATTCTCGAAAACACCATTTCCCCCGGTAGCGCCGCCTACCACGCCAATCGTGACGGCATGCTCGGTCTCATCGACCGCATGCGGGCGCTGGAAGAGCGCACGCGTAGCGCATCGGCGGCGGCAAAGGATCGCTTCCACAAGCGCGGCCAGCTGCTGCCGCGCGAACGCGTCGCGCTGGTGCTTGATCCCGGCGCGCCCTTCATCGAGCTGTCGACGCTCGCCGGCTACATGTTCGACGTATCCGATGCGAACAAGAGCGTGCCCGGCGGCGGCGTCATCGCCGGCATCGGCTTCGTCTCCGGCATCCGTTGCATGGTCAGTGCCAATGACGCCGGCATCGATGCGGGCGCACTCCAGCCATACGGCCTCGACAAGACGCTGCGCGTGCAGGAGCTCGCGCTGGAGAACAAGCTGCCTTACGTCCAGCTCGTCGAAAGCGCCGGCGCCAATTTGCTACGCTATCGCGTCGAGGATTTTGTCCGCGGCGGCAATATCTTTCGCAATCTCGCGCGGCTCTCGGCGGCCGGCCTCCCGGTCGTCACCGTCACGCACGGCTCGTCCACCGCCGGCGGCGCCTACCAGACCGGCCTGTCCGATTACATCGTCATGGTCCGCGGCCGCACCCGCGCCTTCCTCGCCGGGCCGCCGCTGCTGAAGGCCGCCACAGGCGAGATCGCGACCGAGGAAGAGCTTGGCGGTGCCGAGATGCACACCCAGGTCTCCGGCCTCGGCGATTATCTCGCGGAGGACGACCGCGATGCGCTGCGCATTGCGCGCGAGATCATGGCGGCGCTGGAATGGGAGCGGCCAGGCCGAGCGGCTTCACAGTTCAAACCGCCGCGCTACGACCAGGACGAACTGCTCGGCATCATGCCGATGGACCACAAGCGCACCGTCGACATGAAGCAGGTGATCGCGCGCATCGTCGACGATTCCGACTTCACCGAGATGGCGCCCAATTACGGCCCCGCCACCGTCTGCGGCCATGCCCGCATCGAAGGGCAGGCGATCGGCATCATCACCAACAACGGCCCGCTTGATCCCGCCGGCGCCAACAAGGCGACGCACTTCATCCAGGCCTGCTGCCAGACCCGCACGCCGCTGCTCTATCTCAACAACACCACCGGCTACATGGTAGGCCGAGCCTATGAAGAAGCCGGCATGATCAAGCACGGCTCGAAGATGATCCAGGCTGTCACGTCGGCGACGGTGCCGCAGATCACCATCTATTGCGGCGCCTCGTTCGGCGCCGGCAATTACGGCATGTGCGGGCGCGGCTTCCATCCGCGCTTCTGCTTCTCCTGGCCCAACGCCAAGACCGCCGTGATGGGCGGCGAGCAGGCCGCTGAGACGATGGCGATCGTGACCGAGGCCGCCGCCGCGCGCCGCGGCAAGCTGGTCGAGAAGGAAAAGCTCGACGCGATGAAGGCGCAGATCATCGGCGTGTTCGATGGCCAGATGGACGTGTTCTCGACCAGCGCACGCGTGCTCGACGACGGTGTGATCGACCCGCGCGATACCCGCGGAGTGCTCTCCGAGGTGCTCGCGATCTGCCGCGAGGGCGACGCGCGCACGCCCCAGCGCATGCAATTCTCGGTGGCCCGCCCATGAGGAACGGATCAGTGCAGCACCGGCCGTTCTTCAGGGTTTTGGTCGCCAATCGCGGCGAGATCGCACTGCGCGTGATGCGTAGCGCGCGGCAGCTCGGCCTCGGCGTCGTTGCGGTCTATTCGGATGCCGATCGCGATGCGCTTCATGTCCGGCAGGCCGACCAGGCCGTGCGCATCGGCGAAGCCCTGCCGGCGCAATCCTATCTCAACATTCCCGCGATCATCGCCGCGGCCAAGGTGAGCGGCGCGGATGCCGTGCATCCCGGCTACGGCTTTCTCGCCGAGAACGAGGACTTTGCGCAGGCCTGCAAGGAGGCGGGCCTCGTCTTCATCGGCCCCTCGCCGCAGGCGATCGAGGCGATGGGTAACAAGGCCGGCGCCAAGGAGATCATGAAGAAGGCCGGCGTGCCCTGCGTGCCCGGCTATCAGGGCGCCGACCAAAGCGACGAGGTCATGCTCGCGGAAGCCAGGAAGATCGGCTTCCCCGTGATGATCAAGGCGGTTGCCGGCGGCGGCGGACGCGGCATGCGGCTCGTCACCGATGCCGCGTCCTTCCCCGATGCGCTGCGCAGTGCGCGGTCGGAGGCAAACGCCGCCTTTGGCGATCCGACCGTTATCCTCGAGCGAGCGATCCAGAACCCGCGGCACATCGAAATCCAGGTGTTCGGCGATAGCCACGGCAACGCCATCCATCTCGGCGAGCGCGACTGCTCGGTGCAGCGGCGACATCAGAAGCTGATCGAGGAGGCACCATCGCCGGCGGTCACGCCCGCGTTGCGCGCGAAAATGGGTGAGGTCGCTGTCGCCGCGGTCAAGGCGCTGCGCTACGAGGGCGCCGGCACGCTGGAATTCCTGCTCGACGCCAGCGATGAGTTCTACTTCATGGAGATGAACACGCGTCTCCAGGTCGAGCATCCCGTGACCGAAGCCATCACCGGGCTCGATCTGGTCGAGCTGCAATTGCGCGTCGCGCGCGGCGAGCCATTGCCGGTGAAGCAGCAGGACATCAAGTTCTCAGGCCACGCCATTGAGGTGCGGCTGTGCTCGGAAGATGCCGCGCAGGATTTCATGCCGCAGTCCGGTCGCATGGCGCGCTGGCAGGTGCCTGACAGCATCCGCGTCGAGCACGCGCTGCAATCGGGCGCGGAGATCCCGCCGTTCTACGATTCCATGATCGCCAAGGTGATCAGCCATGGCGCGACACGGGAGGAGGCGAGGGGGCGGCTGATCGTCGGCCTGGAGCAACTCACTGCTTTTGGCGTGACCAGCAATCAGGCGTTCCTGATGTCCTGCCTGCGCCACCCCGGATTTGCCAGGGGCGAGGCGACGACGGCCTTCATCGGCGCACATCGCGACGAACTGTTGGCGCCGCCGGTGAATGCTGCATTCGACACGGCGCTGGCGGGCCTGCTGCTCTATGTCACCAATCCGCGCGCGCCGTTATGGCAAGCCGGCCGGAGCCTGGCGGCAACATTCCCGCTGCCGGCGAAAGTCGAGATCGCCGGCCACACTCACGAGCTCGAAATCACGCGTGAGCGTGATGGCGGCTACATCGTCGCCGCCGACGGCCGTCAGGACAAGTTCGAGATCGACCAGCTCGATCCCGACGCCATCCGCTTCCGCCACGACGGCGTGATGGACAGCGCAAGATTCCTGCGCGATGGCGACCGGCTCTACCTCCAGCATCGCGGCATCCCGCTTGCGGTCACCGATCTCACCCTCGCCGCACCGAAGGCGGCTGCGAGCAATGGCGGAGATGGCAAAGTCCGCGCCGCCATGAACGGCCGCGTCGTCGCCGTGCTGGTCAAGCCCGGCGACCGCGTCACCGCCGGTCAACCGGTGATGACCTTGGAAGCAATGAAGATGGAGCACGTCCACAAGGCCGGCATCGACGGCGTGGTCGCCGCGATCGACGTCGCTGAAGGTGAGCAGGTCACCACGGGCAGGATCGTCGTGGAGATCGCGACGGGGTAGCGCCGCGAACGCGGTCTCGTAGTGTGGGCAAAGGCGCGGAGCGCCGTGCCCACCACCATCCGGTCGGTATACCTGCACGGTGGGCACGCGTCGCTTTGCCCACCCTACGACACTGCACTCGAGCGTCCCAATAAATCCAAATATTCCAATATGATATTGCCTGCTTGATCTCGCTCACGATTTTTATTGAACATTGTTCAATTCCAGGCTACTAATACTGAGCGATGTCAAATCATGTGGAGGCCTGCATGTTGCGCGCAAATCACCACGCCCGAGAGACCGATGCCCTACTGCCGTCAGTGTCCCGCCGGTTCTCGTTCGCCGCGCCGCAAGTTCGCGAAAAATATCTGATCGGCGCACTCTTCGTCCTGACGCTCGTGGCGCTCCTCGCGCCGGCGCTGCCCGCATCCACCTGGCACATCCCGCATTTCGTCGACACTCGCATGTGGCTGGGCGTGCCCAACGCCGGCGACGTGCTGAGCAATCTTGCCTTCCTGGCGATGGGCGCCTGGGGCTTGCTGCGCCTGCGTGCCCACCCTGATGCGCCCGCGGGTGCAGGTTGCCTCTTCGTGGGTCTGATCCTCACGTGCATAGGATCGTGCGTCTATCATCTGGATCCCGAAGCGCCGCAGCGGCTGGTGGCCGATCGTCTCGGCATGGCGGTGGCGTTCGCGGGCTTTTTGGGCATTGCGGCCAGCGAGCGCGTCAGCGTGCGTGCCGGTCAGGCGGTGGTCGTGTTGGTGACAGTCGCAGGCCTGCTCGCGGCCTGGGTCGCATACGCGAACCTCACGCCATGGGTGGTCGTGCAGTTCGGCGGCATGGCGCTCGCTTTGGGGCTGGCGATGACTCGGCCCCGGCCCGGCGCACTTGGCGTGTCGCTCGGCGGCGTGATCTTCTTTTACGTGCTGGCCAAGCTTTTCGAGCTCGGCGATGCGACCATTTTCGAAGCGACAGGCCACATTGTCTCGGGCCACACGCTCAAGCATCTGGCCGCCGCGCTGGCGGCCTGGCCGGTGATCCGGGCGTTGAGGCCTACTGACCCCGCCCCGTCCCCCCGTTGAGCAAACACGCCACCTGGTGCCCATCGCCGGCATCCACCAGCGCCGGCCGCTCCGTCTTGCACCGCTCGATCGCAAACCGGCAGCGGGTGTGAAACGCGCAGCCAGATGGCGGATTGACCGGGCTCGGCACGTCGCCATCCACCAGCGGCGCGAGCTTCTTGGCAAACGGGTTCGCAACCGGCACTGACGCGAGCAGGGCCTGCGTGTAGGGATGGCGCGGATTGCGGAATAGCTCGTCCTTGTCGGCGATCTCGACGATGCGGCCGAGATACATCACGGCGACGCGATGGCTGATATGGGCGACCACGGCGAGGTCATGCGCGATGAAGAGATAGGAGAAGCCGTGCTGCTTTTGCAGGTCGATCAGGAGATTGATCACCTGCGCCTGGATCGAGACGTCGAGCGCGGAGACCGGTTCGTCGCAGACGATCAGGCGTGGCCCGAGTGCCAGCGCGCGTGCGATGCAGATGCGCTGGCGCTGGCCACCGGAAAATTGATGCGGGAAGTTGCGCATCTGATCAGGCCGCAGGCCCACCTGCTCGAACAGTTTTGCGGTACGCGCTTCCAGCTCCTTGCCGCTTGCGAGCCCGTGAACGGCGAGCGGCTCGCCGACGATGTCGCCGGCGGTCATGCGCGGATTGAGCGAAGCAAAGGGATCCTGGAACACGATCTGCATCGAGCGGCGATGCGGTCGTAGCGCGGTCTTGGAGAGACGGGTGATGTCCTCTCCGTCAAGGCGGATCTGGCCCGAAGTCGGCTCGACCAGCCGCAGCACACTGCGCGCCACCGTCGACTTGCCGCAGCCGGATTCGCCGACAAGGCCGAGCGTCTCGCCGGTATGAACCGAGAACGAGACGCCGTCGACCGCATGCACGGTGCCGACCTGCCGCCGTAACACGCCGGCGCGCACCGGATAGTGCTTCTTGAGATCGGTGACTTCGAGCAGCGCCTCGGTCATGCCACCTCCGCCACTTCCGCCGCGCGCCAGCACGCCGCGAGATGGCCGCCGCCCCAATCCGCGAGCGGCGGATATTCGGCCTCGCAACGCTTGATCGCGAGCTTGCAGCGCGGCGCGAAGGCGCAGCCTTTCGGCAACCGCACCAGCGACGGCACGGTGCCGGGAATTTCGTTCAGCCGAGCCTGCGCCGGCATGCCGGACGCCGGCACCGCCGGGATCGAGGCCATCAGCCCGCGCGTATAGGGATGCTTTGGCGCCGCGAACAGCGCTTCCACCGTTGCCTCCTCCACCTTTTTCCCCGCATACATCACGATCACCCGCTGCGCGGTCTGCGCGACGACGCCGAGATCATGCGTGATCAGCACGAGGCCGGTGCCGAGCTCCTTCTGAAGGTCGAGGATCAGCGCCAGGATCTGCGCCTGGATGGTGACGTCGAGCGCGGTGGTCGGCTCGTCCGCGATCAGCAGCGCTGGCCTGCAGGCGAGCGCCATCGCGATCATCGCGCGCTGGCGCATGCCGCCGGAAAGCTGATGCGGATATTCCCGCGCCCGCCGCGCCGGCTCGGGGATGCGCACCAGCCGCAGCATCTCGACCGCGATGTCCCGGGCTTCTCTGGCCGGCATCGCCCGGTGCAACCGCACCGCCTCGACGATCTGGTCGCCGATCCGCATCACCGGATTGAGTGAGGTCATCGGCTCCTGGAAGATCATGGAGATGCGATTGCCCCTGACGGCGCGCATCTCGGCTTCATCCAGCGCCAGCAGCTCGGTGCCTTCGAGCGTGACCGATCCGCCGATGATGCGGCCGGGCGGATCGGGCACCAGCCGCATCAGGGACAGCGCGGTGACGCTCTTGCCGCAGCCGGATTCGCCGACGATCGCCAGCGTCTCGCCGCGCCTCACGGTGAAGGAGACATCGTCGACGGCTTTGAACAGGCCGGAGTTCGTGAAGAACACCGTCTTCAGGTTCTTCACATCGAGCACGAGATCGGATTTGTCTGCCATCAGCCGCGCTGCCGGGGATCGAGGATGTCGCGCAGGGCGTCGCCGAACAGATTGGCGCCGAACACGGCGAGGCTGATCGCGATGCCGGGGAAGATCACCAGCCACGGCGCGGTGCGGACATATTCGGCGGCGGATTCCGAGAGCATGCGGCCCCAGGACGGATAGGGCTCGGGAATGCCGAGGCCGAGGAAGGATAGGGAAGCCTCGGTGAGGATGGTCGAGCCGAGCTGCGCGGTCGCGAGCACGATCAGCGGCGCCAGCGTGTTCGGCAGCACGTGGCGCAGCGCGATCCGCACCTCGCTCATGCCGATCGACTTGGCGGCCTCGACAAAGGGCAGTTCGCGTAGCGCCAGCGTGTTGGCGCGAATGACGCGCGACACGGTCGGGATCAGCGGAATGGCGATGGCGATGATGACGTTCGGCAGGGACGGACCGAGCGCCGCCGTCATGATCAAGGCCAGGACCAGCAGTGGAAGCGCTTGAAGGATGTCGGAGACGCGCTGGAACACGAGATCGACCCAGCCCGAGAGATAGCCGGAAGTGAGGCCAACGATGACGCCGATCGTGCCGCCAAGTGCCGTCGAGCCGATGCCGACGGCCAGAGAGATCCGCGCGCCGTGGATGATGCGGCTGAACACGTCGCGGCCGAAGGAATCCGTGCCCATCCAGTGCGTCGCGCTCGGCCGCGCCAGCGCACGGGCGGCGTCGATGGTCAGGGGATCGTAGCGCGCGATGAAGTCGGCAAAGATCGCCGTGAACACGAACAGCGTCATGATGATCAGTCCGGCCGCGCCCAGCACATGCCGCTGCGCCAAATACAGCACGCGCCGCCAACCGCCAGTCGCATGTGCGCCGGCCCGCCTCAGTTCGAGATCATAGTCAATCGCGGTCAAGCTGATCTCCTAATCCGTATACCGGATGCGCGGATCGAACACCGCGTAGAGCATGTCGACGATGAAGTTCGCGCTCACCACCACGACCGCAATCAGCATCACGAGGTTCTGCACGATCGGGTAGTCGCGCCAGCGGATCGCCTCGACCAGGAAGCGTGCGACGCCGGGGATGTTGAACACGGTCTCGGTCACGATCAGGCCGCCGATCAGGAACGCGGCCTCGATGCCGATCACGGTGATGACGGGCAGGATCGCGTTCTTCAGCGCGTGATGATAGTTCACGGCCGCATCGGACGCCCCCTTGGCACGCGCGGTGCGGATATAGTCCTGCCGCAGCACCTCGAGCATCGAGGATCGGGTGATGCGCATGGTCAGCGCCGCGCTGCGGAAGCCGACGGCGGCGGCCGGCACGGCGTAGGTTGCGAATGCCTCCAGCCAGGTCTGCGGATTGGGATTGAAGATCGGCATCTGGTTGAACATCGCCACAGACGCCGTGAGGATCAGCAGGCCGAGCCAGAACGAGGGCAGCGACAATCCGCTGAGGCTGACGACGCGCAACGCGTAATCGAGCCGTGTGCCCTGCTTCACCGCGCTGATGACGCCGAGCGGAATGCCGATCGACGCCGAGAACAACAGCGCCAGCCCGGCAAGCCGCGCGGTGATCGGGATCCGCGGCAGGATCTCCTGAAGCGCGGGCTTCTCCGAAACATAGGAGTAGCCGAAATCGCCGCGCAGAAAGCCGCTGATCCAGTGCCAGTACTGCACGACCAGCGGCTGGTCGATGCCGAGCTCCTTCTCCAGATTGGCCTTGTCGGCGGGATCGACATAGCCGGCCGCGGCAAACAGGATGTCGACGATGTTGCCGGGCACGATGCGCAGCAGGAAGAAGATGACGACCGAGATCCCGAACAGGGTCACGAGCATCAGGAACAGGCGCCGCACCAGA
This sequence comes from Bradyrhizobium sp. Arg816, assembly GCF_029989365.1. GTDB lineage: Bacteria > Pseudomonadota > Alphaproteobacteria > Rhizobiales > Xanthobacteraceae > Bradyrhizobium. Next base: position 73,400 of record NZ_JAPRAQ010000011.1, on the reverse strand, counting down.
TAGGCAAACATGCATCGCCTCCTGTCGAAACCGTCCGCCTGCGCTACTTGTCCATCCAGACGTCCTCGTAGCGATACCCGTTATAGGAGCTGTTCGACATCACCGTTACGCCCTTGACATAGGGCTGCCAGCAGGAGCCGGTGCGCGCGTGGAAGATGATCGGGCGGGCGACGTCCTCCTGCAGCTTCTTGTCGATGTCCCACACCAGCTTCTTGCGCTTGTTGACGTCGGTCTCCTGCGATTGCACGTCGAACAGCTTTTCGATCTCCTTGTTGCAGTAATTGGTGTAGTTGCGCTCGGAGCCGCAGGAATAGTTCTCGTAGAACGACTGGTCGGGATCGTCGACGGCGTTGCCGGTCAGGTTGAGCCCGAGCATGTAGTCCTTGCGTGCGATCTTCGGGAACCAGTTCGCGGTCTCGACCACGTCGAGCTCGCCGTCGATATAGATGCTTTTGAGCTGGTCGATCAGGATCACCGCGGGATCGCGATAGACCGGGATGTTGCGGGTCGAGACCTTGACGGCGAGATGCTTGTCCGGCCCGTAGCCGGCCTTCTGCATCAGCTTCCTGGCTTCCTCGCGGTTGGCGTTCACATCGGGGCCGTAACCGGGAATGCTCTCGAGCATCTCCTTAGGCATGCCCCACAGCCCGTTCGGTGGCGGCAGCATGGTGCCGCCGACATCGCCCTGGCCCTCGAACATGATCGAGATGAACGCCTTGCGGTCGAGCGACAGCGCCATGGCGCGGCGGATGTCGATATTGTCGAACGGCGGCGCAGACGAGTTGACGATGATGTTGGTGGCGACATTGTTGGGCTCGACCACGCAGACCGCGTTCGGCGCCTGCGATTTGACGTCCTTCAACAGCGGAATGCTCACTTCGGTCGGGAACGCCATGTCGAACTTGCCCGCGACGAAGGCGAGGATCGCGGTCGAACGGTTCGGGATGATGGTGAACTCGATGCCGTCGAGATAGGGCCGCCCCTCGCGCCAATAATCGGGATTGCGGGTCAGCTTGATCGATTCATTGGCCTTGAACTCGACGAATTTGAACGGGCCGGTGCCGATCGGGTGCGTGCGCATGTCGCCGGGCGAGACGTGGCAGGGATAGACCGGCGTGTAGCCCGAGGCGAGCAGGGCCAGCAGCGACGGCTGCGGCCGCTTCAAGTTGAAGGAAACTTCGAGGTCACCGTTGGTGGAGACGTCGTTGACCTGTTCGTACCAGGTCTTGCGCGGATTCTGCCGGAACTTCTGCTGCGACTTGCCCATCAACATGTCGAAGGTGCATTTGACGTCCGCGGAGGTGAACGGCTTGCCGTCATGCCATTTCACGCCCGGGTGCAGCTTGAAGGTCAGCGTCTTGTTGTCGTTGACCCAGGCCCAGCTATCGGCGAGTTCCGGAATGATGTTGTCCATCCTGTTCTGCGCCTCGTCCTGCTTGTAGATGACGAGGTTGTTGAACACGGGCATGAAGGGAACATTGAGCGAGTAGGTCGCGCCTTCATGGATCGAGGCGTTGCCGGGGCTGTCGCGGTGGTACATCCGCAGGATTCCGCCCTGTTTGGGCCCGCCGGCGAGCGTGGTGGTCGAGGCCGTCAGCACAGATAGCGCCGCCACTGCGGCGAGCGCCCACACGCTCCGCATGCTCATCCTCCCTGGACATTCGTCTTTTGGGCCTTTGCGGCCTGTTTGTCAGACGATAGCGACGCGCGTGCAGCGAGGCAACCGGCAAGGCCGCTCGCCGCCTCGACAATTCGGATGACGGAAGGCCGCAGGCGTTCACACTCTCTTCATGTGAGAGTGCAGGTGCGAAGGGATGGTTCCTGTGCGCGCAGCTGCCTCAACAAACTTCGCCGTCGTCCCGGACAAGCGAAGCGCAGATCCGGGATCCATAACCACAGGAAGTCGTTTGATGATGACTCGGAGTTACCTGCTCGCGCGACGACTCCCGCCGGTGGTTATGGGTCCCGGGTTCGCGACTTCGTCGCGCCCCGGGACGACAGTGGGGCTCACACGATCCTTGACGTCTTGTTCCCCCAATAGCGGTCCCGCAGCAGCCGCTTGTACAGCTTGCCCGTCGGCAGCCGCGGCAGTTCCTTCTCGAAATCGACCGAGCGCGGCACCTTCTGCCGCGACAGCGATTGGCCGCAGAAGGCGATCAGTTCTTCGGCGAGCGCCTCGCCCGGCACGACGCCGGGCATCGGCTGCACCACCGCCTTCACCTCTTCGCCGAGATCGGGATTGGGCACGCCGAACACCGCGGCATCGGCGACCTTCGGGTGGGTGATCAGCAGGTTCTCGCATTCCTGCGGATAGATGTTCACCCCGCCGGAGATGATCATGAAGGTCGCGCGGTCGGTCAAATAGAGGAAACGATCCTCGTCGACATAGCCGACGTCGCCGACCGTGCTCATGCTGCCGTCGGCCGAGCGCGCCTCCCTGGTCTTCTCGGGGTCGTTGAAATATTCGAACGACGATGCCGTCTTGAACCAGACCTGGCCCGGCGTGCCGATCGGGCACGCCCTCATGTTCTCGTCGAGGATGTGGAGGTCGCCGAGCAGCACCTTGCCGACGGTGCCGCGGTGGCTAAGCCATTCCTCGCTGTTGCAGGCGGTGAAGCCGAGGCCTTCGGTCGCGCCGTAATATTCGTGGATGATCGGCCCCCACCATTTGATGATGTCGTCCTTGACCAATGCCGGGCAGGGCGCTGCGGCGTGGATCGCAATCTCCAGCGACGACAGGTCGTAGCGGTCGCGCACCTCCTCCGGCAGCTTCAGCATGCGCGAGAACATCGTCGGCACCAGCTGAGTGTGGGTGATACCCCATTGCTGGACGAGCTGGAGATAACGTTCGGGATCGAACGTCTCCTTGATGATCACGGTGCCGCCCATGCGGATCGTGAGGTTCACCGCGGCTTGCGGCGCGGAGTGATAGAGCGGGGCAGGCGAGAGATAGACCATGCCCTCGCGGTAGTGCCAAAGTTTTGTCAGGAAATCGAACAGCGGCAGATTGTGCTTTGGCGGTTCCTCCGGCAGCGGGCGCAGGATGCCTTTCGGCCGTCCGGTCGTGCCGGATGAATAGAGCATGGCGGTGCCGAGCCATTCATCGGCGATCGGAGCCTCGGGCAGGTCGGCGGTCACCTCGGCGAGGCCGACGATGCGGTCGCTCTCGCCGGGGCCGTCGGCGACGATGCAGAGCTTGATGTCCGGACAGGCCTTGATCGCCTCGCGGGCGATGTCGAGTTTCGCAACGGAGGTGATCAGGATTTTCGACTGGCTGTTGACGAGGAGATAGGCGAGCTCGCCCGGCGTCAGGAACGAGTTGATGCAGGTGTAGTACAGCCCGGAGCGCTCGCCCGCACCGCAGGCTTCGAGGTAGCGCGAATTGTTCTCCATGAAGATCGAATAATGGTCGAGCCGCTTCAAGCCGTGCTTGCGAAACAGTTGCGCAAGGCGGTTGCTGCGCGCATCGAGCTCGCGATAGGCGACGGCCTCGCCGGTCGCAGCCATGATGAAGGCGGGCTGGAGCGGGCGTAGACGGGCATGCTGACCTGGATACATCAGTCCTCCGGCTTGAAATTATGCGGCGAGAAGCAGGATTTCGCGAATGTCGGCGGGGCCGTCGATCTTGCGCGGGTTGCGCGGGATCCAGTTCGTGCGCATCGCCTGTTCGGCAATGGCGTCGAAATGCTCGGGCGAGACGCGGACGTCGGCGAGGCTGCGCGGCATGCCGAGCGAGCGGATGAAGGCATCGAGCACGTCGCCGGCGTTGTGGCCGGGAAAACCCATCGCGGCGGCGACGATCATCTGGCGCTCGGCGTTGTCGCGCGCATTCCAGCGCATCACCGCCGGCAGCATGATGCAGGAGGTGTAGCCGTGCGGCACGTCGAAGGCCGCTCCCAGCACATAGCCAATGCCGTGGCTCGCGCCCATCGGCACGCCGGCGGCGAGCGCGCCCATCGACAGCCAGGTGCCGATCTGCGCATCCATGCGGGCGTCGAGGTCGGCAGGGTCGGCCTTCACCCGCGGCAGCGCGTCGGCGAGCATGGCAAGGCCCTTCACCGACTGCGCATCGGCATAAGGGTGCGTCTCGCGCGAGCAGATCGCCTCGACGCAATGGTCGACGGCGCGGATGCCGGTCGAGAGAAACAGCCATTCCGGCGTGTGCACGGTGATGGCGGGATCGAGGATGGTCGCGCGCGGCACCGTGAGCGGATGCCGCAGCATCTGCTTCACATGCGCGCCGCGGTCGGTGACGCCGGCGATCGCGCTGAACTCGCCGCCGGCGATCGTGGTAGGCACGCTGACCTGCCGCACGTCAGGGGCGGTCATCTCGGGCGCGACGCCCTTGTGGACGCGGATGCGCTCGATGCCGTCGACGTCGTCGATGCCGTTCGCAAGGCAGAGCTGCACCGCCTTGGCGCCGTCGGTGATCGAGCCGCCGCCCACGGTGACGATCAGGTCGGCGTTCACTTCGCGCGCCGCATTGGTCGCCGCGATCACCGCCTCGCGCGGTGTGTGCGCCGGCATGGCGTCGAACAGGCCGGCGCAACGCGCGCCGAGCGCGTCTTTGATCTTCGTGATTTCGTCGGTCTGCCGGTTCAGCGTGCCCGAGACCATCAGGAAGGCGCGGCGCGTTCCCAGCCGGTCCATCTGCGCAACGACGGCCTCGGCCGCGGGATGGCCGAACACGACCTCCTCGATCGCGCCGTAAACGACACGTCCCTGGTGCACGCCTGTCCTCCCAGGACAATTCGGCTTTGTTTTTCTACGAGCAATCTAGCCGAGCGGACGGTGTCCGTCATGTGCGAAGACGCTGGCGGCCTTCTTATCCTCCCCTGGAGGGGGAGGGTCGATCGCGCGTAGCGCGAGCGGGGTGGGGTGATCTCTCAACACGGGCACTGCTCAACGCGGAGAGACCATCACCCCACCCCGTCTCACATTTCGCTTGCGCTCCATGTGAGCCGACCCACGGGCGAGGTACGCTCGTCCCGGACCCCTCCAGGGGAGGGTGGTGAGCGTGCGCCTTGATCGCCAAGCTTGCGCACCGACGCGCATCAGCGGCCGCTTGCCATCATCACTCTTCCTGTCAACCCGCCATCAGGCCAGGGCATTCTTCGAAGCATTGCGCGTGCATCGGTCTTGAAGAGTTCATCATTGCCAACCATCTTGTGGCGCCCGCGGGTAGAGGCGTACCCTGCGTTTTTCGGCGGCTCTTATGCGAGGACCTGGGATGACTGGACCGGACGGAAGCGAGCAGTTTGTCAAAAAGCACGATTTCGTTCGGACCCGGCCCTGCGCAATGCCTTATGCAATTGCCGGCCTTCTCGCAGCGGCGTTCGCGCTCGCCGGTTGTGGGCAGCCCGCCACGCAAGCGTCGGCGCCACCGCCCGCGCCGGTGACCGTCGCCCAGCCGGTCAAGCGCACCGTCACCGATTGGGACGAGTTCACCGGCCGCTTCGAGGCGGTCGAGGAGGTGCAGGTGCGCCCCCGTGTCGGCGGCTTCGTCAACTCTGTCGAGTTCCAGGACGGCGCGATCGTGCATCAGGGCGACCTGCTCTACGTCATTGACCCGCGCCCGTTCGAGGCGGTGGCCGAGCAGGCGGACGGCCAGTTGTCCGACGCGCGTGCCAAGGTGGAGCTTGCCAAGCGCGAGCTCGACCGTGGTCTGAACCTGGTCCAGACCAGCGCGGTCTCAGAGCAGGCCGTTGACCAGCGCCGCCAGGCCCTGCAGGCGGCGCATGCCGCGGAGACGCAGGCCGCAGGCGCGCTGAAGGCTGCCCGGCTCAATATCGAGTTCACCCATGTGACCGCGCCGCTCACCGGCCGCGTCAGTCGCCATCTCGTCAGCCCCGGCAATCTCGTGCAGGGCAGCGATACCGGCACCTCGACATTGCTCACCTCGATCGTCGCGCTCGATCCGATCTACGTCTATTTCGACATGGATGAGGCGACCTTCATCAAATACAGCAAGCTGTGGTTCGAAGGCCGCCGTCCGAGCTCGCGCGACACCGCGAACCCGGTGCAGGTGACGCTCGCCGGCGAGACCAAGCCGTCGCATGAGGGCACCATCAACTTCCTGGACAACCGCCTCGATGTCTCAACCGGCACGCTGCGCAGCCGCGCCGTGATCAAGAACACCGATCTCTCGATCCTGCCCGGCCAGTTCGGCCGCGTCCGGCTGATCGGCAGCGCGCCCTATGAGGCGCTGCTGATTCCCGACGTCGCGGTCGCGACCGACCAGTCCCGCAAGATCGTGTTCGTCGTGAAGCCGGACGACACCGTCGAGGCGCGCCCCGTGGTGCTCGGTCCGCTCGATGAGGGCCTGCGCGTGATCCGCGAGGGGCTGAAGGCGGAGGACCGCGTCATCGTCAACGGCATCCAGCGCGCCCGCGTCGGCGCCAAGGTCGCTCCGTCTCCCGCGCCAGCCGGCGGCAAGCCCGGTGACAAGTCATGAACCTTGGCCGTCTCTCCATCAACCAGCCCATCCTGGCGATGGTGCTGTCGATCGTGCTGCTGATCGTCGGCGCGCTCGCCTATACCACGCTGCCGGTCTCCGAATATCCGCAAGTGGTGCCGCCGACCGTCGTCGTCACCACGCAATACCCCGGCGCCTCGGCGCAGACCGTGTCCGACACCGTCGCAGCTCCGATCGAGCAGCAGATCAACGGCGTCGAGGACATGCTGTATCTCTACAGCCAGGCGACCTCGAACGGGCAATTGACGATCACCGTCACCTTCAAGCTCGGGACCGACCTCGACAAGGCGCAGGTGCTGGTGCAGAACCGCGTCGCGATCGCACAGCCACAACTGCCGGACGAAGTGCAGCGCAACGGCGTCGTCACGCGCAAGAACTCGCCCGACATCCTGATGGTCGTGTTCATGCTGTCGCCGGACGATACGTTCGACCAGCTCTACATCTCGAATTACGCGCTGCTCCAGGTCCGTGACCAGCTGCTGCGGATCGACGGCGTCGGCGATATCCAGATCTTCGGCGCACGCGACTATTCGATGCGGCTCTGGCTCGATCCCGACCGTATCGCCAATCTCGGCCTGACCTCGACCGAGGTGCTGGCCGCGATCCGTGCCCAGAACGTCCAGATCGCGGGCGGCCAGATCGCCGAACCGCCGATCGCCGACCGCGCCTTCCAGCCAAACCTCGTTTTCACCGGGCGCTTGAAGGACCAGAAGCAGTTCGAGGACATCCTGATCAAGGCCGGCTCCGACGGCCGCACGGTGCGGCTGCGCGACGTCGCGCGCATCGAGCTTGGTGCTCTCGCGTATTCCACCAACAGCTTCCTGTTGCGCAAGTCGGCGGTTGCCATGCTGGTGACGCAGCGGCCGGGATCGAATGCGCTCGCGACTGCGAAAAGTATTTCCGACACGATGACGAAGCTCAAGGAGAGCTTTCCGAAGGGCCTCGACTACAATATCGGTTACAACCCGACCGAGTTCATCGCGCAATCGGTCCACGAGCTGATCAAGACCATCTACGAGGCCATGCTGCTGGTGGTCATCGTGGTGCTGGTGTTCTTGCAGGGCTGGCGGCCGGCGATCATTCCCATCATTGCGATTCCGGTCTCGCTGGTCGGCACGTTTGCAGTGATGGCGGCGCTCGGCTTCTCCATCAACAACCTCACTTTGTTCGGCCTCGTGCTCGCCGTCGGCATCGTGGTCGACGACGCCATCGTCGTGGTCGAGAATGTCGAACGGCATCTCGAGCACGGTTTGAGCCGGCGCGATGCCGCGCTCAAGACCATGGAGGAGGTCGGCGGCGCGCTGGTCTCGATCGCGCTGGTGCTATGCGCGGTGTTCGTGCCGACCGCATTCATCGGCGGCATTTCCGGCCAGTTCTTCCAGCAATTCGCCGTCACGATCGCAGTTGCGACCGCGATCTCCTGCTTCTGCTCGCTGACGCTGTCGCCGGCACTGGCCTCGCTGATCCTCACGCCCCACGCAGAGAAGCGGCCACCTGCCGCGTGGAATCTGATCGCGCGTGGTTGGAACGGCTTCACTGGTGTGTTCAACCGCGTGTTTGACCGGCTCTCGCACGGCTACGCCGGCCTCGCCAATTTCGTGATCCGGCACGCCGTGGTGATGATCCTGATCTACGTTGTGTTGATCGGCAGCGCCGGCTGGCTGATCGCGACCACACCGCAGGGCTTCATTCCCGCGCAGGATCGCGGCTATGTCATCATCTCCGTCCAATTGCCCGGCGCCGCGTCGCTGGCGCGCACCACGGAAATTGTGCGTGAGATCGAGCGGATCTCGCTGGACACGCCCGGCATCGTCCGCGTCGCCGCTTTCGCCGGATTCTCGGGGGCCACGCGCACGCAGCAGGGCAACGCAGCGGCGCTGTTTCCGGTGTTCGACGAGCCCGAAGCGCGGCTGAAGAAGGGGCTGACGGCGAACGCCATCACGGCCGAGCTGCGCAAGCGGCTCGCCGTGCTCCAGGGCGCGTTCATCATCGTCATTCCGCCGCCGGCCGTGCCCGGCATCGGCACCGGCGGCGGCTTCACCATCCGCATTCAGGACCGCCAAGGCCGCGGGCCGGAGCTGCTCGCCGCGGCCACCGACGAGCTTGTCGCCGCGGCGCGCAAATCGCCCTTGCTGCTCGGCCCCACAGTGTTCTCGCCGTTCTCGGCCAACACCCCGCAGCTCTTCGTCGACATCGACCGGACCAAGGCGCAGAAGCTCGGGGTGCCGATCGCCAACATCAACGATACGATCCAGACCTATTTCGGATCGACCTATGTCAACGACTTCAACCTGTTCGGCCGCACCTATCACGTCACGGCGCAGGCGGACTTCCCGTTCCGGAAAGAACCAAGCGATCTCTCGCGCCTGCGTACGCGCAACGCCTCCGGCGACATGGTGATGCTCGGCAGCGTGGTCGAGTTCAAGGACGTCTCCGGTCCCGACCGTGTCGCGCGCTACAATCTCTATGCGGCATCAGAGCTCCAGGGCGAGCCAGCGCCGGGCGTCAGTTCGACCACGGCGCTCAACACCATCAAGAAGCTCGCGGACGATATCTTGCCGAGCGGCTTCACCTTCGAATGGACTGACCTCTCCTACCAGCAGGTCACCGGCGGCAATGCGGGCCTGCTCGTGTTCCCGATCTGCGTGCTGTTCGTCTATCTCGTGCTCGCCGCGCAATATGGCAGCTGGACGCTTCCATTCGCGGTGATCCTGATCGTGCCGATGTGCCTGTTGGCGGCCACGATCGGCGTGCGCATCATGGGGCAGGACGTCAACATCCTCACCCAGATCGGATTCGTCGTTCTGGTGGGGTTAGCTGCAAAGAACGCGATCCTGATCGTCGAGTTCGCACGCGACATCGAGAAAGAAGGCAAGCCGCGGCTGGAGGCCGTGATCGACGCCTGCCGCTTGCGCCTGCGGCCGATCCTGATGACGTCCTTCGCCTTCATCCTGGGCGTCTTGCCGCTGGTGATCTCGTCCGGCTCCGGCTCGGAGATGCGGCAAGCGGTCGGCGTCGCCGTGTTCTTCGGCATGATCGGCGTCACCCTGTTCGGCCTGCTGTTCACCCCGATCTTCTATGTGGTGGTGCGGAACCTGGCGGAGGGGCGGAACGAGGGGAAGAAGCCGGAGGTGGTGGCCCCCTAATTGTCGGTGGCGGCCGCCAGCGTATCCACACCCCCCGCTGTCGTCCCCGCGTCGGCGGGGACCCATACCCCCAGGAAGAAAGATGGGGCGAAGCTCGTAACCACGAGTCTTCGCCAAATCTCTCCCTGTGGTTATGGGTCCCGGGCTCGCGCTACGCGCGCCCCGGGACGACAGCTCGATTTGTCGCACCATCCTCCATACTAACGACCAACATGAAATGGATGGGCAGGCGCGGGGTTCTTCACTAGTATCCGCGCGATTTCAAAACAGAAAACTGCTGGGAGCCAACATATGAAATCAGCACTTTTGGCCGCTGTCGCAACGTCTGCTCTGTTGCTCGCTGCGCCGGCCTCCGCCCAAGGCGTCAAGATCGGCATTCTCAACGATCAGTCCGGCGTCTATGCCGACTACGGCGGCAAATACTCGGTCGAAGCCGCCAAGATGGCGATCGAGGATTTCGGCGGCGAAGTGCTTGGCCAGAAGATCGAGATGGTCACCGCCGATCACCAGAACAAGCCGGATCTCGCCACCTCGATCGCGCGGCGCTGGTACGACGTCGAGAACGTCGACATGATCACGGAGCTGACAACCTCCTCGGTCGCGCTCGCGATCCATGAGCTCTCCAAGGAAAAGAAGAAGATCGACATCGTCGTCGGCGCCGCGACCTCGCGCCTCACCGGCGATGCCTGCCAGCCCTACGGCTTCCACTGGGCCTATGACACCCGTGCGCTCGGCGTCGGCACCGGCGGCGCGCTGACGAAAGCGGGCGGCGACACCTGGTTCTTCCTCACGGCCGACTACGCCTTCGGCTATGCGCTGGAGAAGGACACCAGCGAGATCGTCACCGCCAATGGCGGCAAGGTGGCCGGCTCTGTCCGCGTGCCGCTCAATTCGTCGGACTTCTCCTCCTTCCTGCTCCAGGCGCAGAGCTCGAAGGCGAAGATCGTCGGCCTCGCCAATGCCGGCCTCGACACCACCAACTCGATCAAGCAGGCGGCCGAGTTCGGCATCGTCTCCGGCGGCCAGAAGCTTGCCGGCCTCCTGATGACGCTCGCCGAGGTGAATGGTCTCGGCTTGCAGGCCGCGCAAGGCCTGGTGCTGACCGAGGGCTATTACTGGGACCTCAACGACCGCACCCGCCATTTCGGCGAACGCTTCTTCAAGCGCACCAGCCGGATGCCGAACATGATCCAGGCCGGCACCTATTCGGCGACGCTGAGCTATCTCAAGGCGGTCAAGGCCGCCGGCACCAAGGACCCTGACGCGGTCGCCAAGAAGCTGAAGGAGCTGCCGGTCGACGACGACTTTGCGCAGGGCGGCAAGGTGCTCGAGAACGGCCGCATGGTCCACGACATGTATCTGTTCGAGGTCAAGAAGCCGTCGGAATCGAAGAAGCCGTGGGACTATTACAAGCTGCTCGCAACCGTCCCCGGCGACAAGGCGTTCTTCGCCGCCAAGGACAGCGGCTGCCCGCTGACGAAGTGAGGCTCTCGTGTCCCGGACGCGCTGCAGCGTGAAACGCTGCTGCGCAGGGCCGGGACCCACACTTCTCCACGGGTCGCGGCCAGACTGGGTCCCGGTTCAGCGGCGCAGCGTTACACGCTGCACCGCGCCCGGGACACGGGCGCACGTGATGCCGCCCCCTCACACCATCCGCAACACCACCGCCCCCAATGCCCCCGCCCACAGCGCAATCGCTGCGATGCCCTGGATCGCAAAGCCCGGGCCGCGCTTTGCCGCCGCCTTCGAATAGCCGATGAAGTAGACGATGCGGCCGATGATCCAGACCGCGCCGATCCCGGCTGCAATGGCGTCGCCGACATAGATCGCGAACAGCCAGAGCGCCGGCAGGAAGACCGGCATCCATTCCAGCGTGTTCGCCTGGATGCGGAAGGCGCGCTCGAAATCAGGGTGGCCCGACATCGCCGGCACCTTGACACCGGTCTTGGTGCGCGAGCGCGAGACGTTGATGCAGGTGAACATATAAAATGCGATCGCCAGCAGTGTGACGAGGGCGGTGAGATGATACATCGCGGATCCTTCTGAGGAGGTCGCGCTTCAATAGCCGGTCAGCTCGAGATAGCCAACGCCGTCATGCGTGCCGGCAAAGCTGATTGGCCCTTCCCAATAGGAGAAGCCTGTCCCCATCCAGGCTTTTGGATTAAGCGGCTTGCAGGCAATCGAGAGCGATCGTGAGGGGATCGCGATCTGCCATTCCACCGGAAGCTTGCGACCCGCGATCTCGGCGGTCGCTTTCGGACTCATCTGGATATCGCCACCCGCGATCATCTGCGTGTCGCCCGCGGCGCTGATCCAATTGCCGAATGGATAGTCCTGGCCGTCCTTCTGGCGCAGCCGGTACAGCATCAGCTTGTCGCCGGATGCGAGATGCAGCGACAGCCAGTCCCAGCCGGTCTGGTCGGCATCGAGCGGCTGGCTGCTCCACTCGCGGTCCATCCAGGCCTGGCCCGAGACATCGACGGATTTGTCGTCGATCATGAGGCTGCCGCGCGCGCGGTAGAACGGCTGGCTGTAATAGTAGGACGCCTGCCCGCGCTCGGACTTGCGGCTGTAACCGTGATCACCTTGCAACACCACCGGTCGATCGGCCTCTAACGTCAGCGCGTAGCTGAAGTCGGGGCCCGATGCTTTCAGCGCCAGCGGTGCCAGGGCGCGATCGTCGGTGCGCTCAAAACCCTTCATCTCCCAATCATCGATCCACGCCGCAAATGGCTTTGCCGTGACGCCGGCCTGCCCGATGCCGCCGCGGGAAAACACCTCGTTGAAGCGGTGGGTGTCGGCGCGCGTCACTGCCGCATGCGCCATCCAGATCTGCTGATTGGCCCAGCCCTCTCCTTGCGGGCCCGGCTGCGCCGCCTGGCGGAACAGCGTCCATTGCAGGCCGCAGGCCGCACCGCTGCTATCGACGAGGTTCGCCGTGAGATACCACCATTCGATGCGGAACTCCGGATGCGGGCCGTGATCGGCCGGGAAGCTGAACGTCTTTCCCGGTGTCACCTTCGCAAAGCCGTCGGCGGTCTCGCCGAGCCCGGCATAGCCTTGCGCGCCGGCGCGGCGTGCAGCCGCGAGGGCGGCGATACCGCCGGCGAAGGCGCGCCGCGAAATCCTGTCAGCGCTCATTGGCAAACACCTTGACGAGGCTCGCCGGCTGCATCCGCGCCAGTCGTATCATCGGCAGCAGGGCGGCAAGCAGCGAAGCGACCAGCGCGACCGCGACCAGCTCGACCAGCTGCAGCGGAAACACGTGGAACGGCAGCCGCCAGCCGAACGCCTTCACATTGACGATCACGATCAGGCACCACGCCACCAGCAATCCGAGCGGCACGGCCAGCAGCGAGGTGAACAGCGCAACCGACAATGTCTTGGTCAATTCGATCGCGGCAAGGCGCGGCCGCGTGATGCCGATCGCCCACAGCGGCGCGAGCTGCGGCAGGCGCGAGTTTGCCAGCGTCAGCAGGCTGGTCAAAAGCGCGATCCCGGCCACGCCGAGCGTGAAGGCATTCAGCGCCGACGTCACCGCAAAGGTGCGGTTGAAGATCCGGATCGATTCCGCCTTCACGGTCGCCTGGTCGGCGACGCTGCGGTCGTCGAGCGCGAACTGCTTCTGCAAAGCTGCGATCAGGCCGGGGATATTTTCCTTCGCGACGATCAGGCCGATCCGCGTCTGCGGCGTCTGCGGGAAGTGCCGGATCAACGCCGCGACATTCACCGCGAGCTGCCCCTTGGGGTTGCCGTAATCGGCATAGATGCCGGCGATGTCGAGCTCCCAGGTGCCACCCGGTGCCGGCACCTCGATGACATCGCCGACGCGGACGTTGAGGCGGCGGCTCAACTGCTCGCTGATGAAGGCGGCATTGCCCGGCACGAGCTGGGTCCAGGCGCGCGGCGCGGTCTCCAGCAGCGGCCAGCGTTCGCGATAGAGCGCGTGATCGGGCAGGCCGAGCAGCTCCACCGGCTGGCCCTGCACCTGCGTATCGGCGCGTCCGCCCGACAGGATCGCCTGCACGTCGCTGCGCTCCTTCAGCCAGCCCCGGATCGCTACGCCTTGCGCATTGTCGGAGGCGCTGATGTAGACGTCGGCGGCAAGCCGCCCGTTGAGCCAGCCGACGAAGGTACGGCTGAAGGTCTCCACCATGGTGGACACGCCGACATTGACGGCCAACGCGAGCAGTAGCGCCATCAGGGCCAGCGACAAGCCGGAGAGCTGTTGCCGGCTGTCCGCCCAGAACCACAGCGCCAGCGGCCCCTTCGCCCAGCGCTGGCCAACGAGCAGGATGATCTCGAGGAATGCCGGCAGGATCAGCGCCGCGCCCAGCATCAGCGCCCCGAGCACGCCGAATCCCGCAATCAGCGACTGTCCGTAGTGAAGCAACAACAGCGCGACCGCAAACACGGCGCAGGCCGCGCCGCTCTGCAGGACCAGCCAGCGGCGCTGCCGCTGCTGCCAGGCGTACGGCTGGGCAGTCGCCAGCACCGGCATCCTGATCGCCTTGATCAGGCTGGTCGCGGCGGCCACGAGTGCACCCGCAATGCTGATGCCGATACCGGCAAGCCACCATTCGGAGCGCAGTGTGAGCTGGCCCGGGATCTGCGCGCCATACAGCCCGCGCAGCGACGCCGCGACGTCGGGCAGCAGCGCAGCCGCGATGAAATAGCCGCAGGCGAGCCCGATCAGCCCTGCGACCAGCGCCAGTGCCACCAGCTCGACCACCAGCACGGTGTTGACCAGACGCGCCGAGGCGCCGCAGGCCCGCAACGTGCGCAGCATCGGCAGCCGCTGCTCGAAGGCGAGGCCGACGGCGGAGTTGACGATGAAGAGACCGACGAAGAAGGACAGCAGGCCGAAGGCGGTCAGGTTGAGATGGAAGCTGTCGGTGAGGCGCTCCAGCTCCGTCTCCGCATTCGGCTCGACCCGCTGCAACTGCTCGCCAACGACGCTCGCCAGCGGCGCTGGCTTGCCCCTGGGCTTGCCGACCAAAAGCCGCGACACCTGGTCCGGCTTGTTCAGCAGCCGCTGCGCGACGCCGATGTCGACGACGAGTACGCCGGACACGAGCTGCGGCAGCACGCGCAGCGGCGGCAGTTTTGCGCCGCTGCTGATCGGCGGTGCCGCGCCTTCCTGTTCCTGCAGATCGCTCAGCGTCTCCCGCGCCACCAATGTCTGGCCGGGCGACGCAACAAAACTGCTCAAATCCGAGGCGCCGAGGCGCGGCGCGTTGCCGACGTCGGCCGGCATCGTCACCGGCTCGATGCCGAGCAGCCGCACCGAACGCCCATTGACCTGGACGCGGCCTTCCAGCACCGGCGAGACCGGCCAGCCCGCGCGGCGAAGTTTTATGAACAGCTCCTGCGAAAAGGTCGCGGCATCAGGCGCCACCAGCATCGCCGTGCGCACGCCGCCGAACGTCGCCGCCGCGCGATCATAGGCATTGCGGGCCTGCTGGTTGATCGCCTGTACGCCGCTCCACAGTGCGGTCGCCGCGATCAGCCCGATCAGGAGCGTCGCGAACTGCATCTTGTGCCGTCGCCAGTGGCTCAGCAGCACCGCGAGGACCCACAGCGCGCGCCTCATGCGATCCGCCCCGCATGCAAGGTGACGTGGCGGTCGAGCGTGCCGGCGAGATGCAGGCTGTGCGTCACCATCAGGAAGCCGCAGCCGGTGCGCGTGACGAGATCGCGCGTCAGCGCCAGCACGTCGTCGGCGGTATCCTCGTCCAGATTGCCGGTCGGCTCGTCCGCGAGCAGCAGCGACGGCTTTGTCGCCAGCGCCCGGCCGATCGCGACCCGCTGCTGCTGGCCGCCTGATAATTGCTCTGGATAACGCTTGAGCAGATTGCCGAGCCCGAGCCGCTCGATCAGCTCCTTTGACCATGCCGCATCGTGACGGCCGGCGATCCGCGCCTGGAAGGCCAGATTGTCGGCGACCGAGAGGCTCGGGATCAGATTGAACTGCTGAAAAACCAGGCCGATGCGGTCGCGCCGCAGCTCGGCCCTGCCCGCGTCCGAGAGCTTGGTGACCTCGGTGTCCTCCAGGCGAATTGTGCCGCTGTCGGCCGCGTCGAGACCCGCGATCAGGTGCAACAGCGTGCTCTTGCCGCTGCCGGACTCGCCGGTCAGCGCGACGCGCTCGCCGGCCTGGAGGTCGAGATCGACACCGCGCAGCACATGGACCGGCTCGCCGGCCGAGGAGAAGGTCTTTGAGAGGTTTCGGATGCTCAGCAAGGTCAATGCGCCGGACGGAATTAACTCAATGCTGCGTAGCACACTTGCCGTGGAAATGCCGGGGTTGCGTTGGCCTTGAAGCCGTTGTTAGCTCCCAAGACGGCCAAATCAAAAACGTGCCGACAAAAAGACATACGGGGAGAATGATGAGCGCTCAGGGAACGCCCGACGTTGCGGGCAGGACGGCAGGGGAAGCCAAGGCAACGCCGAAGGGCGCCTGGACCGTCACTTTTCTCCTCTTTCTCTTCATGGTGGTGAACTTCGCGGACAAGATCGTCGTCGGTCTCGCCGGCGTGCCGATCATGACCGATTTGAAGCTCGATGCCGAACAATTCGGCCTGCTCGGCTCCTCGTTCTTCTTCCTGTTCTCGATCTCGGCCATCGTGGTCGGCTTCATCGTCAACAAGGTGCCGACGCGCTGGGTGCTGCTGACGCTGGCGGTGATCTGGGCGCTGGCGCAGTTCCCGATGGTCGGCACCGTCTCGTTCACCACGCTTCTGATCTGCCGCATCGTGCTCGGCGCGGGCGAGGGACCTGCCTTCTCGGTCGCAGCCCATGCCATCTACAAATGGTTCCCCGACGAGAAGCGCACGCTGCCGACCGCGATCCTGTCGCAAGGCTCGGCCTTCGGCGTCATCCTGGCCGTGCCGGCGTTGAACTGGGTCATCGTCAATCATTCCTGGCACTACGCCTTCGGCGCGCTTGGCGTCGTCGGACTGCTCTGGGTCTGCGCCTGGCTGACGTTCGGCAAGGAAGGACCGCTCGAGGATACGCAGGTTCTCGCCGTCACGGAGCCGAAAATCCCTTATGTGCAGCTGCTGACCTCGCGCACCTTCCTCGGCTGCGTGGTCGCGACCTTCGGGGCCTATTGGGCGCTGTCGCTCGGCCTCACCTGGTTCACGCCGTTCATCGTCAAGGGCCTGGGCTTCTCGCAGAGCCAGGCCGGCTACGTCTCGATCCTGCCCTGGGTGTTCGGCGCGACCGTCGTCATCCTCACGGGGTGGGTCTCGCAGGTGATGATGGCGCGCGGCTACACGACGCGCATCTCGCGCGGCGTGCTCGGCTCGGTGCCGCTGATCATCGGCGGCCTGATCCTGGCGATGATGGCGCATGTGCAGGGCGCGGGCCTGCAGATCGCGCTGCTCGTCGTCGGCTCCGGCCTGTGCGGCGCGATCTATGTCGTCTGCCCGCCGATGCTCGGCGAGTTCACCCCGGCCTCGCAGCGCGGCGCGGTCATCGCGATCTACGGCGCGCTGTACACGCTGTCGGGCATCATCGCGCCGAGCGTGATGGGTGCCGTGATCCAGCGCGCCGGCAACATGGTCGACGGCTATCTGACCGGCTTCACCATCAACGCGGTGGTGATGGTCGGCTCCGGTGTCATCGGTCTGCTGCTGCTGTGGCCGAACACGGAAAAGGCCAGGCTGAGCCGCGGTGCGGCTCCGCAGGCCGCGGCACTGAAGGGCGCGGTGTCGCCGACGTAAGGGGCGGTCTTCTGACCCTCCCCTGGAGGGGGAGGGTCGATCGCGCGAAGCGCGAGCGGGGTGGGGTGATCCCTCCGCTCGGGCACTGTTGGATGTGGAGAGACCGTCACCCCACCCCGCTACGCATTCCGCTTCGCTACATGCGTAGCGACCCTCCCCCTCCAGGGGAGTAAGCGGCAGCCTCGCCTAATTCACCCCCTGCGCACCCCGGACCAACTTGCCCGGCCGGCGTCCCGTGGCCTCACCGTGCCGCCGCGTTACCACGCCCGACACGATCGTCGCGTCATAGCCGTCGACATCCTGCAACAGCCGCCGCCCACCGACCGGCAGATCGTAATGCACCTTCGGCGGATGCAGATGCAGCCGGTCGTAGTCGATCACGTTGACATCGGCCTTGTAGCCGGGAGCGACAAGCCCGCGATCGGTGAGGCCGACCGAGAGCGCGGTCTTGCGCGACTGCGCGGCGACCACGAAGGGAATCGTAAGCTTCTCGCCGCGCGTGCGGTCGCGCGTCCAGTGCGTCAGCAGATAGGTCGGGAAGCTGGCGTCGCAGATGATGCCGCAATGCGCGCCGCCGTCGGAGAGGCCCGGCACCGATTGCGGATCGATCAGCATCTCGCGCGTCGCGTCGAGATTGCCGTCGGCATAATTGAGGAACGGCACGTAGAGCATGCCCTTGCCCTCATCCGACAGCATCGCATCGTAGGCGAGCTCTTCCGGCTGGCGGCCCTGCTTGCGCGCCTGCGGCCCCAGCGCGTTCTCCGGCGGCTGCTCGTAATCGGGGGGATCGCCGAGCAGGAACATCTTGTCGTAGTTGGGCCGGAAGAACAGCGGATCGTCGGTCGCGGTCGCCGTCTCGCTCAAAATGGCCTTGCGCACGTCGCTCTGATGCAGCCGCGCCAGCCGCTCCTTCAGCGGCAGATGCGCGATGGCCTTGTAGCTCGGATGGGTCTGGAACGGATTGCGCGACAGCTCGAGCCCAAGCAGCAGGCCGACCGGACGCGCCGCGATCTGCGCGGTGATGGAAAGGCCGCGCTTCGCCGCCGCATTGATCTCGTCCAGCGTCTGGCGCCAGCGGTTTGGCGCCTTGTCGTTCTGCGTGATCGAGAACGAGATCGGGCACTTTGTGGCATCCGCCACCCGCAGCATCATCGGCAAATCTTCGTGGAGGGTGGAGAGATCCAGCACGAATTGCAGCACGCTGCGGCCCTCGCGATGCATCGCGCCGGCAATGGCGGTGAGCTCGTCCTCGCCGGCTTTCAGCGTCGGCGTGAAATCGCCGGTCGAAGTGCGGTGGTTGAGCGTGCGCGAGGTCGAGAAACCGAGCGCGCCGGAGCGCACCGCTTCGCCCGCGAGTCTCGCCATCGCGGCGTTGTCCTCCGCCGTCGAGGGATCGCGGCGCGCGCCGCGCTCGCCCATGACATAGACGCGCAGCGCCGCATGCGGCAGCTGCGCGCCGACATCGATGTCGAAATCGCGCTTCGACAGCCAGTTCATGTAGTCCGGAAAGCTCTCCCACGCCCAGGGAATGCCGGCGCTCAGCACCGGCTCGGGAATATCCTCGACGCCCTCCATGAGCTGGATCAGGCGGGTGTGGTCGGCAGGCTTGCACGGCGCGAAGCCGACGCCGCAATTGCCCATGATCGCGGTGGTGACGCCGTTCTGCGACGACGGCGTGATGTCCTGGCTCCAGGTGACCTGGCCGTCATAATGGGTGTGGACGTCGACGAAGCCCGGCGTGACGAGCTTGCCGCGCGCGTCGATCTCTTCGTTGCCTTTGCCTGCGACCTTGCCGACCTCGGTGATCTTGCCGGCGCTGATGGCGACATCGGCCTCGAACAATTCGCCGCCGCTTCCATCCGCGACGGTGCCGCCGCGGATCACGAGATCAGGGGTGCTCATGGTGTTTCTTCCCGTTGGCTATTTGCTTGGGTTGTTTTGCTTGAGCGCATTTTCGGGCGCGCAAGCGAAGTGTCAACCGCGGGGAAGTGCGCTCAGGGTTGCGTGGCAGCCTTGGCAGCCTTCCGCTCAGTGAACGGTGACAGCACCACGGTTGCCACCATGAAGATCACGGACGCTCCGAACACCCAGTGTGGCGCGCTCTGGTCCATGATCCAGCCGAACAGCAGCGGGCTGACGATGCCGCCGAGATTGAAGCCGGTGGAGACGATACCGAAGGCGCGGCCCGCCGCACCCGGAGGCGCGGCATTGCGCACCAGCATGTCCCGCGACGGCGCGATCACGCCGGAGAGAAAGCCCGCCATCATCATCGCGGCCGTCAGCATCCAGCCGGGCAGCGTGACCAGCGCGATCAGCAGCACGATCGCTGCGTTCGCGGCAAAGCAGGCCGCGGCGACATAGCCGTGGCGCGCGGTGTGGTCGGCGAGGAAGCCGCCGGCGAGCACGCCTGCGGCGCTGGCGGCGAGGAACGCGGTGAGCGCGACGTTGGCGGCGGAGTAGGACGCGCCGTAGCCGCTCATCAGCGCCACCACGCCGAAATTGTTGATGCCGGCGACCGACAGGCTGAGCAGCATGAACAGCGCGGTGAGCGTGATCAGCGCCGGCGTGATCACGGCCTGCTTCGGCGCGTTTTCGTTGCCCGGCTTGGTCTTGTGCGCGCCGGCATCGGGAATGTTCATGACGACCAGCAACAGGGCCACCAGCACGGCGATCGCGCCCGACGCGATCAGCGCGCCGGTGCCGCCGGAGACGGTGACGAGCGCCGCGACGATCGCCGGCGCCACCGCGCCGCCGAGATAGCCGGCAAAGGTGTGGACCGAGAAGGCGCGGCCCATCCGCGCCTCATCCATGTGCTCGGCCAGGATGGCGTAGTCGGCGGGGTGGTAGACGCTGTTGGCAAGACCCAGCAGCACCGCGCAGGCAATCAGCGAGGCATAGCTGAGATGCAGGCCGAGCAGGATGAGCGCGAAGCCGCCGAGCGTGAGCCCGGCCAGCAGGATCTTGCGCGCGCCAAAATGGTCGACGAGATAGCCGGTCGGCGCCTGCGTCAGGCCGGATACGACCGCTGAGACGGTGAGCGCGAAGCCGAGCTCGATATAGCCGACGCCGAGCTGGCTCTTCAGGAACGGAAACAGCATCGGCAGGACCAGCAGATGGAAATGGCTGACCCAATGCGCGATCGAAATCCCGGTCAGCGTGCGCAGCGCGCTGTCCGCCTTGCCTTGTTGCGGTGCGGCGAGAACGTCGACCATTGCAGTTCCGTTTCACGTCCTAAAGGGGGACGCGCAAACTATCGGGGAGAGCCGTTATTTGTCCATGAACGCGGGCGCATGGCAGGTAGCGCGGGTGGGGGCGTTATGATCGCGATGCTTGCTCGACGGTACAGTGGGCCACGCTGCGCTCCCTCCCCCGCAAGGGGGGAGGGAACGCACCGTTCGTGCGGCAAGCTCACACACTCACAACGGCTCGTCATCCGAACCGTAGCGGTCGCGTTTCGGCGTCGCGATATCGCCGTCGTCGCAATCGTCGTCGTCGTCGAGCGGAGGCAGGGGCTTCTTCGCCTTGTCGTCCGCTTGCTTGTTATCGGCGACTTTGGGCGGCTTGCCCGGCTTGCCAATCTTGGCCATGGGTGATCCCGGATGGTGATGCGTCATCCGCTTCTACCCCCAAAATATGTGCGGTTCCTGACTTACCGCAAGAAGGGGGGCGTCAGTGCACCACAGGCCCGCCGGCCTTCTTCCAGGCATCGATGCCGCCGGCGATGTGGGCGGTGTTGGAAAGGCCGGCTTCCTTGGCGGCGGCGACAGCCATCGCCGAGCGTTCGCCGAACGCGCAGAAGAACACGACGCGGCGGCCGGTGGCGGCCGCGACCTCGCGCAGCATGCCGCCGGGCTTCAGGCTGTCTTCAACGGACGGATAGGGCGTATGCAGCGCGCCTTCGAGCATGCCGTGCTTTATCCGCTCATTGGTCTCGCGCAGATCGACCAGCAGGATGTCGGGACGGCCGAGGATGCGGATCGCCTCGACGGCGCTGACTGCGCGGCCCTCTTTCTCCAGCTCCTCCTGATGCAGGCCGACATGCATGTTGGCGGGCACCGCGACGTCCATCATCTTCGGATTGGGCAGCTTCAGGTTCGCCATCAGCTCGATATATTCGTCGACCGAACGCACCTGGAGCCGCGGATTGTAGCGCTTCTCCTCGCCGATGGTGGAGACGGTGTCGCCCTTGTAGTCATGCGCCGGGAACACCATCGTCTCGTCCGGCAGCTTGAGCAGGCGGTTGAAGATCGACTCGTATTGCGCGCGCGACGAGCCGTTCTGGAAATCGGTGCGGCCGGTGCCGCGGATCAGAAGCGTGTCGCCGGTGAAGACGCGGTCACCCATCAGATAGGAGTAGGAATCGTCGGTGTGGCCGGGCGTGTACATCACGTCGAGCGACAGGCCCTCGATCGTCACCTTGTCGCCGTCGGCAACCCGCATCGCCACCACGTCGGCCTTGGTCTGGTCGCCCATCACGGTCATGCAATGGGTGCGGTCGCGGAGCTCGCCGAGCCCGGTGACGTGGTCGGCATGGAGATGGGTGTCGACGGCTTTCACCAGCTTGAGGTCGAGCTCGCGCAACAGTTGGCAGTAGCGGTCGACCTTTTCCAGCACGGGATCGAGGATCAGTGCCTCGCCGCCGGGGCGGCTGGCGAGGACATAGCTGTAGGTGCCCGAAACGCTGTCGAAGAGCTGGCGAAAGATCATGGCAAGACCCGGGGTGGAACTGGTTCCCAAGATTCTACTACGCCGTGGGTCGGAAAGAGAAGCAATTCACTGTGTGGAGAGTAAAATTTAGAAGATTCTTATTGCGGGGGGGTGGGGCTGAGGTGCCCGCCACATGCTCGCTGTCATCGCCCGCGAAAGCGGGCGATCCAGTATTCCAGAGGCGCCGAGAGGTACGGAGAAGCCGCGGCGTACTGGATTCCCCGCTTTCGCGGGGAATGACAGCGGTGGATGAGGCGCGCCAGCGCCCCTACGGCCGCACCACCGTGTACCCGTTCTCCGCCAGGAACAGGATCTGCCCGACCCCGACCTGCACCGGCGTCGCAGCGGGGATGAACTCAGGCCGTTTTCCGGTCTCCCGTTCGATCGTGTCGACCGTGTTGAGGCAGATATCGAAGCGCACGCCCTGCGCGATCAGGCTTTCGACCTGCTTGCGCCGCTCGCTGCCGGTGGACAGGAGATCAATGCCGGGGCCGAACGCCACCACCTCGATCGCGACCTTGTCCGGATCGTAGGCCTTCAGGAGATTGTTGGCGACGCTCAGCACCAGCGCCTGCTTCTTCACATCGCCGTCGGAGAGCTGAAGCACGATCTTGTGCTCGGCGAACGGCTTGTCCTGGAGCGGCACCTGCTGTGCCGAGGCCCATGGCGTGGCGGCGAAGGCGAGCGCCGCCAGCAGCATCGCGCGACAGGTTTGCCACCGCATCATCCCTGTCCTGCAATGCCAGGATTGCCCTCGACGCCCTTCAGCGTCACGCCGGAGCCGAGCCGCTCCTGAAACATCCGGCCCGAGCGCAGATATTTGGCGACGACATCCCACACCGGCGCGCCCTGCTGCCCGTTGACCGAGGCCCAGCCCGCGACCTTGTAGCGGTGGCTCGCGCTGAGCGCCTTGCCGCCATTGAGCTTCAGCTCGGAGATGCGGCTGCCGATCGCAGCCGTCGGCGTGCAGGTGTAGCTGAGCCCGCCGGCGCGCACCATGTCGCCGCCCTGCTGGTAATAGGGGTCGGGATTGAAGAGGTTGTCGCAGATGTCTTCCAGCACCTCCTTGATCTGGGCGCCGGTCATCTCCTGCACATAGGTCTCGGGATAGGTGATCGCGGTTTCCGCGAGCACATCCTCCATGGTCAGCGGCTGGCCGGACAGTGCGGTGACGCCCCAGCGGAAGCCCGGCGACAGCGCGATCTCGGCATCGAGTTCGCTGCGCAGCGCGGTGCAGATCAGCTCGTCGACGGGGCCGGCGAAATTGTCGCGGCGATACAGCAGGCGGTCGGGCGTTGCGATCTTCTCAGACCAGTCGGTGACGTGCGGCGCGCGCACCCGGCCGATCAGCTCGGCCATGCCAGGGTCGGGCTTCAGCAGCTCGGAATAGACCGGCAGCAGGTGATACCTGACATCGCCGACCTTGCCCTTGTCGAGCGCGAGATCGAGGACACCCAGAAATTTCCCGTTGGAGCCGGCATTGGTGACGAGCGTCGTACCGCTCGCGTTCTTCACCGCGATGGGCTGCGGGATCGCATCATGGGTATGGCCGCCGAGGATGACGTCGATGCCGGTGACGCGGCTCGCGAGCTTGAGATCGACGTCCATGCCGTTGTGCGACAGCAGGATGACCGCATCGACCTTCTCAGTGCCGCGCAAGGCATCGACATGTTTCTGCAACTCCTCCTCGCGGATGCCAAAAGTCCAGTCCGGCGTGAACCGCTTGGGATGCGCGATCGGCACATAGGGGAAGGCCTGGCCGATGATCGCAACGCGATGGCCGCCGAGCTCCTTGATCATCGAAGGCTTGAACACGCGCCCGCTCGCCTTGTCGAAAGCGGGAGCGTCGTTGAACGCGGCCTCCTCGGTCAGGAACACGTTCTGCGCCAGAAACTCGCCCTTGAAGCGCTCGAGATTCTCACGCAACACCTGCTCGCCATAGGTGAATTCCCAATGCCCGGTCATCGCCTCGATACCGAGCAGGTTGGCGACCTCGACCATGTCGCGGCCCTGCATGATGTTGGCAAGCCCGGTGCCCTGCCAGAGGTCGCCGCCGTCGACGAGCACGGAGCGCTTTTCGCCGGCATCGCCGCGCAAACGGTCGACCAGCGTCTTCAGATGGGCGAACCCGCCGAGCTTTCCGAAGCGGCCCGCGGACTTCTCGAACTCGAAGCAGCTGAAGGCATAGGCATCGGCGCTGTCGGGCCGGATCCCGAACCGTTCGAGGAAAGCGCGGCCAACCAGATGCGGCGGCCGTCCTGCCATCTCGCCGATGCCGATATTGACGCTGGGCTCGCGGACATAGACCGGGTTGAGCTGCGCGTGCGTGTCGGTGGTGTGCAGGATGCGCGCATTGCCGAACCGTTCGAGGTCGTAAATGCTCGCGGTCTCGGCGCCGCGCGCGAGCCGCGGCAGGCTGAGCGATGTGGCGACAGCAGCGGTGCTCTTCAGGAAATCGCGGCGGCGGATGGCCATCCAGAAATTCTCCGCGCCTCTCAACGGCAATTCGACGGTTCCACGAGATTTTTAGTCTAGCGGATTTCCATCGCCTTCCACGCCTCTTTTTCCGACGTCGCCTGGAAGATCGAGGCCTTCGCCAGCGCCTCGGCCTCCTTCGCAGCGGCAACCGCGCGGTCGAAATCGCCGCCGTCGGCCGCCTTCTTGGCTGCCGCCAGCGCTGATACGGTCACGGTCCACTGGTTGCGCATGCCGGCTGCCTCCCTGGAGGCGGCCTCCGCAGCGGCATAGGCCGCCTTGTAGTCCGCCTCGTTTGCCGCGCGCGCTGCCGGCGCGAGGCTCAAGGCAAGCAACATGGCGAGAGGAAGTGACAGCTTCATGGCCGCGCTCCCGGCCCTGAAATCGGCAGGCCGTTGGCGACGTAGGACAGGAAATATTCGACGTCGCGATATTCATCGGCCTGCGGCTCCAGCGGAACCGCGCGGGTCTGGCTGTTGCAGGTGACGAAGCGGCGGCTGGTGGTGCCCATGCCGCTCCATTCCGAGCGGTAGATCGGCATCGCGTTCAGAATGCCGAGCGCCGGCGCCAGGATCTCGGCGCGGATGCGCTCGCCCGGGCTCTGCACATGGCAGCTCGCGCAGGAGAAATTCATCTGGCCGCGGCGCGTGTAGAAATAGCGCTTGCCGTTCTCGTACGCGGCGAGCGCGCGCGGGTCGTCGGGGATCTTGATGTCCATCGGCTTGCCGCGCGAGGTGAACGCCATGTAGGCGGTGAGCGAAGCCATCTCGTCCTTGACGTAGGAATAGGGCGCCTCGCCATTGGCCTCGCGGCAGCGGTTGAGCGCGAGCTCCAGCGTGACGACCTTGCCTTCCCCAGTGTCGAAGTAAGGATAGTTCTGGCGGATGCCGATGCCGCCGTTCGGGAAGCAGTCGGCATAGGTCTTGCCGTTCCTGAACGGGGTCGCGAACATCTCCTTGCCGGCGTCGAGCGCGAACTCGTAGGGCGGGAATTCCTCCTTCTCCTGCCACTGCCGCTTCATGTCCTCGTTCATCGAATAAGGACCGTTGACGAAATCCTCGTGCTTCACGGTCGGAAACTTCTGGAAGAAGAAGTTCTGGAACGCTTTCGCATCGGCAACGGGATCGACCTTGTCGGCCGCGATCACGCGCGGAGAGGTGAGGGCGAACGCGACCAGCGCGGCGCTCAACGAACCAAGGAGAAAGAAGCGGGCATTCATTACGAAATCTTCGCGGTGGTCGTGTCCGACCCGCCCTTGTTGTCGGTCCAGGAGACCTTGAGGTCGTCGCCCTTCTTGGCGCCCTTGAAGCTGAACTTGACGTAGGGGTCCTTGGAGACCGCGGTGCCCCAATCGGCGACGAAGACATCCTTGCCGTTACATTCGAACTTCAGCCGCTGGATGAAGTGCGCCGGAATCACCTCGCCCTTGGCGTCCTTGACCAGGCCGGTGTCCATGGGGTGCTGGATCAGCGCCTGCACCTCGGTGATGTCGCCGTTGGCCGTGGCGCGGACGCGGATGCTGGATGCCATCTAAATTCTCCTAACCGCCGCAGCCGCCGACTGTGACTTTGACTTCCTTGGTCGCGCTATAGAGCTTGCCGTCGGCCTCCACGATCGCGGTCACGTTGGTGGTCTTGGCCATCTTCAGGCGGTTGGCGACAGCAGGGATCGTGCCATCGGGAATTTTGTAGCTTGCCGCGAGCGCGCTCGGATTCTCGGCCACGAAGAACGAGATCGAGGTGACCTTGTCGAGCGTCGTCGTCACCGAGATCGGCACTACGCCGCCGTTCTCGGCGATCTCGGGTGCGTCGAGCTTGACCTTGTCGGACGGCTCGGCGGTCTTGCCGTAGAGCGCCTTGATCGCGTCCGCCTCGCTCTTCTGTTTGAATGCTTCTTCCGGATATTTGTCGTTGGCCGCTGCACGCGCGGGCGCGAACGGCAGGTTGCCGAGGCCGAGCAGCGCGACGCCGGCTACGCCCTGAAGGATCAGGCGCCGCGTCGGATGAGGGCCGGTGGTGATGGTCATCTCAAATCTCCTCGACGGTCTCTTGGCGTGCCTGAAGTCACAGGGTCTGGAGGAAATCAACGATGGCGCTGATCTCCTGCTCGGTCAAAATCCGGTTCCGGCCGAACGGCGGCATCATGGTCTGCGGATTGCGCTTGGTCTCGTCGAAGATGATCGCGACCAGCTCGTTGCGATCAGGGTATTTTGATTTGATGTCCTTCAGCTCCGGCCCGATCGTTCCGGGCAGGTCGCCGCCCTTGATGACGTGGCAGGTCAGGCAATTGCCCTTGCCGCGGTCGAAGGCGAGCTTCTGGCCATCGGCCACGGCGGATTGCGCCCGCACCGGGCCTGCGGCAAGGCCGGCGGCGATCGCCAGCAGGACGTAAAGGACGGGCGTCCGTGGAAAGGCGGTCAAGGCGTCATTCCGAGGCGTTATGTCGATGATCTCGTTCGTGGAAATATAGTGTTCCAAAGCACAAAGGGGATCATCTGACAATCAAGACTATGCGCGCGGCAAAATGGAGTTAATATCTTCCGCATTGCAACTAAAGAGACTAGTTGTTGGGCGGATTCGGGCCAGGAGCGCTGGCCGGCTGTTTTCGGGGCGTTTGAGCGCCCATCGTATTTTTTTCCCGTTCTCGTTTTTTCAAGGGGACCTCAATTGGCTGAATATGTCGTCGAATTTGGCAGGGACGGCGGACGGGTCGAGTCGGATGGGCGGCTCGATGCACCGGCATTTCATCGCAATCACGAGCCGCTCTGGGCGGCGCTGGAAAAGGATCTCGCAGGCCTGACCGGCAACGTCGTCGAGCTCGGCAGCGGAACCGGCCAGCACGTGGTCCATTTCGCCCAGCGCACGCCCGGCCTGACCTGGTGGCCGAGCGATCTCAACCAGCGCCACCTCAAGAGCATCGAGGCTTGGCGCGTCCATTCGGGCCTGCAAAACATCCGCTCACCGCTGCGGATCGATCTCACCGACCCCGACTGGTGTCCGGAGATGCGAAGCGGGCAGGGCCCGACGAGTCTGGCCGCCTTGTTCTGCGCTAACGTGATCCACATCGCGCCATGGAGCGTGGCCGAGGGCCTGTTCACCGGCGCCGGCCGTTACTTGCGGGCCGACGGCAAGCTGTTCCTCTACGGCCCGTTCAAGCGCGACGGCAAGCACACCGCGCTCAGCAATGCCGTGTTCGACACCTCGTTGCGCGAAGGCAATCCCGAATGGGGCGTGCGTGATATCAGCGACGTCGAGACGCTCGCACGCGGAGCCGGGCTAAGCTTGGTCGATACGATCGAGATGCCGGCGAACAATCTGACGCTGGTGTTTTCGCGCTAGCGATGCAGAAGGTGCGCTCCCTCCCCCCTTGCGGGGGAGGGCGGGGAAGAGGGGTAGCCCAGGAAACGGTCTATCCATCTACGACCTGCCGCGCGCGCAAATCGAGAGAGTCCCCGTGTGGCCCCCTCTCCCTGCCCCTCCCCCGCAAGAGGGGAGGGAATGAGCGAGCGGCGCCCGCCTCACGTCGTAAAGCTACATCCGCGTAGACGACGCTTCGACTACGCCTCCCCGTCCTTCCACCCGATCCTGTCCTTCAAGAATCGGAAGCCGATCACCTCGAATCCCGCGCGCTCCTTGTTGTCCTTGCCGTAGCCGTGGCCGCCGGCTTCCGGCTCGTAGAACCAGGCCTCGTAGCCCATCGCCTGCAGCTTTGCGGCCATCTTGCGCGCGTGACCGGGATGAACGCGGTCGTCGCGCCGTGTCGTGGCGATCAGGATCGGCGGATAGGACTGGCTGGCCTTGACGTTGTGATAGGCCGAGTAGGTCTGCAGCCACTCCCACTCTTCGGGCTTGTCAGGGTCGCCATATTCCGCGATCCAGCTCGCGCCCGCGAGCAGTTTGGTGTAGCGGCGCATGTCGATCAGCGGAATGGTGCAGAACAGCGCGCCGAAGCGCTCGGGGTAGCGCACCAGCATGTTGGTGATGAGGATGCCGCCGTTCGACCCGCCTTGCGCCGCGATCCGCTTTGGCTGCGTCACGCCGCGTCGCACGAGATCGGCGGCAATGGCCGCGAAATCGTCGTGCGAGAGTTTCTTGCCGGCGAGCCGCCCGGCATCGTGCCAGCGGGTGCCGAACTCGCCGCCGCCGCGCAAATTCGCCTGCACGATCGTGCCGCCGCGTTCGAGCCACAGCTTGCCGAGCGAGGGGTTGTAGTACGGCTTCACCGCATGGCCGAAGCCGCCATAGGCGCTCATATAGACCGGCGCATCGCCGGTCTCGCCCGCGGGACCCGTCTGGACATAGGGAATGCGCTCGCCGTCGATCGAGATCGCCTCGTGCTGCGTCACCACGAGACCATCCGCGGTGAATGTCTTCGGCGCCTGCTTCAGCACGGTCGGGCTTGCGGCGCCGCGCTCCAGCAACAGCAGCGACGGCGGCGTGAGCGGATCCTGCACATTGGCGAGCAGGTCGCCATTGCTCTCGGACGGATGGCGATCGAGCGGCCAGATGTCGACGACGCCAATCTCGGGGAGGCCGGGAAGCGTCTCGCGGCTCCAGCCCTTCGCTGATGGCGTGCAGATCTCGAAGCGCGGCCTGAGCTCGTCGAGGATCGACAGCACCAGTCTGCCGCCCGCCCAGAACAGGCCTTGCAACGCGCGTCGCGGCGCCGGCTCGAACAGGACCGCGAAATCGCGGTGGCCTGCCAGGAACGCGGAGAGCGAGATGCCGAGCACGGTGTCGGTGGCATAGGTCCGCCCCTCGACCTGCCAGTCCTTGCGCAGCTTCATCGCGAACCAGTCGCCATGCGCCTGCATCCATATGCCGGTCGGCAGATCGAGCTTCGTCGTTGCACCAGCCGCATCGCGCAGCCAGATCGCATGATTGAAGAAATCGATCTGGTCGACGATCCAGACCCGCGGCGCCGGTCCCGTATCGTCGGCCATGCCCGACATCGCCATGTGATCGGCCGTGGTCTCGAGGATCGTTTGCGCCTGATCGACGGGCTGGCCGCGCCGCCACACGCGAACGGTCCGCGAATATCCGGAAGTCGTCGCCATGCCCTCGCCATGGGCGCTCGACAGCAGCAGCGTATCGGCATCGATCCAGTCCACGCCGCCCTTGGCCTCCGGCAGCGTAAAACCGTCCGCGACGAAGCTTTTGGTGTCGATGTCGAATTCCCGCAGGGTGACGGCGTCGCTGCCGCCGCGCGACAGGCTCAGAATTGCCCGCGAGCGTCCCGGCATCGTGGCGATCCCGCTGAGCAGCCAGTCCTCGCCTTCGTGTGCTGCGAGCTGGTCGATGTCCAGCATGATCTCCCACGCCGGATGCGGTTTGCGAAATTCCGCCAGCGTGGTTCGCCGCCACAGGCCGCGCGGGTTGACGGCATCCTTCCAGAGATTGTGAAGATCGTCTCCGCGCCGGCTGACATAGGGGATGTTGTCGGGACGATCGTAGATCGCCGCGAGGACATCGCGGTCGCGCTCGAAGGCTGCGCCCCCGAACGCCGCGAGCGTCAGTTGATTCTGCCGCGCGACGAAATCGAGCGCCTGCTTGCCTTCGATCTCCTCGAGCCAGAGCCAGGGATCGTCGTCGGGAGCGCTGAGCGTGGGCCGGTCGTCGACAGACATGAACGAAACTCCCAAGGATCGCGGCGGATAGGATTTGATCGAGCGCAAGCCGTCAAGCGCGCGGGCCGATATCATCCGCCCGATTGCGTCAGAGGCATGGCCTGCGCCCGTTTGCGCCGGTTGCCCGCCCTCCCGCGCCCCTCCATAGTGCCGGGAATCAACAAGGCCCTTGTGAGCCCCTTCGGGCGGAAATGCCGATGTTAGACGTGACTTCAGCCCACGAAATCGCTGCCGACGCCCGCGTGCGTGCCAATGTGGTGCGCCTTGCCGCGGCGCAAGCGCTGACCGGCGCCAACTCGGCGGTGATCTTCGCCACCGGCTCCATCGTCGGCGCGACGCTTGCGCCCGACATGTCGTTCGCGACCGTGCCGATCTCGATGTATGTGCTGGGGCTCGCCGCCGGCACGCTGCCGACCGGTGCGATCTCGCGCCGCTTCGGCCGCCGCGCGGCCTTTATCGTTGGCACGGGTCTGGGCACGCTCACCGGCGTGCTCGGCTCGTTTGCGATCCTGCATGCCTCGTTCGCACTGTTCTGCGTCGCGACCTTCCTCGGCGGCCTCTACGGCGCGGTGGCGCAATCCTATCGCTTTGCCGCGGCTGATGGTGCGAGCGCCGCCTACCGGCCCAAGGCGGTGTCCTGGGTGATGGCCGGCGGCGTGTTCGCCGGCGTGCTCGGTCCGCAGCTCGTGCAATGGACCATGGACGTCTGGTCGCCCTATCTGTTCGCCTTCAGCTTCCTGGTGCAGGCCGCGGTGGCGCTGGTCGCGATGGGCATCGTCGCCGGCGTCGACATGCCGAAGCCGGCACCGGCAGATCTGCACGGTGGCCGGCCGCTGCTCGACATCGTGACCCAGCCGCGCTTCATCGCGGCCGCGCTGTGCGGCGTCATCTCCTATCCCATGATGAATTTGGTGATGACCTCGGCGCCGCTCGCCATGAAGATGTGCGGCCTCAGTGTCAGCGATTCCAATTTCGGCATTCAATGGCACATCGTCGCCATGTACGGCCCGAGCTTCTTCACGGGCGCGCTGATCTCCCGCTTCGGCGCGCCCAAGATCGTCGCCGCCGGCCTGCTGCTGGAGGCGGTGGCCGCCGGCATCGGTCTCTCCGGCCTCACCGCGATGCACTTCTGGGCCACGCTGATCGTGCTCGGTGTCGGCTGGAATTTCTCCTTCATCGGCGCCTCCGCGCTGGTGCTGGAGACGCACCGTCCGCAGGAGCGCAACAAGGTGCAGGCCTTCAACGATTTCCTGGTGTTCGGCATGATGGCGATCGGCTCGTTCTCCTCCGGCCAGCTGCTGGCGAATTACGGCTGGTCGGCGGTGAACATGGTGGTGTTTCCGCCGGTGGTGCTCGGCCTCGCCGTGCTCTCGCTGGCGTCCTGGGCCCGCCGCCGCAAGGCGCGGCTGGACGCGGCGATGGGCGAGTTCCCGGATGCGATCTGACGCATGATCCGGAAAAGTGCGGAGCGGTTTTTGCGGAAAGATCATGCTCAATAGGTTGGCGGGAGGCTGTCAGCAGCGTTGATACTTCGATCGCTGTCGAAGTGATTTTCTGGTCCCGCATCGTTACATGATGCTCGTCATGGAGAAGCTGTCCCGACGCGGGGACAGCGAAGGAAAAGCGCCAATGCTCGACAATCCCCGGCACGACGCGCCCATCGACGAATCCTCGCTTCGCTACGAAGGTTGGCGCATCGTCGCGGTCTGCTTCCTGCTCGCGACCTTCGGCTGGGGGCTCGGTTTCTACGGCCAGAGCGTCTATGTCGCCGAGCTCCAGCGCGCGCGGGGTTGGCCGGCCTCGCTGATCTCCTCGGGGACGACGTTCTTCTATCTGTTCGGTGCGCTGCTCGTCGTCTTCGTCGGCGAGGCCGTCAGAAAATATGGCCCGCGGCTCTGCCTGATCGCCGGCACGCTGGCGATGGCGGCGGCCGCGGTCGCGATCGGTGCGGTGCGCGAGCCCTGGCAGCTCTATCTCGCCGACGCCGTGCTCGCCTTCGGCTGGGCCGGCACGAGTCTCGCCATGATCACCAACACGATCAGCCTGTGGTTCGACCAGAAGCGCGGCATGGCGATCAGCCTGGCGCTGAACGGCGCCAGCTTCGGCGGCATCGTCGGTGTGCCGCTGCTGGTAACCCTGATCGGCCATGTCGGCTTTGCCAGCGCGATGTACGCCGCCGCCGGCGCCATGCTGGTACTGCTGCTGCCGGTGATCCTCCTTCTCGTCGGCCGGCCGCCCGATCTTCACGGCTGGCATGCGACGGCGAGGGCCAGGCCGCAATCGTCGACCGAGATCCGCGCATGGGCGTTGCGCGACGTCGGCTTTCTCACGGTGACGATTGCCTTTGCGCTGGTGCTGTTCGCGCAGGTCGGCTTCATCGTGCACCTGATCTCGTTCCTCGATCCCGTGATCGGCCGCGAGCGCGCGGCGGTGGCGGTCGCGGTACTGACCGCCATGGCGGTGATCGGCCGCGTGCTGTTCTCGATGGTGATCGACCGCCTCAACCAGCGGCTTGCCTCGGCACTGTCGTTCCTCAGCCAGGCCGCGGCGCTTTGCGTCGTCATCAATGTGCACAACGACTACGTGCTGATCGCGGCCTGCGCGGTGTTCGGCTTCTCGGTCGGCAATCTCATCACGCTGCCATCGCTGATCGTGCAGCAGGAATTCGACTCCACCTCGTTCGGCGTGCTGATCAGCCTGAATACAGCGATCAACCAGGTGACCTACGCGTTCGGCCCCGGCGTGGTCGGATTCCTCCGCGATTGGTCCGGTGGTTATACGTTGCCGTTCTATCTGTGTATTGCGCTGGAGGTGGCGGCCGCGGCGTTGATCATGGTGCGCGGGAAACCGCAAACGAAGCTCTCGTAGGGTGGGCAAAGGCGCGTAGCGCCGTGCCCACCATCTGTCTCTACATCGCGAGAATGCGTGGGCACGCTTCGCTTTGCCCACCCTACGAGACTATCCCTCGCGCTGCTTCAGCAACCCCTCGACATCCAGCCGCTTCGTGAACATCGCAAGCTTGCCATCCGGCCCGAGCGGCCATTGCTCTTTCGGCTTGTCCCAATACAGCTCCACGCCGTTCTCGTCGGGATCGCGCAGATACAGCGCCTCGCTGACGCCGTGGTCGCTGGCGCCGTCGAGCGCAATGCCGGCCGTGAGCACGCGGTGCAGCGCATCCGCCAGCGCGGGCCGCGTCGGATAGAGGATCGCGGTGTGGAAGAGGCCGGTTGTGCCCGGCGGCGGCGGCGAGCCGCCCTTGCTTTCCCAGGTGTTGAGCCCGATGTGGTGATGATAGCCGCCGGCCGAGATGAACGCCGCGCCCGAGCCCATCCGCTGCATCAGCTCGAAACCAAGCACGCCGCAATAGAAGCCGAGCGCACGATCGAGATCGGCGACCTTGAGGTGGACGTGGCCGATCCTTGTGCCGGCGGCGACGGCTTGGTTTTGCGACATGGTGCTGCTCCGTTGACCAACTCCAGATAAGGCCGGCTCCGGGGCAGTGCTACCTGCCTGTCCTGAAACCCATCGTTTCCGGATACGAAACTATGAGAGCTCCGGCACCTCGCCTTCGGGCAGCTCGAACTCGAACGTGTTCAGCGTCATCGACACCATTGTGTAATAGCCGCACAGCCCGATCACCTCGACGACGCCGCGCTCGCCGAGCAGCGCAACGGCCGCATCGTAGAGGCCCTTCTCGACGCCATGGCCTTCATGCAGCGACTTCGCGACGTCGTAGATCATCTTGCCCTTGGGATCGTCGAAGACAGGCGTGCGGCGGTCGCGGATCGCGTCAATGATCTCAGGGTCCATGCCGCCCTGGAGCGCCAGGCGCTTATGCGCGTACCATTCGTAATGCGCGGTCCAGTGCCGCGCCGTCACCAGGATCGCGATCTCCGAAAGCTTGGCGGGGAATATCGTGTCGTAGCGCAGCACCTCGCCGAGCCGCGTGGCGTGACGGGCCATGTCGGGGCTGTTGAGCCAGGCCATCATCGGCGCCGGCGGCTTGCCGCGCTTGCCGGCAATCGACTCGTCATAGGTCTGCCGCTGGCTCTCGTTCATTTCGCCAGGCGAAAGAAGTTTCAGGCGCATTCTCGTTTCCTCTTTGTTTTCAAGCGGCCATGCCATCGACTATAGCCGAATGCGGCGCGGCATGCGCGCCACGGAAGTGGTTGAATTCCACGGTGCGATGGCCCAGAGTCGCGCCCAACAAGTCTTTTTGATTGATGGAAACGACCATGAGCGAATCTGAAGCCGCCGATCTTGAGCAATTCCGCGAGCAAACGCGCGCCTGGCTGGAAGCCAACTGCCCGCCGGAGATGCGCAAGCCCGTGACCTCTGATACCGACGTGTTCTGGGGCGGGCGCAATACGAAATTCGCCTCCGAGCCACAGCGCATCTGGTTCGAGCGCATGCGCGACAAGGGCTGGACCGTGCCTGATTGGCCCAGGGAATATGGCGGCGGTGGCCTCAGCGCTGCCGAGCACAAGGTGCTGCGCGCCGAGATGGCGAAGATGGGCGCGCGTCCGCCGCTGTCGAGCTTCGGCATCTGGATGCTGGGGCCGGCGCTGCTCAAATACGGCAACGAGGCGCAGAAGAAGGAGCACCTGCCGAAGATTGCGGCCGGCCTGATCCGCTGGTGCCAGGGCTATTCCGAACCGAACGCCGGCTCCGATCTCGCCTCGCTCCAGACCCGCGCCGAGAGCGACGGCGACGATTTCGTCATCACGGGCTCGAAGATCTGGACCTCCTATGCCAATTACGCCGACTGGATCTTCTGCCTGGTGCGCACCGATCCCACGGCGAAGAAGCACGACGGCATCAGCTTCATCCTGTTCGACATGGCCTCGAAGGGTGTGACGACCAAGCCGATCCTTTTGATCTCCGGCTATTCGCCGTTCTGCGAAACCTTCTTCGACGGTGTCCGCGTGCCGAAGTCGCATGTGGTCGGCACCGTCAACCGCGGTTGGGACGTGGCAAAATATCTGCTCCAGCATGAGCGCGCGATGATATCAGGCATGGGCGAGCGCGGCGTCGGCCGGCCGCTCGGCCAGATCGCGGCGGATTCCGTCGGCACCGATGCACAAGGCAAGCTCGACGATTCCATGCTGCGCGGCCGGATCGCGAGCTTCGACGTCGACGAGGCCGCGCTCGCCGCTTGCGCCGAACGCGCGGTCGATCTCGCCAAGGCCGGCCAGGCGCATCCGGCGTTCTCGTCCGCGATGAAATATTACGGCACCGAGCTCAACAAGCGCCGCCACGAGATCCTGATGTCGGCCGGTGGCGTCAACGCGCTGGAATGGGAGAGCGAGCGCTCCAGGCAGGGCGCTCGCCCGCGCGCCTGGCTGCGCACCAAGGCCAACTCGATCGAGGGCGGCACGACTGAGGTGATGCTCGGCATCGTCGCCAAGCGCATCCTGGATTTGCCGGGGGCGTGAGGCACGCTGCAACCGCACGTCATTCCGGGCCTGCGCCTACGGCGCATCCCGGAATGACGAACCAAAATAGATCTTCGAATCGGAAACACGCACATGGCCCTCGTCCTCACCGAAGAACAATCGATGCTCCGCGACTCAGCGCGCGGGCTGATCAGCGACAAGGCGCCGGTGTCGCACCTGCGATCCCTACGCGACGCCAAGGACCCGACCGGCTTCTCCAAGGAGCTGTGGCATTCCTTAGCCGAGATGGGCTTTGCCGGCCTCTTGGTGCCGGAAGAGTTCGGCGGCAGCGGTCTTGGCTTCATGGAGGCCGGTGTCGTGATGGAGGAGATCGGCCGCACCTTGATGCCGTCGCCGTTCCTCGCCACCAGCGTCGTCGCAGCCTCCGCGCTGAACCGCGGCGGCAATGCCGCGCAGAAGTCGGAGCACCTGCCGAAAATCTCCAACGGCTCGCTGCTCGCGACGCTCGCGATCGACGAAGGCGCCAAGCATCGCCCGCTCCAGACCAGCCTCCAGGCGGTGCGCGCCGGCAACGGCTTCAAGCTCTCCGGCGCCAAGGCGCTGGTCATCGACGGTCACGTTGCCGACCTCTTCATCGTCGCGGCGCGTACCGCTGGCGCCGCCGGCGAGCGTGAAGGGCTGACGCTGTTCCTGGTCAATCCCAAGGCCAAGGGCGTTGCGATCGAGCGCACCATCATGGTCGATGCGCACAACGCGGCGCGGATCGAGCTTGCCAATGTCGAGGTCAACGCCGATAGCGTGCTCGGCGAGGTCGATCAGGGCGCAGCGCTGCTCGACGGCGTGCTCGACATCGGCCGCGGCGCGGTCGCCGCCGAAATGGTGGGCTTGAGCGAAGAAGTCTTCAACCGCACCGTCGAGTACCTCAAGAATAGAAAGCAGTTCGGCAAGCTGATCGGCGAATTCCAGGCACTCCAACACCGCGCCGCCGAGCTCTATGTCGACATCGAGATCACCCGCGCCGCCACGATGAAGGCGCTCCAGGCACTGGATGCCGACGTCGCCAAGGCCGCATCAAGCGTCGCCGTGGCAAAAGCCCGCGCCGGCACCACCGCCACGCGCGCGGTGCAGGAGGGCGTGCAGATGCATGGCGGCATGGGCATGACCGACCAGTTCGACATCGGCTTCTTCATGAAGCGCGCACGCGTGTGCGAGGAGTTGTTCGGTGATGCGAGTTACCACACCGAGCAGCTGGCAAGGGCGCGGGGGTATTGAGTTGAGGAGAGGCGCGAGGGGCGCGCCTCACACGCGGTGTCGTCGCCCGGCTTGACCGGGCGACCCAGTACGCCGCGGCCTGTCCGCATACGATTGACGTCTCGGAATACTGGATCGCCCGGTCAAGCCGGGCGATGACAGTTGAGAAGGTGGAGAAAGCTCGTGCCCCAATCTCGTCATTGCGAGAAGCGAAGCGACGAAGCAATCCAGACTGTTTCCGCGGAGGGATTCTGGATTGCTTCGCTTCGCTCGCAATGACGGCGGTTAGACCGTCCTTACCGCACCGGCGGTGCGTACTGCACGCCGCCGGCATTCCACAGCTGGTTCATGCCGCGCGGGATCTTCAGCTTGGACTTCTCGCCGATGTTGCGCTCGTACATCTCGCCGTAATTGCCGACGTTGCGGATGATGCGGACGACCCAGTCCTTGGTGAGGCCGAGCTGCTCGCCGTAATTGCCCTCGGTGCCGACCAGGCGCATCACTTCCGGCTTCTTCGACTTCAGGGCCTCGTCGATGTTCTCCGAGGTCACGCCGAGCTCTTCGGCGTTGATCATCGCGTAGAGCGTCCACTTCACGATCATCATCCAGTCGTCGTCGCGCTGGCGCACCACGGGTGCGAGCGGCTCCTTGGAGATCATGTCCGGCAGGATCATGTGGTCGCCGGGCTTGCCGAGGTTCAGCCTGAGCGCATAGAGCTGGGAGACATCGGCGGAGAGCGTGTCGCACTTGCCGGTGTCGTAGGCTTTCACGACGTCGTCCAGCTTGTCGAACTTCACCTCTTCATACTTCATGTTGTTGGCGCGGAAGTAGTCGGCGACGTTGAGCGCCGTCGTGGTCCCGGACTGGACGCAGACCTTGCTGCCGGTCAGGTCCAGCGACGTCTCCTTGTTGCGCGAACGCGGCAGCATAAAGCCTGCGCCGTCGTAATAGGCGACCGCCGGGAAATAGAGGTCGTAGTCGAGCTCGCGCGCCATGCTCCAGGTCGAGTTGCGCGAGAGGATGTCCACTTTCCGGCTCTGCAATTCCTTGAAGCGTTCGCCGGCGTCGAGCGGAACGAACTTCGCCTTGTTCGGATCGTTGAAGATCGCGGAGGCCACCGCGCGGCAGAAATCGACGTCGAAGCCGGTCCAGTTGCCCTTGTCGTCGGGGATCGAGAAGCCCGGCAGGCCCTTGTTGACGCCGCACAGCACCTCGCCACGGCGCACGGTGCGCTTCAGCGTGCGGGTATCGTAGAACTCGTAGATCACCGCCAGGACGCCGACCAGCACGGCAACCGCGAGCCCGATCAGCAGGCCGCCTCGAAAAGTGCGCATCATGTTGCTCTCTCGAAAAAATCGGGAAAAGGACTATTCGCTAAGGCGGGGAAGATCAGAGTTCGGGCTTCTGCCGGATGACCACCTTGGTGCCAACAGGGACGCGATCGTAGAGATCGGCGACGTCATTGTTGACGAGACGGAAGCAGCCCGAGGACACCTTGGTGCCGATCGTATCGGGACGATTGGTGCCATGGATGCGGTAGACGGTGGTGCCGAGATACATGGCGCGGGCGCCGAGCGGATTGCCGGGGCCGCCAGCCATGAAGCGCGGCAGATAGGGCTGGCGCTGGATCATCTCCGGCGGCGGCGTCCAGTCCGGCCACTCCTTCTTGTTGGTGATGTTCACCAGGCCCTGCCATTGGAAACCATCGCGGCCGACGCCGATGCCGTAGCGGATCGCGCGCCCGCCCGGCTGCACCAGATAGAGGTGTCGCTCGGCGGTCGAGATGATGATGGTGCCCGGCGTCTCGGTGGTGCGGAAGTAGACCACCTGCTTCTGCCATTCGGGCTCGAGCTGGTAGCCGTCGTCGGCGACCAGACCCGGCTCGTCGCCGCGGTCGGGCTGCTGGGCGGAGGCGTATGATGTGGTCAGGACCAGGCCCAGCGCCGCGATGAACGCCCCGGTCAGGCGACGATAATCCGTCATTTTAAGCTCTCCCCGCTGCCACAGCGAAAATCATTCGGAACCATCAAATCTCAGGGGCATGTTCATGGCAAGTTGATGGCGCGCCCGGCTGGTATGTCACGAGAATGCTTTGGTTTTTTGACGGGCACTTCGCAATGCCACAAACGGGGGATGGCGCGAAAAGCCTAGATCGCGGCCGCAAAGGCCGGTGCGCTCCTTCCCCCGCTTGCTTGGCGGCGGCCTGAGTTCGCGCCTCGTCCTTCGAGACGACCGCTTTTCGCGGTCTCCTCAGGATGCGGCGAAGACGCATCGGTGCCCGTCGCAATTGCCGCCACGCACTCCGTCCTCATCCTGAGGGCCCGCCGGAGGCGGGCGTCTCGAAGGATGGCCGCAGGCGACTTTGTCAGCTCACCTTGAAATGCGATCGCAACGCCGCAAGGGGGGAGAGCTAAATCTTGTTGTTCTCCGGCGCGATCCCGAGCCGCCGGACGATTTCGGTCGCCACCGCGCGGGCCTCGATCCGCGACCCGATTCGTGGGCTGCGAAAGCGGCGCCCCGAGCGCAACCGGATCGTGACGATGCAGTGCTCGTCCTCGGACCGGCCGCGGCGGTCGACGGTGATCGTCTTCACGTCGTGGCCCTCGATATGGTCGGCGCGCGGCGTGCCGTCGCCCCACAGGCGCTCGACGCGGATATCGCTCTCGCGGATGATCCAGAACGCGCCGGTCACGAGGTTGGCGTATCTGTAAACCGCGAATGCGGCGAGCGCGCCGAGCGGCAGCAGCAGGATGTCGACATGGCTTGGCGGCCATCCACGCCAGAGCTTGTAGGCGTAGGGAACGGCGGACAAGGCGACGGCGATCAGCGCGACGATCCTGATGTCCCGCGCGGAAAACGCCTCGAGCGGCTCGCCGAGACGCATCTCGGGATTGCTGGCATCGAGCGGATTGACGGGTGACTCGACGTCGGGGACATCGAACTGCGCGGCGATCCGCGCCACGGTGTCGCGTACATGGGTGACGTCCGAGATCGGCGGCGACGTCAGGCGCTCCCCCGAGGCCAACGTGAAGGCCAGCTGGAAACGGGCTTTTGCCCGCTTGCTGCCGGGAACCTGTAGTCCCCTGATGTCGTCTTTCGCGACGATCCTGGTCCGGAGTTTTCCGAACGGGCGCTGTTGCCCGATCAGGATCTCGTTCGGCGTGATGATCCACACCACCGCAGGCGCCAGCATGATGCCGACGACGAACGCTGCTCCCACGAAGAGCGCGGCCACCGAGACGATCACTTCCAAAATGTCGTGCGTGAACAGGCCCGGCGTGAAGCACAGCGCCACGGCGGCCGCGAAGCCGGACATGACCAGCCGCTGCGCGATCGAGGCGCCTTCGCGAAGGCGAATGTCGGTGCTGGTGGTCGCGTCGTCCATTGTGGGCGGCTGATTTCGTCGGCGCGAAACTCCACGGACGGGTCCGTGGAGTCAAGCGACATCGGAAAGCCGCTGCATGCGGCATCAACTATTGGCGTTCAGGCTCCGCCATACTGCACGAAGTCGAGGCAGACGGCCTTTGCGACGGCGTGCTCGATGGTTTTGCATTCGAGTTTGTCCCGCGCCGATCGCAGGTACAGGTGGACGGCCGCGGCGGAGATATTCAGCAGCCCTGCGATTTGCTGAGGAGTGTCGCCATTTGCGAGGTGCTTGAGGCATTGCTGCTCGCGGCGCGAGAGGGCCCGTGGTCTTGGCGTGTAACGAAGGCCGGCGAGCGTAATGGCCCTGTCGTGGAGGAAGTGGGCAAGGAGCGCGTAGTCGCGCAGGTGCGCATAGCGCCAGCGGTGCCAATATTCGTCGCTTTCGTTTGAGGTGATCGTGAAAAGGCCGCGTTCCCCGAACGGGCCTCGGATCGGCATTGTGAAGCCGTGTCGGCCAACGCCATGGCTCTCGGCTTCAGCGAAGAAGTGCTTCGCTGCGGGCGTTTCGTGATCGACCCTCAACCAGTCAACTGGCAGGTCGCTCTTCCG
This sequence comes from Bradyrhizobium sp. Arg816, assembly GCF_029989365.1. Taxonomy (GTDB): domain Bacteria; phylum Pseudomonadota; class Alphaproteobacteria; order Rhizobiales; family Xanthobacteraceae; genus Bradyrhizobium. Next base: position 32,622 of record NZ_JAPRAQ010000011.1, on the reverse strand, counting down.
GCCCGCGGCGACCACGGGATCAATCTGAAAGTAATCTTGGGTGATGTAGCGATCGACCCAAGCTGTGTCATAGGTGAGCAGCAACACGGGGTTGGGTTTGTCGCAAGTCGGGACATGGATGGCATGATAGGCGAGATGCGCGAGGCCGCTTTCGTCGCGCCAGTGATTCAGCACATCCGACAGGTCCGCGATATTCTTTGCGCGGTCGATCGCCGTTAGGGCCGGCTCAAGTTCCATTCACCACCGAATCACATGGGCCTGGGCACTATTTAAGCACGGGGCACCGCCCGGATCGGTGTGGTCAATTTGCCAGTTGACTGCGCTTCGAGGGCATCGAGGAGAGGCAGATTCTAGGCGATTCGCTGCAATTTCAAACGCAGAAGGGGAGGTTGCGTAAGCTGCAGCATAGCGAGGTTTTCAAATCATAGCTGTTGCGTATTGGGCCGCGAGCTACATCGCCTGGATTCTCACCGCCCCAGGCATCGCGATGGCCGGTGGAGCAGTGATCACAACGAACGGCCAGTCGCGTGCCAAGATCCGATCAAGAACAAGCTACCAGGTAATCACCCATCCAGGCGTATAAGGGCCCGATCCGATTTGAATATTCTCGGTCCCATATTTTTTGATGATCGCATTCCAGTCTGAAGTCGTCGTCGTCTGACCCCGACCGCTGTATCCAATCGCGTCGCGCTGCATTGTGAACTCGGATTTGCCCCTAACCAGACGTGTGTCAGTCTCGGCGGAAATCTTCATCGTGCCGCCCCGCGCGGCTGCAAGCTCCGACTCGTAGCGGCTCACTTGTTTCTCCCCGTATTCACCAGGGAGCTTTCCTGCGGCAATGTCGGCTTTCATCTGGTTGATCATGTCCGGATACCCGTCGATCACCTGCTTCACGTGCTGAGAAAGTGCGTCGTCGAGACTTTTGGGCATCGCATCGTAAAGGCCCTGCACACCCTGAACGATCTCAAAAAGGTTCAACTCCTTCTCGCTGAGCTGCGCCGCCTGAGCATCAGTCAGGTGAAGGGGCAATTGCGGGACCTTGCCATCACGCACGAGCGCCCGAACGGTATCGTCGGCGCGACCGTTCACTGCTGAACGAAATTCCGGCATCTTTGCCATCGCCTTGACCGCATCGACCGTCTTATCTCCGGTCGTCGAAGCATCTGCTGGTCCGGAAATCTTCGCCAAGTCGGAATAGGTTGTGGTCTTGCCCTTGGAGCCCCGACTTCTCAAATCTTGGATCAATTGGGTGAGCTTGTCTGCGGCCGTCTGATCAGCCCTGTTTCGTTCGAGAATTTGTTGAGCACGATCCGAGAGTTCGACGCGGTCGGATGGAAAACGAGCAGCACCAGCCGATGCGATTGAAGCTCCGCCGGAACTGCCGGCGGATGCAGACCTTATTAGTGAAAGCAGCGCGTCGTTTGTTGAAACGTTTGTGGTGGCAATGGTGCTCATGGGGCCGAACTTTCCCTGAATGCCCTCGCGATCTTGCGCCAAGAATGCCATGTCGAGCGCGTTCAGCAATCTATAGAAACACAAGCATCCTGGCCGGAATGGCTAATTTTCAGTTAAAGGCCCCCCGAACTGCTGGCAGACATCTGGGACTGACAGCCGTGCCAAGTGCCGCTCTGGAGCACGTGGTATTGCACGTTACAAAGCGTGGATGACGCTGTCGTCGTTCCGTTGAACAGAGTGGTGCTGCCGCTGTTGGAAATCGACGACGGCGCCGAAATCGAGTCGCTCGTGCAGCATGCGGCCTCAGCTATTGGCGTTCAGCAGCTTTGCCACGGTGCGGTCGATCTCATCGTAACGGCCTTCGCCCTCGTGCTGGAACACGATCTTGCCGTTCTGGTCGATGATATATTGCGCCGGCCAATATTGGTTCTGGTAGGCGTTCCAGGTCTTGGAATCATTGTCCTGCGCCACCGGATAGGTGATGCCGTGGCGCTTCAGTGCGGCCTGCACGTTGGCGGCGGAGCGCTCGAACGGGAATTCCGGCGTGTGCACGCCGACCACGACGAGGCCCTTGTCCTTGTACTTGGCGTAGAGATCGGTGACGTGCGGCAGCGTGTTGACGCAGTTGACGCAGCCATAGGTCCAGAAGTCGACCAGCACGACCTTGCCGCGGAGGTCGGCGATGTTGAGCGGTTTCGAGTTGAACCAATTGTTGATGCCGGTGAAATCAGGGGCGGCCTGCTGGCTTGCGGCGGCGGTGACGACAGGGGTGGCACGCGCGGCCTCGTCGCAGATGCCGGGGATGACGGCGCCTGTCACGGCCATGCCGATCAATGCGGTGGAGACAGCGAGCAGTTTGAAAGTCATGGAAGCGTCCTCCGGTGAAGATGAGGGATGATCACAGGCCGATCTGGCCGGTGGGATAGAATCCGGTGAGCCACGCCACGATCAGCGTGTCGTATTGGAAATAGGCCGCGACCGCGAAGGCGATCACGACGACACCAAAGCCCTGCTGCAGCCGCGGCGAGATCCGCGCGAGGCTGCGGACCCGCGTGGTCGCGGCCTGTCCGCCATAGGCGATCGCGAGCATCGGGATCGCTGCGCCGATGGCATAGGCAATCAACAGCACGCCGGCCCAGCTGGCGTTCTTCGACGTCGCGACCAGCGTCAGGATCGAACCGAGCACGGGACCGGCGCAGGGCGTCCAGACCAGGCCGAGCGTGGTGCCGAGCACGAGGCCGCCGAGCGCGCCCTCGCGCTGCACGGCGCCGGAATTGCCGAGATCGAGCCAGCCGTTGAGCCGGATCGACAGCCATTCGAACGGCGCCGGCCACAGCATCAGCAAGCCGAAGCCGAGCAGCAGGATCGACGCGGCCTCGCGCAGCACGTTCGGATCGAAATCGAATGCCTGCGTGATCGCACCCAACAGCAGCGCGGTCGCCGAGAACGAGACGACGAAGCCGAGCGCGATCATCGCGGGCCGCAAGTGCCCCACCCGCCCGATCGAGGCGCCGAGCAGGATCGGCAGCATCGGCAGCGTGCAGGGCGCGGCGATGGTCAGGATGCCGGCAAGGACGGCGAAGACAAGTTCGAGCATCGGGTACTCGTGAAGGAGGTCACGAGGGCAGTTCGGGATGGATGCACGCGTTGTTACGTGGCGTCACGCCTTCGTGAGGGGGCGGCTGCCTGGTGTGGGGCGTACCGGGCGGCATTGCGAGGCAACCCAGTCGGCCACGGCGACGGTGCGCTCCCTCCCCCCTTGCGGGGGAGGGCGGGGGAGAGGGGTGGCCCCGGGAAATGGTCTACGCGATCGCGGTACGCACAAATCGAGAGAGCCCCCGTGCGGTACCCCTCTCCCTGCCCCTCCCCCGCAAGGGGGGAGGGAATGAGAGAGTGGTGCCTACCTCACTCCAGCAGGAAGCGGGACCTCAGCCATCCCCAAACACAAAACGACCCGGAAGGGGGGCATCCCGTCCGGGTCGCTGGAGGTCTTGGGAGGTTTAACGAAACCGTATGTGAGCTTTATAGGAGGGAAGTTTTTCCGCGTGATGTTGTGCTTTGTTTCAATTGTTTCGTCGGCGGTAACACTTCCGTGTCCGAGGGCAGGGCCGAAAGTCCGGTCCTATCCCATTGAAATCCTTGGCCTTATGCGGCGAAACGGTCGACGCCGGCGCCCTTAAGCAAATCGGCCAGTTGCTTGCGGGCATAGAACATCCGGGTCTTCACCGTGCTCTGCGGGATACCGATGATCTGACCGACCTCCTCCACCGACTTCTCATGGTAGTAGACGAGGTTGATGATCTCGCGATGCGCGGGCGACAGTTTTTGCACGCAGGCGCGCAGGATGGCGCTGGTGTCGTTGCGGTCGAGCGAGGTCTCGGGCGTCTCGGCATCGTCGGGAATCTGGCGCACGTCGTCTTGGTCGATGTCTTCGAAGCGGCGCTGGCGCATCGCGGTCAGCGCCTTGAAGCGCGCGATCGAGAGCAGCCAGGTCGAGACCTGCGAGCGGCCCTGGAACTGGCCTGCGGTGCGCCACACGTCGAGGAACACCTGGCTGACGAGGTCTTCCGCCGTGGTCGCGTCACGCACAATGCGCAGGATGAAGCGATAAACCCGCACATTGTGCCGGCAATAGAGGATGTGCATCGACGTCCGGTTGCCGTCGGCAATGCTTTCAAGAAGCATGTCGTCCGAGGTCGCCTGAGCGGCAATGATGCTCTGGCTGGCTTGGGCGTTGATGGCGATGACGTTCGGCATTGACTTGCTCCCCGTAGCGCCGCAACCGAGCGGCGTTTCCTTGGACCAAAGTGTTAATCAGCGAACGTTTCGGGACGTCTGCACCAAAAGCGGAAAATGGTTTCGTGCGCCGCCAAATTGTTTCGTCGGACAGGCCGCGACGAAACATTCGGGGCGAAAAGCCGTGGAATTTCAATGTACGGAAAATACGGGGGTGGGGATTTTGACGCGGACGGTGGCGCCGGGAACGTATTTCGGGGGATTGCGTTCGGCCGCGCGACGCCCAGTACTGTCGTCGTGGGGCGCGCGCAGCCAGGACGACGATCTCGTAGGGTGGGCAAAGGCGCAAAGCGCCGTGCCCACGTTCTTTTCGCCATGGAGAGAATGGTGGGCACGCTTCGCTTTGCCCACCCTACGGCACCGCGTGCTCGGCCGCCTTACGCCTTCTCGCCCGCGGGCGAGAACAGATAGCCGCCGCCGCGGATGGTGCGGATCACGGCTGGCTTGGTCGGGTCGGGCTCGATCTTGCGGCGGATGCGCATGATGCGCAGGTCCACGGCGCGGTCGAAGGCTTCGGCGTCGCGCGCATTGGCCAGTTCGAGCAGGCGTTCGCGCGACAGCACGCGCTTCGGATTGGCCGCGAACACTTTCAGCAGCCCGAACTCGGAGGCGGTGAGCGGATGCTCGTTGCCTTCGTCGTCGCGCAAGGCCTGCGCTTCGAGGTCGAGCCATTTGGTGCCAAAGCGCACCAGTTGATCCTTGTCCGATTTGGCGGGCGCGGTCTCGACCGCCTTCACCGGCGTGCTCCGCCGCAACACCGAGCGGATGCGCGCCATCAGCTCGCGCAGCTCGCACGGCTTTGCCACGTAATCGTCGGCGCCGAGCTCGAGACCGACGACGCGGTCGATCGGGCTCGCGGTCGCCGTCAGCATGATCACGGGCACGTTGATGCGGCTCTTGAGGTCGCGGATGATCGAGAGGCCGTCTTCCTCGGGCATGTTGAGGTCGAGCACGACGAGGTCCGGCATGCTGCCGTCGATCGCGGTGCGCAAGCTCTTGCCGCCGTCGCACAGCGTCACGGTGAAGCCGTGCATCTTGAGGTAATCGCCGACCATCTCCCGGGCCGGGGCCTCGTCGTCGACGATCATGATGTGCTGGCTTTGGGTCATATCACTCAGATCTCGGTACTCGAATCACGGCAACTCGGTCGCGGGCAGGGTGATGGTGAAGGTCGATCCCTTGCCGGGACCGTCGCTCTCGGCCGTCACCTCGCCGCCATGCATGTCGATAATACGCTTGACGATGGAAAGCCCAAGCCCCGTCGAGCTCTCGCCCGCGGTCGGTTTGGCCGACAGCCGCTGGAACCGGCCGAACAGGCGGCCGAGATCCTCCGGCGACAGGCCGGCGCCCTCGTCGCTGACGCGGACGACGGTATCATTGGCCTCATGGGTGACGGCGACGATGATCTTGCCGCCGATCGGTGAGTATTTGATGGCGTTGCTGATCAGATTGTCGATCGCCTCGCGGATGCGGTCGGTGTCGCACATGGTGACGATGTTGGGCGGCGCCGTGACGCTGATCGCCTGCTGCTTGTTGACCGCGAGCGGATGGTTGGCGTCGGCCACCTCTTTCACCAGGGCCGCGACGTCGACCGGCTCGCGGCGGATGGTGATGTCGAAGGCATCGGCCATTGCGTCCGAGATCAGATGATCGACCATCGTGGTCAGGCGCTTCGTCGCATCGCGGATGTGATCGACCTGGGCGACCACGCCGTCGGACGAGGCGCCGGTCGAAATCAGCTCCTTCAGCATCTCGGTACGGCCGAGGATGACGCCGAGCGGGTTCTTGAGGTCATGCGCGACGGTGCCCAGAATCTCGTTCTTGAAGCCGTTGGCGCGCTGCAGCCGCAGCCATTGCGCAGAGAGGCGGCGGTTGGCCTGCATCAGCGCGCGGGTGCGCTGGGCGACACGGTCCTCCAGCTGCGTGTTGGCGTCCTGGAGCTGCTGGTAGAGGATGACGTTGTCGAAGGCGATGGAGAGCCGGCTGGAGAAGATCTCGACCAGCGAGCGGTCGGTCTCGGACAGCTCGCGCTCGGCCTGCAGCAGCACCACCACCTCGCGACCGGAGCCGGTCCGCAGATAGATCACGCTGCGGTGGTCGGCGAATTCGTTCTTGCGGCCCTGAAACGCGGCCTCCACCATCGTCCGCAGATCGGGGTCGAGCGCCTTCGACGAGGTCGTGCCGATGAAGCGGCTGTAGCAGCCGCTGCCGGCGAGCACGGAGAGCTCGGGGTCCACGCCGCCATTGTCTCGCAGCACCAGTATGCCGGCGCAATCGACATTGAGCAGCGAGGCGAGCTGGGTCAGCACGCCCTCGGCGAGCCGTTGCATCGACTTGAAGTCGTACAGCGTCGAGGCGGCGTCGATGATGATCTCGAGCCCGCGCCGCGTCTGCACCATGCGCTCGAGCTGCTGATAGGAGCGCAGCGCCGCGGTCAGCGAGGTGAACAGCTTGTCGGCGGTGAGCTCGGTCTTGGCCTTGTAGTCGTTGATGTCGTACTGCACGATCACGCGCCGCTCCGGCGCCTGGCCGGGCTGTCCGGTGCGCAGGATGATGCGCACGGTCTCGTTCCTGAGCTCGTTGCGGATGAACTCGACCAGCTCGAGGCCGGCGACATCGGTCTCCATGATGACGTCGAGCAGCACGGCGGCGATGTCGCCATGCGCGGCCATCAGCTTGCGACCTTCCGCCGCGGAATGCGCGGAGAGGATCTCAAGACCCTGGCCGTTGAGGCTGTAGTCGGACAGCGCGAAGCGGGTGCCGTCATGCACGGCCGGATCGTCGTCGATGACGGCGATCTTCCACTTCCGTGCGTTCTGGTCCTCCGGTGCGGTACCGGTATCGTCGATCAGGTGGAGGACATCGTCCTGTTCGGCCATTGAGAAGTCCCGTCAGTCTCTGTGCTTTGCGCGCCGCCCTTGGCGACCCGGGGCATGATAATGCGAAAAGTAGTGCCTTGTCCCAGCTTGGATTCCAGCATCATGCGCCCGCCGAGCTGCTGGGTGACAAGGTTATAGACGATATGAAGCCCGAGTCCCGTACCACCTTCATTGCGCCGGGTGGTAAAGAATGGGTCAAAGGCTTGGCGCTGCACGTCGGGGGTCATGCCGGCCCCGTCATCGGCGAAGATGATCTCGATGTCGTCGGTCCCGCGCGGCCGCGCCGAGATCGTGATCGTGCCGGCGCGGCCGTCGGCAAAGGCGTGGTTGGCGGCGTTGAGGAAGAGGTTGGTCAGGATCTGGCCGTAGGAGCCGGGATAGCCGTCGAGCAGGAGCCCCTCGGGCACGTCGGCCTGGAGCGTGATCGGCGAGCGCTTCAGGACCGGACGCAGGCTGGCGATGATCTGGTCGGTAGCTTCGCTGAGTGAGAACTGCCGCCGCTCGGCGTGCGAGCGGTCGACCGCGACCTGCTTGAACGACTGGATCAGCTCGCCGGCGCGGGTGAGGTTGGCGACGAGCTGCTGCGAGGCGTCGCGCGAGGACTGCACGAACTCCTCCAGCTGCGAGCGGCGCAGGCCGCCGTCGCCCTTGAGCTGGGCCTCGAAGATCTCAGTGCGCCGGGCGAAGCTGGAAGCGACGGTCAGGCTGATGCCGATCGGGTTGTTGACCTCGTGCGCGACGCCGGCGACGAGGCCGCCCAGCGCCGCCAGCCGTTCGGCGTCGATCAAATTCTGCTGCGCGGTGTTGAGCTCGAGCAGCGCGCTCTCGGCCTTCTCCTTGGACGCGCGCAGCTCGTCCTCGGTCTCGCGCTTCGCGATCGCGTTCTCGCGGAACACCTCGACCGCGCGCGCCATGGCGCCGACCTCGTCGCGTGCCTTGGTGCCCTGCACCTCGCGGTCGAGGTCGCCGAGCGTGATCGCGCGCATCGCGGTCATGATCTGCTGCAGCGGCAGGCGGATCGACAGCGCGATCAGCACGCCCGCGGTGAGGATGATGCCGAGGAAGATCACCGCGATCGACAGCACCCGCCGCGAGATATCGGCCAGGGTACGATCAAACGTCTCCTGCGCCTTCTGCTCGCGCTGGCGCATCTTGGTGGAGAGGTCGTCGATGGCGCCGATCGCCTCGGCCTGGCTGGCGTCGATGGTGTTGCGCAGCAATTCGGTGCGGCTCGTCAGCTGCTCGGAGAGTTTTGCGAAACCCTCGCGTAGCGCCATGGTGCGGGTCCCGAGCCGCTGCAGCGCCATGCGCTGCAGGTCGTTGTCGGCGAGATCGATCATGACCGGAATGGTCTTCTCGATCGTCTCGGTGTTGCGGCGCGCGTCGTCGGCGGCACCAGGCGACAGCGACAGATAGTAGGAGTTGGCGGCCACCAGCATCGCGGTAAAGGCCTCGCGGGACTTGCCGAGCGAGGGCCAGATCAGCGCGTCGCGGTGGCCGGTGGCGCCTTCGATGATGGAATAGAGACCGGCCATGTCCCGGGCCGGGCCCTGCACCTGCTCCTCATAGGTCTTGGCGATGGTCGCCTGCACGCTACGCAGCTCGCCGAAGCCGTTGAGGAAGCGGTCGGTGGTGCGCTCCAGCTCCTCGACCGAGCCCGACAGCATCGGGTCCTTGGCGGCACGGTCGGTCAGCGTGCCCAGCACCGCCTCGCGCAGCAGCAGGATCTCGGCGAACAGGTCCGGGCTCGGCTGGTTGATGTAGCGGTGGATCAGATTGTGCAGGCGCCCGGTCTCGCTTTCGAGCAGCGCCAGGATGCGGTCGGACTCGCGCACCTGGCGGACGTCGCCCCAGGCCGAGCCCAGCACCTGCGTGCCGTTCCAGATCAGCCCCACCAGCACCACGACCACGGCCGAGTTCAGCGCCGCGATCGACAGGATGCGCCAGCGGATCGGCACCGCGCGGAGCATGCCGACCAGACGCGCGCGCAGCCGCCCGAGCGGGCCGGGCGGCCTGTCTGCGTGCTCGCTGTGTCCAAGTGCAGCCAAGCGGCTCACTCCACCTTGCGAATGCGTTCGATCAGCGCGGCCGCGGCGGGATCGCGCCCAGCCTTGGCGTAGATCGCAGCCATCGCCTCCTCGAACGGCTTGCGGTCGATGTCCTTGACGACGGTGATGCCGGCGGCTTCAGCCTTGTGCTGCGACTGCTCCTCGAGGTCGCGCCACTTCTCGCGCATGAACCGGCTGGAGCGAGCCGCGGCCTCGCGGAATATCTGCTGGTCGTCCGCCGACAGGCTTTTCCAGGCCTTCAGCGAGATCACCAGCACTTCCGGGCTCATCGTGTGCTCGGTGAGCGCGAGGTGGCCAGCATGTTTGTAATGGTCTGTCGTCACGAAGGATGGCCAGTTGTTTTCGGCGCCGTCGATCAGATGGTTGGCAAGTCCGGTGAGCACCTGTCCGTAGGGCATCTCGACCGGCTCGGCGCCGAGCGAGCGGATCATCTCGCTCATCAACTCCGACTGCTGCACCCGGATCCGCAATCCCCTGAGGTCGGCGACACTCCGTATCGGACGGACGCCGTTGTAGATCGACCGCGCGCCGGAATCGTAGAAGGCGAGCCCGACGAAGCCGTAGGGCTCGAAACTGCCGAGGATCTCGCTGCCGATCGGCCCGTCCAGCACCCTCTGCATGTGCTCGATGGACCGGAACAGGAACGGCATGGCGAGCACGTTCATCGCCGGGACGAAGTTGCCGATCAGCGCCACATTGGTCCGGTTGAGGTCGATCGCGCCGACCCTGGTCTGTTCGATGGTCTCCTTCTCTTCGCCGAGCTGACGGGAGTGGAACACCTTGATCTCGTGCCGGCCGCCGGTGCGCTCGGCGATCAGCGCGCCCATGTAGCGTAGCGCCTGGACGGTCGGGTAGTCCTCGGTCTGGGTGTCGGCGGCGCGGAATTCGCGCGCAGCTGCGCCCGTCGCGCATACCGCGAGCAGAAGCGCAACGAAGATCACCCCGGTCCGCGAGAGTTCGGCACGGTTCAGCACTGGCACACTCAACCCCTCAGTGGTGGAGTCTATGGCGAAGCCAAAAGGTTCAATGCAATCTAGCAGATGGTTAAGGGAAGGCCATCCCGCCGCACCCGGCGGGGCGATTGTGCGGCGCGGCCGCCGTTCATTCCCGGTTGAAACGGGAAATGCCGCGCCTTAAGCAGGTATGGTCGCCTTTTGCCGCGCGCCACGGGAAGAGCCATCGTGATTTCAGCATCGCGTCTTTTGCGGATCCTCGCCGCTTTCATCGTCCTCGCAATGCCTCTTCAGGCGCGCGCCGCCACCGACATCGCGCTGTGGCACGCCATGTCCGGCGAGCTCGGCCGGCAGCTCGAGAAGCTCGCCGCCGATTTCAACGCCTCGCAGTCCGATTACCGCATCGTGCCTGCTTACAAGGGCAATTACACCGAGACCGTGACGGCGGCGATCTTCGCCTTCCGCTCGCGCAGCCAGCCGGCGATCGTCCAGGTCAACGAGGTCGCCACCGCCACCATGACCGCGGCCAAGGGCGCGATCTATCCCGTGTTCAACATGATGCGGGACATGAAGGAGCCGTTCTCGCTGGATGATTACCTTCCCGCCGTCTCCGGCTATTACACCGATGCGGCCGGCAATCTGTTGTCCTTCCCGTTCAATTCCTCGACGCCGATCCTCTATTACAACAAGACCATGTTCCGCGACGCGGGCCTCGATCCGGAGACGCCGCCGAAGACATGGCCCGAGCTTGGGCTTGCCGCAAAACGCCTGCGCGACCGCGGCGCGGCTTGCGGCTTCACCACCTCCTGGCCGTCCTGGATCCACATCGAGAATTTCTCCGCCTTCCACAATCTGCCGCTCGCGACGCGGACCAATGGCTTTGCGGGGCTGGATGCCGAGCTGACCATCAACAACCCGGTCGTCGTGCAACACATCGCCCAGCTCGCCGAGTGGCAGAAGGGCAAGGTGTTCGATTACGGCGGCCGCGGGCAGTCGGCCGAGCCGCGCTTCCAGAAGGGCGAATGCGGCATCTTCATCGGCTCCTCGGCGACGCGGGCCGACATCAAGGCGAATTCGAAATTCGATATCGGCTACGGCATGATGCCGTACTGGCCCGATGTAAAGAACGCGCCGCAGAACTCGATCATCGGCGGCGCCACGCTGTGGGTGCTGCGCGACCGCCCGCGCCAGGAATACAAGGGCGTGGCGCGGTTCTTCGCCTATCTGTCGCAGCCCGGCGTGCAGGCCGCCTGGCACCAGAACACCGGCTATCTGCCGATCACTCGCGCCGCCTTCGAGCTGACGCGCGCGCAGGGTTTTTACGAGCGCAATCCGGGCTCCGCGATCTCGTTCGAGGAGATCACGCTGCATCAGCCGACGGAGAACTCGAAGGGCATCCGGCTCGGCTCGTTCGTGCTGATCCGCGGCGCCATCGAGGACGAGCTGGAGCAGGCCTTTACCGGCCAGAAGGGCGCGCAGGCTGCGCTCGATGCCGCGGTCGAGCGCGGCAACAAGCTGCTGCGCCAGTTCGAGCGCGCCAGCCCGGACCGGTAGCGGCCCATGACAACTGCCGTGTTGCCGGCTTTCGCCGATGCGGACAGCTTTCGCGTCTTTCGCTCTGATCCACGGCAATGGCTGGGAATTGCGATAGACGTCGCGCGCAGCCACGGTCTCGATGCCAGTTCGCCGCACGTGTTTGTAACAGGCACCAATCTCGTCGTCGGCCTCGATGACCGGCTGATCCTGAAAATCTTCCCGCCGCTCTTGCGCGCGCAATTCGTCTCCGAACGCGGGTCGCTGGCGCAGCTTGCCGGCCGCCTTCATCTGCCGATCCCGGAGATCGTCGCGGAGGGTGAGCGCGACGGCTGGCCTTACCTCATCATCACGCGCCTTGCCGGCACGCTCGGCTCGGAGGTGTGGCCGCAGCTGGCGGAAGACCAGAAAGAGCGCCTGCTGCGCCAGATCGGCGAGACCATCGCCGCCGTGCAGCACGCGCCGCTTGGGCCGCTCGCAAAGATCGAACCGCGCTGGGACGACTTCATGCGTGCCCAGATGGAGGGATGCAAGGCGCGGCACACGCGGCTTGGCCTTGCGCCGAAATTCCTCGAAGGCCTCGACGATCTCCTGCGCGATGCAGCCGAGCTGATTCCAATGGATGCGCCGCCGGTGATCCTGGTGGGCGAATATATCCCCCAGAATTTCCTGCTCGCCTGCGACGACGGCAACTGGTCGCTCGCCGGCCTGTTTGACTTCGGCGACGTGCTCGCAGGATGGCGCGATTACGACCTGCTCGGCCCCAGCGCCTTCATGGCGGCCGGACGGCCGGGGAGGGTGCGCAGCCTGCTCGAGGGCTTTGGCTATGCGAAGCTGGACTATGCGCTCAAGCGCCGGCTGATGGCGCTGATGCTGCTGCACCGCGCCAGCGACCTCAACAGCCACGTCTGTATCGAGGGCTGGCAGGACAGGGCGAACGATCTCGTCGAACTCCAGGATCTGATCTGGCCGGGCTGAACCGCCCAGGCCATCTGCGACGGCCTGCTCAATCCGGCGGCGCTCAATCTTTCAGCCTATTTTTGGAGCATAATCGCACCTTTGTATGCAATTGACCGGTCTGCCCGAAGCGCGATCGATCGCCGAAATGTCAAAAATATTATTCAGAATCAGTGCCTTATGTGGAAATTAAAGCCTCGTTAAGCGCTGGCACGAACCTTGCGAATCCCTGTTCCAACCAGAAACTTTTGCGTTGGAGCATTTTCCATGAAGCGCCGCGATTTCCTCAAGTCCGTGTCCGGATTGGCCGCAGGCGCGGCGCTTCCGGCGATGCCACAGGTGATCTCGTCCGCCTACGCCGATGCGCGCTCGGAGACGCTGCTGATCGTCTCGGAAGGCGGCCCGAACAATCTCGACATCCACGGCGTCGGCACCAACGTGCCCGGCTATGAAGTGTCTTGGAATTGCTACGACCGCCTGATCAGCCACGAGATGAAGGTCGGCCCCGGCGGCGTGCCCTATTACGACCGCGACAAGTTCAAGGGTGAGCTCGCCGAGGACATGAAGATCGACGACATGTCGGTCACCTTCAAGCTGCGCAAGAACGCCAAATTCCACGACGGCACGCCCGTTACCGCCAAGGACGTAAAGTGGTCGCTCGACCGCGCCGTCAGCGTCGGCGGCTTCCCGACTTTCCAGATGAGCGCGGGCTCTCTCACAAAGCCCGAGCAGTTCGTCGTGATCGACGACCACACCGTGCGCGTCGACTTCCTGAAGAAGGACAGGCTGACGATCCCCGATCTCGCGGTGATCGTGCCCTGCATCGTCAACTCCGAGCTGGTGAAGAAGAACGCCAGTGAGAAGGACCCCTGGGGTCTCGAATTCACCAAGCAGCAGACCGCGGGCTCCGGCGCCTACAAGGTGACGAAGTGGACCGCCGGCACCGAAGTCATCATGGAGCGCAACGAGGATTGGGTCTGCGGTCCGCTGCCGAAGATCAAGCGCGTGATCTGGCGCATGGTGCCGCAGGCCGGCAACCGCCGCGCGCTGCTGGAGCGGGGCGACGCCGATATCTCCTATGAGCTGCCCAACAAGGACTTTCAGGAGATGAAGGCGAACGGCAAGCTCAACGTCGTGTCGCTGCCGTTCTCCAACGGCATCCAGTATATCGGCATGAACGTCACCAAGCCGCCGTTCGACAATCCCAAGGTCCGCCAGGCGGTGGCCTATGCACTGCCCTATCAGAAGATCATGGACGCGGTGATGTTCGGCCTCGCGAACCCGATGTTCGGCGCGCCCAAGGACAAGTCGACCGAAGTCGCCTGGCCGCAGCCGCACAAATACAACACCGACATCGAGAAGGCGAAAGCGCTGATGGTGGAGGCAGGCCTCGCCAACGGCTTCGAGACCACGATCTCCTTCGATCTCAATTTCGCCGGCGTCAACGAGCCGCTCTGCGTGCTGGTGCAGGAGAGCTTGGCGCAGATCGGCATCAAGACCACCATCAACAAGGTGCCCGGCGCCAACTGGCGCACCGAGCTGAACAAGAAGGAGATGCCGCTCTTCACCAACGTGTTCTCGGGCTGGCTCGATTACCCCGAATACTTCTTCTACTGGTGCTATCACGGCAATAATTCCGTCTTCAACACCATGAGCTACAAGTCGGCGGAGATGGACAGACTGATCGACGGCGCGCGCACGGCGGCTGCGACCGGCGACACTGCGGCCTACGATGCCGATGTGAAGGGTTTTGTCGATCTCGCTTTCACCGACATCCCGCGCATCCCGCTGTACCAGCCCTTCGTCAACGTCGCGATGCAGAAGAACATCAGCGGCTACCAATACTGGTTCCACCGGAGGCTGGATTACCGCGCGCTGGTGAAGGGGTGAGCCGTCATGAGCGCGCGCGACATGGCCGCGACGCTAGCTGCATTTCGGAGTGAGGCGGGCGCTGGCCTCTCACTCCCTCCCCCCTTGCGGGGGAGGGGCGGGGAGAGGGGTAGCCACGAACTCAGATCTCACCCGGAGCCACCCCTCTCCCTAACCCTCCCCCGCAAGGGGGGAGGGAACGCAGCGGAGCGCGGGGCAACGCTCTTGTCCGCTAGCAAGATTCGTTCGTCATCCAGGAGCGTCTTTCCATGCTGACCATGATCGGCAAGCGCCTGATGTTCGCGATTCCCTCGCTGATCGGGGTCGTCATCGTCACCTTCCTGCTGACGCGCGCGCTGCCGGGCGATCCCGCCGCCTACTTCGCAGGGCCCGCGGCAACCAAGGAAGCTGTCGAGCAGATCCGCAAGAAGCTCGGCCTCGACAGGCCGCTGATCGAGCAGTTCTTCCGCTACACCAACGACCTTGCCCATGGCGATTTCGGCAACTCGCTCACCACGGGACAGCCGGTGGCGGCCGAGATCCGCAACCGCCTGCCGGCCTCCGCAGAGCTGACCTTGCTCGGCCTCATCGTCTCGGTCGTCATCGCCATTCCGCTCGGCGTGCTGGCGGCGACGCGGCCGGGATCATGGGTCGACCATCTCTGCCGTGTCACGACGACGGCCGGCGTCTCTCTGCCGGTGTTCTTCACCGGCCTCGTGCTGGTCTATATCTTCTATTTCAGGCTCGGCTGGTCACCCGCGCCGCTCGGTCGCCTCGATGTGTTCACCAGCGCGCCGCCGACGGTGACCGGCTTCTACCTGATCGACACGCTGATCGCGCGCGACTTCGAGGCGTTCCGCTCCGCGCTGAGCCAGCTGATTCTGCCGGCGACGACGCTCGCGATCTTCTCGCTGGCGCCGATCGCGCGCATGACGCGCGCCTCGATGCTGGCGGTGTTGTCGTCGGAGTTCGTGCGGACGGCCCGCGCCAGTGGTCTGTCGCCGGCGACCGTCATCATCACCTACGCGTTCCGCAACGCGATGCTGCCCGTGATCACCACGCTCAGCATGGTGTTCTCGTTCCTGTTAGGGGCCAACGTGCTGGTGGAGAAAGTGTTCGCCTGGCCCGGCATCGGCTCCTACGCGGTGGAAGCGCTGATCTCGTCCGACTTCGCGCCGGTGCAGGGTTTCGTGCTGACCATGGCGGTCATGTACGTGCTGCTCAATCTCGTGATCGACATTCTCTATGGCGTGATCGATCCGCGTGTCAGGTTGGAGGGCTAAATCATGAGTTCGGTTGCGCCTGCTGTTGAACCTGTCGGCCCCGCGCGAACGTCGGGCCTCACTGCGATCCTCGAACAGACCCGCTACGTTCTCAGCGAGAACAAGGTCACCGGCTTTGCCTTTGCGCTGCTGATCGTGATCCTGATTGCCGCGATCTTCGGTCCCTATGTGGTGCCGTATGATCCGCTGGCCTCCGACACGGCCGCTGCACTGAAGCCGCCCTCGGCCGCGCATTGGTTCGGCACCGATCAATTGGGCCGCGACATTTTCAGCCGCGTCGTGGTTGCGACGCGGCTCGATACGTTCATCGCGATCGCCTCCGTGGTGCTGGTGTTCCTGATGGGCGGCCTTGCCGGCATCGCAGCGGGCTATTTCGGCGGATGGACCGATCGCATTGTCGGCCGCATCGCGGACACCATCATGGCGTTTCCGCTGTTCGTGCTGGCGATGGGCATCGTCGCCGCGCTCGGCAACACCGTGCAGAACATCATCCTGGCCACGGCCATCGTGAACTTCCCGCTCTACGCCCGCGTCGCCCGCGCCGAAGCCAACGTCCGCCGCAATGCCGGCTTCGTGCAGGCCGCACGCCTGTCCGGTAACGGCGAACTCCGCATCCTGCTGGTGCACATCTTGCCGAACATCATGCCGATCATGATCGTGCAGATGTCGCTGACCATGGGCTACGCCATCCTCAATGCCGCCGGCCTGTCCTTCATCGGCCTCGGCGTCCGTCCGCCGACAGCCGAGTGGGGCATCATGGTTGCCGAAGGCGCGGGCTTCATGGTGTCAGGGGAATGGTGGATCGCGCTGTTCCCGGGCCTTGCGCTGATGATCGCCGTGTTCTGCTTCAACCTCCTCGGCGACGGCCTCCGCGACATCGTCGACCCGCAGCGGAGGACGTGATGGCTGTTTCCAAGCTCGCAGCTGCGCTCCCTCCCCCCTTGCGGGGGAGGCACAGGCCGCCTTCGGCGGCCGTCCTCTTAGTCAACGCCGAAGCGAAGCTTCGGCTATGGGAGAGGGGTAGCCCCAAGCGAGATCTGAGTTCGTGGCTACCCCTCTCCCTGCCCCTCCCCCGCAAGGGGGGAGGGAATGAGAGGGCCGGGTCCGCCTCACGCCAAAATTCTCCAAAAAGTTTCTTAGTTGAATCAAGCACATCTCTACTGTGCATGGGGTTGTTTTCTACTTTTTTGATCGGGAGGCCCTCATGACCGCCCAGCCCCTGCTCGACGTCAGGGATCTCACGGTCGAATTCACCACCCGCCGCGGCATCGTCAAAGCCGTCCAGCACGTCAACATCTCCGTCGCCAAGGGCGAGACGCTCGCCATCGTCGGCGAGTCCGGCTCCGGCAAGTCGGTGACGTCCTATGCGGTGATGCGCATCCTCGATCGGGCGGGGCGGATCGCCGAGGGCTCGGTGATGTTCTCCGGCATCGACGTCAGGGCGGCCACCGAAGACCAGATGCGCGATCTGCGCGGCCGCGAAGTCTCGATGATCTTCCAGAACCCGCGCGCGGCCCTGAACCCGATCCGGAAAGTGGGTGACCAGATCGAGGACGTGCTGCGCACCCACGTGCAGCAGGCCACGGTCTCGGACCACGGAGAAAAGGCGATCGAGGCGCTGGAGCAGGTCAAGATCGCCCGCCCGCGCGAGCGCTACCACGCCTATCCGTTCGAGCTGTCAGGCGGCATGTGCCAGCGCGTCGTCATCGCGCTCGCGCTCGCCTGCAATCCGCAGCTCCTGATCGCGGACGAGCCGACCACCGGCCTCGACGTCACCACCCAGAAGGCGGTGATGGACCTGATCGTCGAGCTGACAAAACGCAAGGCGATGTCGACCATCCTGATCACGCACGACCTCGGCCTTGCGGCCGCCTATTGTGACCGCGTCGTCGTGATGGAGAAGGGTCGCGTCGTCGAGACCGCCAAGGCCGCCGACATCTTCGCCAACCCGCAGCACCCCTACACCAAGAAGCTGATGCGCGCGACGCCGCGGCTTGGTGTGAGCTTGCGCGATCTGCTGCCGGAGGAGGAGGGCGCGGAACCCGCCGCCCCCGCGGAGCCGGCCCCGGCCGCCGCCGCAGAGAGCCAGAAGCCCCTCCTCCTCGTCGAAAAGCTGGTCAAGGAATATCCTCGTCAGGGTGCCACCGCCACGCTCGGCAAACTGTTCGGCCGCAAGCCGCCAGTCGAGCCCGACGTGTTCCGCGCGGTCGACGGCATCAGCCTCTCCATCGGCCATGGCGAGAGCGTCGGCCTGGTCGGCGAATCCGGTTGCGGCAAATCGACGACGTCGATGATGGTGATGCGCCTACTGGACCAGACCTCCGGCCTGATCCAGTTCGACGGCGAGGACATCGGCGCCATCGCGCCTGCCTCCTTCGCCCGGCTGCCGCAACGCAGCCGCATCCAGATGGTGTTCCAGGACCCGACCGACAGCCTCAACCCGCGCTTTACCGCCGCCCGCGCCATCGCCGACCCCATCATGCAGCTCGGCGACATCAGGGGCCGCGATGCGCTGCGCACGCGCTGCGAGGAACTCGCGACCATGGTCGGGCTGCCGCACAATCTGCTGGATCGGTTTCCGCACCAGCTTTCCGGCGGCCAGAAGGCCCGCGTCGGCATTGCGCGCGCCATCGCGCTGCGTCCAAAACTCGTCATCCTGGACGAGCCGACCGCGGCGCTGGACGTCTCGGTCCAGGCCGTGGTCCTCAATCTGCTTCAGGACCTGAAAGCGCGCTTAGGTATGAGTTATCTGTTCGTCTCGCATGATTTGAACGTAGTGCGCTTGTTGTGCGATCGTGTCATTGTCATGCGGACAGGTCGAATCGTCGAAGAGGGCTCTTCCGAAAAAGTCCTCAGCGATCCGCAGGACGACTACACCAAGGAGCTGCTGACGGCGATCCCGCATCCGCCGTTGCAGGTACACTGAGAGATTGTTTGGGAGCGTGATGGCCGAACCGCTGGACAACTATATCGACGCCGTATCGAAAGCGCTGGCGCTGCCGGTCGAGGAGGCCTGGAGGCCGGCGGTGCGCGCCAATCTCGAAGTCTCGCTCCGGCTTGGCCGACTGGTCGACGAATTCGCGCTGCCGGACGAGACCGAGCCGGCGCCGATCTTCACGGTCTGATCCCGCCATGACCACCAAGCCAGAGATGACGGCTGCGGACATCGCCAAGGCTGTGGCCGGCGGCAAGATGTCGGCACTCGATGCCACCGAAGCAGCTCTTGCGCGTATCAAGCAGCACGATGGCGTCCTCAACTCCTTTACCGACGTCACCGCCGAGCGCGCCCGTGCGAAGGCGCGCGCTGTTGATGCCGACATTGCTGCCGGCAAGGAGATCGGCCCGCTCGCCGGTGTTCCTTTCGCGGTGAAGAACCTGTTCGACGTCGCGGGGCTTCCGACGCGGGCCGGCTCGAAGATCAATCGTGACCTCGCGCCTGCCAAGCGCGACGCTACGCTGATCGAGCGGATGGAGGCCGCCGGCGCCGTGCTCGTCGGCGCGCTCAACATGGGCGAATACGCTTACGACTTCACCGGCGAGAACGTCCATGACGGTCCCTCGCGCAATCCGCATGACACGACCCGGATGACCGGCGGCTCGTCTGGTGGTTCGGGGAGCGCCGTCGGCGGCGCGCTGGTGCCGATCGCGCTCGGCTCGGACACCAATGGTTCGATCCGCGTGCCGTCCTCCTTCTGCGGCATCTTTGGCTTGAAGCCGACCTATGGCCGGCTGTCGCGCGCGCGCTCGTTCCCGTTCGTCGCGAGCCTCGATCATCTCGGCCCGTTCGCGCGCTCGGCGACCGATCTCGCGCTCGCCTATGACGTGATGCAGGGGGGGGATGCGGATGATGCCGCCTGCACCACGCGTGGCCTGGAGCCGACGCTGCCGCTGCTCGCCAATCCGGTGTCGGACCTGCGCATCGCGATTGCCGGCGGGCACTTTCAGAAGAACCTGTTTCCCGAGGCCGTCGAAGCCGTCAGCCGCGTCGCCAAGGCACTCGGCGCGACGAAGATCGTTGACGTGCCCGAAGCCTCGCGCGCCCGCGCGGCGGCCTATGTCATCACCACCACCGAAGGCGCCTCGCTGCATCTCGATCGCCTGCGCAAGCGCCCGAACGATTTCGATCCCGCCGTGCGTGACCGGCTGATTGCCGGCGCGATGGTGCCCGCGCCCTTGGTCGACCGCGCGCAGAAATTCCGCCGCTGGTATCGCGTGCAGCTTGCCGAGATCTTCAAATCCGTCGACGTGCTGATTGCACCGGCCACGCCTTGTACCGCGCCGAAGCTTGGCCAGGTGAATTTCACACTCGACGGCGTCGAGTTGCCGGTTCGCGCCAATATCGGCATCCACACCCAGCCGATCTCGTTCATCGGATTGCCGGTGGTCGCCGTGCCGGTGCCGCTCGAGCCGTTGCCGATCGGCGTGCAGATCATCGCCGCGCCCTGGCGCGAGGACATCGCGCTGCGCGTCGCGTACGCATTGGAGAAGATGGGCGTGGTATCCGCGCCGTCGCCAAGGGGACTATAAAAGGGGACTTGAGAGGAATTTAAGATGGAGATCGATCTCCCCGAGGTGATCGCGGAAGTGAAGGCCGCGTTCGAGCGCTATGAGCAGGCGCTGATCACCAACGACGTCGCCGTGCTCGGCGAGCTCTTCCGCAACGATCCCCGCACGCTGCGCTACGGCATCGGCGAGAACCTCTACGGCTATGAGGCGATCTCCGGCTTCCGCGCCGGGCGCTCGCCGGTGGGCCTCAACCGCCGCACCGCGAAAACCGTGATCACCAGCTATGGCCGCGACACGGCCGTGGCCTCCACCCTGTTCTATCGCGACACGGCTCCCGGCAAGGTCGGCCGGCAGATGCAGACCTGGATTCGCTTCCCGGAGGGCTGGCGCGTCGTCGCCGCCCATGTCAGCATCATCGACGAGTCGAAAGAGACCTGATCGTATGACGCTTGACGATCTTCCGCAGGGATTATTGCCGGCCGAGCCGGTGGTGCCGCGCGTCGACCGGGCGCAGCCCAGCGTGCACAAGATCACGCGCGCCGAGGAATTGCGGCTTCAACTCGCCGACGAGATCGTACGCGGAACCCTGGCCCCCGGCGCGCCGCTTGATGAAACCGACATCGCGCGGCGCTTCAGCGTCTCGCGCACGCCGGTCCGCGAGGCGTTGCGCCAGCTGGTGGCGAGCGGCCTCGTCGAATCGCGCGCCCATCGCGGCGCGGTGGTGGCGCAGCCCTCGGTCGAGCGTCTCAAGGGCATGTTCGAGGCGATGGCTGAGCTCGAGGCGCTGTGCGCGGGCCTTGCCGCCGAGCGCATGTCCGCTGCCGAGCGCCACGGTCTCGAAGCCGTCCACGAAGAGCTGCGCGTCCTCAGCTACGCCGGCAATCCCGATCGCTTCCACGAGGTCAACGAGCGCTTCCACAACGCGATCTATGCGGGATCGCAGAACGGCTACATCGCCGAGATCACGCTGGCGACCCGCGTCCGCGTGCAACCGTTCCGCCGCGCCCAGTTCCGCAATCTCGGCCGATTGGCAAAGTCGCAAGCCGAGCACGACCGCGTCGTCGTCGCCATCATGCGCGGCGACAAGCAGGGCGCGGCGGCCGCCATGCGCGCCCATATCGAACTGGTGCGCGGGGAGTATGAGATTTACGCGGTGTCGGTTTAGAGCTGCGCACGCGGTACCGTAGGGTGGGCAAAGGCGCAAAGCGCCGTGCCCACGTCTTTCCTAACCGCTGTGATGGTGGGCACGCTACGCTTTGCCCACCCTACGAGACCTATATCGCCGCGACTTCCTTCATATACGCGCGCCATCCCCCATACGCCGTGATGTCGCGCGCCTCGCCCAGCACCTCCGGCTCGACGAGAAAGCCCTTCACGCTGCGGCCATCCGCAAGCCTGATTGTGCCGATTGCCATCGGCGCTGGAATCGCATTCACGAACTTGCCGAAAGCCGACGACGACAGCGACCAGATCTCCAGTTCGATCGCCGCGCCCTTGCCTGCTTCCACGCGCAGCATGCCGGGCTTCGGCGGCGTGGTCTGGAGCGCGTAGAGCTTGTAGTCGGGCGCGGTCTTGGTCGCTTCGATAAGCTTTCCGTTGAGCGCCTTCAATTCGCCGTTCAGCGCCATGCCGGACAGGTGAGCGCCGACCACTGCGATCGGAATCTCGTCGCTGCTCCTTGCGGCAAGCGGCGCCAGCGGTGCTTGTGTAGCGTCCTTGGCGCCCACCGTCAGCTTGGTGTCGGTATGGAAGACGCGGCCGATGCTCGCGAGCATCGCATCGCGTCCTGCGGGCGCGAGCAGCGTGATGCCGAACGGAATGCCGTCCGCGCGCATCGACGCCGGGACCGCGAGGCCGCAGAGATCGAGGAGGTTGACGAAATTGGTGTAGGTGCCGAGCCGGCTGTTGAGCTCGATTGGATTGGCCAGCACCTGCGCGGTCGTGTACGCCGTCGGCGCCGTCGGCAACACCAGCGCGTCGATGCTGGCAAACGTCCGCTCGGCGATCTTGCGCAGGCCCTGCAGGCGGTAGAGCGCAGAGAAGGTGTCCGCAGCGGTCAGCCGCGCGCCGGCCGCGGTGATCTCGCGCGTCACCGGATGAATCGAATCAGGCGCGGACGCCAGCAGATCCTTGATCACGAGATAACGCTCGGCGACCCACGGCCCCTCATAGAGCAGCCGCGCCGTCTCGTAGAACGGCTCGAGGTCGAACTCGACCAGCTCAGCGCCGAGCGCGGTCCAGCGCTTCAGCGCATCGCCGTAAGCCGCTTCCGCCTTCCTGTCGCCGAAGAAGATCAGCTGTCCGTTGCGGGGCACGCCGAGGCGCAAATTCGCGAGGAACGGCGTGATCGCGCCCAGCGGCCGGTCGCGCGAGAATGGGTCGGCCTGGTCTGGACCCGCCATCACGGAGAGTGCCAGCGCGGCGTCGTCGACGGTCCGAGCGAATACCGAGATGCAGTCGAGCGTGCGGCAGGCCGGCACCAGGCCCGCATTCGAGATCATGCCGAGGCTCGGCTTCAGGCCGACGATGTTGTTGAGCATCGCCGGCACCCGGCCGCTCCCGGCGGTGTCCGTGCCCAGCGACAGCGGCACGAGTCCGGCGCCGACGGCGACCGCCGAGCCCGAGCTCGAGCCGCCGGGAATGAGATCCTCGCGGATCGAGTTTTTGGGGATGCCGTAAGGCGAGCGCACGCCGACGAGGCCGGTGGCAAACTGGTCGAGATTGGTCTTGCCGATGATGATCGCGCCGGCCGCACGCAGGCGTTCCACCGCGGTCGAATCATGCATCGGCGTATATGAGAAGGCCGGGCAGGCCGCGGTGGTCGGAAATCCCAGCGCGTCGATATTGTCCTTCACCGCAACCGGCACGCCGTAGAGCGGCAGGCTGGTGGCATCCCTTGCGGCAAGCTTCTCGGCTTCTGCGATCGCGTCCTTCTCGTCGCGCAGGCTGATGAAGATCGCGGGATCGTTGTGATCGCGGATGCGCTGATAGGTTCGCGCGACGGTCTGCGCAGGCGTGCTCGTGCCCGCGCGATGCGCAGCCACAATCGCGGCGATCGTTTCAGGCTGCTCAGCCCCCATGGTGACAAAACTCCGGCAACAGGTCTTACCCGGATTGAAGCAAGCGATGTGCCATTGTGTACACAATCCGGGCAGGCGTTAGGTCTCGGATATTATCGAGGGATCAGTGGCTTGTAAGATATTTCGAATTGTTGGGCGGTCGTGCCAGCGCCCTGATACGGGCATTTGCGTAAATATTAGGCAGCGTCGATCAGGTGAAGCCGGCGAGGATCTGGAGCAGGCGCTCCCTGTTCTCCTTGCCGATCTTCTCCACGACATGCCGCTCGTGCTCGGCAGCGAGGCGCTTGAACTTTGCCAGCGCCGTCTCCCCCGGTGCGGTGAGGTGCAGCGCGTGGGAGCGGCGGTCCGCCTTCGACTTGACCCGCTTCACCAGCTTGCGCTGTTCGAGGCTGTCGAGCAGATGCACCAGCCGGGCGCGCTCGATGCCGAGCCGCTTCGCTACCGCCATCTGGGACAGGCCCGGATTGGCGCCGATGACCGTCAGCACGGAATACTGCGTCGGCTTGATGTCGACCTCGCCGAGCGTCTTGATGAAGTCCTGAAAGATCCAGATCTGGAAACGCCGCACCGCATAACCGGCGTGCCCGACCAGGGCGTCGAGGCCGATCTCGTCCGCGTCGTTCGGCCGCGCCGCGCCGTTGCCGGCACGCTTGCGTGGGGCGGGGCGGGGCTCAGTTCGGGCTGCGCTGGCTGTCACGTGATCTCTCCTGCCGTGCAAGCTTAGCGCTCCGAAGGCCCTCGCGGAAGATTGTTGTTGACGACAACAATTGCCGTGCCCAACAATATGGCCAAAGCGGCCCGGAACGAGGCTGCAGCCGATCCGGACGTCCAGGGCGAGGAGGAAACCATGACAACCGCCGCACGCGGTGACGCTTCGAGCCTGTTCGCAACGCCCAAGACCGTCGCCGAGCATCGCGCCGACGGCAGCATCGTGCTGCGCTCGCCAGAACCCTTGCGCGACGGCGCGCGCTGCATCGGCGACTGGCTGGAGCATTTTGCGCGGCAGACGCCTGACACGATCTTCCTCGCCGAGCGTGACAGCGCCGACACGCCCTGGGCCACCATGACCTACGCGGGCGCCCTGCGGCGGGTCCGCGCAGCGGCGAGCTGGATTTTGGCGCAAGAGCTCAGCGCCGAGCGTCCCGTCATCATCCTCTCCGACAACAGCATCGATCACGCGTTGCTTGCGCTGGCCGCCCAGCATGTCGGCGTTCCCTCGGCCGCGATCTCGCCGGCTTATTCGCTGATGTCGAAGGATTTCGACAAGCTCAAGAGCATGATCTCGCTGCTTCAGCCGGGCGCAATCTATGTCTCCGCGACAAAGCCGTTTGCTGCTGCACTCGCCGCGATTAAGCCGCTGCACGAGGCGCAGATCATCAGTGGCAATGCCGGCGATGCCGATGCGCTGGCCTTCCGTGACATCGCGGCGACGCCCGAAACGGGCGACGTCGCAAAAGCCCTCGCCACGGTAACACCGGACACGATCGCAAAATTCCTGTTCACCTCGGGCTCGACCGGCACGCCGAAAGCCGTCATCAACACCCAGCGCATGCTGACCTCGAGCCAGCAGGCCAAGGCGCAGACCTGGACGTTTCTCGAACCGGGCGGCGGCGATCTCGTCATTCTCGACTGGCTGCCCTGGAGCCACACCTTCGGCGCCAACCATAATTTCAATCTGGTGCTGCGCAACGGCGGTTCACTCTATATCGACGGCGGCAAGCCCGCGCCCGGTCTGTTCGCGACCTCGCTCGCGAATCTGAAAAGCGTGATGCCGACGGTCTATTTCAACGTGCCGCGCGGTTTCGACATGCTGATCGCAGCGCTGCGCGGCGACGCGGAGCTGCGCCGCCGTTTCTTCGGCGAAGTGAAATTCGCCTTCTATGCCGGCGCCGCGCTGCCGCAGAACCTCTGGGACGCGCTCGAGCAGCTTTCGGTGGAGACTGTTGGTCGTCCGCTGCCGATGGTGTCGGCCTGGGGCTCGACCGAGACGTCGCCGCTGGCGACCGACTGTCATTTCCTCGCGGAGCGCTCGGGCAATATCGGCGTGCCCATTCCCGGCACCGAGCTGAAGCTCGTCACGTCGGGCGACAAGCTGGAGGTGCGGGTGCGCGGCCCCAATGTCACGCCGGGTTACTGGAAGGCGCCGGAGCTGACCAGGCAGGCTTTCGACGACGAGGGCTTCTATATGATCGGCGATGCCGTGAAGCTTGCCGATGCGGAACGGCCTGAGCGCGGGTTGTTCTTCGACGGCCGCGTCGCGGAGGACTTCAAGCTCAACTCCGGCACCTGGGTCAGCGTCGGTACGCTGCGCGTCGCCGGCATCGCCGCGCTGGCGCCGTTGGCGCAGGATATCGTCGTCACCGGCCATGGCGGCGACGAGGTGCGGTTTCTGGTGTTCCCGAACATGGCCATGTGCCGTACCCATGCCGGCTTGCCCGAGACGGCAGGCGTGAACGATGTGCTTGGCGATGACAAGGTCAGGACCGCGATCGCACAGGGCCTGGCGAAGCTGAAACAGCAGGGCGCCAACTCCTCCGGCCACGCTACGCGCGCGCTGCTGCTCGCCGAGCCGCCGTCGGTCGATGGCGGTGAGATCACCGACAAGGGTTACATCAACCAGCGCGCCGTGCTGACGCGGCGGGCCGATGCGGTGGCGCGGGTGAATGATGATGCGTCGGGTGAGTGGATCGGTCTGTAGCCGTTCGTCAATCACAACGGAGCTCGCGCCTCCTTCACCTCTCCCCGCTTGCGGGGAGAGGTCGGATCGCTCTTGCGATCCGGGTGAGGGGGTACAGGTCTCACGGCCATCTCATTTGCGGAGAGAGGCCCCTCACCCCACCCTCTCCCCGTAAGAACGGGGAGAGGGTGCGAAACAGCTCGCAAAATACGCCAGCCATTCTGCCGCAATATCCTGCATGATTCTTTTGTTGCTTAAGCAACTAATTTGTGCGAACCGTTCCAGACAAGGATGACGGCGGGGGAACCGCTGCGCCTGATCCTGGAGGAAACGATGTTCGGCAGAGAGGGGGCCGCGGGTAAATGCCGTCGTATGCCTGAAGGCGGCAACACGACGCGGCTCACGCGTCTCACGCCCGCTGCGTCAACTGGTGCTGCTGCCGGTGACTGCGCCGAGATTTTCGTGCAGCCGGCGCAGCAGATCGATCAGCACCTCGCGCTCGTCTTTGCTCAGGCAGGACAACAGCCGCCGCTCGCGCTCGAACGCCGCGACGATCACCTTGTCATGGGTGGCGCGGCCCTTCGCCGTCAGCGAGATCGAATGGGTGCGGCCGTCGTTCGGGTCGGTTCGAATCGAGACCAGTCCGCGCTTCTCCAGCCCCGCGAGCGTCCGGCTCACCGGGCCTTTGTCGAAGCCAATGACGTGGCAGATCCGCGAGGCGGGAATGCCGGGCTCGATCGCCAGCAGCGACATGATCCGCCATTCCGTGACGTTGACGCCGAACTCTCGCTGGTAGAACGCGGTCGCGCTGTTCGAGAGCTTGTTGGCGATGAAGGTGACGAAGGCCGGGACGTAACGATCGAGGTCGAGCGTCGGTCCCGCCTCGGCGGTCGCAGGTCTTTGGCGGGATCTGGTCGAAGGCGGCATATCGGGCTCACTAGCGGCGCGCCTGATGACCTAAGGGCAAGCGCTGCCCTTTCACAAGATCAAAATGAGGGAGGATTTTCATGAGCGCATCGGGCTCCCCTGCGTCAGGCGTCCCGCATCTCGACGTCGATCCCTTCGCAATGGATTTCTTCGCCGACCCCTATCCCACGCACGAGCTGCTGCGGGAGGCTGGCCCTGTCATCTATCTCGACAAGTGGAACGTCTATGGCGTGGCACGCTATGCCGAGGTCCACGCCGTGCTGAACGATCCCGCGACGTTCTGCTCCAGCCGCGGCGTCGGCCTCTCCGATTTCAGGAAGGAGACGCCGTGGCGGCCGCCGAGCCTGATCCTCGAGGCCGATCCGCCCGCGCATACGCGGACCCGCGCCGTGCTTTCGAAGGTGCTGTCGCCGACCGTCATGAAGGGCCTCCGTGACCGCTTTGCAGCGGCAGCTGAAGAACGGGTCGATGTGCTGCTCGACAAGCGCAGTTTTGACGCGATCACGGATCTCGCGGAAGCCTATCCGCTCTCGATCTTCCCGGATGCGCTCGGGCTGAAGCCTGAGGGACGCGAGCATCTCATCCCCTACGCGAGCGTGGTGTTCAACGCGTTCGGCCCACCCAATGAACTGCGCCAAGAAGCCATTGCGCGCTCGGCGCCGCACCAGGCCTACGTTACGGACCAATGCCAGCGCGACAATCTCACGCCCGGCGGCATCGGTGCGTGTATTCACGCCCATGTCGACGAGGGCGCGATTACGGCCACCGAGGCGCCGCTGCTGGTACGCTCGCTGCTGTCGGCCGGCCTCGACACCACCGTCAACGGGATCGGTGCGGCGGTCTATTGCCTGGCGCGCTTCCCCGAGCAGTGGCAGCGCTTGCGTGGCGATCTCACGCTGGCGCGTAACGCCTTCGAGGAAGCGGTGCGGTTCGAGAGTCCGGTGCAGACGTTCTTCCGCACCACGACGCGCGATGTCGAGCTGTCGGGCGCGACGATCGGCGAAGGTGAGAAAGTCCTGATGTTCCTCGCCGCCGCCAATCGCGATCCGCGGCGCTGGGACAAGGCAGACAGTTATGACATCACGCGCCGCACCTCCGGCCATGTCGGCTACGGCTCCGGCATTCACATGTGCGTCGGTCAGCTCGTGGCGCGGCTCGAAGGCGAGACGATGCTCACGGCACTGGCCCGTCGCGTCGCCAGCATCGAGATCACGGGTGAACCAAAACGCCGCTTCAACAACACGCTGCGCGGGCTCGACAGCCTGCCGGTGACGATCACGCCGGCCTGACGCGAACGGCTGCCAAACAAATAGGGGAGGGAACAATGAAACACCTGAAATGGACGCTTGCGCTGGCGGCTAGCCTGATGAGCGGCGCGGCAAGCGCCGAGATCTCCGACAATGTCGTGCGCGTCGGCGTGCTCAATGACATCTCGGGCATCTTTCAGGATACCAACGGCATGGGGTCGGTCGAGGCCGCGCGCATGGCCGCGGAGGATTTCAACGGCGGCGGCAAGAACATCAAGGTCGAGATCGTCTATGCCGACCACCAGAACAAGGCCGATGTCGGCAACGCGATCGCGCGCAAATGGCTCGATGTCGAGGGCGTCGATGCCATCGTTGACGTCCCTAACTCTGCCGTCGGCCTTTCCATCAATACGCTCTTGCGCGACAGCCGCATGACGTTCCTGGCGTCGTCGACCGCAAGCTCGGATCTCACCGGCAAGGCCTGCTCGCCCAATACGATCCAGTGGGTCAACGACGCCTGGGCGACCGGCAACACCACCGCGGCCGCGATGATGTCGCGCGGCGGCAAGGACTGGTATTTCCTCACGGTCGACTATGCGCTCGGCAAGGGCATCGAGGCGGAGGCGCAGAAATACATCGAGGCGCACGGCGGCAAGGTGCTTGGCTCGTCAAAACATCCGCTCGGCACTTCCGACTTCGCCTCCTTCCTGTTGCAGGCGCAGGGCTCGAAAGCGCAGGTGATCGGCCTCGCCAATGCCGGCGGCGACACCATCAGCGCGGTGAAGCAGGCCGCCGAGTTCGGCATCCAGCAAGGCGGCCAGAAGCTCGTCGCCTTCCTGCTCTTCATCAACGACGTCCACGGCATGGGTATCAAGGTTGCCCAGGGCCTCCAGCTCATGGAAGCATTTTACTGGGACATGAACGACGACACCCGCGCGTTTGCAAAGCGCTTCGCTGTGCGGCCCGGCATGAACGGCAAGATGCCGAGCGGCAACCAGGCCGGCGTCTATGCCTCGACGCTCGCTTATCTGAACGCGGTCGCCGCGACCGGCAGCGACAATGCGAAGGACGCCGTGCCCGAGATGAAGAAGTTCAGGGGTAAGGACAAGCTGTTCGGCGACACCACGATCCGCCAGGACGGCCGCGTCGTGCATCCCATGTATCTGTTCGAGGTGAAGAAGCCGGAGGAGTCGAAATATCCGTACGACTATTACAAGCTGGTCTCGACGATTCCCGCAGACCAGGCGTTCCGGCCGCTCGCGGAGGGCGGATGCGAACTGGTGAAGTAGCGATGTCGCTGCGGTTGCCTCTTCACCCTCCTCTGGAGGGGGAGGGTCGATCGCGGGAAGCGCGAGCGGGGTGGGGTGATCTCTCAACACGGGCACTGTTCGATGCGGAGAGACCGTCACCCCACCCCGTCTCGCATGTCGCTGCGCTCCATCTGAGCCGACCCTCCCCCTCCAGGGGAGGGTAAGCAAAGCGCGCTACGGTAGCGTCCCTACGCCACCTTGCTGCTCCCCTGCGTGATCAGCCGCGCCGCGCGCTGGTCGCGGGCGTAGATCCAGAGCCAGCTCAGGGCGACGCTGAGGCGGTGGCGCAGGCCGATCAGGAAGTAGATGTGGGCGATGCCCCAGATCCACCATGCGATGGTGCCGCGCAGTTTGACCTTGCCGAAATCGATCACGGCGAGCCGCTTGCCGATCTGTGCGAGGCTACCGGAGTGCTTGTAACGGAATGCACCTTTGCTCTCGCCACGCAGGCGCGCCTTGATGGTCTCGGCGACGTGACGGCCCTGCTGCTTGGCGGCCGGCGCGATGCCGGGCACTGGCTTACCCTCCCAGGCGTTGATCACAACGGTGTCGCCGATCGCAAAGATATCGGGATGACCAGGTATCGTCAGATCGTCTTCGACCTCCACGCGCCCGGCGCGATCGCTTGGTGCGCCCAGCCATTCGGCGGCGGGCGAGGCGCGCACGCCGGCGGCCCAGATTCGTGTCTTTGCCTCAAGCAGCTTGCCGCCGAACACGACGCCCTCACGGTTGATCTCGGTGACGGCCTGGCCCAGCACGACCTCGACGCCGATCTTTTCCAGCGAAGCCTGCGCATAGGCAGAGAGATCGTCGGGGAAGCCCGCGAGCACGCGCGGTCCGGCCTCGATCAGCACCACGCGTGCCTTGTGGGTGTCGATGTTGCGGAAGTCGGCGGGGAGCGTGTGGTGCGCCATTTCGGCGATGGTGCCGGCGAGCTCGACGCCGGTCGGGCCGGCGCCGACGATGACGAAGGTCAGCCGCGCCGCGCGCTTGGCCGGATCAGTCTCGCGCTCGGCGCGCTCGAATGCCACCAGGATGTGACGGCGCAGCGTGGTCGCGTCTTCCAGCGTCTTCAGGCCGGGGGCGAACTGCTCCCACTCGTCATGGCCGAAATAAGCATGGCGCGCGCCGGTGGCGAGCACCAGCGTGTCGTAGGGCACCTCGCTGCCGTCGTCGATCAGCACGCAGCGCCGGTCGGCGTCGACGCCACTCACCGTCGCAAACAGGGTCGTCACCTCGCGCCGGTCGCGCATCAGGTGCCGGACCGGCCAGGCGATTTCGTTGGTCGCGAGCGAGGCGGTCGCGACCTGGTAGAGCAGCGGCTGGAACAGATGATGGTTGCGGCGGTCGATCAGCGTGATCTCGACCGGCGCGCCCGCAAGCCGGTAGGTCGCCTCCAGCCCGCCGAAGCCGGCTCCGACGATGACGACGCGGTGGGGATTTGCGGCCATGATGCACCCTCGAATCTCGCTGCTGCTCTCCCTTCATCTAAGTGCGCATTGGGCGCCGTAGTCCAATAGCCGTCATCAATCGCGGCATAGGCTGGGCGTATCGCCATACCCCGCGAAAAAGCGCCGCAGCCTTGATCGAAGTGAGTAGAATTATATTTCTTGCCATCCTCGATTAGGGCGAAATATGGTGCAGGGGCGGACGCTGAGCCATTGGCGGCGCGACAGATTTTGCGTTCAATAGAGACAGACCCGGGGG
Organism: Bradyrhizobium sp. Arg816; assembly: GCF_029989365.1. GTDB lineage: Bacteria > Pseudomonadota > Alphaproteobacteria > Rhizobiales > Xanthobacteraceae > Bradyrhizobium. Next base: position 1,374 of record NZ_JAPRAQ010000011.1, on the reverse strand, counting down.
CGGCGATCACCCCGTTTCCGGGATCAATAATAAGGAGGGGAGTGGTTATGAGGACGGCATTCTGGCTGGCGGGCGCAGCGGCGCTGGTACTGGCAAATCAGGCTTTCGCCGGCGACACCATCAAGATCGGCTTCGTTTCGACCTTCAGCGGCCCGACTGCCGTGATCGGCAACGACATGCGCAATTCCTTCGAGCTCGCGCTCGACCACATCGGCCGCAAGATGGACGGCAAGCCGGTCGAGGTGATCTACGAGGATGACGGGCAGAAGCCCGATGTCGGCAAGCAGAAGACCGAGAAGCTGGTGCAGTCCGACAAGGTCGACTTCATCGTCGGCTACATCTGGTCGAACGTGCTCTTGGCCTCGCTCAAGACCGCGGTGGACTCGCAGACCTTCCTGATCTCGGCCAATGCCGGTCCGTCGCAGCTCGCCGGCGAACTGTGCTCGCCTTACGTGTTCTCGACCTCCTGGCAGAACGACCAGACGCCCGCCGCCATGGGCCTCTACATGAACCAGAAGGGCGTCAAGAGCGTGTTCCTGATCGGGCCGAACTACGCGGCCGGCAAGGACATGCTCGCGGGCCTGAAGAGCACGTTCAAGGGTGAGGTCAAGGGCGAGGAATACACGGTCTGGCCGAGCCAGCTCGATTTCTCCGCCGAGCTCTCCAAGGCGCGCGCCTCGGGCGCCGAGTCGATCTTCGTGTTCTATCCCGGTGCGGCCGGCGTGCAGTTCCTCAATCAATATGCGCAGGCCGGCCTCAAGAGCACGATGCCGCTCTACACCGCCTTCACCGTCGACGAGCTCTCGCTGCCGCTCCAGAAGGAGAATGCGCTCGGCGTTCCCGGCGCGCAGGAATGGGTCAACGACCTCCCGAACGAGCAGAACAAGCGCTTCGTCGCCGACTACCGCAAGAAATACCCCAATCTGCGCCCGACCTATTACGGCGCGCAGGCCTATGACGCGGCCCAGCTCATCAACAGTGCGGTGGTCGCGGTGAAGGGCGACACCAGCAAGAAGGACGCGATGAAGGCCGAGATGGAGAAGGCCAACTTCAAGTCGCTGCGCGGCCCGTTCAAATACGGCAAGAACCACATCCCGGTGCAGAGCTTCTACCTCCAGGACGTGGTCAAGGACGGCGAAGGCCAGCTCTCGCTGAAGACGGTCGCGACCATCGTGGAGAACGACCAGGATCGCTTCCACGACAAGTGCGCGATGAAGTGAGTTGATCCCAGCCACGAGCGATGCCGCCCCTTCTCCCCTTGTGGGCCTGTTGCGTAATTCGTCAATTGTGATTCCCTCGGGCAAAGCCTTGGAGGGTAGCGATGGCGGTTAAGCAGACGGGACAGCCGAGCTTTGTGGAAGCGCTGATGCCGAA
>NZ_JAPRAQ010000010.1 GCF_029989365.1 Bradyrhizobium sp. Arg816 | reverse complement strand
CGCGAACTCCCATACAGGCCCGCAGCTCCATCGCTGCATCAGAGGCCGGACAGATGGCAGCATCCGACTACGTGCCAATCTTCCTCAAAAACCGCTTGCATCTGGCGGGGCGTCCACAGATGAGTACACGCCCTAGATTGCGAACGTCGTGCCAAGATTGAGGACCATCTTTACCATCCACTGGCCCTTGATCGTAAAGGTCGTAGGAGTGGGGTTGGGTATCTCGAAATTAAAAAAGACGCTTCCACTCTTGTTAAACGCTACGCCGGACAATGCATCTGGTAAAAATGACACGTTTTGCGTGACGTCACCGCGATGCCCCTTGATGTCCTTCAATGACCATGGCCCGCTGATGTTGCGCATAAGTTGCGTATCAAGCTGGAAGTCCGTGTCCGAAACGCCGCTCCCGGAAAGTGGCCCGGAGCAACCTAGAAGTGCGGCGATGTTAGCTACTCTGCTGCCAATCTTAAACGATATCGATGCGGTGCCCGACGACGTGCGTATCCTCAGCACGTGCGCAGCAATAAACCAATCATCAGCTTTTGTGTCGGCGGACATGACCGCCTCCCACTGTAACTGGACCATCACTCTAGCGGCTGGAGATTAACGATCCTGATGTCATACTCATGTGAAGAGGGTCACATTCTAAGACTTTTTAGCGCTCACCCGTTGGCTCGTTCTCCGCATCGGTCGGGACGACTTTCGGTGCGAACGCGCGCCGCTAACTTTGTGACAAGCGTCCGTGCTTTCGAGTGCCTTCGATTCCTTGATGTCGGCGGCAGTCCACTTAGGCGGCAACCGCGACGCCGCTTGCTAGCGCAGCTGTCGCACGACCCTGTCGTTTTTGACAGGTGCAGACCTCCCGAACTGGGCGCATGAAGGCCGCTAAAGGATGGAGGGCCTGCGGCTATGCGATGTTATTACTTCCCGATCTTCCACAACGGCGAGACACAGGCGGACGAGGTTGGAGAACTATTTGGCTCTGCTGAACTGGCGGTCCAATACGGCGCCTGTGTCGCTCGGGATATCGCCAGCGATCCCGAATATGACCCTAGTGCGGGCACGGTTGTGATCGTGCTCGACGACTCCGGTGCAGAGATCGAGCGGCGGAAGCTGAGGGGCGGACGGAAGCGGTGGAGGTGGAGGTGGTTAACGAAATATCACCACACTTCTTGTGACACTCTGGACTCTGAAGGGGAATTCCATGGCTGAAACCTCGATCGAGTGGACCGATGCGACGTGGAATCCTGTCGCCGGCTGCGCCATTCTCTCGCCCGGCTGCACCAACTGCTACGCCATGCGGATGGCCGCGCGCCTCGATGCCATGGGTGTTGCGAAGTACAAAGGGCTGACGCGAAAGACCGGCGGCCGAGCGAAGTGGACCGGCAAGCTTTATCTGGATCGCAAAGCGCTCGACGCGCCGAAAGGATGGAGTAAGCCACGCCAGACTTTCGTGAACTCAATGTCGGACCTCTTCCACGAAGATGTGCCGGAGGATTTCGTTACCGAAGTGTGGTCGACGATGGCGGCGACACCACAGCATACATACCAGATCCTCACAAAACGGCCGGACCACATGGCCAAGATTACCTCAGCTCTGCCGTTGTTGCGCAACGTTTGGCTCGGCACTAGCGTGGAGAGCGCGGACTATTTTGGCAGAATCGATGAACTGCGTGCGGTGCGCGCCGTGGTGCGCTTCATCTCGTTTGAGCCACTGCTCGGGTCTGTCGCCGACGCCAACCTCAAGAGAATTCACTGGGCAATTGTGGGCGGCGAGAGTGGTCCGAAGGCTCGGCCGATGGATGCTGAGTGGGTTCGCGAAATCGAGTCCGCATGTCGCCGCTACGGCACCGCATTTTTCTTCAAACAGTGGGGCGGCAAAAACAAGAAAGCCGCTGGGCGCACATTGAATGGGCGGACCTACGATGAGATGCCTTCAGCTACAGCTTGAAAAAATCACCTTGTCCTTCTGGGTTGGCAGCCGTCTTCCAAAATTTGTGCGCGAGCTCGTGCTTGGCTACCAGAAGCAGCCAGTAGAGGTGCTGGCCACCACTATTTTTTAGGAGCTTCATTTCGGTGGATGCCTTGGTACCTAATCCAGATACCAGGTCCCTCCAATGATCGATAATCTCGCCGCGGATGCCACGCTGAGCCTGATCAGCGTCGATTACATCTTTCCAGCCTGGGGCGAATCTGTCGAACGCTGATAGAGCAGATCCGATGTTTTCGTCTAGGTTTCGTTGAAGGTCCATTTTGCTGAGGTGAACCAGCATATCCATTCGAGTCCGGCGCGAGAGCGTCCTGAAGATGTTGATGTCCAGGGCGCCCAAGCTGTACGGATCGATGAATGCGAAGTGCAGGCCCTTCGGTTCTAAGCGCTTCAGAATTGCGAGCGAAGTATCGACGGCTTCGCCACGGATAGCGGCCACAGGTGCGCCAAGCGCGCGCAGACGCTTTGTCGCAGCGTTGAGCCGTTCCTCATCCATGTCGGCGATATACATTTGCGAAAAAGGCGCCTTGCCGGCTACGCTCTTCCGCCACGCGGCAACGCAGCTTCCGTCAATGAAAGCGCCGGTGGTTTTAATCTTTGAGCGACCTGGTCCGCCTGTATCTGCCGTCAGCGGAGGATTGTTGATCGATTGCGATCACAATCGTCGTTATCACGCCGACGATTCCAACGAGTCCTGCGACGACGATGCCAACCCGCTGGAAGCCCCGGATAAAGCGGGCTCCAGCTGACAATGGCGGTTTCGGCGTAGCGATTGGTCCGATCTCTCTCATGTGGGCCGTAGCTGATAGGTGGGCGCGCGTCTGCCACGGCCCAGAGGAAGGTAGTCAAGCAAGCAACGGAAAAATCTTCCGTTGCTTTCACCAGGGAGACGGCCAACACGGCGCAGCGCCCTGTTTCGGATTGAGCGCGTCGTACACCCGCACGCCTGTTTAATCAAATCACCGGACAATTCTGATCGCCCCCGGCCCACCCCAGTAACAGCGTTTTGTATCTCTCGCTTGCCAAGGTGTTGCCTGAACGAACCGTGAGCTTTGAGCCAGTCGGCTGCTTATCGACGCGGGCCGAAACGTAGTAATTGCGCGTGCCTATGTTGATCAGCGACAGTGATAGCTCGCCGTAGCAGCCGGTAAATTTCCTGGTAATTCTCGGAGTACGTCTGGACGATCGGCGCCGCTTTGGCTTCGAGGTCGGCCGGCGTCGAAGAGCAGCCCGCGAGCAAAAGCGCGGCTCCAAGTGCAAATATGTACTTCATGAATCTCCCCAGACCCACGGCAACTTTACGGCGTGGGTACGGGATTGGGCAACTAGGCTTTAGTCTTCTTGTCGAGGAACGCCGTGATCTTACGGGGCACCAATTGTGAACCAGTTCACACTTGTGCGCCGCGATTGCTGATATGGCAGCAGCTGCTGGAGGATTTCAGGGGCCAGCAATAGAGCGCCGCCGGGACGTGTATTTCGAGCCCAGCGGCGTAGTTTTTGTGGGCAACCGCGAGGCGTACAATAGCCAGCCCGTTAGGCTCGAGTCCGCGGTCACTTCTTTGCCTTCAATTGCATATAGCGCGCGGCCCTAGCGCGTGCTCGCTCCAACGTTGCTTCCTTAGCTTTTAGGACGGCAAGGTCCGTTTCAAGCCTCTCGAAGAGCGGCAGATGGACTTCACCGTTCTGCGGTGCTCGGTGCATCTCATAGGCCAACCGGTCGAGGCATCGTTCTAGGCCCGCCGCATCAGTTTGAGCGAGGCTGCAAGGCGCAGGCTGCGCTTGCCGGCGAGCGCGATGCCTTCGATCTCGCCGCTATCCACCGTGCAGGTTCCGGAGAAGCCGATCCCGACCTCATAGCCGCCGAACACGGGGTTCTCGCCCTTCGCCGGCGTGTGCTCCTGGTTCAGCATCTCGCCCTTCCAGCGGCCGTCCGCCGAGGAATATGAGCCGAGATAGTAGAAGAACGCATCGCCGCCGAGGATGCGGCCGTCGATCAGGAGCATCACGCCCGATAATCCGGCATCGACACCATCAAGCGCGCGCAGGCTCATCCCATAGAGTCCGTTGGCGATGCCGCCCGGACCGACCGCACCACTCGGAGGCAGCCCCTCGTCGTCGAGCCGGGTGAGATTGGCCCAGAATTTTGCGCCCGGCATGGTGTCCGCGCCACCCTCGAGACGGATCTGGTTGCCGGTGAGCCGCCCGCGCGCACCGATCGAGGCGATATCGGCTCCCATCAGCGGCTTGTAATTGGGATCCTCGTTGTGCCGTTCGGTGATCACCTCGGCGACGATCTCGCCGTCGCGCTCGGCATAGGTTCCAAGGTGCGCGAAGGCCGAATTGCCGCCCAGCATCTTGCCGTCGTGCAGGCACATGATGCTGCGGCCGAACGCATCGTTGACGCCGTATTCAACCCTGTAGAGTCCGTCCAGCAATTCAATAAGCCCATAAAATCAAAAAAGAATCGTGGGCTACCTAGCACTGTCGCCGCACCGAGGCCATCCGGCTTTTCCGCGCAGGGCCGGGAGCGGAGCCCACTCGCCGTATGATGCCATCATGCCCCTGTTTTGCCCGACGGGTCAATCGGTTTTTCGCCAAATACGAAATGAGTGATTTCAACGACTTGGCTACTGTGCACGGGGTTGTTTTTCGACTTTTTGTCTGCCCTGTCCGGAGCCACCTGCCTCACACGCTAGTGACGCTTGAAATACTGCACTTCGCGCTCGTGCTTCTCGGCCGCGGCGCGGCTCCTGAACGTGCCGAGGTTGCGGCGCTTGCCGGTCTTGGGATTCACCTTGCGTGAATAGAGGCGGTATTCGCCGGATGCCAGTTTGCGGATCATGTGGACCTCCCGCTCGTTGTGACACAACGGCCCGTGTTGGAGCTGGTTCCCCCTTGAGACTGCTTCGAACCCGCCGGCGCAAACGTGCGACCAATCGGCATGGACCAGATAGAACCATCAGCCGAGGAACTGATCGCAGCGATCGTCGCCAGCGCAGCGAAGCAGCCGCTGCTTGATGCGGCTTTCGAGCTCTGGCGCTGGCGTTACCGATTGGATTCGATCGAGCAGCGTCCGACCGCCGAAGAGGTCCGCGTCAATCGCACCCTCACGCCGGAGCAGATCAGCGCGAAATATCGCTACGACCGCGATCATGCCCACGAAGGGCCGATGTTCGGTTATGTGAAACGCGCCCATCCGCGAGCCAGTGACGATGCGATCCGGCACGCCATCATCACCGCCGTCAAATTCGAGGGCGCGGCCGAGGCACATTTCAACTGGGATGGCGATTTCTGGGACTGCATCGTGCGCGCGGTGGCGCAGGCCGCCGCGCAATATCCCGACTTTCTCGATACGACTTATCGCGATGCCCGCAACAATCTCGCCTACTACATGAAGTAGTCAGCTAGAAGCATGATCCGGAAAAGTATGCAGCGGTTTTCCGGAATGATCATGCTCAAGCAGTAATTCTAAAGCGCGATCTCATCGCGCTCTAGAAGCAGAGCGTGGTGACGAGCTTGCCCTGCTTGTCCTTGATCGCATAGGGACAGCGGAGCCGCTCCAGCGCCTTCTTGGCGTCCTCGTCGCCGAGCGCGGCAGCGCGCTCGTAATAGGCCTTGGCGGCATCCTTGTCCTTGGCGCCGCCGCGGCCTTCCTGCGCGAAGGCGCCCATCCGCTCCAGCGCACCGGGATGGTTTTGCGCCGCCGCCTTCTCGAACATCGCGCGCGCCGCGACGTCGTCCTTCTCACCGCCGTTGCCGTTGGAGAGCATCAGGCCAAGCTGGTACTGCGCCTCCGCGTTGGTCTCGGCCGCTCTGCCGAGCAGCGTGCGCGCCTGTGCGGGATCGGCCGGCGCAGCACCGCCAGCGCCGCCGAGCGCGGCAAGATTGCTGACACCGCGAGGATTGCCGGCCTGCGCCGCCCGCTCGAACAGCTTGCGCGCTTGTGCTTCGTCTTTCGCAATACCGGAGCCGGTGCCGTAGGCGACGCCGAGCTCGACCATCGCCGCGCTCGATCCCTTGTCGGCCGCCTTGCGCCAGGTGGCGATCGCTTCCGCCGTCTGCCGGTTGGCGGCATAGGCGCGGCCGAGCGCGAACATCGCCCGCCGCGACGACGGTGCGGCCAGCTTGCAGAATTTGACGGCGGTCGCAATGTCGGAGGCAGCAAGCTCCGTCACGCCCTTCACATCGGCCGGCTTGTCGGGATCGCTGGGATCGGCGGCCAGCCGGTCGCACAGGACGAGGTCGGCCGATTGCGCATGCGCCGACAACGGCGCAGCGAGCGTGAGGAGGATGGCAAGGAGACAAGTCCGCATGGGCGCCACGTTGCGTCTCTGCTCCGGCAAATTCAAGGCTCGAGTCCCGATTGGCGCAGCACGGGGACGACCTCCGGCGATGCCAGATAGCGCAGCAGCCGATCGGCCGCTTCGGCATGTCTGGCGCTCGCCATGCGGCCGGCGGAGAACACGGCCGGTGTCTGCAAATCGTGCGGGATGGGACCTACGACTTCGATGCCGTCGACCTGCTTCAGCTCGCTGACCTGCTGCACGGCGAGGTCGGCCTCGCCGCTGACGAGCCGCTCCGCCGTGAAGCCCTGCTCGACGATGGTCGCCTTGGCGTTGATCTCGGCCGCGATGCCCCATTGCTGGATCAACTGGGCAAAATAGACACCGCTCGCGCCCAGCCGCGAATAGGCGACGGACCGCGCCGCGAGCAGCGTTTTGCGGAGCGCGGCTTCGCCGCCAATATCGGGATGCGCCTGCCCTGCCCGCACGGCAATGCCGACGAAGGAGCGCGCCAGATCGGCTGCGCTAGCCGCGGCCACGCGGCCTTCGCCGATCATCTCGTCGAGCCCCTCACGGGTAAGGATCACGAGATCGGCGGCCTCGCCGTCGCGTAGCCGCTTCAACAGCGCCAGCGTTGGCGCGAAGTCGGCGTCGACATGGATGCCCGATGCGCTCTCAAAGGCGGAGGACAGGCTGCGCATCGCGCCCATCAGGCCGAGCGTCGAGAGCATGCGAATGTTTTCCATGGGCTATTCCTGTCGCGATCAGGCGCGATGCATCAGCTTGAGCGCGGCGGTCAGGCGCAGGCTGCGCTTGCCGGCCAGCGCCGTTGCCTCCAGCACCGCCTGCTCCGCGTCATAGGTGCCGGAGAAACCGATGCCGACCTCGTGGCCGCCGAAGATCGGATCGTCCTTGGCCGGCGTGTGCTCCTGGTTGAGGATCTGGCCCTTCCAGCGCCCCTTGGCCGCGGTGTAGCTGCCGAGATAGTAGAACGAGGCATCGCCGCCGAGGATGCGGCCCTGGTTGAGCAGCATCACGCCGGTCAGGCCGCCATCGACGCCGTCGAGCATGTGCAGGTGCACCGAATAGAGCCCGTCGGCGATGCCGGCCTCGCCGACCCCGCCCGCGATCGGCACCTCGTCTTCGGTGATCGGCGTCATCACCGACTGGAACGGCACGCCCGGCAGCTCTTTCAGCTCGCCCTTGAAGCGAAAGAGATCGCCGTCGGCCCAGCCCTTCGCAAGCAAGGTCGCATCGTCGGTGCCCGCCATGGCGCGGTAGTTCGGGTCCGGGTTGTGGCGGACTGTCATGATGACGACGTCGACGCCGGCTTCAGTCCTCTCATAGGTGCCGATATGAGCGAAGGCCGAATTGCCGCCGAGCATCTTGCCATTGCCGACATGCATCACGCTCCGGCCGACCGCGTCGCCGAGCTGAAATCGCACCTTGTAGAAGCCTTCAAACACCAGCCGTGTCCCCGGCCCCGCGCATCCCGGGACATTCTATCCCGGTTTCGCCGGCGATGGACAGACTTCAAGCCGGCATGGCCGGCAGACCCACAACAACGGCTGTCATCGGAATGCAAAAATCCGCCGGAGCTTTGCAGCTCCGGCGGATTGAAGACCAACCCGGGCCGGCCCCCCGGCCCGGGCCGGGAGGATCTTAGGCCGCGGCCTTCTTGTCGGCGGGCACGGACGCGATCGTCTTCAGGATCTGCGAAGCGATCTGGTATGGGTCGCCCTGCGAGTTCGGACGGCGGTCTTCCAGATAGCCCTTGTAGCCGTTGTTGACGAAGGAGTGCGGCACGCGGATCGACGCGCCGCGATCGGCAACGCCGTAGCTGAACTTGTTCCACGGCGCGGTCTCGTGCTTGCCGGTCAGACGCTTGTCGTTGTCCGGGCCGTAGACGGCGATGTGGTCCATCAGGTTCTTGTCGAAGGCCGCCATCAGCGCCTCGAAGTACTCCTTGCCGCCGACCGTACGCATGTACTCGGTCGAGAAGTTGGCGTGCATGCCGGAGCCGTTCCAGTCGGTGTCGCCGAGCGGCTTGCAGTGGAATTCGATGTCGATGCCGTACTTCTCGGTCAGGCGCAGCATCAGGTAGCGGGCCATCCACATTTCGTCAGCGGCCTTCTTGGAGCCCTTGCCGAAGATCTGGAATTCCCACTGGCCCTTCGCGACTTCCGCGTTGATGCCTTCATGGTTGATGCCGGCAGCCAGGCAGAGGTCGAGATGCTCTTCGACGATCTTGCGGGCGACGTCGCCGACGTTGGAGAAGCCGACGCCGGTGTAGTACGGACCCTGCGGCGCGGGATAACCCGAGGCCGGGAAGCCGAGCGGACGGCCGTCCTTGTAGAAGAAGTATTCCTGCTCGAAGCCGAACCAGGCGCCGGCGTCATCGAGGATGGTGGCGCGCTTGTTGGAGGCGTGCGGGGTCTTGCCATCGGGCATCATGACTTCGCACATCACGAGCACGCCGTTGGTGCGCGCGCCGTCCGGGAACACGGCGACCGGCTTCAGCACGCAATCGGAGCTGTGGCCTTCGGCCTGCTGCGTGGAGGAGCCATCGAAGCCCCAGAGCGGAAGCTGCTCGAGCGTCGGGAACGACGCGAATTCCTTGATCTGTGTTTTGCCGCGCAAGTTCGGAGTCGGCGTATATCCGTCGAGCCAAATGTACTCGAGCTTATACTTGGTCATTGAGCCTCTCTGTAGATGATGCGAAAGGTGGGGTTGAGAGCCCCCGCACGTTTGTACCCGGCCATCATCGGCCGACCCTCTACAAGCATTTTGCGTGCCAAAAGGCCGCAGTGCGGGAGGTTTTCCACCGCGGCCGGGATCGGCCCGCCGACGGCAAACCGTCCCCGGCGGCATGCGTCATAGCCGCGCACCTTCGCGTGAAGCTGCACTGCAAAAATCCCGCGGAAAACGCCTGATTCTGGAGCAGACGCACCGTTGCCGGAGGTTGCCGATGAAACGCGCATCAACGTCCGGCAACTTTCGCAAAGTCTTGCGCCTGTGCCTAGCAACCTTTGGAATGGCCCAGGCGTTAGCCACCGACAGGGTGCCTTAGGGGATGCAGAGGGTCACATGCCCACAGATTAGGCAGCAACTGATTTCCTTTTCAGCACTTTCCAATTCGGGATGCGCGGCCGATATGGGGAATCCAGTAACCACAATCGAACGAGTCGGGCGCACCATGGAGGCCAAGGCGCTTCGACCCAGGAGCAATCGCAATGATGAATAATGGTCTGAATCACGGATCTGCAACGATCTACCAATTCCCTGTCGGGGGCCGCGCGGCTCTCGCCGGACGCCGCCATGGCGACACCCGCCTTCCCGCCGATCATGCTTCGCTTCCCGCGAACGTCTCGATCTGCAGCGACAGCTGGTACCACCAGGATGCGGTCGACGAAGCAAAGCCCAAATGGGAACGCTAATGTTTGTGTTTGGTATGATACCGCCGCGCTCGCGCAAGCGTCCGACGGAAGTTTGAAAAAGGGTCGAAACAACGAGGTTTCGGCCCTTTTTGATTCCTGGTGGCCTCCCGGCTAGAGCGCGGGCTTTTCGATCACCGCACAGGCCGTGACCGGCCGCTTCAGATGCTTGACCGTGGTCGCTCCCGTCTTGCCGATCCTCAGCGTGATCCCTGCCCCCGAATAGCGCGCGCCAGAAAGCGCCAGCCGCCTCTCCAGCGTGACAGGTTCGCCGTCGATTTGGAGAAAGGCGCGTTTATCATCGTCATAAAATCCCACGATGAACTGCGTACCATCGGCGCAGCGATAGGTCCGGAACGTCTGCGCATCCGCCTGTCCCGCACCGAGAATTCCGCCCGACAGCACGGTGATCGCCAAGACAATGGCCTTGTGCCGGCCCATGATTGCCCCCTGAATGCACTCAAGGACGCCGTAGTGCGTCCAGTGGAAACATAACCCAAGCTGATCTCATGCCAGATTCCCCTGCCCGCCACCTCGCCCTGCAAGGCGCCAGCAATTTTCGCGACCTCGGCGGCTATCCGACCATCGATGGCCGCACCACGCGCTGGCGCCACATCTTCCGCTCCAACCATCTCGGCCAGCTCACGGCCGCCGACGTCGAGATCGTCCGTGCGCTGGGTGTGCGTAGCGCCTTCGATTTTCGCGGCGTCGAGGAGCGCGCGGCCGGCGTCTGCGTCGTGAACGAGATCACGGTGCATTCGCTCCCGATCGAGCCGACCGTCGTGGCCGCGCTGCGCGCCGAGCTTGCCAAGGGCAGGCTCACCGCGCCGGTCGCGCTCGAACTCATGCGGGAGTCCTACCGCAACTATGTCCGCCACAACACGCACAGCTTTCGCGACCTGTTCGGCCATCTCCTGGAGGACCGCGCGCCGCTGGTGATCCACTGCACCGCCGGCAAGGACCGCACCGGCTTTGCCAGCGCGCTGATCCTGCATGCGCTCGGTGTGGCCGACGAGGTCATTGCCGAGGACTACCTGTTGACCAACCAGCACTACAGGCGCGACGCGACGGCCGCCATCGACCTGCCGGACGACGTGCGCAACGCCATTGGCAGCGTCGAGGCCTCGTATCTTGCCGCTGCGTTCGAGGCCGTCGGCAGGGAGTACGGCGATATCGAGACCTATTTGCGCGATGGGCTCAAGCTGGGCACGGCCGAGCGGACCGCGCTGAAAGAGCGCTATCTCAAATCGTAATCAGACACGGGCATCTTTGTGTCACGCCGGTCTTCGTTAGGATCGCCGAACGAAGAGCGCGCGCAACATGCATCGTGCTCCAATCGCTCTGATGCAGCTTCAACTCATCGTCAGGCGCGATTAGCTGCTCGAACGTCGCGTTGTTGTACGTGTGCCAATGCCGCATCAGCGCCCAGCGCTGGAACAAATTGACCTTGGCGTCTTTCGCCGCGGTCCGGATTGCCGAGACCATCTTCTCCGAAAGCTCGGCATTGTCCTCGATCATGGCTGTCACGTATTGCGGGTCGATCAGAATGACGTCCATGGTCGGGTGACCGCGCAGGAGCTTCAATCCCTCGGCGATCTTCCCAACCACTTCATCGAAGTCGAATTGCTCCTTGCGAAACACAGCGTTGGTTCCGACTTGCCAGAGCACCAGGGAAGGATTGTCGGCAAAGATATCGTCGTTGAACCGATCCACTTCCTGTGGCGCATCTTCACCGCCCTTGCCGCGGTTGAACACGTCGATCCGGATGTCTTTATGGAGGTCATCATCCTTATAGTGTTTTCTCAAATACAGCTCGAGCCGCGCGGGATATGCAACGACGTTGCCGAGTCCGGCCGTCGAGGACGACCCCATCGCCACGATGCGCACGGGCCCCTTTCCGCCCAATGCCTTCCTGAAATTCTCCAGCGGGTACTGCAGATCAACGATCGCAGCGGGAAACTCGAGGGTCGGCAAATTGTCAGCCATGAAACAACCTCCTCAACCATCTAAAGTTGCATTTATAGCCCAATTTGGAAGCCGCCGCCATTGCAAGTCCAATTCACCGCGCGCAATAGTTGGCGCGAATTGAAACGACGGAGAGCGCCGTGCAGGGAAAAGTCATTGTCGTGACGGGCGCGCTCGGCGCACTTGGCAAGGTTGTCGCCGAGACGGCGTTGGCGCGGGGCGCGCGCGTGGCCGGCATCGATCACGCGCCCTCGCAGATGCCAGCAACGCCCGAACGCATCGAGATCGGCGGCGTCGATCTGTCCGACCCAGCACAAGCGAAGACGGCGGTCGAGGCGGCGGCAAAGCACTTCGGCAGGCTGGATGCGCTGATCAACATCGCCGGCGGCTTCGCGTTCGAGACCGTCGGCGAAGGCGACATCAAGACCTGGCAGCGCATGTATGCGCTCAACGAGCTCACGGCCCTCAACACCTCGCGCGCCGCGCTACCGCATCTCGCCGCATCCGGGGCCGGTCGCATCGTCAATATCGGCGCCATGGGCGCGCTTCAGGCAGGTTCCGGCATGGGCCCCTATGCGGCGTCGAAAGCCGGCGTGCATCGCCTCACCGAGGCGCTTGCCAACGAGTGGAAGGGCAAGGTGACCGTGAACGCGGTGCTGCCATCGATCATCGACACCAAGGCCAACCGTGCCGACATGCCGAAAGCGGATTTCTCCAAATGGGTAACACCGCAGGAACTCGCCGAGGTGATCCTCTTCCTCACCAGCGACGCCGCGAGCGGCGTCACCGGCGCGCTGATCCCGGTGAGCGGCCGGGTCTAGTCCGGCACCAATAACCGCAGATTGCCTTTGAAGCGGATGCTCTGCTTGCCGGCGAGCGCGATGCCTTCGCCATAGGCGGTCTCGCCGGTGTAGGTGCCGCTGAAGCCGATGGTCACGACCTTGCGACCCCACACCGGGCGCTCGTCGAACGAGGGCGAATGCTCCTCGTTGGTCAGCTCGCCCTTCCACTTGCCGTCGGCCGCGGCGTAGCTGCCATAGGCGAAGAAGAATGAATCGCCACCTCGCATGTTGCCGTCGCGCAGGACCATGACGCCCTGGTTGCCGCCCTGGACGGCATCCAGCATCTCGATGCGAATGTGATAGAGCCCATTCCTGATTGTCATCTTCGTAAAGCGCCCGACTGTCCCGCTCGCAGGATAGCCGTACCATCGGTTCCCGATCAAATGGCACAGAGCCACAAATGCGTTCCGAGCTAGACTGGTAGCAACTGATTCTCGGATCGGAACGCAAGACCCGGACGCTTTCCTTGGAAACCGCGCTTTATCTACCCGTCAAACGCTTCCTCGAAGAGCTCGGCTTCACGGTCAAGGGCGAGATCGGCGGCTGCGACCTCGTCGGTCTCAGCGCCGGCGATCCGCCTGTCGTGGTGATTGGCGAGCTCAAGCTCGCCTTCAATCTCGAGCTGATCCTCCAGGCCGTCGACCGCGCGCCCGCCGGCGACGAGGTCTGGATCGCCGCAAAGATGTCCGTGCGTGGCAAGGGGCGCGAGAGCGATGCGCGCTATCGCAACCTCTGCCGCCGCCTCGGCTTCGGTATGCTTGGGGTGACCGACCGCGGCCAGGTCGAGGTGCTGGTGAAGCCACCGACGGCAGCGCCGCGCCGCGAGCCGAAGGTCCGTTCGCGCCTGGTCGCCGAACATCAGCGCCGCCAGGGCGATCCCGTGCTCGGCGGCAGCACGCGCGCGCCGATCATGACGGCCTATCGCCAGCAGGCGCTGGCCTGTGCGTCGGAACTCGCCGGTGGGCCACGAAAGGTGCGCGAATTGCGCGAACGCTGTCCCGATGCCGGCAAGATCTTGCTTAACAATGTGTATGGCTGGTTCGAACGTGCGGACCGGGGAATCTACGGGCTGACCGAGGCCGGACACGCGGCGCTGAAACGCTGGCCGCAGGCACCGATGAGAGAAACGCCCCGCGAGGCATCGCCGCCCTAACGGAAATCACGTCGGGAGACATCGCATGATCGTTGTGACTGGCAGCGTAACGGTCCGCACCGAGACGTTCGACGAGGCGCGCCGCCTGAGCCTCGAGCATGTTCATCGGTCGCGACAGGAGCCCGGCTGCATCTCCCATGCAGTGCATGTCGACTGCGAGAACCCGCTCAGGCTGGTGTTCTTCGAGCAATGGGCCGACCGCGCCGCGCTCGCCGCCCACTTTGCGGTACCCGCGTCCGGCGAGTTCGTGCGCGCCCTGCGCTCACTGGCCGCAGGGCCGACCACGCTCGACCTTTATGAGGCCAGCAAGCTCGCAAATCTGTGAGCGCATAGCTGTGATGCCACACCAAATTCATATTGCAATGCAACATCTCCGGCACTAGGTATCCCGGCATCAAACCGAGGCCGTTATGAGCGCAGACTGGAATACCAAATATGGCACGCGGCGCGTGCGCCACGATCCGCCGACTCTGGACGAGGCGATCTTCGCCGCCGTCGGCATCACCGACGATCAGGAGCAGCAGGCAGAGATCGCCTCAGCGCTGATGGGGATGCCGCTCGAAATCGTGCAGGCCGAGGTGAAGAAGCAGGCCCGCACCAACGGCCGCATCACCGCCACGCGCGTGATCGCAGGCGAACAGGGTGCGCAGCGCTCGGTGGTGGTCGAACGCCGTGTCGTCCGCCGCTTCGGCAACGACAAGCGCACCGGTACCTGAGCGCTTAATTCCCTATCCCCAATACGAAAGCGGACCGGTTTTGCCGGTCCGCTTTTTGATTCCAGTCCGCTTTTCGATCTAGGCGGCGCGATTGCCGTACATGCTGGAGATGATCTTCCAGCAGGTCGAGTTGAAGCTGAGAAGAGCGTGGCCAGCCGTGAAGGGCGAGGCCGCGAGTTCAGCGAGCTCGGCCTCAGGCGTCTTGGCGAGATCGATCGTGCCGGTCGATTCGCCATGACGGAATTGCAGATTCGCTCCGAACTTCCTCGCGAGCGCCCGCATGGCGTGATTCTCGGCGCCGGTGGTGATGCGCAGGCGCTTGTAGCCTTTCCAGCGCGCTTCCGCGATCAGCCGGCTGAACAAGATGGTGCCGACGTTCTGGCGCCGCGCCGAAGCTTCCACGCTGAAGGCGACCTCGGGCAGCGAATCGTCCTCCGGCGGATGCAGCTCGGCTGCACCACGGACCACGCCGTCGACGATGTAGGCGACAATCACGGTACCGTCCTCGGCGCAGCGGGCGGCGTAACGCTCGATGAAGCTGTCGTCGAGAAAGCCGTTGAAACGGTCGTGCCGGCTTGCGGAATCAAGTCGCAGGAGGTGATCGCGCAGAAGCGGCAATTCTTCCTGCTGGCTCAAGGTCCGCACATAGCCCGGAACGGGCGTCGTGCGGGTCGTGTCTTCAAGTACCACGTCAAAACTCCTCTTGGTGTCCCTCGAGGAGGCGTTCGAATCCCTAGGCCCCCAATATTGTGCGCCGCAGCATGTTTTGCAAGACGGGAACCTGCCCAAGTTTCAGGCATCGGAGACGACTAATTCGTTAATAAAATCAAGCCCCCGTAGTCATACGAGGACCAGCTGAGTCTGGGTGACCACGGCGACCAGCTTGCCGTCATCGGTCTCCAGCCGGGTGGTCCAGACCTGGGTCCGCCGTCCCCGATGGACCGGTGTCGCCGTGGCGATAACCGTGGTTCCCTCCTTCGCCCCGCCGATGAAGTTGGTCTTGCTCTCGAGCGTCGTGGTGCCCTTGGCATCCTCCGGCAGATTGATCACGGTCGCGGCGGCACCGACGGAATCGGCGAGCGCCATCACCGCGCCGCCGTGGATGGTGTGGTGAAGCGTGCAGAGGTCGGGCCTGACCGCCATCCGCGCCACCACTCGGTCCTTCTCGGCCTCGACGAATTCGACGCCCTTGAGCTCGGCAAACGGCATCTTCATCGCTTTAAGTTTCTCGAGCGGCGTCATCGGATCTCCTCCCAATTCATTGTTGTCTCAGCGTGAATTGCTTCGGGCGGCAAAGCAATGACGTCCGAGGTAATGGCCCTGCTGACATCGGTGACGGCATTTGCGCATATGCTAATCCCATGCGCCACTTCCCGCCCCGCCGCATCGTCTGCCTGACCGAAGAGACGGTCGAAACGCTGTACCTGCTCGGCCAGCAGGACCGCATCGTCGGCGTCTCCGGCTACGCCGTCCGCCCGCCCCAGGTACGGCGGGAGAAGCCACGGGTGTCGGCCTTCGTCTCCGCGGACATCCCGAAGATCCTGGCGCTGGAACCGGAGCTGGTGCTGGCCTTCTCCGACCTCCAGGCCGGCATCGTCGCCGACCTCGTGCGCGCGGGCGTCGACGTCCATGTTTTCAATCAGCGCGACATTGCCGGGATCCTGGCAATGATCCGCACGCTCGGCGCGCTGGTCGGCGCGGCTGAGCCCGCCGAGGTACTCGCTCACGGGCTTGAACGGCGCCTCGCAGAGATAGCGGAAACACCTCGCCCCTCGGCGCGGCCAAAGGTCTATTTCGAGGAATGGGACGATCCGTTGATCTCCGGCATCGGCTGGGTGTCCGAGTTGATCGAGATCGCCGGCGGTGAGGATGTGTTTCCGGAGCTGCGACAGCGGCAGGCGGCAAAGGATCGCATCGTCTCGGCGGAGGCGGTGCGCGAGGCATTGCCCGACGTGATCCTCGCCTCCTGGTGCGGCAAGAAGGTGGTGTCTGCCCGGATCAAGCAGCGCGATGGCTGGAGCGAAATTCCGGCCGTGCGCGACGACCGCATCGTCGAGATCAAGTCGCCGATCATCTTGCAGCCGGGGCCGGCGGCGCTGACGGATGGGCTCGATGCGATCGTGACGGCGTTGTGGGAGACGGGCTCCTGATCCCTCCGCCGTCATTGCGAGCGAAGCGAGGCAATCCAGAGTGCCTCTGCAGAGGGATTCTGGATTGCTTCGTCGCAAGAGCTCCTCGCAATGACGGCTGAGGCAGCGCTCGCACCCTCACGTCACCGCATTCACCACCTGATATTCCGGACGGCGCCACACCTCGCCTGCAATCACCTCCTCAATGATCTCGGCTGCTCGCATGATCTCGCTCTCCCCAATGTAGAGCGGTGTAATCCCGAACCTCATGATGTCAGGCGCGCGGAAATCGCCGATGAGGCCGCGGGCGATCAGGGCCTGCATGGCGGCGTAGCCGCCGTCGAACGCGAAGGAGACTTGTGAGCCACGGCGCTCGTGCGCGCGCGGGGTGACGAGCTTGAGCTCCGGGCAGCGGCGTTCGACCTCGGCGATCAGGAGATCGCCGAGTGCCAGCGAACGGGCGCGCACCTCCGCGATATCGACCCTGTCCCAGATGTCGAGCGAGGCCTCCAGCGCCGCCATTGCGAGCACCGGCGGGGTGCCGACGCGCATGCGCTCGACGCCGCCGGCCGCCGCGTAGCCAAGCTCGAACGCAAACGGTTTTGCGTGGCCCATCCACCCCGACAGCGCGGCGCGCACGCCGTCGGCGTGGCGCGGCGCGACGTAGAGGAAGGCCGGCGCCCCGGGGCCGGCGTTGATGTATTTGTAGGTGCAGCCGGCGGCGAAATCGGCGCCGCAGCCAGCGAGATCGACAGGCAGCGCTCCAGCCGAATGCGCGAGGTCCCAGACGGTGACGATGCCGAGCGCATGCGCCTTTGCGGTCAGCGTCGCCATGTCGTGGCGCCGTCCGGTGCGATAGTCGACCTCGGTGATGTAGAGGACCGCAATCTCCTCCGACAACGCGACCTCGATCTCCTCCGGCGCCACCAGGCGCAATTGATGGCCGCGGCCGAGCGTCGCAATCAGCCCCTCGGCCATGTAGAGATCGGTCGGAAAGTTTCCGGTGTCTGATAGCACGACCTTGCGCGATGCGTTCATGTCGAGCGCGGCGGCGAGTGCCTGGTAGACCTTGAGCGAGAGCGTATCGCCGACCATCACGGAGCCGGTCTCCGCACCGACCAATCGCGCGATGCGATCGCCGACGCGGCGCGGCTGGACGTACCAGCCCGCACTGTTCCAGGCGCGGATCAGCTCGTTGCCCCACTCGGTCGTGATGACGTGGCTGACGCGCTCGGCGACGCCCAGCGGCAGCGCGCCGAGCGAATTGCCGTCGAGATAGATCACGCCGTCAGGCAAATGGAACAAGGCCCTGGTGTCGTCATAGACGCGAAGCTTGGTCATGGGATCTCTACAGAACCGTGCGGACGCGCCAGAGCTCGGGGAACAGCTCGACCTCCAGCATGCGCTTGAGATAGCTGACACCGCCGGTGCCGCCGGTGCCGCGCTTGAAGCCGATGACGCGCTCGACCGTCGTGACATGGTTGAAGCGCCAGCGCCGGAAGTAGTCCTCGAAGTCGACCAGCTTCTCGGCAAGTTCGTAGAGCATCCAATGCGTTTCCGGCGCTTCGTAGACGATCCGCCAGGCCTGGAGCACGCCCTCGTTGAAGCTATGGGTCTCGCGAACGTCGCGCGCCAGCACGGACGCGGGCATCTTGAGCCCGTTGCGGTCGGCGAGCCGCAGCACCTCGTCGTACAGGCTCGGCGTGGCAAGCTCGCCTTCGAGCAGCCTGGTCGTTTCCACATCGTGCGCATGCGGCTTGAGCATGGCGTGGTTGCGGTTGCCGACCAGAAATTCGATCAGCCGGTACTGACGCGACTGGAAGCCCGAGGACTGGCCAAGCTGCGAACGGAAGCGCGTATACTCGCTGGGCGTCATGGTGCGCAGTACGTCCCAGGCACCGTTGAGCTGCTCGAAGATGCGCGACATCCGCGCCAGCATCTTCATCGCGGGCTGCACTTCGTCCCTGGCGATGGCGCGGCGCGCGGCGCTGAGCTCGTGGATGGCAAGCCGCATCCACAGCTCCGTGGTCTGATGCTGGATGATGAACAGCATCTCGTCATGGGCTTCCGAGAGCGGATGCTGCGCGCCGAGGATCGCATCCAGCGCCAGATAGTCGCCGTAGGACATACGCCGGGCGAAATCGGTCTCGGCGCCTTCGCTCGTGGGATCGTAATCGCTGGACGTCATGGCAGGCCCTTTCGATCGATCGATCCTCGCCGCGTCAGTCGAGGCCGATCAGCCGCGCGGTGATCGGGGACGACGGATCCTTCAGTCCGTCGATCACCGTAAAATGGTTGAGCCCGGGATCGACGACCAGGCGCGTCGGCACGTCGAAGCCGGTCCAGACATTGGCGATCAGATCGGACTGACGCATGAATTCGGGCCGCTCGCCGCCGCCGACCCAGGCCGTGACCGGCGAATGTCCCCGCGGCAGGTGCAGCGCCGCGCTTTCAAGCGTCGCCTCCTCCATGGTCATGCGCAGCGTGTCGTTCATCTTCGTGTTGAGCAGCGGACGCAGATCATGCAAGCCGCTGATCGAGAGCGTGCCGGCGATCCGGTTGTAGACGGCCGGCTCGAGCCGGCCGTCGTTGCACAGCATGCGCGTGACGAGATGGCCGCCCGCGGAATGGCCGGCAAGCCGGATCGGGCCGGAGACGAGCGAGGCCGCCTTGGTGATCGCGGCGGTGATCTCTGCGGTGATGTCGGAGATGCGCGCGGCCGGCGTCAGCGTGTAGCTCGGCAGCGCCACCGTCCAGCCGTGATGCCGCGCGCCTTCGGCCAGATCGGTCCAGGTCGACTTGTCGAAGCGCATCCAGTAGCCGCCGTGCACGAAGACGACGAGGCCCTTGCTGTCGCCGTCGGGCAGGATCAGGTCGAGACGCTGGCGCTCGCCCGGGCCGTAGGCGACGTCCGCGCGGAAGTCCTTCAGGCCGGCGCGGTAAGCCGCCGCCCGCTCCGCCCATTGGGCCGGCATCTTGTCCGAGCCCGCGATATGGGCCGAATTGGCATAAGCATCATCCCAATCGCGCATCGTGACACCCAAGGATTCGGCCATCGAACTGGGCGCCAGTCTGCCACCAGTCAGGACGGCGTCCTAGTCTTTCTTTTAAGCTTAAAGCATTTGGACGCGCCCGTGTTTCGGGCAGCGGTCGCCCCAGCCGAGATGCCGTGGGGTGGGCAAAGCGACTTGTCCGCCGTAGCTCGAAGAGCAAAGGCGGAAGCGTGCCCACCCTTTCGTGCAAGATCGAAGAGAGATGGTGGGCACGGCGCAAGAGCGCCTTTGCCCACCCTACGAGATCTCGACCGCTACGCCTTCTCCACCCCGCACCAATCCGCGATGAACAAGGCCATCGCCTTGGTCGACTTCTTCAGCGACTCCAGGTCGACGAACTCATTGAAGCCGTGCATCTCGCCGCCGCTCGCGCCGAAGCAGAGGCTCGGGATACCGTGATTGAGGCCGTAGAAGCGGGTGTCGGTCAGCGCGGTGAAGACGAGGTCTTCGATTTCGCCGCCATAGACGGTGTTGAAGGCCTTGCCGAACGCGGCCTCGGGCTCCGCGGCGTCGGTCAGTTCATACCCCTCCGACAGGAAGCCCGACCAATCGACCTCCGGCGGATTGTTGGCGAGGAAGCGGTGGTTGCGCGCGGCAGCCGCAACGCAGGCCATGATCTCCTTCTGGTGATCGGCGATCGACCAACCCGGCAGGACGGCGATACGGCAATCGACGTCGCACCAGGCCGGCACACTGGAGGCCCAGTCGCCGCCCTTGATGATGCCGGGGTTGAAGTTGATGGGATGGTTCAGCGTGTTGAAGTGCCGATCGGCTTTCGCGCGCTCGTTCCACTCGATCTCGAGCTTTTGCAGCGCCTGGATCAAATGATAGGCCGCCATGATGGCGTTGGCGCCGGAGCCGGCGAAGGCAACGTGGGTCGGATGGCCCTTCACGCGCAGGCGAAACCAGATCACGCCGACCTGCGAGCGCACCATCTTGCCGCCGGTCGGCTCCGGGATGAAGCAGGCGTCGGCACGATAGCCGCGCTGCAATGTCGAGAGCGCGCCGACGCCGGTGCTCTCCTCCTCGATCACAGACTGGAAGTGGATCCGCGCCGTCGGCCTGAACCCCGCCGCCTTGATCGCATCCAGCGCGTAGAGTGCGCCGATCGTGCCCGACTTCATGTCGCAGGCGCCGCGGCCGAACATCTTGCCGTCCTTGATGACGGGCGAGAATGGCGGCGTGTCCCATAGCTCCAGCGGCCCCGCGGGCACCACGTCGCAGTGCCCCTGGAGGATCAGCGATTTGCCGTCATTCGTTTGCGGACGGTAGGTGCCAACCACCGTGCGCGCCTTGGAGAAATCATGCTCGATCGGGCCGAAGCCGCGCAGATCCTTGAGCTCATCGACATTGATGTGCCAGTCGTCGACCTCGTAGCCGCGCGCGCGCAGGAGGTCGCCGATCATGTCCTGGCACGGCCCCTCCGCCCCGCGGGTCGAAGGGATCGCGACGAAATCGCTTGTGGTCGCAAGCTGGGCTTCGAAGCCGGCATCGACGGCGTCAAGAATCCTCTGCTGCGTGTCGGCATTCATCAGGCTACTCCGGGCATCCAATTGGTCAACGGTGCGCGCAAGCTAGCCGATTTCAGTCGTTCGGGTACTCCACAAAATAAGCATCCCGCAATGCATCTTCGAGCAGCCGGCCTTCCGAATAGCCATTCAGCGTCACAGGCCGGGTTACACCATCCAGCAGGCGCGGGCACGGCTCCGGCGCGCCCAAGACGGTGCGCACGGGGATGCGCTCGGCATAGATCGGCAATTCGTAGTCCTCGTCGTCGTCAGCCACACCCTTGGCGCGGACTTTGGCCGAGGCCTCCTCGATCTCCATTGCGATGAAGGACGTCGCCTTGATCTCCTGCGCGCTGCTCTGACGCAGGCTCGCGGTGCGATCCGGGAAGAAGCGATCGACCATGGCGATCACGGCCCGCTCCTTTTCCTCGGGGTCGGTGACGAGATAGGCGGTGCCGAAAGCCATCACCGCGCGGTAGTCGGCGGAATGGTTGAAGCCGCAGCGCGCGAGCACGAGGCTGTCGAGATGGGCGACCGTCAGGCAGACGCGCTCGCCCCCGGTCTGGTTGCGCAGCATGCGGCTGGCGCTCGAGCCGTGCCAGTACAGCTTCGTTCCCTCGCGCCAGAAGAAGGTCGGCGTGCAATAGGGCTGGCCGTCGATGACATAGGAGACGTGACAGAGCATCGAGGAATCCAGGATGCGGTGAACTATCTCGTGATCGTAGAAGCCGCGGTCGTGACGGCGCTTGACCTGGTTGCGCGCTGACGTCGGATAGGAATTCTGGCTTTCGGTCTGGCTCACGGCCGCTCCTGTCGGGCTTGGAACAATTCCAGGAGAGTTGTAGCCACGGATTTGGTCTGCGATAGTGCCAATTCCATGCGAAAAATTCCGACCAATTCGTCCGCGCCCGCCAAGGCGGAGTTGCCTCTCGACCTCACCGGCCCGCACATCACGGCGGGCGCGTCGTCGGCGCACCGGCTGTACCAGGCGTTGTGCGACATGATCGTCTCTGGCCTCGTAAAACCCGGCGAACCGCTGCCTCCGTCGCGGACGCTGGCCAAGCAGACCGGCTTCCGCCGCAACGCCGTCGTCACGGCCTATGAACGGCTGATCGCCGACGGCTTTGCCGCGGCGACCGTCGGCTCCGGCACCTTCGTCGCCACGCGGATTCCCGCACCGGCGGTCGAGCCGAAGAGAGCGAAGATCATGGTCGAGGCACCACGGCAAGGCGCGTTCGCGCTCGGCTGCACGCATATCGACGAGCGCGCCGTGCAGCGTTTTCGCGCTTTCGTCGGGCGGCGCATGCGCGCATTCGGGTCCGAGCATCTGCATTATGGCGATCCGCGCGGCAGCCGCGAGCTGCGCGCCGCGATCGCCGATCATCTGCTGTCGGCGCGTGGCCTGCGCTGCGATCCCGATCAGATCATGCTGACATCGGGCACGCTGCATGCGCTGCGCATCGTGCTGAGCGCGATCCTGAAGCCCAACGACCAGGTCTGGTGCGAGGACCCGGGTTACCCCGCCGCGCGAAAAACCATTTCGCATTGCGGTTATCGCGCCGTACCCGTTCCCGTCGACGAGCACGGGATATTTGTCGCCAAGGGCCGCACCGCCGCATCGTCCGCACGCGCGGCCTATGTGACGCCGTCGCACCAGTTTCCGCTGGGCGTGCAGATGTCGATGCCGCGACGGCTGGAGCTGCTGGATTGGGCGAGGCAGGCCGGCGCCTTCGTGCTCGAGGACGATTACGACAGCGAGTTCCGCTATGATGGCGCGCCGTTGATGTCGCTTGCCGGCATCGATCATCTCCAGCGCGTGATCTACATGGGCACGTTCGCCAAGACGCTGTTTCCGGGCCTGCGCATCGGCTATTGCGCGCTGCCCGAGCGCCTGATCGCTGACGTCACGGCCGCGCGCGCCGCGCTCGACCGCTTTCCCGGCACGCTGATGGAGGGCGCGGTGGCCGACATGCTCAATTCCGGCGCGTTCGCCGCGAACCTGAAGCGGGTGCGAAAGCTCTATCGCGAGGCGCGCGACGCGCTGGCCGAGACGCTGGAAGCGGCATCCGACGGTGCGCTGTCGGTGCCTGTGCCGTCGCAAGGGCTGCACCTCGTCGCCCGGTTCGATCCGTCGGTCAAGCTGTCGGCGGCGGCAGAGGCCAAGAAGGCGGCAGGCGCGGAAGGCTGGCTGCTGGCCGACACCTATTCGCGCGCGCGTCCCCTGCCCGGGTTCGTGCTGGGATTTTCCGGCCACGCGGTTCCGCAACTCGTGGCCTCCGCCGAACGGCTCGCGCTGGAGTCGCGCAGCGCCCTGCGCGCGAGGAGCAAATCGGCCCGGCGGGCGTGACGAACGTTCACTATGAGAAACGTTCGCTATGAGAATCGCCTGCCGCTCCCTACATTGCGGCATCGATGCTGGGACCTCACATCATGCTGCTGCGCCGCGCGACCTGCCTCTCGCTGCTGATCTCGGTCGCCCTCGCGACGGCAGCGCATGCCGTCACTGTCGGACGTGAACAGGACATCACCGATCTCAAGCTCGGCCAGCGGGTGCAAGTGGATGATGGAACCTGCCCCGCCGGGCAGGTCAAGGAAGTGCGCGGCGCGAGAATGACCGACAAGGGTGTGGCGCGAACCACCGCCTGCGTGCCTCGCTACGGTCCGAAATCGAAGTGATGATTACGACTTCGCCGGGTCGAACATGCACTGCAAGGTCGGTTTGGCGATCTTGGTGAAGGTTGAGCCGATCTCGCCCTGCTTGGACGCGGGAACCCAATCAGTCTCGATCGTCGGCACGCCGGTCTCGCTGATGCCGCGCAACAGCGCCTCGCGCAGATCGCGGTCCTCGACGGCCGCAGCGGCGTGATCATGCAGGCAGCCGCAGACCTCCTCGGGGTGCTCCCAGCGCCCGAGCATCCGCGGCGCACACTGACGCACGAACTCGCTGCGGGGATCCGGTAGTCTGGAGGGAGCGCGCACCTGCGCATGCGCAGCGCTGATCGTCAGAAGCGAAACAAACGCTGCGGCGCAGAATCGGACAATCATGATGGCCTTTATCGGCTGGTTTTTCTTGTGATTTTCTTGCTATTTTTCTTGGCTGTCGATCAGAAACGCGCTGCGACCACGATCGGCTGCGGCGCCGTGGTGGTGACCGGCGAGCCGCTGTACTGGAAGGTGCCGACACCCGGGAGATTGCCGTCCGGCGCCCCCGCGAACGAAGAGCCGGCGAGCACGAAAGCGAAGGCAAGGATGAAGCTGAGCGTGCGCATTTCTCGTGTCCCAATTCCGTGGCCGGCGGTGAGCCGTCGTCGTTGCGAAGCTGATAACCATGCGTCGTTTCGCGCGTGATGCGCCAAAAGCGGAAAATGGTTTCGTCATTGTGAGAATTGTTTCGTCGCGCCCCAGGCGACGAAACATTCAGCGGAAAATCCCAGTCTTTTCAGAGGGGCCGCGCCGCGTCTGAAAGTGGCCTTGCAGGCTCTGCTCGCGCTTGGAAGCAGACCGACGCTGCGCGCCGCCACACGCGCGCCTTCCGCACTTCACATGCATTTTACGTTTTTCTGCTGAAGAAAAGCCCGAACGAGGGCTGGGTTCCGTCGAACCGGGGGCGATTCGACCGCGACCCAAGCCATCGAAACCGAGAAGCCCGGAACCACCGGGCGCGTTCAGTTGAGGGATGCCATCATGACGGCGCAAGATCGCGCAACGCCGCGCGACGCGGACCTGCGGACGGACCGTGCCGACCAGCAACCCAGTCGCGTCGCTTCGATCGGGGCAATGTCGCTGCAGTCGGGCCGCGGCCACGAGGCCGCGCCACAAGCATTCGTGCGGCTGACCGGCTCGCATCTCGCAAAGCCGCGCCAGCCGCACTCTCGTCACTGAGTGAACGCGAGCGCGTCACTGAGTGAACGCACCCGCATTACTGAGTGAACGCAAGAGCGTCACTGAGTGAAGAACTCGCCGCACTTCTGGACGTTTGCGTCAGCCGGTCCCCACGGCATGACCGGCACCGTGGAGGTCGAGTTCTTCGGCGAGCCCTCGATCAGCCGGTCCGAATAGACCATGTAAACCAGCACATTGCGCTTGGCGTCACAGCCGCGCACGATCTGCATCTTCTTGAAGAACAGCGAGCGGCGCTGGCGGAACATGTCGTCGCCCTGCTCCATCTTGGTCTTGAACTTGATCGGACCGACCTGGCGGCAGGCCAGCGAGATATCCGAGACCTCCTCGGCAAGGCCGAGCCAGCCCTTGAAGCCGCCCTTCTCAGGCACCGTGAAATGACAGGCCACGCCCTCGACTTCGGGGTCGTCGAGGCCGTAAGTCGCGAGCTTGTCATTCGGGCTCATCCATTTGAACACGGTCGAGCGGCGGAAGATCAGATCCGGCTCGTCGGCGGCGATTGCAGAGCTCGCTGGGGCAGCCAGCAACAGGAGGAATAAAGCGAGGCCTTTCAAGCGGATGCTGGAAAGATCGGGGAAACGAGATGACATGAAGTTCTCCGGTAGCAAGTCCCGGCAATGTAGGCATGCGACAGCCGGTCAGGAAGACGACCGGCAGCCGTCGCAGCCGCCGTTTACCGCTCCGTGAGGCTTTTTTGCTACGTCATGGACAAAAGTCGCTGGCGGCAGAACTGCCGTGCTAGTGAACGCGTATCCCCTCTGCGAGACTAATTTCTGAGTTGGATTGTGGATTCGAGGAATGAATAGCGTGAACGGGGCCAGTTTTTCTGCCAGGCCGGTCCGGCTGTGGCAGGTCGCCATTTTGACGGCGGCCGGTGCGATTGGCTGGACCAGCCAGGCGGACGCGGCGTTTTACTACTGGAGCGATTACTCCGACGGGTCCTATGCCGCCCGACAGGAGCGCTATCCCGACATTCCCCGGCAGAAGCCTCAGAAGCGCAGTACGGCCGGCAAGAAAGCGGTCGTCGCCGAGAAGGAAGCCGGCACCAAGCCGCAAGGTCCGCTCGTGATCGTCGTGTCGATCGATCGGCAGAAGGTGACGGTCTACGACACCCACGGCGTGTTCGCGGAATCCCCGGTGTCGACAGGCATGAAGGGCCACTCGACGCCGATGGGCGTGTTCAGCGTGATCCAGAAGCACAAATTCCACCAGTCCAACATCTATAGCGGCGCGCCGATGCCGTACATGCAGCGGATCACCTGGTCCGGCATCGCCATGCATGCCGGCGTGCTGCCGGGCTATCCGGCCTCGCACGGTTGCATTCGCATGCCGATGGCGTTCGCGGTGAAGATGTGGAACTGGACAAGGATGGGCGCGCGCGTGATCGTCTCGCCCGGCCAGATGTCGCCGCAAAGTTTCTCGCATCCCCTGCTCGCCTCGGTGCGCGTGCCGCCGCAGCCCGCCGTCAGCCTGGAGCCCCAGACCAATGTCGGCGACAAGGCCGACAAGGGCGCCGCATCAACCAACGTCAGCGAAGCAAAACCCGTCGAGACGAAGACCGCCAGCGCGGAGAGCGCGCTCGAGCTGCGTTCGTCGGTCGGCCATACCGTGATGTCGGATGTGACCACCGGCAATGCACCGGTGCGCGCGGAAGCAGCCGCTCCAGCCGACAAGGTTGAGGCCAAGTCTGAAAAGACCGCCGAGGCATCTGACCCGGTCAAGCCGCAGTCGGAAGAAGCCGCCAAGCCCGCAAGCACCGACGCAAAGCCCGTCGAGGCCGCAGAAGCGCCCAAGGCTGACGCCGCCGAGCCCGCGAAGAAACCCGATGCGCCCGCTACCGCACCGGCGCTCACCGCCTCGCCGGACGCCAAGAAGGACGAGACCCGCGTCGCCGATCCTGCGCCTGCCGCGAAGCAGGAGACGCCCAAACGCGCCGGCCAGATCGCGGTGTTCATCAGCCGCAAGGATTCCAAGCTCTACGTGCGGCAGAACTTTGCGCCGCTGTTCGAGGTTCCCGTCACGATCGCTGCGAGCGACCGGCCGCTCGGCACGCACGTCTTCACCGCCGAGGTCGACAAGACCGACACCAACGCGCTGCATTGGTCGGTGGTGTCGCTGCCGGTCTCCGCCCGCGCCGCCGCGCGCGAAGATGACAGCCGCGTGACACTCCGCCAGCGCGGCGCCGCCGTGATCCCCGTCGCCGCCAAGCCCGTTACAGCCAAGCCCGTGGTCATGCCGGACACCCCGGCCGAGGCACTCGACCGTATCTCGATCCCGGCGGACACCATGGCGAAGATTAACGAGATGCTGACATCGGGCGGCTCGATCATCGTCTCCGACCAGGGCATCAACCAGGGCGAGACCGGCGAAGGCACTGACTTCATCGTCCGCCTGTACTAGAGCGCTTTCGAGCGAAGTGGCGCCTTGCCGCGTCCGATAACGCGGTGTTGACCAGGCGCGTCGCGCCGACGCAGTAAAGTGCGTCCCGGATCACGTCGGGGGACGTTGCCATGCTGAACCGCAGGACCATGCTCGCCGCGCTTGTCGCGACGACCGCCTCTGCTGGACGCAGCCGCGCCGATGGCGGCATGAGCCGGATTTCGGCCTATGCCTTCTCCTTCCCTGCATTATCCGGCGACGACATCCGCCTTGCCGCGTTCACGGGCAAGCCACTGCTGGTGGTCAACACCGCGTCGCTCTGCGGCTACACTCCGCAATATGCCGGCCTGCAGGAGATCTGGAGCGAGTTTCGCGAGCGCGGGCTCACCGTGATCGGCGTGCCCTCCAACGATTTCGGCGGCCAGGAGCCCGGCGGCACCAGCGAGATCACGGAGACCGCGCACCACCAATACGGCGTTACCTTCCCGATCGCGGCCAAGGCCGTGGTGGTCGGCGCCAAGGCGCATCCGTTCTACAAATGGGCGGCCGAGGCGCGCCCCCGCGACGTTCCGCGCTGGAACTTCCACAAATACTTGATCGGGCGCGACGGCTACATTGCCGAGGTGTTTCCGTCTGCGGTCGATCCGACGGACACGCGGGTCAAGACGGCAATTGCGAAGGCGCTGGCCGACAGCTGACACCCGCAGCCCGCATCCGGTTGGGCACAATTGTGGCGGGGTGCCAAACAGCCGTTGCAATGACGAGGGCCCACCATCTAGGCTAGGACTATCAAGGGGCAGGATGGTTTTGCCAGAGGCGAAAAGCTGCGGCGGAACAACGGGATCAATCTCGAGGACAACACCATGCGTGTGGCGGCAGGACTGATTTTGGCAAGCGCGATGTCGGTTGCGATGGCGGGCGCAGCGTGGTCGCAGACCCCGGCCGCAAAGCCCGCAGCCGCCACCCAAGCGGCACCGGCTGCAGCCCCCGCCGCAGCACCGGCGCCCGCTCCCGCGGCGGCAGCCGCTGCGCCGACGCAAGCGGCTTTCCCGCCCCCGCCGAAACAGGCGCCCCAGCCCGCTCGCGCGGCCTGCAACACGCCCGGCGCGCTCGGGGTCGCCCGCACCGTCGAGATCGACACCACGGGTGGTCCGGGCTTCGGCTTCGAGCATTTCAAGGAGCTCGACTTCCTGCGCGACAAGGAGGTCGTGCTGACCTTCGACGACGGCCCCTGGCCAAAGAACACGCCCGCGGTGTTGAAGGCGCTCGCCGACGAATGCACCACCGGCATCTTCTTCTCGATCGGCAAGCACGCGACCTATGAGCCGGAGATCCTGAAGCAGGTCTATGCGGCCGGCCACACCGTCGGCGCCCACACCTGGTCGCACGCCAACCTCAACAACAAGAAGCTCACGGAAGCGCAGCGCAAGGAAGAGATCGAGAAGGGATTCTCGGCGGTGAAATGGGCGCTCGGCGGCATCTCGCCCTCGCCGTTCTTCCGCTTCCCGGCGCTCCAGCATCCGCCGGAGATGGTCACCTATCTCGGCAACCGCAACGTCGCGATCTTCTCCTGCGATATCGATTCCTTCGACTTCAAGGCCTCGAAGCCCGAGAAGGTGATCGAGACCGTCATGAAGAAGCTCGACGCCAAAGGCAAGGGCATCATCCTGATGCACGATTTCCAGAAGCACACGGCGGAAGCCCTGCCCGAGCTGCTCAAGCGCCTGAAGGCCGGCGGCTACAAGGTGGTGGCGATGCGCGCCAAATTCCCGGCCTCGACGCTGCCCGAATACGACCAGGAGCTGCTCAAGGACGTCAAGCTGCCGACGGTGAGCAACCGGCCCGTCAACAGCGTCGTGACGACCGTTTCAGAATAGACATTGTCTTTCCGGTTCGAAGGCTACGTCATCGTCTCAGCGGACGGCATGCTTGCCGACGCGAGTCATGTCATGCCTGACAGCCTGAAGTTCGAAGGCGACAAGCTGTTCTTCGAGCAGGCGCTCGATCGGGCCGCGCTGATCGTGCACGGCCGGCGCTCGCACGAGCAGCAGCCGAACTCGCCCAAGCGCAAGCGCCTGATCCTGACCCGCAAGATCAAGGCGCTCACCGTCGATCCCGAAATGCCGAACGCGACGCTGTGGAATCCGGATCACGCGAGCGTCGAAGAGGCCTGCGCCTTCGCCGACGTCGCCTCCGGCACCGTTGCGATCATCGGCGGCCCGGTCGTGTTCGACATGTTCATGGAACGCTATGACACCTTCTGGCTCTCGGAAGCCCCGCACCTGCGGCTGCCCGGCGGCGAAGGCTGCTTTGTCGGCGTGCCGGAGCGGACGCCGCATGAGGTGCTGGCGTCACACGGGATGAAACCGGGCGCGCCATACATGCTCGACGCAGCGCATGACGTCACGGTTACGCCGTGGCGTAGAACGTAGGGCGGGCTGGGATCAGCGCGAAGCCCTACACGTCCCCGTAGGCCGTCTCGGCCGAGCGCGTAGCGCGGCCATAGCCCATGATCATGAACAGCGCGCCGATGATCGAGAGATTCTTCAGCGCGTCGACCACCATCTTGGCGTTGTCGGGCGCGGCCTGATTCCAGAAATCGGAGAACAGGACGGTCGAGACCGCGATGTAGACGATCATGAGCAATGCGAAAAAGCGCGCGCCGAAATTCAATGCGATCATCAGGCCTGCAATGATCTCGAGCCCGCCGACCGCGATTGCCAGAAGCTGCGGCGTAGTCATGGCGGTCGCCGTCTCGATCTGCTTGGCATAGGGCTCGATCATGTCAGGCACCACCACCTTGGTGGCGATGAAATCGGCCGTCGCCTGGATGGCAAAGAGCTTGGTCGCGCCCGTGTAGATGAACAGCACGGCGAACAGGATTCGCCCGAAAGTCACGAACGCTGGCATGGTCGGCCTCTTGGCTCAGGCTTTTTGAAATCGGCGTCTTGACGAGGGTACCGGGCGATTATGAAGAGTCGTGCGCCGGTTTACAAACGGGGAAATGGCGAACTGCGAGCAATTCAAAGTTGGCGACGCGGGCGGTGCAGTGGCGCTCCCTGGCGAAATCGAACCGGCCGGAACGAATTCGACCACCAGTCTCTCGGCGTCATGGCCGGGCTCGACCCGGCCATCCACGATTTGCTCCGCGGTATGAAGATCGTGGATGCGCGGGACAAGCCCGGGCATGACGAGTTCGCGGAACGTCGATCCCTACGTAAACAACGTCGGCTGCTGCCGCGAAGCGCGCTCCTGCGCTTCCACGACCGCAACTGCCGTCATGTTGAGGATGCCGCGCGCCGTCACCGACGGCGTGAGGATATGCGCCGGGCGCGCCGGGCCGATCAGGATCGGGCCGACGGGGAGCGCATCCGCCAGCGACTTGATCATCTGATAGGCGACGTTGGCGGTGTCGAGGCTCGGCATGATCATGATGTTGGCCTCGCCCTCGAGCTTGGAGTGCGGCAGCACCATCTTTCGCGCAGCGGCGGAGAGCGCGGTGTCGCCCTGCATCTCACCGTCGGCCTCGATCTCCGGATGCTTCTCCTTCAACAGCTGGGTCGCCCGGCGCATCTTGCGCGAGGACTCGGTATCGTAGCTGCCGAAATCCGAGTGCGAGACGAAGGCGATCTTCGGCTTGATGTTGAAGCGCTGGACGTGGACCGCCGCCAGCGAGGCAATCTCGGCGAGCTCCTCGGCGCTCGGATTGGGCCGAACTTGCGTATCGGCGATGAAGAAGGCGCCCTTGCTGGTGATCAGCAGCGCCAGTGCCGCATAGTCGATGATCCCCGCGGAGAAGCCGATGATCTCGCGGACATGGCGCAAATGGTGCATGTAGCGGCCTTCGACGCCGCAAAGCATGGCATCCGCCTCGCCGCGCGTGACCGCGAGCGCAGCGATCACCGTGTTGTTGGTGCGCACCACCGTGCGCGCCGCATCCGGCGTCACGCCGCGGCGGCCGGCGACCTCGACATAGGACTGCACATAAGAACGATAGCGCGGATCGTCCTCGGGATTGACGAGGTCGAAATCCTTGCCTGCCTTGATCGACAAGCCGAAGCGCTTGATGCGCGCCTCGACGACCGACGGACGCCCGACCAGGATCGGCGTCGCCAGCTTCTCCTCCAGCACCACTTGCGTGGCGCGCAGCACGCGCTCGTCCTCGCCTTCGGCGTAGATCACGCGCACCGGCTGGGTCTTGGCCTTGGCGAACATCGGCTTCATGACGAGGCCGGAGCGGAAGGCAAAGCGCTCGAGCAGCGCGGTGTATTCGTCGAAGTTGGTGATGGGGCGCGTTGCGACGCCCGACTCCATCGCCGCCTTGGCGACGGCGGGCGCGATGCGCAGAATCAACCTGGGATCAAAGGGGCTCGGGATCAGCGAGCCCGGGCCGAAGCCCTGCGTTTCGCCGGTGTCAAAGCCTTGCGCGACCGCATCCGACGGCGCCTCGCGCGCGAGCTGGGCGATGGCCTCGACGGCGGCGTGCTTCATCTCCTCGTTGATGGCGCTGGCGCCGACGTCGAGCGCGCCGCGGAAGATGAAGGGGAAGCAGAGGACGTTGTTGACCTGGTTCGGATAGTCGGAGCGGCCGGTGCAGATCATGGCGTCGGGGCGCACCTTCCGCGCCTCCTCCGGCATGATCTCCGGAGTCGGATTGGCGAGCGCCATGATCAGGGGCTTGTCGCCCATCGCCTTGGCCATCTCCGGCTTGAGCACGCCGGGTGCCGACAGCCCGATGAAGATGTCGGCGCCGCCGATGACGTCGCCCAGCGTGCGCTTGTCGGTCTTCTGGGCGTAGACTGCCTTCCAGCGGTCCATCGTGGTGTTGCGGCCTTCATGCACGAGGCCGTCGATGTCGCAGACCCAGATGTTCTTGCGCTGCGCGCCCATCGACACCAGCAGGTTCAGCGTCGCGATCGCGGCGGCCCCTGCCCCCGACGCCACGATCTTGACGTCGGACAGCTTCTTGCCGTTCAGCCTGAGACCATTGGTGATGGCGGCGGCGACGATGATCGCGGTGCCGTGCTGGTCGTCATGGAAGACCGGGATCTTCATGCGCTCCTTCAGCTGCGCCTCGATCTCGAAGCATTCCGGTCCGCGGATGTCCTCGAGATTGATGCCGCCGAAGGTCGGCTCGAGCGCCGCCACGGTCTCGACCACGCGCTCAATGGTGTCGGCGGCGATCTCGATGTCGAACACGTCGATACCGGCGAACTTCTTGAACAGGACGGCCTTGCCTTCCATCACCGGCTTGGAGGCCAGCGGGCCGATATTGCCGAGGCCGAGCACCGCGGTGCCGTTCGAGACCACCGCGACCAGATTGGCGCGGGTGGTGAGCGTTGCGGCCTCCGCCGGGTTCTTGGCGATCTCGGTACAGGCGGCGGCAACGCCCGGAGAATAGGCAAGCGCGAGGTCGCGCTGGTTGGCGAGCGGCTTGCTCGCCTGGATCTCGAGCTTTCCGGGGCGCGGCAGACGGTGATAGGCCAGCGCCGCCTGGTGGAGATCATCAGAATAGGATGACATGCGGTCTCTTGCCTCGCGTTACCGGCCTCAAAATGCCTCATCCGGAGCCGCCGTCCAAGCCGACGGTTATTTCCGGGTCGTGGAAACGGGATGAAGCACGGCGGGCGCCCCGGTGGCAACATCCGATTGCGGCCCCATCAACAGGGCGCATGGTCAAATATCTGATAGCGCTAGCTTTCCCTGGACCGCGCGGCATTTCCCGAATATGGCAGGTTGCGCAGTGCAAAACGAGCAACTGGAGCTGGGAATGAAGCGAGTCCTGATCGGCCTGATCGTGGCAGCCATGCTTGCCGCGGGCGGATGGTTCGGCTTCAACCTCTACGCCCAGCACCGCGCCATTGCCGAAGTCGAGGCGGCGTTCGAGCGGATGCGCGCCGATGGCGGCAAGGCGAGCCACGGCAAGGTCGTATTCGACCTGATGAGCAGGACGCTGACCATCGAGGACATCGCGGTCACGCCCGGCAGCCAACCGCAAGCGCAGGTCAGGATCGCCGGCATCAAGGGGACCGGCGTTCGCCAGATCGACGACAGCAGGTTTACGGCCGACAGCATCGACATCACCGGCATTGACGTCGCGTTGGACCAGGTCGGTCAGGCCAAGGTGAAGGCGTCCTACAAGATCCCGCAACTGAGGATGCGCGACTATGCCGGCCCCCTTCACACCGGGACGGCGCCGGCGAACGGCTCCCTGATCGAACTCTACCGCTACGTGCTCGGTCAATACGCGAGCGTCACGGCAACCTCGCTCACGGCGCCGACGCTGACGATGAGCTTCGATTCCGGCAGCGGTCCCGGCGGCAGCGGCGAGATCACCTATTCCGGCTTGGCGATCCAGAATCTGAAACGCGGCAAGATCGACGCGATGAAGGCGGACCGCGCCGCCATCTCGGTCGATGTGAAGCAGCCAGGCAAGCCGGACAAGCTGACCGGCGAGCTGTCGAACGTCATCGTCAACGATTTCGATGCGACCGCGATCATCGCCGCGCTCGATCCAAAGACCAGCAGTGACGAGACCTATCATCGCGTCTACCGGCAAGTCTCGGCCGGCCCCTATGCGCTCAAATCTGCCCAGGGGATGCGTGTCGATATCGACGGCTTCGTGATGGAGGACATCGACGTGCAGCCGTCGAAATTCCGGCTGGCCGAGCTGTTTGACGCGCTGCCGCAGGATCAATCGGCTGTTCCGACGCCGGCACAGTCGCGCGAGATGCTGGAGAAGATCGCCGGAGTCTATGAGGGTCTTCGCATCGGCAGGGCCGAGGTCAGCAAGATTGCGATCGGCACACAGCAAGGGACCGGCAAGGTCAGCGCGATCCGATACCGCGCGGGCGAGTTCGCGATCGAGGGCGTCGATACGCCGGCCCCGCAGGGGCAGTTCAAGATGGAGCGCTTCGCGCTGAAGTCGTTCAGCGCGGCGAACCTGATGCGCTGGGCCGCGGGCCTCAGCAATCCCGGGCGGGCGCCCTCGCCCGATCAGATGCTGGGCCTGTTCCGGGTGCTCGAAGGTGCCGAGATCAAGGGCGTGGTCTCTCCCTTCAAGAACACGCGGCAGCTCGTCACCATCGATACGATCAGCCTGAATTGGGGCCAGCTGGTCGGATCGATCCCGAGCAAGGCCAATCTGGTCGTGAAGATGGTCACGCCGACCGATCCCTCCAATCCGGCGCAGCGGCCGCTGATCATGGCGGGCGTGGACAAGCTCGCGATCGACCTCGATCTCGGCGCCGCCTGGACGGAGTCCTCGGGCGCCTTCGCGCTTGCACCAGCCACGATCGATCTCGGCAACCTCGCCAAGGCACAGGCCCGCTTCGCGCTCGCCAATGTGCCGCGCGGCCTGTTCACCACGACCGACCCGATGGAGGCTATGAGTGAGATGGCGCAGGTCGAGACCGGCACGCTCGAACTCTCCCTGCGTGACAGCGGCGTCGTCGATCTCGTCGTGGCGCAGTTCTCGCGCATGCAGAATGTCAGCCGCGACGCCGCCCGCAGGGCCATCGCCGAGATGATCCGGGCGCAGGGCGAGAAGGTCACCGCCGCCAATCTCGATGCCAGAGCAGCGGTCGATGCACTCGCCGGCTTCGTCGAGACCTCAGGTCAAACGCTCACCATCAAGCTCACACCGCTCGGCAAGGTGCCGGTGCTTCAGCTCATGGACGCGCTGAACAGCGAGCCGATCGTCGCGCTGGCGCAGTTCAGGATCGAGGCGTCGACGGGGCTTTGAGGGGCGATCCCTGCCCACCACCTCACAGCA
This sequence comes from Bradyrhizobium sp. Arg816, assembly GCF_029989365.1. Taxonomy (GTDB): domain Bacteria; phylum Pseudomonadota; class Alphaproteobacteria; order Rhizobiales; family Xanthobacteraceae; genus Bradyrhizobium. The sequence continues at coordinate 266,957 of NZ_JAPRAQ010000010.1, read as the reverse complement.
CGCGTTAAAGCCAGACGGTGGGCACGGCGCTACGCGCCTTTGCCCACCTAGCGGGATTGCGTTGCTTCCAAGGCACGGGCCTATTTCTGCGGCAGGTTCACCCGCACATGCAGCTCGCGGAGCTGCTTGGTGCTGGGTTCGGACGGTGCACCCATCAGCAGATCCATGGCCTGCTGATTCATCGGGAACAGCGAGATCTCGCGCAGATTGTTGGTGCCGCACAGAAGCATCACGATGCGGTCGACGCCCGCGGCCATGCCGCCATGCGGCGGCGCGCCGTACTGGAAGGCGCGGTACATGCCGCCGAAGCGGTCGACCACTTCCTGCTCGCCGTAACCTGCGATCTCGAACGCCTTCACCATCGCTTCCGGCACGTGGTTGCGGATGCCGCCGGAGGCGATCTCGTAGCCGTTGCAGGTGATGTCGTACTGGAACGCCTTGATGGTCAGCGGGTCCTGGCCCTTCAGCGCGTCGAGACCGCCCTGCGGCATCGAGAACGGGTTGTGCGAGAAGTCGACCTTCTTGTCGTCCTCGTTGTACTCGTACATCGGGAAGTCGACGATCCAGGCGAGCTCGAACCGCTCCTTGTCGGTGAGGTTCAGCTCCTCGCCGACCTTGTTGCGGGCGAGACCTGAGAATTTCCAGAACTTGTCGGGGTCGCCGGCCACGAAGAAGGCGGCATCGCCTTCCTTGGTACCGATCTGCGCGCGGATCGCAGCGGTGCGCTCCGGCCCGATGTTGTTTGCGAGCGGACCCGCACCTTCGCCGCCCTCGCGCCACATGATGTAGCCGAGACCGGGTTGGCCTTCGCCCTGCGCCCACGAATTCATGCGGTCGCAGAAGGCGCGGCTGCCGCCGCCCGGCGCCGGGATCGCCCAGACCTGGCTCTTGGGGTCTTCGAGCATGCGTGCGAAGACCTTGAAGCCCGAGCCGCGGAAATGCTCGGAGACATCCTGCATCTCGATGGGGTTGCGCAAATCGGGCTTGTCGCTGCCGTATTTGCGCAGCGCTTCGGCGAACGGGATGCGGCGCCAGTTCTTGTTCACCGGCTTGCCCTTGGCGAACTCCTCGAACACGCCGGTGATGACCGGCTCCATCGCCGCGAACACGTCCTCTTGCGTGACAAAGCTCATCTCGACGTCGAGCTGGTAGAACTCGCCCGGCAGACGGTCGGCGCGCGGGTCCTCGTCGCGGAAGCAGGGCGCGATCTGGAAGTAGCGGTCGAAGCCCGACATCATCAGCAGCTGCTTGTATTGCTGTGGCGCCTGCGGCAGCGCGTAGAACTTGCCGGGATGGATGCGCGAGGGCACCAGGAAGTCGCGCGCGCCTTCCGGCGAGGACGCGGTCAGGATCGGGGTGTTGAACTCGAAGAAGCCCTGCCCCTCCATGCGCCGACGCATCGACTTGATGATCTCGACGCGCGTCATGATGTTCTGGTGCAGTTTTTCGCGACGCAGGTCGAGGAAGCGATACTTCAGGCGGATGTCTTCAGGATATTCCTGGTCGCCGAACACCGGCAGCGGCAGGTCGCCGGCCGGTCCCAGCACCTCGATCTCGCTGACATAGATCTCGATCTTGCCGGTCGGCAGATCGTCATTGTCGGTCCCCTCGGGGCGGCGGCGGACCTTGCCGTCCATCTTGACCACGAATTCCGAGCGGAGCTTTTCGGCCAGCGCGAACGCCGGCGAGTCCGGATCGACCACGCACTGGGTCAGGCCGTAATGGTCGCGCAGGTCGATGAACAGCACGCCGCCGTGGTCGCGAACGCGATGGACCCAGCCCGAGAGGCGGATCGTCTCGCCGATGTTGCTCTCGCGGAGATCGCCGCATTTATGTGACCGGTAGCGATGCATGGTCGTCCCAAATTCGATGTCGGAGGAAGCGAATCGGACGGCCTGAAACGACCGGTCCGAAGTTGCGGCAGGGTTTACCCGACGAGACCGGGGGCGGCAACCAAGGGAACGGCCTGTTTTGGGCCAGAAGCGCCCATTTTTGGCCAATCTGGGCCCGAGCCTTTGCCATCAGACGTTCGAGGCCTATCTTGAGGCCATGACAGTTCATTTCCCCTTCCAAAACTCCTATTCGGCACTGCCGGACAGCTTCTTTGCCCGGGTCGCGCCGACCCCTGTGGCCGCCCCCCGGCTGATCAAGCTGAACCGGCCCTTGGCGGTCCAGCTCGGGCTCGATCCTGATATGCTGGAGACCCCTGAGGGTGCCGAAATCCTGGCCGGCAAGACGGTTCCACCAGGCGCCGATCCCATCGCCATGGCCTATGCCGGCCACCAGTTCGGGCAATTCGTGCCCCAGCTCGGCGACGGCCGCGCGATCCTGCTCGGCGAGGTCATCGACAGGGACGGCGTCCGCCGCGACATCCAGCTCAAGGGCTCGGGCCCGACCCCGTTCTCCCGCCGCGGCGACGGCCGCGCCGCGCTCGGACCGGTGCTGCGCGAATACATCGTCAGCGAAGCCATGTTCGCGCTGGGCATCCCGACCACGCGCTCGCTCGCCGCGGTCGTCACCGGTGAGCACGTCATCCGCGAGACCGCGCTGCCCGGCGCCGTGCTGACGCGCGTCGCCGCGAGCCACATCCGCGTCGGCACCTTCCAGTTCTTCGCCGTCCGCCGCGACACCGGCGCGATCCGCCGGCTCGCCGACCACGTCATCGCCCGCCACTATCCAGATCTGCTCCATGCAGAGCGCCCCTATCACGCGCTGCTCGCCGGCGTCGTCGCGCGCCAGGCAGATCTCGTCGCGCGCTGGCTGCTGGTCGGCTTCATCCACGGCGTGATGAACACCGACAACAGCTCGATCTCCGGCGAGACCATCGATTACGGGCCCTGCGCCTTCATGGACGCCTACAACCCCGCGCAGGTCTTCTCGTCGATCGACGAGATGGGTCGCTACGCCTATGCCAACCAGCCGCGCATCGCGCTGTGGAATCTGACCCGGCTCGCCGAATGCCTGCTGCCGCTGTTCTCCGACGACCAGGAGAAGGCAGTCGCCGAAGCCCAGGACATTCTCGGCGCCTTCGCCGAGACGTTCAGCACGGCCTATCAGGCGGGCCTGCGCAAGAAGGTCGGCCTGCTCACGGCGCGTGACGGCGACGAGACGCTGATCCAGGACCTGTTAGATGCCATGGCCAAGAACCAGGCCGACTTCACCCTCACCTTCCGCAAGCTCGGTGACGCCGCGGCCAACGAGGCCGGTATCTCCGACGTCCGCGCACAGTTCATGGATCCCTCAGCCTTCGACGACTGGGCCAAACGCTGGCGCGAGCGCACGGCGCTGGAGCCGCAGACCGCCGCCGAGCGGCAAGCCGCGATGCATGCCGTCAACCCGATCTTCATCCCGCGCAACCACCGCGTCGAGGCCGTGATCCAGGCCGCGGTCAATAACGACGACTACGCGCCGTTCGAGGAATTGGTGAAGGTGCTGGCCAAGCCGTTCGAGGAGCAGCCGGACTACGCGGCCTACGCCGATCCGCCGCTGCCGGACCAGCGGGTGTTGCAGACGTTCTGCGGGACGTGAACCTGATCCGGAGTGCGGCGCCGTGACGCAAGTCAGCATAGCGATGCCGTGTCCTGGCTATGCTGTTGATGACGTCCTCACCACCCCGAACACCAACATTGGCAACACCCGCTCCGGATTCACGTGGAACGTTGCAACGATCAATCCTCGGGCGGATCGAACGTCAGCAGCGACATCCTTCTTCAAAAGGAACTTCAATTCCTGATCGCAAACACGTTGTGACCGAAGATCGACAGGCCAAGCGTTTCGGAAAATGCGCGCGGGAAGAAGCGATAATCCTTTAGGCTGAGTGGGAAGAACCGGAAGCGTTGCGGTTGCGGCAGGTTGGCTGCTGTGAAAATGAAATCGATATCCCGCGCCGAGAAGTAATTGATGTGATCGGGCGGGATCCACAGATGCCGTTTTCGAAACTGCGGGAAGACCGCCCGCACGTCATGCACATTTGGGGTGATGACGATCATGAGGCCGCCGGGCCGCAATGACCTCGCCGCCACTTCAATCATCTGTCGCGGCTCGGCGACGTGCTCGATGACGTTGTCAATCACGATCGCATCGGCCATATCGCCGCCGCGGAAAATTTCTTGAACTATCGGTACGCCGGCACGGATACCAAAGTCGGAAAGCCCGCGTGCCGGCTCGTAGCCCTGATAGACGACGGGATCGTCGCGCAACAGGTAACCGACCTCGCCACGCCCGCAGCCGATCTCGAGTACCCGTTGACCGGACTTGAGGTGCGCGAGGATGAGCCGCCTGATCTGGTGATGTCGTGGCCGGAACGCCCAGTCGATCTTCTCGATCTCGACGTGGTTGGCTGTGTCCGCCGGCGGATCGGCAACGAAGACATGCCCGCAGCCGCCGCACTGGACGATAGAGAAGTCATCACCCTTGCGGCTGATCGTCAGTTTTGGATGAAATTCAGTGTTGCCGCAAAGGGCACAGCAATCTCTAGGCGAGCGTTCCATTTTCTTGGCTCCAGGGGCAGCTCTATACCCCCTGCAACCCATCCGCGTAAAGACCCGATGCTGCACTGCAACTGGCCAGAGCGAGAGCAGCACGAGGGAGCCAAACACGACGCCGAACTGGAGCGGCGGGACGATCGCAATCACCGCGGCATGAATAACAATCAGCGGGACCAGGAAGCGAAACACATGGTCGAAGCGGCCGACGCGTCCCCTGAATGACAACAAGAAACGTAAGATTTCTACGACAGCCGCCTCGCCCTACTTCGTCGCCTTGCGCACCCCGCCGAACGACGCCGCGTCGAACTTTTGCGGATCGACGGGATCGTAGCGTGACCACTCCATGTCGGGCACGTTGGCGTAGCGCTCGGTCCAGGCCTTGTCCGTCGTCGTTGTGCCAGGCGCGACGGGGCGGATCTCGAAATGCAGCACCTTGTTCGGGCCGATCTCGCCGATTGCGTCCTTTGCCTTGACGCTTGCGCCCACCGCAAGCGCCTCTCCCTTCGGCCCGACAATGCGACCGAGCTGAACGTAGCGCGTGTAGACGACGCCGCCGTTGGGATAGGTGTGCTTGAGCACGACGTAGCGGCCGCAACCGCCGATCACGGGCAGGTCGGCCGGCGCCTGCTCGCTGGCCTCGATTTTGACGACAACGCCGTCCGCCATCGCCGCCACCGGGCCGCCTGCCTTGTCCATGGTGAAGTCGACGCCGGGATGCTCGTCCTGGGTCCAGCATCCACAGGAGGTCATCGTCTTGTCTGCAGGCTTGTCGGCGCGCGGAAAGCTGCGCGGGGTCAGGAATTCATTGACCAGCAGTCCCGGCCCCTCCGGCGACGTGAAGGCATGGATCGTATAGAGCGACAGCTTATCCCCGACCGCCACCTCGTTCGGGAGAAAACCGTACACCACATCCTGGATGAAGACCTTGAGCTCGCGCCCCTTGGCGGAGCGGACCATGATGCAGTTGGTCGCCTGCAAGCCGTCGGCGTCGGTCTTGGGCATGCCGCTCATGATCAGCGATCGTTTGAGCGCACCGCTTGTGCACGGCTCCCCGTGGGAGGCCAGCGTGACGTCGAGCTTCAGCGGCGACATCGGGTAGACGTCGAGGCCGCTGGCCGGTCGCCGCCGTGCCAGGAATTCGTCGAGATCGGTCTCCTTGTAGCGGGCGAAATTGAATTCGGCGCGGGCCGCTTCGGGGATCGCACAGAGAACGACTGGCAGCAGAAAGGCAGCAAGCAAACCCAGCTTGTGGAGAACACGCGGCGGCAACATTCGGAGGTCTCGTGATGCAAATTCGGTGAGCGGCATGAGCAAACCATGACCGCATCTTCGCGGCAAGGTAGATCGTATCTTGCACCTCAATCGTGAGAGGTCATTCGGCTCCAGGGTACGCTCGCCCGGTCGTCCCAAGCATGTCCACACCTTCCACGCGCCGCGGGAACCGCTGTCATCAAACTGAAACACTCGCGTTCTAACGGCCTGTCAGGGACGTCCTGCCGGAGGCGCCCATCCTCCAACAGTTCTGACGCGCCATGCCCTTCAAGTTCATCCACATCACCGACACGCATCTCGCGAACCCCGGACTGAAGCTCTATGGCCTCGATCCGCGCGCCCGGCTGGATGCGGCGGTTGCCGACATCAACAAGCACCAGTCCGATGCCGCCTTCGCCGTCGTGACCGGCGACCTCACCCATTGGGGCGAACCTGAATCCTACGCCAATTTCGCCGAGGCGATGGCCGCGCTAAAGATCCCTTACATCGCCATGGTCGGCAATCACGACAAGCGCGTGGCCTGCCTCGACGGCCTGAAGGCCGCCCCGCGCGATCCGAACGGCTTCGTCCAGGGCACGCGCACCACCGAGCACGGCCTGTTCGTGTTCCTGGACACGCTGGACGAGACCAGCCACGCCGGCGAGATGTGCGCCAAGCGCCTCGGCTGGCTCGCGAGCACGCTGGCGGCCGCGCCCGCCGACATGCCGTTCGTCGTCTTCATGCATCATCCGCCCTTCCCGGTCGGCGTCCACGCGATGGACGAGATCGCACTGGCCCAGAGCGGCGAATTCGCCGAAGTGATCGCGCCCTACCGTGCACGCATCCGTCACCTCTTCTTCGGCCACGTGCATCGGCCGATCTTCGGCAGCTACGGCAAGATCCCGTTCTCGACGCTCCGCGGCACCAACCACCAGGTCTGGTTCGAGCTTGACGCTTCCGCCACCGACCATCTCGCCAGCCATGAGCCGCCCGCCTATGGCGTGGTGCTGATCGACGGCGAGAACCTGGTCGTGCACAGCCACGACTTCCTCGACACCAGTCTGCGCTTTCCATTCGCCGCACCGACGGGAATGAACGACCGCGACTATGCGCTCAATTTCCCGGCGCGATGAGATGGGCCTCGCTGAACCCGCGGCTCTCCCGGTCGCGACTTCGGCGGCACCGCGTTTGCACGTCCTGAAGCGGTTTCTTGGCCGCTTCAAAGCCTCGCTGCCCGCCTATCTGCTGCTGTTGCCCTCGCTGGTCTTCCTCGCGCTGTTCACTTATGGCGCGATGGGCCGCGTGCTCATCGACGCGCTCTACCAGCGCGCCACCCCGAAGGCACCGGTCCGCTTCGTCGGCCTCGACAATATAGCCGCGGTGCTTGCCGATCCCGCCTTCACCGGCGCGGTCGTCAACAATCTCGTCTACGCCATCGGCACGGCGATCCCGAGCATTGGACTTGCACTGCTGTTCGCGCTGGCGCTGTCGCGCACCAATGCGGTGAGCAGCGCGCTGCGCGCCGCATTGTTCCTGCCGGTGCTGATCCCAATGGTCGCGGCCTCCGCGCTATTCCTGTTCATCTTCCTGCCCAATGTCGGCCTGCTCGACTACTACATCGGACGCCTGCTTCCGGTGGTGCCGAACTGGCTCGGCGACCCCGACATCGCGCTCACTGCGATCATGGTGATCACCATCTGGAAGAACGCCGGCTACTACATGCTTTTCTTCCTCGCCGGCCTCCAGGCCGTGCCCGAGGATGTCATGGAAGCCGCGCATCTCGACGGTGCCGGCCCGTTCATGCGGCTGCGCTACATCATCCTGCCGGAGCTCAAGCCCACCTTCCTGTTCGTCATCGTCATCGCCACGCTCAACGCGGTCACGCAGGTCGACCACGTCTTCGTCATGACCAAGGGCGGGCCGTCCAATTCGACCAATCTCGTGCTGTTCTACATCTACCAGCAGGCGGTTGAGCATTACGACATCGGCAAGGCCTCGGCGGCGACGCTGCTGACGCTTGCGGCGCTGATGGGCCTCACCGCGCTCTCCTTCCGGACGATGGCCAATCGTGAGGGCGGAGCATGACGTTGATCGACTGGCTGCTTAGGGACGCCCCGCTCGCCACGCGCCGTGAGATCACGCCAAAGCTCGGCTTTCTGCTGACCGTGCTGCTCGCGATCGTCTGGCTGATCCCGTTCCTGTGGATGGGCGTGGCGACGCTGCGCCCGGCGTCCGACGGCATCAACACGATGGCCGAGCTGATGCCGAGCCTCAAGCCCACGCTCGACAATATCAGGGATGCCTGGGAGATCGGCGATTTTCCGCGTTACACCCTCAACACCACGATCATCTGCACCGGCATCCTGCTGGTGCAGTTCGTCACGATCACGCTGGCCGGCTTTGCCTTTGCGCGGCTCGAATTCGCCGGCAAGACGCTGATCTTCTATTTGTTCCTGATGCAGCTGATGCTGGTGCCGGTGCTGCTGATCGTGCCGAATTTGAGCCTGGTGGCGCAACTCGGGCTCTACGACACGCTCACCGGCGTGATGATGCCGTTCTTCGCCTCGGCCTTCGGCACCTTCCTGATGCGGCAGGCTTTTGAAGCCATTCCGACCGAGCTGGAAGACGCCGCCCTGATCGACGGCGCCAGCCTTCTCCAGCGCATCCGCCACATCTACGTGCCGCTGTCGATGCCGAGCTTCTCGGCCTTCGCCATTATCTCCGTCACCAGCCACTGGAACGACTTCCTGTGGCCGCTGATGGTGATCAATTCGCCGGACAAGCGGCCGCTCACGGTCGGCCTGTCCGTCTTCACCGCGACCGCCGAAGGCACGCAGGCCTGGGGCACGATTGCCGCCGGCACGCTGATGGTGATCGCGCCGCTACTCATCACCTTCCTGATCTTCCAGAAACGCTTCATCAGCTCTTTCGTCACCTCAGGCATCAAATAGGAGATTTTTCGATGCTGTTTACCCGCAGGCTCATGCTTGGCCTTGCCATGGCAGGCTCTATGGCCGGCGCCCTCGCCGTCCCGGCGATGGCCGAAGGTCCGACCGAGATCGACCTGTTCTTCCCCGTCCCCGTCGACGGCAAGCTCGCACGCGACATGGGCACCTTGATCAAGGAGTTCAACGAGACTCATCCCGCCATCAAGGCGACTGCGGTCTACACCGGCTCCTATGACGACACGCTGATCAAGACGCGCGCCTCGATCAAGGCCGGCAAGCCGCCGGCTGCCGTGATCATGTCCGCGAACTTCCTGCTCGACATGCAGATCGAGAACGAGCTCACCAATCTCGACGGCCTGATCGCCGCCGACGGCACCACCAAGGACCAGTTCCTCGGCCAGTTCTTCCCCGCGTTGCAAGGCAACGCGGTGATCAACCGCTCGGTCTACGGCGTGCCCTTCCACAATTCGACGCCGCTGCTCTACATCAACGCCGACAAGGCCAAGGAAGCCGGCCTTGACCCGAACAAGCCGCCGCAGACCTGGGCCGAACTCACCGACTGGGCCAAGAAGCTCACCAAGCGCGAAGGCGACAAGGTCACCCAATGGGGCATCGCGATCCCCTGCGCCTATGACTATTGCGGCTGGATGATAGAAACGCTCACCATGACCAATGGCGGGCGCTACTACAATGAGGAGTTCGGCGGCGAGGTCTATTACGACACGCCCTCGATGCTGGGCGCGCTGACCTGGTGGAACGACCTCGTCTACAAGCACAAGGTTCATGCGCCCGGCGCCACGCCCGGCCCGGCCGTCAGCACCTCCTTCATCTCCGGCAATGCCGCTATGATGATGCTGTCCACGGGCTCGCTGACCTATGTGCGCGACAACGCCAAGTTCAACTACAAGGTCGCGTTCATCCCGCGCAACGTCCGCAACGCCGTGCCGATCGGCGGCGCCTCCCTGATCGTTCCGGCCGGCGTCGAGGCCGACAAGCAGAAGGCCGCCTGGACGCTCATCAAGTGGATGACCTCGCCCGAGAAGAGCGCATGGTGGAGCCGCGCCACCGGCTATTTCGCGCCCAACATGGCCGCCTACAAGACGCCTGACATGGTCGAATTCCTGAACAAGAACCCGGACGCCAAGACCGCCGTCGAGCAGCTCGACGTCGCAAAACCCTGGTTCGCGACCTACAAGACCGTCCCGGTCCGCAAGACGCTCGAGGACGAGGTCATGCTGGTTCTCAACGGCAAGAAGCAGCCGAAGGAGGCCTTGGTCGCTGCCCAGAAGGCCGCCGACGAGACGCTGAAGCCGTACAATGCAGAGACCTCGCTGAAGCTGCCGTAAGGCCGACGATCAACCAAACAACAACCTCGGCGCTCCACTGTGTGGGGCGCCGAAATCATTTCAGGGGTCGTGATTGTGTCAGTTGCGCCTGCCGTCGAGCCTGAACACCATCTGCGTCGGACGCACGAACCGCAATGCGACCAGCAGCACGGCCATGACGGTGCACATGTAGATGACAGCCATCGCATCGATCGAATAGACCGGCCGCACACCGCCGGCAAAGACGTTGTAATAGAGCGCCACGACCAGGGTCTGCGATCCCCCGCCCGCAAGCAGAAACGCCAGCTCGAAGTTCGAGATCGTATTCACGAGAACCAGCAGGCCCGCTGTCAAAATGCCGGGCAGCATCAGCGGCAACAGGATGCGGCGGAATATCTGCAGCCGGCTCGCGCCGAGCATCTGGGCCGACCATTCAAGGTTCAAGCTGATCTGCTCGAAGAACGGCAACAGGACGAAGACCGCAAGAGGAACCATGGGGACGAGCACGGCGAGAATGACGCCAATGACCGTCCCGCCGACACCAAACCCATAAAGCGTCGTCGCAAGCGGAATGCCGTAGGTCATCTGCGGGATCAGTAGCGGCAGGAAGTAGAGCAGCAGCAGGACCGGCTTGGCGTTGAAATTCCGCCGCGCCAGCACGTAGGCCGCCGGAAATCCGATCGCGAGCGCGATGAAGACCACGGCCAGCGCGATGAACAGCGTGATGAAGAGAACATGGGAGAGCTCGAACTCCCGCCAGGCGTAGGTAAACCAATCCGTCGTGAACGCCGGCGGCAACGGCTTGCCGAACCAGCGTTTGGCGAACGAGCTCACCACGACATGCGTCACGATTCCGAGCAGGTTGAGGATGAACCCCAGCAGGAACAGGTAGATCGCCAGCTTCCACATCCGTCCGCGCATTGGTCCCCTCAGCGTTTGCCGACGCCCATGGTCGTGGCAATGGTCATACGGCGGCGCACCAGCACGATGACCACCAGCGCCGCGAGCTGGCAGAGCCCCATGATGACCGCGATCGCGGACGCGTAGGACATGTCATATTGCTCGAAGGCCTGCTGGTAGGCCGCGATCGAGATTGTCCGCGTCGAACCGGCCGGCTGGCCAACCATCACCGCGGATGGAAACACGGCAAAGCTCATAACGAAGACCAGGGCAAACGCGATGATCAGGCCCGGTGCGATCAACGGGAACATGACGCGCCGGAAGATGGTCCAGGGCCCGGCGCCCAGCATGCGGGCGGAGCTCTCCAGGCTCGGGTCGATGCCGGAGATGTAACCGAGCAACATCAGGAAGCAGAACGGAAAGTTCTGCATGAACAGCGAGAAGGTGACGCCTATGGAATTATGCGTCAGCTCGAGCGGGTTCTCGATCAACCCGGCGGCGAGCAGCAGTTGGTTGAGCCAGCCATTGTGGCCGTAGAAGCCGAGGATCCCTTCCGACAGGAAGACGACACCGAGCGAGATCGGAAGCACGAGAATGGTCGTGATGGTACGCTCGAACCAGATGCCACGCCGCATGCCGTATGCGAGGAACAGCGCAGCCAACACGACCGCGACCGTCGTCGGCAACGCCAACATGAAGGTCGTCTTGATCGTGTTGTACTGGTAGGCGTCGTTGAAGAACGCGACATAGTTCGAGAATATTCCGGCGTCGCGCTTCTTCGGCTGCAAGCTGATGTAGATTCCGTAGAGGAACGGGTAGACGAACATCGCGAGCACGTAGAGCAGCGACGGCGCAAGACAGAGGATCGCGACGAGGTCCAGTTCGCTGCGGGAATCAGAGCGGATGCGAGCCACGACCTGTCCCCTCACTCGCGACGCAGCAGGACGAATTTGTCCGCCGGCAAGGTCAGATCCAGCATCTCGCCCAATACGAGCTTCTCGTGCGAGCGGACCCAGAGCCTTGCGCCGCCATCGAGCGCGATCTCGGCCTCCTGCTCGCGTCCGAGATATTCGACCAGCTCGACCTTGCCGCGCAGCACATTGACGCCATCACCGGACTTGCCGAGACGCACATCTTCCGGCCGGATCGCCAGAACGGCGTGCTCGCCCGGGCGGAAACTATCCCTGGCCCTGGCCTGCAAGATTTGCCCCTTGAAACCGGCTTCGATCATACCGCCCGCTTCCTTGCCGAGCGTCACATCGAGGAAATTTCGAAAGCCCATGAAATCCGCCACGAAGACGTTCTTGGGACGGTCGTGGATTTCCTGCGGCGTCCCGACTTGCATGAGCACACCTTCGCGCAGCACGACGATGCGGTCGGAGAGCGAGAGAGCTTCGGCCTGGTCGTGGGTGACGTAGATGGAGGTCAGGCCGAGCTGTGCGTGCAGCTGCTTGATCTCGGCGCGCATCTCGACGCGGAGCTTTGCATCGAGGTTGGACAACGGCTCGTCGAACAGCATCAACCGAGGATGCAGCACAAGAGCGCGCGCGATGGCGACACGCTGCTGCTGTCCGCCCGAGAGCTGACCGGGATAGCGGTCTTCATAACCGGCAAGACGCACCAGACCGAGCATGTCCCGCACGCGCTGCTCGATTTCCGCGGACGGTCGCTTCTGGAGAGAGAGGCCGAAGGCGACGTTGCCGAACACAGTCAGATGCGGAAACAGCGCGTAGTTCTGGAACACCATGCCGAACCCGCGCTTTTCGGGCGAGACATCGTCAATCCGTCGTCCGTTGAGATGGATCTCGCCGTCGCTCGGCGGCACCAGCCCCGCGATGATGCCGAGCGCCGTGGACTTTCCGCACCCGCTCGGCCCCAGGAAGGTGACGAACTCGCGGCCGCCGATCTCCAGCGGAAAGTGGTCGAGCACCACCTTGCCGCCATAACGCTTGGTGATCGACATCTGCAGTTTATCGATAGAGTCGGCCATTCCCCGCCCCGCATACGCGCGCGAGGGCCGCACCTGCGCGCCCTCGCGTCTTGGTCCCGGTTATTGTTATTTCTTGACCTGATCGGCGCCGACCTCACGGTCCCACCGTTCCATCGCGTAGCTCAGCTCGGTCACGCCCAGCGGAGGCGATACTTTCCATTTGGTCCCGATCTGATCATATTCAGGACGCCAGAACTCCTTCACCTCGTCCTGGATATCCTTGGGTGCCGATGCCAGGGCTGCGGCCTTCACGACCGGCCCGATGAAGGCCTTCCAGGTGAGCGCCTGCTGCTCCGGCTTCCACATGAACTTCATGAGGTCGACGATGACATCGACCTGTTCCTGCGGCACGCCCTTCGGGATGCACCAATAGTGACCGTCCACCACGAACGTGGTGTTCTCCAAGATTGCGATCTTCGAGTCCGGCGGGATCACGCTCTGCGCGCGCGGCTTCATGTCCCATTCCATGATCCCGGCGATCATCCAGCGCTGCCCCTGGGCGAACTCCTTCAACGTGATCGCGGTACCGGTCGGATAATATTCGACGGACTTGCCGAGCTCTTTCAGGAAATCCCAGCTCTTGTCCCAGCCCTTTTCGGGGTCGAGCGGCTTGGAGTCCCCAAGAATGAAGGCAAAGCCCTGGAGGATCGCGCGGCCCGGCCCGCTGTTCGCCGGGCGCGCATACATGAATTTGCCCGGGTTCGCCTTCACCCAAGTCAGCAATTCCTGCGCGGTCTTCGGCGGGCTCGGCACCTTCGCCGGATTGTAGATCAGCACCGGTCCACCGGCATTGCCGACTGACGGAATGAGGACGCCCTTGCCCTCGTCGTAAAGCGCCTTGCCCGCATCGGTGAGGCCGTCGCGCGGAAAGGTCTTCTGATAATCGGGGATGGCGATGAGCTGGCCGTTCTGGGCCAGCAGCGCGCCGCCATCCTGCCCGGTCAGCACCAGATTGATATCGAGGCGTCGGGCGTCCTGCTGCGCCTTGATCTTGGCCGGAAGCTCCGGCGCCGGCGCGCGCTGGATCTTGATCTCGCTGACCTTGTCCGGATTCGCCTTCTTGTAGTTCTCGATGATGGCCTGCACCGAGGCCAGGTCACCGCCGGTATCGATGATCGAAAGACTGATCGGAGCGGCCAGGGCTCCGCTGCAGAGACACGCCCCCACCAGGGCCGCGACCATTGGGGTTGCTGACCTCGTTTTCATTCTCGCCTCCCAAGCGCTTTATTTTTTTGCGCAACTTGTTATTTATTTGTAAGGCAAGCATCGACGAAATCTTCGCTGGTTGTCAAGCGGTCTGTTCTTTGGCTGTTTCGAACTGCCGGCCGAGCGCCTTGTGCACGGGCTGAAATGTCAAAAACTTGTTTGGAAGCCGAACGCAGAACCGGGCGGAGCGGGATTTGAAAAAGCCTGCGATGAAATCCGTGGAGTTGCCGCTCTCCTCCTCGACGGGACGATTGAGCGACCGGATCTACGATCATGTGCTCGGTCAGATCGCGATCGGCATCCTTCCCGTGAACTGCCGGCTACCGCCCGAGAATGGCCTCGCCGAACTCCTCGGCGTTTCACGGCCCGTCGTTCGCGAGGCGCTGACGCGATTGCGCGATGACGGCCTGATCGCATCACGCCAGGGTGCGGGCTGGTTCGTGACGCGGCGCCCGGCCGCCAATGCCTTCGACTTCGCGCCTGTCAGTAGCATCCCCGACATCCAGCGCTGCTTCGTGTTCCGGATGGCCGTCGAGGGCGATGCCGCGGGCCTCGCCGCACGCAACCGGGACAGGCAAAGCCTGCGCCGCATTCAGCAGGTCCTGACCAGGCTGGATACGATGGTCGCCCAAGGGCGCGAGGGCGGCCTTGGTGTCGAGGAAGATCTTCTCTTCCACCGCACGATTGCGGAGGCGAGCGGCAACCGGTTCTTTGTCGAGACGCTGACCTCGTTGAGGGAGCAGATCGCCATTGGCGTCAATCTCAACCGCAACCTGTCGCTCATTCAGCCGCGCGGTCGCATTCTCAGAGGGCAGCAGGAGCATCGCCGCGTGTTCGAGGCCATCGAGGCACAAGACGAGGACGGCGCCCGCCGCGCCATGCGCACGCATGTCGAAAATGCCCGCAAGAGAATCTTCGAGGGGGGCTGATCGCCGCGACGTAAGCCACGCGCCGCGCGCGGTTAGATCGTCACCACGATCTTGCCGAACTGATTGTTCGACTCCAGGAAGCGATGCGCCTCGACGATCTCCTCGAACGGGAACGTTCTGGCGATCACCGGCTTCAAGCTGCCGTCTGACAACCCGTCGAGGATGAATGCCTTTGCTTTCGCAAGGCGCACGGGATCGCGGATGATCTCGTGCACGAGGTAGCCGCGCAGGACCAGGCACTTGGTCAACACGTTGAAGAGCGGGAACGGCGTCGGCGCGGGGCTTAGCCCGCCATACTCGATCAGGATTCCGCCCGGCGCCATCGCCGCAGTCAGCGGCTCGAATGCGGGACCGCCGACGGCGTCAAACACCACGCGGACGCCGTTAAAGCCGGCGATCTCCGCGAGCCGCGCTTCGATGTCTTCCTCGTCCGAGACGATCACGTGGGCGGCGCCGGCCTCGCGCAAGGCGCGCTGCTTGGTCGAGGTCCGCGTCAGGGCGACCGGGACCGCGCCGATCCGGTTCGCGATCTGGATGGCCGCGAGCCCGACACTGCTCGATGCCGCCGTGACGGCGACGACATCCCCTCGCCCAAGTCCGGCGATGTCGACCAGCGCGCCGTAGGCCGTCAGATACTGCATCCACACCGCAGCCGGCGCCTCGAAGCCAAGCTCGGGCGGATGCTTCACGACGAGCTCGGCCGGAAACGTCGCGAGCTCGGCATAGGCCGGCCATCGCACCATCGACAGCGGCGGCACGATGCTGAGCGCATCTCCCGGTGCAAAACCGGCCACGCCTTCGCCGATGGCCTCGACGATACCCGCCGCCTCCAGGCCAAGGCCGGACGGAAATGTCGCGGTCTCGATATAGGTGCCCGTCCGCAGCAGCGCCTCCGCACGGTTGAGGCCGAGCGCCCTGACCCGGATCTGAACCTCGCCCTTTGCCGGCGGCGGAACGTCGACGGTCTCGATACAAAGCACTTCGGGACCGCCATGCCGGTGAAAGCGAACGACGCGCGCCATGGAATACACTCCAAAACAGTTGAACTGAATGGAGCTATGCCGATCCCGCCGCAGTGGATAAATGACCCAAACACGCGAACAGTCGAAACCAGGAGTTTTCAATCATGGACCGCCTGGCCAGCATGGCCGTATTCGTCCGGGCCGTCGATCTCGGCTCGTTCGCGGCTGCGGCCGACGCCCTGGAGATGTCGGGGCCGATGGTCGGCAAGCATGTGCGCTTCCTCGAAGAGCGCCTCGGAGTCCGCCTCCTCAACCGCACCACGCGGCGCCAGAGCCTGACCGAGGCTGGCCATGCCTATTACGAGCGCTGCCGCACGGTACTCAGCGAGGCCGAGGCTGCCGACGCCGTCGTGGCCAACGAGCTTTCCGAGCCGCGCGGCAGGCTGCGCGTGACCATGCCTGCCCTGCTGGGCCGGCACTGCATCGCGCCCTTGCTGATGACGCTCGCGCGAAAATATCCGCATCTCGAGCTCGACCTCTCCTTCGGCGATCCCATAGCTGACATCATCGAGGCCGGCTACGATCTCGCGATCCGGACCGGCGATCTCGACGACCAGTCCGGTCTGATCACGCGGCGCATCGCAAGCCAGCGTATGGTGGTGTGCGGCGCGCGGTCCTATTTGCGCGCCAACGGCAAACCGAAATCGCTCGACGATCTCGCCGCGCATAAGGCGATCATCTATCGCCGCTCTGGACGCGTCCGGCCGTGGCTGTTTCCACAAGCCGACCAGCCGCCGCGCGAGATCATGCCTTCGGGCCGGCTGAGGCTCGACGATATGGAGGCGATCGCGGACGCCGCCGCGCAAGGCATGGGTCTCGCCTGGCTGCCTTATTGGCTGGTCCGCGAGCGTCTCGACAGCGGCGCGCTGGTCGGCCTCTTCGAAGGCCAGCCCGAATTCCTCTACGAATGCCACGCGCTGTGGCCCCGTTCGCCCCGGATTCCGCCCAAAGTCCGTGCCGCCGTGGACGCGCTCGCTGCCGCCTTGCCGAAGCTCATGGGGTGATGGTCGAGCCCGCCCCGTTAACCCCCCGTCCACCATCCGGCTTGCCGTGCGGCCGGTAACCACGAGCATTAACAGACCGTCAACGTACCCCCGACAAATCTATCAATGTTTCTGGAGATTTCGCCGTGGATCTGTTGGTTTTCGAGTTCCTGGGGCTGGCGCTGGTCGCCATGTGCGTGGTCGTGGTGGCGCTGCCCTGCGCGCGCAAATCCTCGCACCGGATCCGTTACGAATAGGAATTTCGTCGGAAACAGGCGATTCCGGCCCGATGCAAGGCTCGAATTCGCTTAGAGCCCCTTGACATCACAGCGCTTTCGGCAGAACGGCTGATACCAAGTGTCATGGGCCGTTCATGGATTTAATTACCACCACCGCTGACCTCGCGGCTGCCTGCAGCCGGCTGGCCAAGCACCCTGTTATTACAGTCGATACCGAGTTCCTGCGCGAAACCACCTACTACCCGCTGCTGTGCGTGGTGCAGATGGCCAGCCCCGAGGAAGCGATCGTCATCGACACCCTAGCCGAGGGGATCGACCTCAAGCCGTTCTTCGACCTGATGGGCAACGAGGGCGTGCTGAAGGTATTCCACGCCGCCCGCCAGGACATCGAGATCATCTGGCACCAGGCCAACATCATCCCGCACCCGGTGTTCGACACCCAGGTCGCGGCCATGGTGCTCGGCTATGGCGACAGCATCGCCTATGACGCGTTGGTCGAGAAGGTCACGGGCCACCGCCCGGACAAGACCCACCGCTTCACCGACTGGTCGCGCCGGCCGCTGACAAAAGAGCAGATGCACTACGCGGTGTCCGACGTCACGCACCTGCGCGACGTGTTCGCCGCGCTCGACGCCGACCTCAAGAAGCGGCGCCGCAGCGAATGGGTCTCCATCGAGATGGAGGTTTTGACCTCGCCCCGCACTTACGACTTCCACCCCGAGCGCGCCTGGGAACGGCTGAAGACGCGGGTCCGCAAGCCCAAGGACCTCGCGGTCCTGATGGAGGTCGCGGCCTGGCGCGAGCAGGAAGCGCAGAGCCGCGACGTGCCGCGCGGCCGTGTGCTGCGCGATGAAGCCATCAGCGACATCGCGACCCACGCGCCGAACACGCTGGAGAAGCTCGCCCATCTGCGCTCGGTGCCGAAGGGGTTCGAGAAATCCAAATGGGGCGCGGACATCGTCGCCGCGGTCGAGCGCGGGCTGGCGCGGGATTTTGCGACGCTGCCGAAGCTGGAGAAGCCGCGCAACAACAACAATGGCGCCGCCATCGTCGAGCTGTTGAAGGTCCTGCTGCGCATGACCGCGGAGCGCCACGCGGTCGCCAGCAAGGTGATCGCCACCGTCGACGATCTCGAAGAGATCGCAGCCGACGATGAGGCCGACGTCCCCGCCTTGCGCGGCTGGCGCCGCGAGCTGTTCGGCGATGCCGCGCTGAAACTGAAGCGCGGCGAGCTGGCGCTGGCGATCGAGAAGGGTCGCGTGATCGGGGTTCAGCGGGCGTAGACGGCCAGCGAGATCATCCCGACCGCCGACGGAGCCAAACCCTCATCCTGAGGAGCGCTGAACGCGCGTCTCGAAGGATGAAGGCCCGGCCCTCGGCCCCGCCCTTCGAGACGCGCGCAAAGAGCGCGCTCCTCAGGGTGAGGGTCAGCTAACTCCGATGCCGCTCTACGCCGGCGTCAGCTTCGCCACTTCCGGCTTCATGTCGTTCAACACACCGGCAATGGCCGCGATCAGCTCGTCGATCTGAGCCTTGGTGACGATCAGCGGCGGGCAGATGGCGATGGCATCCAGCATGTTGCGCGAGATCACGCCGCGCTCCTGGAGCATGCGGCTGGCGATGCCGCCGACGGCGCCGGGCGTGCTGGCGGCGGTCTTGCGTCCCTTGTCGAGCACGAGTTCGATCGCCGCGATCATGCCGACCCCGCGGACCTCACCGACCAGCGGATCGCTGGTGAGCTCGCGCAGCTTGCCCTGCATGTAGCCGCCGAGCTCGGCGGCGTGCGCGACCAGGCCGCGCTCCTCGATGATCTTGAGGTTCTCCAGCGCAATGGCCGAGCCGACGGGATGGCCGCCTGCGGTGAAACCGTGACCGAGCACGCCGATCTTGTTGCTCTCGTCCGCGATCGGCTCGAACATGCGGTCGTTCAGGATGATCGCCGACAGCGGGAAATAGCTCGAAGTGATCTGCTTGGAGACCACCATCACGTCCGGCTTGATGCCGTAGGTCTCGCAGCCGAACATCTTGCCGGTACGGCCGAAGCCGCAGATGACCTCATCTGCGACCAGCAGGATGTCGTACTTCTTCAGGACTGCCTGGATCTTCTCCCAATAGGTCGCCGGCGGCACGACGACGCCGCCCGCGCCCATCACCGGCTCGCCGAAGAAGGCCGCGATCGTATCCGGGCCCTCCTTCTGGATCAGCGCGTCGAGCTCCTCGGCCCGGCGCGTCGCGAACGCCTCCTCGCTCTCACCGGGCGCGCCGTCCTTGTAGAAATGCGGCGAGCCCGTGTGCAGGATGTTGGGTAGCGGCAGGTCGAACGAGCGGTGGTTGTTCGGCAGGCCGGTGAGGCTTGCCGAGGCAATGGTGACGCCGTGATAGGCGCGCATCCGGCTGATGATCTTCTTGCGCTGCGGCTGGCCAAGCGAATTGGAACGATAGGCGATCAGCTTGAGGACGGTGTCGTTCGCCTCCGAGCCGGAATTGGTGAAGAACACCTTGCTCATCGTGACAGGCGCGAGCGCCACCAGCTTCTCGGCGAGGTCGATCGAAGGCCCGTGCGATTTGGCGGAGAACGTATGGTAGAACGGCAGCGCCTGCATCTGCTTGTGCGCCGCCTCGACCAGCCGCTTCTCGTTGAAGCCGAGCCCGACGCTCCACAGGCCGGCCATGGCCTCGAAATAGCGCTTGCCCGACGCATCGAACACGTAAGGGCCCTCGCCGCGCTCGATCACCAGCGGACCGGCCTGCTGATGCGCGCGCGCGTTGGTATAGGAATGGAGCTGGTAGGCCACATCCCGGGCCTCTTGCGAATTGGGCAGCATGGACATTGCGGGATTCCTCAACGGTGCGTCATTGGAGGTCATGACGCAGACCTGTCCAAACGACGAGCTTGTCCAAAGAAAACGTCGACATCTTGGCTATTGCGGCAGGCCGCAACTTGCAACGTCATTTCGCTGGCAACAAGCGCACACGAGCGTTGCAGGAAAGCAGCGCTGGCACTTCGGCAGGGTATATCGCCTCGGCTAGCCTCGCCGTGCCAGCACGAAGGCCGCCGCCGCGGCGATCAATGCCGGGACGGCCGCAGCGCCAAACAGCGGCTGCGGTCCCATGTCGCGGGCCAGCATCATGCCGCCGATCAGAGGCCCCACGATCGAGCCGATGCGGCCGATGCCCAGCGCCCAGCCCACGCCGGTCGATCTGATCGCCGTCGGATAGAAGGTCGCCGTCAGCGCGTTCGAGGCGATCTGTCCCCCGACGATGCAAAATCCCGACGCGAAGATCGCGATCGTGACCAGGACGATCGAATGGCTGGCCATGCCGACGGCGGCCACTGCGACCGCCGCCGCGAGATAGGTCAGCGACAAAGCGCGAAACGAGAAGCGGTCGATGAACTGGCCGAGCGTGAACGTGCCGACCACGCCGCCGACCTGGAGCATCGCACCAATCGCGGCCGCGCCCGAAACCGACACGCCGAGATCGTTCAGCACGGTAGGCAGCCAGTTCGACAGCAAATACAGGTCGAGCAGGCTCATGAAGAACACCACCCAGAGCAGAACCGTCACCGATGCGCGGCCCTCTGCAAACAAATGCGCGACGCGCAATCCCGACAATTTGGGCTCCTGGACCACGAATTTGGCATTGCCGGCGAAGGATACCCCCGGGGCTACCTTTTGCAGGAGGTTCGCCACCTCGCTGTCGCGGCCGCCCATCATCGCCAGGAACCGGATCGACTCCGGCAACGCCTTGAAGAGGAAAGGCAGAAGCAGCAGCGGCACGAGGCCGCCGACGAGGAACACCGAGCGCCAGCCGAAAGCCGGGATCATGGCGGCCGCCAGCAGCCCGCCCAGGGCCGCACCGATCGAAAAGCCCGCGAACATGATCATGACCATGGTGGCGCGGCGGCGATGCGGGCTGAACTCGGAGGTCAGCGCAATCGCATTGGGCATTGCACCGCCGAGACCAAGACCGGTCAGAACGCGCAACGCGATCAGCCAGGTCGTATCCACCGCGAACACGGTGAGCAGCGTCCCGATGCCGAACACCAGCGTGCTTGCGAGGATGATGCGGCGGCGACCGATCCTGTCGGCCATCGGACCGAAGATCAGGGCGCCGATCATGAGACCCAGAAGCCCCGCGCTGAACACCGGACCGAGGCTGCCGCGTGCCAGCTTCCATTCCTGCGCGACAGCAGGCGCGACATAACCGATAGCCTGGGTGTCGAAGCCGTCGATGAACAGCACCGCGGCGCAGACGAGCAGGACCCGGATCTGGAAGGCGCCGACCGGCTGACGATCGACATAGGCGGGAACGTCGACCGTGCCTGACACCATCTGATCCGTAGCTGTGACGGCCATGCCCAACCCCTCCCCGGCAGCTCATGCACTATTTTTCTTCTTAAAATCTCTTATAGTGAGATTGATATGAAGGCAAGCCACTCGGATTTTGCCGTTTTGCGGTCGGCGTGAATGCGGGTAACAGGACAAATACACGAAGCGGGATCGAATCTCACTTGGTCAAAGCAAACAGTCAGGATCGGGTTCTTGCCGTGCTCGATCTCTTCACCGAGGCACGGCCGCAATGGTCGCCCGAAGAGCTCATGAAGGAGCTCGGCTACACGAGGCCGACGCTGTATCGCTATCTGAAGAGCTTGAAGGACAGCGGCTTCGTGATGCCGACGCGCGGCGGCCGGTTCGCGCTTGGCCCGCGCGTGGTGGAGATGGACTATCTCAGCCGCCGTTCCGATCCGCTGATCGCAGCAGCCACCCCGCATCTGGAGCGGCTGTCGGCCGCGCACCCCTGTACGGCCCTGGTCGTACGCTGGTATGGCGAAAAGATGCTGTGCGTGGCTTCAATCGCCTCCGTCGTGAATCCCGTGAGCAGCTATCCGCGCGGCCGACCGATGGCGATGGGACGCGGCGCAATCGCGCGCTCGATCATGGCCTTTCTGCCCAAGCAACGCGTGATGCCACTGGTGACGCGCTATGCCGCCGATCTGCGCAGCGTCGGCGTCGGCGACACGTCCGACGAAATCCTGGCAGCGCTGAAACGCGTGCGGCGCGCCGGCGTCGCCGTTGCCTTTGGCGAAGTGACACCGGGCGCGATCGGGATCGCCGCGCCGATCCTCGATGCGGGCTACCCGATCGCAAGCCTCTGCATCACGATCGCCGGACCACATGCCAAGGGCGAGTTGATCGATCGCATCAGCGCGGAGGTCCGCGAAGCGGCCCGGCAGATCTCCGAGACTACAACATAATAATCTCATTATTTGAGATTCCACTTGACGAAATCCGTGCGGCATCTCATGAGGACGAGCGATCGCGCGTCGCGCGATGACAATCGTGGGGAAGCGTTGTGAGGCAGGCTTCAGCGGATGGCGATGCGCCCGTCGTGATCGTCGGCGGCGGACCGGTCGGGATGGGTCTGGCGATCGGCCTTGGCCAGCGCGGCATCAAGACCATCGTCGTGGAACGCCACGAACAGCCGCAGCCGATCCCCAAGGGACAGAACCTCACGCAGCGGACGATGGAGCATTTCCATTTCTGGGGCGCGGAGGCAGCGCTGCGCGCGGCCCGCACCATTCCTCCCGACTACGGCATCGGCGGAATGACCAGCTACGGGACGCTGCTCAGCGGCTACAATTACAATTGGCTGCAGCGCGAGCTCGTCCGCCCCTTCTATTTCACCGACAACGAACGCCTGCCCCAATACGCGACCGAAGCCGTGCTGCGGCAGCGTGCGGCACAGCTTCCCTCGGTTGATTTGCGATACGGCTGGACCTGCCGGGACGTCCGGCCTGACGGCGAAGGCGTGAGACTCGACATCGAAAATCGCGACGGAATGATACAGGGCCTTCGCGCCGACTACGTGATCGGCTGCGATGGCAGCCGATCGATCGTGCGCGAACGCGCCGGCATCACCCAGACCCGCTCCGACCACGATCGGCTGATGGTGCTGCTGGTGTTTCGCTCCGTTGAATTGCATCGACTGCTCGAGGCCTTTCCAGGCAAGTCGTTCTACAGCGTGTTGCATCCCGACCTCGAGGGCTATTGGAAGTTCTTTGGCCGGGTCGATCTCGGCAGCACCTGGTTCTTCCATGCCCCCGTTCCCGCAGACACCACCGCCGACAATTTCGATTTCCGACGCTTGCTGCACGATGCCGCCGGCGCACAATTCGACATCGAGTTCGAGCACATCGGATTCTGGGATCTTCGCTTCACGCTCGCGGACAGCTACCGCGCAGGCCGCGTCTTCGTCGCCGGAGATGCCGCGCACAGCCATCCGCCCTACGGCGGCTATGGCATCAATACCGGCTTCGAAGACGCCGTAAATCTGGCGTGGAAGCTCGCCGCGACGCTGCAAGGCTGGGCGCCCGCCGGTCTGCTCGACAGCTACGATGCCGAGCGGCGTCCGGTGTTTGCGTCCACCGCGCGCGATTTCATCGAGACGCCGATCTTCCGCGACCGCGATTTTCTCCGCCGCCACGATCCGGCGCGCGATCGGGCGGATTTCGAGGCTGCCTGGCACGAGCGGCACTCCGGCGCGCGCGCCGAGGTCAACGCCTTCGAGCCGAACTACGAAGGGTCACCAATCGTCCTTGGTCCGGCTGGCGCTGTCTGCAGCGCGATCGGCTCGCACGCCTATCCGGCGCGCGCAGGTCATCATCTCACGCCGCAACCTCTGTCATCAGGCAAAAATGTGTTCGAGGAATTGGGCGACGGCTTCACCTTGATCGATCTGACGGACGGCGGCGCCGCTACAGCTCTCGAGCGAACCGCCGCGCGGCTTGGCATCCCGCTGACGGTGATCAGGGACACCGCATCAGGCGGCCGCGAGAAATACGAGGCGCGGCTGATCCTGGTGCGGCCCGATCAATTCGTTGCCTACGCGGGCGACAACGCTGATGGCGCATCCGATATCCTGATGCGCGCCATCGGCCGATCCTGAGAGAAACGTTTTCGCCGCAGGCCCGAAACCCTACGCCGCGCCGTCGTCATCCTCTTCGTCGGCAGTGCGAGCGGCTTCCCTCACCTCCACCAGCGCCATCGAGAGCAGATAAACGGTCGTGGGCAAGCCGACGCGGCGCGCCGTCTCCACGGCACGCGACAAATCGCTCGCCAGCTCCTTGAGCTCGTCCCCCCGTGACAATGTCCCACCCCATCCATCCGCCGACCACGGTCGCCTAGACCGCGATGGCGCCGCTGGTTCTGATCAGTTCGGCGCTGGCATGGACTGTAGCAAAATTCCCGATCACATTCACCACCGACTGTTTGTAGGCGGCGGCATCGCCCGTGCCCGGCTGCCGGCAAGCCACGGCGTCTCCGACCACCTGGTAGCGATGGCTGCGGTGAAACCCGTCAACAGCGGTGGCCAGGATGGTTTCGTCCAGGGAAAAGCCGACCAGAATGCAGCGCACATTGCGGATATTGGACATATAATCCACGAACCGCGCGGAGCTGTAGGCCGACGGCAGCGGGTGCTCGAATGTCATTTCACCCGGCCGCGGCTTCGCCTCCGCGATCCAATCGGTCAGCCTGGATGCCGGATTGAACCACGCCGCCTGGGCGATGCGCTTCAGATGCATCACCGGCCAGAGATTGGTGCGCCACAACGTCAAGAGCTCTAGGCAGCGCACAGTGGCGGCTTCGCCATCGAGAATGACATGGCGACGCCCGGGGGTCAGATATTCGACCTGGAGATCCGTACAGACCAGGATCGGCGGATCATCGGTAATGGAAGCCAGCATTTTCTTGCGCGGAGCTGCACCGGTTTCAGTGGTCGGCGAGTGCGAGGTCCCGTAGCGGCGAGGTCACCGCCCGTCCCGCCGATGCGTCGAGCACGCCGGGCCGATCCCAATCGCCCTCGGGACGGATGATCACATAGGGATCGCTGTCCAGCGTGATGGCGTCCGGCCCCGGCTCGATCTCCAGCAGCATTTCCGTGTAGGAGAAATCCGAGAAGGTGATCTTGCGGTTGTGACCGAGCGGCTTGGCGCCGAAATGAGCCCAGAAATCGACCAACCGGTCCTGCGCCTGGCCGTAGATCTTGCGAAAGCCCTTGCGCTTCACATAGTCGACGCTCGCCTGCACCAGCTTGAACGAGACGCGCGAGCGCCGATATTGATGACGCACCGCAAGCCGCTCCACCTTGGCGAAATCCCCGAAGAAGCGTACCCGCAGGCAACCCGCAGGCTCGTTGCCGACGTAGCCGATGAAGTGGGCTGCGACCATGTCGTTGCCGTCGAACTCCTCGTCGAATGGACAGTCCTGCTCGGCGAGATAGACCGCCGAGCGAATGGCGGTGACCAGCATGAGGTCGTTGGGATCGCGCGCGAGGCGAATGGTGATGGCGCGGGAGTCGGGCTTGGCGAGGGGAATCCTAGTGCCGTGCATCTGCAAAACTCCTTGTTTGGATGATCGCGCCCGGCATCCGCATCGGCTGGCGATGCCAGGGTCGCTCGTAACACCAGAGATCGGGCTGGAAGCTCGGGACGGGGTCAAATCCCGTTGCCTTCATGATGTCGCGTCCGGCCACGGTTGACGGCTGCGCATAGCAATCAGCGCCGCGAAACCTTACCTGACGTAGATGAGCTGCGGCCTTGCCAAGACCAGCGATACCTCGGCCCGTCGCCGCTATCGCCCAGATGTAGATCGCGGCAACGTCTTCCTTCGCGGAAGCGAGATAGCGCGTTTCGGGTGCGGTCAGGCAGATCTCGTCGAGCAGCAGCGCATCGTGCCCGCGGTCGTTGAGGAACAAGAAGGCCATGCCGCCGACCAGATTGCCCTTGCGGCTGAACGTCAGGATGCTCTGAGGATCGAACGTGAAATATCGCGCAAGCTCCGCCGTTCCGATCTCCACACCCGGCACCAGCCGATGCGCCATTTCGGAAAGTGCAGCAATTTCGGAAGATTGCGCACATCGGACATCGACGTCCGGACTGAGCGGCAAGGCATCGAAATCATGCCTTGCGGCAAAGGAGCCCCTTTCCATACTCATGTCACCCCTCTATCGTTCGAGGATTTAGTGCCCCGCTATGACGACGAGCTTAGCGGTTGGGGATCTGGCGTATGCAGCAGTTATTGCACCGGGGTGCTGCTTTGATGCAGCACCGTGAAGAAGCCCTGGACGCGTCCTGGGACGATTTGAAACTCTTTTTAGCGTGCGCAAAATATAAAAGTTTCCGCAACGCCGCCGAAGAACTCGGCCTCACCTCCACCACGCTGATGCGCAGGATCGACCGGCTCGAAGAAAGCATCGACTGCAAGCTGTTCCTGCGCGACCAGAGCGGACTGACGCTGAGCGATGAAGGCGCAGCGATGATCGCCGACGTCGCGCATATGGAGCGTCATGCCTTCAACGTCTTCCGGCGCGCCTCGCGATCGTCGAACGACACGTCAGGCACCGTGCGCGTCGCGGTGACGGAAGGCCCCGGCAATTTCTGGATCCTGCCGCGGTTGATCGATTTTCAGAAGACCTATCGCAAGATCACCGTCGATCTGCGCTGCGCGATGGAGCAGGCCGACGTCGCCCGGCTTGAATCCGACATCGCGATCCAGCTCGAGCCGCCGACCAATCCCGACCTGATCGTCGCCAAGCTCGGCCGCCTGCACATCTATCCCTTCGTCTCCAGGGAATACGAGAACCTCTACGGTGTGCCGGCGTCCCTCGCCGAGTTGAAGAACCATCGCATCATCAAGCAGAGCGCGCCGCAGGTCGACGACGGCGCCTACGCGCGCGTGCTTGGACTGAAGTCGCTCGAGGGCATCGTCGGGATCAAGACCAACTCCTCGGTCGGCGTGCTCTATGCGGTGGAGCGCGGCGCCGGCATCGGCTTCCTGCCGACCGTGTCGATCGCGCTCGGCGCACCGCTCGTTGCCGTCGATCTGGGCGTCAGCCACCACGCCGATCTCTGGCTCACCTATCACAAGGAATTCCGCGACTCCGAGCGCCACAAGATCGTGGTCGACTGGCTGAAGAAGATCTTCGACGCCAAGACCCATCCCTGCTTCCGCGACGAGTTCATCCATCCGAGTGCGCTGGTGCCGATGATGACGGCCGCGCGCGAGGGTTTTGGGCTAACGGGTTATGTCGCGGCAACGCCGACTTAGACGCAGCGCGCGCTTCGCCTCACCATCTGTATTCGAAGCCGACCGTGCCCTGGTGCGACGTCAATTCGTTGCGGAACTTGCCGTCATAGTTGATGTAGAGCCGCGCGACGCTGGTGAGACTGAGCGAGGCCGAGGCGCCGGCATCCATGCCGTAACGGCTCTCCCCGATGCCGGGAACGACGATGTTCTGGGTTCCCAGACTGACCTGCACCGATCCCAGGTTCTGGTAGAAATTGTCGACGAACTTGCCGTAGGCCGACAGATCCAGGATCTTCTGGTCGTAGATGAAGTAGCGCCCGATCTCCGCGCCGATCATCACGCGCGCGCGTGAGAGTGCCGTGGAGCCGACGTTCAATGGATCGAGCCCTCCGGCCTCCTGGAACGCAGCGCTGGTGGCGCGGACATATTCGAGCGCGCCCTTGGGCACGATGCGCATCTGGTCCTTGGTCCAGTAGTAGCTGATCTCGGTCAGGCCGCCGTCGATCGCGGCACGATAACCCGCGGTCGCAAGACCAAAGCCTGTGTCCCTGCTGGAACGGACCTTGCCGAAACCGTGCACTACCGCGAACGCCCAGGTCCACGGTCCCTTGTCGACCGAGCCGTTGAAACCGATTTGCGTCAGGTCGAGCGTCGCCGACTGGAGCGCCAGCGGCACGTCGATGTCGGTATGGCTCTGGTCGACGGAGAAGCCGAGATTGACGCCCGGCGCGACCTGCGCGCCGAAACCGGCGACGCCGCCAAACGTCTTGCGCTTGTCGCCGACGAAATCGCCCTGCGCATCGGTCCGGACCGAGATGCCGTAGCCTTCGAACCAGGTGCGGTAGCGCGGATCCTCCGTGGTCGCCGAGGCGCCGCCCCCACCGGGATTGGTGCGCGATGCACGGTTGACGCCGCCGGAGGCCTGGTTGCCGAGCCGCTCCAGGAAATTGGAGCCAAGATTGAGCGCACTGTTGCCGGCCGACTGGTCGTAATTGGTCGCGGTCGGCATGGGGGTCGGTGACGCCGTGGGTGTCGGGGTCGGGGTCGGCGTGGGCGTCGGAGTCTGCGCGAAGGCCGATGTCGCCGACATCATCACGACGAGCACAAGCGCCATGGCGAGCGCAGCCGCGATCCGGCGGACACGGCTCAGCCCGACTGTCTGCCGTGTCCCGGAGAGCTGCAGGGCGCAGCGCATGACGACTAATCCCGAAGCAAAGTGGCGGAGCGCAAAAATGCAACACGAAGGGCGCGCGCTTGCGGCGATTTGTGCCGAACTGCCACGCAGGGTCAACCGGTTGGCGCGCTACAGCGGAGGCTATTGCCTCGATTGTGGTTCCCTTGCCACAGGTCGCAAATTGCAGAGAGCGAGATTCGCCGCGATCTTGAAATCCGCGCGCGGCTTGCTAACGGGCGATTTTCATGTTGCAATATCGGACACAATCGGAATTGGCCGCTCGGCTGTGCGTTTCGCGACATTGAGACTCGAACAGACTACCGGAAGCCCGTTTGTGGCGTGGCACGCGAAACTGCGGCCGCGTCTTTTTTGTATCTAGTGGAGGAGATGAGCGATGCCGCAAAAGGGCACCGTCAAATGGTTCAACCCGACCAAGGGCTATGGGTTCATCAAGCCGAACGGCAGCGATAAGGACGTGTTCGTCCATATCTCGGCCGTCGAGCGTGCCGGACTCTCGACCCTCAATGAGAACCAGGTGGTTGAATACGACCTCGTGGAGAACCGCGGCAAAGCATCCGCGGAGAACCTCAAGGTCTCCTGATTTCTCTCAAAGCTTCGCGCGAGAGATCGTGACGATGCCCCCGGCTCTGCCGGGGGATTTTGTTTGCGAAGCCGAAACACGGTGCGATGGCGCTTCAGCGCACCACCGGCGCAACTAGAAAATTCTCGGACGGTCCGCTGCCGTCCGTCTTGCACACATCGCCCTCGATCCGGACCTTACCGGTCGCGAGCAGCCGCAGCGCCTCGGGATAGATGCGGTGCTCCACCTCGAGAATGCGCTCCGACAGCGTAGCGCCCGTGTCATGGTCGCTGACGGGCACCGCGCCCTGCATCACGATCGGGCCGGCATCCGTCTCGGGGATCACGAAATGCACTGTCGCGCCAGACAGTTTGACGCCGGCGCGCAAAGCCTGACCATGCGGATCCAAACCAGGGAACGACGGCAACAGCGAGGGATGGATGTTGAGCATCCGTCCGTACCAGGACTTGGTGAACTCGGCCGTGAACAGGCGCATGAACCCGCCGAGACATATCAGCTCGATGCCGTGCTCATCGAGCGCGGCCTGCAGCAGCTTTTCGAAGCCGGCGCGGTCCTTGCCAAACGGCTTGCTCTCGATCACCAGCGTGTTCACGCCGCTCGCCTTGGCGCGTTCGAGCCCCGGAGCGGAGGCCTTGTTCGAGATGACGAGCGAGATTTCCGCCGGAAACTCCGCTGCAGCAGCGGCCCTGATCAGCGCGGACATGTTGGAGCCGCGGCCGGAAATCAGGATGGCGACGCGCCGCTTCATCACAGCGCCAGTCATCACAGCGCCAGGTCGAGGTGGCCGTTGTAGACGACGCGGTGCTCGCCCTCGGCCGGGATCACGGTACCGAGTTGCGCCACCGTTTCACCGGCATCGCTGAAGACCTGCACGACCTCTTCGACCTTGTCGGGCTCGACGATCGCGATCATGCCGATGCCGCAGTTGAAAGTGCGCAGCATTTCGAGCTCGGCGATGCCGGCTTGGGCAGCCAGCCATTTGAACACCGGCAACACCGGCAGGCGCGCCAGGTCGATGCCGACGCCGAGATGATTTGGCAGCACGCGCGGGATGTTGTCGGTGAAACCGCCGCCGGTGATGTGGGCGAGCCCCTTCACCGCGCCGGTCTCACGGATCGCGCGCAGGCAGGATTTGACGTAGAGCCGCGTCGGCGTCAGCAGCGCGCCGCCGAGGGTCATCACGGGAGAAAAAGGCGCCGGCGCCTCGAAGCTGAGGCCGGACTGCTCGACGATCTTGCGCACCAGGGAGAAGCCGTTGGAATGCACGCCCGACGAGGCAAGGCCGATCACGGCATCGCCCGCGGCGATGTCCTTGCGCGGCAACAAGGTACCGCGCTCGGCGGCACCGACGGCAAAGCCGCCGAGGTCGTAGTCGCCGTCCTTGTAGAGGCCGGGCATCTCCGCGGTCTCGCCCCCGATCAGGGCGCAGCCGGATTCGCGGCAGCCTTCGGCGACACCGGCGACGATCGAGGCGGTCGCCTCCGGGTCGAGCTTGCCGCAGGCGAAATAGTCGAGGAAGAACAACGGCTCGGCGCCCTGCACCACGAGGTCGTTGACGCTCATGGCGACGAGGTCGATGCCGATGCCGCCATGCAGGCCGGTCTCGATCGCGATCTTGACCTTGGTGCCGACGCCGTCGGTCGCGGCGACCAGGACGGGGTCCTTGAAACCGGCCGCCTTGAGGTCGAACAGGCCACCGAAGCCGCCGATCTCGGCGTCGGCGCCGGGCCGCGCGGTGGCGCGCACCATCGGCTTGATCAGATCGACCAAGCGGTTGCCCGCGTCGATATCGACGCCTGAATCGGCGTAAGTGAGGCCGTTTTTGCGGTCGGTCATGCCCGATTTCCAGTGGGTTTGCGGCTGGTTACGTCGAATTCCGGGGACACGCAATGGCAAGCGTGGCGCCCCGCCCTATACTATGTAGATATCAACCGGTTCAGCCTCCACCGGGGCCGGATTCGAGGTCAGACCGGGTGCCGGGAAGCGCCGCGTGAGTATTCCGAATATCATTACCCTGGGCCGCATCATGCTGGTCCCGATCATCGTCTGGGCCATCGTGTCGAGCCAAATGGAGGTGGCGTTCGCCGTCTTCCTGATCGCCGGCATCAGTGACGCGGTCGACGGCTTTCTGGCCAAGCGCTTCAACATGACGAGCGAGCTCGGCGCCTTGCTCGACCCGCTCGCCGACAAGGCCCTGCTGGTCTCGATTTACCTGTCGCTCGGCATCTGGGGCGACATCCCGCGCTGGATCGTGATCCTGGTGGTGTCGCGCGACATCATGATCGTCGCCGCCGTGATCGTGTCCTGGCTGTTCGACAAGCCGGTCGAGATGAAGCCGTCGAAGGTGTCGAAGCTCAACACTGCCGCCCAGGTGGCCTATGCAGCGCTGGTGCTGGCCTCCCTCGCCTTCGGCTTCAAGCCGTCGCCCTATGATATGATCCTGATGGGCCTCGTCACGGTCTTCACGCTCTCGTCCGTGTCGCTCTATCTCGTCGAGTGGCTACGGCACATGAGTACGATCGAGGCCAAATGAGCCGGGATACGGCCCCGCAAAAGGCCAACTCCCGCTCGATGAAGTCGAATCTCTTCAAACTAAGCCGGCGTGCCGGCACGGAGCACAGCAAGCGTGGCAGGCCGCGTTCATCCCCGACAATTGGCGTTCTCGCTTCCGCACGCGGAGAGCCTCAGCCGGGATAATTTCCTCGAAGGCCCCGCCAACGAAGCCGGTCTTGCCCTCATCGATGCCTGGCCTGAATGGCCGAACCGGATCATGTGGCTGGCCGGCCCGGAAGGAAGCGGCAAGAGCCATCTCGCCGCGATCTGGGCGGAGGCTTCCGGCGCCCGCTCGACCACAGCCAGTGGGCTGACCGCCGAAAACGTCCCTGGCGCGCTCGCCACCGGCGCGCTGGTGGTCGAGGATCTCAGGGCAAAAGAGTTCGACGAGCGGGCCCTGTTTCATCTGATGAACCTCGCCCGCGAGGATGGGGCCTACCTGCTCTTCACCGGCCGCGAGGTACCGGCGTCGCTCGAGATCGAGCTGCGCGACCTGCGCTCGCGGCTGCGCGCGGTGCCTGTGATCTCGCTGCTGCTGCCCGACGACCAGCTCTTCCGCGGCCTGATCGTCAAGTTCTGTGCCGACCGCCAGCTCGCCGTGGATGAGAGCGTGGTCAGCTATCTCGCCACCCGCCTGGAGCGGTCTTCGGCGGCCGCGCGGGAGGCCGTGGAGCTGCTCGACAGCGAGGCCCTGCGCCTCGGTCGCCCCGTCACGCGGGCCCTGGCCGCCGAGCTGCTTCGGGACGCCTGACCCCTCCACCGAGGCTCCAAGGCCGCTTGACGCGGCGCAGCGGCGGAACATCAATGTCATCGAAACGTCATCGGACTAACACATGCTCCCGCCGGTTTTGCGCATAAGTCGCAAATTGGGGCGAACTGGATGGATCGACTTCTGATGGACTCTGCGCAAGCTGTTGAAATTAAAGAGAAAGCCCCGGAGACCGAGGGCCTGCCGGCGATTGCCTCGAGCCCCGAGCGCTTCATCAATCGCGAACTCTCCTGGCTGCACTTCAATCGCCGCGTTCTGGAGGAAGCAGTCAATCCCAGCCACCCCATGCTGGAGCGGGTGCGATTCCTGTCGATTTCAGCGAATAACCTCGACGAATTCTTCATGGTCCGCGTCGCCGGCATCAAGGCCCAGATCCGCGAGGGCATCGCCGAGCGCAGCCCTGACGGCCTGACGCCGTCCGAGCAGCTCGCGCTGATCAACCGCACCGTCTCGCAGCTTGCCTCTGACCAGCAGGCGATCTGGCGCGACCTGCGCGGCACGCTGGCCGACGTCGGCATCGTGCTGGTCGACGGCAAGGACGTCACCAAGGCGGAACGGTCCTGGATCGAGGACTACTTCCTCAACAACGTGTTTCCGCTGCTGACCCCGCTCGCAATCGACCCGGCTCACCCCTTCCCGTTCATTCCGAGCCTCGGCTTCACCATCGCGCTCCAGCTGACGCGCGCCGCCGACGGCAAGCAGATGAACGCGCTGATTCGTATGCCCGGCAAGATCGACCGCTTCATCCGGTTGCCGGCCGAGGGCAAGGTCGTGCGGCTGATCTCGCTCGAGCAGGCGACCGGGCTGTTCATCAACCGCCTGTTCCCCGGCTACAATCTCCACGGCCAGGGCGCCTTCCGCATCATCCGCGACTCGGAGCTCGAAATCGAGGAAGAGGCCGAAGACCTCGTCCGCCTGTTCGAGACCGCACTGAAGCGCCGCCGCCGCGGGTCGGTGATCCGGCTCGAGATCGACGGCAAGATGCCGGAGGAGCTGCGCAACTTCGTGCAGCACGCGCTGTCGGCCGCCGACGACGAGGTGTTCCTGGTCGACGGTGTGCTCGCCATGAACGAGCTCTCGCAGCTCACCCGCCTCGACCGGCCCGATCTCGAATTCACCCCGTACGTGCCGCGCCATCCCGAGCGCGTGCGCGAGCACGGCGGCGACATCTTTGCCGCGATCCGGCAGAAGGACCTCGTGGTCCACCATCCCTACGAATCATTCGACGTGGTGGTGCAGTTCCTCCAGCAGGCCACGCGCGACCCCGACGTCGTCGCGATCAAGCAGACGCTCTACCGCACCTCCAACAACTCGCCGATCGTACGCGCGCTTGCGGAAGCCGCCGAAGCCGGCAAGTCCGTCACCGCGCTGATCGAGCTGAAGGCGCGCTTCGACGAGGAGGCCAACATCCGCTGGGCCCGCGACCTCGAACGCGCCGGCGTGCAGGTCGTCTACGGCTTCCTCGAACTGAAGACGCACGCGAAGCTCTCGATGGTGGTGCGCCGCGAGGGCGGCGGCCTCACCACTTACGTCCACACCGGCACTGGCAATTATCACCCCGTCACCGCACGCATCTACACCGACCTCTCGTACTTCACCTCGGATCCGACCATCGGCCGCGACGCTGCGCGCGTGTTCAACTTCATCACCGGTTATGCCGCGCCGAGCGATCTGGAAAAGATGGCGGTGTCGCCGCTGACGTTGCGCAAGCGCATCATCGAACACATCCAGGGCGAGACCGCGCATGCGCGGCATGGCCGACCCGGCGCGGTCTGGATGAAGATGAATGCGCTGGTCGACCCCGACATCATCGACGCGCTCTACGAGGCCTCGCAAGCCGGCGTCCAGGTCGAGCTCGTCGTGCGCGGCATATGCTGCCTCAGGCCCGGCATTCCAGGCCTGTCGGAGAACATCCGCGTCAAGTCGATCATCGGGCGCTTCCTGGAACACGGCCGAATCTACTGCTTCGGCATGGGCCAGGGCCTGCCGAGCGCTAAAGCGGCTGTGTATATCTCCTCGGCCGACATGATGCCGCGCAACCTCGACCGCCGCGTCGAGGTGCTGTGTCCGCTGCAAAATCCCACGGTGCATCAGCAGGTTCTCGAACAGATCATGGTCGCGAATCTGAAGGACAATGAGCAGAGCTGGCAATTGTTGCCGGATGGGTCGTCGACGCGTATGAAGACCGCGAAGGGCGAGGAGCCTTTCAACGTCCACAACTACTTCATGACAAATCCGAGTCTATCTGGCCGTGGAAAGTCGCTCAAGGAATCCTCGCCGCGCCGTCTCACGCGCCGTAATGAACGTCATCAATCTTGATCCGGGATCGAGGACGTGAAGCGGCCGCGTAAGCGCGGCTCGAGCGTCGCGGTCATCGATATCGGTTCCAACTCGGTCCGTCTCGTCGTCTACGAGGGACTGACGCGGAGCCTCATTCCGATCTTCAACGAGAAGACGCTGTGCGGCCTCGGGCGCGAGGTGCAGAGCACGGGCCTGCTTGCGCCCGATGCCGTCGACAAGGCGCTGACCTCGCTGAAGCGGTTCCGGGCCCTGTGCCGCGTCATGCAGGTCGGTCGCGTGTTTGCGATTGCGACCGCAGCCTGCCGCGACGCCTCCAACGGCCCCGACTTCATCGCGAAAGCCGAGCGCATCTGCGCCGTGAAGATCGAGATCCTGTCGGGCCCGCGCGAGGCGCGGCTGTCGGCGCTCGGCGTGATCTCCGGCATCCATCATCCCGACGGCATCGTCGGCGATCTCGGCGGCGGCTCGCTCGAGCTGATCGACGTGCGCAAGAACAGCGTGCGGAGCGGCGTGACACTGCCGCTCGGCGGCCTCGCGCTGCAGGACCTCGCGCACAAATCGCTCAAGCGCGCCGACCGTATCGTGCGCGAGGAGCTCGACGAGGTGCCGCAGCTCACCGCCGGCCGCGGCCGCACCTTCTACGCCGTCGGCGGCACCTGGCGCGCGCTCGCACGCATCCACATCATCCAGAGCGGCTATCCGCTCCAGGTGATGCACGGCTACTCCATTTCCGCAGCTGAAGCGCTCGACTTTTCGCGACGTCTCCGCCGGCTTGCGGCCGCCGACATGCTGGCCGACATCGAGATCGTCGCCGATGCCAGGCGCCCGCTCCTCACCTATGCGGCGCTGGTGCTCGAGCACATCATCCGCGTGGCGAAACCCAAGTCCATCGTGTTCTCGACCTTCGGCGTGCGCGAGGGCCTCTTGCACGAGAAGCTGTCGGAATCCGAGCGCAACAAGGACGGGCTGATCTGCGCCGCGGAAGAGCTCAATCAGCTGCTGTCGCGTTCGGCAAAGCACGCCCGCGAGCTGATCGCCTGGACCGACCGCCTCGCGCGCGTGGTGAAGCTGCGCGAGACCGAGGAGGACCGCCGCTTGCGCCACACCGCGTGCCTGCTCTCCGACATCGGCTGGCGCGTGCATCCCGACCATCGCGGCGAGCAGACGCTGAGCCTGGTCGTCAACGGCAATTTCGGCGCAATCACCCACACCGAGCGCGCCTTCGTCGGCCTGTCCGTGTTCTACCGCTATGCAGGCCTGAGCGAGGAGAACCAGCCGCCGGTGACCATGCAGGAGCTGCTGACACCGGCCCAGCTCGAACGCGCCCGTCTGCTGGGCGCGGCGTTCCGCGTCGCCCATCTGATCTCGGCGGCACGCCCGGGCGTGCTGCCGGCCACGCATTTCCGCAGCCATGGCCGCAATCTGATGCTGGTGTTCGAGCACCGGCTCGTCGACCTCGTCGCCGACCGCGTCGGCAGTCGCTTCCGCGCCCTCGCCCGCCTGATCGGCCGCTCCGGCTCGATCGTGCGGCGCTAGAGCATGATCCGGAAAAGTGCGCAGCGGTTTTCCGAAAAGATCATGCTCAAACAACAACCTAAAGCGCGATAACGATTCATTCCAATCTCATCGCGCTTTAGACCAGCTAGCCGGTCCTGATCCTCCCCGGACGTTTCTTGAGCCACATGATCCCGCCGCTGATGAACAGGGCGAGAGGTGCGAAGCCGGCTGCGAACACCAACAGGCGTCCGATCAGTCCGAACGCCGCACCGTTATGGATCCAGAGCTGTTCGGCCATATAGCGATCCCCCATCGACATCGCGGATGAAGTGCGATCGTGCACCACCGCGCCACTCCATGGATCGAGCCAGATCGCCCCCCGGGCACGTACCGCGGGATCAGCACCCGCGGCCCGGAACTGCACCCGCCACGTGTTGCGCGTTTCGGTCGGCGGGCTCAGCATGGCAACCGCCAGGCCCGGCTTAACCGCTTGCGCGTTCCGCATGATCGCATCGGGTGATAGCGGCGGTGTCCCCGTGGGGGGCGGCGCTTCGATCCGCGGCGACGGATCGGCCGTCGGTTGCGACACAAGGCCAACGATGGGACGCACCACGTCGGGAAAAATGATCCCGACGCCGGTCATCGAGATCGCCGTGAGCGCGAGCAGCGCCCAAAAGCCGGCCGTGCCGTGGACGTCGAAAACAAATCGAAGTAGCGAAACATCCCGGCGGACCGACACCGATCGCCAGAATCGACCCGGCCTCGGCCACCACAGGATGAGGCCTGACATGGCCAAGCCGAGCAGCATGAACCCGGCAACGCCGACCAGCTCTCTGCCCCACCACTCATAGAGCAGCAGCGTGTAGTGCAGACGATAAACCTTGAGGGAGAACGCGTTGATGTAGTCACGCCGCCCGAGCACCTTCCCGTTCGAAGGATCGACCATGGTCGTCCAACGATTCGGGTAATGGCCTGCCGCAGTTTCGTGCGCATGTATCACGACCCAGACCGGCCAGGTCCGATCTGGCGCCAGGATCGTGGCAATCGGCGCGGGATCCGCTGTCGCGGCGGCGCGCATCACCTCGCTCAGCGTAATCTTTCGTTCGCGACCGGCGGGAGTGTAAAGCGCCGGGTTCAGGGCGGCATCGATTTCCCGATAGAAGACGATGAAGCTACCCGTGAGGCCGATCAGCACCACGACGATGCCGCCGAGCAATCCGAGCCATCGATGAGCCCACAGAAGCCCGCGCCGTGCGCGTCCGGTGAGATTCGGGGCCGGCAACATCGCCATTGCGCGCGTCAAAGCCGACCCGCCTCAGAAATCCGTCGACATCGACAACAGCAGGGTTCGCGATGCACCCTGCGACAATGCGGAGAAGCTCGCCACGCCAGCCCAGTAATTGGTATCAAACACGTTCTGAACCAGGGCTCGCAGCGTCACCGGCCGGTTGTTGATCCGCGTGTTGTAGCGGGCACCCAGGTCGAGCCTCGTCCAGGCCGGAACGACCTGCGTGTTCGCTGCATCCAGATATTGGTGTCCCGTATAGATGGTGTTTGCGACCAGCGTCAGTCCGGGTGCGAACGGGGTGTCCCATTCGGCGGACAGGTTTGCCTGCACCTGAGGCACACCGATCGGCGTCTTGCCGAGATTGGTTGGCGTGCTTGTCTTTGTCAGCTCCGCATCGATCAACGTCACGCCGCCAAGGACTCGTAGGCCGGGCTGCACCTCTCCGAACAGGGTGAACTCCAGGCCGCGATTGCGCTGTTCGGCGTCGGCGCGGAAGACCTTGTCGACACCCAACTGTCCCGACGGCTTGGTGATTTGGAACACGCTGATCGTGGTGGCCAGCATTCCGAAGTCGACCTTGACGCCTGCCTCGTGCTGCTTGCTGAAGTAAGGCGCAAGAACTTCCCCCTGATTGCTCGCGGTCGTCGGTGCGATATCGCCTTTGCTGAGCCCTTCGATGTAGTTGGTGTACAACGAAACGTTGCTCCAGGGCTTGACGACGAGGCCGACCATCGGCGTGAGCGCCGTCTGGTCATAGGAGGACGTGACCGCTCCCGTGGTGGTGTTGAAGTTGTTGGACTTGACGCCCTGCTGGCGCACGCCGACGGTCAGCTGAAGACGTTCCTGAAAAACCGACAAAGTGTCAGCCAGCGCCAGGCCGCTCAATTCGGTATCCGAAAGCTTCGGAACAGCCGCGGGCGCAGCAACGAACTGCTCAGGACGGGCGATCGGCGCATAGATGTTGGACAGAACCGGCATCCCGGACACGGAGCCCCGTGAGGTCTGATCCGTGTAGTAGCTGCCCTGGAAACTCACTGCGTGACTGATCGCGCCGGTTTCAAACCGGGCGCGCACACCGGCGTCGGCGACATTCCTGTCGATATCGAATTTGAAGCGTCCCGGTGTCGACGTGGTGTTGCCGGCCGCGTTCAGGATCGTCGGCGTGCCGAACAAGCGATCGACCTGGGTCCTGCCGCCACCGCCGTCGGCGAACACCGTCACGGACTCCGTCACATCGTATTCGGCGCGCGCCAGCAGCGAGTTGTCATGAACCTTGGCCCATTCCCAGGCCTGCGTGACATTGCGCCTCCCGACCGGCGCGGTCGGGACAGCTACGCCCGTTGCGACCAGAAACGGTCTCGTGGGCGCGTCGAACTTTTCTTCCTGATCGATGAAGTCGAGCGAAGCTCTGAATTTCTCACCGCGATAATCGAACGCCGCGGCGCCGACATGCGCCTCCCGGTTCTGGTTGTCCAGCGGCGTGTCGCCATTGTGATAGCTGCCATTGACGCGGATTCCGAATTCGCGGTTCTCGCCGAACCGTCGGCTGACGTCGAGATGCGTGCCGAGCTGGGTGTTCGTCGCATAGTCGGTCGTAACCCGTGTGAGATCGACATCAGAGGCACGCTTCGGGACGATATTGATGGTGCCTCCGACGCTGCTGTTCGGGGCCATCCCGTAAAGCAGCGCGGTCGGGCCCTTGATGATCTCGATCCGTTCGACGTAGTCGGTGAAGACACGGTAGTTCGGTGCAACGCCATAGACACCGTTGAAGGCAATTTCTCCGACATTCCCCTCGCCGATCGGAAAGCCGCGGATGAAGAAGGAGTCGAGAATGCCGCCGGTCTGACCGGTGAACCGGACCGAAGGGTCGTTGCTGACGACGTCGGCTATCGTGCTGGCCTGCTGATCTTCGATCTTCTTCGCCGTGTAACTGGTGATATTGAACGGCGTGTCCATGAAATCCTTGTTGCCCAGCAAGCCGATCTGGCCGCCGCGGGCGACCTGCCCACCTGAGTAGGAGGGCGGGAGTGCGCCCGGCCTCGCGGCAGCGGGGTTCGCTTCCGCCTGCATCCTGGCCCGCTCATTCGCGGGCGCGCTTTGACGGCCCGCCCTTCGACTTGGATTCAAACGCGGGCGTGCACGCTGCTTCGGCACGTCGGCAGTGACGGTCACCGCCGGCAGGGCTGTCGCCGTCTCCGGTGCTGCACTTTGCGCGCTGGTGCGGTGAAGGAAGCCGTCGCCGAACAAGGCGATGGAGACCAGAGAGGCCGCGAAAGCCGTCGGTCTGGAGAACTTCGGATGTGATTTGACGGTAGCGGCAAGAATAGCAACAGGACGGCAGGTGGCTCTCGAAGACATCTCTCAACAGCTTCCGGTTTGACAGGAATAAATACCGGAGCGACCTGCCGCGGCAGAAGCCGCCGAGTCAATAAAAACGCCTTTATTTTCAGTAGTTTATAATAAGTCAAAGTCTAAATCGCGCTGAGGTTGAGAGCGCTGTGGGTCACTCCACGAAGTGCCGGACCGCACCGTGCGTGACCACCTGACGCGCCCGCCCGCCATGGGGCGGCAGTGCTCGCCGACGTGCGGAGCTATGATGACCGGTTCAGTGGGGACGGCGGGCGTCGCAACCTGTCGAAATGATCACGCGCAAAACCTCTCCCCGCCGGGAAGAGGCAAGCAAAACCAGATCATGCCGTAGAGATTACTCCGCCGAGGCCTTGGCGTGGCGCTCGGAGGATTCCAGCGCGGCCGCGCTCAGGCTGCGCCGGCGCCAGATGGAGCCGACGACCAGCACGACGACGACGCCGAGAGCTGCGCAGAGATATTCGCCGCCTCCGCCGCCATGGGTGAATTGCGGCGGAATGCGAAGTGCGCCGAGCATGCTGTCCAGCGAGGCACCGAGCGGGCCGTCGAACAGCGTGTGCAGCTTCGGTGCGATGCCGGGATCGGTCGCGATCACCTCGCCCGAGATCCAGCCGAGCAGCGCAGCACCCGCCCAGACCAGGACCGGCAGCTTTGCCAGCAGCGCCATGATCAGGGCCGCACCGGCAACGATCAGCGGCACGCTGATGGCGAGACCGAGGATCAGCAGCGGCACGCTGCCATTGGCGGCGGCGGCTACCGCAATGACGTTGTCGAGGCTCATGACGATGTCGGCGACGACGACGATCTGCACCGCCTGCCACAGATGCGAGGCGGACTCGACGCCCTCCTCGTCCTCGTTCTCCGGCACCAGGAGCTTCGCCGCGATCACGATCAGCGCGAGACCGCCGACGAGCTTAAGGTAAGGCAGCTCCATCAGGCTCGCAACGATGCCGGTGAAGATGATCCGCAGCAGCACGGCTGCGCCGGCGCCGAAGATCATGCCCCACAGCCGGTGCCGCGGCTTGAGGCCGCGGCAGGCGAGCGCAATCACCAGCGCGTTGTCGCCGGAGAGCAGGATGTTGATCCAGATGATCTTGCCGACCGCAATCCAGAAGGTCGGTTCGGCCATCTCGTTGCGAAACTGGGTGAAGAATGCCCCGATCGTAGCGGGATCGAAGATCTGCCAGAGCCAGTTCACAATACGTCCTTTCGCCCCGTCGACATTAACCTATCGGCTGATCAGCCGACGATCTCGTTGCCCGAGAAGAACTGCGCGATTTCGATCGCAGCGGTCTCCGGCGCATCCGAGCCGTGAGCGGAATTCTCGCCGATCGACTTTGCGTAGAGCTTGCGGATGGTGCCATCGGCGGCCTTGGACGGATCGGTCGCACCCATCGCGTCGCGGTACTTGGCAATGGCGCCCTCGGCTTCCAGCACCTGGACCACCACGGGGCCCGAGGTCATGAACTCGACGAGTTCGCCGAAGAAGGGGCGCGCCTTGTGGACGGCATAGAAGGTCTCGGCCTGTTCCTTGGTCATGCGGATGCGCTTCTGCGCGACGATGCGCAGGCCCGCCTTCTCGATCACGGCGTTGACCGCACCGGTCAGGTTACGCGCGGTCGCATCGGGCTTGATGATCGAGAAAGTGCGTTCGATGGCCATAATCTTGTCCTTGAGAAGAAAGCGGTGGTTTCCGAGTTGCCGGGCTTATATCGGCGCCATCGCCGGACGGCAAGCGACCGCAAGAACGGCCTCACAGGCGCTTCGCCGCAGGGCCCGCCCCGGGATTCCAGCATGGATTACAACAATTTCATGCAACAGAACCCAATCCTTAACCCAACGTATTATGCCGCCTATTGATCCCCTTATGAACCTTGGGGTCTGGCGTCAGTCCAGCCGCGTGCAGGGTAAGCAGAGCACGAGTGCCGATGCGCTGGAACCTACCCTCCGAGGGCTGGCTCGAGATACATGATGTCTGGCTGAGCTGATCGGGCAGCCCCGCGTGCCCAAAGCCAAGAGTAGGTGCCAATGCGCCAGAGACGGAACCCCGCCTAACTGCCTTCAGCCGTAGACCGACCGGACTGCGACTGCTGTTAATAATAGCGAAAAAACCCGCGCATTCCCTTGCAACTCACTGCAAGTTGCATTTTTCTTGCCGGGAACTTTGGGGAGTAGCGACGTTGCCTACCTATCCGTACACACTCGTCACCGGAAAGCTAAAAACTCTTCTTGGAAAGGTCCGATCATCCGGTATTCCACCCAAACTCTCAGCGGCACATCTTAAGACGCTAGGCTTCACATCCAGCAATGATGCCGGGATGATTGGCGTCCTCAAGTTCATCGGACTTACGGATGGGGCCGGCATCCCGACGCCACTTTGGAGTGAGTATCGGGGGCAGAACCACCGAGAAGTACTGGGAAAAGCGATCCGACAGGGTTACGCGGATCTTTTCGCGATCTATCCAGACGCAAATGCGCGAACGGTGACCGATCTAGCCCACGTCTTCAGTACAAGCTCGACGGCCGGCGAGAAGGTAGTGAACCAAACGGTGCAGACCTTTAAAGCTCTTGTTGAGGAAGCAGATTTTTCACGTCAGAGCGGTTTCGACGCCACGGTAGGTGCTCTGACGACAGGCCCGCTTCATGCCGCACCAGCAGCGGCGTCACCTGCCGCTGCGCACGGTTCGCCCAGCGCGAAACATCCCGCCGTGCATATTGACATTCAAATTCACATTTCGCCGGAGTCTTCGGCCGAGCAAATCGACAAGATGTTTGAGAGCATGGCCAAGCATTTGTACGGCGCGAACAACCCGGCGGGCTGAGTTGTCTAATTTTCTCCTGAACGCGCTGGCAGCCTCAAAGGCAATTCGGGACGATGTTGATCGAGAAATCGGGCCGCCCGAGGAAGGCGCGCAGGCTCAATCGCATCTAATTCTAATGACATCTCTAACAAGAGATACTCGAACGTACATCTCTCTGATCGCAAACCAAATCAACGGAAGCTTCGATAAAGGCTGGTACGATGCTTGCGCCGTCATGATCAGACGTTTGGTCGAAACGCTTCTGATCGAGACGTTTGAGAAGCATGGGGCGTCCGCAGAAATCAAAGGGCCAACGGGAGACTACGTGTTTCTCAAAGACCTGATCAACGCCACCCTTTCGACTGGCTCGTGGAGCCCGAGCAGAAATCTCAAAGCGGCGCTTCCGAGGCTCAAGGACATCGGAGACAAATCCGCTCACAATCGATTTTTCGTGGCTAAGCGCGGCGACATACAGCCGCTACTCGGCGACATCCGGGTCGTGGTGCAAGAGCTTCTCTATCAGAGCGGCTTAAAAACTTAATTCTGAGCGCCGGCA
The DNA here is from genome assembly GCF_029989365.1 of Bradyrhizobium sp. Arg816. Taxonomy (GTDB): domain Bacteria; phylum Pseudomonadota; class Alphaproteobacteria; order Rhizobiales; family Xanthobacteraceae; genus Bradyrhizobium. The sequence continues at coordinate 223,679 of NZ_JAPRAQ010000010.1, read as the reverse complement.
GTGCCGTCACGAAACGTTCGCCCAAAAAATGATTGCGAGACAACGGCTTAGGCTGAATTAAGTTTTCGCCCGTTTCACCCAGATGAACCCAATCTGAAACCCCCGTCAGGGTTCGGTTCAGCTTCGCCGGCGTAAGGTCGGGCCTATCGAAACCGAAAGCCCGATCATGAGGCGGACCGTTTCGGCGGCCTTTCATCGACGCGATAGCCCCGCGCCGGCAGTCTTTAGGAGATCACCATGTTGAGGAAAATTTCGCTTGCCGCTGTCGCCGCGGTTGCGCTGGGTGCCGCGCTGGCGCCGACCTCCGCCTCCGCTCACTGGCACGGCGGCTGGGGCTGGCACGGCGGCGGCGGTGGCTGGCATCACGGCTGGGGTGGACCGCGCTTCTATGCCGGCGGCCCCGTCTCCTACGGTTATGGCGGCTGCTACGTGCGCCGGCTGGTCCCGACCCCCTGGGGACCCCGCTGGCGGCTGATCAACCGCTGCTACTGAGCCCGACAGCACCTTTCTGAGGTACCTAAGCCCCCCAGGTACCTTCCAAGCGAAGCCCCGGCGTTCCCCTGCGCTGGGGCTTTGTATTTGGGCGGATGTTGCCCGGCCTCATGCAATTTTTACCAGAGTGCCGGGCAATCTCCGCGCGTGGCGAAACCATTTGGGGGCCAAGGACTTGGTACCGTGTCATCAATTTGAGAACACGGAACTCCACAATGGCTGGCCTTCTTGCCAATGACAGCGAACAGATCGACCGGCGCACCAGCCGCTCGATTTGCGATGCCGTGGGCGAACGGCTCCAGCAGAGCCTGCGCCCCGACCCGCGGCTCCCGACGCATCTCGAACAGCTCCTCGACGAGTTGAAGCAGCGCGATCGCGATTCGCACTGACGTGAGGCTCACGCAAAAACGGGTTGCGTTCGACGCGCCTTGCGGTGACAAGGCCGCATGCTTGCTATCACCGACCTCTCCATCCGCCTTGCCGGACGCCTTCTGATTGACCAGAGTTCCGTGCAGATCACGCCCGGCGCGCGCGTCGGCATGGTCGGGCGCAACGGCACCGGCAAGTCGACCCTGTTCAAAGTGATCCGCGGCGAGCTTTCGGCCGAGCACGGCACGGTCACCCTGCCGCCACGCTGGCGCGTCGGCAGCCTCGCGCAGGAAGCCCCGAACGGCCCCGAAAGCCTGATCTCCGTCGTGCTCAAGGCCGACCTCGAACGCGACGCGCTGCTGCACGAAGCGGAGAGCGCGACCGACCCGCACCGGATCGCCGAGATCCAGACCCGGCTGGTCGACATCGACGCCCATTCGGCGCCGAGCCGTGCGGCTGCGATCCTCTCCGGCCTCGGCTTCTCCGCCACCGACCAGCTTCGCCCCTGCGCCGAATTCTCCGGCGGCTGGCGCATGCGCGTCGCACTCGCAGCCACGCTGTTCGCCGCCCCTGACCTCCTGCTGCTCGACGAGCCCACCAACTATCTCGACCTCGAAGGCACGCTGTGGCTCGAGGATCACCTTGCGCATTATCCGCGCACGGTGATCGTGATCAGCCATGACCGCGACCTTCTGGAAAGCTCGGTCGACCAGATCCTGCATCTGGAGCGCGGCAAGCTCACGCTCTACAAGGGCACCTATTCCTCCTTCGAGGAGCAGCGCGCCGCGCGCGAGCTGCTCGATGCCAAGGCGGTCAAGCGCCAGGAGGCCGAACGCGCGCGCCTGCAGGCCTTCGTCGACCGCTTCAAGGCCAAGGCCTCGAAAGCGCGCCAGGCGCAGTCCCGCGTGAAAATGCTGGAGCGGCTGAAGCCGATCACGGCGCTGGTCACCGCGGACGTGCGCGAGATCAGCTTTCCCGCCCCTGAAAAAATCCTGTCGCCGCCGATCATCGCCGTCGACAACGCCGCGGTCGGCTACGATCCGGCAGCCCCGGTGCTGGGCCGCGTTACGCTGCGCATCGACAATGACGACCGCATCGCGCTGTTGGGTGCCAACGGCAACGGCAAATCGACACTTGTAAAACTGCTCGCCGGACGGCTGGCGCCGTTCTCGGGCAGGGTGACGCGCGCGGACAAGCTGTCGATCGCCTATTTCGCGCAGCACCAGCTCGACGAGCTCAACGAGGACGGCTCTGCCTACGACCACGTCCGCAAGCTGATGGGTGATGCGCCCGAAGCCAAGGTACGCGCCCGCGCCGGCGCGATCGGCTTTTCCGGCAAGGCGGCCGACACCAAGGTCGCCAAACTGTCCGGTGGCGAGAAAGCGCGGCTGCTGCTGGGCCTTGCGACCTTCTTCGGCCCGAACATGATCATCCTGGACGAGCCGACCAACCATCTCGACATCGACAGCCGCGCAGCACTTGCGGAAGCGATCAACGAATTCCCCGGCGCGGTCATCATGGTCTCGCACGATCGCTATCTGATCGAGGCCTGCGCCGACCGGCTCTGGATCGTCGCCGACCGCACCGTCACCAATTACGACGGCGACCTCGACGAGTACCGCCGCCTGGTGCTGTCGGCGCGCAACGGCGAGCCCGCCCCGCGCGAGCGTAGCGCCGCGAGCGAGAAGCCGCAGCGCCCAAGATCGGACAATCGCGGCTCGCTGAAGAAGCGCATCGCGGAAGCCGAGAGCGAGATCGCCCGCGTCAGCGAGATCATCACCAAGATCGACACCGCGCTCGCCCTGCCCGACATTTTTACGCGCGATCCCAAGCAGGCCGCGCAACTGTCGAAGGCGCGCGCCAACGCCGCCGACGCGCTGGCGCGTGCGGAGGAACAGTGGCTGGAGGCGAGCACGCAGTTCGACGAGGCGGCGGGCTAGACTCAAAATCTGAAAAACAACCCCATGCACAGTAGCGGGGCGGTTGCGGCCGGAGCGTCGGCGAGACCACTCAAGCCGTTGAAACGCCTGGCTTAATCGGCAAACATCAGCGTTCCCGCATGATCTCGTGCCGGTAGCGCTGCAATGGCGATAACAGGTAGCTCAAAATGGTGCGCGAGCCGGTCCTGATCTCCACCGTCACGGCCATGCCCGGCGACAGGGTGACGAGGCGATCGTCCACCTGCATTTGCGTGCGATCGAGCGAGATGCGTGCGCTGTAGCTCAGCTCCTGCCCGTTGGGCTCGCTGCTGTCGCGCTGCGTCCCGAGCGCGCGGTCGTTTCCCGGCGAACGGTCGCGGATAATGGCGTCCTGCGAGACGCTCAGCACCCGTCCCTCCAGCAGGCCGTAGCGGGTGAAGTTGAAGGTGTCGATCTTGACGGCGGCGCCCTGCCCGGCCTCGACGAAACCGATGTCGCGGTTGGAGATCATCGCCTCGACCTCGAGCCGCGTATCTGACGGCACGATCACCAGCAGCGATTGCGCGGGCGTGACCACGCCACCGACGGTGTGGACCGCAAGCTGCTGCACGACGCCGTCGACTGGCGACGTCAACCGCTGCAGCCGGGTCCGCTGCTGCGCCTTGATCAGATCGCGCGCGACGCCGTTGGCTTTCTGCACGCTCTTGGCGAGTTCGTCGGACAGGCTCTTGCGATACTCCGCCACGGCCTGGGTGCGGGTCTCCCGGATCGCGGCGACGGCCGCCTCGGCCTCCTTCAGATGGCTGCTCTGGACACGAAGCTCCTCCTGCTGCTCGATCAGAAGCTGAAGTGTCTCGTAGTATGTCAGTTTCGAGCCGATTTCCTTCTCCATCAGAATCTTGCGGATCTCGACGCGCTGCTGGGTGACCGGGAGCAACGCATCCAGCTTGTGGATCGTCGCCGCGATGGTCTGGTGCTCGGCCTCCTTCTGCGCCTCCTGGCGCGACAGCGCAGCCAATTTGGCGCGATGCTCGCCGACCTGACTTACGAGAAGCTGCCGCTGCGTCGCGACCAGTGCGGGGTCGGCGTCTCCTGGCACGACGAGATCGGCGAAGGCGCCTTCGCCGCTTGCGAGCGCAGCGCGGAGGCGCGCAACATTCAACCGTTCGGCCATGAGATCGTCCTGCAGGCGATCGCGCTCTGCGGCGTTCACGGTCGGATCGAGTTCGATCAGTACGTCGCCCGATTTGACCGCCTGCCCGTCCTGCACGTGGATGGCGCGCACCACCCCGGTCTCGAACGGCTGGACCACCTTGCTTCGCCCGCTCGACACCACCTTCCCGGTTGCGGACGCCACGATGTCGATCGTGCCCCATGCCGACCACGCGAGTGCCGCACAGACAAGCAGCATCAGGGCCATCGCGATGGCCCGGCCGATCGGTGACGGCGGTGCCTCGGCAATCTCCAGCGCCGCGGGCAGGAAGGCGATCTCTTCCGTGCGCCGCCCCTTCGCGTTCCGGAAGGGAACGACGGTCTGCTCCGGCCGCGGGGCCGGCACCGCGCTAGCCGACCTCATAGATTCCTCCCTGGAGACGATGCAGGGCCGCGTATCGGCCGCCGGTCTTGATCAACGCGTCATGCGTGCCGTCCTCGACCAGACGGCCGCGCTCCAGCGTGAAGATGCGATCGGCACCGCGAACGGTGGACAGACGATGCGCGATGATCAGGACGGTGCGGCCCCTGGCGATCTCCTTCATGTTCTCATGGATGATCCGCTCGCTTTCATAATCGAGCGCGCTGGTCGCTTCATCGAAGATCAGGATGCGGGGATTGGTCACCAATGCGCGGGCGATCGCGATGCGCTGGCGCTGCCCGCCCGAGAGCGTCGAGCCGCGCTCGCCGACGACAGTGTCGTAGCCTTCGGGAAGCTCCAGAATGAAATCATGCGCGCCCGCGAGTTTTGCCGCGTCCATGATGCGATCCATCGGCAGGGTCGGATCGGCCAGCGCGATGTTGTCGCGCACCGAGCGGTTGAACAGCATGTTGTCCTGGAGCACCACGCCGATCTGGCGGCGGAGCCAGGCCGGATCGGTCATTACCAGATCCATTCCGTCGATCAGCACGCGGCCGCCTTGAGGAACGTAGAGCCGCTGCACCAGCTTGGCGAACGTGCTCTTGCCCGAGCCCGAGGAGCCGACGATGCCGACGGTTTGCCCGGCCGGAACATCGAACGAGACGTCGTGCAGGATTTCCGGCCCATCGAGCCGGTAGCGGAACGACACGTGCTCGAACCGAATATTGCCCCGGATCGGCGGCAGCCCGGCGCGTGCGGCCGAATAAGCCGGCTCTGCGGCGCTGTTGAGGATGTCGCCAAGCCGCGCGATCGAGAGCCGCGCCTGATGAAAATCCTGCCAGACCTGCGCCAGCCGCAGCACCGGGGCCGAAACGCGCCCCGCAAAAATGTTGAAGGCCACGAGCTCGCCGACGGTCAATGCGTCGCCGATCACGAGGCGCGCACCGACATAGAGAATGGCGGCGGTCACGACCTTGCTGACGAACTGCACGAGCTGGCTTGCGGTGTTGCCGAGGCTGGTGACGCCGAAACTCGCCGAGACATAGCCGGCGAGCTGCTCTTCCCAGCGGCGCTGCATCTGCGGCTCGACCGCCATCGCCTTCAGCGTCTCGATGCCGCTGACGCTTTCGACCAGGAAGGCCTGGTTCTCGGCGCCGCGGCGGAATTTCTCGTCCAGCCTGCGGCGAAACAGCGGCGTCGCCACCGCCGAGATCGCGATGTAGAACGGGAACGATGCCAGCACGATGCAGCTCATCAGCGGCGAATAGGCGAACATCACCGCTAGGAATACTGACGTGAAGAACAGGTCGATGAGAAGCGTCAGCGACGATGAGGTGATGAAGTTGCGGATGTTCTCGAGCTCGCGAACCCGCGCCACGGAATCGCCGACGCGCCGCGCCTGAAACCAGGCCATCGGCAATGCCAGAAGGTGATGGAACAACCGCGCCCCAAGCTCGACGTCGATGCGGTTGGTGGTGTGCGCAAACAGATAATTGCGCAGGATACCCAGCACCGTGTCGAACAGGGAGACGACGACCAGGCCGATGACGAGCACGTCGAGCGTGGACAGCGAACGGTGCACCAGCACCTTGTCGATGACGACCTGGAAGAACAGCGGCGAGACCAGCGCGAAGAGCTGGAGGAAGAACGAGGCGGCGAGCACCTCGCCGAACAGCCGCCGGTATTTGCCGATCGCAGCGATGAACCAGGTGATATCGAAGTGACGCCCGAGGTCTGATAGCCCGGCGCGCCGGGCCATCAGGATCAGTCCGCCGTCCCAGATCGCGCACAGCTCGTCGCGCTCCATCAGCACCGGGCGCTGAGCCTGCGGCGATTGCACCAGCACCCTGTCGGCGGAGGCTTTTGCGATGACCATGAAGCTGCCGTCGCGCAGCATCGCGATCGCGGGCAGCGGGCTGCCCGACAGACGACTCCACTGCGTTCGATAGGTTCGTGCCTTGAGGCCGAGAGATTTGGCGCAGCGGATGATGTCCGCTGCGCCAAAGACAGCCGTTCCGGTCCGGTGCCTGAGCTGGTCGCGGTCGGCCGCAACACCCTGCAAATGCAGCAGGGTGAGCAGCGCGTCCAACCCCGTATCGGTCGAGACCGCGTTCATGATCATGGGCGTTCTCCGGGCCGGAGCCTCGCGTCAGGCGTGTTGCGGCGGTGCGAGGGTCTGGCTCTGCGCCGCGTGCGGGTCGGGCAACGGCATCTCGCCGTGACCGTCACCTGCCGGGATAAGGTTCGCCGCCATGGCCTGGTTGAGCAGCATCGCGGCCGCCATCGCCCCGCCCCCGTTGATGACGACGTTGTTGCCGGGGCCACCGTCGAGGACGTCCTGTCCGCCGCCGCCGATCAGCACGTCATCACCCGCGCCGCCCGCGAGCGTGTCGTTGCCTGGGCTGCCGATGAGGACGTCATCGCCATTGCCGCCATTGGCGACGAGCTGGATGCCGCCGTGCAGACCGGAGGCCGTGATGACGTCGTCGCCATCGAGCCCGTTGATCACGATCCTGTCGCCCGCGCCGGCATCGGTGATGTTGATGTCCTGGCCAAGCCCCGACACCGTGATGATGCCGTCGTGCTCGGTCACCGTGATGACGTCGCTGCCGCTGGTTCCGTTGACCGTCACCGTATCCGCGGCGCCGTCATTGGCGCCGAGGTCGAGGTTGACCTGATTCACGCCGGTCCCGGAGAGGTCGCCGATCGTGATGTTGTCGGCACCACCGAGGGCGTTGAAGTTGATATGCTCGACGCCGTTCAGGTCCATCGCGATGGCAGCAACATCGCGGGTGAACAGCACCCGGCCGCCATTGGCCGAGATGTTGATGTTCTCGTTGATGTTGGCGCCATTGAACAGCAGCGTATCGGTGCCCTTGCCGCCTTCGACAATGTCGCTGCCGTCGCCGGGATTCCAGACGAAGGTATCGTCGCCGGCGCCGAGATTGGCAACGTCGTTGCCACGGCCGCCGTTCACAATGTCATTGCCGGCACTGCCGGTGATGGTGTCGTTGCCGTCGCCGCCGTTGATGTTGAGGCTGAACGGCTGCCCCGCCTTGATGGACGAGGCATTGATGACGTCGTTACCGCCTCCGCCGTTGACGGTCAGGACATCACCGGCATCGGCGTGAGCGATGGTCACCTGCGCCGCAAGGCCGTTGACGACGATCGATCCGCCAGAGGTCGTGACCGAGATGTTGTCATCGCCTGCGGTGCCGTTCACGGTCACACGATCTGCCGCACCGTCACCACTCTGGCTGCCGGGGCCGGCACTGAGGTCGATCGCCACCTGCGTGACGCCGGTGCCGGAGAGATCGTTGACGGTGATGTTGTCGGCGCCGCCGGCGGCAGCGATCTGCACATGCTCGACGCCGTTGAGATCCATCGTGATGGCGCCGACGTCGCGGGTGAGAAGCGCGCGACCGCCATTCGCCGAGATCGACATGTTCTCGGCGACGTTGGAGCCGTTGAACACCAGCGTATCCGTTCCCGCGCCACCTTCGACGGTGTCGCTACCATCGCCGGGATTCCACGTGAAGATGTCGTCGCCTGCGCCGAGGAGAGCGACGTCGTTGCCGCGGCCACCGATGACCTTGTCGTTTCCGTCACCGCCGATCAGGGTGTCGGCGCCCTGACTGCCGGTGATGGTATCGTTGCCTGCGCCGCCATCGATGGTCAGCCCAATCGCCGCAGCAAGTAGCGATGCATCGATCACGTCGTTGCCGCCGAGCGCCTGGATCACCAGCCGGTCGTTGGCAGCCTCTGCATTCGCGATCGTCACGACTTCAGGCAGGCCCGTCACCGTCACGGTCGTCCCGTCGGACGTGACCTCGATGTGCTGGCCAGCGTTGGTACCGTTGACGGTCACCGTGTCTGCCGCACCGTCGCCTTGCGTGCCGCCGGGAACGGCTCCGAGATCGACCAGCACCTGCTTGACGCCGGTGCCGGTGAGATCGCCGACGGTGATGTTGTCGGCGCCGCCGCGTGCATCGAATTCGATCTGCTCGATGCTGTTGAGGTCCATCGTGATGTTGGCGACGTCGCGGGTGAAGCGCACCCGGCCGCCATTGGCCGAGATGTCGATGGTCTCGTTGATGTTGGCGCCGTTGAACAGCAGCTTGTTGTTGCCCGATCCGCCTTCGACCGTGTCGCTGCCGTCGCCGGGATTCCAGATGAAGGTGTCGTCGCCCGTTCCTAGTTGCGCGACGTCGTTGCCGCGTCCGCCATTGACGATGTCGTCGCCGCTGCCGCCGATCAGGAGATCGTTGCCGTCGCCGCCGGTGATCCTGTCGTTGCCGGCGCCGCCGTCGAGCGTCAGCGAGATCAGGCTGGCGAGTCCATTGCTTGCGGTGATGACGTCGTCGCCGCCGCCGGCGTGCAGCACCAGATTCTCCGTCGTGCCGATGTCGAGCGAAAATGGCGCGGCGCCCGTCCCGTCGAATCGCACGCGCGTGCCGTCCGCCGTGATCGTGAACGTCTCCGGGTCATTGCTTCCGTTCACCTGCGCAGTGTCGTTGCCGTCACCGCCCTCGAACAGGTTGGTGCCGCCCCCCGGATTCCAGATCATGAGGTCGTTGCCGGCTTCGCCGAACAACTGGTTGTCGCCGCTGCCGCCGTCCAGCGTGTCGTTCCCCGCGCCGCCGAACAGCAGATCGTTGCCGCCGCCACCCTTGATCGTATCGTCGCCGGCCTGCCCAAACAGCAAATCGGCACCTGATCCGCCCGTGATCCTGTCATTGCCGTCGCCGCCGAAAATGTGCACCGCGGGCATCGGGCCGTTGGATTCGTTGACGGTGATCGTGTCGTCGCCGCCCAGACCGAAGACGTCGATCTCGTTGGTGTTGGCCACAGTGGGATCGCCACCGATCGTCTTCACCTGCCCGTTATTGATGAGTATGCGGCCCGACTTGTCGCGTGTGATCACGACGCCGTTATTGGCGCTGTCGCCGAAAATGGTGAGCTGGCCCGTAACCGGGGAGAAAACAGAGGTAGTAGACATCCAAATATTCCTTCGATCGATCCAGTCCCTCCCCTCGATGCGTAGCAGTGGTGCGGATGTCTTTCTTGAAGCGCTGCTTTAGACGCGCGTGATTATTCTGGAGATTTCCTCCAGTTTTCCTCCGGGCTGGTTTCGACAGCGGATGCAAATGCTCTCACATCACGAATTGCCGATCACGTATAACGGCAGCGTGACTTTCGAAGGCGCGCGCGAATGCCGCCAACACATTGATGCGCGCGGAGAAGCTATAGCTCGAAGTGAGGACGCGTTAGTTTGATGAGATGGCGAATTGAGATCGTTGCTCTCATGCCCGAACGCGGCGCAGCACGATCCTGATGCGCTGCTGGCAGCGACTTGCCAATTGCTAAACGGCCGCAATCCATCTATTTTAAGTTGCTATTTATACAGCGCCCACTGATCGTAGGGGCTGCCAGTGGCCATCACCGTTCGACCGATGACTCTGCAGGAAACTGCACTGATCATCGAGTATTTCCACGCAGCGACGCCAGAGCACTTGGAAATGCTCGGGGTCGACCCAACACGACTACCACCGGCAATACAATGGCAGCGACTTTATGAGCAAATGTTCGACCGGCCTGTCGAGCAAAGAAACAGCTTTTTAGTAAGCTGGCTCTCCGACGATAGGTTCTTGGGGTTCTCGACCGCTGACAAGATCCGGATTGGCCAGCACGCAAGTATGCATTTGCACATCACGGATCCCTCGCTGCGTAAGCAGGGGATTGGCGTAGAGTGTGTCCGAAAGACCGTCGAACTCTACTTCCAGGTTCTCGAGTTGAAGCAACTCTTCTGTGAACCCAATGCGTTCAATGTGGCTCCGAACCGCACGCTCCAAAAGGCGGGTTTCACGTACGTTAAGACGCATATGACCGTTCCGGGCCCTCTTAACTTCCACCAAGCGGTAAACCGTTGGATGATCGATAGAGGTTGATGGATCGCCGTCGCGACGAATTTATGAGTACGCAAACCTGGATCGTTGCTCTCGTGCCCGGACGTAGCGCAGCACGATAGTGGTGCGCTACTGAGCCGGGGGCCCATGACCGAGAGAGACTGGATCGAGAGAGACCAGGTCTCGGCTCGGCGCAGCAGCGCATAATGCGTGGAAGACGCGCGTGAACGCGCTGATGGCGCGTCGAAGACGCGCGTGAACGCGCTGGTGGCGCTGCAGCGCGTCCGGGGCACGAGAGTTCGCCTTACGCCGACTTCTTCTTCGGCTTCGGCTTGGTCGCCTTCGGCATGACAGGCGCTTCCGGCGTGCCCTCGATCGAGGACAGGCGGCCGGACGTGAAGGTGTAGATGCCCGCGCGCGGACCGGTGCTCCAGGTGACCACGGCAACGCGCCGGCCGGCGGCATCACTGGAGAGATTGACGGTCGAGGGCGCGCCGATGCCGCGCACCACGTCGCATTCGGTGTGACCGAGCGCGACCGTGCCGCCCATGGGCGCCGGCGCCGTCGTCGAAGCATTGGCGTCAGCCGGCCCGGGGGGCGGCGTCATGCCGGGACAGGCGCCGTCGGCGCTGACCAGATCCCCGGCCGTCACGGGCTTGTCGGGGGTCAACGGCGGCGATTCGATTGAGATGCTCTTGATGAACAGGCGGCTCGGCGTGTTGAACCACTGGGCATCCTTGGACAACAGATCGGTCCCCGAGCAGCCCGCGAGCAGCGGTGCTACGGCAGCCAACGCAACTATGAGCGAGCTGGGAAGCTTTTGATGTCGCACGATAAACTAAATTCCCCGCATGAAGGACCGGCCCTAAGCGATTGTCCCAACATCACTTTGCGGCACGAAGGTGACAAAAGCCAGCATCGCCCGAAAAGTGCAAATTATCATTAATTGGAAACGATCGCTAATTCCGGCGCTGCCAACGGCCCCGTTCGTCGGCCTGCCAATAGGTGACATCAAATCCCCGCGCCTTGCAATCCGTCCAGGCGCTCCGGGCAAACGCCAGCGCGTCCGGATCGTCGCCGTTGAACAGCAGCACCATGCGCTCATAGCCCTGCGCGTCCTGCGGCAGCGCGGCGTTGTCGACCAGGAAGCGGACATTGGCGCCGTTGGGATTGTCCTCCTCGATCGCCAGCACGATCGGCTGATCGGCGGCATCGTTCACGCGCCATGTCGCGTGCGGCAGGAAGGAATCGTCGCGATAGGTCCATAAATGCGCGTCGAGCGCGTCGGCGCGCTCCGGCGAGGTCGACTGCACCACGACGCGCCAGCCGCGCTCGAGCGATTTCTCGAGAAGCGGCGGCAACACGCTCTCCACCGTCATGTTTTGCAGATGGTAGAAAAGCACTTCGGTCATCTCAGATCATTTGCGCTCGTAGTGGTCGGCGACCAGACGGTCGAGCAAACGGACACCATAGCCGCTTCCCCAACTCTGGTTGATGTCGGTCTTCGGCGCGCCCATCGCGGTGCCGGCGATGTCGAGATGCGCCCAGGGAGTGCCGTCGACGAAGCGCTGCAGGAACTGCGCCGCGGTGATCGAGCCGCCATGGCGGCCGCCGGTGTTCTTCATGTCGGCGAACTGGGAATCGATCAGCTTGTCGTATTCGGGGCCGAGCGGCATGCGCCAGACCTTCTCCCCGCTCTCGATGCCGGCCGCGAGCAGACGGTCGGCGAGCTCGTCATTGTTGGAGAACATGCCGGCATGCTCGGTGCCGAGCGCGACCATGATCGCGCCGGTCAGCGTCGCCAGATCCACCATGAATTTCGGCTTGGTCTTTTTCGCCACGTACCAGAGCACGTCGGCCAGCACGAGGCGGCCTTCGGCGTCGGTGTTGATGATCTCGATGGTCTGGCCGGACATCGAGGTGACGATGTCGCCCGGCCGCTGCGCATTGCCGTCGGGCATGTTCTCGACGAGGCCGATGGCGCCGACCACGTTGGCCTTGGCCTTGCGCGCGGCGAGCGCGTGCATCAGGCCGACGACGCAGGCGGCCCCGCCCATGTCACCCTTCATGTCCTCCATGCTGCCGGCCGGCTTGATCGAAATGCCGCCGGTGTCGAAGCAGACGCCCTTGCCGACGAAGGCGACCGGCGCCTCGCCCTTCTTGCCACCGTCCCAGCGCATGATCACGGTGCGGCTCGGCCGCGTCGAGCCCTGGCCGACACCGAGCAGCGCGCCCATGCCGAGCTTGTCCATCGCCTTGACATCGAGCACCTCGACCTTGACGCCGAGCTTGCGGAGCAGGGCCGCGCGGCGCGCGAACTCCTCGGGGAAAAGCACGTTCGGCGGCTCGTTGACGAGGTCGCGCGCGATGATCACGCCGTCGACGACATGGCCGGCCGAGGCAAACGCCTTCTTCGCCGCGATGGCATCGCCGACCGCAAGCGAGACGTCGGCGCGCAAGCCGCCCTCCTCGCCGTCTTTCTTTTTCGTCTTGTAGCGATCGAACTTGTAGGCGCGCAGCCGCAGGCCCGAGGCGATCGCAACCGCCTGCTCGCTGGTCATCGCGCCATTGGGCAGTTCCGCGACGATGGTCATGGCAGCGGCCGCGGCCGAAAGCTTGCTCGCCGCCACGCCGCCGAATTTGAGGAAGTCGTTCGCCTTCAGGCTCGCCGCCTTGCCGGCGCCGATCACAACGAGGCGGGTGGCCTTCACCCCCTCCGGTGCCAGGATGTCCAGCGCGGCGCCGCTTTTGCCTTTGAACCCGGCGGCGGAGGCCGCCCGCTTGACCAGCTCAGTGGCGCCGCCGAGCGCCTTGGCCGTCGCCGGGCCGAGCTTCAAAGTGTCGTCGCAGAACACGACCAGGATGCCACGGGCGGCAGCAGACAACGGAACAAAGCCGACCTTGATGGCATCGGACATGGGTAACTCCTTCAAAACATCGGGCTTTTCGCCGCTCGACGGACCCGGCCTCGGGCCGGAGCTGAACGACGATTCACTGGACTTTCCCCACTATGGGCCACCGGCCCGGTGGCTGCCAAGCACCCCCGTGGCCGCCGGGCCACAACGAGGGAAATATTAACCATATATTGACGGTGCCACGGGGCAGCCATTTTGTTGATGGATCAAAGGGATGGTAGTGAGAGAGTAAGCCGGTGGTAGAGGTGGTTGGCCGACCTTGGGGATCCCCTGATCGGGGATTGGTTGGGCAGCCGGACTTCCGGCCTGCATTGGGGCGCTGGTGGGGATTCGTGCGGTAGCGCATGGGGTCAATCGATAGGTATATCTTCCGCACGACGCTAGCGTCGTTTGCGCTGGTCCTGGTCAGCCTCACCGGCGTGATCTGGATTACGCAGGCGTTGCGCGGCATCGACCTGATGACGAGCCAGGGTCAGACCATCCTGACCTTCCTCGGCATCACCAGCCTCGTCGTGCCGGCGCTGGTCCTGATCATCTCGCCGATCGCGCTGATGATCGCGATCTCGCACACGCTGAACAAGCTCGCGACCGATTCCGAGATCATCGTGATGAATGCCGCCGGCTTCTCGCCGTTCCGGCTGTTCTATCCGTTCTTCTACGCCACCTGTGTCGTGGCGCTGCTCGTCGCCTTCATCGCGGCCTACCTGGCCCCCGACGGCATGCGGCGGATCAAGCAGTGGGACGCCGAGATCACCGCCGACGTGCTCACCAACATCCTCCAGCCCGGCCGCTTCGCCCAGCTCGACAAGAACCTCACGATCCGGATCCGCGAACGCCAGCCCGGCGGCATCCTCGCCGGGATATTCATCGACGATCGCCGCGATCCCAACGAGCGCGTCTCGATCGTCGCCGAGCATGGCGAGGTCGTGAAGAACGACAACGGCTCGTTCCTGGTGCTCAAGGACGGCAATCTCCAGCGCTTCGAGGCCGGCAAGCGCGATCCCGCGTTGGTGGCGTTCGGCCGCTACGGCTTCGACATGTCGAAGTTCTCGGGCCAGGGTCACGACGTCACCCTCGGCATCCGCGAGCGCTATCTCTGGGAGCTGTTCTCCCCGTCCGAGGACGATCCGGTCTACAAGCAGATTCCCGGCCAGTTCCGCTCGGCTCTGCACGACAGCCTGCTGGCGCCGATCTATCCCTTCGCCTTTGCCGTTTTGACCTTCGCCTTCCTCGGCGCGCCGCGCACCACGCGCCAGAGCCGCAACTTCTCGATCGGCGGCTCCGTGATCGCCGTGTTCGGCCTGCGCATGGCGGGATTCGCCTGCTCGGTGATGGCGGTGAAGTCGCCGGGCCCGGTGCTGTTCCAATACGCGATGGTTTTGGGCGCCATCGGCGTCGGGCTGTGGATGATCATCGGCGGCATCGTGGTCGAGCCGCCGCCCCGCCTCATCGAGGCCATCAACAGGTCGAACGCGCGTATCGCGCGGCTGTTCGGACGGCCGGCCGCCGCATGAGCATGCTCACCAACACCCTCGGGCGCTATTTCGCCGGACGCTTCGTGGTCGCGGCGCTCGGCGTGTTCGCGAGCATCTTCCTGCTGCTGGTGCTGGTCGACTACATCGAGATGGTGCGCAAGACCTCAGGGCTCGCATCCGCCTCCGCGATCATGGTGGCCGAGACTTCGCTGTTCCGGGTCCCGCAATTGCTCGAGAAGCTGACGCCGTTCTGCATGCTGATCGGCGCCATGACCTGCTATCTCGCCCTCTCCCGCCGGCTCGAGCTCGTGGTCGCGCGCGCCGCCGGCATCTCCGCATGGCAATTCATCTCGCCGGCCCTCGGCAGCGCACTCCTGATCGGGGTGATCGCCACCGTCGCCTACAATCCGATGTCGGCGAACCTGCGCGAGCTGTCCAAGCGCATGGAAGCCGAGCTGTTCGGCTCGGCCCCCGGCGGCGGCATCCAGGACGCCTCCGGCTTCTGGCTCAACCAGGTCACCAATGACGGCCAGGTCATCATCAACGCGGCGCGCAGCGAGCAGCAGGGCGTACGGCTGACCGGCCTGACCCTGTTCCGATTCGATACGGACTGGCATTTCAAGGAACGGATCGAGGCGCGCGAGGCGGCGCTGGAATCCGGTCACTGGCAGTTCAAATCGGTGCGCCGCTTCTCGCTGGATTCGCCGCCGATCGACCAGGCGACGTTGGAGATTCCGACGACGCTGACCGAAGCCCAGATCCGCAACAGCTTTTCCACACCCGAGACTGTGTCTTTTTGGCAACTACCGAGCTACATCCGCTCCTCCGAGAGCTCGGGGTTCGCGACAGCCGGCTATCGACTCCAGTATCACAAGCTCCTGGCACAGCCGTTTTTGCTGGCCGCTATGGTGATGCTGGCGGCTTCGGTGTCGTTGCGCTTCTTCCGGATGGGCGGCGTGCAGAAGATGGTTTTGAGTGGCGTGGGCGCAGGCTTTCTGCTCTACGTTCTGTCGAAAGTGACTGAAGACTTGAGCAAGGCTGAGTTGATGCATCCGATCGCTGCGGCGTGGTTGCCCGCGGTGGTGGGCGGCCTCACCGGCTTTTTGGCCTTGTTGTATCAGGAGGACGGTTAGTGACTGCCGTCCATCGAGGGCTCGTGTCTCGCTTGACGCGGCGTACTGTGGTGCGCGCGAACGGATTCGGCTTGTCCATTCGCAGGCTCCTGCTGGCTGTCGCCGCCGTGGCGTCGCTCGGCGGGCTGATGGATGTTGCCGCCGTGACGCCGGCCTCCGCTCAGAGCTTCACCTACAATCCGCTGCCGCCGCGTCCGAAGCCGCCGAGGGTCGCCAACGACAACCAGATGCTGGTTCAGGCGACCGAGGTCGACTACGACTACAACAATTCGCGCGTCTCCGCGGTCGGTAACGTCCAGCTGTTCTACAACGGCACCAGCGTCGAGGCCGACAAGGTCATCTACGACCAGAAGACCAAGCGGCTGCATGCCGAAGGCAACGTCCGCATGACGGATGCCGACGGCAAGATCACCTATGCCGAGATCCTGGATCTCTCCGACGACTACCGCGACGGTTTCGTCGATTCGCTGCGCGTGGACACCGCCGACCAGACCCGCATGGCCGCGAGCCGCGCCGACCGCTCCAGCGGCAACTACACGGTGTTCGAGAACGGCGTCTACACGGCCTGCGCGCCGTGTAAGGACGATCCGAAGAAGCCGCCGCTGTGGCAGGTCAAGGGTGCCCGCATCATCCACGACCAGCAGGAGAAGATGCTGTATTTCGAGACGGCACAGCTCGAATTCTTCGGCGTGCCGATCGCCTACATGCCCTATTTCTCGACGCCCGACCCGACCGTGAAGCGCAAGACCGGTTTCCTGATGCCGGGCTTCACGTCGAACACGCCGTTCGGCTACGGCGTCGAAGTTCCGTTCTACTGGGCGATCGCACCCGATATGGACATGACCTTCAGCCCGCGCATCACCTCAAAGCAGGGCGTGCTGTTCCAGGCCGAGTACCGCCAGCGCCTGATGGACGGCGCCTACCAGATCCGCGTCTACGGCATCGACCAGCTCGACCCCGGCGCACTCGCCGGCCAGCCCGGCGACCGCCAGTTCCGCGGCGCCGTCGACACCAAGGGTCAGTTCGCGCTGAACGACAAGTGGGTCTGGGGCTGGGACGGCGTCGTCATGTCCGACTACTACTTCTTCTCGGACTACCGCTTGTCGCAATACCGCGATCCGCTGGGCTCGTTCCTGTATCTGCCGACCGACGCATTGTCGCAGCTCTATCTGACCGGCGTCGGCAATCGCAGCTTCTTCGATGCGCGCACGATGTACTGGCTGAGCTATTCGGGTAACCAGAGCCAGGTGCCGATCGTCTATCCCGTGATCGACTATTCGAACGTGCTCAACTATCCGGTGTTCGGCGGCGAGTTCAGCTACAAGACCAACTTCACGAACCTGTCGCGTGACACCGCGGTGTTCGATCCGATCACCACGCTCGCCAATACCGCCAGCCTGTGCACGACGACGTCGGCCGATCCGCTCGCGCGCACGCCGTCGCAGTGCCTGCTGCGCGGCGTCCCCGGCACCTACACCCGCCTCACGGCGGAAGCGCAGTGGCGCAAGTCCTTCACCGACCCGTTCGGCGAGATCTGGACGCCGTTCGCCATCCTCCGCGCCGACGCGGTCAACGCCTCGATCTCCAACCAGCCGGGCGTGTCGAACTACCTGCCGGTCGGCGACACTCAGGCGTTCCGCCTGATGCCGACGGTCGGCCTCGAATACCGCTATCCCTTCATCAACGTTCAGCCCTGGGGCTCGACCACCATCGAGCCGATCGCGCAGATCATCATCCGGCCGAACGAGACCTACGCCGGCAGGTTCCCGAACGAGGACGCCCAGAGCATGGTGTTCGACACCTCGAACCTGTTCAGCGTCGACAAGTTCTCCGGTTACGACCGCGTCGAGGGCGGCGGCCGCGCCAATGTCGGCGTGCAGTCCACCACGCAGTTCGACAAGGGCGGCGCCGTCAAAGTGCTGTTCGGCCAGTCCTACCAGCTGTTCGGCCTGAACTCCTACACGGTCCAGGACACCATCAACACCGGCCTTGATTCCGGCCTCGACAAGCCGCGCTCGGATTACGTGGCGAGCGCCAGCTACTCACCCAACAGCACCTACACGTTCAGCGTCCGCTCCCGCATGGACGAGCAGACCTGGAACGTGCAGCGCTTCGAGGCGGAAGGCCGCGCCAACTTCAATCGCTGGTCGGTCAGCATGATGTACGGCAATTACGCCGAGCAGCCGGAGCTCGGCTATCTGACGCGGCGCGAGGGCATCCTGACCTCGGGCTCGATCAAGGTCGCGGCCAATTGGGTGGTGACCGGCTCGGCGCGCTGGGACCTCGAGGCCAACAAGCTCAACCAGTATGTGCTCGGAGCGGGCTATGTCGACGATTGCTTCGTGCTCGGCGTGAACTATGTAACTTCGTATAGTTACTCTGCGGGCACGGCGCCGCCCGTGCTGAACCACGCGTTCATGTTCCAGATCGGCCTGCGCACGCTGGCGACCTCGACCGGGTCCAGCTCGTCCGCCGGCTACCAATGAACCGTCTGAAATGACGGCCGGGCTCTCCCGAGAGCGAGCTCATCCCGGCTGACATGCGAGCGATAATCATGACGACCCAATTGCCTGTTTTTCGCCTCCTCCTCGCCATCGGTGCCGGGTTGATCCTCACCGGCCTGCCCGCGCCGTCGCGCGCGCAGAACATCGTCGTGATGGTCAACGGCGACCCGATCACCGATTTCGACATCGAGCAGCGCTCCAAGCTCGACCAGCTGACCACGCAGAAGACCCCGAGCCGCCAGGACGTCATCAACGAGCTGATCGACGACAAGGTGAAGCTCAAGGAAGGCAAGAAATACGGCGTCGACCCCGGCATCTCCGACATCAACCAGTCCTACGAGGGCATGGCGCAGCGCATGCGAATCACGCCGGATCAGCTCACCAAGTCGCTCGAGGTCAAGGGCGTCCGCCCCGAGACGCTGAAGGGCCGCATGAAGGCCGAGATGGTCTGGACCAGCCTCGTACGCGGACGCTTCAAGGAGAAGCTGATGGTCGGCGAGCGCGACGTCGCGCAGGCCGTGCAGGCCCAGACCGGCGACAAGCTCCAGATCGAGGGCACCGAGTACAAGATGCAGCCGATCGTGCTGATCGTGCCGCGCGGCTCGTCCCCGGCGTTCCTGGAGACGCGGCAGAAGGAAGCCGAGAGCTATCGCTCGCGTGTCGGAAGCTGCGAGGAAGCCAATTCGCTGTTCCGCTCGACGCCGAACGCCACCATCCGCGACACCGTCACCAAGACCACCGCGGAACTGCCCGAGGCGCTTCGCAAGGTGCTCGACGACACCCAGATCGGCCACCTGACCGCGCCGGAGGTCACCAAGGCGGGCATCGAGATGGTCGTGCTGTGCTCGCGCAAGCCGACCATGATCGACACGCCGAAAAAGCGCGAGGTCCGCGAGAAGATGTATTCGGAGAAATACGAGAAGACCCAGAAGGCCTATCTCGATGATCTCCGGAAAGCGGCGATGATCGAATATCGCAACCGCTGATGGCCAACTTCGCCTTAGAACCTTCCATCAAGCCTTCGAAGCCCCTCGCCCTGACCCTGGGAGAGCCCGCCGGCATCGGCCCCGACATCACGATCGCAGCCTGGCTCAGACGCCGCGAACTGAACCTGCCCGCCTTCTATCTGCTCGGCGACGAGGCCTTCGTCGCCCGCCGCGCCAAGGCCCTCGGCGCCGATATCCGGATTGCCTCGGTAAGCGCCGGCGAGGCTGCAGCCGCCTTCACCGAGGCCCTGCCCGTGGTCGCAACGGGTGAGAGTGCGACAGCCGAGCCCGGCAAGCCCGATGACGCGAGCGCACCGGCCGCGCTCACCTCGATCCGGCAGGCGGTCACCGATGTCCGTGAAGGCCGCGCCAGCGCCGTCGTCACCAACCCGATCGCCAAGAGCGTGCTCTACCGCTCAGGCTTCCGCCATCCCGGGCACACCGAATACCTCGCCGAGCTTGCCGCAGAGAACGGCCGCGTGCCGCAGCCGGTGATGATGCTGTGGTCGCCGCGGCTCGCCGTGGTGCCCGTGACCATCCACGTCTCCTTGCGCGATGCGCTGGCCCAGCTCACCAGCGAGCTCATTGTCTCGACCGTGCGCATCGTCACGACCGAGCTGAAATCCCGCTTCGGCATCGAAAGGCCGCGCATCGCGATCTCCGGCCTCAACCCGCATGCCGGAGAGGACGGCTCGATCGGCCACGAGGAGCAGACCGTGATTGCGCCAGCGCTCAGGGTTCTGCGCAAGGACGGCATCGAGGCGAAGGGACCGCTCCCTGCCGACACCATGTTCCACGAGGCGGCGCGCGCGACCTATGACTGCGCGGTCTGCATGTATCACGACCAGGCGCTGATCCCGATCAAGACGGTCGCCTTCGACGACGCGGTCAATGTCACGCTCGGCCTGCCCTTCATCCGCACCTCGCCCGATCACGGCACCGCCTTCGACATCGCCGGCACGGCCAAGGCCAATCCGGCAAGCCTGATCGCTGCGCTCAAGCTCGCAAGCCGCATGGCGGCTGCGCAAAGCTGATGGGCGCGATCGACGACCTCCCGCCGCTTCGCGAGGTCATTCGCCAGCACGCACTGTCGGCACGCAAATCGCTGGGGCAGAACTTCCTGCTCGACCTCAATCTCACCGCGCGCATCGCGCGTGCCGCCGCGCCGCTCGAGGACTCCACCATCGTCGAGATCGGTCCCGGCCCGGGCGGGTTGACGCGCGCGTTGCTCGCGCTCGGCGCCAAACGCGTCATCGCCATCGAGCATGACGAGCGCGCGATCCCTGCGTTAGAGGACATTTCCACGCACTATCCCGGCCGGCTCGAGATCGTGCATGGCGATGCCATGACCTTCGACCCGCGTCCGCTGCTCAATGGCGAAAGAGCAAAGATCGTCGCGAACCTGCCCTACAACATCGCGACCCAGCTCCTGATCGGCTGGCTCACGACCGACCCCTGGCCGCCCTGGTACGACATGATGGTCCTGATGTTCCAGCGCGAGGTCGGCGAGCGCATCGTCGCGCGCGAGGACGAGGAGGCCTATGGTCGCCTCGGCGTGCTCGCCAACTGGCGCTGCGAGACAAAAATCCTGTTCGACATTTCGCCGTCGGCCTTCGTGCCGCCGCCGAAGGTCACCTCCTCCGTCGTGCGGCTGGTGCCGCGCGCAGAGCCCCTGCCTTGTGATCGCAAGCTGCTCGAACAGGTTGCAGCCGCCGCTTTCGGGCAGCGCCGAAAAATGCTGCGGCAAAGCCTGAAATCGCTTCAAGCGGATCCCGCTCGCCTTGCCGCGGCCGCAGGTGTCGATGCGACGCGGCGTGCCGAGACCATTCCAATATCAGGCTTTGTTGCCATGGCGCGTGAATT
Organism: Bradyrhizobium sp. Arg816; assembly: GCF_029989365.1. Classification (GTDB taxonomy): domain Bacteria; phylum Pseudomonadota; class Alphaproteobacteria; order Rhizobiales; family Xanthobacteraceae; genus Bradyrhizobium. Next base: position 202,544 of record NZ_JAPRAQ010000010.1, on the reverse strand, counting down.
GGCGGATATACGAAAGCAAGCTGGATAACAGGAATTTCGGAGGAAGGAATATGGCGTTGATGCGTCGGCAGTCCCTGGTCAAGTTCGATGCGCCCTTGTGCGAGACCATCGTCGACACGCCGAAGCCGCAAGGCCGCGAGGTGCTGGTGCGCATCGAGCGCTGCGGCCTCTGCCATTCCGACCTGCACATCCAGGACGGCTATGCCGATCTCGGCGGCGGCAAGAAGCTCGACACCACGCGCGGCATGACGCTGCCGTTCACGCTCGGCCACGAGATCGCGGGCGTGGTCGACGAAGTCGGCCCTGACGTGCCGGCCGGCCTGGTCGGAGCGAAGAAGGCGGTCTTCCCGTGGATCGGCTGCGGCCAGTGCCGCGACTGCGCCAATGGCGACGAGAATCTTTGTGCGAAACAGCGCTTCCTCGGCGTCTCCATGGACGGCGGCTTCGCCACCCACGTGTTGGTGCCCGACGCAAAGTACCTGCTCGACTACGATCCCCTGCCCGTCAACCAGGCCGCCACGCTGATGTGCTCCGGCGTGACTGCCTATGGCGCGCTCAAGCGCCTGGTCGACCGTCCGCGCCAGCGCAATCTGCTGCTGATCGGGCTGGGCGGCGTCGGCATGATGGGCCTGTCATTTGCGCAGGCGATGTTCAAGCAGCCGATCACGGTCGCCGATCTCTCGCCGGCAGCGCGCGACACCGCGCTGAAGAACGGCGCAGCCGGCGCCTACGATCCGTCCGAGCCCGACGTGATCAAGCGCATCCTGAAAGAGACCGAGGGCGGCTTCGACGAGATCGTCGACTTCGCCGGCAACGAGAAATCGATGGCGTTTGCGGTGGCCGTCGCCGCACGCGGCGGCAAGATCGTGGTGTCCGGCCTGATGGGCGGCCAGTTCACGCTGCCGATGGTGCAATGGGTCTACAAGCGCATGACCATCGAAGGCTTCATGGTCGGCACGCTCACCGAGGCCCAGGAGCTGATGGCGCTTGCCCGCGCCGGCAAGATCAAGCCGACGCCGATGCGCGAGGAGCCGATGGGCGACGTCCAGAAATGGATCGACGAACTGCGCGCCGGCAAGGTCGTCGGCCGCATCGTGCTGAAGAACTGACGCGCGGGAAAATCCAGACAGGCTTGGCGGCGGGGCGAAGTCTCGCCGCCGCGTTTTCCTCCGCCGAATTAACCCGAAATTGACGCAAGCCCCGGTTCCAAATAGGGAAACCGGCACGCAGCGAATTAAAGTCCTCGCCAGCTTTGTCGTTGGAATTCTGGTGGGGCCATGCAGACCATCCGCCTTCCTGGCCGATGAAACCGGCGCTACTGCGATCGAGTACGGCCTGATCGCAGCCGGCATCGCGCTCGCGATCATCGCCGTGATCAACAATCTCGGCTCGTCGTTGAAGTTGAAATTCGGCTCGATCAGCACCTCGCTGAAATAGCGCGAACCCTGCCCGCTCACTGGAAGCACGTCGCTGCGCGCGGAACGGCTGCGGCCACACCGCGTTGGCAGCGCATGTCCATTCGTTGCACCGTCGAAAGCGCATTCTTCATCGCCTGGAGCTTCCTGGAGCAGAGCGGCGAGCTCGGACCTCCGGACGAGACCGCGAACACCATCCTGGATGCCATCGAAGCGCAGGTCAGGAAAGGTGAGCGCCGGCAGTTGGTGCTCGCCAACAAGGCGATCGATGCTTACCGCAAGCAGGTGGCCCAAAGCCGCCCGGCCGAACGCCAGATCCGTCTCCGATAAGGGCCTGCGGCACCTCACACGCGCTGGCTCATTTGGAAATTCCGTAGTTCTCCGGATGAGAACAAAGTTCGCAGCGTGTCCTGCGGGCAACGCTGGACGGCGCGACGCCTCGCTGCTGCGAACTTTTCGGTTTCCCGCAAACACTTGTGTTCACTTTGGAACTGTCGGTTCCTGCGCGGAAACGTAGGGTTTTTCCCAGAGACGCCGATTCCCAGCCCAACGAAGAGCCAGAGACAAGAAGCGTGACCGGCCGGCCCAGGAACGATCTGCTGCGAACGCTCAGCGCCCAGGATTTCGAGCTGCTCGCTCCGCATCTGCAATCGGTCGAGGTCGCCGCGAACCACGTTCTGCATCACGCTGGTGACGGCATCTCCGTCGTCCACTTCCCCTGCGGCCCTGCGTTCGTATCGTTCGCGGTGCCGGTTGAGGATGACCGCGAGGTCGAAAGTCTCCTGGTGGGCAGCGAGGGCGGGGTCGGCCTTTCCGCAGGCCGCAGTCCGTCGCTGGCCTTTTCCCGCGTCGTCGTGAAGGTCGGCGGCACGCTGGTTCGCCTGCCGCTGCGCGCGCTCGAGCAGGCGCAGCAGCGATCGCCCAGCCTGCACGAGAGTTTTTCGCGCTACGCAGCCTGCCAGTTCGCACAGCTGCTCCAGACCGCGGCCTGCAACGCGGCGCATTCGATCGAGCAACGCGCGGCGAAATGGATCATCGCGGCCCGGGAGCATATCGGCAGCGACGAAATCCGCCTCACCCATGAGCAGCTCGCCGGCATGCTCGGCGTCTCCCGCAGCTATGCCAGCCGCGTCATCCAGACGTTCAAGGCCAGGCGCATCCTCGCGACCCGCCGCGGTGCCATCCTGATTCTCGATGCGCCGGCGCTCGAGACGAGCGCCTGCACCTGCAACGGCGCGGTGAAGAAGCACTTTCGCGAAGTGCTGGGACGCGCGGCGGGCTAGAACGATCCGCGCAGCCGGAACATATTCGCGTGATCCGCATTGCCCGACATGCCGCGGTACTTCTTTCATTTCGAGGGCCAGCAACCTCATACCGACACGACCGGTGAAACGCTCCTCGACGACGATGCCGCCTGGCGCGAAGCGGTCCGTCTCTCCCGCGACGTCGAGCATGCGCTGCGCCCCGGCGACAGCTGGACGCTCAGCGTGTTTGACGGAAGCGAGCCTGTTTTCGTGCTTGCAATGGTGACACGTCGGTTTCGCTGACAGCCCTTCCCGTCGCCGCCGCACCGATCACATCAGACCACCAGTTGGAACGTCGCGAATGTCCCGTGCGTTGGCATCTCGTGAGGCAACGACGGAGTCAAAGCCCATGACGAAGCCGCTGACGAAAACGGTCAAGCCTGTTCCCGAGGAGAACCAGAGCCACAAGGGTCCCGGCAGCGCGCCGTCAGTTCCGCTCGACACCACGAAGGGCCATCGCGACGACGAGAAGCAGAACATTCGCGAGCAGGCCGAGCACGGCAACATCACCCAGAACACCACGAACAGGCGCATGGGATAGTCAAAACCAGGGGGATCGAAGAGAGGAGACACGAACTTGGTCAATCTCGGCAAATGGTACGATCCGATATCCGAGCGCTGGATCGCACCACGTCAATCACGCCTGAAGGACATCTCCTCTCCTGCAAACGAGAACCACGTCCTTGAGCTGCAGCGGGCCATCGAAGTCAAGCGCATCTGGCGCGCACTCGTCGATTGCTGCGCCCGCGCCTGATGGTCTTGCGCACACGCCGCGGCGGAGGAACCCGCCGCGGGCCGCGCCGTTGTAACCGTGCATGAACGATCCCGCATCACCAGCAAGGCCCGTCGCAACCGCGATACGCTATTTGTCGACCATCGTCGGCTGCGCCTGCCTACTGCTGGCCGCAATCTGCATCGCCATCGCCTGCCAGGTCTTCATCCAGACCGGCGTGTTCGCGCAGTCCTACGCGATGGTGGGCCTCATCAGCACTGCGCTGGGGTGTCTGGCGCTGATGCTGACGCGGTCGTGGAAGTAGGCGTTCGCGCCCTCGCCCCCGTCACACCTGCGCGTGTCAAAACACCGATCCATCCCTCGTCATTCCAGCATGCGCGCGTGGTCCGCAGGGTGGTAGAGCCCTTTCGAAACCCATCACTTGGTCAACGCCGCTCTTGTCCCGGCCATGACGGCCTTTAACAGTCCTAGGCGACTGCCCTGCACAGAATGTCGCACCGCTTTTCGCCGGGGCGCCGGGCTGGTAGATTGGCGTCATTGCCTTGAAGAGTTTTCGCTTTGGGGGTTTTCATGCGCGCGAGGATTTTCAATCGCGTCGTGGGGCTGGCGGCGCTGGCCGCGGCCCTGCTTGTCGCGGCTGCGCCGGCCTCGGCCGAGAAGCGCATTGCGCTCGTTGTCGGCAACTCCGCGTACAAGAACATCACGCCGCTCGACAATCCGTCCAAGGACGCGAGCCTGATGGCGGAGACGCTTGGCGCGCTCGGCTTCACGCTGGTCGGCGGGCGCGCCCAGCTCGATCTCGACAAGGCCGCGATGGACATCGCGGTGCAGAGCTTTGGCCGGCAGGTCCAGGGCGCCGACGTCGCGTTGTTCTATTATGCCGGCCACGGCGTGCAGGTCGCCGGCTCCAACTATCTCGTGCCCGTCGGCGCCAATCCGACGCGCGAGGCCGATGTCGACTTCCAGATGACCGACGTCAACCTCGTGCTGCGGCAGATGCAGGGATCGGGCACGCGCCTCAACCTCGTGATCCTCGACGCCTGCCGCAACAACCCGTTTGGCTCACGCGGCCTGCGATCCTCCGACGGCGGCCTTGCGCAGATGCGCGCGCCGGAGGGCACGCTGATCTCCTACGCTACGCAGCCCGGCAACGTCGCGCAGGATGGCAGCGACGGCCACAGCCCCTACACCAAGGCGCTGGCGGCGACGGTTAGGACCGCGGGCCTCGACGTGTTCCAGACCTTCAACCAGGTCGGCCTCGCCGTGAAGCGCGCCACATCAGGCGCGCAGCAGCCCTGGGTGTCGTCCTCGCCGATCGACGGCACCTTCTATTTCGTGCCGCCGACGCAAAGCCCGCCGCCGCAGGTCGCGGCGATGCAGCCCGATCCGCTGCCGGCGGATCGGCTACGCGCCGATCCCGATCGCGTGCCGCTGCGCGATGCCGCGCTGCTGAGCGAATTGAGCGAGCGGCTTTACGAGCTCAATTTCGATCCTGACACGCCCGATGGACTGACCCGCGCGATCACGAAGCTCCAGCAGCGGATCTCGATGGCGCCGACGGGCGAAGCAACCGAAGGCCTGCTGCTGCGGATGCGCAAGATGGAGGATCTGAAGCCGTGGGGCTCGATCGTGTACGGGCCCGACAGCAGTAAATGGGGCATATCGTGGAACCACGCCTCGCGGCGCGCCGCGGTGGCGGATGCGCGCGGCAATTGCGCCGGCGCCAAATGTCCGATCGAGCTCTCCTTCTATGGCAACCGCTGCGGCGCGTTCGCGATTTCCGACAAATCCTGGTCGCTGGTCCAGCGCGACAGCATCCAGCACGCCAGGGATGCCGCGCTTGACGAATGCGGCAAGGCTGGCAAAGCTTGCCGCATTATCGGATCCGTCTGCGCCGACGGCTCCGGCCGCTGATACCTTTTTCATTTCGGATAGTTTCCTCATGCCCAATGCCGTCGTCCGCACGATCACCCTTGCGTCCCTCCTCAACCTCGCCCTCGCCTCGTCGTCCGCCCTCGCGCAATCCGGCAGCGCCGGCGGCTCGATCGGCAATGACGAGAAATCGCTGTCCGGCTCGCGCCAGGATCCTTCTTCAGGCCGCTCGGCCGAGCCGGCCGCGCCCTCACGCCGGAGCAAGCCGGCGACCGAGGAACGCTCGTCGCCTCGGCGAAGCGGAGGTGGCGGTGGAGGTGGCGGCGGCGGTTTCGACGGCGCCTGGGCGGTCGTCAGCGTTGGTTGCGGCGGCAGCACGAGCGGCGCAGTCGTCGTGAGCTCGGGCAAGATCATCGGCGAAGGCGTTCGCGGAACCGTCAGCCAGGGGGGCTCGGTCAGCACGTTCGGCCAGGGCCAGGGCGTGACCTTTACCAGCACGGGCCGGCTCTCGGGCCGCAGTGGTTCCGGAACGTGGCGCCGCTCCGACGGCTGCGGCGGAACCTGGAGTTCGGCGAAGCAATAGCCCTCGAAAACGCCTGAATTCGCGGCGGAACGAACGCCGCGCGGGCCCGATTCAAGCCACATCCTCTCCGGATTTGCGGCTCATTGCCACCCAAGTCTTTGATGACAAAGGGAAGGTAAAGAGTTGCGTTATGCGTAATCGGGAGACCAGGATGGGCAACCGCACCGCGAAGTTCATATCTGCGCTTGTCGGCAGCATCATCGCCGGCGCGCCACTGGCCGCCGTGTCGCAGAATGCGCCGGAGGCAACGAGCACGGCAAATGCCGCCGGCGACTGCCTCGCCTCGCCAAAGGGCGTCGCGCCGCAGGGGCAGCATTGGTACTATCGCCTGGAGCGCGGGACCAAGCGGCAATGCTGGTATCTGCGCGCCGAAGGCGGCAAGGATAGCGTCAAGGACAGCGCCAAGGCCGTGCAGACCGCGCAGGCTGCGCCCGATGCACCGACGGCAGATTCAGCTCCGCCGCAGCAGCACCCGGTGCAGGACGCACGCGCCGAATATCTGACGCCGCAGAGCAATGCCGCGCCGGCGACGCCGAATGCGCCCGCGCCAGCGAAACCAGCGCCGATGCAACAAGCTGCCACTCCCTCCGCCGACAGCAACGCGCAGCAGCCCGCGGTCGCCACGCGCTGGCCCGATGCCTCCGCCGCGGCCACGTCGCCCGCGCCGCAAGCTGCGCCCGCTCCTGTCGCCTCGCCCGCACCGCCGAGCGCAAAGCCGTCAAAATCCCCCGCCCCGGTCGCGCTTGCCGCGGCAGATGCAACCACCGATAAAGCGACCGGCTCGCTCCAGACGCTACTGCTCGTGATCGGCGGCGCGCTGGCGCTCGCCGGCCTCCTCGCCAGCATCGTCTATCGCTTCGCGGGCAGACGACGCATCCGCGTCCAGGCCGCTGACCATCGCCGCGTCAACTGGGACAATCGGGAGCCGCACGACGACGGCCGCGCGCCCTGGCTCGAGGCGATGCCGACTGCCGCGTCGCGCGCGCAGCAACCGCGCCCGGTGGATTTCGATGCCGTCCGTCCCCAGGCGGCCGCGCGTCCCCAAGCTGCCCAGCGCGAAGCCGCGCAGCCCAAGGCTGCGCAGATCAAGGCCGCGCAGCTCCAGGCGATCGATCGCTTGATCGATGTCGTCGATCAGCGAGCGCCCCAAGCCCGCCACGAGGTCGCAGAGCTCGACGAGGCCGACATGTTCAAAGGAGAGTTCGAGATCGAGGCATCGGGCCCCCGGCTCACGGCCAACGACATCAATGACAAAGTGCCGGCCGATCGCGCCGACGATCTGCAGATCGAGGACGCCGTCGACGTCGACGTGATCACGGCGATGCTGGAACGGCTGGCGCAGGAAGGACCGCGCCTCTCGAAGCCTAACCTTGAAGCTGGCCTTGCAAACCTCGTACGAAACCAACGAGGCCAGTCCGCCGCTCGCGCTTGAGGCGCTCGGCCTTCAGTATCGACTGCACCTCGGCAAACGCCTCGTCGACCGCGTGGTTGATGACGATGTAGTCGTACTCGGCCCAGTGGCTCATCTCGTGGCTGGCGCGGCTCATGCGCTTGCGGATCACCTCGTCGGAATCCTGCGCGCGCGAATGCAGCCGCTTCTCGAGATCGGCGGCCGAGGGCGGTAAAATGAACACGCTGACGACGTCCGCGCGTGCCTTCTCGCGGAGTTGCTGGGTGCCCTGCCAGTCGATGTCGAACAGCACGTCCTGCCCGGCCGACAGCGCCGCTTCGACCGGCGCACGCGGCGTGCCGTAGCTGTTGTCGAACACGGTCGCCCATTCCAGCAGCTCGTCGCCCTTCACCATCGCGTCGAACCTGGCCTTGTCGACGAACAGATAGTCGCGGCCGTCGACCTCGCCGGGCCGCATCGCCCGCGTGGTCGCGGAGACCGACATCCGCAGGCCGGTCATGCGCTCGATCAGCAGACGCGACAGCGTCGTCTTGCCCGCACCCGACGGCGAGGACAGCACGAACATCAATCCACGCCGCTCGACACCGTCAGTTCCGTGACCGCCCGTCGTCATCGATCACTCCAGATTCTGGACCTGCTCGCGGAATTGCTCGACCACATTCTTCATGGCCAGGCCCGTATTGGTCAGCTCGATGTCGTTCGACTTCGAGCAGCAGGTGTTGACCTCGCGGTGAAACTCCTGCGCCAGGAAGTCGAGCTTGCGGCCGATCGGGCCGCCCTTGCCGATCAGCTCGCGCGCCTGCGCGATGTGGGAGGCGATGCGGTCGAGCTCCTCGCGGATGTCGGCTCTGGTGGCGATCAGGATCGCCTCCTGCATCAGGCGGTCGGAATCGAAACGGTCGGAGGTGTCGAGCAGGGTTGCGATCTGCTCGGCGAGCCTCGCCTTGATTGCCTCGGGCTTGCGGCCCGGCGCGGCTTCCGCCTTCCTCGCCAGCAACTCGACCTCGTCGACCCGCTGGGTCAGGATCTGCCCGAGCGACGTGCCCTCGCGCTTGCGCATCTCGACGAGATCGGCGAGCGCCTTGTCGAAGGCCTCCGCGGCGGCGGCACGCGCGGCCTTGTCCTCCTCCTCGTCACCCTCGGGCTCGGCGACCTCGACGACGCCCTTGATGGCGAGCAGGCCGTCGACGCTCGGCGCGACCGCATCGACCTTGCCGGCGATCATCGTAGCCGCCTTCAGGACGGCATTGAGCACGTCCTCGTTGACGCGGACCGAGGCTGCGGCGTTGGCGCGCTTGACGTTGAGATTGGCGTAGACCGTGCCGCGCGACAGAAGCTCACCGGCGCGTTTCTTGGCGTGGGCCTCGAGCTCGTCGAACCCCTGCGGCAACCGCACCCGGAGGTCAAAGCCCTTGGCGTTGACCGACTTCAATTCCCATTCGAACGTATACGGCCCGCTAGCGCCGTGGCTTCGGGCAAAGCCGGTCATGGACGACAGCGCCATCAGGTCAATTTCTCCGGACACACAGGATTCGCGAGGCCCATCAGGCCACGCGAATCTTAAGACTATTTTGCAGGAAAGTGGAATCCACAAAGTCCCGCAGGCAGGTCTGCGCGAACCTAGCGCTGGACCACCGGCGGCGACGGCTGCACGGCCCCCTGACGGGCGGGCGCGGGACCAGCGGGGCGAGCGGCTGGCGGCTTTTTCTGCTGATTGGGCCGCGCCGGCGTGGTCGCGGTCGGCGGATCCGCGGCCGCGCCGGGCGCGGCGGCCGCCGGCGGCTGCGCATCCTCGGCCGGCTCGACCGTGTCGTTCTGGATCTGCTTCTCCATCGCGCGGAGTTTCGCGACGTTCTTCTGGTGCGCGTCGTAGGTCTCAGTGAAGGCATGCCCGCCGGTGCCGTCGGCGACGAAATAGAGGTCGCGGGTGCGGGCCGGGTTGGCGGTGGCTTCCAGCGAGGCGCGGCCGGGGTTGGAGATCGGGCCGGGCGGCAGTCCCTCGATCACATAGGTGTTGTAGGGCGAAGGCTGCGTGATCTCGCTGCGCTTGATCGGACGGCCGAGCGTACCCTTGCCGCCGACAAGGCCGTAGATGATGGTCGGATCGGACTGCAGCTTGATTTTCTGCTTGAGCCGGTTGGCGAAGACGGCAGCGACACGGCTGCGCTCGTCCGGCTTGCCGGTCTCCTTCTCGACGATCGAGGCCAGCGTCACCAGTTGCTCCGGAGATTTCACAGGAGTGTCCTGGCTGCGGCGCTCCCAGATCTCGGCCAGCACGCGCTTGTGCGCCTGCTGCATGCGCTGGATCACCTGATCACGCGGGGTCCCGCGCGGGAACTTGTAGGTCTCCGGCAGCAGCGTGCCTTCGCGCGGCAGCTCACGGACGCTGCCGGTGAAGATGTCGTTGTCGGACAGCCGCGCCACGATCTGCTCAGAGGTCAGGCCTTCCGGGATCGTGACGGAATGCTGCACCACCTTGCCCTCGACGATGGTGGCGATGACGTCGCGCAAGGAGGCGTTCTTCTGGAACGAATATTCACCCGGCTTCAGGTCCGAGCTCGCCTTCAGCGCGGCGACGCTGGCGATGAACACCCAGGGATTGACGTCGGTCACGCCTTCCCGGTTCAGCGTCTCGGCGATGTCGCGCTTGCCGGCCCGCTGCGGGATGTTGACGATCTTGTCTTCCTTCAGCGGCCCCGCCGCCTCGAGCACCTGCCGGCCGTAATAGTAGACGCCGCCGGCGCCCAGCATGGCGATCAGCAGAAGGGTGATGATGGCGTTGCCGACGATCACGAAGGGATTGCGCGCCCGGTCCGATCGCCTCGGCGGCGGCGGGACCTGCTCGGGCTCCAGCGCTGCCCGCGGACTCCGGGGCGAAATGGGCGGCCTTTCACTCATCGAAGCAACCTGAATCCTGCCGGTTCAATCGCGGCCAGGCAATCGCTTGCCGAGCCAATGCACGCGCCCACGGGGTATGACTATCGCCGAATACGGCAAAACGGTGGATTCGTTTCAAACGTAAACTAATGCACCAGGCGGCGGAAGATCACCGACGCGTTGGTACCGCCAAAACCGAAAGAATTCGACAACGCGACGTTGACCTCGCGCTTCTTCGCAATGTGCGGCACGAGATCGATCGCAGTCTCGACCGACGGATTGTCCAGATTGATGGTCGGCGGCACGACATTATCGCGAATCGCGAGAATGGCGAAGATCGCCTCGATCGCGCCGGCGGCACCGAGGAGATGGCCGGTCGAGGATTTGGTCGAGGACATCGCGACCTTGGAAGCGGCGTTGCCGAGCAGCCGCTCGACCGCACCGAGCTCGATCTCGTCGCCGAGCGGCGTCGAGGTGCCGTGGGCGTTGATGTAGTCGAGATCGGATGCCGTGAGTCCGGCGCGCTTGAGCGCTGCCGACATGCTGCGGAAGCCGCCATCGCCATCCGGCGACGGCGAGGTGATGTGATAGGCATCGCCCGAAAGACCGTAGCCGATCACCTCGGCGTAGATCCTGGCGCCGCGGCGCTGAGCGTGCTCGAGTTCTTCCAGGACGAGGACGCCGGCACCCTCGCCCATCACGAAGCCGTCGCGATCCTTGTCGTAGGGACGCGATGCCTTCTCGGGCGTTTCGTTGAAGCCGGTCGAGAGCGCGCGCGCGGCGTTGAAGCCGGCAATGCCGATACGGCTGATCGGCGACTCGGCGCCACCGGCAACCATGACGTCGGCATCGCCCAGCGCAATCAGGCGGGCGGCGTCGCCCACCGCATGTGCGCCGGTCGAGCAGGCCGTGACCACCGAATGGTTCGGCCCCTTCAGGCCGTGCGCGATCGAGACGTAGCCGGAGGCAAGATTGATGAGGCGGCCCGGAATGAAGAACGGCGACACCCGGCGCGGTCCGCGCTCCTTCAGGAGGATCGCGGTTTCGGCAATGCCGGTAAGGCCGCCGATGCCGGAACCGATCATGGTGCCGGTCGCACACTTGTCCTCTTCGGTCTCGGGATGCCAGTTGGCATCATCGAGCGCCTGGCCGGCTGCGGCCATGCCGAAGATGATGAAGTCGTCGACCTTGCGCTGGTCCTTCGGCTCCATCCAGGTATCGGGATTGAACGTATCGTTCGTACCGTCGCCGCGCACGACGGTGCAGGCGTATTTGGTCTGGAGATCGGAGACATCGAAGCTCTCGATCCTGCGTGCGCCGCTTTCGCCGTTGAGGATGCGTTTCCAGGTCGGTTCGACGCCGCAGCCGAGCGGCGACACCATGCCGAGACCAGTGACGACAACCCGCCTCATGTCCGAAAACTCCGCATCGAAAGATTCACGGCCAATAACAAGAAACCGGCTGACCGCTGGTCAGCGGCCCGTCCGGTTTCAATGTTGTCCCCGCGAAAATGAAGAGCCTTAGCTCTTCGCGTTCTTCTCGAGAAACTTCGTGGCGTCGCCGACGGTGAGAATCGTCTCCGCGGCGTCGTCCGGAATCTCGCAACCGAATTCTTCTTCGAACGCCATCACCAGTTCGACGGTGTCCAGACTGTCGGCGCCGAGGTCGTCGATGAAGCTCGCAGCGTCGACAACCTTCTCGGGTTCAACACCAAGGTGTTCGACCACGATCTTCTTAACCCGCTCGCCAATGTCACTCATTGCATAACCTCGTGTTGTTCCCTGTAGACCCGACCCCCCGGGACGATACGAGCCGTCGTGGTCGTTGACTGCCTTCGCTTACGAACTTTGATTGGCCCCATCTTAACCGATGCAGGCCCGGCGAGACGGCCAAGGCTCCGCATCGCCAATATACAGGGTTTCAAAAACCTGCAATGGCGTTCTTTGCCCATCCGTTGAGCGTCCGGTTATCATACTTCAACTGCCTTGACTACAAGCCTCATTTCGCACCGGAAACGGCCGTTTGCCGCATTCCGCACCGTCCTTGTGGGCAGTGCGGAAGGAGACGTCAGATCATGGCCATGCCGCCGTTGACGTGGATGGTTTGTCCCGTGACGTAGGCCGCTTCGTTCGAACTCAGGTAGACGGCGGCGGCTGCGATGTCCTCCGGCGTCCCCAGGCGGGCGGCCGGAACCTTGGCCAGAATCGTCTCGCGCTGCTTGTCGTTGAGCGCATCGGTCATCGGCGTCTTGATGAAGCCCGGCGCGATGCAGTTCGCGGTCACGCCGCGCTTGGCGTATTCGGCACCGAGCGTCTTGATCATGCCGATCAGGCCGGCCTTCGATGCCGTGTAGTTGCCCTGCCCGGGATTGCCGGTGACGCCGACGATCGACGTGATGGCAATGATACGGCCGAAGCGCTTGCGCATCATCAGCTTGGTCGCGGCGCGCGCCAGGCGGAAGGTCGAGGTCAGATTGATGTTGATGACCTCCTCCCAGTCCTCGTCACGGAGCTGGACGAAGAGATTGTCCCGGGTGATGCCGGCATTGGCGACGAGAATGTCGACCTGCCCCATCGCGGCTTCCGCGGCGGGCACCAGCGCCTCGACCTCGTCGGCCTTGGAGAGATTGCATGGCAGCACGTGGGTACGCTCGCCGAGCTTGCCGGCAAGCTCATCCAGCACTTCCTTGCGCGTTCCGGAAATCGCAACGGTAGCACCCTGCGCGTGCAGCGCCTGCGCGATCGCGCCGCCGATGCCGCCGGTCGCGCCGGTGACGAGCGCCTTTTTGCCAGTCAGGTCGAACATTGAAAAAACTCCTTCAGGCCTGCTTCGCAGCGGCCAATGCATCCTTGGCAGCGGCAACGTCGTTCGGCCCGCTGACCGACACGCCGACAGCGCCGTCCGCAATGCGCTTGACGAGACCAGACAGCACCTTGCCAGCGCCGATCTCGAAGAAGCGGTTGACACCCTGCCCTGCCATATAGGCAACCGACTCGCGCCAGCGCACCGTGCCGGTGACTTGCTCGACCAGGCGGCGACGGATCTCGTCGGGATCGCTGATGGCGCTCGCCAGCACGTTCGACACCAGCGGCGCCGCCGGCGCCTTGATCGTGACCTTCGCCAGCGCCTCCGCCATGGCGTCGGCGGCGGGCTGCATCAGCTTGCAATGGAACGGTGCGGACACCGGCAGCAGCATTGCGCGCTTGGCGCCCTTGGTCTTGGCGATCTCGACGGCGCGATCGACCGCAGCCTTGTCGCCGGAGACGACCACTTGCCCGCCGCCATTGTCGTTGGCGGCCTGGCAGACCTGGCCCTGTGCCGCCTCGCCTGCGACCTCCATGGCGGCCTCGTAGTCGAGACCAAGGAGAGCGGCCATCGCGCCGGCGCCGACCGGCACGGCTTTTTGCATTGCGAGACCGCGGGTGCGAAGCAACCGCGCAGTATCCGAGATCGTCAGGCTGCCGGCCGCAGCCAGCGCCGAATATTCACCGAGCGAATGGCCGGCGACGAAGGCCGCGTCCCGTCCCACGGAAAACCCGGCTTCGGCCTCCAGCACGCGCAGGGTGGCGACAGATACCGCCATCAGCGCCGGCTGGGCGTTCTGTGTCAGCTGGAGCGTTTCTGCCGGACCATCCCAGATGATCGCCGTCAGCTTCTCCCCAAGCGCGGCATCGACCTCGTCGAATACGGCGCGCGCCACCGGAAAGGCGTCGGCCAGGGCCTTGCCCATGCCAACCGCCTGGGACCCCTGCCCCGGAAATGTGAATGCTGCCGTCATCGGCGCTCCCTGCTTGTCGGGCGTGATCCCTGCGAGAACCGGCAGCCGATGACGCACGGCCTTAGGCCATGGTTCCGGATCATGCTCCAAAGGGGGCCGTAGACACTGTCCGGGGCTGGAATGTCAAGCCAAGATAGGAACTTCGCCCGGGATTTAACGGGGAACGCTGGCTCTAGAATCCACCATTGGTCTGATTGGCGTCGACCGCGGCCCCTGCCTGCGCGCGGCGCGCGCTGTTCACGAGCTGCCCCGGCCGGTCATCCCAGTCCGGTTTCGCGGTCGCCAGCCGCAGCACCGCGGTGTAGCCCGGCTGCACCTCCATGCGGCCGGCGTGCCGGCTCGCACTCAGCAACCGATGCACCTTCGGCAGATTGTAGCAGGGCACATAGAATAAGAGATGATGCTCGAGGTGATAGTTCACGTAGTACGGCGCGATGAACAGCCGCTCGAAAAAATTCGCATGCGTGGTGCGGGTGTTGCGCAAGGGATCGCTGCTGTCGGGCACGACGGCGTGTTCGGCGATGTTGCGGATCCGGGTGATGACCATCATCCAGGTCAACAGCGGCACCAGCCATAGCAGCGGATAGGCCCACCACACGCCGGCTGCCGCGAGCGCTGCGAACATCGCGGCATTGGCGAGGCATTGCGGGCCGAGTTTCTCCCAGAAATGCGCAGCGCGCTGCCGCAACGTCCAGTCCTTCGGCCCGAGCGCATTGAGCAGTTGCGCCTTGCGCTGCTGGTAGCCGGTCTGCCCGGTGATGTCGCGAATGAACTTGCGGCGATAGCTCAGCTTGGTGATCGGAAACGGCGCCGACAGCACGAGATCGGGATCGTCTTCCTGCTGGGTGCGCGCGTGATGCTGAAGGTGGTAGCGCCGATAGCTGCGCGTCTCCGCGAAGAGAGGATAGGCGCAGAACCATTGGCTCAGGGCCAGATTGGTCTTCTCGTCGGCGGACAGGCAGCCATGCGCGCCGTCATGCATCAGGATCGCGAGCCCGAGCTGGCGCGAACCGATGATGGCAACGGCGAGAAGGTAGGTGATCGGGTTGGGCCACCACGCCACCAAAGCGATCGCCGCGACAATGAGCGCCCAGGCGTGGACGATCAGCGCGACGCCTTTCCAGGTCACGCGCTGTCGTACGTCGGCGAGTTGGTCGTCGGTCAGGAAATCGCGGGCACGCATGCGAAGTGCGGTCATGGCCTAACCCTCCTCATTCGAACTGCCAGATGCGTCGCGCTCGTCGACCAGACGGAGCCGCGCCGTGTCGCTGGCTGATTTCGCCTGCTCGCCGAGCACACGCAGCATCTCGGCGCATAATTCATCCGGCGACCGGCCCATGGCGTACCCCTCGAGAATGACGCCGATGGCGACGGCCCAGAACCGCCGCGAGCTTTCGTCGGGCGCACGCAGGGAGCGCCAGCCGTGCCGTGCGACCTGGCTCGCATAGGCGCGTGCGCCTTCACCGTGCAGGCGCTCGATGGTGCGCTCGACCAGCGGCGCTAGATCCTGGCGCCGCCGGGTCAGCGTCAGCGCCTCGGCGAAGAAGGCGACCGAATCGCTCGCCGTCACGGTCTCGGCCAGCGCACGGGTGTAGTCCCGCGGCGTGCGCGCTTTCAGCGCCGCCTGCTCCGTCGCCCGCGCCAGATACAGCAGCTCGCGGCAGGCGCATTCGACGAACAGCGCCTCCTTGGTGCGGAAGTAATAGGTGATCTGGCTCGGGAACGCGTCCGCGGCGGCGGCGATGTCGGTGATTGCGGTGCCGGACAGTCCCCGCTCCCTGAACAGCGGGCTGGCCGCATCCAGCAGCAGCGACCTCATCTTGCGGCCGGCCGAACGTGTGGCCCGTGCCGCATGCTTGGGGTCGCCAGCCGCCTCGAACGGCTCATGGACCGACTTTTCCGCCATTGGGGTCCTCCGCGTCGATTTCTTTGTATGCTATACAAACAAATAAATCAAGCTGGTATGGTCCGGGCAGACCCGGTCCCGCTGCCCGCACCGGAACCATCCGGAGCCGAAAACACGGCCCTCCAACCTTGCAAAGCCGGCCAAAATCCGTATAAGCGCGCCATCCGCAGACCCCGGCCGGGAGCTGAACGGACGGTCTCAGCAAATCATTCGTGATTTTGGTGTGGCAGGGCCAGTCGGCCCGTCGTCCCGTGTTTCCGCCTTCTGAGCTTAATCCCAGAGTCCTTTCCGAAGGCCTCTTAAGGGCTTGACGCCGGGCGATGCGCCAACATGAGGAAAGGACCATTATGGCTCTCTATGAGCATGTTTTTCTCGCGCGCCAGGACGCGAGCACGCAGCAGGTCGAAGAGCTGACTGCGCAGATGACCGGCATCGTCGAAGGTCTCGGCGGCAAGGTCACCAAGACCGAGAATTGGGGCGTTCGCTCCCTCACCTACCGCATGAACAAGAACCGCAAGGCGCACTTCGTGCTGCTCAACATCGACGCGCCGTCCGCGGCGATCGCCGAGATCGAGCGCCAGGAGCGCATCAGCGAAGACGTGATCCGCTATCTCAGCGTCCGCGTCGAGGAGCTCGAGGAAGGCCCGTCGGCGATGATGCGCAAGGCCGACCGTGACCGCGAGCGTGACGACCGTGGCGGCGGCTTCCGTGGCGATCGCGAAGGCGGTGGTTTCCGTGGCGACCGCGAGGGTGGTTTCCGTGGCGGCGATCGCGACGGTGGTGGCTTCCGCGGTGACCGCGGTCCGCGCCGTCCGCGCGACGAAGCTGAAACGACAACGCCGGATGCGGAGTAAGATCAATGGCTGAAGCTGGTGCACGCCGTCCGTTTTTCCGTCGTCGCAAGAGCTGCCCGTTCACGGGCGCAAATGCTCCGAAGATCGACTACAAGGACTCCAAGCTCTTGATGCGCTACGTCTCCGAGCGCGGCAAGATCGTGCCGAGCCGCATCACCGCGGTGTCGGCCAAGAAGCAGCGTGAGCTCGCCCGCGCCATCAAGCGCGCGCGCTTCCTGGGCCTGCTGCCCTACGTCATTCGCTAAGACGAATTCGGCCGGCGGCGACATCGCCGCCGGCCGCGCTTTTTTGGTTTCATAAGGCTTCCGGGTCGTCCGGTCGCCGATGGTTGGGGCGAGATGCCTCTAACCGCTCGAAGGGAGCGGGACAGCTGATGATGACTCTTGGACTGATAGCCCTGGTCGCCGGCGCTGCGTCGGCCCTGATGTTCGCCTCGATCGTGTCGGGCGCGCTGATCTCGCTCGTCCTGTTCTATCTCGCACCGCTGCCGCTGATGGTCGCCTCGATCGGCTGGGGACCGCTTTGCGCGAGCCTCGGCGGCATCGCAGCCGCGATCGGCCTCGGGGCCCTGTTCGGCCTGCCCTACTGCATCGCCTTTGCCGTCACCGTCGCGCTGCCCGCGTGGTGGCTCGGCCATCTCGTCCTGCTCAGCCGGCGGGTTTCTCCCGTCGCGCCGGAAGCCGCCACCGAGCCGCCGGCCGAGCCCGAGCTCGAATGGTATCCGGTCGGCCGCATCCTGCTGTGGATCGCGGGCTTCGCCGCGCTGACCACGATCGCCGCCCTGCTCACGCTCGGCACTGATGCCGAGACCATCACCGGCACGCTGCGGCGCGGCTTGATGCGCCTGCTCCGCACCGCCGACCCGCAGACATCAGGCGAAGCCGGTCAGTTCGTCGACGCACTGGTGCTCATCGCTCCGGCTGCCGCCACCGTCGTCGCGATGATGACGCTCACCCTCAATCTCTGGCTCAGCGCCAGGATAACGGCGACATCGGGCCGCCTGCTGCGTCCGTGGCCGGACATGATGACGGCCGAGCTGCCACCGATGACGCTGGTGGCGCTCTGCATCGCGCTCGCGTTCTGCTTCACCAGCGGGTTGCTCGCGATGGTCGCGCAGATCACGACGGCGGCCCTGATGATGGGCTATGCGCTGACCGGTTTTGCCGTACTGCATACGCTGACGCTGGCGCTGAAAAGCCGCACCTTCTGGCTCGGCTCGACCTATGCCGTCGTCGTGGTGTTCGGCTGGCCCGTCATCGCGATGGTGATCCTCGGCCTCGCGGACGCCGTGTTCGGCTTCCGCGAGCGCTTCCTGCGCAGCCGCCAGCCACCGCCGCTGCCGACCTCTTGAGTTCAACCCCAAAACCCAACTCACTCAACACTTCGAAGGAGAAAGAATATGGAAGTCATTTTGCTGGAACGCGTGAGCAAGCTCGGCCAGATGGGCGAAGTCGTGAAGGTTCGCGACGGCTATGCCCGCAATTTCCTGCTCAAGCGCGGCAAGGCGCTGCGCGCCACCGCCGACAACCGCGCCAAGTACGACGGCATGAAGGCCGACCTCGAGGCCCGCAACCTTGCATCGAAGGGCGAGGCGTCCAAGATCGCCGAGAAGATCGAGGGCAAGAACATCATCGTGATCCGTCAGGCCTCGGAAGCCGGCCAGTTGTTCGGCTCGGTCACCGTGCGTGACGTCGTCGTGGCGTTCGAAGCTGACGGTGTTTCGCTGGACCGCCCGCAGGTGCAGCTCGACGCGCCGATCAAGACCATCGGCAAGCACACCATCACGGTCGCGGTTCACCCCGAGGTCGAGGTCGAGGTCAGCGTCACGGTTGCGCGCAGCCAGGACGAAGCCGAGCGCATCAACCGCGGCGAGGACATCTCGACCCGCAACGAGGACCGCGATGCGGCCGCCGAAGCGATCGCCGCCGCCGGCGAGTTCTTCGATCCGGAAGCCCAGCAGGACGACGAACCGGCGCCGGCTGCGGAAGAGACCGAGAAGTAAGACCCGCGTTCGCGCAGGTTGCGACGCCCGGCCGCCTCAGGCGGCCGGGCTTTTCGTTTTGGCGCCGACGTCCTCGCTCAGCATCGCGATCGAGGCGAGCGCAGTTGCCGTGTGCTTCTCGACGCCGTCGCTGACGCAGAAAACGTCGGCTGCGACCACCGAAACCTGGCGGCCCGGCTTGATCACCCTGGCCCGGCAGATCAGCTTCTCGCCGACCGCCGGCGACAACAGATTGAGCTTGTATTCCGCCGTCAACGCCGGCTGACCGCGCGAGGTCGCCGCTGCGATGGTCGTGGCGTTGTCGACCAGGAAGGCGGTGACGCCGCCATGGAAGAAGCCGTGCTGCTGGAGCAGCTCGGGCCGGCGCGCGACCGCAATCGTGCAGGTGCCGCGCGACAATTCCGAGAGCTCGGCGCCCACCAGGCTCATAAAACCCTGCCGGCCGACATTGGCGTGGATGCGCTCGGCTACGGCTGCGAATTCGGGATCTGCTTCGGCTCGCATGCGGCTTCTCCTTATTGCTTGTGGATGCGATCGGGTGGCCGCAGCGCACGGTTGGCACAGGCGACAAGCGTGTCGGCTTCGCTGCGCGGATCGGCGCGGTCACGTCCCGAGAGAAAGGCGCGGCAGAAGATCTGGGCAGGGCCGATGAGCTGGCTGACGAACATCACCGGCGTCATCGGCAAAAGCTCGCCGCCGGCAACCAACGGTGCGCGCCAGCGCTCGATGCCTTCGGCAAGGCGCGCATTCTGCGCGCGCTGGGCGTCGCGGACGTCCTCGCCCCATTCGCTGCGCGAGATCTCGAAGAGATAGCGGGCCTCGCGCCGGCTCGACACCACCCAGTCGAGATGGGCCCGGATCAGCCGATCGATGCCCTGCCCGGCACTGGGCATCGGATCGAGCGCGGCCAGCACTGCGGCGTGATAGTGCCTGAGCACCTCAAGGAACAGCGCACCCGCCAGTTCCTTCTTCGATCCGAAGACATGAAAGAAGCTGCCGTTGGAGGCGCGTGCCCGGGCCCGGATCGCTGCCACCGTCGCAGCTTCGAAGCCGACGCGGTCGAACACGAAAAGCCCGGCCGCCAACAGGTCGTCACGCACGCTCGTCGTCATCGACGCCTCCTGGAGCATTACTCTAGAGTAACACTCTAATTGCGGTCAAGACGATGCGAAGGCCGCGATGCGTGCGGCCTTCGCGATCGACGGAAAATCTGGCTCGCTTAACGCGAAATCGGCGGTGTGGGCGGACCGGACGAGTCGGCGGCCCCCGCCGCGGGCGGGGCCGCAGCGGTCGCGGGCGGTGCAGGCTCCTGCGACTTGGTTGCCGGCTCGGAGCTCACGGAGTTCGCGGCAGGCTTGGGGGCAGCCTCCTCCACCGGCTTGGACTCGGCGGGCTTCGCGGCGGCAGACGGCGCAGCCGGCGTGACCTGCGGCACCGGATCGGGCCGCAGCGCCGGCGTATCGCTGCCGCGCGGCTCGACCTTGGCACTATCAGGCCTGGCCTCAGCCGGCTTCTCTGCCGGCTTGGTCTCGGGCTTCGCCTCGTCACGGCCGGGCTCGACCTTGGCCGTGTCAGGCTTGGCCGTGTCGGGCTTGGTCTCGGCCTTCGGCTCGCTCTTCTTATCTTCAGTGGCCGGCGCGGCGGCGTCGACCTTCGGTGCTTCCTCGGTCCCGGGCTTGCCGCGACGCTTGGCTTTGCGTCCCTCGGGCGCTGCCTGGCCCTCGGGCCTCGCACCTTCCTTCGATCCCTCCTCGGGTTGCCGCGCCGCGCGCTTCTGACGGGCGCCCTCGGGCGCGGGAGCGGCGGCCTCGCCGTCCGGCTTGGCGGCGTCCTGGGAGCGCTGCCGGCGCCCCTGATGGTCCGGCGCGGTATTGGCTTCCTTCTCCTTGGCGCCGTCCTTTTTGTCCTTGCCGTCCTTGGCCTGGAAGCGGGTGTCGGTGGCACCGTTGGAGACGAGATAAGACGCGAGCACGCCGGCCATGTCGGAGCTGGTGGTGTAGTGCTGACGCAGGAAACCCGGCAGCGAGCCCGGCGCCACCGTCTTCAGCAGGCCGCGCGGGCTCTTGTGGCAGGCACTGCAGGTCTGCGCGAAAAGCTGGGATGGGGCCTTGCCGGCCTCGAGGTTCGTCGCCTGCGCAAGGACGGTATCGGTCGCGCCGAAGCCGATCAGAAGCAATACCGTCGCGAGGCTGAGCGCTCGGCTCGACATTCCCATCATCTCCATTGAATTTACGCGAATGCAGCCGGCATAGGGCGCGGCGGCGGGTCACCTTTTAGCGGATTGAGCCGCGAATGGAAGCAGCCTCCACACGCAAGGATGTGATTAACGCTTTTGGAATATCGGCTGGATCACAGCGCAATAGCGCTGCAGCTCGTTCGAATGCCGGTGGCCTCGTGAGACGACGCGCCACCTGTCGGAAGCGGCACATCGTCGCAAAGTCACGACGCCGCAGACACCCGTCATCGTGCGCAAGAGGCGCCGAACCCGGGCCCGACGCTGGTGGTGAATGAATCCTAGTGACGAAGGGTCGATATCTGGGAGGACCGGGACGAGGCCGTCAACGCCAGTTGCGCCCGCAGGTTCGCGAGGGTCTCGGGCGAGACAGGCTCGCGCCGCACTTCGGGCCGCTCGGCGTGCTGCATGGCCGCGACCAGCCCGGACAGCCAAAGCCGGCTGCCCGCCTCGCTTCGCCAATTCTGGTGCTGCCGTTCTGGCCGCATCGCTCGCCTCGTTCCCTGGTGGCGGGAGATAACCCCGCGACCGCCTGCCTGTTCCGGGTCGTACCCCGAAAGAATCCGGGGAGATGTGATCTGTTTCACATAAGTCTTGTCGGGGTCGGCTTAGACCGTCGCCATGAGCAAGCGGACCCAAACCTCATTCGACGTGCAGGACGACCTCCGCACCGATTACGCCCTGATCGCCACCGGCGTCGGAGCGGCCCTGGTTGCGCTGGTCTACCTCCTGCTGGTCTGAATCCGAGCCCAAAGCTCCCGGCGTGCGTCATTTCGCGCGCTTCTCGATACGTCTGCGCGCCAATCCATTTGGTTCATGTCACCCGGATTTTTCCGTGGCACGGTCACGGCCGCTTCCGGGACGGGCGAGTTCCGCAAAAACCGTCAAGCGCGGCGCGTGCTGCGGCTGCTAATCATCCACCATTTTAACTGAGCGGTTGATAGCGGCCAGCTTTTGCTTCCGCTTTGGCTCGAGGCGGCGCTTTATCCCGGCCCCGCATCCGCCCAGAAAATTGCTAACCCTCGACCATGGCCCTGACTGATTCGAACGTCCTCAAACTCGCGCCCGAACCCGGAACTCCCGCGTATCGGAGCGCGCCGCATAATATCGAGGCGGAACAGAGCCTTCTCGGCGCGATCCTGGTCAACAACGACGCCTTCTACCGCGTCTCCGACTTCCTCGAGCCGAAGCATTATTTCGAGCCGCTGCATCAGACCATCTACGAGACGGCCGGCAGCCTGATCCGGATGGGCAAGATCGCCACGCCCGTGACGCTGAAGACGTTCCTCCCCGCCGACACCGATGTCGGCGGCATGACCATCGGGCAATATCTGGCGCGGCTCGCGGCGGAAGCGACCACCATCATCAACGCCCAGGACTACGGCCGCACCATCTACGATCTTGCGCTGCGACGCGACCTGATCGGCATCGGCGAGGACATGGTCAATGTCGCCTATGACGCGCCGGTTGACTTCGCGCCGCGGGCGCAGATCGAGGACGCCGAGCGCCGCCTGTACGAGCTCGCCGAATCCGGCCGTTATGACGGCGGCTTCCAGAAATTCTCGCAGGCGTTGGCGGTCGCGGTCGATCTCGCGGCCAAAGCGTTCCAGCGCGATGGAAAGCTGTCCGGCATCTCGACCGGCATGCGCGACCTCGACACCAAGATGGGCGGCCTCCAGCACTCCGACCTGATCATCGTGGCCGGACGCCCCGGCATGGGCAAGACCTCGCTGGCGACCAACATCGCCTACAACGTCGCCAAGGCCTATGTCGCCGAGGTCCAGGCTGACGGCACCATGAAGGCCGCCAATGGCGGCGTGATCGGCTTCTTCTCCTGCGAAATGTCGGCCGACCAGCTCGCCACGCGTATCGTGGCCGAGCGCACCGGCATTTCCTCCTCCCACATCCGCCGCGGCGGCATCTCGGAAGCCGATTTCGACAAGATCCGGGAGGTCTCGATCGAGCTGCAGTCGCTGCCGTTCTATGTCGACGCGACCGGCGGCCTTTCGATCGCACAGCTGATGGCGCGCGCGCGCCGGCTGAAGCGCCAGAAGGGCCTCGATCTGCTCGTGATCGACTACATCCAGCTGCTCTCCGGCTCAGGCAAGCGCGCCAGCGACAGCCGCGTGCAGGAAATCACGGAGATCACGACCAGCCTGAAGGCGCTCGCCAAGGAGCTCAATGTTCCGGTCATCGCGCTGTCCCAGCTCTCACGCCAGGTCGAATCCCGCGAGGACAAGCGGCCGCAGCTCTCCGACTTGCGTGAATCCGGATCAATCGAGCAAGACGCCGACGTCGTGCTGTTCGTTTACCGCGAGGAATATTACCTCGCGATGAAGGAGCCGCGCCCCGGCACGCCCGAGCACGAGAAATGGCGCCTGGACATGGACCTTGCGTACGGCAAGGCCGAAGTCATCATCGGCAAGCAGCGCCACGGCCCGACAGGCACTGTCGATTTGGCGTTCGAAGCCTCGGTCACGCGGTTCGGCGACCTCGCGCCTGACAGTCAGCTGCCGGCTCGCAGCAGCAACGACTACTGAATTCCTTGAACCGGACCAGCCTCTTGCGTAAAACGACGCCATGACAATGGCGTCCGACCCGAAAATGATCCCGCAAGCTGGCCTCCTCTCCGCGGAGGCCAATCAGGCTGCCGCGCTCGCAGCCTATGGCGGCGTGCTCACCGTCGATCTCGACGCCATCATCGCCAACTGGCGCAAGCTCGAGAAGACGGCGGTGCCGGCCGAGTGCTCGGCCGTGATCAAGGCCGATGCCTATGGCTGCGGCGCCGCACAGGTCTCGCGGGCCCTTAGCAAGGCCGGTTGCAAGACCTTCTTCGTCGCCACCATCGAGGAAGCGCGCACTGCGCGCGAAGCCGTGCCGGAGGCCGCGATCTACGTGCTCGGCGGCTATTTCCAGAACACCGGCGAGCACTACGCCAGGATCAATTGCCGTCCGGTGATCGGCGATCTCAACGAGCTCGCCGAATGGGACGTGTTCTGCCGCCGCACCGGCTGGACCGGGGGCGCCGCGATCCACATCGATACCGGCATGAACCGGCTCGGGCTGACGCTTGCGGAGGCGCAGGCCATCATCCCCCGCATCAACGCCGGCGATCACGGCATCGCGCTGGTGATGAGCCATCTGGTCTCGGCCGAGCAGCTCAACAGTCCCGTGAATGCAAAACAGCTGGCGACCTTCCGCGGTATCGCCAGCGAATTTTCCGGCGTGCCCGCTGCGCTCGCCAATTCCTCCGGAATCTTCCTCGGCGCGCCCTTCCAGTTCGACCTGGTTCGGCCGGGCGCAGCGCTCTACGGCGTCAACCCGACGCCTGAGGCCGACAACCCGATGCAGTCCGTGGTCGACCTCAAGGCGCGCATCGTGCAGACCCGCAATGTCGAGCGCGGCGAGACCGTCGGTTATGGCGGCACCTGGACTGCGCGGCGGCCGACAAAGCTCGCGATCATCGCGGTCGGCTATGCCGACGGCTATTTTCGCGCCGCCAGCTCCAATGACGGCACCCGCGGCGCCGAGGTCGTTGTCGCCGGCAAGCGCTGCCCGGTCGCGGGCCGCGTGTCGATGGACCTGATCGCGATCGACATCACCGACCTGGCCCCGAATGCGGCGCGGCGCGGCCACATGGTGACGCTGCTCGGCGAGGGCATCACCGTCGACGAGCTCGCGCATCATTTCGGCACGATCGGCTACGAGGTGCTGACCAGCCTCGGCCACCGCTACGCCCGCGTCTACAAGGGCGGCAATGAGGTGGAGCCGCTGGTCAAGCCGGAGCCCGCGCCGACGGCCGAGCAGCCGCCCTCGCCCCCGCCGATCGAGCAGCCCGCGAGCCCGCCGCCGTTGCCGAGCTGAGCAACTCGCCGCTTACTTCTTCCGACTGTCCAGCGCCGCCTTGCACGTCGCGCTAAGCTGATCGCGCTTGGCGTTGAGGCAGGCGATGATCTTGCCGCCACCGGGCGCGATGCCGGCGCAGAATTTGTCATAGTCCGCCTTGCACGCGCCGCGCGGATCGGACGATTGTGCCGAAGCCGCTCCGGAGATCGCGACAACGACGACGAAAGCAGCAAAGCTCAACTTGGACATTGTATCTCCGGTGACGGAAGGCAGGAGCTATTAGCTCTACATGAAGATCGCGACATTCAACATCAACAACATCAACCGCCGCCTGCCCAATTTGCTGGCATGGATGCGCGCGGCCAAGCCCGATGTCGTCGCGCTTCAGGAATTGAAGGCAAGTGATGGCGAATTTCCGGCGGCGGCCATCGAAAAGGCCGGCTACGGCGCGGTGTGGTGTGGACAGAAGACGTGGAACGGCGTCGCCATCCTCGCCCGCAATGCCGAGCCCATTCTCACCCGCGATCGCTTGCCGGGAAAGCCTGATGATCGCGAAGCCCGCTACATCGAGGCCGCCGTGCGCGGAATCATCGTCACCAGCATTTACCTGCCGAACGGCAATCCGCAGCCGGGGCCGAAATTCGACTTCAAGCTCGAGTGGTTCGCACGCCTCAAGCGCCACGCCAAGACCTTCATCAAGCAGGATCTGCCCGTGGTGCTCGCCGGCGACTACAACGTCGCGCCTGATGAGATCGACATCTATCCGACGCGCTCATGGGACAAGGATGCGCTGATCCAGCCGAAGAGCCGCGCGGCGTTCGCGTCGCTGGTCGAACAGGGTTGGTGTGATGCGATCCGCGAACTGAATCCGGAGAAACGCATCTACACGTTCTGGGACTACAAGCGAAACCGCTGGCCGCGCGATGCGGGCCTGCGGCTCGATCATCTCCTGCTCAGCCCTGCCCTGGTCTCGCGGCTGGCCAAGGCGGGTGTCGACAAGAATGTGCGTGGCGAGGATGGGGCGAGCGATCACGCGCCAGCGTGGGTGGTGCTGAAATAGCGATGATCCCGTAGTGCCGTAGGGTGGGCAAAGCGAAGCGTGCCCACCAAATTTGCTTATGCAGACAGATGGTGGGCACGGCGCAAGCGCGCCTTTGCCCACCCTACGAAATCACCCGAGTTCAACGCCCGTAATATTCCTGTACCGTATCCCACGCTGCCTTTTGCAGCAGCTGCGTCGTCTCGGGGTCGAGCCCCATCGTGTAGGAATTACCGACCGGCGAACGCCCGGTCAGCGCGGCGAGTGTTACGCAGGTTGCCAGATACGTGCCCGCCGGACTCGGGTGCCGCTTGTCCGGCGCATACAGATTGAGTTCCGGCTGGAGCTTGCGGACGCGCGCGAAGGCGAGGCCTGCGGGGATCACGAGCGCATCATTGGCATTGCCGGCGAGCGTATAGGCCTCGGCCAACGCTTCCGTCATCTCCGGCTTGTCGGCATAGGCCCAGGACATGAAAAACACCGGCCGCATGCCGTGGGCACGGACGATCTCGCTATCCTTCTTGACGAAGGTCGTGAACGCGTCCTTCAATTGCGGATGGATCGGGCACTGGCTGCAATCCATCATCACGACGGCATCGAACTGCCTGCCCGGCTTGTTGAAGACGACGTTGTTCTGCTCGTCGAAGGAATAGGCGCCGATGCCGCCCGGCCGCAGCAGATTGTCCATGTCGTGCCAGTCGAGGCCGGAGCCGCCGATCGTGGCCATGGTGTTGCGGTACGCCGCCTTGTTCTCGGCATCCGCAGCCCGCTCCATGAAGGAGAGGTGTCCGGGCATGCCGTTGTTGTAGTAGAAGAAGCTGTTGCCGACGAACAGCGCGGCCTTGGGGAAGTCAGGTCCTGATGTCGTGACCTTCGGTTTGGTCTGCGCCTGCGCGTCGAAGCCAGCTGCAACGACCAGACACATTACGAGCATCACTCGCGCAAAAAGACGCATCGTGGCTTCCTCCCCTTTTTCTCCGGGGCCGGACCAGATCAGCTTTTTAAAATGGCCTCAACGTCACAGACGCGCAGCGGACATGCGTTAGCCCTGCATGCTCACCACAAATTCCTGCCGTCGATCATGTTCACCGGCACGGCCTCGAGATCGAAATCGTCGAACAGGCGCGCGTTCACGGCAACCTTGGGATTGTCGAAATCGGGCTTGCCGGTCGACCAGTCAGGCGACTCCGAATAGGTGCCGCAGCCGCAGCTCGCGCAGAAATGATGTTTGACCGTGCGGCTGCCCCAGAGATAGGTCGCGACATTTTCCGGCGGCGACAGCAGGCGAAATTGCGCCGGCGTGTAATAGGCCCACAACGCGCCCCGCTTGGCGCAGAGTGAGCAGGTGCAGCGCGTTACGCTCGCCGGCACCTCCGTCACCTCGAACACCGTCTCACCGCAATGACAGCTTGCCTCGATCGGCATGGACCCGCTCCCCGTTTTGTCAGGAGATGGTCGTAGCCTGCCCCTGCTGCCAACATGCTGTCAGCAGCGCAACTCCGTCATGGAGCCTCAGTCGCGGACAGCCGCCTGGCGTTCGCGGCGACGTGCTCGCGATAGCGCTGGACGATGGCGGCTGGTGTTGCTCCGGCGAGCAGGTTCGCTGCCGCCTCGAAAGCCGCTGCGATCTTCTCGCTCACCATCAGCATGGCCTCCTGCCCGGCGGCCGCATCGCCGTGGCTGAGCTTCTCGCAGCGCAGCCGCACCACCTCGCTCGCTTCGACCGCGAGCATTGTGCTCGCAAACCAGGGAAAGCCGTTGTCAGATCCGCTGAGCGCCGCATGACGGTCGAGGGCGGAGAAAGAATGATGATCGGGCATCGCGGACCTCAAATTCTTTGAGTGAACGCTCGGATCAATACGCCTCAAATTTGAAGGATCCGGCCGGGGAACCGATCGGATTGGCCGCGCCTGCGACACCCGCGATTAACCAAGGCTCTTGACGCCGGCGCTCTGGTTAGCCTACTGGTCTGACCAAGATCAGACCAAAAAGAGACCGGGATGGAACTGAAGCGGGCCGCCGAAGGCGAAAAAGGGTTCGAGAAGGTGTTCGCCTTCCTGCGCGAACGCCTTCTTGCGGGCTCGCTCAAGCCCGGCGACCGCCTGATTTCCGAGCGCGAGCTGGCAACCCTCCTCGGCGTCAGCCGGCCGATCGTCCGCGAGGCACTGCGCGCCCTCACCGTGCTCGGCATCGTCGAGATCCGCGACCGCATCGGCACCGTGGTGACGCAGCCGGACGTCTCGGTGCTGAACGACTTCTTCACCTTCGCGCTCGCCCAGCAGGCGGACATGCTCGATGACGTCATGCAGGCGCGCGTCGCGATCGAGTGTCAGGCGATCCGCCTCGCCTGCGAGCGCGCCAACATTGCCGATTTCGAACGCCTGCAGCGTGCGCTCGCGAAGATCGGAGAGACGATCGACGAGGCGGATGCCGGCGGCATGGCCGACTTCGAATTCCATCGCGCCATCGTCGTGGCCTCGCATTCAGAAACACTGATGGTCTTGCACGGCTCGCTGGCGGGACTGCTGACGCATTCGCATCGCAGCCGCCGCGAGCTGGTGCAGGCCTTCCCGTCGATGAAGACGTACCTGATCGACGACCACCGGCGCATCTTCGACGCGATCATCGCGCGCGACCCCGAGCGAGCGGATGCGACGCTGCGCAAGCATTTTGCCATCGGCGACGAATATCGCAGGCGCGCCGTCGTCGGGGACATCGACAGGACCAGCGCCTCAGGCTGATCGCGGCAGCCAACAAGCAAGAAACCAATCAACCAAGAAACGGACGACTGACATGGGACGGAACGACAAGGGCAATGTCGGCTTCATCGGCATCGGCACGATGGGCCGCGAGATGGTGCGCAACCTCCTGGTGGCCGGGCATGCGGTTCGCGTCTTCGATCTCAACGAAGCCGCCTTGGCCGACAGCGTCAAGGAAGGCGCGGCCGGCGCCAACAGCCCCGCCGACGCCGCGCAAGGCGCTGAGATCGTCATCACCATGCTGCCCGATACGCCCCACGTCGAGGCGACCGTTTACGGCGAGCACGGTCTCCTGAAGTCTCCCCCGCCCGGCCAGCTGATCGTCGACATGAGCACGATCTCGCCGGTCGCCGTCCGCCGCATCCATGCCGACCTGCAAAAGGTCGGCGTCAGCTTCATCGACGCGCCGGTCTCTGGCGGGCCCGTGGGCGCCAAGAACGCTGCGCTCTCGATCATGGCCGGCGGCGATGCGGCGGCCTTCGCGCAGGCCGAGCCGTTCTTCCGCGCAATGGGCACGACCATCACGCATGTCGGCGCGGCCGGTGCGGGGCAAACCGTCAAGCTCTGCAATCAGCTGATCTGCGGTATCAACATCCAGGCGATCTGCGAGGCGCTCGCGCTCGGGCGCGCGTCTGGCATCGATCTCAATCTGCTGCGTCGCGTTCTGCTCGGTGGCTCCGCCGCCTCCTGGATGCTCGACAAGCTCGGCCCCGCAATGATCGCGGGCGACGTCTCCGCCGGCTTCCGGATCGATCTCCAGCTCAAGGACCTCCGCCTGGTGCAGGAGCACGCACAGGCGCTGAGCGTGCCGTTGCCCGGAACCGCGCTCGTCACCAGCCAGTACGTGGACGCACGCGCGCATGGCGAAGGCAGCAACGGTAACCAGGCGCTGTTCCGCGTCTATGACCGCATGACCAACCAGGTGACGGGCTGAAGCCGATACGATGAGCCTCCAACTCGACTTTCCCGCGGTGCTGGAGCGTTGGCCGAATTTTCTGGCCGGCGCGGCGCTGACGCTGGAGTTGGCGGCCTTCGCGACGGTGCTCGGCGCCCTGTTCGGCACGCTCGCAGCCGTCGGCCGCGGGGCACGGAGCCCGCTGATCGCGGGCGCCTGCAAAGTCTATGTCGAGACCATCCGCAACACGCCTCTGCTGGTCCAGATCTTTCTGGTCTATTTCGGCCTCGCCAGCCTGGGGCTGAAATTCTCCGCCTTCACGGTGGCCGTGGCCGCGCTGACGATCAATGTCGGCGCCTACACCGCCGAGATCATGCGCGCCGGCTTCGAAGCGATCCCGCGCGGACAGATCGAGGCCGCCGAAGGGCTGGCGCTGTCGCGACTGCAAATCTACTGGCACATCATCCTGCTGCCGGCGATCGAGAAGGTCTATCCGGCGCTGACCAGCCAGTTCGTGCTGTTGATGCTGGCCTCCTCGGTCTGCTCGCAGATCTCGGCGGAGGAACTCACCGCCGTCGCCAACTACATCCAGTCGGACACCTATCGCGCGTTCGAGACTTACATCATCGTCGCCGTGCTCTACGTCATCCTGTCGCTGGTGATGCGCGCGGGCTTCTGGGGCCTCGGCCTCGTGCTGTTTCCGCGCCGGCGCCGGCTCGGCACACCGTTGTGAGATGACCATGGGCGGACATCTCAACATCAATCATCTGATGTTCCTCGGTCAGGGCGCGCTGTGGACGATTGGCCTGTCCGTGATCGCGCTGATCGGCGGCGGCATCGTCGGCTTTGTGATCGCGCTGGCGCGCATCTCGCCACTCAAATCGGTGCGGATCGCCAGCGGCGTCTATGTCCAGCTGATCCAGGGAACTCCGCTCCTCGTCATCCTGTTCCTCGGCTATTTCGGCCTCGCGGCGATCGGCCTCAAGGTCTCGGCGTTAGCTGCCGCCGGCGCTTCGCTCACACTCTATGTCTCGGCCTATCTCGGCGAGATCTGGCGCGGCTGCATCCAGTCGGTGCCGAAGCCGCAATGGGAGGCCGCCGAAGGCCTCGCGCTGAGCCGCACCCAGCGCATGATGAAGGTGATCCTGCCGCAGGCGATCCGCATCGCGACGCCGCCGACCGTCGGCTTCATGGTGCAGATCATCAAGAACACCTCGCTGGCCTCCGTGGTCGGCTTCGTGGAGCTGATGCGGTCGGGCCAGATCGTCAACAACTCGCTGTTCGAGCCGTTCGCCATCTACGCGATCATCGCCGTCGTCTATTTCGCCATGTGCTATCCCCTGTCCCTGTTCAGCCAGAAGCTGGAACGGCGGATGGGGCGTGGCAGGTCCAACCTCGCACCAGCCTGACATGCAGCAAAACCCCTCCTCCTCCGAACCGATCGTGTCGCTTCGCGACGTGCAGAAGAGCTTTGGCCCGCTCCGGGTGCTCGATGGCGTCTCCTTTGCCGTCGAGCGCGGCGAGGTGCTGGCGCTGATCGGCCGCTCCGGCTCCGGCAAGAGCACGGCGCTGCGCTGCATCGACCGCTTCGAGAAGGTCGACGGCGGCGAGATCGTGGTGTGCGGGCATCGCGTCGATCGTCCCGATGTCGATCTGCGCGCGCTGCGCCAGGACGTCGGCATCGTGTTCCAGAGCTACAATCTGTTTCCTCACCTCACGATCGAACAGAACATCACGCTCGCCCCCTGCGCCGTGAAGGGCATGGCCACCTCGCAAGCCAGGGACCTCGCCCGAAAAGTGCTCGCGCAGGTCGGGTTAGAGGAGAAGCTGCACGCCTATCCCGAGCAGCTCTCCGGCGGACAGCAGCAGCGCGCGGCCATCGCCCGCTCGCTCGCGATGCAGCCGAAAGTGATGCTGTTCGACGAGGTCACCTCCGCGCTCGACCCCGAGCTTACCGCCGAGGTGCTGAAGGTGATCGAGCAACTCGCGGCGGACGGCATGACCATGGTGATGGTCACCCACGAGATGGGCTTTGCCAAAGGCATCGCCGACCGGATCGTCTTCATGCATCGCGGCAAGGTCCACGAGACCGGCCCCGCCTCGATCCTGACGTCGCCGGCGACGCCCGAACTCACGCAATTCGTGGGCACTGGAAACTTAAAATCATAACAGGAGAGGAGAACCAAGGATGACAAACAAGACACTGCTGGGGACCGCCACCGCGCTGTTCGGCCTCGTCATGATATCAGCCACGCCGGCGTCGGCCGACCTGCTCGACGACATCACGCAGGCCAAGAAGATCCGCATTTCGACGGACGTCGCCATTCCGCCCTCGGGCATGATGGACAGCAGCATGAAGCCGACCGGCTCCGACGTCGAAGTGGCGCAACTGCTCGCCAAGGATTGGGGGCTCGAGCTCGAATTCATCCAGACCACCGGCGCGACCCGCATCCCTAACGTCCTGACCGGCAAGGCCGACATCATCATCTCGACCCTGTCGGTGACGCCCGATCGTGCCAAGGTCATCGACTTCACCAAGCGCTATGCGACGCTGCAATCCGATGTCGGCTGCCTGAAATCCTCGACCGTCAAGGACTGGCCCGACCTGAAGGACAAGCCGATCGGCGTCTCCCGCGGCACCACGCAGGACACCACCCTGTCCAACATGAAGGACAAGGATCTCAAGATCTCGCGCTACGACGACGACGCCACGATGGTGACGGCGGCCGTCTCCGGCCAGGTCGACTGCGTCGCCTCGTCGGCGACGATCATCAACCAGATCGGGGTGAAGAACCCGTCGCGTGTGTTCGAGTCCCGGATTCCGCTGGCGACCTTCGACCTCGCGATCGGCCTGAAGAAGGGTGAGCAGCGCCTGATGGACAAGCTCAACGCCTGGATCACCGAGAACGTCAAGAACGGCAAGCTCAACGCGATCTACAAGAAATTCCACGGGGTCGAGCTGCCGCCCGACATGCGCAGCTGAAACCAGGGAAAATCGTGACAGCCGCGAAGCGGCTGTCACGGCCAATGTAAAATCAAGAAGGACATCACATGCGTCTCGTCATCGGATCCGACCACGCCGGCTGGCCGCTCAAGCAGACCGTTATCGATCACATCCGCAGCCTCGGCCACGACATCGTCGACGTCGGCTCCCATGACGACAAGCCGGTGGACTTCCCCGACATCGCGCGGGCCGTGGCTCAGAAGGTGACGTCGGGCGAAGCCGCACGCGGCATCATGGTGTGCGGCACCGGCGTCGGCGCCTCGATCGCGGCCAATAAGATGAAGGGCATCCGCGCCGCGGTCTGCCACGACGTTCATTCCGCCCATCAGAGCGTCGAGCATGACGACGTCAACGTCATGTGCATCGGCGCGCAGATCGTCGGCGCCTGGCTCGCCGTGGATCTGGTCTCGTCCTATCTCTCCGCCGAGTTCTCGACGGACGAGGACTTTCGCCGCCGCGTCGAGAAGCTGCGCGTCATGGATGAGCAAGGCTGACGGCCTGCCCGGACCGCACGCGCTGAGCGATCGGTTCCCTCGCCCGGAATGGATCGCCCGCATCGCCGGCCACGGCTAAACTCTCCCGATTCGTGGAGAGCACCTTGGCCTTTCTCTTCGTCCTCATCGTCGGCCTGATCGCCGGCACCGTCTCAGGCATCGTCGGCACGGGGTCGTCGATCATGCTGATGCCGGTGCTGGTTTATGCCTATGGGCCGAAGGAAGCGGTGCCGATCATGGCGGTCGCCTCCGTCATGGCGAATTTCTCCCGGATCCTGGCCTGGTGGCGCGAGGTCGACTGGCGGGCCTGCGCGGCCTATTCGGTGACGGGCATTCCGGCCGCCGTGCTGGGCGCACGCACGCTGCTCGCGCTCCCCTCGCACGCCGTCGATCTCGCCATCGGCATCTTCCTGATCACGATGGTGCCGGTGCGGCACTGGCTGGCGCGGCACGACCTCAAGGCCAATCTTTGGCACCTCGCGATCGGCGGCGCGGTCATCGGCTATCTCACCGGCATCGTGGTCTCGACCGGCCCGCTCAGCGTGCCGCTGTTCCTGTTCTACGGCCTGTCGAAGGGCGCCTTCCTCGCCACCGAGGCGGCTTCCTCACTCGGCCTCTACTTCGCGAAGTCCGTGACCTTCGAACGTTTCGGCGCGCTGACGCAGGACGTCTTCATCAAGGGGCTGGTTGCGGGCTCCTCGCTGATGTCGGGCGCCTTCATCGCAAAACGCTTCGTGCTGCATCTCAAGCCGGAGATGTTCCGCCTGGTGATGGACGCGATCATGATCGCGGCCGGGCTCTCCATGCTCTGGAACGCAACGCAGCCCTAATCGCGCTCAGGCGGCGAATTCGGGCGCGATCGAGGGGCTGTCGGCGAGCACGCGGCTCGTCTCAGTGGGCACCGCCTGCTTTTCGAGCCATTGCAGTACGGCGTCGAGCGGCTGTGGCCGATGGTAGTGATACCCTTGCCCGAGCATCACGCCCATCTCGCGCATGGCGTCGGCCTGCTCGGGCCGCTCGATGCCTTCCGCGACGAGCGTCAGCCCCAGCGTGCCGGCGAGCGAGGCGATGACGCCGACGATCGCCTTGTCTTCCGCGCTGTCAGGGATCTCGCTGATGAAGGCCTTGTCGATCTTGACCTTGTCGAGCGGGAACCGCCTGAGATGTGCGAGCGAGCTGTAGCCCGTGCCGAAATCGTCGAGCGCAATCGTTGCGCCCAGGCGCCGCAGGCGGTGCAGCGTCTCGGAGGCGCTGGCGATGTTGTTGATCAGCGAGCCCTCGGTGATCTCGAGCTCCAGCGATGAGGCCGCAACGCTGAAACGCGCACAGGTCGCGCGCAGCTCGGCAGCGAGCGAATGGTCGGCGAGCTCGGACGGCGGCAGATTGATCGCGATCCGGATCTGCGACCTGCCGGCGGACGCCAGTCGCTGCAGCGCGCGACAGGCATCGGTCAGCACGTAGCGCGTCAGCCGCGCATTGTTGCCGCTGCGCTCGATCAGCGGCAGGAATTCGCCGGGACCGATCAAGCCAAGCTCGGGATGGCGCCAGCGGATCAGCGCCTCGAGGCCGACAACGGCCTGGCTCTCGAGGTCGACCTGGCTTTGATACCAGACCTCGAACTGCCCCTCGGCGAAGCCTGTGGGAATGGCGAGCTCGAGATCCCGGCGGCGGCGGTAGTCGCGCTGAAGCGCTTCGTCGAGCACGGCGACCGTGCCGGGCGCCTTGCTCTTGGCATGGTAGAGCGCGATGTCGGCGAGCGCCGGCAAATGCGACAGCTCGGGATCGCCGGCGCGGCGCACGGCAAGGCCGATGCTGGCGCGCGGCACGACCTGCTTGTCGTGCAGCCGGATCGGCTCGGAAATCGCATCTAACAGCTGGCGTGCGAATGCCTGAGCGGTCGCTTCATTGCTGACCTCGGGGCGGATGACGACGAATTCGTCGCCGCCGAGCCGGGCGACCCAATCCTGCGGTTCGACCGCATCGCCAAGGCGCTCGGAGATGTGCACCAGGAACTTGTCGCCGGCGTCGTGGCCGAAGGTGTCGTTGATGCCCTTGAAGTCGTCGAGATCGATGAAGCAGAAGGCGATCAGCGAGTCCGGCGAGCCGGCATCGCCGCTCAGGGTCACCAGATGCTCGGACAGCGAGCGACGGTTGGGCAGGCCCGTGAGCGGATCGTGCGCGGCCATGTGGCCGAGCCGATCGAGCGCCCCGGACGTCGTGTGCTGCATGGCGTTGAAGGCACGCGCGAGCTGGCCGAACTCGTTCGTCGATTTGATGTCGGCCGGATAGGCTCGCCCGTCCTGCTTGCTGCGCTGGATCGCCGACATGATTGCGGTGAGCGGCCTGCCGATGAAGATGTTGGCCGAGATCCGCATCGCGATCAGGGTGGCAAATGTTGCGAGCAGGCCGACCACCAGCAGCAACATCAGCCGGCCGCCCGTGTCCGCGTAGACCGTCGCATAGGAATAGGCGATCGCGATACGGCCGGCCTGCACGGCGATGTTGCCGTTGCTGTAGCGGATCGGACGCGAGACTTCCGATACCGCCTGGTCCGCCGGCCGCGCCACCACCCGCGCGATCGCGACGCCGGTGTCGTCATAAACGGCCGCCGCGGCAATGGTCTCGTCGTGCATGATCTCGTTGAGCACGCTCGTGACCTGATCGTAGCGCATCTTCCAGAGCGGCTCGGCGATCAGCTCGGCGCGGCTCTCGGCCGTGCGGGCAATGCGCGCGTCGAGCTGCCTGATCTGCGACCAGAAGCTCGATGCCTCGACGCCGGCGGAGGCGAGCAGCTGCACCACGAGCAGCACCGGCACGGTGGCCCAGAGCATCGCGCGGACCACCGAGCGCGAGCGCGACGGCGCCGCCGCCTGCTGCTTGCGATCCGGGTCGGTCATGTCGTCACCGTTTCGCATCAGTCGGCAGCGCCTTCCGGAAGCGTCAGCGAAGAGATGAGCGCATCGATGGAGAAATCGTACTGGCCGCAGCGCCCTGCCCTCGCCCTGAAGCGCGCGAAATCGATCCGATCGAAGGCGCGCGTCTTGATGAGGTCTCCGACCGCAGCGAGATTGTCGCGCGTGATCGCCGACGTCTTGGCCTCGACGCGGGGCGATGCGGCCGCGAAATCGCAGCCGTCGGCGTAGTCGCGCAGGAGGACGATCGACCAGCCGCCGAGCAGGAAATGTCCGCCATCGGTCATGAGCAGACGGCCCGCCTTGATCTCGCGCAGCGCGTCCTCCGACCAGTTGAGGCCAACCAGCTGGATGTTTCGGCCGGGCGTGAGGCCGGCAGCGACCACCGCGCGAAGCGCGCCAAGCGCCATCGGATCGTTTCCGGCCCAGATGCCGGCAGGCCGGATTTCCTTGCGCGCGGCCCAGCTCAGATAATTCCTGGTGACCTGCTCTGCCTCCGACTGGGTCCAGTTGGCGAACAGCATCCGGTCCACCACCACATCGGGCGCGGCCTCCACCGCGAGCTTGAGACCGGCGTTGCGGGCGATCGAGGCCGGCGTGATCTCGTCGCCACCGATGCCGAGAATGTGGATCTTGCCGTCCGGACTCTGCCATTTCTCGGCGCGCGCCGCGCTGATCAGGGCATTGGCCATCCTCGCGCCCGCGGTCTGGAGATCCGTCGTGATGTCACCGAGCCAGGTCTTGAGCTTTTGCCGGGGCGGTCCGAGGCGCGCGGCGTCGTCACCGATCAGCGGGTTCGAGAGCAGCAGCGTCTTGACCCCGGCGGCCTCGGCCGCCTCCAGGATGGGAACGGCGGCGGATTCCTCGTTCGACAGGATGAGGAAGTCCGGCTTGTCGGCGCGTGCCACCACGCCGAAGCCAAGCTCCTGCATGGTGCGGTAGTTCCGCTCGCTGGTCAGCACCTCGACATGCGCGTCGAGCTTGCGGCCCGCGGCCTGCATGGTCTGCGCGACCATGTCCCAGTAGACCTCGCCGGTCTTGCCGGGGTTGACGAAAACGATATTGAGACGCCCGGCGTCGGCCGCAACGGCGCCGCCAACCGGCATAAGAAAGCCGCAGGCCATGCCCACAGCGAGCATTATCCGCAAGACTACCGTCATTCGTTTCGCCATCCCGTATTGGTTTCGAACCTGGACCCGCGTCCGCTAACATTTGGCAAAGTCCGGAGCGGCGCGGCGGCGTAGAGCTAACAAAGGGTGTATCGGCTGCGCTGAATTGGGCTAATGGGGATGCTGGCGATCGCCGTCTCCACCCGTCATTCCGTGCTATCAGCAAACCTGAAACCCACGACTCGCTGTCCCCATGGCCAAGAACACGCTTTCCTTCGTCTGCCAGAACTGCGGCGCGGCCTATAACCGCTGGCAGGGCAAGTGCGAATCCTGCGGCGAGTGGAACACCCTTGCCGAGGAGGATACGTCCGGCAGCGTGCCGGTCTCGATCCGCTCCAAGCGCAAGGGACGGACGTTTGCGCTGGAGAGCCTGTCGGGGAAGACCCAGGACGCTCCTCGCCTGTCCTCGGGCATGACCGAGCTCGACCGCGTCACCGGTGGCGGCTTCGTCCGCGGCTCGGTGCTGCTGGTCGGCGGCGATCCCGGCATCGGCAAGTCGACGCTGCTGACGCAGGCCACCAGCATGATGGCGCGCGCCGGCCACCGCATCGTCTACATCTCCGGCGAAGAGGCGGTCGCCCAGGTGCGCCTGCGCGCCGAGCGCCTCGGGCTGTCGGACGCGCCGGTGCAGCTTGCGGCCGAGACCTCGGTCGAGGACATCGTCTCGACGCTGTCGGAAGGCGCGGTGCCGCGGCTGATCGTGATCGATTCGATCCAGACCATGTGGACTGACACGGTGGAATCCGCGCCCGGCACGGTCACCCAGGTGCGCGCCTCGGCGCAGGCGCTCATTCGTTTCGCCAAGAAGACCGGCGCGGCCATCATCCTGGTCGGCCATGTCACCAAGGACGGCCAGATCGCCGGCCCCCGCGTGGTCGAGCACATGGTCGATGCGGTGCTGTCCTTCGAGGGCGAAGGTTCGCAGCAATTCCGCATCCTGCGCGCCGTGAAGAACCGCTTCGGCCCGACCGACGAGATCGGCGTGTTCGAGATGACCGGCCTTGGCCTGCGCGAGGTCACCAATCCGTCCGAACTGTTCCTGTCCGAGCGCGATCTGGGCACGCCGGGCACCGCAGTCTTCGCGGGCATCGAGGGCACGAGGCCCGTTCTGGTCGAATTGCAGGCCTTGGTGGCCCCGACCTCGCTCGGCACCCCGCGCCGGGCCGTGGTCGGCTGGGATCAGAGCAGGCTCTCCATGGTGCTGGCGGTGCTGGAGGCCCATTGCGGGGTCAAGCTGTCCGGCCACGACGTCTATCTGAACGTCGCGGGCGGCCTGCGCATCCACGAGCCGGCGGCCGATATGGCCGCCGCGGCCGCACTGGTTTCATCCCTGGTTAATGCGCAGTTACCCACCGATGCGGTCTATTTCGGCGAGATTTCGCTCTCCGGCGTCATCCGCCCGGTGGCGCAGACCCCGGCCCGGCTCAAGGAAGCGGTCAAGCTCGGCTTCAAGCGCGCCGTGCTGCCCGAATCGGCCCGGGGCGGCGATGCTGGCGGCGACGCCGGACTGTCCCTGAACGCGATCAACAGCCTGACGACGCTGGTGGCCGAGATCGCGGCCCGGGGCTCTCGCCGCGGCGAACAGAGCCCGCCGGCGGAGAAAAATGCCACACCGGCAAGATTCCGCCGTGGAGAGGGTTA
The DNA here is from genome assembly GCF_029989365.1 of Bradyrhizobium sp. Arg816. Lineage (GTDB taxonomy): Bacteria > Pseudomonadota > Alphaproteobacteria > Rhizobiales > Xanthobacteraceae > Bradyrhizobium. The sequence continues at coordinate 163,817 of NZ_JAPRAQ010000010.1, read as the reverse complement.
GGTGGAGGTGACGTCCTCCGCCCCCGCCGCTATACAGCCGTCACAAAAGCAGCATGGGATTGCGTGGTTGCGGCCTTGCCGGGAACGCCGTCTGGCCCTCACTTAAGGCCACGGCCAAACACCGATTCGCTGAGCACCTTGAAGTACGAGCGGACCCGACCAGCCGATGCCAGTAACACTCCTCGACCTGATCCTGCTCGGTGTGATGCTGATCTCGGGCCTGCTCGCCATGGTCCGCGGCTTCATGCGTGAAATCCTGTCGATCGCGGCCTGGGGCGCTGCGGCGATCGTGACGCTGTACTCGTTCTCGAAGCTGCTGCCGACCGCAAAGACCTATTTCAACAACGACACGGTCGCGAGCGTCGTCGTGGTCGCCGGCGTGTTCGTGGGCACCCTGGTCGTGGTCTCCGTGATCACGGTCCGGATCTCCGACATGATCCTGGATTCGCGCATCGGCGCGCTGGACCGCACCCTGGGCTTCCTGTTTGGCCTCGCTCGCGGGCTTTTGATCGTCGTGGTCGCGTTCCTGTTCTTCACCTGGCTGGTGCCGGACAAGCAGCGTCCGGACTGGGTCACGGGGGCAAAATCCCGCGTGGTGCTCCAGGGAACCGGCGATTGGCTGATGGCCCTCTTGCCTGACGACCCCGAGAACACCATCTTGAAGAGATTCAAGAAAAACAAACCAGATGATGATCAAGCTGATTCCGAGCAGCAGCCTTCGGGCAGTGGCGACGGATACAGTAAACCTGCTCGTGACAGCCTCAAGAAGCTGATCGAGAAACCTGCGGCGCGTTGATTAGGCCCTAAAGAGAGGCGCGGACGAGATGCGACACCCTGACCAGGACGCCCAACGTGATCTCGGCCCGGCCGCGCTAGAGCTTCAGGACGACCTGGAGGGCGATACGCTCCGCGAGGAATGCGGCGTCTTCGGCATTTATGGCCACCCTGACGCCGCCGCCATCACCGCGCTCGGCCTCCACGCCCTCCAGCATCGCGGCCAGGAAGCCGCCGGCATCGTCTCCTACGACGGCAGCCGCTTTCACTCGGAACGCCGCCTCGGACTCGTCGGCGACACCTTCTCCCGCCGCGAGGTGATCGACCGCCTGCCCGGCAATATGGCCGTCGGCCATGTCCGCTACTCCACCACCGGCGCCACCATCCTGCGCAACGTGCAGCCGCTGTTCGCCGAGCTCAATGCCGGCGGCCTTGCGGTCGCCCACAACGGCAACCTCACCAACGGCCTGACGCTGCGCCGCGAGCTCGTGAAGAACGGCGCGATGATGCAGTCGACCACCGACACCGAGGTGATCCTGCATCTGGTCGCGCGCTCCAGGCGCAGCCGCTTCATCGAGCGCTACATCGACGCCCTGCGTGAGATCGAAGGCGCCTATGCGCTGGTTTCGCTGACCAACAAGAAACTGGTCGGCGCGCGCGATCCACGCGGCATCCGCCCGCTGGTGCTCGGCGAGCTCGACGGTTGCCCGATCCTGACCTCGGAGACCTGCGCGCTCGACATCATCGGCGCGCGCTTCATTCGCGACATCGAGCCCGGCGAAGTCATCGTGTTCGACGAGAACGGCCAGGACATCCACAAGCCGTTCCCGCCGATGGCGCCGCGCCCCTGCATCTTCGAATACATCTATTTCTCCCGTCCGGACTCCATCGTTCACGGCCGCTCGGTCTACGAAGTGCGCAAGGCCTTTGGTGCGCAGCTCGCGCGCGAGAGCCATGTGCCGATCGACGTCGTCGTGCCGGTGCCGGATTCCGGCGTGCCCGCCGCGGTCGGCTACAGCCAGCATTCCGGCGTGCCGTTCGAGCTCGGCATCATCCGCAACCACTATGTCGGCCGCACCTTCATCCAGCCGACGCAGGCGATCCGCGAGTCCGGCGTGCGCATGAAGCATTCGGCCAACCGCGCCGCGATCGAAGGCAAGCGCATCATCCTGATCGACGACTCGCTGGTGCGCGGCACCACCTCGAAGAAGATCGTGCGCATGATGCGCGATGCGGGCGCCAAGGAAGTGCATTTCCGCCTCGCCTCGCCGCCGATCCTCTATCCCGATTATTACGGCATCGACCTGCCGGATCGCGGCGGCCTTCTGGCGGCGACGCATTCGCTGGAGGAGATGCGCGAGATCATCGGCGCCGACTCGCTCGCCTTCCTGTCGATCGACGGCATGTACCGCGCCATGGGCGAGCCCGGCCGCGACCCCGCCAATCCGAAATTCTCGGATCATTGCTTCACCGGGGCGTATCCGACCCACCTCACCGACCAGACCCAGACCGAGCAGCAGCCGCGGCAGCTGTCGCTGCTGGCCGAGGCGAGCTGACGAAAGACCGCGACGATGCAACTGGCCATCGCCATTCTCTGCGGAGGGCTTTTGGTCGGCTTCATCGTCTTTGCATTCAGGCAGGGTACGAAGGTCACACCCGACGGCTCGGGAAACGGGACTAACAACGACAATATGCAGCTGGGCGGCGACAGCTAAAGCTCAAAGGCAATAATTCTGTCATGCCGGGCTTGTCCCGGTTATCCATGTCTGTAAAACCCGCCGCGAAGACGTGGATACACGGACATGACAAAACCCCTCGCCAATCGCATCGCTCTCGTCACCGGCGCCTCGCGCGGCATCGGCTTCGCCACGGCCAGGGCGCTGGCCAAAGCCGGCGCGCATATCGTCGCTGTCGCGCGCACGCAGGGCGGGCTGGAAGAGCTCGATGACGAGATCCGGAAAGACGGCGGCAGCGCCACGCTGGTGCCGCTCAACCTCACCGATTCCGACGGCATCGCGCGGCTTGGCGCCGGCCTGCACGAACGCTATGGCAAGCTCGACATCCTCGTCGGCAATGCCGGCGTGCTCGGCCCCTCCTCGCCGGTCGGCCACATCGAACTGAAAGCTTTCACCGACGTGATGGCGGTCAACGTCTCCGCGAACTTCCAGCTGATCCGCTGCATGGAACCACTGCTGAAGCAGTCCGATGCCGGCCGGGCCGTGTTCATCACCTCGGGCGCCGCCAACAAGGCCACCGCCTATGTCAGCCCCTACGCCGCCTCCAAGGCCGCGCTGGAAACGCTGGCCCGCGCCTGGGCGCAGGAAACCGCGAATACGCCGCTCCGTGTCAATCTGTTCAACCCGGGCCCGATCCGCACCCGCATGCGCGCCACGTTGATGCCGGGCGAAGATCCGGCGACGCTCGACACGCCCGAACAGGTCGCCGAATTCATCGTGCCGATGTGCGCGCCTGACTGGACCGAAACCGGCAAGTTCTACGACTACAAGACGCGCGCCTTGATGAGCTTCCGTTCGCCGGCCTGATTGACTCGCGTGCCTCCCCGCGATTGACTGCCCGCGCTCAAGCGGCAGCAAGCCGCAAGCCAAAAAAGGGAGGTTGCCATGGCGCCGTGGCATGATCGCGTAGGGCTTGTCTGTACAAGGCTTGGTCGTACAAGGCTCGGCCGTGCGCTCGTACGAGTCTCTCACGCCTTCTCCATCCTGATTGCAGCCATCGCGTTCGTGCTTCCAGGCAGGGCGACTGCGGGCGACGTCCCGACCTTCGCGGTCGATGCCTCCTGGCCAAAACAGCTGCCGAATAACTGGATCCTCGGTCAGGTCGGCGGCATCACCGTCGACTGGCAGGGCCATATCTGGGTGATCCATCGTCCGCGCTCGCTCACCGATGACGAGAAGGGCGCGAGCCTCAACCCACCGCGCTCGAAGTGCTGCGTGTCGGCGCCTCCCGTGCTCGAATTCGACACCGACGGCAATCTGCTGCGGTCCTGGGGCGGTCCCGGCGAAGGCTATGAATGGGTCGGCCGCGAGCACGGCATCGAGATCGACGAGCGCGGCTTCGTCTGGGTCGGCGGCAACGCCGACAACGACAACGCCATCTTGAAGTTCACGCTCGACGGCAAGTTCGTCGCCCAGATCGGCAAGATCGCGCCGAGCCTCGGCAGCAACGACACCACGCAGCTCGGCAAGCCCGCTGAAACCGCGATCGACAAGGAGGCGAACGAAATATACGTCGCCGACGGCTACGGCAACCGCCGCGTCATCGTGTTCGATGCGACGACGCTCGCCTACAAGCGGCACTGGGGCGCCTACGGCAACAAGCCCGACGACAGCAAGCAGGCGGCGTACGATCCCAAGGCGCCCGTCTCCCAGCAATTCGGAAATCCCGTCCACTGCGTGAAGCTCGCCAATGACGGTCTCGTCTACGTCTGCGACCGCATCAACAATCGCATCCAGGTGTTCAAAAAGGATGGCACCTTCGTGAAGGAGTTCTTCTTCGAGAGGAACACCCTTGGCAACGGCGCGGTGTGGGACCTCGCGATCTGGCCCGATCCGAAGCAGACCTATTTGCTCAGCGCCGACGGCGAAAACAACGAGATCCGGATAATCAAGCGCGACGACGGCAGCGTGGTCGGCGGCTTCGGCCACAACGGCCGCAATGCCGGGCAGTTCCACTGGGTGCATGCGATGGCGGTCGACGCCAAGGGTAACGTCTATACCGCCGAGGTCGATACCGGTAAGCGCATCCAGAAATTCAAGCTGACCTCGGACGCGCTGAAATAGCGTCTCGACGCATTTTACCCAAAAGTTAACCGACGGATGACGCTACGCCGCAGCGTCATCCGGCTTTAGGCGCATTGCCGCAGACCGTGGGACACGGTAGAGCGATCAGCCGGAACAAGGCTCCGCAAGAGAGCCGTCCGCATATTTGACAATGGAGGAAACCCTTTATGACGACGACGTTCGCGCGCCGCTCCGCGGCTCTTCTTGCCTGCGCTGCTTTCGGTTTCGCATCATCCGCCTACGCCCAGGACAAGACCGTCACGATCGGCGTGCTCAACGACATGTCCAGCCTCTACGCCGACATCGGCGGGCCCAACGCCGTGGTGGCCGTCAAGATGGCGGTCGAGGATTCCGGTCTGGCCGCCAAGGGCTGGAAGATCGAGGTCATCAGCGGCGACCACCAGAACAAGCCTGACGTCGGCGTCAACATCGCGCGGCAGTGGATCGATACCCAGAAAGTCGACGTGATCGCCGACACGCCGAACTCCGGCGTCGCGCTGGCCGTCAGCAACGTCGCCAAGGAAAAGAACGCAGTCCTGCTCAACAATGGCGGCGCCAGCGCCGACCTCACCGGCAAGGCCTGCAACGCCAACACCATCTCCTACACCTACGACACCTACATGCTCGCCAACGGCACCGGCAAGGCGCTGACCAAGGCCGGCGGCGACAGCTGGTTCTTCCTGACCGCGGATTATGCTTTCGGTGCCGCGCTCGAACGTGACACCAGCGCGGTCGTCACCGCGAACGGCGGCAAGGTGCTCGGCGGCGTCAAGCATCCGCTCAACACGTCCGACTTCTCGTCCTTCCTGCTGCAGGCGCAAAACTCAAAGGCCAAGATCGTCGGTCTTGCCAATGCGGGCGGCGATACCACCAACTCGATCAAGCAGGCGGCCGAGTTCGGCATCGTCGAGGGCGGCCAGAAACTCGCCGCGCTCCTGCTCTTCATCAACGACGTCCACTCGCTTGGCCTCAAGACCGCGCACGGCCTCACCTTCACCGAATCCTTCTACTGGGACCTTAACGAAGGCACCCGCGCCTTCTCGAAGCGCTTCCAGGAGAAGGTGACCAACAAGGCGATGCCGTCGATGACTCAGGCCGGCAACTACGCGGCCATCCTGCATTACCTGAAGGCACTCGAGGCTCTCGGCGGCAATCCGCATGACGGCGCCAAGGTCGTCGCCAAGATGAAGGAAATCCCGACCGACGATCCGCTGTTCGGCAAGGGCCCGCTCCGCGAGGACGGCCGCCGCATCATTCCGGCCTATCTGTTCGAGGTGAAGAAGCCCGAGGAGTCGAAGGGACCGTGGGACTATTACAAGCTGGTCTCGACCATTTCGGCCGAAGACGCGGCCAAGCCGCTCAAGGACAGCGAGTGCCCGCTGGTGAAGAAATAAGCGCGATATCGTAGGGTGGGCAAAGGCGCGTGAGCGCCGTGCCCACCATCTCTCCGCGATTGAAAGAAACGGTGGGCAGGCTCGCTTTGCCCACCCTACGAGACCGTCTTCGTCGCAGCCAGCGTCCGCATCGCGATCGCCACGCATAGCACCATCAGCACCGCCGCGAGCAGGAATGGCGCGCCGGGCAGATGCCACGGCGCGCTGGCGCCGATGAAATAGGAAAACGTCAGCGTGAACAGGAACGGCCCGACGAGCTGCGACACGCTCTGCACGCTCGCGGTCGCGCCCTGCAACTGGCCCTGCTGATCCGGCGCGACCAGCCGCGTCATCAAGGATTGCATGGCGGCCCCCGAGATGCCCCACAGCGACATCACGGGAATGCCGATCCAGAACAGCGGCCCGGTCGGCGCGGCGCCGAAGATCACGAAGCCGATCGCGCCACAGCACAGACCGAGCACCAGCGTATTCTTCTCGCCGAGCACGCGCACGATCGGGCCGATCGCGAGCCCCTGCACCACCATGGCGCAGATGCCGACCATCGCGAGCGTCAGACCCACGGTCTTGGAATCCCAGCCGTAGCGATAGGTCGCATAGAGCACGAAGGTCGAGGGCAGCACGACATGCGCGACTTGTGCGATAAAGTTGACGATGGATAACGCGGCCAGCGCCGCGTTGGACCGCAGCAAGTGCAGCGCTCCGACCGGATTGGCGCTGGTCCAGCGGAACGGCGCGCGCCGCTCCGGCGCCAGCGATTCCGGCAGGACGAAGAGCCCATACAGCGCATTGGCGAAGCTCAAAGCCGCCGACGCCCAGAACGGCAGATGCGGATCGATATCGCCGAGCAAACCACCGAGCGCCGGGCCCAGGACGAAGCCGGCCCCGAAGGCAGCACCGATCCGGCCGAAAATCGCCGCGCGCCGCTCCGGCGGCGTGATGTCGGCGATATAGGCAAAGGCGGTGGAAATGCTCGCCGAAGTGATGCCCGAGATCACCCGGCCGATGAACAACCAGAGCAGCGACGGCGCGAGCGCCATCAGCACATAGTCGGCGGCGAGCCCGAAATTCGACAGCAGCACCACCGGCCGCCGTCCGAAGCGATCCGACAACGCGCCGAGCACCGGCGAGAACACGAACTGCATCAGCGCCCAGGCGGTGCCGAACAGGCCGAAGATGCGGGCCGCATGCGCGGTGTCGTTGTCGACGAAGCTCTCGATCAGCTTCGGCAGGATCGGCATGATCACGCCGAGCGCGAGCATGTCGAGCAGGATGGTGACGAAGATGAAGGCGACCGCGCCGCGCCGGACTGGCGCCGTGCCCTGCGCCATCGCCTCGCCGGCGCCGTCGCTCACGACGGCCGCTTGCGCTTGTGCGCGAAGGGATTGGCCTTCTCGCGCAGGGTGATGCGCACCGGCGTGCCCGGCAGCTCAAAGGTCTCGCGCATGGAATTGGTCAGGTAGCGCAGATAGGACTGCGGCACCGCGTCAGCGCGCGAGCAGAACAGCACGAAGCTCGGCGGGCGCGCCTTGTTCTGCGTGATGTAATTCAGCTTGAGCCGTCGGCCGGACACCGCCGGCGGCGGATTGGCTTGCACGGCCTGCTCGAACCAGCGATTGAGCGCGGAGGTCGGCACGCGCCTGTTCCAGACGGCGTAGGCGTCCTGGATCGCCTGCATCAGCCGATCGATGCCCTCGCCCATCAGACCTGATACGGCGACGATCGGAACGCCCTTGATCTGCGGCAGCCAATGGTCGGCATCCCGGCGCAGGCCCGAGATGGCACCGCCGCCCTTGGTCTCCATCAAATCCCATTTGTTGACGGCGAGCACGACCGCGCGGCCCTCGCGCTCGATCAGATCGGCGATGCGCAGATCCTGCTCCTCGAAGCGGTTCTGCGTATCCATCATCATCACGACGACTTCGGCAAAGCGGACCGCGCGCAACGCGTCGGCGACCGAGAGCTTCTCCAGCTTTTCCTCGATGCGCGAGCGACGGCGCAGACCTGCGGTATCGAACACGCGAAAATCGCGGCCCTTCCAGTTGATCTCGACCGCGATGGAATCGCGCGTGGTGCCGGCCTCCGGGCTCGTCAGCAGGCGCTCCTCGCCGAGCAGATGATTGATCAGCGTCGACTTGCCGGCATTGGGCCGGCCGACGATGGCGACGCGGATCGGACGCGTCGCTGCCTCCTCCTCGGTCAGCGGCTCGTCGTCCTCGGCTTCATCTTCGTCGACAGGCTCCGGCATCAACTCGCGGAGCGCGTCATACAGCTCGCCCATGCCTTCGCCGTGCTCGGCCGAGACCTGAATGGGATCGCCGAGGCCGAGCGCAAACGCCTCCATCGCGCCGGCATCGCCGTGCTTGCCTTCGCTCTTGTTGGCGACCAGCAGCACCGGCTTGTCGGCCTTGCGGGCGAAATCGGCGAAGGCGCGATCGGTGGGCGTCAGGCCGATGCGGGCGTCGATGACGAAGAACAGCGCGTCGGCCTGTGCGATCGCGGCCTCGGTCTGCTCCTGCATGCGCGCGGTCAGCGAGCCCTTGGCGCCCTCGTCGAGGCCGGCGGTATCGATGATGGTGAATTCGAGATCGCCGAGCCTGGCCTCGCCCTCGCGGCGGTCGCGGGTGACGCCCGGCAGGTCATCGACGAGCGCGAGCTTCTGCCCAACCAGGCGGTTGAACAGCGTCGATTTGCCGACATTTGGCCGGCCGATAATAGCAATCGTGAAGGACATCGGTCATTCGTGCGCTGCGAAGGCCGCGCCTGTCAATGTAATGAAGTGATCAGCGCGAAAAGCTGCCGCTCGGCATCGGTGCCGGGAAAGCTCCCTGCGATTGCTGCTGGGTGGTCTGGGTCGGTTGCGCCTGCTGGACGGGTTGATCCGGCGGCGGGGCGGTGGTGCGCTTGCGCACGATCTTCTGCTTGGGCTGCGGAGCGGCCGCGGGCGGCGCGGCCTCCGGCTGGGCCTCGCCGTCGACCTCGGCCGCCGGCGCCTCAGCGGGCGCGGCCGCGGTGCTGGCAGGCTGTTTGGTCTTCTTCGCCTTGGCACCCTTTGCCGGCTTGGCCTCGGGCGGCGGCTCGGCGGGCAGAGCCGCGACGGCTGGTGCGTTCGGATCAGGCTGCGGCTGCTGTGCTGCGCCCTTGTACATCTCCCGCGGCACGCCCTGCTCGAGGCCCGGAACGCCCTCCGGGAAGACCGGCTTGCGGTCGCCCGGCAGCTTCTTCTTGGTGTCGAGGAAGTCGAGCATGTCGCTTGGATCGAAGCTGGAGCAGCCGCCCAGGATGCCCGTGAAGGCGATCAGGACGGCGGCTGCGATCAAGCGGGGCGTGCGGCGCATCTTGTGTCTCGTCTACGTCAGAGAGCCCGAAGGTCAGCTCTTGGTCAGCTTTTGGCGACGGGCGGCAACAGGGCCTGGAGCGCCTCGGCGCGTGAGCGCAAACCGGGCGGCGTTTCGCCGTCCTCGGCAATCGCGTCGAGCCATTTGCGGGCCGCGGTCATGTCGTTGTTGCGCCAGGCCGATAGCGCCAGCAACTCGCGAGCGCTGTGGCGGAACGTGGATTTGGGCGCGGCGGAGGACTCCAGCCGCTGCTGCATGTCGGCATAGGACGCGCTGTCGACCAGCAAGCCGGCGGCGCGGATCTTCGCCAGATCCTGCCACTCACCACCGATGCTGCGATCGGCGGCGATGTCGTCAAACATCTTGGCGGCCGCCTTGGGATCGCGGGGCGCTGCCTCGGCCGCGGCACGCAGCCGCGCCAGGGTGCGATAGCCCGAGGGAGCCTTGGCGGCGAGCTCGGTGAAGGCGGCCTCGGCCTCCGCGTGCTTGTCCTGGTCGGACAGCTCAGCGGCCTTCTCGAAGGCGGCGCCGGCCTCGGCGGCCTTCTTGCCCTCCAGATACTGGTAGCCGCGCCAGCCGCCGACGGCGGCCACGATCAGCACCATCAGGGCGATGAAGACGATCGAATACTTGTCCCACAGCTTCTTGAGCTGTTCGCGACGTACTTCCTCGTCGACTTCGTCAAATAATTCAGACACTTATGCTAATCCCATACCCGTCCGGGTGCGCGCGCCAATGCGTTCGCGTCAGGAATCCCGTCCCCCACGTGGCGGCGGGGTACCCTAACGATATGGCGCTGGCAAGGCAAAGCGAGCCCAATCAAGGCGTTAACCACCCGGGATAGCCCGGAGCCGCCTGCCCGGCTCAGGTTCCCAGGAGCTCCCGCAGCTGCCGCTTCAGCACCTTGCCATTGGCATTGCGCGGCAGCGGATCGGACGTGATCGCCATGGTTTCGGGGACCTTGTAGTCGGACAGCCGCTCCGCGCACCAGGCGCGCAAGGCTTCGCTGGCCACCGGCGCGCGCGTCACCACCACGGCGTGGACGCGCTCACCCAGCACCGGGCAAGCCTTGGCAATGATCGCGCTCTCGACCACGGCGGGGTGGCCCGCCAGCACGGACTCGACCTCGGCCGAATAGATCTTCAGCCCGCCGCGATTGATCATGTCCTTCTGCCGGTCGAACACGCGGACAAACCCCTCCGCATCGACCGAGCCGAGATCGCCGGAATGCCAGAATCCGCCCGTGAAGCTTTCGGCGGTGGCCTTCGGGTTGTTCCAGTAGCCCTTGATGACGGAGGCGCTCTGGATCCAGAGCTCGCCGATCTCGCCAGGCGGTAGCTCGCGTCCATCCGCTCCCATCGCGACGATGCGGGCACCGGGACACGGCAAGCCGACACTGTCGATGTGGCTCGCGGTCAGCTCGCCCGGCATGATCGTCGAGGGCGACGTCGTCTCGGTCGAGCCGTAGCAGTTCGCGAGCTTCAGGCCGGGAATCGTCGTCTTGAGCTTCTCGATGGTCGCGACCGGCATCGGCGCGCCGCCAAAGCCGCCGATGCGCCAGCTCGAGAGATCGTAGCTGTCGAAATCGGGCTGGAGCAGGCAGAGATTGTACATCGCCGGCACCATCACCGTGTAGGTGACGCGCTCGCGCGCGGCGAGCTTGAGATAATCGGCGGCCTTGAATTCCGGCATGATGATCAGCGCGCCGCCGCAGCGGATCATGGTCGTGATGTTGGCGACGACGCCGGTGACGTGGCCGAGCGGCACCGCAGCGATCGAGCGGTCCGCTTCCGTCAATTGCAGGCAGGAGACGAACACCATCGAGGAATGAACGATGTTGCAATGGGCGAGCATCGCGCCCTTCGGCTTGCCCGTCGTGCCCGAGGTGTAGAGGATCATCGCGGTGTCCTCCTCGCCGATCTCGACCGGCGCCGGTGCCGGGACGTTGTCGGCGAGCACGGCGAAACGCGACAGGGCCTGATCGCTGTCGACGGCGATGCGGTGGATGACATCGGGGACGTCACGCGCATCGGGCAGCCGCCCGGTGAGCCCTGCTTCATGGATCAGGACCCTGGCGCCGCAATCGGCGAGGACGTAGCCGATCTCGGGCTTCTGCTGGCGCGTGCCGAGCAGCACCGTCACCAGCCCCTCATGCGCGGCGGCAAACAGCAGCAGCGGAAATTCGATGCGATTGCCGAGCAGGATCGCGACGCGGTCGCCACGCTGCAGGCCGAGCTTGCGAAAGCCGGCCGCGATCCGCGCGGCCTGCTCCACCGCCTGCCGCCAGCTCAACCGGACATCGCCTGCGATCAGCGCTTCGCCATCCGGATTGCGGGCGCAGGCGTCCGCGATCATCGCCCACAGGCTCGCCGGCCGATCGCTGAAGGCCGGCACCACCCGATCGCCAAAGCGCGCCTCGAAGCGCATCGGCGGGATCTGAGATTGCGACCAGTCCATCGGAATGCCCTCGGCTTGTTGCTTTGTCACGTTCCGCGCATGGCTGCGCGAAACGGTCTTGCGCTGATCGGCTGTCGTCAGCCTCCCATGACGGGAACGCCGATCACTACCGGGTGGAACGCGAAGGCCAGCGCGAGATAAGCGACGACACCGACTGCAACGGCGATCAGATCATTGGTGACCCCACCCACCGGAATAGGCGGGCCGCCGCCATCGGTGCGATGCTTCAGCGAGATGCGGTCATACACGGCCCAGCCCAGGAATGAGCCAAACAGGATGATGGAGCCGAGATCGCCATTGGCGAGCAGATGCACGGCCGCCCACAATTTGATGCCCGCCAGCATCGGATGCTTCAGCGTCGCATAGATGCGCCCGCGCAAGTAGGACGCCACCACCAGGATGACCGCGGGCAGCATCAGCGCGACTGTAATGTGCTTGAATGCGACCGGCGGCTCCCAAACCGGGATCATTCCGGCAGCGCGATAATGGGCAAAGCCCCAGATGATCAGCGCGAGTCCCGCAAGCGAGACCGCGGCATAGAGGATCTTGTAGGTCCCCTCGCCCAGTCTCGCGATCGCTTGCGCGCGCGCCTCGCGTTTCGTTGTGAAAACATGGGCCGCAAAAAACAGCATCAGCCCCAGGATCATGACCAGCAGACCCACGACATCCTCCCCTCAACCAGCGCCCCGCCTATGGCGTATCATCGATTGGGCGCGGGTCGCAACTCTCACGCCTCATGCTGAGGCGTGCAGGCCCGGCTGTCGCAACAGCCGCGACCTTCATCCTTCGAGACGCGCGCAAGCGCGCTCCTCAGGATGAGGCGATGGAGCTATTTTCCAAGCTCGCGATTATCGACATAGCGGATCGCGATCGGACGCCCAGCCAGCGCGCCCCCGAGGCCGCTGGTGAATTTGAGTGGCAGGCAGGCTTTCAGCGATGAATTGATCGCGTTGAGATAGGTCGTTCGGGTGTCGGCCGGGACGCCCGCGGTCGCATAGGTCAGCTGCGGCGGACCGATCATGCCGCCCGCCTTGTTGAAGCTGAAGCGCACCGCCATCTGCATGCCCGCGCGCGCATTGTCCGGTGGTGGCGACCAGCAGGTGCGCAGCTCGGCAAAGAGATCGCCGATCGTATCGAGATCGTGATCCGGCTTCCGGTATTTGGCGCGATCAGCCTCCGCCGGCACACTCTGAATCGTGAGCTGGAGGTTCTGACCATAGGGATAATCGATCTCGGGAATGCAGGGGCCGGGCTCGAGCGGGCTGCAGTAGTACGGCGTGCAGGGCCGGCCGTCGAGCACGCTGCACGGCTCATGCGAAAACGGGATCGGATTGATCTGGCGACGCTGCGCATCGGCGGCAACCGTCGATATCGCCAGCAGGAGGAAAACCAGGATGCCGCGCCACATGATGCGAGCTCACAATGCTACACGAACCAACGTGGCATCGACAACGAACGCGTCAAGCCCGCGGCCGTTCACATGCTTGCGTTTGGCTCCGGTGTCGTCGCCCGGCTCGACCGGGCGACCCAGTACTCCGAGACGGCGGTGATGGAATCGAAAGGCTGCGGCGTACTGGATTCCCCGCCTTCGCGGGGAATGACAGCGGAGTGTGGCCCCTACCCCTTCTTCTTGACGTCCTTGACGTTCGTGAACTCGATCCCCTCGGCGCGTTCCCTGGCGTAGCCGAGATAGAACTCGTTTCTCGCCAGATACACGGGATCGCCGTCGACATCGTCGGCGATGCTCGAGGTGTTAGCGGCGATGAAAGTGTCGAGCTTCTTGCGATCTTCGGATGAGACCCAGCGCGCGAGCTGGAACTCGCTGACCTCGAACTCGACCGGCAACGAATATTCCGCGTCGAGCCGTGCCTTCAGCACGTCAAGCTGCAGCGCGCCGACCACGCCGACCAGCGCCGGTGCGCCGTCGCGCGGGCGGAACACCTGCACCACGCCCTCTTCGGACATCTGCTGAAGCGCTTCCTTCAGCTTCTTCGCCTTCATCGCGTCGGTGAGACGCACGCGGCGGACGATTTCCGGCGCGAAGCTAGGCACGCCGACGAAGGTGAAATCCTCGCCCTCGGTCAGGGTATCGCCGATGCGCAGCGTGCCATGATTGGGAATACCGACGACGTCGCCGGCGAAGGCTTCGTCCGCGACCGAACGGTCCTGTGCGAAGAAGAATTGCGGGCTCGACAGCGGCATGCTCTTGCCGGTGCGTACCAGCTTGGCCTTCATGCCGCGGCTGAGCTTGCCGGAGCACAGGCGCGCGAAGGCGATGCGGTCGCGGTGGTTCGGATCCATGTTCGCCTGGATCTTGAACACGAAGGCGCTCATGCGCGGATCAGTGGCCTCGATCTTGCGCTGGTCGCTCTCCTGCGCGCGCGGCTCCGGCGCAAACTTGCCGAGGCCTTCGAGAAGGTCGCCGACGCCGAAATTGCGCAGCGCGCTGCCAAAATAGACCGGCGTCAGATGGCCCTCGCGAAACGCGGCGAGTTCGAACGGTTTTGAGGCCTCGGTGACGAGTTCGAGCTCGTCCTTGACCGCGCCGACATCGAGGTTGGCGTTGAGCTTGCCGAGCTCGGCGATCTCGATCTGCTGCGCCGCGCCGGTCTTGGCGCCGCCGCCTTCGAGCAGGCGAACGCCACCGTTGACAACATCATAGGTGCCGAGGAAATCGCGGCCGCGGCCGACCGGCCAGGTCATCGGCGTGGTGTCGAGCGCCAGCGTCTTCTCGATCTCGTCGAGCAGCTCGAACACGTCGCGGCTCTCGCGGTCCATCTTGTTGATGAAGGTGATGATCGGGATATCCCGAAGACGACACACCTCGAACAGCTTTCGGGTGCGCGCCTCGATGCCCTTGGCGGCGTCGATCACCATGACAGCGGAGTCGACCGCCGTGAGCGTACGGTAGGTGTCCTCCGAAAAGTCCTCATGGCCCGGCGTGTCCAGCAGATTGAACACGAGACCCTCGAACTCGAAGGTCATGACCGAGGTCACGACCGAGATGCCGCGCTCGCGTTCGATCTTCATCCAGTCCGAACGCGTGTTGCGCCGCTCGCCCTTGGCCTTGACCTGGCCGGCGAGATTGATGGCGCCGCCGAACAACAGCAGCTTCTCGGTCAGCGTGGTCTTGCCCGCGTCCGGGTGGGAGATGATCGCGAAGGTGCGCCGCCGCGCCACTTCGGTGGCAAGCGGGGAACGGGCCGGCGAGTCGGCTGATATGGCGATGTCGGACATGGCGGGAGCGTTTGGCAGGGAAAATGGGCCTGATCAAGCCTCATGTGGTGATTGCGGAGCCCTTCGGCCAGCCCCATATCCGTTCCCGGGGAGGACGGCCTCCCCCCTCATCAGCATATCCGCCGCGGGGACGACCCTGCCTTGAATGGAGGGTCGTCATGGCCTGGAGCATCCTGTTCGTCGCCGGTCTTCTCGAGATCACCTGGGCGATCGGCCTGAAATACACCGAGGGTTTTACCAAGCTTGTTCCGTCCGTCATCACGCTCGCGGCGATGGCCGGCAGCGTCATCCTGCTTGGAATCGCCCTCAAATCGCTGCCCGTCGGAACCGCCTATGCGGTCTGGACCGGCATCGGCGCGGTCGGTACCGCCACGCTTGGCATCATTCTGTTCGGCGAGCCGGCCACGGCGTTCCGCCTCGCCAGCATCGGGCTGATCGTCGCCGGCATTGCTGGGCTGAAATTCGTCACCTGACGAAAATCTGGACCGCCCACCAGGTCAGCGCCGCGACAATGGCCGAGGCCGGGATCGTGATCACCCAGGCATAGACGATCGAGCTCGCGACGTTCCAACGCACCGCCGAGACGCGGCGGGCCGCACCGACGCCCACGATCGCGCCGGTAATGGTGTGGGTGGTCGAGACGGGAACGCCGAGGAAGGTCGCCATGAACAGCGTCGCGGCGCCGCCGGTCTCGGCGCAAAAGCCCTGCATCGGCGTCAGCTTGGTGATGCGCAGGCCCATGGTGCGGACGATGCGCCAGCCGCCCATCAGCGTGCCCAGCGCCATCGCAGCCTGGCAGGACAGCACCACCCAGAACGGCACCGAGAATTCGCCGCCGAGATGCCCCTGCGAATACAGCAGCACGGCGATGATGCCCATGGTCTTCTGGGCGTCATTGCCGCCATGACCGAGCGAATAGAGCGAGGCGGAAGCGAATTGCAGGATACGGAAAGCGCGATCGACCGCGAACGGCGTCGAGCGCACCGAGAGCCAGGACACGATCGCGACCAGCATCATCGCGAGCAGGAAACCCACCAGCGGCGACAGCACGATCGCAAGCACCGCCTTGGACAGACCACTCCACACCGCCGCCGAGATCCCAGCCTTGGCCATGCCGCCGCCGACGAGGCCGCCGATCAGCGCATGCGAGGAGGAGGACGGGATGCCGAGCCCCCAGGTCACGAGGTTCCAGACGATCGCACCGACCAGGGCCGCGAAGATCACCTGGGCATCGACCACCGCGGGATCGATGATGCCGGTGCCGATGGTCTGGGCAACATGCAGCCCGAACACCATGAAGGCGATGAAATTGAAGAATGCGGCCCACAACACCGCGAATTGCGGCCGCAGCACGCGGGTGGACACGATGGTCGCGATCGAATTGGCGGCGTCGTGCAGGCCGTTCAGGAAATCGAACAGCAGCGCGACGGCGATCAAGCCGACGAGGACAGGAAGTCCGAGCGCAGCATCCACGGCGCGACCCCTGCCCTAAACCTGCTCGATGACGATGCTGTTGATCTCGTTCGCGACGTCGTCGAAACGGTCGGCCACCTTTTCGAGATGGTCATAGATCTCGACGCCGACGATGAAATCCATCGCGCTGCCATCGCGGTGCTTGAGAAACAGCTCCTTCAGCCCGATGTCATGGAGATCGTCGACCCGGCCCTCCAGCTTGCCCAGCTCTTCCGTGATCGCGGTCAGCATCGCGACGTTCGGGCCGATCGACTGCATCAGCGGCAACGCGCGTCCCACGAGATTGGCGCATTCGATCAGCAGCCCGCCAATCTCCCGCATCGGCGGCTCGAAGGTGCGGACCTCGAATAGCATCACGGCCTTGGCCGTCTGCTGCATCTGGTCGATGGCGTCGTCCATCGAGGTGATGAGATTTTTGATGTCGCCACGGTCGAAGGGGGTGATGAAGGTGCGGCGCACAGCCGTCAGCACCTCACGGGTGATGTTGTCGGCGTCGTTCTCGAACTGGTTGACGCGCTGGCAGTAGACCGGCGTCTCCTCGCCCCCGTTGAGCATGCCCTGGAGCGCGATCGAGCCCTGGATCACGGTCTGTGCATGGCGGTCGAACAGGTCGAAGAACCGTTCTTCCTTGGGAAGGAAAGCGCGAAACCAACCAAGCAACGAAATTCTCCTTACTTTCAAGGGACTAACACATGACAGATTCACGACAGGGTGCAAGCGAATGCATGAACGATGAGCGAACATGCACACAAAGTGGTGCAAAACTGACGCACAATGTTCGCGGGCTGTTCTACGAACTCGACTGCCGATCCCGCCGCGTCAAAGACGCGACCAAGCGGATGGCGATTGAGCTACTGATGCGGCACCACAAGGACGGGGCGCCGCCGGCCAACCTCGCCCGGCAGACCGCCATCGTGGACCCTCCCAAGCCCCGCTACCGGGTGGCCGCCAACCGGGAGGTGACGCTGTGAGCGAGCTGGTGGAGCGGGTGGCGCTAGCCATCTGGCGGATGCGGGAAAAGCAATTCCCTGAGCGGACCCAGCGGAAGGAGCCGGATGGAATTGACCACGCAACAGGAGCTTGGCAACTCATCGAGAGCTTTGCCCGCGCCGCCATCCAGGCAATGCAGGTGCGGCAGCCGATAGCGACCGCGCCCAAGGACGGCACCCCGATCATCGGCTATTCGCCAGAGGGCGTCGCCTATGTGTGCTGGGCCCATGGTTATCATTGGGTGTTTCTCGAATATCCCAACGGCAACCGCTGGATGTTCGAGCCGACCGAATGGCTCCCCCTCCCCGCCCCTCCCGTCGAGGCCAAGAGCGAGGTGGGGGGATGATGGAGCTGTTCTGGGCCGCATCGATCATCGCCGCATTCTACGTCGGCTACCTCGTGGGCGGCTCACCGTCGCGCAACTGAAACACCGCACTAAACCGGAGATGAGACGATGACTGAGAAGCGATGGCTGACCAAGGATCAGAGACGGGTCCTGACTCCCCATTCCGAGCACTTCGAGAATATGGCCCTGTTCATCAGGGAGTCGACCGATGATGAGCTTATGGAACTGCGGGACGCCTGCTGCGCCTGCACGCAGATCAACTGCGGCTGGTCGCTATATGCGGCCGCGCAATACCTGCTTGTGGAGATCGCAACTGAAGTCGGCGTTCGGGCCAGGCGCGCCAAAGAAACTGCCGCCTGACACCCGCATCTGGAATGTGTCCACAGTCCTGAAGGGGAAAGCAGATGGGAATGTTCGACTACGTGAAGTGCGAGTTGCCGCTGCCGGATGGCTGGAAGGGTGAACTCCAGACCAAGGACTTCGAAGATCCATATCTGGAGACCTACACCATTCGCGCCGATGGCCGTCTGATCCGCCGGCGGCCGAAATACGACATCGACCCGCCCGGCACAGCCTATGGCGAGATCGACACCAACTTCCACGGCATCCTGAATTTCTACGGCCTGGAGGACGGCGAGTGGCACGAGTACGACGCCAAGTTCACTGACGGCCAACTTGTCGAGATAACCGGCAGCGCGTCGTACCTATAGGAAGTGCATCCGCCTGAAAAACGTTCGCTGACTGTGAAAAAGGTTCACCAATGAGCAAGTGCAATAGCTGCGGCCAACGTCTTCCTTTGCTCTATCCCTGCTTAGAACAGGCTTGTCCAGCAACGCGCGAGGCAGAGCTATGCGGAGCGCTCCAATCCCAAATGGCCGCGACTACGCGTCTAATGCAGTTGGCCGGGTTCACGGCACAAGACATCTTGGATTGCACCTCGCAGGCACGGCGCGTTCTTGAGCACTGCGGCATTCGCTTTATCAATTGCGAGGTCTGCCAAACCGAGGGGCGCATCTACACGAGCAACGGCGGCCCCGATGAGATCGACAACGGGCCGTGTCCGGCGTGCAACGGCGAGTGCGTGGTGGAGGTCGAGACGAAGCCGTGTGGTCTCCTCACCGAGTGCCCGTCATGCAAGCAGATGTTCGAAAACGGCGGCCAGTGCGCCGCTCCCGTTATGCGCGGCGGCTGCCCGATGGGTGGCGACTTTTAGGCCCGCTCACATTGGAAGGAACCGGCAATGAGCAATGAAGCTTACGAGCGTGAGGGCGAGGTGTACGACCTATCCACCCAAAACCTCGCGTCAAAGGTCACGGAGATGGACAGGTTGATTGCTCAGGCCGTCCTCAAGAACAAACAGTATCTTGGGACACTCGGGATGATCGAATGTGCTCTCGTGATCGCCCGCGAACTAGCCCCTAGCACCTGACAAGGAACCGAAGATGAGCAAGCCGAGACCGGGAAAGACAGCGCCAAAGGGGCAAAAGATTTTGGTTTGGGGCAAACCCAAGAATACGAAGCTCGTCTCCTTCTTCACGGAGGGATGGCATACGGCCAATTGGGACGAGATCGACCAAGCGTTTTGTTTGACCGGCGGGACTTGGGAGGGGCCGTTCATCAAGCCCAAGTTCTGGATGCCGTGCCCGCCAGCCCCCCGTACCTGAAAGAGATGAGAACCATGCAAACCGGCGACCTGGACGACCAACTCACAAAGGCCAAGATCAGCCTTAGCCAACTCTCGACCTACGCGAGGTCGGTCGGCGACCTGCCCACGATGTATGCCGCCAATCGCGCCTGGCATGAACTGGATGCAGCCGACCGGGACCTGAGCGCCCGCAGGGCGACTCAGTCGAATGGTGTGCGAAATGGCGATGCGTGACGAACTGATCCGGCTTGATCATCTGTTGACCAAGTACGGAATCATCGCAGCGAGCAATACAGGCAGCATCTTCCACCTTGAGACTGCGCTGCCTCGCATCCGCAAATGCAAGCAGTGCGGCGATGAGTTCTACAGCCCCTCGGCAAGGAAGACGTGCTCCGACGAGTGCCGCCGAATTCGGTACAATCGGCGGCAAATAGCCCGCCGCACATGAGCAGAATGAGAACGCGCAATGAAACGATACTTCAAAATTTACGGCTGGCGAACGTTACTGAGCTGGGCAATGGTGGACAGCCGAAACATGGCTTGTCACCAACTATGGGCCTCGCACGGCTGGGAACGGCGAACATAAGCCATGGGTGACAAGGTGACCAAGAACGAAGAACGCGAGCGAATGGCCCGGATGATGGGGCTGATGCCTAACTGCCCCGAGAACTGGCCCGTAGAGACAATTGACCGCCTTATCGACGGCGAACGAGAACGCGGCCGAGAGTGGCTTTTCAGAGAGATGGAGGCAATGTTCACGCCACCTCGACGCCCCCCTGAGATAAGCCATGGGTGAAAAGCATGTTTACGAAGGTTGACCCGTCAAATAGGCCGGACGGTCTGTGCTGGTCGGTAGTTCGGACCTGGGGCGGCGAAGAGGTTTCGCGGGAACGATTTGCGGACGAACAAAGCGCCCGCGATCATGCCCACACGCTCGTTGGGCGATCTGGATGCTTGGTCCACATTGAAGGGCCAGCCCCGCTCACTCCCTGAGGAAACGAATGACTGTCCGCATCATCCGCCATTCGATCGTGCCCGACACCGGCAGCTTTGAGGTCCGGACGCCCTCAGGAAGCACCTATTTCTATTGGGACGATATCCCCTCTCGCCGTCTACGCCCCGAGCAGGTCGACCAGGAGACCGCCAAGAAGCAGGCGCAGGAGTTCGCGAGGAAGGCTAAGCCGCCAGAATCTTAGCCTGATCGATCGCGGCAAGAATGCTGGTGCCCAGGTTGGTGAGATGCGTGCCGTCAGCAGCAAAATACGTGGTGTCTGCCGGGTTTGAGAGCCGAGCGTCCGCAGCTCGATCCGAGACCGCATGGCTGTTCGTGACACCGCCGGCAATCACCGCGGCATTGTAGGCAAGCCGCGCGTCTTCCCTGAAGTTGCCAGTCCCGGACTGGAAGCCGGTGCGAGCAATGCAGGTAGGCACGATCGGGATGATGGTATTGGTCTTGAGATTGTTCTGAAACGGCACCGTCGTTCCAGTGTAGAGGGTCTGTCCCGCGGCGATGGCCGTGGCTTGATCGGCATATGTTGCAACAGCGATGTCATTCGACGGCGCGTCGATGACCATCACCACCTTGGACTTGGTGGCGTCCTTCAGGGTATCGAAATCGCCACGGAGGCCGAACTCCTGCACCAGCGTGCGACCATGAACGGCCGTCTGGAACAACTCCCAGTCCGAGCTGTAGGTGAACCCGCCAAAGTAAGCCGGGTTCTGAAGCAGGGTCGTAAACGCCCCAGTGATCAGGCTCGATCCGCCATAGATCAGGCGCTTCGTGAAGCCGCTCGGCGGCTGGAACGAGGCGTTTAGGACGGCCTCGATCGCCTGCATGTTCGCGGAAGTGTGCGTCGCGTTATAGAACGCAAAGGCCCAGAGGTTGTGATCGCCGTTGAAGGTCGAGCCGGCGAGAGACTTGCCGATCTGGAGACCGCCAAGGGCCTGTGAGGCCGCGTTCGTGGCGTTGGTGAACTCGGCCCCGTGGTGGCGTGCAATGATTCCGGTTGAGCCCGAAACCGAGACGCTGATCACGCCGGGGTTGGTCCGGCCGATCATCAAGGTGTTCACCGCCGAGCCGTAGTTCACGCCGAAGGGCGCCGCGTTCGTATAGGCCTTGGCGTATTCGGTCGTGAAGCCGCTGTCTGTGAAGGAATACTGGACGTCGTTGCCATAGGACGATGGCGTGAGGAATTGATAGACGGTCAGGGCGTTGCGGTTCGCCGTCAGCGTGGCGTTCTGAAGCCACTTCTGCACCGTCGTGCTGGTCGAGACGCCATCGATGCTGATGCCGCGAATGCCGCGCCACTCGCCAGGCTGGCCGAACGAAGGCTGGTTCGCTTGTGTCGCTTGGACCAGATCCAACCCGTTGCCGCTCTGGTCATACCATTTCGTGATGAACAGGAGCGAGCCGGCGGCAAAAGCGTCGGCCGCTGCCTTGTCCACAGCATTGCCTCGGAAGCCGATGTCCTGCTCTGTGTTGTCGGAGGCGCGGCGGACGCGGAGACAGGAGCCAGTCCACGTGGAGAGCCGGACGACCGAATAGAAGGCGCCGAGGTTCGCGGTGATCGGGAGAACTATGGGCTGGGCTGCCGCTCCCCCAAGGGGAACGACACCCTGATGGCCGAAGCCTGCGCCTTGACCGCCGAACGACATCTCACGGCCTCAGGATGAAAGCGGCCTTCTGGCCTGGCTGCACGCGGAAGTATTCGGGGACGCCGGCGGACAGCGGCATGTTGTTCGTGGTGGCCGTGGGATTGGCGCCGACCGCCACCGCGGACTGCGTGTCGCACCAGAAGCGGGCCATCTTCGTGTCACCACTAAAGGCTGAGGACTGCGCGGACGTTCCCGAGGTGGTCACCGGCGCCTGGTCGACGAGCGGCGGCGCTTGCGCAACCTGCACGCCCGCCTCGGCGAGCAGCGGAAACTCCGAGACGTTGCAGGAGGATGCGAAAGCCTGCGCCGGCAGCAGCAGGATGGCAGAGGCAAGTAGAAGGCGCTTCATTGGCAGATCCCCTTGAGTTCGGGGACATCCTGCCGGGGCGGCTACCTGCCGCAACGCACCCCTTAGGAGGGCATTAGCGCTTGTATTCGCCGTCGATGTTGGAGCGACGAGGATTCTGGATGAACCCCTCCCCCTTCCGCAAGCCTTCAACGGTCGCGTGCAACGTTGAGTAATCCACCTGGAGAGCGGACACCTCTTGTTTTAGAAGAGCAACCTCCCGCTCGTTGGCGGAAAACTTATCGAGGACTGCTGCAATTTTTCCTAAGGCATCCTCTACCAGACCCACCCTAAATTCGAGCATGTCCATACGCCCGCCAAATTTGGTCCACGCGACGGCAAGGGTAACTGTCCAGATGACTACACCTAGAACTATGGTGATCAGGTTGCCGGCGTTGATGGTTGGATCGAAAGTCATTTCGTCGTTAATCTCCTAGAGACCGCCGTCCGCTAGGGTAGCCCCAGCCTGTGTCGAGGTTCGCGCCTCGCATGGGTTAGGCTCGGCCTGCCGTGCTCGCGGACAGGCCGGGCCGCCTACTTTCTCAAAGCCCCTATGATTGTCGTCACGTTCTCCGCGCCTCGCTTGGCAAAATAGAACGACATGATCAGGCTAGCCCACACCGCGATGGGACCGGCGACAACATCGGTCGAGCCCCAGCCTAAAACCTTGTCCCAGAGGATGCACTTCGCGTAGTAGATGAGCGTTATGTACATCGCGAGTTTCTCGGGCTCGAACGGGTGCCCGATCTGCGCGATTTTTAGTTGGGTAATCGCCTGAGTTTCAGCCACCCCCGCGGCAATGTCTTGACCTGCAAGAGTGGCCGCCGTCTGCTTGTCAGTTGTCGTAGCCGTCAAGTGCGCCTGATAGGCCGCCACCATCGCCTTGGCGACGGGACCGCCAAGGAATTGAAAGATGAGTGATGCAAAGGCGAACATCAGGCCTTCGCCTCTGCGACCGCCTGCACCGCTTCCTGCTTGGCCTCTTCGGCCGCTGCCATGGTCTGGGCGACCTCTGGCGTGACAGCCGCCGCAGGAACTGCCACAAGCTCCAGGGGTTTGGTGGTGGTCTTGCGCAGCCGGTTGATGAGCAGGCCGACAACGCCGATGAACGCGGTCGCTGAGAGGTTGCGCATGTCGGGCGGGATCTGAAGCCAGTCAAAAATCCGCGTCGTCAAGGGCGTGATGTCGAGGCTGTGAACGAAGACGGCGAGGCCATCGTAAAACGTGACGAGCAAGCCGCCTATCCAGAGAAGACGGCCAACCAGAATTGTTTCGCTCTTCTTGAACAGCGCCAGCTCGAGGCTATCGACGCTGGCAAAGAAGCCCTGAGCCCACGGCTGCTTTTTCAGCCACGGACGCAAAGCGAGAGCATAAACGAGAACGAGAACGACGATGGCGGTAAGAATGCCCCAGATCATTTGGATTTCCCCGAAAAGATTGAGAGAATGGCAGCGATGAGCGCGCCCAAGCCGGACGATGATGTGTCGGGCGTTTGAGCAGGCTTGGCAGGAACAACCGGAGCCGGAGGCGCAAGCGTGCTGCTGAATGAAATCGACGGATCGAGCATCATCATCGACTTCAGGAGCGCGCAGCAACCGAGCTGCGCGTCGACCTTGCTCGGGTCATACTTGCCGTCTGCGACGTACTTGCCGGCCTTGTACTGATCGGTTCCAGACCAAAGGTAGGGCGAAGGAACGCCCTTCGTCGCGTAGCCAAGGCCGTTATAGAGTTCGAGCCCGATCAGGATGCCCGCCAGAGACCAATCCTTGCGCTTGGCAAGGTAGGGATGGCAATTGACCAGCGCATCGATCGCGGCAGCCTCCCACGAGGCGAACGGTCCTCGCCCCGCTGGGACATTCACCGAGACCCGATCCCACGGGTCTCCTTGGGCCAGGGAGCCCTTCCAATTCTGGGATGACTCCCGCTCATGGATGACCGCAATCACGAACCACGGGACGCCTGTGGCCTGCTCTACGACCTGGTAGCGGGCCTTGGCCGCGACCAAGCGCTTTGCGACACCGTCACTCTCGGAGCGACGCGTCAGTTTGGCATTCTGCCAACGCTTCAAGCCGATAGCGGTCAGTGCGGTGAAGTCTACCATGGCGGGCTCCGTTTGGTGCCCTACCATCTCCGACTGTGGCCTCGCCGCAACGCACTCAGCGGTTTTCGGGCTTGGCCTTCATCTCGATGCCGAATGCATTGTTTCCGGCCTCCTCGACCTGATTGAACAGACCGCGCAGGTAGAACGTGTTCTGGCCTGCCACGAGCCGCCGCAGCGCCTTGGAATCCGCTTCGCTCCACTCCGACGGTTTCGAGATCGCGGAGCCGACGGAAAGGATGCCGCCGATCTTGCCGGCCGTGGGACCCAGGATCTGATCCATCGCCGACCGTGAGGCGAAGCGGGACAGGGGCTTGTCGGCGCCGATCAGGCGGTAGACGTCAACGCCGCCGCGCGTGACCTTGGAGGCCAGGGCATTGCCCTCCTCGAACCATCCGAGGACGCCGCCCTTGCTGATGGCCTCCTTGATCCAGTCCTGCGGCTTGTCGCTGGTCGGGGTGCCCCCGGTCAGGCTGCCAAGCTTGTAGGAGAGCATCCCGAGCCCCATGGAGAACATCAGGCCCTGGAGCACCTGCGCGTCGCGGCGCTGGAGGTTCGAGATCAGGATGCGCTCGGTCGCGGCCGCGGTGAAGCTCTTGAACTGGCCGATCACCGACAGGATCGGATGGGACATCCAGAGCGGCTTTTCCTGTCCGGGTGTGATGACGGAGATGTCGACGTCGCGTGCGACCGCGCCCTCGAACACCCGGCGCGCCTCGGCGTCGGCCCACTCGGCGGTGTTCGGCAGATGCACCCCGTCCCGGACTTCTCCGCCCGCCTGGAAGGCCTGGTCGATCCTGGCGGCCATGTGCGGCTCGATCCCACTCTCACCCAGCGTTCGCAGCTGGCGGGCGCTGGCGGTGCCTTCCGCTGCGGCTTTGGTCGCGCGCAGGATCTCCGACCCGGCCACCAGCGAAGCATTGACCTTTGCGAAGTCCGTCCACGGCGCCAGCATGTTGACGAACTGGAACTTGCCGGTCGCCCATTGCATGGTTCGCTCGACACGCGATTGCGGGTGATAGGTGTCCAACGTGTCCATCAAAGCGTGGTGGCGCGCGGCCAGCGTCGACTCCACGGCGATGCCCATGGCGCGATACTGGCGCCCCGCTTCCTTCCAGACGTCCGACTGCTGGGTCAGCATCTTGAAGAACGGCGCCCAGGCATCGTTGAACGTGTTCACCATGCCGTGCCGCATCACGACGCCGGCCATGTCAGGCAGCGACGAAAGCGCGGCCGAGCCCATCGAGGTCAGGACATTGTAGTTTTTCAGCACCGCGGCGGCGCGCGCGGCGTTCCGCAGGGGCTGTTCGGGCGAGATGCCATAGGTGCCGCGGATGCGATCGCGCACTGCGGCGAGGTCGTCGATCACGCCCTGCCGTTCCTTCTCCAGCCGGGTCCGCTCCTTCTCGGATTTGGCGGCATCGGTCAGGGCGGCATATTCATCGTTGATCTTTCGGAACGCCTCGGTCATCCGGACGTCGCCGAACTTCTCCGTCAGCAGCACGTCAGGAACCATCGTTCGCAGGTGCGCGCCGACGATGTGCTCGATGTCGTTCTCGAGGAAATCGGCGATCGTGGCGTCCGGGATGTTGAATTCGCGGGCTGCCAGCGCGCCGCGGGGCGGTTCGCCGCTGCCGCCGTGGCCGTTCCCGTGCTCCATGCCGAGGTCATAGGGCAGTCGGCCGTCGGGCGAGCCGATGATCCGGTCGGTGATCTCGTGCGCGCGGCTGCGGAGCTCATCGCGGGAGAGCGTGCGGTCGGATTCGAGGATGCGCGCCACGGCCCGATCCACGGCCGTGTCGGCGGACGACAGCCGCTCGCCCTTGCTCTTGGACTCGCCGGCGTCGATCTTGGCCTGCCTGGCCTTCTCAGCGTCCCCGCGCGCCTTCAGCGCCGCCTTGGCCTCCGTCGTCGACTTACCTTCCCACTGCGCGATCTGCTCCTCGATCTTCGCCCGCATGCTGTCGCGGCTCGCCGTCTCGGCTGCCAGCTTTTGCTCGAGCCCCTCGATCTCCGATAGTTTAGCCGAGGCGCGGTCGGCTAGCAGGTTGCCGCGATTGCGCGCCAGCGTCTCGAATACGGCCCCGCCGCGCGCGTTCTGAAGCGGCAACGTGTCCTGGTCGGCGCCCTCCCGCAGCTTGCGCGCGCGCTGGTTCGCCGCCTTGTTGAGCCGGGTGGTCTCTTCCTGCCGCGCCGCGATGACATCGGCGTCGGCCTCTAGCTTGGCGATCCGGCCCTGCAGCTTCTCGATTGTCGCGTCGTGCGACGTCATCGCGCCGTGGTAGAGACCGATTTTCGTCTGCGCCTCGGCCTTGGCCTGCTGGTCAGCCGCCAGCCAGTCGGTCACGCGGTCGACAAACTCCGGCCGCTTCGCCGCGATCGCCTGCTTGTTGTAGAGCCGCTGCACGTAGCTGTCGGCGGTCTTGACGTCCACGTCCTCGCCGAGCAGACCGATGTCGATGGCCCGCTTCTTCCACGGCTCGAACACCTTGTTCCGGATGAACTGCGCGGCCATCTGAACCTGCGGATTGTCGGACTTGTCGCCGTTGCGCGCCGCCTCCGTCACCGCCTCCTTGAACTGGTCGTAGGACATTTTCCCTTCCGGGTTCTGCCCCAGCATGTCGCGGACGAACCCCTGCGCCCGCGGCGCGGCGACCAGGTCGCCGAACCGATAGTCCGAATAGAGCTTCGACAGCTCGTCGCCGACGGCGACCTGCCCCTGGTTGATGTGCAGCCGGGCCTCGCGGTCGACGGCCGGGCCCGCCGTGGTGACGCCGCCCTCCAGGTTCTCCCTCATGAGCAACGACGTCTCGGCGGCATCCGCCGCGGTGCGTCTCGCCGTCGGGCTGGCGGAGCCAAACAGTCGCTGCATCGGCGAGGTCTTTTCCACCACGGTCCGGACGCCGGGCACCTCGCTCAGCCCGAACGGTACGAGCTCCAGCTGGCGCGTGTCGGATGCCGCGGCGCCGGCGGCCACGGCCTGGCCGGTTCCGGCTGGCAAGTTCTCATTGCCCGGCTCCGGGGCGGCCATGGTCGGCGCCATTTCCCCGGTCTGCGGGTTTCCGGCGTGCGTGTTCATCTCGGCGCGGTCGGCGTACAGCTTGGTCTCGATTGCCGCGCGCTCCGCCCGTCCGAGATATGACGCCGCCGCCCCGCCGAGCAGCGCGGTCAGCATCGTGCCGGTCGCCACGTTGATCGCCGACTCCTCATAGGATCGGGTGTCCTGCGATGCGTGCAGTAGCGCCTCCTGCGCCACCGTCTGCATCAGACCGGCCTTGCCGAGGTTCACCGCCGCCTTGGTGAAAGATAGGCCGCCGCGCGTGGCGTCCACGGCCACTCCGCCCGGCAGCAGCAGCGTCGGATCCAGGAGCCCGGCGCCCATCTGCGCGATGAAGCCGATCTTGCCGCCGGCGGCCAGCGTCCTCCGGTCGGTCTCCTCCTGGTCGATCTGGCTCTTGATCGCCTGCGTCTCAGCCGGTGACTGCGAACCGACGAACGAATGGCCGTGGTCGAGGAAATAGCGCGGGTCACCCCAGCCCTTGATCTCTGTCACCGGGTTGTAGCCCGGCACCGGCGCATAGGACCCGGAATTGCGCATGTATTGCAGCGCGGAAACGACGCTGTTCGTCTGTCGGAAGGCCGCGCCCCAGACCGCCTCGCCACCGTCGGTGACCTCGTCCGGGCGCGCCGGCGGGCCGCCCTGCTCCGTGCGCAGGCCGAAACTGGCATCCGGGGCAACGTCGATCGCGCTCATGGCTGTTCAATCCTCGGCGCGGTGTTCGCCAGCTCCCTCATCTGTTGAGCGCCGGACCGGCCAACATCCACGGCGCGCTGCCGCTCAAGAAGCTTTGCGCCGTACTTGTCGATGTGGTCAGCCGGATCGAAGCCAATGCGGCCCGGGAGAATGTCCAGCGTGCCGTCCTTGCGCTTGATCGCGACCTGATAGGACGGCGGCTTGCCCTGGGCGATCTCAGCCTGAGTCTGCCCGTCGGTGATCATGCCGGCGATGTCCCAGTTCCGATCCTGCGACACGCCAGCAAATCCGACTTCCAGCGACCGCGGCCCGGCGCTGAACTGTTCGCCGGCGCGCTTCGCCACCCATGCGGACAAGTCCTTCGCCATCCAGTCGTGAGAGCCGTCGACCTGTGGATAAGACCGCTCCGGCGGGTTTTTCATGACCTGATTGCCCGCCGTCTGCGACACGCCCCATGTGGATTGCAGGCGCTGCACCGCGAGATCGGAGGCCTTGTCGGGGTCCACGCCATAGGTCCGAAGGGCGGTATAGGTGGCGTTGAAGTCGGCCACCATCTCGCCGCCCTTGATGCTGTCGAAGGGCGCCGCCGGCGTCGATCCGGTCAGCCGGCCGATGCCGTACCAGCCGGTCCCGAGCTTGTAGGCCATGTCGGACGGGGTCAGGCTCTTGACCTCGTTCACGGCGGCTTCCTTGGCAACCTCGCGCGATTTGACCGTTGCCGGGTCGTCGGCCGCGTTGAGCCGCTCGGCGAGCTCCGCCGCGTTGAAGGAACCGCGCAGGCCCTGCCATGCCTGCAACTTGGTGACCGCGGGCTTGCCAAGCGTCTCCTCGGCCTGGGCCGGGTTGTCCCGCCAGATCCGATCGACCACCGACATCGCCGTGGACATCTTCACCGGGTCCTTGCTCGACATCATGCTGGTCACGGCGTTGGCAAAGCCCTTCTCGCCCAGCAGGGTGTTCATCTCCTCCGGCTTCAGCACAGTCGCGATCTGTCCCAGCACGTTGGCACCGGCCGGCCCCTCAAGGGCGGCCTGCATCTGCGGCAGCTCGTCCTTGCCGATGACCGGCGGCGCGGGGGTGTGGTTCATGCTGGCGATGCGCTGGGAGGCCGCCACGCGCTCGCCCAGCGCCCCGGCGATGCTGTCGGGCCGCCCCGGGTCGATCGGCGACACCGGCGCGATCCAGCCCCTTGTGGCGGCTTCCTGGTAGGGATGGTCCGCGAGGTTCTTTTCGGCCTTCTGGTACTGGTCGAGCGCGGCCGCGGCCACGTTCATGTGGTGCTGGTCCTGCCCGTTCGTCGCCTCGCGGTACTGCGCGATCACGGCATCCCGCTGCGGCTTCTCCATCTGCGCCAGCGCGCCGCCGAGAATTTGGCCGTTCATCTTCTCAGCGACTGGCCCGAACTTCTCCGGATATTGCGCTGCGGTCTGGTTCACCAGCGCGACGTCCTCCGGGCGCGGCAAGAGGCCGAGGTCGATCGACTTCCCAACGCCAGCCGCGGCCTGCGTCGCGGCCTGCACGCGCAGGCTCTCGTCGGCCGCCAGCGTCCGGACATAGGCCGAGCCGAGGAACGGGTTGCGCTGCAGGTCCTCGGCCGTGAAGCCGGGCCCGCCGTTCGCCGCCGGCGCAAGCGCGCGCCCGCCGCCAGCTGGTTGACGCCCGCCCGGCAGCGATGACCACTGGCCGGACAGTTGGCGCGGCACATCGGAGATCGCGGCCTGGTCGCCGGATTTCAGGACCGTCAGCAGGTCCTTACCGGTCTTGGACTTGTATTCGGTCTGCGCCAGGTCCCACGCCGCGGTGTCCTGGTTCGCCGGCGAGAAGTCCTTGAGGCCCAGCTTCTTCGCCTGCTGGTCCCAGGTCGAGCCGATGAACTGATAGCGGCCGGCCGCCGAGCTCGTCTTGCCGACGTCGGGCCCGGAGGTGATCGGCTCAGCGATCCGGGGATGGTCGGCGAACCCCTGAAAGGTCTTGTCCCCATTGCCGCCATAGCGGACGTCGTACCGGCCGGCGGATTCCCCGACCGCAATGTGGTCGAGCAGCGCACGGCCCTCAATGGGAATGCTTTCGTTCACCGCGCCGGAGCGTTTGACGCCCAGCACTTCGGCCTGGATCGCCTGCGGCAGGGTCGAGATGCCGTTGAAGCTGGTGCGCACCTGAGCGGCCGCGAGGATGCGGTTTGCCGCCTCGGCGTCGCCACGGTCCCGCGCCTGCTTGATCTCCATGCCGATGATCGGATCGGTCGGCTTGATGGTTCCGTTTGCGATGTTCGTCTCGAGCTCGCTCACGGCCTTGCGGCCGGCGTCGATCTTCTCCTTGGCGTCGCCGGTAAGATAGGCCAATCGGGCCATGCCGTGCGTGTAGAGCCGGGAGCGGTCGGCCTCGCTCAGGTTCGGGTTCTGCAGGATCTCCTTGTTGAGGACCTGCGACGCTTCGCCCTTGCCCTTCTTGGTGAAGGTCTCGTCGACATGCGCGACCAGCGCCTCGCCTTGCAGCAGGCCCGTGAAGTTCTTCAGCTCAAGATCGATCTGATCCTGCGGCATCTTGAACAGCGGGTTGGTGCCGAGCGCCGCATACGACGCTTTCAGCCGCTCCAGCGCTTCCTTGAACTCCGGCGCGTCGGTGCCACCCGGCTGCCGGGCCAAGCCCTGCAGCGTGTTTTTCTGATCGGTGATCGTCGCATTGATCGACTTCTGCTGATTGCTGACGTCGAGATTTGCGGAGGTGGTGACGATGGAGTCGAAGTGCTGCGTCTGCGCACGCTCGGCCTGCTGCTGGATCGCCTCGCCGGCAATGCCGCCACCATGCTGCGAACGGTAATTGTCCAGCCATGCGGTGCTCGCGGCCTTGAAGCCGGCGGGATCAGTCGGGTATTTCGTGTGCAGGTCGGTCATCTCCTGCGAGATGACATTCGAGTGCTGCGCGATCGTGCCGGCCTTCACCGCCTCGTTGTAAGCGTCTCCAGCGCGGCCGAAGATGACCGAGCTCGCGGGATTGATCGTGGAGACCGAGCCGTCCGCATTGCGCACCACCTTCTGCTGCGACAGGTCCTCTGCGGCCTGCTCTTTCGCCTGCCTCGTCGCGATGTCCATTTGCGCATCGGCAACCTGGCCGAGCGCCTTCGCCATCTGATCGTTGCTCGAAATGATGTCGGACCGCGAAACCGATGAGGTCGGTGCGGTCGAGGTAACGACGCGATCTGGCAGCAGCGGGAGATCAACCACCTAATGTCCCAATCCGGCGATGCCCTTGGCAATGCCTGCCGCTGCGGATATTTCGCCGGCAAACAATGCGTGGTCGGCCGCGGACTTGTAATAGGCTGCGTCCGATTTATCCTGATTGGCCTGAGCGAGGATACTGTTGACTGTCGTCAGCCGTTGCTCGGTTCCGATCCCTTCTTGATCATCAAGGATCGCGGCGCCGGTCGGCGAATTGGGGTCAGCGTGGGCTGCGGCGCGAACGGCCTCGATATTCCCGAGCGTGTTATTGAGGCTGCGCGCCATCTGACCGCCCGTCTGAACGGCTTTCAGCTCACCGTACTTCGCGGCGTTCTCCAACTTTGCGGCCTGGTACTCGTCGGCAGTGGCCGTGCCCTCCGCCGATAGCATCGTGGCATATGCCGAAAGTCCGATCGAAGCCAGCGAGTTGCCGCCGGCCGCGCCTCCGCCGCCGCCGCCGCCTCCGCTACTTGCCATGGTGCGCTCCGATCATACTGTAACCTCGATGCCAATTTCGAGAAGTTGTAGCGGTCCCGGCGTGTCCTTGATGATCACGGCGCGTGGATCAAAAGAACTGCCTGGAGGCGGATGGCTCTCAACAGTCTCGCGCTGCGGCGGTGGCAATGTTGCGTCGTCATCTTGATTCCATGCCGGGAAGCGGCGGAAGTTCATCAGCGTACCAAGCGCCGGCGAGGTCCGCGTCTGCCTTCCAGAAAATAGACCGCCCATAACGAAGCCCGTCGAGTGAATGACGTAAGCGACGAAATTGGATATCTGCCGCAATTTCATTCGTTGTCCGACATCAGCCCCGGGATTAGCATCTGGGGCAAACGGCTCGACAACCGATGTCCATGGCTGCCCTGCTACCAACGTAGCAACGGCGAGGTTCTCACCACCATTGTTCTGCGGAACGATAAAGCCATTTGCGTCGACCTGATAGACGCCCATCGAGCGCGTGCCCTGGTCCATCAGCGAGACAGTTTGATTGGGTATCCACCACAGCGGTCCCTTGCCAGCCGGCGCGCCGAATGCGGCCGGCAGCGCATTCACGAACAGGGCGGCGTCCAGGTATCGATTGTCATCAAGGATTTCGCAAATTGTTGCTCCGAAATAGCTGGTGGTGAACAGCACGTCAGCGTCGGTCGCAGCGACCCACTTGACGACGCCGACACCAGACCATGGACCCCAACCGATGGTGGGCACGATCTGGCCGTCCTGCAGCGTGTATTTGCCCACGGCCATTGTGCCATCACCGTTGAGCACATAGGCGTAGCGCTCATTGAACGTTCCGTCGGCGGTCGGGACCGCGATGGCCTGGATGTTATTGAAGAGATGACTATGGAAGTCACAGAGGTTTTTTGTGTTGAAAGGCCGGTAGTAGGCGCCAGGCGCGATGATCGCAATGACGCTATTGCGGCCGGCGTTCACGTAGAGGATAATCTCTTGCGTGACGCGAGGTTGCACGTGCGCGCAGCCGTCTCCCGAAAGCGTTTGAAAGCCAACGCTGCCAGGCCTTAGCGGGTTCGAGGCATCGATCTTGATGTAGTACAGCTTCTTGTCGCAGAAAACGAACTCAGAACTTTCTGGTCCGGGCACCACATAGAAGACCCGAACCTTGTCTGGAGCAACTTCAAAGATCGCGCCGTTCGGCACCGTGGGGCCGCCGACGTACAGATCGGTCGGAGAGTTAATGGCAGACCAGCCGATGCCGCCTGGCACCGCTGGGAAGTCACAGAAGCCAAGCCTAAATTGATCAACGAACACCGAGGCCGGATACCCGCGCATCGGGTTCATCACCTCCTCGTCCCAAAAAGTGATGCCAACATTCGGGGGGAATATAGCCGAAGCGCTGCCGACCTTTAGGCCGCCGCCGGGACCAACGGCAACATCATCCACAGTGAATGCAACAACTCGCTGCTCGAAATAGGAAACATTCACGACCGAAGAATTGGTGGAAATGAGTTGCACGCGGACAGTGGCTGGCGAAGCCACAATCTGCGTGACGATCCCCTTTGACCCGGACACGGATCCGGTTACAACGTCGCCCACAGAGAACGTGGATGAAGGATCCACTGAGAAGCCGAGGTCTTCTGCGCCCGGCAAGGGCTCCTCAACGGTCGCGGAAACTTGGGTCGGGCTCAAGTAATTCGTGATCAACATCTGACGATTCACGAATCGAATGCGGGTCCCGATGTGCCCCACCGTGAAAACAGGGTCCGATGCGGTTACCACAATCGAGCCAGTCTGCCCCGAAGGCAATATGGTGACGTTTTGCGGGCTGATGCGATAGAAAAACGTCCGCTTCTGATTGCCGACAGTCAGCTCGGTATAGTCGCCTATCGCCCAGCCAGACACACCATCCCATGACAGAACTTGCGGGGGCATGCTGGGAAACGTGATGTAGACCGACAATCTAAGCTGAGCATAGTTGACTTGACCGACTGTTGCCTCAGTCCAAGGCAGTGCAGCGCCATTGCCTTGAAAGTTGAAGGCGGCAACGGTGACGCCAGTCGAATTGATAACTCCGAGAAAGCCCGCGCCGATAGCCAGCTTGAACGTGTTGCCAGGAGACATCGTGATTTCTTCGATGCGGCTGCTTCCGGTCGCCGGAAAAAGAGCAGCGCGACCGGGACGATTCTGCACACTCCCTGAATTGAGGATGCGCATGTTAGACATCTGCCGCAGCCCGGCCTTGCGCGCCGGATGCTCGTCAGACCGTTTGAGCGCGACGTCGATCTCGCCGAAGGAAAAGTCGCGCATGGCGCCTTGGATTTTCTGGGCCATAGATCATAGCCCCCAGGGCCCATTGTCTCCGCCACTCGGGATCGGCCAGTCAGGACGCCGGGTATAGCGGGCGCGCCGCGTGCGCGAGATGAACAGTGCTCGTTTCGGCTTCTGCATGTCGTGGCGCGACTTCGCCGCCTCCAGGATCTGCAGCGCCTCAGCAAACATCTTGCCGGCCTCCGCATTATCCTTCTTGATGCCACGATAGATGCCCGCCATCACGAACCGTTCAAGCGCCAGCACAACCGTCGGCGTTCCGTTCGCCGGGTCCGATTTAGTCGAGAAGATACCTTTGATGGTCACCGGATACGGTGTCGTCGGCGGGTTCGGCGGGGGCGGCCCACCTTGCGCGTTGACAATCATCTGGCCGTCTTGGATGTCCCAGATGCACTTCCGATCGTTCAGACGCACGAGGATCAGGTGGACGAGGTCCGGCGGTAGGTTATAGGCGGTGTCATAGCGGACATCGGCGGGCGCATTGCCCGCTGGCTGCAGCGTCCGGAAGGTTGTCACCCACGACCAGGGATGCGCCTCAGTGACCACAGCCAGAGCGCGTTCGTAGGCCGGCGAGCAAACTGTCCACTCCACGGACCCATCATCCGCAGCATTCACGAGGTTATCCCCCGTCTGCGCTAGAGCGGAATTGATCAGTTCAAGCTTGCCCAAGGGCCATTCGAAAGCTGCCATATCCGGACGGTCGGCCAGCCTACTTTCAGGCGCAACGCACCACCGCTTGTTCCCGTCCGTTTAACCTAGGGTTGCCCTATCGGGGATTGTAGGGTATGGGCACTCCCGCAGAGGGGGATGATGTCGTTTACGTCCTGGCAGTTTGCCATTTTTTCTGCCGTGGTCTTTGGCCTATATTACCTGCCGATCATGAGGGGTTGGCAGGTTCAAATCCTCGTTGTCTCCAGCCTGATCTTTTACGGCTCTGACCAGGCCAAACTGCTGGCACTTCTGGCCGCGGCAGTGTTTGGAACCTATGGGTTTCTCATCCTCGCTTTCAAAAACCGGCGCCTTTGGTTGCCGTTCGGGATTGCCTTCAATCTCGGGCTGCTCGCATTCTTCAAGTATAAGTTCCTATTCATAGATCCAGCGGCCGCCCCTCTCTCAAACACTGCCGCGGTCGACTTCCTCCTGCGGCTCCCTCTGCCGATAGGCATTTCGTTTTTTGTTTTTCACAACATCAGCCTGCTCGTCGACCTCACGAAACGTGGTGGCACAGCGCCGCCTCTGCGAGAGGTATTCCTCTACATTATCTTTTTCCCGCAATTGGTCTCCGGTCCCATCACTCGAGCTGCGAATTTTCTGCCGCAGATCAAGCCGAAGTTCATTGCCGATGTCGATTATGTAGAGGCCGCAAAGTGGATCGTGTCCGGCTATTTTTTCAAACTCTTCGTCGCGAACAATCTCAATGAGATCACGACGAATATGGATTATCCGCTCTTCGAAAATCTGTCGATCACCAACCGGTGGATTTGCCTATTCCTGTACAGCTGTCAGATCTATGCAGATTTCTTCGGGTACTCGGCCGTAGCCGTCGGCCTTGGGCTTCTCTTCGGTTATCGCCTGCCCATCAATTTTAACCTCCCCTACATCTCTGCATCGTTCTCGGAATTTTGGACACGGTGGCATATCTCGCTGTCACAATGGCTACGGACGTATCTTTACATTCCACTTGGCGGTAACCGATTTGGCGCGACCCGAACCTACGTGAACCTGATGATCGTAATGGGCTTAGGGGGCCTGTGGCATGGAGCGGCCATCAGTTACTTGGTGTGGGGACTACTTCACGGCCTTTTCCTGGTCGCGGAGCGACCGATCCTACAGCGGATCGAAACACTGTCCGCCAATCAAAACCTTCTGCACGCCGTCCGTGTTGGCGTCGTCTTCTTCTGCGTCTCAATGGCATGGGTGCTTTTCAAGCTGCCTAATTTTGAGCACGCCGTCGCGTACGTCCACGGAATGTTCGTAAAGCCGGAAATCGCGAATCCATATCCGCTTTATCGCGGATTGGCGCTGTTCTATTCGCTTCCGGTGATGATCCAGCATCTGGCACCGCCGAATTGGTTGGAGCGTCCGCGGGCAGCTTTAGAGCCCTATCTTTACGGGACGATGGCCGCCCTCATGCTGGTCGAGGCCGGTCCCAGCACTTCATTCATCTACTTCCAGTTCTAGGGGGCATGGTGTCTAAACGACAGAACATATCATGGTTCGTGCGGGCCAGCACTGTCCTCATGCTGATCCTCGTAACGTGCTGGGCGGTTCCGCGGCTGGTAGATAATGTTCCAGACCTGCCATCGACGACCACCGATCGCGAGCAACGGTCTGTGTTCGACGCTTACTTTAGACAGCCTCCCCCGCTTGTTGCGATCGTCGGGAGCTCTTTGGCCATGAGGCTGAAGGAGGAGTATTTTTCTCATATCAACATCGAGAATCTTGCGATCCCAGGTGGATCGCCCCTTACCGGCTTAGAGATTGTCGAGCGGGCGATCAAACGAAAGCCTCGGATCATAGTGGTTGAGATCAATATTCTATCCAGAGGCGTCGATAGCGACTTGGTGGCGCGATATCGCGGGACAACTCTACCGGCTGAAATGCTCCGCCCCGTCCGCGCATTCGCGGCGTTCTTACAACCTAAGCCCCCAGCTATTCAAAAGATGGACATGCTAACGCGGGAGGCGATCCTTCATTCA
The DNA here is from genome assembly GCF_029989365.1 of Bradyrhizobium sp. Arg816. Taxonomy (GTDB): domain Bacteria; phylum Pseudomonadota; class Alphaproteobacteria; order Rhizobiales; family Xanthobacteraceae; genus Bradyrhizobium. The sequence goes on along the minus strand of NZ_JAPRAQ010000010.1, from coordinate 126,815 downwards.
GAGCCGATCCCGACGGCGTCGGCTCTTCAAAAGATATGGATCGAGACCGTTCCCGAGTACAACAAACCAATCTACGACGCGGTCATAAAGCAGGATGCGACGACGCTGGAAAGTTTGGTAAATAAGCTTCGGGCCAATCGCGTGACGGTATACCTGTTCGAAATGCCGGTATCTCCTGAACATTCTCACACCCGTTACTATCGCACGATGCGCGAGGAAATATCCCGACGTTTCCAGCCGGACGACATGCTCCAATTGAAATACGCACTTTCCGAACTTCATTGGTCGGACGGATCGCACCTCGATGAGCGATCAGCCCTTATCGTGAGCGATGCGCTCGAGAATGCAATCGCGAAGAAACTCGGCTTGGAAGCGATGCGCTGATCAGTATGTATAGACCGCAACACCAACAAACTTCGTCAAAGGCATATCAATGGCACCGCCGGTTGGATTTGTAATGCGGAATGTGATTACGCCGGCCGAGCTTACGTAGCAACTCACAATCATGGCGCCCACATCGCCGACGGCGGACCCTAGGCATGACATCGTAGTCGTTGCACCTGCCGCGGAAGCAGTGCCAATCGTGGAGGATCCGCCACCGGAAACGCTGCCCGGATTGATTGTGGCCTGACCTTGCGCTCGGTCCATGACTGCAAGAGAGATTGCGTTCGGGTTGTTGATATACCCGTTGACGCCGATCAGCATGTTGGGGCCGATGAACAGAGGAAAAGTGCTCTGCTGAGTGACGTGAGAAATATCCAGGAAGCTGGCCGAGATGTTCTCGGCGCGATTGCCGTAGATATACCAGGAGGCGATCGCCGTCAGCGACGGCACGGTCGATTCGAAATCGATCCCGATAGCGATGTTTTCCCAATCATTTTGAGTGACAATCACTCCATTCGCCTGCGCCGCGCAGTCGGACGTCAGCGACGAACACGCATTGTTCGCCCGCAGACCGTATGTCGCCTCATTGCATGTGTTATGCTCGATATGTAGCGCATTCACCTGCCCATCAACTCGGATACAGACCGGGATCGTACTTGCTCCGGTTCCTGTACCCTTGATTACGTTGCCAATCACCCTGCTCCAAAACGGCCCCGTAGCGGAATCATTGGCATCGGCCTGGTGGAGAAAGATGCCTGCAAAATTCACTTGATTGTGGGTGGTGCCGTCGTCTCCGCCGAATATCTGGTTTCGGAGAAGAATTGTGTGCGGCATCGTCACCTCGATGCCCCATTGAATATTCGGATTGTTGCGGGCGTTAATCGTGAGACCTTCGACGGTCACGCCTGTTTGCACCGCAGGATAAGGGAAGGTTGAAAGGTTTCCCCGCTTGATCCAAAGCCCGTCGATCAACTGTGTAGGATCCGGCGAGATTGTCGTGCCATATCCGATCAGATGATACTGTTGAACTGCAGGCGCTGCATCTACCGTCAAAGTTGGCGTGCCGCTGACAAAACAGTTCCCCGTTGCAAATACTCCAGTGATCGACTTTTGAACCCCTGTCCCATTCGCGATGAGCGTCGTCAGGAATGCCTGCATGTTGGCAAACTGATCGGTGCCGCTTTGCATGGAAGGAGTGCTCGCAACAGTCTGCGAGGTGCTAACCGTGTATGTACCAGTCCCGCCGGTCCCCGTGCCAAGACCGGTGATAGTGGTGCCCGCTGTGACGCCGGCGCCACCGAGGCGATGACCGACCGCGAGCGTACCGTATGTGACCGCGGTTACGCTTAGCGTAGTCCCACTGATTGAGCCGGTGAACGCAGTTGCATCGCAGGTAGTCGCCCCCATGAAATCCGTCATGTAGACGACATTGCTATTTAGCGACGCCTGAGAATATGTCTGAGCTCCGGACCACGCCGGTGTATATTGAGATGAGGCGGCCGTCTGCGTGGTGGTGTTGGTGATAACGAGGGGATGTGTCCCCGCGATGGATATGCCGGTTCCTGCCGCGATGTCTGTGCTGACAGTTGTCGGACTAGTGCCAGAAAGCGCGATGCCGGCACCCGCCGCAATCGTTCCGCTCGGGACGCTCACGCAAGGCGAAAGATTGCCCCCATTGTCAAAGCATGCGCCTTGGTTCGCTCGCGATGCCAATTTGGGCAGTACCGCAATCGTTTCTCCAGGAGGAGCCAGAACCGACCTACCCGTGACGTCGTTCGTTTTGTCCCAGGTTTCTCGGTTCTGTGCGATGATGTCGGTGATAACTTGATTGAGATCGCGCGCGGAAACCCCGCGGCTTTCTGAAAACTGCGACGCTCGGCGCGGCCGTCGGGCTCCGACGATCTGCACTGTGCCCGTCTGCGCTGCAGAGAACGTCAGCACGGCGTCGGTGATTGGCCGCGGAATAGTAGCAAGGGGGCCGGTCGGACTGGTGATCGTCCAGTTGCCGGCCTGAGAGATCATTTGGCCGTTGATCCAAACCTCCAGCCAGTTAGCGAAATCCGTCGAATCCCCATAGAGAGCAAAGCCGACGGCGCAATTGCAGCTTGATGCTGATATCGTATACGTAGTCCTGCGCTCGGTATCCGGGAGTGCCGGCACAGGCGGAGGGACTTGCGCTACGGCCGGGGCAATCGTGGCCATTAGGGCAAGAGCGATGATCAGTCGGCGGGTCAGTGTCATGCCCGGGATGAGGCCCGGCATCGAGATTCATGCGCAACGCACCATGACCCTACTGGCTTTCGTAGACTCCCGAGAGAAAAAATACATCGTTAACGGCGATGGCAGCGCCAGAAATAGTGCAGATCATATTTGAAGATGCCGCCCCAGCGGCGCAGGAAAACGGAGCACCTGCTACTGCGGTTTCACGTCCGGCAGCCCCTGCCGCGGATTGCGTAGTAGTTGGCAGCGAAAATTGGAATGCTGCGCCAGAACACGTTCCGATTGCGGTAATTGTCGCATTCAACTGGAAAAACACTGTTTTACCCAGCTGCTTGAAGCGCGCCGAGGTCGTTGACCATGTGCCGGCACCGGCTACGCATGTGGGTGATGCCGTATAGGTCCCCCAGGCCGTGCCTGTATCACCTGTTCCGCCGTTGGCAATCGGCAACGTGCCGGTCACGCCGGTTGCCAGTGGCAGTCCTGTGAGGTTTGTAGCCGTTCCTGATGCCGGCGTACCGAGCGCCCCGCCAACGAAGTATGCCGCTCCGGTGCCGACCTCGTCGGTCAAGGCTGAGCGGAGGTTTGCACTGCTTGGCGTTGCCAGGAACGTCGCAACCCCAGCCCCGAGGCCGGACACACCGGTCGATACCGGAAGGCCAGTTGCGTTCGTTAGCGTTCCGCTTGATGGCGTTCCCAGCACGCCACCATTGACGAGAAAAGCGCCGGCACTGCCGACGTTCACGCCAAGCGCGGTCGAAACACCGGTGCCAAGGCCGGTGACGCTTCCGATCGCCGGCGTACAGGTGGCGCCCGATGCTGCTGTGATCAGACCCTTGGCGTTGACCGTAATGGTCGCACATTGGGTGGTTGATCCGAAGCTTCCGACATTGGCATTGACCGTGGCCAGCGTAAACGCTCCACCAACGGAAACCGAGAGATCGCCGGAGGGCGTTTGCGCGGTAGCCTGATTGCCGACCGATCCGATGTATATTTTTCCCGAGGCGAGTGGCAGGCCCCCGAGCAAGACATTCTGGACGTAGGCCGTGGTCGCGACGCGGTTGCTGCTGTCCGACGACACAGCGGTCGGAGCCGTTAGCGCCAAACTCGATTGATTGGTCGGGCCGGCGGGATACTGCGCCAACGCCGGGCCGGCGAATGGCACAAGGGCCAAAGCGAGGAGCAAACGACGCATTGTGCTCACTCCCATTCGAATACCGTCAGCGAAGAGCCGCCCGCGCTCGCAATCGCATTCCACGCGGAATTGACTTGCGGCGTCCCGCCGACGCCATCGACGCGGTAGGACTGATAGGGCAGCAGCGTGATCGACCCAGGGCCGTTCACTGTGCAAGTAATGGTCTGCGTCACCGTTCGGCTGATAGTCGGGCAGACCGCGATCTTGGCAGTGTCGCTCGAGTTGTAGAACTCGATGCGCCGGCGCGCGGCGTTCGTTCCGATGGCTTGGGATGAAGACGTGCCGACGGTGACCGGATAGGTGTAAGGCAGCCCCGGCGACTGAGCATACGCCGCGCCTGGGAATAGTAGGCTCAGGGCGAGGACAAGACGGCGCATCGGTGCATCTCCGGTTGATGCCGCGACCGTGTCGTGGGGCCTGCCGTCCGGCAACGCACCCAAAGAAAAAGCCCCGGACGATGCCGGGGCTTTCAGTTTGGGAGGCACCTTGGCTAAGGTTCAGGAAGTCATCGTGGCTCCGCCGGACTTGTCCGCATCGGCCTTTTCCTTCTGGATCCGCTCGCGGTCGGCCTTGTCAGCCGCTTGCTTTTCCATCTGCTTGACCTCGGCCGGCGTGGGCTCGCCCTTGCGGCCGAACGGGCGGCGCGCGGGGTCGGGACGCGGCGGGGCCGATGCGACAATTGCTTCGTCCATCGCGACCTGATCGGCATCGGCCTTCTCTGCCGCCTTCTTGGCATTGTATGCCGCCAACCGCTCGGCTGCTTCCGCCACGGCCTTGTTGTAGGCGTCGAGCTCTGCCTGATCTTCCGGACTCAGCGGCTCGGGCTCGGGGACCGGCCGACCGTCATCCGCGAGTTTCTCGCGCGCGGCCGCAGCATCTTCCTGCGACCAGGGCGAGGAACTCCATTCGTTCGGGTGCGACGACACCGCATGCTGGGCGTCGACGGGATAGGCGAAAGTCACGGGGCCGTCGACGATGTGGTAGGCGACGACCGCCTGGTTGGTATCGATCTTCATGTCAAAACCTCAAGAGAGACTGCGCTACTAACTAGAAGTTGACGTTGGCCCGGCTGATCCATGACGTCAGCGTGATCGACGGCGTGGTGCCGGCGGCGACCAGATACATGCGCAGATAGCGGTAGTAGATGCGCTGCATCAGATTGGTGGCCGGCAGCTGGATGATCGTGCCGCCGAGATTGGTCGGCGGGATCGTCGGGCTTGCGCCGAGGATGGTCGCGACCTGGCGGCCGGCGGTGACCGCGGCGAGATCGTGGAAGGCGAGCAATTCGACGTTGCCGTTGCCGAAGGCGACATCGTTCGAGCCGAACAGATGCAGCTTGTAGCTCTCGTCGGCCGAGGAGAAGTCGCAGGCCGTGATATCCATCGACCAGATGAAGTCGGTGCGGCCAGCTGCCGACACCGGCGCACTGCCGCCGAGATCGATCTGGCCCGAGTTCAGGTTGTTGAAGTAGCCGGTCGCGGTAAGCGTCTGCGCGCTGCAGAAGGCCAGCATCGCATCGTAGGGGCACGGGAAGGTCGTGATCTGCGACGGGATCGTATTTGCGGTCAAGGCCATGGAAGTTCTCCTGTTCGGTCGTCCTTGGCGTTAGGCCACGATCGCCGCGTTGGTGACGGAGGTCAGGCGAGCAATCGCCTTCGGGTGCTCGCGGGCGAAGCCGTAATCCCACTTGATGTGCGTGGAATCGAACGGCTGGCCGACGGTCGGGCCTTCCGGCATGACCGAAAGCGGCGTCTGCTCGATGGCATAGAAGCCACCGGGCCGGAACGAAACACAGTAGATCGACGCGGTGACCGCGCCGCCACCGCCGGCCGCGACCTCGTTGAAGGGCAGCAGGTCCGGCGAGTCATCCGGCTCGTAGCCGAACAGGATCGGCAGACCCTTGAAGCGGATGATCCGGCGACCGAAGTCGTCCTCGGAATAACCCACGGTCTGGTTGACCAGGGTGTTGTTGCGGGCAGCGGCATCCCACTGGGGCATCAGGCCGCGGGGCATGATCCAGTGGGTCGGCTTGTTCACGCGCCAGTAGAGCGCGTCCATATTAGCGAGCGACAGCGCGGCGCCGCCGGCGGACGCCGAGTTGTTGATGAGGTTGCCGGTGACTGCGGTCGAATCCGTGCAGCGCACCTGCATGCCGTTCGGCGTGCGGACGTTCGCGGAATTGTCCGACTTGATGATGTTCTGCGAGAAGAACTGGCCGAGCGCGGTCGACTTCAGTTTCTCCTGCTTGTACTTGCCCTCGGGTCCGAGCCGATCGATCATGGCGCGGTCGGCGAAGATGTAGTCGTCGATGAAGAAGGTGTCTTCTTCGCGGAGGTTGAAGGAGCCGGTGGCTTGGTTCGCCGCTTCGTTGAACCCGCGGAAGCCGACGGCGGGCAGCGAAGCGATGTCCATGTAGGCTCGCTTGCCGCGTTCCGCCGGGAGGATCGGGATCGCCCGCATGACGTCGGACGTGTCGATCATGTTCTCGACGAACGTGCGGGTCGGATCATTCTCGTCGATCGACTTCGCGTACTCGACAAAGTTCGTGGGGGTCGAGATCGTGGTAGTGAGCGAGACAGCCATCTATTTTCTCCTGCCTAAGCTGTGCGCCGTGCGCGCTGTTCTTGAGCGTGACGGCGCTGCTCAAAACTCATGGTCTCGTAGCCGGGGATCTTGTTGTCGTCCGGCGCGACCCGATGTGACTGGCTGAAGGAAGCGGTCCCCTGCGAGGTCAGCTTCGTGATGTGGGCTTCCCACGCCTGGACCTGCGCGGCGGTGACCATCGTGCTTTTCAGCACGCCGAGTCCCTGCGCATCCATCCATTGCGTGACGGCGTCGACCCGCTGCGGGCCGGTTGCGCCGAGCTTGCCGACCTCGGCGGTGCGGGCGGCATTGATGGTGGCCTGCTCGCTGATCTTGGCGGCGGCGAAGATTCCGAGCGCCTCGGAGAAATCCTGCTGCGTCCAGCCCTTGGCGTGCGCCATCGCGCGGGCCTGGGCGAGCTCGGGCGCCTTCTCATCGAACTTGAACTCGACGCCTGCAGGCATCGTGAACTCTTTTGGCAGTTCGATCTTGTAGGCATCGGCCGTGGCCGGCAGCGAATTCTTGCGGACCGCGTCGGCGGCGTCCTTGGTCGAGAGCTCGTTGAAGCGCTTGACGAGATCGCCGGTCTTGACCTCGTTCTTCTCGGCATCCCAGAAGCTGTCGGGCAGGCCGTCGGGGCGCGCCGGGGCGCTACTCGCCGCGGGGGCGGTCCCATCCGGGGACGTGGGTGTCGGCGGTGATGCGGCGGCCGGCGCCGCGGGCGCGGGTGACGGCGACGGGCTCGGCGACGGGGAGGACAACGGGCTGTTCGGCTCCGTTACTGCTGCCGGTGCTGTTACTGGTTCGTCCGCCACTGTCCGCGATCCCCTTGGCCATCAGGCCGATTAGTTTCGCGGCGAAACTGCGTTCCCCTTCGTCCTGTCGCAACGCACCGTCTGTCGGAGCATGGGTCACCGTCATGACGCGCCGCTGCAAGAAAATGTAGAGATTTTGCCCGTCGAGCGTCATCGCAATGCGCTCGAGAGAGTCTTCGATCTCTTTCTGTGTCGGGCGAATATCGGTCACGCGGCGGGGCCCGGGGTTGAGGATTCGTCGACGCCACCGACATGCTTGGCGCCGGCGAGCTGTGCCATCTGGCCGACCGCCTGCTTCACCTGCTCAAGCGGCCGCTGCGCGATCAGCGTGACGCGCGCCTTGTCGAGCCATTGCTGGATCGTCTTGCGGCCGTCGATGTTGATCTTCCATTCCTCCGGGAACATTGCCCCGAGGATCTGCGCGGTGCGGGCGGCTTCGGCCAGTTCCTGCTGCTCGGCCGCGGCCTGGGCCGGGTTGCGCGCAAGCGTCGCCACCTTGGTGCCCTTGACCTCGACCGGCGGGATCGCGCCGGACTTCTCCAGCAGATACTTGTAGCGGATGAAGATCTGGCTCAGATCGCGCCAGAACGGCAGGCCCGGCGTACCGATCCGGCGCTGCGCGCGCGCCATCTCATCGAGCCATTGCCCTAGCGTCGGCGGCGTGTCGCCGGTCTGCTCGGGCATGTCGACATAAAACAGCTTGCGCAGCTTGTGCAGCTTGTCCTCGTACTTGTAGGCGCCCTCTTGCGCCGGCGGGACGTCGTAGATTTTCTTGACCGCGCCTTCGTGGCCGGGCTGGATCGGATAGGCGAAGCCGGACTCGAGGCCCTGCTCGACGTTCGTGAAGCTGTCGGACGGATAGGTGATCGGCGGGCGCAGCGACAGGTCGAAGTGCTCGTCCAGCGCCATTTCCATCTCGTCGATCTGGCGCAGCGACGGCAGGCCCTGGATCAGCGGGCCGAGCCCGAACGGCGAATCCGACGTCGGGTTGAAGCGGCCGACCCACAGCGGGCAGCAGCCCTCGCCCTTGATTACGACGTCATGCACCAGATTGTTGCCGGTCTTGCCGACCATGACGACGTGCTGCCAGCACTCGTCGCTCTTGTCATGCCAGATGCGCCAGAAGCCCCACACCACCTGGCTGTGCGCCTTCGGCTTGTTCGTGATTTCCTTCTTCAGGTCGGCGCCGATCTTCCCCCAAATCTCCTCGCCGACGAGCTCGCGCACATGGACGTTGCGGGTGAAGCGGACCGCGAAGCGATCGTCGATCTCGCCATAGGGTCCGATGTTGATCTCAAGCTCACGCAGCGGGATCGCCGAGTTGACGATCGGCGCCGAGGAATGCGGTCGCTCGATCCACAGCCCGACTGTGCCGATCGACAGGTCGGGGTAGAACGCCTTGGCCACCTCCGGGTAAAGGTTCGAGGCCTTCATCGCGCTGAAGATCGCCTGATCGCCCTTGCGGACGTCTTCCTTGACCTTGTCCCAGACACCGTCCGGCAAGTCCATGCCGGGCCCGCGCTCGCACCAAGGCTTGGCCTCCGGCATGAAGGCGTTGACGATCTCGGTGACGAAGTCGCCGCACAGGATGAACGCCTCGTCGGTGTTGAGTTCGGCCGCGTCCTGGATGCGGGCCTGCGGCGACGAGATCGTGGTCGAGTTCAGAAAGCGCTGGCGGTGCGGCGAGGCGAAGAAATAGCACTCCCGGAAATCCATGTCCCATTGCGCTTTCCACAAGCGCGCCGCCGCTAGCCGGTCCTTGGCCTCCGCTTCGAGCGGATTGGTCTCGGCTTCCTTCGGGGATTTTGCCATGTCAGCCCCGACCGAACAGCATGGGGCCTGCTGCTGCCGCCGGCGCGACACTGGACATGCCGGCAGACTTCAACGCCACCGAGGTGCCAAACCGCGCCATGATGTTCGCGGTATCCATCTGCGCCTGGGTCTGCAGGCTATCGATGAGCGTCCGCTGTGCCCGCGCCTGCTCGGCAGCCAGGTTCGGATCCTCTGCGATCTGCGGCTTCTCGGCTTCCATCGTCACGAACCACTCCACCTTGTGCCACGAGGTGACGGAACAGGCGGTCAGGCCGCAACGCACGCGAGCGCGCCCCGATCAGGTGCTTGATGGCCGTGGTGCAGAACAGGCCGGCGCGCATCAGCGGCAGACATCCGGCGCCGGTCTCGACCGTGACCGTGCAGTTGCCCTTCACGATGTTGCCCAGGATCGTCTTCGCGTGGTCGGTTTCGGCCAGGTGGATCAGACGCGTGCGCCGGAAGCCGACGTCGTAGATCGTCCAGATGCCGAGCTCGGGGATGAAGGCGAAGGCGGACACATGCTTGAACTCGCCCATCGCGATCGCGGCAAAGAACCAGTTCTCGGCGCGCCGGTGAAAAACCACGGTCCAGCGCCGCGCCTCGATGCCAAAGGCCGGCACCTCGTGCATCAGCTCACCCGCCGCATCGATTTACCGCGGCGGTTCCACGCATTCACAGGCTTGCCGGGGTGGCTGCCCATCGTCACCGCCCTGCCCTCGCCGCCGCCGAGCAGCTGGTTTTCGAAGGCCTCGCAGACGTGCGAATACTGGTTCTTGTCTGGCTCCTCCGCATAGCGCTCGCCCGAGATCCGAAGCCGCCGCATGAAGTAGCCGCCCGACAGGCCGGTGATCAGCGTGACGCAGCCCGGGTCGATCAGCAGCGAAGACGGCCGCCCGGTCTGCGATCGCCGCATCAGCACGCCGTTGACCGCCTCCCAGCGGATCGACCGCATGTTCTGGGGATTCGGCGCCGGCAGCACCGTCATGCCGTTCTCCGCGAACACCTGAAACGGCGTCTTGTCCGCCGCCTGTCCGCGGTGCTGGCCGGCCGGATCGCCCCAGAAATTGAACGTGAACCCCGGATATTGCTGCGCGAGATAGGTCTTGAGCAGCGGCGCAAACTCCACCGCGCTCATGTCGCGGCCGATATACTCGCGCTGGATGAACCAGTCGTTCCGCAGCATCTGCCCGATCGATGCCGCCGGCTGGCGGCCGAAGTCGAGGCCGACCGTCACCGGCACGCCCGGCACGATATCGAGCGGCCGCAGCGAAACGTTCACCTCCCGCCGGAACTGCGGGTACACCGGCTTGCCATCGGTCACCACCGACGACCGGTTCATGATGTTCGAGTCGATCCACGACTTGGTCTTGCCGGCGATCTTCTCCTCGTAGAAGCCGGGCGGCAGGTTCTTCAGGTTCTCGGCGTCCGGGTTCGGCAAATAGCCGACCAACCGCCGCGAGGTCTGCCCCTCGCCGTCCGTGTATTCCTCAAAATTCTCGATCAGCCCCGGCGGCTGCATGTAGAAGCCCCAGTTCGCCGGCTTCTTCAGCGCGTTCCGCTTCTCCTCCGTCATCCAGTCCGGCGGCGGCACATCGCCCCGCATGATCGGCAGCCAGTGATCCGCCGGCGGCGCGTTCGTGTCCGCGATCAACCCGCCCCACGCACACCCGCCATCCTTCACCGCCGGAAAGCGCGGCGGCGACACGCGCCCGACCGCCTCACTGAAAACCTCGTACTGCGCGAACTGCACCTCGTTGAACCAGATCAGCGACGTCTCCAGCGACATGAAGAACGACTTCGCGTCCCGGATGTCCTCCATCGCCACGAAGGTCACGTCGAGCTCCAGCGCCCCCACCCTGATCTCGTGCCGGTACGGCCGCGTCTCGTAGAAAATCCCGAACTGCCCCGGGCCCGTCCCCGGCTTGAACCAGTCCTTCCACGTCGGGATCGTGGTCTCCTCCAGCTTCGAATACGTCTCGCGAAGGATGTGCACCCGAAACCGCTGCCGACCATCCGCCTGCGGCTGCTGCGCCAGCGCCCGCTGAAAAATGTGCATGCAGCACGCCGACGATGTCCCCGACCCCTGCGGCCCCTGGATGATCTTCACACGCGACGTCCGGTCCCGCATGAACGCGCGAAGCACGGCTCCGTCCGGATAGTAGATCGGGAAGCCCGTCGCAGGATCGCGCTCGATCATGTGCCGAACCTATTTGAGAAAAAACAAAAATCAGGCACAGTGGTCAGGGAGAAAATCGTGAGGGGCGAATACCAGCGCTCAGTTCGGCCGCCGATTTTTCCCCCCGGGTGCCGGCCGCGCGGGTCCTGGGTGAGCGAGGGCCACCCCCTCCCCGCGTTATGGAATGCGACTAGGGCCGCCAGGCAGCCCCTCCCATCGTAACCCATTGATATTGCTACAGGTGATGCGAGTTCCGTGAATTCGCATAACATGTAATCTGGAACATTCCGCGGATTATTCAGCATTATCAATGACTTGGGTTTTGCCCATTGGGCCAGCCATGCGCTGTGCGGGTGACTGGGCCCGCTCCTCAGGCTCTCGCAGGTCGATGACGTAGCCGGCCTTTATGTCAATGTTCACAGAGACTTGCGCGTCAGCCTTGGGCTTGATGCCGGCCAGGCCGAGTACGAACGCCGATGCGCTGTCCCGCACGTGCTCGCTGGCTGCGTCGAGCAACTCGAGCTTCACGGCGGCGGCCCTGGACGCTCCAATCGCGAGCGCACGACACGCCTTCTGATGCAGATACGCGGCAATGTGAGGTTTCGAGAGTTCGCGAGAAAGATGCTCTCTGCTGAGGTTTGCCTTTGCTGCGGCTTCGGTGACGGTTTTGACGTCGCCGTGGACGAGGGCATCACAGGCGGCCTTGATCCGGCGTGAAATTGGCCGGTGGTTGACCGGTTTTGGTTCGGTTGGTGCTGATGCTTGTTCGCCGATCGCGGGCACTGACATGGCGGCTGGTACGTCCTCGGCTATTCGCCTTCGTCGTGGTCCTCGCTCGCAAGTCTCGCTGTGGAAGGAACGCGGGCGCGATGCGGGACGCGCGATGGGAATGCCCTCGATGGGAGGTTCGGCGCAACGCACCACCTGATTGTTGAATCATTTCAATGGGGGTGATGGGCCAGGTCGTTGGTGTGCGAACGATGGTGGTGCGTGGCGTGCTGGAAACGATGGTTTACACCTTGTGGCAACCATGGCCGCGCCGCGTCACCCTCTCCGCTCCTACATCATTGCGCTGTTTCAGCGTGGGGATCTGGTGTCGGTGCGGGAGGCGACCCTGATCTGCGACGCGTCACGGCAGGCTGTGACGAAGTGGCTGAAGGCCGAAGGGATCAATATCGAGGCTCGCCGGCTGGCTCATCTGGCCAAGTTGCGCACCAGGGGGCAGCGGCAGGTTGAGGGCCTGCCACCCGTGCGGCGACCGACAAAGGCGGAGATGAGGCGCGATCTCGAGAAGGCGATGAGGCGGTTCAATGCTGCGAATGCGGGGAAGGCCGAGCCTGGATGAGCGGGAGCGGGCTGCGGCCCGTCATCGCAAATGGAATGAGGAACGCCTGTGGTTCCTGCGCTGCCCCGCGTGCGAGCATGAGGGGGAGGTGCGCACCACCTTGAAGCGGCTCCGCGCGGCCAATCTCAAGTGCTCGGAGTGTGGGGCCTATCTGTGGCGGGCATCGTGACGGCTCATTTGTGAGCCCCCCTATATGCGCCGGCAATACTCGGTGATTGCGGCGGCCGCCCGACCTTGGTAGCTCGCGCCAGTTCCAGCAATTTCTTCGTATTCGATTATGGCCATGGCCACGCGCTCGATCAGTTGAGTGGCGGGGTGATCAGGGTGCAGTTCTCGCCATAGTTCCTCATTGCGGAGCTTGTCCATCAGAAGCGCGCCTCTTGTTGGGAGACCAGCGCGACAATCCATCCGGGATGGCGAGCGCACCAATCTGCGAATACATCCTGAGCGTCTTCCTTGCGCGAATACCACCCATCGAAGTGGCACTTATCCTCCTCGGGAGTTCTGCCGGTTCCAGGAGCGTAACGCACGATACCCCATCCGCCGGATTCTGCTCTGGGCTGACTCGACAGGGCGGCCATGAAATTCTCAAGCGCGCTGCGGCGCCAGAGGAGCTTTCCGTTTATGCGGGTTGGCTGGGGCACTTTGCCTAGCCGGACGAGCTGACGAAAGTGGCTTTCGGAATAATTGCAGTGTGCGGCGGCGTCTGCCGTGCCGAGATAAGGGTCTACTATTGAGTGTTTCATGCTTGCTCCTGTGCCGCCTTGAACGCCTTGTGCTCGGCCAGCCGCTCTTTCAGGGTTCTGCGCCGTGTTCGCCAGCCCTGCTTCGCAATCTTGCGCATGATCTCGCTGCCTTGCGAACCGGTTCGCATCGCCCCGCTGGCCTTGCCCCCAGCCTTCGCGAAATCCTTTAAAACATGGGGTTTCGCTCGTTCCAGCAGTGATTTGCTGACGCGGCCTTTTTCGAGCCGGACGTTGCTGGTGTCGCGCCCTTCCCACTTCGCCTCCATCTTGTTGGCCTGGTCCGGGTCAAACACCATCTCGAGTTTTACGGCGAGCAGCGAGCACAGCATCTGGAAGACGAATGGGCTCATCCCCTTCTCGCGCCTGGGGCCGATCACGCGCTCCATGTGGCCTTCGGTGAAGTCGCCGAGGGCGTCCAGGGTCTTGAACGAGAGATTGCGCATCTCCTTGGCGGCGCGCAGGGCCTCGATCAGGTCGTCCTGGCTGCGGATCGTGGCGATAGGCACGTTCATTCCTCGACGCTCCCCTGCCCTTGCGCGGCCTGCTGGACCAGCTTCCAAACACGCTCCTGCTCCATGAACTTGGCGATGCAGTCGAGATCGATCTCCGGCGGCGCTGGTGCTGGCTGCGGCCGTGCCCCGATCTCGATGCGCCTGAGCGGCGGCCGGTGGTCGACCACGATCATGCCCGCACCTTGCTGATGAGCCAGATTCCGCCGAGGAACAGCACGCCGAACCCGATGTATGGCAGCATCTCGAACAGCTGCTCGAACGCTAGCGGCCCCACGCCCCATGCCCCGTTCATCCTCCGACCTCCGCCTCGTCGAGGATCTTCTGCACCTGGGCCTTGCCAAGCACGATGATCGCCTGCTGCACGAGCATGCGGAAATGGCGGATGTAGAACTCCTTGGGGACGTCGATCATACGAAGTGCTCCTCTGGTTGGTCTGCTGGAAGTTGGCCGTTGCGCTCTGCATCGAGGTCGCGCATCGTTTTCAGCGCGGCGTCGCTGAGCTCGAATGAGACCGGGCGGGCGGCGGGCGCCGGGCCCTGAGGCGTCCCCGAATCCCAGATGTTCCACGGCACCCAAATGCCGTCGCGGCCGTCGGTCGACTTGCCAAAGCGCCAGAAGATCGGCTCGGCGGTCTTGCTCCACTCGACAAGGCGAGCGTAGCGTTCATTGCTGTGCGGGATGAACGTGTTCGCCAGCGCACCTGCGGGCCGCTCCGCAAAACTCGGCGCCGACAGCGCGGGCAGCTTGGGCCGCTGTGGCTTGCGCATCCGGGTTAGATAGTCCTGGTGGTCCTCGCAGGCCTCGACCACTTCGCTGATTGTCGGGGGCCATTTCGATCGCCGCTGGATCCCCGTTCGCGGATCGGTGACGTAGACGATCACCTCAGCCGGGAATTGCTCGAGCACAGCGCCGAGCGAGGTCATGAAGCCCTCGGGATCAGCGTATTGATCCGCCCGATAGGCGGAGAACAGGATTTTCTGGCAGCGCAGGATCAGCGCCACCCTCTGCTTCGAGGCTTGCGAGCTGCCGGTCGATTGCCGCGATGAGGCTTCCATTCCCGGATTGAATCTTACCTGCTCCATAGGTTTTCTCCTGCGGCTTCAGCCGCGCTGCGATCCATGCGGCTGGATCGACCACCTGATTTCTTTCCGCGTCTTCGATGAGGCCGAGCACCACGATTGCGCTGTCGCCAGCGGCGCTGAGACATTTGCCGACGAATGACCGGCAGGCATCGGGGCCCTTGCCGGTGAGCTTGGCGAGCTTGGTCAAGCCCTCGTTGAACAGGCGCTTGCGCGGGTCGTCGGACGCGCCAGCGTCAGAAGCGTTAGCTTCTGAATCTTTCTTACCTTGGTTAAAGGTTAAAGGTTGCTCTAGCTGGGCTGTAGCAATGCTAGAGCTTTGCTTGGCTGTGGCTTTAGCTTTGCCACCCTTCTCGCCCGCCTTTGCTCTCTTCTCGTAGCTCTCGACCGCGCTCGCCAGGTCTTTCTCGACACGCCCATGGCGCCATCCTTCGCCGAAGAATTTGCTGATGATCGGCTTCGCCTTCTTCCACTCCGCCGGCGTCATGCACGCGATCGCCGAGAGCTGGCGGTCGTCATCCGGCAGCGATCCTGTCGACCAATGGTGAAACAGCAGCAGCAAATAGGCACCGTGCTCGGCCGCGCGCAGGTGCCCGGTGTCGCGCTTGTAGTCGCCGATATGGATCGGCATCTTCGGAGGGTTCATTGCTGGGCCTCCTGGTCCAGCCGCTGAGCATTCTCGCGCCGGCGCTGCTCGATGACCCGATCAGCATTGATCTGCTCTGCCCTGATGGCTGCTTGGAGCAGAATCTGATTGAGCCGGGTTGTTGGCGTCGACAGTGGGTTTTTCATGCGAGCGAGCCCGCCGCCACGCGGGTGGATTCCCAGTTCGGAATAGACGAGGCCCATTGAGCGGTGATGGTCCGATATTCGACGGACCCCACGATCTCAATGCGATGTTGCGGGTAGTATTTTTTGAAGCGCTTTATCTTCGTCTTCGACTTAGCGTCCATCCACCCCTTCACTTCGATGAAGGTGGGGACGTCGTCTCCCGTGTAATAAACCTTGAAATCAGGGAGATAGCTTCTCACCCCGCGCTTGATTTTCTCAAACCAGAACGTTTCTGGTTCGAACTCCCAGCTTTGCACTACGCCCAACTTGATCATCAAGTTCAGATACCGCGCATAGTTTGCTTCCCATGCGGAGCGAAAGAAGATAGCTCCCAGGTCGGAGCGATACCCGGACTTCGACCTGCTATACCTCTTCGGCATCAGGCCTGAAGCATGGCGCGCCGCGGTCAGATCGCTCTGTCGGTTGCGAGAGGCATCGGACATCTGCCCAATCTTTTCCTCAGCCCACTTTTCCCACATCTTCCGCGATTTCACCGACAGCGACCTTTTGGTTTCGGGGGAATGAGTGAGACCGGCGGCCCCACGCGGATGCGGCGGCCTGCCTGGAGCGTTCCAAAGAACTGCCCCCTTTAGGCGGGATGGCTTTGATCTATTCTTGTCGGTCAGGCCGAGATCGCGAGCCTTGCGACAAAGGAAATGCTTCGTCCGCCCCATAGATTTGGCGAGCTCGGCGAGCTTTCCGGCGTTCGCGGCGGCTTCATACGCACCAGCGAGGGCGGCCGCATCCGCATCGGTGAAACGGCGCCAAGACCGCTGCTGCGGGTCGTCGAGCGGGCACCCGAACGGCCGGTCTATGGTCGATGCATCCATCACGAGGCCGCAATCGCCTCTTCGAGGTCGACCTGGGCGCCGGCCTTCTTAAGCGCGGCCTGGCCCAGCGGCAGGTCAGCCAGCATGCCGAGGGCGTGCATGTAGGTTTCGAGGATGGTTTCCTGCTCGGCGCGCTCGTTCGGGTCCTGCTTGCGCATGCGGACAATGGCCCGCAGCGCCTTGACGTCGTAGCCGTTGCCCTTGGACTCCGCGTAGATGTCGCGGATATCGTCCGAGATCGCCTTCTTCTCCTCCTCGAGCCGCTCGATGCGCTCGATGATGGATTTGAGCTGATCCTTGGCGAACTTGGTCGCCGCGCTGTTGTGCCCGATGTTGGACATGAATGCCTCTGAATGCCGCGCCGGAAACTCTCCGGCTTGAGACGCAACAGTTACTGTTGGTTATCGAAACGATTACTGGTCGTTATCGGCGTCGGGCTTGGGCTTGAGCCACGGCGCGATGCGGTGCGCCAGCGCCTGCGCGCGCCGCATCAGCGTCTCGGCGATCCGCGTCCGGACGTCGAAGGCCCAGGGAAGTTTCGGCCCGGTCGATGCTTGCTTTGAGATTTCGGTTGGCATCGAGAGCACCCTTGATCCGGCGGCGCGCTCCGACCTCGGCCGGCGCACTTGTTTCCAATTTGAGGATTTCTTGTTCATCCTCGGCGCGGCGCCGCTTGATCGCCGCGACCGCCATCACCTGCTTTGCCCACCACCACCACTTCGGTTCGGCGTCGGCCATGAGGGCTGCGAGATAGTCGAGACCATCTTCAGACTGGAGCAGCGCCTGCAATTCCTCGATGGTGTAAACGCGCGAGTTCGCCAGGCGGTGCTTTGCCGAGCGCTCTTTAAGTCCGAACAGATCAGCGACGAATGCCCACGTTTTATAGGGGTTTTTCGCGCGGATGATGCTGGTGATGCTCGCCTGCAGTTCCGAAACAGTGGTGCACGATCCTGAAAAATCGGTGCACGTTCCGGCACCCCCTGAATTTGCACAATGCGCCGTCGTCGCTGATGATCGCGACATGTTCAGCCCCTCACGCGATGGATGGAAGATGATCTCGATAGAACTTGAAGCAAAGTTGCGCGATGTGAGCGCGCTGTTTTGCGCCGAGCCACCGCAAATTTGCTATCGCTACCAGCCGAAAATTTCAGTTGCAGAGATTTCCCGCGCGACGCACTGTGCCGGAAATAAGAATGCGGCGTTGTCGGGAGGAAGTGAGGGCAACGACGCCAAGCCGCGGCGTCAATTTTCGCGTGAGGAATTGTGGGATGGGGATTGTGGTTCGTTTCGCGCGACGTCATGCGCGCAACTCGGCAGGCTCACGCGCGGCGAGCTCGGTCAGCAAATCAGCAGAAACTCCGGCGTCTCGAGCGCGGGGTGTGGAGAGCAAGCCGGACCAATACTCTGCCGGGATACTGTCCCTCTGCCACCACTTGGAAACCTGCGTTGCGGACACGCCGGACACATCGGCGGCCATGGCGATGCGTGACCCGTGTGAGGTTCCCCACAGTTCGATAATTGCGCGGAACGATGTCAAATCGGTCATGCCGATACGCTTAGGACAATCAGTCCTTAAAAGCAAGGCCGCAGTGTCCTTGGACTGTGGATCGCGTCTAGGACAGAATGTCCGTATGGCCGATTCAGAGACAGAAACTCAGTACAAACAGTCGTTTACGCGGCGGGTTGCCGAGGCGCGCGTGGCGCTCGGCTGGAAGCAGTGGCAAATGGCCGAGGCGCTCGGCATGCCTCAGGACAAATACAAGCAATACGAAGGTCGCAGCCTCCTGCCGCATCACCTCATCCGGCGGTTCTGTCTGATCGCTCGGGTCGACATGGAGTGGTTGATGACCGGCCAGGGCAAGATGACGCTGGCGCCGCTTCCACCCGTAGTTCCAGACATTCAGCCCGCACCGGCCACTAAAGTCCGCCGTACAAGGCGGAAAGTGGCCTAAATCGTTTTCAACCGTTAAGGACAAATAGTCCTTGACACGAAGGACAGATCGTCCTTAAGGTTCGCTTCTCAACGGAGCGAACCGATGTCCTATCACACCCGCCGCTACACCGCCGAGTACTGGGACCACCGACGCGACGAGCGCAAGCACGATAGCTTGCCCCACCGCCTCGACCGCAACATCAGCACCGCAATCGATATCGTCTTGCTTGTCCGCCTCATGGACAACATCGAGAACGCGGCCGCGCTGATCGACCTCTATGCCGACAGCAAGGCTGAGCAGCGCCGCCTCGAGGCCGTCGCCGCGGGAGCCGGCGCATGAAGGTCTCCCTCTCGAAAGCACCCACCGATGCCGCCGAGATGGCGCGTGTGGTCCGTCAGGCTGATGACGTCACCGCTGTGCGGCTCCTTCAGGTATGGGGCCTGAAGCAGCGCGAGATCGGCGCCCGCAACGAGATCAACTCGCAGCTGGAGCGGATCAATGCGTGATGCGCTGCGTCATTGTATGGATCGAATCCGGACAATCCGGAAACCGGACCCTGTCGAGATCGTCAAGGTCGGCATGCCCGTCCTGTGCGAGGCGGTGGCTGTCTCCCTCTTCATCGCGTTCTGGATGGTCGTCCTGATCATTCGCGCCACGCCGATCCCGGACGTGCTGCAATGAGCACCCGTCCGGACGATTGGGAAAAGCCGCGCGGCCGTCAGAACCACCTGACTGCCGACGAGATCCAACAGCTCGAGCGACGCTTTAAGGCTGGCTGGACGCCTCGCGATGCAGCGAAGGAGATCAAGTGCGCCTCGCGCACCGCCTATCGCTACTTCGACATCTTCAAGGGCCAGGCGCGCGAGCGGAAGCGAAAAGTCCGCATGGCGATTGCGTCCACGCAGCACACCATGCGCGTGCCGGCGAAGTCCCCGTCGCCGATGGTCGGGCGCTTCTATCGAGGGAATTTCGACCTATGAGAATCCGCGGCAAACGCCAGCGCGTGATCACCGCCGTGATGTCCGGCCTCTGCAATACGTCACACGACGTTGCGGACGAAACCGGGCTGACCGTGCGCGAATGCTCCAAGGTTGTCTCCGCGTTGCTCGGAGACGGCGTGCTCCGCGATACCGGTCGGCGCGTGCTGGTGGGCTCCCAAAACCGCGCAATGACCGTTTTCGAGGTGGTCCCATGAACATCACTGAGCCCGGCATCTATCGCGACTTCCCGACGGCTGCGTATTTTGGCGACCCCACGCCTACCCCATCATTTACGCAGTCACTCGCGAAGGTCCTCATCGAGCAGAGCCCGTTACACGCGTTCCAGGCGCACCCGCGCTTGAATGTGAAGCCTGCCGATGAGGACGACGGCGAAGCGTACAACAAGGCAAAGGCGATCGGGAACGCCGCGCACAAGCTGATGCTGAACCGCGGCAAGGATATGTCCGTCGGCGACTTCACGGACTGGCGGTCCGGGGGCGCCAAGGCCTTCAAGATCGAGTCCTTGAACGAAGGCAAAGAGCCGATCCTGCGCAAGCATTTCGACGCCGCCGGCGAGATGGTCGACGCCGCGACCGAGCAGCTCTGCCGCATCCACGGCACACAGAATGCCTTCACACACGGCGACGCCGAGGTTGTGATTGCCAACTGCGAGGACGGGATCTGGCTGCGGTCCATGCTGGATTGGATCACGCCCGACCTGCGCGAGGTCTGGGACTACAAGACCGGCGGCGTCTCGGCCTCACCCTATGCCACGCCGCGCCGCATGGCGGACGCCGGCTGGCACATCCAGGCCGCATTCCACGAGCGCATCCTTGACGCCATCGATCCCAAAGGCGCGGGCCGCCGCAAGTTTTTCTACGTGGCTCAGGAGAACGAGGCGCCCTACGCGCTCACGGTCAACCAGATCGGCGAGGCAGCGCTGACGATCGGCCGCAAGCAGGTCGATTACGCGATCAAGACCTGGGCCTTCTGCATGCGCAAGAAGACGTGGCCTGGCTACCCGAACCGCATCCACACCGCGGAGCTTCCGAATTGGGCAGAGAGCTCGTGGCTCGGCCGCGAGATCGAAGAAGCTTCCGAGAACGATCCCGACCTCATTTTTGCAGGCTAGACATGAACGCAATCATCCGCAGTTTCGAAGACGCCCCCGCCGTCCGTTCCCAAGTCCCGCTGATGATCGGGATCATGTCCCCCTCTGGCGGCGGAAAGACCTATTCCGCGCTACGTCTCGCGACCGGCATGCAGCAGGTGCTGGGCGGCGACATCTACGGCATCGACACCGAGAACGGGCGGATGCTGCATTACGCCGACACGTTCAAATTCAGGCATGTCCCCTTTGCCCCTCCGTTCGGCTCCCTCGATTACTTGGCCGCGCTGAAATACTGCGCGGCCAAGGGATCGCGGATCACCATCGTGGACAGCATGAGCCACGAGCATATTGGCGAGGGTGGCTATCTCGAAACCGCTGAGGCTGTGATCGATCGCATCGCCGGCAATGACTACAAGAAGCGCGAAGCCGTCAAGATGCTCGGCTGGGCCAAGGCCGGCCCGCTGCGCCAGAAGATGATCGAGGGCATCAAGCAGCTCGACGGCGTGTTCATCTTCTGCTTCCGGGCCAAGGAAAAGACCAAGCCCGTGAAGAAGGACGGCAAGACCGAGGTCATCGACATGGGCTTCATGCCCATTGCCGGCGAAGAATGGGTCTACGAGATGGCCGTCAATTGCATGCTCGAGCCCCGCTCCGAAGGCGTCCCCACCTGGCGCTCGGACCACGTCGGCGAGCGCATGATGATGAAGTGCCCCGCACAGTTCAAACACATCTTCGCCCCTCAGCAACCGCTCAGCGAAGACATTGGCCGCGCGCTCGCAGAGTGGTCGCGCGGAGGAACACCGGCGCCATCCGGCGCGGTGTCGTCGGCCGCTCCCCCAGATTCCAGCCCCCAGGCCGGAGCGGCCGACGAACAAATTCCGACTGCGGCCGAGTATCACCAGCAGTGGGGGACGATGATCCTTAGCGCCACCCGCGCCGATCAACTCGGTAAGACCTGGAACGGTCAGAAGGATCTCCGCAAATCGATCGCGTGGACCGAACAGCATCCTTACGAGACGCTGAGGGACGCAGTCACGGCTGCAATCAACAGCATGAAGGCACCGGCATGATCGGCGCCTACGCAGTCTTGGTCATCTGCGCGCTCGTCGCCGTGACCACGATCGTTTCTCTCATCAACGGCCACACGCTTTGAGGATCACATGCGACCGCACGGACAAGTCGGCAAAGCCTACCGAGAGACCGTCGTTCTGTTCGCTGTCGGCGCGGTTGTGATCGCGCTTGCGGTTTGGATTTTGTGACGGGCTGAAGCACGCAGCAGATGGGCTTCGGCCTACCCGAATTAGGCTTTCACGTTCTCTAAGGAACCGACATCATGGCCACCATCACGACTAAATTTTCGATCGGCGAGACCGTTTACCACGCCGGGACCACCACTGAAAAACGGCGCCGCCCGTGTCCTGATTGTCTGGGCTCCAAGAAGTGGGAAACCACCTCGCCGGCTGGCACGAAGTACACGTTCGACTGCCCGCGATGCGCAGCGCAATACCAGAGCGAGCGAGACCTAGCGCTTGATTATGCGCAGTTCGCGCCTTGTGTGAGCCCCCTCACAATCGGCAGCATCCAATACAACACTGCCAAGGGTTCTTATGACGAGGGTGCTCGCTACATGTGCCGGGAGACCGGCATCGGCTCTGGATCGGTCTACAGCGAAACCGACCTGTTTGCTTCCGAAGCAGAGGCCCTTGAGGCGGCGAAGGCCAAAGCTGACGTTCAAAACGTTGAGACCCCGTGGGTCGTTGTTCAATACAACAAGTCGCTTCGCCTCTCTGACTATCAGCTATCGAACGCCATTCTCGAACTGGCGAAGGACGAGAAGTCGCGCGCCCATAGCCTGCTCTGGAACATCAGCGATTTATTTGGCCGCATTGAGGAGGCCGCCGACAAGGAAGAGATCCTTGAAGCCGTCGAGGACTACAAAAACTACGACTGGCAGCGCGACAAAGACAAGATTGCCCCGTCGCACATGGACGCAATGAGCGGGGCAAGCTGATGTCACAACGCGATAGCGGATACGAGCGCAAAGAGCGCGACCTGTACGAAACGCCTGAGTGGGTGACGATGGCGCTCGCGCCTCACCTTCCGACCACCGATTGCGTCGTCTGGGAGCCGGCCGCTGGCGGCGGGAAGATGGTTCGCGCCCTCTCCAAGATCGGGTTTGATGTCGCCGCCTCGGACATCGAGACCGGCCGGGACTTTCTCGCTCAGCCGGCGCCGAAGCCGTTCCGAGCGGTTATCACCAACCCGCCCTATGAGCTGGCGACCGAGTTCATCCAGCGGGCATTGGGACTCGTGCCGTGCAATGGCTTCGTCGCCATGCTGCTCCGAACCGACTTCGACCACGCCAAGACGCGCGCCAATCTATTCGCCAACTCTCCGGTCTTTTCGAAAAAGGTCGTTCTGACCAAGCGCATCAAGTGGTTTGAGGACTCGAAGGGTCAGCCCTCGTTCAATCATGCCTGGTTCATCTGGAATTTCGAGCACGAGGGAGCGCCGACGCTGGCGTATGCCCCATGACCCAGCACTCTATCAGCGGCTTCCTTCTGGCGATCGTATTGCCGGTCCTGCTCTGCGGGATGGCTCGGGGTGTTTTGGAGATATTGAAATGACAGACCATCGGATTCCGCTCTCTATCGATGCTGATGGGAAGGTCGTGGGTATCGGACCCGAGACCGAAGTTTACCGGGTGCGCGATGTGATCGCATCGCATATCGCCTGCGAGGAAGATTGCCAGAAGATGCCGACCGGCTGCGGATGCGCGTTGACGGCTGCGCGAGCCTTGGTCGTCTCACATGCCCAATGTGGTGCAGGGCACCCACTGACAGAGGCGGTAGCTTACTGGATGATGAACAACGGCTACGCGACCGGCCATGGCGATAGCCTTAGTGGGCTGCTTCTGGAGCTTGTTGGGCAAGTCCGGGAGCAAACAGAGCGTCGCACTCCGGCGCAAAGAGAACGCCCATTCTACGGCGCCCAATGCCAGACCTATCCGAATTGCAGCGGGGGGTGCGGTCTTGGCTGCACGAAGGAACACGCCACGGCGGCCTACGATGAGTCCGCAGCCCTAATCACCGCGGCCGTCAAGGAGCGTGACGAGCTATTCGAGGAGGTGCTTCGCCTTGAAGCGCTCGTCGAAAAACAGCGGTCCTGCATCGACTGGATCTCAACCTGGGTCAGTCAGCCCGCTGGGAATTTCTCGGTCTACGCGCTCGATGGGCTCTTTGGCATGGCTCGGGACCGCATCGCGTCGCTTGCATCATCATCAAACGACAAGAGGAGGCTATAAATGCATTATTGGCGCGACGGCTGGATTTTCCGCCGAAATGAAGACGGCTCCGTTACCGTTAAGAACGAAAGTTTACAGGTCTATCTGGGCATTCCGCCGAACGAGTGGGCGTCCATCGTAGCCGCAGTCCGCGAAGGCGGCGAAACCACCGAAAGCTACTACGAAGCTCTTCGCTTCCACATGGGGGCCCGGCAACCAATGAGCATTCCGAATGATAGCCCGGCTAAGCGCCGAAGAACCATCGTTGAATTAGTGATCATCCTCGCCATTGGCGCAGCTCTTGGAGGGATGACTTGGTACGTCGTGCCGAGCGACGATGGCCGCGGCCCGCTTCGCGTGTGGGGCAGGATGTGAGACATGCCGAGCTGGAGTGAGTGGAAAATATTCTTGGCCGGAGTGATCATCGGCACGCTTGTCGATCACGCGCTCCGCACACCGCTATAGGAGATGACGTGACATGACTGAAATCCCGACAGTAAAATGCTCGTGGTGCTCTGGCGAACTCTTGGATCGGCGCGCGCTGACAACAGCGCATCACCGATCGGAAGCGGTCGACATGCAGCCGCAGCTGGAGCAGGCCCGCGCACAGGCGTTCGAGGAAGCCGCAAAGGTCGTAGAACCCAAAGGGTCACGACCGTGCGATTGCGAGCGCTGCTATTGCCATAACCAAGGCGATGCGGAAGCCGTGGCGAGTTGGGATGCAGGCATGGCTACCGCGAAGGCCATCCGGCTTATTGCTGGGCCATCCGCTCTCACTCCGGAGAGGTGCGGCGATGATCGTGCCCAACAATCGACCCCCAACGACGAGCTATGGCACCAAGCGATATCTCGTTTGGAGGAAATTGCCGATGACGACGCGCAAGGTCGCTATGGCCGACTTGCCAAGGAAGCTATTGCCGCGCTCACGCCTCTGCGCTCTCCGCCAGCGTCAGATGCGGCAGAGGGTGCGGCGATAAGCGGCGATGATCGTGCCCAAGATGCTCAAGCCCGGCCCGACGCCGGCCAAATCATGGCCATTCTGCGCAAAGTCACGGTTGGCTCGCTGTATGACAGCCTGACGTGCAAGCGCTGGAAAGACGGCATTGAGTACACCGCGCCGACCTATGCCGCCGAATGCTTGGCAGAAGAATTTGCGGCGCTTGGTTCGCGCACTCCGGCAGATATCGAGCCTGCCCAATGTGAGAGAATGAATGGCGGCGACTGGGCAAAGTTGTTGACGCTGCGCGATGTCATGAAGCGCGCCTACACGCTTGGCGGCAATCGGCTGATGTCCGTTTGGGAGCGCGACGTAAGCGCCATCGAGGCCGCCATTGCGGAACTTAGCACTCCAGAGCTTCGCTCTCCGGCAGAGGGCTGGCGCCAGATCACACTCACCCACGATCAAATATTCAACGGCATGCGTCTCGACGCCGGAACCTACGAGGTCCGCCGCGTAGACGCTCCAACTGATGCGGGGTTTTGAAATGAGCGACGACCTTAAGCAACGTGTTGAGCAGTTTCAAACCTTGAGCCTGCCAGGCCAGCCCATGGGCATGCATATGGGAACCCTGCATCTGGTTAACGATCTCTGGCGCGCGCTGGCACAGGCCCGCGCACTGGTCGAGGGTGCGCGAGAGGCCCTCCGGCCGTTCGGTTCTGGCATCTCCGTTTATAACGGCATGCCCGACGATGCACTCGCTTATGCCCGCGTGGGAGCGCTCAGGGCGGCGGCCAAAGCCTTGTCGTCTCTTTCTCCGCATGTGAGAACGCCCGATGTCTGACCGTAGGACAATAGCGGCCAGCGATAACCCGGCTGTGCTCGGCGGGGTGCGCGCGAAGAACAACGGCCGCTACAACGGCGATGGCCGCCATTGGGCGACGCCGCCCGAGGTCTTTGACCCGCTCCACGCCGAGTTCAACTTTACGCTGGACCCGTGCGCGGCGCCCGCAACGGCTAAGTGCTCGGAATTCTTCACCGAAGCCGAGAACGGACTCGAGCGGAGCTGGGCCGGCCACCGGGTATTCATGAACCCGCCCTATGGCAAAGAAGTCTACGCCTGGACGAAGAAGGCTCGGCTCGAGCAACAGAACGGTGCGCTGATCGTCGGGCTGCTGCCGGCGTCTACCGATCTCGCTTGGTGGCATGACGATATCGTGGGCCACGCCGAAGTGCGCTACCTCCGCGGTCGCGTGCGCTTCCTGACAGGTGGCCCCTACCGCGCATCGGGATTCTTCGCCAGCGTCGTGGTGATCTGGCGGCCGCTCATTTCCCAGGGGCTACAGCCAGATTCAAAATAGGAGGAAACTATGCAGGGATACTGGATCACATTCACTGACGGCACGCAGGGTTATTGCGAGGGCGGCAGCGATTACGACGCGAAGCAGATTGCCGAAAAGTTCAGCGGCAAGAAGGTTGGCGGCGGCGAGTACAAAGACTTCACGATGAAGCCGCTCCCCTACCCGGCCAATCCCGTCATCTGGCAATTCGAGCATCCGATCAGCGGGAAGTGCCCGGCCTTCTGCTACAAGCCGAAGGAATGCGCTGGCAAGTCATGCTGCCCGCAACGTCACGCCTGCACTGAGTAGGGACATGACCGACCTGCTCAATGCTCCAGAAGTATGGAAGGACTGCGAAATCTGCGGAGGCGAAGGTGTGATCTATAGAAACATCTTCGTCTACGAGGCCGGCTGCGGGTTCGGACACGATGATGTGTATTCCGTCGAGTGCGACGCTTGCGCCGGCAATGGCGGTTTCATCTGCGAAGATGAGGGCGACAGGCTGACGCCCCTTCACGATGTGCTGCGTTCCGATGGAAACACCGCATCTAAAACATGAGTGGCGTTTTTCCGAAATTGTTTTGATGGCCTTTGCAAATCTGATAGAGTGGTTGCATGCACAAGCTTCTGACACTTGCACAGACTGCGTCCGAGATCGGCGTGTCCAAGCGCTGGTTTCAGTACTGGCTTGCTGACCATCCTGTGGATAGCTCTGGAATTCCGTTCTACGTTCCGATCGGTCGGAACAAACGTTTCGACTTTGCCGACATCGGTCGGATCAAGGCAGCCATTCGGGAGGGGGAGCGATGCCGCTTAAGCTCTATCGGCGTAAGGGGATCTACTATTGCCGCGGAACAGTTGGCCCGACTGGCAAGCGACGCCGCATTAACCTGTCTCTCCACACCGCGGACAAGGACATCGCGGCGCGCCAGGCTGCCGAGTTCGAAGACAAATACTGGAAAGGTCATTTCGATGGACCCGAGGCCATCCTGACGTTTGCTCGAGCTGCGCAGATCTACCGTGCAGCCGGCAAGTCAACGACGTTCCTTGAACCCATCGAGAAGTACCTAGGGCCGACGCTGGTGCGGGACATCTCAGAGGGATCTATCCAAGTCATGGCCAAGGACCTCTACCCGAACGTTGGCAACGCGAGCCTCAACCGGCTGGCGATCGTCCCGACGCTAGCCGTGATCAACCATGCGGCCAGGTCGAAGCTGTGCACCAAGCTGACCGTGGAACGCTATCCGGAGGACGCCAAGGTGAAGGACCCTGCGACGCTCGAATGGGTGACGCGCTTCCGGTCGGCTGCCAAGCCGCACCTCGGAGCCATGGTCCTGTTCATGTACCTGACCGGCGCCCGGCCCGGCGAGGCAGTTGACCTCCAATGGGAAGACCTCGACCTCCAGCGCGGAACGGCGCTGATCCGGGAATCCAAGGTCAGCAAGGAGCGCGTGGCCCACCTGCCCGCTGCCCTGGTCGCGGCGCTCGCTAACCTGAAGCGGGTCGAGGGCCGCGGCGTGTTCATCTACGGACGTCTGAGCTCACTCAAGGACGCCTGGGCGACCGCCTGCAAGAAGGCCAGCATCAAGCGCCTGACGCCCCACTCCTGCCGCCACGGCTTCGCTACGGGGCTCCTGAGGCGCGGCGTGGACGTGGTGACGGTGGCGTGGCTCGGCGGCTGGAAGGACGCTGCGCAGGTGCTGAAGACCTACGGACACGCGATCAAGAACCCGAAGCTAACCGACCTTCTAACTGGTCCTCCTCTGGCGCACTACGCAGACCTAGAGGCAGAAAATCAAGTCGTAGCAGTAGCTTAGAGCGATTAGCGCAATCCTTGGGAAGGAAAGCGCGAAACCATCGCATCATGGGGATAGGTTACCGGTTGGAAATGGCCCGGCCCGAACTGGCCGTCACAAAACTGTCATAGACCATTTCCGCTCCGCGCGCGTGTCATCTCACGCCCGCGGAGTCGGATCATCCACCGGATTCCGGCGCCAATGAAATTGGTGCAATATCAAAAGCTTATAGTGAACGCCGGAAGTAATGGGCGATTTCGCCGATGACCCCGCGACGGAAGGTGAGCACGCAGACCACGAAGATCGAGCCCTGGATCACCGTCACCCACTGGCCGAAGCCGGCCAGATATTGCTGCATGGCGATGATCGCGAAGGCGCCGACCACGGGACCGAAAATGGTGCCGAGACCGCCGACCAGCGTCATCAGCACGACCTCGCCCGACATCGACCAGTGCACATCGGTGAGCGAGGCGTTCTGCGCCACGAACACTTTCAGCGAACCGGCGAAGCCGGCCAGCGTGCCCGACAGGACGAACGCCAGGAACTTGTACTGGTCGGTCCGGTATCCGAGCGAGATCGCGCGCGGCTCGTTCTCGCGGATCGCCTTCAGCACCTCGCCGAACGGCGAGTTGATGATGCGGTAGATCAGCAGGAAGCCGGCGAGGAAGCCGACCAGCACGACATAATAAAGCACCGTCGGCTTCGAGAGATCGAACACGCCGAACATGCGCCCCTGCGGAATGCCTTGGATGCCGTCCTCACCATGGGTGAATGGCGCCTGGAGGTAGATGAAGTAAAGCAGCTGCGACAGCGCCAGCGTGATCATCGAGAAGTAGATGCCCTGGCGGCGGATCGAGATGTAGCCGGTGATGAGCGAGAGCCCGAAAGCCGCGACGATTCCGACGAGGATGCCGAGCTCCGGCGGCAGCGCCCACACCTTCAGTGCATGCGCGCTGCAGTAGCCCGCCGTGCCGAGGAACATCGCGTGGCCGAACGAGAGCAAGCCGCCATAGCCGATCAGGAGGTTGAAAGCACAGGCAAGCAGCGCGAAGCACAGCGCCTGCATCACGAAGAACGGGTAGATGCCGCTGAATGGCACTGCGGCCAGCAGCAATGCCATCATGACGAATACGATCATCTCGTCTCGAATGGCGCGCGGGGTCACCGGCAGCGTGTCGTCCGTCAAGGCTGTCATATCAGGCCGCCCTTCCCGTCAATCCCGTTGGCTTCACCAAGAGCACCAGCACCATCAGCACGAACACGACGGTGTTGGAGGCCTCGGGGTAGAAATACTTGGTCAGGCCCTCGATCACACCGAGCGCAAAGCCGGTGATGATGGAGCCCATGATCGATCCCATGCCGCCGATCACGACCACCGCGAACACGACGATGATGAGGTCGGCGCCCATCAACGGCCGCACCTGGTTGATCGGTGCCGAGAGCACGCCCGCGAGCGCCGCAAGGCCAACGCCAAGACCGTAGGTCAGCGTGATCATGCGCGGCACGTTGATGCCGAAGGCGCGGACCAGTGTCGGATTTTCAGTGGCGGCGCGCAGGTAGGCACCGAGCCGGGTCTTCTCGATCAGGAACCAGGTGGCGATACATACCACCAGCGAGAAGATGACGACCCAGCCGCGATAGATCGGCAGGAACATGAAGCCGAGATTCATGCCGCCCTTGAGCTGGTCCGGAATGGCATAAGGCAGACCGGAGGAGCCGAAATAGTTCTGGAACACACCCTGCACGATCAGCGCGATGCCGAAGGTCAGGAGCAGACCGTAGAGGTGGTCGAGCCCGGTCAGCCATTGCAGCATGGTCCGTTCCAGGATCATGCCGAAGATGCCGACGATAACAGGCGCGATCAGCAGCGCCCACCAGTAGTTGATGCCGCCGAGGCTCAGCAGGAAATAGGCAACGAACGCGCCCATCATGTAGAGCGCGCCGTGGGCGAAATTGATGATGTTGAGCATGCCGAAGATCACGGCAAGCCCGAGACTGAGCAGCGCGTAGAACGAGCCGTTGATCAATCCCACCAGTAGCTGAGCGTAAAGAGCCTGCATCGATCCCGCACCCGGTCCCTTCGGCGTTCCCTGAAAATCGCCCGCAGGCCTGATGGCCTGCGGGCGGTCATCTTACTTCTTCAAGAGCGCGCACTTGCTCTCGGAGAGCGGCGTGAAAGCCTGGTCACCCGACACGGTGCCGACCAGCTTGTAGAAGTCCCACGGCCCCTTGGACTCCGAGGGCTTCTTCACCTCGAACAGATAGGCATTGTGGATGGTGCGGCCGTTCGGCTGGATCTCGCCCTTGCCGAACAGGTCGTCCTCGGTCGGAATCGACTTCATCTTCTCGACGACCTTGACGCCGTCATGGGGATTGCCGCCGAGCGTTTCCAGCGTCTTGAGATAGTGACGTACGCCCGCATAGACGCCGGCCTGCACCATGGTGGGCGGGGCATTGTTCTTCATCTTCGCGGCGAAGCGCTTGGAGAACGCCCGGGTCTGGTCGTTCATGTCCCAGTAGAAGGTCTCGGTGAAGTTGAGGCCCTGCGCGGTCTCAAGCCCGATCGCCTTGACGTCGGTGAGGAATAGCAGCAACGCCGCGAGCTTCTGGCCGCCCTTGACGATGCCGAACTCGGCCGCCTGCTTGATCGAGTTGGTGGTGTCACCGCCGGCGTTGGCGAGGCCGATGATCTTGGCCTTGGACGCCTGCGCCTGAAGCAGGAAGGACGAGAAGTCCGGCGTGTTGAGCGGATGCTTGACGCCGCCGACGACCTTGCCGCCGTTGGCGGTGACCACGGCCGTGGTATCGCGCTCGAGCGCCGCACCGAAGGCGTAGTCCGCGGTCAGGAAGAACCAGCTGTCGCCACCGGCCTTCACCAGAGCCTGGCCCGTGGTGTGGGCCAGCATGTAGGTGTCGTAGGTCCAGTGCACGGTATTGGGCGAGCACTGCGCGTTGGTCAGATCCGAGGTCGCCGCGCCCGAGTTGATGTAGACGCCGTTCTTTTCCTTGACGACGTTGTTGACGGCAAGCGCCACGCCGGAGTTCGGCACGTCGACGATGACGTCGACTTTCTCGACGTCGAACCACTGCCGCGCGATCGCGGTGCCGATGTCGGGCTTATTCTGGTGATCGCCGGAGATGATGTCGATCTTCCAGCCCTTCGCCGCAAGGCCGGAATCATCGACGGCCATCTGGGCGGCGAGCGTCGAGCCGGGACCGCCGAGGTCGGCATAGAGGCCGGACTGATCGGACAGCGCACCGATCTTGACGGACTTGTCCTGCGCAAAGGCTACGCCAGCCGTTGTGACGGCCAACGCCGTGCCGAGCAGAAACGACGCAATCGACTTTTTCATGCTACTTCCCTCGTGAATTTTCTCGTGGCCGTTTGACGCTTGGCCGTCTTAGACGCCGAGATAGGTGTGGAGCTTGTCCATGTTGGCGGCAAGCTCCGCGTTGGAAAATCCGTCAATGATCTTGCCGTGTTCGACCACGTAATAGCGGTCGGCGACGGTGGATGCGAACCGGAAGTTCTGCTCGACCAGGAGGATGGTAAAACCCTCCTTCTTGAGCCGCGCAATGGTGTGGCCGATCTGCTGGATGATGACAGGCGCAAGACCTTCGGTCGGCTCGTCCAGCATCAGGAAGCTCGCGCCGGTTCGCAGGATGCGCGCGATCGCGAGCATCTGCTGCTCACCGCCGGACAGCTTGGTGCCCTGGCTGTTGAGACGTTCTTTCAGATTCGGAAACAGATCGAAGATCTGCTCGAGCGGCAATCCGCCCGGGCGAACCACCGGCGGCAGCAACAAATTCTCCCGCACATCGAGACTGGAGAAAATGCCGCGTTCCTCCGGGCAGAACGCGATGCCCATCCGCGCGATCTTGTCGGAGGTCGCGCGGATGATCTCCTGATTGTTGAACTTCACCGAGCCGGTCCGCTTGCCGATGATGCCCATGATCGACTTCAGCGTCGTCGTCTTGCCGGCGCCGTTGCGGCCGAGCAGGGTGACCACCTCGCCCGCGTTCACGTCGAAATTGATCCCGTGCAGGATGTGGGACTCGCCGTACCATGCTTCCAGGTTGCGGACCTGGAGGATGTTGCCGCCGGTTGCGGCTTTTGCGGGAGCGTCCGCGATTGCAGTCTCAGGCATGACCGGCTCCCAGATAGGCTTCCTTGACGCGCTCGTCCTTGGTGAGCTCGCTGTAGTGGCCTTGCGCCAGCACCTGCCCACGGGTCAGCACGGTGATGATGTCGGAGAGATTGGCGACGACGCTCAGATTATGCTCGACCATCAGGATGGTATATTTCGCCGAGATGCGCTTGATCAGCGCCGCGATCTTGTCGATGTCCTCGTGGCCCATGCCCGCCATCGGCTCGTCCAGCAGCATCATCTCCGGGTCGAGCGCGAGCGTGGTTGCGATCTCCAGTGCGCGCTTGCGTCCATAGGGCATCTCGACCGCGGGCGTATTGGCAAACTCGCTGAGGCCGACATCGTTCAACAGTTCACGCGCGCGATCGTTGAAGCGGTTGAGCACGGACTTGGAGCGCCAGAAATCGAAGGAGCTGCCGTGCTGGCGCTGGAGTGCGACGCGAACGTTTTCCAGCGCGGTGAGATGCGGAAATACCGCCGAGATCTGGAATGATCGCACCAGTCCCAGGCGTGCCACGTCGGCCGGCGCCATCGCCGTGATGTCCTGCCCCTTGTACAGAATTTTGCCGGCGGACGGTTTGAGGAACTTGGTCAAAAGATTGAAGCACGTTGTCTTGCCCGCCCCGTTCGGGCCGATCAACGCGTGAATGCTCCCACGGCGAACCTTGAGCGCAACGTCGCGGACGGCGAAGAAGCCCGCGAACTCCTTGGTCAAGCCTTCCGTTTCGAGAATGAACTCATCGGCCAAACAGATTTCCCCCTGCCCGCACAATACGCGTGGCTGTCCTTAGCTACTTCGGCTTTCCGGGGGCCTTGGAGCCTGTCCCGGAACGTCGCCTCCGGGCGCGGAATATGCCGGAGGTGACGGGGGTTAGGCAAGGTGGAAAGCTGAGCAGATCAGGTCTCCGGCCGGGAGGCTTATGCTCCCTTAGTCGGACGTGTTTTGATGTCGCCTGCCCGGCCTCCCGGTTCGCAAGGCACCGGTCATCAAGCCGTCGTTAACGGTCTTTCATCCCGCGCGCCAGCCTTCATAGAAAATTTTCCCGCCGCATGGATCATGCGCGGGTTTTATGCGTCGGGAATATTGTCTTGGAGTTTGCCTTGGATTTCGCGAGCGCCGCTTCTTCCGTCGTCAAGTCGATCAGGCAGCGTGATCTCCTGAACACGTGGCTGCGACTTTATGCGCGCGGGCAGATGGTGCCGGCGATCTGGGAGTATCAGCCCGCGCGGCTCGAGGAAGAGCTGTCCGATCTGATCTATTATACGGTGGACATTTCTGCACCGGTGCCGCGCCTCATCATCCAGAGCGAAGGTACGCGCATCTCGCGCGCCTATGGACATACCGGCAAGGGCGTTCTGCTCGACGACTATATCGGGCCGCGCCTCGCACCCTTCGTGATGCCGATCTATCATGAATGCGTGGCGCGCGGCCTTCCGGTCTACAGCGTGGCCGACGTCGACGACGTCTATGGCCGCGTAGTTGCCTATGAACGGCTGCTGCTGCCGTTCCAGACCGACGGCAAGGTCTGCCACGTCATCGCCTCGCTCAAGACGTTCTGCGAGGACGGCGGCTTCGAGATCAAGAATCTGATGCGCGGAAATGACGCGCTGCCGCGCCCGAAACTGCGCGCGGTGATCGACCGCGATCTCTTCCATCGCGCTCCCGGCCGGATCGCTGCGGCCGACGTCGTCGAGTTCGCCGACCAGCCCGGCGTCACCACCGAGATCGTCGAACTGAACTAGCGCTTAGCGCGATTTGGCGCCGACCTACTTGGCCTTGACTTCCTTGGCATAGATGTCCGGCTTGAAGCCGACCAGAAGCTTGCCGCCGAGTTCGAGCACCGGCCGCTTGATCATCGATGGTTGCGCTAGCATCAGCGCCAGCGCCTTCTTCTCGGTGAGGCCTTCCTTGTCGGAATCCGGCAGCTTCTTGAAGGTCGTGCCGGCGCGATTGAGCAGCGTCTCCCAGCCAGTCTTGTCGCTCCACTGCTTCAGCTTGTCCTTCTCGACGCCCGCCGCCTTGTAGTCGTGGAACCCGTAGGCCACGCCATGGGCGTCGAGCCAGGCACGCGCCTTCTTCATGGTGTCGCAGTTCTTGATACCGTAGATGATGTTGGGCAAGACCTTCCTCGCGCATGCGTCGTTGGATGACTGCAGCGTTGTACGAAACTCCGGTTCGCGCGACAACATTGCGAACGAACCTCGCTCTCCGAACGGACACATCAATGCACGTCACTCACGATCCCGCCGCGGCCGTGTCGCCAACCATCGACTTCAACACCTTTCTCGCGGTCGATATCCGCGTCGGCACCATCGTCGATGCAAAACCGTTCCCGGAGGCGCGCAAGCCGGCCTGGCGGCTGTGGATCGACTTCGGCCCTGCGATCGGCGTGCGCAAGAGCTCGGCCCAGATCACCGAAAATCATCCGCTCGAGACGCTGGTGGGGCAGCAGGTCGCGGCCGTCGTCAACTTCCCGCCGCGCCAGATCGGCCCGGTTGTCTCGGAGGTGTTGACGCTCGGCTTCCCCGATGCCGAGGGCAAGGTCGTGCTGGTGCAGCCGAGCAAGCCTGTGCCGAACGGCGGACGGCTGTTCTAGCCGCGCGATTGCCGGCCGGGTCGCCATCACCTCCGCCACAGCCCCCCGGCAATGGTTTGATCCTCCTGTTCCCTGACCGTCAGGACTTGACCAGAATCGCCTTTGATAATAAAAATGACTGACTGATCGTTTTTTATTAACGCCCGGCTTTGTAGGAGCCGTATCAGGCAAATGGTCAAAACGACCGATCTGTCAGTTATTTATGGACGGCCAAAATGCCCAAGATCAGCGACAAGCAACGCGAAGGAAGGCGGCAGCAGATCCTCGAAGCGGCCCTCGCCTGCTTCGCCGAGCAAGGCTTCCACCAGACCGGCATGGCCGACATCGTCAAACGGTCGGGCTTGAGCCATGGCGCGGTCTATCTCTACTTCCAGAGCAAGGACGATTTGATCGAGGCGCTCGCCGACGACCGGCATCGTCGCGAGGCCGTGCTCAACTCGGTGGCGCAGGGATCGGGCGATCCGATCGAAGGACTTCACGCGCTGATCCGCGTCTACGCGCAATGGCTCACCGATCCCGCCGGCGAAGCGCGGCGTCGCGTCGGCATCCATGGCTGGGCGGAGGCCCTGCGCAACCGCCGCGTCCGCACCAGCGTCGTCGAAGGCATCGACATGCCGCGCGCGCTGATCGTGGCGCTGGTCGAGCGCGGCCAGCATGACGGCCTGATCAAGCGCGACCTCGGCGCCGATGCGATCGCGCGCGTGCTCATCGCGATCTTCCAGGGCTTCGTGCTGCAGAAATGCTGGGGCGAGGATTTTGACATCGAGGCCTGCATGATGGCCGTCCGCGGCGTGATCGAAGGATTTCGCACGACCAGACCCGACATCAAGCGGCGAACCAGGACGTAAGCGATGTCCTGGATCCACGATCTCCTCGCAGGCATCGGCGTCGGTCTCGTCGGCGGGCTGACATCGGGCTTCATGGGAACGAGCCCGGGCGGCGGGCTCGTCATCTTCACCGTGCTGCTGCTCGGCGCGGAGCAGCATGTCGCCCAGGGGACGTCGCTGATCACGCAGGTTCCGCCCACTGGCCTCGCCGGCGTACGCCGCTACTGGCAGGGCGGCAATCGCAGCCCGCTGCAATGGATCGCCTGGATCGGCCTCGGATTTCTCGTCGGCGGTGCGGGCGGCGGCTACGCCGCGGCGGCGGTCTCCGACTCGGTGCTGCAATGGACCTACGTCGTCTATCTCGTCGCGCTGATCGCCCTTCTGATCCTGCGCCGTGACCGCAAGGACGGGAGCCACGCGACCGTTGACCGGGACGAACTGCCTTGGCTCCCCCTGCTCCTCATCGGCGCGCTTGCCGGGTTTTCCTCCGGCTTCATGGGCATCGGCGGCGGGCTCGCGATCACCGTCGGCCTCGCCGCGGGCCTACGCGTCCCGCAGCACCAGGCGCAACTCGTCAGCCTCATCTTCTCGGTCATCCCGACCAACATTCCGGCGGCCTGGATCTACTGGAGCAAGGGGCTCATGGTCGGCTGGCCGGCCATCATCGGGATTCTCGCCGGCCTCTGGATCGGCACCGATCTCGGCGCACGCGCGGCCAATGGCGTCAGCAAAGCGGTGCTGCACAGGGTCATGATCGCCCTCATCTCGGTGATGGCGCTCTACATGACGCATAAGGCGCTGACCTGATCTACGGCCGCTTCGGAATGTTCAGCCCGCGCTCCACGGCAGGACGCGCCAGCCCCCGTTCGAGCCAGGCACCGACCGACTTGAACTGGCTGAACTCGACGAGATCGCCGGCGCCGTAGAAGCCGATGAGATTGCGTACCCAGCCGAGCATGGAGATGTCGGCGATGGTGTAGTCGTCATCCATGAACCACTGCCGTCCGGAAAGATGCGTCTCCATCACGCCGAGCAAACGCTTGGCCTCGCCGGCATAGCGGTCGAGCGGCCGCTTGTCCTCGAAATCCTTGCCGGCGAATTTGTGGAAGAAGCCGACCTGGCCGAACATCGGCCCGATGCCGCCCATCTGGAAATGCAACCACTGGATGGCCTGGTAGCGGCGCGCGGCGTCCTCCGGCAGCAGCCTGCCGGTCTTCTCGGCGAGGTATTGCAGGATCGCCCCGGACTCGAACAGCGGAAGCGGCCGGCCGCCCGGACCGTTGGGATCGAGGATCGCCGGAATCTTGCCGTTCGGATTGAGCGAGAGGAATTCCGCTGTCTTCTGGTCGTCCTTGCCGAAGTCCACGAGGTGGACCTCGTAAGGCAGACCGATCTCCTCCAGCATGATCGACACCTTGACGCCGTTCGGCGTCGGCAGCGAATAGAGCTGAAGCAGTTCCGGATGCCTGGCAGGCCAGCGCTTGGTGATGGGAAAGGCGGACAGATCAGGCATCGGGACCTCGGCTTCGTTCGTGAGATGCCGCCTAATCTAGGCGAGCCGTCGAACGGCGCAAGGCCGAGCAATGATCATGCATCGAAGCCGGACTACAAGGGCCGCAGCAGATGCTTGGCGGCGTACGCGATATCGCGGTGCGCGCGTTGCTCGATGAAAAGCTGCCCGGTGACCAGCAGCGCTCCGGTGAAAACGAGCGCGAGCATCGCGGTCGCGAACTGACTAGCATCCTTCATCGCACGAGCTTCTCCGTCATCGGTTCGCACGGGGAACGCGGGCCGACCGTCGACAGTTCCTGCACGCCTCAAATAAATTACCACTTTATCCCGAATCGAGACGCGCCAGGCTGCGACCTCAATAATTGATCTCCATCCGCAGTCCGCGCGGATCGATCTCTTCGCCGCCGACACACTCTGTGCTGTCGCGGGCCGCGACCGCGCAGGCACAGGCATCGATGAGATCGTCGCGGCCGATTCCGGTGCCATGACGCTGCGTCAGCCATGTCTCCAAGCGCGTGAAGCCGCGTTGCGCCAGCAACGAGATGCGCTGCTCGCGACCTTGCGCCGACGTCTTCTTCGGGAGACGGACTCGCCCTGCAAAATTCCAGAAAATCAATTCCGGATGCGCTTCGCCAATTGTCGCCTGCCGCGCCGGCGTCATGATCTCGTCGACGTCCCTGATCTTGTCCCTGATGTTCCAGAGCTGCGCCGACACGCCCCTGCCCTCGCCTTCCCGCTCCCAATAGTGGCGATTGGCTGCCGCCATGTCGGGAAATGTCCAGAGATCGCGGCGCGCGCCGAGAAACACGGCGGGGCCGACCAGCTCGCGGGCGCGCAAGTCGCACAAGCGATAGCCGCTCGGATTCAATCCGATCGGCATGTCGATCATCGCACGCGCGTGTGGCAACGCGAGCAAACGCCTCAGGCCCGGTGAATAGTCGAAGCCATGATCGCCGCGCTCGTCGATCCAGGCGGCTACCCAGCCGAAGCGAAATCCATCGAGACCGAGATAGCTTGGCAAATCATGCGTCCCGACGTCGACCAGACATCTATGCTTCCCTCTCGCCGCGATGCCGCTCGAACAAGCGCTGCGCCAGCAGCGCATGGCCGAGCGTGCCGCCGGCGCGCACGGCGGCGGCGATCAATGCCGCTTCGGCGACTTCTTCCCGCGTCGCACCGGCCTTCGCTGCCTGCGCCGTATGCACGTCGAGGCAATAGGCACATTGCGTGGTGAGCGCGACCGCGAGCGAGATCAGCTCGCGATATTTCGGCGGGATCAATCCGTCCTTGCGCTCGACCGCGTGGTTGAACGCAAGGAACGCGTTGGCCTCGACCGGCGCCAGCGCCACGAAAGCGGGGACAGACTTCAGATCGTCAGGCGTTTGATAATCGGTCATGTCTCACCTCGTCAGATATTCGCGCATCAGGGCGCGGGCACGATGCAGGCGCGCCTTCACGGTCTGCCTGGACGCACCGAGCGCGACGGCGATTTCGTCGATGGTCATTTCCTTGACGTCGCGCATCAGCGCGACATCGCGATAGTGCGCTGGCAACGCTTCAAACGCAGCCGCCACATCAAGCCGCAGATCGGCTTCGGATCGCGACAGCAGCAGAGCCTCCGCCTCGCCGTCGTCGATCGATGGCGCGAAGCCCGCCTTGCGCGCGAGCCGCAGACATTCGCGGCGGACCACGCTGAACAGCCACGCGGAAAGCGCGACCAGCGAGCGGATCGTGCCGACACGGCGGAACAGGATCCACAGCGCCTCCTGGGTTGCATCCTCGGCATCCGCGGAGCTACGGCAGGTGGCGCGTGCGTAGCGGCGGATATCCGGCTGCGCCGTCTCGAGCAGAGACGCGATCGCCTGGGGATCGCCGAGCCGTGCCGCCTCGAACAGGTCTAGCGAGATCGCCGCCGCACTCACGACACGCCTCCTCGTCCGATCCCGGCCATCGCGCACATCGGGCAATAGCCGACGAGCCCCGTCAGTGCGAATCCTGCGCCCCCGAGCGCCACCAGCCACGCCGCGACGCCGGTGAGATACACGAATGCGGCAACCGCAACCGCAATTCCGAGCGCAACCCGCACCGCCTGATGCAGACCGCCGATATTCTTCCTGTAGATTGCCATCACATCCTCCGAAATGAGCCGAAGCAAAATGCCTCGACCATCAAGAGGGCGCGAAGGCCGGAAGGGATTCGCGGCCGCCGGCAATTTTTTCGCGATCAGCCTCCAACCGCCTGATAGGCCAGGCGCTTGAACTCGAAGAAGAAGGGATTCCAGAAGCCCATATGGCGCTGCGCCATCAGCACGCCGGCGGTGTTGGCCTGCGGGCAAATCCACCAATGGGTGCCGGCAAGCCCACCCCACTGGAATTCGCCGGTCGAATTCGGGGGATCGAACGGCGTCGGCGCAAAGGTGACGGCGCCGCCGAGACCAAAGCCCTTGCCGGGAATCGGCCCGAGATTGGCAAACCGGATGGTCTGGCCCGCGGGCAACTGGTTGGTCATCATCTGCCGCAGCGTGTCCGGCTTCAGCAGCGCATCCGAACCGGGTAGCAGCGCGCGTACCAGCGCGAGCATGTCGGGCAAGGTCGACACCAGACCGCCGCCGCCCGAGAGCCGCGGAAACGGCCGCCGATAGGCTTGCGGATAAGGTAGATTGTCGGCCCGCGTCAGACCCGGCTTCATCGGATCGAGCACGTCGGCGCCGGTGTAGAGCACAACCAGCCTGCCCTGCTGCGCCTCGGGCACTGAGAAGCCGGTATCGACCATGCCGAGGCGATCGAAGATGCGCGCCTTGAGGAAGGTGTCGAGCGCGTGGCCGGAGACGACCTCGACCACGCGGCCGAGCACGTCGGTCGCGACCGAGTATTCCCAGCCCGTACCGGGATGATAGGACAGCGGCAGATCGGCGAGCTTGTCGATCATGTCGGTCAGCGGCGTGAGCGGGTTGAGCACGCGCGCCTCGTTATAGCCTTTGAACAGCACCGTGCCGGGATCGAAAATGCCGTAGCTGAGGCCCGAGCTGTGGGTCAGAAGCTGGCGGATCGTGATCGGGCTCTTCGCCGGCTCGACATCGGCAAGGCTCGAGGCACCCTGCTTCAGCACCTTGCGATTGCCGAGCTGCGGCAGGAATTTCTCGACGGGATCATCAAGCCCGATGCGACCCTCCTCGACCAGCAGCATGATCGAGCACGTCACGAAGATCTTGGTGTTGGAATAGGCGCGAAAAATGTGGTCGGGCCGCAGCGCGGCTTTTGCCTCGCGATCGGCGAAGCCGACGCAGTGCTGATCGACGATATCGCGCCCCCGCAGCACCGCCCAGGACACACATGGAATGATCTCCTGATCGACGTAGCGCTGCATCGCCGTCCGCGCGGCGGAAAAATCAGGTGTTCTGGCGTCCATGTGTTTCCCCAAATTATGGTTGGCAAAGGATATAGCGCGAATTGGCCGGATATGAAGCCCGTCCGGATAGCGCAGCTCATCCCTGCTTCGCCAGCACCGTCACATACAGGCGGCGGCGGATGCGCATGCCCTGCCGCTGATACAGTGCGATCGCCGATGTATTGTTCGAGAAGACGTGCAGGAACGGAATTTCGCCGCGCGCCTCGATCCGGCGCGCGACCGCCGCGAGCAGCGCCTGCGCGTAGCCGCGCCCACGATAGTCCGGATGCACGCAGACGGCCGTCATCTCGACGAACTTTCCCGGCTTCATCCGCTCGCCCGTCATCGCGACCAATTCTCTACCAACGCGGATGCCGAGAAACGTGCCTAGCTCATGGGTGCGCAACGCGAATGGGCCCGGCTTGGTCAGCTCCGTCAGCGCCATCATGGCGGCGACGTCGGCCGCGCCGAGCGTGACGATTTCGGCATCGCGAAGTGGGCTGTCGGCCGGCGAGCCGATCATCTGCTCGCCGGTCTCGGCGAGCACGACCTTGAAGCCGGCGGGAACGTCGACCGGCTCCGGCGTGAACAGCGCGGCAACCTGCGAGCCTGCCAGGAGATCACCGAGCGCCGCAAAGCTGGCCGCAGACATGTCGACCATGTCGGCAAACGGCGTCATATCGAGGGGATAGCGCAGCGCGCGCGGGCCGCCCTCCGCGAGATGCTTCTGGCTCGTCGTCAGCGCACTCCAGATCGGATGATCCAGCAACGCCAAATCGCTGTCCGACACCGGCCTAGTCCTTGTCGAAGCTGACGATGACAGCCGCATTGGCGATGAGGATAGGGTCGTTGGCCACTTCCGTGGCCGAGGGAATCTCCAGCCCGCCCTTGACCGCAGTCACCGTCACGGTGCCGTAGGGCAGCTCCATCGCAACGGCTTCCTTGTCCACCGCCTCAGGGTTGGGCACCGCAATCGTGACGTCGACGAACATATCGTTCGCGGTCTTCCCAATCATCCGGAAGAAGCCGAGGCTCGAATGCCTAATGGCATCCGACACCGCGCGCTTCGCCGCCTTGGTGGCGTCCCTGCCGTGAACGTCGACGCCCATGCCCATCTCGGTGATACAGCGAACGCGAGTCATGTCTTATTCCTGTGGTTGGTTGGGTGATTAAGAGTGTCGGGGATCTGGGTGCGCGACACAAGTACGGTTGTCATATGGGCTGCGGCCTCGCCACGAACTCCGTCATTGCGAGCGCAGCGAAGCAATCCAGACTGCCTCCGTGGAACGACTCTGGATTGCTTCGTCGCTACGCTCCTCGCAATGACGGGTGTAGCGAGAGCATCGATCACATCACAGTTTCGACTTCTCATGCGCCCGCAGCTCGTCGACCAGCACGCGCACATTCTCCGAATAGTCGATCGGAATCACGACCAGATGCACGCCGCCCTCCTTGAAGGCCGCATCGAGCGTCGGGCCGAAGCTGTCGATGCTGTCGATGCGATGTCCCTTGGCACCGTAGGCCTTCGCGTAAAGGACAAAATCGGGATTGCCAAAGGTCATGCCGTAATCGGCGAAGTGATCGACGGCCTGCTTCCAGCGGATCATGCCGTAGGCGTTGTCCTCGAGCACCAGCACGACCAAATTGAGCTTGAGGCGGACGGCGGTCTCCATCTCCTGGCTGTTCATCATGAAGCCGCCGTCGCCGGCGACCGCGAGCACGCGGCGCTCGGGATAGAGCATCGCGGCCATCATGGCCGACGGCAGGCCGGCGCCCATCGTCGCCAGCGCATTGTCGAGCAGCAGCGTGTTGGCGACGCGGGTCCGGTAGTTGCGCGCGAACCAGATCTTGTACATGCCGTTGTCGAGCGCGACGATGCCATTCTCCGGGATCACCTGGCGAATGTCGTGCACGATGCGCTGCGGCGTCGGCGGCCAGCGCGCCTCGGTGGCGCGGTCGGCGATGTGCGTGAGGATCTCCTCGCGCAACGGCAACAGCGCCGCCGCCTGCGGCAGCTTGCCTTCGAGCCGGTCGGCGAGCAGCTCCAGGCTCGGTCCGACGTCGCCGACGACCTCGGCATCGGGGAAATAGACCAGCTCGACGCTGGCTGGCGTGTAGCTGACGTGAATGACCTTCGGTCCCGACGGCCCCATGATGAAGGGCGGCTTCTCGATCGGGTCGTGGCCGATCGCCACGATCAGATCGGCCGCGTCGATCGCGTCATGGACGTAGTCGCGCTCGGATAGCGCCGCCGTGCCCATGTAGAGATTGGTGCCGCCGGGCACCGTGCCCTTCCCCATCTGTGTCGTGAAAAACGGAATGCCGGTTCGCCGCACGAAGCTGGAGATGCCGTGGGTCGAGCGCGGCCGGCTGGTCGCAGCGCCCATCATCACCAATGGACGCCTTGCGGCCAGGATCATCTCGGCTGCGCGGTCGAGCGCGGCGCGATGCGCGACCGGAATTTCAATCGGATGGACCGGGATCACGGGGACCGCCGGCACTTCATCGCCCGCGATGTCCTCGGGCAGCTCGAGATGCACCGGCCCCGGCCGTTCCTCCATCGCTACGCGAAAGGCATCGCGCACCACGGTCGGAATGCTGGAGGCGCTGATGATCTGCCGGGAGAGCTTCGTCAGCGGCTTCATGGTCGCAACCACGTCCACGATCTGGAAGCGCGCCTGCCGGCTGCTCATGATCGGCTTCTGGCCTGTGATCAAAATCATCGGCATCGCACCGAGATGGGCATAGGCGGCGCCCGTGGACAGGTTGAGCGCGCCCGGGCCGAGTGTCGAGAGACACACTCCCGGCTTGCCGGTCAGCCGACCGTGCGTGGCGGCCATGAAGGCCGCGGCCTGCTCGTGACGGGTCAGGACCAGCTCGATTTTGGAGGTGCGCAGTGATTCGACGAGGTCGAGATTTTCCTCTCCGGGGATACCGAAGATGCGATCGACGCCCTCGTTCTCCAGCGCCGCGACAAACAGGTCCGATCCTTTTGCCTTGCGTTCCATGTCGCCTCCGCTCGCTGTGCGTCCCGTGGTCGGGAGCGGTCACATGGTAGCCGCTCGCGGCTACAGCACAACTCACAAAGAGGCGTGCGACGCCTCCAACATCGTCATGCGAGGAGCCCTTGCGACGAGGCAATCCAGACTGTCTCCTCAGACGGACTTCTGGATTGTTTCGCTGCGCTCGCAATGACGAGGCAAGAGGAAAAGCTGCGTTCACCAACTCGCCTCGTAGCCCGGATGGAGCGAAGCGTAATCCGGGGGCGCGCCCGCGGATCGAGAGGCCCCGGCTTGCGCTTCGCTCCATCCGGGCTACGATTAAGATCCGGCGCAAGCCAACCGACGCCTCCTTACAGCTTCGCCTCGGCAAAAATGCCTGATATCCAATCGAGGAAGACGCGCAAGCGGAGCGCGAGCTGGCGG
The DNA here is from genome assembly GCF_029989365.1 of Bradyrhizobium sp. Arg816. Lineage (GTDB taxonomy): Bacteria > Pseudomonadota > Alphaproteobacteria > Rhizobiales > Xanthobacteraceae > Bradyrhizobium. The sequence goes on along the minus strand of NZ_JAPRAQ010000010.1, from coordinate 83,013 downwards.
TTTTGCGGATAGAGCGCGGAGAGCGGCGTCGGCGACGGCGGATAGTCGGCCAGCACCTCGACCAGCGCACCACTGGCCAGATCCGCCGCGAAGCGATAGCGGGGCGCCTGCGTGAGGCCGAAGCCGAGCCGCGCGAGATCGGCCATGGTGTCGGAATTGTTGACGCGAACCCGGCTCGGCAGCACGACATTGCGCAAGCCGCCGGCGACGGAAAACTCCAGCGGCAGCACATCGCCGGTACGCGAGGAGATGAACGCGACCATCTGATGCCCGTCGAGCGTATCCGGCGTCGCGGGCGCGCCGTGGCTCGCAAGATAGGTCGGGCTCGCCACGGTGATTTCCTCGACCGTGCCGAGACGGCGCAAAATCATCCCGCTGTCCTCGGGCTCTCCCGACCGGATCACGCAATCGATGCCCTCGCGCACGAGATCGACCAGACGGTCGCCCTGCCCGATCTGCAAGTCGAGCTGCGGATAGCGCGCCAGGAATTCCGGCAGGTGCGGCAAGATGAAAGTGCGGGTCAGCAAAGGATGTGCGTCGATGCGCAGCAAGCCACGCGGTCGCGCATCGCGCATCGTGGTTTCGGCTTCCTCGACCTCCGCGAGGATGGCGACGCAGCGGCGATAATAGTCCTCGCCGTCGAGCGTCGGCGTGACATGCCGTGTCGTGCGTTCGAGCAGGCGCGCGCCCAGCCGCGCCTCGAGCCCGCGCAAAACCTCGCTCGCCGTCGAGCGGGGAATGCCGAGATCGGCCGCCGCAGCCGTAAAACTCTGCCGTTCGACGAGGCGGACGAACAGGCGCATGGCGTCAAATCGGTCCATGGCCGATTGTTCACCACAGCCGACAAGTGATGACAAGTTTTTCGCGATTATCCGGTCGCGGCGATCGGGCATTCTCGAACAATGCCAGCCACGATGCATCACACGGAGAGACCCATCATGCCTTTCGCCAATATCAAGATTCCCCAGGCCGCGCTCTCGCGCAGCCAGAAGGCCGAGATCGTGCATAACCTCACCGCGCTGTTCGTCCACTATTTTGGCGAGGCGGCGCGGCTGCACACGATGGTGCTGATCGAGGAAGTGTGCGACGGCGGCTATGGCCGTGCCGACGAGGTGTTCGTCGTTCCCGATGCCTATCGCGCCAGCGAGACCGTCACGCCACCTTCAGGCTGAGCTCGGTGCCGCCCTTGAGCGGCAGCGTCATCGAGACGAAACCGTTTTTGGGATCGCGGATGAAATCGAGATAGTCGGGCTCGGCATTGTCGTTCATGACGTAGCCGCCGACCAGGAGCTGCGTCGCGACGATCTCGATCACCTCGCGTGCCAGCGAAGGACCGCCCTCGCCCGGCCAGCCGTCGATCAGGACGAAATCGACGGGGCCGCCGAGATCGCGCAAGGTCTTTCGCGCATCGCCCTCGCGGATCTCGGCATAGTCGGCAAGGCCGGCCTCGGCGAGATTGCGTTTGGCGGTCTCGACCTTGGCCGGCACGATCTCCGAACCGATCACGGCGCCGCCGCCATTGTCGCGGATAGCGGCCGCGAAATAGAGCGTGGACATGCCGACCGAGGTCGCGAACTCCGCCACACGCGTGGCGCGCAGGCCGCGACACAACAGGTAGATCAATTCGCCTTGCTCGGGATGGATCGAAAAGCCCTGCTCGGCATAGGCGTGGGGATCACGGCTGTTGAAGGAGCCGCGCGGCCCTCCGCCGGCCGGCCGCTGCCGCGCGCCTTGGAGGCGCGCGAGGACGGCGTTGACGCGTGGGTCTTGAATCGGGCTGTGGGGCCGATCATTCATGTGTTGCTTCGCCTCTCAGTTATTTGCCGAGGATTTCCGCTGCAGCACGATCCAGGATCGCCGCGATGCGGCGCGCCTCGGCGGAGTCGCTGCCATGCCTGGAACGCAGCGCGCGCTTGAGGTTGTGGCGGGCACGGTGCAATTCGTCGGAGGCGTCGGCATCGAGATCGCCGACGCCGGCAAAGGCCTCGCGCACCTCGTCCATGCGGCGCCCGATCCGCGACAGCGCTTGCAGGATCGCATCCGCAGTGGCGCGGTTCTCGGCGAGATGCGCCTCGCCCTGCGGCGTGATGCTGTAGAGCTTTCGACCGCCGTCCTGCTCGACGCTGCTGTGGCCGACCTCTTCCAGATAGGTCAGCGCCGGATAGATCACGCCCGGGCTCGGCGTGTAGAAGCCATCGGAGCGCTCCTCGATGATCTTGATCAGCTCGTACCCATGAGCCGGCTTTTCGGCGAGCAACGCCAGGATCACGAGCTGGAGGTCCTGCGAGGACAGCCGCCTTGCGCCAGGGAAGTCGCCACCCGGGCCGCGCCCGAAGAAGCCGTGCCCGCCGCGGCCGAAGCGTCGCCCGCCGCCGTGCCGGCCCATGACGAAATGGGCGAAATGCCCGAAGTGGAAGTCTTTGTGGTCTCGTCCGTGGTGCATATCGTACGTCCTTTTGTAAAACATATCGTACGATATAACTTGCGATAGAACGCCCGCAACCCACAAATCTGTGATCGGGCGCCTTGGCGCCGGTCCCGGCTCGGGGGACCAGCACCGCCGGCGGCCGATTACTCCGCGGCTTCGCTGTGGGGAACGCCCTGCTCGACCTCGAGCTGAAGGATGTCGTTGAAGCGGTTGAAGGCGCCGCAGAGCGCGATGCGCCAGGTCAGCTCGACAATCTGGGCTTCCGAGAAATGCGCGCGCAGGCGGGCGAAGATCTCATCGCGGGTCTTGTTCCAGTTGTTGGTGACGGCGATGGAATATTCGACGACGAGCTTGTCGAGCTCATCGAGCTCGGGATGGTCCTTGTAATCGATGAGGCGCGCGGCGCCCTCCTCCGACACGCCCTGCACCGCCAGCTTTGGCGCGTGGTGCGAGACGCAATAGTCGCATTTGTTGAGCAGCGAGACCGCGACCAGCGCGAGCTCCAGGTGGCGCTTCGAGACATTGCCTTCTTCAGCAAGATCGACCAGCAGCGACCACATATGCTTGAAGATCGGCAGGCGGTGGGCCATGACACCGGCCTGGTTCTCGAACGCGCCGTAGGTCGTCATCTTGTCCCACAACGGCCTCAGCGCCTCCGGCAGATCGTCCCTGGTCTTGATCGAAACGCGCGACATGGCAGTTCATCCCTGGTTGGAAGACGCATGTTGCCATAATTGCGGGCCTTTCGTCTCAAGTGCGAGCGCATGACACCCAAGACATTCGAAGCCCGCTGCCTGCGCCTGCCCGCGGCCACCAAGGTGGTGCAGTGGGAAGGCACCTCCGTGTTCAAGGTCGGTGGCAAGATGTTCGCGCTCGGCGGCGGCTTTGCCGCGGGCTCCGGCGGCTACATGTTCAAGGTCTCGGACATGGCCTATGCGATGCTGATCGAGCACGGCGTGGCACGACCGGCGCCCTATCTGGCGCGCGCCAAATGGGTGCAGCTCGCCAGCAACAACGCACTTCCCGATGCGGAACTCACCGCCTATCTGGCGCAGGCCCATGCCCTGATCGTCGCAAAGCTCACGCGCAAATCGCGCATGGCGCTCGGGCTGAACTGAGCACTCTCCACAACGTGATGCGCTGATCATCGTACTCCCATTGGAGTTGTGCTGCACCGCACCTAACTCGAAGCAAAGCCCTTTCGAGATGGAGTGCTCCATGAGCAAGCCCAACACCACTGCAGCCAAAACTTATCGCTATGAACTCGTGCATGATGATGATGACGACGACTTCGTCGCCTACCAGCGCCGTCGCGAAGACGGGTTCTGGCAAACTTTTGCGACCTGGATGATTCCGCGCACCGTCTGCAACTAGAGCCGCGCGCTTTTCCTTCGCGATTATGTCGGAGGCGGACGCCGCCTCCGACTTTTCCAACGGGAAGGCACTGCCCGCTCAGCGCTTCTTCTCTCCGGCCGCTTCGGTCGCGCGCAGCAGATTGTCCCGCAAGCGGCTCACCGTCTTCTGCACCACCGGAAAATCATCGCCGAGGCCGGTCGCCTCGATCACGGACTCGCCGAGATCCTGTTCGATCAGTTTTCGGCCGCCCGGCGTCAGGCTCACCCGCACCTGCCGCTCGTCGGCGGGATCGCGGTGGCGCTTGATGTAACCGATCTGCTCGAGCTTCTTCAGGATCGGCGTCAGCGTGTTGGATTCCAGGAACAGCTTGTCGCCGAGCGCGCTGACGGTCTGCTCGTCCTCGTCCAACAGCGCCACCATGGCGATGTACTGGGTGTATGTCAGCCCGACCTTGTCCAGCAATGGCTTGTACGCGCGGCCGAAGGCCAGATTGGCCGAATAGACGGCAAAGCACAGGAAATTCGACAGTTTTCGGCCTTTGCCGGCGGCTTTGGCGGGACGGGACACGTGAACCTCCGCAATTCGTGATCTCAGGGTCAATATAAATCGCATCCGATTAAATCGGAAGATCTTGACCGGGCGGAGCGACGGGTTTATTTCAACGCGCATCCGATTAGATCGGATGCGGTACAAATCAAACCCGAAAGGATCTGCCATGACCACCGCTGCAAAGCTTCTCTTCACCGGCAAGACCCGCGTCACGTCCGGCCCCGACGGCGCCGCGCACGCGAACGACGGCTCTCTCGATATCAAGCTGGCGCAGCCGCACCCGGCTGCCGAAAACCTGTTCGCCGCCGCCTGGTCGGCTTGCTACCTCGGCGCGCTCGGCCTCGCCGCCGCCCAGCGCAAGGTCAAGCTGCCGAGCGAGCCGTCGGTCGACACCACGATCGACCTGAGCAACGCCAACGGCGCCTTCTTCCTGCGGGCTCGTCTCGACGTCAGCGTTCCCGGCGTCGATCGCACGGTCGCCCAGGAGCTGATCGAGGCGGCGCACGGCATCTGCCCCTACTCCAAGGCCGTCCACGGCAACATCGAGGTGACCACCACCCTCGTCTGACCCGCCATCAAGCCAACATCAGGAGCCGACCATGAGCCCCTATCCATTACGAACCCTGCGCGTGCTTGCGAGCGCCGCCGTGCTCGCCACCAACCTTCTCACCCTGCCGGCGGCAGCCCAGCCGGCCGGCGTCACGCGCACCGACCTCCAGCGCCATGATCTCAGCGCGCCCGGTCGCGAGGCGGTCCAGGTTCGCGTCGACCTCGCGCCCGGAGTTGCGTTCGGCCGGCACACGCATCCAGGCGAGGAGATTATCTATGTGCTGACGGGCGCCATCGAATACGACGTCGAGGGCAAGCCCCCGGTGACGCTTAGGGCAGGCGACGTGCTGTTCATTCCGGCCGGAACGGTGCATGCGGCGAAGAACGTCGGCAGCGACAAAGCGAGCGAGCTTGCGACCTATATCGTCGCCAAGGACAAGCCGCTGCTGACGCTGGTGAAGTGAGACCGGCCGTCTCGATTGACCAGCACACAATATCTGACTAAAGTCAGATATCATGCTCGATCCCGTCTCCCGCGTCCGCCGCTTCAATCGCGCCGTCACCTCCGCCGTCGGCGCACTCGACACCTCGTTCCTCGGGCGCGGCCGGCCGCTCGGGGCGGCGCGCGTGCTCAATGCGATCGGACATGGGCGCTCGGACGTGGCGGAGATCCGCGACTATCTCGGGCTCGATTCCGGATTGATGAGCCGGCTGCTCCGCAGCCTCGAGGACGAAGGGCTGGTCGAGACCACGACGCATGAGGACGATGCGCGCCGCCGTGTCGCGACGTTGACCCGTGCGGGACGGCGCGAGTTCGCAGCCTACGAGGCGCTGTCGAATACGCAGGCCGAAGGCTTCCTGGTGCAGCATTCGCAGCGCGACGCGCTGCTGGCGGCGATGGACCTGATCGCCTCCGCATTGACGCGCGAGCGCGTCGCGCTGGAGGAGATGGATCCGCGGAGCGAAGAAGCACGCTATTGCCTGCGCGAGTACTATTCCGAGCTCGGCCGCCGCTTCAAGCAGGGTTTTGACGTCTCGCTGTCGCGCGATCCTGACGCCAAGGACATGCGCCGCCCGCGCGGGACCTTCGTCGTCGCGATGTCCGACACGCTGCCGATCGGCTGCGTCGGACTGAAGGGAACGGATCACGGCTATGCCGAGATCAAGCGTCTCTGGGTTGCCCCTGCAGCGCGCGGATTGCGGCTCGGCCGGCGCCTGATGGATGCGGCCGAGAATGCCGCACGTGACCTCGGCATCACGCTGCTGCGGCTCGACACCAACAGCGCGCTCGCCGAGGCCGGCCAGCTCTACCGCACCACGGGCTGGCGCGAGATCCCGCGTTTCAACGATGATCCCTACCCGGATCTGTTCTTCGAGAAACGGCTTTGAGCTGAGCCAACTTCCCCTCTTCCGCGTTATCATCGAAGCCTTGGGAGCTTCGATATGACCAGAGACGACCTCGCCGGCATTTACCGCGACTACATCGCCTGCCTGAACCGGCAGGATTGGCCGGCGCTCGGACAGTTCGTGAGCGATGACGCCAGCCACAACGCACGGCCGCTCGGGCTGTCGGGCTATCGCGCGATGCTGGAGAACGACTTTCGCGAGATTCCGGATCTGCAGTTCAACATCGGGCTGCTGATATGCGATCCGCCCAACATCGCTGCCCGGTTGATATTCGACTGTTCGCCGGTCGGGACATTCCTTGGGCTTGCCGTCAACGGCAAACGCGTGTCCTTCAGCGAGAACGTGTCTTACGAATTCCGCGCGCGAAAGATTTGGCAAGTGTGGTCGGTGGTGGACAAGGCGGCGATCGAGGCGCAGCTCTGACGCTGCGCCTCGATGGTCGCATTCACGCCGCCGCCGCCGCAGCCGCCTCGCCTTGCGGCTTGGCGAATGGCCTGAAATTCATCGCCATCAGGAAGGCGCCGAGGCCCATCGCCCAGGAGGCGATGTAGAGCCAGGCGTAGCTGGAGAACGCGTCGTAGATCAGGCCGCCGGCGAGCGGGCCGGTCGCCATGCCGAGGCTGCCGGCCATCGCGGTGCCGCCGATCACCGTGCCCATCATGCGCAGCGGAAAGTTTTCGCGCACCAGCACGGCATAGAGCGGCATGGTGCCGGCATAGATGAAGCCGAAGACGGCGCCGACAGCGTAGAACGTCGCGAGCTGCTGCGCGAAGACATAGGCGAGCGCGCCGAACGCCTGCAACAGCAGCCCCGTCACCAGCACGCGCTTGGCGCCGAAACGATCGCCGAGCAGCCCGAAGGCGATACGGCCGCCCATGCCGGCAAAGCCCTCGATGCTGTAGATCGTCACCGCCGCGATCAGCGGGATGCCGCAGCTCACGGCATAGCTGACGGTGTGGATGATCGGGCCGGAATGGGTGGCGCAGCAGAAGAAGTTGGTGGCGAGCAGGATCATGAATTGCGGCGAACGCAGCGCCTCGCCCAGCGACATCTCCCCTTGCAGCACGCTCTCGCCCGCAGGCGCGGCCGCGGCATGCGCGAGCGCGGGCGGGCGTCGCACCAGGAACGAGACCGGGATCATGATGGCGCCGACCACCAGCGCCACGATCTGCATCGAGGTGCGCCAGTCGTGGCCGGAGACGAGCCAGGCCGCGAGCGGCGCCATCGTCATCGGCGCCATGCCCATGCCGGCCGACACCAGCGACACAGCCAGGCTGCGATGGGTGTCGAACCAGCCGGTGACGGTCGCCATCATCGGCGCGAAGATCGCCGCGCAGGAGGCGCCGACCAGAAGGCCGAACATGACCTGGAACGCCAGCAGCGAGGTCGCATGACTTGCGGCGAACAGGCTGAGCGACAGCACGGTCGATCCCGTCAGCACCACCGGCAGCGGTCCGAATCTGTCGGTCGCAGTGCCCCAGGCCATGCTGGTGAAGGCCATCGCCAGGAAGCCGATCGTCATCGCGCTGGAAATGCCGGTCACCGACCAGCCGGTGTCCTTGGCGATCGGCTGGAGGAACACCGGCAGCGAAAACATGCCGCCGATCGCGACGCAGCCGAGCAAGCCGCCCGCGGCAACGATCACCCAGCGATAGGAGGAAGCGTTCATTTGGGTCTCCCGTCAGGTCTGTCTGGGTGGAAGACGAATGGAAACGCCGGAGACCGACAGGCTCGCGTCATTTTTCGTAGCAGGCTTTTGCGGCCCGCCAAGAAAAATGTCGAAAACAACCCCATGCACAGTAGCCAGCCCCCGCGGGATCAATGACTTACGGGGCGGCCAAATTGCATGATCGGGAACTCGCGATGCCAGGCCGAAATTTGACACGTCGGGCAAAACACTGGCATCCTGTCATCATCCCGAAAGCCTCATTGCATCACGTACAAACGGACGCCGATCATGGCGCCGGTCACCGGTCCGCTGCGCGCGATGCGCTGATTTGAACGGAACATTTACATGCCCAAGATCGACATCGCTGCTGTCCCGGCGCGCAAGGGCTCCGGCTATCCCGCGCCCTTCGCCGGCCCTTGCGCCGATCGCATCCGCAAGCGGCTCGGCAATGCCGGTGGCCTCTCCGATTTCGGCGTCAACCTGATGCGTCTGCCGCCGGGCGGCTGGTCGAGCCAGCGGCACTGGCATTCTCATGAGGACGAGTTCGTCTATGTGCTCGAAGGCGAGCTGACGCTTGTCGAGGACGAGGGCGACACCGTGCTCAACGCCGGCGACTGCGCCGCTTTCCCGAAGGGAAGCGGCAACGGCCATCACATGATCAACCGGTCCGATGCGACGGCCGTCTACCTCGAAGTCGGCTCGCGCTCGCCCGATGACCTCATCACCTGCTCCGACGTCGACATGATGAGCCCGGCTTCCAGCGGCCGGTTCCTGCACAAGGACGGCACGCCTTATCCGCACGAATGAACGGCAACAGCGACGCCTCACATGGCCGCGCCACGCCGCCACTCGGTCACGGTCAACCATACCGCCGAGACCAGGAAGTAGATCGCGCCGACTGCAGCGTAGCCCGCGACATTCGCGATCGTTGGAGACATCGGCGTCGTGGCCTGAAAGATGAAGAAGCCGCCGGCCAGGGCCGACTGGCCACCGCTGAGCACCATGGCCCACTGCGCGCCGAAACTCTTCCAGCGCCGGATGGCCGTCCCCAGTTGGAGCAGGCCGGACAGGATCGCCCATGCTCCGAACACGGCAAGCACAAGGTTCATGCTCATCTGCAAGGTGACGAGCACCGCGACGGTGGTCGCCAGGCTAACTAGGACGTTGAACGCCTGCGTCCGGTTTTGTTTCAAGCCGCCGCTGCGGAGCGCGTCCACGACATTCGCCGCGGCGTCCATGCGGGATAGAGCACGAGCAAGGCTCCGGCGATCGCCGCAGATGACGGCCCGACGGCAAACGCGGCAACGACCCAGGCGACGGAGAACGCCGCCCGGATGAAGTAGTAGAGCTTCAGCCATTGCTCGCGGTCGGCCCGAACGAGATCCAATTGATGATGCGTCACTGCACTTTCTCCTTTACCTACTAGATGGTAGTCTTCGCGCGCAACAAGTCGCCCTCCGCCCCAGCGTGCCTGCGGGCGTGTCATTGTCGTCTCGTCGAAATGTTTCAGTGCCTGGCGGACAACCGATCCAGCAGCGGCCCGGCGATCACGCCGAACATCTTTGGATCGCCATAGGCACGCGCCGACAGCATCGCGCCGTGAATGGTCGCCATGAAGCCTTCAGCCTCGACCTTCGCTGCGCTGGAGAGCTGCAGCTGCCCCTTCCGCTTGCCGCGCTCCATCACCGAGGTCAGCCACGACGCGAGCGAACGGAAATGCGCGCGGACTTCAAGCGCCACCTCCTCCGGCAGAATCGGTAGCTCGCAAGCAAGCAACGCACACACGCAGAAAGGCGCCGTCGCATCATTGATGCACGCCTCCCAATACCCGACATAGCTTTTGAGCTGCTCGCGAGGGTCCGCGACATTGCGTTCGAGCGCGGACAGTCCCGCCTCGGCTTCCGCGCGATAGCGCGACACGAGGGTGCGGACCAGATCGACCTTGCTGGCGAAATGGTGGTGGATACTCGGCTTGCGGATGCCGACGACGTCAGCCACGTCGGCGTAGCTGAAGCCGTTATAGCCGCCCGCGATGATCAGGGTGCGCGCGCAGGCCAGGATGTCGTCGGCCGTCGAGGAAACGTTGGTCATGGCGGAGTTCACTACCTTCTAGTTGGTAGAGCGTCAAGAACGGGTGCTTCAACCATCCGTGAGTGGTAGGAGCCTGCATGACAATTCGCCCGATCGTCCGCTACCCCGACCGCCGCCTCGCGATCCCCGCCCGCCCCGTCACCGCCTTCGACGAGGGCCTGCGCGAGCTTGCAGCGGACCTGCTGGACACGATGCGCGCCGCGCCCGGCATCGGCATCACGGCGCCGCATATCGGCGTGCCCTTGCGCGTCGTCGTGCTCGAGCTCGACGCCAAGGCGGGCCCGCAGATCTACGTCAATCCGGAAATCACATGGGCCTCGCCCGAGATGATCCTGCACAAGGAAGGCAGCGTCTCGATGCCCGGCGTCAACGACGAGGTCCAGCGCCACGCGCGCGTGCGGATCAGCTACTGGGATCTCGACGGCAACGTGCAAAGCGAGGAATCGGAGGCGTTGCGCGCGGTCTGCCACCAGCACGAGATCGACCAGCTTGATGGGATGTTCTGGATCCAGCGGCTGTCGCGGCTCAAGCGCGAGCGGCTGGTGAAGAAGTTCGAGAAGATGTCGCGACCGTAAGGCGGGTGAACGACGCGCAATCCGCCAATTTTCGTCGCGCCGAAATGTCGGATTCCGCTTCGCTCATCCGTCCTACGAGCTGAAGCAGCTTGAAACCCTCCACGAACTCCATGAGATGCCAGCCCATGACCAGCGCCCCTACCATGACCGCAACATGCGCCTGCGGCAGCGTCGAAGTCCGAGCGTCCGGCAAGCCGATTGTCAGCGCCGCCTGCTATTGCGACGACTGCCAGAACGGCGCAGCGCAGATCGAAGCGCTGCCGAATTCGCCCGCCGTGCGCGATCCAGACGGCGGGACGGCCTATATGCTCTATCGCAAAGACCGGTTCGAATGCTCCAGGGGAGCCGAACATTTGCAGCCTCGTAAGCTGAAGGACACGTCGCCGACCAACAGGGTTGTCGCGACGTGCTGCAATTCAGCGATGTTCGTGAATTTCGATCGAGGCCCGCACTGGGTCTCGGCCTACCGGGCGCGATTTCACGGCGACCTCCCGCCGCTTCAGGCCCGGATTTGCACGAAATTCAAACCGGATGGCGTCGTGCTGTCGGATGATGTGCCGAGCTATCGAAGCTATTCGCCAGGCTTCATCGTCAAGCTTCTGGCCTCGCGCATCGCGATGGCGCTGGGGAGATGAGCGCGCACGATGGGTAGAGCGCCGGTTAGCAACTTTGCAGCGAAGGTTCGAAGACCCTCATGGTGAGGAGCGCGAAGCGCGTCTCGAACCATGCAGGCCCCTATCTCGCCTGACGCCATCCTTCGAGACGCCCGCCTGTGGCGGGCTCTCAGGATAAGGTTCAGGTGCATGTGACGGGGACGGGTTCTTGAGGCAGAACGCGCAGGATGGGGAGAGCGCAGCGAAACCCATCGCGATCGACGCGCGGTATTGATCGGTTTCGCTTCGCGCTACCCATCCTACAAGGGAGCGCTACTTCAGCGGCAGAAACACGTCCGCAACCGTCTCACGCTCCGGTACCTCCGGGAAGAAGCTCAGCCGCTGGCAATAGATCGGGAAGTCGCGCGCTTCCTCGCTGCTGGCCGGAAGCCAGTCGCAATAAAGGTGGAGCGCGGCGGGCTCCAGATTGTCTGGTGTAGCCGACGACGCCTTGCACGAGAGGCCTGGTTCGTCTCAGCCCGCGCCGGCCAGTACCACGGCCCCGACGTCGACCCGAGGGCGTGTCAGAAAATAGAATGCGGTGACGTGCGTGATCATCAGCAGCGGCACGTAGATGATCGGGATCGCGTAGGTTGAGCCAAGCCACTCCGCATGCGCGGGAAGGCCGACCTGGATGGCGTTGTAGTAGTCGACGACGAGGTCGATCGCCCCTGCGAGATTGAAGGCGACGACGAACAGCCAGAAGAGCGTGCGTATCCTCACCGTGAGAAGCGCCAGCATGGCCAGCACCCCGGTCGCGAAGTCGCCCCAGGCAGCGAACACCGCGAAGCCAGCCGGGAGGTCCGGGCTCACGACGCCGGGAAGGATGAAGACGAGCCCGAAGAAGCGAAAGCTGTGCAGAGTGGCGATGGCACGGTGCGCGTCGAGCCTGTCCATCGACCTGAGCCAGGGCCAGGCATACGTGCCGAAGCAAAGTAGCCATGCGACATAACCGAGGGCAAGATGTATCCGGAAGAGCGTTTCTGTCGTCATGTTGGCCTCCAATCAGATCGCGACTAGCGCGCAGATCAACCACGTCACAGTGCCGTCAGTGGGACGGTCCAAAGCAGGCTATGCCAGGCCCGAAGCGGCGGCACGATCGCAGCGGGAGCAGCGTCGGTGGTCATCGGCCGTCCTCCATCCGGGTCTCGCCCTTATTGCCGACGCTCAGGATTGGCCATGAGCAAGCGGAGCGGCAAAAGCGGGCCGATTGCGATGTACTCGTGGTCCATCAGATCTTGCTTGGACAATGGGAGGTCTTCCATGATCGCGTGTGCCCCGGCGATATCCCTGGCATCGACGAAGAGGACAACTCCGCGCCCATCGCCACGCGAATACCACTCGCGTATTTTCCCATCGAGATAGAGCTGCACGGTTTGCCGGATTTCAGCCGGCATGACGGCCATGACCTGCTCGCGCGTGACGCCAGCCTTCACGGTCAGGATCACCATCACCCCGGTGGTTGTGGGCGACATGGCTTGTGAGATGGCTTGTGCTTGGGCAACGGATGGATCGGTCATGGAAGTCGCTCCCATCAGGGTTAGGGTGAGCATGACGACAAATTTACGGATGACTTTCATCGGTTTCGCTTCCCGGAGCCACGGCGGTCTCCTTTGTTCTCTGAGATGGCGCTGATGTCGCAAATGTCCGCCATCAGCGACGCTCCCGATCTGCGAGCGAGAGATACGATCGATTGTCGCGAGCGACTATTCGGGATAATGTTGATAGGCTATGAAGCAGAACTTCACAGTCAGACAAGGCGCGCTCGATGGCGTCGAAGCGTTCCTGCGCGTCGCCCAATACCGCAGTTTCCGCCGGGCAGCCGCGGAGCTCGGGGTCACGCCATCGGCCATCAGCCAGGCGGTCCGTGCGCTCGAGGCGCGTGTCGGCGCAGCTTTGTTCATACGCACGACACGCAGTGTTGGCCTGACCGAGGCCGGCGCGCGGTTCCTCTCGCGCGCAAAACCGGCTTTCGAGGAGCTCGTCGCCGCAAGCGAGGTTGCGCGCGATCTTGGGCAACGACCGACTGGACTGTTGCGCCTCACCGTGCCGCGCGCGGTGGTACCGATCCTGCTGGAGCCGCTGATCGCATCCTTCTGCCAGGCCTATCCCGAGGTCGAGGTGGAGATCGCCGCAGGCGAGGAATTGGTCGACCTCGCGGCCAAGGGGTTTGATGCCGGCGTCCGGATGGGCCAGTTCATCGCCACCGACATGGTCGCGGTCCGGCTGACGCCCCCTTTTCCGTTCGTGGTCGTCGGCAGCCCCGACTATCTACGCCGGCACGGGCGGCCCGAGCGTATCGACGACTTGCGTCGGCACGCATGCCTGCGCATTCGCCGCAGCAACGGATCGATCGCGCCGTGGTCTCTTGTCGAAGGCAACAAGACAGTCGAAGCGATCGTCTCGGGGCCGCTGATTGCTCACGACTTTCCCACCATGCTTGGCGCCGCCGTGGAAGGCATGGGACTTGCGCAAGTGCCCGCGCCGATCGCCGCCAGCCTGGTGAAGACGGGAAAGCTCGTACAGGTCCTGAAGTCTTTCGCGCCAATGGCGCCGGGCGTATTTCTCTACTATCCGAGCCGTCATCAAACGATGCCGAAACTGAGAGCCTTCATCGATCACGTGAAGGCCCGCCCGGCCGCTGCCGGCAAAACGCGCGTTCACGTTGATGACAAGCGTACGCGCGGGACGAGAATGCGCTGATATGGAAAGCGCGGAACGGTCAAGCTGCTGGCCTCGCGCATCGCGATAGCGCTGGGCAGATGAGCGCGGCAGATGGGTAGAGCGCAGCGAAACCCATCCCAAATCATAGAGCTCACGCCCTCTTCCCGCTCCGTTTGGTCATCGGCGCGTGACGACGCTCCCGTTTGCCGCGCGCGATCTCAGTCGCCAGCGCGTCCAGCTTCGGCTCCCAGAAATTCCTGAACTGACCGATCCACGCATCCACCGACCGAAGCCCCGCACCATCGACCGAATAGAGTCGTCTTTGCGCCTCTGCCCGAACTGTCGCAAAACCGCTCTCGCGCAGCACCTTGAGATGCTGCGACACGGCCGCCTGCGTGATCCCGAACTCGGCCCCGATCACTTCAACGACCTCACCGGACGCCATCTCCCCCGGAGCGAGCAGCTCGAGGATGCGACGGCGCACCGGATCGGCGAGGACCTCGAAGACGTGCATCAGCTTCCTGCGCCCGGATGTGCGACGTCAGGCGGCATCTCGCCGCGGTAGAAGGCGATGGTGCGGTCGGAGCGCTGCTTCGCCGTATCAGGATCGACCCCGCTTGCGACATGCGCCGCGCACCAATATTCACCGCTTGTCGTCATGAATTCCTTGCCGGCAGGAGAGCCCATCCAAGCCTCGGCCGTCTCGTGGTCGACCGATGCGCCGGTCGCAACATATCGCTCCAGTCCCGCGATGGCGAGATCCCAACCGATACCCACCGCACCTGGACCAAACTGATTCCAATGGTCCTCGATGATTGCGGTGTGCTCCAGCGTCAGACGCGCCTGATCTCGTTCTGCTGCCAGCTTGACGTCGATCCAGCTCATCCCGCCGCCGAATTCCCACGTCGCTGCAAAATGCGTCGGCGGCGTACATGCCGTGATGGTGCCGCCCGCGTTCCCCCTCAGCTGGTACCTTCCACCCAGCTGGAGGTCTCCCTCGACCGGCAGGAACCAGCGCGGAATGCGTTGCTGGCTGGTCACTGCGTCCCAGAGATCGTCGACGCTGGTCTCGTAAAGTCGCGTCAGCGTCACCGTGCTGGCTGCTTTTCCATCCTTCTCGAAATTCTTCACCGAACGCGTGACAAGCCCCAAGACCCTGGCGACGTCGATTTCCATTGCATCCCTCCGCATCGTTTCGCGCAATGGCGAGTATCGGCCTTCACTAATATAAGTCAACTCTTATATTAGTGAGACCGTGCCGCTGTGTGCAGCGCGCGAATTAATTGATTGCCAGTTCGTCCGCCGTCTGAGGGCTATTTCAGCGGCAGGAAAACGTCCGCAACCGTCTCGTGCTCCGGCACCTCCGGGAAGAAGCTCAGCCGCTGGCAATAGATCGGAAAGTCGCGTGCTTCCTCGCCGCTGGCCGGGAGCCAGTCGCGATAGAGGTAGAGCGCGGCGGGCTCCAGATTGTCGGTGTAGCCGACGACCCGCAGCACCGCGCAGCGTCCGCCCGGGATCTCGCCGGCCTTGATCTCTTCGCCGTTCGCCTCGATCGGCTGGTCGGTCCCGACACAGAGGTCCGTGCTGTAAGCGGCGGGCGAGGAAGGACGCCGTTCGGACCGCCAGACATTGAAGGTCGGACTTGTCCTGGGGTGCAGGCCAGCTTTCTTTCGCCACGCGATGAACCGCCGGATGGTGTCGCCGAGCGTCGCCGGGTCGCCCCGATGCTCCATGATCGCGACCTTCGTCGGCGGCACATCGCGTATCGTCACGTCGTCGGTAGTAAAAGTCTTCATGAGCTTGCTCCTCGCGTTGTCGAGAGGCCCGAAGGCCACAAGCCACGGCTCCCAGTCGGGAGAGTTGCGGAACGACGACGGCGATTGCCCGAACCGTTGTCGAAAGGCGCGGGCAAAGGCGTCCGGTGCGTCGTAACCGGCGTCCATCGCGATGTCAGTGACACCAGGGGCGTCACTGTAGGCCAGCAGGTAGGAAGCGCGCTTCATACGGGCCAGCTGGACATAGCGATGCACGGACAACCCGAAGGTCGCCGAGAACTGCCGGTGGAAATGAAATTTCGAGAAGGCTGCAACGCTGCTCAGCGTATCCAGGTCCAGATCGTCGTCGAGATGCCGGTCGATATGGTCCAGCACCCGCCGCATCCGGTCCTGATAGTTTTGCAGCGCCGCCTTCATCGTCCCTCCTCCGTGGCGGCTTTAGTGTGGTGCGGATCGCCGTGAAGTGCTCGACCGATCTTGCGGTTTTGGGCCCCCGTAGCCCGGATGGAGCGCAGCGCAATCCGGGATTCTTACCACACGTGCAGCCTCGTGATGCGGCTGGTCTGTCCCGGATTACGCTGCGCTCCATCCGGGCTACGAGGATGCCAGGTCGTGCGCGGTTACCCGCCAGCCATCAGCTGCTTCGCCAGCGCCATGTACGCCGGCAGGGTCACGGGATCGTTGGCGGCGTTGCCCGCGACGGGGTGCGACGCATAACGCGCGATCACCATCTCGGCCTTGGGATCGACGTAGATGCCCTGGCCGTGAACGCCGCGCGCCATATAGGCGCCGTGGGCGTTGTGCGTGACCCACCATTGATTGCGGTACGACGCGCCCGGCAGCGTGCTGTAGCCGGCCGGCCTGAACTTCTCGGGGTCTCCGCCGCGCGCGATGTCCTCGACCACCTGTGACGGCACGATCTGTCGGCCGTTGAAGCGGCCGTGATTGCGCATGGTCTCACCGAAGCGGGCGAGATCGCGCAAGCTGGTCGAGAGGCCGCCACCGCCGCTCTCGGTACCGATGCGATCGACGTGATAATGCGCGTCCTCCTCCGCGCCCATCGGCGTCCAGATGCGCTCGGAGAGAAGCTCGGACAACGTCATGCCGCTGACGCGCCGGCAGATCCAGGCCAGCACGTCGGTATTGACGGTCTTGTAGGCAAAGACCTTGCCGTGCTCGCCCTGCTTCGTCTGCGCGACGAGGAAATCGAAGATATTGGTCGCACCGTCATAGTCAGGCGGAATCGGCGCCATGCCGTTGGCACGCCGCAAGCCCCAGACGTGCGAATTTTTGTCGGTATAGATTTCGGTGTATTCGAGCCCCGTGGTCATATCCATGACCTCGTGCACGCGCGCATCGCCGAACGCGCTGGCCTTCAGCTCCGGCACATAATCCGTGACCTGTGCCTGCGGATCGATCTTGCCCTCGGTGACCAGAATGCCGGCCAGCACGCCCGTGAAGGATTTCGTCACCGACATCGCGATATGCGGCTTATGCGGCTTCAGCGCGCCGAAATAGCGCTCATAGATCAGCTTGCCCCGATGCAGCACGGCGATGCCGTCGGCATAAGTTTCCTCCAGCATTCTTGCGAACGTCATGGGCCGGCCGTCCATGGTGGTCGAGGCGACCGCGCCGATGTCATGGTCTTCCCGCGGCAACACGGACGCAGGCCCTGCCCCACGCCAGACATTCACGGTCGGCACCAGCTGGCGCACATTGCTCCAGGCCCAGCGCAGCTCGGGGAAGCTGCGGAACGAGCCGTTCTGGAAGGTGATCGTCCGCTCCGGCGCCGGCGGAAAGCCCTTCATCCAGCCGAGCGTTTCGGGGTCGGATTCGGTGGCAGTCGCGGGCTGTTGGTTGGGGGCGGTTGCGGCGGACATGAACACGAACTCCGGAGGCAGCGGTGCGGATGACGTATCATGGGATGGCATGATCCACATCCGGCGTTTGCGCCGGGGGGCCGTGCAGCCCTGGCGCGGCCGCTCGCGCGGGTCCGCGTTATGAGCGAGCACTCGCGCGCCGAGGCTCATCGAGCAGGCGGCGAGTGATTGCGTTGATGGTCAGGTCGATAGCGGCGCCCTGCTCGTCGCCGTCGCCAATGAACCAGGCTGCCGACAACCCCGTCCACGCAACGATCCAGCGAAGCAGCCGCTCGGGCTGAAGTCCCGTCACGGCGACCACGATATCCAGCCGGGCCTCCAGTCGACCCGGCAGGGTCGCAAGCGGCCGGCTGGGATCGCTGAGATCGGGGTTCGTGAAGATGTTGGCATAGTCGAATGTTCGTTCGCCGACGAGCCCGTGCGGGTCGATCGCCAGCCATCCCCGCTCACCGAAGTCGAGCACATTCTCGTGGTGCAGGTCGCCGTGCAGCGGACCGATGGCGTGTGGCGCGGCCAGGAGTTCGCGGGCGATGTCGGCGGCGGGCGCGAGTGCCGCGTGGTCCGGGGCCAGCTGGAAGAGCGGCTGAAACCAGTCTTCCAGCGGGTGCAGGTCAGGAAGCGCGCCCGGCCGCGTTGCGTGCAGCCGCGCCGTCGTGTCGCAGAGGATCCGGCATGCCTCGTCGTCCCGGCCCGACCAGGCCATCTGCGCGAGATCGCCGGCTCCCGAGGCCCGTTCCATCAGCAGAGCGTCCGCGGTCGAGGCAAAGACCCTGGCAGCGCCCTGACCGTCCCACCAGGTCAGAAGGCGATAGCCCGCCCCCTCATCGGGAATACGGGCAACCTTGAGCATTGCAGGCCGGCCGTCATGTCGAACCGGCAGAACCCAGCTGGAATGGGTGGTCAGCAGTGCCCCGTCCGGAACCAGACGCCATCGTTCAAGCCAAATTGCGACTGGCGGCAGAATATGGGGATGCGAGTCCATGGGGTCATCACCTGAGATCATGTCCGGCGCTCTGTCTGCCGAGACTTGATCAACAATGCGGCCGGCCGCCACCGTTTCGTTGCAGCGATACCCTTTCCACGTTTTCGTTTTCCTTTCCCGTGGCCAAAGAGTCGCGCTTTCGCGTCGCCGTCGGCAGAGGTGACGGCGCACCTGCGACGACACAGTCGCAGGTGCGCTCGTCCATGACACCAACGGTCTTCACCGGGCTTCAGCGAAACGGCTTACCGCTTCCGCCCCGCGCGCCCCTTTGCCTTCGCCGCGCGTTTGCGGCCTGGGGCGGCTGCTCGCGCCGGTCCGCGTGGCGTACGGCTGCCTGTTTCTGCAGCCAACTCGGGACGCAACTTGGCGAGCTTGGCGCGATCCGGCAGCATGTCCGCAAAACCGTCGATCGCGCGCGGCGCGGTCGTATCGTCGCCGGCCGCAGCCATTGCGGCGCGCGCGCCTGACGGCGCGGCGGTCTGGCTGAGCGCCTGCAACCGCCGGCACGCTTCACCGAGGTGATAGGCATCGCCGCCGAGCGCCACCCATTTGCCGACCTCGGGATGCAGCACGAGATTGGCTGAATGGTTGTCGCTCGCGCTGGTCGGATAGTCGACGAACACGTCGACCCCCGACTGCACGCCCACCATCACGCCCTGCGCCGACCATGACACGGCGACGTCGACGCGGTAGCGGCCCGGCTTCTCGAAGGCGAAGCCCGCCGTGCTCCAGAACACCTTCGCCGAAGCCGTGACGCTCTTGCCGGGCTCGAGCTCGGCCAGCTTCGCGTGCTCGCACAGGATCACGAAGGGCCTGACCGGGCGTTCGCGCCCCTCGCCGTCGGTGACGGTGATCGACGCGAACAGGGCCTCGGTGCTGACGTCGTTCGGCGCGCGCAGCGACACGCCGCTGGTGTTCGTCATCGTCCAGGTCAGATCCAGCGGCTGGCCGAGCGCGACGCGGTCGGTGGTGGCCGTCACCGTCAGCGCCAGCTCGGAAGGTTCGAAATCGTGCCGGTCGGCGGCTTGCGGCGCACCGGTCGGGAACCAGCTTGCGAACGGCCATCCGCCCGGACGAATGACCGGATCCGGCATGTGGTTGAGGTGATGACGGACGTTGGTGTTGTGCGCGAGCGCGATCTGATCCGGGAACACGCCAGGCGCGCCGGTCGCGGGACCGCCGAGCACGTCCGCCACGCTCGGCGTCGTGGTCATGATCGAGTTGTCGGCCGCTGTCTCCTGCTCCTGGTGGATCTGGTTCAGCGTATGCGTCAGCTCGTGGGTCGCGCTGCGCAGGAACGCGCGCGGCACGTCGCGCTGCTTCTTGTTCGCGGCGAGACCGAAGTTCGAGGAGTCCGAGACGGGATAGCCGTCATCGGAGAAACTGGCACAGCCTTCGCGGGGAACGCCGATCTGATCGTACATGATGCCGCGCGAGCAGCCGAGTTTTGCAGGCACCACGATCATGTGCACGTGCCATTCGGTGTCCAGATTCGTCGCGGGATTGCGCACGGTCGTCATCAGCGCGTGCAGATCCGCAGAGCTCCAGCAATTGGTCGCCACCACGCCTGCGGGCACCGGGACGTTGAGCTGGTCCTGCACCACCGACAGCTGCCAGCCGGTCTTCGCGAAGACCGTGTCGAAGAACTCGGTGCCGCCGGCACCGTCAGGCACCGGCGCGGGCCGGACGGCTCCGACCAGCGTGTCGATCTCCAGCGTCGCGCGGCGGAAGAATTTCGACACCCAGGCGAGCGTGACGCTGCCCTTGTCCACGCCGCCCTCGAACAGCCGGCCCTGGTAGAACGGCCCGCCGGTCAGGGAGAACGGAAACGGCGCCGGCACCTTTGCAAGCTTCATCGTCACGGTGCGCGACGGCGAAGCCGGGAACGTGCCCTTGAACTGGCCGGCCGGCGGCTGCGTGTAATTGAACTGCTCGGCGACAATCGTCAGCTCGCATTTCTTCGGCAGCGGGACCGCGACGGGCGCGGACACGCTGGTCACCCTGAGATAGGAATGATAGCGCGCGCGGGGGAAGATGGGGATCCGCGGCCTGCGGATCGGAAACGGAATCAGGGGTTCATCGAGCGCACTGAGCGAACCGGCGAGGCTCGTCAGTCCCGAATCCGCCGCCGCTTCATCTCCGTCCGCGTCGCCCACCGGCAGCACGGGCCCCACCGGCGGGATCGGACCGATCACCGGCCGGCGCGAGTAGAGATCGCCGCTGACGATCAGATGATCCGCCCCGCCGTCGGGCGCCGAGCGATCGACGCGCAGCGTGCCTTCGAAGGTCACGAAGCCCGCGGTCGGCCTGAAGTTGATCTGATAGCAGCCTTCGCGGAAGTCGAGCCTGCAGAGCCTGAACGGCGGAAACGGCTGCAGATCGGTTGAGGCCGGCTGATCGCCGGACTCCTCGTCGCTGAAGCTGATCTGGCGCGACAGCGGGACCTGCGGCTTCATCGCGGGCTCGACCGATGCCGCGGTCATCTTGGAAAGGCTGCCACTCGCTTCATGCTCTGAGCAATTGCACATGTCGTCTTCTCCTCGTTGAAAGGTGGAGGCGATCGACGTGAGCATCGGGCTCGTTCGCGGGTACGCCCGCGTTATTTCGGTCAGCTGTGGCGTGCGCAGTCCTACGCGCGCCGATAGGTCACGACACAGCCCTCTGAATCCGTAAACTCAAATCGGTCGGCCTTGAGTGAAATGCGATAGGTCACAAGTTCATCAGTCGCCGTCCCGACGACGAGTGTGTTGGAATCTTCGAGACGGTAGATTCCCGCGTCCCACCACACCATGCCCTGCCCTTCGCCGCGCATGCCGCGGTAGGTGCCGGTCGAGAACGTGAGAGTGGCGGGATACTTGTCCGCACACGCAGCCGACGTGGATTTGGTCCACGTACCAACCATGCTCTGTTCGTGTTTGTCAGCCATAGTGTCTCCATAGCTCTCATCGGCCGAGCGGCCGATTGGAGGCTATTTCAACATGCCGTTCTGGCGTGTGCAGCTCATTTGAGGCTGATGTGATGACGGGTGTGTCAAATCGACTAAATTCACCACGTTCAATCACAACAGGTACTCTATCGCAGCATTGACGCGAGCGTGCGTGTGAGATGCTTCACACCGAAGGTGCGACAATTGAGCACCGGCAATGAGAGCGAGATGAAAGCGCGGCCGAGCAACTGACGCTCGTTCAATCGGAGACGTTCACTTCCGCACCGTGCGGTTGTCCTTGGCTTCCATCAAGGCGTTGAGCGGTCCGGTAGCGGCCGGGCGACATGCCATGATGTCGATGAAACAGTTTTGAAAACGCCGCCGCTGTCTCGTAACCGACCTGGCTCGCGATCCGTGCGATGGGCTCATCGCTGGTTTCGAGCAGGAACGCCGCTTCCGCCATCCGGCGTTCGATCACATAACGATGCATGGACTGGCCGACGAGCTTGGTGAAGCGCGCTGAAAATACCGAGCGGCCGAGCCCCACGCGTTGGCCGAGGTCGTTAAGCGTCCAGGGCCGCTCCGGGTTATCGTGGATCAACTTGAGCGCCGGTCCGATATGCGGGTCCGATATGGCGCCGAGCCAGCCGCCTTGTCCGGGACTGAGAGACGCGATCCAGCTTCGGAGCACCTCGACAAACAGCACTTCCGTCAGGCGTGAGAGCGCGACGCGCTGGCCGGGACGCTCGAGCGCGGACTCACTCACCATGCGCCGCAGGATGGCTTCGAGCCAGCCACCGTCCGCCGTCGGCTTCAACAGAAGCACGGGCGGAAGCATTTCCAGCACGCTGCTGAACGAGGGCCGCGACACGGTGAAATTGCCGCAGATCATGGTCGAGAGCGGCTTTGCACGGCCGCCGTGACGAACGACGCCAAGACGTGCCGACGATCGATCGAGGTCCACAATCTGCAAAGGCTTGGCCCGGCGATCCGAATAAAACACATGGGGCTCGCCGCGTGTGATGACGACGAAATCGCCCTCGGTCATCTGGATTTCCTGTCCCTGCTCGAGCGCGAGGGTCGCGGAGCCCCGGCTGAGATAGTGAAACAACGCGTAGGGGCGCGCCGGCAGCTCCAGATTCCAGGGATGGCCGAGCTCGAAGTGGAAGAGCAGCGTCCCTCCGAGACGAACGCGATCGAGCACTTGGGCGAGGATGTCCATGCCGCCGAAGCTAGTCCGGTGGACGGTCGGACACAACATCCGGACGATTGATCCCTACTGTCCGGGAGCCCGCGAACTAGGTCATGTCGCGGCGGGCCGACGTCATGTGCGGCAACCATTTCGCCAACGGCGGATGGAAGAAACCGCGACCTTGCAGGAAACGCCTGTCCATTCCCCCGGACCTTATTCCGTCCGACATATCAACAGGAACAATCAATGCTAAATATCCTTCTCTCAGCCGCCACCGTACTCCTGGCCGGAACGACCTTGGCCGGCTCCGCTTCTTCCGCTGAGCTGCCCAAGGGAGCAGCCCACAACATCGTGCTCGTGCACGGCGCTTTCGTGGACCAGACGAGCTGGCAGCCCGTTGCCGATATTCTGACGAAGAAGGGCTACAACGTCACGCTCGTGGAAAATCCACTCACCTCGCTCGCCGCTGATGTCGATGCCACCAAGCAGGCGCTCGCGAAGCAGGACGGCAAGACCGTTCTGGTCGGCCACTCCTGGGGCGGCGTGGTGATCACGCAAGCCGGCAATGATCCCAAGGTCTCGGCGCTGGTCTACGTCTCCGCCTTCGCGCCCGACGTCGGGGAATCCCTGGCGTCGCTGGCCAAAGCCGGGCCACCGACCGAAGGCGGCAACGCGATCCATCCTGATGCGAAGGGCAATCTGTACATCGATCCCAAGGTGTTTCCGTCGGCGGTCGCGGCTGACCTTCCTCCTGAGATCGCCGAGCACCTGGCCAAATCGCAGCTTCCATTGAGCCTCGCTGCGTTCGAGGCCCCCGTCACCATTGCGGCCTGGCATGACAAGCCGACGTTCGATGTCATCACCACGAAGGACAAGGTCATCGCGCCCGAGGCCCAGAAGTCGTTCGCAGCCAGGATGAAGGCTCAGGTGACGGACGTCGCCGGCAGCCATGCCTCGCTCGTCGTCCACGCGAAGCAAGTCGCCGAGGTGATCGAGAAGGCGGCGCTCGCGAAGTGACGAACCTGCTCCCGGCACGTCGGTGTCGGGAGCAGCCCCACGTTTGGTCGAGGACAATGGGAGGTTGCTTGCGCGATGACCTTCCGGGCGGCGCACCGGCGTTAAGGGCCAGTCGATCTTAGGATGGGTAGAGCGCAGCGATACCCATCAATCTCGTTTTGCAAGCGCGATGGGTTTCGCACCGCCCGCTCTTGACGCTCGTTGCTGGTATGACGGCCGGAGCTTCGAACAATCTATGATAGAGTACTCCGACGATTAAAGCGAGCTTACATCGCGCTGAAATTTGGCGTAGATCGAACCGGGGCGGCAGGAGGCGACGCCGACCCGGCCCGTGCCAGAGGTGCGAATGAACTACCTTCCTTTGCTGAAAGTGACCAAGCCACCGGCTTCGGTACAAGACATCGCCAGCGTGGAGACTGCCCTAGGCGCCAAACTCCCCGAGCCCTTCAAGGCGTTTCTGGCCCAGAGCGACGGCGGCGAGTTCAAGATCGACGGCGTTCGGATCAAAGCCCAAAATGATGTGACGATTCTCGATCGCATCCTGTCGGTCCACGGCACCGCGACGTCCGGCATCCTCCAGCAGTACGAGATGCGGCGGTCCATGGATCGCATCCCGGTCCGATGCTGCCCGATCGGGCGCGACCCCGGCGGCAATTTGTTCATCCTGAGCCTCGAACCGAAGTCCTACGGCCGGGTCTATTTCTGGGATCACGACAACGAACCGCCCGACGGCGGCGATGATCTCGCCGACTTCCCGAACATGCACGAGCTCGCGCCGAACTTCGAGCGCTTCATCCGCGACCTCGAGGACTTCAACCGTGGCTGATGCGGCTGCCGGGCGCGCCTGTCCTGGCGCCACCCTGGCCTAGATGCTACGAGGCCATTAGGCACAGGATGAATCAGGGACGACTTCTCAAGGACGTCCCATCTCAAACGGAATCCAAGAATGAACGGAACTCTCTCGATTGTCGTCCTGGCTGCCGAGCTTCTCGTCAGCGCGTTGAGCGCGTTCGTTTCGATTGCCGCTCTTGGCTTCGCAGGAGAGGTCACCCGATCCAGGGATCTGACTGCCTTTGGCTGGGTGTTGGGAGCTCTCTACTTCATCGTCGCCTTCACTCCCCTCGTCGCAACCGGATGGGTGGCCTACAGACGATTCATTTCAGACAAAGCATTTCCAGTGCTCGAAATCATCTCGTCGCCATACCTGGTCCCGTTGGTGCTGCTGATCGGCGCAGCGATTTTCTGCATTGGGCTGTTGGCGTTTCAAAACGGCGCGGGCTTGGCACCTCGGTAGGTGCAACGGCTTGGAGCCGATTGAGAAGTTTCAATGAGACGGTAGATTCCTGCATCCCACCACACCGTGCCCCTGCCCTGGTCCGCGCATGCCGCGGTAGGCCGTCGGCCTGGAATGCGAGGGTGGCGGGATATTTGTCTGCGCACGCAGCCGCCGTGGTTTTGGTCCACGTCCCAACCATGCTCTGTCCGTGTCAGCCATAGTGTCTCCATAGCTCCCATCGGCCTTCTGGCCGCTTGAAGAATATCTCAACATGTCGTTCTGGCGTGTGCAGCTCATTTCAAACGATGTGGTGGTGATTTGCCGCAACAATGAAGGCTCAGGTGACGGAAGTCGCCGGCAGCCATGCCTCGCTCGTGGTCCATGCGAAGGAAGTCGCTGAAGTCATCGAAAAGGCAGCGCTCGCGAAGTGATGAACCTGCTCCCGGCGCCTTGGCGTCGGGAGCAGCCTAAGTTTGAGCAGCGGACGTTTGGAGGTCGCTTCCGAGATCTAACCCCGAGCGATCGAGCTTGTAGAAGGCGGCATTTCTGGCTATATTACTGGAAATATTGCCAGGGAATTCCATGGGAAATTCGCAGAAGCGTGCCATCCAGAATTACCGATCCCGGCTCGGCAAGCGCGGTTTGGCGCGTTTTGAAGTGCTCGGTCGGGATGCCGACCGCGATCTTATCCGTTCGTTCGCCAGACACCTGTCAGAGGATACGCCCGAGGCCTCGGAGCTTCGTGCCGCCGTGAGCAAGTCGATCGCGGGTGAGCCGCCCAAGCCCGGCGGGATTCTCGCCGCCTTGCGTCGCTCACCGCTCGTAGGCGCCGATCTTGATCTTTCGCGGCCCCGCGAGAAAGGGCGCAAGGTCGATCTGTGATGCGCTATCTCCTCGACACCAACATCATCCGTAACGTCGTCAAACCGCGCCCATCGGAATCCCTGCTGTCATGGATGTCGATGCAGCGCGACGAGGATTTGTTCATCGCCTCGCTGACCGTTGCAGAAATCCGCCGCGGCATTTTGGAGAAGCCGAGCGGCAGGAAGCGCGCCATACTCGACAAGTGGTTCTCCGGGCCAGAAGGACCGCAGGCCATTTTTGCCGGCCGTATTCTATCCTTCGACGACAAGGCGGGGCTTATCTGGGCGCAGTTGATGGCCCAAGGCAAAACGACGGGCAAACCGCGAAGCGGGCTCGACATGATCATCGCCGCAGTCGCCGACGCAAACGAGTGTGTGGTGGTGACGGATAACGAAAAGGACTTCGCCGGACTTCAGATCGTCAATCCGGTACGCCGACTGGTTTGACGCCGCTTGTGGGATGACTGGATCGCAGTGGCATCCATTCATCCCATTTGCAATCGCGATCGGATTCGCTGCGCTCTATCCATACTACGCGCTGTTTCGCATCAGTCGCCCGATATTGACAGCCCCGCGAGAAGCGGAGCGTATGCGGCGAGCCTGCGGGATACGAATTCGGTGAAGAGCCGCACGCGCTTCGTCTTGCGCGTCTCCCCCTGTGTGAGAAGCCAGAGCGTTCCGTACATGTGCAGGTCGGTGCCCGGCACCCTCACCAGCAAGGGATCGGCATCTCCGACGAAGCACGGCAGCGTCGTGATCCCGAGCCCTTGCCGTACGGCAACGATCTGCGCCCCGGCATCTGTGACCCTGAACGGAACCTCGGCGGTGCGAACCTCACCCTCGCTGGCCCAATCCGGAATTCCATGAATGCTGATGACGATCCAACGGATGGGATCAGGCGCGCCCGCACGCCACGCGGCTAGCCGATCCCTGGACATGTAGACGCCGCCGAACAGCTCCGGTCCCTTCAGGCCGTGAAGATTGGGCGGCAGGGTTTTGCGGTCGTAGACGACGCGGATCGCGACGTCGGCCTCCCGGTTGGTCAGATTTGCCAGCTCGCCGAACGACAGGATGTCCATCTCGATATCAGGATGCAGACGCGCGAAATCGGCGAAATCAGGCATGAGCAGGTGTGTCGCCAGCGGCGGTGCCAGCGTCACCCGCAGAAGCCCGCGCACGCCCTGGTCGCGGCCGAAGACGCGCGTCTCCAGCTGGTGCGACGACGCTTCCATCTGGTCCGCAAGCTCGAGGACCTCCTCCCCTGCAGCCGTCAGGCGGTAGCCGGACGGCAGCTTCTCGAACATGAGCGCCCCGAGCCGTTCCTCCAGTTGGGCGACGCGTCGCAGCACGGTCGAATGGTTCACCCCGAGGCGCTCGGCGGCGGCCCGCACCGAGCCTCCACGCGCGACGGCAAGAAAATAGCGAACGTCATCCCAGTCGATCATGGTGCAATCCAGCACCGCCGGGGTGCGCCTTCCAAAGCCGGTCCAATCCATCGAACAGCATCTCGTATGTGGGTAGCACGGGCGGCCATCGCAGCCTATGCCGGCAAGCGCCGCCCAATTCCGAACTGCGAACGCCAATCGTTGCGGCTGGCGCCAGCCGTCCAGCCGGATCGATTCCGCACCACCGATGTGCGCGCTTCCGCACTCAACGCCTGTCGCCGGCGGACCTATGTCGAGGTTCTCGGGGACCTCCCCGAACGGCCAAAGACAGAGTCTCAAAGGAGAAGTCGTGGGAAAGCTTGAAGGTAAGGTTGCAGTCGTCACGGGTGGATCGAGCGGCATGGCGCTGGCGAGCGCCAAGCGCTTCGTTGAAGAAGGCGCCTATGTCTTCATCACGGGCCGAAGGCAGGAGGCGCTCGACGAGGCCGTCAGGCTGATTGGCCGGAACGTGACCGGCGTGCGCGGCGACGCGGCCAATCTCGACGACCTCGACCGCCTGTTCGACACGGTCAAGCGGGACAAGGGCAAGATCGACGTCCTGTACGCGAGCGCCGGCACCGGCGAAGCCGTCCCGCTGGGCGAGATTACCGAGCAGCATTTCGACACGACCTTCGGCCTGAATACGCGCGGCACGCTGTTCACGGTTCAGAAGGCGTTGCCGCTGTTTGGCGATGGCGGATCAATCTTCATGACCGGGTCGGTTGCGTCGGTGAAAGGTTTTCCCGGTTACGGCGTGTATGCGGCGAGCAAGGCGGCGTTGCGCTCATTCGCACGCACGTGGCTGAACGAACTGAAGGGCAGGAACATCCGGGTGAACGTGCTGAGCCCGGGGCCCATCGCCACACCGATGCAGGACCAGGTTCTCACCGAGGAGGCGAAGCGGATGTTCGAAGCCCTGATCCCGCGGGGAAAGATGGGTCGTCCTGAGGAAATTGCGGCGGTCGCGCTGTTTCTCGCTTCAGACGATTCGAGCTTCGTGAATGGGGTGGAGTTGTCTGTCGACGGCGGCTTCTCGGCCATCTGAAAATCGGAGACGCATGATGAGCTACGCAATCATAGGATTCGGCAAGGTAGGCCAGGCCCTCGCCCGCGCCTTCGCCCGTAAGAACATCGAGGTCACAGTCGCGAGCCGCCGGCCACCCGAGGCGTTGGCGCCGCAGGCTCGGGCGATTGGACCCACGGTCGTCGTCAAGTCGCTGCGGGAAGCACTCGAGGCCGACACGATCATCCTGGCGGTCCCGTTCGCCGAGCATCGCGAGGTTGCGAAGGCCCTGCCGAGCTGGAAAGGCAAGACGATCATCGACGCGATGAACGCGTTTCCAGTCCCCGAAGAGCTGGACGGTCTCCCCTCCTCCGCGTTCGTCGCGAAGGCGTTCACCGGCGCCAAGCTCGTGAAAGGTTTCAATCACCTGGTTGCGGCCACCCTGGCCGCCGATCCGGTCGTCGAGGGCGGCCACCGGGTCGTCTTTTTATCCAGCGACGACGACGACGCGATCGCTCCCGTGGCGGCCTTGGCCAAACAGCTCGGCTTCGCACCCGTCAAGCTGGGAAAGCTCAACGAAGGCGGCGCGCTGGTGCACGCACGCGGCTGCATCTGGGGCCAACTCATCTTCCAGGATTTGTTTAGGAAGGAACAGTGATCGATCTACGGCCGTGTAATTTGGCCCGAGAAGTAAAATCCCAAAACGTCGAATTGCGGTGACGGCGCGTTAAACTCGCAAGCCTTCTTTGGCGAGCGATAGTTAGATGCACTGCCACCGTAATCCCTGTTTGTCAGCTCCATAGCTCACATCGGCCTTCTGGCCAGTTGGAGACTATTTCAACATGTCGCTCTGGCGTGTGCAGCTCATTTCAAGCTGATGTGATAGCAATTCACCGCGCACAATCACAGCAGGTACTTTATCTCAGCATCGATGCGAGCATGCATGTGAAGCGGCTCAAGTCCGTCTTTGCGGGAGCGGACTCAAGACCAACTCGGGCCAGTGAACAGGACATTGGAAGGCGCTGTTTGCGAAAGCATGATCGCTCTACGGGTTGGCAGCGCGCGACCTTCACGGTCGGCACCAACTGACGGATGTTGCTCTAGGCCCGGCGCAACTGGGGAAACTCCGGACCGAGCCGTTCTGGACGGTGACAGTGCGGTGGAAAGCCCTTCATCCGGTCGGGGTTGGCGGGGTGACGGGGAACTGGGTGGCGGCAGGTGCGGCGGAAATTGGCACGGAGAAGACGCACTTCCAACGCTTGCTCTGGGTAAGAGCCGTCCCTGCCTTCGCTGCGGCGCGCCCAGATCGATGAACCCAACACAGGCCGAAAGACTCGGCTCAATCCGTCGCACGCTGGGGTTGATTGGAATGCCCTTGCTGAGTACTCTTCGTCATTTCAGGACGCCAAACGAATAGAGCAGCACATTGAAGGAATGTCAGCTCATGGATTTACTGGATGTCGCCATCGACGCAATGCTCAAGGGAGCAGTGAGCCACTATGTTCGCAAATCGTTGGAGAAGATCGATCAAGGATTGTCGACTCTCGTGCAATCCGGAAATCGCGATGAGATCAAGAAGTATGTTACAGACAAGCGACTCATCGAACCACTCACTAATTTGGCGGGCCAGACACTTCGAGGCGCCTATGTCGTTCCAGCAATGCCTGGAACTATCGCAACTGTCGAGGATCGCGCAGAACTATTCCGACACGTCCTTCAGTTCGGCTTCAACGTATCCCATAAGCTTCAAGTGGATCTTGTCTTACCCGGCTCCCTTCACAGCCGAGACACCATAACCTTATTCATCAAAAACAAGGCCAGCGCTCCCAACCTCCAGCGCGAAGGAAATCGAATCGCGCTGCCCAGCAATACCGACTTTTCAAATCAGGTTTACATTGTGCCCGTGCCCTTTCCGCAAGCAAAGGAGCTATTCGCGGACTACAAGAAAAAACTGCTACGGCATATCGTGGACGGGCAAGGTTACTTTCGCTACGACATCGTCAAAGCTGTCGATGGTTGGGACAATTGCAGACTAACCAGAATTACCGCAGGCTCCTGTTACTTCGAATTTCTAAATTTGATGGAAGGCGCAATACGGGCTCACTTTGCGCCTGAGGACGGCAGAGTCCAGATAAGCGATTGGTCAAGCGGCTTACACGAGATGTTCGGCGCAGTCGGAGAAGTTCCCGAACTAGGTTACTTAAGCGACGAGCAAATCAAAGAAATCATGAAAGGCTACGAGCAACTCCAACGTCAAAGCTAATACATGCCCGATACAGTCGATACAAACACTACGCAGCTCGTGCTGCATCAATAGCGGCCGCTTCCATCACCGCTCAAGCGGCTTAACAAAGCGTCGCCACAAATAATCAGCAGCCTGCCCAGCGTCCATCCGTTTGGGGTTCAGGGTTTCAGCAAACTGAGCAGTCGAGGTTCCGAAGAGAGCCTCGAGATATAGCGCACCACCGGCTTCCGAGATCGAGAGTATCTCATTACATGCGTTGGTTCCAAAATGTGCCTGCCCCTCGGCATAGGAGATGCCGTCAGGTGAACTTAGACCCCCAAGCCACAAGCGGCATCGACAAGCGCTCTTGCCGTGAAGGAAGACTTCAGCCGAAAATCCTGTCATTGAACTTGATTGAAAGTCACATTCGATCGCGTCGCTATGGTCAGCGAGTTCGTTCAATCCATTCCTGAAGTAGGCGCGAATTGTATCGAACGCCGCTTGGCTGAAACGCCTGCGATCGACGTCCGTCGATTGCTTCTTCAAATCGGGAATGTAAGTTGATCGATGCACCTCGGAGGCTGAACCAGGAAACGGCTTGCGTAGCGCTGGCGCCTCGGCTCCAGGAAATTTTGGTCGCTTCGACGGCTTCGCACGTTTGGCGTTTGTCCCATCGAGAAGCTGCTGGCGGGCACTATCCTCGTCAAGCGCTGACAGATCGATGTGGACCACACTTCTCAGCAGACCTGGCACATTGCACTTGCGGACCACAATGGGCAGTAGCTTTCGATCAATACCTTGCGAGTCCTGTGCAAAGGCTGCAGCCCATTCTGGCGAGGTAAATTGAGATTTCAGGTAGTCCGGCGACAAGACCATGATCGTGCGATCAGCTTCGCTAGCCTTCTGCATCTCAAGGACAAAGTTGCTGCCAGGGCGAAAATCCCAAGCCTGAATGACGGTCGAAAAGCCAGCCTCTTCAAGGACAAATGCAATCCACTCCGCCCAAGCACGGTCAGCGGAGGTATAGCTAACAAAGAAATCCGGCATAGCTTGTCATCCCGTGCTGCTAAGAGACAACGTCACGAAAAATTCGCCTCCCCCTACTCCCACTCAATCGTCCCAGGCGGCTTGCTCGTCACGTCGTACACCACCCGGTTCACGCCCTTCACCTCGTTGATGATGCGTGTCGCGGTCTCGCCCAGGAATTTCATGTCGAACTGGTAGAAGTCCGCGGTCATGCCGTCGGTGGAGGTGACGGCGCGGAGGCCAACCACATAATCGTACGTGCGGCCGTCGCCCATCACGCCGACGGTCTTCACGGGGAGCAGCACGGCGAAGGCCTGCCAGATGTCGTCGTAGAGGCCGTGCTTGCGGATCTGGTCGATGTAGACGGCATCGGCCTTGCGCAGGATGTCGAGCTTGTCGCGGGTGATGTCGCCGGGGCAGCGGATGGCGAGGCCGGGGCCCGGGAATGGGTGGCGGCCGACGAAGATTTCGGGCAGGCCGAGCTCGCGACCGAGCTTGCGCACCTCGTCCTTGAACAGCTCGCGCAGGGGCTCGACGAGCTTCATGTTCATGCGCTCGGGCAGACCGCCGACATTGTGGTGCGACTTGATCGTCACCGAGGGGCCGCCGGTGAAGGAGACACTCTCGATCACATCGGGATAGAGCGTGCCTTGCGCCAGGAAGTCGGCGCCGCCGATCTTCTTCGCTTCCGCCTCGAACACCTCGATGAAGAGGCGGCCGATGGTCTTGCGCTTGGTCTCGGGGTCGGTGACGCCTTCGAGCTCGCCCAAGAATTGCTTGGACGCATCCACGTGCACGAGCGGGATGTTGTAGTGGTGGCGGAACAGGTCGACCACGGTCTTGGCCTCGTCGAGGCGCAGCATGCCGTGATCGACGAACACGCAGGTGAGCTGGTCGCCGATGGCTTCGTGAATCAAGACGGCCGCGACCGCGGAATCGACGCCGCCGGAGAGGCCGCAGAGCACCTTGCCCTTGCCGACCTGGGCGCGGATCTTCGCGATCTCCTCCTCGCGGAAGGCGCGCATGGTCCAGTCGCCGGAGAGGCCGGCGATCTTGCGCACGAAATTGCGGATCAGTTTTGCGCCATCGGGCGTGTGCACCACTTCGGGGTGGAACATCAGGCCGTAGTACTTGCGGGTCTCGTCCTGGATGATCGCGAACGGCGCGTTCGGCGAGGTGCCGGCGACCGAGAAGCCCGGCGGCATTTTTGTGATGCGATCGCCATGGCTCATCCAGACTTGGTTCTTGCCGCCCGGCGACCAGACGTCCTCGAACAGCTTGCTCGGCGCCTTGACTTCGACATCGGCGCGGCCGAATTCGCGGTGATGGCCGCCCTCGACGGTGCCGCCGAGCTGCTCCGCCATGGTCATCTGGCCGTAGCAGATGCCGAGCACCGGCACGCCGGAGGCGAAGATCAATTGCGGGGCGCGGGGCGAGCCGGCTTCATGCACCGACTCAGGCCCGCCGGAGAGGATTACCGCTTTCGGCTTCATCTCCTTGAAGGCCGCTTCGGCCTTGTTGAACGGGACGATCTCGCAATAGACGCCGTCCTCGCGCACGCGACGCGCGATCAGCTGCGTCACCTGGCTGCCGAAGTCGACGATGAGAATCTTGTCGTGCGCCGAGGCCACCGAGGGCGTCGACGCGGAGCGGTCGTTCTGTGCTGCTGTCATGGCCAGCAAATACGCGACCGTGCCCCTGCCCGCAACCGCGCGATGCGCGCGCCCACATTCTTCTTTGGGCATGGACAAATGGATATAGGTCAGTATTATTGACCTAATTTGCTCGCCCCGGCGAACAGGGGCCGATCAGGGAGAACGCCATGTCACAGCACCATCAGCCATCAACGCTTGCCGCGCTCGGCCGGACCTGGGTCGAGGCCTGGAACGCGCGCGATCTCGAGCGCGTGCTCACGCTCTATGCCGAGGACACCGTGATGACCTCGGACCGCATCCCCGCGATGGGGATCGATGCCAGCGGCACCGTGCGCGGCAAGGACGCGTTGCGGGCGTATTGGGGCAAGGCGCTCCCCCTGCTGCCGGAGCTGCATTTCGCGCTGATCGACCTGTTCGTCAGCCCTGATAGCGTCGTGGTGTTTTACGCGAACGAGCGGGGCAAGCGGATCTGCGAGTATCTGCGGGTGAATGATGCGGGGCTGATCGTGCAGGGTTCGGCGAACCATTTGGTGTAGTGACGCTTGCGCGCATTTGCCGTCGCCGCCGCGCGCTTAGCGTGTGCAGACGGTGCCGCCCCGTCCACAGCTGTCATTCCCCGCGAAGGCGGGGAATCCAGTACGCCGCGGCTTCTCCGTATCACGGCACGGCCTCTGGAATACTGGATCGCCCGATCAAGTCGGGCGATGACACCGAGTATCGCTCGCAATGACGGAGACTGCCGGACGAGCGTGCGCTAACAACGACGCTGCGGCTCTGACATAGGATTCCCCATGAAACTCCCCGCCTCCCCCTTCACCGTCACCGACTGGAGCAAGGTCGAGGCCACCACCCATCCCGGCGAGACCGGGCAGGCCAGGTGGCGGACGCTCAATATCGGCGAGCTCCGGGTGCGGATGCTCGAGTATTCGCCGGGCTACCTCGCCGACCATTGGTGCGACCGCGGCCACGTGCTCTACGTGCTCGAGGGCGAGCTCGACTCGGAGCTGCGCGACGGGCGCAAGTTCAAGCTTACGGCGGGGATGAGCTACCAGGTCTCCGACTTCGGCGACGCCGCGCATCGGTCCTCGACGGCCACGGGGGCGACGCTTTTCATCGTGGACTGAAGCGCGCGGCGGCCCCTGTTTGCACCGCAAAATAGCAAAGTCGCGCGACATGCCGGGCCACGGGTAGTGCCTTGAAGTAGCCCCAAATTCTCGCTATATTGTGATCATCGATACTTGGCCGAACGACTGGGCCGCTTCGCTTCGTTTCAGACGGGCGCGCACGCTTCAGATGACTTCTCCAAACATCGACTGAACAGGATCATGGGCGCAATTTTGCGTACCGGTCCACGTGCGTATCCTCTTTTAACTAACTAAAGGAAATTCCCATGGCTATGGGCACCGTGAAGTGGTTCAACACCCAAAAGGGTTATGGTTTCATCCAGCCGGATGACGGCCAGAAGGACGTGTTCGTTCACATCAGCGCCGTCGAGCGCGCTGGCCTCTCCTCCCTCAACGAGGGTCAGAAGGTCTCGTTCGACATCGTCGCCGACCGCCGCAGCGGCAAGTCGTCGGCTGACAATCTCCGCGTCGGCTAACGCCCACGCACCGTTCTGACCACGGACGTACCGGCAGAACGTCGAGTTAGAAAGCCCCGCGAGCTTCGGTTCGCGGGGCTTTTGTTTTGGGAACTGCGGCGCGGCGCACCGGTGCCGTAGGGTGGGCAAAGGCGCGCTCTTCGCGCGCCGTGCCCACCATCTCTGGGCGTTCTCACTACGAATGGTGGGCACGCTTCGCTTTGCCCACCCTACGAGGGTCAATACGAGAGCTACGTCTTCTTCAGCACCGAGACGAAGAACCCGTCCGTCCCCGTCCGCCGCGGCGTCATCAGCCAGCCTTCGTCCGACTGCAGTGCGGCCCTTGCGAAATCCTCCGCCTTGTCCCAGAGCACGCTCGCAGTCTGCTCGGGCGGCACGACTGAGAACTCTGGATGGCGGGCGGTGAACGCCCTCACCTGCTCGCCGTTCTCTTCCGCCAGCACCGAGCAGGTGATGTAGGCGATGCGGCCACCGGCCTTGACCAGCGGCACGGCGCGCTCCAGCACCTCGGCCTGGTCGCGCAGGCGGATCTCCAGCGCGCCGGGGCGCATGCGCCATTTGGCGTCCGGATTGCGTCGCCAGGTGCCGGTTCCCGTGCAGGGCGCATCGATCACGACGAGGTCGGCGGTGCCGCTGATGTCGGCCAGCGGATCGGCCTCGCCCTTGGGCGTGCGGACATCGGCATTGTGGACGCCGGCGCGCGAGAGACGCTCGTGGATCGGGACAAGCTGGCGCTTGTCGCTGTCGGTGGCGATCAGCCGGCCCTTGCCCTGCATCATGGCCGCGAGCGCCAGCGTCTTGCCGCCGGCGCCGGCGCAGAGATCGATCACCTGCTCGCCGGGTTTTGCCGCGGTGAAGCTGGCCGCAAGCTGCGATCCCTCATCCTGAACTTCAACGGCGCCCTTGATGAAATCCTCCTCCGCCTGGAGGCCGGGATTGCGCGCATCGGCCGAAAGCGCGATGCGCAGGCCGTTTGCGGACCATGGCGTCGGTTCCGCATGAAGATGAGCAAGCCCGCGCAGCACCTTGTCGCGATTGGATTTTAGCGTGTTGACGCGCAAATCGAGCGGCGCCCGGCTCGCCATCGCGGCCGCCTCCGCGGCGCGCTCCTTGCCGAACACTTTTGCAAAATACGGGTCGAGCCAGTCCGGATAGTCGCCGGCGATCGCAGCCGGCGCGTCCTTGAGGGAACGCGAGGCCAGTGCGGCCTGCTCGGCCTCGGTCAGCGGCGCCGGTGCAAACCGGCTGCCGTCGAACAGCGCGCCCATGGTGGCCGCGTCCATGTTGCGCTCGAGGCGGAGCATGCCGATCAGCCGGGCGCGTGCGGTGTCGGCGTCCATCAGGAAGGCGCTCGAGGCATAGCGGCGCAGCACGTCCCAGACGAGGCCGGCAATGGCGGCGCGGTCGCCGGAGCCGGCGAAGCGGTGCGCGGTGCCCCACTCCTTCAGCGCCTTGGCCGCGGGCACGCGGTCCTTCTCGATGGTGTCGATCAGTTCGATGGCTGCGGACAGCCGGGCAGCGGGAGTCATTTGAATCTTTCAGATCAGGATTGGCAAATAGGCGCCTAGATCAGCAACAGCATCTTCAGCGCGAAGTAGATCCACATCGCCAGCAGCACAAGCACGCCCGCGAGCCAGATCGTGGAGCGCCGGCCGAGATCGTTGGAGGAGACGAACACGCCGGCATGGGCGAACCGCGTCACCACGAACACCCAGGACATCAGCACGATGAAGAGATCGGCATGGCGCAAGGGCAGCGCCAGTGCGATCAGCGCGTAGAACAGCACCGGCAATTCGAACTGCTCGCCGAGCGCAATGTCGCGGCTCTTGGTCTCGCCGGAGACCGGCGAGCGCCGGCGCGCCAGCGCCATTCCGATCAGGAGTGCGAAGGTGAGACCGACCTGCACGAAGACAGGCAGCAAAACCATTTGGATGGACATCGGAACTTTCCCGTCAGGCGGAACACCGCGGACCGTCATTAGCCGCGACTGCTGGCGCTGACAATCAACGAGTTGAACCGGTGTTCCCGATTCCGCGACCAAATGCCGATAGTTAAAGCGATTTCGGTCCCCGGGACCGCAAGGCGAGCTAGCGCCAAGAGACTGACAAGAGACTGACATGAACACCCTCTCCAGCCTTTTGACCGAATCCGCGGACGGCCGGCTCGGCGTCCTGATGTCGGCGCTGGCAGGCATCGCCGCGGCGCTCGCGGTCGCGCTGGCGATGACGGTGTACTTCCGCCTGGGCTACCGGAGCTGGCGCGACGTCGTCAGGCATGGCCTCGCCACTCTGGCCGCCCTCGCCCTGTTCGCCTTCGCCGCCTACGACATGCGCCACGCCGCGCTGGCCTATCTCGGCCTCAATCCCTCCAAGCCGGCAGTCGAGTTCGAGATCCGCATGCCCAGGGAAACGCTGACGGCGGTGAGCGATAGCCAGATCGAGCTGCACACCGACCGCAACCAGACGCTGGCGCTGGTCGACGGCGTGCGCGAGCTCGGTGATGGCCGCTCCGTGCTGCGCGGCGCCGTGGCGCTCAACCACCGCACCGCCGACCGCGTGCTGGTCGTGAACCTGCCCGGCAAGGGCACGTTCGAATTCCGCCTCCGCCTGCCCGCCGAGCCGCACCGGTCCGAGCAATTCGGGCCCTGCCACCTCGCCGACCGCATCGCCTCGCCAGCCACCGGCAACGGCGCGCCGCAGGACGCCTACACGATCCGCTATCGCGTGCTTTAAACTTTGTTTCATTGCGATGCATGCGCGCGCCGTCATCGTTCCGACGTGCGACAACGCGTATGCTGACCCCATGTCCGAATTTCGCCTCACGCAGATTTCCGACACCCATCTCGGCCGACGCTTCTCCGGCCTGATCGCCAACTTCGATCGCGTCAGCGAGCACATCGACGCTGATAGGCCCGACCTCGTCGTCAACACCGGCGACGTCTCCTTCGACGGGCCGACAAGTCGCGACGATGTCGAATTCGCCAAGAGCCGGCACGACGCCCTGCCCGTCGCCTGCCGCTACCTCCCCGGCAATCACGACATCGGCGACAATCCGACCGCGATCGGGCCTGCGCCAAAGCCGCCGGTCGAGGAAAAGCACCGCCAACAATTCCGCGACATCATCGGCGAAGATCATTGGTCGTTCGAAGCGGCCGGCTGGCACTTCATCGGCCTGAACTCGCTGGTGATGAATTCCGGGCTCGCCTTCGAGGCCGAGCAATTCGACTGGTTGTCCCGGGAAATGGCGCGCATCAACGGCAGGCCGATCGCGCTGTTCGTCCACAAGCCGATGTTTCTCAACTTGCCCGACGACCCCGAGACGCCGGAGACCTCGATCCGCTACGTGCCGCAGCCGGCACGGGCGCGTCTGATCGAGATGTTCTCGACTGTGGACCTGCGCCTCATCGCCAGCGGGCACGTGCACCAGCGGCGCGACTTCACCTACCGCCACACCCGCCATGTCTGGGCGCCGTCGGCCGGCTTCAGGATCAACGACGCGCGCCAGGACCGGATCGCGATCAAGGAAGTCGGGCTCGTCGAATACCGCTTCCGGCCGAACAGTTTTGAAGTTCGTCACGTCAGGGCCGCGAGCCAGGTCGATGTCGATATCGAGGAGCTGCTCGCCCAGATGGGCGGCGAGCACTAGCCCAATTCATTCACGGGCACAAGACCCTACCTAAATACCTTGCTGCATCGAATTCGCGCTAAAACTGGCTAAAATGGGCTAATGACAACGTTGTCATTCCGACATATCGTTCCCGAACGGTCGATGGGCCGCTGAGGGAGCGACGATGCAGTTCTTGTCCCGGTGGGAGAGTCAACGTCTTTCAACGACCACGCGGGGCATCCCCCTGGTCGATGGCCTACCGATCGAGGAGATCGCCGGCCAGGATTGGCAGCCCTCCCGCGGCGATCTCGCTCTGCCCGCCCTCACCCTCGATGAAGCCGCCTTCAGGGCCAATCGCGACCTCTTCCTGCGCTGGTGCAAGAGCGCCGGCGTCACTGTCGCGCCCCACGCCAAGACGCCGATGTCGCCGGAGCTGGCGCGCTCGCTGCGCGAGGCCGGCGCCTGGGGCACGACGGTCGCCAATATCCAGCAGGCCGCCGTGCTGCTCGCGAGCGGCGAGCAACGCCTGCTGCTGGCCAACGAAATCGGCGGCCTCGCGGCCGGCCGGCGGCTCGGCGCGTTGCTCGGCGCCTATCCCGACGTCGAATTTCACGCCTTCGCGGATTCACCGGGGGCGGTCGCAGCACTGGCGGAAGCGGCCCGGATTGCGGGCCGCAGCGAATTGTCCGTGCTGGTCGAGCTCGGCGCGGGCCGCGCGGGCGCGCGCGATCGCGCCGCGGTCGAAGCGACGATCGCAGCCGTGCTCGCGACCGACGGCCTCCTGCTCGGCGGCGTCGCCACTTACGAAGGCGCGGTCGCAACGCCCGATGCCGGCGAGACGATGCGCGCGATCGCGGCGCTGATGGAGCGCACCATCGCGGCCTTCGCGCTGGTACGTCATGCTGCCCCGGGCCGGCCGCTGATCATCAGCGCCGGCGGCTCGGCCTATTTCGACGTCGTCGCCCGCGCGCTCGTACCAAGCGCGCAGGCAGACGGCAACGCCAGCGTCCTGCTGCGCTCAGGCGCGCTGTTCTTCGCCGATCACGGCATCTATGCGCGCGCCTTCGCGGAAGTAGACCGGCGCGGCGGTCTCGTCATCGACGGCGCGCGGCATTCGGCGGCCGAGGGTTTCCGGCCTGCGCTGAAACTTTGGGCCGAGGTGTTGTCGCGGCCGGATGCAGGCCTTGCGATCGCGGGCTTCGGCATGCGCGATGCCTCGTTCGATCAGGGATTGCCGGTGCCGCTGCGCGTCTTCCGCGACGGCGTCGCGCAGCAGAGGCTCGCCGAGACCTTGTCGGTCACCCGTCTCAATGACCAGCATGCATTCCTGTCCGTCGCGCCCGATAGCACGCTCGCGGTCGGCGACGTCATCGCCTTCGGCATCTCGCATCCCTGCACCTGCCTCGACCGCTGGCGCGTCATCCTCGGCCTCGACGCCGACGGCGTCGTAACGCGCGCCCTCCCCACCCAGTTCGGCTGAGGCGGCTCGCGCGATGAATTTCCTGCCGCTGTGGCGCTATCAGAACCAGCTCATCGACGGGGCCATCGTCACGCTCGAGCTGACGGTGATCGCGGCGCTGGCCGGGCTTCTGATCGGTGTTGCCGGCGCGGTCGCGCTGAACGGCCGCATCACGCCGTTGCGCTGGCTGGTGCGCGGCTACATCGAGCTGTTCCGCAACACGCCGTCGCTGATCCAGATCTTCATCGTCTTCTTCGTGCTGCCGAATTTCGGCCTGAAGCTGCCGGCGTTCGAAGCCGCCGCCGTCGCGCTGTCGCTCTATTTCGGCGCCTATTCGGTCGAGATCATCCGCGCCGGCCTCGACTCCGTGCCGAAGAACCAGATCGAGGCCGGCCAGTGCCTTGGCCTGTCGGGTTGGCAGGTGTTCCGCCACATCCTGCTGCCGCCGGCGCTGCGCAACGCCTATCCGGCCGTGACCAGCCAGTTCGTCCTGCTGCTGCTCGGCACCTCGCTCGCCTCGCAGGTCGCGGCCGACGAGCTGTTCCATGTCGCGGGCTTCATCGAGAGCCGCACCTATCGCAGCTTCGAGGTCTATGCGGTGATCTGCGTGGTCTATTTCGCAATGGCGATGTCGTTCAAGGCGCTGTTCGCCATCATCGGTCTGGCGGCCTTCCGCTGGCCGCGGCGGCGCTGAGGGGACAGCGATGCGATCCTTCTCCCTCATCGACTTCGTCTCGCTGTTTGCGGCGCTGCGCTGGACCGTTGCGCTCGTCGTGCTCGCGCTCGCCTTCGGTGCGCCGCTGGCGCTGGCGTTCGCCACGGGCCGCATCAGCCGCTTCGCCGGCCTGCGCTGGACGATGGCGGCGTGCATCCAGATCGTCCAAAGCGTGCCGCTGCTCGGGCTCTTGTTCTTCTTCTATTTCGGCATGCCGATGTTCCTCGGCATCCAGGTGCCGGCCCTCGTTGCCGTCACCGTCGCCTACACGCTCTACACCGCCGCCTTCCTCGGCGAGATCTGGCGCGGCGGGCTGGAAGCCGTGAAGCAGGCGCAATGGGAGGCAGGCAGCTGTCTCGGCCTCTCCGCCTGGCAGCAATTCCGTCACATCATCGCGCCGCAGGCACTGCGGCTGTCGCTGCCGCCGACCGTCGGCTTCCTGGTGCAGCTGATCAAGGGCACCTCGCTCGCCTCGATCCTCGGCTTCGTCGAGCTTGCCCGCGCCGGCCAGGTGGTGAGCGCGGCGACGTTCCAGCCGCTGCTCACCTACGCGCTGGTCGCCGCGATCTATTTCGCGCTGTGCCTGCCGCTCACGCTCTGGTCCCGCTCTTTGGAGGCCCGCCTCGATGGCTCTCGTTGAAATCCGCGACGTGCACAAGACATTCGGCAAGGTCGAGGTGCTCAAGGGCGTCTCGCTCGACGTCGAGGAAGGCGAGATCGTCACGATCATCGGCCGCTCCGGCTCGGGCAAGTCGACGCTGCTCCGCTGCATCAACGCGCTCGAGACCGTCGATTCCGGCGAGATCCGCGTCGAGGGCGAGAGGGTCCACGCCAGGATGCCTGACCTGAAGGCATTCCGTCAGCGCGTCGGCATCGTGTTCCAGGCGTTCAATTTGTTTCCGCACCTGAAGGTCGAGCGCAACATCACGCTGGCTCCGCTCCTCACCGGCCGCATCGACAAGGCCCGCGCGCGGGCGCTGGCCGAGGACGTGCTCACCCGCGTCGGTCTCGCCGACAAGATCGACGCCTGGCCGGAGCAGCTCTCCGGTGGCCAGCAGCAGCGCGTCGCCATTGCGCGCTGCCTCGCCATGGCCCCTCACCTCATGCTGTTCGACGAGGTCACCTCCGCGCTCGACCCCGAGCTCGTCGGCGAAGTGCTGAAGGTGATGGAGGCGATGGCGAAGCAGGGCATGACCATGATCCTCGTCACCCACGAAATGGGCTTTGCCCGCAACGTCGCCGACCGCATCGTCTTCATGCATCAGGGCCGCGTCTGGGAACAAGGACCGCCGGCAAAACTGTTCGCCAATCCTGAGACCCCCGAGCTCGCTAGCTTCATCGCGTCCGCCAAATAACCATCCACCAATCCCCGATCAGGAGAGAGCCATGAGACCACTGAAATCCCTCTTTGCGATCGCAGCCACGGCGCTCGCCGTGCTCGCTGCCCCCACCCTCGCGCAGGCCGACAAGCTCCAGGACGTGCTCGGCGCGGGCAAGCTGCGTGTCGGCCTGCTGACCGATGCCGCGCCCTGGGGCTTCAAGGACGAAAAGGCCGAGATCGCGGGCCTCGACGCCGATCTCGCCCGGCTGATCGCCGCCGACATGGGCGTCAAGCTCGAGTTCGTGCCGGTAACGGGCGCAGCGCGCATCCCGAGCCTGCTCTCGGACAAGATCGACATCCTGATCGCGGGCCTCGGCGCTACGCCGGAGCGCGCCCAGCAGGTGATGTTCTCGCAGCCTTATGCCGTGGTGAATCTCGGCGTCTATGGTGCCAAGGCAATTCCGGCCGCGACCGGCAAGAAGCCCGACAATCTCGACGGCCGCAGCGTCGCCGTGTCCAAGGGCTCGACGCTCGACGTCTGGCTCACCGACAATGCGCCGAAGGTAAAGCTGGTGCGTTTCGAGGATACGCCGGCGGCACTCGCCGCGTTCCTCGCGGGACAGGCCGATACCTTCGCCGAGAACAGCGCCATCGCGCTGAAGGTGCAGGACCAGAACCCGACCAAGGAGGTCGAGCTGAAATTCCTGATCCGCCAGTCGCCTGCTCATGTCGGCGTGCGCCAGGGCGAGCAGAACCTGCTCAACTGGATCAACACCGACATCTTCTTCAACAAGCTCAACGGCAAGCTCGGCGCGTTGCAACTGAAGTGGTTCAAGGAAGAGCAGGCGCTGCCGACGCTGTAAATTCACATGCGGCTCCCGCGTCATGCGGGAGCCAATCTTCACCGGGAGTATTCAAGATGATCAAACGTTACGTCGTCGGATCGCGCATGAGCCAGGCCGTCGCCGCAGGCGGCATGGTGCACATCGCAGGCCAGGTCGCCGATGACCGCAAGGCCGGCATCGTGTCGCAGACCCAGCAGGTGCTCGCCAAGATCGACGCGTTGCTGAAGGAGGCCGGCTCGGACCGCTCCAAGCTGATCGCGGTCAACGTCTTCCTGCCTCATATCACCGACTTCGACACCATGAACTCGGTCTACGATGCCTGGATCGATCCGGCCAATCCGCCGGCGCGCGCCTGCGTCGAAGCCCGCCTCGCCGATCCCGATTTGCGCGTCGAGATGACCGCTGTCGCCTTGCTGTAAAGGCACCGCCATCCCTTCAACCTTTGGCCGGCGCCGGCGACGGCGCGGCCGCGAGGCAAGCCATGCATACCGGACTTTTCCACGAGATCGATTTCGAGAAAGACCAGAAATGGTCGGGCCATCTCGGCATTCCCTTCTCGATCGATCGCTCCCCCTACTACCAGCTCAAGATCCCGATCTTCCGGATCAAGAACGGCGCCGGGCCCAAACTGCTTTTGATGGCCGGCAATCACGGCGACGAATATGAGGGCGAGATCGCGCTGACGCGGCTGTATCGCCGGCTCGATGCAGAGGACGTCAAAGGCGAGATCACCATCCTGCCCTTCGCCAATTGGCCGGCCGTGATGGCGGCGCGGCGCCGCTCGCCGCTCGACGAAGGCAACCTCAACCGCGCCTTCCCCGGCGATGCCGCGGGCACGCCGACATTCCGGCTTGCGCACTTCCTTGAGCACGAGCTGTTTCCGCGCCATGACGTCGTCTTCGACATCCACTCCGGCGGCACCTCGATGGCGCATGTGCCTTGCGCGCTGATCGAGCGGCAGGGGCCGCCCGAGATGTTCGGCCACGCGCTGCGCCTGATGGAGGGGGTGGGGATGCCCTTCGCCTTCGTCGCCGAGAACGGCGCGACCGCTCCGACCTCGATGGCCGCGGCCGCGCGCGCCGGCGCGATCGGACTCTCCGGTGAATTCGGCGGCGGCGGCACCGTCACGCCGCAGACCATGGCGCTCACCGCGCGCGCGATCGACCGGCTGTTGCTCGCGCTTGGCATTGTCCAGGCGCCGGTGCTGGGCCCGCATGCGCCGGTCGAACGCGCCACCGAATTGCTGGCGCTGCAAAGCCATGCGCAGGCAGTGTTCGCGACCCGTCGCGGCTGGTTCGAGCCCGCCGTCATGGTCGGCGCGCGGGTTGCGGCCGGCGACGTCGCCGGCTGGTACCATGATTTCGAGCGCCCGGAGCTGCCGGAAGAGGTGCTGCGCTTCCCCGCCGACGGCATCGTGATCTCGCAGCGCCTGCACACCGACAGCCAGAGCGGCGACTGCCTGGTCCAGGTCGGCCGCGCGCTGTCGCGCGACGAGGTTTCAGCGCGCTGAGTTTTGGAGACGATACCGACTGCGATTACACTCGGGATTCGATGACCGATCCGGCAAAGCCGACCTATGACGACGTTGTGCGCATTCCAGCGCCGCCCGGCCGCGCCAGCGCGAGCGGGCGGCCGCCGCGC
This sequence comes from Bradyrhizobium sp. Arg816, assembly GCF_029989365.1. Classification (GTDB taxonomy): domain Bacteria; phylum Pseudomonadota; class Alphaproteobacteria; order Rhizobiales; family Xanthobacteraceae; genus Bradyrhizobium. The sequence continues at coordinate 38,642 of NZ_JAPRAQ010000010.1, read as the reverse complement.
ATCGAGGAGGTCGCGGAGCGCGCGGGCGTTGCGCCGATCACGGTGTCGCGGGTGCTGCGCCACCCCGAGAAGGTCAATCGCGAGACCCGCGAGCGCATCCTCGAGGTGATCGAGGCGACCGGTTACGCCTCCAACCCGCATGCGCGCGCGCTGCGCTCGGGGCGCTCGAACGTGGTGATGGCCTTCGTCTCCAACATCCTCAGCCAGCAGTTCGGGCTCGCGGTGCGCAGCTTCGCCGCGACGCTGGAGCCTGAGGGTTTCGAGGTGCTGGTCGGCCAGACCTCCTACTCCTATGCCAAGGAAGTCGCGATGATCCAGTCGCTGCGCGGCATTCGCCCCGCAGCAGTGATGTTCACCGGCGTGATCGAGCTCGAGGAGAATCGTGCCGCGCTGCTCGAGCTCGGCATTCCCGTCATCGAGACCTGGGCGTTTCCGCGCGACCCCATCGACATGCTGGTCGGCCTGCCTAACGCGGATGCCGGCGCGATGGCGGCGCGCAGGCTGGCGGAAGCCGGACATCGCCGCGTCGCCTTCATCGGACGCGGCAGCGGCCGTGGCGCGCTGCGCCGCGACGGTTTTCGGGCCGCAGCCGCACACCTCGGCCTCGAGATCGTCCACGAGATCGGCGTCGGTGAGATCACGGGACTGGCCGACGGCCGCGCCGCCTTCACCGCCCTGCTTGAACGCGGCGGCGACGTCGACGCGGTGTTCTGTGCCAACGATCTGCTCGCGACCGGCGCGCTGATCGAGGCCCGCGCCCGCGGCCTCTCGGTGCCGCGCGATCTGGCGCTGCTCGGCTTCGGCGACAACGACGTCGCCGATCAGATCACGCCTGGTCTCACCACCATCTCCTTCGATGCGGCGGCTGTGGGACGGATCGCGGGCGAACTACTCCTGGCGCGGCTATCAGGCACGCCACGCGCCGAGCAGCGGCTCGCCGTCGAGCTGTTCCTGGTCGAGCGCGGCAGCGTCTGAGGTTGCGGATCAGGCGATGGTCTTGAGATCCTGCTGGATCGCAGCCAGCAGCGATTGCAGCGCATCGCTGTTCACCGGCCTCGCCTCCGCCTTCGCAGGCTGGACCTTGTCAGGCTGCGCAGCTTTGCCCGGACGTTTCGGGAATGGCGGTGGTGGCGCCGGCATCGCGGCTGGCGTGAAATCGCCCTCTTCGTCGACGTGGACGAACTTGCCATGGATCACGTCGTCGCGACGGCCCATGACGAACAGGGTCGCCCAATAGCCGGCAGCCAGAAGGATTACGCTGAAAATACCAATCTCTAACATCGCAGCACCTAAAATAGGCGCGATGATTCAATGCCTTCACTCTGCGGTCAATGAACCGACGGTCACACCTGCGGCTTTTGCGGGCAGGTGTGGCCGATCGGTCACTCTTTGTTAACCATCGATATCCGGGGTGTGACACCCGTGCAACTAGGCCTTGCAGTTAAGCTTTATCTTGCCCGACCCGCACCAGCTGCTTGCCGAAATTGGCGCCCTTCAGGAGCCCCATGAAGGCGCCGGGCGCGCTCTCCAGGCCCTCGGTGACGAACTCCTTGTACTTGACCTTGCCGTCGCGGACCCAGGTGGACATGTCGCGCAGGAAGTCGCCGTGGCGGTTGGCGAAGTCGGAGACGATGAAGCCTCGGAAGGTGAGCCGCTTGGTCAGCGTCGCGCGCATCATGCTGGCCGCCCATTTCGGCGGCTTGGCCTCGGTGTCGTTGTAATGGGCGATCAAGCCGCAGACCGGCACGCGCGCGAACGGATTGAGCAGCGGGAAGACCGCCTCGAACACGGCGCCGCCGACATTCTCGAAATAGACGTCGATGCCTTTCGGGCAGGCAAACTTCAGCTTCGCGGCGAAATCGGTTTCGCGGTGATCGAGACAGGCATCGAAGCCGAGCTCCTTCACCACGTAGTCGCACTTGTCCTTGCCGCCGGCGATGCCGACCGCGCGCGCCCCCTTGATCTTCGCGATCTGGCCAACGGCCGACCCGACCGCACCGGAGGCACCGGCGACGACGACGGTCTCGCCTTCCTGCGGCTTGCCGATGTCGAGCAGGCCCGTATAGGCGGTCATGCCGGGCATGCCGAGCACGCCGATGGAGGTCGAGATCGGACCGAGCTTGGGATCGACCTTGATCAGGCCCTTGCCGTTGGAGATCGCGTGCGACTGCCATCCGGTACGGGCTCGCACGATGTCGCCCTTGGCGAAATCAGGATGGTTGGAGACCGCGACCTCGCTGACCGCCTCGCCCTCCATCAGGCCGCCGACCGGCACAGGTGCTGCGTAGGACGGACCGTCGCTCATGCGTCCACGCATATAGGGATCGAGCGAGAGCCAGATCGTGCGCAGCAGGACTTCCCCCGCGCCGGGCGCCGGGACTGCGAATTCCTCGATGCGGAAATCGGATGGCTTGGGCTCGCCGACGGGACGCGCGGCGAGAACGATGCGTTTTGCTTGGGACATGGCTTCCTCCACTTTTCTGTCATTGCGAGCGAAGCGAAGCAATCCAGTCTCGTCAACATAAAAGGACTGGATTGCTTCGTCGCTGACGCTCCTCGCAATGACGAGCTTGTGGCAGGCGCCGCCCACACACTCACTGTCATCGCCCGCCTTGCGCGCACTGGAGCGGGCGATCCAGTATTCCAGAGGCAGCTGTGATTGAACCGAGAAGCCGCGGCGTACTGGATTCCCCGCCTTCGCGGGGAATGACACCGTCATTGCGGCGAGCGCGCCGCAACCGACGCGCAGCCGAATGCCGAGCGAGGCCTAACCCGCGCCCGGATAGTTCGGGCTCTCGCGCGTGATCGTCACGTCGTGGACGTGGCTTTCGCGCAGGCCCGCGCCGGTGATGCGGACGAACTGGGCCTTCTCGTGCAGGTCCTTCATGTCCTTTGCGCCGACATAGCCCATCGCGGCGCGCAAGCCGCCGGCGAGCTGGTGCATGACGTTGCCGACCGGGCCCTTGTAGGGCACCTGGCCCTCGATGCCTTCAGGCACGAGCTTGAGCGTGTCCTTGATGTCCTGCTGGAAGTAGCGGTCGGCAGATCCCCGCGCCATCGCGCCGACCGAGCCCATGCCGCGATAGGCCTTGTAGGAACGGCCCTGCCACAAGAACACTTCGCCGGGGGTCTCGTCGGTGCCGGCGAGCAGCGAGCCGACCATCGCGATGTCGGCGCCGGCGGCGAGCGCCTTCGCAAGGTCACCGGAGAACTTGATGCCGCCGTCGGCAATGATGGGAATGTCGGACTTCTTTGCAGCCTCGACCGCATCCATGATCGCGGTGAGCTGGGGAACGCCGACGCCGGCGACGATGCGCGTGGTGCAGATCGAGCCCGGGCCGATGCCGACCTTGATGCAGTCCGCGCCCGCATCGATCAGCGCCTGTGCGCCCTCGGTGGTGGCGACGTTGCCGGCAACGACCTGCACGGAGTTGGACAGGCGCTTGATGCGGTTGACCGCATGCAGCACGTGGCGGGAGTGGCCATGCGCGGTGTCGACGACGACGAGGTCGACGCCGGCATCGATCAGGCGCTCGGTGCGCTCGAAGCCGGTGTCGCCGACGGTGGTGGCGGCGGCGACGCGCAGGCGGCCCTGTGCGTCCTTGCAGGCGAGCGGATGGGCGACCGCCTTCTCCATGTCCTTCACGGTGATCAGGCCGACGCAGCGATATTGCTCGTCGACCACGAGCAGCTTCTCGATGCGATGCTGATGCAGCATCCGCCGCGCCTCGTCCTGGCTGACATTCTCGCGCACGGTGACGAGGCCGTCATGCGTCATCAGCTCGGAGACTTTTTGCCGGCGGTCGGTGGCAAACCGCACGTCGCGGTTGGTGAGGATGCCGACCAGCTTGCCGGGCGTATTCTTGCTCGCACCGGTGACGACGGGAATACCGGAGATGCCGTGGTCACTCATCAGCTTGAGCGCATCGTCGAGCGTGGCCTCGGGGCTGATGGTGAGCGGGTTCACCACCATGCCCGACTCGTAGCGCTTGACCTGCCGCACCTGGGCGGCCTGCCCCTCGGGATCGAAATTGCGGTGGATGACGCCGAGGCCGCCGGCCTGCGCCATGGCGATCGCCATGCGGGCTTCGGTGACCGTGTCCATGGCGGACGCCATGATCGGGATGTTGAGCGGAATGGCGCGGGTGACGCGGGAGCGGATGTCGACCTCGCCCGGCATGACGTCCGACAGGCCCGGTTTCAACAGCACGTCGTCGAACGTAAAGGCTTCGCGAATGCCTTGAAGTTGCACCGTGGCCATCTGCCAACTCCTTCCTGCGGCCCTGCCGCAAATAGCTATGGATGAGCGCCGCCCTCGGCGTACCTTGCGGCATCGCCGGAGAATCGGAGCCCATCGGTGGGGTTGACGCGGGTCGATAGCACGGCCACGCGACGAATCAAAGCAAATCGGACCGCTGGCCAGCCATGCACAGGCTTTTTAAGTAAATTCGGCGTGGATGGCCGGGCGGCGGCCACCCTCGTCATCCCCCGGCGCGACGAAGTCGCGAGCCCGGAATCCATCCCGCAAACGGTCTGGGGCCCGATGGAATCCGGGCTCGCGAAGGGGCGCGCCGGGGAATGACGAGGGAGCGCGTGCACCCGCCGTCGAGGGTCACACCGTTGTTACGCAGGATTTAGGTGCTATGCGTTGATCCGCAATGGTCCGGGCGGAGCGGCAGTGATAAGCCGCAAGTCCACCTTTCCTTCTGATTTTCATTACCAATCCGTCATGGTCGACAAGCAACGCGTCATCCCGCTGATCGTGGCCACCGCTCTCTTCATGGAGAACATGGATTCGACGGTGATCGCCACCTCGCTGCCGGCGATCGCGGCCGACATCGGCACGAGCCCGCTGACGCTCAAGCTTGCCATCACCTCCTACCTGCTGTCGCTCGCGGTGTTCATCCCGGCGAGCGGCTGGACCGCGGACCGTTTCGGCGCGCGCATGGTGTTCGCGATCGCGGTCGGCGTGTTCATGGTCGGCTCGATCGGCTGCGCACTCTCGACCTCCGTCACCGATTTCGTATTCGCGCGCATCCTTCAGGGCATGGGCGGGGCGATGATGACGCCGGTCGGACGCCTGGTGTTGCTGCGCTCGGTCGACAAGAGCGCGCTGGTCAACGCCATGGCATGGGTGACGGTCCCTGCCCTCATCGGTCCCGTGATCGGCCCGCCGCTCGGCGGCTTCATCACGACCTATGCGTCATGGCACTGGATCTTCCTGATCAACATTCCGATCGGGCTGCTCGGCATCTTCATGGCCTTGCGCTTCATCGATCCCATCAAGAGCGAGACGCGGGAGCCGTTCGATCTCTACGGCATGCTGCTCGCGGGCGTCGGCCTCGCCGGCATCGCGTTCGGTCTGTCCGTCGCCGGGCTCAACCTTCTGCCCTGGAGCACGGTCGCGGCCCTGGTCGTGGGCGGAGCGATCTCGATGACATTGTATGTCCTGCACGCGCGGCGGACGGGTTCGCCGGTGCTGGATTTTTCGCTCCTGAAGCTGCCGACGCTGCGCGCGGCCGTTTTCGGCGGCTTCATGTTCCGGCTCGGCATCGGCGCGCTACCGTTCCTGCTTCCGCTGCTGATGCAGATCGGGTTCGGGCTGTCGCCGTTCCATTCCGGCCTCGTCACCTTCGGCTCCTCGCTTGGCGCCATGGGCATGAAGACGCTGGCCGCGCGCATCATCCGCACCTTCGGCTTCCGCAATCTGATGACGGTGAACGCGATCGTCAGCGCGTTCTTCCTCGGCGTCTGCGCGCTGTTCACGGTGACGACGCCGCTGCTCATCATCATGGTGATCCTGGTGGTCGGCGGCTTCTTCCGCTCGCTGGAGTTCACCGCGATCAACACGGTGGCCTATGCCGACGTCGAGACCGCGCAGATGAGCCGCGCCACCACGCTGGTCAGCGTCAACCAGCAGCTCGCGGTCTCCGCCGGCGTCGCGGTCGGCGCGGCCTGCGTGGAAACGACGATGTGGTTCAACCATGTCAGCGAGATCGACGCCACCGTGTTCGCGCCGGCCTTCGTCGTGATCGCGCTGACCTCGGCGGCGTCGAGCTGGTTCTTCTGGCAGATGCCCGCCGACGCCGGTCACGAGATCTCCGGCCGCAAGGCGGTGGAGATCGCCAGCCGCAAGGGTGCCGCAAAGAGCGCGGCGACCGCCGCCGTCAAGACGGCGACGGAGGATACGCAGGACGTGCGGGACCAGCGGCTGGGCTAAAGCGCTATCAGGCCCGAGCGACGTCGGTCAGAACCCGACGTCGTAAAATCGTCCTCGATGGACTGGCGGGCACGGGCGGCGCCCGGCCGGCCCAGTCCACTCATGCCCAGGCCTTTGACTTAGCTCAACGGACGACAGCCGGACGTGAGCCTCGATGACACCTGCAAACGGCGATCGAAGACCAAGCCATGGGCGCCTTATTGGGACGCAATACTCGCTTCGGGAGCATACTTGATCCGATGGAACGGATCTCGGAGACTTTGTTCGGGCTGATCATGGCCCTTACCTTCATCTGCTCGCTTGGTGTCGCGACCGGGACCAATATCAATATTCAAACAATGCTGATCGGCGCACTCGGCTGCAATCTCGCATGGGGCATCGTTGACGGCGGTCTTTATCTGCTGGCGCGCATCAATGACCGGGGAAACAAGGTTCTGACCCTCCGCGCGATACGGAAGGCACCGGATCCCGAAGCAGCGCGCCGCGTCATTGCCGACGCACTGCCGCCGGAATTGTCGGTGATGCTGCCCGTAGAGCAATTGGAATCGATGCGGCAACGGTTGCAACAATTGCCTGAGCCGGCTCCCGGTCCAGGGCTGACGAAGCGCGACTGGATCGGAGCGCTCGGCCTTTGCCTGCTGAGCTTCCTGTCCACCTTCCCGGTGGTGCTGCCGTTCCTGTTCCTGAGCGACGCCAGGCTGGCGCTGCGCGTCTCCTATGCCGTCGCCATCGTGATGCTGTTCGGCTGCGGTTACGTGTTCGGGGTTCACAGCGGGCTGCGGCCCTGGGCGGCGGGACTTGCGATGGTGGCTGTCGGGAGTACGCTGGTTGGCATCGCAGTCGCTCTGGGAGGATGATCGACTTGCGGCGACACGAAACATCGTTTCCGGTTGCAAGCGGTGCCTCATTTGCCGCGCTGGCCGGATTGTGGCTTGCACCCATGACCGGCGGTTTGGCGCTGGCCCAATCCTCGGCTGGGGCGCTCGGTCTCGGCAACCGCGGTTGGTCGGCGGCCGACACCACCCAGGCAACGCCTGCCGACAAGCTCGAATTCAGCGCTCGCGCGGGGCTTGCATCCGACTACATCTACCGCGGGACCACGCTGTCCGATCATGGACCCGCGGCCGGCGCCGCCTTCGAGACGAGATGGGGCCCGCTCTACGCCGGCACAACGGTCGCCACCGTCAAGCTGCCGACCCAACCGGCCGCCGAACTCACCTTTGCCGCCGGCATGCGCCCGCAGATTGCCACGATCGATTTTGATCTTGGGGCGACCTATTTCGCCTATCCCGGTGAAAGACTTCCTGGCGAGACCAACGGCATCAATTATTGGGAGATCGTTGTCCGCGGGGATCGACGCATCGGCGATCAGGTCCGCGTCGCCGGCGGTTACGCCTACTCTCCGAACGTCTCGAACACCGGCGCCTGGAGCCAATATGTGGCGGCCGGAGTCGGCTTCGACGTGCCGGAGCGGTTTCTGCCGCAGAACCTGACCGTGTCGTTCACCACCGCCGCCGGCTATTCCTGGTTTGGCAACCAGACCTCGCAACTCGGCGGCTTCCCGCTGCCTGCCTATCTCAACTGGCAGGCCGGCGTGACGTTCACGCACAAGGCGCTCAACCTCGATCTGCGCTACTACGACACCAATCTGTCGAAGGAAAACTGCTTCGTCTTTACGGGCGATCCAAATGCGCGGCCGGGCGGCCGCGCCAATCCGATCACCAACCCGGACGGCCTGGTCTCGAACTGGTGTGGCGCGACATTCGTCGCCAAGGTCTGGTTTGCGTTCAACTAATTTAGGGAACCACCGTCGGCGGCAATATGCGGTAGAGCACGACACCCAGCCCGAGGGCGTCGCCCGTCAGGACGAGCTTTCCGCTATTGATCGTTCGCTGCAGCAATATCCTCTGCAGGTTGGGATCGGGGTGGGTCGGATCGGAATAGAACTTCGCCAGGTTGCTGGTATTCGCATCGATCAGGTAGCGCTCAATCGTCACGGTCGAGCCATCGCTGAACGGCAGGTTGTCGACCTCAAGCGAAATCCCCTCCGGCGTCTCGGTCGAAATGTTGTTGCCGAAGACACGTGTCGGATCATAGTTGTAGACCATGATGTTCGCGGTCGAGTTAGCGCCATCCCAGGTCGCGAACGCGTTGAGGTGGGAGCCCGCCCCGCTGGTGAGAGCGGCCTGCACGCGCTGGCCGGACATCTTGTTGTACATCTTGAAGAGGTTCGCGACCGGCTTCGGGTAGTAGTCGGCCGGGTTGTCGCCGTGCGGCACCTTGTGCAGCAGGCTGGCCTAGCCGAGGGCAGGTGTGATGTTCGGATCCCCCTGGCCGTCGCCGATAATGAGGTACGACCCCATCGATATCTTCTTTTTCACTGCTTCGGGCAGGAACGCCGCCGTCCAGGCTGCCCCCTTGTGCGAATAATTGACGTCAGTCGCCTCAAAGGCCGTAGGGCCCCATTCCGACAGGAACAGCTTCACATCGGGCATGTTGGCATTGTTCATCTTCAAGGCCTCCAGCTTGGCCTTGGCCTTGTCGACCAGGTTGTCGAAGAACGCGAAACCGCCGGTGCCGTCTGTCGAGCCGTAATAGTGGAACGAGAAGCGATCGAGCCGCGCGTTGAATTTTGCCAAGTAAGTATCTGCCAGCGGATTGAAGGTCTGGTCGAGGAATACTTCCTCCAGCGTCGGAAGATTCTCCGCCGGATAATAGTTGATGCTCAGTCCGACCAGGGCCGGCCCGGCCATTTCGAGCGTCTTGCCGGAATAGCTGTTGTTGCTGGCGAGTTCGGCCCTGACCGTGTCAATCGCCTGCGAGAAAATCTTCTGAACCGGCAAGAGCTGCCTGGGCAGACGGCGCGCATCGCCCCCGTAGGGGTACGACAAGGTCGGATCTTCGGCATTGGACATCATGTGGGTCTGCAGCGGGGTCCACTGCTTGAGGACGTACTTGGCCGGGTCCGTCCACCACAGCCAGCGACCCCATGGACCCAATGGCTTGAGCCTGTAGGCGGATGGATTGGTGTCACTCCAGTTCTCCGGGGCTGAATCGGCGATATCAGCCTCGTTGCTGACCTCGAAGATGACGGATGACGCCCCGCCGTCGAACGATTTCTTCGCGATATAGCGCACGAGAGCGTTGGCGTATTTCTGGAAAAGTGCCGGAGCCGGCCCGTTCCGATTCCAACTCTCGCCAGGTCCGTATTGCACTAGGCGCGGCGGCATGAAGGCCGCGACCGCCACGTGAGGCGACAGCCCGCGACCCAGGGCCCACTCAAGATGCCAGGCCAAAGGCTGGCAGTCGCCCGGATGGAAAACGCCGTCCATGGTGTAGCCGAATACATCGCCAGTCTGATCGACATCGCAGTAGACATCGCTGAGCAGCAGGCGCGTCCGCTTCATCCCGGTATCGGTGATGATCTGGTTGAACTGATCGAGCGCCTGTTCGGCCGGGCTATTCGCGCTCTGGTAGATTCGCTTGAGGTCGCCGAGATCGTCGTTGCCACTGATGCCCTCGTTGAACGGCACCTGGGTGTCCACGACAATCGATGCAGATGCAAACGAGGGCGTCGCAAAATCGAGGATTGTTGCGCAAGACGTCAGGAAGAAAGCCGAAGCCGAGAGCATGGCGCGCTTCCAAGCATGGAAACGCCGACGATCAGAAAGGCACTGCATATTGACCCCACCCGCTTGAATTGCCGGCGCGGTTATTAACATCCCAAGATGTTATCAACGTGACTGTTATGTTATCTTCGCGCGAAGTCCACGGAAGACGCGCAGGACGTGCGGGATCAGCGGCTGAGGTGAGACATCAGGACTGCACCGGCATCAGCGCATAGCCGACGCCGCGCACCGTTGCGATCGGCGCCGCCGTTCCGTCATACTGCATCTTGCGCCGCAGCCGCACGATCAGATTGTCGACCGTGTGCTCGCTGATCTCGCGGGGGTCGCGATTGGAGATGACGTCGAGCAGGAAATCGCGGCTGAGCGGCCGCGTCATCTGCGAGGCAAGGGCGGCGAGGATGTTGAATTCGCCCGACGTCAGCTGGACCAAGCTGCCGTCGGGACGAAACAGTTCGCGCCGGACCGGGTCGAGAATCCAACCGTCGAACGTGACGACCGATTCCTTGGTCCGGCGCAGGACGCTGCGGATGCGGGCCAGCAGCGTGCGCAGGTTGATCGGCTTGGAGATATAGTCGTCGCCCCCCGCCTCCAGCCCCGAGAGAACGTCGTCATCGGAATCCCGGCTGGTGACGAAGATAAGCCCGCATTGCTCACCGAGCCGCAATTCGCGCGCGAGGGCAATGCCGTCGGCGTCAGGCAGGTTGATGTCGAGCAGGACGATGTCGGGCCTGAGCGCAGCGAGCCCCGCGCGCAACTCGTCGCCGGTCGCCATGCCATGCGCGACCATGCCTTCCTCCCGGAGGAACGAGGTCAGCATCAGCCGGATCTCCGGCGCGTCCTCAACCACGAGTACGATCGTCGACATCGGCCCCTTCAAGCTCGGTGTTGGTGGAGGCAGGCACCGGCCTGCTCTGCCCGGCGGCATCCAATTCCCTCAGGACAACGGCGATCTGCCGGCGCAGCGCCTGGATCGCCTCGTCGAGACCGCCGCGGCTCGCTCCGGCGGCCCTTGCCGCCGTCAGCGCGTCATCGGCACGCGCGGCGAGTTCCGGCATTCGCAGATTAGCCGCACTTCCCTTGATGCGATGCGCGACGCTGGCAAGATCCTTCGGCGCCAGATCGCCTCGCGCCAGCGCGCGGTCCAGTTCCTTGAGGCTCGTGGCGAACAGCCCCTGCAATTCGTCGATGCGGTCGCGTTCGAAAACCTCTTCGAGTGCGAATGATCCGGACGCCTGCTGCGAGGCGAGGAAGGCCCCGATCTTCCAGGAGATGTCGTCAGGCGCGAGCGTTGCGTCAAGCACGAGGTCGGCGCCCTCCTCCAACAGCCACGCGGCTTCTCCATCGACGGGAACGCCGACGATGAACATGCCCTCTCCCGCGGCGCGCTCGCGCAGCGATCCCAGAAAGCCCGGCGGCGGGCAGACGGCAACCATCGCCGCGAATTCCCGCGCCGCCACCATCGTGCCGGCAGCCTCGAACGACTGCGCCGGAAAGACACGAAATCCAAGATCCCCAAGCGGACCATGCGTCGCCTTGCGCGCATCGCCCACCACGAGAACGTCGCCGCCGGCCTTCAGCGACGCACTCGGGCCGGATGCCGGCCAGTGCCGGGCCTCCAACGCCGCCTCGATCGCGGTGTGCAGTGCTGCGACATCGATCGGCTTCGCCAGATGCCCGTCCATGCCCGCGGCAAGGCACGCGGCGACATCCTGCGACATCACGTTGGCCGTGAGAGCAACGATCGGTACCTGCCTGTGCGGACGCGGCAGGGCGCGGATGCGACGCGTCGCCTCGAGCCCATCCACGTCGGGCATCTGCATGTCCATCAGGACCGCATCGAACCGAGCACTCCGCACCAGCTCGAGCGCCTGCTCGCCGGACCTTGCGAGCGCGATGCTGTGCCCCGTCTTATCCAATATCCCGCGTGCGACCATCGCGTTGATGTGGAGATCCTCGACGAGCAGCAGATTGAGAGGCCGCACAGGCGGCGCCGCCACGCCGATCGCATCGCCGTCGGCCGGTTCATCGATCGCCGGTAGCGGCAGGCAAAAGCGAAAGCGGCTGCCCTCTCCCGGCGCACTCTCGACGTCGATCTTGCCGTGCATGCCGTCGACCAGCCGCTTGCAAATGACGAGTCCAAGTCCTGTGCCGCCGAAACGCCGCCGGATCGACGCGTCCGCCTGCCCGAACGCCTGGAACAGATGCGCCCGTTGCTCGGGCGTGATTCCGATGCCGGTGTCGGACACGCAGAAACTGATCCGCGCCCCGTCCCGCGATCCGGTCGCTGTAACCTCGACGGTGACACTGCCCTGGCTCGTGAACTTCACGGCGTTGCCGATCAGGTTGAACAGTATCTGCCTGACGCGCGACTGATCGCCGAGCACCCATTGCGGCACGAGGGGCGAGAGCTCCAGCTGGAGAGTCAGTCCCTTTTCGTGCGCGCGCGGCGTCATCAGATTGACGATCTCGCGCAGGCTTTGCCGGAGGTCGAACGGCGCGCGCTCGTAGACTTCGGCCTGTCGTTCGAGTTTGGAGATATCCAGGATGTCGTCGAGGATGTTGAGCAGCCCCTCCGCCGACGACTTGATGATCGACAGGCGCTTGCGCTGCGACGGCGGCAGCGGCTCGTCGAGCGCCAACTGCGCCATGCCGAGGATTCCGTTCATGGGGGTGCGGATCTCGTGGCTCATGACGGCAAGGAAGTCGGCCTTGACGTTCGCGGCCGCTTCCGCCGCATCCTTGGCTTCACGCAGGTCGAGGTTGACCTGCCGCTCGCGCGCGATGCGCAGATATTCCTCGCGCCGCAGCCGGTTGAACTGCGTGCGTGCCACCGCCCCGACGACGTAGCCGACCGCCACGACCAGCCCGATGATCGTGAGATCGAGCGGGCTCTCCGGATCGGGTCTCAGCATCGCCCAGAACAACAGGCTGACGATCGGCGCATAGGCGCTCATCAGCGCCACCCAGCGAAACCGCCCGGGCAGGCACAGATTGAGCGCGATCGCGATCAGCGGCAGCAGCAATCCGCCGTGACGGGTCAGGCTCGGATGGTTGAAGACCAGCGCGTTGAGCGTGAAGAACGCAAACTGGTGCGCATAGGTGATCGCGACGATGCGCACATATCCGCCCGTCCGCAGCAGGGCCAGGACGGCGGCGACCGCGGCAACCGCGATCAGGAGCCGCACTTCCAGGAAGAACGCAAGCCGCGAGCCGCTCAGCGTCATGGCGTCGAGCGGCACGAATGACAGGCTCGCGACGGTGTCGGCCAGAACGCACAACAGCGCCATCGCGCGCGCCGACCGCCAGACACTCTCGGAGAACGCCGCCTCCGTCCTCGGATCACGAAATTCGCCGCTCGTCCCGATGCATCCCTGAAGGTCCAATTCTACCGCCGGCATCCCGGCCAATCCTCGCGCTCATTCACCCTGAGATCTTCCATTGCAGAGTTGATCCGCCCTCGTCCAGAGCCAATGTCGGCGGCTCTTTCGTTTCCGGCCGGCGGGAAGATCAACGCGCATTGATGGTCGTTTCCGCGCCTTTCGCCTACGAGCCCCCGTTAATCGATCCCAGACACGTCCGACGTCGCCTCACACGCGGGTCCCGCGTCGCGGCCAATTGCGGCCGGGATCTCGACGAGTGGAAATTGGGGTATGGCTTTCCTTTGTCTCGACAGATGCGCGCGTCTCGCCGCCTTCAAGCAGGCGACCTCGGCGGCGCCCCTGGCTGTGCTCCGCACGCTCGCGGTGCTCGTTCTGCTTCAGGCAACCGGCATAGGCCCGGCGCTCGCGGCGACCACCTGTGCCGGCATCAATGCCGGCGCCTTCAACGTGAGCGGGGCCGACTCTCAGCCGAACACGCCGGTGACTCTGACCGCCGGCGACGTCATCAAGCTGAACTACACGTTCGTCGTCGACACGACCCTCGTCTACGGCATCCAGATGGGCGTCGGCGGCCGCAACACCGACCGCTCCGGCGTCGTGTCGGGCACGCTGCAGATCATCGTGGCTGCGTCGGGCACGCAGAACTTCGGCTGGAACGCCCTGAGCGAAGGACTGCCGTCGCAGATCGACGTCACCGTCACCTGCACGGCCGCCTCCAGCCCCGGCCCCGTGGTGACCAGTACCAATCCGGCATCTGGCCCGATCGCCGGACAGCAAACCACCATCGTCATCGGCCAGAACCTCACCGGCGCCACGTCGGTCAAATTCGGCGGCGCCAACGTGCTCGGCTTCACGGTGCTGAGCGCGACGCAGATCTCGGTGGTGACGCCTCCGCATGCGGCGGGTGCCGTCGACGTCACCGTGACCACGCCGCTCGGCTCGGCCACGGGGACGGCCATCTATCGCTATGCCGCGATGCCGGATCCGACCGCGGATCCGACCGTGAAGGCAATGGTCGACTTCCAGGTTCACACCGTGCAGGTGATGGGTCAGCAACAGATCGACAACGTGCAGGACCGGCTGATCGAGTTGCACAATGACTACGTCCCCCTGGTCAGCAACAGGGCGTCCTTCGCACAGATGCCGGCATCGCAGAGACAGTATGGCCTGCCGGCGAATGCCGGAGACAGGACGAGCTCCGCATCCGATATGGCACAGCCCCGCCAGACGCCGAAAGATGGGCAGGCCGTGCCGGTACCAGCGGGATCGGATTCATCGCTGCGCTACTGGACCGCAGGCGCGCTGCTGTTCGGCCGCGACACCACTTACGCCGATGCCAAATACAACGTGTCCTCGACCGGACTGACCGCCGGTGTCGATTCGCGCCTGACCCGAAACCTGAAGGCCGGCGTCGCCGTCGGTTTCGGCATCAATCATGCCACGATCGGCAGCGACGGCTCGCACATCAACGCCAATGTCTGGTCGACGCAGGCCTATGCCAGCTACCGCGTTGCGCCGCAGTGGTTCATCGATGGCGTCCTCGGCTACGCCGTGGGCCGGCTCGGCAACTCTCGCTACGACAGCTCGGCGCAGGCCTTCGGCGCCGGACATCGGGGCGCCGAGGATCTGTTCGGCTCGCTCGCGGTGAGCCGCGAGATCAAAGTCGAGCGCTGGAAGATCGCGCCGTATGCGCGGCTCGACCTGCAATGGATCCGGCTCGACGGCTATGTCGAGACCGGCGCCGGCATCTACAATCTCACCTTCAACCAGACCTCGGCCGTCGATCTCGCGGGCGTGCTCGGCACCCGGTTCAGCCATGTGATGGACACCTCGGCCGGCGTTCTCAAATCGAGCTTCGAGCTCGCCTATCGCCGCAGCCTTAGCGGCTCCTATACGCAAGCGATCGCCTACAGCTTCGATCCGACGACCGTCTACAGCCTGTTCGGCTCGGCGGAGAAGCGCGACCAGGCCCTGATCGGCCTCGGCTTCGAACTGCAGGTGAACCGGTCGGTCAGCCTTGGCTTTCAGCTCGACGAACTGATCGCCAGCAATTCGCGGAGCGAGCGCGGGCGTGCGCACGTCAAGATCGGGTTCTGAGACGACACCGGGTCGCGGGATCAGCAGCAATCACACATCAAGACTTCAATACGGATTCTGGAGACCGGACATGATCGCTGCAGGCAAGCCAGCGCGAGCAAATGGGGTCGCCCGGCCTCAAACCCAGGATGAGACGGGCTGGCTGCTGGCCGTGGCCGCCGCCTTCCTGGTCGTTCACATCGTTGCCCTGACGATCTGCGATCGCGCCACCGCGGACCGAACAGCCCCGGGACAATTAGCGCTGTCGCAGGAATGCGACTAGCGGCTACCCAATCCCCAGGATCAATCCGCGTTGATGGTGGATTTGCCGTTCGTCGCCTACCAGACCCGACCAAACGATCTCAGGCGTGAGAGATCTCTGGGTTGGCGAGGCATATCCTCTGACGCTCCCTCTCCTCGCCTGTCCAATCCCTGCGACCTCCATCGCGTGGGATCCGAACGATGGGGACAGGGCATGCATTCCGGTTGTTTCGATGTGGTCGCGCGCTGCGGCCAGCTTGAGAACGATCGCGCCACGCGAGCGATATCGTCATTCGCCAGTGCAAAGCCGATCGCGACGGTGCTGTCTCGCACGGTTCGAAACGCTGTTGGCAGCCTTTGGCTGGCTGCCATTCTGCTCTTCTGCGCGAGCGCGCCGGCCCATGCACTGCGAACGCTCGCGAACGCAACGATCGGGACCGCGTACTCGCAGAGCCTCACGGTCTATACCGACAGCTCCGGCTGCCAAATTTCGAGTATGTCTTTCTTCGTGCCGGGTGTCACAATTTCGAATACGTCGAGCGGCGACACATGCTCCATCGCCATAAACGGCACCCCGGCGACGGCAGGTACCTATTTCGGGGTCATATCGATCATGACCGACTCACTTTCTCTCCCTTCGGATGCTGCCGGCGTGGGCCCGGGCTGGGGCAACATCTCCTACCAGATCAGGATCGACAAGGCGTCGCCGACGTTGACCGTTTCATCATCGTCATCCTCCATCATCTACGGCAGCCCGGTGACGTTGACAGCGACGCTGAGCGGAGGCTATTCGCCGAGTGGGACAATCACGTTCTACGCCAACGGAACATCGGTCGGCACCGCCAACCTCTCGGGAACGACGGCAAGCCTGACGATCAACTCGCTGCCGGTCGGATCGGACGCGATCACCGCGAGCTATTCGGGCAACTCCAACAACAACTCGGCTACGAGCGGCTCCACAACGGTCACGGTGGCCCAGATCACGCCCTCGATCGCGCTCGCCGCCTCGTCGACTTCGGCAAGCTATGGCTCATCCGTCGCGCTCGTCGCAACCCTGACCGGCGGGGCCTCGCCAAGCGGCACCGTCACCTTCCTGGAAGGCGCGACCCAGCTTGGCAGCGCCACCATCTCAGGGACGACCGCCATCCTGGCGGTGTCGTCGCTGTCCGTCGGCCCGCACACGATCACCGCGACCTATAACGGCGACACCACCAACGCGTCGGTCACGTCGGGCTCGATCACCGTGACGATCACGCAGGACGCCCCGACCGTCACCCTGGGCGCATCGTCGACGTCAACCAGCGCTGGCGACCCCGTGACACTGGTCGCTTCGCTCAGCGGCGGCACCTCGCCGGGCTGCTCTGTCACCTTTTATGACGGCGCGACCTCGCTCGGCTCCGGCACCGTTTCCGGATCGGCCGCGATGCTGACGGTATCGTCGCTGTCCACCGGATCGCATACGATCACCGCCGTCTATGGCGGCGACAGCCACAATGCCGGCGCGACGTCCAACGTCATGACGGTGACGGTCGGCAGCGCATCGCTGTCTGTCTCGATTTCGAGCTCCTCGTTGTCGCCGACGCTCGGCCAATCGGTGATCTTCACGGCGACACTTTCCGGAGGCTCCTCGCCATCAGGCTCCGTGACCTTCAAGGACGGCTCCACGACGCTGGGAGCGGCCACGATTTCGGGTTCGACCGCAACCTTCACGACCTCGTCGCTCGCGGTCGGCGCGCATCCGATCGCGGCAATTTACGGCGGCGATGGCAGCAACGGCTCGGCAAGTTCGGGCACGATCACCGTCACGGTCGGCAAGGTCTCGCCGTCACTGACCGTTTCCAGCTCGTCGAGCTCGCCGACCGTCGGTCAGTCCGTGACTTTCACGGCAACACTCTCCGGCGGCTCCTCGCCGAGCGGCTCCGTGACCTTCCAGGACGGTGCCACCGTCCTCGGCTCGGCCACGATCTCGGGCGCGAGCGCGGCGCTGACGACCTCCGCCTTCACGGTCGGCACGCATGCGATCACCGCCGTCTATGGCGGCGACGGCAGCAACGCCACAGCCACCTCCAGTGCAATCATGGTGACGGTCGGCCAGGCATCGCCTTCGGTCTCGCTCTCGGCGTCATCGGCCGCGCCGGCTGTCGGCCAGTCCGTAACCTTCACGGCAACGTTGTCCGGCGGATCGTCGCCGAGTGGCACCGTGACCTTCCAGGACGGAGCCACCGTCCTCGGCTCCGCCGCGATCGCGGGTTCGAGCGCGAGCCTCGCCACCGCGGCGCTCGCGGTCGGAACACACACGATCACCGCGGTCTATGGCGGAGACAGCGGCAACGCCGGGGCGACGTCGACCGTCGTGACGGTGACCGTCGGCAAGAGCTCGGCCTCACTCGCCCTTGTGGCTTCGTCCACCTCGCCGTCCGCCGGCCAGTCGGTCACCTTCACCGCCACGGTTTCGGGCGGATCGTCGGCGGGCGGCACCGTGACCTTCAACGACGGCGCCACCATTCTCGGCTCCGCCGCGATCTCGGGCACAACCGCAACCTTCACGACGGCGGCGCTCGCGATCGGCACGCACAGCATCACGGCGGCCTATGGCGGGGACAGCAACAATGCCGCGGCGACCTCCGGCGCCGTCACCGTCACGGTCGCCAAGGTGTTACCCTCGATCTCGGTATCGGCCTCGTTGACGTCGCCGGCCGCCGGCCAGTCGGTGGTCCTCACCGCGGTGCTCTCCGGCGGCTCCTCGCCGTCAGGCTCCGTCACCTTCAAGGACGGCACGACGACACTCGGCACGGCGACCATCTCGGGCGCGACCGCGACGCTCGCAACATCGACACTTGTCGTGGGCTTCCATTCCCTGACGGCGATCTATGGCGGCGACAGCAGCAATGCCTTGGCAACATCGAGCACGATCGCAGTGACTATCGGCAAGGCCGCGCCTTCGATCGCCGTATCGAGCTCGGCGAGCGCACCTGCGGCCGGCCAGTCCGTCACCTTGACGGCGTCACTGTCGGGAGGCGCTTCCCCGACCGGCAGCGTGAGCTTCAAGGACGGCACGATCGTGCTGGGCACGGCGACGATCTCCGGCTCGGCTGCATCCTTCACGACCTTGCCTCTGGCGTCGGGCGCGCATTCGATTGTCGCGATCTATGCCGGTGACGGCAACAATGCCGCTGCCACGTCAATCGCCATCTCGCTCACGGTCGGACGCTCCGATCCCGGCACAAGCGCGGCGGTCCGTGGAACCGTCGCCTCGCAGGTGTCGACCGCGGTCCGCTTCGGCCAAGCCCAGATCGGCAACATATTCCAGCGTCTCGAAGGCCTGCACGACGCGGATGACGGCGCACCCGGCTCCGGCCCGATCGCGGCCGCAGGCCCGTCCGGCCCATCGGCCAGCAATTCCGAAATCGACCGTCGGGCGGCCGGCCTCTTCAACGATCGGCCCGCAGCGGCACAGGCCCTCGGCTACTCCGACGAGCTGCCGATCCGCACGAACCTGACGTCGCAGTCCGACGCCGGCCGTGCCGTCAACCAGCTCGCCGCCGCGCTCCCTCAGGCGGTCGAGCGCATCAACAAGGCCAATCTGCTGCCCTTCAACGTCTGGGCATTCGGAACGGTTGGCTTCGGCAGGCTGCAAGGCGACAACAGCTACGACAACCGCTTCACGTCCTCCGGACTGACGCTCGGTTTCGATCGAACCATCACCGACGGCCTCAAGGCGGGCGCCGCATTCGGTCTCGGCTTCGACCACAACAAGATCGGAACGGACGGATCGAGGATCGACGCGCGCAGCTTCAACGCGACGATCTATGCAAGCTGGAACTTCCTGCCCCACACCTATCTGGACGTCGCCGGCGGATATGGCTGGCTCCGTTTCGACGGCAAACGCTGGTCCAACGACGGCAACGTCATGCTGGACAGTCAGCGCGCCGGCAGCCAGCTCTTCGGCACGGTCGGTGTGAGCCATGTCTCCCGGTGGGAGGGCTGGAAGCTTTCGAGCTACGGCCGCTTCGATGTCGTGAACGCGACGCTCAACACCTACAACGAGACCGGCTCGAGCCAATGGGCCCTGAGCTACGACAGGATGAACACGACCAGCGTGGCCGGCGTTCTCGGCGGTCGCCTCGCCTATCCGATCCTGCAAAGCTGGGGCGTGCTGACGCCGGCCGTTCGTGCGGAATGGCGGCATGCCTTCGACGGCGGCTATGTGCAGGGCCTGAACTACGTCGATCTGGTCGGCCTGACCTCCGGCTATGCACTCAGCGGCACCTCGACCGCGCGCGACACCATGACCGGCGGTCTCTCGTTGCGCGCCGATGTCGGCAACGCGCTGAGCCTCGATCTGGAATATCTGCTGACGAGCTCCCTCAACGGCGTCGAGAGCCAGAGGCTGCGCGGGGCAATGAAGTACGGCTTCTGATAACACCGAGCCTGGAGGACCACTGACAATGTCGATCGGAGAGGGACAGCGGCGCGAGAGCTTCATTCAGGCTCCGCCGCTGAGCGAGGATGCACTGCTGGCAATCATCGCAGTTGGCTTCGTCATGCTCCACATTCTGACGGCGGTGTCCCTGCTGTCATCCTCGGGAACGATGACCGCTGCCCCATCACTGGAACAGATGCTTGGGCATTACGACTAACGGCGTCCGAAGCCAAGGGGGCGCCCACCGCGACGAACGGCTTCTGATCGAAGAAAACTCGCGCAAACCACTCGCCGTCGTCCCGGCGAAGGCCGGGATCCATAACCACAAGCGGATGTGGTTACGGGGACTCGGAGTTACCGCTCTCGCGCAACGACCGCTCCCTGGGGTTATGGGTCCCGGCCTTCGCCGGGACGACGGCGGGGTGTTACATCCCGCCGCGAAACCCCGTCGCAAGCACATAGCGCTCCGACGAATCCTGCCGGCTCGCAGCGGGCTTCACATGCCGCACGGTCGCGAAATCGCGCTTGAGCTGGGCGAGCAGATCGGCGTCGGCGCCGCTCTGGAATGTCTTGGCGAGGAATGCCCCGCCCGGTTTCAGCACGTCGCAGGCGAACGCGGCCGCCGTCTCGATCAGGCCGACGATGCGGAGTTGGTCGGTCTTGCGGTGACCGGTGGTGTTGGCGGCCATGTCGGACATCACGATGTCGGCGCCGCCCCCGAGCATCGCAGTGAGCTTCGCGGGCGCGTCGTTGTCCATGAAGTCGAGCTGCGCGAAGTCGACGCCGGCAATCTCAGGCATGTCCAACAGATCGATCGCGACGACCTTGCCCTTGCCGTCGACCGAGCCGACGCGCTTGGCCGCGATCTGGCTCCAGCCGCCCGGCGCAGCGCCGAGGTCGACCACGGCCATGCCGGGCTTCAGCAGCCGAAACTTGTCGTCGATCTCGAGCAGCTTGAACGCGGCGCGCGAGCGATAACCCAGCGCCTTGGCCTTGACGACATAGGGGTCGTTGAGCTGCCGCTCCAGCCACAGCTTCGACGACAATTTGCGCTTGCCGCCGGTCTTGACCTGGACGTGCAAGCGGCCGGTGGTGTCCTTGGCCATCTCACCAGCTCCTGAGTGCGCCGTCCTCGCGCATCATCTCGACCAGCATGCCTTCGCGCAGGCCCCGGTCGGCGACGCGCAGGCGCGGAAGCGGAAAGGCGCGGCGGATAGCATCGAGGATGGCGCAGCCGGCCAGCACGAGATCGGCGCGCTCGACGCTGATGCAGCTGTTGTTGGCGCGCTCCTCGTAGCTCATGCCGAGCAGCTTGCTGATGGTCGCGGTGATGTCGGAATCGTTCATCCAGATGCTGTCGATGCGGCGGCGGTCGTAGCGCGCGAGGTTGAGATGGATGCCGGCGAGCGTCGTCACCGTGCCCGAGGTGCCGAGCAGGTGCATGTCGGCGAGATCGCCGCCGTGCGCTTCTGCGAACGGCGCGACGTGGTTGGCGACCTCCTGCTCCATCGCGGCATAGATGTCCGGCGTGACGTCGCGGCCGCCGAAATGCTCGGCCAGCGTCACGACGCCGAGCGGGATCGACATCCAGGCTTTGATGCGCGGCTCCGGATTTTGCGGATCGCGCTCGATCCGGACCAGCTCGGTCGAGCCGCCGCCGATGTCGAACAGGATCGCGCCCCTGCCCCGGGGGTCGACCAGCGGCGCGCAACCGAGCACGGCGAGCGAGGCCTCGGTCTCGCGGTCGATCACCTCGAGCTCGATGCCGGTCTCGGCCGCGACGCGGCTGCGGAAACCTTCCGCATTCGAGGCGGCCCGGCAGGCTTCGGTCGCGATCAGCCGAAGCCGCTTGGCTTTGCGCAGATTGATCTTGTCGCGGCAGATGCTGAGCGCGGCGACGGCGCGCTCGATCGCGGCCTCGCTGATGCAGCCGGTCGCCGAGACGCCCTCGCCGAGCCGGATGATGCGCGAGAAGGAATCGACCACGCGAAAGCCGTCGCTGGTCGGACAAGCGATCAGGAGCCTGCAATTGTTGGTGCCGAGGTCCAGCGCCGCATAGACGCCGGTTCCCGGCGCGTGCGGGGCGACGGCCGGTTCGGGGGCCAACGCCACCGCCGCCATCGACCCCTCCAGCCCACCGTGCGGCGCATGGCCGTCGCGGAGCCGCGTGTGGTCATTCATACAAATTGTCTTTCCGCGGCCCGATGGGGCCGATCTGGAATTGCTTTTTCGCCTGAAACATTAGCAGCGCGGCAAGCCTGCGCAACAACGCATCACATGGGACCATGCCCATTCGTGCGTTGTCGTGAACGGGACCGTGGGCTATTTTTGAAGGGTCCGGTCCTCCAGGCGCCCCCCAAAACGCGCGATTGCCGGCTTTTCAGGTCAATTCCATGCAAGAACACACCAAATCGTCCACGCTCGAAAACGCTATTGCACTGCAAAAATACGGCGTCGGGCAGCCGGTCCGCCGCAAGGAAGACGATACGCTGGTGCGCGGCAAGGGCCGCTACACCGACGATTTCAACCTGCCCGGCCAGGCCCATGCCGTGGTCGTCCGCTCCACCCATGCCCATGGGCTCATCCGCGGCATCGGCACCGACGCCGCCAGGGCAATGCCGGGCGTGCTGGGGGTGTGGACCGGCAAGGACCTCGATGCCGCCGGCTACGGCCCCTTCACCTGCGGCCTGCCGCTGAAGAGCCGCGACGGCTCCCCCCTGCTCCAGACCAATCGGCAGCCGCTGGCGACCGACAAGGTCCGTTTCGTTGGCGATCCCGTCGCCTTCGTGGTCGCCGACACGCTGGCGCAGGCGCGCGACGCCGCCGAGGCCGTCGAGCTCGATATCGAGCCGCTGCCAGCGGTGACCGATCCCGAGGAAGCCGCCAGACCCGGTGCGCCGCTGCTCTATGACCACATCCCGAACAATGTCGCGCTCGACTACCACTATGGCGACATGGACAAGGTGAACGCGGCCTTCGCCGGTGCCGCCCACGTCACCAAGGTCGACATCGAGAACACCCGCGTCGCCGTGGTCTCGATGGAGCCGCGCGTGGGGCTTGCCTCCTACGACAAGAAGACCGAGCGCTACACCATCCAGATGCCGACGCAGGGCGTTGCGGGCAACCGCGCCAACCTCGCCAAGAACCTGAAGGTGCCGAACGAGAAGGTGCGGGTCCTCACCGCCAATGTCGGCGGCTCCTTCGGCATGAAGAACGTCAATTACCCCGAATACATGTGCATCCTGTACGCGGCCAAGGAATTGGGAAAGCCGGTGAAGTGGCTCGACGAGCGCTCGACCAGCTTCCTCTCGGACAGCCATGGCCGTGCGCAGAAGATCCATGCCGAACTGGCGCTCGATGCGGAGGGACACTTCCTCGCGGCAAAGCTGTCCGGTTACGGCAATCTCGGTGCCTACATCACCGGCGTCTCGCCGGGGCCGCTCTCGCTCAACACGGGCAAGAACTTTTCGAGCGTCTACCGCACGCCGCTGATGGCCGTCGACATCAAGACGGTGCTCACCAACACCACGCTGATGGGCGCCTATCGCGGCGCCGGCCGGCCCGAGGCGAACTACTACATGGAGCGGCTGATCGACCGCGCCGCCGACGAGATGGGCATCAACCGGTTGACCTTGCGCAAGCGCAACTTCATCAAGCCGAACCAGATGCCGTTCCCGGCCTCCTCCGGCGTCACCTATGACAGCGGCGACTTCCAGGCGGTGTTCAACAAGGCGCTCGAAATCTCCGACCACGAGAACTTCGCCAAGCGCAAGAAGGAGAGCAGGAAGATCGGCAAGCTGCGCGGCATCGCCGTCGGCTCCTATCTCGAGGTCACCGCGCCGCCGAGCCCCGAGCTCGGCAAGATCGTGTTCGATCCCGATGGCTCGGTACAGCTCATTACCGGCACACTCGATTACGGCCAGGGCCACGCGTCCGCATTCGCGCAGGTGCTGTGCGCGCAGTTAGGGGTGCCGTTCGACAGCGTGAAGCTTGAGCAAGGCGACAGTGACATCGTCCACACCGGCAACGGCACCGGCGGTTCGCGTTCGATCACGGCGAGCGGCATGGCCATCGTGGGCGCCGCCAAGCTCGTCATCGAGAAGGGCAAGCGCGCCGCCGCGCACATGCTGGAGGCCTCCGAGGCCGACATCGAGTTCGCCGACGGCAGCTTCACCATTGCCGGCACCGATCGCAGCATCGACATCATGGTGCTCGCCAGGAAGCTGCATGACGGCAAGGTGCCGGACGGCGTGCCTGACAGCCTCGACGTCGACCATACCAGCGAACCGGTGCCCTCTGCGTTCCCGAACGGCTGCCACGTCGCCGAGGTCGAGATCGATCCTGATACCGGTGTGGTGCAGATCGTGCGCTACAGCGCGGTCAACGATTTCGGCACGGTGATCAATCCGCTGCTGGTCGCGGGCCAGCTTCATGGCGGCGTCGTCCAGGGCATCGGCCAGGCGCTGATGGAGCATGTCCGCTACGACGACAGCGGCCAGCCGATCACGGGATCGCTGATGGACTACGCGCTGCCGCGCGCGGAGGACGTTCCGAACATGACGGTCGGCGATCACCCGGTGCCGGCCACGACCAATCCGCTCGGCAGCAAGGGCTGCGGCGAAGCCGGCTGCGCCGGCAGCCTGTCGACGGTGGTGAACGCGGTGCTCGACGCCCTCTCCGACTACGGCATCAAGCACATCGACATGCCGCTGACCCCGGAGCGGGTGTGGCGTGCCATCCAGGATGCTAAGGGGAACGCGGCGTAGGGGGAGTTCCGCGATCGTGACAACGCCGGGGGCTTCGACCGGCATTCCGAAAGAGATCACTTGATCGCCGTTTCGGCGGCGATCAACTCCTTTCCCTCCGTGGTCGTGATCGTTAGCCGTATCTTTTCCCCGCTGCGGCCGTCGGCAATCGCTGCCGAAATGCGATTTCCGTTGTTCGGATCGGCGCTCACGATCCCGCTGAACAGAGCCGTGTCACCCTGTTTCAACGTGACAAGCAACGGGATGGCCGGTTCGATGCTGAAGAACTCGAGAACGGCGCGAGACGCCTCGGCCGAAAAATTGATCAGGATTTTCTCGTTCGCATGCGTCACGTTGCTCATGCCGACGGTCGGGCTGTAGGTTTCCGGAATCGACACCTCGCTGCGTGCGGGAAAGTCTGCGCTGTGGAAAAACTGGTCTGACACGCCCGCCCATAATTCGACATACGGCCGCCACTCGTTCGGATCCTTCCGGGCATCGGTTTCGCCGGTGAGCGACGGAAACCCCCACGTCCACATTTTCAAGCCCCGCGTAACGGTGTTGTCCGCAATGCGAATAATTCCTTCTGCATTGTCATGGTTGATGACGCCCCAGAAATTCCCGCCCTGCATATCCGGTGCAGCATAGGCGATGCCCATCGTTGGCCAGTTCTTGAAGTAGCGCAGGTTTTCGAAGCGCCGCCTGCCCATACCCGCGCTCTCGTCGCCGTCTGCCAGACTGGTCGACCAGGCAGGCGTCGTGTAAGTTCGGATCGGCGCGATGATCTCGGCGCCGACCGTTGCCTTGGGATTATTCGGCTCCGATCCCGGAGCGAGGGTCGTGCACGTCCAGTACTCGTATTGGACGGCCTCGTCGTTCGGATTCTTCAGCACCACGCGCGCATCGAGTGCGGCACGATCGGCCTTGAGCGTGACGTAGTAGTTCGCCTCGATGCCGGTCGCGCCCCTGAACTTGCTCGGCCGCGCGGAATAGTCGAAGTCATCCCGGAACGACATCACGACCGTGACTTCGTCGGCGCCCTCCTTCACCACCCGGAAAGCCCACGGCTTCAGCCACGTCTTGCCGTGCTCGGCATCCGGAAACGTGGGAAAGATTCCGCCGTAGACCATCAGCCAGTCGTAGTAGAAATTTCCGGCCTTCATGCCGTAGGGCACTCCGACCTCCGTTCGATAAAGCTGCTCGTGGCCAGTCGGCTTGTAGACCATGGAAAGAATACGCCCTCCGAATTCGGGCACGAGAGTTACCTTCAGATATCGATTCTCAAGCACGTAGGATTTGAAACTGCGTTCGACGATCACGCCCTTGTCGAGCGACCCGCTGACAAAGCCATTCTCCGCATCGACGGCGAACTTGACGGTGCTCCACGTCGTCGTCTGCTCGCTGAGCGACACACCATCGGGCACCTGTGCTGCGGCATGCACGACGCAAAGCGCATGGAGCGACAAAAGGAGTGCTAATCCAAAACAAACGAGGGCACGCAAGGAGACCTCAACTGGCATTCAGGCCGCCGCCTGCTCACGCGGCTGGTAGATCGCGGTGTGCTGGCAGTGCGCCAGCGGCGTCGTGCCGTTGGCGACGACCAGCGCGTCGAGCTCGACGAAGCGGTGGCCCTTCTTCTCGTAATTCGCGGTGACTTTTGCCCGCGCGGTGATCTCGTCACCCGTGCGCGCGGCCGACAGCAGCTGCATGCGGCTCCCGACATGGATCCACGGGCCCAGGATGGTGTTGTCGACCAGCACGCGGTTCATAACACGCTGGATCAGGCCAGGATGGCCGAGACCCTCGCGCGCGAAGATCGGATCGGCCTCCCTGATGTCGGCGAGATAATCGGCGGCGTCCTGCCCGGCCCAGCGGCGCGGCGTCGTGCCCAGCCATTTGCCCACCTCGAACGCTGCCGGGCTCACAGGCTTGCGCTCGGCAATGGCCGCGACCTCGACATAGTCGTTCAATGACACCACAGATGCGGCCGCCGGGAGCGACGCTGTCCCCGCGGCGCACAGCTCGGTGCGGCTGAACACCTCGATTGTGAGAAGCTCGTTGTGCTCGGTGGCATCGACATCGGCGGTCTCGCCGTCATAGACCGGCTTGATGAAGCGGGCCTCGATCAGCCCGCGCGACAGGAAATCGCGGCCCCAGCGCGCCACCGGCACGTGCATCATGTAGGCGAAGACATCGACGCCGGGGACCAGCCCGCCGGAAAAGCCGAAGCGGCGCGCCACCGTGTCGTCATGCATCTTGTTTTCGGACTGTTTGGCGGTGTTGTAGGCCTCGACGCGGTAGGTTTCGAGCCGGTTCGGCATGGCTGGTTTTCCCCAAATTCTTGTTGTTTCAGGGCCGATCGTAGGCCCCCGGGAACACCGGTCAATCCCCTCGCCTTTGCGGCCCGAATGGGGTACCACGCGGCGAATGACTGACACCCCCACCCGCATCTATGTCGACGCCGACGCCTGTCCGGTGAAGGACGAGATCTACCGCGTCGCGCTCCGGCACGGCGTGCCCGTGAGCGTGGTTGCCGGCAATTTTATTCGCGTGCCCCAGGATCCGCTCATTGAGCGGATTGCAGCGGGCGCCGGCATGGATGCCGCCGACGACTGGATCGCAGAGCGGGCCAAGCCGGGCGACGTCGTCGTGACATCCGACATTCCGCTGGCGAGCCGTTGCGTGAAAGCGGGCGCCGACGTGATCGCGCCGAACGGCAAGCCGTTCACGGAAGAGTCGATCGGGATGACGCTGGCGGTGCGCAATCTGATGACGGATCTACGCTCGGCCGGCGAGGTCACCGGCGGGCCGCGCTCGTTCGCGCCGCGCGACCGCTCCGCCTTCCTCTCCGCGCTCGACCAGACGCTGCGCCGGATCCAGCGCCGCCGCGCCGACCAGGCCGCGACGAGCCAGAATTTGAATCAAGGCTAGTCATGGCGCCGCCCCTGATCCAACTCAAAGACATCAAGCTTACCTTCGGCGGCACGCCGCTGCTGAGCGGCGTCGAGCTCAACGTCGCGCCGAGCGAGCGCGTCTGCCTGATCGGCCGCAACGGCTCGGGCAAGTCGACACTGCTGAAGATCGCGGCCGGCCTGGTCGAACCCGACGGCGGCACGCGCTTCGTGCAACCGGGCGCCACCGTTCGCTATCTGCCGCAGGAGCCGGATTTCGGCGATCACAAGACCACGCTTGCCTATATCGAGGCGGGCCTGGCGCCCGGCGACGATCCGTACCAGGCGCGCTACCTGGTGGAGCAGCTCGGGCTTACCGGCAACGAGAACCCGGCCAACGTCTCCGGCGGCGAGGCCCGCCGTGCCGCGCTGGCACGCGTGCTGGCGCCCTCGCCCGACATCTTGCTGCTGGACGAGCCGACCAACCATCTGGATCTCTCCACCATCGAATGGCTGGAAAAGGAGCTCGACAGCCGCCGCGGCGCACTGGTGATCATCAGCCACGACCGCCGCTTCCTCACCAATCTCTCGCGCTCGACGGCGTGGCTCGACCGCGGCAAGATCAAGCAGATCGATCGTGGCTTCGCCTCGTTCGAGAGCTGGCGCGACGAGGTGCTCGCCGAGGAGGAGCGCGACCAGCACAAGCTCGACCGCAAGATCGTCGACGAGGAGCATTGGCTGCGCCACGGCGTCTCCGGCCGCCGCAAGCGCAACGTCAAGCGGCTCGGCAATCTGCATGCGCTGCGCGACCAGCGGCGCAATTATCGCGGCACGGCGGGCACCGCCAGTCTGGCCGCGGCGGAAGCCGAGCAATCCGGCAAGCTGGTGATCGAGGCCAAGGGCGTCACCAAGGCCTTTGGCGACCGCGTGATCGTCGACAATTTTTCCACCCGTATCCAGCGCGGCGACCGGCTCGGTATCGTCGGGCCGAACGGCGCCGGCAAGACCACGCTGGTCAACCTGCTGACCGGCGGCGCGGAGCCTGATTCCGGCATCGTGCGGCTCGGCGCCAATCTCGAGACGGCCACGCTCGACCAGCACCGCGAAAGCCTCGATCCCAAGTCGACGCTGGCCGAGGCGCTAACCGGCGGCCGTGGTGACCAGATCATGGTCGGCGGCAAACCGAAGCATGTGGTCGGCTACATGAAGGACTTCCTGTTCGCCCAGGAGCAGCGCGGCACGCCTGTCGAGGTGCTCTCGGGCGGCGAACGCGGCCGGCTGATGCTGGCCCGCGCGCTGGCAAAACCCTCGAACCTGCTGGTGCTGGACGAGCCGACCAACGATCTCGACCTCGAGACACTCGACGTGCTCGAGGACATGCTCGGCGACTACGACGGCACGGTGATCCTGATCAGCCACGACCGCGACTTCCTCGACCGCATCGTCACGTCCGTGATCGCCCCCGAAGGCAACGGCAAGTGGACCGAATATGCCGGCGGCTACAGCGACATGCTGGCGCAGCGCGGTGCCGACCTCAAGCGCGAGACCACGAAGGCGCAAGCCCCCGCGGAGAAGAAAGAGGAGCGCGCCGCCGCTCCTGCCTCCACATCCAGGCGGAAGCTAAGCTTCAACGAGAAGCACGCGCTGGATACGCTGCCGAAGAAGATGGAGACGTTGCAGGCCGATATTGCCAAACTGCAGCGGGTGCTTGACGATCCCAACCTCTACGCCAAAGATCGCAAGACATTCGACGATACGTCGGCTGCCATCGCCAAGGCGCACGATGAATTGTCAGCCGCTGAAGAGCGCTGGCTCGAACTTGAAATGCTCCGCGAAGAAATCGAACAGGCTTAACCCATGACAACCACCCTCGCCGCCAAGATCGCCCGCGAATACGGCACGCCCTGTGCCGCCATCGACATGGACAAGGTCGAGCGCAACATCGCGCGAATCCAGAAAGCCTGCGACGACGCCGGCGTCGCCAACCGCCCGCATATCAAGACGCACAAGAATCCCACCATTGCGAAGATGCAGGTCGCAGCCGGCGCCAAGGGCATCACCTGCCAGAAGATCGGCGAGGCCGAGATCATGGCCAATGCCGGCATCGACGACATCCTGATCAGCTACAATCTGCTCGGCGAAGAGAAGATGGCGCGGCTCGGCGCGTTGCAGGCGAAGGCGAACATGACGGTCGCGGCCGACAACTCGACGGTCGTCGCCGGCCTGCCCAAGGCAGCCGCAGCCTCGGGTCGTCCGCTCTCGGTCGTGGTCGAATGCGACACGGGGCGCAAGCGCGCGGGCGTCGAGACCCCTGGTGAGGCGATTGCGCTGGCCCGCGAGATCGCCGGGTCCAAGGGGCTCGAATTCGCCGGCTTCATGCTCTACCCGACCGAGACCGGTTGGGCTGAGGCGCAAAAATTCTATGACGAGGCGCTGGCCGGCGTGCGCGCGCACGGGCTGGACGCCAAAATCGTCTCGACCGGCGGCACACCGAACCTCGTCAACATCGGCAAGCTCAAGGGCGGCACCGAGCATCGCTTCGGCACTTACATCTACAATGACCGCATGCAGGTCGCCGCCGGCGTCGCCACCTGGGACGACTGCGCCCTGCACATCTATTCGACGGTCGTCAGCCGCGCCGCGCCCGAGCGCGGAATTCTGGACGCCGGCTCGAAGACACTGACCACGGACACCGGCGGCCTCGACGGCCACGGCCTGATCCTGGAGCACCCCGAAGCCAAAATTGCGCGCTTCGCGGAAGAACACGGCTTCCTCGACCTCTCACGCAGCAACACGCGGCCGAACGTCGGCGACGTCGTCCGCATCGTGCCCAATCACGTCTGCGTCGTCGTCAACATGATGGACGAGGTCGTGATGATCCGCGGCGAGGAGATCATCGGCACGCTGCCGGTGGCGGCGCGCGGGAAGCTGCGGTAAGGCACGCCGCCTCCATGTTCGTCATTGCGAGGAGCTCTTGCGACGAAACAATCCAGACTGTCACCGCGCAGAGATTCTGGATTGCTTCGCTGCGCTCGCAATGACGGTGGTTAGCGCCTTAGCCACGCCAGCACACCCCTGCCCGCAGCAGCGCCCGTCGCGAACGACGCCTGCAACAGATAGCCGCCAGTCGGCGCCTCCCAGTCGAGCATCTCGCCGGCGGCGAATACGCCGGACAGCTTGGGCAGCATCAGGCGTTCGTCGAGCTCGTCGAAGGTCACCCCGCCCGCCGTCGAGATGGCGCGCTCGATCGGGGCGACGCCGGTGAGCTGGACCGGAATGGCGTTGATCAGCTTCGCAAGCTCCGCCGGCGAGAACGACGCCAGCGGCCGGCCGGATGCGATGGCGGCCTCCTGCATCAGGCCGATGCCGACCGGCGACAGCTGCGCCGCCTTGCGCAGGAAGTTCGCGAGCGATTGCTTGCCGCGCGTGCCCGATAGCCGCATGGTCAGCGCATCAGCCTCGAGGTCGGGCCGGAGCGCGATCGTCAGCGTCGCCTGCCCAAGACCCAGCACCGCCTCGCGCAGCTCGGCCGACAACGCGTAGATGGCGCCACCTTCGATGCCGCTGCGCGTGATCATGGCTTCGCCGCGCACCGTATGCGCCCCGATCGTCAGCGCCACGCCCTTGAGCGGCTGGCCCTCGAAGCGGTCACGGAACACATCGGACCATGCGACCGTGAAACCCGAATTGGCCGGCCGCAGCTTCGAGATGGCAATACCTTTCGCGGCAAGGATATCGACCCAGCCGCCGTCCGATCCCAGTCGCGGCCAGCTTGCGCCGCCGAGCGCGAGCACCGTTGCCTTGGCCGGGATGGCATGCACGCCGTCGGCTGTTTGAAACCGAAGCCGTCCTTGGTCGTCCCAGCCGGTCCAGCGATGGCGAAAGGCAAACCGTACGCCGGCGGCATCGAGCCGCCGCAGCCAGGCGCGCAGCAACGGGGAGGCCTTGAACGCCTTTGGAAACACGCGCCCGCTGCTGCCGACGAAAGTCGGCTCGCCCAGCGCCGCGCTCCAGGCGCGGAGCCCGTCGGGCGAAAACGCCGCGATCGCCGCTTGCAGCCTCGGTGCCGCCTCGCGGTAGCGCGCCATGAAATCCGGCAGCGGCTCGCTATGGGTGAGATTGAGCCCGCCCCGACCGGCCATCAGGAATTTGCGACCGGCGGACGGCATTCCGTCATAGACAGTGACGCGGGCGCCGCCTTGCGCCAGCACCTCCGCCGCCATCAGCCCGGCGGGACCGGCACCGATGACGGCGACGTCAGTCAGAGCTTGATCCCCGCCCTTGCAGCCGCCTGCGCCACGTATTTCTGCGTCTGCTCGAACGCGCCTTGCAGCGCCTTCGCCTTCGACATGTCGCTGATCTCGGCGAAATGCGCCGCGACCGCATCCGGCGTCCACTCGGCTTCCGGCAGGTTGATGCCCTCGCTCTCGACGATCTTGATCACCGCAAAGGACCCGGCACCGGCGCCCATGATGGTGCGGGTCGGTGCGTCCTCGCTCAGCATGTATTCGACAGCGGGCGTGATCGCGTTCGGCTTCATCAGTTGTAGCGCCTGCGGTGGCAGCAACTCCTCCGTCATGCGGGTCGCCGCGGTCGGCGAGATGATGTTGACGCGGATGTCGGTCTTGCGGCCCTCTTCCGCGAGCACGTTCATCAGGCCGACCATGCCGGACTTGGCCGCGCCGTAATTGGCCTGGCCGAAATTGCCGTAGAGGCCGGAGGACGACGTCGTCAGCACGATGCGGCCGTAATTGCGGTCGCGCATGCCGGCCCAGGCCGCCTTGCAGCAATAGAACGTGCCGACGAGATGCACATCGAGCACCTTCTGGAAATCGGCGGCCTCCATCTTGCCGAACGACTTGTCGCGCAAGATGCCGGCATTGGCGCACATCAGGTCGACGCTGCCCCACTCCTTGGTGGCGCGCTCGACCATCGCCGTGACCTGCTCGAAATTGGAGACGTCGGCGCCGTCGGCCATCGCGGTGCCGCCGGCTTTGCGGATCTCCTCGACCACGGCTTCGGCCGGCGACAGCGAGCCACCGCTGCCGTCACGCGCGCCGCCAAAGTCGTTGACGACGACTTTTGCGCCACGGCTGGCCAGCCCGAGCGCATGCGCGCGTCCGAGGCCATTGCCCGCGCCGGTGACGATGGCGACACGTCCGTCGAACCTGATTGCCATGAGTGCAGTTCCTGCTTCTTCTTCCTTCTCCCCTTGTGGGAGAAGGTGGCGCGAAGCGCCGGATGAGGGGTTGTTTCTACAGGCGAGCCCGCGGAGAGATACCCCTCACCCGGCTTCGCATTCGCGAAGCCACCCTCTCCCACAAGGGGAGAGGGTAAACACCGCGCTTTGGGACAGCTTTTGAGCAGCGATGGACGGCTTGGTCAAGTCCGGGCCGCACCTACGCGAAATAGATCAACCCCAGCCAATCGGCGACCAGCGCCGGCTTGTCCTCGCCCTCGATCTCCACCGTGACGTTGGTTCGGGACTGCAGCTCGTTCGGTTTGCGCAGCTTGGCTTCCGCCAGCACGAAGCGGCCGCGGACGCGCTTGCCCGAGCGCACCGGCGAGATGAAGCGCAGCTTGTCGAAGCCGTAATTGACGCCCATCGTGGTGCCGGCGATGACCGGCATCACCTCGTACGACATGATCGACAGCAGCGACATCGTCAGGAAGCCGTGGGCGATGGTGGTGCCGAAGGCGGTCTCTTTCCTCGCGCGCTCCGGATCGACGTGGATGAACTGGTGATCCTCGATCACGTCGGCATAGGTGTCGATGCGAGGCTGATCGACCAGGTGCCACGACGACACGCCGATCTCCTTGCCGACCATGGCCTGATAGGCTTCGAGGGCAATCGGCGGCTTCTTCCAGACTTCGTTCACTTAGGTCTCGCTCCGTGTTTTCGGCAACTCCGGAAAATCCTCCTCGCGGAATTCCCGGCCGCGCAGCGGATCGCTGCGATCATCGTCGCGCTCCAGCCTGCGTAGCTGCACGCGGCGGATTTTTCCAGAGATCGTCTTTGGCAGCTCGGTGACGATTTCGAGGCGGCGGATGCGCTTGAACGGCGCAAGGCGCGTGTGCAGATGCCTGAAGATCGAGAGCGCTGTCTCGGGCGAGCGCTCGGCACCTGATGTCAGCAGCACGAAGGCCTTGGGGATCGCGAGCCGGATCGGGTCCGGGCTCGGCACCACCGCGGCTTCCGCGACGAGCTCATGCTCGAGCAGCACGCTCTCCAGCTCGAACGGGCTGATGCGATAGTCGGAGGATTTGAACACGTCGTCGGAGCGGCCGACGAAGGTGAGATAGCCATCCTCGTCTGCGAATACGACGTCGCCACTGCGGTAGAGCGCGCCTTCCGCGCCCGAGAGCTGGCCGTCGTCGCCCTGATAGCCCTGCATCAGGCCGGCCGGACGGTCAGCACCCAGCACCAGCGCCACCTCGCCTTCCTTCGCCGGGTTGCCGTCGGCGTCGCTGACCTGCACGCGATAGCCCGGCAGCGGCCGGCCCATCGAGCCGACCTTGATCTTTTGCCCCGGCGAGTTGCCGGCCAGCGCGGTGGTCTCGGTCTGGCCGTAGCCGTCGCGGATGGTGAGGCCCCAGGCGGCCTGCACCTGGTCGATCACTTCCGGATTGAGCGGCTCGCCGGCGCCGCAGACCTCGCGCAAGCTCACCTTGAACGCCGCAAGGTTCTCCTGGATGAACAACCGCCATACCGTCGGCGGCGCGCACAGCGTGGTGACGCCGCAGCGGCCGATGGTGGCAAGCAGACCCTTGGCATCGAAACGCGGCTGGTTGACCACGAACACGGTCGCGCCCGCATTCCACGGCGCGAAGAAGCAGCTCCAGGCGTGCTTGGCCCAGCCGGGCGATGAGATGTTGAGGTGGACGTCGCCCGGCTTCAGCCCGATCCAGTACATGGTCGAGAGATGGCCGACGGGATAACTGCGCTGGCTGTGCAGCACCAGCTTCGGTTTCGCCGTGGTGCCCGAGGTGAAATAGAGCAACATCGGGTCGTCGGCATTGGTTGGACCGTCAGCCGTAAAGCTCTCCGAAGCATTCGCTGCCTCGTCATAGGCAAGCCAGCCATCCGAGGCAGCACCGACCACGATGCGCACGACATTTTCGGCGCCAAGGCTTGCGAATTTCGCGACCTGGTCCTGGGCCGCGACCACGGCCTTCGCCTTGCCGCGATCGAGCCGGTCGCGCAGCTCGTCCGCGGTGAGCAGCGTGGTCGCGGGAATCACGACGACGCCGAGCTTCATCGCGGCCAGCATCGTCTCCCACAGCGGCACCACGTTGCCGAGCAACAGGAGGAGATGGTCGCCGCGCTTCAGGCCGTGCGCGCGGAGGAAGTTGGCGACCTGGTTCGAGCGCTTCGAGAGCGCGCCGAAAGAAAGCTTGGTCTGCCGGTCCTGCGCGGCATCGACGATCCAGAGCGCGGGCCGGTCCTTGGCGTCCGCATCCTTCGCGAGGTCGTCGAACCAGTCGAGCGCCCAATTGAAGGGAACCGGATCGGGCCAGCGGAAGTCCTTGACCGCTGTCTCGTAATCCGTGCGGTGTTTTAGCAGAAACGCGCGCGCGTCCTGAAATGTCGTCATTAGGCTTTCCCGGCTAGCCCCCTAACGTGCTTGATAATTCCGGAAAAATCCACCCCGCCCTGCCCGGCGGCATCGAAGGACTGATAGATCTCCTGCGCATGCTTGCCGAGCGGCGTCGCCGCGCCCGCGGCCTTGGCGGCGTCCTGCGCCAGCGTCAAATCCTTCACCATCAGCGCCGAGGCAAAGCCCGGCTTGTAATCGTTGTTGGCCGGCGAGGTCGGCACCGGGCCCGGCACCGGGCAATAGGTCGTCAGCGACCAGCACTGGCCCGACGAAGTGGAGGCGACGTCGAACAGCGCCTGATGCGAGAGCCCGAGCTTCTCAGCCAACGCGAAGGCCTCGCTCACCGCGATCATGGAGATGCCGAGGATCATGTTGTTGCAGATCTTGGCCGCCTGCCCGGCGCCGGCGCCGCCGCAATGGACGATCTTCTTGCCCATCTTCTCCAGCACCGGCTTTGCCGCCGCAAACGCGCTCTCCTCGCCGCCGCACATGAAGGTGAGCGTCGCGCCCTTGGCACCACCCGTGCCGCCGGACACCGGTGCGTCGACCGAGAGCACGCCGTGCTTGACCGCCAGCGCATGCGCCTGCCGCGCGCTCTCGACGTCGATGGTGGAGCTGTCGATGATCAGCGCGCCCTTGGCCATGGCGGGAACAACCTCGCTCCAGACGCCGAGCACGTGCTTGCCGGCCGGCAGCATGGTGACGACGACATCGGCGCCCTTCACCGCGCCCGCGGCGCTGTCGGCAATGCCGGCGCCGTCGGCTTTGGCTTGCGCGCGCGAGGCTTCGACGAGATCGAACGCCGTCACCTCGTGGCCGGCCTTGACCAGATTGGCTGCCATCGGGCCGCCCATGTTGCCGAGACCGATGAATGCGATCGTGGCCATATCGATATCCTCCGCTGGACGTTTCGTTGATTAGTTGAACTTCAGTTCGTCGGCGCCGATCTCGGCGAGATATGGCGCGAGCATCTCCTGCGTCACATCCTCGATACGTGGCGGCGACCAGGTCGGGTTGCGGTCCTTGTCGATCACGGCCGCGCGCACGCCTTCGCGGAAATCGTCGCTGCGGAAGACCTCCAGCGCAGCGCGATATTCGCGCACCAGGCACTCTTCCAGGCTCGATGCGGCGCGCGCGAGCCGTAGCAGCTTCAACGTCACCACCATGCCGCGCGGCGATTTCTCGTTGAGCGTCTTCAACGTGGCCAGCGCGAACTCGGAGCCGTCGCGCTTGAGCGCAGCGACGATGTCCTCCATGCGGTCGAAGCCGAACAGCGCGTCGATAACAGGCTCTTTCGCGGCCACCGGTCCCGCGGTCTCACCGGTCGCAAAGCCGTCGATGAGCTTGCTGACATCGGCTGCGGTCGCGCCCTGACCAACCTTCGTCAGCGCGTTGCGCAGCTCCGGCCATTTGGCGGCCGGCACCACGGCATCGGCGAATTTCGCGTGGATCGCATCGGGCCCGTTCATGGTCTGGCCGGTCAGACCGAAATACGTGCCGATCTCCCCCGGCGAGCGCGACAACAGAAAGGTGCCGCCGACATCCGGGAAGAAGCCAAGCCCGACCTCGGGCATCGCGAGCCTGGTGCGGTCGGTGACGACGCGGTGGCTGGCATGGGCGGAGAGCCCGACACCGCCCCCCATCACGATGCCGTCCATGAACGCGACATAGGGTTTTGGGAATCTCTTGATCCGGGCGTTGAGGATGTACTCCTCGCGCCACAGGATCTTGCCGAGGTCACCATTGACCTTCGAGCTTTCCCAGAGCGTGCGGATGTCGCCGCCGGCGCACAGGCCGCGCTCGCCGGCCCCCTCCAGCAGGACCACGGCGACGGCCGGATCGGCCTCGAAGCGGTCGAGCGCCCTTTCGATGTCGCGAAACATCTCCAGCGTCACGGCATTGATCGCCTTGGGGCGGTTGAGCCGGATCACGCCGGCCGCGCCCTCGACACGGGCGACCAGATCGCCCTCCTCCACTGAACTCATCGCGCGCCCTCGATCAATTTGCGCGCCACGATGAGCCGCATGATTTCATTGGTGCCTTCGAGGATCTGGTGTACGCGCAGATCGCGCACGATCTTCTCGATGCCGTATTCGCTGAGATAGCCGTAACCGCCATGGAGCTGCAGCGCGTGGTTGGCGACCTCGAAGCCGACATCGGTGCCGAAGCGCTTTGCCATGGCGCAGAGCATGGTGGCGTCGGGGTCCTTGCGGTCGAGCGCGGCGGCGGCGCGCCACAGGAAGGTGCGCGCGGCCTCGAGCTCGATCGCCATGTCGGCGAGACGGAATTGCAATGCCTGGAATTCGTCGAGACGTTTTCCAAAAGCCTTGCGCTCCTTCATGTAGGTGCGCGCCTTGTCGAGCGCGGTCTGCGCGCCGCCGAGCGAGCATGCGGTGATGTTGAGACGGCCGCCATCGAGGCCGGCCATCGCGATCTTGAAACCGATGCCCTCCTCGCCGAGGCGGTTGGCGACCGGCACGCGGGCGTTCTCAAACATCACGGCGCGGGTCGGCTGCGCATTCCAGCCCATCTTGCGCTCATTGGCGCCGTAGGAGACGCCGGGCGTATTGCCGTCGATCACGAGGGTCGAGACGCCGCCGGCGCCGTCACCGCCGGTTCGGACCATGGCGACAAGAAGATCCGTGCCGCCGGCGCCGGAGATGAACTGCTTCTGGCCGTTGAGGACGTAATGGTCGCCGTCGCGCACGGCGCGGGTGCGCAGCGCTGCCGCATCGGAGCCGGCGCCCGGCTCGGTCAGGCAGTAGCTCGCGATCAGCTCCATCGCGCAGAGTTTTGGCAGCCATTTGTAGCGCTGGGTGTCGTTGCCGAAGGCATCGATCATCCAGGACGCCATGTTGTGGATGGAGATGAAGGCCGAAATGGTCGGACAGCCCGTCGCCAGCGCCTCGAAGATCAGCGCCGCGTCGAACCGCGTCATGGCGGAGCCGCCGACATCCTCGCGGATGTAGATGCCGCCCATGCCGAGGGTCGCCGCCTCGCGCATCACGTCGACGGGGAAATGCTTTTCCTCGTCCCAGCGCAGCGCGTGCGGCGCGATCTTCTCGGCCGCAAACGCCAACGCCATGTCGCGAACCGCGACCTGATCCTCGTTCAGAGCGAACTGCATGCCGGGCTGCTCATTTTTCTCTCGTCATTGCGGGCGACGCGAAGCAATCCAGACTGTCTCCGCGGAAAGATGCTGGATTGCTTCGTCGCTACGCTCCCCGCAATGACGGCCGAGGAGAATTACTTCATCAGCGGGATCGAGAACTCCGCACCTTCCTTGACGCCGGACGGCCAGCGCGAGGTCACCGTCTTGGTCTTGGTGTAGAAGCGGACCGAGTCCGGGCCGTGCTGGTTGAGATCGCCGAAGCCCGACTTCTTCCAGCCGCCGAAGGTGTAATAGGCGATCGGCACCG